>NZ_PXNS01000009.1 GCF_003045775.1 Halomonas litopenaei | reverse complement strand
CCTTTATCGCCCTGCAGCTATGCGTACTCGCGGCGCTGCTGGTGTGGCCCGAGATGGCCATGTGGCTGGTGCAATGAAGCGGATCGGCCCCTCTCCGGGACCAGGCGCCAGGCTAGACGCCAGCAAAGCCACCTTTCCATAACGTCAACCCATACCTTTGTATGTTGACCATACACCACCCCAGAGGCGTAAGATGCCTCTGGGGCCAACCGTGAACCGGGACAAGGCGCCCACGTCACGCAAGGATATCGCCATGCATCATGACACCCCCGAGACCCTTCGCATCATCCAGTGCCGCCACCAGGGCAGCGTCAGGGCCGCCCTGGTCGAAGGACCGGACTTTGTGCGACTGACCGACGCCGACACCTATACCCTGGCACGCCGTGCGCTGGCCGAGGGCAAGGGCCTGGCGACCACGGTCAAGGCAAGCCTCGGTGACGAGACCCTCGACTACGCCGATCTGGTCGCGAGCGGTCAGCTACTGCCGCCGCTGACCCATCCGGATCCCGCGCACTGCCTGGTCACCGGCACCGGCCTGACCCATCTGGGCAGCGCCGATACCCGCAGCGCCATGCACGCCGACTCGTCCGAAACCGACGACGCCCAGCTGACCGATTCCATGCGCATGTTCAGGCTCGGCGTCGAGGGCGGCAAGCCCGCCGAAGGCCAGGTGGGCGCCCAGCCCGAGTGGTTCTACAAGGGGGATGGTGACTGCGTGGTGGCCCCCGAGGCGCCGCTGCCCTGGCCATCCTTTGCCGAGGATGCAGGCGAAGAGCCGGAACTCGCCGGGCTCTACCTCATCGATGATCAGGGCCGCCCCCATCGGCTGGGCTTCGCCATCGGCAACGAATTCTCGGATCACATCACCGAACGCTACAACTACCTGTGGCTGGCCCACTCGAAGCTTCGCGCCTGCAGTTTCGGCCCCGAACTGCTGATCGGTGAACTACCCTCTCATCTGGAGGGTACTTCGCGTATCACCAGAGACGGCGAGACCCTGTGGGAGAAGCCGTTTTTGACCGGCGAGGACAACATGGCGCACAGCATCGCCAACCTGGAGCACCACCACTTCAAGTACCCAGGTTTCCGTCGGCCCGGTGACGTCCACGTCCATTTTTTCGGCACCGCCACCCTGAGCTTCGCCGACGGTGTCAGTGTCAAACCGGGCGAGCGCTACGAGATCGAGCTACCGGCCTTCGGGCGTCCACTGCGTAATCCGCTGGCGCCGCCCACCGAGGACGAAGAACAGACCAGCGTCACGCCGATGTAATCGACCGGAGACAGGCTTCGACTGTCCCGAACAATGACGACACGAGCATTGAACGCAGGTCGAGCCGGCGTTGACACTGGTACCAGACAGCAAACCGACAACCCCATCCCCGCAAGCGAAAAGGAGCCAACATGACTCTGGAAGGAAAGCAGCTGATCGGCAGCCAGGCCGTCGAGGCCAAGGGCGAGCCCATCCACGCCGTCAATCCGGCCACCGGTGAGACCCTCGAGCCTGGCTACAAGGCAGGTTCCAAGGCCGAGGTCGAGCGCGCCTGCGAACTGGCCTGGGCGGCCTTCGATAGCTACCGCGAGACCGGCCTCGAGGCCCGTGCGACCTTTCTCGAGACCATCGCCGACGAGATCGAGGCGCTCGGTGACACCCTGATCGAGCGCGCCATGCAGGAGTCCGGCCTGCCCCAGGCACGTCTGCAGGGCGAGCGCGGCCGTACCTGCGGCCAGCTGCGCCTGTTCGCCTCGGTGGTGCGCGCCGGCGAATGGCTCGACGTGCGGCACGATCCGGCCCTGCCGGACCGTGAACCGATGCCGCGGGTCGACCTGCGCCAGCGCCATATCGCGCTGGGTCCGGTGGCGGTGTTCGGCGCTTCCAACTTCCCGCTGGCGTTCTCGGTGGCCGGTGGCGACACCGCCTCCGCCCTGGCCGCCGGCTGTCCGGTCGTGGTCAAGGCCCACTCCGCCCACCCCGGCACCTCCGAGCTGGTCGGCCGCGCGCTGCAGAAGGCGGTGGCCCGCTGTGAACTGCCGGAAGGCGTGTTCTCGCTGCTGTTCGGTTCCGGTCGCGAGGTCGGCCAGGGCCTGGTCAGCGACGCGCGGATCAAGGCGGTGGGCTTCACCGGCTCGCGCAGCGGTGGTACCGCCCTGATGAAGACCGCCCAGGCGCGTCCCGAGCCGATCCCGGTGTACGCCGAGATGAGCTCGATCAATCCGGTGTTCCTGCTGCCCGAGGCGCTCAAGGCCCGTGGCAAGGAGCTGGGTGAGGCCTTCGTCGGCTCGCTGACCATGGGGGCCGGCCAGTTCTGCACCAACCCGGGGCTGGTGATCGCGGTCAAGGGCGAGGCGCTGGACGGCTTCGTCGAGGCCGCCGCCGAAGCGGTCAAGGGTGCCGGCGCACAGACCATGCTGACGCCGGGCATCCACGACGCCTACACCCAGGGAGTCAACACCCTGGGCGGCAGCGACAAGGCCCGTGAAGTGGCGCGCGGCCCCCAGGGCGACGGACCCAACCAGTGCCAGGCCGGCCTGTTCGTGGCCAAGGCCAGCGACTTCCTCAATGATGAGGCGCTGCAGGCCGAGGTGTTCGGTTCGACCTCGCTGGTGGTCGAGTGTGCCGACCTGGACGAGGTCAAGGCACTGGCCGAGGGCCTCGAGGGCCAGCTGACCGCGACCCTGCAGATGGACGACGGCGACATCGACGCGGCCCGTGGCCTGCTGCCGATCCTCGAGCGGCGTGCCGGTCGGGTGATGGCCAACGGCTGGCCCACCGGGGTCGAGGTGTGCCACGCCATGGTCCACGGTGGCCCCTATCCGGCGACCTCTGACTCGCGCACCACCTCGGTCGGCAGCGCCGCCATCCACCGCTTCCTGCGCCCGGTGTGCTATCAGAACCTGCCGGACGCCCTGCTGCCGCAGGCGCTCAAGGATGGCAACCCACTGAACGTCAGCCGCCTGGTGGATGGCAAGCGCGAGGCGTAAACCGCCTGGCACACGTCTTCAACCAAGGGTCTTGAACCGACGTCGTTGAAGACATCGCTGAAAACATGGCTGAAGACGTGGCTGAAGACCTGGCTGAACACGTAGCTGAAGCCATGGTTGAAGCGAACGGACGGAGGCGCCGATCATCGGCGCCTCCTGTCTCGTCTTCTTTTTCTTGTTCTTGTCATTCTGTCCCGGTCTTTCTGGCCCCGCCTTTCTGTCATCGTCCTTCGGTCCGTATCGCATGATAAAGACCTGCAGGGAACGATGGCCTTGGCTCATGATTCAACGACGGCTATTGGCACACTTACCCCCACATCACGTCGCTTATCAAGACACCTATCCAACTACCTATCCAGACATCCTCCCGCTACCATTCCCTCCTGCCTTTGCAATCATATCCGATCCATAATCGGTGACATTTCACGCTTATTCAGCGAATATTCTGGTCATCATTGCCGGCATGAAACGCCCAACTTATTGGCCAAGACATCCCAGAAACATCCTTTCACGCCCACGATCATTCCTGCCCACGATATTGCTCAGGGCGCATCCTCTTCTCCGACCAGGCTGGCGACAAACTCGGTCAGCAGTTCAGGCCAGGGCTCGCCCTTGCGCGTGAGCACGCCGTAGTAGCCCAGCGGCTCACCGATGGTCAGCGGCAGTACCGCGAAACGGCCTTGAGAGAAGGTGGTCTTGACCACCGAGCTTGGCAACAGCGACAGGGTATCGGTACTCGCCACCAGCTGAAGCGAGGCCTGGGTGGAGGTGGTCTCGATGACGTTGCGCGGCGAGGCGACGCCGGCCTCGGCCAGGGCCGCCTCGAACAACCCGCGCATGGGGCTCGCCATGGGGTGCAGCACCCAGGGCCAGCGCACCACCTCGGCCAACTCAGGCGTCCCCTGACACAGCGGATGGTCGGGTCGCGCCACCACCGACACTGGCTCCTCCTTGAGCGGCAGAAAGTCGAACAGATGACGCTGGGACGGCTCGGTGTAGCGGCCGATGACGGCGTCGAGCAGCTTGTATTCGAGATCCACCAGCAGTCGATCGCTGGAGTTCTCGATCAACGAGATGGCGAGCCGCGGCCGGTGCGACTTCAGCTCCGCCATGGCCCTTGGCAACATCACCGGGGCGGCACCGGGTACCGAGCCAAGCGCCAGCCGACCGTGCCCACCTTCGCGCAGTGAAGCCAGTTCTTCGACCAGCCGATCGGTGTCGTTGAGCAGACGCCGTGCATAGCGCAATACCGTCACACCGGCGTCGGTCGGTTCCATCCGCCCGGGCTCACGCAGAAACAGCGGTATTCCGAGAAATCCCTCGATGTCCTTGAGCATCTTGCTGGCCGCCGGCTGGCTGATGTTCAGCTGCCTTGCAGCCGCGTGCATGTTACGACTTTCGTCCAAGGCAACCAGCAATACCATATGCCTGATCCGTAGCCACGTCTTGGCGTGAATACCGCTGTCATGGGGCATGTAGCGCATCATCCCGATGATTGAAAAACACATGATAACCTGAGGTTATCAAATGGCCAAAAACTTGGATTGGCCGTTCTTTTAGCGCTCTGTTTAGACTGCCCTCACTGACAATAGAACGACGAGACAGCAGCAACAGAGGAACGGGAGAGCAACCAGAGAGGCAGGCACTTTCCGCAAGCAGCCAACCGCTGATCGACGCCCATGATGCTTTCCCTGGCCACTCGTCGGACAACCAACAATATTCACCACAAGGCCGCCAGCATGACCACCATCACTCGGGTCGACGCCCGCGATATCCGCTTCCCCACCTCACGCCAGCTCGATGGCTCCGATGCCATGAACGAGGCACCGGACTACTCGGCCACCTACGTCATCCTGCACACCGATCAGGAAGACGAGGGCCACGGTCTGAGTTTCACCATCGGCCGCGGCAATGATCTCTGTGTCGCTGCGGTCAACGCCCTGGCACCCACCCTGGTGGGCCGCAAGCTCGAGGACATCACCGCCGACATGGGCACCTTCTGGCGCGAGCTGACCAGTGGCGATAGCCAGCTGCGCTGGCTGGGTCCGGAGAAGGGCGTGATGCACCTGGCCAGCGCCGCCCTGGTCAATGCTATCTGGGACCTGTGGGCCAAGCGTGAAGGCAAGCCGATCTGGAAGCTGCTGGTCGACATGAGCCCGGAACAGCTGGTGCGCTGCCTGGACTTCCGCTTCGTCACCGACGCCATCACCCCCGAGGAGGCCATCGCCCTGCTGCGTCGCAAGGCCGGCACCAAGGGCGAGCGCGAGGCCGAGATGAAGGCCGAGGGCTACCCCGGCTATACCACCTCCGCGGGCTGGCTTGGCTATTCCGAGGAAAAGATGCGTCGACTGTGCCGCGAAGCCCTGGCCGAGGGCTGGCAGCACTTCAAGCAGAAGGTCGGTGGCGACATCGAGGAAGATCGCCGGCGCGCGGCGATCCTGCGCGAGGAGATCGGCGAACAACGCACCCTGATGATGGACGCCAACCAGATGTGGGATGTGGACGAGACCATCGTCAACATGCGCCGTCTGGCCGAGTTCAATCCTCACTGGATCGAGGAGCCCACCAGCCCCGACGACATCCTCGGTCACGCCGAGATCCGTCGTCGCCTCAGGGGCGGCCTGGAGGGTGGCATCGGCGTCGCCACCGGTGAGCACTGCCACAACCGGGTGATGTTCAAGCAGCTGCTGCAGGCAGGCGCCATCGACTTCTGTCAGCTCGACGCGGCGCGTCTGGGCGGGCTCAACGAGGTCATCATCGTGGTGCTGCTGGCGGCCAAGTACGGCGTGCCGATCTGCCCCCACGGCGGTGGCGTGGGCCTATGCGAATACACCCAGCACATCTCCCTGTTCGACTACATCGCCGTCTCCGGTTCACTGGAAGGTCGCCTGCTGGAGTACGTCGACCACCTGCACGAGCACTTTGTCGACCCGGTGCGTATCCGTCAGGGTCGCTACCTGGTGCCCGAGGCGCCGGGCTACAGCATCACCATGAAGCCCGAGTCCCTCGAGATGCATCGCTACCCCGAAGGCGCGGCCTGGCAAGACGCCTGAGCCGCTCCACCGGCCAGCGGCCCCGGGACGAAACGCTTCCCGGGGCCGCTGGCCAGCACGCCAAGCAAGGGCCAGAGCGCTACGCAATGGCCAGCACGCCACGCAAATTGGAGAGAAGCATGACAACAATCACAACGTCCGTCGCCCCCTTCACCCGTCGCCGCCTGGGCGCGGCCATCGCCGCCCTGACCATCGGCAGCCTGACGCTGGGTGGTGTTGCCACCGCCCAGGCCGCCAGCGAGATGCCGCCGATCCCCGAGGTCGACGGACCCGTGGCCGAGGGTGACGGCAACGACTACACCCTCAAGTTCAGCATCGGCACCACCCAGTCCGGCGCCCAGTACCGTGGCCTCGAGTACTTCGAGGACATCGTCGAGGCGCGCAGTGACGGTCATATCCAGGTCGAGCTGTTCCACAGCGCACAGCTAGGCGATGACCTCCAGGCGGTCAGCGCGCTGCAGTCCGGCACCCTGGAGATGACCTCGCCGTCCACGTCGCCGCTGGTCAACATGTTCCCGGAGTTCGCGGTCTTCGACCTGCCGTTCCTGTTCCCCACTCCGGAAGTGGCCGACGAGGTGCTCGACGGCGAGATCGGTGATCGCATGCTGGAAACCGCCAGCACCAATGGCCTCAAGGCCCTCGGCTGGGCCGAGAACGGCTATCGCCAGCTGACCAACAGCCAGAACGCGGTGGCCTCGCCCGAGGATCTGGATGGCCTCAAGGTCAGGACCATGCAGAACCCGATCCACCTGGATATCTGGAAGACCCTGGGCGCCAACCCGACGCCGATGTCCTTCGCCGAGCTGTTCACCGCCCTCGAGCAGGGCGTGGTCGACGGCCAGGAGAACCCCTGGATCACCATTCAGTCGTCCAAGTTCAACGAAGTGCAGGACTACGCCACCGAGTCCAACCACGTCTACACGCCCTTTATCACCCTGGTCTCCGAGCGCTTCTGGAGCCGTCTGCCCGAGGGCTATCAGGATCTGCTGTCCGACGCCGCCAAGCAGATGGGCGACTACCAGCGTGAAGTCAGCCGCACCCTCAACGACCAGATCAAGCAGGAGCTGATGGACGAGGGCATGAACATCACCGAGCTGACCCCGGAACAGGTGGCCACCTTCCAAGAGACCCTGTCGCCGGTCTATGACGAGTGGCGCGAGAAGATCGGCGGAGAGCTGATCGACGATATCCGCGCTGTTTCCCAGTAAGCCCTAGCCCGACCCCGCCGCTGTTCGCGGCGGGGTCGTCGTCACCACGGAGGTGACCCATGACCACCCTATCCTCCACTTCCACCCCGGGACTCCTGGGGTGGTTGATTACCACGCTGCGCATCGCCGTCGGATTGCTGGTGCTCGGCGTGGTGTTCTGCGTGACCGCCAATGTCTTCGGTCGCTTCGTGCTCAATACCTCCTACGCCTGGGCCGAGGAGCTGTCCCGGGTGCTGTTCATCTGGCTGGTACTGCTTGGCGCCGGGCTCGGCAGCCTCGAGAAGGAACACGTGGCGGTGACCTACTTCAAGGACCTGGCCCCGGCCGGGCTGCGCCGCGTGCTGGGACTGACCGCCGTGGCGGTGATCTACCTCGTCTGCATCTGCATCCTGCTCGGCTTCAAGGAGCTGATCTCCGGCTATACCAGCGCCACCCCCATGCTCGGCATCCCCAAGACCTGGCTCTATAGCGCCATGCCGGTGATGGCAGGGCTGACCCTGATCGCCAACACCCTGGCCCTGGTGGCCCTGCTCAGGAGGTCCGAACCATGATCCTGTGGAGCATCCTTATCGGGCTTGCCATCTGCATCGTCATTGGCATGCCGATCTCGTTTGGCCTCGGCGCCATCAGTCTGTTCATCTTCTTCTATTCCGACTATTCGCTATCGCCCATCGTCGCCCAGGCAGTCAACGGCCTGGACTCCTTTCCGCTGCTGGCCATCCCGCTGTTCATCCTGGTCGGCGAGGTGATGAGCGAAGGCGGCATCGCCACCCGTCTGGTCCGACTGGCCAGCGCCATGGTCGGCTTCGTCGCCGGCGGTCTGGGTCAGGTGGCGGTGATGACCTCGATGTTCTTCGGCGGCATCAGCGGCTCCGCCGTGGCCGACGCCTCGGCGGTCGGCAGCATGATGATCGAGCCGATGAAGCAGCATCGCTACAGCGCGCCCATGGCCACCGCCATCGTGGTCGCGGCCTCGGTGGTCGGCATCATCATCCCGCCGTCGATCCCGATGATCCTGTTCGGCGTGGTCACCAACACCTCGATCTCCCAGCTGTTCCTGGCCGGCATCGTGCCCGGCATCCTGATCACCCTGGGACTGGCGGCCACCACCTACGTGCAGTCACGCAAGAACGGCAAGGGCCAGACCTTCTCCTTCCCGGAGCTCGCCAGTGCCCTCAAGGACGCCATCCTGGCGCTGTTGCTGCCGGTGATCATCGTCGGTGGCATCCTCACCGGGGTCTTCACCCCCACCGAGAGCGCCGCCATCGCGCTGGTCTATGCCTTCGCGGTGTCCTTCTTCGTCTATCGCAGCCTGTCGCTCAAGCGCTTCTTCGAGCTGTGCGTGAGCACCGGTCGACTGACAGGTGTGGTCATGCTGCTGCTGGCCTTCGCCAGCGTGCTGGCCTGGCTTCTGACCGCCAACATGATTCCCCAGCAACTGGTAGTGAGCCTGTCGGCCATCACCGAGAACAAGCTTCTGCTGCTGCTGATCCTGTCGGCCTTCCTGCTGGTGGTGGGCTTCTTCATGGACCTGACACCGGCCATGGTGATCCTGGCACCGCTGATGACGCCGGTGGTAGTGAAGCTTGGCATCGACCCGGTGTACTTCGGCGTGCTGATGTCCTTCATCCTGGGTATCGGCCTGATCACCCCGCCGGTGGGCACCGTGCTCTATGTCGGCTGTGGCGTCGGCAAGGTCGGCATGGAAAGCCTGGTCAAGAGCCTGCTGCCCTTCTACTTCACCCTGGTGGCACTGCTGGTCGTGTTCCTGCTGTTCCCGGGAGTGGTGCTGTGGTTCCGATAACCCCGAACTTGAACAACCTGGGCGGCCCCTGGCCGCCCGCCGAGCGGAGAAGCCCCCGATGAGCGCCAACGACGACCTGCTGACCTTTCTGCGAGAGACCCTGGGCAGCACCGGCGTGCTGACAGACGACCTCGAGCGCTATCGGGTCGACTGGGCCGGCGCCCGCGGCGGTTTGCCGTTGGCGGTGGCTCGCCCGGCGACCTCTGAGCAGGTGGCGCAGGTACTCGGCTACTGCCATCGCCACGATATTCCGGTGGTCCCCCAGGGCGGCGGCAGCGGTCTGGTCGAAGGTGCCCTGCCGGACAGCCAGACACCGGAGCTGGTCATCAGCCTGGAGCGGCTTAATAAAATTCGCTCCATCGATCCGATCAACTTCACCGTGAGCGTCGACGCCGGCTGCGTACTGCAGACCATCAAGGACGCCGCCGAGGCCGAGGATTGCACCTTTCCGCTGGCCCTCGGCGCCCAGGGCAGCTGCCAGATCGGCGGCAATATCGCCACCAACGCCGGCGGCCTTAACGTGCTGCGCTACGGCATGATGCGCCAGCTGGTACTGGGTATCGAGGTAGCACTGCCGGACGGCCGTCTGCTCGACGACATGAAGGCACTGCACAAGAACAACACCGGCTACGACCTGAAGCAGCTGTTCATCGGTGCCGAGGGTACCCTGGGCATCGTCACCGGCGCGGTACTCAAGCTCTACCCTCGTCCCCAGGTAACACGCACGGCGCTGATCGGCTGCCCCGACGTGGCCTCGGTGCTGAAACTCTACGCCCAGGCAAGACGCAGCTGCTGCGACCTGCTGACCGCCTTCGAGCTGATTCCGCGGGCCTGCATGGAGCTTGCCCTGGAGGCCGATCCCTCACTGCCGGACCCGCTGGATGCACCCCACCCGGTGTACGTGCTGATGGAAGTCGCCGCCAGCGGGCCTGCCGATCTCGACAGCATGATCGAGGCGCTATTCGAGCGAGGACTCGAGGACGGCCTGCTGGAGGATGGTGTGCTGGCCACAAGCGATACCCAGGCGGCCCAGCTATGGCAGCTGCGCGAGGCCATGCTGGAAGGCCAGCAGCGCCGCGGCGAGCACCTGCGTACCGACGTCTCGCTGCCGATCTCCCAGCTTACCGCCTTCCATGACCAGGCGGAGGCGGCGATCACCGAGGCCTCGCCGGACTCTCAGGTCATCGCCTACGGCCACGTCGGCGATGGCAACCTGCACTTCAATATCCTGCCGCCGGCGCATCTGGACGACGACGACAAGCGCAGTCTACTGCATGAGCTGGAAGAGCAGCTGTTTGCCATTGTCGCCGAGTTCGACGGCAGCATCAGCGCCGAGCACGGCATCGGTCGCGTCAAGCAGCCCTACTTCCTCGAAAGCCTGTCGGCGCCGGAGCACGACATCATGCGTGGCCTGAAGCGCCTGCTGGACCCCCGCGGCCTGATGAGCCCCGGGCGTATCCTGCCGAGAATGCAGCGCTGAGCCATCGACTTCCCCTTTTCAACAGACAGAGGCCCTAACATGAGTCCCCGCCTTACCGCCCGCGACATCCTGCCCGACGACGCCGACCGTGCCCTGCTGGTCGGCCGAGTGTGGCGCGACGACCAGCAAGGCCCCGTCCTGGTAACCGTTCGCGATGGCCAGCTTATCGACCTGTCGGCCACCATCAATGTCATGGCCGACCTGCTCGAACGCGACGACGCCGCCGAGCTGATCGCCAACGCCGAGGGCGAGTCCCTGGGTAGCCTGGACAGCCTGCTGGAAAATTCCTGCCAGACACCCCAGCGCGCCCCGCACCTGCTCGCGCCCTGCGACGTCCAGGCGATCAAGGCCTGTGGAGTGACCTTCGCGGTCAGCCTGCTGGAACGCGTCATCGAGGAGCAGGCCGGTGGCGACGCCGCCCGCGCCGGCGAGCTGCGCGAGGAACTCAAGCGCGTGATCGGCGGTGACCTGTCGAAGATCCGTCCCGGCTCCGACGAGGCCATGGCGCTCAAGGCCGAGCTTCAGTCCCGTGGCGCCTGGTCCCAGTACATGGAGGTCGGCATCGGCCCCGACGCCGAGGTCTTCACCAAGTCGCAGCCGCTGTCCGCGGTGGGCCAGGGCGCGGCGGTGGGGCTGCACCCGTCATCGCGCTGGAACAACCCCGAGCCCGAGATCGTGCTGGCGGTGGATGCACAAGGCAACGCCCGCGGCGCGACGCTGGGCAATGACGTCAATCTGCGCGATGTCGAAGGACGCAGTGCCCTGCTGCTTGGCAAGGCCAAGGACAACAACGCCTCCTGTGCCATCGGGCCCTTCATTCGCCTGTTCGATGACCACTTCTCGATCGACGACGTGCGCTCGGCCATGGTCAGCCTGCGCATCGAAGGCAACGACGACGACTTCCTGCTCGAGGACCAGAGCGACATGCGCGAGATCAGTCGCGACCCGCTGGACCTGGTGGGCCAGACCATCGGCGCGCATCACCAGTACCCCGATGGCTTCATGCTGTTCCTCGGCACCATGTTCTCGCCGATTCAGGACCGCGACGGGCCCGGCCAGGGCTTTACCCATCACCTGGGTGATGTGGTCACCATCTCGACGCCTAGCCTGGGCGCTCTGGTCAATCGCGTCGAACGCTCCGACCAGCTGCCCCCCTGGACCTACGGTATCCGCGCCTGGCTCGCCCACCAGCGCGGCTGACACCACGCAAGACCCGCACGAACCGACATCTCCCTTCTGCCTCGCCCTCGGCGAGGCTTTTTTGTTTCAGGCCGCCAACTGTGCCATTACGCGCTGCTACTCAAGCATTCGCGCATGCGGTATGCGAGTTCCCGCGCCGGACATGGCGAGTGACATGGGCCTGACATATACCTTCAAGACCCCTCCCGCCGAGGTCAGTCAGTGAATCGACATATGACGGTTGTTCTTGCGCAAGGCGCGTTACATCGCGAATGCAAGGTCAGGAACAACGCAAGGTCAGGAACAAGACCGGCAACGTCATCGCTGCAATCGCGCGAGCGAGGGGACCAAGGAACATCGACCATCATCAGACAAGGGCCTCAAGGCCCGGATAAAGGACAGGGAGCAAGCCAAAGGCCACCCAAGAAGCCTGCGCCGCCCTTGCCGTGACTCGTCGCCGTCAGCGCAGCACCCGTGGATGGATGCGTCCAGGTGCGCCTCGGTGACCAAGGAGGACAGACCATGCTCAGGATTTCCCGTCTCACCGCCATCGCCGCCGCCATGGGCGCCAGCCTGATCGCCTTTGACGCGGTCGCCGAGACCTACTTCGAGATCACCGACGGGGAGCTCACGCGCCCCACCGGCTTCCGCGAATGGGTGTTCGTCGGCACCCCGCTCACGCCCAATGACATGAACAACGGCAAGGCGCCGTTCCCCGAGTTCCACGCCGTCTACATCGATCCGGAAAGCTGGGACCACTGGAAGGAAACCGGTGAATTCCGCGATGGCGCCATCATGATCAAGGAGCTGATCAGCGTCGGCAGCAAGCAGGCGGCCAGCGGCAACGGCTACTTCATGGGCGAATACATCGGCCTCGAGGCGACCATCAAGAGCAGCGAGCACTTCCCGGACGAGCCCGGCAACTGGGCCTACTACAGCTTCTCGACGCCGGACCACTCGAGCCTCAAGGAGACTGCGGCGGCCTTCCCCACCGCAGCCTGCAACGCCTGCCACGCGGCGGCGGCTGCCGATGACTTCGTCTTTACCCAGTACTACCCGGTACTGACCGCCGGCAAGGGCGCCGGCGACGACGCCGGTGGCGGCACCCAGTCCCAGCTTGGCAACGACGGCTGATCGCCTGTCTGGCCCCGTTCCGACAGTCCAGGGCCTGAACCATCGGCCAGGGAGTCAGAGTCAGGAACGGGGACCATCTGGAATATGGTGCCTAAAGGTGCCAATGAAAGGTGCTATGTAGAAACGTGCGGTACGTGCACATGCGAACCGCAGCCGGCCGTATAGACATATAAACACCCGATACCCAGTAGCACGAAGGCCGGCAAGACAAGCACCTGGCACCACCGAGCATGAAGCGATGGCGGTGACCCTGCGTCACCCTATGGCCTTGCAGGGTACGTCTACCGGCGAGCCACTGGATTCGCCCCGGAGTCCAGAAGTGGCATAGGGGCTGCCCCGAGAGAAGGATGTCTCTCGGCAGCGATATCCGCCATCCTTCTTGCGTTCCCTGCCCTCCTGGCGGCCCTCCCCGGCCGCCTTTTTTTATGTTCTCGGCGCCCTCTTCCCGCGGACAAGCGTTATCCGTCCCCGCTCTTTGCTATCGGCCATATTCCGCTACCCCGGCTCTCTTGATCCTTTGCGACCAAAGTCGGCCCTTGGCGCCAATTGCAATCCAGCCAACCTGCGCCATACTACGGATAACGTCATGCTAGCAGCCTGTCATACCACCTAGCGAAAACCCGCGGCACCAGCAGGCTTCAGCTAGAGGGAGAGCACCAGGCCTTCGTCACTACGACACCTGATGTTTCGCCGCCATGACAACAACCTCGTCGCCCCTGCCAACAGGAGACATCATGCGTCTGTCAGGAAAGACCGCCTTGATCACCGCCGCCGGCCAGGGCATCGGTCGCGCCACCGTCGAGCGCTTTATCGCCGAGGGCGCGGAGGTCCACGCCACCGACCTCGATCCGGCCAAGCTTGAGGATCTGGCAGATCGCCGGGGTGTCCGCTGCCACACCCTGGATGTGACCGACCCTGCGGCGATCGCCGAGCTGGGGGCGAAGATTCCGACACCGACCATCCTGTTCAACTGTGCCGGTTACGTGCATAGCGGCAGCCTGCTGGAGTGCTCCATCGAGGACTTCGATCGCTCCATGGCGATCAACGTCACCGCCATGTACCACACCATCTCGACCTTTCTTCCCGGTATGCTGGAGGCCGGTGGTGGCAGCATCATCAACATGGCGTCGGTCGCCAGCAGCCTGAAGGGTGTTGCCGGACGCTTTGCCTACGGCACCAGCAAGGCCGCCGTCATCGGTCTGACGCGCTCGGTGGCGGCGGACTACGTGACCCACGGCATCCGCTGCAACGCCATCTGTCCGGGTACCGTGGAGTCGCCCTCCCTGGCGCAGCGTATTCGCGCCCAGGCCGAGGCTCAGGGACAGGACGAAGCCCAGGTGCGCCAGGCCTTCCTCGACCGCCAGCCAATGGGACGCCTGGGCAGGCCCGAGGAAATAGCCGCACTGGCCGTCTATCTGGCCTCGGATGAATCGGCGTATACCACAGGCACCAGCCAGATCATCGACGGTGGCTGGCTAGCGTAAAAGACGACACAACGACATCAATCCATCGACCCTATCCATCGACCTTATCCATCCAATCAACGACAAAGGACACCCCATGAAACTGCTGCGATTCGGCGCCCCCGGCCAGGAAGCTCCCGGTATTCTCGACGCCAACGGACGTGTCCGTGACCTGTCCGGCGTCATCGATGACGTTGCCGGAGAGGCCCTCGGACGTGACAGCCTGGCGCGCATCGCCGGCCTCGATCTGGAAAGCCTGCCCGAGGTTCCCGCCGACACCCGCATCGGCCCCTGCGTCGGCCAGGTCGGCAAGTTCATCTGCATCGGCCTCAACTACGCCGACCACGCCGCCGAGAGTGGCGCCGAGGTGCCGCCGGAGCCGGTGATCTTCAACAAGTGGACCAGCGCCATCTGCGGCCCCGACGACGACGTCATCATTCCCCGCGATTCCTCCAAGACCGACTGGGAGGTCGAACTCGGCGTGGTCATCGGCAAGGGCGGTCGCTATATCGACGAAGCCGACGCCCTCGAGCACGTGGCGGGCTACTGCGTGATCAACGACGTATCCGAGCGGGAATTCCAGCTGGAGCGCAGCGGTACCTGGGACAAGGGCAAGGGTTGCGACACCTTCGGTCCCCTCGGCCCCTGGCTGGTGACCCCGGATGAAGTGGAAGATCCCCAGGCGCTGAACCTGTGGCTCGAGGTCGACGGCAAGCGCTACCAGGACGGCAATACTCGCACCATGGTCTATCAGGTGGCCTACCTCATCAGCTACCTGAGCCGCTTCATGAGCCTGCAGCCAGGCGACGTCATCTCCACCGGCACGCCGCCTGGTGTCGGCCTGGGCCAGAATCCGCCGGTGTTCCTGCGTCCGGGTCAGACCATGCGCCTGGGCATCGAGGGCCTCGGGGTGCAGACCCAGAAGGTCGTGGCGGATTCGGACGCATGAGCCAGCGCGACCAGCCCATGACCGTGGCGGTGTGCGTCGAACCAGGGCAGATGGCCCTGGAACAGCGCCCCCGCCCCGAGCTTGCCGGCGGCGAGGCCCTGGTGCGCATTTCGCGCATCGGGGTCTGCGGCACCGATATCCACGCCTTCGGCGGCAACCAGCCCTACTTCGACTACCCCCGGGTGCTGGGGCACGAACTGGCCGGTACGGTGGAGGCCCTTGCCGACGACGTGGACGAGGCGACCCGTGCCCGCCTCGAGCACCAGCCGGTGTACGTGATCCCCTACCTGCACTGTGGCGAGTGTCGCGCCTGCCGACGCGGCAAGACCAACTGCTGCCAGGCGATGCAGGTGATCGGCGTCCATCGCGACGGCGGCATGGCCGAGTGGCTGAAGGTTCCGGTCGATCATCTGGTGGCCTGCCCGGCACTGGAACCAGACGAGCTGGCACTGATCGAGTGCCAAGCCATCGGTGCCCACGCGGTGCGCCGGGCCGCGGTGGAAGCGGATGAACTGGTGGCGGTGGTCGGCGCCGGCCCCATCGGCATCGGCGTCGCCCAGGTCGCCCGGGCCCAAGGTGCACGGGTACTGCTGCTCGATACCAGCGCCGAACGCCTGACCTTCTGCCGCGAAGCGCTCGGCTTCGAGCAGACCCTGGTAGTGGGCGAGGACGATCCGCAGGCGCGCCTGGCCAGTCTCAACGACGGCGCACTGGCCGACGTGGTGTTCGACGCCACCGGCAATCCGAGCGCCATGGAGGCCGGCTTCGGCCTGGCCGGACACGGCGGCCGCTACGTGCTGGTCAGCATCGTCAAGTCAGACATTCGCTTTGACGATCCGAGCTTTCACGGCCGTGAACTGACCCTGCTCGCCAGCCGCAACGCCACCCGAGAAGACTTCGACTGCGTCACCGAACTGCTGGAAGAAGGCCGTATCCAGGTGCGCCCGATGATCACCCATCGTGCCAAGCTCGAGGCCCTGCCGGAGACCATGCCGGTGTGGTGCGGCGGCGAGGCCGGCGTGATCAAGGCGATGATTCACCTCGATCGATAAGTCGGCGCCAGGACCAGCGAGCCCCCTTCGACGGGCACCGAACACTCTTTCACCAGGCGGCGTACGGCACCCACCGTCATCTGCTGCACCCGATCACCAGGCCGTCACGATAACAACGTCAACGCCTTTGCCGAGGACCGTCCCATGTCCACACAGTCATCGACCACCACGTCATCGACCACCGCTGCATCGAACAAGGCAGCGTCGTCCAACGCGACCATCGCCAGCGACCAGCCCGCCCAGGAAAGCCTGCGGGTCCATCCTGCCGACAATGTGCGTGTCGCCCTGCGCGACCTGCCCCAGGGGCACCGCATCGACGAGGGTGCCGACACCCTGACGCTGGTGGAAGCCATCCGCCACAAGCACAAGTTCGCCCTCGAGGATCTGGCCGTCGGTGACACCGTCACCATGTACGGCGTCACCGTCGGCCGGGCCACCCGGGCGATCGCCCGTGGCAGCGTGATCCGCACCGACAACCTGGAGCACTTCACCCACTCGGATACCCCGGTCACCCGCCGGGAGCACTG
This sequence comes from Halomonas litopenaei, assembly GCF_003045775.1. Taxonomy (GTDB): domain Bacteria; phylum Pseudomonadota; class Gammaproteobacteria; order Pseudomonadales; family Halomonadaceae; genus Halomonas; species Halomonas litopenaei. The sequence continues at coordinate 209,855 of NZ_PXNS01000009.1, read as the reverse complement.
GCAGGCACCGGACGTTTCCGCCTTCGAAGATCACACCTTCGACGGCTTCCATCGTCCGGACGGTGGCGTGGGCACCGCCAACCTGTGGCTGGTGGTGCCGCTGGTGTTCTGCGAGAACCGCAATATCGAGGTGCTTCGCCAGTGTGTAGCGGACGCCCTGGGTGACGACCCTTTCCGCGACTACAAGCAGATGGCACGCCAGATGCTTCATGGCGATAGCCCGAGCCATGTGACCGAGCCTCCCTCCTCGCCCTTTCCCAACGTGGATGGCGTGCGTTTTCTGACCCATACCCTGGGTTGTGGCGGCACCGACGACGACGCCCAGGCGCTGTGCAACCTGCTGGCGGGCTACATCACCCACCCCAACGTGGCCGGCGCCACGGTGCTGAGCCTTGGCTGCCAGAAGGCCCAGATCGCCATGCTCAAGCAGGCGGTGGCAAGCAAGGACCCGCAGGGCCTGCGCCCGGTGCACTACCTCGAGCAACAGGCCAGCACCAGCGAAGACGCCTTGATCGAACAGGCCCTGGGCACCATCTTCGATGGCCTGCGCGAGGCCAACCAGGTGACCCGTCAGCCGGCGCCGCTATCGGCCCTGCGTATCGGGGTGGAGTGCGGTGGGTCCGACGGCTTCTCGGGTCTGTCGGCCAACCCGGTGGTGGGCGGTGTCATCGATCGCCTGGTCGCCCTCGGCGGCAGCGGCATCCTCAGCGAATTTCCCGAGCTCTGCGGAGTCGAGCACGAACTGCTGTCGCGCTGCGTCGACGACGCCACCGCCGAACGTTTCTCGTCGCTGATGCAGGCCTACCAGCGCCACGCCGACGCCGTCGGCGCGAGTTTCTCGATGAACCCCTCGCCGGGCAATATCCGCGATGGTCTGATCACCGATGCCATGAAGTCCGCCGGGGCCGCCAAGAAAGGCGGCGACAGCCCGGTGGTCGAGGTCCTCGACTACACCGAGACCGCCACGCGACCCGGCCTGGCGCTGCTGTGCAGTCCCGGCAACGATGTCGAATCCACTACCGCTCTGGTCGGCTCCGGCGCCAACCTGGTGATCTTCACCACCGGGCTCGGCACGCCCACGGGCAACCCGGTGGCACCGACCCTCAAGGTCGCCAGCAACTCGGACCTGGCCCGCCGCATGGCGGACATCATCGACTTCGATAGCGGAGCGGTGATCCGGGGCGAGGCCTCCATCGACGAGCTCGCCGATGACCTGCTGGCGCTGTGCATCGAGACCGCCTCTGGGCGCTACACCACCCGCGCCGTGGGGCTGGCCCAGCACGACTTCATTCCCTGGAAGCGCGGGGTGTCCTTGTGAGCGTTCCTGTGAAAGAGCCTGTGAGCGTCCCTGTGAGAGAGCCTGTGAGCGTCCCCGTGAGAGAGCCTGTGAGCTTCCCTTGAGAGAGACTGGCAACATGCAAAACGCAACCACCGTCACCCTGATGCAGTTCGGCATCGGCCGTTTTCTGCTGGCCCACGTCGACCTGTTCGCCAGCCAGGCGCGGGACGAACACGGCAGTGATATCCGTATCATTGCGGTACAGAGCTCGGACCGTGCGGCCGGGCGAACCAAGGCCCACGCCCTGGCCCGGGACCCGGTCTACCCGGTCAGGATGCGCGGCCGACGTGATGGCGAATTGATCGATACCACCCATCAGGTCGACAGCATCACCACCGCGCTGGTTGCCAGCGAAGCCTGGGCCGAAGTGGAGCGGCGTTTTCGCGATGAGGTAACTCACGTGGTCTCCAACACCTCCGAGGCGGGCTATCAGGTCCCGGCGGGCGATGGCCCACGGCGGGACTGCCCCGAGAGCTTCCCCGCCAAGCTGACGCACCTGTTGAAGACCCGCTTCGACGCCGGCCGTCCCGGCGTCACCCTGCTGCCATGCGAGCTTCTGACCGACAACGCCCTCAAGCTCAAGGACGTCATCCTGGAATTGGCACAGGCCCACTACGACGACGATGGCTTCATGGCATGGCTCGAGCGGGACTGCGTGTGGGCGGTGACCCTGGTGGACCGCATCGTCTCCGCCGAGCTGGATCCGGTGGGCGCCGTCGCCGAGCCCTATGGCCTCTGGGCGATTCAGCAAACGCCCGGGCTGGTGATGCCGTTCTCCCACCCGGACGTACATCTGGTCGACGATATCCGTCCCTTCGAGCGGCGCAAGCTGCACCTCTTGAACCTGGCTCATACCTGGCTGGTCGCTCGCGTCCTGGATCTCGGTCTCGGCGAGGAAGTGACACTGGTTCGCCAGGCGATAGACGACCCCCGCCTGGGAGACGAACTGGAGAAGATGCTGCGCCAGGAGGTGGTGCCGGTGCTCGATCAGGAACTTCCGGGCATGGAACTCGAGGACTACGTCGACAGCATTCTGGATCGTTTCCGCAATCCATGGCTGGACCACCGACTGGGAGATATCGCCCAGAATCATCCCCAGAAGCTGGAGCGAAGGCTGGCGCCGGTGGTACAGATGGCCGCCCGCCAGGGTCGGGACGTACCACGCCTGGCCAGCGCTTTCCCCTCGACGGCTTCCGCGTCGACCTCGTCCCTGTCCTCGACCTGACAACGTCCTGGGCAAACTGGCGGATCACTCAAACAAGGCACCCTTCAATAACACGCCGCCGCCGGATGTCATCCGGCGGCGGCGTATGGCTTCGGCTCACGCCCTTGGCCCAAGGCCGTTCTCGTTGCCCGGTGCAGCACGGGTGCTTCCGCTCCCTCAGCTCAGGCGTCGTCCTGGCGACTCTTGAGGCGTTGCTTGAGCTGCATATAGGTGCCGTAGTGACGATCGAGGTGCCGTCGCATGGCGGCCTCGGCGGCTTCCGGGTCCCGGGCGGCGATGGCCTCGACGATCTCGGTGTGGGCCTCCAGGGCAGCCAGGTCCTCCCCGGGCTGCTGCAGCGCCAGGGCGCGACGGTCATCGAGCCACTCGGATAGTGCCTGATGGATGGCGTCGTAGATGGGGTTGTGCCCGATACTCGCCAGGACGCCATGAAAGTCGTTATCGGCCCGCTTGACGGCGGCATCATCGCCGATCACCGAACGCTGATGCGCCAGAGCGTCGCGCAACGCCTGGATCTCCTCATCGCTTGCGTGCTGCGCCGCCTGACGGGCCAGCGCGACCTCGAAAAGCGCCCGGGCCTCCTGAAAGTACTGCTGCCCTTCGGGTTTGGCCAACAATTGCCGGGTAACCCCGGACAGCCTGGCCATCACGGCCTCGGCGGTGGGCCGGATAACCCGTGCCCGAGTGCCGCTGTTGATCGCGATCAAGCCTAGCTGCTGCAGGTAGAACAGCGCCTCCCGTACGGCCGGGCGCCCGACCCCGAACTGCTCCATCAATTCACGCTCGGACGGCAATTGATCATTCTCGCCCAGCCGCCCTTCGAGGATTTCAGCCTCCAGTTGTTCGGCCACCTGCTCGGACAGCGTCTTGCGCTCCACCCGATATTTGCTCATCGACGCGGGTCTCCCTCGATCCATCACCCGGAGCGTCTCCGGGACACGGCGCACATGGTACTGCAAGGCGCACCCCCTGGGCAGCAAGGCGTCACTGCGGCACACTCACCCCCCGGGCCAGGCCAAACCTCGACGGCGCTCGATCAATGCTCGGTCAGCGCCGTCAGCGCAAAGCGCTCGGCGATCTGGCGATACTGGTCGCGCTGGGCATGGTCCAGGGGAATGCCGGTCTGCTTGCGCTCATCGCGGGTCTGCCACTCGCGATCCCCCGGCGCCAGCACCCGCTGACCCTCTACCGGCGTCATCTCGCGCAGATCCTTGAGGTACTCGGCCAGGCGACGCTCGAAGGCGCTGCGCTCCTCGAAGGCGCCCGGGTCCATCACCAGAAAGAAGTGGCCGACGCCGCGGGGAGTCGACATGTCCGGCCCGCCCATCGGCAGCAGGCGAAAACCGTGGACCATGTTGGCCAGGGTCGAACTCAGCACCTCGACCATGCCACCGAGCCCGGCCCCCTTGAAACCGAAGCCGGCGCCACCTACCGGCAACAAGGCGCTGACCTGGCGGGCATCGGTGGTCGTGCTGCCGTCGCTGGTCGCGGCGATGTCCGCCGGCAAGGGCCGTCCGATGGCCGCATACTGCTGCACCCGATTCATGGGCACCGAGCTGGTGGCCATGTCCAGCAGATACGGATCCTCGCCGGCCACCGGTGCAGCGAAGGCGATCGGATTGGTGCCGTGGAAGGCCCGCTGACTACCGTGGAGCAGGACGAACGGATCGGAATTGCAAAAGGCCATGCCGAGCATGCCCTGCTCTGCCGCGGCGAGGGCGTAGCAGCCGGCGGCACCGAAGTGCGACGAGTTGCCGACCGCCACCGCACCGATGCCGACCTCCCGGGCCATGCTGACGGCATGATCGATGGCCCGATACCCGGCCAGGTGGCCGAAGCCATCATCGGCGTCCAGTACCGCAGTGCCGGCCAGACGCTGCTTGATGCTCGGCGTCGGGCTGCCCTTGATCCGCCCGCCTTGCAGGGCGTTGAGGTAGTGCGGCAATAGCCTCAGGCCGTGGCTGTCGGTGCCCATCAGCGAGGCAGTGACCAACGCCTTGGCCACCGCTTCCCGGGAGGCCTGATCGGCGCCGGCAGCCGCCAGCGCCTGTTCGATAAAGCGATGCAGATCCTTGTAATCGACCCGACAGGCCTCGTATTGACTGGCACTCATGGGGATTCCTTGTGAGGGGGATAAGAGCCGCAAGGCGCGCGCCGATCACTTGGCGCCGCCTTGACTCGGCCATACCGCGTCACCGCCGCAGCGGCGACCCGGGACTCAGCGGTAGACCAGCGTCGGCAACCACAGCGAAATCGCCGGAATGAAGGTCACCAGCAACAGCGCCACCACCAGAGGGATCAGGAAAGGCAGGGTGCCGCGCATGCACTTCTCGAAGGAGATATGCGACACCCGCGACAGCACGTAGAGCACCATGCCTACCGGCGGGGTCAACAGACCGATCATCAGGTTGAGCACCATGATCACACCAAAGTGCACCGGATCCACCCCGGAGGCCACCGCTACCGGCAGCAGCACCGGCACCAGGATGGTGATGGCGGCGATGGTCTCCATGAAGCAGCCCACCACGATCAGCACCAAGTTGATGATCAGCAGCACGGCAATGGGATTGTCCTGGAAGGGTCCCAGCAGCCCCATGACGTGCTGGGTGACCTGGTTGCTGGTCAGGATCCAGGCAAAGATCGAGGCGCCGGCAACGATGAACAGGATCACCGCCGTTGTCTCGATGGTTTCCATGCTGACCTTCAACAGTCGCCGCCAGGTCAGGGTACGGTAGACCAGTCCCCCCAGAATCAGCGCATAGACCACCGCCGCGATCGCCGCCTCGGTCGGGGTAAAGGCACCAGTGACGATGCCGCCGACGATGATCACCGGGGTCAGCAGCGACAGGAAGGCCCGCGAGAACGTCTTGCCCAGCACCGAGACCGAGAACCGCGCGTCACGCTTGTAGCCGCGACGCCGCGACAGCCAGGTGATCATCACCATCAGCGTCAGACCCATCAGCAGCCCCGGCACCAGGCCGGCGGCGAACAACTGCCCCACCGAGACCGACGCCATCACCCCGTAGATCACCATGGGCAGGCTTGGCGGAATGATCGGGCCGATGGTCGAGGACGCTGCGGTGATGCCTACGGCAAACTCCTGATCATAGCCGGCGTCGCGCATGGCCTTGATCTCGATGGTGCCGAGGCCACCGGCATCGGCCACGGCGGCACCGGACATCCCCGAAAAGACAATGCTGGCCCCGACGTTGACGTGGCCCAGGCCCCCACGCATCCAACCCATCAGCGCCTTGGCGAAGTCAAAGATGGGGGTGGTAATGCCGCCGTTGTTCATCAGGTTGCCGGCGAGGATGAAGAACGGAATCGCCAGCAGCGGGAAGCTGTCGATACCGTTGACCATGCGGTGCACCACGACCACGTCGGGCACGCGCCCGGTCAGCAGAACGTACATCAGGCAGGAGCCGGCCAGGCTGATGGCGATGGGCACCCCGCAGACCAGCAGGGTAAACAGGGCGGCAAACAGAAACGAAAGGTAGTTCTCGAAAAACGCCAGCGCGATGCAGCCGACGACCGCCAGTGCCGCCACCACCGGGGGCACTGGCGATCCGCGCCGGGCACTGATCATTGCTTCAGTCATGGGGTTGTTCCTTGTTCGTGGCGCTCAGTCGTCTTCATCGCGACACATCAATTCACTCTCGCCGGTGCGCCAGTGACGCACCGCCAGCTGGATCGAGCGCACCAGCATCAGCACCACCCCGAAGAGCACCACGTAGTAGAGCAGACTCTTGGGCAGGTCCACCGACACCATCATCGAGTTGGTGCGCTGGGCCAGCTGCCAGGTGATCCAGGCCAGCATGCCGAGAAAGGCGATACGCACCAGATCCACCAGGGTCCACATGACCCGGGCGGTGGGCTCCGACAGGTAGCGATAGAAGAATTCCACGGCGATATGCGAGCCCTTGCGGGCGGCCATGGCGCTGCCGAGAAAGCCCACCGCCACCAGCAGGTAGCGGGCGATTTCCTCGGTCCAGGCGATGGAGTTGCCGAGCACGTAGCGACTGAAGAACTGAACAAAGACGTCCAACGCCAGCAGCCAGAAGACCACCAGCGTTAGATAGTCCTCGATGCCGTAGTCACCCGGCCGGATCCGGTCGTCGTCATCGGGCACCTCGAAGGCGCTGGTGGTCTCGTGTTCGACGCCAGGGTCACTCACGTCAGATCGGGTCATGAAGGATCTCCCGCGGGAGGGCGCACGGCGCCCTCCCCTCCGTCGTTTACTGGCCGATAGCCTGGAGGCGATCGTAGGTTTCCTGGTCCCAGGTCGCCGCGTCACCGTTGTGAGCCGGCATCACCGCCTCGCGGAACGGTGCGGTGTCGACCTCGTTGACGGTGACGCCCTGCTCCTCGAACCAGGCCACAAGGTCCTGCTCCTGCTGCACGATATCGGCGGTGATCTTCTCGCCGGCCTCTTCATAGACGTCGCGGAAGATCTGCCGATCCTCTTCGGACAGGCGATTCCACAGCGGACCGCCGGCAATCGTGATCAGGGAGTCGGTGATATGACCGGTCAGGTTGATGACGTCCTGCACCTCGTAGAAGGCCTTGGCCTTGATCGTGGGCAGCGGGTTTTCCTGGGCGTCGACGACACCCTGCTGCAGGGCCAGATAGACCTCGGCGAAGGCGATCGGGGTGGGATTGGCGCCGACCTGCTCGGGGAACATCATGTACATCGGTGCGTTGGGGACGCGAATCTTCAGGTCCTGCATGTCCTCCGGCGTATTGATCGGCTCGTTGGACGTGGTGTGGCGCTTGCCGTAGTAATTCATCGCCAGCGGCACGTTGCCGGTGGCGTCCTCATAGCCCTGGGCGATCTCGGCGAACAGGTCGCTGTCGACGTAGGCCTGCCAGTGATCGAAATCGCGGAACATGTAGGGCGCACCGGCGATGCCGATGGGACCGTAGGAACGGCCGGCGAACTGATTGCCGGTAAAGATGAGGTCGACGGTGCCGAGGCTCAGCCCCTCGTTGATGTCGGCTTCCTTGCCCAGTGAAGAGGCTGGGTGCACCTCCACCGAGTAGCGGCCATCGGTGCGTTTCTCGATCTCTTCGCCGGCCCAGACGGCCCACTCGTGGTAGGGCTCCGAGGTCTCGTAGACGTGGGCGAAGGTCAGCGTTTCCGCCTGGGCGGCCGCCGACAGGCTGACGCCGACCATGGCGGCGATCAGGCTACGACGAATGAAGCGGGCGGGCGGCTGGCAGTGATTGGGGCGCATCTTGTTGTTCTCCCGGGCTCTTGTGGCGTGTGGAGTGTGCAAGGTGGATGCACGCAATCGCTTCGACAGGCTCCATGCCTGGGCGACTGTATACGTGTCATACCACCGAGACTGAATCTAGTTGTCCCCACTGGCCCATGCAAGGAAGTGACGACGAGACTTTGGTCGATGCTCCACCCACGTCGGCCATGACGAGGCACCAGTGCAAGGGGGCTTTGCAGGCGTGTGCGGAAGATCATGGCGCCTACCCACAGGACCTGGGACTTATCCTGCATCGCCCTGACATCACCGGCCTGAGCCTGGTCCCGCAGACGCTCGCCCTGGACGCCAGCAGCCTGCCGTCAGACTCGCTGGCCGGCGAAACGAGGCGACCTCACCTATGCTCCAGTAAGCCACGACGCGATCCCCAGAGGATCCCTTCGACGAGCCCGGAGACACGCCGTGACCGACAATGCCTATCTTGCCCCTCGACTCACCCTGCGCGTGGGCGTGACCGGGCACCGCCCCAAGGACCTGGCGGAGGCCGACCATGATGCGCTGGGCAAGGCGGTCCAGGACATACTCGAACGCCTCGCCACCGATACGCGCCGGCTGGGAGAACAGGCCGAACCCGGCCTCTATGCCGATGAGCCTGCCTGCATGCGACTGGCCAGCGCCATCGCCGAGGGAGCCGACCGGCTGGTCGCCGAGGCGGCGGCCTCACGTGGCTACGAGATCAACCTAATCCTGCCCTTTCGACGTCGGCAATACGCCGACGACTTCGACGGCGACGCCCTGGCCGACTACTGGCGCTGGTTCGAACATCCGGCGGTGACCAGCTGTACCGAACTCGACCTCGGCGAGCCCGGCGATCAGCGGGAAGCCGGCTACGAGGCGGCCGGCCATCTAGTGCTGGCGCATTCCGACGTATTGCTGGCGGTATGGGACGGCAAGCCCTCACGAGGGCGTGGAGGTACCGCCGAGATCATCGACGAGGCACGCCTGCGTGGCCTGATCACACTGTGGCTCGACCTGCAGGGCCAGTTGCACCTGTGGGTCCCCCGAGAGCACGTCGTCGAGCCCCTGGACGACGGCGACTGGAAAGCCCTGACGCCAGGTGACATCAGCCAGCTACTGAACGACCGACTCGAGCAGCTGCTGTTGCTGGGCCGCGGCCCCGACGACGCCAGCTGCCCGCTCAAGGGCCTTGGCGACTTTGCCCGCCAGACCCCACGGCCGCGCACCCGTCACTGTGTTCATGAGTGGCTGCGTGCCCTGCTGGTGCGCGACGTACCCTTCGCCGCATCGGTCGACCTGGGGCTTGAACGTGAACGCAGCGGAGCCTGGAAGGAAACACTCAGAGCCGCACACCATCTTGGCGGTGATAGCTACGAGGCGACCCTGGACCAGCGTCTGCGACAACGCTGGATCGCCGCAGACAATCGCGCCATCGACTACGCTCACCGCTTTCGCAGCGCCTACACCACCAACTTCCTGCTGGCAGCGCTCGCCGTGCTGGTGGGTCTGCTGGCGGTGCTGGCGTGGGACAGCAAGGGCGTCAAGGCGCTGCTGGTCAGCATGGAGCTTGCGATCATCGCCGGCATCCTGCTCATCACCTGGCTCGGGCGTCGTGGGCAGTGGCAGAGCCGCTGGCTGGCCTACCGCAGCCTGGCCGAGGCGATCCGACCGGCACGACTATCGCTGCTGATCGGTACCTCACCCGTCGGCGCCGCCGAGCCGCCGGTGGACAACGGTCGCTTCGATTGGATTCCCTGGTACGTGCGCTGCTCACTGCGGGAAATCGGCCCACCCGACGCCGTCGTCTCCGGTGATAGCCTCAGGCGGGCCCTGGACGTGGCCCTGCACGAAGAGATCGACGGCCAGATCGGCTATCACCAAAAAACCGCCGAGCGCCTGGAGACTCAGGACGATCGCCTCGAGTACCTGGCGAAGGGGGCGCTCTGGCTGACGCTGGCCAGTGGCGTCCTGTACCTGGTGTGCTATCTGGTCTACCTCAACGGTCCGGCACTTCCGGCGGAGCTCTACAAGCCCGTAGCCACCCTGCTCGGCGGCTTTCTGCCGGTGCTGGGTGCGGCCATCTTCGGCATCCGCGCCACCGGCGATCTACGCGCCGCCGCTCAGCAGTCCCGGCGCATGAGTCAACGCCTGAAGCGCCTGGGCAGCAAGCTGACCTCTCGCCTGAACACACCGGAGCGCCCCGTGGTCCGTCGTCTGCTCGGTCAGCTGCAACTGACGATGGCCGACGACCTCAAGGTCTGGAGCATGATCTACAGCGAGCGGGAGCTGGTGCCCGGATTCTAGGACTTGTCTGAAAAGTGCCTGCTGACCTGGCCGCCTTGAACACGGGATTCATGATCGAGAGACACCAGATTTTTGCCGCTCTGATTGGCGCCGAAGCCGTTGCCAAGACGACGGCGGCTATCTAGGGTGAAGACAGCCCCCCGGCCCCTGCTGCACCACCGGGGCTTCTGAAGCGGTAGCCCCGATACAGGCGGAGGCCTGCATGGACCGAGATCGCTGGGAGACATTTCTCGAGAAGCACCTCACGCCTGCAGACCAGGCCTTTCCCAGCGTGCCGCCCGTCCCGGGGGACTGGAAGACGCTGTCCCCCGAGGACAGTCTGCCGCTGTTGCTGGACCTGACCCAGGCCCAGCTCGCCGGCGATATCCGGCCCACCTGCGAGTGCTTCACCGCACTGGCGATCCGCGCCATGCCACTGTTGTGCTATCGCCGTCATCTGCTCTGCGACGTCCTGCTGGAGACCGAAGAAGGCCCCGGCCTATTCGCCTTCATCTATGGCCAGAGCGGTGTCTGGCCGCTGGACCTGACCAGCAAGGCGCTGTTTCGACTGAACAGTGTCTATGGCGACCCCGCCACCTCCCCGGCCGCGGCGCTGGAATACCTGCACCTGTTCACCGGTTTCATCATCGGAGGCGCCGAGAGCGGCCGTTTCCGCGTGCTGGAATCCGCTGACTATTTTCCCTGGGTCGATGCCGATCCGCCGCCTCAGGCGCTCGATGCGGTCCGTCAGGCGCTGTCCAAGGTGAGCTATCCCCCCCGTGTGGTATGCGCCAACGACGAAGCCGACGCGCCAGCCCCCATGACCTTGCACAGCGGGGATCTGGCTGAACAGCGCTCTCTCAACAGCGACGTCGACAGTCCGGTCGTCGCCTGGCATATCCAGGTACCGGTGGTCTACGGGCGCTCGCTGTGGGACTGCGACTTCACGGTGCTGCGCGACGGCGAGGTCCACATGGAGGAGGACCGCACCCTGCTCGACGATCTGCCGCTGCGACTGGAACGCTTTATCGGCGCGGTGCGCCTGCCCTGAATCAGCTTACCTGCGCTGAGCCCCCTTGCCTGCCCACGAGGACCCCACACCATGACCCTGGTACCGGATGATTCGCCTCTGCCCCCTCGTCGCCTGCCGTCATCGGTGGAGGGGGACGGTCTGCTGGTGGGCTGGTCGCTGGAGCAGGGCCAGCCTCATCAGCCGTTCGGTTTCCGCATCGGGGCACCCACCACCAATGCGAACCAGGAGCAGCTCGATCCGATCCTGTTCGAGGGCAGCGGCCATCTGATGACCATTGCCCCCACCGGCTCGGGCAAGGGAACCGGCTGCATCATCCCCACCCTGCTGCGTTATCCGGGGCCGGTGATCGTGGTCGATCCCAAGGGCGAGAACGCGGCGGTGACCGCCCGTCGCCGCCGCCAGATGGGCCACAGGGTCATCGTGCTCGACCCCATGGGCATCACCGACCTGCCGGCGGACCGGCTGGACCCCACCGACATCGTCATCCCCAATTCACGCACCGAGCTCGATGACATCGCCATGCTGTCGGAGCTGATGATGGAGTCACACGGCTTCGACGGCCGTGACCGCTTCTGGCTGCAGCGCGCCCAGCAGGTGCTCAATGGTCTGCTGCTCTACCTGATCCGCAGCCAGCCGGAAAAGCGCAAGGGGCTGCTCGGCAAGCTACGCAAGATGGTCAGCCAGGACACCGAAGAGCTGGCCAAGCTGGCCGAGCGCATGCGCCAGATGCAGGATCCGGACCTGGAAGCCACCGCCGCCAGTCTGACTCTGCCGGCCGAGACCACCCTGGCCGGCTACATGGCCTTCGCCCAGAACAGTCTCGGCTTCCTGCGCGGCGAAGCGGTACTGGAGGCTACCCAGGACTCCACCTTTTCGCTGGATGACGTCACCCGCGGGGAACTGGTGTCGATCTACCTGGTGATTCCCCCCGAGAAGCTCGAATCCCACGGCCGCCTGCTGAGACTGTGGATCGGCGTGCTGATCGCGGCGGTGGTGCGCCGACGCCGGGCGCCAGCGCTGCGCACCCTGTTCCTGCTCGACGAGGCGCCCCAGCTCGGCCCTCTGCCGCAGCTGCGACAGGCCATCACCCTGCTGCGCGGCTACGGCTTGCAGACCTGGAGCTTCTGGCAGGACATGAGCCAGTTGCGTCAGCTGTACCCCCAGGACTGGCAGACCATGCTCAACAACTGTCGGGTGGTGCAGTCCTTTGGCGTACCCAACATGAACGCGGCGATGGACCTGGCGACCCTGACCGGCTTCCCGCGCCCGGAGGAGCTGCTCGACCTGGATTTCGACGAGATGCTTTTGCTGATCGCCGGCGACGAGGCACGCCTGGCCAGGCGACCGGAATACCGCAGCGACCCGCTGTTTCGTGGCCAGTTCGACCGCAACCCCTTGCACGACAGCAGCCGAGAGATCATGCCCCAGGCGCTGCGTCCGCAACGTCGTCTGCGCAGAGTCAGTCCGGCACGGCCAAAGCCTACGCCACCACCGGTGGTCGATCCTGCCTTCCTGGATCGACTGCTGGCGCAGTGGGCCTGACGCCCGGGACAGGACCCAGCCCATGAGCGACGTCTCCCGCGAGCCCCCGAACGCCACAGCGACCGACCTCCCCCCTCCCGGGACAGCCGGTTCATCCGGTTCATCTGAAAACACCTTTCCGTCGCTGAAACACCCCAGCATCTTTCTTGCGTCACCCGGTGACGTGGCCTACCTGCGCCGCGCCTGCAGGGACGAGATCGAGACGCTGCATCACCAGGCCGCCGACGATCACGGCCTTCGGCTCTACGCCTGGGAGGTCGATACCGCCGAAGACGGTTTCGATGATGCGGTGCCGGCCCAGCAGCAGATTCCCCACCCCTCGGATCCCCTCTGCAGAGGGGTGATCTGCCTTTTCGGTGAAAAGGTCGGTAGCCCTCTGGCAAGCCATCACCCCATCGATGACCTGCGGGTCCTCGATCCCATGAAGCCCGACGACGGCGGCGATAGCCCAGGCCTGGTGATTCCCTGGGACAACGCCTGGGCCGACCGTGGTGGATTCGCCCTTACCGGTTCCACCTTTGAACTGCTGGCCACCCTGGCCTACCGCGAGCGACAGCGCCAGGAGGCATCGGCAGGATCTCGCGCACTGCCACTGCTGCTGTGTCTGGTCGGGCCGAGGGACCTGCTGGACACCACCGAGCCACTGAAAGCCGCCTGGGGCAACTATCGTCACTTTCATGAATGCCAGGACAAGTGCGGAACGGATTCAGCCTGCATCACCAGGCGACTGGAAGACCGCACCCAGCAGCTCAAGCAACTGATCAATCTGGTTGCCTTCGTGCAACGTCGCGGCCACGTCATTCGTGTCATCGATTCTCAGGACGCCTTTATCGGTGAATTGAGACGTTTCATGGAGCGGGACCTGAACCTGGCCCTGACGGCGTCGGACCGAGACCCCTTCAAGGGTCTGGAGTCCTACGACGTCGGGGACCACGCGCTTTTCTGCGGGCGCTCCGACCAGCGAAGCACCTTGAGAGAGGAACTCAAGCAGCGCTGGAACCAGCAGGACCGGGTCCCCGTGGTCTGGGTCGAGGGCGGAAGCGGCTCGGGCAAGTCGTCGTTCCTGCGTGCCGGCATCATCGGTGCCCTGGTAGCGGACAGCGCCGATCATCGCTGCCTTGATTGCATATTGCGCCCTTCCGACCTGGCCCCGGATAGCCGAGCCACGGACGCAGGAAGCGGCGACAGATGCGTGCTGACAATGCTCTTCGACGCCATCGTGAAACGCCTGGAAGGCGCCGGCTGGTGCGATGAACCAACTGCCAGGAGAGCTCGCCGTCTGCTGGGAAGGACGTCAACGGACCTGCGTATCGAAGCCCTGAACGAGGAGTTGTGTCTACTGCTGGACGCCGCCGCCACGCGCCTGGCTCGACCTCCTCGTCTGCTGCAGGGGTTCGACCAGTTCGAGGAGATCGTCGACGCTCTGTATGGCGAACAGCAGGAAGCCGAGTTCTGGGATCCGCTGGTGCAGTGGCTCCACGCGGCCCATTCATGCCGCGCCCTGGCCCCGCGTCTGGGCATCTTTGTCACCCTCCAGGGAAACCGTCAGGAGCTGGTGGAGCGCGACAGTCTGCTCAACGAACTCCATGCCACTGGCCAGGTAACGAGGATGTCGTTTCCTCCTGACAACAGTCTCGACGAAATTATTCGCAAGCCCTTTCGGCTGACCGGACGCCTGGCCATCAGCGACGCCCTGGTAGCCCGGCTCAAGGACAATATCCAGCGGATTCGCGGCCATCATGGTCGAGGCGACGCCCAGGACAGCCTGCTGCCGCTGTTGTCACTGGCGCTGCGCAATCTCTACGAGCACGGCCTGCGGCTTGCCGAGGAAGCCACCATCGCTGACTCGGCGTCCCTGGGTGACGCTATCACCACGAGCTTTGGCCGCAGTGGTGACCGCCAGGACGACAACGACATCCAGGGGCTCGGCACCAGCGCCACAGCAGGCTTCACCGAGAGCGCGTCTGGCTCCGAGGCCTTCCAGGCCACCGGTCACCCTCGTCCCCCCGACGGGGGCGACCGCCAGCGGGAGCCCCCCCTGTGGGTACTGGACACCGCCAACGCCGAGGGCCACGACAGTATCGAAGGCGCCATCACCCAACTCGCCAATGAGGCCTTCGAGCAGGCCAAGGCGGCGTCCGGCGCACTGTGGTCGGATAGCGTCGTCGGTGACCTGCTGCGTCGCCTGGTGGATTGGCGCCAGGTCGGCGAAAAGCATTTTACGTTACCCGCCACGGTCTTCCCCGCGGCGGATGCCACAGACGCCTTTCAACTGGCCCGGGCGTTGCGCGAGCGGCGCCTGCTGATCGATGAACGCCACGGGCGTGTCCGCCTGGTCCACGAAGCGGTACTCCATCACTGGCCCCAGGCCAGCGAGTGGCTGGAACGGGAGCGCCCGGTACGCGAATGCGTCCGCCAACTGGTGGGGGAAGCCGAGCACTGTCTTGCCAGCCCGCCGGACGCCGCGCGCTGGAACGCCTATCGCCTGCTCTACCTGGATCGCGCGGCCCGGGTGCTGGCGATCTGGCATGATGTGCTCGGCGAAGGCCCGCCAACGACCAAGGAGCTTGCCCGCCTGCGGGAGTTCTGCCTCACCCTGCTGCTGCTGGAAGCCGATCCTGCAGCGGTGGTCACCCAGAGCCCTCGCAAGCCGACACACCTGATCCTGGCCACCTTCTACCAGCGCGCCGATATCATCGCGGCAATGGTGGCCAGAAGGCCCGAGGCGGTCGATCTACCGCGCAAGGATGGCCGCACCGCGACCTTCTGGGCGGTCTGGAAAAACCGCCTCGACCTGTTGCAACCGCTGCTGGCGGCCGGTGCCGATCCTGACCACGCCGATGAGGACCACTGGCGCCCCGTACACCTGGCGGCACAGGCAGGAGCCGTCGACTGCCTGCAGCGTCTGGTGGAAGCAGGGGCCAGCCTGGACGCACAGCAAGCGCCCCACGGCCAGACACCGATGCACCTGGCCGCGCTCGCCGGCCAGCACAGGGTGCTCGACTACCTGATACAGCAACGCGGCCAGAGCCCCGACCTCACCAACGCCAACCGTCAGACCCCGCTGGAACAGGCGATCGCCAACGATCGAGCCGACACCATCAGCCACCTGATTGCCCTCGGGGCTGACCCGGCAGCCCCCCATCAGACGCACTGGAGCTATCTGCACTTCGCCGCCCGCGGCAATCATGTGAAGGCCGCCGAGGCGCTGGTGGCCCAAGGACTCGAGATCGACGCCAGGTTGGCCAACGACGCCACGCCGTTGCACCTGGCCGCCTACAATGATCATCCGGAAATAGCCCGCTGGCTGATTGAACGCGGCGCCGACCTCGGTGCCCTCGCGCTCGCCGCGGACTGGGGCAAGGAAAGCAGCGCCCGGGAACGGCAGGATGCCTGGCGCAAGGAAGGCGCAAAGGGAGTCCCGTCAGGCAAGCTCGGCGACTTCGAACACACCCCCTTGCACATCGCCGCCGCCCGCGGAGCCACCAGGGTGGCCGAGCTGTTGCTCGAGCACGGGGCCGATCCCGCCGCGGCGATCGGCGACGGCCGCACAGCGCTGCACCTGGCCGCCGAGCACGGCCACCCGGATACCCTGGCCCTGCTCTGCCATACAACTGCCACACTCGACGCCAGAGACCATCGAGAAGACACCAAGGCAGAGCAACCGATCCATCAGACCGCGCTGCAGGCATCGGTGACCGGTGGTCATGTCGCCTGTGCCGAGGTACTGCTACGCGCCGGCAGCGACCCGAACACCCAATTGCACTGGCCTGGTCGCAGCCCCTTTGCCGGCTGGAACCTGGTGCACCTGTGCGCCGATCAGGGACATGCCGAGCCAATCAGGCTGCTGGCTCGCCACGGGGCCGACATGCAGGCCACCACCCCGGATGGCCGCACGGCGCTTCACCTGGCCGCCCTGGCCAATCGAGCCGAGGTCGTCACGGCATTGCTGGATCTCGGCGGCGTATCGGTGGATGTCCTCGACAAGCACGCCATGAGCGCCCTGCAGCTCGCCTGCCTCAAGGGCGCGAGCGAGGCGGCCAAGGTCCTGCTCATCGGGCAGAGGGTCATCGAGCAGGCGGACATCGAGCAGGCAACCGAGCCAGGCGTTGCCACAAGAGGAAGCGCCAAGGCGCCCCTAGCCCCCACTCTGCTCCACCTGGCCTGTGTCGGCGGAGCGCTGGACCTGGTCGAGACGCTTATCATGGCGGGGGCAGACTGTGACGCCAGCGACGCCGAGGGCTGGCACCCTCTGCACCTGGCCGTGCAGTTCAATCACCAAACCCTGGTCGAACGGCTTGCAGCCGCCGGCGCAGAGGTCGATGCCTGCGCAGAACAGCCAGGCGTCACCGCCTTGCAACTGGCCGCCGAAGGCGGTTACAAGGACATCGCTATCGTGCTGGCAGACGCCGGAGCCGATATTGACATGGCCACTCGTGACCGCGATGCACCGGTGCTGATCGCGCTGTCACTAGGCCAGTTTCCACTGGCGTTGGCCTTGATTCAGCGAAACGCCGATGCGGCCATGCGAACTCGCGACGGACGCAGCGTCGCCCAGGTATACGCTGAACGTCTGACCCGGACATGCACTCGCGACGACGCTGGACGCGCCCTCGAGGACGGCCCGGTGGCCGACCCCAGGATACTTGCCTGGCTCGAAGGCGCGGGTCAGTCCACCGCGGTTATCGAGAAAGCGGTGGCGGCCTTGCGCGCCCCTGCGGCGGATGGGGACCAGGAACAGTGCGCAGGCACCTCGCCCAACGACATGGGCCCCGATCCAGCGATTGCCCGCGGCGCTCTCGCCCCGACCCTGGAAGGCAACCCCTGGCAGTACCCCTGGCGGCGCTGCAGGCCGGCATTTGTCGAGTCCCACTGGCCCTGCGGCAGCCGTATTGATGGAAAGCATCTCGCCGACAACAGACTGGTGGCCGACGCCTGCCGACTGCCCTGGTACCCCGACGCCACCCTGATACGCCTGCAACATCCCGACTGGATGCAGGGCCTGGCGCTGTACTTCGTCGAGGAAGGCGCTGCTGGAGACCACGTGCCGCGCCCGCTGACCCGGCTGACCGGTACTGCACCGCCGATCCACGAGTTGAACGCTCGCCAGCCGATCCAGCTTTGCGCTGCCAATGCGCTCGGCTACCTGCGCTTCTTCTGCTTCTTCGTCAGGGGGCCGGACGGTCCCTTCTATATTGTCGATTCGCTCGAGGATCCGCTGCTCCCGGTCCATCCCGATATTCAGGCCATCGTCGCCGGAAGCTGTCACGCGCCGCGCCAGGACCCGGCCGATGACGAAGACGTCTATCGCTACCTGGCGACGCTCTACTATGCCGACGCCTTTTTTCTCGCCCGCTTCATGCTGAGCGCCAGCGGCAACATCGAGATGCTCGATGACGAACCCATCGCTGCCGGATTGCCCGAGCGCATCCACGCGCCGCTGGACTGACCAAGCTACGGACGTCAGGACGACGGAACCGAAGAGGCGGTGGCATCTGAACCGCCCCCGGCCATCAGCCGCGATTCGCTCATCGCCAGCGCTTCGGCGATTCGCTCGCCCCCTAGCGGGCCCTTCCTCGAGCGCCAGTACGCCAGAATCTGCGGGAACTGATTGAAGCAAAGCCCCTGTTGACTGACGACCCGCCGATCCAGCGGAAAAAGGCGCAAGCCTTGCTGCATCAGGCCGTCCGCTCGCCCCTCTCCCCTCGCTCTCAGCAACTCGACCAGGGTCAGTGGATCGTCGCTACCGAAGCGTTCTCTGGCGGCGGCTCGCGCCTCCATCACACGCTCCAGCAGGGCGCGTGCTCGCAGTTGCAGCCGCCTGTCGAGGCGCGCAGCAAAAATGACGGGGGCCAGCCGATTGAGGTCCGCCTGGGTCACGCCGGGCAGCCACACCAGTACACCGGAACGCATGGAAGGCACCAGATCCAGGCGATTCACCTGATCACAGAACAGACAGGCCGACACGATATCATCGACATTGCGACTGTCAGTCCCCAGGGTCACCGCCTGCTGATACTTGGCGCTGCGAAAGCCACAAAAGCGACAACGGTAGTCGTCCCTGGCCCAGACCGCTTCGCGCGCGCCTGGCGGGGTGCAAGGTATCCCCGTGCAACGATAGCCAAGGACGTCATAGGCGCTGGTGGGACGCGCCAGGCGAAAACGCAACTTGTCGGCGAGCAGGGAGTCTTGTTCAGACAGGGGACAGGACATGGCGCAACCTTGGCCAGACTGGCCATCCAGAGGACTCGATCGGGACACGGGGCCGCACTACGCAGCCAGTGCGCACCAGATCAAGGCGTGTCGTGGACGCAATCGTGCTTTCATTGACGCCGGTCAAGTTCAGCATAGCCTGCCGGCGCGTCCGCATGACGGTTTCGCCCGTCCATCGCCATGGTCTCGCCTTGGCGGCGCCCGGTTCACGCCTACGACACTGCACACCCGCCCTGCGGCTGGTAACATGAAATGACGCGACAGGCGGCATCACATCAAGCCAACCAGGACGTTGGGGCTCATGCAGCAGTCCCGGGCGACAAGCGCCCGATACCGAGGCGCGCCGCTATCAGAGATATAGCACACTATCAATGCAGCTATGCTGAAAACGCCGTCGCCCCCCGGAGACCCAATTCCCCTTAGGATCAATTTGTGACAGTCTACTGCGAATCATCATGAGAAGACCCCGCAATGAGCATTGGCTCGCCTCGGTCCAATCCATGATCCCAGTTTTCACCTTTTCCAGGAGTATCGGCATTGATCAGGGTTCTTGTCGCTGACGATCATCACCTGGTACGCACCAGCATCGTTCATCTGCTCAATGCAGAGAAGGACATCAATGTCGTCGGGGAAGCCGCGGACGGAGAAGAGGCCATTGCTCAGACTCGCCGCCTCAATCCCGACGTGGTGGTGATGGACATTCGCATGCCGGGCATCGGCGGGCTCGAGGCCACTCGCAAGATCCGCCGACTGACCTCGGACATCCGTATTCTTGTGCTGACGGCCTTTATCGAGGAAGCCTTTGCCCAGCGGCTGCTGGAGGCCGGTGCCCACGGCTTCATCAGCAAGGGTTCCCAGCACGACGAGATGGTCAAGGCCATCCGCGCGGTGTTCGCCGGACAGCGCTTCGTCAGCCCGGAGATCGCTCAACGGCTGGTACTGTCGCGCATCGACCACGAGGAAAACCCGTTCGATCAGTTGTCCCAGCGCGAGCTTCAGGTCGCGATGATGATCGTCAACGCCCAACGCGTCGCCGACATCGCCGATCGCATGTTCCTGAGCCCGAAGACGGTCAACACCTACCGCTATCGCATCTTCGAAAAGCTCGGCGTCAATTCCGATGTCGCCCTGACCCACCTGGGGCTGCGGCATGGGCTTGTCGAAGGCTTCAAGGAAGACTAGAAGCCAGCCTGAGGCTCTTACCCAATGTGCCGTCGGGGACGATACGTCCCCCGCCAGGCTCTGGTAGCATGAGCTCCCTGACGTGATGTGACAGGGTGAGCCTTACCAGACCATGACCTTCGATGCCCGACGCTTTCTCGAGACCGTCAGCGAATCACCCGGTATCTACCGGATGTTCGATGACCAGTCCAATACCCTCTATATCGGCAAGGCTCGTCGCCTGAAGGCTCGCCTGGCGAGCTATTTTCGCGGCGCACTCAATACCAAGACTCAGGCGCTGGTCGCTCGCATCCACGACATCCAGGTCACGGTGACCAACAGCGAGACCGAGGCGCTGCTGCTCGAACAGACCCTGATAAAGCAGCTCAGACCGCCCTACAACATCCTGTTGCGTGACGACAAGTCCTACCCCTTCGTGTTTGTCACCGACCGTCATCCCTTCCCCGCTCTGGAACACAAGCGCGCAAGGACCCGCCACGATGACGGCCGCTATTTCGGGCCCTATCCCTCCAGCGGCGCCGTGCGCGAAACACTATCGCTGATGCAGAAGGTGTTCCGTATCCGCAACTGCGAGGACGGCGTCTTCGCACACCGCACCCGGCCCTGCCTGCAGTATCAGATTCAGCGCTGCAGCGCCCCCTGCGTGGGCTACATCAGCGAAGAAGACTACCGCCGCGACATCGAACACGCCATCCAGTGCCTGGAAGGACGCAGCGAATCGGTCAGCCAGGAGCTGACCCGCGACATGGAGGCCGCAAGCCAGGCCCTCGACTTCGAGGAAGCGGCACGTCTGCGCGACCAGTTGCAGGATCTGCGCCGTCTGCAGCAGCGCCAGGTGGTGGATACCGGCAGCGGAGACGCCGACGCCTTTGCCCTGGCCTCCCAGCCGGGTGCCCTGTGCATCTCGGTGCTGTCGATTCGTCAGGGGCGTCTGCTGGGGGCGCGGCACTACAGCCCCGCCAACAGCCTCGATCTCGGGGAGCCGGAACTGCTGGGTGACTTCGTCAGCCAGTACTACCTCGGCCAGGCCCGGGAGATCCCCACCGAAGTGCTGACCAGCCACGCCGTACCCGACGCCGAACTGATCGCCCGGGCGCTGAGCGAGCATGCCGGACGCCGGGTACGCATGACCGACAAGGTCCGCGGTCACCGCGCCCAGTGGCGTGAACTCGCCCGCACCAACGCCGAGCAGCAACTGGCCGGCCAACTGGCCAACCAGACCCAGCTCGCCAAACGTTTCGAAGATCTTCGCCAAGCACTCGAGCTCGACGAGACGCCGCAACGGCTCGAATGCTTCGATATCAGTCACAGCCACGGCGAGGCCACGGTGGCATCCTGCGTCGTGTTCGACCAGGACGGCCCGCGCAAGAGCGACTATCGGCGTTTCAACATCAAGGGAGTCGCCGCCGGCGATGACTACGCAGCGATGCAGCAGGCGCTGACTCGTCGCTTCAAGCGCTTCAACGAAGGGGAAGGCGTATTACCCGACATCCTGGTCGTGGACGGCGGCAAGGGCCAGTTGAACATGGCGCGGGAGGTGCTCGCCGAGCTCGCCATCAACGGCGTGATCCTGCTCGGGGTGGCCAAGGGCACCACCCGCAAGGCTGGCCTCGAGACCCTCTTTGTCGAGACCGTGGATCGCTCTCTGGCGCTGCCACCGACCTCGCCGGGTCTTCACCTTATCCAGCACATCCGCGACGAATCGCACCGTTTCGCTATCGCCGGCCACCGTGCCAAGCGAGACAAGGCCAGGCGCACCTCGACACTTCAGGATATCCCCGGCGTCGGCCCCAAACGCCGACGTGAACTGCTGCGCTTCTTCGGCGGACTCCAGGGCATCAAGCAGGCCACCCGCGATGAACTGGCTCGGGTCCCCGGCATCAGCGCCACCATGGCAGACACAATTCATCGTGCCCTGCATGGATGAGTTGAGGTATCACGGATAGAATGAACCACTTTGACGGGCGCCAACGTCGTCCGTCGCTTCTTGTCGCCCCCCTCCAGCAAGGACAGCGGTATCGATGAACATTCCCAATATTCTGACCCTGGCACGCATCGTCTTCATCCCCCTGCTGGTGGTGCTGTTCTACCTGCCCTTCGAATACAGCATGCTGACCGCCGCCGCCCTGTTCGGCCTGGCCTCCATCACCGACTGGCTGGATGGCTATCTGGCGCGCAAGTGGGACCAGTCGACGCCATTTGGCGCCTTCCTCGACCCGGTGGCGGACAAGCTGATGGTGGCAGTGGCGCTGGCACTGCTGATCGAGCGCTACGACGCCGCCTGGCTGACGTTGCCGGCGCTGGTGATCATCGGCCGCGAGATCGTCATCTCGGCACTGCGCGAGTGGATGGCGGAGATGGGTAAGCGCGGTTCGGTCGCGGTGTCCTGGATCGGCAAGGTAAAGACCACCCTGCAGATGGTCGCCCTGCTGCTGCTGCTGGCCTTCCCTCCCGGCCACCTGATCGCCGAACTGGGCGTTGTCACCCTGTACGCCGCCGCCATACTGACGCTGTGGTCGATGATCCAGTACCTGCGGGCCGCCTGGCCGCACCTGAGCCGCTCGCTGTAGGCAGCGCTCTGGCGATCCGGGGCCTATTCGAAAATTCAGGGAAAAGCGTTTGACAGTCACCGACTTATCCGTATAATACGTCCTCGAGTCAGGCGGGAATAGCTCAGTGGTAGAGCACAACCTTGCCAAGGTTGGGGTCGCGAGTTCGAATCTCGTTTCCCGCTCCATCATCAGACGATGGATGACTCATGAGGCTGGATGGCAGAGTGGTTATGCAGCGGACTGCAACTCCGTGTACGCCGGTTCGATTCCGACTCCAGCCTCCATTTTTCCTTTCAGGTGTGCCCCGCTTCCCAGAAGCCGTGTCCGATCCCTTCGGACCCTATCGCCTTACCTCTGGCGACGTTCCTGCCCGGATGGCGAAATTGGTAGACGCAAGGGACTTAAAATCCCTCGGTGGCAACACCGTGCCGGTTCGAGCCCGGCTCCGGGCACCAATCGTTTCAATGCCTTACGCTACCTAGTCCCTCGACACCCTCCTCTCTGGTCGCAATTTGGTCGCAAAGCTTCGGCAGCCTGCCAGCCACTTGATCCAGGCGCGAGTCGAACATATGCGCGTACCGGCTGGTCACCACCAAGCTGCTGTGGCCAAGTAGCGCCTGCACCGTCGTCATCACCTCCCCCGCCTCAGCTAGCAGGCTGGCGTAGGTGTGGCGAAGGTCATGAAAGCGCAGATCATCACGCTTTATAGCCCGCCGGGCAGCTTCAAACGCCTTACGCAATTGATGAGCGTCAGATGCAAACGGCAGGTTGGCCACCAATGCCGCACCATCCTCCGGCAGCGGCACGACCCTGGCCTTGCCACTCTTGGTCTGCCCTGGTCGCAACACGATGCGACCACCCTGGATGTTGCCATGGTCAAGCGACAGGAGTTCGCCGCGGCGTAGTCCCGTCAAAGCAGCCAGCGTGATGATTCGCCGCTCCTCCGGATACTCTTCCGGCACAGCCTCAACCAAACGCCGTATATCCCCTGCGGTCAGGTAGACGTGGCGCTCGTTTTTCGGGGTAGGCTTGCGCAGCTTGCCGTCCAGCGGCTGACCCAGCCAATCCCACTCCCGATACGCCAGGCTCAGCACTCGCTTGACCACCTGGGTCCGGTTATTGATTGTGCTTTGGCTGAGCCGCTTCCTGCGCATATCCTTCTGCATCGACCTGGCGACATCCAACACCTCTTGACCAAGAAGCACGTCTGGTGCGTTCTCGTCGAACCAGCGGGCGACTGCACGAATGCTCGCGCCCTGGCTGTTCGTGTCGTACTCGTCGACCCAGCGCAGAAGACCCTCCATGAAGGTCCTCCGCTCCTGCCGGCCCATGAGACCATTGAACTGAGCCTCGTTTAGTTCAGCCTCTCGCTTCGTGGCGAACTGCCTTGCTTCCTTTTCCGTGATAAACGTTCGCTGATATCTGCCGCGCTCACCCGACTCGGTGACGACCCACCTGTTCCGAGATGCGCGGTATCGAACCGTGATACCCATTTTTGTTGCTCCCCTCGTGAGGGGCCGCGCTTGCAGCTCTCAATGTAAGCGTCGACCGCCTCTCGCTCAAACCGTACGTTGCCGCCCAGGGCGACATAGCCAATCAGGTGCTTGATCGCGTAGACCTTGCGCTCACTGATGGCCAAGAGTTCCGCCACCTCGCTCGGCGGCATCAGGGGTGTCATGATCAAGCTCTCCTTCAGGGCAAAAGAAAGCCGCCTCGGTGGGCGGCATGATGATCGGCAGTTCACTGGCGGTATCGTCGCCGCCATTTAAGGAAATCGCGTAAACAAGGTTCATCTGCAAGGCGGTAGTACACGGTACGGCCTGACCGATCCGCCTTTACAAGACCTGCTTCGCGCAATTTGGTGAGATGCTTGCTGGTCTGATTCTGAGTCAGAGATAGCACCTCAGAAATCCTAGACACACAGATCGGATCGAATTTTTGGACCACGTTAAGAATTTCGGCACGAGTAGGGAAAGCGGCTAGATACAGTAGCTCGTCGACATCGAAGGACATAAATGGCTTCCAGTTTTTGCGTTTAACCTACTATACCCCGCACCCCTTGCTCAGGTGGGCACAATGATGCTCACCAGGCTCACTCTGTTTTCCACGGGCGCCGCTGAACCTATACCTGGCATACCAGGAACCGCACCAGCTAAGGCTCATCGCCTCCTCCCGGCTTCGGCGCCGCTGCGAGCATGCGCTGGTAGCCAAGGCGCTGATTATCGAACCGCCCAAACCTAAGATCGGCTTTCACTCGCTGCATGTTTTCATCAATGGAATCGAAGTAGGCCTTTTGCATCTCCAGCGTCGGCGCTGCTGGCACGCACTGCCAGCCGTCTGGGACGTGGCGATCGTTCCACTGAGAGCCGCACGCGCCACCCTCCTCGTTGGACTCGAGCCGTCCACCGCAGTCAGTGCAGGCCACGATGCAGGACTGTCGTGGCGTGCCTATGCGCCCGAACTCGGCTTCTCCTGCGCAGAACGGACAGGGCAAGAGCTTATTCATCGCCACCTCCCTCGGCCTGCTGACGAAGCTTGGCGGCGCGACCGCGCAAGAAACCTTGCGGGTAGTCAGTACCAACGCGGTCTATAGCGTCAGCGGCGTCATCTAGCGCCTTCGCCTTTACCCTGGCATCGCGGCAGGCGAGGCAATCCGGCCCCTGTTCACTCAGCAGGTCGCCCAGCTCGAACTCGTCCCAGTCGGCAACGTCGCCGTTGAGGTGGTAGCCGGCCACGCCATCGGAATCCTGTATGATCCCGCGAACCTCGTTTGCCAGCGCCTCGTAGCTTGCCGCCAGCGCATCCCTCTCGGCTTCCACCTGCTCCAGCCGCTGCTGTAGCGCTTCAATCGAACTGCTCATACCCTTCTCCTCTGCTCTCTGTACGCCCGCCTCGCTTCTCGCAGGACCAGCGCCCCGCCGGCCATGATCAGCAGGCCGAGAATGATGGCCGCGATCATCCCGCCTTCCTCCAAGCCGGTATCCCGTCGAGCGTGCCGTCGCGCTGAATCCGCCCGTGCTCGTGCCACTGCCGAATCGCCTCTTGGGCCGCCTCTGGCGCTTTCACCAACCGGTACTGGCCCATCACGGCGCCAAGCCCCGCCGCCACATGCCGGGCGCTGAACCGCACCGGCAGTCCTTCCCGCACCCTGATCTCCTGCTGCACGGACACCAGGCCGCGCAGCCTGTCTACTCGCTGCATACCCACTCCCTCCACATCTGATCAGCCAGCGCCTGCTCGACAGCTCTGGCGCCGACCTCCCCCCAAACCTCGATGTCGTTGATCCACTCGGCTGGTGTCATGCGGCCTCCCCTTGCTCAGTTGCCGGCATGAACCGACGCTCGTGTGTGAAGTTCGCCTCGACGATGGCCTTGGCCAGCGGCGGGCACACGCTGTTGCCGATCAGCCTCACCTGCTGATACTTCGGTACCGGCTTGCCGTTTACCTGGGCGAACTCGTAGTGATCTGGAAAGCCCTGCGCTGCAGCCAGCTCATGGGGCTGCAGCATCCTCATGCCGATGTCGACGATGGCGTACTGCTCTCCGGCGATGGTCACGGTGACCAGCCCGAAACGATCCTTCGTCGGCATGGTGTGCATCGGATCGCTCATGACCTGGCCAACGCCCTGCCCGTAATATTTCACCAAGAAGGCGGCTACGGCCGCCGCGTGGGTGCCGCCGGCGCAGATGGTGGGCATCGGTTGCCGAGGGTCCCGGCCGCCTCGCTCACTGCCCTTGAGGTTCACCAAACTTACGGCCACCGGCGCGTTGTGATCAGTGGCCGTGATCGTCGGCAGCGGCTTGCGCAGGTCGTCGCCGATCACACCGGTGTAGTGTTTACAAAGAAATGCGGAGACCAGCGCGAAGCTGCCGCCCTTTGGCCAGGCCGTGACGGTGCGTAGAGGTTCGCCTATGGCGTTGACCAATTCCGAGCCATTGCCGTAGTTGGCGATCGGCACGATGAAGGGGTCGCCGCTCTCGACCACGTACCGCATCACGCCCTTGGCAATGCGGCGCAGGGTGGCGTCGGCCAGGGGCCGCTGCCGCTCGAAGATGCTGGGACACGGAATCAACCAATCGATGCACTCCGCGGCGGTACGCCAGGGCTGCAGCTTCCCCCTCCGAACGGCAGGCGAGCCCGGGTCGCCATGAGTTGGCTTCGGCCACTTGATGGGCAGCCCATCACGGCGGGCCACCAGGAACAGCCGACGGCGAATGGTTGGGGCTCCGAAGTCGCAGGCTTTCAGGATCCGCCAATCCACCTGGTACCCATGCCGGCGCAAGGCACGCACAAAGCCATTGAAGGTCTGCCCCTTTCGAGCTGGATCCGGCACCAATTGTCCCTTGGCGTTCTTGATCAGCGGGCCCCAGTCCAGAAATTCTTCGACGTTCTCCAAGGCGATGACCCGAGGCTTCACCTTGGCTGCCCAGCGCGCGGCAACCCATGCCAGGCCGCGCACGCTTTTGCTGACGGGGCGCCCGCCCTTGGCCTTGCTGTGGTGACGGCAGTCCGGCGAGAACCAGGCGAGCCCCACTGGACGACCAGCGGCGGCCGTCTCGGGATCGATGTCCCATACGTCAGCAACACTGTGCTCAGAACCTGGGTGATTCGCGGTGTGCACGGCGATGGCCGTGGCGTCGTGATTGATGGCGAGGTCTACTGGCCGGCCCAGGGCCTGCTCGATCCCCTCACTGGCTCCGCCGCCGCCGGCGAAGTTGTCGACCACCAGCTCGTGGCCGAACAGGTTCAGACTGGTCATGCGTCTCTCCGTGGCATGAGAAAGCCCCGGCGTGTGCCGAGGCTGGAAAGAAATTGCCGCTTCACGTGCGGCACCCGGCCCGCCCTGCCGCCTACTGCTGTGCAGTGAACTCGCCCGCGCTCAGCACGGGTGGAGCTGAGGAGACGGCGGCCAGCGGGCTGACTCCGTTTTGAGACACGGTGGCCTGGCCTCGTCCCGGTCATTGGCGCCACCGGGCACGGCGCGTTTATTCATGCCGCCCGCTTGATCCGCAGGCGCATTCGATATGCATTGCTGGCTTGGCGACGGGCCGCGTTAACGCGGGCCTGAAACTGGACCGGCGCTGGCATCTGCTTGACCCGCTTCAAGATGCTGGAGTAGCTGGTCGATATACCCTGCCGTTGCAGATGGCTGACGACCTGGCGAATGGACATGCACTGGACCTCGATGCAGTCCTGCACTGCCTGGTCGAGCTCGGACCAATCTCGCCGACGCCAAGCGCCGCGGCGACGGGGATCAGTAAAGCCGCTGCGCTTGGCCAAGCCATGGACCTGGTCTCGCCCAAACCCCAACTCTATTGCGATGTCCTGGTATGTGGCGCCCTCATCGAGACGGCGCTTCACGTACTGTTTTTCTGTGGTCTTCCATTGGTGTTGTTCCATACCGCCTCCCACAAAAAAGGCCCCGGTGTGGGGCCTGTCAGTAGCTGATGGTGATACTGGGTATCTGCCCCTTCGCAATGAGCGTGATAGCCGTCTTGGCGCAGTCCTCCGGCATCCCACCGCCAATCATGGCCTCAAGGGCGGCGCGGTTGATGCGGGCGCGATGCTCCTTGTCGGCCTGGCGTCGTGCCAACTCATCTTGCTGGCGACGCTCATCGGCCAGGCGCTCCTCCTCGCGGCGGCGGTGCTCGTCTTCGATGCGCTGACGCTCTGCTTCTGCTTCCCGGCGCTGACGTTCAATTGCTTCCTTGTGCTCACGCTCACGCCGCTCCGCCGCTGCCTTGGCTTCAGCTTCCCGGCGAGCGGCAGCGTCACGCTCTGCTTGGGCGGCCGCCTCGGCTTCACGGCGGGCCCGCTCCTCGGCCTCACGCGCAATGCGTTCCTCGCGTTCCTTCTGCTCGCGCGCCTCAGCTTCGGCGCGCAGCCGGGCTAGCTCGGCCTGTTCAGCCTCGTAGGCCTGGCGCTTGGCAAGGCCCTCCCGCAGCAAAGACAGCACCCGGTCCTTGGTGCGGGCCGCTTCTGCCTCGTACTCCTCCCAGTGCTCGCCAATGGCCATGGCCTCGGCTTCGGCGATGCAGTTGGCCAGCTCCTTGCTATCCAGATTGGGGATGTCAGAGGCCAGCAGGTCGAGTCGTTCGATGCCTGCCTGATGCTGAGCCTTGCGCGCCTCCTCAGCGGCCTCCCACTCATTCAGCGGCCCACGCGCTTCGTCGCGCCATGCGTCCAGCTGGTCACGCCACCGCTTCCGTTCTGCGTCGATGGTCTTTGGCAATTGCTTGAGGTCGGCCACCAGCTCCTTGCCAATATTGTCGATTGCAGTCTTGCTGCGGGCTATCTTGTGCGCCATGGAGGCGTAGGCTTGTCGTCCCTTTGCGGTATCCAGGGTGGGCGGTTCGGCGAGAAAAGCGTCCAGCTCCTCGCGGATCGTTGCCAGGTATGGGTCCAAGCCCTTATCAGTCTTGAACACCTCAAGCGCCGTCTCTTTGGACGGCACGGTGACCAGCTCTGTTGATTCTTTCTCAGCTACTGCGGTCATGCTCTCCTCCTCATGCCGCCAGTACGCGGCCCATTCGGGTTTCCATTTCCTCGTAGAACGCATCGACGCGCTCTGCGATGGTTCGGATCATCTTCTCGTCGCGATATGCCCGCTTCACGAAAAGCGGCATCCCAGGCCAGTAGCTGACGAAGTCGATCCACTCACGCTCGCTGACCCATAGCCCGCCCTGGCACTGGGCGATGTGATCCTTGGGGATCTCATCCGCCAGCAGCACCTCGACTTGGAGCTTGGGCAGCTTGCTCTTGATCTCGAGCGCACCGTCTTCACCGATCAGCCCGTCAGGCGAGTACCCGGCGCCGTGGTTGAGGACGATGCCGACCTCCCTGGATTGGTTGCCGGTGGCCTGGCGGTACAAGTCGCGGGCCACCGGCTCCATCTCGTGCCCGCGCTCGGTGTGGCGGTTGCCCTGGAAAGCACCGGAAGGCTCGCCGGTCATACGCTCGCCGATCAGCTCGTGCATGTAGCTGATTGCGCCGGCACCAAAGCCCCCAGGACCCTTGCCATTGACCAACAAGTCTTTGAGCCTGGACATCGTGACGATGCCCAGCCTGGCGTCGTGCCACTCGGGCGTGCCCTGCTCAAGTTCATGAATGATCTGCATCACCGGCCTCCTGGATGATCTTGTTGAGCTGCGCCATCATTCCGTCGAACTTGGTGCGCGGGACGCGGCTGGCGTCACCATAGGTCTCGGCAAACCATGCCTGAGTCTTCTCGGGGCACTGGGCCAAGCGCTGTGCGATCTGCCCGGCTTGGAACGCAGTGACAGTCTTGGTTGGCGCTGCCGACACGCCATCGTCGTCCTCGCCGCGAGTCGTGATATTCAGGAGTGCGCACAGCACGTACCGCTTGCCGTAGCTGGTGGTCGAGCCGAAGGCCTGGACGGCGTTCTTGTTGCCGCTGGTGTCGGCGGGCAGTAGCATTGCGGTCTCCTCCCGATGGCCGCCCTTGTGCATCAGCACGCCCGTGACTTCGA
This sequence comes from Halomonas litopenaei, assembly GCF_003045775.1. GTDB lineage: Bacteria > Pseudomonadota > Gammaproteobacteria > Pseudomonadales > Halomonadaceae > Halomonas > Halomonas litopenaei. The sequence goes on along the minus strand of NZ_PXNS01000009.1, from coordinate 179,765 downwards.
TCCCCTTGTCGACCGTCTTGACGCGGAAGCTGACCGCGAAGCCGTGCTTCTGCATCACTGGCCGAACGGTGTCGACGATGTCCTCGAGCGTGGCGTACTTCCCGTTGTTCGTCTTGCCGCGCTCAGCGATGCTCGGCATTTCCGTCTGCATGGCTGCCATCGCTGCGCTGTATTCCATGGCCGCCTGGCGCTCCATGACGCGCTCCTGCATTTGCAGCAGCCGCTCCATCTTGTCGATGTCGACGTCGGGGTTCATGGCCGCCCGCTCAATCACCTGGATGATCGCTGCCGACTCGCTCACCTGTTGCGCGGGCGCCTGAACCGCCCCTTCCTGTCGTGTGGCCAACTCAGTGCTCATTGCTTTATCCTCTCCTCGATACTGTTGGTATCCGCCCCAGTCCGACCGCCATCGGCTGGGGCTTCTCGTCAGTCAACCCCGTGATGGATTGCCCCTGTGGACTGAATCATCGACCGCATGGCGTCGTAGCCGTGGCGATGTCCGAATTCCCGGTCGATCGGCTGGCTGCTACAGCCGGCCAAGGCCAGGGCGGTGATCAAGATCAGTGCTCGCATGCTTTCCTCCTCATGCCGCCCAGGCGCCCCGCTCTCTGCGGTACTCCTCGAGCAGCCGGTCGTAGTCGTCGTCGGTCAATTTCCGCTCGAGCCATGCCGCCGGAAAACCGCGGCGATCGAGGATGTCGAACTCGAATTCCTCCGGCTCTGGTGGATCAGCGTCACCGAATCCAAATCCAGTGGTGCGCATCGGCACCCCAGGGCTGTAGAGCGTCACCTGGCACCGGCACGGGATACCGGCAACGGTGGTCATAAACGTCATGCCGTTTCCTCCACGTAGACAGCCTCCAGATCGTCAATCAGCTTGATAGCGATCCCGCTGCAGTCATCTGCATACTGCCCCGTGAGCTCATATGTCTCGGGGCTATAACTGGTTCGCAGAAAAAGGCCATATCCCTCGAGGAAAAATCCGAATGCTCGATGCTCGGGCTGGAAGGTCGGAGTCGCGTGGACAAACCCGTTAGCAATGGAGCTGGCCAAGTCTTCGAGGTCCACGAGGTCGTAGAACGACTCCTTCCAGTCGCCATCGATAAAAAACGCTTTCGACTTGGGCTTATCAGAGAACTCGACGCGGACCTTCATCTCGAAATCGATGTTGAAGCTCATGCCGCCGCCCTCCTCCGGTAGTGCTGGTCGATGGCCACCTCAATCGCCGTGTTGACGTCAGGCCCGCCTCGGTACCCGCCGCTAGCAAAGACCTCGATAGCGGCCTCGATCAGCTCTTCCATCGCTATAGGGTCCTCCGCCAGCATCTCCTTGATGGGGTGTTCGGCCAGTTGGTTGCCCATATCTCGGGTGGCGTCTCGCAACGCCTCGATGTCGCGGCTGTGTTTGCTCCATCCGCTCGTGCTCATACCTACCTCCTGCCGCACCAAGCGGCGCCGATGAATGCCAGGGCGTAGAGAAGGGCGAACACCACCAGCCAGGATTTATCGGGGGTCATGACTCGCCTCGGGCTTTGGCTAGAGCGGCGCGAGCCTTCCGGTAGTCCGAGGCTAATAGCCTGAATTTTGCCCACTCGTCGTCGGGTGTTCGCTGCACCTCATTATCTCCATCAAGCTGGTCGGCCAATCTCCCAAACACCTCAAGCGCCTCATACAGCTCCGGCGCCGCCGCGATCAGGTGGGCGTCATGCTCGCTCTGGCAGGCGTAGTACCCCTCCCGGTTCTCCAGAAACAGGTTCTCGGTTCCGAATTTTCCCTCGAAGGTGACGCAATCGCGCATTCGGTGGTGGACCGTCCACGGCCCCGGTGTGAATTTGGTTTCGCTCATACCGCCCTCCAAATCTCAATCGGCGGCGTTACACCCTTGGCCGCCATGGCCTTGCGACGCTGCCAGCGCTCTTTGCGCAACCACCGCTTGCGGTGCTCGCTCGTGATGATCTTGTCGGCCCATTGCTCGCCGATGAGAGGCCGCAGCCCGAGGCGACGGCGTGCTGTGTCTGCGGTCATGCGACCTCCTGGAAGAAAAAAGCCCGCACGGTGGCGGGCAAATGCAGGGAACAGATGGTGGTGCGGGTGCATCGAGGTGGCGGCTGCCCTTTAAGGGACGGCTGGGCGCTCCCGGCCTTCTCAACCGCCACTTCGATGGCCCCGTACTCTGGCCCGGGGCAGGGCGCTGGGCCCAACTGACGCATGGGATCGCGTTGCCGGTCAGCCCCGGCTGCCTCACCACTACGCAGGTGACGCGTTTCTTTCCTATGCTGTGATTTCCACACCGCAACATAAGGAAAGTCTGATGTCTGACGGAAGCCTGAGGCTGCCCAAGGTGGCGGCCCTGGAAGTAGACTTTGAGGAGCAGCATCAAGAGCTCATCAGCCGCCTATCGACACTCCAAGGACGCCTCGCGGGACTGGACCCAAAGGCGGCCCAGGATCTGACATTCGCTCAGTCGAGCATGACAAACCTATTCGCCAACCTTAGTGCTCGCGTTCAAGTTGTAGAGCACCTTCTGGTCCGCGAGGGCAAGTACCCGACCAAGAAGGACTAAGGCAGAGTTAGAGAAGGGTTGGCTGTCATCCCCTGCAATGGCAGCCATCTCGTTCATCATGGCTGTCTCGATCTCCTCCTGCTTGTCGGAGAGCTCCCGCCCCCGCTTCTCATGCGCTTCGATTACCGCCTGATGTTGGCGAGCCTGTTGGTACAGCTCTTTCAGCTTGCTGGTGGAATCACTCATTGCGTCTCTCCTGGGTGGTCATAAACGGTTCAAGGCCACTAAGCGCGGAGTCCTGTCGTGCCAAACCTGCCCCGCTGAAATCTCATCCATCCCCTTCCTCGCCTTTCCCTTGGCAATCTCAGCAAGATCTCTTGCCGACGCTGGAAACCAAGAGCGAATCGAGAAGGTGCCTTGCCACCATGCATACTCCCCACTCTTGTTGCGCCGAGTCGCTGAGTAGAAATACGCCCGCTTGATCATGTCGCCGCCTCCCGTTGTCATCCATCAGCCCTCTCGGCGAGAAGGCTGGTGGATGACGCCCCGCTGTGCAGGGCGTCGGAATCCTTCTGCTTAACGTCATCCCTCTCGGGCATCTCAGCTACTGGCAACTCAGTCCAGCTCGCTCTCGGCTCCACCCTATGTTCCAGACGTTCGGGCTTCATCGCGTCGGCTACATCCGGTAGCTCGGGTGGTGGGCTGCTGCCCTGTCCACGCTTCCCAATTTAAGCATGCTGAAATGAATCGTCAAGCAGAATGCTTAAATAAATTTCAGTTTACTGAAACACAAGGCGCAAAAAAGCCCGCTCAGGGCGGGCAAATTTTCAGTGCTGTTAAAGGTTTATGCGAAGACTTCCCACCAGAAGACCCGGCCAATGATTTTTGGCGCGTCGGGGTCGCTGATGCTGTACGTCTCTTCTGGATACTCGATCTGGTTGTCGCTCACCACGCGCATTCGGTTGAGCGGCGCGCGGTACAGTCGCTTCACTCGCAGCATACCCCCGTGATCCAGGGCGTATATCTGGCCATCAACAATGTGTGTGGTGCCTTTATCGATGCCGATGGGCGAGCCATCCATGATCACCGGTTCCATTGACGTGCCGGTAAGCGTGGCGCAGGCCGCATTATGGGGCTGGACACCGGCTCGAGCCAGGCGCGCCAGACTGAACTTCATGTACTGCCCATGGTTTTCAATGACCTGGGTGCGGCCGTCTCCGGCAGCCATCTCCACCTCCCTGAAGAACGGGATCTCGATCTCGTCGGACGCCAAGGGCGCATCGTCCTCGACGATCTCGGTTTCATGGAACTCCAGCTCATCCTTGGGGCGCCCATGCATCAGCCCCTTCCCCTCGACGAGCCAGGTATAGGACACGCCCGTAGCGCGAGCGAGCTTCAGCAGCTTCTCGGCTTTTGGCGCCTTGGTTTCGCCGCTCAGCCACTGGGTGACGGCGGACGGGCTGACCTGGCATCGCTTGGCAATCGCGCTCTTGGATTGCCCGCTGTGCTCGATGGCCTGACGGATTCGGTCGCTGATGTTCATTTTAGCGAGCTTAAACCCATCGCCTTTCAGTATGCTTGCGGAAAGCACTTCAGCATGCTTAAATTGCTGCATACAGGAGGTCCCCATGACTACCGCAGACGCAATCAAGTATTTCGGCGGCAAGAAGATCGACCTGGCTCGAGCCATCGGAGTTTCCCCCTCAGCGATCACCCAGTGGGGTGAGGACGTTCCTACTCTCCGCCAGTACCAGATTGAGCGGTTGAGCAAGGGGAAGTTGAAGGCCCGGCCCAGTGCCGCTTAACCACACCCATAGATTAACCCCGCCCTGTCACCGCCGACAGGATCGAGAACAGAGCAGAGTTCAACACATGGATAAATTCACAGCATCGATTCAGGAAGTGGCAAAGGAATACGGGCTAGAGCGCCTCGCTGGGGATTTGGGGATGACCTACAACTGCCTGTCCGCACAGCTCAACCCGAACAACGGGCGGCCGCTATCCCTGAGCAAGTACTTCCAGCTGATCCGCTTTGCTCGCGATGCACGCCTGGTGCAGCCGCTTCTCGATCAGATGGGGATGGTGGCGATTCAGAAAGGCGCACGAGACGACGACGCCACCCTGTTTGATCTGGTGATCAACCATCAGGTCGCAGCCGGGACAGTGGCGCAAACAGTGCGTGACGCGCTGGCAGATAACCGAATCAGTGCTCAGGAGCGCAAAGAGATCCGCAAGGCGGTGCGCGCTGAGATTGACGCCCTGACCTCGCTTGAGGCGGAGCTGGAGGAAATGGCCGAGCCGAGACTGGCCAAGGCCTAAACGCAACGAAGCCCCGCCGGCGACCAACCAGAACGGGGCTTCACTACTTCAAAAGGTGATCAAAGTATGAACGACATCATCGAAACCAGCAAGCCCACCATGTCGAGCCGCGAGATCGCGGAACTGACCGGAAGTCGCCACGACGCCGTCCGGAAGTCAGCCGAGCGCCTGGCCGCTGATCAGATTTTAACCTCGCCACTGGCGACGTTCGACTACGAGCACCGTGGCAATACCTATCAGGAGTACCGGTTCAACAAGCGTGACTCCCTGGTGCTGGTTGCTCGCCTCTCCCCGGAGTTCACCGCCGCTGTTGTAGACCGGTGGCAGCAACTCGAGCAGCAGGAGGCCAAGCCTGCCCTGCCCGACTTCACCAACCCTGTCGAAGCCGCCCGTGCCTGGGCCGATGAGGTTGAGAGCAAGCTGCGCGCTGAGGCCGCCCTTGAGCACGCCAAGCCTGCCGTCGAGTTCGTAGAGCGCTACGTCTCCGCCGACTCCGGCAACAAGGGATTCCGCCAGGTCGCCAAGCTGCTCCAGGCCAACGAGCGCGAGTTCCGCGCCTTCCTGCAAGACAGCCGTGTCATGTACCGCTTGGGCGGCGAGTGGATGCCGTACCAGCAGCACATCGACGCTGACCGCTTCGTCGTTAAGACCGGCGTCACCGAGGACGGCGGGCACTCCTACAGCCAGGCCAAATTCACACCCAAGGGCGTCAACTGGATTGCCGGCCTGTGGGCTCAGCACAAGCTGGAGGACGTGGCATGAGCAATCTGGCCCGTATCTCCGACCACGAGCGTTTCGAGGCCCGGGAAGTACCCGAGCCTGAAAGCAAGGGGGCACAGTTGGAAGACGGATATGTCCGTACTGCCAACGCTATCGTCGAGGCGCTTTGCAAGGCGCCATTGACGAGTAGAGAGGCCCGTGTCGTCCGTGCAGTAGAGCGAGCCACCTTCGGGTGGGATCGCTCCTCAGCACGCCTCTCGCAAAGCGTACTGGCCAAGATGACCGGCCTGACGACCAAGCGTTGCAGCGAAACCGTGAACGGCCTGTTGGCCAAGAAGGTTCTTCGTCGCGATGGCGGCTCGCAGGCACCGATCGGCATCAATACCCGCATCAGCGAGTGGGATTTCTCGGCTCAAAAGTCTCGGGTGTCCCCAAAACGGAAGCATGATCCAACTTGGGGACTCCGACCCCAAAATGGGGACGAAAAACGCCCCCAAGATGGGGACACAAATACAGACACTACAGACACTCTAGAACCTAAAGGTTCTAGAAAGTCCTCGAAGAAATCCTCGCCGAAGAAATGGGGTGACCCCGTTGACCACGAGATGGCCGAGCAAATGTTCGCCGCCATCAGTGCCGACCTGACCAACCCCAAGCGTCCGAACATGAGCTCCTGGGCAAACGAGTTTCGCCTGATGCGAACCCGTGACGAGCGCACCGTCGAACAAATCCGTTTCCTGATCACCTGGACTGCCCAACACCAGTTCTGGTCAGTCGTCATCCTCAGCCCCGCCAAGCTGCGCGCCAAGTGGGATCAGCTCGAAATCCAGGTCAAGAAGCTCAAGGAGTCTCGTCATGAAAACCGCATCTCAGCTGGCAACCGTCGCGCAGAGCAGGATCGTGTCGCAGCGAGCCTCGCAGACCCCTACGACACCTCCTGGGCGGAAGGCCTGTTCGACGAAGGAGGAGCGCAAGGAGGAGATTCAGGCGCTGGTGAACCGGGCGTTTACTCGGCTGGAGGCGATTTTTCCGAGGACCTGGCGGATGTCGTTCTCGACGAACGAGATGCTTCAACTGGCCAAGCGGGAGCTCGGATTTTCGATGGCGAGGTGGTCATCACTGCCGACGATGGAATCGCTCGACATGGCCATTGAAGAAATCAAGCTCGAGGGCGGGAACTGGCCGCCATCCATCGCTGAGCTCTGCCGAATCTTCAAACCGAGCCTGAAAGACTTCGGGCTGCCGGAACCCGAGATCGCCTTCCGCGAGGCTTGCACCTATGCAGGCCGGATTATGGAGCACCACTGGAGCCACCAGGCCGTCATGGACGCCACCACTGCCACCGGCTCCTGGGATCTTCGCCACTGCTCCAGCGAAGGCGAGCGATACCGGCTGCGCAAGGTGTTCTTTGCCGAGTACGAGGCGCTGTGCAATCGACTCCTCGAAGGCGGCGAGCTGGATGACCGGATAGCCCTTCTCGAAAGCGATGAGATGAAAAGCGATATCCGCAAGGCCCAAGAGGCCAGTGAGCGAAAGGCTCAGCAGGAGGCGGAGGATTTCTGGCGAACCCGTGGCGAAGAGCCGCCGAAGAGCACCGAAGAAACCATCGCTCGAATCAAAGGGATTCTCGCCGAAGGGGGTGATGCATGAGCGGGCGCATCTGGACCGAGGCCGAGTTGACCACCCTTCGCCAGCGCCTGGCCGAAGGCGTTACCCACCGAGCCATCGCCGAGGAGCTTGGCCGGACCAAGAGCTCTGTCAACCACAAGGCGTGGGACTTGGGCCTGGCTCGCCAGGCCGGCCCCCGCCAACCCTGGACACGCCAGGAGCTGGACAGGCTCGAGCAGATCATTGCCAGCGGCGCTACCTACCAGCAGGCAGCCGACAAGCTGGGGCGCTCACGCATTTCGGTACGGGGCAAGGCCGCCGACATGGGGCTGTGCAACCCAGAGCGGGCCGGGGCCTTTCGCCGGAAAGACGCAGCCCTGGTGGCCGAGATCCACGACATCCTGGGCGACTGCATCGACTTCAAGGGCATGAACTGCTCGGAGTGCACCGCCTACCTCAATGCCATCGGCTACGAGGTCAGCAATTCGTGGGTCCACAAGCAGATCGGCGTGCTGGGCCCTAACTACCGCCGTTGGGCCAGGGAGAACGCCAAGCGCCGCCGCTCCCTGATCATGAGTATGCGCAGGAGGGCCGCCGCATGAACGCCGCCATCAAGTGCAACTACCGATCAACCATGACTGACTGCCCAGCGCACGCCGTGCACATGGCTGTGAACCGTGCCGAGATCAGCGGGAGGCGCTACGGCGTTTTCTCATGCGGAGAGGGCAAGTTTCGTGTCCGTCGCGTCAAGGGACGCCCTCAAAGCGCCCTGGAGATCATCACGCCCTCCTGGAGCTACGACAAAGCGTACCGCGAGGAGGTGGTATGACCCTATTTCTGATCGGCCTGTTCATTGGGGCCTCCCTGGGCGTTCTCACCCTGGCAGTGATCGCGGGAGGCAAGGGATGAGCATCAACATCCGGCTGAACGGCATTGCCGACCTCTCGCGGCTCAAGTGCGCCCTCCAAGAGAGGGGGTTCCCGTGCAACGTAAAGCTGACCGGCACGCGCCGGTCGCTCCCGCAGAATGCCCTATTCCACAAGTGGTGCGAGGAGATTGCAGGCTTCTTCGTTGCCAAGGGTAAGGCCTCATTCGCCGACGGCTCAGCAATGACCAAGGACGCAGTGAAGCGAAACCTAAAGCGCACGTTTCTCGGACACGAGGAGGTCAGCGACATCGACCTGCGCACCGGCGTCATCGAGAAGCGCTACGAACTGCGCAAGACAAGTGATCTGGACGCAGGTGAGATGCACCAGTTCATGACCAAGATTGACGCCTGGGCAGCGGAGTACGGCATCCCTCTTACCCATCCGTTCGACAGCGAATACATGGAGCTTGCCAGAGAATTTGGGGAGGCCGCATGAACCCGACATTCGCCCTATTCGCCTTCGCCATCGTGTCCTGCCTCGGCGCCTGTGCCGCCCTGGCATGGGCGCAGCGCGAGGAGAAGCGCCGGGCCCGCGGGGAGATGCGCAGCTTTCTCGAGCAGATCGACAGGAGGGATTCGTGAGGAGATCAGCCCTCCAGCGGAAGACACCGCTTCGCAACCGGGCGCCGATGGCCCGTAATCCTATGCAGAAGCGCCGCAAGACAGCACAGAAGGCGTCGAGCGACGCCCGGTGGCGCAGTGAGCGTTACCTGGCGTTCGTCCGGTCCCTGCCCTGCTGTGCGTGCGGTGGCTGCGCCACTGACGCCCATCACGTGGTCGGCCTTCACTGGGGCCTGTCTGGCATGGGCACCACAGCCCCGGACAGCTTCGCTATGCCCGTCTGCCGGGAGTGCCATCAGGCGATCCATGCCAGCCCTGAGATGCAGACCCGACAGCCAGGGTGGCTGACCGACACCATCAACCGTGGCCTCGACCACTTCACAGACGATCCCATCGTCGGCGACCTGGCTGACGCCCTCGAGTTCATCGCCGCCAAGGAGGATGCCCATGGCTGACATCGTTAAAAAACTGGCCCGGCAAGGCATCTCAATAGCCAGCCAAGTGGACCTGGCATGGATTGTAGGCACCACGTCGCACTGTATCTGGGAGACAGGAAAAGATAGCCCCTACGGCTACATACGGCGTATCGCCACAGGGAGTCGCGCGCGGGCAATCGTAAACCACGACCGCGTTCTCAACATCGAAGAGACCATGCGCCGGAGGGATGCCAAGTGACTGACCATATCGACAACGCCCTGATCCGCCATGAGGAAGGTCAAAGACGGTCCATATGGCCCAAGAGTATCAGCAAGGAAGGGCTCTTGTGGGACAACGAAAGCCTGACGTTGCCTCCGGTCGGGAGCCGTTGCCGTCTTGTGCTTACCACGCATGAAGGCGTTCCGCAGGAGCACATCGAACGCGACGGAATGCTGGTGGAGGTCATCGCGCACATTGCCAACGGAAACCTTGCGGCTTGCACCTGCCTCGATCACTGGGCCAGAAGTGATGATGGCGAGTGGTGGGTGGCGGCATTTAACGACCGACAGTTTCAACCGGTCAGTGGCGATTGGAATGAAAGCGACTACTGCGACGAGAAACCGCGCAACACAAGCGCCAAGCGCGCCCAGGAGCTGGAGCAATGAGCGATCTAGCCCTGGGCCGCATGAAGGCCGGAAGGATGAACCAGACAGAGGCGGCCTATGCCGCCCTGCTCGAACAGCAGCGCGTCGCCGGCGAGATTGCCTGGTACCGCTTCGAAGGGCTCAAGCTGCGCCTCGCAGACAACACCTTCTACTCACCAGACTTCGCGGTAATGCGAGCTGATGGGCTGATGGAGTGTCACGAGGTCAAGGGCTTCTGGCGGGACGATGCCCGGGCAAAGATCAAGATTGCCGCCGACCTCTACCCCTTCCGGTTCATCGCGGTCATGAAGCGCCGCAAGAAGGATGGCGGCGGCTGGTCCGAGGAGGTGTTCGAGTGAGCGACAAGCAGAGCGAGCGCCCGCCAGATCGGCGCTACCACCACAACGACCCGAGGCGCCGGTCGTGAAGTGGTCACGGAAAAGCGCCTACTCGATCCAAAGCGGCGAATTCGTGATCTGCAAGACGACTCACGGCGGCGTCGACCGCTACACCCTCTGGCGAGGGTTTCAAAGCATCAGCGAACACAGCACGGCGAATGACGCCAAAGCACGAGCAAAACGGGAGAGCGCGGCATGACATACGACGACTGGAACAAAGTGGGCAATCCGTGGCGCGTCGTCGAGGCGGCCAGCGAAAGTGAAGCGGCGTGCCAATCAGCTCTCGCGAGGGTGATCGACACTATGCTTGAGCTCAAGCTGGACTGCAGGCACAAGAACCCGGGGTTCCAGCCCTTCTCGGTCACCGCCCTGGCTGGCGAGGTGCCGGGCGGTGGCGGCCGTAGCGATCAGGCGATGCTGGCTGCCCAGCGCTACCACCCGGACAGCGAATGGCACCGCGCCTGCGCCTTCATGCTTGACCGCCTTCCCCGACGACAGGCAGCCGCCATGATGCTCCAAGCAGCACGCATCCGGCCCGAGAAGGCCGGGGAGTCAGAGTGGAAGGTGACGGCAAGCCAAATGGTGCAACGCCAGGCCCTGTTGCTGAGGAGCCTGGGTATGGCAGAGGGAGTAAGGCCGTATGAGAGCGTCGAGGCGCTTCAGAAGTGCGCCCGACGGGCTCGCACCACGCTTAGGAACTGGATCGCTCAGCAAGAAGTACGATCAGCTGCTTGACAAGTGGCCGGTTGGTGTTACCCTAACTGGTAGGCTGGCATAGGTACGCCTAAACAGCCCAAGACTTTCAAGGCCTCGCCCGCACCGGCGGGGCTTTTTCGTTCCTGCGCCCTGGCCTCCCGCCGGGGCGTAGTTCGTTATGCCGTCCCGCGAGCCCTGTCCCTCGCCATCGAGTGGGCGGCACCCTTTCCCGTGATGACGCCGCCACCTGGTGTCTTTGCCCGTTCCTGCGGGCTGTTTTATTCGAGGTGCATGATGATGGCGCTCCAGACACAGACGCTGTTCATCAGCGCCGGCCACTCGATGTCCGATCCTGGCGCAACCGGTAACGGCCTGACCGAGGCTGACGTGGTGCTCGACTTCCGCGACCGGCTATGTGACTACCTCGCCGACAAGCTGGTATTTGGCCGAGATGGCCAGCCGGGCCAGAACCTGCCGCTACGTCAGGCCTGCGAGATGGCCAAGCGTCACGACGTTGCTGTCGAGTTCCACTGCAATGCCTTCTCCAAGCCCACCGCCACCGGTGTCGAAACACTGTCGGATGCGAGCGGCAAGCGGCTAGGCGCCCTCCTCTGCCACTCAATGGCGAGTGTCATGGGCATCGACAACCGCGGCGCGAAAGGCGAAGGCTCTGGCCAGCACAGCCGGCTGGCCTTCGTCCGTGCCGGCGGGATCATCGTCGAGCTGTTCTTCATCACGAACCCGAATGACCTGGCTGCATACCGCGACAACCTCGACGCCCTGGTGACCGAGGTCGGCCAAGTGCTGATCGCCGAGGTGTGCGAGCCCGAGTATTCCGACGCTGCCTAAGAGCGGCGCGGACACAACGCTTGAATACGCAGACCGCGAAAGCGGAAAACACACCAGCCCGAGAGTTCCTATGGCTGAACAAGACGATCCTCTCGAAAGGCTGGAGCGCCGCGTCTGCACTGACCCCCAGTTTTCAGAACAAGACGTCGCCCTGATCCACGAGGTGCTGCGAGCCTATCGCGGCTGGAAGTCCCTCGGTTGGGCCGCCAAGTGGGTGACGATGATCCTGGCCAGTCTTGCGGGCGCTCTGATGGCATGGAAGACCGTAGCCGAGGAGATACGCAAATGGCTGACCGGATAGCACACTGGGCCCTGAGCTGGCCCGCCTTTTTCCTGGCCCTGGGCTGGCTTGGGCTGTTCTCGCAGACAGACACCGCTGCACGACTCCATGGGTCAGTGCTCCCGGTGGTCACCGAGATGCAGATCGAGAGCCTGGCCGAGACGGAATACCTGGGCCGCCCTGCCACGATCGTGAGCGGTTCGGCAGTCAAGAATCGGAAGTGCAGCTTCCGAGGCGTCGAATGGGCGCTCGAGGGTCAGGCCGGCATGGACGTGAAGGTCGACGCCTTCTTCAAGGATGCTCCGATGATCCGTGGCGAAGGCGTACAGCACTGGCAGGCGCTGATCGTTGGCGTTCCCCCTGATCAACTACCCGACACCCGGGGCGTCGTCCGGCATGAATGCGGACGCTTCCCCGCCATCACGTCGCTCTACAGCGGCGAGTGAGGCCAAGCATGAACTGGAGCGACGTTGGTGGATTCCTATCAGAGATTGCACCGAGTGTTGGCCAAGCGCTCAAAGAGGCTGCCCCTGGCATGGTTCAGGTCGCAGGAGCCGCGGCTGGCAATGCCGTTGTACCTGGCGCTGGTGGCCTGGTCGGTGCTGCTCTGGGTAAGCGCGTCGCTGACGCTCTGGGCACTGAGGCCACGCCGCAGGCGGTAGTGAGCCAAGTACAGACTGACCCGGAAGCGGCCAAGGCCAAACTGCGCGAACTCGACATCGAGCTGACCCGGCTCTACCTACAGGATCAGCAGGACGCCCGGGCAATGCAGATCGCCACGCTGCAGGCCGACAACGCCGGCTGGCTGGCCCGCAACTTCGTGTACCTGCTCGGCACCCTGGTGATCGTCGCAGTGTTCGCCTACATCGGCGCGGTGACGTTCGTGGAGCTGACACCCACCGGCGAGCGGTATGCCGACATCGCGGTGACGGGCATTGCCGCGGGCCTGGTCAGCAGCGTGATGGGCTTCTTCCTCGGCAGCCGGCAGCGGCAAGAGAGCCGAGCGCCCCGTACGTTCATGGACGCGATCAGAACAAAGTGAGCCCGACGGGTATTCAGTCAGCCTCGCTATCGCGGTTGAGTTTTTCGGCTTCTCGTTCAGCTGCTTCGCAGTCGTGGTAGGAAGCAATTACGTCGTCGTTCAGGTGCGTATCGACCACCTGCCAGTAATCGACCTTGGTGCTGTCGGGATCGGTAAGCACTGAGCGAACTTGGAATCTGGCAGGCATTCTGGAACTACCTCGCGATCATGGGGGCAGTCATGAGGATAGCTTAGGTGGCCGGCTGCGAAACGAATGATAAGGCTGCTGCTTCGGCACGGGCATCTGCCTCGCGGGAATGTCGCGAAACAACCTCTCTGGATTCTTCATTGTAGTGCTGAGAAAGCTTAACTACCGCCCACCGCACCCGCCGGCTCTTAGCGGTTAGGTAGCTCTCGACCAAATACTTGTCCACCTCCAGGTCTCCTACAGATCGACTAAGGCGGTGGCAGAGTATGCTGAGAACGAACCTATGGCAACAGCCTACACATCGGTATAGCAACAGTTTCGATGCACGCCCATGCCCAAGGCTGATGTAAGACGCTTGAGCATAGCGGTCGCTCCGCACGCACCCAGCCCCTAGCTCGGCACGCTAAACACCCTGCAGCACCCGGAGGTGGTCCCCACCTACCAAGGGCGGACGCTGTGAAGCGCTGCACTCCGTACCAGCCGTCTGAGAAAGCTCAGGCGGTCCCTATTCGATGAGGTCAGCATGGCATGTTCAGGCTGTGCCGCTCGACGTGAGCGCATCAAGAAGTGGAGGGCCATCGCCCATGAGCGAGCCAAGCGACTTTTTGCTCCGCGAGATGCTGCTGGAGCAGAGACGGACCAACGAACTACTGGCCCTGCTGATCCAAGCCCTGGCCGACGAGGCTGACCCCGACGATCCCCCTACCACCTACCTGGATGGCACGCCTGCGAGGTGACCATGAAGGAACGTCCGTGGCGCCGCCTGTACAACACCAAAGCATGGTATCGACTACGCGCTGCACAGCTACGTGATGAGCCGCTGTGTCGCTTGTGTCAGCAGATGGGGAGAGTCACTGCCGCCGGCATCGCCGACCACATCATCCCGCACAAGGGTGACGAGGCGCTGTTCTATGACCCCGGCAATCTCCAGAGCCTGTGCAAGCACTGCCACGATAGTGCAAAGCAGGGCCAAGAGAAGACGGGGCGACTGCCAGGATGCGGAGAGGACGGATGGCCGCTCGACCCTGGCCACCACTGGCGGACATAGGGAGGGGTGGGTCGAAAGTTCACCGGTACCGCTTAAAGACCGCCGCCGAAGTTTTCTTTCATCGCTAACCCAGTTTTTCTCATATTTAGGCTTGACAACATGACGAAAAGTAATCGCCGCAAGCGTAGCGACAGCGCGGCTGCCGCTCAGTCGGCGGTTGCGTCAGCGGCGGCCGGAATCATCGAGCCACCGAAACATGTTCACCTGCCAACAGCGGCCCGGCCGTTCTGGGACGCCATCATGCAGACCCGCGCCGCCGACTCTTGGACGCCTGGCGATCTGGTACTGGCTGCCCATCTGGCCAGGGTGAACGCCGACATCGAGCATTACACCAAGGTGGCTGAGGATGAGACGCGACTGATGGCCGACCAGGCCGGCGTGTCGAAGATCCACCCGGTCCACAAGATTCTGACCGACCTTTCCGCTCAGGCGCTGTCCCTGTCCCGCTCTCTGCAAATCCATGCCCGGGCGACCCAGGGCGAGTCACGCGACCAGCAAAAGCGCAACGGGCTGCATGCCGAGGCGCAACGAACCATGAGCGCTGCCGACGACCTGATTGCGCGCCCAATGCACTGAGGTGCCCATGACCCGTGGCGAAAGAGTCATAGCGTTCATTGAGGCGCTATGCCGCGTGCCGGAAGGGAAGTTGGTAGGCCAGCCGATCAAGCTGGCCGACTTTCAGAAGCGCTTCATCCTCGATGTCTACGACAACCCAGTCGGAACCACAGACGGTTACCTGAGCATCGCCCGCAAGAACGGCAAGACGGGCCTGATTGCCGGCATCCTGCTGGCCCACCTGGTCGGCCCCGAGGCCAAGCAGAACAGCCAGATCGTGTCGGGCGCTATGAGCCGCGAGCAGGCGGGCATCGTGTTCAACCTGGCCTGCAAGATGGTCCAGCTAGAACCCCGGCTGACTGAGATCGTCCACATCGTGCCGAGCGGCAAGAAGCTGATCGGTCTGCCCTGCAACGTCGAGTACAAGGCGCTGGCCGCCGAAGGCAAGACCACCCACGGCCTTTCTCCGATCCTCGCAATCCTCGATGAGGTCGGCCAGGTGCGCGGCCCGCAGGATGATTTCATCGACGCGATCACGACCGCCCAGGGCGCCCACGATGCACCGCTCCTGCTGGCAATCAGCACGCAGGCAGCCACCGACGCCGACCTCCTCTCTGTGTGGCTGGATGACGCCGAGCGCTCTGGCGACCCCCATATCGTCAGTCACGTCTATGCGGCGCCCAAGGATGCCGAGCTGGACGACGAGTCAGCCTGGAAGGCAGCCAACCCGGCGCTTGATCTGTTCCGCTCCAGGGCGGACATGGAGAAGCAGGCCACCCGCGCCAAACGGATGCCGTCAGCCGAGAACACTTTCCGAAACCTGAACCTGAACCAGCGCGTGTCGACGGTCTCGCCGTTCGTGTCGCCCGACGCCTGGAAAGCGTGCGGTGGTGGCCCTGAGCGCCTCGAAGGCCTTGTCGCCTATTCCGGACTGGACCTGTCAGCCCGAACCGACTTGACCGCTTGCGTGATCGTGGGCCGTGACGCCGACGGCGTGGCTCACGTATGGCCCTATTTCTGGACACCGGAGAAAGGGCTGCACGAGCGGGCCAAGACCGACCGAGTGCCCTACGACGCCTGGGTGCGAGACGGGTGGCTACGTACCACACCGGGCGCAACAGTGGACTACTCCTTTGTGGCCGCCGAGATGGCCGAGATCATGGCCGACCTCGACGTCGAGCTGGTGGCATTCGACCGGTGGCGCATCGACGTCTTCAAGAAGGACGCCGAGCATCTCGGCATGGAGTTCCCGCTGACACCCTTCGGCCAGGGCTTCAAAGACATGAGCCCTGCCCTGGACATCCTCGAGGCCGATCTACTCAACGGCCGCATCCGGCACGGCAATCACCCGGTGCTGACCATGTGCGCCGCCAACGCTGTGGTCACGAAAGACGCCGCGGGAAACCGCAAACTCGACAAACACAAGGCAACCGGCCGCATCGACGGCATGGTGGCCTTGGCCATGGCCCTGGGCTGCGCGGGCGCTGGCGAGGTGGCTGAGGACTACGACGACTTTATCGATAACATGATCATGGTAGGTGTCTGATGGCGCGAAAAGATAAACCGGGTCGCGTCAAGTCGGCCCTGCTGGACTGGCTTGGCGTACCGATCCACTTGACCTCGGGCGAGTTCTGGAAGGAATGGAATGGGCGCTCATCGAGCGGCAAGGACGTCACCGTCAACGCCACGCTTCAGCTCTCTGCTGCCTGGGCCTGTGTCCGGCTACTGTCCGAAACCATCTCTACGCTGCCCCTCAAGCTGTACGAACGGCAGTCTGACGGTTCCAGGATCGCCGCTACCAGCCACCCGATGCACTCACTAATCACCCGGGCACCTAACCGCGAGATGACGCCGTCCCGGTACATGCTGATGATTGTTGCCAGCCTATGCCTCTGGGGCAACGCATTCGTGGAAAAACGGAAGGTTGGCTCGCGGGTGGTTGCACTGGAGCCCCTGCTCCCGCAGCGGATGACAGTGAAGCGCGCCGACAATGGCGCCCTGCAGTACAAATACCTTGATCCGATGACTGGGAAGGATCGCGAGATTGCCGAAAAGGACGTGATGCACATCCGAGGCTTCGGTCTTGATGGAATCTGCGGCATGCAGCCGGTGAGCGCTGGGCGCGATGTCTTCGGAGGCGCCATGTCCGCAGACGAGGCGGCGAACAAGGTGTTCGCCCAGGGCATGCAGGCCTCCGGAATCTTGAGCGGCGACAGCCCCCTCAAGCAAGAGCAGCGTGACCGTCTGCAGAAGCACCTTGAGCGATTCATGGGGTCCACCAATGCCGGCAAGGTGATGGTCACCGAGGCCGGCATGAAGTACCAGGCCATCACCATGAATCCCGAGGCCGCGCAGATGCTGGAGACTCGAAACTTCAGCGTTGAGGAGATCTGCCGCTGGTTCCGCGTGCCGCCGTTCATGGTCGGCCACATGGACAAGCAGTCGTCTTGGGCCTCCAGTGTCGAGGGCATGAACCTGCAGTTCCTGACCAATACTCTACGGCCGATTCTCGAGAACATCGAGCAAGAGATCGACCGGTGCCTGCTGGGAAATACAGACCGCTACTACGTGGAGTTCAGCGTCGAGGGGCTGCTGCGAGCTGACAGCACTGGCCGGGCGAACTACTACAACACCCTCCTGCAGAACGGGGTTATGTCGAGAAACGAGGTCCGCCGGCTAGAGAACCTGCCGCAGGTAGAAGGCGGCGATACCCTCACCGTCCAATCCAACATGATGGCGCTCGATCAGATCGGCGCCAATCCGCCAGACCAGTCCACATAGCCCGGAGCTAACCATGACCATCAAGCAACTTCCGGCAGCGCCGGAGGCTCGCCCGTGCGCGGGCGTTCAGTGTGATCTGCTGCCGAAGGCGCTGGAAGCCTGGAACCCGGGCCTGCACGCCGCTGAGCAGGAAGCCGCGAACACGATCAGCATCTACGACCCTATCGGCGCCGATTTGTTCGGCGATGGCGTCACTGCCAAGCGCATCGCCGGCGCTCTGCGGAATATCGGTCCGGGCAAGGACGTGACAGTCAACATCAACTCCCCCGGCGGCGACGTCTTCGAGGGCCTGGCCATCTACAACCTCCTGCGTGACCACCGCGGGAAGGTCACCGTCAACGTGATGGGATTGGCCGCCTCGGCCGCCTCGTTCATCGCCATGGCTGCCGACGAGATCCGTATCGGCCGGGCAGCGTTCTTCATGGTCCACAACGCCTGGGTCATGGCCATGGGCAACCGCAACGAACTGCGAGAGGTGGCCGACTGGCTGGAGCCATTCGATCACACCCTGGCCGACATCTATGCCGCTCGCACAGGCCTGCCGATCGAGGACATCAAAGACCAGCTCGACGCCGAAACATGGATCGGCGGTACCGAAGCCGTCGAGATGGGGTGGGCGGATGACTACCTGCCCTCCGACATGGTCGAGACCGACGATCCCAGCAATCAACTCGACTCACGCCTGGCCGCCCGAGAGATGGATGTGGTCATGGCAAAAGCGGGCGTACCGCGCAGCAAGCGACGCTCGCTAATGCAAGCACTCAAGTCCGGTACGCCAAGCGCTGCCGACTCCGGTACGCCTAGCGCTGCCGATCACGAGGCCGGAATGGCCGAAGCCTACGCCGACTTCCAGAAGATGGTCGCGCAACTCACTACAGTCACCGGAGAAAACCATGACTGACAAGACAAACGCCCAGCTGCTCGCCGACGCCACCAAGCAACTCGAGAAGGTGCAGGACGAGCTGAATCAAAAATCCGAGCGCGCTCTGACCGAGGCGTCCCGTAGTGGCCAGCTCTCTGCCGAGACCAAAGAGGCAGTTGACCGCCTCATGACCACCCAGAATGGTCTCCAGGAATCGGTCAACACCCTCAAGGCCAGCCTGGGCGAGCTTGAGCAGGAATACGCCCGCATGCCGCTGGATCGGGCTATGGGTGCCGCCAAGAGCGCCGGCAGCATGGTGGCCGAGTCTGACGCCCTCAAGGCATTTGCTGCAGACGTGCAGTCTGGCCGCCGCGTCAGCGTTCCGGTCAACGTCCTGACCTCGCCCGACGTTGGTGGCGACATCATTGCCCCTGATCGCCAGCCAGGCATCGACGTCGCGCCCAAGCAGCGCCTGTTCATCCGAGACCTGATCGCACCCGGCCGTACCGCGTCGAACACGATCTACTGGGTACAGCAGACTGGCTTCACCAACAACGCGGCGCCGGTGGCGGAAAACACCACCAAGCCGTACAGCGATATCGAGTTCGCCGAGAAGATCACCCCGGTGCGCACCCTGGCCCACCTGTTCAAGGCGTCCAAGCAGATCCTCGATGACATGCCGCAACTGCAGTCCATGGTGGATGCTGAGCTGCGCTACGGCCTCAAGTACGTCGAGGAGCAACAGATCCTGTTCGGCGACGGCACCGGCCAAAACCTGGAAGGCATCGTCCCGCAGGCGTCCGCTTACTCCGCGGCCTTCGCAGTGGATGAGCAGAACGGCATCGACGATCTACGCCTGGCGATGCTTCAGGCACAGCTTGCCCGGTTCCCTGCCAGCGGCCACGTCCTGCACTTCATCGACTGGGCCAAGATCGAGCTGACCAAGGACAGCATGGGCCGTTACATCCTGGCCAACCCCGCCGGCCTGACCGGCCCGACGCTCTGGGGCCTGCCGGTTGTCGCCACCGAAGCAGCTGCGTTCCAGGGCAAGTTCCTGACAGGAGCCTTCAACGCCGGCGCGCAAATCTTCGATCGCGAAGATGCCAACGTGGTGGTGTCCACCGAGAACGCCGACGACTTCGAGAAGAACATGATCTCGATTCGTTGCGAGGAGCGTCTTGCGCTGGCCGTTAAGCGTCCCGAGGCGTTCATCTACGGCGACTTCACCGTCCCGGCACCGTAAGCCTAACGGCATGGGGGCTCGCGCCCCCATGCTCACCAGGAGAGCACAATGAAGCTGATCACTAACTATCCCATCGCTTTCAAGGGCGGCGTGGTGCTGGCCGGCGGCTCGATGGAGACGACTGAGCCCCATGGCCGCGAATTGATCCGCAAGGGCTACGCTCGCCAGTACGAAGAAGCGCCTGAGAAAAAGCGGACCACGAAACGAAGCGGCTCCACTGACTAACAGGAGGCCCCAACATGCTGGACCTCCCTACCATCAAGCTGCATTGCCGGCTTGACCCCGATTACACCGAGGAGGATGACCTTCTCGAGGTCTATTCGCAGGCTGCGTCCCGGTTCATCGAAAACCAGACCGACCGAACCCTATATGCGTCCAGTGATTCTGTGCCTGACGAGGACGACTGTCCGCTGGTGATGGACGGCAGTGTCCGAACAGCGATGCTGCTGTTGATCGGTCACTGGTACGAGAACCGAGAGGCGGTTGTTGTTGGGAACATCACGTCCGAGGTGCCAATGGCCGTCGAGGCCTTGATTCAGCCCTACAGGATCTATGGCGTATGAGAATCGGCAAGATGCGGCACCGAGTGACTATTGAGCGCCCGGGGCTTACCCAAGACCCTGCAACAGGCGAGATGATCCCTGGGTGGCAAAAGGTCAGGACAGTCTGGGCCTCCGTCGAACCACTAAGCGCCAGAGAGTTCATTGTCGCCGGCGCTGACCAGGCAGAACTGTCGGCCAAGATCATCATGCGCCACCGCGACGACATCGCCCCGGATATGCGTATTCTTCACCGCGGCAAGGTGTACAACATCCAGGGCGTTCTACCCGATCCGGAAAGTGGCCGGCACTACTTGACCATCCCGGTTTCTGAGGGCGTCAACGATGGCTGATCTGTCGTTCAACCTCTCTGGCGTCGATGAGGCGCTGGCGAAGATGAAGCAGGTGGAGGCCCTGCCGAAGAAAAAGGCGACGCGGTTTGCCCTGCGTAAGGCGGCGAACCTTGTTCGTGATCGCGCCAAGGATGGAGCGCTTCGGATTGACGACCCACAGACCGCCAATAGCATTGCCGAAAACGTGGTGGTCCGGTTCGATAGCCAGTACTTCCGACAGCACGGCGATCTGAAAATGAGTGTCGGTGTCCGCGGCGGCTCGACGTCGAAGGCCAAGAACGCCAACAACCCTGGCGGTGATACTTACTACTGGCGGTTTAAGGAGTTCGGCACTGAGAAAATGGGCGCCGATCCCTTCATGCGACCAGCGATGCAGGAATCAATTGAGCCAGCGACAAATGAGTTCCTGCGCCAGTTCGACAAGGCCCTGGCGCGGGCGATCAATAGAGCCAATCGAGGTAGCTGATGCATCCACCGATCTTCACTGTCTGCGCTTCTGACCCGAAGGTCACAGCGCTTCTCGGCTCAAGCCCTACTCGTCTCTACCCCTGGGGTGAAGCACCTCAAGGCGTGGCTACCCCGTATGCCGTGTGGCAAGTGGTGACCGGCGCCCCCGAGAACTATCTGGCCCAGCGGCCGGATATAGATGCCTTCACCCTGCAGGTGGACGTCTACGCCGACACGGGCAGCGCGGCCACCGACGTTGCCGAAGCTATCCGCGACGCTATAGAAGACAAGGCCTACGTCGTCCGCTGGGGCGGTCAAGAAACTGACCCTGACACGGGGCGGCGCCGTATCTCGTTCGACGTCGATTGGCTCGTTCCGAGATAGCCCGCTCCCACTACGTCACCACCCTCGCCCGCCATGTGCGGGCTTTTTCATGCCCGCAACTCAGAGGAATCTGAACCATGTCTGTATTGGCACAAGGCACTCACGTCTACTTCATCGATCCCAACGACGGCACGCCTCAAGTGGTCCAGGTGGAATGCGCCACCAGCTTCAGCCCGGGTGGCAACCCAGCAGACCAAATTGAGGACACCTGTCTCGAAGACTTCGAGCGCAGCTACAAGCCCGGGCTGCGCACTCCTGGCCAGGCCTCGCTGGGGCTTAATTCCGACCCCACGAATGCAAGCCACGTCACGCTGCATGAGCTGTCGCAGATGAACCCATCGCCCACCGTCAAGTGGGCCATCGGCTTCTCGGACGGAACCGATGCCCCCACCCTGGGCGTAGGCGATGACTTCGACCTTCCGGAAACCCGCACCTGGTTCACCTTCGAGGGCTACGTGTCCGATTTCCCGTTCGACTTCTCTCAGAACAGCCTCGTCACGAGTGAGGTCAGCATTCAGCGAAGCGGCGGTTCCACATGGATTCCGAAGGTATGAAGCTAAATCTGGATAGCCTGCAGGAGATGGGGGCGTTCGCCCCCGTTGACCTGGCCGAGGAAACCGTGACATGGCGCCAAGACGGCGAGGATGTCAGCGCTACGGTGTTCGTCAAGCCGCTGTCCTACAAGACGGCCGTCTCCGAGATCGTGGCCAGCCGCGAAAACACTGACGCCCTAGCCGCCCGCATCGCTGCCAGTATCTGCGATGAAGCCGGCGAGCCGGTGTTTAGCGTGGGCGACATTACCGGCGAAGCTGACCCAGAGCGCGGGCCGCTCAATCACAATCTGACCATGGCGCTGCTCGAGGTCATCGGGAGGGTCAGCGGCCTGGGAAAGAGCAAGAGCCGCTCGGTGACGAAGAAGAAGTCTGGCACGAGCTCGTGATGAATGGCATCGGCGGCTGCACGGTCGCCGAGGCCAAGGCCCGCATGAGTTACCGCGAGTTTCGTCGCTGGGTGGCCTTCCGCAATAAGCGGGGCTCGCTCAACCCCGGCCTACGACAAGAGTATGGCGCTGCGATGCTCGCCTCGATATTGGCCAACGTCCACAGCAAGAAAGGCGGCTATCGAGTCTGGGACTTCGCCCCCCACCACGACGAGCCGCCAATCACTGTCGAGCAGGCCATGGAAGCCTGGATCTAGCCACGAGCGCGAGTTTTCCAGACCACTCCGCCGATCACGGCAACACACAGCGACAAAATCGCAACTGGTGGGTTATCGGCCTGCCACCCATAGATGAGGCCTGCGATTCCGAGCAGCTGCATCACGCAAGCAAGTGTTTTCGCCTTCATGACCTATTGACCACCGACTGATGAGGTGAGTAATGGCTGTAAGAAGCCTCGGACAGCTGACGCTCGACTTGGTTGCCAAGGTTGGTGGTTTCACTGGCCCCATGGACAAGGCGTCACGCCAAGCCAAGAAAAGCATGACCAGCATTGCCTCGAGCGTCAAATCGGCCTCGCAGGCTATGGCGACTGCAGGGACTGCCGCATCAGCGGCAGCTGCAGGCTTCCTGGTCTACGCCAAGAGCGCGGCCGACTCTGCGCGAGAAACCAAGAACCAGGCTGCGGTGGCCAATACTAGCGTTGAGGCTTTCCAGCGGATGGCCTATGCCAGCACCACTGTTGGAGTGGAGCAGGACAAGCTTTCCCAAATCCTGCAGGACGTCAATGACCGTGTCGGTGACTTCATGGCCACCGGCGGCGGGGAAATGGCGGATTTCTTCGAGAATATCGCGCCTCAGGTCGGAGTGACTGCTGAGCAGTTTAGGAACCTGTCTGGCCCGCAAGCGCTCCAGCTCTACTACGACAGCCTAGAGAAGGCGAATCTGTCGCAGCAGGATATGACCTTCTACCTTGAGGCCGTGGCCAGTGACACCACGGCACTGATCCCTCTGCTACGCGATGGCGGTAAAGGCTTCGCCGAGATGGGGGATGAGGCTGACAGGCTCGGTATCGTGCTGAGCGAGCTCGATATCGCCAAACTCAATCAGTTCTCCACCGAATTCGATAAATCTCTAAAGCTCCTGTCCTCAATGGGGCAAATCCTTGTCACTGAGCTAACTCCCTACATGACAGCTCTCGGTGACGAGTTGGTAGATGCGGCTGCGGACACAGACGATCTTCGTGATTCGTTTGCCGTCGCGTTCAGGCAGGCAGTGGAGTCCATAGGTCCCGTTCTAGACAAGATTCATGACCTGCGAATAGCAGGGGCGGAAGTCATGGTATGGGTCGGCGAGCTTGATGTCGCCTTTGCCAACTTCGCTCAGAACGCATGGGGTCATGTTGATGCGCTGATCGACTCCATAATTGAAGGCATCAATAAAGCAATCACTGGCCTGCAGTCGCTGCCAGGCTTCGGTGACCTTGAGTTGATCGACTACGATTTTGGCCGATCATCCTTCATGGGCCGCATTGTCGAGCAAACCTACGAAGCCCGCGAGCAACTTAGCAAGTACAACCTCGAGCTTTCCGAGCTAGTGAACGCCGGGGCTCCAAGCGCCGTGATCAGCGACTACCTCGACAAGGTTGATGAGCAAGCCAAGCAGCTTGAGGAGGCCCTGTCTGGCGTAACCGAGCCCGCCGCCGGAAGCACCCTGCCTAACGCCAAGGATCGCGAGGCGGCGCAGAAGGCCCAGGCCGCAGCGGCGAAAGAAGCAGCCCAGGCCGCCAAAGAGGCTGCCAGGGAAGCGGAACGCCTTGCCGATGCTCAGCAGTCGGTCATCGATCGGCTCTATCCAGCTCAGGCTGCATGGCGCCAGTATCACGAGGATATGCGCCTGCTTGAGCTGCGGAGCGCCTCTGACGCGACGCTGGACCTCGCTGATGCTCAACGACAGCTCAATAACGAATTGTCAGTCGGCCTGACTGGCGGGTTCATGGAGCAGGTGGCTACCGGCGGACTGGCCGATGAACTGGAGAACACGAACGACATTGCCAAAGACCTGGGGCTCACGTTCTCGAGCGCGTTCGAGGACGCCATCGTGGGCGGAGAAGGTTTCCGAGACGTCTTGGCCGGCATTACTGAGGACATCGCTCGCCTTGCGGTTCGCAAGAGCATCACGGAGCCGGCGGCGAATTGGCTTGGCACCGCGTTCTCAGTAGGCCTTAGCGCCTTCGGTGGCGGCAGCCCTGTCCAGGGCGGGTTTACGTCCGCTATCAACACCGGGGCGTCCTTTGTTGGGCAGGCGCACGACGGCATTGATCGCGTGCCGCAGGAAGGCACTTGGAACCTGGCGAAAGGCGAGCGAGTCATCACCTCGCCACAGGCTGACAAGCTCGATCGGTTCCTGGCGTCACAGCAATTCACCCCGGTGGCTACGGCAGTCACCGTCAACGCCCCGGTCCATGTGACAGCTGAGGGCGGGGCCACGATGCAGGACGGCGAGCGCCAAGGGCGAGCAGCGGCGCAAGTGATCAAAGCGACAGTGCTCCAAGTGATTCAGGAGCAGAAGCGCCAAGGTGGCCTTCTGGCCAAGAGGTAATTCATGGAAATCGATGTTCTACCCGATGTTTGCGCGAGCTACTCGCCGGGAGTCTCGCCGGCGTTCAGCGTCGACACCGTACAATTTGGCGACGGCTACCAACAGCGTCGCCCGACAGGGCTGAATAGCGTCCGAGAAACCTGGAACGTCAGCTTTAACAACCTCTCCCAAGATGATTACGAACTGGTCTACGGATTCTTGAAGTCGCGCCAAGGTGTCCATGCATTCCTGTGGCAGCCGCCGTGGGAGTATGCGGCCAAGCGATGGGTCTGCACTGACCTGACCAGCACGCGACCAAGCAACTTTCAGGTCGCCTCGATACAAGCAACATTCGTTGAGGACTTCGGGCTATGAGCCAGATCATCGCTTCCGACGCCCAGCGCCTGGAGCAAGACGCTATCGTCACCATGTTCGAGCTTGATGCTCGCAACTATGGCGACGGAATTCTGCGCTTCGCGCCCTACCCGGTCGACGGCGGCCCAGTTCGGTTCAATGGCTACGAGTACCAGCCGGTGCCGATTAAGGCAGAGGGCTTCGAGTGGAACGGCCAGGGCACCCTGCCCCGGCCGACGCTCACGGTCACCGCCATGGAGCTCGCGTTTCTGTCGCTGGTGATCAGTGCCGACGACCTGGTCGGCGCGCCGGTCAAGCGCCTGCGCACCTACCGTCGGCACCTGGATGACGGCACAGCGCCCGACCCCGAGGCCTTATTCCCGATCGACTACTACGTGATCGAGCGCAAGGCGTCACAGAACCGCCGGCAGATCCAGTTCGAGCTGTCGGTGCAGATGGATCAGGAAGGCCGGATGATACCCCACCGGCAGATCCTGCGAGACTCGTGCACGCACCGTTACCGCTGGTGGGACGGCACCCAGTACCGCTACGAGGGCGTGACCTGCCCCTATTCCGGCGCCGGCGAGTGGGAGGCTGATGGATCAGATGCCCTGCCCGGCATGGGGCGCGATGTGTGCGGCAAGCGGTTGAGCGACTGCCGGTTGAGGTTCGGACAAGCCGGCGTCCTCCCGACGCGGGCATTCCCGGGCGTAGGCCGGGTGAGATGATTCAAAAGTTGCCAGGCTTGGCCCCTGCATCAGAGAGAAGACGCTCTCGCTCTAACTCCACAAAATCAATCAGTTCGGAAATGCTCATCTCATCGCCATCCTCTGGAAAAGACACGGTGAACGCCCAGTGGACACCAGCATCATTGAGGTAATTAGCCTCGACGATGCCCCCTCTACCAGGCTCAACAATGCAAACCTTCTTTAACTCCCACTTGCTCATGCCGAATCCTTCATTTGGTTGTGAGTGTTCCCTATCTTTAGCATCGGGTGATGACGCAACCAATGCCATTAGTCGACTGTCTGAGTTCGAATCATAATGAGGCGCTAATACGCGCCGAAGCCCTGGCCGCTTATCCAGATGAGGCTGTGTGGTTGATCACCGACCACGGCTGCCGGCAGGTAGCCAATGTGGCAGACGACCCCCGATCCACCTTCGCCATTGCCAAGCGCGATATGGCAGCGGCCACCGCCCAGGGCCTGCGGGCCATTGTTCACTCACACCCGGACTACCCGGACTGCCCGAGCGAGGCCGACATGCGCGGCCAGATTGCCTCGGGCGTTCCGTGGGGGATTGTGGCCACCGATGGCAACACCACGACACCCATTCGCTGGTGGGGCGGCGGCGACCGGCCTGACCTGGTCGGCAGGGGCTTCGTCCACGGCGTGACCGACTGCTACGCCCTGATTCGCGACTACTACGCGATGGAACTGGGCGTCGACCTCCCCGAGTTTCCTCGCTCATGGGAATGGTGGCTCAAGGGCCAAGACCTCTACCGCCAGGGTTTCGAGCAGGCGGGGTTCCGCGTCATCGAGGCAGACGAGGCCATGCCCGGAGATATGTGGTTCGCCCAGCTTCGCAGCGATGTGCCCAACCATGGCGGCGTCCTGGTGGAGAGCGGGTTATGCCTGCACCACCCATCTGGCCGGCAGCCTGTCGATTCCTCCCGACTCTCGCGCAGAGACCCTGCTACCCGCTGGCTCCCCTACATCACCCACTGGCTCCGACACACGTCGAGGGACTGATGAAAACGCTCTATCTGCATGGCTTTCTTGGGGCTCGCTTCGGCGAGTCCTTTTCGTTGGACGTCCGTGATCCGGCCGAAGCAATCCGGGCACTGTTGATCCAGATTCCCGGCTTTGAGGCTGTCATACGTGATGGCGACTGGCATGTCGTGCGTGGCCCGCTCGACGGCGGTGTGTCGCTCGACGAAGAAGGCTTGGTGGTCGGCATGGATGATGCCACCGAGATTCACCTACTCCCAGCGGTCGCCGGGGCTGGGGGCGATGGTATCTGGCAGACCATTGCGGGCGCAGTACTGATGGTTGCCAGTTTTTGGGCTAGCCCTGTTTTCGGTCCTGGGATGTTCAATGCGGGCCTGGCTCTTGCCTTGGGTGGTGTCGCACAAATGCTATCTCCCACCCCGCAGACAGGCGACTACGGCGAGCGAGAAAGACCTGATGAGCGCCCTTCCTTCCTGTTCGATGGCCCAACCAACACCAGCACCCAAGGACTCCCGGTGCCGGTGATCTATGGCCGCGTGAAGGTCGGCAGTGTCGTGGCATCGGCTGGTATGACTGCTGAGGAGCTGGATGAATGAACGATCAGCGTGTCTATGGAGAGAAAGGCGGCAAAGGCGGCGGCGATGAAGCGCGCACACCACGCGAGGCGCCTAACACTCTTCGCTCCACCTCCAAGGCCAGGATCATCGACGTGCTGGGCGAGGGTCCAATTGTCGGCCTGACCAACGGGCTCAAGAGCATCTATCTGGATGAGACGCCGCTGCAGGACGAGGGAGGCGATTTCAACTTCCAGGGCGTGACTGTTCACACCCGCACCGGTGAGCCCGATCAATCGCACATCGCAGGGTTTCCAGCGGTGGAGACCGCCAACGACGTATCCACCGAGGTGACAAAGGCAACACCGGTTGTTCGCACCGTTACCAATCCGGAGGCTGATGCCGCTCGCGTCACCGTCCAGGTGCAGGCGCTCAGCTATCAGAACGTCGAGAATGGCGATCTGCTGCCCACCGAGGTGGCGGTGGCTGTTGACGTTCGCCCCAATGGAGGTAGCTGGTCCGAGAAGCGCTACGACATTATCAAGGGCAAGACCACCAGCCCCTACCAGCGGTCCTATCGTGTGCCGCTCACCGGTGATGGCCCCTGGGACATCCGCGTGCGCCGAGTGACGCCCGACAACGGCAGCGCCACCCTGCGCAACGCGACGTACTGGGCCACTTACACCGAGATCATCGACGCCAAGCTGCAGTATCCCGATACTGCATTGGTCGGGCTCGAGGTCGATGCCCAGGATTTTGGCAGCCAGATCCCCTCGCGGAGCTACGACGTCAAGGGCCTGATCGTCCGGGTGCCGACCAACTACAACCCCGAGACTCGCGAATACACCGGCCTGTGGAACGGCTCGTTCAAGCTGGCGTGGACCGACAACCCCGCGTGGTGCTTTCTCGATCTGGCCACCAGCGGGCGGTACGGCGCCGGGCTGGAGAACGTCGACAAGTGGGGCCTCTACCAGATCGCCCAATACTGCGATGAGCTGATCCCTGATGGCTTCAGCGGCCAAGAGCCGCGCTTCACCTTCAACACCGTGCTGTCGAGCCGAGAGGAAGCCATCAAGGCGCTCGACACCCTAGCGACTGCGTTCCGTGGCATGACCTACTGGGGCGCCAATACCGTCATGGCGACAGCCGACATGCCGGCCGATCCGGTCAAGCTGGTGGCACCGGCCAATGTCGTCGACGGTGAGTTCGAGTACAGCGGTACCGCGCTGAAGGCCCGGCACTCGGTTGCCCTGGTGAGCTGGAACGACCCTGGCGACAACTACCGACTCCAGGTCGAGGTCGTTGAGGATGCCGATGCTATCCAGCAATTCGGCTGGAAGCAGATCGACGTCACCGCCGTAGGCTGTACCAGTCGCGGCCAGGCACACCGCCTTGGCAAATGGATGCTCTACAGCGAGCGCGCTGAAACCGAGACGATCACCTACCAGGCAAGCGTCGACCATGCCGACCTGCGTCCGGGCGACATCATCGCAGTCAACGACCCGACCACGGCCGGCGCCCGGCTCTCTGGCCGAATCGTTCGCCCTGGGCTCTCTGCCCTGGTGCTTGACCAGGTGCCCGAGCAGGTCAGCGGCAGCGACTGGTACCTGGACGTGCTGTTGCCCACCGGGGGGATTGAGCGCCGACAGGTCGACCGGTTCGCCGGTGATCATGTCGAGCTGGTCAGCCCGCTCTCAGCTGAGCCGATCCGTGGCGCCATCTGGATGCTGTCGAGCCAGGACGTCGAGCCGCGCAAGTTCCGGGTGCTGTCCGTCGCTGAGCAGGAGACGGCGATCTACCAGATCACCGCCGTCGAGCATGACCCGACGAAGTACGATCGCGTCGAGCAAGGCCTCAACCTGCCGGACGAGGATTACACACTGATCCCAACCGGCCCGGTGGCGGCGCCCTACTCCATTACCGTCGAGGCATCCAAGTACCTGGCCGGCGGCACCGAGCACCAGAAGATCACCGTCAGCTGGACGTCCAGCGATGATGCTCGCGTCGTCCGTTACATTGCCGAGGTGCAGGGGCCGAATGACGTGTCATGGGGTGAGGCCTTCACAGGCCCGGGCACGTCGTTCGACATCCTCGATGCAGAGCCGGGTGAATGGCAGATCCGTGTCCGCGGCATCACCGGTACCGGCTCCGCGTCGCCCTGGGCGTACTGGACCACCAATGTGGCCGGCCTGCTGTTGCCGACGCCGCCGGATAGCATCGACATCCGTGCGGGCACCTTCGAGATCACCCTGATCCCGAATGGTCTCTACCCTGGGCAGATGTGGGAATTCTGGCGCTCTAACGTCGCACTCGACACAGGACTGATCGAGTCGAATGCAGTGCGCGTCGGCGTGGCGCCTACCCTGACCGACACCGACCTCGAGCCCGACACCACGTATTACTACTACGTGCGCGGCATCAACGCCTACGGCGTCTCGAGTTGGTACCCGGTGCAGGCCACCACCGAGAACGACCCCGACAAAATCATGTCGGTGATCAGCGGGCAGATAAAACAGACGGATCTGTTCACGGACCTGAGCCAGAACATCGACGGGCTCAACTCCAGCTATGTGCTGAACGTGACTGGCGGCGGTCGAGTGGCGGGCTTTGGCACGGCCTACGACGAAGATCAGGACGTCTTCGACTTCGGTGTGCTGGCGGACCGGTTCTACATCGCCCAGCCAGGTGACGGCGACGCCGAGGTGATCCCGTTCATCTTCACCGATGGCACGCTGTACCTGAAAGAAGCGCTGATCCAGTACCTGACGTTCACCAAGCTCAAGGCGTCCGATGGCTCGTTCATTGTGGAGAACGGCAAGGTCAAGGCCAGCTACATCCAGGCCGATGAGCTCCATGTGGATTACGGCAAGCTGTTCAACATCGACGTCCAGAACGCCCATATTCGCAACGGCGCAATCACCAACGCCAAGATCGGCAATGCAGCGATCACCAGCGCCAAGATTGGTAATGCACAGGTCGACACGCTGCAGATTGCCGGGCAAGCGGTGACTATCCCTGTCGGTACGTCACGAACCTCTGGAAGAAGCAGCAACGGGAGCTGGGTCAGCTGGCTATCGGTGTACCTCAATGCCGAGGGCGGCCGAGTCTTCGCCAACTTCGCAGCAACGAATGCGACAGGCGGCGGCGGCCGGCCCTACTTCCGATGGAAGGTCGATGGGAGTGTCTGGTTCGAAATTCCCACGGGTACCGGCGAGCTCAACCACGCCTGCACCCTCGATGTAGGCAACCGCCAAGGCGTCACTATTGCCATTGAGTGTCGCGGTGCCAGCACCGTCAATTCCACCCAATCCACCCTGACAGCAGAGGGCAAAAAGCGATGATCGTCGCAATCTACTGCGAACTGACCGGTGCCATCCTGCGCGTCACAGACTGCCCCGAAGACCATGTCGAGATGCAGTGTGGTGAGCACGAAGACTATGTCGAGGTCGAGGCAGGCTTTGACGATGCCGCCCACTACGTGGACCTGGCGGACGGCCAGATCAAGCCAAAGCAGCACCGGGATGCTCAGGTTGCCGTCGAGGGCTTAACAGCCACCATCACTGGGCTGGAGCCTGGCACCCTGCTGGCGATGGACGGCCAACAGATGGTCACCACCAGCGACAGCGCCCAGCTCGATGTCGACGTGCCGGGCACCTACCAGATCCAGCTGGTCGGCCCCGCCTGGCGCCTCGATGAAACCCTGGAGGTGGCGATCGATGGATAGGCTGAGCATTCGCCGGTTCTCCTCCCGGGCCGAGGCCGAGCGGCACTATCTGGACTTAGTGGACAGCGAGGCCGAGGCTGCTCGCTACGTTTCACCCGCCCAAGAGGCCGTCTACCAACTCAAGCTGGCCGAGGCGGCCCAAGGCTCGGGGCCAATGGTCGAAGCCGAGGCGACCGCCACAGACGCTGATGTGACCACCGTATGTCAGCGCATCAAGCGCGCTCGCACCCGATGGGAAAAGCGTGCCGGCACCATCGAGGAGGCGCGTATCGCGGCCAAGGCAGATATTCGAAGATCCGACACACCCGCCGACATGCATCGGGCCCTGACCCGCTTTCGCAACGCACTCTAACAGCCCGCCAAGCGCGGGCTTTTTTGTGGGAGACACACCATGGCAGTGACGCTTACCGGCGTACTGAAAGACCCCTATGGCCAGCCGCTGCCCGGGGCGACCATCCGCTTTGACGCCGTCAGGACATCCGCCACCGTCCTGAACCACATTCGTGCCGAGGCGATCACCGACGCCCAGGGCGACTACTCCATCTCCGTCGAGGTGGGTCGCTACGACGTGCGTGTGATGCAGGGCCGGTCATTCCTCGAGCTCGCCAAGAATCTTGAGGTGCGTGCTGACTCCACCGCCACCGACCTCAACGAGCTGGTGGTCGAGTGGCAAGGCGAACAGGACCTGACGCCTGGCATCGTGATCGAGTTCCGGGCATTGGTGGACGAAGCCCGCGGGTACCGGGATGAGGCGGGGGCCTCTGCCGGCGAGGCGGCCGCAAGCGAATCCAACGCTGCCGACAGTGCTACGGCGGCCAGCGAATCAGCCTCAAACGCGGCCACGAGTGAGCAGAATGCCGCCAGCTCAGCCAGCGCTGCCAGCGCATCGGCATCCAGCGCCTCCGACAGTGCCGGCGCCGCGTCGACCAGCGAGGCGAATGCCGCCAGTTCAGCCAGTGCAGCAGCAGCGAGCGAGGGTAGTGCGGCCACCTCTGCCTCGAACGCAGCGGGCTCTGCGAGCGCCGCTGCAGCCAGCGAATCAAACGCCGCGGGATCAGAAAGCGCCGCAGACGACTCTGCCCTAGAGGCCCAACACTGGGCCCAATACCCGAACGATACACCGGTGCCAGAGGGTGACGGCTCGCAGTTCTCCGCCGCTCACTGGGCGGAAGTATCCCGACAGCGTGCTGTTAACGCCATGGTCGCCCAAGGCGCCTGGGATGCGAGCACCGGCTCCCTGCCGCCCGAGCCGACTGGGGCCAGCTACTGGCTGGTCACTGGCGCGGCGAATGGCGAAACCATTGGCGGGGTCGAGTACCGCAACAAGGACATGCTGCTCTGGACACCCAACGAGAGCGGCAGTGGTGGCACCTGGTCGAAGATCGATAACACCGACAGCGTAGCTAGCGTTGCCGGCAAAACTGGCGCCGTCACGCTCGTACCAGGCGACGTTGGCGCAGACCCCGCTGGAACAGCTTCATCTGCGGTCGCCGCGCACGAGGAAAAAAGCTCTGCTCATACTCCCGCGCAGGTCGGTGCCGACCCGGCCGGCTCGGCAGCAAGTGCCGAGCAAGCCGCCAAGGACTTCGCCGTACAACGCTCCAACCACACCGGCACCCAGCTGCTGAGCACTATCTCAGATGCCGGGACGGCGGCTGCAGTCAATGTGGGTACAGGTGCGGATGATGTCCCTAAGACTTCTCAGGCTGACGCGCGGTATGCGCGGCTGTCAGGGGCGAACGATTTCGACACGATGCCTACAGTCAATGGCGATCCAATCGTTGAATCGGACAGTAATAGTGACGGCGAATGGACCAGGTTCGCGGATGGGTCTCAAATAAGCCGCCTCTCTAGAGGGACGCTGTCCATAAACAGTGTCTCAGGCGTTCTTTGGGACGTCCCCGCTGCATTCTCAGGCCACGCCATAGGGTTCGGGAGTCGAAGTGCCTCGGCCTCGGATAATTTCGGAATATCGGTATGGGAACAAACCCAATACAGCTTCCCGCAAACCGACACTCTTGATTTTTATGTCATGAAGCTAGACGGCACTCGCTGGAATGCAACGGGATCACCATCAACGGTTGATCTAGTAAATCTAGTCGCCCACGGCCCCTGGAAATAACGAGGAAGAGATGAAGATAAAGTTTCTCGCAGTAGCCAAGGCCCCCGCTCGATATAGCTTCAGTGGAGAGATAGTTCAAGCCTATGATGAGGGGAGTTTCGTTGAATACGATATATCACACTTCCCGGAAAATGGAGTATTCACGGGAGCCGAAAATTCCCCCTCGGGAGCGCGAGCGATAAGGGGGATAGGCCGCATTGGTGGTGAGCTTCACATAATCCTTGTACAGAAGGTCATAGCGGGCCAGTACCCTGGCCGCAAAGCCCACTGGCGAGAGTCGCCCATCATAGACGCCGCTGACTACGACCCCAACACCTGCTACGTCGTCCCCACCGGAATGGCAGGCGTAGACGATTACGAGATCGCCCAAGGCGTGGATGTCGCTGGCAACACTGGCTGGACGGTTCGCAAGAAGGAGACGGCTGATGGGTAACGTGTACTGGATTCCGCCCAAGACCGAGGCTGAGAGGCTCTTTGATTCCAAAGCAGCAAAACTCACCGAAATCGAACAGTCCCGCAAAGGCGCCGAGGCCTATGGAGTAATCCTGAACGGCATCCGCTATGCGGGCGATCCGAGCAACCGGCAAGCGCTTTCTGAGGTGATAGACCTGGCTGAAGCCACAGGCATGACGACCATATCAGCTTGGAAGGATAGCGATAGCGGCTTTCACGCTGACCACCCGGTCGCTGACGTCCGCCAGGCGCTTCTCAATATCGCCGCTCGCCGCGGAGACCTGATTGCACAAGAGGGGGCGCTGGCAGCAAAGATCGCTGCTGCCGAGACAGTGGAAGCGGTTGAGGCTATTGGCTGGGAGTGAGGTAAGGTGCCAAGGAAGGCGACATGAAATTTAAGTTGGAAGAAATGGCTTCGAACCAAAATAAGAATTCGCTAACGTTATTTCACCGCTTCCATCTGGCACTGTAAGAAAGACGGCTCCTTCATTCTTCATTATGTCAACAAGTTTTTTCAGGCTATCGGGGTCGGTCGGAACCTCAACCAGGACTCTATATATGGCACCGCTAAACTCAACGCTCTCTCGAGCCATAAGATAGGAATAATCTTCAAGGGCGAACGCCAGTCTTTTAATTCCACCATATCGCTTCTTGCTTGATGCCATCACAACTTCAATACAGAGAGCGAACACGAAATTCTCGTAATTGATGTCGAAATCTTCCTCGTCGCTTTCGGCATACTCAACGAAGCAGTCGCCTTGGTAATGGTCTACACCTGAGCACTGTATGGCAGTCACCAGCCTGGAAGGCGATTGTAGGTTTGATTGTAACTCTATGGAAGAGCCCAGCACGCCTACACTAAGAACAATTATTGATGTCGAGTGTGCTAGCCATTGCTTCAGGTCACCAATGGAAGCAAACTGTTTTGTATGATTATTGCTGTGGCTCATACTTCCTCCTCAACTGCCCCACTTCTGCCCGCTGATCCTTCGCCAGCCGCCACACGCCATCACTGATGCCGTGCTTGCGGGAAAGCAGGTACTGCGGCGTGCCTGGTTCCCACCAGTCGTCCTTGATCTCCTTACCAAGCACACAGCGCCCGCTGATCAGCCAACCCTGCCAGACAACGTGGTATTCGACCAGCCTGTTGATCGGCGGCGATGAACGGCTCAGGCCGAGCCAGCCCTTGCGCTCGAGGCGTTTGCGCCACTGGGTGATCTCGTACTCGCTCATTGGCACCACTGGGTCTTGCTGGCCCCTGGCCGGTATGGCCGTGCGAGACAATCAGTACGGGCACGAGTCAGCTCTACGAAAAGTGGCGCTCAATCCGGTTGCAGTGAGTTCCGGATAGCCTCGTGGCCACATGAACGGCATTTTATGATGTAGCACCTCCCATGCGGGGCACCCGGCCGGATCTCGAACTGGCTCCACGGTGAGCGATCCGTGACGTTGAACTCGGCAGAGTGGCATTTCAGGCAGTACATTTCCCAGCCGCCTTCCACGGTCGCAAAATTGATCATCGGCATGTCCAACATGACTATCCTACGTCTAGCCTCCTAGTGCTTAGCGTAGAACATAATGTCAGCTTCTGTGCCGAAGCGGTACTAGCCGAGTAAGTCTGTGCAGGCTCAGCCGTCTGCCTGCTGACTACCAAAGACACCAGGCTCACGAGCACCGGGGCTCATTGAGATGGCGTCACAGCATGATGTCATAGCTGACTGCCCACTTCAGCCATACCAGTCAGGCTGCATAGAGGCGCGCAGGTTCTTGTGGCCACAGGCCCTGCACGTAATGATGAAGCATCTGCCCCAAGGGCCGTCTGGCACCACTTCGAAGTGCTTCCAGCCTTGCCGCCCTGTCTCCTGAAATTCGACGGCTTGGCAAACCAAGCACCGCATTTCCAGCCCGCTCTCCACAACCTGGTAACTGATCATCTGCGTGAGCATCCCTGTCTCCTGAAAACAAAGTGCTTGGCTCAGCGTAGATCAGAGCGGTACGAGGTGCGATCCACAATTTACGATCTGCTATAACCTTTCCGCCATCGCCACTACCTTGCTCGCAACCCGAATCTAAGATGGTCGAAGACTATCCGGATGCAGCGATTTTCGTCGCGATACATGGCGGCATACGCGGCACCTGACGGTGTATCGTCCCCCATTTTTTGTTTCAGGCTGAATTTCGAATTGGAGCCACGGAGAATCTGAGTAGTGGTTAAACTCTAGCGTGTAACAGTTTCTACAGAACAGCTCCCATCCACCATCTACAGCTGTAAAGCTTATTATTTCTTCTCTCATGAGCCCTGCCCCTGCGAGCCAAAATTCACTGACCTGTGCTCGAACGCGCCGCAACCAGGCCTTAAAACTATCTTTTTTCACTTCTCTATGCTGGTCCGAGCGTGAGCATCCCAATGTCTCAAAATACTGTTACACTCAGGAACATAGAAGACTTGGAGAGACGCTATGAATGTCACAACATCCATCAAGGTAGAAGCGCATTACAGCGAGATTGGGTCAGAAATCGAGTGGGACATTGTGGAGTACAAGCCGGGTGCCCAACGACATGTACTTGATACACTCGAACGTGAGGTTGATGCTCGCTGCAAAGCAGCCTGCATTGCCTTTGAGACTTATATGAAATCAGTGGGAATTTCTACGCAAAAATAGGCAATACATTATCTTTAACTATCTCCATTCCCTGCATCATCATTGTTGATGACCATCACGCCGCCTCTGTGACGTGAAGTCTTCTATAACATCGATGAGAAGCATGCCAGTATGAGACAATCGCCCAATTCTCACCCTGTTTCTATCATCTCGCCAATCGGTAGACTTAGATATAATTTCTATAGAAGACAGTATCTCCCTGAGCAGCTCTAACTTTTCCTTAAGCTCATCTTGCTCGCAACCATCAGTTTCTTCTAACAAAAGCGTTCCTGTTTCAGCAATTCATATAGTATATGCTGACATAGCAAAGCTCGTAGGACCACAACGTTGCTCACACCTGCACAATTCTGGAAAATCACTCCGTAAAATTAATAAAAATCAACTAGACAACTCATAAAAGAAGCTAAGCAATGACTAGATCTCTAGTACATTGCTTGTGAAAATACCAGTCAGATGCTTTGCTAGACGCCTTTGTCCCGTTCCTAAGTAAAAGTCGTTGTCACCAAGAAATCTCACCGTACCTTAATATGGTCGCAATTTGGTCGCACAGTCAATGCCTGAGAGGCAGCTATGTCCAGCATTACGCAACTTTAAGTGACTGATTTTCATAAAAACCGCATTGCAAGCGCGGCCGCCAATTAGATCAGATCGAACTTAAAATCCCTCGGTGGCAACACCGTGCCGGTTCGAGCCCGGCTCCGGGCACCAACCCTATCGATGTCTTACGTGACTCACTCCCTCGATGACCTGCCTTGTGGTGGTGTTCTGGTCGCCTAGCCCACTTTAGCCATCTAGCCGTTGGCGTTGCACGCCAGACGCATTCCCTGCCCCGCCCCGTGTTTCATCGTCCTCTGATCGCCCTCTTGTCGCTTTGTCATCGCCTTCTCATCGTTCCCAATGTCCTTGCTCATCGCTTGCGCCGAAATATCAATAATGGCGAATAAAGAAATACCTCCTATAGTGAATTGTGCCGGTTCAGTTCACGGACGGCAGAGCGCCATATCGCCTCGATGGAGTGAGCGCGGGCCTTCACAGGGTTCAGGGACGACTTCCAGGAGATGCCACATGAAACGCACGCTAGTCGGATCGACCATGATCGCCGCATTTGTGATGGCGGGCAGCACCTTCGCCATGGATTCGGAAGCCCTGCAGGAGCACATGCAGGAAATCGAGGAAAAAGCCCAGCAGAACAGCGAAGAGGACCGGGTGGAAGCCCTCGAGCAACAGGTCGAGGACCTCAAGGAGCTCATTCACAAGATGATGGAAGAGGACGCTGCCGCCTGAGCCTTTGGCGCTGAGTCTTGCCGAGTCATGATGTGCGGCCATGATGTGCGGCCATGACGTGCGACCATGACCCACCACGATGACTCACCATGATGAAAGGGGCCCCAGGGACGGGGCCCCTTTCCGTTGTCAGCCACCTGGACACCGTCCCTCGAGACATCATTTGGCTCGGGACGGCACGCGAGCCTGCGTGGTAAACTTCATCCCCATTTTCATCAGCACTGCACGGTCTTCAGCATCTTGAGCGACAATGCTTCTCTACCCCGAGATCCCCTGCCCGACGATCTCGGACAGCGTATGACGGCGCCTCCCACCGCCCACCCTCAACCGGCTCGAGAGCCGGCCCCAGGCCGACAGAGAGGCTGAACCATGCTGCTCGGACGCCTGCGCGACCCCTTCATCAATCACCGCCATCGCCGCCTCTTCCACGTACTCCGGGTCAGTCTGGCACTGATCGTGACCTTTGCCATCGTCCAGACGTTCCCCTTCCAGCACAGTGGCTGGGCGCTGGTGAGCACGGTCATGGTGATGGGCAACCTTCCCCATATCGGGGGCGTACTGGACAAGGGGCGCCAGCGTCTGGCCGGCACCCTGATCGGCGCAGCCCTCGGCCTGGCGCTGATCATCCTCCCGCTGCCAGGCTGGGGGGTACAACTCGGCGCACTGATCGGCATCGCCATCGCCACCTGGGTGGTCTTCGGCGGTCGCCAGGCCTACAGCGGACTGATGTTCGCCATCAGCCTGCTGCTGGTGATCGGCGACGGCTCGCAACAGCTCAGCGTGGCACTCTGGCGAAGCGCCGACGTGCTGCTCGGCACCCTGGTCGGCATCGGCGCCACCCTGGTCTTCCTGCCCCACAAGGCCACCGACATGCTGCGCTTCCTGCTGGCCGACTGTCTGGATCGCATGGCGCGGCTGTATCACACCCACACCAGTGCCACATCGGCACCGGGCATCGATACCCAGGCACTGTTCAAGGCCGCCAGCCAATTACTGGTCAAACAGCGCGGACTGACCGACGCGGTCCACCGCGAAGGACGCCTGACCCGCGGCGAGGTCGACGAGCTGATCTCCTACCAGCGACGCATGCTGTCCACCCTGGAGCTATTGCTCGAGACCCACTGGACCACGCGCGCCGGTCACGAACAGATCGATGCCATGGCAGGACTGCGCGATCAGCAGCACGCCCTGGCGCGGGATCTCGGCACCCTCGCCTTCGAGGTGCGCACCGGACGCCCGGTCACGCTCGAGGTCACGCCCTTCGCGCTGGACGATTTCGCCGACCTCGCCTCCACGGCACGCGCCGAGGATGGCAGAATGCTGTTCAGCCCCAGCGGCTATCTCTGGCTGAACCGGGAGCTGGCCCGCCTGACCGAAGCGACCGCCCGCCGCCTGGGCGGACTCGAGCGGCTACCCAGCAGGCGCCTGCGCCGCCGCGCCCCCCGACACGGGCTCCACCGAGCCCCCTCTTTCGACCGCAAGGAAGGAACCACGCATGGCAAACGCCCCTCTTGACGTCCTCATCATCGGTGGCGGCGTCGCCGGTCTGGCGATGGCCCTGGAGATCGCCGATCGCCGGCCGGTCACCCTGCTGCGCCCCGGTGTCGAGGCGCAAGGTGCCAGTCGCTGGGCCCAGGGTGGTATTGCCGCGGTGCTGTCGCCTCAGGACGACATCGAGGCCCACATCCAGGATACCCTGATTGCCGGGGACGGGCTGTGCGATGAAGCGGCGGTGCGCTTCACCGTGGAAAACGGCCCCGACGCCATCGCCTGGCTGTTGAGCCTTGGCGTGCCCTTCACGCCGGATCCCGAGGCGGCCAGTGGCTACCCCTACCACCTCACGCGGGAAGGCGGCCACAACGCTCGCCGAATCATCCACGCCGACGACGCCACCGGCCGGGCCGTGACCGACACCCTGCTGGCCCGAGTGCGCGCCCATCCGCAGATCGCGCTGCGCGACGACCTGATCGCGGTCGAACTGCTCACCGATGACCTGGGTGCCTGCTGCGGTGCTCGTTGCCTGGACGCCCACCAGCGTCCTCACGACCTTGTCGCCCAGGACACCGTCCTGGCTACCGGCGGCGCCAGCGGGCTCTACCTGCATACCACCAGCCCCGCCCCGGCCAGTGGCGAGGGCATGGTCATGGCCTGGGAGATCGGCGCCGAACTGATGAACCTGGAATTCCAGCAGTTCCACCCCACCTGCTTGTTCGATCCACAGGGACCGCCCTTTCTGGTCAGCGAGGCGGTAAGAGGCGAAGGCGGCCTGCTGCTGAACGTGCGTGGCGAGCGGTTCATGCCTGCCATCGATGAGCGCGCCGAACTGGCCCCGCGAGACGTGGTCGCCCGCGCCATCGACGCCGAGATGCAGCGCACCTCGAGCGACCATGTGCTGCTGGACATCCGTCACCTCGGCGACGCCGCCATACGTCACCACTTCCCCACCATCCACGCCCACTGCCTCACACGCGGCCTGGATATCACCACCCAGGCCATCCCGGTGGTGCCGGCGGCCCACTATAGCTGCGGCGGCGTCGCCACCGACCATCGGGGAGCCACGCGCGTGGCGGGGCTCTACGCCATCGGCGAAGTCGCCTGTACCGGACTGCACGGCGCCAATCGCATGGCCAGCAACTCCTTGCTCGAGTGCCTGGTCTACGCCAGATCCGCCGCTCGCCACCTGAGTGAGCCGGCGCCGGGACGCACCTTGACACCACGGCCGAGCGCAACAACCGGAGATCGACAGGTTTCCAGCGAGAGGCTCGCCTCGTTGCGCCAGCGCGTCCGCCAGATCATGAGCGCGAGGGTCGCCATCGTGCGCCAGGACGAAGGGCTGGCCGAGGCACGCACGACCCTCGAGCAACTGGAATCGGAGTTTCATGACCTGACTCGGGGCGGCGCCGCGAGTGTCGAACTGCACGCCTGTCGCCAGGCGCTCACTCTGGCCAGTCTGACGGTCGCCAGCGCCTGCACCAGGCGAGAATCCCGGGGGCTGCACTACAATCCGGACTGCGCCCGCCACGCGGACCCGACACCGCAACCGTCACGCCAGATCAAACCGGCCTGAGGCAAGGTCGCCGGCCCTGCTCAGCTCACGGGCCCCGGCCGCCGCGACCATCGTCGTCGAGGTAACGACTGTCGTTGAAGGTGGCGACCCAGTGTGGGTGGTAGAACATCAGAATGCTCAGCAGCATGCCGCTGATAAAGGCCTCCGCCGGCATCAGCAGCGGCAGGAAACGCGCGTACTCGCTGGCCTGGAATAACGCTGACGGGTCACTGGCGCCGAGCCGCGTCAACCCCAGCACCGCGAGCCCCGAAGCCAGTGCCGACAACGCCGCGCACCAGAACCCGCCGATAAACAGGAAAACCATGGGATGAGATGGCAGCCGTCGATCGACCAGGCGCCATATCAGCACCGTCACCAGCATCGGTACCAGGCCGGTGACCACCAGATTGACGCCCAGCAGTGGCCAGGCGACGCGCCCGGTCAGCACCAGTGACAGATTGACCAGCAGACAGCTCAAGAGCGCCAGGGGGCCTCGAAAGACCAGCGTCATCAGAGTGGTGAACAGCAGATGCAGACTGAGCCAATCGACCGCCTGGGCCCTTAGTTGCCACAGCATCGCCACCATCAGCGTTGCCGCCAGCCAGCGATGCTGCAGGCCAGTATCTTGAAAGAGGGCGCGCCAGGGACGCTGGAAAAGGGCAAGCACCAGGGCAGACAACGCCACCCCCGCGCAAACCCAGATCAGCCAGGGGGCAAGGATCACCTGAGCAAAGGACATGGCCCCTCCTCTTCCTGCTGCCTACCTGTGCGGGCGATTCCGGCTCGGTTGGCATGCCTGGGTGAGTGACCGGACCAGGCTTTCGACACTCCCTCGATCACCCACTCCCGCCCAGGCGCCGGGCGTCGAAAGAACGGCCGGCGCCCTTGATGCCGGCTCAGGCAAAGACGACGGTCTTGTTGTCGTGGATCAGCACCCGATCCTCGAGGTGCCAACGCAGCCCCCGTGCCAGCACGGTCTTTTCTACATCGCGCCCGAAACGCACCAGGTCATCCGGCGTATGACAGTGACTGACCCTGTGAATATCCTGCTCGATGATCGGCCCGGCGTCGAGTTCCTCGGTGACGTAGTGGCAGGTCGCACCAATCAGCTTGACGCCGCGCTGGTAAGCCTGGTGATAGGGCTTGGCCCCGGCAAAGGATGGCAGGAAGCTATGGTGAATGTTGATGACTCGCCCACTGTAGCGCTCGCACAGATCAGGCGGAAGAATCTGCATATAGCGCGCCAGCACGATACTGTCGGCCTCGGACGCCTCGACCAGACGCTCGACCTCGGCGAAGGCGGCACTCTTGTCGTCTGCCGAAACCGGCACATGATGGTAGGGAATACCGTGCCACTCGACCATCTTGCGCATGTCGTCATGGTTCGAAATCACCGCCGCGATCTCGCAATCGAGCTCTCCAGCGGTCCATCGATACAACAGATCCACCAGGCAATGAGATTCCCTGGAAACCATCAGCACGACGCGCCGCTTCTGACGAGTGTCGCGCAGCGCCCAGTCCATCTCGAATTCACGCGCTACCGGCGCAAAGGCCTCGCACAGGGTTTCCTTCGACATGCCGATGGAGTCGGCCAGGATTTCGTAGCGCATGAAGAAGCGACCAGAGGCCAGGTCCGAGTGCTGATTGGCCTCGGTGATGGAACCACCGTGGCCAGCAATGAAGTTCGACACCCTGGCGACAATACCCAGTCGATCGGGACACGACACGACCAGACGATAGAAATGGGACATAACACCTGTATCCTTGGACCAACTCTCGGTGACCAACCTTGCACCACCA
The DNA here is from genome assembly GCF_003045775.1 of Halomonas litopenaei. Taxonomy (GTDB): domain Bacteria; phylum Pseudomonadota; class Gammaproteobacteria; order Pseudomonadales; family Halomonadaceae; genus Halomonas; species Halomonas litopenaei. The sequence goes on along the minus strand of NZ_PXNS01000009.1, from coordinate 137,155 downwards.
TGGGGAGGGGCGATGAGCACGCCCGCTAGGGGCATGCATTGTAGCGAAAAGTGAGATGGCGAACGACCGCTGCACGGGTCCTTTGACCTCTCGCGTTGAGTCGTGCGCGGTCGATCCCGTATAGTGAAATGAACACCGTCCACGATGCCGAGCATGATGCCGATTCCGCGAGCCCAGATTCGACCACGACGCCGCCCACCGGTGCATTTTCTGCCCCTGGGAGGCTGTGGCGAGATCGGCATGAATCTAAGCCTGTACGGCTATCAGGACGCCTGGATTGCCGTCGACTGTGGCATGCTTATTCGCCAGGACCTTCCAGGTGAGCCGCTCCAGGTGCCAGACACCTCGATACTGGATACCCGCGGCATCCGTCCGCAGGCGCTGCTCATTACCCATGGCCACGAAGATCATATCGGTGCCGCCGCCTGGCTATGGCCACGCTGGGCCTGCCCTATTCTGGCGACCCCTCTGGTCGCCGCCATGTTGCGCGTCAAGTTCAGCGAACGGGGACTTCCCACCGACGCGATAGACGTCATCGAACCCGGGGACGCCAGGGACATCGCAGGGTTTTCCCTTCGTTTCCTGCCGCTGACCCATTCCATCCCGGAAAGCTGCGCCCTGCTCATTCAGGCAGGCAACTCGCGCATCCTGCATACCGGCGACTGGAAACTGGACCCAGAGCCGCTGATCGGCCAACCGGTGAACGAAGATCTGTTTCGCGCCCTCGCGCCGGTCGATCTGGTGGTGGGTGATTCCACCAATGCCAACGTGGCCGGCCATTCACGAAGTGAAGGCGAGGTCGCAAGGGCCATGGTGTCTACCATCTCCCGCTGCCAGGGCCGCGTTGTCGTTTCCTGCTTCGCCAGCAATCTGGCACGGGTCCTGGCCATCGGCCGCGCCGCTGCTCGTTGCGGACGCCGGGTCAGCCTGCTCGGGCGCTCCATGGAGCGCATGGTGGGCCATGCCAGGCAACTGGGCTATCTCGACGACTTTCCTGCGCTGGTGCCCGTCAGCGACCTGGGCTATCTACCACCCGAGGAAGTGCTGGTCATTGCCACGGGGAGCCAGGGCGAACCCCGCGCCGCGCTGTCGCGCCTTGCCCAGGGAAGGCATCCTCACTTCGAGCTGACCACTGGCGACACCGTCATCTTCTCGGCCAAGGCCATTCCCGGCAACGAGCACCTTATCGAGCGGCTCAAGCGCGGCCTGGCGCGCTTTCAGGTCACCATCATCGATGATGCCAGCCACCCCGAACTGCATGCCTCCGGGCACCCCGCACAGCAGGAACTGGAACGCTTCTATCGCTGGCTCCAGCCGACCAGACTGCTGCCGGTCCATGGCGAGGAAAACCATCAGTCAGCTCATCAGGAACTGGCCTGTCGCCTGGGCATCGAGGCTCCGCTGGCACCTCGCAACGGCGATCTGATCCGCTTCGACCAGGGCGGCCTGACCCGCGAGGAAAGCTTCCCTCTGTCTCAGTGCATCATCGAGCGCGGGGGCATCGACCGGCGTCAATCTCCGGCACATGCGCGCAATCGCCACGGCGTACTCTTCCTCGCCATCAGCCTGGTAGCGACCGACACCGGCTGGGCCAGAATTGGCCGGCTGATGATCGACTCAAGCCAGACCAGCCCCCTGGACGAGGACAATTTCATCGACTGGCTCGACGAACAACTCGACGACCTGGCCGTCGATACCCTGTCGGCGCTCCGTCGTGGCCTCTACCCTCGTATTCAGGCCTGGCTGGGCGAACACTTGCAGCGTCTGCCACAGGTCGAACTCCAGTTGATGGCGAGCGATATCGAAGGCATCGCCGGCGACGTCTGAGCCTCCCCCCTATAAACAAAACAACCGGCCCTGGACGTTTCCAGGGCCGGTCGCGGCTCGACGTTCGCCGTACTTGTGGCCGTGCCATCACCATTCACGCGCTTTGCGTCATGCACGCGCCTTGGTGACACAGCGGCCAAGCTGCACTGGCGACGCGACACGTCCGTGCAAGGTCAGGTCAACCGAACTCGCGTGACCACACCTGCGCCAGCAGAATCACTTGGCGTTCTTGGGCGGACGTCCACGCTTGCGCTTGGGCTGCTCCGATACGAGATCATCCAGCGACAGGCCGGCTTCGGTGATCTGCTCACGGATCTCCGCCAGCTTCTGGGCCTTCTGCATCTCTTCTTCCTGGCGCTGGCGCTCCTCGTCGCGCTTCTGATCGATGACCTCCTCGACCACTTCCGCCAGTTTTTGCAGCTGTTCCATGCTCAGTTGACGAGCCGCTGCCCGTGCCACGTTCTTGTTTCTCGCAATGCGTTCCAATGATTCGCTGGACATAGCTCACTCCATAGCTTTGACACCAAGCGGCGCACGCCGCAATTCACTTGAAGAAAAGTATATGCAACCGGCCACTCTTGGCAAGAAATGCTGGAGATTTTTCCTTGTCAATTACCGAAATATTGGCGGTCTTTATACGTCAACAGCGAGCTCATTGGACGAGCCCAGTCACCCCTTGACCGGTCAATATTGGTTGAAACGCTGACACCTCGAGGAAAAAAGACAGCGGCCAGGATACAAAGAGCGGGCGCCCAAGGCGCCCGCGCAGGTAAGGAAACAAACGGTCACTTGGCGAAAGCGCTGTCAGCCACCGGTCATGTTCATGAAGCGAACCACCTGAACATCCCCATCGGTGGTGAAATGGTGCCGCTCAGGCTTTAGCGGCATCGCCTCCACGATGGCGGCCTTGAGCTTCTCCATGTCACCGGGGTAGCGCCTCAATACCGCCCTGAGATCCACCGAATGCTCGTTGCCAAGGCACAGCAGCAGACGCCCTTCCACCGTGACCCGAACACGATTGCAGGAAGAACAGAAGTTATGGCTATGGGGCGAGATGAATCCGACCCGCGTCTCGCTATCCTCCATACGGTAGTAGCGAGAAGGCCCTGCGGTGGCTTCCGTCGTGGCCATCAGGGGGTAGCGCTGCTCGATCCTTTCGCGCACCTCGTCACTTGAACAATAGGTCTCGGCACGGGAATGGTCGGACACATCGCCCAGCGGCATCTCCTCGATAAAGCTGATATCCAGCCCCTCTGCCCTGGAGAACTCGACAAGATCCAGCACCTCGTCTTCGTTGCGCCCCTTGAGCACCACCGCATTGAGCTTGATCCGCTCAAAGCCGGCCTGCCGAGCGGCGCTGATGCCGTCCAGCACCTTGTCGAGGTCACCGGTACGCGTCAGGCGTCGAAAGCGCTCGGGATCCAGCGAATCCAGGCTGATGTTGAGACGCTTCATGCCGCCCTGGCGCAGCGCCTCGGCATGCCGCCTCAGGCCCGCCCCGTTGGTGGTCATGGCAAAGTCCCGAAGCCCCGGCAATGCCCCTATACTGGACACCAGTTGCTCGATATTGCGACGGACCAGCGGCTCCCCCCCGGTCAAACGAATCTTTTCCACGCCGAGCTCGGTGAAGGCTTGCGCCACCTGAGCGATTTCCTCCAGCGTCAGCACCTGGGCACGTGGCAGGAAGGTCATCTCCTCGCTCATGCAGTAGACGCAGCGAAAGTCGCAGCGGTCGGTGACAGACAATCGGACGTAGGTCACCCGGCGACCGAAACTATCGATCAACTGTTGTGTCATTGCGAAGCGACCTCCCAACGCTTGGCGTCATCATGATCCTGACGACGTTCAGATACCCAGTAATCGCCGCTTTCGGTGTGCTCCTTCTTCCAGAATGGCGCCCGGGTCTTCAGATGGTCCATCAAGAATTCGCAGGCTTCGAAGGCGGCACGCCGATGGGCGCTGGCCACCACCACCAGTACGATGGGATCACCGGGCTCCAGACGACCGATCCGGTGGATCAGGGTTACCTCATCGAGCGGCCAGCGCTGTCGCGCCTCAGCCTCGATCTCGGCCAGCGACGCTTCGGTCATGCCGGGATAATGCTCAAGCGTCAGCGCCGTGACGTCCGGGCGTTCATTGAAGTCCCTGACCAGTCCAGTGAAGCTGACCACCGCTCCGATGTCGGTGCGATGTTCGAGCATCCGGCGCTGTTCATGACCTGCATCGAAGGTCTCATGCTGCACGCGTATCATCGATCAGCCTCCTGTCACCGGCGGGAAGAAGGCCACCTCGTCCTCACAGGTCAGACGGGTACCGTCACTCGCCATCACCTGATTGACGGCGCACAGCACACGCCCTTCATCCAGCCCCTTGAAGCGATCATCCAGGGTCTTCAGTGCCTGCTTGAGACCGGCAACATCGGCACTGGGCAACCTGTCCAGTGGCACCGATGCTTCACCGACGCCAAGCCTTTCGCGCAGTTCAGCCAGGCACTTCACCCTGACACACTGCTCCGCGGCGGACGCAAGCCCCAGGGTCAACGCCGGGCTGTTCTCGGGGCTGGTCACGATCGGCGTTGCCGTCGCAGCGGTCGCGTTCCGACGCAGATAGTCACCGGACTTGCCGCCCTGCTTGGCATCCACGTGGATTTCGCCGATCTCCATCTCCTTGTCCACCGCCTTGCACATGTCGTAAAGGGTGAGACAGGCCACCGATACGGCCGTCAGGGCTTCCATCTCGACCCCGGTCCGTCCGGTCAGACGGCAGGTGGCGGACACCCTGACACAGCTGGATTCGGCGTCGATCTCGAAGTCGACGCTGACCTTGGACAACGCCAGCTGGTGGCAAAGCGGGATCAGCTCGTGGGTGCGTTTCGCGGCCTGAATACCGGCAATCCTGGCGGTCGCCAGCACGTCGCCCTTGGGCAACTTGCCATCGCTCAACAGCGCCAGAGTCTCCGGCGCCATGGAGATGCTTCCGGTCGCCGTCGCCTCCCGTCGGGTCGCTGCCTTGTCGCCGACATCGACCATGTTGGCTTCGCCGCGTGCGTTGAGATGGGAAAGCGTCATGTTCAAGCCTCAGGAAAATCGAAAGAGAGGGAGTACCATCACGATATCATCGATGGACGCCGAGTCCGTATCCTCGGGAATCTCGACCAGGCAATTGGCCGAGACCATGGACGACAGAATACCGGAACCCTGATTGCCTGTATTGACCACCCGCAAGTTCCCGTCCGCATCACAGTGAAAGACACCGCGACTGTAGTCCGTACGTCCGACCCTGCTGCGAAAGGCGCTACCGGCCACGGCCTTCCAGCGTGGCTGAGTGGGTGAGCGCCCTTCCAGAGCCGCGAGCATCGGCACCACAAACACCAGACAGGTCACCATGCAGGCCACCGGGTTACCCGGCAGTCCCAGCAAGGGTGTCTCGTCGGGGCCAATCACCCCACATGCCATGGGCCGGCCTGGCCGCATGGCGATCCGCCACAGGGTCAACCTGCCAAGACGCTCCACCGCTTCCCGGGTGTGGTCGGCCTGTCCCACCGACACTCCGCCACTGGAGACCACCAGATCCGCGGTCCGGGCGGCGTCAGCGAGCTGTTCGACCAGGGCGTCGGTGTCATCGGCGACGATGCCGAGATCGATTACCTCGGCGCCGTGCTCCTGCAACAACCCCATCAGAGAATAGCGGTTGGCATCATAGATCGCCGCCTGGGCGCGTGCCTCACCGGGTGCCGTGACCTCATCGCCGGTGGAGAACACGGCTACCCGAGGACGTCGCCGCACCCGGACCTCGGCCTGCCCGAGAGACGCCAACAGGCCAAGCGCGGCGGCTTCGAGGCGCCTGCCTGCTGCAATGGCCACCTGGCCGGCACGCAGATCCTCGCCCGCCTGGCGCACATTCTGCCCCTGCTTGACGCGGTCGGCGCGTGTCACCCTCACACGATCGCCATCTCGCTCGAGCTGTTCGAGCATGACCACGGTGTCGGCCCCTGGCGGCAAGGGCGCCCCCGTGGTGATGGCAATACACTCACCTTCGCCCAGGCGACCCTGAAAAGGCTGCCCCGCCAGGGCTTCTCCCACCTGGAGAAAGACCTCGCCGGGGTCCTCGGTCGACCAGTTGAGCGCCACCCCATCCATCGCGGAGTTGGTATGCCCGGGCACATCGAAAGGCGCTTCTACCGCCTCGGCCAGCACTCGGCCGTGGGCCCTGGCCAGGGGCACCTTTTCCGCCGCCAGGCGACCAGCTACCAGCGTCAACAGGGCATCGCGCGCCTCCACGACGCCGAGCATGCGCTCACCAAGATCGAAACAGGAGAGCGTTGTCATGACGGTTCTCCTCCCTGGTGCGCGACAATCCACTCGGGCCAACGCCTCACCCAGGCCTGGACCCAGGCGGCGATGGCGTCATGATCATTGAGATCGAGCACATCGCCCCTTGTCGCCAGGGGCGCGTCACTGGCGACGGCCTGAATCCATGGATCGTCTTCCACCATCAGCGGCTTTTCCAGCGCCGGCCGATGGAGCTCCAGCTTGGGCAAAGGCCAGTCCTTGAAGCCCTCGACCAGCACCAGTTGCGGTTCCAGCGGCGCGACCATGGCCAGCAGGGTTGCCAGATCGGCCTCTTCGCCCCCCGGCGTCTCCATCATCAATGCCAGCCGGGCGCGGGAGGCGATCAGGATAGGTTCGGCCCCCGCCATACGCAGGCGATGACTGTCCTTGCCAGGCTGGTCTACCTCGAAGCGGTGGTGGGCGTGCTTGATCACCGCCACCTTGAGCCCGGCACCCTTCAACATCGGTACCAGACGTTCGAGCAGGGTGGTCTTGCCGGTCCCGCTCCAGGCGGCGATGCCCAACAGCGGCTGATCGGGGCGCAAGCTCAGCGCCTGCGTCATGAGTCACGCTCCTGGCGACACGCCTCCAGCCGTCGTCTTTCCTCTTCGGTGTTGAGATTGGCGAAGGCGGCAGCGCAGTCGCTGACGTCGACCCGATCCCAGCGGTGGCGATCGTACCAGCGGTCGATCTTGCGTTCGCCCTGCTCCAGTACCGCCGCGAGATCCTCATGCAGGTGACGGGACAGCAACGCCACCACGGGGTGCAGCCGCTCGCCGTCATGGGCGACGACAATATCCAGCCCATCGCGCCAGCCAGCCACCAGCCGGGGCACCAGATCGGCGGGCAGCGCCGGGCTGTCACAGGGCACCACCACCACCCAGGGCGTAGAGGACGCGACCAGACCACTGTAGATGCCCATCAAGGGTCCGTGGTAGCCCGCCTGGTGATCCTCGACCACTCGATCGGCGAGAGCCGCGTACTCGTCCAGATGGCGATTGGCATTGATCATCACGCTAGCCACATGGGGCTTCAGACAGGCAACGGCGTGCGCCGCCAGCGGCTTGCCGTCGAACGGCACCAGCCCCTTGTCGACTCCCCCCATGCGTCGCCCCTGGCCTCCCGCCAGAACCACGCCGCTTATCTCCTTCGCGTCCAGCCTCGCCACCATTGCACCTCTTTTATTGGTCGTCGACAGCATCCTCCATGATGCCTTAGCCACCCGCAGGCTGCCATGAGCGTATCGGGGTAGACAGTAGACGCCAGGGATGTCGGACAGCGACGTTAGCGGGTATCATGTGTCCATCATTATGCACAACATCGGCTTTGCCGAGACGGGAAACAGGATGGAAGACAGTTTCGACGTCGGCGCCAGATTGCGCCAACTACGACAGGAAAAGCAGCTTTCTCAACGCGAACTGGCGAAAAGAGCCGGTGTGACCAACAGCACCATTTCGCTGATTGAGCTTAACAATGTGAGCCCATCGGTCAGCTCGCTTAAGAAGATTCTTGACGCTTTGCCGGTATCGATCAGCGCCTTCTTCGCGGGTGACGAACCGAACCACCCCAGCCCCTTCTATCGTGCCGCGGAGCTCACCGAGATCGGCGATGGCCATCTGTCCTGGCGGCTTGTCGCGGCCAGACGCCCGGACCGACGCATGTCGGTGCTCCACGAGCGCTATCCGCCCGGAGCCGATACCGGCGAAGAGATGCTTGAACACGACGGCGAGGAAGGCGGCGTCATCATCACCGGCGAGATCGAGATCACCGTCAACGGCGAGACAGGTCTGCTCGGCCCCGGCGACGCCTACTACTTCGACTCACGCCTGCCCCATCGGTTTCGCAACCTGGGGGATCAGGAATGCGTGATTGTCAGTGCGAACACTCCCCCCACCTTTTCCGATGGCGGAGAGCAACTGCACCATTGATTGCCCCCCACCGTCTCCGATGGCGGAGAGCAACTGCACCATTGATTGCCCCCACCTTTTCCGGTGGTGGCGAGAAGTTGCACCATTAATTCCCCCCACCTTTTCCGATGGCGGAGAGCAGCTACATCATTGATCAAAGACGACGACAGGGCATGATCGTCAGTGCCCGGTCGCCAACAGCCGATGGCCCGGCTGTCACGCCGGGCCATGGTAATAGCAGGGTTCATTCGTCCTCGCTGGCCCGGGGCAACACCAGGTTAAGGGCGATGCCGATCAAGGCGGCGAGGCTGACCCCCTGCAGGGCGAACTGGCCATCGCCGAACTGCATACCACCGATGCCGAACACCAGGATCAGCGAGACCACCACCAGGTTACGCGGGGCGGTCAGGGGTTTGCCGGCGCGCACCAGGGTATTCATGCCGACCACCGCGATGGAGCCGAACAGCAGGGTCATGATCCCGCCCATCACCGGGGTAGGAATGGTCTGCAATACTGCCCCCAGCTTGGCGACGAAGGCCAAGGTGATGGCTACCAGTGCGGCGGACACCATGAACATCGGATTGAAGGCGCGGGTCAGGGTGACCGCCCCGGTGACCTCCGAGTAAGTGGTGTTGGGCGGCCCACCGAACAGCGCCGCCGAAATGGTCGCCAGGCCGTCGCCCAACAGGGTGCGGTGAAGGCCTGGTTTCTCCAGGTAGTTGCGTCGGGTCACCGAGCCGATCGCCACCATATCACCGATATGCTCCACCGCCGGCGCGATGGCGACGGGGATCATGAACAGGACCGCCGCCCAGTGAAAGCTCGGCGCGGTGAAGGATGGCAACGCCAGCCAGGCCGCCTCACGTACCGGGCTGAAGTCGACCACTCCCATCAGCAATGCCATCAGATAGCCGGTGACGATCCCCCCCATGATCGGCACCAGGCGCAACAGACCGCGCCCGAAGACCGCCAGGATCAGCGTCACCAGCAGGCTCGACATGGACAGCACCATGGCCTGGGTGTAACCGATGGTCTCGCTGTTCTCGCCGGTGGCCATGCTCACCGCGACTGGTGCCAGGGCAAGACCGATGACCATGATCACCGGTCCTACCACCACCGGCGGCAGCAGCCGATGCAGCCACCCCGTCCCCTTCAGCCGAACCGCCTGGGAGATCGCCACGTAGACGAAACCGGCAGCGATCAGCCCGCCCAGGGTGGCGGAGACACCAAAGTGGGCGATGGAGCCCTGAATAGGGGCAATAAAGGCAAAGGACGACGCCAGAAACACCGGAACCGTCAGACGCGTGGTCAGATGGAACACCAGGGTGCCGATACCGGCGGTGAACATGGCGACGTTGGGATCGAGGCCGGTCAGCAATGGCACCAGCACCAGGGCGCCGAACGCCACGAACAGCATCTGGGCACCGACCAGCGCCAGCCGAGGCAAGGAATCCGCCGATGGGGCGACGGGCGAGGAAGAGGACGAGGGGTCTGACATGGAGGGCTCCGCGGTGGACAAACGCCGGCTATGGTACCAACGCACGCGCAACGTTTCGGCAAAATTTTGCGCGTCTTTCGACGCCACCGCCAACGCTTGGCAGACGCTCCTCTCATCCAGCCTGCGCTATCCAGCCGGCGCCATGAATTGCCCACAAGGCACCGGGCCCCCGCTGTCTCCAGCGAGGGCCCGGCGTCCTGCACATCAGGGGCCATGCACGAAAGGCGACCTGCGAAGCGCCGTCACCTGCGCACAAGTCCCCGTCCTACTCACGGGTACCGGCCGACATCCATTCCTCCATCATCTGCTCGTAGGGCACCGTGGTGCCCTGGGGCATTTCGTTGTCCAGCTTGGCCTTGGGCGCGCCGGGCTGGCTCAACCATTCTTCGGGGTCCTTGGGTTCATTGAGCACCGGCGCGTAGGTGGCAAACACCTTGGCCCGCGCCAGACGCGCCATGATGTTGTCGAGGTCACCGGCCAGATTATCCAAGGCCTCCTGGGCCGAGATGTCGCCATTGACCGCGGGGGCCAGATTCTGCCACCACAGCGGCGCCATGCGCGGATAGTCAGGCACGTTGGTGCCGGTAGGCGTCCAGTTGGACTCGTTGGGACTGCGGTAGAATTCCACCAGGCCACCCAGCTTCGGCGCCATCTCGGTCATCTGGTCGGAGAAGATGTCGGACCGGCGGATCGGCGTCAGCCCCGCCATCAGCTTCTCCAGCGAGACGGTCTTGGACACGGTGAACTGGGCAAACAGCCAGGCCGCGCTGCGCCGATCCTCCGGCGTCGAATCGAAGAAGGTCCAGGCCCCCACGTCCTGATAGCCGACTTTCATCCCCTCTTCCCAGTACGGGCCGGTGGGAGACGGCGCCATGCGCCACTTGGGATTGCCCTCATCGTCGGTCACCGCCACATCGGGACTGACCATGTCGGCGGTAAAGGCGGTGTACCAGAACATCTGCTGGGCCACGTTGCCCTGGGCCGGCACCGGCCCGGCCTCGCCGAAGGTCATGCCCTGGGCTTCGGGCGGCGCATAGTCTCGAAGCCACTCCACCATCTTCGTGACGGCGAACACCGAGGCCGGTGAATTGGTGGCGCCGCCACGGCTGACGCTGGCCCCCACCGGGTGGCTCTCTTCATCGACCCGAATGCCCCAGTCGTCTACCGGGTTGCCGAACGGCACCCCGGGACTGCCCATGCCGGCCATGGACAGCCAGGAGTCATGGAAGCGCCACCCCAGCGACGGATCCCGACGGCCGTAGTCCATGTGGCCGTAGACCTTCTGACCGTCGATCTCGCCGACGTGCTCGCTGAAGAACTCGGCGATGTCCTGATAGGCGGTCCAGTTGGTGGGCACACCCAGATCATAGCCGTAGATGTCCTTGAACTGTGCCTTCAGATCATCGCGCTGGAACCAGTCATAGCGGAACCAGTAGAGGTTGGCGAACTGCTGGTCGGGCAGTTGGTAGATGCTGCCGTCGGGCCCGGTGGTGTATTGAATACCGATAAAGTCGTCCAGATCGAGGGTCGGCAGCGTCAGGTCCTTCCACTCGTTGGCCATGGCCTCGCTCAGGTTGATGGTCGAGCCGTAGCGAATGTGGGTACCGATGGCGTCCGAGTCGTTGACGTAGGCGTCGTAGATATTGCGCCCCGACTGCATCTGGGTCTGCATGTTCTGCACCACATCACCTTCGCCGATGATGTTGTGGGTGACCTCGATACCGGTCAGCTCGGTAAAGGCCGGCGCCAGCACGTCGCGCTCCCAGGTGTGGGTGGTCAGGCCCTCGGCGACGGTGTTGATCTCCATGCCTTCAAACGGCTCGGCAGCCTTGGCAAACCATTCCAGTTCAGCGATGCGTTCCTCGCGGCTCAGGGTCGAGTCCTTGAACACCTCGTCGGCCAGGCGCTCGATCACCGCCGTTCGATCGTCCTGGGCCAGGGCGCCGCCGCTGAGCAGCAATAGCCCCACAGCACCTAGTCTGGTCAGCTTGAGTCTAGCGTTCATGGTCACCTCTATTGTTGTCGTCGACCGTCAGGTCGATCGTTGTCGTCGAAGGGAGCCTGGCCCCCGCTAGCCCCATCGCAGCAGGACCAGCATCCACACCACCGATACGCCCAGCGCCAGCCACAGACTCAGGCTGGTGAAGCCCACGACCGCCAGATGGATGTAGGCCGCCGACAGCATGCCGATGAAGAAACGGTCCCCCCGGGTGGTGCTGATCGGCAGAAAACCGCGCCGTTCCCGAGTCGGCGATACCAGCTCCCAGGTCGTCATGACCACCAGCAACAGCGCAATGACACCAAAGAAGATCGCCGTGGGCAGGGTCCATACCATCCAGTCCATGTCGGTGCTCCTCAGGTCCGGCCCAGGGCAAAGCCCTTGGCGATGTGATGGCGCACGAAGAACACCACCACGATGCCGGGCACGATGGTCAGTACCCCGGCCGCCGCCAGGGTGCCCCAGTCGATGCCCGAGGCGGTCGAGGTTCGCGTCATCACCGAGGCGATGGGCTGGGCCTCGGTGGAGGTCAGAGTGCGTGCCAGCAACAGCTCGACCCAGGAGAACATGAACAGGAAGAACAGCGTCACGCCGATGCCGGAGCGAATCATCGGAATGAACACCTGGACGAAGAAGCGCGGGAAGCTGTAGCCATCGATAAAGGCGGTCTCGTCGATCTCCTTGGGCACGCTGGACATGAAGCCTTCGAGGATCCATACCGCCAGCGGAATATTGAACAGACAGTGGGCCAGCGCCACGGCGATGTGGGTATCGAAAAGGCCCACCGTGTAGTAGAGCTGAAAGTACGGCAGCAGGAACACCGCCGGCGGCGCCATCATGTTGGTCAACAGCCAGAAGAACAGGTGCTTGTCACCGATGAAACGGTAGCGACTGAAGGCATAGGCCGCCGGTAGCGCCACGCTCATGCTGATCGCCATGTTCATCAACACATAGGTGATCGAGTTGACGTAGCCCATGTACCAGCTCGGGTCGGTGAATATCTTGGCGTAGTTGGCCAAGGTCAGCGATTGCGGCCACAGGGTCAGCTCGCCGAGGATCTCGCTGTTGGTCTGCAGCGACATGTTGACCAGCCAGTAGATCGGCAGCAGCACGAACACGATGTAGGCCAGCATCAAGAAGCCACGTCGAAAGCGTCGTCCTGTCGAACGGCCCTGCCGACGGCGGCGGGCCGCCTCCTTTTCCGCGCGCTTTCGCACCTGGTCGGGACTGGATGGCGTGGAATCAGTCATGGCGAGCCCCTCCCTGCCGGTCCTTCTGCAGATTCATGATGGCGGTATAGAACACCCAGCAGACCAGCAGGATGATCAGGAAGTAGATCAGCGAAAAGGCCGCCGAAGGCCCTACATCGAACTGGGCGGTGGCCATGATCGCCAGCGATTGACTGAGGAAGGTGGTCGCGCTTCCCGGCCCGCCGCCGGTCAACACGAAGGGTTCGGCGTAGATCATGAAGGAATGCATGAAACGCAGCAGCACCCCGATCACCAGTACGTTGGTGAGCTTGGGTAGCTGGATATAGCGAAACACCGCCCAGCGTGAAGCGCGATCGATGCGCGCCGCCTGATAGTAGGCCTCGGGAATCGCCTGCAGACCGCTGTAGCAGAGCAGTGCGATCAGCGAGGTCCAGTGCCAGACGTCCATCAGCACGATGGTCACCCAGGCGTCCAGCGGACTCGAGGTGATGTTGTAGGGATAGCCGATCTGGCGCAGGCTCCAGCCCATCAGACCGATGTCGCCACGGGTGAAGATCTGCCAGATGCTGCCCACCACGTTCCACGGGATCAGCAAGGGCAAGGTCACCAGGATCAACACCAGTGACGCCCGCCAGCCACGCTTGGGCATCAACAGCGCGATCCCCACCCCCAGCGGCACCTGAATCGCCAGAATGGTCAGCGAAAACGCAAACTGCCGGGCCAGCGCCGCCTGCAGCGCCGGGTCGTTGAGCATCTTGACGAACCATTCGGTGCCGGTGAAGAAGCGGGTATTGGCGTCGAAGACGTCCTGCACCGAGTAGTTGACCACCGTCATCAGCGGCACGATGGCCGAGAAGGCGACCAGCGCCAGCATCGGCAGCACCAGCCACCAGGCGCGATTATTGGGAACCTTGTTCATGACGCCACCTCTACCCGGGATTCGTCTACGTACAAAGTCAGCCATCTTTCAGGGAAACGCACCGATACGCGCCCGGATAGCGCGAGCCCGCCCTCCTCCACGCGCACCTTGAAGCGCGCCTGGTTTAGCGCCAGCGTCAAGATCGAGTAGGTCCCGAGATCCTGGCAGTGGTCCACCACGGCGCTGAGGGTGCCGCTCGTGCCGTCCTCGGCAAGCTCGATGAATTCCGGACGAATGCCCAGCTTGAGGTTGTCGCTGCGTTCACGAGCATCAAGCAGCGACCGTCGCATCTCGGCGGACAGCTCGAGGTGCTGGCCGTCGATCAGGATGTTGTCGCCATCGATGCATGGCGTGAAGAAGTTCATGCCGGGACTACCGATGAAGTAGCCGACGAAGGTGTGAGCGGGGCTTTCGAACAGCTCGCGCGGGGTACCGAACTGGACGATTCGACCGTCGTACATCACCGCAATCTTGTCGGCAAAGGTCGAGGCTTCGAGTTGATCGTGGGTCACGTAGATCATGGTGATGGCGAAGCGCTGATGGATCTCCTTCAGCTTGCGCCGCAGCTTCCACTTGAGCTGCGGGTCGATCACCGTCAGTGGCTCGTCGAACAGGATGGCCGCCACATCATCTCGGACCAGGCCACGCCCCATGGACACCTTCTGTTTCTCGTCGGCGCTGAGGTTGCGCGCCTTGCTGGCCAGGCGGTCGGTCAGATCAAGGATATCCGCGACCTCCTCGACCCTCTCGCGAACCCGCTCCTCCGGGGTCTTAACGTTGCGCAGCGGGAAGGCCAGGTTGTCGTAGACCGTCATGGTGTCGTAGACCACCGGGAACTGAAACACCTGGGCGATGTTGCGCTCTTCAGGCGGCAGCTCGTTGACCATGACCCCGTCGAAGCGCACCTCGCCCTGGGAAGGCACCAGCAGCCCGGAGATGATATTGAGCAGGGTCGACTTGCCGCAGCCGGATGGCCCCAGCAGGGCATAGGCACCACCCTGCTCCCACACGTGATCCATCTGTTCGATGGCGTAGTCGCTGCGCTTCGAAGGCGACGCCGAATAGCTGTGTGCCAACTGTGAAAGGCGAATCTCGGCCATGCTAGCGCTCCTCCCCCGACGCCGGCGGTGCCTGCTGTGACGACGGAAGCGGCGGACGCACCCCTCCGTCACCGGCTTCCGGCGGCACGTGCAGGGTCTTGCCATCCATGTCGAACACGAACAGGCGATGCACCGGTACATAGAGTGTGATCGGCTCATCCACACGAAAGCTGTGAACACCGGGAAGATGCGCCACCAGCGACATCCTCTCGTTGCCCACGTGCAGGAAGGTCTCGGAGCCACTGATCTCGGCCAGCTCGACCTTGACGTCAAGCGCCAGGTCATCGTCCGCCCGGGGCTGCATGGCCAGATGAGCCGGCCGCACACCGAAGCGGTAGCTGCCCTCGTCAAGCGCCGCCAGAGCTTCATCGAGCGGAAAGTGCACCTCGTCGTCAAAGCTCACCTCACCATCGCGGATACGCCCTTCCAGCACATTGATGGGGGGTTCGGAGAACATCTCCGCCGCGGTCAGGGAGGCCGGCTGGCGGAACACCGTAGCGGTCGGGCCATGCTGAACCAGGCGCCCCTCGTGCAGAATTGCCGTATTGCCACCCAGCGCCAGCGCTTCCGCCGGTTCGGTGGTGGCGTAGACCGCGATGCAGTCACGCCGGGCGAACAAGGCACTCAACTCCTCGCGAAACTCCTCGCGCAGCTTGTAGTCGAGGTTGACCAGAGGCTCATCGAACAGCACCAGGTCCGCGTCCTTGACCAGCGCCCGTGCCATGGCGGTGCGCTGCTGCTGGCCACCGGACAGCTCCAGTGGCTGGCGGTCGAGCAGGCCTTCGATATGCAGCAGCTCAGCGATCTCGTGGACACGCCGCTGGATCTCGCTCTTGGCGACACGGGCCAGCTTCAGCGGAGAGGCAATATTGTCGAAGACACTCTGGTGGGGGTAGTTGATGAACTGCTGGTAGACCATCGCCACGTTGCGTTGGCGCACCCCCTTGCCGGTCACGTCTTCACCCTGCATCAGGATGCGCCCGCGGGTCGGCTGGTCCAGCCCGGCCATCAGGCGCATCAGGCTGGTCTTGCCGGCCAGGGTGCGGCCCAGCAGGACATTGAAAGAACCCGGCTCCAGGGTCAGGCTGACGTCATCGATGTGGGTCTCGCTCGCCACCTTGCGGGTGACGCCGTCGAGGATCAGGGACATGGGCGTACTCTTTCGCGCAGAGGTTCCCCTCGTCTCCGAGGGGCGTCATCTGTACGGTAGTAGAGAATCTCTACTCGCCCGTGATGTTTTTAAACGAAAGGCCCCGCCACGCGCCAGAAGACGCCCTTTTTATGCCTCATCTCCTTGTTTTTGCTTTTCTTTTTCACCGACACCAACTTTTGTCTAATGCGAAAAGCCACCTCTCTGGTAGCTGAGTATTGGTGCAGATGTTGTTTCCAGAAAAAAAAAGCGCCCAATGTTCGCAAAGGAACATTGGGCGCACGACGGAGGCGGGAGAACCCGCTGACGTCAGTTCAACAGCGTACGCACTGGCTTATCCAGCGCATCATCGACCTTCCCGCCCGCTCGCTCGACGCTGTCGTGTGCAGTATCCACCCGATCGGAAACCCCACCCCGAGCATCGTCGACGTGATCCGCGACCCCGTCCCGGGCGTCATCGACACGATCATTGACGTTGTCCTTGGCGTTTTCCACGGCGCGATCTGCGGTGCAACGACCAGACACCCCCACCGTGGCCTCGAGTGCCGCATTCTTGGCGACCTTTTCAGCATCGCAATCGGGGCGTATCACCCCAGCCTGAACGCTTGCCGCCAGACTCAGAATTACTGCAGCACTAGCTGCCACACGCAACAACTTCATCCATGCCTCCTTGATTCTTGAATCAACCACCGACAGCCACAACGAGAGCGCGGCGTCTGTCCAGACGGACAATGGCTGAACTGCGTTCCCGCCCAACTGACTTGCGGACACAGCAAAGCAGACATTTCACCTGAAATGTCTGCTTTCGATCATAGGCATGAAACCACTGGGTAAAATGCCACCGCAGGATAGTCTGGCCGTGGCATTGGCGGGATATCGCGTGCTTAGCGGGTACCGAAGATCTTGTCCCCGGCGTCGCCCAGTCCCGGCACGATATAGCCGTTTTCGTCGAGGCGCTCGTCCACCGAGGCGGTGTAGATCTCGATATCCGGGTAGGCTTCCTGAACGCGGCGGATGCCTTCAGGAGCCGCCACCAGCACGATCACTCGCATCAACTGGCAGCCACGGTCGCGCAGCATGTCCAGGGTGGCCACCATGGAACCTCCGGTGGCCAGCATCGGATCGATGACCACCGCCATGCGCTCGTCCAGGTCGTTGGCGAACTTGGAGAAATAGGGCACTGGCTCGAGGGTCTCTTCATCGCGGTAGAGACCGACCACGCTGACCCGTGCACTGGGAATCAGGTCGGTGACACCTTCCAGCATGCCTAGTCCCGCTCGCAGGATCGGTACGATGGTGACCTTCTTGCCCTTGAGCTGCTTGACGGTGATGGTCTCGCCACTCCAGCCATCGATGTCATAGTCCTGCAACTCCAGGTCCTGGGTCGCCTCGTAGGTGAGCAGTTTTGCCACCTCGCCGGCCAGTTCACGGAAGCTCTTGGTGCTGATGCCGGCTTCACGCATCAGACCGAGTTTGTGCTGGACCAGGGGGTGATCGATGGCATGGACGCTCATTGGCGAGTCCTCTTTGATAACGGGAGGTGGTGCTTGGACGACCTTCGTCGCATGGACGCGGGCGACAAATTGCGCGCCATTCTACCTGCAACGCCGCGTCAGGTTAACCCGCTGCGTGCACCGAAAGCCGGCGGACGTCCAGGCCGTCCGCCCAACACGTTCAGGGAGTCGGCGGCAGCTGCCAATCCACCGTGGATCTCCCGTGCTCGGCGAGAAAGGCGTTGGCCCGAGAGAAATGGTGATTGCCGAAAAAGCCGCGGTGGGCCGACAACGGCGACGGGTGCGGCGACTCCAGCACCAGATGACGCTCCTGATCCACCAGCGCCTTCTTCTGGCGGGCGTGGCTGCCCCACAGCAGAAAGACACAGGGCGGCGCCTCGGCGTTGACGGTCTCGATGGCGCGGTCGGTGAAGGTCTCCCATCCCTTGCCCCGGTGGGAGCCGGCGTTGCCCTCCTCCACCGTCAAGGAGGTGTTGAGCAGCAACACCCCCTGGCGCGCCCAGGCCTCGAGGTGGCCGTGGTTGACCGGCGTCACCCCCAGGTCCTGGGCCAGCTCCTTGTAGATATTGACCAGCGACGGCGGCGGCTTGACGCCCTCGCGCACCGAAAAGCACAACCCATGAGCCTGGCCAGGACCGTGGTAGGGATCTTGCCCCAGGATCACCACTCGTACCTCGTCCAGCGGCGTCAGCTCGAAGGCCCGAAACCAGTCCGACGAGTGCGGATAGATGGTCTTCCTGGCGGCCTTCTCTGCCGCCAGAAACGCCTTGAGCTGCTGCATGTAGGGCGCCTGGAACTCGGCTCCGAGCCAGCGTTCCCAGCTGTCGGGTAATACCTGAACCATGTCGCTCACCGCCGCTGGTCCGCCAGGGGCTCGACGTAGGCCACGCCCATGTCCCAGGGGAACTGGATCCAGCAGTCCTGGGCGACCTCGGTGAGGTACTGATCCACCAGCGGACGACCCTCGGGCTTGGCGTAGATGGTCACGAAGTGCGCCTTGGGCAGCATCTCGCGCACCTTGCGCGCGGTCTTGCCGGTGTCCACCAGATCATCGACCAGCAGCCAACCTTCGCCGTCGTGATCCACGCCCTTGAGCACCTCGAGGCTGTCCTGCTCCATATGGTCGTAGCTCTTGATGCAGACGGTGTCGATCAGGCGAACATTGAGCTCCCGAGCGATCAGCGCGGCGGGAATCAGCCCACCCCGGGTGATCGCAATGATGCCCTTGGTATCGCGCTCGATCAGGCGATGACACAGCTCGCGCACGTCGCGATGAAGCTGGTCCCAGGACACCACGAAATGGCGATGGTAGCGTTGACTGCTCATGGGTCACTCGTCCTCGGTGAAGGAACACACGGCGAACACGCTGTGGCCAGCGTCACGGATTCTCTGGGAGCCGCCGAGATCCGGCAGATCGACGATGGCAGACGTCTCCACCACATGTCCCCCGCTGCGGCTGATCAGTTCGGCCGCGGCCAGCATGGTGCCACCGGTGGCAATCAGGTCGTCCACCACCAGGATACGGTCGCCATCGCGGAAGGCATCGGAGTGCAGCTCTACCTCGGCCTGGCCGTATTCCAGGGTGTAGGTCTGACTGATGGTCTTGAACGGCAGTTTGCCCTTCTTGCGTACCGGCACAAAACTGCAGCCCAGCTCGTAGGCCACCGGCGCGCCGACGATGAAACCGCGGGCGTCGATGGCGGCGATGGCGTCCAGATCCATCTCCTGATAGCGGTGCACGAAGCTGTCGATCAGCTTGCGAAAGGCCGCACTGTTCTGCAGTAGCGGGGTGATGTCACGAAAGTTGACACCCGGCTGGGGCCAGTCGGGAACGGTGCGAATGACGGACTTGATGTAGTCGCCGTAGATACTCATGGCGGTTCTCGCTAGGGGTCGAAAGAAGAATGCATGACACATGCGGCGCCTTGTCTCGGCGCCGCACGGCGGGGCTGGCCAACCTGCCGGCTCAGCCGGTCCTGGTCAGCCAGCCCCGGTCAGCCCGATGGGCTCAATCGAGGTAGATCATCTTGATCGCGAACAGCACACCGAGGATCACCACGGCGGCGTTCAGGTCCTTGAAGCGACCGGACAGGGCCTTGATCGCCACGTAGCTGACGAAGCCGAAGGCGATACCTTCGGCGATGGAGAAGGTCAGCGGCATGGCCAGGGCGGCGATCAATACCGGCGCCGCCTCGGTGGCGTCGTCCCAGTCGGCGTGGGCAAGGCTTCCCGCCATCAGCGACGCCACGTACAGGAGTGCCCCCGCGGTGGCATAGGCCGGAATGGAGCCCGCCAGCGGAGCGAAGAACAGGCTGGCCAGAAACAGTACCGCGACCACCACGGCGGTCAGACCGGTACGCCCACCGGCGGCGATGCCGGCGGTGCTTT
Organism: Halomonas litopenaei; assembly: GCF_003045775.1. Lineage (GTDB taxonomy): Bacteria > Pseudomonadota > Gammaproteobacteria > Pseudomonadales > Halomonadaceae > Halomonas > Halomonas litopenaei. The sequence continues at coordinate 117,311 of NZ_PXNS01000009.1, read as the reverse complement.
CCACATAGCTGGTGGTGGTCGAGGTACCGAGGGCAGCGCCGGCCATGGAGGCGGTGGAGTCCGCCATCAACGCACGGCCCAGGCGCGGCAGCTTGCCGTCCTTGTCGAGCAGGCCACCGCGATGGGCAACGCCCACCAGGGTACCGGAGGTGTCGAACAGATCGACGAACAGGAAGGCAAAGACCACGCTGATCATGGCCACGTCGAAGGCACCGGCCAGGTCCATGGACATCAAGGTCGGCGCGATCGACGGCGGCATCGACACCACCCCGCCGAATTCATTGTGGCCCAGCAGCATGGCCACCAGGGTCACCCCCAGAATGCCGATCATCACCGCCCCGGTGACGCGCAGATGGGCCAGCGCGGTAATCACGAAGAACCCGGCCAGGGCGTACAGCGGGGCCGGCTCGGACAGATCGCCCACCGACACCAGGGTGGCCGGGTTGTCGACGATGATGCCGGCATTCTTCATCGCCACCATGGCCAGAAACAGACCGATACCCGCCGCGATGCCGAGTCTCAAGGTGATCGGAATCGAGTTGATGATCCACTCGCGGATGCGAAAGATGCTGAGCAGAAAGAAGGTAACACCGGACAGGAAGACCGCTCCCAGCGCTGCCTCCCAGGTGTAGCCCATGCCCAGCACCACACCGTAGGTAAAGAAGGCGTTCAGACCCATGCCTGGCGCCAGAGCGATGGGATAGTTGGCCCACAGCCCCATTACCAGACAGCCCACCGCGGCGGCGACACAGGTCGCCACGAAGACCGCCCCGTAGTCCATGCCCGCCTCGGACAGGATGCTCGGGTTGACAAAGATGATGTACGCCATGGTCAGGAAGGTGGTGATCCCGGCGATCACCTCCGTCTTGACGGTGGTGCGGTGCTCACTGAGCTTGAAGAAGCGATCGAGCGGGCTCTTGCCGGAGCTCGGTTCAGGCTGCTGGTTGGACATGCGCTGGGTCCTGCACGTGGAGTCAATAGGGGAGTGTCCAGGACGAGAGTTCGCCGAACGCGCCCTGCCACCCTGCGACTAGTGACACCATATAGCAGGCCGTCCAGGGAATCACGACGATCCTGCACAACCTGGCCAACGCACAGGGAGCACGCAGGGTCGTCCGCGCGACCTCCAGCGCCACCACGTCAAGCAAGGCTGCCCGCCCCATAAAGCGGCATCCCAGCCCTCGACGATCGGCCGGGGCCAAACGCACATCGGGCGCGGTACGGCGAGTCCGCCGTACCGCGCCCGATGTCGGCGACTCTCGAAGGCGCGCTACTCTACCAGAATCGGATAGGCTTCGGTATAGATCCAGTCCTTGTCCTGGGCCGGGACATGACAGCCAAGACAGTCGGCCTTGTAGTCGGCTGAAACGTTGGTGGAAGGATCATCGGTCTTGAACAGCGCCCAACCCCAGCCATCGCCCCAACTGCCATTGCTGTCGGCAAAGCGGTCGGTGGAGTCCTTGACCATCACGAACCACTGCTTGATGGTCTCGTTCTCGTAGCTCACCCCGGCGCCGGTGGTGTAGTCGCCGGTGCTGTGTGCCCGCAACTCCTTGACCAGCACGGCCCCGTCGGGGAAGACCCCGTTCTCGCGGAAGGACGCCACGCTCTCGGGCTCGGTATAGACGTTATGGAAGCCACTGGCGTCCCCTTCGGGTACGAACCAGGAGCCCAGATGCGCCATCTCGGTGCGGAAGTTGTCCGGCAAGGAGATGGTGCCCTCGCTGTCCACCCAGGGAGACAGATCCTGGGCCACGGCAGCCGTGGCAATTCCCAACGCCGCTGCGGCGCACACGCCTGTCGCCAATGCCTTGGCTGTCATTTTCATGGTAGTCCCTCGCTGATCACGGTCGGTGCACTTAAAGGAATGTTACATCCGGTTAAGTTAGCAGCTTCTCAAGCGAGGGAGACCACCGCCGACGCCCGTCCGGGCGCTGCGGCACAAAGCTACAGCACTTGGCTGCAAAGGTACTTGTCGACGCTCAGCCCCTGGCCGCCATGACCCGCTCTACCGTCTCGACGATGGCCTGGGTCTGGGGATCGATCTCGAGATTGACCCTGTCTCCCGGGCGACGGTCGGCCAGTGTGGTACGGGCCAGCGTTTCCGGGATCAGGTCGACGCAAAAGGCCGGCCCCCGGGTATCGTTGCGCAACTCACCAATGGTCAGGCTGATGCCGTCCACGCCGATGTAGCCCTTCGCAAAGACAAAGCGCTCGAGGCCTTGCGGCAACAGGAACCACAGGCGACGGTTGTTGGGTGCCTCGTCGAGTTCCACCAGCTCCGCCTGCCCCATGACGTGACCGGACATGGCGTGCCCGCCGATCTCGTCACCGAAGCGCGCCGCCCGCTCGACGTTGACGCGATCACCGACGCTCAGACCGCCGAGATTGGTGACCCGCAGGGTTTCGCGCATCAGGTCGAAGCTGACTAGATCCCCGTCGATATCGGTGACGGTCAGACAGACCCCGTTGTGGGCCACCGATGCGCCCAGCTCCAAGCCTTCACACAGGTGACGCGGCATCCGCACCAGATGGCTGCGAAAGGCCTCCGCTTCCTTGATCTCGACCACCTCGGCGGTGCCCTGAACGATACCGGTGAACATCTTTGTCTCCTTGCCATCACGGGGCCTTCCCCGAACCGGCCCAGTCTAGAAGCCGCGCCTCCAAAGGTCCACGCTTGCGCTATTGTTCAGAAAACCTATCGCCAGTCACGGCGTCCGGCGGGCGGATCCACTACGACGTAGCGCCTACCTCGAAAGACCTTGCCAGCGGCTATGCGTAAACGATTGACAGGGTCCTTCGCTCGCCCTATCCTTGCCCGCTACATTTTTAGGCGCCGATTTGTACCCGGATTGCGGGCGCCCGTACCGCGACGCTCACAAGGCGTCGGTGCATGAAGTGCAGCTAAAAGGGTGTGTCCAGCGTTGATGGCCACCCGTCAGGGTGGCCTTTTTTTATGCCTGCCCATTGCCGTTCTCTTGCCCGCCCAGGTCCCTCGGTGCCCACCCGGTAGCTGAGATGATACGACTGACCAACCTTTCCAAGACCTTTGGTGCCGGCTCACGCGCCGTCAAGGCGCTAGCCGACGTCGACCTGCACGTACCCCAGGGGCAGATTCACGGCGTCATCGGCCTGTCCGGCGCCGGCAAATCGACGCTGATTCGCTGCGTCAACCTGCTTGAGCGGCCTACCTCCGGCACCGTGGAGGTGGATGGCCAGACGTTGACCAGCCTCTCCGGCCCCGCCCTCAATCAGGCGCGCCACCGTATCGGCATGATCTTCCAGCACTTCAATCTGCTGACCTCGCGCACGGTATTCGCCAACATCGCCCTGCCGCTGGAACTGATGGGCGTCAAGCGCGACGAGATCACCAAGCGCGTCACGCCTCTACTGGAGCTGGTCGGCCTGGCCGACAAGGCCCAGCAGTATCCGGCACAGCTGTCGGGCGGTCAGAAGCAGCGCGTGGCCATCGCCCGCGCCCTGGCCAGCCGTCCTCAGGTACTGCTGTGCGACGAGGCCACCTCGGCGCTGGACCCCCACACCACTGCCTCGATCCTCGAACTGCTCAAGGACATCAACCAGAAGCTCGGGTTGACCATTCTCTTGATCACCCACGAGATGGAGGTGGTCAAGTCGATCTGCCATCGCGTCAGCCTGATCTCTGGTGGCAGACTGGTCGAGGAAGCCGATGTCGGCGACTTCTTCACCGCCCCGCGCACTCAGCTCGGCCGCGACTTCCTCAACGAATTCCTCGAACTCGAACCGCCCAGGGAGCTGATCGACCGCCTCGAGCAGACACCCGGGCCGAATTCGCATCCGGTGGTACGCCTGGCGTTTTCCGGCGACGCCGTGTCCACTCCCCTGATCTCGCGGCTGGCGCGAGAGTGCGGCGTGGACGTCAGCATTCTGCAGGCCAAGGTCGAGTCCATCCAGGAGCGAACCCTGGGCCTGATGATCGCCGAACTGATGGGGGATGCCGAGGACACCCGGCGCGCCCTCGCCTACCTGCAATCTCACGACCTGACAGTGGAGGTGCTTGGCCATGTCCAGCGCGATGTTTAACCTCATCCTCGAAGCCACCCTCGACACTCTCTATATGGTGGCGGTGTCCGGTGTGATCGCGGCCCTGGTCGGCATCCCTCTGGGCGTGCTTCTTTATGTCACTCGCCCGGGCCAGATCCTGGCCCAGCCGGTGCTGCAGTCGGTCCTCGGCATCATCACCAACATCGGCCGCTCGATCCCCTTCATCATCCTGATGGTGGCGATCATTCCGTTCACGCGCATGCTGGTGGGGTCGTCCATCGGCACCAACGCTGCCGCCGTGCCGCTGACCATCGCCGCGATTCCGTTTATCGCACGCCTGGTCGAGGGCGCGCTGAACGAGATTTCTCCCGGGCTGGTGGAAGCCGCCCAGTCCATGGGTGCCACCCCTTGGCAGATCATCACCAAGGTACTGCTGCCGGAGGCTCGCGGGGGCATCTTCACCGCCCTGACCGTCACCGCGGTGACCCTGGTCAGCTACTCGGCCATGGCCGGCGCCGTGGGCGGAGGTGGTCTTGGCGACCTGGGCATTCGCTACGGCTACAACCGCTTCAATCCGACCATCATGCTGATCACCGTTGCCATCCTGGTGGTCATGGTTCAGGCCTTCCAGAGCCTGGGTGACTATCTGGTGCGCAAGAGTGACCACAAGTGACATGCACCCTGCATGGCCTTAATAACCAAATTGCATTAGCGAAAGACGTGTTATTCCATTAACATCGCCACACACGTCACACACCGTTTCGGGAGACACTGAAGATGCGCAAGACACTGCTGGGCGCCCTGGCGCTTTCCACCCTGTCACTGGCGATCAGCCAGGCCAACGCCGATGAGCACAGCCTGAAGGTGGGCACCGTCGCCGGCCCCGAGACCGACGTCATGCAGGTCGCCGCCGATCTGGCCGAGGAGCGCTATGGTCTGGAGATCGAGATCATCGAGTTCACCGACTACGTGACGCCCAACGCCGCCCTGGCCGACGGCAGCCTCGACGCCAACGCCTACCAGCACGAGCCCTACATGAACGCCATGGTCAACGACCGCGGCTACGACTTCGCCATCGCCGGGCGCACCTTCGTCTACCCGATCGGGGCCTACTCCGAGAAGTACGAGAGCATCGAGGACCTGCCCGAGGGCGCCACCATCGCGCTGCCCAACGACCCGTCCAACGAAGGCCGCTCACTGATCCTGCTCCACAACGAGGGCCTGATCACTCTGGACGACCCCGAAAACCTGGAAGCCACGCCGCTGAATATCGTGGAAAACCCCCACGACTTCGACTTCCGCGAGATCGAGGCGGCCCAGCTGCCGCGCGTATTGCCCGACGTGGATATGGCCTTCATCAACAATACCTTCGCCCAGCCGGCCGGCCTGACCCTGGACGACGCCCTGGTCAAGGAAGGCCCCGAGTCGCCCTACGTCAACATCATCGCCGTGCGCGGTGGCGACGAGGATCGCGAGGAGATCCAGCAACTGGTCGACGCCTACCAGAGCGACGAAGTCGCCGCCAAGGCAGAAGAGCTGTTCAAGGGCGCCGCCGTTCCTGGCTGGAAGTAAGCCTGACGCGCGCTCCCTCTCGAGGCCGGCCCCAGCGCCGGCCTCGCCGTTTTCACCCGCGGACACTGCCACACTCGACATGTCTTCCTACGATCTTCTCGACCGCCAGCTCACCGCCCTGCTCGACTCCGGCGACTGGCTGACCAACGCCGCCCAGACCTCGGCCTTCATCATGCAGGAAGTCCCGCGCCTCAACTGGGTCGGCTTCTATCTGCAGCGCCAGCCGCGCATGCTGTCCCTGGGCCCCTTTCAGGGCAAGCCAGCCTGTCATCCGATCCCCTTCGACAAGGGTGTCTGTGGCGCCGCCGCCCGCAGCCGCCAGACCCAACGCGTCGACGACGTCCACGCGGTCGCGGACCATATCGCCTGCGACAGCGCCTCGCGCTCCGAACTGGTGGTGCCGGTGCTCGACAAGGACGGTGAACTATGGGGCGTGCTCGACCTGGACAGCCCCGACCAGGGGCGCTTCAGCGAAGACGACCAGGCCGGCATCGAGCGCCTGGTGGCCACCTTCCGCCGCTTGAGCGGGCTCGGCGACGCCTGAACTGTCCGAACGGATGAACCGCGCCGCCCCGGAGGCGGCGCACTCACTTCAATGCCCACCCGCGGCTCGGCCACTGCGTTGATCAGCCGGTGGCATCAGTTGCCAAACACCGGCGACGGCGACGACCCTTAGAAACGACAAAAGCCCCGAGGCGAGGCCACGGGGCTTTTGTCTGTAATCTGGTAGGACCAGGCGGATTTGAACCGCCGACCTCCACGATGTCAACGTGGCGCTCTAACCAACTGAGCTATGGTCCTGAAGCAGGAAAGCGAGATGGCACGTCGCAATACGCCTTGCAATGGCACTGCGAGGTAGTGCTGGTAGGACCAGGCGGATTTGAACCGCCGACCTCCACGATGTCAACGTGGCGCTCTAACCAACTGAGCTATGGTCCTGCATCACTCGATGTGCGATCTAGCTGGTAGGACCAGGCGGATTTGAACCGCCGACCTCCACGATGTCAACGTGGCGCTCTAACCAACTGAGCTATGGTCCTACACGGCTGCCGAAACGAGGGAGTCACCACCCTCGCTGCTGACAACGGATGCGAATTCTACGCCTTCGGCAGAATTTTGCAAGCCCTTGAGTTCACCGAATGATTTTTTCCTTCGAGGGTCGCGTTCGGCGTCTCGAACGCCTTCACCGCAGCGCGATTCCACCATCGCCAAATCCGGTCGCGTTCGTTTACGATCATCGGGAATGCGTCTGGTGAAGCGAGATCCACGACAGCCTCATCGGCGGCCCAAAGCGACGTCCTCGCCGGCAATGTACCAGGACGTTCCATGCACCAGGGCCTGCCTGTTCCAGGGCCATCGATGCACAAGGGCTTTCCATCTATCGAGGCCTTCCGTCTATCAGGGGCCTTTCAGGCACAAGGGCTTTTCTTCTATCGAGGCCTTCCGTCTGTCAGGGGCCTTTCAGGCACAAGGGCTTTCCATCTTTCAAGGCCTTCCAAGCACAAGGGCAATCGGGATGAACCAGCAGCAGCGTCAGGACGCCATCATTGCACTGGTCAGTCGCCAGGGATACGCCAGCATCGAGCAGTTGACCGATCACTTCGCGGTGACCCCTCAGACCATCCGCCGCGACCTCAACACACTGGCAAGCGAAGGCCGGTTGCGCCGAGTCCACGGTGGCGCGGGCCTCGAGTCGAGCACCGTCAATACCGCCTACGCCACCCGCAAGACGCTCAACCTCGACGCCAAACGACGCATCGCCGATGCCGTGGCGCGCCAGGTGCCCCACCACGCCTCGCTGTTCATCAATATCGGCACCAGCAATGAACTGGTGGCCGAGGCACTGCTTGAGCATCAGGGCCTGGAGATCATCACCAACAACCTCAACGTGGCGTCCATCCTGCATCACAAGGAAGACTTCAAGGTGATCGTCGCCGGCGGCCAGGTCAGACCCCGTGACGGCGGGATCATCGGCGAAGCGACCATCGACTTCATCCATCAGTTCAAGGTGGACATTGGGCTGATCGGGATCAGCGGCATCGATCAGGACGGCTCCCTGCTCGAGTTCGACTATCAGGAAGTCCGCGTCGCTCAGGCGATTATCGAGAACTCACGTCAGGTGTTTCTGGCCGCCGATCACTCCAAGTTTCACCGCAACCCGGTGGTGCGCCAGGGCAACGTATCCCAACTCGACGCCCTGTTCACCGATCGCGAGCCACCGGAGGCCATCGCACGGCTACTGCAGGAACACGGGGTCGCCCTGCACCTTGCGTGATCCTGCGCCTGGCCTGACCCTGCACCTGGCCTGATCCTGCACCTGGCCTGCCACAGCCGCTCTGTGTCATCTTGCGAAAACGCCAGGCCCTCCCGACTCCTCTTAGGTCCCGTGGACGCCTTGCCGCACCAACTCCAGCCGAGGCGACGTTCTTCCCCTGCTCTCCAGACGGCACGACCAAAGTGCTAGCGAAAACTTTCGCGCTCTGGTTGTTCGTTCACGACCTCAACGCTACCTTTATTTTCGATAACGAACTTGTTGTGGCCTCGTACGACCATTGATCACCCGCGGCGGCGACGTTGCATAGGGGCACCCGACGTCGCTGCATCTGGCCATGTCCCTGCCGGCAGCACTAGACGGAAACCGTCTGCTCACCGAAGGTGAAGGTATCGCTCGACCACAACAACCGTCAGGACACCGGAACATGCCAACACGCTATATTCTCGCCTTTGATCAGGGCACCACCAGCTGCCGGGCCATCCTGTTCGACCAGGACACCCGCATCGTCGGCATCGCGCAGAAGGAATTTACCCAGCACTACCCCAAGCCAGGCCAGGTGGAACACGATGCCATGGAGATCTGGGGCAGCCAGATGGGAGTCGCACGAGAAGTGCTGGAAACCCAGTGCGTCAAGCCGTCCCAGGTAGCCGCCATCGGCATCACCAACCAGCGCGAGACCACCCTGATCTGGGACCGGCACACCGGCAAACCGATCCACAACGCCATCGTCTGGCAGGATCGACGCACCGCACCGCTATGCGACGACCTCAAGGCCCAGGGGCTGGAAGCCCATATCCGCGACACCACCGGCCTGGTGGTCGACGCCTACTTCTCCGCCACCAAGATTCGCTGGATCCTCGACCAGGTGGACGGTGCCCAGCAGCGCGCCGAGGCTGGCGATCTGCTGTTTGGCACCATGGACAGCTGGCTGGTGTGGAACCTGACCCGCGGCGAACGCCACCTGACCGATGTCTCCAACGCCTCGCGCACCATGCTGTTCGACATCAAGCGGCTCGACTGGGACGACCGACTGCTCGAGGCCCTCGATATTCCCCGGGCGATGCTGCCCGAGGTCAGGCCATCCAGCGAGGTCTACGGTACCACCGCCAAGGAAATGTTCGGTGGCGCCCAGATCCCCATCGCCGGTATCGCCGGTGACCAGCAAGCCGCCCTGTTCGGCCAGGCCTGCTTCGACAAGGGCATGGTCAAGAACACCTACGGTACCGGCTGTTTTCTGCTGATGAATACCGGCGAGACCCCGGTGCCTTCGACCTCGGGCCTGCTGACCACCATCGCCTGGGGGCTCGACGGCAAGGTCACCTATGCGCTGGAAGGATCGATCTTCATCGCCGGCGCGGCGGTGCAGTGGCTGCGCGACGAACTCAAGATGATCGACTCGGCGGAAGACTCCGAATACTACGCCAGCAAGGTCGAGGATGCCGGTGGTGTCTACGTGGTCCCCGCCTTCGCCGGCCTCGGCGCTCCTTACTGGGACATGTACGCCCGTGGAGCGATCTTCGGCCTGACCCGAGGCTCCGGCAAGGAGCATATCACCCGCGCCACCCTGGACGCCCTGGCCTACCAGACGCGAGACATCATCGACGCCATGCAGAAGGACTCGGGGATCACCCTCAAGGCCCTGCGGGTCGACGGCGGCGCCGTCGCCAATAACATCATGATGCAATTCCAGGCTGACATGCTGGCGGTCGACGTCGAACGCCCCAGGGTCATCGAGAGCACCGCCCTGGGGGCGGCCTACCTGGCGGGGATCGCGGTGGGCATGTGGAACCTGCCGGAGCTCGCCACCCGGGGCGACATCGAACGCACCTTTACGCCCGCCATGGAAGACGCCGAACGGGAACGACGCTACAAGGGCTGGAAAAAGGCCGTGCGACGGACCATGAACTGGGAGCGCGACGAAGACTGACCACACCGGGGCCTTGCGTCCCGACTCCTTCAGGAACCGCGGGGGACATGCATGCAACTACGTGACGCCAACCTTCAGCGCCTGAAGGAGGAGCACTTCGATGTACTGATCATCGGCGCCGGCATCAACGGCGCCGCCAGCGCCGCCGCGCTGGCCGGCAAGGGCGCCCGGGTGGCCTTGATCGACCGTGGCGACTTCGCCGGCGAGACCAGTCAGCACTCGTCCAATCTGGTGTGGGGCGGCATCAAGTACATGGAAAGCTATGACTTTTCGCTGGTGCGCAAGCTATGCAAGAGCCGCAACCACCTGATCAGGAGCTTCCCGTCGACGGTCCAGGAAATTCGCTTTCTGACCACCATCGACAGGGGCTTTCGCTATCACCCTCGCATGCTCTGGGCGGGCACCTGGCTGTACTGGCTGATGGGCAACGCCTTCACCCGACTGCCGCGCTACTTGACGCCAAAAGGCATCAACCGACGCGAGCCACTGGTCGATACGCGTGCGGCGATCGGTGGCTTCGAGTACTCCGACGCCTACCTGCATGACAACGATGCCCGCTTCGTCTATAGCTTCGTACGCTCGGCGCTGGACTACGGCGCGGCGGCGGCCAACTACGTCGAGTCGCGGGGGGCGCGGCGCAGCGACAACGGCTGGGTCGTTGACGCCCGGGACAACCAGAGCGGCGAGACCTTCAGCCTGCGCGCCGGAATCATCATCAATGCCACCGGCCCCTGGGTGGACGACCATAACGCCTTGAGCCGACAGACCACCGATCACCACCACGCCTATTCCAAGGGCATCCACCTGATCGTGCCACGGCTGTCCGAGCGCCAGCGCGTGCTGGCCTTCTTTGCCGACGACGGGCGGCTGTTCTTCGCCATTCCCATGGGGCCGCGCACCTGCATCGGCACCACCGACACCAAGGAAGAGCGCCCGGAGGTCGCGATCAGCGACGCCGACATCGACTTCGTGCTGGACAACATCAACAAGCGCCTGAGTCTGAAGCGCCCGCTCGACCGTTCGGACATCATCGCCACTCGCTGCGGCGTGCGCCCGCTGGCGGTCAAGGCCAACGCCGGCAATGGCCGCGACTTTCTCCAGATGTCGCGCAAGCATGCCATCGACATCAACGCCAAGGAGCGCCATATCAGCATCTTTGGCGGCAAGCTCACCGACTGCCTCAACGTCGGCGAGGAGATCGTCAGAGAGGTGCAACGATTAGGCCTCGAGCTGCCACAGCCGCGCGCCCGCTGGTACGGCGAACCTTCCGACACGGACAGGCGAGAATTCCTGCACCAGGCAAGCCTGCTGGGCCTCGATGAGCGCACCCCTTCCTCGTCCAGTGAACCTCTGAGCAAGCGCCTGTGGCGTCGCTACGGCCTCAACGCCTTCGACATGCTGGAGCAGATCCGCCAGGACCCGCGACAGGGAGAGCTGTTGATCGAGGGTACCGAGTACCTGCGCTGCGAGCTCGAGCACGCCGCCCGGCGAGAGATGATCACACGACTCGAGGACTTCCTGCGCCGCCGCTCCAAGATCGCCCTGGTGGTGGACACTCAGACCCTGCACGGGTCACCTGGCCTCGATGAGGCCGCCCGAATCCTGTTCGGCGACGAGGCCCAAGAACGGCTCGAGGAATACTTCGCGAGTGCCACACCGACATCGCGCGAACGGGCCTGAGGTCCTCAACGGCGCTCCTTGGCTCTATCGTTAAAGGCCGAGGACCGTTAGGCTCGTCATCATCATTGTTGCGCCGAGCCGGTGCGCCGGACCGAAAAGGGACCCCTGCATGCTCTCACTTGTCATCGATACCCTTCTGATCGCGGTGGTGACCATCGTCGCTGGCGCTACCCTGATCGCCAGGATTCCGTCCCACTGGTGGTGGCTCAGGGCCTGTGAATTCCCCCGTGTCCAGATCGGACTCATCGGGCTGTTCTGTGCTTTGGCAAGCCCGCTGGCGAGCGACCCCCTGACACTCTGGATTGCCACGGCCGGCCTGGTCGTCTTCGCCATCCAGGCTTTCTATGTACTGCCCTGGACACCGCTGTGGCCGGTGCAGGTCATGGCCGCCAAGGGCGACGCCCCGGAGCGTTGCCTGACGCTCTTGATCGCCAATGTACTCACGCCGAACCGGCGCAGCGACGACCTGCTGGAGATCATCGCCGAGCGCGACCCGGACATGGTGCTGACCCTGGAATCCGACCAATGGTGGGGCGACAAGCTCGATGCCGGCCTGGCAGACGGCTACCCCTACGCCGTGCGGGTCCCGCTGGACAACCTCTACGGCATGCACCTGTATTCCCGTCGCCCGCTGATCGACCCCGAGGTCAAGTGGCTGATCCAGGATGACATCCCCTCGATCCACTGTGAGGTGGAACTCGAAAGCGGAGATCACATCCGCTTTCGCGCCCTTCACCCCAGGCCACCGGCACCGAGCGAGAGCGAGGAATCGCTGTGGCGGGACGCCGAGCTTTCGCTGGTCGCCGAAGAGATCCACCAGAACCCGGTACCGACGCTGGTCGCCGGCGACCTCAACGACGTTGCCTGGTCACGCAGCACGCGCCTGTTCTGCCGCGTCAGCGGCATGCTGGACCTGCGGCGCGGCCGCGGCATGTTCTCGAGCTTCCACGCCGGCTATCCGTTCCTGCGCTGGCCGCTGGACCATGTCTTCGTCAGCGAGCACTTCACCCTTGCCAAGATGGATCGGCTGCGGGCCTTTGGCTCAGACCATTTCCCGATCCTTGCCACCGTCTGTTATCGCCCCTCCAGAGCCGACGAGCACGACACCCCGGACGCCGACAACGAAGAGCATCACGACGCCCGTGAAACCGTCGAGGAAGCCAGGGAGCGCGATCAGTCGAGTTGAGTTCCCGCCTTCCAGGCGATGTCCATGTCGTGGTAACAGATGTGGCGGCAAAACGTGTGGCGATGGACTGGCAACAATAGAAAAGACGGGTAGCAATAGAAAAGAAGAGCCTTGCCGTCGTGGCAAGGCTCTTCTTCTTCAAAGGGCGCTATTCCAAGGGCACTATTCCAAGAGGCACTATTCCAAGAGGCGCTATTCCAAGAGGCGCCATGTCGGCCGCGCCCTCGTCACCTCTATTCGGGAATACCGCCACGGGTCAGGGAGGCGGGATCCAGCAGGCGTTCGAGCTCATCGCGTCCGAGGTCGGTCTCCTCCTCGGCCACGTCGATGATCGGCCGGCCGGCCTGGTAGGCCTTCTTGGCGATGGCCGCCGCGGCGTTATAGCCGATCACCGAGTTCAATGCCGTCACCAGGATGGGATTGCGCGCCAGTGGCTCACTCAGGTTGTCCTCGCGCACCTTGAAGGTGGCGATCGCCTTGTCCGCCAGCAGCCGCGATGTCTGGCTCATTAGGGTGATCGACGTCAGCAGGTTGCTTGCCACCAGTGGCAGCATCACGTTGAGCTGGAAGTTGCCGCTCTGTCCGGCGACGGTCACGGCGGTGTCCAGACCGATCACCTGAGCGGCGGCCTGGGCGGCGGATTCGGGTATCACAGGATTGACCTTGCCCGGCATGATCGAACTGCCCGGCTGCAAGGCTTCAAGCTCGATCTCGCCAAGCCCCGCCAGCGGGCCGGAGTTCATCCAGCGCAGATCATTGGCGATCTTCATCACCACACACGCCAGACCCTTGAGCTGACCCGACAGCTCCACCGCTGCGTCCTGGGAGCCAAGGCTGGCAAAGAAGCTGTCATTGGGCGTCAGAGCGAGCCCGGTGCGGGCGGAGAGCTCGGCGGCCATGCGCTCGGCAAACTCCGGATGGGCATTGATACCGGTGCCGACCGCAGTCCCCCCCTGGGCCAGCCGACACAGCCGCACCATGGCGCTGTCGAGACGCTCGATGGCCTGCCCCACCTGGCTCGACCAGCCACCGAGTTCCTGACCAAGACGCAGTGGCATGGCATCCATCAGGTGAGTGCGTCCGGTCTTGACCACCTCGTCCAGCTCTTCTGCCCTGGCGTCGATGACACCTCTGAGGTGCTCGAGCGCCGGGCGTAGCGTACCGGTAACTTCCAGCGCCGCCGACAGGTGCAGGGCGGTGGGAATGACGTCGTTGCTCGACTGTCCCATGTTGACGTGGTCGTTGGGCCCGACGCTCAAGTCATCGGAGCTCGCCAGGTGGGCGATCACCTCGTTGACGTTCATGTTGCTCGAGGTGCCGGACCCGGTCTGAAACACATCGATGGGAAACTGATCATCGTGCTGACCCGCGATGATCGCGTCTGCCGCCTCGACGATGGCACGACGACGATCGTCGTCCAGCAATCCCAGGTCGCCGTTGACCACCGCCGCCGCTCGCTTGATGCGAGCAATGGCGTGGATAAAGGCTGACGGCATCGGCTGGCCCGACACCGGGAAGTTGTTGACCGCACGCTGCGTCTGGGCGCCATAGAGCGCATTGGCGGGAACCTCGAGCTCCCCCATGCTGTCGCGTTCGATACGGGTCTGCGTCATGGATCACTCCTGATCGTCAAAGGCAAAGGGTTAAGGGTACGGTCCTTCGTTTTCTCTTGAATACCATGGTGGCGAGACTTCCTGCTTGCAAGGCTTGCAGGGATCACATCGCTGTCATGTCTCCACACTAGGCTGAAGGCGATCCAGGGGCACGGTGAACTTGCACGCCGGTATCCCATCAAAGGGCGAAGAAGGCTAGATAACGGACTTTTCGTCGTTTTTTCGCTGTTTCAAGCATTCTTTGGATCCAAACCCCTTTTCCCCCGATTCTCGACCCAATCCATGTTGCGATGCACAAAACCCTCTGCTATTGTGCACTGCAACAGACGACGCAACGGCATCGACCACTGGGAATGGTCCCACGGTCATCGCCGACAAGTAGTTCGAAACCCCAGGAGGTTCACATGATGCGCACTATCGATACCAAAGCACTGTTCAACAACGAGCAAGTCGAAAACCTGTTCTTCGGCCCGGCCCGCGCTTACGCCAGCCTGACCGTCGACTTCGCCGAGAAGCTGACCAGCGCCCAGCTGGAAGCCGCCAAGGCCTACACCGAGACCGGTCTGGCCCAGGCTCGCGCCTTCACTTCCGTCAAGGACGTCGAAGGTCTGCGCTCCTACATGGAAGGCCAGCAGAAGGTCGCCAAGGACCTGACCGAGCGCCTGAAGGGCGACGCCGAGAAGGTCGTGGCCCTGCAGCAGGACTTCGTCTCCAAGAGCCAGAAGCTGGCCGAAGAGAACGTCAAGCAGGCCACCGACACCGCCACCAAGGCTACCGCCAACGCCAAGTAATCTGGCTACGGCAGACGCCTGAACGACTCAGGTCGTTCACCAAGCGGCCCCCGATTTCGATCGGGGGCCGTTTTGCGTCTGCAGGCAGCGTCGAGGCCAGGCCATCAGGCAACAACGCTCGCAAGGCGGCAGACGCCTATCCGGCCACGCACACGCCACGCGTGGCAATTCCGACGCCGATTCCATAAGCTGACAGCACACAGGGCCCAACGACATTCGTTGCAAGGAGACCGCGCCATGAAGGCACCCTACCCGCTGTTGTCACGCCGATTCCGCCTGGCGGTAATCGCCATCCTCGCCTTGCTGATCACCGGCTGTCAGAGCGTCAGCACCACCGGCACGTCCCGCGCCCCGGAGGTCATCGATATCGGCGAACCCGACACCCCGATCGAACAGCCGGGCCCGAGAGACGACCAGCCCACCGCCGATCAAGCCAGGGTCCCCAGGGAGATCCCCTTCCCCGCCGACGTCTACGCCCAGCTGCCGAAGAGCGGCAGCGCCGTGCTGTCCGGCAGACTCACCCTGAACACCCCCGCAGGCCCGGTCATCGGCGGTGGCGAGACGGTATCGGTCGCACCGATCACCAAGTACTCCGCCGAGGCGGCGGCCCAGGCGCTGGCCGGCCGGGCGGTGGAACGCGCCGACCCACGGGCCCGCGAATACACCCACACCACCCGCACCGACACCAACGGCTACTTTCAGCTACGCGACCTGCCCCCCGGCGACTTCTACGTTTCGGGCACGGTGGTCGATCCGGCCAGTGGCAGCCGCCAGATCGTGATCAAGGAAGTCACGCTAAGAAATGGTGGCCACAGCGAGATTCAGCTCAGCCGCTGATACCGCGTACCGATTCGACCTGGCCCTGACAACAGGACGGCGACCCAAAATGGGTCGCCGTCTTGCTTTCCTGGAGAGCTTTCCTGGAGATGCCCAGACCGCTACCAGTCCAGTGCCTTCTTGACGAAGGGGATGGTCAACTTGCGCTGTGCCGACAGCGAGGCGTTGTCCAGCACCTCGAGCGAGCGAAACAGCTCACTGAGCTCGCGTGCACCACGATGCAGGATGTAGCGTGCCACCTCGTCGGGCAACTCCATGCCACGCAGGTGGGCACGCAGCTTCAACGCTTGCATGCGGTCCTCGTCGGACAGCTGCCTGAGGTGGAAAGTCATGCCCCAGGTCAGCCGCGACGCCAGATCCGCCAACTTGATATCGAGCTGCCGGGGCGGGCGATCCGCGGCGATCAACAATCGCTTGCCGCTGTCTCGCAGCCGGTTGAAGGCATGGAACAGCGCCTCCTCCCAGCGCTTGCGCCCCACCACTCGATCCAGATCATCGATGGCCACCAGGTCGAGACGCTCCACATCCTCGAGCATCAACGGCGGGAAGTGGCCCAGCTCCTCCAGCGGCAGATAGAGGGTACGCAGGTCCCGCGCGGAGGCCTGGTGGCAGGCCGCCTGCAACAGGTGGCTACGACCGACGCCGTCGCCCCCCCATAGGTACAGAAAGGGCTCGCCGTTGTCATCGAACTGATGACTCAGGCACTCCACCAGGGTGGCGTTGGCACCCGGATGGTAGTTGTCGAAGGTCGCGTCGTCGCGCAGTCCGACGCCCAGAGGCAACTGCGCGGGGGCTCGACTCATGAGGACTCCTCGTTGGCGGCGGAGGGCTCCTTGTCGGATTCATGCTCCGCGTCATAGAGCGACGAATTCTTATACGTATCATGCAGGTAGCGCAAGATGACCATCACCATGGCCGCCACCGGCAGCGCCAGCAGCACACCGGTGAAACCGAATAGCTGGCCGCCGGCCAGCACCGCAAAGATGACCGCGACAGGATGCAGGCCAATCTTGTCCCCCAGCAGCTTCGGCTGCAGCAGGGTGCTTTCCACCAGTTGCCCGAAGCCGAACACCAGCCCCACGCCCAGCAGTACCAGCCAGTCGCCGAACTGGAAGAAGGCCACCACACCGGCCACCGAGATCCCCACGATCACGCCCAGATAGGGCACGATGCTGGCAAGCCCTGAGAGCAGCCCGATCAGCAGGCCAAAGCGAACACCCAGCAGCGTCAGTCCGATGGCATAGATGACGCCGAGGCACAGCATCACGATCAACTGGCCACGCAGGAAGGCCGCCAGCACCTCGTCGCACTCCTTGGCCAGCCGAACGGCCGTCGGCTCCCACTGACGCGGCAGCAGCCGCCTGACCTTGCCCACCAGCACGTCCCAGTCCAGCAGCAGGTAGAAGGTCACCACCGGAATCAACGCCAGATTGGCCAGCCAGCCGACCAGCGCCATACCCGACCGCGACACCTGGGCCAGTACGCTGGCGGCGACGGTACCGGTTTCTTTCCAGTTTTCCAGTACTGCCTTGCGCAGTGCATCGAAGTCGGTGCTGAGATCGAGACCGGTCAACGACTGCAGCTCCGGCAACACCGTGCTCTGAATCCAGCTCAGTACCGCCGGCAGCGCTTCCACCAGCTGCCCGATCTGCTGTCCCAGCAGCGGCACCAGCAGCAGCAGCGTCAGCCCTACCAGCAGCGTCAACAGCACAAACACGACGCAGACCGCCCATTGACGCGACAGCCCGCGCTCCTCCAGGCGATCGGCGATAGGGTCACCCAGGTACGCCAGCACCATGCTGACGAAGAAGGGCGCCAACACCGGTTCGATGCTGACGAAGAACCACAGCACAACAGCCGCCACCGCGGCGACAATCCACCACTGCTTGCTCATTCGCTTTTCCCCGAAAGAAACCACCATTCCCTGTGATGCCCGACCGATAGTGTGCCATGGCTGCGATGGCCGAAGCACAGTGCTACAATCTCCGCCCCCAACGTGCCCATTGTCTCACGTTCGTCCGCTGGTGCGCACCACGCCCGCGGGTCGACCGACTCCACAGGATCTGTCATGACCGACTCCTCCTCCTCCCCCGAAAGGGCTTCGCTCAGCTACAAGGACGCCGGTGTCGATATCGACGCCGGCAACGCCCTGGTCGATCGCATCAAGGGCGTCGCCAAACGCACCACCCGCCCCGAGGTAATGGGCGGGCTGGGAGGCTTCGGCGCGCTGTGCCAGCTGCCCAGCGGCTACCGTGAGCCGGTGCTGGTCTCCGGCACCGACGGGGTCGGCACCAAGCTGCGCCTGGCCATGGACCTGGGTCGCCATGACACCATCGGCATCGATCTGGTTGCGATGTGTGTCAACGACCTGGTGGTCGCCGGCGCCGAGCCGCTGCTGTTCCTCGACTACTATGCCACCGGCAAGCTGGACGTCGATATCGCCGCCGACGTGGTCAGCGGCATCGGCGAAGGCTGCGAACGTGCCGGCTGTGCTCTGGTCGGTGGCGAAACCGCCGAGATGCCCGGCATGTACGAAGGTAGCGACTACGATCTGGCCGGCTTCTGTGTCGGCGTGGTGGAGAAGGACGAGATCCTCGACGGCACCAAGGTCGCCGCCGGTGACGTACTGCTGGGCCTGAGCTCATCCGGCCCTCACTCCAATGGCTACTCGCTGATCCGCAAGATCCTCGAGGTGGCTGACGCCGACCTGTCCACCGACATCGACGGCCAATCACTGGGCGACGCCCTGATGGCGCCGACACGCATCTACGTCAAGCCGCTGCTGGAACTGCTGCGCCACGACGACTATCAGGTCCACGCCCTGTCCCACATCACCGGTGGTGGCCTGCTCGAGAACCTGCCCCGGGTACTTCCCGAGGACCTCACCGCCCACGTCGATACCAGCCTGTGGCAGCGCCCTGCGGTGTTCGACTGGCTCAAGCAGCAGGGCAACGTGGACGAACATGAGATGCACCGCGTGCTCAACTGCGGCATCGGCATGGTGCTGGTGGTACCTGAAGATCAGGCCGACCAGATCCGCGCTCACCTGCAGGCCCAGGGCGAAGGCGTCCATCGCATTGGCCACATCGCCGCGCGCCAGGGCGACGAGGAGCAGGTGCAACTGGAGATGCCGGCGTCATGAGCGAGGGCGTGAACGATGGCGAGCTCAACGGCTTCACCCCGGAAGAGGCCACCCAGCCACGGGTGGTAGTGCTGATCTCGGGGGGTGGCACCAACCTGCAGGCCCTGATCGACGCCCAGAGCCACGACGAACTGGGTGGCGAGATCGTGGCCGTGGTGTCCAATGTCGCTGACGCCTATGGTCTGAAGCGGGCGCGTGATGCCGGCATCAACGCGGTGGCCCTGCCCCACCGCGAGTACGACAGCCGCGATGCCTTCGACGGCGCCCTGATCAAGGTGATCGAGCGCCACGAGCCTGACCTGGTGGTGCTGGCCGGCTTCATGCGCATCCTGACGCCACGTTTCGTCCAGCGCTTCATGGGACGGATGATCAACATCCATCCGTCGCTGTTGCCGGCCTATCAGGGCCTGCACACCCACGCCAGGGCACTGGCCGACGGCATCGACGAGCACGGCTGCAGCGTACACTTCGTCACCGAGGAACTCGATGGCGGGCCGGTGGCGATCCAGGCCGTGGTCAAGGTCAACAAGGATGACACCGAAGAGACCCTCAAGGAGCGAGTGCTGAGTCGTGAGCACCTGATCTTCCCGATCGCGGTACGCTGGTTCCTCGAGGGGCGTCTGCGCCTGCAGGGCGACATCGCGACCATCGACGGCCAGCCGCTGCCGCCGGGCGGCATGCGACTGTCCCACGAGGACGCCGCCGCGGAACTCGACGAGGACGACGAGTCCCGGTGAAATCTGGCCGCGCTGTCGCCTGAAACAACAAGGCCCGCCGAGCGATCGGCGGGCCTAGTTGTCTGTGGGCCTTGCATGCAGGAGTCGCGTGAGCGGTAAGCCCTCGCCTCTTCGCACTCAGGTGCGCGGCAGAGTCACTCCACGCTGGCCCATGTACTTGCCGCCACGATCGGCGTAGGAAGTGTCACAGATCTCGTCAGATTCCAGAAACAGCATCTGTGCCACGCCCTCGTTGGCGTAGATCTTGGCCGGCAGATTGGTGGTGTTGGAAAACTCGAGGGTCACGTGACCTTCCCACTCCGGCTCCAGCGGCGTCACGTTGACGATGATGCCGCAACGCGCATAGGTGGACTTGCCCAGGCAAATGGTCAGCACGCTGCGCGGGATGCGAAAGTACTCGACGGTCCGCGCCAGCGCGAAGGAGTTGGGCGGAATCACGCAGACATCGCCCTTGATGTCGACAAAACTCTTCTCGTCGAAGGCCTTGGGATCGACCACCGCCGAGTGAATGTTGGTGAACACCTTGAACTCGTCGGCGCAGCGTACGTCATAGCCGTAGCTCGAGGTCCCATAGGAGATGACCCGCCGGTCGTTGACGTAGCGAACCTGATCGGCCTCGAAGGGCTCGATCATGCCCTCGTTCTCGGCCATGCGGCGGATCCATTTGTCGGACTTGATGCTCATGGGACTTCCTGCTGGGTGCTCGAAGAGTGGACGCGTTCGGTGGGGCCACATGATAGCGGCCCCTCGCTGCCACGTCACGATGCAAAGGTGATAGGCGCCTGACAGGCGCTTGATGAGGATCAGCCGGCGACGCCGCCAAGCGTCATCCTCCGCCGGCCCTTACTCGCTGAAGCTGATGCTCGGCCCCTGGTCGCCACCGTCACCGTCGATCTGCTCGGCCACCTGACGCGCCATGGTGCGGAAGGTCGTCGCCACTTCGCAGTCGGGCTCGGCGACCACGCTGGGACGTCCACCGTCCACCTGCTCACGAATGCCCATCGACAGCGGCAGGCGCCCCAGCACCCGGGTATCGTACTCCGCAGCGATGCGCTCTCCTCCCCCCTCGCCGAAGACCGGCTCACTGTGGCCGCACTTCGAACAGGTATGCAGACTCATGTTCTCGACCACGCCCAGCACCGGGACCTTGACCTTGCGGAACATCTCGATGCCCTTGCGCGCGTCCAGCAAGGCGATGTCCTGGGGCGTGGTGACGATCACCGCGCCGTCCACCGGTACCTTCTGGGCCAGGGTGAGCTGGATGTCACCGGTGCCCGGCGGCATGTCCACGAACAGATAGTCCAGGTCGCTCCAGCGTGTCTGGTTGAGCATCTGCTGGAAGGCCCCCGCCACCATCGGGCCACGCCACACCATGGGCTCGCGAACGTCGACCATGAACGCCATGGACATGGCCTGGATGCCGTGGGCCTCCAGCGGCAGGAACTGGTTCTCGCCGCTCGCCTGGGGGCGCACGCCTTCGCCGACTCCCAGCATCTGCGCCTGGCTGGGCCCGTAGATATCGGCGTCGAGAACGCCGACGCGATAGCCTTCGGCGGCCATGGCCAGCGCCAGATTCACGGTCACCGTCGACTTGCCGACACCACCCTTGCCCGATGCCACGGCAACGATATGCTTGACCCCTTCGATCACGTCTCGCTCCTGTTTCCAGATGGGCGCGGTTAATCCGCCGGGCCAGTATAGGGCCCAGGCGGCGCGAGGTTAAGCGAAGCGGGACCGCCAAACGCAGCGGCGGGCCCGAAGGCCCGCCGCTGTTGCTTCCCGCAACCTTGCCGACGTCACCGCCGGCAACCGTCTCGCTGACGCTCAGTTGGTGCTTTCGGTGCTGGCGTCGTCGGTGACCGAGGCTGCCGCCTCGCGCACCTTCTCGGCAGCCTGACGGGCCACGTCCTTGACCGTCTCGACGGCGTCGGCGGCACCGGAGGCTACTTCATCGGTCCACTGGGTAGACGACTCCTCGCCCTCGGCGGCCGTATCGGTGGAGCCCTCTTCGCTGGCCGCATCCGCCTGGGAAGCGTCGGCGGAGGAACCTTCCCCGCTCTGGGAGGCGTCGGCAGAAGCCTGATCACCCTCGCTGCCACCCGGGGTCTTCTCCATGGACTCGGACGAGGCCACGTCCTCGTCCTCGGCGGCGCTCTCGTTGGAGCCCTGCTCGCTGGCCGAGGCCGCGCTGTTGCCCGAGGACTGAGAAGAGTCCTGCTCCTGCGACGACTGTTCCTCTGCCGCCGACCGCTTCGCCGACTGAACGGCGATATCGGCCTGGCTCATGCCATCACTGCTCTGGTCGCCGCTGTTTTCGCCGCCACCACTCTGGTCGCCATTGCTCTGGTCGCCACCCCCGGAGCTGATGACCTCGACGGAGCCGCTGCTGCTTTCGCCCTGGGACGAGGCCTGCTTATCGGCACTACCCTCGCTGTCGCTGCCTTGACCGGAGGATGCGCCATCGGAGAGCTCGGCGGTGGCACGATCGAGGTTCTCGAGCTCGATGCGCCAGGTGTCGAGTTGATTGTTGAGACGAGCCAGACGCTGGCGACGCTCGTCGGCACGGGCCTCGAGTTCATCGATCCTGGCCTGCAGCTCATCGCGGCGGGCGACCGCTTCCTCGGCACGGGACTCGGCCTGGCGAACACGCGCCTCGGCCTGCTCGCGTTGCTCGGCGGTGCTGGCCAGCGTCTGCTCGAGGCGGGCCTGGGCCTGCTCGGCCTGCTTCTGCGCCTCCTGCTGCTGGCTCTCGAGGCTCGCCACTTCTTCCTCGAGTGAACCGACGGCGCTCTGCTTCTCTTCGATGGAGCTTTCCAGATCACTCAGGCGCTTCTCGGCGTCATCGACCTCTCCGGTCAAGGACTCAGCCTCGGACTTGAGCGAATCACGACGCTCCACCAGCTGCTGCTGTTCGTTCTGCGCCTCTTCCAGACGATTGCGCGCCGCCACCAGGTCGGACTGCAAGGATGCCTGGGTGGATTCGAGTTCCTTGAGATCGGCCTGTACCTGGGCGGCCTGCTCTTCGGCTGCCGCCTGGGCGGTACGCGCTTCGGCCTCCTCGGCCTTCAGGGTTTCGAGCTGGGCACGCATTTCCTCAAGCGAGGTCTCGGCCTCTTCCCACTGGGATACCTGGCTCTCGAGCTCGGCACGCTGGGCTTCCAGGGTAGCCTGGCTCTCTTCCAGCCCGGACACCTGCTCGCGCAGGGTCTCGACGCGTGACTCGCTGGCATCGAGTTCCTTGGTCAGGGCAGTGCGTGCCTCGCCGTTGGAACTGGCGCTGAGCTGGGCACCGATGGCCCAGATCAGGCTGACGCCGGCCACCGCCGCCAGGCCCTTGACGCGGTTGTCCTTGAACAGCTCCTTGGCATCCTTGCCGGAGGCTGAAGACTGGGTCGCCTCGGAGGTGTTGCCATCCTTCTCGGTGTTGTTGTCCTTGTCGGGATTGATCTCTTCCATTCGGGGGTCTCCCTTGGGGTGGGACGGGTCCTGAGGTTCGAGGACCAAAGTGATCACAGCATACTGCCTGACTGCGGGCGCGTCAGGGGTGTGCTCCATCAAAAATACGCGCTAGCGAGCATTAGAAAATTGCCGTGTACCCTATCCGAGCATGTTTTCCGCAGAGCGTCGAGCCCCATTAGCGAAGCGCAGGAGTCTGCGGAAAGCCGCCCTCACAAGCGTTCAGGATGCAGCGCCTGTTCGATGCGCTACGTCTCCGGCTTGCCGCGTAGCGACTTGAGCTTGCCCCGCTGCTTCTTGCCTTCGAGGCGACGCCGCTTGGCCGCCTTGCTGGGCCGGGTGGCGCGACGCGCCTTGGGAATCACCAGTCCCTGCTGCAACAGCGATTTCAGCCTCGCCAGTGCCGCTGCGCGGTTGGCCTCCTGGGTGCGTTCCGACTGGGCCTTGATGATCACCACTCCGTCCTGGGTGATGCGATGATCATTGAGCGCCAAAAGGCGCTCCTTGACGTCGTCAGGCAACGACGATGCCTGAATATCGAAGCGCAGATGAATCGCCGAGGCGACCTTGTTGACGTTCTGGCCGCCGGCTCCCTGGGCACGAATCGCACTCATGGCGATCTCGCTATGAGGGACCGACAGACGTCGACTTAGTTGCATCTTGCCTCCCTCCTGGTGGCTTGATAAATAACGGTAGATGAACGGCGTTGGTGACCAGTATCGCTGGTCGGCGCCGATGCCCGGCCCTGATGCCCGGCGCTGATGCTCAGTGCCGATGCCCAGTGCTGATGATCAACGCCAGGCCGTCTGCGGCCCCATCCGGTGGGAGCGACACACTTCAAGGCCTGATCGGACCGACGCCGAGCCCCTTGAGCATGACACGACGAACGGCCTTGAGCAGCGGATAGCTGAGGCGTGCTCGCCGTCTCGACGACAGCCACCACAGCATCCCACGCGACAACGGACCTCGACCTCGCCCGGCCACTGCCGCCATACGTACCGCCTGATCACCATGGTAGCGCTCGTCGCCGAGCTCCAGCACCATACCCTCGTCCAGGCGACAGCCCAGACGCTCCAGACGCCGGACCTCTTCGGGGTGATGGCGCGCATCGACGAGATCCAGCCGTCCCTTGGACAGTCCGTAGCGCGACACGAAGCTCCGACACAATGGACACTGTCCATCGTAGATCAGCCTGGCGTCGGATTCGGTGCGGGATTCCTGATCTGCAGATGCCACTCGTTCCTCCCGGCGTACCCCCGCACTTTGACCATCTGGTTGGGCAAGGGTTTGACGCTGACACTGGCTCCCAGCGTATCATGCCCTATCCCTCAAGGACGATTCGGGCCCATGACAGCACCGCGCTGGTACCAACACGCCGTCTTTACTCTGCTGCCACGGCTCGCCTTCTTCATGTGGCGGGTGCTGACCCACTTTCTGCATAATCGAGGAATGCTGCTGGCGGGCGGGGTCGGCTTCAATATTCTGCTGTCCACCATTCCGCTGTTCGCACTGATGGTGGTGGCGATGGCTCAGGTCGTGGACGAGCAGCAGCTGCTCAATGTGATCGCCATGCAGGCACGCCACATCGCCCCGACCCACGCCGAGGTGATGCTGGAGTCGGTGCGCGCACTGCTGGACTCCCGCGACGCAATCGGCATCTACGGCATCCCGGTGCTGCTGATCTTCAGCTCCTTCGCCTTTCGCATGCTGGAAGACGCCCTGGCGCTGATCTTCAGAAAGCCCGACGTCAAGGACACCCGCAGCCTCTGGGTGTCCTTCCTGTTGCCCTACGCCTTCATGCTGGTACTGAGTGCGGCGCTGCTGGCGCTGGCCATGGCAGTCAGCCTGGCCAATACCCTCAATGGACTGTGGATGGCGCTATACGGCCGTGAGCTGCCCATGGCCTCGCTGTCGGAGCCGGCCCTCAACCTGACCAGCTTCGTCGGCGTCTTCCTGCTGTTCAGCGCCATCTACAAGGTCCTGCCGGTGGTACGCATTTCCCTGAGGCGCGCCTTGGCCGGGGGCTTTGCCGCCGCCCTGATGTGGGAAGGGGTCAGGATCGCCCTGGTCTACTACTTCGCCAACCTGTCACTGGTAAGCGCGGTCTACGGCCCCCTGGCGACCCTGATCGTGGTGCTGCTGAGCCTCGAGATCGGCGCCGTGATCCTGCTGCTGGGCGCCCAGGTCATCGCAGAGCTTGAGCACAACTGCCGCCTCGGCCTGCCCTGGCACCAGGACCCTCGAAAGCGCTCGCGGGTCGATGCCCTCAGCGGCGCTGCGGCTCCTTGCCCTGCAGGCGACGAATCAGCCCCATCAGGCCGCGACCGCTGATCATGCCCAGCAGGTAGATCACCACCACCAGCAGGGCCATCGGCATGGCAATGGTCCAGCCGAGCAGTTTCACCTGCACCATCTCGATGTTCTGCACCACCAGGATGGCGATCAGCGCCAGAATCACGACCTTTACCACCAACCAGAACTTTTCCATCGAAGACTCTCCTTGTGCCCGACACGGGCGTTGCGATGTCGCCACGCCGAGCTCGAAATTGTGTCAAATCGAGCGTCGGCCAGCGTGTGAAACATGGTCGCGGGGCGGCGGACTGTCAAGCTGGCCGGTCGAGGCACATCGTGCTCTCGCGTCGGTATCTCCACCGTCCTGCGCAGCCCACCAGCGAGGTCAGAAGGTGGACAGGCCGCTGGCCTCCATCAATCGATAGCGCCAGCCATCGAACCAGCTAGCCTCGTCCCGCGGCGCCCAGGCTCGGCTGGTTCGACGTCCGTCGCTCGAGTCCCAGCGCTGGTCGAACCAGGCGCCGATATCGTCGATGGCGACGACTCCTCGCCCTTTTAGCAAGACGCTGCTTTCAAGATTGAAGTCGTCGAGATTGCGTCGGGTCAGGTTGGCCGAGCCCAGAATCACGGCGTCCGCCAGCTCGTCCTTCGCCGGGCCCCTTCTCACCAGCACCACCTTGCTGTGGCACTGCTCACCGTCGGTGACACACCAGCGCACCTGAACGCCCGCGTCCAACAGCTCTTCGGCCACCGGCTGATTGGGCAGGCCTCCCTTTTCGAAACCGAAGGCCTCACGGTTGGGGTCGAGCAGCACCCGAACCGCCACTCCTCGCCCGCTGGCCTCCTTCAGCGCCTCGACCACCCCGCGGTGGGCGACATAGAAAGCAGCGACATCCAGCCGATCGCCGGCGACGGTGTCATCAATCCGGGCGAGCACGGCGTCACGGATGGCGGCTTCGGTCAGCAGTTGCGCCATCGCGCCATCCGATGGCTCGGCCTCAGGTGCTGGCGGCTGCGATACCTCGACGCCGGACCAGGACGCCACCTCGACCTCCGAGGCGATGACGTCATGGGCGACGGGGCCATCGATCCTCAGCGCCACGTTGGAGTGCAGGCTACTGCCGTCGTGAGGATTGGCCGAGGTGATCAGTGTCGACCACCCTTCGGCGTGATCCACCGTCAGCGTCTTGCGATGATTGGCGCGAAAATTGAGCAGCGCCAGGTAGCTTCTCAGGGTCACCGGCTCGCCACCGAAGGCATTGGGCAGCCAGCCCCCGTCCGGGTCGTTGCCAAGCCGATCCAGTCCCAGATGCCAAAGGCCTGACCACAGCGGGTTGGAGGCGCGCAGGCGATCGAGACGGGTGATGGCAAGCTCGACCCCCGCCGCCTCCAGGCTCTGATAGAGCGGCACCCGCTGGCCTCCATAGAGAGTATTTAGGGGGTCGGTGATCACTACCACTCGCGGCGCCGGTTGGCGCTGGCGGGCGGCGATCAGCGCATCGGCAAGGCGTTCGGCCAGGGGCAGAAAGTCGCCCCCGCCACTGCCCTCGAGGCGATTGAACAGGAACATGTCGACGACGATCAGCCGGCGGGCACCCTCGATCATCGCCACCGCTTCGTCAAAGATGTGCTGATCAAGATGACGGCGGCCACCCTCGTCATACCAGGTTCGATCGGCGAGAAATTCGACCTCGCCCACTGGCCGCTCGGGCCAGGCCTTGCCGACGTTTTCCGGTAGTGGCTTGATACTCTGCCACAGCCCCATCCCCGCCCAGGCGACCAGCAGTACTGCCCCGCTCCATTTGATCGTGCGTCCCAGCCTGGCCATAGCGTCCTCTTGGCGAATTCATCCGTGGCGCACGAGCATAGCCCAAAACGTTTCACCCACACACGTACCCGTCTCCGCCGTCGCAGGCGGGGCGATGCAGCAGCCTCAAACGCTCGCGCCCGGCACAGGGCCGGGCGCGAGAGACCATCGACGGTCAGTGGGAGATCGCTCAGCTCAGCGCCAGCACCCCACCGCAGACCGCGATGGCGGCACCGAGGGCACGCACCAGGCGCTGTTCGCGGCTGGCCAGCCAGCCACCCAGCACCCGCGCCAGCATGGTGATGGCAAGCGTCGAGGCCGAAAAGCCCACCACGTAGGCGACGAGTGAGGCGGCTGCAGGCATCTCGGCGCCGTGGGCGATGCCATGCATCGTCATCAGGGCGATCACCAGGCCTCCGCCAAGCGCTGCCGGCAGACGCATCAGCGCCGCCACCATGACCCCGGCGATCAGCACCGACAGGGCAATTCCCCCTTCCACACCAGGCAAGGCGCCGGCGGGAAGCGCGCCGGACAGCGCCAGACCAGCCCCGGCCAGCATGCCAGCCAGTGCCATCAGCGGGGTAAAGCGTCGCATGGCAGCCCCCTGCCCCAGACTCCACAGGCCAATAGCCGCCATCGCCAGCAGGTGATCGAGCCCCAACCAGGGGTGCATCAGGCCGGCGGCAAGGCCGCCATGCTCGACGCCGTGGCCGGGGTGCGCCAGCGCCAGCGGTGCGACAAGGCCAGCGGCCATGGCGCCGGCGATCGCCAGGGAACGGGAAGAAACACGAGAACGCTGTGTCATGACAGACTCCTTGTTGACTGAGAACGCAACGCTTCGGCTGCGTGGTAACGGGCGATTCAGGCTTCCACTGCCTCGGCTCGCCGGTCGGGCAACATGCCCCGCTCGAGAATGAAACCGATGATGGTGTCGAGACCGACGCCGTCATACAGATTGGTGAAGACGAAAGGACGTTCGCCACGCATCTTGCGCGAGTCACGGTCCATCACCTCCAGCGAAGCATGCACCTGCTCGGCAATGTCGATCTTGTTGATGATCAACAGATCCGACTTGGTGATGCCCGGCCCGCCCTTGCGCGGGATCTTGTCACCCGCGGAGACGTCGATGACGTAGAGCGTCAGGTCCGACAGCTCAGGACTGAAGGTGGCCGACAGGTTGTCGCCGCCGGACTCCACCAGCACCAGTTCGAGCCCAGGATGGCGGCGGTGCAGCTCGTCGATGGCCGCCAGGTTCATCGAGGCGTCCTCGCGGATCGCGGTGTGCGGACAGCCGCCGGTTTCGACGCCGAGGATGCGATCCGGCGACAGCGCCTCGTTGCGGGTCAGGAAGTCGGCGTCTTCCTTGGTGTAGATGTCGTTGGTCACCACGGCGATATCGTAGTGATCACGCAGGGCCCGACACAGCTGCTTGAGCAGCGCCGTCTTGCCCGAGCCCACCGGGCCGCCCACGCCGACGCGCAGGCACTGGGAGGGAGTGGTTGAAGTGGTCATGGTGTTCTCCTGCCTGTCATGTAAGGCCATTCCCCGACGTGTCGAAGACCGGAGAATGGCGCCGTCGATACCCCGGTATCGATGGCATCGTTGTCACTCGCTCAGCTGCGAAACAGCCGCGAGTACTGGGTTTCGTGCAGGCCGCTGGCCAGGGCGAGCCCCGGCAGCGCCGGCCCCATGTCGTCATCGTCGATGATCAGGGCACGCCCCACCGCCTCGACCAGCGCCGGACGCAGCCGCTCGACCAGTCGCTGGGCCGCGGTATGCCCGAGCGGCAGCGCCTTGCAGGCTGCCGCCAGCTGGTTCTCGAGCCAGGCCCAGGCAAAGCCCAGCATGGCCTGTCGCGGCGGCAACCCGCGGGCTACCGCCAGGGCGCTGAAGGCGGTCACATAGCCAGGCTCGTCAGGCAAGCCGACTTCGGGCGCCAGCCCCAGGCTGCGCATCAGGCGCACCAGCGACGCGCCCAGCTGGCGATCCTCCTCGCGCAGCTCTCGGGTCTCGCGTACCGCCCCCAGCCAGCAGTCCCAATGCGCCACCCTATCCTCGTCGCCCTGCTGCCAGGCCTCGACGAGTCGCGCCAGGGCAGGCAGTTCCGCCACCGCCAGGCCATCCTCCAGCACGCCCTCGAGCCAGTCGCCAAGACTCTTTTCATCGTGAACCCAGCCCAGTTCGAAGGCGCTCTCGAGCCCCTGGGACCAGGCGAAGGCGCCGATCGGCAACGCCGGGCTGACCAGCTGCAGCAGCCCCAGCAGGGCCAGATCATCGTGCGCCTGTGACGCAGACTCGATCCCGGCCATCAGGTGATCCCCTGAGCGTGGCTATGTGAGGAGCCATGTGAGGAGCCATGTGAAGAGCCATGTGAAGAGCCATGTGAAGAGCCGTGTGAATGGCCATGCCCGTGCGAATGCCCGTGTCCGTGCCCATGGTCATGGTCATGAGAATCGCTGTGCGAATGACCATGCGAATGCCCACCCATGGTGTAGGCGCCCGGCTCGGGATCGAAGGGTGCCTGGTGGTGCTCGAGCCGCGCACCAAGCCGCTCGGCCAGCTCTTCCAGCACATGGTCCGGCGCAAAGCGCACGTAGCAGCAGGCGTCACCCTGGTACTCGCCCTCGCCGATACCGAGGGTCACGTGGCGGTTGCCCAGGTGGTAGCACAACCGAGCCAACGCAAGGCCGGCGTCCGGCCCCGGCGCTACCCAGGCGGTCACCACCGGTTCCGGCGCAGCGATGACCCGGACGCGGCTGCCGTCCTCGGCCTGAAGACCGTCGCCGTGGCGCAGCACCGGACCGCGTTCGAGAAACAGACCCGCCGCACGCCCGCTGTCCAGGGTCACCCGCAGGCGCCCCTTGATGCGATCGTCGTAGCTCAGGGTCAGGGTGTCCTGGACGCCGTCTTGCCCATCGCCGACGGGCAACGGCCCGAGCCGGCGGGTCAGCGACAATAGCGAACTCATGGATGACTCCTTGGTACTGTCAGCGGCACTGTCGAAAACCGTCATCATCGCTGACTCAAAAAAGGTGATAGCGCTGGGCCAACGGCAGCACGTCCAGCGGTTCACAGGTCAGAAGCTCGCCATCGCAGGTGACCTCGTAGGTCTGGGCGTCGACCTTGAGATCCGGGCAACGGTCATTGAGCTTCATGTCGCCCTTGCGCACCGCACGCACATCCCGGCAAGCCACCAGGCTGCTTTGAAGCCCCAGCCGATCCTTGAGCCCCGCATCCAGCGCGGCCTGAGACACGAAGCTCACCCGGGTCGCTGCGGCGGCCTGGCCCAGCGCCCCGAACATCGGACGGTAGTGCACCGGCTGGGGAGTCGGGATAGAGGCATTGGGGTCGCCCATGGGGGCCATGGCGATCATTCCCCCCTTGAGCACCAGCGCCGGCTTGACGCCGAAGAAGGCCGGATCCCACAGCACCAGATCGGCCAGCTTGCCCACCTCGACAGAACCGATCTCATCGGCCAGGCCGTGGGTGATGGCGGGGTTGATGGTGTACTTGGCCACATAGCGGCGGGCACGCAGGTTGTCGGCGCCACGTTCTTGATCTTCCGGCAGTAAACCACGCTGCACCTTCATCTTGTGAGCGGTCTGCCAGGTCCTGCACACCACCTCGCCGACGCGTCCCATAGCCTGGGAATCCGAGGCGATCATCGAGATGACGCCGAGGTCATGCAGGATGTCCTCGGCGGCGATGGTCTCGCGGCGAATGCGCGAATCGGCGAAAGCCACGTCCTCGGGAATATTGGGGTCGAGGTGATGACACACCATCAGCATGTCCAGGTGCTCGTCGACGGTGTTCACCGTGTAGGGCCGGGTCGGGTTGGTCGACGACGGCAGCACATAGTCCTTCGAGCAGGCGGTGATGATGTCCGGTGCGTGGCCGCCCCCGGCGCCTTCGGTATGGTAGGTATGGATGCCGCGCTGCTTGAACGCCGCCAGGGTGTCCTCGACGAAACCGGACTCGTTGAGGGTGTCGGTGTGGATCGCGATCTGAACGTCGTAGCGCTCGGCCACGCTCAGGCAGGTATCGATGGAGGCCGGGGTGGTACCCCAGTCCTCGTGCAGCTTGAGCCCCATGGCGCCCGCTTCGATCTGGGCCTCCAGCGCTTCGGGCAGGCTCGCGTTGCCCTTGCCGAGCAGACCGATGTTCATCGGCAGGCTGTCGCAGGCCTTGAGCATCTGGTGGATGTGCCAGGCCCCCGGCGTGCAGGTGGTGGCGTTCGATCCGGTGGCAGGCCCGGTACCGCCCCCCAGCATGGTGGTGATGCCGCTGGCCAGGGCCTCGTCCACCAGCTGCGGACAGATGAAGTGCACGTGGGCGTCGATGGCGCCGGCGGTGAGGATCTTGCCCTCGCCGGCGATGACCTCGGTGCCGGGTCCGATCACGATGGTGACGTCCGGCTGGGTGTCTGGATTGCCGGCCTTGCCGATGGCGGCGATGCGACCCGCCTGGAGGCCCACGTCGGCCTTGACGATGCCCCACCAGTCAAGGATCAGGGCATTGGTGATGACGGTGTCCATCACCGTCTGGTCGAGACGCTGGCTCTGCCCCATACCGTCACGAATGACCTTGCCACCACCGAACTTGACCTCGTCGCCGTAGTGGGTGGCGTCCTTCTCTACCTCGATCCACAGCTCGGTGTCTCCCAGGCGCACCCGGTCGCCGACGGTGGGGCCATAGATGTCGGCATAAGCCTGACGACTGATCTTCATCGGGCGTCCTCCTGACCGCTGTCGCCGCTGTGTGCGGCCGCATCGTCCAGCGCGCCCATGACTTCACCGCGAAAGCCGTAGATATGACGACGTCCGGCGAAGCTCACCAGGGTGACCTCACGGCTCTGCCCCGGCTCGAAGCGCACCGCGCTGCCCGCGGCCACGTCCAGACGAAAGCCCCGCGCCCTGTCGCGATCGAACGCCAGTGCCGGGTTGGTCTCGGCGAAGTGATAGTGGGATCCGACCTGAATCGGTCGATCTCCGCGATTGGCCACCTCCAGCGTGACCCTGTCGCGACCCTCGCACAGGGCGATGTCACCGTCCTTCAGTTGGTATTCTCCGGGGATCATCCCGCGCCCTCCCTATTGGTATCAGCGTATGAGCCTGTCGCGTCGCCCCCGGATCAAGCCGGGGCCTGGCAGCGTCACGAGATCGGGTTGTGCACCGTCACCAGCTTGGTGCCGTCGGGAAAGGTGGCCTCGACCTGTACCTCGTCGACCATTTCCGCCACCCCTTCCATCACCTCGTCACGCCCCAGTATCTGGCGCCCTCGGCTCATCATCTCGGCCACACTCAGGCCTTCCCGGGCTCCCTCCATGATCTCGCAGCTGATCAAGGCCACCGCCTCGGGATAGTTCAGCTTGAGCCCCTTGGCGCGTCGCCGCTCGGCCACCAGGCCAGCGGTAAACAGCAAGAGCTTGTCCTTGTCACGCGGTGTCAGCTCCATCCTTTCATCCTCGATGTTGGTCAGGGTGGCCAGGGGTCGCCTGTCCCGCCCGGCATGACATTCAGGTAAACCAGATGCGCGGCACACAGGCCTCGCGATCCATCAGCATCGGACGCAGCAACGTCCAGGCCGCCTCGCACAGCGACCAGGCCTCGCGCCGCGAGTGACCGAGGTAGCGCAGCAGCAGGACGCCATCACGCACGGTGACGGCCCAGCGCTCGGCTTCACCAGCGCCGGGACTGCCGGCAAGGTCATTCCCTCCCTGCCCCAACCCTTGGCGCAGACGTTCGATCGCCGCGGACTCGTCTTCGAGCCCGACCGCCCACAGGGTTGCCTGGACGCTGCACCCTCGCTGCCCCCAGGCGCCGTGAAAACGACGATGGTCAGGGTCGAGGGGCTGGCGCTCGATCCACAGTGGTCGTCCGTCCCGGGATAACCGAAAGCGCTGTTCGAGGTGGCCGCTGGCAAACGGCAGGTCACTGGCCGGCCGGCCCAGCGCCAGCACCTCCCAGCCCAGGCAGCGGGCGCTGCCGGAAAGCTCGATCTCGGTGGCCTGCACCCCTCGCGAGCCGTCGAAGGCGATGGTTTCCTGGGGCAACCACTCGAGCAGCCCGCCCTCCTCGACCACCAGACGAGTGCGCTGGGACCAGGCCACGGCGTTGCGGTCGGCCCGATACAGCTTGTTGGCCGCCGGTGTGGTCAGCAGTGCCCGCGCGCCCGCGCCCACCCGCGCCTGGATATCCAGGATATCGCCGCTGACCAGCCCCCCCGGGGGATGCAGCAGATAGACGTGGCAGGTGCCGTCGCGGCCTTCGGGATAGAAGGGACGCTGCACCCGCAGGGGGCCGCGATGATCCACCCGATAGAGGCGAGTGGCCTGGCCATCATGGCGAAAGCCGAGATCGAGGCTGGCCTCCCAGCGCCGTCCTGCGTCGAAACGATGGCCGTGCCGATCGGTCGAATCCTGTGTTGTCTGCGCGCTCATGGCTCTCCCGGGCGGTCCGTCGAGTCGGCGTGGCAAGCGAAAGTAAAAAAGGCCACCACCATTGCCCAA
The DNA here is from genome assembly GCF_003045775.1 of Halomonas litopenaei. Taxonomy (GTDB): domain Bacteria; phylum Pseudomonadota; class Gammaproteobacteria; order Pseudomonadales; family Halomonadaceae; genus Halomonas; species Halomonas litopenaei. The sequence continues at coordinate 83,465 of NZ_PXNS01000009.1, read as the reverse complement.
TCAAGGTGCAAGCCCCGTACCAGCTTCTCGAATCTCTATTTTTTTACTTATTTTTCAATTTCTTATAGAACAACCAAGGATTGCACCAGAGAAAAGCACGCCTTTGGTCGCGCACAAAAAAAGTGCGCAACCTTACGATTGCGCACCATTGATGTGCAGCGATTCACCCTGATTGACACGCTACCGCTCAGACGGTCAGGTAGCGCTTCACCACGGCGTCGTCGAGCTCACCGATATCACCGACGGCGACTCTCCGCCCACGATCGAGGATGGCGAAGTGGTCGGCGAAGCGTCGGGCAAAGGGCAGTTTCTGCTCCACCAGCAGCACGGTCAGCCCATCATCGGCGATCAACCGACGGATGACTTCGCCGATCTGGGCGACGATATTGGGCTGGATGCCCTCCCCCGGCTCGTCGAGGATCAACAGCTTCGGCTCGATCACCAGGGCGCGCCCGATCGCCAGCTGCTGCTGCTGACCGCCGGACAGATCGCCGCCCCGCCGGTGACGCATCTCCTTGAGCACCGGGAACAGCTCATAGATCCGTTCGGGCACCTGGCGCAGGCCATCGCCACGGGCGGCAAGGCCAGTGCGCAGGTTCTCCTCCACCGTCATCAGCGGAAAGATCTGGCGTCCCTGAGGCACATAGCCCACGCCCAGGCGTGAGCGATCCTCGAGGCGACGCTTCTCCAGCGCGACACCGTCGGCGTAGTGAAGCTCACCGCCGGTGATCGGCACCTCGCCCATGATCGCCTTCATCAGGGTGGTCTTGCCGACGCCATTACGACCCAGCACACAGGTACAGGCCGCCCTGGGCACGTCAAGATCGAGATCCCACAGGGTATGGCTCTCGCCATAGAATTGATTGAGCCCGCGAATGCTCAGCATCGTTCCACCTCCTTGCCCATCTCCTGCACCCACCGGCCGCAGACCTTCGCCCACAGCGTGGCCAGCCTGCCGCGGGATGCGCTGTCCGCCCAGTACAGCGCTCTTACCGAAGACTGCTGAGGTACCCGCTCCAGTCCGATCATGCCGCCTCCTCGTCGCCACCCAGGTAGACCTCGATCACCCTGGGGTCGCTTGCCACCTTGTCCATACTGCCCTCGGCCAGCACCGAACCCTGATGCAGCACCGTCACCGTGCGGGCGATCGAACGCACAAAGCCCATGTCGTGCTCCACCACCACCACCGAGTGCTTGCCGGCGAGGCTCAACAACAGCTCTGCGGTACGCTCCATCTCCTGCTCGGTCATCCCCGCCACCGGCTCGTCGACCAGCAACAGCCGAGGGCGCTGCATCAACAGCATGCCGATCTCGAGCCACTGCTTCTGTCCGTGGGACAGGATGCCCGCCTGGCGGCGACTGAGCGACGCCAGGCCCACCGTCTCGAGCACCTCCTCGATTCGCGCCAGCACCTCCCCGGTCATGCGCGCCTTGAGGGTCGGCCACAGACTCTTGTCCATGGCCATCGCCAGCTCGAGGTTCTCGAACACCGTCAGCGCCTCGAACACCGTGGGCTTCTGGAACTTGCGCCCGATGCCGAGCCGGGCGATCTCCGGCTCGTTCTTGGTCAACAGGTTGTGGCGGCTGCCGAACCACACGCTGCCCTGATCCGGGCGCGTCTTGCCGGTGATGATGTCCATCATGGTGGTCTTGCCAGCACCGTTGGGGCCGATGATGCAGCGCAGTTCGCCGTCGTCGATGGTCAGGTTGAGATCATTGATGGCCTTGAAGCCGTCGAAGCTCACCGACACGTCCTCGAGATAGAGGATCGGGCCGTGGCGCACGTCGACCGGCGATTGTTCCGGGACCAGGAAGTCGAAGACCCGATCGCGATCGGCCAGGCTCTGAAGAAAGCTCATGGGGTGGCCTCCCTGGGGGTTGCATCCAGCGTGTCGGTTGGCGTGTCGGGTTGCGTGTCGCTGTCATCGTCGCTGCCTTGCTGGCGAGAGCGTGACAAAAGCCCGGCGATGCCCTGGGGCAGCAGCACCGTCACCAGCACGAACAGCGCACCGAGCGCGAACAGCCAGGCCTCCGGCATCACCCCGGTGAACACGCTCTTGGCGTAGTTCACCGCCAGCGCACCGATCACCGCGCCATAGAGGGTGGCACGGCCACCCAGGGCCACCCACACCACCACCTCGATGGAGAACAGCGGCGAGAACTCGCTGGGGTTGATGATGCCCACCTGGGGCACATAGAGGGCGCCGGCGACCCCGGCCAGCATGGCCGAGACGACGAACACGAACTGCTGATAGCGCTCCACCCGGTAGCCGAGAAAGCGGGTGCGGGACTCGGCGTCGCGCACCGCCACGCAGACCCGCCCGAGCTTGCTGACCACGATGGCGCGGCACAGCAGGAAGCCCAGCGCCAGCGCCACGCCGGATGCGATAAACAGCCCCAGTCGTGTGGCGTCGGCGGATAGGTCGAAGCCCAGCAGTTCCTTGAAGTCGGTCAGGCCGTTGTTGCCGCCAAAGCCCATCTCGTTGCGGAAGAACGCCAGCATCAGCGCAAAGGTCAGCGCCTGGGTGATGATCGACAGATAGACCCCGGTGACCCGCGAACGGAACGCCAGGAAGCCGAACACCAGCGCCAGCAGGCCCGGCGCCAGCAGCACCATCACAAAGGCAAAACCGGCCATGTCGAAGCCAAGCCAGTACCAGGGCAGACTGTCCCAGTCGAGGAACACCATGAAGTCCGGCAGCAGTGGATCGCCGTAGACACCGCGGTCGCCGATCTGGCGCATCAGGTACATGCCCATGGCGTAGCCGCCGAGGGCGAAGAAGGCGCCGTGGCCCAGGCTGAGAATCCCCAGGTAACCCCAGACCAGATCCACCGCCACCGCCAGCAGCGCGTAGCACAGGTACTTGCCCAGCAAGGTAACGGTATAAGTGGAGACGTGCAGCGGGTGCTCCGGCGCCAGCAGCAGATTTGCCGCCACCACCAGCGCCATGGTGGCACCGAGCACCGCCAGGAAGATCAGAGTCGACCGCTCGCCGAACGGGCGAGCCAGCCATAGTCGGGATGATGGCATCGCTCAGCCCTCCGCCGCGCGGCCCTTCTGGGGAAACAGTCCCCTCGGGCGCTTTTGAATGAACAGAATGATGAACACCAGCACCAGGATCTTGGCCAGTACCGCCCCGGCCCAGGGCTCCAGCACCTGATTGATCACCCCCAGCGAGAGCCCCGCCACCAGGGTGCCCCACAGATTGCCGACCCCGCCGAACACCACCACCATGAAGGAGTCGATGATGTAGTTCTGGCCGAGGTTGGGACCGACGTTGGTGAGCTGTGACAGCGCCACCCCGGCAAGGCCAGCCACCCCCGACCCCAGCGCGAAGGTCAGGATGTCGACGCGGGTCGCGCGAATGCCCATGGAGCGTGCCATGGCACGGTTCTGGGTTACCGCGCGTACCTCCAGTCCCAGCCGGGTGCGGCGCATCACCAGCATCAGGGCGGCAAACACCAGGATGGCGAAGCCGAGCACATAGAGGCGATTGAGGGTCAACGACAGGGCTTCATTGATCACCAGCGAGCCGCTCATCCACTCGGGCGTCACCACGGTACGGTTGAGCGGTGAGATCAGGGTGCGCACCAGCTGCTGCAGGATCAGGCTGACGCCGAAGGTCGCCAGCAGGGTTTCCAGCGGACGCCCCTTGAGGAACTGGATGACGCCTCGCTCGATGGCCACACCCACCAGCGCCGCCACCAGAAAGCCCGCCGGAATCGCCAGCAGCAGCGCAAGCCCCGGCTGCCCCGGCAACAGCTGCTGCATCGCCCAGGTGGTGTAGGCCCCCAGCATGATCAGCTCGCCGTGGGCCATGTTGATCACCCCCATGACGCCGAAGGTGATAGCCAGGCCGATCGCCGCCAGTACCAGCACCGAGCCCAGCGACAGGCCGAAGTAGAGCGTCTCGGCGGCGCGGTTGAGCTTGAGCGCCTGCTCGCTCTCGGCCAACGCGGCCTGGGCGGCTTCCGCCAGCGCCACGTCGTCGCTGCGGCTGGCCTGCATCAGCGCGGCCCTGGCCTGGCCATTGAGGCTGCCGGACAGCGCCTCGACCGCCGCGACGTCTCCCTGTTCGACCCGTGCGATGGCGATGGCCTGCTCAAGGGTCGCGGCCACCTCGGGGTCGCTCTCGGCGGCGGCCAGCTCGCTCAGCGAATCGACGGCCTCGGCCTCGACCTCGCCCAGCAGATCCCGCGCCGCCGCCAGCCGCTGGGCAGGGTCATCGACACGCAGGTCGATCAGCGCCAGGGTGCTGTCCAGATAGCCCCTAAGACTGTTGTTGATGGAGACGCGGTCGAGCTCGCGGCGCGATATTTCGCCCGCCGGTTCCAGCGTCAGGGCGTCGGCCACGGGCCAGTTGCGACCGCGATTTTCCAGTACCACGACGATAGCGCCGCTGTCCTTGACGCGGGCGAGCTTGCCCTCGGCAAAGCTCTCGAGCCAGCGCCGGGCGCGCTCGTCACCGCTCTCGGCGATGGCGTCGATGGCCGCTTCCTTGTCGCGGAAGCTGGACTCGGCCAGCGCCGACAACAGCGCCGGCCCCTGGTCGGAAGACGCGGCCTCGGAAGCGCCAGCGTCCTGAGCCCAAGCCTGGCCCAGCCCCAGGGCGACGAGGCAAAGCAGCACCAGCGCGCTCAGCCAGTGACGACCTGCAATTGAATTCATGGTGAGGTCCCTTGAGACACCCGGGTGCCGACGGCACCACGGGCAGGGTTGGCGTGATCCGGGCCGGTGCGTCGTGCACACCGGCCCCTTGTCGTTATGTTCTATTCGCTGGAGGCGACGTCTGAGCCACCACCGCAGCTACCCTGCACCACGTTGTAGTTGCCGCACTCAAGCGGAGCACGCCAGTCGCTGATCAGATCGCGGGAGCCTTCCAGATAGTCGGACCAGGCGTCGCCGGCCACGGTGGACGGGGTCTGCCACACCACCGAGAACTGGCCGTTGTCCTGGATCTCGCCGATCAGCACCGGCTTGGTGATGTGGTGGTTGGGCATCATGGTGGCGTAGCCACCGGTGAGATTGGGCACCGACACACCGATGATCGCTTCCTTGACCGCATCTACATCGGTGGTCTCGGCCTTGCGCACCGCCTCGGCCCACATGTTGAAGCCGATATAGTGGGCTTCCATGGGGTCGTTGGTGACGGCGTTGTCGTCGCCGGTGTAGTCGTACCAAGCGTCGATGAAGTCGTAGTTGACGTCTTCATCCACGCTCATGAAGTAGTTCCAGGCCGCCAGGTGGCCGACCAGCGGCGCGGTGTCGAGACCGGACAGCTCCTGCTCGCCCACCGAGAAGGCCACCACCGGGATGTCCGAGGCCTCGACGCCCTGGTTGGCCAGCTCCCGGTAGAAGGGCACGTTGGCGTCGCCATTGATGGTGGAGACCACCGCCGTCTTCTTGCCGGCACCACCGAACTGCTTGATCTCGGAGACGATGTTCTGCCAGTCGGAGTGACCGAAGGGGGTGTAGTTGACCATGATGTCCTCGTCGGCCACGCCCTGTGATTTCAGGTAGGCTTCGAGGATCTTGTTGGTCGTGCGCGGATAGACATAGTCGGTACCGGCCAGCACCCAGCGCTCAACACCGACCTCGTTCATCAGGTAGTCCACCGCAGGAATCGCCTGCTGGTTGGGCGCAGCGCCGGTGTAGAAGACGTTTTCGGAGGATTCCTCGCCTTCGTACTGCACCGGATAGAACAGCAGACCGTTGAGCTCCTCGACCACCGGCAGCACCGACTTGCGCGACACCGAGGTCCAGTTGCCGAAGATCACGTCGACCTCTTCCTGCGCCAGCAGCTCGCGGGCCTTCTCGGCAAACAGCGGCCAGTTGGAGGCCGGGTCCACCACCACCGGCTCAAGCTCGCGGCCGAGCAGGCCACCCGCTTCGTTCTGCTGCTCGATCAGCATCAGCATGGTGTCTTTCAGGGTCGACTCGCTGATCGCCATGGTACCGGACAGGGAATGCAGGATACCGACCTTGATCGGGTCCTCCTGGGCGAGCGCCGGTGCGGCGATGGCCAGCGACAGCGTGGACACGGCCAGGCTGGCCAGCACCTTTCTAGAAAGCGCTTTGGAACGGTGGGCACAAACCTGCGTAGAAGAGATCGAAGCGGTGGGCATGGGAAACCTCCAGGGGTTGCCTTGTCGTTGTGATGGACCATCGTCGAGAGGGAGCCAAACGGTTCAGGTAAAACCGCTGTATCGCTCAGGCCTGACGTCTTGCGACGTCGACCTCCATCACCACTTCAAGCAAGTCCCATGCCAGCCATATAAAACATTTATAAATTCCGACATTACGTCGGCCAAGAAGGGGGCTTACCCACCCCGCCTTGCGCCACAGGAGAGCATCTCGCGCCACAGAAGCGCACCATTGCACCATGCATGGTGCACTTCGCTACCCCGCCCCCTACTTCTGCACCACCACAGCGCCAACCAGCGGTGCACCCCGCCACGGCCGGCACCAGAAAGGAGCGCCCTATATCGAGACGCTTCACTTGCAGGGCTCAGCATGACGGCAGCGGCGAGTACAAGTGTTCCGAGCGCAGCCACCTTTCAGCGACACAGCTGGAGTGTCTGTTCGGAAGGCAAATGGGAGTCGATACGAAAACATCACCGAGACAAGGCACGTAGCCATGCGTCCACATTCATCCGTTCGTGGAAGACTTCGACAAGTTCGAGTGTCTCGTCCGTCTCGCGCAAGATCAGATAGTGTCGACCTTCACGGAAGTAGCGAAGGTGAGATTCATGGCCAACAGTGCTCGATAGTGTCGAGCATGGCCTGGGATGGGGCGGATGTCCCGCCGCCAGGGATTCAAGGCGGTGAACAAGTTGTGCCGTATACCGCTCGGCTCTCGCCTCGCCGAATTCCGATAGGGTCCAACGAAGAATATCTTTCAGGCTTGCAAGTGCCGCCGGCGCATAAATCAATCACGTCAAGAAGCATCGCCAGTTCGAGCAGCCTCGAGAACACTACCCAGAACTTTTCGTGGATCACCGGTTACACCTTCTCCACGATCAAGCTGCTCAAGCGCGACACCTATTCGAGAGCCGATGAGCGCAATCTCACGACGTTCCTTGAGTGCACGCAACCCCGCTCGTAGCACTTCGCTGGCATTGGCGTAATCCCCAGAGGCCACCAGTTCGTCGATAAAACCATCTAGTTCAGGCGTGAGCGCCACGTTTCGAGCATGATTGGCCGGCATACGCCCTCCTATTGACCAGAATACATCTGGTGCAAGATTGGCCAGGGGTGGACAGATTAGCCACCCCTGGAACCCGACCAGGACCGTCTGCGCGACCGACGTCTCTCGCAACACTTGGCGCGCACTACCTTGAAGACATCGAACCTGAACCGGACTGGGTGTCCCGCCATGTGCCCCCTTGGGACCCGACACAGGGCCAAGCACCAGACCGTTTCATCGACAAGGCTTAGCCCTCGAGCTGTCGCAGCACCTGTTCGGTAAAGGCGCTGCAGCCGGTATCGCCGCCGAATTCCCGGGGCCGATACCGGCCATCGGACAGTACGCCGTCCACCGCTTGACGCAACCGACCGGCGGCGTCAGACAAACGATCGTCGGCGTGCTCCACCGCCAGCCATTCGAGCATCATGGCCCCGGACAACAGGGTGGCGATGGGGTTGGCGGCGTCCTGCCCGGCGATATCCGGGGCGCTGCCGTGGGCCCCCTGGAACAGACCGTGGCGATCGCCCAGTTCGGCAGACGGCGACACCCCCATCCCGCCAACGGTGGCCGCCCCCAGGTCCGAGATGATGTCACCGAACAGATTCTCGGCAACGATCACGTCATAGAAGTCCGGGCGCTTGACCAGGTGCACCGTCATGGCGTCGACGTAGGCATAGTCGAGTTCGACGTCGTTGAACTCGGCGCCTACCTCGTCGCATACCCGACGGAAGAAGGCGTAGCTTCTGAGGATGTTGGCCTTGTCGCAGACGGTGAGCCGCCGCTTGCCGTCCTTCGGTGCGCCCTGACGTCGCCGTGACAGCTCCAGGGCGAAGCGCGCGACTCGCTCGGTGCCCTTGCGGGTGATCACCAGGCTGTCGCTGGCCATCTCGTCTCGCAGCACCACCCCGGCGCCGCGGCTGGCGTAGAGGCCTTCGGTGTTCTCGCGCACGATGACATAGTCGATGGTACCGGGCTGATGGTGTCTCAGCGGCGACTCGACCCCGGGCAGCAGGCGGATCGGACGCACGTTAGCGTAAAGGTCCAGTCCGAAGCGCAGCTTGAGGTGCAGGTCGTTGCCCACCTCGGTACCGTCGTCGTAGGTCACCCCCGGCAGCCCGGCGGCTCCATGCAGGATGGCGTGACTGGCCCGACAGGCGTCCAGCGTCGACTGGGGCAGCACCTCGCCGGTCTTGTCATAGTGCCCCGCTCCACCGTCGAGCCAGTCGAAACGCAGCACGTCGCTACCCAGCAGCGCTTGCAGTACCTGCACCGTGGCGCCCGCCACCTCCGGGCCAATACCGTCACCAGCGATAGTGGCAATTCGATAACTCACAGAGATTCCCTCGTCTTGTTGTTGTCCATTGATGGTGGCCTCGCAGTATCGTGGTGCAGCGATGTTCTATCCATGGGACCTTATGGTCGATGGCGATGGCGATGGCTACGTCAGAGATCACGCCGCATGATCAGATCCCTGTCCACCACATCGCCCATCTGAAAACTGTGGGTGCCTACCTCGACAAAGCCCCGGGAGCGATAGAAGGCGATGGCGGGATGATTGTTTTCCCACACGCCCAGCCAGACGAAGGCCCTGGCCTGTTCTCGCGCCTCGGTGATGGCCTTGTCGTACAGCATCTTGCCAAGCCCTCGGCCCTGGGCCTCGGCCAGCAGATAGATGCGCTCGATCTCGAGACCATTGTGCTCGCTCAGATCGGTCTGGGCCTCACCCCAGTTGAGCTTGAGATAGCCGACCGCTACGGGCCCCTTGGCAACGCCCTCGCGCTCCTTTCCCGCTTCACCCGTCTCGCGGTGGCCGGCCTCTTCCAGCAGCCAGAATCGCGACTGCGGGCAGGCCAGCTCGCGCTGAACCCGCCCAAGGTCAAAGGCATCATTCAGATAGCGCTCCATGGTCGCCTTGGAGTAAAAGTCGACAAAGGTCTGGTAAAAGGTGCGGCGCCCCAGGGCGGCCAGCGTTTCGGCGTCCTCCAGCGTTGCCTGTCTCAGGCAGTCATTCATCTCGCGTCCTTGCTCCATCGTTGTTGCCCCATCGTTGCTGCCCCAGCAGGTGGAATCATCGCTGCTGATCGCCACACAGCACGGCAGCGTCACAAGCCGAACGCCCATCCCCTCGAAGGCCTTCGCGGATGCCCTCGCGTTCTTCCTGAGGCTTGTGCTGACTCGCCTTATGTTTGCCCACCAGGCGCGTCACCTCGAGCTCCACCCCCACAATGCCACGACGCATCCCCTCCAGGTAGTCTTCGGGGGCGTCGTCCACCGCCCAGGGCGCTTCCCGGCCCGCCTCGAAGCGATCGACCAGCGACGTCAGGTGCGAGGTGAGCCAATCGCTTTCACGCTGGAAGGCGAGCCGGCCATGGGCATGCACCACCTGGTAGTTCCAGGTCGGCACCACGCGACCATGGCGGTGCTTGTCGGGATACCAGCCAGGCGAAATGTAGGCGTCGGGGCCATGAAAGATCGCCACCGCCTCGATCGCCGCGGCGTCTGCTCGCTCACCCTCACCCTCACCCAGCCGCCAGAGGGCGTTGGCGCGGGCGATATGTCCACGCAGCACCAGCGCGCCCTGTGACGTCTGCTCGACCATCAGCGGCAGGTGGTCGATACACACCCCCTGGTCACCGTCGGTGACCAGGGTCGCAAAGGGATAGGCTCGGACCACCGCCATCATGGCGTCTTCGTCGGTCATGGCGAAGTGTCTTGGCTGATACAAGGGTCACGCGCTCCTTCAGAGTGGTTGGCATCCATCAATGTTGACTGCGAGAAGTAGAAGTTTATGTGCCCGCAGGGTCATCCAGGTTCAGGGTATAGGCGTAGAAGGCGTCGTTGCGTTGCCAGTTAAGTGACTCATACAGCGCCTGGGCGGTGTGGTTGTGGGTCTGGGTATTAAGCGTCAACTGGCCCACGCCCTGCTCCCTCGCCAGGTTCGCGGCGGCCTCCATCAGCTCACGGCCGATCCCCTTGCCACGCGCCTCGGGCGCCACGAACAGGTCGGCCAGGGTCCAGCGCGGTCCCACCCGTACCGTGGATAGCGTCGGATAGAGCTGAACGAAGCCTTCGAGCACACCCTCGTTGTCGCTGACCAGCAGGCGCGAGTCGGCGAGCGCGAGGCGCGTCTGGAGAAAGTCGCGGGCAGCCTGGATGTCGCTTTCCTGTGAATAGAACACCCGGTAGCCATCGAGCAGCTCACTCAGGGGTTGTAGATCGGCGATACAGGCAGGACGAACATGGTTCATGAGTCACCTTTCACATTGGCGGTCGTGTGCGCCGGCTGGCCAGAGGCGCACCGGCTCGTCGGGATGACAGGCACCCAGTCTTGCGCAATAGTGGTCCCACCATAAGAACCAATACTGTCCAGAAAAGGGGAACCAGTGCCCAGCCTTCACCGTCACGCCGAATGGATCACCGAAGCGCTGGCCATGCGCCTGGCGCCACCCGCCGCCGAACCCCCGTCGGGTTCGCTGTCCCAGCGCCTGTACGCGGCCCTGCGCGAGTGGATACAGCAAGGTAGCTTGCCCGCCGCCAGCGCCCTGCCCTCGTCTCGACGGCTGGCCGCGGACCTCGGCATCGGCCGCAACACGGTGCTTGCCGCCATGGACCGCCTGGTGGCAGAAGGCTTCGTCGAGGCGCGCCCGGGGGCCGGGCTATTCGTGGCGTCTTTGGCGCTGCCCGAACCCAGCCCGTTGCCCGGCGCCCCCATCCAGGCGAGCCGCTGGCATTCTCGGCGAGGTCAGCGCCTGCTGGAGAGCTGCGGCGAGATGGAGGGCTCCCGGGATGCCTTCGCCCCGGGCGTCCCCGCCCTCGATCTGTTCCCGCGCGAGGCGTGGCAGCGCCTGCTACGGCGCCATCGCCACCAGGCCAGCCTGGATGCCTTCGGCTACGCCGCCAGCGGCGGGCATCACGCCCTCAAGACGGCGCTGTGTGACTACCTGCGTCTATCGCGCTCGGTCAATTGCCAACCACATCAGATCCTGATTACCCAGGGCGCCCAGCAGGGCTTCGAGCTGATCGCCCGCCTGCTGGCCGACCCCGATGACAGCGTCTGGGTCGAGGATCCCGGCTATGCCGGTGCCAAGGCCTGCTTCAACATGGCCGGGCTAACGCCCGTCCCGGTACCGGTGGACGCACAGGGCATGCAGCCTGAGGCTCTCGCCCCGGATAGCCCGCCACCTCGACTGATCTATGTCACCCCCTCGCATCAGTACCCCTGCGGCGTGACGATGCCGGTGGCACGGCGTCTCGCCCTGCTCGACTTCGCCCGCCACCACGGCGCGCTGATCATAGAGGACGACTACGACAGCGAATTTCGCTATACCACTGCGCCGGTGGCCTCCCTCCAGGGGCTGGCCGGGGGCGGTCCGGTGCTCTACGTCGGCACCTTCAGCAAAGTGCTCTACCCGGGCCTCAGGCTCGGCTACCTGGTACTTCCCGAGGCCCTGGTGGACGACTTTCGCCGCGCCAACGCGCGACTGCATCGGGAAGGCCAGTACGTCTCCCAGTCAGCGCTGGCAGACTTTATCGTCGAGGGACACTTCTCTCGCCACATCGCGCGCATGCGCCACTGCTATCGACAGCGCCAGGCATGCCTGCGCGAGGCCCTGGCGCCTGCCGTAGAGCAAGGACTTGAACTGTCGGCCGGCCAGGCCGGCATGCACCTGGTGGCAAGGCTCGCCTCACGGGCACAGGAGCAACGCCTGATCGAGCGCGGGCGGCGCGAGGGCGTCACCCTGTCGCCGCTATCGGGTCACTACCTGGCGCCTGACGCCATGCCTGGGCTGGTGCTGGGCTACGCCGGCTCGACACCGGAGCGGATCGCCGAGGCCGGCGGCTGGCTGGCCAGGGCCTGGATCGATGACCGACAACACCAGCCAGCGGGCTGATATGCCTCCGCATACGCCCGCACGGTCATGATGCACACAAAAAAAGGGCGCCCCATCGGGGCGCCCAAGGTCGTTAGTCGAGTCGAGCCCGAAGGCCTTCGTCAACCACCGGGAGCGGGGTCGCTCAATCGCCCGGTGTGGTGTGGCCGGTCTGAACCTCCATGCGCTTTCTCAGGATCGGGCCGACGATGTACGGCAGGATCAGGCCGAGACCGGCGAACAGCCACAGGCCGATGGCCAGGCCGCTGTCCCACAGGATCGTCCAGTCGCCGTCGGAGATGTCCATGGCGTGGCGCAGGTTCTTCTCCATCTCCGGGCCAAGCAGCAGACCCAGGATCACCGGCACCAGCGGGATCTCGAGCTTCCTGAGGATGTAGCCACCGACCCCGAAGGCCACCATGAAGTACAGATCAAAGGTGGTGTTGGAGATCGAGTAGATGCCGACGAAGGCCACCATGGTGACGATCGGCAACAGGTACATCGGCGGCACCGACAGCAGCTTGACGAAGATACCGACCAGCGGAATGTTGAGCACCAGCAGCAGGAAGTTGCCGATCAACAGCGCCGCGATCACCCCCCACACGATGTCCGCGTTCTGAGTGAACATCAGCGGGCCAGGGGTGATATTCAGCGAGATCAGCAGCGCCAGCAGCACCGCGGTGGTGCCGCTACCCGGGACGCCCAGGGTCAGCATCGGCACCAGGGCACCGCTGGAAGCGCCGTTGTTGCCGGCCTCGGGGCCAGCCACGCCGCGCGGGTCACCTTCACCGAAGTAGCCCTTCTTGCCGACCACCTTCTTCTCGAGGGTGTAGCCGATAAAGCTGCCCAGCGAAGCACCGGCCCCCGGCAGGACGCCGGCGATAAAGCCGAGGATGCCACCACGGATGCTCGAGGGCATGATGCCCTTGATGTCGGCCCAGGAAAGCTTGAGCTTGTTGACCTTGATGGTCTTCTTGCCCTTGCCGGCACGGTCCTCGATAAAGAACAGAAGCTCCGAGATGGCGAACAGGCCGACGATGGCGATGATGAAGTCGACACCCTCGTAAAGTTCGAGCACCTGGAAGGTGTAGCGCTGCACCCCGGTATTGTCGATACCGATGGTCGCGATCATCAGACCGATGCAGGCGGCCACCACGGTCTTCATCGGGTTCTTGCCGGTGATACCGCCAAGGGTCGCGAAGGCCAGCAGGAACAGCGCGAAGTATTCCGCAGGACCAAAGGTCAGGGCGAAATCGGCCAGGATCGGCGCCAGCAGGATCAGGCCCACGGTGGCGATCAGGCTGCCCATGAAGGAAGCTATGGCGGAGATCGCCAGGGCCTCGGCGGCCTTGCCCTTCTGGGCCATCGGATAGCCGTCGAGGCAGGTCATCATGGCCGGCTCGTCACCGGGTATATTCAACAGAATCGACGAGATACGCCCACCGTACATGGCGCCAGCGTAGACCGCAGTGAGCATGATCAGGGCGGTCTCGGGCTTGAGCCCCAGGGTAAAGGCCAGCGGGATCAGGATCGCCACACCGTTGGCCGGGCCGAGTCCGGGCAGCGCGCCGATCAGGGTGCCGAGAAAGGCGCCCAGCAGCGCAAACATCAGGTTATGCGGGGCGAGAGCCACCCCGAAGCCATCGATCAGGTAGCCAAGGGTTTCCATCAGCCCACCTCCAGGAAGGACAGCACACCCAGGGGCAGGGGCAGGTCCAGCGCAAAGTTGAAGATCAGAAATACCACCACGCCGGAAATACCGCCGACGATGAAGGCCTTGACCGGCGGCGCGCCCATGCGCCAGCACAGGGTGCCCACCGCCAGCAGGGTCGCCAGGATGAAGCCGAGCGGCTGCAGCAGGGCCGCGTAGAGCACCAGCACCACCAGGGCGATGATCAGCTCGACGCCGGTGCGGCTCCAGGGCCAGGCATTGTCAGGATCCGGGCGCACCACCATGTACAGGCTGGACAGCCCCAGCACGACGGCCAGCAGGTAGGGGAAGGTTTCGGGGCCTACCGCCTCGGCCCCGCCAAAGGGTTCGGGAAACTGGGTGGCGCCCCAGCCGTACGCGACGGCCAGGACGATCATCAAGACCCCGAATACGCGGTCGTTGAACATGCTCATTGCTGGATCAGTCCGATATCTTTGGAGAGCTGGTTGATGTCGGCGATCTGCTCCTTGACGAAGGTCTCGAACTCACCGGCGCTCATGTGGAACGGCATCAGGCCGTTGCTTTCCATGACGTCCTTCCACTCCTGGCTCTCGTAGATGGTGTCCATGGCGTCGACCCAGTACTGCTTGGCGTCTTCAGGAATATCCGCCGGCATGTAGAAGCCGCGCCAGTTCGGACCCACGGCGTCGATGCCCTGCTCCTTGGCGGTGGGGATCTCGCTGAACTCGCCCGGCAGACGCTCCTCGGACAGCACCGCCACCACGCGCAGGTCACCGGACTCCATGAAACCCTGGGCCTCGGTGATGTCACCGGTGAAGGCGTCCACGTGGCCGCCGACCACCTGGGTCATGGCCTCGCCGCCGTTGTTGTAGGACAGGTAGGGGATCCTCGGCAGGTTCTCGACGCCGGCAGCCTGAGCCGCGATCAGCACCTTGAGGTGATCCCAGCCGCCCTTGGCGCTGCCACCGGCGAACTTCACCGCACGCGGGTCTTCCTTGATGGCGTCCATGATGGCGTTGAGGTCCTGGTACTCGCTGTCGGCGCTGACGGCGATGACCCCATAGTCCGCCCCCAGGGCGCCGACCCAGTTGACCATGTCGGCGGTCATTCCCGGGAACTGCCCCTGGGCCAGGCGTGTGGTGGTGGCGGTGGAAGCCGCGACCAGCAGCTGGTCATCACCGGCGCGCTTGCTGACGGTGTGAGCGTAAGCCACGCCACCACCGGCACCGGCCATGTTGACGGTCTGAACACCGCGCGGCACCAGGTCCAGCTCTTCGAGCACGGTACCGACGCTGCGGCAGGTGAAGTCCCAGCCGCCGCCCGGGTCGGCAGGCGCCAGGCACTCGACCTTGCCTTCGGGCTCAAAGGCAACGGCAGTGCTGGCTGCACCGGTGATGGCAGCGATGGCGATCAGTTTGACTGGCGTGTTCATGGACATGACGAAGTCCTCTGTTGTTGTCTGCTGACAGGAGGCACGAGCCGACATCCCGTCGCGATTGACGCCGAGACGGCGCCGAGATTTCCACTTGTTGGAAACTGACACCTGGCTTACAATTCTGTAAGACAGAACGTCGTTCCCTTGGATGGAAAGCTAAGCCCGGACAGCATCCGGGTCAACGCGCGATCGCGTAATTCCGACCAAAGTTGAATGCCAGCGACATCATTCGCTATCACCGACAGGAAGGTTCACATGGCACAGGATCGCGTCGAGGCGGTCGAACGGGCCCTCTCGGTCCTGGAGGTCTTCGATACTCCTCAGGATAGTTTCAGTCTGGCAGAACTGGCCGGCGCCACCGGCTTCTACAAGAGCACCCTGCTCAGGCTTCTGGCCTCGCTGGAACGCTTCGACTACACCCAGCGTGGAGAGGATGGCCGCTGGCGCATTGGCGGTGCTCCGGTGCGCCTCGCCCGTCGCCACGCCCCCAGTCGCGATCTCGCGGCGCTGATCCAGCCGCTACTCGACGGCCTGGCACGACAACTCGGCGACACCGCCAGCCTGCTCGAGGTGACCGCCGGCGTGGTTCACTGTCGCCTGGCCGCCCTGCCCGATCAGAGCCTGCGCCATGACCTTGTTCCCGGCAGCCAGTGGCCCCTGCGGGACACTGACGCTCCGGCGCCGGCCCTTGCGGGAGGCATCATGGTGTGTCGGCGGCTGCCGCTGGAAGGTCGTCACGAACTCTGGCTGGCCCTGTCCGGGCCCGAGGGACGGTTGGACACACAGGCCGCCGCGACACGGCTCGACGAGGCGGTGACACAGTTGATCGATCAGCGGGACACCCAAGGGAGGCGCGCATGACACTGCTGCTGGTGGAAGACGATCGGCTTCTGGCCGAGACCCTGGTCGATGCCCTCGGCATCGCAGGCCACGAGGTTGTGCATCTCGACAACGGCATCGACGCCCGCGACCGCCTCCAGGGAAATCACCGACTGGACATGGTACTTCTGGATCTGAACCTTCCTGGGCTCGGCGGCCTGGAGGTGCTGGAGGCGTTGAGGCGCCACGACAGCTCGACCCCGGTGCTGATTCTCACCGCTCGCGGCGCGGTAGAAGATCGCGTGCGAGGGCTCGACCTGGGTGCCGATGACTACCTGGCCAAGCCCTTCTCGCTGGAGGAGCTGGAGGCCCGGGTACGCGCCCTGATGCGTCGCCGCGCCCCCTCCGGCCTGATCACCGTGGGCGAACTCAGCTTCGATAGCCTGGCCCAGCGCTTCAGCCTGGGCGACGAGGCGCTGGCACTGCCTCCGCGAGAGCAGCGCCTGCTGGGGTGCCTGATGCGACACGCCGGCCAGCCGGTGGACAAGGCTACCCTGGTGCGTGAAGCCTTCGGCGAGGAGGAACTCGGCGACAATGCCATCGAGGTCTACGTGCATCGTCTGCGCAAGCGCCTTCAGGGGCATCGAGTGAACCTGCGCACGGTGCGCGGTCTCGGCTACCTGCTGGAAGCACCATGAGCGGAGATTCACTCCATCGCCGACTGTTGACCTGGCTGCTGCTGCCGATGCTGATCGTCGGCTCGGTGGTGCTGTGGCGGGCCTGGCTGGACGCTCGCCAGACCGCCGACCGGGCCTTCGACCGACTGCTCGACGCCGCCAGTCTGTCGATCGCCGAACAGGCCCAGTGGCAGGACGACCGACTATGGCTCGACCTGCCCCCGGCAGCCCTGGAAATGCTCGCCTCGCGCCACGACGAACGGGTGTTCTATACCCTGGTGGACGCTCGCGGTAAGCGGGTCACCGGCAACGCCGACCTGCCCGGTATCGAAGGCGCCGCCCAGGACGCGAGCGACGTCGTCTATGGCGACGTTGACTACCACGATATGCCTCTGCGCCTCGGCGTGCGCCGCTCTCGGCTTGAGGACTGGCGCCTGCGCGAGCCCTTCGAGATCCGGGTCGCCCACACACGCGAGGGGCGCGACGCGCTCAGCGGCGAGCTGTTTCGCCAGAGCCTCGCCTACCTGCTGGCGGTGGCGGTGCTGTCGGTGGCCGCCCTGCTGATCGCCATTCGCCTGGCGCTGGCACCGCTGACACGACTGCGACGCCAGATACGCACCCGTGATCCGCGCACCCTGGCACCGCTGGAATTGCCGCTGCCGCGAGAGCTGGCCGAGCTGCGCGATACCGTCAACGAGCTGCTGGCACGGATGCGTCGGGTCAAGGCCAACCAGGAACGCTTTATCGGCGACGCCTCGCATCAGCTCCGCACCCCCCTGGCGGGGCTTTCCGCCCGGGCCGAACTGGCCCTGCGCCAGGACGACCCCGCCATCTGGCGCTCGGCCCTGGGCGCCATGCAGACCACCAGCCAGAGCGCCTCGCGCCTGGCCATGCAACTGCTGTCACTGACCCGCCTGGACAATCCCGAGTACCAGCCCGAACTGGCCCCCACCGATCTGGTTCAGGTCGCCCGTGAGGCGGTGATGGCCCATTGGCAACGCTGTCAGCGCGCCGGCGTCGACCTTGGTCTGGAGGCGCCAGAGGCACCGGTGCACGTGCAGGGGCTCGACTGGCAGCTGGGCGAGGCGCTGGCCAATCTGATCGACAACGCCTGCCACTACGGTGCCAGGCACATCACCGTCGAGGTCAGCGCCGACCCGATCGCTCTGGCGGTCGTCGATGACGGCCCAGGCATCCCCCACGAGCGTCGACTGCTGGTACTGCGCCCCTTCCACCGCGGTGAGCACACCAGCGAAGGCTCGGGTCTGGGCCTGGCCATCGTCGACGGCATCGCCCGCACCCACGGCGCTCGACTGAGCCTCGGTGACGCCCGGGAAGCACCACCGCCGGGCCTGCGAGTCAGCCTGCAATTCGGCGAAGGCGTCGACAAGGGATCGACGTCCGCCCCTTCACGGAGCCAGCCATGATATCCCGCACCCTTGCGCTGCCCCCCTGGATGACCGCCGTTGTCACGCTGGTGGCGTCGCTGGCGCTGTGGTCGCTTCTGCCTGATGAGTCCCTGGCGCAATCCATACCCGAGGCAGGGGCCGACTCCCCCCTCGAGGCATACCCGGGGAACGCCTCGCAGCAGCCAGCCTACGATGAGGTCACCTTCGAAGGTACAGGAGAGTCGTCAGATGCGCTGGTGATCCACGCGGCCCTGGATATCCCCTACGCCCTGCCGCTACTCGAGGACTTCCATCGTCGTCATCCGCGCTACACCATCACCTACCGCAACTTCTCGACGCTGGACGTGCATCAGCGCTTTCTCGACGCCCCGGCAGAGGCCGATGTGGTCATCTCGTCGGCCATGCCCTGGCAGTACCTGCTGGTCAACGAGGGTCACGCCCAGAGCATCGACACCGCCATCACCCAGCGCTGGCCGGACACGGCCAAGTGGCGTCAGGAGCTGTTTGCCTTTACCTTCGAACCCATCGTGATGGTGGTCAGCCGCCGTCTCGAGCAGCGCCTCGGCCCCGTCGACAGCCGCGCCGATCTGCTCGGCCTGCTGGCCGAGGCGCGCTCGCCGCTGCAAGGACGCCTGGTCACCTACGACCCCACCTCCAGCGGCGCCGGCTACACCTACGCCATCGAGGAGTCACGCCTGTCCCCGCGCTACTGGGACCTGGTGGCGGCGCTGGGCAAGGCAGATACCGCCCTGGTGAATACCACCGGCGCCATGCTGGAAGGCCTCAGGCAGGGTCGCTACGACATCGCCTACAACGTGCTGGGCAGCTATGCCCGGGAAAGGATCGCCGATGACCCCGAGCTCAGGCTGGTGATTCCCGACGACTATGCCCTGGTCATTCGACGTCTGGCCTTCGTGCCTCGCCAGGCGCCGCACACGGGGGCAGCGCGCCGCTTTATCGACTACCTGCTGAGCGCCGACGGCCAAAGGGTCATCGCCGAGGCCGGTGAACTCGGCGCCCTGCACCCCCAGCTGGATGGCCCGGGCACCGCCACTGCCATGCGCCGCGACTACCCTGACGGCCTGAGGCCGATTCCTCTGAGCCCCGGCTTGCTGGCGACCCTCGATGAGTTGAAGCGCACCGCCCTGCTCGCCCGCTGGCAGCGCGAATTTCACGATCAGCCGGTCGATACCCGGGCGATCGAGCAGTTCTCGCGGTGACGATGCGCCCTGCTATCGTTGCTCAGACACGACAAGGCCCGCCAGGCTTGCCTGGCGGGCCTTGGTCGATCACCTGCGATCGCACATCTTCGTTTCGACGTACCGATGCTTGTGGCCCCTGTTGGTGCCCCGGGTCAAGCTCCGGGCAGGTAGGTCAGAAGGACCGGCGCGGTGCCGCGCTTGAGCATACCTAGCTCGCGGGCGGCACGCTTGGACAGGTCGATGACCCGTCCCTTGACGAAGGGGCCGCGGTCATTGATCTCGACCTCGACGCTCTGGCCGGTATCACGACGGGTGACCAGCACCTTGGTACCGAAGGGCAGACTGCGATGGGCGGCGGTCAGCGCCTGCTGGTCGAAGGACTCGCCGCTGGCGGTTCGACGTCCCTGGAAGCGATCGCTGTAGTAGGAAGCCTGGCCGCGCTGGGAAGCAACCTCTCCGTCGTCACGGGCCATTGCCGGCGCGCTCGCAAGCGACGCCATGGCCAGAACAACGGCGGCCGCCCAGGCGGCCATGGTCGATCGACCGGACAGCATACGACGCAGAGAAATGGACAACATCATCTTCACCTCAGGTAACCCGCGAGACGCGGGGATTCAGAGCCTGGTGCGAAGTCTCCAGCGATGGCGCACGTTCAATCCGAAGAACGTTCTCGGGGTGACGGATGCTTGCCGTGCATCCACCCACGACTCCCCGCTTGCGCATGATCGAACCAGGCCAGTTGCTCGTGCAGCGATACCACGCTGCCGACGATGATCAAGGTGGGCGGTCGAATGATATCCCGATCATTCAACTTCGGCAAATTAGCCAAGTTGGATAGATGGACGCGCTGGCGCTGGGTAGTTCCCTGCTCGACCAGCGCCACCGGGGTGTCAGGGTTCAGTCCCTCGCCGATCAGGCCCTGGCTGATGTAGTCGAGACTGCCAAGCCCCATGTAGAACACCAGCGTCTGACCAGGGCTTGCCAGCGCCCGCCAGTCGAGTTCGCACCCCCCTTCCTTCAAGTGCCCGGTGATAAAGCGCACCGACTGGGCGTGATCACGATGGGTCAAAGGGATGCCGGCGTAGGCGCTGCAGCCGGAAGCCGCGGTGATGCCCGGTACCACTTCCACCTGAACGCCTTCGGCCACCAGAGTCTCAAGCTCCTCACCGCCACGACCGAAGATGAAAGGGTCGCCCCCCTTGAGCCTGACCACACGCTTGCCCTGACGGGCCCAGTCGACCAGCGAGCGATTGATGTCCTGCTGGGGCAGGCTGTGATCGGAGCGAGCCTTGCCGACGTAGTAGCGATCCGCCGATGCCGGCACCAGCGCCAGGATTTCCTCACTGACCAGTCGATCGTGCAGCACCACCTCGGCCTCGCACAGTCGCCGCCAGGCACGCAGGGTCAGAAGCTCAGGATCGCCGGGACCGGCACCGACGAGACTCACGCTACCGGCCGGAAAGCCACTGTGGGCAGGCAACTGGGAAGGGCTCATGACGGTGGACTCCAGAGTGAACAACGGGCGATGACAACGGGCATCATTATGCCATGCCGGAATTAAACGTCCACTTCGTTATTACCAAAAACACACTTCATTGCTGCTGCAAGGCGTCGTCACCCCACACCAGAGCGCCGCCTTCCCCGACGGGGAAAGCGGCGCTCTGGCGGCTTTGGCAGGGTCAGTGGGGTGACTGTCTTACCCCTTGGCGCTCAGCGTCCGCCGCAGCCTCGGGCTGAGGGTTTCACCGAGACCGGTCATCACGACCAGGATCAGTGCCAGCCACAGCCAGTGGGCGGCGAAATCCACAGCGACGATGCCCAGCGCATCGACGAAGATCACCAGGATGCCCAGGGGACTGACGTAGCGCACCATGAACAGCCACAGGGCGTGCATGCCCGCCGGCAGGTCCAGCTCATCGCGTACCGCTTCGCTCTTGAGGAAGAAACCGGCCAGCAGCGCCATGCCGAGTCCGCCCAGCGGCATCATCAGACGCGAGGTGAGGAAGTCGAGCCAATCGAAGAAGTGCTTGCCGGCCAGTGTCCAGTCGGCACCGATATTGAACGACAGCATCGCCAGGGTGCTCATCAGCCACAGCACGATGCCGGTGCCCCAGGCGGCCGCCTTGCGGCTGATGCCCTTGTTGTCGTTGAGCCAGGACACCGTGGCCTCGACCATCGAGATCGAGGAGGTCAGCGCCGCCATCGACAGCATGATGAAGAACAGGATGCCAAACAGCGTGCCCATCGGCATCGCCTGGAACGCCAGCGGCAGGCTCATGAAGATCAGGCCGGGGCCGCTGTTGGGCTCCATGCCGTTGGCGAAGATCACCGGGAAGATCGCCAGCCCCGCCATCAGCGCCACCAGGGTATCGGCCACCGCGACTGTCAGGGTGGTACGACCGATGGAAGCACGTCTCGGCAGGTAGCTGCCGTAGGTGAGGATGGCCCCGGAGGCCAGTGACAAGGTAAAGAAGGCATGGCCCATGGCGGCCAGCATGCCTTCGCTTGACAGACTGGAAGCCTTGAAGTCGAACAGGAAGTGGACGGCCTGACCGAAGCCACCGGAGAACATACCGTAGACGATCATGATCAGCAGCATG
The DNA here is from genome assembly GCF_003045775.1 of Halomonas litopenaei. Lineage (GTDB taxonomy): Bacteria > Pseudomonadota > Gammaproteobacteria > Pseudomonadales > Halomonadaceae > Halomonas > Halomonas litopenaei. The sequence goes on along the minus strand of NZ_PXNS01000009.1, from coordinate 61,593 downwards.
ATCACCATACCCGGCATCATCCAGCCGACGCTCTTCTCGATGCCCTGCTGCACCCCCTTGCCGACGATCACCATGGTGGCCACGGTCACCAGGGTGCTCCAACCGCCGAGGCTGAAGGGGTTGGCATTGTTGGCGCCGAAGATGGCCGCCATGTCATCGACGCTGGAACCGACCAGCCCGCCGGAGATCATCTTCCACAGGTAGGCGAAGGACCAGCCGGCGACCACCACGTAGAAACTCAGGATCAAAAAGCCGCAGAGCATCGCCATCCAGCCGAACAGCGACCACAGCGAACTGCCTCCGGATTCCTTGACCACCCGGCGAATGGCGTCGATAGGGCTGCCCCGACCACGCCGCCCCAGGGCGATCTCGGTCATCATGATGGGCACACCGACCGACAGGATACAGACCAGGTAGACCAGCACGAAGGCGCCGCCGCCGTACTCTCCGGTCATGTACGGAAATTTCCAGATATTGCCCAGGCCCACAGCGGAGCCGGTCGCGGCCAGAACGAAGCCCCAGCGGCCTAGCCACTGGGTGCGAGAGGGTTCATTGGTTGTCATGACTCACCAGAGATCGCTTGCGCACTTTTGTTTGTCCACCATGGCGGTGGCGCCCTGAAAACAGCCTGAAACAGCACAGACCCAGGGCATCCAGCGCGCCATTGTGACGGATTTTGTTGTGATTGGGCAGGCCGACGACGCAAAGTCGCGGCCAAGGGCCTACCTGGCGAAGGATCCGCTGCCGCTCACCTGGCCGACAAGACGCCAGTGACGACAGCGGCTGTAGCCGACCGACGTCAGTCGGCGTCGAGGACACCGCGGCGAATCTGATCTTCCTCGATGGATTCGAACAGCGCCTTGAAGTTGCCCTCGCCGAAGCCGTCGTTACCCTTGCGCTGGATGATCTCGAAGAAGATCGGACCGATCACGGTCTCGGTGAAGATCTGCAGCAGCACCCCCTGATCCGGACCGCCATCGATCAGCAGGCTCAACTCACGCAGATCCTCGACCCGCTCTTCGTGGTTGGGCACCCGCACATCGACCTTCTCGTAGTAGGTGTCGGGGGTGGACAGGAAGCGAATGCCGTTGGCCTTCAGCGCGCGCACCGTGGCGTAGATGTCGTCGGTGGCCATGGCCAGGTGCTGGATACCCTCGCCGTTGTACTCGCGGATAAACTCGGCGATCTGGGAGTTGTCGTCGGCGGACTCGTTGATCGGGATATGCATCTTGCCGCAGGGTGCGGTCATGGCGCGGGAATGCAGCCCGGTCTTCTTGCCCTCGATGTCGAAATAGCGATTCTCACGGAAGTTGGCGATACGGGTATAGAAGTCGGCCCAGGGATCCATCTGACCCCGCGCCACGTTGTGGGTCAGGTGATCCAGCACCTTGAGACCAACGCTGTTGTCCTGAGCCGAGGTGCCGGCGATGGGCTCGAAGTCGATGTCGTAGATGGTACGTCCCTGTTCGTCGACCCGATCATCGACGAAATACAGCAACGAACCACCAATACCCTCCACCGCCGGAATGCCGACCTCGCCAGCACCGACAGGGTTATCGACCTGACGGGCGCCCTGATCGATGGCGTAGGACAGTGCCTGACGAGCATCCGCTACCTTCCACGCCATGGCGCAGGCGCCCGGACCGTGAATCTCGGCGAACCTGGCGGCGTGACTGCCGGCTTCCGCGTTGAGCACGAAGTTCACCCCCTCCTGCTGAAACAGGGTGACCCGCTTCGAGCGGTGGCGGCGCGTCTCGGTAAACCCCATGGCGAGAAACAGCTCGCGCAGGGCGTCGATGCCAGCCTGATCCGGGGCGCTGTATTCGACGAACTCGAAGCCATTGGTGCCGATGGGGTTGTGGGTATCGATGGGAGCGACTGCGGTCATGTGGGCCTCCGTCATTGTGATTGTCACTCCCCATCCTAGGCTCCTCGACACGCGCCCCCCATCCCCCCGGAGCGGCATGAGGTGGTAGCGCACACGCCCTGGCATCGGCCAGCTGTAGCGCTGGCGTGACACCCCGTGTGCGCTCTGCACCCCAGGCGTCACGAAATCCTTACACGACGTCACGCTGGCATGACAGGCTGCCTCTCGCTGCGACCTTTACAGCGTCAGCGTCACCAACTGCCACGCCACCAGCAGCATGATCACGGCGATGATCCCATCCACCCACTGCCATGCCCTCGGGCTCTTCAGCCGCGGTGCCAGGGCGCCGGCGGCGCTTACCAGGCCGAAGAACCAGACAAAGGAAGCAATGGTCGCCCCCACGTAGAACCCCACCGGGCTCTCTTGCAGCGAACCGATGGCGCCCAGCATCACCAGGGTGTCCAGATAGACCTGGGGGTTGAGCAGCGTCACCGCCAGGGTCGCCAGCACCACCTGGGCAAGGCTGGCACTGGAGGCAGACGATGCAACGTCCATGCCCCTGGGCCGTCGAACCCGACCAATGGCCAGCCAGGCCTGCCAGGCAAGAAAGGCGGCGCCGCCGTAGCGCGCCAACAGCATGGCCCCTTCGCTCTGGGCGATCAGGGCGCCGAGACCCATCACCCCCAGGCCGATCAGCACGGCATCGCACAGGGCGCAGATCCCCGCCACCCACCAGACGTGTTGTCGCCTCAGTCCCTTGGACAACACAAAGGCGTTCTGCGCGCCGATGGCGATGATCAGTCCCGCTCCGGTGCCCACGCCCTGGATCAGTGAAAGCCACATGGTCTGTCCTTCCTCACGATGATTGTCGACGCTGCGCCGATGTTGCGCGCTGCTGGATGTGGCAGAGACTAGGGCAAGCTGGTAAATAAGAGAAATCACTTCTCCCACTGCCTCATTACCATTTCTTATACTTAAGGACATGGATAGACGCCCATGCTGGACTACAAACTGCTCGATGCACTGGCCGCCGTGCTGACCCACCAGGGCTTCGAGCGCGCGGCCCGCGCGCTGGGGCTGACCCAATCGGCGGTATCCCAGCGCATCAAGCTGCTGGAGGCTCGCCTGGGACAGCCGGTGCTGGTGAGGGGCTCCCCGCCGACACCGACCGAACTGGGTCAACGGCTGTTGAACCACGTCCAGCAGGTACAACTGCTGGAGGGCGAGTTGATCCAGGATGCACCGCAGCTGGCACTGGGCCACCGTCAGCTACGTATCGCCATCAATGCCGATAGCCTCGCCACCTGGTGGCCGGGCGCCATCGCCGGCTACCTCAAGCATCAGGCGATTACCCTGGATCTGGTCATCGAGGATCAGGAGGTCGGACTTGAACGCATGCGCCTGGGCGAAGTGGCTGCGTGCCTGTGCGCCAGCGACATGCCGGTCCAGGGCGCCAGGGTCATCGCCCTGGGCGTGATGCGCTACCGCGCACTGGCGAGTCCCGACTTCATGGCCCGACACTGCCCCCAGGGCGCGGACGCCGGTTCTCTAGCCCAGGCGCCGGCCATCATCTTCGGGCCCAACGATCAACTGCAACACCGCTTCATGGCGGCCCATGGCTTCAACGGCCCCTTCCCGCACCACCGCTGCGCCAGCGTCGAGGGATTTCTGCGCCTGGCCCACGCGGGCCTCGGCTTCGGGCTCATTCCCGAAATCCAGGCGTATCGGGAGCTCTCGACGGGGGAGCTTGAGGACGTTGTGCCGGGCTGGCATCTGGACGTACCGCTGTACTGGCACTACTGGCGCCACGGCGGCGAGCCGCTGGAGCGACTCGGCCGCCACCTGGCCGACCAGGCCGGTCACCATCTGTTGCCACCTGCGGACTGACTGGGCCCGGCAAGGTACGCGCCCCGTCTCATGCAGCGATCAGCGTCGCGAGGTCGGGGCAGGCGGTGAAATGCGCTTTCGAAGTGAGCCGTCAGTCACCCAGGCGTCGTGCCACGCTCTCGACCTTGTCTGCCATGCTCTGATCGCGGTCGGTCCGGGTACCGAGTTTCAAGGTGGTGGTGATGCGTGGCGCCCCCATCTCGTGCACCACCTCATGGCAGCGCTTGACCACCGCCATGACCTCATCCCAGGGGCCTTCGATATTGGTGCCATAGGCGTGCATCTGGTGGCTGAGACCGGACGCCTGAATCTCCCGCTGGCAAGCGGCCACGTGGTCGGAGACCGAAACGCCCACACCCAGGGGGACCACGCAAAGATCGACGATAACGTGCATAACTTAAGCCTCCTTGATTCTGTGCCAACCCGCCAGCGTTCTTCGCTGGAAAGGCATGCCAGCTGAACTATGCTGTTTTGCAACAATAAAGATAGCCGAAGGTGATTCAGGCCCCTGCCGAGGTGGCGGACCTGGCCTCACTTCGGAGCGGGCAACTCTCCTGCCCGCTTCTCGTTTCCTCGGACATGCCGCCTGCACGGACACCAGGAGGCCACATGACCAGCGACGCCCGCCCCCATCCCATCGCACTGCCGAACAATCGCCCTCGGCTGATCATCGAGCAGTTGCTCGAGGGCTCGGGCATTCGCCTCAACGGACCTGAACCCCACGATATCCAAATCTATCATCCCGATCTGTTCGCCCGCATCCTGCACCAGGGCACGCTGGGGCTCGGGGAAGCCTACATGGATGGCTGGTGGGAAGCGCGGCGTATCGACCAGCTTGCCCATCGGCTGCTGCGCCACGGCCTGGGCCAACGCTCGCGTAGCGCCGCGAGCCACCTCTTCTATCGCCTGCAGGCGGGCTTCTTCAACCTCCAGAGTCGCGCCCGAGCCTATCAGGTCGGCGAGGTTCACTACGACCTCGGCAACGACCTGTTTCGGTATATGCTTGACGACACCATGTGCTACTCCTGTGGCTACTGGCGCCAGGCAACGACGCTGCATCAGGCCCAGCTCGCCAAGCTCGACCTGGTCTGTCGAAAGCTGGCGCTGCGCCCTGGCATGCACCTTCTCGACATCGGCTGCGGCTGGGGCAGCCTGGCCGAGCACGCCGCACGTCACTACGGCGTCAGCGTGACCGGTATCACCATCTCCCGGGAGCAGGTGGCACTGGCCAGAGAGCGCTGCCAGGGCTTGCCCGTCGATATCCAGTTGGCCGACTACCGCGACCTGCAAGGCCAGTACGACCGGATCGCCTCGATCGGCATGTTCGAACACGTAGGACAGCGCAACTACACGACCTTCTTTCGGACGGTGGCCGACCTGCTGCCGGATGACGGGCTCTTCCTGCTGCATACCATCGGCTCCAATACTTCTCGCATCACCGCAGACCCCTGGATCCATCGCTACATCTTTCCCAACGGCGTGTTGCCGTCCGCCCGCCAGATCTGCCAGCACAGCGAGGAGACGTTGATGGTGGAAGACTGGCAGAACTTCGGCCCCGACTACGATCCCACCTTGCTGGCGTGGCTGGCCAACCTTGACGCCTGCTGGCATGACATTGCACGTCACTACAACACACGGCACTGCAATGAACGCACCTATCGGATGCTGCGCTACTACCTGGCGATCTGTGCCGGAGCCTTCAGAGCGCGCTACCTGCAACTGTGGCAGGTAGTCTTTTCCAGGGGGCGAGAGCTTCGCTATGACGCACCCCGGTGACCGCGAAGTTGCCGGAAATGCGTGCGCTTTCGATGAATCATGACGGGAACCTGCCTAGTCACTCTCGTTGCGGCATATCCTTGATCAAGCCCTCACGCCGATGTCTGCCGATCGATCAGCTCCCGGCTCCACGGCCACAACGCCCGCTATCAGCGGCCTGGCGAAAACGTTCAAGCCTTTCCTCCCTATGGCGCAATCCACAAATGCAGAGTTTTGTCTGATATTTCCTAGTCCCTTGGACTGATATACCCGCAATGCCCTGCCTTTAAGATGGTGGTGAAGGCCCGATACCTCGGGTTGACCCGCCATCCCGTGGCCAAGGACTGCCTGCTATGGAAGATCGTGACCCGCCGTCACCCTCCCCGACCTGCAATGAAAGCGCGAGTCTTGCCTGCCTCAAGCGTGTCCCGGGGGTGCTGTTCACCCTGAAGCGAGACGCTCGCGGCCGCCTGCAGCTTCCCGCCCTGACGGGTGAAGATCAGATGACGGCTCGCCTTGAGCCACTGCTGTCGATCAATGACGTGCGTCAGCGGCTCGGCGATCTGCTGGGTGACGCCTATGGTGAATTCATCCGGGCCATCGAACACTCTGCCCACTGGCTGTCGCCGGTCTCCACGCGACTGCGCCTGCCGATCGGCGAACTCACCCCGCACTGGTACTCGCTGGAGGCCCTGCCGGAACGCTCGGACGAAGGCATCCTGTGGCATGGCCTGCTGGTGGACATCGAGGATCAGGTCGCCGAAGAGCAACGTCTTCGCTACCTGTCCGGCACCGACGAACTCACCGGGCTGACCAACCGACGTTCGATGATGGGACACATCGACAAGATCGCCTCCATGTCCAACCGTCATGGCACGCCGCTATCGCTGTTGCTGATAGACCTGGACCACTTTGCCCTGATCAACGACACCTGGGGGCGCGGACTCGGTGATCGGGTGCTCTGTCAGATCGCCGCCCTGGCATCCAGCCAGTTGCGCCAGGAGGACATGCTGGCACGCATGGGCAGCGACGAATTCGCCCTGCTGCTGCCGATGACACCCGCTGGCAGAGCGCGCGAGCTGGCCGAACGCCTGCGCGAGAGCATCTCTCGTCAGGACTTCGGCATCGGTCGCCACAAGGTCACCGTCAGTATCGGCGTCTCCGACTTCGTTCGCGGCTTGAGCAGCGCGCAACTGATGCAGCAGGTCCACACCAACCTGATGGAAGCCAAGCAGCAGGGCCGCGATCGCGTGATCCAGCGCTGGCTGCCCCAGGGTTCTTCCTGACATCGCCACCTGAGCTGGCACGTCGTCGCTTCATGCCGGTGACTGTTTTGGGTACCCTTGCCCCCGATCCTGCCGCTGTCACAGGGCCCGCCATCAGGGAGCCAGCATGTCCACCACCATCGACCAGACCCTCGAGAACGTCTTCGGCCACCGCCACTTTCGGCCAGGACAGCGGGAGACCATCAACGCCATCGCAGAAGGCCGTAGCGCAGCGGCGATCTTCCCGACCGGCTCGGGCAAGTCGCTGTGCTATCAGCTGCCGGCATTGCACCTGCCGCACCTCACCCTGGTGGTGTCTCCTCTACTGGCGCTGATGCAGGACCAACTGGCGACGCTGACCTCGCGCGGTATCGCCGCCGCCAGCATCGATTCGAGTCAGGATCGCGATCAGGCTCGGGAGGTCATGGCAGCGGCCCGCAACGGCCAGCTCAAGGTCCTGATGGTATCGGTCGAGCGCCTGCGCAATGAACGCTTTCGCGCCTTTCTGCGCGACGTGCGGGTCTCGTTGATGGTGATCGACGAGGCCCACTGCCTGTCGGAATGGGGACATAATTTTCGACCGGACTACCAGAAACTGCCCGACTATCGCCGGGAGTTCGGCATCGATCAGGTGCTGCTGCTGACCGCCACCGCCACGCCCAAGGTCATCGATGACATGCGTCGAGGCTTCGATATCGCGCCTGACGATGTCATCACCACCGGCTTCTACCGCGCCAATCTGGACCTTGCCGTCACCCCGCTGCCCGCCGACAACAGGGCTCGCCATCTGGCCAGTTGGCTGGCGCCAAGACTCGGCAACGGCGGCACCATTGTCTACGTCACCCTGCAGCAAAGCGCCGAACGCCTGGCGGCCTACCTCAAGGCTGCCGGGCTCGAGGTCGCCGCCTACCACGCCGGGCTCGACAGTGAGACCCGCCAGCGACTGCAGGCGGACTTCATGAGCGGACGCCTGCCCGGCATCGTCGCCACCATCGCCTTCGGCATGGGCATCGACAAGGCCGATATCCGCCAGGTGGTGCACTTCGACCTGCCCAAGTCCATCGAGAACTACAGCCAGGAGATCGGACGCGCCGGGCGCGACGGCAAGCCGTCGGAGTGCCTGATGCTGGCCGGACGTGAACACCTGCCGGTGCTCGAGAACTTTATCCATGGTGACGTACCACCGCTGTCGGGCATCGAGGCGGTATTGACCGACCTGGCGGATGCCTCCGATAGCTGGGAGCTGTCGCTCAACGCCCTGTCACGCCTCTCGGACATCCGCGAGCTGCCGCTGAAGACGCTGCTGGTCAAGCTGGAACTGGCCGGCGTGGTGCGCGCCAGCCACAGCTACTTCGCCGAGTATCGCTTCAGCCTGGCGATCGAACCCGAAGCCCTGCTGGCCCGCTTTCCCGGCGAGCGCGGCGCCTTTCTCGGCGCACTGCTCGATGCCTCGCACAAGGCCCGTACCTGGTATCGGCTGGACTTCGAACGCCTCGACCAGCTGGGCCAGGAACGCGGCCTCGACACCTCCCGCCCGCGGGTGCTCAAGGCACTCGACTACCTGGCGGAACAGGGGCTGATGCGCCTGGAAAGCAAGCAGATGACCGAGGTCTACCACAAACTCGCGGCCGTGGACCCCGGACAGCTGGCCCCCGAGCTGCATCAGCAGTTCGTCGAGCGCGCGGGGGTCGAACTCGAGCGACTCGACGCCATGCTGGCGCTGTTCGAGGCCGACGACTGCATCAGCGCGCGACTCGCCGACTGGTTCGGTGACCCCAATGCCCCCCGACGCTGTGGCCACTGTTCGGCCTGTCGCGGCGAGACCGCCAGCCTGCCACCCGCACCGACTCCGGCGCTCCCGGACGAGGGCGAACTGCGAGCCTGGCTGACGGGCCTGGCCCAGGCACTGGAAAGTGTCGAGCCAGGCAAGCCGCTGGACCTGGAGCTTGCTACCCGCTTCCTGTGTGGCGTCATCAGCCCGCGCCTGAGTCAGGCCAAGGCGCGACGCCTGCCGGGATTCGCCAGCCAGGAAAGCGCCCGCTATACCGACGTCAGGCAGGCCCTCGCACCACTATTCGAAGGCTAGCCTTGCGACCGCGAGCTATTCGACCGCCAGCTATTCGACCGCGAGCAGTGGGCCTCGATGCCCCGTCGGTGCCTCGAGCCCCCTCAGTCTCAGTCTCAGTCTCAGTCTCACTTTCACTCTCACACTCACCGTCAGCCTTCGCTGCCGGTGATGCCATACCGATTCAGCTTGTTGGCGATGGTGGTGTGGGATACGCCAAGGCGTCGCGCCAACTGGCGACTGGACGGATGCTGGGGGTACAGCGAGGCCAATACGCGCCGCTCGACCTCGCCCAGGATGTCGTTGAGCGAGCCGTCCAGATCGATACCGGCAAGACCCGCCGGCGCCCCCGAGGCCGGCAGCCGCAGATGGGCCGGCTCGATGACCCCGGTCTCGCACAGCGACACCGCCTGGAACAGCACGTTCTCGAGTTGCCGCACATTGCCGGGCCAGTGATAGCTGGCCATGCGCGCCAGTGCCGCGGGGGAAAGCGTAGGCAACGCGCAGCCGATCTGGCGCGCGGCTCGGTCGACAAAGTGCCCGGCCAGGGCCTCGATGCCATCCAGGCAATCCCTCAGCGGCGGAACGCTCAACGACAGCACGTTGAGGCGATGATAGAGGTCCTGACGAAACAGCCCCTGGCCGCACAGGGCCAGCAGATCCTGCTGGGTGGCACAGATCACCCGCACGTCCAGGTAGGTCTCGTCATCGGCGCCGACCCGGCGAAAGCCACCGTCCTGCAGAAAGCGCAACAGCTTGGCCTGCAGCCGCGGACTCATTTCGCCGACCTCATCGAGGAAGATGGTGCCACCGGCGGTCAGCTCCAGCAGACCCAGCTTGCCCTCGGGGCGAGCGCCATCGAAGGCGCCCGGGGCATAGCCAAACAGTTCGGTCTCGGCCATGGACTCCGGCAGGCCGGCGCAGTTCAGCGCCATGAACGGCGCCTGACCGCGCTGGCTGGCCAGGTGACAGGCCCGCGCCAGCACCTCCTTGCCGGTGCCGGTCTCACCAAAGATCAACAGCGGCGCGTCCAGCGGCGCCATGCGCCGCGCCTCGTGGATCAGGGAGGCGAGTCGGGGGCTGGCCGCGAACATCGCCTCGAAGCCGCGCATCTCCTGGCGCTGCACCTGATAGATACGCTCGCCGATACGATCGGCGCTATGCAGCGTGACCACAGCCCCGGCCAGCGAGGCCACGTCGTCGTGGTGTTCGCGATGCAGCGGCGCGATATCGGCCAGGTAGGTGGCGTCCTTGAGCCGGATCCTGAGGCCATTGACCCGAGCATTGTTGCGACGAATCACTTCCGGCAGGTCGAGCTCCGGCAGGTAGCGATTCAGCGACAGCCCGGGCACCTCGTCGACGCGCACGCCGAGCAACTGGCTCGCCGCCCGGTTGGCCGCCACCAGGTGCCCCTCCATGTCGATGGACATCACCGGGTCGGAGAGTGACGACAGCAGCGCCTCCAGCTCGAGCTGGTGGCGCTCGCTGGGCATCAGGCTGACCCGGCGCACCCCGAATACGCCGGACACCTGCTCGAGACTGGGCTTCAGCGTCGCCAGCTGGGCGTGCAACAGTTGCGGCACGTGAAGATAGATGGCGTTGCCGTGCTCTCCGCCCACCTCGCCCCGGGCCACGTTGACCCCATAGTCGGCCAGCAGGGCCACTATGTCGCGAAGGATGCCGACACGATTCTGGCAGTGAACTCTCAGGCGCATGAAGGGAACGGCTCCGCAAAAGGGTCACACCATCTGAAGTTTCCGTCAGGCTGGTCTGACTCGTATGTCAAGATTTCGTTACAGCCTATCGAAGACAGAGGAGCGCGTCCTGCATCTTTGGTCGATAGACACCATCTCGAGCACCAGCTGTAAAGATTTCCTGACAGAAAAGGGCCGCCTTCTGGTGCCTATCCCCCCGATGCACGGCTGCGTGACGAAAGCCCCCATGCCTAGACTCGACTCAGTCTCGATACCACAACAGTCGACAATCGCCGGGAGACACCATGCACGCACCTTCTTCGTCCACCCCGTCCACCAAGGGCACCGCCTATCAGGCCCGTGAGCCGGATGCCGACGGCATCATCCAGTGGAGCGAGGTCGAGAACCGAACCTGGCAGACGCTGATGGAACGCCAGCTGACGTTGATCGAAGGGCGCGTGTGCCAGCAGTATCTGGACGGCCTCGAGCGCCTCGGCCTGCCCAGCGATCGTATTCCGCAACTGGGCGACGTCGATCGGGTGCTACAGCAAGCCACCGGCTGGCAGACCGCCCAGGTACCGGCCCTGATCCCCTTCGACACCTTCTTTCAACTGCTGGCCAACCGTCGTTTTCCCGTGGCGACCTTCATCCGTACCCCCGAGGAGCTGGACTACCTCAAGGAACCGGACATCTTCCACGAGATCTTCGGCCACTGCCCGATGCTGACCAACGAGGCCTTCGCCGAGTTCACCGCCACCTACGGCCGCATCGGCCTCGCCGCCGAACCCAAGGACCGGGTCTACCTAGCCAGGCTCTACTGGATGACCGTGGAATTCGGCCTGGTGGACACCCCGCAAGGCCGGCGCATCTATGGCGGCGGTATCATCTCCTCGCCGAAGGAGACCCTGCACGCCCTGTCCGACACCCCTGCACATGCGCCCTTCGACGCCCTCGACGCCCTGCGCACCCCCTACCGCATCGACATCCTGCAGCCCCTTTACTACGTTCTGGACAGCCTTGACAGGCTTCAGGAACTGTCCCGGCGCGACCTGATGGCACTGGTCGAGGAAGCCAAGGCGCTGGGGTTATTCGAACCGCGCTTTCCGCCCAAGCCCAATTCAACGACCAAGCCCAAGCCAACGCCCGGCGAGAACGGCGAGACCGGCCCATCCGCCCACGACGGTGCCGACAACGACCGACGCAGCGAACACGCCTGAACATCCACATTCGCTCACCGACACCACCAGGAGACAGCATGAACGACACCACCCAGACCCTCACCGAGCAGTCCTGCGAAGCCTGCAGCTGGGACGCCCCCCACGCCACCGAGGCCGAGATCGAACAGTGGCACGCGCAGATCCCCGAGTGGCGGATCGTCGAGCGCGATGGCATCATGCAACTGGAGCGGAGCTACAAGTTCCGCAACTTTCGGCAGGCCCTTGCCTTCACCAACAGCGTCGGCGAGATCGCCGAGGAAGCCGGCCATCACCCGGCCCTGTTGACCGAGTGGGGCAAGGTCACCGTGACCTGGTGGTCCCACGAGATGAAGGGCCTGCACAAGAACGATTTCATCCTAGCGGCCAGAACCGACGAGGTAGCAAGCTAAAATGTTCGAGAAGATTGAGCGGGTTCCCGGGGATGCCATCCTCGGGCTCATCGAGGCCTTCAAGAAGGACACCAATCCCCAGAAGGTCGATCTTGGCGTCGGCGTCTACCGCGATGCAAAGGGCAACACTCCGGTGATGCGTGCGGTCAAGGAGGCCGAAGCCCTGCTGCTCAACAACGAGACCACCAAGACCTACATCGGCTCACACGGCGCCGCCCAGTACGGTGCCGTGGTGCTGCCGATGGTGCTGGGCCAGGACTCCCCCGTGCTCGAGGCCGGCCGCGCCAGCGTTACCCAGTCCCCCGGTGGTACCGGCGCCCTGCGCCTGGCGGCGGACTTCGTCGCGACCCAACTGCCTGGCAAGGGCATCTGGGTCAGCGACCCGACCTGGCCGAACCACCACGGCATCTTCACCGCCGCCGGCATCGAACTGCACAAGTATCCCTACGTCGACGCCGACAACCGTCTCGACTTCGACGGCATGCTGGAAGCCCTCAAGCAGATCCCCCAGGGCGACGTGGTGGTGCTGCACGCCTGCTGCCACAACCCCACCGGCTTCGACCTGAACCACCAGCAGTGGCAACAGGTGCTTGAAGTGATCCAGCAGCGCGACCTGCTGCCGCTGGTCGACTTCGCCTACCAGGGCTTCGCCGAGGGCCTCGACGAGGACGCCTACGCCGTTCGCCTGCTGGCCGAGAATCTCGACAACGTGCTGATCACCAGCTCCTGCTCGAAGAACTTCGGCATCTACAACGAGCGTACCGGCGCCCTGATCGTGGTGGCGAAGAACAGCGAGGAGATGGAGAACGTCCGCTCGCAGATCGCCATCGTCGCCCGTGAGAACTACTCCAACCCGCCGGCCCACGGCGGCAGCATCGTGGCGGAGATCCTCAACTCGGCGGAACTCGCCGCGGTGTGGCGCGAGGAACTCACCGAAATGCGCGATCGCATCAACACCCTGCGTCGTGACTTCGTCGAGGCCTTGAAGCCCTACGGGCTGGACCAGAAGTACGCCCACATCGCCGAGCAGCGTGGCATGTTCTCCTACACCGGCCTGACGCCGGAACAGGTGGACCGCCTGCGTGACGAGTACGGCATCTACATGGTGCGCTCGGGCCGCGCCAACGTCGCCGGCTTCTCCCAGGAGAACCTGCCGTACCTGGCCAAGGCGGTGGCCGCCGTCAACGACTGACGCCCTGCCAGCGGGCTGTGCCAGCCAGCAAACGACGCCCGGGCCTGTCCCGGGCGTTGTCGTATCCGGACGAACTTCCCGGCGCCACCGAGCGCAACCACCATTCCTGCAAGCCTGTTTCTGCAAGCCCTGGGCTCTGTCCGAAAAGTCGACGAGCGCAGGCAGGTTTCGCAAAAGCCCTAGGCGCAGTCCGAAAAGTCGACGAGCGAAGGTTAGACAAGGCAAAAATCGGTGAGAAAGCGCAGTTTACGGGGTGTAAATGAGCATTTTGACCGGGCTGGCGCACCAGACGATTTTTAACGCCGTATTACCGAGCGCAGGCACTTTTCAGACAAGCCCTAGCCCAGGCCATGCTTGGTGGCCCACACCGCTGCTTCCACCCGTGAGCGAAGATCCAGCTTCTTGAACAGATGCTTGACGTGGACCTTGACGGTGCCCTCGGCGATGTCCAGCTCACGGGCGATCATCTTGTTGGACAGGCCGCGAGCCAGGGTCCGCAGGATGTCCCTCTCTCGAGCGGTCAGGCACGACATGCCGTCGTCGCCCCCTGCCGGCAGCTCGCCCTTGACCACGCTGGCCAGCAGCGACGCCATCTGTGGCCCCAGCACCACCTGACCCTGGGCAGCCTCGCGAATCAGCCGCAGCACCTCCTCGGGGTCCATGTCCTTGAGCAGATAGCCATCGGCGCCTTCCTTGAGCGCGCGCACCACGTCGTCGTCGGAGTCGGACACGGTCAGGATCACGATGCGGCTCTTGACCCGGGCGTCACGCATCCGCCGGAGCACCTCGATGCCGTCGATGGGCTGCATGTTGAGGTCGAGCAGGATCAGGTTGGGTTGCAGATCGACGGCCTTGCGCACCGCCTCGGCGCCATCCGAGGCTTCACCGACCACCACCAGACCAGGATCCATGTCCACCAGTTGACGCACCCCACGCCGGAACAGGGGGTGATCGTCCACGATCATCAATCGAAGCATGCTCATAGTGCTATCTCCAGAGTGGTTTCACCCGACCCGCTGCCGGGCAACACGTTCAGCAGGCCACGTCGTCGCGACCTCGCGCCCGTGAAAGCCCATCACTCGGACGCCACAGGTAACTGCGCCAACAGACGCGGCAGAAAGCGGACGGTCACCACGGTGCCGCAGGGCTTGATGCCCCTGACCGTGAGCTTTCCACTCAGGCTTCGTGCCCGCTCCTCCATGATCGCCATCCCGTGGGACATGGATGGATCGGATTGCGGTCCGATGCCTACACCGTCGTCCGTGACCGAAAGTTGATAGTGCCCCGTGTCGTCGACGGCGAGGCTGATGGTGCAGTGCCGAGCACGTGCATGGCGGGCCACGTTGGACAGCGACTCGCGCACGATCTGCAGCACATGAATTTCCTCGTTGGGGGTCAGCGACAGCCCGCTCCACTGGCCTTTCAGGGTCAGCTCGAAGTCACCCCGCTTGGAGTACTCCAGCACCGTTTCCTCCAACGCCGCTTCCAGACCCGACTCATGGATGCGCAGACGAAAGGTGTTGAGCAGCTCCCTGAGCTGGCGGTAGGACGAATTGAGACCGTGCCGGAGTTCCGCGACCACCTGCGCCACCTGCTCGTGGCGTTGCTGATCGAGCTGCATCTGTAGACGGGTGACCTGGATCTTCAGGTAGGACAGCGACTGCGCCAGCGAGTCGTGAAGCTCTCGCGCAATCACCGCGCGCTCATCCATCAGCGCCAGACGACGCTGTTCGTCGGCTTTCTCGGACAGCGACAAGGCCGCGGCAATCAGCCCGGCCACCGTCTCCACCAGCTCGATCTTCCACTGGGCAAGCATATGGCCGGGAGGCTGATGGACACGCAACTCGCCAAAATCCCGACCCGCTTCGCGCACCCTGACCGCGTATTCATTGCCGTTGGCATACAGCCCGGCAGCCGCCTTGTCTGATATTTCACGCCCGCGCGATGGTGCCTGAACGAAAGCGCTTTCCGCGCCGGGGCGAGAGCTGAGTCTGACAATATCCTTGCCATTGCCTCCCATGGACAGGCGCAGCTCGAAGGGGCCTTCGTCGGTCACCGCCTCAAGCTGGCGCAGCACTTCCTCGAGCTCTTCCCGGGTCAGCGGAGTGACCCCATTGAGACGCCGCGCGGTCAGATAAAGCATACGCAACGCATCATTGCTGCGCTTCAGTTCATGGGTCTTCGCCGCGACACGCTTTTCCAGCTGACCGTACATTTCCGACAGGCTGGCATTCATCTTGTTGATTGTTCTGGATAACAAGCCTAACTCGTCGTTACCTCGGTAGATGGTTCTCCCCGAAAAGTCACCGACCATCACGCCATTTACAACGCGAATAAGGTCACGAAATGGCGGCATGACACCGCAGACTATTCGATAGACAACCATCACCATAAATATCACGAGAACGGCGAGTGATGCCCCCTGAAAAACCTCAAGAAATACGACCTTTGACTCGGCATATTCTTGAAGCCTTCCCACCAAAATATCGACCTTGTCGACGAACTCGGCGACCTTATCATCCAGCCGAAAGACGTCACCACCTTCGAAATCCACCGTGTTGGGACGCAGGGTTTCGTGCCAGCACTCCACCACCCTGTCGTAGGCCTCTCTGAGCGGATCATCGGCGTCCACCGGAATCAGCGCGATGATCGCCCCGGCAGCCAGCGTGGCCTCCATCTGTTCGTGCTGCCAGCGTCGCCTGGGGTGATCCGCCGGCAGCAACTCCGACGTCGCCAGCAGTCGATAGGCCTGCATTCGCAGCGAGCCCGCCTGGTTGATGGCGTCGGCGTAACCTCCCGCGCTCTTTGCGATGACGATGGAGCCCAGCAGGCTGACCAGGGCCAGACAGGATATCGCCGCCATGGCGACCAGCATGCGCAGCATCAGTGATCGGCGCAGGTAAAAGGCGCCGTTCATCTACCACACCTTCCCTTTTTGACCCAGATCAAGGGTTTCATCATCTAGAAGTTTCCGGAATGTCGCATCCATCTGAGAGGGCAGATAATACGTGACGAACACCTCAAAAACACCCGGATACCTCCATGGAGGTAATTAAGCAAATGCGCTGGATATAGCACGCAATTCTCTTGACCACAATCAAGTGCCATACAGATACATTGTAGCAAGGTTTAGGGGCCGAACCGGCACCCCTAAAGAGGAAAGCACATGCTCCAACATGACACCGTACCCCGGCGTCAGCAGAACAGAGCGCTAGGCCTATCCACACTCGCCTTCACTCTCTGCTTCGCCGTCTGGACCCTGTTCTCGATTCTCGGTATCCAGATCAAGGAGGACTTCGCGCTCTCCGACACCCAACTTGGCCTGCTGATGGCCACTCCCGTGCTGACGGGTTCGATCAGCCGACTCTTTCTCGGTGTACTGACTGACCGCTTCGGGGGCCGCTGGGTCTTCGGCCTGCTCATGCTGGTCACCGCTACCTGTGTCTACCTGCTGACCTTCGCCAACAGCTACGTGATGCTGTTGGTCGGCGCACTGGGTATCGGCCTTGCCGGTGGCTCCTTCATCGTCGGCGTGGCCTACACCTCGGCCTGGTTCGAGAAGGAACGCCAGGGTACGGCGCTGGGCATCTTCGGGGCCGGTAACGTCGGTGCCGCCGTCACCAACTTCGGCGCGCCCTTTCTGCTGATGGCCATGGGCTGGAAAAGCACCGCCCTGGTCTACGCCACCATCATGGCGATCATGGGCGTGGCCTTTATCCTGCTGGCCAAGGAAGACCCCCAGAATCAGTCGCGCAATGCCGTACGTCTGCCGTTGTCCGAGCAGTTCGCGCCCCTGGCCGACCTGCGCGTGTGGCGCTTCTCGCTCTACTACTTCTTCGTCTTCGGTGGCTTCGTCGCCCTCGCCCTTTGGCTGCCCCACTACCTGATCGAGGTCTACGGTCTGAGCCTCTCCGCGGCGGGTATCGTGGCGGCGCTATACACCATCCCGGCCTCGCTGTTCCGTATCCTCGGCGGCTGGATGTCCGACCGCTACGGCGCCCGTCGCGTGATGTACTGGACCTTCCTGGCCTCGGTCATCTGCACCTTCCT
This sequence comes from Halomonas litopenaei, assembly GCF_003045775.1. Taxonomy (GTDB): domain Bacteria; phylum Pseudomonadota; class Gammaproteobacteria; order Pseudomonadales; family Halomonadaceae; genus Halomonas; species Halomonas litopenaei. The sequence goes on along the minus strand of NZ_PXNS01000009.1, from coordinate 44,212 downwards.
GCTGAGCTATCCGCCCACCCAGTACGTCGTCGATGGCGTCCGTGGTCCGGTCGAGTTCACCTTCGCCATGCCGCTGGTCGGCTTCATCCTGTTGACCATGGTGCTGGGCTTCTTCATGTCGCTGGGCAAGGCCGCCGTGTACAAGCACATCCCGGTCTACTATCCCAAGAGCGTCGGCCTGGTCGGTGGCGCCGTCGGCATGGTCGGTGGCCTCGGCGGCTTCTTCCTGCCGCTGACCTTCGGCATGCTCAACGATGTCATCGGCATCTGGCAGAGCTGCTTCATGCTGATGTTCGTCGTGGTTGCCGCCGCGCTCATGTGGATGCACTTCGCCATCCGCAAGGCCGAGCGTATCGAGGCCCGCGATCGCTGCGAGTCCACCGACCTGCCCGAGCTGTCCACCCCGAGCCGCTTCGTGCTCGAGGACTGGCGCCCCGAGGACGAGTCCTTCTGGCAGTCCACCGGTCGCAAGATCGCCACGCGTAACCTGTGGATCTCCATCCCCTGTCTGCTGCTGGCCTTCTGCATCTGGATGGTGTGGTCCATGGTCGTGGCCAAGCTGCCCCAGGTAGGCTTCGAGTACACCCCGAACCAGCTGTTCTGGCTGGCGGCCCTGCCGGGTCTTTCCGGTGCCACCCTGCGGATCTTCTACAGCTTTACCGTGCCGATCTTCGGCGGCCGTCGCTTCACCGCGATTTCCACCGCCTCGCTGCTGCTGCCTGCTCTGTGGATCGGCTTCGCCGTCCAGAATCCCGAAACGCCCTACCTGGTGATGGCGATCATCGCCCTGCTGTGTGGTTTCGGTGGCGGCAACTTTGCGTCCTCCATGGCCAACATCGCCTTCTTCTATCCCAAGCGTGAGAAGGGCAAGGCCCTGGCCATGAACGCCGGCCTCGGCAACCTCGGCGTGTCGGTGATGCAGTTCCTGGTGCCCGTGGTCATCTCCACCGGCAGCTTCGTGATGTTCACCGGCAGTGGCCAGCCGATGTCCGACACTGATCTTCTGTGGCTGCAGAACGCCGGCTTCGTGTGGGTGCCGTTCATCGCCATCGCCACCGTTGCCGCCTGGTTCGGCATGAACGACATCGCCAGCGCCAAGTCCTCCTTCAAGGAGCAGTCGGTCATCTTCAAGCGCAAGCACAACTGGCTGATGTGCATCCTCTATACCGGCACCTTTGGCAGCTTCATCGGCTTCTCCGCCGGCTTCCCGCTGTTGACCAAGACCCAGTTCCCGGCCATCGATGCCCTCCAGTACGCCTTCCTCGGCCCGTTCGTCGGCGCCCTGAGTCGTGCCTGGACCGGTGGACTGGCCGACCGCTTCGGTGGTGCCCGGGTCACCTTCTGGACCTTCCTGACCATGATCGGCGGCGTGATCGGCGTGCTGTTCTTCCTGATGAACAAGGACATGTCGATTGCCTTCTACGGCTTCTTCGCCTCCTTCATGCTGCTGTTCTTCGCCACCGGCGTCGGCAATGCCAGCACCTTCCAGATGATCCCGTCGATCTTCCGCAAGGAAGTGCCGCGGCTGATGCCGAACCTGACCGCCGCCGAGCAGCTGGTCCACGCCGAGCGCGAATCCGCTGCCACCATCGGCTTCACCTCGGCCATCGCCGCCTACGGCGCCTTCCTGATTCCGAAGTCCTTCGGTACCTCGATCTCGCTGACCGGCGGCGCCGAGGCGGCGCTGATCGGCTTCATCGTGTTCTACGTGTTCTGCACCGCCCTGACCTGGTTCTACTACAGCCGCAAGGGCGCGGAGATCGAACTGAACCTGGATGCGGGTCCCACCCGCAAGCCAAGCGCCGGTGCGGCTCAGACCCAGCACTGACGTTCCCGTCAAGACCGTGACATTCGAGTCCACAAGGACCGTCTAGCCAGGCCCCCTTCGGGGGGCCTTTGAGGAGACCTCCATGAGTCATTTTCTCGATCGCCTGAGATACCTGACCAAACGTCCTCCGGAATTCGCCAACGGACACGGCGAAACCCGCGAAGAGACACGTGACTGGGAAGACGGCTATCGCGCCCGCTGGCAGCACGACAAGATCGTGCGCTCCACCCACGGGGTGAACTGCACCGGCTCGTGCAGCTGGAAGATCTACGTCAAGAATGGCCTGGTCACCTGGGAAACCCAGCAGACCGACTATCCGCGTACCCGCGCCGATCTGCCCAACCACGAGCCCCGCGGTTGCCCACGTGGCGCCAGCTACTCCTGGTACCTGTACAGTGCCAACCGCCTCAAGTACCCGCTGATTCGCCAGGAGCTGGTCAGCCTGTGGCGACGCGCGCTGGACAAGCACGCCGACCCGGTGGATGCCTGGGCCTCCATCGTCGAGGACCCGGTCCTGGCCAATCAGTACAAGCGTGCCCGCGGCATGGGCGGCTTCGTCCGCGCCGACTGGGACGAGGCACAGACCCTGATCGCGGCGGCCAACGTCTACACCGCCAAGACCTACGGTCCCGACCGCATCATCGGCTTCTCGCCGATCCCTGCCATGTCGATGGTCTCCTACGCCGCCGGCGCCCGCTACCTGTCGCTGATCGGCGGCGTCTGCCTGTCGTTCTATGACTGGTACTGCGACCTGCCGCCGGCCTCCCCCCAGACCTGGGGCGAGCAGACCGACGTGCCGGAATCCGCCGACTGGTACAACTCCGGCTACATCATCGCCTGGGGTTCCAACGTGCCCCAGACACGTACCCCGGACGCCCACTTCTTCACCGAAGTGCGCTACAAGGGCACCAAGACGGTGTCGATCACCCCGGACTACGCCGAGGTCTCGAAGCTCACCGACGAATGGCTGTCCGCCAAGCAGGGCACCGACGCCGCCCTGGCCATGGCCATGGGCCACGTCATCCTGAAGGAATTCCACCTCGCCTCGCCCAGCGTCTACTTCACCGACTACGTCAAGCGCTACACCGACATGCCCTTCCTGGTGGCCCTCGAGCCCCGCGAGGACGGCACCTACGCCCCGGGCAAGCAGCTGCGTGCGGCCGACTTCGACGCCTCGCTCGGCCAGGAAAACAACCCTGAGTGGAAGACCGTCGCCTGGGACGAGACCCGTGACCAGCTGGTGGTGCCGCGCGGTTCCATCGGCTTCCGCTGGGGCGAGAACGGCGACGACGAAAAGGGCAAGTGGAGCCTTGAGTCACTGGACGCCGACGGCCAGGAGATCGACCTGCGACTGTCGCTGGCCGACACCCACGACAGCGTCGCCAAGGTGGCCTTCCCCTATTTCGGTGGCATCGCCCACGAGCACTTCGACCACGTCGAAGGCAACGAGGTGCTGCACCACTGCCTGCCGGCCAAGAAGCTGACCCTGGCCGATGGCAAGGAAGTGCTGGCGGTCACCGTGTTCGACCTGATGTGCGCCAACTACGGTATCGACCGTGGCCTCGGCGGCGAAGGCGAGGACGACGGCGCCACCGCACTGGACCAGCTGCGCCCCTACACCCCGGCGTGGCAGGAAAAGATCACCGGCGTACCCGCCAACCAGTGCATCCGCATCGCCCGCGAGTTCGCCCACAACGCCGACAAGACCCAGGGTCGGTCCATGATCATCGTCGGTGCCGGGATGAACCACTGGTACCACATGGACATGAACTACCGTGGCCTGATCAACATGCTGGTGCTGTGCGGCTGTATCGGTCAGTCCGGCGGCGGCTGGTCCCACTACGTGGGCCAGGAAAAGCTGCGTCCCCAGACCGGCTGGACCCCGCTGGCCTTCGGCCTGGACTGGCAGCGTCCGCCACGCCACATGAACGGCACCTCGTTCTTCTACAACCACTCGAGCCAGTGGCGCTACGAGAAGCTCGAGGTCAAGGAACTGCTGTCGCCGCTGGCCAAGGCCGACAAGTACGACGGCAGCCTGATCGACTTCAACGTGCGCGCCGAGCGCATGGGCTGGCTGCCGTCGGCGCCGCAGCTCGGGGTCAACCCGCTGCGCCTGGCAGGCCCCGCCAGTGAAGCGGGCATGTCCACCGCCGACTACGTGGTCAGCCAGCTCAAGCAGGGCCGTCTTGGCTTCGCCGCCGAGGACCCGGACAACCCCCAGAACTTCCCGCGCAACATGTTCGTGTGGCGCTCCAACCTGCTGGGCTCCTCGGGCAAGGGTCACGAGTACATGCTCAAGTACCTGCTGGGCACCCGCCATGGGCTGCAGGGCAAGGACCTGGGCGAATCCGGCGGCGCCATGCCCCGGGAAGTCACCTGGCACGACGAGGCCCCCGAGGGCAAGGTGGACCTGTTCACCACCCTGGACTTCCGCATGTCGACCACCTGCCTGTACTCCGACGTGGTGCTGCCCACCGCGACCTGGTACGAGAAGGACGACCTCAACACCTCGGACATGCACCCCTTCATCCACCCGCTGACCGCCGCCACCGATCCGGCCTGGGAAGCGCGCAGCGACTGGGACATCTACAAGGGCATCGCCAAGAGATTCTCCCAGGTCTGCCCCGGCCACCTGGGCGAGGAAACCGACCTGGTCACCTTGCCGCTGCAGCATGACAGCCCCGGCGAGCTGGCCCAGCCCGAAGTGCTCGACTGGAAGCGCGGTGAGTGCGAGCCGATCCCCGGCAAGACCATGCCGAGCCTGATCGAGGTCAAGCGCAACTACCCCGAGACCTACGAGCGCTTCACCTCGGTGGGTCCGCTGCTCGAGAGCATCGGCAACGGTGGCAAAGGCATCGGCTGGAACACCGACAAGGAAGTCGAGCTGTTGCGTGGTCTCAACCACGTCAAGCTCGAGGGTCCGGCCAAGGGCCAGCCAAGACTCGAAAGCGCCATCGACGCCGCCGAGATGATCCTGGCGCTGGCACCGGAGACCAACGGTCAGGTGGCGGTGAAGGCCTGGGACGCGCTGTCGAAGATCACCGGACGCGACCACACCCACCTGGCGGTTCCCAAGGAAGAGGAGAAGATCCGCTTCCGCGACGTGGTGGCCCAGCCGCGCAAGATCATCTCCAGCCCGACCTGGTCTGGCCTGGAAGACGAGCACGTGTCCTACAACGCCGGCTACACCAACGTCCACGAGCTGATCCCCTGGCGTACCGTCAGCGGCCGCCAGCAGTTCTACCAGGATCACGCCTGGATGCGTGACTTCGGCGAGAGCCTGCTGGTCTACCGTCCGCCCATCGACACCAAGGCCACCAAGGCCATGGCGATGCCGCGGCCCAACGGTAACCCGGAGATCGCGCTGAACTGGATCACCCCGCACCAGAAGTGGGGCATCCACTCCACCTACTCCGACAACCTGTTGATGCTGACCCTGTCGCGTGGCGGCCCCATCGTCTGGCTGTCCGAGGAGGACGCGGTCGCCATCGGTGTTGAGGACAACGACTGGATCGAGCTGTACAACGCCAACGGCGCCATCGCCGCCCGCGCTGTGGTCAGTCAGCGGGTCAAGACCGGCATGGCGATGATGTACCACGCCCAGGAGCGCATCGTGAACGTGCCCGGCTCCGAGGTAACCGGCACCCGTGGCGGTATCCACAACTCGGTCACCCGCGTCTGCCCCAAGCCGACCCACATGATCGGCGGCTACGGACAGCTCTCCTACGGCTTCAACTACTACGGCACCGTCGGCTCCAACCGCGATGAGTTCGTCATGGTGCGCAAGATGAAGCACGTCAACTGGTTGGACGGCGAAGGACAGGACAGCGCCCAGGAGGCAGTGAAATGAAGATCCGTTCCCAAGTGGGCATGGTGCTCAACCTCGACAAGTGCATCGGCTGTCACACCTGTTCGGTGACCTGCAAAAACGTCTGGACCAGTCGTGAAGGCGTCGAGTACGCCTGGTTCAACAACGTCGAGACCAAGCCGGGCATCGGCTATCCCAAGGAGTGGGAGAATCAGGCGCGCTGGAAAGGCGGTTGGTTGAGGCGCGAGGACGGCACCATCGAGCCGCGCATCGGTGGCAAGTGGCGGGTGCTGGCGAACATCTTCGCCAACCCCGACCTGCCGGAGATCGACGACTACTACGAGCCGTTCACCTTCGACTACCAGCACCTGCACCAGGCCAAGAAGGGCCGCCACCAGCCGGTGGCGCGTCCCCGTTCGCTGATCTCCGGTCAGCGCATGGAGAAGATCGAATGGGGCCCGAACTGGGAAGAGATTCTCGGCACCGAGTTCGCCAAGCGCCGCAAGGACGCCAACTTCGACAAGATCCAGGCGGACATCTACGGCCAGTTCGAAAACACCTTCATGATGTACCTGCCGCGCCTGTGCGAGCACTGCCTCAACCCGGCCTGTGTGGCCAGCTGCCCGAGCGGTGCGATCTACAAGCGTGAAGAGGACGGCATCGTCCTGATCGACCAGGACAAGTGCCGCGGCTGGCGGATGTGCGTGTCCGGCTGTCCGTACAAGAAGATCTACTACAACTGGAAGTCCGGCAAGTCCGAGAAGTGCATCTTCTGCTACCCGCGTATCGAGTCGGGCCAGCCTACGGTGTGCTCCGAGACCTGCGTCGGTCGCATCCGCTACCTGGGCGTGCTGCTCTACGACGCCGATCGCATCGAGGAGGTTGCCGCCTCCCAGGACGAGCGCGACCTGTACAAGCGCCAGTGCGAGATCTTCCTCGACCCCAATGATCCCGAGGTCATCGCCCAGGCCAAGCGTGACGGTATCGATGACAACGTGATCAAGGCGGCCCAGGAGTCCCCGGTCTACAAGATGGCCATGGACTGGCAGCTGGCGCTGCCGCTGCACCCGGAGTACCGCACCCTGCCGATGGTCTGGTACGTGCCGCCGCTGTCGCCGATCCAGTCGGCGGTGGACGGTGGCCACGTGGAAACCGACGGCGTGCTGCCCAAGGTCGAATCACTGCGTATCCCGGTGAAGTACCTGGCCAACATGCTCACCGCCGGTGACGAGGCGCCGGTGGTTCGCGCGCTCAAGCGCATGATGGCCATGCGCGAGTACATGCGCGGCAAGCACGTGGACGGTGAGTTGCGCCACGACGTGCTCGACGAGGTCGAGCTGAGCGAGGCCCAGGTCGAGGAGATGTACCGCTACCTGGCCATCGCCAACTACGAGGACCGCTTCGTCATCCCGACCAGCCACCGCGAGCAGGCCCGCGAGGCCTTCCCGGAGCGTGGCGGCTGCGGCTTCACCTTCGGCAACGGCTGCCAGGGTGGCAGCGACAAGACCAGCCTGTTCGGCGGACGCAAGCAGACCACCACCCTGGTCAACGTCGAGCAGTACGACCCCAGCCATCCGGAGGTCGAGCATGACTAATCCACTCGCCCAGGGTCTGCGCGCCCTGGCCCGGCTGCTCGACTATCCCGACCGGGAACTGATCGAGGGGCGTGCCGAGGTCAAGGCGGCGATCGCCGCCATGCCACTGCCGGGGGGAGCCCCCCGGCAGGCACTGCTCGACTGGTGTGATCGCCTGGCGGATGCCCGCCTGCTGGACGTCCAGGCGGCCTACGTCGCCCAGTTCGATCGTGGCCGCGCCACCTCGCTTCTGCTGTTCGAGCACGTCCACGGCGAATCCCGCGACCGCGGCCAGGCGATGGTCGACCTGCTCGGCGAGTACGAGGATGCCGGCTTTGCCCTCGACAGCCGCGAGCTTCCCGACCACCTGCCACTGCTGCTCGAGTTCCTCTCCACCCGCGAGGGTGATGAGGTGGCCCGCTGGATCGGTGACGTCAGCCATATCCTGGCGCTCATCACCGCCCGTCTGGAGACCAAGCAGTGCGACCAGGCGCTGGTGACCCTGACCCTGCTGTCGCTGATCGGCGCCGAGGATCAGGTGGACCTCCACCGCGAAGCGGTCAAGGAAGAACCGGCCGACAACACCCCTGCCGCCCTCGACGCCGTGTGGGAGGAGGAGGCCGTGCGTTTCTCGGCCGAATCCGACCAGGACTGCGCGCTGACCTCCGCCGAGGGCAAGCGCCTCGCCGAACGCCGGGGCAGTATCCAGCCCGACACCGTTCGCCTCCCCGATGCCATGCCCTCTCGACCCACTGGAGGTCTGTCATGAACTACCTGCACACCCTGCTGTTCGGCCTCTATCCCTACCTGGCGGGCAGCGTCTTCCTGATCGGTAGCCTGTTGCGCTTCGACCACGGCCAATACACCTGGAAGACCGGCTCGAGCCAGATGCTGTCGTCCAGGCGCATGCGCCTGGCCAGTCCGCTGTTCCACGTCGGCATCCTGGTGATCTTCTTCGGTCACCTGGTCGGCCTGCTGACACCGCATTGGGTCTACGCTCCCTTCATCAGCGCCGGCACCAAGCAGGTGTTCGCCATCCTGGTCGGTGGCCTTGCCGGTATCGCCTGTCTGATCGGTGGCGCCATGCTGCTGCATCGCCGCTTCACCGACCCACGGGTCAAGGCATCCTCCAGCTTCATGGACAACCTGATCATCGTGCTGCTGGTGGTTCAGGTCACCCTGGGCCTGCTGACCATTCCCGCCGCCCTGCATCACCTGGACGGCGGCGTGATGATCAAGCTTGCCGAATGGGCACAGGCCATCGTCTTCTTCCAGGGCGGCGCCGCCACCCACCTCGAAGGCATTGGCTTCATTTATCACCTGCACATTCTGGTCGGTCTGACCATTGTGCTGGTGTTCCCGTTCACTCGCCTGGTTCACGCCTGGAGCGCTCCCCTGGGTTACCTGGGGCGTCGCTACCAGATCGTCCGGCGCCGTGCCTGAGGAGGCATGTCATGCAAACCATCCCCGTGGAAACCCTGCCGCACACAACGGTTCCCAGCATTCGTGTTGGTGACAGCGTGATCGGCGAGGAAGCCATCGCCGGGGAGATGCAGTTCCATCCGTCAACGGATCGCGAGGCCGCCGCCAAGGCGGCGGCCCGCGCCCTGGTCATCCAGGAACTCTTGCGCCAGCGCGCCGAGATCCTGGGCATCGAGACGGGCTCGCTGCACGAGCCCGACGAGCGTGCGATCGCCGTGATGCTGGATCAGGAACTGCAAGTCCCCCCGCCCGATGAAGAGGCCTGCGTACGCTTTCACGCGGCTCACCCCGAACGCTTCTGCGAGCCCACCCGTCTCAAGGTCCGGCATATCCTGCTGGCGGCAGCCCCCGACGACCTGGACGCCCGCGACGAGCAGTTCAAGAAGGCCGAAGGGCTGATCGACACCCTCAAGCAGCATCCCAAACGCTTCGATGAAATGGCGCAGCGGTTTTCGCAGTGCCCATCGAAGGACGAAGGCGGAAGCCTTGGCTGGGTCAGCCGCGGCCAGACCGTCAGCGAGCTCGACCGCGCACTGGAACCCCTGCCCGAAGGCCTGCACGAGCGTCCGCTGCCGTCACGCTACGGTTGGCACGTGGTCGTCATCGACGCTCGTCTGGAGCGCCAGCCACTGCCCTACGCCGAGGTCAAGGACAGGGTCGCCCACGAGCTGACCGAACAAGCCACCCGAGTCGCCCTGCGCCACTACCTGCTGGCGCTGGAAAGCGAGATCGGCGTCGAGGGTTTCACCCTGGCCGACGATGACGTCGACGGTCCCCTGATGCGCTGATAAGGGCGCTGACAGGTCGCTGAAAGAGCACAGACAGAGCGCCGACCAGGCGCCACTAGCGAACGACGCGTGCGACTCCCCCTTTCCCTCCCACCTGACACCCCCGCCAGACCTCAGGGTCCGGCGGGCTCCCTTCACGTTCTCTCCACCGGAGTCCTTGCATGTCTCATACGTCCACGTGCGCCGTGTTCACCCCGCTGGATATCGCCATCCTCACCGTGTCCGATACCCGTGGCCTGGACGAGGACGGCAGCGGCAACCTGCTGGCAGACCGGTTAGCCGGCGCCGGGCACCGCCTGACCGAGCGCGCCCTGGTCCCCGACGACATCTATCGCATTCGCGCCCAGGTCAGCGCCTGGGTGATCCGTTCCGACATCCAGGTGGTGCTGGTCAACGGCGGCACCGGCTTTACCGCCCGTGACAACACCCCGGAGGCACTGACGGTACTGTTCGACAAGGTCGTCGAAGGCTACGGCGAGCTTTTTCGTCTGCGTTCCTTCGAGGCCATCGGCACCTCCACCATCCAGTCCCGCGCCGTGGCCGGGGTGATCGATCGCACCCTGGTGTTCTCCATGCCCGGCTCGCCCAAGGCCTGCGCCATGGCCTGGGACGACATTCTTGCAGCCCAGCTCGACGCCCGCACCCGGCCCTGCAACTTCGTCGCCATGGTGGTGAAGGACAGCCAGCGCTGCACCAGCCGCAGCGCCGATCACCACGTCGCTTCAGTCAACGGGATGACGGCTCGACACGAAGCCCTGGAGGTCACCCCATGAGCGAGACCTGCGGCTGTGACACACCGACCAGGGGCCGCACCCTGATCGATCCCTGGCAGGCCCGCGAGCAGGTCATCGCCTTGACCCGCCCGCTGGAGGACACCGAGACGCTGAGAACGACCCACGCCCGTGGCCGCATCCTGGCCGCGCCGCTCAAGGCGCTGCACGACGTTCCCGGCATCGACAACAGCGCCATGGACGGCTACGCCCTGCGTCTGGCCGACCTCAAGCACCGGCTTGCTCTGCCGGTGGTGGCCCGGGTGCCCGCCGGCGCCGCCCCGATCACCCTGCCCTTCGACGGCTGTGCGCGCATCTTCACCGGCGCACCGATTCCCCGCGGTGCCGACGTGGTGGTGCCCCAGGAACAGGTACGGATCGACGACGCCGGCCAGATCCACTTTCCCACTGACTTGCACCTGGGAGACCATATCCGGCGACGCGGCGAAGAGCTCACCCAGGGAGCGGCTCTGCTCGAGCCAGGTGAGCCCCTCGATGCCATCCGCCTGGCGCTGCTGGCGGCCCAGGGCATCACCGAGGTGCCCTGCCGGCGTCGGGTGCGCGTCGCCGTCATCAGTACCGGCTCGGAGCTGGTCACGCCCGGCAAGCCGCTGGCCCCGGGCCAGATCTACAACTCGAACGCCGGCATGCTGCACGCCCTGCTGCAGGATCACAACGCCGAGCTTGTCGACCTTGGCAACATCAGCGACAGCGCCACGGCGCTGGAAGAAGCGCTGACCTTCGCCGCCCGCCAGGCCGATCTGATCGTCTGTACCGGCGGCGTCTCGGTGGGTGAGGAAGACCACGTCAGGCCCTGCCTCGAGCGCCTTGGCGGCATCTGCCTCAGCGGCGTGGCGATGAAGCCCGGCAAGCCCTTCACCCTGGGCTACATCGGCCAGTCCCCGTCTACCGGCACCCCGTTGCTGGGACTTCCCGGCAACCCCACCGCTGCCCTGGTCGCCTGGCACCTGTTGGGCCTGGCGGTACTGCATCGCCGACAGGGACGAACCATCGCCCCGCTGGCGAGCTTTGCAGTGCACGCAGGCTTCACCTACCGCGCCAACCGCACCCGCACCCAGTGGCTGCGCGTCCGCCTGGATCACAGCGACATCGCCCCGGTGGCCAGGATCGCCGGCGACCAGGGCTCCAATATGCTCAAGAGTGCAGCACAAGCCGACGGCTACCTCCAGGTGCCCCCTGGCCAGCAGGTGGTGCCCGGCCAGCGCTATCCCTACCTGCCGCTGAGCCAGTTCGCCCGCTAGTGAGACGACCTGAACACCGACAGCACACCCCAGAATGTTCCGACAAGGAGAGCCCACCATGGCCACCCCCTCACCCCTTCCTCTGGTCTACGCCTGCTCCGGCTGCTCAGACGTGGCCCAGCTCGCCAACAGCGTTGCTGTTGCGCTCGACCATCGCGGCATCGCCGAGATGTCCTGCATCTCGGGCGTTGGTGGCGGCGTGCCGGGGCTGGTGCGCAAGGCCCAATCCGGGCGACCGATCGTGGCACTCGACGGCTGCCAGATGCACTGCACCGCCCACTGCCTGGACAAGGCCGGCGTCAGCGCCACCCACCATATGCGACTGTACGAGCAGGGCTTCAAGAAGCGACGTGGCCGCCGCTACGATGACGATTGCGTGGAAGCCGTCATCACACAGCTCATTCCCATCGTTGACGCACTCGCCTGCGGCGACGCGACCCTCGACCAGAGCGACTCCCCTGTCAGACTCACCGCCCAACACTGAGCAAGGGCGACGCGATAACGCCAGCCCCGTCGGGTGAAAGTGGCGTGGCACGTGAGACCAATACGCAAGAACGACAAGGCCCCGCCGGGCTGCAGTGCAGCAGCTGCCCGGCGGGGCCTTGTCATTGGCCATGTCATATTAGCGGTGCGTCATGACAGCGACGTCGCTGCTCAGCTCATACCCGCTGTCTCGTCGAGTCCATACTCCCGCTCCACCAGTGCCACCCTGACGCGGTAGCTTGCATACCAGCGCTCGCGGCCCCTGGCCTGGGCCTCGCGATGATCCAGGTTGGCCTTCCAGGCGCGAATGGATGCCAGGTCAGACCAGTAGGACACGGTGATGCCGGCGGCGTATTCACCCGGCGAGCGCGCCGACTCCACCCCCAGAAACCCCGGCTGCTGTGCCGCCAGTTCGACCATGCGCTCGGCCATCTCGCCGTAGCCGTCATCCCCCGGCGTTCTCGTGGAGGTGAAGATCACCGCGTAGTACGGCGGTGTCGGTGTGGTGGCGATGGCACTCAACGGTTTTCCTCAGTGACGATGGACAATACACTCAGCGGCCGTCACGGAACTCGCTATCCGCCACGGCGAGCTTGGCAATGTAGCACGAGACGATATCAACGGCCTTCCCGGTGCATATGCCAGGCTGACACCAAAGACCTGCGCCGACGCCAGAGACCTGCGCCAGAGACCCGCACTGACAAGAGCGGATCAGAAACCACCGCTACCCGAGCCAATCGCCCCCTCATTGATCTGTTCAGTAAACGGATCCTCGAACCCCGAGCCTACCGCGCCTTCATTGATACCCGGGGTAAAAGGATCGTCGCGCCCTGATCCGACTGCGCCTTCGTTGATATCGTCGGTGAACGGATCATCGATGTCCGAGCCGATCACACCTTCATTCACGTCGTCAGTGAAGGGATCATCGAACCCGCTTGCTACCGCCGCTTCGTTGATATCTTCCGTAAAAGGATCGTCAAAGCCCGAACCCACCGCCGCTTCGTTGATGCCCCTGGTCCAGGGATCATCATGGGCCACGGCGCCTCCCGGCAACAGCGCCAGCATCAGGAAAAGTCCACAGACGCCATACCTCATGACATACCCCATGTCGGCAAAATGTCAGGATACAAGGTCCCATCCGATGCCATGCTGACCCGCATCCTGAAACAAGGGCCGTCAATTGACGACCCTTGTTCATGGCGACGAGGCACCTATTCAAGATTCATGGAAAAAGGCGCCACCAGGTCCTCCACGCGATAGGCATGACCGCCCTTCATCACCATTTCCACCTTGATGAGGTCACGGATGTCCTCATCCGGCTTCCCCCGGACAAAGGCGATATCCGCCATCTTGCCGACTTCCAGCGTGCCCAGTTGCTCGTGCAGGCCAAGCTCCATGGCGGGTACTGCTGTGGCAGACCTCAGCGCCTGGAACGGCGTCAAGGGGCCGCTTTCCAGCCAACGCAGATTGCTGTGGAGTCCGAAACCGACAAAGTCCAGAGGGGAGTCGCTGCCGGCGATCAGCCGCCCTCCCGCTTCGACGATCCGAGCAAGCGTTTCGGGATTATCCGCGTACTGTGCCAGGAAGTGGGAGTTGTCGGGGGAGCTGTCGCTGTCGAAGGCCTCCTGGAGGGCATCTCGCTCGGCCCGAGGGACCAACGCCTTGACCCTGACATCGTCTCTAATGTCGTTGTCGCCAAACAGCGATGGCTCCACCGCGAAGAAGGTCGACACCACCGACATGTTCGCCCGGGAAAAAAGATCGATCACATCCTGATAGGTCCTGCCCGTCAGCGAGCCGATACGCGAGTAATCCAGCCGCTCGGTGGCGCCCAGATGGGTCGTGCCGCTCTGGTCCAGATAGACGCCCGGGGCGAGAAAATGCGAATAGGTCGGCACCCCTCGCTGACCCGCTTCATCGGATACCGCTTTCATGAAGGCCGGGTTCATCCGCACATAGGTCTTCATCACATCGAAGTCCAGGGCCTCGGCGCGCTCCAGCTCTGCCGATAACTGGCCTTCGTCGGCTACCGGGCGCATGGCATTGTAGTAGATGCGCGAACCATCGAGCGGGCCACCCGTGTAGAAGAAGCGCGGACCGACACGCTTCCCTGACGCGATAGCCTCGTGGTCGCCCACCGCTCGGTAGGCAAGATCCCCCACCGAGACCGTGCTGGTGATCCCCATGGACAACAAAAGGCGGCCCTGCCGGGCGCCATAGCCGAAGGTGTGATTGCCCCAGGTCTGGTGGGTGTGACCTTCGATCAGCCCCGGCACCGCAGTCAGCTCGCTGGCGTCGATGACATTACCCTGTGGCCTGCTGTCATCGTGCGAACCGATGGCGGCAATTCGACCGTTCACCACCGTGATGTCGACATCGGTGAGCACCTCGTCACTTGCGCCGTTCCACAGGCGGCCAACGTGCACAACCGTGCTCTCAGGCAGCTCCTGTGGCGACCACTCGAGCCTCACGTCGATGTTCTGGACCTCACCATCGTCGAGGCTCACCATCTTGAGTTGACCATCTTTCAAAAACAGCAAGCGGGATGCATCTCCGCTCCAGGAAGGAGAATCGGCGATGCCCTCTGCGACTCGCCTCGGCTCGCCTGTGGGGCGGCCTTCGGCGGAGACATCCATCACGTAGAGCGCACCATCCAGTACAAAACTCATCTTGCCGCCGTCAGGCGCCCAGACGGGACCATTGTCGGAGCGAGTGGTGATGGAGGCATGCTCGGCAACCGGATAGAAGCGCTGCTCACCCGACGCGACATCGACCACCAGCACCTGATTGGTGCCCTCCCTGAAACGGCTGGTGTAGGGCACGACACCGGCAAGCGCGACGTGCTTGCCATCGGCCGACCAACTGGCGCGGCCAGGCTGAAACATGCCTTCGACGATAGCGCGACTTTCACCTGACGCGATATCGATCACCTTGGTATCGCCCGAGGCATTCTGATAGACCAGCCTCGAGCCATCCGGCGACCAGGCGGGGTAAAGCTCTGTCTCATCGGAGTTCGTCAGGGCCCACTTCTTGCCGCTCGCCATCTCGCGAATCCAGATGTCCAGAGCGCCACTGCGATCACTGACGTAGGCCAGTCGCTCCCCATCAGGCGACCAGGCAGGGTCGGACTCGTAGTAGACATCGTTGGTCAAGCGTTGCGGAGCCTCGCCGACCGGCATGAGCCACAGGTCATTGAGCGCGGCAAAGGCGACCTGATTGCCGTCGGGGTGCAACGCTGGCGTCACGATCCCCTTCACCTGGTGCCGCCCGAACCCGACAAGGTCGTTCTCGCGGCTGAAGTTCGGTCTGTCGATCGATAGGCTGGCGGCGAAGGGAATCGGGACCAGATCATCAGACCCGGCTTCCAGGCGCATCAGTTGGCCATCGGCCGCCAATACCGCACTGCCGTCGGCCTGCCAGTCCACGCGGAACGGGAACACATCGTGTCCGTCGAGGCGCACCTCGTCGCCCAGCATCAATTCGGTCTTGCCTGGAGTCGAACGAATCCAGGATATCGGCTCATTGTCCCCCGCCGACCAGGAAGGGGCGTAGGCAATCCCCTGAATATCGGAGACCAATGCCTGGATGTCTCCTGCGCGGCTTACCTCCTTGATACTCGTACGATCGGCGACGTAGGCGATACGATTGCCGTCTGCCGCCCAGGTGGGGTACGCCTCTTCTTCAGGCGTATCGGTCCACTGGGTAAGGGCCCGCGTTTCCAGCGTCATCGTCCAGACGTCATAGCTACCGCCCCGGTCGGACACAAAGGCGATTTCACTGCCATCGGGCGAAAGCTCTGGCTCGCGCTCGTCCCAAGGCGCACCCGTGAGCGGTTTCAAGCCTTCGCCATCGCTGTCCATCATCCAGATATCGAAGGTTCCCTGCTGGTAGGCCTGCATGACGATAAGGTCACCGGACGGCCCCCAGTGCGGCCTGGCCGGATCGAGACCAGGCTCTGTTAGCTTCACCGTCTCCCCCGACGCCATGTCCAGGCGCCAAAGCACACCTTGAATATCGAGGACGGCCTGGCTGCCGTCTGGAGAAACAGTGGCGGCAAGGTTCGTCACTTCCTGGAAGTCGATGTCGACGGGTTCCGCTACCGCCGTTCCTCCCACCATAAAAGGCACCAATGCAATGCACCTTATTGGTCTTGAGAAAAACATGGCTTTCTCCTACGTCAAAGCGCAATAAAGAGGGCATGCTGACGTAAGAAAGATAGATTCCACGATTAAAGAGTCGTCATATTTTTTAGTAGCAACGACTTTCGTCTTGCTCCAATAACCTACAATCTTGCGAAATATTTCAACATCAAAAAAATGCAACGTTCTCAGATAGACAATCCACAAAAAAGAGAGCCTAAATTTCTTTCCTCCTGTTCAAATAACGGAGGCCTCGATAAACCATCTTGGCTTCAGTCGACCGAAGTCTTGTCGAACATTACGCTTCAATGATTTCTTCGAATCCAGTACGCTCTCTCCCCCTTCGTCTCGACGAAAGACGACCCAATGCCAGAACGGTCGCCCTCTCTCCCGTCGCCATTTAATCGCCAGCACAGCCAGGTCGGGAAGCCCCTCCCAGGACTCGAACGGCAACTCCCTGGCGCCCAGCTCGACCCCCAGATCGGTTGCCAGCCGCCTGACGTATGCGGTATCAGACCAGAGCGCCTGGTCCTGTGCGTGGATGCCCAACGCCTTGGCCCTGCTCCTGGCCTCGGCGTAGCTTACGCCGGCCAGAACCGCGCACGTCGCGATACCGCAACCGGATATCTCTTCCTGAACAACTGCTTTCATTACTTGCCCTCCTCCATTGGCCGTTCAGCGCACGGCCACTAGGCGCTGCCCGAAAAGTCGACGAGCGAAGCGCTCGTCAAGCCTCCCTCGACAGGCTGCCTCGCCAGCAGGCGGGGAATCCCGCAACCAGATGGCGTTACGCCGAGGCGCAGAACTCACCAATCAGTAAAGGGCCGGAACCCTGCTCGGGTACCGGCCCCTCCTGCCATCTCTTTTCCTTCTACTTTCTTGCGTTTCTTGTGGGCTCGAGCCTAGCCGATGGGATCTACCTCGACCAGCGGCTCCCGCGGCAGCAAGGGTCGCCAGTAGGCAAGCTCAGCGGCCACCGGCAACAGATTGACCGACACATCCTTGCGAGTCGGTTTGCACGGACGGCAGCGTCGCTCTATACCGGGCTGATTGAGCTGAATACAGGTGTACAGCTCCAGGCCACGGGCATCGATGGCGCTGACACACAGCTCGCACTTGAACAACTGGCCCATTTCGGTCGCGATCTTGAGCCGTCGTCCCTCCAGTCGATAGGTAATGATGCCTGCCGCGCTCTTCACCTTGCCATCGCCCTGTTCCAGGGTCTGCCCACACAGGCACCACTCGTAGTCCACCGGGAAGGCCGTGAGCCTGGGCCAGGCTTCAAACACGCCGCACCATCGCACCGGGCTGGAACGACAACGAGAACAGTCCTTCGCAATGTAGTCAGTCACCTCTCCGCGCTCTGTCACGCTCCATCGTGCCGCAATATCCAGCGATGGCGTCGGGGTGTCGAAGGTGATCCAGTCCAGATGCAGTGCCCCCTGCTGATCGATCTGGCGCCAGGCACGTAACTTGGCCAGGCGCCCTTCGGACGTGCGCATCCCGAAGACCACCTCATGGTGAGGCATGAACAGGAACCATCGCGGCCACGTGAGGGGTATCAGGCCCAGAGACATCTGGCTTGTTGCCAGCGGCAGGCGCGATATCTGCACCGGTGTCAGCGCGCCGAAGGAGGTCCCCGTGACCGTCAGCCCACTGCCACCGACGGCATTCAAGCCGCTTGCGGGATTCCAGGCGAGATCGGTTCCGGGCAGCACCCCCGCACTGAGGGCGCCACTGTCCAGATCCACCGAGAACCCTCCGAGACCGACGTTTCCGCCCTGGTGTTTTACCGGCACCGAGACCGACCGCACGATGCTCGAGCGCAATTCCAGATCATCGAGGACGATACTGGACAGCGTCAGACCACCACCGATCGGCCCGAGCGGGATCGCCGGCAGGCCACCAATGGCCCCGCTGATGCCATCCGAAATCAGACCATCGGCGATGCCTTCTGCCACCGCCTCGACAATCGCCAGCACCACGGCGGCAATGATGACTCCGACGATACCGCCGAACAGACCTCCCAGACCGAGTGAGGCAAGCCACACCCACCAGGCCAGGTCCACATCGGTATCCACCACCGGCGTGGTGGCAGTCACCGTGATCGCCCCAGCATCCAGACCGATATCGATGAAGAACGAGAAATTCGACTCCGCCGACCAACCACTACCCGAGTCGGTGGCACGTCCCGTGACGGAAATGCGATTGGCGACAACGCGAGCCTCAAGACTTCGAAGCGTCCCCTGACCACCCGGTGCGGGGATACTGCGGTTTAGCCTCAAGGGGGTGTCGAAATCGGTGACAGGTCTGCCCATGGAGCTTGCGATACGTGGGCGCATTACCCTGGCCAGCAACCAGAAGTTGCTCATCGTCACCAGCGACTGGCTCCCGGCAGGGATCAAGCTGGAGGTGACGTTATTGATATTACCCCCGCCGTCGCTGGACATGCGCACACCGAACGCAAGGCAATCACGATCCAGTGCCGTGGTATCGTTCACGGTGGTGACATCGATGTCGAAGACGGTTGTCGCATCCGTATCGTCGACGACCGGGATCGCTGGCGTCAGATCGATTCGACCGATGCTGGACTGAAGCTGGTCGAGCACGACTCCCGCCATCATGTTCTGCGCCTGCGTGAGGCTCAGCCCCGCAACATCCAGAAGCGGCTCAAGCAGTGACACCGACGCAGGATCGAAGGCCACATTGACCGTGGGCGCACCGGCATTGAAGTCCATGGTGGCGAATTGATTGCTGCCCTCGGTCACCATGGCGATACTGTCCACCACCGTGATGGCGCCACCGATCGGGGCGACCGTCAACGCCAGGGGCGCGGTGATCTGGAGCTGAGAATTGGAAAAGGGAACGGTCAGCCCCATTCTCGGCCGAGGGCGGTCCAGGTCGGCGACGGGGGTATCGAAATTCAGATCGGCGCTCCCGCTGACACCGCCTGCATTGACTGGCACGCTGATACTGGGTGGAAAGATCCCTCCGGCGAGGAAGGCCGTGGCAAGTTGATTGTTGAGTTCGTTCTCGGAAATCTGAACGAGCATGTCAAAACCGGCTGTTCGATCCAGTGCCATGACTAGCCCTCCTTGTGAACAGCAAAGCCATCATCGTCCTGCGGCTTCGCACCCGGCTTGATCTCGCCGATACGACCACGCGGGAAGGCCGCAGCCTTGAAACCCGCCACCTTCACTCCGGGACCTACCACTGCTGTCTGTTCGACCTCCCCGTGGGCCCGCTCGACGGCCTTCAGCTCCTGCCTTGACAATTTGACACCGGCCTTGAGCAAGGCCTCGACAGGACGCGCCATGTATAGGCTCGCGTTCGCCTCGTCCTTGGCCAACCACTCCATCATCAACTTGTCGGCCTCCTGGAGTTTCTTCATCACCTCCTCTGGTAACGCAAGAGGCTCGGCATCCCGACGGGGCGCTCCCTTGCGAGGACGGCAGCGCAGAGGACGCTTGGGGAGCGCGAAGTCTCCTCCAGGAACGAGGCGCACATCGATGTTGGCCTCAAAGCCCTGGGGCACCTTGGCCACCACGAGCTCTTCCGCCCGATCCTTGCCCAGCCCCACCTGAGAGCGGCATGGGCAGGGATCGGGGTCTTTTGACGTGTTCATGTGTTGGCTCCTTGACGTTGAATGACGTTTGCAACTTCGCAGGGCAGCGCAGTACAGGTCGTCAACAAGAAGCTCGGCGAGAAATAACGCTACCCGGGTCATCGAAACGATGACCGAGCGGGGGGAGTCGACTTCCGGGACGTCAGCCCACCGAAACAGGAAGCAGGCGACCGGAATCTGGTGCTATGCGAGGCAGGAGGGAAACATGCTCGGACACCGGAGCTTTGGATAACGGGCAAGGCGCCCCGACAGCGTCCCCGCGCTGACCTCTTTCATCTGACACGGAAAGGAAAGCGCTTCTGGCGGCGCAGCCCTGAATAAAATGTGCTTAAAAAGGCACCGGGGCCACGACCGCAGGACACCAAACATCTCGGCTAATTTATCAAGTACTTACCAAGTATTCCTGATGGATTCAATCAGAATGACTACCCCCGTAGAACACTCTTCCTAAGTAAACTTGGCCTTTGAAGCATAGACCGTCTTCATCAATGTGACGATGTCCAATCAGCCATCAGGTCAACAAACGAAGGCACCCCGCCGAGAGGCTTTCTCGACGGGGTGCGTGAAGGGGAGCTACGGACACCGGAACAACCGGAGGCCCCTAGCGATTGATCTCGACTCGAATGATGCGATTGGTGGCGCTCTGATGAATCAGCAGGTCGCCATTCCGGGTCGGTCGCATATGCCGCACGATACCGGCGTAAATACCGCCAGACGGGATCGCCCAGCTCTGGAAGGTCTCAGTGACGGGATCAAAGCGCACCAGAGCATCGGGGCGCATCCCGGATTCGTTGTACCAGACCACGCCATCGAGTACCGCGATCGCGTAGGGATGAGACTTCTCGCCGCTTGGCGACGGCCACTCCTGCACCTCACCGCTGCGGGGGTCATAGCGCCCAAGCCGGCCCCTTCCCGAATTGACGTACCAGATCATGCCGTCATCGGCGATATCGAGCCTGCGCACAGTGGTTGCCTGATGGGGAAGTTCGATTTCGGTAAGCGCCATGGTGTCGGGATCGACCCGTACCAGGCAGTTGCTGCCATTGCAGGCCACCCAGGGTGTGCCCTCTGCATCGATCTTGATGCCGTAGGGGCGTGACCCCGAGCTAGGCATGGCAACGAGTTCGACCTCACCGGTTTGCGGATCCAGGCGTCCGACGCGATTGGCGTGCTGCGCCGTAAACCAGAGAAGACCGTCATCATCGAACACCGCCGTATGGGGATCACGCACCGAGGGGTCAGGCATGTCGACCACCTCGATATCACCACTGGCCGGGTCGAGACGCCCCAGCGTCCCGTTCTTGTTGCCGGTAAACCACACACCACCGTCACGATCCAGCGTCACAGAGTGAGGCATGCTGCCGGGCGGCAGCGGGTATTCACGCATCTCACCGGACATGGGATCAATGCGCCCCACCAGATTTCCCCATTGGCCCGCCCACCAGATCCCGCCGTCTGGCGCCTCGGCCGGATCCCTTGAGCGCTGCCCGAGCGTCGGCACCACCCATTCGTGGAAGCTGATATCGGTATCTCCCTCAAGCAACGTCGGTGCCCGTCGCTCATTGGGAGGAAAGTGCTCCGCCAGATAGTCGGCGATAGCCCCGCGGCGGGCAGGATCACTCGAGAGATCCACCATGGTGCCCATCAACTCGAGCCACCCCTCACGGCTGTAGCCAAGGCTCTGGCTGATGCGACTGACCGGATGGCACACCGAGCACTGCACTTCGACTGCCTCCCTGCCCTCCCCCGATGGCAAGCCCGCGCCCAGGGCCGCCGACGAACCAGCAAGCAGCCAAATCGAGAGACATAGCCCCTGACCCCCCATCTGCCTGGTCATACGCCACCTCTCCGAGCCTGAACCTGAGCCTGAATGCATCGCGTGCACCGAGTGCACACTTGGGTGTACCGCACTATTTGATCGCCGGCCTCGGTTAGCCTGATGCATCCTCAGCCACCCGCTCACCGATTCGATACCGGATACCACCGAGACGGCACCATAGCGCTAAGCACCATCCGTCCTGAGCCACAGGACGATCGCCCATGCCGATGCCTATTCAGCGTAGGAAAAATGGCGCGGCCCTGCAGGTCCCGTTCGATGCCACACGCACTTGCTCATTGAGACCGCCAAGCCGCGTGATCCCGCGTTCCAACAAGCTTGACAGGCATCGTCAGTCAACTAAAGGTGCTCAATCCAAACGTGCACTACAGACATACACTAGGCCTTCAAACGTGGACTCATGAAACGCAGACGCACTATAGACTTGTATAACATGAAGAAACTCCCACGTTTTTCTACTCTACAGGCTTCCACAGAGTCTTAGATTGATCTTTGTAGCCTAGCTCTTTATAGAACCTCTCCGCATCTTCATTAAAGGACATGACCTCCAGCCTAATTTGCTCCGCGCCTTGTGCTTTAGCCCAATCATCGCAATGGGACATCAACATACGACCAATACCAGATCCTTTTGAGGCTTCATCTACGACTATGGTACCGACTCGACATATCGGGCTACTTATCAGAAACGGAATCGACTCATTTCGCGTAATTTTCGCTGTTACAAAGCCGACAATGTCGCCGTCAATCTCTGCCACCAGGAAAACTCTAGCCGTTTCATCTAAAGCGCTTAGAAGGAAATCCTTTTCCGCGTCAGAAGGTTGTACAAATGCCTCTGGTGCATTGTCAAAGTGTACTAAACCAAGCTGATGACTCAAGCGTAGAAGTGAGTCTATGTCTGATCGTTCAGCCCTCCTTACTCCCAAATTCTGACTGTGTTTTTCTTGGCACACGACTTACTTCCTCGACGGTTTCATTAAGCTTCCGGAGTGTGTTGACAGAGACTTGAAACTGACCATTACTCGGTAGACGTTTACCTCTGAAATGGCTCCATACAAGGTCTCCTGGTCCATTGTAGATTTCCTCGAAAGTACCATCGCACAAGATTTTGATGACGATCGTACGCTGCGGTTGACTTCGAAACGCCACTGAATTTGACTGCGTTGCTTTTATCTCGACTTCCAGGCCGGACTCAGTAACTGCGTCATAGCCTTCGTTGGACGCTGCCATCAGCTCCAGATTATATGCATCCGCAACGAGACATTCCCCCAAACTACCAACCATATGTCCATCCGGCGTAAAGTGCCTTCCAGGAAACATGGCTTCCAATTCGCTAACCGTTGCATAAAGTTGTTTGACCAAGGCGCGTAACTTATCGTGATCGATCATCCGGGACCTGATACCTAGATGGCTGGACGATCTATCGTCGACTCTCTTCGTCATACGGTGAACCTTCCAAAGCCTAACTCTGAACGAAGCGGCGCGTCTCACGCATCCGCCTTCCGTGACTTGTTACATAAGTCGATTGCCTTCTGTACCCTCTTTGCGGAAACAACTGAAAACGTCTGGGACAAGAGAAATAATCCAAAGAATATTAAAAATAGAGAAACTCCAATCACAAAAACAATTCCAACTATCGATTGTGATTGAATAGCATTAGTCATCGTCAGAAACAGAGAGCCTATTAGCAACAATAAAATACCAGCTATAATATTGTACCAATAGCCAATCATGTCGAAGGTCGATATTTTTACCTCTAATTCACCATTATTTATCTCTAAATGGCTCCTTGCTCTTATAAAATGAGCGATCGAAAGCTCTCTATTCAGTCTTACATGCCAATCAATGCATGCATCCCTAACAACCTTTTGCATCTTCACTTTATGAGCCAATCTAAAATATTCATTTTCTATTTCATCTTCGAAATGAACCTTCAGGTTTCCATTTATCGAACATACAGACACAGCTTCCTTCAATAGCTCGATTCTTCGCTTTTTATAGATGTCTGCAAAGGACAAGATATGTTTTAGGTTAAATAAAATTCCCAAAACAATCGCGATGGAAAATGCGACGTACTCTCCCTGAAAAATGAACTCAAATGCCTTGTCAAACACTCTTCAACCTCCTATTCATGTAACGCCGCGTTAAGGTGTGCAGCTACGTGTGCCATACTTGAGAGAAGCGAAACCGGCACACGTTGGGAGTCACTCTTAAACGCTTTGTTAGCTGTAGTTTACACCCAGACGTCATTTTCGGCAGTTAGCTCACTACTTTTATCACCTGTATTAACGACACCTTTGGGTTCAACAATCATGATCTTACATTCGGTGCTAGAGCTTGGCTTGTGTTCTACGCCTTTAGGGATTACAAACATTTCACCTGCATTAAGCGTGACCATGCCATCTCGGAACTCTATGTTAAGCACACCTTCCATAACGATGAAAACCTCATCTGTATCAGGATGATCATGCCAAACAAACTCTCCCTCAACTTTTACCAACTTAAACTGATAGTCATTCATTTCTGCAATAATACGCGGTGACCAATGCTCAGAAAACTTTGTGTATTTATCTTGAAAATTAATAGATTCAAATTTCATATTGACTCCAGAGCTTCAAAGACAGCTAACG
Organism: Halomonas litopenaei; assembly: GCF_003045775.1. GTDB lineage: Bacteria > Pseudomonadota > Gammaproteobacteria > Pseudomonadales > Halomonadaceae > Halomonas > Halomonas litopenaei. The sequence continues at coordinate 19,989 of NZ_PXNS01000009.1, read as the reverse complement.
CCCGCAACAGCGGAAATTTAGGAGCGCCAGCAAGTAAATTTTCCGACTGTTTGCGCTTGTTACATTTTGGCTCACAGCACCCTCCAGAAACACTCATCATCACTCAGGCTATCAATTCCTTTTAAGTTTGTGTTTACATCGTTGATGAAATTAACCACTTCAGGGTTTAGGGGGGATCTATATGCAAGTGCCAGACCTGAAATAAACACAAATTTTGATACTACTGCCATATCTTCGAGAAATGCCTTCGTTTCAGCTGCGGAGCTTTTGCCATACGTAAGATATATACCATCACGGTAGTTAGCCTTGCCTCTGTAGCGAAATGCACAGTGCATAAAGGCTACTGTTTTTGCTAATTGTTTATTCCTATCTTCTTTAGCAACTTTAGTCCTAAAATCACTGTAAATAGATTTCTTAAGAACTCTCTCCTTGGTTAACCATGTATAGTATTTAGCAGTACCAGAAAGATACTCTAATAGCATACCTCTTGCTGCATCTTCATTTTCTGGAAATGTTTTACTTAAACTAAAGCTATTCGCAGAGACATACAGAGGAAGCTTTGACCAGTACTCTTCATTTTTCACATGTGATGCTTTCATGTTGAAGGGGTGAGGCATTTGGTCACTCAAATTTGAACCGAAAGCCCTATAAACTGAAGCGTGGTTATCATCTACTGTTTGGCCAGTAGAGCCAAACATTGACAATATGGAAAAATAAACTGAGTAATACCAACTAACTATTGAACTGGGAAGCATCCAAGATTCACTGTCGGAATTTTTCGCAGATGTTTGTAAAGCAAGGCTGTTAGTTAATGATGAGTACAGTGATTCAAAAACAATACTGTTATTTAAAGGCCTCAATCTTTTGGGGTATGCAGCCTTAAAATGCCGAAGAGAAGATTCAAACTGTTCCTTAGTTGAAACACCATGCTCATTCACTATTTCAAAACGAAGAGCCTTCATCCAATTGATTGTGCTCTGCCTAGCAAATGTTGGAACTCGAAGGTCATCTTGTTTAAGAACTTCTGAGTAGAGCCAGTTATCCATAATCTCTCCGAGAAATGTAACATTTTTAATTGTATGCCTGCTTAAATTGACGCCGCCCGGACCTGCATAAAACGCTTCACATCTTCTTGATACTAACAAGAAATTCATCTTATGCCTTCTTCGCCCTTAGTCGCCAATACGCGCATGCTCGAATTCCTGCGAAAGTGTGCCTGACATTCCACCGGACTCTGCTGACATCTCTCTGATGTTCTGCCTTTTTTCTGGAATTTGTGCGGAGAAAACATGCGTTCTTCTGTTGCTTTCCAGGCACGGCACCTGGACGCCTCTCAATATGCTGTATGAATGTATAGTTACCGTATTCGGGAGGCTACACATGAGCAAGAGCCCGTTCCTGGAGTCCATCCGCCGAGATCTACGTTTGCGTGGCTACAGTATTCGAACAGAAAAGACGTATCTGCACTGGATAAAGCGGTTCATCTTGTATCACCATCGCCGACATCCTGCTGAGATGGGTGCACCCGAGGTGCGCGTCTTCCAGACATCGCTCGCCAACGACAGCGGTGTCTCGGTCAATACGCAGAAGATTGCGTTGAATGCTCTCGCCTTCTTGTACCACAAGTTTCTTGGTGTCGAGTTGGGACCGCTCGATTTCTAGCACGCGCACCAACATCGTAGGCTTCCCACCGTACTGACGCGTGCCGAGGTCACTGCGGTCCTTTTATGCAGCTAGCTTGCGCGCCCGGGAGTTCTATGTCGTCGGCATCACCTGCACGACTCGGTTTGCTGGCACATCCAGCCCATTGGATCTGCTATAGCATCGACACAGGCCCGGCGTGGATACTCCGGTTGCCGATTACCCTTCAGGCAGGCTACCGCGGGAGAATGTCACACAGACACGCCCCTTCCCTGGCGATTGATGCCACACCCTTCTATGAAATCAGCACTACCCACCAGGCTTGAATAAGGCGTCCTGGCTTCCACGCCCGGATGGAGCTGGACTGTCTGTCATTCTGGCTAAGTTTAGTTGTTGCCTTTCAGCATATACCGACATATCCGGGGATTCGAGCTTTGCCTCGACGTCGCTGAGTGCGCCCCACCCTTTTCCTGGTTTGGCCACGATTTGACGACGCGCCGTGGTCGAATACCACAAACGACGACACCCCGGCGGGCAAGGCCCGTCGGGGTGTCGTTGTGTTGGCTGAGTCGCTAGCGGTGCTACTGCACCACCCTGCTCTGGCTATCTATCGGTAGGCGCGGGTCTTGGCGTTATGTCTTGGCGTTATGCCTTGGCGTTATGCCTTGGCGTTATGCCTTGGCGTTATGCCTTGGCGTTATGCCTTGGCGTTATGCCTTGGCGTTATGCCTTGGCGTTGTGCCCTTGACGTTGTGCCTTGTCTTGCCTCTACTGCTTCAGGCTTCAGGCGGCGTAGCGGGATACGGCCAGACCATCGGGGTTGATGGCGGGCGTACGACCGTCGATCAGGTCGGACAGCAGCTGAGCACTGCCACAGCTCATGGTCCAGCCCAGGGTGCCGTGGCCGGTGTTGAGCCACAGGTTGTCGTACTTGGTAGCGCCGATGATCGGAGTGGAGTCCGGGGTCATCGGGCGCAGGCCGGTCCAGAACTCGGCCTTGGCCAGATCGCCGCCTTCCGGGAACACATCGCGCACGACCATGGAAATGGTGGCACGACGCTTCTCGGCCAGGCTGAGGTCGTAGGAGGCCAGCTCCGCAGTGCCGCCGACACGGATACGGTCGTCGAAGCGCGAAATCGCCACCTTGAAGGTTTCGTCCATGACGGTGGACTGGGGCGCGCCGCCGTCATCGACCACCGGCAGGGTCAGGCTGTAGCCCTTGACCGGGTAGATCGGCAGGCGGATGTCCAGGTCACGGGCGAGGAACGGCGAGTAGCTGCCCAGCGCCATCACGTAGGCATCGGCGGTCAGGGTGCCGGCACTGGTGTGCACCGCCTCTACCTTGCCGGAGACCCGCGTCAGCCGCTCGATGGTGGTGTTGAACATGAACTCGACACCGAGCTTCTCGCGGCAGTAGTCGGCCAGGCGATTGGTGAACAGGTGGCAGTCACCGGTCTGATCGTCGGGCAGATGCAGGCCACCGACAAACTTGCCGGGCACACGGGCAAGCGCCGGCTCCACCTGGGCGATGCGGCTGGCGTCCAGCAGTTCATGACGCACGCCGCACTGCTCGAGGACCTTCATGTCCTTGCCCACCGCTTCGACCTGCTTTTCGGTACGGAACAGCTGCAGCAGGCCACGCTGGCGATCTTCGTAGCGCAGCCCGGTCTCGTCACGCAGCGCATTGATGCAGGCGCGGCTGTGCTCAGCGACGCGGACCATGCGCTCCTTGTTGAGGGCGTAGCTGTCAGGATTGCAGTTGCTGAGCATCTGCATCATGAAGCGACCCATGTTCGAGTCCATCTTGGGCTGGATCTTGAGTGGAGCATGCTCCTGGAACATCCACTTGACCGCCTTCTGGGGGATGCCCGGGGCAGCCCAGGGGGAGGAGAAGCCGAAGGATACCTGGCCAGCGTTGCCGTAGCTGGTCTCCATCGCCACGGAGGGCTGACGATCGACCACCTTTACCTCGTGTCCCTGACGGGCCAGATAATAGGCGGTGGTAACCCCTACGACACCCGCTCCCAGTACCAGTACCTTCATGTCGCCACTCCTCTGTTCTCGTTGTCGATGGCCCGTCCCGATCCCGGGCGTTGAGCATGAGATAGGCCGTGGCCAATGGCCACGGCCTGCAATGAGAGGAGTATAGGGTCGAGTCCGAAGTGTTTTATTCTTTTTTAGCCACCTTACGCGAACGGTGATATCGAAGTTATTACGAGTCGCAGACTTTACTTTCTCTCAAGTTCCTTAAAACAGTTGATTCAACTACCCTGCATTTCACCCTTGCCACTACGCTTCGGACGCGACAGGGTCCGCCGCAGCAACAGGTAGGCGCCAATTCCCGCCAGCAGGTTGCCCACCCCCGCTCCAAGCCCAAGGCCGGTAACACCGCCCATCAGCGTTACACCGAGCCACAGGCACGGCAGGTAGAACACGAACAACCGCGCGGCAGACAGCAGCATGGCGCGCATCGGCCAGCCGAGGGCATTGCCGGCCGACACCACCAGCATGCACACCCCGAGCGCGGCATAGCTCGGCAACATGAAGCGCATCAGCACCATCAGCGATTCGCTGACCTCCGGCGTGCCGGCCAGGGCACGGGCGACCCAAGGCGAAGCCAGTGCCAGCGACACACCCAGCATCAACTGCCACACCACCACCACCTTGAGGGCAAGGCGCATCAGGCGGTGCACCTGGGCCCAGTCGCCGGCGCCGTAGCAGCGGCCGAGCCAGGGTGGCAGCGACATGGTCAGCGCCAGCACCACCATCAGCGACACCGTCTCCAGACGGCTGGCAAGTCCCCAGGCCGCCACGGCGGATTCGCCCAGGCGTGACACCGTGGAAATCGCCAGCATCGCCGCCAGCGGCGGCATCAATTGGCTGACCATGGCGGGACAGGCGACCCCCGCAAAGGACCGCCCCGATAGCCGCCATTCCTCCCGGAGGCCTTCGAACGCGAGCCAGTGGCGCCCCTTCAACTGCCAGCCGAGCAAGGCAAGGCCACTGCCAAAGGCAAGCACCGTGGCCCAGGCGGCCCCGGGCAGGCCCAGCCCGTCCCAGTTGCCGATACCAAAGATCAGAATCGGATCGAGACACAGGTTCACCAGGCTGGTCAGCACCATCATGCTGCCGGGAAAGCTGGTGTTGCCGTGGGCACGAAACAGGCTGTAGCCGAAGTACACCACCGCCCCCAGCCAGGCGGCGACCAGCTGGGGTGCCCAGTAGGCGCGAATCAACTCCCGCGCGTGAGCGTCGGCCCCAAGGGCCCCGAAGATGGGACTCTGCAGGGCCCATAACACCAGCGCCAGCAGGCCGATGGCGACTGTCCCCATCATCAGCGACAGGCTGCCCAGACGTTGGGCGCGGTCGTCTTCGCCCCCACCCAGCGCCCGGGAAATCAAGGCGGCAATGGCGATCCCCATGCCCACCTGTACGCCGATGATCAGAAACGACAGCGGAAAGGTGTAGGACTGGGCCGCCAGGGGAGCGGTGCCCAGGCGCGCGACGAAGGCAGAGTCGACCAGCTGAAAGCCGAGCAGCGACAACACTCCGATCGCCATCGGCCAGGTCTTTTGCCACAGGGTGCGCCCCAGGGAGGTAGAGTCGGAACTTAGGTGCACGGTGTCTCCGGATGGTAGATAGGCCGCTTATGGTAAGCCATAACGAACCCTCGCTCAGCCTCCTTCAACGGCAAAAGCCCCGGGCACCTGTCCCGGGGCTTTCGTCATGTTGAGCAGGGCGTGTTACTGACGAATGCCTTCGAAGGTCACGTACAGCTCAAGGTTGTGCATCGGCTCGGGGAACTTGCTCATGTCGATGTCGTAGTCGGACAGCGCCAGCTCGGCGGAACCTTCGAAGCCTGCGCGATAGCCGCCCCAGGGGTCGTCACCCTCGCCCAGCAGGGTCACCGGCATCTCGATGCTGTTGGTCACACCATGCAGGGTCAGGTCACCGCTCAGAACACCTTCGCCATCGCCGGTAGATTCAAAGCCGGTGGAGGTAAAGGTGGCGGTCGGGTACTCACCGGCGTCGAGGAAGTCACCGCTCAGGATGTGCTTGTCGCGCTCGGCGTGGTTGGTATTCAGACTGGTGACATCAACCTCGACCTCGGCGGACGCCGCCTCGACGTTTTCCGGGTCGTAGCTGAAGGTACCGTCGAAGGACTCGAAGCTACCCAGAATATAGGAATAGCCGAGGTGGCTGATCTTGAACTGGATAAAGGCGTGCTGGCCTTCAGAATCGATGGCGTAGTCGGCGGCCTGGGCCTGGGCCAGCGTCAGCAGCGAGGCGGCGGTCAGGGCGGCGATGGCGGTCTTCTTGAACATGTCACTCTCCTTGATGGTTACGCGGTGATTGCGTCAGCACTCTTTCTCTATACCGACCTTGGGTCATTCATCGGCCCCGGGCCGGTCGATTCTTGACGTCCGGACAACACTTGCCGGCGGTCGCAAGGTCACGTTGGCGTCTTCAGGCCTGCTCCCCGGTGGTCTTGTCAGGCTTGGCCCGACGCGCCAGGCGCGGGTCGACCATGCGAACCAGGGTGTCCTGACGGTCCAGGTAGTGATGCTTGAAGGCCGCCAGGGCGTGGCCCGCCGACAGGATGATCAGCGCCAGCGCACTGTACCAGTGCACCACGCCGGCGCGGGAGGCCTGCTCCGGCAGGTCACTGATCAGCGCGGGCACGGTAAACAGGTCGAGCACGGCGATGCCCTTGCCGTCGGCGGTGGAGATGAGATACCCGCTGATCAGCACCGTGGTCATCAGCAGATAGAGCGCCAGATGACCGAGCGCCGCTCCGCGACGCTCAAGCGCTGAACCGTGGGCCTCGGGGGATGGCTGCACCAGCCGCCACAGGATACGGCCAGCCACAATGAACAGCAGCAACATGCCGACGCCACGATGCCACCAGGGGGCCAGGTTGTACCAGTTGCTGTAGTAGTCGAGACCGGTCATCCACCAGCCCAGGGCAAACAGACCGAGAATCGCCAGCGCACTTGTCCAGTGCAGCAGGATGGCGAACAGGCCCCACCCCTGGCGTGAATTTCGCCACATGCCAACGTCCTTTGATTAATCGATGAAATCGAGCTTAACGCATCTTTAGACGGCAAACCGTGGAAAAATTTCGAACGATAGATACGATAAAACCGCGATATGGCGCGCCTGGCTGCTGCCCTTCCCCCGTAACGCAACGACCGCCGACGAGCGGACTCGTGCGGCGGTCGTGGTAAAGCAGCGCTTTGACACATCACTATTGGGAGGCTCCAGCATGGCAGCCTCGGGCGAACCTCTAGACCAGGGCGTCGAGCCCCCTGGCCAGGTCAGCCTTGATGTCGTCGAGATTCTCGAGCCCCACAGCGATGCGCAGCAGATTCTCGGAAATGCCGGCGGTTGCCTTCTGTTCGTCCGACAGACGCCCGTGGGTAGTGGTCGCCGGGTGGGTAATGGTGGTCTTGGCATCCCCCAGGTTGCCGGTGATCGACAGCATGCGGGTGGCATCGACCACTGACCAGGCCTGCTCGCGCCCGCCCTTGACCTCGACCCCGACCACGGCGCCGAAACCCTGCTGCTGGCGGCTCGCCACCTGGTGCTGGGGATGACTCTCGAGTCCGCTGTAGTGAACCTTCTCTACCGCCGGGTGAGCGTCAAGCCAGCGCGCCAGTTCCAGCGCCGAGGCGGCGTGAGCCTTCATCCGCAGGTTCAGCGTCTCCAGTCCCTTGGTGAAGATCCAGGCATTGAAGGGACTGAGGCATGGGCCGCAGGTCCGCACCACTCCGAAGACTTCCTCGAGCTCCTTGTCACGCCCGACCACGGCCCCGCCGATGGCGCGCCCCTGGCCATCCAGGTACTTGGTGGCCGAATGGATCACCAGATCGGCGCCCAGTGACAGCGGCCGCTGCAGCGCCGGCGTCAAGAAGCAGTTGTCGATGGCGAGCAAGGCATCGTGGCGATGGGCCAGTTCGGCCAGCGCCGCGATATCGACAACCTCGGACAGCGGGTTGGAAGGCGTCTCGGCGAACAGCAGCCGAGTCGCCGGGGTCATCGCCACTTCCCAGGCGTCCAGATCGGAAAGCTCCACATAGCGTGTGGTGATACCGAACTTGCCGAGATACTTGTCGAACAGGCTGACGGTGGAGCCGAATAACGAGCGCGAGGCGACGATCTCGTCACCGGCCTGAAGCAGTGCCAGCGCGGTGGACAGGATGGCGGCCATGCCGGAACTGGTGGCTACACAGCGCTCGCCCCCTTCCATCGCCGCCAGGCGACGTTCGAAGGTGCGTACCGTGGGGTTGGTGAAGCGCGAGTAGACGTTGCCCGGCTCGTCACCGGAAAACTTGCGCGCCGCTTCGGCTGCGCTGCCGTAGACAAAGCTCGAGGTCGGAAAGATCGGCTCGGAGTGTTCCTGCTCCTGGGTGCGATCGTGCCCCGCCCGGATGGCCAGGGTCTCGAGGTTCCATTCGTCCTGCGTCGGGTCCAGCATATCCGTCTCCATCACTCGCCAGGGTGCCGTCGACTCGGACGGGTAGAGAGAGCGCCTTCGGGCACTCCCCCTGCCGACCGACGACGCCCTGCGGTTAGCTGTTGGGTATCAGTCGATATCGTCCTGATTGTGCATGCCGACCAGGGCGTGATCGCCAGCGCTCTGATCCTGCTTGGCGCCATCGTTGCGCGAAGCCTCTAGATCGGACAGGTAGGCCTCGTCGATGTCGCCGGTGATGTACTTGCCATCAAACACCGAACAGTCGAACTCGGCCAGCGCCGGATTGACCTCACGACAGGCCGCCTTCAGGTCCTCAAGGTCCTGGTAGACGATACGATCAGCGCCGATCAGCTCACCCACCTCGGCCTCGCTGCGGCCGTGAGCGATCAGCTCGCTGGCGGCGGGCATGTCGATGCCGTAGACGTTGGGATAACGCACGGGAGGCGCGGCAGAGGCAAAGTATACCTTGTTGGCGCCGGCGTCGCGGGCCATCTGGATGATCTGCTTGCAGGTGGTGCCGCGCACGATGGAGTCGTCCACCAGAAGCACGTTCTTGCCCTTGAACTCGATATCGATGGCGTTGAGCTTCTGGCGCACGGACTTCTTGCGCTGGGTCTGCCCGGGCATGATGAAGGTCCGCCCGATGTAGCGGTTCTTCATGAAGCCTTCGCGATAGGTGACCCCCAGGTGCTGGGCCATCTCGAGTGCCGAGGTGCGCGAGGTGTCGGGAATCGGGATGACCACATCGATATCGTGATCCGGCCATTCGCTCTTGATGCGATCGGCGAGCTTGCGGCCCATCTGCAGGCGGGTGCCGTAGACGTAGGCACCGTCCAGCAGCGAATCGGGGCGCGCCAGGTAGACGTGCTCGAAGATGCAGGGGGCAAGCAGCGGACGATCGGCACAGGACTGAGTGTGGTAGTTGCCATCCATGTCGACGAAGATGGCCTCGCCCGGCGCCAGGTCGCGCACCAGCTCGAAACCACCGACGTCCAGCGCCACCGACTCGGAGGCGATCATCACTTCCTGCCCCTCGCCCTGATCGCGGGTGCCGAAGACCACCGGACGGATGCCCTGAGGATCACGGAAGGCGACCAGGCCTACACCGTTGATCACCGCCACCGCAGCGTAGCCACCGCGGCAACGACGGTGCACCCGACGCACGGCGTCGAAGATGTCGCCCGGCAGCAGATGGGGCCCCTGCTTACCCAGCTCATGGGCGAAGACGTTGAGCAGCACCTCGGAGTCTGAGCTGGTGTTGATGTGGCGCAGATCCGAGGAGAACAGTTCCTTCTTGAGCTGCTCGGAGTTGGTCAGGTTGCCGTTGTGCGCCAGCGCCAGACCGTACGGGGAGTTCACGTAGAACGGCTGCGACTCGGCCTCGCTGGACGAGCCGGCGGTGGGATAGCGCACGTGGCCGATGCCCAGGTTGCCCTTCAGGCGCGCCATGTGGCGTGTGTGGAAGACGTCACGTACCAGACCGTTGCTCTTGCGCAGCAGGAAACGGCCCTCGTTCCAGGTCATCATGCCCGCCGCGTCCTGACCCCGGTGCTGCAGCACCGTCAGGGCGTCGTAGATTGCCTGGTTAACCGCCTGCTTGGCCATCAGGCCGACGATACCGCACATTCAACTTACCTCATTTACCGTGAAACGCCGCCCGGGGGCCAGCGCAAGAGTCGTCTGTCACTGGCGAAGTCAGAGCGTGCTTGTGGCACCTTGCTTCGCATCGTCGATGGCAGATCCCTCTGCCTCGCCACCGGTCGGCGGCGATGGTTCTGCCTGGGGCAGCTCGCGCAGGGACTCGGGAAAGTCCGGCAGGCTGCCCTCGAAATCACTCAGTTGGCCAAGGCCCCAGTCGCGCAGTTGCTCGAAGTGGGGGCGCACGCTGGCATCCTGCCAGGCCGTCAATTGATCCAGCGGGGTAAAGCCGATCAGCAGCGTGACCAGGGTCAGCACCGCTGCCGCCTTCACCCCACCGAACAAGGCGCCGGTCAGGCGGTTGAGAAAGCCGGCGCCGGCCCACTCCACCGCCGCCTGGATCATCCGTATCAGGATGCCGCCGAGCAGGATCGTGATCACGATGATCAGGATAAAGGCCACGATAAGCCGGCCGTCCGGACTGTCGATCCAGTTGCCCAACACCTCGGCCACCGGCTCGGCGAACATGCGTGCCGCCAAAAGCGCCACGATCCAGCTGGCCAGGCCCAGCGCCTCACGCACCAGGCCACGGACGAACCCCGCCGCCACGGCCAGCGCCAGCACGGCGACGAAGACCCAGTCCACCCATGTCACCAGCATCAGCTATCCACCTTGACCAGAAGCCCCTGCAGATTTTCCCGGGACTTGAGCTCGCTCATCACGCCCTCGGCGTCCTCAGACGCCCCGAAGGGACCCACGTAGACCGTGGTCAGCGAGTTGTTGCGCTCACGTGAGTAGGCGGGGTAACCCTGGTCACGCAGCTTCTGCATCAGGCGCTGGGCGTTGCCAGCCTCGCCGAAGCTGCCCACCTGCACCGCCCACTCACCGCCTTCCACCGCGGTGGGGCCGCTCGTCGTACGCTGTTCGGCCTGGCGCGCCAGGGCGGCGATAGGATCTTCCCGCGGCTGGCTGGCCTCGGGTGCCGGTTCGGGCTCGGCCTGGCGCTCGGAGGACGCCTGTTCGGCCACCTGCTGCGCCGGTTCAGGATCCACCTGCTGTGGCTGGCTGGACTCGGAGGGTTCGCTCTGGCCCTCGTCGGCCTGCGAAGCGTTGCCCTCGCCAGGGGCAACCGGTGCCTGAATCTGCCCAAGCCCTTCCGGCGGGGTGGGCTCAGGCACGTCGCGGCGCTCCACATCCACCGGCGGGTCGATGGTCAGCACCGGGTCCGGCCGCTGCTCGGGGGATTCGGGCTCATCAAACAACATCGGCACGAAGATGACGCCCAGCGCCACCACGATAATGATCCCGCTGATCCGCTCACGCATTCCGTATTTCATGTCGCTCCCTCGATGACGCCACCGCCACTGGACTGGCGGCTCCATCTCGCCAGTATGGCAGCCACGGTGAAGAAGGATCCCGTCACCAGTACACGATCTGCCGGCTCGACGCACGATTCGAGCCAGTCGGCGCCGTCATCGACGCTATCGGCGTGGTGAAGGATGGTGCCACCTTGATGTTCGATACGTGCCGCGAGGTCGGCTGCGCTACGTCCGCGATCGCCCTCGAGCGTCACCGGCAGCCAGGCGTCCACCACCGGCGACAGCGCGGCGATGACCCCCTCGGCGTCCTTGTCCTCGAGCATGCCGATCAGACACAGGGTCCGCCCCTGGACGTCCCGTTGCACTTCACGCCGTTCGGCCAGTCGCCCGGCCAGATAGTTGGCGGCGTGAGGGTTGTGGCCCACGTCAAGGCACCAGTTACCGCGCCACTGCATCCGCCCGGGAAGACGCACCTCGGCCAGTGCCTGGCGACAGGCGTCTGGATCGAGTTCACCAAGGGCCAGCCACAGTGCCTGCAGCGCAGAAGCGGCGTTGTCCAGCGGCAGGCCGGGATCGCTTAGTCGTTCCAGGCCGACCGGCTGGCCTTGTGCGTCGCTGCCGCGCCACGACCAGCCGCCCTGTTCGCCATCAGGTCCTGCACAAGGTGCTGCTTGAGGGCCTGCATGGCGGCCCGAATGGGCGAAGGCCTCGCCGAGCGCAAAGATCGGCGCACCCAGCGAACGGGCATGGTCGGCAACGCTCGAGGGCAGGTCACGACTGCCCAGCACCGCCGGACGCCCGGTACGCATGATCCCGGCCTTCTCGCGGCCGATGATGGCAATATCGTTGCCCAGGAAGGCGGCGTGGTCCTGAGCCACGGTGGTCACCACGGCGACATCCGGATCCACCACATTGACCGCATCCAGGCGACCACCGAGGCCGACCTCCAGCACCGCCAGGTCGGGCTGGCGCCTGGCGATGGTCCACAGCGCGGCCAGGGTACCGACCTCGAAGTAGGTCAGGCTGACCGGGGATGGCGCGAGCCTGGCCTGCTCCACCGCAACAAAGCCTTCGATCAGCACCTCGTCGCTGGCCTCGCTGGCGTCCAGCCGAAGGCGCTCGTTGTAACGCACCAGATGGGGCGAGGTGTAGGCCGCCGTGGACAGCCCATGGGCCCGTCCCAGCGCCTCGAGCATGGCCACCGTGGACCCCTTGCCGTTGGTGCCGGCGACGGTGATCACCCGGCGTGCAATCGGCCGCTCGGTCAGACCGAGACGCTGTGCCACACAGGCGACCCGCTCGAGGCCCAGATCGATGCCGACGGGGTGGGCGGCCTCGAGTCGGGCGAGCCAGCTATCCAGTGTGGTGGGCAGACCGTCGTTGTCCATGGGCTAGCGCGGTGTGTCCTGGGTGCGTTCGCCGTCCTTCGGCTCCTCGCCTTGGGCAGCATCGGCTTCATCGCTGTGCGTCTGCTGCTCGGCCGTCTCCGGCGCGTGCTCGGCCTGGGCGCCTTCACTGTCTGCCATGGCCACCGCCAGGTCACGCTCGGCGGCTTCGGCGGCGTCCACCAGGTCGGGCTCGCTGTCGTCGGCGATACCTACCGCAGGTTGATGGGTCAGCTTGCGCAGCACCCCACCCAGCCGCGAACGCATCTCGTGGCGATGGACGATCATGTCGACGGTGCCGTGTTCGAGCAGGAACTCGCTGCGCTGGAAGCCTTCAGGCAGCTTCTCGCGCACCGTCTGTTCGATGACCCGAGGACCGGCAAAGCCGATCAGGGCGTTGGGCTCGGCCACGTTGAGATCGCCGAGCATGGCCAGTGACGCCGACACGCCACCGAACACCGGATCGGTCAACACCGAGATATAGGGCACGCCGGCCTGCTTGAGGCGTTCAAGCGCGGCGGAGGTCTTGGCCATCTGCATCAGCGAGAACAGCGCTTCCTGCATGCGCGCACCGCCGGATGCCGAGAAGCACACCAGCGGCTGGCCCTCTTCGAGAGCGATAGTGGCGGCACGTACGAACTTCTCGCCGACCACGGCCCCCATGGAGCCACCCATGAAGGTGAACTCGAAGGCCACCGCGACCACCGGCAGGCCATCCAGCGAACCGCGCATGGCGATCAGGGCGTCGTTCTCGCCGGTGTCCTTCTGGGCCGCGGCCAGGCGGTCCTTGTACTTCTTGGAGTCACGGAACTTGAGACGATCCACCGGCTCGAGGTCGGCGGCGATCTCTTCGCGACCTTCCTTGTCGAGGAACCAGTCAAGGCGCTTGCGCGCGGTCAGGCGCAGATGGTGATCACACTTGGGACACACGTTGTGGTGCTTTTCGAGTTCGGGCAGGTAAAGCACCGACTCGCACTTGGGGCACTTACGCCAGAGACCGTCCGGAACGCTCGCCCGGCGGTCCTTGCGCTGAATGCGGCCCACCGAGGGCACAATCTTGTCTAGCCAGCTCATGTCAGAAGTCTTCCGTTGCTACGGTCGCCGGCGGTGGCCGACGACAGGGTCGAATCTCTTCCCCGATCGCCTCTCAGGCGTCCAGGGCCTGGCGTATCTCTGTCATCACCGCCTTCAATTCGGCGATGGCCTCGCGGGGAGCGTCACAGTGCTCGGCGATGCGTGAGACCAGGGCACTGCCGACGATGACGCCATCGGCAACCTTAGCCACTTCCGCGGCGGAGGCGCCGTCGCGGATACCGAAACCGACACACAGGGGCAGGTCGGTCAGTTCGCGCAGCGGCGCCAGATGGGCCGCCACATCGTCGGCGTTGAGGCTCGCCGAGCCGGTCACTCCCTTGAGCGACACATAGTAGAGATAGCCATGCGCGTGGGCGCATATTGTAGCGGCACGCTCTGGGGAAGTGGTAGGGGCGACAAGAAAGATTGGCGCCAAATCCTCGGCTTCCAGCAAGGGCCCCAGTTCATCGGCCTCTTCCGGCGGCATGTCCACCACCAGCACGCCATCGACGCCGGCCGCCCTCGCCTCGCGGGCGAAGCGCTCGATACCCAGGCGCTCGATGGGATTGAGATAGCCCATCAGCACCACCGGGGTGTCGTCGTCCTGACGCCGAAACTCGGCCACCATGGCCAACAGGTCGGTCAGACGGGTGCCGTGCTTCAAGGCACGTTCGCAGGCCTTCTGGATGACCGGGCCGTCGGCCATGGGGTCACTGAAAGGCACCCCCAGCTCGATGATGTCGGCGCCGGACTCGACCAGTGCGTGCATGTAGTCGACGGTCACCTCCGGGGTGGGATCGCCCCCGGTGATGTAGGGAACCAGCGCCTTGCGACCCTGATCGGCGAGAGAACGAAAGCGTTTATCGATACGAGACATGGAATTCTCTAGCTCCTACAGGTCGATTCCGTCGATCTTGGCAACGGTGAGGATGTCCTTGTCGCCACGCCCGGACAGGTTGACCACGATGTTCTGGTCCGGCGACAGGGTCGGCGCCAGCACCTTGGCGTGGGCCAGGGCGTGGGCCGATTCCAGCGCCGGCATGATGCCCTCGACGTGGGTCAGCTCACGGAAGGCCTCGAGCACGGCGTCGTCGTTGGCCGCCACATAGTTGACCCGGCCGACGTCCTTCCACAGCGCGTGTTCGGGTCCGACACCGGGGTAGTCGAGACCCGCCGAGATCGAGTGGGTATCGCTGACCTGGCCGCCCTCGTCGGACATCAGGTAGGTGCGGTTGCCGTGAAGCACACCGCGGGGCGCGCCGGAGGCCAGGGGCGCAGCGTGACGGCCGGTCTCGACCCCGTCGCCGCCGGCTTCGACGCCATACATCTCGACGCCGTCGTCCTCGACGAAGGGATAGAACAGCCCCATGGCGTTGGAGCCACCGCCGACGCAGGCGATCAGCGCGTCAGGCAGCTTGCCGAACTGCTCGAGCGACTGGCGCCGCGCTTCACGGCCGACCACCGCGTTGAAGTCACGCACCAGTTGCGGATAGGGATGCGGCCCCGCCACGGTGCCGATGATGTAGAAGGTATCGTCGACGTTGGTGACCCAGTCGCGCAGCGCCTCGTTCATGGCATCCTTGAGCGTGCGGGTACCGGAAGTCACCGGAATGACGTTGGCCCCCAGCAGGCGCATGCGATAGACGTTGAGCTTCTGACGCTCGGTATCGGCCTCGCCCATGTAGACGTCACAGCGCAGGCCCAGCCGCGCCGCCACGGTGGCGGTCGCCACGCCATGCTGGCCGGCGCCGGTTTCGGCGATCACCCGGGGCTTGCCACTCTTCTTGGCCAGCAGCGCCTGGCCGATGGTGTTGTTCACCTTGTGGGCGCCGGTGTGATTGAGATCCTCGCGCTTCAGCCAGATCTGGGCACCGCCAAGCTGCGCAGACCAGCGCCGGGCGTGATAGAGCGGCGACGGCCGACCGACGTAGTGCGCCAGGTCATGGTCAAATTCGGCCTGAAAGTCAGGATCGTCCTTGAGGCTTTCGTAGGTGCGGCTCAGATCGTCCAGCGCAAAGCTCAAGGTTTC
Organism: Halomonas litopenaei; assembly: GCF_003045775.1. Classification (GTDB taxonomy): domain Bacteria; phylum Pseudomonadota; class Gammaproteobacteria; order Pseudomonadales; family Halomonadaceae; genus Halomonas; species Halomonas litopenaei. Next base: position 4,425 of record NZ_PXNS01000009.1, on the reverse strand, counting down.
CGAGACAAAGCGACCTCCGTAGGCCCCATAGTGCCCCCGAGCGTCAGGCCATTGGGTCAGTTCACTGAACTTGCTCACGTCGGACTCCTTGCGGATAAACTGGCTGAATAAAAAGTCGGTGATGGTCGCTCGCTACCGGGCGTGGGGCCTGCTGCCGCGTCAGCGGCGGGCGTCGCCCTGCCCCACCGCGCGCATAAAGGCCTGCATGCGCTCTGGATCCTTGGCGCCCGGCGCGCTTTCGATGCCCCCGGAGACGTCGAGGGCGAAGGGCCTCACCCGGTCAATCGCCTCGGCGGCGTTGTCCGCCGACAGGCCACCGGCGAGGATAACAGGTTTTGCCAGCGACGACGGGATGCGCGACCAGTCGAAAGTGTCACCGGTGCCGCCGGGCACGCCTGGGCGATAGGCGTCCAGCAGCAGTGCCTGGGCGCCGGCGTAGGTGCGTTCGGCCTCGTGCAGATCGAGGCCGTCGCGCATTCTCAGCGCCTTTATATAAGGGCGCGCAAAGCGCTCGCAGGCCTCGGCGCTCTCGCTACCGTGAAACTGCAGCAGGTCGAGACACGGCAGTGCCCTTTCGATGGTCTCGTCGTCGGCATCGACGAACAGCCCCACCCGGGTGACGAAGGCCGGCACCCGCGCCGCGAGTTCGGCCAGCCGCCCCAGGCTGACCGCCCTCTTGCTGCCGGGCCACAGCACAAAGCCCAAGGCATCGGCGCCCAACGCCACGGCGGCGTCGATGTCCTCTTCGCGGGTAAAGCCGCAGAACTTGACGCGGGTACGGTGCGCGGAAGCGATCATCAGGACTCCTTGTCCGCGGCGTGCGCCGCCGAAGCGCCGGCAGGTCCTTCAGCGAAACCGTCGCCGAGCCCGTCGGCGAGCTCTTCGGCACGTACCGCCCTGCGCGTCTCGGCGATCGGACGTCCGCGTCGAAACTCCACCATGGGGCAGTCCGGCAGCGGGCGCTCTCCTGTCCACTCCCCCAGGAAGGCCAGCAGATTCGGCCCCAAGGGTTCGGCGGGCAGTTGCCACTCGGGGTCGTACAGGGTGTCGACGAAGTGCAACCCACAGCCTGGCGCCGTCACATCGCTCTGCTTGCGATCCTTGAGTGCCATCAGTCGCGCGATGTAGTCGGTGCCCTGCTCACCCCGTCCCACCGTCACCAGCGCGCCGACGATGTTGCGCACCATGTGGTGCAGGAAGGCGTTGGCCTGAAGGTCCACCACCACCAGCGGGCCGTGGCGGTGTACCTCGATAAAGTGCAGGTGGCGCCAGGGCGTCTTCGACTGACAGCCGGCGGCACGAAAACTCGAGAAATCGTGCTCGCCGACCAGCGCCTGGGCGGCCTCGTGCATGGCGTCGGCATCCAGCGGGTCGCGGCACCAGGTGGCGTTGGCACGCTCCAGCACCGGGCGGCTCGGCTGGTTGAGGATGACGTAGCGATAGCGCCGGCCCAACGCCTTGAAGCGGGCGTGGAATTCGTCGGGCACCTCGCGAATCCAGCGGATCGCCACATCCCGGGGGAGGTTGGCGTTGCCGCCGAACACCCAGGCCTTCTCGGAACGCTCCACCGGCGGGTCGAAGTGGGCGATCTGGCGGGTCGCGTGCACGCCTGAGTCGGTGCGTCCGCTGCAATGCAACGTGATCGGCACACCCGCCACCTTGGCCAGCGCCTTCTCCACCGCCCCCTGCACCGACGGGGCGTGCTTGAGCCGCTGCCAACCGCAATAGTGGGTACCGTCGTACTCGACGCTGAGCGCCAGACGACCCTTGAGGGGGGTACGTTCATCGAGATGGTGAAAGAAGGACATACGACCTGCTGAATACAAGATAATCAATAGAGGCAACCAGATCCGCGCTCCACAGCCGAATCTGCACCGCTGGCGCTAGTCGGCCATTATCGCCTATCCGCGTCGCGGCAGCCAGCCGTGCGCACAACTGGCGTTTTTCGCGTACAAACCAGGACCGGCTCATTACCATTTTTACCCCCCAGCCATGGCAGCGAACCCCGCATCACGACATCGTCTCAAATACCGCCCGATATCCAATGTAAGGAAAAACCCTTTTAGGCAAAAAAAAGACGAAAAGGTCTTTAAAAACCATCCCACATTTCGGGCATTCAGCCCCCCTCTGCCACCCTCTACTCTGAATCCCTTGCACCCGCCCATGAGTACAATGTCGCCATCTTTTTTCCTTGCATACGTTTAACAAGCCCCGCCTTCCCTAACGGCATCCATGCAAGGAATTACCCAATGAACTTCAACACCGATTCATCATTGAATCAGTCCACTGCCGCCACACTGCTGGCGCAGGACAGCACCACCCAGGTCACCGCCCTGGCGCTGCTGGATGAAGATGGCTTGCCCAATGGCATTCCTGGCGGCCCACAGGATGCGGCTGGCCAGGACACCGTGGCCACCGGCACCCTGGGCTATAATTTCGGTGCCAACGGCCCAGCCGCGACCCATCCCTTTCGCTGGGAAACCACCGGCCTTCCTTCACTGACATCTGGCGGCGAGGCCCTTTCCTATCAGGTTTCCACAAGCGGCCGGACCTTGTCCGCCTCCACCAGCGATGGCACCACCCTGCTTCAGGTCAGGCTGACCGATCTTGCCTCAGGCAGCTACAGCGTCTCGCTGCTCGGCCCGATCGATCATCCCGACGCAACCATCGAGAACAACCTGATCTTTTCGGTCTACTACACCATCACCGATGGTGACGGTGATAGCGCCACTGCACGCCTGGGCGTGGATATTGACGATGACTCGCCGACCACCACCGTTATCGCGCCCTCGAGCCTGGAAGCCGGCGATACCGTCACCGGTACCTGGTCACAGCAAGGCGGGGCCGACGGCGTCGCCGATACCGTCGTCAACCTCCAGGCCGACGACCACGAGTATCCGCTCGGCACCCCGATCGATACCGGCAAGGGCATCTTGACCGTCAACCCCAACGGCACCTGGAGTTTCAGCGCCGACAACGATGCCAGTGGCGCACTCGACTTCAACATCACCACCAAGGACGGCGACGGTGACAGCTTCAGCTCCAGTGCCCACATCGTCATCTCCGGCGGCAATGGGATAGGCCCCACCACCCCCGAGACGGATGGCAATTCTGCCACCGTATCGCCCAAGGCGGTGGTCGATGAAGATGGCCTTCCCGGCGGCATCGCCGGTGGCATCAATGACTACCCGGGCGAACGCACCATCGCCACTGGCCGGCTGCGCTATGACTTCGGCGATGACGGCCCTGGCGGCTTCACCTGGAGCACCGCCGGCCTGCCGGTACTGACCTCCCAGGGCAGCCTGGTCAGCTGGGCACTCAGCGCAGACGGACGCTCTCTTCTTGGCACCAGCGCCAGCGGACAGCAGGTCCTCTCGATTGAACTGAGCGATCTTGCCGCCGGCACCTACCGGGTCGACCTGTTCAAGCCGCTGGATCACCCCCGAGCCGATGTCGAGAGCGACATCAACTTCAGCGTCGGCTACACCATCACCGACGCCGACGGCGACAGTGCGCAGGGCATCCTCCGCGTTACCGTGGATGACGACATGCCAGTGCCGGGCGACGATGCCGCCGCAGGCGACAACAGCGGACCCATCACGGTTGACGTACTGGACAACGACAACTTTGGCGCCGATGGCCCAGGCGAGCTCACCAGTGTCACCGTCCAGGGCGGCCCGGATGTTGGTACCGCCACCATCAACCCTGACGGCACCCTGACCTTTGTTCCCCACCCTGGCTTTACCGGAAACGCCACGATTGACTACACCGCCACCGATGGCGATGGCAGCACCGTTACCGGCAATCTCAGTGTCGGGGTCGCGGACGGCGGCGGCACAGGTACAGGCCCCACCACGCCGGAAACCGATGGCAATCCCGACACCACCCCGCCAAAAGCGGTTCTCGACGAGGACGGCCTGCCTGGCGGCATCGCCGGTGGCATCAATGACGTGGCTGGTGAACGCCTCGCGGCGATCGGCTCGCTGGGCTACGACTTTGGCAGCGACGGCCGCGGTAGCTTTACCTGGAATACCGCCGGCCTCCCCGTGCTGACCTCCGGCGGCAGCCCGGTCACCTGGTCGCTGAGCGGCAATGGTCGTTCGCTGGTCGGCTTCAACAACGCGGGTGAACGTGTCATTTCCGTCCAGCTCACCGACGTTGCCAACGGCATCTACAAGGTGGTGCTGGCCAAACCGCTGGATCATTCCAACCCCAGTGTCGAGAGCGACATCAACTTCAGCGTCGGCTACACCATCACCGACGGCGTCGGTGACAGCGCCTCGGGCACTATCGGCATTACCGTCGATGACGACACGCCAGTGGCCAACGCCGACGTCGCCACCACCGACAACGACGGCTCCGTCACCGTCGATGTGCTCGGCAACGACCAGTTCGGCGCCGATGGCCCCGGCGGCATCACCAACG
>NZ_PXNS01000008.1 GCF_003045775.1 Halomonas litopenaei | reverse complement strand
CCTTTATCGCCCTGCAGCTATGCGTACTCGCGGCGCTGCTGGTGTGGCCCGAGATGGCCATGTGGCTAGTCAACTAGGTCTGAACCCTGACGGCGAAGGGCGGCAACAGCCGCCCTTCGCTTTATCATGGGGCTGAGTTTTCCTTCTTTTCGACTTCGAGGACTTTGCGATGAACGACGCTCAACGTCGCGTGCTGGACGCTGCCATGGCCGAGACGCCGCTGGTGGCGATCCTGCGTGGTATCACGCCGGACGAGATCGAGCCGGTCTGTCACGCCCTGGTCGAGGCCGGTTTCCGGCTGATCGAGATTCCGCTCAACTCGCCTGAGCCCTGGGTCAGCATCGAGCGCGCCGTGGCCTGTTGTCCCGACGACGTCTTGATCGGTGCCGGCACGGTGCTCGACGAAGACGATACCGCTCGGCTTGCCGAGCTCGGGGCGCCGTTGATGATCACCCCCAACACGGAGGCCGAGCTGGTGGCGCTGGGCGCCGAGCGTGGGCTTGCGCCGATGATCGGCTGCATGACCCCGACCGAAGCCTTGGCCGCGGCGCGGGCAGGGGCGACGGCACTCAAGCTGTTCCCGGCGGCACGCCTGGGTACCGGCTACTTCAAGGACATCAGTGCGATCCTGCCCAAGGGCCTGCCGGTGCTGGCGGTGGGCGGTATCGATCGCTCCAACATGGCCGAGTGGCATGCCGTCGGCATCGCCGGCTTCGGTTTCGGCAGCAACCTCTACAAGCCCGGACGCAGCGCCGTCGAGGTGGGGGAGATCGCACGCGAGCTGGTGGCCGAATGGCAGCGTCTGGCGGCTGACCAGGCAGGCCAGCAAGGGGGTGGCGCATGAGCCGGCGGCTGATCGCCATTGACTGGGGAACCAGCAACTTTCGGGCCTTTCTGGTGGACCGCGACAGCGGCGAGTGTCTCGATAGCGTGCGCTCGGATGCCGGGCTCAAGTCGTTGAGCACGGACGAATTCCCGCATTACTGCGAGGCCCAGGTCGGGGCCTGGCGAAAGGGCGGTGAAGTGCCGGTCTACCTGTCGGGCATGGTCGGCTCGGCGCGGGGCTGGAGCGAAGCACCGCAGCTCGAGGTGCCGCGTTCGGCCACCGACCTGGCCGACAATGTCGTAGCGGCGCCGGGGCTGGACAACGCCTGGATCGTGCCTGGCCTCAAGGTGGTGCGCGAGGATCACGTCGACGTGATGCGCGGCGAGGAGATCCAGGCCTTCGGTGCACTGGCGCTGCTGGGCTTGTCCGCCGGGGTCTGCTGTCTGCCGGGCACCCACAGCAAGTGGGCCCGTCTGGAAGGAGAGCGGCTGATCGACTTCTCCACGGTGATGACCGGCGAGCTCTATCATGCGGTGCGGTTTCATACCCTGCCGGGAGAGCCGGCCAGGGGCAGCGACGCCCACGACGCCGATGGCTTTGCCCAGGGGCTGGCGGCGGCGGACCATCCGGCGGGCTTGATGCACGCCCTGTTCGAAGGCCGAAGCCGCCACCTGTACGCAGGACTTGGCGCCCACCAGGTGGGCAGTTTTCTGTCCGGGGTGCTGATCGGTGCCGAGGTGCTGGCCCAGCGCGAGCATCTGCTGGACCACCAGGGCGCGGTGGTACTGGTCGGCTCGTCCAGTCTCAATCCGCTCTACCGCCAGGCGCTGGAGCGCCAGGGCATTCGCGTCGAGGAAGTCGACAGCGACAAGGCTACCCTGGCCGGGCTGGTTGCCTTGGCCGAACGCCACCGCGCGGGCTGATCGCAGGCAGCGGACGGACGCTGGCGGGGACGTCGGTACGGCCCTTTCCGGGCCTGGGAGCGACGCCCTGCGAGGAAGGGGGGAGTCGAGTCCAGCGTGCTCTGTCAGCTGGCCAGTTGAGTCGATAGCCAGGGCAGCAGGACTTCACTGGCTTCTCGCTGACGCGAGTCGGGATACACCAGATAGAAGCCCTGCTGGTCGTCGTCAAAGGCGCACAGTTCGACCAGCTCGCTACGTTCGAGGTGCGCGGTTGCCAGCAGTCGAGGGGCCAGCACCAGCCCCTGGCTCGATACCGCCGCGTCGATGGCCAGGCTGGTGTGGCTGAAGCGCAGTTGGCGTGCTTCTTGCTGCCCCGGCAATCGATCTGCGAAGCGGCCCCAGAGGCGATGCACATCGCTGCAAAGCGTTTGCGTCGACAAGTCCGTCAGGTCGATCGTGCCGCCTTGCCTTGCCAGGTAGTCCGGACTGCAAAGGGCGCAAAGCCCGATGCCGGCGAGACGGTGATGCTGCAAGCCTTCACCGAACGGTGGGCGGCCCATTCGGATAGCGAAGTCGACACCGTCGACAAAGAAATCCGCCAGACGTTCGCTGGCCTCGAGTTCCAGGTTGACCTCCGGGTAGGTGTCGCGAAACAGCGGGAGACGAGGCAGCAGCCACTTGCTGGCGAAGGAAGGGGTGACGCTGATCTTCAGCGGGCCTGCGCCAGCGAAGAGCTGTCGCGTGGCCTCATCGATCATCGCCAGTGCTGGCTTGAGTCGGCGGTGGTACTGCTGGCCCTTGCGAGTCAGGACCAATCCCCGCGCCTGGCGGACAAACAGGGCGACGCCCAGGTCGTCTTCGAGCTGACGGACACGTTGGGCCACGGCACTCTGGGTCAAGGTCAGTTCTTCTGCGGCCCGCCGGAAGTTCAGGTGGCGTGCCGCAGCGTCGAACATGCGCAGGGAGTCGAGCCTGGGTTGTCGTGTCATCGCGCCATCAGCCTGTAGTTTTTCTACATCCTGAAGCAAGGAGATAACGTTTTCGGCGTGAGGTCAATGCCGCCATCCTTGAACGAATCACAACGCACTTGATTCGCCGCAAGGAGGCCTCATGGCCAGACCGTACACGCTCATGACTGACCGTACCCGCTTGGCAGCGAGTGCCTATCTGGCGTTTATCGCTCTCGGGGTGATCTGGGGCAGCAACTTCGTGTTCATGAAATGGGCCTCCGAGTGGATCACCTCCTCTCAGGTTGCGCTGCTGAGGGTGGGCTTTGGCTTCCTGCCGATCCTTATTGTCGGCCTGGTCACCCGTTCTCTGCATTGGTCGCACCTGCGCCATTTGCATCACTTCGTGGTGATGGCGCTGTTGGCAACGGTGATCTACTACGTTGCCTTCGCTCAGGGGACTGCGCTTCTGCTGTCCAGTCTTGCCGGCATGCTCAGTGGTGCCATCCCGCTCTTTACCTTTGTCGCCGCCTGGCTCTTCCTGCGCAGCGAGCCGCTGAACCCTCGCTCCATTGGCGGTACCTTGCTGGGCTTTTTCGGCATTCTACTGATTGCCAGTCCTTGGGGAATGTCGGTCAATGAAGTGTCACCCGCCGGCGTTGGTTATATGGTGCTTGGGTCCGCCTCCGTGGGACTGTCGTTCGTTTACGCGCGCCGTTTCGTCAGTCCACTGGGATTACCACCACTGGCACTGGCGACCTATCAGACGGGCCTCGCCCTGCTTGTGCTATTGCTTGGCGTCGACCTTGGCGGGGTGAGCACGCTGTTCGACCATCCTCGCGCAGCCTGGGCGATGGCGGTCGGGCTTGGACTGCTCGGGACAGGGGTCGCCTATGTCCTTTACTACTTCATCGTCGATCGGTTGGGGGCGGTCGTAGCCTCGGGAGTGACCTATCTCCCGCCGGTCGTGGCGTTGATGATTGGTGTTCTGCTGGTGGGGGAGCCGGTGCGAGCACTGGATCTGGTAGCGATGGTCGCCATTCTGGCAGGGGTCGGTCTTCTACAGTCCGGTCGTCGCCAGTGACAGGCGCTGCACCTGTACAGCGCTTGCCGCTTGAACGGCAGGAAGACAGGGAGGCATATCCTCGTCTGGAACAGCATCTTGGCCGGACGGTGTGCCAGGTCCAGAAACCCAGATTCAGAAACCCAGGTCTAGAACCCCAGGTCTAGAACCCCAGGCATCAAGGACCGGTGACCGCTGGAGCTGCAGGACGGTCCTTGATGTCCGCTGGTGCTTGATGCCTTTCTAGACTGTTGCCCAGTGCCTGGTGAGAGATGGTCATACAAGGCGCGGCCGCCAGGCTTCAGGACGGGCGGAACTCGCCACTGGCGGTGGAGGACAGACCGTCAAAGGCACCATGACCGACAAAGGTCATGTCGTTGAAATCCAGCACGTAGCGCAGCGCCAGCTGTTGCTCCTCGAGCCCGTAGACGAAGATCCGGTGCTCATCGACCGGGGTCGCCAGGTAGGCGCAGCTGATGTCCTGGCACTCCTGGTTTGATGAGGCGTCACCCAGGGAGGTGCCGCCCAGACGATGGCGCATGCGAGTGGCATTCTCGAAGACGACGCCCCAGGTGGTGCCGTCACAGCTGAATTCAAACGTCTTGCCTACCATTGGATCTGTCATGGGAGCCTCCTGTCTGCTGATATCGACGCGCTGACGAGTTACGTACTGACCAGCGACGCGCTGATGTCGACGTTCCATTGTCGACGGCCGTTTGTTGCCGCGATTTACCGTGATTTACCGTGATTTGCCGGGATGCGGTCAACGCTGTTCGCCGTCGGTGCTGGTGGTCGACCAGAGTTGCAACATGACGACTTGGTGACAATTCTACGGACTTCATTACTGCTGCATGGGCGAGAAACTTTGCCTGTGCGGTATCACCGAGAAAAAAGCTGACAGTAGCCTGTGAGGGAAGGGCGACGCCGAGGTCAGGTGGGGTCTCCCTGCAACAGGTCGTTCAGCGCTGGCATCCAGGACTACCGGCGGCGCGCCAGCTGTGCCAGGAAGTCATCGATGATGGCATCGGGTGTCATCTGGATGTCGCAACGGATGGCCTCGTCATCGCCTGGCATTTCCAGGGTGGCGAGCTGACTCTTGAGCATATGCTCGCCGGCGAAGAAGTGCTGGCCACGGCTGTTCAGCCGCTCCAGCAGGACCTCGTGGCTGCCATGCAGATAAAGAATCTCCAGCGCGGGTGCTCCTTCGCGCAGCAGGTCCCGGTACTGGCGCTTGAGCGCCGAGCAGCCGATGACAAGCGATTGCCCCTGCTCGTGGTGCTTCCGGTAGAGCCCTGCCAGGGTGGCAAGCCAACCCTGACGATCCTCGTCGGTGAGCGGTTCACCGCGGGACATCTTGGCGATGCTTTCGGGGCTGTGATGGTCATCACCGTCGATAAACGGCGCGCCGGTTCGATCGGCCAGCAGTTTGCCGATATACGATTTTCCCGAACCGGAAACGCCCATGACGAGCAGGCAAGAAGGAGAGGGAAGGCCGCTGGATTGAGCCGATGTTGTCATAGGTGGCGCCGAAAATTGTCTGCAAGATGGAAGCGTTATCCTAGCATTTTCACCTTGAGAATTCTCGGCGCCTGGCGTCTCGATACCGTTGTCGAAAGCGCTGTCGATACCGTTGTCAAAAGCGCTACGCGAACCGGCGCTCTATCAGCGATAGCCGTTCATCAGTTCGCGAATCAGGGGGCTGTCGGCGTCACGCAGGGTCGGCAGTTCGAAGCGTGCCCTGGCGATGGCGGTACGTGACAGTTCGGCGCAGATCAGGGTCTCGCGATCCTCGGCCTCGGCCAGGCTCTCGCCGCGTGGGCCGAGGATCCGCGACCCACCCCAGAAGTGGCTGTCGCCTTCGGGTCCATAGCGGTTGGCCATCAGCACCGGCGTGCCGTAGGTCATGGCGTAGAAGCGCACGTTGAGTGCCCAGTTTTCCTCGTTGGAAAAGTCCTCGGAGACGATGCCGGAGGCCGAATTGATCGGTGCGCACAGTACCGTCGGCCGTGCCAGCAGGGCGGCATGCACCAGCGCCGGATTCCACAGGTCGGCGCAGATCATCGAGGTGGTGCTCCAGCCGGGGCGTACCGCCACCTCGGTCAGCCTGGCGCCATGGCTGAACCACTTGCCTTCCTCGAGTCCGCCGTAGGTGGGCAGGTTGAGCTTGCGGTGGACCGCCGCGATGCGACCGTCCTGAAGGATCGCCAGGGCGTTGTAGATCTCGCCGGGGCTCGCTTCCTCGACGAAGCCGACGATGACCTGCATGCCGGCGGCCGCCTTGGCCAGCTGGACCAGCCGCGGGTCTTCCGATGGCATGGCCACCTCCAGCACCCGCGGGCCCAGGCCGTAACCGGTCAATGAGAGCTCGGGAAAGACCAGCAATTCCACGCCACGACGGCGGGCGTCATGAATCACGTCGAGGTGATGGGCGAGATTGGCCTCGACGTTACCAAGGCGCGCGTTGATCTGGGCGCAGGCGACCTGTAGCTGGTCCTGATGCTGCGTGGCCTGATGCTGCATTGCTGGAATTCCTGAGGGTGGGGGAAGGGCGCCACAAGGTGCCGCAATTTGCCCGGCGGATCAACGTTCCTCACTGCTGTCGCTGTTGTCTCTGCTGCGTCCGGGCGTTGCGTCGCGGATGGCATCGCTTTCGTGGGGCGGCTGCAGCTTGCGCTTGAGCAGGCGAAAGCCGATCCAGTGGATGACGGCCAGCCCGACGAGGACCGCGGCGATAAGGAGATAGAAGCGAGTGTCCATAGAAGCGGCTCCGTTTGAGGCCCCGGACAACCCGGGGCCGAAATAATGCCTGACAGCAACATCTTCTATACGCCATTGAGACAGACGGCGAGACGACCTGGGTCAAGCGCCGACGAAAGCAGGCGCTTGTCAGACGAGCCTTAGCGCCCTCCGGCGGGGTCGATAAAGGCCCCAGTGACATAGGAGGCCGCGTCGGACAGCAGCCAGACGATGGCCTCGGCGACCTCTTCCGGACGACCGGCACGCCCCAGCGGACAGCCGGGCCCGAGTTCAGCCAGCCGCTCCGGTCGACCTGCCCGGGCATGGATATCGGTCTCGATCAGCCCTGGACGTACGGCATTGACGCGAATGCCACGGGGGCCCAGTTCCTTGCTCAAGCCGATGGTCAGCGTATCCAGTGCGCCCTTGCTGGCGGCGTAGTCGACGTACTCGTTGGGTGAGCCCAGGCGAGAGGCCATGGAGCTGACGTTGACCAGGGCACCATGGTCGACCAGAGCGCGCGCGGCTTCCCGGGCGACCAGCAGGGCGCCGAGCACATTGGTGTCGACCACCTGACGCAGGCGCTCCACTGACATGTCTGCCAGTGGCATGGAGGACGCTACGATACCGGCGTTGTTGACCACCCCGGTGATCGGGCCCAGGCGTTGTCGCGTACTGGCGAACAGCGCCATCACCTGGGCCTCCTCGACCACGTCGGCCTGAAGGGCAATGGCGCCGTCTTCGCCGGTCAACGCCTGACAGGCTGCCAGGGTGTCCCGAGCGGCAGCGTCATCGCTGCGGTAGCTGAAGGCGACTCGCGCACCGGCACGGGCGCAGGCCAGGGCGGTGGCGCGGCCGATACCGCGGGAGCCGCCGGTGATCAAGATGACGTCGGAGGGGGCGAATGGCATGTCGAATCCTCGGGTAGCGGTCTCATCTGCCTATCCTTGGCGCTTTCTCGGCGCTTGTCACCCTTGCCACCTTTGTCACCCTTGGCACCTTTGTCACCCGAGCCACCTCCCGTCATGTTCGACACCCTGGGCTCGCGTGTTCAAGCTCGCGCGTTCAAGGTTGTCCCAGCAACCTCAGCAGATCGCCGATGGGGCGTGTTTCCAGGGTGCCGACGACCTCCTCGATCTCCTTGGCGCGTGCACCCAGCACCGGGCTTGCCAGGGCCTGAAACTTGGCCGCGATCTCGCCATCGCTCAGCGGATTGTGGGGGTTGCCGCGGGCTTCCATGGCGGGGCTTTGAATACGTCGACCATCGCGCAGGTGCAGCGTCGCGCTGGCCCAGCGCTCGGCCGGAAAGCGTGCGTTGCAGTCATCGCATTCGGTGATCGTCACCCGCCGTGACAGCGCCACGAGATCGTCGTCACCGAGATCCCGGCTGATGGCGGCGACGTCGATGGTGCCTCGATCGAGAGCGCAGGCGACCGACCAGGGCAGGCTGTACTGGGCCTGTTCGGTCGTGGTCGGGGCGATGGTGTGCAGGCGTCTGGCCTCGTGGAAGGTGGTGATCTCGATGCGTTCGATATTGTCCACCTGGCGTTCGGTGGCGGGTATGGCGAGTACCGCCTCCACCGCCGGCTGGGCCCAGCGGCATACCGGATAGGCCTTGAAGTACTGCTGTGACAGGTAGTCACGCCGTCCCAGATCACCCCATACCGCGGCTTGCTGCTCGTCGCACAGGGTCACCGCCGGGGCGCCGGTGAAGCCGTCCTCGGCCAGCAGCGTGGCCGCGACGCCGGCCTGGGCACCCCAGCCGCTGCCATCCTTGAGCATGGTGGGGTGATCGATGCAGCGCATCATCTGGCTGCGTGGACCATAGAATTCGGCGATGCCGAGGGCGTGTTCCAGCTGGGCCGGGTCGAGGCCCTTGAGGCGCGCGGTCACCGCTGCCACACCGAGGGCATTCCAGGCCCCCGAGGTGTGGTAGTCGGGGCTCGAGGCGTGCAGCGCGATGCCGGCCCGGGTGGCGATCTCGTAGCCCATCGCCAGCAGGCCGAGAAAATCCCTGCCGCTGACCTTGTCGATCTCGGGCAGCGCCAGCAGTCCCGGCAGGATGGCGACGCCGGCGTGGCCCTTGGTCAGCACCTGACCGTCGTGGGCGTCGAGTGCATCGATCAGCCAGGCACCGTGCAGGGCGACGCCGGTAGCCGACGCCGTTGACGACGCGAACAGCAAGGGGCGATCCCCCGCGTGCTGCACCCTGACGTAGCGGCGTGCGTGCTCGGCCAGGGCAGTGTCGGTGGCGCCGGCGGCGACGCCGATCAGGTCGACCAGGCAGCGCTTGGCGTGGCGGCACTGAGCGTCATCGAGGCGGTCGAGGGGAGACGTGAGGATCCAGTGGATGACGTCCCGGGAAGTGCTCATGGGGAGGTCCTTTGTCGAACATGGGGAGCAGCAAGGGAGGAGGTGGGGCGACCGGTTGTTGCTGGTTGAGTGCCCGGTTGCCGCACGCTGGCGAGCTAGGGCTTGTCTGAAAAGTGCCTGCGCTCGGTAATACGGCGTTAAAAATCGGATCAACATGCTCATTTACACCCCGTAAACTGCGCTGTCTCACCGATTTTTGCCTTGTCTAACCTTCGCTCGTCGACTTTTCGGACAGCGCCTAAGAAAAAGGCCCCCGAACGGGGGCCTTGAAGGGTCACAGCAGGTCGTTGTCCTCGAGGAAGGACTCGGCGACGTCCTCGATGGTCTCGCGCTCGACGTCCACTCGGGCGTTGAGGCTCGCCATGGTGTCGTCATCGAGCAGCGCCGACAGCGCGTTCATCTGCTCTGCGAGCTCCGGGTTGGCGTCCAGGGTGTCCTGGCGGACCACTGGGGTCAGGGCGTAGGCCGGGAAGAAGCCCTGGTCGTCTTCGAGGATCTGGAAGTCGAAGGCGGGCACACGACCGTCGGTGGCAAACACCAGGCCGATATCGACCTGGCCGTCGCGCAGCGCCTGATAGACGAGGCCGGAGTCCATGCGCTTGACGGCGCCACGCTCGACGCGGAAGTCGTAGGCGCGCTGCAGCGGACGCCAGCCGTCTTCGCGGGCGTAGAACTCGGCGTTCATGGCAAAGGCAAGCTCTTCACCGTCATTTACCGCGGACGCCAGGTCGGACAGCGTACTGATGCCCGTTTCCTCCACGCTCTCGGCGCGCATGGCCAGGGCGTAGGTGTTGTTGGCGGCGGAAGGCTCGAGCCACACCAGGCCCTTCTCGCCGTCCAGTTCCTTGACGCGCTGGTAGGTCTCGTCGGCGGACAGCGATTCGGTGACGTCGTTGTAGTTGATCAGCGAGGTGCCGGTGTACTCCCAGTAGAGGTCGATCTGGCCGTTTTCCTGAGCCTGGCGCAGTACCGCCGAGCCCATGCCGGCGCGGGTGTCGACGTCGTAGCCGAGCCCGTCCAGATACTGGGTGGTCATGCTGGCCAGCAGTTGCTGCTCGGTGAAGTTCTTGCCACCGATCACGATCTCGTCGGCACTGGCGGTCGTCGTGGCGGTAGCCGTAGCGGTAAACAGGGCCAGGCCGGTCAGGGTGGTCATCAGGGTCTTCATGCGAATATCTCCTTGCAGGGTGTCGTTGTTGGAAAGCCCAGGTGTTCAGGCCCGCGCCGGATTGACGCCGCGCGGCACCACGATGAAGGCCACGCCGGCCACCAGGGCGTCCACCAGGATCGCCAGCAGGGCGGTGGGGATGGCCCCGGACAGCATCATGATCGGATCGTAGAGATCGATGCCGGTGAAGATCAGCTCACCCAGTCCGCCTGCGCCGATCAAAAAGGCCAGGGGCACCGTGCCGATGTTGATGGTCAGGGCGGTACGGATACCGGCGAAGATGACGTAGAGGGCATTGGGCAGTTCCACCTTGAGCAGGCGCTGGGTCGGTGACATGCCGATCCCGGCAGCGGCCTCCTTGAGCGCCGGTGAGACGCCCTTGAGTCCGGCGTAGGTGTTGCGCGCGATGGGCAGCAGGGTGGCCACGAACAGGCCAAACACCGCCGGCACGGTACCGATGCCGAGAAAGCTCATGGACAGCGCCAGCACCGCCAGGGTGGGGATGGTGGTGCCGACGTTGAGCACCTGCATCATCGATTCCGCGGCCTTGGCCATGCTCGGGCGCGACAGCCACACCCCCAGCGGGATCGCGACCAGGATCGCCAGGCTGCCCGACAGGAAGGTCAGCCACAGGTGCTGGACCACCAGATACTGGACGTCGGGCAGGTACCACAGGAAGTCATCGATGGCGCCGCTGGCCTGGGCCCATACCCCGAGCAGGAAGATGACAATCAGGGCAAGGACGAGTCCGGCGCTTTTCAGGCTTCGAATCAGCATCGGCTCACTCCTTGGGCTCGGCGGCCACGGCGGACGTCTCGCGCTGCTTGGTACGGAAGCGGGCGCCCAGGTGGTGGGTCATGGCGCGCTGGGTGATCTGCCCGCAGACGCGGCCCTCCTCGTCGACGCAGGGCAGCCAGGTGATGTCCTGGGCGAACATCAGCGAGGCCACCTTGCGCAGGTCGTCGTCGAGACTCACCGTGGCCGGCACGTTCTGGAAGTGGTCGCGGCAGTAGCCCTTGGTGGTGCGGGCGAGGGAGCGGCTGATCAGGCCCACCGGCTGGCGCTTGTCGTTGATCATCAGGATCGAATTCTGGTAGCCGAAGTCGTCGATGCGCGCGAGCGCCGTGGTCAGGGTGTCCTCGGGCTTGACGGTACCGATCTCGTCGCTGACCACTTCGGCGACCTTGACCAGATTCAGCCGCTTGAGCGCGCGGTCCTCGCCGAGGAAGGACTCGACGAAGGCATTCTTCGGCGCCGCCAGCAGGTCGTCGGGGGACGAGTACTGCACCAGCTTGCCCTCGCGGAACACCGCGACCCGATCCCCCATCTTGATCGCTTCGTCGATATCGTGGCTGACGAACATGATGGTCTTCTTCAGGTCCTGCTGCATCTTCAGGAATTCATCCTGGATCACCGCCCGGTTGATCGGGTCGATGGCGCCGAAGGGCTCGTCCATCAGCATCACGGGGGGATCGGCGGCCAGTGCCCGGGCCACACCGATGCGCTGCTGTTGACCACCGGACAGCTCGGACGGATAGCGCTTGAGAAAGGCGTCGGGTTCCAGCGCGATCATGTGCATCAGCTCGCGGGCACGCTCCTTGTAGCGCGCCTTGTCCCAGCCCAGCAGCTTGGGCACCACCGCGATGTTCTCCTCGATGGTCATGTTGGGGAACAGGCCGATCTGCTGGATGACGTAGCCGATGTTGCGGCGCAGGTCCTGGGTGTCCATGCCGGTGGTGTCATCGCCATTGATGAACACCTTGCCGGAGGAGGGCTTCACGATCCGGTTGATCATCTTGAGAGTGGTGGTCTTGCCGCAGCCGGAGGGGCCGAGCAGGATGCAGATCTCGCCGCTGGGGACCTCCATGTTGATGTGGTCGGCGGCGACGACCGCGCCCTTGGGCGTATCGAAGACCTTGGTCAGGTTTTCCAGACGAATCATGAGCAAATCCTTGTATGCAAGTCGGCGTCGGCGAGCTCCGGGTCGTCGATGGGCGTCGACGGTGCCGCTGTCGAGGCGGCGGCTCACCTGTTGTCGTGTCGACGTTCCGGCTGCGCTCGGGCGGTGTGGCGTGCAGGACGCGAGCCGCCGCAGCGGTATTTTCCCGACGCTGCCGGAACACAAATGGTCAGGCGGCGTTGGCGGCGCCTTCCATGCCCTTGGGCGTGAAGCGCTTCTGCACCGCCAGCAGGCCGTAGTCGACGATAATCGCCAGCAGGCTGACCGCCACCGCGCCGACGATCAGCTGGCGCGGGTCGGACTGGGAGATACCACGGCTGATAAAGGTGCCGAGACCGCCGGCGCCGATATAGGCGGCGATCGCCATGACACCGATATTGAGCACCACGGCGGTGCGCACCCCGGCCATGATCACTGGCACCGCCAGTGGGATCTCGACCATCCGCAGGCGCTGGCGGTGGCTCATGCCGATGCCACGGGCAGCCTCGCGCAGGGCCGGGTCGACGTTGTTGATGGCGGTGTAGGTGTTACGAATGATCGGTAATTGGGAGTACAGCAGCACCGCGATCACCGCCGGCAGGTAGCCGATGCCCTGACCGATCAGCGACAGCACCGGAATCATGATCCCGAACAGCGCGATGGAGGGCACGGTGACGATGATCGACGCGGCGTAGAGCACCGCCTGGGCGACGCGCTCGTTGCGGGTGATGGCGATGCCGATGGGCACCCCGGTGAGGGTGGCGATGCCGACGGCAACGCCCACCAGCGAGATGTGCTCGAGGGTCCGGGACAACAGCAGGTCGGCGTTGTCCAGGGCGTACTGAATCAGTTCCAAGGCAATAGCTCCTGTCGAGGCCTCGCGGCGGGTGAGTCGGGCCTGTGAACGACCCTGGGCCAGGACACACGTCATCGGCTCGGCCTGACAAGAGGCGAGGCGTTGCGTTCACTGGCCGTTGATACGGCACAAGCTTAGCAGAATGAAGTATCTATTTGGTTTGTTCATGAATGACGATCTGCAATGACGGGAATTGATGGATCTGATGCTTGGGGTGAGGCTGTCAACCCGGACGCATAGTTAAAGTAAATGAGAATGATTGGTTTTATTGTGTCTATCGGCGGCGATCGTGCCGAGAACGTGAGGACTATCGACGTGATAGATGTGTGCCGCTCTTCACATGGAGGTTATACAGGACTAAAATGGTCCCCAATCGAAGCAGGGGCTGAGCCCTGCACCGACGAGGGGAACTCCCCGAGGAGATGGGCATGCTGAAGCTTTCCCGGTTGACGGACTATGCGGCGGTGGTGATGGCACAGATCGCACGTCACCCCCAGCAGCCGCACGCCGCCGGAGAGCTCGCCGAAGCGGTGCAGTTGCCTCACCCCACGGTGAGCAAGACGCTGAAGATGCTGGTGCGCGCGGGACTGCTGGTGTCCCGGCGCGGCGCCCAGGGTGGCTACTACCTGGCGCGTCCTGCCTCGGAGATCACCGCCAGCGACATCATCGCGGCCATCGAAGGGCCGGTGGCGGTGACCGAATGCAGCCACGCCGATGGCGAATGCGACCTGGCCTCCACCTGCGGGGTGGCCGACAACTGGCAGCGAGTGTCGCTGGCGATCCGCGAACTGCTCGACAGCATTACCCTGGCGCACCTGGCCGACAGCGCGCCGCTGAAGCTGCCGATTCGCCTGCCGATCCAGAGCATCAGCCTGGCGGCGGAAGCCTGACCAGCGCCTCATCGACATCGACTTCATTACCCTGGGCGGGTAACGCCCGCCGACCGAACCGTCCGGGAGGGGACACATCATGGCAAGTCAGGAAATGGAACAGCTCGTCCGTCGCGAATATAAAGAAGGATTCGTGACCGACATCGAGAGCGACACGATCCCGCCGGGGCTGGATGAAGACACCATCGCCTTCATCTCCAAGAAGAAGGGTGAGCCGCAGTGGATGCTCGATTGGCGCCTTGACGCCTACCATCAGTGGCTGAAGATGACCGCGCCGTCCTGGGCCCATCTGGACTATCCGCCCATCGACTACCAGGCGATCTCGTATTTCAGCGCGCCCAAGCGTGAGGAAGACAAGCCCCAGAGCCTCGACGAGGTGGACCCCAAGCTGCTCGAGACCTACGAGAAGCTGGGCATCCCGCTGCATGAGCGTGCGGCCCTGGCTGGCGTCGCCGTGGACGCGGTGTTCGACTCGGTGTCGGTGACCACCACCTTCAAGGACAAGCTGGCCGAGGCCGGCGTGATCTTCTGCTCCATCTCCGAGGCGATCCGCGACTACCCGGAGCTGGTCAAGCAGTACCTGGGTACCGTGGTGCCGACCAGCGACAACTACTTTGCCGCGCTCAACTCGGCGGTGTTCACCGACGGCTCGTTTGTGTTCGTGCCGGAAGGCGTGACCTGCCCGATGGAACTGTCCACCTACTTCCGCATCAACGCCGCCAACACCGGCCAGTTCGAGCGCACCCTGATCGTGTGCGAGAAGGAGGCCCAGGTGTCCTACCTGGAAGGCTGCACCGCACCGATGCGTGACGAGAACCAGCTGCACGCCGCGGTGGTGGAACTGGTGGCGCTGGAAGACGCCAGCATCAAGTACTCCACGGTGCAGAACTGGTATCCGGGTGACGAGGACGGCAAGGGCGGCATCTACAACTTCGTCACCAAGCGTGGCGACTGCCGTGGCGACCGTTCCCACATCAGCTGGACCCAGGTCGAGACCGGCTCCGCCATCACCTGGAAGTACCCGTCCTGCATCCTGCGTGGCAAGGACTCCATCGGCGAGTTCTACTCGGTGGCGGTGACCAACGGTCGCCAGCAGGCCGATACCGGCACCAAGATGATCCACCTGGGCGAGGGCTCCAAGTCCACCATCGTCTCCAAGGGTATCTCCGCCGGGCGCTCCAACCAGTCCTATCGTGGTCTGGTCAAGGTCGGCCCGCGGGCCAAGGGCGCGCGCAACTTTACCCAGTGTGATTCGCTGCTGATCGGCGATACCTGCGGTGCCCACACCTTCCCGTACCAGGAGATCGGCAACTCGACGGCCACGGTGGAGCACGAGGCGACCACCTCCAAGATCGGCGAGGACCAGCTGTTCTACTGCCAGAGCCGCGGTATCTCCGAGGAAGACGCGGTCAACATGATCGTCAACGGCTTCTGCAAGGACGTCTTCCAGGAGCTGCCGATGGAGTTTGCGGTCGAGGCAGAGGCGCTGCTCAACGTGACGCTCGAAGGCGCGGTGGGCTGACCCCCGGCGCTATATACCACCCTTATTCGTTTTTCTCCCGCCGCCCGGCGCGGCGGGCATCGCAAAGGTGTCTACATGCTCGAAGTCAAGGATCTCCACGTCACCGTCGAGGGCTCTGAAATCCTCAAGGGTCTGACCCTGTCCATCCAGCCTGGTGAAGTGCACGCCATCATGGGTCCCAATGGCGCCGGCAAGTCGACCCTGTCCGCCGTCATCGCGGGCAAGGACGGCTACGAGGTGACCGCGGGCTCGATCACCTTCGAGGGCAAGGATGTCCTCGAGATGGAGATCGAAGAGCGCGCCCAGGCCGGTCTGCTGCTGGGCTTTCAGTACCCGGTGGAAATCCCGGGGGTCAAGAACATCTACCTGCTCAAGGCGGCGCTCAACGCCCAGCGCGAGGCGCGCGGCGAGGGCGAGATTCCGGCACCCGAGTTCATGAAGCTGATCAAGGAAAAGGTGTCCTTCATGAAGATGGACAACAGCTTCCTGCAGCGTGCCGTCAATGAAGGCTTCTCCGGCGGCGAGAAGAAGCGTAACGAGATCCTGCAGATGCTGGTGCTGCAGCCCAAGCTCGCGATGCTCGACGAGATCGACTCCGGCCTCGACATCGACGCCATGAAGGTGGTGGCCGATGGGGTCAACTCGCTGCGCAGCGAAGATCGCGGCATCCTGCTGGTGACTCACTACCAGCGCCTGCTCGACTACATCGTGCCCGACCACGTCCACGTGCTGGTGAACGGCCGGATCGTCAAGAGCGGCGGCGCCGAGCTTGCCCATGAACTCGAATCCCGTGGCTACGACTGGGTCGTAGAGGAGCCCGCTGCATGAGTGATGTGCAACGCTTTCTCGATCGTCTGAACGAGCGCAGCGAGGCGCGCCGCGGCGAACCCACCTGGATCGCCGCACGGCGCCAGGCCGGTGCGGCCCGCTTCGAGGCGATGGGCTTTCCCGATCGCCGCGTCGAAGAGTGGAAGTACACCGACGTGCGCGCCATCAGTCGCACCGACTTCCAGCTCACAGGCTCTGCCGAGTTTTCCCAGGCCAGCGCCGCTGCCCTGACGCTGCCGCTGGACGCCCACCGTCTGACCTTCGTCGACGGCGTCTTTTCCAGCGCCCTGTCGGACCTGTCCGAGCTGCCGGGTGGCGTGCAGGTGCAGCCGCTGTCCCAGGCCCTTGAAGAGAACCACGAGGCCGTCGGCGGCCCGCTGGGGCGCCTGACCGGGGTCGAATTCTCGGCCTTCTCGGCGCTCAACACCGCCTTCTTCGAGGAGGGCGCGCTGGTGCGCCTGGCGCCCGGCACCGTGGTCGACAAGCCCATCGTGCTGCAGTTCCTGTCCCGGGCCAACGAGGCGCCGGTGATGAGCCACCCGCGTATCCTGATCGAGGCGGGCGGGCGCAGCCAGGCCACCGTGATCGAACACCATGTGGGTGAAGAGGGCGCCGCCAACTTCACCAACCTGGTGGAAGAGGTGATGCTCGATCGTGGCGCCAACCTGACCCACTACAAGCTGGTGGAGTCGCCCGAGCAGGACCTGCACGTGGCCAGTATCCACGTGGAGCAGTGCCGCGACGCTCAGTTCACCTCCTTCAACATCACCCTCGGTGGTGGACTGGTGCGCAACGACCTGGTCAGCGACCTCAATGGCCAGGGCGCCGAGGTGACCTTCAATGGTCTGTTCTACGGCCAGAATCGCCAGCACGTGGACAACCACACCCTGGCCAACCACAACGCGCCCCACACCTTCTCCCACGAGAACTACAAGGGCATCCTCGATGACCGCGCCCACGGCGTGTTCAACGGCAAGGTGATCGTCAAGCGCGACAGCCAGAAGATCGAGGCCGACCAGAGCAACGCCAACCTGCTGCTCTCCGATCGTGCCCAGATCGACACCAAGCCCGAGCTCGAGATCTACGCCGACGACGTCAAGTGTTCCCACGGCGCCACCACCGGTCAGCTCGACGAGGAAGCGGTGTTTGCCCTGCGTACCCGCGGGCTGGACGAGGCCACCGCACGTGGACTGCTGACCCTGGCCTTCGCCGGTGAGGTGATGGATCAGGTGAATCTGGACGCGGTGTCCGAGCGGGTCGAGCTGACCGTGGCCGGCAAGCTGCCCGAGCGCTTCCACCTGGCCGGTCTGGTGGAAGCCGCCGTGGCCCTCAACGAGGACTGAGCATGACCCACTTCAGCGATCTGCTGCTCGATGTGGCGAGGGTGCGCAAGGACTTCCCGATCCTCGATCGGGAGGTCCACGGCAAGCCCCTGGTCTATCTGGACAACGCCGCCACCAGCCAGACGCCACGTCAGGTGATCGAGGTGTTCGATCACTACTACAGCCAGATGAATGCCAACATCCATCGTGGCCTTCACACCCTGGCCGACGAGGCCACGGCGGCCTTCGAGGGCACCCGGGAGACCGTGCGTGCCTTTGTGAACGCCGCGAGCACCCGCGAGATCGTGTTCACCCGTGGCACCACCGAGGCGATCAACCTGGTGGCCCAGAGCTGGGGGCGCGCCAACCTCGGTCCCGGTGACGAGGTGCTGATCTCCCAGCTCGAACATCACTCCAATATCGTGCCCTGGCAGCTGCTGGCGGCCGAGCGCGGCTTCACCATCAAGGTGATCCCGGTGGATGAGCGTGGCGCGCTGGATCAGGACGCCTACCGTGACCTGATCGGCGAGCGCACCCGGCTGGTGGCGGTCAATCACGTCTCCAACGCCCTCGGTACCATCAACCCGGTGGCCGAGATGGCCCGGGTCGCCCATCAGCACGATGCGCTGATTCTGGTGGATGGCGCCCAGGCGGCACCCCATGAGCCGATCGATGTTCAGGCCATCGGTGCCGACTTCTACGCATTTTCGGGGCACAAGGTCTATGGTCCCACCGGCGCCGGCGTGCTCTACGGCCGCGAGGCGCTGCTCGAGGCCATGCCGCCCTGGCAGGGTGGCGGCGAGATGATCGCCACGGTGTCCTTCGAGACGCCGACCACCTTTGCCGCCATTCCCCACAAGTTCGAGGCGGGCACGCCGGCCATCGCCGAAGTGATCGCCCTGGGCCGTGCCATCGAATGGGTCAATTCGATCGGCCTTGAGCACATCAGTGCCTGGGAGCATCGCCTGCTCGAGCACGCCACCGAAAGCGTGGCGGCGGTGGATGGCCTTCGCGTGCTGGGCACCGCGCCGGACAAGGCAGGCGTCTTGTCCTTTGTGGTCGACGGCGTGCATAGCCAGGATATCGGTCTGCTGATCGACCAGCTCGGCGTGGCGATTCGTACCGGCCACCACTGCGCCCAGCCGCTGCTGGCCCAGTTCGGCGTCGATGCCACCTGTCGCGCTTCCTTTGCGGCCTACAACACCCCGGAGGAAGTCGACGTGCTGGTCGAGAGCCTCCAGCGGGTGATCAGCATGCTGCGCTGAAGCAGCAGGGCGGCTCGGGGCGGCGCGTACCGCCTCGAGCCCTGGTTGGCAAGGGAGTCATTCGGCGTACCCGCCTAAGGAATTGCATGAGCGAACACGATCAGATTGCTCAACTGAGCAAGGGCCAGCAACTGCCGTTGCAGCGGGACGTGGAGGTCATCTCCATTCCCTTCGGCAAGACGGTGACACTTGACGAGGACAGCATCGTCTCGGTGATGCAGGCCAAGGGCAGCACCCTGAGTGTTGCCTACGAGGGACGTCTGTACCTGATCGAGGGATCCAACCTGGACGCGGTGGGCCTCGAGCCGATGCCACGCCCGACACTGGACCCCGAGGCCGACGATGCGGCGATCGAGGCGTTTGTCTGGGATCAGCTCAGGACTTGTTTCGATCCCGAGATCCCGGTCAATATCGTCGATCTGGGACTGGTATACGGTTGTCGTATCGAGCGCCTGATCAGTGGTGAGCGCATCGTCACCATTCGCATGACTCTGACAGCCCCCGGTTGTGGCATGGGCGATGTGATCGCGGCGGATGCGCGCAACAAGATTCTGGGAGCACCGCAGATTTCCAAGGTGCATACCGAGATCGTCTTCGATCCCCCCTGGAGTCGTGAGATGATGAGCGACGAGGCCAAGCTGGAACTTGGCATGTTCTGACCCGGCCCTCTCTGGCCCGCGCAGCGGGTCCTGACCTCCGCTGTCAATTGGAATCGTCATGCGCGAGCCGCTGTTCACGATGTTTCGTCGCCTGCTGCTGTGTCTCGGTAGCCTGGTCCTGTTGCTCGCCCTGGCCTTCGTCGCGGCCAACGCCTGGGTGGTGGCCACCACCCGCGATCGCATCGCTCCTCGCCTCGTCGAATGCCGCCCCCACCAGGTCGGCATCGTCTTCGGCACCTCCCACTGGACCCGCAGCGGTACCCGCAATCCCCACTTCGAAGGGCGCATGATCGCCGCCGCCCGGTTGATGAACGAGGGACGTCTGCGCCACCTGCTGGTGTCCGGTGACAATGCCACCCGCTACTACAACGAGCCGGTGACCATGTGGCGCGATCTCAAGGCGCGTGGCGTGCGCGAGGTCGACATGACGCTGGACTACGCCGGTTTCAGCACCTTCGATACCCTGGCCAGGGCCCGCGACGTGTTCGAAGTGGAGCGCGCGCTATTGATTACCCAGGACTGGCACCTGCCGCGGGCGCTGTTCATCGCTGATGCCCTGGGACTTGAGGTCGAGGGCTGCCCGGCGCCCGAGAGGGAGGGTTCTCGCTGGCTGATCCTGCGGGAGTGGGTGGCCCGGGTGGCGACTCTGGGGGATCTCTACCTGTGGCAGCGCGAGCCGCGCTTTCTTGGCCCGCTGGAGCCTTTGAAGATCGCGGCGCCGGCAGCTCGCATCGAGGCTCGGAGTCTTCACGAGATCATCGATGAGGTGTTGACCAGAGGCGACGCCAGTGTGGCGCCATTGCTGCTGCGCACGCCCGACGCCGACAAGAACTGAGAGCAGTCGCTTTCCCCAGGCATCCGCTTCACCAATAAAAACGCCTTGCCGGCAGAGCCTGGCAAGGCGTTTTCGTGGATTGGCGTTGTGGTCGGCGGCGTCAGCGTTTGACGGTTCGACGGCCTGCGCCACGCTTCTGGGCGGTCGACTTCTGCAGGTCGTAGAGCTCGCGAATCAGCGCGCGGCAACCCTTCCATACCTCTTCGATTACCGGCTCGATGGGGCCCGGCAAGGGATGGGTAAACAGGGTGGAGAGGGACTGCATCAGCACCCGCTCCTGCTCGAGCAGCTCGTTGATCAACACCTGTGAGTCGTTGCCGACAAAGCTCTTGAGACGACTCCACAGCCACATGTAGTCGTCGCGTTCGACGTCGGCATCACGCGGCAGCAGGTCGAGGTGTTCGCGCGCCAGCTCCTGGAGCTCGCGCATGGTCTTCTGGCGCGTCTCGAAGTGGGGCTCCAGAGCGTCGCGCAGCGAGGGTCGCAGGCGCTCGAGATTGTCCTGGAAATAGTCGACGCTGTCGGCCAGGGCCTCCAGCAGGCTGTCCATCGCCACCTGGCGATTATCGAGAAACATGCGCGTCACCTCCTCCGGTGACGCAAATTGTGGGGCTCCAGCAGGAGTTTTGCCACCCCTAAAGTGGCAAATATTTATGATTCTTGCGGTGGGGTGGTCGATCGCTTCGACCTTGGTCGAAAAGCGCTGACAAAGTTGGCCCGGTTGCGGCGAGATATCGTCGTCGGCGAAGGGCCGCCTCGCGCTTGTGAGCGGTAAGTGAGCGCCAATGACAAGACGGGCGACCGTACTATCGGTCGCCCGTCGGCGTCATCCTTTACGGGGCTTTTATCTTGAGCCCTTGCCACTTCAGCCCTTGGGTTTGGCCGGCGTACGGGTCCGTGGACGCGCCGTGGCGCTCTTTTCCAGGTGTTCGATGACCAGGCCGGCGATGTCCTTGCCGGTGGCGCTCTCGATGCCCTGCAGGCCGGGCGAGGAGTTCACCTCCATCACCACGGGGCCATGGTTGGAGCGCAGCAGGTCGACACCGGCCACGCGCAGCCCCATGGACTTGGCCGCGCGGATGGCGGTGGAGCGTTCTTCCGGGGTGATACGGATGACGCTGGCGCTGCCGCCGCGGTGCAGGTTGGAGCGGAACTCGCCTTCGGCCGCCTGGCGCTTCATCGCTGCCACCACCTTGTCGCCGATGACAAAGCAGCGGATGTCGGCGCCCTTGGCTTCCTTGATGTACTCCTGAACCATGATGTTGGCCTTCATGCCCATGAACGCCTGGATCACCGATTCCGCCGCCTGGTTGGTCTCGGCCAGCACCACGCCGATACCCTGGGTGCCTTCCAGCAGCTTGATCACGAGCGGGGCGCCCTTGACCATGGTGATCAGGTCCGGGATGTCATCGGGGGAGTGGGCGAAGCCGGTCACCGGCAGGCCGATGCCCTTGCGAGACAGCAGCTGCAGTGAGCGCAGCTTGTCGCGGGAGCGGGTGATGCCGACGCTGTCGTTGAGCACGGTGACGTTCATCATCTCGAACTGACGCAGCACGGCGCAGCCGTAGAAGGTGACCGAGGAGCCGATGCGCGGGATGACGGCGTCGAAGGGCTCGAGTTCCTCACCCTTGTAGTGAATCGACGGATGGTGAGAAGCGATGCTCATGTAGCAGCGCAGCGTATCGACCACCCGGGCCGTATGGCCGCGTTGTTCGGCGGCTTCCACCAGGCGACGAGTGGAGTAGAGATTGCGGTTGCGGGACAGCAGCGCGATATGCATGTGCGAGTCTCCAGGTCAGGGGCGGTGGATCCGTCAGGGTTCGCCGTGCAGAAAGGTAGCGCCGGGCGCCACCAGCAGGCGGCGCAGTGCGCGGCGACCGAGAAGCATGGGGTGGCGCATGTTGCGCCGGTCGGTCAGGGATAGCTCGACGGGAAATTCCAGATCCCCCATCTGCATCTGGGTGCGAATAAAGTAGCGCCACTCGGCCTGGCCGTTGGAGCTGGTAACCTTGCGCCGGTCATGCAGGTGCATGCGGTACTGATGTGACGGACTGTCGGGGCCGCCGGCACGGGTGACGAAGCTGACCCACAGGATCTCGTCCTCCTCGAAGGACTCGATCTCCTCGGCGTGCAGCGCCGAGGTGCGAGCGCCGGTGTCCACCTTGGCACACAGATGCAGGTGCATCTGCGGCAGGATCACCATCTCGCGGCGACCGACGACGGCCTGAGCCTGAAAGGGCAGGTCCTTCATGTCTTCTCCTTGTCGCGGGATGCTGCTTGTTATTCAGGCGACGTCCGTTGTCGAACTGTCAGTGGCAACGAACGTCACACGGGCAAGCGAATCAATGACCGCCTGTGCCCTTGACCGCCGCCAGTCGGCGAGCGGTGGCGGAGTCCTTCGGGGCCTGACGCAGCGTCATCAGTACCGGCAGACGCAGCCGGGGGATCTGCGCCAGGTCCCTCGCAACGGCCAGGAAGTCGGCCCCGTCGCATTCGGCGACCCGCTCCAGAAACAGCGGCAGGCGCTCGGCGTGCTCCAGGTGTTGCCAGCCCCGTGCGGCGATTGCCGCGAGGGTGTCCGGGCCGCAGGCATCGCTATCGGCCAGCAAGGCGTCGAACCAGTCACCGGCCAGGCTGTCGGGCGCGTTGCCCACGGCGCGTACACAGGCGCAGAAGGTCTCGATGTCGCCCTGGCTGGCCGCCTGTTCGCCGCGCTGACGCAGCGCCTCTGCAAGCTCTGCTGATAGTGCTACATGTTCCAGACAGTAGCATAGCGATGTCAGCACTTCGCTGTGCAGCTGCGGGATAGCGGCTACCAGCGAGGCCTCAGTCTCGGGGGTGAGACGCGCCACATGGTCGGCTAGCCCCTGCAGGCCCAGCGCCTGCCAGTCGTGGCCACCCTGGCCCGACAGGAAGGCTTCGACCGGCTCAAGGTGCTCGCTGGCGGGACGCTCCAGATCGGCGCTGGCTCGGGCGTGCAGCATCGCCTGAAAGGTCAGGGAAGGGGTGAAGGCCAGCGGGTTGTCCTTCATCAGGTTGTCGATCTCGCCGCCGTCGGACTGCTCCAGCGCTTCTGCGCTGCGGCCCAGGGTGGACAGCAGGCGCTCGAGGAAGGCGTCCCGCTGGGCGGCATCCAGAAGGCCCTGTTCGTCCACCGGCAGCGCCAGGAACCAGATCAGCGGGTCGCTCATGTCACCCAGGCGAAACACCAGCGCCAGGCGGGCACGACCCTGCCAGGGTTCCGGCCAGGGGACCTGGCCGCTCTCGAAGTCTGCCAGGGTCTCGAGCGCGCAGGGGTGCACACGCCGTCCCATATGATAGAGACGCACCTCGGCACCGGTCAGGGTGAAAAAGTCGTGAAGACGATGGATCGCTTGCATGGCCCCTCCGAAAGATCAGCGTGCACTCTATCGTGCCGCTCGAGGAGTGTCAGCCGTCCACGGCGGAAATTTGTGCATCCCTCGCACTGTATTTTGCTGCACCGCTGGTGAATTTTTGATCAAGCTCCGCAAAAGAGCGTCAGAAGCGGCTCGCCGTCATCTGTCAAAGGGTTATCCACAGGGACATTCAGCGCTTCTGTGAATGAATGATGGTGGGGATAAGTCGGTGAGGTGACAGTTAGCCGACGGCTGTCGGCGGTTGGTCCCGGAAAGGACGGTCGCAATAGCAGGAGGCTATGGTTCACCCTGGGATTTTTCACTGCGTCTGCTATCGATTTGGAATATAATGGCGGTCGTTTATTCCAAATCATGCTGAGCCATCGAGCAGCCCAGGGTTGAAGTGGCGATGGATGCCTCCACCTGTCACCCTCCCGGGCCATGCCGCACTGGCCGCCCCAATCGTTTTCAAGGAGCCGTCCATGGTTCGTCATCTGGCTGTTTCTCTTGCCGCCGCAGGTGCCATCGGTCTCGCTGCCGGTGCCCACGCCGACACCCTGAAAGTCGGCATGTCCGGTGGTTACTTTCCCTTTACCTTCGTCGAGCAGGACACCCTCAAGGGCTTCGAGGTCGACGTGATGGAAGCGGTGGCCGAAGAGATGGGCACCGAGGTGGAGTTCGTCACCGCCAACTTCTCAGGGTTGTTCGGCATGCTCGAGTCCGGGCGCATCGACACCATCGCCAACCAGATCACCATCACCGAGGAACGTGAGCAGAAGTACCTGTTCACCTCGCCCTATGTGTATGACGGTGCTCAGGTGGTGACCAAGGAAGGCAATGACGAGGTCTCCGGTGTCGAGGATCTGGCGGGCAAGACCGTGGCCGTCAACCTGGGCTCCAACTACGAGCAGTTGCTGCGCGAGCTGCCCTACGCCGACGAGATCGATATCCGCACCTATGAGAGCAACATCGAGCAGGACACCGCGCTGGGTCGTGTCGATGCCTTCGTCATGGATCGCGTCAGCGCCACCCAGGTGATCAAGGAAAAGCCGCTGCCGCTGGCGCTAGCCGGCAAACCGTTCTCCGAGATTCGCAATGCGCTGCCGTTCCGTCAGGACGACCAGGAACTGCGCGACGAGGTCGACCAGGCGCTAGACACCCTGCGTGAAGATGGCACCTTGAGCGAGATCTCCGAGCGCTGGTTCGATGCCGATATCACCACGCCCTGAGCGGTGATCGACTCTCCATGAGCATTCTCGACCTCGACTACATGGTTGGGCTGGTGCCCATCCTGCTCAGCTACCTTCCCCTGACCCTGGGGATGGCGCTGGCCGGGATGGCGCTGGCTCTGGTGCTGGCCTGTGGCCTGGCGGTGATCCGGGTACTCAAGATCCCGGTTCTCAACGGCCTGACGCTGTGGTTCATCTCGTTCTTTCGCGGTACGCCGCTGCTGGTGCAGCTGTTCCTGTTCTACTACGGGTTGCCCCAGGTGCTGTCGTTTCTGACCACTATCGATGGCATCACCGCCACCATCATGGGGCTGACGCTGCACTTCTCGGCCTATATGGCGGAGTCGATCCGCGCCGCCATCGTCGGCGTGGATCGCAGTCAGACCGAGGCGGCGCTGTCCATTGGCATGACCAACGGCCAGTTGATGCGCCGGATCGTGCTGCCCCAGGCCACTCGCATCGCGGTGCCGACGTTGATGAACTACTTCATCGACATGATTAAGGCCACCTCGCTGGCGTTCACCCTGGGCGTCACCGAGTTGATGGGGGCGACCCAGAAAGAGGCCGCCGGTAGCTTCCTGTACTTCGAGGCCTTCATCACCGTGGCGCTGATCTACTGGGCCATCGTCGAGGCACTGGCCTGGCTGCAGCGGCGCCTGGAATCCCGACTCAACGAGGCCTATCGTCGATGATCAAGCTAGAGCGACTGACCAAGCGCTTCGGTGATACCACCGTGCTTGACGGTATCGATCTGGAGATCCAGCAGGGCGAGATCATCGTGGTAATCGGCCCCTCCGGGACCGGCAAGTCGACGTTGCTGCGCTGTCTCAACTTTCTCGAGCAGCCCGATGGTGGCCGATTGACCTTGGGTCCGCTGAATCTGGACCTGACCCAGGCCAGCAAGTCCGAGATCCTGGCTGCCCGTCGACACACGGCCTTCGTGTTCCAGAACTACGCGCTGTTTGCCAACAAGACGGCGCTTGAGAACATCGCCGAGGGCCTGATCGTGGTCAACCGCTGGCCCAGGGCCAAGGCCCACCAGCGAGCGCGTGAGATCCTCGAGCGCATCGGCATGTCGGACAAGGCGAACGCCTATCCGGCGTCGCTGTCCGGGGGCCAGCAGCAGCGGGTGGGGATCGGCCGCGCCATGGCCGCCCAGGCCGAGGTGATCCTGTTCGACGAACCCACCTCATCGCTGGATCCCGAGTGGGTCGACGAGGTGCTGGCACTGATGAAGCAGTTGGCGCGTGAACGCCAGACCATGCTGGTGGTCACCCACGAAATGGCCTTTGCCCGTGACGTGGCCGACCGGGTGGTGTTCATGGAGGGCGGGCGCATCGTCGAGCAGGGGCCTCCCTCGGAGCTGTTCCATGCACCGCAGGACCCGCGTACCCGGGACTTCCTGCGCAAGGTACTGCCCGCCGCCGAGCCCCTGTAGGCCGAATCGCTCATCCAGCCGGCGAGATCCTCGTTCGAGAAAGTCTGCACGTCGAGTCGTGCCCTTCGAGGTGCCGCGTTTGCAGCGGATCCTCAGGCGGCGCGTGTTGCTGCCGGGCTGGCCCTTGCTGGTCCGGCACGCGACAATGACGTGCACCAAGCCCATTTTCAAAGCGGAGGCATCATGCCCACCGAACCTTCCGTCCACGACGCCCTGGGCGCGGCCCTGCGCGAGCTCGAGGCGACCATGAAGGCCGCCAACATGTGGCGTATGGACAAGCCGGAGGCCGCCGCCTTCAACAGTCGGCAGCCGTTCTGCATCGATACCATGTCGCTGCCCCAGTGGCTGCGCTTCGTGTTTATCGCCAGGCTCGATACCCTGGTCGAGCAGCGTGCGCCCCTGCCCGCCAGTTGCGATGTGGCCCCGGCGGTGGACGCCTACCTGATCCAGGAAGGCGCGCGCGCCCAGGACCGGATGCTGTTGCAGAAGGTTGTCGAGGATATCGATCGGCTGATCACCGAAAACTGAATCGCCGGTAACGGAAGAAGTCCCCAGCGAGGAGAAGGCGATGCCCTGGTACTTTGCCTATGGCAGCAACATGAACATTGAGCGTGTCGCTGCGCGCATCGGCGAGACCCGGCGTGTGCTGGCCGGCAGCCTGGAAGGCTACGCGCTGCGCTTCAACAAGGCCTCCCGGGTGCCGGGCATTGCCCACGCCAATGTGGTGCCGGCGCCAGGCGATCGGGTCGAGGGCGCGCTGTTCGAACTCCTCGAACCCGAGCAGATCCGGCAGATGGATCCCTTCGAAGGTTACCCGCACGAGTACGACCGTCATCGTCTGCCGGTGATTACCGAACAAGGGCCGATCGAGGCCTGGGTCTATATCGCCGGCGCCGAACGCCAGGGGGAGGGGCTGCGGCCCGCCCGCGAGTACCTCGAGCACCTGCTGGCCGGTCGTGACTTCCTCAGCGAGGGCTATCACCAGGCGCTGGCGGCGGTAGAGGCCGTCGAGCACCTCGACGATGCCACTCTGGGGCGACTGGGGCTGTCACGTTATCATCCCCGCTAAGGCTTGTACGAAAAGTGCCTGCGCTCGGTAATGCGGCGTTAAAAATCGCGTCAAAATGCTCATTTACACCTCGTAAACTGCGCTTTCTTACCGATTTTTGCCTTGTCTAACCATCGCTCGCCGGCTTTTCGTACTAAGCCTAGGCCTCTGCTTGCCCTGTTACCGCAGCCCCTCCCTCGAGAATTGCAGTGGCAACTGCCACGCGAGCGACCACAGAAGCCATCTTGTGACGGTGACAGCACAGCGCCCGCTCCTGCCAGGCAGGAGCGGGCGCTGCGTGTTAGCGGTCGAGCCCTGGATCAGAAGCGGTAGCTGATACCGGCCATGATCACGTAGGGGTCCACCTCGATCTCGCCGATGTCCTCGCCGTTGAGGTCGACGTCGCTGTCGATATCCAGATACCACACCGCCATGTTGGCCGCCCAGTGGTCGTCGATGACCAGGTCGAGGCCCGCCTGGCCGGCCCAGCCCCAGGACTCTTCCAGATCGAGATCGGCACCGTCCAACGCGATATCCTCGTCGGAGAAGTGGGTGTAGTTGACCCCCAGGCCGACGTAGGGCTGTACCCGCGCCTCGGTGCCACCGAAGGGGTAGTACTGCACGGTCAGAGTCGGCGGCAGGTGCTCGACGCTGGCGCCGATATCGCCTTCTGCCGTACTGAGGTCGACGTCGTGCTCGAAGGGCTCAGCGGCCAGCAGTTCGACGCCGAACTTGTCGTGGAAGCGATAGCCCAG
This sequence comes from Halomonas litopenaei, assembly GCF_003045775.1. Taxonomy (GTDB): domain Bacteria; phylum Pseudomonadota; class Gammaproteobacteria; order Pseudomonadales; family Halomonadaceae; genus Halomonas; species Halomonas litopenaei. The sequence continues at coordinate 63,674 of NZ_PXNS01000008.1, read as the reverse complement.
GGTGAAGGCGAAACCATTGTCGTCATGGACGTCGGTGTCCATGTCGCCACCCAACAGCGGGCCGTTGTCGGAGTCGGGCTTGACCTTCGCCACCCCGATGCGGGTGTAGATGTCGCCCTTGCCGTAGGCGGCAAAGGCCTGGCTGCTGATGAGGGCGCTGCCGGCGATGGCGGCGACCAGGGCGGTGGTGATCAGGGGATGGCGCATGGTGTTCTCCTTGCGTACTGGCAAAAGTCGGCGAGCCATTCGGCGAGCCCGATTGCCAAGCAGTGTATGCCGCATCGAGAACGTGGTTATTGATCTACCTCAATACCTCCTTTGGTCGACAAAAATGAACCGGCAACGCACCAGAAAAGGCGCCTGGCAAAGCCAGACGCCTTCGATGCTGCGGTTGGAATGCGGCGCGATCGAGCTGACCGTTCAACCGCTTATTTCAAGATCGCGCAGGCGTTTTCTCAATACAGCGCAAGCGCTTAGAAACGATAGGTGACGCCGGCACCGATGGTCATCGGATCGATCTCGGCCTCGCCGACATCGTGGCCGTTGACCTCGATATCGGAATCGACATCGGCGTAGCGGGCGTAGGTGCCGACCAGCAGGTTGTCGGTGACGCTGAGGTCGAGACCCACCTGGGCTGCGGCGCCGTAGGAGCTATCGAGGTCGGCGTTGAAGCTCTCGTCGGAGAAGTGGGTGTAGTTCATGCCCACGCCAACGTAGGGGTGGACGCGAGCGTTTTCCACGCCGCCCAGCGGGTAGTAGTTGAGCATCAGGTTGACCGGGGTACGGTCGACGCTGCCCACATTACCGCCGTTGACCGCGATATCGTGCTCCATAGCCTCGGAGCCGTTGAGCTCGACACCAAACTTGTCGTGGAACAGGTAGCCGGCGCCGTAGGCGAAGCCGTTCTCCTCGGAGACATCGAGATCCTGGTTGGCGATATCGCCGTTGTCCGAGGTGGGATCGGCTTTCTCGAAGCCACCGCGCACGTAGATGTCACCTGCCTGATAGGCCAGGGCAGACTGGGCGGCGAAGGTGGTGGTAGCGAGCAGGGCTGCGGTGCCCATCAGTCGAGTCATGTTCATGCGGGACCTCCTTGATGATCCGATGGCATCCTTCCCGAGGGAAGTAACCTTGTACGCTTCGCAGTTTACGAACAGTGTTTCTAAATGTCTTGTAGAAATATTTAATTGGCCAGATAGCAGTAACTAGCCAGAATTTATGGAACTAAATCGACTTGGGCGGGTAGGTAATGTAAATGCTGTACAATTTTTTTGCACATTGTGGCGTAGACATCGATGCGCGCTTGTGCACTGCATAAACGCTCGCCGTCCGGCGATAAATCGTCTTCACTGTGGGAGAAGACTCCGGAGGAGAGTGCGGGATGGTGGCCAGACGAAGGCGTGAGAGGTTGCTCGGCATGTCGCCGCTGCCCTGGGGCGGGGCGGCACTGGTGCTCGCACTGACCGCTCTGTTGGCGGTGTGGCTGCTGCTGGAACCCTGGCTGATTCGTGATCTCCCGACGCCGGCGAGGCTGGCCATGGTCGTTCTGGGCGTGTGGGCGCTGGGCGGGGGGTTGTCCATGCCGCTGCACTTCTCACCGGTACCCGGCTGGTGGCGTCTGGCGGGGGCCATGCCCTGGTATCCGCTGGCACTGGTCAGCTTTATCGTGCTGCTGCTGTGTCGCTACGCCGGCCTGTTTTGAACGGGGCTGATGTGCACGGCTAAGGTGGGCAGGGCGGTTCGACCGTCAGTGAGCGTTGAGCGCCAGGTGCGTGCTGGATGTGTCCCGTAACGAAGAAGGCCGCCCGAGGGCGGCCTTCTTGCGTGGCAGACGATCACTGACGATCAGGCGTCTTCCAGGGTGTCGAACTGCTCGGTGATCTCCTTGCTCGGCTCGGCGGTCATCAAGCTCACCACCACGATGGCGATGTAGGCGAAGATCACGCCGGGCACGATCTCGTAAAGATCGAACAGCCCGCCGGACATCTCGGCCCAGGCCACCACGGTGATGCCACCGACCACGATACCGGCCAGCGCACCCCACTGGTTCATGCGACGCCAGTACAGCGACATGATCAGTGCAGGACCGAAGGCGGCGCCGAAACCGGCCCAGGCGTAGGACACCAGTCCCAGTACCGTGGAGTCCGGGTTCATCGCCAGCAGGTAGGCGATGACGGCGATGCCGATGACCGCAAAGCGGCCGACCCAGACCAGCTCGGACTGGCTGGCGTCGGGGCGGAACAGCGCCTTGTAGAAGTCATCGGTCAGGGCAGAGGACGACACCAGCAGCTGGGAGTCGGCGGTGGACATGACCGCAGCCAGGATGGCGGCGAGCAGCACACCGGCGACCAGCGGATGGAAGATGGCGTTGACCATGACCATGAAGATGGTCTCGCCGTCACCCAGGTCGCGGGTCATGTAGACCAGGCCCAGCAGACCGACCGCCATGGCGCAGACCAGGCACAGGCCCGACCAGGTCACGGCGATGCGGCGGGCGGCGGGGATGTCGGCTTCGGAGCGGATGGCCGCGAAACGCGCCAGGATGTGCGGCTGGCCGAAGTAGCCAAGGCCCCAGGCCAGCGAACTGATGATGCCGATGGCGGTCAGGGTTTCACCGGTGGACGCATCGACGAACCAGCTCAGCATGTCGGGGTTCTCGGCCAGGATCTGCTGGCCACTGCCGCTGAAGCCACCCAGTTCGGTCAGGGCGATGACCGGCACGACCAGCAGCGCCGCCGCCATCATCAGACCCTGGATCAGGTCGGTCCAGGAGACCGCCAGGAAGCCGCCAAAGAAGGTATAGGAGATGATGGCCAGCGTACCGACGGTCACCGCGATGGTGTAGTCGAAGCCGAATACCGTCTCGAACAGCTTGCCGCCGGCAACCAGGCCGGAGCTGGTGTAGAACAGGAAGAACAAGAGGATGAAGACCGCCGAGATCACCCGCAACAGCGGTGCCTTCTCGCGAAAGCGCTTGGCGAAGAAGTCCGGCAGGGTCAGGGCGTCATTGGCCTTGAAGGTGTAGACGCGCATGCGCCGGGCGACGATCAGCCAGTTGAGCCAGGTGCCGATCAACAGGCCCACGGCGATCCAGGAGGCCGACAGACCGCTGACGTAGGCCGCACCGGGCAGACCCAGCAGCAGCCAGCCCGACATGTCCGAGGCGCCGGCAGATATCGCCGACGTCCAGGGGCCAAGCGAGCGGCCACCAAGGATATAGTCGGACAGATTGGTGGTGCGCTTGTAAGCAATGATACCGATGACCAGCATCAATATCAGATACAGCGCGAACGTGATGCCAATGGTGGCGTTGTTTTCGACCATGGGAGCGTTCCTTGTGGTTTTTGTCGTGGGTGGTTGGCGTTCTCAAGTCACCGGCCCTGTGTCGAGCGCGATGATCTCCCCGTGTGGGCGCGGTCGTCACGCGCGTCCCTGCGATCCGGCGCTCCCCTCGGGGTAGTGGGTGAGCGCCGGTTGCCGACGGTGCGCCGACCGTCGGGTGAGTGCGTTGGACCAGCAGGCCAGGGCCTGACTTACTCGTCCCCTAGCGCCAGCAGCGAGGCGTTGCCGCCGAGTGCCGCCGTGTTGTTGGTCACCGTCTTCTCGGTGGCGAAACGCAACAGGTAGTTGGGGCCGCCGGCCTTGGGACCGGTGCCGGAGAGCCCCTGACCGCCGAAGGGTTGAACGCCTACGACAGCACCAATGATATTGCGGTTGATGTAGACGTTGCCAACGCGCACTTTCCGCGCTATTTCATCGGCAAAGGATTCGTTGCGGCTGTGCACGCCGAAGGTCAGGCCATAACCACGCGCGTTGATCGAGGCGATCACCTTGTCGAGCTCGTTGGACTTCCAGCGCACCACGTGCAGCACCGGGCCGAACTGTTCACGCTCGAGCGCATCGATACCATCGATGGTGAAGGCCGCCGGGGCGACAAAGGTGCCTTCACTGGTGTGCTCGGGCTTCAGCGGCGTTTCGCTGATCAGACGTCCTTCACCCTTCAGCCGATCGATATGCGCCTGCAGGTTCTTGCGCGCGTCCTCGTCGATCACCGGGCCTACGTCGGTGCCGAGGTCGCGTGGGTCACCCACGTGGAGTTCGGCCATGGCGCCGTCGAGGATCTGTAGCACACGGTCGGCGACGTCGTCCTGCAGGTAGAGCACCCGCAAGGCCGAGCAGCGCTGTCCGGCGCTCTGGAAGGCCGAGTGGATGACGTCGGCGACGACCTGCTCGGGCAGGGCGGTGGAGTCGACGATCATCGCGTTCATGCCGCCGGTCTCGGCCACCAGTGTCGGCAGCGGCGCATTCTCACGCTCGGCCAGGGCGCGGTTGATGATCTGGGCGGTATCGGTACCGCCGGTGAAGACCACCCCGGTGATCCGCGAATCGCCGGTCAGCACGCTGCCCACGGTGGGGCCGTCGCCGGGCAGCAACTGCACCACTTCACGCGGCATGCCGGCCTGGTACAGCAGCTCGACCACCCGGTGGGCAACGATCGACGTCTGCTCGGCGGGCTTGGCCAGCACGGTATTGCCGGCCACCGCGGTGGCGACCATCTGGCCGCAGAAGATTGCCACCGGGAAGTTCCACGGGCTGATCGCGGCGAACACCCCCTTGCCGCCCATGTGCAGACGATTGGACTCGCCGGTGGGGCCGGGCAGCTCGGTGGGCTCACCGAAGATCTCCTCGGCGCGCACCGCATAGTAGCGACAGAAGTCCACCGCTTCGCGGATCTCGTCGACGCCGTCGGTCAACAGCTTGCCACCTTCACGCGAGCACAGCGCCATCAGCTCCGCCAGGTGCTCTTCCATCAGGTCGGCGAAGCGCCTCAGGATGTCGGCGCGCTCCTTGACCGGGGTGACCTCCCATGCCGGGAAGGCAGCCCAGGCCGCGTCCACCGCCCGCTCGGTCTGTTCGCGGGTGGTCCACTGCACGCTACCGACCACCTGGCGACGGTCGTAGGGACTGGTGACTTCGTGGGTCTGGGCGGGGTCCTCGGCGACCTCGAAGGCCAGCAGCGGACGCGCCTGGTAGCGGGTATCCATGTGCTTGCCCATGGCCTCCATCAGCGGCTGGTACTGGCTGTTGATGGTCAGGTTGACGCCGCGGGAGTTGGGGCGGTGCTCGCCATAGATGTCGCGAGGCAGCGGAATCTGGGGATTGGACAGGCTGTCGAACTGTCGCAGTGTCTCGATGGGATGGACGCACAGCGACTCCACCGGCACCTTGGGGTCCACCAGCTGATGCACGAAGGAGGAGTTGGCACCGTTCTCGAGCAGTCGGCGAACCAGGTAGGGCAGCAGGTCCTTGTGGGCGCCCACTGGGGCGTAGATACGGCAGTAGGTGCCTTCAGGTGCACGCTTTAGCGCGGCATCGTAGAGTGCCTCGCCCATGCCGTGCAGGCGCTGGAACTCGAAGGCTCGGCTGGTGTGGTTGGCCTGCTCGAGGATGGTGGTGATGGTATGGGCGTTATGGGTGGCGAACTGCGGGAAGATGCGACCCTTGGTGGCATCGGACAGCAGGAAGCGCGCGCAGGCCAGGTAGGCCACATCGGTGGAGGCCTTGCGGGTGAACACCGGATAGCCGTCGACGCCGAGCTGCTGGGACTCCTTGATCTCGGTGTCCCAGTAGGCGCCCTTGACCAGACGCAACGGGATCTCGTCACCCTGGAAGTCGGCCAGACGGTTGAGGTAGTGCAGCACCGGCAGGGCGCGCTTGGAGTAGGCCTGCACCACCAGACCGAAGTGGCCCCAGCCGCGGCAGATGTCGCTCTCGTAGACGGCGCGGAAGACCTCCAGCGACAACTCCAGGCGGTCGACCTCCTCGGCGTCGATGGTCACCGCCACGTCATTGTCCCGGGCCAGCTTGGCCAGCTCCTTGACGCTGCCCACCAGCTCCTCGAGGACCTGTTCGCGGCGGCCAAACTCGTAGCGCGGGTGCAGCGCGGACAGCTTGATCGAGATCGACGGTGCCGGCGTCCTGTCGCCCAGGTTGCGGCTGGTCTTGCCGACCTGGCGGATGGCGGTGGCGTAGTCGTCGAAGTAGCGGCCGGCATCACGCCGGGTACGGGCGGCCTCGCCCAGCATGTCGTAGGAGTAGGTATAGCCCTTGTCGAACAGCGGCTTGGAGCGCTTGAGCGCTTCGTCTATATCACGCCCCAGCACGAACTGCTTGCCCATCACCTTCATGGCTTCGACCATGGCCCGGCGAATGACCGGCTCGCCCATGCGGTTGACCATCTTGTTGATGAAACCGCTGGGCTTGCCATCCTTGGGCTTGTCCAGGCTCACCACCCGGCCGGTCATCAGAAGGCCCCAGGTGGAGGCGTTGACCATCCAGGACTCGCTCTTGCCGAGGTGGGCCTTCCAGTCGGCCGGGCCCAGTCGATCTTCGATCAGTGCATCGGCGGTGGCCTTGTCGGGGATGCGCAGCATCGCCTCGGCCAGACACATCAGCATCAAGCCTTCGTGGGTATCCAGGCTGTACTGCTGCAGCAGCTCGTCGATGGTATCGACGGCGGTGTCCATCTCGCGCACTTCGCGCACGAGAGAAGCCGTCTTGTCGGCGACGCGCTCGATGTGCTCGTCCTTGCCATCGATCAGCTTGATCAATTCACTTACGAAGGCGTTTTCTTCGACCACGTAGTGATCGCTGATGCGCGCAAAGAGTGTATCCAGATCCTGCTGCCAGGTGGAGTTGTCGAGCATATTGTTGGCGTTGAGCATGTCAGTCCCCAAATGGTGAACCGCCGCGGGCGGAGAAAGGGCTTGCCGCAAAGTCGATCGCGGACGTGCAGTCGCGCAATCCGGGCATGTTGGCAAGACTAGGTTGCATGCCTCTTCCATGCTTGCCAAATGCACCGAAGGATTTGGCAAATCCACGGGCGTTATCGACTAACCCTAGCTTTAATGTGCCGATTTGGCAGTCAGATGGTGGAGATTCGGTGACGAAATCTCGCTGACATGACGTCGGGTCTGGCTGGGGGGATGGCCATAGTGCTTGCGGTAGGCGCGGGACAGGGCGCTCTGATGGGCGAAGCCGGTGAGGGCGGCGATTTCCGACAACGGCAGGCGACTGCGCATCAACAGCTGACGTGATGCCTCCAGGCGTCGACGCATCACGTATTGCCAGGGTGACATGCCCGTCTGGGCGCGGAAGCGTTCGGTAAAGTGGGTTTCGCTGAGGCAGGCAAAGGCTGCCAGGTCGGCGACCTTGAAGCGGCGCGCCAGGTGATCGTCGATGTAGCGATCGAGCGCGCGCAGGTCGATGCGCCGGTGGTGCATCTCGCCGGTTTCATCGCCGGCCAGACGCGCATGCAACGAGCCCAGCAGGGTGGTCGCCAGGCGCTCCTGATGCAGGGCAGGGACGGGGCCCTCGAGCGCCAACTGGTTCATTTCGGCCACCACGAAACCCAGGAACTGTTTCAGAGGTGCGTCCAGGGTGAAGAAACGTGGCGCGTCGAACAGCCTGGCCAGTTCATGATGATGGCCGGTGAGCGCCAGGGCGTCATCGGGAAGGTCGAGGATCAGTTGGCGGTTGTTGCCGGTGCCGGCGTAGTAGTGGAGGTGGTTGGCGGGCACGATGCAGCCGCAGAATGCCTCGATGGTGCCGCCAAGGCCTTCGATGTCGAAGTCGGCGCGCCCGGCCAGGGCGATCACGATCTGATGGTAGTCGTGGGAGTGATGCCGGGTCGCGGTGTCCAGAGGGATCTGCCTGATGGCGCTGCTCATCGGGGGGCTCCCGCAGGCGGTAACGAGGACGTCATCATACCCGATGGGTACAGGATTCTCACTGACTGTCAGTCCCCCCTGGGCTGCTCCCTGAGGCGGATACGAGCGGCCAGGTGGTCGCGCAGTGCACGCAGGTCCTCCTGTCCGGCGCTGTCCAGCAGGGCCTTGCCCCGGGTCACCCGGCCAAAGCGCCCGTGTTCATCGACCAGGCTGCGAGCGCGGCGTCGGACGCCGTCCAGGTACTCGTCGTGGCGGATCGGATAAAGGATGACGGCATTCCATTCATCTTCGCCAACTGTGCTGTCGAGAGCACGGTCGAACAGGTCAAGCAGGTGCTGTGGCTCGGTGCGGTATCGTGGCGTGCCGGACAGCATCAACACCGCGAGCACCGCGACGAAGACGACCAGACAGACGACGAACACGAGCAGAAACAAGGACAAGGTCATGGCACGGTAGATCGCTTGAAACGGGAAAGGACGGCTGATCGCAAGGCTCTCACATCCAGCCGCACATGTCGCGGGTCCCGATCTGCGTTGACGCTGGTGTGGTGGCAGGGGCGTTCATTGCATATTGTTACATTATGGATGGATGTGAGGCCGCACGACCTCGAGATCGTCGTCGGGGTGACGGCCTGTCCGGCCATCCGCCGCGACACCAGCTCTGACCCCCGTTCTGAACAGACAGGAATGCAGAGAGGAATGCCGAAAGTAGAGGCACACCGGGCAATAGCATGGCGTGCCGGCCAGTATCGCACCATCGCCGGCCATGATCGTCAGATAGTGTTCCGCCCTTGTATTTCCGGAACCGTGTAAACGAGGAGATGTGATGGCTCTGTTGGTCTCCCTGCTGCTGGCTGTCGCGCTGGGGTGGCTCGCCCAGCGTACCGGTCTTTGCATGGTGCGTGCGGTTCAGGGGATACGCATGTGGCGGCCGGGTCTGTTGCTGACCATCGTCGGCTGCGGCGTCTGGTTCTGGCTTGCCAGCCCCCTGTTCATCCATTTCCCTCTTGGCGAGGTGCTCAGACGTCACGCGATCGGGTGGCCCTTCGCCGTCGGTGGGCTGCTGTTTGGCCTGGCCGCGGCGGTCAATCATGGCTGTTCGATCTCGACCCTTTCCGCCCTGGCGCGGGGGCAGTGGCACATGCTCGCCACCATTCTGGGCTGGGTTCTGGGGTGGTGGATGCTGTATCTGGGCGCCCCTGATATCTCCTACACCCGTCTGACGACGACCTTCACGCCGGCTTGGTGGCTGGTACTGAGTATCGTCGCAGTCTCGCTGCTGGCGATCTGGCGGCTGTCGCCGGCTCACCGCCGTATCTACGCGGGTGTCATGGTGTTCGGCGCGGTAGGCGGTCTGTTGGGCGTGCTGGAACCACTGTGGTCACCGAGCCAGTTGATTCGAGACGTCACCGAGCGGCCGCTGGCGATGGACATGGCCGTCGCCTGGCCTAGCCTCGGACGCGTCCTGATCAGCGTCGCGATCCTGGCGGGAATGCTGGTAGCGGCGCGAGCCCACTTCCGACCGGGCGAGTATCAGGGGTCCCTGGGGCGCTGGGTGAAGCATCTGCTGGCCGGAATCGTGATGGGCATCGGCGCCTCGCTTGCGCTGGGTGGCAACGATCTGCAGTTATTGATCGCGCTGCCGGCCGGCTCGCCGGGAGCGGTCGTCGCCCTGGCCTGCATGATCGCCGGCATCTGGATAGGGCTCGCCGTCGAGGAGCGCTGGGAGCGACGCCAGGACCGGGACTAGGCGCGGCCAATGGCGGTCGGCAAGCATCCCGACAGCCGATTGTCAGACTGGCGGTGCTACCAGCGCTTGACGCTCTGCGGCTGGCACTGTCCCTCGAATGTCAGCCGTACAAGGTTCAGCTGGCCGACGGCAGCAGCACCTTGAGCGCGGCGATGCGAGCGTTGAGCACCTCGATGGCGACCTCGAGAGCCTCGCGTTTACGCGTTATCTGGCCGATATCACCTTCGTCGAAGGCCTCGTTCAACTCCTGCTGGCGCTGTTCCACCATCTGCTGACCCTCACGTACGCGTGACTCGGCCTGGCTGAGCACGTCTTCGCTGGTGCAGCCGCTTCGGACACCATCCAGGGCGAGTTCCAGTTCATTCACCCGTGCGGTGTCCTCGGCATGACGAGCGAAGGCGAGGTCATGCTCGAGTGCCTGCGCGCGCTGATCGCAGCTATCCCTCGAACCATCGGCCATGGCAAGTGTGCTCAGCAGCAGCCAGACAGGCGTCAGCAGCAGGGTGTGGCGATAAAAAGGCATACGGCGTCCCCACGACTTTATGATTGTGGCGCCAGCCTAGCGTGCGAAAACCGAGCTTGAACAGGGGCCCATCGAAGGGGGGGCGTAGTCTTTAAGTATGAGGCCGATTCAGCGGTAGCGGCATGAATGGCGACATGCCGGGGCCCGCAGTACCCGGGACGCTGAACAGGCAAGGCCAAAGCACGAGACAGTGCTCGAAAACGACGCCTGATCGCAGGATGGGGGGAGGTCTGGAGCGGGTGAAGGGAATCGAACCCTCGTCTTAAGCTTGGGAAGCTTCTGCTCTACCATTGAGCTACACCCGCAAGGCGTTTTTGATAGTAATCTCCGTTGGTTACGCCTTGCAAGCAAAAGGCTCGCGCGGCGTGATTTTCGTCAACCGGACGAGCCCGGAGCCACGCCGCAGTCATCTGGCTTGTGGTGGCGACAATGACTGCGGTGCGGTAGTGGTGCCCATCACACGCCACGATCAGAGCTTGCGAATCGCCGCCGAGACGTTGTGGGCGCCGTCCAGGATCTCGCGTATCACCAGTTGCGCCTCGCCGACCCGTTGCTGGCTGAGGTCACTGCGGGTGGCCACCTCGGTGATTTTCTGGTTGGCCAGTCGAATGCGTTGGTTGTTGTCGTTGAGCACCTGGGTGATCTGCTCGGCGGCGCGGGTGGAGCCCTGGGACAGTTCGCGAACCTCCTGGGCCACCACCGCAAAGCCGCGGCCATGCTCGCCGGCACGCGCCGCTTCGACCGCCGCATTCAGCGCCAGCAGGTTGGTCTGCTGGGCGATCCGCGAGATGGAGTCGGTTATGTTGTTGATCGCTCGCGTCTGCTCCTCCAGGGCGGCCACGATGGCTTGGGTCGCCTTGATCTCGTCGGCGGCCTGGCGCGACGACTCGACAGCCTCTTCGAGCTGGACCAGACCATTGTCGGCGATGGTCTCGGTCTGCTCCGCGGTGACTCGGGCGGACTCCACGGCACTGCGAGCGGCATCTTCGGCCTCGACAGAGCGGGTGATGTCGGTGGCAAACTTGACGACGCGTGTCACCCGGCCGGTTTCGTCGATCACCGGGTTGTAGGTGGCCTCGAGCCAGACGGTGCGCCCACTGGCGGTTATGCGTCTGAAGCGTCCCTGCTTGAAGGTGTTGGCGGCCAGTTCCTGCCAGAAGTCGGGGTGATCTCGATAGAAGGTGTCGTCGCAGAACATCCTGTGATGCCGTCCAAGGATGTCGTCGAGACGATAGCCCATGGTGGTCAGGAAGTTGCCGTTGGCACGCAGTATTTCGCCTTCCGGTGTGAATTCGATCACCGCCATGGACGCGTCGAGGGCGCTGAGCACAGCATCCTGACCGGACGCCGCAAGGCGATCGTCGGTGACGTCATTGGCAATCTTGAGAATGTAGTGAATCTTGCCTCGAGCGGAGCGCACAGGAAGGTAGGTCGCCTCCAGCCATAACGGATTGCCATTGGCGTCGATGCGGCGAAAGGTGCCGGTTTTCGACTGGCCGTCCGCCAGCCCCCGCCAGAATGCCTCGTAGGCGGGGTCCTGATGCACCTCTGGCGGGCAGAACATGCGGTGGTGCTGGCCGCGTATCTGATCGAGCCGATAGCCGACGGTGGCAAGAAAGGCATCACTGGCTTCGCGGATGGTGCCGTCGGGACGAAAGACAATACAGGCGGTGTGGCTATTCAGTGCGCGATACAGGGCGCTTATTCTTCTGGCCGATACCATCAAGTTACCTCGGGAGTGGAAGGTGCTGGGAGCAAGGTCGAAGCAGGTTCTTGTTTTTTCTTTTTAAAATGCCTTTTCCATCCTGGAGCCGGCACTGGAGCCGAACGAGTATCGGCCGATATCGCGCGAGCTTTAGTATCTTGCGCGCATAAATGAGGGAGAGCGCCTGGCCGCGCAGGAAAAGCCTGCGGGTCAAACGATGGAACACGGCGAGTTGGGGGCAGGAAGGCAGCGGCCCGCCACCATTCGGTGCGGGCCTGACGGAAATAGGCACAGGGAAAGGAAAAGGCAAGACCGCTTGGGTTGCGGACAGCAATACCCGGTAGGCCTTTTCGGGTCAGCGTCGACTTGAGTGTCAGAGCGAACCGGCCAATACCAGCGTCAGTCCGTAGGCGGCCACGCCGGCAGCGACCGGCCAGCCCAGCGATCGCGTTCGATACCATACCGCCAGCGTCGCCAGTACCCCCACGCCAGTGGCGCTCCAGCTGGCGATGCTCGGCTGTGCCGGTACCAACGAGACGCCCAGCACGGCGGCGATCATCAAAGGCCCCAGCACCGACAGCCACTGCGGCATCGGTTCGACGCTGTCTTCCGTCTGGCGCTCGGCGAGACGACGGCGCATCCATATCAGGGGCGCCATTCTCATCAGCAGGGTGCCCAGGGTGGTCGCTACCACCGCCATCCACAGCATAGTGGTCATGATCGACTCCTTGTGACCGGTGAACGTTTGACCATAAAGAAGCAAAGTGCGCCGCACAGAGCCGCCAGGGGGATGCCGGCATTGGCCACCCCCAGCACCGCCAGCAGGGCGCCTGCGGCGATGGTCACCAGGGTCGCCAGGCCCCAGCGGAAGCTGGACAGGCGAGGCACCACCAACACGAGAAACAGGGCAGGCAGGGCAAAGGGCATCACCTCTCCCAGCAGCGGCCAGCGTTCCACCACCCATTCGCCCCCCAGTGCACCCACGGCGGTACCGGCGATCCAGGCCAGCCAGGCCAGCAGGGCGGCGCCGGTGTACCAGCCAAGCCGAGCCGCCTCCGGCAGTTGCGGCAGACGCGTCAGCGCCAGGGCGAAGACCTGGTCGGTCAGGCCGTGCATCAGTGCAGGCCACCAGCGGCTCGTGGTCATCGAGGCGGCAAGGTTCGGGGCGTAGACCACGTGACGAACATTGATCAACAGGGTCATGGCGACCACCAGCCACAGAGGGGCGCCACCTGCCACCATGCCGACGAACACGAACTGGGAGGCGCCAGCATAGATCAGGGTAGAGATGGCGACGGCTTCCCAGGCACTGAAGCCCGCCTGGACGGCGACCAGGCCAAAGGAGATGGCGATGGGGATATAGCCGCCGAGCAGCGGGATCGCCTCGCGGACGCCGGTCACCCAGGGGCTGGCACGCAAAGGAGTCGTCGTGGTGGTCATCGAGAGGTTTCCGGTGGATGGTAGACGATGGTCAGGATGGCGGAAGTGGCCTCGTTGTCGGACGCGTAGAGGTGTGGACGATCCGCCGCGAAGGTGACGCTCTGGCCCGGGCCCAGGGTGTGGCTCTCGTGCTCGGGGCCGGTGGTCAACCGGCCGGAGATCACCGTGACGGTCTCGTGCACGCCAGCGGGGTGGGCTTCGCTGAGCCGATAGACGTCAGGGTCCAGGCGCATCCAGTAGACGTCGACGGCCGGTTGGCTATCGCCCTGATCGATCAACTGGACCTGCACGCCCTGGTCATCCAGCGCCGTGGTCACTGGCTTTATCAGGGTGCCGAAAGGCACCTCGAGACAGCTCGCCAGGCGCCACAGGGTGTCCAGGGTAGGGTTGCCGTTGCCCTGCTCCAGCCGAGACAGATTCGACTTGGCGACACCGGCGTCGCTGGCCAGGCGGGATAGCGACCAGCCACGCAATTGGCGCAGATGCTGAAGATGCCGGCCGAGTGCTTCGGCATGCAGCGTGTCGTCGCTTGAGAAGCTAGCTTGGGAGAAGGGCTCGATCATGAGGTTACTGTTCGGTTGAGCTGTTGTTCCATTTATCGAACGTTCTGTAAAAGGAACATAGGACGAATGTTGCGATGGCGTCAAGCCTGAGTTTGCACTGAGGCGGGAGAAGACTCATGCGCTGTACCCGTCATGGACCAAACCGCAAGGGGCGTGATTACGTCGTCGGTGACGTGCACGGCCAGTACGCCCAGTTGATGGAAGCGCTGGAGAGGGTCGACTTCGATGTCGCCCGGGACCGGCTGTTCTGCGTCGGTGACCTGGTCGACAGGGGAGAGGCATCGCTCGCCTGTCTGGCGCTGGCGCTCGAGCCCTGGTGCTTTGCGGTGATGGGCAATCACGAACAGATGGCGATCACCGCCCTGGCCGAAGGCGGAGGAATGGCCTGGGATCTGTGGCAGCGCAATGGCGGCAACTGGGTCTTTCTCGATGGTGTCGAGGAGGCCCGTAGCACCATGAACGCCGCCCGCCCGCATCTTCCGCTGGCTCGGGAAATCTGTGCGGGACAGCGTCGCCTGGGCGTGGTGCACGCCGATCCACCCGACGACTGGGGCCAGATCGAGCAGACCCCGGCCGAGCACCTGCTATGGTCGCGGCGTAGATTCCGACGTGACAGCGGCGGCAGCCTGGACTCGACCCGCGTCGAGGGCGTCGATGCGGTGGTGGTGGGGCACACCATCGTCGAGGCACCGCTGTGGCTTGGCAATGTTCTGCATCTGGATACCGGTGCCTGTGCCGGCGGGCGCCTCACCCTGGCCGCTGTCGACGACATCCTTGATGCCATTCCCTGATCGACCTGGCCGGCGGTGCCCATTGATAGCCGTCGCGTAGTGGCAGCGTCGAGCTCTTGCCACAGACCTTGGAACCGACGCAGAACGCTGTGGTCAGTAGGGCGCTTCTCTCACCGCTGTGCACCGCCGGGCCCAGGGGAGGAAAAAAAATTTTCGATGAAAGGAGAACTTTTCTGGTGACGACTGTCATATGTGGTACAGACAGCATGCGCGATGGCAGTCGTTAGCAGTGTTGATCTGGTTTGCTAAATCGATCGTTGCGCCTCATGGCTTCCATGGGGCGTTTTTTTTGCTTTGGCAAAGGCGCTCTCCCTCTCTTCCCTATCCTGTGGGCCGAGGCATATCAGACATGCTCCATGAACGCCCTTACGGTTTGCACAAGCGCCAGGGGCATCTGGAGGATCGGGGAGGCCGATGCACGGCGGTGTGCCAGGCGATGGAGCCAGGCAGTGGTGTCAGCGTTGGCGCTACCGACAGCACGCACACCGCCGGCATCGTGATGCCGGCGGTGTGCGTCTACAGAAGGTGCTACGCAACAGGAGGGGTCAGGCGCTTCGTTGATGGCGTCGCATGGTGAGCACGGCGGTAAGCACGTCGCGGCGGGTGACGATACCCACCAGTCGGCCCTGTTCGGTGACGGGATACACCTTGGGTTTTGCTCCCAGCATTTCCTGGGCCAGGTCGACGATGCTCTTGGTGGGAGACACCGACAGCACCTCGTTACGCATCATTTCATGGACCAGCGGTGCCTCGTGATCCAGATAGAGGCTCTCGATCACCTTGCCCAGCACGTCCTGCTCGGAGATGAAGCCGATCAGGTGATCGCCGTTGTCCACCACCGGGGCCCCTGGCAATCGGTGCAGAGCGAGACCTTCCGCCAGGGTGGAAATGGAGGTCTTGCCGCTGACGCGGTAGCAGTCCTTGGACATGATGTCCCGGACGATCGATGGAGGTGCCTTGTGTGGCATAACCGCTCTCCTTTGAAGCGGCCCGGCGCCATGCGTCGGGCCCTTGACCGTCAAGCGCCTGGACCGCACTCCAGGCAGCGTTCGGTGATCGCCGGACCCCTGCGCAGATTCACGTTGAGGTCCCTCAGTGCTGTTCTCAGGCCTTCTTCGACCACCGGGTGGTAGAAGGGCATTTCCAGCAGGCGATCCACGGTCAATCGTTGGTCGATGGACCAGGCCAACAGGTGGCCCAGGTGTTCCGCCCTTGGGCCGAACATTTCCGCGCCGAGAAGAATTCCCGAGCCGTGCTCTGCGTAAAGCCTCAGCATGCCTCGGTTCTGCCGCATCACCGTGGACCGTCCCTGATCCTCGAACGAGACCTCGCCGATGGCCACGTTGGTCAGTTGTTCATCCCGACGCTTGAGTTCAGCGTAGCCTACTCCAGCGCTTGCCATCTGCGGATCGGTAAACACCACCGCCAACGGAGTACGCCTGCGACCGGCGCGAATATCCGGGTAGCGTCCGGCGTTTTCGCCTGCGATGCGTCCCTCGTCGGACGCCTCGTGCAGCAGGGGAAGATCCTGGTTGGCATCACCGGCGATAAAGATCGGTGCGGGCGAACCGTCATCGAAGCGACACTGCATGGTCAGCCGGTCGAATACCGGCACACCGCGGTCGTTGAGTTCCAGCCCGGTCTTCGGCAGGTCCAGCTTGTCCACGTTGGGCCGGCGTCCGGTGGCCGCCAGCAGGTAGTCGAAACGCTCGGTCTTCTCGGTGTTGCTGTCGCGACAGTGGAAGGTCACCACCACCTGATCGCCGTCCCGGTCGACCTTCTTGACGGTGGCGTCGGGGTCCAGCGGAAACCCTGTGTTGAATTCCTTGTCGGCGAGGGCCTTGAGATCGGGGTCGCCGAGAGGACCGATGGCGCCGCCGACGCCGAACATGCGCACTCGCACGCCCAGGTGGTGCAGCGCCTGACCGAGTTCGAGGCCGATGACGCCGGGCCCGAATACCACCACCGACTCGGGCAGGTCATCCCATTCGAACAGGTCGTCGTTGATGATCAGGCGATCCCCGGCGGCATTGAGAAAGTCGGGCCAGGAGGGGCGGGAGCCGGTGGCGATGACGATGCGCTTGGCCTTGATACGCGTATGGTCGCCCACCACCAGGGTGTTGGCGTCTTCGAAGCGAGCGGCACCGACGATGCGGTCGTCTTCCTCGATGCGGGCCATCGAACTCAGTACGCTGCCGACGAAACGATCCCGCTCCCGCTGGAGGCGTTCCATGACTGCGGGGCCGTCGACGCTGACGCCGCTGACCTTGACCCCGAAGCCCTCGGAGTCACGTGCCTGCTGGGCCACGTCGGCGGCGGAAATCAGCAGCTTGGACGGCATGCAGCCGACCCGTGCGCAGGTGGTGCCGTAGGCGCCGGATTCGATCAGCACCAGCTTGTCGGTATGTTGTCGCGCCGCGTGCCAGGCACCAAGGCCGGCGCTTCCTGCTCCGATAATGGCGATCTCGACCTGTCTTTCCTGCATGATGTCTCTCCTGGGAGCTGAACATGGCGCTGTGGGGAACCCGTGGGGGTGACCTCTATCAAAACAGTAGGACAGTTGAGGCGGGTTTCTCTATCAATCAGGCGTTGCTGTTACATCAAAGCCTGTATTGGCACACTGAAATGGGCCATCGGAGATACCGGTGGCGTCATTCGACCCTGGAGGTAAGTTCTCTGATGGACGCGCGAGAGTATCTGGCCCGCAAGGGGCTCGACGGTGAGCGAGACAAGGAAAGGCCCAACACCCTCGAGGAAAAGGCCTGGGACCGAGCGCGGGAGTCCCACGACCATCGTCCCAGGGCCGGGACACCCCATGACTGGGAAGACTGGGAGCGTTACCACGATGTCCTGGCCGAAGGCGCGGAAAGCCTGGAGCAGAAGATTGACGCCGAGGCCCATCGCCAGGCCCAGGAGCAGGCAGCGCGTGACGCGCAGCCGCAGCGTGCGCAGGCTGGGGCGATGGATAACACTGCAAATAGCCCTGCGCATAGCCCGGCAGATAGCCCGGCGGTGGAGCACTTCACCCCACCGCCTGCGCCCGAGCAGAAGGAAGGCACCGATGCGCATGCGTCCAGAACCAGTGACGAGACCGTGACATCCTCGCCCCAGGTGGCGTCGGCGTTGATGGCGTCGCCAGCGGCCCGGCTCGCCTTGATGGTGCTGGTGCTGCTGATGCCCCCGCTGGCGGTGGCGGTAGCCGAAGGTGGTTCGCGCCGGATCGCGATTGCGTTCCTGCTGACCCTGCTGGGCTGGCTGCCTGGGGTGGCGTACGGGGCCTGGTGGTTGAAGCAGGTCAATCATTGAGGCGAGCAGGGCTCAGAGGGGGCAAGCGTTGGGCCGGAGAGGGTGTTCGCGTATACTGCCGTAAACCTTTTTGACTAGTGGGAGTTTACGGTGGGCTATCTGGTGGTGGTCACCGCCCTGTGGGCGTTCTCGTTTTCGCTGATTGGCGTCTATCTGGCCGGTCAGGTGGACAGCTATTTCGCGGTGATGATGCGGGTGGGGCTGGCGGCGCTGGTGTTCCTGCCGTTGTTGAAGCCCGGCCTGCTCGATCTGCGCCACAAGCTCGCGCTGATGGCACTTGGTGCCGTCCAGCTTGGCATCATGTACATCTTCTTCTACCAGTCCTTCGTGCTCCTGTCGGTGCCGGAAGTGCTGCTGTTCACCATCTTCACGCCGCTGTACATCGCCCTTCTGGATGACCTGGCGTTTGGTCGTTTCACGCCCTTCCATCTGGTCACTGCAGGGCTTGCGGTGATCGGCGCGGCGGTCATTCGCTACAAGGGTGTCAACGACGACTTCTGGCTGGGATTCCTGGTGGTGCAGGGGGCCAATCTCTGCTTTGCCATGGGGCAGGTCGGCTATCGGCGCCTGTCGGCGGCACTGCCCCCCTCGTTGCCTCGCCACCATGTATTCGCCTGGTTCTACCTGGGTGCGGCCTGCATCGCGCTGCCGGCCTTCGCGCTGTTGGGAAGCACCTCGGGGCTGCCGACGACACCCCTGCAGTGGGGGGTGCTGCTGTGGCTGGGACTGGTCGCCTCGGGGCTCGGCTACTTCCTGTGGAACCTGGGCGCCGTGCGGGTGGATGCCGGCGCCCTGGCGATCATGAACAACATGCTGATTCCTGCTGGCCTTGCGGTGAACCTGGTGATCTGGAACCGCGAGGCTGATCTGGTTCGTCTGGCCATGGGAGGCGCCATCATCGCCGGTTCGCTGTGGCTCAACGCCTGGTGGCAGCGGCGTCACAGGACGGCGCCGGTCTAATTCATCGTCAGTCTGGGTGATCATCGATCTGGGCCATGCGTTGGCCTGAGGCGCCGGGCGCGGTTTGCTCCGCCAGGCCCCCCTCGCCATAATGAGCGGTCGCCAAGGGAAGGATGCGTGGATGCAATCGTTCAAGAACATCGGACTGATCGGGCGCCTGGGCAGCGCCAAGGTGGTCGAGACCCTCAAGCGGCTGATTCGTTTTCTGGATGACGCCGGCTACCACGTGATCGTGGAAGACCGTACCGCCTCGGCGTTGCTGGAACGTGGCCACGCCGAGGCCAGTCGCCGCATGCTCGGCGAACTATGTGATCTGGTGATCGTGGTCGGGGGCGACGGCAGCCTGCTGGGCGCGGCCCGCACCCTGTGTCGCAGCGGAACCCTGGTGCTGGGGGTCAATCGCGGACGGCTGGGCTTCTTGACCGATATCTCGCCGGATGAGCTCGAGGCCCGTGTCGGTGAGGTGCTGGCGGGACAGTACGAGGTCGAACAGCGCTTTCTGCTCGACGCCGAGCTCTACCGCGGGGATTCCCTGGTGGGCAGCGGCGATGCCCTCAATGAAGTGGTACTGCACCCGGGCAAGGCGGTGCGGATGATCGAGTTCGAACTGTTCATCGATGGCCAGTTCGTCTACAGCCAGCGCAGCGATGGCCTGATCATCGCCACGCCGACCGGTTCCACCGCCTACGCCATGTCCGGCGGTGGCCCTATCATGCATCCGAAGCTCGACGTGGTGACGCTGGTACCGATGTTCCCGCACACCCTGTCGAGCCGGCCCATCGTGATCGACGCCGGCTGCGAGATACGCTGTCATATCGGTGAGACCAACCAGACCTATCCCCACATCAGCTGTGACGGCCAGACCCGTGCCGTGGCCAAGCCCGATGATGTTCTGGTGATCCGGCGCAAGCCCCAGAACGTTCAACTGGTGCACCCTCTGGGTCACAACTTCTATGACGTCCTGCGCAGCAAGCTGGGCTGGAGCAACAGGCTGGGAGATTGACGTGAGCAGGCGACTGGACGGCTACGACCTGATCGGTGACGTTCATGGCTGCGGCGCCACCCTGGCGGCGCTGCTGGAACGGCTGGGGTATCACCTGCGCGGCGGTGTCTATCGTCACCCCCAGCGCAAGGCGATCTTCCTCGGGGACCTGATCGACCGTGGCCCGCGTATCCGCCTGGCGGTCTCCATCGCCAGACGCATGGTGGAAGAGGGCGAGGCCTATATCGTGCTGGGCAATCACGAGATCAATGCCCTGACGTACACCCAGAAGGCCCCGCCTGAGCACGGCAGGGAATGGCTACGCCCGCATACACCGCGTCACAACCGCATCATTCGTGAAACCCTCGAGCAGTACCATGACCACCCTCAGGAGTGGGATGATGCCCTGGCATGGTTTCGCCAGATCCCCCTGTGTCTCGAGATCGACGGCATCCGGGTGGTCCACGCCTGCTGGGACGACCGCCTGATCGAATCCTTCAGGCAGCTCCGGCCCGACGGCTGTCTGGACCACGACTTCCTGCTCCAGGCCTCGAGCCCGGGTACCGAAGAGTCGAGGATCCTCGAGCGCCTGACCCGCGGTGGTTCCATCGACCTGCCCGGGGACACGGTCATCCATTCCGGAGACGGTTTCACTCGACGAAGCTTTCGGACCCACTTCTGGGCACGAGACCCTCGCACCTGGGGGGACGTGGTGTTCCAGCCGGACAATCTACCGGGAGACCTCGAGGACCGGCCGTTGAGCGACAGCGAGCGGGCCAGCCTCAGCTACTATGGCCCCGACCAGCCTCCGCTGTTCATCGGCCACTATTGGTGCGAAGGCGTCCCGGCCTTGCCGGCACCGAATATTGCCTGTCTCGACTACAGCGCGGTGAAGTTCGGTCGACTGGTGGCCTATCGCTACAGCTTTGAATCCCGCCTCGACGCCAACCACTTTGTATGGGTGCCGGTGCCCAGGGACGTGCGTGCGAGGCCCTTGCCCCGAGAGATCGTCTTCGATTGATACAAAACGTTACATTAAAGTCTAGCACCCGACTGAACCCTTTATCAAAAGCGGCGTCTGAGTAGGTGTTCCCTTGAATGATCCCTTGCTCTTGTCCGGCGGCCCCCTCCGCCGGACTTTTTCTGTGTGGATGAAAAAGACATCCTGCCATGCCCGGCTTGCCGTCGGGCCTTTCGCCCATCTGCGCCGCGTGTGACCGCTGCCCCTACCGGCCAACGTCATTTCAGGCCATCATCTCTGGGCCGCCACCCTTTTTCGCGCTGGAGACGCCATGTTCCGGGTCATGCTGATCCCCCACGATATCGATACTCGCGAGCTGCGACAGGCGCTCTGGTCGCACCGCATCGGACACCGTATCACCGACGAGGACGACGGCCAGGTACTGTGGCTGATGGACCCGAAACAGCAGGACGCTCTGGCCGAGGTGATCACTCGCTGGCAGCGGGGAGAGGCGATACCCGCGCCGAGTGCCTCGAAGCCGAGACCGGCACGTCACTGGTGGCCGCTGCTGCGCCAGCATCCGGTCACCTTGTCGGTGCTCGGGCTGTGTCTGCTGGTGTTTGGTGCCATCGCTGTGTGGGGAGACATGGTGCTGGCGTGGCTGGCGATCGTGCCTGTGGGCATCCGTGGCGGGGCGCTGGCCGTCGGCAGTATCCCCGATGCGCTGGCGGCGGGGCAGGTATGGCGCCCGCTGTCGCCGATCTTTCTGCATTTCGGCTGGATGCACCTGATCTTCAACATGATGTGGTTGTGGTATTTCGGCCGTCAGGTGGAGACCCTGCATGGCCCATTGCGCATGCTGACGCTGGTGGTGGTGGCGGGGCTTGCCGGCAACCTGGCCCAGTACGCCACCGGCACGGTGCTGTTCGGTGGCATGTCGGGCGTCGACTTTGCGTTGCTTGGCTACGTCTGGTTGATGTCCCGTCGCGCGCCGGCCAGCGGCTTCTTCGTGCCGCAGATGCTGGTGCTGTTCATGCTCGGCTGGATGGTCTTCACCATGACCGACGTCGCCGGGCTGGTGGGCTTTGGCAATGTGGCCAACGAGGCGCACCTGGGCGGTCTGCTCGTGGGGCTGGTGCTGGGCTGGTATCATTCCCGCAAATCACGTCTTCACTAGAGCGATGCCATGAGCGACATGACCTTCGAGCGAATGATTTCCCAGATGACGCCGTCGATCTACCAGAGCCTCAAGCAGGCGGTGTCGCTGCGCAAGTGGCCGGACGGGCGAATGCTGACGGCCGAGCAGATCGAGCTGTGCATGGAAGCCGTGATGCGCTACGAGCACGACAACAATGTGCCCGAGGAGAGCCG
This sequence comes from Halomonas litopenaei, assembly GCF_003045775.1. Taxonomy (GTDB): domain Bacteria; phylum Pseudomonadota; class Gammaproteobacteria; order Pseudomonadales; family Halomonadaceae; genus Halomonas; species Halomonas litopenaei. Next base: position 41,593 of record NZ_PXNS01000008.1, on the reverse strand, counting down.
CATCGGCTACCTGGAGCAACGCACCTGCGGCGCTGGGCCCGGTGGGCCATCGAGCAGTGCCGGGGTTTCCGAAGACATGGCGGGGCTCGCCCGGGATGCCAGTCGTGACTGAAGTACTTGCCCACGGATGTCTGTCCAAGATGGGGGTCGAACCCGACTCCCCCGCGCGTTACACCCTCAAGGCCGGCGAGAACCGTCTGCCGCTCAACGACTACCTGGGCCGCACCCTGCGTCTCGAGTGGAGCGGGGCGATCGCCTGTACCCACTGTGGGCGTGCGACCAGGAAGAGCTTCGGGCAAGGCCACTGCTATCCCTGCTTCAAGCGCCTGGCCCAGTGCGACAGCTGCATCATGAAGCCCGAGCTGTGCCACTTTTTCGAGGGGACCTGTCGCGAGCCCGAGTGGGGCGAGCGGTTCTGCTTCCAGCCTCACGTCGTCTACCTGTCCAACGCTTCCGGGCTCAAGGTCGGGATCACCCGCAATACGCAGATGCCGACGCGCTGGCTCGACCAGGGCGCGATCCAGGCGTTGCCGATCCTCGAGGTGGACAGTCGTCAGCAGTCTGGCTTCGTCGAGGTGCTGTTCAAGAACGAGGTGTCGGATCGCACCAACTGGCGGGCGATGCTCAAGGGGCAGGTCGAGGAACTGGATCTGGCCGCAGAGCGCGACCGTCTGCTGGAGAGGCTGTCGGCGGGGCTGGGCGATCTACGTGAGCGCTTCGGCGCCGATGCTATCCGTCCCCTGGACGGCAGCCCACGACGCTTCGACTACCCGGTACTGGAGTACCCCACCAAGGTCACGTCCCACAACCTCGACAAGAATCCGCGAGTCGAGGGCACGCTGATGGGAATCAAGGGCCAGTATCTGATCTTCGATACCGGAGTGATCAATCTTCGCAAGTACACCGGCTACGAGATGTCGCTGGCGGCTTGATCAACGTCACCGGCAGCGACAGGCGCTGTCAGCGACCCAGGGAGCGCTGTCATGTACGTGCTGCATATCGCCAATCGACAGACGTCGTCGTGGTCGCTGAGGGCCTGGCTGACCTTGCGCCAGCTCGAGATTCCCTTCGAGCTGGCCTTTCACCCCTTCGATGAGCAGGGCAACAGTCACGCCGACTTTCGTCGGTTTTCGCCCTCGGGGCGAGTGCCCTGTCTGCATCATGACGAACGGGTGGTGTGGGACTCGCTGGCCATCATCGAATACCTGGCCGAGCGTCATTCTGGGATCTGGCCTGAGCATGTGGACGCCAGATGCTGGGCCAGAAGTGCCTGTGCCGAGATGCATTCAGGTTTCAGCGCGCTCAGGCAGCAGTGTGCGATGCACTGCGCGCTGCGCGTACGCTTGAACGAAAAGACGCCCGAGCTGCTGGATGACCTGCATCGGCTGAACGAACTGTTTGAAGACGGCTTGACGCGCTTTGGTGGACCTTACCTGTGCGGCGAGCGGTTTACCGCCGCAGACGCCTTTTTCGCCCCCATCGCCTTCAGGATGCGAACCTACGACCTGCCCATGGGTGGCCCGTCTCGCGACTACCTCGAGCGACTCCTCGCCTTGCCCGCCATGCGCCAATGGCAAAGCGAGGCGGTTTGCGAGCCGTTCCGTGAGTTACCTCTCGAGGCGCAGATCCTCGCCAGCGGCACTGTACTCAAGGACTTGCGCTGAAGGATCTGCGCTGAAGGATCTGTGTTAGGGCATCTGACTATCTGTCAGAGCATACGGTGCCCGATTCCGCTGTCGCAGAACCGGGCCGATCAGCCGCCTTTCGACCGCGTCCGTTGTTTCAACCTTCTGCGCTGGTCTCGCTGGCCTGTGGTGCCGGCGGCATCAGATGCTTGGGCAGGTTCTGCCGCCTGGCATCGGTCCTCGGGCCGTAGTGGGTCGACAGGTAGTCGAGGATGGTGGCTTCCATTTCGGGATTGAACTGCCACAGGCCCTGAGTCTCCTGCATCCAGTCGATCAGGTAGGCCCAGTGCTCGCGTGACCCCCTGTTCTGGGTGACCAGGGCGGCGGAGTGGCAGACGGTGCAGTTGCCCTTGACCGTCTGCCAGCCCTCGGCCATCACGAACCCGCTGTCCGGATCGGTCTCGAGGGGGGCATCTGTGGCTTGCCCAGAGGCCTCGCCTGTCGATTGAGCCAGGCCAAAGGGGCTGAACAGCACTGCGCCGAGCAGCAGGCCGGTCATCAAGATCGGGCGGGCCGACGACCACGCCCTATGCCTTCTGGTGGTACGAATTCCCATGCCAGTCTCCTCCCTCAGCCGACCTGAACCGCGATGCGGTGACAGGCGTTGTTGAGGTAGCCCTTGGGGTTCCAGCCGGGCACCACCATGGGCTGGGACTGGCCGTTTTCGTCCACCGCCCGGGCCCACACCTCGTAATAGCCTGGCTCGGGGAACTCGACCTGGGTGGTAAAGCGCTGCCAGGCGAGGCGATTGGGTGCGTCGTTGAGGCTGGCCTTCTGCCAGGTGGCACCGAAGTCGATTGAGGTGTGTACCTCGGATACCGACAGATCCCCCGCCCAGGCGTGGCCGCGCACCTCCATCGGCTGGCCCTGGGCGTGCTCGATCCCTGATCGCGGGTAGGTGATCAGGGACTTCACCGGCATCGACTGGATGGTGACGAAGTCTTCCTTGGCCACCTCAGTGCCCGGTGCCACCGGGTTCGCCGGCACGCTGTAGGAGGGAGGCGCCATCTTGGCCCCATCGTGCTTCTGGTTGCGTACGGCGATCTGCTTGAGCCACTTGCCCGAGACCGAACCCGGCCAGCCGCCGCACACCAGGCGCAGCGGGTAGCCGTTCTGGTAGGGAATGTCCTCGCCGTTCATCGCCCAGGCGATCAGCGACTCGTCCTCCAGGGCCTTTTCCATCGGCACACCGCGAGAGATCGCTTCCTTGTCGGCGGCGCCGCTGGCATGGCGATCGGCGCCGTAGTAACCGATATAGACGGCGTCGTCGGCGATGCCACAGGCCTCCAGCACATCGCGAAGTCGTACCCCGGTAAAGGTCGGGCAGGCCACCGCACCTGTGGTCCACTGGTTGCCGCTGGCGGCGGGGACGTACTCGCTGCGACCATTGCCGCCGCACTCTACCTGAAGTTGGTAGGTGTGCTCGGAGAAGCGCTCCTTCAGCTCGGCGATGGTGAAGGTGGTGGGGTTCTGGCACGACTCGCCGGTGATTTCCAGCGTCCAGGTGGCGGGATCGATCTCGGCTCGCTCTGGGGGCAGGCCGTTGTTGCGCACGAACATGTAGCGCGCCGGGGTAATGTCATCGTCGAGCAGATGGGCCGGTGTCTCGGCGTTGATCGGACGGTCGTTGAGGACCCTCAGCCCCTCCTTGCCCTCGATCTCGAAGGCTTCGTCGCTCTGGGCCAGGGCTGCGGGTATCAGGCCTCCCGGCATGAAGCGTGCGAAGGGAATGCTGGCGCCGAGTACCGCGCTCATGGCCAGCAGGCTGGAGCCGGTGAGAAATCCGCGACGGCTGACGGGATCCACCTGCCGCCCCCACAGCTTGCGATCGGCGTCCACGGGATCCTTGGCGTAGAGGGCGTGCAGGCCCTTGGTCTGGCGGCGCATGCAGAACTCCTTATATTTTAATTGTAGGTCGTTATTCCAGAGGATCCTTGTAGCGTAGGTGGTGGCACCGGCGGCAGCCAGGGACAGTTGGAAGGCGGCAATGGGACCAGCGCTGGCGCATAGCGGCCTGGAGGCGGTGGCGTCTCGCGAGGCTTTATCCGAAACGTCGACGAGCGAAGGTTGGACAAGCCTCAGAATAGTGACCCCTGACGGTGGGGCGGCCTGAAGCTCTCGGTATCAAGCTCACTATCAGTTTCAAGACCGCTATCAAGGCCACTATCAAGGCGACTATCACTACGTCGTGACAGGCCCAGGCGACGGCAGGCCTTACGGAAGCGTTGGTCGAGCAGTTCGGCGAAGACGCCCTGGCCGCGCATGCGGTGGCCGAAGCGACTGTCGTAGTCCTGGCCGTTGCGACACTGGCGAATCAGGCTCATGACCTTGGCGGCGCGCTCAGGATAGTGGGCCTCGAGCCAGGCCTCGAACAGCGGCGCGACCTCTCGTGGCAGGCGCAGCAGCATCCAGCCGGCGGTGCTGGCGCCGGCGTCCCTGGCGGCCTGGAGCAGACGCTCGAGTTCATGGTCGGTAAGCCCGGGAATCACCGGCGAGACCAGGGTGCCCACCGGTACACCGGCATCGGCAAGCTCGCCGATGACCCTGAGTCGGGCCCGGGGTGAGGCGGTGCGCGGCTCCAGCTGACGCTTGAGTTCAGTGTCCAGGCTGGTGAGGCTGACCATCACCCGCACCAGGCGGCGGCTTGCCAGTTCGCTCAACAGGTCCTTGTCGCGCAGGATCAGCGCGCTCTTGGTCACCAGGGTGACCGGATGACGCCACTCCAGCAGCCGTTCGAGCAGTGCCCTGGTGGTTCGGTGTTCGGCCTCGATGGGCTGGTAGGCGTCGGTGTTGCCGGACAGGTTGATCGGACGGCAGACGTAGCCGGGCTTGCACAATTCCTCGGTGAGGCGTTCCACCAGGCCGGTGCGGGCGATCAGGCGGGTCTCGAAGTCGAGACCGGGTGACAGGTCCCAGTAGGCATGACTGGGCCGCGCGTAGCAGTAGATGCAGCCATGTTCGCAGCCACGGTAGGGGTTGATCGAGCGATCGAAGGGCAGGTCTGGCGAGCGGTTCCACGACAGCGCGCTCTTGGCGCTCTCGGTGGCGGTGACGGTGGCGATGCGATCAGGCGTTGCCTCTTGCCACCAGCCGTCGTCCACCTGTTCGCTACGGGTGAGAGCAAAACGATTGGCGGGATCATAGGTCGCGCCGCGGCCCTTCAAGGGGCCCGCAGCGCTTCTTTGCTGGCCGTCGTCGTGATAGTGATCCATGCCGGCAAGGCTAGTCGAATACTGTCTATATATCCAGCAATGTGATATCTCGAACGAACGCGGAGCAGAGCTAGGGGCTGAATAAGGAGATAAACGGGGGCTGAACAAGAGCTGAACGGGGAGCACAACGGCAAGAGGCCGCCCAAGGGCGGCCTCCTGTCGACTTGCCGGTGGAAGCGTTATTGCTTCGGCGTAAAGGAGCCGGCTTCCTGACGCTGGGGGTATTCCTCGAAGGTGGCCATGAAGTCCGCCACGATCTTGCCTACAGGGGAGAAGGCATACATGCGGCGCAGCTGCCAGTCGTCGTAGTAGGAAGAGTCTTCCGGGGCCATCTCGAACGGATCGGCACGCAGGTCGATCAACAGCGGTGCCTTGAGCTGCGTCTGCTGACGGCGCCAAGCGTCCATGCCCTCGTGCTCCTGGATGCTGAAGTGTGCCTTGTACTGGCCGAAGCGCACGGCACCCAGGGAACCATCATCGACGAAGGCGAAGAAGGTGTCGCGCGGCCACTCGCCGGCGTCCTCGGCGCCGGTCAGGTGGGGCAGCACGTTATAGCCATCGATGTGCACGTTGAATTCCTTGTCACCGGCGGTGTAGCCGTCAAGCAGCTGCTCCTTGATGTCCGGCTCGCCAGCGGCGGCGATCAGGGTCGGGAACATGTCCTCAAGCGAAAGGATCTCGTTGGACACCTGGCCCGGTTCGATCTGCCCCGGCCACCTCATCATGAACGGCACCCGAATGCCGCCTTCCCAGGTAGTGGCCTTCTCGCCACGGAAGGGCGAGGTGCCGCCATCCGGCCAGGTGAACTTCTCGGCGCCGTTGTCGGTGGTGTAGATGACGATGGTGTTCTCGTCGGCACCCAGTTCCTCGAGCTTGTCGAGCAGTTGGCCCACCAGGGCGTCGTGCTCGGTCATGCCATCGGCGTAGATGCCAAGTCCGGTGCGGCCTTCACTCTCTTCCTTGAGGTGGGTGAAGATGTGCATACGGGTGGTGTTGTACCACACGAACCAGGGGGTGTCGGAAGATTCCTGGCGCTCGATGAAGTCCTCGGCGGCGGTCAGGAATTCCTCGTCGATGGTCTCCATACGCTGTTTTGTCAGCGGGCCGGTGTCCTCGATCTGGCCATCCGCGGAAGAGCGAATGACACCACGGGGGCCGAACTGTTCACGGAAGCCAGGATCGGTGGGGTAGTCGGCGTTCTCCGGCTCTTCCTCGGCGTTCAGGTGGTAGAGGTTGCCGAAGAATTCGTCGAAGCCGTGGTTGGTCGGCAGGTACTCGTCGCGATCGCCGAGGTGGTTCTTGCCGAACTGGCCGGTAGCGTAGCCCATCGGCTTGAGGATCTCGGCGATGGTCGGATCTTCCGGCTGCAGGCCGAGCGGATCGCCGGGCATGCCGATCTTGAGAAGACCGGTACGCTTGGGTGACTGCCCGGTGATGAAGGCCGCGCGCCCAGCGGTGCAGCTCTGCTGGCCATAGGCGTCGGTGAAGCGGATGCCTTCTTCGGCGATGCTGTCGATGTTGGGCGTGGTGTAGCCCATCATGCCGCTGTTGTAGGCGCTGGTGTTAAACCAGCCGATGTCATCGCCCATGATGACCAGGATGTTGGGCTTGTCTGATGACGCCTCGGAGGAGGTTTCTTCTTCAGTCGCGGACGCTGGCTGAATGCTGGCTGCCAGGCCGACCGCAGCAATCGATGCCGCCACGATGCCCTTCCAGGGCGAAGGTATTGCCGACGAATACACTTTCATGATCGTTCCCTTAAATTAAATGATGTCATTGACATGGCATTGATACAGCGGAGTGATGTGTTGGCCTGCTCTCCTTGCTGGTCGACGTACGGCTTGCTGGTCAGGTCCTGACAGCCGGCGCATGAAGGCCGGCGGTATCGTTGTATTTCCTCCGATCCTCGCCCGCTGGGCTGGAACCAGGGGGAAGGAAGGCTGAGTCTGCTGGCTCAGCTAAAAGTGTGCCTTGATGGGCGTGCAAGACAGCATAGTAAACGATCATTGCTTGTGCATGACCAACTTCCTCGAGCCTGCCCAAAGGGCGGTCTCATTTGCTTTGCCATCGTCGACTCGACCGTCAGGGTGCCAGTGACCTCGCCCTCTGTGTCGTTGGTCATCGCCCTCTGTGTCATTGGTCGTGGCCCTTGGCACCTTCTCCCTTGGCTGAGTGTGAACCGCTGTTTCTGCCTGGACCCTCCCTCGGGTGGGGCGGACCTCTGAGGACACAAGAGGGAGCAAAAGCTTGCTCCACGACAAATAGGCCCCTCTCATGCCTGAATGTTTGTCCAGTAGTCTAAGGGCGGACACCTGGCGTAGCCGCACCGAGAGTCACCAGGAGGGTGTCCTTCGAGGGCGAAGGAGAGCGAAGGCAGATGAATATAGGCTTGAACGCAGTGGAAACAATGGCGCTGGCGCTGGTCCTGCTGATGGTGGGCATTCAGCTTCGGCGCCGGGTGGAGTGGCTCGAGCGCATGTGCGTACCGACGCCGGTGGTCGGGGGCATCGGCTTCGCCGTGCTGGTATGGCTGCTACGATCGATGGACGTGCTGACGCTGGACCTGGACACCAGCGTTCAGGATCCGATGATGATCGCCTTCTTCGCCACGGTAGGGCTCGGTGGCAGCCTCTCGGTGCTGGCCAGGGGCGGGCGTTCGCTGGTGATCTTCCTGTTGACCTGCTGGGCCCTGGTGCTGGTGCAGAATGGTATCGGTATCGGCGTCGCCTCGATGATCGGGCTCGACCCCCTGATCGGCCTGATGGCGGGCGGGCCTTCGCTGGAAGGCGGCTTTGGCGGTGCGGCGGCCTTCGGGCCAGAGGCGGAAGCGCTCGGTGCCGACGGCGCCCTGACCGCCGCCATGACGGCGGCCACCTACGGTGTCATCACCGGTAGCCTGCTGGGCGCGCCTCTTGCCCGCTGGTTGATCGAGCGGTTCAAGCTTCGCATCGAGGCCGAGGAGGTCGGCGGGCTTGCCGATCTGCACGAGGAGCACCTGAGCGAAGATGATCAGACGCTGACCCCGCATCGGGTACTGAAGGCCATGGCGGTGGTGGTGCCGGTGATGGTCATCGGCCTGGCCTGTCGCGAACTCATGAAAGAGAATCTCGGCATCGTGCTGCCAAGCTACGTCGGGGCCATGTTCGTGGCCATCGTGTTGCGCAACCTGAACGATCACCTTCGCCTGGTCGAGGTCTCCGAGCGCGCCATCAATCTGATCGGAGAAGTCAGCCTGGCGATCTTCCTGACCATGGCCATGATGAACCTGAAGATCTGGCAGCTGCAGGGCATGGGACTTGGCCTGGCGCTGATCCTGATGATCCAGACACTGGTGATCATGGCCATCGCAGCGCTGGTGGTCTTTCGTTCGCTCGGCAGCAACTACGACGCCGCCGTACTCTCCGCCGGCTTCATCGGCTTTGGCCTGGGCGCTACGCCCAACGCCTTCGCCAACATGGGCGCCGTCTGCGACCACTACAAGGTGGTATCGAGCAAGGCCTACATCATCGTTCCGCTGTGTGGCGCCGTCCTGATCGACATGGTCTCCGTGCCCGCCATCACCTGGTGTCTCAACGTCTTTGCCTGAGGTCACGCTCGAGCGGTATCAGCAGTAGATCTGCTTCATGAATAGATACCGACGCCGCGCCCACCCGGGCGCGGCGTCGGTCGTCCTGTCGAATCATGATGAATGCGGGGGTCTCGAACGGGGCTCGAACAGGGCTTGAATGAGGCAAGGCGACCCGCAGCACGACCTGCAGCACGACCTGCCGCATAGATGCTCGATCTCGGATCCGTTCCCGAAGGAAGATCGCCTTTCAGTGATCTGCTAAGCTCGGCGGCTTGTTGCCCGCCTGTTCGCGTGTCTGAAGGCTCGGGCGGTCTTTTTCTTATTCGCCGCCTGGGCGGCGTTAGTGCCATCAGGATATCGCCGTGCGTGACCAGCCCTCGTCCTCGTCTTCTACCCCCGCCTCGACGCTTGACTCGACCCTTGAGTCACCCCTTGTTTCAACTCTTTCCTCCAATATTGGCCGCATTCCTTCGCTGGATATTGAGGCCCGCCGCCAGGCCTGTGCTCGTCTCGATAGCCTGACCAAGCCCCCCGGCAGCCTGGGTCGACTCGAGAAGCTGGCAGCGGATCTGGCGGCGATGACCGGCGAGCCGTTACCCCGGGTCGACCCTGCGGCCATCATCGTGCTCGCCGCAGACCACGGGGTGGCGGCGGAAGGCGTGTCGGCCTTTCCGGCCTCGGTCACCGCCCAGATGGTCGCCAACTTCGCCCGCGGGGGCGCCGCCATCAACGTTTTCGCCCACCAGATCAATGCCCGGCTCGAGGTCGTCGACGTTGGGGTGGCCACGCCCAGCGACCAGGTGCCGGGTGTGGTGCTCGATCGGGTGCGCGCGGGCAGCGGCAATATTGCCTGCGAGGATGCCATGAGTTCCGACGAGGTAAAGGCGGCGCTTGAGGTCGGCATTCGTGCCGTCGAGCGCGCCCGCGCTGCGGGTGCCCGCTGTGTCATCCTGGGGGAGATGGGCATCGCCAACACCACCGCAAGCAGCGCTCTGCTGGCCGCCTTTACCGGCCTTTCCGCCGAGGAGGTGGTGGGGCGTGGCACCGGTATCGACGATGCGCGTCTGGACCACAAGCGCAAGGTCATCGCCAGGGCGCTGGCACGGGGCACTGGCGATACCGCCCTCGATACCCTGGCGCGTCTGGGCGGGCTCGAGATCGCCGCCATGGCAGGGGCCTGCCTGGGCGCAGCGGCGGGTCGCACGCCGGTGCTGGTGGACGGTTTTATCGCCACGGTGGCGGCCCTTGCGGCGACTCGGCTGGCGCCTGGCGTGCGCGACTACCTGGTGTTTGGCCATCGCAGCGATGAGGCCGGTCACGGCGAGGCGCTGGCCGCACTCGGCGGTGAGCCGCTGTTGTCGCTTGGCCTGCGCCTGGGCGAAGGCAGCGGCGCGGCCCTGGCCTATCCGCTGCTCGCCAGTGCCTGCGCCATGCTCAGCGAGATGGCGACCTTCGCCGACGCCGGGGTCGAGGGTGGCCCGTCGGCATGAGGCGAGCAGACGTCGTGAGAGTCGATGACGACAGCGCGGCCAGGGGGTGGTGGTTCCCATGACGCTGCCGCCACTGAGTCCCGAGTTGCTGGCGTTGGTGCTCGCCGCCCTGGTGCTGGACCTTTGGCTGGGGGATCCACGCTGGTTGCCGCATCCGGTGGTCGGCATGGGCCGACTGATCGGCGCCCTGGAAGCGCGGCTTAACCGTGGCAGGCCGCAGGCGCGTCGAGCCAAGGGCGTGGTGCTCACGCTGGTGGTGGTGGGGCTTGCATGGACGCTGGCCACTTTGGCGATTGGCCTTGCCGGTGTCGTCTCGCCCTGGCTGGCGCTGATGGTGGAGGGCTTGCTTTTGTGGACCTGCCTTGCCTGCCGGGGCCTGGTGCACGCGGCCCGCGCGGTGGCCACACCGCTGGCAAGGGGCGATCTGTACCAGGCGCGGCGCGCGGTCTCGGCCATCGTCGGGCGCGATACCCGGGCGCTTGACGAGGCAGGGGTGAGCCGAGCGTGCGTCGAGAGCGTGGCCGAAAATACCGTCGATGGCATCACCGCACCGTTGTTCTGGGCTCTGCTCGGCGGTGCGCCCCTGGCCTTGGCCTACAAGGCCGCCAATACTCTGGATTCCATGGTCGGCCATCGCAGTGATCGCTACCGTGAGTTCGGCTGGGCCTCGGCTCGCTTCGACGATCTGGTCAACCTGCTGCCGGCTCGGCTGACGGCGCTGGCCATGTGGTGTCTTGCTGCGGTGGTTCCGGGGCTGCGCAGGCGCGGCGCCTGGTCGGCGACGTGCCGACAGGCACCGGCTCACCCCAGTCCCAACGCCGGCTGGCCGGAGGCCATGGTGGCCAATCTGCTCGGCGTCGAGCTGGGCGGGGTAAACCGCTACGGCGATCAGATCAGCGACCGAGCACGTCTGGGCACGCCCACCGAGACGTTAAAGGCGCGTCACATCGACGCCGCGATTCGCTGTCTCTACGCCGGCACGGCGGGCGTGCTGACACTGCTGGCCTTGATCATCCTGGTGCTGGAGGCCGTGCGATGACATCGACCCACAATCAGCACCTGAACGACACAAGCGCGAGCCAGACGCCAACGCAGGGCCAGGGCTCTTGCTGGCCTGATCACGGCGGCCAGGGCGCGGCGCTGCTCGACAGACTTGGCCTGTCGTCGGTGACACCGACCATGGATGTGAGCGCGAGCCTCAATCCGCTGGGCCCGCCGGTCTGGCTTTCTGATTGGCTCGCCCGCGCCATGAGTGATGTGCGCCACTATCCTGACCCCGAGCACCGGGACGCCGTGGCGGCCCTGGCGGCGTCGCTGGGGATAGCGCCACCGTCGGTGGTGTTGACCAACGGCGGCGCCGAGGCGATCCACCTGGTGGCCCGGGCCTATCGTCGCACCCGCGCCTTGATCATCGAGCCGACCTTCGGCGAGTACGCCCGGGCATGCCGCCTCAACGACATCGAGATCGAGTGTTTGCAGCTCAGCGGAGATGACTTCCGGCTGGACGTCGAGGCGCTCTCGGCGCGCCTTGCCGCTGTCGATCTGGTGTTTGTGTGTCGCCCCAACAATCCCACCGGCACGCGCCTTCCCAGAAGTGACGTGGAAGCGCTGGTGGCGGCGGCCAGGCGCAGCGACACCCTGGTGGTCATCGACGAAGCCTTCGTCGACTTTGCCGACGACGAAGCCCCGCTCACCGATCTGGTGGAGCAGGGCGAGCCGCTGGTGCTGTTGCGCTCTCTGACCAAGTTTTACGCCCTGGCGGGGCTGCGGCTTGGCTATCTGGTGGCGTCCCCGCAGCGCTGTCGGGCGCTGCAACACCATCAGGTGGCCTGGAGCGTCAACGGCCTGGCCGCGGCGGTGGTGCCTGAGCTGCTGGCCGATAGTGACTTCGCACGTCGCACGCGCGACTGGCTTTACTCCGAGCGCGCCTACCTGACGGCCGGCCTACGCGATCTGGGCCTGACGGTGGTGGACTCCCTGGCCAATTTCGTGCTGTTCAGGCCGCCGGGCCAGGCGTCGCAGGCCAATGGCGAAGCCTTGTTAGCGTATCTGGCCCGTCATGGCTGTCTGGCTCGCCACACCCACACCTTCAGTGGGTTGGACGGCGCCTGGATTCGCGTGGCGCTGCAGCGCCGCGCCGACAATGATCGCCTGCTCAGATGGCTCGGCGACGGGCTCGAGTCCCTGCCGGAGCAGGGCGACGCCCCGTCTCGTGGAGAGCACCGATGATCGTCTTTGTCAGCGGTGGCGTGCGTTCTGGCAAGAGTCACGTGGCCGAACAGGCGGCGCTGGCGCTTCACGCCGACACGCCCTGGGGGCAGCTCTGGTACCTGGCGACCGCCAGGGCGGAGGAGGGCGAGATGGCCACGCGGGTGGCGCGCCACCAGGCCAGGCGTGAAAGCCGCTGGCATACGCTGGAGGCACCGCAGGACCTGTTGGCCGCCTGGTGTCAGGTGGGTACAGGCGACACCGTGCTGCTGGATTGCCTGACGCTGTGGTCGAGTCAGCGCCTGTTTGCCGACGGCCTCGAGCGTGACGCCCGGCGCGCTGCGGCGAGAGACGCCTTCAACCAACTAGCAGCGCTGCTCGCGGACGCTCGCCGACGTGACATCGCGCTGGTGGTCGTCTCCAACGATCTCAACGAGGAATTGCCGCCGAAGGACGCCCTGGTGCGCTGGTACCTGAGCGAGCTCCAGCGTCTGCACCTGCTGTTGGCGCGGTGCGCCGATCGGGTGGTGGAGGTGGTCGCGGGGCAGGCCATCGAGTGGAAGCCGGCGGGAGAACGTCCCGCTGACGTGAGGCCAGGGGCGGGCAACTGGCTGGGTAGAGGAGAACCGAGTGAGTGATCTACGGCCGCGAATGCTGCCGGCGCTGGCCGGGCTGGGGTTGGCGATCCAGTTTCTTACCCGAATACCGTTGCCGGTGATGATCGACTGGAACGGCGCCAACCGCCGCTGGGCGGCGCGTTGCTACCCGCTGGTGGGGCTCTTGATCGGCGTGCTGCTGGCCGTGGCCGCCGCGCTGACCTCAGCGCTGCCGACACCGATCCAGGCACTGGCGCTGCTGACGCTGTGGGTGGCGCTGTCCGGTGGGCTGCATCTGGACGGCGTGATGGACCTGGCCGATGCGTTGGGCAGCAATGCGCCGCTCGAGCGCCGCTGGCAGATCATGAAGGACCCGCAGGTCGGCAGTTTTGGCGTGCTGGCGCTGGTGTTCCTGCTGGCCTGGAAGGCGGTGCTGTTGTGGTGGTGGCTCACGACCGATGGGGCTCTGCTGTGGCTGGTCGTGGTACCCGCCCTGGCCAGAGCCAGCGCGGTGACTCTGCTGATCGGCGTACCCGCTGCTCGGCCCGAGGGACTCGCCCATAGCTGGCAGCAGGGCCTTGGCTGGCACGACCTGGTGCTTGCCCTGGTTCCTCTTCTGGTGGTGATTTCCGCGGGACTGCTGCTGACGCCGGACGGGACGAACGTAGCCGGGCTGGTGGGAGTTCTGCTCGCCAGCGGGGGCTTTACCTGGGTCTTCGCCCGGGGGATGATCCGAGCCTTTCACGGCATCAACGGCGATATGCTGGGCAGTGCCATCGAGGGAGGAGAACTATGGCTTCTGATGTGTGTCTCGAGCTGGTGGTGGTTCGCCACGGGCTGACCCAGTGGAACCTGGACAAGCGCTACCAGGGCCAGCGCGATATCGAGCTGTTGATGCCCGACGCCCTGGCCGATATGGATCGGCTACGCCTGGAACTGGAAGGCGAGCGCTTCGACGCCGTGGTGTCGAGCGACCTGACCCGCTGCCGCCAGACCCTGGCCCATATCGCCGAGGGACGTGGCTGGCCGGAGCCTCGCCTGGACGAACGCCTGCGCGAGAACGACTTCGGCGAGTTCGAGGGGCGCAACTGGGAAGAGCTCGAGGACGATCCGGTCTACCGGGCGTGGATCGACAGCGCCGGGGAGCTGGCGCCTCCCGGTGGGGAATCCGCCCAGGACCTGCGTGACCGGCTGGCGCTGGCCCTTGGCGCCATCTTCGATGCTGCCGTCGAGGCCGGCCACCGGCGCGTGCTGGTGGTCACCCACGGCGGGGTGATCCGCGAGCTGCGCCGAGAGTTCGAGGGCGTGCCATTCTGGGAGGGCGTCGTCGGTCAGGCCGCAGGTCGGCGCTGGACACTCATTCGACAAGCAGAGGGCATCACATGCACGTCTTCATCGGCGGTACCGCGTCAGGCAAGCGTCAGCGGGTAGCCGAGCGCTACCCCGAGGCACGCTGGCGCGACGCCGACGAGATGATGAGACGGGTGCCCGGTGCTGGCGTCGGTCCCAGCCCCGGTGCTGGCGCTGGTCCCGCCATCGACGATGGCGACACCGTCGTCATCAGCGGCTGGCTTGCCTGGCTCGAGGCCGAACTTGGGGCCGGACGTGAGAACGAACGTGAAAACGAGTCAGCAAGCGCCGACGATGACCGGCTGGGCCAGCGCTGGCGCCAGGCCTTCACTGGCTGGGCCAGTTCGCCGGGACGGCGCGTGCTGGTGCTTGACGAGGTGGGGCGCGGCATCGTCCCGGTGGACCCGGCCCAGCGCCGTCTGCGTGATCTGATGGGCTGGCTGTCCCAGGACGCAGTGCGCCTGGCAAGCCAGGTACACTACGTTCGCCATGGCCTGACCATGCGACTCGATGGGAAGGATGCTGCCGCAGCGGGCCGAGCGGACTGAGCGAACTGGGCCGGCATGGCCCCCATCGAACAAGCCGAACGGCGCTTTTCGTTGACGCCCGCTGTGCCGATTGCTAGCTTACGCGCACTCTCAGGTGCCCCGAAACGTGCCAGCATGACCATGGCGTCAGTCCTCTGTGACGCAAGACGCCGTGGCCAGAAATAGACACGAGGGGTGAAACGGGAAGTCGGTGCCAATCCGACGCTGCCCCCGCAACGGTGATCGAGTCAAGCGCGCTCACCACGCCACTGTGACAGGGTCCTTGACCCCTGATGCGACCGGACCCTGTGTCCCGCTCAGCCAGTCACGGGAAGGCGAACGCGCCGAACCGTCGAAACGCTTCGATGGTTCATCTCGTCAGCCCGGAGACCGGCCTGAAGAGCCATGCCAAGGGGCGGTGGGGTCCCGACGCGCAGCGCTTGCCTGTCAGTTTGGTGTTCTTGACGCTCCCGGGTGTCCTGTCCAGCGTTCTGTGTCCCCTGTTCGCTCCTCGGCCTTCGAGGGTCTACGCCGTGCGGGTGCGCACGGTGCCAAGGGATACACCATGTCGTCTGCTTTCTTCGCCCCTGCTCGTCTTTCTGTTGCCTGCCGCTCCCGTGGCCTGCGTCTGTGCGTCGGCCTTGCCGCCGCCCCTTGGCTACTGGTGAGCCAGGCCAGCGCCCAGCAGTCCGCTTCCTCCGACGTGACGACCGCCGAGCCGTCCTCCGTCGAACAGGCCTCTATTGAGCCCACCACCGAGCCCGCCACCGAACTCGACCCGTTGGTGGTGTCGGCGACGCTTTCGCCGCGTACCGCCAGTCAGTCGCTGTCCTCGGTCAGCGTCATCGATGAAGAGGCGCTAAGACGCCGCGATCCGGTCAGCATTCCCGACGCCCTTCGCGGCGTGCCCGGTGTGGACGTGTCCACCAGCGGTGGCTTCGGCAAGCAGGCGAGCGTCTTTATTCGCGGAACTGACAGCTCCGCTACTGTGATGATGATCGACGGTATCCGCCTGCGCTCGGCCACCACTGGAGCACCTGCCTGGCAGTACCTGGAGCCGCGCATGTTCGAGCGCATCGAGGTGGTCCGCGGGCCTCGTGGTGCGCTCTACGGTGCCGACGCGGTGGGCGGGGTGGTTCAGCTGTTCACCGACAAGCCCGATGAACAGGGACCGACGCCCAGCGTGCAGCTCGGTACCGGCTCCTTCAATACCCAGCGGGCCTCGGCCAGTCTGTCGGGCCGCGAGGGCGGCACCTCCTACCAGTTCAGCGCCACCCGCCTGGACAGCGACGGCACCGAGGTTCGCGATGGCGGCGAGGACAAGGCCTACGACAACACTTCGGGTCTGGTGAGCCTGTCTCACACCTTCGACAACGGCGCCAACCTCGGACTGCTGGGACTACGTGCCCGTGGCAACAACGAATACGAAGGTGGTGACTCCGACTATGTGCAGCAGGTGGCCGGTGTCTACGCCGAGATGCCGGTGACCGATATCTGGTCGTCGCGTCTTACCCTGAGCGAGGCCCGCGATGAGCTGGAGTCGCATTCTGAATCCTTTGGCACTTCGGTGATCGATACCGAGACGCGTACCGCGCGCTGGGACAATACCCTGCTGCTGGGCGCCCATGAGTTGATCGCCGGCGCCGAGTATCAGGAAGACAAGGTCGATGGCACCACCGAGTACCAAGAGACCAGTCGCGACAATGTGGCGGTGTTCGCCCAGGCGTTGATGGACTTTGAGCCATTCTCGATGCAGGCGGGCCTGCGC
This sequence comes from Halomonas litopenaei, assembly GCF_003045775.1. GTDB lineage: Bacteria > Pseudomonadota > Gammaproteobacteria > Pseudomonadales > Halomonadaceae > Halomonas > Halomonas litopenaei. The sequence continues at coordinate 25,189 of NZ_PXNS01000008.1, read as the reverse complement.
CACGACGACAACGAGGCGTTCGGCGATGAGGTCACCGGCCACCTGGCACTGGGCTACGCCTTCGACGATCAGCACACCCTGCGTGCTAGCTACGGCACCGCCTTCCGTGCCCCGACCTTCAACGACCTATATCTTCCAGAGTTCTTCAATTACAGCAATAGCGACCTTGACGCCGAAGAGTCCGAAACCTGGGAGCTCGGCCTGCGCGGCCAGTACCAGCGAATGTTCTGGGATCTGGCGCTCTACCAGACCAACGTCGATGATCTGATCGCATCGGGGGACGACGGTCTGGTCAACGTGGATGAGGCTCGAATTCGTGGGGTGGAGCTTGCCACCGGGCTCGAGCTCGACCAGTGGACCCTGGCCGCCAGCGTCGCCTATACCGACCCGGAAGACCGCGACACGGGCAAGCAATTGAGAAGGCGCGCTTCCCAGACCCTGCGCCTGGACGCCGATCGTCAGCTGGGTGACTGGAATCTGGGGGCCTCCTTCGTCGCCCAGGACCACCGCTACAATGACGTCGACAACGACGAGCGTCTGGCCGGCTACGGCACCCTGGACCTGCGCGCCGGCTGGGCCTTTGCGCCGGACTGGAAGGCCAACCTGACGCTCGAGAACGTCTTCGATCGCGAGTACGTGACCGCGAGCAATGGCACACTCTGGGACTACGAAAACCCGGGACGTGCCGCCTACCTGAGCGTCGGCTTCAACCTGTGATCATCTGCCGCTCGCTTGTCTCGGCCAGCGCTGGCCTGGTGCTGTCGGCGCTGGCCAGTGCCGCCATGGCGTCCTCTTCGCCCGGCGGGTACGAGGACATCTGCGTGGTCGATGACACCGAGCGGGAGCTATGCCTGTCGGCGCCGGCAGAGCGTATCGTGGCGCTGTCGCCCAGCGTCACCGAGATGCTGTTCGCGGCGGGGGCCGGCGAGCGGGTGGTGGGGGTAGTCAGCTTCAGCGACTATCCCGAGGCCGCGCGCTCGCTGCCCCAGGTGGGCAGCTACGATAGACTCGACCTCGAGTCGTTACTGGCGCTTGACCCCGACCTGGTGGTGGCCTGGGCCGGCGGTAATCCTGGCCAGCAGGTCGAACGCCTGGATGAACTCGGCCTGCCGGTGTTCCGCTCGGACGCCGCCAACTTCGAGCAGATCGCCACGACGCTTGAGCGGTTCGGCCGCCTGGCCGGTTCGGCGGATATCGGCGACACCGCGGCCCGAGAGCTGCGAGAATCGGTAGCGGCCCTCGGCGAACGCTACGTTGACGCAGCACCGGTCGAGGTCTTCTATCAGGTATGGGAGCAGCCGCTGATGACCGTCAACGGTGAGCACTGGATCAGTCGGGCGCTGTCACTTTGTGGCGGCGTCAATCTATTCGCCGACGAGGCGCCACTGGTGCCTCGACTGTCGCGGGAGGCGGTGCTGGCCGCGGACCCGGAAGTCATCATCACCGGCGGCATGGGCAAGGCGGACTCCACCTGGCTCGATGCCTGGCGCCAGTGGCCGCAGATGACCGCGGTGGCCCGCGACAACCTCTATTTCATCAACCCCGACCTGGTGCAGCGGGCGACGCCGCGCCTGGTCGAGGGCACCCGAGCCCTGTGCCAACATCTGGATGCTGCCCGTGAACGCCGCTGACTCCAGCGCTACCTTTCGGCCCACCCGGCGAGGTCGGCCGCTGGGCCTGCTGGCGCTGCTCGGTGTGGTGTCGGTGGTGCTGGCCGTGTCGGTGGGCAGCGTCGCGCTGTCACCGATGGAGCTGTGGCTGACGCTGACCGGGCAGGGCAGCTCCCTCCACCAGACCCTGGTGTGGGAGCTGCGCCTGCCCCGTGCGCTGGCCGCCTTCGGTACCGGTGCCTTGCTGGCCCTGGCCGGCGCCTTGATGCAGGTACTGCTGCGCAATCCATTGGCCGACCCCTATGTGCTCGGGCTCTCCGGCGGGGCCTCGGTGGCGGCGCTGTGTGCCATGCTGGCTGGCCTTGGCGCGGCGCTGGTCTCGGCCTCGGCCTTTGCCGGTGCGCTGGTGTCGATCCTGGTGGTATTTGGCCTGGCCCATGGCAGCGGCAGCTGGTCGCCGGCCCGCCTGCTGCTGACCGGGGTCGTCATGGCCTCCGGCTGGGGCGCGATCATCACCTTCCTGCTGGCGGTCAGCCCGGTGGAGGAGCTGCCGGGCATGCTCTACTGGCTGATGGGCGATATGGCCTACGCCCGCAGTCCCTGGCCGGTACTGGTGATCGCCGCGCTGTCAGCGCTGGTGCTGGTGCCATTGGGGCGGACCCTCAACGTGCTGGCCCGGGGTGGTCAGCAGGCGCTGGCGCTGGGCGTGGCGGTGCGCCCGCTGGAATGGGGGCTGTATCTGGCGGCGAGCCTGGCCACCGCCACCGCGGTGACCACCGCCGGATCGGTGGGGTTCGTCGGCCTGATGGTGCCGCATATGCTGCGCCTTCGCCTGGGTGCCGACCAGCGCTTGATCCTGCCGGCCTCGCTGCTGGCCGGAGGCTGCCTGTTGACCCTGGCCGATACCCTGGCGCGAACCCTGATCGCCCCCCAGCAGTTGCCGGTAGGGGTGATCACCGCGCTGATCGGGGTGCCGAGCTTTCTCTACCTGCTGCATCGCAGCCACGGCAAGGGATAGGGGCGCTCATGGCTGTCAGACCCGCATCCACCGACCAGGCGCTGCCATCCTGTTCGCTGTCCTGCGAAGCGCTGGTGATCGACGTGCCCGGCAGGGCGGACGGTCAGCCGCTGTCGTTTTCCATCGAGCCCGGCAGTCGCTGGGGCATCCTCGGGCCCAACGGCGCCGGCAAGAGCACGTTATTGCACACCCTGGCAGGGCTCAGGGCGCCACGCCATGGGCGCTTGAGGCTTGATGGCCAGCCGCTGACCGACTGGCGCCGGCGCGCCGTCGCCCAGCGTCTGGGCGTGGTGTTCCAGGAGCGCCATGACGAGTTTCCCGCCAGCGTGCTGGAGACCGCGCTGATCGGCCGACATCCCTTCCTCCGGGCCTGGCAGAATGAAAGCGAGGACGACGTCCAGCGCGCCTTGGGCGCACTTGAACACCTCGATATCGCTCATCTGGCCCACAGGCCGCTGGCGACCCTGTCCGGTGGTGAACGTCAGCGGGTCAGCCTGGCCACGGTACTGACCCAGGCGCCGCAGATCTGGCTGGTGGACGAACCCACCAACCACCTCGACCTGCATCATCAGGTGGCCACCATGGCGCTGCTCGACGAACAGGCAAGCCAAGGGGCCGCCGTGGTGATGTGCCTGCACGATCTCAATCTGGCGGCGCGCTGGTGCGACCATCTGCTGCTTTTGTATCCCGATGGCGCGGCCTGCTGGGGACCACGCGACGATATGCTGGTGACGTCTGCCCTGGAGCGGCTCTACGACCAGCCGCTGAGCGTCGCCGAGGTCGATGGCGCCGCCGTCTTCATGCCGCGGGTGGCCTCGTCGCTCAATTCGCCGCGCCCCACCAAGGAAGTTTCCCATGACGCACACGTCCCCTACGACGCCGTCCCCCACGACACAGACTCCGAAGAACGTTGATCCCGAGCGCCACGCCCGGCGCATGGCCGCCAAGCAGCGGATCATGGCCGAGCGCATCGCCAGTGCCGACAAGGAACAGGGCGTGCTGCTGGTGCTGACAGGCCCCGGCAAGGGCAAGAGTTCATCCGGCTTCGGCATGCTGGCCCGGGCGCTGGGCCACGACATGAAGGTGGGCGTGGTGCAGTTCATCAAGGGCGCCTTTTCCACCGGGGAGGAGGCCTTCTATCGCCGCCAGCCCGGAGTGGCGTTCCACGTCATGGGCGAGGGCTATACCTGGGACACCCAGGACCGGGAGCGCGATGTCACCGCCGCCGAAGCCGCCTGGGACAAGGCCCGCGAGTTGCTTCAGGATCCCGATATCGCGCTGGTACTGCTCGATGAGCTGAACATCGCCCTGCGCTACGGTTATCTGGATCTCGACCGGGTACTGGACGACCTGCAGGCCAGACCGGCGATGCAGCATGTGGTGGTGACCGGGCGCCACGCGCCTCAGGCGCTGATCGAACTGGCCGATACGGTCACCGAGATGAAGGTGGTCAAGCATGCCTTCAAGGATCAAGGGATCAAAGCCCAGAAGGGTATCGAGCTTTGATCGAGCATTGATTTAACTCCAGGAAGAGCATTGAGCTGTAAGGGAGCGCTAGCATGGCAACGCTGATGATCCAGGGCACCACCTCGGATGCCGGCAAGTCCACGGTGGTCGCCGGTCTGTGCCGGATGCTGGCACGGCGCGGGTTCAGCGTAGCCCCGTTCAAGCCCCAGAACATGGCGCTGAACAGTGCCGTCACCGTGGATGGCGGCGAGATCGGTCGCTCAACCGCGCTGCAGGCCCAGGCTGCCCGCGTAGCGCCGCACAGCGACATGAACCCTGTGCTGTTGAAGCCCGAAAGCGACAAGGGCGCCCAGGTCATCCTGGCCGGGCGGGTACACGGCAGCATGGCCGCGTTGGACTACCACGCTTACAAGACCACCGCCCGACAGACGGTGATGGACTGCCATCGCCGGCTGTCCGAGCGCTTCGACGTGATCATCGCCGAAGGGGCGGGCAGCCCTGCGGAGGTCAATCTACGCGAAGGTGACATCGCCAACATGGGCTTCGCCGAGGCGGTGGACTGCCCGGTACTGCTGGTCGGTGATATCGACCGAGGCGGCGTCTTTGCCCAGCTATGCGGCACCCTGGCGCTGGTCAGCGCGTCCGAAAACGCGCGGATCAAGGGCTTCGTGATCAACCGCTTTCGCGGCGATATCGGGCTGCTGGAGCCGGGGCTTGAGTGGCTGGCCGAGCGCGAGGCGAGGCCGGTGCTCGGCGTGCTTCCCTACCTGCAGGGGCTGTGGCTCGACGCAGAGGACAGCCTGTCGCTGGAGCAGCGGCTTGATCACGCAGGGGGCGACATGCTCAAGGTGGTGGTGCCGGCCCTGCCGCGCATCAGCAACCACACCGACCTCGATCCGCTACGCCTGCATCCTCGCGTCAGCCTGAGCCTGGTCGGCCCCGACCAGCCGATGCCCGATGCCGACGTCATCCTGTTGCCGGGCAGCAAGAACACCCGGGCGGACCTGGCCTGGCTGCGCAGCCAAGGGTGGGATGAGCGAATCCAACGCCATCTGCGTTACGGCGGGCGGGTGCTGGGTGTCTGCGGCGGTTTTCAGATGCTGGGGGAATGGATCGACGATCCTGACGGCATCGAGGGCGAGCCCGGCGGCGTCGAAGGGCTCGGGTGGCTTGCCATGTCCACCACCATGCGCCCCGACAAGCGCCTTAAACGCGTCAGCGGGCGCATCGACACCGCCGACGGCTGCTGCAGCATCCACGGCTACGAGATTCATCAGGGCGTCAGCCGGGGCGAGGCGCTTTCACGGCCATTAATGCGTCTCGAAGGACGAGACGAAGGTGCCGTCAGCCAGGATGGCCAGATCATGGGTACCTATCTGCACGGGCTGTTCGACGGCCCCGACGCCTGCGAAGCATTGCTCGCCCGCCTCGGGCTCCCGGCCGAGGACACTCGCTGGGTAGACCTCGATGGCCACCGCGAGCGACAGCTCGACCGGCTTGCCGACAACATCGAGGAGCATCTGGATATGGAGATGGTTCTGCGCCTGATCGGTTGAGGAAGATGGTCCGATATCGGCGCCCGGCGTAAACTGTGGGGGTGCCACTGCTTTCCCTGTACAGATGGCACCATGGCAACTGCGTCGAGGGCTTGGTCATGAAGGTGACATCCAAACATGTGGTCAGTAGAGACAAGGGATGGGCAGTAAAGACCAGCGGCACGTCTCGTGCCGGCAAGGTTTTCGAGAGCAAGGCTGAAGCCGTGGAATACGCGCGCCGCGTGGCCAGGAAGGAGCACGGTGAGCTATACGTCCATGGGCTCGATGGCACTATCCAGGAGCGCAAGAGCTATCGGCGCGCATCTGAGGCAACCAAGTCTCTGCGCTCGAAGAAGTGATGGCGTATGCCATTTGAGCGCAATGTCTTTGTCAATTGCCCGTTCGATGAGGCGTACTATCCGCTATTGCGTCCCTTGCTCTTCACCATCATCTACGTTGATTTGCTCACTCAGCAGGCTCGTGATGTAGTCAAGGACTCTGTCAGGCTGCTCGCGATGGGGCACGTGGCCACATCCCTCCAGCAACACCATTCGTGACGGCCCTTGAGGTAGTTGCGCGTAGCGTTCGGTCTGCTGTGGTGAGCCGTATTCGTCCTGGTCACCGTGCAGCGCCAGTACAGGACACCGGACCCGTCTGAGGGTGTCATCCAGCGTCCAGCCCCGAAAGTCGGGGTCCAGCCAGGTCTCTACCCAGGCGTCGAGCACCCAACGGGCCTTGTCCCCATGGTACTTCTCCAGGCGCTCGATCTGGCCGGGCAGGGCGAACGTATCGCGGGCCTGTCGGATGCCCGAAAGCGTGCGTTCTTCCACAAAGGCCTGGGCCGCCAGGGTAATCAGCGCCTGGCAATCGTCGTAGTGGGCAGCGATACCGGCAGCCATGCAGCCGCCCACGCTATGGCCCAGAACAACGAAACCCTCGAGCTTTAACGCGCGATGAAGCGCGGCAAAGCCCTGGTGCGCTTCGTCGGCGATAAAGGTGTGGGTCAGTCGGTCTGGGTGGCGCGTGGATTGGCCGAAGCCCAGTCGATCGTAGGCGATCACTTCGCGGCCGGTAGTCTGGCACAGGGCTTCGGGGAAGTCGCGCCACAGCTCAACGCAGCCCAGCGAGTCATGTAGCAACACGATGGACGCGCCCTTGGTATCAGGCTCGGGACGCCATCGACGAACAAACAGCGATTGCCGGTCTGTGTCGTGAAGTGACACCTGAAGGTCAGATACCTGGGGCATGAAGTGGCTCGCTGGCAGCAACGTATCAAGCCCACTCTAGCGAGTGGCCGCTGGCCTGCCAAGCAAGCGCTAGGTTTGGACGGGTCGCTTTCAGGACAGGTCGCTTTTAAGACAGGTCGTTTTGTAATACAGGGCCATGCCAGTGCGAGAGCCGCTTCAAGGATACGCCTTGGCAAGTCACGTCTTGTCGGCAAAGCGTTCGGGGTCATCGGAAATGACGGTGGTCACGCCCCATTTCCAGTACTTGGCGAAGGCCACCGGATCATTGGCGGTATAGCACAGCAGCGGTGTGCCGCTCTGTGTAACCTCCCGAGCCCGCTCTTCCTTCAGCTTCTTCCAGTCGCAGTGCAGACTGTAGGCCTGCACCGCTTCCATGTCGTGCCGCCAGTTCTTGCCGATCTTGTCGACCAGCACCCCAAGGGCGAGCTGGTCGGGCGTGGCGATGCTTCGCGCGTGATCGAGCGCCGCCGGGCTGAAGGAAGACACCAGTCGACGTTCGAATGGCAGCGCTTCCAGCAGACGCGGGATCACCGATTCGGCCAACGCTTCCGGGTCGCGCCCCCGGGTCACCTTGAGTTCCAGGTTGACCGCCATACCGCGTCGATCGATCAGATTGAGCATGTCGTCGAGTGTCGCCATGCGCTCACCGCGAAAGCGCTCGGCGTACCAGGCGCCGACGTCGTATTCCCTGGCCTGTTCCAGACGCAGCTTGCTTAACTTGCCGCGCCCGTTGGAGCAGCGCCGCATGCCGGGGTCGTGCCAGATCACCGGGGTGCCATCACCCAGCAATTGCACATCGAGCTCGACCCAGGTGATACCGGCTTCCCAGGCAAGCTGGACGGCGCTCAGGGTATTTTCCGGTGCATGGGCCGACAGGCCGCGATGCGCCATCAGGCGGGGCAGGTCGATAAGGGGCGTGCGAGATGTCGTCATGGGCTCTCCTTGGCGTGGCGTCACAACATGGCACCGGCTTTCGTCATCATCGGACATGACCGTCCTGCAAGCTAGAGGCTGCGCGCCTCCATGTTGGGCCACAAAGATGACCGAACGGCGACGACATGAACACCCCGTCTGTCGCAGCGGTACGCCGAGGGCGGTGTCGCTGCCTGGAATATGCTAGTCTCGCCGGTTTCGACAAGTGGGTCAGCGCCGGTCGGCGCCAGCAATTAGAGGTCAGTGATGAAGGTCGTCAAAATCAACGAGCCCCAGCAGCGGGAAGCCTGCCTGGCACGCCTGTGTGCGGAAGCCTACGGTCACCAGGCGGGTATCGCCCCCCTGGTCACCTTCGCCGGCGTCATCGGGGTGCTGTTCAAGCAGGAAGCCGCCCGGCTTCTCGCTCTGGTGGACGATCAGTCCCGTCCCATCGCGCTGGCCCTGCTGGTCAGCGACGAAGCCGGCACCAGCATGAATGTGGCCCAGTTGACGTCGCTGGATCCTGACGCCGAAAGTGCGGTCGACGGCGGTAACAAGACCGGCGCGGAAAGCGATAGCCAGGGCGAGGCACAAAAGCCGGCCGGCAAGGGCAAGCTGAATCCCGCCCTTCGTCTGGTGGCGGAACTGGCGCTGCGGGCGCCGCTGCGGGTGGACGTGGTCAGTGATGCCCAGAAGGCCGAGTTTAGCGCCGCCGGTATCCAGCGCTGGATCAAGGGCCCGGGCGAGCTGCAGATCGGTCTGGGGCCAAAGCATACGGCCACCAGCCTCGACAATCTGCCGCGTACCCTGACCGTGGACGAAGCCTCGGTGGTGGCCAACTTCAAGCAGGACAAGGCGCTCTTTGAGGATTACAAGAACCGCTTCGTCAGAGGCCTGGAGTCCTTCCCGCGTACGCTTTGAGCAACGATGGAAACGAACTCTCGAGGGAATGGCGCTCTTTGAACGATTGATCTGGCAAGAACCGCTTCGTCAGAGGGCTGGAGTCGTTCCCGCGGACGCTATGAACTAGTAGAAGTGGTAGCAACAACGAAGCCCCGGCCCTTACCTCTTTTGGAGGCGAGGGCCGGGGCTTCGTCGTTGGGCAAAGGGTCGGCGCTTGCCGGGCCGAGGTGGTTGTTGATCCGCTCGCGGGCAGCATGAACGGAGGTGGCTCGGGTCACGCCGTCAGGGATCGATGCCCGTCGATCCGTATAGGTTGCTCAGCCCTCGCTGGTGAGGCTGAACGATCCCTTCATCATCGAGGAGTGGCCGGGGAAGGAGCAGAAGAAGGTCAGATCCTGGTCGGCGAGTCCTTCGGTGTCGAAGGTGATGCTGGTGGATTCGCCGCCGCCGATGATGTCGGTGGCGGCCAGGATGCGGTCATCCTCCGGCAGGTAGTTGCTGTCGAGTCCCGCCTGCATGCCGGCGGAGGCGATCTCCTGATAGGCGTCGGTAGGGGCCAGCACCCAGTTGTGTCCCATCACGTCTTTCGCCATGGAGCCCGAGTGGGTCAACGTCAGACTGACGGTCTCGCAGCTGGCGGGTACGCTCAGCTCGCTCTTGTCGTACTGCATCTGGTCAGTGGAATCGATGGTCAGCCGGCACTCTTCGGCGACGTTGTCCGCGGCGCCGTCACCCGCCACCGCCACGGCAGAGAACAGCGGCACAGCGGTGATTGCGAGGATGGAGGCGGAGGAAAGCAGGGCATGTTTCATGACAGCGTCCTTTTCGTTGCTGGATAGGGTGGGTGCAGGGTTTGCCACGACCGTTCACGGCGTTCAGCAAGGGGAAGCACGGTGCACCACACAACTTGTATCCATGTTTATATTTTAACTGTATACAGTTTATGAGTCTCGTAGACATCAATGGAGCTGTCAAGCGCCGACAGTGATCCCGTGGCCACGGCTGTGCCGACGGCAAATCCAGTTTGGACTTGACCGAGGTCGAGCAGAGCGCTTGACTGGGCGTACATACCCGTTAGCAGCGTAAGGAAGCCTTTCATGGCCAAGCGGATTCAATTCGCACGCACCGGCGATTCCGAGGTGCTGGAACTCGTCGATACACCGGCGGCCGAGCCGGGCCCCGGCGAGGTACGCGTCGCCAATGAGGCGGTGGGCCTCAACTTCATCGATATCTACTTCCGCACCGGTCTGTATCCGGCGCCGTCCCTGCCGTCGGGCCTGGGAACCGAAGGCGCTGGCGTGGTCGACGCCGTGGGCGAGGGGGTCGATCATCTGCAGGTAGGCGACCGCGTGGCCTACGCACAGGGGCCCCTGGGCGCCTACGCCGAACTGCACACCCTGCCGGCGGACAAGGTGGTGGCGCTGCCCGAGGGGATCAGTTGCGAGACCGCAGCGGGGGCCATGCTCAAGGGGCTGACGGTGCAGTACCTGCTGCGTCAGACCTACCCGCTGCAGGGTGGCGAGACCATCCTGTTCCACGCCGCCGCCGGTGGGGTGGGATCGATTGCCTGTCAGTGGGCCAAGGCCCTGGGCGTCAAGCTGATCGGTACGGTCAGCTCGGTCGAGAAGGCGGAGCTTGCCAAGCGCAACGGCGCCTGGGCGACCATCGACTACACCAAGGAAGACGTGGTCGAAAGGGTGCGCGAGCTGACCGGTGGCGAGATGGTCGACGTGGTCTACGACAGCGTCGGCAAGGACACCTGGGAGACCTCGCTGGACTGCCTGAAGCCGCGCGGCCTGATGGTCAGCTTCGGCAACGCCTCCGGACCGGTCGAGGGGGTCAACATCGGCATCCTCAACCAGAAGGGCGCGCTCTACGTCACTCGGCCGAGCCTCAACGGCTACGCCGACAGCCCGGAGCGGCTGCAGGACATGGCCGACGAGCTGTTCGACATGATCGAGAGCGGCAAGGTGAAGATCGACGTGGCCCAGCGCTTCGCCCTGGCGGAGGCCGGCAAGGCCCAGGACGCCCTGGCGTCACGCAAGACCACCGGGTCTACCGTGCTGCTGCCCTGAGCGATCGATCGCCGATCCCTGTCTTCCTGATCGAACCTGTCCTCCGGACAGAGCGGGCCCGCCAAGTTGGCGGGCCCGCTTGCATTTCAGGGAGGCGTCGGCCTGACGGCGGAGTGGCTTGCGTACCGGCTGCCCTGGTCGCCGACTGTTCTGCCTTGGCGCTACAGCGACGCCCCCAGCTCGCGAATCATCCTCTCGCGCCGCTTGAGGGCGGCCAGTCCCTCGTCGCCAAGGCGATCGGCCACCTCGGTCAGCAGGCCCTGGGCCAGCAGGAAGAAGGCGCCCATGGCGTTGGAGAAGAACAGGCTGTCGGTAGGCACCAGGAAGCGGTATTCGGCGACCCGGGCAAGCGGAGACGACTCGCTGTCGGTCAGGGCGACCACCCGAATCCCCGCCCGCGCCGCCACCCGGGCGGTTTCCAGCACGCTGGTGGTGTAGGGAAAGCAGCTGATCACCACCAGCAAGTCCCCTTCATCCAGTTGCGCCAGGGCATCGGCCACCCCCTGGTGCCCCGCATCCAGCTCCCCGGTATCGGCACGCAGCATGCCAAGCCCGTAGGCCATGAACTGCGCCAGCGACGCAAACTGGCGTTGCCCATGGACCCTGACCCGACGGGCGAGGGCCAGCAGCTCGACCACCCGGTCGTAGTCATCGGCGTCGAGTCGCTCGAGCAGGCCGGCGAAGTTGGCGCTCTCCTGGCGTCCGAGCCGGGCCAGCCGGGCGACACCCTGGCCCTGGTCGCGATCGGTCGAAAGCCTCGAGGCCAGGTCGCTGTAGAAGTGCTCGCCGCCATCGGCCAGATCCCGCCGAAACACCGCCTGCAGCTCGCCGAAGCCGTCGAAGCCCAGGCGCTGGGCCAGCCGGGTCAAGGTCGAGGGGTTCACCTCGAGCCGCCCGGCCAGCTCGCTGATCGAGGCCACCGCACTCGCCTGCGGCGACTCCAGCAGCGCCATCAGCACCCGCAACGATCGTTTGCCCAAACGAACCTCGCCGTCACCGGCCTGGATCTGCGCCGCCAGTTCCTGCAAGTCGCCGAGGGTGCTCGATTCGCCGAGGCGAACTGGGCGGTGCCGAGCGCTCCGCTCGGTCGATGGCTTGGTGGCGGGCTTCGAGTCGCGAGAGGGCATGGCGTCTCCTTGAATGACGAGCGGGCCAGTGTGCCAGCTTGGCGGGCGTCTGTCCGGTGAGGCGTAGACACGATTTGCAAATATGCATTGTGTAAAAATAGAATGCATTTAATATTTGCATTTATGCGATGTCGTATCTACCTGCTGGAGGTTCCATGAGCCGCGTCTTTCACCGCCACCTCAAGGCGTCCTATCCCACCGCGGTGGCAGGCGATGGGCCCTATCTGATCGATGCCGCAGGCAAGCGCTACCTCGATGCCTGTGGCGGCGCGGCGGTGTCCTGCCTGGGGCATAGCGATCCCGAGGTGCAGGCCGCGATCAGCGAACAGGTCAAGCGTATGGCCTACGCCCATTCAAGCTTCTTTACCTCGGAGCCGATGGAGGCGCTGGCCGACTTCCTGGTCGATCGCGCGCCCCAGGGCATCGGCAGCGTCTACTTCGTCTCCGGCGGTTCCGAAGCGGTGGAAGCGGCGCTGAAGATGGCGCGCCAGTACTTTCTCGAGATCGGCCAGCCAGAGCGCACCCAGGTCATCGCCCGGCGCCAGAGCTACCACGGCAATACCCTGGGGGCGCTGGCCACCGGCGGAAACGCCTGGCGTCGGCGTCCCTTCGAACCGCTGTTGGCCGACACCACCCACGTCAGCCCCTGTTACGCCTATCGCGGCCAGCGCGCGGACGAAAGCGCCGAAGCCTACGGCGAGCGACTCGCGGTGGAACTCGAGGACACCATCGAGCGGCTGGGGCCACGCCGGGTCATGGCCTTCGTCGCCGAGCCGGTGGTGGGGGCGACCCTTGGCGCGGTGCCGGCGGTGCCCGGATACTTTCGGCGGGTGCGTGAGATCTGTGATCGTCACGGCATCCTGCTGATTCTCGATGAGGTGATGTGCGGCATGGGGCGCACCGGTAGCCTGTTTGCCTGCGAGCAGGAAGGCGTCAGCCCCGACCTTCTGACCGTGGCCAAGGGCCTGGGCGGTGGCTACCAGCCCATCGGCGCCACCCTGGCCAGTGCGCGTATCCGCGACACCATCGCCGAGGGCACCGGCTTCTTCCAGCATGGCCACACCTATATCGGCCACGCCACCGCCTGCGCCGCGGCGCTGGCGGTGCAGCGCGCGGTAGAGAAACGCGGCCTGCTTGAGCAGGTGCGCGCCAGGGGCGAGGCGCTGCGTGCTCGCCTCGAGCAGCGCTTCGGCGACCACCCGCACGTCGGCGATATTCGTGGACGCGGGCTGTTTCTGGGACTCGAGCTGGTGGCGGACCGGGCCAGCAAGGAGCCCTTCGACCCCGACCGACGCCTCAACGCCGCGGTCAAGGCCGCCGCCATGGACCAGGGGCTGATGTGTTATCCCGCCGGCGGTACCCTGGACGGACGCCGTGGAGACCATGTGCTGCTGGCGCCGCCCTATATCGTCGAGGAAGATCATCTCGACGAGATCGTCGACAAGCTCGACGCCGCCTTGCAGCAGGCGCTTGGCCAGGTGGGCCATTGAGTTCATGCCTGGCGCTTCGGCCCGCGCAACACCACTGACACAGCAGGCCCGCCAAGGGGCGGGCTTGCTACCTTTTTTCCCACGTACAGGATGACAGCATGACCCTTCGTTCCCGCTTGCCCGAGCTTGACGACGCCACCATGAGCGCGGAGCAGCGCCGGGTGCTCGACGATATCCTCAGCGGCCCCCGCGGCAACCTCGATGGTCCCTTCCTGGCCTGGGTGCACAGCCCGCAGCTTGCCGACCATGCCCAGCGCCTGGGCGCCTTCTGTCGCTACCATACCTCGCTTCCGCTGCGCCTCACCGAGCTTGCCATCCTGACCACCGCGGCCTGGTGGAAGTCCCAGGCTGAGTGGCAGATCCACGCCCCCATAGCCCTCAAGGCCGGCCTGTCCGAGTCGGTGGTCGAGGCCTTGCGAGAAGGCCGCCAACCGACCTTCGAGCGCAGCGATGAAGTCATCGTCCATCGGCTTGCCAGCGTGCTGTATCAGCACCGGCGCGTCGATCAGGCCACCTACGACAGGGCAGTGGAGGCCTTCGGCGAGGAGGCCGTGGTGGAACTGGTCGGGGTGCTTGGCTACTACGCCCTTGTGGCGATGACGCTGAACGTGTTCGAGGTCCGTCGCGGCGATGAACCGCTGCCCTTTGACGAACCCTAACCCTTTGCCGAACCCCAGCCTGTTGACGAAGCTTCCTGGGCGCGCTGATGAGGTGTTTTAGGCTACGCTGAATCAGCGGTACCCTGGCGCTTTCTCGGTGACGCTTTCGCGACCTCCAGCACTCTGCAATCGCCCGTCAGGGCGCCGCCCAGGGAGGGGCCGGCATGGACGACAGTCTTCTGGTATTTATCGTGCTCGGGCTGACGCTGGCGGCGTTCGTCTGGGGGCGGTTTCGTTTCGATCTGGTGGCGCTGGCGTCCTTGCTGGCCTCGGTGGTGCTGGGGCTGGTGCCGGCCGACCAGGCCTTTTCCGGTTTTGGCCATCCGGCGGTGATCACCGTGGTGGCGGTGCTGGTGCTTTCCCGTGGCTTCGAGCGGGCCGGGGTGGTAGACGTGATCGCCGCCCAGGTGCTCAAGGTCGGCGACAGGCTCCTGTATCAGCTATTGGCGCTGACCGGCCTTGTCACCGTGCTGTCGGGCTTCATGAACAACGTGGGGGCGCTGGCGTTGCTGCTGCCGGTGGCCCTGCGGATGTCGCGCGAACACGATACCTCGCCGTCGATCCTGCTGATGCCGCTGGCCTTCGGCTCGCTGCTGGGTGGCCTCACCACCCTGATCGGCACCCCGCCCAACATCATCATCTCGAGCTACCGCGCCAGCGTCGCCGGCGAGCGCTTCAGCATGTTCGACTTCTTCCCGGTGGGCGGCGCCGTGGCACTCGCCGGGGTTGCCTTTATCGTGCTGCTGGGCTGGCGACTGGTGCCAAGGCGCACCGGCCAGGCCAGCCGCGACGCCATGTTCGATACCGCCCACTATCTGGTGGAGGTGCGGGTCGACGCCGATGCCCAGGCCCTGGGCTGGTCGCTGCACAAGCTCAGGCGCAAGCTCGACGACAACGTGCCCGTGCTGGCGCTGGTGCGGGGCGGTCATCGCTACGCCGGTCACTCTTTCTATGGGGTGCTCAAGGAGGGCGACATCCTGCTGCTGGAGGCTGGGCCCGAGGAGCTCAAGGCGCTGGAAGATCGTGCCGGACTGCGGGTCGGTCTGACACCCGAGGAGGCGCCGGATCCTGATGCCGAGCCTACCGATACCGAGCAGAGCAACACCGAGCAGGCCGACAGCGATGACCCGGTGCGGTCCTCGGACAACGCAGCGGCCGCATCGACGTCGGCCCAGCCATTGAACGCAGACGGCGACGCCGGGTCCGCTTCACTGGCCCAGCGTACCCGCCAACTGGTCGACGAGGACGAGCAGGCGCGAGAGCGCCGCATCACCCTGGACGAGACCCGTGAGGCGGCGCGGGGCACCGAGGACGGCGACGAGCGCCAGGACGACAAGGCCCCCGAAGACTTGCACCTGATCGAGGCGGTGGTGCGCAACGACGCCGCCATCAGTGGCCGCACCGCCGCCGAGCTGCGCCTGCACCATCAGTACGGCCTGCACCTGGTGGCGGTGGCCCGTGACGGTGGGCGCCTCAAGCAGCGTCTGCGCGATATTCGTTTTCGGCCCGGCGACGTGCTGCTGCTGCAGGGCGATCCCGAAGGGCTGGGCGAGAGCCTGACGGTGCTTGGCTGCCTGCCGCTGGCAGACCGGCGCCTGACCCTCGGCCAGCCGCGCCAGCTTGCGCTGTCGGTGGGCATCTTTGCCGTCGCCATCACGGCCATGCTGTTCGATCTGCTGCCGGCGGCGGTGGCCTTGTCGCTGGCCGCGCTGGTCACCCTGCTGGTGGGGGTGCTGCCGCTGCGCGAGGGCTATCGCGCCATCGACGGCCCGGTGGTGGTGTTGCTGGGCGCGATGATTCCGGTGGGGCAGTCGCTGGAGTCCAGCGGCGGGGCCGGCCTGATCGCCGATGCGATGCTCGGGCTTGGCAGCCAGTGGCCGCCCATCCTGGTGCTGGCGGGGCTCTTCATGGTCAGCACCTTGCTGTCCAACGTCATCAACAATGCGGCGGCGGCGCTGTTGATGGCGCCCATCGCGGCGAGTCTCGCCAGCGGTTTCGAGCTGTCGCTTGACCCCTTCCTGATGGTGGTGGCGATCAGCGCTTCCTGCGCCTTTCTGACGCCCATCGGCCACCAGTCCAACACCCTGGTGATGGGCCCCGCGGGCTATCACTTCAGCGACTATTGGCGCCTTGGCCTGCCGCTGACCCTGGTGGTGATGGTGGTCGCCATCCCGCTGATCATGCTGGTCTGGCCGCTGCAATAACGGCCAATGAAAACGCCCGGGCTGGGCCCGGGCGTCGTGGTGGTGCGCGAAACGTCGGCGTTACGCGGTGACGTTGTGGTGGTTCATCTTTTCCTTGTCGGTGACGAAGGCGTCGAAGGCGAAGTCGTCCACGCTCAGCATGTCGAGCACCTCGGCCTCGCGCTTGCGCATGAAGTCGGCATCCTCCTCGCTGATCAGTCCTTCCTCGAGCGCGGCTTCCAGGCGTTCTTCCGGGTGCAGCGCCTGCACCGGCAGCTTGCCCTTGGAGTACGCCTTGTTGATCTGGCGATAGAGCACCTCGGCGCGGTCCTGGGTTTCCAGCAGGGCGTTGTAGCGCGCCACCGGGTTGTCCTGGACCTGGTCGTTGCTGTCCCAGGCGCCGACCAAGAGCTTCTTGCGCAGGGCGCTGTCGGTGGACACCGCACGGGCGATGGACCGGGCCAGGTCGTCGTGGGGGCGTGCCCAGCGGCGGCCCAGCGGCATCACCAGCACCTTCAGGGTCTTGCCCAGCGCCCGGTTGGGCAGGTTGTCGAAGACCTCGACGAAGGCGGTCTCGGCGCGGTTGAGCAGGAAGCGGCAGGCGTAGTGCATCAGTTCCGCCTCGCCCTCGACCTTGTCACCCTCGTGCCACTGCTTGATCACCATGCTCACCAGATAGAGGTTGGAGAGCACGTCACCCAGACGCGCCGAGAGCATCTCGCGCTGCTTGAGCTCGGCGCCCAGGCTCGCCATGGCGGCGTCGGCGCACAGGCTGAAGCCGGCGGACAGACGGGCCACGTCCTGGGCGTAAGGGCGGGCGACCTCGTCGAAGGGGCAGGACGGCTTGCCGATGCCCAGGCCCATGGTGAGGGCGCGGGCGGCGTTGCCGAAGATCAGCCCGGCATGGCGGAAGAACGCCCGGTCGAAGGCCTTGGCGTCATCGGCGTCCTTGGCCGCCAGTTCCTCCAGCACGTAGGGATGACAGCGGATCGCGCCTTGACCGAACACCATCAGGTTGCGGGTCATGATGTTGGCGCCTTCCACGGTGATCGCCACCGGGTTGGCGCTGTAGCCGATGCCCAGGTAGTTGCGCGGGCCCAGGGTCACCGCCTTGCCGCCGTGGATGTCCATGGCGTCGGCCAGGATGTCACGCTGGAACTCGGTCAGCTGGCTCTTGAGGATGGTCGATGGCACCGCCGGCGCCTGGCCGTGGTCGATGGTGTTGGCGGTCTGGTAGACCGCCGCCTGGGCGATGTAGGCCTTGGCGGTAAGACGTGCCAGCGGCTCCTGAATGCCCTCCATCTCGGCTACCGGCACATTGAACTGGCGACGGATGCGGGCGAAGCCGCCGGCCCAGCCGATGGCGTAGCGGCCGGTGCCGGTGGCGCCGGAGGGCAGGGTGATGCAGCGACCAACCGACAGGCACTCGATCAGCATGCGCCAGCCTTCGCCGGCCATCTCGGGGCCACCGATGATGGTGTCCAGCGGCACGAACACGTCCTTGCCACGAATCGGACCGTTCATGAAGGGGCTGCCGATGGGGTGGTGGCGGCGGCCGATCTCCATGCCGTCGGTGTCACGCGGTACCAGCGCGCAGGTGATGCCGAGGTCTTCTGTGTCGCCCAGCAGGTGGTCCGGGTCGAACATGCGGAAGGCCAGGCCGACCACGGTGGCGATGGGCGCCAGGGTGATCCAGCGCTTGTTGAAGGTCAGACGCAGGCCCAGCACTTCCTTGCCGTCGATTTCCTGCTTGCACACGATGCCGACGTCCGGCAGCGAAGTGGCGTCGGAGCCGGCGCGGGGGCCGGTCAGGCCGAAGCAGGGGATCTCGCGGCCGTCGGCCAGGCGCGGCAGGTAGTGGTCCTTCTGCTCCTGGGTGCCGTACTTGAGCAGCAGCTCACCCGGACCCAGCGAGTTGGGGACACCCACGGTGGACATCAGGGTCTCGTTGACCGCGAGCTTCTGCAGCACCGCCGACTGGGCCTTGGCCGAGAAGCCGAGACCACCGTACTCCTTGGGAATGATCATGCCGAAGAAGCGTTCCTTCTTCAGGTAGTCCCACAGCTCCGGCGGCAGGTCGGCTCGCTCGCGGGCGATGTCCCAGGCGTTGCACATGCCGGCGGCCACGGTGCACTGATGATCGATGAAGGCGCGTTCCTCGTCGCTGAGGCCGTCATCCTTGAAGTCGAGCAGGCGCTGCCACTGCGGGCGGCCGGAGAACAGCTCACCGTCCCAGGCCACGCTGCCGGCCTCAAGCGCAGTACGCTCGGTATCCGATACGCGGGGGGCGACCTTCTTGAACATGGCGAACAGACGTGGCGACAGCCAGCCATGGCGCAGCGCCGGCAGGCCGCAGACGGCGATGACGGCGGCGGTGATCAGCAGCAGTACGCCGACGAATTCGGCGTCGAGGACCAGGCCCGCGACCCCGAGAATGGCGGGCAGGGCGGCGGCAGGCGCGGCCCCGGCCTCGCGGCGGGCGATGGCGATCAGGCCAACGACCGCAAAGATGAGCAGGAGCAGGCTGAGCATGGGCGGTTCTCCTTGGAGAGCGATGAGAGGAAGTGTGGTTGTAATAAAACGCCTGTTTGAATTCTTGCAGATTAGCCCATCGCCTGACAACCGGCCATCGAAAACCTTGCCTCTTGCACCATGGTCGAACTAGAGGTCTCTTAGCTGCACAAAAAAGGCCCCGTGAAAGTCACGGGGCCAAGTCGATGTCGTCTAAATCGTGTCGCCGCCAGCGGCAGCGTTTCCGGCATCAGCCAGGCTGCGCTGTGCTATCAGCACCAGTACCAACACCAGCACCAGCACCAGCATCGGCGCGCGCGGAGAGGCGCCGCTCGCTCTGGGTCGGATGGGCCTCATCGAGCCGCCGCTGCGGCGGCTTCTGGGCCGGGGCGCCGTTGGCCACGTAGTAGGGCGCCTGGCTCGGCGGCAGCGGCTCGCGGCCACGGATCTTGTCGGCCATGCGCTCGGCCAGCATGATCGTCGGCGCGTTGAGGTTGCCGGTGGGAATCACCGGGAACAGCGAGGCGTCGACCACCCGCAGGCTTTCTACCCCGTGCACGCGTCCGGCGCCGTCGACCACGCAGTCGTCGCCGTCGCCCATGCGGCAGGTGCCACAGGGATGATAGGCGGTCTCGGCGTGGCGGCGCACGAAGGCGTCGAGCTCATCGTCGCTCTGTACGTCCGGCCCCGGCGAGATCTCGCGGCCGCGGAACTCGTCCATGGCCGGCTGGGCGATGATCTCGCGGGTCAGGCGAATGGCGTCGCGGAACTCTTCCCAGTCCTTTTCGGTGGACATGTAGTTGAACAGGATCGAGGGGGCGGCCTTGGGATCGACCGAGGTCAGGCGCACGCGGCCTTCGCTCTGGGAGCGCATCGAGCCGACGTGGGCCTGGAAGCCATGGGCCTGCACCGCGCTCTTGCCGTTGTAGCTGATGGCGATCGGCAGGAAGTGGTACTGCAGGTTCGGCCAGGCTTCCTCTTCGCTGGTGCGGATGAAACCGGCGGCCTCGAACTGGTTGCTGGCGCCCACGCCGCTGCCCTTGAACAGCCACTCGGCGCCGATCGCCGGCTGGTTGTACCACTTCAGCGCCGGGTACAGCGAGATCGGTTTCTTGCACTCGTACTGGATGTACATCTCCAGGTGGTCCTGCAGATGGGCACCGACGTTGTCGTTGACGTGGACCGCCTCAATGCCGAGTTCCGCCAGCAGGTCCGCCGGGCCGATGCCCGAGCGCTGCAGAATCTGCGGCGAGGCGATGGCGCCGGCGCACAGCAGCACCTCGCGACGGGTGCGCACTTCCTGGGTCTGGCCCTTGCGCTGATAGCGCACGCCCACCGCACGCTTGCCCTCGAACAGGATGACGTCGGTAGTGGCTCGGGTCTCGATGGTCAGGTTGGGGCGCTTCTTGGCCTCGTCCAGGTAGCCACGCGCGGTGGAGGCGCGGCGTCCCTGGGGCGTGACGAAGCGGTCCATGGGGCCGAAGCCTTCCTGCTGGTAGCCGTTGACGTCCTCGGTGGCCGGGTAGCCCGCCTGCTGTCCCGCCTCGATAAAGGCGTGGTAGAGCGGGTTGTTGCCGGGCTTCGGGGTGGCCACGCACACAGGGCCGTCGCCGCCATGGTAGTCATTGGGGCCGATATCGCGGGTCTCGGCTTTCCTGAAGTAGGGCAGGCAGTTGGCGTAGTGCCAATCCTCGAGCCCGTCGCGCTTGGCCCAGCCGTCATAGTCCAGGGCGTTGCCACGGATGTAGCACATGCCGTTGATCAGCGAAGAGCCGCCAAGGCCCTTGCCGCGACCGCACTCCATGCGGCGATTGTCCATGTGCGGCTCGGGGTCCGTCTCGAAGGCCCAGTTGTAGCGCTTGCCCTGCAACGGATAGGCCAGCGCTGCCGGCATCTGGGTGCGGAAGTCGAAGCGGTGGTCCTTGCCGCCGGCTTCCAGCAGCAGGACCTGGACGTCCGGGTCCTCGGTCAGTCGAGTGGCGAGGACGTTGCCGGCGGAGCCGGCGCCGATGATGACGTAGTCGAATTCACGGAGCTGTGACATGTGACGCCTCCCTGAAGGCAATGGGGTGACCGGGTCAGGCGTGACGCGGTGTTCGAGTGCTGTCGCGACGGGCCGGCCTTAGAAGACCGACTCGAAGGGGCCCATCTCGACCTGGACCGACTTGGTCTGGGTGTAGTGGGCCAGGGTCTCGATGCCGTTCTCGCGGCCGACGCCGGACTGCTTGTAGCCACCCACCGGCATTTCGGCCGGGGACTCGCCCCAGGTGTTGATCCAGCAGATGCCGGCTTCCAGGCGATGGATCAGGCGATGCGCACGGTTGAGGCTCTCGGTGAAGACGCCGGCGGCCAGGCCATAGGTGGTGGCGTTGGCGCGCTCGAGCACCTCCTCGTCGGAGTCGAAGCCGAGCACCGACATCACCGGGCCGAAGATCTCTTCACGCACGATGCGCATGTCATCGGTGCAGTCGGTGAACACCGTGGGGGCCGCCCAGGCGCCCTTGGCCCAGTCGCCCTGGTCCCAGGCGTCGCCGCCGGCCAGTACCCGGGCGCCTTGCTGCTTGCCCAGCTCGATGTAGGACAGCACTTTCTGTTGGTGTTCGAAGCTGACCAGCGGGCCGAAGTTGACCGAGGGGTCCATCGGGTCGCCGGCCTTGATGCGCGCCACGCGCTCCTCGAGCAGTGCCTCGAAGTCGTCCTTGACGGCGTTGTCGATGAACACCCGGGTGCCGTTGGTGCAGATCTGGCCGCTGGAGTAGAAGTTGGCCATCATCGCCGCGTCGGCGGCACGGACCAGGTCGGCGTCACGGCAGACGATCAGCGGCGACTTGCCGCCAA
Source organism: Halomonas litopenaei (assembly GCF_003045775.1). GTDB lineage: Bacteria > Pseudomonadota > Gammaproteobacteria > Pseudomonadales > Halomonadaceae > Halomonas > Halomonas litopenaei. Next base: position 3,614 of record NZ_PXNS01000008.1, on the reverse strand, counting down.
GCTCCATGGTGACGTCCTTGAGGCTGGAGGCGGCGGAGGCCGACATCACCTTCTTGCCGGTGCCCACCTCGCCGGTGAAGGACACCTTGGCGATATCCGGGTGGCCGGTGATCGCCTGGCCCACCTCGGCCTCGCCGTGGACGACGTTGAACACGCCATCGGGCAGACCGGCTTCGGTGAACACCTCGGCCAGGATCATGGTGGTCAGCGGGGTGACCTCGCTGGGCTTGAACACCACGGCGTTGCCGGCGGCCAGCGCCGGGGCGGACTTCCAGCAGGCGATCTGGATCGGGTAGTTCCAGGCGCCGATGGAACCGATGACGCCCAGCGGCTCGCGGCGGGTGTAGACGAAGCTGTCTTCACGCAGCGGAATCTGGCTGCCTTCGATGGCGGCGGCGAGGCCGGCGTAGTATTCGAGCACGTCGGCGCCGGTGACGATATCGACGGTGGACGTCTCGCTGAACGGCTTGCCGGTGTTGCGGGTCTCGAGCTCGGCGATCTCGTCGTTACGCTCGCGCAGCAGCGCCACGGCGCGGTTGAGGATGCGTCCGCGCTCCATGCCGGACATCGCGCCCCACACCTTCTGGCCGCGCTGAGCCGCGGCGACAGCGGCGTCCACGTCGGCCTGGCTTGCCACCTGCACGTCGGCCAGGTGGCTGCCATCGTAGGGGTTGGTGACGCTGAAGGTCTCGTTGGAGGTGGCGTCGGTCAGACGGCCGTCGATGTAGAGCTTCTGGAGTTCGAGAGTTGCCATGGCATCCTCCTGTCGAAAGGGCATGTGTCAGCAAGCTGACAGCGATGTCGGGGCGATAAGTGAAGAGCAAGAATGTGCGCGTGAGTGGCGCAGGTGTTGAGCCTGCCCACTCGGTCTGCCTGAGATCCGGCTCGAGGCTCGGGGCCTGAGCCGGAAGAGACTCAGGCCGGTTCGGGTTCGTGAGCCGCAGCGGGCGCGTGGCTGTCGAGCAGTCGATTCAGGTACTCCCGCGCCAGCTGGCGGGCCTGGACCGCGTCCAGGCCTTCCGGCGACAGGGTGCCGCGCAGCCACAGACCGTCGATCATCGCGGCCAGGCCATTGGCGGCGCGCTGGGCCTCGTGTCGGGGCATCAGCCGGCGAAACTGGTAGCACAGATTGGCGTACAGCCGCCGGTCGTTGATCTTCTGCAGCCGCTGCAGGTCGGCCTTGTGCATCGAGTTGGCCCAGAAGGCGAGCCAGGTGCCGGCAGCGCGGGCGTTGGTCTGGGAGGCGTCGAAGTTGCCGTCGATGATCGCTTCCAGATGGGCACGGGGGCTTGAGTCGCTCAGCGCCTTGCGCCGCGCCGCCACGGCCTGGCCCAGGTCATGCTGGATCTGGCGCATGGTCGCCTCCAAGAGGCCATCCTTGCCACCGAAGTAGTGGCTGATGATGCCAGCGGAGACCCCGGCGTGGCGGGCGATGCGCATGATGGTGGCATCGGCAAGCCCCACCTCGTGGATCGCCGCCATGGTCGCCTGGATCAGCTGCTGGCGGCGGATCGGCTCCATTCCTACCTTGGGCATGACAGACCTCCGTGCCGTTCGCCCTCGAACATTGAGGTGCCCGAGAGGTGAATCTGTTGATGCGCGTCCCGAGCGGTATCGAGCTCAAGAGTTGAATCTAGTGACTTGCTCCTCGAGGCATCCCCGAGGTTAGGATGTAGAGAGTATGCCTTTTATTGATTGGACGTTCAATCAAAATCTGGTCGATTCAACGGCACAGTCGTGAACAGGCCACCATACTGAAACCGATAACCTCAACAAGGAGTGCATCATGACGACCCCGACGATTCCCGCTCTGTCCGTGCTGGCGGCTGCCATCGCCGGCCTTGCCGCCCCCCAGGCGATGGCCGCCGATGACAGCTGCCAGCCGGTGCGTTTCGCCGAAGTCGGCTGGACCGATATCACCGCCACCACCGCCTTGACCACCGAAGTGCTGAAGGCCATGGGCTACGAGACGCGTATCGACACCGTCTCGGTGCCGATCGCCTACTCGGGCATGAAGAACGACGACTTCGATGTCTTTCTCGGCAACTGGATGCCGTCCATGGCGTCCATCAGCGACCCCTACGTCGAGCAGGGTGATGTCGACCGCCTGGGGGCCAACCTGGAAGGGGCCAAGTACACCCTTGCGGTGCCGCAGTATGTCTACGACGCCGGTGTCACCTCGGTGGCGGATCTCGACGAGCACGCCGACAAGTTCAACAGCGAACTCCACGGCATCGAGGCCGGAAATGACGGCAACGAGCTGATCCAGCAGATGATCGACGATGACGCCTTTGGGCTCGGCGACTGGTCGCTGATCGACTCGAGCGAGGCCGGCATGCTGGCGGAGCTGCGTGCCCGCGTCCCCGACGAGACCTGGATGGTTTTCCTCGGATGGGAGCCGCATCCCATGAACACCAACTTCGACATGGCTTACCTGGAAGGCGCCGACGACTACTTCGGCCCCGACCTGGGCGGCGCCACCGTTTACACCAACACCCGTGCCGGCTACACCGACGCCTGTCCCAACGTCGGTGCGCTGCTCAACAACCTGAGCTTCACCCTGGAGATGGAAAACCAGCTGATGGGCACCATCATGGATGACGGCACCGCCCCGGACGAGGCCGCCCGCGACTACCTCAAGGCCAACCCGGCGCTGCTCGCCTCCTGGCTCGAAGGCGTGGAGACCGCCGATGGCGAGCCTGCCCTCGAGGTGGTCAAGGCGGAGCTGGGTGTTGAATAAGGCAAAGCTGGGCGTCGAATAAGCCAGAGCTGGGTGTCGAATAAGCCAGCACTGGGGCGCTGAACAAGCCTGAGCTGACTGTCTAACAAGCCCAGAGCGTTCCAGGCCGGGGGAGAGCAGGGCAGGCCCGTCGTCGAAAATTTCGCGGGCGGGCTTGCCAAGTTCATGAACGGTGTGCATAATTCTCCCCCGTCGACACGGCGCTTTTGCCGCATGACGACCCAAAAGGCTACGTAGCTCAGTTGGTTAGAGCACATCACTCATAATGATGGGGTCCCCTGTTCGAGTCAGGGCGTAGCCACCAGGATTTAGAAAGCACCCGCTGACCTCGGTCAGCGGGTGCTTTCGTATGCGGCGGGTTTTTTGCCTCCCGTCAGCCATCGTCTGGCACTGCCTTTCAGCGTTTGTGACCCGCCCGCACCTGCCCGGTGGGCGAGGGACCAGCGTTCAGGGCAGGGCTTTAGGACAGGGCAGAGCACCGTGACGGCAGCCAGAGCCTCCCAGAACCGAGGTTACGAGGCGGATCAGCGGGTTAAGCCAGTCCTTGGGTCAACAAAAGCGCAACCGGGCTTGACGATCTCGGAGCGATCCGTATACTACGCCCCGTGCTTGAGGCGATTCCCCGATAGCTCAGTTGGTAGAGCAAATGACTGTTAATCATTGGGTCGCAGGTTCGAGTCCTGCTCGGGGAGCCAACCGCAACGGTTGATCCCGCGTCATGCACCGACAATTCAAGGTAATTCCCCGATAGCTCAGTTGGTAGAGCAAATGACTGTTAATCATTGGGTCACAGGTTCGAGTCCTGTTCGGGGAGCCATCTGGCCTTGCAGCATTACTGACATTGTCGCCTAGCTTGAAGTACTGCACATTGTTG
>NZ_PXNS01000007.1 GCF_003045775.1 Halomonas litopenaei | reverse complement strand
AGCCATCTGGCCTTGCAGCATTACTGACATTGTCGCCTAGCTTGAAGTACTGCACATTGTTGTTCCCCGATAGCTCAGTTGGTAGAGCAAATGACTGTTAATCATTGGGTCACAGGTTCGAGTCCTGTTCGGGGAGCCAGTGCTGATTTTTGGTGTTTTCCCTTTCCTGCCGTCTCTTCTCTTTATTGAAATTATCCGGGATTTCCGTCCCAGGATACGCTTCATGCTTTGCGTTTTTCTGCCGCACTCTTCCTGAGGCTTGCGATGCCTGGGCGTAAAAAGCGGTGTCGCAGAAAGTTTGCACTCGGGGCGAAGCGTTCTCTCTAGCCTGTCTGCCAAGTCACCATTTTAGTTCTCGCTCGCACTGGCCGAGATCGGTTTCCAGCCCTTCCCTGATCGATTCGCCCATGGCAGGTAGGGAAGCCAGGTGGAGGCTTTCTAGGATGGCACGCCAGTCATCTTCCGCCAGCAAGACGGCGTCACCTCTTCTACCGGTGATGAAAATAGGTTCGTGGCTTTCCAATGCCTTGTCGATCAAGGCTTCGAGCTCAGCGCGAGCATTCTCGACGGTTACTGTAGTCATCGGCCACCTCCTGTTGGATAAGCTTAGGACAAGATGGGCATCTGGCCGTCAGGCCGCGCGACTCAGGTAGCGTTGTTGGCACCCGCGTATGATTCAGCAAAAAAAATCGCCCTCGTTGCCTGATCGGCAGCGAGGGCGATGTCGTTTCTGCGTGGGGAGGATGCTGGTGGTTAGCCAGTGTGTGGCTTTATCACCTCAGCCCATCGCAGCGGCCCGGATCCTCGCTCGCTTGCGCAGGGCAATGACGATGGTGGTGCCCAGAAGCAGCACGGCGATGGCGATCAGGCTTGCGCTGATCGGACGCGAGAAGAAGATACCGAGATCGCCCTGTGACATGGCCAGCGAGCGACGCAGTTCGCTCTCGGCGATGGGGCCGAGCACCAGGCCAAGAATGATCGAGACCAGCGGGAACTTGATCTTCTCCAAGAGGAAGCCGAGCACACCGAAGCCAAGCATCAGCCAGACATCGAACATCGAGTTGCGCACCGAGTAGGTACCGACGATGCAGCACATCAGGATGATCGGGCCCAGCGCCGAGTAGGGCACGTTAAGCAGCCGGGTGAACAGTTTGATGAACGGCTTGGAGAACGCCAGGATCATGAAGTTCACCACGAATAGCCCAGCGAACACCGCGTAGATCAGGTCGCTCGAGGTCAGCATGAACATCGGCCCCGGCTGCAGGCCGTGCATGATGAAGGCGCCGAGGATGATCGCGGTAGTACCGCTTCCCGGAATACCGAGCGCGAACAGCGGCACCAGGGCGCCCATGGCGGCGGCGTTGTTGGCGGCCTCCGGTGCAGCGATACCTTCCGGTGCGCCCTTGCCGAACTTCTCCGGGTGCTTGGACCAGCGCACAGTCTCGCTGTAGCTGACCATGGCGGCGGTGCTGGCGCCGATGCCCGGCAAGATGCCGATGATGACGCCAAGGATGGATGAGCGTGACAGGGTGACGCCGATCTTCTTCAGGATGGGGGCGTCGAAGATCTTGATCTTGACCTTGGTCAGCGGCTGTTCAGCGTCACGGCTCAGGGAGCGCTTCATCACCTCGGACACCGCAAACAGACCGACGATGACCGGAATCAGCCCGACCCCCTCGGCCAGGTTGAGGTTGTCAAAGGTGTAGCGGCTGGTGCCGGTGAGCGGGTCGATGCCGATAGTAGCGATCAACAGGCCCAGGGTGGCACCGATCAAGCCGAGGATCAGCCGGCCACCGAGGGAGGCCACCACGGTCAGGCCGAGGATGGCGAGTGCAAAGTACTCGGGGGAGGAGAACTTCAGCGCCACCGAGGCCAGCATCGGGGTGAAGATGATCAGCGCGATGGTGCCGACCAGCCCGCCCACCGCGGAGCTCAGCACACCGATGCCCAGCGCCTTGCCGGCCTCGCCCTGCTGGGTCATGGGATAGCCGTCGAAGGCCGTCATCACCGCCTCCGGGGTGCCCGGGGCGCGATAGAGGATGGCGGTGATCAGCCCCGAGAAGACGGTGGAGCCGTAGATGGCGGTCAGCAGCATGAACGCCTGGGTGGGCTCCATGCCGTAGGTGACCGGCAGCAGGATGACCACCAGGATCACGCCGCTGATGCCCGGCAGCGCACCACCGATAAAGCCGATAAACACGGCCGAGGTCAGGATCAACAGGTTCATGGGCTGGAAGACCACGCCTAGCCCACTGAGAAAACTCTCCAGCATCGTCAGCTCCCGCGAAATACTGGTGGAAAATCGTACCGGCTGGGTGTCATGGCAAGGGGATGCCCAGCAGGGTGGAGAACACGCCCTGGATCAGCGCAACGGCGATGACCACGGTGGCAAGCAGGGCCGCCCAGTGGCGCGCGCCAAGCAGCAAGGTGCAGGCCAGGGTGAAGATCACGGTGGCCAGCAAAAAACCGATGGCCGGCATCAGCAGGGTGTAGGCAACGGTGGTACCCATCAGCCACCAGTGGCGGTTGGCGGCAAGAAACCCAGGGTTAAGAGCAACGCCAGCGGCTTCGGTGGTGCTGTCGGTGACGTTGTCGGTGGCGCTGTCCTGGCCGGCGTCAGCCTGTTGGCCGGGTTCAGTCGCGGGGTTTTTCGCCATCGCGGCCTTGGCCTCGGCGTCGCTGGCACGCTCCTTGGCCTGGCTCATGCGGGTGGAGACCAGCAGGGTCGCCGACAGCACAATCAGCAGGAGCAACAGCGACAGCGGCCACAGGCGCGGGCCGATAAAGGTCGAGACGTCCTCGGAGCTCGGGAAATCAAGCGTCGGCACCAGGGTGACGGCGGCCAGTACCAGCAACAGGACGGCAAAGACGGTGAACTTGGTATGCATGGTGAGGCTCGGTTCACGGCGGGCCAGCGGGAGCGAGTCCCGTCAGCGCAAGGTGAGGGGCCGGGGAGTACCCGGCCCGCCAGTCCACGGGATCAGGTGTTTTCCAGAAGCCGCGTGTAGAGTTCCAGGTTCTGCTCGAGCTTCTCGCGGTAGTCGTCGCTACCCAGCCAGCCCTCGCGGTAGTGCAGGTTCACCCGCTCTTCGTACTCCTGGTAGGTCTCGGAGTCGTAGACGCTCTTCAGCGTGGACTCGAGCTTCTCGACGATGGCGTCCGGGGTGTCGGCGTGGACGAAGATGCCGCGCTCGTTGCCGTCGGTCAGGTCCCAGCCGTTCTCGACGGTGGTGGGGATGTCCGGGAAGTTCTCCAGACGCTCTTCGGCGAACACCAGGATCGGCATCATCTCGCCGGATTCCATGTAGCTCAGCACCGAGCTGATCTCACCGAACAGGCCATCGATATTGCCGCCCATGACGTTGGCGGCGACGCTGCCTTCCTCGTCGTAGGGGATGAAGCTGATGTCCAGGCCGGTGGCGTCACGGAACGACAGGAAGGCCATGCGGTCGGGGCTGGCCGCGTGGGTGCCGCCGATGATGACCTGACCCGGGTTGGCCTTGGCGTGCTCCATGAAGGCGTCGAAGTCGGCGTACTTGTCCGGATCGACGATCAGCGTCATCACGTCGGATTGCATACGCGCCACCGGGGTGAGCTGGTCGAGGCCGGTGGGGTTCTGGCCGGCGGCAAGCGAGGTGACCAGGGTCGAGGAGGCGAAGTCCAGGGTGTGGCCGTCGGCGTCGCCGTTGGCGGTACGCTGGTGGGCCAGGGCGCCGGAGGCAGACGGCAGATTGACCACCGTCACGCGGGTGTCCATGGCCTCTTCAAGCAGCGGCTTGATGGTGCGCGCAAAGTTATCGGTGCCGCCACCGGCGCCGGCGGCGACCAGGAACTGCAGCGGCTTGGAGGGGAAGTCGGCCGCCTCGTCGGCGGACAGCGCGGCGGGGCTCGCAACGACGAGCGACAGGCCGAGGGCGCTGGCGGTGATGATCGCGTTTCGGGTGATCATGGCGTTCTCCTGGGGGTGGTTGTTGTGGTTGAGCATGGGCAGATGCCCATTGGTTGCCAGGTGGCCCGACATGACGTCAGGCCGGTTCGGAGGAAGATTCGGCGGTGGAGAAGAACATCGCGTCCTGCTCGCGGCGAAGGTGGAGCAAGGTGGAGTCCGGCAGCTGCACGTCGGCCACGCTGATCAACTGTCCTGCAGCCACATCGCGCTTAAGGACGGCGCCGGGCAGCAGATAGAAGGGTACCGGGGTAGCATCGACCAGCGCAGCGGCGGGGTGCACCTCCGGCTTAAGGCCGGCGATGTGGCGATGGTGGCCCTTCATCTCGAGTTCCTGCCCCTTGCTGAGTGACACCGTGGCGCGGGCGACCAGGTCCACCGCCGGGCGGGTGGCCTGGCCGCCGCCGGAGGGCAGGCCCTTGAGCACGGCGTCGAGCAGCGAGATCGGCGCTTCAAGGCCCAGCAGGTGGCGCGGCAGGTAGACCATGGCGCTTTTCTTGCTGCGACTCAGGATATGGCCCTTGCCGTCCAGTACCTCCCAGGCGTGTGCATCCTCGCAGCGCACCACCACGAAGACGCCACCGGCGAAGCTCAGCTCGTCCGGGCGTCGCAGGCAGTTGAACACCTCCAGACGCCCCGTGCCGGAGAGCACGCCGCCGTTGCCTTCCAGATCCAGCAGGGTCGGCACCTCATGGGTACGCAGCACCAGGGCGTGGAAGGCAGGGTGGTCGGGGGTGAGGCCGGTGGCGTTGGCGACATTGGTCATCTCGCACAGGTCCGGTGCGGAGATCTGCGGAATGGCGCTCAGGTGCTCGCCACGGGCGCGCACCACGCTGCGCTCGTCGCCCTCGGGCAGTGTCCACAGGTCGGCCATGTCCGGGGCGTCGAAGCGGGTGCCGTTGCAACAGATCGCCTGATCCGCCTCGTCCCAGACAAAGTCGTATTCGCTGCTCTTGCCGGCGGCGATGATCTCGAAGCCCAGCGTCTGGGCCCAGGTCACCAGGCCGATCAACAGACTCGGTTGATCACCGTCCAGCGGAGTGAACAGGCGACCATGGCGGTTGCCCAGGCGGGTCAGGTAGGGACCGACCACCGATTCGGTTTCCTTGGTGGCGATGCCTACATGCTTGCCGGCCTTGAGTGCACTGGCCGCGTGGGTGGCACCGGCGTTTGGTATACCAGTACTTTCCACCAGGATGTCGAAATCCAGGTGCTTGACCACTTCGAGATCGCCACAGGCGACAAACTTGCCTGCCTGCCAGGCGTCGCTTGCCTCGTCCTGTGTTTGGCATACCGCGATCTGCGAGGCCGGAATGCCGGCCTTCTCGAACGCCTGGGCGGCCGTCTCGGCGCTAATGTCCACCGCGATACGTGCGTTCATGCCGGGCATCTGCTGGGCCTGACGGAGGATGCCGCGACCGAAATCGCCAGCGCCCGCGACGCATGCCTCGACGTTGGTGGCGGTATCAAAGTGGTGAAGGTAGTTCATGGTCGTAGAGCGTCTCCGTGCTGGCCTGGCCCACCGATGGCGCGTTGCCGGGGGCTGCCTGAGCGGGTTGAAGGCCTCGGTCTGGAAGGATCGGGCGGGATCAAGATGCAGAGAAATGTAGTGGTATACCATTTTGATGGTCAAACGATTGGGGCATAGACCTTGGTCGCATAAGGCAAAAGATGTGCGTTATATCATTGAATAACAACGAATAAGTGCAGTGAGACAAACCGCGTAAATGTTTGCCCGCCAAAAAACGGTATGCCATTCTTTAGGCATCGAAGACCATGACGGCATTAACGATGGACGAAGCGGCAGTGGACGCACGCGAAGGACTGGTGGAGAAGGTCGCCAATTACCTGCGTGAACATATCGTGATGGATCACTTCCAGCCCGGGCAGCGGCTGCCCGAGCGCAAGCTGGCCGAAGAGCTGGACGTCTCGCGCACCCCCATGCGCGAGGCGTTCAAGATCCTCGCGGCGGAGGGGTTGGTGGTCATCTCCCCGCGACGGGGTGCGGTGGTCGCCGACGTCAGCCCCCAGGACGTGCAGGAAAAGGCCTACGTGCTGAGCGTACTGGAGCAGTCAGCCGCGGAGCTCTGCTGCGCCAATGCCAGCGACGACGACATCGCCGAGCTGCAGGCCCTGCACTTCGAGATGAAGGCCGCTTTCCTGCGTCGCGACCGGCAGAACTACTTTCGCCTGAACCAGGCGATCCACAACCGCATCGTCTCGCTCTCCGGCAACAACTCCCTGATCGAGATCCACGCCACACTTAGCCGACAGCTCTACCGCGTGCGCTATCTTTCCAACCTGAAAAACGAGAAGTGGTCCGTGGCCATGGACGAGCACGAAGCCATCATGGCCGCCCTGGAAGCCCGCGACGGCAAGCAGGTCGGCAACGAACTGCGCAACCACCTCGGCAAGACCTGGATGAAGTACGCCAACCCCGCGGCCGGGGACCAGCCCCTCGCCGATGTCGACACCGAGAGCGGCTAGTAGATGAGCCAGTGCGGCAGGCGACGCCGGCCAGCCAAGGGCGTGATAGCGAGACACTGATGGGCAGGATGCAGAGCAGGTGAGGTAATGACGCTTAACGGATATCGAGCGAAGGGGAGGGGCCGGCTGACTCCGTCCATCAGCCGAGCCAAGAAGCTACGTCCGCTTCGAGCCTTTGCGGTCAGAGAGTGATTAGCCGTCAATCGGCGGGCGGGAATTGCTGCTTTTGGTGAAGGACCCGCATGATCCGGATATCTGAGCCTGCCAACTGATAGGAGATCAGAAGCGATACTTCCGGAAGGATCAGCAAGCGACCAGGAATACCTTGGCGCTCTACGCCGAGTAGCGGTTGCAGCATCAGCAGTTCTGCCCTTTCCTCAATCTGGCCATCAGTCCGTTCGGCGACCACAGGATTGAACTGGTAGAGAAAGTCGAAAATGGCTTCACGCCTTGTCAGACCCTCTTCTTCCCATGGAATCGCCGATTACCGGGGCAAGGTCACGGGCGCGGATCCGTGACTTTCGTTCTGCCATCCGGGATTTTGCGGTTTCATGATTGACAAAGGTCGCTGCACCGGCTTCGAGTCTGTCAAACGCTCGCTTGACCTGAAGCGATAACCAGTCATGGTGTGACGTTGCTTGGCGCTGTTGCTCGGCGAGTTGTTCTGCCAATTCCCTGCAGGCGCCACTGAGCGTACGCCCCTGGCTCTCTGCCATCTGCTGGGCTAGGCGCTTTGTCTCTTCATCGATGCGAAACTGTATACGGGTATCCATCTGAAGCCTCGCAGCTCATTCTGACGTGTTCACGTATATTGGCTCGTTTTGGTGCTCAGTATGGCAACCCAGGCCCGCTTGCCGCGCTGGGCGTGAATACGCTTCCTGGTAGCGATACCTGGAAGCGTTGCCTCACAGGCGCGCGGAGTCGTTCCCGTCAATTGCGGCAAGGTTCGGTGCTGGATCAGAAACGCATCGTGGTTACCTGGCGCTGAGGTGAACAAGCTATACCACCCATCCGCCATATGCGAGTGATTGCTTGCTCGCGCTGGGCAGGGCAGTCGTATCAGTATCAGATCTCTATCCCCGATTTTGATGCAAGCGAGTGCTTCCAAAAAGCAGTTTCCGAAATTCAACAGTTTGTAAGACTTAAGCCAAAAAACGCGTAAATTCGTTCCCATTCCTCACATCTTTTGTCTATTCTGCTGCTAATGGCCAATGCCAAGCAATAAACAGTGCCGCTACGAGCACGAAAACAACGATCATGCGCAGGGATAGGAAAGCCGTCTATGGCCAAGGGATGACCAGCCAACGCTAATCTGACGTTCAATACAGGCGCCTTGCCGCCTGTATGGCAGCGTGCTGCCGTTTTTGGTTACCCGCCCTTAACTCCTTCCGTACCTGTGATCGCATAGCGGCGTTCGTCGCGCTGAGTGGTCATGTCTTGTGGCCGCCGTGGCGGTAGCGTGCCTGGTCGGTAGTTTGTAGGTGAAGGGGAGGTGTGACTTTCTCCCGGTGACATGGCGTAGGTGTTTCTCTGCGTGCGGTATTCATTCGTGTATACGAAATGCAGCACAGAATTTAAAGGCATGCTCGAAGTGATGCATCAGAGGGCGTGTTTATTACGCCTCGGCGCTATAAAGTTGCGGACAATCAATGGCTTTGCAATCGCTGAAGAGCCAATTTGAGCATGCGCATTTTGAAGATGAGCATGCGCGTTTTATCCCGAATTACTCCGCTGTAAAGTGAGAAAATTACGTAAGAATTCAAAGGTATAGGCTGCAATTTGGGTGTGCTCATGCGGAAGATAAATGAGCATGCCTATGAATAAAAATGTTAGCACTCATGACTTAAATTCGGAGTAAATATGGAAAGAGGAATAGTTACTCCAGCAATGGAGATTGTTAGCGAGGGTGACTCGGTTTCTATGAGAGGCGGCATACCACCTGAGAAATGCCGCTACTACGCTCTATATTGGGATAAGGTGGTTGTAACCGATAGCAATATTTTTGGAACTGGTTTGTCTGATGATTTGCAACTGTTAGAAGGAGCGGGAATTGTCAGGAAAGAAACCGCCAGAATGAACCTGAACGGCACTTTCAATGGAAGTGATCTTGCGAACATGCATTTCCAAGGACTCGCTGAAGTTTCGGCTAATCTCACCAATCGCAACCCAGGACAGTGGGCTATCCATCAGAGCGGCGACCAACTAATTGTACCTGCTTCTATGTCTAAAGATTTGATTACAGCTGACTTTGAATTAACCCGTTGTTTACCGGTGCCAAAGTCAGATGTCCCTTTAGATAGACTCCTGGAATTTAAGTTAAAAAGAACTGATGAGCTAATTGCATTGCGCACGACATTAGATGAATTATATTTGGAAATATAAAAATCTGCTGATATTCCTCGATCCAAAATAGTTCAAATTCAACGTTTGGAACAAGCAATAAGCGATTTGGACAAAGTTGCGAAGCAAAGCTGGGGTTACAGATTGTTGGCAAGTCGAAAAGTTTCGCTTGATCTTAACTATGGTTCGGTGAAAAATGGGGCCGTTACCGCTGGCCTGGTTGGAGCTGCATTTTCAAATCCTCTCGCAGGCATTCTCGTAGGTACAGCTCATGCACTGGTTTCAAGCCTCAAATTTGAGGTGTCAATTTCTAACCAACTGGAAAGCCCCCAAGGGAAGCAGTTGGAGCTGTCGTATATAAGCTCAATCAAAAATGAAGACATCGCAAACTAGTGCTAACAAGCGCAAGCACACGGATCAATTTTCCGCTGAGCTCCAAATTGTCCGGTGTTGCGGGCGTTAAGCTTCAGGGAGAGTAATGAGCTTTAAACTATTTCCCAGCAATCATGAGAGAACTCTATTCATAGCAATAGCGTCTTTTTCTTTGGGGTTGGCGGTTGGGCTTATGCCAGGATTGGATGCCAAGACGATCGCAGGCGCTGTTGCTACACTAGTTGCCGCCTTCGCAGGTGCGTTTTTTGCCTATAAATTTAATGCAGACCGTGAAAAACAACGAAAAGATGATATAGATCTGGCATCTGCAAATAGGGCTATTTTTACGCTCGTGCGTGTGTACAACTATATTGCTGGTTTCAATAAGCAATTTTTGAAACCTTATACTGGCGATCCGTCAGCCTATGTGGCAATACAACCGTCACTTGGGAACTCTGACCCAAATTGGAAAATTGACTTTGACTCTATTTCATTTCTGATCTCTGGGAAGAAGTCAGAGATATTGACTGATCTTACTGAACTTGAAGAACTCTTCACGATTTTTACCGAAACGGTGAAAACAAGAAATCACATACACTTAAATATTGTTCAGCCAGCAATGGAAGCTGCGGGCATTGTCAGTGGTTCATCCGTAAGCTTAGGGGAAATCGATAGGGTTCTTGGCGACCGGACATCGACAATAATGAAAAGTCTTACCGCTGAACTAATAGATATTACTCAGCGCGGTGAAAAGCGGTCGGAGATGCTGATACAGAAGTTGCACGAGATTATGGTAGGCATATTTCCGGGAAAGAACGTAATCCGAATGGAGAAGCTTAACAAGTCAAGTAACGCGGACGGCGAAAAAGCCGCCGCCGGTTCTTGAGGCGTTAGAGCAGTCCATGGCTAGGCCTATCGTAGGAGGCATATGAGTAGTTGGATCCCTTATTTAAAAGATGCATTCTTTGTTGTCGGATCTTTAGCTGGAGTTCTGGCGTTCCTTCGACCTGTTGTAGAAAGTAAGCATCAAAAAGACACCGAGCGATTGGGCGCAATATTATCTAAGTTTCCGGAGAATCAGATAATGGCACTCGATAGTTGTGTGTACAGTTCTCGAAGAATCCCTGAGTCAGTGCTTCGGCCTTTCGATGAAATTGAACATAAGCACGGAGACGGTTGGCAAGAGCTGAAATTTGTAGGCCCTCTTAAACAAATATTGGAACCTGAATTCAAATGCTTGGTTGCTGAATATCGAGAATTTAGAGAGTACGTTCAGGTCCCGGAATGGGAGCCGAAGGATGTAGATGGCGAATATGATTGGTTCTTTAATAAGCAGGCTTTTCGTGATGGTCATGTTGTCTCAGTCCAGTATGCGGAGCATTTACAGCAGGCAACAGATGCGGCAACTCAGCTTAGAAAGCGGTTTCAGCGCATTCAGGCGGTAACCGATTTGCATTTCTTTGAGGCGCTTTTCGGGCGTTTCTACGCTCCTCGGTTATTCAAGAGCAGGGGTTTAGAGTGCTCTAACAATGCATTGCAGCGGACAAGCCGCTGAATGCGGCGTTAGCTTTTCTGAGCGAGTCTCAATCGGCCGGCCAATAAAAAGGAGAAGATGTTGTCGCTACTGCAAGAAATACTGAATTGGTCGCAGGGTCTTCCGGCCTGGAAAAGTGATGCGGTAGCACGTTTGCTGGCTAAACAGACCCTAACAACAGAAGACCAAGATGATCTATTTGCACTACTCAAAGCTGCGAATGGTATTCCCGATCCGAAAGGGCGGAATCCCAACCCCCTAACGGCAGATCAGATCCCTGCACCAGTGAAAGCCACAACTCACGTTGAACTGCTTGCAATGAAGAATATGCGTCATGTCAACGCGATTGCAGAGAATCAGCGCCTGTCGTTTATTCCTCATGGGATGACAGTTATATATGGTGACAACGGTTCTGGAAAATCAGGATACTCGCGCGTGTTCAAGCGCGCATGCCGCGCCCGCGATCAGATGGAAGCAATTTATCCGAACGCCGCTCTACCTGCAAGCCAAACGGGGAAAGCCGAAGCCGTATTCGAAATAAAAATTGATGGTTCGGTACAAGATGAGCACTGGTCCGACGGCAAAGCGGCTCCAGCAACGCTGTCGTCTTTCGCGATCTTTGATTCGCACTGCGCGCGTGCCTACTTAGATAGTGAAGATGACTTTTCTTACGTGCCTTACGGGCTAGATGTGTTCGAGAGATTGGCGAAGGTTTGCAAACATCTGAAGACTGCGATAGAAACCGAGCATACGCAGTCTGCCGCAGACCTTACAGCTTTTGCGCCGCTCCACGGTGAGACCGCCGTTGGCAAACTGATTTCAGGACTATCGGCCAGAACGACGAAAGCACAAATCGAAGCATTGGCGACACTTTCGCAGGAAGATTTAGCCCAGCATGCGTCTCTAGATAAGAGTTTGAAGGAAAACAATCCGAAGGAAAAGGCGACTCAATTGCGTTTGCGTGCTCGCCGAGTTGCCGCCATCGCAACAAACGCAAAAAACAAAGGCGCGCTAGTAGATCATACGGTGGTAACCAGATTGCGTAAGCTGGCAGACAGTTATCGCACTGCGCAGTCAGCCGCCGCACTCGCAGCTAAGCAGTTTACGGCAAGTGAAAGTCTGCTACCTGGCACCGGAGGAGAGGCTTGGCGTGAGCTTTTCGACGCCGCCCGAAAGTTTGCGGAAGAATCCCATCCGGACAAGGTCTTCCCAGAACTGGGGACCGATTCACCTTGTCCTCTATGTCAGCAACCTCTTGCTGAAGGCGCCGCCCGCTTACAGCGCTTCGAGTCCTTCATTCAAGCCGAGGCAGAGAAAACCGCCCAAGAGCGCCGACTAGCTCTGTACGCAGAGTACAAGCCGTTCATCGCGAACATTCTGACTTTGAATATTGACGATGTTACCTACGGTGAGATCGAAGGCTTGAACCCGCAACTCGCGAATGATGTCAAAGTCTTTGAGAAATCGCTAGTCGCTCGCCAGGAAGCCATCAAGGCAGCGGTAATCTCCCACGAATGGGAAGGTACTGAACAGGCGTTGGGAAACCCCTCAGCGCAACTTCAAGTGCTAGCTAACAAGCTGAATGCTGACGCTGAAACTCTTGAAATAGCATCCGATGAAAAGGCGCGTGCTGCACTTCAAAAGCAGTTCATTGAGCTAGATGCGCGAGTGCGACTAAGTCAGGTCAAGGATGCCGTGGTATTGGCGGTGACCCGACTGGGTCACCAGGCCAAACTTAAGAAGTGCCTGTCGGATATCAAGACAAATTCCATTTCCCGAAAAGCATCAGAATTGGCCGAAAAGGTCGTCTCCAAAGAGCTAGCCGAAGCACTAAACTGCGAATTCAAGGCGTTAGGCGTAGGCATGCTTCGCGTTTCGCTACAAAGCCGCTCCGACAGGGGTAAGGCTTTGCACAAACTAAAACTTGAATTACCACAAAGTCGTAACCCTGGTGAAATTCTTAGTGAAGGAGAGCAGCGGGCGATTGCGATAGGTTCTTTTTTGGCCGAGGTCGGGTTAAGTGATGGTAAGGGCGGTATTGTATTTGACGACCCGGTGTCCTCCCTAGACCATCGCCGCCGTGAACGCGTAGCAAAGCGACTAGCGCAAGAAGCCGCACAGCGTCAGGTCATCGTATTTACCCATGATATTTATTTCCTCTGTCTGCTGGCCGAGGAGGCAAAGCTTGCAACCGTACCTATTGCTACACAGAGCCTGACACGCCGTTCTGAGGGATTCGGGGTGGCCGACCCAGAACTCCCTTTCGAGGGAAAAAGCACTAGTAAGCGGATTAAGGCCCTTAAAGCTCAGCATCAAACTATAGCCAAACTGCACAGGGATGGCGAAGAGCAACAGTGTCAAAGACAAACAGTTGATGCTTATTTCCGGCTACGTATGACGTGGGAGCGGGCAGTCGAGGAAGTACTCTTGCGCGAGGTGATCCTTCGGTTCCGGAAAGGCGTTGAAACACAGAGACTTGCTGGCGTCGTTGTTGAAGATGGCGATTATGCGAAAGTCTACGCTGGCATGACCAAGTGTTCGAACTACGCACATGATAAGGCCCTGCAAGGCGGCATTGCTGTTCCAGACCCCGACGAACTACTTGCTGATATTATGGAATTGGACGCTTGGCGAGAGGGTATCGAGAAGAGAGGCAAGATGACGGCACAGAAACGCAAGGCTTGAAAAAGCTGTCTACTGAGTTCCGGTGCAGGAAAGCTAACAAAAAGCTGCACGCGGATAAATTACTCGCTACGCTCCTAATTTACCGGTGAGCTTGGCGTTAGATGACATGAGGTAAAATGAAAGAATTTTTAACAAAGTACAAGATTTTTTTTGAAACTATTGCTTCAAGCATGATTGCAATTATGGCTGTAGTCGTCTCAATTGTAGCGTTGAATATATCATCAAAAGCCAATCAGATTGCTGCTAGCTCCTTGGATATCAGTAGATTGGCGTTGTTACCGAAAGTTTCTGCAGAATTTAGGTTCGATAGTGCGGAAAATGGGAAAAGGAGTGAAACTTTAGTTATTAGCAATTCTGGGGATGTTATGTACGATTTTCACTCATATCCTTTTGCTTTCTTAAGGCTGAATGAGTTGAAGCTTGTAACTCCGGAAAATAGCGGAAAACCGGTGTTCTTACAAAGTGTTGTTGTCCCGATTTTGAATTATTTTCCAGTAAGTTCTTATATTACGGATGTAAACAAAGGCATTTTTTCAGAGCAGCATATAATTGATACGAACAGACTAGATCCTATCCTTAGTCAATTTAGTCAAGGATACAACGAAGAGAATAAGAGTATTGGTGGTGCAATACAGAGGTATTTGTTTGTGTCTTACGTTGATCAGTTTGGTGAAACACATGAACAGTATATGCGCTTCGAGCCCTTTGGCACCTCTGTTCCTTTAGCAAAAGAAGAGGGGGAAAAGCTTTTAGCTTTGCATCAAGAGGTCGATACAATGGATGCTTTTGTATTGGATTATGAGAATGCGACTCTTGATAAGCTTCAGAGTATATGGGATGAGTCAAATAAAGAGGTCATTGCAGCAAAGTAATCTAACAAAGCATTCAAGAGGGACTCCCAACGCATGGCATTTTTGGTTCTGGTTGGGTTCAGTGTTTATGGTGGTAAGGTTGAGTTTAGTGGTCGTGCGTTGCTCACCCCTTAATACGGCGTTATATACACGGTAGCCTAGAGTTTCGGTATAAATATAGCAGCCACACTAATAATCGTACTTGTAGTCGTTATTGCCTGCATTTTTCTTGCTTAAAGGAAAGAGGAGAAACCTGATATGCGGGAGACTAGCAGTCGTAAATCAAGAAAAACACCTTTTCCGAAAAAAAATGAGAAGGTTTCACATTCTAAGGAACATCGTGCATTAATTAACAAACCGTATAGAGTGCAGTGCAAGATTGAGGTGTTTACGCTAGCCGAGCTTGATATTATTAATAAATATGGAACATGGTTAAGCGCTCTTACATCAAATAAAATTAACCCCGAAACTAATGATCAAAAACTATTTATAGAAGAGTGTCAGCGATTCAGGTCGCTTAATTTAAATGAAATGCTTTCTTATTTGAGTAATCGTGGTGATAGCGGCTCTATTCAAACTGTATGGTTTAAGTATCTCTGTCGTTTAAAATTTGAAAGAGAAAATCCAAGTATTCTAAACGATAAAACAAAAGTTGATTGGGGCTGGCAAGGACCACCAATAGAGTCAGGTGATCATGTTTTCTTTTCTAAATAGAGTATATAACAAGTCAAATCTCTTGGACTTGGTAAAGATGTCACCTTTTTTGTTCCAAAAAAGCTGCCAACTCCGCCAAGCCGGTGTTTGAGGCGTTAGCGCCCTCTTGATCAAGGGTGATCCAGTGGATTACCTTTGGAGCTATGCAGGCAATCGTTGAGCTACCCGAATTCCTTAAATGAGCACTGGGTCTTCTGAGCGAGGAAGGAAAAGCCAGTATTATCAATTGCCTGGCATTTCATTCCCAATCTGGCGACATCATGCAGGGCACGGGAGGGATTCGGAAGCTGAGGTGGTCTGCGCAAGGAAAAGGTAAAAGTGGCGGTGTTCGCGTAGTTTACTACTACCACAATGGCACGATGCCGCTTTTTTTATTAACCGTATTCGGGAAAGGTGAGAAAGCGAACCTGAGCAAGTCAGAGAGAAACGAGCTTGCGAAATTCACCGCCCTTTTGCGAAAACATTATGGTGGCAATGATGGCTAGTTCTTTTTTAAGTATTAAACAGGGGGTGACGGAAGCAATAGAGTTTTCCAAAGGAAAGCCCGACAAAGCCGTGGTGCATGAATTTGGCCCGCTGGATGTTAAAAAAGTTCGAGCTAAAGTCGGCATGTCACAAAACGAATTTGCTTCTGCATTCGGCATCAGTGTAAGCACTCTACGTCACTGGGAGCGTGGTGATCGCACCCCGCAAGGACCAGCCTTGGTGCTATTGAATGTCGTCGCTAAAGAACCTGAAACCGTGCTTCGTGCGCTGGCATCGTAGCGCTAACAAGGTAAGGCAGCGCGACGTAAAAACCTTCGCTTCGCTCCAGTTTTTACGCGCCTGCTTACGGCGTTAGACACCGATATCAATAACCAGAACCAGAACCCGAACCCGACCATTGCGAAGTCGAGTGCGGCGACTATTTTATCTCGCATGTGCTCTTGAGTGACGATGGGCCTTTTTAAAACGCTGGCAGGTAATGATGCGATTTGTGGGATAAGGATCAACAGTTCTTCGCTGTCGAGGGTCACTGTTGGCGCAGGGCGGGGCAGCTTTCTTACGTCCAGAAAGAGATTTGCGTTTAGGGGGCACCACAATTCGGGTGGCCAACTCCGAGAGGGTATCGCTCTGTATATCCAGAAGGTAAGGGTACATCCTTTTCGTCGACGCGCTGGGGTTAGCGTACACGTCGAACTGGGGCATTAGAATGTCCTGTATTCTTCGGCGAAGCACCCATGCTCAGAGATAGCATCGTTGTAGGCTTTGATAGCGTTGCTGTTTTCCCTCTGCCATTGTTGGGCTTCGCTCTCGGCGAGCTTTGCTTCCAGTGCTTTCTCTAGCGTGGCCGAGAGGTCGACATTCATACTCCTGCCCCTTTTCAGCAAGTCGCTGTTTATGCTGAGGTTTGTGGCTTGTTTGGGAGCGTCCTGATCGTATAGTGTTTGCATTATCGTCGCTCTGATTTTCGATGTCATTACCAGTATGCGCAGCCGTCTGCGCATTGGGAACAATGTAGACAGCTACTGCTACTGACGAACAAGGCGAGACTAAGGTGAGAATCCTACTCTGGTGTGTTGCGGTGCTGTTGCTCGTGTTGATGCTGCTGAGCGGTGCGGGGTTCTTGCAGGGCTCGATGGAGCTGTTTCCCACCGAAGAGCAGCAGCGTCAGGTTCGATGGGTCTATGGGGCGGCGTTTGTTGGCTTCGCCTTGCTCGAACTCCTGGTCGCGATGGGGCTTTGGAGGGAGAGAAGAGTGAGAAGGGCTGTTCGCCGTTAGGTTGGCGATGGCTGCGTTCAGACCACGTCCATAAAAAAGCCGGGGCTCGATGCCCCGGCTTTTCGTTTAGCTTGCGGCTAGTCGTTTCTGTCGCTGCTTAGCCTTTTACCGCGTACTGCCAGCTCGGGCCGAGTTCGGCGAAGTCGAGCAGGATTTCCGCTGACTCCTCGACTTCGGCGCGGTCGACGGGCTGTTCCTCTTCGGTCTCTTCGTCGGCGAGGTCGGTGTCGTCGCCGCTTTCGCGGGCGTCGCCCCATTCTTCGAGGATGTCGAGGCCGAGGGCTTCGCGGCGCTCGTTTTCCAGTGCCAGCATTTCGGCATCCTGGGCGTCGGCTTCACGCTGACGCTGCTCTCGGTTCAGGCTGACGCTGGTGTGCTGCTCGCGCAGACGGCTCGCTAGCTCTGCCCGTTGTTCCAGGTAGTGGAAGTTGGGGTGCTCGTCGGCACGCTGCTGGTGGCGGGCGCGCAGGTCCTTCAGGTACTGGCGCGGGGTGCCGTAGCTGCGGTACTGGACGTCACGCACGGTGTCCCAGGGCAGGGCGTTGTCCAGCGCGCTCTCGCCGATGATCTCGGGGTCGAGCAGGCTCGGGTACATGATGTCCGGCTTCACGCCGCGGTTCTGGGTGCTCTCGCCAGAGATGCGGTAGAACTTGGCGCGGGTCAGCTTGATCTGGCCGTAGCTCAAGTCGTTGAGGGTCTGCACCGTGCCCTTGCCGAAGGTGTTGGAGCCGACGATCAGGCCGCGACCGTAGTCCTGGATGGCACCGGCGAAGATCTCCGAGGCCGAGGCGGACAGGCGGTTGACCAGCACCACCAGCGGGCCGTCATACAGGGTGCCGCTGTCGGTGTCGCCGTACAGGCTGATGCGGCCACGGGCGTCACGTACCTGCACGGTGGGGCCACGGTCGATGAACAGGCCGATCATCGAGTTGGCTTCCTGCAGCGCGCCGCCGCCGTTGTTGCGCAGGTCCAGCACGATGCCCTCGACGCCTTCGGCCTTGAGCTTCTCGACCTCGGCGGCGACGTCACGGGTGGTGGAGCGGTAGTTTTCCTCGCCGGCCTGCCAGGCGTCGAAGTCGACATAGAAGGCGGGCACCTCGATCACGCCGACCTTGTGCACGCCGTCTTCGCGCTGGATCTCGATGACTTCGCTGCTGGCCGCCTGATCCTCGAGCTTGACGGTGTCACGGGTGATGTCGACCACGGTGGAGCGGGTCATGTCCACGGCTTCGCCGGGCACCACCTCGAGGCGCACCTCGGAGCCCTTGGGCCCACGAATCAGTTCGACCACGTCGTCCAAGCGCATGCCGACCACGTTGACGATGTCTTCGCCTTCCTGGCCGACGCCGATGATGCGGTCGGCGGGCTTGAGCGCGCCGTCCTTCTCGGCCGGGCCACCGGGTACCAGGCTCGCGACCTTGACGTACTCGCCGTCGGCCTGGAGCAGGGCACCGATGCCTTCGAGCGAGAGGCGCATCTGGATGTCGAAGGACTCGCCCTGGCGCGGCGACAGGTATTCGGTGTGGGGGTCCACGGTACCGGTGGCAGCGGCCATGATCAGCCCGAACACGTCCTCGGCGTTGGTCTGCTCGAGGCGATGCTTCTGGGTCTCGTAGCGCTCGCGCAGGGTGTCGATGACCTCGTCGTCTTCCTGGCCGCTGATTGACAGCGTCAGGGCGGCGTTGGCCAGGCGCTTGCGCCACAAGTCGTCGAGGCTCGCCTGGGAGGCGGCCCAGGCGGCATCCTCGCGGTCGAGTTCGAGGCGGCCTTCGCCATTGAAGCTCATGTCGAGGTGGTCGATCTCCTCGAGCATCCACTCAAGACGCGCCTCGGCACGATCGTGGTAGCGCTCGTAGAGGTCGTAGGCCCGCTCCAGGGAGCCTTCGAGCATTGCCTCGTCCATGCCGGTACGCAGATCAGCGAACTCATCCACGTCGTCCTGCACGAAGTAGGCACGCTGGCCGTCCAGCACGTCCAGATAACGCTGGAAGGCGCGGTTGGACCATTGGTCGTCCAGCCTCACGTCCGCGTAGTGGCCGTAGCGTAGTGATTCGGCCACCTCCATGGCCGCCTGACGCTGGTCGTCGCCGGGCGTGGGAGTAGCCAGCGCCGTAGGGGCCGCGATCAGCAGGGACAGCGCCAGGGCGCGACCCGCAGACTCAATCAGGCTCATCAATGAAGCACTCCAGGATTCGTGTACACTCGTCGGTCTTACACCGACTCGGTCGGCGGGTCCCTTGGACCGGATTCGCATTGTAGCAGCTTGATGTCAATCCTTGACCCTTGCCGTTGTGCGATATTCAGGGTCAATCCTTCAACCACACTATCATGCAACAGAGGACGCCCATGTCACAGGAGTGCTTGCCAAAGGATGATGCCGGATGCGCCAAAAGGCTCAGTCGGCTGCTTGAGTTTCTGCACCGTTCCCCCAGCCCTTGGCACGCCACCGCGAACATGGCTAAACGGTTTGAGGACGCCGGCTACCGTCGCCTGTTGGAGACCGATAGCTGGGATTTGGTTCCCGGTGACCGCTTCTACGTGACCCGCAACGATTCTTCGATTATCGCCGTCAACCTGCCGAAGGGCCAGCCGGTCACCAGTCTGCGCATGGTCGGCGCCCATACCGACAGCCCCAATCTCAGGCTGAAGACCCACGCCGGCCAGACGTCTGCGGGCTGGCTGCAGCTTGGCGTGCAGGTCTACGGCGGGGCACTGCTTGCGCCCTGGTTCGACAGGGACCTGGGCCTGGCCGGGCGTCTGCATGTCCGTCACGCCGATGGGCGGGTCGAGGGTGTGTTGCTAAACGTCGCCGAGGCCATCGCCATCATTCCGAGCCTGGCCATCCACCTGGATCGTGAAGCCAATGACGGCAAGGCGATGAATGCCCAGACCCAGATGGCGCCGGTGGTGCTTCAGGGTGGCAAGGACGACGACCTCGATCGCCTGCTGCTGGCCTGGCTCGAAAAGGAGCACGGCCTGACCGGGGTAAAGGTGCTGGACTTCGAGCTGGGCTTCTATGACCTGCAGCCGCCGTCGCTGGTGGGCGTGGGCAAGGAATTGATCGCCAGCGCCCGCCTGGACAACCTTTTGTCCTGCTTTATTGGCCTGGAAGCGATGCTCGACGCCGACGGCGAACAGGGCATGGTGCTGGTCGCCAATGATCACGAAGAGGTGGGTAGCGCCAGCGCCTGTGGCGCCCAGGGTCCGTTCCTCGCCGATGTGCTCAAGCGCGTAAATGGCCAGGTCGGCGAGGGCACAGAGGAAGGCTATATCCGCTTGATCCAGTCCTCGCGGATGATCTCCTGCGACAACGCCCACGCGCTGCACCCGAACTTCAAGGACAAGCACGACGCCCAGCACGGCCCGAGCCTCAACGCTGGCCCGGTGATCAAGACCAACGCCAACCAGCGCTACGCCACCAACAGTGCCACGGCGGCCATGTTCCGTGATCTGTGCGAGCAAGCTCAGGTGCCGGTGCAGACCTTTATCACCCGGGCGGACATGGGTTGCGGCAGTACCATCGGCCCCATCACCGCAACGGAGCTGGGTGTGCCGACGCTGGACGTGGGGGTGCCCCAGTGGGCGATGCACTCGATCCGCGAGACCGCCGGCAGCCAGGACGTGGAACACCTGACCCGCGCGCTGACGGCCTTCTTTGACAGCGCCGAACTGGTGTAGGTCCAGCGCTCGCAGCACGCGCTGAAAGGCTGAAACGACGACAGAGCGCCTGGCGGGCAACAACCGCCAGGCGCTCTGTTTTTTCTGTGTCGGTGTTGAACCGTTGTAAAGGAAGGCGCAACAAAAAGGCCCGTCGATCGATGATCGACGGGCCTTTCGGTATCTGGTGGCTACGCCCTGACTCGAACAGGGGACCCCATCATTATGAGTGATGTGCTCTAACCAACTGAGCTACGTAGCCTTTGGATGGCGCCGTATTCTACGGATTCGCTGCTTGTTGTCAAGCACTTGGCGCCGTGTAGGCCACGGCAGCGACAGCGCAGCGCGCTGGAAAGCCGGCTACCACCTGTGTGCCGTGTAGCGCGAGTTCTGTGCTGCCGTGACGGAGGTCGCTGGAAAGGGCGCTACCGCCATGTGGTCGTCAGGTGCGCCAAGTGTTTGAAAAGACGTGCTCCCCGCAATCTGGCACGGGCCTTGCCCCGTATATAAGGGAAACAACAACAGGCGATCTGGATGGCCTGGCGCGCAGGCCTTGAGTCGGCTTTCGTCCTTGGCCGTATCGAGGGTAGGCCGCCTCCAGATCAGGGGATCACGCCGGTGGCGAGATCCAGGACCACGACAGGGGAGTCGTTGCCGATGGAGCCCATCGAAACCTTCTACGACGTGATGCGGCGACAGGGGGTCACGCGTCGCTCATTTCTGAAGTTCTGTTCACTGACGGCGGCGGCGCTGGGACTCGGGCCTGCCTACACCGCCAAGATCGCCCACGCCATGGAGACCAAGCCGCGCACGCCGGTGATCTGGGTGCACGGGCTCGAGTGCACCTGCTGCTCGGAGTCGTTCATCCGCTCGGCCCATCCGCTGGTCAAGGACGTGGTGCTGTCGATGATCTCGCTGGACTACGACGACACCCTGATGGCGGCGGCGGGGCATCAGGCCGAGGCCGCCCTGGCCGACACCATCGAGCGCTACAAGGGCAACTATATCCTGGCGGTGGAGGGCAATCCCCCGCTCAACGAGGACGGCATGTTCTGCATCGTTGGTGGGCGGCCCTTCGTCGACCAGCTGCGCGAGACCGCCGAGCACGCCAAGGCGGTGATCTCCTGGGGCTCCTGTGCAAGCCACGGCTGTGTCCAGGCGGCGCGCCCCAATCCCACCCGGGCGACTCCGGTGCACAAGGTCATCACCGACAAGCCGATCATCAAGGTGCCGGGCTGTCCGCCGATCGCCGAGGTCATGACCGGGGTCATCACCTATATGCTGACCTTCGACCGGCTGCCGGAGCTCGACCGCACCGGCCGGCCCAAGATGTTCTATTCCGAGCGCATCCACGACAAGTGCTACCGCCGGCCACACTTCGACGCCGGCCAGTTCGTCGAGTCCTTCGATGACGAGGGCGCCCGTCGCGGCTACTGCCTGTACAAGGTGGGCTGCAAGGGCCCGACCACCTACAACGCCTGTTCGACCATCCGCTGGAACGAGGGCGTGAGCTTCCCGATCCAGGCCGGCCACGGCTGTATCGGCTGCTCCGAAGACGGTTTCTGGGACAAGGGCTCCTGGTACGCCCGGCTGCAGGACGTGCACCAGTTCGGCATCGAGGCCAACGCCGACCAGATCGGCGGCGTTGTAGCCACCGGGGTGGGCGGTGCGGTGGCGGTCCACGCCGCCGTCAGCGCCTTGAAACGGGCGCAGGTCAAGCGCCAGTCGTCAGCCAACAGGGAGGAAGCCTGATGACGCAGATCAACACCCCTAACGGGTTCAATCTGGACAGAAGCGGACGGCGTATCGTCGTCGACCCGGTGACCCGCATCGAGGGGCATATGCGCTGCGAGGTCAACGTGGATGACAACAACATCATCCGCAACGCGGTGTCCACCGGCACCATGTGGCGCGGGCTCGAGGTCATCCTCAAGGGCCGTGACCCGCGCGACGCCTGGGCCTTTGTCGAGCGCATCTGCGGTGTCTGCACCGGCTGTCATGCGCTGGCCTCGGTGCGCGCGGTGGAGGACGCACTCGACATCCGCATCCCGCGCAACGCTCACCTGATCCGCGAGATGATGGCCAAGGTGCTGCAGTGGCACGACCACGTGGTGCACTTCTACCACCTGCACGCGCTGGACTGGGTCAACCCGGTCAATGCGCTGAGGGCCGATCCGCGGGCGACGTCGCAACTGCAGCAGTTGACCGGCCCCAACCATCCGCTGTCGTCGCCGGGCTATTTTCGCGACGTGCAGAATCGTCTGAAGACCTTTATCGAGTCGGGGCAGCTTGGGCTTTTCAAGAACGGCTACTGGGACAACCCCGCCTACCGGCTGTCGCCGGAGGCGGACCTGATGGCGACCGCTCACTATCTCGAGGCGCTGGACCTGCAGAAGGAGATCGTCAAGGTCCACACCGTGTTCGGCGGCAAGAACCCCCACCCCAACTACATGGTCGGCGGGGTGCCCTGCGCCATCAATATCGACGGCGACCTGGCGGCCGGGGCGCCGCTCAACATGGAGCGGCTCAACTTCGTGCGTGCGCGTATGGAGGAAGCCTTCGCCTTCTCCAGGAACGTCTATATCCCCGACGTTATCGCCATCGCCAGCTTCTACAAGGGCTGGTTGTATGGCGGGGGACTGTCCGCCACCAACGTGATGGACTACGGCGACTACTCCAAGGTCAACTACGACAAGTCCACCGACCAGCTCAAGGGGGGCGCCATCCTCGGCGGCAACTGGAACGAGATCCACGAGGTGGACCCCACCGACCCCGAGCAGATCCAGGAGTTTGTGGCCCATTCCTGGTACCGCTACGCCGACGAGTCCCGTGGCCTGCACCCCTGGGACGGCGAGACCGAGCACCACTACGAACTGGGCCAGGGCACCGTCGGTACCCGCACCCGGATCGAGGAGATCGACGAGGCCGCCAAGTACTCCTGGATCAAGTCGCCACGCTGGCGTGGCCACGCCATGGAGGTGGGACCGCTGTCGCGCTACATCCTCAATTACGCCCAGGGCAATGACTTCGTGATCGACCAGGTGGACTCGTCGCTGGCCGCCCTCAATCAGCTCGCCGGCACCCGTCTGACGCCGAAGCAGGCGCTGCCGACCACCATCGGCCGTACCCTGGCCCGCGCCCTGGAAGCCCACTACTGCGCGTCCATGATGCTCGATGACTGGCATGAGCTGATCGCTAACATCCGCGCCGGTGACCTGGCTACCGCCAATATCGAGAAGTGGGACCCGGCGTCCTGGCCCCAGGAGGCTCGCGGTGTCGGCATGGTCGCCGCACCCCGGGGCATGAACGGCCACTGGATCCGCATCAAGGATGGCAAGATCGAGAACTACCAGTGCATCGTGCCGACCACCTGGAACGGCAGCCCGCGGGATCCGGAGGGCAACATCGGCGCCTTCGAGGCGTCACTGCTGAATACGCCCATGGAGCGGCCGGACGAGCCGGTGGAGATCCTGCGCACGCTGCATTCCTTCGATCCGTGCCTGGCCTGTTCCACCCACGTGATGAGCGAAGACGGTGAAGAGCTGTCTCGCGTCACCGTCAGATAGCCGGGGGAGGGTGTCCCATGTCCCATGACTCGAAAGCGTCACCTGCTGCAACGGCCAGCCCGGAGGACCCTCAGGCTGGCAAGCTTGGCCCCGGGGAGGAACGGGTGCTGCCTTCCTCGGTCAAGCAGACCTCGGTCTACGTCTATGAGGCGCCGTTGCGGCTGTGGCACTGGACCAACGCGGCGGCCATCCTGGTGCTGATCGTCACCGGCTACTTTATCGGCAAGCCGCTGCCGACGGTGTCAGGTGAGGCCAGCGATCACTTTGTGATGGGCTATATCCGCTTTGCCCACTTTACTGCGGGCTACATCCTGGCGATCGGTTTTATGTTTCGCTTCTACTGGTCGCTGGTTGGCAATCACCACGCCAAGCAGCTGTTTCGCTTGCCGTTGCACCGTCGTGACTGGTGGCGTGAGGTGTGGTTCGAGCTTCGCTGGTACCTGTTTCTGGAGAAGCGCCCGCGCAAGTACGTGGGCCACAACCCGCTGGCGCAGTTGGCGATGTTCATCTTCATCACCCTCGGCACGCTGTTCATGATCGTGACCGGAATGGCGCTCTACGCCGAAGGTGCCCTGCGTGGCAGTTGGCAGGACACGCTGTTCGGCTGGGTCATCCCGCTGGTGGGCCAGAGCCTGGACGTGCATACCCTGCATCGTCTCGGCATGTGGGTGATGATCACCTTCATTATCATCCATGTGTACGTGGCGATACGCGAGGACATCATGTCCCGCCAGAGCATCGTCTCGACCATGATCTCAGGGGAGCGCACCTTCAAGGACGACGACCCTTTGTAGTGAGTTGTCGCTGCTCGCCGTGACTTGTCATAGCTCGCAGTTGCTCGCAGTTGCTCGTTAGCCCTGTCGTTGAAGGGCGTAAGCGCTGACCGTTGGCGCCGGAGGCTTCACCGAGAATATCGGTGAGGTCTCCGGCGCTTTTTGTTGGCGTTCAGGGAGGTTGGCGAGGCGCGTGCATAGGCCGGTGGGGGAGGCATCTTGGTCGGGCATTAATCAGGTAATCACAAATCACCTTTTGAAACGTTGTTGCCCGGTGTTTTATGAGAAAGATTCTCTTTGAATCGGAGGTTATTGGACTTTTGTAGGGTTATATACCATGTGGATGTGCCGAAACGATGGGCATGTTTTTTATTGAAAGGTGGCGGCGTTATTCTGCGGAAATCGTCGAGGTTTTTTTCAGGTCATCGTGGATATGTGCATGTAAGTGGCTGCTGTAGTGTAAAAAAACGCTTTCGCATATGCCATGGGTGGCGCAGGTGGAAGCGTTTTCGGCATTTTTTTGGCGGCCTGTTTGTCGGTGTCTTGTTTTTCGGTGCCTAGTTTGTCGTTGTCTTGTTTTTCGGCGTCTTTTTTTCGGTGATCAAGGCGCTTCGTGGCTGGCCTTTGGATTTCATGCTGCATCTTGATGTTTTTATGGCGAATGCATCCAGGACTCAGACGAAGATCGAGCCGTTGAAAGAGGCGAAGAAAGAACAAGGAAAGAACGAAGAACGAGATGCAGGATAAAGCCAACTAAAGTAGCGCAGGCAGATATTCGGCGCAGCGAAGGAGCCGGCATGAAGACAGATGATCACGAGGCGACGCCATCGATTCTGGTGCTGGGTATCGGCAATGTGCTGTGGGCCGACGAGGGTTTCGGAGTCCGCGCAGTGGAGGCGCTTCACCAGCGCTATACGTTTGCCGAGGCGGTGACCGTGATGGATGGCGGGACCCAGGGACTCTACCTGTTGCCCTACGTGCAGTCCTGTGAGTGCCTGCTGGTCATCGATGCCATCGACTACGGCCTGGCCCCGGGCAGTGTGCATGTGGTGCGCGATGACGCGGTGCCGAGTTTCATGGGCGCCAAGAAGATGTCGCTGCACCAGACCGGCTTTCAGGAGGTGCTGGCGGCGGCGCAGCTGCTCTGCTGGCAGCCACAGCGGGTGATGCTGGTCGGTGTTCAGCCCTCGGTGCTGGACGATTATGGCGGCTCGCTGCGACCGGAGATCGCCGCGCGAATCGACGAGGTGATCCGCCTGGTGGTCGATGAGCTGGCGTCCTGGGGCGCCAGGCCCCAACTTCGCTCTCAACAGAGCCCCGAACACGGCTCTCAACACAGCCCCGGATACAGCCGCGATCACCAGGCCCCCATCGCCGAACTGGCGCCTTCGGCTCTCGCCCTTCACCACTACGAAAACATGCGTCCCTCGCCCCGCGAGGCCTGCCGTGTGGGTGATCCGCGCTTTCTGGCGAGGGACCTTGGCCATCCTGACGGGGCGCACGGCGACCCGTCTCGCGAGGCGGGAAGCGAGCGGGATGGTGTTACCGAAAGCCCTGTAAAGGAGTAGCCGCGATATGTGCATTGGCATTCCCATGCGGGTGCTTGAGGTCAGCGGGACGCTCGCCATCTGTGTCAGCGACGGGGCAGAGAATCGACAAGAGGTCGATATTTCCCTGGTCGAGGCGGTGAGCCCCGGCGATTGGCTGCTGGTATTTCTGGGAGCGGCGCGCCGGGTGCTGGAGGCCGATGAGGCGCTGCGCATCAGCGATGCGTTAAAGGCCATGGCCATGGCGGCCGAGGGAGGGATGGTCGAGGCGGGACTGTTTGCAGACCTGGAGCAGGGTGAACCCCGCCTGCCGCCGCATCTGGAGGCGGCGCGCAAGGCGGGTGCCTCCACCGGGTGAGTACGCCACGGGTGACAACGCAAGCGGGTGATCGACAACACAAGCGAGTGAGCGACAAGTGAGCGACAAGGGAGTCACGCCAATGACGGGGCCATTGCACCGGCTGATCAATGAACTGGACTATCCCTGCCTCGCCGGGGAGAAACTGGCGGCCTTCGTGACGGGGCCAGGCGCCCGGGTGCTGTTTCTCAGTGGCGATCCGGCCACCAACCTCGAGACCAACGATGTGGCCGCCATTCTGCCGGAGCTGGTCAAGGCCTTCCCGGGGCGCTTCAAGTCCGCGGTGGTGGATCGCGCGGAAGAAGACGCCACCCGCGAACGCTTTCAGGTGTGGCCGGTGCCTTCACTGCTGTTTTTCCAGGACGGGCGGATGACCGGTGTGATCTCGAAGGTGCGCGACTGGGACGACTACCTTGGCGAGATCCACGCCATTCTGCAAGGGACGTCTGCCAGCGCCAATATCATCGCTCGCGACGGGAGTGTTCGAACATGACCCAGGGATTCATGCCGTCATCGCCGGGTATCGGGCCTGGCAGCCAGCCCGAGGAGGCCGTGCTCGATTACCTGCCGATGCCATCGGGAATGAGCACCTTTCAGCCGAGCTTTCCCGAGGTGGAGGACCCCGAGCGCATCCGGCCGGCGCTGGATGCCCTCAGCGCTCTGGCCGACAGGGCCGCCCAGTGGACGCCGGAGGGCGGCAACCTGATGGTCGAGCTGCCGTCGCTAGATGCCGAGAATCGCAAGGCGCTGGCCGATGCGCTCGGCGAGGGTGAGGTCGCGATCAAGGTGGGTGGCACTGGTACCGGTGCTGGCGCCGTCGAGATTCAGGAGTCGGTCTTCGCCGGTCTGTGGCGGGTGACCTCCCGTGACGTGGATCACGCCTCGGGCAGTGTGCGGGAACATATCGAGATCGGCGTGGTGCCCCTGGCGGTGGGGCAATGCCGCCAGCAGCGCATCTTCTGCCCGCCGGAGGCCGGCCAGGGTGTGGTCAACGGACCCTTTATCATCTCGGAGCTGATCGAGCGCTGCGAGGAGCGTGTCCCGGGTGGCGAGCCTTATGCCATCAACCTGTCGCTGTTGCCCCATACCCCGGAGGATCTGGCCTATCTGGACGAGGCGCTGGGTCGGGGCGAGGTCACCATCCTGTCGCGGGGCTACGGCAACTGTCGTATCGACAGCACCGCCCTCGATCACGTCTGGCGGGTGCGCTACTTCAATTCCCAGGACTCGCTGATTCTGGACGTCATCGAAGTCTCCGATGTGCCCGAGGTGGCCTGCGCGGCGGCCGAAGACATCGCCGATTCGGTGATTCGACTCAAGCAGGTAGTGGAGGCGATGGCGTGACGGCACGATTCGAAGGTTCGTTTCTCGGAGACCTGGCGCGTCTGGACGACGACGCCCGGCTCGAGTGCAAGATCTGCTGGTACTGCTATGACCCCGCCGTCGGTGACGCCGTCCGTCAGGTCGAGCCGGGGACGCCGTTCTCGGCGCTGCCCCAGGACTGGCGCTGCCCCCAGTGTGACGGTGAGCGCAACCAGTTTATGGTACTGGATGGTCGGCAGGGCGTCGGGGGGGCGGCCGCCGCGCCCGCCGCACTCGCCACACCCGCCGGGGCTGCGACGGCGGATATGGGCGCCGTCAAGCGACTGGTCGAGACCTTTCGCGAGATCCAGACCACCGGCATGAAGGATTCCCCCTTCAACAATCTGTCGCTGCACGTCGAGGCGGTGGGGTTTATCCCCTGGGAGGGCGGGCTGCTGGGCATCCTGGTCGCGCCCTGGCTGATGAATCTGGTGGTGATCCCAGGTCCCGATGACGACGTCCAGTGCCTGCGTCCCGGTGACAAGCGGGTCTACTCCTTTGCCTCCGGCGACTACGAATTCATCTTCAATACCCGGGTGCCGGTGGGCGCCTTCCTGGCCTGTTCGCTGTTTTCCGACATGAGCGAGTTTGCAAGCCAGGCTTACGCCACCGAGGTGGCGCGTGCCGCCATGGAGGCGCTGTTCGATCCGGCCCACCGTGCCGAGACGGATCGCCACGCGGATATCGCCGCGCTGAGCGTGGCCGGGGAGGAGGGTATCGCCGGGGCAGATGCTGACGCTGACGCGGAGGCTGAAAGCACCGCGGCGCCCTCGGCCGACCCCGAACCCCTAGGCAGCGGTGGCGAAGCTGGCGTAAGCCAGTGGTCACCCCCGGCGCCTGGGCTCGAGTCTCGGCGAGACTTCCTGACCGGGCGCACGTCGGGCACCACTGCCGGCACCAAAGCCGTCTCCAGCAGCGGAGCGTCCTTGGATTCTGCGCCAGGGGACGAGGACGAGTCGTCATGATGCCGACGCTGATCATCAGTCACGGCCACAACCCCGGGGGCGAGTCGGGGTTTCGCGTGAGTCAGCGAGGACGGATGCCGACCCAGTGGCTGATCGATCGAAATCGTCACGAGGCCATGACCATGGTGGGGTGTCTCTACAACCTGTGCGCCGCCGCCCAGAGCGCAGCGGCGGCCAAGGCCATGGACCTGCCGCTTGCCCCTGACTGCCACCGCAATATCCAGCTCGAGACGCTGCGCGAGCATGGCCTGGTCATGCTGCGGGACTGGCCGGGGGTGCTGGGGATGGCGATGGATGCCGACTCCCTGAAGGGGCTGGCGGGGCTTTCGCTGACCACGCTGGAGGTGCTGGAGGCGCGGGTGTTCGCCGGTCCGGCCGAGCGCGCACTGGAGGATATCGAGGCGTGGCTTGAGCGAGCGCCGAGTCGGCCCGCCGAGGTGTTGCGCCAGGTCGCCGACTGGCCGCGGGAGTTCGGGAGAATCGCTGTGGCGGACGACCCCACCTTCGTGGGTCGCGTGGCCGGGCATGCGTCGCTAGGCGGCGTCATCGCGCGGGATGGTTGGAGCCTGTATGCGCGGATGCTGGCGCGGGTGGTGGAGGTGGCGCAGTTGATACTTGCGCTGCGCGCCGGCGCTGGCAACTGCACCGCTGGGGAAAGCAGCGATGCCGGCAAGCCACGCTGCGGGCGCGCCGCCGATGGCAGTGGCTGGGCCGAGGCCGCCCGGGGACGCCTGGTGCATCGGGTGGCGTGCCGGGACGACCGGGTCGTCGACTACCACATCATCACCCCGACCGATGCCATGCTCGATGGTGCTGTCGGCCCCGATGGCGAGCGGCAACAGGGCTTTCTTTCCCGCTTGCTGGAATCCGCCCACGGCCAGGGCGAGTGCCATGGCTACAGTCATGGCCTCAGTGATGGCGACAACCGGGCCCGGCAGCGGGTGGCGATGGCGCTGAGCTGTGCTGATCCCTGTCTGCCGGTGGTGTGGCAGGAGTTGAGTGAAGCGCTGTGCCAGGCGCCTTCGCAGGCGCCGTGCCGGAAGGCAGGGCCGCCAGGGGGGAGGTCATCATGCACGAATTGAGCCTGTGTCAGAGCATCGTCGAACTGATCGAGGAGCAGGCCAGCGTCCAGGCGTTCGAGAAGGTGACCCGGGTGTGTCTCGAGATCGGGGCCTTGTCCTGCGTCGAGCCCGAGGCCCTGGCGTTCGGTTTCGATCTGTCCACCCGTGGCTCCGTCGCCGAAGGGGCGACGCTGGATATCGTCAACATACCGGCCACGGCCTGGTGTTTCGGTTGCAATCGCACGGTGGATATTGCCCAGCGTGGCGACGATTGCCCCCTGTGTTCCAGCGCCCGTCTGCACGTGACCGGCGGAGAGGAACTTCGCGTCAAGGAACTGGAGGTTGTCTGATGTGTACCGTCTGCGGATGCGCCGAAAGCGGTGACCAGAGTCACGCCCATCATCACGAGCATGCTCATTCCCACGAGCACGCTCATTCCCACGCTCACCCTCACGACCACGAGCACACTCATCCCCACCACCACGGGCATTCTCACTCTCACGAGCACGCCCACTCTCATTCCCACGATCACGAGCACGCTCACGCTCATTCCCACGAGCACGCCCACGGCGACTCTCATGACCATGCCCACCCTCATGATCATGCCCAGGTGCATGGCCCTGCAGGGCACGCTACCGAGGTGAGTCTGGACTGTGGCGCAGGCCCCGCCGGGGTCGAGGTGGCGGGGATGTCGCAACGCCGTCTGGTAGAGATCGAGACCAACATCCTGGCCCGCAATGACGCCATCGCCGAGGGCAATCGTCAGCGCCTCGAGGCCGACGGCGTGCTGGCGCTGAATCTGGTGTCGAGCCCGGGTTCCGGCAAGACCACGCTGCTGGTGGACACCATCCGTCGGCTCGGTGCCGAGGGGATGGCGGTGATCGAGGGCGACCAGCAGACCGCCAATGACGCCCGGCGCATTCGCGAGACCGGGGTGCCGGCGCTGCAGGTCAATACCGGCAAGGGCTGCCATCTCGACGCCTCCATGGTCGAACGGGCGCTGCCCCAGGTAAGTCCGCCCGGGCTTGGCCTGTTGTTTATCGAGAATGTGGGCAACCTGGTGTGTCCGGCGGGCTTCGATCTGGG
This sequence comes from Halomonas litopenaei, assembly GCF_003045775.1. Taxonomy (GTDB): domain Bacteria; phylum Pseudomonadota; class Gammaproteobacteria; order Pseudomonadales; family Halomonadaceae; genus Halomonas; species Halomonas litopenaei. The sequence goes on along the minus strand of NZ_PXNS01000007.1, from coordinate 211,536 downwards.
CGAGGACGCCAAGGTGGTGATCCTGTCGGTGACCGAAGGCGAGGACAAGCCGCTCAAGTACCCGCACATGTTCGCCGCCGCCTCACTGATGCTGCTGAGCAAGGTCGATCTGGCGCCCCATGTCGACTTCGACATGGACGCCTGCGAAGCCTACGCCCGTCGGATCAATCCAGAACTCGAGATCCTGCGGCTGTCGGCCACCAGCGGTGAGGGCATGGACGCCTGGCTCGACTGGATCGACGCACGCCGTGAGGCGCTCAGGCAGCGCGCCTTGAGCCGGGCGCGCCAGCACCTTGCCATGCTTGAGCAGCGCTAGGGGTCGCCATGTCCACCTTGGTCGAGGGTCCGCTGTTCGATGGACGCGGTGTTGCCGCCGAGTCGCTGCCCAGTGTGCTGGTGGTCGGTGTCGCCAGCGAGCGAATCGGCTCGCTCGAGGGCGTCATGCAAGGGCGCCTGGAGTGCCTGAGGGCGACGCACTGGGAAGAGGCTCGGGCGCTGCTGGTGTCCGAGTGGGTCGGGCTGGTGATTGTCGAGCTTGCACCTGAGGGCGACGCCGCCAGGGGCACGGGGCTGTCCCCTGACGGTGGCTGGGCCAGGGAACTGGCCCATCGCTGGCCCGAGGTGCAGTGTCTGGTGATCGCCGATCATGGGCCCACCTCGGTCGGTGACTGGCCCGAGGCGTTTCACTTGCTTTGTCGCCGCAGTCCGGTCGAGGTGGTGGCGCGAACCATCGACGTCGCCCTGCGTCAGTATCAGCTCGAGCGGGAGTGTCGGCGGCTGCGCGCGGAGCGTGCCCTGTACCAGCCGACCGTTCAGGCGCGGCTGGCGGCCCACCGCCGGCGGATGCGCGAGGCGGGGGGCTTCGAGACGATCATCCGGGCGCCGGGGTCGCCGCTGGAGCCGCTGTGCGACATGGCGGCGCGCATCGCCGGCTTCGACGTGCCGGTCCTGGTGACAGGAGAAAGCGGCACCGGCAAGGAGTTGATGGCCCGGGCGATCCACGCCAGCAGCCTGCGCTCGGAGATGCCTTTCTACGCCCTGGACTGCGGCGCGGTGACCGATGAACTGCTGGAGAGCGAGCTGTTCGGCCACTGCAAGGGGGCCTTCACCGGGGCGAGTTCAAGCCGCGTCGGACTGCTGGAGCGGGCCCACGAGGGCACCCTGCTGCTGGACGAGATCGGTGACACCTCCAGCGCCTTTCAGCTGCGCCTGTTGCGCTTTCTGCAGGAGGGGGAAGTGCGCCCGGTGGGTTCCAACGAGGTGCGTCAGCTGGACGTTCGGGTCATCGCCGCGACCAATCGGGATCTGATGGCCGAGGTGGCGGCGGGACGCTTCCGGGAGGACCTCTACCATCGCCTGACGGTGGCCCCGGTTCAGTTGCCACCGCTGCGCGAGCGCGCCTGTGATATCGCGGCCCTGGCCGAGGTGCTGCTGGCGCAGATTGCCTCCCGCCATGGGGTCCGGGTCGGCGGCTTCACCGAGGAGGCGATGGCGTGTCTGTGCGCCTACACCTGGCCCGGCAATGTGCGCGAGCTGGAAAACCAGATCACCCGCATGGTGATGCTGGCGACCGGCGAGAAGCTTGGCGTCGAACTGCTGGCGCCGCACCTGCGAACCGATGAATGGCGTCAGGCGCCAGTCGAGCGGCGCCAGGACCTGCCTGAGCCGCCGAAAGCGAATACGACGGCCGATCCGGTCGAGGACGACGAGGACGACGAGGACGCCGGCACCCTGCGCGAACGGGTCGAACGCCTGGAGGCGAGCTGCCTGGCCCGGGCGCTCGAGCGTCATGGCGGCAACAAGTCGCGTACCGCCAGTGAACTGGGGCTATCGCGCATCGGCCTGAGGGCCAAGCTGCAACGCTACGGGATCGGCGAGGCGGCCGGAGACCCCGAATAGGCCGAGATTCGAATCGGCCCTGAGCAGACCACCATCAGCGTGTCAGCACCGCATCAGCAGATGCGCGGTAGCTGCTCTCCCACCAGCATGTCGACGATGCGCTGGCCGCCAAAGCCGGTGCGCAGCGTCACCCGTCCCGGCTTGCCGACCAGTGCCTGACCGATGATCGCGGCTTCCTTTCCCAGCGGATGCCCGCGCAGGGCGACCAGGGCCGCCTCGGCCTGAGCCGCGGGCACCACCGCTACCAGCTTGCCTTCGTTGGCCAGGTACAGTGGATCCAGGCCCAGAATCTCGCACATCCCCCGGACCTCCTTGCGCAGCGGCAGGGCCAGGTCGTCGAGTTCGATGGCAAGCCTGGAGGCATCGGCCATCTCGTTGAGCACCGTGGCGACGCCGCCCCGGGTGGCGTCACGCAGGCAGCGGGTCTCGGGGGCGGCGGCCAGCAGTGCCTCGATCAGGCCATTGAGGGAGGCGCAGTCGCTCTCCAGGTCGGTGTCCAGCGACAGGTCGCCACGGGCCGCCAGGATGGCGGCACCGTGATCGCCGAGCCAGCCGTTGACGATGATCACGTCGTCGGCCTGAATGCGCTCGATACCGAGCTTACGCTCGGCGGGAATGACGCCGATGCCAGTGGTGGTGATGAAGACGCCGTCGCAGGCCCCGCGCTCGACCACCTTGGTGTCACCGGTGACGATCTCGACCCCGGCCTCGCGGGCCGCCGTGGCCATGGAGCGGGCGATGCGCCTCAGGTCATCGATCGGCAGGCCTTCTTCCAGGATCACCGCGCAGGACAGGTAGCGGGGATGGGCGCCCCCCACGGCCAGGTCGTTGACGGTGCCGCACACCGCCAGCTTGCCGATGTCACCACCGGGAAAGAACAGCGGGTCGACCACGAAGCCGTCGGTGGTCATGGCCAGCCGGTCGCCCAGGCATGCCAGCTCGGCCAGCTCCAGCCGCGCCTGGTCCTCGAGCACCTCGGGAAGCGCGGTGAATTCCCTGACGAAGACGTCATCGATCAGGTCCTTCATGGCCTTGCCGCCGCCTCCGTGGGCCTGGGTCACCGCGCGGGCGGCAAGGGTGGGAAGCTGTCGTCGCGTCGTATCGCTCATGATTCGGCCTGGCTTGTGCTGTGGTTCGGGCTATCGACGTTGCCCCCGCCGTATTGATAGTAGGCAGCGCAGGCGCCTTCGCTGGAGACCATCAGCGCGCCCCGGGGTTGATCCGGTGTGCAACGCTTGCCGAACAGCTCGCACTGCCAGGGCTTGAGATTACCGGTGAGCACGTCGCCACAGCGGCAGCTGTCGGGGTCGGCCACCTGCTGGTTGGGCACGGCAAACTTGCGTTCGGCATCGTAGGCGCCGTAGGCGGCCTTGATCTGGACACCTGACTCGGCGATCGATCCAAGCCCGCGCCACTCGCAGTTCTCGCGGGGCTCGTAGACCTGATGGAAGGCCTCCAGGGCGGTGAGGTTGCCGTCGCTGGTCACCAGACGCTGGTACTGGTTCTCGACCTCGGCGCGGCCATCGTGGAGCTGACGAACGACCATCAGCAGCGACTGCAGGATATCCAGGGGCTCGAAGCCAGAGACCACCACCGGGCAGCCATAGTGCTCGGCGATGAAGCGGTAGGGATCGGTGCCGATGATCATCGACACGTGCCCCGGTCCGAGAAAGCCGTCCAGGCGATGGTCAGGGTTGTCGAGGATCGCCTTGAGCGTCGGGATGATGGTGATGTGGTTGCAGAACACCGAGAAGTTGTCGACCCCTTCGCGCGCGGCCTGGGCGATGGTCAGGGCGGTGGAGGGGATGGTGGTCTCGAAGCCCAGGCCGAAGAACACTACCTCCCGATCCGGATGCTTGCGGGCCAGTGCCAGGGCGTCGGTGGGGGAGTAGACGATGCGCACATCGGCGCCGTCGGCCTTGGCCTGAATCAGGCTCTTGCGTGAGCCGGGAACCCGGATGGCGTCGCCGAAGGTGGCGAGGATCACCTCGGGACGCTCGGCGATGGCGACGCAGTCATCGACGCGACCCATCGGCAGCACGCACACCGGGCAGCCGGGGCCGTGGATCAGCTCCAGTTCCGGCGGCAGCATGGCCTCCAGCCCATAGTGGAAGATCGCGTGGGTGTGGCCCCCACAGACCTCCATGATGCGCACCGGGCCTCCACGCTGCTCGGCCAGGCGGGCGACCAGGGTGGTGATGTGTTCGAGGATCTGCCGGGCGCGGGCGTGATCGCGGAATTCGTCGATGAATTTCATGAAGAGACCTCCTGGTCGCCGGTCAAGGTCAGGGCGTCGAACTCGTGGGTATCGCCTAGTTCGTCCAGCAGTTCGAGGGTGCGCGCCGCAGCCTCGGCGTCGATACGGTTCAGGGCGAAGCCCACATGGACCAGTACCCAGTCGCCCACGCAGTGTTCGGGCGGGTGGTCGTCATCGACGATGCAGGCGATGTTGATCTGGCGTCGGACCCCGCTCACGTCCACCGTGGCGAGCCGCGCGTCGGCGTCATCGAGGGAAATGATCTGTCCTGGAATTCCCAGACACATGGGCGGTCTCCTGTGCGTTATTGGATGCCGTGGTGGCGGTAGTGACAGTGGCAATGGAGGGAACGGTTGTTGTTGTCGAGATCGTCGAGGTTGCTGAGGTTGCCGAGATTGCTGAGGCTGCCGAGGTCAGACTATCCGACGCCTGGTCGGAGGCCAGCGGATGACGCCGTGCTGCCGCGATCAGCGCCTGGCCCAGGGCGATGCCGCCGTCGTTGGCCGGCACCTGGCGGTGGGTCAGCACTCGAACAGGCAGGGGGGCGAGGCACTTAAGCGTCAGTTCCAGCAGGGTGCGGTTGTGAAAGCAGCCGCCGCTCAGCGCGACGGTCTTGACGTTGCGCGTGCTGGAGAGGCGCCGGGCATGGTCGTTAGAGACTTCGTCACGTGCGTCGTCCTGCATGTCGCCATCGACGTCGCCCAGCATCTCGCCAACGACCTCGCCAAGCCCCTTGGCCAGTCCCAGATGAAAGCGCGCCGCGATCAGCGTGGCGTCCTTGCCGGCGGCCAGGTCGTCAAACAGCGCCGTCCACATCGGTGCCGGATCGAGGGTCCGGTGACCGCCTTGCTCCCTGTGAAGGGAGAAGGGATACGGCGCAATGGCGCCAGAGGTGCGTGACGTAGGCGGCGGGGTCGGTGTCAGCGCGCGGGCGGCCAGGGCTTCCAGGGCCATGGCCGCTTCGCCTTCGTGGTGCTGGCGATCGAAGCACAGCTCCAGGGCGGCGGCGACGGCGTCGAACAGGCGCCCGCAGGAGGAGGCGAGGGGGCTATTGATCCCGGCCTCGATCATCCCACTCAGGGTATCGATCGGCTTCTGCTGCAGTCGCTTCAGTACGCCAAGGTTTGGGTGGCGGCGCTTGAGGGCGGCAAGGCCGGGACCGGCGATGAGCTGCGCCAAGAGGTTGCGCCAGGGCTCGCGGGAGGCGGCGCCGGCCCCCGGCATGGCCACGGACTTGAGAGAACCTAACCGCTGGCAATGGCGATAATCCGCCAGCAGGAACTCACCGCCCCGCAGGCCGCCATTCTCGCCAAGGCCCAGGCCGTCCAGGGCGATCCCCAGTACCGGAGCGGCGTCGCGAGGATAGCCGTTGTCGGCCAGACAGGCGGCGATATGGGCGTGGTGATGGCCGATGGCATCGAGTGGCAGGCCGGCGTCGTCGGCCATTCGCCGAGCCATGCCGCTGGTACGGTAGTCCGGGTGAGTGTCGCAGGCCAGCCAGGCGGGACGGTGGTCGTAAAGCGTCAGGAAGTCGTCAAGATTGCGTTCGTAGTCGTCGAGGGTGGCGGCGTCGTCCAGGTCACCCTGATGCGGGGACAGGATTGCGCGCTGGTCATCCACCAGGCAGAAGGTGGCCTTCTGTTGCGGACCCAGGGCAAGCCCCGGCGAGATGTCCTCGAAGCCAGGCGGCAGCGGCAGTGATGCCGGGGCGTAGCCCCTGGCACGACGCAGCATGCGCACCTTGCCGGCGGCCAGCTGTACCAGGCTATCGTCGATACGCCGGGCGATTGCGCGGTCGTGGGTGAGGGCGTGGCTGGCGATTGTCGATAGGCTGTCGACGAGTCCGCCATCGTCGATCAGTTGGGGCTCGCCGGAGACGTTGCCGCTGGTCATCACGATGGGAAAGGGCAGCCGCTGGCACAGCAGCACGTGCAAGGGGGTCGATGGCAGCATCACGCCGAGCCGGTCGAGTCCCGGGGCCAGGGCCTCGGCGAGTGGCCGGCCTGGGGCCTCGTCACGGCGCCGCTCGAGCAGCACGATGGGCGCGGCGGCTGAGCAGAGTGCCTGTTGTTCGAGCTCATCGAGCCGGCAATAACGCCTGACCATCTCCAGGTCTTTTGCCATCAACGCCAGCGGTCGGGTGGGGCGATGCTTGAGTCGTCGCAGGCGCTCGAGGGCCTCGGTGCTGGTGGCGTCGCAGGCAAGCTGGTAGCCGCCGAGACCCTTGATGGCGAGGATCTGGCCCTGGCGGATCAGCGCGGCGGCCTGGTCGATAGGAGCCTCGAGCGAAGATTCAGCGCGAGTCTCGATGGCATCTTCGCCCGCCAGCCAGGGCCCGCCGTCCAGCGCCACCAGACGCACCTGGGGCCCGCAGGCCGGACAGGCGATGGGTTCGGCATGAAAGCGACGGTCGCCGGGATCCAGATATTCGGCGCGACAGCACTCGCATAGCGCAAAGTCAGCCATGGTGGTGGCCGCCCGGTCGTAGGGCATGTCACGAATGATCGACAGGCGCGGGCCACAGTGGGTGCAGTTGGTCAGGGCGTAACCGGAGCGTCGCTGGTGCTGGCTCAGTATTTCTTCTGTGCAGGCTGCGCAGATGGCGGCGTCCACGGCGATATCGGTGCGCGTTGCGCCCTCGAGACTATCGACGATGGTGAAGCCGACTCGGTGCAGCGGCGCCAGGCCCGAGCGAACCTCGATGTCGGTGATCTGTGCCAGTGGGGGCGGGTCGCGCTTGAGTTGTTCGATCAGGCTCTCGAGGCGTTCACTGGGGCCGGTTGCCCGGATCAGCACGCCTTCACCGTCGTTGAGCACCTCACCGACCAGCGCTAGCCGGTTGGCCAGTTGCCATACCGTCGGACGAAACCCCACACCCTGCACACAGCCGCGGACCCGGATTTCTACCGTGGTCTCTGGGGTGCATGGCGGTGTCGTGGGGGGGTGAATGGTCATGACGTCCAGCGGTGAAGAAAAGACCTGCCTGACTATTTCACAGCTATCGCAAGCCAAACTTGAGCTGTGACAACCTTCTACGACCACCATACCCCTCCCCCGGGGAGCCCCCGTGGCGCTTCTGTGCTGGTGTGAGCGGATGTGCCGCTTTCCTGACCCATCGTCAGATTGCCTTGGCGCTGCATTGCCGACTTGGCATTGGGCGAGTACTGTATAAAATAACAGCATTTGGTGTATCGGCGTCCGGCCGGTAAGGCCAGCGTGGGCCAGAAACCTGGACCAGAAACCTGGGTTAGAAATCTGAGCCGGGCTGGAGTATCTAGCGGGCCAGGAGCGCAGCTCGGCAGAGAACGCCAGCAGAGAACGCCAGTTCAGCAGGCCAGTTCAGCAGGCCAGTTGAGCGGGACAGGAGCGGGAGAGGAGCGATGAAGGCAGCAGACAACCAGGCCCGTGACAACGCAAGTGATGACCTCTCGCGCTTGATGCAGCGAGGCAGCGTCTGGCGGGCGCGGCGACAGTGGCACCGTGATCAGCCAGAGGGCGACACGAGGCGCGGGATCTCCACCGGGGTCGAGGCTCTGGACAAGGTGCTCGGCGGTGGCTGGCCCCGGGGAGAGCTGCTGGAACTGCTGCTGGATCGAGCGGGTTGCGGCGAGATTCGTCTATTGCTTCCGCTGATGCACCGCTGCGAGCGGGTGGTATGGTTTGACCCACCCTGGCAGCCTCATGCGGCGGCCCTGGCGGCGGCGGGCCTGGATCTGTCGCGTCTGGTCATCGTGCGTACCCGCCATCCCAGGCAGCGGCTGTGGGCCATGGAGCAGGCATTGAAGAGCGGCTGCTGCGATCTGGTGCTGGGCTGGTTCGCCGCGGTGCAGGGGCAATGGCTGCGGCGGCTGCAGCTCGCCGTGGCGTCAGGCGGCGGCCATGGCGCGCTGATTCGACCGGCCGACTTCGCCAGGCAAGGGTCAGTGGCCCCCTGGCGACTGCGGCTGTCGGCTCCTGACCAGAGCAGCGGTGACGAGACGGCGCCCTTGTCGAAGCGCATCGAGGTCCATGCCTTCAAGCGCAAGGGGGCCATGCCTGCCAGGGCCATCGATATCATCCTGGCCGACTCGAGACTGTCGCCCCCGAGCCCGCGGCCGACCTCGCTGCCGTGCGCACCCAGTGGGGAACATCGATCCCGCCCCGTGTTGCTCGTCTCCGAGCGCAAGGGTGTGGGGCGATCATGAAGGGGCTGTGGCTATGCCTTCACTGTCCGCAGCTTGGGCTTGAGGTGCTGAGCGCCGGCGATGACGGACCCCTCGCGCTGCTGTGCGAGGACGGGGAGCGTATCGCCCTGGTCTCGGCCGGGGCCTGGCAGGCCGGTGTGCGGCCGGGCATGACGATCAGTGCGGCACTATGTCTGGAGCCAGGACTCCGGCTGTTGACGCCGGATCCTGAGGTGAGCCGACGTCGTCTCGAAGGGCTGGCGCTATGGTGTGCCCGCTTCAGCGCCCGGGTCAGTCTCGAGCCGACGGGGGAGAACGCCTCGTCCTGGGGGGTGGTGATGGAGATCGCCTCGATGCTCGACTACTTCGGTGGACTCGAGGGACTGTGGCGACGCCTGCACGAAGAATTGGCGACCCTGGAGCTTGAGGTGTCCAGCGCCACCGGGCATACCCCGCTGGCCGCCTGCCTGCTGGCCCGGACGGGGGGCTATTGCGGCCAAGGCGAGGCGGAGCATATGGCCAGGCTCGGCAGGCTTCGCCTCGACCGGCTGGGGCTGTCCGCACGCCAGCAGTCGCGCCTCAAGGGACTCGGGTTTACGCACCTCAACGACCTGCTTGTGCTGCCGCCAGCCTCGCTGGCCTCGCGCCTGGGGACAGACCTGCGGCGCTACCTTCAGCGCTTGACCGGCGAGGTCGCCGATCCCCCGCCGGTATTCGCGCCGCCGCCTCGCTTCGATCGTGAGCGGGAGCTGGTCCATGAGATCGAGCTGGCCGCCGGCATCGTGTTTCCCCTGCGGCGCCTGCTGGCGGAGCTCGAGGGCTTTCTCAAGGTGCGTTGCGTCAAGGCATTGTCGTTGACCTTGACCCTGTATCACCGGGAAGGGGCTCAGGACCTGAGCGTGGGGCACGCCGGGGGCGAGCAGGCGGCGGAGGCCTGGCTCGAGCTGTGCCGGCTGCGTCTGGAATCAGTGGTGCTGGACGCGCCGGTGTTGCGCCTGCGCCTGGAGGTCAGCGAGGTAGCTAGCCTGCAAGAGGTGGCAACGGACCTGTTTCAGGCGGCGCCGCCCAGAGACACCCCCGAGGCACTGTTCAGCCGGTTGCGTTCTCGTCTCGGTGATGGCGCCGTGTTGCAGCCCATGGCGCTGGAGGATCATCGCCCCGAACGAGCCTCCCGCTTGGTAGCGCAGCCGGGGACCGCCCGCAGGCCCCCGTCTGAAATCCAGAGCGCCAACCATCCGGCCTGGCTGCTGGAACACCCCGAGCCGTTGACGCCGGCGACCCTCGAGCGTCTGGTCTGGGTCGCCGGGCCCGAGCGACTGGCCAGCGGCTGGTGGGACCAGGCCCCGGCGCGACGTGACTATCACGTGGCCTGCTGGCCGGACGGTCGCCACGGCTGGGTCTTTCGCGACGCCGAGTCGCAATGGTGGTTGCATGGCTGGTTCGGTTGAGCGTGTCGGCGAGCCACCTGACGCTGCCGAAGTCGCCCCGGGCCCTGGCTACGCTGAGCTACATTGCCTGTCCAACTTCACCTTTCTCAAGGGCGCGTCTCACCCCCATGAGCTGGTCGCCCGCGCCGCCGAGCTTGGCTATCGCGCCCTGGCGATCACCGACGAGTGCTCGGTGGCCGGCATCGTGCGCGCCTGGGAGGCTGCCCGAGACCACCGGATCGCGCTGATCGTCGGTGCCGAGTTTCGCCTGGCCGACGAAGTCGTGGTCGTGCTGGCCGAGAACCGCTGCGGCTACGCCAGCCTGTGCCGGCTGATCACCCTGGGCCGTCGCCGTGCGCCCAAGGGCAGCTATCGTCTCGACTGGGAGGACCTGGAGGCGCTCGAGGACTGTCTGCTGCTGTACCTGCCGGGCAACGACGACGCCCGGACTCGGGAGAGAATGGACGGGCTAAAGCAACGCTTCGACGGGCGCTGCTGGGTGATGGTCCAGCGCCACTTCCTGGCAAGCGAGGAGGAGCGATTGACAAGGCGGATGAGGCTGGCGAGTGCCGCCGGCCTGCCGCTGGTCGCCAGCGGTGGCGTCCTGATGCACCAGCCGAGCCGCAAGCGATTGCAGGACGTGCTGACCGCACTTCGGCATCGCACCAGCGTGCAGCGCGCCGGTTTTCTGCTGGAGCCCAACGCCGAGCGCTGCCTGCGACCCCTGTCGCGGCTGGCGCAGTGTTTCGCGCCTGCGCTGCTCGAACAAAGCCTGCGTATCGCCGAGCGCTGTCGTTTCGATCCCGGCGAGCTGCGCTACGAGTACCCCGAGGAACTGGTCCCCGACGGCCATACGCCGTCGTCCTGGCTGGCGCACAAGGTGCGCCAGGGCGAGCGGCTACGCTTCCCGGAGGGTACGCCTTCGGATATCGCCGAGCAGATCGCCCGCGAGCTTGAGCTGATCGCCAGGATGGCCTACGAGCCGTTCTTTCTGACCATCGAGGACATCGTCGCCTTCGCCCGCCGTCAGGGCATCCTGTGTCAGGGGCGTGGCTCGGCGGCCAATTCGGTGGTCTGTTACTGCCTGTTTATCACCGAGGTGGACCCGCGTCAGGTGCAGCTGCTGTTCGAACGCTTTATTTCCGAGGAGCGCGACGAGCCGCCGGATATCGACGTGGACTTCGAGCACGAGCGCCGCGAGGAGGTGATCCAGTACATCTATCGGCGCTACGGCCGCGAGCGGGCCGGGCTTGCCGCCACTGTGATCAGCTACCGCCCCAGAAGTGCACTCAAGGACGTGGGGCGGGCGCTGGGGCTGCAACCGGGCTATCTGGCCTGGCTCGCCAGTCGGCTGGATCGACGCGAGGGCGAGGGCGCCTGGCTCGAGGCGCTCAAGCAGACGGTGGGGGAGCCGGTAGGCGGCGGAGGTGAAGAGGCCGCCTCCACCGCCGTCCCGGAACTGCTGCGCCATCTGGTCGAGCTGGTGGAGCAGCTATTGGGCTTTCCCCGCCACCTGTCTCAGCACGTGGGGGGCTTCGTGATCTCGCGCGGGCCGCTGCACGAGCTGGTGCCGGTGGAGAACGCCGCGATGGAAGGGCGTACCCTGATCCAGTGGAACAAGGACGACCTGGAGAGTCTGGGGCTGCTCAAGGTCGACGTGCTGGCGCTGGGTATGCTGACCGCCATTCGCAAGACCCTGGCGCTGCTGTCTGACGGAGGTGAACACAGGGACGACGACAGGCGCTGCTTCGAGAGCACGGGCGAGGGCGACGACGATGGCGAGGGCGATGGCGAGCATCAGGCCATGGCGATGTCCCGGGTGCCCCGGGATGATCCTGAGGTGTACGCCATGCTCAGTCGCGGGGACAGCGTCGGCGTCTTCCAGGTGGAGAGCCGTGCCCAGATGAACATGCTGCCGCGCTTGAAGCCCCGCAACTACTACGACCTGGTGATCGAGATCGCCATCGTTCGTCCAGGGCCGATCCAGGGCGACATGGTGCATCCCTACCTGCGGCGTCGCGACGGCATCGAGGAGGTCAGCTATCCCAGCGACGAGGTCAGGGGCGTGCTCGAGCGGACCCTGGGGGTGCCGATCTTCCAGGAGCAGGTGATCAAGCTGGCCATGGTGGCGGCGGGCTATTCCGGTGGCGAGGCCGACCAGTTGCGGCGGGCCATGGCGGCCTGGCGACGGGCCGGCACCATCGCCGAGCACCAGCAGCGGCTGACCGCCGGGCTGCGTGCCAGGGGCTACAGCGACGAGTTTGCCAACGCCATCTGTCGCCAGATCGAGGGCTTTGGCCAGTACGGCTTCCCCGAGTCCCACGCGGCCAGCTTCGCCCACCTGGTGTACGTCTCGGCCTGGCTCAAGTGTCACCACCCCGCGGCCTTCTGCTGTGGCCTGCTCAATAGCCAGCCGATGGGCTTCTATAGTCCCTCACAGCTGGTGCAGGATGCCCGCCGCCACGACGTCGAGGTGCGTCCGGTGGACATCAATGCCAGCCACTGGGACGCCACCCTGGAGCCGGACGGTGCCCTGCGACTGGGCTTTCGCCTGGTCAAGGGGCTGGGGCGTGGTGCCATCGACTGCCTGCTGGCGAGGCGTCCGGCCAACGGCTATGCCAGCGTCGCCGAGGCCAGGCGTCGCGCGCCGATGTCGGCCCGCGAGTGGGAAGCGCTGGCGGCGGCCGGGGCGCTGTCGAGCCTCGGCGGCCATCGCTACCAGGCACGCTGGAATCTGCTGGCGCCGGATCCGGCGCTGGCGCTGGGCGAGACCGATATCCTCGACGACACCACCCCAGAGCTGGCGCCCCCCAGCGAGCAGGCTGACCTCGAGGAGGACTTTCGCCATCTGGGGCTGAGCCTTGCCCGCCATCCCATGGCGTTGCTGCGCGAGCAGGCCTCGATGGCGCGGCAAGGACTGGCGCGTTGCCTCAAGGCCACTGAGCTTGCCGAGCTGGACCACGGCCATCTGGTCCAGGTAGCGGGGCTGGTGACCACCCGCCAGCGGCCGGGCACCGCCTCCGGGGTCACCTTCGTGACCCTGGAAGACGAGACCGGCAACGTCAACGTGGTGGTGTGGAAGGACACCGCCAAGGCCCAGCGCCAGGCGCTGTTGAACGCCCGGCTGTTGAAGGTCACCGGCCATCTGGAGCGCGAGGGCAGCGTGATCCACGTGATCGCCGGACGCCTCGAGGACTTAAGCAGATTGTGGGCCGGGCTCGGCGTGCCCTCGCGGGATTTCCGCTAGGTCTTGCTGTCTGCCTCCAGCGCCGATCTGTGCTTGGTGCCGCCCCGGCGTCGGGCCATGGCTCAGCGCTTGAGCACGCTGCCGTCGTCGTCGAGCAGGGGATAGGAGCCCTGTTCATCGTGGGTCTCGGGACCGACCAGGGCCGGCGAGAAGGTACAGATCACGGTCATGCCCTTTTCGCTCGACAGGATATGCTGCTGGTGCTTGTCGAGGGCGTAGAGCACACCGGGCTTGAGATCCCACTTGCCGCCCTCGGTCAGGTCCTCGATCTGGCCCTCGCCTTCGATGCACAGGACCGTCTCGGTGTGGTTCTTGTACCACATGTGGAGTTCCTGGCCGGGCTTGATGTAGGTCTCGTGGACCGAATGCCCCATGCCGTCCTTGCGCAGGGTGTAGCGCCGGCTGATCCACTTGTCGTCCTCTACGGCTGACTTCTCCGCATCCTTGTGACTACGTACGATCATCGTTGCACCTCCTTTGGCGGATGATGGCGGTCTCCTTCGCCGCCGTCTCGATGGGGGGCGGGGGCCGTCCTGTGATGGCTTTCCTGGTGCGAGCCTCCCGGTCCACGCAAGAAGTGGTGGGGACTGGCTTCATGCCAGTCGTCTCGCCAGCAGGCGGGGAGTTGTTGCGCTTTCTGGTGGTCGAGCAAGGCGCCGACCTCCAGGCTGTCGCCTTGCCATACCCGGGTGGCGGTGGCCGGTCCCTCGAGCAGGTGCTCAGGGCGCAAGTCGCCTGGGCCTGCCAGGCCCATGGTGCCGATCATGTCGAGGCAGGCGTCCAGGGTGGCCCGATGGAAGCGCTGGACGTTGTCGGCCTTGCTGTCGACATCGATGGAGCGACTGCGGGCCGGATCCTGGGTCGCCACTCCGGTGGGGCAGGTGTTGGTGTGGCAACGCTGGGCCTGGATGCAACCCAAGGTAAACATGAACGGGCGTGCGGCGTTGCAGACGTCGGCGCCCAGCGCGAACTTCTCGACCATGTCGATGGCAAGTGCCACCTTGCCGCTGGCGATCACGCTGATTTCGTCGCGCTTGCCGATCCCCTTGAGGCAGGCGTCGACGATCGGCAGCGCCTCATCGATATAGCGGCCCACATGGTCGGCGTACTCCGCCGGTCCCGCGCCGGTGCCGCCCTCGGCGCCGTCCACGGTGATGAAGTCCGGCTGGATGCCGCTTGCTAGCATGGCCTTGCACATCGCAAGCATGTCCCGGGTGTGGCCGAGGCACAGCTTGATGCCCACCGGCTTGCCGCCGCTAAGATCGCGCAGGCGCTGGATGAACTGCATCAGTTCCAGCGGGGTGGAAAATTCCGGATGGGCCGCCGGTGAATAGCAGTCTTCCCCCACCGGGACCTGGCGTGTCTTGGCGATCTCCTGGTCGACCTTGGAGCCGGGGAGCATGCCGCCGTGTCCCGGCTTGGCGCCCTGGGACAGCTTGATCTCGATCATCTTGACCTGATCCTCGCGGGCCTTGGCGCTGAACGCTTCCGGGTTGAAGCGCCCGGCCTGGTCGCGGCAGCCAAAGTAGCCGCTGGCGATCTGCCAGATCAGGTCACCGCCGTGCCGTTGGTGATAAGGACTGATGGCACCCTCGCCGGTGTCCTGGGCAAAGCCGCCGCGCCTGGCCCCCAGGTTGAGGGCGGTGATGGCCCGTCCGGACAGGGCGCCAAAGCTCATGGCCGAAATGTTGAGCCGTGAAGAGCGGTAGGGGCGGTGGCACTGGGGGCCACCGATCGTCACCCAGGCTTGCTGCGGGTCGACGCGAGTGGGGATCATGGCGTGGGCAATCTGGCGACGCCCTTGGCGCAGCACGTCCTGGCGGGTGCCGAAGGGGGCGGTGTCGCTGCGTCCCTCGGCCCGGGCGCCGATGATCTGGCGCTGTTCGCGATTGAACGGCCGGCCGCTGGTCTCCGATTCGAAGAAGTACTGGCGCAGTTCCGGACGCAGAAATTCCATCATGTAGCGCAGATGGCCGACGATGGGGTAGTTGCGCAGCACGTTGTGGCTGGAGCGCAGGTCCAGCACGCCGACCACCCCCAGCGCTGCCAGCGGTAGCCACCACCAGAGCTGTTGCGGGGATGTCGGTAACCAAAAAATGCCGAGCAGGCCAACTGCCAACAGATAACCGATCAGCAGTAGCCGAGGTGAACCAAGCATGAGCGCAGATCCTTTGCGTTCAGAACCTGCCTCAATGTTATACAAACATTATGCACTGTATGCAAACAGCGCCATGCTTGGCCCTTACTCCTTCAACCAGCGAAAAGCGCGGGCGAGAAAGTCGCTGGCGTCATGCTCGATGATCTCGCCGTGGGCCATGATGATTCGAGCGGGCCGCCAGGAGAGCAGGGTGCGCAGATGTTCGCTTGCCAGGTAGCGTCGGCCGAGGAAGCTCAGTCGCCACTCCAGTGGCATCCTGCCATCCGGCGCCAGGATGCCCGAGAGCCTGGCCAGTCGACGCTGCAAGGGCGTCAGGGAAGCAGGGGGTAGATTGCCGATAAGATCGGCCACGATCAGGCTGCGGCTGGAACGATGCAGGAACACCGCTTCCTGCATGCGCGATGAGCCGGTGAACAGGCACTGGTCGATATCGTCACCCCAGAAGCGGTTGGGAGTGCCATCCAGGGTGCTTTCGAACACCAGGTCGCCGCGCTTGGCGATGACTGACCGGGTGCCGAAACTGCGAGCCATCGGGTAGGCCATCTGCCATTCGCGCATGAACAGGTGGTGACAATGGTTGGGAGCGATCAGGAAGTGTACCTGGCCCAACTCGTCGAGGGCGTCACGCAGTGGCTCGGTCAGCGGAACGGGGCTGTGGACCCACAGCCGGTCGCCGCTCAGGCGTACCACCACCATGCGTGTCGGATAGGGCAGCAGCTTGCCTCTGATGACGGGCCCATCCGCTATCCATAGCTCAGGCGCCGTTGCCTTGAGTGGTGGAGAATCGTTCGAGAGTGTCACGCTCTTGTTCCTGCGCTTGATGACATCTCTCGAATATAACCTCTTTGCGATAGAGTTGCTGCATGTGACTGGCATGTAAACGACAACACCGAGGCATGCCTCGGTGTTGACACAGGAAACGTGATGTTACGTCGGGCGCTGCGGTGAGCGTCAGACGTTGAAGCGGAAGTGCACCACGTCGCCGTCCTTGAGCACGTAGTCCTTGCCTTCCAGGCGCCACTTGCCGGCGTCCTTGGCGCCCTGCTCGCCGTTCAGGCTGACGAAGTCGTCATAGGCCACCACTTCGGCGCGGATGAAGCCTTTCTGGAAGTCGGTGTGGATGACGCCGGCGCCTTCCGGGGCGGTGGCGCCGACCTTGACGGTCCAGGCACGCACTTCCTTGACCCCTGCGGTGAAGTAGGTCTGCAGACCCAGCAGGGCGTAGCCGGCGCGGATCACCCGGTCGAGGCCGGGCTCTTCCATGCCCATCTCGGCCAGGAACATCTCGCGTTCCTCGTCATCGAGTTCGGCGATCTCGGCTTCCAGCTGGTTGCACACGGGAACCACCACGGCGCCCTCGGCCTCGGCGATGCCCTTGACCACGTCGAGGTAGGGGTTGTTGTCGAAGCCGTCCTCGTTGACGTTGGCGATGTACATGGTCGGCTTCAGGGTCAGGAAACCGAAGCTCTTGATCTGCTTCTTCTCGTCATCGCTCAGATCGAAGCTGCGCAGCGGCTGGCCTTCGGCCAGGTGCGGCTGGATCTTGTCGAGCACCGCCTTGGTGGCAATGGCGTCCTTGTCGCCGCCCTTGACCACGCGAACCAGGCGCTGGATGGCCTTCTCCACGGTGTCGAGATCGGCCAGGGCCAGCTCCAGGTTGATGGTCTCGATATCCGCCGCCGGGTCGACCTGGTTGGCCACGTGGATGACGTTGTCGTTGTCGAAGCAGCGCACCACGTGGGCGATGGCCTGGGTCTCGCGGATATTGGCGAGGAACTGGTTGCCGAGACCTTCACCCTTGGAGGCACCGGCGACCAGGCCGGCGATATCGACGAATTCCATGGTGGTGGGCACCACCTTCTCCGGCTTGACGATCTCGGCGAGCTTGTCGAGGCGCGGGTCCGGCATGGGGACGATGCCGACATTGGGCTCGATGGTGCAGAACGGGAAGTTCTCTGCATCGATGCCGGACTTGGTCAGGGCGTTGAAGAGGGTGGACTTGCCGACGTTGGGCAGACCAACGATGCCGCAGTTGAATCCCATGGGTGGTTCCTGAAGGCGTGAAGTGAAAGAAGTCGGCGCACAGTGTATGACGTCGGGCCAGGCGGGGACAGCCCGGGCGGTGCAACCACCTGCTGTCCCGGTTGGCGCCCGCCGGGTCAGGCAGAGTGACTGTGCAGGCGGTTCATGGCCTTGGCCCAGTCGCCGGATAGCGCCTGGGGCAATGTCGCCAGGCACTCGATCAGGGCGCCGTCGATGGCCTCGCGCTCGGTCTTGCCGGGACGGCCCAGCACGTAGTTGGTGACCAGCTTGGCGCTGCCGGGATGACCGATGCCGATGCGCGCACGATGGAAGGACTTGTCGTTACCCAGGGCGCTGATGATGTCGCGCAGGCCATTATGGCCGCCGTGGCCGCCGCCCTGCTTGTAGCGCGCGCTGCCGGGGGGCAGGTCGAGCTCGTCGTGGGCGATGAGCATCTCGTCGGGGGCCAGCTTGAAGAAGTTGGCCAGCGCCGCCACCGAGGCACCGGAGCGGTTCATGTAGGTGGTCGGCACCAGCAGGTGCAGGTCGCTGCCTTCGACAAAGGCCTTGGCGTAGAGGCCGAGAAACTTCTTCTCCGGGCGCAGCTCGGCGCTGGACTGACGCGCGACTTCCTCCACCAGCCAGGCGCCGGCGTTGTGACGCGTCGCCTCGTACTGGGTGCCAGGGTTGGCAAGGCCGATCAGCGCCTTGATCCTTGTCATGGTGGTCTCTCCGGTCAGCGGTGCGGGGCAAGCGCTTTGCTCAGGGCCTTGGCGACGAGGCCATGGGCAAAGCCCTCGGAAACGAAAAGGGCCACCGCAGTGGCCCCTGAATCCGGCAGAAAAGGATTACTCCTTGTCGCCTTCTTCGTCTTCGTCCTTGGCTTCGTCCTTCGCTTCCTCGGCAGCTTCTTCGCTGGCCTCGGCGGCGGCGGCTTCTTCCTCGGCGATTTCTTCCTCGGACTGCATGACCTTGGCCTTGGTCACGTTGACGATGGCCTGGTCGTGCTCTTCACCGTGGCTCAGCTCGACGAGGGTCACGCCAGCCGGAACCTTGAGGTCGGACAGGTGCAGGGTGCTGCCGATCTCGAGGTCAGCGATGTTGACCTCGAGGTAGTCGGGCAGGTCCTTCGGCAGGCAGCTGATCTCGACTTCGTTGGCCAGCTGGTGCAGTTCACCGTCCTGCTCCTTGATGGCCTTGGACTCGTCCTGACCGACCACGTGCAGCGGAACGCGCATGGTGATCTCGTGAGTCGCATCGACGCGCAGGAAGTCGGCGTGGGTCACCAGCGGCTTGTACGGGTGGCGCTGAAGGTCACGCACCACGACCTGCTGGGACTTGCCGTCAACCTCAAGGTTGATGACGGAAGAGAAGAAGGCTTCGTCTTCCAGCGCCTTGTAGAACGCAGTCTTGTCGACGGCGATCGGCTGCGGCGTCTTTTCACCACCGTAGATGATGGCGGGGACTTGCTGGTTCGCACGACGCAGGCGGCGGCTCGCACCTTTCCCCAGGTCGTTACGAACATTGGCGGTAAGTTTGTAGTCAGACATGAAATTGCCTCTTGGCTAAAGTAAGGAAGCCACCGAGCCCGCGACCAGACCTCGGTGGTTCCAGATGCCCCGGTTGTCGGGGCGCGTTTCCCGCGCGATATGTCGCTTAGTGGAACATCGCGCTGACGGATTCCTCGTTGCTGACGCGGCGGATCGCTTCGGCGATCAGGCCGGCCACGCTGAGCTGGCGGATACGTCCGCTGCGACGCGCGGTGTCTGACAGCGGGATGGTGTCGGCCACCACCACTTCGTCCAGCACCGACTCGGAGATGTTGTCCACCGCAGGGCCCGACAGGATCGGGTGGGTGGCGTAGGCGACCACGCGCTTGGCGCCGTGTTCCTTGAGCGCTTCGCCCGCCTTGCACAGGGTGCCGGCGGTATCGATCATGTCGTCCACCACCACACAGGTGCGGTCCTGGATATCACCGATGATGTGCATCACCTGGGCCTGGTTGGCCTGGGGGCGACGCTTGTCGATGATCGCCAGGTCAGCGTTGAGCTGCTTGGCGATGGCACGGGCGCGGACCACGCCGCCGACATCGGGGGAGACCACGACCAGGTCGTCGTAGTTCTGACGCTCGATGTCGTCGAGCAGGATCGGCGAGCCGTAGACGTTGTCCACGGGCACGTCGAAGAAGCCCTGGATCTGGTCGGCGTGCAGGTCCATGGTCATGACCCGGTCGACGCCGGCCTTGACCATCATGTCGGCCACGATCTTGGCCGAGATCGGCACCCGGGCGGAGCGCACGCGGCGATCCTGGCGGGCGTAGCCGAAGTAGGGCACCACCGCAGTGATACGGGTGGCCGAGGCCCGGCGCAGGGCGTCAACCATCAGGATCAGTTCCATCAGGTTGTCGTTGGTCGGTGCACAGGTGGACTGCAGGATAAAGACATCCTTGCCGCGCACGTTCTCGTTGATCTCGACCGCGACCTCGCCATCGCTGAACTGGCCGACCGTGGCATTACCCAGTCGGCTGTCCAGGCTCTCGGCGACCTTACGGGCGAGTTCGGGGTTGGCATTCCCGGCGAAAACCATCAATTTTGACACGCGCAGCCACCTTTGCTGTGTTGGGTCTTCAGTGTGAGCCTGGGGGAGTGAGTCCAGGACTCAGAAGGAAGTTGGCTGGGGTAGGAGGATTCGAACCTCCGCATGGCGATACCAAAAACCGCTGCCTTACCGCTTGGCTATACCCCAGCATACGTCCTGCCTCACGCGGGCAGGGCGTCGAGGAGAGGCGATCGATTCAGGCCCAGGGCCTTGAAGGCGTGCCAGGTCGGCTGTTGGCATCGGACATCGTCCAGCAACTGGACGGCCTCGGCCTCCGACTCCAGACGGGCAAAAACGCACGCGCCGGTACCCGTCAATATTGACGGCGCCCGGGCGTTGAGCCAGTCCAGGGCACGAGCCACCTCAGCATAGGCTTGCCTGACGGTGTCCTCGCAATCGTTGCGCCAGCTTGACGCTCCCCCCTTGAGTGCGCGCGCCATGGTAATGGCGGGGGTGTCCCGTGTCAATTCCGGCGCAGTGAACACGGCAGGGGTGGAGACCGCCACACCCGGGTGCACGACCACGAACCAGGGGGTGTCGAGTGCCACCGCGACAAGGCGCTCGCCGACGCCTTCCGCCCAGGCGGCCTGGCCGTGGACGAATACCGGCACATCGGCGCCCAGCGTCAGGCCCAGTTCGGCCAGACGCCGGGTCGTCAGTCCCAGGCCCCACAGATGATTCAGCCCGACCAGTACGCTGGCGGCGTCGCTGCTGCCACCGCCCAGACCACCCCCCATGGGCAGGCGCTTGGTTACGCCTAGATCGGCACCGAGCGCGCAGCCGGTCTCGCGCTTGAGCAGGTCGGCGGCCCGCCATAGCAGGTTGGCCTCGCGGGGTACGCCCTCGAGACGGTCTGTCAGGGTTATCTCACCGTCCTGGCGCAGGCGCAGGTGGATATCGTCACCGTGGTCGAGGAACTGGAACAGCGTCTGCAGCTCGTGGTAGCCGTCGTCGCGACGGCCGACGATATGCAGCATGCGATTGAGCTTGGCCGGCGCCGGCAACGTCAGGGTCTGCTGCGCGCTGGCATCGGAAGAGAAAGAGGTGTCGGGCATGGGGGAGTCTATAAAGGGTGCTGTCCAGGGATCGGCTGACCGAAGTGATGGCGATCGGTGACTGGGGGCGGCGCCTGCCATCGGCGACCGGGATCGATGATGGCTCTCGTTGCTTCTCTCTATAGGGAGCTTGCTGCAAGGAGCACGTCGACAGGAGGCAGAGGGCGATGGTGCTTCATTTTACCCGGGAGACAGGCTCCCGCCATCCGGGGCGGGAGCCGGCGCGACTACTGTTCCAGTGGCTGCCACTGGTTTACCACCAGGGTGGCGCGCAGGTCGTCATAGGTCATCACCAGCCGGTTGGGTAGCCAGGTACCGTTCACATCCTTCCAGCCGCGATAGTCGATCTCCCAGCCGTCCTGTTCCAGTGAAGCGGGGAAGCCGAGTTCGTCGTCGGTCATCTCGAAGTCACTGTCGTCGGCGGGCAGGCCGCGGACCCAGTCGGTGAGGCTCGAGACCGGCAGCGACCAGCCCAGGCGCTGTTCCATCAGGGCTTCCGGGCTGTCGGCCTCGAAGCGACCCTCGCTGGTGGTCAGCGAGACGCGACCGTCGCGTCCTTCCAGGGTACTGCGGCCGGCGCCCATGGGGCCGGTGACCAGCAGGCGATAGTGGTAGGGGGTCTGGCGCCAGTCGAGGTTGGCGCTGGTGGATTCCTGGGGAGTGCGCAGGCCCACCTTTCCGGTCAGGTTCCAGGAGGTGAAGGCTTCCACCTGTTCGGTCTGGGCTTCCCAGTCACCGGCCTGGCGCTCCTGGCGCGGCTCGGTGACGCTCTGGGAGGTGGCACAGCCGGCCAGCAGGCCGAGCCCCAGGGCGGCGGCGGTCAGGCGAAAACAAGACATCATCGCGGGGTCCTTGCGGGTAGTGGTCGTGGTGTCGGGGCAGTCAAGGCGCTGTTGCCGTTGGCTCAGGCCTGATTTCGGGGCGCCGATCGAGGAGATCGACGATCAGCGGGCGCTCGGGGAAGCGTTGCTGGGCTTCTTGCAACAGCTCGCGTGCGCGCTGCTTCTGGCCCAGGTCCCACAGCACCTCGATCAGGTGGGCGGCGACCTCCTGGTCGGCGATCTCGCGCCAGGCGCGCTCGATCCAGGGTAGCGCAACCTCCGGTTTGCCCTCACGGTAGGCGACCCAGCCCAGGCTGTCGAGGATGGCGGGGTTGTCCGGCGAGAGTTCGTAGGCCCGCTGGATCAGTCGCCTGGCCTCGTCGAGGTCATCCGGATCGCCGGCATCGGCCAGGGTGTAGCCGAGGGCATTGAGCGCCACGGCGTTGTCCGGCTGCTGTTCGACCAGGGTGCGCAGATCCTGTTCGGAGGTGTCCAGGTCGCCTTCGCTCCAGGCACGCATGGCGCGGAAGTAGCGCAGGTCGCCATCCTCGGGGCTGCGCGCCAGCTCGCGGTTGAGCAGCGCCTCGGCCTCGGGCTCGAGACCTTGCTGGTCGAGCAGTTGCACTTCGGTGATGACCAGGCCGGTATAGGCATCGTCGTGACGCAGCCGCTCGACCCGTAGAAAGGCCCGGGCGTCCAGCAGCCGGTCGGCCTCGATCAGCATGCTGGCCGCGCGCTGTCGCGACAGCAGGAAGTCAGGGCCCGGCGGTACCCGGCGATAGTAGAGCAGGGCGTTGTCGACCTCGTCTTCCTGCTCGGCGATGCTGCCAAGCAATAGATAGAGGGCGCTGGGTGCCTGGGGATCATCGACCAGCGGCAGCAGCAGCCGGCGCGCCGGGTCGTGGTGGCCTTCTTCCAGATAGAGCTGGGCCAGGCCGACCCGCAACAGGGGGTTGTCGCCACGGGTCTCGAGCAGGGTGTCGGTGCTGCTCTCGGCCGACACCAGGTTGCCCAGGCGAATGTCGGCACGCGCCATCAGCAACAGAAAGCGGGGGTCGCCGGGAGAGAGGTTGAGGCCGCGTTTGGCCGCCAGGCGGGCCTGGTGGTACTTGCCGGCGTCCAGGGCGATGCGTGATTCGGCGAGAATCCGCTGGGGGTTATCGCGACTGTTGTTTCCCAGTGCGGCAATTCGTCGCTGGGCGCCCTCATGATCCCCCTGGGCCGAGTCGGTCAGGGCCAGCGCCAGGCGCAGGTCGTCTTTCCTCGACTCGGGGAGTGTGGGCTCGTCGAGCGCCTGTTCGAGGGTGCCGGCGAGCGTCACCGGATCGCCGCCGCTGGACAGGGCGGTATCGACGAAGCGCGTGATGTCGGTGTCGTCATCGGCGGCGATCAGCCGCTGTTTCAGGGCTTCGTCCCAGTTGCCGCGACCACCGGCGAGGTTGCCCAGGATCTGGGCGGCCACCGGCGCCTCGGGCGCCAGCTCCTGCCAGCGTCGCGCGGCGCGTTCGATCAGGGCGGTGTCATCGGTGAAGCGTGAAGCCAGGGTGGCGCGTTCGACCAGGGCAGCGGAGTGATAGCGCTCGGCTGCCTTGAGGTAGCCTTCGGTGGCGCGTCGATAGTCGCCCCGCTGACCGGCCATTTCGGCAATCAGCAGCGTCGACAGGCCGTCGGCATCGAGTCCACGGGTGATCGGTGGAGCACCGGCCATGGGGTCAGCCTGTGACGCGCTGCCTGGGCTGTAGGAAAAGCTCTGACAGCCGGCGAGCCACGCCGTCAGTGACAGGGTGGCCAGAGTGCAGGTCAGCTTTCCGTGGCGCGCGTTCGGGGGCATTGAGGCGTCATCTTCTCCATGAGAATTCTCAGCATAACGGCTTGGCGAGTCTTGGCAAAGGTCAATGCCCGGGGGAGCGAGGTCAGAGCTGCCTATGGTAGGATATGCGCCTTGCAGGAGCGGCCTGGTTGGCCACTCCGGACATCATCTGATGAAGACGTCGAACGCATGACCCTGCTTGCCCTTGGCATCAACCATCGAACCGCGGCCGTCGAGGTGCGCGAAAAGGTGGCCTTTGGCCCCTCGCAACTCACCCGGGCGCTCTCCGAGCTGCGTGCGCTGCCGAGTGTGCATGAGGCTGCGGTGCTGTCGACATGCAATCGCACCGAGCTTTATTGCGTGACCGAGTCGAGCGGGGAGAGCGAGGTGCTCGACTGGTTGAGTCGGTTTCATGCATTGCCCCGCGAGGACCTGCTGCACTGCGCCTACCACTATCTGGAAGGCGACGCCGCGCGCCATCTGATGCGCGTCGCCGTGGGTCTCGATTCCATGGTGCTGGGCGAACCCCAGATCCTGGGCCAGCTCAAGGATGCTTACCAGGCGGCCAGGGACGCCAGCGGGCTAGGTGGGGAGCTGGAGCGGCTCTTCCAGCATACCTTCGCGGTGGCCAAGCAGGTGCGCACCGAGACCGCCATCGGCGAGAACCCTGTCTCGGTGGCCTACGCGGCGGTCAGTCTGGCCAGTCGAATCTTCGACGATTTCTCGCGCGCCAGGGCGCTGTTGATCGGTGCCGGCGAGACCATCGAGCTGGTGGCGCGCCACCTGCATGAAGCCGGGGTGCACCAGTTGACGGTGGCCAACCGCACCCGCGAGCGGGCCAGTGCCCTGGCCGGCAGCCTGGGCGGTCAGGCCATCAGCCTCGACGAGATCCCCGTCGCCCTGGAAAAGGCCGACATCGTCATTTCGTCCACCGCGGCGCCCTTGCCGATTCTTGGCAAGGGCATGGTCGAGCGGGCGCTCAAGCGTCGCCGCCACCGTCCGGTGTTCATGGTCGATATCGCCGTGCCGCGCGACATCGAGCCAGAGGTCGGCGAGCTCAGCGACATCTTCCTTTATACCGTCGATGACCTGCACGAGGTCATCGAGGAAAACCGACGTCACCGCCAGGTGGCGGCGGACCAGGCCGAGGCGCTGATCGAGCACGGCGTGGCCCACTGGCACAAGGAGCGCCGGGTGCGCGGGGCCGGCGAGGTGATCCGCGACGTGCGCGCCAAGGGTGAACGGCTGCGTGACGAGGCCCAGACCCAGGCGCTGGAGCGCCTGGCCAAGGGTGAGGATCCCGAGGCCGTGGTGCGTCGCCTGGCCCACCAGTTGACCAACCGCCTGATGCATCAGCCCACCCTGGCCCTGCGGGGTGCCGCCGCCGATGAGCGCCAGGACCTGCTCGAGGCTGCCGTCGAACTGCTGCTGGGCGAGCCCGAGTCCCGGAACTAGCCGGGCCTGGCTTGACCGCAATGCGCCTTCTTACATGATTTCAAGGATTTGCCGATGAAAGCTTCTCTGCGTGAGCGCCTCGATGCCTTCGTCGACCGCTTCGAGGAACTCTCTGCCCTGTTGTCGGAGCCCGACGTGATCAGCGATCAGCCACGTTTTCGCGACTACTCCCGCGAATACGCTGAGCTCGAGTCGCTTGTCGACGCCTGGCGCCGCTATCGTGGCGTCGAGGAAGACGTGGCCACCGCAGAGCAGATGGCCGAGGACGCCGACGCCGACATGCGCGAGCTCGCCCAGATGGAGCGCGAGGAGGGCGTGGCCAAGCTCGAGGAGCTGGAGGTCGAACTCAAGCGTCTGCTGGTGCCCAAGGATCCCGATGATGGGCGTAACGTCTTTCTCGAGGTGCGCGCGGGAACCGGCGGTGACGAAGCGGCGCTGTTCGCCGGCGACCTGTTTCGCATGTACTCGCGCTACGCCGAGAACCATGGCTGGAAGGTCGAGGTGGTCAGTGCCAGCCACGGCGAGCAGGGCGGCTACAAGGAGATCATCTCTCGGGTGAAGGGCGAGGGCGTCTACGCCCGGCTCAAGTTCGAGTCCGGTGCCCATCGCGTTCAGCGGGTTCCCGCCACCGAATCCCAGGGCCGCATCCATACCTCGGCCTGCACCGTGGCGGTGATGCCCGAGGCCGACGAGGTCAGTGACATCGACATCAACCCGGCCGACCTGCGGGTGGACACCTTTCGCTCCAGCGGCGCCGGCGGTCAGCACGTCAACACCACCGACTCGGCAATCCGCATCACCCACCTGCCCAGCGGTGTGGTGGTGGAGTGTCAGGAAGAGCGCAGTCAGCACAAGAACCGGGCCAAGGCGATGTCGCTGCTGGCGGCGCGGCTAAAGCAGTCGGCCCAGGACAGCCAGCGCCAGGAACAGGCCGACGCTCGTCGCTCGCTGGTGGGCTCCGGCGATCGCAGCGAGCGCATACGTACCTACAACTTCCCCCAGGGGCGGATCACCGACCATCGCATCAACCTGACCCTGTACAAGCTCAACGAGGTGGTCACCGGCGACGGCCTCGACGAGGTCATCGACCCGCTGATCCACGAGTACCAGGCGGAGCAGCTCGCCGCTCTGCAACAGGACGGCTGATGCGCTGTGATGTGCTGATCGCCCGGGCGACCCGCCGCCTCGAGGCCGCTGGCAGCCCGACGCCGCGACTCGACGCCGAGGTGCTGGCCATGGCGGCGATGAAGGTCGACCGCACCTGGCTCTACACCTGGGGCGACAAGCCCATGGCGACGCTGGCCCGGGCCCGCTTCGAGGCCTGGGTGGCGGCGCGTGCCCAGGGCATGCCGGTGGCCTACCTGACCGGTGAACGCGAATTCTGGGGGCTGGCCCTGGCGACCTCGCCTAGCACCCTGATTCCCCGCCCCGACACCGAGACCCTGGTGGAGGCCGCGCTGGCCCGGGCCGATACCAAGCCCGATGCCAGGAGCGACGCCCACACCGGCGCCTTGCTCGACCTGGGCACCGGCACCGGCGCCATCGCCCTGGCGTTTGCCAGCGAGCGCCCCGGCTGGCGGGTCGAGGGCGTCGATCTGTCCCCTGAGGCGGTGGCGCTGGCGCGGCGCAACGCCGAGCGACATGGTCTGGCGGTACGATTTCGCCAGAGCGACTGGTTCGATGCGCTCGATGACGAGCGCTTCGACCTGATCGTGGCCAACCCGCCCTATATCGACCCGCAGGATCCTCATCTGGGGCAGGGCGATGTGCGCTTCGAGCCAAGCTCGGCGCTGGTGGCCGCCGACCATGGCCTGGCCGATCTGTTTGCCATCGCCGAACGCGCCCGGAGCTTCCTCCGGCCGGGCGGCTGGCTGTTGATGGAACACGGCTACGAGCAGGCCGAGCGGGTGCGAGAGCATCTTGAAGCGCTGGGCTATGTTCGCTGCGACAGCGTGCATGACCTGGGGGGCCACCCTCGGGTGACGCTGGGGCAGTGGGGCATGCAACGTTGAAGCCGGGACTGGAGTCTGTTGGGGGCATGTGATACTGATTATCAGTAAAATGTTTTGCCACCAAGCGATTGGGCGCGAGAGATTGTCGTGAAATGCTTTGCGACCAGGCCTTTTTGGTCGATTCTTTCCCTGCGTGCCCCTCGCCGTCAGACCAGCGTTCAGGACCACAATGAAAACCAAGAACCGCTCCCTCGACCGTATCGATCTGAAGATTCTGCGTTGCCTGCAGGAAAACGCCCGGGTGTCCTATGTGGATCTCGCCGCCCAGGTGGGCTTGTCCACCACGCCGTGTCTGGAACGCGTCAAGCGCCTCGAGCGCTCCGGGGTGATCCGTGGCTACAAGGCGATCCTCAACCCGCGCATGCTCAAGGCCAATCTGCTGGTGTTCGTCGAGATCAGCCTGGAGACCCAGTCTCCGGCGGTGTTTGACGAGTTCCGTCGAGCCGTGTCGAAGCTGCCGCAGATCCAGGAGTGCCACCTGGTGTCCGGGCAGTTCGACTATATTCTCAAGTGCAGAATTCCCGAGATGTCCGCCTATCGTCAGCTACTTGGCGACGTGGTGCTGACCCTGCCCGGGGTCAAGGAATCGAAGAGCTACGTGGTGATGGAAGAAGTGAAGGAAGATTTCGCCCTGCACGTGCCGGATATCGAAGAGTTCGAGGACAAGTGAGTTTTCATGAATGACCAGGACCTGCTGCGCTACAGCCGACAGATCATGCTTCCCCAGGTGGACATCGACGGCCAGGAGCGCCTGCTGGCGTCGCGCGCACTGATCGTTGGTGCCGGTGGCCTGGGCTCGCCGGTGGCGCTGTACCTGGCCGCCGCCGGAGTCGGACAGCTGACCATCGCCGACGCCGATGTGGTCGAGATCTCCAACCTGCAGCGCCAGATCGCCCACCAGGAGCAGGACCTGGGACGCAACAAGGCCCTGTCGGCCGCCGACTCTGCCATCGCCCTCAATGCAAGCTGCCGGGTCAGCGCCATCGAGCGCCATCTGGACGCCGAGGGGTTGGTTCAGGCGGCGCGGGAGGCGGACGTCATCCTCGACTGCACCGATCGCTTTTCCAGCCGCTACGCCATCAATGCCGCCAGCGTCGCCGCCGGGGTGCCGCTGGTCTCCGGCGCTGCGATCCGCTTTTCCGGGCAGTTGGCGGTGTTCGACCCGCGCGATGAGACGAGCCCCTGCTACGCCTGCCTGTATCCGCCCGATGACCAAGGTGACGAGGCCCTGTCCTGCGCCGAGAGTGGCGTCATCTCGCCGCTGGTGGGGCTGATCGGCTGCTTCCAGGCGCTGGAGGCGGTCAAGCTGTTGTCCGGGGCCGGCACGCCCCACCGGGGGCTTGCCACCTTCGACGGCCTGAGTGGTGAATGGCGTCACTATCGGCTGGGGCGCGATCCACGCTGTCCTGCCTGCGCAGACCGAGGGCGGTCCGGCGGAGCAAGCGCGTGAGCCGGCAGAGCCCGGTCACCGACTTCGATATTCGTCTATTGCGGGTGTTCAAGGCGGTGGCTGAGTGCGGTGGATTTTCCGCTGCCGAGAACGAGCTTGGCATCAGTCGTTCGGCCATCAGCCTGCATATGGGCGACCTGGAAAAGCGCCTGGGGCTCAAGCTTTGTCGGCGGGGGCGGGGCGGCTTCGCCCTGACCGAGGAAGGACGGGAGGTGCTGGAAGGGGCACGTCGTCTGCTGTCGGGACTGGAAGCCTTTCGCACCGAGGTCAATGCGCTGCACCACAGCCTGCGCGGCGAACTCAATATCGGCATCACCGATACCCTGGTCAGCTCACCCGAGATGCGTATCACCCATGCCCTGGCAAGCCTCAAGGCCCAGGGCCCAGAGGTGCGCATCAACATGCACATGGACCCTCCCGGCGAGATCGCCCGCGGGGTGCTCGACGGACGCCTGCATGTCGGTGTCGTTCCTGCGGTCAACCTGCCTGCCAGCGTCGATAGCCAGGCGCTCTACAGCGAACGCTCCGGGCTTTACTGTGGCCGGGGGCATCCGCTGTTTGCCGAGCCATCGACGGCGCTGGAGGCGCTGGGCGGGTGGCAGGCGCTGGGGCAGTGGGACGCAGTGGTACCGTCCTATCCGCTGTCGGAAGCCGGCCGTGAGCGCCATGTCGGGCTCAAGCCCAGCGCCACCGCGTCCGACCGGGAAGGCGCGGCCTTTCTTATCCTGACCGGGGCCTACATCGGCTATCTGCCGGATCACCACGCCAATCTCTGGGTCGCGCAGGGACGACTGCGCGAGCTGTGCTCCGAGAGTGCCGCCTACGAGACGCCGTTCGTCGCCATCACCCGCCGTGACCGCCGCCCGCATCGGGTGCTGGAAGCCTTTCTGGCGGCGCTGGGGAAGAGCGATGCGGGTGTATCAGGCGACTGATGGCGCCTCCTGGATCTTTGATCAAACCGCCAACGTCTTCGCTTCGCTGACATGATGTCTCGCTTATACTCTTGGCGATGAAACGAGAGACTGACGCTCTGTCGTTGCTCCGCGTTGAGTTTTCCACGTCTGGCATCTTGGATTCGAGCGCTTCCGGGCGCGCCGGCTTACGTTCGAAGCGTGAGCGTCGCCAAGGCGACTTCCATCGAGCGGGATGCATGACGTGAAGTGTTGATGTTGGTGCGTCAGCCGCTTTAGGTATCGAATCGCTGACGTTGAAGTCAGGAATTTAGTGTTATTGGATACTTGACGCCTGGTGGCGAGAAAGTGGCACACTGTCGGTGTCACCTTCATGCGAAGGTGCGAGATTCAATAACAACAAGCGCATTGCGCAACCAATACGGACTCTCTATGACAGATTCCTCCACGTCCGAGGCCGCCTCCTGGTACCGCGATTCCGTCCGGGTCGAGCTGTTGCCGACACCCAGGCTAGAGGGCGACGTTCGCGCTGACGTCTGCGTGATCGGGGCCGGGGTGACGGGCTGTTCGGCGGCGCTGCATCTGGCCGAGCAAGGCTACAAGGTGGTGGTGCTGGAAGCCCATGACGTCGGCCATGGCGCCTCCGGTCGCAGCGGCGGCCAGATCCTGCCCGGGCTCGGTACCGACATGGACACCGTGGAACAGGCGCTTGGCCTGTCGGCGGCCCGCGATATCTGGGAAATGAGCCGCGAAGCGGTGCGCCTGACTGCACAGCTGGTCGAGCGTCACGCCATTCCCTGCGACCTTGCCTGGGGCTACCTGCACGCGGCGGTCAAGCCGCGCCATGTGCGCGAGTTGCGCGCCTTCCAGGAGACCATGGCGCACAAGTACGACTACCAGGCGCTGGAATGGCGCGAAGGGCAGTCGCTGCGCGAACATGTGGTCACCGACGCCTACCCGGCGGCCCTGTGGGAGGCCGAGGGCGGGCATCTGCATCCGCTCAACTATACCCTCGGCCTGGCCAGGGCCGCCCAGCAGGCGGGGGCTATCTTCCACTCGCACAGCCCGGTCACCGCGGTGACCAAAGGCGAGCCTGCACGGGTGAAGACCGCCGGCGGAGAGGTCACCGCCGATAGCGTGGTGGTGGCGACCAACGCCTACGGCATCGACCTGTTGCCGGAGATGCGCGGGCGCATCATGCGCTGCGCCAACTACATGATCGCCACCGAGCCGATGAGCGAGCAGCATGCGGCCCAGGTGCTGCCGAAGAATGACGCCCTGGCCGATGCCAATTTTGTGCTCGACTACTATCGGCTGTCGGCGGATCGACGACTGATCTATGGCGGTGAAGTCAGCTACGACGGGCGCCCGCCCAAGGGGCTCGAGGCGCGCATCGACGGCAAGATCCGGCGCCTGTTCAAGGTGCTCGACGATGTCGAGATCGCCTACCGCTGGGGCGGTGACGTGGCCATCACGCTCAATCGCGCCCCGGACTTCGGCAGACTGGCCGCCAACCTCTACTATGCGCAAGGCTACTCCGGTCATGGCATGGCCATGGCGGGACTGGCCGGCAAGTTGCTGGCCGAGACCATCGCCGGGCAGAGCGAGCGCTTCGACGTCTTTGCCGCCATGCCCCATCGTCGCTTCCCCGGCGGTCGCCTGTTGAGAACACCGCTGTTGCTGCTGGCCACCCACTTCTACAAGCTTCGCGATCGGCTGTGAGCTGCCGACAACGACGAGGAATGCCCCTATGACCGAGACCTCCACCGCCGAGCGCCACTCACAGCGCCGGGATGAGCCCCATGATGGCGCACGCTCGGGCGTCGATGCCGCCGGCTCCGAGCGGACCGCCTCCGCGATCCATATGCAGGGCCTGCACAAGCGCTTCGGCGCCAGTACGGTGGCACTCGATGGCGTCGACCTGACCATCGAGGCCGGCGAGTTCTTTACCCTGCTGGGCCCATCGGGCTGTGGCAAGACCACGCTGCTGCGCATCCTGGCGGGTCTGGAAGACGCCGACCAGGGACGCCTGACCATCGGTGAGCGCGACGTCACCGAGGTGGCGCCGCACCATCGCAGCGTCAATACCGTGTTTCAGTCCTACGCGCTGTTTCCCCATCTGTCGGTGCGCGACAACCTGGCCTTCGGCCTCAAGATGCGCGGTGTCGATCGTGCCGAGCGCGAGGCACGGGTCGAGCGCATCGCCGAGTTCATCCAGTTGGGCGATCTGATCGATCGGCGCATCGATCAGCTCTCCGGCGGACAGCGTCAGCGCATCGCGCTGGCCCGGGCGCTGGTCTGCGAGCCCGACGTGCTGCTGCTGGACGAGCCGCTGTCGGCGCTCGACGCTGGCCTTCGCAGCCAGCTACAGGTCGAATTGCTGAGGGTACAGAAGCGCCTGGGCATGACCTTCGTCTTCGTGACCCATGATCAGGACGAGGCCATGGTGATGTCCGATCGCATCGCCGTGCTCAATGGCGGGACCATCCAGCAGGTGGGGCCACCTCGGGAGGTCTACGAGCGCCCGGTCAATGCCTTTGTCGCCCGTTTCATGGGCCATGCCAACCTCTATCCGATCAGCGCCCGCCAGGGCCAGCGCGTGACCACCGAGCTTGGCGAGCTGGAGCTCGAGCCCGATCTCGACACGCCACAGCAGGGAGGCGGTGAGCTGTTGCTGATTCGCCCCGAGACGCTGGACGTGCGTCTGGGACGTCATCAGGGGGTGAACCACCTGGCCGGGCGGATCACCGAACGGCTCTATCGTGGTAGCCACGCCGAGTTCCGTCTCGCGGTCGGTGACACCACCCTGCAGGCCACCATCAACAATCGCGGGCGCCGACTGCCCGAGGTCGGCGACGAGGTGACCCTGGTGGTCGCCCCGGAAGACCTCGTCACCGTGGCCAACTGAGGGGGCATGTCATGACCGATACCGCTGTCCTCGGACGCAGCCAGGGCATGGTCAGAGAAGCGCGCCATCTTCTCTTTACCGTGACACCCGGCGCGGCCTGGATCATCGTCTTTCTGGTGCTGCCCAGCGCCTACCTGATGGGCGTGGCCTTCATGACCAACGGGCCCTATGGCCTGCCGCAGATGCCGCTGTCGCTCGATTCGTTCAAGCAGCTTGCCGGCTTCGGTTTTCTGGGCTGGAGCCCGGGCAACCTCTACACCCTGTTGAGGTCGCTGTGGCAGACCCTGGTGGCGACCGGCCTGGTCGTTATCGTGGCCTATCCGATCGCCTACTACATCACCACCTGCCGGGCGAAATGGCGGCCGATCATGCTGCTGCTGGTGGTGGTGCCGTCCTGGACCAATCAGGTCATCCGCACCTTCGGCTGGATGAACCTGCTGGCGCCGGGGACGCCGCTTTCCAGCGTCGCCGAGTCGCTGGGATTGATCGCCCCCAACATGGGGCTGTATCCGTCCAACTTCGCGGTGACCCTGGGGCTGGTCTACAACTTCCTGCCGTTCATGGTGCTGCCGCTGTACGCCGCCTTCGAGAAGCTCGACACCGCCCAGGTGGAGGCCGCCCAGGACCTCTACGCCACCCCGGTGAAGGCGTTCTGGCACGCGGTCTTTCCCCAGACCTTGCCGGGGCTGCTCGCCGGGATCGTGCTGGTGGCGATTCCGGCCTTCGGCATGTACGTGATTCCGGAACTGCTGGGCGGCGGCAAGGCGTTGATGCTCGGCAATCTGGTGGCCAACCAGTTCTCCGGTGGGTCGAACTGGCCGCTGGGCGCCGCCGGCGCCATCCTGATGCTGCTGGCGACCTTCGCCGGACTCTATGCCATGCGCCGGATCGGCAAGCGACTCGGCGGCGGTGAGGAGGTGGTGATATGAGAAAGCGCACACTCAAGCGAGGTCTGAGTGCCTTCTGGTGGCTGACCCTGGTGTTTCTTTACCTGCCGCTGGCGGTGGTGGTGCTGTTCTCCTTCAACGCCGCCAACAGCGCGGCCAGCATGACCGGACTGTCGCTGCGCTGGTACCACCAGCTGTTCGCCAATGACCAGATCATGAGCGCCTTCGGCAACACCCTGGTGCTGGCGCTGACGTCCTCGCTGATCGCCCTGGTGATCGGCTGCTTGATCGGTTATGGCATGTATCGCCACCGTCACCGCAAGCTGGGCTGGCTGATCGTGCTGATCTATCTGCCCATCGTGCTGCCGGATATCGTTTTCGGTATCTCGGAGATGGCCTTCTTCGTCAAGGTGAATGAGCTGACCGGGCTCCTGGGGCCGGGGCTGGGCACCATGATCATCGCCCACGTCACCTTCCAGATTCCGTTCGTCGCGCTGATCGTCTACTCGCGCTTCGTGGGTCTGGATCCGTCCCTGTTCGAGGCGGCCAAGGACCTCTATGCCTCGCCCTTTAAGCGAGTGGTGCACTTCATGCTGCCGACCATCAAGCCGGCGTTGATATCGGCCTTCTTCCTCTCCTTTACCCTGTCGGTGGATGACTTCGTCATCAGCTTCTTCACCTCCGGCCCGGAGAGCGCGACCCTGCCGATCTATATCTGGGGCGCGATCAAGAAGGGGGTGTCACCGGAGATCAACGCCATCGCCACACTGATGATCGCGGCGGTGGCGCTGGCCGCCCTGGCAAGCCTCGTCGTCAATCGGCGCAAGGCATGACGCCTGTGCCATCGGCGGACACAGAGGCGATCTCGGAACAGATCGATCAACACCTGACGTACCCAGACAAGACCAAGCAATACAAGGAGAAAGCAACGATGCTCAACAAGACTCGCAGCGCCCTGGGCCTCGCCGTGGCCGCCGCCATGCTCGCAGGCGTCGCCCAGGCTGAAGAGGGCAAGCTGTACCTGTTCAACTGGACCGAGTACATGGACCCCGAGATCATCGAGGCCTTCGAGGAAAAGTATGACGTCGAGGTGGTGACCAACTACTTCAACTCGAACCCGGAGATGATCGCCAAGCTCAATGCCGGTGGCACCTCCCAGTACGACATCGTGGTGCCGTCGAACTACTACATTCCGCGGATGATCGAGACCGGCCTGATCCAGAAGCTCGACCGCTCGCAGATTCCGAACTTCGACAACCTGATGGCGCAGTTCAAGGATCCGAGCTTCGATCCCGGTGCCGAGTACTCCGCCGCCTACCAGTGGGGCACCACGGGCCTTGTCTACAACACCGAGACCTTCCCCGATGCGCCCAAGAGCTGGTCGCTGCTGTTCGACCCCGAGGTCAACGGCGACTATCCGTTCTCGATGATCCAGGACGGCCAGGTCGCCACCGGCAGCGCCTGCGCCTACCTGGGCGCGAGCTTCGACTGCAGCGGCCTGGATGACCTGAAGAATGCCGCTAGACTGCTGATCGAGACCAAGAATCGCGACAACTTCTCGGGCTTCACCGACGGCACACCGACCCTGCAGCAGCTGGCCCGGGGCGTCACCCACGTGGGCATGTCCTTCAACGGCGACTACCTGTACTTCAAGGATGAGGACCCGGAGACCTTCGAACATCTGGACTTCGTGATTCCCGACGAAGGCGCCGAGATGTGGGTCGACTCCATGGTCATCCCCTCCGAGGCACCCAACCCGGAGCTCGCGCACAAGTTCATCGACTTCATCCTGGACGCCGAGATCGGTGCCCAGCTGTCGAACTACAACTACTACGCCAGCCCCAACGAGGCGGCGCGTCCGCATCTCGACGAGGTGCTGACCCAGCCGCCGACCCAGCCCAGCGAAGAGGACATGGCGCGGCTTGTCTTCACCCCCAGCCTGTCCGGTCAGCAACTGCAGACCTTTCAGCAACTGTGGTCAGAGGTAAAGGCTCGGTGAAGGGATTGGCCCAGGGGCGTTGATGAGCCCCGGGCCGCCCTGCAAGGAAAGAGCCCCGGCGACGTCGGGGCTCGGCCACCGAGTGAGACACTCACGTAACGGAACACTCTCATGAGTAACCGCCAGGAAAGCCCAGCGCTCAGCGACTGGTTCAAGCAGTACGGCATCACCGAGGTCGAGTGCCTGGTCACCGACCTTACCGGCATCCTCAAGGGCAAGATCATGCCCGCGGGCAAGTACCTCAACGGCGGACGACCGCGCCTGCCGGACTCCATCTTTATCCAGACCGTCACCGGGGGCTATCCCGACGATGACGACATCCGCTTCTGGAATCCTGCCGAGCGGGACATGGAGCTGGTGCCTGACCCCAACGCCGTCTTCCTGGTGCCCTGGGCCGACGACCCCACCGCCCAGATCATCCACGACTGCCACTATCTGAGCGGCGAGCCGGTGGAGCTGGCGCCGCGCTATGTGCTCAAGCGGGTGCTGGAGCTGTACCAGGCACGTGGCTGGGTTCCGGTGGTGGCACCGGAGGTGGAGTTCTTCCTGGTCAAGACCAACACCGACTCCGACTACCCGCTGGAGCCGCCGGTGGGGCGCACTGGTCGCCAGGAAAGCAGTCGCCAGAGTTTCTCCATCGATGCGGTCAACGAGTTCGATCCGCTGTTCGAGGAGATGTACGACTACTGCGAGGCGATGAATCTGGATCTGGATACCCTGATCCACGAAGAGGGCGCCGGGCAGATGGAGGTCAACTTCCAGCACGGTGATCCGCTGGCGCTGGCCGACCAGGTGGTGCTGTTCAAGCGGGTGCTGCGCGAGACCGCGTTGCGCCACGGCATGTACGGCACCTTCATGGCCAAACCCATGGCCAACGAGCCGGGCAGCTCGATGCACATTCACCAGAGCCTGATCGACCCGGCCAGCGGACGAAATCTGTTTGCCGGCGAGGATGGCCAGCCCAGCCGTCTGTTCCACCACTTCATCGGCGGCCTGCAGCGCTACCTGCCCTCGGCGATGCCGCTGCTGGCCCCCAACGTCAACTCCTACCGGCGGCTGCTGCGTACCGAGACCTCGGGCTCGGCGCCGATCAACGTCGAGTGGGGCATGGACAACCGTACCGTGGGCCTGCGCGTGCCGGTCTCCGGGCCCGAGGCCACCCGGGTCGAGAACCGACTGGCCGGTGCCGACGCCAATCCCTACCTGGTCATGGCGGCGTCACTCGCCTGTGGCTACCTCGGCATGCTCGGCCAGGTGGAGCCCCGCCCGCCCATGGTCGGCTCGGCCTGGTCCGGCGGCAACAAGCTGCCCGACGATATCGGACCGGCGCTGGACCTGCTGCACGAGTGTGACGCCCTGGCGGGTATCCTCGGCGAGCGCTTTACCAACAGCTACCTGGCGGTAAAGCGGGCCGAGCACCGTGAGTACTTTCAGGTGATTTCGTCCTGGGAGCGTGAGCACCTGCTGTTGCGGGTGTGAGCCGCCGCTTTGGAGGACGTCCCGGGGTGGCGCAAGCCTGAGAAGGTGGCGCGAAGCTCAGAGAGTGGCGTAGGCCTGAGAAGGTGGCGCGATCCCGAGACGGTGGCGCAAGCCCGAGACGGTGGCATGATGCACCATCAGCGAGCCAGGCCAGGTGCCTGGCTCGCTGCGTTGTGGGGCTATGGCGTCGGTGCGTGGTGGTGATTATTCCATGTCTTTATCTTGAAGATGTCTCCTTTCGCCGCGTAGAATGCGATCTAGTGTTGAATAAAATAACCACTTTGGGAGTCCGTCATGTCCAGCCGTTCCACCGCTACCGATCCCCGTGGAGGGGCCACCGAGGTCCAGCATGCCGCGTCCTGGTATGCCGCCTCGGCCAATGCCTCACCCCAGCGCCCGGCCCTCGAGGGAGAGGTAAGCTGTGATGTCTGCGTGGTCGGGGCCGGCTTCACCGGCATCTCCGCCGCGCTCCATCTGGCGGAGCAGGGGCTCAAGGTGGTGGTACTGGAGGCGGCCAGGGTCGGTTACGGCGCCTCGGGCCGCAACGGCGGTCAGATCGTCAACAGCTACAGCCGCGACATGGACGTGATCGAGGACAAGTACGGCGCCGACACCGCGCGTGCCCTCGGCGACATGGCCTTCGAGGGCAATCGCATCATCCGTGAGCGCATCGCCCGCTACGACATCCAGTGCGACCTGCGTGAAGGCAACCTGTTCGCCGCCTGCAACGAGCGCCAGCTCAAGGGGCTGCGCGAGCATCAGGCGCTGTGGCAGCGCTACGGCCACGACGGGCTGGAGCTGTTGGAAGGCGACGCCTGTCGCCGCGAGGTGGGCAGCGATCGCTACACCGGCGCCCTGGTGGACCACTCCGGCGGTCACCTGCATCCGCTCAACCTGGTGCTGGGCCAGGCGGCGGCGCTGGAATCCCTGGGCGGTGTGATCTTCGAGCAGAGCCCGGTGGAGTCGCTGGTACACGGCCAGCCGGTGGTACTGAAGAGCCGCAACGGCAGCGTTCGCGCCGAGCGTGTGGTGATGGCGGGTAACGCCTACATGAGCGGCGTGATGCCGGAGCTCGAGGCCAAGTCGATGCCCTGCGGTACCCAGATCATCACCACCGAGCCGCTCGGCGAGGATCTGGCCCGGGAGCTTCTGCCCAACAACATGGCGGTGGAAGACTGCAACTATCTGCTCGACTATTTCCGCCTGACCCGCGACAACCGCCTGATCTACGGCGGGGGAGTCAACTACGGCGGCGAGGACCCCCAGGACATCGAGGCGGTCATTCGTCCCAAGATGGAAAAGACCTTCCCGATGCTCAAGACGGTCAAGGTGGACTACGCCTGGAGCGGGACCTTCCTGATGACCCTCAACCGACTGCCCCAGTTCGGGGTGATCAATGACAACGTCTACTACGCCCAGGGCTACTCCGGCCACGGCGTGACCTGCACCCACCTGGCCGGTCGCCTGATCAGCGAGGTGATGACAGGCCGTGACGAGCGCTTCGATGCCTTCGCCGGCCTGCCGCACCTGCCGTTCCCTGGCGGCCGCATGCTCAGGGTGCCGCTGTCCGCCATCGGCGCCTGGTACTACCAGACCCGGGACAAGCTGGGTATCTAGCCGCTGGTCGGTGTCACAGACAAGTGCGGGCAAGCCAATGGCAGCGGGATGCTTCGTGGCCCGCGCTCCCGGCTTGTGAGCCCCATTGTCGCGTCTCGCCCAACGCCTCGCTGCCTCCGGCAGCGAGGCGTTGTGATGTGTGGGCAGGGGTGTGCCAATGGCATAAGAGGCGAGGGCAGCAGCGCCCATCGTCGCCGATTGGGGGCACCTTTGTCGGTGAGTTGCGACAGCCTCACAAACAACTTGCAAGTGGCTCCATGGTTCTTCGAACGCTGTT
Organism: Halomonas litopenaei; assembly: GCF_003045775.1. Taxonomy (GTDB): domain Bacteria; phylum Pseudomonadota; class Gammaproteobacteria; order Pseudomonadales; family Halomonadaceae; genus Halomonas; species Halomonas litopenaei. The sequence continues at coordinate 173,084 of NZ_PXNS01000007.1, read as the reverse complement.
CGATAACGGCTAGGATAGTGTCATCACATCGCCAAGACATCTGCCGTGGCGCCTCTCGCACGCTAAGCGAGCGCCCTGGCGGAGCAAGGAGAACAGCATGAGCAAGTCGATCATCGTCGGTTCCACCCTCGCGGTCTTTGGCCTTGGTGGCCTGGCATTTGGCGCCTGGCAGGTGCAGCAGGCGCCCCAGGGGCCGCAGTTCGCCGATATTACCGCCGTCACGCCGGTCACCGAGACCGTCTCCACGCCGCGAGAGGTCTGCGAGAACGTTCAGGTGACACGCCAGGCGCCGACCCGGGACCCGCACAGTATTCTGGGCAGCGCTGCCGGTGCGGTGGTCGGTGGCCTGGTGGGCAACCAGATTGGCGGTGGCAGCGGCCGCAAGATCGCCACCGTGGCCGGTGCCATCGGCGGTGGCTTCGCCGGACGCGAAGTGCAGCGTCGGGTCGAGGCCGGCCAGACCTATACCACCACCGAACAGCGGTGCCACACCGTCAACGACACCCGTGAAAAGACCCTGGGCTACGACGTGGCCTGGGAGTATGACGGCGTGCGTCAGGTGGCGCGTCTGGAGCAGGCCCCCGACGGCGAGCGTGTGCTGATCGAGCAGGGTCAGCCCCAGTGGGACGTGGTCCGGGGTGCCCCCGACAAGTCCTGATAGAGTCCTGATAGAGTCCTGACGGGAACCTGGTTCCGGTCTTCAGCCTTCGCGTAAACACCCAGCCCCCGCCAACCGGTATCTTTCGATGCTGGCTGGCGGGGGCTGTTGTCGTCGCTGTAGTTGTGAACCTGAACGTGAACGTGGGCGTGAACGTGGGCGAGGGCAGGGGCGCTGGTCCCGGGCGCCCTACAGATCGCTGTTGGTCTTGTTGACCACCTTGCCGAGGGCGTCGATGGGCTTGCTGGAGGGGTACTTGTAGGAGGCGAAGCGCACCGCCAGCACGGACAGGGCCAGCAGGAAGATGCCGCCGCACAGGTACAAGAGACCGGCGTCGGGCTTGGGGTGGTGGGAAATGTCACCGATCAGGTAGCGGGTCAGGGCGGTGATGGCGACGTACAACAGGAAGCGAATCGGCAGGTGATTGGTCTTGAAGTAGATGCCCACCATGGCGCCCAGCTCAAGATAGATGAACAGCAGCAGGATGTCGTCGACGCTGGCGTGGCCACTGGTCAGCATGTCGAGGAAGGCGACCACCGAGGCCCAGGCGATCATCCCGCCGATGACGAAGAGTCCCAGGTAGTGAAAGCCTTCCACGAGCAGGTTGCCGATGGTATCGGCGTGATGGTGCATCTTGTCACGGCTGGTGCGAGCCCATTTCACAGGCGATTCCTCATCGGTGTGGTGGCGTCTTTCACGCTAGCCCGGTGTGGTAGGCGTGACAAGCCGATACTCCGTTGGTTCAGGGCGGTTTGTTGACGCAGTCACGCGGATTGCGCCGCTTTTCACCGGCATACTGAAACGCCGCCGTATCGACAAGGAGCCGGTCGATGGTGACGACACTGCCCCATGCCTTCTTTCGCAACTTTATCGGTCCCTCGCCGGACTGGTACAAGACCGCCATCCTGGTCTGCCTTGTGATCAATCCGCTGGTCTACGCCTGGTCTGGGGGATTCGTCGCGGGATGGCTGTTGCTGGTCGAGTTCATCTTCACCCTGACCATGGCGCTGAAGTGCTATCCGTTGCAGCCTGGTGGGCTGCTGGCACTGGAAGCGGTGGCCATCGGCATGACCGGCCCCGACAGTGTGATGCACGAGGTGGCGCTCAACCTGGATGTCCTGCTGTTGCTGGTGTTCATGGTGGCGGGCATCACCTTCATGAAGCAGCTGTTGCTCAAGGCGTTCACACGCCTGCTGATCGGCGTCACGTCCAAGCGCCTGCTGTCGCTGTGTTTCTGCGTGACGACGGCAGCGCTCTCCGCCTTTCTGGACGCCTTGACGGTGATCGCGGTGGTGATCAGCGTGACGGTGGGTTTCTACGCCATCTATCATCGGGTGGCGTCGATGAAGGGGCAGCACGACGATCATGACCACAGCGATGATAGCGGGCTCCCCGAGGTCAGCCACCAGGACCTGATCGACTATCGTCGCTTTCTGCGCTCGCTGCTGCTCCACGCCGCCATGGGGACCGCCCTCGGCGGTGTCACGACCATGGTCGGTGAGCCCCAGAACCTGATCATCGCCGAGCAGGCTGGCTGGGGCTTTGGCGAATTTGTGCTGCGTATGGCGCCTGTCACTCTGCCGGTGCTGGTGGCAGGCCTTGCCACCTGCCTGCTGGTGGAAAGCCTGCGCTGCTTCGGTTACGGCCAGCGTCTACCGGCCAAGGTACGCGCCATCCTGGTCGAGCACGACCGCCAGGAGCGGGCAGGCCAGTCGCTGATCGAGGTGGCCAGGTTATGGGTGCAAGCGGCGGTGCTGGTCTGGCTGGTGGTGGCGCTGGCTCGCCACGAGGCGTCGGTGGGGCTGATCGGGCTTGCCGTCATTGTGTTGGCAAGCGCCTTTCTCGGTGTCACCGAGGAGCACGCCCTTGGCAAGGCCTTCGAGGAAGCCTTGCCCTTCACCGCCCTGCTGGTGGTGTTCTTCGCGGTGGTGGCGGTGATCATCGAGCAGGATCTGTTTGCACCGGTGATCGAGCTGGTGCTGTCACGCCAAGGCAGTGAGCAGCTGGGCCTGGTGTACGTGACCAATGGTCTGCTGTCGATGGTCTCGGACAACGTCTTCGTCGGCACCGTCTACATCAGCGAAATCCACTCGGCCTTAAGCGCTGCGCGCATCGGCGCCGAGCAGTTCGACCTGCTGGCCGTGGCGGTGGCCTGCGGCACCAACCTGCCGTCGGTGGCGATGCCCAATGGCCAGGCTGCCTTCCTGTTTCTGCTGACCTCGGCGGTGGCACCGCTGATTCGCCTTTCCTACGGCCGCATGGTGTGGATGGCCGCACCCTATACCCTCGCACTCAGCCTGGTGGGGTTTGTGTGCGTACGCTACGTGCTGGTGCCTGCCAATCAGGCGATGCAGGCCATGGGGTGGCTGTAGGGTTGGTGTGCTCGCAGATCCAGGTTGCGTCAAGCCTGGCGCAGGTCTCCTTGAAGGACCTTCTTCTCCGCCACCAGCGGTGCGCTCTTCTGATCGAAGGCATGAAAGTGGTCGGTGTCCAGATGCCATCTGAAGGCGTCTTGGTCCCGGTAGAGCTCGTAGAGGACGAAGGTGTTCTCGTTCCGTAGTCGAACCACATCGAAGCGCTGGCAGTGACGTTCCTTTTCCAGGCTATCCGAGGCTTGGCGCAGCAGTAGTGCCTCGAGGCGATCGGCACACCCTTGCTGCGGGGTAAAACTGACGATGACGGCGTGCACGGTGAATGTCTCCTGTCTGGGGTGAATGAGAGCGGTGACTGATGAGAGCGGGGCGGATGAGCGTTGGTGTCGGCAGCTCGGTGCCGACACCCGTCTCCTTGTCGATGTGACGCTACTGATGGTCGTCGGCGCCATGCGCTGGCTTGCCTGCTAGCGCACGCCCTCTGAATTTTTTCCAAAGGCGGCTGCGATAGCGCTTCCAGGCCGGGATCTGAGACGCGATGGTCAGCACGATCACGGCGATCAGCAGTAGTGACACCGGTCGTTCGAAGAACCCCATCAGGCTGCCCTCGGACACCATCAGGGCGCGGCGCAGGTTTTCGTCCGCCATCGGGCCCAGAATGACGCCGATGACCAGAGGCGAAATCGGATAGTCCATCTCTCCCAGGACGTAGGCGGCGATGCCGATCGGCACCATCAGGTAAAGATTCAGCAGGCTGAGGCCCAGCGCGTAGGACCCGATGACCGACAGCACCGCGACAATCGGCAGAAAGATTGACGAGGGTACCCGCAGCACCTTGATGACGTGCTTGGCCAGAAACATGCCGTTGATCCACATGGCCAGGGAGGCGAGGGCGATGATGGCGGTAAGCTCGACCAGGAAGTTGGGCTGGGTGATGGCGATCATCGGACCCGGGTTCAGGCCGTGCAGCATCAACGCGCCAAGCAGCATCACCGCCGGCGGGCTACCTGGAATGCCTAGGGTCGTCAGAGGAATGAGCGCACCACCAATACAGGCATTGTTGGCCGTTTCCGACGAGACCAGGCCGGCAGGTTCGCCCTTGCCGAAGCGTTCAGGGTGGGCAGAGGAGTTCTGGGCGGTGCCGTAGGACACCCAGCCGGCGATATCCTCGCCGACGCCGGGGACGGCACCGATACCCACGCCGATGAACGCCGAACGGATGACGTGGCGCAGATTGCGGAAGACCGCACGGAATTCGGGTAGGACGCGCTTGACGGGCTGAGGACTGCCGAGGGCTACCCTGTCGCGCAGGGTACGAATGATCTGCGGGATGGCAAAGGCGCCAATCAACACCGGAACGACCTCGATGCCACCGTCCAGCTCCGGCAGGCCGAAGGTGAACCTGGGGAAGAACTGAAGCTGGTCGCGACCGATCGTCGATAGCGCAAGGCCCAGCAGTCCGGCGATCCATCCCTTGTAGACCAGGTCCTTGCTCGTCAGGGTGCCGCTGATGATGATGCCGAAGAGCGCCAGAAGAAAGAATTCATAGGACGTGAACTGCAGCGCAGCCTCGGAGATCAGCGGTGCCAGGGCGATCAGCGCGACCATGCCGATCAGGGTGCCGATAAAGGACGCGGTGGTGGTCATGCCGAGCGCCTTGCCGCCTTCCCCCCGTTGGGCCATGGGGTAGCCGTCCATGGCGGTTGCGGCGCCTGCTGCGGTGCCGGGGATATTGATGAGAATGGCCGGGTAGGACCCACCGTACACCGCCCCCACGTACATGGCGATCAGCGAGATCAGTGCGGTCTGAAGGTCCATCGAATAGGTCAGCGTGGTCAGCAGGGCGACCCCGAGCGTCGCGGTCAGGCCGGGAAGCGCCCCGAAGATGATACCCAGGAAGCTCGACCCCAGCAGTAGCGCCACCATGGCGGGGTTGGTAAGGATCTGCCAGATGGCATGCGCGAATACCGAAAGCTGCGCGATAAAGTCCATGCGAGTGTCTCCTTAACCTTGGGCCGTCAGGCGGCTGACGAGGGCTTGCATGGTGTCTATCACCAGACCTTCCACCGGGAGTGGTACCAGCAGGAAGAAACGGAAGATCGGTACCAGCACCAGGGGAACGGCAATGCTGACCAGCACGACGGTGCGCAGTTTCCTGCATTCGCTAGGCGAATGGCGCAGCAACCACCAGGCGATGGTGGCGACTGTCAGAAGCGTGGCGATAGCTACCAGATCCAGGGCGTACTGCTGAGATGTGGGCCGATGGCTCAGTAGTGTGATGAGCACGCAAGCGATGACGGCGCCGACCAGTGTCAGGGGAATGAGAGCCACCTTTTCGATATAGAAAGGTGTGATGAAGAGAAAGAGGAAGAGGGCGCTGGCCAGTGCAAAATCGACGCTGGGGACGAACGAGTAAACGTACAGACCGATAAAGGCCATGATCACGGCCACACGACAGGATGCAGAAGCTGGAAACGACGCCTTCGATCGGCCCTTCGAGGCGCTCTCTCTACGTCTGGCGCCGCCATCGAGGATGGCGCGTCGCAGCAACAGCAGCGACACCAACCCCAGGGTAACGGCGATCGACAGAGGGAACAGCGCGGGGGAAACGTACCAGGCGTTGGTGACACCGCCGTAGCTGTCGGTCATGGGGAAGGTGAGGGATTTTGCGAGCATGGCGAATGCCAGCAGCAGCAGTGCCAGGCTCGTGAAGAAATCGCGGCGTCGCCGCTGGATGAGTTCGTCGTTCCCCGAGAAAGCGGCGCCTGCCTGATTCTCGGGTTCAGGGAGCTGTTTGCTGTCAACCATGATGTGTCCAGTGAACCTGATGTTCTACGAGGTATTGACGTGGCCCGGAAAATGCCCGGAGGCAACGATTGCCTCCGGGCCTTCGGTTATCGGGAACGAAGAAGTCGCGATCAGGGCCTTGGAATATTCAATTCCTCCGGATTGATGGAAGCAGACTCCAGGTCATACAGCGTCCATGAGAAGAGGGACTCGAGCCGAGAGAATTCCTCCGAAGCTTCTTCTCCCGTCTTGCCGGACAACTGGAAGTAGTTGTCCTCTGCCCACTGTTTTACCGCGTCGGTTTCCAGTGCCTGCTCGAACGCCTGTTCAAGGGTCTCCTTGACCTCCTCCGGGGCATCGTCGCGGACGGCAAAACCGATGGTCTGTCGAATAGGCAGATATTCCTTCAACTGCGGATAGCTGTCGAAGGCAGAGGGGATTTCACCGGTTCCCTCGATGTCGACCGGGCTATCGGTCAACACCGCCAGGGGCCGAAGTCGATTGGCCGCAATCAGTTGCTGCTGCTCGGCAAGAGAGGTGATGACCACGCTGACTTCACCCGTGATGGCGGCGTTCTGGCCCGGCGCGGAACCCGGGTAGGGAATGAAGTTGAGGTCTGCCCCCGTGCCTTTCTCGAAGGCGAGCAGATTGAGGTGATGAACGGAGCCCGAGCCCCCCGCGGCTGCCTTGATGGTGACGTCGCCGCTGGAGGCCGCCTCCACCAGTTCTTCCAGGCTGGTATAGGACGAATTGCTGCCCACGGAGATCAGATCCGGCGATCCCCCGATGATGAAGGGGTACCAGCTGTCGAAGGTATTTTCCCAGCCGCCCTGGACCGCCGCGGCGACATTCGATTCGGACAGACCTGCCAACGTATAGCCGTCGGCAGGCTGGTTGCTGACATGGCTCATGCCGATGGAGCCGGCGACACCGCCCGGTTTGTTGACCACGTTGATGCGCCTGGGAAGGAAGGCATTCATTTCTGCGCTGACGACCCGGTTTGCGACATCGGTGCCGCCGCCGGCCGACCACACGACCACATTGGTGATGTCGCGTTCGGGGTAGTCCGCGGCGGCTGCTTGAAAGGAGAGACCCATGAGCAGGGCGATTGCTGGCGTGACATGACGTTTCATTTGGCTTCCTCGTCGCTTGTTGTTGTGCCGGTCGCCCGGGTGGCTGACGCGGTCTGGTCTTGACCGGCTTTGTGCATGTGTTAATGTATACGTTAACGAGTTGGTCGTCAAACGCTGGTGAAAGGGCCACGGAAACGGTCCCTCGGAACATCGAAATCCCGGAACAACAAGAAGACTGACCAACGCAAGAACTGAACAACGAGCCCCAGGAACAACATGATCGAACTCGAAGCGCTGAACTATAGCGGTGGCGACTTGAGTCGGCCCGAATGCGTGCTGACACATTCTAGTGGCCTGCTGATGACCGCAGACTGGACCGACAGCGGTGGCGTGGCGATCTTCCGTCATGCAGATCGCGCGCCGGCCCTTCGCATCCTGTCGAACCAGCAGGGCTTCCAGCTTCGTCCCAACGGTATTGCTCTGGAAGACGACGGCGGTGTGATCGCGACCCACCTGGGCGAAGACCAGGGGGGCGTCTTCCGGCTGCACGTCGACGGCGCCCTGGAGCCATTGGTGACCGAGATCGACGGTGTCGCCCTGCCTCCCACCAACTTCGTTCATCGAGACGGCGCCGGTCGCCTCTGGATTACCGTCAGTACCCGTCAGCAGCCCCGCGCCAAGGGGTACAGCGCGGCGGTGGCCGACGGTTTTATTGCTCTGGCCAACGCCGATGGCAGTGACGCCAGAATCGTCGCCGATGGCCTGGGTTACACCAACGAGTGTGCCCTGCACCCCGATGGCCGGTGGCTTTACGTCAATGAAACCTTTGCCCGCCGGCTGAGCCGTTTTTCCGTGGAGGAAAAGGGACGACTCGGCGAGCGCCAGACTGTCTGCGAGTTCGGCCCTGGCACCTTCCCCGATGGGGTGACCTTCGATGTCGAAGGCGGGGCCTGGATCACCAGTATCGTCAGCAATCGGGTCATCCGGGTCTCGCCGACCGGGGAGCAGAGTGTCGTGCTGGAAGACAGCGACAAGGCCTATCTCAAGCAAGTGGAGGAGGCGTTTGACGCCGGTCGGATGGGTCGCCCTCACCTGGATGGCGTCGTCAGTCGTCGACTCGGTCACGTATCGAGCCTGGCATTTGGCGGCAGCGACCTCGATCGGGCTTACCTTGGCTGCCTGCTGGGGGACCGCCTTGCCTCGTTTCAGGCGCCAGTGCGCGGCGTGGCGCCGATACATTGGCGTGCTCCCTTGACCCGATTGCGTTCGGCACTCGCCGGCGCCGATGCCTGACTTCTTCAAGTAACAACCAACAATAGCGAGAGGCTGTCAAATGACCAACAAGACCCACTTTTCCATCGCTGTCTTTCCCGGTGACGGCATTGGCCAGGAAATCATGAAGCCGTGCGTCACGCTGCTGGAGGCAGCCATGGCGCGGGTCGGGGGCGTATCGGCGAGCTTCGAGGAGCTGCCTGCCGGTGCCGCCCACTTCAGGGATACAGGGGAGTCGCTTCCCGAGGCCTCGTTGAAGCGTGCCGACGAAGCCGATGCGATCCTGCTGGGTGCCATGGGGCTGCCGGACGTTCGCTATCCGGATGGCACCGAGATCTCGCCACAGATCGACTTCCGCTTCCGTTTCGGCCTGTACGCCGGGGTCAGGCCGGTGCGCACCATCGCCGGGCTTCAGCCGATGCTCAATAACCCCAGCGCCCACGAACTCGACTTCGTGATCGTGCGGGAATCCACCGAGGGCCTGTTTGCGTCTCACGGCAGGGGCGAGATCAAGGGCGACGAGGAAGCGCGCGATACCCTGGTCATCACCCGGGATGTGAGTCAGCGACTGTTCGACTTCACCCTGGCGCTGGGCCAAAGCCGCCAGGCCCAGGGGGGGAAGGGCAGGGTGACCTGTGTCGACAAGGCCAATGTGTTCAAGTCCTTTGCCTTCTTCCGCAAGATCTTCGACGAGCGGGCCGAGGCGCATCCGCAGCTCGACTGCGACCACATGTACGTGGACGCGGCGGCGCTCAACATGGTCACCAGGCCCTGGGATCTCGACGTGATGGTCACCGAGAACATGTTCGGCGACATACTGTCCGACCTGGGCGCCGGTCTGATCGGTGGCATGGGTTACGCGCCTTCCGCAGACATCGGCGATGATCACGCGGTCTTTCAGCCATGCCATGGCAGTGCGCCGGATATCGCTGGCAAGGGCCTCGCCAATCCAACGGCCATGGTGCTGTCCGGTGTGATGATGCTGGAGTGGCTGGGAGAGAAGCACGACTGTGAGCCGGCGCTGAAGGCAGGCAAGTTGCTGCGAGGGGCCGTGGACGCTGCCTTTGCCACTGGCACCCTGGTGACCTGCGAGCTGGGCGGGGATGCCGGTACGACCGCGGTGTTCGAGGCGGTCATGGCCCAGCTGGTCGAGCTTCCGATCCAGTAGCTTTTGATGGTTGGGTGGTGCGCCGCTCACAATGGCAGGTCGCAGGAGGTAGGTTGTTGATGGAAAAGCTAAGGGTGGCGGCGGTTGGCGCCGGATACTTCAGCCAGTTTCAATATGACGCCTGGTCACGCATCCCCGAGGTTCAGGTGGTGGGCGTGTGTGATCAGGACACCTCTCGTGCTCGGGAGGTGGCCAAGCGTCATGGGGGCTGGGAGGTCTACTCGGATGTCCTGGCGATGCTGGAGGAAGCGCGCGCCGACGTGCTGGATATCATCACGCCGCCCTCTTCACACCTGGCCTTGATCCGCCTGGCGGCGGAGCGCGGGGTGAACGTGATCTGCCAGAAGCCGTTCTGCAAAAGCCTGGAGGAGGCGCGCCAAGCCGTCGCCCTGGCCGAGCAAGCCGGGATTGAACTGATCGTTCATGAAAACGTCCGGTTTCAGCCCTGGTACGAGGAGATTCAGCGGCAGATCGCCGCGGGCAGGCTGGGACAGATCTATCAGGCGACGTTCCGGCTGCGCCCTGGAGATGGACAGGGGCCGCAGGCCTATCTGGAGAGGCAGCCGTACTTTCAGAAGATGGAGCGGTTTCTGATCCACGAGACCGGGATACATTGGATCGACACTTTTCGCTATCTCTTCGGCGAGGTGTCCGCTGTCTATGCCGAACTGAGGCGCCTCAACCCTGCTATCTCCGGTGAGGATGCGGGGCATGTCATCATGGAGTGTGCCGGTGGGGTTCGCGCCGTTCTGGATGGCAACCGCCTGTCCGATCATTGCGCCGAAAACCGGCGGCTGACCATGGGCGAAATGACCATCGAAGGAAGCGAGGGTGTGCTGGTGCTGAGAGGCGATGGCACCCTGGGTTACAGAAGGCACGGGGAGAATCTGTGGCAGGATATCGACTATGAGTGGGTGGATCACGGTTTTGGCGGGGACTGCGTCTATCGGTTCAGCCGCCATGTGGTGGATGGCTTGATGGGGCGGTCGAGGTTGGCAAATACCGCGTCTGACTATCTCGCCAACATGAACATCGAAGAGGCTGTCTACACCTCTGCCAGAGAAGGCAGGCGGCTTTGTGTGTCCAGTGACGTCTGTGGAAGCTGAGGATTTGCAGCGATGAACTCAAGAGACACGTCTTCTCGACCCGTGCCGGCGAGCAGGGGCGAGGGGCCTCCGGGGGACAAGCTGTCGCTGCCGGAAAAGGCGTACTACGAGATAAAGCGTCGGATACTCGACAACGAGTTTTCCTCGGGATCCTTCCGCCTCGAGAAGGAGTTGGCGGAACTGCTCGACATGAGCCGGACGCCCGTGCGAGAGGCAATGATTCGGCTGGCCAATGAAGGGCTGGTGGAAATCAGGCCGCGCCACGGTATGCGAGTGTTGCCGGTATCGGCCGAGGATATGGTCGAGATATACGATGTGTTGACGGCGCTCGAGACCCAGGCGGTCGAGTTGCTGGCACGACGCGGATTGTCCGACCAGGAGCTCGGCCAGTTGATGGATGCGGTGGATGAGATGGACGACGCCCTGGCCGATGACGACCTGACCCGCTGGGCAGCGGCGGACGAGCGATTCCATCTGCTGCTGGTGGAGTTGTGCGGCAATCGCCGCATCGCCACCATCGTCAACACCTATTGGGATCAGTCCCACCGTGTGCGCATGTTGACCCTGGGACTACGGCCACGGCCGACGTCATCGAACAACGACCATCGGGCCGTTGTCCAGGCCATTCAGAATGGTGACGTCATCGCCGCCAGGGACCATCACCGGGAGCACCGGGTAAATAGCGGCAGGATGCTGGTGGAGCTACTCGACAAGTACGGTCTTTCTTCGATCTAGGCGTGTGTCGCGATACGAAAACCGGGAGCGCATTGCGCTCCCGGTTTCGTTACACCAGCGCGTAGCCCAGCGCCACGAAGCCGAGGCTGGTGACGGTTGCCCCGATCAGGGTGTAGGGCAGCTGGGTCAGGGCGTGCTGCATCGGCAGGACGCCGCTGCCCTGGGATGACAGTACCGAGGAGTCCGAGAAGAAGCAGGCGTGGCTGCCGAAGCTCGAGGCCGACAGCAGGGCGCCCACCACCAGTGGCATCGACACCTCCATATGGGCGGCCATCGGGATCACGATGGGGATCGAGATCACGAACACGCCCCAGGACGATCCGGTGGCAAATACCACCACCGCCATGGAGATGAAGACGATGGCCGGCAGCAGCGCCGGGGTGATGTAGGGCGCCAGGGCGTCGATCATGAACTGGGTCATGCCGAGCTGGTCGTTGACCTCCTTGAGCACGAAGCCAACGGCGACGATGGCCAGCGGCAGCATCATGGTGCGAAAGCCGTCCATGATCGAGTCCATCAGGCTCGAGAAGGTGGACAGGCGCTGCACCAGGAACAGCACAATGGTGAACAGGGTGGCGGCGATGACGCCCTTGAGCAGGTCGATCTCGAAGTAGGCGCTGGCGCCGATCAGCACCGCCATCGGGGCGACGAAGTTGAACAGGCCAAGCCAGGGGTTGCCACGCGGGGTGTCGTCACCAAGCGGCTCATCCGGGGCGCCGTCGGGAATCGTCTGGCCGGCGCGGGCGCGGGCCTCGGCGGTCTTCATCGGGCCAAGGTCAGGCACGATGCTCATGGCCACCAGAAAGACCAGGCCCATGGCGACCCAGCCATACAGCATGTAGGGAATCGACTGGATGTACAGCCACATGCCGGGGCCATCGGTGGCGCCGTTGGTTTCCAGCAGCTCGGCAAAGTACACCGCCCAGGTCGAGATCGGCACCAGGACGCAGATCGGGGCGGCGGTGGAGTCGACGATATAGGCAAGCTTTTCCCGCGATACGCCGAAACGGTCGGTCAACCGCTTCATCGCCGCCGAGGTCGCCAGCGCATTGAGGTAGTCGTCGATGAAGATCAAGAGTCCCAGTACCGCAGTGCACAGCAGTGACTGACGGCGGGTCTTGACCAGGCGACTCATGAAGTGGCTGAAGCTCAGGGTGCAGCCGGACTTCTCGAGCATGGCGATAAAGCCACCCATCAGGCCGCATACCAGGATCAGCCAGGCGATGGTCTCGTTCATCATGACCGACAGCGAGACGTCGGCCAGGGCACCGATATAGTCGCTCGGCTCGATCAGGATAAGCCCGGACAGCGCGCCGATGGCCAGGGCCTCCAGGGTCCTGTGGGTGGCAATCGCCACCACCAGCACGATCAGCGAAGGCACCAGGCTGATCCAGCCGAAGGGGGTGCCGGCTTCGTGGTGGAAGGTCAGGCCGGCCACCAGGGCAATGAGTCCTGCGACCATGGCAAAGGTGCGACCCTTGCCCTTCTGGCTGGGCTTGCCGGGGGCGAAGGGATGGGTGGACGGTGCGTTGGTCTGGGTCATGGCGTCACCTCCAGTGCGAGGCCTGGATCGATGACAAGGGGCGTTGTGGTTGTCATGAGGGAGGTACCCGTGATTGCTGTGAGTTATATCGGGTTGTTGAGGTCTTGCGTTCGTGCCGGGCGAGCGCACAGGGCGTCCCTACCCGGTACGGGAGTCCGGGGCGATAGCGTCGTGATTTCCCGCGCTCAGACGTGGCGCAGGTACCAGTCGTACTCCAGGCGACTGACGCTTTGCATGGCCAGTTCGCGCTCGGCGCGACGGTTGGCCAGAAACACCTTGAGAAACGCCTGGCCGAAGGCTTCCCCGAGGGGTTCGCTGTGCTCCAGCAGGTCGAGGGCCTTTGACCAGCTGTTGGTCAGGGTGGGCTCGTACTGGCGGTAGGCGTTACCAGTGACGGACTCCCCCGGCGAGACAGCGGTTTCCAGACCGTGACAGACCGAGGCCAGCAGGGTGGCCAGCAGCAGATAGGGGTTGGCATCGGCTCCGGCTACTCGATGTTCTACCCGGCGGGCGGCGTTGGCTCCAGAGGGGATCCGCAGTGCCACCGAGCGATTATCGTAGCCCCAGGTCGGCGTCATCGGCACATAGAGGCCGGGCTGAAAACGTCGAAAGGAGTTCAGATTGGGCGCAAACAGCGCCATCGAAGCAGGCATCAGCTCCATCAGGCCACCGATGGCATGACGCAAGGCAGGGGTTCCCAGCGGGTCGCCATCGCTGTCGGCGAAGACATTGTCGCCGCTTTCGTCGATCAGGCTCATGTGGACGTGCATGCCGTTGCCGGCCTCGCCGCCGTAGAGCTTGGCCATGAAGGTGGCCTCGAAGCCGTGGCGCAGTGCCACTCCCTTGATCAGGCGCTTGAGCAGCACCGCGCTGTCGCAGGCCTTCATCACGTCATCGCCGTGGATCAGGTTGATCTCGAACTGCCCCGGGGCGCACTCCTTGAGCGCGGTGTCCAGCGGCAGTTGCTGTAGCTGGGCGGCGGCGTGCACCTCCTCGAGGAAGTCGGCGTACTCGTCGAGTTCGTTGATCGAATACAGCTGGCTATCGCTCGCCCGCTCGCCGCTGGCCGGGGAACGGCAGGGCTGGGCCATACCCATCTCGTCGCGTTGGCGATCGACCAGATAGAATTCGAGCTCCAGCGCGACCACCGCCTTGAGGCCGCGCTCGGCCAGTCGCTCGACCTGGCGCGCCAGCACGTTGCGGGGATCGGCGAAGAAGGGGCCGTCCTGGTCGTCGCGCATGTTCATCAGCAGTTGCGCCTGGCGTCCCTTGCGCTGCCAGGGCGTGACCATCAGGGTGCCGGGAATGGGACGGCAGACCTGATCGCGATCGCCGATGTCGAGTCCCAGCCCGGTTTCCTCGACGGTATTGCCGGTGATGTCGAGGGCGAACACCGAGCCGGGGAGCTGGATGCCGCTTGCGTAGGCCTTTTCGAGGTTGTCGCGGGGGATGCGCTTGCCGCGCAGCACGCCGTTCATGTCGCTGATCAGCAGGTCTACGCTGTCGACCTCGGGATGTCGGGCCAGAAAGTCGCGAGCTTCGTCGACGCTGGGGGTGCCCATGCTGTCACCTTTTGTTGGTTCGTTGTGATGTGGCTAGTGTTTCGCTGACCGGGCCATGGTGTCAAATTATTTACGCGTAGAGGTGAGGGGCATGTCGAGGAGTCGAGCGGTCTTTAGTTTTATAAAAGGCAATAAAAACAGATTGTTGTTAGTCTTTCTGTCAAGATTTTCCGCGCCGGGCTTGGCAAGAAAATCCGACCAAGGTATGTTGAGGAAACCATAACAACGGATAGAGCTGCGAGGAGTTCGATGAACATTCGTCCGCTGGTTGGCGTCATCGCCTGCCGTCGAGAGGTGGAGGGTCACCCGGCCCACATGGTGACCGACAAGTATCTGCGCGCCCTGCGTGACTACGGTCTTGAACCGATCATGCTGCCGGTGTGGCAAGGGCAGGGCCAGGAAGATGCCCGGGCGCTGCTGGCGCGCCTCGATGGCCTGGTGCTGACCGGCAGCTACACCAACGTACTGCCCGAGCGCTACGGTGCTGAACGCGAACCGGAGAATACCCGGGACGACGTGGATCGCGACGCCGCCGCCATGAGCTGGGTGCCGCTGGCGCTGGAGCAGCAATTGCCGCTCCTGGGCATCTGTCGAGGATTTCAGGAGCTCAACGTGGCCTTCGGCGGCAGCCTGCATCAGGCGGTGCAGCGGGTGCCGGGGCGGCTGGATCACCGCGAGCCGGAGGGTGAAAAGGCCGAGCAGTATGCGCCGGTACACGACCTCGAGATCCAGCCAGGTGGCCGTCTGGCCGCGCTTTACCCCGAGGCCAGCACGCGGGTCAACTCGCTGCATCAGCAGGGTGTCGATCGACTTGGTGAGGGGCTGCGCGTCGAGGCGCTGGCGCCGGACGGGCTGGTGGAGGCCATCTCGGTGGCTGACGCGCCGGGGTTCACCCTGGCGGTGCAGTGGCATCCGGAGTGGGAGCCCCAGTCCCATCCGCTGTATGACGCCATCTTCAAGGGCTTTGCTGCTGCCTGTGCGACGCACTAGGGCTTGTCTGAAAAGTGCCTGCACTCGGTAATACGGCGTTAAAAATCGGATCAAAATGCTCATTTACACCCCGTAAACTGCGCTTTCTCACCGATTTTTGCCTTGTCTAACCTTCGCTCGTCGACTTTTCGGACAGCGCCTAATGTCCTGGGCGTCGGCGTCGTGCCGAGTTGGGCAATGACGTCAGCCAGGCGGTGTGTTTGACGCTGTGTTCTGCATGCTTCGATGAATACTGTGCCGACTTACCACTGTCGGTGGGGAAAAGCTGTCCGCTGCCTCGACAGGCATAGAGATCCTTCTATGCTCAAACGGTGAGGATCGCCCCTGATGCTCGCAGTTGGATGCCCCCTCTCAAGGAATCGAAGGAGATGACCATGGTGATCAAGCGTTCGTCTTTGATGCTGGTGCTTGCGGGTTCGCTGCTGTCTCTGAGCGCGGCGACGGCCCTGGCGGAGTCTAGTGCCCAGGATGAGCATCGCCAGGAAATGGAAGAGCAGGCGGCCACTTCTCAGCCCGGTGAAGGCATGATGGATCAGACCAACGAGACCTTGCTGGAAGGGTCCGCCGCGGCTACCGAGAAGCGTCAGGAAATGCTCGAGGGCACTTCGGACCCGGGCAATGCCGAGGGCAAGATGGATGGCTACAACGCCGAACTGCTCGAAGGCAGTGCGGCCGCCACCGAAAAACGTCAGGAGATGATGAAAGAGCAGGAGTAAGCCTGCGACGGGGTCATCGCCCCAGGCCTCCTGGCGACCCATCACTCAGCAGATGACAGCGGTGCCGTAGTCACAGGGTCACCACGTCGTGCTGGCACCCTTTCGCAACGTCGTCACAACACCTGAAGTCGCCACAACACCTCAAGTCATCCCAACGAAAGCGCCGCCCCAGGAGGGCGGCGCTGTCGTTGGGATGGTAGTGGTAGCGGAAGTCGGCACGCTGGACGGAGCGGGCGCTGGTTCGCCAGCGCCCGGAGGCGCTCAGGCGCTGGCCGTCGCTACCTTCGTTGCCGCGGTCGCGCGCTGGCCCAGGGTGAACAGCACCGCGGTCAGGGTGGCGACGCCTCCCGCCAGGCCCAGCCACCAGGGCAGGCCGAAACCGGTGCCGAGTGCGCCGAACAGCAGCGCCACGATGCCGACCAGCATGGCGTAGGGCAGCTGCGTCCTGACGTGGTCGATCAGATCACAGCCGCTGGCCATGGCCGCAAGCAGGGTGGTCTCGGCCAGCGGCGAGCAATGATCGCCCCACACCGCGCCGGCCAGTACTCCCGCCACCGAGGCGTACAGCAGCGGCATGCCTTCGGCGGTGCCGGCCATGCCATTGTGCTCGAGTACGGCCCAGGCCAGCGGTACCACCAGCGGCATCATGATGCCCATGACACCCCATGACGAACCGGTGGCGAAGGCGGTGAAGCCGGCCAGGCCGAAGATCACCGCCGGCATCCACTGCGGTGACAGGCTATCGCCCAGCACCGTGACCAGAAAGTCACTGGTGTGCAGGTCCTCGTTCACGCTCGCCAGTGCCCAGGCCATCATCAGGATGGTGATCGGCAGCAGCATCGACTTGACGCCCTCGAACCAGTAGTGGGCGGTTTCGGTCATGCTCATCAGTCGTTGCACCTGGGTCATGATCACCGCCGTCACGCAGGCCGCGAGCGAACCCCACATCATGGCGCTGAAGGAGTCGCCCTCGCCGAAGATGTCGCGCAGTTCATGGTCACCGCCGCCGAGGGCAGCGAGACCGGTGGCGTAGATCCCGCCCAGGGTGATCGCCACCAGCACGATCATCGGTATCACCGCGTTCAGCGCCCGGGTCGGAATGCCTTCCTTGGTGGGGATGTCGGCTTCCTCGACGATGGCTTCCCGGCTGCTCATTGCCTGGCGGGCGCCGGGCTCGGACAGTGCCTTGCGCTCG
The DNA here is from genome assembly GCF_003045775.1 of Halomonas litopenaei. Classification (GTDB taxonomy): domain Bacteria; phylum Pseudomonadota; class Gammaproteobacteria; order Pseudomonadales; family Halomonadaceae; genus Halomonas; species Halomonas litopenaei. The sequence goes on along the minus strand of NZ_PXNS01000007.1, from coordinate 155,907 downwards.
GCGGTGAGCATGGGGCCGAAGTCACGACCGCTCCAGGCCACCAGGAAGACGAAGGCGAGCGCCAGGATCGGATAGGCGTTGTAGGGAATGGCGTTGACGAACACCGAGTAGGCGGACTCGTTCCAGTCGTCGATGGCATCCATCGCCTCGCTGATCAGCCCGACCTGAAAGCCGATCCAGGTGGTCACCAGCATGATCGCGGACACCGGTGCGGCGGTACTGTCCACCAGGTAGGCCAGCTTGGCTCGCGAGATCCTCACGCGGTCGGTGATATGGCGCATGGTGTTGCCGACGATCAGGGCATTGGCGTAGTCGTCGAAGAAGATGGCCAGACCCAAAAGTGCGGTGGAATTCTGCGCCTGGCGTCGTCCACGGATCACTCGCGCGATGCGCTCGGCGATGCCGCGGGTGCCGCCGTTGCGCGAGATGATGCCGACCATGCCGCCGATCAGCAGGCAGAACAGCACGATCGACATATGGTCGCTGTCGCTGGCGGCGGACAGCACGTGGACGTTGACCGAGTCACCGAAGGCGCCGAGCACGGCGCCGGCGTTCATGCCGTGGAGCACCCAGCCGCCGAGCAACAGCCCGGCAAACAGCGCCAGGATGACTTGGCGGAAGGCCAGCGCCAGGGTGATGGCGGTCAGGGCAGGCAATAGCGAGAGCCAGGCGGGAACAGGGTCGAGTTCGAGGGTGGCGGCGGGGGTGTTGGAGGCGTCGTAAAGCGACAGGGTGCGTGGGCCGTCGGTGACGGTCAGGCTGAGCGTCGCGACCCCGTCGGCGTCGACCTCGAGCGGATGGCGGCGAGTGCCGTCGTCGATGTGCCAGGGGCGGTCGGGATCAAGCCCGCTGGCCTGGACGTCGGTGGCGACCCCTTCGAGCAGGATGTCCGGGCCGCTCAGCTGGGGTGCTGCCTGGACGGTGGAAAGGCTCGCCCACAGCAGCAAGAGCGACAGCAAGAGCAAAGGCACGCATCGGGTTTTTCGCCGGCCCGTCGGCGAAGGACATGGTGGTTTCATGGTGGCCCCGGTTGTTGTTGGAAGGTGTGGAGAGCGCCGTTTGGCGTCAATGAAAGTTGGTCGTTTGGCCGTTTGTTGTCAATTTTTTTTGTGGCTAAAAATAAAAAATATCGACATTGTGCGATGGTCGTAGACTAATAATCAGTGACTTATGGTTTTTTTCTGAGGAAATGCTGCGCTAGGCTTGGCTTTCACGAGAAGGGTGGTTATGTTGAGTAAACCATAACAAAGCAACTCACCAATATCGGGAGACTTGGCCATGACCTCGCCAGGCGCCGCACGGCTCAAAGAGCTCGATCGCGAACACCATCTGCACCCCTTCACCGACTTCAAGGCGCTCGGGGAGGAAGGCAGTCGTATCATCGTTGACGCCGAGGGGGTCTACATCCAGGACGCGGATGGGCATCGCATCCTCGATGGCATGGCGGGACTCTGGTGCGTCAACCTCGGCTATGGGCGTCAGGAGCTGGTGGACGCCGCCAGCGAGCAGCTCACCCAGCTGCCGTACTACAACAATTTCTTCAAGACCACCCATCCACCGGCGGTGGAGCTTGCCGAGACCCTGTGTCGACTGGCACCGGCGCACATGAATCGGGTGTTCTTCACCGGTTCCGGCTCCGAGGCCAACGACACCGTGCTGCGGATGGTGCGTCGCTACTGGGCGCTCAAGGGCCAGCCAGAAAAGCAGTGGATCATCGGTCGCGAAAACGGCTATCACGGCTCCACCGTGGCCGGCATGAGCCTGGGCGGCATGGCGCCGATGCATGAACAGGGTGGTCCCTGTGTGCCGGGTATTACCCACATCCGTCAGCCTTACTGGTTCGGCGAAGGGCGTGATCAGACCCCGGAGGCCTTCGGTCGTGCCTGCGCCGAGGCGCTCGAGGCGCGTATCCAGGAGCTGGGGTCCGACAAGGTCGCGGCCTTTATCGCCGAGCCGGTACAGGGTGCCGGCGGCGCCATCATTCCCCCGGACAGCTACTGGCCGGCGATCAAGGAGGTGCTCGAGCGCCACCAGATCCTGCTGGTGGTCGACGAGGTGATCTGTGGTTTCGGCCGTCTGGGCGAGTGGTTCGGCAGCGTCCACTACGACCTCAAGCCCGACCTGATGCCGATCGCCAAGGGGCTGTCCTCCGGCTACCTGCCGATCGGTGGGGTGCTGGTCGGTGATCGTGTCGCCGAGACGCTGATCGACGAGGGTGGCGAGTTCTACCACGGCTTCACCTACTCGGGGCATCCGGTGTGCGCCGCGGTAGCGCTCAAGAACCTTGAGTTGATGCAGGCCGAAGGCGTGGTCGAGCGGGTGCGTGATGATCTGGGGCCTTACCTGGCGACGCGCTGGAAGTCCCTGGAGTCCCACCCGCTGATCGGCGAGGCGCGCTCGCTGGGTCTGATCGGCGCCCTGGAGATCGTCGCCGACAAGGACAGCGGCAAGCGCTTCGACAAGTCGCTGGCGGTGGGCAACCTGTGTCGCGATATCTGCTTCGAGACAGGCCTGGTGATGCGCTCGGTGGGAGACACCATGGTCATTTCACCGCCCCTGGTGATCAGCCACGATGAAATCGACGAACTGGTGCGTCTTGCCCGGGAGGCGCTGGACGAGACGCTGCGCCGGTTGACCGCCCAGGGCGTCGAGATCACCGCCGCCGAGGAGGCTGATGCATGAGTCGTCCCCTCGACAAGGCTGGCTGGCAGGCCATGGCCGACACCCTGACAGCGCGGCTGGAAACCCGCGCCTATATCGATGATCGCTTCGTCGACGCCGCCGGCGGCGAGACCTTCGAGACCATCAACCCCGCCACGGGGGAAGTACTGGCGCGGGTCGCAAGCTGTGATCAGGCCGATGCCGAGCTGGCGGTTGCCCACGCCCGGCGCGCCTTCGATGGTGGTGAATGGTCGCGCCTGGCGCCGACCCGGCGCAAGCGGGTGCTGCTGCGGCTGGCCGAGCTGATGGAGGCCCACCGCGACGAACTGGCGCTGCTCGACACTCTGGACATGGGCAAGCCGATCACCAGCGCGCTGGGTGACATGGCCGGCGCCATCGGCGCGATGCGTCACCAGGCCGAATCCATCGACAAGCTCTATGGCGAGGTCGCGCCCACCGGCGAAGAGGCGCTCGCGCTGGTGCTGCGCGAGCCGATCGGGGTGGTGGCGTCCATCGTGCCCTGGAACTTCCCGATGATGATGACCGCCTGGAAGATCGCACCGGCCCTGGCCGCCGGCAACAGCGTCATCCTCAAGCCATCGGAGAAGTCGCCACTGTCGGCGCTGCGTCTGGCTGCCCTGGCCCAGGAGGCCGGCCTGCCACGCGGCGTGCTGCAGGTGTTGCCGGGCTTTGGTCACACCGTGGGCAAGGCGCTGGCGCTGTCGATGGACGTCGACTGTCTGGCCTTCACCGGCTCCACCGCGGTCGGTAAGCAGCTGATGCAGTACGCCGGTCAGTCGAACCTCAAGCGGGTCTATCTGGAGTGCGGTGGCAAGAGCCCCAATCTGGTGTTTGCCGACTGCAGGAATCTCGCCCAGGTGGCGCACCACGCCGCCGAGGCGATCTTCCACAACCAGGGGGAGGTGTGTATCGCCGGTTCGCGGCTGCTGGTCGAGAACAGTGTGCGCGAGGCCTTTATCGAGCACCTGCTGGCGGCGGCCGAGTCGATGCAGCCGGGGGATCCGCTGGACCCGTCGAGCTTCATGGGGGCGATTGTCGATGCGACCCAGCACCGTCGCATCCTCGACTTCATTCGCCAGGGGCAGGAAGAAGGCGGACGGCTGCGTGCCGGCGGCGAGGCGCTCGACGGGCCGGGGCTGTTCATCCAGCCGACGGTGTTCGACGGTGTCACCGAGGACATGACGATCGGGCGTGAAGAGATCTTTGGCCCGGTGCTGTCGGTGTTCGGCTTCGACAGCGAAGAGCAGGCCATCGCCCTGGCCAACGACTCGGTCTATGGGCTGGCCGCCGGGGTGTGGAGTCAGGACGTCGATCGCATCATGCGGGTCAGTCGTCGTCTGCAGTCGGGCCAGGTGTTCGTCAACAACTGGGCAGGCGGGGACCAGAGCGTGCCCTTCGGCGGGGTCAAGCAGTCCGGCAATGGCCGCGACAAGTCGCACCACTCGCTGGCCGAATACACCGAACTCAAGAGCGTCTGGATCGCCTTGAACTAGACTCCCGGTCCGATGTCATTAACGCGCACTGATGGGAGATGACTCCCTGATTGGCCACGCCTTGCGTGGCCTTTTTTGTGGTTTGCAGGGCGGGCAGTGCCGAAGGGTAGGGGGCTGTCAGTGTCCGAGCGTTGCTAGAAGGCACGGGCTGGGGTGGTGCAGCTGACCAGATGGCAGGAACTGGGCGGGCGCCGCTAAGCCGACGCCACGGTATTCGCCGCTCGCTAGAAGGCTCGCGCCGGGGTGGTGCAGCTGACTAGCCGACAGAGGGTCTCGCTAGGGTTGCGAAAGCGGTGGGGCACGTTGGTGTCGAAGTAGTACGCCTCGCCGGCGCCAAGTACCCGGGTCTCGGCACCGATGGTGATCTCGATCTCGCCCTCGAGCACCACCCCGGCTTCCTCGCCCTGGTGGGTGATCATCTCGCGGCCGGTATCGGTACCCGGGGGGTAGGTCTCGATCAGAAACGACAGGGCGCGTGACTCGCGGTTGGCGCCCACCAGCTTGAACACCACGTCGCCGCTGCCCATGTCGGTCAGTTCGTCGGCGCTGTAGAACACCTGGTTCTTGCTCTCCAGATCCATGGTGAAGAAGTCGCCGACGCTCATCGGGATGGCGTCGAGGATCTTTTTCAGCGAGCTGACCGAGGGGCTGACCTTGCCCTGTTCGATCAGCGACAGGCTGGAATGGGTCACCCCGCAGCGCTTGGCCAGCTCGCGCTGGGAGATATTGCGCAGGTTTCGCAGGGCCCTCAGGCGGGTACCGACATCGTCCGACATCGCGGGTTCCTTGGGTAAAGCCAGTGGAAGCCGGCGATGGCGCTGCCATCGCCGGTGGTCGCCGTAGCGCCCATCAGCACAGGGCGTCGAGCTTTTCCTTGAGCAGGGCGTTGACCTGCTGGGGGTTGGCGGTGCCGCGTGAGGCCTTCATCACCTGGCCGACGAAGTAGCCGATCATCTTGCCGCGCTTGTCGGGCTCGGCGTCACGGTACTGGGCCACCTGGGCGGGGCTGTCGCTGATCACCTGGTCGACCATGGCTTCGATGGCGCCGGTGTCGGTGACCTGCTTCAGGCCCTTGGCCTCGATGATGGCGTCGGCGCTGTCGCCTTCACCGTTCCACAGCGCCTGGAACACCTGCTTGGCGGCCTTGCCGTTGATGGTCGAGTCGATCACTCGCTTGACCAGGCCGCCGAGCTGCTCGGCGCTGACCGGGCTGTCGGAGATGTCCAGTCCGTCACGGTTGAGCGCGCCGGACAGCTCGCCCTGGACCCAGTTGGCGGCCTGCTTGGCGTCGCCACAGATGTCCTTGACCTGCTCGAAGTACTCGGCCATCTCGCGGCTGGCCGACAGCACGCCGGCGTCGTAGGCGGACAGTCCCAGCTCGCTCTGGAAGCGCGCGCGCTTCTCGGCGGGCAGCTCGGGCAGGCTCTCGCGCAGGTGGTCGACGTAGGCGCAGTCGAGCACCACCGGCAGCAGGTCGGGGCAGGGGAAGTAGCGGTAGTCGTTGGCTTCTTCCTTGGTCCGCATGCTGCGGGTCTCGTCGGCCTCGGGGTCGTAAAGGCGGGTTTCCTGCACCACCTTGCCGCCGTCCTCGATCAGCTCGATCTGGCGCTCGACCTCGTAGGCGATGGCGCGCTCGACGAAGCGGAAGGAGTTGACGTTCTTGATCTCGGCACGGGTGCCGAATTCCTGCTGACCCTTGGGTCTGACCGAGACGTTGACGTCACAGCGCATCGAGCCTTCGGCCATGTTGCCGTCGGAGATGCCAAGGTAGGTGACGATGGAGTGGATCGCCTTGAGGTAGGCCGCCGCCTCCTTGGCCGAGCGCATGTCCGGCTCGGAGACGATCTCCAGCAGCGGCGTGCCGGCCCGGTTCAGGTCGATGCCGGTCATGCCGTGGAAGTCCTCGTGCAGCGACTTGCCGGCGTCTTCCTCGAGGTGGGCGTGGTGCACCCTGATGATCTTGTTCTCGCCGTCCTCCAGGCAGATTTCCACTTCGCCGGCGCCGACGATGGGATGGTACATCTGGCTGGTCTGGTAGCCCTTGGGCAGGTCGGCGTAGAAGTAGTTCTTGCGATCGAACACTGATACCTCGGGGATCTCGGCATGGATGCCGAGGCCGAATTTCAACGCCATCGCCACCGCCTGCTCGTTGAGCACGGGCAGCACGCCGGGCAGGCCCAGATCAACGGCGTTGGCCTGGGTGTTGGGCTCGGCACCGAAGGCGGTGGAGGAGCCGGAAAAGATCTTGGAGCGGGTCGCGAGCTGGACGTGCACCTCGAGACCAATGACGGTTTCCCACTGCATCAGGAGTTCTCCTCGGTCATCTCGGGACGCTTCAAATGCCAGTCGGTGGCCTGCTGGAACTGGTGAGCCACGTTGAGCAGACGGGTCTCGGCGAAGTGGGTGCCGAGGATCTGCAGGCCCACCGGGCGCTTGCCGGCGAAGCCCGCCGGAACGCTGATGCCGGGGATGCCCGCCAGGTTGACGGCGATGGTGTAGATATCCTGCAGGTACATCGAGACCGGGTCCTTCTGGGCGCCCAGGTCGAAGGCCGGGGTCGGCGCGGCGGGGCCCATCAGCACATCGACCTCTTCGAAGGCGTCGAGGAAGTCCTGTCGAATCAGTCGGCGAACCTGCTGGGCCTTCTTGTAGTAGGCGTCGAAGAAGCCTTCGGACAGGGTGTGGGTGCCGATAAGGATGCGTCGCTTGACCTCCTCGCCGAAGCCCTCCGCGCGGGAGCGCTTGTACAGATCGATGAGGTCCTCGGGGTTGTCGCAGCGATGGCCGAAGCGCACGCCGTCGTAGCGCGACAGGTTGGAGGAGGCCTCCGCCGGCGCGATCACGTAGTAGGCCGGGATGGCGTAGGCGGTGTGGGGCAGGCTGACCTCGCGCACGCTGGCGCCGAGCGATTCGTAGACCTTGATCGCTTCGCCGATGGCCTGGTTGACGCCGGCATCGAGGCCGTCGCCGAAGTATTCCTTGGGCAGGCCGATCTTGAGGCCGGACAGCGGCGCGCTGAGCTCCTCGGTGTAGTCGGGAACACCGCGGGCCACGCTGGTGGAGTCGCGCACGTCATGGCCGGCGATGACGTTGAGCAGGTGGGCGCAGTCTTCGGCGCTGCGGGCCATGGGGCCGCCCTGATCGAGGCTCGAGGCGTAGGCGATCATGCCGTAGCGCGAGACCCGGCCATAGGTCGGCTTGAGCCCGGTGATGCCGCAGAAGGCTGCCGGCTGGCGGATCGAGCCGCCGGTATCGGTACCCAGCGCCGCCGGCACCAGGCCCGCGGCGACGGCGGCGGCGCTGCCGCCGGAGGAGCCGCCGGGGACGGCGTCAAGATCCCAGGGGTTCTTGACCGGGCCATAGAAGCTCGACTCGTTGGAGGAGCCCATGGCGAATTCGTCCATGTTGGTCTTGCCCAGGCTGACCGTGCCGGCGGCCTTGAGCTTTTCCACCACGGTGGCGTCGTAGGGGGCGACGAAGTTGTCGAGCATCTTCGAGCCGCAGCTGGTCTTGACCCCCTGGGTGCAGAAGATGTCCTTGAGTGCCAGCGGCACGCCGGTCAGGCGGCCGGCTTCTCCGCGGGCGCGGGCCTGGTCGGCGGCCTCGGCGGCCTCGAGCGCCTGGTCGGCGGTGACGCTGACGAAGCTGTTGAGTGTGCCGTCGAGGCGGTCGATGCGTCCGAGCAGATCCTGGGTCAGCTCGCGACTGGAGATCTCGCCGGCGTCGAGCGCCTGGCTGATCTCGGTCAGTGTCCTGTCATGCATGGGCCTGGCTCCCTGTATGCGTGAATCCAATGTCGAGAAGGGTGGGGCGCGGGGTCACTCGACGACCCGCGGCACCAGGTACAGGCCATTCTCGACCTGGGGAGCGCAGCGCTGGAAGTGCTCGCGCTGGTCGTTCTCGGTGACCTCGTCGGCGCGCAGGCGCTGGGTGGCATCGAGGGGGTGAGCCAGCGGGGCGACGCCTTCGGTGTCGAGCGCCTGGAGCTGATCGACCATCTCCAGGATCCGGCCGAGATCGTCGTGATAGTGGGCTGCGTCATTCTCAGAAAGGTCGATCCGGGCCAGGTGAGCGGCACGGAGGACCTCGGCGTGTTCAAGCGCCATGATCAATTCCTCGACGGAAGGGGTCCATGAAATGACCGCAGAAGGTACCACATTCGCGCGTCGTCGGGCAGGTCTTGCCGGTCAAGGGAGACGCGCATCACGCTTGCCGCTAGGGGGGGTCAGTGATACCGTTTGCGTCCGCACAGGGTTTCCGGTCTGCACTAGGTATCTTTATCCATGTTCAAACGTTTACGAGGTGTGTTTTCCAGCGATCTGTCGATCGACCTGGGGACGGCCAATACGCTCATCTATGTGCGTCATCGCGGGATCGTCCTGGATGAACCCTCCGTGGTCGCGATTCGGCAGTCCGGCAACATGCGCAGCGTTGCTGCGGTCGGCGCCGATGCCAAGCGCATGCTGGGCCGCACCCCCGGAAACATCACCGCCATTCGTCCGATGAAGGACGGCGTCATCGCCGACTTCACCGTGACCGAGCAGATGCTCCAGTACTTTATCCGCAAGGTGCATCAGAGCACCTTCCTGACGCCGAGCCCCCGGGTCCTGGTGTGCGTTCCCTGCATGTCCACGCAGGTCGAGCGTCGCGCCATCAAGGAGTCCGCCGAGGGCGCCGGTGCCCGTGAAGTCTTCCTGATCGAGGAACCCATGGCCGCGGCCATCGGGGCCGGGCTGCCGGTGGAAGAGGCGCAGGGTTCGATGGTTGTCGACATCGGTGGTGGTACCTCCGAGATCGCTATCATCTCGCTCAATGGCGTGGTCTATTCCGAGTCCATCCGCATCGGCGGCGATCGTTTCGACGAGGCCATCAGTTCCTATGTACGGCGCCACTATGGTAGCCTGATCGGCGAAGCCACCGCCGAGCGCATCAAGGAAGAGATCGGCTGTGCCTATCCGGGCGGCGAGCTGCGCGAAATCGACGTGCGCGGTCGCAACCTGGCCGAAGGCATTCCGCGCAGCTTCACCCTCAATTCCCACGAGATCCTCGACGCCCTGCAGGAGCCGCTGGGCTCCATCGTGTCGGCGGTCAAGAGCGCCCTGGAACAGTCACCGCCCGAGCTTGCATCAGACATCGCCGAGCGCGGCCTGGTGCTGACCGGTGGTGGCGCGCTGCTGCGTGATCTGGACAAGCTGATCGCCGAGGAGACCGGCCTGCCGGTGGTGGTCGCCGATGACCCGCTCACTTGCGTGGCACGTGGTGGCGGCAAGGCGCTGGAGATGATCGATCAGCACACCTTCGAGCTGCTCTCCAGCGACTGACGACGTCTGGCCCAGGACCTCCAGGGAGTCGGCCTATCAAACCGCTGTTCTCGCATGGCTCCGTGCCCGGGTACCGCATGCTGTTGTGTGCGGTGCTCGCGGGCGGGCTGATGTTTGTCGATACCCACTTCACCCGAATGGAATCGGTGCGTGCCCAGTTGTCGACGCTGGTGGCGCCGATCCAGTGGGCCGTCAGTCTGCCCAGTGACGTGCTCAACTGGGGCGCCCTGGCGCTGTCCGAGCAACGCTCGCTGGTGGAAGAGAACGCGCGACTGCGCGAGCAGCTGCTGACCCTGTCCCATCGGGTACAGCGCATGGCCAGCCTGACCGCCGAGAACGTGCGCCTGCGCGAGCTGCTCGACGCCGCCCGGGATCACGAGGTGCCTTACCTCACCGCCGAACTGCTGTCGCTGGATCCCGACCCCTTCACCCACCAGATGGTGATCGATCGTGGCCGCCGCGATGGCGTCTATGTCGGTCAGCCGGTGATGGACTCCTCCGGTATCGCCGGTCAGGTCAGCGAGCTTTCCGCCTACTCGAGCCGCGTGCTGATGCTTACCGATGCCAGTCACGCCTTGCCGATCCAGGTCAATCGCAACGGGCTTCGCTTCATTATCCAGGGTACCGGCAGCTACGACGCGCTGAAGGTGCTGCACGTGCCGGATACCGCCGACATTCGCGTCGGTGACCTGCTGATGAGCTCCGGCCTGGCCGGACGCTTTCCTGCGGGTTATCCGGTGGCCAGGGTCAGCGACGTCAGCCACGATCCTGGCGAGCCCTTCGCCACGGTCAGCGCCGCTCCCGTCGCCCAGTTGCAGCGCTCGCGTCACTTCCTTCTGCTGTTTCCGCCGGAGCCTGCGCTCGACGTCTCGCGAGGACGCTGGCACCCGGAACTGGACCCCGAGGCCGTCGAGGCAGCCCGCCGCCTGGGTGAGCTGTTGACGCCCCCCGAGCAAGACGAGGAGGACGACTGATGGCCGCTACCCCTCGCGTCAGCCTGGTGTGGGTATGGTTGACCCTGTCTCTGGCGCTGTGTCTGCAGGTCATGCCCATGGCCGACGGCTGGCAGGTCTGGCGGCCCGACTGGCTGGGCCTGATGCTGTTGTACTGGTGCATGGCACAGCCCGACCGGGTGGGCGTCTTTCATGGTTTCGTGCTGGGCCTGCTGCTGGATCTTATCGAAGGGGCGCCGCTCGGGCAGAGCGCGCTGACGCTGTCGTTGCTGGCCTTCCTCTCGGCGCTGGTGTACCCCCGCTTCAGGACCTACTCGCTGCTCCAGCAGGCGGTGCTGATCTTCGTCTTGCTGGGACTGGTGCAGTTGGTGGAACAGTGGCTGCGTACCCTGTTCGGCCCGTTTTCCATGCACCTGTCGTTTCTGATGCCATCGTTGATCGGGGCGGCGCTGTGGCCCTGGCTGGCGACCCTGTTCAAGGCCATCGGCCGGCGTTCCGCCAAGACCTGAATCCCTCATGACCTGAGCCCCCACGAAAGCGTTGGAGACGCAAGCGATGAGTGAGCCCCTCGATGCTGATGTGAGTTCCCCGGTGCTGCGCCTGGCCTCTGCCTCGCCCCGGCGGCGTGAGCTGCTGGCGAGCATCGGTGTGGCGGTGGAGATCGCGCCGGTGGATATCGACGAGACGCCGCATCCTGGTGAAGCGGCCCGGGATTACGTCGCCCGCCTGGCCCGGGCCAAGGCCGTGGCTGGGGCAGAAGCCGAGACTGGGTCTGAGTCCAGGTCCAGGCGTGAGACGGGCCTCGACTTGCCGGTGCTGGGCTCCGACACGTCGGTGGTGCGCGACGGCGAGATTCTCGGCAAGCCTGTCGACGCCGAGGACGCCTTTGTCATGCTGCGCTCGCTGTCCGGGCGCTGGCATCAGGTGATGACCTCGGTGGCGGTCAGCGGACCCGCCGGGGTGCTCGAGGCAACGGTCGTCAGCGATGTGCTGATGCGTGAGCTCCAGGACGACGAGATTCGCAACTACTGGCGCACCGGTGAGCCTGCCGACAAGGCAGGCGGTTACGCCATCCAGGGGCTCGCCTCGATCTTCGTCGAGCGCGTCGAAGGCAGCTATTCCGCGGTGGTGGGGCTGCCGCTCTACGAGACGGCGAGCCTGCTGCGCCGACAGCGCGTGCCTGTGTGGAACGGCGCTTTATTTTGACGGTGTCGTGAGGGTGGCGTGAAGGTGTAGTGGCGCCGCCGCTCGACGAGACGGCGAGCCACCCGCTGGGCCACCGGCAGGCGTGTGCTGCTTCAGTCGAGCCGGACGGGAGGTCCGGCGCCAGCGCCATCGCAACCGCCAGCGGCTATGTCATAATGGCGCGAGACATCAAAGGACAAGGACTGCCGAATGAGTGGTGAAGTACTCATCAACCTGACGCCCATGGAAACCCGCGTGGCCGTGGTGGAGAACGGCGTGCTGCAGGAGGCCTTCATAGAGAGGGCCAGGCGTCGTGGCATCGTCGGCAATATCTACCAGGGCAAGGTGGTGAGGGTACTGCCCGGCATGCAGGCGGCCTTTGTCGATATTGGCCTGTCTCGTGCAGCCTTCATTCACGCCCACGATGTCGGTGAGCACAGCGCCAACGGTGATGACCAGCCGTCCATCTCGCAGCTCTTGCATGAAGGCCAGTCGCTGGTGGTTCAGGTCACCAAGGACCCCATCGGCTCCAAGGGCGCTCGCCTGACCACCCACTTGTCGGTACCGTCGCGCTACCTGGTGTACATGCCGGACTCGCCTCATAACGGCGTGTCCCAACGCATCGAGGACGAGACCGAGCGCGAGCGCCTGCGCGGTCTGGTCGAGGAAGCCGCGGCCGAGCAGCAGATCGAGGTCTCCGGTGGCTTTATCGTGCGCACCGCCGCCGAGGGCGTGACGCTCGAGGAGATGGTCGCCGACATGCACTTCCTGCTGCGGCTGTGGCGCAAGGTCAGCGAACGTCGGCTGACCGCGCCGGCACCCAGCGTCATCTACGACGATCTGCCCTTGTTCATGCGCACCCTGCGCGACGTCATGCGCGACGATATCGAGAAGGTGCGCATCGACTCCCGCGAAAACCACGTCAAGCTGGTCGAGTTTGCCGAGGAGTTCATGCCCTCGGCGGTGGGACGCATCGAACATTACGCCGGCGAGCGACCGATCTTCGATCTGTACAGCGTCGAGGACGAGATCCAGAAGGCGCTGGCGCGCAAGGTCCAGCTCAAGTCCGGCGGCTATCTGGTGATCGACCCCACCGAGGCGATGACCACCATCGACGTCAACACCGGCGCCTACGTGGGTCACCGCAACCTCGAAGAAACCATCTTCAAGACCAACCTCGAAGCGGCCACCGCCATCGCCCGTCAACTGCGTCTGCGCAATCTCGGCGGCATCATCATCATCGACTTCATCGACATGGTGGACACCGAGCACCAGCGCCAGGTGCTGAGGATGCTCGAGAAGTCGCTGGAACGGGATCACGCCAAGACCAAATGCACCGGCGTCACTGAGCTCGGGCTGGTACAGCTGACCCGCAAGCGCACCCGTGAAAGCCTCGAGCAGACCCTGTGCGAGCCGTGTCCCTCCTGCCAGGGCAGGGGCACCCTCAAGACGCCGGAATCGGTGTGCTACGAGATCTTTCGCGAGATCCTGCGTGAAGAGCGCGCCTACAATGCCGAAACCTACGCGGTGCTGGCCTCCCAGGCGGTGGTGGACCGACTGCTCGACGAGGAGTCGGCCGCGGTCGCCGATCTCGAGGAATTTATCGGCAAGACCATTCGTTTTCAGGTCGAGACCCACTATTCCCAGGAGCAGTACGACATCGTGCTGATGTGATCCGATGAGGCCGATCCGCCTGCTGACTCGCTGGTTGTTGACGCTGGTGGCGGTAGTGCTGGCGATGGCCGCGCTGCTGTCGCTGGTGCTGCGCGTGTCGCTGGGCCAGGTCGATCGCCTCGAGGATCGACTGGTCGAGATGATAGCGTCGCGCTTCGAGGCGGAGACCCATCTGGTGAGTCTCGAAGGCAGTCTGCACGGCCTCGACCCCGGCTTGACCCTGGACGGGCTGCGACTCGAGGCCGAAGACGCCACGGGCAGCTATCCGTTGTTGCAGGTCGAGCGCGGTGAAGTGCGCCTGGACACCCTGGCGAGCCTTGACGAGGGGCTGCCGGTGGTCGACAAGGCCCACTTCCAGGGCGTCACCCTCCACCTTTATCAGGACCGCGAACGTCGTTGGCTGTGGCCACAGCCGGCGCGTATCCCCCCCGAACTGATGCCCGAAGGGCAGTTTGACCTCGAGCGTCTGGACTTCTGGGTCGGCGTCATGCTGCGCCAACGTGCCTGGGTCGATGACCTGCGCGTGGTGCTGCACGGGCGCCGCGAGGTGACCACCCTGCATGCGCCGCGGCTGTTGATGACCGGCGATGAGATGCGCACCCATATCGAGGGTGAGGTATTCATCGAGGATCGCGACGCCGAGGCGATGGAGATCGTCATGGCCTTGACGCCGGGCAGTCGCGAGGCAAGCAATTTCAGCGCCGCCCTGCAGGGCACCATGCAGCTCGACAGCCTGACCGGCTTGTCACGACTGATCGGCATCGAGGACGTGCTGCGTTTCGATGAGGCCAGCGGGGACGCCACCGTCTGGGCGCGCTGGGATAACGGACGCCTGGCGGATGTGCGCCTCGATGTACTGGCACCGCGCCTGGCGCTGAATCAGCGCGACGAGATGGCGACAGCGGTCGCCCAGGAGATGGGCGAGGGCTCGCCTGGTGGCATCGTGCTCAATGGGGCCGAATTGCGCGGCCAGTGGCTGAGACGCGACGTCGATGACTGGGAGGCCTGGTTCGAGGGTGACGCCGAAGACGTGAGCTGGACCGGCGACGACGGCGAAACCGCGCCGGAAGGTGGCGCCTTGCCCCAGTACTGGCACGTGGAAAGTCGTGAAAACGGCTGGTGGGCCAACGCCAGCGGCTTCGAGCTGGGTGCACTGGCGCAGTGGCGCGAGCGTCTGCGCCTGCCTGAGGGCCTGGCCCGGGCGGTGGACGCCTTGAAGCCCCGCGGTCAGGTGACCGGGCTGGGCTTTGGCAGGCTCGATGACGAATGGCGTGCCCGGGTCAGCGCGCTGGGGGTCGAGGTCGATCCCTGGGAGAGTGCGCCCGGCGGCGGCCCGCTGGATGTCTGGGTGGAAGCCGACGGCACCCGTGGTCGAGTGGACTTCGTCGACGCTGGCCAGGCATCGATGCATTTCCCTGAGCTGTTTGCCGCCCCCATGCAGCTCGACTACGCCACCGGCGAGGTGATCTGGTCCTACGACGGGCCGCGCAGCTTCGTCAGTGGACGCGACCTCAAGGTCGGCTGGCGCGACGCCGAGGTGGAAGGGGGCTTTGGTCTGGCCATCGCCGCCGATCGTCGCGGGGGCTTCGGTCTTGAGCTGGACATGCGCGACGTCAACGCCCGGGATATCGCCTTGAGCGAGTGGTTGCCGATGCCGCTGTTGCGCAACGATGTGGACGCCGAACTCGCGGACTGGCTGGCCAGTGGTCTGGCCGGACGGGTGCCCCAGGGGCAGCTGCGCCTGCACGTGCCGCTGCGTGAGCAGGACGACCTCGACAGCGAGAAGCTCGACAGCAGTCTCAGCCTGGATCTGGATATCGTCGAGGGGCGGGTGCCCTACGCCGAAGGCTGGCCGGCGCTTAGCAACGTCAGCGGCCACCTGTCCGTCGAGGATGACAGTCTGGAGGCGCGCGTCGACCATGCCGAGAGCCAGGGCGTGAAGACCGAAGGCGCCAGCGTCAAACTGGCCGACGAGGTCCTCAGCGTCGAAGGGCCGCTGTCGGCGTCGCTGACGCAGTTGCTGGCATTTCTCGAAGAGATGCCGGTGGAGGGCGCCGAGGCCGCCAGTAACTGGCGCGGCGAGGGTAGTGTGACTGGCCAGTTGTCGCTGTCGCTGCCGATGGCCGACCCGGACGCCCTGGACCTGAAGGTCGAGGCCGACGCCCGGGCGTCGAGGGTCGTGCATCAGGGCACCGAGCTCGAGTTCGAGAACGTCAGCGGCCCCCTGACCTGGTCCCAGCGGGGCGAAGAAGGTGGATTGTCCGGTCGTCTTGAGGGCCAGGTGCTCGGTGGTAGCGTGGCGGCCGACCTTCAGGGCAGCAACGATAGCGTGGCGCTGTCAGGACGCGCCGAAGCGCCGGCGCTGCTGGACTGGGCGGGGCTCGAGCCTGGGGTACTGCTGTCGGGCTCCTTCCCCTGGCAAGGCCGGCTTGAGCTCGATGCCCAGCGTCTGTCGCTGGAAAGCACCCTGGAGGGGCTGTCGATCGCACTACCGGCACCGCTGGGCAAGCGTGCCTCCCAGACGGTACCGCTCAAGCTGGACCTGAGCCTCGGCGATTCTCCGGTGTTGAGCGGCCAGTACGGGCGCGATGTCGGCGCCCGTTGGCGCGCCGCCGGGCCCGGCGGCAGCCAGGGTCAGCTGTGGGTCGGTCGGGCGGCACCTGGCGCCTGGCCCGGTGAGCCGGGCTGGTCGGTGCTGGCCTATCTGCAGCGACTCGATCTGGGCGCCTGGGCCGACGCCCTGAAGCCCTTGGCCGGTGCCATGCCGGAAGGCGGCTCCAGTGGCGGCGGCGGGGCGGGACTGTCACGCCTGGAGGCCCGCACCGACTGCCTGAGCGACGGCGATCGTTGTCTGGGCACGCTGACCATCGACGCCAGTCCCCGCTTCAGCCGAGGCGCCAGGCAGTGGCAGGCGGCGCTTGGCGGAAGCCTGGTCGACGGCCAGGTGACCTACCGCCCGGGTGTTGCACAGCCACTGGTGCTCGATCTCGATCGACTGGTGCTGGACAGCTTGATTCCCGAGAGCGGGCAAGCGGCGGTTCAGGGTGCCGAGTCCGGCTCTTTGTTCGGTGAGCTTGAAGTCACCAGCGCGCCTGCGGCCTTCCCGCAGCGAGTGCGCGAGCTGCCCGACGGACGTCTCACCATCGACGATATCGTGTACCAGGGCAATCGGGTCGGGCCCTTCAACGGCGCATGGCGTTCCAGCAGTGATCGGCTGTCGGTCGAGCCGGTATCCCTCACCCTGGGCGAGGTCACGGCAGAAGGGTCGCTGGTATGGGAGGCCTCCGGTAGTCAGGCCAGCCTGACGCGCTCGCGACTGGCGCTCACCGGTGGCGATCCCGGGACCGCGCTGGCGGCGCTCGGGCAGGACGTGGCGGTACACGCTGAAAGACTCGACGTGGACAGTCAGCTGGCCTGGCCGGGGGCCCCCTGGCAGTTTGCGCTGGCCCGATCACGCGGTAGCCTGAACGTCGATATGGTCGACGGGACCTTTGCCAATATCAGCTCGCCCTCGGCCAAGGTGGTGGGACTGCTCAACGTCGACAACCTGCTGCGGCGCCTGCGTCTGGATTTCTCGGACGTCACCGGTGAGGGTACCGCCTTCGACCGTGTCAGTGGTGCCGCGACCCTGTATGGTGGAGTGTTGGAAACCGAAGGGCCGATTCGTATCGATGGCCCCGCCACCGACTTTACCCTGGACGGCTCCGCCGACCTGGCGCGACGTCAGCTCGACCTGATGCTCGGCGTGACCGTGCCGGTCAGCAACAACCTGCCGCTGGCAGCCGTGGCCGTAGGGGCGCCCGTCGTGGGCGGTGCCCTGTTTGTGGCCGACAAGCTGTTCGGCGACGTCATCGACCGGGTGACGCGAATTCACTATCTGGTGCAGGGTCCCTGGACCTCGCCCCGGATCACTCTGGAAAGTGCTCAATGACATCTCAAGCTGCATCCTTCGATGAGGCCGTGGCCACCCTGTTGACCCCGGGAGGCCTCGATCTCGGCGGTCTCGACACGGGTCTCCGGCACGCTCTGGGCCCTGGCATCGACTACGCCGATCTGTACTTTCAGCGGACCTGGCAAGAGGGCTGGGTGCTGGAGGACGGCGAGGTCAAGGAAGCCAGCTACAACATCGACGGTGGCGTCGGGGTGCGCGCCATGGCCGGCGAGAAGACCGGCTTCGCCTACTCCAACCAGATCAACGCCGATGCCCTGGCCGAGACGGGCCGCACCGCTTCGGGCATCGTGCGCAGCGGCGCCACCCTGACCCAGGCGCCACGCATCCAGGTCAGTGGCGAGCCGCGCTACGCGGGCATCGACCCGCTGTCAGGGCTGTCGGCCGAAGACAAGGTCGCCATGCTCAAGCTGGCCGACCGGGTGGCCCGGGCTGCCGACCCCAGTGTGTCCCAGGTCAGCGCCTCGCTGTCCGGCGTCTACGAAGTGGTACTGGTCAGCGCCAGTGACGGCACCGTCGCCGCCGACGTGCGCCCGCTGGTGAGGCTCAATGTCAGTGTCATCGCGGTCAAGAACGGCCGGCGTGAGCGCGGCAGCGCCGGTGGTGGCGGCCGCTACCCCATGGCAAGACTGCGCGACGAAGGCGTCGCCGAGACCTACGCCAAGGAAGCGGTGCGTCAGGCGCTGGTCAACCTGGAGGCGACCGATGCCCCCGCCGGACAGATGCCGGTGGTGCTGGGGGCCGGCTGGCCCGGCATTCTGCTGCACGAGGCGGTGGGCCATGGCCTCGAGGGCGACTTCAATCGCAAGGGCAGCTCGGCCTTCGCCGGCCGTATCGGCGAGCGCGTGGCGTCGCCCGGCGTTACCGTGGTCGACGACGGCACGCTGATGGATCGCCGTGGTTCGATGTCGGTGGACGACGAGGGCACCCCCAGCCAATGCACCACCCTGATCGAGGACGGCATCCTTACCGGGTACATGCAGGACAAGCTGAACGCCCGCTTGATGGGCATGGCGCCCACCGGTAACGCCCGTCGCGAATCCTTCGCCCATATGCCGATGCCGCGCATGACCAATACCTACATGCGCGCCGGCATGGACTACCCCCAGGACATCATCAAGAGCGTCTCGCGCGGGCTTTACGCGGTCAGCTTCGGCGGCGGCCAGGTGGACATCACCTCGGGCAAGTTCGTGTTCTCGGCCAGCGAAGCCTACCTGATCGAGGACGGTCGAATCACCGCGCCGGTCAAGGGAGCGACGCTGATCGGCAACGGCCCCGAAGCCATGGGCCAGGTCTCGATGATCGGCCACGACATGGAACTGGACACCGGTATCGGGGTGTGCGGCAAGGAAGGACAGGGGGTGCCGGTGGGCGTCGGTCAGCCGACCCTCAAGCTTGACGAGTTGACCGTGGGTGGCACCCAATCCTGATACAGCCGAGGCAAGCTAGCTGATCGACAAGGCGGCGCCGACGGAGGTGTCGGCGCCAAGGCGGAGCATGCAGGACCTAGGCACTTTTCAGAAAAGCCCTAGGGCGGTGGCGGTAACGCCGTCGAGCGCAGTCACTCGTCAGACTGGCCCTCGAGCCCGGCGGTTAGATCCCTGCGGTATCACGCAATAGCTTGTAAAGCCGCTTGGCGTTGGTGGGGGGCTTGTTCTGCTCGCGCTCCTTGCGGGCGTTGCGGATCAGCTGACGCAGCGCCTGGCGATCGGCCTGGGGATAGTCTTCGAGGAAGGGTTCGACGGCGTCATCACCTTCTTCGATCAGGCGATCACGCCACTTTTCCAGGCGCAGGAAGGCATGGTCGCGCTGGACCTGGGCCTTCTCGATGTCGTCGAAGACCGCCTGGATGGCCTCCAGGTCTTCCTTGCGCATCAGCTTGCCGACGTACTGCATATGGCGGCGTCTGGCCTCGCGGGCACGAATGCGGTCGGTCTCGTCGATGGCGCGAAGCAGATCGTCCGACAGCGGGAAGCGGGCGCGCTCCTCGGGCTTCATCGCGATGAAGCGCTCGCCCAGCGCCTGCAGCTCGTGCATCTCCCGCTTGAGCTGGGACTTGCTGGGGCGATCGTCGGGGGAAAGGTCATCCTGGGTCATACCGGGTCCCTGGTGAAGGCATCGGGGAAAATCGAAAAGGCGGTGGTCGCGCCGGGCGCGACGTCCGCGAAAGTATACCAGCCTGTGGCGCCCGAGGCGCCGCAGGATGACAGTCTCAGCCGACCCCTATGGTCGGACAAGGAGTACAAGATGACACAGGCGTTTGATGCCAGAGCCCAGCAGGCGGTGCTGGAAAGTCGTGCCGAGACCGCGCTCGAGCTTGCTCGGCGACTGGGTGCGGATGCCTGCGAGGTCGGCGCCAGCGTCGATCAGGGCACCGGTGTAAGCGTGCGCGAGGGCGATGTGGAGTCGGTGGAGCTGTCCCGCGATCAGGGCATCGCCGTCACCGTCTATCTGGGCAAGCGCAAGGGCAGCGCCTCGTCCACCGATGCCAGCGACGCCTCGATCAAGAGCGTGGTCGAGAAGGCCATCGCCATCGCAAGCTACACCGGCGAGGATCCTGCCTCCGGGCTTGCCGACGCCGAACTGATGGCGACCGAGTTGCCGGATCTCGACGTCCATCACCCCTGGGCGCTGGACACGGACAAGGCGATAGAGCTGGCGCTTGCCTGCGAGGCGGCGGGCCTGGCCGAGCCGGGTATCCGCAGCTCCGACGGCGCCAGCCTGTCGAGCGGCGAGGGCGTTCGCGTCTACGCCAACAGCCATGGTTTTCTCGGCAGCCAGCGCGGCAGCCGTCACTCGCTTTCCTGCCTGCTGATCGCCGAGGACGCATCCGGCATGCAGCGGGACTACGACTACACCAGCGCCCGGGATCCACGGGCGCTGCGTGACCCGGCGGAGGTCGGCCGCAGCGCCGCCGAGCGTACGCTACAGCGCCTCGGGGGGCAGCGCCCCCAGACCGGGCGTTTTCCTGTGATGTTCGACCCGACCCTGGCAAGCGGCCTGATCGGCCACCTGATGTCGGCCCTGGCCGGCGGCGCCATCTACCGCGACGCCTCCTTCCTGTGTGGCCGCCTGGGTGAGACTCTGTTTCCCGAGTGGTTCAGCCTCGCCGAGCAGCCGATGCTGGTGGGTGGCATGGCCAGCAGTCCGTTCGACGGCGACGGCGTCCAGACCCGCAACAATCGCTTTATCGAGCAGGGGCGTCTGGCCAGCTACATGCTGTCGGCCTACAGCGCGCGTCGGCTCGGCATGCAGACCACCGCCAACGCCGGCGGGGCACGCAACCTGCGCCTCGAAGCACCGCTGGAAAGCCGTGAGGCGCTGCTCTCGAAGATGGATCGGGGCGTACTGGTCACGGAGCTGATGGGGCAGGGTGTCAACGGCGTCACCGGTGACTATTCCCGCGGTGCGGCCGGTTTCTGGGTCGAGAACGGCCAGATTCAGCATCCCGTCGAGGAGTTCACCATCGCCGGCAACCTGGCAGGCATGTTCCAGGGTCTGGTGGGACTGGGGGATGATATCGATACCCGTGGCAGCATCCACAGCGGTAGCTGGTTGATCGATGAGATGACCATCGCCGGTAGCTGACAGTCTCTGGAAACGTCAATTCACTGCTTACTGAGTAGTGAGACCTTCGGCGGCCCTCGGGGCCGCCGTTTTCATGCCGTTGAGTCCTTCGTGCCGCGAAGACGCTATGCTGAGCCAGAGGCAGGGCTCTGGCCGCCAGGGCTCGCGACCGACAATCGGGGTGCGGGGATGACAATGAAGCGGTTTTCCTGGCTGCTGCTGGCAATGGCAAGCGGCCTGGTCTCGAACGCAGTGGCAGCGACCGCAGAGGCCACCGAGCCATCCAGCTCGGACGGTGCGGTCAATCTGGATACCTATGTGCGGGCGCAGACCGACACCCACTTCCAGAACTATGCCGATGATGGCTATTTTGGCAGCCTGCGCCATGACCGCGCGCCGTTGCCGGTGGACGCCGAGGTGGTTCGGGTCAATCGGGATATCCTGCACAGCGTCGGCGTCTTCGATCTGGCCTCACCGGTGACCTTCACCGCCCCGGCCAGCGCCACCCGACTGCAGTCCATGCAGGTGGTCAATCAGGACCACTACACCCCGATGATGTCCTACGGCGGACGCGAGATCGTGCTGGATGAAGAGAGCGTCGGTTCGCGCTATGCCCTGGTCATGTTCCGTACCCAGGTGGACGCCGACTCGAGCGCGGACATCGCCGAAGCCAACGCGCTGCAGGATGCCATCGAGTGGTCCCAGGATGACGCGGGAGAACTGTCATTGCCCGAGTGGGATATGGAGCGACTGAGCGAGGTAAGAGAGGCGGTGCTTGGTCTGTCGCCCTTTATCTCCGGCAGCCACGGCATGTTTGGCGCTGAAGACAGCGTCGACCCGGTGCGGCATCTGTGGGGGACGGCCGCGGGTTGGCTGGGCCAGCCCATCGAGGACGCCTACTACGTCACCGTCAGCCCGCTTCACAATGATGGCGAGACGCCTCAGGTGCTGATTCTGCCGGTGGACGTGCCGGTCACCGGGTTCTGGTCGGTAACCGTCTATGATGCCAGAGGGCGTCTGATCGAGGGCGCCGAAGGGGCGCACTCCCTGACCAGTGTCGAGGCCGACGCCAACGAGGATGGTTCGGTAACCCTCCACTTTGGCGGCGACCCCCAGGCACCCAACCACCTGGCGATCGCCCCGGGATGGACGTATACCTTACGCTTCTACCGCCCGGCCGAAGCCCTGATCAAGGGCGATTGGCTGCCACCGTCGCCGACCCCGGTGGGGCTACCAGTGCCGGGCTCCGGCTAGATATAAAGCTCGGGCTGGATACAAAAAGAGGAACGTCCATCCCTGTGGATGGACGCTGTCACCTACACCTGCTGCGCTTCTACCGCCCGGGCTAGCCCTGAGACGCCTTGAGCGCCTGGTCCAGGTCCGCCATCAGATCGTCGACATGCTCGATGCCGACAGACAGGCGCACCATGTCCGCGGTGACCCCGGCGGCGGCCAGTTCCTCGTCATTGAGCTGGCGATGGGTGGTCACCGCCGGAATCGCCGAGCAGGTCTTGGCGTCACCGATATTGACCAGTCGAAGGATCAGCCCGAGCGCGTCGTAGAAGCGCACCCCGGCGTCTCGTCCGCCCTTGATGCCGAAGCTCAAGATGCCGGAGGCCTGGCCGTTCATGTAGCGCTTGGCCAGCTCGTGGTCCTTGTGATGTGAAAGGCCAGCGTACTTGACCCAGGACACCGCCTCGTGGCCCTCGAGGTACTCGGCGATAGTCTGGGTGTTGGCACAGATGCGCTCGATACGCAGCGCCAGTGTCTCGAGACCCTGCAGCAGATTCCAGGCGGCCTGGGCGCTGAGGGCCGCCCCCATGTTGCGCAGTGGCACGACCCGGGCGCGGGCGATAAAGGCCGCGTCGCCGACGTCTCGGGTATAGCTGATGCCGTGATAGGAGGGGTCGGGCTCGTTGAGCAGCGCAAAGCGTTCGGCATGGCTGGCCCAGGGGAAGCGACCGGAATCGACGATCACGCCACCCACGGTGGTGCCGTGGCCACCGATATACTTGGTCGCGGAGTGCACCACGATATCGGCGCCGTGTTCGATCGGTCGCCACAGGAAGGGCGTGGCCACGGTGTTGTCGACGATCAGCGGGACACCGTTGTCGTGGGCCACCTGGGCGAGTGCGGCGATGTCCACCACACTGCCCGAAGGGTTGCCGATACTTTCGCAGAACACCGCCTTGGTACGCTCATCGATGCGATCGGCGATGCCGGCGAGGTCGTCCTTGTCAGCGAAGCGGACCTCGATGCCCTGGCGCGGCAGGGTGTGGGCAAAGAGGTTGTAGGTACCGCCGTAGAGTTCGCTGATCGAGACGATATTGTCGCCGCTTTCGGCAAGCGTCTGGATGGTATAGGTAATGGCGGCCATGCCGGAGGCCACCGCCAGGCCGGCGATACCACCTTCCAGGGCGGCCACGCGATTTTCCAGCACCGCGCAGGTGGGGTTCATGATGCGCGAATAAATGTTGCCCTCGACCTTGAGATCGAACAGGTCGGCGGCATGCTGGGCATCATCGAAGGAAAACGATGTGGTCTGGTGGATCGGGACCGCGACAGAGTGCTGGTCGTCAGGGGCGTAGCCGTGGTGCAGGGCGAGGGTTTCGCGTTTCATGGCAGTTCCTTTGATGGCGGTTCCTGGTCGGCCAGGGGAGCGCCTGATGGCGTCTTGAGGTCGGGTCTGTCAGCCTAAGCCGCGGCGGCCGAGGCCTCAATCAGCAAAAGGTGCTGGACCGGCAATGGGCCCGACCGGGGCGCACGATAAAGACACGACACGGGAGCGACAGCGTGGACACACCCTCCAGCGACGCAAGCGAGATCTCGGGCATCGACACCGTGGAGGCGGCGCGGCTCTTCGCCACGGCGGCTCACGGCGCCATCGGTCAGCGGCGCAAGTACCTGGACACCCCCTATATCGAGCATCCCGCCGCTGTGGCCGCGCTGGTCAGCCGCCACTGCCCCGGCGACCCCGCCATGGTTGCCGCCGCCTGGTTGCACGATGTACTGGAGGACACCCAGGTGACGGCCCAGACACTGGGTGACAACTTCGGGGAAGAGGTGACCGCGCTGGTGTTGGCGCTAAGCGATCTCGAAGGGCCTGAGGTGGGCAATCGCGCCGTGCGCAAGCGCTTGGCGCTGGAGCGTCTGGCACAGGCCGGGGCCCGCGCCCAGACCATCAAGTACGCCGATCTGATCCACAACACCGGCTCTATCGTCGAGCATGACCCGGGATTTGCACGCCTCTACCTGAAGGAAAAGCGAGCCCTGCTCGAGGCCATGACCGAGGGGGAGGTCGGCCTTCGTCGCCTGGCCTGGGAGGTGCTTGAGCAGGCCGAGGCCCGTCTTCGACAGCGCAGACAACAGGGAGAGAGCCCCACCGGCAGGTGAGGCTCCTGGGAGCGATCAGCCAATAGCGCGGACGCTCTAGAATTGCAGACCCAGGGCCAGCCCCCCGAGTACGTAGCAGAACAGGGTGATCAGGGCGACGCCGATCACGTTGAGCACGATCCCGCCACGGGCCATCTGCGAGATGGTGACGGCGCCGGAGCCGAACACGATGGCGTTGGGCGGCGTGCCGACCGGCAGCATGAAGGCGCAGGTCGCGGCGAAGGCGGCAGGTATCAGCAGCGTCATGGCGTCGGCGCCAATGCCGACGGCGACCCCGCCCAGCACCGGGATGAAGGTCGCGGCGGTGGCAGTGTTGGAGGTGATCTCGGTAAGAAACAGCACGATCGTCGTCACCGCCACCACCAGCGCCACCATCGGCAGCGCTCCCAGCGCGCTGACCTGTTCGCCGAACCAGCCGTCGAGCCCTGACGCCGCCACCGCGCTGGCCAGCGACAGACCGCCGCCGAACAGCAGCAGTACGCCCCAGGGCAGGCCATCCTCGGCGTCCTGCCAGTCCAGCACCATGTCGCCCTTTGCGTTGCCCGGCAGGAAAAACAGCACGATACCGGCAGTGATGGCGATGGCGGTGTCATTGAGGGCATCAAGGAACGAAAACCAGTCGCCGATCAGCGGCAGGCTGGCGATCAGCCCCGGCACCACCCACAGAAAGGCCGCGCCAGCGAACACGAACATCACCATGCGCTCGCCCTGGCCAATCGGTCCCAGGTGATCGAGCTGGTCTTCGATCATCGCCTTGCCGCCGGGAATCTCATCGAGCTTGAAGCGATAGAGCACCCGGGTCATGAGTACCCAGCCGATCAGGATAAAGGTCAGCGCCAGGGGCAGACCGACCATCATCCACTGCAGGAACCCGATGTCCCGGCCCAGTTCATCGGCGGCGTAGCCGGCGACGATGGCGTTGGGGGGAGAACCCAGCAGCGTGCCGAGCCCGCCCATGGACGCCGACCAGGCGATGGCCAGTACCAGGCAGACACCGAAGCTGCGGATGTTGTCATCCTTGATGATGTCCGAGACGCGGCCGCCCTTGTGCAGGTCTTCTCCGACCGCGTCACTGTCCTGTGAGCTCGAGCGTTCCACCACCAGGGTCAGTACCGACAGCGCAATCGGCAGCATCATCAGGGTGGTGGCGGTGTTGGACACCCACATGGACAGAAAACCGGTGGCCAGCATCATGCCGAGCACGATACGACGAGGTTCGACCCCGACGCGATGCAGGGTGGTCAGGGCGATACGCCGGTGCAGTTGCCACTTTTCCATGGCGATGGCGATCAGAAAGCCACCGAGAAACAGAAACACGATGGAGCTGGCGTAGGGAGCGGTGGCCTCGGACACCGAGCGTTCGGTCAGCATGGGAATCAACACGATGGGCAGCAGCGAGGTGACCGACAGCGGAATCGCCTCGGTCATCCACCAGATCGCCATCAGGGTGCCGATGGCGGCCACCCAGCGGGCATCTGGCGACATCGACTCGGCACCCCCAAGGGCCACCCAGACCATGGCCGCACCGGCCAGCCCGAAGGCCCGCAACGACCAGATCAGCCGAGGCGAGCGTCCGCCGCTGTCGCTGTCAACGTCCTGTTGTTGTGTAAGTGACTCTGCCATGGGGCCTCCCGCCGATCGCGAAGATGGATGTGACACTGCGGTGATGTACCGCCATCTCAGCGTAGACGAGGGCCAGGGACGCCGAGTTTGGGGGCCGACGTCGGCGAACAGGATGGAGCGAACCGGCACAGCCTGATCGGTCATTTGCTCGGGCGGGGACCAGGTGGCGAGAGGCGAGAGGCGAGAGGCGAGAGGTGAGAGACGAGAAGCGAGAGGCTGTCTGCGGACCTCAGACAATGGCGTCGAAAGGGGCCTTTGGGGTGACGTCATCGAGCCGATGGTAACTGGCCAGCAGGCGGCGGCTGACGCGAACATTGTTGTGAAGCCGCTGTCTGTCGTCATTGGACGTCGACGCCTCGCCTTGGCGCTCGAGACAGGCTTCGGCCCGATCCAGCAGCTCGCCAAGCTGGGCGGGAGTAAAGTCGTGGCCCGATGATGTCCGTTGTGACGCTGGCAGGGAGGCGTCCTGCGGCAGCAGTTCCACGATGCGGTGGTACTGGCTATGCAGCAGACGATGGAGGGCGCGGGCGAGTTCCTGTGACAGGTCGGCCTGAAGGCCTTCGGTAGCGACCTTGTCGTCAAGTTCCAGCAGTGCCGGTACACGGGGATCGACGCCGTGGATGGCGTGTTCGCCTTCGGGGTGCTTCAGCGTCAGCGGTATCAGCATGCGGTAGAGATGAAGGCGGTCGCGCTCCAGCGATTTGCGCGTGGCGTCGGCCTCCTGGCTCAGGCGGTTGAACTTGACCTGGGCGCCGAGGGCGTTGATCTGACTGACCGAACGGGAATAGCCGATCACCAGCGCGCTGACGAGACCCAACGAGAACAGCGATACCGCTGCACCTCCGTTGACGTCGTCGCGACTGTCCAGCAGCCAATAGCTCAGAGCGGCGCTGGCGATGACGATCACCAGTGCCACCCAGGTATTGGTGCGCGTTGATTCCTTCCTGCTGTGCATCCTTGCCCCCCGCCCCCAGCCACCTGGTGTGCCTTTCGTCGGGTACACCAGGAAAGGCTGGGTGCTGTCTGTCGCTCCCTGGTTCGCCACGCTGGGCGAACCTGACTGGGGCCAGCCTAGCAGCGGGTCAGCGTCGGCGAAACGCCTGTCGACTCAGTGGTCGATGTAGACATAGTGCTGCCAGCCGAGCATGCGCAACAGCACCTTGCGCATGATGGCGACGTGGTGGAAGTGCTCGGTGTAGACCGCTGCCTGGGCGCCGATGCCCAGCGGCATGTCCGGCATATCCTGGCCCGGAGCGAGCTTCAGGGTCACCAGCGCAGGGGCGTCGGTCCTGGCGAAGGCGTCGGCGCCCAGCAGTCGATCACCGGCGGCGACCTGGGACTCGGCGATGGCCGGCAGCACCTCGATGACTTCGGCGGCGAACACCTGGCCCGGCAGGGCGGTGAAGGTCAGTTCGGCCTCGTCGCCTGGCTGGATGCGGTTGAGCGCCTGCTGGCGGAAGGCGCCGGTAAAGCGGCCGGGTTCGTCATGCACGAAGACCCCCAGTGGCTTCAGCGGCAGCGGTACCGCCATCATTCCCGGGCGCACCGCGAGCTGTGTCAGAAAGCCGTCCGTGGGAGCGCGGATGACCGTGTTTTGCAGATCATATTGTGCCTCCGCCAGTTGGGCGCGCTTGGCGACGACCAACGGGTCCTCGTCGTCGCCGTCGGGGCGCTGTTCGGCGCGGGCCCGCTCGAGGGCGGCCTCGGCCTGGGCGACACGTGCAGCCGCGGTCTGGGCATTCTGGGAGGCTTCGTCGATCTGCTGCCGGCTGAAGGCCGAGGAGGCGGCCTGATAACGTGCCAGGGTCCGACTGGCCTGATCTCTATCGGCCTGGGCCGCCACCAGGTTGGCCTCGGCCTCGGCAACGCCGGCACTGCGACTGTCGGAATTGCGCAGGGCGTCTTCGAGCTCCGCCGTCAGCCGCTCTACCCGGGACTCGAACTGGGTGGCGTCCAGGATGAACAGCGGAGTACCGGCCTCGACCAGGGTGTTGGGGTCGACCTCGACGGAGCTGACCCGAGCCCGGACCTCGGATACCAGCGGCGTCACCGCGTAGGCCTGGCGAACCTGGCGGGTAAAGGGGTGGTTGTAGTTCATCAGCAGCACCAGGGTCGCGACCACGATGATGCCGCCGAGTACCGCAGTGGGGACCGTCCACTTGTTGAGCGGGATGCGGAAGATCTTGAACACGGCGATACACAGCGCCGCATAGGTCAGCACGATAAGCAGATCCATCAGTCCTGACCCCCCTGGGTATTGCCGGACGTATATTGGGCGCGAGCCGGTTGCTCGGCCTTGAGCGACGGCGCTGAGGCCTCCTGGGCGTCGAGCCGCTGGCGCAGGTGGTCGAGTTCGAGACGTAACTCGTCGATCTCGCTGCGCTCTCGCGCCTGTTCTTCCTCGATCTGCTTGAAGCCCCAGCCGCGATCGGGCCGATAGAGGGTGGCCCAGATCCACAGGAAGGGCCACAGCACGTGCAGGGTGAACAGGCTGACCCAGCCGGCGACGTGGATCGCGTCCTGGTGCGGGTGGTCGCGCTTCTTGGCGATACCGTAGGGGATGTCGTGGATGACGATGACACCGTAGAACAGGGTCAACACCACGAAGCACAGGATGCCGAGGGCAAAGTAGTTCAGCATGCAATGACCTTTTTTCGCGGACCTGCGCAGCGTGCGAGGTCGATTTCAATCATGGAACATGCATGTAACGATAGCAGGATCGAGCCCTGATAAAGCCAACGGATGCTTAGGCGGCGTCAACGGGACGCACCCGTCCCAGTGCTGGATTCCACGCTAAGCGCCAGGTTTCGCCAGAGGCTCGTCTCGGGCAGTTGCAGACACTATCGCGGGGGTGGTGTCGCAATGGACTAAGTATTATTTGGATAAGGGCTGAGGTTGCGCCGGAGCCAGGGTGCGAACAAGGCCTTGAAGCAGGTCAGCATTCGTGACGACTTGCCTATGGATGGCGATGGGCCGGAAAGGTCTTGGCTTTATGATAGCAAAAAGCAATCAAGAATGTATTTGTGATAGTTTTTTGGTTGATAAATATGCCGTGACGGCCTCAGGTCTCTGTTCTAGCTTGAATGAGCACAATTCATTAATGACTATTGGTCGCGTTTGGCCAATGCGCATCGACAGGGACGATTACAGGGAATGAAAATCATACCTTTCGCAGTCACGGCGATTGCACTTGCCATTGGCGCCACTCCGGCAGTTGCTGCTGAAAACGCCGCATCGGAAAGCACGAAAGCCTTCAACCAGCAACTGCGAGACTACTTGCCCTTTGATGATGATACCGATTTCGAGAATGCCAGGCGTGGCTTGATTGCTACGCTGGACGAGAGTGTCATCAAGAAGCCGGACGGTTCGCCTGTCTATGACACGGCGCAATTTGACTTTGCCACGGGGGATGCTCCGGATACGGCGAATCCCAGTTTATGGCGGCAAAGTCAATTGAACGCAATAAATGGCTTGTTTGAAGTTGTTGAAGGGAAAATTTATCAGATACGAGGTTTTGACCTTGCCGTCATGACCTTCATCAGGGGGGATAATGGATGGATTGTCGTCGATCCCCTGACCGCCAATGAAACGGCTGCCGCCGGCCTGACTTTGCTGCAAGAGCATGTGGAAGATATTCCCGTTACCGGCGTGATTATCACGCACAGTCATGTGGATCACTTCGGGGGTGTAAAAGGTATCCTGACCCAGGATGAAGTCGATGCAGGTGAGATTCCGATTGTGGCGCCTGAGAATTTCTTCGAAGAGTCTGTCAGTGAGAATCTGATCGCCGGCAATACGATGAGTCGTAGGGCCAGTTACATGTATGGCAACGTTATCGAGAAAGGGCCAGAAGGCTCACTTGGTTCTGGGCTTGGCACCACCACCGCAGCCGGTACTGTGACTATCGCTCAACCGACGATAACGATTGACGACACCCCAACGACCGAGGTTGTTGACGGCGTCGAGATCGAGTTTCTCAACACGCCAGGTGCAGAGGCACCGGCTGAGCTGATGTTTTATGTACCTGAGTTCAAGGCATTGATGCAGGCAGAGGAAATTAGCCACACCCTGCATAATCTGTATACCTTGAGAGGTGCAAAGGTACGAAGCGGTGATCTGTGGGCCAAGTATATTCACGATGTCATCAACCGGTATGGAGACGATGTAGAGGTCAGTCTGGGGAGCCACCACTGGCCCACCTGGGGCAACGAGAATGTCGTTGAATACTGGGAAAAGCAGCGTGATACCTACCGCTACCTGCACGACGAAGTGCTGCGTCTGGCCAACCATGGCGAGACAATGCTCGAGATAGCAGAACAGATCGAACTGCCGGACTCGCTTGCTCAAGAATTCTACAATCGTGGTTACTACGGTAGTGTCAGCCATAATGCCAAGGCGCAATATCAGCTGTACTTTGGGTGGTTCAGTGGTAATCCTTCCGAGTTGCATGAACTTCCTCCTGCAGAAGAAGGTGCAAAATTTGTCGAATACGTAGGTGGCGCGGAGCAAGTTCTCGAGAAGGCTCGTCAGGACGTGGATGAGGGGAACTATCGGTGGGCCGCGACGGCGTTGAATCATCTTGTCTTCGCGGAACCTGAGAACCAGGAGGCCAAAGATCTGCTGGCAGACGCTCTGACTCAGATGGGCTATCAAGCAGAGAGTGGTCCTTGGAGGAATTTCTATCTATCCGCGGCAAAGGAACTTCGTGAAGGCGTAGCCGAGGTGGCGACACCCGATACTGCCTCTCCAGATATGGTGAAAGGTCTACCGCTCGATATTTATCTGGATTATCTCGCTGTAAGACTTAACCATCCTGAAGCCGTCGGTAAGGACTTCGATATTAACTTTGAAATGCCCGACGTTGACGAGAAGTTCACCATCTCCATTTCCAATGGGGTAATGAACTACACGATTGGCGATTGGGCAGAAGATGCAGCGGCAACGGTGACAATCGATCGTGCCCAACTGGATAGCATCAACCTTGGTGAAACGACCATGGCGGATTCGATTGATGCGGGCGACGTGACCGTGGATGGTGATCAGCAGACTGTCGATGAATTTATCGGCCTGCTCGACAGCTTCGAATTCTGGTTCGATATCGTAACGCCCTGACCATCGCTTCAACCTTCGATGTAATGGCAAGAGCGCCCTGAACCACCCCTCAAGTTTGGGGCGCTCTTTTTTGGGACCACTGTAAGGTCTCGAAGTATCGCGGGAAGAATATGCAGGGGAAGCCGGGATTGTTCGCCGTCGGTGGCGATGGCGTTCGGGCTTTTCCTGCAAAGCGCCATGAGATGATTGAGTGCTTGCGAGCGCTGACCAGGCCTACCTGCAGCAATGCCATCACGCTCAAGAGGTGATAGGTAGGTGCTGGATCATTGCAGGGAAGACCCGGACGAGCCGTCATGTCAGGTGTCGCCAGGCATGATGAGACCATGCCAGGATTCTACCCTGAGCGAATGGCCCAGGCGTCTTGGGAAACTGACAGCTGTAGGAAAAAGCTGAGCGAGATCAAGATGGTGCGGATGGGGAGACTCGAACTCCCACGCGCTAAGGCACTAGAACCTAAATCTAGCGTGTCTACCAATTCCACCACATCCGCACGCGGGGTAGGCGGGGCATATTTTACGTTGCCGGCCTGGCAAGTCAAACACTTCCGTGAGGTGCGCTCGCTTCGATCGAGCCAGGGCCCCGCTATCCGCCCGGACGCTTCGAGCGGCTCGGGGGCTGGGCTGAGGCTTGTGAGGTCGAGCTATGGCAGCGAAAGATGATCGGCAGCTTGATCGGCCAGTGCCCGATGGTCGCTGCCATCGAGGCGAGGAATGATGCCGAGGCAGGGCCCCAGCAGCCTGGCTTTCAGGTGATCGAGGTTGTCCCGGTAGAGGGTTTCATCTTCGGCGAAGCCGGGATCGACAAGGTTGCCGATCCAGCCGGCGCAAGTGACGCCATCCGCCTTGAGGGCTTCGGCGGTCAGCAGGGCGTGGTTCAGGCAGCCGAGTTTCAGTCCCACCACCAGGATCACCGGAAGCTGAAGGCGTGTGGCGAGCCCCGCCAGGTCCTCCTGGTCGTTGAGCGGGACCCGGTAGCCGCCGGCTCCCTCGACCAGGATCAGATCACGGGGGAGCTCAAGGCTTCCCCCCAGCGTGTGGCAGAGCCTGTCGAGGGACAGGTCCACGCCGGCATAGCGAGCCGCCAGGTGTGGCGCAATGGGGGGCGCGAAGGCGAAGGGATTGATGTCGTCATAGGGTACAGACGGCACGCTCTGGGCCTGCAGGGTCAGGGCGTCGATATTACGCAGTCCCTCGGCGGTGGACTCACACCCCGAGGCGATCGGTTTGAGGCCGAGGGTGGTCTGGCCCTGGCGGCGTGCCAGGGCCAGCAGGCCGGAGCTTGCCAGGGTCTTGCCGGCGTCGGTGTCGGTGCCGGTCACAAAGTAGCTTGGCATGGCGAGTGCGGGATCCTGTGCTGCAAGTTTGGTGGCGGTGAAACGACGATGGGGCACCTCACTCAGGGGCGCGGTGGTCAGGCGTCAGCGATCGAGAATCAACGTCAGCCGCTGGTAGGTCACCGGTAGTCCTTCGGGTCTGCGCAGGTGTTCATAGCGGGCCCGCGCCTGTCTTATATCCTGACGGCTCAGCCGGGCGCCGGGACGGGCGACCTGGGCGCCGACGCCCTTGACCGAGGCCATCACGGCGTCCAGGTCCGGGTAGTAGAAGCGCTCGGCACGCTGCTCGAAGGCGGTGGCGGCCCAGGGGCGGGAAAGCACCGCGCGCCGGTGGTCGTCCAGGCTTGCGAAGTCCAGCACTCCACTGGCCTTGCCCGGTTGACGCCAGACCTGGCCGATCTCGGCCAGGGTGCCGGGCAGCAGGGTGTTGAGTACCGCCCGTCCCCCAGGCGCCAGGACGCGATGGAGTTCCGCCAGCACCTGCTCCAGGTCGGGACACCACTGGATGGCCAGATTGGATATCGCCAGGTCGAGACTGGCATCGGCCAGCGGCAGCGCCTGGGCGTCGGCGCAGACCCAGGCGCACGCCGTGGCGCGCGGATGAGGTGATGCCTCTTGTCGACGTGGCTCGGTGCCTCGGTCGTCCTGGGCTGGTCGGGCCGGTGTCTGTTGGGTCGGTGTCTGTTGAACCAGTGTCTGGCGAGCCTGTGCCAGCATCGCCGCGGACAGATCCAGCCCCAGCACGCTGGCGTCAGGGTAGCGCTCGGCCACTCTTCGGGTCAGGTCGCCGGGCCCGCAACCCAGATCGAGGATCCGCTCGGCGTGATCTGGCAGGTGGGGCCACAGCGTCTCGGCCATGGCCATCTGGGCGCGCGCCAGTTCTCGGTAGCGCGGGGCCGCCCGCGAGAACGCCCGGGCGACCCGCCGCTGCCAGTCACCGGGTGTGCCATCGGGCGCTGCGGAGACGTCCCTCTGGTTCGGCGTGGCCGAGGCCGTGTCGCTGGAGCACGCGGGCTCGAGCTGGCGCTGCACAAGCGGAGCGTTCATGGCGTCACCTCGTCAAACCCCTGGGCTTCGCGGTCACCATAGTGAGGCCCGCGGCGGCTGGTGGGTGCCTTTCCTTTATCTAGCATGCGCAAGGCGTGGCGCTGAATCGCCTCGGCCAGACGGGCCGGCTGGCTCAGCATCGGGCAGTGCCCGGCGCCTTCGATACGCTCGTCCATGGCCGCGCGTACGGCAGGCGCCAGCAGGGGGTCCGTGGCACCGCACAGGGACGTGGCGGGGACGGGAGTTGCATTATCCGGCGCTTGGCCTGAGACATGGCCTGGCACGCCGCCAAGCAGGTCACCGATATCGGCGCTTGCCAGGGTGGCGAGGCCCTGCTCCAGGGTGGCGTGATCGGCGACGATGTCAGGCGTCAGCAGGCTGCGCAGCCTGCGCAGGGCGTCACGGGGCGAGGGCTCGCCGGACAGCTGCCAGCGCAGGAAATGCTCTCTGGCCCTGGTCGGGTCGCGGCGGAAGGCGGCGCGAAAATCAGCCAGCGCCGTCGTTGTCACCCCGTTCGGGTGACAGAAGGTCGGACCCATGCCGAGCAGCACCAGGCCGTCGGGGGCGGGCAGGTGCCGGGTCAGCGCGGCGGCCTGCAACGCGCCGAGCGACCAGCCCACCCAGATGACCGGCTCGCCGTCGCGGGACGACAGGGAAGGTCCCATGGCCTTCGCCAGCGTCTGAATGCCAGAGGACGGGTGTGCCTGCTGCTGGAAAAGCCCCGTGTTTGCGTCCGAGGCGTCTGAGGCGTCTGCGTCCGAGGCACCTGTGTCTGCAAGCGCGGGCCTGCCGCCCATGCCGGGCCAGTCGATGGTCTCCACCGTCACCGAGGTCCCCCAATGGCTCGCCAGCGGTGACCAGATTCTGGCGTCGATGGCCCAACCGGACAGCAGAACTAGCCGGATCATCGGGATGCCCCTATGCAGGTGGCCGACTCCTGCTTCTGGCAGGTCAAGAGCGCCTCGAGCAGACGGTCGATGTCGTGGTCGTCATGGGCGGCGCTCAGGGTGACACGCAGCCTTGAGGCGCCGGCGGGAACCGTCGGCGGGCGAATGGCGCCCACCCGGATGCCGGCGTCCTCGAGGGTGCTGGCCCAGTCCAGGGTGCGCTGCTCATCGCCGAGCAGGATCGGCTGGATGGGGGTGGCCGACGCCATCAGCGGCAGCTTCAGGCTGGTGGCCTCGCGGCGGAATCGCGCGATCAGCCCATCGAGATGGCGGCGACGCTCGGGTTCGCTGGCCACTATCTCGAGAGACTGTAGCGTCGCCGCCGCCACCGGCGGGGGCAGGGCGGTGGTGTAGATGTAAGGGCGGGCGAACTGGATCAGATGCTCGATCAGGGCGTCATCGCCGGCGACGAAGGCACCGGCGGTGCCGAGCGCCTTGCCCAGGGTGCCGACCAGCACGGGGACCCGCTCGCAGCCGAGTCGTCGACCGACGCTACCGTCGCCGTTTTCGCCCAGCACGCCGATGCCGTGAGCATCGTCGATCATCAGCCAGGCGCCGTGGCGCCGGCTGAGCTCGGCCAGGCCGTCGACGTCGGCGCAGTCCCCGTCCATGCTGAAGACACCGTCGCTGATGACCAGGCGGCGGCTGGCGTCCGGCACCCGATCCAGCAGGCGCGCCAGGTCATCAAGGTCGTTGTGGTGATAGCGCCGTGAGCGGGCGCCGGACAGCCGGGCACCGTCGATCAGGGAGGCGTGATTCAGCCGGTCCTGCAGAAGATGCACGCCGCTGTCACAGAGCGCCTGTATCACCCCCAGGTTGGCCATGTAGCCGGTGGAGAACAGCAGCGCCCGGGGGCGTCCGGTGAGGCGTGCCAGGGCTTCTTCGAGTGCCTCGTGCACCGTGCTGTGTCCGGTGACCAGATGTGAGGCACGGGCCCCGGCGCCGAAGCGCCGCGCACCATCGGCGGCGGC
The DNA here is from genome assembly GCF_003045775.1 of Halomonas litopenaei. Classification (GTDB taxonomy): domain Bacteria; phylum Pseudomonadota; class Gammaproteobacteria; order Pseudomonadales; family Halomonadaceae; genus Halomonas; species Halomonas litopenaei. Next base: position 120,657 of record NZ_PXNS01000007.1, on the reverse strand, counting down.
CTCGGCCAGACGCGGGTCAGCGGCCAGACCGAGATAGTCGTTGCCGGCCATGTCGAGTCGCTGCGCGTCCTGCCGATGGACACGGCGCTGGCGCCAGCGATGCGCCTCGTGGCGTGCCTGGGCACTCTGGCGCAGGTGGGAATGCCAGTCTGCGCTCATGGGGTGGGCTCCTGGCAGTGATGCACCGCACTAGCGAAGGGCTGGCAGCGGGCGCACATGGGGCTAGACCGCAGCGTCATAGAACTGGGCGCTGCTGGCTTCCCTGGCCTGGCGCTCGATCTGCCGGGCCAGGACCTGTTCGCGCTCGTCGTCACTGGCACAGGTGTCGCGACGTTCCGGATGCAGGCCAAGCTTGTCGAACAGCGCGCGGTCGCGCTCGACCTGTGGGTTGCCGGTGGTCAGCAGGGTGTCGCCGTAGAAGATCGAGTTGGCGCCGGCCATGAAGGCCAGTGCCTGGGTCGACTCGTCCATTTGCTCCCGACCGGCGGACAGTCGCACGTGGCTCTTCGGCATCATGATGCGGGCCACCGCGATGGCGCGCAGGTACTCGATGGGGTCGAGGTCCTCGACGTCCTCCAGGGGCGTGCCGGGGACCTTGACCAGCATGTTGATCGGTACCGACTCCGGGTGCGGTGACAGGTTGGCCAGCTGCCTGAGCAGCCCCGCGCGATCACGGGCGGTCTCGCCCATGCCGAGGATGCCGCCGGAGCAGATCTTCATGCCGGCCTGGCGCACATTGCCCAGGGTGTCGAGGCGATCGGCGTAGCTGCGCGTGGTAATGATCTCGCCGTAGTACTCAGGCGAGGTATCCAGATTGTGGTTGTAGTAGTCGAGGCCGGCGTCGGCCAGCTGGTGGGCCTGGGCTTCGTCGACCATGCCGAGGGTCATGCAGGTCTCGAGCCCCAGCGCCTTGACCCTTTTCACCATTTCGATGACCACCTCGAGATCCCGCTGGCGCGGGCTGCGCCAGGCGGCGCCCATGCAGAAACGGCTGGCACCGGCATCGAGTGCGGACTTCGCCTGCTCCACCACCTTTTCGATCTCGAGCAGCTTCTCCTTGTCCAGGCCGGTGTTGTAGTGGCCAGACTGAGGACAGTACTTGCAGTCCTCGGGGCAGGCGCCGGTCTTGATCGACAACAGGGTCGAGACCTGAACGGCGTTGGCATCGAAGTGCTGGCGGTGGACGCACTGGGCCTTGAACAGCAGATCATTGAAGGGCAGGGCGAACAGCGCTTCGATCTCATCGAGCGTCCAGTCGTGACGGGGGGCGGCATCGGCGGCTAGGGTGGAAACTGTGGACGTCGAGTCGGCAGACATGGGTGTCTCGCTATGGTCAACTTTTTAAAATCGGATTGGTTGACGACAAGGATAAGTGGTATGGCGAAGCTGTCAACCTGCGTGATCGGCAAGGTTGACCATGGCGTGGCGAAACTGATGGCGGATCGCTGCCTGTTCTGCCTGGCGACCCTGGCGCCAGGGCCAGGGCCAGGGCCAGGACCAGGGTTAGGGTCGAGTCACGCGGTGCTTGCTGCGCCGGGTCCTGTGACAATCCTGCTGTGTGATCCCTGCCGCCGAGGGCTTGATCTCAATCGTTGTCCCTGCGAGGGCTGTGGCGAACCCTTGCCCGAGCACCGCTGGCGGCGTCCGGCGGGTGAACGCCTGTGCGGTCGCTGTCTGGTGGAGCCCTTCAGCTTCCATGAGGTGCGGACGCCGCTGATCTACCGCGACGAGATCAGGCGTCTCGTCCAGCGCTTCAAGGCCGAGGCCCATCTGCCCAGCGCCCAGTTGCTGGTCGCACTGTTTCTCGAGGCATCGCTCGTGGGCGAGAATGGCGTGCCTGACGCTCTGATCGGGGTGCCGCGTCATCCCGCCAGGGCCAGGCGCTTTGGCTTCGATCAGGGCCAGTGGCTGGCCTGCGAGCTGGGGCGTCGGCTCGGCGTGCCGGTGAGGCGGGCCTGGCGGCGTCGTGATGATCGCCCCCAGCATGAGCTCGGTTCGCGGGCCCGTCGTCGCATCGCGTCGGGCATGTTTGGTATCGCGTCAGGGCTGCCTCGGCACGTGGCGCTGGTCGATGACGTCATGACCACCGGGGCCACCCTTGAGCGGCTGGCGCAGGCCTGTCGCCGCGCGGGGGCACGCCGGGTAGACGCCTGGGCGCTGGCGAGGACGCCGCCACCCTGGCTCTGTTAAGCTCGGCGCCTCTCGCCTCGTTTGATATTTGTGCTTTTACCCGGAGCCCCCATGACCACGACCCCCACGCCCTTCAGTGAACTTTCTCCGCAGCGCGTGGTGGAGGCGATCGAATCACTGGGCCTGTGGCTGCCCGGCGAGCCCTTTGCGCTCAACAGCTACGAGAACCGCGTCTATCTGGTGCAGGACGATGACCGCAAGCGTTGGGTGGCCAAGTTCTACCGCCCTGACCGGTTGAGCGATGAGGCCATCGGCGAGGAGCACGCCTTCCTGCGTGAGCTCGACGATGCCGGGGTGGCGGTGGCGGCCCCCTGGCGCAACGACGCTGGCGAGAGCCTGCACCGGGCGGGGGGCTACCGCGTGGCGCTGTTTCCCCACCTGCCCGGCCAGGCGCCTGAGCTCGAGAACCCCGACCATCTGTTCGCCCTGGGTGAGCTGATAGGACGCGTGCACGAGGTGGGCCGGCGCGGCGAGTTCGCCCATCGCTGTCGGCAGGAGCCCCGCGCCATGGCCGAACAGGCTCGTCGCACGGTACTCGAGAGTCCCTGGTTGAGCGAGCGTCAGCGCAAGGCCTACGAGCGCATCTCGCAGCAGTTGATCGAGGCGCTGGCACCACCCGCGGGTGTCAGCGCACCCATGCAGAGGGTTCACGGCGACTGCCATATCGGCAATATGCTGGGGCGGGAGGATCGCTTTGCGCTGGTCGATTTCGACGACGCGATGATGGCGCCGGCGGTACAGGACCTGTGGATGCTGTTCACCGCCCAGGGGCCGGAGGAAAGGGCGATGCAGCTATCGGAGGTGATCGAGGGCTACGAGCAGGTGATCGATTTCGATCGCCAGCAGCTCGCCCTGATCGAACCGCTGCGCGCCTTGAGGTTGATGCGCCATAGCGCCTGGGTGGTGGCGCGCTGGAACGATCCGGCCTTTCCCCGGGCGTTTCCCTGGGTCGCCGACGCCGGCTACTGGGACGAGCACATCCGCCAGCTGGAGCATCAACGCCTGGCCCTGGCGGATTCCGAGCGCTGGCTGGCGGGTGGCTGACAGATGGGGTCTGGCGGACGCCGTGTGCTGTCCGCCATAGGTGCCGCTACTCGGACGGAGTGGTCTGGCTCGACGGGGTTGCCTGCTTGGTTTCGTTGTCGGCGTCTTCGCCACGACGTTCGGCGTTAAGCTGCGCAGACGGGTTGGGCATCTGCTCGATGGCCAGCGGTTCGGTCAGTTCTAGCTGAAACACGCGGTCGGCGTCCAGGCGGCAGCCGCCGTCATCGCAGGCGGCGATGCCGAACTGGCCATCCTCGTCATAGGCGCCGGCGATGAGTTCGCCGGAGTAGATGTGGCTTTCGCCGCCATCGGTCTCGACGCAGGTGAGGGCCTCGGTGGTGATGCGCAGGCGTTGGCCATCGCGCTTGGCGTCGCCGACCAGCACGCAGTAGTGGGGCAGGTCGGTGCGTCCCTCGGCATCGGCGGCGGGCTTGAGCATGACATCATCGAGCCGCTGTCCGGCGGAGTCGAGGTCGATGCCTTCGATAATGCTGACGTCGATGCGTGCCTGGGCGGGTAGCTCCAGGCTGTCCGCCATAGCGGGCGTCATGCTGGTCAGGGCGCTGAAGGTCAGAATGGCGACGAGGGGCGTGCTGGGCCGGGCAAGCAGGCGGCGAAGGGCAGGCATTGGCGATTCTCGCGATATGGCTGGCGAAATGCGGGCAACAGGACGGGTAGCTGCATGGAGGCATGCCACCGACAGTGTCGCCTGGCACATGGACAACCTGATGACGATAGCACAGGGCTGTCGGGTGGACAGCTATCGCTCTCGTTGCGCGACACTCTGTCACGTACCTCGTCGCGTCGGTGACGGCAATCTCCCAATAGGCCTCGGCAACGGGCTTTTGCAGCAGGCTGTGGCAAGATCGGGTGTCGCGCCGATTTCTCGCCAATGATGGGGGGTGACGGTGGGCAAAAACACCAGGCGAACTGCGGAAGGCGACACGCTGCGGTAGACTATCGCTCACGCAATGCAAAAGCTATACTTCAAAAATTCTTTGTACAGGTTTTGTGGAGCCAGGCGGGCCGCCTGGTGTTCGCCCGAGCCGACGACTCCCCTGAAGGGCTGGATCATGACTGACGAACTCGCCAATCACTATCGACACATCATTGAGGAGCTGGGCGAAGACCCGGAGCGAGAAGGGTTGGTGGATACGCCCAAGCGTGCTGCCAAGGCCATGCAGTTTCTCAACCGCGGCTACACCCAGTCGCTGGAAGAGATCGTCAATGGTGCGGTGTTTTCGTCCGAGACCGACGAGATGGTGCTGGTCAAGGACATCGAGCTGTATTCCATGTGCGAGCATCACCTGCTGCCCTTCATCGGCAAGTGCCATATCGCCTACCTGCCCAACGGCAAGGTGCTGGGACTGTCCAAGTTTGCCCGGATCGTCGACATGTACGCCCGCCGCATGCAGATCCAGGAGAACCTGACCCGTCAGATCGCCGATGCCGTGCTGCAGGTCACCGATGCCCGGGGCGTGGCCGTGGTGGTGGAGGCGCGACACCTGTGCATGATGATGCGAGGCGTCGAAAAGCAGAATTCCAGCATGACGTCCTCGGTGATGCTGGGGGCATTCCGCGAGAAGCCGAGCACCCGTCAGGAGTTCCTGACGTTGGTCAACAGCCGCTGAGAGGCCGGTTCTACGGCCGCCGCACGAAGCGCTGAAGCCGATGCTTTTCGTTTACCGCTTTCAAGCATGACGCACGGGAGGGGCCATGTCCCTGCATGTACTGGGTGACCAGCACCTGGATCACGACCTTGCCACCATCCGCATCAAGAACCTGCGGTTGAGGACCTTCATCGGCATCAAGGAGGAGGAGATCCTCAATCGCCAGGACGTGGTGATCAATGCGGTGATCCGCTACCGCGCCGACAAGGCGGTGGCGTTCAATCATATCGAACAGGCGCTCAACTACCGCACCATCACCAAACAGGTGATCGCGCTGGTGGAGGAGAACCGCTTTCAGCTGCTGGAGCGGATGACCCGCGAAGTGCTGGACCTGATCATGAGTCACGAGCAGGTGCTGACCACCCAGGTGGAGATCGACAAGCCCCATGCGCTGCGCTTTGCCGACTCGGTATCGATCACGCTGTCGGCCTCGAGGGCGCCGCGGGATCAGGATTCGGTGAGTTGAGGCGACGGCTTCGAGTTGGCGATCGGCCAGCGGAACGCTTAGCATGAAAGCTATATCGTCGTCGCGCAGTCGCTGAAGCGTCGTCGCCAGTCAATGCAGTTTTCCGTCAAGCCCGAGCCAGGAGCCTTCATGAAAGCCCTTAACGACATGCCGCTGTTTCGCCCCTTTGCCTATATCGACGGAAGCTGGGTGGCGGCCGACAGCGGGGAGCAGATCGACATCGTCAATCCGGCCAGTGGCGAGACCATCGCCCAGGTGCCTCGTCTGGGTCGCGCCGAGACCGAGGCGGCGATCGACGCGGCCGACGCCGCCCTGCCGGCCTGGCGCGCGCTGACGGCCCAGGAGCGGGCAGACATCCTGATGAAGTGGTACGAGCTGATGCTCGAACACCAGGACGAGCTGGCCACCATCATGACCCTCGAACAGGGCAAGCCGCTCAAGGAAGCCGCCGGCGAGATCGTCTACGCCGCCAGTTTCCTGCGCTGGTTCGCCGAGGAAGGACGCCGGGTCTACGGTGAGACCATTCCGGCGGCCAAGGCCAACCAGCGTATCGTGGTGACCAAGCAGCCGGTGGGTGTCTGCGGCGCCATCACGCCCTGGAACTTCCCCGCCGCCATGATCACCCGCAAGGCTGGCGCGGCCCTGGCGGCAGGCTGCACCATCGTGGTCAAGCCGGCCAGTCAGACCCCGCTGTCGGCCACCGCGCTTGCGCTGCTTGCCGAGCGCGCCGGGGTACCGCGTGGGGTGTTCAACGTGGTGCCGGGGTCGGCCAGCGAGATCGCCGCGGCCCTGACCGAATCGCCGGTGGTGCGCAAGATCACCTTCACCGGTTCCACCGAGGTGGGGCGTACCCTGATGTCCCAGGCGGCCCAGCATATCCAGAAGATCTCGCTGGAGCTTGGCGGCAACGCACCGTTCATTGTGTTCGAGGACGCCGATCTGGACGCGGCGGTGGACGGCGCCATGGCTGCCAAGTTCCGCAATGCCGGCCAGACCTGCGTGTGTACCAATCGCTTCCTGGTGCAGTCCAGCGTCATCAACGCCTTCAGCGAGAAGCTGGCGGTGGCCATGAACAGCGAACTGACGGTCGGCGACGGCACCACCGAGGGTGTCAACATCGGACCGCTGATCGACGACAAGGCGGTGGGCAAGGTCAACGAGCATGTCCAGGACGCGGTGGACAAGGGTGCCGAGCTGTGGATCGGTGGCCACCCCCATCCGCTGGGTGGCAACTACTTCACGCCGACCCTGGTCAGCGGTGCCACCAGCGAGATGAAGGTGGCCCGGGAAGAGACTTTCGGTCCGCTGGCGGCGGTATTCCCCTTCGATGACGAGGAGGACGCCATCGAACTGGCCAACGACACCGAGTTCGGTCTGGCGGCCTACTTCTACTCGAAGGACCTGGGCCGGGTGTGGCGAGTGGCCGACGCCCTCGAGTACGGTATGGTCGGCATCAATACCGGCCTGATCTCCAACGCCGCGGCGCCCTTCGGTGGGGTCAAGGCCTCCGGCCTCGGTCGCGAAGGCGGGCACCAGGGCCTGGCCGAGTTCCTCGAGACCAAGTACCTGTGCATCGACCTCGGCGAGTAATTCGCTGTCTGCCGCCATCCTGCAGGTAGCGGCAGACCGCTCAGCGATAGCACACACACAAGGGCCCCGACGCACGCGTCGGGGCCCTTGTCGTAGATTGGCGCGTAGTTGGCGCGTAGATTGGCGGGCGGCTCCTGGGTGGGCCAGAACCGGCGGGGCCTGGGGCCCCGCCGCGGCGCCACGCGACCGCGTCAGTGGCGGAAGTGGCGCATACCGGTAAACACCATGGCGATGCCGGCCTCGTTGGCGGCGTCGATGACCTCCTGGTCACGCATGGAGCCGCCGGGCTGGATCACCGCGGTGATGCCGGCGCTGGCGGCGGCGTCGATGCCGTCACGGAAGGGGAAGAAGGCGTCGCTGGCCATCACCGAGCCGGGCACCGAGAGGCCTTCGTCGGCGGCCTTGATGCCGGCGATGCGGGCCGAGTAGACACGGCTCATCTGGCCGGCGCCGACGCCGATGGTCTGGCCTTCCTTGACGTAGACGATGGCGTTGGACTTGACGAACTTGGCGACCTTCCAGGCGAAGGCCAGGTCACGCATCTCCTGCTCCGAGGGCACTCGCTCGGAGACCACTGTCAGGTCGTCGCGGGTGACCGTGCCCAGATCGCGGTCCTGGACCAGCAGACCGCCGGTGACGCGCTTGAGGTCGTGGGCCGGTGCCATCTGGCCGGGCCAGTTGGCGCTGACGTCGAGCAGGCGGACGTTCTTCTTCTCGGCGACGATGGCCTGGGCCTCGTCGCTGACCCCGGGGGCGATGATCACCTCGACGAACTGACGATCGATGATGGCGCGGGCGGTGTCGGCGTCCAGCGGCACGTTGAAGGCGATGATGCCGCCAAAGGCGCTGGTGGGATCGGTGGCGAAGGCCTTGTCGTAGGCCGCAAGAGCGCTCTCGCCCACGGCCACGCCGCAGGGATTGGCGTGCTTGACGATGACACAGGCGGTGTCGTCGAAGCTCTTGACGCACTCGAGCGCGGCGTCGGTGTCGGCCACGTTGTTGAACGACAGCGGCTTGCCCTGCAGGGTGACGGCGGTGGAGACGCTGGGTTCGCTGGCGCCTTCTTCCACGTAGAACGCCGCCTGCTGGTGGGGGTTCTCGCCGTAACGCATGGACTGCTTCTTGGTCAGCTGCAGGTTGTAGGTGCGCGGGAAGCCGTCCTCTGCGCCCTCGACCCGACGGCCAAGATAGTCGGCGATGGCACCGTCGTAGCCGGCGGTGTGTTCAAAGGCCTTGACCGCGAGGTCGAAGCGGGTGGCCTGGGCCAGCGCGCCACCGTTGTCACGCATCTCTGCGATCACCCGGTCGTAGTCGTCGGCGTTGACCACGATGCTGGTGTAGGCATGATTCTTGGCGCAGGCGCGCACCATGGTGGGGCCGCCGATGTCGATGTTCTCGATGGCGTCTTCCAGGCTGCAGTCAGGACGCGCCACGGTGGCGGCAAAGGGGTAGAGGTTGACCACCACCATGTCGATGGGCGCGATGTCATGCTCGGCCATGACCTCGTCGTCCTGGCCGCGACGCCCGAGGATGCCGCCGTGGATCCTGGGGTGCAGGGTCTTGACACGGCCATCCATGATCTCGGGAAACCCGGTGTGCTCGGACACCTCGGTGACGGCGATGGCGTTGTCGGCCAGCAGGCGGTAGGTGCCGCCGGTGGACAGCAATTCGACGCCCATGTCGGCGAGGGCGCGGGCGAAGTCGACGATACCGGTCTTGTCCGACACGCTGATCAGGGCGCGACGAACGGCGAGAGAGGAGGGCTGGGCCATGGGGATGTCTCTGTTGCGAAGGGAAGCGAAGGGCGCCTTGGCGCAGAAAAGGGAGCCGTGGGCTCCCTTGGGGTCGGGTCAGATCAGTTCGTAGTGCTTGAGCTTCTTGCGCAGGGTGCCACGGTTGAGTCCGAGCATCTCTGCGGCACGGGTCTGGTTGCCGTTGGTGTAGACGAGCACCGACGACAGCAGAGGCGCCTCGACCTCGGCCATCACCATGGCGTGGAGGTCGGTGACGGTGCCGCCGTCGAGATGGTCGAAGTAGCGTTCCATGGCGGCGAACACGGCCTCGCGCAGGGGACGTTCGTCACTGGCCTGCGGTGCGGAGGGTGCCAGGCCGTCGAGGCCACGCTGAGAGGTGTCGAGTTTGGAGGCGGACACCGACTGGTCGATGGGTTGCTGGCTGGTCATGCGGCACGGGTTCCATGGTGTGCCACGGCCCTGGCCACGCGCTCGGGGGCGCTGGCGGGGTCGTGACGAAAGAGTTCGTCGATAAAGTCGCGCTGGGCCTGGGTCGAGGTCAGGCCGTTGAAGGTGGCCTTGAGCTGGCGACGGCCATCATCGTCGAGGCCTCGATCGCTGGACAGGTACCAACCCAGATGCTTGCGCGCGATGCGCACGCCCATATGGTCACCGTAGAAGGCGTGCAGGGCATCGAGGTGAGAGCCGAGGACGTCGCGTCGTTCCGCGTCGGAAGGCGCCGACAGGATTTCGCCATGGCGCAGATAGTGGCTGATCTCGCGGAAGATCCAGGGGTTGCCCTGGGCGCCTCGACCCACCATCACCGCATCCGCACCAGTATAGTCGAGTACACGCCGAGCCTTTTCGGGAGACGTGATATCGCCGTTGGCAAAGACGGGGATGCTGACCCTTGATGCCACCTCGGCGATGGTCTCGTACTCGGCTTCGCCCTGATAGCGTTGCTGGCGATGACGGCCGTGGACGGCCAGCGCCTGGATGCCGGCATCTTCTGCCAGCCGGGCGATGCGCACCGCGTTGTTGGATTCGGCGCACCAGCCGGTGCGGATCTTCAGGGTCACCGGCACGTCGACGGCGGCCACCACCGCATCGAGGATCTCCGCCACCAGCGCCTCGTCCCGCAGCAGGGCAGAGCCCGCGGCCTTGTTGCAGACCTTCTTGGCCGGGCAGCCCATGTTGATGTCGATGATCTCGGCGCCCTGTTCGGCGTTGAGGCGGGCGGCGGTGGCCAGCATCTCGGCGTCGCCGCCGGCGATCTGCACCGCCCTGGGGCCGGGTTCGCCCCGGTGGTCCATGCGCAGGCGCGACTTGCGGGTGTGCCACAGGCTGGGATCGGAGGTGACCATCTCGCCCACCACCAGTCCCGCGCCCAGGCGACGACAGAGCGCGCGGAAGGGGCGGTCGGTGACCCCGGCCATGGGCGCAAGGATCACCGGGCCGGCCAGCTGATGCGGGCCAATGCAGGTGGTGATGCCTGAATCTTGCTGTTGCACCATGGGGGATCTGGGATCGTGGTCTGACATGGGAGCTGCCGTCGTTCCGGGGCTGCATATCATACGCCTCGAAGCACCGTTGGTGAAGGCGTGTTCGAGACGTTTTAATGCGAAAGGCTGCCCGGTGACAGCCTCTCGTGGCGCGATGTTCAGTCCTTGGTGGGGCGCCGGCCGCTAAGCCGCACCCAGCCTTCACGGACTTCCGGCTCGTCCATGAAAAGTCCCTCGTGGCGGTAGGCGTCGATCACCTCGTCGGCCTGGGCCTCGAGGATGCCAGACAGCGCCAGGCGACCACCGTCGGCGACATGGCCGGCGATGGTCGGGGCCAGTTCCACCAGCGGACCGGCCAGGATATTGGCCACCACCAGGGTGAAGCGCTCCTCGCCCATCTGCTCCGGGTAGCGCAACGTCAGGCGCGACTCGTCGATGGCGTTGCGCTCGGCGTTGTCACGACTGGCGCTGAGCGCCTGCGGGTCGATGTCGGTGCCGATGGCTCGGGCGGCACCCAGCTTGAGTGCGGCGATGGCAAGGATGCCGGAGCCACAGCCGACGTCGAGCAGTTCGATGCCGTCGAGTTCGCCGTCGAGCGCCAGTCCATCGAGCCACTCGAGACACAGCGCGGTGGTGGGATGGGTGCCGGTACCGAAGGCCAGGCCCGGGTCCAGATGCAGATTGACCGCGTCATCCTCGGGCGGCTGGTGCCAGCTCGGCACGATCCACAGTCGCTGACCCATGCGCAGGGGCTCGAAGCTGTCCATCCACTCGCGCTCCCAGTCGCGGTCATCGATCAGCTCGTGCTCGATGACCGGGCAGGGCTCTCCGGGCAGGGATTCGGCCCAGGCGGCAGACAGCCGCTCGAGCATGTCCGCCAGACCGTCGAGGTCATCGTAGAGACCGGTGAGAATGGTCTGGTCCCACAGTGGGGTGGTGCCCCGGTCCGGCTCGAACACCGGGTCGTCGTGGGCGTCCTGCAGGGTGATCGCGGTGGCGCCTTCGGCCAGCAGCAGTTCCTCCAGCAGTTCCGCCTGCTGTGGTGGGACCTCGGCCTTGAGTTGAAGCCAGGGCATGGCGGTATTCCTCTTCGGTCTGGTGCAACGTCAACGGGGCGGCCTGGGCCGCCCCGTTGTCACGCTCTTGGTACAAGGCCGCCGTGCTACTGCGCGAGCTTCTTCTCGAGGTAGTGAATATTGACGCCACCCTGCTGGAAGTAGCCGTCGCGCACCAGGTCCTTGTGCAGGTCGGTGTTGGTCTTGATGCCTTCCACCAGCAGCTCGTCCAGGGCGTTGCGCATGCGCGTCAGCGAGGTCTCGCGGTCGGCGCCCCAGGTGATCAGCTTGCCGATCAGCGAGTCGTAGTGGGGCGGCACCGTGTAGCCGGTGTACAGGTGGGAGTCCATGCGCACGCCGAGACCACCCGGAGGATGGTACAGCGTGACCTTGCCCGGAGAAGGCATGAAGGTGCGAGGATCCTCGGCGTTGATGCGGCACTCGAAGGCGTGGCCGTTGAGCTCGACATCTTCCTGGCGGATCGACAGCGGCAGGCCGGAAGCGATGCGCAGCTGCTCGCGCACGATATCCACGCCGGTGACCATCTCGGTGACCGGGTGCTCCACCTGGACGCGGGTGTTCATCTCGATGAAGAAGAACTCACCGTCCTCGTAGAGGAACTCGAAGGTGCCGGCGCCGCGATAGCCGATTTCCACGCAGGCTTCGCGACAGGCTTCCAGCACCTTGGCGCGGGCGTCCGGATCCAGGCCCGGCGCGGGTGCTTCTTCCAGCACCTTCTGGTGGCGGCGCTGCAGCGAGCAGTCGCGGTCATACAGGTGGATGGCATTGCCCTGGCCGTCGGCCAGCACCTGAACCTCGACGTGACGCGGCTTCTCGAGGAACTTCTCCATGTACACGGTGCCGTCGCCGAAGGCCGAGTGGGCCTCGGTACGGGTCACGGTGACCGCGGAGATCAGGTGGGCTTCGGTGTGCACCACGCGCATGCCACGTCCGCCGCCGCCGGCGGCGGCCTTGATGATCACCGGGTAGCCGATGCGCCGGGCGGTGGCCAGCAGCTCGCCTTCATCGTCGCCCAGCGGCCCGTCGGAGCCTGGCACCGTGGGCACGCCGGCCTTCTTCATCGCTTCGATGGCGCTGACCTTGTCGCCCATCAGGCGAATGGTCTCGGCGCGCGGGCCGATGAAGGTGAAGCCGGAACGCTCGACCTGCTCGGCAAAGTCGGCATTCTCGGAGAGGAAGCCGTAGCCGGGGTGGATGGCGCTGGCGTCGGTCACCTCGGCCGCGCTGATCAGCGAGGGGATATTGAGGTAGGACTGGGCCGAGGAAGCGGGGCCGATGCACACCGCCTCATCGGCGAGCCGCACGTGCATCAGTTCGCGGTCGGCCTTGGAGTGGACCGCAACCGTCTTGATCCCGAGCTCCTTGCAGGCCCGCAGGATGCGAAGAGCGATCTCGCCGCGGTTGGCGATAAGAACCTTGTCCAACATGGTGGTGTCCGCCGAATGTGAATGATCAGGGAAGACGCAAGTCTTCTCAGGAGATGACAACCAGGGGCTGGTCGAACTCGACGGGCTCGCCGTCCTCGACCATGAAGGCCTCGATCACGCCGTCACGATCGGCTTCGATCTGGTTCATCATCTTCATCGCTTCGACGATGCAGATGGTGTCACCCTTGCGCACGCTGGCGCCGACTTCCACGAAAGGCTTGGCGCCGGGTGCCGGGGAGCGGTAGAAGGTGCCGACCATCGGCGAGACCACGGCCTGGCCCTGGTAGCTCGGGCTGCTGTCGGCGCTGGGTGCGGGAGCTTCGGCCGGGGCCTGGGCAGGTGCGGCCGCCGGTGCAGCGGGTGCGCCCCAGGGTTGGGCGGCGGGTGCCGGCTGCCAGCTGCCACCCTGCGGATGACGGCTGATGCGGACCGATTCTTCACCTTCCTGGATCTCGATTTCGCTGATGTTGGACTCTTCCAGCAGTTCAATCAGCTTCTTGACCTTACGAATATCCATGACGTTGTCTCGATCGTGTGAAGTGTCTACCGGGCGCTGTAAACCCGGTCCAAGTCGTTAGAGATCGCGGCAAGATGGCGGCTCTTGGCGTCTCTATCGTGTCAGAATTCAGAGTAGTGCGGAGTTTGCCGAAAATTGCGAAGGTTGTCCAGCGAGGCCGAACGCTGTTCGCTGTCACCTTCACCCGCTGGTGGTAGCCGCCTGGGCGCCATCGAGGGCGCGGCTGACTGCGGCGATATGGCCGGCCAGGGCAGCGGCGTCGAGTTCGCCCTGGATACGTGCCTGACGAAGCTCCTGGTCCCCGTCGAAGAACAGAAGACTCGGTGGGCCGAACAGACCCAGATGGTCGAGCACCTCACGACTCACGGCGTTGGTGTCGGTCACATCGACGTCGATCCAGCGGAAGCCTGCGAGGGCCTCACGTACCCTGGGGTCGGGAAACACCTCGCGCTCCATCACCTTGCAGGAAATGCACCATTCGGCGGTGACGTTGACGAAGGCGGGGGTCGTGGACTCGGCCAGGGCCGCCTGAAGCTGGCCCAGGCTCTCGACGATGCGATCGGGATGGGCCGCCTCGATAGTGCTGCTCGTCGCGCTCATGGGGCCGGCGGCCAGGGGACGTAGGGGGTCGCCACCGCCACGGGCGGCGCCGATGACCAGCGCGATGCCCCACACCAGCAGCACGATACCGGCGCCCTGGCGGACCCGCGGCCAGCCCGGCGTACTCGCCAGATCGAGGGCGCCGAGGGCCAGCGCCGTGCCGATGGCCAGGCCCGCCCACAAGAGCAGGGTGAGCGGGGCCGGGATCAAACGCTCGATCAGCCAGACGGCGACGCCCAGCAGCAGCACTCCGAAGGCGATCTTGACCCCGTTCATCCAGGCGCCCGAGCGCGGCAGCAGGGTGGTGCCGAAGCCGCCGACCAGCAACAGCGGGACGCCCATGCCCAGCGCCAGGGCAAGCAGCGCCGCGCCACCGATGACGGCGTCACCGGTAGAAGAGATGAATACCAGGGCGCCGGCCAGCGGTGCCGACACGCAGGGCGAGACCACCAGCACCGACAGCGCGCCGGCCAGCGCCAGACCCAGGGGGCCGCTGCGCTGGGCGCGTGCCTGCCAGGCATCGATGCGTGAGCCCAGCCCCGAGGACAGGCGTAGATTGAAGACCCCGAACATGGCCAGCGCGAACAGGGTGAAGAGGGCGGCGAACACGATCAGTACCGGGGCCGATTGCAGGCGTGCCTGAAGGTTGAGCCCTGCGCCGAACAGCCCCATCAGCACGCCGACCAGGGCGTAGGTGGCGGCCATGCCGGCGACGTAGCTTGCCGAGAGCGCAAAGGCGCGGGGACGGCTGGGGTTCTGACCGACGATGATCGACGACAGGATCGGAATCATCGGCAGCACGCAGGGGGTAAAGGTCAGCCCGAGGCCGGCCACAAAGAACAGTCCGAGCAGCAACGGCAGGCTGGCGTCCTGCATCAGGGCGCGGAAGCGGCCGTCTTCGCTGAGCGGGGCTGCATCGACAGAGGCGGCAGGGAGGCTGCCTGCTTGCTGGCTCGTGGGCGGCTGTCCGGCGAGGTCCGCTGGGGTAGCCTGGCCTGCGTTGTCGTTGGCCGTCTGGCCGTCCTCCAGGGCGTCGGCAAAGGCGGCGGGGGGCTCACTCTGGGCGGCGGCCAGCTCAAGCCGTTCCGGGGGGTAGCACAGACCGGCGTCGGCGCAGCCCTGGAACGTCAGGGCGATGTCCAGTGGCCCCTGACGGGTGTCGGCCAGCGGGGCACTGAACACCACCTGATCGTAGAAGACGTTGACGTCGCCGAGAAATTCGTCGGTCTTGGCCTCCCCGGGCGGTAGCGACAGCTCACCCAGGGCGTCCGGTTCGCCTGGCAGTTCCAACGAGAAGCGGTGACGATAGAGATAGTAGCCGTCGGCATTCTGCATGCCGATATAGAGCCGATCGCCGTCGTGCCAGGCGCTGGCGGTAAAGGCCTCGTTCACCGGCAGAAATTCGGCGCTGCTCGACGACGAGGAAAAGAACTGGGCCTGGGCCACCCAGGGGGACAGCAGCAGACAGACGAACAGCAAGAGGCGTGTGGCGAAGAACACGTCGAATCCTTGTTGACGATGGGTGTGGAAGACGGGGCAAGGCGTGGCGGGATTCGCCTGCCGTGTCAGACCCCGCTGTGTGACCGTGGAAGCGGGGCGGGGTTCCCGCGGACCCTGCGCTATGATCAGATGCAAGCGTATTCTACCACTGGCGCCGGCGCTTTCCCTCATTGGAGGCAGGGCTGGCCGGCCTTTGATGAACGACAAGGAGAGCGAAATGAGCAGTCGTCGACAGCGCGCCGAAAGGCGTCGTCAGGAGCTCGAGAACCCGCAGTACGGATGGATCTGGAAACCGCTCGCCGTGCTGCTGGTGCTTGCCGTGATGGTGGCGGTGGGGCTGGGGATCTGGTGGAGCCTGGCGCCGTCGCGCTTCGACGTGGAGACTGCCACCCAGGAGCAGCGCATCTCCGCGGCGCCGGCGGCCAGAGGCACCGTTACGGTCGCGACCCTGGCCACCCTGATCGATACCTTGCAGGACAAGCCCGGCGGGTACCTGCGAAATGACCTGATGCCGCCGGGACTGCTGCTCGACAATATGCCGTCCTGGGAAACTGGTGTGCTGGTTCAGGCGAGGCTGATGGCCGCCAGCCTGGCGGACTTCGACCCCGGCGCCGGTGAGTCGGTGAATACTCTGATCGCTGCCCTCGAACAGGACGCCGACGATTGGCTGGCCCCGTCCATGGAGGATCACCTGGCCCAGGCGGGGAACTCGGCCCGCGCCTATCTGGCGCGTTTCGACGATGGGGTCGGCGCGTCCTTCGTCGATCAGGGCCAGGGCCTGGCGCTCTATCTGGACGCGGTGCGCCAGCAGTTGGCCTCGTTGCGGGAGCGGCTGTCATCCACCGTCAGCGACAGCGAGCGCTTGAAGGAACTGGGTATCGAAGTGGCACAGGACAGTCGAGTGCCCTGGTACCGCGTCGACAACGTGTTCCACGAGACCCGCGGTCAGACCTGGGCGCTGGGACACCTGCTCGAGGCGCTCGAGCGTGACCAGGCGGATCTGATCGCAAGCGCGGGCCTCGGCGACAGCTACGCCCGTGCGCTGGCCGAGATCGAGCGTATGCAACGTCAGTTCTGGAGCCCGGTGGTGCTGCGCGGCAGTGGCCTCGGCATCTTCGCCAACTATCCGCTGACCATGGCTCATCATCTGAGCCGGCTCGACGGCGCCCTGGCGTCCCTGATCGAAGGCCTGGGTGGCGCCAATGCTGCCCCGGAGGCCGCGACACCGCCGGTGACCGAGGTGACCCGTAGCCCCGACGATGAGGAGGCAGCGGAGTCAGCCGGCGTTGAGAAGAGTGATGAGCAGGGTGGCCAGCAGGGCGCTGAAGCCAATAGCGGCGAGCAGGGCGCCGAAGCCAATAGCGACGAGCAGGGCACTGAAGCCAATAGCGGCGAGCAAGGCACCAACCAGCAGCAGCCTGCCGAGCAAAGCGCCGAGTAGCAAGAGCGAGTCAAGAGCCGAGTCAAAAGCCCCGAGCCGTGAACGGGGCCCAATGACGGGGTGAGAGAGACCGGTTGCCGATTTTCTCCCTCGTCCTTGCCTGAATTTTCGCAAGCTACCATGCCCTCGTTGCCGAGGGCATTTTTTTCTCAGTTTGCTTCGTTCGCCCGGATACTTTTTGCCGCTCCGCGCTTTGGTAATTGGAGGCCTGGCGTCCCCCTGGCTGACGCGCCATGTCGCCAATGACTAGATGCGTCATCTCGGCGCATGAACCGAGGTTGCTGCAGCGATCACCTCGTCGTATCAGGAATCAGTGATCTGTCGCACTGCAATGGTGCGTCTGCGAAGGGCCCATGGTCGCGCTCTTTGCCCACATTCTCGACCCTGGTTTCTCAGCGCTTTTTTCGCACATTTCCAACCTTATGATTCGGCTAAAGAAACACTTTCTCCACGGTAACTGTCCGCTGGCGCCCCCGACGTGTCCTGAAGGAACACGCAATTACAAGCGGAAACAGTCGCTCTCATGCTTCCGGGATACCGATATGGGGTTTGTCAGCCTGTGTACGCCAGGAATTTCGGACTGCCAGGACGGCGCGGCTATGCAATCGTACTGGCATAAATCGCAGTACCTGGCGGCCATCGAGTCTTCGAGCGTCGACGGGTGCTGCGGGCTGTCGGTGGTCGATCGTCTCGCAGAAGACGCAGCCTCGACGGTGACAATAACCATCTGTCTACGCGCAGGGCTTCAGGGATATGCCATCGATATCACCCTGGGGCGGTAGCGTGTCACACGCTCAGGGGGACGATATGGATAAGGTGAATCAGGCACACCAGTGGACAAGGGTCGTGGACGAGTCGCAACGATCGCCCGGCTGGCTGGCGGGTGCCGTCTTCGCAGTGCTGCTTGCGCTGACCGTGAGTGGTTGTGCCTATGCCCCTGGCGGGCATATCGACTACGAGACCGAGGCGCCGGACATCGATCATCTGGTCGACATCCAGGCCATCACCCCGGCATTGGTGGCGAACTTCCGTCAGAACGTCACCGGCGATGTCGCCAGCACCATGCCTTCCTACCTCAAGGCCCAGTTGACGGACTACGAGTACCGTGTCGGGCCGGGTGATGTGCTCAACATCACCGTCTATGACCACCCCGAGCTGACCATTCCGGGGGGCGCCGAGCGCAGCCCCGAAGAGACCGGCAAGACGGTACAGCCAGATGGTCGCATCTATTTCCCCTATGTCGGACGTTTCCGAGTGGCCGGGCGGACGGTGGACCAGATACGCCGAACCCTCACCGGCATGTTGTCGAACTACATCACCGAGCCCCAGGTGGACGTCAACGTCGCCGCCTACCATTCCAAGAAGATCTACGTCAGTGGAGCGGTTGCCACCCCCGGCGCCCAGCCGATCACCACGGTCCCGCTGACCCTGGTCGATGCGGTCAGCCAGGCCGGGGGGCCATCGGAGACGGCCAACTGGCACGAGGTGGTACTCAATCGTGATGGCACCAGGGAGGTGCTGTCGCTGTACGCGCTGATGCGCCATGGCGACCAGACCCAGAACCGCCTGCTGCGCGATGGCGACGTGGTGCATATCCCGACCCTGGAGTCCGAGAACGTCGCGGTGCTGGGGCAGGTCAGGAATCCCGGCAATCTGGTGCTGGGCAACGAACGTATCACCCTGACCACCGCCCTGGCGCGAGCCGGCGGCGTCATCGAGACCACCGCCGAACCGTCGGGGATCTTTGTGATTCGTCCCAAGCCGCCGGGCGATGCCAAGCTTGCCACCGTCTATCAGCTTGATATCAGCAACGCCACCTCGCTGACCATGGGCACCCACTTCCCGCTGCAGCCCCAGGACGTGGTCTACGTGACGGCGGCCCCGCTGGCACGCTGGAACAACGTGATCAGCCTGCTGCTGCCGTCGGCACTGCTGCCCGGCACCATCGCCGACACCACCACCCGCATCGGCGAGATCTGATCGGTGCGTTTTGCCAGTGCGCTGGTGCTGTGTCGAGCGAACCTGTGTCGTAGTCCGCTCGGTGCGGCGCTGCTGCAGAGGCGGCTGCCCGCCATGGAGATTCAGTCTGCCGGGCTTTCTGCGGTGCGCGAAGGTGAAGCCGCGCCCGCAGAGGTGCAAGCGCTGGCCAGGGAAGCCGGGCTCGAGTTGAGCGCCCACCGCGCTCGGGTGGCAACGCCCGAGATGATCGCCAATCACGATCTGGTGCTGGTGATGAGTGCGTCCCAGCGCCAGGCGGTCAGCGAACTTGCGCCCTTTGCCACCGGCAAGACCCTGCTGTTTGCCCACTGGCTCGACGGGATCGATATCCCCGACCCCTACCGCAAGAGCCTGGACGCACACCGTCAGGTATTCGTGATGCTTTCCGATGCCGCCGACGCCTGGCACCGAAGGCTCGCGCCATGACCTCGTATCGCCGCGCTCGAGGCCACCGACAGGACCTGCCGTCATGACCCAAATGTCACGCTTGCCTTCCGCTCCCGGCCGCGAGGATATCGACCTCGGGCGCATCCTGGGGCTATTGCTCCGGCACAAGTGGTGGATCCTCGCCGTCACCCTGCTGTTCGGAGCGGCAGGTTATGTGTCCGCCTTGCTCAAGCCACCCATCTACGAGGGCGACGCCCTGGTGCACGTGGAGCGTCGGGCCTCGGTCAGTCCGCTGGGGGACCTGGCCACGGTGATGGGAGAAGAGGAGAACACCTCGGCAGAGGTGCAGATACTGCGGTCTCGCATGGTGCTGGGGCGGGTGGTTGACCGCCTCGCCCTCGACACCCAGGTGTCGCCACGCCGTCTGCCGCTGGTCGGTGACTATCTGGTGCGTGAAGGGGTGACCCGAGAGGACCTGGCTGAGCTGGGCTGGATGACTGCTCCGCTTGGATGGCTCGAGCGGTTGATGCCCGAGGCATGGGATCTGAGCCATCTGGTGTGGGCAGGGGAGTCGCTGCAACTGGCGCGTCTCGAGGTCGCTGACTCCTATCGCGGCGCGGCCTTCCGCCTGGTGGCAGGCCGCGATGCCGGCTATCAGCTATTTGGTCCCGACGGTGATCTGTTGGGTGTCGGTCGTGTCGGCGATACCGCAAGATTCGACGGAGGCGATGTGGTGTTGAGCGTTCGCGAGATGACCGCAGCGCCAGGTGCAGAGTTCAGCCTGTCCAAGCGCCCCCAGGTGTCGGCCATCGATTCGCTGCTGGCTCGCTTGACGGTCACCGAGCAGGGCAGCGGCTCGAGCGCCAGCACCGGCATGCTGCGCCTGACCCTGACCGGCACCGACATCGATCGGGTGCGCGAGTCGCTGGATGTCCTGGCGGAAACCTTCCTGATGCAGAATGTCGAGCGGCAGTCGGCCCAGGCCGACCAGAGCCTGGCCTTTCTCGATGAGCAGGCGGTGGCATTGAAGGCCTCGCTGTCGTCGGCGGAAGATCGGCTCAATGCCTATCGCGTCGAGGTGGACAGCATCGACCTGGACTCCGAGGCGGCCTCGGTGGTCGAGCAGTTGATCTCGGTGGAGGAGCAGCTCAACACCCTGGATTTCCAGGAAGCCGAACTGGTCCAGCGGTTCACACGCAATCACCCCACCTATCAGGCGTTGATGCGCCAGCGCGGCATCCTCAACCAGGAGAAGGCCCGGCTGGAGGAGCGTGTCAGCGAGATGCCCGAGTCCCAGCAGGAAATCGTGCGCCTCACCCGGGACGTGGAGGTGACCCAGGCGATCTATGTCAATGTGCTTAATCGTGCGCAAGAGGTGGCGGTCGCCAAGGCCGGCACCATCGGCAATGTGCGGGTCATCGACGATGCTTATGTGGATGACGATCCGGTGGCACCCAACGCCGGCCTGATGATGGCCCTGGCCACGGTCATCGGTGCCTTTCTGGCGGTGGCGGTGGTACTGGTGCGTGGCATGCTCAATCGCGGCATCGAGAGCCCGGACCAGCTCGAGGACCTGGGGCTGCCGGTGTACGCCACGGTGCCGCTTTCCGAGTTTCAGCAGCGCCTGGTCAAGCGGGTCAAGTATCGCAGCGACCGGCGCAGTCAGCCGGTGATCAAGGGCCTGCTGGCCCTGACTCAACCGACCGACATGGCCATCGAGGCGTTGCGTGGCCTGCGCACCAGTCTGCACTTCGCGATGATGGAAGCGCCCAACAACTGCCTGATGATCACCGGCCCCAGCCCCGAGATCGGCAAGAGCTTCATCTCGCTGAATCTGGGCGTGATCTGTGCCCAGGCCGGTCAACGGGTCCTGGTCATCGACGCCGACATGCGCAAGGGACACCTGCACAGCGCCTTCGGCGCCAAGGCCGAAAGTGGCCTGTCGGACCTGTTGTCGGACAAGAGCGAGGTGGCCGAGGTCATCCGCCAGACCGAGGTGGAAGGCCTCGACTATCTGTCGCGAGGCGCATGCCCGCCCAATCCTTCGGAACTGCTGATGCGCGAGCGTTTCACCACGCTGATGGAGCAGTTCAGTTGCGACTACGATCTGGTGATCGTCGATACCCCGCCTGTGCTGGCGGTGACCGACGCCGCCATCGTCGGTAACCGGGTGGGCACCAGCCTGCTGGTGACGCGCTTCAAGCTCAACCCGGTCAAGGAGGTCAGGGTGGCGCTCAGGCGCCTGGAGACCTCCAACGTCAGGGTCAAGGGCTGCATCCTCAACGCCATGGACCCCAGCGCCAGGCATGGTTACGGCTATGGTCACTATGTCTATGCCTACCAGTAAGTACGGCAGCGGCGACAACCAGGGACGGTGAGATGCTGACTGATCTGCGCGAACTCTACGGCCTGCTGACTCACCACCAGCGCCGGCAACTGCTGCGGCTGCAGGTGCTGGTGGTGGCGATGGCGCTGTGCGAGCTGCTCAGCGTCGCCTCCATCGCGCCCTTCATGGCGGTAGTGGGCGATCTGGAGCGTCTTGGCGGGGACGGCGTGATGGGCGAGCTCTATCGGGCCAGCGGTGCCGACTCGCCGGAGCGCTTTCTTCTATGGCTTGGGCTGGGGGTGCTGGGCGCGTTGTCGGTCGCCGCGGTGGTGTCGATGGTGACGGTGTGGCGACTGGCGGTCTACGGCGCCACCGTCGGGGCGGAGCTGGGTTCCCGACTGTTCGCCCACTACATGCACAAGGACTGGCTGTTCCACGCCGGAGGCAGCAGCAGCTATCTGACCAAGCAGATCGCTCAGGAGTGCCAGCGAGTCATGCTGGGCGTCATCGATCCGTTGATGCAGATGAATGCCAAGGTGGTGCTGGCGCTGTTCATGTCGCTGGCCATCCTGATCTACAACCCCGCGGTGGCGCTGTGCGCCATGGCGTTGTTCTCACTGGCCTACCTGCTGCTCTATCACACCGCCCGGCGTCGCCTGATGAGCAACGGCGAGGCGCTGTCGGCGGCCCAGGGCCAGCGCTTTCGGCTGATGGCCGAGGGATTCGGAGGGATCAAGGATCTGTTGTTGCTGGGGCGTCAGACCCAGCTGACCGAGCGTTTCGACCGGGCCAGTCGACGCTTTGCCCGGGCCCAGGGCACCAATCAGGCGCTCAAGCAGGCGCCGCGCTATGCGATGGAGGTGGTGGCCTTCGCCTCGGTGATCCTGCTGTTGTTCTACCTGCTCAAGACCCACCAGGGCGAGATGGCGTCGATGCTGCCGGTACTGGCGGTGTATGCCCTGGCGGGTTTCAAGCTGCTGCCGGCTTTTCAGCATATCTACGCCAGCGTCTCGAGCATCCGCGGGAACCTGCATGCGCTCGAGGAAATTCGCAATGACCTGCGGGCCAGCCATGCCCATGACCAGGCATGCGCCCTTGAGCATGGCGGTGACTCGGCCCAGGGCGGCTCAGCCCTCAAGGCCCGGCGCGAGATTCGCCTCGAGGGGGTCAGCTTTCGCTATCCCGGCGCACGCTCTCCCGCGGTGGACGACGTCAGCCTGGTGATACCGGCCAATAGCGTGATTGGCCTGGTCGGCGCCTCCGGTTCCGGCAAGTCCACCCTGATCGATCTATTGCTGGGACTGATGCAGCCCCAGCGAGGGCGCATCAGCGTGGACGGAAATGTCATCGATGAGGCCAATCGTCGCCAGTGGCAGGACGCGCTGGGTTTCGTCTCCCAACAGCTCTATCTATGCGATGGCAGCATTCGCGACAACGTGGCCTTCGGTCTGGCCCCCGAGTGCATCGACGACGACCGCGTCGAAAGGGCACTTCGGCTCGCCCATCTGGCCGAGTTCGTGGCCGAGCTGCCTCAGGGCATCGAGACCCTGGTCGGCGAGCGCGGTGTCCAGCTTTCCGGGGGACAGCGCCAGCGCATCGGGATCGCTCGGGCGCTCTATCACGAGGCCGAGGTGCTGGTGCTGGATGAGGCGACCAGTGCCCTGGACGGCATCACCGAGCGGCTGATCATGGACGCGATCCACGACTTCGCTGGTCGCAAGACCATCGTGCTGGTCGCCCATCGACTGACCACCGTCATGGCCTGCGAGTGCATCTACATGATGGAGCGTGGACGCCTGGTGGATCAGGGCAGCTACCGGGAGCTGATGTCGCGCAACGAGGTGTTCAAGCGAATGGCGCAGAGCGCCTGAGACGGGACTCCGGTGAAGGGCGCGAGCGAGGGCGCGGATGAAGGCATGGGTGAAGCGCTGGTGAAGCGACGGACGAACCGCTGGCGAAGTGACGGACGGAGCGCTGGTAAAGCGAACGCGCATCGATAAAGGGAGGCGGGCACCGATGAAGCAGTGCTTCGTGATCGGCGGCGGTGGCCATGCGCGGGTGCTGCTGCATGGACTGCGCGGGCTTGGCTGGCAGGTGGCCGGCTACGTGGCACAGGAGCCCTCGTCGGCCATGCCGGTCCCCTGGCTGGGGCAGGACCGTTGTCGACTGGCGTCGCCGGAAGGCCTGCCAGGCGTCGCTTTCCTGGGGGTCGGCATGGTCACCAGCGCGCCCTGGCGGCGCTCGCTGATCGAGGCCTTTCTGGCGCAGGGATTCGACCTGCCGCCGTTGATCACGCACAACGCCATGGTGCATGACGACGTGAAGCTGGGAGACGGCAGCGTGATACTGGATGGTGCCGTGGTGGTCACCGGCAGTCGTCTGGGACGAGGCTGTCTGATCAACACCCGGGCGGTGGTCGACCACGACTGCGTGCTGGGCGACAACGTCCACGTCGCCTGCGGTGCCACGCTCAGTGGGGGCGTCAGGCTAGGGGCGGACGTGATGATCGGCACCGGAGCTAACCTGATCCAGGGGGTCGAAGTGTGTGCGGGGGCGGTGATCGGCGCCGGCGCCACCGTGGTAGGGGACGTAACGCGCCCTGGAGTGTATCTCGGGACGCCCGCGCGACGACGGCAATGAATGCGCCTGGCCGACACGCATCACCACAAGACGTCACAGCGAAAAGCGCCAGAAGGCGAAAAAATAATTAAAGCAGGTCTACGCAAAAAGCAGGTCTACGCAAACAGGGAAGGCGCTTCTGCCAAGAGGCGCAAGCAGGGGACACGAATGAGTCATTCTGAGGTTGTCGAGACCAGGAGGGTGGCATCGAGCCGCGCCGAGTCACCAGGCGTACAGGTGATCGCCGAAGCCGGCGTCAATCACAATGGGTGCCTGGATACCGCCATGGCGCTGGTGGACGCGGCACGTGAGTGCGGCGCCGATGCCGTCAAGTTTCAGTGGTTCAAGGCGGAGCAACTGGTGACCGCCGACGCCGCCCAGGCAAGCTACCAGCGAAAGGCCTGCCCGGAGGACGGCTCCCAGTACGCCATGCTCAAGCGCCTGGAGCTTGGCCTTGACGATTTTCGGCGATTGGCCCAGTACAGCCGTGACAGTGGCATCGAGTTCCTGGCCAGCCCCTTCGACGAGGACAGCGTCGAGTGGCTGGCTGCGCTGGACGTCGGTTGCTTCAAGGTGGCCTCCGGGGAGTTGACCAATCTGCCGCTGCTTACACGTATCGGCGCCCAGGGCAAACCGGTGCTGTTGTCCACGGGCATGAGTTTCCTGGGGGAAATCGAAGCCGCCTTGGCGACCCTTTCGGCGGCGGGGGCCGGCGACGTTACGGTACTGCACTGCGTCAGTGAATACCCGGCGCCGGTGGATCAGATCAACCTCGCCGCCATGGATACCCTGGCCCAGGCCTTCGGATGCCCGGTCGGCTACTCCGATCATAGCGATGGCATCGATATCGCGCTGGCGGCGGTGGCGCGTGGGGCCGTGGTCATCGAGAAACACCTGACCCTGGATACCACCATGGCGGGGCCGGACCATGCTGCCTCGCTGGATCCTCAGGCCTTCCTGGCGATGGTGACCGCCATTCGTCGTATCGAGCAGGCCCTCGGCGATGGGCGCAAGCGCCCGGCGCCCTGTGAGCAGCCCCAGCGGGAGCTGGTGCGTCGCAGCGTGGTAGCCGGGCGCGATATCGACGCCGGCGAAGTGCTGGCGCAAGGCGATTTGCTGCTCAAGCGGCCTGGCAGCGGTCTGCCGGCCGCCGCACTGCCTCAGTTGATCGGTCGGGTGGCCAGACGCCGTATCGGTCGTGACGCCCTGCTGGACTGGGCGGATCTGACATGATGGCCTGGGCATGAGGGGGACTGGCATGACTCCGAGAAAGATCTGGGTCCTGACCAGCTCTCGAGCGGACTATGGGCTGCTCTACTGGTTGCTTCGGGAAATCGACGAAGACCCTGCGCTGGAACTGATGCTGGTGGCCAGCGGATCGCACCTGTCCACCGAGTTCGGCTCCACGGTCAGCGAGATCGAGCGCGACGGCTTTCGTCTGCATCGACGCCTCGAGATCCTGCTGGCGTCGGACTCGCGCAACGCCATGACCAAGGCCATGGGGCTGGCGCTGTTGAGCGTCGGCGATGCCCTGGTCGAGGACCGGCCCGACCTGGTGGTCCTGCTGGGCGACCGTTTCGAAATCGTGCCGGTGGCGTTGGCGGCGGTCACCCACGGTATCACCCTGGCCCACCTCCACGGGGGCGAGACCAGTCGTGGCGCCCTGGACGAGTACTATCGTCATGCGGTGACCAAGCTGGCCAACCTGCACTTTCCCGCCACCGAGGTCTACCGTCGTCGCATCCTGCAGATGGGAGAAGACCCCGGCCGCGTGTTTGTCCATGGGGCGCCGGGCATCGATCACCTGTACCGCAGCCGCACGCCGACCAGGGCGGTGCTTGCAAGGGCCCTGGACATGCCACTGGACCGACCCACCGCGCTGGTCACCTATCACCCGGTGACCGCGGGCACGGGCGAGGACGTGGAAGCGCTGATCGCGGCCTTGTCGCGTTTCGAGGATCTGGACGTGCTGGTGTGCAAGGCCAACGCCGACTGTCATGGACGCAGCATCAATGCCCGGCTGGCGCGCTGGTGTGCCGAGCGCCCCGAGGCCAGGCGTCTGGTCGACAGTCTGGGACAGCGTCTCTATCACGGCTGTCTCGAGCACATGGATGTGCTGGTGGGCAATTCCTCCAGCGGTCTGATCGAGGCGCCATCCTTCCGTCGGCCGGTGGTCAATGTCGGCAAGCGTCAGGACGGCCGCCTCAAGGCGGCAAACGTGATCAATGTCGAGGCCTCGGAGGAGGCCATCGCCAAGGGCATCGAGACCGCCCTGAGCGAGACCTTCAAGCGTTCGCTGGGCGCCCTGAGCAATCCCTATGACCCCTTCGAGGATGGAGCCGCCTCGCGGCGAATCAAGAACACCTTGAAACGGGTCAAGCTGGATGCCGGCATCCGTGAGAAGTGGTTCTTCGACATCGACGAGGTGTCCCCTCTGGGCGGCACCTCTTCTCCGTCCAAAGGCCTGATGGGCTGACCTTCGTCGCTTCGATAACGACCCTAACAACCTTCAGGAAATGAAGATGACACCAGTGTCCGAGGCGGCAATGTCGGTGACGGCGGTGATACCGGCGCGGGGCGGCAGCAAGTCGGTGCCGAGAAAGAACCTGAGGCCGCTCGGCGGACGCCCGCTGCTGGTCTGGTCGATCGAGGTGGCACGGCAGGTGAGGGCGATCGATCGGGTGATCGTGAGTACCGATGATGACGAGATTGCCCAGGTGGCCCGCCGGCATGGCGCCGAGGTGCACCGTCGGTCGGCGCATCTGGCCACCGACGAGGCGCTGGTGATCGACGCCATCCGCGAAGTGTTCGATGAGCTGAACCAGGGCGGCGAGGCTCCCGAGGTGATGGTGCTGCTGGAGCCCACCTACCCCTTGCGCAGTGCCCAGGATGTGGCCGAGTGCCTGTCGCGCCTGGTGGTGCAGGGGCTGGACTCGGTGGCCACCTTCAAGGCTGCCGAGGTCAATCCTCATCGTACCTGGCGGCTGGATGCGCGGGGCCGGCCCACCGCCTTTATCGACGGCAGCGATCCCTGGCTGCCGCGACAGGCGCTACCCATGGCCTATCAGCTCAATGGTGCCGTCTATGCTTTCCGTCCCGATCGTCTTCCCCAGGATGGCAAGGCGTTGCTGTTCGGGCGCAGTGGCGCGGTGATCATGCCGGCGGAACGCTCGGTTGACATCGACCGCGAGCACGACTTTGTCATCGTCGAAAGCCTGTTGAGGAGAGCACGTTGAGGATAGCCCGTTGTACAGCCCGTTGGAGAGCCCGTTGAGCCACCCTGTCGAAGCCTTAGTGACTCCCGCAGCCACCGATGTGCGCCCGGCGATCTTGATCACCGGGGCTACCGGTGGGGTCGGCATGGCCCTGTGCCGCCACCTGAACCGCCGCTTTCGGGTGATCGCTCTGGGGCGTGACGCCAACGCCCTGGCAGAACTGGCCGCAAGCCTTCCCGGTGTCGAGGTCCACTGCCTGGATCTCGCCGGCGGTGAGATCGCAAGTGATATCGCGTCACTGATGGAGCAATGCGGCGACGTCGGCTATCTGATCAACAATGCCGGCTTCAATCGGCCTGCGCCAGTGGACGCCGACATCGAAGCCGTGCTTCGGCGCTCGCTCGAGGTCAACGCCATCGCGCCGGCCATGCTCATGGCGGCGGTGCTGCCCGGCATGCGCCGTCGTGGCTTTGGCCGCATCGTCAATATCACCTCCGGCGCACCGCTCAACTGTTTTGCCGGGCATGCCGCCTACAGCGCCTCCAAGGCGGCGCTGAATGCGCTGACGGTGACCGCCGCCAGAGAACATCAGGACGTGGATATCAAGATCAACCTGATGAGCCCCGGCCCGGTGCGCAGCAAGATGGCCCCGGAGGCACCGATGGCGCCAGAGGTCTGTCTGCCGACCCTGGACCATCTGCTGGATTTGCCCGCGGATGGCGCCAGCGGGCGCTTCTTCTGGCTGGGTCACGAGATACCGCTGACGCCGTCCCTCGATGGCATCGACTGGCTGGCGGGGACCGCGCCGGCAGGTTTTGCCCGGCTTTGGCCAGAGGCAGACGAGAGCAGCGGTCTCGACAGCAATGGCGCGGACGTAAGCAGCAGTGACAGGGAGTGCCGATGAGGCGTATTGGCATGCTGGGCATGAGTCCCGGCAACGGTCACCCGTTTTCTTTTTCCGCCATCCTCAATGGCTACCACGATGCGGCCATGGCCGAGGCGGGCTGGCCGGTGATCCATGACTATCTGGCACGGCGACATCGCTCGGAATTCGGCGTCGGTGATCTGCGTGTCACCCACGCCTGGACCCAGGATCGAGACGTCACCGAGCGGCTATGTCGCGCCTGCCATATCGACGAGGCGGTGGCCGAGCCTGGTGACATGCTGGGGCAGGTGGATGCGGTCATCATCGCCCGTGACGATCCGGCGAGCCACCGCGAACTGGCGGCACCCTTTCTCGAGGCGGGCCTGGCGGTGTTCATCGACAAGCCGCTGACCCTGGATCCGCAGGATCTGGCCTATTTTTCCCCCTACCTGGCAGCAGGGCGCCTGATGTCATGTTCCGGCATGCGCTTTGCCAGCGAACTCGACGCCCTGCGTGCGGCGCCGGGGGCGCTGGGCAACTGGCGCCTGGCCAGGGGCGCCATCGTCAAAGACTGGGAGCGCTACGGGGTTCACCTGCTCGACGCCATCCTGCCGTTGACGGCGGCGACGCCGGTCTCCGTCAGAGCGCTTGGGGCAGGCCACCAGTCCTTCGCCATCACCATGAGTGACGGCAGCCTTTTGAGCATCGATGCGCTCGGCGAGGTGCCGCCGGTATTTCGCATCGAGGTGTTTGGAGATGCCGGCCAGACCAGTGCCGACATCCGCGACAACTTCGGCATGTTTCGTCGCACCCTGTGGGAGTTCTGGCGGATGCTCGAGCAGGGGCCGGATCGTCATCAATGCCAGACCACACTCGCGGTGATCAAGACGTTGATCGCCGGGCGCCTCGCGGCCGAGCGGGGACATGAGGTACGTCTCGATGCGCTCTGACAATGAGGGTGCAGGCCTCGTACCCGCGCAGGCGTGCACTGTATCGGCGCTGTTCGATCTGAGCGGTCGGGTAGCACTGGTCACCGGGGCCCTGGGCATCCTGGGGCGGCACTTCTGTCGAGGACTCGCCGAATGCGGCGCCTCGCTGGTGGTCGCGGATCTCGACGCTGCCGAGGCCGAGCGCTTCGCCGCCGAGCTTCAGACCGACCACGGTCAGCCTTGCCTCGGACTTGGCTGTGACGTCAGCGACGAGGCCTCGGTCGAGGCCATGGTGGCGCATGCGGTCAAGACGCTGGGAGGCATCGACATCCTGCACAACAATGCGGCGACCAAGGCGCGAGACCTGGAGGCCTTCTTCGCCCCGGCCGAAGACTACACCCTGGCCCAGTGGCGTGACGTCATGGCGGTCAATCTCGACGGTGTCTTTCTGGTGTCGCGAGCGGTAGGCGGGCAGATGATCAAGCAGGGTCGAGGCGGCAGCATCATCCATACCGGTTCCATCTACGGCGAGATGGGCTGCGATCCGCGTATCTACGAGGGCTCGCAGTACCTGGGGGTGGCCATCAACACGCCTCCGGTCTACGCCGCCTCCAAGGCCGGGGTGTCTGGACTGGCGCGTTATCTCGCCACGCTCTGGGCAGGCCACGGTATCCGCGTCAATACCCTGGTACCGGGCGGCATCGAGAGTGGCCAGAATGCTGCCTTCGTCGAGCGCTATTCGGCCAGGGTGCCGCTGGGGCGCATGGGAACGCCGACCGATCTGGTCGGCGCTCTGATCTTTCTGGCCTCGGATGCCTCCGGCTACGTGACGGGGCAGACGCTTCACGTGGATGGTGGCTTGAGTGCCTGGTAGCACGGCGCCGATGCACGCTACCCGATAAACGGCATCCGATGCACGGCATCCGATCAACAGCACCAGTTGAACGGCAGGGAAGGAGTTTCGCTCGATGTTGACCATCGTGATGTACCACTATGTCCGACCGCTGGCCGGGTCGCGCTATCCGCGCCTCAAGGCGCTGGAGCTTGCTGCCTTTCGCGCTCAGCTCGACCATCTCGAGCGGCACTATCGGCCGGTGACGATGGAACAGGTGATCGCCGCCTGGCGCGGCCAGCAGACATTGCCCGAGCAGGCGGTGCTGTTGAGCTTCGACGACGGCTATCGTGATCACCTCGAACATGTGCTGCCGGAACTCGAGCGACGCGGCCTTCAGGGTAGCTTCTTTCCCTGCACCGGTACCCTGCGCGACGGCCTGATCCTCGACGTCAACAAGATCCAGTTCGTGCTGGCCAGCGTCGCTTCCACCGCAGAGTTGCTGCCGGCCCTGGCCAGGGCACTGGACAAGCGTCGCGAGCGTCATGGCCTGGGGACCTACGAGGATATCCATCGCAGGGTCTATCATCGGCTGTCGCGCCAGGGACGCTTCGATGACCCCGATACCCTGTTCTTCAAGCGCCTGCTGCAGCGGGAGTTGCCCTTCGAGGTTCGCCATGACGTCATCGATGAGCTGTTTGCGCGCTTCGTCAGCACGGACCAGCGAGCCTTCGCCGAAATGCTCTATCTGAGCGATGCCGAGGTCCGCCAGCTGCACGAGGCCGGCATGCATATCGGCTGCCACGGGGATCAGCACTTCTGGTTCGACAGCCTGACGCCCGAACAACAGGGCAGGGACCTCGAGGTCAGTCTCGCTCATCTTCGAAACCTGGGGGTGCTCGGCGACGACTGGGTGATGTGCTATCCCTACGGTGGCGTCGACGAAGCGCTGCTGGGTCTTCTACGCCAGCTTGGCTGCGCCGCCGGGCTGACCGTGGCGTCGCGACAGGCCGACCCGGCCCGGGACGACCCCTTGCTATTGCCGCGCCTGGACACCAATGATCTGCCCAGCCAGGCCGCTGCCTGCCCTGGCGACCCGGCGACCGTGCAGGTTTGATAGCTGACCACATCCTCGTCCACCTCCACGTCTTCCCCATTTGCGCCGAGCCTGGCGCGGCCCCGGCGGTTTGCCGCCAGCCTACCCACCATGCACAGGGATCTTGTCATGACAGCGTGCACGCAGAGCGCGACGACAGCGTCTGTCGCCGCCGGCGACGCCATGATGGCCATGTTGGCCGACCTCACTCCGCTGAATCGGGTGATCTGTTCGAGCGACTACGACGCCACGGTGGCCTACCTGTCCGAGCGCTGGCCGCTCCGGGAACATCGTTTCGAGGCCTCTGACGTCCACAACGGCTGGGTGATTCCGCCCAGGTGGGACGTGCTGGAGGCGGCCATCTACAAGGATGGCGAGTGTATCTATGATGGTCGCTGGCATCCCATGGCGGTGATGGCGCTGTCACTGCCGTTCCGAGGCACGGTCTCGCGAGAAGAACTCAAGTCCCACCTGCATTTTGATCACCGCTACGAGGAGCGCATCCCGTTCCATTTTCGCCAGCTATTTACCAGCTGGCAGCGTGACTGGGGGTTCTGCGTGCCACGTCGTCTTGTCGAGAGTCTTGCGCCTGGTGACTACGAGGTGGTGATCGAGACCCGCGAGGCGCCGGGGTATCTGCGCTGCCTGGACTATCACCTGCCGGGTCAGCTCGAGCAGACCATCGTGCTGGGGGCCAACCTGGATCATCCCGGCGTCGCCAACGATGGTCTGTCCGGTGTGGCGGTGGGGCTCGCCGTGTTCGAGGCGCTTGCCGCGCGACCCAGGCGCTTCAGCTACCGACTGGTGCTGGCCCCCGGCATCATGGGCACCGAGTATTATCTTGGGCGGCTTCCCGCCGCAGAGCGCGCTCGACTGTTCGAGGGTGTGATGCTCGAGATGCTGGGCTCGCCCACCATACTCAATCTGCAGCGTTCACGAGGTGCCGGATCGAACATCGAGCAGGCGTTGTCGCGCGTGCTCAGCGAGGGTGGGCACGACTACCGCGAGGGCGCCTTCGAGAGCCTGCTGCTCAACGACGAGTACCTGTGGGAAGCCTACGGCATCCCCATGGCCTCGCTGTCGCGCTATCCCTATCCCGAGTATCACACCGACGCCGATAACCTTGGCTTGATGTCGCCGCAGCGCCTGCTCGAGGCGCGTGACGTGGTGCTCGCCGCCATCGACGATATCGAGTCCTCGCCGCTGATCAAGAAGCGCTTCGAGGGCAACGTCTGCCTGTCTCACCCCCGCCATGACCTCTATGTGGATCCTGGCCAGGTCGCCTTCGGCGACGTGCCGGACGAGTCACGCCGGCGCATGCGTCTGTTGATGGACTCCATCCCGACCCTGACGCGCCCGACCACCGTGCGCCAGCTGGCCAGGGAGGTCGGCCTCGAGGAGAGCGTGGTTCACGACTATCTCAAGCGCTGGCGCGATTGTGGTCTGGTGGAGCTGGTATGAACCGGGCGAGGGAGGAGGTGAGTGGCGAGCGCGCGCATCCGTCGGGTGGGGCAGGAACACCGCTTCAGGAAGGGATCGACACAGGGGGGGCAGTGCCGGCGACGAGCACGCAGGCGTCGTTTGGCCGAAGCGTCTTTATCTGCTGCAAGCCGCTGCAGTTTCTGACCTGTGCCTCGATCGTTCGTCACTATCGAATCGAGCAGGCGCTGGTGCTGCTGGTGGCCGAAAGCATCGCCGAGTATGACGCCTTCTACGCCTTTGTCGAAGCGAGCCACCATCGATCTCTATTTGACGAGATACGCCGCGTGCCGACCCAGGCCGCGGCACGCGAGGCGCTGGGCGCCTTGCACTACGACAGTCTGTTCATCGACAACGATCGCACCAGCAAGTACCTGCTGCTGGCGCCGCTGAAGACAGGCTGTCTGTGCCTTTACGAGGAGGGGGTCAGCACCTACTTCAGCTCCTATCTCTACGAGATGCCTCTGTCCAGGCGGTTGAAGTGGAGCCTGGTGGCCCTGGTGCGCGGTTGCGGACTGCGTTTCGGAGGCGGCCGCAGGACCGACCTGGTGTTCGTTTCGCGGCCGCGGACCTACGCCCGATTGAATCCACGCCTGGCTCACAAGGCGCGCTATTGCCCGGGGCTCGTCGGCGAGCTGGAGCAAGGCTGGGAGGACTGGCAGGCACTGCTGTCGCCCTGGCTCGACCGGCTGACGTCGGCAACGCCGGCGCTGGTACTGGGTACCTGGGGGGGCGGCGATATCTCCGCCGAGAGGCTTGCCGAGCTCAAGCGACGTCATCCTCTGTTGCTGTTCAAGCCCCATCCCCACGACGGCTGCGCCTGGCTCGATGCTGATATCCAGGTGCTGGAGCAGCCGTGGATTCCCGCCGAGGTGTGGATTCGTCTACTGGCTAGCCGGGTCGACGAACTGGTGGTGTATCACTATTCCTCGTCTTCTGAGCTCTACTGCCTGGATCTGCTCGACAGGGTGACCTTCGTCGACCTCAAGGGCGACGTTCATATCCGACGAGTCTGCGATCTGGCCGTGGGCGATCCCGGTCACGACGACATCGACCATGTAGCGATTGCCTGAGAAGGACGCTGTCCGTCCAGCGCCAGGCCCCCGTGGTAGTCGAACGGCATGCCTGCACGTCAAATGAGTGAGCTTACCGCCGATGGTTCCCATCCCTTATGTCACTTCCGCCTGGGACGTGTACTCCGCCCTGGCGGTGTTCGTGCTCGGTCTGTGGCTTGCCAGAGCGGTGGGGCGAGCCTTCGGGCTGTCTTACATGCTGTGTCTGCCGCTCTATCTCTGGCACACGGCCTTCTGCGTGCTCTACGCCTGGTTCGTCAACGGCGACGGCGGAGATTCCTTGATGTACTACCGGGCGTCGTTCAACGACGGCGTCGAGTTCTCCTTTGGCACCGCCGGGGTGATCGTGTTCACCTCGCTGTTCACCCAGGGGCTGGGGCTGTCGTTTCTGGGGACCTTTCTGGTGTTCAATCTGGCCGGCTATGTCGGGCTGCTGGCCTTCGCCGGCAGTCTCCATCAGGCCATTGCCGAGCGTGCCCTGGGTATTCGTCTGCTGGCGCTGGCCGTACTCTTTCTGCCCTCGATGCACTACTGGGGCTCCGCCATCGGCAAGGATGCGCTGTCGTTTCTGTCCATGGGGCTTTCGCTGTGGGCGGCGCTTGATCTCAGACGCCGTCACCTGCTGATGGTGGTGGCGGTCATGATCATGCTGGTGGTGCGACCGCACATGGCCGGTATACAGCTGATCGCCTTGGCGGCTGCCTTCTGTCTGCAGCCCGGCGTCGTGCTGTGGCAGCGGCTTTTGCTGGGGACTGCGGCGCTTGCCGGGGCGGCGATCATCGTACCCCTGGCGCTGGATTACGCCGGGGTCGGCAGCGGCTCCGATGCCGATCAGGTGATGAGTTACATCGAATTGCGGCAGAGCTACAACCAGACCGGCGGCGGTGCGGTGGACATCGCCTCCATGAGTCTGCCGATGCAGCTTTTCACCTATATGTTCAGGCCTCTGCCCATGGAAGCCAGCAGTGTGTTCCAGCTGGCGTCCTCGGTGGATAACGTCATCCTGCTGTATCTGATGGTGGTCGGTGGCATCGCCGCCATCACCGGGCGCAATGCGCCTCCCGCCAATCGACTGTTTCTGTGGTTTTACCTGCTGCTGGCCTGGACCATCCTGGCGATGACCACTGCCAATCTGGGCATCGCTGCGCGTCAGAAGTGGATGTTTACCCCGGTGCTTATCTATCTGTTGATGTCCGTCATGGGGCGCCCGCGCCAGACAGCCACCGACGCCGAATCGTCCGGGGGCTCTACGCCGTCTGTCGAAAGCACGCCAAATGGAGTGGCGAGATGA
The DNA here is from genome assembly GCF_003045775.1 of Halomonas litopenaei. Taxonomy (GTDB): domain Bacteria; phylum Pseudomonadota; class Gammaproteobacteria; order Pseudomonadales; family Halomonadaceae; genus Halomonas; species Halomonas litopenaei. The sequence continues at coordinate 85,791 of NZ_PXNS01000007.1, read as the reverse complement.
TCAAGCGACTGTTGATGGTAGCGAGCTACCCCGAGTCCATCGTCGGGTTTCGCGGTGAGCTGATCAGGGAGATGGTCGCTCGCGGAATCGAGGTCCATGTCGCCGCGCCCGTGGGGGGCAGGGGCGCTACCGGTGACGCCGGCGGTGAGGGTGACGCCGATCGCTCGGCTGCTTCGTCGCGTCTTAAAGCCAGTCTCGAGGCCCTCGGCGCGACGCTGCACGATATCCCGCTTTCGCGCACCGGCATGAATCCGCTGGCCGATCTGAAGACCCTGGTGGCTCTGATGAAATTGATGCTGCGGGTACGCCCCGATGGGCTTTTTGCCTACACGATCAAGCCGGTGGTCTACGGGGCACTGGCTGCCTGGGTGTTGGGGGTGCGCCAGCGCACCCTGCTGGTCACCGGGCTGGGGTACGCCTTTACCGGCACCCAGGAGGGCGCCCAGGGTGGCAACAAGCGCCGCTTGATCAAGGCGCTGGTGCGGCGGTTGTACCGCGTTGCTCTGGGGCGGGCTCATATGGTGCTGTTCCAGAACCCGGATGATCGTCGCCTGTTCATCGAGGAGGGGATTCTCCTTGATACCACGGCGTCCCGGGTGATCAACGGTTCCGGAGTGGATCTGGCGCATTTTTCGCCGGTGGCTCCAGCGACAGAGCCGGTCAGCTTCCTTCTGATCGCTCGGTTGCTGGGTGACAAGGGGGTGCGCGAGTACGCCGAGGCGGCGACGCGTATCCGCCAGCGCCATCCCCAGGTGCGCTTTCGCCTGGCGGGTTGGCTGGACGACAACCCCGACAGCATCGCGGCGCACGAGCTTCAGACGTGGATCGATGACGGCGCCATCGAGTACCTCGGTCGACTCGATGATGTCCGTCCGGCCATCGCCGAATGCAGCGTCTATGTGCTGCCGTCCTATCGCGAGGGGACCCCGAGAACGGTGCTCGAGGCCATGGCCCTGGGGCGTGCGGTGGTGACCACCGACGCGCCGGGATGCCGCGAGACCGTCGCGCCGGGGGTCAACGGTTATCTGGTGGAGGTGAAAGACGTCGACGCCCTGTGCCTGGCGTTGCAACGCTATCTGGAAACGCCGGCGCTGATCGTCCAGCACGGCCAGGCCTCCCGCGCTCGCGCCGAGGAGCGCTACGACGTGCACCGCGTCAATCACAGCATCCTCGACGCCATGGGGGTCGAGACGGCGTCGTCCTGCCCGGCAGGGCTCGACCCCAGCGTGGTGAGATGATGATGGCCAAGCGTTGTCTGGATGTGCTGGTGGCCGCCTCGTTGCTGGTCCTGCTATTCCCCTTGATGCTCGGCATCTGGGGACTCGTCCGGCTGAGGCTTGGCAAGCCGGCCTTCTTCTTTCAGTGGCGCCCTGGGCTGCATGGCCGTCCCTACCGCTTGATCAAGTTCAGGACCCTCGCCCAGCGCTGTGACGAGCAGGGACGCACGCTGCCCGACGAGCAGCGCATGACGACGCTCGGGGGCTGGCTGCGGGCGTCCAGCCTGGACGAGCTGCCCGAGCTCTGGAACGTGCTGAAAGGCGAGATGAGTCTGGTCGGGCCACGCCCGCTGCTGATGGAGTACCTGCCGCTGTATGACCGGGACCAGGCACGTCGCCACGAGGTACGACCGGGGATTACGGGCTGGGCCCAGGTCAACGGCAGGAACGCGCTTTCCTGGCGCGAGCGCTTCCAGCTTGACGTCTGGTACGTGGACCACCACAGCCTGGCGCTCGATATCCGGATACTGGCCATGACGGTCGTCAAGGTGCTGCGCCGCGAGGGTATCAGTGGCCAAGGAAGCGTCACCATGAAGCCCTTTCGAGGCAATGAATGACGCCCCGGGATACCGACTCGGTGGCCGCGGTCTTGCCGCAACGGGGCTGGCTGACAGCGCTCAGACGTCATCGCTTGCTGTCCCAGGTGTTGCTGGTAGCCGGTGGCACGGCGGGGGCACAGGCGCTGAGTCTGGCCTTTGCGCCACTCATCACCCGTCTGTTCAGCCCTGACGCCTTCGGCCTGGCCGGTTCCTTCAGCGCCCTGGTCAGTGTCGTCGCGCCGCTGGCGGCCCTGACCTACCCGGTCGCCATGGTGTTGCCGCCGCGCGACGAAGACGCCCGGGGGCTGGCCCGACTCAGCATGGGGTTGGCGGTGCTGCTGGCGCTGGCCGCCGTGGCGGCGCTCACTGTGCTGCAACCACTGCTGGATCGGCATCTCGATCCGAGGCTTGCCGCCATGCTGATCTGGCTGCTGCCTGTGGCCATGCTGCTGGCGGCCATGCAACAGGTCATGCAGCAGTGGCTGATTCGGCGCCAGCGGTTCGGGGTGACGGCCAAGGTGGCGATGATCCATGCCCTGGTCCTCAACCTGGCCAAGGCGACCGGCGGAGTGCTGCATCCGGTCGGGGTGACGCTGGTGCTTGTCACCGCCGCCGCCAGTGGGCTTAACGCCTTGCTGCTGTGGTGGGCAGACCGGCGACTCGGTGATGGTCTGGTCGGCGGGGGCCGGGGCGCCCCATGGCGGGAACTGGCGCGTCGCCACCGTGACTTTCCCTTATATCGCGCACCCCAGGTGACGCTCAACGCCTTGTCGCAGTCGTTGCCGGTGTTGTTGCTGGCGGCATTCTTCGGTACCGCAGCCGCCGGGCACTACAGCCTGGCGGCCTCGGTACTGGCCGCGCCCATGGTGCTGCTGGCGAAGTCGGTCAACGACGTTTTCTATCCCCATGTGGCCTCGGCGGTCAACCGCGGCGAGTCGATTACTGCGTCACTGGCGAAGACCACCCTGGTGATGGCGGCGGTGGGGCTCGTCCCCTTTGGCGCCATGGTGGTGCTGGGGCCCTGGCTGTTTGCTCTGCTGTTCGGTGACCCCTGGTGGCAGGCGGGCGAGTACGCACGCTGGATGGCGGTCTGGCTGTACTTTGCCTTTCTCAACAAGCCCAGTGTGGCCTCCATCGCCAGTCTGGGCCTGCAGCGGGGTTTTCTGATCTACGAGGTACTCAGCGTGCTCGGCCGTGTGGCCGCGCTGTATGTGGGGTTTCGGGTGTATCACAGCGATCTCGTTGCGGTGGTGGCCTTCTCTCTGGTCGGCGCCATGCTCAATCTGGCGCTGGTCGGTGTGACCCTGTTGCGGGCAAGACGGCGTGACCAGGGGTTGATCAAGACGTGAGAGCGCTTCTGTACAAGGGATTATCGTATGACAGGATTTCAGCGAGCCTTCGACAGGACGGAGAAGCTGGGGTGGCGATGCGCTCTGGGGGTGGTCGACCGCCTGTCGCCGCGTCTGGCGACAAGGCTGGTGCACCGGCGAGAGTACGGGCAGCGGCTCGAACTCGACGATCCCAGGGATTTCAATGACAAGCTGCAGTGGCTCAAGCTTTACGGTGATCGTCGAGGGCTTTCGCGCTGCGCCGACAAGTACGCCGTCCGACAGTTCGCCGCCGAGCGAGACTGCGCCGTTGCCCTCAGTCGACTGATCGGCCTCTACGAAGGCGTCGATGCGATCGTCTGGGAGGAACTGCCGGCGCGCTTCGCGCTGAAGTGTACCCACGGTTGCGGCTACAACGTGATCATCGACGACAAGCGCAAGGCGGACGAGCGAGCGGTCAAGCGACGGCTGCAGCGTTGGCTGAAGGAGCGCTACGCCCGACGCTATCTGGAGTATCACTACGACGCCATTCCCCCGAGAGTGCTGGCCGAGGAGTACATCGAGACCGCTACCGGGGGAGTGCCCGTGGACTACAAGGTCTACTGCTTTCATGGTCGCCCTTGCGTGGTGCTGGTCTGCACCGACAGGGGAGGCGACATGCGTTTCGACTTCCATGATCCGGCTTGGCAACGGCTCGAGCTGAATGACCGGCAGCATCAGAGCGCCGCTGGCGTGGCCCGTCCTCGAGCGCTCGACGAGATGCTCGAACTGGCCGAGCGGCTGTCGCGGGGTTTTGTCTTCGTCCGGGTCGACTTCTACGAGCGGCAAGGGCGGGCGGTGCTCGGTGAGATGACGTTCACACCCGGGGCGAACGTATCACGGCGCTACAACGCCTACGGACAGCGCTACCTGGGCGACCTGATCGATCTGACGCAGGTAGGCCGGCGCTGCCGACACGATCGCGAAGTAACGGCAGGGCGGTCATTGAGCTTCAACGGAACCGTGCAAGGAGCGGACAATGGCGGTCATGAATGAGTGGATGGGCGCGGCCAAGTCCCGCCTGTGGACGTTGGGGATGTTGGGGCTGGACGCCTTCTCCAACGAGCAGGCGACGCGACTGATGCACCAACGCAAGACCCGGCGTCGCCTTGACCTTCGAACCCCCAGGCGCTTCGACGAGAAGCTTCAGTGGCTCAAGCTGTTTCATCGTGACCCGCTGATGGCCAGGTGCGCCGACAAGCTCGGGCTGCACGATTACGCGAGCTCAAGAGGCCAGGGTGCGATTCTCAATGATCTGCTGGGCGTCTATCGCAGTGTCGACGAGATCGACTGGGAAGCCCTGCCAGACGCCTTCGTGCTGAAGTGCAATCACGGCTGCGGCTACAACATCCTGGTGCACGACAAGTCGACCCTGGAAAGGCGCAAGGCCAGCCAGGATCTGTCGCGTTGGATGACCGAACGCTATGGGCGTCGCAAGCTCGAGTATCACTACGATCAGATCGTGCCGCGGATCTTTGCCGAGCGCATGCTGGACAGCGGGGGGAGGGACGCGCCCCTGGACTACAAGGTCTACTGCTTCAACGGCGAGCCGTTGGTGGTGCTGCTGTGCGCCGCGGACAAGGGGCAGACTCGCTACGCCTATTTCGATCGAGACTGGGGGCCGCTTGAGCTGATGGCTGCCAAGGTGCCGATCATCACCGATACCGCCGATCTGGCCCGTCCAGCTTGTCTTGAACCACTGCTCGAGTCCGCCCGCGCCTTGGCCGAGCCTTTTGCGTTCGTGCGTGTGGACTTCTACATCGAGCACGGCCGTCCCGTTCTCGGTGAGATGACCTTTACGCCCTCGGCCAACATGGACAATGGCTACAGCGATGAAGGGCTCGATTATCTTGGCTCGCTGCTTCGGCTTCCGCAGGAGCGCTCATCAAGGCGATCCGACGGTGGCAAGGTCGCGGCTCCCAGGTAAGTCAGGGCCGAACCGTCAGGAGGGAAACCTATGCAGGTCTCGGTGGTGATACCGACCTACAATAGCGCCGCTTTCGTCGAGCGAGCCCTGCTGTCCGTGGTAAGCCAGACCGAAGGGTTGAGCCACGAGATCCTGCTGGTGGACGACTGTTCGGATGATCGTGAGGCGCTCTCGCGGCTGGTGCAGCGATACGAAGCCGTCAGGCTGATCGAGAAGCCTGCCAGGTCCAACGCCGCCGTGTCCCGCAACCGGGGACTCGAGGAGAGCCGTGGGGCTTTCGTCTTCTTTCTGGACTCCGATGATGCACTGGCACCAGGGGCACTCAAGCGCCGCATGGCCATGCACCGCGATAGCGGCGCCGGCGTCATCTTTGGTAACTATCTCGCGCGCCTCGCCGACGCCTCCCGCCTGAGCGCGTCGCGACTTCCGGCCTACCGCGGCGGCGACATGCGTCACTACCTGTTCGTGGAGCGTGGAGACGTGCGTTCTTCCACCCTGTCGCTGTGCAAGGCCTTTTGGCAGGGGACGCGCTTCGATGACGCGACGCGCAAGCACCAGGACTGGGTCTTCGCCATTCGCGCCTTTCACCAGGGCGAGCGTCTACTGTTCGACCCGCAGCCGACCGCAGTCATGGACGTGACGCGCCAGGGCCGCATGAGCTCCAGCGCCAATCTGGATGCCAGTCGTTACGTGGTCAAGCGCTACCTGTGTCAGGACCATCATCGCAACGCCTTTTCCCGACGCCAGTGGTTGTCCAGCCTGAGCAGACGAGACCTTACCGCCTGCCGCTTTCAGGTGGAGATATTCACCCCTGGAAACTGGCGCGAGCGGCGGGATCTCGCGCTATTTCGATTGGCCAGTCACCCAGTGCTGATCGGAGCTGCCTCCGCGCTGTTGATGTTGGCGCTCAGGTTGCGACGCCTGGGCTCCCGATCGGGCGCGATGCAGCGTTAAGTCTCCCTTGAGACGCCATCGTGCTCGTTCAAGCCCGCCCGACCATTGGTCATGCTCGAACGAAGAGCAAAGGAAAAGGACGCCATGCAAAGCCCTGTTCGCAGCCCTGTTCGAAGCGCTATTCGAAGTCCTATGCAAAAGATTGCCTTGTTTCTGCCGTCGCTGCGGGGCGGCGGCGCGGAGCGGGTCATGGTGCTGCTCGCCAATGGCTTCGTCGCGGCCGGTCATGAGGTCGACCTGGTGACCGCCAGCGACGAGAACGTCTACCAGGCGGAAATCGCCCCCGGCATCCGCCACTTCAGCCTGGGCGCCTCCAGGGTCGCCAGCAGTCTGCCTGCGCTGGTGCGCTATCTGAAGCGCGAACGGCCCGCTGCCCTGTTGTCGGCGATGGGCCACGCCAACGTGGTGGCGGTGGCGGCGCGGGCGCTGGCCCGCCTCGACTGTCGACTGGTGGTGACCGAGCACACCAACTATTTTGCAGTGACCGCCAGAAACACCGGCTTCAATGCCCGGGTGATGCGGCGGCTGATGCGCCATGCCTATCTGCGAGCCGATGCCGTGGTAGCGGTCTCCCAAGGTGTCGCCGATGACCTGGCCAGAGGCCTGGCGCTGGCCCCTTCGCGGATCGAGGTCATCTTCAATCCCATCGTCGACAAGCGGCTGGTGCAGCTCGCCGAGTCGTCGGTGGAGGATATCGGCGAAGTCGGCATCGTCGCGGTGGGACGCTTGATCGAGCAGAAGGGGTTCGACGTGCTGATCGACGCTCTGGCACGACTGCGTCAGCGCCATGAGCACCGAGAGGTGCGACTGACGATTCTCGGCGAAGGACCGCTGCGAGACACGCTGCTTGACCAGGCGCATCGCCTCGGGGTGGCCGACGCCGTATCGCTGCCCGGGTTCGTCGACAATCCTTTTGTGTATATGCGCAAGGCCCGGGTCTTCGCGTTGTCGTCCTACGCCGAGGGGTTGCCTAGCGTGCTGATCCAGGCGATGGCCTGCGGCACCCCGGTGGTAGCGACTGACTGCCCCTCGGGCCCTCAGGAAATTCTCGAGGGCGGGCGCTGGGGGCGGCTGATTCCCATGGGCGACAGCGAAGCGCTTGCAGACGCGCTCGACGAAGTGCTGGCGCGTGACGAGCATCCACCGGTTCACCAGCGCGCCGCCGATTTTGGCGCCGAACTGGCCGTCGAGCGCTACCTTGTTCGCCTGAACAGCGGCGTATCGTCGATGGCGTCGCAGGGCTGAGTTCTGGTGCGCCTGCGCAAGGCTCTGTGCTCGGGCCATCCGCGGCAAATCTCGGCCACCGCCATTTCCGTGGCACCTCTGCGTTTTCCCTGAGCGACTGCGTTGTTGTCGCTTTCTTGCCCATCACAGGATGTGTCTGCCCATGTCTGTGCGCGTACTTCATGTCATCACCGGACTCGGTACCGGTGGCGCGGAGCGAAATCTCTACAATCTGCTGGCCGCAGGCGTCAGTGCCCCGGACGAGGTCGCAGTGATCGCCCTGATGGACGAGGGTAGCTACGGGCCACGTATTCGCGAGCTGGGCATCGAGGTCCATGCCCTTGGCATGCGCCAGGGAATTCCCGCGCCCTGGACCCTGCCTCGTCTGGGTGCTCTGGTGCGACGTTTCGCCCCTGACGTCATTCAGGGCTGGATGTACCACGGCAACCTCATGGCCAGCATGGCGGCTCGCCTGTGCCGCCAGCGGCCGGCGGTGAGCTGGAACGTGCGCCAGTGCCTGTACCAGATCGAGCGCCACAAACCATTGACCCGGTGGGCCATTCGCGCCAACCGACGGCTCTCGGGCGGGCCCGGGGCGATCGTCTTCAATAGTCGCCTGTCTCGGCGGCAACATCGCGACTTCGGCTTCCGCGATGACGCAGCACTGGTCATTCCCAACGGCTTCGATACCGCCGCCGTGGCGCCGGATTCGGCCAGCCGGCAACACGTGCGGAAGCGTCTGGGCTTTAACGATGAACAATGGGTGGTGGGGCATGTGGCCCGATGCCACCCGATCAAGGATCATCCCAATCTGTTGCGGGCCTGCGTCACCGTCGCCGAACGAATGCCTCTGGCGCGCTTTCTGGTGGTCGGTCGTGGCGTCGATTTCGATGCGCCGGAGCTGGCGGGCATCGTGCCGGACGAGTACCGCTCGCGCTTCTTGCTGACGGGTGAGCGAGACGACGTGGGCGAGCTGATGCAGGCGATGGATGTGTTCTGTCAGAGTTCATGGCTCGAGGCCTTCCCCAATGCCCTTGCGGAGGCCATGGCCTGCGAACTGAGCTGTGTGGCGACCGACGTCGGTGACAGCGACTACATCCTCGGTACCAGCGGACGCATCGTGCCACCACGAGATAGCCAGGCCCTCGCCCGGGCCTTGCTGGAAGCCTTGAACGAACCTGCCGACAGGCGCCGGGAACGGGGACGAGAGGCAAGAGAGCGCATCGTGAGCGAGTTCGGTCTTGCTCAGGTGGTTGAGCAGTATCGTCAGTTGTACCAGCGGATCGGCCTTCCGGCGCAGGTTGGTAGTCTGCCGTCTGCACCGTCCTCTGAAGCATCGTCCGAACCAGTTTCCGAAACAGTTTCCGAACCAGCTTCTGGACCATCGACTCGACCATGAGTCACGCCACGTGCGCTGAGTGGGAGCGAGTTTACGATAGCGTCCCATCTCCTTAGGCTCTGTCCGAAAAGTCGGCGAGCGAAGGTTAGACAAGGCAAAAATCGGTGAGACAGCGCAGTTTACAGGGTGTAAATGAGCATGTTGATCCGATTTTTAACGCCGTATTACCGAGCGTAGGCACTTTTCAGACAAGCCCTAGCCGGTGGTACCCCGACAAGACCTCCGTAGAGAGAAGCCCCTATGCTCAATGGCCCCTTCGCACCCTGGCCCTGCTTCGATGAAGGCGACGCCGAGGCGGTATCGCACGTGCTGCTGAGTCAACGCGTCAACTACTGGACCGGCGACGAGGGCCGCGAGTTCGAGCGCGAATTCGCCGCCTGGACAGGCGCCCACCACGCTGTCGCCGTAGCCAACGGCACCCTGGCGCTGGATCTGGCGCTGCATGCCCTGGATATCGGACCAGGGCATGAGGTGATCGTGACCCCCAGGACCTTCCTGGCGTCGGTGTCGGCCATCGTCAATGCGGGCGCTACCCCGGTGTTTGCCGACATCGAGCGTGACTCTCAGAACCTGTCGGTCGCCAGCGTCGAGGAGTGCCTGAGCCCACGCACCCGCGCCATCGTCGCCGTCCATCTGGCGGGCTGGCCCTGTGACATGGATGCCCTCGGTGAACTGGCGCAGACCTTTGGTCTTTCGATCATCGAGGACTGCGCCCAGGCACACGGTGCGCGCTATCGTGGCCGCAGCGTCGGCACCTTCGGTGATGTGGCGGCCTGGTCATTCTGTCAGGACAAGATCATGACCACCGGCGGGGAAGGGGGCATGGTCACCACCGACGACCCTGGGCTGCACCGGCGTATGTGGGCCTACAAGGACCACGGCAAGAGCTGGGAAGCGGTCCATGAGCGGGTCCACCCGCCGGGGTTCCGCTGGCTGCACGACAGTTTCGGTACCAATTGGCGGATGACCGAGATGCAGGCGGTGCTGGGAAGACGCCAGCTCGCGCGCATGGCTCAGTGGAGTCAGCGCCGCCGCGCCAATCTTTACGCCATTCTCGACGCCGCAGATCGCTGTCCGGGACTGCGGGCTCCGCGTCCGCCCGAACACATCGTCCATGCCGGCTACAAGGCCTATGTGTTTGTCCGTCCCGAACGCCTGGCCGAGGGCTGGAGCCGCGACGCCATCATGCAGTGTCTCAATGCCCAGGGAGTGCCCTGTTTCAGTGGCAGCTGCTCCGAGGTCTACCGGGAACGCGCCTTCGACAACACTCCCTGGCGCCCGTCGCGGCCGTTGCCGGTGGCCAGGGAACTGGGAGAGACCAGCCTGATGCTGCTGATCCATCCGACCCTGACCGAGGAACAGATGGACAAGACCTGTCGGGTGCTCGAGGAGGTCATGGCGCGGGCAACGCAGCCTGCACTCTGTCCCGAGTGACGTTGTCGCTGTGGGGCTGTCGACGTCAGTCTGTTGAGCCTGTGGAACCTGTTGAGCGTGGCCGCGGCTACGCCTCTGGAAAAACCGCAATGGGCAGGGCCTTCGGGTCCTGCCCATTGCGTTTCTGGGGTACCAATTTCGCTGTCTGCCGGGCACCTATTGCGCCTGCACCGCCGCAGCGATTGGCCAGGCGGCAGCGGAAGGAAGGAAGGGAGGAAGGGAGGCAAGGCGATGGCCGCTGCAGATGCCCCAGGCGTGGCTACGGACGCTAGAGGCGCCGATACAGATGCCCAGGCGTAGCTAAGGATGCTAGAGGCGCAGATACAGATGTCCCCAGGCGCAGCTACAAAGGCTAGAGGCGCAGATCCGCCGCGCCCTTGGGCAGCAGATACTTGAGGTCATACAGCACGTGTTCCGGCTTGCCCCAGCCGCGGATTCGCTCGACCCCGATATCACGGAATTCGTGGTGAGCGACGGCGATGATGACGGCGTCGTAGGCGCCGGGTTCCGGTTCGTCGACAGGGCGAAGGCCAAAGGCGGCCACCGCCTCGTCACGGTCCACGTGGGGGTCGAGCACGTCCACCGCCACGTTGAACTCGCGCAGCTCGTCGATGATATCGATGACACGGGTATTGCGCAGGTCCGGGCAGTTCTCCTTGAACGTCAGGCCCATGATCAGTACCCGGGCATCCTGCACATGGATGCGTCGCTTGGCCAGGCACTTGATCAACTGATTGGCCACGTAGGCGCCCATGCCGTCATTGATTCGGCGGCCGGACAGGATGACCTCGGGATGGTAGCCAACCTGCTGCGCCTTGTGGGTCAGGTAGTAGGGGTCCACGCCGATGCAGTGCCCGCCCACCAGGCCAGGACGGAAGGGCAAGAAGTTCCATTTGGTGCCGGCGGCTTCCAGCACCTCTTCGGTGTCGATGCCCAGACGCTCGAAGATGATGGACAGCTCGTTGATCAAGGCGATGTTGACGTCGCGTTGGGTGTTCTCGATGACCTTGGCGGCCTCGGCCACGGTTATCGAGCTGGCCCGGAAGGTGCCGGCGGTGATGACCGAGGCGTAGAGCTCATCGACGAAGTTGGCGCTGGCCGGCGTCGAGCCGGAGGTCACCTTGCGGATGTTGGTGACCCGATGCTCGCGATCACCGGGATTGATGCGCTCGGGGCTGTAGCCGGCGAAGAAGTCGCGGTTGTAGCGCAACCCGGACAGCTTCTCGATGACCGGGATGCACTCGTCTTCGGTGGCGCCGGGGTAGACCGTCGACTCGAAGATCACGATATCACCCTTGGCAATCACCCTGCCCACCGTGGCACTGGCCCCCAGCAACGGTGTCAGGTCGGGATTGTGCTGGGCGTCGATCGGGGTGGGGACCGTGACGATGTAGACATTGGCGTCGGCCAGCCTGGCCGGCTGATAGGTGAAACTCAGCAGCGGCGCCAGGTTCAGCTCGCCTGGTGACACTTCTCGCGTGGTATCGATACCGTCGTGCAACTGAGCGATACGCTCGGCACTGATATCGAAGCCCAGAGTGGGGTAGCGCTTGCCGAATTCGACCGCCAGCGGCAGGCCGACATAGCCAAGCCCGATGACCGCGATGCGTGCCTTGTCCAGCGTCAGTGAATGTTCCATGGGGGCCTCGTGTCAGCAGAACCTGGGGGATCGGCGCTAGAGTGGCTTTGCCGCAAGCGCAAGGGGGGCAGGATTGGGGTCTGCGGCGCCAGCGAGTCGTCGTGTCGGAGAGGGCGGCTGGGCCATGTGCTGGCGCCAGACAAGATCGGCGATACCCCCAGTGGGGCTGTAACCGGTAGGCGGCAGACGCAGCAGTTCCCTCACGCGCTCGAGTTCAGCGCTGTCCAGTGCCGAGCGCAGTTGCTCCAGGTAGGGAGCCAGTTGCGACCAGGACCAGTAGCCTTCGTTGGCGGTCATGATCCGAGGGTGCTCCGAGGGCTGGTCGTTCTGTCCGATCAGCAACTCCTCGTAGAGCTTTTCGCCGGGACGTAGTTGGGTGAAGACGATGTCGATCTCGCCATGGGGGTTGTCGGCCGTGCGAGGCTCCAGTCCCGACAGCCGAATCATCTGCCTGGCGAGATCGAGAATCTTCACCGGTTGCCCCATGTCCAGCACGAACACGTCTCCCCCCTGGCCCATGGCGCCTGCCTGTATGACCAGTTGCGCCGCTTCCGGGATGGTCATGAAGTAGCGGGTGATCTCGGGATGGGTCACGGTGACCGGGCCACCTTGTTGAATCTGGCGCCGGAACAGGGGAATCACCGAGCCGGAAGAACCCAGCACGTTGCCGAAGCGCACCATGCAGAAGCGGGTAGTCGACGATTGCTCTGCCAGCGCCTGACAGACCAGCTCGGCGAGGCGCTTGCTGGTGCCCATGACGTTGGTGGGGCGCACCGCCTTGTCGCTGGAAATCAGCACAAAGGTCGATACCCCACTGTCGATGGCCGCTCGCGCAGCGGCCAGGGTGCCAAAGGTATTGTTCTTGAGGCTTTCGACCATGTTGTGCTCGACCATGGGCACATGCTTGTAGGCGGCGGCATGGTAGATGGTGTCCACCTTGAAGCCCTGCAGGATGATGCGAAGACGCTTCTGATCCTGGATCGTGCCGAGAAATGGCTTCAGCTCAACAGCAAGGCTCAGGCTGTCCAGGAACCCCAGAAGCTCCTGTTCGATCTGGTACAGCGAGTACTCGCAGCTATCGAAGAGCAGCAGTTGGCGTGGACGTTGAGCCAGTATCTGTCGGCACAATTCCGACCCGATCGAGCCGCCGGCACCGGTCACCATGACCACCTGGTCGCGGATATTGGCGTCCATCAGATCCTGTCGCGGGGGGACCGGGTCACGGCCCAGCAGTTCTTCGACACTGACGTCACGAATATCTTCGATCTTCGCTCTGCCCTGCACCACATCATCCAGGCGTGGAATGGTCTGGATCGTGATATTGAGGGGTTCCAGTGACGCCACTATCTCCTGGCGACGTCTGCGTCTGGCACTGGGAATGGCGAGCAGGATCTTTTCGATGTTTAGGCGCTCGACCAGCTCTGCAATATGACGAGGAGAGTGGACCTCGAGACCTTCGACATGGGTACCCTCCATGCCGCGCCAGTCATCGACGAAGGCCACCGGGAGGTAGTCACTTCCCTGGCGAAGAGAGGCCACCAGCTTGCAGCCTGCAGAGCCCGCACCATAGATAAGCACCCTGGGCTTGTCCTTCATCAGACGATGCTGGTAGAGGCTTCTCAGGGCAAAACGCGTGCCGCCGGTCAGCAGCAGGCTGAGCAAGAAATAGTCGAAAAGGACACCTGCAGGAAGCGGGGAGAATATCGCGCGGCCAAGCAGGTCAAGCACCAGCGTCGAGGTGGCGACGCCAATGAACAGGGTCACGATAGCGCGGCTTCCGACGTATCTGAGTACGGCGCGATAGAGGCCTAGCTTGATAAAGACGACCAGGGATATCGCCGTGACAAGTACGTTCAAGGCGTAGGCGGAAGGGGCGCGCACAAAAGCGCCAAAAAGCCCGTTGATAGCCATGGATACGACGAGGCTGGTCTCGATAAGCATGATATCGGCGACGAGCTGAAATATCCTTTTCTTGCGACGAGGGAGTCGCAAGGCGGCTTCGATCATGTTGCCCATGGTAGGGATCCCCTGCTTGGAAAATCGTCCATATTTTAGGATTTTGTTTGGACGACTGTTCTGTTTCCTCGTTGTCTGGATTGGCTTTGCGACGTGCTATTCCTTTCCTGCATCATATCTGCATTGAAATATTTCACCAGCGTCAAAAAACTCCCATTGGTTGATGGTTTTGATAATTGGTTAACGAGATTTAGAAAAGTCATTTTCATGCGTGAAATTAGTGGTGTGCGTATGATGTGAGGGTATGAAATGAGTCACGTCATGGCGGCGAAATTCTTAGATGTCCAAGGGAAATGTGCTCCTCCTCCATTGAAGTCAATGCAAAGGTGTTGATAATGGCGGGTATGCAGGGGTTTCGTAAGATTTACTGTGCAGGAAGTTAAAAAGTGTGCAGTTGTAGTCTGTTGGTGGGAGGAGAAACGCGGTTGATTGATACGGCAAATATTATTAGAGACTTTGCCGTAGAGCATTAGATATTGACCAGTCGTCGGACTAGTGGTGCCCTGTTGGTGTTCGGTTCAGGGCGTCTACAGTACGGCGGTCAAACGTGGCGAGAGTGCCGTGGACGGATCTTGCCAGCACCATGGGAGTAGGGAACAGATGAAGGTGCTTGTTACCGGGATGGCAGGGTTCATCGGCTCGACGCTGGCCGCACGTCTGGCCCGTGACGGGCTTGAGGTGGTCGGTGTGGACAACCTCAATGACTACTACGACGTGTCCTTGAAGAAAGCACGGCTGGCACGTCTCGAAAAGCTGCAGAACGTGCGTTTCGTGCGGCTGGATCTGGCCGATCGCGAGGGTGTCGACCGGCTGTTTGCCGACGAGCGCTTCGATCGTGTCGTGCACCTGGCGGCACAGGCGGGGGTAAGGTACTCCTTGACCCATCCCCACGCCTACGTGGATGCCAACCTGGTGGGGCATCTCAATGTGCTCGAAGGATGCCGGCACCAGCAGGTAGAGCACCTGCTCTATGCCTCGTCCAGCTCTGTCTACGGCATGAATCAGGTGGTGCCCTTCGCCACACGCGACAATGTCGACCATCCTGTCAGCCTCTACGCCGCGACCAAGAAGGCCAACGAGCTGATGGCGCACACCTACTCCCACCTGTATGGACTGCCGACCACCGGACTCAGGTTCTTCACCGTCTATGGCCCCTGGGGGCGACCGGACATGGCGATGTTCCTGTTCACCAAGGCGATCCTCGAAGGTCGTCCGATCGACGTCTACAACCACGGGGAGATGTCGCGGGACTTTACCTATGTGGACGACATCGTCGAGGGCATCGTGCGCTTGCTGGAAGTGGTCCCCAGCGCGGACCCCGACGCCGGCGTGGTCGACGACTCACCGGATCGCAGCAGTGCACCCTACGCGCTTTACAACATCGGACACGGTAGCCCGGTGGGGCTGATGGACTTTATCCACGCCATCGAGGCGGCACTGGGGCGCAAGGCCGAGTACAACTTCCTGCCGATGCAACCGGGCGATGTTCCTCGGACCTGGGCCGACACCACTGCACTGTATCGCGCTACCGGCTATCAGCCGCGCATCGGGGTCGAGGAGGGCGCGGCTCGATTCGTGGACTGGTATCGCTCCTATCATGGCATCGTCGCCTGAGCCATGCGCACGCCGCCGGGTGTGGCAAGGCACTATCGAGGATGGCCGGCGCAGTCCTCGTCGGCGATCCAGGGGCTGGCACTGTTCGTCTTCCTGTCCAGTCTGCTGACGCTACCCTGGGCGTATCGGTTAACCGGAATGCTGCTGGTGTCACTGGCGGCGATGGCGGTGCTGGTGCGGCGCAGCCTTCCCCGGGACGCCGAGTCCCTTGCATGGGTGGCAATGCTGGCGCTTTTCGGTTTTCAGCTGGTGTTGGACGCGGGGCGTAGCGGGCCGCCCCTGGCGCGTTATAGCGTGCCGTCACTGCCCTGGTGGCCCTGGCTTGGGCTGCTTTTGTTATTGGCATGGCGTGCCAGGCCTCCCTCGCTTTACTGGTGGTGGCGTGGGATTACCCTGGGGGCGGTGCTATCCGGGCTGAAGGCGCTGTATGACCGACTGATCGAGGATGAGCGTCGGGCTGGAGATCTGATCAACGCCATTCCCTTTGGTAATCTCAGCCTGGTGCTCGGGGTGCTCAGCCTGGTGTGGTGGCTCGACAACGTCAGTGAAGGGCGGCGCGGCCTGTTCCTCTGGTGGGCGGCGCTGGGAGCGGTGATGGGGCTGCTTGGCTCGCTGCTGTCCGGCACCCGGGGCGGCTGGCTGACCCTGCCGCTGGTGATGCTGGTGCTGGTCCTGCGTCACGGCCGGCGGGCGCGCCTCTATTGGTCGACGCTTACACCCCGCCGGCGCTTCGCCATCCGGATGACCGCCACCCTGGCGATCGGCGTGGCGACCCTGGTGGCACTGCCTCGGCTGTGGGCACTGGCCGAGGATATCGTCCTGCTATGGCGCCAGGGGGCCGTCGACACCAACGCGGGCTTGCGCTGGCATCTGTGGGGCATCGCTGGCGAGGCGTTCGCAGCCAGGCCCCTCTGGGGCTGGGGAGAGGATGGTCTGGTCGCCTGGCTCGAGACACTGGTCGCGGCGGGCCGGCTGCCCGAGGGCATGGCCGGAATCGGGTTCCAGCTTCACAGTGACGTGCTGGACACCGCCGCTCGACGTGGCCTTGCGGGGGTGGCGCTGCTGCTGCTGTTCTATGGGATTCCGTTGGCGAGCTTTGTGCGTCGCCTCGATCATGGCGATGGCCAGTGTCGTGTGCTCGCCCTGTCCGGCGCGCTGATCGTGGTGATGTATGCGGGGTTCGGCCTGACCCAGACGATGTTTCGTGACCCCCATACCTTCAGCGCCTATCTGGTGATGTGCACCGCCTGCTTTGCCCTGCTGAGAACGCGAGGCTGAACTACCGGGCGCTCGAGGACCGCAGCAGCAGCCGTTGATGCGCAGGCGGAAGAGCGCAGCGTCCAGCCCGCCAGACAGGCACAGTAACAGGCACAGCAAAAAAGCCGCCCGAATCCGAGCGGCTTTTTTTGGCGCTTCCCCAGGACCAGGCGTGGCCTGGGGAAGCAACCGTCGCTGGCGCGTCTGCGCCGAGGCTTAGGCCTTGGTGTAGGCGGCGGCGGACTTTTCGATGGCCTTGCGGGCGGCCTCGACACCTTCCCAGGATTCCACCTTGACCCACTTGCCCTTCTCGAGATCCTTGTAGTTCTCGAAGAAGTGGGCGATCTGCTGACGCAGCAGCTCGGGCAGATCGGTGACCTCCTGAACATCGTCGTAGAGGCTGGACAGCTTGGGGTGCGGGACGCACACCAGCTTGGCGTCTTCGCCGGCTTCGTCGGTCATGTTGAGGATGCCCACCGGACGGGCGCGGATGACACTGCCGGGTGCGACGGGGTAGGGGGTGACCACCAGGGCATCCAGGGGGTCGCCGTCGTCTGCCAGGGTGTGCGGAATGAAGCCGTAGTTGGCCGGGTAGAACATCGGCGTCGCCATGAAGCGGTCGACGAGCAGGGCACCCATGTCCTTGTCAATTTCGTACTTCACCGGGGCGTGATTGGCGGGAATCTCGATGGCGACGAAGAGGTCGTTGGGGAGTTCCTTGCCGGCGGGGATGTTGTCGAAGTTCATGCTCGCGTCCTTCGTTGGGCGGATGTCCGCCTGGGCGGCGGAAAAAAATCCGTCGGATTATACGAACCCCGTGACGGGATTACCAATATGGTGGGCGTATCTTGACGCGCTGCAACAAGGCGCGCAAGACAACCATGGGACGAGACGGCGGGGTGAGGTGCCACCAAAGCACAGTAAACAAAGCCAAAGGCGACTTGTCAGGCATATCAGGGATTCGGTGTGTATCATACCGCCGGTGAAGGCGTCGGCCCCCTGGCCCACGTCTTGTCGCGTCATCAACGCTGGAGTCACAGGAGGTGATCTTGGCCACCGCACGTCTCGCTCTGAGTTATGGGCAAGCCTTTGTGGCGCCCGAACGCCATCGGCAGCGCAGTTCGATGTCGGTGCGCCTGCCGGAAGAGGGCGAGCCCAAGGGCGCCTGCGCGCTGATCAGCGATTCAGCCTCAGGCCATGCCCTGGCCAAGCAGGCGGGAGATCTCAGCGTGCGCGGATTTCTCAACGACTACTACGCGACTCCGGCGCACTGGACCATCAAGGCGTCGGCACAGCGAGTGATGCGTGCGCTCAACGCCTGGTGTCATGGCATGACCCGCCAGATGGAGGACGGCAGCTATGTGTCGTCGTTGTCGACGGTGGTGTTCAAGGACCGTGGCGCGCACCTCTTTCATGTAGGTGACACCCTGGTGTTTCGGCTTCGGGGAGCCGAGTTCGAGCAGTTGAGCCGCGACCACGTCACCGACCTGGGGGGCTATCGCTACCCGGCCAGGGCGCTGGGCATGGATGTCGGCATCGACATCGACTATTCGGAGTGGCCGCTGAAGCAGGGGGACATCTTTCTGTTCACCACCCAAGGGGTGCGTGGGACCCTGATGCCCTCCGACTATGTGCGGCTGATTCGCGAAGATGCCAGTGACCTGGACGCGGCCTGTGAGCGCCTGGCCGAGGCGGCAAGCTCCAGGGCTCGTGAGCGGGGCTACGGCAGTGACCCCTTCTGCTTTCAACTGGTCCGGGTGGATGAACTGCCTGATGCGGCCAGCGACGCTCCCAGTCGGCTGTACGGGGATCTGCCGATTCCCCCCGAGCTTGCCGTGGGTGACCAGATCGACGGACTGGTGGTGGAAGCGGTGATGTCACGCACCGCCCACTCACGGGTCTACCGGGTGCGCGATGTGGATACCGAGCGGGTCTGTGTGCTCAAGGCGCCAAGTCCTGAATTGTCCAATCGAAACGCCTACCTGGAGCACTTCCTGCTTCAGCAGTGGGTGGTGGAGAGGGTTCACTCGCCCTTTGTGGTCAGCGTGGTCGAGCCTTCCCGGTCCCGCCGCCATCTCTACTACCTGATGCGTTACGTCGATGGCATGACCTTGAGCGAGTGGGTCGCGCGCTATCCGCGTGCCAGTCTCGGTCAACGACTCGACATCGCGCTGCAGCTGGGCAAGGCGCTGCAGGCGTTGCACCACCGTGACCTGATTCACCAGCAGGTTCATCCAGACAACGTCTTGATCGATGATCAGGGACGTGTGGTACTGACCGACTTCAGCGCCTGCCATCTGCGCGATGTCGATGGTCACCGGCGATCCCGCCGGCTGGTGGCCCAGGTGGGGCTCAATGAACACAGTGCGCCCGAGTATGCCCTCGATGACGAGGTCGGCCGGCGCAGTGACCAGTACGCCCTGGCGTCCACGGTGTACTGGTTGATCAGCGGACGTCTGCCCTACGCGGTGCCGACCCATCAGCTGCGCAGTCATACCGATCTCGAGCAGTTGAGCTACCGTAGCGTGCGTCATTACCGGCCAGACGTCAGCCTGGAGCTAGACGAGGCCTTGAAGCGTGCCCTGGACCCGCAGCGATCGCTGCGTTTTCGGCGCCTGTCGGAATTTCTCTATAGCGTGCGGCCTGGCCGCCAGCAGGTGTCTGAAGCACCGAGGCGCTCGGTGCGCGCCTGGAAGGAGCCTGCCAACCTGTGGCAGGCCATCGCCGGGTTGTTGCTGGTGTTGTTGATCCTGTCCTGGTGGCTACGCTAGGGCTTGTCTGAAAAGTGCCTGCGCTCGGTAATACGGCGTTAAAAATCGGCTGGTGCGCCAGCCCGGTCAAAATGCTCATTTACACCCCGTAAACTGCGCTGTCTCACCGATTTTTGCCTTGTCTAACCTTCGCTCGTCGACTTTTCGGACAGCGCCTAGGGCTTGCCTGAAAAGTGCCCGCGCTCGTCGACTATTCGGAGAAGTCTTGGGGCTTTGGTGATCCGTGGCGGGGCCAGCCGGTCTTCCTGACACACCCTGCGGCGTCAAACGAAAAGCCCCGAGGCCAGGCCTCGGGGCTTTTTTCATGCCGGCGTCGCGTCGGCTGCGTCTCGGTCGCGGTGCGTGCGTGATGCCGCGCCGGGCCGCAGCGAGCTGTGGCGCGTCTATGCTACAGACTGAGTTACAGGCTGAATGCCGGCAGACGCTTTTCCACCCGCGCGAGCTTGAGGCGCGCCATCTTCGGCAGGCCGTTCTCGAAGGGAGGGAAGTCCTCGCCCTGGATCAGCGGTGCCAGGTAGGCACGGCCGGCGTCGCTGATGCCGAAGCCATCCTCGCGGATGTACTCGCGCGGCATGAACTTCTCACGGTTGGCCACCTCGGCCAGCGGCGCCGCCTCGATCTCCCAGCGGTAGGGGTTGTCGCTGACGCGCTTGATCGCCGGCATCTGAGCGTTGTGCCCCTCGAGCGCCAGTTCCACCGCCTTGACGCCCACCGCGTAGGCCTGCTCGACGTCGGTCTTGGCGCCCAGGTGGCGCGCGGCGCGCTGCAGGTAGTCGGCAACCGCCCAGTGGTACTTGTAGCCCAGGTCCTGCTTGACCATGCCGGCCAGGGTCGGGGCCACGCCGCCGAGCTGGCGGTGCCCGAAGGCGTCGGTGTTACCCGAGTCGGCGAGGAAGGTGCCGTCCTCGTAGCGTGCGCCCTCGGAAACCACGATCACGCAGTAGCCGTAGTTCTTGACCGCGTACTCCACACGCTCCATCACCTGGCGACGGTCGAAGGGAATCTCGGGGAAGATCACCAGGTGGGGTGGCTCACCCTCGCCCTGGCCGGCCAGGCCACCGGCACCGGCGATCCAGCCGGCGTGGCGACCCATGACCTCGAGCACGAACACCTTGGTGGAGGTGGCGCACATGGAGGCGATGTCCATGGAGGCCTCGAGGGTCGAGGTGGCGATGTACTTGGCTACGCTGCCGAAACCCGGGCTGTTGTCGGTGATCGGCAGGTCGTTGTCCACGGTCTTGGGCACGTGGATGGCGGTCAGCGGGTAGCCCATCTTCTCGGACAGCTGCGAGACCTTGAGGCAGGTGTCGGCGCTGTCGCCGCCGCCATTGTAGAAGAAGTAGCGGATATCGTGAGCCTTGAACACCTCGATCAGGCGCTCGTACTGGGTGCGATGGCTCTCGATGTCCTTGAGCTTGTAGCGACAGGAACCGAAGGCACCGCCGGGCGTGTGGCGCAGGGCGGCGATGGTGTCATCGGACTCCTGGCTTACGTCGATCAGGTCCTCGGTCAGGGCGCCGATGATACCGTTGTGGCCGGCGTAGACCTTGCCGATGCGATCACTGTTCTGGCGGCAGGTCTCGATGACGCCGCAGGCGCTGGCGTTGATCACGGCGGTGACGCCGCCGGACTGGGCGTAGAAGGCGTTGTGCTGGGCCATGGGGCGTGGGGCTCCTGGTTCTGGATCGTGAATACGGTGAAACGAACAACGTCCCCACGCGGCGTGGCGAAGGGAAAGGATCGGTGGGCGCGTCGCGGTCGGCCAGGCCTTCGTCGGGAAGGGCTTCGCGGACTAAAGCCTTCGCGGACTAAAGCCATCGTGTGGCAAGCCATCGCGTGGCAACCATCGCCGGGACAGCGCCGGAACATGGTCGGCGATTCTAGCCCATCGGCCTGGTGCCTGCATCCGACCGGCATGCCCCGGCGCAGCCGAGCGCCGACGTCGAAGTAAAACAGTGGGCGATCGGCAACAGCGACGAGGGCGTGACGCCGCCTCTGGAGGCCTTTGTCGGGGCATGCTAGGCTGCCGCCAACCTTGAGTGCCGTTGTCTGCCGGGGGCGCCGTGCGCGTCGACTCGGGGACGGGGCAGCAGCAGCGCACCGGAGGCGCCATGCATCTTCATATCGTCGGTATCTGCGGCACCTTCATGGGCAGCCTGGCGCTGTTGGCGCGGGAGCTTGGCCACCAGGTCAGCGGCTCGGATGCCAGCGTCTATCCCCCCATGAGCACCCAGCTGGAAACGGCCGGCATCGCCCTGATGCGCGGTTACGCCGCCGACAATCTGACGACGACACCGGACCTGGTGGTGATCGGCAACGCCCTGTCGCGGGGCAACCCTGAAGTCGAGGCGGTGCTCGATCGTGGCCTGCCCTACGTGTCCGGTGCCCAGTGGCTGGCCGAGCACGTGCTGCCGGGGCGCCCGGTGATCGCGGTGGCGGGCACCCACGGCAAGACCACCACGGCCAGCCTGACCGCCTGGCTGCTCGAAAGCGCTGGGCTGGCCCCTGGCTTTCTGATCGGCGGGGTGCCGAGGAACTTTGGCGTATCGGCGCGACTGGGCGGCGAGCAGGCGCCCTTTGTGGTGGAGGCCGACGAGTACGACACCGCCTTCTTCGACAAGCGCTCCAAGTTCGTGCACTACCGCCCGCTGGTCGCCATCCTCAACAACCTCGAGTATGACCACGCGGACATCTTTCCCGACCTGGCTGCCATCGAACGCCAGTTTCATCACCTGGTACGTACGGTGCCCGGGCGTGGCCAGTTGCTGGTGGCGGACGACGCGCCGGCGCTGGACCGGGTGCTGGCCCAGGGCGCATGGACACCGGTGTCGCGCATGGGGCAGCAGCAGGACTCGGCCTGGCGCATCGAGCTAGAGCGTGACGATGCCAGTCGTTTCAGGGTGATCCAGCAGCGGCCGGACGGGGTCGACGAGGACGCCGTGGTCGACTGGGGGTTGACCGGTGACTACAACGCCCGCAATGCCCTGGCCGCCCTGGCCGCCGCCAGCGTGTTCGGCGTGGATCTGGCGCGCGGCGCCGCTGCGCTGTCGCGTTTCGAGACGCCCAAGCGTCGCCAGGAGGTGCGCGGCGAGGTCGGCGGCGTCCAGGTGATCGACGACTTTGCCCATCATCCCACCGCCATCGCGGCGACGCTGTCCGGGCTGCGCGCTTCGACCCAGCGCGGTCGCCTGCTGGCGGTGATCGAGCCGCGTTCCAACACCATGCGTCTGGGCACCCTGCGCGATCGCCTGGCGGACAGCGTGGCCCAGGCCGATCAGGTCTGGTGGTACCAGCCCGAGGGGCTGGACTGGTCGGTTGAGGCGCTGGTCGAGGCCTCGCCGATACCGGCGCACCGACGTGGCGAGATCGATGCGCTGGTCGCCGATCTGGTGGCACAGGCGCGTCCTTATGATCGTATCGTGGTGATGTCCAACGGCGGCTTCGGCGGCATCCACGAGCGCCTGCTCGAGGCGCTGGAGGCCGCTCATGGCTGAAGGCTTCAAGTCCCCTGTGACCGTGGCCCTGACCGGCGCCTCCGGCGCCCAGTACGGGCTGAGGCTGATCGAGGCGCTGGTGTCGGCGGGGCACGAGGTGTGGGTGATGATCTCCAAGGCCGCGCATCTGGTCATCGCCACCGAGACCGAGGCCTCTTTGCCGCCACGTCCAGCGCTGCTGGCCGAGGCGCTCAGCGAGCGGTTCTCGGCGGCCGAGGGCCAGATCCGCTGCTTTGGCCGTGAGGACTGGATGGCCCCGGTGGCGTCGGGCTCCGGCGCCAGCAGTGCCATGGTGATCTGCCCGTGCTCGACGGGAACGCTGTCGGCGGTGGCCTGTGGCGCCAGCAACAATCTGATCGAGCGCGCCGCCGATGTGGCGCTAAAGGAACGCCGCCGCCTGGTGCTGGTGCCCCGGGAGACGCCATTCTCGGCGATTCACCTGGAGCACATGCTCAGTCTGACCCGTATGGGGGCGGTGGTGTTGCCCGCAGCACCCGGCTTCTACCACCAGCCGCAGAGCATCGATGATCTGATCGACTTCATCGTGGCGCGCATCCTCAATCAGCTGGGTATCGATCATCAGCTTATGCCAAGGTGGGGCGAGGGGGCCTCCGGGTCCACCGTCGGCGACTGAGTGCGTAGCTGGCATCGTCATCACAAGACACCATCATCACCTGGCACCATCATCACCTAATACCATCATCACCTCGCGCCGTCAGACACCTCTCCAGCGCTGCTCGGGATAAGGAAATCCATGCCCAGTCTGTCCGTTCTCTCTGTGTTCGTTCCGACCTTCTTTCTGGTCTCGCTGACGCCAGGCATGTGCATGACCCTGGCCATGGTGCTGGGCATGACCCAGGGGGTGAAGCGGGCGCTGTGGATGATGCTGGGGGAGCTGGTTGGCGTGGGGCTGGTGGCCTTCTCCGCCGGTGCGGGGGTGGCGGCACTGATGCTCAAGCTGCCGGCGCTGTTTGCCTTGTTCAAGTGGCTGGGCGGGGCCTACCTGGTCTATCTGGGGTGGCTGATGTGGCGCTCACGGGGGCGCATGGCGATCCCTGACAATCTTGAGGATACCGCGCCGCCGAAACGACGGGAGCTGGCCATGCAGGGCTTTGTCACTGCGGTCGCCAACCCCAAGGGCTGGGCCTTTTTCGTGGCATTGCTGCCGCCCTTTATCGATCCGGCGCGGCCGGTGCTGACCCAGTTGGCGGGGTTGATCCTGGTGATCCTGAGTCTCGAGTTCACCTGCCTTCTGCTGTACGCCAGTGGTGGCAAGAGTCTGCGTCACCTGCTCGCACGTGGGGGCAGTGTACGGTTGCTCAACCGCATCGCCGGGACCTTGATGATTGGTGTGGGCCTGTGGCTGGCGCTGGGCTAGGGCCTGGCTGAAAAGTGCCGGCACTCATCGTCGTCTGGACAAGGCCCCGGGCCCGCCTTGCCAGAGGTGTCGGTTCGGGGGCGTGTCACTGTCCTATACCGGCGGCAGCCACAGGATGCGTGCGCTGACCAGGGCCAGCGAGGCAAGCAGCAGCGCCGGTAATGGACACGGCGTCAGGGCCGTCCGGTCCCGCCTGAGCCAGGCCAGTTGAACCATGGCGCAGACCACCAGGCCAAGCAGGGCTCCCCCGACGAGATCGCTCAGCCAGTGCACGCCCAGCACGATGCGTGACAATGCCATGGGCACGACGATGGCGATCGCCACCCAGTAGGGCCAGAAGCGTTGGCGGCGTGGCAGCGTCTGGGCGATAAAGGCGGCCGCCATGCCGTACAGGACCACCGCCGTCGAGGTGTGGGCGCTGGGATAGGACAGAGAGTGGGCGAGATAGTCAGGGGCATCCGGACGAAGGCGGCCGATCACCTCCTTGCCCAGGGTGTTGAGCGTGGCGATGGCCATCAGTCCAGCGCTCACGTGGCCCAGTGCCGCCCAGTGACGGCGGCTGGCCAGCCACACCAGCCAGGGCAGTGCCAATGCCGCCACGCCGAGGGTATCTCCCGCCTCGGCCAGTGTCTCGGACAGCGCCAGAAGTCCGGGTAGCTCGAGCCCGCCGATCAAGGCGTGAAGCCGCGTATCCATCATCAGCGGTCCGTCTGCCTGGAGCACGACCAG
Source organism: Halomonas litopenaei (assembly GCF_003045775.1). Lineage (GTDB taxonomy): Bacteria > Pseudomonadota > Gammaproteobacteria > Pseudomonadales > Halomonadaceae > Halomonas > Halomonas litopenaei. The sequence continues at coordinate 60,772 of NZ_PXNS01000007.1, read as the reverse complement.
CGTCCAGGCGCTCAGCGCGGTCAGTGCACCCAGGAGCAACAGCCAACTGGCCAGGGGAGGCTCTTCCTCGTGGTGGGGGGCCAGGGCCTGCCACAGGCGCCTCCCGCCGGGCAGGTGATGGCTGACCCAGGCGAAGCTACGGTAGAGCAGGCCCTGAGGCGAGGCGTGGTGGCGGACCAGCGAGAACAGCAGCGCCAGCACCGCCACGGTGACGCCGAGCGCTGTCAGCCAGGGGTGCAGGTCGTCCGGCAATGCCAGCCACTGTTGCCAGGTTCGACCCAGCAGATAACCGGGCAGGATGTAGGCCGGTGCCCACAGCAGGGCGGAGCCAAGATTGGCCCAGGTGAAGGTCGTCGGCGGCATGCGCAGAATGCCCGCCACCAGCGGCACGATGGGGCGGACCGGTCCGACGAATCGCCCCAGCAGCACCGAAAGAGGACCATGACGCTGGAAGAATCGTGCACCCCGGGCCAGCCACTCCGGGTGATGCGACAGCGGCCACATGGCGGTGACCTGCTCACGGTAGCGATAGCCGATGGCGTAGCTGGCGCCGTCTCCCACCACGGCACCGGCAAAGGCACAGGCGATGACCCAGCCAACCGCGATGTCGTAGTGGCCGGCCAGGGAGGCGGCGGCGGTGATCAGAACGACGCCGGGCACCACCACGCCGATCAGGGCAAGCGACTCCACCAGCGCGATGGTAAAGATCAGCAGCAGCAGCAGTCCGGGCGAAGGCGCCCACTGAATCAACCAGTCCCCGGCATTTCCCACCCTGTTCTCCTTTGCGTTGGGCCGTCGTGATGTTTCGGCATTCTGCCACAGTCAGGGTGGTCAGGAGCGACCGGGTGGGAGGGGAGTGACGGCCAGTGCCTCGCTGCGGCGAGCCAGTCGCTGCTCGAAATGCTGCCAGGGTTCCTTGGCGTTCAGGGCGCAGAGCCGTGAGCGTAAGGTCAAGGGGCCGATGTCCGACAGGCGAACCTCGGACAGCGCCTGTTCCAGTCGCTTGATCACCAGCATGGCACCGCTTTCGGTGGTGTTGGGCAGTACCAGCCAGAAGGTGTCATGGGATTCTCGTCCCAGAATATCGTGGTCACGGCAGTGAAGGCGTACCGCCTGGCACAGTTGGTCGAGTTGCGTTAGCTGAGTGCGAGAGCCGTACTGCTCACTGGCGATTTCCAGTTGTGGCAGGTGCAGGATCACCACTGCCAGCCGCTGGTCCAGATGCTGGGCGCGCTCGAACTCCCCGTTCAGGCGCTCGTGCAGGGTGGCGCGATTGATCGCATCGCAGTCGACGTCGCTGGGGTCGGTGGCCCGGTTCAGGTCGCGCTGACGCAGGTATTCCCAGCCGGCCAGGGAGGTGACCGCAAGGAAGGTCAGCAGAAACTTGATTTGATCGAGGCTTGGCGAAGACTGGCCGACCACCATGAGCCAGATAGGCATGACGGCCAGCGCCAGCACCAGAGCAGGGCCGAAGGGCAGTACCAGCAGGATCAGGGTGATAGGTACGCTGATCCAGAAGGCGTCGAACGATGCCTGCAGCACCGTCTGGTCATAAAGGGCGAGGCAGCCGCACAGCAGCAGCAGATAGTTCGAGACGCGCGAGGCTCTTCTGGTATCGAAGACCGTGATCACGGCCATCAGGCAACTCAGGGACGCCGGCAGCAGGATGCTCTCGTATTGCCCCAGCAGATAGTGCCACAGGGCCAGTGACGCCAACAGCAAGGTCCCCATGACATCGGCACAGACACGCCAGGAACGGACCCACTGGGGTGGCTCGATCATGCGTCGTCCTCCACCACCTGGGTGACAGGGCACTGCTTGTCCAGGGCCGCCAGCACCATGGGCAGGTTGTCCAGATTGGCAATCGATACGGTGCGTACCGTGATCGGCACGGCGATGTCTTCCAGCAGTTCCTGGCGTCGTTGCCTGGCCTGCACGGCGTCTCGACTGGTCAGCATCACGGCGACGGTACGTCCGTTGAGACGATAGGCGTTCTCGAACCGCTTGATGCGTGTGCAGATGTCCTGGGCGACCCGCCACAGAGAACGTCCATGGATCTGGATCACCACCAGTTCGGCGTGGACGCCGTCACGGGTGGCGCGGCTGTTTTCCCGAGCCAGGTCGCGTTCCAGCTGGCTGGCCGACCACAGCGGCAGTCCGGGCGCCAGACGGGCTCTCCTGCGCATCAGGCGTTGCGAATGTCCGCCCGGCAGCGCACGTCCGATCGCAAGAAAGCACAGGCACAGCAAGAGCGCGCCAGCCAGGCCCCAATGGTGAAGGCTCATCTGGGTGATCAGGCTCCACCAGCTTATCCCGGCAAGGCTGGCGTTGAGTATCAGCATCCACTGGGGTTGGGGCAGGATCAATAGGAAAGGCCAGGCCCACAGCCAGGCACCGTTGGCGTCGGGCGAGAGTATCACCAGGGCGGCAAGCAGCACGCTGGCCACCACCAGCCAGGCGCGGTAGGCATGGCGGCGGTGGCTGAACTCGATGACGATGCCGGTGATCCCGAGCCATAGCGCGGCCAGACCAAGCAGCGTGGTGTCCAGCGCCCGCGCCGAGGTCGCCGCGCAAAGGGCCAGCAGTGCGGCCGCGGCGAACAGGTTCAGCTTGAACAGGCCGACTTTGTACTTGTTCCGCATGCTGTCTTAATATGATCCTTTCTGTGGTTCACGATCCGCATCACGTCCGCGTTGTCATCCCGGTGCAAGCCTTCTTTCTTTGCCCGGAGACCTCGTTCTACCAGGAGACTCGTTTCACCGTGTCCGACTCATCCGCCAATGCCACCGCCGAGTGCGTCGCCGATATCGACGCCTACATGACCGCCATGGGCCAGGCGGCCCGTGTTGCTGCCACCGATATGCGTCGCCTGCCACCCGCGCGCAAGAACCAGGCGCTCAAGGCGATGGCTCAGGCGCTGGACGCGTCTCGTCAAGAGATCCTGTCGGCCAATCGGCAGGATCTGGCGCGCGGTCGCGACAAGGGGCTCGACGAGGCTCTGCTTGATCGCCTTGCCCTGGATGACGGCCGCATCGACGCCATGATCGAGGGCCTGACCCAGGTCGCTGCCTTGCCCGACCCTGTCGGTGAGATCGATGGCCTGAGCACTCGGCCCAGCGGCATCCAGGTCGGCATGATGCGCGTGCCCCTGGGTGTCATCGGTATCATCTACGAATCTCGCCCCAACGTCACCATGGAAGCCGCCAGCCTGTGCCTGAAATCGGGCAATGCCTGCATTCTGCGCGGGGGCTCCGAGGCCAGCGCGTCCAACCAGGCGCTGGCCCGCTGCATTGCCTCTGGGCTGGCCGAAGCCGGACTGCCCCAGGGCGCCGTGCAACTGGTGGCGACCACCGACCGTGCCGCCGTGGGTCGCTTGATCAGCATGGACGAATTTGTCGATGTGATCATTCCCCGTGGTGGCAAATCGTTGATCGAGCGTATTTCGCGTGAGGCCAGGGTGCCAGTGATCAAGCATCTGGACGGCATCTGTCACGTCTACGTGGACGCCGCCGCCGACCTGGACAAGGCCCGTGCCATCGCGGTCAACGCCAAGACCCATCGCTACGGCGTGTGCAACGCCATGGAAACGCTGTTGGTGAACGCACAGGTGGCGCAGGCCCTGCTGCCGACCCTGGCCGCTGACTACGCGGAAAAGGGCGTCGAGGTGAGGGGGTGTGCCCGCGCCCGGGCGATCGTCGATCACTGGCTCACGGCGAGTGACGAGGACTGGGCCACCGAGTACCTTGCGCCGGTGCTGTCGGTCAGGGTAGTCGATGACATCGACGAGGCCATGGCGCATATCGAGCGCTACAGCTCGCGTCACACCGAGTCCATCGTCACCGAGAACTACAGCCTGGCACGCCGCTTTCTGGCAGAGGTCGACTCGAGTTCGGTCATGGTCAACGCCTCGACCCGGTTTGCCGATGGCTTCGAATACGGGCTCGGTGCGGAGATCGGCATCTCCACCGACCGACTGCATGCCCGGGGGCCGGTGGGGCTCGAGGGGCTGACCACGCGCAAGTATGTGGTCTTCGGCGATGGCCAGATTCGACAGTGAGTGGCGCCGTTCGCTTTGACGTCGAGGGCCGTCCTGCGCACATCGGCATGCTTGGCGGCACCTTCGATCCCGTCCATCTAGGCCACCTGCGCACCGCGCTTGAGCTTCGCGCTGCGCTGTCGCTCGATGGCGTGCACATGATCCCCGCGGCTCAGCCTCCGTTGCGCGATCGGCCCCAGGTCACCGCCGAAAAACGGCTCGAGCTGTTGCGCCTGGGAATCGGCGATACCCCGGGGCTGGCGGCGGACCCCTGCGAGCTGGAACGGGAGGGCCCGTCGTTCAGCGTGCAGACGCTCGAGTCCCTGCGTGAGCGCTACGGCCACGAGGCGCGCATCGTCATGGCCCTTGGTCACGACGCCTTTCTCAAGCTGGCGAACTGGCACAACCCGGAAAGGATCTTCGCGCTTGCCCATCTGGTGGTGGTCGAACGCCCCGATCACGAAGCGCCCTTGCCCGAAGCGCTTCAGGCGCTGATCGAGGGGCGCGAGGTCGAGCATGGCGATGTCCTGATGGCCAAGCCCCAGGGCCGACTGCTGCGCCTGTCGCTGCCGTCGCGGATGGCGATCTCGGCCACCTTCGTCAGGCATAGCCTGATGCAGGGAAAGAGCGTGCGCTACCTGCTGCCGCCGGCAGTGGAAGAGCGCATCCAGGCGCAACGCCTGTATCGCGCGGTCTGAGCGCGGCAGCCAAGGCAACACGGTCCGAGAAATTCGATCAGGCGCTGGATTGGCGCTGCCACTCGGCTTCCCAACAGGTACAATGGGAGGTCGATGACTACCCAGTGATGAGGGGCTATGCAGATTGAAGCATTGAAGGCGCTCGTGATCGAGTCGCTTGACGATATCAAGGCCAAGGACGTCGAGGTGCTCGACGTGTCTCGGCTGACCAGCGTGACCGATTGGATGGTGGTGGCGAGCGGGACCTCGACACGACATGTGTCGGCGCTGGCCAACAGCGTCATTACCAACGCCAAGGACAATGGCGTTCAGCCGTTGGGCGTCGAGGGTGAAAACGGGTCGGACTGGGTGCTGGTCGATCTCGGCGGCGTGGTGGTCCACGTGATGATGCCGGACACCCGTGCGCTGTACGACCTGGAGCGACTGTGGTCGGACCTTCCCAGCGATGCACCGGCATCAGAGGAAGAGGCCAAGGCATGAAGGTCCGCCTGTTGGCGGTGGGAACACGCATGCCAGGCTGGGTGACCGACGGTGTCGAAGAGTACCGCAAGCGTCTGCCGCGGGATTTTCGCCTGGAGGTCGAAGAGATCGCCCCGGGCCATCGCGGCAAGAACGCGGATACCGCGCGTGCCGTGGCCCAGGAAGCCGAGCGCATCGAGGCACGCCTCAAGGGTGATGAGCATCTGGTGGCGCTGGAGGTGCTCGGCAAGCCCTGGACCACCGAGCGGCTGGCCGATGAGGCCGATCAGTGGCGTCATGCCGGGCGTGATGTGGTGCTGCTGGTGGGTGGCCCGGATGGCCTGGCCCCGACGCTGTCGGCCCGCGCCCACCAGCGCTGGTCGCTGTCACCCTTGACCCTTCCCCATCCACTGGTGCGGCTGGTGCTGGCCGAGCAGCTCTACCGTGCCTGGACCCTGATGGTGGGACACCCCTACCACCGATGATGGCTCCTGCGTCAGACAAGGATTGCCTCTCGCATGCGTAAGCGTCGCGAAACCCTCAAGAACCCCGAGAACGCGCTGCGCATCTTTCGTGTGCGTGCGACGCTTGCCGGGGTGGTCGTGGTACTGCTGTCCGGCCTGCTGGTGGGGCGGTTGTGCTATCTGCAGATCGTCCAGCACGAGGTCTACAGCACCCGATCCGAGAAGAACCGGGTGAGGGTGGAGCCGCTGCCCCCGACCCGCGGGCTGATCTACGACCGCAACGGCCAATTGCTGGCCGAAAATCGTCCCACCTACAACCTGACCCTGGTGCGTGAGCGGGTCGATGATCTCGATGCCACCCTGGAGCTGCTGGTCGAGCTGCTGGATCTGCCGGACGAAGAGGTGGACGCCTTCAAGGTGCGTTCACGCCAGCGTCAGCGTCCCTACCAGCCGGCGCTGTTGATGAGTGATCTGACCGAGTCGCAGATCGCCAGGCTCGCGGTCAATCGCCACCGCTTGCCGGGAGTGGAGGTGCAGGCCCAGCTGCTGCGCTTCTATCCCGACGCCGAGATCATGTCCCATGCGCTTGGCTACGTGGGCAGGATCAACGCCGAAGAACTCGAGAGCCTGGATCCGGGCAACTACGCCGGTACCCACTTTATCGGCAAGACCGGGGTGGAGCGCTTCTACGAGGATCAGCTGCACGGTCGTGCGGGATTGAGAAAGGTCGAGACCAACGCCCGGGGGAGGGTGCTGCGTGAGCTGGGGCACACCGACCCCGAGCCGGGGCAGGACCTGACCCTGACCCTGGACATGGACATGCAGCAGCTCGCTGTGGATCTGCTCGATGGCCGGCGCGGCGCCATCGTCGCCATTGCGCCCCAGACCGGCGAAATTCTGGCGATGGCCTCGGTGCCTGGATTCGACACCAACCAGTTTGTCACCGGCATCGACGTCAAGTCCTACCGCGGGCTGCAGAGCGATATCGATCTGCCGCTGTTCGATCGGGCGACCCGGGGCAGCTATCCGGCGGGGTCGACGATCAAGCCGTTCATGGCCATGGCCGGGCTGATCGAAGGGGCCGTTACCCCGGACGAGGTCATCTACGACCCGGGCTACTATCAGCTGCCCAATGACGACCGGCGCTACCGCAACTGGCTGCGCTGGGGCCATGGGCGGGTGAATCTCGAACGCGCCCTGGCGGTGTCCAACAACACCTATTTCTATTCCTTGGCCCACGAGCTCGGCATCGATCGTATCGACGAGAACCTGGGGGCCTTTGGCTTCGGCACCCGGGTCGCTGCCGACGTGGCCGGGCAGGGGGATGGTCTGCTGCCATCCAGAGACTGGAAGAAGGCACGCTTCAATCAGCCCTGGTATCCCGGCGAGACGCTGTCGGTGGGTATCGGCCAGGGGTATCTGCAGATCACGCCGCTGCAGTTGGCGGCCGCGACCGCCGTGCTCGCCAATCGCGGCCACTGGGTGCGCCCGCGGCTAGCCAAGCGCATCGGCGACCAGCCGGTGCCGGTTGATCTGCCCGACACGCCGCCGGATATCGAGGCCCCCGAGAACTACTGGACCCGGGTCTTCAACGGCATGGAAAAGGTGTTGTCCGGGCGCGAGGGCACGGCACGGCGCACCGGGGCAGGCCTTCAGTATCGCATGGCCGGCAAGTCGGGTACCGCCCAGGTGTTCTCGCTGGGGCAGAACCAGAAGTACAACGCCGCCGAACTGCGCGAGCGTCTGCGCGACCATGCGCTGTTCATGGCCTTTGCGCCGGTGGAGGACCCTCAAATCGCCATTTCGGTCATCGTCGAGAACGCCGGTGGCGGGTCGACCCACGCCGCGGGGCTGGCTCGGTCCATGGCCGATGCCTGGATTCTCGACCACAACGCCGGTCGTCCGCGCACCGACGAGACCGCCGCCGAGGAGGAAGACTGATGGCCATCGATTTTGTGCGCTCGTTGCGCGGCCACCCGGTGCGTCCCCCTGCCAGCGGTATCGCCCGACGCACCTCGTTCTGGCAACGGATGCACGTCGATCCCTGGTTGCTCGGCATGCTGCTGGTGCTGATGTGCAGTGGCCTGGCGGTGCTCTACAGCGCCAGTGGCGAGAACGTTCACGTGGTCACCGCCCAGGCGATTCGCTTCGGCGTGGCCTGGGCGGTCATGCTGGTGCTGGCACAGTTTTCGCCGGCGACGCTGATGCGCTGGGCGTTGCCGGCCTACCTGGCCGGCCTGGTGATGCTGGTGGCGGTGGAGATCCTCGGTGACGTCGGCATGGGCGCTCAGCGCTGGCTGGTGATTCCCGGCGTGGTGCGCTTTCAGCCTTCCGAGATGATGAAGATCGCCATGCCGATGATGGTGGCGGCCTGGCTCAGTCGCCACGAGCTGCCACCCAATTGGCGCGCGCTGGCAGGTTGCGCGCTGCTGATCGCTCTGCCGGTGGGCCTGATCGCGCGCCAGCCGGACCTTGGCACCTCGCTGCTGGTGGCGGCAGCGGCGGTCTTCGTGATCCTGCTGGCGGGGCTGTCCTGGCGCTTTATCGGTGTCATGGTGGCGCTGGCGGGGGCAGCGCTGCCGCTGTTGTGGATGAACATGCACAACTATCAGCGTCAGCGCGTGCTGACCTTTCTCGATCCCGAAAGCGACCCGCTGGGCGCCGGCTGGAACATTATCCAGTCGACCACCGCCATCGGCAGCGGGGGCGTCTGGGGCAAGGGCTGGCTCGAGGGCACCCAGTCGCAGCTCGAGTTCCTGCCGGAGCGGCACACCGACTTTATCGTGGCCGTGCTGGGCGAGGAATTCGGGCTGGTCGGCATGCTGGCTTTCCTGCTGCTGTACCTGCTGATCGTCGCGCGTGGACTGTGGCTGGCGGGTGCCGCCCAGGATACCTTCGGCAGATTGCTGGGAGGCGGCATCATGCTGACCTTCTTTATCTACGTCTTCGTCAATATCGGCATGGTCAGCGGCATCCTGCCGGTGGTCGGCGTACCGCTGCCCCTGGTGAGCTACGGGGGGACGTCCAGCGTGACCTTGATGGCCGGTTTCGGTATTCTCATGGCGGTCAATGCACATCGCCGGTTGTTGCCACGCTAGGCGCTGTCCGAAAAGTCGACGAGCGAAGGTTAGACAAGGCAAAAATCGGTGAGAAAGCGCAGTTTACGGGGTGTAAATGAGCATTTTGATCCGGTTTTTAACGCCGTATTACCGAGCGCAGGCACTTTTCAGACAAGCCCTAGGGGCTGGCGACCAGGCTAACGGGAGCCCGGAGAGAGGCGGCGACAGTGGCCACGGTGGGGCCGGCGAGCGAAGTGCTTGCCGGCTTTGCAGGGGCGGCGGCGCCTGCGGGTTCCCCAAGGGAGAAGATCGATGACAGTACCCCTGGTCCAGGGAAGGAAAGGCCTCGGCGCGGCGTTGTGTGGGCTTCTGGCCTCGCTGTCGCTGGCGGCCCAGGCGCAGGATTTCGCCTCGCCCGAGGTCGACGCGATGATGGATCGGCTCGAGCGCCAGGGCGTCTCGCGCCAGTGGCTGGAGCGCGCCATGGCCAGGGCAGAGTTCCAGCCGTCGGTGCTCGAGGCCATGAGCGGTGCCGCCGAGCATCACCTGACCTGGGAGCGCTATCGTGGCATCTTCCTCGGTGAAGAGCGCATCAACGAGGGCGCGGCCTTTATCGAGGCCCATCGTGACGCCTTCGATCGCGCTGAAGCGCGTTATGGTGTGCCACCGGAGGTGATCGCTGCGATTATCGGCGTCGAGACCCGCTACGGGCGTATCACCGGTGATCATCGGGTGCTCGATTCGCTGTCCACGCTGGCCTTTCATCATCCCCGGCGCGGTGAGTTCTTCGAGGGGGAGCTCGAGGCCTTTCTCGACATTGCCTACCAGCAGAACGTCGATCCCGGAGCCTTGAAGGGCTCCTACGCCGGTGCCATGGGCTATCCCCAGTTCATTCCCACCAGCTACCAGGCCTACGCGGTCGACTTCAACGACGACGGCCAGCGCAACCTGTGGACCGATCCGGTGGATGCCATCGGCAGCGTCGCCAACTATTTCGCCGAGCACCGCTGGCAGGCGGGTGGCACCCTGTACTGGGAGGCCGAAGGCCCCAGCTCGGTGCCGTCCTCGATTCGCTTCAACCGCACCGATCCGCCCTACGCCCGTGTTGCCGAACTGGAAGCCCAGGGCATCCAGCCGGTGGAGCCGCTGCCGGGGGATGCCAAGGTGGTGCCGCTGGCTTTGGACATGGAAGACGGCAGCACCCACTACCGCCTGGGTGGGGCCAACTTCTACGTGATCACCCGCTATAACCACAGCCACCTCTACGCCATGGCGGTCACGGAACTGTCGGAGGCCATCGCCGAGGTGCGCTCGCTGGGAAAGCCCCAGTGGTGGCATGCCCTGGACACGGAGGTGAGTTCATGACCCTGCGCGCGCCCTTGTTGCCGACCCTGTCGCTGCTGGTGGCCCTGACCGGTTGTGCCGGCGGTGGCGGGACCGCCCCGGAGACCACTCAGCAGGCGGACGCGACGCCTCAGGATTCGCGGGCGACGGCGGGTGGGCGCTATGCCATGAGCGGCGACGCCTATCCCGAGACGCCGCCGGACGTCAGTCAGGTGCCGGACGCGGTGCCGCGCGACGAGCCACGCTCACGCGCCGGCAACCGCTCGACCTATGAGGTGTGGGGCAAGACCTACCATGTGCTGGATGACCCGAGTGGCTATCAGCGCGAGGGTACCGCTTCCTGGTACGGTCAGAAGTTCCACGGCTACGCGACCTCCAACGGCGAGATCTATGACATGTACAAGATGACGGCGGCGCACAAGTCGCTGCCGTTACCGACCTTCGCCCGGGTGACCAACCTGGACAACGGGCGGTCGGTGATCGTGCGAGTCAACGATCGCGGCCCCTTCCACGACGACCGCGAGATCGATCTGTCCTACGCAGCGGCCGCGCGGCTCGATATTCTCGACCATGGCACGGGCCGGGTGCGGGTCAGCGTGATCGATCCCGATCAATGGCAGGCCAGTCGCGGCGCGGGTGCGTCGAGCGACTCGGCCAGCGGGGGTGTGCGCGCTGCGCCAGCCAGCGCTGCGGCCAGTACTGGGACCAGAACTACGGCCAGTACCACAGCCAGTACTACAGCCCGTGCTGCACCCAATGCGGCGCCCAGCGCGCCGTCCGCCGCGTCGCCGGCAGCAGGCCAGAGCGCCCCGCAGGCGCCCGCGGCCGGGACTCCCGGCATCTATATTCAAGTGGCAGCCCTGGGGTCGGCGGACAGCGCCCGAGACCTCAAGGCGGATCTGGAGACGCGGTTGAATCAGCAGGTGCGTGTGGCCAGCGCCGCCGGTCTGCACAAGGTGCAGGTCGGGCCGCTGGCGAGCCGCGGGCAGGCGGAGCCGGTCCGCGAACGCTTGCGCCAGGCGGGATTCGCGCAGACCTTTGTCGTCGATGCTCGCTAGGTATCGACGAAGTGCAGCCGACGCCTCGCTGATCGTCCGGCCGGTCGATGCCGGCGGTTCCAGTGAGGCCGGCTGTTGGAAGCATTGTGCGGTGGCCCTGATCACCGCTTTCCCTGATTGTTGTAACGAGACATTTCACCATGATCGCTAAGTCATCCTTTACTCGCCGCTGGTTGCCCGTGGCCTTTGTATGTGCGGCCCTGGTGGCACCCCTGACGAGTGCTCAGCAGCCCGACTCGCCGACACCGGACGTGCCAGAGCCCCAGGTCATGATCCCGGCACCGCCTCAGCTGGCGGCCAAGTCCTGGATCCTGATCGACGCCAACAGCGGACGAGTCCTGGCCGAGCACAATTCTGACCAGCGCCTGCCGCCGGCCAGCCTGACCAAGCTGATGACGGCGTACCTGGTCGAACGTGAACTTGATCGGGGCAACATCCAGCCCGACGACATGGTGCCGATCAGCGAGAAGGCCTGGCGTACCGGCGGCTCGAAGATGTTTGTCGAGGTCGGTACTCGTGTCTCCGTCGAGGAACTGCTCCACGGTATCGTCATCGTCTCCGGCAATGACGCCAGCGTCGCCATGTCCGAGTATCTGGCCGGCGGCGAGGACCCCTTTGCCGACCTGATGAACCAGCACGCCACCCAGCTGGGCATGGAGAACACCCACTACGAGAACGCTACCGGGCTGCCGTCGGAGAATCACTACTCCTCGGCTCGGGACCTGATGCGTCTGGCCAGGCACATTATTCTGGACTACCCGGAACACTACGCCATCTACAGCCAGAAGCACTTCACCTACAACGGCATCGAACAGGCCAACCGCAACCGTCTGTTGTGGCGCGACCCCAGCGTCGACGGCCTCAAGACCGGCTGGACCGAAGAGGCCGGCTACTGCCTGGTGTCCTCGGGCCAGCGTGATGACATGCGGTTGATCTCGGTGGTGATGGGGACCAGCTCCGAAGAAGCCCGCGCCCAGGAAACCCAGAAGCTTCTGAGCTATGGCTTCCGCTACTACGAGACGCTGAAGCTGTATGACCGTGGCGCCGTACTCAATACGCCGCGGGTGTGGGAAGGCAGCACCAACGAGCTCAAGGTGGGCGTCGACAATGGCGTCTACATGACCGTGCCGCGCAACCGCAATGACGAGCTCACCGCGCGCCTGGACATCGACAGTGGCTTGACCGCACCCATCGCCGCCGGCCAGCGGGTCGGCACCATGGAGGTGCGCCTCGGGGACGAGGTGGTCGGCGAGCGTGACCTGGTGGCGCTGGAAGCGGTAGAGCAGGGTGGGCTGTTCAAACGCATGATCGACAAGGTCCAGCGCTTCTTCAGCGACCTGGTCGGCGGCTGGTTCGACTGATCGTCCCTGTGGTGCGGCCCTGGCGTCAATGCGCGCCCTGTGGTCGCCGTGACGCCGGCCGAGGTGAGCCGCCTCGGCCGGCGTCCTTGGTCGTGATGCCAAGGTTGAGTAGAATACTCGGGTATCCATTGTAAGGGGCATCGGATGAACGACAGGACCTTTCGCGATCTGCGCACCCAGGCAGGGCCGGATCCGGCGGATGTCACCATCACCTTTCCCTGCGACTATCCGATCAAGGTGGTCGGAGATGCTGCCGAGGACTTCGCCGCCACCGTCAGCCAGATCGTGCATCGCCATGATCCTACCTTCGAGGGCAGCAGCCTCGAGGTGGTCGACAGTCGCAACGGGCGCTTCCAGTCGGTGCGGTTGACCATGCGCGCCACCGGTGAAGCCCAGCTCAAGGCGCTGTTCGACGAACTCAAGGCCACAGGCCGCGTGCACATGGTGGTGTGATGGAGGCGATCGACGTCTATCATCTGGGGCTCAAGCCCTATCGGCCAGTGTGGCAGGCGATGCGCGAACTGACCGACACCCGAGATGGCGATACGCCTGACCAGATCTGGGTGGTCCAGCACCCGCCGGTGTTCACCCAGGGCCAGGCAGGCAAGCCCGAGCACCTGTTGATGCCGGGCGAGATTCCGGTGGTGGAGACCGATCGCGGCGGGCAGGTGACCTACCACGGCCCGGGTCAGCTTGTGCTGTACCCGCTGATCGATGTCAAGCGTGCCAGACTGGGGGTCCGAGACCTCGTCAGTGCGCTGGAAGACAGCGTGGTCGATGCCCTGGGCGAGCATGGCATCGAGGCAAGCGCCCGGCCTGACGCGCCTGGCGTGTACGTCGGTGAACGCAAGATTGCCTCGTTGGGGTTGAGGATTCGACGGGGTGCCAGTTTTCATGGCATCGCGGTCAATCTCGAGGTCGATCTCACGCCATTTTCGTTTATCAACCCATGTGGCTACGCTGGACTCGAGATGACCCGGCTGGCCGATCTGGTCTCTTCGAGGCTGGACATGGAAGCCGAAGCGCGTCGGCTATTGCGCACGCTGGCGACGCGACTGGGACAACGCGAACTGATCGAGCGCCCCGGCTTGCCGGGAGTGCTCGACGCCCACAATTTTGACTGATCGCACAGGGCACGCCGAAGGCCGTCACAGCAACGTGTCTCCCGAGCGATCCTCACAGGACAGTGAAATGACAGACAGTTCCGCCATCCAGGCGGCGGCCGCCGCCGCCAAGGCCAAGAAGAACGCCCGCAGCGAAAGGGGAGTGAAGCTTCGCGGCGCCGACAAGGTGGCGCGGATCCCGGTCAAGGTGATCCCCACGGAGGAGATTCCGCGCAAGCCGGACTGGCTCAGGGTACGCATGCCGGTGTCCAAGGAAGTCACCCGTATCAAGGAGACCCTGCGACGTCATGGCCTGCACACCGTCTGCGAGGAAGCCTCATGCCCCAACCTGGGCGAGTGCTTCAACGGCGGTACCGCCACCTTCATGATCATGGGCGATATCTGTACCCGCCGCTGCCCGTTCTGTGATGTGGCTCACGGGCGTCCCAACGCCCTGAACGAGCGCGAGCCGCGCGAACTGGCCGAGGCCATCGCCGAGATGCGCCTGAACTATGTGGTGGTGACCTCCGTCGACCGTGACGATCTGCGTGACGGCGGTGCCCAGCACTTCGTCGACTGCATCCGCGAGATTCGTCGTGATAGCCCGAGCATCGAGATCGAGGTACTGGTGCCGGACTTTCGTGGTCGCATGGAGGTGGCGCTGGACATCCTCGAGACCACGCCGCCCGACGTCTTCAACCACAACCTGGAGACGGTGCCGAGTCTGTATCGCAAGGTGCGGCCGGGGGCCGACTATCAGTGGTCGCTGGACCTGCTCAAGGGCTACAAGGCCCGCCGTCCCGAAGTGATGACCAAGTCTGGCTTGATGCTGGGTGTCGGCGAGACCGACGAGCAGGTCATCGAGGTGATGCGCGACCTGCGTGCCCACGACGTGGATATGCTGACCCTGGGGCAGTACATGCAGCCGTCTCGCAATCACCTGCCGGTGGATCGCTGGGTGCCGCCGTCCACGTTCGACTGGTTCGCCGAGCAGGGGCGCGCCATGGGCTTCACCCACGTGGCTTCCGGCCCGTTGGTGCGCTCGTCCTACCATGCCGATCAGCAGGCACACGGTATCGAAGTGAAGTAGAGCGAAAGCGGTATTTCAGCTACCCACAACGCCCGGCATTGCCGGGCGTTGTGTTTTTGAGCGTACCCGCTCTACAGTGAATCTCCTACACGATGTGCAGCTCCGAAAGGAGGGGGCTTCGCAGTACCTGCATTATTGCGCTATATTGCACTGCAACAAGTGCGCAGACGCAAGGATCGCCTGCTGCGCATCACGCAACCCTGGGAGCCTATATGAATGCGTTGATGCCAAGCGCCACCGCGCCCCTGTTCGCGCTGGCGGAACCCTTTGCTCCACTGTTCGACCCCTTCGGCTTCGGCCGTGCCGCGGCCGACTACTGGCGTGACAGCGTCGAGCGCAGCATCCTCTACTGGGATGTCATGCGCCAGCGCGGCAACGAATACCTCGAACATATCGAGAAGACCCGCCCCACCGTACTTGGCTTCGATACCGACATCGTGATGGAAGGCGAGACCCTGCCTCGCCCCGTCAACTATGAGCTTTTGCGCGTGCACCCGCCCGAGGGTGTCGAGACCGATGAACTGGCACGCCCCTTCGTGGTGGTCGACCCGCGCGCCGGACATGGCCCGGGTATCGGTGGCTTCAAGCCCGACAGCGAGATCGGTATCGCTCTGCGCGCCGGCCATCCCTGCTACTTCATCGCCTTCATGCCCTATCCCGTCCCGGGGCAGCGGGTCGAGGACGTGGTTGAAGCCGAGGTCACCTTCCTGCGTCATGTGACGGAGCTGCATCCCGATAGCGAAAAACCCATGGTCGTGGGCAACTGTCAGGCGGGCTGGCAGATCATGATGGCGGCAGCGCTGGAGCCCGAGCTGTTCGGACCGATCCTGATCGCCGGTGCACCGCTGTCCTACTGGGCCGGGGAGCGCGGCAAGGCGCCGATGCGCTATACCGGCGGCATGACCGGCGGCAGCTGGGCCACCCATATGCTCTCGGACATGGGCGATGGCCTGTTCGACGGAGCCTGGCTGGTGCAGAACTTCGAACGCCTCAATCCGGCCAACACCTGGTGGGACAAGCAGTACAACCTGTACGCCCATGTCGATACCGAAGCCGATCGCTATCTTCAGTTCGAGCGCTGGTGGGGCGGCCATGTGGTGCTGGGTGGAGAAGAGATCCAGTACATCGTCGACAACCTGTTTGTCGGCAATCGCCTGTCCACGGCCCAGCTGGTGACGTCCGACGGGCGCCGTATCGATCTTCGCAACGTGCGATCCCCGGTGGTGGTGTTCTGCTCACAAGGTGATGACATCACGCCGCCGCCTCAGGCGCTTGGCTGGGTACGTGACCTCTACGACGGCGTCGACGACATCATCGCCAACGAGCAGACCATCGTCTACTGCGTCCATGACAAGACCGGCCACCTCGGTATCTTCGTTTCCGGCAGCGTCTCGCGCAAGGAACACGCCGAGTTCACCGCCAATATGGACTACATCGACGTGCTGCCGCCGGGGCTCTACGAGACCACGGTGTCCAAGGCCAGCGAGCGGCCCGACGCCGAATTGATCGAGCGGGACTACCTGCTGGAGTTCTCCACCCGGGACCTCGACGATCTGAATCAGGTGGTCAAGCATAGCCCCGAGGACGAGCGGCGTTTCGCCACGGTGGCCAGGGTCTCGGAGATCAATCTGGGGCTTTATCGTCAGTTCCTGCAACCCTGGATTCGTGCCGTGTCGACACCGGAGTCGGCTCGCTGGATGCGCAAGATGCACCCCAATCGCATGGGCTATCGCCTGCTGTCCGATCGTAATCCGATGATGTCGACGTTGCCGGTCATGGCGGAGTCGGTGCGCAAGCATCGTCATGAACTCGGTGATGACAACATCTTCCGAGTGTATGAGGACATCGGGTCGAGCCTGATCTCGCGGACACTGGATGCCTGGCGGGTACTGCGCGATCGCGCCCTCGAGAAGGCCTTCCTTGACCTCTATGGTCAGCCGCTGTTGCAGTCGCTGGTGGGGCTGAAAGGCGCCGTGGAGGGTGAGCGTCAGGTGCCTGGCTCCGAGCCGGAGCGTCGTCGCTTTATCCAGCGTCGCCAGCAGGAGGTGCGCGAGCAGGTGGCGCAAGGCGGCGCCCACGAGGCCGTGATGCGCTCGGTGATCTTCGTGCTGGGTGGTGCTCCTGCTACCGATGGCCGCAATTTCCGCCGCCTGCAGGCGTCACGCAGCGAGCTTGAGCCGGAGCTGCGGCTGGAAGACTTCAAGCATCTGATGCGCGATCAGTTCTTTATCCTGAAGCAGGATCGTGAGGCTGCGCTGGAGGCCATTCCCGAGCTGCTCAAGGGGCTCGATGCCAAGACGATCGACGGCCATATCGAGCATATCGAGCATGTACTGGCGGCCAGCGGTGAGCTCAGCGAGCACGCCGCCGCTCGTTTCGAGCGTATCAAGGCGCTGTTTGGCAAGGCCCGTCCGGCAACGCGTCGTACGGCCCGCCGCAGTGGTGGGGCCAGTGGTAACAGCAGCGCCAAGACGTCGCCGGCTAGCGGCACGTCAGCCAAGCGCGGCACTCGTCAATCTGCAAGCGAAGCTTCCCGCGTCGAAGGGCAGGCCCAGGCCGCGCCCAAGGCCGACGCCGAGCCTGCTGATGCGCCTGCGGCAAAGGCCCAGGCGAGGACCGAGGCGAAGCCGGCTGCCGAAGCGAAGCCTGAAACTAAACCTGAGGCGAAGCCCGAGCCCAAGCCTGCGGTTGACGCTAAAACCGAGGCCAAGCCCGAGACCAAGCCCGAGTCCAAGCCGGCGGCTGAAACTAAACCTGAGGCCAAGCCCGAGACCAAGTCCGAGGCCAAACCGGCGGCTGACGCTAAAACTGAGGCCAAACCTGAGGCCAAACCTGAGGCCAAGCCTGAGGTCGAGACCAAGCCTGTGGCTGAGGCCGAGCCCAAGGCTGCCCAGGCCGCCACGCCAGCCTCTCGCGAGGGAGGCAATGACGCCGAGAAGGCGCCTGCAGCGACCCGTCGGCGCAGCACTGGATCGCCCCGAGGGCAGCGGCGCAAGCGCTAGTCAAGCGCCTGACCGCCTTCGATGATCGAGTGTGAGACATCGACCATTCCGCTTGCCCCTGCTTCGTGCAGGGGCAAGTCGGTTCTGAGGGGCGGCTTGTCGGCCGTCGAGGTAAGGGCTAGTCTCTTGGCGATGTCAGGTGGACGCCAGGGCGTCAGTCGTGGGGAAACGACTGGGCATGCGTCTAGCCTGCCTGGGGCTCGAACCGATGTGACTGGCGCGACGTTCGGCGCTGGGTTAGGGTAAGCGCATTTTTCCCGTCCACCATCGGCGGGAGTGGCACATACTGGCGTTCGCCAAGGAGCGCGGCGCCCTGACTACTGTGGAGTACTATGGGCAAGTCTCTGGTCATCGTCGAGTCGCCCGCCAAGGCGAAGACGATCAACAAGTACCTCGGCAACGAGTTCATCGTGAAGTCGAGCGTGGGTCACATCCGTGATCTTCCGACCAGCGGCTCTGGCAAGGCGGCTTCCGATCCCAAGGAGCGGGCTCGCCAGGCGGCCGCGACGCGCAAGATGTCGGCTGAGGAAAAGGCGGTCTACAAGCAGCAGAAGGCGCATAGCCAGCTGATACGACGCATGGGTATCGACCCCGACCATGGCTGGCAGGCCAACTACGAGATCCTGCCGGGCAAGGAAAAGGTCGTGGCCGAGCTCAAGAAGCTGGCGGAGAAAGCCGACACCGTCTATCTCGCGACCGATCTGGACCGCGAAGGGGAAGCCATCGCCTGGCACCTTCGCGAGACCATCGGTGGGGACGAGCAACGCTATCGCCGGGTGGTGTTCAACGAGATCACCAAGAATGCCATCCAGGAAGCCTTCACCGACCCCGGTCAGCTGAACATGCCCAGGGTCGAGGCCCAGCAGGCTCGCCGCTTCCTCGATCGTGTGGTGGGCTTCATGCTGTCGCCGCTGCTGTGGGCCAAGGTAGCCCGCGGGCTCTCGGCCGGTCGTGTCCAGTCGGTGGCCATGCGCCTGATCAGCGAGCGCGAAAGCGAGATTCGCGCCTTCGTGCCCGAGGAATTCTGGGACGTTCATGCCGATCTGGTGACGCCGGACGGCGAGGCCATCCGCTTCGAGCTGGTACGTCAGGATGGCAAGACGTTCAGGCCCACCAGCGAGAGCGAGACCCTCGAGCGCATCGCTGCGCTGCGCAAGGCCAGTCTTGCGATCACCTCGCGGGAAGACAAGCCGACCCGGTCCAAGCCCAACGCCCCCTTCATCACCTCGACGCTGCAGCAGGCCGCCAGTGGCCGGCTGGGGTTCTCGGTGAAGAAGACCATGACCCTGGCCCAGCGGCTCTACGAGGCGGGCTACATCACCTATATGCGTACCGACTCGACCAACCTGTCCCGCGAGGCGGTGGAGAGCGTGCGTGACTATATCGGTGAGGAGTTCGGCGATCGCTACCTGCCCGAAGCCCCTAACCGCTATTCCAGCAAGGAAGGCGCCCAGGAGGCTCACGAAGCCATCCGGCCGTCCGAGGTGTCCCGTCGCTCGACCGACCTGGCGGGCATGGAGCGGGATGCCGAGCGCTTGTACGAACTGATCTGGCGGCAGTTTGTCGCCTGCCAGATGACCCCGGCGGAATACCTGTCGTCGACCCTGAGCGTGGTGGTGGACGGCTACGAGCTCAAGGCCAAGGGCCGGGTGCTCAAGTTCGATGGCTACACCCGAGTGATGACCCCCATGGGGCGCAAGGAAGAGGATCAGGCGCTGCCGGATCTGGGCGAGGGCACCCCGATGCACCTCGACGCGCTGGACCCCAGGCAGCACTTCACCAAGCCGCCGGCCCGTTACACCGAAGCCAGCCTGGTCAAGGAGCTGGAGAAGCGCGGCATCGGTCGCCCCTCGACCTACGCCGCCATCATCTCCACCATCCAGGATCGTGGCTACGTCAAGCTCGAGAACCGACGGTTCTACGCCGAGAAGCTGGGCGACATCGTCACCGAGCGACTCAAGGAGTCGTTCCCCGACCTGATGGACTACTCCTTCACCGCGCGCATGGAGGATAGCCTCGACGAGATCGCCGAGGGCGAGCGTAGCTGGCGTGAGCTGCTCGACGCCTTCTATCAGGAGTTTCGCGGGGAGCTGGCCAAGGCCGAGAGCGACGAGGGGATGCGGCCCAATCAGCCGGTACCCACCGATATCGACTGCCCCACCTGCGGGCGCAAGATGCAGATTCGTACCGCCTCGACCGGTGTCTTCCTCGGCTGCAGCGGCTACAACCTGCCGCCCAAGGAGCGCTGCAAGACCACCATCGACCTGCTGCCGGGTGAAGAAGCCGTCGCCGCCGATGCCGGCGAAGAAGCCGAGACCGATGCCCTGCGTGCCAAGGAACGCTGTCCGGTGTGTTCCACCGCCATGGACAGCTACCTGATCGATGAAGGGCGCAAGCTGCATATCTGCGGTAACAGCCCCGACTGTGACGGCTACAAGATCGAACAGGGCAAGTTCCGCATCAAGGGCTACGACGGCCCGGTCATCGAGTGTGACAAGTGCGGCTCCGAGATGCAGCTCAAGTCCGGGCGCTTCGGCAAGTACTTCGGCTGCACCAGTGACAGCTGCAAGAATACCCGCAAGCTGTTGCGCAACGGTGAAGTAGCTCCGCCCAAGATGGATCCGATTCCGATGCCGGAACTGGCCTGCCAGAAGGTGGAAGACCACTACGTGCTGCGCGATGGCGCCAGCGGGCTGTTCCTGGCCGCCAGCAAGTTTCCCAAGAACCGGGAGACCCGTCCGCCTCTGGTCAAGGAACTGAAGCCCCACGCCGCCGAGCTGCCGGAGAAGTACCACTACCTGCTCGATGCGCCGGACCAGGACCCGGATGGGCGCCCGGCTCAGATTCGTTTCTCGCGCAAGCTCAAGGAGCAGTTCGTGATGACCGACGGCGACAATGGCAAGGCCAGTGGCTGGAAGGCGAGCTGGGACGGTAACAAGTGGGTGGTGGAGGACAAGCGCAAGTGACACCGCGGGCCCGCACCAATCAGTTGTTGTATCAGGCGCAGTTGCTGCTGGACGTGGCGCCGGGTGACGACGAGCACCAGGGCGCCAGAAAGAGGGCCAGCGAGGAGGGCGCCCTGGCGTTGTTCGAGCTGGCGATCGACGCCCTGCTGCGCGACGTCTGCGAGCACGCGCATCTGGCGGAACATGACTGGCGAAGCCTGTTGCTGGGTGATGACCCGCCCGCCGTGGCCGAGGTTCATCGGCTACGTGAGCTGGCCCGCGACGGCAGCAGTTGGCTATACCGTGTCATCGGTCATCTCGAGGCGCTGCACGGCGATGACGGTGCGAGTCGACCTCGCTCGCCGGCATTGTCCGGGGTAATTGCCGTGGACCGGCAGGCGGATCTGGGGCAGGAATTGCAGCATTGCCTCGAGGCGGCCAAGGTCGAGATCGCCGCCTTACGCCAGACCAGTGAGGAATGGTAAAGGCAGAGTGCCGTCGGCCGGCGACGCTTCTGTGCGCCGTCGTTTGATAGCTGCGACAGAGCTCGTTTGCCTGCCGTGAAATCGGCCAGGTTCCGCGTGAAGTTCCGCAGAATCGGGATTACACTGCGTCACAGATGTTTTCGTTTATTCACAGTGAGTTTGTCCATGTTCGCCCAGAGTCAACGTCGCCGTTTCATCCAAATGATACTTGGTGCCATGCTGCTACTCCCTCTGGGTGTCAGTGCCAGCATGGACATGGTGGAGGACCAGCTTCGCCGTGCCATTGTCCCGGACTCCTCCAGCGAGATCTGGGTCCTGATCGATAACCAGGAGTCTCGCCTGACGGTGTATCGCGGGGGGGTGGAGCTGGCTCGATACTCACCGATTTCGGTCGGTAGAGGGGGCGCCAAGTCCCAGCGGGTCATGGGCGACAAGACCACGCCAAGAGGCGAGTTCCACGTCAATCGCTTCAACTTCGACAGCAAGTTCGACATCTTCATCGGCCTGGACTATCCGACGCCCACCCACGCCAGGATGGCGCTGGAGACGGGGCTGTACAGTCAGCAGGATTACGACGACTATTTCGACTACTATCGCCGGCATCGTAGCCCGCCCCAGCAGACGATCCTGGGCGGTTATATCGGCATACACGGAGTCGGCGATGGAGACATGGACATCCATCGCAACTTTGACTGGACCAACGGATGTGTCGCCGTGACCAATCATGAAATTCGGGAACTTTCCGGCTTGATTGATGTTGGCACTCGCGTCGTCATCCGCTAGTCTTTAGGGGCGCAAGGGACGTTCAAGACTATGGACAAGCGCCGTTGTGTATTATAAAACAGCGTTTGACTCCTGTGCTTAGCAGCACAAGTCGCTGCAAGAAAGGCCTGCCTTTGCAGGAAGCCTGATGGATACATACCCTGATCGGGTATGTTACTGTCACCAACGCAGTACCAAGGAAGACTCAAGGAGAACACCATGACTCTGAAGACTACCCTGAAGCTGACCGCCGCCGCCGCTTCTCTGGCCGTTCTGGCTGGCTGTGCTTCTTCCAGCGCTCTGGAAGAAGTCCGCATGACCGCTGAGTCTGCTCAGGCCGACGCTGCAGAAGCTCGCAGCATCGCCACTCAGGCTCAGAACACTGCCAACCAGGCACAGCGTGACGCTCAAGCGGCCCTGCAGCTGTCTCAGCAGAACCGCGAAGAGATGAACCGCATGTTCGAGCGCTCCATGCGCAAGTAATCGTTTCGCATCCCGTTCGCGGGATTGACCGACAGGACGTCAGGGTTTCATCGAAATCAGGTCGTCCAGGTCATGAAACGATAGGCTGAGGCCCCACCGAAAGGTGGGGCCTCAGTCGTTTGTGGCGTGTGATCATTGCATGACGATTGATGGTGGGCGGGAGCTGCCAGCCAATCGTCTGACCGCTGCCTGTTCCTTCATCTGATGGCTGCCTGTCTGGCTGCCTGTCCTGTCGCTTGTCTCCTGACGGCTGCCTCTCCTCTGCCTGACCACTGACTGCTGCGGATGCGTCGTTTGAGCTGGATCAAGGTGTCGCCACCATGCCGACGAGGCTCGCTCTGGAAATGTTGGCGCCAAAAAAAGGCGCCCCTGTCGGGGCGCCGTGCACGTCACGTGCTTGATGTGGTGCCTGTGGTCGCCGGTTCAGCCTTCGTGGCTGACCTGTCCCAGCAGGGCAGGCTCGTCGGCGATCAACTCGATATGGTCATAGAGGCTGCCAGGCAGCGGCTTGGGTTCTGCCGGGGTGGTGGTCTGCATGGCGACCGGAAGGCCGCTGGGCGTCTCCATGGCGCTACGCAGGCGCGCAAAGTCGACGTCGTAGTCCTTGTCCTTGACGGCGGCCTCGACCTCCTCGATAGCGGCGGTCATGTCCTCGATCGGCGCGCCTTCTTCCTCGTCGAGGTAGGGGTAGGCCTGGACATAGAGGTGCTCGTCGGACCAGCCGAGCTTCAGCGGTTCGTTGACCAGTCGGACACGGGTGCCCACCGCGACTTGATCGAACAGATTCTCGACATCGTCGGGCAGCATGCGGATGCAGCCGTGGGTGACGCGCATGCCGACGCCCTCGGGCTTGTTGGTGCCGTGGATCAGGTAGCCGGGGATGCCCAGGCGCATCTTGCGCGTGCCCATGGGGTTGTCGGGTCCGGGCGGCACCACGCCGGGCAAGGGGTCGCCGGCCTCGGCGTGTTCGCGGCGAATGGAGGCAGGAGGATACCAGGACGGATTCTTGACCATCTGGGTGATGGTGGTGGAGCCCAGCGGCGTCTTCCAGTCCATGCGGCCCACGGCGATCGGGTAGGTCTGCACCGTACGCGGCTCGCCTTCCTTGGCCGGCGGGTAGTAGTAGAGGCGCATCTCGGCCACGTTGACCACGATGCCGTTGCGCGGTGCATCGGGCAGGATGAACTGGGCCGGGATGGTCACTTCGGTACCCTCGCCGGGATACCAGATGCTGATGTCGGGGTTGGCGCGGGTGATGGCGTTGAAGCCGATGCCGTGCTCGTGTCCGATATCGATGAGGGTGTCTTCCTCGTCGGCTTCGACGGTGTAGACCTCACCGATCAGGTCGCCTTCTTCGGGCAGCAGGTAGTGGCCCCGGGGCAGGTCGTCGGCCGCCGCCAGAGGTGCCGCCAGCGCGCCCACAACGCCACACAGGGTGGCGAGGCGGACGAGTGGCCGGCGAAGTGAAGTCGAAGTCATTGCAGCAGTCTCGATAATGGGTGAAAGCCGGGGATCACCCGGCCGGAATTTGCGGTGTCCTATGTACATAGATTGCCCGCTAATGCGGCGTTGCGCCAGTCCCTTGCAAGGGATGGCTCAGGCCGCCTGAGTCTTTCGATTGAGTTGGTCCAGCAGCGCCTCGACGGCCTCGAAGCGGGTCTCCTCGACGGCCATGTCGGCCTGGAAGCGCAGGGTGTCGGCGCCCTCCAGTCGATAGCGTTCCGGCGCCCCCTGGATCAGCCCCACCAGCGTCAGCGGATCCACCGCGGTCTGGCCGCCGAACAGCACGCGCCCGCGCTCGGCGCCCGCTTCCAGGCGCACGATACCGAGCCTTTCGGCACGCTGCCTGAGGCGGGTCTGGCGCAGCAGCGTCTTGACCGGGGCGGGTAGCAGCCCGAAGCGATCGATCATCTCCACGCGCAGTTCCTTGAGCTCGGCCTCGTTGTCGGCGTTGGCGATGCGCTTGTACATCACCAGACGCTGCTGGACATCAGGGAGATAGTCGTCGGGAATCAGCGCCGGCAGGTTGAGGCTGATCTCGACGCCTTCCTGCAGCGGCGCCTCGATATTCGGAGTGCGGCCTTCACGGATGGCCTTCACCGCCCGGTCGAGCATCTCCATATAGAGGCTATAGCCCACCGCCTCCATCTGGCCGCTCTGTTCGTCGCCCAGCAGTTCGCCGGCGCCGCGGATTTCCATGTCGTGGCTGGCCAGGGTGAAGCCAGCGCCCAGGTCCTCGGCCTGGCCGATCGCCTCGAGGCGCTTGACCGCATCTCGGGTGATCGAGCGAGGCGGCGGCGCCAGCAGGTAGGCGTAGGCCTGGTGGTGGCTGCGGCCTACCCGGCCGCGCAGCTGGTGGAGCTGGGCCAGTCCGAACTTGTCGGCACGCTCGATGATGATGGTGTTGGCGCTGGGCACGTCGATGCCGGTCTCGATGATGGTCGAGCACACCAGCACGTTGAAGCGCTTGTGATAGAAGTCGGACATCACCCGTTCCAGCGAGCGCTCGGGCAGCTGCCCATGGGCCACCGCGACGCGGGCATCGGGCACCAGTTCACGGACCTTCTCGGCGGCGCTCTCGATGGTCTTGACCTCGTTGTGCAGGTAATAGACCTGGCCGCCGCGCAGTATCTCGCGCAGGATCGCCTCCTTGATCACGGCTTCTTCGCGCTGCTGGACGAAGGTCTTCACCGACAGGCGTCTGGCCGGTGGGGTGGCGATGATCGACAGGTCGCGGATGCCGCTCATGGCCATGTTGAGGGTTCGCGGGATCGGCGTTGCGGTCATGGTCAGTACGTCGACCTCGGCACGCAGGGTCTTGAGCCTTTCCTTCTGGGACACGCCGAAGCGATGTTCTTCATCGATGATGACCAGCCCCAGCTCCGGGAAGTCGAGCTTCCGAGACAACAGCTTGTGGGTGCCGATGACGATATCGACCTTGCCTTCGCGAACGCGCTTGAGGGTGTCCGTCTGACTGCCGCTGCTGGTGAAGCGGGACAACAGCTCGATATCCACCGCGGTATCGGCGAAGCGGTCGCGGAAGTTCTCGAAATGCTGGCGGGCGAGCAGGGTGGTCGGCACCAGCACCACCACCTGGCGCCCGGACTGTACCGCAAGAAAGGCGGCACGCATGGCGACCTCGGTCTTGCCGAAGCCGACGTCGCCGCAGACGACACGGTCCATCGGGCGCGGTGCGGTCATGTCCTGGATCACCGCCTGGATGGTGACCCGCTGATCCGGCGTCTCCTCGAACGGGAAGTTGGCGACGAAGCGAGCGTACTCTTCATCCGGGGCGGCACAGGCGAAGCCTTCCCGGGCCTCGCGGCGGGCATAGATGTCGAGCAGCTCGGCGGCGGTATCGCGGATCTTCTCGGCGGCCTTGCGCTTGGCCTTTTCCCACTGTTCCGAGCCCAGTCGATGCAGCGGTGCCAGTTCATCGTCGGCACCGGCGTAGCGGGAAATAAGGTGCAGGCTGTCCACCGGCACGTAGAGCTTGGCGCCGTCGGCGTACTCGAGGCTGACGAATTCGGCCGCCTGGCCGCCGGCTTCCAGCGTTTCCAGCCCGCGGTAGCGGCCGACGCCATGGGACTGGTGGACCACCGGGGCGCCGACCTTGAGTTCGGAAAGATGGCGTACGGCGAGTTCGTTGTCGTCGGTGGCCTTGGCCTGGCGGCGGGTCTGGCGCACGATCTCGCCGAACAGTTCCGTCTCGGTGATCACACTGACCGCGGGGGAGCCGAGCGACAGGCCGCTGGAGAGCTGCCCCTCGGCGATGGCCAGGCGAGAGCTGCCGGCGAGGAAGTCGGAAAATCCGTCCGCGGCGTCCAGTGCACCGGTAGCGGGGGCCAGGGTCTCCTCCAGCGCTTCCCGACGCCCACGGGACTCGGCCACGAACAGCACCCGGCGCTCTGCGTGCTCGTTCAGAAAGCCTCTGAGCGCCGCCAGCGGATCCTTTGCCCTGGCATTGATCGCCACCTGGGGGGCGTCGCTGGCATCCGAGGGATGGGCGTGGGGATGCTCGCTGTCTGCCGTCAGCTCGACCCTGGGGTGGGTCTTGATCAGCCCGAACAGTTCCGCTTCCGGGATGAAGGCACGGTGGGGCGGCAGCAGGGGGCGGGTCGGATCGACGCCGAGATTTTCGTAGCGGCTGGTGATCGCCTGCCAGTGGTGCTCGGCGGCTTCGCGGCAGCCGGACATCAGGGCGACGCGGGTATCCGCGGGAAGATGGTCGAACAGTGAAGCGGTGGCCTCGAAGAACAACGGCAGATACTGCTCGAGTCCGGGTGAGGGGATGCCCTTCAGCGCATCGACATAAAGCGGGCACTGGCGTGGGTCGACGTCGAACAGGGTCTCGAAGCCTTCACGAAAGCAGGCGATGGCCGAGCGTGACAGCGAATACTCGTGCGCCGGCAGCAGGTCGATCCGCTCGACCTTGTCGAGGCTGCGCTGGGTGTCGGGGTCGAAGCTCCTGAGGGTGTCGATCTCGTCGTCGAACAGGTCGATGCGAAGCGGATGGTCGCTGCCCATGGGAAAGAGATCGATCAGGGCGCCACGCAGGGCGTATTCACCCGGCTCGAAGACGGTCTCCACCGCCCGGTAGCCCGCCCGTGACAGCTGTTCGCGGAAGGTCTCCCGTTGCAGGGTGGCGCCGACCTCCAGGGTCAGCACCCGTCCGGCGATATAGTCCACGGGCGGCAGACGCTGCATCAGGGTATTGATCGGTACCAGCACGATGCCGTGCACACCATCCTGCAGATGCCGGAGGGTGCGCAGCCGCGACGAGACGATGTCCTGATGGGGCGAAAAGCTGTCGTAGGGCAGCGTCTCCCAGTCGGGGAAGGGCAGTACCGGCATGTCGGCATAGAAGGCCAGTTCGTTCTCGAGCCTCAGCGCCTCGGCGGTATCCTGGGTAATCACCAGCAGTGGCGCGTCGGCAGCCAGGCGCGAAAGCGCCAGGGCGCTGGCGCTGCCGGCGGGCGTGGTGAGGTACAGGGTGTCACGGGCGCCCTGGGGATGCGGCGGATCGAGCGGCGAAAAGGTAGGCATAGAGGATGTCGTTTCGCTGGCGTTCAGAGGTCGAGCAGGCATCATACCAGCCCGATCTCGCTCATGTAGTCAAACCGCGATTTGTGTAACGGGCCTACAGGAGGTGCGACCATACAGTCATTGCCCCTTTCAAGGGGGGGGCTGATAATACGCTCGTTTCCCCATCAGACTTAGAGGTCTCTCGTGAGCCAGCAACCCGATATCGTCTTCCAGCAATGGCACGACAACCAGGCCGTGGCCGAGCAGATGATCCCGCTGATCGGCAGCCTGTATCGTCGCAATAACGTGGTCACCACCATGTTCGGACGTTCGCTGTTCAACCGCAGCGTCATCCGCATCCTCAAGGACCATCGTTTCGTCAGGAAGATCGAAGGTACCGAGTTGTCGGTGCAGGATACCTTCCCGCTGGTGCAGGCGATGACCCAGCTGAATCTGGGGCCGGCTCACGTCGATGTGGGCAAGCTGGGTGTGGCATTCAAGAAGCAGGGCGGTGGCGATGCGCTGGCGTTCATGCGCGAGCAGCTGGCCGAGATCGTCGACTGTCACGATCCTGACGCCGGCAATGGCGAGCCCAAGGACGTTGTGCTCTACGGCTTCGGCCGGATCGGCCGGATCCTGGCCCGCGTGCTGATCGAGAAGGCCGGTGGCGGCAACCTGCTGCGCCTCAAGGCCATCGTGGTGCGCGGTCGTGGCGATATCGCCAAGGATCTGGAAAAGCGCGCCAGCCTGCTGCGTCGTGACAGCGTTCACGGTCCCTTCGACGGCACCATCAGCGTGTGCCCGGAGACCCGCACCCTGACCGCCAACGGCAACGTGATCCAGGTCATCTACGCCGATTCGCCGAGCGATGTCGACTACACCGCCTACGGCATCAACAACGCCGTGGTGGTCGACAACACCGGTATCTGGCGCGACGAGGCTGGCCTCGGTCAGCACCTGGAGTGCAAGGGCGTGTCCAAGGCGCTGCTGACCGCCCCGGGCAAGGGCGACCTGAAAAACATCGTCTATGGCATCAATCATGGCGACATCACCCAGGATGATCGCATCATCTCCGCGGCGTCCTGCACCACCAACGCCATCGTGCCGGTATTGAAGGTGATGAACGACGAATACGGCATCGAGCATGGCCACGTCGAGACCGTTCACTCCTACACCAACGATCAGAACCTGATCGACAACTACCACAAGGGTGACCGTCGCGGACGCAGCGCACCGCTGAACATGGTGCTGACCGAGACCGGTGCTGCCAAGGCGGTTTCCAAGGCACTGCCGGAGCTGGGTGGCAAGCTGACCGGCAACGCCATCCGCGTGCCCACGCCCAATGTGTCGATGGCGATCCTCAACCTGTCGCTCGAGCGCGAGACCGACGCCGAGTCGCTCAACGACTACCTGCGCCGCATGTCCATCGACTCGGCCTTCCAGAAACAGATCGACTTCGTCGACTCGCCGGAGGTGGTCTCCACCGACTTCGTCGGCAACCGTCACGCCGGCATCGTCGACGCCAAGGCGACCATCGCCCAGGGCCGCCACGCGGTGGTCTATGTGTGGTACGACAACGAGTTCGGCTATAGCTGCCAGGTGATTCGTATCCTGCAGCAGATCTCCAACGTGGCCTTCTGTAAGCTGCCGCGTCACGCCTAGTCCGTGCCGAGCGGGGCGAGAGTCTCGCGTTGAGGTAGCTCGAATACCCCTTGCCAACCTTGTTTGGCAAGGGGTTTTTCTGTTTGGGATGGAAGCGGTTTTGCAGAATCACGCAGTTCTGCGACGTTCGATCATGTGGTCAATCCACTGGCTTGTCTTTATAATGCTGGGGATTTTTCGGGGTGGTTCGATGTCGCCTCGGCGTGACTGGTGATGCGTGGCTTATAACAAGAATTCCTCTCATTTCCACCGAACCTCCGTCCATTATCTACGATCCATCAACTGGGCGAGTCTATGATCGAAGTCAAGAAAGGCCTGGATCTCCCCATCACGGGAGCGCCGGAGCAGCGTATCGAGGATGCGCGACCGGTGCGCCACGTGGCGCTCCTGGGGACCGACTATATCGGCATGAAGCCGACAATGGAGGTCAAGGAGGGGGACAAGGTCAAGCTGGGCCAATTACTGTTCACCGACAAGAAGATCGAGGGCGTGCGCTTTACCTCGCCGGCCTCGGGTGAAGTAGTGGCGATCAATCGCGGGGAAAAGCGCAGGCTCCTGTCGGTGGTGATCGAGGTCGACGACAGCGCCGAGGCCGAGTCCTTCACGGCTCATGGCCGCGATGCGCTCGAGTCCCTCGAACGTCAGACCGTGGTCGACCAACTGGTGGAGTCCGGTCTCTGGACCGCGCTGCGCACTCGCCCGTTCTCGCGTACCCCGGCGCCCGACGCCGTACCCACCGACATCTTCGTCACCGCCATCGACACCCAGCCGCTGGCCGCCGATCCGTCGCTGGTCATCAACGAGCAGGCCGAGGCGTTCGAGGACGGCCTCAAGGTGCTGGGACGACTGACCGAGGGCAAGGTGTTCCTGTGCACCGCCACCGATGCCCAGATTCCGGGCACCAAGGTCAAGGGCGTCCACCACGAGAGCTTCGCCGGTCCCCATCCTGCGGGCCTGGTCGGTACCCACATTCACTTCCTGTCCCCGGTGTCGCTGCAGCGTCGCGTCTGGCACATCGGCTATCAGGACGTGATCGCCTTCGGCAAGCTGTTCAGTGAAGGCAAGCTGGACCTGAGCCGAGTGGTCGCCGTGGGCGGCCCGCGTGCCGAGCGTCCGCGTCTGGTGCGTACCCGTGTGGGTGCCAGCACTGACGAGCTGCTGGATCACGAGATCAAGTCTGCCGATGACACCCGCGTCATCAGCGGAGGCGTGTTCTCCGGCTTCACCGCCGAAGGCAGCCTGCGCTACCTGGGCCGCTTCCACAACCAGATCACCCTGCTGGAAGAGGGCAACAAGCGTGCCTTCATGGGCTGGTTGTCGCCGGGTGCCAATCGTCACTCGGTACTGGGTATCTACCTGTCGAGCCTGAAGGGCCTGCGCAACTATGCGCCGACCACCTCGACCAATGGCTCCGAGCGCGCCATGGTGCCGGTGGGTGCGTATGAAAAGGTGATGCCGCTGGACATCATGCCCACGCAGCTCTTGCGTTCGCTGATCGTCGGCGACATCGAGTCGGCGATGGAGCTCGGCTGCCTCGAGCTGGATGAAGAAGACCTGGCGCTGTGCACCTATGTGTGCCCGGGCAAGTATGAGTACGGTCCCATCCTGCGTGACAACCTCACCATGATCGAGAAAGAGGCCTGATGATGGGTATTCGACAGACACTCGACAATCTCGAGCCGCACTTTCACAAGGGTGGCAAGTACGAGAAGTTCTATCCGCTGTACGAGGCGGTGGACACTATCTTCTATGCGCCTCCCAGCGTGACCAAGACCACGGCTCACGTGCGTGACGGCATCGACCTCAAGCGCATGATGATCACGGTGTGGTTCTGCACCTTCCCGGCCATGTTCTTCGGCATGTGGAACGCTGGCTGGCAGGCCAACGAGGCCATCGCCGCGGGTTACGACTCCATGGGCGGCTGGCGCGAGATGATCCTGCTGACCTTCGCCGGTGGCCACGATGCCGGCAGCCTGTGGTCCAACTTCGTGCTGGGCGCTACCTACTTCCTCCCGATCTACCTGGTGACCTTTGTCATCGGTGGCTTCTGGGAAGTGCTGTTCGCGATCAAGCGCGGCCACGAGGTCAATGAAGGCTTCTTCGTCACCTCGGTGCTCTACGCCCTGATCCTGCCGGCTACCATCCCGCTGTGGCAGGTGGCGCTCGGCATCACCTTCGGTGTGGTGATCGGCAAGGAAATCTTCGGTGGTACCGGCAAGAACTTCCTCAACCCGGCGCTGACCGGTCGTGCCTTCCTGTACTTCGCCTATCCGGCGCAGATCTCCGGTGATGCCGTGTGGGTCGCCGCCGACGGCTTCACCGGCGCGACGCCGCTGTCTACCGCCTACCAGAGCGGCATGGCCGCACTGCAGGACCAGTACAGCTGGTGGGACGCCTTCCTTGGCTTCATTCCCGGCTCCGTGGGTGAGACCTCGACGCTTGCCATCCTGATCGGGGCGGTGGTGCTGATCGGCATGAAGATCGCCTCGTGGCGGATCGTTGCCGGCGTGTTCCTCGGCATGGTAGCGATGAGCTCCATTCTCAACCTGATCGGCTCCGACACCAACGCCATGTTCGCCATGCCCTGGTACTGGCACCTGGTGGTGGGTGGCTTCGCCTTCGGCATGGTGTTCATGGCCACCGATCCCGTGTCGGCGTCCATGACCAACCCGGGTCGCTTCATCTTCGGCGCCCTGATCGGTGTGATGACGGTACTGATCCGTGTGGTCAACCCAGCCTTCCCCGAGGGCATCATGCTGGCGATCCTGTTCGCCAACCTGTTCGCGCCGCTCATCGATCACTTCTTTGTTCAGGCCAACATCAAGCGTCGCGCCAAGCGCACCGCTGTCGTGGCCGAGGAGACCGCCTGATGGCACAAGGTAACAACTCCATCAAGAAGATCCTGACGGTCGCCTTCTCCCTGTGTATCGTCTGCTCGATCATCGTGTCGACGGCGGCGGTGGGACTCAAGGCGCGCCAGGAGCGCAACCAGGAGCTGGACCGCAAGTCCAACATCCTGGCCGTGGCCGACCTGTACGAACCGGGCATGGACGTCGGCAAGGAGTTCTCTCAGGCGGTGACCGCCAAGGTCGTCGATCTCGACACCGGGGAGTACACCGATGAGGTCGATCCCGAGACCTATGACGGCTTCCAGGCCGCCAAGGATCCGGCCCAGTCGCGTACCCTGTCCGGGGAGAAGGACATCGCCGGTCTCGGCCGTCAGGAGCAGTTCTCCACCATCTATCTGGTCGGTGACGAGAACAACCCCGAGCAGATCGTGCTGCCGATTCGTGGCCAGGGCCTGTGGGGCCTGATGCGCGGCTACCTGTCTGTGCAGGGTGACGGCAACACCATCGGCGGGATCACCTTCTATTCCCACGCCGAGACACCTGGCCTGGGTGGCGAGGTCGACAACCCGCGCTGGAAGGCGCAGTGGGAAGGCAAGGAAATCTACGCCTCGAGCGACACCATGGAGCCGGCCATCCAGCTGGTGAAGGGTGGTGCCAGCGAGTCCACCGAGGTCGACGCCCTGTCCGGCGCGTCTCTGACCAGCCGCGGCGTGACCAAGCTGGTGCAATTCTGGCTGAGCGAGGAAGGCTTCGGTCACTACCTGGCGCGCTTCCGCGATGGCGTGGACAGCCAGGCCAGCGCCGACGCCAGCCCCTCTGACGACAGCGAAGGAGCCTGACGATGTCTGCACCGACTCCCAAGGGCGTCATCCTGACGCCGATCTTCAAGAACAACCCCATCGCCCTGCAGATCCTCGGTATCTGTTCGGCGCTGGCGGTGACCTCGAGCCTCAGCGTCTCGCTGGTCATGAGTCTGGCCGTGATCTTCGTGACGGCGTTCTCGAGCATGTTCGTCTCGCTGATCCGCAATCACATTCCGTCCTCCATCCGTATCATCGTGCAGATGACCATCATCGCCTCGTTGGTGATCGTGGTGGACCAGATCCTCAAGGCCTTTGCCTATGAGATGTCCAAGCAGCTGTCGGTATTCGTCGGTCTGATCATCACCAACTGCATCGTGATGGGCCGCGCCGAAGGCTTTGCCATGACCAACACCCCGACGCTGTCGTTCCTCGACGGTGTCGGCAACGGTCTGGGCTACGGCTTCATCCTGATGACCGTCGGCTTCTTCCGCGAGCTGTTCGGCTCCGGCAGCCTGTTCGGCGTGACCATCCTGGAAACCGTGCAGAACGGTGGCTGGTACGTGCCCAACGGCCTGCTGCTGCTGCCGCCGTCCGCCTTCTTCATCATCGGTCTGATCATCTGGGTGCTGCGCAGCCTCAACCCGGAGCAGGTCGAGGACAACGAGTTCGTGATGAAGGAAAACACCCAGCCGAAGGAGGCCGTGTAACATGGAACACTATCTGAGCCTTTTCGTTGCCTCGGTGTTCGTGGAGAACATGGCACTGGCGTTCTTCCTGGGCATGTGTACCTTCATGGCCGTGTCCAAGAAGGTATCCTCGGCCATCGGTCTGGGCATCGCCGTGGTAGCGGTACTGACCATCACCGTGCCGGTGAACAACCTGATCCTCGAGTATCTGCTGGCGGAAGGCGCGCTGTCCTGGACCGGCATCGCCGGCGCCGAGAACATCGATCTGTCGTTCCTGGGTCTGCTGTCCTACATCGGCGTCATCGCCGCACTGGTGCAGATCCTCGAGATGTTCCTCGACAAGTTCGTGCCGGCGCTTTACAACGCCCTCGGCGTGTTCCTGCCGCTGATCACCGTGAACTGCGCCATCCTCGGTGGCACCCTGTTCATGGTCGAGCGCAGCTACAACTTCGGTGAGTCCGTGGTCTATGGCCTGGGCGCCGGTGTCGGCTGGGCGCTGGCGATCACCGCCCTGGCCGGTATCCGCGAGAAACTGAAGTACAGCGATGTGCCCGCTTCCCTGCAGGGACTGGGCATCACCTTCATCACCGTGGGTCTGATGTCCCTGGGCTTCATGTCCTTCTCCGGCATCCAGCTCTGAGTGCCCTGCACCGGGGGCGCTAGCCCTCGGTGCAGGCCCTAACCCTAGCAATAGGAAACCGACATGGTTGATACAACAGTCATCGTGCTCGGCGTCGTCATGTTCACCATCATCGTCATCAGTCTGACGGCGGTGATCCTGGCGGCCCGCTCCAAGCTCGTGAGCTCGGGCGATGTGACCATCGAGATCAATGACGATCCCGAGAACACCCTGACCACCCAGGCCGGCGGCAAGCTGCTCAACACCCTGGCGGCCAACGGCATCTTCCTGTCCTCTGCCTGTGGCGGCGGCGGCTCCTGCGCCCAGTGCAAGTGCCGGGTCGAGGAGGGCGGCGGCTCGATCCTGCCCACCGAGGAAAGCCACTTCACCCTGCGCGAGAAGAAGGTCGGCTGGCGTCTGTCCTGTCAGGTGCCGGTCAAGCAGGACATGAAGATCCAGGTCCCCGAGGAAGTGTTCGGCGTCAAGAAGTGGGAATGCGAGGTCATCGAGAACCCCAACGTCGCCACCTTCATCAAGGAGCTGAACCTGAAGCTGCCGGAAGGCGAGGAAGTGGCCTTCCGTGCCGGCGGCTATGTGCAGTTGGTGGCACCTGCTTACGACATCAAGTTCTCCGACTTCGATATCGAGGAAGAGTACCGCGGCGACTGGGAAAAATTCGGTCTGTTCGACGTCTCGCACAAGAACACCGAAGAGGTCATTCGTGCCTACTCCATGGCCAACTATCCGGAAGAGAAGGGTATTCTCAAGTTCAACATCCGGATCGCGACGCCTCCGCCCAACTCCAGCCACCCGCCTGGCCTGATGTCCACCTACGTCTTCAGCCTGAAGCCGGGTGACAAGGTCACGGTGATGGGGCCGTTTGGCGAGTTCTTCGCCAAGGATACCGACGCCGAGATGGTCTTCATCGGCGGTGGTGCCGGCATGGCGCCGATGCGCAGCCATATCTTCGACCAGCTGAAGCGTCTGAACAGCGAGCGCAAGATGACCTTCTGGTACGGCGCACGCTCCTGGCGCGAGACCTTCTACAACGAAGAGTACGACAAGCTGGCCGAAGAGCATGAGAACTTCGACTGGCACCTGGCACTGTCCGACCCCCAGCCGGAAGACAACTGGGAAGGGCCGACCGGGTTCATCCACAACGTGCTCTACGACATGTACCTCAAGGACCATCCGGCCCCCGAGGACTGCGAGTACTACATGTGCGGGCCGCCCATGATGAACGCCTCCGTCATCAAGATGCTGCTGGATCTCGGCGTCGAGCCCGAGAACATCATGCTGGATGACTTCGGCGGCTGATCACGCGCCTGTCCGTGTGCCCAAGGGCACCTTGCGAGCCCCGCCCTGTGCGGGGCTCGTTGGTTTGTGCGCCTTGTGATTTTGCCGCGAGAGGAGTTCTGGCATAATTGTCGCGCCGACTCGAGAATGCCCCGCGGACTGTCCTGCGAGGACACGGGACCTTGTCGAGTCGGTACCTTCAACGCCTCGGGTGTATGGCGACGGCCATTCGTTGTTCCGCCCAGGGATATCTCTTGTCCAACCGCTGTCCAATGGGAGAAAGGCAGGCGATGGTGTTCGCGACAAAGTGTTCGCGAGAAAGTGACTAGAGCCATCCTGCCCCATCCAGCGAGGAGTCCATCATGACCATCTACCTTATCGTTTTCGGTGCCATGCTGCTGATCATCGGCGCCATGGCGATCGGTGTCATTCTTGGCCGCAAGCCCATCGCCGGCTCCTGCGGCGGGCTCAACCAGCTTGGCCTGAAGGACGGCTGCGAGATCTGCGGCGGCAAGGATGAGGTGTGCGAGGAAGAATCGAAGAAGCGCGCCACCAGTCAGCGCCGCCAATCCGACGAGAATCGCGGACTGGACCTGGGCTACGACGCGACTCGTCGCTGAGCGGCAGTATCGACGCCCCCTGACCATGACGGCGCCTCTCGAGGCGCCGTCCTCATGATAAGCAGTGCCCGGCATCTCACATCCGGGTCGGTTTCCAGGAGAAGGAAGACACGATGGCAGTCCACAACTATGACGTGGTGGTGATCGGCACCGGGCCCGCCGGCGAGAGCGCAGCGATCAATGCGGCCAAGCATGGCAAGCGGGTCGCGGTGGTCGAAAAGCAGGCGCGGGTCGGCGGCAATTGCACCCACTGGGGCACCATCCCTTCCAAGGCGCTGCGTCATCAGGTCCGCCAGATCATGTCGTTCAACACCAACAGCATGTTCCGGGATATCGGCGAGCCGCGCTGGTTCTCGTTCCCCAAGGTGCGTGAACGCTCCCGGGTGACCATCGATCAGCAGGTGTCCATGCGCACCAACTTCTACGCGCGCAATCGCATCGACCTGTATCACGGGATCGCGCGCTTCAAGGACGAACACACCCTGATGGTAAGGGGCAGTGGTGAAAACCAGGAAGAGCTGGTAGCGGACAAGGTGATCATCGCCACGGGGTCACGGCCCTACCGTCCTGCGGACATCGATTTTCGCCACCCTCGTATCTACTGCTCCGATACCATTCTTGGTCTGCAGCACACCCCGCGTACCCTGATCATCTTCGGCGCCGGCGTTATCGGCTGTGAGTACGCCTCGATCTTCTCCGGGCTCGGACTCAAGGTGGATCTGATCAACAACCGCGGCAGCCTCTTGTCCTTCCTCGATGACGAGATCAGCGATGCGCTGTCCTATCATCTGCGCAAGCATGGTGTGTTGATCCGCCACAACGAAGAGTACGAGCGCGTCGAGGGTGACGAACACGGCGTCACGGTGCATCTGAAGTCGGGCAAGCGGCTGCGTGCCGACGCCTTCCTGTGGGCCAACGGGCGCACCGGCAATACCGACCAGCTGGGCCTCGAGAACATCGGTCTCACCGCCAACGGCCGCGGTCAGCTGCAGGTCGACGAGCACTATCGTACGGCGCTGCCCCACATTTACGCCGCCGGAGACGTGGTCGGCTGGCCGAGCCTCGCCAGCGCCGCCTACGATCAGGGACTGAACGCCTGCGACGAGCTGCTGGACCGGGAATTCCGCTACGTCACCGAGGTGCCCACCGGGATCTACACCATCCCCGAGATCAGCTCCTTTGGTCGCACCGAGCGCGAGTTGACTGAGGCCAAGGTGCCTTACGAGGTCGGCCATGCCTTCTTCAAGGACACCGCCCGCGCCCAGATCACCGGCGATACCGTCGGCATGCTCAAGATCCTGTTCGATCAGGATACCCTGGAGATCTACGGCATCCACTGCTTCGGCGACCAGGCCTCGGAGATCGTCCATATCGGCCAGGCGATCATGCAGCAGGAAGGGGAGGCGAATACGCTGAAGTACTTCGTCAACACCACCTTCAACTATCCGACCATGGCCGAGGCCTACCGGGTGGCCGCCCAGAATGGCCTCAATCGGGTGTTCTGAACCGGCCAGCACGACCGACAAGAAAGGTGCCCTTGGGCACCTTTCTTGGTCTGAGGCCAGACTATTGGCGCCTGCTGTGGGAGCCTCGGTAGCGCTGGGATCGACGCTCTACGATATCCGATATCGGGGCGCCTGCTGGATCCGGTGCCTGAGCGCTAGTGCCCGCTCTCGTGGGCAAAGCAAGGCGGCGAGGAGGGCAGGGCGTCTTCCTGATCTTCCTGGTGCAGTGCCTCGAGCAGGCGCTGGCGCAGCTCGGGCAGATGGGTGCTGTCGACATCGCGCGCCGCGGTCACCAGCGTCAGGCGGCCGCGCCGGGCCAGGCGCATCAGCGGATACAGCCGGTCGGGGTGGTCGCGTAGCTCGCCGCGATAGCGAATCTCGAAGACCCTGGAACTGATCTCCTCGAGCTGATACTGGCGTCGCAGGGCATTGCTGGGTGAGGCCTCCCGGTACCACTCGGTAAGCGCCAGGGACTCGCGGCTGCGTCCTCTGGGCCACAGGCGGTCGACCAGTACTCTGGCGCCGTCGTCGGGCTCGGGCGCCTGGTAGACGCCCTTGAACACGATGTCGTAGCTCATCGAGCTCCTCCTTGCTGTTCGTTCAGCGCCTCCCTGGCGCCTTGCTGCCAGGGCCCGTCAAGCGAAGCCGCACGCCTGAGCGCTTCGCGAGCCCCTTCGTCATCTCCTTGAGACGCCAGGGTGAGACCCAGGTTCAACCAGGCCGGCGCCAGAGACGGATCGTTTGCGACAGCGCTGCGCCAGGCGTCGATGGCTGCGTCAGGCTGGCCCGCCGCATGGTAGGCGTTTGCCAGCGCGAAGTACCCCATGGCCTCCTCGGGAAAGCGATCGACCAGAGCTTGCCAGGCCGGCAGGCTTTGCTCTGGCCCCTGGACCCGTTCGAAGTCCGAGGTGGCCTGGATGGCCGCCTCCGGTGCAATCGTCACCGGCAGCTCTCCTGGCGTCAGTGCCACGAAGGCCCAGCGCTCGGAACGTTGCCAGGTTGCGTCGAAACGCCCGAAATCGGTGGCATCCTGACGGGTGACGCCGGTGCGCAGCAATACCTCTTCGCTCTCGAGATCGTAGCCGTTGACCACCGCGAAGTGCCACAGCGGGAAGGCCGGCAGCGACAGGTTCTGCAGTACCACCACCGCGCGGCCGGCATCGACCTCTTCGAGCAGCGAGGCGAAGCGCGGCGCCAGAGTGAACGGGATTCGCCCGTGCCGGCGACTGGCGGCCAGCATCTCGGGCTGGAAGCTGCCCTTGCGGCTGGGCACGTAGATTTCGGGGATCAGTTGATCGACGCCGACGTCGACCCCTGCATGGTTGAGCACCATGGCCAGTGTGGCCGGGCCGCACTGGTAGTCACGCTGGGGGTGAAAGGGGACGTCTTCGAGGAGCTGGCGTTGGGGCAGCGTAGCGGTGACGCTGTGGTCCAGTTCGGGGGCGCTGGCACAGGCCGTGAGCCACATCACCAACGAAAGAGCGCCCGCCAGGCGGGCGCTCGAGACGAATGAGCGCATCACGCGCATGTCCTTAGCGGGTGAACGGGTAGACGTCGGTCAGACCCAGGATGTCGGTGACCAGCAGGATGACGAAGACCGCGAACAGCACGCCAATGACGCTGGCGCCGGCGGGCATCTGGTCGAGCTGGTCGGCCATCTGCTGAGCTTCGGCGTCGGACAGGGCGGCTACGCGGTCCTCGACCTCACCGGGATCGACGCCCTGGAGTTCGAGTTGCTGGCGTACGTCATCGCGGGCCAGCACCTGATGGATGCGTTCTCGGGCGTCCTGGCTCTGCTGGGAGGCCAGCACGTCGTTGGTCGAGGCCAGCGGGACCGAGGTGGCGGCCCCGGCGCTGGCGGCACCCAGGGTCAGGCACAGCATCAGAACGGTACACAGCAAGCGGCGCAGTCGTGAAGTCATGGGGGCTTCCTTGTTGATGGTGTCGGGAATTGTTCGATCCTTGGTGATGGCGACATGCATCCAGTGGCATCCTGCCCGCCGGATGCGTTGGCGACAACAGGAGTATAACGAAGGTGGTACAGGAATTTCATGCAGGTTGTTGGTTTCTCTAGCCCAGGCGGATGCAATTGCGTCCCTGATGCTTGGCCTGGTAGAGCGCCTGGTCGGCCCGCCGGTACAGGGTGGAGAAGTCGTCATCGGCATGGCTTGAGACGGCGATGCCGATACTGACCGTAAGGTTGGCGCCGCCCGCCGGCTGGGTCAGGTCGAAGTGCTCGGTTTCGTGGCGAATTCGTTCACCGACGGTTTCGGCGTTGCGGGCGTCCGCCTGGGGCATCAGCAGGGCGAACTCGTCGCCCCCCAGACGCGCCGCCAGATCACTGCGTCTGGCCACGCGCTTGAGCATCTCGCCGAAGGACTTCAATACCTTGTCACCGGTGGGGTGGCCGTAGCCGTCATTGATGCGTTTGAAGTTGTCCAGATCCAGCAGCATCAGCGCCACTGGACTATCCGCTGGGCGCCGAAGGGCCAGCAGGTGGGGGGCCTGGTCGAGCCACTGGCGACGATTGTAGAGCTGGGTGAGGTCGTCGGTCATCGCCAGATAGCGCAGCGCGTTGCTGTGGCGTTCCAGGCGCAGCAAGGCGACAAACAGCACCATGCCGACCATCAGTACCAGTGCCGTCAGTACGGTGGCCACCAATGCCAGGCGTCGATCGAGCTTGCGCTGGTGCGACTCGGTCTCCATCAGATAGATGGCCAGCTCATCGATGGTCGAAGCGAGCCCCGGCAAGGTGTCGGTGATGTCTGCGGTGGTGTCGGAGAGAGGCGAAGGAGCGATCAGGTTGATCGAGTGCTCGGCGCGTTGCAGGTAGCCGACCACGCTGTCCCTCTGGGAGGTGGGCAGCCGCGTGGCGGTGCCCGCCAGCGTCCGCAGACGGTGTTGGAGGGTATCGGCCACTTGCGTGAGCTCGTGAGCCCGGGGCGAGTTGTCGATGCCGGCAAACTGCTTGAGTGAAGCGATGCTCGCCACATTTTCCTGAGACCGTGCCGTTTCGATGATGAGGGCGTCGCGGACAACGCCCATGGGCTGGCGCACCTGGCTCAGGTAGCCGAGCAACAGCAGGGCGCTGGCGGTCGAAAGCAAGGTGACGCCGGCGGCCAGAACCAGCGGGAAGACACGGGTCATGATGGGGGCACTCGCGGTCGCTGGCGACCAGACGCGCTGGGCGCCCAAGGGGTAATGATGCAGGTGCTTGCCCTATTCTATGCGCAGAGTACCCGCAGTGCGGGGTCATACCCCCATTGGCCGGGCTGACCTATCCCATCCTGGCGTCACAGGGGTGACGCCAGGCCACATCATGCGAGAGCAAGGAAGACGAATCGTCGGCTACGGCGCCACGCGATAGGACCAGGCCATTTCTGCCAGCAGTCCACGACCGCCAGCGAGGGTCAGCGCCAGGTCCTGAATGCCCTGTTCCAGCGGCAGGTCCGCTGCGCCCTTGATCGACAGGTCCAGGCGTTGGGCGAACATCAGAAGCTTGTGCAGACGCTTGAGTGGCAGGCGACGGATGGCTTCCTGGTA
Organism: Halomonas litopenaei; assembly: GCF_003045775.1. GTDB lineage: Bacteria > Pseudomonadota > Gammaproteobacteria > Pseudomonadales > Halomonadaceae > Halomonas > Halomonas litopenaei. Next base: position 19,815 of record NZ_PXNS01000007.1, on the reverse strand, counting down.
GGCGGGGCGCCGACGGTCGAAGATCGGAGGCTTCTGGGCCTTGCAGGCGTGCTCGAAGCTCTGGCCCTGGTCCAGGTGCTGATGCAGCGACAGCAGGGTACGAATCTCGCGGGTCAGGGCCCACAGGATGATCGGTGGCTCGGTACCCTCGGCGGCCAGTCCCGCGAGGATACGCAGGACGCGCTCGCGCTCGGCTTTCAGGCAGGCATCGACCAGAGTGAAGACGTCGTAGCGGGCGCTGTTCTCGACCCCGCCGGCGACGTCACGGGGGGATACCTGGGCGCCGGGAGGAAGCATCAAGGCCAGCTTCTGCAGTTCCTGGTCGGCGGCCAGAAGGTTGCCCTCGGTGCGCTCACCCAGCAGCCGGGCGGCGTCCAGCGACATCGACAGACCGTGGCGCTGGGCGCGGTCCCTCAGCCAGAAACCCAGGCGGGAAGGGTCGACCGGCCACACCGGAACGAACAGCCCCAGCTTGTCGAGCGCCTTGAACCAGGCGCTCTTCTGCTCGCGGGCGTCGAGCTTGGCGCAGCTGACCAGCAGGATGTTGTCGCTGCCCTGTGCCTGTTCGGCGTACTCCTTGAGCGCCTTGCCGCCTTCCTGGCCCGGCTTGGCGCTGCCCAGACGCAGCTCGATCAACTTGCGCGAGGCGAACAGCGACAGGCTCGCCGCGGACTCGGTGAGGCGGCCCCAGGCGAAGTTGGCCTCGACGTGGAGCACCTCACGTTCCTCGACGCCCGACTCGCGCGCACGTGCCCGGACCTGGTCGCAGGCCTCCATGTGCTGCAGAGGCTCATCACCGGCGACGATGATGACAGGGGGCACGGACTTCGAAAGCGCGTCCGGCAACTTGTCGGCAAAGACCTTCATGGGTGAATCAGACTTCCTCGATGGCGCGCAGTCGGTCGATCATCTGGCGTACGGCCTCGCGGCGGGCGTTTTCCAGGGCATCCGTGCGCAGCTCATCCTGGGACAGCAGGTTGTCGTCGGTGATCGAGAACTCCTCGAGCACCTCCACCGCCTGGCGATCGGCCAGGTAGGCGCCATCGCTTGCACGCTGGATCGAGTAGGGAATCCGCAGCACCAGTTGCTGGTCCTGAGAGCCGGTATCGAGCACGCCGACCTGACGGATGCTGACGTCTTCGCCACCCAGGTTGAGACGCAGCGACGCCGTCTCGTCGACGCGGGTGCCGAGGCTTTCCAGACGCTTGGTCAACTGCTCGGCGAAGGGGGTGTCGGCACCGTCGAGCGCCAGGCTGTCCAGGGACAGCACCTCGCCGCCGACGCCGCGCAGGTGGAAGCCGCAGCCCGCGAGCAGCAGGGCGGCGCCGGAGGCCAGGGTCAGACCAAGGAAGTGACGACGCTGCATGGGAACTCCTTGTCCAGCGTGAGGGAAAAACCGAAGGCACAGCCTTCGGCATCATGTCCTGGTATCACCGACAGTCTGACGCGGCGGGCGAGACGCCCGCCGCGAGCTGTCAGTTGGCGACGATGTTGACCAGCTTGCCCGGCACCACGATCACCTTGCGCAGGGTCTTGCCGTCGGTATGGCGCTGGACGTTGTCGTTGGCCAGTGCCAGCGCTTCGACGGCGGCCTTGTCGGCGTCGGCGGGCACCTCGAGGCGCGCGCGCAGCTTGCCGTTGACCTGCACCACCAGCTCGATGCTGTCGCGCGCCAGGGCGCTTTCGTCGAACGCCGGCCAGGTGGCATCGATGACCGCGCCGTCATGGCCCAGTGAGCGCCACAGTGCGTGGCAGGCGTGGGGCGTGATCGGTGCCAGCAGCAGCACGCAGGCCTCGATCGCCTCGCGGCTGACCGCCAGGCCCTGAGGGCTGGTATCGCCGAACTTGGCGATGGCGTTGGTCAGCTCCATCACCGCGGCGATGGCGGTATTGAAGGTGGTGCGGCGGCCGATGTCGTCGCCGGCTTTCTTGATCGTCTCGTGGGTCTTGCGGCGCAGTTCGCGCTGGGCGTCGTCGAGCGAGGCGATGGCGGCGGCATCCAGCGCTGCCGGCGTACCGGCCTCCAGATGCTCGGCGACCAGACGCCACAGCCGCTTGAGGAAGCGGTGGGCGCCCTCGACGCCGGAGTCGGACCACTCCAGTGACTGCTCCGGGGGGGCGGCGAACATCATGAACAGGCGCACGGTGTCGGCACCGAAGCGATCGATCATGGCCTGGGGGTCGACGCCGTTGTTCTTGGACTTCGACATCTTCTCGATGCCGCCCATCTCCACCGGCTGGCCATCGCTGATCAGGGTGGCGCTGAGCGGGCGTCCCTTGTCGTCACGCTTGACCTCGACGTCGGCGGGGTTGAACCACTCCTTGCCGCCGTTGGCCTCGGGGCGGTAGAAGGTCTCGGCGATCACCATGCCCTGGGTCAGCAGGCGCTGGAACGGCTCGTCGGAGTCGACCAGGCCGAAGTCGCGCATCAGCTTGTGGAAGAAGCGGGCGTAGAGCAGGTGGAGGATGGCGTGCTCGATGCCACCGATGTACAGATCCACCGGCAGCCAGTAGTTGGCACGCTCATCCAGCATGGCCTCCGGGTTGTCGGCGCAGCAGAAGCGCGCGTAGTACCAGGAGGACTCCATGAAGGTATCGAAGGTGTCGGTCTCGCGGGTCCAGCCATCGCCCAGATCGCTGAACGCCGGCATCTTCTTGAGCGGCGAGCCGGAGGCGTCCACGGTGACCTCCAGCGGCAGCGCCACCGGCAGCTCATCGTCGGTGAGCGGCACGGTCTGGCCCTCGGGGCCGTACTTGACCGGAATCGGCGCGCCCCAGTAGCGCTGGCGGGCCACGCCCCAGTCGCGCAGGCGGTAGTTGGTCTTGACCTCGCCGTGGCCGTCGCGCTCGAGGCGGCTGGCGATGGCGTCGAAGGCCGCCTGGAAGTCGAGGCCGTCAAACTCGCCGGAGTTGATCAGGCTGCCGTGCTCGACCCAGGCGCCCTGGGACAGGTCCGGGGCCTGGCCGTCGGCGTCGGCGATCACCGCGCGGATCGGGAGTTCATACTTGGTGGCGAACTCCCAGTCACGCTGGTCGTGGCCGGGCACCGCCATCACCGCACCGGTGCCGTATTCCATCAGCACGAAGTTGGCGACATACACCGGCACACGGTCGCCGGTCAGCGGGTGGATGGCCTCGAAGCCGGTGGCCATGCCGCGTTTTTCCATGGTCGCAAGCTCGGCTTCCGAGGTGCCGCCGTGGGAGCACTCCTCGAGGAAGGCGGCGAGTTCGGGCTTGTCCTCGGCGGCCTTGATCGCCAGCGGGTGGCCGGCGGCCACCGCCACGTAGGTCACCCCCATCAGGGTGTCGGGGCGGGTGGTGTAGACCCTGAGCGGCTCGTCGCCATCGACGTCGAAGGCCAGCTCGACCCCCTTGGACTTGCCGATCCAGTTGCGCTGCATGGTCTTGACCTGCTCGGGCCACTCGACCTTGTCCAGATCCGCCAGCAGCTCATCGGCGTAGTCGGTGATCTTCAAGAACCACAGCGGGATTTCCTTGCGCTCCACCGGCGCACCGGAGCGCCAGCCACAGCCGTCGATGACCTGCTCGTTGGCCAGGACGGTCTGATCCACCGGGTCCCAGTTGACGGTGGACATCTTCTTGTAGACCAGGCCTTTCTCCACCAGCTTGGTGAAAAACCACTGTTCCCAGCGGTAGTAGTCGCTGTCGCAGGTGGCGAACTCGCGATCCCAGTCATAGGCGAAGCCCAGCGCCTTGAGCTGGGCACGCATGTAGTCGATGTTCTCGTAGGTCCACTTGGCCGGCGGTACCTGGTTCTTGATCGCGGCGTTTTCCGCCGGCATGCCGAAAGCGTCCCAGCCCATCGGCTGCATCACGTTCTTGCCCTGCATGCGCTGGAAGCGGCTGACCACGTCGCCGATGGTGTAGTTGCGTACATGCCCCATGTGCAGCTTGCCGCTGGGGTAGGGGAACATCGACAGGCAGTAGAATTTCTCGCGATCCTGATCCTCGATCGCCTTGAAACACTGGTTTTCATTCCAGAACTGCTGGGCGTCGTGTTCGATTTCGTGGGGCTTGTACTGGGCGTCCATCGCGGTCTTCGAGTACCTTGCAATCAAGGCGCGCCCAAGGCGGCGCGCAGGGTATGGGTATCGTCCGGCGGCAGGGTTGTGCAGAATCAAGGTTGATGCGGCCCTGTCACCGGCGCGGCAATGATGCCCGCAAGGATACCCCAGCAGCCCGGGGTCCGGCTATGGTGGGCCGCCAGTGTTCCGTTCGGGTTACCCCGAGCGGTCCTTGTCTGCATCAAGGAGGACACCGTCATGAGTGATCAACATTCTTCGTCCGGCGAACATCGTCTGCGCGACGGCTATGAGCGGGTACTGGCCCGGCTCAAGGAAGGGGCCGAGGACCTCACCTGGGACAATCTGCAGAAGGATCTCGATGACGCCGTGGAGTTCGAGGCGGAGCTCGAGGAGTACACCAAGGACGAACTGGCGCTGCTCAGGGCCTGGGTCGAACGTGATCTCAAGGACATGCGCCGCTACCTGGCTGCCGGCGGCGAGGGCGTGGCCAGCTGGCTCGGCATCGACCTGACCATCCTGTCGCGCAAGGTGGTCGACTCGCTCTTGTCGATCGCCGATCGCAGCGTGATCGAGCGCGAGCAGCTCGAGGACGACCTCGAGGCCTCCCGTGCCGATTACACCGCCGGCGAACTGGCGGCGCCGGGACGCATGTCCTGCGTGCACTGTGACGCCGTGGTCGAACTGCACGGGGTCAAGCGCATCGAGCCCTGCCATCAATGCGGCCATCGCTACTTTGGGCGTGTTGGCTGACGTCCGCCGACCGCGCCGTCGGCGCAATATCAGGTAGCAATCGTCTGGCGTGCGGCTCAGGCCGAGACGGCCTGGGCCAGGCAGGCGATTGCCACCAGCACCAGCGTCGACATGACCAGAGCGTAGTGTAGATTGTGCTTCATCATGCGATAGCCACTGATCCCGTAGCGCCCCTGCAGTGACAGGTTGATGCCCGACAGCGGGCCGACGGCGGTGCCCACGCCCCAGGATGCCAGGGCGACGAAACCGAACAGGGTCTGGTGGGGGCCATCCAGATCCAGCATCGAGGCCAGCACCGAGATGCCGATGATCGGGTGCAAGCCGGCGATGGCGCTGGCAACGATGGCGACATAACTCAGCATGGCGGGCCCCACGCCAAAGTCGGCAAACAGCGTCCAGTCACCGTTGGTGGCGGCGGCGACCAGGATCGAGAGTCCCTTGGTCAGAAGTCCCGCACACAGAAACAGGGTGATTTCGCCGCGCATGCCCGGCAGTCGGTAGTGGAGGTGGCGAACAAGGCGTTCACGGGTCGCTGCAGCGCCCCTGGCCAGGTTGGCGGCCAGCGCCAGTGTCGGCATCAGGAAGGTGATGATGCTGACGATGGTCAGAGACGGTGTGATGACGTAGTGAAACACCATCACCAGTCCGGCCACGCTGGCCGGCATCAGCAGACTGCGGGGGGACAGTGAAAAGCCGGGGACCTCGCTGACGTCGAAGCGGCGTGACAGTTCGAACACGCTGTAGAGGCCGCCGGCAAAGGCCAGCGGCAGTCCGGCGGCCAGCACCGTGGTGTATTCAAGCGATGGAGCCAGGGAGACCGCCACGCCCATGGCGGCGAAGAACGGCGACCACATGGCGGCGCTGGAAAGCCCTCGGTTGAGCCCCAGTAGTTGAACGTCGAGCAGACGACCGCGGCGTTCCAGGCGATCGCCGACCATGAACACTGCGGACAGGTTGAGGATGGCCCCGAGCAGCTGCACCCCCAGCCAGGTCCCGGCCAGACCTCGGCGCCCGGTCACCGGTTCGCTGTTGGGTGGCCCCTCCGAGGGGCGCCCGATCAAGGCGATAAAGCTCACCCCTACCAGCATGGCCACCACGAAGGCGTTGCCATCGAGCAAGGTGGTGATGTCGGGGGTGGCGTCGAAGCCCACCACCGCCAGCACCAAAAAGGCAAGCCCCAGCACTGCCAGCACGCCGGCCTGCCACTGATTGCGCCGGGGAATGTCCGGCCACATCAGCAGGCTGGCGGCCCACAAGGGCAGGCTGACGCTCCAGCTCGGCAGTCCGTCGAGGCACAGGCCCGCGATCTGCGTCAGCAGGCCCGCCAACGTCAGTGCGCCGGCCAGGCGGTGTCGCGGTGGAGGGAGAGGCATGCGGGTCATTCAGACGTCCCTGTGGTGGTGCGCTCAAGGTGAGGCGGGGTTTGCCACGGCTTCCTGGTCGAGGCATTCGAGCAGCGAGCGGGCGGCGTTGGACAGGGTGCGGTCGCGGTGCACCAGGTAGCCGAGCGGGCGCTGTATCGCAGGCTCCTCGAGGGCCAGTCGGACCAGTCTTTGGCTGGCGATGTCCCGCTCGACCATGGGGTCGGGCAGCAGACTCCAGCCAAGTCCTGCCGTGGCCATCATCTTGAGGGTTTCCAGATAGTTGGTCGACTGTCCCACCCGCGGCGCCAGACCGTGCCTGGCCAGGCGCTCGAGGATCAGCTGGCGGGTGAAGGTCAGTGGCCCCGGCAACAGGGCGTCATGCTCGCACAGGGTCGCCAGGGTTACGCGGCTCTCCCGCGCGAGCGGATGCTCCGGGGCGGCAACGAAGGTCATGTCGTCGACCCACACTCTGGTGGCGCGAAGCTGAGGGTCGGGGTGGGCTGACAGGGTCACCAGGGCCACCTCGATATCGCCGTCTAGCACGCCCTGGTAGGCCTGCTCGGAGTCGAGAAAGCGCAGGTCGAGGCGCACCTCCGGGTAGCGCTTGACGTAGCTGCCCAACACCGGCGGCAGCCGGTGCAGTCCGATATGATGGCTGGTGGCCAGGGTCAACTCGCCGCTGACCTCGTCGCTCAGGTTGCTCAGGGCCCGGCGGCTGTCGTCGACCATGACCAGGATCTGGCGTGCCCGCGGCAGCAGCAGCCGTCCGGCTTCGGTCAGACTGACGCGGCGGCCGATGCGGTCGAACAGGCGGGCGCGCGTCAGCGCCTCCAGGCTGGCGATACGCTTGCTGACGGCCGGCTGGGTGAGGTGCAGCTGCTCCGCCGCGCGGGAGAAGCTGCCGCTGTCGGCCACGGCGAGAAAGGCCTGCAGGCTCTGGGTATCCATGGCAGTGCTCCCGGGGCGGATGACGAGGAAAAGTGGCGACGGTTTGCCGGGTAATGATGTATTCCACTTGGGAATCGTTTGAATAAATAACATGAATTGATTTTATTGGCGAGTGGCGCGACACTCGATCTATCCCATCCCCGGGCAAGGCCCGCGGGACCGGCAAACGACCGTTTTCGATCAATCGAGAGGGGCGGCTTCAGAACGACCGACAGGCCCACCGCCAGCGTGGCGCCTGGAGCCAAGCCCCCGGAGGAGACACCGCATGGCAGGCCAGACACTCTACGACAAGTTGTGGCGGCAGCACCTGGTCAAGGAGCGCGATGATGGCACCGCGCTGATCTATATCGATCGTCAACTGCTGCACGAGGTGACCTCGCCCCAGGCCTTTGAAGGTCTGCGTCTGGCCGGGCGCAAGCCGTGGCGGCTGGACGCCAACCTGGCGACGCCGGACCACAACGTACCGACCACCGTGAAGGAACGTTCCGAGGGCAACAGCGGGATCAAGGATCCGGTATCACTGATCCAGGTGCAGACGCTTGATGATAACTGCGAGGCCTTCGGTATCGAGGAGTTTCGCATCAATGACCCGCGCCAGGGCATCGTCCACGTGGTCGGCCCCGAGCAGGGTGCGACGCTGCCGGGCATGACCGTGGTGTGTGGTGACTCCCATACCGCTACCCACGGCGCCTTTGCCGCCTTGGCCCATGGCATCGGCACCTCCGAGGTCGAGCACGTGCTGGCCACCCAGTGTCTGCTGGCGCAGAAGATGAAGAACATGCAGGTGCGCGTCGAAGGCGAGCTGGGCGAGGGCGTCACCGCCAAGGACGTGGTGCTGGCGATCATCGGCGAGATCGGTACCGCCGGTGGCACCGGCTACGCCATCGAGTTTGCCGGCAGCGCCATCGAGAGCCTGTCGATGGAAGGTCGCATGACGGTGTGCAACATGGCCATCGAGGCCGGAGCTCGGGTCGGCCTGATCGCGGTGGACGACACCACCATCGAGTATCTGGCCGAGCGCCCCTTCGCCCCCAGCGGCGAGCAGTGGGACGCCGCCGTGGCCGACTGGCGCGAGCTGGTCTCCGATGCCGACGCCGTGTTCGACAAGGTGGTGACGCTGGACGCTGCGTCCATCGAGCCTCAGGTCAGCTGGGGCACCAGCCCCGAGATGGTCACCGGTGTCAGCGGTGAGGTCCCGGATCCCGCCGAGGCCGATGACGACACCGCGCGCACCGGCATCACCCGGGCGCTTGAGTACATGGGGCTGTCACCGCGCCAGAAGATCACCGATATCCGCCTCGACAAGGTGTTCATCGGGTCCTGCACCAACTCACGCATCGAAGATCTGCGTGAGGCGGCCAAGGTGGCCCGTGGTCGCAAGGTCGCCGACAGCATCCAGCTGGCGATGGTCGTCCCGGGCTCCGGTCTGGTGAAGCGTCAGGCCGAGGAGGAAGGGCTCCACAAGGTGTTCATCGAGGCCGGCTTCGAGTGGCGTGAGCCCGGCTGCTCAATGTGTCTGGCGATGAACGCCGACAAGCTCGGTGCCGGCGAGCACTGCGCCTCCACCTCCAACCGCAACTTCGAGGGGCGTCAGGGTTACGGTGGTCGCACCCACCTGGTCAGCCCTGCCATGGCCGCCGCTGCCGCCATCGCCGGCCACTTCGTCGATGTGCGCCAGTTTGATTCCACCACCGCTCGCCAGGAGGCCTGAGCCATGCAAAAGTTCGAACGCCTCGAGGGTCTGGTCGCGCCGATGGATCGGGCCAACGTCGACACCGACCTGATCATCCCCAAGCAGTTTCTGAAGTCGATCAAGCGTACCGGTTTCGGCGTCAACCTGTTCGATGAACTGCGCTACCTCGACGAGGGCCAGCCCGGTCAGGACGTCAGTCAGCGCCCGCTGAACCCGGATTTCGTACTCAATCAGCCGCGTTATCAGGGGGCCCAGGTGCTGCTGGCACGGCGCAACTTCGGCTGCGGCAGTTCCCGTGAGCACGCGCCCTGGGCGCTGGAGGACTTCGGCTTCCGCGCGGTCATCGCGCCAAGTTTCGCCGATATCTTCTACAACAATGCCTTCAAGAACGGCATCCTGCTGATTACCCTGCCTGAAGAGCAGGTCGACCGGCTGTTCGCCGAGGTCGAGGCCAACGAGGGCTACCGTCTCGATATCGATCTCGAGCACCAGCGTGTGGTGACCCCTGGCGGCGAGATCCTCGAGTTCGAGGTGGACGCCTTCCGCAAGCACTGCCTGCTTGAAGGCCTCGACGATATCGGCATCACCCTCAAGGACGAGGCCGCCATCGCCGATTTCGAGGCGCGTCATCGCACCGCTCGCCCTTGGCTGTTCCGCGAGCCGGCCAAGGCGTAGACCTGTCTGTCATCGACAGCTGGCCCCGCCCGATGGCGGGGCTTACGATTCTCTCGATCTTCATCTTTCTGCCAGCTTTCAGGAACCCCATCTCATGACCCGCAAGATTCTTGTCCTTCCCGGTGACGGCATCGGCCCCGAGATCACCGCCCAGGCCAGCCGCGTGCTCGAGGCGCTCAAGGCCAAGGGGCTCGACGTGGACGTGGAGGAAGCGCTGGTAGGCGGCGGTGCCTATGACGTCCACGGCGAGCCCTTGCCCGAGGAGACCCTGGCCAAGGCGCGTGCGGCGGACGCCATCCTGCTGGGGGCCGTAGGCGGCCCCCAGTGGGACACCATCGAGGACCTTTCCAAGCGACCCGAGAAGGGGCTTCTGGGGCTGCGCAAGGAGCTGGGGCTGTTTGGCAACCTGCGCCCGGCCATCCTCTATCCGCAGCTGGCGGAGGCCTCGACCCTCAAGCCCGAGGTGGTGTCTGGGCTCGATATCATGATCGTGCGCGAGCTGACCGGCGGTATCTACTTCGGCCAGCCCCGCGGCGTCGAGGAGCGTGACGGTGAGCGCGTCGGCTTCAACACCTACGTCTACAGCGAGAGCGAGATCGAGCGTATCGGCCGGGTGGCCTTCGAGATGGCGCGCAAGCGTGACAAGAAGCTTTGCAGCGTCGACAAGGCCAACGTGCTGGAGGTCACCATCCTGTGGCGCGAGGTGATGGAGCGGCTGTCCGCCGAGTACCCGGACGTGGAACTGTCGCACATGTACGTGGACAACGCCGCCATGCAGCTGGTGCGCGCGCCCAAGCAGTTCGACGTGGTGGTGACCGGCAACATGTTCGGCGACATCCTGTCCGACGCCGCCGCCATGCTGACCGGCTCCATCGGCATGCTGCCGTCGGCCTCGCTCAACGAAAGCGGCCAGGGCATGTACGAGCCTTGCCACGGCAGCGCCCCGGATATCGCTGGCCAGGGTGTCGCCAATCCGCTGGCCACCATCCTCTCGGTGGCGATGATGCTGCGCTATTCGCTCAACGAGCCAGCCATGGCCGAGCGCATCGAGGCTGCGGTGGGCAAGGTGCTGGATCAGGGCCTGCGCACCGCCGACATCGCCTATCCGGGCACCCGCCAGGTGTCCACCAGTGAGATGGGGGATGCGGTGCTGGCGGCGCTTTAACGCCTTTGTTAGTGGTGCTGGCGCCCGGCAATCGGGCGTCGCCCATCCTGACTGTGCCGGTGGCATCTGAAAGGTGCTGCCGGTTTCTGTATAATGATTGCCTCACTCGATTTCTGGAGGACTTCACATGTTGAAAGTCGGTTTCGTCGGTTGGCGTGGCATGGTGGGTTCCGTGCTCATGCAGCGGATGGTGGAAGATGGAGATTTCAACGGCATCGAGCCGGTCTTCTTCACCACCTCCCAGGTCGGTCAGGCCGGCCCCGACGTGGGTGTGGACGTGCCTCCGCTGAAGGACGCCTTCGACATCGAGGCGCTCAAGGCGCTGGACGTGATCATCACCTGCCAGGGCGGCGACTACACCAAGAAGGTCTATGAAGACCTGCGCGGTGCCGGCTGGAAGGGCTACTGGATCGACGCTGCCAGCACCCTGCGCATGAGCGATGACGCCACCATCGTGCTCGACCCGGTCAACCGCAAGGTGATCGACGCTCAGCTCGACGCCGGTGCGCGCACCTTCGTCGGCGGCAACTGCACCGTCAGCCTGATGCTGATGGGCCTCGGGGGCTTGTTCGAGGCGGACATGATCGAGTGGATGACCTCCATGACGTATCAGGCCGCATCCGGCTCCGGCGCCAAGCACATGCGCGAGCTGCTCAACCAGATGGGCGGCCTGCGTGACAGCGTGGCAAGCGAGCTCAAGGATCCGGCCAGCGCCATCCTCGACATCGACCGCAAGGTCACCGAGGCGATGCGTACTGGCGCCATCCCCACCGACAACTTCGGTGCGCCGCTCGCCGGCAGCCTGCTGCCGTGGATCGATTCCAAGCTGGATAACGGTCAGAGCCGCGAGGAATGGAAGGGCTACGTCGAGACCAACAAGATTCTCGGTCGCCAGGACAGCCCGGTCCCCATCGACGGTCTGTGCGTGCGTATCGGCGCAATGCGCTCTCACAGTCAGGCGTTCACCATCAAGCTCAAGCAGGATGTGCCGCTCGACGAGATCGAGGAGCGTATCGCCAGCCACAACGAGTGGGTCAAGGTCATCCCCAATGACAAGGACGCCACCATCGATGGGCTGACGCCGACCGCCGCCACCGGCACCCTGAGCATCCCGGTGGGTCGTCTGCGCAAGCTGAACATGGGTGGTGAGTACCTCAGTGCCTTCAGCGTCGGTGACCAGCTTTTGTGGGGCGCCGCCGAGCCGCTCAAGCGCATGCTCAAGGTACTGCGCGAGCGCTAAGGCAAAGCACTATCGGTTCGTCGGGGCGCCTTTTGGGCGCCCCGACGTCGTTCAGGGCCTCTGATGTGCGGGCCCATCGCGTTGTTTACATGATCGATCATCAGCGGAGCAGGGCGCTTGGGCAAGACCACCGTTCGTTCATTCGTCAGGCGATTGCGCAGGCGGCCGGATGGGCCAGACGTTGCCAATCCCTGGCGCAAGAAACCATTGGCCGACAACCTGACGGCCTATCTCGAGCTGATGCTGGAACACGCCAGGGAAACGACCGCCGCTGGCCGGCCCAGACTGCTGCTGGTGGCCGAAGCACTGGGCTTCAAGGGTGGTGGCGAGACGGGTATCCCATTGTCGAGTCCAGCACTACTTCGCTCTTGTAAGCATCCCTTTATCGAGACGCTGAGGCCGAACCTCGCCCTGGTGCCGGAGGGCGGCAGCGAAGCCACCGCCACCATCGCCTGGGAGTGCTTCGCTCGTCTTGGGCTGACGCCGCTGGTGTGGAACGCCTTTCCCTTTCACCCCCATCAAATAGCGCGGACGCACAGCAACCGCGCGCCACGCGCAGCAGAGCTACGCGAAGGCATCGACTGGCTCAGGCGGCTGGATCAGCTGGTCGCTGCCCACTCGACGCCGACGATGGTGGCCGGGGTGGGGCGAAAGGGCACCCTGGCGGCCCAGGTTGCCTTTCCCGAGCGCGAGGTCGTCGCCCTGCGTCACCCTTCCTACGGCGGCAAGGCCGAATTCGAGCGCGGCCTCAGGCAGCTGATGAGTCGGCTGGATACTGCCGACCCTGCTCGCTAGAAAGCGCTCCCTACAGCGAGACCGCTCGATTGACCTGCTTGCAGGGCGCGGTCTGACTGTGTGTCAGTCACAATTCGAAAGGTCGATGAGCCAAGGCACTTCTGGTTCACGCCTTAGATATCGGCAGGGATCGTCGTATCCTCCAGCAGAGTGCGCAAATCCTCGTTGATCGTTGGAGCCATCTCGCTATCGAGAGAGGTCTGCGCCGTTATCGGCGAGGGACTCGGATCATCGGCCAAGATGGGAGTGATGGCGAGGTCAGTGAGTTTGCCAGCGCTCTCGCTGTCATCGAGTAGCTCGGCGATATCGAGTGGCTCGGCTGCGGGAGTGTCCTGGTTTGATCGTCCCTTCACCGGCGAGTCATCGTTGATGCGCACGAGCAGCTCACCCAGGGCGCTGTCGCCGTCGCTGTCGGTGATCCGGTAGCCAAAGCTTAGATCCAGATTGTCCTCGATATTGACCCCACCATGGTCCAGCGGGCGAGCCAGGGTGACGCGGTAGGTACCGTCCTCCACGTCCAGCAGCTCGACGTGAAGTGCTGTCCTGCCATCGGCGTCGAGTCCGGTCAGCTGCTTGCCCTCAGCGCCTGGCTGCCAGTCGATCCTTGTGCCACCGGACCGGATATCAGGAAGGTTGTGGGTTTCCCAGACAACGTCGCCGGCGCCGTCGTCTCCAAAGTCGTAGCCGAGGTTGCCCATTGCGACGGTTGCTTCGCCGGGTATGTCGCCGATTCCACCAGGCTCGCCCCCCGGCAGGCCATCCTCATCGAGCAAGGCAAGTGGCGATGAGGTTGCAAGGTCACCATCACTCAAGGGCGTCGTTGGGCGATCGTCAGACAGTAGTGCTGCATTGACGCTGATGCGACCCTCGCTTGCCACGCTATCGCCATCACCATCGGTGGTGACAATCTGAAAGACCAGCTCTGTGTCTGAGGTGATGTTGGGGCTCGCGTCCAGGGTGAAACTGCCGTCCGAGTTGACCGTCAGGCTTCCCTGTGGAGTAAAGATGCGTTGATCCAGGTCGAATTCGGTGGTGCTGCCGGCCAGGGTCACCTTGGTGGAACCGACGCCATCGGCGCCGCCCCGCTGGCGCCAGAAGCCGGTCACGTTGTCGCCAGCGTCCACGGCGACGGGGGAATCGATGGTATTTGTCGGGGAGTCATCGTCAACCACGATGCCTACCCTGGCAGATGCTTGATTGTTCTGGCTGTCGCGAATGGTGTACTTGACCGAGAAGGCCAGATCATCCTCGTTACCTGTGATGGGATGATCCAGTGGTGCGCGCAGGGCAAGGCGATAGGCCCCGGTATCGATATCGGTAACGGTCAGGTGCAAGACGGTCTGGCCGTCCAGGGTCCTGGCTGCCAGGGTCTTGCCGCTGGGTGAAACAACGTAGTGTAGCGCTTCGCCCTGGGACGACAGGCTCGGCAGGCCGCTGGACGACCACGAGAAGGGCGCGAAATCTGCCGCTCCCAGGCTGCCAAAGCTGTAGGGGATGGTGCCGGTGACCACCGTCGCAGACCCGCCAAGGTCGCTCGGGCCTTCGAGATTACCGCCGGGAAGTCCATCCTCATCCACGCTGGCGACCGTACTGATATCGTCTTCTTCCTCGAACGGGGGCGACAGGATGGGCACGGCAACGAAACTATCCAAGCCAGATTTCATGGTAAAAATCCTTGCCGGTAAGTGATGAAGGGTGTTTGCAGGGAATCCGACGCTCTGGCGAATATGAAGAGTATGCTGAAGGAAGAATCCCCGCACCCAGTCGCCTGCTTCTATCCTCATGGGCAGGGGTGGCTATTGGTTAGGGGAGGGATGCTTTGGTAGTAATACAATCAGTGGTATAGGCAGACGTCAGAAGCAAAAATGTCAAGAATGAGAGGTTTTTATGTCATTGTCGTAAGAGGGATCGATAGCGACGGGTGTGACAATGTACTAGAGGAAAAAGCATCGATCTCGTACATCGCGCCTTGTCTTGAAGACCGAAAGCCGGAGGCTGCTGGCTACATTCAACGCGGTCATGCCCAGACTCGAGGAGAAATCGATTGCGGCCGTGTCGAAGAAGCGGAGGTTGCTTCAGCTCTGGGGGTGCGAATTGGAGAGCTACGTCTGAATCCTGAAGACCGAGGTTATTCACCTGAATCCGTTCGCCACGATGGAACCGTCGCAGCAGGCTTGCATCCAGTGCACCCATGGTGACAACCACGAACGCCTCATGCGGAAACGAAAAGCCTGAACCCTGTACACAACAGGACTCAGGCTTTGAGCGCCGGCTGAACGAGATGGCCAGCCATTGTGGGTCTGGTCATACTTGTCGACGCTATTTTCAGTTCTTTCCAATGCTTGCCATCGGGTTGTTGTCAGTGGGTGGGCGGCGGGCCGCCCACCCCGTTTTCCCTCCGTTGCCCTAGTCGACCTTCAACTGGCCATCGTCGAGCAGGTTCTGCAGGAAGGTGTCCCCATCTGCTCCCATCTGAACGCCGATCAGAACGACCACCTGGTCAGCGTTGCCGCCTCCGGCGGCGAGGTTACCCTCGCTGCTGATGGACAGCACGGTGTCGTCTCCGTCCTGGCTGGCCTGCAGGTAGTTTGCGAGGTTGTTCTCGTCGGCACCCTGGAGAAGGTCGGCAAGATCGAGCCGATCGGCATCGGCATCGACGCCAAACTCACCGACGGTGAAGTCGGTCACGGTATCCCGTGCCGGCGTGGCCGCGCTACCGGCATCATCCAGCCCCCAGGCAAAGACATCGGCTCCGGAACCACCGGTCAACTGATCGTTATCGCCACCACCGATCAGCAGATCGCTATCACTACCACCGAGTAGTAGATCGTTTCCGCCGCCGCCGATCAGAATGTCGTCGCCCGCCCCACCGGATAGCTGATCGTCACCACCATCGCTGCGCGATCCGCTGGCCAAGGCATCGACATTGTCCCGGATAAAGGCGGCCGTCTCATCCCTGGTGGGCTCGGCGCCATTCTGCGTGGTCAGGTAGTCGACCAGTCCGACAAAGCCACTTCCGCTCTCTCCTCCGACACCCGCCGGGTTGATCTCGTCGCCAAAAATTACGTCGTCGCCGGCACCGCCGGCCAGAACGTCATCGCCGAGATCCGCCGGCTGATCGAAGGACGAGCCACCGTCCAGCGCCGTTGCAAACTCCTCGGGGGTGCCAATCATGGACACCTCACCGGCTGGCACAAGCTGGTCGTCTGTGTAGCTTTGAAGATCGAGTGAGATATCCTGAACGTACAAGGTGAAGAACTCCCCTCTAGCGTTCTCCACCTCGAACTGTAGCCTATAGGTTCCTCCTTCCAGCCCGTTGGCCACAATCTGATTAGTACTATTGTTGATATTGCCCGAGCGAAATCTTAACCCCGTGGCAACGGCATCCCAGCCTCCCTCATCATTTTGCGTCTGCAGCTCCCAGGAGAAGTTGTCGTTTATATTTCCTTCCTGTTCCAGGTCGTTTGCGGTGTCGGTCACGAAGTTAAATGACACGCTATAGAACTGGTTGACACCGGCAGGTTCATTCACGACGAAAGCGTCACTGGTGACGATCGTGCTGCCATCACCCGTGCCATTGTCCCGAATGCGTAGATAGGTGCCGATCGAGCTACTGTCGATGGTCACTCCACCATCAGCCGTCTGCAGCGCCCAACTATCGATGGATGCGAGTCTTCCCGTGTCTCCCGTATTAAAGGTGGCAAGAAATTCCGCATCGCCTACCGATGTGCCGGCATCCAGGGGAATGGGCACCATTTTCAACTCATCATTCGAGGTGTTGTCGAAAATCTTCAGAACCTCAAGATTGGCGTCGTCGCCAACCCCGATCGCCTCCACCCGACTGATGGCTGCCAACGGTTGGTATCCTTCGATTGAATTGACAATATCTTTCAGAGTGGTGATATTCCCTGCATCAGATACACCAATATTACCATTATCATTATGAGATACAGGGTCTCCATCTGTCATGAAGTAGGCAACGTTGTTGAAACCTTCTTGACTAACAGTCGTTATCCAGTCGTTAGCGACATTAAACGCTTGCTCATAATTGGTTGAACTAATAACCACTCGACTATCGAGAAATTCATTGACGCCATCCAAGTCCGCTACTGATAGATCATTAAAATCTATCGAAGGAGAGAACTTTCCACCAAACGTCACGATCTGGGCATTGATCGTTCCTTCGAAAGTAGCCAGTTCGGTAAGCTGGGCTCGTAGCGCTTCGATGGCTACCTTGAAGCGTGATTGCCCGTTTTCCAAGATTTCTCCCATGCTTGGTGAAACGTCGAGAATAAAGGACACATTGTAGTTCTGCGCAGGTTCGAGCACGGTATGGGTACCACCGGCATCGCCGAGAATTACGTCGTCACCATTGGCACCGGTGGTGCTGTCATCGCCGCTACTTCCCACGAGCAATTGGTCGCCATCCGGAAAAGCCAGCGTCAGAGTGCCGTCGGTTGTACCGCCGTCGCCGTCAGCATCTGTGCCCGTCAGACCCACTTGAAGATTCCCCGGCGTGACCTGGTCAATCGGCTCATAGCTAAAGTCGCCAAGGGAAAAACCTCCGATATAGGCGGGCGGAGGCGTTGTACCATCGATTTCCAGCGCTTCGAACGGGACCTCACTTTCCACGATAAAGCGATATCCGTCCAGCATCCCATCAACCGTCACGCTACCATTGGTATTCGCCGTCAGGATGACTTGATCGGTAACATCGACACCACTGGCGTTGTAGACAGTAATAGCCGAAGCGTCCAGGTCAATGACGGTATTGTGCTCCCCCCTTTCGTTTGAAGGCTTGCCACTGGTCTGCGACGCATCATCGTAGTCGAATATTGAAATCATGAACTTTGAAGGATTGCCGTCACGAACATGAATTTCTTGTTCGAACCTGGTTATACCTTCATGTTTTTGCCAGCTTGGTTGATCGTTGCTATTAAATGAGAGCTGACTAACAAAGTCATAACGCACCGTTTCGCCTTCATCCACAACGCTGCTGCGAAATGACAGAGAATTACCGTCGTTGTCATTGACACCATCGAAAGGTGTACCAGCATCGCTATCACCATTTCTCCTGCCAGACACCAGTACGTCGCTGTAGGCATTGCCATCAGGCCTATCAAACTGGTAGTACGGTGTGCCCCAGTCTTGGCCGTTATAGATGATGAGACTACCTACGGGCTCTCCATTGGCGATGCTATGGCGGCTACCAAGGTCAATATCCTTGTTGAACAGATCCACGCTGTAGCTGCTGCCATCATCTGACAGGGTCAGGGTGATGGTCGTGTCGCCATCGCTACCATCATCCGGTCGTGTCACCGCATTTAGCGTCTTGCCATCCACCGACCTCTCCCAATAGAGCGCCTCCCCGTTGAGATACAGTGGGTTGCCATTGGAATCGATCACCGCTGCTGATGCGCCGGGGGCGGCAAACTCTACCTGCCCAGCGCCATCGGCACCAGCTCCCTCACTAAAGCGAACCTCGCCAGTCTGGCCAGACTGCAATAGCGCTTGCTCCGCCTCCCAGGATGCAGGTGTATCATCATCGACCACCACCGAAAGGAAGCCATTTGCCTGGCTGCCATCGGCATCGGTAATGGTGTAACCAGCGAAGAAACCGAGATCGTTCTCGCCATTGCCCGGGGAGTGCTCGAGCGGCTGGTGCAGCGTCACCTGATAGGTGCCCGAGGCCTGGTCGGTCAGGGTGATGGTGATTACCTGCTCGGTGCCGCCACTACCATCGCTGGCAAAACCGACAATGGTGCTGCCAGCGTTGCCAAGCGTGAACGTTATCGCACGACCATCCGCGGTCTCGAGATCGGATGGCAGGCCGGCAAGGCGCCAGGTGAAGGCACCGTTGGCTGCAGGACCATCGGTGCCAAAGCTGTAGCCTAAGGTGCCACTGGCGACGGTGTTCTCGCCTGCCACGTCACCGACGCCACCGGCTATGCCGCCAGGCAGGCCATCTTCATCAACGACAGCAGTGGGGTTGGTGGTGGTTGGGTCGCCATCGCTATCGGGGGTGGTGGGGCCAGTGCCACCGTCGGCGACTGCCACATTGAGGCTACCGCCGACCGTGCTGCCGTCACCGTCAGTGGCGGTATAGTCGATGGTGGCGTTGCCGACGAAGCCGGGGTTGGGCGTGAAGGTCAGGCTGCCGTCCGGGTTGACTGCAACGGTACCGACTGTCGCGCCACCCTGAACGGTGGCACCGGTTAACGCGCCTTGACCATCGGCGCCGAACTGGTCGTTACCGAGCACATCGACGGTGACGGTGCCATCGTTGTCGGTGGTGGCGCTGTCAGCGTTGGCCACCGGCGTGTCGTCATCGACCGTGATATCGATACTGCCGGAGGCGCTGTCACCGACGCTGTCGGTGATGGTGTAGCCGACGCTGAAGTTGATGTCGCTCTCGACACCGGGGTGGGAATGATCCAGCGGCTTGGCCAGCACCACCTTGTAGTTGCCGTTGGCAACGTCGGTGAGCTGGACGGAGATGACACGGTTACCCGCGTTGTCAAAGCCGACCAGCGAACGACCATTGCCGCTCAGCGACCAGGTGACCGGGCTGCCGCCGGAGGTCAGGACGGGGAGGCCGGTGGTGTTCCAGCTAAAGCTGCCAGGGCCGTCGCTGCCAAAATCGTAGCCCAGTGAGCCGGTGGCCGCAGTCCGTTCGCCGGCCACGTCATTGATGCCACCGGCGATGCCGCCAGGCAGGCCGTCTTCGTCGAGTACCGCCTTGGGGGGCGTGGTGTTGGGATTGCCATCGGTTTCCGGCGTGGTGGGGCCAGTGCCGCCGTCGGCGACTGCGACATTGAGGCTACCGCCGACTGCGCTGCCGTCACCGTCGGTGGCGGTATAGTCGATGGTGGCGTTGCCGACGAAGCCGGGGTTGGGCGTGAAGGTCAGGGTGCCGTCGGGGTTCACCGCGACGCTACCGACACCCGCGCCGCCCTGGACGGTGGCGTTGGTGATGCCGCCGGGGCCATCGGCGCCGAACTGGTCGTTGCCGAGCACATCGACGGTGACGGAACCGTCGTTGTCGGTAGTGGCGCTGTCGGCGTTGGCCACCGGCGTGTCGTCATCGACGGTAATGCCGATAGTGCCCGAGGCGCTGTCACCGACGCCGTCGGTGATGG
>NZ_PXNS01000006.1 GCF_003045775.1 Halomonas litopenaei | reverse complement strand
TATGTGTCACCCCGAGCACACCTCGCATTAACTGGATGAGGTGTGCAGAAACCAAGGGGTCATTACACGACGAGCGCCGAGAAGCCATCCTCAAGAAGCTGCTCCCGCCACATAACCGCACGGTGGCGGAGGTGGCCCAAGAAGAAGGTATCTCAGTAGCCACGCTATACAACTGGCGTAAGAAGGCTCGCCAAGCGGGCCGTTTGCTACCTGACCAGAGCGATGATCCCGAGGGCTGGAGTTCGCAGGACAAGTTCCACGCAGTGCTGGAGACGGCGGCCCTCAGTGAAGCCGAGAATGCCGAGTACTGCCGGCAGCGCAGCCTCTATCCTGAACAGATTCAGCGCTGGCAGGCGAGCTGCGAAGGCGCCAACGACCGGAGTGAAGTCGCCTCCAAGAAGCAGAATGAAGCCCGCAAGGCGGACTGCCAAGAAAACAAGGATCTCAAGCGTGAGCTGCGCCGCAAGGAGGCCGCTCTCGCGGAAACCGCAGCCCTCTTGGCGCTACGAAAAAAGGCCCGAGCGATCTGGGGGGACAAGGACGAATGATCAGCACTTCAGATCGCCATGACGCCGTACAGCTGATCAATGAGGCGCGTGCCGAGGGAGCCCGCCTAAAAACCGCGTGCGCAGAGCTCGGCATCGGTACCAACATCTACCGCCGCTGGGGTCGAGGCGGTCAAGATCGCCGGCCTCAGGCCGTGCTGTAATGACCCCCTGGTTTCTGCACACCTCATCCAGTTAATGCGAGGTGTGCTCGGGGTGCCACATAGCCCAGAGACTGATGTGGTCGCTCTTCGTTGTAGTACCGCACCCTCGGGCGTGCGGCGAGCAGCACCAGCGTGGCCGCGCTCGTACCCCACGCCCAAAGGAGGATCCTCAGCGACACCGCGTGACACGCCCCAATGCCTGTTGGAGTTGGGACGTGACGTACTTACCGACCCGGGTGCGTGGGCAGCTCTACAACCTCTACATGATCGTCGACATATACAGCCGCAAGATCGTTGATGCCGAGGTATTCGACCAAGAGTCCATGGGCAACAGCAGCGAGGTCATCCAGCGCGCCGTGTTGCGCGAAGGCTGCATCAACAAACCATTGGTGTTGCATGCTGATAATGGCTCCGCCATGAAAGGGTCGACGCTTCAGGCGACACTCCAGCGACCGAACATCTCCCCGTCGTAAAGCCGCCCCCGAGTCTCTAATGACAACGCCTTCTCGGAGTCGCTGTTCAGGACATGCAAGTACCGGCCTGTCTACCCGTCAGACGGCTACGAGAGCCTGTCAGCGGCACAGCAGTGGGTGACCTGCTTCTTGCGCTGGTACAACCACGAGCACCGCCACAGCCCCATCCGCTTCGTCACCCCAGAGGAGCGGCATACCGGCCAGGATGACGAGGTTCTGGCAAGGCGGGATGCCATCTATGCTGAGGCGAAACGGCAACATCCCGGACGGTGGAGCAGCGCTACCCGCAACTGGACGCCACGTCGGACGGCCTGGCTGAATCCCGATCAGGAAGATCCAATCTTCATTCAGGATCAGCGTTTAGAAGCCGCGTGATCTCGCGTTCCAACAAGCTTGACAGGCATCGAGATGCACAAACTGGTGGCGCAGTTTCAGGTAACTCCATCATTGATACATTGAAGGTATTGCACTCAGAAAATTAATCCGCCCTTTATGAAACGAAGCCATTCAACAAAAGAATTGCTGTATATAAAAAAATAAACGTTAGGGGTTTTTTAGAAAAGACCCCTGTCTTACTAAGATCTTTCACGATAGAATATGTGATTGTACAAAAAGCCGCAAAGAAGCCAATAAAAATAGAGCCAAACTCAAGATTATAAAAAGCAGTCGCAGAAACCAAAAATCCAATAACCATCATAAAGGAAAACTCAGAAACAAAACTCGCAGCAACCCTAAATGAATACAATACCAATGGAAATAGCGCATACAAAGAGATTCGCCGCGACACCTCGAAAAACATCATCTCTTGGCTCGTAACAACAACCGAAAGTTCCTCGACACAAGCATACACAAATAAAGGAAGTGCACACGCAATACCAAAATTAAAGATCGAAGACTTACTTATGGAAAAATATTCCAATAATATAAAAACTATATTGTTAAAACGAACCTTAGAAAAATCAAAAAAATATAGCAGCAAACACATTGAAAATATTGCTTGCACTGAAACGTAAAAAGCCACAGGATTTATATCAACATTAATCCAAGCAACCATTATTGTTGTAAGAATACTTGCACCACCAATTAGTGGAATTATTAATGCGCTAAAAATAGTAAACCTCAAAGGATCGCGGTTAGCCCTCGCTCCAGAGGCAAGAAATTGAGCTATCGACGATGCGTACGCCAACATACCAGCTGAAAAGTCATAGGAAAATATTAGGCAATAAAAAAAGTAAACAAAAAAAGAGAATGTTAAACCAATTATTTTTTCACCAATGACTTGATGTGAAAAAAGAAAAAGAGGGCTGTCTCGCTTTCCTAATTCTGTTCCGACATCTACCTTTGCACTTTCGAGGATTTTTACTCCGTTCCCTAACCTAAAAACAACACCCACAAAAAATGCAAGTGATTGTACTACCACATATTCACTAATATAATCTTCGAAGGTGTTATAAAAAACAACAATATTGATTAAACCAAAAAGCCCCCCGAGGAGTTTAATCAGCAATTCACGACTGAGGATACTTCTCATTTACTCTCCTTGGCGCTTTTTCTAATTGAGAGTCTAGTAAATAGAATAGAAAAAACCAGGAACGTTAAAGAAGAGTCCCCTAATCGCGTTGCCAAAAAACCTAAAACCAAACTAATAGAACCTCCGCTCTTAACAAATGAAAGGCCAGCCAGGAGGCACAGGACGAAACCCAAAAGACCATAATGAAGTAAAAACAGAAGAGGCATACCATTAGAATTTACGAATGCGCAACCATCCATTATGTTTGCCCTTCCATCCGCAAGAACTGAATCAAATGTCAGGCGTGAGTTCTCGCCAATCCCTTTTCCCAGCCACCATTCTCCCTTAAAAACACAATTAACATTTGATATCTTCAACGCGATTGATGCACTTGGGCCTGGGGGTATGTCTCCTTGAAAAGAGGAATAAAAAAAGTCTTCACCACTAAACCTGTCACCAATACCGGCTCCATACAACATAGCCCCTAGCAACACGGCCCCCAGTAAAATGAATAGCAACCTAATACTCTTATACCTTACCTCGCTGTATAGGGAAACAACGAGAAATGAGAACAACAGCAGACCTATTCCAGACACACTGAGCAACAAATTTGTTCCCACCAAGAGGTAGGCTAACAACAACTTTCCTCGAGCTATTGTACTTACTGTTGGAAACAAAGCTCTGTACACAAAAAACAACGCATATGACGTAACCGCATACATTCCAGATTCAGGGAATATTGAAGTTGCCCTAAACACCCCTCCACCATAAGGCTTCCACTCTTGACCTAAGATCTCCGCAATAGGAAAAAAAAAAGAAAAAATCCCGGCTACCAACAGTATTACCTGAACAATATTGTGCGCGATGCAGAGGGGTATTTCCTTACTATAGCCTTTTTTAACAATATAGATTGATAATAAAATCACCAACCCACAAACCAAAAAATTATTTACTACTTGGAGCAAGTCAGTATTATATCTGACCATCTCGATCATCGACCCGTAAACAACAACGAGCGAAAGAAAAAACAATAGGATAAAACTAACTCTTCTTAACTTTATTTTGAAAAACCTTAACGCCGAGAAACCTCCAATTAATATTAAACTTTTATAAATAAAGTACGGCGTTATATAAAAAAAAAGAAAGGGGAGAAATGCGAAAAGAGCAACCATGGCTACCATCTCCGGATAAAACCTAGCGCTTTATTCTTAGTGTCAATACCCAATAAAAGACACGACTTGATTAGAAAATCTATCTTTTGCAGCAGATCGAGGTTACTAAACTTCACAGTAGGAACTATAAGATCGCATTTTCCAGCCTTCCCTGTAAAAGCAGTGCTATCAATATTCACTCTCTGATAATCTATTGATTCAGGCTGAATCCCGAACTTTCGTGAAATAATTTCTTCAATACTTTCTCCCTTATTGCTACTGTATGAGACCCGGTGGTTGGCTGGAAGACTAACGTTGCATACCTCTCGATTTAAAAACTCACCTACATTTACAAATATATTACCGGGGGGTAAAAAGAAAAAATTATAGCGATTTAAACTCAAGTATGAAAAAACCTGTGATATAGTTTTAGCTTTTTTCTTATAAAAGTATTGCGGCAATGGTAAAAACCTTGAAACACCGTTACTTAATATCTCATTATAATGCGAATCAAAAAGTTCCTGGACATCTCTAGTTGATATTAGTATTAATACTTCTTGAGGGTTTACTACTTCAAGAAGTTTTGAGTTTAGGAATTTTTTTATAACATGTGAAGAATAAAACGGGATTAGGTTTTCAGCTGACAAAAAGAGATTAAATGCAGTCCCATCTTTGCTCTCTAAAGATTCAAGTTCTTTTTTAAACAGATCTATAAATTTATTATCATTACATCTTCGAACAACTTCATCATGACCGGAGCATGCTTCTCCCTTTTTATTGTTGCTAACCACTAGCCCTATCTTTGGGAAGTAAATATTCTTTTCGAAAAGACGTTCTCGGTCTTCATCCATGTAGTATTGTAGGCTTGTAGTGCCTGTTTTGTGATATCCAACATGTATAACTAACTTATCGACACTCATTTCCCCAACCTTTTAAGATGAAGCACTGCAGTTTTAAATATAGTTTCGCCAAAGAAATTAAATATTTTTTGTGACAACTTTCTTTTTTTCAACACCAAGATTTCATAAAAATCACAATCTACAAATTTCCAGTTATTATTGTAAAATATCAGAGGCTCATAACCATGATTCCTACCAAAGACATCTAGTATCTTCAACCTTATTAACAAGGGGCTCTTTGAGATTTTTTTCTCTAATGATCGCCAAACCGATGGTACAAGCATATAATGCGCGTCCATTTTCATTAAATACTTTTCTTTCCCTTCGGAGAAGGCTTTATTATACATTACTGATAACGGTGTCTTTCCTTCTAGCACTTGAATTTTATAGTTTTCACCTGCACGTGCGTACTCTGTTGTATCATAGCAGTACTTGAAAGACACACCATCATTTTCATATTCCTTTTTGACATTATAAAAAATGTCTTTTGTTCTGTCTGTTGAGCCATTATCATAAAGAATAATTTCGCTAGCTATGTGGACAACGGACATAAGAGACAAATAGAAAGTCTCCTCTCCGTTCTTCACACGATAAACAATACTGACAGGAAGCCTCGAGATATTTTTCTTAAACTCGGCTACAGCACGGTCAGACTCATCTCTTTTAAGACCTCGTGGAACTTCTGTCCGAAAACACACTTTACCTGTGTATAGAATGTTTTTTAAAAAATTTCCAATCAACTTTATTCCTCTTTAGAAAATTTTTTATTTACCGGTCGTATTATTTTAAGACCATTATGATCATCTATGTCATCCGAAAAATTATTTTTTTCATTAGATGCACAAACACAACATTATAAACAGAACCATGAATATAAAACAATTTTTCTAGATTATAGTTTAATCAATTAGAAGGCTGAGAAAAAGGTTCATCGCACTTTGCCGGAAAATCCGGCACGGATCTTCAGGAAGAAGTTCGCCGTGTCGCGCCATCCATAGGCCATCCGCTTGATGACCTTGATTCGGTTGTTCATGCCCACCAGCACGTTGGTGTTCAACCGGTGCCGAGCACTGCACAGGATCCCCTCCAGGTAGGGAGCCAATTTCCTGGCGAAGCGATCCAGAGCCTCAATACCGCTGCTGATGGCCATCTCGTGCCACTCCCGCCAAGCGTTTCGGGCGGTAGTCTGTCTCGTCATCGGCAAACCAGAGGGTCTTGAGCTGTTCCTTGAGTAGATACGCTGTGGTCAGTGACGCATTGGCCGCCAGCAGCTCTTCCAGCTTTACCGCCTGCTCAGGTTTGAGGTTGTTGGCATTGCCCAGCAGCAGCCAGCGGCTGCCCTTGATGATCTTGCGGGCCGCCTTGTCATCGCGCAGCTGGTTGGCCTGGTCGACGCGCACCCGATCCATCACCTCGCGTCCGTATTTGGCCACCACGTGGAAGCGGTCATAGACCACCACGGCGTTGGGACATTGGTCCTTCGCCTCGAGATCGAAGGCCGAGTTCATGTCCATGGCGACGGCCTCGATCTGCTCTCGCGCCTCGCCCAGCCACGCGAAGAATGGGCGGATCGCTTCACGGGGGCGGCCTTCCCCGGTCCATACCACCTGCTGGGTGTCAGCGCAGGCGACCAGGGTGGCGTAGCGCTGCCCCTTGTGCAGGGCGAACTCGTCCATCATCAGGCGCCGCAAGCGTGTCGGGTCCGGTACCGGCAGGTCGCGTTGCAGGCGCTGCTTGTCGATGGTCTTGACGGTATGCCAGTGCAAGCCGACCAGGTCCGTGACATGCCGAATCGGCAGCAACGTGACCAGACGCTCCACCCACTGGCGCAGCGTGGTGGTGACCGGAGAGCGCCCGGGCAACCAGTCAATGCGCTCGCGTGTCGGGCCACAGACCGGGCAGCGTAGGCCTCGAACCGGGACGTCGAGCTCTACTCGGTAGATCAGCAGCGGCGCCTCACGGACGCGCCGGCGATGCACGTCGTGCACCAGGAAACTGGCGTGGTCGCAGCCGCTACAGACAGGCGGAATCCGGTCATCGGGCTCCAGCTGGAGCCGCAGCGTTTGAGCATCCAGGAACTCGTGGTGGGCGACGGTGAAGTCTTTCCAGAACAGGCAGAGCGGGGTAGTATCCATGGCAACGGCGGTGTCCGTAGGCTGACGTTTTGGCGAATATCAGCTTACTCGAATTTACCGCCATTTCTCTATCCTGCCTGTCCTCACGCGCCTTGCCCGTTTCACGCTAATCTGCGATGAACAGAGAAAAAGGGCGGTTTCAATGCGCAATCGAAACGCCTGATGGATTATGTTCTACTTATCCATTGGGACTACCCCACTCTGCTAATGTTTCTAGTCATCTAATTAATCTTACTCACCCTCAGTATTAAAATTATCATAATGGGCGTGACCAAACATAATATGTTCTGGATTAAAAACAAGCCTTGACCAATTGAGTCACAAGCTCCTGCTGGCCGTAGCTTGTAGTATTGAGCACCACTTCCGCTTTTGCCGGCGCTTCATACGGACTATTGATACCAGTGAAATCCTGAATCTTGCCTTCACGTGCCTTCTGGTAAAGTCCTTTGGGGTCACGCTGTTCGCAAACATCCAATGGCGTGTTGACGTGCGCCTCGATAAAACAGCCGTCATTGAACAAGGCGCGTGCCCCATCACGATCTGCCCGGAAAGGCGAAATGAAGGCAGTGATGACAATGATCCCAGCTTCCGCAAATAGACGAGCCACTTCACCGACGCGACGAATATTCTCCGCTCGATCTTCCTCACCCATGCCAAGGTCTTTACACAGACCATGGCGGACATTGTCACCGTCCAGGAGCATGGTGTGGTAGCCTCGGCGATTGAGTTCCACTTCCAGAGCATTGGCCAGTGTCGACTTGCCCGACCCGGAATAACCCGTGAACCAGATACACTTGCCCGCATGGCCATTGAGCTGCTCACGCATCGCCTGTGTTACGCTTGTGCGATTCCAGACCACATTGGCCTTGCTGTCGTTGTCGCGAAATTCGTAGGGCAGTTCACTATCGAGCGGCTGGTGGATCATGCCGGCGCCAACAGTGATATTACTCAAACGATCGATAATGATGAAGCTGCCAGTGCCAGGGCTGGTTCGGTAGTCGTCCACAGGTACCGGTGCTGTCAATTCCAGCCGGCAGCGTGCAATGGCATTCAGGTCAAGGTGGTCGGCGTGGCGCTGGTCGAGCGTGTTGACGTCGACCTGATAATCAATAGCCGTTACCTTGCCTGCCGCATCTCGTGTCGCCAGCTTTATATCATAGAGTTTACCCGGCTCCAGTGCTGTCTCATGCATCCAGACGATATCGGCCTCGAAGCCACTAGCCAGCGGTACCTTGTCATTCTCCGCCACCAGCCAATCACCGCGCGATATATCGATTTCATCTGTCAACGTTACGGTAATCGCTTGTCCAGGATAGGCCGCTTCAAGGTCACCGTCCCAGGTGACCAGTCGCTCGACCGTAGAGACCTTACCAGAGGGCAGCGCCCTCACCTTCTGCCCCGGACTCATTACGCCCGCTGCCAAGGTACCACAGTACCCCCTGAAGTCGAGATTGGGACGGTTGACATACTGAACAGGCAGTCGCAGGTCACGCAGATTCTGATCGTGTGTGACCTCGACCGTCTCCAGCAGCTCAAGCAAGGCAGGGCCTTCATACCACTCCATGTGCTCACTACGATTAACGACATTATCGCCTTTCAGAGCGGAAAGCGGTACGAAGCGAATGTCAGGCGCATTCAGCTTATCGGCAATCTTCTGGTACTCGGCAACAATCTCGTCATAGCGCGACTGCGAATAGTCGACAAGGTCCATCTTGTTGATCGCCACCACAAGGTGCTGGATGCCCAGGAGATCAGCAATAAAGCTGTGGCGACGAGTCTGAGTCTGAACCCCGTAACGTGCATCAATGAGGATTACTGCCAGACTGGCGGTAGAGGCGCCGGTCGCCATGTTGCGGGTGTACTGCTCGTGCCCGGGCGTATCGGCTATAATGAACTTACGCCTATCAGTGGAGAAGAAGCGATAGGCAACATCGATGGTGATGCCTTGCTCACGTTCCGACTGCAGACCATCTACCAGCAACGCCAGATCAACGTCCTCTCCGGTGGTACCGCTGGTCTTGGATGCTTGGGTAATTGCAGCCAGTTGATCTTCATAAATCATCTTGGAGTCATGCAGCAGCCGTCCGATCAGGGTCGACTTGCCATCATCGACGCTGCCGCAGGTAATGAAACGCAGCAGATCCTTATTCTCGTGCTCTTTCAGGTACTGCTCGATGTCGTCGCCAATAAGTTCTGATTGGTGTGCCATGAATCCGCTCCCTTTAGAAATAGCCTTCGCGTTTTTTCTTTTCCATCGACCCAGCCTGGTCGTGGTCGATGGCGCGTCCACTGCGCTCGGAGGTCCTCGTCAGCAGCATTTCCTGAATGATTTCTGGAAGCGTTGTGGCCTTGGACTCCACAGCACCCGTTAGCGGGTAGCAGCCAAGGGTGCGGAAGCGCACCCATTTCTCTTGGGGAACCTCGCCATCCTCAAGTGGCATCCGGTCATCGTCGACCATGATGTCCATGCCATCACGATTGACCACCGGACGAGGAGCAGAGAAGTACAGCGGTACAATGGGAATCGACTCGAGATAGATGTATTGCCAGATATCCAGTTCCGTCCAGTTGGACAGCGGGAAGACGCGGATAGACTCCCCCTTGTTCACCTTGGCATTGTAGGTATTCCACAGCTCGGGACGCTGGTTCTTAGGGTCCCAGCGGTGATACTTGTCGCGGAAAGAGAACACTCTTTCCTTGGCGCGGCTAGCTTCTTCGTCACGACGCGCCCCACCAAAGGCGGCATCAAAACGATGTTTGTCCAGCGCCTGCTTCAGCGACTGGGTCTTCATAATATCGGTGTACTTTGAACTACCATGATCAAAGGGATTAATCCCAGCGGCTCGTCCTTCCTCATTAATATGCTCGATGAGCTCCATACCAGCGTCTTTCGCCATACGGTCTCGAAACTCGATCATCTCCCGAAACTTCCAGGTCGTGTTGACGTGCATCAAAGGAAAAGGAGGTGTTCCCGGATAGAAAGCCTTACGGGCCAGATGCAGCATCACCGAGGAATCCTTTCCGATGGAATACAGCATCACTGGGTTTCGGAATTCTGCTGCTACTTCACGGATGATGTGGATCGACTCTGCCTCGAGTTGCTTGAGGTGAGTCTGGCGTTCGGGGGTTATCTCCATTATGACCTTCCAATATATTCAAAAATATTGTCGCGGCAGTTCACACTGTCAGATTTTCTTACAAATATAGAACGGAGTGCGCCACAGACCTTGCAAAGCAAAGTCTATTAGTTGAGGCAACCCCTAATTAAGACTCTCTTTCAAAGCCCTTATCCAGCGCTCATCTTGCTGACCACAAACCACGAAAAAAGGATTCAGAAAACTCTCTTGCTGATTGCAACGAAGGGGGGCTAGGGTATACGCATTGAGTACGCTACCCCCTGCAGCGGTTACAATCGCCTGAGCTGCAGCAGTGTCCCATTCGCAAGTAGGCGCTAGACGTGGATAAAGGTCGGCGGCACCTTCTGCGACTAAACAGAGTTTTAATGAACTGCCCATAGATACGCGCTCATGTTCCGGCAGTGCGCTACAAAAGGCCTCGAATTCGTCAGAACCATGAGACCGGCTACCGACTATTTTCCAGGCTTCATGATTTACGCCCGGCAACTCGCGCACGGCAATGGGTGTGGGCTGCCCTCCATCAAACTGCTTCCAGGCGCCAAGGTTTTGTTGCCCAAACCAAGTAGTTCCTGCCCCAGCACCTAATGCTGGAGCA
Organism: Halomonas litopenaei; assembly: GCF_003045775.1. Lineage (GTDB taxonomy): Bacteria > Pseudomonadota > Gammaproteobacteria > Pseudomonadales > Halomonadaceae > Halomonas > Halomonas litopenaei. Next base: position 409,815 of record NZ_PXNS01000006.1, on the reverse strand, counting down.
TGAACGATGCCAAATACTGGTACACCGTCCTCGATCAATGCAACGTTGAGAGTAAACTCCCCATTCTTTTTGACAAATTCTTTGGTTCCGTCAAGCGGATCAATGAGCCAATAGCGACCCCAGGATTGCCGAGCCTCGAAAGAAATGTCTGCAGACTCTTCGGACAGAACCGGAACTTCTGGTGTAATACTCCGCAGCAGATCGACCAAGGCGTGATGCGATACCACATCTGCTTCCGTCAGTGGACTAGCATCATTCTTTAATTCAACCCCAAAGTCACGCTGATAGATGGCCATTACTTCGTGCCCAGCAGAGCGGACACCCTCTAGCAAGCGGGCTCGAAAATCAACCGTTACAAAATCTGTCAAAACAAGCACCTGTAACAAATAGGTCCGCGGACACTTTCCAGTTAGAAGGGCCACACTAGCGGTATCAACCCAAGCGAAGTCACTCCAATAACAAAACTCAGCGGGGCCCCAAGACGAAGGTAATCGGTAAAACAATACCCACCAGGCCCCAGCACCATCAGGTTTGTCTGGTAGCCTAACGGCGTCATGAAACTTGCCGAAGCAGCAAACATTATCGCTATCACGAAAGGCTTAAAATCGACCCCTAACTGCTCTGCCACCGAGACCGCGATGGGGAACATCAGTACAGCAGCGGCATTATTAGTAATCAATTCGGTGAAGGCCACTGTCAAAATATAGACCAGCACCAGAGCTAACCAAGGAGATAAGTCATCGGCCAGCAATAGCCACTGGGCAATCTGGCTGGCTGCTCCAGTCTCGCGCATGGCAGCGCCCAAGGCGAAGGACGCAGAGATGACGACCAGCACACTAAGATCGACTGAACGACGCGCCTTGCTCGCCGGTACGCATCGCGTCATCAGCATGCCCCCTCCCGCCAACAAAGCCGCCTCGAGGATCGACAGCAAGCCAGAAGCGCTAACCACTACCATGGCAGCGAGTATACCGAGTGCCAAAGGAGCTTTACGAAAATCAGGAGGGGTCGAGTCGTTGAGGCCGCTGACAAGCAAAAAATCCTTGCGGTAGCGATACTGATCGACAAAATCCTGCGCGGTCTCTAGCAGCAGTGTATCGCCGACCTGAAGACTGATATTCCCTAGCTTTCCCGGCAAACGCTTGCCATGGCGCGAAATTGAAAGAATGACGGCCTGATAGCGTGAACGAAAACGGGACTCTCGTACTGTCTGCCCAAGCCCCACAAAGTCAGGACCGATCACAGCTTCCACGAGACAACGGCGATGGTGCTCGATATCAAGTTTATGCACATCCCCCCCGGCGGGCCGCAAGCCGTGGATCCGCCGCAGCTCTCTTGCACATTCGGGTGCCCCGATGAATATCAGAACATCGCCCGCGGACAATTGAGTATCAGGAGGCACAGCAGTGAGCAGACGCCCTTGACGCTCGATATCTGCCAGGTAGCCGTGACTCAAATGCCTCAAGCCAGCCTCTGCGATACTCCGCCCCACCAGCGGCCCCTTACCATCGACAATTACTTCGACTGCATACTCGCGAGCCATCTCCAACTGCTCCAAGACGCCTTGCCTATCAGGAAGCAGCCGATCGGAAAAAATATATAAAAACGTGCCACCGACCAGCACGAGGGGTAGCCCGACCCATGCTAGAGAGAACATGCCAAGGCCGACTCCCATTTCTGACTGTAGAAGTCCATCGATGACCAAGTTCGTACTTGTACCGATCAAGGTACAGGTACCCCCGATGATCGCCGCATAGCTCAGTGGAAGCAGCAACTTCGAGGGCGGTAGTCGCAGGCGTCCAGCCCACTCCTGAATCGCCGGGATGAACATTGCAACAACCGTAGTGTTGTTCATGAAGGCACTCAACCCGGAGGCTGGCAGGAGCACGCGAAACTGAGCCTGCTTCAGACGCTTCGGCTGCCCTAACAATCGGTGGGCAAGCCACTGAATAGCTCCGGTCTCCTTCAACCCTGCCGCAACAACATAAAGAGTAGCAATGGTCATCACACCCGGGTTGGAGAATCCGGCCAAAGCATCAGCGGGAGCCAACACTCCGGAGACCACCAAGACCGACAAGGCTCCCATGAGTATCACATCAGGGGAAATCCGTGTTGCCGCCAGCATCACTAGGGTAAATAAAATTGTAAACAATGTAAGAAAGGCGGAGGGTTCCATACCTCTCCCTATGAGACATCAGATAACAAAAATATAGAACAAACCGCTAGTCAAAGCGTATTAATCTTCTATCAACCAACTAATACACATGCATTTGCGATTTTGTTTTATTGATAGAAAAGCGATATGCAAAAGCACTCTTCACCACTATTTACGAATTCATCTACAACTACACGAACGTTATATCTTCTATTCTTTCAACATTTCTCTGAAGATATCGCGCCAACTCCCTTTGGCTGGCTTCCTCTCCGTGTACAAGCCGAACTTTTTTTACTTTACCACCAAGATCAATCACAAACCGCAACAAATCGTATTGATCCGCATGTGCAGAAAACCCCGAAATACTCTTGACGTGGGCATTCACCGCCATCCGCTCTCCGTCGACAACGACTTCGGCTCCCCGTTTCGCCCGCTGAATCTGCCTTCCAGCCGTGCCCTCTGCCTGGTACCCCACAAACAGAACAGTGTGCCGGGGGTCTGGTAGCAGTCGCTTGAGGTAGTTAACTATCCTGCCCCCGGTGACCATGCCGCTGGCGGCGATGACGATGGCCCAGGTGTTGGTGGTGGCGAGGTGTTCGACCATGTCGAGGTGGTCGTCGTGGCTGTCCACGGTGACCAGGCCATCGAAGCTGAGGGGGTGGCGGCCGTCATCGAGTCGTGCCTTGGCTTCGCTGTCCCACCAGGGCTTTAGGTCTCGGTATACTTCGGTGAAGCGGGCAGCCAGCGGTGAATCGACGATGATCAGGGGGCGTTCGCCTTTCTCTCCTTCCTTCCGCTCGTGCAAGAGGGTTTCTATTTCGTAGAGCAGCTCTTGGGTGCGGCCGATGCTGAAGGCTGGAATGACCACGCTACCGCCCTCGCGCTGTGCACGATAAATCATTTCCTTGAGCTGTGCGCGCCGCGTCCTGCGACCTTCATGCCTTCTATCGCCGTAGGTGCTCTCGAGCACCAGGACGTCTGCCCGCTCCAGTGGTGTGGGATCCGGCAACAGCGGGGTGTCGGGCGGCCCAAGGTCCCCCGAGAAGACGTAGCGATTATCCAGACTCGCGCGCTCGTCCTCAACATCAATTTCGACGTATGCTGAACCGAGTATATGCCCCGCGTTCTGTAGACGCACCTTGACCTTGTGACGCTCTTCGTTCAGCAAGCTTTTCCAAGCACCATAAGGACTTGGATCAAGATGAATTTCAACGGTATCAAGAAACCGTTCGATTAGCCTGCGGTCACGGGTAAAGCCGATTTTAAGCGCATCCTCGATCACCAGCGGCAGCAACCGCGCACTCGGTGGGGTACAGATGATGGGGCCCTTGAACCCTGCTGCCATCAGGTAGGGCAGGCGACCGATATGGTCGATATGTACGTGGGTCACCACCAGGGCGATGACGTCGTCGATCGGAAATTCGATCTGGTGCCGCTCGAAGCTGGACTGGCCCTTGAGGTCCTCTCCCTGAAATAGCCCGCAATCGATGAGGATGGCGTGGTCAGGAGAAATCTGTAGCCGGTGGCAGCTACCGGTGACGCCTTCGGCGCCACCGTGGTGGATTATGGACGGATATTCCAATAGATCCTGCTCCTTGTTGCCTGAATCCAGGTGCCAAGCCCCGACGCCAGCGGCCTGGCGCATGGGAGCACGCGATTGGCGCTTCCCCGCCTGGTCTCAAGGACTATCGATATCAATGACCTTGGGCAGGACGAGTGTGGCGGCATTGTCTGCTACCGCGAATTGACTCGGGGATGGCCAGCCCAGGAGCGAACCTTCTTCCGTCGTGGTGGGAGCGGTATAGGCAATACTTGAATCCAGACATGCAGACCACGCATACGCATTAGCCATGTCCGGCGAGTCTTCATCAAAGGTCCCATCAACCGCCAAGGCCGTCCTGGCCGCCGCCAACTCTTCCTTGCAGGCATTTACCGCGGCACGCTTCTGAAAGTTGGTGTACTGCGGTATGGCGATGGCTGACAGCAGCCCGATGATGGCCACCACCACCAACAGCTCTATCAGGGTAAAGCCGCCCTGCCCTGCCGGTATCACGGTTCCGCTCTGCTCTGAATTACTGGTACTGCTTTTACTGTCTTCCATGTCTGATGCTCCCTGTTGGCTTTTTTGCCGTTTCACGGTGGCGCACTTCCTGACCGGTGGTGCGGCATGGCGAAAATGGCGCTGAGCCAGGCCATCAACCCCCATAACGCCGCCCTACCGGGTTCGGAGCATCTTACTTGGCGCTGCGGGCGCCTCTGAGGGCTAGACGCCCAAACCTTGACGCCAGTTCGGGTTCGGATAACAAAACCGCCTGTGCGGCCTCTATGGGCGTTCTATCGCGGGGTAGACTGACGGCTAGATTCAGAATGTCGCCGACGGGAGCTATCGGGCCCATCGTGGGGCCCACTTTTAGGGAGGGTGCTGTGCCATTTGACCAGGGGTTCGGAAACGGCTCGCCGCAGGGGCCAAACAGTGGACTGGCCCAACGGCTGGTGTCACAAGGGTTATTGAGCCCTCCGGCGGCGCTGCGAGCCGAGCGAGAGGCTCAGGACAGCCACAGCACGCTGTTGCGCTACCTGGTGGAGCATGAACTGGTCAGTGTCGGGCCAGCGACCCGTGCAGCGGCAGAAGAATACGACCTGCCGTTTGTCGATCTACAGCAGCGGGAGCCGAGCGAACTGCCGCCGCTCTCTCACTTCCCCGAGGCCCTGTTGCGCGAGCATTCGGTGCTGCCGCTTAGCCTCGATGATCATCAGTTGCACGTGGCGGTGCCCTACCCTTCTACTCTTGCCCGCCTGGGTGAGCTGCAGTTCGTCACCGGCAAGAGCTTGAAGCCGGCGCTGGCACCATTGGATCAGATCCGCGTGCTGCTCGACGCCTACCTGGGTGCCGATCGCCCCGATGATGGCGCAATCGCCGTCGCTCTGGGCGCGCTTGGTGCCTCAGGCGCGAACAGTGCGGGCGCCGACGAGCGGTCGGGAAAGATGCATCCGTCACGGCAGTCGGATCTGACTTCTGGCCAGGGCGTGGCTTTCGACACTGAAAAGGATGCAGATCTGGACGAGGAGCTCCATGCCGGGCTGGGTTCCGGGCTCAGCTCCAGTCTGAACGACCAGGCCGATGACGCGCCGGTGGTGAAGTTCGTCAATACTATCCTGCGTGACGCGGTAAGAAAGCGTGCCTCGGACATCCACTTCGAGCCCTTCGAGGAGTCCTTTCGGGTGCGCTTTCGCATCGATGGTCTGCTCCACGAAGTGGCCCAGCCGCCGCTTAACCTTCGCGGGCGCATCGCCTCGCGCCTCAAGGTGATGGCGCGGATGGACATCTCGGAACGCCGCCTGCCCCAGGACGGCACCATCAAGGTCCAGCTCGACGATGGCGAGGACATCGACTTCAGGGTCAACTCGCTGCCTACCGTCTACGGCGAGAAGATCGTGCTCAGGCTACTGGGCTCCAGGTCGGCACGTCTGGGTATCGAGCAGCTCGGCTTTTCGCCTGACCAGCGCCGGCTGTTCGAGACCGCCCTGGCAAGCCCCCAGGGGATGATTCTGGTCACCGGTCCCACCGGCAGCGGCAAGACGGTGACGCTGTACACCGGCATCCATCAGCTCAACGCTGTCGAGCGCAACATCTGTACCGCCGAGGATCCGGTGGAGATCAAGCTGTCCGGGATCAATCAGGTCAATGTGGCGCCCCGGATTGGCCTGGACTTCGCCAATGCGCTGCGAGCCTTTCTGCGCCAGGACCCGGACGTGGTGATGGTCGGCGAGGTGCGCGATCGGGAAACCGCCGAGATCGCGATCAAGGCCGCCCAGACCGGCCACCTGGTGCTGTCCACGCTGCACACCAATTCCGCCGCCGACACCCTGTCGCGACTGTCGAACATGGGCATCGAAGCCTTCAATATCGCCAGTGCGGTCAGCTTGATCGTGGCCCAACGCCTGGCCAGGCGCCTGTGCAGTCATTGTCGGTCCCCGGTCACCCTGCCTGCAGAGGTGCTGGTGCAACAGGGGCTGACCCAGGCTGAGGCCGATATCGCCGAGCTGTACGAGGCCGTGGGCTGTCGTCACTGCACCCAGGGCTACAAGGGGCGGGTCGGGCTATTTGAGGTGGTGCCGGTGGACCAACGCATGCGCCGGCTGATCCTGGAAGGGGGCAGCGCCGATGACTTCGACGCCCTGGCCCGAGCCCAGGGCTACCCGAATCTTCGTCGCAGCGGCCTTGATCGGGTGCTCGAAGGCGTGACCAGTCTGGCCGAGGTCTGCCGCATCACCGCCGTTTGAGACCGCCGCGTGAGACCGCGGCCCTTCCCTCCACCATTTGAGTCCACCGACACGTGCCCTTTCGTCATCGTTCGCCTTCGACGGCTCCGCCTGCCTCTTCGTCCCTGTCGTCGTCCTCGCCGGCCTCTCCTCCTAGGCCCCCCGGGCAGGTGGGTGGCTACACGTCTGATGCAACGCCGGGAGAGCCAACCTCTTCTGCCTCCGGCGGATCGGGTTCCCACACTGGCCACAGCCACCTTTCAGCCGTGTCAAACGGGTCAAGCGGGTCACGCGACCACCTGCGCAGCGCACGCCGTTCCGCCCCCCAGCATCCGCGCCAGAGGTGCTGGCACTGGAAAGGCGAGGATCGCCAGGGCCAGCGGCGCAGCGGGGTGCTGCTGGCAACCGGCCGTCCCGAGGCCCAACGCCAGTTGCATCAGCTTGGTGTGATCCCGCGCAAGCTGCGCCAGGGCGGCACGCTTGCGCGCTTCGAACGCCAGATATCGCCCCGGGATCTCACCCTGTTCTCGCGCCAGCTGGCGACCCTGCTGACCGCCGGCGTGCCGTTGTTGCAGGCCTTTCACGTGCTGGGCGAAAGTCTTTCAAAGCCAGCCATGCGGCTAGTCGTTCAGGCACTGGGCATGGACGTCAGCGCCGGGGCCAGCATGGCCCAGGCACTGTCCCGCCACCCGCTCACCTTCGATGCGCTGTACGTCAATCTGGTCGCTGCCGGTGAGCAGTCGGGTACACTGGACCGCATGCTCGAGCGTTTGGCCGGCCACCTGGAAAAGCGCGAGCGATTGAAGGCGCGGGTTCGCAAGGCGCTGTGGTATCCCTCCACGGTGGTGGCGGTGGGCATCGCGGTAAGCGCCATCCTGCTGATCAAGGTGGTACCCCAGTTCGAGCAGATGTTCGAGGGCGTCGGGGCAAGCCTGCCCCCGCTGACTCGGCTGACCATCGAGCTTTCGGAGTTCGCCCAGCAATGGTGGCTGGTGCTGCTGGGAAGCGCAGGTGTGATGGCCGGTGCGGCGAGATGGTGGGTCAAGCGCTCGGCCAGGGCGCGCTTCGGCGCTCACGGCCTGGCGCTCAGGCTACCGGTGGTAGGAACGATCCTGGAACAGGCCTCGGTGGCACGCTTCTGTCGCACCCTGGCCACCGCCTTCGCCGCGGGCGTGCCCTTGGTGGAAGCGCTGAAGACCGCCGCCGGCGCCTGCGGCAATGATGTCTACTGCCAGGCGGTGTCGGCAGTGCAGAGCGAGGTCGCCAGCGGCCAGCGACTCCATCTGGCGATGCGGGCGACCAGGCGCTTCCCGACGCTGGCGCTGCAGATGGTGGCCATCGGCGAGGAAGCCGGCGCGCTGGACAGCATGCTGACGCGGGTGGCGGATCACTTCGAGCGCGAGGTGGATGATCGTGTCGACACCCTGACCAGTCTGCTGGAGCCGCTGATCATCGTGGTGCTGGGTGTGGTGGTGGGCGGCCTGGTGCTGGCGATGTATCTGCCCATCTTCCAATTGGGCAACGTCATCTGACCAAGCCCCGGACTGATGAATCCAGGCATGACGAATCGTGACCTGAGAAGCCCTGACTTGACGAAGCCTGAGCCGACGAGCGCTTCGCTTAGTGAGGCCTTTATTGACGTCTGCATTGGCTTGATCAGTGGACGTGATCAGTCATGCAGCCACACCGGCGTGCCGGGCGTGGCTTCATCGAACAGCCGCAACAGGTCGTCGTCACGCAGGCGAATACAGCCATGGGAGTCGGCCACCCCCATGGGCTTGTCCGGCGGGGTGCCGTGAAAATAGATATAGCGGCGCTGGGAATCGACGTCGCCGCCTCGATTGAAGCCCGGCTCCAGTCCGCTGAGCCAGAGAATCCGGGTCAGGATCCAGTCCCGCTCTGGCTGGGCCTGGCCTAGGGCCTCGCTGTAGACCTCACCGGTGGGCCGACGGCCACGAAAGACGCAGCCCACGGGCTGCCCCTCACCGATGGCCGCACGGATCTGGTGCCAGCCCAGTGGGGTCTGGCCGCTGCCCTCTTGCTGGCCCGTACCGGCAGCACCGGTGGACACCAGGCATTGCCAGGCGAGGTCTTGACCCCGCCATAGCGTCAGCTGCTGGCGGGCGGTGTCGACCTCCACCCACACGCCCTCGCTGGGGGGAAGCGCTGCCAGTTGCGGGGTATGCATCACCCTGACTCCCTTGATGGCTTATGCAGTTGGCTCGCGCGTCGCCGGTGGCGTCGTCGGCGCCGGCTCCGGCAGTGGCGCTTTCAGCGCCGATACCACCACCGGCATCATGCGGCGCACCAGGTCGCGTACCGAGACGTGCTCGTCGTAGTCCTTCTCGGCGATGTCGCGCAGGGCATCGAGCCCAGACAGGGTAAAGATTACGGTGCCCAGCGCAAAGTGCAGACGCCAGAAGCGCTCGGAGTCCGGCAGCTCCGGCGTGGCCTTGCGCACCAGCGCCACGAAACGGGTGAACACGGTGCCGTACTGGTCCTGGATATAGCGACGCAGATGTCCCTGGGCCTGACTGTAGGCCAGCCCCAGCAGGCGCATGAACACCTTGAGGCTGTGCCGCTCGGCCGGTACCTCGAGTACGGTGCGGGCCATGGTCTCGAGCAGCACCTCCAGCGGAATCACGCGATCACCGTAACCACGCTCGAGTTCGTCGATAGCGGCATGAAAGCGATCGGAGAAGGGATCCAGGTAGCGGGAGAACACCGCCTGGATCAGCGCCTTCTTGGAGCCGAAGTGGTAGTTGACGGCGGCCAGGTTGACCTTGGCCTTGCCGGTAATGTTGCGCAGCGACGTTTCCGCGAAGCCGCGTTCGGCGAAAAGCACCTCGGCGGTGTCCAGGATGCGCGTCACGGTATCGGTCTGGGCCATTCGCGGGCTCCGTCCAGTCTTGTCAAGGGCAGTTGGAAACAATTGTTTGAATACTGGCTTGAGTGTAAGGGAGCCGCCCTTCTCGCACAATCAACCCTGGCTCCACCCTGTTTCAAACGAATGCATCAGGTGGCGGCCCACTACACCAGTGCCCTGGCACACTATTCCTGGCCTTTCGCGGTTTTACTGGATGTACATCCATACTGTACACTTCACCAAGGGCGAGCATTGACGCCCTCAGCACTGGCAAGCGCCGGCAGCAAGCCGCCGCCAAGCCACCCTGTTCCATCGCCGCCCGTGGGAGGCCGCATGACACGTCCCCTGACCCCTCGCCAGCAAAACGTCTATGACTTTATCGTCAAGACCATGAACGAGCTGGGGTACCCGCCCACCCGCGCGGAGATTTCACGCGCCCTGGGCTTTCGCTCCCCCAATGCTGCCGAAGAGCACCTGCGGGCGCTCGAGCGCAAGGGTGCGATTCGCGTGATTCGCGGCACCTCTCGCGGCATCCGCCTGCCGGCCCAGGAGGCAGACTCCGGCGCCGCCAACGAGTCGCCCCAGGAAGCCAGCCCCTCGCAGGGCCTGCCGATCATCGGCGAGGTCGCCGCCGGCAGCCCGATCCTCGCCGCCGAGCACATCGACCGCTACTGCCCGCTGCCGCCGGACTACTTCACCCCCCGCGCAGACTATCTTCTACGCGTGCGCGGGCTGTCGATGAAGGACGTCGGCATCCTGGAGGGTGACCTGCTGGCGGTGCATCGCACCGAGCGCATCCGCAACGGCCAGATTGTGGTAGCACGCCTGGAAGATGAGGTGACGGTCAAGCGCTTCCAGCGTGACGGCCATCAGGTCACCCTGGAGGCCGAGAACCCCGACTTCGCACCCATCACCCTGGACCTGCGCCGCGACAGCCTGGATATCGAGGGCGTCGGGGTTGGGGTCATTCGCGGTGGCAACGGCCAGGCCCTGGGCTAGTCGCCGTTTCACCGACGTCGTGCCAGCGCCTGCCCGCCCATGCCAGCACCCGTACGCAAGATTCTGCATGCCGACTGCGACTGCTTCTACGCCGCGGTCGAGATGCGCGACAATCCCGCCCTGCGGGACATTCCGCTGGCGGTGGGCGGCGCGCGCGAGGGCCGCGGCGTCATCACCACCTGCAACTATCCGGCGCGCAAGTTCGGCATCCATTCGGCGATGCCGACCGCCCGCGCGCTTCGCCTGTGCCCGGAACTGACGCTGGTACCGCCGGACTTCGACAAGTACCGCGAGGTGTCGAGGCAAATTCAGGCGATCTTCCATGAGCTGACACCACTGGTCGAACCGCTGTCGCTGGACGAGGCCTATCTGGACGTCAGCGATGTCGAGGGATTCAAGGGCAGCGCCACCTGGATGGCCCGCTGGCTGAAGGAGGAGTGTCTGGCGCGCACCGGCATCACGGTGTCGGTGGGGGCGGCACCGTCCAAGTTCCTGGCCAAGATCGCCAGCGACTGGGACAAGCCGGATGGGCTGACGGTGATCCCACCCGACCAGGTGGAAAGCTTCGTGCTGGCCCTGCCGGTGCGCAAGCTTCACGGCGTGGGGCCCGCCACCGGCGCCCGCCTGGACGCGCTGGGCATCACCACCTGTGAGGAGCTGCGCGAACAGCCCATCGACAAGCTGCTGGACGAGTTCGGCAAATTCGGGCGACGCCTCTATGAACTCGCCCGCGGCATCGACGAGCGCCCGGTCAAGGTGGAGCGCGAACGCAAGTCGATCAGCGTCGAAAGCACCTACGGCCGGGACCTGCCGGATCTGGCCGCGGCCCAGCAGGCGCTGGTCACCCTCTGCGAGAAGTTGAAGGCGCGCATCGACCGCAATGGTCGCCCGCCCCTGGCCGGTGTGTTCGTCAAGGTGCGCTTTGACGACTTCACCACCACCACCCTGGAGTCGAAGGGCCTGGAGCCGGATCTCGCCAGCTACCGCCAACTGCTCGACCAGGCCTGGCAACGCGCCCACCGCCCGGTGCGCCTGCTCGGCGTCGGCGTGCGCCTGGTGCCACAGGAAGCCAGGCAACAGCTGTCATTGCCGTTTTGACGTCTGAGAACCCAACGCCACAGGCATGCCAAGCAGGTAACGTCTCAGCACACGGTGTTCCTCGGGTGTCATCGAATCGGGCCACAGCCAGTGGGTGTGCCCCTGCCAACGCAGGGAGATCAGCCTGGCGCCTACGCTTTCGCAGGTCAGCTCGATCTCGCGCCAGTCAGCGTCATCCGAATAAAGCCTCACGGATTTGCCCGCAGATGACGCCAACGGACACCACTGCCAACGCCCAGGTACCGGGGCCTTGGGTTTGCCCCACCAGCGCATAAGCGCCTGACTCAGGGCGCGCAGAAGGCGTCGCTGCCGACGCTGCCATACGGAAAGGCCCACCTCTTCGGTTTGCTCGTCATCCACGGCGCCCAGCGTTGCCCCAGCTGTCGCTGCTGGCTCACTCTCGACCAGGCACCTTAGCTGACCCTGAAACGGATGGCGGTGGGCATGAATCAGTCTGCTGCAGAGAACTGCGGTGAGTAGCGCCCCCACCGGCGAGGGCGTGGCGCCGGCGACGACCAGCGCGATGGTCGCCACCAGCGCCCCCTGGAAGAGATGCTGCTGCTCAGAGGCCCCGATTGTGACCGTGACCGCTGGTCTCGGCATAGTCCACGATCATCTGCACGATACGGCGACGGCTGGGCTCTTCCGGCCACTCGCGACGCATCAACCACATGAACAGGTCCTGGTCCTCTTCGGTGATCAGCTGGCGATAGGCGGCCTGATCGGCCTCGTCGAGTTCATCGTAGCAATGCTCGAGAAACGGCAGCAGCAAGAGGTCCAGCTCCCACATGCCACGGCGGGAGTGCCAGTGCAGTCGCTTGCGCTCGGCCTCGAGGCGGGAGGCCACGGAAGACGGTTGATCCAAGGGGAACCTCGTCAGGGATGGAATGTGTGGCCTCAGTATACCGCAGCACGATCCGCCAGGCAGCCGCCGGCGTATCCCGAAGGTGACCCGGCGCAAGATCATTGCCACGAATGTAGTGCGTTGTTTTCTCAAGACTTGAAAAGTATGCTATCTAAAAACAAGAGGCTGTGACGGATACGGCCTTCGCCACTGGCTTGGCCAGCGCTCAACACCCAGGTGGGACTCACGGAGACAACCGATGACAAAGTCCGAACTGATAGAGCAGATCTCCATGCGGCAGCCGGAGCTGTCGATCAAGGACGTCGAGGCCGCGGTGCGCCTCATTCTGGATGACATCACCGATACCCTCGCCGATGGTGGGCGGGTCGAGATACGGGGTTTTGGCAGTTTCTCTCTGCACTATCGGGAGCCCCGGGTCGGCCGCAACCCCAAGACAGGTGAAGCGGTGGAGCTGGAAGGCAAGTTCGTGCCACACTTCAAGCCCGGAAAGGAGTTGCGCGAACAAGTCGACGCCAGCCGTGCGCTGGGCTACTGAGTTCGCTGACAACCGCTCTCTCCGTTCTCTTTGTCTCACTATGGGAAGTCACACATGCGTTGGCTAAAAGGCCTGATCATGGCCATCATTCTGCTGGCGGTACTGGTCATCGGTATCCTGTTCGCGACCAACAACCAACAGGCCCTGCCGCTGAACCTCATCTGGTTCGAATTGCCCGAGGCCTCCCTGTCGGTATGGCTGCTGGCCTCCCTGGCTGTCGGTGTGCTGCTTGGCATGCTGGCGATGAGCGGCGTCTACATTCGGCTGCGCGCCCTGCTGACTCGCGCCCAACGCCACAACCAGCAGCAGCGCAAGGAACTCGACCGTCTTCGCGTGCAGGAGATGAAGGAACTTCCCTGAATGCCCGATCTTCTGCTGCTGGGCCTGCTGGTCGTCGCCCTCGCCATTGGCTGGGCGCTCGGCCGGCGGGAGAGTCGACAGCAAGAACGCCCCGCCCCAAGCCTGCACCGCGACTACTTTGTCGGTCTGAACTACCTGCTCAACGATCAGCAGGACCGGGCCATCGAGACCTTCATCTCTGCGTTGGAGGTCAACAGCGATACCATCGAGACCCACGTCACCCTGGGGAACCTGTTTCGCTCTCGCGGTGAGGCCGACCGCGCCGTAAAGATTCACCAGAACCTGCTCGCACGTCCTTTCCTGGACGGCCACCAGGGAGCCTGGGTGCAGCTCGAGCTGTCCCGGGACTTTCTGCAGCTGGGTCTGCACGATCGCGCCGAACGGCTGCTGAAGGGGCTGGTCAAGGAAGAAATCCACGCCGAAGTACGCCACCATGCCAAGCGGCTGCTGGTGGATCTGTTCGAGCGCGAGGGTGAATGGCAACAGGCGATCGACGAGGCCGTTCCCCAGTTGACCCGACGCCATGATGACCTGCGTCGGGCCGCCGCCCACTGGCACTGCGAACTGGCCGAAGAGGCGCGAGCATCCAATAGCCACGGCATCGCCAGAAAGCACCTGAAGCAGGCGCTTTCCATCGACGAACGCTGCATCCGTGCCAACCTGATCCAGGCCGAGTTGTGCCACGACACCGGCCAGTACCGCCAGGCGCTCAAGCATCTGGATCGCATTCCCCAGCAGGACGCCGACTTTATCCCGACGCTGCTTGAGCCGCTGGAACGCACCTATCAGCTTCTTGACGACGCCGAGGGACTGATCGCGCACCTGCACCGGCTGCTAGAGCTGAATCCCTGTACCAGCGTAATGCTGCTGTTGGCACAAACGCTGCGCCAGGTTCGAGGGAGTGATGAAGAGGCGATCGCGCTGATCACCGAACAGCTCAGGAAGGAGCCGAGCCTGGGTGGGGTGGACTATCTGATGGGACTTTACCAGCGCAGCGAGGCAAGCGAAGGCGACCCCCGTTTCGACCTGCTGCGCCAGCACACCCAACCGCTTATCAAGGCGCTCCCCCGCCACCGCTGCCGGCGCTGCGGCTTCTCAGGTGAACACCTGCACTGGCAGTGCCCCAGATGCAGGAATTGGGGCACCACCAAACCCATCACCGGTATAGAGGGAGAGTAGCGGTCACTTGGCCTCTAACTCCTTCTCGATCGCCTCGAGTGCGGCCATCGGGTCTTCTGCCTGACTTGATCAAAATCGTGGTCAGCCGACTCCGACTGGGTTACGCCTCTTTCAGCTCCTTCTCGATCGCCTCTAACGCTGCCATCGGGTCTTCTGCCTGAGTGACAGGTCTTCCCACCACCAGGTGCGTGCTACCGGCGTCCATGGCCTCGCGCGGGGTCATGATTCGGCGCTGATCGCCGGCCTGGGCAAAGCTCGGGCGAATACCCGGGGTGACCTTGAGGAAGTCTTCGCCACAGGCTGCCTTGAGACGCGCCGACTCCTGCGCCGAGCACACCACACCATCCATCCCGCTGGCCTTGGCCAGTCGCGCCAGGTGCTCCACCTGCTCGTCCAGGGCTACCGAAACATTAGTAGCTGCAAGTTCCTCGGCGGTCATGCTGGTCAGCACCGTCACCGCGATCAGGCGGGTCGCAAGGCCCTCTCTATCGAGCCGTTCGCGCGCCGCTTCCATCATGCGGGCGCCGCCGCTGGCATGAACATTGACCATCCACACGCCTTGCTCTGCCGCCGCCTGAACGGCAGCCGCCACGGTATTGGGAATATCGTGAAACTTGAGGTCGAGAAAGACCTCGAAACCCCGGCCATGCAGCGCTTCGAGCACATTGGGGCCGCTGCGGGTGAACAGCTCCTTGCCAACCTTGAGACGACAGCGCTCGGGGTCCAGTCGGTCCGCCATGCACAGCGCGGCGTCCATGGAGGGATAATCGAGTGCGATGATCAAGGGCGATGAGGTAGTCACGGAGGCCTCCGGCACAGTGGAATCGAAGGGCGCACCTGCGGCCTGCATGACGTGAGCCAAGCCGGCCCGGTCGCGAGACACAGGACCCGGAGCGCCAAAACGCCGCAGTATATCAGCCCAAGCGACTTCCGCGCGGCCCTATGGCTTCATCTGAATATCTAATTCCACTGATATTTTTATAAGTAATTTCTTATAACTGGATTCGTCGCTCGGCGCCTAAGGTGAAAGTCGAGACCCAACGGCATCACGTCGAACGGACTCGAAGGGGCAAGCCCCCTACGTCATGAAGACGACTTTCAACACCAAGGAGATGTCCGATGCAGACCCACAACGCACAACAGGCTGTTCGCCATCCATCGATGAACGACAACTCGAGCACCCTTTCCGCAAGCAAGCGGTCCAGGTTATGGACTATCGCACTACTGGCACTGACCTGGATGTTGCTGGCACAGCCAGTCATGGCCGAAGAGCAGCTGAGTATCGAGCCGATCAACATCAACGAGGCCAGCGTCGAGTTGCTGGCGGAACTCCCCGGCATCGGCCCAGGCAAGGCTCAGGCCATCGTCGAAGACCGCCAGGCCAATGGCCCCTTCACCACCATCGAGGACCTGACTCGAGTAAAGGGCATCGGTGACGCCACCGTCGCTCGGCTCAAGGATGAAATCAGCCTGCGCTAGACACCGGCTGCAACCAAGCCCTCCGCCGCGCAGTGCTGCGGAGGGCTTGTGGGGGTGAGGAATAATCAACACTTCAGGCAACGGGATTTCTGTTAGCAACCAACAGGCCATGATAGACCATCAGCTGGAGCGCTCGATTTGCTCTCGCAGTTCGCTGACCAGTTCTATCGAAATCTCGGCCACTTGCGCGATCGTCTGATCATCCAGCGAAGTCTGCTGAATCATATTGCGGGCTACCTCTAGCTTGCCTTCTTCGCGCCCTTCCTGACGCCCTTCCTGACGCCCTTCCTGACGACCTTCCTCGCGACCTTCCTCGCGACCTTCCTCGCGACCTTCCTCGCGACCTTCCTCGCGACCTTCCTCGCGACCTTCCCGACGGCCCTCCGCCAGCCCCTGCTGCTTCCACTGCTCAGGCCACCGCTTGGCTCTTTCTGCCAGCATATTGTGCACCTCGCTCAATTCATTCAGGGCCTGCCATCCGCCCTGTTCCTCATTTGACACCCAGTTTGGCAATAGTACTCGCTTGATCCAGATGACGAAGTGTCGACGCAAATCTGCCTGCTCTGGTGTCTGCAACCATTTCACCAGCAACCCGATCAGCTCAACCGCATCTGCGGGACTCCGGTGATGCTCCAGCTGGAAGATGGCCGACACCACATTACGCGCTTCGCTGGAGAACTGCTGGTCGGCAACGAGGGCACCTTCATCCAATAGCAGAAAGGACAGATCCGGTCGGTATTGCGCCAGGCTGCCAGGCCCTGCCTGAATGAGATCCCGAACGTTGACAGGCGCGCTCCAGCGACGCTCTCCATTATAGAGCACGATAGGCAACACCGGCGGTAGCTTGCCCGACCGAGTCAGCTGTTTCTGCTTGACCAGATCCTGGTAGAGCAACCCGACGTAGGTCATGGTGCGAAGCGCCATGAAACGATCCACCGTGCTCTGAAATTCCAGCAACAGGTACACGTAGCACCACTCATCACCGAAGCGCGCGCGCCAGATGACATCGTTTTCGCGATCACGCAGGTCATCAGTGACGAAGCTGCCACTGACCCGCTCCAGCGAGTCGAGGTCCAGCTTCTCGATCCAGTCTTCACCGATAAAGCCGGTCAGCAGGTCTCGGATCACCCTCGGCTCGCTGAATAGCAACTTGTAGCTTTGATCATGCTGGTTTTTCATGGCGTGCCCGGCCAGGCGGCCGGCCTCTTCCCTTGGCTAGACCTAGCCCTAGACCTAGACCTAGACCTAGAGCCGCAGCCCCCCGTCCACCTCCATGACACGGGCGGTGAAGTAGTCATTGTCAAAGATGAAGGCAACGCTCTCGGCGATGTCGGCAGGGGCGCCAAGGCGGCGCAGGGGCACGCCTGCGGTCAGTTTTTCGAGCATGTCGTCACGCATGGAGGCGGTCATCTCGGTTTCGATGAAGCCAGGTGCCACCGCGCCCACGCGAATACCATGACGGGCCAGCTCCTTGCCCCAGGTGACGGTCAGAGCGGCAACGCCGGCCTTGGCCGCGGCATAGTTGCTCTGCCCCATGTTGCCGGCGCGCGAGATGCTCGAGATATTGACGATGACACCCCGACGATCATCCTCGATCATGGCCGTGGCGGCGGCACGCCCGCACAGGAATACACCGGTCAGATTGACATCGATGACCGCCTGCCACTCGTCCAGTCCCAGCGTCTTTTCGACCTTGCCGTCGCGCGCCTTGACCAGCAGGCCGTCACGCAGGATACCGGCGTTGTTGACCAGACCGTCGAGCGGCCCCATGTGCTCGCGAATGTCCGCAAAGGCTTCAGTGACAGAGGCCTCGTCTGCCACGTTAGCCACGAAGGCTCTGGCGGTGATGCCGGCATCGAACAGACCATTGACGGCCTGGTCCAGCTGGTCGTTGTCGGTATCGATGAGCGCGACCCGCGCTCCACGGCGTCCCAGATGGTGCGCCATGGCCAGGCCGAGTCCACGGGCTCCGCCGGTGATGGCGATCAGGGCATCGTTGAGTTGCATGCGGTTTCCCCTTGCAAGACGCGTCATACACGCGCGTTTTCAGATGGTTTTTTGGTAAGGCGCCAAGGCGTGACAGGCCGCACCTGCCGCCAGGCAAAGCGGCCGCGTGATACACCAAAGCACCACATATGAGCCCACTAACCATTGGTGCACCGCATCATGACAACCTTTCAAAACCCCCGCCACTCTTCCTTGGTCTAGCGCAAGCCTGCGCAACCCCCTGCGACCGAATCGGGCAAAAAAAGAAGATCTTTGCCACGCCGAGCGGCTGAAACCGTAAGCACGACTGCGCGAGTGGCCGCGCCAGAGTCGGCAAGGCGCTGCCAGCAAATGAAAGCCGCCGCCAGCAAAACAAAGGCGCAGTCAGCAAAAGCCACAGCAACGCTTGAACTCCGAGGAGGCCACCCCCATCTTGAACGGAGATCACAACGCGGAGCTGACATGCCCTTTCTTCTTATCTTCACCATCTTCGCCCTGCTCGACTTCGCTGTACTCTTTTCGGTGGGTAGCGAAATCGGTCTGCTTTCCACCCTGGCGCTGGTGCTGGCCACCGGCTTCATCGGTCTGCACCTGATCCGTCGCGAAGGTGTGGCCACCTTCGCACGCGCCCAGGAGCGGATGTCACGCGGCGAGATCCCCTCCTCGGAGCTGATGACCGGTGCCGCGCTGATCTTCGGTGGCGCCCTGCTGATGGCGCCGGGTTTTCTGTCTGACGCACTCGGCTTCATGTGCCTGATTCCCAACGCTCGCCGCCTGCTGGGCAAGGCGCTGGCCAAGGTCGGGGTGCGCATGAAGGGCTTCCAGATGGGCGGCACCCATTTCGGCGGTACCGAGGAAGGGGGCTTTGCGGGCCCGAAGGCCAATGCCGATGGATGGGACGAGGCTTCCGGCCGCCGCCGGGATGACACCAGCTGGCGCGAAAGTTCGGCCGGCGATGAAGAACCGCTGGAGGGCGAATTTATCAGCAAGGATGAGCGACGCCGCTAGGGCTTGTCTGAAAAGTGTCTGCGCTCGGTAATACGGCGTTAAAAATCGGATCAAAATGCTCATTTACACCACGTAAACTGCGCTTTCTCACCGATTTTTGCCTTGTCTAACCTTCGCTCATCGACTTTTCGGACTGAGCCTGAGGCTTGCGCGGTGGACCCACCCTTGCCGCATCATCGTCTTGTCCCTCGCATCGGCACCCTTCGGGGTGCCGATGCCGTTTCATGGGCCCCGTCAGCCTTGGATGCAAGAAGACAAAAAAATTTTCATCCAAGCCCTTGAAAGCCCCCACTCCAGCCCCACTTACCAGAGCAGCACCAAGCTTCGGTGAGGGAGCACGCTCCCCCGCCATTGACAGGAGGGCCGACAAGGGCCTGCCACTTCATCGGCAGCCCGGCAATGACCTCCAGCTCTCGCCGAGTCGCAGGGCGTCACGACGAGAGTGAACAATGAACCGCCGGGGTGGATGCCCCGGCCTTGCAAAACCATCAGGAGAACGTGAGCAATGAACATCCGTCCCTTGCACGATCGCGTCGTCATCCGTCGCGTTGAGGAAGAGCAGAAGACCGCAGGCGGCATCGTGCTTCCGGGCAACGCCCAGGAAAAACCGACTCGTGGCGAAGTTCTCGCCGTCGGTAACGGCCGGATTCTCGAGAGCGGCGACGTGCGTCCTCTGGACGTCAAGGTCGGCGACACCGTGATCTTCAAGGATGGCTTCGGCGTCGAAAAGCAGAAGATCGACGGCGAGGAAGTCCTGATCATGAGCGAGTCCGACATCCTGGCGGTCGTCGAGGGCTAAGCCCTGCCCCGCAGACTCACTCGTTTCAACGTTCACTTTTGACGCTTAGATTCTAAGGAAGTACAGAAAATGGCAGCGAAACAAGTCAAGTTCTCTGATGATGCCCGCAAGCGCATGGCGCGTGGTGTCGATGTCCTGGCCAATGCCGTCAAGGCTACCCTGGGCCCGAAAGGTCGCAACGTGGTGCTGGAGAAGTCCTTCGGCGCGCCGACCGTGACCAAGGACGGCGTCAGCGTCGCCAAGGAAATCGAACTGAAGGACCGGTTCGAAAACATGGGCGCGCAGATGGTCAAGGAAGTGGCTTCCAAGACCTCCGACGTGGCCGGTGACGGCACCACCACCGCTACCGTGCTGGCCCAGGCCATCGTCGCCGAAGGCCTGAAGGGCGTGACCGCCGGCATGAACCCGATGGACCTCAAGCGCGGCATCGACCAGGCCGTCATCGCTGCGGTCAAGGAAATCCAGGCTCTGTCCGTGCCCTGCACCGACTCCAAGGCCATCGCCCAGGTCGGCACCATCTCCGCCAACGGCGACTCGCGTATCGGCGAGATCATCGCCGAGGCGATGGAGAAGGTCGGCAAGGAAGGCGTCATCACTGTCGATGAAGGCCGTGGCTTCGAAGACGAGCTGGACGTGGTCGAGGGCATGCAGTTCGACCGCGGCTACCTGAGCCCGTACTTCGTCACCAACCAGGACACCATGGCGGTGGAACTGGAAGATCCGTTCATCCTGCTGGTGGACAAGAAGATCTCCAACATCCGCGAACTGCTGCCGACCCTGGAAGCCGTCGCCAAGGCTGGCAAGCCGCTGGTGATCATCGCCGAAGACATCGAAGGCGAAGCGCTGGCTACCCTGGTGGTCAACACCATGCGTGGCATCGTCAAGGTCGCCGCCGCCAAGGCGCCTGGCTTCGGTGATCGCCGCAAGGCCATGCTGCAGGACATCGCGATCCTGACCAACGGCACCGTGATCTCCGAGGAAGTGGGTCTGAACCTCGAGCAGGCCACCCTGGACCACCTGGGCACCGCCAAGCGCGTGACCATGTCCAAGGAAAACACCACCATCATCGATGGTGCCGGCAACGATGGTGACATCGAAGCACGCGTCAACCAGATCCGCGCCCAGATCGAAGAG
Source organism: Halomonas litopenaei (assembly GCF_003045775.1). Lineage (GTDB taxonomy): Bacteria > Pseudomonadota > Gammaproteobacteria > Pseudomonadales > Halomonadaceae > Halomonas > Halomonas litopenaei. The sequence goes on along the minus strand of NZ_PXNS01000006.1, from coordinate 389,089 downwards.
ACTTCCTCCGACTACGATCGCGAGAAGCTCCAGGAGCGTGTCGCCAAGCTGGCCGGCGGTGTTGCCGTCATCCGCGTCGGTGCCGCTACCGAAGTCGAGATGAAGGAGAAGAAGGCCCGCGTCGAGGACGCCCTGCACTCTACCCGCGCCGCGGTCGAAGAAGGTGTCGTGCCTGGCGGTGGTACTGCCCTGATCCGCATCCTGACCAAGATCGCTGGTCTCAAGGGTGACAACGAAGACCAGACTCACGGTATCGCCATCGCTCTGCGCGCCATGGAAGCACCGCTGCGTCAGATCGTCACCAACGCTGGCCAGGAAGCCTCCGTCATCGTCAACCGCATCAAGGACGGTGAAGGCAACTTCGGCTACAACGCCCAGACCGGCGAGTACGGCGACCTGTTCGAGATGGGTGTGCTGGACCCGGCCAAGGTGACTCGCAGCGCGCTGCAGTCCGCTGGCTCCGTTGCTGGCCTGCTGATCACCACCGAAGCCATGATCGCCGACGATCCGGACGAGAAGGACGCTGCTCCGGACATGGGCGGCATGGGTGGAATGGGCGGCATGGGCGGCATGATGTAACGCCTGCCCCGGGCAGCTCCGGCTGCCCGACCCGCGCACCCCCAAGCGCACAAAGCCCTGCCTGATGGCAGGGCTTTTTTGTGTTCCACCATTCATCGAGCCGCCTCATCCAGAGGTTGAGGACTTTTCAATTTATTCCCGCCCCCGGGACATGATTCACTATCGGCTGGATCAACTTGCAGGCAACATCATGGATTTGACGCTACTGGACGGCGGCATGGGGCGCGAGCTCAAGCGTATCGGCGCCCCCTTCTCACAGCCCTTGTGGAGCGCCCAGGCGCTGATCGAAGCTCCCGACCGGGTCATCGAGGCCCACCTCAACTTTATCCGGGCCGGCGCCCGAGTGATTACTGCCAACAGCTACGCCTGCGTGCCGTTCCATCTTGGCGAGCGGCGCTATCGGGAAGAGGGGCCGGCACTCGCTTCGCTTGCGGCACGATTGGCAGCGCAAGCGGCAAGCTGCTGGCAGGATGAATCCGTCCAGCCACCGTCGCAAGCCAATGCCCCAGAAGCCTCGCTTAGCGTAGCCGGCTGCCTGCCTCCCGCCCTGGGCAGCTATCGTCCCGATCTGTTCGACCCCGGCCGCGCCAGAGAGATCACCACCGCCCTGTATCATGCGCAGGACCCACACGTGGATCTGTGGCTCGCCGAGACGCTGTCGAGTCTTGCCGAGATCTCGGTCATGCAGGAGGTCCTGGCGGCATCCGAGAAGCCTCGCTGGTACGCCCTCACCCTGCAGGACGAGGTGTCCGACATCGCACGCCTGCGCTCCGGAGAGTCCGTTGCCGAGGCGACCCAACAGCTATGTCAGGGCGGCGCCGACGCCATCCTGTTCAACTGCTCGATTCCGGAGGTCATGGCGCAGGCACTGGTCGACGCCGGCGACGCCATGCAACGACTCAAGCTATCGCGCCCGCTGGGCGCCTACGCCAACAGCTTCTCGCCGATCGGCGATGCTCACCGGGCCAACACCACCTTGACGGCAGACCGGGAGCTGACCCCGGCAGGCTACCTGGACTACGCCAAGCGCTGGCACTCCCTGGGAGCAAGCCTGATCGGCGGATGCTGCGGCATCCATCCGGCTCATATCGAAACACTAGATGCCTGGAAACAGGCCGCCCATCACTAGGGCTTGTCTGAAAAGTGCCTGCGCTCGGTAATACGGCGTTAAAAATCGGCTGGTGCGCCAGCCCGGTCAAAATGCTCATTTACACCCCGTAAACTGCGCTTTCTCACCGATTTTTGCCTTGTCTAACCTTCGCTCGTCGACTTTTCGGACAGCGCCTAGTAACGAGTTCTGCCGCGCTTCCCCTTCGCTCCGCCCTGTCAGCGGCACGACACCCAAGAGGCCAGACCACGGCTGCGACGTCCTTGATCTTCGTCAGGACGACGCAGAGTGGCGACCTGTACTTTCCCCCTTCCTGATCTACAGCAGCGTCGCGCCGCGTCCACGTCGCTAGGCTGTTCGCCCAGCAGATAGCCCGTGGTTTTCCGCCCTTGAAGGTTGCCCCTGTGGCACACCGATGACTCATCGACCGCCAATTCCTCAACGCTCGATCAGGACTTTCCGATGTCACCCTCTCGGCTACTACTTCTCGGCCCCATCGCCTTGTTGCTTCCCGGGGGCTTTACTCTGTTACGTGGGCGTTCCCTGCATGCCGCCCTCGTCTTCCTTGCCTGGCTGTCACCGCTGGTCGCATCAGCACTGGGGCTGATGAGCCTGGTCGTCGCCCGCCTGGCGGAGTCTTTCAATCTTGTTACCCATGGCCTGGTCCACAGCATGCATCTGGCACTGTGGAGGCCGCAGCGATGACCGATCACGACAGCCAACTTCCCGCGCTTTCCTATCGGCGCGATGATGAGATAGACCTGCGCGACATCGCCCTGATGTTGCTTGACGGCTGGAAGTGGATCCTTGGCAGCGTGGCCACCGCCGTGGTGCTGGCCCTGGTGTTTGTCACCATAGCCCCGCAAAGCTACCGTGCGTCGACCAGTTACACGCCCTCGTCGGAAGGACTGCGTCTTCTCAACGAGATGCCCGACATCGACTACTCAGCGGCCTCCACTCAGACAGAACTGGAACTTAAGCTCGGTAGCTTCGGCAACCTGCGCGACTTCATCGACGACCATCCCGAATGGCAGTCCATCGCCCAGTCGGAGGCCGACGAACAGGACGTGACCCTAGATGAGCATCTGCGCCTTCACTACTTCGACAAGCTAACGATCACGCGTCCCGGCAAAGACGGGACAGGCCCGCACCAGTTGAGCCTTGTGTATCCAGAGTCGCTGCAGGGGGCTGCTCTACTCAATGACTATCTGGCATGGACGGAGAGGCAATATGCCCAGGTTCTGGCGCAGCGCGCCGAACACTCACTGGAAACGGCGCTGGCACGCAATAGTGAAGAGATGCAGGCACATCTGGAAGCCTACCGGGACAGCGTGAACGTCGAGATCACACGGCTGCAAGAGCAACATGACGTTCAGTTAGCCGAACTCGATGACCAGCTTCAGGCCGAAAAGAATGCCGAGCGCAAGTCTCGCCAAGAGCGCATTCGCACTCTGACCCAGGCAGAGGCCATCGCACAGAGGCTCGGCATCACCCAGCCCACCTCACCGCCGGCGTTCGGCGAAAACGGACAAACCCAAGTTAGCCGCGGTGACAGCGGCAACGCGACAAACCTGCCGCTCTACTTCATGGGCACCCAGGCACTGGCCGCAGAAAAAGAGGTCGTCGAACAAAGCCTGGAGCAGGAAGCCAGCACGCCTGCCATCCGCGAAATCGAGAAAGAGCTCGCGCAATTGCGACATCAGCGCCAAATCGAAGCGTTGCAGCAACGATCCGACGACTCGTCGTTTGTCGACGCCTACAATCAGTTGAGCCAGGAAAATACCCTGCTGCGGGCCAACCGCGTCACCGCCGACGATATCGACGTCGTCGAGGTGGTCAACCTGGCCTATCGTCCGAACCGTTCGGAAGGCCCCGGCAAGGCCCTGGTGCTGGCACTCGCCGTGATACTGGGGGGCATGCTGGGCGTCATGCTGGTGATGTGTGTATCGTTCGGCCGAAGCCTCAAGCACTACAGGGCCCAGCGGGCGTGATCTTGCCAACCCGACCTGGCAGCGCCAGCGCTGCACCCCTAGCCACGATCCGCTGGCTCTCACCGTCCTCCAGCACTAGCCCCGAGTCAGATCATGGCCTGACTCGGGGAAGCGCCTCGTCCCTACCCACCTTTCCTGTCACGCTTATTGGTTGAATTCAGGTGCCAAAGGGAACAACGGATCACTCCTTGCACCATTGGCCGTGCTGGACACCACCCCGGCTTCACCCACTACCCTTGGTTCCCTGAACAGGTGCGCGCCAACCTGGGCATCATGGCTTATCCTGCATAGCGCCTGCGAACGTCAAGCTGGCATCAAGTGGGAACAATATGCCTACCCCACTCTGGAAACCACGCTGCCTCAGTGCCATTCGTGTTGTCAGACCTTGGTTGGTCATGTTTTACAGAGCACCTCGGTGATCAATCGAATCAGCACATAAAAAATCAATTAAACTCATATCAGCATATAAACGTTGTATTTTTAATAAACTGACCAGTCCTTATGCGCATTTAAAGTTAACATAGACTTACATGCTTACATTCGCCCTGCTACTTTCAACCGCAATATAAAGTGCATATAAGCACTATCCCTTGGCTCACGCAGGGCTGATAAACGCCATGTCAACACTTAAACACCTGGTGGCATCCCCCATGATGCTGCTGCTTCCGGGCGCTCTGGCGTTCAGCGAACGACGCTATATCTCGGCGGCCATCATGCTCGCCGCGGCACTTGCGCCCATCTTCCTGCTGTATCTGGACCTGGTCGACACCTCTCATTTTCTTCTTGCGGAAGTGTCTGTCCTGCTCGTTCACCTGCTCGCTCTGACGGCGAGGCTTGCTGTCTGGAATCCTCACACATGAACTCTTTCAACCACCAAGCCGTCGATCAACCTGAGCATCCTTCCTCTGACGAGATTGACCTGCGAGACATTGCCATCATGCTGATCAACGGATGGCGCTGGATCGCCGTCAGCATGGCAACCTGCCTCGCACTGGCGACGCTCTATCTGGTGGCATCCACACCGTCATACCATTCTTCGCTCGCCTACACCGAGACCAGTGATGGTCTCAATGTGATCAACCGCATTCCGGGGATTGCCATCACTCCCCAGCAGGCTGTTTCCGAACTGGAGATCCGCCTGGGGAGTTACGAGCGCTTCCGCGGCTTCCTCGACCAGCACCCCGACTACGCCGACATGCTGATGCAGGATAGTCCCCCGGAACTCGAAGGCACGGTGCTTCGCACGCAGTTCCGAGAGCTGAAGGTCGCGCCTGGCGACCTCGCCTCCGGTAGCCCCGGGGAGGTTAGCTTCTCCTATCGTGAAGATATCGACGGCGCTGCCTTGCTGAACCAGTACTTCCAGTGGTCGCAGCGGCAGTACACCGAAGACCTGCTCGCGCGCGTCGATCGTAGCCTGGCCAGCGCCATTTCACGCAATGAGGCAGACATGGAAGCCCACCTGGAGGCCTACGACGCCGAGCTTGACGCGACCGTCACGCGGATGAGCGAGGAGCACTCGATTCGCCGGCTCGAGCTCCAGGATCAGCTTGCCGCCGAACGCGCCGCGGAGCGCGCTTCCCGCGAAGAGCGCATTCGCACCCTGGAAGTAGCAGAAGAGATCGCCGGCATGCTCGGCATCACCAAGCCGACGTCCCCACTATCGTTGGGAGACGCCGATGACGCCGCCCGTATCGTCTACGACAACGTCAGCATCGGCAATGATCTACCACTGTACTTCCTGGGTACCGAAGCCCTGGCGGCCGAGCGCGAGGTATTGAAGCAGGGGCTCGACCAGCCCATCTCCTCGCCGGCCATCCGTCAGATCGAAAAGCAGCTCGAACAGTTGCAGCACCAGCGACGTATCGAGGCGTTCAAGTCTCGCGAGAGCGACTCGGCGTTTATTGACGCCTACAACCAGCTACGCCAGGAAAACACTCTGCTGAGGGCCAACCGCATCACCGCCGACGACATCCACGTCGTCGAGGTGGTCAATGTGGCCTATCGTCCGATACATCCCGAAGGCCCCGGCAAGGCCCTGGTGATGGCGCTCGCCGTGATCCTCGGGGGCATGCTCGGCGTGATGCTGGTGATGCTTGTGGCGTTCAGCCGCAGCTTAAGGCGGTATCGTTCACAGACAGCCTGATCTTTTCACCACCGTCTCAGGGGCCGCCATCGCGGCCCCTTCGCTTTGGGCGAAAGTGGCGGTATGGTGTCGCTCGTTTTCCCATCGACGGTTGCCGTGCTCCATGACTCAAGCCTTGCCCTTCGCCAATCTGCGCATCGTTCTTGTCCAGACCTACCATCCCGGCAACATCGGCTCCGCTGCTCGCGCGATGAAGACCATGGGCCTGACCGATCTGGTGCTGGTCAATCCACGCGTCTTTCCCGATGAAGAGGCCACCCGCCTGGCCGCAGGTGCGGCAGATGTGGTCGAAAACGCCCGTGTGGTCGAACGTCTCGAGGACGCCATCGATGACTGTGTCAGGGTGGTCGGGGCCAGCGCCAGGCTGAGAAGCCTGCCACTGCCCCACTACGACGAACCGGACGAGATGGCCCAGGCGCTGGTGAAGGACGCGGTGCACGACCCGGTGGCACTGGTCTTCGGCCGCGAGCGCTTCGGCCTGACCAACGACGAAATCCGCCTGTGCTCGCATCAGGTCAGCATTCCGGCCAATCCCGATTACGGCATCCTGAACCTGTCCCAGGCGGTGCAGGTGCTGGCTTACGAGTTGCGCCGGGCCTGGCGCCGACTCCCCTGCCCTGATGTCGATGTCGCGGTCGATAGCGATGCCGACACGGATACGGATACCGACACCGATACCGACACCGACAGCGTCGCCACCTCGGCGACACCGCCCAGGCTTCGCCAGCCCACCCGAGAGCAGGTCGCCCACTTTCAGGCACATCTGGGCCGGGTGATGCGCGACAGTGGTTTTATTACCCAGCCCCACGCACGCACCGAGGAACAGCTCCAGGCGCTGTTCGCCCGGGCCACGCCCACGCGCAAGGAACTCTCGCTGTTGCGCGGCCTGCTGTCGTCGCTCGAGGCACACCTGCCCCCTTCCAGCGACGATCGCCAGGACTGACGTCACTACAGCAAAAGGCCCCGCCTGGGCGGGGCCTGGATGGCCATGTCGGGGGTGGCGTCGATCAGCCTTCGATGACGCCACAGGCGACGCGGGCACCGCCACCGCCGAGCTTGGGCTCGTCGGAGTAGTTGTCACCACCGGAGTGAATCATGATGGCGTGGCCTGCCAGGTCATTCTCGCTGATGCGCGGCGCCAGGGTCGGCAGTGTCGCCTCGCCCTGCTGTCCCACCGCCAGCGCCGGCAGGTCACCCAGGTGGCCGTCACCGTAGGGACCCTGGTGGGTGCCGGTGTCCTCCGGGTCGAAGTGGCCTCCGGCGCCAGCCGCCGCTACCGTCTCGCCATCCTTCTCGGCCGGCTCGCAGCTCGGGTTCACGTGAACGTGAAGGCCGTGGATGCCGGTGTCCAGACCCTCGAGGTCGGGCGTGATCCTGAGACCATGCTCACTATCCTCGAAACTGATGGTGCCGAGGGAGTCGCCAATACCGTCGGTGCTGACGCTGTGCATCTCCACCTCCGTGGCGGCGTGGGCGGCGCCTGTTACCAGCAGGCCTGCCCCCAGCAAGCACGATCCGGCAAACACGCGTGCCTTCAACATCTTGTCGCTCCTGTCCATGTGTCGATCCTCTCCATCTGTGAACAAGTGTCTTGCTGCGCCCTGGGCTCGATAACTCCTTCATCTTCCCGGGAGCGCCACGACCCACCGGTCGATGAGTCTCCCCCAGCGTGGACCATATCGACGGATCTGCACAACCCGTAGCACTCATGTCTCACTATTGCGGCGGCTCACACGTCGATGTTCGGGCCGGGCCTGGCGCACAAAAAAACGCCCGCGCGAATAGCGCGGGCGTCTGGGCTTTCCGGTGGGCGATCACAGCGTCATCGCCGCCAGCCAGCCAAAGCCGATCAACGGGATGTTGTAGTGCACGAAGGTCGGCACCACGCTGTCCCAGATATGATCATGCTGACGATCCACGTTGAGGCCGGAGGTCGGCCCGAGAGTGGAGTCCGACGCCGGGGAGCCGGCGTCACCCAGGGCGGCGGCGGTGCCGACCAGGGCCACCGTCGCCAGATCGGAGAAGCCGAACTGTACCGCCAGCGGAACGAAGATGGCGGCGATGATCGGGATGGTCGAAAACGACGAGCCGATGCCCAGGGTGATGAACAGCCCCACCAGCAGCATCAAGAGCGCCGCCAGGCCACGGTTGTCGCCGATCACCTCGACGCTGGCGCTGACCAGCGTCTCGATCTCGCCGGTGGCGGTCATCACGGCCGCAAAGCCGGAGGCCGAGATCATGATGAAGCCGATCAGGGCCATCATGCGCATGCCGCTGGTGAACAGATCGTCGGCTTCGCGCCAGCGGAAGATGCCGCCCATGGACAACAGCGAAAAGCCCACCAGGCCACCCAGGATCATCGAGCCGGTATAGAGCTGGATGCCGAGCGCAGCGACGATCGCTACCACCGACATGATCAGGCCCAGGGTGTGGGGCTCCTCGATCTCGCTGTGGTCGTGGCCATGGCCGTGGGCCGGGGTATTGCCGAGCTCCACCTCGTCATAGGCCCGAGGCTTGCGGTAGGACAGGAACACCGCCACCAGAAGCCCGAGGAACATGCCGGCGACCGGCACGCCCATGGCCATGGGCACCATGGCGCGGTCGATCTCGAGGCCCAGTGCGGCGCCAGCCTCGTTGATGTTGGCCAGCAGGATGTCGTTGAGGAAGATCGCCCCGAAGCCTACCGGCAGCAACATGTAGGGCGCGGTCAGGCCGAAGGTCAGGGTACAGGCGACCGCGCGGCGGTCCATCCTGAGCTGATTCATCACCTTGAGCAGCGGCGGAATCAGGATCGGAATAAAGGCGATGTGGACCGGGATCAGGTTCTGGGAAGAGATCGCCACCAGCAGCACGCTACCGATCAGCAGGTACTTGACCGTGGCCTGACGGGACGCGCTGGACTCCTGCCCCAGCAGAGTGATGAGGCGGCGTGCCAGCAGGTCCGGCAGGCCCGAGCGAGAGATCGCCACGGCGAAGGCACCGAGGGTGGCGTAGGCCAGCGCCACCTTGGCACCGCCACCGACACCGTCGTTGAAGGCCGCCAGGGTGTCCTCGATGGACAGACCACCGGCCAGGCCGCCCACCAGGGCCCCTACCACCAGGGCCAGCACCACGGAGACCCGCGCCAGCGACAGTCCCACCATCACCAGCACGGCAAGGATTACAGCGTTCATAGACGAATCCAGGTTTAAGTTCGAGAGAGGGTTTGCGCAATCAAGGCTTGTCGGAAAAGCACCGGCGCTCGCCGGCTTTTCGTGCCAAGCCTGGTGCCTGGCGAGACGGCCTCGACTGCCGTACGCGACGGCGCCTGGGCATTTCGCCGGTAACAGGCGGCGCGAATGGTACCAGAAAAGTCCTGTGGCCGGGATGTCACCAAAGGGTCATGAGGCGGTTATCTGACTGACACACGCCTGGCCGATACTACCTCTGTGTTCAGGCGACACCGGGCAAGGGACACTGCCCCTCGAGCGTCACGGAGGCGACGGCGCGGGAAGCGCCAAGGGAGCAACACGGGCACTGGGAAGCTGCCCCAGGGAGGAAAGACGGCTAGCTGCGCCACGACTCAAGGGTCGTGGCGCCTTTCTTTGTGGCCATCGTGCAGCCGCCTGGTTGTGTAAACCGACCTAGTCGCTGGCCGTATCGCTGTCTGCGTCGATATCCACTTCGTTATCCGTCGGGACAAGGCTCAGCCAGTCGGCGTAGCGCGCCAGGTCATGGCGATCTCCGTTGGTCGCCGGTGACAACCGACCTCGACAGACGTCGCGATACAGTCGCTGCAGTCTTGCCGTCAGGCTATCGGCGGCTATCGGCTCAGCGACCCCGGGTGCCCCTGCGCGGGCGCCGATATGGCGACCATCGAGCTCCCGCAACGGCAGTATCTCGGCGGCGGTGCCGGTAACAAAGGCCTCGTCGGCGATGTACAGCTCATCGCGGGTGATGCGGCGCTCCTGCACCTCCACGCCCAACACCTCACGCGCCAATCGGATCACGCTGTCCCGGGTGATCCCCTGCAGGCAGGAGGTGACCTCCGGCGTGTGCAACACCCCGTCTCGATAGAGAAAGACATTGGCCGCGCTGGCCTCGGCCACGTAGCCTTCGGCGTCAAGCATGACCGCCTCGTCAAAGCCCGCCTTCACCGCGGTATTCAATGCCAGCATGCTGTTGACGTAGTGGCCGCTGGTCTTGGCCCGACAGGCGCTGATATTGACGTGATGGCGCGCCCAGGACGAGGTCAGGGCCCTGAGCCCGACGGCAGCGGTCTCGGCGCTGACGTAGGGGCCCAGGTCCCAGGCCACCACCATCACCTGGCAGCTAAGCGCCTTGGCGCGCAGCCCAAGGCCCTCGGGACCGAGAAACACGGTGGGCTTGAGATAGGCATCGGTCAGTCCGTTGCGGACCAGGCACTGGCTTTGCGCCTCGATCAGCTCTTCATGGCTCCAGGGCACCTCGAGGTCGAGGATATGGGCGCTGTCCAGCAGGCGTCGGGTATGCTCGTGGACCCGAAACAGCCGGGCATTGCCGTTGTCGTCACGATAGGCGCGCACGCCCTCGAAGCAGCCCATGCCATAGTGCAGCGAATGAGTCAGCAGATGGGTCGTGGCCTCCCGCCAGGGCAGCCATTCGCCGTTCTTCCAGATCCAGCCGTCGCGCTGGTGCAGTCCACTCATGTGCCTGGCTCCCTGTCCCTGTTCCTGTTTGCGTCGCTGTCCCTGCCACAGACGCAGGCGATAGCCTCTTCAGCCTGGCTGTCGTCGCGGGCCTCGGTGATCTGCCCAGGCCAGTCGCGCCGCCAGCCATCGATCAGTTCGCGCTGATGGGGCTGCAGTGCCTGATAGCCCCAGGCGGCGATCTCGTCGTTCTGTGGGTCATCCACGCCGATGTCGCTGTCGGCCAGCGCCTGAATCACGGCATGGCCACACAGCGGGACATAGCCTTCCGAGTAGCCGCCTTCGTGGACGACCACCAGGCGCCCTTCACAACATCGCTGAGCCAGCGCCTTGACCGACTGGGCCATGCGCCCGAAGGCATCGCTATTGAGCAGCATCTTGCCCAGCGGGTCCTTGGCGCAGGCGTCATAGCCACAGGCCACCACGATCAGATCCGGCGCGAAGGCCTCGATGGCCGGCAGCACAAGGCGCTCGAACGCATAGTCGTAGGCGCCAAGCCCCGAGCCCGGCGGCAACGGCAGATTGAGACAGGACCCCGACGCGCCCTCACCGCCCTGCTCGTCGAAGCCACCGGTCTCGAGCGGATAGTTGCCGGCCTGGTGCAGCGATACCGTCAGCACCTCAGGGTCGCCCCAGAAGGCGCTCTGCTGGCCGTTGCCGTGGTGTACGTCCCAGTCGAGGATCGCCACCCGCTGCACCAGCCCCAGCGCCTTCGCTCGCATCACCGCCACTGGAATGTTGCCGAGCAGGCAGAAGCCGCGACCGCGATCGGCTTCGGCGTGGTGCCCCGGTGGACGGCACAGCGCATAGGCGCTGGCGTGGGTGCCACGGGCCACCGCCTCCACCGCTGCGATGGCAAGCCCGGCGGACTGCCGGGCGCTGGCAAGGCTGCCCGGGCGATAGGGCGCAGCCTCGCCGGCATCGCCACCCAGGCCCGCATCACCCGCCTCCAGCGCATCAAGATAGTCTTTCGTGTGGAAGCGCTGCAGGTCCTCGCGGCCGGCCGCCGGCGGCTTTACCACCTCAAGCTCGTCGATCAGCCCGCTGACCTCCAGCAGGTTCTTGAGACGGCGCTTGCTCTCCGGGCTCTCAGAGGCTGGCTGGGGCTGCAGCCAGGGCCCTGGCGCCGAGAACACCCCGATCGCCCCCTGGTCGTGCCAGAAGCAGCGCTCGTGCCAATAAAAACCGGTCGTCTTGCTGTGGCTCATGGGCGACCTCAGGCCTGGGGCAAGGCGGCCACCACCATGATCTCGACCTTCCACTCCGGCCGGGCCAGGCGCGCTTCCACAGCGGCACGTACCGGCGGACGTCCGGGGCTGACCCAGGCGTCCCAGGCGGCATTCATCTCGTCAAATTCGGCCATGTCGGTAACCCATACCTGGGCCGAGATCAGTCGATCCTTGGAGGTCCCGGCCTTGGCCAGCAGTTCGTCGATTCGCGCCAGCACCTGCTCGGTCTGGCCGCGCATGCCTTGGCTGGCGTCAGCCGGTACCTGGCCGGAGAGGTAGACGGTGCCATTGTGCACGGCGATCTGGCTCATGCGGTCGTTGCTGTCGTGAAGGGTCGGGCTCATGGTGTTTTCCTTGTGGGAGATCATCCGCGGGATGATCGTTGGGCGAAGTATTGAGCTGTTCAGGGCTGTATCAGGCTGTCTTTAAGCTATGGTCAGGCGTCGTTGAATCCGCGCAGGAAGGCGGCCAGGTTATGGCTCAAGGCCGCGGTCGGATAGCCGCCCTCCTGCACCAGCACGGTGGGCAGGCCCAGCTCACCGATCTGGCGACCGATGGCGACGAAGTCCGGGGTTTCAAGCGTCAGGCCCGCCAGCGGGTCGTCCTTGTGGGCATCGAGTCCCAGCGCCACGACCAGCGCGTCCGGGCTGAAGCTCGCCATGGCGTCGAGCAGTTCATCGAGACCGGCCTGAAAGGCCTCGATACCGCTGCCTAGTGCCAGCGGCACATTGAGGTTGGCGCCGAGTCCAGGACCGATACCGGTCTCGCCGGCTCCGCCCCAGTAGTAGGGATAGAAGTCGCTGGGATCGACGTGCAGCGATCCTGTCCAGACGTCGCCACGGTCGTAGAAGATGTCCTGGGTGCCGTTACCGTGGTGGAGGTCGATATCGAGAATCGCCACCTGGGACACATGCTCGCGCAGCACCGTGGCCGCGAGGGCCGCGTTATTCAGAAAACAGAAGCCCCCGGCACGATCGGGGCCGGCGTGGTGCCCCGGCGGACGACACAGAGCGTAGGCGGTGCCGCCGCCGGCGACGATGCTCTCGGCGGCGGCCTGGGCGGTAGCGGCACTGGCCAGGATGCCCTGAAAGCTGGTCTCGGTCATCGGACAGGCCATGTCGTGCATGTGCCAGCCCACCTGCCCCACCGGATGGCGCGGGTAGTGCTTGCCGCCGCCGCAGGGATGGACGTTCGGCGCCACGAATTCGGTGGCGTCCGGCAACGCCTGCCAGCGGGCATGGATGGTCTCGAGAAAATCCAGGTAGCGCTCGCTGTGGATCTCCTTGAGACGCTCCCTGAGCGTGGGACTGTCGACCTCGGCCGGCGCAGTCAGGGCCAGGCCGACCTCGGCCAGGCCTTCGCTCAGAAGCTCCGCCCGGCGGGGCCCTTCGGGGGAATCGGTAAGGGCTCCACGCTTCAGGAACTGAGGCGGCGCGTGACGTTCCTGGTCAGGATGGTAGAAAAGTTTCATCTGCATCTGTCTCCGGTGATGACGCTCCGTCACTGCTCACATCAGTCGAGCAGCGAGGGGATCCATGTCGATAGTGCCGGAAAACCCGCCAGCAACACCACTACCAGGATAAAGGCGGTATAAAACGGCAGCGACGCCAGGATCGCCTTTTCGTAGGGGACCTGGGCGATTCTTGCCGCCGTCATCAGCGTCATGCCCACCGGTGGCGTGACGTTGGCGATGTTGAGGGTGACGATCATGACGATGGCGAAGTGCAGTGGATCGAAGCCCAGGCTGACCATCGCCGGCACCACCACAGGGCCGATGACCACTAGCGCCGGCAGTACATCCATGACCGTGCCGATGACGATCAGCAACAGGCACACCAGCAAGATCTGCACGAAGGCGACATCGCTCAGGGAGGTGATCAGGCTCGCCGCCTCCCGGGCGACGCCAGAGCGGGTGACAAACCAGCCGAGCACCGCCGAGGTCGCCAGCAGAAAGAACACGACACCGGAAAACTTGACCGTGGTCACGAGCGCCTGGGCCACCTTGGCCAGAGTCAGGTTGCGATAGAACAGCATGCCGATCAGGATCGCGTACACTGCGGCAAAGCCTGAAGCTTCGGTGATGGTGGTCATGCCCGAGAGTATCCCGCCGAGGATGATCAACGGCACCAGCATGGCCGGCAGCGCCGAGAAGAATGCCAGCAGTGCCATCTTCAGCGGTGTCGGCGCCTGCTTGGGGTAGCCCCGTCGCCAGGCCAGCACGATGCTGGTGGCCAGCAGCGCCACGGTCATCAGAATGCCCGGCACGATGCCTCCGGCAAACAGGTCGATGACCGAGACGTCCCGCAGCAGGGTGGCGTACACCACCATCACCACGCTTGGGGGAATGATCGGCCCGATGATCGAGGAACAGGCGGTGATCGCCGCCGCGTATTCGGCGTCGTAGCCCTGCTTCTTCATCTCCGGAATCATGATCTTGCCGATCGCCACGGTATCGGTGATGGCGGCCCCGGTCAGCCCGGCGAAGAACAGCGACACCGTCACGTTGACGTGAGACAACGCCCCCCTCACCCGACCGAACAGCGCATTGTTGAAGGCGATCAGCTTCTGGGTCAGCCCGCCCTGGTTCATCAACTCGGCGGTAAAGATGAAGTACGGCACGGCGATCAGCATGTAGCCGGAGACACCGGAAAACATGCGATCGGCGATGATCCCCACCAGGCGCTCGCCGCCCAGCTCATAGACCCCGGCAACCCCCGAGATCGCCATGACCACGGCGACCGGGGCGCCGATCGCCAACACCAGGATAAAGGCCAGAATCGCGGCGGTCATGAGCGTGGCTCCCGGGCGACGGCGTCGCCTTGTGGTGAAGAGGGATCGGAGGATTCGACACGGCTGTCGACCGCCTGCTCGGCGTTGCTGCCGGCGCCATTGTCATTGGAATGAATCACCTGCTCGATCACCGCGTCGCTGTCGATGAAGTGCTCGAGCAGTGCAAAGCCGTGCACCAGATGCAGCGCGATGATGGCGCCGGTCAGCGGCACCGCGAAGGTGGTCCACTTGTAGGAAATCTGAATACTGTCGGACACCATGTAGCTCTGGCGGGCGTTGGAGAAGAAGTCCCAGCCGTAGAACATCATCAGCACCGCCAGCGCGCCGATGACGGCCAGGGTCGCGCCGGCTGCCAGCACCACCAGCGGGCGCGGCAGCAGCTTGACCAGCAGTGTCATGGCCACGTGCTCACCGGAATGCAGCGCGATGGTCGAGGAGATGAGCCCGATCCACGGTAGGAACAGGCGGGCCAGGGAATAGGTCCAGCTGAGCGCCCCGCCGGTAAACAGGGTGTACAGAAACCCGGTGAACGAAATACCCAGCATGGCCAGGACGCAGCCGACGCAGAACACGATGGCGAGGCGATTGACGCCGTCGCTCAGGCGCTGGAGCCAGGCCTGAAGAGATCGCAGTGATGACATGACAGGAGAACTCGGGCAAGGCGGTGGGCACTGGCGGGGCGGCCTGGCCGCCCCGCCGCGACAATCACTGGCCGTAGCGGCTGTAGGCCTCTTGCGGCAGCGACTGGCGCAGGCCATCGACCTCGGCCAGCAGGTCGTCGATCAAGGCGGCGTCGAGTCCGAAGTCGTCGACGATCCAGCTCTTCCAAGCCGGACGCGCCACCTCTGCCATGCGCTGGCGCTCTTCTGCCGGCATCAGGTAGCACTCCTCGAAGATCTCGCAGGACGTCTGCCAGCTGGCCGTCGCCAGCATGCCGGAAGCGCCATGGCTCAGACTGACCGCCTCACGGGCGGCGTTGGTGATGACCCGCTGGTGCTCCTCGGGCAGCTCCTGAAACCAGCTCTCGCTGACCATCCAGCTGGCGCTGTTGTACACGTGCCCGGTCAGGGTGGTGTAGTCGGTCACCTCGTCCAGGCCGAAGGTGGTG
The DNA here is from genome assembly GCF_003045775.1 of Halomonas litopenaei. Lineage (GTDB taxonomy): Bacteria > Pseudomonadota > Gammaproteobacteria > Pseudomonadales > Halomonadaceae > Halomonas > Halomonas litopenaei. The sequence goes on along the minus strand of NZ_PXNS01000006.1, from coordinate 373,474 downwards.
TTGATCACCGGCGCGTTGAACTGACCGTCGGCGAGTCCGGTCTCCAGCGCGGTGATCAGCTCGCCCCACGGCAGCGGTGTGGCGGAGGCACCCAGCGCCTCCATGGTGGCGACGTGGGCCGGGTTTTCCTCGGTGCGGATGTTGAGCCCCTCGAGGTCATCCACGGTCTTGATCAGCCGCTCGTTGTTGGTGAAGGCGACAAAGCCGCCACCATCATCGAAGGTCCCCAGATAGCGCATGTCCGCCTGTTCGATGGCGCCCTGCATGAAGTCGGCGAACCACTCGCCATCGAAGAAGGCCCAGGCCTGGCGCCAGTCATCGAACAGGAAGGGGGCCGTCACCGCCTGATACTCGGGGTAGAACGACGACATCGCGCCGGAGGTCAGAATGGCGGACTGCAGCGCCCTGCCACCGGCCTGGACCTGGGAGCCGGTCTCGACTTCGGAGCCCATCTGGCCGCCACCGAAGATGCTGACGGTGACGTCGCCTTCGGTGCGACTTTCCACCAGTTCCTTGAAGTGGACGAGGGCAGGATAGATGGCGTTGTTGGTCAGGTTCTCGGGGATCAGGGTAGCGATGGCCATCTCGTAGGACTGAGCCTGCGCCTGGGACGCCATCAGCGCCAGCGGCAACGCCGCGAGCGCCAGCATCGGCGCTCGTCGCCGCTGTCTGGCCCGTTGGCCACGGCCACGCCGGGCGCCTACCTCGTGGTTATCGTGCGAGCGGCGGTCAGCCGCAATGCGGTCGTCAGTGCGGGCGGAGGCAGGAAGGGAGGTCGAAGACATCAGTAACTCCGGTTGTTGTCATGGTTGTTGTCATTGTTGATGGCGCCGAATCGAGGCCGGCGCCGAGTGACTCCTTTTCAGGCTATGCGCGAAACCCATCGTCAACTTGCCCGAGACTACGAAAACCTTGCCCGGGACTCAGGCAAACCGTGTCGTCGGCCACAACGTCACCGCGACGAGAGGAGAAAAGTGGCAGGTGGCTGAGCGCGAGAGCCGAGAGAGGCTAGCTGAATCGCTGTCCAGGCATTGTTTGAAAAGTCGGCGAGCGATGGTTAGACAAGGCAAAAATCGGTGAGAGAGCGCAGTTTACAAGGTGTAAATGAGCACCTTGATCCGGTTTTTAACGCCGTATTACCGAGCGCAGGCACTTTTCATCAAAGCCTATGGATCTGTGCGCTCCCGGGAGGGCGCCACCCCATGAACCCTGCGATAGGCTCGGGAAAAACTGCCCTGGTCACGAAAGCCCACCAGCGCCCCAATCTGCCCCAGCGGCAACTCACTGTGACGGATCAGCGCCTGGGCGTGGCTCAACCGGCGTCGGCGAACATAGGCCTGCGGCGTCATCCCGGTGGCCTGGCGAAAGCTGGCGTGGAAGTGACCGGGGCTAAGCGCGCACAAGGACGCCAGGTCATCCACGCGAATGTCGCTGGCCAGGTGCCTATCGATCCAGTCGTCCAGCAGACGCAGATCGAGCCGACCGCTGACGCCCGTCGATCGTGTTGGGGCACAGGTTTCGCTGGAAGCCTCCAGATGGAGATAGAGCGCGCGTAACAGAAGCGCTGCGATATCGTTGCCCAGGGTGGGGAATTGATCCAGTTGCCGCATCAGGCTGTCGGCAAGTCGCTGCAATTCGGGGGGCACCGCAAAGAAACGCGGTCGCTCGAACAGTCGGGCCACGTCGACGTCCGGCAGCCCGAAGACCACCGGCACGTCGAGCACGAAGGTACGATTGTTGCCGTCTCCCAGGTAGTCGTGATGGCAGTTGCCTGGAATCAGGCAACCACGCTCGGCGGTGACCCGTTGCTCCCGCCCCTCAAGGGATAGTTCGGTACTGCCGCAGGTGGGCAGAATCAACTGGTGGTAGCCGTGCACGTGGGAGACGTGCTCGTTGGCCAGGGTCTTGGTCCTGAGATCGATCCGGCTCACGATCGCCTCGCCTGAAGAAGATACCTCTACCATGCCGCTCACCGAACAGCCTGACAAGCCGGGGCGAACGCCCGGCTTCACGCGACCTCAACGCTTGTCGCCTGGGCATCCTTGTGGCGGGGGCATGGCGGCCGTTGTCAGACTCGGCGTCTTCTCAACAGCGACCCTTCTTGGCCTGTCCCGGCGGGCAGAAGTCGCCACGCCGATCGTGGTCGTCGTAATAGCGATCATGGTCATGATCGTGATCATCGTGGCGATGGCGGTCATGGTCCCAATCGCGATCATGCCAGTCGTCATCACGGTGGTAATCGCGGTCACGGTGGTAGTCGCGGTCACGATGGTCGTCGACGACGATCAAGGGCTCTGCACTGATCCGTGCGGGATCGTAACTGCATCCCGCAAGACCCATCAGCACGAGCAAAAGTACGGCTGTACTCACTGTCTTCATGCGCACTTCCCGGCCACCTTCAGCAACGACCCTTCTTGGCCTGTCCCGGCGGACAGAAGTCGCCACCGTCATGATCTCGATGGTCGCGATGATCGTCATCGATGATGATCAGTGGCTCCGACGAGACCCGTGCGGGGTCATAGCTGCAGCCCACCATCAACACGGCCATCACCAGGAAAACAATCCATCCAGCGGTTCGCATATGCATGACTCCTTCCGTTCAAATTGACACCAGCCTAACGCAAAGGTCGCCTTTTCGCCGCTGTCGACGCCCTGCAACACCCGGTGTCTGCCAACAGCGACAACTACTCTCTGGATCCGGCGCCCAGAAAAATGCCGCTCCGGGGGAGCGGCATTCACACGGTTGACAGTGGCAAGCCTGTCAGAACAGTTCGTCGGGTTGCTGCTGGGGCAGGCCCTGCAGATCCAGCGGATCGACCACATCGGGCACTTCCTGCGCAGACTCACCCTGCTCGGCGGCCACGGTGAAGCGCGACGATGGCACCACCTGGTCGGTTTCCTCCGGCGGGACACCGTTGCCTTCGTACATCGGCTTGATACCCTCGATAACGAACATGTTGTCGTTGTAGTCGAGGTTGGATCCGGAATAGTCCTGAAGCACCAGATAGGTATCAGGAATCTCGTTACCTTCATCGTCCAGCGCCTTGAACACGCGAACGTAGTAGCCACGCTCCAGATCCGGCGAATCCGCCGGTGGCTTGCCCTTGCCGGGAGGATTCAACGAGGGATCGGAGGACAGGGTGGCCACCTCGAGGCCGAACAGATCGTTGCCTCCCCAATTGTCAGGAATATCGTCTCGGGTGAAGGTGGCTGCCGGTTCCTGACGATCAAGATAGGTCAGCGGCAGAAAGGACTGGTTCTGGTCCGCATCGTGGCGGATCAACTTGATATCCTGGGAGGTATTCTTGAAGGCGTGGAGTCCAAAGGCAGCCACACCCGCCCCATGCAGTGCGACTATCTGACTCACCTTGGCTTCATCGACCCCGTCGGCCAGGGTCCAGTAGCGCGACAGCACTTCCTCCTCGCTGACGGCGCGATAGAAACCGTAGTCATCGAAGGCCGAGCCTCTGGCGCCACCGTCCGTCGGAATACCGCCGATCCGGTTGCCGAATCCGGCCACATTCCAGACCTCGTCGACGGTCGGTTCCCAGCCGCCCTCATCCTGAGCCTGCCAGAACCCGGCAAGCGTCAACTCCTGGACCGGGGCATCGGCGTCGTTGGTCACCAGCCTCAGACTCCCGAAGAAGCTGCCGTCATCGGCGTTGCTGGCGGGCGGACGATAATTCGCGCGATCGAACAATACATCGATCTCGAGCGATTCCCCCGGTGCCAGTGTCACCCCTTCAAGGGCCGCCGCGTCAGCAAGCACGAAGGGGCCATCCAGCGAGACATCAAGAATGGTCAGCGGGTCGCTGCCATCATTGGAAATGACGGCGGTAGCACTTTCCTTGAAGTCCCGATCCGGGCCACCAAAGTCGTTTTCATCGAGATAGTTGAACAACAGGCGATCACTGAAGTAGTTGACGTCACCACTCTCCAGGTGGGCCACGGCCTCGGCAGTGACGGCGACTGGCGTCACATCCAGGTAGTCGATGCGCTGACTGCACAGATCATCGGACACCATGTGCAGGCGGTACTCGATCCCGGGCTCCAGCTCGACGTAGTAGGACTCTTCACCCGCCGTTCCTGCTCCGGGAAAGGACATCACGGTCAACGGCTTGCCATTGAGACTGAGGGCCAGATCCTCGCCACGCAGCACACCGGCATTCGCCGCCAGATCGAGCCGGTAGAGGCCTCGAGTATCGACCTCGAAGAAGAAGTCAGCGCTTCGCGGGTCGACGCTGAGCGCCGAGATGCCATCCTCAAGCTCGATGCGCACGCCATCGGTGGCGTCGGCTGGCCCGAGAACGGCGGCCCGAATCGCTTCCAACGACTGGTCGGGCACCCACAACAGGTCCATGTCCGGCCCAACCGCCGCCGGCGCGGTCACTACCAGGGTATTGATCCCCGCCTTCAGGCTGACCAGCACGTTATGATAGATCCAGTCAGCGTTATTCTCACTCAGCCCTGCGAAGTCGAGTTCATCCTGGGCGACACCGTTGATACTGAAAGACAGCGGTCGATCCGCCTTGGTCTGAGAAAGGTTGTAGCGGAAACCGATTTCATAGGTTCCCGCTTCTTCGACACGAATCGACCAGGTGATGGTCTGGTCTTGCGTGCCCCTGAAGTCGGCGTAGGCGTTCTCCGAGACGTCGCGCACGTCACCCACTTCGATCACTCGAGGACCGTTGAGCAGTGCATCCTCGGCCTCGTAGATGCCGAAACCGGGCGAAGGCTCGTGCACCACTTCCAGCTGATCCACGTTAGGCCCAGCCCGGGACACCGACTGCAAACGCACCTCGACATCGCCCGGCGTCAGGTTCACCTCGATATCCTGGGTCATCCAGAAACGCCAGCGGTCGGAACCCTCGAGGCTGTCCGGTGCCGGTGGAAAGTCGGCGATACCCACACTCAGGCCATTGACGAAGACCTCGAGAGGTCGATCCGAAAAGCCACCATTGGCATAGCGCACCCGCAGTACGGTGTCACCACCATCACCGGCTTCCAGGGTGAAGCCAAAGGTGATGGCATCGTCCGAGTTCCTGCCGAAATCAGCGTAACCGCCACCGACCCCGTCGTTGTCATCCAGATTGCCGTCATTTCCAAAGCTGCCCGGCTGTAGCCCCGGCACCTCACTGGCGATCCCTTCACGGATGATGATCTCGGCAGCGCCGCCCTCGCTGATGGTGGCGCTGGTGCCGTCGTCAGGGGTGTTGTCCTCGGCCTGGATGGTTGCCAGTATCCTCATCGAGTCAGTGCCAGCCCCTCCGGACGACATGGGTTCGACGGGATCCAGGCGGACCAGCTGACTCTCGCCGGTCCGGCGGTTCAGGGTGACCAGATACAGGCGCCCTGTGGCGGGGTTCTCGATGATATCCAGAGGATCGGTATAGGTGATGACCTTGCCGGCGGCATTCCGAAGAACGTCGTCACCGATGACCTTGCCTTCGGCATTCACCGTGATCCAGCGAATGTCGTCTCCTCCGGAATACTCGGTGATCAGCAGACTGCCCTTGAAGGCATTGCCGAAGGTATCACCGACGTATTCGGTCGCGCCGTTGGCAGAGCGGTTCTCCCCCAGCGAGTAGGCATCGTCGATGCGATAGTTGGGGTCGGGCTCGATGCCTGGATCGTAGGACGTGACCTCGTTGATGTCCTCCAGCCGGGTGGGGTTACCGCCGTTAAGGATGTACTCGTCCTGCAGAGGATTCGGGTGGCCGTAGTACCCCCCCTGCTCGACCCTGAACAGATAGTCATCCTGCTTGACCACGTTGGTCGCCGATTCGTCGATCAGCGTCGAGGGGTCATCCGGCACGGCACCGCCCGCCGCCGAGCCATTGGTCGGCGTGTACAAGTAGCCATTGGAGTGCCAGACCAGATCGTAGGCGTTGCGGACCCCGGTGGCGAAGATCTTGACCACGGCATCATCGACGAAGGGATCGTAGAAGCTCTCCAGCACGAGGCCATCAGCGTCCTGGACGCTGGCGACACCCTTGTCGTCAAACGCCAGAAAGCGCCCTCCCTCCATGGGAATGGGGGCATTTTTCAGGTCATTGTCGACGTCGAGGAAGCGTGTCTGGTCTTCCGGCAGGGGCTCGGTGGTGACATCGAAGCCACCAGCGGGCGGCGAGCGCGTCGGATCCACCTCCAACACCGCCGCAGACAGCAGACGTTCGGGCCTATTGCCCCAGGCACTGTCGCCGTCCCCCATGGCGGTATTGGACCCCTGGGTCAGGTAAAGCAGATGCGAGGGTTCAGTGGGCGACGCCTCTGCATCAAACGCCGGATTTTCCCGAAACTCGATGCTGTTGGTGACGTGGTCCGCCACCGAACGGGGAAGTCCGGTCAGGTAGACTTCGGCACTACCGCTGAAGTCGTCTCCCTCGTCCAGGGTAATCTTCAACAAGCGCCCGCTGAAGTCGGGGGTCGAGGTGTCGCGTCCGGACAGCGGGATCGGATAGTTGTCGGTCACCCACAACACCTTTGGATCGGTCGGGTCCACCGCGATGCCGATGATACCCCGCCGATTGTTGAAGGCGTCGGCGTCGGGCTCCATGAAGGGATCCAGGGCCAGCGACAGGGCCTCCCCGGGGCCCAGCGAGCCGTCCTCAGGGTCCAGCGCGTAGCGCACGATCTGGCCGCCCATGCTGACCACGTACAGCGCATCACCCCCGGCGCTGACCTCGAGGGAGGTAAAACCGAAGGCTCCGTCGACGGAACCGTTCAACTCCACCGTTCCCTCGAAGGCCACATCACTGGGCAGGATATCCGGTTCCGGCCCGGTAACGAAGGTATTGGTGTACTTCAGGAATTCCCGGGTCGGCAAACTGCTGTCGCTGTTGTCGCCACGATCCTGAAAGCCATCGATCACCAGGCTATAGCTGGTGAAAGGCTTCAGCGTTTCCTTGGGGGAAAGGGTCAGTGAATCGAAACCGCCGGTGGTGTTGATATCAAACGCCACCTCGATGCCGGTGACGGTCTCGAACAACCGTACCGAACCATCGCTCAGGCTCTTCAGGAGTGCGCCTCCTCGGCCCTCGACCACCTGAACGCCGACGAAGATATCGGAGGTGGGATCGACTCCGGTGGGCAGGCTACCGTCTTCCCTGTCCAGATCCACGACAACGGTATTGGTAGCAACACCGGCGATGGCCCGGGCATCGGTAAAGTGCGCATAGTCGAGGCTCGCTGGCTGGTCATCTTCCGGAGTCAGGTCCGGCAGCGGTCGGATCTCCAGATACTGCAGCTTGACGTTCTTGCTGTCGACGTCGAGCGCATCCAGCGTCAGACGACCATCGGTCACCTCAACCACCCGAGTGACCAGATCCGAACGCAGGCCCTCGGTGTCATTGGTCGGCGTCGCATCGATGGAAAAGTCGTCTGGACGCCCTGGGGCAAAGGCATCGGTGAAGGCAACACCCTCCGCATTGACCCCGTAGAAGGCGTCGAAGTTGCCGGAAGCGTCGCCCACCGACATGGTCACCTCGTAGAAACCGGGCTCCAGCTCAATTTCCCAGCCTGCATCGACGAAGCCGTCGCGCTCGCTGGTCATCTGGGCAAAGGTCGCCTGGCGCGGGTCCAGGCCGACGAAGCGCTCGGAGCGATCCACCAGGGTAAAAGCACCCTGACTCGCCAGCGACAATGGATCGGTGCCGTTCTCAGTTCCGTCGGCAATGCTTTGCTCGGTGATCCAGCCGTAGCGGTAGGTCTTGCCGTCCACTTCCAGCATCTGTGTTCCAAAGGCCTGGCCGGTGTCCGCGACATAGCCCTCGGGAACGTCGGCCCCCTGTGGCTGGAAGTTGATCTTCAGTGTCGGACGCTCGCCGGGCTCGACGACGAGCGGAGACAGCTTGACCAGGTCAAGGTTGGCCCCCCCTGACGTGAGATTCTCAAGGCGAACAGAATGGGTCCCGGCTTCGAGCTTGAGTTCAAGCGACTCTTCCCGCCAGCGTTGCCAACCATCATCACCAGCCCCGGTGGAAGCAAACTCGAACTCGCCTACCCTGACGCCATCAATGTAGAGCGCCATGGGGCGATCAGCGTTGCCTCCATTGGCGTAGCGGGCGTCCAGTCGGAAATTGCCGCCTTCCTCCACGGTGACTTCGAATACCCCGGCATCGCCGACATCGTTGCCCAGGTCAAGGTAACCCTCGCCACTGTAGCCAGGCCTGAGCGAATCCACGCCATCGGCTTCCAGACGCGCCGTCGTATCGGCCGGGCTGCCTGGATCCGACTCCTGATCGTCGATGGTAAAGGTTTCCGCCTCGAACGACATGATGCCTGTTTCCGGCTCCGGATCGGGATCAGGATCAGGATCGGGATCGGGATCGGGATCGGGATCAGGATCAGGATCAGGATCTGGGTCAGGGTCGGGATCTGGTTCGTCTTCCACCTTTACCAGTGTCAGCTGATCCAGGTTGGGTCCCTGGCCCACGCCACCCTGTTCCGCCGTGGGGATCGACAAAAACAGCTGATGCGAACCCGGCTCAAGCTCAAGTTCGACCGTCACCTCCTGCCAGCTGCTCCAGCCACCGGTTCCAGGAAAGCTCACCGACGTCGTGACGCCGCCATTCACCTGAAGCGCCAACGGACGATCACTGTTGCTGCCGTTGGCATAGCGCAGGGTCAATTGGTAGCTGCCTGCCGTATCGACACTGATGTCATACTGGACACCATCACCGGGATCCCTGCCAAGATCCACATAGGCATTGTCGACAGCACCGGGCCTGGCGTTGCTACCCGACACCACTTCGGTGACAGCGCCGGAGGGTCTACCGCCAACGTCGATGATGGTGCCCTCTTCCGCCTGCCAAACCAGAAGATCGGCATCCTGTGGCACCACCAACATCTGGGCGGTTCTTCCCGTGATCGGGCTGACCATCTCATCGTTACTGCTCATGGTGACTCCATATATTTTCTACATGTCATACCCCATGAAAACCGTTTTACATTCGGAAACAAATAGCAAATATCTTACACCAACATCAGAAGTTGAGGGTTTTTTTTGATCCAACTACTTCGTCTTGATCAACTCGCCCTTCCACAACAGAACTTTTTTGACGCATCTAAAAGCGGCCGAAAACCTATTTACTCCCTCTAAAAACAATGACTTCAATATTCCTCACAATAATCGTCGACAAAAACAGCACAGAATTCTTCAAAAATTCAACAAAAGAATACGGAAACATCTATTGAGATTCTTCATTTTTATGCCGTTTTACATAGATTTGTAAGCTCTAAAAAAGTCGTTTCGGCGAACTTCTCCCTAGCCTCTCACTCCCTGCCAACTCCATACTTCATTCCATCAGATTTCGGACACCCTGCACGACAAGGTGCTAAACGACATCAGGCATCGCTCTTCGCTCCGGCTGCCAACACCACCAGAACTTCGCCGCAAATCCAGAAAACGAGACGCCTTTACATGACCCCCACCCGTTACAATATTCGGGAGGCGATACTTCGCTGCCGACGCGGCCTCTTCGACGTCGGACTGTTCAGCCTGTTCATCAACCTGTTGATGCTGGTGCCTTCGCTATACATGCTGCAGGTGTATGACCGGGTGCTGGCCAGTCGCAGCGTCGAGACCCTGGTCATGCTGACGTTGGTCGTGGTGTTCCTGTTCGCCGTCATGGGCGGACTCGAGTGGGTTCGCTCGCGACTGCTGGTGCGCATCGGCAATGCCCTGGATGAACGGCTCCAGCCGGCTATCCATCAGGCCATCTACGATCAGGCCCTGCGCCGTCCGGGTGCCACCTCGACCCAGGCGCTGGATGATTTGGCCACGCTGCGCCAGTTCGTCTCCGGCCCCGCCCTGCTCGCCTTCTTCGACACGCCATGGATCCCCCTCTACCTGGGGGTACTAACGCTGTTTCATCCGCTCTACGGGCTCTTTGCCCTGGCCGCCGGCATCCTGTTGCTGGCCCTGGCCGCGATCAACGAGGCCTGCACCCGGGGTCTGCTGAAACAGGCTGGCGCCCACCAGGTCGCCAGCCGTGATGAAACCGCCGCCAACTTGCGCAACGCCGAGGTGCTCCATGCCATGGGCATGCTGGAGAGCGTAAAGCGACGCTGGCAGTCGCAGCACCGTGACTCCCTCGCACTGCAATCCCGGGCCAGTGATCGTTCAGGTGTACTCACCCACCTTTCGAAGATACTAAGGCTGCTGTCCCAGTCGCTGATCCTCGGCCTGGGGGCATGGCTGGTACTGAAGGCGGAATTGACCCCAGGAATGATGATCGCTGGCTCGATCCTGCTGGGGCGAGCTCTGGCCCCCATCGATCAACTGATCAATGGCTGGAAGAGCTTTATCGCCGCCCGTAACGCCCGCGAACGCTTGGGCCAACTCATCGACAGCGAGGCGCCATCACCACCGATGCCGCTGCCCGCCCCGAAGGGCCAGCTTTCCCTCCAGCAGGTATGTGCCGGCCCGCCTGGAGCGACCGTCGCCTCACTCAACGCGATCAGCGTCGACCTCAAGGCTGGCGAACAACTCGCTATCGTCGGCCCGAGTGCCTCGGGAAAATCGACCCTGGCACGGGTAGCCCTGGGCATCTGGCCGAGTCTCGACGGATGCGTACGCCTCGATGGCGCCGACATCCTGCGCTGGGAACGCAGCACCCTGGGGCCCCACCTGGGCTATCTGCCCCAGGACGTGGAGCTGTTGGCCGGAAGCATTGCAGACAACATCGCTCGCTTCGGCCCGGTCGACGCCGACGCAGTACTCAAGGCAGCCCACCTGGCCGGCGTCCACGAGTTGATCCTCAAGCTCGACGAAGGCTACGACACCACCATCGGACACGGCGGCACGGGTCTATCCGCCGGCCAGCGTCAACGCATCGGCCTTGCCAGAGCCCTGTACGGCGAACCATCGCTGGTGGTGCTGGACGAACCCGATTCCAATCTGGACGAAAGCGGTGAGCGAGCCCTGGTGGAAACCCTGGTCCGCCTGCGCCGGCTCGCCACCACTACCCTGGTGATCACCCACCGACAGCGCCTGCTGGCCCAGGTCGACCGGGTAATGTTCCTCGACAACGGCCGAGTGACGTCCCTGGCTCCTCCCTCCCCGGCCGGCGGGGCAAGACTCAAGGGAACGGTGTCCTCGGCACGGGTGGTGAAGCAAGTCGCCGGTGCCGGCACGCCCTCTTCTCAACGAGCCCCGTCCGGCGTTGCGCCATCGAACCCGCTGCCAACGGATCCCCCTTCATCCAACAGCTCGAGGACACCACGATGAGCGCTCAAGTCTCTACTTCGGTGCCCGTCGAGACCGCCGCCATCGACTCGAGCTCGGCCACCGCCGGTCCTGAGAATCAAGTACCGGTGGACCTTCGGCCCTATCGACGCTGGGGCCTTGCCATCCTGCTGGTGGCCTTCGGCGGCTTCGGGGTCTGGTCGGTCACCGCTCACCTGGCGGTGTCGGTGGTCGCCCCCGGTTCGGTCTCGGTGGAAAGCTTCACCAAGACGATCCAGCACCTGGAAGGCGGCATCGTCGCCGACGTGCTGGTCGAGGACGGTGATCACGTGGAAGCCGGCGACCCACTGATCGTGCTGGACGACACCCAGGCGCTGGCGCAACAGCGCATCGCCGAGACCGAGTACCTGATCACTCGGGCCAGTGAGGTGAGACTGCTGGCGGAACAGGCCGACAGCGACAGCCTGGTCTTTCCACAGGAACTGATCGCGTCCAGCAATTCGCGGGTTCAGGAGGTGCTGGGCGTGCAGCGGCGCCTGTTCGAGGTACGCCGGCAATCGCTGGACGATACGCTGGCCGCCCTGGACCAGCAGATTCTTCAACTGGAAGAGCAGATCACCGGCCTGGGGCAAACCCGTTCGATCACCCAGCAACGCATCGACTCGCTGGAGGGTGAGGTCGCCAACCACCTCAAGCTGTTTCGTGACGGCATGATCAGCAGCCAGCGTCTGCGTGAGCTGGAACGCGAGAGCCTGGAGTACCAGAGTGACAACGCGGGACACGCCTCGGAGATCGCCCGACTGCGCGCCCATATCAGTGAAAACACCCTGAACAAGCAGATTCGCCTGCAGGAATTTCAACAGCAGGTGGGCGAAGCGCTACGTCAGGTCCAGGCCGAGGTTGCCGACGCCGAAGAGCGCCTGGTCGCCCTCAATGACACTCTCGCGCGCACGCGAATCACGGCCCCTGTGGCGGGTACCGTGGTGGACCTGCAGGTGCACACCCTGGGCGCCGTGGTACGTGGTGGCGACCCGCTGCTTGACCTGGTCCCGGCCGGCGACGGTTTCGTGATCGAGGCCCGCGTCCCCAACCACGATGTGGATCACCTCTACCCCGGCCAGTCGGCGGAAATCCGCTTCAGCGCCTTCAACCAGCGCCTGTCCAATGTCATCGACGGCGAGGTGGTCCGCGTCAGCGCCGACAGCTTCGAGGACGAAGCCACCCGCCAGCGCTACTACAAGGTCCGCGTCGGCGTGACCGACCTGGGCAAATCGCAGCTGACCGACAACATGCGTCTTGTCGCAGGCATGCCGGCAGAGGTGATGATCCTCACCGGGGAGAGAAGCTTCGCCAGCTATATCACCAAACCGATCAACGACATGCTCGCTAGGGCAATGCGCGAGGAATGACGAAAGACCAATCACCAAACCACTGATTCAATGGCGACATGCTCGCTAGGGCAATGCGCGAGGAATGACGAAAGACCAATCACCAAACCACTGATTCAATGGCGACATGCTAGCCCGGGCAATGCGTGAGGAATGACGAAAGACCAATCACCAAACCACTGATTCAATGGCGACATGCTCGCTAGAGCAATGCGCGAGGAATGACGAAAGAGCAATCACCAAACCACTGATTCAATGGCGATATGCTCACTAGGGCCATGCGCGAGGAATGACGAAAGACCAATCACCAAACCACTGATTCAATGGCGATATGCTCACTAGGGCCATGCGTGAGGAATGACGAAAGAGCAATCACCAAACCGCTGGTTCGATGGCGCCATGCGCACGCGCAGATTGCCAGTTCCAGGAAGGGGCCCCCCAGAGGGATCAAGCAGTAGGATCAAGTACTGGGATCAAGCAGAACAAAATGACGAGGACCGAGTTGGACCACTCGGCTCGTTGATGGCAAGAAAAAGAACTGCGCGGACCAAGGTTCAGGGGGGGACGGTCCGCGCAGGGCCAGCTCCCTGCCGGCACGGGACACCATGACAGCGACTCTGCTGCATCTTTCTGGAGCAGAGGATGGCCCCCCGGCCATCCTCCCTCCTCCATTTTTCTTGTTGTCAGACCCCGTTGCCGGGGCCTGACATGGCTTCCTCCCTCGTTTTTCTGTTCCGCCTTGGCTTGTTCTCCAAGCCTCAGCCTCAGAAGCCGGCGTCGTCCTGCTGAACGCCCTGGACCCCGACATCGTCGCTCATCGGCTGACTGTCGATACCATCGTCGGCCTGGCTGGCGAGCGGATCGTCCGCCAGCAGCAGACTGGCGCTGGCCGCGTTGGCCGCCGCCACGTCCGGATCACGGGTCAGCTCGAAGGACGCGATGTCCTGGGAACCGCCGTTGAAGGTCAGTCGCAGCACCTGCACGCCTGCCTCCAGATCCAGGGTCATCGACGCCGTGTCGACGAACACGCCCCAGTCGCTGGTCACCGGCGTGTCGACGCTGCCCTGCTCGTAGACACTGCCGTTCTGCTCCACCGAGGCGGTGATACTGCGTCCGCCATTGGGGCCAGAAGTGACGAAGGACAGGGTATGGCTACCGGCCTGCTCGACGTTGATGGTGTACTCGAGCCACTCGCCATCCTCGATCCAGCCCACGGCCTCACCCTGGCCGACGATATCTACCGGGGTATCGCGGAAGTCGCTGCCGAACTGCGCCGCGCTCAGCTCGTTGAAGGCCTCGCCCTGCTCGCCCTCGTCGAACTGCACCGCATCCAGCGCAAGGCCATCGTCGGCGTCCACCAGCCAGGGGGTACCACCGGCGTTGAACGCCTGCTGCCCATCCCGTGACAGCGAGAAGCCCTCAAGGTCCATGGACCCGCCGTTGAAGGTCAGGCGCAGCACCTGCTCGCCGGCCTCCAGCGTCACCTGGGTGCTTTCGGTCTCGACATAGTTGGTCCAGCCACCGGTGGGCTCGACCCCCACCGGCGTGGCGGTGGCGTAGGGCGTGCCGTCGTCCTTGGTGAAGCTGGCGGTAATCGAGCGCTGCCCACCGCCGGTGGTACCCAGCGAGGCCAGGAAGGCCATGTCGTAGGTCCCCGCCTGCTCGATGTTCAGGGTGTACTCCACCCATTCGCCATCCTCGATCCAGCCGATGGCGCTGCCGCCGTTGGACAGATCCACCCCCTCGCCGCGCACGTTGCTGCCGAGCTGCGCCTCGCTGGTGTCGTTGTAGGCGACGTCCTGTCCGCCCTCGTCATAGTTCACCGCATCGAGGCTGAACTCGCTGCCCACCTGCCAGGGCTGGCCATCGTCGGTGAATGCCTGCTGGCCATCGTCCATCGCTCCCACCGGCGCCAGGGTAAAGCTCGCCAGATCCATGGAGCCGCCGTTGAAGGTCAGGCGTACCACCTGTTCGCCCGCCTCCAGCGCCACCTGGGTGGTCTCGGTCGGCACGAAGTTGCTCCAGCTACCGGTGTCGTTCACCGCCACCGGCGAGGCGCTCACGTAGGGGCTGTCGCCGCCCTTGGCAAAGCTTGCGGTGATGGTGCGCGGCCCGGGGAAATTGGTGTCCATCGAGGTCAGGAAACCAAGATCATAGAGCCCGTCCTCGGCCACGTTGATGGTGTACTCGACCCACTCGCCTTCGGTGATGTAGCCGATGGCCAGTGACGGCGTGGAGATGTCCACCGCCTCGTCCGAGCGGAAGCCGTTGCCCTGATGCGCCGCGGTGGAGTCGTTGTACGACACCCCCTGACCGCCGCTATCGAACAACCGCGCCTCCAGGGTCAGACCGTCGGCGTCCACCAGCCACGGGGTCTGGGTGTCGTTGAACGGGTCCTGACCGTCGTCCACCGGCTCCACCAGATCCAGGCTGAACGATGCCAGATCGAGCTGACCGCCGTTGAACGTCAGCCTGAGCACCTGCTCACCCTCTTCCAGATCGAAGGTCAGGGGACCCACCTCGGTGAAGCTGGTGAAGCTGCCGGTGTTGGGCAAGGCCTGCGTCTGGGCATCGGTGTAGAAGTTGCCATCCTGCTCGAAGGCCGCGGTGATCGACTTGCCACCGGAGACCGCCGAGGTGGAAAAGTTCAGCGTATAGGTGCCTGCCGTCTCCACGTTCAGGGTGTACTCCAGCCACTCGCCGTCGGCCACATAGCCGATGGCCAGGCTACCGTTGGAGATGTCCACCGCCTCGTCGGAGCGGAAGCCATCGCCCTGGTGCGCGTCGGTGGTGTCGTTGTAGGCCACTCCCTGACCCCCGTTGTCGAAGAACCTCGCCTCCAGGGTCAGGCCGTCTGCTCCGACGGCCCAAGCGCTCTGGTCGTCGTTGAAGGCGGTCTGCTCCACCGGCGTCGGATCGTCGAGGAAGTTCGGGGTACCGTCGCCATCATCGTCGTCGTAGAGGTCCACGCGGCCATTGCCGTCGGCGTCCTCGGCGCCGGTCGGATCATAGGTGGTGACGTTCTCGACAAGGAAGATATTGTCGTTGTAGTCGTAGTTCACCCCCGCGTAGTCCTGGATGACGATATAGGTGTTCGGGATCACGTTGCCGTCGGCGTCCTTGGCCACGTACACCCGGATCAGGTGACCGTCGTTCTCGTCCCAGTTGAGGTTGGCCCCCGGGATACCGATGGCATCGATGGTGTCCTCGTAGAGGTTGGCATCGGGATCGGACCAGGAGATGTATCCCGGACGATCGGAGATCTCGGCATAGAAGCCGAAGGGATCGTCACGATCCAGGGTCGCCACCGCCAGGTTGTCGCCGTCATTCAGGGTACGCGGCAACAGGGTCTGACCGTCGGCCTCGTCATGGGCAATGATCTCGTCGATGTCGCGGCTGTCGACGTCGTGGATGAACAGCCGGGCGATGTCACCCTGGCCATGGTAGGCCGCCAGCTGGGTGATGGTGATCGGCGAGGCCCCGTCGGCGCGCTGGAAGTACGGCGCCAGAACCTCGTCGCCGTTGGCCTCCACCAGGCCGCCCTGGTTCATCTGTCCCTGGGCCACGTCGGTGGAGTAGCCGAAGGCGTTGACGATCTCCTGCACCGTCGGCTCCTGGCCGCTCTCGGACTGGTTCTGGCTGATGCCGGCCAGTTCGATCACCTTCTCGGCCTCGTCGGCGTCGCTTGAGCTGATGATCAGGCTGGCCTCGTAGAGCGAACCGTCGTTGGGGTCATCGGCGATAAAGCGCACCGTCACCTCCACCGACTCGCCCGGCGCCAGGGTCACCGCACTGAACGCCTCGGTCAGCTCGAACAGCGAGGTATCGCTGACCTCGACGTCGTCGATGGTCAGGGCATCGAAGCCGTCGTTGGACAGGGTGATGGTGACCTCGTCGTGGACCTCCTGGGCATCATTGACCGGGTTCTCGATGCGCGACATCACCAGCCGCTCGTCGGAAGGCACGCCGTCGTTGTTGGTCACGGTCAGCGAGCCACCGGACACCGGCTTGACCCCTTCGATCACGAACATGTTGTCGTTGTAGTCATAGTTGATGCCGGTGTAGTCCATGATCCCCAGGTAGGTATTGGGGATCACGTTGCCGTCGGCGTCCAGCGCCCGGAACATGCGCACCGTGTAGCCCCGCTCGATGCCGTCGGCGTCCGCCGGCGGCGTGCCTCCACCCTGGGGGTTGAGCGACGGATCGGTGGAAAGGCCGGCCATCTCGATGCCGAAGACCTCTTCGCCGGCCCAGCCATCGGGGATGGTATCCCGGCTGAACGTCGCGGTGGCAAAGTCACCGTTGTTGACCAGCGGCAACAGCGTCTGGTTGTTGTCTCCCTGGTGGTTGGTAAAGATGATGTCCTGGTTCTTGTTGCCCGGCGCATGGATACCCAGCGTCGCCCCGCCACCACCGTGGTAGGCGGCGATCTGGGTGATCTTGGCCTCGCTTACGCCGTCGGCCAGCGACCAGTAGCGCGACAGCACCTCGTCGTCGTTGACCGGCCGATACAGGTCGAAGTCGTTGAGCACCGAGTTCTGGCCGCCACCGGTGGTCGCCAGACCATCGATCTGGTTGCCGAAGCCGAACACCTCCCAGACCTCGTTGACGTTGGGTTCCCAGCCACCCTCGTCACGAGCCTGCCAGAAGCCGGCCATGTGGATCTCGGCCACCGGCGAGTCCTGGTCATTGGTCACCAGTCGAATGCGACCCTCGAACACGCCATCCCCGGCGTCGGTGGTCGGCGCCGTATAGGCGTCCCGGTCGAACAGCACCGTGACCGTGAGCGACTCACCGGCAGCGAGGGTCAGGCCGTCGAACGCGCCCGGATCGGCCAGCACGAAGGGCCCGTCGATATCGGATTCGAGGATCTCCAGCGGCTCGCTGCCGCTATTGGAGATCGTCACCGTGGCGCTGTCCTTGAACTCGCGATCGTCGTTCGAGGCGCTGTTGTTCTCCAGGTAGCTGAAGTGCAGGCGGTTGGCGAAGTAGGCAGCATCGCCGCTCTGCACCTCGATATCGGCGTTGTCGTTACCGGTCAGCGGCGACACGTCGAGGTAGTCGAGGTCATCGGCACCATCGGCGCTGGATACCGCGCGCAGGTTGTACTCGACGCCGGCCTGAAGCTCGACGTAGACGCCCTGCTCGCCGGCGTCACCCACCCCGGGATAGGCCAGGCTATCGATGGTCTGCCCATTGAGGGTCAGCGCCAGCGAGCCACCGTCATCGGCACCGGCGTTGGCCGCCAGGTCCAGACGATAGAGACCGTCGCTGTCCACCGTGAAGTAGAAGTCGGCGGTCAGCTCATTGACGGTACGCGCACTGTTGCCATCCTCGAGCTCGATGCGGCCACCATCGGAGACATCGGCGTAGACCGGGATGAAGATGTCACCACTGTCGTCCGGCACCCGCAGCAGGTCGATATTGGGGCCCACTGCATTCGGCGCGGTCAGCACGATGGTGTTGCTGCCGGCTTCCAGGTTGACCAGCACGTCCTGGAAGAACCAGTCGGTCTCGTCGTCGTTGCTCTGGCCGACGAAATTGAGCTGGCCCAGGTCATTGCCGTTGATGGTCAGGCCCAGCGGACGGTCGGCCTTGCTCGCGGCCAGCGCGTAGCGGAAGCCGATCTCATAGCTGCCCGCCTCGTCCACGTTCACCGTCCAGGTGATGGTCTGGTCCCCGGCCCCAGCAAAGTCGACGAAGCCATCACCGGAGGCGTTGCGGTCGTCCTGGCTCTCGGGGACTACTACCGCCCCGCCGAGCGCGGCGTCCTCGGCCTCGTAGAGGGTGAAGCCGGGCGTTGCATCCCCTTCTTCCTGAAGGATCGCCAGCTGGTCGATGTTGGGACCGGTGTTATCGGTGGCCTGGAAGCGCACCGTGTTGAGACCGGCTGCCAGATCGGCATCGATATCCACCGTCAGCCACTCGGCCCAGCGCGAGTCTGCGTCATCAAGCGACGGGTCCTGGGGCGGCGGGAAGGATACGACGCCCACCGAGACGTTGTTGACGAACACCTCCAGAGGACGATCGGCATTGCCGCCGTTGGCGTAGCGCACCCTGAGCACTGAGTCGCCGGCCTGATCGGGGTCCAGCTCGAAGCTGAAGGTGATGAAGTCCTCATTGGTGCTACCGAAGTCGGCGTAACCGCCGGGCACACCGTCATCGTCGACGTCATTGCCATCGACCCCGAAGGCGCCGGGGCGCAGGCCGTTGGGCAGATCTGCCTGGTTCGGCTCGGGATTGTTGATGTCGCGAATCTCGATCTCGGCGCCTGCACCGGAGGCCACGACCACCGAGGTGCCGTCATCCGGGGTCATGTCCTCGGCCTGGATGGCCAGCACCATGACCAGATCATCGACGGGATCGGGATCGGGATCCGGATCGACGGGACCGGTGGTGCCACCCGGGGCCGGGTCGAGGCGAATGATCTGGCTCTGGCCGTTGCCGCGGTTGAGGGTCAGCAGGTAGAGCTGGCCGGTAGCCGGGTTCTCGATGATGTCCAGCGGGTCGACGTAGGTGATGACGTTGCCGTCGGGATCACGCAGCACATCGTCGCCGATGACGTTGCCGTTGGCGTCCAGGGTAATGGAGCGCACGTCGTCACCGCCGGAGTACTCGGTGAACAGCACGTTGCCCTGGAGGTTGCCGCCGAACACACCGCTGGTGTATTCCACCGCGCCGTTGGGTGAGCGGTTCTCGCCCAGCGAATAGACCCCGGCGATGTCGTAGGTGCCCTCGGGAATGGTGCCCGTCGGGTACTTGTCGACCTGGTTGGGGTCGTTGGCACCGGTGGGATTGCCGCCGTTGAGGATGTACTCGTCACGCAGCGGGTTCGGATGGCCGTAGTAGCCGCCCTCTTCGATACGGAACAGGTAGTCATCCTGCTTCTCGACACCGGTGTAGCGCTCGTTCTCCGGCGTGGAGGGATCATCCGGCACGTTGCCACCGGCCGCCGAGCCGTTGGTCGGCACGTAGAGGAAGCCGTTGGAGTGCCACACCAGGTCGTAGGCGTTACGCGCCCCGGTGGCGAAGATCGTCAACACCGCGTCGGGGGCGTAGGGATCGTAGTAGGTCTCCAGCACGTTGCCGCTGGCGTCCTGGACCGTGGCTACGCCGCGATCGTCGAACACCAGGAACTCGCCGTTGCCCATGGGGATGGGATCATCCTTGGGATGACCGTCGGGGTCATCGAAGCGCCGATTCAGGCCATCGTCGGGCAGCGGTTCGGTGCTGACGTCGAAGGGGCCGTTGGACACGTCACGGGTCGGATCGATTTCCAGCACCGCGGCGTTCAGAAGACGCTCGGGACGGTTGCCCCAGGCGCTGTCCGGCTCGCCCATGGCGGTGTTCGAGCCCTGGATCAGGTACAGCAGGTGACTCGGCACGTCCGGGTTGGTGTCCGGGTCGTAGTCCGGGTTCTCGCGGAACTCGAGGCTGTTGGTCACGTGGTCGCCGTTGGAGCGCGGCAAGCCGGTGATATAGGCCTCGGCGGTACCGGAGAAGCCGGGTCCATCATCCAGGGTGATCTTGGTGATCCGTCCGCTGAAGTCCGGCACACCGTTGTCACGTCCGGTCAGCGGGATCGGATAGTTGTCGGTGATCCACAGCACATTGGGATCGGTGGGGTCCACCACCAGACCGATGATGCCGCGCTGCTGACTCTGTCCCGGCTGGTCGAAATAGTCGTTGGGCAGACTCAGATCCTGGCGATTGGACAGCGAACCGTCGACCGGGTCGACATCGTAGCGCAACAGTTCACCGCTGATGGTGGCGATGTACATGTAAGCGCCATCCGGGCTCATCTCCAGCGAGGTGAAGCCGAAAGCACCGTCGGCGGCGCCGTTGAGTTCCACCACGTCGTTGAAGGCCACGTCGCGGGCGACCACCTCCGGCTCGGCGCCGGTGACGAAGGTGTTGGTGTACTTCTGGAACTCGCGGGTCGGCGCGCTCGCATCGTCGTTGGGGCCACGGTCCTGGAAGCCGTCGATCACCAGGGTGTAGCTGGTGAACGGCTTGAGGGTCTGGCTCGGCGAGATGGTCAGCGAATCGAAGCCGCCGGTGGTGTTGGCGTTGAAGCTGACTTCCTGACCGGTGACGGTCTCGAACAACCGGATCGAGCCGTCGCCCAGGCTTTCGAGCAGGGCTCCACCACGTCCGTCCACCACCGAGATGCCGACAAAGATGTCGGAGGTCGGATCGACCCCGGTGGGAATGGCACCGTCATCCGGATCGAGATCCACCTCAACCTCGTTCTGGCCGACCCCGGCGATCGCCCGAGCGTCGGTGAAGAAGGCGTAGTCTTCGGCGGCGTCGCGATCGTCCCCAGGGGTCAGGTCCGGCAGGGCCTGAATCTCGATGTACTGGATCTCGGTGTTCTCATTGTTGAGCCCCATCGAATCCAGGGTCAGACGACCGTCGGTGACCTGGACGATGCGGGTGACCAGGTCAGAGCGCACGCCGTCGGTGTCGTTGGACGGATTGGTGTCGGCCGGGAAGTCATCCGGGCGGAACGGGGTGAAGGGGTCGTTGAACAGCTCGCCCTCGGCGTTGAGCACGTTGTTGCTGTCGTAGGGCCCACTGGTATCACCGATGGAGATGGTGACCTCGTAGAAGCCGTCTTCCAGCTCGATCTCCCAGCCGGCCCGCACATAGTTGGGTCCCGGCTGGTCGAAGTGGGCGTAGGTTCCCTGACGCGGGTCGAGGCCGGCGATGTCATCGGTGCGATCATTGACCGCAACGCTGGTCAGCGAACTGATGTCCAGTGGCTCGGTGCCGGGATCGCCATCGTAGATCGACTCCTCGGTGACCCAGCCGTACTGGTAGGTCTGGCCGTCGACGGTGACCGACTGGGTGCCAAAGGCCTTGCCGTTGTCGGCGATGTAGCCATCCGGCACCGCGGTGCCCTCGGGCTGGAAGTTGATCTTGACCGAGAAGCGATCGCCCGGCTCCACCGGACGATCCGGTGCCACCCCGTCACGACTCACCGTCAGGCTGTCGATGTTGGGGCCAGCGTTGCCGATATTGGCCAGACGAATGGTGTTGTCGCCGGCCTCAAGCTCCACCTCGATGGTGGTGGTGGTCCAGTTCTCCCAGCCGGCCGCGTCGGTTCCGGTGGAGGCAAAGGCCAGGCTGCCCTGGCTCTGGCCGTCGACCAGGATATCCATGGGACGGTCGGCGCCGTTAGTGCCGGCGTTGGTATAACGCACCTCCAGGGTGTAGGTGCCGGCCTCATCGACGCTCACCTGAAACTCGGCGGCGTCACCGGCGTCGGCGCCCATGTCCAGGTAACCGCTACCGGAGAAGCCATTCCATAGACCGTCGGGGCCGGCTGCGGTGTTGGTTTCCGGATTGTCGGCGTCGCGCACCTGGGTGTCGCCGTCGGCGTCGACGATGGTCAGCGCCTCACCCTCGATGGCGAAGTTGAACGCCGGGGTGCCGACGTCGGCCTCGTTGAAGTCGAACACCACCTGGTCGATGTTGGGACCGCCGGTGGCGCCCGCGGGCATGGTCAGGGTGAAGGTGTTGGCGCCCTCGACCAGCTCTACCTCGACTTCCAGGGTCTGCCACTCGTTCCAGGCGTCCGCGCCGGTGGCGTTGGGGAAGCCGAGCTGGCCCTGATCATCGCCGTTGACGGTCAGATCCAGCGGCCGCGGGGCATCACCTCCATTGGCATAACGCACGGTGGCGGTGTAGCTGCCGGCCTCCACCGCGTTGACGTTGAAGGTGATCTGGTCGCCGGGGTTGGAGCCGAAGTCCAGGTAGGCGTCACCCACCGCGCCGGGACGATGATTGCCGAAGTCGTCGGGATTGTCCGCATCCACCGGCCGGGTGACCTCGCCCTGGGCGGTACCGCCCACGTCGACGATGTCGGCGTCTTCGCCCTGCAGGGTGATCGGCGCCACCACCACGTCGTCGTCCTCGAAGCTGACCACTTCGGTGGCGCTGGCCTCGTTGCCGGCGGCGTCGGTGACAAACAGCGAGACGGTGAGATCACCGCTCTGGTCGTCGAGCTGGCCGCTCAGGTCCAGGGTAATGTTGCCCGAGGCATCCGGCGTCACCTCGGTGCGGGTCGCGCCACCGTCGAAGGACACCTCGACGGTGGTAACGTCGTCATCGACGCCCGAGACATTGAACACCGCCGCCGCCAGCTGGTTGGCGTCGAGGGTATCGTCGTCGGCGACGATGGCGAGATCGCCGTCCTCGTCAGCGCTGACGTCCTCCGCAATCGGGCCGCTGCCGCCCTCGGTCACCTCGATGCGATCGATGTTGGGACCGGTATTGGCACCTGCCGGGATCGCCAGGGCGATGGTGTTGCTGCCCGCCTCCAGGGTCACGGTGACGGTCTCGAACTGCCAGTGGTCGAAGCCTTCCTCGGGGCCGGTGCCGTCCGGATCGGTGCTGACCATGGCCAGGGCGAGCGGATCACCGCCGTTGATCACCAGGTCCAGCGGACGATCGGTATTGGTGGCGTAGCGCACACTGATGTCGTACTGGCCGGCCTGGGCCACGTCGATCTGCCAGCTGACGTTGTCTCCCGGGGTGTCACCGAAGTCCAGATAGCCGGTGCCACTGAAGCCCGGACGCAGTCCGGTGGGCTGGTTCGCCTCGGGGTTGTCCGGGTCGCGGACCTGGGTGTCGGTGTTGTTGGGGTCGGTATCGAAGCTCTCGACCACACCGTCCTCGGCCTGCAGGCTCAAGGGCGAGAAAGGCGCCTCGTCGACGTCGTTGACGGTGACCGAGACCAGCTCGATGGTGGAAAGATCGCCGTCGCTGACGCTGACCTCGACCTCGTAGACGTTGTCTTCATTGGCGTCCGCCGCCAGCTCGAAGTCACGCGCCGAGGTGAAGGCCAGCGCTCCGGTATCAGGGTCGATGGTGAACAGCGGCGCGTCGACACCACCGGTGATGGCGAACACCGGAGCCGTCAGGGTGGCTGGCTGACCGTCCTCATCGAGCACCGCGATGGACCCGATCTCGGTCAGGTTCTCGTCGATGGCAAGTGCGGTTGTACCGATCGAGAGACTCTCGTTGACGTCGCTGACCGTGACCAGGGTCGCCTGGGACACGCTGTCTTCGCCGTCGCTGACGATGACCGTCAGCTCATAGACGCCGTCTTCGTTGGCGTCTGCGGCGAGCTCGGCGTCCGGGGCATTGACGAAGCTCAGTACGCCGGTATTGGCGTCAAAGCTGAACAGCGCGGCATCGGCGCCCTCGAGGGTCACCGTCAGGGCGTCACCGTCCAGGTCGTCCAGTGTCAGGGTCGCCACGGCACTGGTGTTTTCATCGACACTGACGCTGTCATCGAGGCCGTCAATCGTCGGGGCGTTGTTGACCGGCTCCTCGATGCGCAGGAGGTCCAGCGAGTCGATGCGCATCAGCTCGCCGCCCTCGCCTCTAAGCTCCAGCGACAGCAGCGAATCGGCGGTAATCTCCACCGGGGTCTCGAACACGATCTCCTTGCGGTTGCCGCTCTGACCGGCGTTGCCCCGGCCACCACTGCCCACCAGGGTGCCGAAGTCGTCGCTCAATACGACGTCGGAGGTCAGGCTGTCGCTCGACAGATTGCGCGCCTCGAGGGCATTGCCGTCGATGGACAGGGTCAGTTCACCCTCACCGTCGGTCTCGTCGAAGACGTACAGGGTAACGCGATACCAGCCCGGCTCGACGCCTGCGGCCGCAAGCTCGGTGCCCACGGTGGCGGGCGCGTTGCTGGTCACCCGGATCAGCTCATTGCCCGAGGCGCTGGCGTTACCGGTGGCGATGACGTTGTCGGCGTCCAGGTCGGTAAAGGCCTCGGCCTCGATGGTCACGACGTCACCGATATCGGTGCCCTCGATCTGGAACTCCAGCACCTGGGTCGCGGACAGACCGCCGGGATCGGTGGCGCGCAGGGTCACACTGAAATTGCCGCCCTGGGAGGGCGTGCCCTGGATCACGCCATTGACCACCTCGAGTCCTTCCGGCAAGTCTTCGACCGTCAGGGTCAGGTCGTCACCGTCGGGGTCGGAGAACAGCGGCGCGAAGTCGGCGATCGCCACCTGACCGAAGGCCTCGCCGACTTCACCGAAGAACGGCTCCAGCGCCGCCGGTTCCGCCACCGGGGCGTCGTTGACGTTGTCGATGGTCAGCACAAAGCTGTCGGAGGTCTCGATCTGACCGTCATCGGCAAACAAGGTAACGGTATAATCACCGGGTTCCAGCCCGTCCAAGCTGCCGCTCAGCACGCTGCCGTCGATGGCAAGACCAGCGGCGTCGACAGGCGCACCATCGGCGTCGGCCACCTCGAAGCGGTAGCTCAGGTCGTCGCCGTCGGGGTCCTCGAAGGCCAGGTCGACCTCGAGGGTGGAACCTTCATCGAGGGCAAGGTCGGCGACGCCACCACCGACCACCTGCGGCGCCTGATTGACGTCGCCGGTGGTGGCCTCGCTCAGGGTCACGTTGGAGAAGCGCGCGCTGCCCTTGGCGCCCAGGTCGTCGTCGTTGACGAACACCAGCGAATCGATGGTGGTGCCCGCGTGGGCCGACAGATCGATGGTAAAGCTGACGACGCCATCACCGTCGTCATCGACGCCCTGGCCACGCAGGTCGACAAAACCACCCTGGCTCTGGGTGCCGGCCAGCTGGTAGGCGCTGTTGCCACCGTTGAAGGGGTTGTCGTCGAGGTCAAAGCCGATCGCGATGATCTCCGACACCGGGGTGTCAGAGGCGCTGAGTTCGAGCGTCAGGCGAGTGTCGGCGGTGATCTGGTAGCTTTCGCCCAGGGCCACCCGCTTCCACACGTTGTCGGTCAGGGCGAGCGTCGCGCCGGCGTCTTCCACCGCCGCACCGGTGCCCTGGGACGGGTTGTCCTGGTTGCCGCCGTAGGACGAGATCGCCCCCGCCGAGAAGTCCACCGTCAGCGGGGCATCGTCGGCTTCCAGGGTGACCTGGGTGCTGGTGCTGGCTTCGTTGCCGGCGGCGTCGGTGACGTAAAGGGTGACGTCCAGGGTGCCGGCGTCCTGGCCGGACAGGTCCAGCTGGACGCTGCCACCATCGACCCCGACCGGGGTGCGGGTGGTGCCGCCGTCGAAGCTTACCTCGACGACATCGGCGTCGGTGTCCAGCCCCGCCAGGTTGAAGGTGACAGCGTCGCTGTCATCCGCGGCTACCGGATCGACCGGGCCGCTGAGCGCCAGGTCAGCACCCTCGTCGGCGGTGGTATCCAGCGTCAACGAAAGCTCGCGAGTCGCACGGTTGCCGAAGGCATCCATCGCGATCAGGCTGGCCGCCAGCGGCCCATCGGCCTGGCCGGACAGGTCGAGGCTGAAGTCACCGTTGGCGTCCGGGGTGACCTCCTCGACGTTGACGCCGCCATCGAAGCTGACGCCGACGAAGACGATGTCATCATCCAGCCCCGTTACGTTGAAACCCGCCGAGGCAGCGGCGTCGGCATTGATCAGGGCGGAAGCGGAGCTGAACGACAGATCGTCACCTTCGTCGCCCTCGACATCGCCGACCGGACCGGTACCCGCCGTGGTGACCTCGAGACGATCGACGTTGGGTCCATTGTTGCGGCCAGCCGGGATCGCCAGGGTGATGGTGTTGTCGCCGGCCTGCAGACTCGCCGTCAGGGTCTGATAACCCCAGACATCGAAGCCCTCGGGATCGACATTGCCGGCATTGGGATCGGTGCTGGCAAAGGCCTGGGTCGAGGCGTCTCCCCCGTTGATCGACAGATCCAGCGGGCGCGCCCCGTTGCTGGCGTAGCGGAAGTTCAGGTCGTAGTCACCCGCCTCGGCCACGTTGACGGTAAACGTCAGGCTGTCGCCGGGTGCGCTGCCGAAGTCCACATAGCCGGTGCCGGAGTAGTCCGGGCGCAGCCCGACAAAGCCGCCGTTCTCGGGGTTCTCGGCGTCGCGCACCAGGGTGGCGGCACCGTTGTCGGCGCCGAGCTCGGCGTCCTCGGCCTGCACCACCAGCGGGTCGATCACTGGATTGGTTGCCGCAGCGCTGACCAGGGCCAGCTCGATCTTGTCGATATTGGGGCCATTGGTATAGCCGCCGCCCAGACGCAGGGTATTGGAACCGGCAGCCAGGTCGACCTCCAAGGTCTCGACGGTCTAGCCTTCCCACTGGCTGCTCTGATTGGGCCGGTTGGCAGCGTCGAGATCGGACTCGACATCGTCGGGGTAGTAGTCCGGCGCCGTGGTTGTCGCGAAGGCAAAGGTGCCCAGGGTGGTGGTGGTCGCGCCGTCCACCAGTATCAGGTCCAGCGGACGGGGGTCGGAGGTCGCGTAGGTGACGCTTACGGTGTAGGTGCCGGCGGTGGCCACGTCCAGGGTAAAGTCAGCGCTGGCATTGGCATTACCGAACGCCCAATCCAGGTAGCCGGCACCTTCGGCGCCGACGCGGAAGGTCTCGTTGTTGTTGGTGAAGTCAGCGATGCTGTCGAGCGTCGCCACCCGGTTGGTACCAGTGTCGTCCACGTCCTCGTCGGGCGACAGCAGCATGTCCTCGCCTTGCACCACGTAGCGATCGGGGTCCGGGGCGGTGATTTCCAGATAGTCGATGTTAGGCCCGCTGGCCCCATTGGAGGTCAGCGTAATGGTGTTGGTGCCCTGGGCCAGGGTCACCCGTACCGGCTGGGTCAGCTCGAAGTTGGTGAAATCATCGCCGGTGGCGGGCAGGTCGAACATGCGGTCGAACAGCTCGCCGTTGACGTCCAGGCGCAGGGGACGGTTGCCGTCGCCCATGGCGTAGCGCAGCACCAGATCGTATTCACCGGCCTCCGGCGCCTCGAAGGTAAAGGTCAGGCTCTCGCCACCGGCCACGCCGTTGCCGTAATCCACGTAGGCGTTGCCCTCGGCATCGGCGGCGTCAGGGTTGGCCGGATCACTGACCACTGCGATTCCGGTATCGCCGGAAATACTGGCCGAGGCGCCGTCGCTGGCGTCATCGTCCTCGGCCTGGATACGCAGCGAAAAGCCGATCGGCGCGGCCGCGGCCACTATTGAGGGGGTGGCTGAAAGCGCTGCGGCTGGGGTTGTAGAAAGCGCTGCTGGGGTTGCTGTCGAGCTTGATGCTGGGGTTGCCAAAGGCGCTGCGCTATCGGACGCAGCAGGCGCGCCTGGTGCCGACGCCGGCGCTGCATCTGCCGGGATACCCTGATCACCAGACCCTTGTTCCGATGCTTCCAGACCTGCACCGTCCTGCCCCGCTTCCACCTGGCCACTCGGGCCTGCGACTTCATCGTCACTGGCAGCCTCGGCGTCCTCGATAAGCACATCGAAGGCAGCACGAAGTCCGCCCAGAGCCTGCCCTTGCCCATCGAGTGCATCGACCACCATGGCCAGCTTGCCCGGTTGCGGCGTCGGCAGATGGTCAAACACAAAGGGCCGTTCGAAACGCTCGAAGACGCTTTGTGCGCCAGAGGCATCCTTCCAGGTCATCCGCACGGCTTCGACCGCGTCCCGCCATTGGCCAGGATGCGGTGCGACCACCAGATCATGCATCTCGAACTCTTTTGTCAGAAATTCCGCCTTATCTGCCAGACGCTTTTGAAATGACTTCTGCCCACGGCTCACAAATGACATGGAAAACATGGCCTGCCCCCTGACGATTATTTTGGATAGTGATTGCCACCAACTACCAACAAGAACCCATCGACTTTCTTCGAAGATCTCTCTCGCCGCTTTACAGTCCGCCCAGACGAATCCCCAACTTCCGCTGAGACAACAAACGAACCGGCAGCCAGAAAGAGATGGCTCTCTCTGATTCTATAACCCGACGGAGGTACATCAAGATTTTTTTGACAGCGCTAACCATGCGGAATAAACGGTAGAGAAACCCTCATCAACGGTATTATATCTATTTGTTTTTAATAGTTTTATTAAATTATTAATCTCTCTTCATGCAGTATACTCACCACCCTAAAACCAAGAACAAGACACCTCCAAAACCAGCGTAACAACACTCCAACATGAGACTTTTATTATGCCAACATCGGATACATATTCAGATTTCCACTATTAAAAAATCAGAGAAACAGCCCGCAAATAACCGGGAAATAAAATCCAAAGAATAACTAGGCAAAACCCCCTGCAAAGTAGTTGCAAGGTAGAAAAATCCGCATAACATCTTTAGTCATTCGACGTCCGCGTTGACCCACGACATTCACCATCCATAGGAAAATGGCCCAACCGATTTTCAAAAAAACGGCGCAATGTTCGCCAAACAAGAAAAATGACGTAACGTCCAGGGGGAGAGGGAAGATGTCTGCGGAACACAACGATCTGCGCAAGGTGCTGGCCTTCTGCCGGCGCAGCTTTGGCTATGTGGCCCTGTTCAGCCTGTTCATCAACCTGCTGATGCTGGTGCCGCCACTCTATATGCTGCAGGTGTATGACCGAGTGCTGACCACCCGCAGCCAGGAAACCCTGTGGATGCTGACGCTGGTGGTGGTGTTCCTGTTTCTGGTGATGGGTGGGCTCGAGCTGATGCGCTCACGCATCCTGGTCCGGGTCGGCAATCGCCTCGATGCGTTGATCAGTCCCCGGCTCTACAGCGCCATGTTCAAGCGCACCCTGTCGAGTCCCGGCAAGCCCTCCGCCCAACCGCTCAACGACCTGACCAGCCTGCGTCAGTTCCTCTCCGGCAACGGCCTGTTTGCCTTCTTCGATGCGCCCTGGGTACCGGTCTACATCGGGGTGCTGGCACTCTTTCATCCGTGGTTTGGGCTGTTTGCCCTGGGCGCCGGCGTGATCCTGGCCACCATCGCGGTCATCAACGAGCGTATGACCAAGCAACTGCTGACCGAGGCCAACGGTCGCCACGTGCAGTCCCAGGACCTGGCCAACAGCAACCTGCGCAACGCCGAGGTGCTGCACGCCATGGGCATGCTGCCCGGGATCCAGGGCCGTTGGGCGGCGCGCCATCGTGAATACCTGGTGCTGCAATCCCAGGCCAGCGATCGCTCGGGCCTGCTGACCAATACCTCCAAGGTGCTGCGGCTGATGTTCCAGTCGCTGATCCTGGGCATCGGTGCCTTTCTGGTGCTCAGGGGCGAGCTGACCCCTGGCATGATGATCGCCGGTTCGATCCTGATGGGCCGCGCCCTCGCCCCCATCGACCAGATGATCAACGGCTGGAAGGGCTTTTCCGGGGCACGCACGGCCAAGGGACGACTCGAGGCGTTGCTCGACGAGGTGCCCGCCGATCCGCCGACCATGCCGCTGCCCCGGCCCCGCGGTCAGCTCAGCCTGGAAGGTGTCAGCGCCGCGCCTCCCGGCGTACGCCTGCCGACCCTGACCAACATCGACCTCAAGCTTGCCAAGGGCGAACACCTGGCCGTGGTCGGCCCCAGCGCCTCGGGCAAGTCGAGCCTTGCCCGGGTGGTGCTCGGGCTATGGCCGGCTCAGCTTGGCTGCGTGCGCCTGGATGGCGCCGATATCAACAAGTGGGATCGCACTGCGCTGGGCCCCTACCTCGGCTATCTGCCCCAGGACATCGAGCTGTTCGACGGCAGCGTGGCCGAGAACATCGCCCGCTTCCAGGAGGTCGACCCCGAGCAGGTCGTGCGTGCCGCCCGCCGTGCCGGCGTGCATGAACTGGTGCTGAAGCTGCCCGAAGGCTATGACACCTATCTGGATCACGGCGGCACCGCGCTGTCCGCCGGTCAGCGCCAGCGTATCGGCCTGGCCCGAGCGCTCTACGGCGACCCCGCGCTGATCGTGTTGGATGAACCCGACGCCAATCTGGACGATGCCGGTGAGGCCGCCCTGGCCGAGTGTCTGATCCAGCTGCGCCAGCAGGGCACCACCGCGCTGGTGATCACCCATCGCCAACGCCTGCTGAGCAACGTCGATCGTATCCTGGTGCTCAAGGACGGCCAAATCGCCTCGCTGACGCCGCCCCGCCGCAATACGCCGGCGGCCGCCGTGGCCACCGCTGGACGGCGCTCGCCCGGCGTCACCACCCTGCACCCCAGCGCCCGGGGGCGCTCCCCCGTCAACCGCCGCAGCGGCGGTGAGGAGACCTCATCATGAACAGCCCCTCCCCTTCCCAGGACGACCTGCCGCTGCAGGACACTCGCTATCGGCGCATGGGCCTGATCATCCTGCTGGTCGCCTTCGGCGGCTTCGGCAGCTGGTCGGTAATGGCCAGCCTGGCGGTCTCGGTGGTGGCTCCAGGCTCGGTGTCGGTAGAGAGCTTCACCAAGACGGTGCAGCATCTCGAGGGTGGCATCGTCGAGCAGATCCACGTCGAGGATGGCAGCCAGGTCGAGGCCGGCGCACCGCTGATCACCCTGGATGACACCCAGGCGATGGCCCAGAGTCGTATCGTCGAGACCGAGTACCTGATCGCCCGCGCCAGCGAAGTACGCCTGCTGGCCGAACAGTCCGGCGCCGAAACGCTGGTCTTCCCCCAGGCCCTGATCGATTCGGACAACGCCCGGGTACAGGCGGTGCTGGAGGTTCAACGACGGCTGTTCGAGGTACGCCGTGACTCGCTGGAGGGCACCCTGGCGGCACTCGACCAGCAGATCCTCCAGCTCGAGGAGCAGATCACCGGCCTCGAGGAGACCCAGGTCATCACCCAGCGACGAATCGACTCCCTCAACGGCGATGTCGCCAACCACCGCAAGCTGTTTCGTGATGGCTTGATCAGCAGCCAGCGCATGCGCGAGATGGAGCGCGAGAGCCTGGAGTACCAGAGCGACAACGCTCGTCACGTCTCCGAGGTGGCCAGGCTCAGGGCCCAGATCAGCGAGAACACCCTGAACAAGCAGATTCGCCTGCAGGAGTTCCAGCAGCAGGTCGGCGAGGCGCTGCGCCAGGTGCAGGCCGAGGTGGCGGACGCTGAAGAACGCCTGGTGGCGCTGAACGATACCTTGAAGCGCACCCAGATCACCGCCCCGGTAGCGGGCACCGTGGTCGGGCTCAAGGTGCATACCCTGGGCGCGGTGGTGCGCGGCGGCGACCCGCTGATGGACCTGGTGCCCATGGGCGACGGCTTTATCGTCGAGGCCAAGGTGGCCAACCACGACGTCGACCATCTGTACCTTGGCCAACCGGCGGAAATCCGCTTCAGCGCCTTCAACCAGCGGCTGTCCAACGTCATCGACGGTGAGGTCGTCCACGTCAGCGCCAACAGTTTCGAGGACGAGGCGACGCGCCAGCGCTACTACAAGGTACGCATCCAGGTCACCGAACTCGGCGAGAAGGACATGACCGAGAATATGCGGCTGATGGCCGGCATGCCGGCAGAGGTGATGATCCGCACCAGCGAAAGAAGCTTCGCCAGCTATGTGGCGAAACCGATCGTGGACATGCTGGCCCGAGCGATGCGGGAAGAGTAACTAGTGAGACCGCCTTTTCACGCGACACCCTTGCGCGCGTGAAAGGCGGAACACCAAGGATCACCGACCTCGCATCAGGCGTTGAAGCGAATCGTCCCGATCCGCGACACCTCGTAGCCGCCAAGGCTTTCCGCCTGGTCCCGTAAACGCTCACCCCGGGCGAAGGCGAACAGCCGCTGCAGGGCATCGCTGAAATAGCTGCGTCGCCGCAACAGCAGGTCGAAGGACTCCTGGTGCAGGGGCAGGAAATGAAGCCCCTGGCGCCTTGCTGCGGCCTCCACACCAAGCCCAACGTCCGCCCTGCCCTGGGCAACGGCAAGCGCCAGGTCGTCCTCGCTTGTCGCCGGATGCTCCAGCATATCCAGCTGTTCCATCTCGATGCCCTGCCGCTCCAGCAGCCAACCCAGCAAGCGGTGGGCGCCGGCACCTTCGGGTCGCCGACCGATACGTAGCCCCGGCCTTGCCAGGTCACCCAGGCCTTCGAGGCCAAGCGGGTTGCCCGGCGCCAGCATCAGCCCCTGGGTACGCCTGGCCCAGTGCACCACCACCAGGTCACGCATGCCACCGAGGCCAAGCTCCGAGGGCACATTGTAGCGCCCCGCCCCGTCCAGCAGATGAGCCCCCACCACCATGGCCTTGCCCGCCATCAGCCGCTGGATGCCGTCGCCGCTGCCCAGGCAAAGGCTCGCCAGGCCACAGCCGCTCTCGCGCATGGCCCAGTCCAGCAGCGGGTCCTGACTACCGGCCATCACCTCCAGCGGCTCGGTCGCGGAAGACTGGTCCCCCTCCAGGTGGTTCATCAGCCACAGGTCGATGGCGTGGCGTGGAAACAGCAGTTTGCCGGTGGCACGGGTGCAGGGAATCTGCCCCTGGCGGACCAGATCGTAGACCTTGCGTGGCTTCAACCGCAGATAGTCGGCCACCTCTGCGGTGGTGAGGTAGCGAGGCAGGACGGGTTCGACCATCGGGTTACCTCCAAAAGGTGTAGAGGGTCACTTTGCAGGAAGTGGTCTATGGCTGCATATATTACGGCCATGGGGTGCGCGCCGCAGTAGATCATCACATCATGCCGGTAGACCGGAAAACGGCAAGCACCCGACGCCCCCAAATCGACCGAGACACGATGACCGACTCTGCCTTCCTTACTGCCCTTGAACTCGTCATCGGTCTGGACGCCGACCTGCTCGACATCGTCGGGTTATCGCTGAAGATCTCGCTGACCGCTGTCGCCATCGCTGCCCTGCTGGCCTTTCCATTGGGGGCGGCGCTGGCGCTGTTTCGCTTTCCAGGCCGAGCCCCTCTTATCGTCACCCTCAATGCCCTGATGGGCCTGCCGCCGGTGGTGGCGGGGCTCGCCGTCTATCTATTGCTGTCCCGGGCAGGGCCGCTGGGTTCACTAGGGCTGCTGTTTACCCCCACCGCCATGGTCGTGGCCCAGGTCATCCTGGTGCTGCCGATCCTGGCGGCCCTGACCCGTCAGAAGGTCGAGGAGCTCCACGGCGAGTACGCCGAACAGCTCGCCTCCATCGGGGTTTCTCGGCGGCGCCGTATTCCGACCTTGCTGTGGGACGCCAGGCTGTCGCTGATCACTGTGGTGCTGGCCGGCTTTGGCCGCGCCAGCGCCGAGGTCGGGGCGGTGATGATCGTCGGCGGCAACATCGACGGCGTCACCCGGGTCATGACGACGGCCATCGTGCTGGAGACCAGCAAGGGCAACCTGCCCCTGGCGCTGGGCCTGGGTATCGTGTTGCTGACACTGGTGGGGGTCATCAATGCACTGGCGCATCTGCTGGGCGAAGCGACGCGGAGGCAGCTCGGATGACCCATCTGACCCTTTCGGTGCCGGCCACGACGCCACGCCTGAACTTCGATCGCGTCAGCTACGCATCCCGTGGGCAGACGCTGCTGGGGCCGCTGTCGCTGAACCTGGAGGGCCATCGCCGCACCCTGATCATGGGGCCCAACGGCGCCGGCAAGAGCCTGCTGATGCGCCTGGCCCATGGTCTGCTGCAGCCGACGTCGGGGCGCCTGGTGTGGGAAGGCGCGGCGCCACGCCAGGCCATGGTGTTCCAGCGCCCGGTGCTGCTCAGACGCTCGGCCCTGGCCAACCTCGAGTATGCCCTGGCGGTGCAGCGGGTGCCGCGGCGTCAGCGTCGCGAACGGGCCAGGGAGGCGCTGGCGCGGTTTGGTCTGGAGGCACTTGCCCGGCGACCGGCCAGGGTACTGTCCGGCGGCGAACAGCAGCGCCTGGCGCTGGCCCGGGCCTGGCTGCTGTCGCCCGAGGTGCTGTTTCTCGATGAGCCCACCTCGGCCCTGGATCCCGCCGCCATTCGCGCCGTGGAGGCCGCCATCGGCGACTTTCACCGCCAGGGGGTACGCATCGTGATGACCAGCCATGACCTTCATCAGGCCCGCCGACTGGCCGACGAGGTGATCTTGCTGCACCACGGCAGGCTGGTCGAACAGAGCCCTGCAGCGACCTTCTTCGACGCCCCGGTCACCGCCGAGGGCCACGCCTTTGTCCACGGCGAGCTGCTCGATTGAGCGGCCTGCCCCATCCAGAAGTCCGATCAACCCACGCAAGGAAGGCCCCCATGACAAGATATCAAGCCTCCACTCCTGCCAGTGCTCTGCTCTCCGGCGCCCTGCTGGTCGCCGGTCTGGCGGTGTGCGCAACCAGTGCCCAGGCCGAGGATGAGCCCCCTTTTATCACCCTGGCCTCCACCACCTCGACCCAGAACTCGGGGCTGTTCGATGCCATCATCCCGAGCTTTACCGAGGACTCCGGCATCGACGTCCGTGTGGTCGCCGTGGGCACCGGACAGGCCTTCGAGATCGCCAGGCGCGGGGACGCCGACAGCCTGCTGGTGCACGACACCGCCGGCGAGGAAGCCTTCGTGGCGGACGGCTACGCCACCGAGCGCGCCGACGTCATGTACAACGACTTCGTGCTGATCGGCCCGGCCGAGGATCCCGCAGGCATCCGTGACGCCGACAGCGCAGCCGAGGCGCTCAACCTGATCGCCGACAACGCGTCGCCCTTCGCCTCCCGTGGCGACGACAGCGGCACCAACCGGGCGGAGCTGCGGCTGTGGGAGTCGGCGGGGGTCGAACCCGGCGGCGACTGGTACCGTGAACTGGGCAGCGGCATGGGGGCCACCCTCAACACCGCGGCGGGCATGGGTGCCTACGTGATGTCGGATCGTGCCACCTGGGTGGCCTTCGACAACCGTCAGGATCTCGAGCTGCTGTTCGAAGGAGACGAGGTGCTGTTCAACCAGTACGGCAGCCTCAAGCTGTCGCCCGAGCGCCATCCGGAGCTCAAGCACGACCTGGCCGACCAGTGGCACGACTGGCTGTTGTCCGAGGCGGGCCAGCAGGCCATCGGCGACTTCGAGGTCAAGGGACAGCAGCTGTTCTTTCCCAACGCCGACGGCGAGTAATCGCTGGCTTGCGCTGAAGCCGGCGGCCGCGCCCGAGGCAGCAACGTCAACTGACCAGGGTCGTAGCGGGGTCATATATCTCGGTCTAGGCTGATACATGGATTGACGCGAGACGGGCGAAGGCACGCGATCGGCGTGCTTCGTTCGTCCCCATGACCGACAAGGACCCTCAATGCGAGCTCGCATCCTCTCTCTGTGCCACTGCCCGATCCCCCGCCAGGACCACCAGCACGGTGACAAGGTCGATGCCAAGATCATCAACCTGACGCCGGTGCTGGGCATGCGCGACCTCGGCTGTCGCCGAGTCACCCTGGCACCTGGCTGCCACGCCTGGCCTTTCCACTTCCATCACAACAATGACGAGATGTTCATCGTGCTCAAGGGCAAGGGCAGCGTGCGTCTGGGTGAGAAACGCTACCCCATCGTCGAGGGGGAGCTGATCGCGGCCCCCGCCGGCGACGCCGACTGCGCCCACCAGATCATCAACGACTCCGACGAACCCCTGACCTACCTGTGTATCAGCAGCATGAACGCACCGGACGTGATGGAGTATCCCGACTCAGGCAAGTTTGGTGTACTGGCCGGCAGCGCTCCGGGCGGCGACAAGGCCGAGCGCAGCTTCGAACACTACGGCATGCGCCAGGACGCGGTGGACTACTGGCAGGACGAAGGTTGATGGGACGGGCGTGCCTGGCGGCAGATGGCTCACCCTCGCCGTATCGCTCCATGCCTCGTGCCAGGCGCGCTTTCTCGGACGTTGCCGGTCTCGTGCCTGAATCTGGCCTGGCATTGAACCACTGCCATTATCCTGATCTCGATCTGAACCGCACGGCCACCCTGTTCACCCCATCGCCCTGACCCGAAGGCGTCGTCTGGCGCTTCTGGTGGCGACCCACTGCCGGGCGAGTGCCGCTCGTCTACCCGCACCTATCTACCAACTTTGGTCGCAAGCATCACAAGCTGCACTTTACGTTAACGTAAACCTTGCCTAGTCTTCTTGTCATCCCGTGAACGCTCACCGCCTGCGGTGCCGTTTCACCTCGTCACCAACACCATCAATAAAGATGGTCCGGCCCCCTCCTGGCGCCGTATCGACCATCAAGGATGCCCCGGAGCCCATCATGTTCAGCCCCTACACGCCTCTCGATTTCGGCCTCGACGAAACCCTGGTCATGCTGCGCGACCAGGTCAATGCCTTCGCCCGCGACGAGATCGCCCCCCGCGCCGGCGAAATCGACGAGAAGAACGAATTCCCCGCCGACCTGTGGCAGAAGTTCGGCGACATGGGCCTGCTCGGCATCACCGTGTCCGACGAGGACGGCGGCACCGGCATGGGTTATCTGGCCCACTGCATCGCCATGGAAGAAATCTCCCGGGCCAGCGCCTCGGTGGGCCTGTCCTACGGCGCCCACTCCAACCTGTGCGTCAATCAGCTGAAGATCAACGCCTCCGCCGAACAGAAGGCCAGGTACCTGCCCAAGCTGATCTCTGGCGAGCACGTAGGGGCGCTGGCCATGTCGGAGCCGGGCGCCGGTTCCGACGTGGTGTCGATGAAGCTGCGCGCCCGCAAGGACGGCGACCGCTACATCCTCAACGGCAACAAGATGTGGATCACCAACGGCCCCGATGCCGACGTGCTGGTGGTCTACGCCAAGACCGATCCCGACGCCGGCTCCAAGGGCATGACGGCCTTTATCATCGAGAAGGGCTTTGCCGGCTTCTCCACCGCCCAGAAGCTCGACAAGCTCGGCATGCGCGGCTCCAACACCTGCGAACTGGTGTTCGAGGACTGCGAAGTCCCCGCCGAGAACGTGCTGGGGGAGGTCGGCAAGGGCGTGCGCGTGCTGATGAGTGGGCTGGACTACGAGCGCACCGTGCTGGCTGCTGGCCCCATCGGCATCATGCAGGCGGCGATGGACGTGGTGGTGCCTTACATCCACGAGCGCAAGCAGTTCAACCAGTCCATCGGCGAGTTCCAGCTGGTCCAGGGCAAGGTTGCCGACATGTACACCACCCTGAACGCCTGCCGCGCCTACCTCTACACCGTCGCCGCCGCCTGCGACCGCGGCCAGACCTCGCGCAAGGACGCCGCCGGGGTGATCCTCTACTGCGCCGAGAAGGCCACCCAGGTGGCGCTGGACGCCATCCAGCTGCTCGGCGGCAACGGCTACATCAACGAGTACCCGACCGGGCGCCTGCTGCGTGACGCCAAGCTCTACGAGATCGGTGCCGGCACCAGCGAGATCCGGCGCATGCTGATCGGGCGTGAGCTGTTCAACGAATCCAAGTAAGGGGAGCCGGTCATGGCGATTCTGGACACCAAGATCAACCCGCGCTCCGAGGACTTCCAGGCCCGGGACGCGGCCATGCGCGCCGAAGTCGGCAAACTGGCCGAACTGACCGCTGCCATCCGCCGTGGCGGTGGCGACAAGGCCCGTAGCCGGCACGAATCCCGCGGCAAGCTGTTCGTGCGCGACCGCATCGACCACCTGCTCGACGAGGGCTCGCCCTTCCTCGAATTGTCGGCGCTGGCCGCCCATGAGGTGTATGACACCGAAGTGCCGGCGGCCGGCATCGTCACCGGCATCGGCCGCGTTTCGGGCGTCGAGTGCGTGATCGTCGCCAACGACGCCACCGTCAAGGGCGGCACCTATTTTCCGCTGACGGTGAAAAAGCACCTGCGCGCCCAGGAAGTCGCGCGCAAGCATCGCCTGCCCTGCGTCTACCTGGTCGACTCCGGCGGTGCCTTTCTGCCGCGCCAGGACGAGGTATTCCCCGACCGCGACCACTTCGGCCGGATCTTCTACAACCAGGCCACCCTGTCGGCGGAGGGAATTCCCCAGATCGCCGTGGTGATGGGCTCCTGCACCGCCGGTGGCGCCTATGTGCCGGCCATGGCCGATGAATCGATCATCGTGCGCGAGCAGGGCACGATCTTTCTCGGCGGCCCGCCGCTGGTCAAGGCCGCGACCGGCGAGACCATCAGCGCCGAGGACCTGGGCGGCGCCGACGTCCATACCCGGATCAGCGGGGTCGCCGACCACTACGCCGACAACGACGCCCACGCCCTGCAGATCGCCAGGCGCTGCGTGTCCCGCCTGAACTGGCAGAAGCGCGGCGAGCTGGCGATGGCCGCTCCGCGCCCGCCCAGCCTCGACCCCGAGGAGCTCTACGGTATCGTCGGTACCGACCTCAAGAAGCCCTTCGAGGTGCGCGAGGTCATCGCGCGGATCGTCGACGGCTCCGACTTCGACGAGTTCAAGCGCTACTACGGCGATACCCTGGTCACCGGCTTCGCCCATATCCACGGTCATCCGGTGGGCATCGTCGCCAACAACGGGGTGCTGTTCTCGGAGAGCGCGGTCAAGGGCGCCCACTTCATCGAACTGTGTGCCCAGCGCAAGATTCCGCTGGTGTTCCTGCAGAACATCACCGGCTTCATGGTCGGCTCGAAGTACGAGCACGAGGGCATCGCCAAGCACGGCGCCAAGCTGGTGACCGCGGTGTCCTGCGCCAAGGTACCCAAGTTCACGGTGCTGATCGGCGGCAGCTTCGGTGCCGGCAACTACGGCATGTGCGGCCGCGCCTTCGAGCCCAACCTTTTGTTCATGTGGCCCAACGCCCGCATCTCGGTGATGGGCGGCGAGCAGGCCGCCGGCGTGCTGTCCCAGGTCAAGCGCGAGCAGATCGAACGCGCCGGCGAGTCCTGGTCCGCCGAAGACGAAGAGGCCTTCAAGAAGCCGACCCGCGAACAGTACGAACACCAGGGCCATCCCTACTACGCCAGCGCCCGACTGTGGGACGACGGCGTGATCGACCCGGCCCAGACCCGCGATGTACTGGGCCTGTCGCTGGCCGCCGCGATGAATGCCGAGATCGAACAGACGCGCTTCGGCGTCTTCCGCATGTAATGCCCTCAAGGATGGATCCCATGTCAGACATGTCCCAACTACGGATCGACGCCCGGGGGGTTGCCTGGTTGACCCTGACCCGCCCCGAGGTGCACAACGCCTTCGACGACGCCCTGATCGGCGAGCTCAACGCCCACCTGGATCAGGTACGCCAGGCCGCCGACAGCGGCGAGGTACGAGTACTGGTGCTGGGTTCAGAGGGCAAGAGCTTCTCCGCCGGCGCCGACCTCAACTGGATGAAGCGCATGGTCGACTACAGCGTCGACGACAACCTGGCCGACTCGCGTGAGCTGTCTCGCCTGATGCACGGCCTCGACAGCCTGCCCTGCGTGACGGTGTGCCGGGTCCAGGGTGCGGCCTTCGGTGGCGCGGTAGGCCTGGCCGCCTGCTGCGACATCGTGATCGCCTCCGACAGAGCCAAGTTCTGCCTGTCCGAGGTGCGCATCGGCCTGTCGCCGGCGGTCATCAGCCCCTACGTGCAGCGCGCCATCGGCAGCCGTCAGATGCGCCGCTACGCGCTCAGCGCCGAAGTCATGGACGCCGACACCGCCCAGCGACTGGACCTGGTCCACCGGGTGGTCGCCGCAGAGGAACTCGACGCCGCCATCGACGCGATGCTCGACACCCTGCTGGCCACCTCGCCCCAGGCCAGTCGAGCGACTAAGGCCCTGCTTGCGGAAGTCGTCAGGGACACCGACAGCGACGCCACCCGCGAGCGCACCTGTCAGGTCATCAGTGAGCTGCGCACCAGCGCCGAAGGCCAGGAGGGACTGGCGAGTTTCCTCGAGAAGCGCCGTCCGGCCTGGACCGACACCTCCTCTTCCGCCAGCCCCCCTTCATCCACCAACAAAAAAGGGAGCGCCTCATGAGCTCGAATCCGTCAGACCGCCAGCCGCGCTTCGACACCCTGCTGGTGGCCAATCGTGGCGAGATCGCCTGTCGTGTCATGGCCACCGCCCGGGCCATGGGCCTGAAGACGGTGGCGGTGTACTCCGACGCCGATGAAGGCGCGCGCCACGTGCGCGAAGCCGATGAGGCGATCCGCATCGGTCCGGCGCCGGCCCGGGAAAGCTATCTCGATGTCGACAAGGTCATCGCGGCGGCCCGCCGCAGCGGCGCCGGCGCCATCCATCCCGGCTACGGTTTCCTGTCGGAAAACGAGGCCTTCGTCAGCGCCTGCGAAGACGCCGGTATCGTCTTCGTCGGCCCGCCCGCCTCCAGCATCAAGGCCATGGGCGACAAGTCCGCCGCCAAGGCCCGCATGATGGACGCCGGGGTGCCGCTGGTGCCGGGCTACCACGGCGATGATCAGGACGACGACCTGCTCAAGCGCGAGGCCGACGCCATCGGCTATCCGGTGCTGCTCAAGGCCAGCGCCGGTGGCGGCGGCAAGGGCATGCGCGTGGTCGAGAACGCCGACGAGTTCCAGGCGGCCCTGGACGGCTGCCGACGGGAGTCCCGCGCGGCCTTCAACGACGACCGCATGTTGATCGAGAAGTACCTGACCCAGCCTCGCCACGTCGAGGTCCAGGTGTTCTGCGACAGCCACGGCGGCGGCGTCTACCTGTTCGAGCGCGACTGCAGCGTGCAGCGTCGTCACCAGAAGGTGCTAGAGGAAGCCCCTGCACCGGGCATGACCCTGCAACTGCGCCAGGCCATGGGCGAGGCGGCGGTGCGCGCGGCCCAGGAGATCGGTTACGTCGGCGCCGGCACGGTGGAGTTTCTGCTCGACGCCTCACCGGGGCAGGACGGCTCCTTCTATTTCATGGAGATGAACACCCGCCTGCAGGTGGAGCACCCTGTCACCGAGATGATCACCGGGCAGGACCTGGTCGAGTGGCAGCTGCGCGTGGCCATGGGCGAGCGCCTGCCGCTGAGCCAGGATGAGCTGACCATCAATGGCCACAGCTTCGAGGCGCGGCTTTACGCCGAGGACGCCGACCAGGACTTCCTGCCCGCCACCGGCCTGCTCAGCCACTTTTCGCTGGACCTCGAGGGCGCCTCGCTGGACCCGGCCAGGGTGCGCCTGGACAGCGGGGTCGAAAGCGGTGACATGGTGTCGATGCACTACGACCCCATGCTGGCCAAGCTGATCACCCACGGCCCCGACCGCGCCTCGGCGCTGGCGACCCTGAACCGCGCCCTGGCGGCGCTGGACGTGCGTGGTGTGGTCACCAACCGCGGCTTCCTGCAGCGCCTGGCCACCCACCCGGACTTCCAGGCGGCCAACCTCGATACCCGCTTTATCGAGCGCCACGAGGACAGCCTGTTCGCCTCCCGCGGCCTCGACCAGGACAGCCTGGCCAGCGCCGCCCTGGTGGCGCTGCATCAGCTGTCTCGGGAGTGCGAGAGCGACTCGCCCTGGGACCGCCACGACGGCTTTCGCCTGAACGGCCCGCGCCAGATCCGTATCGCCCTGTGCGACCCGCGCGAGGCGCTGGACGCCGAGCCTGCGAGCCTGGCGCTGGTCGAGGGACGTCATGGGGCCAGTGACGACGCCTGGCAGCTCAGCATCAGCGGGGCCAATCGCGACGAGGTCCAGCAGGTATCGGCGAGCCTCACCGATCTGCCCGGCGACGCCGTGGCGATCACCCTGGACGGCCACCGCCGCCGCCTGCAGGCGCGCCTGGTGGGCGAAGGCAAGGAGCGCAACGAGATCGTGCTGTCGAGCCCCGAGGGCGAGGTCCGCCTTTACTGGCGGCGTATCGACGCCATCGACCACGGCCAGCACGAGGTCGAGTCGACCCTGACCGCGCCCATGCACGGTACCGTGGTGGCGCTGCTGGTTGCGCCCGGTGCTGCCGTTGCCAAGGGTGACGCCCTGATGGTGATGGAAGCGATGAAGATGGAGCACACCCTCACCGCCCCGGCCGACGGCGCCGTGGCCAGCTTCCACTTCGCCGCCGGCGACACCGTCGGCCAGGGCGACGTGCTGCTGGAGTTCGACGCCGGCGCGTCGTCAACAGAGGCGCAGTCAGAGACACAGCCCGAAACCGAGCAAAAGGAGTCCCGCTGATGGCCCTTCCCGCCAGCGTTCGCATCGTCGAAGTCGGGCCTCGCGACGGCCTGCAGAACGAGCCGGACCCGATCACCACGGCGACCAAGCTCGAACTGGTCGAACGCCTGGCCAAGGCCGGCCACCGCCATATCGAGGCGGCCAGCTTCGTGTCGCCCAAATGGGTGCCACAGATGGCCGACCACCGCGAGGTGATGACCGCCCTGATGCGAGAGGGCAAAGGCCAGCCAGGGGTGCGCTATTCGGCGCTGACTCCCAACCTCAAGGGACTGGAGGCGGCCATCGAGTGCGGCGTCGATGAGGTGGCGGTGTTCGGCGCGGCCTCGGAGTCGTTCTCGCAAAAGAACATCAACTGCTCCATCGCCGAGTCGCTCGAGCGCTTCGCCCCGGTGGTGGAACGCGCCCGCGATCAGGGGATCCAGGTGCGCGGCTATGTTTCCTGCGTGCTCGGCTGCCCCTACGAAGGCGAGATCGCGCCAGAACAGGTGGCGGCGGTCGCCCGGGCGCTGGACGAGATGGGCTGCTACGAGGTGTCACTGGGCGACACCATCGGCACCGGTACCCCAATCAACGCCCGGCGCATGCTCGAGGCGGTGGCCCGTGACGTTCCGGTCGAGCGTCTGGCCGCCCACTTCCACGACACCTATGGCCAGGCGCTGGCCAATCTGGCCGCGGTACTCGAGGACGGCATCCAGGTAATCGACAGCTCGGTGGCGGGCCTCGGGGGCTGCCCCTACGCCAAGGGCGCCAGCGGCAATGTCGCCACCGAGGACGTGGTCTACCTGCTTGAAGGCCTGGGCATCGAAACCACGGTGGACCTCGAGCGCATCGCCGCCGTGGGCGACTGGATCACCCGCGCCATCGGGCGTCCCAATCGCTCCAAGGCCGGTGTGGCGGTGGTTGCCAAGGGCTGACCAATGCCGAGGGGGAAGGCAAGAGAGGAAGGAACGGGGCCAGCGCGGTTCTCTCCTTTCTTTTCTCTCCCTTCCCTCTCTTTCCTCCCCCTCCCCATGCCTTCCGCTTCCTTTCCATCCCGCGACATACATCGCATCGTGCTATTCTCAGTGTCAGTCCATGAGAGGAACAGGACATGAGCGCACAGGGCCAACGCATTCTCGAGCAGATTCAGCAGCAGCTGCAGCAATCTACCGAGGCGGCAGAGACGGCAGGCTGGGATGACGTGGATATCACTGCCTCGGGTACCGTGGTGGTGCGCAGGTACGCCAGCAAGGACGCCGCCGAGCTCGAGCGCCAACGCATCGACCAGAGCTTCCCCCTGGCTTCCCACGAAAGCCAGTAGCAGCGTAGCCGCCCACCATGATCGGGCTGCTCATCTTTCCCGTGCTGGTGTGTGGCTATATCTACCTCAGCGAAAGCCCTGCCGAGCGCATCCGTATCAGCCTCTACCATGGCTGGTCGCTCTACATTCGTGCCGCGCAGTTCGGCATTCTTATTGTCGCGGTGGTCGCCTTGCTGTTCGGCTATCTGCTGCCGTGGCTCGGTGTACTGATCGGCAGGCTGACAGGCATCACCCTCCTTCC
Source organism: Halomonas litopenaei (assembly GCF_003045775.1). GTDB lineage: Bacteria > Pseudomonadota > Gammaproteobacteria > Pseudomonadales > Halomonadaceae > Halomonas > Halomonas litopenaei. Next base: position 329,651 of record NZ_PXNS01000006.1, on the reverse strand, counting down.
TCACACTCACCTGTTCATGCTGCTCGCCCAGCTGATGGCAAGCGGACTCTACTCTGCAACGCCTCCTCCTCCCGCCACCATGGCATCGCTTCAGATTGCGTCCCTGTCACTGTGCTCAATCGCCTTTACCTGGTCCATTGCCTGGTCATGCCAGCGATTCACCTGGCTGGGAGCAACGCGGCTACAACAGGCGCGCCGCCACCATGTGGTGAAGCTGCTGCGAGACCAGGCGCCTATCGAGCACCACCTTGTCACCATCATGACCCAGGCCAAGATCGACCTGGCCCACAACGCGGCTATTCTCGAGGCCCGAACCGGACTGTCCGACAACCTGCGCAAAGGCACGATCGATCGACACGACCGGATGAGCCGGTCGTCCTTGCTGGAGACGCTGAAACAGCTTAAATATCGCAAGATCACCTATGCTCTGGTGACCCTGGAAAATAACAAGGTCTACATCGGCCTACCGACCATCGTGCCGGAACCGGACGAGGAGAGCGTGGTATCCAATGCGATTCGTCTGATACCGCTGCGCTCGGGCTACCGTCATGAACAGAACAAGCAGGTGATCCTTACCACCCAGTATGACTTCGACCTGGCCGCGCCAAGAGCGGAGTTCGAAGTCTCGCTTCAGCGCGACAAGATCATCAGCGTTTCCGGCTTCACGTTCAATCTTCGTCACCCGTCCTCGGCGTCCGTGCGGCCGGCGTCGACCGGCCCGCGGGCTGACGCGAACACTTCCCCGCCCTCGGTAGTGCGAAGGCTCCTTCAATGCCTGCGTGGCGCGGCCCCCTGAGTCTCCGGGCAACTGTGCCGATCGGGTCGCAAGCGTTTACAGGGTTGGTTGTGAATGCAGCGGGCGCCGCCTAGCGTTATGCCTTGTAGGAAAAGTGCCTGCGCTCGCCGACGTTACCTCGCCAGCCTGGCAAGCAAAGCACTGACTGCACCGATTCGACCACAGGGAAGCCCTCATGACCCCCGTTCTCGTCTTCTGCCTGATCGCGGCGCTCGGTATCGGCGCCCAGTGGCTGGCCTGGCGCTGGAAGGTGCCGGCCATCGTTCTGCTGCTGCTGAGCGGCGTACTCATCGGCCCGGTAACCGGTGTGCTCGACCCACGCTCGGTATTCGGCGAGTTGCTCGAACCGCTGATCGCGGTCGCCGTGGCGATGATCCTGTTCGAGGGTGGCCTGACGCTGAACCTGACACGGCTGAAGGGCGCGGAGCTTGCGGTGAAGCGCCTGGTGTTCTTCGGCGGCCCGCTGGTCTGGCTGCTGGCGACCCTGTCGGGTCACTACATCGGTGGACTGACCTGGGCATCGGCCTCGGTGCTTGGCGGCATCCTGATCGTCACCGGCCCCACCGTCATCATTCCCCTGCTGCGCCAGGCCAGCCTCAAGCGGCGTCCGGGGGAAATCCTGCGCTGGGAGGCGATCCTCAATGACCCGGTGGGCGCCCTGGCGGCGGTGCTGGCCTTCGAACTCGCCATCGTTCTCAACTCCTCTCACTCGCTGTCGATGACCCTCGGCCATATGGCGCTGGGCATCGCGGTGGCGAGCGCGGTGGGACTGGCCACCGCCTGGGGCCTGATCCGCGCGATCAAGGGCGGCCATATCCCCGAGTTTCTCAAGGTGCCGGTGATCATCTTCTTCGTCATGGCCACCTACGCCCTGCCCAATGCGCTGCTGCATGAAAGCGGCCTGCTGGCGGTCACCGTGATGGGCGTGGTGATCGGCAATTCGTCGCTGTCGTCGCTGGACGAGATCCGCCGCTTCAAGGAGAACATCACCGTACTGCTGGTCTCCGGGGTATTCATCCTGCTGGCCGCTCAGGTGGACCTGGGCACCCTGGCCACCCTGACGACCCGCGAGATCCTGTTCGTCGCGGTGGTACTGCTGCTGGTCCGCCCGCTGGCGGTCTTCATATCGTTGATCAAGGTCGACCTGCCCTTCGGCGAGAAGCTGATGGTCGGCTGGATCGGTCCACGCGGAGTGGTCGCGGTGGCCATCGCCGGTCTGTTCGGCGCGCGCCTGGTCGACATCGGCATCGAGGACGCCGCCCTGCTGTCGCCATTGGCCTTTGCCATCGTCGCCGTCACGGTGCTGCTTCACGGCTTCTCGCTGCAACCCCTGGCCCGTCGCTTCAATCTTCAGTCCACCGATACCAAGGGGCTGTTGATCATCGGCGCCAACCCCTTCACGGTCGCCCTTGCCGAGGCCATCCAGTCCACCGGGCGCCCGGTGCTGATCGCCGATCGCAACTACAACCATCTGCGCCAGGTCAGAGGCCGCGACATTCCCACCTACTACGGCGAGGTACTCACCGAGGAGGCCGAGCTGACGCTGGAGTTCAGCCGCTTCGACAGCATGGTGGCGCTGACCGACAACGACGACTACAACGCCCTGCTGTGCATGCACTATGCTCCCGAATTCGGCCACCATCAGGTGTACCGCTTCGCCCCGGGGGGCGGTGCCGGTGGCGATCATCTGGAGCAGACCCTGGGCGGGCGCTTCTTTGCCAAGGAACTCGACTTCGAACAGGCCACCAACTACATCCGCGAGGGCTGGTGCGTCCGTCTGACGCGCCTCAGCGAGAGCTATTCGTTCGAGGACTATCGACGCGACAACCCCGACGCCCGGGTGATCTCGACCTACGACGAGGATGGCGAAGTACGCGTCATGCACAAGGATGAAAGCTTCGATGCCGGTGACGGCGAGACTCTGCTAGCCCTGGTGCCCGACGACACCCATCGCGACAAGGCAGAGCGCCACGCCAGACGCCAGGAGCAACAACCGACGGATGTCAGCGTTGACGACGGGGCCCATGACGATAACGACGGCGACTCCCGCGGCAACACGACTCCCGGACGCGAACCGCCTGAGCAGGGCTGATCCGGCGAGGTATCGTGGCGGGTGCGGAACTTGTGTAGCCTGGGAAGGCCTAACGCCAGGCGAGCCTTTTCCACGGCTCCCTTCATATGACAAGGAGATGTTTCATGAACGCCAGCTGGATCCCTGTTGCCGCCTTCACTGCACTGTTCACCGCCCTGGCCGGCTGTGCCGGCGGCAGTGGCCATGATGACAGTGCCGACGCCGCAGCCTCGCCCTCCGCCGACTACATCTGCCAGGATGGCAGCCAGTTCACCATCGTCTTCGACAGTCAGGACAGCGCCGAGGTACAGATGCACGGCGACAGCTTCCCGCTCGAACGCCAGCCCGCCGCCTCGGGCATGCACTACGCCTCGGAAAACGGCCAGCACGTCTTCCGTGGCAAGGGCAACGAGGCCACCTGGACCATCGGCCGGCGCATGCCGGTGCAGTGCGAAGTCAGCAGCTGACGCCCGCGCTATTCCCGGACGCTCTCCGCAGTCAACCGACAAACGCATTTCCGCCGCCTGCTTTCCGCAAGGAAAGTCGGCGGCATTCGCCAGACATTTCTCCAGCGGCACAACGACCAAGCCGCAGCAGGAGGCAAGATGGCACGCTACTTCAACGACCCCACCCTACCCAGCCCCGAGTTTCCGGGCTCCCATCTGGTCATGGACGAACACTACGTCCATCTGTCGGGGCTGACCGCCGCCGATATCCAGGGCAGTGACGCCATTCTCGGTGACGCCGCCGAAGAAACTCGCTGGATCCTCAGGCGACTGTCTCACCTGCTCGAGCAGGCGGATTGCACCCTGGCCGACACCGTGCGTGTTCAAGTGCACCTCACCGACCTGTCGCTGCAACAGGCGGTGGATGATGTCTATTCTGAGTGGTTCGAGGCTGCGCGCTATCCGGCGCGTACCTGCACCGTGTCGCCACGACTGCATGGCGGCGCCGCCGTGGAGATCACCCTGACCGCCCGTCGGCCCGAGGGTGCATCGCCTGATGAGCCCAGCGAGGGCTGAGTCTTGTCGACCAAGCCTTAGGCGCTGTCCGAAAAGTCGACGAGCGAAGGTTAGACAAGGCAAAATCGGTGAGAAAGCGCAGTTTACGGGGTGTAAATGAGCATTTTGACCGGGCTGGCGCACCAGCCGATTTTTAACGCCGTATTACCGAGCGCAGGCACTTTTCAGACAAGCCCTAAGCTCCGATCGCGCCAGGCTGAAAGGTTCAGGCCAGGATCATCACCACGCAGGCCGCGGTGAGCGCCCCCATCACCCCATTGAACACCCGCCAGGATCGGTCGCTCTTCAACAGGCGGCCGATGGCGGTGCCAAACCCTGCCCACAGAGCGATGCAGGGTAGCCCCACCAGTTCCGCCACGCCCGCCAGCAACAGGGCGTTGACCCAGGGGTTGCCGCCGTCCGGCAGGAACCCCGCCATCAACGCGATACCCATGACCCACGCCTTGGGGTTGGCAAACTGGAACGCCGCCGCCTGCACGAAGGACAGCGGGCGGGCATCGCCTACCCGCAGGTCCGGCGGCGGGGCCGTCGCGATCTTCCACGCCAGGTACAAGAGGTACAGGCTGCCGACCAGCTTGAGTCCGCCCTGCACCACCGGATAGCGCTCGAACACCACCCCGAGCCCGAGCGCGATCGAGGCGAACAGCACAAAACAGCCGCCCAGGATGCCGAACAGGTGTGGCAGGGTACGCAGGAAGCCGTAGTTGGCGCCGGAGGCGGTCAGCATCACGTTGTTGGGACCCGGCGTGATGGTCATGGACACCATGAACAGCGCTGCCGGAAGCAGAAAGGCGAGCTGACTAGCGGTCTCTTCCATGATTGTACCCCTACATTTTTTGCATTATGGTGTGAAACCAGGTGAATTGACCCCGGTTTTTAAAGCATACTCAGGCAACAATTGCCGTCAAAGAGTTTATTGTCACCATGACAATCTGGGCTCCCTCCCTCGAATTCGACTCCCGCTCGGCCCGCTATCGCCAGATCGCCTCGGCCATCGGCGATGCCATCGACCAGGGCCAGCTCGCCGCCGGCGATCGACTGCCCCCGCAACGGGCCCTGGCCGACGCGCTGGGCGTCACCGTGGGCACCATCACCCGCGCCTACAGCGAAGCCCAGCAACGGGGCTGGGTATCGTCCCGGGTCGGCAGTGGCACCTACGTCAATGACGCCGCCGCCGGCAACAGCCCCTTCGATGTACACGTCGCAGCCGACTCCGATGGCGTGGTCGACATGAGCCTGAGCTTTGCTCCGCCGCACCCCTGGCGTCATCAGTGTCTGCAGCAGGCCCTGGCGGAGGTAACCGAAGACCCGGCCTGCCTTGCCATGGTCGCCGCCTACCAGCCCGACATCGGCACCCGGCAGCACAGAGAGGCGCTGTCACGTTGGCTTGAGGATCTCGGCTTTCCCCTGCACGAGGTGCTGGCGATCACCCAGGGCGGCCAGCACGGCATCGACCTGTGCCTGAGAGCCCTGACCCGCCCCGGCGACAGCGTGGCCGCCGACGCCCTCACCTATCCGGGGTTCAACGCCGCCACCCGCCACGCTCACCTCAAGCCGATGGCGGTACCCCTGGACGACGACGGCATGGACATCGATGCACTGGCACGCCTGTGCCAGCGCCAGGTGCCCCGCCTGGTCTACCTGACCCCGGACCAGAACAACCCCACCAGCGCGGTGCTTTCGCCGCAGCGCAGGGAACAGCTCGCCGCCCTGGCGCGTCGCCATGACTTCTGGCTGATCGAGGACGCCGTCCAGTACCTGCCGCGGGAGGATCGCGGTGTGTCTCTGCTGGAACTGGCGCCGGAACGCACGCTGCAGGTATTCAGCACCTCCAAGGTGCTTTCCGGTGGCCTCAGGGTCGGCACGCTGCAGATGCCGGCCACCCTGCGCGAGCGCATCGGCAGCCTGCTGCGGGCGCAGTCTTGGATGTGTCCGCCGCTGATGACCGAGGTGGCGCGGCGCTGGATCGCCTCGCCACGCTACCCCGAACTGCTGGCCTGGCAGACCGCAGAGCTGGCCGCTCGGCAGCGTCTGGCACGGGCAAGCTTCGAGGCCCTGACGCCCCGCCATCTCACCCACGGCGCCAACTTCTGGCTACCGCTGCCCGAGGGCCGTCGGGCCAGCGAGGTACAGGCCCTGCTGAAGAGCGAAGGCGTGCTGGTGGCAACGCCTGAACCCTTCTGTACCGGCAGCGAGCCGGCGCCCCAGGCCATTCGCCTGTGCGTGGGCGCCCCCGACAGCCGCGAGTCCCTGCAACAGGCCCTCGCCACCGTGCGACGTGTGCTGGAACAGGGGGACACCAGCCCCTGGGCAACACTGTAGCGACGGTCCGACACCTGCCTGAATTCGCTGACGTTGTGAACCAGGTCCAGACGTCCATCACCCCACCCCTGCGCTAGCCGACCCAGTCGCCCACCCCGCTCATGTCAGTGGCGAAATCTGTATAGAAGATCGGGCACAGTCTGTGACACACATCGTCACTCCCCCCTGGCGATTCCTGCCTGCCGTTCGACGATAGCCGCCTTGACGCCGCGCCATTGCCCTGCTGTTAATGTATATACATTAAAGTTTTCCCATCATGTTCGGCCACGTCTCGGGAGCTCGCCACCATGCATCGACTCGTCATCAGCCCAGGCCAACTCACCCTCCAGGACATGCGCCGGCTCCTCACGTCACCGACAGTGGTGTCTCTGGAGCCCTCGGCATACGCCGCCATCGACGCCTCGGTGGCGACGGTGGCTGGCGTCATCGACGAGGGACGCACCGCCTACGGGGTCAACACCGGCTTCGGCCTGCTGGCCCAGACCCGCATCGAGCGCGAACGCCTGGAGGACCTGCAGCGCTCGCTGGTGCTATCCCACGCCACCGGCGTCGGCGAACGCCTGGACGACGAGCTGGTGCGGCTGATCATGACGCTGAAGGTGGCAAGCCTGGCACGCGGCTACTCCGGCATTCGCGGCGAAGTCCTCGACGCCCTGATCACCCTGATCAACACCGAGGTCTGGCCGGTGATCCCCGCCAAGGGCTCGGTAGGTGCCTCGGGCGACCTCGCGCCACTGGCCCATATGAGTCTGGTACTGCTGGGCGAGGGCCAGGCACGCCACCGTGGCGAGACCCTCTCGGGACGGGACGCCCTGAACGTGGCTGGCCTGTCGCCCCTGACCCTGGCACCCAAGGAGGGATTGGCGCTGCTCAATGGCACCCAGGTCTCCACCGCGCTGGCGCTGCGCGGTCTGTTCGAGGCCGAAGATCTGTTTGCCAGCGCCACCGTGTGCGGCGCCCTTAGCGTCGAGGCGAGCCTGGCCTCGCGGGTTCCCTTCGACGCCCGCATCCACGAACTGCGCGGCCAACCCGGGCAGATCGACGTTGCCAGGGCCTATCGTCACCTGCTCGAGGACACCAGCGAGGTGGGGGCCTCCCACGCCGACTGTGACCGCGTCCAGGACCCCTACTCGCTGCGCTGCCAGCCTCAGGTCATGGGCGCGGTGCTCGACCAGATCCGCCACGCGGCCAGGGTGCTCGAGATCGAGGCCAACGCCGTCACCGACAACCCGCTGGTGTTCGCCGACAACGGCGACATCCTCTCGGGCGGCAACTTTCACGCCGAGCCGGTTGCCCTTGTGGCCGATAATCTGGCGCTGGCGCTGGCGGAGATCGGGGCCCTATCGGAGCGACGCATCTCGCTGATGATGGACACCCACATGTCCCGGCTTCCCCCCTTCCTGGTCGAAAACGGCGGCGTAAATTCCGGCTTCATGATTGCCCAGGTGTCAGCCGCCGCGCTGGCCAGCGAGAACAAGGCTCTGGCCCACCCTCACAGCGTCGACAGCCTGCCTACCTCGGCCAATCAGGAGGACCATGTGTCCATGGCGCCGGCGGCGGGACGGCGACTCAAGGAGATGGCGGCCAATGTTCGCGGCGTGCTGGCCATCGAATGGCTGGCAAGCTGCCAGGGCCTCGACATGCGCGAGGGGCTCGCCTCGACGCCTTTGCTGGAGCAGGCCCGTCAGCGACTGCGTCGCCGGGTGACCCACTATGACCACGATCGTTACTTCGCACCGGACATCGAGGCCGCCACACGCCTGCTGGACGAAGGCGCATTGTGTGACCTCGTTCTCGACGATCTTCTGCCCAGCCGCGCGCCCTGACTCGACAGGCTTCGCTGGTTCGGACTAAACCGAAAGGATCAATGAACTCAGCCCCAGGTGCCATAAACCCGCCACCAGCGAGAGTCAGCCGATGAATCATGACAAGATGGCCGCCAGACCACACGTCGAGCAACAGAGGCCGCTCCCCCACGCCTTCGTCATCCTCTTCTTTCTCGCCCTGCTGGCGGCCATCGTCACCTGGTTCGTCCCCAGCGGAAGCTTCGAACGCATCACCAACGCCGACGGGCGCTCGGTCATCGTCGCCGGCACCTACCAGGCCATCGACTCCCCGGGCATCGGTCCCTTCGAGTTCTTCAACGCCTTCTTCGAAGGGATGAAGAGCGGCTCGTCGATCATCTTCTTTCTGGTCATCGTCGGCGGTACCTTCGGGGTCCTGAGGCGCTCCCGCGCCATCGAAGGGCTGGTCCACTTCCTGCTGGTGAAGCTCAAGGGCCGCGAGATCCTGATCATCCCGCTGATGATGACCTTCTTCGCCCTGTGTTCCGGTACCTACGGCATGATCGAGGGCAGCATCGTCTACATCTTCATCCTGCTGCCGCTGGCGCGACGTATCGGCTACGACGCCGTGGTCGCCGCCGCCATCCCGCTGATCGGCACCGCCATCGGCTACACCGGCTCCTTTCTCAATCCCTTCAACGTCGGCGTCGCCCAGAGCATCGCCGAATTGCCGCTGTTTTCCGGCATGGGCTACCGCTTCGTCTGCTGGCTTGCGTTCGTCGCCCTGAGCATCGGCTACGTGATGTTCTACGCCCGTCGCGTGCAGGCAAGGCCAGAGCGCAGTGTGGTCTACGGCCTGGCCCCGCCCGACGAGGAAGGACCGGGCGATCACGTCGACCTGACCCCTCGCCACCTGCTGATCCTCGGCGCCTTCGCCCTGGCTCTGGTGGCGATCATCGCCGGAGTCAGTGCCTTCGGCTGGTACCTCAAGGAGATGGCCGGCGTCTTCCTGCTGCTGGGTATCGTCACCGGGCTGCTTGCCGGCATGGGGGCCAACACCATCGCCGGGGCCTTTTCCACCGGCTGCAAGGACATGATGGACGGCGCCCTGGCGGTGGGCCTGGCCTTCACCATCGTGGTCATCGTGCAACACAGCGAGATCATCGACACCATCATCCATTCGCTTTCCACGCTGATCGGCGACACCTCGGCGTCGGCCGCAGCACTGGGCATGTTCGCCATGCAAAGCGCGATGAACTTCATCGTCACCTCGGGCAGCGGCCAGGCGGCGCTGACCATGCCCATCATGACGCCCATCGCGGACCTCGCAGAGGTACACCGCCAGGTCGCGGTGCTGGCCTTCCAGTTTGGCGACGGCATCTCCAATGCCTTTACTCCTACCGCCGGCTGGTTGATGGCGGGACTCACCATCGCCGGCATTCCCTGGAGCCGCTGGATGCGTTTCATGCTGCCGCTGATCGCCCTGCTCTATGCCCTCGGCGCTGTGCTCATCCTGCTGGCGACCCTGGTGGTCTGGCCCCTCGCCTGACGGTCTGCACTCACGGAGCCTCGTCTTGACCAGCAACACGCTACCCTTGAGCCTTGCGATGATCGAACGCCTGGTGGCCTTCGACACCACCAGTCATCGCTCCAACCTTGAACTGATCAACGACGTCGCCGGCTGGCTCGAGGCGCGTGGGGCAGCGGTGACCCTGCTCTACAACGACAGCGGCGACAAGGCCAACCTGATCGCCGAATTTGGCCCCCGCGACGCCCCGGCCCTGCTGGTTTCCGGCCACACCGACGTGGTGCCGGCGAGCCCCGCAGACTGGCGTGTCACCGCCCCGTTCACGCCGAAACGCCACGCTGAACGCCTGTACGGTCGCGGTACGGCGGACATGAAGGGATTCATCGGCGTGGCCCTGACCAAACTGGCCGCCTGGCAGGCAGAGCACTCGCGTCACTCGGTGTTGCTGGCGCTGTCCTTCGACGAAGAGGTCGGGTGCCTGGGTGTCCCGCTGATGCTGCCGTTTCTCGAGGCTCACAAGGAACGCCTGCGGGGCATCATCGTCGGCGAGCCCACCGCGATGCGCATCGCCAACGCCCACAAGGGCCACGTCGGCATGCGCGCCACCATCGAGGGTGTGGGAGGCCACTCGGGCTACCCGGGGCGAGGCGTCAACGCCATCGATGTCGGCGCGGGCGTGGTTGCGCAGATCCGCCAGCTGGCACGGGAAAAGCGCCTGATGTCGCTCACCGATCAGCGCTTCGATCCCCCCTACTCCACGGTCCACGTCGGGCTGATCGAGGGTGGCAGCGCGCTGAATCAGATCCCCGAGCACTGCCGCATCGACTTCGAGATGCGCCCGCTGCCCGGGCAGCCCGCCATGGAAATCCTCGAGCGGCTGCGCAAGGACTTTCCCAGCGGCCTGGATCGCGACCTGATCGGCCTCGGCCGTCGCGCCAGACTGACCCTGGAATGCCGCGGCCAGTACCCACCGCTGGACGAACGCCGCCAAGGCTACCTGTCATGGATCGCCGAGCTGGCCGAATGCAGCGTCGAGCCGTTGGCGCTCGGCTTCGGCTGCGAGGCCGGGCTGTTCGCCCAGCTGGGCGTCCCTACCGTGATCTGCGGCCCCGGCAGCATCCATCAGGCCCATCAGCCAGACGAGTTCATCGCCTTCGATCAGATCGCGAAGTGCGAGGGCTTCTTCGACCGGCTGTTGTCACAGCTGTCCTTTCCTCTTCCTGACTTCCACCGCCTGGAGGCCACATGAACCTGCGCATCCATCCCGACATCATGGTCAGCGACGAAGACGTCGCCGCCTTCCAGCGCGACGGCGCCATCTGTCTACGCGGCATCTTCTGCCCCCAGGAGCTCAAGCGACTGGCGGAGGGCATCGAGGACAACCTGCGCGATCCCAGCCCCCGGGCCAAGGTCGCCAGTCGACCCGATGACCCAGGCTGGTTCTTCGAGGACTTCTGCAACTGGCAGACCAACGAAGCGTATCGAGGTTTCATCTTCGACTCGCCGCTGGGGCTTATCGGGCAACGCCTGATGGGCTCGCGCCAGGTACGCCTCTACCACGACCATCTACTGGTCAAGGAACCGGGCACGCGCCAGCGTACCCCCTGGCACCAGGACCAGCCCTACTACAACGTGGAAGGCAGTCAGAACGTCAGCATGTGGCTACCGGTGGATCCGGTATCCCGGGCGGCCACCCTGGAGTTTGTGGCCGGGTCCCACAAGGGGCCCTGGCTGATGCCGCGGACCTTCATGGACCACCAGGCCAGCTGGTTCCCCGAGGGCAGTCTGGCCGAACTGCCTGACATCGAGGCCCAGCGTGAGCGCTATTCCATCCTTGGCTGGGCGCTGGAACCCGGCGACGCCGTATTCTTCAACATGCTGACCCTGCACGCCTCGGGCGGCGTCAGTGGCCCTCATCGCCGTCGCGCTTTCTCGGTGCGCCTGCTGGGTGACGACATGGTCCACGCACCGCGGGCCTGGACCACCTCGCCGCCTTTTCCCGGCCTCGCTGACGAACTGCCCGCGGGCAGCCCCATGGAGCACCCGCTGTTTCCGCTGCTGGCAGGATGATCTTTCGCGCCGGCCAGCTTGGCGGAACATAGTGGCAAGACGACGTCGCCTACCAGCGCGGGAGACGTTCGGTCGCGCCACAGACGTCACTCCACCGGGAAGGCGAACGCCAGCGCGATCCGGTTCCAGGCGTTGATCGAGACCACCAGCGCCGTCACGTTGACCTGCTCTTCGGGGGTGAATTCCGCGGCCAGGCGGGTGTAGTCGCCGCCGCCGATCTCCTGGCCGCTGACCAGCGTCAGCGCCTCGGTCCAGGCCAGCGCTGCCTGTTCACGGCGACTGAAGAGCTGGGTCTCTCGCCACGCCGACAGAACATCCAGACGCGACTGCTGCTCACCGTCCTCGCGTGCTTCCTGGTTGTGCATGCGCAGACAGAAGGCGCAACCGTTCAGCTGGGAGGCGCGCAGCTTGATCAGGTGCACCAGCTCAGACTCGATGCCGGCCTCGGCCACGGCACGCTCGAGTTCCACCAGGGACTTGGCCAGCATCGGCTGGTGGCGAAAGACGTCGGCCCGGGTCAGACGTTGATCTTTCATTCGGGACTCCTCACAGGACGGTAAAGGAGGTAGTCTTTGCGCGTTTGAATTCCTTACCGCTGGCCGCCTGATGGCGCCTGTCTGCCCCGAGCGATGGCCCTGCTGCACAGGGGCTTTCCTGCGCAGGGGCCTTGCCCTGCCATGGCCTCCAGCGTCAACGCCGACAATGAGACCGTCCTAGATGTGGTTCCAGAGCACCCTTCGCCTCGCTGCCCGCCCCCGGGGCTTTCACCTGATCACCGATGAGGTCGTTCAGGCACTGCCGGACCTGCCGAGCATGCGCATCGGCCTGCTCCACGTCTTCATCCAGCACACCTCGGCATCGCTGACCATCAACGAAGACGCCGATCCCACGGTACGTGGCGACTTCGAGCGTCACTTCAATGTGATGGTGCCGGAGGACGCACCCTACTACCGCCACACCCAGGAGGGCAGCGACGACATGCCGGCCCACCTCAAGGCCAGCCTGCTGGGGCCCTCGCTCAGCATTCCCGTCACCGAAGGGCGCCTGGCGATGGGCACCTGGCAGGGTATCTATCTGTGCGAGCACCGCGACCACGGCGGGCCTCGCCAGCTTGTGCTGACCTTGAACGGCGAGCGCACCCGCTGGCGCCCGGAACAGGCGATGCCCGACCCCTACCGCCGTCGCAACTAAGTCACCCTGCTGTCGCCATCAGCGGGTACCGCGTTCGCAGCAACGGCCGCGAACCCTGCACGGCTGTCGCCGGTCATCCTCGCTGCCGCTTCCGCGCCTTCCTTGCCTTCTCGGCTTGCCTGGCCCGGTTCAGGACTTCGCCAGGCGTCGGTAATCCGGTTGTTCGTTGCAGCGCCACAGGTACCAGGACGCCACCGAGCGCCAGGGCCTGCAGGGTTCGCACAGCTCGCGGGTCTCCCTTGGCGTCGGCATGCGTTCCCAGCCGAACAGGTAGCGCGCGCCGTCGCGGATGCCCAAGTCATCCACCGGCAGGATATCGGGACGTCCAAGGGTGTTGATCAGCATCATCTCGACGGTCCAGCGGCCGATACCCTTGATGGCGGTGAAACGCTTGATCAGCTCTTCGTCCTCCATCTCGGCGGCCTGTTCACGGTTAGGGATTCGACCGTCCAGTGCCGCCTCGGCAAGGCCCTGGAGGGTCGCCTGCTTGCGTGCCGAGAAGCCACAGGCTCGGAGCTCCTCCGAGGAGAGTTCGGACAGTTGCCGGGGACTGGGGAAATCCTGCCCCGGGAACAGCGCCGTCAGACGGCCGACAATCGCCGCCGCCGCCTTGCCATGGAGCTGCTGATAGGCCACCGCCCTGGACAACGACTCGTAGGGGCTTCGATCGAGGGCGGTGGTCAGGCCGCAGTCGCCCACCCGATCGATCAGCCCCGCCCAACCGTCATCCAACTGGCGCAGATGGGCCTGGGCAGGCCCCAGGTGTACGGCGATATCGTGTACTTGCATAGAGGTTCCTTGTCGTCAGGGCGCTCGCTTGAACCGAGCGACACACGCCTTTGGTTTCAGACCTTTGTCGTAGACAAGCCAGGCGCCTGTCAATCCTCGCCCATGCGCTTCAAAAAAAGCGACATCCGGGATGTACCCGCACCGCGACCCGCGTATACTTTGTTGCACTGCGAAACGCCGATATAGCCGACTCGCGTCTCACGCGTCGAAGGCCTTGATGCCTGGCTTCAGCGCCTTCGAGCATGACGCCGCAGATGCTGACCGCCGGGACATCCGTATCCAGCGTACAGGCGCTATTCGCAAGCCCAATTTGCAAGACCTGTTCGCAAGCCCTATCCGCTCCCCCTGGCCCAACCGGCCAGGGCGTAGCACACCACGCTCAGGACCGAACTCCCGCGATGGACACGTCACAATCGCCTCCCCCGTCACACCAGCGCCTGACCTCCTCAGGCGATGCGACGGGCCGAGCCGATGTGCCTGCTGCTGCCCCCCTTTTACGGCCTCGAGCCAGCGCTCGAGCCGACACGACTCACCCATCCTACCTAGAGGCCTCCCTCCATGTCGGTGTACGACACCCTTTGCCTGCTCGCCGCGATGGCGATGGTGATCTCCCTGATCAACGGCAAGATCGGAAAATTTCAGACCACCATCGCGATCACTGCTGGCGCTCTGATACTGTCGCTAGCCATCGTCATCGCCGGTCACGCGGGCTGGTTCGCCCTCGACGAAACCGCTAAAACCGCCATCAATCAGTTGAATTTCGAGGATTTCCTGCTGAAGGGCATCCTCGGATTTCTGCTGTTTGCCGGTGCGTTGGGGATCAAGCTCCCCCACCTGCGTGACCAGAAGTGGGAAATCGCCATCCTTGCCATGGGCAGCACCCTGTTCTCGACCTTCTTCATCGGCTACAGCCTGTGGCTGCTGGTGGGCTGGCTGGGTATCGACTTCGATCTGATCTACTGCCTGCTGTTCGGCGCCCTGATCTCTCCCACCGACCCCATCGCGGTGCTCGCCATCGTCAAGAAGATGAATGCACCCCGGCGCATCTCGACCCAGATCGAGGGCGAGTCGCTGTTCAACGACGGCTTCGGTCTGGTGCTCTTCGTCACCCTGTTCGCCGTCGCCTTCGGCGGCACCACCCCCACGGTGACCAGCGTCGGCCACCTGTTTCTGCAGGAGGCGCTCGGCGGCATCGTCTACGGCTTCGTGCTCGGTCAGCTGTTTCATCAGTTGATCCGTCACACCGACGACCACTCCATGGAGCTGATGCTCACGCTGCTGGTGCCCACCACCGGCTACGTGTTCGCCGAGTTTCTCGAGGTCTCCGGGCCCCTGGCCATGGTGGTGGCCGGCATCATCATCGGCAACCGTACCCGTCGCAAGGGCTTCTCCGAGGAATCCCGGCAGCATCTCGACCACTTCTGGGAGCTGGTCGACGAGTTCCTCAATGGCGTGCTGTTCCTGCTGATCGGCATGACCATGCTGTCGTTCAGCTTCCACCCGGAGGACTGGGTGCTGATGATCGCCGCCGTGCCGCTGGTGCTGCTGTCGCGCTACCTGAGCGTGCGCCTGGCCTACCTGGGCTTCCGGCGCTTTCGTCGCTACAACCCCTACTCGGTGCGCATCCTGACCTGGGGCGGACTGCGGGGTGGTCTGGCGCTGGCCATGGCGATGTCGATTCCGTCGGGGATCACCGTGATTCCCGAAAAGAACATCGACGTGCGCGAGATCATCCTGGTAATGACCTACTCGGTGGTGGTGTTCTCGATCCTGATCCAGGGATCCAGCATCACCCCCTTGATCAAGCGCGCCAAGGTCTGGGAAACCGAGCAATTCAGGCGTAGCAAGCGCAGCTGATCCGGCGTGCGGCGCCAGCCGAGCTATCCCCTCCCTTGAAGAAAACACGGCCCCGGACAGTTCAAGTGTCCGGGGCCGTCTCGTCTCGACCACCCGGCAGCGCCAGTACCCGGGTTTTCCGCGCCTGCGGGAACGTCGTGACCGGCTGGTGATCACGCGGCCTTACGCCGGTTGCGCCACCAGGGCAAGATTACGCGGGGTCAGCGCGCGCGGGCAGAACTGGCTCAGACTGACCTCGAAGCCGGCCTCCTCGAGCCACAGGGCCCGGTCCAGCACCAGCCACACCTCCAGTGGCCGGCGAAACAGATGGCGCACCAGCTCGAGTCGATTGACCCGCTGCAGACACGCTTCGCCACGACGTCGATAGGCGTCCCAGTCGATCCCGTCGGGCACTGTCAGTCCCTTCTCCCGGGCGGCCCAACGGCAGAAGTCCTCGAAGCGCTCCGGCATCCTGCCGTAGGCCAGACTCGGCACCGCCAGATAGTCGTCGACTCCGCGCAGCCGGCGCTGAAGAGCATCGAAACCCAGTCGCCAGGCGTTCGCCTGTTCACGCTTGCGTCGCTCTCCCTGGCTGGCGGTCACGGTCTCCTGCACCGACAACGCCAGCGCCTCTCGATCCAGCGACAGACCATGGCGCTCTGCCTGTTGCTGCGCCTGACGCGACAGGGGGCGATAGATCTTGTCACGGGTACGCTGGTAGCAGCAGGGAGCCAGACTGATCGCCACCTTCTGTTCACGTGCCAGCTCCAGCAGGCGCACGTGAAGATCGCCACAGGCATGCAGCGCCACCACCCGATCGGCGTCACCGAGGTGTCGGCTCACGCTGGGCGCCATCACGTCCTGCTCGACCAGCGTCACCTCCAGTCCCTGCCGCTCGGCCAGCGCCTGGCCGCTTTCGCACAGCGCCGGTTGCCACTCCAGCGCGCAAATGGAGCCGTCGTGGCGGCGCGCCAGCAGACGCGAAAGATGTCCCTTGCCGGCACACCACTCGACAAGCCGCTGCCCCTGGCCGACCGCAACCTGGGGCGCAAAGGCCAGCATCTGCTGCCACTTGCGACCTCCCACGTGTGCCGCCCACGCCTCGGGCGCCTGGATCGGCGGCGCTCCATCGGGAACCCTGACCAGGCGCGCCAGTTCATCCACCGGTAGCCAGGCGGCCAGCGGCGAGGCATCGAAGGGGCGTTGCTGCAAGCGCTGGCACCGAGCGTCATCCAGCGCCTGCAGGCAGGCGGCGATATCAGCGGCGGGCGTTCGCTCTGGCCAGGGAGCTCCGGCATGGGTAAAGGGCGCCGGCGACCAGAGCCAGTGCCAGTCGGCGAGCAACCGGGTCAAGGCCTCGAGGCGCTCGGCGTGGGGCAAGGGAGTGTTCATGCAGTCGCGAAGATCATGGTGGCTAAAGGTGGGTATTGGGCGATGGACAGTGGACGGCGTGCGTCATGGTACCAGCAGGGCGCAGGCGGGACATCGATCAAGCGATGGACAGGCCACACTGGATCGTCGGCGCCGGGGCGGCTAGCCTGAACCTTTTCGGCTCTCGCTTCGGTCTGGTTTCGGTCTGGTTTCGGTCTGGTTCCGCGCTGGTTTCGGTCTGGTTCCGCGCTGGTTTCGGTCTGGTTCCGCGCTGGTTTCGGTCTGCTGCTGCGCTGGTTCCGCTCTTGGCTCACTCTTGGCTCTCTCTTGATTTACGCTGGATTCACGCTGGCCCCGCTCATGCCCCTTCTGCGATTTCGACCGTCACATCGCTGCTGCCCCCCACGCCGGTGGACGCCACCGAGGTGGGCCACCCTGGCGGTGCTGCTGGTGCTCGGCCTCGACGCCCAGGCATCCTGCACCAGCACTGCAACAGTCGCTGGCCTGGCGCCCGGCGACTGGATCACGCCCGGCGACTGGATCACGCCCGGTGACGCTCGCGTCCATACGGCGCCGCCGATGGGCTGGCCGATGCTCGCCCGCCAGCAGGTGGTCCTGCTGGGTGAACAGCACGATCGTCCCGACCACCATCGTTTCCAGCTGGCGAGCCTGGCCGCCCTGCACGCCCATCAGCCGAATCTGGCCATTGGCCTAGAGATGCTGCCGAGAGAAAGCCAATCGGCACTGGACGCCTGGATCGCCGGTGACATCGATGAGGCCGCCCTGCTCGAGCAGAGCCAGTGGTACCGCTACTGGGGCTTCGACCCCGAGCTTTACCTGCCGGTGCTGCGCTTTGCCCGGGACCAGGCGCTGCCGCTGAAGGCACTGAACGTCACCCCTGAGCTGCGCCAACGGCTGGTCGAGGATGGCGTCTCCACACTGCCGCCGGCACAACGCCACGGCATACCCGAACCCGTACCGGCCATACCGTCCTACCGTGAACGGCTCGAGGCGAGTCTCGAGGAACACGCCCTGGAACTTGGTGGCGAGGGCTTTGGCCAGGGCTTCGACGACGACATGATCGACGGCTTCGTCTACGCCCAGCAGGTGTGGGACATGGCCATGGCCCAGGGGCTCGCCGCCCTGGTCGAAGATGGCCACCTGGCGGTGGGCCTGGTGGGAATGGGTCACGCCAGCCACGGCGAGGGAATCGAGGCACAGCTTAAGAGCCTGGGTATCGCCGATGTCGCGAGCCTCTTGCCGCTGTCTGCCGACGACGCCTGCGAGGCCGAAGCGGGACTTGCCGACGCCGTCTTTGTGGTACGCGAAGACAAGCACAACGAGGGGCCGCGACTCGGGGTAGGTATCGAATCAAGCGAGGACCGACCAGGCCTGGTGGTAACCGAGGTGGTCCCGAACAGCCCCGCCGAGGCTGCGGGGCTGCGCGTCGGCGACCGCATCCTGAACTTTGCCGGGCATGGCATCGCGCATCCCTACCAGCTCAAGGCACTGGTGCCTCGCGTACTGCCAGGCACCCAGGCCAGCATCACGGTGACGCGCGACCAGCGCCGTCAGACGCTGACGGTGAGTTTCCCGATCGTGGGACCCGCTCTGGACGTCGAGCGAGGTGAAGGGACTCGACAGCACCAGCGACCCGCCCTGCAACAAGAGCAGCAACAAGAGCAGCAACAAGAGCAGGAGCCTCAAGAATAGCGCTCCGGCGTTCAACGCCGCCGGTCGGTATCCAGCTCGACCAGACGGCGAGCCAATTCCTCTAGCTGATGCGGGGCGAAGACCTCGATGCCGGCGTCGCGCAACAGCGCGGCGGTCACGCCTTCACCGGCGATCCTGCTGCCACTGAAGCGGCCATCGTACACCTGAGTGCTGCCACAGGACGGACTGGCGTCGGTCAACAGCGCCAACCGGCAGTGGTAGCGCCTGGCGGTGGCGAGCGCTCGCCTGGCGCCCGCCACAAAGGCCTCGGTGGGATCACCGCCGTCGATATCGACGATCCTGAGTTCGCCTGCCAGCACCTGAGCGCCGCTGCCTCCTGCGATCTCCGCCGCGGGGCGCGGTGTGGGCAGGCCTCCCGCCACCTCGGGGCACACCGGCACCAGCCGTCCCTGATCACGCCATTGGGCCAAACGCTCGTCGCCGAGCCACTTGTGCCCGGCGTCATATCGCACCGGATCCCCGAGCAGGCAGGCGCTGACCAGAAGTGGGGTCAGTTCTGCGGCAGCGGATGATGATTTCGGGTCCATCGTATCTACTCGTTCTACACAAGAGAGGGCGCAAGGGCGGCGACGACAGTCCCATGGTGCACCGGACCTGGACACAAACCAAGCCCGGTGCCGCCTCGGCGGCACCCGTGGTAAGCTCGCGTCTCGCAACATCAGCCAACCTTCAGTGAAGTTCAGGAGTCATCCCATGGTCCAGGCCACCGCCCGCCACATCCTCGTCGACAGCGAAGAAAAGTGCCAAACCCTCAAGACCGAGATCGAGAACGGTCGTGATTTCGCCGAGGTTGCCCGCGAGCACTCCTCCTGCCCGTCCGGCCGCCAGGGCGGCGACCTGGGCAGCTTCGGCCCCGGCCAGATGGTGCGTGAGTTCGACGAGGTCGTCTTCTCCGCCGACCTCAACAAGGTGCAGGGCCCGGTGAAGACCCAGTTTGGTTATCATCTGCTGGAAGTCACCAGCCGCGGCTAGGCTTGCCAGAAAGGCGCCTACGCTCGGCGACCTTGCGACCGAGCCTCAGACCCGCCTGGGTAGCAACGACAACGCCGCGAGAGATCGCGGCGTTGTCGTGTCGGCGTGTCGAATAATCCGCAGGGCACGATCCAAGCGGGGCTATCAGAGCGATACCGTCAGAGCGATACCGTCAGAGCGACACTGACAAGGTCATTCCACCCGGGTCAGGGGGTCGCCACGGGTGTGGATCATCACCACAATCAGTTCCGCCGGTGTGTCGTCGCTGGCATTGACCAGCTGTACGTGGCGCACGCCCTCGGCCTCTCGCCATTCGTCTCCGGGGCCAAAGCGTTCTTCTTCCCCGCCTTCAAGCTGCGAGATCACCTCACCGGTGGCCACCTTGACGTAGGCCGGCCCTGCGTGACGGTGAGGCGGCAGGCTGGCCCCCGGGTCCAGGGTGACCAGCACCATGGTCGAGATCAGGTTCGAGTCATCGGACACCCACTTCTGCTGCATGATGTTCTGGGACACGCTCGGCGTCACCTGCTCGCCCGCCTGCGCCGACGCCTGGGGCGAGACCGCGATCATCAGCGCCAGGCCGAGCCCCAGCAGCACCAGCGATCGCCAGGGGGACTGCGCCAGCGCCACTGCCCTGCTCGCCATTGGCTGACTTGCCAATGCACTGCTTGCCATAGTACCGCTTGCCATAGCACCGCTTGCGATTGCTCTGCTTGCCATTGCTTCAGCCACATTTTTTTTATACGTCAGGGGGGACACTCGAGCCATGAATCGATCCTCTTGCCGAAGACGCCGTCGAATTGGGAATCCTTGAGTAGCGCTACGGCGGCCTTCCTTACACCAGTCTGTCCAACGCACATCGTCGAACACCGTGTTCCACGCGTGACTGCCGGTTCTTGCACAGTCTCTTGGGAGAATTCACCCGCCTGGTGCGCTGGGCTGGGTTAGCCTAGGCAAAAAAACAAGAACCAATGAACCGCGACGCTATCTGTTACCCGATGATGAGGACCCCCCTATGCCGATCACCGACACTCCCGACCGTTACGGCAGCATCAGCCGTTTCTTCCATTGGGCCATCGCCGCGCTGGTGGTGTGGCAGCTCGTTACCGCCAGCGCCAGGTTCCTGTTCGAGGACTCCTGGCTGGATGAACTGCTGTGGGGCAGCCACAAGCCCGTGGGATTGACGATTCTGGTACTGATGCTGCTACGCGTGAGCTGGGCGCTGATCAACCAGCGGCGTCGCCCGGCACGGGTCAACCTGGCGTCGCACCTTGGCCATGTCGCGCTCTATGGACTGCTGATTCTCATCCCCTCCATCGCGCTCCTTCGCCAGTACGGCTCCGGCCGCGCCTTCTCGCCTTTCGGCATCGAACTGATGGCCGGCTTCGAAGGAGACGAGATCGCCTGGATGGAGGCCCCGGCCAACCTGCTCCATGGCTGGCTGGGCTGGGCCCTGTTCGCTCTCGCCCTCGGCCATGTGGTAATGGCAGTGCTCCATCGCGTCAGCCGCCACAGTCCCGACGTGCTGCCGCGGATGACCAACGTCACCCCACGCGACTGAGACGCGCCGGGACGGCGCCCGACTGTGTGCAGATCAGAGCGGTCGCGCTAGGATGGGCGGGGTCAATCGATAAGGACGTCTCCATGCCTCGCCCGCATCCCTCAGCATCTCTACCCGCCCGGGTCGCACCCGGGCGGCCTGTACCTGCCGCCGAAGGGGCCCAGACATGAGCGCCCCGATCATCGACGTCAAGGGACTGACCAAGGTCTACAACGGTGGTTTCGAGGCGCTCAAGGGCATCGATCTTGAGATTCGTCGCGGCGAGATCTTCGCCCTGCTCGGACCCAACGGCGCCGGCAAGACCACCCTCATCAGCGTCATCTGCGGCCTGGTCAATCCGTCGTCCGGGCGTGTGCTGGTCGATGGCCATGACATCCTCGACGACTTCCGCGCCGCCCGCTCGCGCATCGGGCTGGTGCCCCAGGAGTTGACCAGCGAGGCCTTCTCCACCGTCTGGGATACCGTCTCCTTCAGCCGCGGCCTGTTCGGCAAGCCGAAGGACCCGGCGCATATCGAGAAGGTACTGCGCCAGCTGAGCCTGTGGGAGAAACGCAAGAATCGCCTGATCACTCTGTCCGGCGGCATGAAACGACGAGTACTGATCGCCAAGGCGCTGGCCCACGAGCCCCAGGTGCTGTTTCTCGACGAACCCACCGCCGGGGTCGACGTCGAACTGAGGCGCGACATGTGGGAGGTGGTACGTGGACTCAGGCAGAGCGGCGTCACCATCATCCTCACCACCCACTACATCGAAGAAGCCGAGGAAATGGCCGAGCGCATCGGCGTGATTCGCGCAGGCGAACTGGTGCTGGTCGAAGACAAGCAGACACTGATGGCGAGCCTGGGGCGCAAGGAGCTGACCCTGCACCTGCGCGAACCGCTCTCCCAGTTGCCCGAGGCGCTCGCCCACCGCAGCCTGACCCTGGCCGATGACGGCCACGCTCTGGTCTATCGCTACGACGGTGCCGACGACGGCGAAGGCGCCATCGCCGACCTGCTGGGCGAGGTCGACGCCGCCGGCATCACCTTCAAGGACCTGCACACCCGTCAGAGCTCGCTGGAAGAGATCTTCGTCAATCTGGTCAAGGAACGGACATGAACCTCACCTCGGTCAAGACGCTGTATCGGGCCGAAATGGCCCGCAGCCTGCGCACCATCCTGCAGAGCGTGGTCTCTCCGGTGCTGTCGACCTCGCTGTACTTCGTGGTGTTCGGCTCGGCCATCGGGTCACGCATCAGTGAGGTCGAGGGCATTCCCTACGGGGCCTTTATCGTGCCTGGGTTGATCATGCTGATGCTGCTGACCCAGAGCGTCTCGAACGCCTCTTTCGGGATCTTCTTTCCACGTTTCTCCGGCTCCGTCTACGAAATCCTGTCGGCGCCGATCTCGCCGCTGGAGATCGTGCTGGGCTTTGTCGGTGCCGCCGCCACCAAGTCGATCGTCCTGGGGCTTATCGTGCTGGGCACCGCCAGCCTGTTTGTGCCCTTTACCATCGAGCATCCGCTGATGATGCTGCTGTTTCTGGTGCTCACCGCCCTGACCTTCAGCCTGCTCGGCTTCATCATCGGTATCTGGGCCGACGGCTTCGAAAAGCTCCAGCTGGTGCCACTGCTGGTGATCACCCCGCTGACCTTCCTCGGCGGCACCTTCTACTCCATCGACATGCTGCCACCGCTATGGCAGACGGTGACCCTGTTCAATCCGGTGGTCTATCTGGTGTCGGGCTTTCGCTACAGCTTCTACGGGCTCGGTGACGTCAGCGTGTGGATCAGCCTGGGCATGATCCTGTTGTTCATGGCCGTGGCCCTGGTGGTGATCCACGCCATCTTCAGAAGCGGCTATCGACTCAAGCCCTGAATCCAGGGACCCTTTCGACCCAACGGAGCAAGGGAAGCGCTGAAGAAATGTCGCGAGCGAAGAGAGGTCAGCTGCCGCCGGAGCGGAAAGTTTCGATTTTACATATAGTTAAATGAGAAGCTTGAGCACCGCCGGCGGCCGAGATGTCGAGCGCAGCAATTTATGCAGTGGTTCCCAATTGCGTTATCATCTGCCGCCGCCCCCTGCCCACGAGGTCCTCATGCCGATATCCGCCTGTGTCATCCAGCGCCTCGACAAGAGCGCCAGCGACAGTCCGGCAACCCTTGTGCCCGCAAGCGAACTGCATCCCGACAGTGACGCCCTGGACAGCCTGGTCACCCGCCTGACCGATGCCTACCACGGCAAGGCCAAGCGCTGGGGACGGCTCAATGAGCATACTGTCGCGGTGAGCGACGTAGCGCAGGACGCTGTGGGCGCCAGCGAAGCCTCTGTTGACGAGCCCTCTGTTGACGAGCCCCCGCCCTGGGACGACGCCGCGGCTGAATCCACCGGCCCGGTCGCCACGTCCAGCCGCTTCCCGGCCGAGTTCAAGGCCTACCTTCAGGACGAACGCGACCTGCAGACTCTCGCGGCGTCTCTGGGTGAAGCGATCAAGACACTGGTCGACGACCACCTGCCCACCGGTGGGCACCTGATCCTCGCCGACCAGCGCCAGGGCGAAACCCGCCACCTGTTTCTGGCGCTGGTGCACCATCGTGACGGCTTCGTCATCGGTGACGACGGCCGCGTCGCCATTACCGGTCAGGTCAACCACAGCCAGATGTCGCTGGCCTTTCGCCTCAACCTGACCCAATGGCAGGAAGGCGGCCCGTCGAGCCAGTATCTGTCACTGCTGGCCGACCGTGGTGCGCGCAAGCTGGCGGACGACCTGCAGGCGCTGCTCGGCGCCAGCGAAGGGGTCGACCCGAAGAGCGAGACCCGCACCCTGCTCAAGGCGTTCAGCGATTACGTGGAGCGCGAGGACATGGCCGAGGAAACCTCCCGCGAGAAGACCGACGCGCTGATCGACTACGCCCAGGATCAGGCCAGCCGTGGTGAGGCCATGACCCTGGACGAGCTGTCCGCGCTGGTGGACGACGACAAGCCGCGGGCTTTCTACGAGCACATCCGCAACGCCGACTACGGGCTGTCGCCGGAGATTCCGCCGGACAAGCGCACCCTGAACCAGTTCCGCCGCTTCACCGGCCGCGCCGAGGGCGTCTCGATCAGCTTCGACTCCCATCTGCTCGGCAACAGCATCGAGTACGACGAAGAGCGCGACCGGCTGATCATCAAGAAGCTGCCCAACAAGCTCAAGGAACAGCTCCAGGGCGGCTAGTTCAGGCCTGCCGGGATTCCGACTCCGACGCCATGCTCTCGACCTCGACCACACGATCCAGGCGCAGGTCATCCTCCGGGCGCTCGCCGGGATAGCCGCCGGGCACGGCCACCACCCGGGTGTCCCCCACCGTCAGCATCACCGGGTCGTGGACGTGGCCGTGGACCCACAGCGCCACGCCCTCCATCAACGCCTCGAGACGCGAGGCGAAGGCCGGCGACAGCGGGTCGCCCTGATAGTGGGCGGGAATGCTCTCGGCCAGGGGGGCGTGGTGGCTGACCACCACCGTGGCACCGCCAAACGGCCTGGCGAGCTCGGTCTCCAGCCAGGCCCGGTTCTCGCGGTGCAGCTCGACGCTGCGTTCCGGGGAGAAGACCTCACCTTCGGGTTCTTCGATGACCGCGAAGTCGGGCATCTGTCGCAGTGCAGCGGACAGCGTCTCGGTGGGAATGTCCTGCGGGTCGGGACGCTCGTCGTAGAGCGCGAAGTCGGTCCACAGTGTCGTGCCCAGAAAGCGCACGCCGCCGAGTTCCAGGCTGGCATTGTCGAGCAGGTGAATGCCAAGCTCCCCGGCCCGTGTGGCCATCTCCCGGCGCAGGGCGCCCATGCGGTGCTTGTAGAATTCGTGATTGCCGGGCACGTAGATCACCGGCTGATCCGCAAAGCGCCTGGCCGCCCACTCGAGCCCCTTGAGCCCGAGGTGGATATCCCCGGCCAGGATGACCGCGTCGGCCTCGACTTCCGGCAACTCACGATCTCCGTCGAAGTGTTCCAGGTGCAGGTCGGACAGTATTCTCAGGCGCATGGTGTCGCCTCCCGGTTCCCGGCTAGAGGTTACGCTCGGTAAGGGCAAGCCTCGCGCCCAATCCCACGAACAAGGCGCCGAGCCCTCGTTCACACCATAGCCCAAGCCTGCGACTGCCGCGCAGGGCCTTGGCCAGCCTGGCCCCGGCGATCACCAGCGGAGGCTCGACCACGGCCGCCACCAGGATGATGGCCAGCCCGTGCAGCGCCAGCTGCAGGCTGACCGGTCCTGCCCCGTCCACCACGAACTGGGGCAGGAAGGCCAGAAAGAAGATCGCGACCTTGGGATTGAGCAGCGAGATCATGATTCCCTGGCGGTAGATGCGGGTGCCGCTGGCAGGCACCACAGGCGCCGTGGCGGTGTCCTCTGTCCCCCGCGCCAGCAGCGACTTGAGCCCCAGCCACACCAGATAGGCGGCGCCCAGCCACTTCACCAAACTGAAGGCCAGCGCCGAGGTGGCGAGGATCGCCGACAGACCCAGCGCCGCCATGACGACGTGCAGCCCCGCCCCGCTCCACACCCCGAACATGGCGGCAAAGCCACCACGGCGGCCATGGCGTGCGGTCTGGCCCAGCACGTAGGCCATGTCCGGCCCCGGGGAAAGGTTGAGCAGCAGCGCCGCCGACAGAAACGTGACCCAGTGGGCCAGGGAGTACTCGAGCATCGCGGTCTTGGCCTGGATAGAGATAGAGGTGGAGTATCGAATAAAGGAACACGCCAGACGCCCCGATGGGGGCATGGAGTGAATCCCCAGACTAGGTCGCGCGTCCGGGCGCGTCCACACTATCAGTTGAGGGAGCACGACCGACTGACGCATGCTAGACGATTCCCCCCACTCACGCCCCCTGGCACTGGCCAACCGGGGTGTCACGACCACCCGCCCCTGCACAGGAGTTCGTCATGCCGCTTCCCCGCTCGACCACATCATCTGCGCTGCCTCGCCTCGGCTTTATCGGTATCGGCCTGATGGGCGATCCACTCAGCCGCCGGCTGGCCGAGGCCGGGCATCCGTTGACGCTGTATAACCGCACCCGGGCCAAGGCCGAGGCGGTGGCCGCCGACACCGGTGCCCGGGTAGCCGACAGCGTCGCCGAGCTGACCGCGGAGGTGGACGTGATCCTGAGCTGCGTGGCCAATACCGAGGTGCTGCGCGAAGTGATGCTCGGCAGCGACGGCGTCATCGCCCGGGCGCGACCTGGACAGCGCATCATCGACATGACCAGCGCCGACCCCGCCGCCACCCGGGAGCTGGCCCAGGCCGCCAGCGAGGCGGGCGTGAGCTGGGTGGATGCGCCGGTCTCCGGCGGCGTGGCCGGTGCCGAGGCGGGCAGCCTGGCGATCATGTGTGGCGGCGACGCGGCGGACGTGGAGGCGGCCCGAGAGGTCCTCGCCCCGCTGGCCTCACGCATCACCCACATGGGCCCGGTGGGCTCGGGCCAGGTCACCAAGCTGTGCAATCAGCTACTGGTCGGCTGCACCACCGCGGCCATCGCCGAGATGGTGGCGCTGGCCGAGGCCAGCGGGGTCGACGCCAGTCGCTTGCCCGACGCCCTGGCCGGTGGCTTCGCCGACTCGACGCCCTTTCGCATGCTGACCCCGCGCATGGCCAGTCGCGACTTCGAAGCGCCGAGCTGGCACCTGCGCACCCTGCTCAAGGACGTCGACATGGCCACCGCCCAGGGCCATCGTCAGTCCAGCGCCACGCCCATGGCGGCCCTGGCCGCCCAGCTGATGCGCAGCCGGCTCGCCCGCGGCGAGGGTGAAAAGGACCCGGCAACGCTGATTCGCCTGTATCGAGACGACGACGCCCAGCACTGACGCCGAGGATTGTTCCGCCCACGGGGCTACCGTACACTCGTTTGAAATCACTTCGTTGCCACTTCGTTATTCAGGATCCTCGCCCATGGCGTTTGACTCGACTTCCACCTACGTCGCCACGGATGCCCTCAAGCAGGCCGTCAATGCCGCGGTAACGCTGAAGCGCCCGCTGTTGATCAAGGGTGAGCCGGGCACCGGCAAGACCTTGCTGGCCGAGGAGCTCGCCGCCTCGCTCGGCACCCGGCTGGTCACCTGGCACATCAAGTCCACCACCAAGGCCGCCCAGGGGCTCTACGAGTACGACGCGGTCAGTCGCCTGCGCGACTCCCAGCTTGGCGTGGAAGGCGTCGACAACGTCGCCAACTACCTGCGTCCGGGCAAGCTGTGGGAAGCCTTCACCGCCGACGAACGGGTGGTGCTGTTGATCGACGAGATCGACAAGGCCGACATCGAGTTCCCCAACGACCTGCTGCAGGAACTCGATCGCATGGAGTTCTTCGTCTACGAGACCGGAGAGACCATTCGCGCCCGTCACCGGCCCATCGTGGTGATCACCTCCAACAACGAGAAGGAGCTGCCCGACGCCTTCCTGCGCCGCTGCTTCTTCCACTACATCGAGTTTCCCGACCGCGCCACCATGGAGCGCATCGTCGCGGTGCACTTCCCGGATATCGCGCCGCGACTGGTCAGCCAGGCGCTGGAGGTGTTCTTCGAGCTGCGCGAGGCGCCGGGGCTCAAGAAGCGCCCGTCGACCTCGGAACTGGTCGACTGGCTGAAGCTTTTGATGGCCGACGAGGTCGCCCGCGAGGCCCTGAGCCAGCGTGATCCGGCCAAGAGCCTGCCGCCGCTGGCCGGCGCCCTGGTCAAGAACGAGCAGGACACCGCTCTGCTGGAGCGCCTCGCCTTCATGGTGCGGCGTCAGGGTCGCTGATGTTTCTCGATCTGTTCGACACCCTGCGCCGCCACCAGGTGCCGGTCTCGCTGCGCGAGCTGCTGGATCTGCACGCCGCCGTCGAGGCCGGCGTAGTATTCGCCGATATCGACGACTTCTACCGGCTGGCGCGTACCGTGATGGTCAAGGACGAACGCCACTTCGACCGTTTCGATCGCGCCTTTGCCGCCTGGATGGGGTCGGTGGAAGGCCTCGATGCGGCCATCGATGCATTGATCCCGGACGACTGGCTACGCCGTGAATTCGAGCGTCAGCTCAGCGACGAGGAGAAGGCGCAGATCCAGTCGCTGGGTGGGCTCGAGAAGCTGATCGAGACCTTCAAGCAACGCCTGGCCGAGCAGAAGGAGCGCCACGCCGGCGGCAGCAAGTGGATCGGCACCGGCGGCACCAGCCCCTTCGGCGCCTACGGCTACAATCCCGAGGGCGTACGCATCGGCCAGGATGGCTCGCGCCATCGGCGTGCGGTCAAGGTCTGGGACGAGCGGCGCTTTCGCGACTACGACGACGACCAGGCGCTGGGGCCGCGCAACATCAAGATGGCGCTGCGTCGCCTGCGTCGCTTCGCCCGCCAGGGGGCGCTCGAGGAATTCGACATCGACGCCACCATCCGCGATACCGCACGGGACGCCGGTCTGCTCAACCTGCGCATGCGCCCGCCGCGTCACAACGCGGTAAAGGTGCTGCTGTTTCTCGACGTGGGCGGGTCCATGGACGACCACATCCGCGTCTGCGAGGAGCTGTTCTCGGCGGCGCGCTCCGAGTTCAAGCACCTGGAGCACTTCTACTTCCACAACTGCCTCTACGAGGGCGTCTGGCGCAACAACGCCCGACGCCACAAGGAGCGCTTCTCGACCTGGGAATTGATGCGCACCTACGGTGCCGACTATCAGGTGGTGGTGGTCGGCGATGCGTCGATGTCGCCCTACGAGATCACCCACCCCGGCGGCAGCGTGGAGCACTTCAACGAGGAACCGGGCGGGGTCTGGCTCAGGCGCCTGGCCGAGCGCTACCCGCGGCTGGTCTGGCTCAACCCCAACCCACCACGCTATTGGGAGTACACTCCTTCGACCCGGCTGATTCGCGAGCTGATCCACGAGCGCATGTATCCCATGACGCTGGAGGGACTGGATGAAGCGATGCGCGAACTGGCGCGCTGACCATGGTGTCGCTGGGGGACCGGACAGTTGGCACCACCTAGCCGTCGCCCGCAATAACCACATCAGGCAATTTCGTGAGAAAATAGCCGAAAAGAGCTATAAATAGGCGTAATAGGTCTCTAGCGCTATCCGCGCTCACCACGGAGCCATCCGCGTCATGTCCGATCCCATCATCGCTGTACTCACCGGCGACCTGATTGCCTCTCGTCAACGCGATCGCGAGGCCCTCTACCGCTGCCTCGATGACACCCTCGAGGCCCTGGCAAGACGCCACAACGGCGCCTTCCACCGCTTTCGTGGCGATGGCTTCCAACTGGCCATCCGCCAGGGCGACCGGGGCCTTGAGGCGGCGGTGGCATTGCGCGCCAGCCTGATCGGCCAGAGTCCAGCCCACGAACGCTGGGACGCCCGTATCGCCGTCGCCCGGGGCCCGGCGGGCTGGGCCCCGGGAGCCCCCCTGGCCGACGCCGATGATCCCCCCTTCATGGCCTCAGGGCAGGCCCTGGACGGTCTGTCCGCCAATGGCGCTCACCTTGGCTTCGACCAGCCCGAGACCACCGCCGAGGCCTTGCTGATACGCTACCTCGACGAGATGATCGACGCCTGGTCCAGCCCCTCCGCTCAGGTGGTGGCCCTCAGCCTGGCCGAGCCCGAGCTGACCCAGGCCGAGATGGCCGGCCGACTGGGCATCCGCCAGCCCAGTGTCCACAAGCGCCTGAAGACCGCCCGTTGGGCACTGCTGAGCGATACCCTGGCCTGTCTGGCGTCGGCGGCACAGGAGCGCACATGAACACTCTGGTCCTGGATCTCGCACCAGCGTCATCGTCGTCGCTGTCGCTTCTACTGGCCCTGCTGCTGGCGCACCTGCTTGGCGACTTCGTGCTGCAACCGGATCGCTGGGTAGCGGATAGACAGGCCCGCGGCATACGCAGTCCCAGTCTGGCACTGCATGCTCTGGTGCATGCGGCCCTTGCCTGGCTTGCGCTGTGCGCCTTGCGGTCTGTCCCCGGTATCGACGACGGCATCGACGCCACCTTCGCGGCCATGATGCTGGGGCTCGCCCACTGGACGATCGATGCCGCCAAGGCCAAGGCGACGCGACGCTGGCCCTCTCGGCAACTTGGCCTGTTCATGCTCGACCAGGGCCTGCACGGCGCGACCATCGTGGTGGTGTGGCTGTGGCTCGTCGGTAGCCTGACGCCACTGACAGCGATGCTTGCACACCTGAGTACACCGTCCTCGCTGCTCCTGCTGCTCGCCTATCTGCTGGTCACCCGGCCCATGGCGGTCGCCATCGCCCTGGCCATGGCCCCCCTGGCTCGACAACTCAAGGCACCCGGTACGCTGGATCGGGCCGGCGCCCGCATCGGCATCCTCGAGCGCCTGCTGGTACTGACCCTGACCCTGCTCGACCAACTCACCGCCGTCGGCTTTCTGCTGGCGGCCAAGTCCGTGTTGCGTTTTGGTGACCTGAAGGAGAGCCGAGACCGCAAGTTGACCGAGTATGTGCTGCTGGGAACCCTGGCCAGCGTCACCAGCACCCTGGTGCTTGGCCTGCTGGTGCGACTGTGGCTTGGAGGCCAAGGCGGATGACAGAACGGATGCCAAAGTGCATGACAGAACGGATGCCAAAGCGCATGACAAGGTGGCTGATCGGGTGGCTGACCGGGTGGACAGGGAAAGACGCCACGGCCTTCGTGACTGCGCCGGGGCATCTCCGCGATCGACGCAGGCCCGCGCTGCTCGTCAGTACCCTGCTCGTTTCACTGATCGGGCTTGCCGGCTGCGACCTTGCCGGCGGCCTGGCCACCGAGGCGCTGATCCAGCGGGGCCCCGCCCTGGAGCCGCGCGACGGCTATGTGGTGGACCATCGCCACCCGGCTCGGGGCCACAATAGCCGCGTGCACTTCCTGATCCTGCACTACACCGACGAGAACCAGGCCGACTCCCTGCGCGCCCTGACCGGGCCCCGGGTATCGAGCCACTACCTGGTGCCGCTGCCCACACGACGCCTGCAGAATACCCCGGTGGTGTTCCAGCTGGTGCCTGAGAGCCGCCGTGCCTGGCACGCCGGCGCCAGCCGCTGGGGCAATCGCGTGGGGCTCAACGACACCTCCATCGGCATCGAGATCGTCAACCAGGGGCCCGATCGCCCCTGGGTCGGCAGCGAGCTAGATGCCCCCGAGGGCCCGGTGCGCTGGGCAAGCTACCCCGATGACCAGCTCAACGCCTTGATTCCGCTGGCCCGGGATATCATCGAGCGTCACCGGATCGCCCCGGAGCACGTGCTGGCGCACTCCGACGTGGCACCGCTGCGCAAGCTCGACCCGGGGCCGGCCTTTCCCTGGCGCAAGCTTCACGAGGCCGGCATCGGCGCCTGGCCCGAGGCCCCGCGCGTCGCCCACTACCGCAGCCGCTTCGAGCGTGAACCACCGGCGCTGATCGAATGGCAGCGGGCGCTGGCCGCCTGGGGCTACGGGATCGAAGCCAGTGGCGTGTGGGATGACGCCAGTCGCGCCACCCTGCGGGCCTTCCAACTGCACTTTCGACCGGCGAACTTCGATGGCCAGCCAGACGCCGACAGCGCGGCAAGGCTATGGGCCCTGCTCGAGCGCTATCGACCCGAGGCGCTGGAGCAATTGGAACAAGGAGCGCAACGGAAAGCACTCTGACGACGTGACGGGACGAGCTTCAACCGGAACCGTCGCTGGCGGCACCGGGTAGATAGTGGATCACATCGTGAAAGCGCAGCGTCCCCGGCCCCTCATTGCGCATCAGGTGGGGACGATCGGCGAAGAAGCGCAGCCCCTCCCCCGCCTTCAACAGATGCCAGTCGTCGTCGATCGCCAGCACCAGCTCGCCCTCCACCACCACCAGATGCTCCACCACCCCCGGCGCATGGGGACTCGAAGCGCTCTCGGCGCCTTCGGCCAGCTCGATCTCGAACATCTCGAAACCCAGCATGGGATCATAGGGAAACAGCAGCTTGGCGCGCATGCCGGCGCTGTCCCTGCCCCATACCGAATCGTCGATGCTCACGCGCCGTTCTTCCAGGGGGCCGTCCATGGCCCGTGTCGGGCTTCCGAACAGCGACGAGAAGCTGACCCGAAAGCCGCTGGCGATGCGCCATAGCGTGGCGACGGTGGGACTCGACTCACCACGCTCGATCTGGCCGAGCATGGCCTTGCTGACGCCGGTTTCGCGGGCGGCACGCTCGAGACTCCAGCCCTGAGCCTGGCGCAGTCCCTTCAGGGTGGTGGCGATATGGTCGGCAATATCCTGCATGGCGGCCTCCAGAAAGGTCGGCCCAGTATACGCAAGGTTTACGCCCCTGGCCCGCCGTCGCTTGCGGTCAGCACACCACACCTCACGCGCCACGACTCCTGCCTCTTGTTCGTCTTCTCTTGTTCCTCGTTTCTCGTTTCTCGTTTCTCGTCTCTTCTCTCTTCTCTCTTCTCTCTTCTCTCTTCTCTCTTCTCTCTTCTCTCTTCTCTCTTCTCTCACTTCAGCATGCTTGTGCGTTATAACGTCCACTGCTAGCCTTGGACGTTATAACGCACAAACACCAATGTCGCCGTTCCGCGGTTTCCCCCGGCTTTTTTCTGGACCGTCTCATGAAAGCTTCGCCAAGTTCACTGGCCGCCAAGGCTGGCCAGACGCATCGCCCGAAGATGCTCGACGACCTTCATCCCTCCACGCTGGCCGCCGGGTTCGCCGCGGTCTTGATCGGCTACGCCAGTTCCGCCGCGATCATCTTCCAGGCGGCCCAGGCCGCCGCTATCGATCAGGCCCAGATCGGCTCCTGGATGTGGGCCCTGGGCATCGGCATGGGTGTGACATCGCTGGGGCTGTCCTGGCGCTATCGCATGCCGCTGCTGACCGCCTGGTCGACGCCCGGGGCGGCGTTGCTGGTGACCCAGTTGCCCGGCGTGCCCTTCGACCAGGCCGTCGGTGCCTTCCTGCTGTCATCGCTGCTGATGCTCGCCGTCGCCGCCAGCGGCCTGGTCGAGCGCATCATGGCGGTGGTGCCGGCGTCGATCGCCTCGGCCATGCTGGCCGGCATCCTGTTGCCCTTCGTGCTGGAAGTCTTCACCACCGTGCAGACGGACCCCTGGCTGCCGCTGGCTCTGCTGGGTGTATGGATGCTGTGCCGCCGCCTGGCGCCACGCCTGGCCATCGTCACGGTCCTGGCCGCGGGGGTGGCGCTGTGCCTGGGCCGCGGCGACTTGAGTCTGGCGGGTGTTGCCGTGAGTCTGACCCGTCCCGCCTGGGTGACCCCGGCCTTCGATCCTGTGGTGTGCCTGGGTATCGGCATACCGCTGTTCGCGGTCACCCTGACCACCCAGAACCTGCCGGGGTTCGCCATGGTCAGAAGCGCGGGCTTTACGCCGCCGGTGGCGCCAAGCCTGGGGGCCACCGGCCTGGCGTCGCTGCTGATGGCACCCTTCGGTGGCCACGGCGTCAACATGGCGGCGATCAGCGCGGCCCCCTGCCTTGGCGAAGAGGCCCACCGCGAGCCTGGGCGACGCTACACCGCCGGCATTGCGGCGGGAATGGGCTATCTGCTGCTGGGCGCCCTGGGGGCGACGGTGGCGTCGTTGTTCGACGCCCTGCCCAGCGCCATGATCGCGGTGGTGGCGGGACTTGCGCTGATGGCCACCCTGGGCGGTGCGCTACGTACCGCCTTCAGCGACGGCGACAACCTGGACGCGGTGCTGGTCACCTTCGCCATCACCGCATCGCCATTGACCCTGGCGGGCATCGGCTCGGCCTTCTGGGGCCTGGTGGCGGGGCTGATCGTGCTGAGACTGCAGCGCAGGCGCTGAGTCGGGGGCGGTAGAGATTGCGGGAAGGATGCTGCGGGGGCGGCCGCTCAGGCGGCGATGGAAGAATCACAAGACAAGGGAAGAACCACAGGAGCAGCCGCCGGGTGCTGCGCGCGCACCCGGCGTGATCGATCTCAGCCGTCCAGCGACACGCTGTCGGGCGAGGTACTGGCTGGCAAGGCACGGGCTGGCAAACCACGGCCAGCGTGGGTCGCCTCGTCACTGGCCATGCGCACCATGGCCAGGGCCTCATCCAGGCTCTCGACCTGCTCGACACGCACCAGCTCGTCGCTCAGCTTGACCTCGGTACCGACACGTTCGCTGACCAGCCGCTCGAGGCTCGCCAGATCGCGTCCCTCGCCCATGGGCAGAGAATCGACACTGGCGGAGCCCGTGCCCGGCAGGTAGATGGTGCCGTTGGAGAAGTCCACCGCGTAGGCGATCACCCCGGGCACGATAAAGAACAGCAGGCCGACGCCGTTGGCCACCGCCACCACCGGGTCGATGCGACCACTGATCTGCCCCTTGCGTTCAGGGTGAAAGACGGTGCCGCAGCCGACGAGCGAGGTCAGGGTGGTGGCAAGCACCAGGCCGGTAAGCAGACGGGGCGGACGCAGCATGAACAACTTCCTCTTGCAGTAATCTGGCATAAATGACGGAAAGCGGTGCCGACAACGACTCGACCGCTGCCCAGCATGATAAAACTCATGCGCATCCTACCACGTTCGCCACCCTTCGCTCCTTGTCGCCACCAACGGTGGCGGTTGCTTTTGCCGGCATGACACCTTCCCCGTACAATGCACGTCACTTTCATGGCCGGATGCGAGTCGCCGAGGATGCCCCTCGACGGCCATCGACGGGACAGCCTGCTGTCCTGCTCGCCTCCAGCGCTTACCAGACTCGATGTGAAGGAACCTGCGGACCCATGCGCGCCACCGAACTTCTGATCAGTACCCTGAAGGAAACTCCTGCCGACGCCGAGGTCATCAGCCACCAGCTGATGCTGCGCGCGGGCATGATTCGCCGCCTCACCTCCGGCCTGTACACCTGGCTGCCGCTGGGCCTTCGCACCCTGCGCAAGGTGGAGCGTATCGTGCGCGAGGAGATGGACCGTGCCGGCGCCCAGGAGCTGCTGATGCCGGCGGTGCAGCCGGCCGAGCTGTGGCAGGAGTCCGGCCGCTGGGAGCAGTACGGTCCGGAACTGCTGCGCCTGAAGGATCGACACCAGCGTGACTACTGCGTCGGCCCGACCCACGAAGAGGTGATCACCGACCTGGTACGCAAGGAGATCGCCAGCTACAAGCAGCTGCCGGCCAACTTCTACCAGATCCAGACCAAGTTCCGTGACGAGATCCGTCCGCGCTTCGGGGTCATGCGCTCGCGTGAGTTCATCATGAAGGACGCCTACTCCTTCCACCTGGACGAGGCCTCGCTCAAGGACACCTACCAGAAGATGTACGACGCCTACGTGCGCATCTTCACTCGCCTGGGTCTCGACTTCCGTCCGGTGATCGCCGACAACGGCTCCATCGGTGGTACCGGCTCCCACGAATTCCACGTACTGGCCGACTCCGGCGAGGACGATATCGTCTTCTCCACCGAGTCCGACTACGCCGCCAACATGGAAAAGGCCGAGGCCCTGCCTGCGCCCCTGGACAGCGATGCCCGCCGCGCCGAGCCCACCGAGGAGCTGAGGCTGGTCGACACCCCCAACGCCAAGACCATCGCCACCCTGGTCGAGCAGCACGGCCTGCCCATCGAGAAGACCATCAAGACCCTGATGGTGCACGGCCACGAGGGCGGCCTGGTGGCGCTGCTGGTGCGCGGTGATCATGAACTCAACGAGGTCAAGGCCGAACACCTCGAGGAGGTGGCGACACCGCTGACCATGGCCAGCGAAGAAGAGATCCGCGCCGCCGTTGGCGCCGGCCCCGGCTCGCTGGGCCCGGTCGGGCTCGAGATGCCGATCGTCATCGATCGCAGCGTGGCGCTGATGAGCGACTTCGGCGCCGGTGCCAACGTCGACGGCAAGCACTACTTCGGCATCAACTGGGAGCGCGACGTGGCCCTGCCCAAGGTCGCCGACCTGCGTAACGTGGTCGAGGGTGACCCGTCACCCGACGGCAAGGGCGTGCTGTCGATCAAGCGCGGCATCGAGGTAGGCCACGTGTTCCAGCTCGGTCGCAAGTACAGCGAGGCGATGAATGCCACCGTGCTGGGCGACGAAGGCAAGGCGGTTCACCCCTGGATGGGCTGCTACGGCATCGGCATCACCCGCGTGGTGGCCTCTGCCATCGAGCAGAACCACGACCAGGGCGGGATCATCTGGCCCGACGCCATCGCCCCCTTCCATATCGCCATCGTGCCGATGAACGCCCACAAGTCCCAGCGCGTGCGCGAGACCAGCGAGCGCCTGCACGACGAACTCAGCGCCGCCGGCTTCGACGTGCTGCTGGATGATCGTGATCTGCGTCCCGGCGTGCGCTTCGCCGATCAGGAACTGATGGGCCTGCCCCATCGACTGGTGGTGGGCGATCGCAGCCTCGACAAGGGTGAGCTCGAGTACAAGGGTCGCCGTGACAGCGAGGCCACCATGGTGCCCGCCGACGAGATCGTCGAGTTCCTCAAGCAGCGCATCGCCCGTTAAGGCCCCGCGTGGCGCGCCGCGGCTTGTCGCGGCGCGCCGGGCAGGCGGATGGAATTCAGGCGAGTTCAGGTGATCTCAGAAGCAATAAACCAAAAAAAAACCGACCCCGAAGGGTCGGTTGAAAAAGGGGGATGACTCCCCCTCCCCTGACGCTGGTTGACGACTATCGCTTGCGACGGTGAGCGTCGCGGATGATAAAAGCGATCCAGCCGGCCATGAAGGCCACAGAGAGAGCGACGGCACCCAGCCCGAAAATGACGGCGTTGTCGACGTACATGGCGCTGTCCTCCTGTCTCTGTGTCGATGAATTCATGGTACCCGGTCGGCCCTTGAATTGTGCTGACCTGCGTCAAGGGTGACCGCGAGACATCGGCCCGCCATGACGACGAAAAAGCCGCCTTCAAGAGGCGGCTTTTTCGTCGTCTGTGGCACCCTTTCAGCGAGAGCGCCTCCAGCTACCACTGCCGGGACCCTAAAGGACCTTGCGGTCCTCCACCTCGGAGGCCTCGGTGCCGGGCGGCAGCGGGTGCCCCTTGGCCAGTTCGGCGCGGGTCGCCTGGCGAATATCGAGCACCTCGAGGCGATACGACAGGGTCTCCCCGGCCAGGGGATGGTTGGTGTCCACCACCACGCTGTCCCCCTTGACCTCTACCACGCTGACGATCTGTGGGCCGGCATCGCCGGGGGTCTGGAAGCACATGCCGGGGCGCAGATCGGTACCAGGAAAGGCCTGGCGTCCCACCTCGCGCACCAGCGACTCGTCGCGCATGCCATAGGCCTCGGCCGGGGACAGGGTGACACTGAGGCGACTGCCGACCTCGGCGTCGACCAGGGCCCGCTCGAGGCCTTCCATCAGGTTGCCGTGGCCGTGCAGATACTCCAGCGGCTCATCGCGCTTCCAGGAATCATCCAGGACGTCGCCCTGCTGGTTGCTCAGGACATAGTGCAGACGCACCACACACTGGGGAGAAACTCTCATCTCGGGCTCCTTGGGGTCGACATCAGTCCTGGCGCTTGAGCGCGGCGACGGGCATTTCCAGGCGCTGCTGGCGATGCAGCATGTTGAGCAGCACGATCGCCCGCTCTTCGCCCTTGTGGCTCTCGAACACCGCCTTGAGGTCCTTGAAGGGGCCGTCGGTGATCTCCACCGACTCTCCGGCCCGGAAGTAAAGCTGGCCAGGATCGTCGTCCTTGGCTTCGCCGTGCTGGCGCAGCAGGTCGATCAGCTCATCGCTGACCGGCACCGGCATCGACAGCCCGAAGGTCACGATCTTCAACACTCCGCGGGTCGAGCGAATCGGGCGCCAGTTGCTCTCGACCTGGTCGAGCCGCAGAAACAGATAGTAGGGGAACAGCGGCTCCTCGACCCAGGTCAGCTTGTTGCGGCGCTTCTTCTGCACCTCCAGCACTGGATGAAAGAGCTCGTATCCCTGGTTGGCCAGATGCTCGGCGGCCCGGAACGACTCTCCGCCCTTGCACTGGACCACGTACCAGCGCGGGGTGGCATCGCCCCCCAGGCCCGCCTCGATATTGCTGTGACTCATGTGACTCCTTCCAGACTCAACCACCACCAGCCACCAAGCCGGCAGTATCGCCTGTCATTGACGCGGTTCCCGGTGCGTTGCCGACGACCCTTGATGATCACCGCTGGTATCGCCCCTGCGGCTTTGCAACAATTCGTCGAGCCGCACCGAGATGTTGCGCGCATTTTACCATTCGGAAGGCGGCCTGTGGCCGACCAACTGCAAGGAGGCTATCCATGCCCACCTCGTCCGGCCAGCATCCCTGGGTCGACGCCCTGCGCGTCTACCTGCGATTACCCGTGCTGGCCATGCTGTTTCTGGGCTTTTCTGCGGGCCTTCCCTTTCTGCTGGTGTTCTCCACCCTGACCACCTGGCTGCGTACCAGCGGGGTCGAGGTCGCCGCCATCGGTTTCTTCTCGTGGATTGGACTGCTGTACTCGATAAAGTTCTTCTGGGCACCGGTGGTGGACGCCTTCCGCCTGCCGCTGCTGACCCGCCTGCTGGGCCAGCGGCGCAGCTGGATGCTTGCCGGCCAGGCGCTGATCATGGGCGGCCTGCTGGGCCTTTCGTCGCTGGACCCGGCCTCCCAGCTCGGCGCGGTGGCGCTGTTTGCGCTGATGGTGGCCTTCGGCTCGGCTACCCAGGACATCGCCATCGACGCCTTTCGTATCGAGTCGGCCGAGGACGAGGTCCAGGCGGCGATGGCGTCCACCTACATCATCGGCTATCGCGGCGGCCTGATCATGGCCGGTGCAGGGGCGCTGTATCTGGCGTCGGCCTTCTCCTGGCAGGTGTCCTACCAGTGCATGGCGGCACTGACGGCGGTGGGCATGATCACCGTACTGCTGCGTCCCGAGCCGCCGCGCCAACCGCTGGCCAGTCGCCTGGCCAAGGAGCCCCGGGTGCGTGCCTTCCTGCGCGCCAGCCGCGGCCGGCCCGCATGGGTCCGGCGCACCGGCGCCTGGTTGATCGGCTCCGTGGTCTGCCCCTTTCTCGACTTCTTCGGGCGCTTCGGTCTGGGCGCACTGGGACTTTTGCTGTTTATCGGCATCTATCGCATCAGCGACCTGGCGATGGCCTCGATGGCCTATCCGCTGTACGTCGACTTGGGCTTCAGCCTCGACACCATCGCCACCGTGACCAAGGTGTTCGGCGTCATCATGAGCCTCCTCGGCGGGCTAGTCGGCGGGGTGCTAGTGGTGCGCTACGGCATCGGACGCATCCTGGTGCTCGGCGCTACGGCCACCGTGCTGACCAACCTGATGTTCGCCTGGCTGGCGCTCAGTGGCGCCCAGCACTCGCTGCTGGTGCTCACTATCGTCGGCGACAATCTCAGCAATGGCCTTGCAAGCGCGGTGTTCATCGCCTTCCTGTCGAGCCTGACCTCGCGGGCCTACACCGCCACCCAGTACGCCCTGTTCTCGTCGTTGATGACGCTGCCCGGAAAGTTCCTGTCAGGCTTTGGCGGGCTGGTGGTGGAGGGAATGGGCTACCCGAGCTTCTTCGTGCTGGCCTCGGCGCTGGGCGTGCCGGCCATCCTGATGGCGCTGTGGGTCTGGCGACACCATGTGCGCGAGCCAGGGAAACACCCCGTCAGCCTCGACAAGCCATGACGCCATCGATGCAGTGTGCATCACAAAAAGAGGGCCGACGTTGTCGGCCCTCTTTTTCCATGGTGCTTCAGCGTTCGGCCTCGTACCTGGGGGTCTGAGTAGACCTTCGGCGCTACGCGCCCCAAGGCTCAGCCGGAGCCGTCATCCAGCGCAGGCAGCGATCCCCCCCATTGCTGAAGCCGCCTTGTAGTACGCCCTTGAACAGGGCTTGCGATCAACCGCGCCGTCCGCTGCGCTCTTCCAGCCAGGCCAGCGCGCCCGGTGTGCTGCGCCACTGATCGCGCATCAGGGTACGGTACTGCCAGGCCTCGGCGCGGGTGCCGGGCTCGGCCAGCTGGCCATTGCCGGGGATGGCGCCACGTTTGGGGTTGTCGCTGCAGAGAAGCGCCACCGCGTGGGCGTTGTGGCGCTGGGCGCTCTCCAATGCCAGGGCCGCGTCGTCGAGCTGGCCCAGTCGGTACAGCGCCAGCACCTGCCCCATGTACATGCCCAGCAGCGGCGTCTCGTCATCGGCAGGACCGACCTCCAGAGCCTGGCGGCTGATCTCCAGCGCCTCGTCGTCGCGGCCTTCACGCAGCAACTGGTCGAGCACCAGCTCGCGCAGCCCCAGACTGTCCTGCTCGTCCAGCGACAGCAGCAGTTCGGCCAGTTCCCGCGAGTGCTGGCGGGAGCCACGTTCCATACCCACCACCAGCGCAAGCCCCGCCCGCAGCAGCTGGGCGTTGTCTTCCTGGTCCCACTGGAAGGCGCCGTCGCCACTCTGACGAATCTGCAGAAGCCAGCGCTCGAGACGCTCGGCCAGGGGCTCGAACAGACTCGGCGCCATCCACGGCAGACTGCCAAAACGGCTGGTCAGTGCCAGCGACACCGACTGCAGCACCGCCGGTGAATCAAGCTGTTCGGGGTTGGCACACAGCGCCGGCAACCAGGCTGCGGCATTGAACCAGGGATCTCCGAGAAAGCCCATCGGCGCATCCGGGTCCACGTCGACCTGGAAACCCTCCTGGAAGGCGGCGAACAGCGTGTCCTCCCGCGCCGTGGAGCGATACAGCAACTGCCCGTCTTCCTCCACCACCTTGATCGGCGGGGGCGGCGGCAACTCTGCCAGCAGGGTCTGCAGGCCTACCAGGGGCTCGCCGAGATCCTCTTCGGCGCACAGCAGCTGATCGGCCAGGGTGGCGCCGGGGTTGTCGGCCAGGTCCGCCAGGAACTGCAGCTGGTCGGGGTCGAGATCACCCTGGCGGGTCAGCCGCCGCAGCCAGAAGCGCGAGCGCTCCATGGCTTCCTCGTCGTGACCTTCGTGGAGCAGCAGCATGGCCTCGATATAGGCCAGGGTCGGCGAATCGGGAAGGGCCTGCTGGGCACGCACGAAGGCCGAGCGAGCACTGTCGAGATCGTCGTTGTCCAGGTGCATCAGACACAGCCGCTCCAGCGCCACGCCACGCAGGAACATCGGTCCCCGATCCAGCACCTCGTCCAGCAGCGCCTCGCGCTTGCGGTGGAAACCGCGCTCCTGGAAAAGGTCCAGCAGGATCTCGAAGGCGGGCTCGGCCTGTTCCGGCAGGCGCTCCCAGTCGGCATTGTCGAACAGTGACTCGAGGATCTGCTGGGCACGTCCTCGCTGGCCCGATTCGGCGGCGATCAGCCCCGCCTCCAACAGCGCCTGGGCAGGGGCGCGACCACTGGCCAGGGCAGCCTTCAGCGTCTCCCCTTTCCACTCGCGCAGCGACAGCATCCACATCAGATGAGGCGGCAGGTGACCGGGCAGGCTGACGGCACCGCAGCACTGCTTCATCTTGCGTCCAGAGTCGCACCAGCAAGGTTCGTTGCGGCCAGGGCGTGCCAGGGTTTCACAGGCGAAGTCGAGACGTGCCAGGGGCGTCTGGGACCACAGTTCGGGAGCCAGCGCCTGGGCCAGGGCCTTGTCACCGCCCACGCAGGCAGGCCCCTCCTCGCGCGCCCAGCTCATCAAGCTCGGATAGCGTTCATCCTGCCGAATGGCTGCCAGGGCGCCCGCGGCAAAACCCAGCAGTTGATCCACCCATAACGCCAGCATCGCTATCTCCCCGAAATTGAAAACGGCACAGTCTAACAGTGCATGCACCGGCTGGGCAGACCCGCGCCTCAGACGGCGTAGGCATCCAGCAACTGTGCACTCCGTGAATGCATGTCCAGGCGCCCCTCGAGCCGCACCAGGTTCCAGTAATGACCATTGAGCGTACGCGCCAGCAACAGCATGCCGGCAGGGGGCTGCAGGCGGTCCAGCGCGCCCCACACCCGGGGGCTCAGCTCGCGCAGACGCCGATGCACCCGTACATCGCCGAAGTCCTGCTCACCGGGCGCGAACAGCGGCGACACCGCTTCCGCGGATTCGCGATACAGCGCCAGCGGCGCGCCCTCTCCCTGTCGACCGCCGAGCCCGCGCACGGCCTCATCCATGGCCATGGGGTCGCCGTCCAGGGTTGCCCCAAGTAGCGCCACCAGACCGGCCAGCCGCTCCCGGGGGACCGCGATCACGGCGCCCAGGTCATACACCACCAGCCGGCCCTGTTCATCGACGGCAAAATTGCCGGCGTGGGGATCGGCGTGCAGTTCATGGTGGGTGAACAGCTCCTCGGTGATCCAGTCCGCCAGGGTGCGCGACACCCGCTGACGAAGGGTATCGTCGGCACCTTCGAGGTCACGCAGGGGCGTCCCCGGCAGATACTCCATCGCCAGCACCCTTGGACCACTGAGCTCCTTCACGGGCTGCGGCATCACCAGGTCGGGGTGATCGGCATAGCGCCGCCGGTAGCGCTCCAGTGCGTCCGCTTCGGCGCGATAGTCGAGCTCGCGCCGCAGTCCATCGGCGAGTTCGTCGAATAGAGCATCGAGGCGTGCCTGGGACACCTTGAGCCAGCGACCCAGTCGCAGCAGCCTTCTGACCTGCACCAGGTCCTGTTCCAGCACCCGATCGAGCCCCGGGTACTGCACCTTGAGCACCAGGGTACGACCGTCCCGGGTCCGGGCCCGATGCACCTGTCCCATAGAGGCGCTGGCAAAGGGCTCGGGCTCGATCTCGTCGAACAGGGCATCGAGGTCGCCGAGCTCTGCCTCAAGCGCCACCTTGATCTCGGCCCAGGGCGCCGGAGCAGCATCCTTCTGTAGCCGGGCAAGCTCTTCGGCCAGGGCCGGGGGCAGCAGGTCATCCCACTGGGACATGACCTGAGCGATCTTCATCGCCGGCCCCTTGAGCTCGGAAAGGCCTTCAAACAGCGACTCGCCGAGCGCCTGCCAATCGGCCTTGCCGCCGATTCTCGAGCGCAGCAGGGTCGATCCGGTACGAGCGGACAACCCGAGCATCCGGCGTGTCCGGCCTGACTGACGCATGCTGCCTCCTGCCCGTACGGGCGCCCTGCAAGATGCTGGCAACGCTGGCCTCACCGGGAGGATAGCGCGTCACAAGACGGTCACCTTACCCGCATCTGCACACAAAAATGATATAGGACTTGTACACTTTTCACTCCATGGTACACCTGGCATCTCATCACACATACTGGAAGAATATCCAGACGATTCACCCG
Source organism: Halomonas litopenaei (assembly GCF_003045775.1). Classification (GTDB taxonomy): domain Bacteria; phylum Pseudomonadota; class Gammaproteobacteria; order Pseudomonadales; family Halomonadaceae; genus Halomonas; species Halomonas litopenaei. The sequence goes on along the minus strand of NZ_PXNS01000006.1, from coordinate 286,504 downwards.
CACCGGTGCGCTATGCGATTGATCATTGCGGAAAAACCGAGCCTGGCTCGCTCCATCGCCGAGGCGCTGCCCGGGGCAGCACAGAAAAAAGACGGCTACCTGTCCGTCGGCGACACCGAGGTCACCTGGTGCCTCGGCCACCTGCTGGAGCAGGCGCCGCCGGATGCCTACGACCCGGCCTTCAAGCCCTGGCGACGCGACCACCTGCCCATCGTGCCCGGTCAGTGGAAGCTGGTGCCCAGGCCCAAGGCCCGCGGTCAGCTGTCGGTGATTCGTGCGCGCCTGAAACAGGCACGCCAACTGGTGCACGCCGGCGACCCCGACCGCGAGGGCCAGCTGCTGGTCCAGGAGGTGATCGAGCACCTGGGCTGGAAGGGGCCCGTCCAGCGTCTGCTGATCAACGACCTCAACCGGCCTGCGGTGGCTCGAGCACTCGGGCGGATCGAGGACAATGCCAGGTATTACCCGCTCTACCGCGCCGCCCAGACCCGCGCCCGCGCCGACTGGCTGTACGGCATCAACCTGACCCGCGCCTGGACCCTGATCGGCCGCCAGGCGGGCCACGATGGCGTGCTGTCGGTGGGGCGCGTGCAGACGCCGGTGCTCGGCCTGGTGGTGCGCCGCGATGAGGAGATCCGTCATTTCACGCCCTACCCCTTCTATGTGCTGTGGGCTCACCTGCGCGTCGGCGCCGGCACCTTGAAGGCCTGGTGGGTCCCCGGCGAGTCCCATCGCCTGGACGAGCGCGGTCGACTGCTCGACGCCGCTCCTGCTCAGACGCTGGCAGAGCGCCTGCCGGGTGCTGAAGGCCAGGTGAGCAGCGTGGACTCCCGTCGTCGTCGCCAGCCGCCGCCCTTGCCTTACTCTCTGTCGGCGCTGCAGGTCGATGCGGCACGCCGCCACGGGCTCTCGGCCAAGGCGGTGCTGGACATCTGCCAGCGCCTTTACGAGCGCCATCAGTTGATCACCTATCCGCGCTCGGACTGTCGCTACCTGCCGCGTGAACACCTGGCGAGCCTGCCGGGCCAACTGGCCAGCGCCTGTCGCGATGACACCACCCTGTCCGGTTGGCTGGCCAACGCCGACATGGGGCTTCGCTCACGCGCCTTCGACGACGCCAAGGTCGGCGCCCACCACGCTCTTGCCCCCACCGGCAAGCCCTTCGTTGCCGAGCGCCTGTCGCGTCAGGAAGCCGACGTCTACCGTCTGATCGCGCGCAACGTGCTGGCCCAGTTCTATCCGGCGCTGGAAACCCAGGAGGTGAAGGCCGAGTTCCGCCTGCTGGACGAGCGCTTCCAGGCCTCCGGCCAGACGCTGCTGGTGCCCGGCTGGAAGCCCCTGTTCACCACCCGTGACGAGCCACCGCCGTTGCCGGCGCTGGTCGAGGGCGAGGCCTGTCAGGCACTGGAGGCCCAGGTCGAACAGCGCGAGACGCGCCCACCGGAGCCGTTTACCGATGCCAGCCTGATCAAGGCCATGATGAATATCGCCCGCTACGTGGAGGACCCCGAGGTACGCCGCACCCTCAGGGAAACCGACGGTCTGGGTACCGAGGCCACCCGTGCCGGCATCATCGAGACGCTGCTGGAGCGCGACTATCTGGTGCGCAAGGCCAAGGCGCTGCGCGCCACACGCCTGGGGGTGGGTCTGATCCACTCGCTGCCCGAAGCGGTCAGCCGCCCGGAGCGCACCGCCCTGTGGGAACAGCGGCTGGAAGGCATCGCCGAAGCCCAGGCCGAACCGGAACCCTTCGTCGCCCAGCTGGTCGAGGACCTTCGCACGCTGGTGGGCAGCGCCGACAGTCAGCGGCTGAGTGCCGCCCTCGGCGCCGCCCAGGGCGAGTCGCCGGAAGCCGGCCCCGCCAGCAAGCGAGGCCGCCGCACCAACTCGCCACGCCGCAGCGCCGGGCGTAAACGCCGCCCCTCCCGTAAAGGCAGCACCACATGACCACACTGATCATCGGTCCCGGCGCCATCGGCCGCCTACTGGCCTGTCGGCTTGCCGCTGGCGGCCAGAGCGTGCGCCTGCTGGGGCGACGACCGCTGCCGACGATCCAGACCCTGACCTCACCGGATGGCACGACCCAGCGCCTTGAACTGGCCACCACCACCGAGCCACGCCTTGCCTGCGTCGATGTCGACCAGGTCATGCTGACCACCAAGGCCTACGCCGCCAGGGCAGCCTTCGCTGCGGTGGCCGACCATCTGCCTGCCGCCACACCGCTGGTGCTGTGGCAGAACGGGCTGCGCGTGCAGCGACCCTTGACCGATACCTGGAGCGGGCCGGTGCTGTGCGCCTCCACCACCGAGGGCGCCTTTATCAGGGCGGACGACAGCGTCGTCCACGCCGGCCAGGGTCAGACCGTCATCGGTCATCTCGACGGCGGCCTCGACGGCCATCCAGGCGAAGGCCACGGCCCCCATACCCAACCCCTCCGGACTGACGCTCTCCAGACCCAAGCCCACCAGACCCAAGCCCTGGCCAGTTCGCTGGCCACCACCCTGAGCGCCGCCGGCCTGGCCACCGAGGCGGTGGACGATATCGCCACCCGGCTGTGGCACAAGCTGGCGGTGAACGCCGCCATCAACCCCCTGGTGGCACGCTACCGACTACGCAATGGCGAGCTGCGCGGGCATCCTTACCGCGACATGGTCGACGCCACCGTCGACGAGGTGGCGCAGATACTGGCGGCACTGGAGATTCCCGCTCCCGCCATCGACGTTCCCTCCAGCGACGTGCCCTCCAGCGACGTCAACGATGGCAACCGCGCCTGGCGCGCCCTGGTCTGGCAGGTCATCGAGCGGACCGCCGCCAACCGTGCCTCGATGCTGCAGGATATCGAGGCAGGCAGGCCCACCGAACACGACGCCATCCTCGGCCCGCTGCGCGAGGCCGCCACACGCCTGGGCCTCCCTTGCCCCCAGCTCGACGCGCATTGGCGCTTTCTGAATGCCTGAAACGAGCAAGCCCAGGCTGGCGGTACACAAAAGCGATTGCTATTTTAACGGTTGGCAGTGATTCGACTCCCACCTGAATATCGACTCGAATCACCTTGCCGGGCCGGCCCTCGAACAAGTCCGTGTCCCCGCATGCGGTCTTGCCTTTGTGAGCCATGTTCACTACGAGCTGCGTTCACACTGCGCCGTGTTCTCGATCAGCCTCGTTCAAAACTCGGTCAAAATGAGCCGCGTCAAGATTGAGAGCCAAGGTGAGAGCTGAGGTTGCTGAGATTTAAGTTGGCTGAGTCTAGAATTGAGAGCCGAGCCCTTGAGTAAAACCGAAGCATGATCGATCAGGTGCCACCCGCGGAGGCTATTCCGCCAGGACAACCATGATGACTGCTTGTCGCTTGCCCTCTCTCCCCGCTCGACGCCCCACGTCGCACACCTTGCTGGCGGGCCTGCTTGCGGCACTGACCCTTGTCGCCTTTTCGGCCCCTGTGCTGGCGAGCGAAGACGCTGCCGACCCGCTGGCCGACAATGACGCCGCCCACTCGGCCACCCCGGCCTTCTCCGGCATGGGCCAGGAAATCGTCAGGCTCGACAGCGGCGTCCTGGTGCAGGGCGACAAGGTCCACACCCCCGACGGCTACACCTCCGGCTTCCGCCTGACCGCCGGCATGGCGCCACAGCAGGAAAGCGGCTGGGACCTGGGGGCCGAGCTGCGCTATCGACAAAGCGATGACGTACCCATGTCTTCCAGCGACAGCCAGCATGTCCAGGACGTGACCAGCCTGGGGGGCAGCCTGGTCGCCGGCTTCCGAGTCGGCCACTTCGGCGTCTACGGCAAGACCGGCATGGCCCAGTGGGTCAGCGATCCGGTCACCGGTCGCAACACCTTCGATTCCACCAGTGGCTCCACCCGGGTCCAGGGTCTCGGGGCCCGCTGGATGACCCGCAGCTGGATCGGCCAGGTCGAGTTCGAGGAGGTCAATGACCCCGAACTTGAGCATCTGAATATGATTACGGCCTCGTTCCACCTCCCCTTCTAGGGCTTGTCTGAAAAGTGCCTGCGCTCGGTAATACGGCGTTAAAAATCGGCTGGTGCGCCAGCCCGGTCAACATGCTCATTTACACCCCGTAAACTGCGCTGTCTCACCGATTTTTGCCTTGTCTAACCTTCGCTCGTCGACTTTTCGGACTGAGCCTAGCACCGCCGGCAAACCGAGTCGGAATCGACTCGCTCGCGTTACACGCAGTGACTTTTGACGTCGCCTTGCGCCACACCTCATCTTTATGCGTTTGTTTTAAAGACATTTTTCTGAGTACGGCATGAGAATAGCTTCGTGGTTTGGCATAACACCAAATCACAAGGAATCTCCTGCCATGTCATCGATCCCCCACCGCTCCATCGATATCGACGCTAACCGCCTGTGGGACAGCCTGATGCAGATGGCCGAGGTCGGCCCTTCCCCCAACGGCGGCAGCCGCCGCCTCGCCATGACCCCTGAAGATGCCGACGGGCGCCGTCTGCTGCTGGACTGGGTCGAGGCGCTGGGCTGCACCTGGCAGCGTGACAAGGCCGGCAACCTGTTTATCCGGCGTGCCGGACGCGAGGACCACCTGCCCCCGGTGTCCATGGGTAGCCACCTGGACACCCAGCCGCTGGGCGGACGCTTCGACGGCGTGCTGGGGGTACTGGCGGGCCTGGAGGTGCTGCGCAGCCTTCACGACAACGCCATCACCACCCGCCGACCGTTGTCATTGATCGTCTGGACCAACGAGGAAGGCAGCCGCTTCGCCCCGGCCATGGGCGGCAGCGGCGTCTGGACCGGCCGCCTCGATGAGGCGACCTTCTTCGGCGCCAGCGACAGCAAGGGCGTCACCCTGGGCGAGGCCATCGCGGCCTGCGGTGAGGCCGGCGATCTGGCCCTGGGCGAACCCGAACTCGACGCCTACTTCGAGCTGCACATCGAGCAGGGCCCGGTGCTCGAGGAGCAGGGCCATCCCCTCGGCATCGTCACCGGGGTCCAGGGCATCCGCTGGTACGACCTGAGCCTGCGCGGTCAGTCGGCCCACGCGGGCCCCACGCCGATGAGCTATCGCCGTGACCCATTGCTCGCCGCCACCGCCATGATCCAGCGCATGCGCGAGGTGGTCATGGCGGATCCGGACGGCGCTGCGCGCCTGACCGTGGGCGACTTCCAGGTGGTCGAGCCCTCGCGCAACGTGGTCCCCGGCGAGGTCCGCCTGCTGCTGGACCTGCGCCACGTCAGCGACGAACGCCTCGATGCACTGGATGCCGAACTGGAACGTCTGGCCAGGGACGCCGCCGACGCCGAGGGCGTGGAGCTGACGTTCGAGCGCCGCTGGCATTCTCCGGTCACCCCCTTCGACGACGCCCTGATCGACTCCCTGCGCGAGGCCGTCAAGGCGCGCGAGCTCGATGCCCCCTGCATGATGAGCGGTGCCGGGCACGACGCCGTGCACCTGTCCCACGTCACCCCCACGGTGATGATCTTCGTGCCCTGCCGCGACGGCATCAGCCACAACGAGGCCGAATACGCCGAGCCTGAGCACTGCGCGCTGGGCACCCAACTGCTGTGCGACGCGGTGCTGGCACGCGCCGAGCGCGACTGAGATCGCCATCAGCGCCCTGAACAACACGCAATGAATCGATTTCGATTCATCGAGTCGGAATAGCATCAAAGGCCCTTTGCCCGATCAGCCGACTCGCTCCCCGGACGCTCAGGCCATTCACAACAAGAGATATCTTATGGACATCAACTCCCATGTGCTGCTGCTGTTTGCCAACGCCTTTCTGACCACCGCGCTGTCGGTGGTCATCGTCGGCGTCATCCTGCTGCGCGAATACCGGCCGACCATTCGTCGCCTGAAGGACGAGGCGGCGGCTTCCTCCTCGGCCGACACCACCAACCACAACAAGACTTCATCTGACCTGAGAGACCTGTCATGACCCTGGCCATCTTCGCCATCGTACTGACCGCCTACGTGGCGGTGGCGGCCCTGCTGGCACGCCGTATCAAGAACAAGGACGACTTCTACGTCATGGGTGAGCAGGGCTCGACGTTGCTGATCGTCGGCACCCTGGCCGCCACCTTCCTCAGCGCCGTGACCCTGATGGGGATCGCCGGCATCTCCTACAGCGAAGGCCCGCTGGTGATCGCGGCGCTGGGCTCCTTCGGCGCCTGGGTCGGGACCCTGATCGCGGTGGTGTTCATCGGTCGCAAGCTGAAGGCGCTGAACTGCCGCACCATGATGGACTTCTTCGACTACCGCTTTAACAACAAGTGGGTCAGCGTGGTCGCACTGATCCTGATGGTGATCGGCCTGCTCGGCTACGGCATCATCCAGCTGATCGGCGCCGGCCTGGTGCTGGCCGAGATCATCGATATCCCCTTCCCGGTGATCATCTTCGCCTTCACCCTGGCGCTGCTGGCGTTCTGCTCGCTGTCCGGCATGTACGGGGTGGTCTACACCGACACCATGATGTTCTTCACCATGCTGGCCATCGCCTTCGTCATCGCACCGATGTTGATCGGCGACGCCGGCTTCGAGGCGATGAAGGGCCTCGGCGAGACCCTGCCCGGTTTCTGGACCGTGGGGGGCGCCAACGACCGCCCGCTGGGCTGGTCGATCTCCCAGTTCCTGGTGTGGATCCTGTTCTTTGCCTGCACCCCGGCGCTGGTGTCCCGCGTCTTTCCGGCCAAGAACGACTTCGTCATCCTCAAGGTGGCGGTGATCGGCGTGTTCTTCGCCCCTGCCATGCAGCTGTTGGTGTTTCTGGCGGCCAGCGCCATGCAGGTGATCCAGCCCGGCATCGAGCCCACCGACCGCGCCATGATCGTCGGCTTCATGGAACACACCAACCCGACCCTGGCCGGTATCGGCCTGGCCGGCCTGATGGCGTCGATCATGTCCACCGCCTCGACACTGTTCGTGCTGACCGGCTTCGCCCTGGCCCGCGACCTCTACGAGAAGTTGTTCGACCGTGAGGTCAGCGAACGCAAGGGCGTGGTACTCGGCCGCATCTCCCAGGCGGTGGTAGCGCTGGTAGTGTGCGCCGTGGCGATCTCGCGCCCGGCGGGCATCTACTGGATCTCGATCTACGCCGGCGCGATCTTTGCCGTGGCCTGGCTGCCGACCATCGTCGCCGCCATGCACTGGCGTCGGATGAACGCCAACGCCGCGCTGGCCTGCATGCTGGTGGGCTCGATCACCTTCATCGTGGTGGGCGAACTCGAGCGCCACGGCCTGATCAGCCTGCCGCTGCATATCGACAACCTGCAGGTGGCCATCCTGCTCGGCACCCTGGCGCTGATCGCGGTGGGACTGAAGAGCCAGCCTTCCGAGTACGAGCTCAAGGTGTTCGACGACATTCGTGCAAGGCGACTGTCCGATACCACCATCCGCGACATCCTGGCCCGCCCCGATGGCGCCCGCGAGCTGGTGCGCGAATACCGCCAGGTGTGGGGCATCATGGTGCTGTTCGTGATCATCGCAGGCGCGCTGTGGGGCTATCTGTTCAGCAAGCTGGGGACCTGAGCCCACCGTCACCGCTGCTGTCACTGATCCACCAGGCCGGCGCCGTGAGGCGCCGGCCTGGCTTTACTAACACGCGCTCCCGGCACACCATTGACGTTCTGGACCCTGCCTGGAGCCTCGATGAACCACGGCCCCCTCATGCCCCGACAGCTACTGGCCATCCTCAACGCCCTCGAGGACGGCATCTTCATCACCGACCTCAAGGGACGCCCGCTGTGGGTCAACCAGGCGAGCCTGTCACAGCTCGATGCCAGCGCTGAGCACCTCTACCAGAGCGACGTCTACCGGCTCGAGGAGGAAGGTGTGTTCTCGCCCTCGGTCACCCGCTTCGTGATCGAGGAGCGGCGACCGGTCAGCGTGGTCCACCGTTATCGCGGCAAGGACTACCTGGTCAACGGCAGCCTGTTTCACCTGGGCGGCGACCCTTCCGGTGAACCCGATGCGGTGCTGGTCCAGGCCCGCAACCTGGACCGCGACGTACTGGCCTCGCGCTCGCCGGACACCACCCAGGCGCTGCTCGATCACGTCATGCATCAGCTCAAGCGTATCCGTCAGGAGCAGGTAGCAACGGAGGCCAGTCCCGCCTCGTCCAGCCGCAGCCCGCGCTATCGCCGGTGCCTGGAGCGCCTCGAGCGCGCCGCCGCCAGTGACACCACGGTGCTGCTCAGCGGCGAGACCGGCGTCGGCAAGAGCTGGCTGGTCAATCGCCTGCACCAGTTCAGCCCGCGCTCTGACAAGCCGCTGATTCACGTCAACTGCGCGGCGATCCCCGAGGCCCTATTGGAAGCCGAGCTGTTCGGCCACGAGAGCGGCGCCTTCACCGGCGCCCATCGCGACGGGCGGGTCGGCTACGTGGCCCTGGCCGAGGGCGGCACCCTGTTTCTCGACGAGATAGGCGAACTGCCGCTGACGCTTCAGCCCAAACTGCTGCAACTGCTGCAGGAACGTCAGTACCACCCGCTGGGCGGCAAGCCGCGCAAGGCCGAGGTACGCATCGTCGCCGCCACCAACGCCGACCTGGCCGCCCGGGTGCGGGATGGCAGCTTCCGCGCCGACCTGTACTACCGACTCAATATCGTGCCCATCGAGATTCCACCGCTGCGCGAGCGCGCCGAGGACATCCCCGGTCTGGCCAATCAGCTGCTGGCCAGGATATCCCGCCGCCACAAGCGCCGTATCACCCTGGAGCGCGACGCGCTGAGGGCGCTGACCCACCACTCCTGGCCCGGCAACGTGCGAGAACTGGAAAACCTGCTCGAGCGCCTCAGCGTGTTCTGTGAAGACGACACCATCGGCATCGACGATCTCGCCCTCGACCACCCGGAGCTTGTGCCCGCTAGCCTTGCCGACCGCGTTTCCCTCAACGGCTCGCGCAAGAGCTCCTTGCAAGACGACGGCCCAAGCGACGGGGCTCTGTCGCTGCCACTGGATGATTCCCGCCCCCTGCCCGAGCGCTTGGCCGAGATCGAACGCCAGGCCATCGATGACGCTCTGTCCCGCGCCGGCAGCACCCGCAAGGCAGCCCAGGGCCTTGGCGTCAGCCAGTCCTGGTTGATGCGACGGCTCAAGCGCGATCGGTCGAGCTCGTCCGACTGAAACGTCGGCATCCACAACACATCCCGAAACGCCCGACCGACACACCCAACCGATACGCTCACCCAAGACGCCAGCGCCCGGCCATCTGGCCGGGCGCTGGGTGTTCAGGGTATCGCTCGCGGTGGCGTCAGCCGGTGTTGCGAAGGCCAGCGGCGATCCCCGCCATGGTCACCATCAGGGCGCGGGACAGGTCCGCGCTGATGGCGCCGTCGGCGTCGCGGTTACGCTGCAGCAGTTCGGCCTGCAGGCCGTGCAGCGGGTCGATGTAGGGGTTGCGCACCTCGATGGCCTGGCGAATCAGCGGCGTCTTCTCGAGCAGCTCCTGCTGATCGAGGATCTTCAGAAGTTCCTCGTTGAGCTTGCCGAAACGCTCGCGCAGGCGGTTGCCCAGGGCCTCCAGGCTCGGCTCGTCCACCAGGCGATGCTCGTAGTAGGCGGCCAGCTCCACGTCGGCCTTGGCCAGCAGCATCTCGAGCATGTCCAGGTAGGTGCCGAAGAACGGCCACTGCTCGCGCATCTCCTGCAGCACCTCGAGTCCGCCGGGCTCGGCCAGGCGGGTGGCGAAGGCCTCGCCGGTGCCGAGCCAGGCCGGCAGCATCAGACGGATCTGGGTCCAGGCGAAGATCCAGGGGATCGCGCGCAGGGTCTCGACGCCGCCGTCCTGACGCCGCTTGGTCGGCCGTGAGCCCAGCGGCAGGCGGCCCAGCGCCCCTTCCGGGGTGACCGCACGGAAGTACGGCACGAAATCGGGGTCCTGGCGAACCACACCGACATAGGCACCGTGGGCGATCTCGGCCAGGCGGTCCATCTCGTCGCGCCAGGCCGGCTTGGGCTTGGGCGGCGGCAGCAGCGACGCCTCCAGTACCGCGCAGGCGTAGATCTCCATGGAGCGCAGGGCGATATCGGGCTGGCCGAACTTGAAGCGGATCATCTCGCCCTGCTCGGTCACCCTGAGGCTGCCGTTCACCGAGCCTGGGGGCTGGGACAGGATGGCGGCGTGGGACGGACCGCCGCCACGGCCCACGGTGCCACCGCGGCCGTGGAACAGGGTCAGGTCGACACCGTGGCTTTCACAGACATCGACCAGCGCCTCCTGGGCGCGGTACTGGGCCCAGGCCGCCGCCAGCTGGCCGGCGTCCTTGGCCGAATCGGAGTAACCGATCATCACCTCCTGGCTATCACCGGCGAACTGGCGGTAGCCGGGCAGCGCCAGCAGCCGATCGATGACGTCGCCGGCGCGATTGAGGTCGTCCAGGGTCTCGAACAGCGGTGCGATGGGCATGCCGACACGGCCCCCCACCTCCTTCATCAACAACGCCACGGTGAGCACGTCCGAAGGCTGCGCGGCCATGGAGATGATGTAGGTGCCCAGCGCCTCGCCGTGCTCGGCGGCGACCACCTGGAAGGTGTCCAGGGTCTCACGGGTCTCGGCGGAGCACTCCCAACGCCGCGGGATCAGCGGCCGGGTCGACTCGAGCTCCGCCAGCAGGAAGGCCTGGCGCTGCTCCTCGCTCCATTCGCGGTAGTTGCCCAGGCCCAGGTCGTGGGTCAGTTCTTCCATCACCAGGGCATGGCGGCTGGCCTCCTGGCGCAGATCGAGCTTGGTCAGGGTGACGCCGAATACCGCCACACGGCGCAGGGTATCGAGCAGCACACCGTTGGCGATGGTGTCCAGGCCGACGTCGCACAGCGAACGGTAGCAGGCCAGCAGCGGCGCATAGAGCTGGTCCCGGGTCTCGATGATCGGCCCGCCGTCATAGCTCTTGCCGTCGAGTTCGGCCTTTGCCCAGTCGCGGGTGGCCTCGACCTTCGCCACCAGACGCTTGAGCAGCTCGCGATAGGGCTCGGCGACGTTGCCGACCTCGGCACGCAGGGCACTGTTGGTGCTCCACATGGACAATTCGATCTTGAGCTGCTCGAGATCCCGCAGGTACAGGTCCGCCGCCATCCAGCGGCCCAGCAGCAGCACCTCCCGGGTGACCCGGGCGGTGACGTTGGGGTTGCCGTCGCGATCGCCGCCCATCCAGGAAGCGAAACGCAGCGGCGCGGCGTCCAGCGGCAGACGCTCGCCGGCGCTTTCCAGCAGCAGGTTATCCAGGTCCCGGTGGAAGTCCGGCACCGCCTGCCACAGTGAATTCTCGATCACCGCAAAGCCCCACTTGGCCTCGTCCACCGGGGTCGGCCGGTCGTGTCGGATCTCGTCGGTGTGCCAGGCCTGACTGATCAGCTCCTCGAGCCGCCCCTTGGCCCGGGCCGCACGCTCGGGGTACTCGCTGGAGGACTCGATGGCGCTGAGGCAGTCATCGATGGCGTCGTACTTCTGGATCAGGGTGCGCCGGATGACCTCGGTGGGATGGGCGGTCAGCACCAGCTCGACGCGCATGTTGGCCAGCGTCTCGACCAGGGTGCGCGACGAGTGGCCCTCGCGCCGGGCGCGCTCGAGCAGCTCACCGAGCACCGGCTGCATCCCCGGCTTGTAGTCCTCGACCCGACGAAAGCGGGCACGGTAGTGCTGCTCGGCGATGTTGGCCAGGTTGAGGAACTGGTTGAACGCCCGGGTCACCGGCAGCAGGTCCTTCTCCGGCAGCCGGCGCAGGTACTCGATCAGCTCCTGCTGGCCGGCCTCTTCGCCCTGGCGGCCCCGCTTGGCCAGTCCGCGAATCGTCTCGATGCGTGACACGAACTCGGGTCCGAGATCATCGGCGATGGTGCGTCCCAGGCTGTCGCCGAGGATGCGGACGTTATCGCGCAAGGATTCGTGCAGATCGTGGCTCATGGGGTCTCCTTGGGTGTGGTGTCCAGCGGGTCCCGAGCGTGCGGCCCCGCCTTGCTATCGATAGGGTCTGGCCGGCCTCGTCAGTCCATGGTCGGATCGGACGGCTCGGCGCGTTCGGCACGCTTGGCCTGCTGCCAGTGCTCTTCCATGCGCTCCAGCGAGGCCCGGCCGAGCGGCGTGCCCTGGGCATCCAGGGACCGCTCCATATGGCGAAAGCGGCTCTCGAAGCGCTGATTGGTGCCTCTCAAGCAGGCTTCCGGGTCGACGCCCAGGGTGCGCGCCAGATTGACGGTGGCGAACAGCAGGTCGCCCACCTCGGTGGCGGCGTGGTCGCGATCCCCGGCCGAGAGCGCCTCGCGAATCTCGCCCAGCTCCTCTTCGAGCTTGTCGAGCACCCCGTCGGTGTCCGGCCAGTCGAAGCCCACCCGGGCCGCGCGCTTGGACAGCTTGGCGGCGCGACTAAGCGCCGGCAGGGTCCGCGGCACGTCATCCAGCGCCGAGACAGAAACCACCGCTTCGGCCTCGCCCTGCTGCGGGCCGCTGCGTCCTTCCCGTTCCTCGGCCTTGAGCGCCTCCCAGCGGGAGTGGACCTGACGGGTCTCGACCTCGGCGGCACTGACGCCCTGGCGGCGGGATTCAAGGGTGCCGTCGGGAAACACGTGGGGATGGCGACGCAGCATCTTGTCGGTCAGCGTGTGCACCACGTCATGGAAATCGAAACGCCCTTCCTCGCTGCCGAACTGGCTGTAGTAGACTACCTGGAACAACAGGTCGCCGAGCTCCCCCGGCAGCTCGTCGAAGGCGCGTCGCTCGATGGCGTCGGCGACCTCGTAGGCTTCCTCGAGGGTGTGGGGGACGATGGTGTCCCAGTGCTGCTTGACGTCCCAGGGGCAGCCCTGCTGGGGGTCCCGCAGCACCGCCATCAGGGTCAGCAGGTCATCGATGGAATAGCGCCGGCTCATGTGCGACGCCCTCCCTGACCGCGCTTGCGCTTGACCTCGATGATATTGGGCAACTGCTGGATGCGGGAGAACAGCCGGCCCAGGGTCTCCAGGCCGTCCACCTCGGCGGTGATCGAGATGCGCGCGATGCCGTCGTCGGTGTTGGTCAGGGTATTGACCGAGAGCACGTTGACCTTGTCCTGGCCGAGCACGGCGGTGACGTCACGCAGCAGGCCGGAGCGGTCCCAGGCCTGGATCTCGATATCCACCGGGTACTGGCTGCTGGAGCGCTCGCCCCACTCCACCTCGATCACCCGCTGGGGTTCGTCGACCCTAAGCTGCAGGATGTTGGGGCAGTCCTGGCGATGGATCGACACGCCACGGCCCTGGGTGATGAAGCCGACGATCGGCTCGCCGGGGACCGGATGACAGCAGTTGGCCATGTTGGTCTTGAGGTTGCCGACGCCCAGCACGGTGATCTCGCCGTCCGGGGTCTTGGCCGGCTTCTGACGCGGCTTGGCCAGCAACCGGTCGAGGTGCTCCTGCTCGTCGCTGTCGCCGAACAGCTGCTGGGCCTGGTGCAGCACCTGACCGATACGCAGGTCGCCGGCGCCAAGCGCGGCGTACATGTCGTCGGCATTGGCGTAGTTGACCTTCTGGGCCAGGGTGGCGAGGTCCATGTCGTGGACGTCGAGACGCTTCATCTCGCGCTCGAACAGCGCCTTGCCCTCTTCCAGGTTCTGGTCACGCGCCTGGTGCTTGAACCAGGACTGGATCTTGGCCCTGGCCCGGGAGGTGCGCACGAAACCCAGGTTGGGGTTGAGCCAGTCACGGCTCGGGGCGCTCTTGTTGGCGGTCAGGATCTCGACCTGCTGACCGGTCTTGAGCTTGTAGGTCAGCGGCACGATGCGACCGTTGACCTTGGCGCCGCGACAGCGGTGGCCCACCTCGGTGTGCACGCGGTAGGCGAAGTCGATGGGGGTGGCGACCCTGGGCAGGTCGATGACGTGACCGTCCGGGGTGAACACATAGATGCGATCCGGCGCCACGTCGCTGGTCAGGCCCTCGCGCAGGTCGCCGAATTCGCCGATCTCCTCGTGCCACTCGAGCACCTGACGCAACCAGGCGATCTTTTCCTCGTAGCTGTCGCTGCGGGCATTGGTATCGTGGCCCTTGTAGCGCCAGTGGGCGCAGACCCCAAGTTCGGCCTCTTCATGCATGGCGAAGGTGCGGATCTGGATTTCCAGCACCTTGTTCTCGGGGCCGATGACCGCCGTATGCAGGGACTGGTAGCCATTCTTCTTGGGGTTGGCGATGTAGTCGTCGAACTCGTCGGGCACGGTGTGCCAGCGCGAGTGGACGATGCCGAGCATGGTGTAGCAATCCTGCACCGTGGGCACCAGGATGCGCACCGCGCGTACGTCATGAACCTGGGAGAAGTCGATGCGCTTGCGCTTCATCTTTCGCCAGATAGAGAAGATGTGCTTGGCCCGACCGTCCACCTGGAACTGGTGGATGCCCTGGGCCGACATCAGCGACTTCAGGGTCTCCACCACCTCCTGGATGTAGCGATCACGATCCAGTCGCTTCTCGGCCAGCTGCCGGGCGACGGTCTTGTAGTCGTCCTCGTGGAGGTAGCGGAAGGACAGGTCCTCGAGCTCCCACTTGAGGTGGCCGATGCCCAGGCGGTGGGCCAGCGGGGCATAGATGTCGAACACTTCGCGGGCGACCCGCACCTGCTTCTCGCGCGGGGCATCGCGGACCTGGCGCAGGGCGCAGGTGCGCTCGGCGATCTTGATCAACGCCACCCTGACGTCGTCGATCATGTTGACCAGCATCTTGCGCAGGTTGTCCTGCTGATCCTGCTGCTGCAGGCCGGCAGTGGTGGCCTGGGTATTGCTGATCGCGGCCATCTGCAGCACGCCTTCGATCAGGCTCGCCACCTCGCGGCCGAAACGTTTGGCCACTTGCTCGGGCTTGATCAGGTTCTCACGCACCGCGCGATACAGCACGGCGGCTTCGATGGCGGTCTGATCCAGGCGCAGCTCACCGAGGATATCGGCCATCTCGAGGCCCATGCGAAAGCTCGAGCCGTCCTTCAACCAGGACTTGTGGGGCCGCTCGGAGGCCTGCTCCAGCGACTGCGCCAGCTGGCAGGCCTCGACCAGTTCATCAGCGTCGGCCAGCTTGACGTCGTCCTGCAGCCGCGCGACCCACTGATCGATATCGACCCGACCATCCGCGGTCAACGGCTGGTCTTCCCGCACTTTAACCATCTTTCCTGACTCCTTGGCGTGGCGACGGCCCCTGGCGTTCGAACAGTACCATCGACTCGAGGTGCGAGGTGTGCACGAACATGTCCGCCATGGCGACCCGTTGCAGACGATAACCTCCCTGCAACAAGTGTGCCGCATCGCGAGAAAGCGTGGCGGGATCACAGGCAATATACAAGACCCGGGACACCGTACTTTTGGCCAGTGCCCGGCACAGCGCCTCGGCCCCTTCCCTTGGTGGGTCCAGTACCACCACCTCGGCATCATGGGTACGCAACAGCCTCGCCACCTGCCCTTCGTCATGCAGGTTGCCCTGGAGGGCAGCGACGTCCAGATCCGCGCCCGCGGCGTTGTCGGCCAGGCGTGAGGTCATCTCCGGCGAGCCTTCCACCGCGCTCACCGCGTAGCCCGACGCCGCCAGCGGCAGGCTGAAATTGCCGATCCCGGCGAACAGATCCAGCAGGGGTTCATCGACCCGGCGAGGTGTCCCCAGCCAATCCAGCGCGGTCTCGATCATGCGCTGGTTGACCTGGGCGTTGGCCTGCAGGAAGTCGCTCGGTCCGACGCCGAGGCTGAGCGGGCCACGCGCCGACGGGACCGTCACCTGGAGTCCTCGGGGCGGGGTCACCAGCCACTCGAAGCGCACCTGTTCACGGCCTGCCAGCACGCCGACGGCGATGCCTCGCTCATCGGCCCATGCACGCCAGCGAGCCAGGTCCGCGGGTTGCTCGCGCAGTTGGCGGATCACCAGGGTCACCTGGCCGTCGCTGGCCAGCAGTTCCAGATGGCCGACCTGGCGTGGCGCCTCGAGGCTCGCCAGCTGCTGGTGCAACGGTGCCAGCAGCGACGACAGCTCCGGCACCAGAACGGTGCAGCTCTCCACCGATACCAGCCGGTGACTGCGCCTGGCGCGAAAGCCCAGATGGATGCCGCCGTCGGCATCGACCCTGACGCCCAGGCGCGCACGGCGGCGATAGGCGACGTCATCACTGGCCAGCACCTCGATGCGTTCGAGGTCGACCTCGACGCCCTGACGGGCTAGCAGCTCCGACAGTACGACGGCCTTGTGACGACGCTGGGCGTCGAGTTCCAGATGCTGCAGATCACAGCCGCCACAGCGCTCGATGTAGGGACAGGGCGGCGTCACCCGGGTCGGCGCGGCCTCGATCAGCTCACGCAGGTGGGCCTCGTCGTAGCGCTTGCGGGTGCGATGCACCGCCACCCTGACCCGCTCGCCGGGCAAGGCCCCCTCGACAAACAGGGTCTTGCCGGCGGGCGAACGGGCAATCCCGCGGCCATCGTGGGACAGCCCCTGAATCTCGAGCACGTCGGGCAGCTCATCGGACGTGTCGGTCTGGTAGGCCCGGCGAGTGTCCGACGGGCGCTTGTGAGCAAGCCCCGAGACACCGGAGCGCTGACGCGGCGGACGGCGTTTTCCCAGTCCAGCCACCTCAGGACTCCGGCGCCAGCAGACCGGTGGAGAGATAACGGTCCCCCCGGTCGCAGACGATGAACACGATCACCGCGTTCTCGACCTCTTCGGCCACCCTGAGCGCCCCGGCCAGGGCGCCTCCCGAGGACACCCCCGCCAGGATTCCTTCTTCCCGGGCCAGTCGGCGCATGTGCTCTTCGGCCTCGTACTGGCCGATGTCCAGTACCCGATCGACCCGCTGGGGTTCGAAGATCTTCGGCAGGTAGGCCTCGGGCCAGCGACGAATCCCGGCGATGCTGGCGCCGTCCTCGGGCTGCAGGCCGATGATCTCGATGTCGCCGCGCTGCTCCTTCAGGTAACGCGACACCCCCATGATGGTGCCGGTGGTCCCCATGGAGCTGACGAAGTGGGTGATCCGACCGTCGGTCTGCTGCCACAGCTCGGGGCCGGTGGTGCGATAGTGACCCAGCGGGTTGTCGGGATTGGCGAACTGGTCCAGCGACTTGCCCTCGCCTCGGGCGACCATGGTATCGGCCAGGTCCCGGGCCTCTTCCATGCCGCCTTCCTTGCTGACCTCGATCAGCCTGGCACCGTAGGCCGCCATGGCCTGCTTGCGCTCGCTGGAGGCGTTCTCAGGCATGATCAGCACCATGCGATAGCCCTTCATCGCCGCGACCATGGCCAGGGCGATGCCGGTATTGCCGGACGTTGCCTCGATCAGGGTGTCGCCGGGGGCGATCTCGCCGCGCTTTTCGGCCTCGTCGAACATCGACAGGGCCGGCCGATCCTTGACCGAGCCCGCCGGATTGTCACCCTCGAGCTTTGCCAGCAGCACATTGTTGCGCCCGGCGCCGATGCGCTTGAGGCGGACCAGCGGGGTCTTGCCGACCAGCTGGTCGAGGTAGGGGAATTCCATAAGACTTTCCTTGTAACGTCATCTGACGCCATTATATCGACGCCCCTCGCCACTGGACAGGCATGGTCCCATGGGGTGACATGGAGACGTACGAGGCGGCGGTGGCCGCTCTTCGTCCGCGCCTATTCCCGGCCAGGAACGCAGCGCCTATGAGTTTGAGAACACGGTTGATGCTAGCCCTCGTGGGGCTGCCGCTGCTGCTGCTGGGGCTGGCGATCAGCCTCGCCTTGTATCAGGACCATGGCCTGCGCGAGGCCGCCATGGAAGAAAACCTCTCTACCGCCACGCGGCTGGTGGCACCGGAGATGGGCGAAGCCCTGTCGCTGGACGATATCGCCGGCGTTCAGGCGGCTGCCAATCGCCTGATGGATATCCCCAGCGTCCGTGCCCTGCGCCTGGTGCAGCAGGATCAGGTGGTGCTTGAACTCGGTCGACTGCGGGCCGAAGCCCTGAACGTCGAGGCTCCCGGCCAGGGGCTGTTGACCCAGCACTATCGCCAGTGGGTATTGACGACGCCGATCAATGCCGTGGACGGCGCCTACCTGATCCTCGATATCGACGCCTCGCTGCTGCTGCTCGCCACCTACAGCGATATCGCCAGGGGCGCCATGATCCTGCTGGTCTGCGGCCTTCTGCTGTTTCTGGTGGCCTTCACCCTGGGCCGCCGCCTGACCCAGCCGCTGGATGACATCGCCCACCTGCTCGACCAGCTCGCCACCGGCCGCCAGCCCCACCACCTGCCGCTGGACCACCCGCTGGAGCTGGCCGAGCTGGGGCGCCGGGTCAACGCCCTGATCGACCACCAGGCGCGGGCGCGCGAAGACCTGCAGCAGCAGATCGAACACGCCACCTCGGAACTTCAGGAGTCCATGGAGACCATCGAGGTGCAAAACATCGAGCTCGACATGGCCCATCGCCAGGCGGTGGAGGCCAACCGGGTCAAGTCAGAGTTTCTGGCCAACATGAGCCATGAGATCCGCACGCCGCTCAACGGCATCATCGGCTTCTGCCGGCTGCTGGGGCGCTCGTCGCTGGACCCGCGTCAGCGCGAGTGGCTCGACCAGGTGCAACGGGCCTGCGACAACCTGATGTCGCTGGTCAACGATGTGCTCGACTTCTCCAAGCTGGAAGCCGGTCGTCTGGTGCTGGAACAGGTGCCGGTGGACCTCCAGTCGCTGGTCGACGAGGTGCTGGGGCTGCAGGCGCCACTGGCCCAGCAGAAGGGCCTGCAGCTGCTCAGCCTGATCTATGACGACGTACCGGCGGAAATCACCGGTGATCCGCTGCGACTGCGCCAGATCATCACCAACCTGGTCAACAATGCCATCAAGTTCACCGACCGCGGCGAGATCATCGTGCGGGTCATGGTCGAACAGTCCCGTCACGAGCGCTTCACCCTGCGCATCAGCGTCAGCGATACCGGCATCGGCCTCAGTGACAGCCAGCAGCGTCGACTGTTCCAGGCCTTCCGCCAGGCCACCGCCGGACACAGTCGCCAGTACGGCGGCACCGGCCTGGGGCTGGCCATCTCGCGGCAACTGATCGAGCAGATGGGCGGCACCATCGGCGTGGACAGCACCCTCGACCACGGCTCCACCTTCCACTTCACCCTGCCCCTGACCAGCACCGCAAGCCAGGTGCGTGCGCCCGAACTGGCGCTCGACCAGGCCTCGATCTTTGTCGAGGAACCCCACGGCCCCACCCGCAGGGCCCTTTTGCATATGCTCGAACAGTGGGACGCCCGGGTTGTGGCGAGCCCTCAGCAGGCCGCGCTGGCACTGGAAGCCATCGCCATCGAGGAGCTCGAAGAGGGCCGCATCGGCGAGCTGCGCACACGACTCAGGCAGCGCAACTGCCCCACCCTGCTGTTGATCAATGCAGGACTTCCGGATGTGCCCGGACTGGGTCTGCCCGATGGCTCGAGCGTACTGTCCAAGCCGTTGGCTCGCCAGACCCTGGCGGAAGCGGTGGAGGGCGCCCTCGCCGGTACTCGCCACAGGCCGAGCCTGCCTGCGCCGACGTCCCCGCCGGCGCTACCGTCTCGCCAGCCCTATGTGCCCGACGAGACGTCGACAGCGGCCCCGGCTGCACCGCCCCAGTGGAACAACTCACAGACCCCGCCGCCTTCGCCGGACACGCAAACCTCTATGGCCAGCCTGCTGATCGTCGATGACAGTGAGACCAACCGCCTGCTGCTGCGAGAACTGGTGGAAGGCCCCGAGCGTCGCGTGACCCTGGCCACCAGTGGGGAAGAAGCCCTGGCGCTGGCCCAGCAGCAGCTCTATGACATGGTACTGATGGATATTCGCATGGGTGGCATGGATGGTGTGGAGACGACCCAGGCGATCCGCCAACTCAGCCCCGCCTGGGCGAAGCGACCGATCATCGCGGTGACCGCCCACGTGCTGGAACACCAGCGCCGAGCGCTTCTGCAAAGCGGCATGGACGATGTGCTGATCAAGCCACTCGACACCGAGTGCCTCGACCGCCTGCTTAGAGAAAGGCTGGGCAGCGGCCTGACGGAGACGACCCCGGCGCCAAACTCGCCGGTCTCCGACAAGTATCGACAGGACGCCAGTGACGCTGATGACTCGGTCGAGCCGGCTGTCCCAGACCAGGCCCATGGCAAGGAGCAAGGCAAGGAGCATGGCAAGAACCTTGGCAAGGACCTTGGCAAGGACCAGGGCCAGACCCGTGACAACAGCGATGACCAGGGCAACGACCTGCCCGACATCGACATCGCCCTGGGCACCCGCCTGGCGGGTGGGCGCGAAGCGCTGGCCAGGCAATTGCTGGCGAGCCTGGGGGCATCGCTGGACGAGACCCGTCGAGAGATCGAGGCGGCGCTGGCGGCCGAGGACGAAGAGGCCCTGCTCGATAGCATCCACGCCCTCAACGGCGCCTGCCGCTACTGCGGTGTACCGCGCATGGCGCTGCTGGTGGAAACCCTCGAGACCCGACTTCGCTCACGCGGGATCGACGGGGTTCGTCCGCTGCTGCCCACCCTGGAGCAGGCCATGACCCAGGTCGAGCGCTGGCAGCAGGACAGCGGAGAAACCCCACTGAAGGGACCGGTTTAGCCGACGCGGGCAACTGTCGCGCCCCCCTGCAGCGCTCAACGCCTTTCGAGCACCACGAAGGCCAGTGCCACATCGCTCTCGTCGCTGAGACTCAGGTGACAGGCGCCGACGCCCGCCTGGTCGGCCAGACGTAGCGCTTCCCCCGAGACCACCAGCTCCGGCCGCCCCAGGGGATCATTGACCACCTGTATCTCGGTCCAGCGCATGCCATGGCGAAGACCGGTGCCCAGTGCCTTGAGCCAGGCCTCCTTGGCGGCGAAGCGCTTGGCCAGAAAGGCCGAAGGCCGTGGCGCCTCGGTGTAGCGCTCGGCTTCCAGCGGCCCCAGGATGCGCTCGGCGAAGCGCGCGCCATGGCGCGCAATGGCCGCATCGAAGCGTTCGATCCGCGCGATGTCGGTGCCGATGCCGAGGATCATGCCAGGGCTCCGACAGACCCGGTATTCCCGGGCAAGGTCCCGACAGACAGACCTCCTCGAGCCGGCGCTGACATCGGCGACACTTCAGTGCTGATGGTCGTGCTCATGCTCGTGCTCTTGCTCAAATTCGTCGATGGCCGCGACCAGCCCCGCCTCGTAGCCGGCCAGCATCAGTCGCTTCATCTCCGCCACCGCCTCCTTGAGGCCGACGAACAGCGCCCGGGCGATGATGGCGTGACCGATATTGAGCTCGTTGAGGCCGGGGATGGCGGCGATGGCCTCGACGTTGTGGTAGTGCAGGCCGTGACCGGCGTTGACGATCAGATCGAGTTCGACGCCCATTTCGGCGGCGGCCACGATGCGCTGGTACTCGCGAGCCCGATCGCTGTCGTTATCGGCCTCGGCGAAGGCGCCGGTGTGCAGCTCGATGGCCGGAGCACCGGCGCGCCTGGCGCTGGCGATCTGATCCGGATCGGGATCGATGAACAACGATACCTCTGCCCCCACGGCGGCCAGTCGGCGACAGGCGGCTTCGATGGCGTCGAACTGGCCGACCACGTCCAGGCCACCTTCGGTGGTCAGCTCCTCACGCTTCTCCGGCACCAGACAAACGTGGGCCGGACGTACCTCTTCGGCCAGCGCCAGCATCTCCTCGGTCACGGCCATCTCGAGATTCATGCGGGTGTTGAGAACCTCGGCCAGCAGGCGCACGTCGCGTTCCTGGATATGACGGCGGTCTTCCCGCAGATGGACGGTGATGCCATCGGCGCCGGCTTCTTCGGCGACCAGGGCCGCCTGAATCGGGTCGGGATAGCGGGTACCGCGGGCCTGGCGCAGGGTCGCGATATGGTCGATGTTGACGCCGAGCAGCAGTCGAGGGGGATGCATCAAGGTTCTCCGTCATGGGGATGAAAGACGAGCCCTATGGTAGCACCGCCGACAGGCCGGCGGTCACCCGCGGCCAGGCGATATCAGCGCGCTGAAGCGTCAGCGAGACTGGCGGCGACGCTCGGCCATGGCGACCATCAGCGCACGGGAGCGCAGCGGACGGTCGCCCAGCAGCGGTGCCAGGGCGACAAGGGTCAGCGCGCCTGGCGGCGACGCTCGGCCATGGCGACCATCAGCGCACGGGAGCGCAGCGGACGGTCGCCCAGCAGCGGTGCCAGGGCGACAAGGGTCAGCGCGCCTGGCGGCGACGCTCGGCCATAGCGACCATCAGCGCACGGGAGCGCAGCGGACGGTCGCCCAGCAGCGGCACCAGGGCGACAAGGGTCAGCGCGCCTGGCGGCGCCGCTCGGCCATGGCAACCATCAGCGCACGGGAGCGCAGCGGACGGTCGCCCAGCAGCGGCGCCAGGGCCGCACGCGATAGCGCCTTGGCCGGCCCCGCGAGCCCGGCCTCGCCCCAGTCGGCCCCGGCCAGCAGGCGCAGGGTGCGCCCGTCGATGCCGCGCTCTGCGACGACAAAGGCCCGACTGCCGGGCTCGAAGCGGTAGCGCCGCTGGGGATCCAGGCCGCCACCGTCGGGCGTGGTGAAACGCGGCGCGGCGTCCAGCGCATCGAGTAGCGCAAATTCGAGCCGACGCAGGGCCGCAGCGCGGGAGGCCGGCGTCGCCAACTCGTCCAGCGCCGAGGTGTAGAAGGCGAACACCTGCCCCACCGGCAACTCCACCGGCAGCAGGCGGGTCAGCAATTCGTTGGCGTAGAGACCGCACAGCAGCCCCTCGCCGGCGAGCATCGCCGCCGGGCCACGGGACTCGATCAATCGCAGCCGCTTGAGCTCGCGATCGCCCTGCCAGGTCAGGTGCAGGGGCGCGAACGGCTGCATCTGACTGCGCGAGCGACTACCGGGACGCTGCACGCCCTGGGCCACGGCGCGCACACGCCCGTGGTCCAGGGTCAGCAGTTCGACCAATGCACTGGTCTCGCGGTAGGGACGCTTGTGGAGCAGAAAGGCGGGCTGGGGCTGCATGGGGATCCCGACGTCGGGGCAACAGGATCACAACAGGACCATCGTCGTCGATGATCCTGCCGGGGCGCGGGGGAACGGCTCAGTCGAGGTCGTAGCCGAGGCTCTTGAGGGCGCGTTCGTCGTCGGACCAGCCACGCTTGACCTTGACCCACAGGTTGAGCATAACCTTCTTGTCCAGCGCCCGCTCCATATCCAGGCGTGCCTCGCGGCCGATCTTCTTGATGCGATCGCCGCTGTCGCCGATCAGGATCTTCTTCTGGCCCTGACGTTCGACCAGGATCAGCGCGCTGATGTGCACCACCCGGGCCTCGTCACGAAACTCCTCGATCTCGACGGTCATCTGATAAGGCAGCTCGTCGCCGAGCTGGCGCATGACCTTCTCGCGTACCATTTCGGCAGCCAGAAAACGCATGCTCTTGTCGGTGACCTGATCTTCCGGGAAGAAGTGGATACCCTCGGGCAGGTGCTTGTCGATCTCGGCCTCGAGCTCCGGCACATTGGTGCCGTGCTGGGCGGCGATCGGCACCACCGCGGCGAACTCGCGCTTGTTGCCGAGCTCGGCCAACCACGGCAGCAGGGTGGCCTTGTCCTGCAGGCGGTCCACCTTGTTGACCGCCAGGATCACCGGCGCCTCGACGTTGGCCAGGCGGTCCAGCACGATCTGGTCCTCCTCGGTCCAGCGGGTGCGGTCGACCAGAAAGACCACGCAGTCCACGTCCCGCAGGGCCTGCACCGCCGCCTGGTTCATGAAGCGGTTGATCGCCTTGTTGCGGTCCTTGCCGAGGATATGGATACCCGGGGTGTCGACGAAGATGGCCTGAGCGTCGCCTTCGGTCTTGATCCCCAGCACCTGGTGGCGGGTGGTCTGCGGCCGCCGCGAGGTGATCGAGATCTTCTGTCCGAGAATACGGTTCATCAGGGTGGACTTGCCGACGTTGGGACGGCCGACAATGGCCACGAATCCACAGGTCTGACTCATGCGCTGACTCCCTTGGGATCGAGGCGTTGCAGGGCGCTTTCGGCGGCCATCTGTTCGGCGTGGCGGCGGCTGGCGCCGGTGCCGACGGTGTGTTCGTCGAGCATCTCGACATGGCACTCCACGGTAAAGGTCTGGGCGTGGGCCTCGCCTTCCACCGAGGTCACCTCGTAGCGAGGCAGCGGTGCCTGACGGGACTGCAGAAACTCCTGCAGGCGGGTCTTGGGGTCCTTCTGGGACTGCTTGAGGTCGATGCGCGCCAGGCGCTCCTCGAACCAGGCCAGCACCCGCGTGCGTACCGCGTCCATACCGGCGTCCAGGTAGATGGCACCGATCACCGCCTCGACGGCGTCGGCGAGGATCGATTCACGCCGATGGCCGCCACTTTTCATCTCGCCGGAACCCAGGCGCAGGCATTCGCCAAAGCGCATCTCCCGGGCCAGCTCCGCCAGGGTCTGGCCCTTGACCAGGCGCGCCCTCAGGCGCGAAAGCTGGCCTTCACGGGCCTCGGGAAAGCGCTCGAACAGCGCCTCGGCAATGACAAAGTTGACGATCGAGTCACCCAGAAACTCGAGGCGTTCGTTGTTGCGCCCACCGAAGCTGCGGTGGGTCATGGCCAGTTCCAGCAGACTCGCGTCCTGGAATTCATGGCCGATGCGGCGACTGAAGGGGGTCAGGGAATTGCTCACGACGCTCCTGTTAACTCTTTGTGCTGGCGATGGAAGAACCAAGCGGCGTTGAAGCGATCACGGGATCGTCCTCACGCTGGAAAAGCTCGGCAGTCCACCGTCCCAATGCATCCATACCGCGAAGGCCTTGCCGACGATGTTGGCTTCCGGGATAAAGCCCCAGTAGCGGCTGTCATTGGAGTGGTCCCGGTTGTCGCCCATGGCGAAGTACATGCCCTCGGGCACCACGACGTCGTGGACCAGCGGGCCGCGATCGCGGGGATTATTGTAGATCTGATGCTGATGTTCGCCCAATTGCTCGGAGAACAGCAGCTCACCTGGCGCGCTCTCCGGAGCGTCGTCGAGCAGCGTCTTGGGCACCGGCTCGCCGTTGACGTAGAGCTGTTTGTCGACGTAGCGCAGGGTATCGCCGGGCAGCGCCACCACGCGCTTGATGAAATTCACCGCCGGGTCCTGGGGATAGCGGAAGACCATGACGTCACCCCGCTCCGGCTCGTTCAGATCGAGGATCTTGGTGTTGGCCACCGGCAGCCTCAGGCCATAGGTGAACTTGTTGACCAGGATGAAATCCCCGACCTCCAGCGTCGGGCGCATGGAGCCTGACGGAATCTGAAACGGCTCCACCACGAAGCTTCTGAGCACCAGCACCACCAGCAGCACCGGAAAGAACGACTTGGCGTAGTCGACCGGCCAGGGGTCCTTGCGCGAAAGCTCCCGAGCGGACAGATCCACGCCTTCGGTGGTGCCGGTTTCGGCAGCTGCGGTGACGGCTTGACGCCGGGGGCGCCACCAGACCAGGTCGAGCAGCCAGATCAGACCGGTGACGGCGACCGCGATCACCAGCAGCAGGGAGAAGTCCATATCAGTGTTTCCAGGTGGCTTGTAAGTCGGTATCTGAGGGAGGGGCAAGCCGTCCCGGCGTCACACCGGGACGGATCGACCGCCGCTGGGGCATCAGTCGTTCACCTTGAGCACGGCGAGGAAGGCGTCCTGAGGGATCTCCACGCGACCGACCTGCTTCATGCGCTTCTTGCCGGCCTTCTGCTTCTCGAGCAGCTTCTTCTTGCGGGTCATGTCGCCGCCGTAGCACTTGGCGGTCACGTTCTTGCGCAGCGCCTTGACCGTGGAACGGGCCACGACCTGGCCACCGATGGCGGCCTGGATCGCCACGTCGAACATCTGACGCGGGATCAGCTCTTTCATCTTCTCGACCAGCACACGACCACGGCTGTGGGCATGATCGCGATGGATGATCACCGCCAGGGCATCGACCCGGTCGCCGTTGATCAGCACGTCGAGGCGTACCAGCTTGGCCGCCTCGAAGCGCTCGAAGTTGTACTCGAGCGAAGCATAGCCCTTGGAGATGGACTTGAGCCGATCGAAGAAATCCATGACGACTTCGCTCATCGGCAATTCGTAGGTCAGCTGGATCTGGCTACCCAGGAACAGCATGTCCTTCTGGGTGCCGCGACGCAGCTCGCACTCGCTGATGACGTTGCCGACGAATTCCTGGGGCACCAGGATGCTGGCGCGCACGATGGGCTCGCGCATCTCCTCGACGTCGGCCATGTCCGGAAGCTTGGACGGGTTGGAGACGTAGCTGACGTCACCGTTCTTCATCGCCAGTTCGTAGACCACCGTCGGCGCGGTGGTCAACAGGTCCAGGTCGTACTCGCGTTCCAGACGCTCCTGCACGATCTCCATGTGCAGGGTGCCGAGGAAGCCGACGCGGAAACCGAAGCCCAGAGCGTCGGAGTTTTCCGGCTCGTAGTCCAGCGAAGCGTCGTTGAGCGCCAGCTTCTCGAGCGCGTCGCGGAAGTCTTCGTAGTCGTCGGCGCTGACCGGGAACATGCCAGCGTAGACCTGGGGCTTGACCTTCTGGAAGCCCGGCAGGCGCTTGACGTCCGGCGTCTTGGCGTGGGAGATGGTATCCCCCACCGGAGCCCCCTGAATGTCCTTGATACCGGCCACCACGAAGCCCACTTCACCGGCGCGCAGGATGTCGGTCTCCTTGCGCAGCGGGGTGAAGATGCCGACCTCGTTGGCCTGCCAGTCACGTCCGGTGGACAGGATGCGAATCTTGTCGCCCTTCTTGAGCACGCCGTCGAAGATCCGTACCAGCGATACCACGCCCAGGTAGTTGTCGAACCAGGAGTCGATGATCAGCGCCTGCAGCGGCTTTTCGGGGTCGCCCTTGGGCGGCGGAATATCGCGCACCAGCCGCTCGAGCAGCGCATCGATGCCCAGACCACTCTTGGCCGACACCTGACAGGCGTCGGTGGCGTCGAGACCGATGATCTCCTCGACCTCGTGGGCGACCTTGTCGGGGTCGGCCTGGGGCAGGTCCATCTTGTTGAGCACCGGCAACACTTCTAGCCCCTGCTCGATGGCGGTGTAGCAGTTGGCCACCGACTGGGCCTCGACACCCTGGGCGGCGTCGACGACCAGCAGTGCGCCCTCGCAGGCATACAGCGAGCGCGACACCTCGTAGGAGAAGTCGACGTGCCCCGGGGTATCGATGAAGTTGAGCTGGTAGGTCTCACCATCGTTGGCGTGGTAGTCCAGCGTCACCGACTGGGCCTTGATGGTGATGCCGCGCTCGCGTTCCAGATCCATGGAGTCCAGCACCTGATCCTTGAGCTCGCGCTCTGACAGGCCACCGCAACTCTGGATCAGGCGATCGGCCAGGGTGGACTTGCCATGGTCGATGTGAGCGATGATCGAGAAGTTACGTATATTATTGATTACCTTGCGGTTATCAGGATCAGACATGCAGGATGATTCCATCTTGAGAACGCACCGGACAGCGACAGGCTCGCCCTGCCCCGATGACGCGGAAAAAAAAGTTGGCGCTATTGTACCGGCATCCCCTGCCCCGCGCATCCCAAGCCGTTGCGGCGGCTCGATTCGATATCACAGGACGACAACGCCCGAGGGCCATGGCGGCCCTCGGGCGTCGTCGGTCAGCGGGACGCGCCTCAGTCGTCGGCCAGGCGCAGCGCCACGAACAGCGAGCGACCGTCACGGTACAGACGGACCGGCACCGCCTGATCGGCAGGCAGCTCACGCACCAGCTGGCTAAGCTGGCGACCGCTTTCCACCGCGACCTGGTTGACGCTGACGATGATATCGCCACGCCGGATACCGGAAGCCGCCGCCACGCCACGCGGATCGACGTCGCTGACCCGCACGCCGGCGTCGATGCCGTACTTGTCACGCTCGGCGTCGGACAGCGACTGCACCGCCAGACCCAGGCGTGCCGGCGACGCGCTGCCGGACGACTGACCGCTGCCACCGGCCAGTTCCTCGGGCCAGTCGCCAACGGTGACCTCGAGGGTCTTGCGATCCCCGGCGCGCAGCACGGTCAACTCGACCTCGCTGTCCGGGGCGACACGGCCGATCAACCGCGGCAGGTTGCTGGAGCGCTCCACCGTCTCGCCATTGACCGCGAGCACGATGTCACCGGCCTGGACGCCGTCACGCGCCGCAGGTCCGTCGGGATCGACGTCGGCGATCAGGGCACCCTCGGGGCGGTCCATGCCGAACGACTCGGCCAGGTCCTTGGACACCGGCTGAATCATCACACCGAGCCAGCCCCGGGTGACGTGACCTTCGCTTCGCAACTGGTCGGCGATGTCCATGGCGACATTGATCGGAATGGCGAAGGACAGCCCCATGAAGCCACCGCTACGGGTGAAGATCTGGGAGTTGATGCCGATCACCTCGCCGTCGAGGTTGAACAGCGGTCCACCGGAGTTACCCGGGTTGATCGCCACGTCGGTCTGGATGAAGGGCACGTAGGCGTCACGCGGCAAGGTGCGGTTGATCGCCGAGATGATGCCTGCGGTGACCGAGTGATCGAAGCCGAACGGCGAACCGATGGCGGCCACCCACTCCCCCACCTTGAGGTCGTCGGAGTCACCCAGGGATAGCGTCGGCAGATCGCTGGCATCGACCTTCAGTACCGCCACGTCGGTCTTCTCGTCGGCCCCCACAAGCTCAGCCTTGAGGTCACGACGGTCATTGAGGCGCACCATTATCTCGTCGGCACCCTCGACCACGTGGGCATTGGTCATGATGTAGCCGTCGGCGTCGATGACGAAGCCGGAACCCAGCGACTGACGTTCCTCGGTGCGACCACCGCCTCCGCCGGGCGGCACCGGGAAGCGATCACCGAAGAAATGACGGAAGATGTCGGGGATTTCCTGGCCACCGAAATCGCCGAAGGGCGTGGAGTAGCCCTCGGTGACCCGCGTCGTCGAGATGTTGACCACGCCGGGGGCGGCCTCTTCGACCAGTTCGGTAAAATCAGGAAGATCCCTGGCCAGACTGGATTGGGCGACAACCATTCCCACCACCAGCGTCATCCACATGGACAGGGTGCGAGTCATTGGCTTCATGCAAGGCTCCTGCGTAAGACTCAGATAGGACTCAGAGTGCATTTGACGCAACCTCGAGGGTCGCTTCTTGTAGTACCGTCACGCCGCCAAAAGGTTCAGTCATTAGCGGGCAAAATAACGCGACAAGGGCCCGCAAAGTGCTCGGGCACAGGGCTATCACAACAGGGCTATCACAACAGAGCTATCACAACGGGGCTAGAGCACCAAGGTCGGCCGATACGCCTCGGCGCGGCGGCGCAGATGCCGACGCAGCACCACGCCGCCAAGGGCCAGGCCCGCGATAAACACCAGCGGCAGCGACCAGTGATCCGGCGACTGGACGTTGACGGCAAGGGTCGCCCCCAGCGCCAGCCACAGCGGCAGGCCGTAGACCAGCACGCTGGCGCGCACCAGGCTCGTCCGGGACAGGGCCAGGGTCACCGTCTGCCCGATGGCAGGACGCTGCTCGGTATCGATCTCGAGCTCACGCCGATCGTCGCTCCTGCGCAGCAGCCAACGTGCCCCGCAGCCGCCCCGAGCAGCGCAGCGCCCGCAGCCGCCGGTTGCCGCCAGCGCTACCCTGACCCCGGCGGTCGTCCAACCCACCACTCGCGCCTCTGCGGTCGCGCAGTCGGTGCTCATGACGACGCTTCCTGGTGGACGTTGCTCGCTGCCTCAGGGCGCGCACCATCGCTCACACCCTGCGGCTGCCCCTCGGCCAGCTCAAGGGTTTCGGCCACCTTGACCAGCACGCTGGGGGGTAATTCGCCTACCGCCACCACCTGAAGCAACTGGCCTTCACGCTGCACTCGGCGCACCGCGGCGTGACTGGCGCCCAGTCGATGGACACCCGGCCTTAGTACCCGTGAACCCGCTACCGGTTCGACGAACAGGCTGATGGTCGACAGGCCATCGCTGTACAACTTGTGGCGGCGAGGCCCATCGCTGTCGGATGCCATCGCCATCAACGGCTGGGCAACAAAGCCGCGAGGCAGCCAGCCTGCGCGCCAGTCGAGCCTGGCCGAGGACGGCGGCCGGCGCAGCTCCACCTTGCCGTCGTAGCGTTCCGGCGGCGTCATCGCCACCAATTGGAAGGTATCCAGCACCTGGCCCCGCTCGTCGATCAGGGTGCGCTTCAAGGGAATGGCCGTCTCGCGGTCGAGCCAGATGCGATAGCCGTAGCGCATGGCGTCAAGCGGCAACAGTTCCAGACGGATCGCGTGACGATTGGCGATTCGCTCCTCGCCGTCGAAGCGCAGCCGATAGAAGCGTGACAGGTGCTCGACCAGCGCCTGGGGAGAGGCCGGCGCCGCCCCCTGGCTATCACCGAGTTCGAAGCGAAAGGCGCCCCCCTCTCGCAGCAGCGAGCGACTGGGGCCATCGAGGAAGTGGAGGCGATCGCGCTCGACGCCCTGCTGGATGTCGCGGGCCACCGACAGCGTCACCACCTCCTCATCGACGATGCGAACGGCGCGCGCCTGATACTGGTAGCAATGGGAAGCCCAGACACTGCGCTCGAACCAGTCTCCCGGAGACTCGGGGGGTGACAAGGCGGTCAAGGCGCTGCAGTCGTAGACGCTCTGGATACTATTCGGGTCAGCTACCGAGTCAGCTGAGGCCTCGGCGTCCGCCGTTACGGCGTCGACACCAGGGTCGGCAACGGCCTGGGCGGGAAGAGAAAGACAGACAAGGGAAAGCGTCAGCCAGCCGGCCAACGCTGCAAGCGACCCCTGATGTGGCATAGAAATCATGTCCTGACAGGCACTGCTGAGAATGCGCTCGGCCCTGTGGGGCCGAGCAGATCATTGCTATCTCGATGCCAGATCGATCACCTCAACGGGCTTCCGCCGGGGTGCTGCGCAGCATCGGCATCCAGTTGTCGGCACTGCTGAAGGCCGCCCCCTGGGCATGACGATCGAGGTACGACTGCAACAACTGGGCCTGCGCCTGGTCACTGACCCGCGACTGCTGGGCAGATGGCGACAGCATCATCGGCGAGGCCACCTGGGCGCCGACGGTCATCAGGCCATTGCTGGAGCCTGTGCCGGACTGAAACATCGGCAGATCCATCAGCGAAGGCCGAGACGCCGCTACGCTGGCGAGCTCTGCACCTGGCACGGCGGACGCTGTCTGTGCTGCGCCGCTATTTACGCCGCCGCTTACGCCACCCGCAGCCCCGCTGCTGGCCACACCGGCACCGGAACCGTCGATGGAGCCATCGAAGGCGCCGTTATAGAACTGAACCCCGCTGATCACCATCAACGAGACCGCCGCGGCAATACCGGCACCGCGTGCGAGCCCCATTCCGCCGCGCTTGGCGACCGCGCCGTCGGCGGGAGCCTCCATCTGCGGCGCAGGCTCATCCTCGAGGCGAGCCAGGATACCGGCGGACAGATCCACCGAGGGGTCACTATCGGTCTCGCGGCGCAGCGCGGCACGCATCAAATGGTAACGACGCCAGCTCTCGGCGCTGTCCTGGTCGCTCTCGAGCGACTTCAGCACTCGACGCAATTCCAGCTCGTCACCTTCATTGTCCATCAGGGCTGAAAGCGATTCCCGTGCGTTCAGACTCATTCTCCACACCTCATTTCGACGAAGCGTCGCGCCTCCAGCTCCATAGACCACCGGAGATGCGCCAGGTTCCGCCACCGATTCTCGGTTACTCGCCACCGGCTCGAGCGCCAGGTGACGACCGTCGTTGATTGTTGCATCGGGCCGGTCACTGGGTAAGACGCCCAATCTGGCGAACAGTTCATCCCAATTTGAAAAAAATGGGGAATTCGGCAACAAAAGGGGTCGCCCTGCCTCACCCCTGCGCCCACGACCAGCTCACAGGGTCGCGATAGCGAATCAGGGAAGTGACTCGGCGTTTCGCGAGGTCGTCATCAGCGGCTGAATATGTTGATCCACTGCTTCCCTGGCGCGAAAGATGCGCGAGCGCACGGTACCCACCGGGCACTGCATGATCTGGGCGATGTCTTCATAGGAAAGACCATCGAGCTCGCGCAGGGTAATGGCGGTGCGCAGGTCATCGGGAAGATTCTCGATCGCCTCGAATACCGCCGCCTCGAGCTGGTCCCTGGCGATGGACGCCTCCGGTGTCTCGATATCGGCCAGCCGGCCACTCATGTCGACGATCTCGGCGTCATTGATATCCAGATCGCTGCCCGGCGGACGACGCCCGCGGGACACCAGATGATTCTTGGCGGTGTTGATGGCGATGCGGTACATCCAGGTATAGAAGGCGCTCTCGGCGCGAAACTTGCCAAGCGCCCGGTAAGCCTTGATGAAGGCTTCCTGGGCCACGTCCTGCACCTCGGCATGGTCGCTGATATAGCGACCGATCAGGCCCAGAATCTTGTGCTGGTACTTCTTGACCAGAAGGTCAAAGGCTCGGGTATCGCCCTTCTGCGCGCGCGCCACCAGCTGCTGGTCCGTTTCCTTGGGCGTCATGTCTCTCCTCCCCGACGATGTCGGGCTGACGACGCCGGACCCTCGGTCTGGCCCTTGGCAACAGGGTGCCACCTTTCGCCTGTCGGCGATGTATAGGTCATGGGTCTCGTCATGATAAAAGGCACAAGTGTTCCTGTTTCCTTGGCTCGCATCAAGCGTTCTCTGAGTGCATCTCTCGACGCCGCTCCGACATCGGGTGCGCGACAAGGTTCCCTCAGGCGATTGAATTTACCCCTCCCTCAAGGGATAGTAGAGCCACGCAGAAACGTCAGCGCTGACACGATACACACAGGTAGACCTCATGTCCGACAAGCAGGTGAACAACCTCAACGTCCTGGCCCAGGATGTTCTCGTCACTCCTGAGCAGTTGAAGCAGGAAATCCCTCTTTCTCCCGAGGCCGAGGCCACGGTGATCGAGGGCCGCAAGACCGTGCAGAACATCCTCGACGGCACCGATCCCAGGCTGCTGATGGTGGTGGGCCCCTGCTCGATCCACGATGTGGACGCCGCGCTGGACTACGCTCGTCGCCTGCGCCGCCTGGCCGACGAGGTGAAGGACAGCCTGTACATCGTGATGCGCGTCTACTTCGAGAAGCCGCGCACCACCGTGGGCTGGAAGGGTCTGATCAACGACCCCCACCTGAACGGCTCCTTCGAGATCGAGGAAGGCCTGCACATCGCCCGTCGCCTGCTGGTGGAGCTCTCCGAGCTGGGCCTGCCGCTGGCCACCGAGGCACTCGACCCGATCTCGCCCCAGTATCTGCAGGACTGCATCAGCTGGTCGGCCATCGGCGCCCGCACCACCGAGTCCCAGACCCACCGCGAGATGTCCTCCGGCCTGTCATGCCCGGTGGGCTTCAAGAACGGCACCGACGGCAGCCTCGACGTGGCCGTCAATGCGCTGCAGTCGGTCGCTCACCCGCACAACTTCCTGGGCATCGACCAGCAGGGCCAGGTGGCGATCATCCGCACCCGCGGCAACGCCTACGCCCACGTCGTGCTGCGCGGGGGCAACGGCAAGCCGAACTACGACAGCGTGAGCGTAGCGCTGGCCGAGCAGGAGCTGAAGAAGGCCGGGGTCAAGCCCAACATCATGATCGACTGCTCCCACGCCAACTCCAACAAGGACGCCGCCCTGCAGCCGCTGGTGCTCGACAACGT
This sequence comes from Halomonas litopenaei, assembly GCF_003045775.1. Classification (GTDB taxonomy): domain Bacteria; phylum Pseudomonadota; class Gammaproteobacteria; order Pseudomonadales; family Halomonadaceae; genus Halomonas; species Halomonas litopenaei. The sequence goes on along the minus strand of NZ_PXNS01000006.1, from coordinate 252,940 downwards.
CACCCACCAGATTCTCGACGGCAACCGTTCGATCATCGGCCTGATGGTCGAGTCCAATATCGGCTGGGGCAACCAGAAGATCACCGAGGACCTGAGCGAAATGGCCTACGGAGTCTCCGTGACCGACGCCTGCATCGACTGGGACACCACCGTGGAGGCCTTCCGCAGCATGAACGAACGCCTGGCGCCGGAGCTGGCAAAGCGGGTGAATTGATTCGCCCCTGGTGCGAGGCAAGGGGCTGAAAGGCCCCGACGCCAGGCGCCAGCGGCGCCATCATCCCCAGCGCCAGCGACGCCTGCAGAAGCAACGCCCACGACAGCAAGGAGCCCGCCAAGTTGGCGGGCTCCTTGTTTTTGGCCGGTGTATCACGCCTGCTCGCGAGGCGCGGCTTCCCTCAGCCGGCCTGGCTTACGCCGTCGATCTCGCGCACGAAGGGCGGTAATGCGTCGAGCAGCGCGCGGCCGTAGCGGCGAGTCAGCACGCGGCGATCCAGCAAGGTGATGCGGCCACGGTCGGCCTCCTTGCGGATCAACCGACCACAGGCCTGGACCAGCTTGATCGAGGCATCCGGCACGCTGATGCGCATGAACGGGTTGCCGCCCTGGCTCTCGATCCATTCCGCCAACGTCGCTCCCACCGGGTCGTCCGGCACGGCGAACGGCAGCCGCGTGATCACCACATGGGTCAGGTAGTCGCCGGGCAGGTCGATGCCCTCCGCGAAGCTCGCCAGACCGAACAGGATGCTGCCCTCGCCGGCGTCGATACGCTGGCGATGGCGGCTGACCAGCTCGCGCTTGGGCAGACGGTCCTGGGCCAGCACTCGCTCTCGACGCTCCCGCGACAGGGCCTTCTCCACCCCGCGCAGCTGGGCCCGGGACGAGAACAGCACCAGCACCGCTTCCTTGTCGTCGAGAGCCTCGACGAAGTCGACGATGGCCCGCTCGTGGCCGTCACGGTCGGCGGGGTCCACCGCCTCCCGGGGCACGCTGAGCACCGCTCGGGAATAGTCGAAGGGACTCGGCAGACGCTGGTAGCGATAGCGGTTGGCCAGCCCCGCCCTCTCCTGCAGGCGCTCGAAACGGCCCAGGGCGGTCAGGGTGGCCGAGGTCACCACAGCGCCGTGACAGCGCCCCCACAACGAACGCGCCAGGGTATGGGCGGCAGATACCGGGCTGGCCGAGAAGATCAGCTCGGGCTCGCCCTGGAAGCGCTCCAGGGTCAGCCAGCGTGCCCGCGGCGGCGCGTCCGCCGGATCGCCCTCGGCAAAGGCCTGCCACAAGGCGTGGGCCTCCAGCGCCCGGCCGTGCAGCAGCGCCAGCAGCGGCAGCCAGGCTTCGGCCTGCTCCCGGGCAAGGCCGGTGGACTTCTCCGGGTCCAGGCTCTCGCGCAGGATGTCGGTCATCGACTCGAGCAGACGGCAGAGCTCGGCGAAGGGCACCACCAGCGCCTCGGCCTGGGCCCGCAGGGCCTCGGGCACACGCCCCATCTCGAAGCGGTGCTGAGCACCGTCCTCGTCGTCATTGAGCCCATGGGGCCGCTCGGCCAGCTGGTGGCCCAGCGCAAACACCTCGCCCAGGCGTGGCTCCAGCGCTTCCATCGCGGTGGGCAGTGCGCCCAGCAGTCGCGCCAGGGTCGGCTGCACGCCCAGGGCCGTATTCAGCTCGGTCAGCGAGCCCCTGAGGTTTCTCAGCCAGCGCAGCCCGCCGCCCACGCTGAAGCGATGGGTGAAGTGGGAGATCGCCTTGTCCGGCAGGTGGTGGCCCTCGTCGAAGACGTAGATACAGTCGGCAGGGTCTGGCAGCACCAGGCCGCCGCCGAGCGCCAGATCCGCCAACACCAGGTCATGGTTGGCGACGATGACGTCGGCCTGATCGAGGTCGCGCCGGGCACGAAAGAAGGCACAGGCACCGAAGTGCCCGCAGCGGCGGTTGGTGCACTGGCGGTGATCCACCGTCAGTCGCCGCCAATGGCTATCGTCGATGGCTTCGCCCCAGCTATCGCGATCCCCTTCCCAGCGACCGTTGCCGTAGGCGTCTCCCATGGCGGCCACCAGCGCCTTGAAGTCATCGCCGGTGGCGGCGTCCAGGCTCTGCTCGAACAGCGACAGGGTCGGGTTTTCCTCGGCGCCGTCCATGGCCGCGTCGAGCTTGGCCACGCACACATAGCGCCCGCGCCCCTTGGCCAGGGCAAAGTCGAAGGACAGTCCGCTGTGGGCCTTCAGCGACGGCAGGTCCTGGTGCAGCACCTGCTCCTGCAGCGCCACCGTGGCGGTGGCCAGCACCAGGCGCTTGCCGCGCGCCTTGGCCACCGGCAACGCCGCCAGCAGGTAGGCCAGGGTCTTGCCGGTACCTGTGCCCGCCTCCAGCACACAGACGTGCTCGTCGCTCACCCGCTTGCCATCCTCATCGGTCTCGATGCCGGCCAGGGTGCGGGAGATCTCGGCGATCATCAGCCGCTGGCCGTAGCGCGGGGTCAGCTCCAGCGCCTCCAGCACCCGACGATAGGCGCTTTGAATCTCGCTCTTGAGGGCGTCGTCTAGCATGGCGGGTCCACGACAATTGAGAAAAAGGACAAGGGGGAGAGACGCAAAGGGCCGGCGCTGGGCCGGCCCTGACTGCGTACAAGCGTCAAACGCCTGACGGGCTTACAGAAGCCCTTCCGGCGGATGCTCGCAGGGCAGCTTGTCGCCGATGAAGCGCTCGATTTCGGGCAGCGAGAAGGCGTCTTCTTCACCCACGAAGCTGATCGACACGCCCTTGGCGCCGGCACGGCCGGTGCGCCCGATGCGGTGGACGTAGTCCTCCGGATCCTCGGGCAGGGTGTAGTTGATCACGTGGCTGACGTCCTCGATATGGATGCCACGGCCGGCCACGTCGGTGGCCACCAGCACCTGAATCTCGCCCTCGCGGAACTGCTCCAGGGTGCGGATGCGCTGGTTCTGCGGCACATCGCCGGACAGCATGGCCACATTGATGTCGGCCTTCTTCAGCAGCTCCAGCAGCTTGCGCACCAGATCGCGGCGATTGCCGAACACCATCACCCGGTCGAACGACTCCTGCTGCAGCAGGTTGACCAGCAGTCGCTGCTTGTCTTCGTCGCCCACCATGTACACCCGCTGATCGATATCGGCGGCGTTATCCACGGTGACCGCGATCTCGACGTGGGCCGGCTGATGGGTCCACTGGCTGGCCAGGTTGAGGATGTCCTCGGTGAAGGTCGCGGAGAACAGGAAGGTCTGCCGCTCTTCGGTCTTCGGCGTGTAGCGGATGATGCGCTTGACGTCGGGAATGAAGCCCATCGACAGCATGCGATCGGCCTCGTCCAGCACCAGCACCTCGACCTGACCGAGGTCGATGTCTCGCTTCTGCTGGAAGTCCAGAAGGCGGCCCGGAGTGGCCACCAGGATATCGACGTTGCCGGCAAGCCCCTCGCGCTGCTTCTGGTAATCCATGCCGCCGACGACGCTGGTCACCTTGAGCGAGGTGAAGCGCGCCAGGGCCTTGGCGTCCTTCTCGATCTGCAAGGCAAGCTCGCGGGTCGGCGCCACGATCAGTGCGCGCGGCGTCCCCGGCTTCTGGCCATCCGGCACCTCCTCCTCGAGGAAGTAGGCCATCATGGAAATCAGGAAGGCGGCGGTCTTGCCGGTACCGGTCTGGGCCTTGCCCACCACGTCTCCACCCATCAGGGTGTGGGTGAGGGCCTCGGCCTGAATCGGCGTGCAGTACTCGAACCCGAGCGCATGGATGGCGCGCATCAGCGGCAGCGGCAGATCGAAGTCGTGGAACCGCCACTTGCCCGCCACGGCGGGCACCTGAAACTGGCGCAGATCCCAGTTGGACTGGCGGCGCCTCGGCTTGCGGCGACGACGCTTGGGCTTGCGGCTCTCGGCCGGTGCGGTGGTCTGTTCCGACTCGCTCATAGGCTGTGCTGTGTGTCCGTCTCGAAGAGAAGTTGAAGGAAAGCGGAAAGCGTCGAGGCAACGGCACAGGGCCCCCTCGAGTTTCCTCAAGCCGGGTATTGTACCAGCGTCTGGCCGTTTGGGCTTGCCCGATGCGCATCGAATCGTGTCTAGCGGCTGTCCTGGCGGCCCCGCACTGATAGAATGTGCCCATTGAATACAGGAGCCCCGCGTCATGACACGCCGCAAGAAGACCCGTTCCCTGGCCGACAAGGTGACCATCCGTACCGGTCGGCGCAAGGACTACAAGCAGTGGCGCCACGAAAATCCCGATGAGGTCACCTCATCACGGCGCTTCTCCGCCAAGAAGCGCCAGCAGCGCAAGGCCCAGGCCGCACGCCGGCTGGAGCGCATGCGCGCCGCCCCGTCGATCGAGATTCACCCCGAAGGCAAGGGGCCGGACAGCAGTAACAGCGACAGCAACAAGGGAGAGCAGTAATGCGCCTGGTGTGCTTCAACATCAACGGCATCCGCGCACGCCTGCACCAGCTCGAGGCGCTGATCGCCTCCCACCAGCCCGACCTGATCGGTTTGCAGGAAACCAAGGTCCAGGACAGTGAATTCCCCCGCGAGGCGGTGGAAGCCATGGGCTACCAGGTGCACTTCCATGGCCAGAAGGGTCACTACGGCGTCGCCATGCTGACCCGCGAGGCCCCGGAGGAGGTTCGCTATGGCTTTCCCGACGACGGTGAAGACGCCCAGCGCCGCATGATCGGCGTGCGTCTGCGCGCCGCCGACGGCGAGCCTGTATGGGTCTACAACGGCTATTTCCCCCAGGGCGAGAACATCGAGCACCCGACCAAGTTTCCCCACAAGCGCGCCTTCTACGCCCAGCTCCAGCGCCTGCTCGACGAGGACCACTCCCCCAGCGAACGCCTGGCGGTGATGGGCGACTTCAACATCTCGCCCGCCGACATCGATATCGGCATCGGCGAGGCCAGCCGCAAGCGCTGGCTGCGCGAAGGCAAGACCAGCTTTCAGCCGATCGAGCGCGAATGGCTGGATGGCATCAAGGCCTGGGGCCTCGAGGACAGCTATCGCCGCCTCTACCCCGAGGTGGACGATCGTTTCAGCTGGTTCGACTATCGCTCGAAGGGCTTCGATCGCGAACCCAAGCGGGGCCTTCGCATCGACCATATCCTGACCACGGCATCGCTGTCCGAGCGCGTCACCGACGCCGGCATCGACTACGACCTGCGCGCCATGGAAAAACCCTCGGACCACGCCCCGGTGTGGACCGAACTGGATCTTTAGAACTTCACAACACCACGCGCGGCACCAGAGACTGCATCAAGCTGCCACGCAGCGAGGCGTGAAGGCGCGTTACCATCGAGACGCGAAAGGGCCACTTCAGGTGGCCCTTTGCTTTTCCAGCTGCATTTTTGCAAGAAGATGGGGACCTCTACCCCTTCTCCACCAGCCTTCGGATGTCTGCGGCGATGGAGTCCACCGGATCGGTGTCACGCATCAGCAGACGGGCGTCGCCGCCTGAATCGAAGGCGAAGATAGCGCTGGAATGGTCGACGTCGTAGCTGCCGTCGGCCTCGGGTTCGCCCAGACGATAGCTGACGCGGTAGCGGTTGGTGACCGCGTCGAGGGCAGCCTTGTCGCCGGTCAGGCCGATAAAGCGCGGCCCAAAGGCTTCGGTATAGGCGTCGAGCACCTCGGGGCTGTCGCGCTCAGGATCCACCGAGACGAACAGCACCCGGACGGCGTCTCTGGTCGGCTCGTCGAGTTCACGAATCGCCGCTGACAAGCGCGCCAGCGCGGTGGGACAGACGTCCGGGCAGTGGGTGAAGCCGAAGTAGACCAGGGTCGTCTTGCCGGCGTAGTCACCCTCATCGACCTGCTGGCCGTTCTCGTCGATCAGCTCGAAGTCCAGCGCCGGCATGGCGTCGGAGATGTCGGTGCCACGCCAGTTGACGTCCTCGCAGCCGGCAAGGGCAAAAAGCGCAGCCGTCAGCAGCAGTGCCGCACCAGCCCTGGCGACTGCCTGGCTCGCTCCAGCTCCCCTTCTCTGCACCTTGCCATTGCCGCCGGTCCTGCCCTGTCGCATTGCCAACCTCGTAGCTTTCAGTTCATGGGCCGTTGTCTCGGCTCTACTTTGCAGCCTCTGCGGCCGACACCGTTCTCTCGACACCACTTTGCCGGCCCAGCTGTCTCAGCTGTCTCAGCTGTCTCAAGACCGTCGTTACAGCGCCGCCGGCGAGACCACTTCGAAGGTCGTCTCGACGCGCTCGTCCCCTTCGAGGATCAGGCGGACCTCGACTTCATCGCCAACGTTCAGCGACTGTTGCGGCTTCATGAACATCAGGTGATACCCCTGGGGGGCGAACTCGCGGGTCTCGCCGGGGGGCACTTCGAAGCGCTCGACGCCGTGCATCATGGCCATGCCGTCTTTCTCCATGCTCATGTGCAGCTCCACCGAGGCGTAGGCGTTGGTCTCTGCTCCGACCACCGCTGCCGGCTCGTCGCCCGCATTGTAGAGCTTGAAGTAACCGGCGCCAGGGCGGTCGCCGGGCAGCATGCGCAGCCTGGCGTCGCTGATCTCTAGCTCGGCGGCAAGCACCGGGGTAGCCGCCAGCAGCGACAGCAATCCGGCAACCAGGGTGCCCTTGAACATGCGCATGAAAACGTCTCCTTGAGAAAGTGCCGGCACGAGCCTGTGTCGCCGGGTGGCTCAGTCGTCAAACGCCGACCAACACCGTTCACCGTCGATGGATACCATCAGCACAGCGCCGACAGGCCACAGTGGGTATTGAAACGACGGGAGTTGACGTCCAGCTCCACCTCGCCGCTCTGGGTATCAAGATAGAAGGAGGCAAAGCCTTCGTCCGATGCCAGCCGATAGGAGCCGCACACGCCATAGCCGTAGCGCACCTCCTGCAAGTTGGCGAGCTCGATCGGTGCCGAGGTCTGAAGTGACGCCGCCAGGGCGGCACGCGCGTCATCGTCCAGACGGCTGTCGGACATCGCCTGGGAGCCAAAGATGGCCGCCCCGAGCAGCACCACGGCCACCGCGGGAACGATGACCAGCAATATGAGGCTTCTGGAATTCTTCATGGGGCGAATTCTACGCTGAGGGTCATTTTTGCCACAAGGCAGCGAGCCGCCTCAGCCAGCGCCCTCGTCGGAGGGTCGAGGTGAATCCGTGGCGCCAGCGCCAGGTTCAGCGGCCGCGCCCTGCCCCGTCTGCGAGCCCGCGGACAGCGCGCCCAGCCAGGTTTTCGCCTCGTCCTCGCCCTTGGCGAGTGCGCGGTTCAATGCCTCGCGCGCGGTCTGTTCGCGGCCCCAGCCTGCGGCAATCTGTCCCAACCGGAGCCAGTCCGAGCCAGCGTCGGAACGCTCGGCAAGAGTCTGCCAGGCGTCCAGCGCCTGGTCATGGTCGCGAGCCTGAAACCAGGCCTCGGCCAGCAACCGGCGACGTTGCTCGCTATCCTCGAGGACGCCTTCCGCCAGCGCCCGTTCGAGCAGCTCGGCGGCGCGTGCGGGGGTACCGGCGGCCAGGTGGAGCTCGATGCGACGTTCAAGGTCATCGTTGCCGGACAGGGCGCCCTGACGCCAGCCGGCCTCCCACAGCGCCGCGGCCCGGACCGGATCACCCAGCCGCTGGGCCATGGCCGCGGCCCGGCGCCAGGCATCGGCATCAGCAGGATCGGTGGCAAGCCGCGCCTCCAGGGCCGCCAGGGCCTGATCGAGACGACCGCTCTTGTGCATCACGCCACCGGCGAAATCGAGCCGCGCCTGACTCGGCTGCGGGTCCGCCGCCTTGGCCTGTTCGACCCCGTCGGCGGCGGCCTCCCAGTCCTCGTCGGCGGCCGCTAGCTCGGCCAGGGTCCACAGCGCCTCGACATCCTCGTGGCGCGATAGCCAGTCTTCCAACAGCGTTCTCGCCTGCTGACGTTGCTGCGCCTGGATGCGCTGTTCAATCTCCTGGCGCAGCCAGCGATCTCGCTGGGCCTGCTCGACCCCATCGATCCGGCGGGCGCTGGCCAGGTGATCGGCGGCCTCCTCGGGCCGGTTCTGGGCCGATGCCGCCCCGGCGGCAAGCTGCAGGTACAGCGCCCTGGCCCAGCGGTCCGAGGCGTTGCCTCCGGTGAGCCGCTCGGCCTGGCTCTCGGCCTTGGCCTCGGCCCCTGCCGGGTCGTCGGCCAGGCGCTGCTCGAGGCTCTTGAGGTCGGCGATGATGCCACCGGACAGGGTGGGCGCGGCGCTTGCCGCAGGACTTGCCAGTGCGCCGGCCAGACCCGCCATCAGGCCCAGCGCCAGGGCGGCACCAGTGCCTTGCAGGTAGCGCCCCAGCGGGGTGGTCTTCAACAGTACTGCCATGGCGATCGACCCCTTGTGTGGCTATCTCGATGTCTATCTCGACATCTATCTCAACTGGAACTCGAGTCGTTGACGCGCCCGCCGAAGCCCGGACGCCGCCTCGAAGCGCCAGCCGGCGATGGCCTGACGCGCAGCGTCCTCGAATACCCGACGGGGGCTGGCCTCGAGTACCTGAATGCTGCCGCGATCGACGCTGCCGTCGGCGCGGATGATAAATTGCATCACCACGTAGCCCTCGAGACCACGACGCTGGGCCCGGCGCGGGTACTCCGGCGGCACCTTGCGCGTAGCCCGGGCCGAGGTGCCCACGTCCACCGGCTCGTTGGAGGCAGGCGCGGCGGCGCCGGCCCCCGCCGCGCTGGCGCTGCCCGTGTTGCTGGTCGCATTGGTGGCCACGCTGGGCGCTGGCGTTGGCTGTGGTGCGGGCTCAGGCTGCGGTGCGGGCTCAGGCTGCGGCGTCGGCTCCGGCCGGGGTTTCGGTTCAGGCCTGGGCTCGGGTTCGGGCTCAGGTTCAGGTTCTGGCGGCGTCTCGGTCAGCTCCGGCAAGGCGCTGTCCAGCGCCTTGGGCTCGCGTGGCGGCGGTACCACCTCGGGGTCCGGCAACTGGATCTCGCTGACAGCGGTCTGGGCCGGGCTCGGCGGCGGCGGCGCGGCGGCCACCGGCGGTGGAGGTGGCGGCGCCGATGCCGAAGCAGCGGAGGCCTCCGCCGGGGCCTCGGCCTGGGGCGCCACCGCCTCGGCCAGGCTCAGAGTGATTTCCTCGCGCAGCTCAGGCTCGGCCTCCGGTGGCACCACCAGCAGCGCCAGCAGGGCGAACAGTACCAGGGTCAGCAGGCTACCCGCCGCCAGAGAGACCACTCGCCTCATGCGTCGGAGCTCCTTTCGGCGGCGACGGCAACCTTGTCGACACCGGCGTCGCGCAGCCGGTCCATGGTCTCGATCAACACCCCGGTGGCGGCGTTGCGATCGGCCTGGATCACCACCGAGCCATCCTCGGAAAGCATGCCGGCGACGGTGGTGCCGACGCGATGGATGTCCACCGGCTCACCGTCCACCCACAAGGCGCCTTCCGGCGTGATCGCCACCAGCACCTGGACGTCGGGACGAGAAGAGGCGGCGCTGGACTCGGGGCGCTCGATCTCCACCCCGCTCTCCTTGATAAAGCTGGTGGTCACGATGAAGAAGATCAGCATGATGAAGACCACGTCCAGCATCGGGGTCAGGTTGACCTCGCTGGCCTCTTCGGCGCCGGCGGACAGTCGACGTCTACGCATGTGCATCCTCCGCGGCGCGGGCAAGGCGGTCGTGCAGCCGCTGATCCTCGCGCCGAATGATATGTTCGAGCCGTGTAATGAACAGAAGCCCCACCACCGACACCGCCATCCCGGTCAGGGTCGGCAAGGTGGCCCGGGCGACGCCGTCGGCCATGGCGCGGGCCTGGTTGCTGTCGGCCATGGACAGACTGTCGAATACCGTGATCATGCCGGTCACGGTGCCGAGCAGCCCGAGCAGCGGGCAGATCACCACCAGGAGCTTCAACCAGGGCAAGGGGCCACGTAGCCGTCGGATCAGCTCCGTCACCCAGACCTCACGCAGGGTGCGGGCACTCCAGCTCTGGTGGTCGGGCCGCTCGACCCAGCGGCGCATCAGCTCGGCCCGGGCCGGGCGATAGTGGAAGCGAAAGAACCACCAGCGCTCGAGCCCCACCGAGAACAGCAGCATGGCCACCACGGCGATCACCACCAGCACCGGCCCGCCGGCGTCGATCAGCCGGACGAGGGGATCAAGCCAGGGGTGCGTCGGCATGGCGCCTGCTTCCTTGCTTTGCGTCGGTGGCCGGTTGCAGGGCCTTGCGATCGGCTTCCAGGCGGTCGGCCAGCACCGCGCTGGCGCGGCCTTCCATGGTGCCGATCAGGGCGCGCGAGCGTGACGACATGGCGGTATGGGCGAACAGCAGCGGTACCGCGGTGATCAGGCCCAGCACCGTGGTCACCAGCGCCTGACTGATACCGCCGGCCATCAACTGGGGATCGCCGGTGCCGAACACCGTGATCGACTGGAAGGTCACGATCATGCCGGTCACCGTGCCCAGCAGGCCCAGCAGCGGCGCCACCGCAGCGAGCATCTTGACCAGTGCCTGGCCGCGCTCGAGACGCGGCTGCTCGGCCAGCATCGACTCGTCCAGACGTGCCTCCAGGGCTTCGGGAGCATGGCCGGCACCGAAGGCGTGGAAGCGCTGAAGCACCCGGCCCAGGGGGTTGTCATTGGACAGCTCATCCATGTTGGCGAGCTGGCGACGGGTGGTCATGCTGACCCGCAGCAGGTACAGATACTGGCCAAGGGCGATCAAAAGACCCAGGGCGCCCAGGGCGACCACCACATAGCCGACCGCACCGCCCTGATGGAAGCGCTCGAGCAGCGTGGGCTGGCGCGACAGCGCCTCGATCACCCGTCCGTCAACGGGATCCACCGGCAGCAGCTGGCCATCGCCTGACTGATAAGCGTCGAGCACAGCGCCGACGCGCTCAGGGGTGTGCTCGAGGGCGGAGAGCCGCCCTTCGTCGCCGACCCGCTCGAGCAACTGGCCGCCGCCAAAGGCCATCAGGTCACCCACACGGGTCACCTGGCGTGGCGCGACCTCACCGCTGCCTGCGGCCACCGGCGCCTCGAATCGGCGCACCAGTCCGGTCTCGGCGGTCAGCCCCATCAGGCTGTCGGCCAGGGTCTCGATCTGGGCGACGGTCAGGATGGCGTCGTCGTCCAGCCGCGGCGGCAAATCGACGTCGGCGCCCAGGGTCAGCAGGCTCTGGCCGAGATCGTCTCTCAGTTCACCGCTGGTGCCGGCCACCGCGCTGAACACCGCGTTGAGGTCGCCGCCCTCGGCGTCGCGCTGTGCACCGATCTCGTCCAGCGCCTGACGCGCCTCGGCCATCTCGGACTCCAGCCGCTCGCGTTCGTCCCGGGCGGCGTCACGACGGGCCTCGGCCTCCTCGAGCGCGGCGGACAGCGCGTCACTGTCCTCCACCAGCTCGGCCAACCTCGCCTGATCACGCGCCTCGGCGGCCTCTCGCTCCAGCTTGAAGCTCGACAGTACGCTGTCGCTATCGCTGTGCTGCTGGGCCATGGCGGCAGGCGCAGCGGCGGCCAGCAGCGCGGTCACGGCGGCACCCAGCACCAGCCTGCGGGCGAGGCCCTTGCCCATCGGGTTGTGCCGGTTCAGCGACACCGGGAAATCCGTCAAAGACACCATCAGGAACGCTCCTCGATCGGTTGGGTCAGCGGCAGCGTCAGCAGTTCCGGTGCACGCTGGTCACGCACGATCTGCAGGCCCTTCTCCACCTGGTCGCGCTCGGCAGCGGACAGCGACTGCCAGCCTCCGTCGTCCCATACGCCACCGTTCTGGCCATCCGGGGTCAGGTAGTACCAGCCCACGCGTCCCAGTCGCAGGAAGTCGACCTCGCGGGTCTGATCGCCCTCTTCCAGGGTGCCGCGCCAGGCATCGAGATCGCGCCCATAGTCGAGCTCGGCACGCCAGGCCGCCAGCACCCGCTCGAGCTTCTCGGCTGCGGTCAGCTCGGGGTTGGCCAGGGAGGCCTCGAGCGACGCCACCCGGGCCTTGCGCTCGCCATGGAGGAATGGCACGTCCTGATCGACCCAGGCGTCGAGGCGGCGGGTCATGTCGTTCAACAGGCCCGGCAGGGCGTCGCGGGTCTCGGCCATGGTCGCCATGCCCTGACTGCGCTGCTCGAGGGTCGCCTTGAGCTGCTCGAGCTGGGGGGCCAGCGCCTGGTTGTAGGACTGAAGCCGCTGGGCCTCCTGCTCGGCCTGGCGCAGCGCCTCGATACGCTGACGCACCTCGTCGTCGGCCTGGTCGATCCGCGCCTGCAGCTCGGCCTGGGTCGTCTGGGCCGCCAGGGCCTCGTCGCCGAGATTGTCCGCCGTGTTCTGTGCCTGGGCTACCCCGCTGTGCCCCAGCGCCAGCGCCAGCGCACAGGAGACGCCCAGCAGGCTGTTCCTTGCCGCTGCGCCAGCCGTCACCACATCGCTGGGGCTAGCCTGTGATGGCCCGGCGAAGGGCCGCCCGTTGATCTGCTTGTTCGCCATTCCAAGGCCTCCGACCTGCTCTCGCGCCGCCTTGGGGCGCCGCGTCAAATGCCACGACAGTACCCGAAACACGAATTGTTATCAATGCGAGCAAGGTGCCTCTACCCCGAGTTCATCGCTGTCAACACCTCTCGGGCAAGGGCATCGACGCCCCTGTCCGACAGCGGATCGGCACGCCTGGCGAGGGGTTGGCGGCCATGCACATCGATGCCAGACACCCACCAATAAAAACGCCGTGGCGTTGGCCGCCACGGCGTTTGTCAGCGTTGCCGGCCTAGCCGGCACAGCCGTTTCTACATCTTGCACTCAGAGCTTGCTGTCGAGCTCCGGAATGGCCTCGAACAGATCGGCCACCAGGCCATAGTCGGCGACCTGGAAGATCGGCGCCTCCTCGTCCTTGTTGATGGCGACGATGACCTTGGAGTCCTTCATCCCGGCCAGGTGCTGGATGGCTCCGGAGATGCCCACGGCGATGTACAGGTCCGGCGCCACGATCTTGCCGGTCTGGCCGACCTGCATGTCGTTGGGCACGAAGCCGGCATCCACCGCCGCACGGGACGCACCGATGGCGGCGCCCAGCTTGTCGGCGATGTTGTCGAGGATCTTGAAGTTCTCGCCGCTGCCCATGCCGCGACCACCGGAGATGACCACGCGGGCAGCCCCCAGCTCGGGACGATCGCTCTTGGCCAGCTCTTCACCGACGAAGCTCGACAGGCTGTTGTCGATGCTCGCCTCGACCGGTTCGATGGCAGCGGAGCCACCCTGGCCGACGGCGTCGAAGGCGGTGGAACGCACAGTGATGACCTTGAGCGCGTCCTCGCTCTGGACGGTGGCGATGGCGTTGCCGGCGTAGATCGGACGCTTGAAGGTGTCGCCGCTCTCCACCGCGATGATCTCGGAGATCTGGGCCACATCCTTCAGTGCCGCCAGGCGCGGCAGCACGTTCTTGCCGGTGGTGGAAGCGGCCGCCAGCACATGGCTGTAGTCGTCGGCCAGGGCCACCAGCAGGTCGGCGGTGGGCTCGGCCAGCAGGTGAGCGAAGGTCTCGCTGTCGGCGACACGCACCTTGCTGACACCATCCAGCTTGGCTGCGGCCTCGGCCACGGCGGCCACGTCCTGACCGGCGACCAGCACGTCGATATCACCACCGATAGCCTGGGCGGCGGCCACCACGTGGGCGGTGGCGTCGGCCAGCTGGCCGTCGTGGTGTTCTGCCAGAACCAGAATGCTCATGAAATCACCTTCGCTTCATTCTTCAGTTTGTCCACCAGCTCGTCCACCGAGCCCACCTTGACGCCACCCTGGCGCTCGGCCGGCGGCTCGACCTTGACCAGCTTGAGACGGCTGGCCACCTCGACGCCCAGATCGGCCGGGGTCATCACGTCCATCGGCTTCTTCTTGGCCTTCATGATGTCCGGCAGCTTGGCGTAGCGCGGCTCGTTCAGGCGCAGGTCGGTAGTGACCACCGCCGGCAGCTTCAGCGACACCGTCTGCAGTCCGCCATCGATCTCGCGGATGACCTTGAGGGTCTCGCCTTCGACTTCCACCTCGGAGGCGAAGGTGCCTTGGGCCATGCCGGTCAGCGCGGCCAGCATTTGACCGGTCTGGTTGTTGTCGGAGTCGATCGCCTGCTTGCCGAGGATGACCAGCTGCGGCGCTTCCTTCTCGACCACCTTGGCCAGTGCCTTGGCCGCGCCCAGCGATTCAACGCGCTCGTCGCTCTCGACGTGGATGGCGCGATCGGCCCCCAGCGCCAGGGCCGTGCGCAGCTGTTCCTGCGCCGCCTTCGGCCCCACGGTCACCGCCACCACCTCGGTCGCCACGCCCTTCTCCTTCAAGCGCACCGCCTCTTCCACGGCGATTTCGCAGAAGGGATTCATGGCCATCTTGACGTTGGTCAAGTCAACGTCGCTGCCATCCGGCTTGACCCGGATCTTGACGTTGTAGTCGATGACGCGTTTGACCGCGACGAGTACTTTCATGTTGTCCTCGCTTGGTTCATCTGGGGAACCTTGAATGTAAGGAAGGAACCATCAACACGTTGGCGGTGACGGGCACCGCATCGATTTACGCATCGCGTGTCCCGAGAGGACACCACGATTGAGAACTTTTCGCTATGCCCTTATGCGTTTCATGCAAGCGTTTGATAGGGGCTCGGTGCGTACCTTCAATGTGCCACAGGCCGGGCCTTGGCAACAATCCCCGCATGCCGAGTCGACCATTGGGGAGGGTCGACCATCGTAAGGATGACCCGACGACGCTATTATGCCTATCATGGGACACACCGTGAAGCAAACGACCGTTTAAAATCTGTACGACGTTGGTGGCACCCCGACGTCACGCCGAGGAGGAAAGCACCCGATGGCAGAACAAGTAGAACGCGACACCATGGAGTTCGATGTGGTCATCGTCGGCGCCGGTCCGTCTGGACTGGCCGCCGCCTGCCGACTGATGCAGCAGGCCAACGAGGCCGAGCAGGAACTGACCGTCTGCGTGGTCGAGAAGGGCTCCGAGGTGGGCGCCCATATTCTGTCCGGAGCGGTGCTCGAGCCCCGCGCGCTATTCGAGCTGTTCCCCGACTGGGAGGAGCGTGGCGCCCCGCTGACCACCCCGGCGGTGCGTGACGAGCTGTACCTGCTCAAGGACGCCGAGAAGGCCCAGAAGCTGCCCAACGCGCTGGTGCCCAAGAGCATGCACAACACCGGTGGCGACATCACCCGCTATGTGATCAGCGCCGGCAACCTGTGCCGCTGGCTGGCCGAACAGGCAGAGTCCCTGGGCGTCGAGATCTTCCCGGGCTTCGCCGCCCAGGACGCCATCGTCGAGGACGGCGTGGTACGCGGCATCCTGACCGGCGACATGGGCGTGGCCGCCGACGGCAGCGAGAAAGGCGGCTACGCACCGGGCATGGAGCTTCGTGCGAAATACACCCTGTTCGCCGAGGGCGCCCGTGGCCACATCGGCAAGCGCCTGATCCGCGAATTCCGCCTGGACGAGGGCAAGGATCCCCAGCACTACGGCATCGGTCTCAAGGAATTGTGGGACGTACCGGCGGAACAGCACGAGCCAGGGCTGGTGCTGCACGGCTCCGGCTGGCCGCTGGACAAGAACACCCACGGCGGCTGGTTTCTCTACCACGCCGAGAACCAGCAGGTGGTGGTCGGCCTGATCATGGACCTGGCCTACCAGAACCCCTACCTGTCGCCGTTCGACGAGTTCCAGCGGATGAAGCACCACCCGGTGCTCAAGCGCTACCTGGAAGGCGGCAAGCGGGTGGCCTACGGGGCCCGTGCCATCGCCAAGGGCGGCCTCAACTGCCTGCCGAAGATGACCTTCCCCGGCGGGCTGCTGATCGGCTGTGACGCCGGCACCCTCAACTTCGCCAAGATCAAGGGCATCCACACCGCCATGAAGTCCGGTCTGGTGGCGGCAGAAAGCGTGTTCGAGTCGCTCAAGGACGGCAACGAGGGCGGCGACGAACTCAAGGCGTTCGAGGCCAGGTGGCAGGACAGCTGGGCCTACAAGGAGCTCGAGCAGACCGCCAGCTTCGGTCCCGCGATCCACAAGTACGGCACCGTGGGCGGTGGCGCCTACAACTTCGTCGATCAGTTGCTCGGCGGCAAGCTGCCCAGGGTCCACGACACCACTGCGGACCATGCGGCGCTCAAACCCGCCAGCGAGTTCGAGAAGATCGACTACCCCAAGCCCGACGGCAAGCTGTCCTTCGACAAGCCCTCCTCGGTGTTCCTGTCCAACACCAATCACGAGGAAGACCAGCCCTGCCACCTCAAGCTCGAGGATTCGGAAATTCCGATCCACAAGAACCTGCCGGAGTACGCCGAGCCCGCTCAGCGCTACTGCCCCGCCGGGGTCTACGAAGTGGTCGAGGGTGACGATGGCCAGCCGCGTTTCCAGATCAACTTCCAGAACTGCGTCCACTGCAAGACCTGCGACATCAAGGACCCCGCCCAGAACATCACCTGGGTCGCCCCTGAAGGCGGCGGTGGTCCCAACTATCCCAATATGTGATCGCGGGCGGGCCGCGTCGCTGCCGAACGCGGCCCAACCATGACCCAGGGCGTTGACACGCCCGTTAGCCAACACCCTCAGCGGACGGGCCCAGCCCCGTCCGTTTTTTTATTGCAGGGCATACACTTAACGTCATAACAAATCGGTCTATTGGGCTTCTTGCCAAGACATCGCCGAGCCCTAATAGTGTGCCCCCTTATCGATCGCCCCCCCCCTGCCGAACACCCGCCTTGTCATCGGCCTATCCGGCCGAACTCCAGGCCAGGGCCAGGGACAGCGACAGGGCAGCCGTGATCGAGGCCGCTACAGGGAGATACCATGGCCCACACCCGTCAAATACTGCTGGCCCTGATCCTCGGGATCCTGGCCGGCGGCGCCGTCAATCTGTTCCTGCCCCAGTGGGCGGGCGTCCTGGATACACAACTGCTGACCCCACTGGGTCAGGTATTTCTGCGCCTTCTGCAGTTTATCGTGGTGCCTCTGGTGTTCTGCGCTCTGGTACTGAGCTTTACCCAGGTCGATCGCAGCGAAAGCGTCGGGCGCTACGCCGGCAAGCTGCTGATGCTCTATGTGCTGACCAGCGCGGTGGCCCTGGCCATCGGCATGGGCATGGCCGCCTGGCTGACCCCGGGCCTCGGCGTGGACAGCGCTCAGGCCGCCGGCGTCGAGGCCCGCGACCCGACCCCGCTGGCCCAGTGGCTGGTGGGCCTGGTACCGAAAAACCCCTTTGAGGCGCTGGCCGAGGCCAACCTGCTGCAGATCATCCTGGCCGCCGCCCTGGTCGGCGTGGCCGCCCGCCAGCTACCGGAACAGAGCCGGCCGCTGGTCTCGCTGCTGCAGAGCGGCTACGACGTGACCCTCAAGATCCTGTCGATGGTACTCAAGCTCGCCCCCATCGGTGTGTTCGCGCTGATCGCCTCGGTGGTGGCCACCCAGGGGTTCGACCTGCTGTTGAAGCTCGGCCTGTACGTGATCGGCCTGCTGGCGGCCATCGGCGCCATGGCGGTGTTCTATCTGGCCCTGCTGGCGATCACAGGTGCCCGCCCCCTGGCCTACCTGCGCCACTTCGGCGAGGCCCTGAGCTTTGCCCTTGGCACCGCCAGCTCCAACGCCACCCTGCCGATCGCCCTCAACAATGCCCGGGCCTACGGTGCACCACACCAGCTCAGCGCCTTCGCCCTGCCCTTCGGGACCGCCCTCAAACGTGACGGCGCCGCCGTGCTCCAGGGCTTCAATGCGCTCTTCGTGGCGCAGCTTTTCGGCGTCGAGGTGACCCTGACCCTGGCCGCCACCATCTTTACCACCGGCCTGCTGGTATCCTTCTCCACCGCTGGCGTGCCGGGCGCTGGCCTGGTGGCCATGAGCACCGTACTGTCGGCTGCAGGGCTGCCGCTGGAGGGCGTCGCCGTGGTCGCCGGCGTGGACCGCTTCACCGATGGCTTCCGCACCTCTCTGAACGTGATGGGCAATACCGCCAACGCCATGCTGCTGAGCCGTCTGGAGGGCCGCCACCATGCCGCCCACCCAGCCGCCCACCCAGACTCTGGCCAGACAGGCGCCAGCGAGGCAGGCCGCTAGACGATGAATCGACAGGGCCCGGCTGCGCAGGAGAGCCAGGCCCCACCTCGACCAGGTACTGATGATTCAGCGCCATGCTGATAGTCCAACGAGCACGGCCCCGTCACCTGATGACGGGGCCGTGCTCGTTGATGGTGTTGACGCTGAAGGACCGCTGTAGGCGCCACAAGGCGGCGCCGTCAGCAGTGGCGTCAGGAAGCGGTGGCGGGGCCGGTCTCGGCCGGGCGTGCGGGATCGCCGCTCCACTCGCTCCAGGAGCCGACATAGAGCCGCGGGGCCGGCAGACCCGCCAGGCGATAGGCGAGAATGTCATGGCAGGCGGTAACGCCGGAGCCGCAGTAGGCAATCACGCCAGGATCCTGCTGCGACGTCTGGGGCAGTTCTCTTGCTAAAGCCTCCGGCGACTTGAAGCGTCCATTGTCGTCGAGATTGAGGCTACAGGGGCGATTGACCGCACCAGGGATATGCCCGGCTCGGGGGTCCATCGGCTCGACCTCGCCGCGATAGCGCTCACCGGCCCGGGCGTCCACCTTCAGCGCCGCAGTCGACGCCATCTCCTCGAGGACGACGAAACGACTGTCGTCGAATTCGGGTGCCCACTGCGACGGCGCAGGAGGTGCACCCTCCCCCACCTCCCAGTCACCATTGATGCCCTCCCAGGCGGCGAGGCCACCGTCGAGCAGGCGCACCCGCGGGTGGCCGGCCCACTCGCTCAGCATCCACCAGGCCCGTGCCGCCGCCAGCTGGCCGCCGGCATCATCGAGCACCACCACCTCGCGCTCAGGCGCAACGCCCAGCCGCTGAAGGGTCGCGGTGAAGTCGGCGTGGCTCGGCAAGGGGTGTCGTCCGCCTGCCCCGGAGCCAGCGTCCCTGGGCCCGGACAGGTCACGGTCCAGATCCAGGTGCAGACTGCCAGGGACATGCGCCTGACGCCACAGCGCCGCCCCGGCCTCGGGGTCGTTCAAGCGCACGCGGCAGTCCAGCACCAGCGGCGGGGTGTCGCCGTCTAGCGCGTGTCGCAGGCTATCGGCGTCGATCAAGGGATGGGTCATGACGAACTCCTTCTCATGTCAGAACACTGTCTGGTGGCGCAAGGCTTTATCGCACCGGAGCCTTATCGTATCGAAGCGCTTTCGCGCGTCTCGACAAGTGGCCCGCGTCCTGTCCAGCCGGCACGGGGCAAGGCCTGAAGGCGCCCCGCTCGCGAAGCCGCCCTGATCAGGCGCTCGACAGCCGCTCGATCGGGGCGCGATGGGCGATCAGGCGGCGCTTGCCGGCACGATCGAAGCGCACCTCGATGACCGGATTGGCGGGGTCGCCTTCCACCAAGGCGACCTCACCGTCACCGAAGACGCCGTGGCGAATGCGCTCACCCACCTGGTAATGGCCATTGCCTGGCGCTCGCTCAAGCGCCTTGATCGGCAGCGGCTGCCCCAGGGCATTCAGATAGCGCCCCACCAGTGCCGGCTCGGCGACGCTCACCTCCTCGGGGTCGGCTCCGTCAGCGCATCGGTACAGCGCCCTGGCCACGGCGCTGGCGTCGCGGCAGGCGCTCTCTTGGATAAAGCGGCTGGGACGATGATCGCCGCCATCGTGGAGGAGGACCAGACGTTCGATGGCCCGGGTGATGGCCACATAGTAGAGCCTGCGCTCTTCCTCGAGACGCTCGGGGGACAGGGGGTTGTCACGACTGTAGTGGGGAAAGTCCTCTTCATTGACCGCCCCCACCATCACCAGCGGCCACTCCAGGCCCTTGGCGCCATGGACGGTGTTGATCAACACCCCTTCGTCGCGGTTCTGCACCGGGCGCCGCAACAGCTCGATGAAGGTGGCGATGTCGCCGACCTCCCGAGCCTGCTCGATCAGGACATCGAGCAGGCGCACGTCCTCCTCGCCCTTGTCGCGGCGGGAGGCGGCGCGCTTGAGCACCTTTTCCGCCTCGACCTCCGCGACCACGTGCTCGAGCAGCGCGTCGGCGGACAGATGGGCAAGCTTCGGCAGCTCGCACAGCAGTTGCCAGCGACGCTTGAGGGTGCGCTTCTGGTGGGGCTTCAGTCGCGCCAGCAGCGCGTCGCTCGGCCCTGGCCAGGTCTGGGTGTCGGCCAGGCGCTGGACCAGGCTAGCGAGCACTTCACGTGGTACGAAGCAGGTCGGCTGGGCAAACATTGGCATCAGCGCGCCGGGGTCGCGCAGTTTCTCGGGCGACAGCGCCAGCGATAGATAGCCGGCCAGAGCCTCCACCAGCGGCAGGCGAAAGACGAAGCGATCCTCCCGGGCCAGGCGAAAGGGAATGCCCTCGCGCAATAGCGCCAGCTGCATCGGCACCGACAGGGTCCAGCTACGTACCAGCAGACAGGCTTCGTCGAGACGACGGCCGGCTTCCACCCAGCGCTTGAGTCCATCGAGGAAGGCACTGGCGCCCCGTGCCACCTTGAGCTCGGTACGCGGATTGGTGGGCGCCGCCAGACACAGCTGATCCGGGCGACGCGGGTTGCCGGCGATGGCATGATTGGCGGCCAGCGCCAAGGCGTGACCATGGCGAAAGGTGGTCGACAAGGGGTAGTCGGTGGCGGCACCGAAGATCCGGGTAAAGTTCTCGAGCATGGCCTCCGGGTGGGCGCCGCGCCATTCGTAGATGCACTGGTTGGCGTCACCCACCGCCATCACCGAGGCCTGGTCGCCGGCCAGCACCGCCAACAACCGCTGCTGAGCGGCATTGATGTCCTGATACTCGTCGATGATCACGTGGTCGAGGAAGCCCTGAACCCGCTGGCGCAGCGCGGGATCACCTTCGAGTGCCAGCAGCGGTCGATACAGCAGATCCGAATAGGTCATCACGCCGTGATCGGCCAGCAAGGTCTCGAGACACTGGTGGGCGACGACGAAGTGGCGAGTCCCCTCGCCGAGCTCGAGCCGCTCATACAGCAACTGGGGGTCGATCACCTCGGCCTTGACCAGCGAACAGAAGTGAGCGAGTTCCTCGATGCGATCGGGCTCGAGCGCGGCGTCGCGATCCTCGTCGACCTGGGCCAACGCCTCCAGGGTCGCCTGGCGCAGCAGTCGCTCCTGCTGCCAGTCTGCGGTCAGCAGTTCGCGCCGTGGCAGCGCGCCCCAGCGGGTCAGGCTCTGACTCAGGCGATGTCCGAGAGAGTGAAAGGTACGCACCTCCGGCAGTTCCATGCCGGGTTCGGCCATGGTCACCAGACGGCGCTGAAAGTCTTCCCGGGCGGCGCGGTTGAACATCAGCACCATCATGCGCCGGGCGCTGACTCCATGGGACAGCAGGTGCAGTACCCTGGCCACCAGGGTGGTGGTCTTGCCCGCTCCGGCCACCGCCGCGACCCTGGCGTGGCCTGCCGGGTGGGCGACAACGCAGCGTTGTTCGGGCGTCAGCGCGAGCCGCTCCAATGCAGGTGAAGCCATCAGTGCGCGTCACCCTCCAGGCGTCCCAGCGGCTGCCACACGCCGTCGCTGGTAAGCCCCAGCTCGCCGCGCTCGGTGCGCGCTTCGGCCTGTTCGACCAGACGGTAGAAGACGTTACGCCCGAGTCGAGCACTCACGCCATAGGGCAGGCACACCTGGGGCACCTCCTCGCCCGCCGGTGTCGTCGACAGCGACAGTCGATACTCCTGACCCAGGGCGATACGCTCGCCGACGTTGGTGGTCAGCCACCAGCGCTTGTCTACGTGGTCTTCTGGCTGGCCTTTTGACTGGCCTTCCCGCTGAGCGTCTGCCTGCTCGGCCTCCAATACCACGAAGGCGGTGTCCTCGACGCTGATCCGCCACTTTTCGATAGGCGTGACCAGGTAATGGTGGCCGTCTTCCTCCCGTCGCAGGATGCGCGCGAACAGGCGCACCAGCTCAGGTCGCTGGATCGGACTGCCTTCGTGGATCCAGCGCCCGTCTCGGGCGATCACCAGGTCCATCTCGCCGCTCGGTTCGGGCTGCCAGTCAGACAAGGGCGGACGCTCACCAAGCTCGGCGATGCCGTTCAGGATGTGATCGAGTTGCATGGAGGCTACCTCGTCGAGTTATCGCTCAAGGCCCGGCCAACAGACCGGTGCCCGTGCCGACCGGGGCCATGGGCCCTGTTCACAACAAAGCCCGCTTAGCCCTGGTCCACAAAGCCCGCGTCGCGAAGGGCCTGCTTGAGGTCCTCCGGGGCGGCAGGCTGGGCCTTGGGAAACAGCCGGTAGAAGTTGGCGGTGGTCTGCATCGCCACCTCTTCCACGCTGATTCCTCGCTCGTCGGCGATGCACTGGGCCACGTCGACCACCCAGGCCGGCTCGTTGGGCTTGCCACGGTGCGGCACCGGCGCCAGATAGGGGCTGTCGGTCTCGATCAGCAGACGATCCAGCGGTACTTTTCTGGCCACCTCGCGCAGCGACTCGGCGGTGCGAAAGGTGACGATCCCCGACAAGGAGATATAAAAGCCCAGGCGCACCGCATCCCGCGCCATCTCGAGGTCCTCGGTGAAGCAGTGAAGTACCCCGCCGACCTCGGGATCGCTGTACTGACGAATCAGCGAGAGCGTGTCCTCCCTCGCTTCCCGGGTATGCACCACGATCGGCAGCGACAGCTCGGTGGCGGCCTGCAGATGGCGAGCGAAACGCTCGTGCTGCACCTCGGCGGGAACGCTGTCGTAATGATAGTCCAGTCCCGATTCACCGATGGCCACGGCGCCATGCTCCTTGGCGCAGGCGACAATCTCGGCAACGCCGGGTTCGTGCTCCACCTGATGCAGCGGATGCACCCCGGCGGAGATCACCACATCGTCGTGGGCCTGGCGAATTGCGGCCAGTTCGGGTACGCCGTCGAGGGTCACGCTGATGGCCAGGAACTGCTGGACGCCGCGCTCGCGGGCGGCGTCCAGGGCCCGCGACAGATCGCCGCCATGGGTATCAGGAGAAAGGCGATCGAGATGGCAGTGGGAATCGACGAACATGAAGATCTCTCGGGGCTTGAATACGGATGTCAGGGACGAATACCGGCGACGATGATCAGAGACGCCAGTGAGCCTCCGGGGAGGACGTCTGGGCACACGACGTCGCTCAGGAACGCAACAGTGCCGCCCAGCGGACCAGCCAGGCCTCGAGCACCAGTTGCGGGTTGGGATTGCCGCCTTCACTGAGCAACCGACGCTGCTCACGGGCGTAGTCGAGCAGGCGGAACCAGTCGCGCACCCGGCCATTTTTCACCGCCTGGCGATAGAGCGGTGCCAGGTCGGGGTTTCTGAGGCCTTCAGGCTCGCCGGAAAGGCCCAGGCGAATCAGATCCTCCAGCCAGGCGATACCGTACCACAGGATGGCATCGATGGCCTGGCGGTCCAGCCGGGCCGCCTCGGCCACCGGTTCGGCGCCACGTACCAGGGCGTCGAAGGTCTCGTGCAGCTGTTGACGCAGCGCCCGCGAGCCCGGCTCGGCCAGCTGTCGCGCTGCCAGCGGCAACCCACCGGCGGCTCGAAACCAGAAGCGTGCTTCGTCCTCGGAACCGAGTTCCTTCGACAGCCAGTCCAGGCAGTCTTCGAGTTCCGGCGGCTTGAGCGTCCACTGCTGGCAGCGCGAACGGATCGTCGGCAGCAGGTGGGACGGCATGTCGGAGACCAGCACGAACAGGGTGTCCTGCCCCGGCTCCTCCAGGCTCTTCAGCAGGGCGTTGGACGCGGCCACGTTCATCGCCTCGGCAGGACGGATCTCGATGACCCGGTGCCCACCCTGCTGAGCGGTCTGGGAGACGAAGCCATTGACCTGACGGATCGGGTCGATGCGAATCATCCGCTTGCCCTCCTCCGGCGCCACCCGAAGCAGGTCAGGATGGTAGCCCGAGGCCAGCATATGGCAACTGTGGCACTCACCGCAGGCGGTCTCGCCTGGGCGGGCACACAGGGCGCGGGCAATCAGTGCCTCGGCCAGGGACTGCTTGCCGAGCCCGCGGGGGCCCGACAGCAGCACGGCATGGGGCAGACGACCGGCGTCCATCAGCCGCACCAGTTCGTGCCAGCGCGGCGCCAGCCAGGGCATCGGCGGCTGGGCGACGCTACTACTCACGTCCATTGCGCCACCCGCTCGTCCAGTACCCGCGTGATCCGCCGCTGCACCTCTTCGAGGCTGGCGTCAGCGTCGATCCTGACCATCCGCTGCGGTGCCTGCTCGGCCCGGGCCAGGTAGGCCAGGCGCACCCGCTCGAAAAAGTCGCGGCGCTCCTGCTCGAAGCGATCCTTGCGCGTGCCGGTGCGGTCCAGACGACCCGCCAGGCGACGCTCCGCCGCGTCCAGCGGCATGTCCAGCAACAGCGTCAGATCCGGCGTCAGTTCTCCCTGGACCAGACGTTCGAGCTGGACGATGCGCTCGAACGGCAGGCCTCGACCGCCACCCTGGTAGGCAAAGGTGGCGTCGGTGAAGCGGTCGCTGACCACCCAGGCGCCGCGCTCCAGGGCCGGGCGAATACGCTGGGCAAGATGCTGGGCCCGTGCCGCGAACACCAGCAGCAGCTCGGCGTCACTGTCCAGCGGCTCGTCGCTGGACGCCAGCAGCAGTTCGCGAATGGCCTCGGCCCGAGGCGTCCCGCCGGGCTCGCGGGTCTGTACCACCTCGATGCCACGCGCCTCGAGGGCGTCGACCACGAAGGCCAGGTTGGTGGACTTGCCGACGCCTTCTCCGCCCTCCAGGGTAATGAAGCGCCCGCGCGCGCCGGAGGTGGGCTCGGCCGGTTGTGTCTGCGTCATGGATACCACTCCTGGTTCGGGAGACGTCCGCGTCAACGGCGCCGAATATAACGATTGACGGCGTTATTGTGCTCACGCAGCGTGCGGGAGAAGTGGTGGGTGCCATCTCCCTTGGCGACGAAGTACAGGGTGTCGCCCTCCTGCGGGTCGACGGCGGCCTCCAGTGCAGCCCGCCCCGGCAATGCGATCGGGGTCGGCGGCAGGCCATCGATCACGTAGGTGTTGTAGGGGGTGGCTTCGCGCAGGTCGGCCCGAGTGATATTGCCCTCGAAGCGATCGCCCATGCCGTAGATCACCGTTGGATCGGTCTGCAGCCGCATCCCACGCTCCAGGCGGCGCTTGAACACCCCGGCGATCTGACGCCGCTCTTCGGGGGCGCCGGTCTCACGCTCGATCAGCGAGGCCATGATCAGCGCCTCGTACGGCGTATCGATGGGCAGATCCTCGGCGCGATCGGCCCACACCTCCTCAAGCAGGGCTTCCATGCTCTGATTGGCCTGGCGCAGAATCTCCAGATCCTCCACCCCCTTGTGGTAGGTGTAGGTATCGGGGAAGAAGCGTCCTTCCGGATGCTCGCCCTCGTGCCCCAGCGCCGTCATGATCTCGTCGTCGCTCATCTCGGCACTGGCGTGGGCCAGCTTCTCGGCCTCGGCCAGGGCCGCACGCATCTGCTGGAAGGTCCAGCCCTCGGGAATGGTCACGCTGTAGGTGACCACCTCGGCGCTGGCGAGCTTATCGAGTACCTGCATGCCACTCATGCCTGGCTCCAGCGAGTACTCGCCGACCTTCAGCGACGGCACACGATCAGGCTCCACTCGCGTCAACAGCTTGAAGGCCCAGGCGTCGGCCAGCACACCCTGGGCCTCGAGATCATCCACCACCCGATTGAAACCGGCCCCGGGCGGCACCTCGTAGAGCATCGGTTCATCGAGGGTGATCGGGGCCTGCAGACGCGTCTGCCAATAGTGATAAGCGCCGTAGCCGCCAATAGCGGCAATGACGACAAGAGTGAGCAAGACCTTGAGCGCGGTGCGCATGGAAGTTCCTTAGTCTGGTCGCGCCGGCGCACGGCGCTTGTCTGAAGCGGTCAGAATAGTACGGCAAAGCGGATGCAGGCACCCCGGCTGGAAGCGCCCGGGTGACTCAGTCGGCCCCGGCATACCCCAGCAGGCGGTGGGCTCGGCGCTGAAAGGCGCGATGGACATCATTCAGCTCCCAGCCATGCTGGGGCTGCCCTTCGCTGTCGTCGAGTCGCGCGACGGGCCACACGCCCTGGACGCTGTTGCCAAGCCATACAGCCTCGCAGGACGAAAGCTCGTCGGCCAGCAACGGCGCCTCCACCACCGCGCCCTGTTCCAGCAAGGCGGCTCGCAGGGTACCTGCCACGCCACACTGATCCAGCGACGGGGTCGATACCTGTTCGGCGCCCCGGGCGAGAAAGAACACGTTCATGGCGGTGGCTTCGACAAGCTGGCCTCGATCATCCTCGAGAAGCCCCTCGGCGATGGCGGGGTCCCGCCACTCCGCTCGTGCCAGCACGTTCTCGAGACGGGCCAGATGCTTGATCCCGGCCAGCACGGGCTGGCGTGCCAGGCGCAGGCGGCAGCGACGAACCCTGACCCCGGCTGCCCAACGCTGTTGATCGGGTGCGAAGCTCGACCACACCGCCTCAAGCCTGGGGCTTGCGGACGCCGGCGGCGCGTAGCCCCGGCCACCGCTGCCCCGGGTGTAGACCAGCTTGAGCACGCCAAGCCCCGGCCCCGCGCCAGCGAGGGCGGATGCCAGGGCCTCTGTACGGGGCGGGGGCAGGTCGAGCACCCGGCAGCCCTTCAGCAGTCGTGCCAGGTGCTCAGACCACAACAGCGGCGTGCCGTCGCGCACCAGCACCGTCTCGAAAAGGCCATCGCCGTAGGCCAACCCCCGGTCACTCAGGGGCAATGTCGGCTCGGGCGGCCTATTCATCCATCAGGCCTTCTTGAACACCAGGGTGCCATTGGTGCCGCCGAAGCCGAAGGAGTTGGACAGGGTCACGTCGACCTTGGCATCGCGGGCGGTATGCGGCACGTAGTCAAGCACGCACCCTTCCTGGGGATTGTCCAGGTTGATGGTGGGCGGCAGCGCCTGATCACGAATCGCCAGGATGCTGAAGACCGCCTCCACCGCACCGGCGGCACCGAGCAGGTGGCCGATCATCGACTTGGTGGAGCTGACCGCAACGCTTTCGGCGGCGCTGCCCATGACCTTCTCCACCGCGCGACTCTCGGCCAGGTCACCGGCGGCGGTCGAGGTGCCGTGGGCGTTGATGTAGTCGATATCGCTGGCGTCGATGCCGGCGTCCTTGATCGCGTTGGCCATGGAGGCCGCCGCGCCGCGACCGTCTTCCGGCGGCAGGGTCATGTGGTAGGCATCATCGCTCATGCCGAAACCGATCAGCTCGGCGTAGATGGTCGCCCCACGTGCCTTGGCGTGTTCGTACTCTTCCAGCACCACCACGCCGGCGCCGTCGGACAGCACGAAGCCATCGCGATCCTTGTCCCAGGGGCGGCTGGCCGCCTGGGGATCGTCATTGCGTGTGGACAGTGCCCGCGCGGCGGAGAAGCCGCCCAGCCCCAACGGTGTGGTCGCCATCTCGGCACCGCCACAGACCATCACGTCGGCGTCGCCGTAAGCGATGGTGCGGGCGCTGTAGCCGATATTGTGGGTACCGGTGGTGCAGGCGGTGGTGATGGCGATATTGGGGCCACGGAAGCCGTGCTGAATCGCCAGATTGCCCGAGATCATGTTGATGATGGAGCCGGGCACGAAGAACGGCGAGATACGCCGGGCGCCGCTCTTGTTGAGTGCGTTGTGGTTGTGCTCGATCATCGGCAGCCCACCGATCCCCGAGCCGATGGCCACGCCGATGCGATCGGCATTTTCCTCGGTGCACTCGATACCGGCGTCCTCGATGGCCTGAGCCCCCGCGGCAATACCGTACTGGATGAACAGGTCCATCTTCCTGGCATCCTTGGGGTTCAGGTAGGGGCTGATATCAAAGTCCTTCACCGAACCGCCGAAGCGCGTGTTGAAGCCGCTGACATCGAAGTGCTCGATGGGCGCCACACCGCTCTTGCCGGCCAGGATGCTGTCCCAGCTTTCCTTGACGGTGTTGCCCACCGGTGTGACCAGGCCGAGGCCCGTCACCACTACCCTTCTACGAGACATCAGCTTTCCTCCAGACATCCAAAAAGTTACGGCCCAACTGTGGAGGACCGTCGGTTGCGCGCATTATACCCGAGACACAGGCCGCTGTGCTCCCCCCGGCGCCGAGGCTTTACCGGGAAGGCTGGCACAGGACCCTGGCTTCGAGGCCTGGACACGCAAAAGCCGCCCTGGCGAACCAGGACGGCTTCCGCGGGGATTGCATCCCCGCCTTTCAGCAAGCGGCCATCGCCGCCACCGGCAGACTGACTCGGAACACCGAGCCGGTCTTACTGGTTGGCGTTGACGTAGTCGATCGCTTCCTGAACGGTGGTAATCTTCTCGGCTTCTTCATCAGGAATTTCGGTATCGAATTCCTCTTCCAGCGCCATCACCAGCTCAACGGTGTCCAGGGAATCAGCGCCCAGGTCCTCGGTGAAGGAAGAGGAGTTCTGAATATCTTCTTCCTTGACGTTCAGGCGCTCTGCCACAACTTTCTTCACGCGCTCTTCGATGGTGCTCATTTAGACATACTCCAGTCGTTCACGTTAGCCGTTCTGATGACCAGCTGGTTAATTCCGCAAGTAAACTGCGGGGTAGTTTATAGACCCCTTCGGGTCGACGCAACACACGCAGGAAGCGCATTCAGCGCATGTTCATCCCGCCATTGACGTGCAGGGTTTCGCCAGTGATATAGGCTGCGCTATCGCTGGTCAAGAACCCGACCGCCGCGGCGATTTCCTCGGGCTGCCCCAGACGCGCCAGAGGCACCTGCCCCTTGAGCATCGTCTGCTGATCCTCGGACAGCGCCTGGGTCATGTCGGTGGCAATAAAGCCAGGCGCCACGGCATTGACGGTAATGGCACGGGAAGCCACCTCGCGCGCCAGCGCCCGGGTGAAGCCTTCCATGCCCGCCTTGGCGGCAGCATAGTTGCTTTGGCCGGCGTTGCCCATGGTGGCGACCACCGAACTGACGGATACGATACGGCCCCAACGGGCCTTGCTCATGCCACGCAGGCACGCCTTGCTGAGGCGAAAGACCGACTTGAGGTTGGCGTCGAGTACACCATCCCACTCATCTTCCTTCATTCGCATCAGCAGATTGTCACGGGTGATACCGGCATTGTTGACCAGGATGGTCGGCGCACCAAACTCGTCGTTGATCGACTTCAGCAGTGCTTCGACGCTGGTCGGATCGGTGACATCGAGGCGGCGCCCTGCGCCCTGAAACCCCTGCTCCTTGAGGTCCGCATCGATGCGGTCGGCACCGGCATCGGTGGTGGCGGTGCCGATCACGATGCGACCCTGCCGCCCCAGCTCGTGGGCGATGGCACGGCCGATACCGCGGCTGGCCCCGGTAATCAGGGCGACTCTAGGCTCGGTTGTCATGGTCACTTCCATTGCTTCGTCGTTGTCGCCCGGCACAGCGCCGGGCCAGGAGGCTTTCGATCAGTTGATCTCGCGAGCCAGCTCAAGGGCGGCACTGAGACTGTCGGGATCATTGACCGCCAGTCCGCGACTGCCCCGGGCAATACGCTTGTTGAGGCCGGTGAGGACCTTGCCGGGCCCGCACTCGATGAACACCTCGGCACCGCCGTCGACCATCTTCTCGACGCAGGAGACCCAACGCACCGGCTGGTAGAGCTGCTCGATCAGGCGAGTGCGCAGGGTGGCCACATCGGCATGGGCCTGGGCATCGACGTTCTGCACCACGGTATAGCGCGGCGCCTTGAGCTCGATATCGCCAAGCGCCTGCTCCAGCCGCTCGGCAGCCGGCCGCATCAGGTCACAGTGGGAAGGCACCGATACCGGCAACGGCATCGCGCGCTTGGCCCCGGCCTCCTGACAGGCGGCGATGGCACGATCCACGGCGGCCTTGCTGCCGGCGATCACCACCTGCCCGGGAGCATTGTAGTTGACAGCAGAGACCACGTCCCCGTCGGCCGCCTTGGCGCAGGCCTGCTCGACGGCCGCGTCGTCCAGACCGAGAATCGCTGCCATGGCGCCCTGCCCGGCCGGCACGGCCTGCTGCATGGCTTCGCCGCGCAGGCGAACCAGACGAACCCCTTCCGCAAAGGAAAGCGCGCCGGCGCACACCATGGCGCTGTATTCGCCGAGACTATGGCCGGCCATGGCACCGGGGCGCGGGCCCTCGAGTTCCTGCCACACGCGCCAGATCGCCACGCTGGAGGCCAACAGTGCCGGCTGGGTGCAGGCGGTGGCATTGAGCGCCTCCGCAGGACCTTCCTGGACCACCTGCCACAGGTCGTAACCCAGCGCCTCCGAGGCCTCCTCGAAGGTCGTCCTCACCACGCTGTAGCGTTCGGCCAGATCGCGCAGCATGCCGACCTGTTGCGACCCCTGCCCAGGGAAGATAAGGGCAAGCGGTTGAGTCATCTTGATCACCTATAGCTCTTGTTGGCCATCATCCATATCCACACTGCCCCCTGACAAGGGACCGGAAGATGGACGACGATGGTCGAGCTCGGCCTCCAGCCGGCTCGGCAAGTCACGGCTGACCTCCTGGGAGGCGCGCTTCAGGGCGTAGTAAAAACCCTGAGCGTCACAGCTGCCATGACTCTTTATCACAATACCCGCCAGCCCCAGCAGGCTGGCGCCGTTGTAGCGAACCGGATCCAGTTCACTCTTCAATCGTCTGAGCGCTGGACGGGCCAGCATCCCCACCAGCCGACTCCCCCAGTGCGCCTCGAAGGTCGCCTGGACGCGACCGACCAGCATCTTGGCCAGGCCCTCGCTGGCCTTGAGCAGCACATTGCCGACAAAGCCGTCACAGACCACGACGTCCGCCTGACCGGCAAACACGCCATCGCCCTCGATAAAGCCAAGATAGTCGATCCCGGCCACCTGGCGCAGTGCCGCATCGGCCTGCTGTACCGCCAGGGAGCCCTTGGTCGACTCCACCCCAACGTTGAGCAGGGCAATCCGCGGAGCCGCCAGACCGTCGACGTGGCGCGCCATGATATCGCCCATCAGGGCGAAGTCCACCAGGCGCTCCGCCGACACATCCACATTGGCACCCAGATCAAGCAAATAGCAGCGTCCGTCGCCTCGCGTCGGAATCGCCGTACTGATGGCCGGGCGTGGCACGCCCGGAACCATGCCAAGGGCGCGGCGCGACAGCGCCATCAAGGCGCCAGTATTGCCGGAACTGACGCCGACATCGGCCTCACCCGCCGCCACACAGTCAAGCATGCGAGCCATGCTTGAAGCATGGCCTCGGCGCAGCGCCTGAGAGGCGCGCATATCGGCGGGGATGATATCGGGTGCGTCACACAGGTGCAGATGCGACGCCGCCGCGGCCAGAGGCCGCGGCAGGCGTGAAATCTCGTCATCCAGCAGGCCCGCAGGGCCAAACAGCTGAATGTCGAGCTGCGGGTCCTCGATGACTGCCCTGGCCGCCCCCGCCACGGTGGCGCGGGGACCCTTGTCCCCGCCCATGGCATCTACGGCAATCCGCATCCCGGCGGCCAGGCGCTATCGAGGCGTCGTCAACTTATACGTCGACGACCTTGCGACCGCGATAGAAACCGTCCGGGGAGACGTGGTGACGCAGGTGAGTGGTGCCGGTCTCCTTGTCCTGGGACAGGGTCGGTGCACTCAGGGCGTCGTGGCTACGACGCATGCCGCGCTTGGAACGGGTCTTACGGTTCTGCTGAACTGCCATGGGAAATCACTCCACAAAAAATCGATCAGGTATCGGTGTTGCCCTTGAGGCGCTTGAGCACGTCAAAGGGACTGCCAGAGGGCGCTTCCGAGACTTCGGCATCCGCCCCGCTGCTCAGCTGGTCGCGCGAGACAGGACACTCTGACTCGTCGTGGTAGACCACCTGGGGCAGACTGAGGATAAGTTCATCCTCGACCACACCCAGCAGGTCCAGCTGTTCATTCTCCACCAGCACCGGTTCATGGGTGCTCGGCAGATCGGCGGCCAGGTCGTCACTGCTGACGAGCCCGAGCAGGAAGTCGCTCGTGACATGTTGGGCCATGGGCTCGAGGCAGCGGCGACACGGCAGCTGCAGATCGGCCTCCAGGCGCCCCCGGATCACCCGACGCCCCTGAGCGTCGATGGCGAATTCCAGCCAGGCGCTGGCATCGCCCTGTTGAGCGCCGACCTCTTCGGTCAGGCGGCTCATGTCGGCCAGCGCCACCAGGCCTTCGAGGTGTTCGGCTTGGGCGGCGAGCTTGTAGGGCTCGACCCGGCCGGGCAATCGTGAGGTCAACATAGGCGCGCAATGATAGGCACTCGTTCCGCCCCTGTCAAAGCCCTGTGCTCAATAGGTTACCATGTCCCGGGATCCGCTCGAACCCGACGAGCACAACCTGCCCATAGCGGGCCTCCCCGACACGACTCCACACATTGCAAGGAAGGACGCATGACCCCACTGGTGCTTGCCTCCAGCTCACCCTGGCGCCGCGAACTGCTTGAACGGCTGGGCCTGCCCTTCTCCTGGGCGAGCCCGGACATCGACGAGACCCGCGGCACGGACGAGACGCCCACATCATTGGTGCAGCGGCTGTCGCTGACCAAGGCCGAAGCGCTGGCCGACGCCTACTCGCGCCACCTGATCATCGGCTCCGACCAGGTAGCCCTGTTCGACGACCAGATCCTGGGCAAGCCCCACACCCAGGAGCGCGCCTGCGCACAACTGCGAGCCTTCTCGGGGCAACGGGTGCGTTTTGTCACCGGACTGGCGCTGCTCGACACCGCCGAGCATCGCCATTGGGTCGGCTACCAGCACTATGACGTGGTCTTTCGCCGTCTCACCGACACCGAGATCAGCACCTACGTCGCCCGCGAGCAGCCGCTTCAGTGCGCTGGCAGCTTTCGCATGGAGGGTCTCGGCATCACCCTGTTCGAGCGCCTGGAGGGTGACGACCCGAACAGTCTGATCGGCCTCCCTCTGATTCTGCTGTGCCGGTGGCTGCGCGAGGCTGGCGCCGACCCCCTGGCGGCATCCGCCACCGATGTCGCGAACGGCGATCAGGGCAACTGATAACGCACCGGCGATGACGCCTGCGGCAGCCCCATCCACTGGGCCACGCCCACACCGAAGCGCCGAGCCAGGCGGTCGAAGGGGTCCTGGGATGGGGTGTAGTCCTTGATTCGTGGCTGGTCGAGCCATTCATGGGCCTCTTCGTCCAGGGTACCCAGGCGATCCACCAGGCCCAGCTCCAGCGCCTGCTCTCCGGTCCAGATCAGGCCGCTGAAGATCCGGGGATCATCGGCCAGACGATCACCGCGCCCTGCCTTGACCGCATCGATGAACTGCTGATGGGTCGTATCCAGCACCTCTTGCCAGAAGGCCTGCTGTTCGGGACGCATCTCGGAGAAGGGATCGAGAAAGGCCTTGTTGTCGCCTGCGGTGAAGACGCGCCGCTCCACACCCAGGTCATCGATGGCCCCCTCCAGCCCGAAGCCGGCGTAGATGACGCCGATAGAGCCGACCAGACTGGACGGCGCAGCGACAATCTCGTCCGCCGCAGACGCCATGTAATAGGCGCCGCTGGCCCCCAGGTCCTCGACCACCGCGACGATCGGCTTGTCGCCGCGCTCGCGCAGGGCCATCACCGCCTTGTAGACCCGCTGGGACTGCACCGGACTGCCGCCCGGACTGTTGATATGCAATACCACCGCGGCGCTGCTGGGCGACTCCCAGGCGGCTTCGATACCTTCGATCAGGCGCTCGGCATTGGCCGGCGACTCGCTATCGATCACACCGTCGACCTTGACCACCCCAAGATGCCTGGCCTGCTCTCGCTCATCGCCAGGCACCATCAGCAGTGCAAAGCCCACCAGCGCCGCCACTCCCAGCAGCAGCGCCAGCCAGGCGAAACGAAAGAACAGCTTCCAGCGCCGACTGCGCCGCTGCTCGACCAGTACGCTCTGGATCCAGCGGTCCATGCTCTCGATCTGGGCAAGGCGCTGGCGCTCCCGCAATACTTCGGCGCTGTCGCCGGACGATTCAGCCGGCCCGCTGCCGCCGCTCTTGTCCGGCCCACTACCGCCGGCTGCCGCCGCTCCCTTGCCGCTGGAAGACGACATCTCCCCCTGGGTCCAGGGGTCATCCTTGGGGGTATCCGACATCCCACCACTCCTTGCAAGCCTGGCGACAACCAGGAATAGAAAACGATTTGCCAGACGATCGACGCGATTCAGCCAGCCAGGTGGTCCAGCACCTGATCGAAGCGATCCGCCACCAGCAGCGGCTCACTGCGCGACAGCCGCTGCACATCGTGCACACCATACGAGACAGCGATGCGCGGCATGCCGATGGCACGCGCCATTTCCATATCGTACTCGGTATCGCCGATCATGACGGCGCGGGAGGCGTCGACGCCGCACTCTTCGAGCAGCTCGACCAGCATCAGGGGATCCGGCTTGGAACGCGTCTCGTCGGCGGTACGACTGGCACGAAAGAAGCGACCGGTGTCGCTCTGGCGGAAGATACGATCGAGCCCGCGACGGCTCTTGCCGGTGGC
This sequence comes from Halomonas litopenaei, assembly GCF_003045775.1. GTDB lineage: Bacteria > Pseudomonadota > Gammaproteobacteria > Pseudomonadales > Halomonadaceae > Halomonas > Halomonas litopenaei. Next base: position 218,536 of record NZ_PXNS01000006.1, on the reverse strand, counting down.
CACGGCCAGCGCCGAGGACGAGGCCAGCGAGGCCAGCCCCGCCTCGACGCCGGGATAGAAGGTGACCGGGGTGGCATCACCCTCGACGAAGTGCCAGGCATAGCGTGCCTTCAAACGCTCGGCCTGCTCCGGCTGGATACCCGGACACAAGGTGGCGATGGCTTCCGGCAGACCGAGACCGATGATATCGCGAATCTCGCCTTCCCCCAGCTCGCCCCACTCGGCCTCGCGGCCAGCCGCCTGCATGCAGGATACGATCCGGGCGATGGAATCCATCAGGGTGCCATCCCAGTCAAAGATGGTCAGGTCATAGCGCAAGAGACAACTCCTCGAGAGACGACGGCGTCCACGCCATCGCCCATGGATAAATGCCTCTTCCCCGATGATGGGTCACTCAAGCACGCAGACCGGCTCGGCGCAGCACCAGAGAACCAGACGCCACGACTAACAGTGACAGCGGCCTGCGCCCGTCAGGACTAGTCTGCCAGCCGAGTCACCACCCTAGCCTTGCCCTCCAGCGTCAGATGCACCGGACACAGGTCAGCGATGGCCAAGAGCTTGTCGCGGGCCTCCTGGTCGAGATCCCCCGTCAGGAAAAGGACACGTTCGAAGTGGTCGATTTTGCCACTGGTCGCCTCGCACTCGCCACAATCCTTGGCGTGAATCTTGTCATGGGAGACGTCCACGGTGACATCATCGAGCGGAAGCTTCTTGCGCCTGGCGTAGCTGCGCACGGTCATCGCCGTGCAGGAGCCGAGCGCCGCCGCCAGCAACTGGTACGGCGTAAAACCGAGATTGGTCCCACCGTAGGAAAGCGGCTCGTCGGCCAGCAGGTGGTGCGCACCCGCGACCACGTCCTGACGAAAGCCTGCGGGATCGGCTTCGGATACTCGGGTGACGCCTTCAGGCGCTCCCGCGGGGGGCTTCGGCGCCTCCAGGCCCAGATAGCGCGACGCCCAGCCGACGATGACCTCGGCGGCGTACTCGGCGTCCTGTGGCCGGGTCAGCAGATGGTCGGCGTCATCCAGCGAAACAAAGCTTCTGGGATGACGAGCGGCGGTGAAGATGGCCGAGGCGTTTTCGATCTCCACCGTTTCGTCGTTGGGCGCGTGCAGCACCAGCAGCGGACGCCCCAGGTTCTCGATGCGCTCGTGCTGACGCTGACTCTGGAGATCCTCGATAAAGGCCTTGCGGATGGTAAAGGGACGGCCTGCCAGGACCAGCTCGGCCTCCCCTTCGCGTTCGATGACGTCGAGGTTCGAGCCGAAGTTATGAACCACATGAGCCGGATCGTAGGGCGCCCCGACGGTGGCCACCGCCTTGACCCCGGGCAGACGCTCGGCGGCGGCGATCACCGCCGCACCGCCCAGCGAATGGCCGACCAGCAGAGACGGTGACAGCCCACGCCCCTCGAGATGCTTGGCGGCGGCCACCAGGTCATCCACGTTGGAGCTGAAATGGGTATTGGCGAACTCACCCTCGGAATGACCAAGACCGGTGAAATCGAAGCGCAATACCGCCACGCCCCGCGACACCAGTCGTGCCGCGATACGCTTGGCGGCGAGGATATCCTTGGTACAGGTAAAGCAATGGGCGAAGATCGCCACCGCCTGGGGCTCACCCACCTCCGGCCGGTCGAACCTCGCCGCCAGCTGGTTGCCGTCGTGACCGGGAAACTGTTCTCTTTCGCTGATGACACGCATGACCGTCCTACCCTCCGAAGACTCATGGGCGCATCGCCGGCACAAACCGCCGATGCCTTACCTGAATCCTTGGCCGAGGACGATCGTTTGGCAACCTGGCTCGCCTGCCCGGCGCGGGCTCACCACGTCCGCCAGACACAGCGATTCACCCACACTTGCTCATTTAGCGCACTGTAATTTCAGTCTTTCTTGCCACAAGGCGGGCACCAGGCAAGGCCGCCGGCGACATCTTTCACTGTCGCCGCCGAGCCTTGTCGAGCACAGTTTCCAGGGCATCGTCGAGGGGAGCGCGAATCTGCACCGGCCGCTGACTGGTCGGCTCGGGGAAGGTCAGCGAGGCAGCATGCAGAAACAGGCGATCCAGCCCCAGTTCGCGCCCAAGGCGAGCGCCCTCTCGGGTACCGTACTTGTCGTCGCCCAACAGCACGTGTCCGGCGTGGGAAGCGTGGACGCGAATCTGATGGGTACGCCCGGTGATCGGCTCCGCCTCCACCAGGGTTGCACCGGCAAAGGTCTCACGCACACCAAAGCGGGTCCGAGCCACCTTGCCCTGCGGATCGACCCTGACTCGACGCTCGCCGTTGCCGGCGTCGTAGCGATCCAGGCGGGCACTGACGAAATCCCGACGGGCTGGCCAGCGGCCTGCCACAAGCGCCAGATACTGCTTGTTCATCTTGTGCTGCTTGAGCGACTGGTTCAGCGCAAGCAGCGCCGGCCGGGACTTGGCCAGCAGCAGACACCCTGAAGTATCCCGATCCAGCCGATGCACCAGCTCCAGGAAGTCCAGGTCCTCGCGCACCTGCCGCAGCGCCTCGATCAGTCCGATCTTGACGCCACTGCCGCCGTGCACCGCCAGTCCCGACGGCTTGTTCAAGACCATCCAGTCAGGCCCTTCCAGCAGCACGCTGCCGGCCAGCAGATTACGCAGATTATCGCTGACCTCGCGCACTGCCTCCTGCGGTGCCAGCTTGAGCGGGGGAATACGCACCAGATCGCCAAGCGCCAGACGGGTATCCGCCTTGACCCGCTTCTTGTTCACGCGCACCTCACCCTTGCGCACGATGCGGTACACCAGCGAACGGGGGGCGCCCTTGAGGCGACTCATCAGAAAATTGTCGACGCGCTGGCCGACCTGGCCTTCGGTCACTTCCACCCACTGCACTTCACGCCCTTCGGCCACGCTGTCACCCCACTCGAAACCCGCAATAAAGCGCCATTCTAGCGCAGCTTGTCGCCAATTGCTGACCCCTGGCATTGCTGTTATATTGCTTGTTCGCTCCCCGGGTCCGATTGACCCCTGCAAGCGCCTGCACGACTAGACACGCAGGCCCGAGCGAAACGTGACTGACACAGCGTTTGCCACAGAGGCCGCGACGACCCACAGAGGTCCCGCCGCCGATGTCAAGTGACAACACCGAGCCCGGCGCGCTCCACCCCAGCTGGATACCTTTCCGAAGGGGTGGGCCGTCGCCGGGAGACGTACAACACCGTGCCGGAGGCCGGCAGCGGTGAATCGATGAATGCCAGGTGTTGGCGGTGACGGCAGGACCGGATGGGCAAGGCCCCACCGAGACACGTCCTCCCTCCGCCCCGTACTCAACATGATCATGCCGTGACGTTCCTGATGAAGTAACGTCGCGGCCGGGCGCAGCTTCCGCGACATGCGCTGAGCACAAGCACGCTGCACCAACGGTTCACCCTTGCCGTTGCCCATGGGCGCCCTCCGGCGCGCCCATATTGCGAGACAACATGAAACGGATGCTCATCAACGCGACCCAGCCCGAAGAGCTGCGTGTCGCCCTGGTGGATGGACAACGCCTGTACGACCTGGACATCGAATCCGGTGCCAGGGAACAGAAAAAAGCCAATATCTATCGCGGCAAGATCACCCGCGTGGAACCCTCCCTCGAAGCCGCCTTTGTCGATTTCGGCGCCGAACGCCACGGTTTTCTGCCCCTCAAGGAAATTGCTCGCGAGTACTTCGTCAAGGAGCCTTCCGGCCGCCCCAGCATCAAGGAAGTACTGAAGGAAGGTCAGGAAGTCATCGTTCAGGTCGACAAGGAAGAGCGTGGCAACAAGGGCGCCGCCCTGACCACCTTTGTCAGCCTGGCCGGCCGCTTCCTGGTGCTGATGCCCAACAACGCCCGCGCAGGCGGCATCTCGCGTCGCATCGAGGGCGAGGAACGCGCCCAGCTGAAGGAAGCCATGGGCCAGCTCAGCGTGCCCGACAAGATGGGCCTGATCGTGCGTACCGCCGGTATCGGTCGTTCGCCCGAAGAGCTGCAGTGGGACCTCGACTATCTGGTACAGGTGTGGGAATCCATCACCGAGGAAGCCGGCAAGCGCGCCGCCCCCTTCCTGATCTACCGCGAGTCCAATGTCATCATTCGCGCCATGCGCGACTACCTGCGCCAGGATATCGGCGAGGTACTGATCGACAGCCCCGAGGTGCACCAGGAGGCGCTGGCCTTCATTCGCCAGGTGATGCCGTCCTACCAGCAGAAGATCAAGCTGTACGCCGACGAGGTGCCGCTGTTCTCGCGCTTCCAGATCGAGTCGCAGATCGAGACCGCCTACGAGCGTGAAGTGAAGCTGCCCTCCGGCGGCTCCATCGTGATCGACCACACCGAGGCACTGGTGTCCATCGACATCAACTCGGCGCGAGCGACACGCGGCAGTGACATCGAAGAGACTGCGCTGCAGACCAATCTGGAGGCGGCCGACGAGATCGCTCGCCAGTTGCGCCTGCGTGACATCGGCGGCCTGGTGGTCATCGACTTCATCGACATGGGGCCAGCACGCAACCAGCGCGAGGTCGAAAACCGCGCTCGCGACGCCCTCAAGCTCGACCGTGCCCGGGTACAGATCGGCCGTATTTCGCGCTTTGGCCTGATGGAAATGTCGCGTCAGCGTCTGCGTCCGTCCCTCGGCGAAACCAGCGGCGTGGTATGCCCCCGCTGTGACGGCCAGGGCACCATCCGTGACGTGCGTTCGCTCTCGCTGTCGGTCATGCGCCTGATCGAAGAAGAGGCCATGAAGGAGCGCAGCGCTCAGATCCGCGCCATCCTGCCGGTGCCTGTCGCTACCTATCTGCTTAACGAGAAGCGCGCCATCCTGGCCGATATCGAGCGTCGCCAGGGCGTCCGCGTGGTCATCCTGCCAAGCCCGGACATGGACACCCCCCACTACGACGTCCAGCGTCTGCGCGACGACCACGTCGACGAGGAAGGCACCGCCAACGCCTCCAGTTTCGAGCTGTCCACCGACACCGAGGTCGGCAAGGAGCCCGACGCCGCCTTCGGCAAGCCGGTGCAACGCGCCGAAGCCGCGGTCAAGAGCGTAGTCCACAACGCCCCTGCCCCCGCTTCCTTGAGCCAGGAAGAGGCTGCCAGCGAGGACAAGCCCGCACAGCCCAGTCGTCAGCCCAGCGCTCAGGGCGCTCAATCCGGTCGCCAGGCCTCGTCGTCCAGCCGCAGGCAGAGCAGCCCTCAGGCTAATCGCCAGTCAGGCCGTCAGAGCCCCGCAGAGTCTCGTCAGGCGGTTCAGAACGCCGGCCTGTTCGGTCGACTGGTCAAGGGCTTCGCCCGCTTCCTCGGCGGCGAGGAAGAAACCAGTAACGGCGCCGCGAGCGGCAGCCAAGGCTCGAGCAGCACTCGCACTCAATCCTCGAGTCGCGACGACAATGCTCAGCGCGGCGCCCAACAGCGCAGCGACAGCGGCCAGCAGCGCGGTAGCGACACGCGACAGCGCAATCGCCGTGGTGGCAGCCAGAACGGCCAGCGTCAGAGCAGCAACAGATCCAACCGTAGCGATGGCAACAGCCAGGACCGTCGCCAGCAGGATCGCCGCCAGCCGGCCGCCAAGAGCGACGGCCGCAGCGAGACTCGAAACGACGCACGCACCGACAGCAAGGCAGACACTCGAGCCGACAGAAATGACGGCAACGACAACCGCCAGCGCTCTCGCCGTGACGACAATCGTCAGCAGGACAACCGCCAGGCTGAAGGACGTCAGCAAGAGGGTCGTCAGCAGGAGGGTCGTCAACAGGAAAGCCGCCAGCCGGATAGCCGCAAGAGCGACGACAACAAGTCGCCCCGTTCGGCCAGCCGCGGTGAAACGCAGCAGGCAGATGCTGCCAGCAGCGATGCTGCCAAGGACAGCAAGCCCAAGCGCACCCGCAACAATCCGCGCAACCGCAGCCGCAAGCAGGCCATCAACCCCGAGGCGCTGAAAGAGCAGCAACGCCTGCAGGCGGAAGCGGCCGCGGCCGCGGCTCAGGAAGCTCAGCCCGATGCGGGCCAGGCAAGCGCTGCGGAAGCTACGGCCGAACAGACCAAGCCCGAAGCAAAAGCCGAAACAAGAGCCGAAGCAAAAGCCGAAGCCAAGGCCGAAGCCCCCAAGGCTGACGCCAAGACTGACGCCAAGGCCGAGGCTCCCAAGGCTGACGACAAGCCCGTCGAGAAAGCTGCAGAGAAAGCCAAGCCAAAAGCCGAAGCCAAGGCCGAGACTTCCAAGGCTGACGACAAGGCCGACGCCAAAGCCGAAGCCCCCAAGGCGGATACCAAGCCCGTCGCCAACGCCGAGGCTCCCAAGTCGGACGACGCCAAGCCCGTAGAGAAAGACGAGCCGAAGACCGAAGCCAAGGCCGAGGCTCCCAAGGCTGACGCCCAGCCTGAAGCTGCAGCCAAGGCTCCCAAGGCTGACGCCCAGCCTGGAGAGAAAGCCGAGCCGAAAGCCGAAGCCAAGGCCGAGACTCCCAAAGCTGACGCCAAGGCCGTCGAGAAAGCTGCAGAGAAAGCTGCAGAGAAAGCCGAAGCCAAGGCTGAGGCTCCCAAGCCCGAGGCTCCCAAGACTGAGGCCCCCAAGGCTGACACCAAGCCTGCAGAGAAAGCTGACGAGAAAGCCGAGCCGAAAGCCGAAGCCAAGGCTGAGGTCCCCAAGGCCGAGACGCCAAAGGCCGAGACTCCCAAGGCTGACACCAAGCCTACAGAGAAAGCCGAGCCGAAAGCCGAAGCCAAGGCCGAGACGCCAAAGGCCGAGACTCCCAAGGCTGACACCCAACCTGCAGAGAAAGCCGTAGCGAAAGCTGCAGAGAAAGCGGAGGCACCCAAGGCCGATGCCAAGGCGGAAGAGAAAGCCGAGGCGCCCAAGACTGACGCCAAGGCCGACGACGCCAAGACAGAAGCCAAGACTGACGCCAAGGCCGAAGACGACGCCTTGAGTGGCGCCACTGATGATGGCCAGGCGCCTCGCCGCCGTCGCCGTCGCCGGGCCCACAACGACCCGCGCGAGCGTCGCAAGCTCGAGGCCGAAAAGGCAAGTGACGGCCACAACAGCTGATCACTCGCCGTAAAGCAAAACGCCCGCGTCCAAGGACGCGGGCGTTTTCATTTATGCGCTTTCGTTACTCACACAGCGCCTCCGGTGCCGGCAAGTCAGGTGCTACAAATCAGGCCAGGCGCGGCTCTCGTTCGAGCGTCACACCGAAGCGTTCGGCGACCCGCGCCGACACCTGGTCGGCGAACGCCAGCAATTCCGTGGCATTGCCGCCACCGTGGTGCACCAGCACCAGCGCCTGACGATCATGGACGCCAAAGTGACCCTGTCGCCAGCCCTTGAGGCCGCACTGATCGATCAGCCACCCCGCCGCCAGCTTGACCCGTCCGTCTTCCAGTTCATAGGCCGGCATACCCGGATAGCTCTCGCGCAGTGCCCCGGCACGCGCTGCCTCGACCACAGGATTCTTGAAGAAGCTGCCGGCATTGCCGAGCTGCTCGGGGTCGGGCAGCTTCTCGCGGCGCACCTGGCAGACCGCCTCGGCCACCGCCAGAGGAGCGGGGGCCTCCCCCACCCGGGACGCCAGATCGCCGTAGCCAAGCTTCGGCGCGCCGTGACGGCTGACCCTCAAGGTGAGGTCGGTGATGATGACCTTGCCGTCCCACTCCCCCTTGAAGCGGCTCTCCCGATAGCCGAAGCCACAGGCACCAGCCGGCAAGCTTTCCACCGCACCACTGTCGCGATGGACCAGGGTCACCGACTCAAGCACATCGGCCAGTTCGACCCCATAGGCGCCGATGTTCTGTACCGGTGCCGCACCACAGTGCCCGGGTATCAGCGCCAGATTCTCGATGCCCCACCACCCCTTCGACGCCAGCGCCATGACCAGTCGATGCCAGTTGACCCCGGCACCGACATGCACCAGCGCATCCTGCCCGCACCGCTCGACCCACCAGTAATCGAGCCGCGGTCGCAGCGTCATCCCCGGCAGATAGTCGGGCAGAATCAGATTGCTGCCGCCGGAGAGCAGGGTCAATCGGCGGTCTCCGACCTGCCTGATCAGGGAGGCGAGCTGATCACGACTGAAGACATCGACGACCTCTTCGGCGACACAGGGCAGCCCCAGGGTGTTGGCTCGGGTCAAGTCCTGATCGAGGCCTATGACGGGCCTCAAGACGACGCCCCCAGACGCTGCGACAAGGTGGCCACCAGGCCATCGGCGGCACGCTCGATCATCGCGTAGACACCATCGAAGCCGCCCTCGTAGTAGGGGTCCGGCACCGCAACGCCGGGCTCCCCGGCGAACTCCATCAAGAGGCCGATATGGGCCTGGCAATTCGCCGGCGCCTGGCGCTCGAGCACGCTCAGGTTGTCGGCGTCCATCGCCAGCAGGTAGTCACATGTTTCGAAATCGGCGACCTCGAGCTGGCGACCGCGCAGCTTCGATAGATCGATTCCCCGCTTGCGCGCGGCCTGCTGGGCGCGGGCATCCGGTGGCTCACCCACGTGCCAGGGCCCGGTGCCGCAGGAATCCAGCACCACCCGGTCCGCCAGACCGTGCTCCTCGAGTCGCTGCCTCACTACCCCCTCGGCGGTGGGCGAGCGGCAGATATTGCCCAGACATACGAACAGTACCCGCATGCTTGTCTCCTGATCGTTGGCCTTCACTGGTCCGGCGACGTCTGCTGGCCGCCGAAATGGGCGCGAACCCGCTCAAGATCCTCGGCGGTGTCCACCCCCGCCCCGGGCGTCTGCTCGGCCAGCGCCACCTGGATGGCGTGCCCATAGTGCAGCGCACGCAACTGCTCGAGCTGTTCGAGCTGTTCGATGGGAGCCGGCAGCCACTGGCTGAAGGCCCGCAGAAAGCTCGCTCGATAGGCATAGAGGCCAATATGGCGTAGCCAAGCGTCGGTGGTGAGCAGCGTCGGAGGCTCACGAAAGCCCTCCCGGTCCCAGGGCATCGGGGCGCGAGAAAAGCTCAGCGCCCTGCCCGATGCGGCCCGGGTTACCTTGACCACATTGGGGTTGAACAAGGTGTCGACGTCGCCAATGGACTCGGCCAGGGTCGCGACCGAGGCGCCCTCGTCGCGCATCAGCCGCCCCGCCACCTGATCGATCAGTTCGGGCGGCAACAGCGGTTCGTCCCCCTGAACGTTGACCAGCACCGCCTCGTCCGGCAGCGCCAGGCGCTCGACCACCTCCGCCAGCCGATCGGTCCCGGTGGTATGGTCCTCGCGGGTCATCACTACCTCGGCGCCCAGCTCGAGCATCACGCTTTCGATGCGCGCATCGTCGGTGGCGATCACCACTCGGCTCGCCGAGGAGCGCCGGGCCTGATCCCAGACCCGGGCGACCATGGGTCGGCCGGCGATATCTGCCAGCGGCTTTCCGGGCAGACGACTCGAACCGTAACGCGCCGGTATGACAACGATAAAATCCTGCATCGTCTAGCGCTCCTTCACGTCTCGTCCGTGCTGGAGGTGCCCCGCCCGGGGTTGGTCTTGAGGGTCTCGTCGACCTCCATGACCCGCGCCTCCTCGACCAGCATCACCGGGATGCCGTCACGGATCGGATAGGCCAGGCCATCGAACTGGCAGCACAGCTCGCCGGCATCGCGGTCGTAGCGCAGCTTGCCCTGGCACTGGGGGCACACCAGCATCGCCAGTAGTTCCTTGTCCATCATCGTTTCTCCTGTTGAATTTGAGCCTTCGGCGGCAGTGCTCAGTCACTCTGCCGCTGCGCGATCCCGGTATCATGAGCGACCTGCGCATCGTCGGTGCCTCGCCAGGCGGACACTCGCCGATCGAACCAGGCCACGAAGGACGCCTCGGGTCTAGCCTCTACATCCAGGGCCCAGCAATCGTCGGGAACAAAGCTTCGACACTTGACCGCATCCTTGGCGGTCATCACCACAGGTCGCTGGTCGCTGGTGGTCAGGTCGGCCGGGCTGAACCGGTGGTGGTCGGAAAAGGGGGCCGGTCGATGGGCGATCCCCAGCTCCGACAGGGTGGTAAAGAAACGCTCCGGATGACCGATCCCTGCCACCGCGGTGACCGGTGTGGCGAAGGGCAGCGGCGTCAGTGGACGCCGCTCGTCGTCACCGACCCTGCGCCAGCAGGCGGGCTCCAGTTGCATGGTGAAGCCGTCGGCGGCAAGCGCGCTCGACGATTCGCCGTTGACGATCAGTGCGTCGATGCGCTCCAGCCGCTCCAGCGGTTCGCGCAGCGGCCCTGCCGGTAGGCAGCGCCCATTGCCGAAGCCTCGCTTGCCGTCCACCACCACCACCTCGAGATCACGCCCCAGGGCATGGTGCTGAAGGCCGTCGTCGGTGACGATGACGTCACAACCGGCGTCGATCAGGCACTGGGCCCCACGCGGGCGGTCCGGGTCGACCACCACCGGCAGCCCGGTCTGATCGGCCAGCATTCGCGGCTCATCGCCGCTGGCCGCTACTGGTGTATCGTCGGCAAGGTGCAGGGGGTAGCCATCGGCCTTGCCACCGTAGCCCCGTGACAGAATCCCGGGGCGAAAGCCGCGTTCGGCCAGGTGCCGCCCCATCCAGGCGACCAGCGGCGACTTGCCGGTGCCGCCGAGAGTCAGGTTGCCGACCACGATGACGGGTACCGAAGCGCGCCACACCGGCTTGTCGCCACGCGCAAAGGCGTCGGCTCGCCGGCGTACCTCGCGGCGATAGAGCGCCTCCAGCGGCCGCAGGACGGCAAGCCAGGGAGCCCCACGATAGGCCGCCTCGAGCCAGCGCTGCCCAAGCCCCATCTACGCCTCCTGGAATTGCAGCTGGTGCAACGCGGCATAGGCACCGCCATCGCGTTCCAGCAGCTCGGCGTGGGAGCCCTGTTCGATGATCTCGCCCTGTTCCATGACCAGGATGCGGTCGGCCCGTTCGATGGTCGACAGGCGGTGGGCGATGACCAGGGTGGTGCGATCCTTGCAGACCTCTTCCAGGGCCGCCTGGATATGGCGCTCGGACTCGGTGTCCAGCGCCGAGGTCGCCTCATCGAGGATCAGGATGGGAGCATCCTTGAAGATCGCCCGAGCGATCGCCATGCGCTGACGCTGACCACCGGAGAGCATCACACCGTTGTCACCGACCAGCGCCTGGTAGCCGCCGGGCATGCGCTCGATGAACTCATGGGCATGGGCGGCGCGGGCCGCCGCCTCGATGTCAGCAGGATCGGCATCGGGGACCCCGTAGGCGATGTTCTCGGCGATGGTAGCGTTGAACAACGTCACCTGCTGGGACACCAGCGCAATCTGCTGTCGTAGCGCCGTCAGCTGGTACTCCTCGATGGGGGTGCCATCGATCAGGATACGCCCGCCCGTCGGTCGGTAGAAGCGCGGCAACAGGCTGACCAGGGTCGACTTGCCGCTGCCCGAGCGGCCGACGATGGCCACCATCTCGCCCTTGCGCACGTCCAGGTCGATGCCCTTGAGCACCTCGGGCTGATCGTCTCCGTAGGCGAAACGCACCTGTTCGAGCTGTATCCGCCCCTGCAGGCGCTCGGGCATCAGGGTTCCGGTATCGCGTTCCTCAGGCTCGTCGAGCAGCCCGAACAGTTCACTGGAGGCAGCGATACCCTTCTGGATGGTGCCGTTGATCTCGCTGAGCGAGCGAATCGGCTTGGCCATCAGCGAGGCGGCGGTGATGAAGGCCACGAATTCGCCCGGCGTCATGTTGTCCATCAGCGCCGGTGACATGGCAAGCCACACCAGCAGCGCCAGCGACAGTGCCACCAGCATCTGGATGACCGGGGTGCTGGTGGCCTTGGTCAGGGCCTCCTTCAGGCTCTGGCGACGGTTGACTTCACTGGCGTCGTGGAAGCGCCCCATCTCGTATTTCTCGGCGCCGTGGGTACGCACCACGCGGTAGCCGGTCAAGGCCTCGGAGGCGACGTGGGTGACGTCCCCCATGGAGCGCTGGATGCGCTTGGAAATGCGCCGAAAGCGCTTGCTGGCGTAGCTCACCACGCCACCAATCAGCGGCGTCACGGCCATGAACAAGAGCGTCAGCATCCAGTTGGTCCACAGCAGATAGCCCAGCAGGCCGAGTACAAACAGGCCCTCCTGGAGGATTACCGTGATCGCCTTGGTGCCTGCGCCGGTCACCTGCTCCACATGGTAGGTCACCCGCGAGATCAGGTGGCCGGAAGAATGATTGTCAAAGAAGCGCCCCGGCAGGCGCAGCATATGGTTGAAGACGTCACAGCGCAGCGCGTGCACCATGTTGCGTGCGACGTTGCTCATGAAGTAGGTGCCGAGAAAGGTGCCGACACCCCTGGCGCCGAACATGCCGACGACGAACAGCGGCAGAAACAGACGAAAGGCGGCGTCGGGATTCTGGATGCCATCGATCAGGCGCTTCATCATCTCGGCCAGGGCGGTACTGGACGCCGCGTAGATGGCGTAGCCGACCACGGCGACGAGAAAGGACTTCCAGAAGGGTTTGACGTAACCAAGAAGACGCTTGTAGAGCGTCCAGCCGGAGTATTCGATCACGTTGGCTCCAGTTGCGAGGGAATCGGTCCTGTCTGGCCGCCGCGGATGGTCCAGGTGGCGATCACCCGGGCCCGCACGGCCGTCTGCCGCCGACAGCGGACGCGGCGTCGCTCCTGGCCGGCCGACACACAGGGCAGTGAGATTCAGTGCCGCGATTCTACCCCATGGCAGGGGCCTTCGACACCGCCACCGGTCAGACGGGGATGGATACCCTGCGCCGCCGCTATCCCGGCCTGGGACAAGAGGATGTTCACTCGCCCATCCACAGCGGTGTCCATCAGGCAACTGCCGGCGCGTCGCAGGCGACGCACCACCTGGTCGGCAGGATGACCGAAGCCATTGTAGGCACCGCGGGAAATCACCGCCAGGCGGGGCGGCCTGGCCGTCACCAGGGCCTCGCCGGTGCTGTCCGCGCTGCCATGATGCCCCACCACCAGAACCGCAGGCGCCAGCGGCAAGCGCGGGATCAGGAAGCGCTCGACGCGTTTTCCCGCATCGCCGGTAAGCAACACGCTGCCACCGGCGGTACTCACCAGCAGCACGCAGGAGCGATCATTGCTGCCATGCCCGGCAACGTCGCTTGCCGTTGCGCTGCCGGCCGAGGCAGGCGGCCACAGAAAGGTGAAGTCGACACCGTCCCAGCGCCAGCCCTCCCCGGCATGACAAGGGTGTCGCGGCGCGTGCGCCGACAGCGCCAGCGTCTCGCCCTCGGGGTGCCACCAATGAGCCACCCGGTGATCGCGCGCCAGGCTGGCGAGTCCTCCTGCGTGGTCCTGGTCGGCGTGGCTGATCACCACCTCGTCGAAGGCTTGCGGAGCTGCCCAGATGGACGCCAGCGGCGTAAAGCCGGAGCGAAAGCGAGGACCGCTGTCGTACAGCAGTCGATGACGGGCGGTGATCAGCTCCACCATCAGCCCCTGCCCCACGTCCCAGACCATCAGCCGTACCTCGCCCAGTCCAGGCCTGCCACCGAAGGCCGGCATCATCGCCATGGCCGCAACAAGTGCCAGGAGGCTTGCTGATCGCAGCCCGGCACCCAGGCCAGGCAGCAACAGCAGCGCGCCCAGGCCCAGCAGCAGAATACCGAGTGTCCAGCGCCCTCCTTCTCGCAGCGACAGACCGGGTGACAGTTCGGCGAACATCCGCAACGACGCCAGCATCACCTCAAGGCCCGCTTCGAACAGCCACCAGCTCGCCATCGCCGCCTCAGACGACACCGTCGACAGCACCCAGCCCAGCATCCCCAGCGGCACCAGCACCAGCGTCACCAGGGGCACCGCCAGCAGATTGGCCAAGGGGGCCAACGGCGCCACTTGACCCATCGCCAGCAGCACCAGACCCGCCATGGGTAGCGCCAGCAACAGCTGGGTACGCAATAGCGCCACCAAGGCACCCTTGAGCCCGGACGGCACCTGCCTGCCCTGCCACATCAGGATCAGCAGGGCTACAGCACCGAAGGACAGCCAAAGCCCGGGGCGCCACAGCGCCAAAGGATCCCACAGCACGACCACCGCCCAGGCCAGTGCCCAGCCCTGCCACGGCGAAGGAGAATGCCGCCCCCCGGCCACCCAAAGGGCGATAAGGACCATCACCAGTGCCCGCAGCGCCGGCGGTTCGGCGCCGACCAGCCAGACAAAGCCGCTGGTGGCCGTTGCGGCGGCCAGCCACGGCCAACGCAAAAGCCGCCAGCGCCCCGGCTGAATCAACCGCGCCACCAGGCGCGACAGGGTCAGCGCCAGCGCTGCCACCAGGCCCACGTGCAGCCCGGACACCACCGCCAGATGGGTCGTCCCGGTGGCGTTGAGCAGCGCCCAGTCGTCGGCCTCGAGTCGCTCGCCACGCCCCAGGGTCAAGGCCGCCAGCCAGCGCTGCGTCGTCTCATGCAGCGGCTGGCCATCGAGCTGTCGCAGTAACACTCGGCGTGGGTCCCGGGGTGCGGCGGCCAAGCGTTGCGGCGGCGGTTGTCCGATGACCGACCCGGTGGCGTGGATGCCTTCCCGCCACAGCCAGCGGCGATAGTCGAAGCGCCCGGGATTGGCGAGGCCACCAGGTGGGCGTAGTCGTACATCGAACCGCCAGCGCTCACCGACGGCCATCATCGTGTGCGCTGTTGCCGACGCGGTCCCGACCTCGCCGTCCATGGTGCTATAGCGACTGACCCGTATCCGCTCGAGTCCCGAGCAGTCAGGCAGCCCGGCTTCCAGCGGACGGCAGCTCTCGACCCTCATGGTCAGACGCTGCAGGCCATCGCTCTGGCGACTTGCCAACACCCGCCCCTCGACCGTCAGCGGCACCCCGGCAAGCCCCGAGGGCAAGCGGGCCGCCTGCTGCTGCAACAGACAGCCAAGCACCCACAGCCCGGCCAGACAGACCAGCAGCGCCGCCGTCCGGCGCAAGGCCAGTGATACCAGTGCCGCCACTGTCAGCAGATTCAGGCCGAGGGCGGCCTCGGGCAGCGTCAGACCGGCGCCTCCAAGGACGCTGCCCAAGGCCAGCGCCCATGCCAGCGAGAGGGAACAGGTGCCTTGACAGGAGCGGCCTGGCGGCCGACGTATCGATCGTTGCCAATCTTCGTCAGATTCCATCGCCCTCTCTCTGGAGCCCTGGAGCCCTGGAGGCTTGGGGCCCCGAAGCCCTGGAGCATTGGAGCCCTGGAGGCTTGGGGCCCCGAAGCCCGACAGCCTGTCGGCGGCGTCACGCATGCCCATCGTTGGCCGACGTCATGGCAAGGGCGGCGGCTTGTATGGATAATAGCCACGCATCCGCAGCCTCGAGCTGATTCGCCATGCCGCGTCGACTACTCAAGCGCTATCTGCCCTCGCCGGACGCCCTGCGCCGGCAGCGCTCGCTACGCTTCATGGCGCACCTGATCGCCGACCCCGCCCTGTGGGTGCTGACGCGCCGCAGCGTGGCCAACGCCTTCAGCGTTGGCCTGTTCAGCGCGCTGCTGCCGATCCCGTGTCAGATGGTCGTCGCCGCCCTCGGCGCCCGTGTCGGACGCTGCAATCTGCCGCTGTCGGTGGCTCTGGTGTGGATCACCAACCCGCTGACGATGCCGATCATCTTCTACGCCAACTACTGTCTCGGCGCCTGGCTGATGCAACGCCCGGCGCTGGAGGCGCCCCATCGGCTGACCACCGACTGGCTGCAGTCCCAGTTGCTGGACATCCTGCCGTCCCTCCTGATCGGCTCGCTTGTGGCGGCGATCGCCGTCGGCGGCCTGGCCAACCTGGTGATACGCCTGCTATGGCGCTGGCAGGTGGCACGCAGCTGGAAGGCACGCGCGCGCCGGCGACGCCGCAGGACCCAGCCGCACTGAACCAACCACACTGACTCAACCGCATCGACCCAGCCACACTGCCCCAGCCGCACTGACTCAGCCTGCGCAAAAGGCCCTGCTCGGCCCGGCGCCGTTCCCGCTGGTCTGCCGAGAAAGCCCGGACAAGCAATCCCCTACGAAAGAAGGCCCCGATGCGATTGCATCGGGGCCTTCTTCTGGCTTCTTCTGGACGCTGCGAAAGACCTACTCGGCGTGCAGCTTGCCGTTGTCGAGTCTCAGCACGCGGTCCTGATGGGCGGCCAGGGCCGGGTCATGGGTGACGATGACGAAGGCGCAGCGAGCGCTGGCGGCAAGCTCATCCATCAGCGCCAGGATGCTGGCGGCGGTGTGCTTGTCGAGGTTGCCGGTGGGCTCGTCCATCAGCATCAGGCTGGGATCGGTGACCAAGGCCCTGGCGATCGCCGCACGCTGGCGCTCACCGCCGGACAGCTCGCCGGGCTTGTGTTCGGCCCTGGGGCCCAGCCCTACCTTGTCCAGCAGAGCACGCGCCTTGTCCTCGGCGTCACGCTTGCGGCTACCGCGAATGATCAACGGCAGCGCCACGTTCTCCAGCGCCGAGAACTCCGCCAGCAGATGGTGGAACTGGTAGACGAAGCCGATGTGGCGATTGCGGAAGCGCCCGATCTCGGCGTCGCCCATCTTGTGCAACACGGTGTCGGCCACCCGTACTTCGCCGGCGCTGGGGCTGTCGAGGCCACCGAGCAGGTTGAGCAGGGTGGTCTTGCCGGAGCCGGAACTGCCGACCACCGCGACTCGCTCGCCGGCGTGCACCTTGAGCTCGAGCTGGTCGAGCACCACCAGGTCGGCGGGACCTTCATC
Organism: Halomonas litopenaei; assembly: GCF_003045775.1. Taxonomy (GTDB): domain Bacteria; phylum Pseudomonadota; class Gammaproteobacteria; order Pseudomonadales; family Halomonadaceae; genus Halomonas; species Halomonas litopenaei. The sequence continues at coordinate 201,883 of NZ_PXNS01000006.1, read as the reverse complement.
GTAGACCCGGGACAACTCGCGGCACTCGAGCATCAGATCGTTGCCGGCGGGGGTCGACGCCTCGACACCAGGCTTGGCGATTACCGAATCATTCATAGCGCAGCACCTCGGCAGGCTGGACCCGCGCCGCGCGCCAGGCCGGATACAGGGTGGACAGGAAAGTCAGCACGAAGGCGGCCCCCACGATCTGATAGACATCGCTCCAGATCAGCTGGGACGGCAGGTCACTGATGAAGTAGACACCCGCGTCGAGGAAGTGGATGCCCAGAGTCGACTCGACGAAGGCAATGATATCGGACACCGTCAGCGCCAGCAGAATACCCAGCGCGACCCCGATGACGATACCGATCACCCCGATGGCGATACCCTGGACCATGAAGATGCCCATGATCGAACCCGGGGTGGCGCCTATGGTCCGCAGGATGGCGATGTCGGCGTGCTTGTCGGTCACCACCATCACCAGGGTCGAGACGATATTGAAGGCAGCCACGGCGATGATCACGGTCAGCAGCAGGCCGATCATGCGCTTTTCCATCTGGATCGCCTGGAACAGGTTGCCCCGGGTGAAGGTCCAGTCGTAGCCGCGATAGCCACCGCCCAGCTCATTGACGATGGCCTGGGTCTCCTGACCGGCCAGGAACAGATCGTCGAGCTCCAGACGCAGCCCGCCAATGCTGTCCCCCATGCGCGCCAGGGTCTGCATGTCCTCGATGTTGGCGTAGGCCAGGTTGGCGTCCAGGTCGGCACCGACACTGAAGATGCCGCTGACGGTGAAGCGCTTGAGCCTGGGGAAGACGCCTGCCGGGGTGATCGAGGCCTCCGGCACCAGCAGGGTCACGCTGTCCCCCACGTCGACGTTGAGGTTGTTGGCGAGGATGGAGCCGAGCACGATGTGCCACTCCCCTGCCTTGAGGTCGTCCAGCGAGCCACGCGACATGTTCTCGTCGACGATCGACACCCGGCTTTCCCACTCGGGCTCGATGCCGTTGACCATGGCGCCCTGATTGCGCCCGGCCACCGAGAACATGCCCTGCTGCTGGATATAGGGCGCCGCCCCGATGACATGTTCGCGCTGGGTCAGGCGCTCGGCCAGGGGCTGCCAGTCGGTCATCCCACCGGCCTGTTCGATCTGGGTGTGGGGCACCATGCCCAGCACCCGCTGGCGCAGCTCCCGGTCGAAGCCGTTCATCACCGAGAGCACCAGGATCAGCACCGCCACGCCCAGGGTAAGACCCAGCATGGAGGTCAGCGAGATGAACGAAATGAAGTGGTTGCGTCGCTTGGCTCGCACATAACGCAACCCGATCAGAAAGGGCAATCGATCAAGCATGGACTCGTTCCTTGTCGGCGGGCCGTCATGGTACGGTTTTTTGCGAGCGACTGCATCGCCACGGCAGAGGAATTGCGAGATCCTTGCATCTTCGATCACAGCCGCCTACATTTCGCCGTTTCTTGGCCCCAGGACATCACCCATGCCCCGCCTGCTACCCGAATGGCACCCTCAGGATGCCGTCCAGCTGACCTGGCCCCGCCGCGACAGCGACTGGGCGCCGACGCTGCCCGCCATCGAGGCGATGCTCGAGCAGCTCGCCCTGATCATCAGTCGTTATCAGAGCGTGATCATCGGGGTGCCCGACCGTGACACCGGCGAGGCGCTGTCAGGCCGCCTGCTGGCCCGAGGCGCGCCACCCGAGCGTCTGCGCCTGACCGTGGTCGACGCCGACGACACCTGGGCCCGGGACCATGGCCCGCTGGCGACCGGTGACGGCGACGGCGTTACCTTCCATGACCTCGGCTTCAACGGCTGGGGCGGCAAGTTTCCGGCCGATCGCGACAACACCCTGACCCGCCAGCTCAAGGATGCCGGCTTGATCGCCTGCCCGACAAGCGAGAGCGCGGTGATCATGGAGGGCGGCGCCCTGGAGACCGATGGCGAAGGGACGCTGCTGACCACCGAGGCCTGTCTGCTCAATCCCAACCGCAACCCCTCGATGTCGCGGGCCGATATCGAGACCTGGCTGGCCGAGACGCTGGGCATCCAACGGGTGCTGTGGCTCTGCCACGGACATCTCGAAGGCGACGATACCGACAGCCATATCGATACCCTGGCGCGCTTCTGTGATCCCCAGACCATCGCCTATGTGCGCTGCGATGATCCGAGCGATGCGCACTACGCCGAGCTCGCCGCCATGGAGCGCGAACTCAAGGCGCTGACCCGCGCGGACGGCTCGCCCTATCGCCTGGTACCGCTGCCCTGGCCTAGCGCCTGCCATGACGCCGAGGATGGCCACCGCCTGCCGGCCACCTACGCCAACTTCCTGATCATCAACGGGGCGGTGCTGGTGCCGGTCTACGGCGATCGTCACGATCTGGCGGCGCTCGACGCCCTGGCCGGGGCCTTCCCCGACCGGGATATCATCCCGGTGGACGCCAGCGCCGCCATCGTTCAACACGGCAGCCTGCACTGCCTGACCATGCAGTGGCCCCAGGGCACCCTCACCACCGCCGAAGGAGACCGCCGATGACACGCCAATTGACCGTGGGCCTGGTCCAGCAACCCGCCTGGCCCGACAAGGCCAGAAGCCTTGACGCCAGTGAAGCGAGCATCCGCGATCTCGCAGGCCGCGGTGCCAGACTGGTGATGCTGCAGGAACTCCACGCCACCCACTACTTCTGTCAGTACGAGGATCCGGCCCTGTTCGACCTGGCGGAGCCGCTGGACGGGCCCACCGGCACACGACTGGCCGAACTCGCCGCAGAGCTCGACATCGTGCTGATGGGCTCGCTGTTCGAGCGCCGCGCGCCGGGCATCTATCACAACACGGCAGTGGTCTACGACGGCGCCAAGGGCGCGGTGGGTCACTACCGCAAGATGCATATCCCCGACGACCCGGGCTTCTACGAGAAGTTCTACTTCACCCCCGGAGATCATGACGCCTCTCTCGGACAAGGGTTCACCCCCATCGACACCTCGGTGGGCCGGCTCGGGGTACTGGTGTGCTGGGATCAGTGGTACCCGGAGGCCGCGCGCCTGATGGCCCTGGCCGGTGCCGAACTGCTGCTCTACCCCACCGCCATCGGCTGGGCGCCGGGCGACGACGACGCCGAGAAGACGCGCCAGAAGGACGCCTGGACGCTGATCCAGCGCAGCCACGCCGTGGCCAACGGTGTCCCGGTGCTGGTCGCCAACCGGGTGGGCCACGAGGAGGATCACTCGAAGGTCAGCGAGGGCATCGACTTCTGGGGCGGCAGCTTTGTCGCCGGGCCCCAGGGGGAGCTGCTGGCCCACGCCGGCACCGAGCCCGAGACCCTGCTGGTGACCCTGGATCTCGACCATGGCGAAAACGTGCGGCGGATATGGCCCTACCTGCGGGACCGGCGCATCGATGCCTATGGGGACCTGACCCGCCGCTACCGCGACTAGGGCTTGCCGCCAAAGAGCCGGGCTTCGTCGACTTCTCGCATAAAGCCCAGGGCTTGTACGAAAAGCGCCGACGCTCGTCGAGCTTGAGAACAGAGCCAAGCGGCAATGGAACGACATGCCCCTGAACGCAAGAAACCCCGCCAGGTCTCCCTGGCGGGGTTTCTTGCATCTGGTAGCTAGCGGCCGGTGCTGGCCCTTTTCGCCAACGCCTTAGCGCCAGAAGTCGCGGATCGAGGCGATCCCCTGGGCCCCCACGGCGCGGGCATGGCTGGCGTCGTGGCGCGTCATGCCACCCAGCGCGTAGACCGGCATGCCGGCGCGTTCGACCAGTTGCTGGAAGTCATGCCAGCCGATCGGTGCCACTTCCGGATGGGACGGAGTGGTGCGCAGCGGTGACAGGGTCACGAAGTCGCAGCCAATGGCGTGGGCCTGGTCGAGCTGGGCCTTGTCGTGGGTCGAGGCCGCCAACCACTTGGCCTCGGCGATGGGGCGACGCTCCAGGCCCATCAGCCGCTCGCTGGTCAGATGGATACCATCGGCATCGATCCGCTCGAGCAGCTCCGGTTCACCGTTGAGCATCAGCTTGGCACCGTAACGACGGCACAGCGCCAGGGCACGCTCCGCACGGGCCACGTAGGCGTCCTCGTCGAGGGTCTTGGCGCGCAGCTGAACCAGACGCACGCCATCTTCCTCGAGGGCCCGCTCGAGCTTGGCGTCAAAGGCGTCCTCGTCGGCTTCCTCGTCACTGATCAGGTATTCCGAGGGCAGCATCACCGCACGCAGGATCGGCAGGTTGGCGGCCGGGAAGGGATAGCCAATCAGCTCGCCCATGGGCACCCAGCGTACCGCCTGTCCTTCGCGACCGAAGGGCTCACCGGAGAAGTCCTTGACCTGCCAGACGTCGAGCAGAATGTGCTTGTCGGAGTACTCGTGGTGGATGCGAATCAGCGGTTGGGCGCGACGAATCTCGATGCCGAGTTCTTCGTGCAGCTCGCGCTTGAGCGCCTCAAGCCCGGTCTCGTAGGGCGCCAGCTTGCCACCGGGAAACTCCCACAGGCCGCCGTGGTCCACATTGGAAGGACGCCGGGCCAGCAGCACTTCGTCACCGTTCGGGCTGATGATGGCGGCCGCCGCCACGTGCACCCTTCTCTTCACCATAGTGTTCATTCAACAATACCAGCTTCGGTTCGCGGGCCACGCCCGCACCAGTTTTCAGTCGGGAGGGCGATAAAAGTCGGCATAGGATACCGATTCGCTCGCCGAGATTCATCTGCCGCTGATGCATCGCCGATGGATCGGCTCCACCGCTACCCGCCGGACAGGCAAAAAAGACGACACAGGATACCGATTCACCGGCCGAGATTCATCTGCCGCCGACGAACCCATGCGGAATCAACTGCGGTAGTCGGCGTTGATCGATACATAGTCGTGGGACAGGTCGGAGGTCCACACCCGCGCGGCAGCGTCACCACGCCCCAGATCGATGGCAATGGTGATCTCTTCTGCCGCCATCACCGCACTGCCGGCGTCCTCACTGTAGCCCTCAGCACGCCCACCGTTCTCGACCAGGCGCACATCGCCCAGATCAATGGTCACCCGATCGACATCGAAGTCCTCGACCCGGGCACGCCCCACCGCAGCGAGGATACGCCCCCAATTGGCGTCACTGGCGTACAACGCGGTCTTTACCAGCGGCGAATGGGCCACCGTAAAGGCCACCTCGCGCGCCTCCTCGACGCTCAGGGCACCGCTGACATTCAGGGTGACGAACTTGGTCGCACCCTCGCCGTCGCGAATGATCGCCTGGGCCAGCTCCACCAGCACCTCATCGAGGGCCTGACGAAATATCCGCTCGTCATCGTCATCGGCGAGTGCTGCGCCCTGGCCGGTGGCGATCAGCATGCAGGCGTCGTTGGTCGAGGTATCGGAGTCCACGGTGATGCTGTTGAACGAGCGCTTGACGCCCTCCCTGAGCAGGGCATCAAGACGCTCGGACTCGATCGCCGCGTCGGTGGCGACAAAACCCAGCATGGTGGCCATGTCGGGACGGATCATGCCCGACCCCTTGGCGATGCCATTGAGGGTGACAGTGCCCTGCTTGAGCGTCACCTGGCGGGTCGCGCCCTTGGTCCGGGTGTCGGTGGTGAGGATGCCTTCGGCCGCCAGAGCCCAGGCGTCGCCACCGTCGTCGAGCTGGTCGAGCGCCTCTGGCAGGCCACCGAGAAGTTGCTCCATCGGCAGCGGTTCGCCGATCACGCCGGTGGAGAACGGCAGCACCTGGTCGGCCGACACCTCGGCGAGTTCGGCCAGCGCCTGACAGGTGGCGTGGGCGTCGCGCATGCCGATCTCGCCGGTGCCGGCGTTGGCATTGCCGGTATTGATGACCAGGTAGCGAACCGCGTCGCCCGCGGCCAGATGCTGGCGGGCCACATGGACCGGCGCCGCGCAGAAGGCGTTGCGGGTAAAGGTGCCGGACACCCTGGCGCCCGGGGCCACCTCGATCACCACCAGATCACGCCGGCCCGGCTTCTTGATGCCCGCCATGGCACTGCCCAGGCGAACCCCGGGGATCGGCCCCATTGCCGGAAAAATGCTGTCACCGACTGCCATTGTTTTCTCCTTGCGTCAAAGACGACCCCAGGCCTTGAAGCCCGGGGTCGCCGTCGTCATGGGTTGCGAGGCTTGCTCAGCTGAGCTTGCCGCAGCACTGCTTGTACTTCTTGCCGGAGCCGCAGGGGCAGGGATCATTGCGGCCAACCTTGGGGGCGTCTCGACGCACCGGGCGCTGATCGGCAACCTCGTTGACGTGACGCTCGCCGCCCTCGTCGGCCATCTCGGCGTCCGTCGCGGCAGGTGCGTCGTGGCGACTGGCCGCCTGGGCGCTCTCACGGGCCAGGGCCTCGCGACGCTGACGCTCCAGGGCGTCCACCTCCTCGGGGGCACGCACCTGCACGTGACTGAGGATACGGGTGACGTCGGCCTTGATATTGGTCAGCAGGTTCTGGAACAGCTCGAAGGATTCGCGCTTGTACTCCTGCTTCGGATTCTTCTGAGCGTAGCCACGCAGATGGATACCACGACGCAGATGGTCCATGGACTGCAGGTGTTCCTTCCAGCGGGTGTCCAGCACCTGCAGCATGACCTGCTTCTCGAAGCGCCGCATCAGCTCCTCGCCGGCGATGGCGACCTTGGCCTGATAGGTCTCGCGATGCTGGGTCTGCAGTCGCTCACGCAGCTGCTCCTCGTGGAAGCGCTCGTCCTCCTCGGCCCACTGCACCACCGGCGCGTCCAACTGGTACTCGCTCTTGAGGTGAGCCTCGAGCCCCGCCAGATCCCACTGCTCGGGCAGGCTCTGGGGTGGCACGTAGGCACTGATGGCCTCGTCCAGCACCTCTTCACGAATGCCCATGACGTTGTCGGAGACGTCGCTGGCGGCCAGGATCTCGTTGCGCTGCTCGTAGATCACGCGACGCTGATCGTTGGCCACGTCATCGTACTCGAGCAGCTGCTTGCGGATATCGAAGTTGCGACCCTCGACCTTCTTCTGGGCACGCTCGACGGCGTTGGACACCATCTTGTGCTCGATGGCCTCGCCCCGCTCCAGGCCCAGCGCCTGCATCAGCTTCTGCACCCGTTCGGAACCGAACAGACGCATCAGGTTGTCTTCCAGCGACAGGAAGAAGCGGGTCGAGCCCGGATCGCCCTGGCGGCCACTACGACCACGCAGCTGATTGTCGATGCGCCGTGACTCATGGCGCTCGGAGCCGATGACGTGCAGGCCACCAGCGGCCAGCACCGCCTCGTGGCGCTCGCGCCAGGCCTCCTTCAATGCCTCTCTCTCGGCGTCGCTGGCGTTCTCCAGCTTGGCCGCTTCGGCCTCCCAGTTGCCGCCGAGCACGATATCGGTACCACGACCGGCCATGTTGGTCGCGATGGTCACCGCACCTGGGCGCCCGGCCTGGGCGATGACCTCGGCCTCGCGCTGGTGCTGCTTGGCGTTGAGCACGTTGAAGTCGATGCCGGACTTGCGCATCAACTCGGCCAGGTATTCGGACGTCTCGATGGACGCGGTACCCACCAGCACCGGACGGCCGGCCTCGACCTGGACCTTGACGTCCTCGATGATCGCCTCGAACTTCTCTTCGGCGCTGAGGTAGACGAGGTCGTTCATGTCCTTGCGCGCCAGCGGCCTGTTGGTGGGGATGACCACCACATCGAGCCCGTAGATCTGACGGAATTCGAAGGCCTCGGTATCGGCGGTACCGGTCATCCCGGACAGCTTCTCGTACAGGCGGAAGTAGTTCTGGAAGGTGGTGGAGGCCAGGGTCTGGCTCTCGCGCTGGACGGTCACACCCTCCTTGGCTTCCACCGCCTGGTGCAGGCCCTCGGACCAGCGACGGCCCGGCATGGTACGCCCGGTGTGTTCGTCGACGATGACCACCTGTCCCTCGCTGACGATGTAGTCGACGTCAGGGTGGTACAGGTGGCGCGCACGCAGCGCCGAGTGCATATGCTGCAACAGGTTGAGGTTCTGGGCGGCGTAGAGCGAGTCGTCTTCGCCGAGCAGCCCCTGGGCGCGCATCAGCTCCTCGACCTTGTGGTGACCGCGCTCGGTCACCTCGACCTGCTTCTGCTTCTCGTCGAGGGTAAAGTCGCCGCTTTCGGGATCTTCCTCGTCGCTGCAGGGCGTGAGCTCCCTGGCGAGCCGATCCACCACCTTGTACAGCTCGGTGTTCTCGTCCACCGCACCGGAGATGATCAGCGGCGTGCGCGCCTCATCGATAAGGATGGAGTCCACCTCGTCGACGATGGCAAAGTGCAGTTCCCGCTGAACCTTGTCTTCCAGCGAAAACGCCATGTTGTCGCGCAGGTAGTCGAAGCCGAACTCGTTGTTGGTGCCGTAGGTGATGTCGCAGGCGTAGGAGTCACGCTTCTCCTCGGAGGTCTGGCCGGAGTAGATCACGCCTACCGACAGGCCGAGAAACTCATACAGGGGGCGCATCCAGTTGGCGTCACGCCGGGCCAGGTAGTCGTTGACCGTGACCACGTGCACGCCCTTGCCGGGCAAGGCGTTGAGGTACACCGCCAGGGTCGCGACCAGGGTCTTGCCCTCACCGGTCTTCATCTCGGCGATCCGGCCGCGGTTCAAGGTCATGCCGCCGATCAGCTGTACGTCGAAGTGACGCATGCCCATCACCCGCTTGCTGGCCTCGCGCACGGTGGCAAAGGCTTCGGGCAACAGGGCATCGAGCGACTCACCGGCCGCCAGACGCTCACGGAACTCAGCGGTGCGGGCGGCCAGCGCAGCGTCGTCGAGGGCTTCGAGGCTCGGCTCGAGCTCATTGACGGCGCGAACCTGGCGGGACATGCGCTTAACGTCGCGGTCGTTCTTGGAGCCGACGACTTTACGCAGCAGAGAATTGATCATGAAACTTCCTGAAATCTGGAACCTGAAAAAGAGGCCGCCAGGCATTGGCGACCGTCACGCTTCATCGAATTCAGGCGATGTCAGGAGGACCCCGGCGGGACACCACGTCGAGGGCGGCCACCGGCACCAGCATTGGCGCCGCCCAGGCCACCGACGGGGACGATGGTTTGGGCAGGGTCTTGAGGGGATGTCGGGCCAGCCGATGGCGGCAGGCCTTGAGCATGGTATGGGCCCGGATGACCGCCGGCGCCATGATGCAGATCTGCACCAGTCGCTCGGTGGCTCGGGGAGATTCGGCGGCGCTCAGGCTCGCCGGCAGCAGGCAGCCCACCAGCAGCCCTGCCAACCACCATCTGGCCACCCGACGGGCACGAGCCTCGCGGGGGCAGCAGCGATGTGGGTCGATGGCAGTCATGCTGTCGGGGAACTCCCTGGCGTGCTAGTCTCGGGCCGGCGCCATGCCGGCTGCCCATCACTCGAGCGGCCATCATGCAAACGGCCATGACACCTGCGTTCCACAGACGAACGCCGCCGAGCGACAAATTCATTGATCCTGGGGCATCCCAAGACACAAGCACATGAGTATAAAGGTTAAGCGGTTCCGCGCCCAGTCCATGACAGGGCTTCTTCAGGGCCGCGGCGAACTGGGCGGACTGATGCGCATGGCGCGCCTGATCGAGCGCGCTCAGGAGCATCTGCGCAATGAACTCTCGCCCACCCTGGCGGAACACCTGTTTGTCGGTGGCTTCCGTGACGGCCGTCTGACCCTGATCACCGACGGCGCAGCCTGGCTGACCCGTCTGCGCTACGAGCAGCCGCGTCTGCTCGACTGCCTGCACCAGTTGCCGGAGTTCCAGGCGGTGACCGGCTTCCACCTCAAGGTACGCCCAGTGCGCCCGGCCAAGGTTGCGCCGCGCCAGGTAAGGCGCCTGCCCGCCCAGGCCGGTGACGAGCTCTCGAGCTGCGCCGCCGATGTCGAGGATCCGCGACTCAAGCGCGCCCTGGAGCGCCTGGCGGCCCACGCCGAGTCGCCTTCAGGGAAAGACGACGCCTAGCCCCATCGGCGCTCCCCGCGCATGAATCGCCGCCCCCGGGCCACTCATGGGGCCACTCACGGGGGTACCCACAAGGCAGCGCCGCGGCCTCCCGACCCTGCCCGCGCCGCTTGGCGACGCCGAACACGACGTGAACATGAGGCGAACATGAAACCCCAGACAGCAGAACGCCGCCCCGAGGGGCGGCGTTCAAGCGAGTGATGGCCGAAGACAAGTTGCTACGGAAGACTGGCGATCTGCGGGGCTAACCTTGGCCTGGCCATCACCGAGGCTTGCATCACGCCATGGCCGGTGCCGCGTAGGAAATCGGCGCCGATTCGGCTTCGCTCTCGTAGGTCACGATCTCCCAGGCCTCGGGCTGCTCGATGAGCGCACGACACAGCTGGTTGTTCAGCGCGTGGCCGGACTTCACGCCACGGAACTCGCCGATCAGGCTGTGACCGAGCTGGTAAAGGTCACCGATGGCGTCCAGCACCTTGTGCTTGACGAACTCGTCGTCGTAGCGCAGACCACCGTCGTTCACGATGCGGTAGTCGTCCACCACGATGGCATTGTCGAGGCTGCCACCAAGCGCCAGGTTGTTCGAGCGCAGGTACTCGAGATCACGCATGAAGCCGAAGGTCCGCGCGCGAGACACCTCCTTGACGAAGGACGTCGTGGAGAAGTCGACCATGGCGGTCTGCTTCTGGTCCTCGAACACCGGGTGATCGAAGTCGATGGCAAAGGAGACCTTGAAGCCCTGATGGGGCAGGAAGACGGCTTCCTTGTCGCCTTCGCTGACCTTGATCTCACGCTTGATGCGGATGAACTTCTTGGCCGCGCTCTGCTCCTGGATCCCGGCGGACTGGATCAGGAACACAAAGGGTCCGGCACTACCGTCCATGATCGGCACTTCGGGCGCGCTCACATCGACGTAGGCATTGTCGATGCCGAGACCCGCGAAGGCGGACATCAGGTGCTCCACGGTCGCGACCTTCTCACCATTCTGAGACAGGGCGGTGCAGAGAGTGGTGTCGGTCACATTCAACGCCTGGGCGGGAATGCGGACCTCCGGCTCGAGGTCGGTGCGCACGAACACAATGCCCGTGTCCACCGGCGCGGGGCGAAGCGTCAGGTAGACCTTCTTGCCGGAGTGCAGTCCTACGCCCGTGGCGCGGATGACATTCTTGAGGGTACGTTGTCTGATCATTGTGCAGTCGCCAGGCAGTCGTTGGTTATCAAACACCGTTCACTATAACACCAAACGGACGTTTCAACAAAAAAACATCGCCTTTCGATCCCTGCACCCCGGAAATTTCGCGCACTCTGCTCTCGATCAGTCCGCCTGACGCCGCAGGAAGGCGGGAATATCGAGATAATCGTCCAACTCCTGAGACTTGCGCTTCTCGGCCTGCGGACGCGGTGATTCCTGCGCCTCTGGCTTGCTCGCTGCGGCCACACCGGCGCCGCCCTGGGCGCGATTGATCGCACTCTGCTGAGGACGCTGGCGCGCCTCGGGACGACGAACCTGCTGCTGCGCCGCCGGCTTCTGCTGGCGTGACACCTGATTGTCGAGACCCGCCGCGACCACGGTGACCCGCAGTTCGTCGGTCATGTCCATGTCGATGGAGGTACCCACGACGATGGTGGCGTCCTGGGAGGCGAACTCCTGCACCGTGGCGCCGACGTCGTTGAACTCACCGATCGACAGATCCGGCCCAGCGGTGATGTTGACCAGGATGCCGCGAGCGCCGTGCAGATCGATATCCTCGAGCAGCGGACTGCGGATCGCCTTCTCGGCGGCCTCGCGAGCGCGATTTTCGCCGGTGGCACCACCGGTGCCCATCATCGCCATGCCCATCTCTGACATCACGGTGCGCACGTCGGCAAAGTCGACGTTGATGATGCCCGGGCTGGTGATCAGCTCGGCGATACCCTGCACGGCACCCAGCAGGACGTCATTGGCGGCGCTGAAGGCAGTCAGCAGTGTCGCGCTCTTGCCAAGCACGGACAGAAGCTTCTCGTTGGGAATGGTGATCAGCGAGTCGACATGCTCGGACAGCTCCTTCATGCCCTCTTCCGCTGCGCGCATGCGCTTGGGGCCCTCGAAGGGGAACGGGCGGGTGACCACCGCGACGGTCAGGATGCCCAGTTCCTTGGCGACCTGAGCGACCACCGGTGCCCCGCCGGTGCCGGTACCGCCACCCATGCCGGCGGTGATGAAGACCATGTCGGCGCCACCGAGCAACTCGGCGATCCGCTCACGATCTTCCATCGCGGCCTGACGACCCACTTCGGGGTTGGCACCGGCGCCAAGCCCCTTGGTGATCTCGCTGCCGAGCTGCAACACGGTCTTGGCGGAGACGCGCTTGAGCGCCTGAGCATCGGTATTGGCGCAGATGAACTCCACCCCTTCGATGCTGCTCTCGACCATGTGATTGACGGCATTGCCGCCGCCGCCACCGACGCCGATGACCTTTATGACCGCGCTGCTTGAGGGCGCGCTATCTACGACTTCGAACATTTGCCCCGTCTCCTGAGCCGCTTGTGCGGCCCTTTCAGAAATTTCCTTTGAACCAGCCTTTGATCTTTTCCAGCGCCGGAGTCCTTTCCTCTGGTCCACGCCGGGAGACGTCCTCGCGTCTCGATTGCGACGAGATGGTGCCACCCTGCCCCTGGTGGACACGACCCTGACGGGCCTCATGTAGAGCGTAATGTAACAAACCGACACCCGTCGAATAAATCGGATTTCGCACCACGTCGGCCAGGCCCCTCACATTCTGCGGACAAGCGACCCTGACCGGCATGTGAAATATCTCTTCGGCAAGCTCCACCACACCTTCCATGCGTGATGTGCCACCGGTCAACACCACCCCTGCGGCGACCAGATCCTCAAAGCCGCTGCGGCGCAGTTCGTCGCGCACCAGGGTGAACAATTCCTCGTAACGCGGCTCGACCACTTCGGCCAGCGACTGTCGAGACAGGTCTCTGGCGGGACGGTCGCCGACGCTCGGCACCTTGATCATTTCGTCGCTGGAAGCCAGCTGGGTCAGCGCACAGGCGTACTTGACCTTGATCTCCTCGGCATACTGAGCCGGGGTACGCAGCGCCATGGCGATATCGTTGGTGACCTGGTCACCGGCGATCGGTATCACCGCAGTGTGGCGGATGGCGCCCTCGGTGAATACCGCGATATCGGTGGTGCCCCCGCCAATGTCGACCATGCAGACGCCCAGCTCACGCTCATCCTCGGTAAGCACGGCATGACTGGAAGCCAGCTGCTCGAGGATGATGGCGTCGACGTCGAGCCCACAGCGACGCACGCACTTCTCGATGTTCTGTACCGCGTTGAGTGCGGCGGTCACCAGATGAACTCGCGCCTCCAGACGCACACCCGACATGCCCAGCGGCTCACGGATACCGCCCTGGGTGTCGATGGCGAACTCCTGGGGCAACACGTGCAGCACCCGCTGCCCTTCGGAAATGGCCCTGGCCCGCGCCGAGTCGATCACTCGCTCGATATCGGAAGGCGCAACTTCGCGCTCCTTGATCGCCACGACCCCGTCGGAATTCATGGAACTGATATGACTGCCGGCAATGCCCACATAAACCGAATGTATGTCGCAACCGGCCATCAACTCAGCTTCTTCAACCGCACGCTGAATCGACTGGACCGTGGATTCGATATTGATCACCACTCCCTTCTTCATGCCACGGGAGGGATGAGAGCCGATACCGGCAATTTCGATACCACCATCGTCGGTGGGTTGCCCCACGATCGCGACGACCTTGGATGTTCCGATATCCAGCCCGACTACCATATTGGACACGTTGGATGGACCTGCCATGAGCCGGGAAATCTCCTTGAACGGATTCCGTTACCTCGGAACCTGCCTCTGTTATAAAAAAACCTGGGACGATTATAGGAACAATAGCGCTTGTTCGACCAGCCCGGGGCGTACATTCATTCCACGATACGGACACATTTAAACAAAAGAAACCGAGAAAACTTTGCCGATGGCCGGAAAAGTGTCGCCATATATTTCCGTTCTCGCGTCTGATCCATGCCGTCTTTTCGTTAACCGCGAGTCGCGGCCTCATCATCGACCGGCTCCGTCTCGCCATGCCAGGCCACGGCGACGCCGTTGGGGTAGCGCAGATCGATGTAGCGAATGTGCGACGCGACCTCACCCAGTTCACGCCGCCAGGCCGCCTCGAGGCGCCCGAGGCGGGCGTCCAGATCTCCACGGCCGAGCATGATCCAGACGCCGCTGTCCAGCTGAAAGCGCCAGGCGCCGCGGGCTTCCAGACGTAGCTGGTCGATCCCGAGCCCCATCTTGTCCAGCCGCTGCCCCAGGTCATCGAAGTAGGCCAGCACCTCGGGACCGGCGCCACCGGGCCCCGCCATATCCGGCAGTCCCATGGGCGGCTCCACCGGGGCAAAGACAAAGGGCTCGCCATCGCCGTTGAGCAGTTGATCGTCGTTCCAGCGCGCCACCGGGCGCTGCTCCTCGAGCTCGAAGGTCAGTGCATTGGGCCACTCGCGACGAATACGCACCTCCTTGAGCCAGCCCACCTGCAATGCCTGCTCACGCAGCGCCTCCAGGTCCACCGACAGCCAGGTGCGGCCCCTGACCAGCGGCGCCAGCTGGCCCTTGAGATAGCTGGCGTCCACGTGGTGCAACTCACCACCGATGGACACCCGCTCGATGGGCCGATCCAGCCACAACCACAGCGCCTTGCCACCGGCGCCCACCAGGGCAGCCAGCAGCACGACGCCAAGCCAGGTGCCGCGCCTGGCCATCTCAGCCGCGCTCCCTGGCGGTATCGAGAATACGCAGGACCAGCTCGTCGAAGTCGATGCCTGCATGGGCCGCCGCCTGGGGCACCAGACTGTGATCTGTCATGCCGGGCACGGTATTGACCTCGAGCAGCCAGAACCGACCTTCAGCGTCGCGCATCACATCGACGCGGCCCCAGCCCTGACAGCCCACCGCCTCGAACGCCGCCAGGCACAGCTCGCCCAGCGCGGTCTCCTGCTCGGCATCCAGACCACAGGGCAGGTGGTAAAGCGTCTCGTTGGACAGGTACTTGGCCTCGTAGTCGTAGAAGCCGCTGGGCACCTCGACGCGAATGGCCGGCAGCGCGCTGTCGCCAAGTACCGACAAGGTAAATTCGTCTCCCGACACAAAACGCTCGGCCATCACCCGAGTATCGAAGGTGGCAGCCTCACGATAGGCGGTTTCGAGTTCATCACGGCTGTTGACGATGCTGATGCCGATGGTCGAACCCTCATGGACCGGCTTGACCACCAGCGGCAGACCCAGTCGGTCGGCCACCTCGTTCCAGTCGGCTTCGGGCGACAGCAGCACGCTCTCGGGCGTCGGCAGACCCAGGGTCTGCCACAGCGCCTTGGTCCTGAGCTTGTCCATGCCCAGCGCCGAGGCCAGCACACCGCTGCCGGTATAGGGGATTCCCGCCAGCTCCAGGGCCCCCTGCAGACAGCCGTCCTCCCCTCCCCTGCCGTGCAAGGCAATGAACACCAGATCGGGGTTCAGCGCCTGCAGCCCGGCAACGCCGCCCTCGGCAAGGTCATAGCCGGTCACTTCAAGGCCCTGGCGCTGACACGCCGCCAGCACGGCGGCACCGCTGTTCAGCGACACTTCTCGTTCGGCGCTATGGCCACCGTAGATGACCACCACATGGCCGTAGGACTGTACTTGTCGTGTCACAGGATCACCTCGTCGAACTGAAGCTGGGCATCCGCCAGACGCTGGGAGATGCCACCCACGTCACCGGCGCCCTGAGTAATCAGGATATCGCCGGGTCTGAGCACCTTGGCCAGCAGCGCCGGCAATTCCGCCTTGTCCTGGGCGAAGATCGGATCGACTTCGCCACGCTGACGGATGGAACCCGCCAGGCTGCGACCATCGGCGCCGGGCAGCGCGGCTTCGCCGGCACTGTAGACGTCGAGCAGTACCAGCGTATCGACGCCGGACAGCACCCTGACGAAGTCCTCGTAGAGATCGCGCGTGCGTGAGTAGCGGTGGGGCTGGTAGACCATCACCAGCCGGCGCTCGGACCAGCCATCGCGCACCGCCTTGATGACCATCTCCACCTCGCGGGGGTGGTGACCATAGTCGTCCACCAGCATCACCTCACCTTCACCGTTGGGCGCGGCGAAGTGACCGTGTACCTGGAAGCGACGGCCAACCCCGGCAAAGCTCGCGAGTCCCCGCAGAATCGCCTCGGCGTCGACCCCGGCGTCGCTGGCCACGGCGATCGCCGCCAGCGCATTGAGCGCATTGTGACGGCCCGGCATGGCCAGACTGACATCGAGATCCTCGAGGTTGCCGGGCCGCACTGCGGTAAAGCGGACTTCGCCGGCACTCTGGGTGAAGTTCTCGATGCGATAGTCGGCGTCGTCGGAGAAGCCGTAGGTGACGAACTGGCGATTGATGCGGTCGAGCAGGCCACGCACGTTGTCGTCATCGATACACAGTATCGCCAGTCCGTAGAACGGCAGGTTATGCAGAAACTCGATGAAGGTGTGCTTGAGACGCTCGAAGTCGCCACCATAGGTGCTCATATGGTCGGCATCGATATTGGTGACGATGCTGACCATCGGCTGCAGGTGCAGAAAGGAGGCATCGGACTCGTCCGCCTCGGCCACCAGGTAGTCGCCCTGCCCCAACTGGGCGTTGGTGCCGGCGCTGGTCAGCTTGCCGCCGATGACGAAGGTCGGGTCCAGCCCGCCCTCACCCAGAAGAGTGGCGGTCAGGCTGGTGGTGGTGGTCTTGCCATGGGTCCCGGCCACGGCGATGCCGTGACGGAAGCGCATCAGCTCGGCCAGCATCTCGGCGCGACGTACCACCGGCACGCGATGCTCGTGGGCCCACACAAGCTCCGGGTTGTCCGCGTCCACGGCAGTGGATACCACCACCACATCGGCACCGGCAGCGTGCTCGGCAGCGTGTCCGATGAACACCTGGGCGCCGCACTGTTCGAGTCGCGCCACCACCGACGAATGACGCAGATCGCTGCCGCTGACCTGGTAGCCCTGATTGGCCAGCACCTCGGCGATGCCGCACATGCCGGCGCCGCCGATGCCGACGAAGTGGATACGACGAATGCGCCGCATGCCGAGACCGGGCCTGGTGGCAGCGGATGAGCTCAGTTGGCCGGGGACCGGCCCTTGGGTCGAATTACTCAAAACCTGTCTCCATACAGCCCGCCACCAGCCGTTCCACAGCGTCAAGGTGGGCCTCGGCCCTTGCCTTGCTCGCCATGGCCGCCAGGGTGTCGGGCTCAAGCAAGGTCCCCAGGCGCTCGGCCAGGGACGTCGGATTCATGTCACGCTGCTGAATAAGCGCCGCGGCACCGGCACCGACCAGCGCCTGGGCGTTGGCCGTCTGATGATCATCCACGGCGTGGGGAAAGGGTACGAACAGCGCCGGCTTGGCCGCCGCCGCCAGCTCCGCCACGGTCAGCGCGCCGGAACGACAGACCACCAGATCCGCCCAATCGTAGGCGTCGGCCATGTCAGCGATAAAGTCGCTGACCTCGGCGTCAACGCCGGCAGCCTGATAGCCCTCGCGGGTCGCCTGGTCCTTGTCTCTACCGGCCTGGTGGCGCACCTCGGGACGCGACTCGGGGGGTAGCTCGGCCAGCGCTCTGGGCATCTGCTGGTTAAGCGCCAGCGCCCCCAGGGAGCCGCCGACCACCAGCAGCCGCAGGCGTCGCCCGCGCATCTGGTCGGCCACGCGTGCACTCTCGCCGAGGGCGGCGATGTCATCCCTGACCGGATTGCCGACGACCTCGGCGCGGCCACCGAAGGCCTGGGGAAAGGCGGCGTAGACTCGCTTGGCCAGGTGCGACAGTGCACGATTGGTCAGCCCGGCCACGGCGTTCTGCTCGTGGATGACCAGCGGTCTGCCGCACAGTCGGGCGGCAAGCCCGCCGGGGCCGCTGGCAAAGCCTCCGAGCCCGACCACCAGCTGTGGGTCGAACTCGCGAATCACGCTTCTCGCCTGGCACACGGCGCGTCCTAGACGCACCGGCGCCTTGAGCCAGCCCGCCAGACCGTTGCCCCTGAGGCCGCTGATGGCGATCTGGTGAAGCACTATGCCGGCCTCGGGCACCAGGCGATTCTCGATACCTCTGGGACTACCCAGCCACGCCACCTCGACGCCCTGCTGCTGCAATCCCCTGGCCAGCGACAGCGCCGGGATGACGTGCCCCCCGGTGCCGCCGGCCATGATCAGCGCTCGCCTTCCCTGTGTGTCACTCACGGCTTCACTCCTGCAGCCTTGGTTCTCCTGGGCGCTTCGCGGGCCTGGTCACGCCGCGCCGCCGGCGACTGCCGACGCTGGCGCTCGCGCGTCTCGATGTCCACCCGCAGCAACAACGCCACCATGATACAGCTCACCACCAGGCTCGACCCACCGTAGGACAACAGCGGCAGGGTCAACCCCTTGGTCGGCAACATGCCGGTACTCACCGCGATGTTGATAAAGGCCTGGGCGCCGATCACCAGGGCGATGCCATAGCTCAGGTAGGCGGCAAACGGTAGCCTCGCAAGCTCGGCCCGACGCCCAACCGCCATGGCCCGCCACACCAGCAGTGCGAACAGGCCGACCACGGCGATCGCGCCGACCATGCCGAGCTCTTCGGCCAGCACCGCAAAGACAAAGTCGGTGTGGGCCTCCGGCAGGTAGAACAGCTTCTGTACGCTGTTGCCGAGGCCCATGCCGATCAAGTGGCCGCGACCGAAGGCGATCAGCGCCTGGGTCAGCTGGTAACCGCTGGCGAACTGGTCCGCCCAGGGATCGATGAAACTTGTCAGTCTCGCCATGCGGTAAGGTTCGGCCACCGCCAGGATGGCACCCAGGGTTCCCACCAGCACGAACAACAGCAGAAAGCGCCCCCAGGGCGCCCCGGCCATCAGCAACATGCCCATGACGCAGCTGGTCATGACCACCACACCGCCGTAGTCGGGCTCGAGGATCAGCAGCACGGCCACCACTCCAACCACTACCAACGGGCGCAGAAAGGCCCCCCACTGACGCCTGACCTGTGGCAGAAAGCGTTCCAGATAGCCCGCCATGTAAGCGATCAAGCAGAGCTTGGCGACCTCCGAGGCCTGTAGATTGAAGGGCACCCCGGGGATCGACAGCCAGCGGCGGCTGCCGTTGACCTCGCGCCCCACCAGCAGTACCAGCAACAGCAGCACCAGCCCCACCACCAGCAGCAGCGGGCCATTGGCCTTCCACCAGGCCAGGGGGACGCGCAGCGCCAGGCACCCCACGGTCAACCCACCCAGCACGAAGATGCCGTGGCGAATACTGAAGTACCAGGCGTTGCCGGTCAGGCTCGACGCCACCTCGGTGGAGGCCGACGTCACCATCACCCAGCCGATCAGCAGAAGCGACAGAGTAGCCACCACCAGCCAGCCATCGAAGGCATGGTCGCGGGTGGAAAGACGCTCGCGCAGGGCACCGAGGCGCTGGCGAGATCGGGCGAGACGACTCATGGCTTGGCTCCGCTGGAAAGGTCCTGCACCCAGGCGCGAAAGGCGTCTCCCCTGGCCTGATAGTTGACGAACTGATCGAGACTGGCGCAGGCCGGTGACAGCAGCACCGCATCACCGGGCCTTGCCACATCCCGTGCGCGACACATGGCTGCGTCCAGGTCGTCGACGCGGGTGATGGCGACCGCGCCCTTCAGGGCCTGGGCCAGCGCCTCGGCGTCGCGGCCGAACAGCACCACCTCACGGGCGTAGCGCGACAGCGGGGCGGCCAGCGGCGAGAAATCGGCACCCTTGCCGACACCGCCGGCCAGCAGCACCAGACGCCCATCCAGGGTCGGGCCGAGTCCGGCGATGGCGGCCAGGGTCGCGCCCACATTGGTGCCCTTGGAGTCGTTGATCCAGTCGACGTCGTCGATGGTGGCGAGCCACTCGCTGCGGTGGGCAAGCCCGCTGAAACGTTCGAGCACCCGGGCCATGGCCTCCAGCGGAAAACCGAGACGCTGGCCCATGGCCAGGGCGGCCAGCGCATTGGCCTGGTGGTGACGGCCGCTCTGGCGCATGCGAGCCACCGGCAACAGCGGTTGGTCCGCGTGGAAGAACCAGGGCTCGCCCTGGTGCTCCACCACGCCCCAGTCGTCGCCGGATTGCGGCGCCATCACGCCGAAGCGCGACAGTGCAGGCAACGCCTCGTCGGGCCAGGTCAGGGGGTCCTCGGCGTTGACCACCGCGTGCCTGGCACCACGAAAGATCGCGAGCTTGGCGCGGCGATAGCCGGCCATGTCGCCGTGGCGATCGAGGTGGTCCTCGCTGAGGTTCAGGAAGGCAGCACTGTCGGCCCCCAGACACGGGGTCGTCTCGAGCTGAAAGCTGGACAGCTCCAGCACAAAGAGATCCGCCTCGGGTTCCTGCACCAGCAGGTCCAGCGCCGGGGTACCGAGGTTACCCCCCACGGCCACCCGCCGCCCCGCCTCGCGGGCCATCTCGCCGACCAGGGTGGTCACGGTGGACTTAGCGTTGGCACCGGTGATGGCCGCCAGCGGCGCGCGACAGGCCCGCCGGAACAGCGCGATCTCACCCACCAGACGGGGCTCGCCGGTATCCGGATCGATGCGCCTGGCCGGCGTCTCGAAGCACGCCTGATGGGGGTCGATGCCGGGGCTCAGGATCACCTCCCGCGCGTCGTCCAGCACCAATCCATCGAGCGGCCCCAGGCGCACCGGCACCCCCGGAAAGTCCGCCAGGAAGACGTCGAGTCCCGGCGGCGCCTCGCGGGTATCCACCACCATGAAATCGCGGCCTTCACGCTTGAGATGACGACAGATCGCCATCCCCGACAGGCCGAGCCCTACCACCACGCTCAGGTGGGCGGGCACGACATGGCGTTGCGGCAGTCGCACATCCTGACTGGCGTCCATGGCCACCTCAGCGGATCTTGAGGGTGGCCAGACCCAGCAGGACCAGCACCACGGTGATGATCCAGAAGCGCACGATTACGCGAGGCTCGGGCCAGCCCTTGAGCTCGAAGTGGTGATGCAGCGGCGCCATGCGGAAGATACGACGACCCGTCAGCTTGTAGGAGCCGACCTGAAGGATCACCGAGATGGTCTCCATGACGAAGACGCCACCCATGATGAACAGCACCACTTCCTGGCGCACGATCACCGCGACCACGCCCAGGGCCGCACCCAGCGCCAGGGCGCCAACGTCACCCATGAACACCTGGGCGGGATAGGTGTTGAACCACAGAAAGCCGAGTCCGGCGCCGGAAATGGTGGCGCAGAATACCGCCAGCTCGCCGGCACCGGGGATCATCGGAATCTGCAGGTACTCGGAGAATACCGCGTTGCCGCTGGCGTAGGCGAAGACGCCAAGGCCCATGGCGACCATCACCGTGGGCATGATCGCCAGGCCGTCGAGGCCGTCGGTCAGGTTGACTGCGTTGGAGGAGCCGACGATCACCAGGTAGGTCAGCAGGATGTAGAAGCCACCCAGGGGCAGCACGAAGTCCTTGAGCAGCGGCAGGATCAGGCTGGTTTCCACCGGCGAGGCCGCGGTCAGGTAGAGCACCACGGCAGCCCCCAGGCCGATCACCGACTGCCAGAAGTACTTCCAGCGAGCCGGCAGTCCACGCGGGTTCTTTTCCACTACCTTGCGATAGTCGTCGACCCAGCCGATGGCGCCGAAGCCCAGCGTGACGACCAGCACCACCCACACATAATGGTTGGTCAGATCGCCCCACAGCAGGGTACTGACGGCCATGGCCATCAGGATCATGGCGCCGCCCATGGTCGGCGTACCGGCCTTGGACAGGTGGGACTGGGGACCGTCATCGCGCACCGCCTGGCCGATCTGACGCTCCACCAGACGGCGGATCATCAGGGGGCCAAACCACAGACACAGCACCAGCGCGGTGATGGTCGCCAGAATCATCCTCAGGGTGAGGTATCCAAAGACGTTGAAGGCGCTTTGATAGTTCGCCAACAATTCAGCCAGGAAAAGCAACATGTATCAGGTTCACCTTGAAACATCCGGCCGCAAGGCCGCCACGACGCCTTCCATCCCCGCGGCGCGGGAGCCCTTGACCAGCACGCTGGCCGCCTCGGGCAGATGTTGACGCACATGGCGGACCATCGCCGCCTGATCAGAAAAATGGTACCCGCCTTCGCCGAAGGCTCGGGCGGCGGTCTCGGCCGCCTCGCCCAGAGTACCGAGAAATGTGATGCCGCGTTCCCGCGCGTAGCGTCCGATCTCTGCGTGCAGATCGGCAGACGCTTCACCCAGCTCTCCCATGGCGCCGAGCAGGCACCAGTGCGGGCCGGGCAGTCCCAGCAGGGCGTCGATGGCCGCCTTCATCGCCCCCGGGTTGGCATTGTAGGTATCATCGAGCAGCCGCGCACCGCGTAACCCCTCCTCCACGGTCAGGCGTCCCGGCGTCGGCACCACCTCGCCAAGCCCCGCCACCACGTCGGCGGCGGGCAGTCCCATGGCCAGCGCCCCGGCCGCAGCCGCCAGGGCATTGGACACGTTGTGACGACCCATCAGCGGCAGCTCGACACGCCCCAGCACCTGAGCGTCGAAAGTCAGCGTGAAAGCATAGCGCCCGAGCGTATCGCAGACCAGCTCCCCGGCATGGAGTCGCGCCTCGGGCGTCAGTCCGAAATCGATCACCTCACGGGGCGACGCCAGGCGCTGCCACAGCGAGAAGTAACGGTCGTCACGGTTGAGTACGGCGACGCCCTCGGGGCCGAGTCCGCCGAGAATCTCCCCCTTGGCCTGGGCGATGCGCCCCATGCCACCGAACTCGCCGACGTGGGCCCCGGTGACATTGGTGATGATGGCGACCTGGGGTTCGGCCAGCGCTACCGTCCAGGCGATCTCGCCCAGGTGGTTGGCGCCGAGCTCCACCACGGCTCTCTGGTGATCCGAGGCAAGCGCCAGCAGCGTCAAGGGCGCGCCGATATCGTTGTTGAGGTTGCCGTGGGTGGCGAGGGTCTCGCCCTGACGAGCCAGCAATGTCGCCAGCATCTGCTTGACCGTGGTCTTGCCACTGTTGCCGGTCACCGCCACCAGCGGACCATCCCAGGCCCGGCGCCGCTCACGGGCCAGCAGCCCCAGCGCCATGCGGGTATCGCCCACCACCAACTGGGGCAAGGGGTCGTCCACCGGGTGCTCGACCACCGCCGCCACGGCACCGCCTTCGCGGGCCTTGGCAATAAAGTCATGGGCATCGAAGCGCTCGCCCTTCAAGGCCACGAACAGCGTGTCCGCCGCCACCCGACGGGTGTCGGTGACGATGGCGGCTATCGGCGAGTTCGCAAGCCCCTGAAGGCCGCCGCCCTCTTCATCGACACCCAGCGCACGGCACACCGACCTCAGCGACGCGAGCCCTGGCGCGCTCATTGGTCCCGCCCCTGTCGACGCTGGTCCAGGGCGGCTTCGGCCTCGGCCAGGTCGGAGAAGTCGTGGCGCACGCCCTGAATCTCCTGGTAGGCCTCGTGTCCCTTGCCGGCGATCAGAATCACGTCATCGGCGCTCGCCTCGGCGATGGTACGGGCGATGGCGTCACCGCGCCCGGCGATGTTCCATGCCTGCTGGCGGGCCTGGCCCTCCAGCCCCGCGAGCATCGCCTGGCGAATGGCGTCCGGGTCCTCGCTTCTGGGGTTGTCGTCGGTGATCACCACTCGATCGGCCTGGCCTGCGGCCGCCTGGGCCATCAGCGGGCGCTTGCCGCTGTCGCGATCACCGCCGCAGCCGACCAGGCACCACAGCGCCCCGCGTCCGGGCAGGTGGGCGCGAAGCGCCGCCAGGGCGTTGTCCAGCGCATCCGGCGTGTGGGCGTAGTCGATCACCACGGTGGGAGCCCCGGGCCGCGTCAACGCCTGCATCCGTCCCGGCACCGGCGTCAGGGTCGCGGCGGCAGTCACCAGCTCGTCGATGCCGACACCCAGACCGTAGAGGGTGGCCATGGCCAGCAGGGCGTTGTCGAGATTGAAGCGACCAAGCAGCGGCAGCACCACCACCTTCTCGCCTTCCGGCGTGGCGATCAGCGCACGCTGCCCACCGACGTCGGGCTCGACATCCAGCACCCTGAGCGAGACGGCATCGTCTTCACCACAGGCCAGCACCCGGGTGCCCTCGCCGATGCCCGCCAGCATCAGCCGAGCCAGGGGATCGTCGCCATTGACCACGGCCAGAGTGATCTCCGGGCGCTTGAACAGCTTCGCCTTGGAGGCGGCGTAGGCGATCATGCTGCCGTGATAGTCGAGGTGGTCGCGGCTCAGGTTGGTAAACACCGCGGCAGTAAAGCGACAGCCCGCCATCCGCTCCTGCTCCAGGGCGTGACTGGAAACTTCCATGGCTATCCGAGTGATGCCCTGGTCGGCGAGCTCACCCAACTGGCGCTGCAGCGCCAGTGGCTCGGGGGTGGTCAGCATGCCCTGGGTCAAGGCACCCGGGCGACCGTGACCCAGGGTACCGATCAGGCCACAGTCGCTGCCCGTGGCGCGGGACAGCTCGGCAATATAGTGGGTCACCGAGCTCTTGCCGTTGGTGCCGGTGACACCGATCAGCTCGAGCCCATCGGGCACCTGATACAGGGTGCGCGCGAGCTCGCCGAGTCGGGCGCGCAGCCCGGGCAGCCACAGTACGCGACCATCGACCCGCGGCGGAGCGTCTTGCGGACCTTCCGCCAGCACCAGGCAGGCGCCGGCATCCAGTGCCTTGTCGATGTAGTCGCGGCCATCGGCGGCGACGCCGGGGATCGCGACAAAGGTCGCGCCGGGCGACACCTCGCGGCTGTCGGTAGTGAGCCAGGTCGCCACCTCGCCGGCGACCGCGGCGTTCGGCGCAAGCTCACTCCAGAACTGGGTCAGCACGTCTTCAAGACGCGCCAGGGATAGGGTCATGGCGGATTCCGTCGCCTTCTGCGTCATGGGCTGTCGCCCTCCTGTTCGGGGCGATCCGGCGGTACGTCGAGGATGCGCAGGGCACTGCCCGCCACCCGCGAGAACACCGGGGCAGCGATGGCGCCGCCGTAGTAGGCGTCGCCCCGGGGATGGTCGATCATTACTACGGTGATGATGCGCGGGTCGGAGACCGGGGTAATCCCGACAAACAACGACCGGTAGGCGTTCTGCTCGTAGCCACCGCTGCCGCTCTTGCGCACGGTGCCGGTCTTGCCGGCCACACTGTAGCCGGGCACCAGCGCGCGTCGGGCGCCGGTGCCTGGTGCCACCACCTCATCCATCATGGCCAGGACGCGGTCGGCGACGTCAGGCTCGATGACCGGCTCGCCCTGGGCGGCGCGGTTGAGGCGCAGCAGCGACGGCGGCAGGCGTTCGCCATGATTGGCGATGGAGGTATAGGCACTGGCCAGCTGCAAGGCGGTGACCGACAGACCGTAACCGTAGGACAGCGCGGCCCACTGACTGCTCGACCACACCGCCGGCGCCGGCATGTTGCCGGTGGCCTCTCCGGGGAAGCCGGTGCCCGGGGCCTGGCCGAAGCCCAGCGCGCGGTAGCGATCTGGCACCACCGGGTCGTCGAGCTGCAGGGTCAGCTTGGCCATGCCGATGTTCGAGGACTTGCGCAGGATCCCGGCCAGGGTCAGCTCGCCATTGTTGGAGACGTCGCGGATGGTGTAGCGGTCGATTCGCATCCAGCCAGGCGACGTATCCACCACGGTGTCACGTGGAAAGCGACCGGTCTCGAGCAGCGCCGACATGGCCAGCGGCTTCATCACCGAGCCCGGTTCGAACACGTCGACCATGGCCCGGTTGCGCAGCCCCTGGGGGTCCAGGCCGGCGCGGTTGTTGGGGTTGTAGGAGGGCTGATTGGCCATCGCCAGCACCTCGCCGCTGCGCGCGTCCATCATCACCAGTACGCCGCCGTCGGCGTCGTTCTCATCCACGGCAGCCTTGAGCTCACGGTAGGCCATGTACTGCAGTCGCTGATCGATGGACAGCGTCAGGTTGCCGCCTGGCTCTGCCTCCTGCAGCACCTCCAGGTCGCGCACCAGACGTCCACGGCGGTCCTTGAGCACGCGGCGCTTGCCGGGCTCACCGGACAGGTAGGATTGATAGGCCAGCTCCAGTCCTTCCTGGCCCTGGTCGTCGACGTTAGTGACCCCCAGCAACTGGGCGGTCACCTCGCCGGCAGGATAGTAGCGCTTGTACTCTTCCCGGGCGTGGACGCCAGGCACCCGCAGCTTGAGCACTTCCTCGGCCTGGGCCGGGGTCATGCGCCGACGCAGGTACATGAATTCACGTTCGCTGTAACGCGCGATGCGCTCGTTGAGGGCATCGAGGTCCTGGCCCAGCGCCTGGGCCAGGCGTAACCGCTGGATGTCGTCGGCGGGCAGGTCCTGGGGGTTGGCCCACAGCGTCACCACCGGAGTCGAGATCGCCAGCGGTTCGCCGTGACGATCGGTGATCATGCCCCGGTGGGCGGGGATCGGATCGGTTCTGAGGGTACGGGCGTCCCCCTGCACCTGAAGAAAGTTTCGATCGATGACGTGAAGATCGACGATCCGCCCGGCCAGCAGACCCAGGCCCAGCAGGATCAGCGTCATCATCACCACGTAGCGCGCCCGCCCCATCGGTTCCATCGGTGGCGGGCGGCGAGGTGTAACGCCCCGGGGAAGTTCCGCGGTCATGGCGTGATCACCTCGATGTCATGGATATCGGGCAGCCGCATCTCCAGACGCTCCACCGCCAGGCGTTCGACACGCGACGGCGTCGACCAGGCGCTCTCCTCCAGCAGCAACTGCCCCCACTCCGTCTGCAACTGCTGCTGTTCACGCTCCAGCTCCTGGAGCCGAGCATACTGCTGGCGAGTCTGGTGACTGACGCTGATCACCGCCAGCGCCGACACCAGGCATGCCAGCAGCAGCGCCACCACCAGCAAAAGGCGTGGCGACATGGTGCGCGGCAGCGGCCAGCCAAAGGCGTTGATGTCCAGTCGTCCTTGAGCCATGGAAGGTCCTCAGTAGCGCTTGCGCGCCATGCGCATGACGGCGCTGCGGGAGCGTGGATTGGCCTCGACCTCTTCGGCGCTGGCCTTCATCGCCTTGCCCAGTGACTCCAGCCGTCGCGCGATCTGATCGTCGCGCAGCGGTATACCCCGGGGCACCTGGGTATCGCCCTTGACGTGATCGCGGATAAATCTCTTCACCCGTCGATCCTCCAGCGAGTGGAAGCTGATCACCACCAGATGCCCCCCGGGCGCCAGTGCCTCCAGCGCGGCTTCCAGCGCCAGATCGAGCTGATCGAGCTCACCGTTGATCTCGATACGCATGGCCTGGAACACGCGAGTGGCAGGATGCTTGCCCTTCTCCCAGGCGGGATGGGCGGCCTTGACCACCTCGGCAAGATCGGCCGTGCGGGTGAAAGGCCGTTCCTGGCGCCGAGCGATGATGGCCCGCGCCAGCCGACGAGCGTAGCGCTCCTCGCCGTAACGCTTGAACACCGAAGCCATCTCGGCCTCGCCCACACGCGCAATCCACTGGGCCGCGCTCTCGCCCTGGGTCGGGTCCATGCGCATGTCCAGCGGGCCGTCGCGCAGAAAGCTGAAACCGCGATCGGGATCGTCAAGCTGAGGGGAGGACACGCCAATGTCGAGCAGGATACCGGACAGCTTGCCATCCAGGCCGTGATCGCGGGCGACCTCTCTCAGCCGCGCAAACTCGGCACGTTCGATGGTAAAGCGTGGGTCATCGATGCTGGCCGCCTCGGCGATCGCCTGGGGGTCGCGATCAAGGGCCAGCAGGCCACCGTCTTGTGCAAGGCGGGAAAGGATGGCGCGGGAATGACCGCCTCGTCCGAAGGTGCCATCCAGATATACGCCAGCGGGATCATGCACCAGGGCGTCGACGGCACCGTCGAGCAGGACGCTTTCATGAGCGAAGCCGCGCACGGAGGATTCAGGGGAAGGTGACGGCATGCGGGTCTCGTTCGACGGCGGTGTTCCTACGCGCGGCCAGCCATCAGCGCCGTCAGCGGTGGAAAACCCTCACGCCACTGGACTCCTGGCCGCACAAACTAGTGATCGCGCCGCTCGAGCCAGGCCCGAGCGCGCAAGAAAAATGGGGAGTCGGCCGATAAGCCGGGTTCTGTCGAGGACAGTCATTCCTCTAGGAGCAGTGTCACCACTGCCCTCAAGCAACCTACCCGAACCCAGCGCGGGCCACGCCAACGGGTTCCTATTTGGTCTTGCTCCGAGTGGGGTTTACCGTGCCACGCACTGTTGCCAGGCGCGCGGTGCGCTCTTACCGCACCCTTTCACCCTTGCCGGCCTCCCGAGGGAGACGTAGGCGGTCTACTCTCTGCTGCACTTTCCGTCGGCTCACGCCGCCCAGGGGTTACCTGGCACTCCGCCCTATGGAGCCCGGACTTTCCTCCCCCGCATCAAGCGGCGGCGACTGTCTGGCCAACTCCCGCGGCAAGCATACCAGTGCCCTGCCACCCCCTCAATCCCCGCCTTGCCGTGACGGGCCTGGGACAACCCCAGCCTCTTCAGGCGATCGCTCCTGATGCCCTCTCGACACCCTCTCGACGCCCTCAATCCCCGCCTTGCCGTGACGGGCCCGGGACACCCCATAGCTCGTCCTAACGACCGCCTGGCAGCGAACCGGGACTGGATTCAATCGGCGTCCTTCAACGCCTGCGCCTGGGCGTACCACTGCTTCTTCGGCCCGCCGAGCACGCGCGCGGCCACTGCCGCGGCCTGCTTGACCCCCACCCCTTCGGCCAGCAGCGCGCGCAGCAGCGCTTCATCATCCACCGCTCGCTGGTCCGGTGCCGGCCCCGAGGCCCCGGCCACCATCACCACGAATTCGCCACGCGCCTGATCAGGATCAGACTCCATCAGTGTCAGCAGCTCGGCGGCGCTGCCGTCGAG
Source organism: Halomonas litopenaei (assembly GCF_003045775.1). Lineage (GTDB taxonomy): Bacteria > Pseudomonadota > Gammaproteobacteria > Pseudomonadales > Halomonadaceae > Halomonas > Halomonas litopenaei. The sequence continues at coordinate 173,072 of NZ_PXNS01000006.1, read as the reverse complement.
GAAGGTCTCGAAGGTCTTGGTCAACTCTCGCCCGAGCACCACTCTGCGCTCGCCCAGTACGGCGGCCAGATCGGCCAGGGTGTCGCGGATACGATGGGGAGACTCGTAACAGACCTGGGTGACGGGTGAATTCCTCCAGGCCTCGATGCGCGCTCGCCGCCCCGCACCCTTGGCCGGCAGGAAGCCATGAAAACTGAAATGATCGGTAGGCAGCCCGGCGGCACACAGCGCAGTGACCAGGGCGCAGGGACCGGGGATCGGCACCACCCGAAAACCCGCCGCCCTGAGCTCACGCACCACGACGTAGCCGGGATCGCTGATCAAGGGAGTCCCGGCATCACTGATAAGCGCCACATCGTCGCCCTGGACGAGCCGCTGCCTGAGCGTCTCGACCCGGGACGCCTCGTTATGGTCGTGCACGGAAATCATCGCCGGCGACAGACCGAGATGACGCATCAGGCGGCCACTGTGGCGGGTATCCTCCGCCGCGACCAACGCCACCTGGCCCAGCACCTGGGCGGCGCGGGGACTGAGATCTTCCAGATTCCCAATTGGCGTGGCGACCACGTACAATGAACCAGCTTTCGCTTCTGACATCTTGGCTCCCTGGGCTGCCATCCGGAATACGGACAAGGAAGGATTCATGAGGACTTTGACTCGCGGCCCCGTGGCCGCCGCTGTACTGGCCATCACGCTGGCCGGCTGCAGCTTCACGCCGAGCATCGTACAGCGGGCCATGGACGACGACCCGGACCAACTACTGGCGCAAGCCGCCCAGCAACAAGGCACCGAAGCGGCGCAGACCCGGCTGAGGGCGGCCGACATCCTAGCACGCTCCGGACGCCGCCCCCAGGCACTGGAAGCCCTCAACAGCCTGGACGACAGCCAGCTCTCCGGCGACAGCCGGCGTCAGTGGGCACTGCTGCTGTCCGAACTGGGGGACAGTGAGGGCGATCCCCAGGCGGTCGTCAGAGCCGCCAGCGTGCTCGACGAGATGCAGCTGCCCAACGATGAAGCCAATCTGCTGCGCCTGCGCCAGGGGCTGGCGCTGGGCCAGCTGGGCGAACCTCTCGAGTCGGCTCGCCTGCTGATGCAGGTGCAGAGCGCCACCGGCCGCGAGGACATCAACGACGCCATCTGGGACCAGTTGAGCGCACTCAACGGCCGCCAGCTCGAGGCACTTGAAGAGCCCGACAACGCCATCGTCACCGGCTGGCTCGAGCTGACCCGCCTGGTCAACCAGAGCGGCGGTGACATCCAGAGGCTATTCGCTCGCCTCGATGACTGGCGCGTGGCCAATCCGGACCACCCCGCCAACCGTCGCCTGCCTACCCAGATCACCCAGTTGCGCGAACTGCGTGGCAAGAGCGTGCAGAGCATCGCGGTGCTGCTACCCGAGTCGGGCCCGCTTTCCGGCGTCGCCGACGCCATCGAAAAAGGAATTCGCAGCCACCAGGCCAATGTGGTCAACGGCGGCGGAAACGGGGCCCAGCTCAGCTTCTTCGACGCCTCCAACGGCAACCTCGACGAACTCTATCAGCAGGCCCAGAGCAGCGGCGCCCAGGTGGTCATCGGCCCGCTGGACAAGAGCGACGTGACCCGACTCGAAAGCCGCGCCGAGGTGCCCCTGCCGACCCTGGCGCTGAACTACGGCCAGTCTGCCTCCAACCAGACCAAAAACCTCTACGAGTACGGCCTGTCGGCAGAAGACGAAGCCCGCCAGGCGGCCCGCCGCGGCTGGCAGGACGGCCACCGCAGCGCCTCCATGCTGGTACCGGACAACGACTGGGGTCAGCGGGCCGGCGAGGCCTTCTGGAACACCTGGAGCGAACTGGGCGGCGATATCGCCACGGCAGTGCGCTACAACCCCGGCGCCTCGGCCACCGACAGCACCCGCCGCGCCATCAGCAACCCGCGTCCGGACATGCTGTTCCTGCTGGCCCTGCCGGACTTCGCCCGCCAGGTGCCGCCGACACTGGAATACTATTCGGCCTCCGATCTACCGGTGTACGCCACCTCACACCTCTACGAAGGCACCCCTCAGTCGCGCCTGGACCGCGACCTCGACGGCGTGCAGTTCCCCGATATTCCCTGGAACATTCCGGACGCCGCCGTGGGCGGTGCCGAGGCCCTCCCGTTCTACGACACCTATCAAGAGCTCAAGGCCGAGAACAAGCCAGCCATCTTCCGCCTGATGGCGATGGGCGTCGACGCCTACGAACTGGCACGCCGCATGCCGCAGATCCAGGCCCTGCCGGGTTCACGCATGCAGGGCGCTACCGGCACCCTGAGCGCCGCCGGCGATGGCCGCATCTACCGCGAACTGCCATGGGCGCAGTTCAGCAGCGGCGTGCCGGCACCCGTGTTCAGTGACGGCCTCGGTGATGCGGCGCCCTGACGCCATAGACGCCGTCGCCCGCGGCCAGGCCATCGAGCGTCACGCCGAGGCCTGGCTGTGCCAGCGTGGACTGATAGCGATCTCGCGCAACCAGCGCGCCAAGGGAGGCGAGATCGATCTGGTGATGCGCGACGGCGAGACCCTGGTGTTCGTCGAAGTTCGCCACCGCCGCAGCATCCGCCACGGCCATCCTGCAGAAACAATCACCATCACCAAACAACGCCGCCTGATCCAGGCGGCGCGTTTTTATCTCCACCGCAACGGGCTATCATGTCCTTGCCGCTTCGATGTCCTGGCCGTTACCGGCTCGTCACCGAGCCTAGACATCCAGTGGATCGCCGGTGCATTCGAAGCAAACTGACACAGCGGGCTCCCGGCGAGCCCCCATGGACCAGGAAGGCAGCATGGATTTCCAGAGCCGAATTCTCGGACAGTTCAACGACAGTATCGACACCAAGACCTACGCCAGCGAAGTGCTTCCACCGTTCATCGAGGTCGCGAGCCAGATGATGGTCCAGAGCCTGGTCACCGACGGCAAGATTCTCGCCTGTGGCAACGGCGGCAGCGCCGGCGACAGCCAGCACTTCTCCTCCGAACTGCTTAATCGCTTCGAGCGCGAGCGCCCCAGTCTGCCGGCCCTGGCCTTGACCACCGACACCTCGACGTTGACCTCCATCGCCAACGATTACAGCTACAACGAGGTGTTCTCCAAGCAGGTGCGCGCCCTGGGCCAGCCTGGCGACGTGCTGCTGGCGATTTCCACCAGCGGCAACTCGGCCAATGTCATCCAGGCCATCCAGGCCGCTCATGACCGTGACATGACGGTGGTGGCCCTGACTGGACGGGACGGCGGCAACATGGCCTCCCTGCTGGGACAGGACGATTGCGAGATCCGGGTGCCGGCCACCTCCACGGCCCGTATTCAGGAGGTTCACCTGCTGGTGATCCACTGCCTGTGTGACCTTATCGACGAACAACTCTTTGGTGCGAGTGAATAACATGACGCAACGCGATTCCCGTTCGACACGCCCCCTGATGACCGCCCTGCTGCTGTCCGCCCTGCTGGCCGGCTGCACCACCGTAACCTCGGTGACCAACCCCGGCACCATCGACGAGGATTACGGCGAGCGCACCCTGGGCGCGACCGTCGAGGACGAGAGCATCGAGACCAAGGCCGCCCACAACCTGGGACGCGTCGATGCACGCCTGAAGGACGCCAGGATCAACGTCGACAGCTACAACGGCGTGGTACTGCTGACCGGCCAGGTCCCCAGCGAAGAGCTCAAGCAGCGCGCCGAAGAGATCGTCAGCCAGGTGCGCAACGTTCGCCGGGTCCACAATGAACTCAGCGTGGCGGCCAACCTGCCCACCAGTCAGCGCCTCAATGACGCCTGGCTGGACACCAAGGCACGTACCGCCCTCGCCACCAGCGATCAGGTCGACTCCGGCCGCATCACCGTGGTCACCGAGAACGCTACCGTCTACCTGATGGGCCTGGTGACCCACGCCGAGGCCGACCGTGCGGTCAATGTGGTATCCAACGCCGGCGGCATGGAGCGTATCGTCAAGGTATTCGACTACATCGACTGATGGCGACAGGCGTGCCCTCGCAAGAAGGCACGCCCCTCAAGCGCAAAAGATGCACAAAAAAGCGGCGAGCCTGAGGGCTCGCCGCTTTTTATGAGATCACGCTTGTGAAGAGGTCCCGCTTGTGAAGAGGTCACGCTTTTCCAGCAGATCAAGCCGACGACAGCTCGCCGCCGACCACCTTTAGAGCGCGATGCGCCCGATGGCCTTACTTGATCACCCTGAGGGATGGACGCCCCTTGCGAGGCGGCTTGGACCTCTCGACACCTTCATCCACGCCATCGCCGCCATCGGACTCACCGCCTGCGTCCTCATCGGAAGCGGCAGGAGACTCCTCCTCTGACGAATCCTTGACGCTCTCCAGGGCCGGCGCATCGACGTCGTTGGCCTCTTCGACGGGAAGCTCAGGCTCGTGACCAAAGACCATGCCGACGCCGTTCTCGCGGGCGTACAGGGCAATCAGTGCAGGCAGCGGTACAAACAGCAACTCCGACTTGCCACTGAAGCGCGCCGAGAAACGAATCACGTCGTTGCCCATGTCCAGATCACGCACGGCGGTAGGGCCAAGGTTCAGCACGATCTGGCCGTTCTGCACGAACTGCCTGGGAACCTCGACGTTCTCGTACTCCGCATCGACGACGATATACGGCGTCAATTCATTATCCAGCAGCCACTCGTACAGCGCCCTGGCCAGGTAGGGACGGCTCGACTTCATGATATGGCCCTCTTGGTTGGCGAATGGGAACTCGGGCGACTCCGGTGGCGACCGGACACACACGGCTCAGGTATTCCGTTCAAGCAAAACATCAGGGACGAATTTCGCGCTCGGCCTCGGACAGCGCAGCACGGAAGCCATCACGGGCGAACACGCGCTCCATGTAGCCCATCAGCGGCCGTACCTGCTTCTCGGGCAGCTCGATATTGAGCGCAGGAAGACGCCACAGGATCGGCGCAAGGCAGCAGTCCACCAGGGTGAACTCCTCGCTCATGAAGAAGGGCATGTCCTCGAAGATCGGCGAGATACCGATCAGGCTTTCACGCAGCTCCTTGCGCGCCTTGTCGGCTTCCTTCTTGCTGCCGGACAGGATGCGATCGACCATCGGGCACCACTCGCGCTCGATACGATGCATCCACAGTCGGCTCTGGGCACGCGCGACAGGATAGACCGGCAGCAACGGCGGGTGCGGGAAACGCTCGTCCAGATACTCCATCATGACCTTGGACTCGTAGAGCACCAGGTCACGATCCAACAGCGTGGGGACGCTGTTGTAAGGGTTCAGGTCCGCCAACTCCTCGGGATGCTTGTCGTCGGTCACCTCGACAATATCCACGGCCACGCCCTTCTCAGCCAGCACGATCCGCACACGATGGCTGAAATGGTCCTCGCCACCGGAGTAGAAGATCATCGACGACCGCTTGGCCACTACACCCATGAAACAATCCTCGCATCAGTTCAAGCCGGGATGATAACACGACAACCCCCTTCTCGGGGGGGCATCAGGGGCACATCTTTGCTCCCGCAGCGGGTCCGCCCGGGCGCAACGATGATACCAGAAAAGGCAACGGGCGCGTGGTCATCGACCCCGCGCCCGCCATGGTGGACCAATCGGTCAGTGAATGTCTCGCCAGTACTCGCGCTTGAGGAAGTAGGCGATGATGCCAAACAGCAGGATGAAGATCAGCACCTTCGGTCCCAGCGCCTGGGCATGCAGCTTGGACGGCTCACCCACGTAGGCCAGGAAGTTGGTCAGATCATACACCGCCTGCTCGAACTCCTTGGGCTCCATGCTGCCCGGCGACGTCACCTGCAGGGTCTCGCAGGACTGGTACTTGCCGGTCAGCGGATCGAGTTCGGCGTCACCGACCGCATGATCGGAGGCTGCACAGACCTTCTCCTGCACCCCCTGCAGCGGCTCGAGCACGTTGGGCATGCCCACCGCCGGGAACACCACATTGTTGACCCCAGTGGCACGCTCGCTGTCACGATAGAAGCTCAGCAGATAGCTGTAGATCCAGTCGGTGCCGCGCAGTCTGGCCTCCAGGGTCAGATCCGGCGGCGCCTTGCCGAACCATACCTCGGCATCCTCGGCACTCATCGCCTTGTGCATCTGGTCGTTGTACCCCAGTTCCGGCGAGAAGATCAGATTGTCCTCGACCAGATCCTGGGGCATCCCCAGATCCTCGGCCGCGCGGGAGAAACGCTGGTACTCCAGGGAATGACAGCCCATGCAGTAGTTGACGTAGAGCTTCATCCCGTTCTGCAGCGAGGCCTGGTTCTCCAGATCCGGCGACATGCTGCGCAGGTGCACCCCCTCGCCGCCCGCGGCGAAGGAGCAAAGCGGGACCAGCGCGAAGAGCAGTGCGAACAGTTGCTTTTTCATTAGCCAGTCACCCTTTCAGGAACGGGTTTGGTCTTCTCCAGCCGCGTATAGATGGGCATCAACACGAAGAAGGCGAAGTAGATCACGGTGCAGATCTGGGCCAGCAGCGTCCTGGCGCCGGTCGGCGGCAGCACCCCGAGCACCCCGAGGATGACAAAGCTGATCGCGAACAGCACCAGCATCACCTTGGAGATCCAGCCCTTGTAGCGCATGGAGCGCACCGGAGAGCGGTCGAGCCAGGGCAGCACGAACAGCACCGCGATGGCCGCCCCCATGAAGATGACCCCGAGGAACTTGGCGTCCAGCCCAAACAGCGAGAAGGTGATGGCGCGCAGGATCGCGTAGAAGGGCGTGAAGTACCACACCGGGGCGATATGATCCGGCGTCTTCAGCGGGTTGGCCGGCTCGAAGTTGGGCTTCTCGAGGAAGTAGCCGCCGCCTTCGGGGAAGTAGAAGATCACCGCACAGAACACGAACAGGAACACCGCCACTCCGACGATATCCTTCACCGTGTAGTACGGATGGAAGGGAATGCCGTCCAGCGGCTTGCCGGTCTCGTCCTTCTTGGCCTTGATATCGATGCCGTCGGGATTGTTGGACCCCACCTCGTGCAAGGCAATGATGTGCAACACCACCAGCGCCAGGATCACGATAGGCAGCGCCACCACGTGCAGGGCAAAGAAGCGGTTCAGCGTGATCCCGGAGATCAGATAGTCACCGCGCACCCACTGGGCCAGGTCGGGACCGATACTCGGGATGGCGGAGAACAGCGAGATGATGACCTGGGCACCCCAGTAGGACATCTGTCCCCAGGGAAGCAGATAGCCCATGAAGGCTTCGGCCATCAGCGCCAGGTAGATCGCCATGCCGAAGATCCACACCAGCTCACGCGGCGCCTTGTAGGAGCCATAGAGCAGGCCGCGGAACATGTGCAGGTAGACCACCAGGAAGAACGCCGAGGCGCCGGTGGAGTGCATGTAGCGGATCAGCCAGCCGTACTCGACATCACGCATGATGTACTCGACGGAGGCGAAGGCACCCTCGGCGCTGGGGTTGAAGCTCATGGTCAGCCAGACACCGGTGAGGATCTGATTGACCAGCACCAGCAGCGCCAGGGAGCCGAAGAAGTACCAGAAGTTGAAGTTCTTGGGCGCGTAGTACTCGGACAGATGCTCCTGCCACATTTGGGTGGCGGGGAAGCGATCATCGACCCAGCGCATGAAACCGCGTTCGGCCTTGGCCTTGTTGGGATTCGCCATTATGCGCCCTCCCCGTCTTCGCCGACCACGATGACCGACTCGTTGACAAAGTAGTAGGGTGGAACTTCCAGGTTCACCGGAGCGGGCACATTGCGAAACACCCTGCCCGCCAGGTCGAAGCGCGAACCATGGCACGGGCAGAAGAAGCCACCGGGCCAGTCATCGACACCGACGCCTTCGGCGTTGGGCTCCGGCTTGAACAGCGGTGAACAGCCCAGATGCGTACAGATGCCGACCAGCACACCGATCTCGGGCCGAATGGAGCGCAGCGAACCGCCGGCATAGTCCGGCTGCATCGGCTTGGCGGAATCCGGGTCTGCCAGCACCTCGTCGGTCAACGCCTCGGTACGTTCGATCATCTCCGGCGTGCGATTGATGACCCATACAGGACGGCCCCGCCACTCGACGGTCATTCGCTGCCCGGGTTCGAGCTTCGAAATATCCGCCTGAACGGGCGCACCCGCCGCCCGAGCCCTGGCACTAGGCTGCCAGGAAGCCACAAAGGGTACCGCTACCCCGACGGCGCCGACTGCTCCAACTACGGAGGTCGCCCCTACGAGGAAACGGCGTCGCCCTTTGTTCACGCCGTTGTCTGCCATGATCTGGTTTCTCCCATCAGACTTTATCCGTTGTTGTTTTCACGGCCCCTTGAATGTCCGTGACCACGGATACAAGTGGATTGTATGTTAGGAAATCCCCCCCACCGGCACAAGAAGCCGGCTGACCCAGACCCCCTGCGCAAGCCCCAGACAATTGACGTGGAACAACTTTATACCACTGTGCCTGTTCGCCTTGACGGACCGGGCGGCTCAAAAGGCATAGACGATGACAGATTAACGAGGGAAACAGGCGCCGCCAGGCGACCCGATGATCCCCACCATCAGAGCACTACAGCACACAATTTTTCGAACCCCGGACACGACAACGCCCGGGCCAATGGCCCGGGCGTTGTTGATCGGCAAGCGTGGGTGATTAACGCTTGGAGAACTGCGGGCGACGACGCGCCTTGCGCAGACCGACCTTCTTACGCTCGACTTCACGTGCGTCACGAGTGACGTAGCCGGCAGCACGCAGCGGCTGACGGAAGTCCTCGTTGTACTGCATCAGGGCACGGGTGATGCCGTGACGAATGGCGCCGGCCTGGGCGCTGCCGCCGCCACCCTTGACGGTGACATAGACGTCGAACTGGCCGAGGGTCTCGGTCAGTTCCAGCGGCTGGCGAACCACCATGCGGCCAGTCACGCGACCGAAGTATTCGTTCAGGTCACGGCTGTTGACGGTGATCTTGCCGGTGCCCGGCTTGAGGAAGACGCGCGCGGTTGAGGTCTTGCGGCGCCCGGTACCGTAATACTGCTGTGTCATGGCGAAGATCCCCTCAGATGTTCAGTTCTTGCGGCTGCTGGGCAGCGTGCGGATGTTCGGAACCGGCGTAGACCTTGAGCTTGGCGTGCATGGCACGGCCCAGCGGACCCTTCGGCAGCATGCCCTTGACGGCACCTTCGATGACACGCTCGGGAGCGTGGTCGATCAGCTGGCTGAAGGTCATGGAACGCAGGCCACCCGGGTAACCGGTGTGACGATGGTACATCTTGTCGCTGGCCTTGTTGCCGGTGACCTTAACCTTCTCGGCATTGATCACGACGATGTAGTCGCCGGTATCAACGTGAGGAGTGTATTCCGGCTTGTGCTTGCCACGCAGGCGGCGAGCAATTTCGGTAGCCAGACGACCGAGCGTCTTGTCCGCGGCATCGACGACATACCAGTCGCGCTGGACGGACTGCGGCTTAGCACTGAACGTCTTCATGGATGAAATCACCAATTCGATGTGTTGGATCCCTTTCGTCGTGTTGTGGACACCCGACAGGTGTTCAGCGAGACCACGCCGCGAAGAGATCATCCCTATTTTTCTTGGTTGCGCGGCACCCGGAAATCCGGACGATGCCGCCACAACGGTCGAGCGAGCGCGCATTCTACATGAGCGAAAGCGTGCCGTCACCCCCTCGGACACACGCAATCACCGTCGGTTCAAGGCTTGTGGGGCAGCGCCAGGTACTCCCGGGACTGCATCTCCTGAAGCCTGGACAGAGTGCGCTCGAACTCGAACTCCAGCTTGCCACCCTGGTACAGCGCCTCTGCCGGCGCTTCGGCGGACATCAACAGCTTGACGCCACGGTCGTAGAACTCGTCGACCATGTTGATGAAGCGCCTGGCCTGATCGTCGGTGGCGGCGTCCATGCGCCGCACACAGGACACCAGGACCGTGTGGAACTCGCGAGCCAGCTCGATGTAGTCGTTCTGACTGCGCGGCCCGTCGCACAGCTCGAGAAAGTCGAACCAGACCACGTCCTCGTGCAGTCGACGCGCCTTGAGGATGCGATGGTTGATCTCCACCGGCACCTGCTCTTCCCCCGCCTGACCGGCGATCTCGCGAAAGCTGCGCTCGAGCTCCTGATCCGCCGCCTCGTCCAGCGGCGAATGGAAGATCTCGGCGCGCTCCAGCGCCCGCAGTCGATAGTCGACGCCGGAATCGACGTTGACCACCTCACAGTGGCGCTTGAGCAGATCGATGGCCGGCAGAAAGCGAGAGCGCTGCAGGCCATCCTTGTACAGATCGTCCGGCACGATGTTGGAGGTGGCGACCAGCACCACACCGCGCTCGAACAACGCCTCGAGCAGATTGGCCAGAATCATGGCATCGGTGATGTCCTTGACGAAGAATTCGTCAAAACAGATCACCCTCGCCTCCTCGGCAAACTTGCCGGCGATCAGCCGGAGCGGGTTCTTCTCGCCCTTGCAGTGATCCAGCTCGTTGTGGACACGCTGCATGAAGCGATGGAAATGGGTGCGCATCTTCTGGGAAAACGGCAGCGCTTCGTAGAAGGTGTCGACCAGGTAGGTCTTGCCACGACCGACGCCGCCCCAGAAATAGAGCCCGGAGATGGCTGGCAGCGCCGGCTCCTGCTCTTCCTCCTTGCGCCCGAACAGGCCCTTCACCTTCGACGCCCAGCCGTCACGCGCCGCCGCCGGCGCCTTGGCCTTGGGCGCTGCCACCAGCTCGTCATACAGTCGCTGCAGATGCGCCACGGCATTGGCCTGGGCGGCATCCTCCGTGAAATCATCACGTTGGAGGTCGCGCCGGTAGCGTTCCAGCGGAGTTTCTGGCCGACCACTGCTCGACGGGGAAGAGCTCATGTAGCGTCCTGACTGTCAACAAGTTCGGAGCCGCATTATACGCAGACCACACAGGAATGGCAGGTCCCAGGCCGCGACCGGCAACAGCGCATCACGCCAGCACGACAAGGGAGGCCCCAGGCCATTGACCCTTTATGAGCCAACGCCTCTATAATGGGCCGTCGGCCAGGCCGGCGGCGGCCGCGGGTCGTCCGAAAGAGCTCAGGGAGAACTACGTGGAACCAAGCAACTTCAACATGATCCTGGCGGCGGCTTGCCTGGTGGCCGGAATTGGACTCGGCGCACTGGGCTACCACCTGCTCAACGGCGGCGCACGCAGTGCCCAAAGGCTGCGCCTCAAGCTGACCGAACGGGAACGCCAGCTGACCGAGTGGAAAGACGGTGTCGACGACCACCTGCAACAGATGGACGACCTGGCCCGGCAGGTCTGCGATGACGCCCTCACCCTGCAGCGCCAACTTCACGAGTCGGCGCGCCAGCTTGGCAGCAAGGCCATCGGCGGCGAGGTGACACCGCCCAGCGAACCCGGCGAGACCAGCGATGATATCGCCATTCCGCGGGACTACGCCGACGGCAACCGCGGCACCCTGTCAGAGGACTTCGGTCTGCGCCAGGCCAATGACGACCAGAACGCAGAACCGCGCCCGCCACGTTACTGACCACCCCACCATGACAGAGCCCGCACACTGGTGCGGGCTCTGGCGTTGGCAGCGACACAAGCGGTCGATGGCGCTTGCTGCTCAGGCAGGGTTGTCGATGTCGACGAAGCGGTGCTCGACACCAAAGCGCTGCGCCAGCCATTCACCCAACGCCTGGACGCCGTAGCGCTCGGTGGCGTGATGACCCGCTGCCAGATAGTGGATCCCCATCTCCCGCGCCAGGTGGGTTGTGCGCTCGGATATCTCGCCCGAAACGAACACCTCGGCACCGGCCTCGGCGGCCGGGATGATCATGTCCTGAGCGCCGCCGGTACACCAGGCGATTCGACTCACCGCGTCGGTACCAGGCGCCTCGATCACCAACGGCTCGCGTGCCAGCGACGCTCCTACCTGGGCAGCCAGCTCGGCAACGCCCATTGGCCTTTCCAGCCGACCGTGCCACAGAAGCCCTTCGCCCATGGGCGCGTCCAGCGTTCCCTCCACTGTCCACCCCAGGCGCTGCGCCAGGGTCGCATTGTTGCCAAGCTCGGGATGGGCGTCCAATGGCAGGTGGTAGGCCAGCAGGTTGATGTCGTTGGCCAGCAGAGTCGACAGCCGCCGGCGCTTCATGCCGGTAACCGCCACCGGCTCGTTCTTCCAGAAGTAGCCGTGGTGCACCAGCACCAGATCGGCCTGCCAGCGCACCGCCTCGTCAAGCAGCGCCTGACAGGCGGTGACGCCGGAGAGCACACGGGTGACCGTGCGTGCGCCCTCCACCTGCAGCCCGTTCTCGGTGTAGTCCTTGAAGCGCCGGGCCTCCAGCAGCTGCTCGCAGGCCGATACCAGTTCGTCGCGGTCTATCATGAGATCTCCTGAAATAGCTCCAAACAAGCATCAGGTTGGCGATGCTACAATGGCGCACATTGTACGCACCGCCCCGCCGGCCCGCGACCGCCTCACTGCCAAGCGCCAAGGATCATCGCCGCATGCGACGCACCCTCTCGACCTATATCTGGCCGGTCCTCATCGGCATTCTGCTCGCCATCGTGCTGATCAATGCCTTCCCCGAACGGCTCGGCAGACTACCGTCACCGAGCGGTGACAGCCTGACGGTAGTTCCCGCCACGCCACCAGCGACAACCACCGAGCAGCAGGCACCGCAACGTCCTGCCCCCGAGGTCAAGGAGGCTGCGCCGCTGGACCGCCGTGGCGGCCCCGTGAGCTACGCCGAGGCAGTGGAGAAGGCCGCGCCCGCGGTGGTCAACGTCTACTCCTCGCGGGTCGTGGAACGGGAAACCCACCCGCTGATGTCAGACCCCTTCTTCCGCCAGTTCTTCGGCAACAATGACGTGCCGTCGCGCCAACGCATGCTTTCGAGCCTTGGCTCCGGCGTCATCGTCAGCGAGGACGGCTACGTGCTGACCAACCACCACGTCATCAGCGGCGCCGACCAGGTCCAGGTGGCGCTGCGCGACGGCCGCGAGACCCTGGCCCGGGTCATCGGCACCGATCCCGAAAGCGACCTGGCGGTACTCAAGATCGATCTCGGCGACCTGCCGGTGATCGAGCTGACCGACTCGCGCAAGGTCGCGGTGGGCGACGTTTCGCTGGCCATCGGCAACCCCTTCGGGGTCGGCCAGACGGTGACCATGGGCATCATCAGCGCCACCGGTCGCAGCCATCTGGGACTCAACGCCTATGAGGACTTCATCCAGACCGATGCGGCGATCAACCCGGGCAACTCCGGCGGCGCCCTGATCAACCCCGACGGCGCCCTGGTCGGCATCAACACCGCCATCTTCTCCCGCTCGGGGGGCTCCCAGGGTATCGGTTTCGCGATCCCGGCCAACCTGGCCCGCAGCATTCTCGACGAGCTGGTCACCCACGGCCGGGTCATCCGCGGCTGGCTCGGCATCGAGGCCCAGGAGCTGAACCAGGAACTGGCCGCTTCCTTCGGCCTGCAGGCGCCAGCCGGGGTAATCATCGCCGGCGTGGTGTCCCAGGGACCGGCCGACCGGGCGGGACTGAAACCCGGAGACGTACTGCTCGAGGTTGACGGTCGCGCGGTGATCGATCCGCGTCGGACCATGAGCGACATCGCTGCGGTGGCTCCCGGCACCACCCTGACCGTCAGCGTCGCCCGCGACGGCAGGCCGATAGAGGTGGAACTGGAAGTCGGCGAGCGCCCCACGCCCCAATCCCAGTCGCAGCAAACCGGCAGCAGCCAGTCAGCCCCCTGAGACGCACCCCGAGGTGGGTAACGCAGAGGCAGTGTCCAGGCGTGCCCCACCGTCCAGACATGAAAAGGCCCGGAATTGCTCCGGGCCTTTTCATGTCTGGATGCCTGTCTGGGGCCGGGGGCGCTCGGTCACAACGACCACCGGCCCTGCGTCGCTTCAATCCTTGATGCGGTACTCCGCCGAGCGCGCGTGGGCGGTCAGCGATTCACCACGAGCCAGCACCGAGGCGGTCTTGCCCAGGGTAGACGCGCCCTGTGGCGAGCAGTGAATGATCGAAGAGCGCTTCTGGAAGTCGTAGACGCCAAGCGGTGACGAGAAGCGCGCCGTACCCGAGGTCGGCAGCACGTGGTTGGGACCAGCGCAGTAGTCACCCAGCGCCTCTGCGGTATGCCGCCCCATGAAGATGGCACCGGCGTGGCGCACCTGCTCCGCCAGTCGCTCCGGGTGCTCCACCGACAACTCCAGGTGCTCCGGCGCGATGCGATTGATCAACTCCAGCGCCTCGCCCTCGTCACGACAGGCGATCAGCGCACCGCGCGTACGCAGCGAGGCCCCGGCGATGGCTTCGCGCTCGAGCGTCGGCAGCAGTCGTTCCATGGACGCTTCCACCGCCGCCAGATGCTCCACGTCCCAGCTGACCAGGATCGCCTGGGCGTCTTCGTCATGCTCTGCCTGGGAGAACAGGTCCATGGCCAGCCAGTCAGGATCGGTCTGGCCGTCGGACACCACCAGGATCTCGGAAGGCCCGGCGATCATGTCGATCCCCACCTGACCAAAGACCGCGCGCTTGGCGGTGGCCACATAAATGTTGCCCGGCCCGACGATCTTGTCGACCCTGGGCACGCTTTCGGTGCCATAGGCCAGCGCCGCCACGGCCTGGGCACCGCCCAGGGTAAACACCTTGTCCACCCCGGCCAGATGCGCCGCCGCCAGCACCAGATCGTTGACCACGCCGTCGGGCGTGGGCACCACCATGATGATCTCCCGCACTCCCGCCACGTGGGCCGGCACAGCGTTCATCAGCACCGATGAGGGATAGGCGGCCTTGCCGCCGGGCACATAGATACCGGCGCGATCCAGCGGCGTCACCTTCTGCCCCAGCACGGTGCCGTCATCTTCGGTGTACTGCCAGGAAGTGGGCTTCTGGCGTTCGTGGTAGACGCGGATACGCTCGGCGGCGGTGGCCAGCGCCTGACGCTGGTCGTCGGGCAGAGCGGCGTAGGCGGCCTCGAGACGATCGGCCCCCAGGGTCAGATCCGCCATGCTCGAGGCCTCGAGGCGATCGAGGCGACAGGTCAGCGCCACCAGGGCGGCGTCGCCCTCCCGACGAACCTGGCTGATGATCTCGGAGACCGCCTGCTGGACACCATGGTCCGACACGCCTTCCCACGCCAGCAGGTCGGTGAGACGGGACTCGAAATCCGCGTCCCGGGTCGAGAGTCGGGCCACCAGGGGCGTGTCTTGGCTCATGTCGGAAATCTCCGCTTCTGTCTTGGCCATACGTTGAGAACCCTCAGGTTCCGTTGGCTGGTGCGCTCAGCTTGCCGCCTGCCGCCGCGCCTCGACGGCGTCGCTCAAGCGGCGCAGCAGCGGTTTGATCTGATCATGCTTGATGGTCATCGAGGCCTGATTGACCACCAACCGGGTGCTGATATGGGCCATCAGTTCCCGTGGCTCCATACCGTTGGCACGCAGCGTATTGCCGGTATCCACGATATCGACGATCTCGTCGGCCAGGTTCATCAGCGGCGCCAGCTCCATCGCACCGTACAGCTTGATGACCTCGGCCTGGATGCCCTGCTCGGCGTAATAGCGCCGCGCCACATTGACGAACTTGGTCGCCACCCGACGCCGGGCACGGGCGGGCTCGGCACCCTGAATACCAGCCGTCATCAGCTTGCAACGCGCGATATTGAGGTCCAGCGGCTCATAGAGCCCCTCGGCACCGTGCTCCAGCAGCACATCCTTGCCGGCCACCCCCAGGTCCGCCGCCCCCAGCTGCACATAGGTCGGCACATCGGTGGCACGAATCACCACCAGCTTGACGTCTGGCAGATTGGTGTCGAACAACAGCTTGCGACTCTTGCCCAGGTCCTCGGCGGGCCGGATGCCGGCATCCGCCAGCAGTGGCAGCGTCTCGTCGAGAATGCGCCCCTTGGAGAGCGCCACTATCAATTGCTTGCTCATGGTCTCGCCCGGTTGTCGGGTTGGAAGTCAATGTGGCGTGTTTCCCCGCGCCGGCTCGGGCAGTCCGAGCCGGCTGGGCGAAGAAAGCTCAGCCCGGGACGCGCTTGATCCGAGCACCCAGCAGGTGGAGCTTTTCCTCGATGCATTCGTAGCCGCGATCGATGTGGTAGATACGATCGACCAGGGTCTCGCCCTTGGCCATCATCGCCGCGATCACCAGTGAGGCCGAAGCGCGCAGATCGGTGGCCATCACCGGTGCACCGGACAGATGCTCGACGCCTTCGATGACGGCAGTGTTGCCTTCCAGGGCGATGTTGGCGCCCATGCGGTTCAACTCCTGCACGTGCATGAAACGATTCTCGAAGATCGTCTCGACCACTCGCGAGGAGCCCTCGGCCACCGCATTCATGGCCACGAACTGGGCCTGCATGTCGGTGGGAAAGGCCGGATACGGAGCGGTCCTGATATTGACCGCCTTGGGCCTGCGCCCTTCCATGTCCAGCTCGATCCAGTCCTCACCGGTGGTAATCCTGGCCCCCGCCTCCTCGAGCTTGGCCAGCACCGCCTCGAGAATGTCGGCACGGGTACGACGCACCCGAACGCGGCCACGGCTGAGCGCCGCTGCGACCAGGAAGGTGCCGGTCTCGATACGGTCCGGCATGACGTCGTGGCGAGCCCCGTGGAGCCGTTCCACCCCTTCGATGGTGATGGTGTCAGTACCGTGACCACGGATATCGGCACCCATCTTGATCAGGCACTCGGCCAGATCCACGATTTCGGGTTCCTTGGCGGCGTTCTCGAGCACCGTGGTGCCGTCGGCCAGGGTCGCGGCCATCAGCAGGTTCTCGGTACCGGTCACGGTCACGGTATCGAAGAAGATGGTGGCACCCTTGAGGCGGCCCGGCGTGGTAGCACGGATGTAGCCACCCTCGACCCGGATATCGGCACCCATGGCCTCGAGGCCACGAATATGCAGGTCCACCGGACGCGAGCCGATGGCGCACCCGCCCGGCAGCGACACGTCGGCCTTGCCGAAGTGGGCGAGCAGCGGTCCCAGCACCAGGATCGAGGCGCGCATCTTCTTGACCAGCTCATAGGGCGCGTGGCAATCGCTGACCTGGGCTCCGTTGAGCTGAATGCACATCTTTTCGCCCATCACCGCCTGCACACCCATGTGGCCGAGCAGTTCCAGGGTGGTGGTGATGTCCTGCAGGTGGGGAAGATTGCCGATGGTGACCGGCTCTTCGGACAGCAGGGTGGCGCACAGGATGGGCAGCGCTGCATTCTTGGCGCCACTGGCCCAGACGTCGCCCTCGGCGGGTCCGTTGCCGGTAATGATCAATTTGTCCATGAAGGCGGTACCATCAGGCTCCGGTGTTTTCGGCGGCAGCCTGCCACTGTGCGGGGGTATAGGTCTTGATGCTGACCGCATGAAGGGCGCCGGAGGCGATTTCCTCGGACAGCGCACCATAGATGACCTGCTGACGCTTGACCGGTGACAGCTCGGCGAAGCGTTCGCCCACCGCAATCACCTGAAAGTTGCAGCCTTCACCCTGGATATGAAATTCACAGCCGTCGACACGGCTCTCGAGCAGCGCTTTGACGTCGCTGGGTTGCATGCACCTGCTCCTTGACCAGACCAATGACGGGAGACGCCCACAGCCTCGCCGTGACGTCCCGAAAAAACTCAAAGGGCATATGGTAAAGAAAAGCGGCGCGCTTGGCGATGACGCAGCGAGGTTTCCACCTATACATCCGTCACAAAAAAGACACCCCCGGCCACCTTGCGGTGGTCGGGGGTGCCGGAAGGGCTAGCGGCGAGGGCGAGCAGCCCGGATCAAGGCGCTGGATTCAGACGTCGAACCAGGCGCATCACGGACACCAGCAGCCAGACAACCGCCGCTAGGCGGTAACGGTGCTGGAAGGCAACAGATCATCCAGACCGGCAAGCTCGGTCAACTGCCTGAGCTGCGCCGACAGCTTGATGCTGTTGAGCGACAGCCCGATCCGGCGAATGGTACGCGCCCACTCGAGCATCATGGTCAGCGCCGCGCTGGAGACGTGCTCCACCTCGCTCAGGTCGAGGCACACCGAGGTGCCCGATGCCCGACTCTGGAGCCACTCACGACCTGCCTCGGCCATGTCCGCGGCCCCGTCGAAGTCGACCTTGCCACACACCCGGAGTGTACTTCCGTCCTCGAGCAGGCGGGCCGACGCCACTTCCATCAACACGCTCACGCACCGCGCTCCAGTTCGTCGACGCCGACATCCGGCGACCAGTTGTTGATCACGGCGTCGTAGTCACGGTTGTGGTCACGCATGGCCTGATCGAACTGGTTGCGGAAGGTCAGACCGAGGTTGATGCCGTTGACGATGACATTGACCACCCGCCACTGGCCGTTGGACTTGCGCAGGGTGTAGTTGACCGGGTAGATGGTGCCATCGGTGGCCACCACTTCCATCTCGACGCTGTCCTGATCGTCATAGCGTGAGGCGGACTGGTTATCGAGCACGCGAACTTCCTTGTACTCGAAGGTCACCAGGCCCTTGGCATAGGTGTCGAGCAGGGTCTGCTTGAACACCTCGACGAAGCGCGAACGCTGCTCCGGCGTGGCATTGTTGAAGTAGCGGCCCATCACACTGGCGCCGATGTAGCGAAAGTCGGCGACGCCACGCAGACTCTCGTCGACCATCTGCTTGAGCTCGTCGGGACGGTCCATGAAGTAGGCCTCTCGGCCGCCGATCATCCCCATCAGATCATTGACGCTGTCGCGAATCAGCTGTTCGGGGGATTGCTGGGCCATGGCCGGCAGACTGGCCAGCACCATCATCAGCGCCATCAACCAGCGGCGCAGGTGAACCATTGCGGGCAAAGAACGGGTCATGGAATGCCTCCTTGTATCTCCGGAAACTGCCGGATCAGTCTTTCGTCAGATTGGACACGAACTGCTGGATCAGTTCCTCGAGCACCAGCGCGGACTGGGTATCACGAATCGCCTCACCCTCGGCGATCATCTCCGGTGATCCCCCGACCGACAGCCCGATGTACTGCTCACCAAGCAGGCCCGAGGTCAGGATCGCCGCGGTGCTGTCATCCGGCAGCTTGCCGGCCAGGGAGCTGTCCAGCGACATCACCACCACGGCATCGTAGAACTCGGTATCCAGCTCGATGCTCTCTACCCGTCCCACGGTCACCCCGGCCATCGTCACTCGTGCCCGCGGCTTGAGCCCACCGATATTCGCGAAGTTGGCCCGGAGCTCGTAGGTGTCGTCGGCACGTTGCAGGTCCAGGCCGCTGACCTTGAGCCCCAGGAATACCAGCCCCAGGATACCGGCCAGCATGAACAGGCCCACACCAAACTCCATCGTCTTGCTGCGCTTCATGGACAGTCTCCGCAGAATCAGGAAAGCCCGCCGAACATCACGGCGGTAAGAACGAAATCCAAGCCCAGCACGGCCAGGGAGGAATACACCACGGTACGGGTGGTGGCCCGCGAAATACCTTCCGAGGTCGGCACCAGATCATACCCCTGGAACACGGCAATCCAGGTGACCACTATGGCGAACACGATGCTCTTGACCACGCCGTTGCCGATATCGGTAAAGAAGCCGACGCTGGCCTGCATGTTGCCCCAGTACGAGCCTTCGAACACCCCGAGCCACTCGACCCCGACCAGGTAGCCGCCGTACACGCCGACCACGCTGAAGCCGATGGTCAACAGCGGCAGCGAGACGAACCCCGCCCACAGGCGTGGCGCCACGATACGACGCAGCGGATCGACGCCGATCATCTCCATGCTGGTCAGCTGCTCGGTGGCCTTCATCAGGCCAATCTCGGCGGTCAATGCCGAGCCCGCGCGCCCGGCGAACAACAGCGCCGCCACCACCGGCGCCAGTTCACGCAACAGGGCCAACGACACCATCTGGCCGAGCGCGTCCTCGGCACCGAACCCGACCAGGATGGTGTAACCCTGAAGCGCCAGCACCATGCCGATGAACAGCCCCGACACCAGCACGATGGCCAACGACAGCACACCGACCGCATAGACCTGGGCCACCCACAGGCTGAACCCTTCAGCTGAGGGGCGCCCCAGCATGGACTGGCCGAGAAAGATGCTGGCCCGGCCGACGGCCTCCAGCAGGTCGCAGCCGCGCCGTCCCATATGGGTGATTCGTTCGATCATGGACGGCTCCCCTGGCCCAGAATGTCATCGTGAAAATCGTTGGCCGGGTAGTGAAACGGCACAGGGCCATCCGGCTCACCATGCACGAACTGACTGACTCGGGCGTCCTGTTCCACGTCCAGCGATGCCGGCGTGCCGTGGGCCATGACCCGCCCGTCGGCGACCACGTAGACGTAGTCGGCGATGGACAGGGTCTCCTTGATATCGTGGGAGACCACCACCGCCGTCAAGCCCAGCGCCTGATTCAGCCGTCGAATCAACTGGACCAGCACACCCATGGAGATCGGATCCTGGCCGACGAAGGGCTCGTCGTAGAGAATCAATTCAGGATCCAGCGCCACCGCCCGCGCCAGCGCCACACGCCGCGTCATGCCGCCGGACAGCTCTGCTGGCATCAAGTCTCTGGCCCCACGCAGCCCCACCGCCTCGAGCTTCATCAGCACCACGTCACGCACCATGCTTTCCGGCAGATCGGTGTGCACCCGCAGCGGAAAGGCCACGTTCTCGTAGACACTGAGATCGGAAAACAGCGCGCCACTCTGGAACAGCATGCCCATGCGCCGACGCATCTGGAACAGATCCTTGCGCGACAGGCGATGGACGTCCTGACCATCGATCAGGACGCGTCCGCCACTGGGGTTGAGCTGCCCCCCGATCAGTTTCAGCAGGGTAGTCTTCCCGGTGCCACTTGGCCCCATGATGGCCGTGATCTTGCCGCGGGGTATGGAGAGATCCACGCCGCGAAAGATATCCCTGTCGCCGCGCGTGAAATGCAGATTCTCCACCTCCACCAAGGAGGAAGCCGTCATCGCAGTCCCTATAGAGTCAGTATCACCGTGAACCGGCGGTTCAGACCGGACGCCCGCCCCGAATCCTCGGATTCGACGCCTGGCCAGACCTGAGCCCGAACCTTGAGAATAGAGCGCCTTGAGCCGCGCTCGGTTTTCGAACATCGTATCTTAACTCAAATGCAGCATGCCAGTGCCCCGGTTGCGCGCTTGCGCGCAGGTTTATCTAAGGGTTCAATGGGCGCCCTTTCTGCAACCAAGTCGTTCTCCATGCTGTTACCGTCTGTCGTCGTCGCCCTGGGTCTGGTGGGCCTGCTCGAGAGCGCGGATCGCTTTGTCGGCGCCGCCGCCGCCACCGCCTACCGCGCCGGCATGAGCATCATGCTGGTCGGCATGACCATCGTCTCCATCGGCACCTCTGCCCCGGAAATCGTGGTCTCGGTGATGGCCTCGCTGGATGGCGCCCCCGACCTGGCCACCGGCAATGCGCTGGGCTCCAATATCGCCAACATCGCGCTGGTACTGGGTGTGACTGCACTGGTGGTGCCGATCCCGGTACGCTTCACCATCGTGCGCCGCGAGCTGCCACTGCTGTTGGGCGCCACCGGCCTCGCCGGCTACGCCCTGGCCGATGGCAGCCTCGATCGCCTCGACGCGGCCCTGCTGATCGCGCTGCTGGTATTCAGTCTGTGGTGGCTGTTTCGCGCCGACGAGGCCGAACAGGAGATGGCCGACGACATTCCCGGCATGGCACTGGGCAAGGCCATCGGCTGGCTGGTGCTGACCCTGGCGGTGATGATCGCCAGCTCCCGCGCCCTGGTCTGGGGCGCCACTGAGCTGGCACGTACCTTTGGCGTAAGCGAGCTGGTGATCGGTCTGACCGTCGTCGCCATCGGCACCAGCCTGCCGGAACTCGCCGCCTGCGTGGCCAGCGCGCTGAAGCGCCACCACGATCTGGCCATCGGCAACGTCATCGGCTCCAACCTGTTCAATATGCTGGCGGTACTGCCGGTACCGGCGCTGCTGGCGCCGGGAGCCACCGATCCCGCAGCCGCCGGCCGCGACTTTCCGGTAATGCTTGGCCTGACGCTGCTGCTGGCGGCGCTGCTGCTGTGGCAACGCCGAGGGCGCCTGGGGCGCTGGATCGGCGCGCTGCTGGCCTGCACCTATGCGCTTTATCTGACCTGGCTCGGCCTTTCGGTCGCGGCAGGCCCCTTGTGACAACGGCAGTAAACGGCAACAATCATGGCCATGAGCAAACACCCCTCCTCGGCGCAGACGCCGACCCTGAGCGTCCGCGATATCGCACGACGCACCCTGGAGCTGGAACGTGACGCCATCGACGCCCTGATCGGGCGTCTCGACGGCGACTTCGACCGTGCCTGCCAACTGCTGCTGGCCTGCCGCGGCCGGGTGGTCGTCACCGGCATGGGCAAGTCGGGACATGTCGGCGGCAAGATCGCCGCCACCCTGGCAAGCACCGGCACGCCGGCCTTCTTTGTCCATCCCGGCGAAGCCAGTCATGGTGACCTGGGCATGATCACGCCCGGCGACGTCGTCCTGGCACTGTCCAACTCCGGCGAAACCGCCGAGGTCACTGCCCTGCTGCCGCTGCTCAAGCGCATGGGCATTCCACTGATCAGCATGACCGGCCGAGCACAGTCGACCCTGGCCCGCCACGCCGAAGCCCATCTATACGCAGGGGTCGAGCGCGAGGCCTGCCCACTGGACCTGGCCCCGACCTCTTCGACCACCGCAGCGCTGGCGCTGGGCGACGCCCTGGCGGTGGCGCTGCTCGAGACCCGCGGCTTCACCGCCGAGGATTTCGCCCTGTCCCACCCGGGCGGCAGCCTGGGCAAGCGACTTCTGTTGACCGTGGCCGACCTGATGCATACCGGCGACCGGCTGCCCTCGGTACCGTCGGGCTCGCCGCTGCGCGACGCCCTGCTCGAGATCACCCGTCAGGGACTCGGCTTTACCTGCGTGGTATCCCCCGACGGCACCCTGGCCGGGGTCTATACCGACGGCGACCTGCGCCGCACCCTGGATCGCCATCAGGACTTCAGCTCGCTTACCGTGGATGACGTGATGACCACCCCCGGGCGACGCATCGGCCCCGCCACCCTGGCGGCGGAGGCGGTCAAGCTGATGGAAGAAGGCCGGATCACCGCCCTGGCGGTGGTCGATGACGAGCAGCGCCCAATCGGTGCACTGCATATGCACGACCTGCTGGCCGCCGGTGTCATCTGAGCCTCATTTATCCCTTTACAAGGAACGCCGTCATGTCTCACGAGCTTCTCGCCTCCCTCGCGCCGGAACTGGTGGAGCGCCTGCGCCACATCAAGCTGCTGGCGCTGGACGTGGACGGCGTACTGACCGATGGTCGACTGTACTTCCACGCCGACGGCTCCGAGTTGAAGGCGTTCAACACCTTGGATGGCCACGGCCTCAAGCTGGCCAAGCGCGCCGGCATCCAGGTGGCCCTGATCACCGGGCGCAGCTCCCCCATGGTCACTCAAAGAGCCAGAGCACTCGGCATCGAGCACGTACAGCAAGGGGTCGAGCGCAAGCTGCCCGCCCTTGAATCGCTGTGCGATTCGCTGGGCCTGACCCTCGACCAGGTCGCCTACTGCGGCGATGACCTGCCGGATCTGCCCTGCATCCATCGCAGTGCGGTCGGCATCACCGTGCCAGGCGCCCCCTGCTACCTTCGTCAGCACGCCGACTGGGTCACCCAGGTTGCCGGCGGACATGGCGCGGTGCGCGAGATCACCGACACCCTGCTGATGGCCCAGGGCCGCCTCGACGATATCATCGACAGCTACCTGAGCAACGGACCGCTGACATGAAACTGAGCGCACTGCGTCCAGGCTTTCGCTTCTGGCTGGTCATCCTGCTGCTGGTACTCGGTGGCGGCCTGACGTTGCTCGACCCCCGCGAGAGCAACGTCCCCGACCTGGTACCCAATGACAAGGCCGGCGAGCCCGACTACTACCTGGTGGATGCCCGCCTGACCCGCTTCGATGCCCAGGGCACCCCCCACCAGCGCATCGATACGCCACGCCTTGTGCACACACCGCTCGACGACGTCACCCGGGTGGACCAGCCGGACCTTGCACTGATCGACGACAGCGGCCGAGAGTGGATCGCCGACGCCGACAACGGTGAACTGGGTCCGGACGGCAACCCCCTGACCCTGTCGGGCGACGCCCATCTCGAGGCCCCCGCGGAGCGTTGGCAGCTTGATACAGAGGTATTGGTCTACGACAGCGACAGTGGCCATGTCTGGAGCGAAACGCCAGCCGTCCTACGCCAACCCCCTCAACAGATGCAAGGGGAGCGCTTCGACGCCTGGATCCATGACAATACCGCTCGCCTGACCGACAATGTCACCGGTCATCATCCGCCAGAGCCTCAATAAGGAGCCCCTTCCATGATGCGTCCAAGTCCCGCCCTCCTGCTTGCCCTGGCCCTTGGCCTGGCCGCCGGCGCCACCGGCAGCAGTGTCCTGGCGCTGGAAAGTGATCGCAGCGCACCGATTCAGGTGGAGGCCGACCAGCTGGATCTCGATGATCGCGCCGGTACCGCGGTCTATACCGGCGACGTGCGCATTGTGCAAGGCAGCATGATCCTCACCGGCGAACGCGTCGAGATCCAGCGCAACGACCAGGGACAACTGTCACTGGCGACCGCGACCGGCTCCCGCGCCTACCTCGAGCAGAAGCCATCCCCGGAAGAACCGGTGGTCAAGGGCTGGGGCCGCAAGGTGATCTACCACGTGGCCGAACGCCGCATGGAGCTGATCGACCAGGCTGAGCTGCACAAGGCCAATGACACCTTCGACGGTGCCTATCTGGAGTACTTCCTCGATCGCCGCGTGGTCCAGGCCCGCTCCAGCGCCCAGGGCGTCCAGGGCGAGCAGCGCATTCGCATGACCCTCGAGCCGGAAAGCCAAGGAAACTGATGAAGACTCTCCACGCTCGCCATCTGGCCAAGAGCTACAAGAAGCGTCGCGTCGTCCAGGACATCAGCCTGTCGATCGAGCAGGGCAGCATCGTCGGTCTGCTGGGCCCCAACGGGGCCGGCAAGACCACCTCCTTCTACATGATCGTCGGCCTGGTCAGAGCCGACGCCGGCAGCATCAGCATCGATGATCAGGACCTGAGCCGCGCGGCCATGCACCAGCGCGCGCTGGCCGGTATCGGCTACCTGCCTCAGGAGGCTTCGATCTTTCGCAAGCTGTCGGTGGCCGACAACATCATGGCGATCCTCGAGACCCGCAAGGACCTCGACCGCGAGGGCCGAGAAGCACGTCTCGAGCAACTCCTCGAGGACTTCCACGTCAGCCATATTCGCGACAACCCCGGCATGAGCCTGTCCGGCGGGGAGCGTCGCCGGGTCGAGATCGCTCGCGCCCTGGCCACCGAGCCGGCTTTTATCCTGCTCGATGAACCCTTCGCCGGGGTCGACCCGATCTCGGTGGGCGAGATCAAGTCCATCATTCGTCAACTCAAGGCCCGCGATATCGGCGTCCTGATCACCGATCACAACGTGCGCGAGACCCTCGATATCTGCGATCGTGCCTACATCGTCGGCGACGGCCAGATCATCGCCGAGGGTAGCGCCGAGTCCATCCTCGCCAACCAGCGCGTCAAGGAGGTCTACCTGGGCGAGAACTTCCGCCTCTAGACCGCAGGGCCGCCCGACAGCCGCATCAAGCGGCCGCAACACTTACCAGCATCAGCATCCAACCGCCGGCCCCGAAAGGGTCGGCCTCACCTTGCACACAGGGCCTCCCTCGAAAGAAGCACCTCCCCCCTACCAAGTTGTTCCACATCGACCTTTTCACTCCCTCCCACAGGTCAAAAAACACCAACTTGGCAAGATGCTTGCATGTCTGATGACTCGTCGTTAGGGTAAAGCCTTTCGACAACACTGGTGGATCCCGACCCATGGCCCTCAAGGCGTCACTGCAGCTGCGCATCGGTACCCAGCTGACCATGACCCCGCAACTGCAACAGGCGATCGGCCTGCTGCAGCTTTCGACCCTGGACCTGCGCCAGGAGGTCCAGCAGGCGCTGGAGGCCAACCCCATGCTCGAACTCGAGGACGAGTTCGGCGAACAGCAGACCAGGGAAGCCGTGGAAGATGACTGGGCGGATCAGATTCCCGCGGAACTCAGTGTGGACAGCGACTGGTCCGACACCTACCAGGACCTGGGCACCACCCCCGCCGGCAGTGGCGAGGCGCCGGATTTCGAGCGCCAGGCAAGCTCCCAGTCACTGCACAGCCACCTGAGCTGGCAACTGGCGATGCTCGACGTCAGCGACCAGGAGCGCCTGATCGCCGAGAGCCTGCTCGACGCGGTCAACGCCGACGGCTATCTCGAGCAGACACTGGATGACATCGCCCAGGGGCTCGAGCAAGACGGTCGTCGCCCCCCTCCCCTCGCCGAGGTGGAGGCGGTGCTGGTTCGGCTGCAACAGTTCGAACCGACCGGAGTGTTCGCCCGCGACCTGCGCGAGTGTTTGATGCTGCAACTGGATAGCCTGCCTCGCGATACCGTCCTGCTGCCCCAGGCCGGACGACTGGTACGACAGTTTCTCGAGGCGCTTGCCAGCGGCGACCGACGTCTGCTGAAGCGCCGACTAGGACTCGATGACGACCAACTCGACAGCGTCATCGAGCTGATCCGGAGCCTCGACCCACGTCCCGGCAGCCAGTTCGGTGACAGCGATAACGACTACGTCATTCCCGACCTGCTGGTACGCCACACCGAAGAGGGCTGGCGCGTTGAACTCAACCCGGATGCAATGCCTCGACTGCGCATCCAGCCCGACTACGCTGCGCTGATTCGGCGCGCGGACAAGAGCCAGGACAACCAGTTCCTCAAGGACCACCTGCAGGAGGCGCGCTGGCTGATCAAGAGTCTGTCCAGCCGCAACGACACCTTGCTGAAGGTCGGCCGGGAAATCATGGTGCGTCAGATCGACTTCCTCGAGCAGGGAGAAGCGGCCATGAAACCGTTGGTGCTGGCCGATATCGCAGACAAGGTGGAGATGCACGAGTCCACCATCTCCCGCGTGACCACCCAGAAGTTCGTGCACACGCCTCGCGGCGTGTTCGAGTTGAAGTATTTTTTCTCGAGCCAGGTCGGCCAGGATGGCGACGCCCATTCCAGTACCGCCATCCGCGCCATGATCAAATCGTTGATTCAAAAGGAACCTGCCCGCAAACCTCTGTCGGACAGCAAACTGGTGGAATTGCTGGCGGAAGACGGCGTCAATGTCGCCAGACGCACCGTGGCAAAGTACCGGGAAGCCATGAATATTCCGTCTTCCAGCGAGCGCAAGCGACTGCGCTGAGGCCTTGCGCTGCGGCGTCGCTAGCCTAGTTATCGGGAAAGCGCAAGCACTTGAAATTTCGCATGACATCTGCGTCTTTCTGCGTAGCGTCGAGGGGGTTTGCAGGATCGGAAAAAGGGTTACAATCAAGCCACCACCCGAAAGAGCAAGGAGCCTGTCATGCAAGTCAACATCACCGGCCACCACGTCGAATTGACCGATCCCCTGCGTGACTACGTACAAGAGAAGCTCGCCCGTGTGGAGCGCCACTACGACAACATCACCAACGTCCAGGTGACCCTCTCGGTGGAAAAGGAACGCCAGCTGGCCGCCTGCACCCTTCACGCCGCCGGTGCCGACCTGCATGCCGAAGCGCAGGACGGCGACATGTATGCCGCTATCGACGCCCTTGCCGACAAGCTGGACCGCCAGCTGGTCAAGCACAAGGAAAAATCCCAAGCCCGCGCCCAAGGCGCCGGAATTCGCTGACTCTCATGACATTGGAAGCCATTCTCCCTCCCGAGCGCACATTGTTCGATGTCCCGGGAGGCAGCAAGAAGAGGGTGCTGGAGTTTTTCAGCACCTTCATTGCGCAGAACACCCCGAGCCTGGACAGCCAGGAGGTTTTCAGTCGGCTGATCGGACGTGAGCGCCTGGGCAGTACCGGCATCGGCAATGGCGTCGCCATTCCCCATGCCCGCAACCCCCACTGCAAGGCGCCCATCTCCGGCTTCCTCAAACTCGCGGAACCTGTCGACTTCGATGCCATCGATGGTGAGCCCGTCGATCTGGTGTTCGTGCTGCTGGTGCCGGAAGAGGCCGACGACGCCCATCTCGCCCTGCTCGGCCAGGTCGCCGGCGTCATGAACGACGCCGACACACGTCACCGTCTGCGCCACGCCAGCTCCCAGCGCGAGCTTCACGAGCGCCTGCAGGAAGCCATCCGCCAACAAGCGCCAGGGGACGACACTCCCTCCTGATCGCGGCCTTGCCTAGGCCATCAGCAATGGACGCCTGCCCAAGGAGACAGGACATGCAGCTCGTGATCATCAGTGGTCGCTCCGGCTCGGGAAAGTCCGTGGCCCTTCAGGCCCTGGAGGACCTGGGGTTCTACGCCATCGACAACCTTCCCGCGACCTTGCTGGGCGCCCTGGTGGACGAGCTGGAAAACGGTCATTCCCGCCGTATCGCCGTCAGCGTCGACGCCCGCAACCTGCCTGAGGCGCTGGAACGCTTCCCCGCCCAGCTGGCGTCCCTCAAGCAGAGTCCGATCGACTGCCAGGTGGTCTACCTGACCAGTGATGCGCGAATTCTGCTCGAGCGTTATTCCCACACGCGGCGCCGTCACCCCCTGACCCGTGATAGCGACATGACCCTGGCGGAGGCCATCGAGTCCGAACAGAAGGCCCTTTCGGGTATTCGAGACCTGGCCGATCTGGTCATCGACAGCTCTCGCCTGTCGGTGCACGAACTGCGTTCGCGCATCGCCGAACAGGTCGCCGATCACCGCAGCGGCCAGTTGAGCCTGACCGTGGAGTCCTTCGGCTTCAAGCGAGGCGTGCCGCCGGATGCAGACATCGTGTTCGATGCCCGCTGTCTGCCCAACCCCTACTGGGAACCATCGCTGCGTGATGCCAATGGCTGCGATCCCAGCGTCATCGACTTCCTCGAACGCTATCAGGACGTCGCCGACATGAAGCGCGACATTCTCGCCTGGGTGCGCACCTGGCTACCGCGCTATCAGCAAAGCCAGCGCAGCTACCTCACCGTGGCGGTGGGCTGCACCGGAGGACAGCATCGTTCGGTCTACCTGGCCGAGGGAATCGCCTCGGCCCTGGCCGACCAGCATCCCCGCGTCCGTCTACGCCACCGCGAACTCGGCCAGCAACGCCGACTGGACAGCGGAGGACTCTAGGCGTGGCCCGACGCACCCTGACCCTGACCAATCGTCGTGGCCTGCATGCACGCGCCGCGACACGCCTGGTCACCTGCTGCCAACCCTTTGACGCCACCGTCACCGTCCACCATGGCAGCCGCTCGGGTGACGCCGCCAACATCATGTCGCTGCTGATGCTGGCCGCCCCCTGCGGTACGGAGCTGACCCTGGAGGCCGAAGGCAAGGACGCGGACGCGGTGCTGGACGCTCTGGAGGCACTGTTCGACGCACGCTTCGACGAAGACGCCTGACGTCTTCCCTCTCTTGTTTTGACCGCCACCCCCTGCCTGCCAAGGACGCCATGCAACTGATCCAGACCGGCAAGTACACCGAGGTCCACTACGATCCGGACCAGGACGCCTTCATCAAGACCTTCACGCCCAAGACCAGCGATCGCTGGCGCTACCGCCTGGGCATCCGGCGCTACCCCGGCCACAATTTTCGCTATGTCGCCGGCCGACTGGAGCGACTGGGTATCGCCACACCGAAAATCCTGTCGGCAGAGCGCTATCGTCTGGTCACCGCCAACGTGCACGGCATCGCGCTCAAACAGCTGGTCCTCGACTCTCCGGAACTGCAGAACCGCTACCTGGACATTCTCGAAGCCTTGTACCGTGACCGTATCCACTGTCGTGGCCTGCACACCGAGAACTTCCTGGTCGTCGACGGAGAGGTAATCGCCATCGACCTGGACGCCTACAAGGCGCCGCGGGTCTTCACCTATCCGCGCCGAGAGTTCATCGACTGCCTGAGTCGCTCGCTGAAAAACGACGAGGCGTTCCTGTTCGAGCGCTTTCTCGAACGTGTCGACGCCCAGCATCCCTGAGCCCAGCATCCCCGAGCCCAGCATCCCTGAGCCCAGCATCCCTGAAAAAGCACCGCTCCTCCTTGTGCCCTCGCCTGCCCCGCGCTACCCCGGTTTTCCGGGTACGAGCGCTGGCGTTGGCGACGGTAGCAGCAGCAGTGGTAAACTTTTAACTCGTCACTCAGTTTACCACCAAGCGTCCTTCAGGAGCCGACATGACCTCTCCGGTGTGGCATCCCTACGCCCATCTCAAGACCCAGGCCCCTGCCCCCCGGGTAGTCGGCGGCCAGGGCACCCGCTTTACCCTGGACAGCGGCGAATCATTGCTCGACGCGACCTGCTCCTGGTGGTGCATGATCCACGGCTACGGACATCCACGGCTGGTCAAGGCGATTCAGGAGCAGGCTGCCACGCTGTGTCACGTGATGCTTGGAGGACTGACCCACGATCCCGCCGACCAGCTAGCGCGGGAACTGGTTCGCGTCACGCCAGAGGGCCTCAACCACGTGTTCTTCTCCGACAGCGGCTCGGTGGGCATGGAGGTGGCGATGAAGATGGCGGTGCAGTACCACCATCTGCGCGGCCGCCCCAACAAGCACCGCATGCTGTCGCTGATGAAGGCCTACCACGGTGATACCGCCGGCTGCATGGCAGTGTGTGATCCCGAAGAGGGCATGCATTCGCTGTTTTCCGGCTTTCTTCCTCAACACCATTTCGCCCCGGCGCCGACGGCCCCCTATGCGGCCACGCCGGAGCAGGTCGCCGCCGACCTCGACGCCTTGCGAGCGGTGCTGGAAGCCCACCACCACGAGATCGCCGCGCTGTTGATGGAACCCCTGCTGCAAGCCGCCGGAGGTCTCAACATGACCTCACCGGACTATCTGAAGGGTGCTCGCGCCTTGTGCGACGAGTTCGACGTGCTGTTGGTGTTCGACGAAGTGGCCACCGGCTTTGGCCGCACCGGGCGCATGTTCGCCGCCGACCATGCTGGTGTCAGTCCGGACATCATGGTGCTGTCCAAGGGGCTGACCGGCGGCTACCTTGGCCACGCGGCGACCCTGGCCAACGACCGTGTCCATGACACCTTTATCGGCGACAGCGAGCTTCACGCCTTTATGCACGGCCCGACCTTCATGGGCAATCCGCTGGCCTGTCGCGTGGCACTGGAAAGCCTCAGGGTCTTCGAGGAGGACGACTATCTGGGCCGTATCGCTCGGCTCAACGCCATCCTTGTGCAGGAACTCGCCCGCGACAGTGACCTGCGCGCCCACCCTGCGGTGGCCGACATCCGTGTGCTCGGCGCCACCGGCGTGATCGAGGTGCACGACAGTAAAGCGCTGAAAGGCGCCGCCGCCATCGCCCGTGAACAGGGCGTGTGGCTGAGGTCCTTCGGCAGATGGCTTTACACCATGCCTGCCTATATCACCTCGGATGAGGAAATGCACCAGATCATCAAGGCCATGAAGGCGCCTTTCACAGCAAACGCATAACTTTCACAGCAAACGCATAATGAGTGGGCAGGGTCGGCGCTGACTAGCTCTCTACCAGCCCGCCCGCCTACATCACCTCGGATGACGAGATGCGCCAGATCATTGCGGCCCCGCTTCACCAGAGATAGGCCCCTTTCACCGCAAACGCATAATGAGTGGACAGGGGCGGCGATGGTTGGCTCTCTACCACGTTCTACCAGCCCCAGAACAGCAGCCACCAGGCGCCGATCACCGGCGCCTGGGCGGCGAGCATGGGCAGCATGGCAGCGAGTCGACGCGGGCCGCTGGCGTAGCGTCCGAGGATGCCCCAGCCAAGCCCCGCGCTTGCCACTACGCCAAGCCCAAGCAACAGCGCCCTGGCGTCATTGGCCCAGTGGATCAGCAGGCCATCGCCTCGCAGCAGGGTCAGGGTGGTCATCGACAGGCCCAGGAAGACGCCGACCGCGGCCAGGGGTATCAGGGCGTAGGACAGGTGCCACAGGCGCTGCCAGCGCCAGCGGCCAAGCAGACGGTTGGTCAGCGACAGCGACAGCGAGACAAGCCCCCCCAGCACCAGGGTAGTCACGCCGATATAGCCCAGCAGCAGGGCTCCATCGAGCAGGGTGAAGACGTCGTTGTGTTCGGGATAGTGGGTCAGCAGCCACCAGGGTGCGCTGGTTTCCAGCGGCCATCCCCAACCGCGCTGATAGAGCCAGACGGCCGCCTGCTGCTTGGCGGCCACGAACCAGGGGCTCGCCGACCAGTGGAATGCCCCCACCGCGATGCCCAGCAGGCCGAATACCACCAGCACGAACTCCCACAGGGTCGCGGGTCGCTGAGGCGGTGGCGACACCACCTCGATGCCGGGCGCCCTGAGCTCGAGATGGATAGCATCCTTGTAGCCTGAACAACGCGAGCACAGATGGCAGTCACTGGCGCTGTCCAGCTGCTTCAGCGGGATCAGCACCGGGCAGTCCGGAGCCCGGCTTCTTGACACCTCACGCCGGCGCTGGCGCCGTCCGTGTTCGGTCCATACCTCGGGGTCGGCGCGGTAGTGCAACGGCGCCAGCTTGGCCAACAGCGCAAAGACGCCGCTGACCGGACACAGATGGCGACACCAGACGCGCTTGCCCTTGCCGTAGACCAGACCGATCACGGCCGCCGCCAGGGTCGAGCCCCCC
The DNA here is from genome assembly GCF_003045775.1 of Halomonas litopenaei. GTDB lineage: Bacteria > Pseudomonadota > Gammaproteobacteria > Pseudomonadales > Halomonadaceae > Halomonas > Halomonas litopenaei. Next base: position 140,483 of record NZ_PXNS01000006.1, on the reverse strand, counting down.
AGCACCAGCAGCGCGGCCTTGGGATACTGGTAGACGCTGACCAGCTGCCCATAGATCGTGGTCATGGCGAAGCCCACGAACGGCCAGCCACCCCAACGCATCCAGCGCGGTATCGCCCGGCCCATGCCGACACGGCTGGCGGCTTCCGTGATGGCACCCTCCGGACACATCATCCCGCACCATAGCCGCCCCGCCACCACCATGCTGACCATGACAAAGGGCCACCAGATACCCCAGAACACGAACTCGGCGAACACCGTGAGGTGATCGAGGATGCGTGCCTCATGGTTCGGCAGGGGCAACAAGGGTGGCACCAGCAGCAGCACGGCGTAGAACGCCACCACGGCCCACTGCAGTGTCAGAATCCAGCGCCGATGATGCTTCAGCCAGGCTCCCAGACGCGCCCAGCGTCGGGTCTTGCGGGCGCCTGGATGCCGATTCTCAGCCACGGTTGGCCGAGTGTCCTTGCCAGACCCGCAGCGGCGATCGCTGGCTTCTGGCATCACTGCTGGCGTCACTGTTGCCGTCCCTGTTGCCGGCACTGCCGCCGCCTCGTTCACGACACCGCTCCCTCGACGACGTTGTGGGACGGGCGCTGCCCGCCCACCCACCAGTAGACGAGCCCCCAATAGCACAGGTAGCCGAGCACCAGCGTCGAGGAAGGCCAGGCACGGTAACCGGCGATACTGGCCAGCAGTCCGCCGACTCCCTGGCCATCATCCAGCCAGGCACTGGTGTCCCACAGCGGATCGATCCCGACCGGCAACCAGCCCAGATTCATCAGCCGCTCGAGCGCCGCCACCCACAGGCCCGCCGCCACCAGCAGCAGCAGGATCTCGCTGGCCCGGAAGAACCCGCGCCAGGCCAGTCGTCGCGAGGACCACTGCAGCATCACGAAGCAGGCAGCCGCCGTGACAAAGCCGAGACCTGCGGCCAGGGCGAAGGAGGTCAGTTGTCCGCCTCGCCACTGGGCCAGACCCAGACCGTACAGAAACACCAGGGTCTCGGCGCCTTCCCGAGCCACCGCCAGGGCAACCAGGGTAGCAATGCCCCACAGCCGTGAGCGCGACAGACTCAGCATGGCGTCACACTCCATGGAGCGTTTGAAGGAGGCGCCGCGACGGCGCATCCACGCCACCATCTGCACGATCAACGCGGCGGCCAGCGCCGACATGGCGGTCTGAAACAGGGTCTGGGCGTCACCGGTCAACCAGCGCCCTACTCCCATCAGCACAGCACCCAGCACCACCGCCAGGGCGATACCCGCCGCGACACCGCCCCACAGCCAATTCAAGGCATCGCGACGCCCCTCTCGGGCGAGCCAGGCGTAGACAAGGCCGACCACCAGGATGGCCTCCAGGCTCTCGCGCAGGACCACGATAAAGGCCGCTTCGTTCATGGGTGAGCCTCCTCGGAGGCTTCCCGAGCGATGATCACGCCCTGGGCATCGGGCAGGTGAAACTCGTCGAAGTAGTCGTAACGCCCTGGCTTCAGCGGGTGGACCACGACGAAGGAGTGAACGCCGGGGCCCATCACCTTTTCCTGGCGAAGCCGGCGACTCTCGAATTCCACCGGCGTACTTCCGGCATTATGCAGTTCGATCTTGAACCGCTGCCCGGCGACGACCTCAAGTTCGACGGGATCAAGCCTGCCGTCAACAAGGGTCAACCGGTAGGTAGGCAGCGCTCCGGCCTCTGCCTGACCAGAGGTGGCGCACAGTGTCATCAGCGACAGCGCGACCAACGGCGCCGTGATCAGCGCGCCCGAGAGACGGGAACGACGTAGCAACAACATGACCGCCTCCTCTCAGTAGCCGCCCTTCTTGCCCACGCCGGCGTAGACAAAGTCGTACTCGACGTCGAAGGGCGCATACCAGGGTGCCACGCCGGTTTCCTTGTCGATGTGACGCATCAGGTGCGGCGCTTCGATGTGGAAGCTCAGGTGATAGCGCCCCATGCCCTCGAGCGCCACATTGACACCATAGTGGGTGCCGTCGCTGGCGATCATCGGCATCAGGCTACCTTCGATCACACTGTCGCTGCCTTCCTTCTGCAACCGATAGTCAATGTGCAGAAAAGGAATCCAGGCGCCGGGAGGAAAACCGTTGTCGTTGTCCTCGAGGGCGTGAATATCCGCCTCGAGATGAATATCGGCCTCGGCAGCGGCCAGCTCACCGGCAGGCTCCATGACCACCGGCTGCAGGTAGACCGCGGCGACTTCCATGCCGTTGACCAGTTCGGGCTCGCCGATCGGATACTCCAGCGCCGAGGCACTGCTGGAAAAGACACCAAGACAGACGGTGGTGGCCAGGGCGGCCAGGGCGGAGCGGTCAAAGATCGGCGATGCAGACATGCGAGAACCTCGGGATAGAAAATGGCGAGAACCGTTCGCGCTTCAAGAATCATTTCCATGAAAAAGTTCATGAAGCATCGCCCGGTGTCGCCACACTCTAGCCTGTGCCGGCAGGCACGCCTGTGACGTGCATCAAAGTCTCGAACCTCTGTTGCACTGGCCGCGCTTTTGCGTGACGCTGCACCATCGGTACCTAAGGCCCCTGACGAGATAGCGAAAGCCCATGACCAGCCTCAGCAAGACCCGCACCAGCTTCTATCGACGCCTCTACCTGGCCCATCTGGTGGCCACCGGCATCGATAGCGTGCCGGCCATCACCACCGCCACCGGCATGCCGAGACGTACCGCTCAGGACACCCTCGCCGCCCTCGAGGAACTGGACATCCGCTGCCGCTTCGAGCATCAGCCAGGCAAGCCTCACAATATCGGCCACTATCGCATCGAGGACTGGGGGCCGATCGATCCCGACTGGCTGTCGCTTCACGCCGAGCGCCTGGGGCAGTTGCTGGGCTACCCCTCCCTCGCCAACGCGCACCCTTGATCCCTTCACCGCGCAGGCAGCGAGCGCCCATGGGTGGAGATCACGACGGCTCAGTCAACGGGGCGTGCATGCCCGAAGCTCTCTCGAAGTGCATCACTGGCACGGAGCGTCGATACCTCCAGCCCCAGCCTCTCCACCCATTCAAGCGTCGTCTCGACCCAGCCGTCCCGTGAGACCATGAGCCGGTCACCACAGCGGCGGCAACTCTCCACCAGCAAGCGATGCTCTCCGCGCCGTTCATCCGTGAGCTCGAGCCAGTCCGCCCCTTGCGTCAACTGCAGCGCTGTCTCCGGCCACCAGGCCAGCCTCAGGCGAGGATCGACGGCCTCGGGTTCACCGGCGACCAGCAGCGCAATGGCGCCGCAGCCACACTCTGCCCTGGCGTAGAGATTGTTGCTCATGGTGTTCTCCCTGTTGATCCACGCCCTGTGATAGCCGACGCAAACGCCCCGGCTGGCGCCAAACGACGCCAGCCCCTATAGTCGAGCTTTCCTCGACACTGCATCGGATCATGGATTCACGACTCGAACAACGGGCCCTGTCGCTTTCGATCATCACCACCCTGGGCGTCGCCCTGCTCGGGGTCAGTTTCGGCCTGCTGGCCGGCTCCCAGTCGATCCTCTTCGACGGCGTCTTTTCCACCATCGACGCCGCCATGTCGGGGCTTGCGCTGGCGGTATCGCGGCTGGTCGTGCGCGAGGCGACCTCGCGCTTCCAGCATGGCTTCTGGCACTTCGAGCCGATGGTGGCGGCGCTCAACGGTGGCATTCTGCTGCTCTTGTGCTTCTACGCCTTTCTCAACGCGCTGCGGGAATTGCTGGGCGGCGGCCACGCCCTCGCCTTCGGCGCGGCCACCCTCTACGCCGCCGTGGTGCTGGTGATCTGCAGCGCCATGGCGGTGTATCTCAAGAAGATCAATCGCAGGGCCAACTCCGAGTTTCTGCGAATCGATCAGAAGAACTGGCTGATGGCGGCGCTGATCACCGGCGCGCTGCTGGTGGCCTTCGTGATCGCCCTTATGCTGGAAGGTACCGCGCTCGACCACTGGACGCCCTATGTCGATTCGGCGCTGCTGGTGGTGCTGACCCTGGTGTTCATGCCGGTGCCCATCAATATCATTCGGCGAGCCGCCAAGGACATCCTGCTGATGGCACCCAGCGCCATCGATCGTGAGGTGCACGCGGCGATGAAGGAGATCATGCAAAGGGAGGGTCTCAGCCACTACTACAGTCATGTGGCCAAAAGTGGCCGGGGCCACTTTATCGAGATCCATATCGTCACCGCGCCGAACTTCGCCGCCGGGCGCGGCATGGTAGAGATGGACGAGATCCGCGAGGAGATATCCTCACGACTGAGCATTCCCCCCGAGCGCCGCTGGTTTACCGTCGCCTTTACCGCCGAGGAACGCTGGGCCTGAAGGCGAGGCCGTCAGCCTGGCGCGGGGTCACCGGCAAGACGCGAATAGACCACATGGGACAGCGCCCGTCCGCCGACCCATTCGCACTCGCGCAGCACGCCTTCCTGTCGAAAGCCGAGTCGCTCGGGGATAGCGCGACTACGGCTATTGCCTTCGGCACAACGAATCTCGAGTCGATGAAGCTCGAGCTCGGCGAAGCCCCATTCCACCAGGGTTGCCACGGACTGCGACATCCGACCCTCACCCTGGCGGTCACTGCGCAGCCAATAGCCCAGCGACGCCCAGCGGTGACGTTCGACGATGCGGTTGAAGCCGACGACGCCGATCAGCGCGTCATCCTCGAGCAAGGCAAAGTGTCGAGCGCTGCCGAGACGCCGCTCGGCCATGGCAGCGGTGACGAAGACCTCGCAATCTCCAGGCTCGCGGGTCGCATCGACCCATGGCAGCCAGGGCCTCAACGATTCCCGGCTCGCATCGATGGCGTGCCACAGAGCGTCACAGTGTTCCTTGCCGATCGACGCAAGCCACAGCCGCTCGGACACCCTCAGCATGCTGCCGGCACCTCCTGCCTTCCAGGTCCGGACCCGCGCAACCTCCAGCGCCGACACACCATCTGAGGCTGAGTCAGAACGCCCGTCACTCGGCGGCCTCCCAGCGATCTCGCCCATTGCGCTTGGCCTGATACAGCGCCTGGTCGGCGCGATTCATGGTCTGCTCGTAGGTCTCGTCATGACGGTGCTCCGCCGCGCCGATGCTGACGGTCAGCGTCAGGGAGTCGTCGCTCACCACCTGGGTGGTACGCAGCTTGGCCTGGAGCCGCTCGAACAGGGGTTCAGCCGCCCACAGCGAAGCGCCGGGCAAGGCGATCAGAAACTCTTCGCCCCCCCAGCGACCGACGATATCGCCACCACGCAGGGTGTCGTCGAGGACCTTGGCCACTACCAGCAGCGCCTGATCGCCGACATCATGCCCATGCTCGTCGTTGAAGCGCTTGAAGTGGTCGATGTCCACCATCGCCAGGGTAAAAGGGCGTTGCTGTCGGCTGGAGGCGGCCATCAGTCGACGCAGCTCGGTGTGCAGGCCACGACGATTGGGGATCTTGGTCAATGGATCGAGCATGACCTCGCTTTCCAGCGTCTGCTTGCGCTCGAACAGCAGCTCCTGATAACCATCGGCGATGCGTGACAGCTTGTGCTGGCGACGCTGCTGTCGCTCCAGCCGGCGTTCGGCGGTGGACAGGTCGCTCTTGACGTTGCGCTGAAAGCCATCGGAAATGGAAGCCATGCGGTCCAGCCGCTCAAGCTGCTCGGTATGCCGCCGGTAGAGCGCTTCGAGCGGTGCCTTCAGTGGATTGTCCTGATGCTCGGACGAGGCCAGCAGCGCCTCGATGTCCCGCAGCAGCTGACGATCCCTTTCGGTCATGAACTGGTATCCTCGACGGGGGTGATCGCAAACGGAAAACTGCAGTCTTCCTTGAACTCCTCGGCCAGCTCGGCGATGCGTTCGTTTCTGACATCGTAGCGCCAATCCACGCTGCAGGCCTTGCCTTCCAGGTGAGCCTCCTCCATCAGGTCGAAGATGTCCATCATCGCCTTGACCGAGCTGGTGTTGAGGTAGACCAGTTCCAGGCACACCTCGAGGGGGCTCTCGCCGTCTCGCAGGTAGTGATCTACCCAGTTCAGCACGCCACTGTAGAGCTCGAAGGTGTTTTCGGGATAGGAATCGCCACGCATGGTCAGCGTTCCGGCGTCCCAGTCAGAACGAATGTCAGGGGTCGACTGGGTCCCGTCAATCGCAATGTCGTTGATCATTTTCTCGACTTTCCGTCAGATAGTGGCGGTGATGCAGAAAAAGCTCTGTTGATCGGAGAGCGGCGTCAGGTTCGACTGAAGCGGCTGGCAGGACTTGCGCGCCATGTCGATCAATCCCAGCCCTGCTCCCCGGGAGCCGTCTTCACGCGGCTTTCTGAGTTGCTGCTTGTAGCATCGCTTGAGCTCGACCGCGTCCATCTCGCCGAGTTCCTCGACGGTCGCCATCAGACGCTGGCCATCGGCATGCTCGACCACGTTGCCCGCCGACACCAGATAGTGACCCTGCTCGCCCCGCGCCACCGCAACGGTGGCGGTGGCGCGCTGTTCGTCATAGCCCATGGCGGTGGCGTAATGGCTGATGTTCTGGGTCATTTCGATGTAGGTCGAGAACACGTCCATCGCCGCCGATGGTGCCGCAGATTCGCTGTTGAGATAGTTGCGAATGGCCTTGCCGATCTCTTCGATCAGGCTATGGGAAATCGGGCCATTGAAGCTTAGCAGCACGCGCTGTTTCTCGAATTGGTCGCGCAGCGTCAAGAGGTCCATGGAACTTCCTCATCGTGACCGTGGTGAATATTGGACGTCGCGGACGCGGTGCCGTCCTGCTCGTCCTCGACCGCCGGCTGGAAGCACAGCAGGGTGATATCGTCACGCTGGTGCGCCTCACCCTGGAAACACGCCAGCGCATCCAGGAAGGCCGCGACCTGTGCTCTGGGATCGAGCTCGGCGTGCTCCAGCAGCATGGCCTCGAAACGCCGCCTGCCGAAGCCGAACCCGTGCTCGCCGCCTGCCTGATCCAGGAAGCCGTCACTGCACAGCGTACAGGACCAGCCAGGTACCAGTGCCAACGTTTGATTGGTGAACTCCCCACGACGCTTGAATGCCAGGGCGCGTCGGCCACCGGCCAGTACCTCCAGGCGCTGGCCATCGGTGGCATAGAGATCCAGCTTGGCGCCGGAGAAGGTCAATTGCTGCTGGTCGGCGCCGACCCACACCAGCCCCGCATCCATGTGCGGCGTCACGCCGTGAGCCTCGCTGTCGGCCTCGAGCGTGCGGCGAATGCGCCGGTCCATCTCCTCGAGGATACCCGCCGGATTCTCGGGCCCCACCTGGTTGACCGAGTTGTCGAAGGCCGCACGGGCGAGCATGGTCATCAGGGCGCCGGGCACGCCGTGTCCCGCGCAGTCGATGACCCCCAGCAGATAGCCGCGGTCATGACCGAAGTCCCGAAACACGAAGATGTCGCCGCCGACCGTATCCTTGGGACTCCACAGCACGCCGTGCCTTAGCCCGGCGCAGCGTTGCATGTCGCGGCTGGGCAGGATCGCCTGCTGCAATACCCGAGCGCAGTCGAGGGAATCATCGATCTGACGCTTGGCCTCGCTCATCTGCCGGTTGGCCAGGGTGAGATCCATGGTGCGCTGACGGATGCGTTCCTCGAGCTCCTCGGTATGGGCCTGAACCTGATCGGCCATGCGCTGGAAATCGCGTGACAGATCACCGATCTCGTCACCGCGGTCACTGTCGAGCCTGGTGTCATAACGGCCCTGGGCCAGCGCCTGGGCGGATTGACTGAGGCGACGCATCGGGTTGACGATCAGCCGCCGCAGGGCGATCACCACCACCAGCAGCACCACCCCGAGACTGGCCACCAGGGCGAACATCAGCGGCCACAACCAACGCTTTTCCAGCAAGGTGGCGGCGTAGGGATCGACCGCCGACACCAGCCACCAGTCGAGCTCCGGCATGTAGCTGACCGCCACCACTCGCTCCTCACCGGACCACTCGAGGGTGCGGGTCTCTACCTCTCCGCCGCTCTCTCGGGCCGATGCCAGCATCTCGGCGAGGGCCTCGGGATCCTCGACCGCCGCATCAAGCACGCCGCCGCCTTCATCGACCTGGCTCAAGTCGGTCGCCTGGAGCTCTCCGTCCTCTGCCATCGCCAGCACCCGACCCTCGCGGCCGAGCAGGAAGGAAGCCACACCCAACGGCTGATCGTCGAAGCTGCTGGCCAGAAGGCGGTTGAAATTGAGGCCGCCACCGACCATGCCAAGGGGCCCGTTCTCGCCGTCGACGCGAACATTGATCCACACCCGGGTGATGTCCAGCGCCGGACTATAGGCGACCTGAACCCGGGTAGGCGCCCCGCTGTCCATCATGCGGAAGTACCAGCTGTCTTCACTGTCACTGCGTGACAGCTGGTTGCGGGGGGCACGGCTTGGACTCATCTTGCCGTCGTTGAAGTAGAACTGGCGGCTGTCGTGATGCACCACAAAGTAGTCGTCACCGTCGAACTGCTGGCGAAATCCCTCGGACTCGGCGAAGAAACGGGCCTTGCGTTCCTCGTTGTCGATATCCGAGAGCCACTCGCGGGTGACCGTCAGATCGCCGAAGCGCCTGGCCAGGGCCAGTTCGGTGGACAGAGGCGTCAGCATTCGCTGGGTATGCAGCTGGCTGTACTGCTCGGCGAAGCGTTGTCCGAAGTGGCGCTCGACGTCCTGAAGCGCGTGGCTGCCGATCCACAGCACCGGCACCAGTGCGACCAGAAAGGACAACAACGGGATAAGTAACGACTTGACCCCCAATCCCAGGTGGCGGCTCATGATGCCTCCTTGGCGAGAATCGACAGGTGTAGAGAGTCTTGCATCACCTTCACTATAAGAATATGCGTATCGACGCATCATGCCATGAAACCCGTATGGCGGCTAATGAAGTGTCTCAGTCTTCTGCTCCGACAGACGCCTCCCCGGACTCGCTTCGCCACGATAAAAAAAGGGCGGCGAGCCAGGCTCGCCGCCCATCAACGATCAGTCACCCGATCGAGAGAGCTCAGCAAAACATCGTGTCGACAGGCAGTCCCGTCTACACCTCGAAACCAAGGCCGAAACTGGCCGCGTCCATCGCCATCAGGCCCTCGGCCCCTGCCTGCATCTGGGCGGCGTGGGTACGGGTGCGCGGCAACAGCCGTTCGAAGTAGAAGCGCGCGGTCTGGATCTTGGCCTGGTAGAAGCTGGCGTCGCTGGGCGAGTCCGCCAGCGCTTCCCGGGCGCACTTGACCGACCGGGCGAACAGATAGGCCAGGGTCACGTAGCCCGAGTACATCAGGTAGTCCACCGAGGCTGCCCCCACCTCTTCACGATCGCTCATGGCCTTCATGCCGATGCCCATGGTCAGCTCGCCCCATTGACTGTTGAGCTTGGCCAGCGGGCCAACAAAGGGCGCCATGGCCTCGTCGTCGGCATTGGCCTGACAGAACTTGTGGATCTCCTTTGTGAAGACCTTCAGGCTCTCGCCCTGGTTCATCAGCACCTTGCGTCCCAGCAGGTCCAGCGCCTGGATCCCGGTGGTGCCTTCGTACAGCCGTGTGATGCGTGCATCACGCACCATCTGCTCCATGCCCCATTCCTGGATAAAGCCGTGGCCGCCGAACACCTGTACCCCTTCATTGGTGGCCTCGAAACCAAGCTCGGTCAGGAACGCCTTGACGACCGGGGTCAACAGGCCCAGCAGGGTCTCGGCCCGCTCGCGCTCCTCGCCGGCCGAACACTGCTCGACCACGTCCACCAACTGGGCGGTATACAGCACCAGCATCCGGCCGCCTTCGGCGATGGCCTTCTGGGTCAGCAGCATGCGCCGCACGTCCGGATGGACGATGATCGGGTCCGCGGCTTTTTCGGGTGCCTTGGGGCCCGACAGCGCGCGCATCTGCAGTCGATCCCGGGCGTAGGCCAGGGCGTTCTGGAAGCTCGCCTCGGCGAGCCCCAGGCCCTGGATACCGACCCCGATACGCGCGGCGTTCATCATGGTGAACATGCACGCCAGCCCCTTGTTCGGCGCACCGATCAGGTAGCCGGTGGCACCGTCGAAGTTCATCACGCAGGTAGCGTTACCGTGGATGCCCATCTTGTGTTCGAGAGAGCCGCACACCACGCCGTTGCGCTCACCCGCTTCGCCCTGGCCATCAGGCATAAATTTCGGTACCAGAAACAGCGAGATGCCCTTGGATCCCTCGGGTGCATCCGGCAGCTTGGCGAGCACCAGGTGAAGGATGTTGTCGGCCAGATCATGCTCACCGGCGGAGATGAATATCTTGGTCCCGCTGATGCGGTAGCTGCCGTCATCCTGGGGCAGCGCGCGGGTCTTGATCAGCCCGAGGTCGGTACCGCAGTGGGGCTCCGTCAGGCACATGGTGCCGGTCCAGCTCCCCTCCACCAGCTTGGTCAGGTAGACGCGCTGCTGCTCTTCGGTGCCGTGGTGACGCAGCGCGTCTGCCGCCCCGTGGGACAGACCCGGATACATGCCCCAGGCCAGGTTCGAGCCACAGATCATCTCCGACAGCAGCATCGACAGTGACGGCGGCAGCCCCTGGCCGCCGTGCTCGGGCTCTGCGGCAAGGCTCGGCCAGCCACCCTCCACGTACTGGCGATAGGCCTCGCGAAAACCGCTCGGCGCCTTGACCTCGCCACCTTCGAGACGACAGCCCTCGCGATCACCGCTCTGGTTGAGAGGCAGCAGCACCTCGCGGGCGAAGCGCGCGCCCTCCTCGAGGATAGCCGCCACCACGTCGGGCGAGACATCATCCCCCGCGGGAAGACGAGCATAATGGCTCGGGTAGTCGAACAGTTCGTCCATCACGAAGCGCATGTCGCGCAGCGGGGCCTGATAGTCGGGCATGGGGCACTCCTGGATTCGGTGGCTGCGCCTGCGATGGACCTCGCCAGGACGCACTTTCAAACATGTGTTTGAAAGTAGCGACGGCCGCCTTCTAAGTCAAGCGTTCGTTTCAGGGCAGGATTCACTGCATGCGAATACCGCCATCCAGGCGAATGACTTCGCCATTGAGCATGCTGTTGGTGATGATCTGCTCCGCCAGGCGGGCAAATTCATCGGGCTTGCCCAGCCGCTTGGGGAAAGGCACCGCCTGGGACAGCGCGGCGACGGCATCCTCGGGGATGTCCGCCATCATCGGCGTCTCGAACACGCCCGGCGCGATCGCCATCACCCGGATGCCGTGACGCGACAGTTCCCTGGCGGCCGGCAGGCTCATGCCTACCACCCCCGCCTTGGAGGCGCTGTAGGCGCACTGCCCCACCTGGCCATCGAAGGCGGCGACCGAGGCGATATTGATGATGACCCCACGCTCACCGTCGTCTCCCGGCGGGTTCTGGCTCATGGCCGCCGCCGCCAGGCGCATGACGTTGAAGGTCCCGACCAGGTTGATCTGCACGGTGCGTGCATAGGCGTCGAGGTCGGCCGGGTTGCCGTGGCGATCCACCAGCTTGGCCACACTGACCACACCGGCGCAGTGGATCACTCCGGCAAGGCCGTCACCGTGGGCCTGGGCCGCGTCGATCACCGCCTGGATGTCATCCGCCGAGGTGACATCGCCCTGCACCGCGATGGCAGCGTCGCCCAGACGTCTGGCCTGGTCCTGCACGCCCTCGCTCAAGTCGCACAGCACGACTCGACCACCGGCGGCCACCAGGCGTTCGGCACAGGCGGAGCCAAGGCCGGAGCCGGCACCGGTGATGACAAAGGTCGCGTTCTCGATACGCATGCGAATTCTCCTGATCAATCATGCAACAAGCCCCGAGCACTCGCTCGGGGCGTAAGGTAAAAACGTCTATCTGGATGCCTGGCCCGACACCATACCGACGGCTCGTTCAGGCCTTTTCGGCGGCATCGGCTCGCAGCTTGAAGCGCTGAATCTTGCCGCTCGGTGTCTTCGGCAATTCATCGACAAACTCGATCACCCGAGGGAAGGCGTGGGTCGACAGGCGCTCTCGCACCTGCTGACGAATTTCGTCGGCCAGGGCATCGCTGGCCTCGAAGCCGTCACGCAGCACCACATAGGACTTGATGATCTCGCCGCGGATCTCGTCCGGCTGCCCCACTGCCGCAGATTCCGCCACCGCGGGGTGGGTCAGTACCGAGTTTTCGACGTCGGTGGGGCCGACCCGATACCCGGCGGTGGTGATGATGTCGTCGTCACGCCCGGCGAACTGGAAGCTGCCGTCCTCGTTGCGCACCACCACGTCTCCGGTCAGGTAGTAACCCTCGGCGAAGGGATGCTTCTCCTGCCAGGTATAGCCCGGGAAGAAGTGCGCCGGCGAGCGCTCGATATCCACCGCCAGCACGCCGGGCTCACCGGGGGGCAACTCCTGGTACTCGGCATCGAGGATCACCAGGCGGTAGCCGGGCATGGGTACGCCCATGCCGCCGATGTGTTTCGGGTGCTCGAGCCGGTGGTGGTTGTTGCAGGTCATGCCGGTCTCGGTCTGGCCGTAGTGATCCATCACCGGACAGCCCAGCGCCGACTCCACCCAGCTCACCACTTCTGTATTGAGCGGCTCGCCCGCTGAACTCGCCGCGCGCAGCGACAGCGTCTCATGGGCATTGTCGAACAGACCCGAGGCCTTCATCAGCCGATAGGCGGTGGGCGCCGCAGCAAAGTTGGTGATGTCATGGCGCTGCATGAAGGCAAGCGCTCCCTCGGCGCTGAACCCCGCCTCGCAGAAGTGGGTGGTGACGCCCAGCAGCAGCGGCCCGGCGATGGCGTAGTAGAGGCCATAGGCCCAGCCTGGATCGGCCATGTTCCAGAAGCGGTCTTCGGGGCGCAGGTCGACGGCAAGTTCCATGTACAGCGCAAAGGCCGGCATGGCCGACAGCGGTACCGCCACCCCCTTGGGCTTGCCGACGGTGCCGGAGGTAAACATCTGCAGAAAGGGGGCGTCCGGCGACAGCCGCGGCGGCGAGTCCTGGAGCGCTTCGCTGGCCAGCGCCTCATCCCAGGACAGGTCCTGCGGGTACGCCTCGCTGGCCCCACCCAGCGCCAGCACCGGGGGACAGCTTTCCAGGCCGTCGAACTTGTGACGATTGGCCGCGTCGGTGATGACCAGGCGGGTGTCGGCGCGTCCCAGGCGGTAGTCCACCGCATCCGGCCCGAAGGCGGTAAACAGCGGCTGGTACACCGCACCCAGACGCCAGGTCGCCACCACTGCGACCAGCAGTTGCGGCGAACGCGGCAGCATGCAGGCGATACGGTCACCGACACCCAGCCCCCGAGCCGCCATCCAGCCCGCCAGACGCGCGCTTTGCTGGTCGAGCTCACGATAGGTCAACCGGCTCACCTGACCGGCGGTGTCCTCATGCACCAGCGCCAGGACGTCGCCTCTGCCCTGCCCTAGATGTCGACCACAGCAGGCATGATAGGCGTTGAGATATCCATCCTGGTGGTCGTCCAGACGATCGATCACCTGCTGGATGTCGAAGGTCTCGCGATAGCTCTCGGCATCGACGGGCGTGACGTGGCTCATGACGGGCCTCTTGCGTTGTGATTGTTGATGAAGCTCTCCAGGGTGACCCCGGCAGCAATATTCCGTTGACGTAAGCGTCAACCTAGCAAGCGCTAGGGTTGAAGCTAGAGGCTTCAACGTCATGACACAAGCAAGAGTGCGCTAGACCATCGTCTAGGAATACCTCGAAGTACCGCACCGACCGAGCACGACGGACGTGCCCGCGCACTCGGCGAAAGAATGAACCTCATCGAGGCAACGACAACGCGGGAATGGGAAAAGGAGAACAGGAGCAAAAGAGAAAAGAGAAAGAGAAAAGACGAGCAGAACCGACTACCAGGCACACGGCGCGCCCCAGCTGTCCATCACAGGGGGCGGCCCGCTACTCTGCCCTTGGCAGATCAAGGACGGCGGGTGATCATCACGACCAGTTCGTGGGCCAGCTGTTCGGGGTCACGCGGCCCGTCCGGGTCGTACCAGCGCACCGTCCAGTTCAGGGCGCCCAGCACAAAGCGCGAAACCAGGGCGCGATCGCCGGTGACCAGATCCGCTGCGATGGCGTCATCCAGCACCTCGTTCCACAGCGCCTCGTAGGCGTCACGCAGGTGGGTCAGGTGGTCCCGAGCGCCATCGTCGAGGCGCCGCCACTCATACAGCGCTACCACGTGGGCGTTGCGGTCGGTCAACAGCGTATCCAGATGGGCCCGCGCCATGGCATGCAGCCTGGACAAGGGGTCGGGCGCACTGTCCTTGAGCGCGGCTCGAGCCAGCGTCAAGGCGTTCTGGGTGCCCTCTTCGATGACCGCAGCAAGAATCTCCTGCTTGTCACGAAAGTGGTGAAAGAGGCTTCCTGACTTGATCCCCATTTCCTGTGCCAGCATGCGCACGGTGGTGCGATCGAAGCCTTCCTGGACAAACAGCTGAGCGGCGAGCCGGGTCAGCTCCTTGCGACGGGGCGAGTCATTCATTACATTCATCGACAGTTACACTAGCGCTTGCTTGGTTTCGTTGAGAAAAGCATAGCCCACCCTCGGGGTCAACGTCGTTTGCTGACCTTGTCGTACGCGATTCGCGTCGCGAGCGAAACCCCGGGGACTGAACCACACTGACATCACAGCGCCGTGTCCACGGCCCACACAAACACAACACCTTGCCGCTCGATCGCAGAATCGACATGCAAGAGTTTCAGGAGTCACGCCATGAGTCAGTCCGATATCGTCTTTCTTGCCGCTGCCCGCACCCCCATGGGCGGCATGCTGGGCTCCCTGTCCAGTCAGACCGCCCCCGAACTGGCCGCCTGCGCCATTCGTGCCGCCATCAAGCGCGCCAGGATTCCGGCAGACGCCATCGAAGAAGGGATCTTCGGCTGCGTGCTGCCGGCCGGGGTCAAGCAGGGGCCGGCCCGTCAGGCCATGCGCCAGGCCGGCATTCCCGACCACCGCGGCGCCACCACCATCAACAAGCTCTGTGGCTCGGGCATGAAGGCCACCATGCTGGCCCACGACCTGATCAAGGCCGGCACCGCCGAGGTCATGCTGGCCGGCGGCATGGAGTCCATGTCCAACGCCCCCCATGTGTTGACCAAGGCCCGTGGCGGCTACCGCCTGGGCCATGGCGAGCTCAAGGACCATATGTTCCTCGATGGCCTGGAGGACGCCGAGACCGGCAAGCTGATGGGTGGCTTCGCCCAGGAGGTCGCCAGTGAGCGCGGCTACGAACGCGAGCGCATGGACGACTTCGCCATCGCTTCACTGGAGCGGGCGATGCAGGCCACCGAGGCCGGCCACCTGGCCGCCGAGATGGCCCCCGTCACGGTCTCCAGCCGTCAGGGTGACACCTTGGTCGAGCATGACGAGCAGCCTTTCCAGGCTCGTCTGGACAAGATTCGCACCCTGAGGCCGGCCTTTGCCAAGGACGGTACCATCACGGCGGCCAACGCCAGCTCCATCTCCGATGGCGCCTCTGCCCTGATCCTGTCCACCCAGGCAGCGGCGGATCGCCTCGGCGCCACCCCGCTGGCCCGCATGCTTGGCCACAGCACCCACTCGCGCCACCCCAGCGAGTTCACCATTGCCCCGGTGGGCGCCATCGAGTCACTGATGAAGAAGCTCGACTGGTCGGTGGATGATGTGGATCTGTTCGAGATCAACGAGGCCTTCGCCGTGGTCACCCTGATGGCCATGGACGATCTCGGGCTGCCCCACGACAAGGTCAACGTCTTCGGCGGCGCCTGCGCCCAGGGTCACCCCGTCGGCTCCACTGGCTCGCGGATCATCGCCACCCTGATCCACGCCCTGCGCACCAAGGGCGGAAAACGCGGGATCGCCAGCCTGTGCATCGGCGGCGGTGAAGCCACCGCCGTGGCGGTGGAACTGATCGACTGAGGCCGAGAGCTGATCGACTGACGTCGAGACCTGGTTAGCCAACGTCGTAGTCTGAAAGGCAGGCGCGATGCTTGCCTTCCACGCCGATAAGCGGTCAGCATGGCCGGGGGCGCTCACAGGCGCTCCCGGCCATTTTTTTTGACCTCAGGTCTGGATCCACAACAGGACTCACGCATGGAGCGCTCTCGTCTGGCCCTGCCGCTGATCGTGCTGGCTCAGTGGTGCGGTACATCGCTGTGGTTCAGCATCAACGGCGTTGCCGCCTCGCTGGGAAGCGACCTCGGCATTCGCGAGGCCGAAATCGGTCACCTGACGCTGGCAGTGCAACTCGGCTTTATCGTCGGCACCCTGACGATCGCCGCCAGCGGACTCGCCGATCGCTACCGTGCCAGTCGCATCTTTCTAAGCGCAAGCCTGGCAGGCGCTCTGGTCAATCTCGCCTTTATCACGGTTGCCGAGCACCACGCCCTCGCCCTGCTGCTGCGCTTCGCCACCGGGCTCTGCCTGGCCGGCATTTACCCGTTGGGCATGAAGCTGGTGATCGGCTGGACCCCGCGTCACACCGGGGCCGCCCTGGCCTGGCTGGTGGGCATGCTGACACTCGGCACGGCCATGCCCCATCTGCTGCGCGGCGCCACCCTGGATCTCCCCTGGGCCTGGACCCTGATCCTGTCCTCGGCCCTGGCGGTGGCCGGCGGTATCGCCGTGGCGCTATTGGGCGACGGCCCGCACCTGCCAGCAAACGCGTCTCGCGCCAGGCTGAAGGATGGCCTTGCCGCCTTTCGTGATCGCCACTTTCTCAGCGTCGCCGGCGGCTACTTCGGCCACTGCTGGGAACTCTACGCCTTCTGGCTGCTGGTGCCCTTCCTGGTCGGCCGTGAGGTCACGCGCCTTCAGGCGCCAGCCGACTGGGCGCCCTGGCTAAGCTTTTCGGTCATCGCCGTGGGGGCGCTGGGCTGCATCCTGGCCGGCGCCCTCAGTCGACGCCACGGCAGCGCCAGCGCCGCCAACCTGGCGCTCGCCACCTCCGGCGCCCTGTGCCTGATCTACCCCTGGCTTGGTCAGGCCAGCCCCCTGCTGCTGCTGGGCCTGCTGTACCTCTGGGGCTTCAGCGTCATCGCCGACTCGGCCCAGTTCTCGTCACTGGCCTCGGCCACCGCCCCCAGGGCACACATCGGCGCGACCCTGGCAGTGATGAACGCCATCGGCTTCACCCTTACCCTGCCCGGCATCTGGCTCGGTGCCAGCCTGTGGCAGGAACACGAACTGAGCGTGTTGTGGCTACTGTTGCCCGGACCGGTGCTGGGACTGTGGTCGATGCGTGGTGTCGCCGCCTACGTCCGCCGCCAGCCCGCCAGTTCCTGATGCCAGCCCCCTGACACCAGCCCCCTGACACCAGCCCCCTGCACCAGACCCTGACATCAGATGCAGACACCAACCCTGACACCAGAGCGGACCACCACCGTTCCTGGGCCCGGTTCACAGGTAGTAAAAAGGGAGGCCCGAAGGCCTCCCTTTGCTACCGCAGTGAACGCTACCACGCTAACCGGCGCTTCTCGGCCTAGCCGTAACGACCGGTGATGTAGTCCTCGGCCTTCTTGGTATGCGGGGTCGAGAACATGGTCTTGGTGTCGTTGTACTCGATGACCTCGCCTAGGTGGAAGAACGCCGTGTAGTCGGCGACACGAGCCGCCTGCTGCATATTGTGCGTCACCGTGATGATGGTGTACTGCTGCTTGAGCTTGTCCATCAGGTCTTCGATGGTGGCGGTGGAGATCGGGTCCAGCGCCGAGGTCGGCTCATCCATCAGGATCACGTCCGGCTGGACCGCGATGGCACGGGCGATGCACAGACGCTGCTGCTGGCCACCGGACAACGAGGTGCCGGGCTGGTGCAGCTTGTCCTTGACCTCTTCCCACAGGCCGGCGTCACGCAGGGCGCGCTCGACCAGCTCGTCCTGGTCGGCCTTGCGGCTGACCAGGTCATGCATCTTCGGGGCATAGACGATGTTGTCGTAGATCGACTTGGGGAAGGGGTTCGGCTTCTGGAACACCATGCCGACCCGACGCCGCAGCGCGACCTCGTCCATCTTGGGCTCGTAGACGTCGCGGCCATCCATCTCGATCAGGCCCTTGACGCGTACGCTCGGGATCAGATCGTTCATGCGATTCAGGCAACGCAGGAAGGTCGACTTGCCGCAACCGGACGGGCCGATCAGGGCGGTCACGTTCTTCTGGTACAGATCCATGTCGATCGACTTCAGCGCGTGGAAGTCTCCGTACCAAAGATTCAGGTCGTTCACTCGAATGCTCAACTCGTGGTTGGCATCCTCGTTGCGAGTGACCGGCTGGCCGGGCTGGTCCTGCTTCATCACGCTATCTCCGCGCTGGGCAACTTTCATGTTCATGGCAACGTATCCTGTTTGGGGGCCGGTTTACCAGCGCCGCTCGAATTTCTTGCGCAGCACCACCGCGGTGGCGTTGAGCGTGATAAGGATCGACAGCAGCACCAGAATGCCGCCCGACGTCTTCTCGATGAAGGCCCGGTCAGGCTCGCCCGCCCAGGTGAATATCTGTGCCGGCAGCACGGTGGCCGCCTCGGTAAAGGAGTTGGTCACATCGGGGATGAAGGCCACCATGCCGACGATGATCAACGGAGCGGTCTCGCCCATGGCCTGAGCCAGGCCGATGATCGAACCGGTCATGATGCCCGGCAGCGCCACCGGCAAAACATGGTCGCGCACCATCTGCCAGCGTGAGCAGCCGACGCCGAAGGCGGCATGACGGATGGAGTCGGGCACGCTGCGAAGCGCGGTCCGGGTGGCGATGATGATCACCGGCAGGGTCATCAGCGCCAGGGTCAGGCCACCGACCACCGGGGAGGAGCGCGGCACGCCGAAGAAGTTGATGAAGATCGCCAGGCCCAGCAGACCGAACAGGATCGAGGGAATCGCCGCCAGGTTGTTGATGTTGATCTCGATCAACTGGGTAAAGCGGTTGTCCGGCGCGAACTCCTCCAGGTAGACCGCCGTCATCACGCCGATGGGAAAGGCTACCGCCAGGGTCACCAGCAGGGTCAGCACGGTGCCCATGGCCGCCGAAGCGATACCGGCGAGCTCGGGCATCTTGGAGTCACCGCTGGAGAAGAAGGTCGAGTTGAAACGCAGCTCGGCCCGCCCATCCTCTTTCAGCCGATCGACCACCGCCATTTCCTTGTTGCTGAGCTTGGCGTGGTGGCCCTTGAGGTACTGGTCCACCTGGCCGTCGGCCAGCACCCACTCCATGCGGGAGGTACCGAGCAGGTCCGGGTTGTCTTCCATGCGACCCGGAATCAGGCGCAGATAGCCGCGACTGACCAGCGGGCGGACGTCTTCCTGAACCGCCGCCAGGGGAATCTGGCTGGCCTGCTCGGAGTAGTCCACCTCGACCTGGATCTGGGCCTGCTGGAAGGCCGGCAGCCCCTTGACCAGCATGTCGGCAAAGAACAGCACCAGGAACAGGCCGGCAAGACCGAGCGCTCCCATGGACGCCCACTTCAGTCGGGCCGACCTGCGGTGGCGAGCGCGGAGCTGGGCGCTGATGTCATCGAAGGATTGTCTCATTGGCTTTGGCTCCACGGCTTACAGGTTGTTGACGCGATACTTTTCGCGGAAGCGACGGATCATGATCACCGACACCAGATTCAGGCTCAGGGTCACCACGAACAGCATCAGTCCGAGTGCGAACGCCGACAGCGTCTCGGCACTGGCGAATTCCTGGTCTCCGGTCAGCGCGGCGACGATGCGCACGGTCACGGTGGTCATGTCTTCCAGCGGATTGAAGGTCAGGTTGGGGCGCATGCCTGCCGCCATCACCACGATCATGGTCTCGCCCAGCGCCCGGGACACCGCCAGCAACGAGGCCGAGATGATGCCCGGCAGGGCTGCCGGCACCACGATGTCGCGAATCATCTCGCCCTTGGTCAGGCCCAGCGCCAGCGAACCTTCGCGCATGCTGTTGGGCACCGAGTTGATGACGTCATCGGACAGCGAGGAGATGAACGGAATGATCATGATGCCCATGACGATGCCCGGGGCCAGGGCGTTGTTGAACGAGGCCTCGAGACCGAAGAACCCGGCCACGGCAACGATGATCGGCGCCACCGTGATGGCGGCAAAGAAGCCGTAGACCACGGTCGGAATGCCGGCCAGCACCTCGAGCACCGGCTTGGCGATGGTACGCACCTTGGGCGGCGCGAACTCGGCCATGTAGATGGCCGCCAGCAGACCGATCGGAATCGCCACCAGCATGGCGATGAAGGTGATCATGAAGGTACCGGCGAACAGCGGCACCGAACCGAACTTGGCGGCACTGGCCCCTTCCTCGGCGCGACCGGCGGCCTCGAGGAAGCTGGCACCCGGGTTCCAGGTGGTGCCGGTGATAAAGTCCCAGAAGCTCTGCATCTGGAAGAAACGGATCGCCTCGAAGACGATGGACAGCAGGATCCCCAGGGTGGTGAAGATGGAGATCAGGGCCGCGCCGGCGAGAAAGAAGCGGATGACCCGCTCGATCGCCTGACGCGCGTGGAAGTCGGGACGCACCATCGCCACGCCCAGCACCAGGCCGATGCAGGCGATGACCAGGCAACTGGCCAGCAGCAGCAGCGGCGGAATCTCGGCACCCACGAGCAGCATGATGAAGCTACCCACGGCACCGACCACCAGCGCAGGACCCGCCGTGGACATGACGGTGAACCAGCCGTACTGATCGGGTTGGGCGTACATGGAGGTGCCGGAGGCTCGGACTCTGGCGGCCTTGCCGCGGGCCAGGAAGAAGGCGATCAGACCGAGCAGAAGCAGCGAGCCGCTGAACATCGCCAGGAGTTGATTGGTCTGCATGGGTGTCTCTCGGGGTTCTGTGCTCAAGCAAGCATGGGCTTGCCGGAACGTGTACCGGCCGACACCCGTTGCAGGATGCCGGCCGGCGTGATCAGGACCGTGTCCCTTACTTCAGGTCGGCCAGCTCGAGGGTCTCGTGGTTCTCGACGGCACTACGAGCCTCGGCGCGCTCGTCTTCCGGCGCCGGGATCAGGCCGATGCCCTTGAGGTAGCCGAGGTCACCGACCATCTGCTCGCTCATGAACATGTTGGCGTACTCGTACATGGCCGGCACGTCTTCGGCGTGCTGGTTCTTCACGTAGAAGAACATGGAGCGAGACACCGGGTACTCACCGCTGCCGATGGCGTCCGGAGTCGGCTCGACGCCGTCGATGCTGGAGCCGATCAGGGTGTCGGAGTTCTCTTCCAGGAAGGAGTAGCCGAAGATGCCGAAGGCATCGGTGTTCTCGGCCAGGCGCTGAACGATCAGGTTGTCGTTCTCGCCGGCGTCGATGAAGGCACCGTCGGCGCGCACGTCGGTGTAACCTTCACCGCCGTAGGCCTCCATGTCCTCGGAAACGGCTTCCATCACGAGCTCAGCGAAGGCATCACGGGTACCGGAGGTGGTGGGCGGTCCGTAGACGGCGATCTCGCGATCCGGCAGCGAGGAATCGATGTCGCTCCACTTGGTGTAGGGGTTGTCGACCAGCTCACCATCGACCGGCACCTTGGCGGCCAGCGCCAGGAAGATCTGCTCGCGGGTGACGTCCATCGCCTCGTTGTCGCCGGACTGGGCGAAGGCGATGCCGTCATAGCCGATGAAGGCTTCGGTGATGTCGGTCACACCGTTGGCTTCACAGGTCTCGAACTCGGAAGTCTTCATGCGACGCGAGGCGTTGGTGATGTCCGGGGTATCGTCACCCAGACCGGAGCAGAACAGCTTCATGCCGCCACCGGAACCGGTGGACTCGATGACCGGCGTCGGGAAGTCGGTGGTGGCACCGAACTCTTCGGCCACGTAGCTCGAGAACGGGTAGACGGTGCTGGAACCAACGATACGGACTTGATCGCGGGCTTGAGCGACACCCACCACGCCCATGACGGCGGCGGCGATAGCGGTGGTCTTGAGGATGCGGTTCATGGAGAAAGCTCCTGATGATGAGATGGTCAACCTTCGCGAAACACACAATGCCGCAGAAAAATGACAGCTTCATGACAGTGCACTCCGGTTGACGCCTTCCCGATACCTCTTACGTTTCCCCCCTGCCCCTCCTCCTGCCCGGCCATGTCATGACAGCGTCACGGCCCTGTCACCGCGACCCCGGTCATCGCCACGCTTTTACAGCCGACGGCAACCTGAGCGGACACAAAAGAAGCTGCCGCAAAAAAAGGCCGCCCGGCTTTGCGCCGGACGGCCAATCTGGTGTCGCTGCGATAGCGACGACATGAAACAACCAGGTCAGCTGATCAATAGCCCCAATGCCGCCGCGGCGCACAGGGTCAAGGACGCCGCCTGCAACAGTCGCCGAGGCAACTTCGGCGCCAGCACCGCCCCTAGGGCGTGGCCCGCCACCACCATGGGCATGAAACTGAGGCTCACGCCCAACAGCCACAGCGGCACCCTGCCCACGGCGGCCAGGCTCGCCAGGGTCATCAACGACGAGATAAGAAAGAACGCCGCCAGGTTGCCCCGCAGGCGGTCCATCGGCATGCCGTGCATCAGCAGCACGATGGGCGGTCCGCCGATCGCCGCCACGGCACCGAACACTCCCGACAGAAAACCAGCACCAAACAGTGACGAGCGGTTGACCGGCAGGCGCAGCTTGAACAGCGTCACCACCACCGCAAACAGCACGATGCTGGCGATCATCACCTCCAGCGTCGCCATGGGTGCCACCAGCAACAGCCAGACCCCGAGCAGGGTTCCCGGCACCTTGCCCACCAGGGCCATGGAGATATCGGTCATGGCGACTTCCCGGCGATAGCGGCGTACCACCAGACAGGACACCAGAAAGCCGTAGACCACCAGCACCACCGGCACCAGGGACGGCGCCTTCAACAGGATCAGTGGCGCCCCCACCACCGCCATGCCGAAGCCGGTGGTACGCTGGACGAAGGTCCCCAACGCCAGTACTGCCCCCACCCACAGCCACGAGCCGAGGGTCAGCTCGCTGAGCACCCACCACTCCCTTGCGCAGTCCTGCACTGCGGCCAGCAACGACGCCATCATGACGCCGCCTCCTCGACCCGAGGCGGACGTCCGGCGAGCACGCGCAGGCCGACGTTGCCGATCAACGCCACCGTGACCATGGCGATCACCATGGGCCAGGCAGAGTCGATTTCAAAGGCGGTGACCAGGGCACCGGACAGTGCTGCACTGCTGAACTGGATACTGCCGAGCAGCGCCGTGGCGGTAGCGCTCATATGACTGAAACGCTCCAGCAGCGACGAAATGGCGTTGGGCGAGATCAGACCCACCACGCCCAGAAACGCCATCACCAGAGGCACCACCGTGAACAGCGAGTCCGTCCCCGTGGCCACTACCACCAGCAGGCCGCCGGCGGCGACCAGCTGAATGGCGAGACCAAGGCGCAGGTTCTGCTGGGGTGTACGCCGACGCAGCAGGCGAATATTGACCCGGTTGGACAGCGCCATCACCACCACATTGGCACCAAAGACGAAGGGATAGGCCGCCGGCGACAGCCCGTAGTGCTGCATGTAGAGAAACGGCGACGAGGTGACGAAGGCAAAGATGCCGGCGAAGGACGCCGCCACCGCCAGGATGTAGCCCATGGCCTGACGGTCGGTCAGCACACTTGCGTAGTTGCGCAGCACCTGACGGGGCGAGGCCACCGGTGCCCCTGCTGGCCGGGTCTCCGGCAGAAAGGCCCCGAGCAGCCACATCAGGAAGGCGGCATAGACAGCCAGGAAGACGAAGATCAGCCACCAGTCGGCCAGGTACAGCAGCAGGCTGCCGACCATCGGCGCCACCAGCGGCGCCAGCATCAGGATCATCGCCATGGTCGACATGACCTTGGCCGCCTCGCGGCCACTGAAACAGTCGCGCACGATGGCTGCGGAATTGACCACGCAGGCGCCGCCGCCCAGCGCCTGGACAAAGCGCCAGACCAGAAGCTCCGTCAACGAATCGACGCTGACGATCACCAGACTGGCGATCAAGAACAGGATCTGTCCGGCCAGCAGCACCGGCTTGCGTCCGATGCGATCGGAAAGCGGCCCGCAGGTGAGCTGGCCCACGGCAAAGCCGACCATGAACACGCTGAGTGAAAGCTCGGTGTGATGAACACTGGCCCCCACCGACTCGGCCAGCGCCGGCATGGCCGGCAGATAGGCGTCGATGGCGAAGGGGGCAAGGGCGGTATTGGCGGCCACCAGCAGGGCGACACGCCGGGCATTCAGGGACACAGGCGCTCCATGAAGAACAAGGTTTGAAAAATTGTCATCGGGTTGATCGTGACGCCGCTGCGGCTGTTGTCCACATCGACGCCTTGGTACAGTAGGTCCAGCTCACCACCGCCCATCTACGGAGATTGCCACATGGCAGACGATCTGCTGACCCAACTGAAGGCGATGACCACGGTGGTCGCCGACACCGGCGACCTGGACGCCATTCGTCGCTTCCAGCCCACCGACGCCACCACCAACCCGTCGCTGATCCTGCAGGCCGCCAGCCACGCCGATCGTCGCGCCCGCCTGGCCGCCATTGCCAAGGAGGCCAACGACATCGATGACGCCCTCGATGCCGTGGCGGTGGACATCGGCAGCGAGATCAGCGAGCTGGTGCCTGGCTATGTGTCGACCGAGGTCAGCGCACGGCTATCGTTCGATACCGAAGGTACCCTGGCCCGCGCCCATTCACTGATCGAGCGCTATGCCCGCAAAGGCGTCGGCGCCGAGCGCATCCTGATCAAGGTGGCGTCCACCTGGGAAGGCATTCGTGCCGCCAAGACGCTGGAGCGAGAAGGCATCCGCACCAATCTGACGCTGCTGTTCAGCTTCGCCCAGGCTCAGGCCTGCGCCGATGCCGGGGTCACGCTGATCTCGCCCTTCGTCGGCCGCATCCTCGACTGGCACAAGGCCCAGCAGCCGGAGGCCGACTTCAGCGGCGACAACGATCCCGGCGTGCAATCGGTCAAGCGCATCTACGACCACTACAAGGGCCACGGCTACTCGACCATCGTGATGGGCGCGAGCTTCCGCAACACCGACGAGGTCAAGGCGCTGGCCGGCTGCGATCGTCTGACCATCTCGCCGGCACTGCTCGAGGAATTGCACGGTCAGCAAGGCGCTCTCGAACGCCGCCTCGTGCGCAGCGACGCCGAGACCAGCGCACCGGAGCCCCAGACCGAAGACGACTTCCGCTGGGCCATGAACGAAGACGCCATGGCCACCGAAAAACTGGCCGAAGGCATCCGTAAGTTCATGGCCGATCAGCGCAAGCTGGAAACCCTGCTGACCGAACTGCGCCAGGGATGATCACGAGCGCACCACCGGCAAGCCTTGCTGGGCCTGGCTGCAGATGATCAAGAGGGCGATCCATGGATCGCCCTCTTGCATTATGCGGTTGCCAGCTTGCGGCGATCTGACACCGCTTTCCGCTTTCGGAGTTCGCCATTTTCTACGCCTTCGGCGCCTTCTGCTGAACACGCCTTCGGCGCGTCGACGTCAGGCCCGGCAAGGGCAGGATCAGGCCTTGTGCGAAGCGTCGTTCTGGGCCTCGAGCATCTCGACCAGCGGCTGGAACTGTTCGTGGTTATGCTCGTTCATGCGCATCAGGATACGATGCGCTTCGAGGATGCGCTCCCGCAGCCCCTCTTCATCGGCGGGCACTTCGGGGAGCTCCTCGAAGTCGTCGACCTCGGCGATGGGCCGCTCCAGCAAGGTAAAGAAAGCGCCAAAGCCCATCACCTCGAGCATCCGCTTGACGTCGGGATTGTCGGCCACGATGGTCGGCGCCTGCTCGAGCTTGCCGCGCAGCGCCATGGCCACCTTGGCCAGGAAGCCAAGCGCCGTGGAATCGACGTTGCTGGCCTCGCGCAGGTCGATCATCACCGCCTTGAGTCCCGGCGTGTCGGCCAGTTGCTGGGCCTGGAGATCCAGGGTGGCACACAGGGTCAGGCGCACGTCGCCACATAGCTTCAGGACGAACACACCGGCCTCGAATGCCGCCTTCAGTCGACCTTCATGCACTTTCATCGCCAAACCCGCTCACCAACATGATCGTCAAGTCGTCGGGCAGCTCTTCGCGCCCCGAGGTGGGGTCCTCCAGCGCTTCTTCATCGCTGGAGAGCGCCCCCAGGGCCAGCCCCCGACGCATCGTATCCAGGGAATCACTGTCTTCGACCCGCTGCCTGAGATCGTCAAGGCGCGCCTCGAGACTGTCCCCCGGCAAGCACTCCAGCACCCCATCGGAGCAGAGCCAGAGCGAAAAGTCATCGGGCAAGTCACATCCCAGTGCCGGATAACTGACCTCCGGAAACAAGCCTACCGGCATGCCCTCTCCCGCCAGCGTGGTGACGCCCTCGTCGGACTTCAATAGCGGCATCGGCAGCTGCGCGCCGAGAGAATAGTGCAGATAGCGCTTCTGCTGGTCGATCACGCCGACGAACAGGGTGGCGTGCTTGCCGATCCCCGTGTCCAGCAGCTCCCGATTCAACTGGGACAGCCAGCGCGGCGGCAATGCCTCGGGTGCCTCACCGTCCCACTCGCCTTGCCAGCGATTGAACAGGTACTTGAGCAGCACCGTCACGAAGGCGGACGAGGCTCCGTGGCCCGACACATCAGCGAAATAGAATAATGTATAGCGCTCATTGTACGCCTGGATATCGAGAAAGTCGCCTGACAGATACAACGAGGGCGCAAGCCAGTAGTCACAGCCGATCGCCCCCAGTTGCTGCGGCCTCGGCGGCAGCATGCGACGCTGGATCTGACCGCCGGCCTGCTGGTCGAGCCGGAGCATCGCCAGGTGGGTCTCCAGGCTCTCGTTGAGCTCTTCCAGTCGCGCTCGATCCTCTTCACGCTCCCGGGCCAGACGATTGACGTCCACCACACGCCGGATCATCCGCCTGAGCAGATGGGCATGGCGCAAGGGGTCGATCACGTAGTCGACAAGGCCCGCGTCAACGGCCTTGAGCAGATCGTCGTCTCGCCGGTCCTCGCTGACCACCAGGGTGGGCCAGCGCTCGGCCAGCACCATCCACTCGCGACTCGGTACCGCCAGCGAATGTGCCACCACAAGCGCCGTGGAGCCGGGAAGCTCATCGGCGCTGGCGGCGGCAAAGACCGCAAGTCCGTCGCGAGCAATCGCGTCCACCAGGGCGTCGCGGTGCTCGCCCGGGTGGTCGATTACCCCGATCAGAGGTTTGGCTGCTTGCATGCAGATGCCACCTTACTCGGCGAAGGCATCTTCGTCGTAGTCAAAGCCATCGTCGATAAAGCTGTCGTCACCAAGCTCACCATCGGTGACCTCGAAACGACGACGCTGTAGCCAGGCGTCACGAATGAAGCTGTAGCGATCACCGCGAATCAGATCCTCCTGATCGAGAAGGCTGGCACGCGCGTCGAGCAGCTCGAGACCACGCAGCGAGTAGCGCACGGTGTCGTCCTCGACGTAGGTCAGCGGGTAGGTGTACCAGTCGACCGGCAAGGCGCTGGTGTCACGCACTGTGCTGGGGCCGAGGAACGGCAGCACCACGAAGGGCCCCTCGCCCACGCCCCAGGCAGCCAAGGTCTGGCCAAAGTCTTCCTCATCGGCGATAAAGCCGGCATGGGTCGCCGGATCCAGAAGACCACCCAGACCGAAGGTGGTGTTCATCAAAAAGCGCATGCTCGAGTTGCCCGCATTGGCACCCTTGCCCTGCAACAGGCTGTTGAACACCGTGCGCACTTCGCCGAGGTTGTCGAAGAAGTTGCTGACACCGCGCTCGAGCGGGTCCGGGGTCACGTAGCGATAACCCTGGGCGGCAGGCTTGAGTGCATAGCGATCCAGCACATCGTTGAAGGCGAAGACCCTGCGATTGAAGCCCTCCCAGGGGTCCGCTGGATTGGGCTCGCTGGATACGCCGCTGCTGGCGCAGCCACTTGCCGCCAGGGCGACGGCCATGACCAGGACACCCCTCTGCATGCCCTTGCCCAGGGCACCGCTGTAGTTCGCGTTCATCGTTCGACTGCCTCCCTTGCCTGTCCTTGTCACGATCGTCAATCTATCGGCGCTGTTGTCCGGGGTTGGACTCCGGGTAGCGTCAGCGACGACGCCTCTGCGTACGGCAGTCGTCTGGTTCCGCCGACGAGTCAGCTGTCGGTTCCCCGGAGGGTCGGCCTCAGTCCCTGCGAATCACCACGCAGCCCGCACTGTAGCCCGCGCCGAAGGAACACACCACCCCGGTAGCGCCCGGTTCCAGGTCTTGATGATGCAGATGGAACGCGATGATCGAACCGGCAGAACTTGTATTAGCGTAACGGTCAAGAATAATCGGCGCTTGATCCGGAGCAGGCTCCTGGCCCAGCACCCGTCGTGCGATAAGATCGTTCATGTGTCGATTGGCCTGATGCAGCCATAACCGCGACAGCGTACCAGGCGCGATATCCAGGCTCTCCAGGTGGTCACGGATCAACTGTGCCACCATCGGGCAGACTTCCTTGAAGACCCTGCGGCCTTCCTGCACGAACAGCTTGTCGGCTGCCTGGGGGTCGGCGTCGGTGACGCGGTTGAGAAAGCCCGCATTATTGCGAATGGCGTTGGAAAACTGCGTCACCAGGCGGGTCCCGAGGACCTCGAACCGTGTCTCGGCTGTCGCCACCTGGTCGCTTTCCAGCACCAGGGCGGTACAGGCGTCGCCAAAGATGAAGTGGCTGTCGCGGTCGCGGAAGTTCAGGTGTGCCGAACACACCTCGGGGTTGACCACCAGGGCGCGGCGCACGCCGCCGGAGCGGATGGCGTTGGCGGCGTTGTCGATGGCGAAGGTGGCCGAGGAACAGGCCACGTTCATGTCGAAGGCGTAGCCCCCGGTGCCCAGCGCACGCTGCAACTCCACCGCCACCGCCGGATAGGGGCGCTCCAGATTCGAGCAGGCCACGATCACCAGGTCGATGTCGGCGGCCTCGACCCCCGCCGCGGCCAGCGCCTCGTGCGAGGCGGCCAGCGCCATCTCGCACTGGATGCCGGGGCTGTCGTTGTCGCGCTCGTCGAGCTTCGGGCGCATGCGCTCAGGATCAAGGATACCCTCGGCGTCCAGCACGTAGCGGCTGTGGATACCCGAGGCCTTGACGATGAATTCACTGCTGGAATGCGCCAGGGCGTCACGTTCCCCGGCCTCGATCGCCTCGCGGTGGCGGGCATTCTCGGCATCCACCCAGGCGTTGTACGACGCCACCAGGGCGTCGTTGTCGATGGCGTTGGCCGGGGTATACAGGCCGCTACCGGTAATAAGCACCTTCGCTGGGGTCATGCCCTTCTCCTTCATGCGGCACCTCGGTGCCGCCGGTCGATCGCGACCGCCCGGGGCGGCCACTCACTTTCGTCAT
The DNA here is from genome assembly GCF_003045775.1 of Halomonas litopenaei. Lineage (GTDB taxonomy): Bacteria > Pseudomonadota > Gammaproteobacteria > Pseudomonadales > Halomonadaceae > Halomonas > Halomonas litopenaei. The sequence goes on along the minus strand of NZ_PXNS01000006.1, from coordinate 111,284 downwards.
CTTTGGCGCGGGGGCCTTACCCCCGCCCGGTCAATTCCGCCCAGCGTTTCTCCAGGCGCTTCTCCGATACCGGCATGGCGGTACCCAGCTGCTGCGCAAACAGCGATACCCGCAACTCCTCGATCCACCAGCGAAACTCCACCAGCGATGGATCTTCGACGCCGCCTCGGTGCTCGGCCTGTCGACGCGTCTCGAGGCGCGTCTCGAAGTCCTGCACCGTCTGCATCAGCATCTGGTCGCGCATGCGCTCGCGCGGGGCCTTCTCCAGGCGCACCTGGGCGGCCTCCATGTAGCGCGGATAAGCCTCGAGCCAGGCACCGGCGTCGGTCACGAACCCCGGGTACACCAGCCGCTGCATCTGTGCCTTGAGATCACTGTATACCAGCGCCAGCGACAGGCTCAGGTTACCCTTCAACGCCTTTGTCACCGCCAGGTGGCCCTCCAGTGCCGGCTTGAGCACCGCCACCAGCTCGTCGGCATGGGGAACGATATCCTGGCGAACCGCCTGAATGCGTTGTTCCAGGGCCTCGGCACTTCGCGGCAGCGGGTCCACCGCCACGACCTGCCGGAAGACGGCCGTCACCACATCTTCGGTCAGTGCACGCTTGCTGCCTACCTTGGCGAACAATAGAGCACAGGTCGACAGTCCCTGGGTACGCTCGATGGCCTTCACTTGATCTGGCAGGCGTTCCATCGCCGCCTTGACCACCCCGCGGCGATGCGCTTCATGGGCCTTGGCCGGATGATCGAACAGCTCGAGGCTGAGCCCGCTCGACGAAGGCACCAGCGCCGGGAATGCCTCGACACGAATCCCGGCCTGGGAGGTCACCCGCGACTCCGGCAATGCCTGCTCGGGGAAGCCCGACAGCTCGGACTGGCTCTCCACGCTCTTGGCCAGCGCCCGGGCACCCTGACTGGCGGCAGCCTCGAAGCGCCGCTCCAGCGCCCGCAGGTCGCGGCCCTGGCCCAGCACCTTGCCACTGTGGTCGACCACCTTGAGGTTCATCACCAGATGGGGCTCGAGCTGATCGAGGCGCCAGTCGTCCGGCGACAGGCGCAACCCGGTCTTGACCCGCAGAAATTCACCGAGCGCCTCGGTCAGGCTGCCGTCCCCGGGCACCAGTGCCTCCAGCGCTGCGTCGACCCAGTCGGGGATCGGCACCACCTGCCGGCGTATCGACTTGGGCAGCGACTTCAACAGGGCGATGCACTTGTCCCTGAGCAGTCCCGGCACCAGCCACTCGAGGCGAGACGACGACAGCTGAGACAGCATCGCCGCCGGCACCGTCATGGTCACACCGTCATCCTCGGCCCCCGGCGCGAAGTGATAAGCCAGCGGATAGCGCACACCGTCGATCGACAGCTCGTCAGGATAGGCGTCACCGGTGACGTCATCCGCCTCCCGTGCCAGCAGCGCCTGACGGTCGAACTTGAGAAGCTCAGGGTCACTGCGCTCGGCCTTGCGGCGCCAGGCCTCAAAGCCCTTGCCGTTGACGATATCCTCAGGCAGGCGAGCGTCGTAGAAGTCGAACAGCTGCTCCTCGTCCACCAGAATGTCGCGCCGCCGTGCACGATCCTCGAGGTCCTCGACCTCGTCGATCAGCGCCCGGTTGTGGGCGAAGAACTCGCCCTTGGTGCGAAACTCGCCTTCCACCAGCGCCCGGCGGATAAACAGCTCACGGCTTTCGACCGGGGCGATGGGACCATAGTGGACCTTGCGCCGGGCCACGATCGGCAGCCCGAACAGGGTGACCTGCTCGAAGGCCACCACCTGGGCCCGCTTCATCTCCCAATGGGGCTCGCTGTAGCTGCGCTTGACCAGATGGCCCGCCAGAGGCTCGATCCACTGAGGCTCGACCTTGGCCACGCTGCGCGCGAACAGCTTCGAGGTCTCGACCAGCTCCATCGCCATCACCCACTTCGGAGACTTCTTTGAAAGCCCCGATGCCGGATGAATCATGAACTTGCGATTGCGCGCCCCAAGATACTCGCGGTTCTCGGTCAGGGTGCCCAGATGGCTCAGCAGGCCGGTCAACAGCGCCTTGTGCATGGCCACCGTCTGCTGACGCTTTCGCTCCTTGGCCTGACCGTCGTCATCTTCACCTTCGGCGGCGATGGCGGGCCTGGCCGACGGCACCTGGATATCCATGTCCTTGAGCAGCTGACGCAACTGGCGGAAGGTATCGTGCCACTCGCGCAGGCGCAGGTAATTCAGGAAGTTATCACGACACCAGCGACGCAACCGGTTGCCCGAGAGTTCCTCTCGGGCGGCTTCGAAGCCGTGCCACAGATTGAGCAGCGCCACGAAGTCGGAATCCGGATCCTGCCAGCGGCGGTGGGCCTGATCGGCGGCTTCGCGCTTGTCGGAGGGTCGATCACGCGGGTCCTGCACCGCCAGCGCCGAGACCACGATCAGCACCTCGCGCAGGCTCTGCTGCTCGCCCCCGGCCAGCACCATGCGGGCCAGGCGCGGATCGATGGGTAGTCGCGCCAGCCGTCGCCCCAATGTCGTCAGGCGGCTGTTGTCGTCGACCGCACCCAGCTCATAGAGCAACTTGAAGCCATCGGTGACGAAGCGCGAGTCAGGTGGATCGACGAAGGGAAAGTCCTGGATGTCGCCCAGTTTCAGCGACAGCATCGACAGGATCACCGAGGCCAGGTTGGTGCGCCGGATCTCCGGATCGGTAAACTCAGGGCGCGCCAGGAAGTCGTCTTCGTCATACAGACGGATGCACACGCCTTCCGCCACCCGGCCGCAGCGGCCCTTGCGCTGATTGGCGCTGGCCTGGCTGACCGCCTCCACCGGCAGGCGCTGAATCTTGGCGCGATAGCTGTAGCGACTGATGCGCACCAGCCCCGGGTCGATCACGTAGCGGATACCCGGCACCGTCAGCGAGGTCTCGGCCACGTTGGTGGCGAGCACGATGCGCCGCCCGCTGTGGGGAGCAAACACGCGGTTCTGCTCGGCGTTAGAAAGCCTGGCGTAGAGCGGCAGTATCTCTGTGCTCTTGAGATCGGCGCGCCGGAGCACGTCGGCGGTCTCGCGGATCTCACGCTCACCGGGCAGAAACACCAGGATATCGCGGGGACCATGGAACCAGCGCTTTTCGCGCTCGATGGTCTCGATTTCCTCCACCGCGTGAAGGATACCCTCGCTGAGGGTGCGGTCTTCCTCGTCATCTTCGTCGCGGATCAGCGGCCGATAGCGCACCTCCACCGGGTAGGTACGACCCGAGACCTCCACCACCGGAGCAGGACGCACGACGCCGTCCTGGTCTCGGCTGGCAAAGTGCTGACTGAAGCGTTCCACATCGATGGTGGCGGAGGTGATGATGACCTTGAGGTCGGGGCGGCGATCGAGCAGGCGCTTGAGGTAGCCGAGCAGGAAGTCGATATTGAGGCTGCGTTCGTGGGCCTCGTCGATGATCAGGGTGTCATAGCGGCGCAGGTCCGGATCCTGGCGGGTTTCCGCCAGCAGGATGCCGTCGGTCATCAGCTTGACCAGGGTGTCGTCGTTGGTCTGGTCGGTGAAGCGGACCTGATAACCCACCTGCTCGCCCAGCGGCACCTGCAGTTCTTCTGCCAGACGGGTCGCCACCGAGCGCGCCGCCAGGCGCCGCGGCTGGGTGTGGCCAATCAGCCCGCGACGGCCAAGCCCCAGCTCCAGACACAGCTTGGGCAACTGGGTGGTCTTGCCGGAGCCGGTTTCGCCGGCCACCACCACCACCTGATGGGACTCCAGTGCCTTGAGAATATCGGCTCGCCGCGCCGCCACCGGGAGCTGTTCGGGATAGTCGAGCGTGACCGGGCGCGCCTGGCGCGAGGCCAGGGTCTGACGAGAGCGCTGCCAGTGGTGCTCGACCTCCTTGAGTCCCCGGTCGATGGGCTTGCCGTCGCGTCGACGACGCTCGAGACCGGCCAGACGCTTGGCCAGCGTCGGGCGATCGCGAAGCATCACCTGTTCCAGTCCTTCGGTCAGAAACTTCAGGCGAGAGGCGTCGTCGGCGTTTTGCTGGGCGGTGGGCGTAGAACTACTCACGTTGGGGTCGAAGGCTCCGGGTGGATCATGGGCGCCGCGTCGCACGGACGCGGGGCGGGAAGGCTCCCGCAACGCAAAGGGCGCTATTGTAACGCCGCAGCCAAGGCAAGGGCCAATCGCCGGCCCCTGCCCTTCCCCGGACCTTGTCGGCGGGCGTCAGCCGTCGGTGCCGGTCCCGGTTTCGGTGCTGCCTTCGTCACGCAACTGGCGCCGGAGCACCTTGCCGACGTTGGTCTTGGGCAGTTCGTCACGAAACTCCACCAGCTTGGGCACCTTGTAGCCGGCCAACTCCTGCTTGCACCAGGCGCGCAGCTCGTCACTGGTCAAGGAGCTGTCCTTGGCCACCACGAACAGCTTGATGACTTCGCCGCTGGTATCGTCGGGCACCCCGACGGCGCAGGACTCGACCACCTTGGGGTGGGCCGCGACCACGTCCTCGATCTCGTTGGGATAGACGTTGAAGCCGGACACCAGAATCATGTCCTTCTTGCGATCGACGATACGCACGTAGCCATCGTCCTGGATGACCGCGATGTCACCGGTGTGGAAGAAGCCATCGGCATCGATGACCTTGGCCGTCTCGTCATCGCGGTTCCAGTATCCCTTCATCACCTGGGGGCCGCGCACGCACAGCTCGCCCGGCTCGCCCGGCTCGGGGTCGCCACCGTCAGGGTTGCACAGCTTGAGCTCGGTGCCGGCGACGGGGCGGCCGATGGTGCCCAGCTGTATCGCCTCCACCGGGTTGAAGCTGACGATCGGCGAGGTCTCGGTCAGGCCGTAACCCTCGGCGATGGGGCAGCCTGTCACCTCTTCCCAACGCTTGGCCGCGGCCTTGGTCAGCGCCATGCCACCGGAGATGGTCAGGTGCAGGTGGGAGAAGTCCAGCGCCTTGAAGTCGTCACGATTGCATAGCGCATTGAACAGCGTATTGAGCCCTACGAAGCCGGTGAAACGCGTCTTCGAGAGTTCCTTGATAAAGGTATCGAGGTCCCGCGGATTGGTGATCAGCAGCGAATGGTTGCCGCCTTCCAGCATGAACAGGCAGTTCACCGTAAAGGTATAGATGTGATAGACCGGCAGCGGCGCGACCACCACCTCGCTACCCTCGCTCAAGCCACCCCCGATGATCTGCTTGGCCTGCAGCATGTTGGCCACCAGATTGCGGTGGGTCAGCATCGTGCCCTTGGCAAGCCCGGTGGTCCCCCCGGTGTACTGTAGCGCGGCGATATCGTCGAGCTCGCGTTCTACCTCACGGTGCTCGAGGGAGGCGCCTTGCTTGAGCACCTGACGCAACCCGACCGCCTTGGGGATCGAGTAGCGCGGCACCATCTTCTTGACGTACTTGACCACAAAGTTGATCAGCGGTCGTTTGGGGAAGTCGTGCAGGTCACCGATCTCGGTGATCACCACATGCTCGATGTCGGTCTTGTCCAGCACCCGCTCGAGCTTGTCTGCCATGTTGGCCAGGATCAGGATCGCCTTGGCGCCGGAATCCTTGAACTGGTGGGTCATCTCGCGCTCGGTGTACAGCGGATTGGTGTTGACCACCACCATGCCGGCGCGAATGGCACCGAACACCGCTACCGGGAACTGCAGCAGATTCGGCAACTGGATCGCCACCCGATCACCGGGCTCAAGGTTGGTCTCGTGCTGCAGCCAGGCGGCGAAATCACCGGACAGCCGGTCAAGCTCGGCGTAGGTCAGGGACTTGCCCATGCACGAGAAGGCCACCTTTTCGTCGTAGCGCTTGACGGAGCGGTGGAAGATATCCATCACCGAATGATAGTCATCGAGCCCTTCCAGGGCCTCCCCCCGAACGATCGATGCAGCGGCGTTCTCACTCATGGGCGTTCTCCATTCGGGGGACCAGGTCCCCTCTTATTATCAAATTGTGGTGTCGACACTGGCTACCATAGCCCAGTCCCGCAGCGACTGTAATACGCTTGATTCAAACTTTCGTTTAAAACCCGCTATTCATCGCTTAGATAACGGGCCACGATCTCGCCTTCCCGCCACACCAGCAGCTCACCCGGCTGCATGCGCACCCACTCTTCGTTGTCGGTGAGCGGTTCGGTGGCCAGCACCGAGACCACATCGTCGGGGGTGGTGTGCTCGACAAAGTTGACCACCATCTCGGCGTCCGACAGGTTGGCCTCGCCAAAGGGCGCGCGGCGGGTGATATGGGCGAGCTTGGTGGAACAATAGGTGTACAGGTACTCGCCGTCGGCCAGCAGCAGGTTGAAGACGCCCAGACCTCTGAGCTTCTCGCACAGCTCGTGCAGCGAAGACCACAGACCGCGACGATCCTCCGGCGGGTCTGGATAGCGCCGCCGGAGCTCACCCAGCAGGTGGCAGAAGGCGTGCTCGCTGTCGGTGGACCCCACCGGTCGATAGCTGGCGAGGTCCAGCGTCTCCCAGCCGGACAACTGGCCGTTGTGGGCATAGCACCAGGGCTGCCCCCACATCTCGCGCACGAACGGATGGGTATTGGCCAGCTTCACTCCGCCCACATTGGCCTGGCGGATGTGGCTGATGACGATATTCGACTTGATCGGGTATTCACAGATCAGCCGGGCGATTCGCGAGTGCACCGAAGGATGAGGGTCGCGAAATTCGCGATAGCCCCCCTCTTCGTAAAAAGCGATGCCCCAGCCGTCACGGTGGGGACCGGTGCCGCCGCCACGATGCAGAAAGCCGGTAAAGCTGAAACAGATATCCGTGGGCACATTGGCACTCATGCCCAGAAGCTCACACATGGGGTTCCTCTCTTGTTGACCCGGCCGCAGCCAGGCGAGTGCGCCGGCGACGCCACAACAGCCAGGCGATCACCACCACCGCCAGGATAGCGGCCACCAGCCAGCTGCGCGGATCATGCCGAGCACGCTCGAGGGCGGGCTCAAGACCAGGCCTTCCCTCGCGCCACCACTGCACCAGCCGCTCGGGGCCTTCATTCACCAACGCCACAAACTGGTCGGCCAGCGCCTCGCCAGCCTCCTCCTCGGCCTGTCGCTCACTGGCTTCGGCGAAGCGTTCACCGGACAGGGTGGGGCCTGCCAGCGCCCGATCCAGGGCCACCTCGCCATCGCGATTGATCCACAGCGGCGGCAGGTTCCAGCGGGTCTCGTTGCCGTCGATCGTCGCCACCGCCGAGATCCGCAGCGGACGGCTGACCTCATCCTCCTGGGGCGGAATTTCCAGGCTCCAGCGCCTGGCGTCTGCCGGGGCCACCTCCAGCGACTGGCCCAGCAGATCGGCCTCGAAGCGGGTGTTGTCGTGGCCAAGGCGCGGATGTTCGGCCACCAGCGTCACCCGACGCCCGGATTCGTCCAGTGCCGCGCCGACGGCCGGCAGCACATTGACCGCCTGCACCCGTCGGCGATGGAAGTCCTCGCCCTCGGCGGTGATCACCAGCTCAGCCGCGCCGGTGCCCGACGGCGACGGCAGCCGCCCGCGAAACACGCCATCATCGTTGCCAAGCGCCAGGATCTGCAGGCCGTCCACCGCCTCGCCGGACAGCTCCGCCGTCACCTTGAGCCCCTCGGGCACCGTCACCTCGCCGTCACTTTCGACACGCACCGCCAACGGCACCTCGAAGCCGGAATACAGCGTCGCGGGCAGCGTCTCCGTCACCAGGTGGCGATCGCTGTTGACGGTAATCCGCGAGTCCGCCGCCAGAGGACCTTCGATCCGCCACTCCCCCTGGGCGGGGTCGGGTACGCGGATCAGGTCGAAGCGTGGTTCCCGCTGCCAGCGCACCTCTGCGGGTGCGGTGTCGCGGGTGTAACGGGTGCCGTCCGGCGCCACCAGGGTCACCTCTCCCTGGCCGGGGTCATGGAAGATCAACGCGGAAAAATCGTCGACGCCGGCATCGACGGTGAAACGACGGTCCTCAAGCGGCACCTGATCCACCGGGAAGATGCGCTCGACGATATCGAGAAAGGCGCCCAACAGGGCGTCCGGTGTCTCGACCACCGCCGCCAGCCCCCCGGTGCGCTGCGCCAGTCGCTCGACCAGGGCAACGTCGGCGCCTGGCGAAAAGGCGATGGCGTGGATGGCCACCCCCTGGTTGGCCAGGTCCGGCACCATCGCCTCGACCAGGCGTTGGCGAGAGGCAAGGTCCACGTCGGGCTTGGCACCCCGGCCCGGCGACAGGTCGATCACCCCGTCGGTCAGCAACACCAGGTGGCGCCAGCCGTCACCCTCGGCTGCTGCCGCGGTGCGCAGCGCCGCCTCGATATCGGTATGCTGCTGATACTGTTCCAGCGCCGGCGGCAGCGCCAAGGCCCGCTCGCGCCACTGGGCGTCGACCTGCCCCAGAGGCAACGGATTGTCGATCGACTCGCCGAAGGTCCAGATGCCGGCGCTGACACCACTCGGCAACAGCGCCACCAGCATGTCCAGCGCACTGCCTGCCAGGCGATTGGGGTCATTGGTCTTCATGCTGCCGGACACGTCCACCACGACGCGAACGTCCGGTGGCTCATCCGAGCCCGCTTGCCCAGTCGCCGACTGGGCAAGCGCCGTCAGCGGCGACAGGCACAACGCCACGATTGTCGCCATCATTACCCCTTTCCCGCAGCGTTGCTGGCCCCGCTTGGCCATGTGTCCTCCTTGGAACTCGCCCGGAATCTCCAGGCCGTGGGCGGTGGACGTCTTTTACATCCCCCTTCGACGTGTTCATCGATGGTCCACCGTTCACGGTGGCCAGAGCGACCTCGCCAGCAGTTTCTAGCCGAACAGTTTCTAGCCGAGCACCGGCTCCTGACGCTCCCGCCCTTCTTCACGCGACGCCCCATGAGCCTCTGCGTCCTGGTCACGCGCCGCTGCAGCGGCCTCGGCCTTGCGCAGACGGCGGCGACGGCCACTCCACCACAGTGCCAGTCCGAACAGCGCACCGATCGCGGCGCCGACGATGACGCGCGTGGCCGCCGGCACCAGCACGCCATTGTTGCCGTCCATGAAGGCGACCGCTGCCACCATGATGGCCGGCGCCTGACCGCTGTAGACCTGGCCTTCCTCGATCAGCGGCAGTTCGAACATCGACGGCATCCACATCACGCCGGCCACTGCCCAGGTCAGCACCAGGCGTGGCAGGCGCGGTAAAAAAGCCAGTCCAAGGTAGCCAGCCAACAGTACGACCAGCGACAATGCGCCATAGATCAACCACAGCGTGGACATGGAATCCGAAATCAACATTGCATGCTCCAACCTGACGTGCGCGCCGCGCACAGATGAAATTTCTCTTGAGTATGGTACATCTCGCACCATGAAAGCACAGCCGCCAAATGCACCGGCCGCAGCAACTCGGGGCCCCGCCCTGGACTTCACGCGTCAGGACGATAACGCCTGGCACTGGCTCGAGAATCGCGACGATCCCGCCGTGAGTGACTTTCTCGAGGCCGCCAACCGCCAGGCCGACACCTGGTTTGCCCCTCTGGAATCCTTGATCGAGCGACTCTACCAGGGCCACCTGGCGCGGCGAGAGCTGGCCGTCAAGGGGCTGCCCAGTCGCCTGGACCACTTCACCCTGTGGAGCGAGACCGCCGCCGACGCCGACTATCCGGTCTGGTGGCGCCACCCCAACGATGCCCCGCAGTCGCGCGAGGTGTTCTTCGACCTCGAGGCCAGAGCGCAGGAGCACACCTTCCTCGAACTCGGTGACATGGCGCTGTCCCCGGACGAGCAGTGGCTGGCCTGGACCGAGGACACCCAGGGTGACGAGACCTATCGCCTGTTCATCAAGCGCCTGCCCGATGGCGCCGAGCATCGACTGCTGGACGACATCGGCCCTGAGCTGTGCTGGGCCGAGGACGGCCAGACCCTGCTGTTCACCCGCTACGACGCCACCCAGCGACCCGACAGCGCCTGGCGGCTCAGCCTGTCGCTGGATGCGGCCAGCGCAGACGCCAGGGTCGAGACCGACGAGCTGGTCCTGCGCGAGGACGACGCCGAGTTCTGGATCGGTCTGGGCAAGACCCGATCGCGGGCCTGGCTGACCATCGAGTCGGCCTCCAAGGACACCAGCGAGACCCATCTGGTTCCGGCCCACGCGCCAGCGACTCCCCCGCACTGCTTTCAGCCCCGTCGCCCGGGCGTTGAGTACGCCCTCGATCATCGTCCCGGTCACTTCTATGTGTTGCACAACGAAGGGCTGGTGCACTTTCAGCTGGAAGTGGAGAACGAGGACCGCTCCGGTCAGCGGCGAGTACTGGTGCCCCATCGCCAGGAGACCACCCTGGAGGGTGTCGATGCCTACGCCTGGGGCCTGGTGATCGCCGAACGCGACCACCTCGAGGCCCAGGTGCGCCTGCGTCGCCTCGAGTTCGACAGCGACCACAGCGTCACCCTCGACGCCCCCCTGCCCTGCTCGCCCGCACCGCTTAGCCTGGGGCTCGGCGACAGCCCACACTTCGACGACCGGGTACTGCGCCTGCGCGAGGAATCCTTCTGCACCCCGCCAAGCTGGTGGTCGCTGGATCTTGATAGCGGCGAGCGCCGACTGCTCAAGCGGCAGCCTCTGCACGGCGATCTGGCACCGGAAGACCTGCACTGCCAACGGCTGTGGGCCGAGTCCCACGACGGCGAGCGGGTACCGGTGTCCGTGGTCTGCCGCAAGGACCTGGCGAACCAGCCGCTGCCGACGCTGCTGTATGGCTACGGCGCCTACGGCGAGGCGCTGGACCCATGGTTCTCGGTATCCCGCCTGGAACTGCTCCAGCGTGGCGCGGCCTTCGCGGTGGCCCACGTGCGAGGCGGCGGTGAGCGCGGCGAACCCTGGTACCTGGCCGGCAAGCTCGAGCACAAGCCCAACAGCTTCGAGGACTTCCTGGCCGCACGTGACGCCCTGGTCGACGCGGGTGTATCGAATCCCCAGCGTATCGTCGCCTACGGGGCCAGCGCCGGCGGTCTGCTGGTGGGCGCCAGCCTCAATCGCGCGCCACAGGCATTCTGCGCGGCGGTACTCGACGTGCCCTTTGTGGACGTCCTGCGTACCATGGAAAACCCGGACCTGCCGCTGACCACGGCGGAGTACACCGAATGGGGCAATCCCAGCCACGCTGCCGACGCCCGACGCATCGGCAGCTATTCACCGCTGGACAACCTCGATGCCGAGGCCTGGCCGCCAGTATTCCTCCAGGGTGGCTGGCACGATAGCCGTGTGCCCTACTGGGAGCCGGCCAAGCTCTACGCACGCCTGAGCCTGGCGAACGCCGAGCAGGCGGCACTGTCCAACCGGACAACCCTATTGAAGACCGACATGACGTCCGGTCACGGCGGCGCCTCGGGTCGTTTCAAGGCCTGGCGCGAAGGGGCACGCCAGGATGCCTTCGTGCTCTGGGCCCTGGACTTGCTGGATGCAGACCTGGTGAATGCGGACCTGATGGACAACTCTCCGGTCGAATCACCAAGGCCCCATCCCTGCTCCACCGACGAGAGCCCGCAGGCCTGACCGCACCTTTGGACGCCCTTGGCCGCTTTAGCGGCCACTTTCAGAATAAGGAATTTCATGAACGCCAAACCGATGCTCGCCCTCACCGCTGCGCTATGGCTCGGCACCTCCCTCGTCGGCTGCTCCGACGACAGCGATTCCGAGACGTCCGAAGGCGCGTCACAGCAGAGCGAAAACGTCACCTCCGGTAATGGTGGCGGCAGCAACGAGAGCGCAGACTCCGCCAGTGAAGACGACACCAGCGGCGAACAAGGCGACGACATCTCGGAGATGAGCCCGGCGGATCGCCGCGAGGCACTGGAGCAGTCCCTGCGCGCCAACTTTGATCCCCAGCTCGGCGAGATTCGCTACCTGGTCGGCTGGAGTGACCTGAACGACGATGGTCAGGACGAGGCCGTGGTCCACGTGGTCGGCCCGATGGTCTGCGGCACCGGGGGTTGCGATACCCTGATCCTCGAAGCCCAGGACGACGCCTACCGCGTCATCAGCGCCCAGCCCACCACCCAGCCTCCGATCCAGCTTGGCGAAGCATCTCACGAGGGCTGGCGAGACCTGGTGGTCAAGCGCCACCTGGCCGCCGATCAGCCGGCGCAGGCCCTGCACCTGCGCTTCGACGGCAGCAGCTACGTCGAAGCCGAGGGCAACGAAGGCGAGGCCGAGAACGCCACCGTCCTGATCGAAGACTTCAACAGCCTCGATGACGCCCGTCCGCTGTTCACCGGTGAGGGGGCCATGTCGGGGTCTCTCGAAGGTGACATGGAAGGCGAGATGGAAGAAGCGATGGAAAGCGAGCGCTCAGAGCCAGCGGTCGACCCCGACGACGCCGCTACAGCCGCCGAACCGCAAGGTAGCGATGACGCCCAGGCTGACAACGAAGGAGAAAGCACAGAAGACGGCGACGACCGGCAGACGGACGCTAGCCACAGCGGCAATTGATCGCCAACACTCGGCGAAGCCCTCTTTGCCGACAAGGCGCCGGGCCTCTTCACGAGGCCCGGCGCTGTCGTTTCCCTATCTAGCCGGTCATAGCGGTGGCTCCATGCCGGGCCAGACCACGGCCCAGGGCGTAGCTCCCCCAGGCCACCACAAAGGTCAGCGGTGCCGAGGCTCCGGCCAGACTCGGCGACAGCATCAGCGCGATGCCGACAATCGCTGCCAGGGCCCAGGCCGCCAGCCCCACAGGGTTGAAGGCGCTGATGTCAGCGTCCAGGTCGACCTCGAGACGCCCCTCCGGCGACAGGATATGGGCCAGTGCCACCCCCACCCAGGCCACCACGAACACGCCTTGATAGGCCAGGGCCGCCAGCAGGTAGCTGAACACGTCCGCCCGCATCAGCAGGTAGGCAAGCCCGCCCACCAGACAGCCGGCCAGGATCTTGTTGAGCTTGAGGCCGGTGAGCTTGCCGACGAAGGCCTCGAGATTGACCGTCGCCAGGTAGAAGTTGGCGGTATTAATGCGGCTCTGGGTCACCCACACCAGCGCCAGCCCGCCGAGCCCCATCAACTCTAGCAGCCCCAACACGATGGACGCCTCCGACAGGCCGTCGGTAGGCAGGCAGGCGTCGAGCAGGATCCCCACCACTCCGCTGAACACGAAGGTCATCAGATAAAAGGGAATGCCGAAGGTGACGCGGGCATGGAAGCGGCTATCCTCGACGCGACCGAAGCGGGCGTAGTCGAAGGTAAACATCATCAGCACCCAGACCCCCATGTAGTAGGCAAAGGTGGACAGCCAGCCGAAGGGACTGGCGCCTCCTTCGGGCACCCGGGAGAGCCAGCCGGAGGGATAGCCGAACTCGGCCATCGCCATGCCCACGGCGATCAGCATGCCGACGATGTACACCGGCAGCAGCACGCCGTTGAACTTGTCGAGCCAGTGCTGGACGCTGCCGAAGATCAGCGAGACTCCGACCACCACCACGATCAGGGTAGCGCTGGCCATGCCGAGCGAGGGCGACCACTCGGACAGCACCAGCGCCATCACATAGCCTTCGAATACCGCGTAGTAGAGCGCCGTGGCAAAAAAGATCAGGGTCGCGATCATCGCTCCCAGATGACCGAACAGGACCCGGGAAAACAGCGCCACGGTCAGCCCGGTACGTATCGCATAGCGGCTGATCACCGCATTGATGACGCCGTAGCAGACCACCGTCAGGGCGATCCCGATCAGCGCGTTGGTGGTGCCGTAACTGCGGGCCATGGCGGCGGCCACCACCATGTAGAAGATGGCGCTGCATACCGCCCACCAGGCCATCATCAGATTGCCCCTGGGCATGCGTTGGTCCAGGGGCATGGGGCGGTCGGCGAAGTCGCCGGCGCCTTGCCCAGCCTTCTCGCGGGATGTCGTGTCGTTCATGGTTGTTGCCTCGTGCTGTTGTTGTGGTTGGACGAAGCCCTTGGACCGAAAAGCCAGCCCATACCTCGGTGACAGGGCTCGAGTGACATTCCGGGCAAGGGGAGCCCGGGCGGAGACATCTGGCTCCGCCGGGCAAAGTGGCAATTGCGGGAATAAGTGAGACGGGATCGAAGCACTCAGGCTCTTGCCTTCGATCCTTTTCAGCCGGCTAGTCGAGCGCCTGGCCCAGGGCCTGGTCCCGGGCATCGCCCAGTGCTTGACGCAGTGCCTCCAGGCGCCCTGCGTAGGCCCTGCGCGCCTCCAGCGCCTGTTCGAGGGACACCTGTACGAAGCGCACCTTCTGATGGGGCTGAATCTGGCCCACCAGATCCATGTCGGCGCTGATCACCGTGCCAACCATGGCGTAGCCACCGCCGGACACGGCGTCTCGGTGGAGAATGATCGGCTCGCTGCCGGCGGGCACCTGGATCGAGCCGATGGGATAGCAGGCATCGACGATGTTGGACGGGTCGTCACCGGCTCCGAAGGGCGGCTCTCGCTCGATGAACCGAAGCGGTGTACCGCCCTTGAAGCGATAGCCGATGCGATCGGCCTCCGAGGCCACGCTCCAGTCCTCCTGATAGAAGCGTTCCCTCGCCTCTTCCTCGAGCAGGTGGTCGTAAAGTCCGGGCACAACGCGCAGCTCATAGTGCTTGGCAAAGCGCGGCACAAAGGCCTCGGGAAGACGCCGACCGACTGCCGCGCGGCTTGCGGCGTTCGATTGACCGAGGGGCAGCACATCGCCAGCCTTGAGCGGACGCCCCTCGTAGCCACCGAGGGCGCCGAGCGCGTAGGTGCTGCGGCTACCCAGACGCTCGGGCACATCGATGCCGCCCTCCACCGCCAGGTAGAGCCGCGCCCCGGCGCGCACAAAGTCGAAACTCAGCACGCTGCCGGCGGGCACCTCGAGCACCTCGAAGTTGGGATGGGGCTGGCCATCGATCTTCGGCACCATTTCCGCGCCGCCGGTGGCGATACGGCAGGCCTGGGTAAAGCGCAGCTCCGGCCCCATCAGGGCGCACTCGAGCACCGCGGCGTCCTCGGCGTTGTCCAGCAGCAGGTTGGCCGAGCGCATGGCGAACTGGTCCATGGCGCCAGAGGGCGGAATGCCCAGGTGGTAATGACCGGCGCGTCCAGCATCCTGGACCGAGGTCGCAAGCCCCGGCTTGATCACTTCAATGCTCATTGAGCACCTCCTCGACGCGACGGGCCACGGCTTCCGGGGCCTCGCGATATTCATCCAGGTCGAACACGAATGGCGCGGTTTTCGGGCGGAAGCGCCCGGCCTCGGCAGCGGCCACCATCGCGTCGTACTCGCTGCGATCGACGGGTCGATGCTTGACGATGTCACCGGGACGGAAATAGATCATCGAGTCATCGATGTGGGGCTGGCTGCCGCTGGGATCGTAGATCGGCATGGGGGTCACCCCGAACATCTGATAGCCCCCGGCGCCGCGCACCGAGTAGATGCAGCTGAAGCAGCCGCCATAGCCGACGGTCTGCTTGGGCGTATCGGTACGAGGCCGTACGTACTTGGGCACCTCGATCTGCCGCTCACGGGGCACCATCTGGTACATGAACGGCAGGCCGGCGACGAAGCCCACCATGGACACGAACCAGGGACTGGCGCTGTGGGCCTCGATAAAGCCATCGACGCTGGCAAAGCCGTTGATCCTGGCGGCGTACTCCAGATCGGTGCCTGACGGGTCCTGGTGGCGATCGCGAAAGCGCATCAGCGTCTCGTGGGTCCAGGGGTCGTTGTAGAGCACCGGCACCTCCACCACCCGGGTCTCCAGGCGCTGAACCTGCTGGCCGAGCACCTCGGCATCGATCTGCTCCAGAGTCTCGATCAAGCGTGACAGCGGCAGCCGGTCGGGATCGTAGCGCACCTGATAGGAGGCGTTGGCGGGACAGATCTCGGCCACCCCGGGGATCTCGCGCTCGGCAAGCCGACTGGTGATCGACACCCCGCGAAAGAAGGCTTCCAGGTTCATCGCCTCGGACAGTTCGACGAACAGGAACTCGTCTCCGGCGGCGCTGTAGCGCGCTGGCTTGGCCTGCCTGGGGTCACGCTGGGTGGATGGCTTCATGACGCTTGCTCCTGTACTGATGGCGCTGACGCCGCCGAGGCTGTGTCCAGCCAGAGCTCCAGGGTGCCGGTATGGAAGTCGCCGCGACGTACTGCCTGGTCTTCCACCAGCCGACGATGCAACCCCGCCGTGGTGGTGAAGCCCTCCAGCGTGAATTCGTCGAGGGCACGACCGGCACGGACCAGCGCCGAGGCGCGATCCTCGTCCCAGACGACCAGCTTGGCCACCAGCGAGTCATAGAACGGCGGCATCCTGTAGCCCTCGTACAGGGCGCTGTCGACGCGTACTCCCGGGCCGGTGGGCCAGGTCAGTCGCTCGACCTGCCCCAGCGACGGGAAGAAGCCATTGTCCGGGTCTTCCGCGTTGATACGCATCTCCACGGCCCAGCCACGTATCGCGATATCGTCCTGGACCACCCCCAGCGGCTCACCCAGGCATACCCTGAGCATCGCCCGCACCAGATCGACACCGGTGATCATCTCGGTGACCGGATGCTCCACCTGGATGCGGGTATTCATCTCGATAAAGAAGAACTCACCGCTGTCATCGTCGTACAGGTACTCAAGCGTCCCGGCGGCCTTGTAGCCGACGTGCTCGGCGAGCGCCACCGCTGAGGCGCAGAGGCGCTCGCGGGCGGCCTCGTCCAGCGCTGGCGATGGGCTTTCCTCGAACACCTTCTGACGCCGTCGCTGCAGCGAGCACTCCCGCTCGTACAGATGCACGGCACGCTCACCGTCGGCCAGGATCTGCACCTCGATATGTCGTGCACGCTCGATAAAACGCTCGAGATAGACGCTGTCATCGCCGAAGGCGGCTCGCGCCTCGCTCTGGGCCAGCGGTAGCTGGGCGCGGAGTTCCGCCTCGTCGGCAGCGGTGCGAATGCCGCGCCCGCCACCGCCGGCGGCGGCCTTGATCAGCAGTGGATAGCCGACCTCGAGTGCGACCTTCACCGCCTCCTCCACGTCGGCCACCGCCGACGGCGACCCCGGCACTACCGGAACACCTGCGACCAGAGCGGTGCGCCTGGCCTCGGCCTTGTTGCCCATGCGCTCGATCAATTCGGCGTCGGGGCCGACGAAGATCATGCCGGCCTCGACCACACGGCGCGCGAAGTCGGCGCTCTCCGACAGGAAGCCGTAGCCGGGATGGACCGCCTCGGCACCGACTTCCCGGGCTGCCGCCAGGATCGCCTCGATGTTCAGATAGCTCTTGGCGGCCTGGGCCGGGCCGATACATACCGCCTCATCGGCCAGTTTGACCGCCAGGCTGTCGGCGTCGGCCTCACTGTGGGTGACGATGCTGGTCAGGCCGAGTTCGCGGGCGGCGCGCACCACCCGCACGGCGATCTCACCGCGATTGACGATCAACAGACGGGTCGCATTCATGCCTCGCCCTCCGAAACGTCGATGACCAGGATGTCCTGACCGGCTTCCAGCACATCGCCGTCATCCACCTCGATGGACGCGATCTGGCCTGTCACCTCGGCCTTGAGTTCGCAGAACTGCTTCATCACTTCGAGCAGGCCGATGGTGTCGCCGGCCTGGACGCTATCACCCGGGGACACGAAGGCCTCGGCCTCGGGCGAGGGACGGCGATAGAAGACGCCGGGAAAGGGGGCTTGCTGTGTTTGCTGGGACATGAGGTCTCTCGCTTGTCATTGGAATTGGTTTGCGCTGAACACGATCAAGGTGAAGATGGCTGTGGCCAGGCGGCCGCAGGCTCAGGGAGCCTTGAGCTCGATGCTGGCATCGGCCAGCCGGCGGCGGATGGCGTCGAGCATCTCCAGCGCCCCGGGGGAATCGCTGTGCAGACACACCGACTGAAAGCTGACCGGTACACGCTTGCCGCTGGCGGTCTCGACCACGCCCTCGCGGGCCGCCAGCAGCACCTTCTCGGCTACCGTTTCGGGGTCGAGGCGCTGCACCTGCCGGACAAAGACGATGGAACCCTGATCGTCGTAGTCACGATCGGCGTAGAACTCGTGGACGCGCTGGATGCCCTCGGCCTCGGCGACCCGATCGATCACCGACCCGGCCAGGCAGTAGATCGGCAGATTGGCGTCGATGGTCATCAGTGCGCGACATAGCGCCGTGGCGAAGCCCTCGTCCCTGGCCGCGTGCATGAACAGGGCCCCGTGAAGCTTCAGGTGATGAAGGCCTAGGCCCTCCCGGGCGGCCAGTTCGCGCAGGGCGCCGAGCTGATAGATGACGTCATTGACCAGTTCATCGGCGGCGGCGTGAATATGCCGGCGACCAAAGCCGACCAGGTCGCGGAAACCGGGATGGGCCCCCACCGCGACACCGTGCTTCGCCGCCTGCTGCAGGCTATGGGTCATGATGGTGGGATCGCCGGCGTGGAAGCCGGTGGCGATATTGGCGGAACTGATGCCGGCCATGATGCGATCGTCGATGTCTCCGCCGATGCGCCAGGCGCCGAATCCCTCCCCCATGTCGGCATTGAGGTCCAGTGTTGTCATTGTGGGTCTCCTCGCGGGTGTTCCATCGTTGTATATGAGAGACGCCACTGATTGGAAATACCAATTCTTGTTTGGCATTATCAAAAAATCCGAATAACAGGTTCGAACAACAGAACTTGAGGGAGATCTCACATGGCGCGCAGTCCTTCCCTTCGCAAGCTGCGCTACTTCGTGGCAGTGGCGGAAAGCGGCAAGGTGACCCAGGCCGCGGTTGACCTGAACGTGTCCCAGTCGTCGATCACCACCGGGGTGCGGGAAATCGAGGACGAGCTGGGCGTCAAGCTGTTCGACCGACAGGCCCAGGGCATGGTGCTGACCCGCGAAGGCACGCGTTTTCTCGACCGGGTCAGACACGTCTTCCAGGCGGTGGACGAGGCCTTCGACTCGACCCGGGTGCACTCGCCGACGCTGGAGGGACGCCTCGATCTGGCCATGAGCTATACCGTGGCGGGTTACTTTCTTCCGCCGCTGCTGGCACAGTTTCAACGTCGCTATCCCGGTGTGACGGTACGCCTGCACGAGGCCTCGAGGCCGACGATCCAGGCCGGCCTGCTCGGCGGCCGCTTCGATCTGGCCATCATGCTGATCTCAAACCTTGAACCGGGTGCCCCGCTGGCCCAGCACCTGCTGATCCGATCGCCCCGCCGCCTGTGGGTCGCCAGCCACCACCCTCTTCACGGCAGGCGCGACGTTGGCCTGGCCGACGTCGCCCGCGAGCCCTATATCATGCTCAACGTCGACGAGGCCGAGCAGACCGCACTGCGCTACTGGGCACCATCGGGACTCGGTCCACAGACCCTGTTCAGCACATCCTCGGTGGAAGCGGTGCGCTCCCTTGTCGCCAGCGGCTCGGGCGTCAGCATCCTGTCGGACATGGTCTATCGGCCCTGGTCGCTGGAGGGCCGGCGCATCGAGCACATCGACCTGGCCGACCCCATCCCGACCATGGATGTGGGCTTCGCCTGGGATCGCAAGAGAGCACTGTCGCCGCCAGCCCAGGCGTTTCGCGATGCCCTGATCGAGGCCATGGCGGCGGGCTGACGGCACGCCAGGTACCAGGGGCATGCCACAACGCAAGCGACCTCCCGAAGGAGGTCGCTATCAGAGATTGCAGGTGGCGTTGCCACAAGAGGCGTTCAGCCCTCGACCGGGATCACTGCGATGATGTGGTCCTCGAGGTCGGCCTCGTCCACCTCGGTCTCGGGGATGGCGAAGCTGCGCACGCTGATACCCTTGCGGTGGACCCGCTCGGGATCACCGCAGATCAGATGGTGCCAGCCGGCGAGCTTTCGTCCCTCGGCCAGCCGTCGGTAGGCGCAGGAGTGCGGCAACCACTTGAACTGGTGGGCGAGCTCGGGCGTCAGTTGGGTGCAGTCCGGCACCTTGGCGAGGCGATTGTCATAGTCGCTGCAGCGGCAGCTGTGGGTATCGAGCAGCCGGCAGGACAGGCCCAGCACCGCCAGATCGCCGGTGTCCTCGTCCTCGAGCTTGCGCAGGCAGCACTGGCCGCAGCCATCGCACAGCGCCTCCCATTCCTGCTGGGTCAGCTCATCGAGCGCGTAACGCTCCCAGAAACGTTCTCTCAGCTCGGCCATGACGTCAGTAGCGGGCTTCGGTGGGGGTGCGATACAGGTCCAGCAGATACTCGTCCTTGGCCGGCGGCATCTGAAAATAGAACCCCTTCTCCTCGATCGCCGCCATCACCTCGGCGCCGCTGGCGCGCGCCAGCGCCTTGTCGGCGGTGAGGATCATGGTCATCACCGATACCGGCGTGCCGAAACGTTCCATCAGCGCTTCGGGGACGCGCTTGAGCCCCTCGCGCTTGTCCACGTAGAGATACATCTCGTCCTTGCGCGAGCTCTTGAAGATCTCGCACAGCATCTTGCCCTGCATCGTCGTCATGTCGGTCTCATCGGGCGCCACCTGGGCAGCCCTGTCGGTCTGGTGAGCGTCCTTTCGATTTATCGGACGCCTCGTCGTTGCTGTTTATGTATCGCGGGTCTTGTCGAACCCTTCTTTCTAGCCGACTTGGGCCAACTCCCCCAGAGCGCCCTCGAGACGCTCATTGAGCCGCTCGCCACGCCAGCCACTGGGCAATGGCAGCGGCTGGTTGCGCAGGCTGGCGGTGACCAGGGCTTCCAGCTCACGCCGGCGCAGCAGCACCTCGGGGGCGACGCCCAGCGACTCAGCGTCGAGATTGACCACCTTCTTGAGCGCCTTCATGCGCGCCTTGAACGGCGGCAAGGTCGGTGCCAGTGGCGCAGGTGCGAGCTCCGAGGCCTCTCGGTGAGCGGCCTGCTTGACCATCGCCAAGAGGGTGTCGCCCTCTCGCTTGATCAGGGTCGGCTTGACGCCCTCCACCGCCGCCAGGTCATGACGGTTGGCCGGCATCTTCTCGGCGATGGCGTAGAGCACACGATCCTGAATCACCCAGTTGCGCGGCAGGTCCCTGGCCCGGGCCTCGCCCTCGCGCCAGGTGGTCATCAGGCGGTAGGCCTCGACCTGACGCGGGGCCAGCCGCCATAGCTGACGCTGGCGCAGGTACCACTGGCCGTCGCTTTCGCTGGAGCGCTGCGACTGGGCCACCAGGTCGGTGCAGTCCTCCAGCACCCACTCGAGTCGACCGTGGCGCTCCAGCGACTCACGCTGGTGCTGCCACACCATCAGCAGGTAGACCACGTCCAGCGCCGCGTAGCTCAGCTGGGAATCACTCAGGGGGCGCTCCAGCCAGTTCGAACGGGTCTCTTCCTTGGGCAGCGTCTCGCCCACCCAGAACTCCACCAGCCGCTGGTAGCCCATGGCGGCGTCTTCGCCCAGGAGCCCCTGGGCCACCTGGGTGTCGACCAGCGGCGTCGGCGCGACCCCGGCCCAGTGGCCGAATACCTCGAGGTCCTCGCTGCTGGCGTGCAGCAGCTTCAAGGCGTCATTGGTCAGCAGTTGCCGGCAACGCTCGGTGCAGGCGACCTCCAGCGGATCGATCAGATAGGTGGCGTCGCCACCGTAGATCTGGATCAGTGCGGGAACCGGGTGAAAGGTCTTCTCGCGAAAGAACTCCGTGTCCAGCGCCAGTACCGGTGCCTGGGACAGCGCCTGGCAGGCGTCGTCGAGAGCGTCGGCGCTATCGATCCATCGAATATCAGGGATTACAGGCATTCAAGCATCCATTTGAGGCAACAACGTTCGCCCGACTTATTCACTGTCGAAGGGCAGGCGACCGGAAAAGGCGCGGCTCAAGGTCCCGCCGTCGACGTACTCGAGCTCACCCCCCATGGGAACACCATAGGCCAGACGCGACAGACGTGCACCGTGGCGCTGGATCTGGGTGGCGATATAGTGGGCGGTGGCTTCGCCTTCCACGGTGGGATTGGTCGCAAGCACCACCTCCTCGATCAGGCCTTCTTCCATCAGGGTCTCGAGCTGATCGAGACCGATGTCCTCGGGCCCGACACCGTCCAGCGGCGACAGGTGGCCGTGCAGCACGAAGTAACGCCCCTGAAAGCCGCCGGCCTCCTCGATGGCCAGCATATCCGCCGGCGACTCGACCACACACAGCAGGCTGTCGTCCCGACGCGCGCTCTGACAAAGCCCGCACAGCGGCTCTTCGGTCAGGGTCCGGCAGCGCTGGCAGTAGCCTACCCTTTCGACCGCCTCACGCATCACCTCGGCCAGACGCTGGCCACCTTCACGCTGGCGCTCCAGCAGGTGCATGGCCATGCGCTGGGCGGTCTTGGGCCCGACGCCCGGCAGCACGCGCAGTGCGTCCATCAATTGCTCGACCAGGGGAGAAAAACTCATGGGCAAACTCGTCCAGCGCCGGGCAAACACTGCGTCCGGCGGATACACTCTCGCCCAGGCCAGTCGCTGGCCTGGGTCGCGTCAGGGTCGGCTCAGAACGGCATCTTGAAGCCGGGCGGCAGGTTGAGGCCCGAGGTCACCTCTTCCATCTTGGCCTTGGAGCTGGTCTCGACCTTGCGCACGGCATCGTTGACCGCAGCGGCCAGCAAGTCCTCGAGCAGTTCCTTGTCCTCTTCCATTACCGACGGGTCGATCTCGACCTTGCTGACGTCATGGCGGCCGTTCATGGTCACCTTGACCATGCCGGCGCCGGCTTCACCCAGCACCTCTGCCTTGGCGATTTCTTCCTGGACCCGCTGCATCTTGTCCTGCATTTCCTGGGCCTGCTTCATCAGGTTACCCATTCCACCTTTCATCATGGTCCGATCCTCTCGTTTTAAACTGTCAGGCGCAGACGCTCAGCGTCTGGCCTTGCGGGTCTCGCCGGCGGGGGTCACGGTGGACTCCACCAGCCTGGCGCCGAATGTCTGCTGCAATTGTTGAATATGGGGATCACGCTTCAAGGCCTCAACCGCTTCGGCGTGGCGTTCCGCTGCCAGGCGTTCGGCCATCTGCCGCGGAGTCTCGACGCTGGTGTCGAGCTGACGCACCTCGATCTCGAGTCGACGGGGATACCCCAGGGCCTCGAGGGCATCGCGAATCCGGTTCTGGTGAACCTCGGCGTTCATCGCCGATTGCGACGGGTCCAGATGCAGATGTAGCCGTTCACCGTCGTCGGCGGCCACCACGCAGTGGGCGGCAAGGTTACGGGTCAGGCCCGACACGCCAAGATCATCGAAGTGGGCCAGCCAGGCGCTGTGAGTCAGCGCCCCTGTCGGCGTCGCGGTAGTCTCGCCAGCGGCGAGCTCTGCGGCGAGCTCTGCGGCGTGCTGCTGGTGCTGCGAGGCCTCGTCGACCATCGCCTCGGCCGCCATCGCCTCATCCGCCCTCTCCTCGACCCTTGCATCGGGCTCAAGGCTTGGCTCTGGGCTTGGCTCGGGGCTGGGCTCTTCGCTACTCGCTTCGCTCCCGGCGACCGCAGGCGTTTCGGCCAGGTGCGGTTCAGTCGGGAGCGGTTCGGTCGGGAGCGGTTGGTCCTGAGTAGACGCCATCGCTTGCCCGGCCTGGGCCTCGGCGGACGGCGTCTCGGCCAGGCCAACCGGCTCATTCGAGGCGGTCGGTGCCGGCTCGCTGGCGACGGCGGTGGGCGCCTCAGCGCCCGGCGTAGGGTCCTCGGGAGCACCGCCCTCCCAGGGCGGCGGCACGTCACTGGCGTGGTTGTTCGCACGATAGTCGGCTTCGCCACCGCTATCATCGCGACTGTCTGGCGCTTCACCCGGCATGGGCGCTGGCCCATCGACGGGCGCCGGCGCGGCATCGACACTGGCCTCGACCGGCGCCGCCGTCTGCGCCTGGGTCTCGGACGGGGATGGCGCCCCAGGCTCGGGCTGTGGTTCAGGCTGCGGTGCGGGCTGAACGTGAGACTGAGCCTGGCCGTGAGGCTGAGCTTGGTTCTGAGCTTGGGCCTGAACTTGTGTCTTAACTTCGGGCTGCGGTTCGCTCCGACAGTCAGGCAGCGCGGCAGACGGTGAACCCGCCTGCGGCGCTGTCTCGCCGCGCATCGGCAGCGGCGTCCGGGCGGGCCTGGGCACGCCCTGGGGACGAAACGCCAGCATCCGCAGCAGGGTCATTTCCAGGGCGGTACGCAGGTCAGGGGCGTGGGCCATGTCGGCACGTCCCTGTACCCCGATCTGATAGTAGAGCTGCACGTCCTCGGCGGCGAAGCGCCCGGCCAGTTCCAGCAGCGCCTGACGGTCGCCGTGACCGTTGTCCAGCGCCGACGGCACCATCTGACCGATCGCCAGGCGGTGCAGCACCGCCGTCAGATCGTCGAGCACCGCGCCGAAGTCCGGGCCCTGCTCGGCCAGGCTCGCCACCTCCTGGAGCAGCCGCGCGGCGTCCACCTCGGCCAGCGCCTCGATCAGCGCCAGCACGTGGCGATGGTCGAGGGTACCGAGCATGGCGGCGACGTCGGCGTGGCGGACCTCACCCTGGCCGAAGGCGATCGACTGGTCGGTCAGACTCATGGCATCGCGCATGGAGCCGGCGGCGGCCTTGCCCAGCAGCCACAGTGCAGACTCCTCGAAGGGTACCTGCTCGGCTTCCAGCACCTTGGACAGGTGGCCGACGATACGCTCCGGCGGCATATGCTTGAGGGTAAACTGCAGGCAGCGCGACAGCACCGTGGGCGGCAGCTTCTGCGGATCGGTGGTCGCCAGCAGGAACTTCACATGGGGCGGCGGCTCTTCCAGGGTCTTCAGCAGCGCATTGAAACTGCTGGTGGAGAGCATGTGCACCTCATCGATGAGGTACACCTTGTAGCGACCCTGGGTCGGCGCGTACTGAACATTGTCGAGCAGCTCGCGGGTGTCCTCGACCTTGGTCCGAGAGGCGGCGTCGACCTCGATCAGGTCGACGAAGCGGCCCTGGTCGATGGACTGACAGCTATCGCAACGGCCACAGGGGGTCGAGGTCACGCCGTCGTCACCTTCCCCCTTGTCGGTGCAATTGAGGCACTTGGCCAGGATACGCGCCAGGGTCGTCTTGCCGACACCTCGGGTCCCGGTGAACAGGTAGGCATGGTGCAGGCGGCCCTGGTCCAGGGCATTGACCAACGCCCGCTGGACATGCTCCTGCCCCACCAGTTCATGGAAGGTGCGAGGCCGCCATTTGCGGGCCAGTACCTGATAGCTCATTGAACGTTCTTTCCTGCGGCTGGGCTTTGGGCCAGGCGACCCGCTGAGACAACGCGGCGGGAGCGAGGCGGCGTGGCGGTCACGCGACGGTGTTTCCCGCCCGATGGTCGTGGCATTCTACCGGGTGGGGCCTTGGGCGCAAAGGCCAAGGGGGTTCACGCCGTTGAAGCGGCACCTCACGCCTGTTCGCCCGCCTGGCATTACTCGCATCCGCCACTGGTGAGAGGTACCCGCAGCCAACCGACGGTCGCGTCCCGCCTTCCATTGCCACAGGACCCTTCATGCCTGACTCCGTGCTCACCTCCTCTGAGACGCCCCCCACCGCGAAGCGGCGGCTATCGCCCTCACGGCGACTGAAGGTGCTGCTGACGCTGGCCATCGTCGCGGTGATGGCGCTGTCCTGGCTCGATGTGCTCGACCGTGCGACCCAGCGCCAGGTCGAGGGCGCCACTACCCAGGCGCTGCTCGCCTTCGCTGCCGCCCGCGGGCTCAATGCGGGCATCTCGGTGCTGCAGTCCACCGAGATGGGCGTTGGCGTGTCGACCCATCCCTTCGAGGCGCTGGACCCCTTCAACGACCTGGTGGAGGACTACGCCAGCGTGATGAAGCTGGCCATCGGCTCACTGATCGGCCAGACCCTGCTGCTGGAAATCACCGGCTCGCTGATGTTCAAGATTGCCTTGAGCCTGGCCGGTGCCTTGCTGATCCTGTGCCTGTGGCGAGATTGGCGGCTGACGCCACTGGCGTGGAAGGCCTTCGCACTGATCGGACTCGGCCGGTTTCTGCTGCTGATGACACTGGTGGCCAGCACCCTGGTGGACCAGGCCTTTCTCGATGAGCGCACCAGCGCCAGCATGGCCGAGGTCCAGGGCCTGTCCGAAGAGGTCCAGGCCACCGGCCTGGCAGAGGCCGGCGATGCCCTGACGCCACAGCAGCGCGAGCGGCTTGAGGCCGAGATGTCCGATACCGACCAGCGGCGCCAGCAACTGCGCGAATCGCTGATCGAGACCAATCGACAGATCGGCAAGGCCGAGGACGCGGTGGAACAGAGTCGCGGTCGGCTGTCGCTGTTGACCGCCCGGCTGAGTCTGACCGAGCGCCTCAACCCCTTCCACGACAACCCCGAGATCGAGCGCCTCGAACAGCAGCTTGGCCAACGGCGACAGCGCCTGGCCGAGCTCACCGACGAGCGCGAGAGCCAGCTCGCCGAGCTCGCCGCCGTGGACCGCGAACGCGACACCCTGCGCCGCCGCCTGGCGGGCGAGGACCCGGACGAAGGCCTGTTCGACAGCCTGGCCGAGCGCATCGGAGCCCTTACCGACGGCCTCAGCATCAGCGCCATTCAGAGCCGAGTCGAATCCGGCACCAACGCCATCCTCCAGTTGATGGCGCTGTTTGTGATGCGCACCCTGGTGATTCCGCTGCTGTTTCTATGGCTTGGGCTGAAGCTGTTCAAGGGGCTGTATTCGCGGCCCGGGGCATCGCTTCGCCTGCCGCCACCCAGGCAGGAGCGAGTGATCCATCCGCCGCCCCAGGCAGACGTCGAGTCGCGAGACTGAACGCCGCCCCCTGGAAGCCTAGGCGCCCTGGAAGCCCTGAAGCACCTTGGCCACATTGACGCCGATCTCTTCCACCGCGTAGCCGCCCTCCATCAGGATGACGCTGGGCAGGCCCAGGCTTGCCAGCCGACGCCCCATGTCGAGGAAGTCATCGCTCTTGAGGCGGAAGCTCGAGATGGGGTCGCCTTCGAAGGTATCGACACCCAGCGACACCACCAGAAGGCTTGCCTGCTTGTCGCTGATCTCGGCCAGGGCAAGCTCCAGGCGCTCGCGCCAGGTGGCATAGTCGGTACCCGGCGGCAGCGGATAGTTGACGTTGTAGCCAAGCCCCGGCCCCTCGCCCTTCTCGTCGGCGTGGCCGAGATAGTAGGGAAAGCACTGGTCCGGGTCGCCGTGGATCGACTGGGTCAGGACATCGTCACGGCCATAGAAGATCTGCTGGGTGCCGTTGCCGTGGTGGAAGTCGACGTCGAGGATCGCCACCCGAGCATGACCATCGTCGAGCGCACGCTGGGCCACGATGGCCGCATTGTTGAAAAAGCAGTAGCCACCGAACTGATCACTGGCGGCGTGATGACCCGGCGGGCGGCACAGGCCGAAGCTCGGCTGGCCGCTGGAAGCGGTGTGCTCGTAGGCCGACAGCGCCACGTCCTTGCTGGCCATCGCCGCCTCGAAGGTGCCGGGGGAAATCGAGGTATCGCCACCGAGGGCATAGTAGCCGAGCTTGCCGCCGACATGGCCGGGAATACGATCTTCGCGCATGGTGCGTGTCGGCCAGATGGTGGGGATGGCCTCGCCGCCGTGACCGGCGGCCTGCCATTCGTCCCAGCAGGTCGAGAGAAACTCGACGTAGGCTGCATCATGCACCGCAAGCACCGGCGCCAAGCCGTGCTCCCTCGGCGCGGCCACTGGTCCGACACCACTGTCACGGAGCCGTGCGAGCACCAGGTCGACCCGCTCGGGGCACTCGAAGGGGGTCATCAGCTGGCCATCGTGGAGTTCGGTCCTGGCACGACGCAGCTTGGTCGCTTCACTGTGGTACACCTGCATGCTTGCATTATTCCTTTTGTTGACCGGCGACGGGTTGACCGACAACGCCTTCAGCGCAAATCGGCCGAACGTATTGTGCCGCCGGGCCCGTCAACAAGGGAAGCCCGGCGACCGGCGCCGGGCTTCATCATCAAAAGGCTTTTCTGTCAGGCCTCTTGTCAGAGCTTGTCCGAGGGCTTCTCAAGTGGTCGTGCGTGACGGTGGCTCAGCCCTGCCCCTCGAGCTGGCGTTCCAGTTCGCGACGCACGTTCTCGTCCAGCGACAGCGCGGTGCCCAGCTCGTCCAGCCAGGCACGTTCCATGGCATTCTGGTCGTCGATCACCGCGGCGCTGGCCAGGTACATCTCCCGCGCCGCCTGGGGCGAGTCGGCCTGACTGGCCAGGGCTTGGGCGTCCAGCGGTGCCTGGAGCTGACGCTCGACCCAGGCATGCAGCTCATCATCGGCCCCGAGCTGCTGAATCTGCTCGCTGATCAGGGCGCGCTCCTGGGCGTCGATGTGGCCGTCGGCCCGGGCCGCCATGATCACCGCCTGCAATACCTCCAGGCTACGCCGTTCCTGGGCCTCGCCGCCGAGCTCCTCCAGCGGAGCCCCTTCACCGGATTGAGCCCCCTGAGACGCGGGGGTGGCCTCGTCACCGCCACGGGACTTCTGCCAGGCCTTCCAGGCCAGCATGCCGACGCCGGCGATGGCGCCATACTTGATCGCCTTGCCGCCCATGCTGCGGCCGCGCTTGGACCCCATCAGCATGCCCAGCGCACCGCCGCCGAGCAGGCTCTTCATGTCCATGCCGCCGCCACCGCTGGACGACGACGATCCCCCGGACAGCTGGGACGAGACGCTGTTGATCAGCCCCTGCACGTCGAAGCCGCCCTTGCCGGAAGACGAACCGCCGGAAGACGAACCGCCGGCCTGTTTCATCAGTTGGTCGAGCAGGTACTTGGCATTCATATCGCACTCCTCCTTGGTCGATGGTCATTGGAAAGCTCGACGACGGCGAGGTTCCCTGGATACGAGCCGCCATCTCGATTCAACCGCGGACAAGGGCCCATGGCGTCACCATAGACACTGGCACTAGCCTTGGCATCCTGTTTTGTCCTCGCGGATCGAGTCCTCCTGAACGCAAGAACCCGCCAAGCGAACTTGACGGGTCCTTGTCCAGCGGCGCATCCCGCTGTCGGCTCAAATGTCGGCCCGGGATCAGCGTGCCATCTTCACCATCTGGCGGTTGACGAACTCATCCATGCCATCCTTGCCAAGCTCACGGCCGAAGCCGGAGCGCTTGACGCCACCGAAGGGCAGCTCGGCTTCGCTGCCGGGCGGCTCGTTGATGTGGACCATGCCCACCTCGAGACGATTGGCCAGCTCGAGCGCTCCCTCGGGGTTGGAGGTCTGGATCACTGCACCCAGGCCATAGGGCGTGTCGTTGGCCAGGTCGATCGCGTCCTCCAGATCGGCGGCGCGGTAGACCACAGCCACCGGTCCGAACAGCTCCTCCTGGAAGATGCGCATGTCGCGGGTCACGCCGGTCAGCAGGGTCGGGGCGTACCAGGCGCCAGCGCGATCCAGGCGCTTGCCGCCGGTGACCAGGGTCGCGCCCTGGCGGATCGCGTCCTGGACCTGAGCATCCAGGTTGGTAAGCGCCTGCTCCGAGGACATCGGTCCCATCACGGTATCGTCCGCCATGGGATCGCCGACCTTGATCTGCTCCACCGCCTCGCGGAAGGCCGCCAGGAAGTCATCGTAGACGGCGTCGTCGACGATGATCCGCTTGGCCGCGTTACAGGCCTGACCGCAGTTACCGAAACGCCCCTGCACCGCCTGCTTGACGGCCTGTTCCAGATCGGCGTCGGGCAGCACCAGGAAGGGATCGGAGCCCCCCAGCTCCAGCACCACCTTCTTGAGCTGGCGACCGGCCTGCTCGGCCACCGCCGCGCCAGCACGCTCTGAACCGGTCAGCGACACGCCCTGCACCCGTGGGTCGGCGATCAGCTCGCCCACCTGCTCGTTGCTGGCGTAGAGGTTGGTGTAAAGCCCCTTGGGCGCCCCCGCCTCGGTGAAGATGTCCTCGATGGCCTTGGCCGATTCCGGGCACTGGGGGGCGTGCTTGAGCAGGATGGTGTTGCCGTTGAGCACATTGGGCCCGGCAAAGCGCGCCACCTGATAGTAGGGGAAGTTCCAGGGCATGATGCCCAGCAGCACCCCGAGTCCCTGCTTGCGCACCTCGGCCTTGGCACCGCCGGTGACGATGGGCTCCGGCTCCAGCCAGGCCGGGCCGTTGTCGGCGTAGTAGCGGTAGATGTCCACCACCACCGACATTTCGCCCAGGGCCTGGGACTTCGGCTTGCCCATCTCGCGCACGATGATATCGGCGAGCTGGTCACGACGCTGTTCGTGCAGGTCGGCGACCCGGTGCAGCAGCGCCGCACGCTCGGCGGGGGTAACGTCACGCCAGGCCAGATACGCCTGATGCGCCGACTCCACGGCCTTCAGAATCTCGCCGTCGCTGGCGTCGGGGTAGGTGGCTTCGACCTCTCCGGTCGCCGGGTTGGTAACCTTGTAGTGGCTCATGGCTGTCTCTCCTTGCGGCATGGCTGTGCGACCAGCCTTCGCATGGCGAAGGCTCTCGGCAGATTCAGGGGGCTAAACAGCATAGCGCCGGCCCGCCACGGTGGACAGGAGGATTCGACCAGAGTTCGGCGTGGCTGCCGAACAAATTTCTCCTCCCGAGGACTGTCGACGCTTCAGTGATCCCCGTCGCCACGCGCCGTTGCAAACTCCTCGGTGTCGATATCCGCCTGCTGGGCCTCGCTGTAACGCGCACCGACCACCTGGTCCGGCGTCATCATGGCGTTGATCAGCGCAAGCGTGCCGGCATCCAGCGTCAGCGCCTCGGCAGCCAGGTTCTCTTCCTGGTGGGCAGCGGTACGCGATCCGGGGATCGGTATCACGTCCGCCCCCTGCCCTCTCAGCCAGGCCAGCGCCAACTGGGCGGGGGTGCACTCGCGCTGGTGCGCCAGTGCCTCGAACTCGGCCAGCAGGGCGAGATTGCGCGGGTAGTTGTCGGCACTAAAGCGCGGCATGCCTCGGCGCATGTCGGCCTCCTCGAGCCTGGCGGGGTCACGCAGGGTACCGGTCAGAAAGGCGCGCCCCAGCGGGCTGAACGCCACCAGCACGGTATTCGACTCACGGCAGGCGTCGAGCAGCGCGATCTCGGGGTTGCGCGTCCACACCGAGTACTCCGACTGCACCGCCGCGATGGGATGCTCCTGCCGGGCCTGCCTGAGCGTCGCCGCCGACACCTCGGACAGCCCGACCCCGCCGATCTTGCCTTCCTGCTCGAGTCGTCCAAGTTCTCCCACGCTCTCCTCGATCGGCACCTGACGATCCCGTCGATGCAGGTAGTAGAGATCCAGATGATCGGTCTTCAGTCGCGAAAGGCTTTGCTCGCATTGGCGGCGCAGCGTCTCAGGCCGCCCGTCGATGCGCTTGGCACCGATCTCCGGGTCGAAGGCCATGCCACACTTGCTGGCCAGGAAGACCTCTTCACGGCGACCGGCAAGCGCTTGCCCCACGACTCGCTCATTGGCCGTCTTGCCGTAGAGGGTGGCGGTATCGAAGTGGCGGTAGCCCACCTCGAAAGCGTGCTGCAACACCCTGACCGCCTCGGCTTCCGGCAACGGACTGCCATAGGCGTGGGACACGTTCATGCAGCCAAGGCCGATGGCTGACGCCCGCAACCGCTCGAGCCGACGAAGGACGTCTGACATGCAATCTCCCGATCATGTTGATAAAAAACTGACAACCCACATCGAAACGACGGGATTTCCGCTTCTAAGCGTCATCGACAACCACTACTATCGTATTAGCTCGATTCAGCATACCTGTTTAAGGCTACACCAGTATGCCCGCGAGACGGCCATCGTTTCTGGTAACCCGGAAGCGATTCCCAGCACATAACGATAACCCCTAAAAAGGATAGACAACGCAGTGGACAACCTATCGATTGGCGTGGACATCGCCACCAGCCTGGCGATCCTCGGTGCCTTCGTGTCCTGGACGCTGGACAATCACCGTCAGCGGCGCATGGCTCGCGAGGTCGGCATCAATGACCAGGCCCGCGCCATCGCCGTGACCAAGGTCCAGGAAACCACCATCCAGCTGTCAAAAGACTTCAACAGCATGATCACCAACGCCGGCAAGATCGAACGACGCCTCAACCGGCTGTGGAAACAGGATGGTGTGGATGCGGTCCAGCGGCATATCGAGCAGAACGACGACTACCTGGAAGAGGTCGGCGAATACCTGCAGGCGTTCAAGGACGAGGTCTCGCGCTACTACGAGAGCTGCCACGTCCACAAGTACCTGCTGTTCCCTGTCCTCGGCAGCCTGCCCGAAGGCGACGGCATGGTCGCCAGCATCAAGAGCGACTTCGACGATATCGCCCGCTGCCATGACGAGATCAACTCAGGCTACGCCCACCTGCTGCGTGAACTGGAAGGCGCAGTCAAGATTGCCAGCCGGCTCGCCAAGGTCGACGAGCAGGATCCCGAGCACGCCGCCCTGAAAAAGAAGCTGGTCAACGCCGTCAGCAGCATCGCCTACGACCCCGACTACAAGGAGTTCATCCACTACTTCATCCCCGACGGCCAGGAAGAAGCCTTCTACCGTGAGTACGACAATCGGGAGATCCAGGACCAGGAGCTGAGTGGCGTGGTCATCGGTAACCTTTACGGCACCCTGATCAAGCGCCCTGCCCGCGCCCAGGCCATGTGCCTGCTGCTGGCACGCCAGTCGATCCAGCGCACCCGCACCGAATGCAAGGAGGTGCTGTGTTCGCTGAGCGCCGTCGCCAGCGTGCTGCTGTCGCGCAACGAAGAATCCACTCTCTCGGCGGAGATCGCCAAACTCAAGTCCGATGACTACTTTGCCCTGGATCGCGAGATCCGCTAGGCATGGCAGTATCCGCCTGGGCGAGGAAGAGCCGAGACGAGAAAGACAGGTAGGGGCGCCGAGCAAGGCGCTCCGCTGTGTAAACAGGAAGTTCCTGGTATCGCAGCGCGGGCGGCGCATCAGACCGGCGAATGCCACATCGAAGGGGCACCTCAATACCGACCCACAAATGCGGGAATAAGGAATACTCAGCGCAAGATAGCAGACACGGTTGTCCCACCTCTTTGCACCACTGTTGTGTAACAGCGGGATCAATGAGGCAGAAGGTCCTTAAGAATCAAAGGCATGGCCTGAAATGGAGGCGGCCCCGACAGCCACATCCCGGCACACGCGTCCACCACTACCGTTGCTCCCTTCCGGGCCTGGCGGGGTTTGCGGTCTAGCGTTGCGGGAGGACCGACAGGGCCACCACAGCAAGGCGAGCTCGACAACAAGGAAATGTCGACTGCCTGAAAACGTCACCGGGCAAGGCCTGAAAAATCAGCCTCTTGCTCAGGACGCGGGCACTATACCAAGGTCATGCCCGGGCCACAAGGGCAAACCCAGTAGACTTTGCCTCAACAGTCATGCAGCGCTCGAAATGTGAGACTTCTACACTGAAGCTGTATGGTGGAAGCACCTTAACGCCTGGGAGCTCATACTCACCAGGCGTCACTTTTTGAGGATGACGACCACGAACAACCAGCACTATTACGCCCACCAACGCCCATTCCAAGGAGGCGCTGCATGAACAAGGATCCCAACAAAGGCTACATCGCACTACTCGGCTGGAGCCTGAACGCCATCGAGGCCGCCGAGAATTTCGACCGTCGCTACGTTGTGGTGGCCCCGGACTGGGCCGAGGACTACTGCAAGCAGCACGATATCCCCTACGTCTCCTGGAACTTCGAACGGCTCAACGACCGCTCGCTGGAAATCGCCGAGACCCTGCGCGACATGGGCGTGGACGTGTCCATTCCACTGTTCGAGGAAACCGTGGAGTGGGCCGGAGCGATCAACTCAGTGCTACTCGACAACCCGCGCCTCTACGGCCAGTCGCTGCTGCTGCGTGACAAGGCCCTGATGAAGCGGCGTGCGCAGCTCGGCGGTATTCGCGTCGGCATCTTCGAGGAAGCCCACGACCACCAGGACGTCATCCGCTTCCTCAAGCGGGTCAACCAGACCCTGCTCAAGCTCGACGGTGACCCCAACGACCCGATCCACCTCAAGGCCTTCGACAAGGCTGGCTGCCTTGGACACCGGGTGATCCGTACACCCGACGAGGTCGACACCATCCCGGAAGAGGAATTTCCGGTGCTGATGGAATCCCACCTGGACGGCTGGGAGTTCGCGGTGGAGGCCTGGATCCATGATGGCAAGATCGCCTTTCTCAATATCTCCGAGTACGTGACCCTGGGTTATTCGGTGTTCGTGCCGGCCTCGCCGGAGCTTGAGCGCTACCGCGAGCAGATCCGCGTGCAGATCGAGAAGCTGATCAAGGCCTTCGACATCGATTTCGGCCTGATCCACCCCGAGTACTTCGTCACCAGCGATGGCGAGATGTACTTCGGCGAAGTGGCCTATCGTCCGCCCGGCTTCAAGGTGTTCGAGCTGCTCGAGCGGGTCTATGGCTTCAACGCCTACCAGGCCAGCATGCTGGTGTTCGACCCCAAGACCACGCCCGAGGAAGTCGCCGAGTTCTTCCCGCGCGAAGTGGTCGACGCCAACGGCTTCGCCGGCTGTTTCGGGGTCTATCCGCGCCGCCGTGTGGTCAGCCGTCTGGAAATCCCGGAGTCGGTGGAAGACCACCCCTACTTCGAGTCACACGAGCTGACCGCACCTCTGGAAGAGACCGTCACCAAGCGTACCGCCTTCGGTACCCACTGGGGCCTGGTCTACTTCAAGGGCGACGACGCCCATACCTTGCGCGACCTGTTGAAGGCACAGGAAGACGAGGACTACTACATCTAGGCCTGCCTGTTAAGCGCTGCCCCGTCGGGGCAGCGCCGCCGGATTGGCGACGCCGCCGCCCGAGCATGCGTATACTGGCGTCGTCCGCTCGACGTGACACGACTCGACCCCCTGATGTAGGGACTGCTGCCGGAACTCCTCCGGGAGCCAACTTCAGGACGACAAGGAGCCGGTGTGACCAACCCAGACACTCCATCCCCCGCGGATAACGACAAGCTTCGGGGCCTGCTGACCAAGCTGGACGACGCGATCGCCAGCCTTGGCGAGTCCCGGGAGTTCGCCAAACCGGCCAAGCTGCCTCGGGTCATCGATACCTGCCGCCGTGTGCTGATGCAGCCAGGAGGCTGCGCGGAAATCGAGCAGCGCGCCGAAACCCTCGAACAGGCAGGCCTGTTTCTGGGATCGGACTGGGCCAGTCCGCATATTCTGATCCCCTCCCTGACCACCCAGTCGCTCAAGAGCGCCGATAGTTCGCTGGTGGTTATCGAGGCCTTGAGCGAGTTGCGCATGCTGGCAGTCGCCAAGGGACGCTATCGCCACCACCTCATTTCCGATGAGGGGGCCCACCACTACCTCACCCAGGTCATGGCGATCAATCTGCCGCTGCTGTTTTCCGCCCCGTCGGAGGCAGAGCGTGAGACCCAGGGCCGTCTGGCCGAGATTCCCCGCCAGCTGTTTCAGTACCTGGCCGAGCGCATCGGCTACGAACACGTCATCGACGAGCTGATCAGCGAGATCTGGCGGATCCTGCAGCAGCGCCCGATCCAGGTCGATCCGGTCAAGCAGATGATCACCCAGATCGCCCTGTGTCAGGCCAACCCCGAGATCGACCTGGGCGCCAGTGGCCAGGGCGCGGACCGCCTGGTCAGCTCGCTGTTCGGCCCGACCCAGGGCTGCCGTGAGGACCCCGGCATCGAGGTCTACCGCGAACGGCTAGCCAGCATGGACGCGAGAGGCCTGCAGTACGAAGCCAGCGGTTTTGCCAGAGCGATGCACGACACCGGCCTGGTGTCGCCCTATCACACGGTACTGCTGCGCCACCTGCTCGACTTTGGTGACAACCTGCTGTCCGAGGCGCTGGGGCTTTCGTCCACCGGCCGCGATTGCCTGCTGTGCTACTGCGATCTGGTCCACACCATGGTGCGCACCGCCATCTATCCAGAGACCGCCCAGGCCGTCTATGGGCTGGCACTGACCCTGGAACGTGGCATCCTTTACCAGCCACCGGT
This sequence comes from Halomonas litopenaei, assembly GCF_003045775.1. Taxonomy (GTDB): domain Bacteria; phylum Pseudomonadota; class Gammaproteobacteria; order Pseudomonadales; family Halomonadaceae; genus Halomonas; species Halomonas litopenaei. Next base: position 75,505 of record NZ_PXNS01000006.1, on the reverse strand, counting down.
GGCGCCGGCACTGTGGCGGCAGCTTGGCCTCAAGCTATCCGACTGGTCCGAGGCGCGACTCCACGCCGCCTTCGGTGATGGCGTGTCCTATCGGGCCCGCCTGATGGAAGGTGTGCTGTGCATGCTGGGCCTTCCATTGGGGGTCGGCCAGGGCAACAACCCGACCTGCCAGTCGGCGCGGGCGCTGTCCATGTGGGCCTACAACGACCCGGACTATCTGCTGCAGATGGTAGCCTGGGCCGCCCGCGACGATGAGATCCTGATGCACTTCGAAGGCCAGCCGATCTCGTCTCAGGAGAGCCTCTCCGGCGTCGCACAGACCCTACCGCTGGACCTTGATCCAGTGTCGCTGCTGGTGGTGCCGCATCTGGACCGTATCTACGCCGAGATGGGGCGTCGCTGCCTGGGTCGTGAGGGAGACCCCCACCGCTGGGTCAACCCGGAATTCCATGGCTGGTGGGCAGGACGCGGGTTTCGTATCAATGTCGACGTGGCCACCGGCCAGCTCACCGACCTGGACACCTTCCTGCGCCATTTCTATGCGAGCTACCACCCCTACTACAACGGTAACCAGCCGCTGATTCACCCCCAGCCCGCCGGCATCGCCGTCACCGACAGCGCCGGGCGCTTCATCGGCTGGCATGCCATCACCGTGTTGCGGGCCTCGCTGGATCCGTCGGGACAGATGCGCATCTACTTCTTCAACCCCAACAACGATAGCGGCCAGGACTGGGGCATGGGCGTGAAGGTCAGCACCTCCAGCCACGGCGAGCGCTTTGGCGAGGCCTCTCTGCCCTTCGAGCAGTTCGCCTCGCGTCTGTACATCTACCACTACGACCCGCTGGAGCACGGCGAACTGGCCCAGGTCGACCAGCAGGAACTCGACCGCGTCGTCGCCATGATTCAGGAAAGCTGGGGCGCCGACCGCATCCCGGCAGGTGGCCTACAGGCCGACGAGGGCGTCTAAAACGCCACTGGCCCGGACTTGAGGGGAAGAATGCTTCCTTCCGCCAAGTCCGGGCCAGTGCCCTTCCCTCTACCTGTGTAAACCTTTTTGAATCGTCGTCCAGACACAACAGACACCGACCACACGGTGTCAGAGGACCTGCTACCCTCGCCGCCACCCGACTCGGCTTGCCGGGACTGCCGGTGCATGAATGTCTGGATTCAAGGTCGTCTAGCGCATTAACGTCGCCATCATGCGCTTACCACGTGCAATTCTCAGCTAGCCATTGCTGAAGGGTCGCTTGCCAGTCGACCATACATCGCCGAGTCAGAGACAATGCCGTTGACTTCCCAACGCTGCCTCAACAAGCCTTCTCGGGAAAACCCGAGTCTCTCAAGCGCTTTTGCAGAGGACTGGTTGTCCGGGTCAATCTCTGCCTCAATTCGACGAAGCCCCAGTGAATTGAAACCATACTGAATTAATGCCTCTCCTGCCTCACCAATGTAACCCCTTCCCCAAGCAGAGCGACCCAACCCAAATCCGATCTCGGCACGCCTGGATTCCTTGTCATAGCTGAACAACATACATTTACCAGCCAGCTCACCCGTAGACTTCAGATATACGCCAAGTACGAGCGATGTTTGACGTCGCATCGCATCATTACTCGCATTAATGAAGTCAATGGCGTCCTGAATGGTTTCCCAAGGCGCAGTATTCCAATACCGCATAACCTCAGGATCAGAGGAAATTCCCAGCAGGCTGTCCGCGTCCTCAATTGCTATAGGCCTAAGTGCCAATCGTTCAGTTTCCACAACTGGAAAAAATAACTCTTTCGACATTCACCTCTCCACTTTTGCGTATAACGCTAAGCAAAGCGGCGCCACTTCAGTGGCAGCCAACGACCCCGTACTGATGCGATTCGTTATGCAGTGATCTGTTGCACAAAGCCGGACTCATCCCGAACTCCAACTCGGTTGCCATCAGGATCACTGATATTGATGGTTCTTCCCCATGCACTCTCGGTAATAGAAGCTTCGATGCCCCATGACCTAATTTCCCTCAGCGCATCTTCCAGGTCATCAACGTTGAACCGCAACTTGAAACTGCACTCTTTTGGCGACTTGATTTCCTTCTTCGCCTTGCCCCCCTGTTCAACCATCAGGTAACCGCTTCCATACTCGAAACAGGCTAGTTTAAAGCTATCCTCATTTTTTTCGAACAGCGGAGGAAGACCAAATAGGTCGCGATAAAAAGCAACGCAATCCGAATAGTTTTCGGAGTTCAGGATGATTCCGTAACGGGACACATTTGCGTACACAATTCCCCCTACTGCTTGACGTTTAGCGTACCGGCGAAATATGGAGCGCAGCGACAAATCTTGCCCGCGTTCACGCGGTGGTTAGGCGAGTTTACTCCATATCGAAAAGATAACCGACATGTCGACCACAACATGGAAGGAATGGGAAGTGCTCAACCTTCTTGCGGCTTCAGCCACTTGTCACACCGCAACTAAGCCTCATTAAATGCGTGCTCGCAGCTCAAACACTTAAAATTATCAAGAATATTCTCGTCTACTGCCCTACCCGTCATCGCTCCAGCCGTGGCACCTACTGTACCTCCTGCCAAGGCACCAGCGATAGCTCCCGCCACTGTACCAATCGAGGCTCCCGCTGCCGCACCAAGAGGGCCAGCAATCAAGCCAACTGCCGCACCTGCCTTTCCTCCTGCAGCAGCGCCAGCAACGGCGGTTGCCGCCCCACCGGCTGCTCCACCCATCCCCCCGATGGTAGCCCCCGCTCGCTTTCCATAATTCCGCTTGTCAATCTTTAAAGATCCACACTTTGGACACTGCATTGTCACTCTCCTTCTGCATAACGCCCAGCGTAACCGGTTGGCTTTTCAGCGTCACCGGAAAAGCCAGTCCGCGTTGATGCTATGGTTAGGCTCTTATTCATGAAGCCATGGCGCATAACTCAGACCTACCAACACTCCCTCGGGGCTCATAAACCTTGCAACTGTCTGCCCCCAGGGTTCAGCCCGGGATTCATGAACGAACTCCTGCCCCCTTTCCTTCAATTCTTTCACTGCCGCTTCCACTGCAGCTGCGTCCGCCAACTCAAATTCAATTGTAGCTGTCGGCTCAAGAACATGGTCAGGCCATTCCTCCTGCCCAAAACAAGATTGGGCCGCCATAGCGAGGGGCCATACCCCGAAATGATTCGCTCCTGGGAATTTATCCATGAAACGATAATCGTCCATCTTTTCTAGCGGCAGACCTAGCGCATCCTCATACAAGGACGTACTTGCCGCAGGGTCTTTGGTAATTGATGCAAAGCCTGCAATACACTTGATTTCCACTCAATTCCTCCGTGGCTCATGGAGCCTAACACCTGAACTCAGGGGCATTTGCGCTTTGCGATAGCAAGCGGGTGTCGGGTCAAACGTCCCCTGCAGCAACTGGTTAGGCCGCACCGGCTCAACCTTTGATGATTGTGAAAAGAAGCGCGACGATTCATCGGCGGCCTATTCTTCAACACGGCTCGTGGGGTCACGATCTTGGGTGTAGCGCCGGACAGATGGAAACGCCTGCAACCAAGACTCTCGACGGCTCGTCCAGAGTTCGTAGGTCGGGGTTAGTTGATCAGGAAAGTCCAGCGAACCTAGATTGACCTCGATTTCATCTGCGCTGCACGAATAGACCGATGAGCCGCATTGTGGGCAGAGATGACGCTCCTCATAGTTTCTGGTCTCGCCATCGATCATGACTGCGTCTCTGGGAAAAACGGCGGAAGCGTGAAAGAGGGCACCATGGTGCTTGCGGCAGTCAAGACAATGGCACAGGCCGACGCGATAAGGCTGGCCTGACGCCATAATTCGAACGGCACCACATAGGCAACCACCGTTGTATGTGGCCATTCATTGCCTCCAGTGAGCAGTACGCATCCGTGCGGCCTAACGCCTGAGATAACCGGCATGCGTAAGCATGTCCGAGTTGATTGATTTGTTAGGTATCTTCACCTTCATGCCCCTCTAGGTAAACAGGCAAATCATCGCCTAGTTGAAACCAGGACAACTTATATTTAGCCATAGTTAAGTCCTTTGGTGGTAAATTCTCAGGGTCATCCAAGGTGCAGGTGGTAACATCAATAGACGATGGTGATTCAGTAGAACTGAAGGTTAGTGGTGTACCGCAGTCTGGGCAGAATGTACGAGTACCATGAGCGGAAGACTTAAATATTGAGGGACTGCCACTAATAAAATGGAAGTCTTCAATTGGCACCGTGAACCAAGTGACGAGTGGAGCTCCACTGGTACGGCGACAAATAGAACAGAGGCAATTGGTTTCGAAGCTGGGTGAATGGCCAGCCTCGTAGATTATATTGCCGCAGAAGCAATGACCCTTTAACATAAGGCTACTCACTGATGCCTAACATTTTTAATCGTAGGCGTGCTCAAATTTTCCGCGACTAGTTCCGCAAAGTCCCCGATTATCTACTTGAAATCCCACGGGTGGTTTCACTTCTCCGTCAATTCGCGAAATCTGAAAACGTGCATGCTCATTTTTTCCGATAACCGTGCCGCATATTGCTTCGAGGCTTTTCTCTATGCTTTTTGTTTTTCCAACTAAAACCTTGAGACTATGCGCATTAAGTGAGCACCCACTTTCAGCATTCCCTGCCGGCCCTCGGCGTGCAGCCAGATATACTGTGTATAAATCCATTTTAGTACGAGCGCTGCGGCCCCATCAGGAGACCCTTGCTGGCCTCCCCCACAGGGCAATCAGTCGTTGTAAATCAGGTGGCGCGAACATAGCGGTGGGGAGCGGCGACACAAACCGTTCGAGCACCCTACCGGGGGGACATGCCATCCGTGCAAGTCTCTCCCTGAACATCACGGTGGCGACGTCATCGCTCTCTGTCGGGGAGATATCACAAGTTTCGTAAGCTGGGACTGGTGCTGCGCGTTGTGTGACATGACGTATTTGAAGCCAAGGTTATGGCTTTGGCTTGTCACCTGATTCCGTCGTTCGATCAGCATTCCCTCGCCGTACTGCTTGTCTCGCCGCCACTTGTCGCAACTCCGTACAGAACCTGACGCCTTGTGCAATCCTAAGTAAGCTTGTTGGTTTTTAGCATAGCCTGCGATCCTGGCCATTTCGACCGGGAGGTGGCGCTAAAACTGGATAGTCTTCCTACGGTGTGAGAGCCCAGGCGGTGTCGAAAGGCGACGATAGCTAGCCAGAGGCGAACAACAGGTTAGCGAGTAGAAACTGACAGAATATGATGGAAAGCTGCGGGGACGGCTGTGGTTGACGGCTCAAAGCGCTTGAGACTGGTGTGCGCCCCCACGGGGGCCTCGCCGTGGCATAATGCGCCGGCATTTTCTGCTTGAACTCTAGACGGCCCGACCAAGGCGCCACAGGAACACCCCATGCCACGTCTCGACCAACTCCTCGTCAGCCAAGGCCTGGTTCGCTCTCGCACCCGCGCCCAGCGTTTGATCCGCCACGGCCGTGTCTCCCGCCGGGATGACGGCAAGGTATTGACCCGCCCCGGGGAGAAGTGCCCCGACGACCTCGCTCTGGTGGTCGCAGAAGACCCGGAGGAGCGCTATGTGTCCCGCGCCGGACTCAAGCTGGAGGCGGTGCTCTCGGCGTTGGAACTGTCACTGGATGGTCGCCTGGTGCTGGACGTGGGCCAATCCACCGGTGGCTTTACCGACTGCGCCCTGGCCGCCGGTGCGCGCCACGTCATCGGCATCGAGGTGGGACACGGGCAGCTCGACGATAGCCTGCGGGGCGACGCCCGCGTCAGTTGCCTGGAGGGGCTCAACGCCCGCCACCTGAGTGAAAGCCGCGAACTGGCGACGCTGATGGAGAAAATCGGTCGGCCGGAGGTGGCGGTGATGGACGTGTCCTTTATCTCGCAGACGCTGATTCTGCCGGAGCTGGCGACGCTGCTGGCACAGGACGCCCTGCTGCTGTCGCTGGTGAAGCCCCAGTTTGAGCTGGGGCCTGGTGCGGTGGATCAGCGAGGCGTGGTCAGCGACCCCCGCCGCTACGCCGAGGTCGAGCAGCGCATCCGCGACTGCTGCGCCTCGGTCGGCTTCGAGATCCTGCACTGGCAGGAAAGTCCGATCCTCGGTGGCGACGGCAATCGCGAGTTTCTGCTACAGGCCCGTCGGCGCTAGCAACGGGCCTTACAGCAGACCACGTAGCATCACGCCGGTGGCCGTGGTCGGCCGCCCTTAGCGCCCGCCGGCGTCTCCGCCCCCATCGCTGCCGCCGCCATCCCCGATACCGACGTCACCCGGGTCACCCTTGGCCCCGGGGGGCGGGTGGCCTTCCTGAGGGTCGCCCTTGACCCGATGCACGCCCTTCCACACGTCGCGCTGCCCCGAGCGTCGAATGTGTACATCGAGCTGGTCGAAGGCGATACGGATGCCATGCTCGGAGAACATGTCGCCGATGCGGCCATTGAGCTCGTCGGTGGCCAGCAGTCGATCCCCCAGGGCATTCACGTAGATGCGCAACTCGTACTCCATGGTGCTGGCGGTGTAGGCCATGAAGTAGATCTCGGGGGGCGGGTCGGACAGCACCCGCTCGTTCTCCTCGGCGGCCTGCTCTAGCAGGCGATGCACCAGGCTGCGATCGGCGTCGTGGCTGACCCCATACTTCAACGTCACCCGCGTCACACTGTCCGACAGTGACCAGTTGATCAGCTGGTCGGTGACGAAGGTCTTGTTGGGGATGATGATCTCCTTGCGATCGAAGTCGGTGACCGTGGTCGCGCGGATACGAATCCGGCTCACCGTACCGGTAAGGTTGCCCAGGGTAATGGTGTCGCCGATGCGTACAGGCCGCTCGAACAGGATGATCAGACCCGAGATGAAGTTGGCAAAGATCTCCTGAAGACCGAAACCGAGACCCACACCAAGAGCCGCTACCAGCCACTGCAACTTGGCCCATGACACCCCGAGTGCGCCCAGGGTCATCACCGTACCGGTGCCGACGATGGTGTAGGACAACAGCGAACTGATGGCGTAGGCGCTGCCCTGCTTGAGCTCCAGGCGCGACAGCACCATCACCTCGAGCAGACCCGGCAGGTTGCGCGCCAGCATCATGGTCACCCCGGCGATGAACAAGGCCACCAGCACGTCGCCGACACTCAGGTTGTCCTCAAGCGCCTCGCCACCCTCTCCGGTGGCGCCTTCCACCAGGGTGACGTTGTCGAGGTAGCCGATGACCCCGAGGAAATCGGTCCAGACCAGATACAGCAAGGCGGCGAAGCCGATGGTCAGCAGCAGCTTGGACAGCCTCAGCGACTGCTGGTTGACCTGCTCCATATCCAGCGGCGGCTCTTCGACGATATCGAGGCCACGGTCGTTGTCGTCCTGGGCCAGGGCTCGCCGGCGAGCCAGCGCACGACGATAGGCCAGACGCCGGGCAGCCACCGCCAATCCGCGGACCACCGCTGCCTCGACCAGGATCCACACGCCCAGCAGGTACAACGAGATCACGAAGCGGCTGACCAGACTCAACGCCGAGTAGACGTAGCCATAAAGCACGGCACCACCCAGCACCACCGGCACCATCGCCAGCGCCAGCCCCAGCACCAGACGAAAGAGCTTCACCCCGAAGAAGGGGGTGTGGGCCATGATCAGCTTGCTGAGCGCCACGCTCATGCCGATCAGCCCCAGCAGCAACAGTCCGAGCCCCAGCGGGCGCTGGTTGAAGGTCACCGCAGCGTCCCTGGCAAGCGGCGCGATCAGCAGCACCGGCGCCATGCTGACGCCAAGCCACAAGAGCCACCAGCGCAGCTTGCCCACGTACTTGACCGGCCAGTGGAAATGACGTGTCGCCACGCCGTCGCTGACCAGCAGGCGACGCGACCAGGCGACCACGCCCCAGGCCAGTGAAAGCTGCAGTACGGAGTAGCCGACATCCGCTGCCACCTCGGAGCCACCGAGGGTCAACAGCAGGCCGAAGGCCACCAGACACAGCGGTCCCGGTGCGGCCACCAGGGCGTTCAGCGCCACCGCCTTGGGCGTATGCAGCTGAGAATCGTAGCGAAGTCGACCGATCTGGTCGTGCAGGGTGACCAGTCGACGCATGATCGCGCGCCTGAGCGCCAGCAGCAGCAACACCACCAGCAGTACCGGGACCGCTACCCAGGCACCAGGCCCCGGCCAGCGCCAGTTGTGAGGCAGGATCTGGCGCCACTCGCCTTCCCGCCACTCCATCATCAGGTTCTGGGGGATCTTCATCAGCCAGCCGAGATCGATGGGCCTGGCGTTAGCCACCCAGAACAGCTGTTCGTCGATGCTGGTGCGCAACTGCGCACTGATGTCGAGCAACTGCTGCTGGTTGAGCTGCATATCGATGGCAGCCGTGAGGATCTGACCGTAGGTGGGCTCTAGCTGGCTGATCAGCTCACGCCGAGAATTGAACAGCTGCACCAGCGGCTCCACCAGGGGCTCGGGCTCGTCCACCTCGGCCTGCGCCAACACCTCCCTTGCCAGTGCCTCCGGGGAGCGCAAGGCGTCGCGTTCGCTGTCGAGTTCGAACTGCGCCAGGCGTACATCGGCGATCTCGTCACGCAGGCCCGGCCGTGGCTGCACTTCGGGCAGCGATCCGCGCTGCTCACGCAGGATGCGCGACAACAGTACACTGCCGCGCACCGCCTCGATGTTCTGGGTCAGCCCCTGCTGCAGGCGACGCACCCGTTCGAGCTGGCGACGCACTTCGAGTCCGTCACGCACCAGATCGTTGGCTCGCGAGGTGGCGTTGAGCAAGTCCTTGGAGAGCTGACGGTTGGTGGTCTGGGCCGCCTGAATCACCGGATGCCGTGAGATGGCCTCTGGCTCATCGCGTACCGCCTCGGCGATGGCCCGCTCGGTCTGCTCGCGGCGCAGTCGATCCAGCCGACCCTGCAGCGCGGAGACCCAGGCCTCCTCGCTTGCCGCCTCCAGTTTCAACAGCGCGAGGCGCTGCTGCAGCACCTCACGCATACGTGTATTAGTATTGAGCTGACGCTGGTGCAGCTCGAGCTGAGCCTCGGCCAGAGCCTGGCGCGCCCGCGCCGCCACCCGCAAGGGGGCATCTTCCGGCACGTCACGACGATTGAGGTCTTCGAGCTTGACCCTCGCCTCATCCATCTCCCGATTGGCCTCGGTGATGGCCTGTTGCGCCCGCTCCGGCAGCGTCTGGGCCCCCAGCAACTGGCTCTGCACACTGGTCAGGGTATCCTGGGTCGACTGCAGCACTCGGGTGGCGTCGCTCAGGCGCTGCTCGACGGCCGGCATCTTCAGCCCCTCGAGCTCAGCCAGATTGTGCGACTCGCCTTCTTCACTCTGGCGCAGCGCTTCCTCAAGCGCCGCCAGCCGTTCGGGTGCCTCCTCGATACGCCGCTCTAGACTCTCCAGGTCACGCTCGACCTCGGCCAATTTCTCCACCGCATCGATCGCCTCTGACAGCGCATCGATCTCTTCCTGCGCCGTGGCGCTTGGCGGATCGCTGGCATTGGCGACGCGCTCGTCAAGGCGCGACTGCAGCTCTTGCTTGTCCGGCAGCCTCTTCTCGGGCGCTTCCTGGGCCACCACCGCAGATACCGACAGCAGAGACAGCAGCAACACCAGCAAGAGGGGGAGTATTCGGAACAACGAAGAAGGCGAGCTGGGCATCTTAAGAGAACTTCCTGTCGCAGCGTGGAGGAGGCGAGATTCTCAACCCAGTGTGTCAGTATGGCAATCCAGTGCAAGATTCTTCCACGAAGTTGACTCGCTGCGCCGCCATGGTAGAACAACGCCTCCACCTGTCGAATGGATTCACCCTATGACCCGCCCCGCCGTCCGTTCCTCCCTGTTCCCTTCCCTGCTGGCGCTTGCCATCAGTGGACAGGCCGTCGCCGACGGCGGCCTGACCGACGCCGAGCGCGCGGCCAAGGAGGCGCGTATCGAGGCCCTGAAGGCTGAGCTCGCCAAGCTGGAAAATGAACTCGACGATGACGAGGCCCAGCGCGAGGGTGCACAAGCCGTGGCCGTCAGTAGCGCCGGTACTTCATCGACGGTCAACGCCGAAGCCCCCGACACCACCGGTCTGCCCGCCTCCGAGGAGATCGTTGCACGTGCCTCGGGCAAGCCCATCGAGGAGACCGTCGAGGAGCGTCGTCAGCTAGAGCAGGAGTCCGAGAGCAACCCGTTCTCGATCACCACCCACCGGCGCAACTACATCCTGCCGATCAGCTACAACACCAACCCGAATTCCGGCGCCTTTCGTGCCGGTGAAGACGATGCTGACATGGACAACACCGAACTCAAGTTTCAGTTCAGTGCCAAGTTCAACATCGCCGAGGACGTGCTGTTCGACAACGCCGACCTCTACTTCGCCTACACCCAGAAGAGCTGGTGGCAGGCCTACAACAGCGACGAGTCCTCGCCGTTTCGCGAGACCAACTACGAGCCTGAGTTCTTCATCGACTTCCAGAACGACACCACCCTGTGGGGCTGGACCAACGTCAACAACCGCATCTCGCTCAATCACCAGTCCAATGGCCGCTCGGACCCGCTGTCACGCAGCTGGAACCGGGTCATCGGCACCACTTCCTGGATCAACGACGAGTGGGCGCTGGCAGTCTCGCCGTTCTGGCGCATCCCGGAAGACGATAGTGATGACGACAACCCCGACATCGAGGACTACGTGGGTTATGCCGACGTCACCGTGGCCCGGCAGATGTTCGACACCCACGAAGCCAGCCTGCTGATGCGCGGCAACCCCGACGAAGGCAACTACGGCACCCAGCTCGACTACTCCTGGCCGCTGTTCGGCAAGGTGCGTGGGCACGTGCAGTACTACTATGGCTACGGCGAGAGCCTTATCGACTACGACGAGCGCGTCAATCGCCTGGGTATCGGCTTCAGCATGAACCCGCTGTTCTCGGCGGGCGGCTTCAATCCGTGATGCCGGCGGCGGCCAATTGTGCTTCTTTGCACAGTCGGCCGCCGGCCATTGCCGTGACTGCTATTCTGATGCGAGCATGAACGGGTAAAGATTCATCTTTGGTACCGTTAATCCACCTGCGTCAAAGGAAGACACGATGGCTACACGAAGCTCCAGCACCACCGCCAGCAAGTCCAACGCCAAGAGCGCTGCAAGCGACGCGGACACCAGCAGCTCCAGCGCCTCCACCGAGCAACTCAGGGACGACCTCAAGCAGCTGTCGAGCACCCTCGAGGACCTGCTGAGCGCCACCGCCGACGACTCCAGCGAGACCGTCAAGGAATGGCGCAGCAAGGCAGAGGCGCGACTGAAGGACACCCGTGCTCGCCTCGAAGCCACTGGAGAGCGCGTCTACCGTCAGACCCGCGACAGCGTCACCGACCAGGTCGATGCCTGTGATCGCTACGTCCACGACAACCCCTGGAAGAGCATCGGCATCGGTGCTGCCGTCGGCTGCATCGTCGGTATGCTGATCGGGCGGCGCTGATGGCAGACAGCCAAGGACCGGCACAACGGCTATTCGGGGCGGGCAAGCGGGTCCTCTCGACCCTGATCGCCACCGGCGAGACGCGCCTGCGTCTCGCCGTTCTAGAACTCGAGGAAGAACGCGCTCGACTGGTAACCCTAGCCCTATTGCTGGGGCTGAGCATGGTGTTGCTGATGCTCGGCATCGCCACCCTGACGGCCTTCGTCGTGGTGCTGTTCTGGAACTCCTTCCGGCTGACCGCCATCGCCGTATGCGCGGCGGTGCTTCTGGCAGGAGGCGTCGGGCTGGCCCTGGCGGCAATGCGCCTGGCACGCCGTCGCACGCTGCTGGTCAGCACCTTGAAGCACCTGGCACTGGATCGAGAGCTTGCCGAAGAATCGATGCGGCCGGACGTCGATGAGCCACATCGTCGATGAGCCGCCATCTTTCTGCCGACACGTCAGGGAGCAATGCCATGAGCCGCGATGACCGCCGTGCGAGCCCCTCTCGCGCCGAGCGCAAGGCCGAACTCGAGGCCACCATCGAACAGCAGCGGCTGGACATCCTGCTGGCCTCGCGCCGTTTCCATCTTGCCGGAGAGCGCATCGACGCCGGCTGGCAGGCCCTCAGTCGCTATCGCACGCCGGCCCTGCTTGCCGCCGGCACGGCGCTGATTCCCGTGCTGCGCCACCCCGGCCGACTGGCTCGCTGGGGTCGCAAGCTGGTGGTGACCGGCCTCGCCATCCAGCGCGTCAGGCGCCTGGTCAAGCGCTGACAGGACACCGCCCCCTCACTGTCCGGCCCTACAGCACCCAGCCCCTCTGCGCCCAGCCCCTCTGCGCCCAGACCTTCAGCGCCCCAACCTTCAGCCAAGAAAGGTTGTTGTTGCAGCGACTACCAAGACCGTATACAAAACAACGTCAATATCCCCTGGCGAACAACGCCATTCACTGCACAAAGCTGTGCTAAAGTCGTTGTTCTAGTTCATCAAATTCACGGGGCGAATTGCGATGCGGATGTTGTCGCTTTACAGCATCAAGGGGGGCGTGGGCAAGACGGCGTCGGCGGTCAATCTAGCCTGCGAAGCCGCCGCCTGTGGCCACAGGGTGCTGCTGTGGGACCTAGATCCCCAGGCGGCAACGACGTTCTATCTGAAGATCAAGCCCAAGATCCGCGGTGGCGTCGAGAAGCTGGTGAAAGGCAAGGCGGCCTTCAACAAGGTCATCCGCTCGACCAACGTGGATGGCCTCGATGTGCTGCCGGCCTCGCTGGACTCCCGCGAGATGGACCAGCTGCTCGAGCATCATGGCTCCAGTCATCTGCGTCAGATCCTCGGCAAGGTACGCGACGAGTACGATCTGGTCATCCTGGACTGCCCACCGACGCTGTCCCACATGTCAGAGAACATGTTCACCAGCGTCGACGCCCTGCTGGTGCCGGTGGTGCCTTCCACCCTTTCGCTACGCACCCTGGAGCAACTCGAGACCTTCCTCGACGACCAGGATCTGGTCTGCCCGCTGTGGCCCTTCATCACCCTGGCCGATCGGCGCCGCACCATGCATCGCGAGGTGATGGAAAGCTTCGGCAAGCGCTGGCCGCTGCGGCTGTCCAGCGTCATCCCGGCGGCCAGTGCGGTCGAGCGCATGGGGCTTGAGCGCGCCCCAGTACGCCACTTTGCCCCCTATACCCCAGCGTGCCGCGCCTACACCAGCCTGTGGAAGGAGATCGAACAGCGCCTGGCCTGATTGAACGGCCCGAGGCTTGTTCTCGGGCGCGCCCTCAGGGCCGCCCTGGGTCTTTTTCAGCGCTATTGCGGAGCCTTCATCAGTGTCACGGCCTCATTGATCCTGGCCTCGAGACGCTCCAGGCGCGGCTTGCGACATAGCGCCTGCACCCGTTTGAGGTTCTGCTCTGTCTGCGCCTCGTGATGCGCATGCAGCAGCATGAAACCGCGCAGGTGGCGAGGCGCGGTGGCCCTGGGTGAGGCCTGCTCGAGTGCTGCCTCCAGACGATCCAGGGTTTCTTCCTCGGTGTGCAAGAGCGCCGCCGTGGTCAGCACGTCGCCCCTCACCAGGTCGTCGTGGAGATCGCCAAAGGCATCCTGAAAGGTCTTCAGCTCTTCCTCGAGCTCGGCGAAGACCTCGCCCTGTTCCCGCCAGGGACGCAGCAGATAGCGCAGTCGCTTGCCGGTGATACGCGGCCGGTGCAGCGTCTCTTCTTCCTCGCGCCCTTTTACCGCGGCGAGTTCCTCAAGCCAGCCCTCACCAAGCCGGGCCAGCACCTGGGCCGAGGCGTCACCAAACCGAGGCTCCTTGCCGGCCTTGTTGCTGCCTTTTTTCTTGTCCTTGTTCTTGTCCTTCTTCTTGCTGTCCTTGTCTTTGCCCTTGTCCTTGAGAGCGGCCTTGCCGGCAGCCTCGCGCAGGCGGGTGTCGAGCAGCGGAAACCCCGCCACACTGGCGTCGATGGAGGCGTACTCCTGTTCCACCTGAGCCGCCAGGCGTTCCCGCCACCAGCCGATGGCACCCCGCTCCGGCGCTCCCGTCGACTCGGCCACGCTATCGAGCCAGGCCAGCATCACCTCACCGTCGCGAGCGTCGTTGGTGGCTCGCGCCAGCGCCGTCAACTGGCGCAACAGCGCCTTGTCGATCGCAAACCCCGGCTGATCGCCAAACTCCTTAATGGTGCTGCGCAGGCGCCTCAAGGCCACCCGAAAGTCGTGCAGCCCTTCGCTGTCCTCGGGGTCCTGGATGCGCGGATAGGCCTGACGAGCGTCATCGAGCATCTCAAGGATGACCGCTTCAAGCACCGTCCCCAGCCGCCGTTGTCCCAGCGCCTTGGCCATACACTCTCTCCTGAACAAGAAATAGATGATGCATTCAAGCGTAGCGCAGAAACTCAGCGATCCGACAGTCCGCCGGCCAGGCGCATCAGGCGTACCGCCTCGGCGCGATAGCCGTAGCGGTCCTTGCCCTTGCTGGCCTCTGCCAGCGCGATAGCCTCATCCCAACCCCAGTCGCCCAGGTAGCGATCGTCACCCAGCAGCTGGCCGAAGCCTGCGATGGCGGCGGCGAAGGACGCCTCGCTGTCGGCTGTCGTCACGCCTTGCGAGATCGGCGTCTCGATCAGGCGGCTTTGCGACTCCCCCGGCACCTTGTAGCGCAACGCCACATGCCCCAGCTCGTCATGCTGGCCCCCCGTCACTTGCTGTCCCTGCTGATAGCGGGATGGCCGGGTCAGGGCAGCGCTCGAGCCCACCGGGGCAATCTCGTAGAGCGCCGTCACCTGATGACCCGCGCCGATATCGCCGGCATCGACGCGGTCGTTGCGGAAGTCCTCTCGCCTGAGCGCGCGGGTCTCGTAGCCGATCAAGCGGTACTCCTGCACCCGCGCCGGATTGAATTCGACCTGCACCTTGACGTCGTTGGCGATGGGCTCGAGCGACGCCGCCAGTTGGTCCACCAGCACCTTCTGCGCCTCGGCCAGACTGTCGATATAGGCGGCCTGGCCGTTGCCATGCTGGGCCAGCGACTGCATCACGGCGTCGTCGAGATTACCTCGGCCAAAGCCCAGCACCGACAGATACACGCCGCCCTCACGCCGGTCGGCGATAAAGCGCTCTAACGCCTCGGGATCACTCAGCCCCAGATTGAAATCGCCGTCGGTGGCCAGCAGCACCCGGGTCGTCTCGTCCTCGCCGTTCATCTGCCCCGCCAGCCGATAGGCCTGGCTCAGGCCGGCTTCGCCGGCGGTACCACCGCTGGGCGCCAGGCTCTCGAGCGCTTGCATGATCTCCTCTGTGTTCGATGCCTCAGTCGGTGCCAGTGCCACCCCGGCGCTGCCGGCGTAGGTGACGATGGCGACCTCGTCGTCGTCATTCAGCTCACCCAGCAACAGCGCCATGGAGCGCTTGAGCAAGGGCAGCTTGTCTGGCGAGCGCATCGAGCCGGAGGTGTCGATCAGCAGCACCAGGTTGACCGGGGAGCGGGGGCCAGGCGTGGCCGCCCTGCCCTGCAGCGCCACGCGCACCAGCTGACGCTCGGGATTCCACGGCGAGGCAAAGACATCGACCATCGGGCGAAAGGCCTCGGCGTCCGGCTGGGGGTAGTCGTAGCCGAAGTAGTTGATCATCTCCTCGATACGCACCGCCTGGGGCGGCGGCAACTGCCCCTGCATCAGCGAAGAACGCACCACCGCGTAGCTTGCCGTGTCCACGTCCACCGAGAAGGTCGACACCGGCGTCTCGGCGGTCACCCTGACACTCGAGGCGTCGAACTCGGGATAGGCTTCCGAGGAGGCGGTGGGCATCTGGACCGAAGGTCCCGGGCTCGGCAAGGGCGCTATCCGTGCGACCTCCTGACTCGGCATCAGGCCGCGCATCTCCATCGATGTCGAAGGAGAAAGCGACGTCGATGGTGAAGAAGAGAACGACGTCGATGGTGAAGAAGAGAGCCCGGGAGGTCGCGACACAGAGAGCCTGGGAGCCTCGGCCAACTGAGTGACCTGCCCCGCAGACTTGCTTTCCGTCTCGACAGCCGTCACGACGGCCGTATCAAGGGGCATGTCACCGGCCATCTGGTCTGCCACCGGTCCTGTCTTGCTCGCCACAATCGCCAGACGTTCGCCCTCGGTCGACTCAGGGGCAGACTCGGGCTTGCTGGCAGTTCGAGGTGGCGAGACGGCCATCTCGGCATCCTGGCTCGGCTCGGGCCCTGTCATGGCGTCGAAGTCCTGGGCCTGGGGCCACAGCAGGTAAATCCCCAGTGACAACGCCGCCAGCGAGGCGGCGGCAGCCACTGATGGTCGACGATGCAATGGACGACGGTGTGACGGGCTGTGGCTAAGCGATCGGTTCATGCTGGCATCCCTCCGGGGTGAACGCGGCCGCGACCTGATGTCGTCGCGACCTTCCCCCGAGAGACGTGGCTCGGCCCTGGACTCTTGGTCGGCGGCCTGACGTTGATCGAACTGGTCAAGCGCCGCCTTTAGATGCCCGGACTTCACCTCCGCCTCCGGCGCGGGTGCCGATGACAAGGCCCGTTCGAGGCGCTTCAGCTCATCACTCATCTTTCCTCCTCCGCCTGGGCCAGCGCGCTCAATTGTCGTTTCACCTCGCTCATGCGCCAGGCCACGGTACCTTCTGAAACCTCCAGCACCTCGGCCACCTGCGCCTGGGTCATGCCTTCGCCCAGGGACAGCGCCACGGTGTCACGCAGGTCAGTCGATAGCGTCGCCATCGCCCTGGCGAGCCAGCGCTGTTCATCGTCGCGCTGTCGATTGCGCTGGTGTCGGCCACGCTCCCAGGCCTCCCAGCCCTCGGCAGCCTTGCGCCGCGTGGCCTGCTGCCGGCGGCGATCGTGGGCGGCGTTGACCGCGACCCGATAGAGCCAGGTGGTAAAGGCGGCGCGCCCATCGAAGCGGATTAGCTTGTCGGGCAACGCAAGACAGATGTCCTGGGTCAGATCCTCGGCCTCGGCGCGGCTGCCGGTCAGCCGCCAGGCCAGCGCATAAAGCCGGTCGTAGTGGCGAGACAGCAGGCACGCGAAGGCCTCACGCTCGCCTCCGGCGGCGCCCTTCACCAGTTCTACATCCGTTGGCGCCCGGGTTTCGGGCTCTTGAATCGACAAGTGGCCGCTCCTCGCGGTCGGGCTCTCGGAAATACACATCAGCCCACAGGGGGGCATCTACATGTAAAGACGTCGCTGGTAGCCGATTCCTTGGGCGGCTGAGAAAAAAAGTGGCGAACAGGCATCGCTTGAACAGGAAGCCTCCACGTCTGCAAACGGTAGTAGCACAAAAAGAGGCGGCCCGTAGGCCGCCTCCCCGCGATTTACCACCTGGGCTTGCGCTCAGGTCCAGGACGCCAGGTACCGCGGCGTCCTGGCTTTGCTGCCTTGCGCTTCTCAGGAAGGCAACGTACCGGCGCTCTTGTGGCGCCAGCGTTGCACGCCCCAGATCGCCGCGCCCAGTCCCAGGCCGATCACGTCGGTGACGAGGCCACCGGAGATCATCGCCAGGGCGGCTGCCCCCAGCACCACACGCTGGAGCAGATTCGCCGGAGCCGCCAGGAAATAGCCCTGAAGCGCCGCCGCCAGCAGATAGATGCCGATACCGGCGGTGATCGCCACCCTCAGGATCGCCCACCAGGTCCCCTGCATCAGAAGCTCGGGGCTGTAGAAGAACATGAAGGGCACGATGAACGCCGCCAGGCCGAACTTGAACGAAGTGGCCGCGGTCTTCAGCGCATTGGTGTTGGAGATCGCCGCCGCCGCGTAGCCGGCCAGCGCCACTGGTGGCGTGATCGCGGACAGAACCGCGTAGTAGAACACGAAGAAGTGTGACACCAGCGGCGAGATACCGATCTGCTGAAGCCCCGGCGCCACCACCGACGCCGCCACCGCGTAGGCCGCCGTGGTCGGCATGCCCATGCCAAGCAGAATCGAGATGCACATGGCGAAGAACAGCGCCAGGAAGTGGCTGGTGTCGGCCAGCCCCAGCAGCATGGAGGCAAAGCGCGCACCGACGCCGGTCAGCGAGATCACGCCGACGATGATGCCGGCACAGGCGCACACTGCGATCAAGGGCACCGACATTCGGGCCCCCAGTTCCAGCGCCCGCAGCAAGGCCTTGGGCCCCATCCAGTGCGGCGTCAGCCAGGACACCACGGCGGCGCTGGCCATCGCCAGGGTGCCGGCACGGATCACCGAATAGCCCATGAACAGGGTGGTGATCAGGATGATGATCGGCAGGAACAGATAGACCCGCTTGAGCATCTCGGTGACCAGCGGCAACTGGTCCTTGGGCAGACCCTGCATGCCGTCGCGTCGGGCTTCCAGGTCCACCATCAGATAGATGGCGAGGAAGTACAGCGCCGCCGGAATCAGCGCGGCGAAGGCGATCTCGGTATAGGGGATGCCGGTGATCTCGGCCATGATAAAGGCGCCGGCGCCCATGATCGGTGGCACGATCTGGCCACCGGTGGAGGCTGCCGCTTCGATGCCGCCCGCGCTGAGCGGATGGTAGCCCACCCGCTTCATCAACGGGATGGTCAGCGAGCCGGTGGCCACCACATTGCCCGCCGAGGTGCCGTTGATCATGCCCATCAGCCCCGAGGCGAATACCGCCACCTTGGCCGGGCCACCGCGCGAACGCCCGGCCACGGCGAAGGCGAAGTTGACGAAGTAGTCCCCGACCTTGGAGGCCTGCAGAAAGGCGGCGAAGGTGATGAACAGGATGATGTAGGTGGACGACACCGCTGTGGTCGGCCCCAGCACCCCGCTGTCGGTGTACAGGTAGGTGAAGAAGCGCTTGGCCGTGTAGCCGTCATGTTCGAGGATGCCCGGCAGGTAGGGCCCGGCAAAGGCGTAGAGCAGGAAGACACTGGTGATGGCGATCAGCGCCAGACCGGCGATACGCCGGGTCAGCTCCATGATCAACAGCACCCCACTGGCCGAGACCAGCAGTTCAGGCGTGCCCACCAGCGGAGTGCCCGCCGCCATGCGCCAGCGTCCCAGTACGAAGATCAGAAAGGCCGCCACCACCAGCGCCGATACCATCAGCGCCAGATCCGGCCAGTGAATGCGATCACCACGACTGGGAAAGCACCAGCTCGATACCACCCCCGCCACGCTGGCGATCGCCAGCGCCACCGCCAGATGCAGCGGCAGCCAGTTGGTCACCGCCACACCAGGGCCTTCACTCAGCCCCCACAGGGCCAGCGCGCAGGCGCCCGCGTAGCCACTGGCGAGTGCCGTGATCAGCGCAGCGAGGCGTTCGAGTCCTGCTGGCCTTGAGCCCTTGCCGGCCCCGCCTTCAGGGTCCACCGACATCGCTGCGGTGATGGCGAAGCCGACCATCAGTCCACCGGCGATGTGCAGAATGCGAAAGGTCCAGGTCTCGATCGGCGCGATATTCAGCGCGTAGAGGTGCATCGCGGTAAACAGCACGCAGCCGAGCATCACTGTCCTGCCGACCAGCCCGCCGAGGACGCGCTCGTTGTGGGCACGGGGCAGCTCGTCGGCGCCATCCGCCACCACCGTCTGAAGCGGAGCCACCTCGTCGGCGGGCTCCGGTTGTCTTGTCGTTGTCATCTCGCTGTACCTCAGGTCACGAGGGCCGAGGCCCTGGCGGACCCCGGCTCACGAGCTTCAAGGGCCGACCGTCTCAGACGGCCGGCGCCATAGCACTTCAGCCTTCCAGATCGTCCGGGATGTCGTAGCCGTTCTCCTCGAACCAGCGCACGGCGCCCGGATGCCAGGGCATGAAGCTGTTCTGGGAGAAGTTTTCCGGCAGCGTCTCCTTGGCCGAGCCATGGACCTTGAGCATGCGCTCATGCTCTTCCATCACGGCCTTGGTGACCTCGTAGACCAGTCCCTCCGGCATGTCCTTGTGGGTGATGGCGAAGTTCCAGATCGACACCGCCGGTGTCGGCTCGTCCAGCGACTGATAGGCGCTGGCCGGGATCGACGAGGCGCTGAGTGCCGGGAAGTCCTCGAGGAACTGCTCACTCTCCTCCGGCGAGAACGAGAAGATGTTGACGTCGGCCTGGGCTTCCAGCTGACTGAACGCCGATACCGGAATCCCCGAGGCGAAGGCGAACGCATCGAGCAGGCCATCCTGGACCTGACCGGCCTGGTCGGCAGCGCCGCCGTTGCGGGTATCTGCCTCGATCCCGAGCTTGTCGAAGATCTGCGGGAAATACAGATCGCCGGTACCACCGGCCGGCCCGATACCGACGGTCTTGCCGTCGAGGTCATCGATGGAGTCGATGCCCGAGTCCTCGAGCGCGATCACCTGCAGCGCCGTCTGGTACATCGGGAAGACTGCGCGCACGTCGGTGTGCTCGACCCCCGGAGCCAGCTTGCTGTTGCCCTGCCAGGCCTGGTAGGCCGGTCCCATGGTGACCATGCCGAACTCGTGCTCGCCCATCTGCACCATGGTGACGTTCTGTACCGGGCCACCGGTGACCTCGGCGCCGAACGAGATGCCGGTGCGCTCACCGACCAGGTTGCCCCAGCCGCTGCCGTAGATGTAGTAGGTGGCGCCCTGGCTACCGGTGCCGATGGTGACACTCTGGGGCCAGTCACTCTGGTCGTCGGCGGCCATGCTCGGACTCGCCGCCACCGCGGCGATCACTGCACTGAAAAGAAGGGTTTGGGATTTCATGGCGTTGCTCCTTGGCGTTGTGATTGTTACTGCCAAGCCTCTCGATGGGCTCGTGGAGCGGGGAGTCTCTGCTCGAAAGCCGAGCCTCCCCGAATCCCGCGTCGGTGTTTCGGCATCGATGCCATCCGACGGGGACAAGGTCATCGCCTCCTGCCCGCAGGGGGCAGGAAACGACGGGGATCTCAGACTCAGCCCTGGGCCTCGATGTCGGCGCAGATGGCCGCCGTCACGTCGCGGGTCATGGCGTCGCCGCCCAGGTCCTTGGTCTGCATGCCGGACTCGGTCAGGCGCTCGATGGCTGCCATCAGGCGCTCGGCGGCGGTGTTCTCGCCGAGGTATTCGAGCATCATCGCCGCGGTCCAGAACGAGCCCACCGGATTGGCGATCCCCTGGCCCGCGATATCGAAGGCAGAGCCATGGATCGGCTCGAACATGGAGGGGAAGCTGCGCTCGGGGTTGAGGTTGGCGGTAGGCGCAATACCCAGGCTGCCGGAAAGCGCTGCCGCAAGATCCGAGAGGATGTCGGCGTGCAGGTTGGTGGCGACCACCACATCCAGGGTCTCGGGCTTGAGCACCATGCGGGTGGTCACCGCATCGACCAGCTCACGATCGATCTCGACCTCGGGGAAGTCCTTGGCCACCTCGAAGAACACCTCGTCCCACAGCACCATGCCGTGACGCTGGGCGTTGGACTTGGTCACCAGGGTCAGCTTCTTGCGCGGGCGGCTCTGGGCCATCTCGAAGGCAAAGCGATGGATCCGCTCGATGCCCTTGCGCGAGAAGATGGAAAGCTCGGTGCCGATCTCGTCGGGCAGCCCCTGGTGCACGCGCCCGCCGTTGCCGGAGTATTCACCCTCGCTGTTCTCGCGGATGATCACCCAGTCGATCTTGTCGGCGCCCTCGAGACGACTCTTCACGCCCGGCAGCACCCGCGCCGGGCGCACATTGGCGTACTGATCGAAGCCCTGGCAGATGGCCAGGCGCAGATCCCACAGCGACACGTGGTCGGGCACGTCCTGGCTGCCCACGGCGCCAAAGTAGATGGCGTCGAACTTCGCGAGCTTCGCGAGGCCACCCTCGGGGATGTACTCGCCCTGTTCCAGATAGCGCTTCGAGCTCCAGTCGAAGTCCTCGAATTCGAAGTTGAAGTCGCCGCTCTTCTTGGCCAGCGCCTCGATGACCTGCTTGCCTGCCTCGATGACCTCAAGGCCGATACCGTCACCGGGAATCACCGCCACCTTATGCGTTCTCATCTGCTGTCACCTCACTGAAGATTCTGTAAACCGGAGGTCTTGCCGGGTTCACGAAGGCTAGGTGACAGGGACAATTGGCGGCAATAGACTGGCGGTTGAAGCTACCATGACGCCTGGGTTAACCATGAAATCGCTTGCCGACCTCGAATTCTTTGTCATCCTGTGTGAAGCGGGCAGCCTGTCGCGCACCGCAAAGGATCTCGACATCACCCCGGCTGCTGCCAGCAAGCGCTTGGCAAATCTGGAAAAATCCCTGGACACCCAGCTTTTTTACCGCACCCCGAGAGCTATGAGTCTGACCCCGGACGGGGTCGTCATGTTGCGCTACGCGAAGCGCATGCTGGCCGACATGGAGGCGCTTCACCATGCACTAAAGGTGAACGCCGACGAAGCCTCGGGACAGATAAGAATCAACGCCCCCTTCGGATTCGGTCGACGTCATATTGCTCCTTTCGTCGCATCTTTCGTCGAACAATTCCCCGATATCGACTGTCAGCTTCACCTCTCGGATCACCCGCTTAATCTGGTGGCAAATGCCTTCGATATCGGTATCCGATTCGGCACCCTTCCCGACTCGGGACTGCATGCCAGAAAGATCGCCTCCCACCGACGTCTGCTTTGTGCATCACCCGAATATCTGAAGAAACACGGGCATCCCGACACCCCGGAAGCATTGAGCGAACACAACTGCATCGTGCTCAGACAGAACGAGGACACCTACGGCAACTGGCGCTTCACCCGGGGAGAGCGTCACCATCAGGTC
Source organism: Halomonas litopenaei (assembly GCF_003045775.1). Classification (GTDB taxonomy): domain Bacteria; phylum Pseudomonadota; class Gammaproteobacteria; order Pseudomonadales; family Halomonadaceae; genus Halomonas; species Halomonas litopenaei. The sequence continues at coordinate 52,918 of NZ_PXNS01000006.1, read as the reverse complement.
AAGGTCCGTGGCAACCTGTCGGCCAACGACGGCGAGAGCGTGCTGACCTGGGCCATTCGCGGCCACGGCATCGCCGTGCGCGCCGAGTGGGACGTGCACGAACATCTGGAGCAGGGACGCCTGGTACGGGTGCTGCCGGACTACCAGCTACCCAACGCCGACATTTACGCGGTCTACCCCTACGCCGATCACCTGCCGATCCGCATCCGCCGCTTCATCGACCACCTGGTCAGCGAGATGGAGGCCTTGCCGTCGCACGAGTAGGCAGGGGGGACGAAGCGTCTACACCGACTGGCCGCAGGCCACGGCCGACGCCCAGGCCCACTGGAAGTTGTAGCCGCCGAGTTCGCCGGTGACATCGAGCACCTCGCCGATAAAGCGAAGCTGGGGCAGGCCCTGGACTTCGAAGGTCTTCGACGAGATGGCGTCGACGCAGACGCCGCCCATGGTCACCTCGGCGGTGCGCCAGCCTTCGGTGCCGGAGGGCTTGATGCGAAAGCGGTTGAGGAAGTCCGCCCAGGCCGCAAGGCTTGCGTTGGAGCGCTCGGCGAGTACGCCGTCATCGCCTTGCCACTCCACCAGGGACTGCGCCAGGCGCTTGGGGGAGTGCTCGGACAGCCAGGTGGACAGGCGACGCTTGGGGGTATCGCGGCGGGCCTGACACAGCGCCTCGAAGGCGTCCTTGCCGGGCATCAGGTCGATCTCGAGGTCGTCGCCGGGCTGCCAGTAGCTGGAGATCTGCAGCATGGCGGGACCGGACAGCCCACGATGGGTAAACAGCAAGGGTTCACGATACTCGCCCCCGCGACAGCGGGCGACGACGTCGGTGGACACCCCGGCAAGCGCCGCCGCCCGCTCCTTCCACTGCGAAGTGAGGGTAAAGGGCACCAGCGCCGCCCGGGTATCGGTGACCTCCAGGCCGAACTGACGGGCGATATCGTAGCCAAAGCCGGTGGCGCCCATGCTGGGGATCGACAGCCCACCGGTGGCGACGACCACTGCACCGGCATCGATGCGCCCGGCGGAGGTGGCCAGGCGCATGCTCTCGCCCTGGCGTTCGATGCGCTCGACACTGGTCTTCAGGCGTAGCTCGACGCCGGCCCAGTCGCATTCGGTCAGCAGCACCTGGAGCAGGTCCTTGGCGGAGTCGGCGCAGAACAACTGTCCCGGCGCCTTCTCGACGTACTCGAGGCCGTGGCGTTCGACCAGCTCGACGAAGTGCTCCGGGCGATAGCGCTTGAGCGCCGAGATGCAGAAGTGGGGATTGGCGGAGAAGAAGTTGGCCGGGGTCGTCGCCATATTGGTGAAGTTGCAGCGCCCGCCGCCGGACATCAGGATCTTCTTGCCCGGCTTGTTGGCGTGATCGATCACCAGCACCGAGCGTCCGGCGTAGCCCGCCGTCAGCGCACACATCAGACCGGCGGCTCCGGCACCAATCACTACCACGTCAACCTTCATGGATCATTCCCCTCACCGCCCGTTGTTCGCATCACGCCCTGGCGCCCTCGTCGGCAGCGCCTCACCCTGGGCTGGTCGCCATGTGCAAGCGCGCTGCCGAAACCCTTGGCGCAACAAAAGCCCGCCATACTAGCAGAGCCGTCCACTCGATTCGCCCTGAAACACCGTGGCATGCAACGGCCTGTTGTTACTCGGCGAACGACTTGCGAAAAGATTGTGCAACCCGCACCTTGCTCAAGCCAGCGAGGCCATGTCTCAGGCATGCTGTCGCTATCCTCGGACACTTGTGTACGACCATCGTATCCGATCGTTTACGCTGTGCGTCGGCCACGCCTCGAGCGCCGTCCACCGTAGAATGCCCAACGCAGGAAGCTTGCCATGCCGTCAGTTCGTTGCCCCAGGACCCTATCGCATCGCACGTCGAGACCAGGGAGGATGGGGGTTCGCCTGGCCCTGGCTCTGGTGTTGGCCCCGGTGCTGGCGGGTGTGGTGTCGCCCAGCCTGGCGCAGCAGCGCGGTGCCGGCACCCAGGGGCCTCCCCCCACCCCGGTGATCGCCGCCGAGGTGACCCAGGAGGCCTGGTCCGATCCGCTGGAGTCGCTGGGGACGCTATCGGCCAACGAGAGCGTGACCCTGTCGGCCACGGTGACCGACACCGTCTCGGCGCTCAACTTCGAGGGCGGGGAAGAGGTCAGCCAAGGCGATGTGCTGGTGGAGCTGTCCGACATCGAGGAACGCGCCGCCCTGCGCGAGGCCCAGGCACTGCGCACCGAGCGACAGAACGCGGTCAATCGCTTCGCCCAACTCGAAAGCCGCAATCTGGCGCCCCGCGCCGACGTTGAGGACAGTCGTGCCCAGCTTCAGCAGGTGGACGCGACCATCGCCGGGCTCGAGGCGATGCTCGAGAACTACCGGGTCAAGGCGCCCTTCGACGGCGTGGTCGGGGTACGCGATATCAGCGTCGGCACCCTGGTCACCCCGGGCACCGAGCTGACCACCCTGGACGACGTCTCCCACATGAAGCTCGACTTCGACGTGCCCGAGGTCCAGCTCGGTTCGCTGTCACGGGGGCTCACGCTTACCGCCACCACCGCGGCCTACCCGGACCGGGTGTTCGAGGGAGAGATCGCCACCATCGACTCGCGCATCGACCCGATCAGCCGCAGCATCTCGGTGCGCGCCCTGCTCGACAACGAAGAGAGGCTGCTGCGTCCCGGCATGCTGATGCGGGTGACCATCGCCAGAAGCCCGCGTCAGGCGCTGGTGATTCCCGAGTCCGCGCTGGTCCCGGAAGGCCAGCGCCAGCGGGTCTGGGTGCTGACCACGCGTGAGCCGACGTCGACCGAGGCCGGTGAGGTGGTCCGCCGGGATATCGAGGTAGGCTCGCGACGCGAAGGCGACGTGGAAGTCGTCAAGGGACTCGAGGCCGGCGAGCTGGTGGTCACCCACGGCAATGACCGCCTGCATGAAGCCTCCCGGATCACGCTGATCGGCATCGAGGACGAGACCACCAGCGTCAGCGACATCCTGCTCGAGCAGCGCCAGGGAGACGACACCTGATGCGCCTGTCCGACGTTTCCGTCCAGCGCCCGGTGCTGGCAACCGTGCTCGCCGCCCTGATCGTCGCCTTCGGCCTGCTGGCGCTGACCCGTCTGCCGCTGCAGGAATACCCGACCATCGATCCGCCCATCGTCAGCATCCGCACCGCTTACCCCGGGGCGTCCGCCGACGTGGTCGAGACCCGTATCACCCAGGTACTGGAAGAGCGCATCGCCGGCATCGCCGGCATCGAGGTGATCTCCTCCACCTCCACCGACGGCAGCTCCAATATCAACGTCGAGTTCAGCCTGTCCACCGACATCGACGCCGCCGCCAATGACATGCGCGACCGTATTTCCGGCGCCGCCGACAATCTGCCGGACGAGGCCGACCCGCCGGAGGTGCGCAAGGAGGACACCAGCTCCGAGGTGGTGATGTGGCTGATGCTGTCCGGCGAGGGCTATACCACGGCGGAGCTGACCGACTACGCCGAGCGCTACCTGGTGGACAGCTTCTCGGTGCAGGAAGGCGTTTCCGGGGTGTTCGTCGGCGGCGCCAAGGAATACGCCATGCGGGTGTGGCTCGACAATGACGCCCTGGCCGCCCGCGGGCTGACCGTCAGCGACGTGGAGTCCGCGCTCCGGGCTGAAAACGTCGAGCTGCCCGGCGGTGCGGTGGAGTCACAGGATCGCCAGTTCATGGTGCGCCTGCCACGAAGCTTCTCGACCCCCGAGGACTTCCGCGCCCTGGTGCTCGATCGCGGCGAAGGCGGCTATCTGGTGCGGCTGGCCGACGTGGCCCGGGTGGAACTCGGCACCGTGGAGGAGCGCTCGCTGTTTCGCGGCAACGGCCAGACGGTGGTGGGCCTTGGCATGGTCAAGCAGTCCACCGCCAACGTCATGGCGCTGTCCAAGGCGGTGCGCGCCGAAATGCAACGGCTGTCCCCTCGCCTGCCGGACGGCATGAGCCTGTCACTCAACTACGACGCCTCCACCTTCGTCTCCGGCGCCATCCGCGAGGTGGTCAGCACCCTGTTGATCGCCATCGGCCTGGTCGTGGTGGCAATCTTCGTGTTCCTCGGTAACCTGCGCACCACCCTGGTGCCAGCGGTCACCGTACCGGTCACCCTGATCGGCACCTTCGCCGCCCTGGCTGCCATGGGCTTCACCATCAACCTGCTGACCCTGCTGGCGCTGGTGCTGGCCATCGGCCTGGTGGTGGACGACGCCATCGTGGTGCTTGAAAACATCCATCGACGCATGCACCTGTACGGCGAGACGCCGCTGGTGGCGGCCTTCCGCGGTGCCCGCCAGCTGGCCTTTGCGGTTATTGCCACCAGCCTTGTGCTGATCGCGGTGTTCGTGCCCCTGAGCTTTATTCAGGGCGACGTCGGCAAGCTGTTCACCGAGTTTGCCCTGACCCTGTCGGCGGCGGTGGCCATCTCCACCCTGCTGGCGCTGACCCTGACCCCGATGATGGCCTCCAAGATCCTGTCGCCAAGCCTTCACGAGGGGCGCCTGGCCCACTGGGTCGACCAGGGGCTGAACTGGGCCCAGGGCGTCTACCGGGCTTGCCTGGAGGTCGTGCTCAAGGCGCGCTGGCTGGTGGTAGCCTGCTTTGTGGCGATGCTGGCCGGGATCGCCTGGCTGTATCCCCAGCTGCCGGCCGAGTACACCCCGCGGGAAGACCGCGGCACCTTCTTCGTCATCATCAGCGGCCCGCCCGGCGCCACCTTCTCCTATATGGAGGACTACATGGACGAGGTCGAGGCACGGCTGTTGCCCCTGCGCGAGACCGGCGAGGTCGAACGGGTGCTGATCATCGCTCCCCAGGGGCGCGGCAACACCGAGAACTTCAACTCCGGTTTCGCCATCGTCGGCCTGTCGGACTGGGCCGAGCGTCGACCCGCCTGGCCGATCATGAACGAGGTGCGCCAGTCACTGGCCGACCTGCCCGGCATCCGCGCCTTCCCGGTGATGCGCCAGGGCTTCGGCGGCGGCACCGAACAGGGCGTGCAGTTCGTGCTTGGCGGGGGCAGCTACGAGCAGCTGGTGACCTGGCGCGACGCCCTGATGGACCATATTCGCCAGACCAATCCGAGACTGTTGAACCTCGAGAGCGACTACGAGGAAAACCAGCCCCAGCTCAACGTCAATATCGACTACACCCGCGCCGCGGATCTCGGCGTCACCGTCAGCGAGATCGGCCGCACCCTGGAGACGCTGCTGGGGGGCCGCACCGTGACCCGCTTCACCGACCAGGGCGAAGAATACGACGTCATCCTCGAGGGCGAGCGTGGCTCCACCCCTACGCCGAGCTCCCTGGACAACGTACGGGTGCGCTCGGGCCGCACCGGTGAGCTGATCCCGCTGTCTAGCCTGGTCACCGTCGAGGCCTTCGCCGGGCCCAGCCAGCTCAACCGCTACAACCGCCTGCGGGCGATCACCGTGCAGGCCGACCTGGCCGACGGCTACTCCATGGGCGAGGCGCTGGACTACCTCGAGAACGCCGTCAGTGAGGTGTTGCCGGCGGGCGTGCAGACCGACGTCAAGGGCGCGGCCCGGGACTATCGCGAGTCCACCGGCGCCACCACCTTCCTGCTGGTACTCGGCACCCTGGTGGTATTCCTGGTGCTGGCGGCCCAGTTCGAGAGCTTCGTCCATCCGCTGGTGATCATGCTGACGGTGCCCCTGGCCATCGGCGGCGCCCTGCTCGGCCTGTGGCTGACCGGTCAGTCGCTGAATATCTATAGCCAGGTGGGCCTGGTCATGCTGGTGGGACTCGCCGCCAAGAACGGCATCCTGATCGTCGAGTTCGCCAACCAGCTCAGGGACGAAGGCACCGAGTTCCGCGAGGCGCTGATGCGTGCGGCCATGACCCGCCTGCGTCCCATCGTGATGACCTCGGTCACCACCATCGCCGGCAGCGTGCCCTTGATCCTGTCCAGCGGCGCCGGCGCCGAGACGCGCATCGTCATCGGCACCGTGATCTTCACCGGCGTCGCCGCCGCCACCTTCTTTACGCTGTTCGTGGTACCGGTGGCCTACGATCTGATGGCACGGCGCACCGGCTCGCCCGGCGACGTGGCGCGCAAGCTGGAGCGAGAGATGGAACAGTCGCCGGACGCCCACTGAACCGTTGTCCTGGAAACCAGCGTTCTAAAAACCTGCGTTCTCCAGGCAGTCGGCCAGGGTCTCCAGCGCCGGGACACCCTGGACGTCGGTGGCGAGCCAGGGCACCCGCGGACGCGGCAGATGGGCGAAGGTCGTGTCGATACGCGCAAGATATGTCTCTTCCTGCAGGCGACGGGCGGCAAGAAAGTCGCCGTCCGCCTCTACCGGCAGTACGCGGTTGACCAGGGTGGCGGCAACGGGAATCCCCGCCTCCTCCAGCGACGCCACGGCACGGGCGGTCTCGAGGATCGGCAGACGCTCCGGTGTCAGCACGAACAGGAAGCCATTGTGACTTGCGTCCTGGATGCGCCGGCGGGCCTGATGAAACAGCCGCCGTCGCGCCAGCAGGGTCTCGGCGATATCCCGGGTGCGCGGGTCCTGGTCCGGGGACGCCGCCTCGTCGTCCGACTCGAACGGCGAGGTCACGTCGCGCCGAGAGCCAGGCGTCAGATGGGCCAGCACCTTGCCCAGATGCTCGGACTTGCGGCTGTGGGCGAGCAAGCCGTCGGTCCAGGCGGCCATGGCCTCGGGCAAGCTCAACAAGCGCAGGGTATGACCGGTGGGCGCGGTGTCGAACAGCACCAGATCGTAGGGCAGGCTGTCATCGGTCATCAGCCGCGACAGCCGCTCCAGCAGCGCCGCCTCCTGGGTCCCCGGCGACTGCCGCGACAGGCGCATCTGACGTTCCAGCTCGTCCATCATGGCAGGCGCCGCATAGCGCCGCATCTGGGCGGTCACCCGCGCCAGATGCGCCTCGACCTCGCGATCAGGATCGATCTCCATGGCGTCCAGCCCGGGCAATAGCCGCCGCGGGGTATCCCCGAGTTCACTGGCAAAGACGTCGCCCAGGCTATGGGCGGGGTCGGTGGAGGCCACCAGCACCCGCTTGCCTCGGCGTGCCGCCAGCACACCCAGCGCCGCCGACATCGAGGTCTTGCCGACGCCGCCCTTGCCGCCGACCCACAGTCGGCGACGATCCAGCAGTTCCTTCATGGTCTTCCCTTGTCCATTCTGGTCCCTTGTCACCCCAGCCCTTGTCAGCCCTGCCCTTGTCAGCCCTGCCCTTGTCAGCCCGGTACAGCGTTACCCCCTGTCCAGCGCACGCTCGGTCCCGGCGAAGGTTGCTAAAGGGGGGCGTGATGGTCCTCCGCCGCCGGTTCAGCAGCAGCGGAAGTCATCCAGCGGTGAGCGCTCCATGCCCATGCGCTGGTGCCAGTCATGGAACCGTTCCATCAACAGTGGCTGAAGCTCCAGGGTGTAGTAGCCCACCGGATTGGGCATGCCCATCAGCTCCGAGAACACCAGCAGCATGAACAGGTCGTCCTCGTCGCGCCGGGCGCGGGCAATGGCACCGCGATACGGCGCCGAGTAGGACTCCTCGGCGAAGTGGCGCGCCGACGACAACCAGCGACGCCACTTGGCCAGACCCTCGTCGTGATCGCTCACGGCGCCTCCCCGCGCACCTCATGGCGTAGCCGCTTGAGCGCCGAGGCGCACTCCATCGCCACCAGCACCGAGGCGATCAGCACCACAATATCGAGCGCCAGCAGGAAGTAGTTGCCTGCGACGAAGAAGCTCTTGAGCTGGGCCAGCAGCGCCAGCACCGTGACGATCAGCAGGAACACCAGGGGAATCAGGGTGTAATAGACCGGGCGATGGTTGCGCATCAGCATCACCGTGACCACCAGCAGGGTCAGGCCGGCCAGCAGCTGGTTGGTGGTGCCGAACAGCGGCCAGATGATCAGGCCACCGGAACCGTCTGCCCCAGCGCCGAAGGCCAGCACCAGGCACGACAGCACCGCCAGCAGGGTCGCCACCGCCGGCTTCTTCATCCACGGCTGGTCGTAGATCTCACCCCACTCCTGGAAGATGTAGCGCTGCAGGCGCAGGCCGGTATCCATGGTGGTGCCGGCAAACAGTGCCGCCATCACCGTGAGCAGGGTCGCGGCGGTGGCCTGGGGCAGACCGATGCCGTTGTGGATGATGAAGGCACCGCCCTCGACGAAGGCGTTGACCCCGCCCTTGCCGAAGGCATCGTACATGGCCTGCCAGTCGCCGAGGGTGGCGAAGCCAGCGGTGGCCGCCAGGATCGACCCCAGCGCCAGCATGCCCTCGCCCACCGCGCCGAAGTAGCCGACGAAGCGCACGTCGGTCTCGCGATCCAGCTGCTTGGAGGTGGTGCCGGAAGACACCAGACCATGGAAGCCGGAAATCGCGCCGCAGGCGATGGTCACGAACAACAGCGGGAACAGCGACGGCGTGCCCTCGGGTACATCGCTGTTGAAGCCAGGCGCCACGATGTCCGGGTTCAACAGCGCCAGGGCGCCGTAAAGGATGATCAGGCCGATGAACAGCTGCAGGCCGTTGATGTAGTCGCGCGGCTGCAGCAGCATCCACACCGGCAGCAGCGAGGCGATGGCGGCATAGCCGAACAGCAGGAGGATCCACACCGCCTGACCGGACAGCACGCCGACCTCGGTGGGCATCTGGATCGGCACCGCCGGTCCGATGCCGATCAGCGCGTAGAGCGCCACCACACCGATCACCGACACCAGGCCGAGGCCGATGATCCGGCGATAGATCAACTGACCGATGACCAGCGCCACCAGGATGGCGCCCCACACCGGGATGACCGCCGAGGGGAACTTCATCATCAGGCCGGCGATGACCACGGCAAAGACCGCGTTGACCATCAGCAGCAGCAGGAAGATCACGATCATGAAGATGCTGCGGGCACGGGTGCCGACCACTTCCCCGGTGAGCGCGCCCACCGACTTGGCCTTGTTGCGCACGCTGGCCCAGATCGCGCCGGCGTCATGGACCCCGGCGAAGAAGATGGTGCCGAAGATGACCCACAAGAAGGCCGGTACCCAGCCCCAGATGACCGCGATGGCCGGGCCGACGATGGGTGCCGCTCCGGCCACCGAGGTGAAGTGGTGGCCCCACAGCACGTAGCGGTTGGTCGGCACGAAGTCGACGCCATCTTCGAACTCGTGGGCGGGGGTGACGAAGTCCCTGGACAGCTTCAACACCTTCTCGGCGATGAACTTCGAGTAGATGAAGTACCCGAGGGCCATGGCGGCCAACCCTAGGACCAACACGATGACTGCACTCATGAGCGACTCCCTTGCGGCAGGTTATTGGTAACGGCCTTGCGTCGAGGGTCCCTTCCTGAAAGCACAGCACCCGTAGCCACCAGGCTCTCCTCGACGTCTTACCCCCTGCTTAACAGCTTTGTTTTTATTGGAAAAACAGCATCCTGGATATCCGCCAGAATGTGGACCGAGATCAACTATCGTTGCTGGATCTGGCCTGGGGTTCGCCCGGCCCAGGCCAGAAGAAGGGATTGTGGGCCACCTCCCAGAGGTGCCCGTCAGGGTCGGCAAAGTAGCCGGAGTAGCCGCCCCAGAAGGCCTTCTGCCCAGGCTTGAGCAGGTTCCCGCCCGCTCGCCGGGCCTGGAGCAGCACCGCGTCCACTTCTTCGGGGTCCTCGGCCATGTAGGCCAGGGTCACGCCGCGAAAGCCCTCGCCACCGGCGTTGACCATCAGGTCATCGGCCAGATCGTGCCAGCCGTACAAGGCAAGCCAGGTACCCTGCAGCGAAAAGAAGGCGATCCTGGGGGCGCTGTCTTCCAGGCGAGGCCAGCCAAGCCCCTGTTGATAGAAGTCGATGGCCCGTTCGAGCGAGTGAACACCGAGGGTGATCATTCCGATACGCGGCTTGGGCGCGCGGGGTTCGACCTTTGCCATCTGGCCCTCCTGACGCTTTGGCGTACGACAGCTATTGCTGAGAGCCTAGACGGGAAAACTCTGATGCTGGAGATACAAAAAACCCGCCGTGTCGAAACGACACAGCGGGTATCAAGGTGGTTAAGCTTTTTCGTCGGATGCGTAGGCGATCGTCAGGTGTCGCGATCCTATGGGTCTGAGGCACGCGCGCACTGACCGGGGTCTAGTCTAGCCTGACTAGATTTGACCTGGCCTCGCCTCGCCTCGCACCCGCCGTCGACAATCGCAGGCACCTTTCAGACAAGCCTCGGGCTTTCTTCGGAAGGTCGGCGAGCACCGGCACTTTTCGCGCCAGCCTTCCGCTGTATCCTTGGCCTTCGACAACCAGCTTATAGTCCAGGGTTGGATTCAGTGGGCAGGAGTAGACGTATTCACCGGGTTCCAGGCTGACGGCGAAATCCCCGGTCTGGCCGGTGCCGAGGCCACCGCCGGATACGCTGGGTAGCCGAGCGCGGTTGAGCAGGCCGTCGCCACGCAGCCAGAAACCCAGGTCATAGGGCACGCCCTCGTTCTTGACCCGGAACACATAGTCTCCGGCGGGCACTTTCAGCACCCTGGCCTCTGCCAGCCGCGCCTCACCGGTGTCGTCGTTGAAGGCCTCGCAGTCAGCCTTGCTCTGCGGGTGAATGCCGTGATCGGTGCCGTTCTCGCTTTCCAGGAACTGACAGCCGACCTGGGTCAACTCGATGACGGTTGCCTGACCGGAGGACGTGTCGGCTGCCTGGGCTTGCTGTGAATGGGCCGGCGCGACCCAGCCCAGTGCCCCCACCAGGCCGAAGGCCAGGGCCCAGCTCGCCCACCCCACCGTCTGGCCTTTCTCTCCATCCGCTTGCATGTTCGCCACCCTCCTTTGCATGATGATGCCTGGTCTGGTCATGGCGCCGACATTGCTGTGTTCACACCTGTATCTATCGCTACGTTCGAAGCAAGGTCGGGGCCTACCTGTCGTTGTCGCTATCGTTACGTCAGGCCTTACGACCGAGTGCAAGGACGGCAAAGCGTTGGCGTCGAACACGGAAGATCGGCCGCCATGGATGCCACAGCGACTATGCTGAGAAAATCCCGTCACGCTGCATCGCGACGTGAGTCCCGCCGTCCCCGACAAGGAGATTCAAGATGCTCGAGCAGATTCCCCACCCGGCCGAACACGTGGTCGCCATCCGCGCCGGCGGTACCGTGACCGCGCAGGAACTCCAGCAAGCCATCGATCTGATCGAAATGACCAAGAAGCGCTGCCCCAAGGTCAGCCTGGTGGCGGAACTCGATAACCTGCGATGGATGACCCTGACCGCACTGCTGCGTGACCTGGGCTATGGCCTGACCCAGATCGGCGAGCTTGACCACTACCATCGCGCCGCGGTGATCACCGACAAGGAGTGGATCAAGCACATCGCCCATCTCGAGGACAAGCTGGTCAGGAAGATCGAGATCCGCACCTTCTCCCACAAGGAGCACAGCGCGGCCATGGAGTGGGTGGCCGAACTGCCAGAAGCAGCCACCGATGACGCCGATGAAGAGCCCGAGCAAAAGGGCTACCACGGGGCCTGACGCACATCAGGCGCGAGCGGCTCAGTCGGATGCCTTGTCGCCGGTCTCGACGCCTGCCCCGACACCCGTATCGGCGGCTGTCGTGGCACCCGCCGTCCCACCTTCCCTGCGGCGCAGCAGGTGGGGGCCGAGCTGGTCGATGGCGGTTACCCCGAGCAGCGCCATGTTGCGCTCGATCTCCTCGCTCATCAGACGAATGGCGTGGGCGACCCCTGCCCCTCCGGCGACGCTCGCCGCATAGTTGAAGGGCCGGCCGACAAACACGAAGTCGGCCCCCAGCGCCAGCGCCTTGAGCACCTGGCCGCCGCGGCGAAAGCCCCCATCGATCATCACCGGAACCTTGCCCTCCACCGCCTTCACCACCTCGGGCAGCATGGTCATAGGCGCCACCGTAGCGTCGAGCTGGCGGCCGCCGTGGTTGGACACGATAAGACCGTCGGCGCCCGCCTCGCAGGCCCGGCGTGCGTCGTCGGGATGCAGGATCCCCTTGACCACCAGCTGGCCGGGAAAGCGCGAGCGCACGTGCTCGAGGGTCGACCAGTCAAGATGACGCCGGCCGGCGAAGTCGCGGGCGGCGTGCTTCGCCAGCACCGGCACCCCGCGCGTCGCCGCGTTGTTCTCGAAGTGGGGAACGCCATGACGCAACAGGGTGCGCAGGAAGGTGCCGGTGAGCCAGCGCGGACGTGTCAGACCATCCCAGGCCAGCCGCGCGCTCGGCTTCAAGGGGCTCGAAAAGCCCGAGCGACGATGGTTTTCCGGGTTGGGCGGCACCGGGTAGTCGACGGTGATGACCAGACGCTTGTAGCCGGCCTGGATGACCCGCTCAAGCAGGGCGTCGATACCCTCCAGGGTGCCGGGCAGGTAGGCCTGGAACCAGTCCGCACCGGTGGCTTCGGCGAGTTCTTCCATGGGTATCAACGAGGATGCGCTGACGATCATCGGGATCTCGGCACGCTGGGCCTGTTCGGCCAGCACCATGTCACCCCGGTAGGCGGTCAGCGCGCTGATACCCATGGGGGCGATACCGAAGGGCTGCGAGAACCGTTGCCCCAACAGCTCCACCTCGGTGGAAATCGACGACACATTGACCAGCGCCCTGGGCAGCCAGTGCACTTCATTGAAGGCCTCGCGACCAGCCCTTGCCGTCTCGCCCTCCTCGGCCACGCTGGCGACATAGCCGAACAGGGGCCGCGGCAGGTGACGACGCGCCGCCCGCTCGAAGTCGTCCAGGCTCAGGATGCGCTCGAGACGTCGCTTCATGATGCCCTCCCTGCTCGCCAGGACGCCTTGTTGACGGCGTTGACCGGGCCTTCGCCGACCAGCGCACCGATCAGGTTGTCCACCGCGCGCCGCGCCATGGCAGCACGGGTCTCGTGGGTGGCCGAACCGATATGCGGCAGCACCACCACATTGTCCATGCGCGCGAGCGGCGAGTCGGCGTCCAGCGGCTCCCGGGTGAAGACGTCGAGCCCGGCGGCGCGGATGGTGCCCTGTTCCAGCGCCTCGATCAGTGCCGTCTCGTCGACGACCTTGCCCCGGGCGATGTTGATCAGCGCGGCGGAGGGCTTCATCCGGGCAAGGGCGTCGGCATCGATCAGGTGATGGGTGTCATCGCTGTAGGGCACCGCCAGACAGACGATGTCGGCGCGCGCGAGCAGCTCGTCCAGGGAGCAGTGTTCGGCGCCGAGGTGTTGCTCGAGCTCAGGCTTCGGTGCCCGCGCGGTGTACAGCACCGACATGCCGAAGCCCAGCGCGCCGCGCCTGGCGATCGCCGCGCCGATACGCCCCGCGCCGACGATGCCCAGTGCCTTGCCGTGCACGTCGTGACCAAACTGGTCGGGACCGACATGGGACGTCCAGCGTCCTTCCCGCACCATGCAGGACAGCTCCACCAACCGCCGCTGGGTCGCCATGATCAGGGCAAAGGCGGTATCTGCGGTGGTCTCGGTAAGCACGTCCGGGGTATTGCACAGCAGGATGCCCCGACGATTCATCGCCTCGAGCGGCAGCTGGTCGTAGCCGACCGAGATGGTCGACACCACCTCGAGATTAGGAGAGCGCTCGAGCATCGCCTCATCGAGTTCGAGCTTGCCGCCGATCAGACCGTGGGCGCTGGCCATCGCTGCCTCGAAGGCCTCGCGATTGCCCTCGTTCAGATCCTCGAAATAGTCCACCTGGCCCACCTCGTTCAAGGCCGCGAGTTCCTCCTCGCCCAGCCGCCTCAGGGCGACGATACGAGGCGCCTGCCCACGATCGCGGGCAGCGGGTGCTTTATCCATGTTGCTCCTCCTTGAGTCCCGGCATGGCGAAGTCTCGCTCTTCCAGCGCCGCGATCAGCTCCTGGCGACGCCCTGCGGCCAGTTCAATCAAGGGCGGGCGTAGCGTCGCCCAGGACGCCTGTCCCGAAAAATGTGCGGTAGCCGCCTTCATCGCCGGTATCAGCGGATAGCGCTCGAACAGATCGCGCATGGCGTTCAACCCTGCCTGGCGTTCATCGGCCTCGGCTGTCTGCCAGTCGGCGGCGAGCCCGGCGATGGCCGCCGGATTGACGTTGGCGGTGGCACTGATGCAGCCCGCTCCCCCGCCGCGCAGCGTATCCAGCAGAAAACGCTCGCTGCCGGCGTACACCGCAAAGCCGTCGGCGCCGAAGGCGTCGATCAGTGCCTGGGTGTTGGCGAAGTCGCCACCGCTGTCCTTGATCCCCGCGACCATCTCGGGGAAGGCCTCGCGCAGCCGTGCGATCAGCTCGATCGACAGCGGCACCTGGGCCACCGGCGGAATATGGTAGAGATACAGCCGCAGGCGCGCATCGCCTACCCGCTCGATGACCTCGGAATAGTAGCGATAGAGGCCCTCGTCGCTGACGCCCTTGTAGTAGAACGGCGGCAGCATCAGCACTCCGGCCGCGCCCATGTCTACCGCGTCGCGGGTCAGCGTGACCGTATCGTCGATGGCGCAGTGGCCGGTGCCCGGCATCAGCCGGGAGGGATCGATGCCCGCCTGCCCAAGCTGTGAGAGCAATTCGCGCTTCTCGCCAAGGGTCAGCGAGTTGGCCTCGGAGTTGGTGCCGAACACCGCGAGTCCGACCCCGTGGGAATCGAGCCAGCGGCAGTGGGCAATGAAGCGCTCGGTATCGACGGCTAGATTCGACGTGAAGGGGGTGATCACCGGCGACCAGGCGTCGCTGGCATGTGCCAGGTTGGTGGCTGTCATGATGCGATTTCCTTAAATGGAGTGGAGCGCTCGATCGGGGTCGGGCCCCGCCCGACCAGCGTCCGATGACGACGGGTCACGACCAGGGCTCGCTGGCGTAGCGCTCCAGCGCCTCGCTGTCGAAGTTGAAGCCAAGGCCCGGGGCGCTTGGCAGCAGCAGGTCGCCGTCGGAGAACTGAAGCTGGGTGTCGATCAGCCGGCGGAAGTTGAGGACCTGGTCATCGGCGAAGAACTCCACCATGCGCGCGTTGGGCGCCGAGGCCACCAGGTGCACGTGCAGGTCATGGAACCAGTGGGGATAGACCTCGACCCCGTAGCTCGCCGCCGTGGCGGTGATGCGGCGAAACTCGGTGATGCCGCCGCACACCGCAGCGTCGGTCTGCAGGATCATCGCCGCCTCCTTGTCCAGAAGCTCCTTGAAGCGCCAGCGTCCGGCCTCGATCTCGCCGGTGGCGACCGGCACCGGGGTACGCTCGGCCAGACGGCGGTGGTTGTCGATGTCGTCGGGGCTGAACGGCTCCTCGATCCAGAACGGCGAGTACGCTTCGGCCATGCGCATGAACGCGAGCGCAGATGGCAGGTCGCGCCAGGCGTTGTTGGCATCCATCATCACCGCCACATGGGGGCCGACTGCTTCGCGCACCGCCGCCAGTCGCGCCTCCTCCCCGGCCAGGTCCTCGCGGCCCACCTTCAGCTTCACCGCCTTGAAGCCCTGCGCCACGTAGCCGGCCATTTCCTCGCCCAGCATCTCCGGCGTCTTGCCGTCGAGGTAGTAGCCGCCACTGGCGTAGGCCGGGACGCTGTCGCTGTCACTCGCCCCCAGGTACTTGTACAGCGGCAGCCCCGCCGCCCGGGCGTTGCGATCCCACAGGGCGGTGTCGAGAATGCTGATGGCCCGCATCACCGAGCCGCAGCGACCATGCAGCAGAGACTCCTGATACATGGCCTGCCACAGGCCTTCGGTGGCGTGGGCGTCGGCCCCCAGCAGTACTGGCCTCAGCAGCTCACGAACCGCCTGTGATACCAGCAGACCGGCATTGTTGCCGCCGTAGCAGAAGCCGATCCCGACCACGCCGTCGTCGCCTTCGACCTCCACCAGGGCGTAGTCGCGCTTGAACACCTGACGATTGGAGAAGCTGGTGGGATGGTCCAGTGGAACACTGATGGTGCGGGCACGGACGTCGCTGATACGCGTCATGGTGGGCTCCTTTCAAGACATTATTGTGGTTATCGCTAGATGGTTGCAGGCGTGGATGAAGCGCTGTCACCGCTAGTGAAGCGGTGACAGCGCCTCGATCAGCCGGTGCGTGCCCCGCGCCGCAACGAGCTTCGCAGCCAGCGGAAGACCGGCGTGGCCTGGAGGATCGACAGCACCGCGATGCCGAGCAGCACCATGGCGATGGGGCTTTCGACGAAGATCATCGGGCTGTTCTGGCCGATCAGCATCGACTGCTGGAAGCTGGTTTCCATCACCGGCCCCAGGATCAGACCGATGACCATCGGCGCCGGTGAGATGCCGGCCTTGTTCATCCAGTAGCCGAACAGGCCGAAGCCGAGCATCAGCCCCACCTCGAACAGACTGTTGTTGATGGCGAAGGCGCCGATCACGCACAGGGTAATGATGGCGCAGGCGACGAAGCTGTCCGGCACCTTGGTCACCCCGACGCACAGCCGGGTGAACATCAGCCCCACCGCCAGCAGGCCGACATTGGCGAAGATCACCGCCCAGATCAGGGTGTAGGTGACGTCGCCATAGTCGGTGAGCAGGTTGGGGCCTGGCAGGATGCCCTGGACCATCAGCGCCCCCAGCAGGATGGCAGTGGACGAGCTGCCGGGGATGCCGAGGGCGATGGTCGGAATCAGCGCGCCGCCGACCACCGCGTTGTTGGCGGCTTCGGGGGCGGCAACGCCGGCGATGTCGCCCTTGCCGAAGCGGCTCTTGTCCTTGGCAAAGCGCTTGGCCTCGTTGTAGGCAAACCAGCTCGCGGTGTCGCCGCCGGTGCCGGGGATCAGGCCGGTAACGATACCGATGCCGCCGGAGCGCAGGATGTTGGGCATCAGCGTGCGCAGCTCTTTCAGCCGCGGCACCAGCCGATCGGTGATCTTGCTGGCCACCTTGTCGCTGTCGTGGGCGTTTTCGATCAGGATCAACGCCTGGGGAATCGAGAACAGCCCGATCAGCGCCACCGTGAATTCGATGCCGGAAAACAGGTTGATGTTGCCGAAGGTCATGCGCGGTGTGCCGGTGATCAGGTCCATGCCCACGGTGCTGAGCAGCAGCCCCATGATGCCGGACAGCAATCCGCTGACGATGGAGCCCTGGGACAGCGAGCCGATGATGGTGATGCCCAGCACGGCGATGGCGAACAGCTCCACCGGGCCGAACTTCAACACCAGCACCCCCAGCAACGGTGCGGCGGTCAGCAGGGCGATACCGCTCATCAGGCCGCCAAAGAAGGAGGCGAACAGCGACACCCCCAGCGCCTTGCCCGCCTGCCCCTGCTGGGACAGCGGAAAGCCGTCGAGCACGGTGGCCGCCGCCGAGGGCGTGCCTGGGGTCCGCAGCAGGATGGCGGCGATGGAGCCGCCGTAGGAGGCGCCGACGTACAGCGAGGCCAGCATGCTGAGCCCCGTCGCCGGGTCCATGGTAAAGGTCAGCGGCAACAGCAACGCCAGCGCCATGGTGGCGGACAGCCCCGGCATGGCGCCGACGAACAGCCCCAGCAGGGTGCCGCCGAGGATCAGCGCAATATTGGTGAAGGTGAGCACGTTGCTCAGCCCCACCATCACAAGCGAGTCGTTCATAGGGTCAGGCTCCAGGTTCGCGCGGGTGCAATGACGACCTCAGCGAAGCCGATCGGTGTGGCGAAGCGCACGACAGGACTTAAAACAGCGGTGGCAACAGCGGCACGGGCAGGCCCAGAAAGCCGATGAACACCAGGCAGACCACGGTGATCAGGCCGGCGATGCCGATCAGACTGAAGCGCAGCGACACATGGCGCACCAGCCACAGCGACAGGCCCATGAAGGCCGCCGTGGCGACCACGTAGCCGAGCCAGGAGATGCTGTAGATGTAGACGGCGGCGAACGCGAACACCGCCATCGCCTTGAGCGGCCTGGCGGGCGGCGCGGGTGCGCTATCGCCTTCGGTGAGTTCGCCCTCGGCCAGCTGACTGCCCTCGAGGGTGGGCGCGGCGCTCGACGAGGCCTGGGCCCGCGCGCGGGAATGCGCGGTCAACTCCTGCACGATCATGGCGATGGCGAACAGTCCCACCACCACCGCGTAGATCAGCGGCATCCGCGCCGCGGCGTCGGGATAGCCCAGCGAGGTGACCCCGAACAGCGTGGCCACCCCAAGGGCGAAAAGGCCAAACAGCAGGCGACTGAGTTTCATCAGTATGACTCCCTCGGTCGCTTGCCGACGGGCCAGGCCCGTCGGCAAGCGCACCGATCAACCGTTGATCTCGTCCTTCACGCTGGCCCAGATCTCCTCGAACTGGCCTTCCATGTCCTCGATCATCTGGCGATAGTCATCGCCGGTCTGGATATCGAGGTTCATGGCCCGCTCCTCGGCGACCTTCTTGAACTCCTCGTTGGTCTTGAGTGCCTCGAAGGCGTCGATCAGCTGCTGGCGCGCCTCATCGGGGATGCCGGCCGGTGCGCTGTACCCACGTGAGGAGCCGGCCACCACCTCGATGCCCTTCTCGCTCAGGGTCGGCACGTCGGGCAGCATCGACAGGCGCTCGCGGGCAAACACCGCCAGCGGCCTCAGGCTGCCGGACTGAATGTGTCCGTAGACGTTGCCCAGGTTGTTGAAGCTGGCGTCGATCTGCCCGCCCATGGCGGCGGTGGCCGAAGGTCCGTCACCCTGGAACGGCACCTTCTGGAAGCTGATCCCCGAGGCCTGCTCGATCAGGATGGTGGAGAAGAAGTCATCACCGCCCACGCCGGAGTTGCCCACGGTGATGGTGCCCGGGTTCTCTTCGGCGGCAGCCAGGAACTCCTCCACCGTCTCGTAGGGACTGTCCGCCGGGACCACGATAATGCCCGGGTCGGTCACCACATTGGCGATCGGGGTCAGCTCGTCCACCGAGTAGGTGATGGTGTCGTTCATGATGTAGTTGGTCATCAGCATCGGCGTATTGGTGATGCTGATGGTGGTGCCGTCGGCCTCGGTCTGCTTGGCCAGGCGGGTCCAGGCGATGGCACCGGTAGCCCCCGGCAGGTACTCGTTGACGAAGTCCACTCCCAGCGACTCGCGCAGGAACGGCTGGGTCAGCTGGGCTAGGGCGTCACTGCCCCCGCCGGCCTTGAATCCCTGCAGCACCTTGATCTCGTCGCCGGCGGAGTACTCCGCCATGGCGGCGCCGGGCAGAAGCAGGGTCGACAGAAGGATGGCGGCGTAAGCTCCACGATGTTTCATGGCTGCACCTCTTGTGCGGTTGTCGTTGTCTTTATCGTTGTCTTGCACTGGTACGTGCGACGGGCGCGGTCATCGCGCACCTGCTCAGGCGCTGTCTCCGAGCGCTGGGCCCTGTCTCAGGACGCTGGGGCGCTGTCTTGGGGCGCTGAGTCGGGGCGAAGGCGCCGGGCACGTCGTGACTGCCAGATTCAACGTAGACGGTCGCCAATAAAATTGTCAATAATCTTGTTAACCATCTTTTCTCGTCCTAACCTAGCTAGCGAACCACGACGCAACGCCCTCCTGCGAAGGGGCTGTTCGGCGCCAGCGATAAAGATACGAGGACCGATCGATGAGCCAGGACTCAGACAACAACCACAACAACGCCACCCGGGGCATGTCCAACCGCCTGACCAACTACGGTGACGCCGACTTTTCGCTGTTTCTGCGCAAGGCGTTCATCAAGGGCATGGGCTATACCGACGATGCGCTGTCTCGGCCGGTGATCGGCATCGCCAACACCTACAGCGGCTACAACGCCTGTCACGGCAACGTGCCGGGGCTGGTCGAAAGCGTGAAGCGAGGGGTGATGCTGGCCGGCGGGCTGCCGGTGGAGTTCCCCACCATCACCTTGCACGAGTCCTTCGCCCACCCCACCAGCATGTACCTGAGAAACCTGATGGCGCTGGACACCGAGGAGATGATCCGTGCCCAGCCGATGGATGCGGTGGTGGTGATCGGCGGCTGTGACAAGACGGTGCCGGCCCAGCTGATGGCGGCGGCCAGCGCCGATATACCCACCGTCCAGCTGGTCACCGGGCCCATGCTGTCGGGCTCCCATCGCGGCACCCGGGTCGGCGCCTGTACCGACTGCCGTCGCTACTGGGCGGCCTACCGCGGCCAGGACATCGACGACGCCGAGATCAGCGAGGTCAACGACAAGCTGGTGCCTACCGTGGGTACCTGTTCGGTGATGGGCACCGCCAGCACCATGGCCTGCCTGGCCGAGACCCTGGGCATCATGCTGCCCAACAGCGCCACCGCGCCGGCGGTCTACGCCGACCGCCAGCGCATCGCCGAGCAGTCCGGGACCGAAGCGGTACGGCTGGCCCGTGACGGGGTCACGCCCTCCCGGATCCTGACCCCCAAGGCCTTTGAAAATGCCCTGCGGGTGCTGCTGTCACTGGGAGGGTCGACCAACGGTCTGATCCACCTGACCGCCATCGCCGGTCGGCTGGGCATCGACATCGACCTGGACGCCTTCGATCGCATGAGCCGCGAGACGCCGGTGCTGGTCGACCTCAAGCCCTCCGGCGAGGGCTATATGGAGGATCTGCATCGCGCCGGCGGCCTGCCGACGCTGCTGCGAGAGCTGAAGCCCCTGCTGCACCTGGACACCATGACGATCAATGGTCGCACCCTGGGCGAGAACATCGACGCGGCGGTGCATCTGGTCGAGCAGCCGGTGGTGCGCCCACGCTCCCGTCCTGTCTACGCACAAGGCGGTATCGCCGTGCTGCGCGGCAACCTGGCCCCGGCCGGCGCCATCATCAAGCAGTCGGCGGCGTCTGCGGAGCTGATGCAGCATCGCGGACGGGCGGTGGTCTTTCATTCGCTGGAGGATCTGGCGACGCGCATCGACGATCCGGACCTGGACGTCAACGCCGACGACGTCCTGGTGCTGGCCAACATCGGCCCCAAGGGCGCCCCGGGTATGCCCGAGGCCGGATACATTCCGATCCCGAAGAAACTCGCCACCCAGGGCGTCAAGGACATGGTGCGCATCTCGGACGGACGCATGAGCGGCACCGCCGCCGGCACCATCGTGCTGCACGTATCGCCGGAGGCCGCCGAAGGAGGGACGCTGGGGCTGGTGCGCGACGGCGACATCATCGAACTCGACGTCTCTGCCAACCGTATTTCGCTGGAAGTGGACGAGCAGACCCTGGAGAGCCGCCGCCAGGAGACCACGGCCCCGCCGCGTGAGCAGCCACCGATGCTCGGCTATCGTCGACTGTTCATGGAGCAGATCCTGCAGGCCGACCAGGGCTGTGACTTCAAGGTGTGCCGCCCCGAGTCCCACTGTCGCGTGCCGACCCAGGAGTGAGGAAAGTCATTCGAGCCGATGAAGGCGGTGAGCGCTATTGATAGACTGGAGTCGGCGACGGGACCGTCTCGTCGCCGCTTCACCATCGTGATCGCAGAGGATGCGAGATGAGCCAGGTCAGCGTGCAGGACCCTTCCAACAGCACCCGTCGTCCCAGCGCCACCAGCGTGGCGGAGGACATCGTCGGCAGTGTCGAGGAGGACATCGTGCTGGGGCGTCTGCACCCCAGGGAGCGGCTGGTCGAGGAGGACCTGATCGAGCGCTTCGACTGCAAGCGCCACGTGGTGCGTCAGGCGCTGTTTCAGCTCGAGAGCATCGGCCTGGTCGAACGCATCAGGAACCGCGGCGCCTTCGTCAAGGCCTACACGCCCGAAGAGGTCGAGCAGCTCTATGCCATGCGTGAGATCCTCGAACTCGCCGGTGTCGATGCCCTGCCACTACCGGCGCCGGAGCCGTGGCTGAGCGAGCTCGAGGACATCCACCAGCGCTACAGCACCGCCGTGGACGCCCATGATCTGCGACGGGTATTCCACCTCAATATTGCCTTTCACCGCACCCTGTTCGCGGCGACCGGCAATCCCTACCTCTACGAGACCATCAACGAGTTCGCCCAGAAGGCCCACGGCATTCGTTTTATCGCCATCGCCGACAGCCACAGCCTGTCCCGGGCGCGCCACGAGCATCAGGCGATGATCGAGGCGATCCGCCAACAGGACCGCCACGCGCTGCGCGAGCTGTGCCGGCAGCACTTGCTGCCCTCCAAGAATCGCTACCTCGAGCTGCATCCTTCCAATCGCTAGGCGCTGACATCCTCCCTTGCAGGCATCCCTGGCGACCTCCGGGAACTGACGCGCCACTAGACTCTTCCAGCGCGTCCTCCAGCGCTTCCTCCAGCGGCCGACAGGGCGAGCCATCAGCCTTGCTCGCAGGCGCCCTTGGCGACCTCCCAGGACTGACGGATATGATCTTCGAGAAGGTAGCGGGCATCGTGGATGCGCCGGTCCAGCGCCAGCTCGACCAGCTCGCCGTGCTGGGCATCGAGCCGGTCACGAATCTCCGGGTTGCCCGGGGCCAGCCGGCGATAGCGATCGAACTGATCGTGCAACTGCTCGATGAAGCGTAACAGCCAGTGCGAACCACAGGGCGCCAACAGGGTGCGGTGAAAACGCTGGTGGGCCTGCTCCCACTGTTCGATCTCGCCCTGGGCCTTGTTGGCCCGCGACAGACGATGGCTGGCGGCCAGCAACTGCGACTCCCACTCGGCGTCACCCTCCTGGAAGGCCTGGGTCAGCGCCATGCACTCCAGCTGCATACGTAGCCGAGAGATATCCTCGAGTTCTTCCGCCGACAGCGGCGGCACCCGGAAGCCGCGCTGATTGTGCTGCTCCAGCAGGCCGTAGGCGGCCAACCGGTTGAGCGCCTCCCGCAGCGGGCTCAGCCCCACCTCGTAGCGCTCTTTCAGCGCGCTGATGGCGAGCTTCTCCCCCGCCGCAAAACGCCCACGGATCAGGTCCTGCTTCAGCGCACTGAATACCTGGCTCGCCGCCGTCTCGCCGCTCGCCGCTACCTCGGCTGGTTGGGAATTGATCATGACAACACTCGCAAATAACAGGCTTGCAGAGTACGTCGGCAATTGACGTTCGCCAAGCGCTGGGCCATAGTTTTTAGAAAATATCGATATTAACTACAGTAGACGATATTTCTTACAACGATCGAGATATTTCTTCCACAAGGGTCGATATCTCTGACAAAACAGGCCCTGGCACAGAATGCCCCGACACAGAAAACCCTGACCCAACAGGGCGGAGCCTGTCCCCTTCACCACAACAACAGCTTCGGAACACGCCCATGTCCCAAGACGCTTCCCCTTCGACAGCGCCCGCTGTCTCGCTGTCTGGCCCTCGCCATCTGATTCTGCTCATCGCCGCCATCGGCAGTCTGCTGGTCGGCATCATGGGCCTTGGCATTCCCACCGCGGTGGCGCTGATCGTCGCCGGCGCCATCGCCATGACGCTATGCCTTGCCTGGGGTATCGCCTGGCCCCGTCTGGAAAGTGATCTGCTCAAGGGCATCCAGGCCATGCTGGTACCCATCCTGATCCTGATGAGCGTCGGCATGATGGTGGGGGTATGGATGCTCTCCGGCACCATTCCTGCCATGGTCACCCTGGGCCTCGAGTCGCTGACGCCGGGGCTCTTTCTGGTCGTGGCCTGCCTGTCATGCTCGCTGATGTCGGTCATGGCCGGGACCTCCTGGGGCACCCTCAGCACCATCGGCGTGGCGCTGATGGGGGTCGCGCTGGGACTCGGCATCCCCCCGGCCTACGCCGCTGGCGCCATCGTCACCGGCACCTTCTTCGGCGACAAGCTGTCGCCGCTGTCGGATACCACGGTGATGGCCTCGGCGGTATGCGAGGTCAATATCATCACCCACATCCGCCATATGCTGTATTCGACCCTGCCGGCCTACCTGATCGCCCTGGCGGTCTACGCCTGGCTCGGCACCGACGTCGCCGCCTCCGGGGCGACCCTCGCCGGTGACGGCATGTCGACCCAGACCCAGGCGATCATCGACACCCTGGCCGCCACCTTCAGCGACAATCTGCTGACCCTGTTGCCGCCCCTGGTGGTGTTCGGCTGCATCCTGGCCAAGAAGCCGGTGCTGCCCGCCTTCATGCTCGGCATCGTCAGCGCGGCGCTGATCGCGGTGGTGCTCCAGGGCGCGAGCCTTTCCGAGATCGGTTCCGCCATGAACGCAGGCTTCGTCGCCGATACCGGGGTCGCCATGGTCGACAAGATGCTGTCCCGGGGTGGCCTGCAGGGCATGATGTCCACCGTGGCGGTGCTGATCGCCGCCGCCGTATTGGGGGCCCCGTTCAAGAGTGCCGGCACCCTGGACGCCGCCATCGCCTACCTGGCCCGACGCCACGCCGGCCGGCGCCAGGTGCTCGGTGGCTCCATGGCGCTGCATAGCCTCGCCTTTCTGCTGACCGGCAGCTACTACGTGACCTTCTCGCTGCTTGGCCCGCTGCTGCGCCCGCTGGTCGCCAGCAGTGGCAGCCCGACCAGGAACCTGTCACGTATCCTCGAGGACACCGGCACAACCCTGTCGCCGCTGGTGCCCTGGGGCGTCACCGGCGCCTTCACCGCCGCCACCCTAGGGGTCGCCACCGCCGACTTCTTCGTCTACGCCATCCTCTGCTACGGCGCCATCGCCTTCTCGTTGCTCTATGTGCTCACCGGCCTGACCCTGGGTCATGGCAGCGACGAGCGCCAGCCGGCCGGCTCCGCCTCAGGGGCCTGATATTCCGCCAGAGCCTGCGTCACCGCTGGATCGCGGCCACGATGACCATCAAACCCGCCATCATCCACGGGGCCCGCCTTGCCGGGCCCCGAACCGTTGGATCGCTCTTCAGGGGATTGACGGCCTTTCGAGGGCGCGGCATAGTCGGGTCATAAAATCGATTTTTAACACCAATAACGATTGACCCGATCCAGCTTGGATCAGCGACCTCGAGTCAGCCACCTTGAAGAGAGACGCCATGTCTTCCCAGCGCGCGAACCCCAGCTCCCTGTCCACTCCCTACCCCGATGCCACGCCCTACCCGTCCCGGCGCAGCCCGACCTATTCTCGCGATGGCATGGTGGCGGCGTCCCAGCCCCAGGCCGCGCAGATCGGCCGCGATATGCTTGCCCGCGGCGGCAACGCGGTGGACGCCGCCATCGCCACCGCCGCCGCGCTGACGGTGGTCGAGCCCACCGGCTGCGGCATCGGCGGCGACGCCTTCGCGCTGGTGTGGATCGCCAACGACGATCAGGGCAACGGCGAGCTGCACGGGCTCAACGCCAGCGGCGTGGCGCCCCAGGCGCTGAACCGGGAAGCGCTGGTCGAGGCCGGCCACGACAAGGTCCCGCTCTACGGCTGGACCCCGGTGACGGTGCCCGGTACGCCATCCGCCTGGGCCGAACTGTCGCGCCGCTTCGGCAAGCTGGATTTCAAGACCCTGCTCGAACCCGCCATTCGCCTGGCCCGCGACGGTTTTCCGGTGTCACCGGTCATCGCCAGCCTGTGGCAGCGCGACACCGCGACCTTCCACAAGCATCTCGAAGGCGAAGCCACCCAGCCCTGGTTCGACACCTTTACCTTCGATGGCCGCGCTCCCGACGCCGGTGAGTGGTTTCGCAACGAAGACCAGGCCAGGACCCTGGAGGCCATCGCCGAGAGTCAGGCGGAGAGCTTCTACCGCGGCGAGCTGGCCGAGGCCATCGACGCCTTCTCGCGTCGCACCGGCGGCTATCTGCGCAAGGACGACCTGGCGGCCTATCAGCCTGAGTGGGTCATCCCGATCTCGGCCCGCTACCGAGACGTCGACGTCTGGGAAATCCCGCCCAATGGCCAGGGCCTGGTGGCGCTGATGGCGCTGCGCCTGCTCGATGGCTATCCGGCGTCCCACCGCGACGACCCGGAACTGCTGCATCGTCAGCTCGAGGCGATGAAGCTCGCCTACACCGACGGCAAGACCCATATCAGCGAGCCACAGGCCATGACCTACACGGTCGAGGAGCTGTTGTCCGACGCCTACACCGAGGCCCGTCGCGAGCTGATCCAGGACGCGGCCATCGACCCGCAGCCGGGCAAGCCCAGGGCCGGTGGCACCGTCTATCTGGCCACCGCCGACGCGGACGGCAACATGGTGTCCTTCATCCAGAGCAACTATCACGGCTTCGGCTCCGGCATCGTGGTGCCGGGAACCGGCATCGCCTTGCAGAACCGCGGTCACGACTTCAGCCTCGACGAGAGCCACGACAATGTGCTCAAGCCTGGCAAGAAGACCTTCCACACCATCATCCCGGGCTTCCTGACCCGAAACGGCAAGGCGCTGGGGCCCTTCGGCGTGATGGGCGGTTTCATGCAGCCCCAGGGCCACGTCCAGGTAGTGATGAACCTGGTCGACTTCGGCCTCAACCCCCAGTCGGCGCTGGACGCACCGCGCTGGCAGTGGATGGGCGGTCGTACCATCGGTATCGAGCACGGCTATCCGGCACCGCTGGTACGTGCCATGGCCGCACGTGGTCATCGCATGCAGGTAGATACCGACAGCCGCAGCTACGGCCGTGGCCAGGTGATCCTGCGAGACCCCGATACCGGCATCTACTGTGGCGGCACCGAGCCCCGCACCGACGCCACCATCGCGGTGCTCTGACCCATGAGCGTACAAGCTTCGCTATTTGCCGCCTTCTTTCGCATCGGTATCTTCGGCTTCGGCGGCGGTCCGTCGATGATTCCGCTGGTCCACCAGGAGGTGGTCAAGCGCCACGCCTGGATGGACGACGACGCCTTCGCCGATGTCCTGGCCATCGGCAATACCCTGCCGGGGCCCATCGCCACCAAGATGGCCGGCTACATCGGCTATCGGGTCGGCGGGGTGTTCGGCGCCATCAATGCGGTGGTGGCGGTGATCGTGCCGGTGATCTTCGCCATGATCGCGCTGCTCGGCCTCTACAGTCGCTACGGCGACCAACGCTGGGTGCAGGGCATGGGGCTGGGCGTGGTGCCGGTGGTGATGGTGATGATGGCCCAGCTGACCTTCGACTTCTTCCAGAAGTCCCGGGCCGGGCTCGGCGTGGTCGCCACCCTGATCATGGGAGTGGCCGCCGGTGGCCTGATATATGGTCTTGGCGTACACCCTGGGCTGATCATCGGCGCCATTCTGATCGCCGCCCTGCTCAGGCCCGAGAAGCCCCGCAACGCCCCTGAAGGAGGTCGCTTGTGATGATCTACTGGCAGCTATTTCTGGCCTTTTTCATCCCCAATATCGTCGGCTACGGCGGTGGGCCCGCGATCATTCCGCTGATCGAGAACGAGGTGGTCGGCACCTACGGCTGGATGACCCATCAGGGCTTCGCCGAGACGCTGGCGCTGGGCAATGCCCTGCCGAGCCCCATCGCCACCAAGATGGCCGGCTACATCGGCTATGAGGTAGCCGGCGCCGGCGGTGCCATGGTGGCGGTGCTGGCCACCGTCGGCCCTTCGCTGCTGCTGATGCTGGCGGCCCTGGGCACCCTCTATCGCTACCGTGACTCGATCAAGGTCAAGTCCATGAGCCAGTGGGTCCGTCCTGTCGTCATGGTGCTGATGGCCTACCTGACCGTCAGCTTCCTCAAGGAGGGCATGGCGACATCGGGCCTGGTGCACACCCTGATCATCGCGGCAGTGGCGGCACTGCTGCTGCTCAAGACCCGCGTACACCCGGCCCTGGTGGTGTGCTTCGGGCTGGGCTACGGCGCCCTGCTGCTAGGCTGAGAGACGACACAACACCACCGATCCATCCACAACAACTACGCGTGACCTTCGATCCACCCATAACAATCAACCCGACCATCCATCCCAACAATCACAGACAAAAGCCCTCAACGCACAGGACAATCCCATGACCCTGCACCATACCCCGTAAAAGACCGCTCTTTCCCGCCGCTCTTGCACCCGGACCGCGCTGGCCCTGATGGTCTCTGCCTCCGCCCTGGCCGCCGCCAGTGTGGCCGTGGCCCAGGACGCCTACCCTGACAAGCCGGTGGAATTCATCGTGCCCTGGTCGCCGGGTGGCGGCAGCGACACCCTGATGCGCCTGGTCGCCAACCACGCCGAATCCCAGCTTGGTCAGCCGATCCCGGTGATCAACATGCCCGGGGTCAGCGGCACCACTGGCCTCAAGGAGCTGTCCCGGCGTGACGCCGACGGCTACACCATCGGTCAGGTCCATGAAGGCCTGCTGGTGGCCCACCACACAGGCCTGACTCCGCTCAACTATGACGACTTCGAGCCGGTGGCCGGTGTCACCCAGTCGCCCCAGTACCTGACGGCGCCCGCCGACGCGCCCTACACCACCTTCGAGGAGTTCGTCGAGTACGCCAAGGCCAACCCGGGTGAGGTCCGCTTCGGCGTGACCCTGGGCGGTGTGCCGCATATCCACGCCGCCATGATGGAAGAAGCCGAAGACCTGCAATTCCGCTACGTCGGCTTCGAGGGCACCGGCTCGCGCATCCGCGCCCTGGTCGGCGGCCACATCGACGCCGCCATCGGCGACATTTCCTCCAGCGGCGAGTTCGTCAAGAACGGTGACCTGCGATTCCTGGCGGTGGGCAGCGAGGAGCGCCAACCCGAAGCGCCGGACGTGCCGACCTTCGCCGAACTCGGCCATCCTGAGCTCAAGCTGAACATCATTCGCGGCATTCTGGCACCCAAGGGCACCCCGGAAGAACGCATCGACACCCTGGCCGAGGCCTTCGAGGCCATGAGCCAGGACGAGGCCTTCGCCCAGGCGGTGCACAACGCCGGCGCCAGTGTGGTGTTCGAAGGCCCCGAGGCGTTCGCCGAGTACCTCGAGACCAGCAACGCCACCATCGAGCGTCTGTCAGGGAAGCTTGCACGATGAGCCAGAGCACCACCGACCGCTCCCCTTCCGGGGAGCGGCACGCCGCGGGCCGGGGTGGTCCCCTGGCCCATGTGCTGTTGAACATCGCCCTGGCGGCGCTGTTCACCGCGCTCTTTGTCAGGGCCCAGGCGCTGCCATCGTCGATGTGGGAACCACTGGGTTCGGGCAGCTTCCCGCGGCTGGTGCTGGCGGCGCTGGTGGCATTGAACCTGGCCATCGCCTTCAAGGAGGCGCGTGCCTTCCTGCGCCAGAGCCCCGGTGAGCGCGGCCAGGTCGGCGCCTGGATCTGGCGTCACCGGCTGGCCTTCGCTGTGCTGGCGCTGTTTGCGGTGTACATCATCGCCCTGCCCTGGCTGGGTTTCAGCCTGGCCTCGCTGGCCTTCCTGCTGGCGGGTCAATGGCTTCTGGGCGCGCGCTCGCTCAAGGCCCTGGCCATCGCTGTGGTGGTCGCCCTGGTGTTCTCGCTCGGGGTCGATACCCTGTTCCGCGACGTCTTCGTCATCAGCCTGCCCCGCGGCCTGTTCGGCTGAGGCGGCAACGACTCCTCGAGGAAATTGCTCATGATGGATGCGCTGCTGTCCGGCATGGACCAACTGTTTACGCTCTCGACCATGATCGCCATGCTGCTGGGTGTCATCGCCGGTGTCATCGCCTCGGCGATTCCTGGCTTCACCATCACCATGGCCATCGTGCTGACACTGCCGCTGACCTTCACCATGGACCCGCTGCAGGGCGTGGCCACCATGCTGGCGGTCTATGTCGGCGGTTATACCGGCGGCCTGATCTCCGCCGCGCTGCTCGGCATCCCCGGCACGCCGTCGTCGGTGGCGACCACCTTCGACGCCTTCCCGATGGCGCGCAAGGGCGAGCCTGGCCGCGCCCTGGCGCTGGGTATCTGGGCCTCCTTCTTCGGCGCGCTGGTCAGCGTGGTGGTGTTGATCATCGCCGCCCCACCGCTGGCACTGATCGCCGTCAAGCTGGGCGCCTGGGAGTACTTCTCGCTGATCATCTTCGCCATGACGGTGGTCGCAAGCCTGGTCGGCAAGTCCATGCTCAAGGGCCTGATGACCGGCCTGCTGGGACTGTTCATTGCCACCGTCGGCTCCGACCCGATGATGGGAGTGGCACGCTTCACCTTCGACTCGGACCTGCTCGCCAACGGCTTCCCCTTCCTGGTGGTGCTGATCGGTATCTTCGCCGTCAGCCAGCTGCTGTCCGAGGTGGAAGACGCCGAGGGCGTCAAGCACGGCAAGGCGCTGATGCCCGACGACGTCAACTTCAACCCCATGGCGGCGCTGAAGGAAACCTTAAGCTATCCGGTCAACCTGGTGCGCTCTTCACTGGTCGGGGTGTTCATCGGTGCGGTGCCCGGCGCCGGCGGCAGCATCGCCAACCTGCTGGCCTATGACCAGGCCAAGCGCGCTTCGAAGACCCCGGAGGCCTTCGGCACCGGGACGCCGGAAGGGGTGATCGCCTCGGAGTCCGGCAACTCGGCCACCTCCGGTGGCGGCCTGATTCCGATGATCGCCCTCGGTATCCCCGGCAGCGCGGTGGACGCGGTGTTGATGGCCTCGCTGATGGTCCATGGCATCGGCGTCGGTCCGCGCCTGATCATGGATCACGGTGATCTGGTCTACGGCATGTTCATGGCTATGCTGGTGGCCGCCTTGATGGTACTGGTGGTGTGTCTGTTCAGCATGCGCTGGTTTCTGCGCGTCACCGAGGTGCCCAAGTCGATCATCGTGCCGGTGGTCCTGGTGTGCTGCGTGATCGGTGCCTTCGCGCTGAACAACCGGGTCACCGACATCTACCTGCTGCTCGGCGTCGGTGTGTTCGGCTATGTGCTCAGCAAGCTGGACTACCCGCTGGCACCGCTGGTACTGGGCGTGATTCTCGGCCCCATCGCCGAGACCAACCTGCGCCGCGCGCTGATGTCTGACGAGAACTGGACGCTGTTCTTCACCCGTCCGATATCGCTGGGCCTGCTGTTGCTGGCGGCACTGTCGATCGTGCTGGCGGTACGCCACCACCGTCGCGCCAAGCGCCTGCAGGCGGCCTGACGGCCTGGGTGCCAATCACCCGACAGACCCTCGACGGGGCCCTGCTGGCCCCGTCGACGGTCACCATAACGATAACCCCTCCCCCTTCTTCCCTGACGACAAGGTTCCCCATGCGCTCTTTCTCCCAGCGTCTGCTGTCCCCCCTGGCCATCGCCTGCGCGACGATGCTGACGATGCCCGCCGCCTTCGGCGACGAGGCTCGCCAGGTGCGTATCGCCGTCGATGTGCCTTATCCACCGTTCGAATACCGCGACGCCAACGGCGAACTCGCGGGCTTCGAGATCGATCTGGGCAACGAGTTGTGCAAACGCGCCGAACTGGACTGCGAGTGGATCGTCCAGGGCTGGGACGGCATCATCCCCGGCCTGCTGGCACGCAAGTACGACGCCATCCTGTCGTCGATGCGCATCACCGAAGCGCGTGAACGCCAGGTTCGCTTCAGCGAGCCCTACGCCATGTCGCCCAAGGTCTGGGTGGCCCGTCGCGGCGAGGCCGTCGACCCGGAAGACCTGGCAAGCCTCGAGGGCATGACCGTCGGCGTCCAGCGCGGTACCACCCAGGACACCTACATCACCGGGCGCTATCGCGACACCCTCGATATCCGTCGCTACGCCACCGCCGACGAGGTCGCCCTCGACATGGAAAGCGGGCGTCTGGACCTGGCCTTCATCAACTACCCGGTGGCCATCGAGGCGCTGGATATCAAGGCCGAGGATGGCGACTTCACCCAGGTCGGCGAGCGTATCAATTCGCCAGAATCGATCTTCGGGCGCGGCAACGCCATCGCCGTGCGCCCCCGCGATGAAGCCCTGGCCGAGACCTTCAACCAGGCTCTAAACGAGGTCTACGCCGACGGCACCTTCCAGCGCCTGATGGAGCAGTACTTCGACTACGATCTGCGCCCCGCCAGTCGCCTGTAACCGGCATGGCAATCACAAGGGCCCGCCGGAGCATGGCGGGCCCTTGTCGTTTCCTTCGTGGTTTCCCTTGATGCTTCCCTCGATGCTTCCTACGTTGGTCTGACCGGCGTCGGCTCAGCTTTCCGCCTCACCCCGCTTTTCGCCGTCGCTTTTATTACCGCTTTCGTTGCTGTTTTCCGGGCCGCTGTCAGGGCCGGCCTCGCCTCCGTCGACACTAGTACCGCCGCCGTTGTCGTCACTCGCTTTGCGGGCATAGCGTGCCAGCAACCACCTGACGCCTCTCTCCCACGCCCAGGTGGGTAAAAGCCAGTGGAGGAAGATCAATATCCTGGCGTCCCGAGGCCGCGCGTAGCGTCGACGTGGGCGACTGGCGGTCAGGGCATGGACCACCGCCTCGGCGATCATCTCGGGGGTGCCGGCCCGGGAGTGATCGGCAAGGATGGCGGCCATGCCACGCTTGATCCGCGCATAGGGCGCCTCGGGAGGGTCCTCGCACAAGGGCTTGCGGGCAATCGCCGCCCATTCGCTGCGAATCACCCCGGGCTGGATCAGGCTGACGGACAGGCCAAAGGGGCGCGTCTCGACCCTCAGGGCATCACTCAGCGCTTCCAACGCGTACTTGGTGGCGTGGTACCAGCCACCCACCGGAAACCAGATACGGCCGGCCATGGAGCCAATATTGACGATGCGACCGCGCCGTCGACGTCGCATGCCGGGCAAGACCTCCCGGGTCAACGCCATCAGCCCGAACACGTTGACCTCGAACTGACGCCTGGCCTCCTCGATCGGGACTTCCTCCAGCACGCCATAGCTGCCGTAGCCGGCGTTGTTGACCAACCCATCGAGCTCGACGCCGTCGCGCTCGATACGTGTCAGCACCGCGGCAATGCTGTCGGCGTCGGTGATATCCAGCGCCAGCACCCGGGCGCCCTTATCAGCCAGGTGGCTCATGCGCTCGACCCTACGCGCGCCTGCGTAGACGATAAACCCCTGCTCGAGCAGCGCGGTGACGATCGCCTCGCCGATCCCTGACGACGCCCCTGTCACCAGCACGCACCTTTCAGTCCCTTGATGGTTCAACGGCCAAGCTCCCTATTTCATGGATTCGGTTACCACGCTAGCGCGTTTGAATTCGAAGATGGCACTCACCTTTCGAGGTAGGTGCTCGATCTTGTGCTCTTTTAGCCCCGACCATGGTGAAGAGGCACAGGCCTCGGAGAGAAGGCACAGACTCGAGCTTTCATCACGTTATGCTCAAACATGCTTGGACAATCCAGGGGGGCTTCTTATCGGGTAACGCTGATCTAGAGTATGAAGTGCCTTTGAAGCGACTGGCCTCGGCCCTCGGCCGGCCACCGTCTCCCATGTCAGCACCGCCGTTGACACTCGTGCCTGCGCCACCGCCATCACGACCGTGCTCATCGGCGCCAGCGCTATCGATAACCGTCCCAGGAGCCGCCATGCCCATCCGCACGATCAACGCCCTTGCCCTGTCGCTCGCCCTTGCCATCACACCGCTTGCCGTCACACCACTTGCGGCCTTTGCCGACGAGATGCCCGGCCGTCAGTTTGCTGATGTAGGAGACTTTCGCGTCGCCTATCGCGAATGGGGCGAGCCTGGTGACCCGGCGGTCATGCTGATCCATGGCATTCCGCTCAACAGCGTGCTGTTCTCCCGGGTGGGCCCGCTGCTGGCGGAACAGGGCTATCACGTCTTCGCGCCCGGCCAACTCGGGCTCAGCTACACCGACGGCCCCATGGATGCCGACCACTCGCTCAAGGGCCAGGCCGAAATCATGACCGACTTCGCCAATCAGGTGATGCCCGGCCCCTACATCCTGTTCGGCCACGACCTGGGAGGCGGCATCGCCCAGATCATGGTGACCGATTCCGAGCTCAAGGAGCAGAACCAGGTCCGCAAGATCGTGATCGGCAACTCCGCCGTGCTCGACATGTGGCCGGTCCCTGAGGCCAACGCCGCCATCGCCAAGGCCAAGTCCGCCGAGGCCAGCCAGATCTTCAGTGCCGACAACGTCCGCGAGATCGTCAAGAACTTCGCCTCAGCAGGTCTCATGCAGCCGGAGGAGACCCTGACCGACGAGATCCTCGAGGACCTCTACGGCAACTATGCCGAGAACGAGTCGACCCGCAACCATTTCATCGAGTACCTCAAGGCCATGGATAACCGCCTTACCCTTGAGGCCTCACCGCAGATGGTGATGTGGAACAAGCCTGCGATGCTGCTGTGGGGCGTGCATGACCCCTTCCAGCCGCCCTACGTCTCCGGCGTGGCGCTGGCCCGCATCATGCCCCACGCCACCTGGGAATATCTGGACGCCAGCCACTTCTATCCGCTGGAGCGCCCCCAGGAGGTGGTCGACGCCTTCGTCGCGTGGGACCAGCAATAGGAGGTTCTGCCCTTGTCAGCGCTGCTCGCCGGGAGACCCGACCTTGGGTCCTGAACGGCGACGGCGTTCACCATGCCGATCACGCGCCCGCTTGATGCGGGCGCGTGCTGTTTCGCCAGCCGCTTTAAATCCCTTGGCGGTAAGCGAGCCCTCGCTCTCTCGTGGCGGGCGCCAACCTGAGGCATAGTGGACGCTCGATAGATTTCTTTCGCATCCATCATTTGCCCCTGGTCGACTCGCCTGTACTGGCTACCCGGGGCCCTGCAACGGAGGTCAGACATGGCTCGCATCCACGACGACAATGCCCAGGCAATCGGCAACACCCCACTGGTGCGGCTGAACCGGGTCAATGAAGGCGCCACGATCTGGGCCAAGATCGAGGGGCGCAATCCGGCCTACAGCGTCAAGTGCCGGATCGGTGCGGCGATGATCTGGGATGCCGAGGAACGCGGCGTGCTCAAGCCGGGCATGACCATCATCGAACCCACCAGCGGCAATACCGGCATCGCCCTGGCCTTCGTTGCCGCCGCCAAGGGCTACCCGCTGACCTTGACCATGCCGGCCTCCATGAGCCTGGAGCGGCGCAAGGTACTGAAGGCCCTGGGCGCCGAACTGGTGCTGACCGAACCGGCCAAGGGCATGCCCGGCGCCATCGCCAAGGCCGAAGAGATGGCCAAGTCCGATCCGTCGACCTACTTCCTGCCCCAGCAGTTCTCCAACCCGGCCAACCCGCGCATCCACGAGACCACCACCGGCCCCGAGATCTGGAACGATACCGACGGCGAGGTCGATGTCTTCGTAGCCGGCGTCGGCACCGGGGGCACCCTGACCGGGGTCTCGCGCTACATCAAGAAGACCCAGGGCAAGGCGATCACCACCGTGGCGGTGGAGCCCACCGACTCCCCCATCCTGACCCAGGCCAGGGAAGGCAAGGAACTCAAGCCCGCTCCCCACAAGATCCAGGGCATCGGTGCCGGCTTCGTGCCGGACAATCTGGACATGGATCTGGTCGATCGCGTCGAGACGGTCACCAACGAGGACGCCATGGCCATGGCCCATCGACTGATGCGTGAGGAAGGCATCCTCTGCGGCATTTCCTGCGGGGCAGCGGTCGAGGCTGCGGTGCGTGTCAGCAAGCTGCCCGAGTTCGCCGGCAAGAATATCGTGGTGGTACTGCCAGACAGCGCTGAGCGCTATTTGAGCTCGGCGCTGTTCGCCGACCTGTTCACCGAGCAGGAACTCAACCAGTAACGTCGCCCAGACGGTCAACAGGCGAGCCGGCCCGTGCCGGCTCGCCTGTCATTTCGATCCCGCCTTTCATCGCTGCCGCTGGAGAGGCGAGTCGCGCAGCCTCCCGCGGCATCTCAGGTATTGAGCACCACGCCACCGTTGAGGTGCAGCGTCTGGCCACTCATGTAGGACGACTCTTCGCTGGCCAGATAGACATAGGCGGGCCCCATCTCGCTGGGTTGGCCTGCCCGGTTCATCGGCACCTGACCACCGAACTCGGCGACCTTTTGTTCGTCGAAGCTCGCCGGGATCAACGGCGTCCACACCGGCCCCGGCGCCACTGCGTTGACGCGAATCTCGCGATCCATCAGGGTCGCCGCCAGCGAACGTACCAGTGCCTGCACCGCCCCCTTGGTCGCGGTGTAGTCGAGCAGGGTGTCATTGCCCTTGAAGGCATTGATCGAGGAGGTAGCGATGATGGTATCGCCGGCGTCGAGGTGGGGCACCGCCGCCTTGGACAGATAGAAGTGGCTGTAGACATTGGTGCGGAAGGTCCGCTCCAGCTGCGCCTCATCCACCTCGGTAATATCGGACCAGTCATACTGTTCGGCGGCGTTGTTGACCAGGATATTGAGCCGTCCAAAGCGCTCGATGGTGCTGGCCACGGCCTGACGACAGAAGTCGGCATCACCGACGTCCCCCTTGAGCACCAGGCACTCACCGCCTTCCTTCTCGACCATCTGGCGGGTGGTCTCGGCATCCTGATCTTCTTCCAGATGCACGATGGCGCAGTGCGCGCCCTCACGGGCATAGTGCACCGCCACGGAGCGACCGATACCGCTGTCGCCGCCGCTGATCAGCGCCACCTTGCCGTCCAGCTTGCCACTGCCACGGTAGCTGTCCCGGATCACCTCCGGCTCGGGCTGCATGGCCGACTCGCTGCCGGGCTGACGATGCTGTTGCTGAGGGGGTTGCTGTGTAGACATGGATCCACTCCTTCGGCTCATCGACATGGCGAACGTCATGGCCCCCGCCACCACGGGCATCCCTGGGGGCCGGCGGTACGCAACAGGCGTCTGCGGCAGAAGCCCTTTTCTGCACGTGACGTGAAGGTTGTGTACCACTTTTGTACAGAGTGGGACAGTCAGCGACTGACTTCAAGGGCCAAGCAACGACTCTCTACTTTGCACCGTCAAGCATCTCGACCTCTCGCCGCCTTCATGTCGCTCACACTGGTCCATAGGCGCTGCGTGCCGACGTGCCCCCTATCCCCATGGCTTGAAAAGGAACACCCATGCCCCATCGCACTCCTCCCAGCGTCAGTCGCCAACGCAACAAGGTGGTCAGTGCCGAGGAGTCGGTACAGCTGATCCGTGACGGCGACAGCCTTGCCACCGGCGGCTTCGTCGGGGTGGCCTTTCCCGAGGCACTGGCGGTAGCGCTGGAGCAACGCTTCGTGGAGTCCGGCCATCCTCGTGACCTGACGCTGATCTACGCCGCCGGCCAGGGCGACGGCAAGGGCCGTGGCGTCGATCACTTCGGTCACCCGGGACTGCTCAAGCGCGTCATCGGAGGCCACTGGGGGCTGGTACCGCGCTTGCAGAAGCTGGCCATCGACAACCAGATCGAGGCCTACAACCTGCCACAGGGCGTGATCTCCCATCTATTTCGCGACACCGCCGCCGGCAAGCCGGGCACCCTGACCAAGGTGGGGCTCGATACCTTTGTCGACCCACGCCAGGGGGGCGGCAAGATCAACGAGCGCACCACCGAAGATCGCGTGCGGCTGATGCCTATCGATGGCGAGGAGTACCTGTTCTACCAGGCTCAGCCGATTCAGGTCGCGCTATTGCGCGGGACCACCGCCGACGCCGACGGCAATGTGACGATGGAGCGTGAGGCGCTGTTTCTGGAGATGCAGGCCATTGCCATGGCGGTGCACAACTCCGGAGGCATCGTCATCGTCCAGGTCGAGAGTCTGGCCGAACGAGGCACCCTCAAGGCCAAGGACGTGAAGATCCCCGGCGTGCTGGTCGACGCCGTGGTGCTGGCACAGCCCGAGCATCACTGGCAGACCTTCGCCACCCAGTTCAGTCGTGCCTTCGCCGGCGAACTGAAGGCGCCGATGAATGACATCGCCAGCCTCTCGCTGACCGAGCGCAAGGTCATCGCTCGCCGCGCCGCCTTCGAGCTTCGGCCCAACAGCATCGTCAATCTGGGCATCGGCATGCCCGAGGGCATCGCCAACGTGGCCAATGAGGAAGGGCTGCTGGAGTACCTGACGCTGACCGCCGAGCCCGGCGTCATCGGCGGTCTGCCGGCGGGCGGGCTCGACTTCGGCGCCGCCATCAATACCCAGGCGATCATCGACCAGCCAAGCCAGTTCGACTTCTACGATGGCGGCGGCCTGGACATCGCCTTTCTCGGTCTCGCCCAGGTCGACCAGGAGGGCAGCGTCAACGTCAGCCGTTTCGGCCCCAGGCTTGCCGGCGCTGGCGGCTTTATCAACATCAGCCAGAACGCCAAACGGCTAGTGTTCGTCGGCACCTTCACCGCCGGTGCCCAACTGTCCATCGAGTCGGGAAGACTAAAGATCGACGCCGACGGCAGCCAGCGCAAGTTTGTCGAGCGCGTCGAGCACCGCACCTTCAGCGGTCCCCTGGCGGCGAAGCGCGGCCAGCCGGTGCTCTACGTCACCGAGCGCTGCGTGTTCGAACTGCGCGCGCAAGGGCTGACGCTGATCGAGATCGCCCCGGGGGTGGAACTGGAGCGCGACATCCTGGCGCTGATGGACTTTCGGCCCCACATCGACGCGCCCCTTGCCACCATGGATCCCCGCCTGTTCGACAGCACCTCCATGGACCTGCTCGAGACCCTGCTGGAGCGCCCGATCGCCGAGCGCTTGAGCGTCGATCTCGACACTTACCAGTTCTTCATCAATTTCGAGGGACTGGCGGTCAACGACGATGACACCATCGCCACCATCGAGAGGGAGGTCGAACGCCTGCTTGAGCCCCTGGGCCGTCCTGTCTATGCCATCGTCAACTACGACAACTTCACCATCGCGCCGCACCTTGTCGAGCGCTACACCGAAATGATCTGCGGATTGTCCGAGCGCTTCTACGAGCGCGTCACTCGCTACACCACCAGTGCCTTCCTGCGCCTCAAGCTCGGCGACGCGCTGGAGCGCCGTGCCGATGCACCGCACATCTACGAGAACCGCAAGGACGCCCTGAGCCACCTGCTCGACGAGCAGCAAGACAGCTGACCATTCTGCGACCATATGGCTGTCTGATGGCTCTCCATGAAAAAGGCGCTGGAGTTCCCTCCGGCGCCCTTTATGCAAGCGGCTTGGAAAGCGTCTGCCTTCAGCCGGCTTCCCGATCCTGCATGTCCTGCAGGTACTCTTCGGCGAGGTTGGCCTTGGTGGCATCGTCAAAGGCGCGTCCGGCGAGCTGGAACACCTCCTGCTCTTCCTCGTCGAGGTGATGAGTGACCAGATGCTGCAGCTTCTTGGCGCTGGCAAGCCAGCCCGGTGAACTGTAGTCGGTCGTCTCGAGCGCCTCGATCAGCTCATCGATCTCGTGGTGCTCGGCCACGCTGTGCCGCGCCTTCTCCTGGGTCATGTCATGCTCCATCATCGGCATGTACAGGGCCCGCTCTTCTGCGCCAGCGTGGTTCTCGAGCTCCTTCTTGACGCGTTTGAACAGCTCACCACGCCCGTTACTGTCGCCTTCGGTCTCCACCAGCAGTTCCAGCAGGCGGCGCTGCTTGTCGTGGCTCTCACGCAGGGCTTCAAAGATGGTCACGGATCTCTTCCTCCTTGTCGAAGCGAAGCCAGGATCGCGCCGTCGACGGCGTCTGTTCCATGGCGATGTCACGGCTCTTCCATATACCAAACTTGTACAAGGATGGTTGTATTGTTCAAGATCCGCAACCCGAAGCCTACGATCGCCTAAGTCTACCGAGTCTGTCCGTGACTCCTTCTCCGCTTAAACAGAGACTTGCTGCCGGTCCGGCTGACGCCGGGTACGCAACCAGAGCATGGCGCTGACGAAGTACACCAGGGTCGGCGGCACGATCCACCACCGATAGGTCTCGAGGAAATCTTCCGGCGCAGCGGCTCCCAGCCAGGGCCACAGCGACATGGCCAGAATCACCGCCAGGCAAGCCACCGCGACCACGAAGCTCGGCTGTCTGGTCGACACCGGAGCAGGCATCGCGGCCGGTTCGCTCTCGCTGACATCGATGGGACCATAGGCCTCCTCCCAGGGGTCTTGCGTGGAGCAACGAAGGCTCCCCATGACACGACACAGCAGCGGATAGGCGATAAACGAAAGCGCCCACACCGGGATGAAGATGGTGAAAAGGTGCAGCGATCCTTGAAGCAGCAGTCCCAGCGCCAGCAACAATGCCCCGGCCCAGGTCAGTATCGCCGGCAGATTGTCCACACGCTGCTGCCGGTGGCGCCAAAACGGCGCTATTCCGAGGCGTGGCAGGACGAAGTGTTCAGCGGCGATGATCGCGCCGACCGGCGCCATCAGGATGATGAAATAGGACAGCACGTTGAGGAGTTGGGTAAACGCAAAGGGAAAGCAGGCTACCACCGTGGTGACCACGCCCACCGCCAGAGTGACACGGTCAGGATCGTGACGCGTGAACAGCGCCTGAAACGCGAGCCCCGCGCGATACAGACTTGGAATGGAGGTGGTCCAGCCGGCCACCACCACCGCCAGCAGCCCCATCGCCCCCAGTACGCGGAAGGCCACCGCGCCAGGATCCAGCTCTACCAGCGTCGACTTCAGCAACAATGCCGCTGCCGCCCCCATCAAGCCCGCGCAAAGCCAGGCCATGAAGTGACCAATAAACATGCCCGAGGCAGAAAAGTAGCCGTAGGATGCCTTGCGCGCGAACCGCAAGGTGCTCATGTCACTCATGCCCAGGTGCAGGGGCAGATTGACGCTCCAGGCCCAGGCCGCGATCACCCACACCGACAGGCCCGGATCACCCTCGGGAGTCACCCCGGTCCACACCAGCGCATCGAGCACATCGCCGAGAACGGTCAGGCCGTTTGCCGCCCCATGATCAAGCAATACCGGCAGGCACAGAATACCGCTGGCGAGAAAGAGCACGATCATCCAGGGCGCGCAGACACTGGCGAAGTTGGCGATCAGCTTGAAGCCTTTCATCACCATCCAGACCGTGACCCCCCCTACCGCCAGGGCCAGCGCAACAAAGCTCAGACTCTGTGGGTACCAGGCGGTCTGCGGCGGAATATCGGTCAGCACCCGAAAGGCCGAGGCCGACACCGTGATCATGGCGCCGCCGAGTATCATGAAGAACAAACCGTTGACCAGATTGAAGGCCGCCGAAAATCGGCGGCCGGCCACCCGGCCAAGGTAGTCGTACACGGTCATGCGAGCACGCACCGCCACCGGTGCACAGACCCAGGCCCAGGAAAGCACCGCCATCAGGTTACCCAGGATCAGCCCCCAGATCAGGTCGCTGGTCCCTACCCCCAGCGACACCAGCGCGGCGCCGATGACGAACTCGGTACCGGCGATATGCTCACCGGAATACGCCGCCAGAAAGTACTTGCCGCTCAACTGCTGGCTGGGCGGCACTCGCTCAAGGCCGGCCGCTCCCGCCGAGCCACGCGGCTCGGTCGATGTAGAATCGGTCATGATCTTGTTCTCTTCGGGGAATGTTGGCTGCCATCGGGAGTGAATGGCGATCCTGTCGCTGATGACGCGACAGGTGGCCTCTCGCACACCGTCACTCCCGACCCTTTGCCGTCACTGCGTGCCGCTCAGGCCTCCAGGTAGACGACCTGGGTGTGGGTGTACTCGTAGAGTCCGTGCTTGCCGTCGGCGCCGCCGATGCCGGACTTGCGCACCCCGGCGTGGAAGCCCTGCATGGCCTCGAAGTTTTCGCGGTTGATGTAGGTCTCGCCGTAGTCGATCTCGCGGCAGGCACGCATGGCGTTGGCCAGGCTGCGGGTATAGATCGAAGAGGTCAGGCCGTACTCGGAGTCGTTGGCCAGGGCGATAGCCTCGTCCATGTCCTCCACCACCTGAATGGGCAGCACCGGGCCGAAGATCTCCTGACGCATGATGGCCATGTCGTCGCGGCAACCGGCCAGCACCGTGGGTCGATAGTGATACCCCTTGCCCAGATCAGCGACGCTGCCTCCGCTGACCAATTCGGCCCCCTCTCCTACCGCCTGCTTCACCATCGCATCGACCTTGGTCAGGCCTGCCTGATTGATCAACGGCCCCATTTCCACGTCGGGCTGGGCCAGAGGATCGCCATAGGTGGTGGCGTCCATCGCCCGGGACATTCGCTCGATGAACTCGTCGGCCACGCTGCGCTGGACATAGACCCGTTCGGCGCAGTTGCAGACCTGGCCGGTATTGATAATGCGCGAGGCGCGGATGGCCTTCACCGCCAGCTCAAGATTGGCGTCACCGAGGACGATGGCCGGCGCCTTGCCACCAAGCTCGAGATTGAGCTTGGTCAGGTGGCGCGAGGCACTCTGCATGATCCGTGAACCGGTGGCGACGCTGCCGGTAAAGCTGATCAGGTCGACCCGTGAACTGTCGCTGAGCGCCTGCCCGACGCTGCCACCGGTACCACTGACCACGTTGAATACGCCCCTGGGCAGCCCCACCTCCTCGACGATGCGGGCAAAGGCGAAGCAGTTGTTGGGCGTCTCTTCGCTGGGCTTGATGACGATGGTATTGCCGGTCACAAGGGCCGGCGCCATCTTGCGGGCGATCAGGAAAAACGGGAAGTTCCAGGGCAGTATTCCTGCCACCACCCCCAGAGGCTTTCGCAGCATCAGGATGGTCTCGTTGGGCCGATCGCTCTCGATCACCTCGCCTTCGATGCGCCGCGCCCACTCGGCCATGTAATCCAGGTAGTCGGCGGTGAAGTTCACCTCCACCTCGGCCAGACCGCTCACCTTGCCCTGCTCCTCGGTGATCATGCGCGAAAGCCGTGGTACGTCCTGACGAATACGCTCGGCGATTCGGCGCAGGTAGCCGGCCCGCTCGATCGCCGGCAACGCCGCCCAGGCTTTCTGGGCATCACGTGCCGCACCGATGGCTCGCTCCACCTGCTCACCGTCGGATTCGGGAATGCGTGACAGCAGATCGCCATTGGCCGGGTTGAACACCTCCAGGTGGTCGGGCGAGTCGACGAAGGCGCCGTCGATAAAGTTCTGGTGAGTCGGAATCTGGCTCATGTCTGTGTTCCTGTCTTGTCGTTGTCGGATGGTGTGGTGGGACGAGTCTGCGTCAGTAGGTGTGCGAAGCGCCCGCGGTAGCGCTGCCCCCCGCCGCCTCGTCAAACCTCGCCAGTGACGCCCTCGCCGCCTGGCGCAGCAGGCTGACATCGATCGACACGGCGACGAAGTCGCAGCCAAGGCCGATGTAGCGGCGGGCATCGTCTTCCTGCGGAGCGAGAATCCCCACCGCCTTGCCCGCCGCCTTGACGGTCTCGATGGTGGCAGCGATCGCCTGCTGCACCTCGGGATGGCCCGGATCACCGGGGTGTCCCAGCGCCGACGAAAGATCCGCCGGGCCGATGAACACCGCATCCACGCCCTCCACCGCAGCGATGGCGGCGGCATTGTCGACGCCGGCGGCGGATTCGACCTGTACGATCAGACACAGCTCCCGATGGGCCAACGTCAGATAGTCCTCGACATCGTCCCACCGCGTGGCCCGCACCAGCCCGCCACCGACACCCCGCTTGCCATGAGGCGGATAGCGCATGGCCGCCACCAACGCGCGCGCCTGGGCCTCTGTTTCCACCATGGGCACCATCAGCGTCTGGGTTCCGATGTCGAGCAACTGCTTGATCAACGACGGGTCGTGATTGACGCAGCGCACCACCGGCGCCACCGGATACCCCGCCACCGCCTGCAGCTGGGCCAGAATCTGGGGCACCGTATTAGGCGCATGCTCGCCGTCGATCAGCATCCAGTCGTAGCCAAGGCCCGCCTCGATTTCGGCGCAGTAGCCGC
The DNA here is from genome assembly GCF_003045775.1 of Halomonas litopenaei. Classification (GTDB taxonomy): domain Bacteria; phylum Pseudomonadota; class Gammaproteobacteria; order Pseudomonadales; family Halomonadaceae; genus Halomonas; species Halomonas litopenaei. The sequence goes on along the minus strand of NZ_PXNS01000006.1, from coordinate 9,610 downwards.
TGGCAAAGCCGGACCACAGTCCGAACTGGACGGCATCGCGCTCAAGACCGGCGCGAAAACGGTTGTCGGGAAGTTGCATGGTCAAGCTCCAGGTCAAGGTCGTGTGTCCATTACTATCAAGGCCGCTGTGGTGTCGCCGTCGCTACTGCAGGTTGACGAACATGCCACCATCTACCAGCAGCGAGGCGCCGGTGACGTAGCGGGCCATGTCGGAGGCCAGAAAGACGATGGGTCCGGCCAGATCATCCGGGTTTCCGAGACGTCCCAGCGGCGTCCGCGACTCCATGTACTGGCGTTTTCCGTCGTCGCTGAGATCGTCTCGATTGATGTCGGTCTCGATGGTGCCGGGCAGCACCGCGTTGCAGCGAATGCCGTAGGGCCCCAGCGCCACCGCGCAGGACTGCATCAGCGACAACAGGCCAGCTTTCGTCGGCGTGTAGTGGGTCTGCATGGCGCCGCCCACCAGGGCGCTGATCGAACTGACCGCGATGATCGCCCCGCCTCGGCCCTGCTCCTTCATTTGCCTGGCCGCCGCCTGAACCGCGAAGTAGGCACCGTTGAGGTTGGTATCCACGGTCTTCAGGTAGGTCTCGCGGGGCATGTCGAGAAAGCTGTGGAAGGGGCAGATGCCGGCATTGTTGACGAACACGTCGACGCCGCCGAAGTGCTCCACCGCCGCTGCCACCAGCGCCTCGCCGGTGTCAGGATCTTCTGCCGGGGCACCCACGGCCACGGCCTTTCGCCCCAGCGCTTCAATCTGTTGAATCAATTCATCGACATGGCCCTTGCTGGAAGGACTACCGCTGTAGCCGATGACCAGATCAGCACCCTGGCGGGCACACTCCAGCGCCGCTGCGGCACCAATGCCGCGCGAGGCACCGGTGATGATGACGGTCTTGTCGTTGAGCAACATGGCGTTCTCCTGAAATAGAGGGGTCAAAGCATCCAGATGGGCCGGAGGCGGCGAGCGAGATACCGCTCACAGTCGATAGCAGCGTCTGGCGTTGTCGCGGAACAGGGCATCGCGTTCGCTGTCGGAGACGCCCGTCACGATCTCGAGGTAGGTCCGCCAGATGTCTTCATAGCCGGCGTACAGGCCGTCCACCGGGAAGTTGGAGGCGAACATGGCCCGCTCGATACCGAAGGCATCGATGGCCTCCCACACCAGTGGCACTACCGCGTCTCGCGTCCACCGATGGTCGAGCATGCCGAAGCCACTGAGCTTGATCATGACGTTGTCGCAGGCCGCCAGCTCACGTAGCCCATCCCTCCAGGCACGCCAGCCATCGAGATGCTGTCGGTCCACGTACATACCCGCGTGATTGAGCACGAAAAGGATGTCGTCGCATTCACGTGCCAGCGCAGCCGCCTGGGCCATCTGGCTCGGGTAGATCTGCAGGTCGAAGGACAGCCCCCGCGATGCCAGCATGCGTAGATTGCTTCGCCAGCCTGGCTCGCTGACGTAGTCACGCCCCACGTAGTCGAACAGTGGATCGTCATGAACGTTCAGGATCTGACGTACGCCACATACCCGATCGCTCAGCTCTCGCTGAGCATCGAGCTGCTCTTCGGCGTCCTTATGCGACAGGTCGACCCCGACCACCAGAGCATCGGGCGCCAGCCGTGCTCCGCTGGCGATCACCTCGGCCAACCAGCGGGTTTCCGCCACCGGATCGACCGCATCGGCCTCCACGTGGACGCAGGCCTGAATATCGATCTCACCTCGCGCACGCTCCAGATCCTCCGGCAGATGATCCTGCGCCATCGGCGAGTAGTCCCCCAGCAGATTGGGTACCGGGTTTTCCAGCCAGGGCTGGTTACCGCTGGCCAGTGACCAATAGTGGAGATGGGGATCGACAATCGAGATGGCGCTCATGAGGTGGCTCCTGGAACGAAGGCAAAGACTTCCTCGAGATCTACCACCACAGGCGAATCGTCTGGATGGGTGTCCATGATATCGGCCATGTGCGCCCACCAGCGACGCACGACGGGGAGCTCCGGCAAGTTATCGACGGAGTGGCCCTCGGCCAGCTGCATCACCGCAAACAGGGTGTGGCGATCGCCGTCCAGAAAGATCCGGTAGTCAAGCACCCCGGCGTCGGCCAGCGCCTGGCCCAACTCCGGCCACAACGCGTCGTGGCGACGGCGGTATTCCTGATGCTGGCCGGGGAACAGGTTCATGCGAAAGGCTTTCAATTCCATGGGGCCTCCCTGACGTCACCATCGACGCCGCTGCTCAATGGGTATAGGGACGACTGAGCTCGCATTCGGGATTCAGGCGAACCCCGAAACCCGGCTTGTCCAGCGCCGACACCGACATCCGGCCATGGCTCGGCACTGGCTCATCGAGCAGCAGCGGATGGAACATCGGCACCACCTCATCGGCCTTGGGCGCCATCATCAGGAATTCGGCAAAGGGGCTGTTGTGGCGGGTGATAACGAAGTGATAGCTGTACACCGAGGAGCCATGCGGCACGACCAGCTTGTTGTGGGCATCGGCCAGCGCCGAGATCTTGATCAATTCGGTCACCCCGCCGCACCAGCCCACGTCGGGCTGAATGACGTCGCAGCAGTCCATTTCCATCAGCAGGCGGAAGCCCCAGCGAGTGGCCTCGTGCTCGCCGGTGTTGACCAGCATGCCCTTGGGCACATTACGCTTGAGCTCGGCATAGCCCCAGTAATCATCGGGCGGCAGGGCCTCCTCGATCCACTTGAGCCCCAGTTCACTCGCGCCCTGGGCCAATCGCGTGGCGTAGTTCACGTCCAGGCTCATCCAGCAGTCGTACATCAGCCAGAAGTCGTCACCGACCCGCGAGCGCATCTCGGCCAGATGCTCAAGGTTGCGGGTCAGCCCCTCATTGCCCTCGGCGGGGCCATGAGCAAGCGGCATCTTGCCGCCGATAAAGCCCATGTCCCTGGCCAGATCGGGGCGCGCCCCTGTGGCGTAGAACTGGAGCTCGTCGCGCACGGCGCCTCCCAGCAGTTCATGTACCGGCTCCCCGCGCACCTTGCCGAGCAGGTCCCAGAGGGCCAGGTCGACCCCGGAGATGGTATTGATCACGATGCCCTTGCGACCATAGAACAGGGTGGCGTTGAACATCTGATCCCACATCTTCTCGATCTCGGTGATCTTGCGACCCTCGAGAAACCTCGCCAGATGTCGCTCGACGATAAAGGCGCCGATCTCGCCGGCGGTGGTCACCGCGAAGCCTACAGTGCCATCGCTGGCCTCTACCTCCACCACCAGGGTGCCCAGCACATTAAGCCCGAAGCTACGGCGATTCATCCGGTATTCCGGATACTTGCTCATGGGTGTGGATATCTGCCCGTCGATCCAGTGTCCTTCGGACTGATCATGGTAGTCGGCACCGCCGCCGCGAACGGTGTAGGCGCGAACCTGCTTGATGGTGACATCGGTCATGCGATTCTCCCTCGGATAATGCGCTTGGAATGACTCCTTTCTAGCCAACTCGTGGTCGTCGACACCAATCGAAAAGGCGGCTCTTCTGATACCTTTTTGTTATCGACCGAGGGCAATACCCGTGCCTAGGCGGCCTTCGGCAAACTCCCGCTTACCGCTCTCCAATAACGGTTTAGACCAATGTCTAAGGCATCGGCGGGCGCTACCTGCTCATAATCTTTAGGTATCACTTCTCACTCCAAGGAGATTCGATGGAGGCCTATCAGGCCCTGCTGGCACGCCTGCGCTACAAGCATCTCTTGATGATCGCGACCCTCGGTCGCCGCAAGAACCTTCACCAGACCGCCGACGCCATGCACATGTCCCAGCCGGCCGCCACGCGCATGCTGGGTGAAATCGAACGGGCTTTCGGCTGCCAGCTGTTCAAGCGCACGTCGCGGGGCATGTTGCCTACCAGTGTCGGGGAGATGCTGATCGACTTTGCCGACAACGCCCTGGCGCGCCTCGACCGCTGTGCGGAGGAGGTTCGTCGTCACCAGTTGGGCGGCCAGGGGCAACTGGTGTTGGGCGCCATCATGGGCGCAGCGCCGGATCTGGTCGCCGATGCCATCATCGCGCTAAAGCGTGACCGACCGCTGCTGCAGATACGACTGATGGGCGAAACCAGCGACCAACTGGCCGAGCTGCTTGATCAGGGCAAGATAGAGTTGGCCATTGCCCGCTACACCACCGCCTCGCAACACAACGCCTTCGACTTCGAGGCGCTCGGCGAAGAAACCCTGCTGACGGTCGTGCGGCGCGGACACCCCTTGCTTGAGCCAGAGCTCCCTCCACTATCCGCATTGCTGGACGACTGGCCCTGGCTGCTGCAACCGCTGAGCACACCGGCTCGCCAGGCAGTAGAAAAGGCGTTCGAGGTTCAAGGCCTGGTCTCCCCCCGCGACGTGATCGAGTGCGGCTCGATTTTCGCCGCCTTGCAGTTGGTACAGCGCAGCGACTGCCTGATGGTGATGTCGGAGAGCGTGCTGAGTGAACACCTGGCCATGGGCCATATTCAGGCCCTGCCGCTGTCGCTAGGACGCACCCTGGCGCCCTACGGCCTGATGACCCGCAAGGGAAGCTTGCTTAGTGAACCAGCGAGAGCGCTTTGCGAACGCTTGAGGACGCTAGCCGGTCGGGCTCGTCCAGGAGACGCCAGGTAGCGACCGCCAGCACTGGGACGAACGTCATTTTCGGGCGGACCCAATTGGCAAATTCTTGCTCGGTACGTGCCAAATCGTGCGGCTTCGGGAACACCTCGAGTCGCACCGACAGGTTGGCGGTTAGCATCCGACAGAGGCTGTGTCGACTGACCACAAACTCTGAGGTCAGCCGCCCTGAGTCGGCAATCCCGGCTACAGTGTGTGGGCAGCAAGGAGCGGGGGGAGGGGACGATGGTAGCTTGCCCAGTCACTCGGAAGCTGCGTTACTGTACATGGACACGCAATAGCGGGAGGACACCCTGCCTTGAGAGCCAGCATTCGACTTGCCGTCATGGCCTCATGCATCGTGCTTTCTGCCCGAGCCGCCGACTCCCCTCCTCTGACGTCAGGACAGACCCTCTACCAGCAGGGAACCCACGGCGAGTCACCTCATCCCTCCTGTGCAAGCTGCCACGGTGTCGATGGCCTGGGGATCGATGGCACTGCACCCGCTGTCCATTGGACGGCATTGACCAGCGAAGACCACCAGCCTGGCTATGATCGAACGAGTCTGCTGAAGGCACTGAGTCAGGGCATCGCTCCCGATCAACGCCGACTGTCTGCGCAGATGCCACGTTACGCGCTGGACGACGACGTTCTGGACTCGCTGATCGACCACCTGCAACAGCTCTCGGCGGCGACGGACACCGGCATCGAACCCACACGAGTGCTGGTGGGCATCTCCGGAAATTCGGACCTGGATATCGGCTTCAGCGCGGCCATTGCTGCCTTCAATAGCCAGGGCGGCGCTTTTGGTCGACGTATCGAGGTGACGACGCGGCCTGACGTGTTAACGACCCTGGCCGAGATCGACGACCGGCTGGAAGAGCGCTTGCAGACGGCCTGCCTGGTGGCCTCCGTCAAGGAAGTGCGCAATACCAGCGCACAGCGCGTGGGCCTGCTCGGCCGCCCTGGCGACGAATTTCGCTTTCGGCTGATGACCATGAGTCTTCCGCTCTCGGCGGCAGCCGATGTGACCCTGGTCGCCAGCGACAATATTGTCGACGAACTGGAAAATGGTGAACTGCTGGACACCCCCAGAACCCTGGTCGGTTGTCTGGATCATCTCGGCGAACACGCCGCTGCCCTGGCAGAAGCCGGCCATGAGGTTATCCTCGCCATACCGCACCAGGACGCCCTGAGCTGGGCCGCCCTCCACGATCAGGGGCCCGAAGCCCTGCGCGGCTACGCCCTTGGCGCCCTGCTCGGAGAAGCCCTGGCTGCAGCGGGGGCCGATCTGACACCGGAGCGATTGAACAAGGCACTCGAGAGCATTGCTCTGACGGCCCAGACCGTCTATCTGGAACCTCGCTTCACCCCAAGGTATCTGCTCAGCCCGCCGTGATCAGACGCGCCGCCAGATACATGCCCAGGGCAAAGACGATATGGCCCACCACGTTGTTCATGCGGGCGAGGCTCGGGTTGGGAGCGCCCGAGCAGGCAACCCCCACTCCCATGCCAGGCTGCAGGATGAACCAGCCCGCGCCTACCGTCACCAGGCCCACGATCAAGGCCGGGCCAAAGGTCGGTGCCAACGCCCAGCCATCTCCCCACACCAACAACAGCGCCAAGGCAAAGCTCACGCCCACGACGTAGTGCATGATCCAGCCGATGGCGAGCTCCCCGCCGATCGCAGGCGAGGAAGCGATCCCCTGGCGATGGACCAGTCTCCCCTTGGGCAAGCCCGAAAACCAGCGGCCGACCAGATGCCAGGGTGGCAGTGGTTGCCCTATCGACTTGTTCAACAGCCAATTCCACAGATCCAGCAGCGCCGTCCCGCCGACACCGATCACCAGGGCAAGACCAAGCGTATCGAACATCCCTTTCTCCTGACACTGGACTCCATCAATCGCCCTGGAGCCGAAGGCAGAGGCGCCCGTCACACGATCGGCGTCACCACCGACGCGCGCAGGCCAAGCTGAAAAATACAGGCAAGACAATCGCCCTGCCGAGATAGCATCGACCTGCCCCGCCTTCTTCATGCTGCTTCAAGCAAGCCTCAGCGCCTGATCGAGATCCTCGAGCAGGTCTTCCACGTCCTCGAGCCCTATCGACAATCTCAACATGCTGTCCGAAATACCTCTGCGCTGGCGTTCCTCGTCGCTCAAGTCCACGTGGGTGGTCGTGCGGGGCTGAGTCACCAGACTTTCGGCGCCACCCAGGCTTGGTGCCAGGGCAAACCAGCGAAGCGATTCCGCGATCTTCTCCGTCAACGAAAGGTCCGCCTCCAGCTCGAGCGTCAACATGCCCCCGAACCCACGCATCTGCCGCCTGGCCACCTCGTGCCCGGGGTGACTCGTCAGACCAGGATAGTGGACACGACGTACTGCCGCATGCGATTGCAGCGCTTCGGCGATCGTCTGCGCCGAACGGTTGTGCTGCGCCACTCGAACCGACAGGGTCTTGAGGCTTCGCGACAACAATGACGCTGTCTGCGGCGATGGTGCACTGCCCAGGGACTGACGCCACCAATCGATAGGCTCCAGCAACGCACGAGTGCCCATCACCGCCCCTGCGGTGAGATCACTGTGCCCTCCCAGATATTTGGTGGCGCTGTGCACCACCAGATCGGCGCCGAGTGGCAGCGGCAGCTGGTTGACCGGCGTGGCAAAGGTATTGTCCACCACCACCAGTGCGCCATGGGCGTGCGCCTGCCTAGCCAGCTTTTCGATATCGGTGATGGCAAGGGTCGGGTTGCTCGGTGTCTCCACGAAGACCAGACCAATGCCCTCGCGTAGCCTCCGCTCGAGAGCGTCGCCTTCATCGTCCAACACCAGGTCGACGGGATAACCGAGGCTTGGCAATCCCTTCGCCATCAGCCCCAGGGTGCCACCGTAGATCTCACCGTAGCCCACCACCCCTTTTTTACCGTGGGCCAGCAGCAAGGCGCTGATGGCCCCCATCCCTGCACTGAAACTCAGGGCGGCCTCGGCGCCCTCCAGTCCTGCCAACACGTCCTCGAGGGCGTACAACGTCGGATTCATGCCATAGCGCGAATAGAATCCTCCACGCTTCTTCCCTTCTCCGACCTCTCGCAGAGAGGCCGTATCATCGAAGGCGAAGGTCGTGGTGTCGTAGATCGGCATATGGGGACTGCCGAAGGGATCACGCTGTTGCTGGCCATGGATGGTGCGCGTCGCCAGTCCATAGCGGTCGAGACGGGGCATGCTGCCTCCTTTGTGAGCTTGCAAGCCAATCACCGTCTGACCAACCTAGCGTGAAAGCAGACACTTCACCAGAGACGCATGCCCAAGCGCCCGCGCTCGATAACGACGTCGATAACGAAAGGGCAAGGCCCGAGGAACCATCACTGGATGATATTCACCGGACCCTATCGGCAAGCGCCCGCCGCAGAAATATTCATGGACTCCGCTCTCGGAGGCCGCTCTCAGCAGCCGTCACGGCGCTTAAAAGGCGTTGAGTGGGATCTTGAGGTAGCGACGACCGTTGGACTCTGCCTTGGGCAAACGCCCTCCCAGAATATTCACCTGGAGTGACGGCAGCATCAGCGCAGGCATCGGCAAGTCCTGGTCGCGTCCATTGCGCATGGCGATGTAGCCGGCCTCGTGCTGACCCTGGAGATGGATGTTGTCACGGCGCTGCTCAGCCACCGTGCTCTCCCACCGGGGCTCTCGGCCTCCAGGGCGATAGTCGTGCCCGGTAAATATGCGGGTATCTTCCGGCAAGGCAAGCAGGTCCTGTATCGACTGCCACAACGCCTGAGCGTCGCCACCGGGAAAGTCTGCCCGGGCCGTGCCGAAGTCAGGCTGAAACAGGGTGTCGTGGACGAAGGCCGCATCACCGACGCGGTAGGTCACCGACGCCAGGGTATGCCCGGGAGAGAACAACACCTCGACCTCGAGACTACCGATGGAGAAGCGATCCCCCTCGGCCCACAGCCTGTCCCACTGGCTACCGTCGCAGGCCAGCTCCGGCCAATGATAGATATCCTTCCACAGCGCCTGTACCTCGGTGATCTTCTGCCCAATCGCCGTCGGCGCCCCCGTCTGCTGCTTGAGATACTGCGCCGCCGACAGATGATCGGCATGGGGATGGGTATCCAGCACCCACTCGACTTCGAGGCCGTGCTCCTTCACGTAGCCAAGCAGTTCATCCGCGCTGGCGGTGGACGTCGCACCGGAGGCCGCATCGAAATCAAGCACCGGATCGATGATGGCACACCGTCTGGTATCGGGGTCCGTGACCACGTACTGGACGCTCGATGTCGCGGTATCGAAGAATCCCGTCACCTGTGGCCGCCCCTCGGAATGACGAATTCGTTGCATCTGGCACCTCCTTCGCTCTGTGTACGATGAATATGCCATTTTGATCTTTCTTTATCACCTTCGTTCCATCCAGAGCAGCATTCCGCAGGGGAAGCAGAAACGAAAGAAGCCCAACTCCTCTCGGAATTGGGCTTCTTCTAAAGAAAATCCTGACGATGACGCTTAGACAGCAATGTCGCTCGCATAGGGGTGAGTCACCCCAGCGCTCTTCACAAGGGCTGCAGCGAAGCTGCAAGGGGGGACGAACGACGCGAGCCCGCCCTTGAGAAGAGCCAGGCCGGACCGCGCCGAGGGGGTTATCGGCGCGGCCCCACATATAAAAAGCGGGGTCTGCCCCATGCATGCGAAAAAGCCCAACTCCTCTCGGAATTGGGCTTCTTCTGAATAAATGCCTGACGCCTCTGCGGCCACTTCGTGGCCTTGAGCCTGGGCTCGGGGCGCCGCAAGCGGCTTTACATCCCTCGCCCGTTCGAGCCTGACAATGCGTTGCATTGTCCGGGCGGCTCTCACCCTACTCTCGCATGCGAGGAAGGGTCATCGTACAGACATAAACAAAAACCCCCAACTCCTTCGGAGCTGGGGGTTTTTGTTTATGTAAATGCCTGACGATGACCTACTCTCGCATGGGGAGACCCCACACTACCATCGGCGCTGAGCGGTTT
>NZ_PXNS01000057.1 GCF_003045775.1 Halomonas litopenaei | reverse complement strand
TTTACACAAAAGAAGGCCCAACTCCTCTCGGAATTGGGCTTCTTCTGAATAAATGCCTGACGATGACGCTTAGACAACAAGTCCGCTCGCATGGGGGTGAGTCACCCCGAAGTTCTTCTCGAGGACTGCGGCAACGCCGCATGGCCTCGCTCCCAATGGGCTTCCTGCAAACGACCTCAGGGCGTCACACAAACAACAGCGCCCTCGCATGGGGGTGAGTCACCCCGAGCTTTTGCAGCGAAGCTGCAAGGGGTGACGAACGACGCGAGCTTGCGAGCGGCCGGACCGCGCCGAGGGGGTTATCGGCGCGGCCCCACATAT
>NZ_PXNS01000056.1 GCF_003045775.1 Halomonas litopenaei | reverse complement strand
TTGATCAGGTAATTCATGTGGGCGCTTGCCGATGAGTCAGTGACACTGTCACTGAAATATCAAGGCAAGCGACTCGTCAAACGAGACGTTTGAACCTTGAGCCAAGTTTGGTCCGCTTAACGGACTATCAGACTTTAAACTGAAGAGTTTGATCATGGCTCAGATTGAACGCTGGCGGCAGGCCTAACACATGCAAGTCGAGCGGAAACGATCCTAGCTTGCTAGGAGGCGTCGAGCGGCGGACGGGTGAGTAATGCATAGGAATCTGCCCGGTAGTGGGGGATAACCTGGGGAAACCCAGGCTAATACCGCATACGCCCTACGGGGG
>NZ_PXNS01000055.1 GCF_003045775.1 Halomonas litopenaei | reverse complement strand
CTCCTTAAACGACACGTCATCTGACTGTCGGTAAGTGCTCACAATGAATTACCTGATCAAGCAAGAGCAGTGACTGTTTGGGTTAAATGCTAAGACCCAGCGTGACAAATGGGTCTGTAGCTCAGTTGGTTAGAGCGCACCCCTGATAAGGGTGAGGTCGGCAGTTCAAATCTGCCCAGACCCACCATTTCTCAGCTGGTTCTAGTCAACAACCCAAATCGATATGGGGCCTTAGCTCAGCTGGGAGAGCGCAACACTGGCAGTGTTGAGGTCAGCGGTTCGATCCCGCTAGGCTCCACCATTTCTCATCTCGAGTAAAACAGTCGTCAAGTTCTAAGCAAGATGCTTGTTCGCCACCAGGCGATATCAAGTCT
>NZ_PXNS01000054.1 GCF_003045775.1 Halomonas litopenaei | reverse complement strand
GCGGGATCGAACCGCTGACCTCCTGCGTGCAAGGCAGGCGCTCTCCCAGCTGAGCTATGGCCCCATATCCTGTCGGGTATGCTTGACCAGAACCAGCTATCAAACGATGGGCCTGGGCAAATCCGATGCTACCCGGCGAGCTCACCGATCTTCACCACACCAAAGGCGTGCACTCGCTGAACTTATGAAGATGGTGGGTCTGGGCAGACTTGAACTGCCGACCTCACCCTTATCAGGGGTGCGCTCTAACCAACTGAGCTACAGACCCATTGCCGAGCAATATTGGGCATAAATCCCAAACAGTCGTTACTCTTGCTTGATCAGGTAATTCATTGTGAGCACTTACCGACAGTCAGATGACGTGTCGTTTAAGG
>NZ_PXNS01000053.1 GCF_003045775.1 Halomonas litopenaei | reverse complement strand
GGACTGGCTGCCGTCGCCTGCCGCGCTACCGCCCGGCAATCCGGCTTCGCTGACGCTGAACTGACCGCCCTCGGACTCGGGGGAATCGTCCGGCACGCTGACGGTGGGCGTGGAATCCGCCGCCACGGTGACGGTGAACACCGCGTCGCTGGTGTCGCCATCGGCATCGGTGATGGTGTAGTCGATGACCGCATCGCCCTCGAAGCCGTCCGCCGGGGTGAAGGTCACCTCACCGGTGTCGCTGTCGAAGCTCACGCTGCCCTGGCTCGGATCACGCAGGCTCGCGCCGCTGACACTGGCGCCATCCACACCCTGGGTGTCGTTCGCCAGTACGTTGTAGGTGACGGGGGTGTCTTCGCCGGTGTTGGCGGCGTCGTCCACGG
>NZ_PXNS01000052.1 GCF_003045775.1 Halomonas litopenaei | reverse complement strand
GGGTGTCGCTGGTGCCGTCGTCATTATTCAGCACGTTGTAGCTGACCGGGGTGTCTTCGCCGGTGCTAGTGGTGTCGGCCACGGCACTCGGGCCATCGTCACCGATGGCGATAGTGAGATTGGCCGGGTCGGAGGTATCGCCATCGCTGTCCACCACCCGCACACCGAAGGTCTCGGCCAGGCTATCGTCCAGACCCGTTTTGTCCTTGTCGTCCTGACTCGCGCTGCGTGTCAGGGTGTACGACCAGCTGCCGTCGGTGTTCACCGTCAGGGTGCCGTACTCGCCGCTGACCGTGGTGTCATCGGCATTGATCGGAACCCAGTCGCCGTCCTTGTCCTTCACCTCGTAGCGCACCAGGTCATCGTTGCCGGTGCTGCTCTTGA
>NZ_PXNS01000051.1 GCF_003045775.1 Halomonas litopenaei | reverse complement strand
GCTCTTTAACAATGTATATCATGCTGACAAAGTAAGATACGTTTCAAGCGTATCCGGCAATTGTCGTGACATCATCGATTGACAGACCCTTTGGGGTTATATGGTCAAGCGATGAAGCGCATACGGTGGATGCCTAGGCAGTCAGAGGCGATGAAAGACGTGGAAGCCTGCGATAAGGTTCGGCGAGGTGGCAAACGACCTGCGACCCGGACATCTCTGAATGGGGAAACCCACCCAAGGTAACTTGGGTATCTCATGTTGAATATATAGACATGAGAGGCGAACCGGGGGAACTGAAACATCTAAGTACCCCGAGGAAAAGAAATCAACCGAGATTCCCCTAGTAGCGGCGAGCGAACGGGGACCAGCCCTTAAGCAACACAACTGGTAGGTGA
>NZ_PXNS01000050.1 GCF_003045775.1 Halomonas litopenaei | reverse complement strand
CCTGCAGGGAAACGGACGCATTGCTGCTGGCCGGATCGCTGCCGGTGACCGAAACGCTCGGGCCGGTCCCGTCGGTTATGGTGACGGTGTGGCTATCGGTGGCGGTGTCGCCATCGCTGTCGACGGTGGCAATGGTGAAGTCGATCGACGGGCTGTTGCCCTGGTCGAGGTTGTCCTTGGCGTCAAAGGTCCAAGAACCGTCGCGACCGACGGTCAGGGTGCCTTCATCAAGATCGAAGGTCACGGTATCGGTAGCACCGTCGCCCAGCACCTTGTCGATGCCGCCGGCGGTCACGGTCACCGTGGCACCATCGGCACCGGCCTCGGTGCTCCAGGTACCGTTGGCACTCTGGCCTTCGACCACGGTCTCGGCGGTATCGGCGATCTCGAGGGTCGGCTGATCGT
>NZ_PXNS01000005.1 GCF_003045775.1 Halomonas litopenaei | reverse complement strand
ACCATCTGAGGGTGGTATCAGATTGATGGGGTGAAGGTGCCCCATCAACCATTAAATCCGTATACCCCAAAAAATCTCGTCAGGTCCTGGCGCAGAGCCATCCAAAGGGAATACAATTTAGACATTCCGTCACAGATATGACCCAGAGGAAGCCACATGTCCCTGTTCCCGGACCTCGATAAGCAGGACGCAGCCGACCCAACGGCCCACACGTCCCACTACGACCTGCTGGATGACCGTCAGCTGCTGGAGCGGGTGCTCGAGATCTACGACCAGGGCACTGTCGCTGCTGCCCTGCGGGAGGTAGACGACCGCTGGTGTCGCGAAACCCTGAACCGCACGATCAAGGGCCGGGCGAAGCAGAGGATCACCCGTAACGAGGCACGCCGCCTGATCGCCATGCTGCCGAAGGCCCCCCGCCATCAGGGCCGTGCCGCTTTCACCTTCATTGACCTTTTCGCCGGCATCGGCGGGATTCGTCAGGGGTTCGAGTCGATCGGCGGCGAGTGCGTCTTCACCTCGGAGTGGGACAAGTACGCAGTTCGCACCTACAAGGCCAACCACTACTGCGACCCGGCAACACACCGATTCAACCGCGACATTCGCGATATCACCCTGTCGGCACGCACCGACGTGGATGAGGAAACGGCCTACAAACATATTCACAGGGAGATCCCGAACCACGACGTTCTGCTCGCCGGCTTCCCCTGCCAGCCTTTCTCACTCGCCGGTGTTTCCAAGAAGAACTCGCTGGGCCGCAAGCACGGGTTTGAATGCGATGCCCAGGGCACCCTGTTCTTCGACGTTGCGCGGATCATCGCTGCCAAGCGGCCACCGGCGTTCATGCTCGAGAACGTCAAGAACCTCAAGAGCCACGACAGGGGCAAAACCTTCCGCGTGATTTGCGAGGCACTGGACGAGCTCGGCTATGATGTGGCCGACGTGGAAGCCCCGAAGGGACAGGATCCCAAGGTCATCGATGCTCGGCACTTCGTGCCCCAGCACCGTGAGCGCATCGTGCTGGTCGGCTTCCGCCGGGACCTGAACGTGCACCAGGGCTTCACCCTGCGGGATCTCGGGAAGGTCTACCCGAAGCATCGCCCCTCCTTCAGCGATCTGCTGGATGACGACGTCGACGACAAGTACATCCTAACGCCCAAGCTGTGGGAATACCTGTACCGCTACGCCCAGAAGCATCGCGAAAAGGGCAACGGCTTCGGATTCGGCCTCACCGGCCCGAACGACGTTGCGCGCACCCTTTCGGCCCGCTACCACAAGGACGGCTCGGAGATCCTGGTCGACCGCGGTTTTGATGATCTAAAGCCCTTCGACTCACCGGAAAACCTGCGCAACCGCCCCCGCCGCCTGACCCCTCAGGAGTGCGCACGCCTGATGGGCTTCGACGCACCCGGCGAAAGCCGCTTCGTCATACCGGTCTCGGACACCCAGGCCTACCGCCAGTTCGGAAACTCGGTCGTCGTCCCCGTGTTCGAGGCTGTCGCCGAACTGATGAAGCCCCGCATCATCGAGGCGCGTCGCAAGCTCAGGGAAATGGAGCAGTCAGAGCAGCAGCAACCCGAACTGCAGCTTGCCATTTAGGGCCACGTTACCGCAGCATGGCGTTACTCTATCCGAGATGAGGGCGGCCACTGGCCGTCTTCTTCGTTTTCGTTGTGTTATGGAACGGCCATGTCATCTCTCAGTCACCATTTTGCCGGGATCTCCATCAAGCGTCTGAGCGCCGTCGAAACAGAGCGGCACACCTCAAATCAGCACGAATTCAACGGCACCAACGCCATGAAGAGCTATCTGGGAGTGGACCGGAGAATCTTTCCCGCTGCATTCATCTATCTTGGCGAGGCCGAGGAAGACCGCCTTGCACTGGATGATCAGGTAACCTGGTACGACGCACGGGAGCGTCATCCTTCACGAAGCGAACATAGGCTCTACTTTCGCGATAACGAGGTAATGCAGAAGGCTGCCGAGGGCGACACGCTGATCAGCGCGCTTCGCCACGACGGCACAATGCTGCTTTTGATCCTCAGTGAGGAAAGCCCTGACCGAGGCGACATCCTTTGGTTGTTCGGGATGTCGAAGGTGCCGGGCAAGAGCTTCACCACGATCGACACTGATAAGGTCACTCCGCAGTCCAATGCCCTTTTCAACTACGTGGCAGAGAGTGCCGGGCTTGAAGTCGAGGAGGAGGCCTCCGACACCTGGCTGGAGCTCATGCTCGACCGCTTCGGCCCCAGATTTCCGAAAACGCGCGAACTCTCGGGACTGGCACTGGAAACGCTTGGGCAGGATATCAACGCAATCGAGATTCCGGATGAAACACTGGTCAGGCTGATCGACCGTGAAGAGACGCTGTTCCGGCAACTGGAAAGCCACATAGTCAGCGCTCAACTCAGGGGCAAGGCCGAGACCTGGGCGAACAATGTCGATGAATTCATGCAGTTCTCGCTTGGCGTCCACAACCGTCGAAAGTCCCGGGCAGGTCACGCGCTGGAGAATCATCTCGAATGGATCTTTCTCGAAAACGGTGTGGATCACCAGCGAGGGGCCCAAACCGAAAACCGATCAAGGCCGGACTTTCTTTTTCCCGGCGCCGAGAAATACCAGGATCCGGACTGGCCTGATGCTAGGTTGACGATGCTTGGCGTCAAGACCACTTGCAAGGATCGCTGGCGACAGGTGCTGAATGAAGCACGGAGGATCCCCGAGAAGCATCTTCTTACCCTGCAACCTGGGATATCGGAGCATCAAACCACGGAAATGAAGCAGGCAAGCCTGACCCTTGTCCTGCCTCGGAGACTGCATGAAACCTATTCCACGACGCAAACGGGCAACCTGATGGACGTTTCCGAACTCATTACCCTATTGCGAGAGCGTCAGACACTCCAGCTATAGCAGGGGGTTAGTTGAACGACATCGTCGACCCACAGACTCGGTCGCGGATGATGTCCGCGATCAAGGGCAAGAATACCAACCCCGAGCTTGCCGTACGTCGCTACCTGCACGCCCGGGGCTTCCGCTATCGTCTGCACCGCGCGGGCCTGCCGGGAAAGCCGGACCTCGTCCTGCCAAAATATCGACTCGCGATCTTCGTTCACGGCTGCTTTTGGCATCGTCACGCGGGCTGCTTCTACGCAACCTCCCCTGCCACTCGAAAAAATTTCTGGCGTGAAAAACTAGATGGCAATGTCGCTCGTGACAAGCGCCAACAGACGGCCTTGACTGACGCAGGCTGGCGTGTGCTGGTGATATGGGAATGTGGTTTAAAACATAACTCCAGTGAAGCATCCCAAATCGATGATTTGATTATGGGCGAAGACTCCTGGACAGAGTGGCCAAAAAAACCTCCCAAAACTCGGCCGAAAAAAACATGAATACGCAAAGCACATCAAGAAACTGCTGAAGCGAACAACTGTAGCTTAACCAGAAAAGAAGATTCAACAATCAAAGAGAGAAAATGAAAAATAACCCAGAGCTCGATATTGAAAAACCATCTGAAGATGCCGATGTTTTATTGCAATTCCTCGACAGGGCCAGCCAAGTATTTGTCAAAAAGCTTGAGAATAATGATAGAGACTGGTCTTATGACCAAACCAAACATCAGAATGGCGTATACATCCCGCACGCACAGCGTGACAGTGGCTTCTTTCCGACATTGACATTAAAAGAGCGAGAGGATGGGAAAACCAATGAGATATGGGAGGCCTATTTTTTAACATACTGGCCGCAATTCGAAAAAGGATATAGAAAAAGTCGTCTCGTAAATTATCGAAGCAAGAGTGAAGAGACTCATCTGACGAGGATTCCCAAGTCAGCTTTTTCAGAACTGTTACCCGCTTCATTCCTGCTTATAGGCTGTATCCAGCTCGCCGACGAGACGGTTTTTGAGTGCCTTACTCTGGATTCGGCTAGCGAAGAAACTGCCCTTCTCTCTGATATTTTTAACCTCGACCCTGATTTCAAAGTCGGCATCTTCAGGCCTGAAGAAAAAAAGTCAGAAGAAACTGCGCGAATCATGGATTTCGCCGAAGAGGTTATTTCAGCCTGGGAAGACGGCGCCATTGCAAGGTTCGCAGCAGAAAATTCTGTCATGCCAACAAGTTATGAGATAGCTTTTCGTGCAAGACAGGTTTTCATGAAAAGACATGGATTGGTAAACATTAGTCCATTTTCCATGGATTCTCCCGGAGACGCTCTTCGAGAAATTAGCCGAAAGATTGAGTGGGGTATTTTTCGCGAATTTCAACGTCGCGAACGCTCTGTGGAGCTTATCCGAATAGTCATGGGCGACGAGCCAATCAAAATAAGGACTTCAGACATTATACGCAAACTGATTGACGAACTGCCCGCTATTGATGCGTTAATGCTCTCGGCTAGTCAGCAGCGTAAATCTCGTGCCGGTTATTCATACGAGCACCATATCGAGGCAATGCTAGGCGATGGAAAAGTTCCATTCGAAAAGCAGGTTATTCTCGCCTCAAAAAAACGTCCTGACTTTATTTTGCCCTCACTCGAATTCATCGACAGCAAAAAAGAAGGATCGGAAACAGGCTTGATCCTTAGTGCAAAAACGACTCTGCGCGAGCGCTGGAAGCAGGTCGAACGCGAAATGGAGGGCCGCCGCCTGTTTCTTACCACAGTCGACGAGAACATTGCCAGCAATACTATCGAAGATATGGCTTCATTCGGCGTGCATTTAGTGATTCCAGAAAGCCTAAGAAAATCAAAAGAAACCGAGTACGAGGGGCACGAAAACGTCCTCAGTTTCCGGGAATTCTGTGATGAAACCCTTACTCCGAACCTAAAAACTTGGATTAAAACTGGTTCATCGCATTGACAATAAAGCCGGTACGAAGATTGGCATTATGCAGCAGGAATTCTGGCAGTTTGCGTTCAGCATAAAAAATGTATGATAACCGGTGCCGCCCAAAAGGCAGCACCGGTTTTATGCCGTGGCTAGTAATCACGGGTGTGGGTGAGTCTAGGTCAGAAGGCATGTGATTTTAAAATTCGTATTCATGCGAAGCTATCAAAAAAGGCGTTAATCCACGGGTTGTATCAGTAACCGGAATGCAACATTGACCTATCAGGTATCGTGCTGCCATGATCCGTTGCCACATGTAGGGTCCCGGATGATGGAGCTTCTTCAGAGAATCATCCGGGAAAAGATGTGCGGGCTTATAAATGTCACTATTAGAGTGACGTTAATTCATCTACATGCTGGAGGAAGATTCAAAACTGGGAGGGTAGGTTAGTCGTCTGAGCCTACGTATGCGTATCTATCGTAGTTCGACCGTATAAAATTCTCGATAAGCCTGATCTGCTCCTCAGTCAGCTCATCATCAGGAACATACTCAAACCCTAATGCTCTCTTCGCTTCTTGCCATACATCCGGGTGAACCTCGACCACGCTGCTTCTCCTTGAGTTGATTGGTGAGAAAAACAACGAATTTGAAGGAACTCATCGAGAAATTCAACGAAGCTGCTTGATAATGGCAAAAAAATTTAGATGATATGCCGGCGCTGCCCAAAAGGGCAGCGCCGGTGAATGTCGTGATACGCTTTCAGAGAAACCCCAGCTCCGCGAATGAAGCACACCCGTCACTCCCGACCACGATGTGATCGATGACCCGGATTTCCATCATTCCTAGCGCTTCCTTCAGGCGCTGGGTAATCCGTCGATCAGCATCGCTGGGCTCGGGGTCGCCCGATGGATGGTTGTGGACCAGAATCATCGCAGCGGCGTTGCAGGCCAAAGCCTGCTTGACCACTTCGCGCGGGTAGACGCTGGCCGAGTCGATGGTACCGCGAAACAGTTCCTCGAAGCAGATCACCCGATGCTGACTGTCTAGGAACACGGCGCTGAAAACCTCGTGCTCGACGTCCTGCAGCAGGATCTGCAGGTACTCGAAGGCCAGCGCCGGCTGGGTGATCTTGCGCCCCCTGGCCAGCCGGCGACGGGCAAAGGCTTTGGCGATGCTCAAGAGCTCCGCTTCGGTCACCGTGTCGGTGATGCGATAGGTGCCGGCGTTCTCGCCGGCGCTAAGCTTGCGGTGGTACATGTTCTCTCCTCATGCCGCCATGACCATGGTCAGGCGACGCTCCAGTTCCTCGTGGAACGCCTCGACACGCTCGGCGATGGTGCGGATCAATGCATCGTCGCGGTAGGCCCGCTTCACGAACAACGGCATGCCCGGCCAGTAGCTGACGAAGTCGATCCACTCCCGCTCGCTGACCCACAACCCGCCCTGACACTGGGCGACGTGCTCCGAGGGGATCTCACCGGCGAGCAGCACCTCGATCTGGTATCGGGGCAGCTTGGTCTTGATCTCGGCCAGGCCGCGGCTGTCCACCAGACAGTCCGGCGAATAGCCGACGCCGTGGTTGAGAATCAGGCCCACCTGCTTTAGGTGTGGCAGCCCCGTGGCTTCCTGATAAAGCTCGCGGGCCATGGGTTCCAGTTCATGACCCCGCTGGGTATGGGCGTTGCCCTGAAAGGCATCGGCCGGCTCGCCGGTGATGCGTTCGCCAATCAGTTGATGCATGTAGCTCAGGGCCCCGGTGCCGAAACCGCCGGGTCCCTTACCCTTGACCAGCAATGTCTTGAGCTCGGACATGGTGATGATGCCGAGGCGCGCGGCCTGCCACTCGGGCGTGCCCTGTTCCATGGTCAGGATCTGCATGACATTCTCCTTCTTGGGTTATTCGTCGGGATTTCGCCGAGACGGCATAGATGGCGAGGGGCGGTCCCCTCGTTGGCCGGTCAGTGCTGTCGAGGATTGGGCTGGGCCCGCTTGTGCAGGGAAGCCCGCAGCTTGTCGAAGTCGCTGCGTGGCACTCGCTCGGCCTGGCCGTACTTGCCGATGAACCATTCCTGGGTGGCCGGCGGGCAGGCGGTAATCAGCTGTTGGAGCTGGCCGGCCTGGAAGGGTGTGACCAGCTTGACCGGGGCGGCGGTCTGGCCATTGTCGTCCTGGCCCCGGGTGGTGATGTTGAGCAAGGCACAGAGCACGTAGCGCTTGCCGTAGCTGGTCGAGGAACCGAAGGCCTGCACGGCGTTCTTGTTGCCGCTGCCATCGGCCGGCAGCAGCATGCTGGTCTCCTCGCGATGACCGTCCTGGTGCATCAGTACCCCAGTCACCTGAATGCCGCGTTCCTGGGTCTGAATGCGGAAGCTCACCGCAAAGCCGTGCTTTTTCATTATCGGGCGCACGGTATCGACGATATCCTCCAGGGTGGCGTAGTGACCGTTGTTGGTCTTGCCACGCTCGACGATGCTGGGTAGTTCGGTCTGCATGGCCGCCATGGCGGCGCTGTAGGCCATCAGCGCCTGGCGATCCAGCACACGCTCCTGCATTTGCAGGAGCCTCTCAAGTTTGTCGATATCGACATCCGGATTGAGCGCAGCGCGCTCGATCACTTGGATGATCGCGGTGCTGTCGGGTTGAGACTGGGTAACGACCGGGATCGGCTCGATCGCTGTCTGTCGGGTCTTAGGGGTGGTAGCCATGGTGATATCTCCCGATTCATTCATAGGCGTTGATGACGTCGCGCACCTGCTCCAGCGGTACCGGGGTCAGTTCGACGGTGACGCGATAGATCCGGCCGCGAGCCAGTACGTGGGTCCGGGCCTCCTGGCGCTCGCTCTCGAGCAGTTGTCGGGCCAGCTGGGTTAGCGACTGGCACAGTACAAAGGGCAATGACGAAGACATGAGTGACACTCCAAACAGAAACGCCCGGCCCTGAGGAGGCCGGGCGCTATGCCGTGATGGGTCAGGGGTGAAAGGGCTGACGGGGATAGAGGAAACAGGGACGACTTGAAGGACCGTTGCGCCGGGGACGCCTGGCGTTAGGCGACCAGCGCAAGCGCCGACGCAAGGGCCTTGTCTTTGAGGTTGGCGCCCTGGCCGAACCACGCAGAATCCATGCGGTAGTCGTTGCTGCGGGCGCGTTTCTCGTGGTCGACATACTCGGTGACGGCGTTGAGCAGGCCCCAGGCGGTGTCCCTGGCGGTACACAGATCGGCGCCCCGGCCCTCGCCGTGATAGAGCTTCTGGACGCGATTAAGCGCACGGTAGTTGGGCAGCCTGGACGGATCGTCCAGCGGTTCCTCGGCATTGCAGATCACCGCCTGGAAATACGCCCTGGCCTCATCCCGGCTGATCTTGCGCTCGGCGAGGGCCTTCATGCGGACCATGAAATCGTCCCACTGGGAGACCGAGATACCCAACTGCTGCTTGACGCGCCGGGCATCGAACTCAGTGCTGTGCGGCACCCTCACCCCCTGGGTCATGCCATCCACGGCGATGGTCAGGGTGTTGTTGCACACCACGCGGACCGTGGTCGGTGTGGCCACGGTGGCCAGCGAGCCATCGCAGGACGTGGCCAGCAGCAGGTAGCCGTTGACCGCATCCTGGCCCTTGAGTGAGGTGCTCAGGCCGCTACGCGCCAGTGCCCAGAACTTGCGTCCACCCTTGAGGACCCCGGCGGTCTCGAGCTCGTAGCCGGCGGATTCGGTGAGGTCGCGATAGAACTCCATCACCTCCGCCGGCTGGACCACCTTGTAGCGTTGGGAAACCACCGACAGCGGTGCCTGGGTGTCGGAACGATAGAGTACCTTCTGCTCGGGGAAGGCATGGATGCTGCCCAGGTGAGACGTCGAATTGGCGACGAAGCGTACCGGGGCTTCTTCGATCCGCCAGTCCATGCCGGCCTGCTGCTGCCAGATCTCGAGGGGCTGGTGGCGCGACAACTGCTGCCCCAGCCCGTGCCAGGGGGTATCGCCGACGTAGGCCATGCGTTCGATCTGATGGGCCATGGGAATGACTCCTGTGTGAGGGTGATGAATACGGCATAACGACCCGCCGCCGGCGAGGCCGCGGGCCATGGGAAGAGAAAGCGAGGGAACAGCGGGCTAGCGCGAGGAGCGCTTGGAAGTTACGGGGTGGATCGGAAGGTGTGGCGGCAGGCCAGGCACTCGTGGTTGTCGAGCACCCGGGCATCGAGTTCATTACCCAAGCGGGCACCGGTTATCCCGCCGGCAGTGCCGCCGACCAGTCCCCCAAAGACGGCCCCGGTGAGGCTGCCGAGGGCCAGACCGACCGGCCCGGCCCAGGCACTGACCAGGGCGCCAGTCTCGGCCCCGCTCAGGGCCCCGGCAACGCCACCGGCAGACCCCGCTGCCATGCCGATGCCGGCCCCGGTCTTTCGCCCCCGATGCAAGGGACGCGTGCGCAGCGAGCCGCAGCTCGGACACGTGATCGTCATGCTGACCTCCTGATTACGGAAAAGACGCGTCGAGATAGTCATTGCTTCCCGACTTCAGGGAGGTAATACGTGGCTGAAAATTTTTTAAATTTAATCGGGAACGAATTCTTGAGATGACGCAGGGATAGCGATGAATGCCCTTCCCACTAGGGCAACACTGCGTAAAACAGGCACTATCCGAATCGCTGACAGCCAAATTCCTGCGCTGCCGTATTTTTTCACCACCAGGGTTAATGACATGAGACGGCGTCAGAGGCGAGTCACGAACATAATTGCGAGCCTGGTTGGCTCGCGTTATTTAGAGCAATCCGAGTGGGATAACTTTTTACAGCAGCAGGCGCGCCAATCGCTTGGCCACACTAACGTTTATTAATTGAAAGATGAGGTGAATCATAGCCAGGGAAATAATCCAACTCCGGTAAACGGTAGTATGGTGTCCTAGACACCTAGATGTTGCTTGTCTTATATAGCACCCAAAGCAAACCCAACCAACTTATAAAATAATAGTACTTATTGAAACATAGGCAACCCTACCCAAGGGTTGCCTGAGTGTTATTAGATCATACAACCTGCTATTAAAACCTCGCCCAGGACTACCATCTATACCTGGTATTCGATTCATTAAACTGCCGACTCGTCTACACGTTATCTAGCCCTGCTTAACAAGGCTTAGGGACCATATTGCTGTTTAGATGTGAGCTTATATCCCAACGACCCTTCTCTCAATCCCTTAGCGGAGACAAACCCATGTCCATGAACCCGAATTCCATCTTTTATCTTTACCCCAAGCGACATCCCCTGCGCAAGCACCTAACTTGCCACTGGGCCAACACTTACCGTGGCTACCATGTTAAGCAAGATCGTAAAAAAGGACCTTTGGTATTGAATTATTTAAATGAGGCGTTTGCGCTTATTAAATATCTACAGTCAAAGTACTATCATACTTTTGGCTTTCGGGTAGATCTGCATACTCCTGAGAAAATGACTGACCCGCTGAAATACGATCATAACGGCTTAATACGAAAATTCCAAGATCGATTACAAGCGGAGTTAAATCGAGCGAGCGGTAAGCGTTCAGCCAAACTGCATGCGATCTGGGCGAGAGAGAAACTGGACCGAGTATGGATGAAGCGCAAGCGTCGACGGGGCGATAAGATCCTTGACCCTGACAAGGCCAAGCCCCATTACCATGTCCTCATTCTAGTCAACGGTGATGCCTTCAGACACTTGGGGAGCTACAAACCGACGCCTGAAAGCGATGGTCAGTACCTGAGCAACACAATGGCGCACCGCGTGATACGGGCTTGGGCTTTCGCCCTGGGCAATCGTGCTCATTCCGAAATGCCTGGATTGGTCGAGTTCTGTAAGCAACGCCGATTTAAGGACATCCCGGCCAAGGATGGAAAACCGGCCAAGAAGATTATTATCAAAAAAGTCGTACCCTTCCATATCTACCGCAAGGATGGTCCAGAAGGCTTGGTCGAGATCATGTACGCGGTCAGTTACCTGTGCAAAGCCTACTCGAAGGATCTGAGCCCGGGCACTCGTTGTTTTCAAACCACCCAGTTTTCCCCAGATGCCGCACATGCGGTTTGGATGTTTGAAAATGAAAAGGACTACTACGGCAAGCCTTACGCCTTGCGCCAAGGGCTCGATTGGGAAGCAGGCGCCGATTGAACCACCCAGCATGCGGTTTCGCCATGCATGCTGCTCAGTCATCTTCTGAGGCAACAGCAGCCCTGCTGGTCCTTGGTTCACGACCGCATATCTAAAATTATGATGAATGTACTTGATGTTAAACGCGAAATCCGCGAATATTCGCACTTTTCGCAACACACAAAAACTTTAAGATATGCAAAAATACGATGCAGCCGTCCCATTTGAATTTCCCTTACTTAGTGACAAGTGGCCCCGGCTCAGCGCGTCATCCAGGTTACAAAGCGCCGTTGACGAAGTGGCCAATGAGCTGCAGGTGAGCCCTGAAATGGCCCTAACGACAGCGCTTGGGGCGCTTTCTGTCGCCTGCCAAGCCGGTTATATGGTCAAGATGCCGAACCGGAATGTGATCCACCCTGTCTCGCTGATGCTGCTGACGGTGGCTGAGTCCGGCGTCCGCAAGACCGCCTTGGAATCAAAATTTTTCAAGAGCATTCGCGATTTTCAAAAAAAGCAAGAAAACGAAAATAAAAAGCGTCTGCGTAAGCATGAATTCGAGCATGAAGTATGGAGCACCAAACGCCAGACATTGCTTTCTGTATTACGCAAGGCCGTAAGAAGAGGGGAGGACTGCGAACAAATTGAAATGCGACTTAGGAACATGGAAGACGAAAAACCCGAGCTTGCTAAAACTATTAATTTGCTTCATGAAGACACCTCGATACAGGCGCTTCTGAACTCGATGCACGATCATTATCCCGTTGCTTGCTTAGTTTCCAGCGAGGCGGATGAGATCCTTAATGGCCTGGCCATGCAAAGCACCAGTGCGATCAATGCACTGTGGAGCGGTAGTGATGTTACGGTGGGGCGTAGTAGCCGGACAAGTTTTACCATTACGGAGGGACGCCTGACCGCAGCCCTGATGACACAGAAAAGCTCCGTTGAGCATTACCTGGAAAGACGCGGGAAACGAGCTCGCGGATCAGGACTATTAGCCCGTTTTTTAACGGTCTACCCTCGCTCTTTTATAGGTTATCGGGATTCTAGCGAGGGAAAATCCGAAAAAACCCCATACTGTGACGCGTTTAACCTCCGCGTTCATGATCTGCTACTTAAAACGCTTCGTGAGGATGGCTTAAAACTATCCAAGACACAAGTTATCGAGTTTTTACCAGAAGTGACTGAAGAGTGGAACTTGACCGAAAAGTTCATTGAACATCAATGTCGTGTGAATGGCATTTATGAGCTAGCCACGGACCATGCCGGCAAGCTAATGGAAAACATGGACCGCGTCGCGGCTCTTATTCATCTTTGTGAAAACGACAGCGACCGCATTACAAAAGAAACTTTTATCAGCGCCCGAGATATATGCATGCATTACTCCATGCATTTTCTTGAATATCTAGTGCCCGAGACACAGGCGCAGAAAGATGCTAAGAAATTATACGATAAGATGTATGCTTACCAAGATCAATATAATAGCATTTTTGGAACCAGCTGGATGCTCCGCTACAGCCACCTCACTCGCGACCGCCTGGACGAAGCGTTGGCGATACTTGAAAAAAATAAATATGTAGAACGCTTCCAAAACAACCATTATCGATTTTATCCCGACAAAGTCGGAGAAAAGCCAAGACTCAATCCCGGATTCTATAGAAGCATGCGACCTCAATGACTAAATGCAACACTTGGCCATAGTTTAGAAACGTTCATCGACACAGTTGGCCGCCGGTGTCGCATTGACATTCATATAGACACCGACGCCCTCACCACCTGTGTGGTGTTCATCCGGGCCTCCTGGAAAGCTTGGTTGATTCGCATCTTCAGTCTCCCGGTAGGCTCCGGAAGAATCACTTTCCGAGAGATCACCTCTAGACTTACACCATCTTACCCTATACATTTACGTATAAGCAAATTTGAAGGCTAACGTGCATAGGCTGTCCCATATGAATGATGACGCTTCCATCGGCTCACGGCTACGAAGGCTTATGGAAGAGCAAGAGCTCGGTGAAAACGAGCTTGCTCGTCGAACAGGGGTCCCCCAGCCAACCATTCATCGCATTCTCAAGGGGGCTAGCAAGTCTCCTAGGATTTCTAATTTAGAAAAGCTGGCCAATGCCTTAGGCACCACTGCCAGCTATCTCGCTCATGGTGATGTGCTACCTCAGCGCGCTGGTCTGAACGAGGTTTCGAACCATGATTCAACGGCCTCCATGTCTGGCCCATCAGGCTTACCGTTTCCAAATGTTCTAGCCACTGTGGCCACAGCGGGCGTGCACAGATTGGCAAAAGCAAAGCCAGCTCCCCCCACCTACCACTATCCCCTACTTCGCTGGACACAGGCAGCAGCTATTCTCCAGTCCTACAGCGCTGCGGAATCAGTTGATCTGCGAGTTGAACCCAGTGGCTTCCAGACTAAAGGCACAGGCTTCTGGCTTGAGGTAAAGGGCGATGCCATGGCTGCCCCAACCGGGGTGGCACCCAGCCTGCCAGAGGGAACCATGGTGCTTTTCGACTCTGACGAGCCCGCCATACCTGGAAAACTAGTCCTTGCCACGATTCCGGACAGCCAAGGTGCCACGTTCCGTAAGCTCATCGAGGAAAGCGGGCAGCGGTATCTGAAACCTCTCAATCCATCTTATCCTTTGATTTTATTGGATAAAACCTCAGAAATTATTGCAGTTGCCCTCGAAGCCAGAACCCGCCTTTAAGAGCAGCCTAACTTCCCACCGCCTACTCGGCGAGCTTATACGACCATATTAATACGAAAACGCATTGACGAAATAATACGTTTGCGTATTATTGGCTCAACACCAAGTTTTTCTTTCGGGGTAGTGCTAAGGGGAGGGGCAACTATGGGGGAGAGTCTACTCCGTCCGGAGCAGGTCGCACGCCAGCTGGGTATGAGCCTGAGCTGGGTATATGGGCACAAGCACGAAATTGGCTTTATCCAATTCGGGAGCGCGGTGCGCTTTGATAGGGAGGCGGTTGAAGGGTACGCTCAGAAATGCAGGCGCGATCCTCAACCCAAAGAGGATCGACTATGGGATACACAGTCTCGCAAAGGAAAGATCGCGGCACGTGGGTCGTACGCTGCACCGTCAACGGCCAGCGTACTCAGCGAACTTTTCGCACAGAGGGAGAAGCAAAGCAGTATGCCCTGAAGGCGGAGGCTCAGCGGCAAGAAGATGAGTTCAACGGCGTCATGGGGCGTAAGCAAAAGTACACCTTTTCCGAGGGGCTGCAGCGGATGGTCAGCGAATACGATGTACGCTCGCAGAAGCAACACATCTTGCTGGTGGCGAGGTGGATGGACGAGCATGCTCCCGGCGTAATCATCGGACAGGAACTGCTGGACGCGGCGCGCAGAATGCAGAAGGCTCTCAAGGAGAAGGGACTGGCGCAGTCGACTATCAACAACCGCATACAGGTCGTCAAGCGGGTACTCTCGCTGTCGTACCGCGAATGGGACTGGATCGACCTACCGCTGGACGGCAAGCTCCGCAAGCCATCGCCGAAGAACGAGCGCCATGTCTACCTAACCGAGATGGAGCTTGCCGAATTGCTTGAAGCAGTACCGAAGCGCTACAAGGTCGAGCGGAAGGTGATCTTGCTGGCGATGCTGACGGGCATGAGGCGTGGGGAACTGATGGGGCTGGAGCCGGGCAACGTCTACAACGGCCGCATCGTGCTCAGGCCCAACCAGACGAAAAGTGGGAAGCCTAGAATTATACCCTTGACAGAGGAAGCCCTACCGCTCGTGCTTGGTTTGCCGTTCGATACGACCGGAGACAGAGTGCGTGGCGCTTTCGAGAAAGCCAGGGAGAGGATTGGCCGCCCTGATATCCGCTTTCACGACTTGCGGCACTGTTATGCCTCGTTGCTGGCCAGCAAGGGGGAGGCGCTGACGAGCATAAGGGATCTGCTCGGTCATTCGTCACTGACGGTGACTAGCCGCTATGCGCATGCCGATCCGGCAAGGTGGGAAAGCGTGGTGGCCAAGTTGCCGCGTATCGGCAACCAAACCGCAACCACACATTGATGGAAAGTGACTCTTGGTCACGTAACCACTTGATTTCATTGGTGGGCCCAGCTGGACTCGAACCAGCGACCAAGGGATTATGAGTCCCCTGCTCTAACCAACTGAGCTATAGGCCCTTATCAGCGCGGGCGTATGATAGCGAAAGCTGCGGCCGTAGGCTAGCGGGTTTCGGGTGGACGCTTGCCACTAGTCAGTATGGCGGCTTTCGAGGCGCTTTAGCTGTGCCCTTCCTGGCACTTTCTCGCCTTACAGCCCTTCTCGAATCATCGCTCTGGCGCCTCGAGAACCGGTTTTGACGGCTGGGTGTACCGCTGGCGTACCCGCAGCGCCCACACGTTGCCCCCTCCTCCTCACGCACTCTTTCCCTCCACACGCTCCCTCTTTCCGCGCCCCTTCTCACGCGCAATCAATCGCTATCGCTACTTGTCACTCTCTATCCCTCTTTACTCCACTCCAGGGCTATCCAGTCTCCGTCTCCCCATCCTGGTTCGATGTGGCGTTGTGCCGTGCCTGAACCGCTTCGTGCCTACTGCACCAGTCCGAGGATGGTGTAGGGGGCTTCGCAGCAGCGGCGTTCGTCGCGTTCGCTGACGCTGTGCAGGTCGTAGTTGCGGTCGTTGTCGTAGGCGACGAACAGCCGCTCGCGGTCGAGCACGGCGAGGCCTTCGGCCTTGTGTTCGAACTCGAGCACCTTGTCGTTCTCGTCGCGTACCAGGGTGGGTGCCCTGCCCTGGCGGAAGTCGTGCAGCGACATCACCCACAGATAGCCGCCGATGAGCTCGTCGTCGCCCTCTTCGGTCTCGAAGCTGGTCAGCAGGTAGAGCTGGCCGTGGTAGGGGTCGTACTCGAGGCTCGACAGGCCACAGATGTGCTCCACGCCGTCGTAGTCGCCGGGGTCGAAGCTGAAGACGTCGTGCAGGGCGTCGACGAACTCCAGGTTGTCGTCGTCGTTGATGATGTAGTGGGCACCGATGACCCGGCGCACGTAGTCGAAGTCATCGTGGGCATTGCCCTGCTCGCGGATGCCGAACAGCAAAAGGCCATCGCCACGCTCCCCGGGGATCGCGGCCAGACCCTCGATCTTGTAGTAGGGCTCGCCTACGGCGGCGTCCATCTTGCGCCGGAATTCGAGCGAGCCTTCCACACCGTCACGGGGGTCGGGGTCCACCACCTGGACCCGGTCAGGCTCGTGAAGTGGCCAGATCAGCAGGTGGTTGTAGGCGTTGAGTTCGTGGGTCTCGTCGTCGATGCGATCGAAACCGGTGGTGGCGATCATGTGGCGCCCATCGGTGGTCAGGGCGAAGTCTTCATACTTCACCGCTTCCTTGATGGTCTGCTGGGTCAGGTAGTCGATGCGGCTGTCGTCGGGACCATCGGCGGTCAACGGCAGGCTGAAGGCGGCAGAACGCTCGTGGCCGGGGATCGGCTTGTCGCTGGCCATCAACAGTCGCTCGCCGTCGTAGGCCACCGCGGAAATCTCGGCGTTGACCAGCTCGCCCTGGTCGTCACGCAGGCCGGGAGGAAAGCAGTGGATCGTGCCCTGCTTGAGGATCTTTACTCGTGCCATCAGGCCTCCTGATCGTCGCGCGGTAGATGCATCCAGCCTACGCCTTGTGCCTCTGATCGGCGAGGGGGTGAGCTTGACTTGCACAAATCATGAATTTTAATACGAACGCTTCGCATTATTTTCACAATTCGCTATATTGCTTGCCGCTGCCGAAGCTGCATATCTGCCCCACGGCCAACACGCAGCTCCCTCGGCAGGTGGCGCGAGACGGGCCGCCAGAAGCCCGATCCGCACTGTCCCATCGGCTCGTCTCGGCAAGCCGGTCAACATCAGCCAAGCGATCATTCCATGCCTTCCCAGATTTCGACTCAGCTCCACACACGCCCGCGTCCCCTTACTACTGCGCCAATCACCGGCGTCACGTCATATGGCGGCCCTCCCTCGTCAGCGTCACTGTCCCTCGGTGCAGGCCTTTTGTTGCTGGCCGCTGCTCCGTCGCTTAGCTGGGCGCAGGCGGTTGGCGTCGATCAGCCAGGCACCGACGAGGCAGCCGTCCAGTCCCAGGAGACCATGGTGGTGGTCGGCTCGCGCACGCCGAAGTCGATCAGCGAGATTCCCGGTGCGGTGTGGGTGGTGGATCAGCAGCAGCTGGAGACCCAGATTGCGACGGGCGCGGACCTCAAGACCGCGCTGGGCCGGTTGGTACCGGGGCTGGATCTTGCGCCCCAGGGACGCACCAACTATGGCCAGAACATGCGTGGCCGCAGCGTGCAGGTGCTGATCGACGGCGTCTCGTTGAACAGCTCCCGGGGCCTGTCGCGCCAGTTCGACGCCATCGACCCGTTCAACATCGAGCGCGTCGAGGTGCTGTCCGGCGCAAGCAGTCTTTATGGCGGTGGCGCCACCGGCGGCATCATCAATATCGTGACGAAGAAAGGTGACGGTCCCGGTCGCCACTTTTCCACCGCGACGAGCGTCACCAGCGGCTTCAATGACAGTGACGACGCCGACTTCCGCCTGGCCCAGTCGATCAGTGGCGGCAGCGAGCGTGTCCAGGGACGTCTGGCGGTGGCCTATCAGGACAATGGACGCTTCTATGACGGGCGTGGCGACGAGATCTTCCCGGACATCGCCCAGACCGACCTGCAGGACAATCGCTCCATCGACATCATGGGCAGCGTCGATCTGGCACTCAGCGCCGAGCAGACGCTGACGCTTGGCGCTCAGCTATACCGCTCGGCCTATGAGGGTGACCGTGGGCTCTACTTCCCCAACCTGGCGCTAGGCAATCTGGAAGGCGCCGAGATCCGCGACGGCTATTCGTCGGATCGCGATCCCGAGACGGATCGTCGCATGGTCAACCTGCAGTACCACCACGCCGACCTGCTGGGTCAGGACTTCTACCTGCAGGCGTTCTATCGCGAGGAAGAGGCAAGCTTCAACGCCTTCCCCTACGCCACCACTCAGGGCGTCGAATTCCGCGCCTCCAAGCAGGACACCGACCTGGGTGGTATCAAGGCGCTGTTCGATGCCGAGCTGGGCGAGCGCGTCTCGCTGACCTATGGCCTCGACATGGACCGTGAGTCCTTCGACGCCGACCAGATGTACTTCGACATCGCCACCTCGAATGCCAGTGGCGGTCTCACCCAGGAAGAGCGCGAGATCGGCCCGCGCTATCCAAGCTACGAGGTCGACGGCTACGCCGGCTTCGCCCAGGGCGACTGGCGGGTCACCGACGGCCTGACCCTGTCAGCAGGTGTGCGCCAGCAGCACATGGACGTCGAGGTCGATGACTTCAACGGCGTACCGGGTGGCGAGAATGACTATGACGCCACCCTGGTCAACGCAAGCGCCCTCTACGATTACGGCAACGGTCATCAGAACTGGATCCAGTTCAGCCAGGGCTTTGAGCTGCCGGACCCGGCCAAGTACTACGGCAAGAGCGCCGATGTCAGCGTCGACGACAACCCGCTGGACGCCATCAAGACAGACCAGGTGGAACTCGGCTGGCGCTTCAATGACGCCGACTGGAGCACCCAGGCGGCGATCTACTACGCCTGGTCCGACAAGGCGGTGGAAAATGCCGAAGACCTGTCGGTCAGCGTGGTCGAGGAAAACAAGCGCGACTACGGCCTGGAGGCGGCGGTGACCCGCTTCCTGGACGGCGGCTTCGAGGTCGGCGGCACCCTGCATCTGGTGCGCTCGGAGCAGGAAGACGAGAACGGCAGCTGGGAAAAGCGTGACGCCCGCTATGCGTCGCTGTCCTCCGCCACCGCCTTCGTCGGTTGGCAGGACATGGCGGCAGGACGCAGCGCCCGGCTGCAGGCCAACCATGCCCATAACCTGGAAGATGACGATGACCGTCAGATCGACGGCTACACCACGGTGGACATGGCGCTGGCCCAGGATATCGATATCGGCCGTCTGACGCTGGGTATCGACAACCTGCTCGACGAGGAATATTCCACCGTCTGGGGACAGCGAGCGGCAATGTTCTACTCGCCCTACTATGGTCCGGAGTACCTGTACGACTATCAGGGTCGGGGACGGACCTTCACCCTTGGCTGGACCATGGACTTCTAATATTCATCCAGGGAATTCCCATCCCCACCAAGCGCCGGGCCATTTCAGGTCCGGCGCTTATGGTTTCAGGCTGGTGGCATCGCTCACCTGGCGCGACGACTTCGGGTAGTATTCCTCTCTCCTCTCATTTGATAATGAATTGCATTTGCTTTTGCATCATGGCATGCTCTTGGCCCTCCGCATTTCCGCTTTCCAGGACTGTGAGACGGTTCATGTTCCAGGCCCGGCCCACCAACACACTCGCCAAGGCCCCTGCGTCGCGGGGTGCTGAGCCGTCTTCCGATGCCTCGTCGAAGACCCGCGCCGGGGGAGCCTGGGTGCTGGTCAGCGTGTTGTTGGGCACCTTTACCGTCAGCCTCAACAACAGTGCACTGAACCTGGCGGTGGCGGAGCTGATGGCGACCTTCGATGCCAGCGCCAGCCAGGTGAACTGGGTCATCACCCTGTTCATGATCAGCATGGCCATGACCATGCCGCTGACCGGCTATCTGGCCGACCGCTTCGGCCGGCGGGTGATCTACCTGCTGGGGCTGGTCGGTTTTATCGCCGGTTCTGGTCTCGGCGCCGTGGCCGACAGTCTAGACAGCATCATCATCGCCCGGGGCGTCCAGGGCATGGCGGCGGGGCTGATGATGCCGCTGTCGCTGGCGCTGATCTTCGCCGCCTATCCGCCCGAGCAGCGTGGCCGCGTCAGCGGCATCTGGGGGTTTGCGGTGATGATCGCGCCGGCCATCGGCCCAAGCGTTGGCGGCCTGCTGCTGGAGGTCAGCCACTGGCGGGCGCTGTTCGTCATGAATCTGCCCTTTGCGCTGCTGGGGCTGGTGGTCGGCTGGCGATGCCTCCATCGAGAAGCGCCCAACCGTGCCAGACGCTTCGACCTGCCGGGCTTTGTGCTGATCACCCTCGGTATGGGCGCGGTGCTGTTTTCGCTGAGCCGAATCGACAGTCTGGCCGAACTGCTCACGCCCTCGGCGCTCGTCCCCCTGGGGCTCGGACTTGCCGCTCTGGCAGGGTTCGTGGTGGTCGAACGGGGTATGGAGTTCAAGGCGGGACGAATGCAGGAACGGAAAGCCGACCCCACAGCAGTCCAGGGCACCCCGGCGCCTTTACTGTCGCTGTCCCTGTTTGGACACCGCGCCTTTCGCCTGAGCGTCGTCCTGGCCTGCCTGCAGTCCATCATCCTGTTCGGCTGCGTGCTGCTGGTGCCGCTGTGGATGCACCAGGTGCTCGGGGCGAGTCCGCTGACCACCGGGCTTGTGTTTCTGGCCACGGCCTTGATGGCGTCGCTGTCTTCGCCCATCGCCGGGCGCATGATCGACCACCACCCGCCCCAGTGGTGTCTTCTCGCGGGCCTGATGCTGACCGCTGTCAGTCTGGCGGGGCTCGCGCTGATGTCGTCGGCGGCGCCAGCCTGGGTAGTAGGGCTGTGGATGGGGACGCGTGGCATTGGCCTTGCTGGCGGCTATCTGCCCTCCACCACCGTGGGCATGCGCGCCCTGCCCGACCGGGACATGGCCCAGGCTTCGGCCATGAACAATATGGCGAGGCGGCTGATCGCCTCGCTGGGTCTGGTGGCACTCTCGCTTTACTACGACACCCGCGTAAGTGGCGTCACCGCCACAGGCGTGAGTGCCGCCGAGGCCAGCGCCCAGGCCCTGCACGAGACCTTTATCGCCCTGGCCGCCATTGCCCTGCTGTGCCTGCCGCTGGCCTGGGCGCTGGGCCGAGAAATCGGCCGCTCGTCGGGGCGCCAGACACGCCAGTCTCCGGGGCGCCAAGAAAACCAGGCCTCCGCCCAGCCCGCAAGCTCACGTGACGGAACCTCCTCATGACCCCCACGCCATCTCTGCGACCGCCGCCGCACTCACGCTTGAGGCCGCCTCCTTCCCGGCAAGCCCCCTCAGTGCTGCGCAGTCTGTTGCTGGTGCTCGGGCTGTTCGCCGGTGTGCTGGCCTTTGTGGCACTCGCCCTGCTCGCCGGGATGCTGTTGTTTGCAGGCACTGCCGAGGCCGACATCAGGGCTGATACAAGGACTTATGCAAGGTCTGACTCGGCGGCCGCTGCCCCGGCAGTCTCCTCGGCTTCGGCGCCACGTCTGGTCACGCTGTATCAGGGGGCCACGGACAGCGCCGTGGCGCTGGGGGTAACGCCCATCGGGGTGGTCGATGCCTGGATGGAGAAGCCCACCTATCGCTACCTGCGCGAGGCGCTCGATGGCGTCGAGCACGTGGGCCTGGAGACCCAGCCCAACCTGGAAAAAGTGGCCTGGCTCGATCCCGGGGTGATCGTCGCCACCCGCTTTCGACACGAACGGGTGCGCCCGCTGCTCGAGCAGATCGCGCCAACGGTGTTCTCGTCCACGGTGTCTGACTTCAAGGCCTCGCTCACGCTGGTGGCGGCGGCGACCGGGCGCGAGGCCAGGGCCGAACAACTGCTGGCCTGCTGGGACGACCGGGTAGCGGATCTGCGCGCGAAGATTTCCACGGCGCTGGGCAACGCCTGGCCACAGAAAGCCGCGGTGGTGCGCTTCAAGAGCGACCACGTGCGTCTGTATTCCTCCGGCTTCGCCGGCAGCATCCTGGAGGAGCTGGGCTTCCGCCAGCCTGACGCCGCCGCAGACCAAGGCTGGGGCATGAAGTTGACCAGCGAAGAGAACATCCCCGCGCTGGACGCCGACGTCATCTTCGTGCTGCTGGAAGACGACCCTGCGATCCATGACACCTACCGCCACTGGACCGCCCACCCGCTATGGCAGCGACTCACCGCGACCCGCGCCGACCGAGTGTACGAGGTGGACACGGTCAACTGGATCATGGGCGGCGGTATCCTCGCCGCAAACGCCATGCTCGATGACCTCTATCGCCACTACGGCCTGGCGCCGCAGGCGCTCTCCCCTTCCTGCGCGCGGGGTGACGCGCTCGGTGAGGAGCCTTCAGCTGTGAAAGAGCCTTCAGCTATTAAAGAGCCGTCGCCCACAACAGACGAGGGTGCAGCCTGATGCTGGAACGCACCTCGACCCGGGCCGCCGGACTGATCCTCGGTACCCTGCTGCTGCTGGCGGCGTTCGGCGCCAGTGTGGTCCTCGGCACCACCGAGATCACGCCGCTGACCGCCCTTGAGGCCGTCACCGACTACGACGGTGGCAGGGTCAGCCATATCATCATCCTCAGCGAACGCCTGCCCCGGGCGGTGATCGCCACCCTGACCGGTGCAAGCTTGGCGGTGGCAGGTGCGCTGATGCAGACCATGACGCGCAACCCGCTGGCCTCGCCAAGCATCCTCGGCATCAACGCCGGCGCCATGTTCTTTGTGGTGGTGGCGGTATCGCTGCTGCCGCTGCACACCCCCGGTCAGTACGTGTGGGCGGCCTTGCTCGGCGCGCTGGTCGCCGCACTCGCCGTGGTGGCGCTCAGCCGTGGCCGGCGCGGCGAGCTGTCACCGCTTCGAGTCGTGCTCGCCGGGGTGGCGGTGACGGCGATGTTCGTGTCCTTCAGTCAGGGCCTGTTGATCATCGACCAGCAGAGCTTCGAGAGCGTGCTGTACTGGCTGGCGGGCTCGGTCTCCGGGCGCGAGCTTGAACTGGTGGTGCCACTGCTGCCGCTGTTTGCCCTGGCCCTTGCGATCACCGCGGCCCTCGCCCGTCAGGCCAACGCCCTGCTGCTGGGCGATGACATGGTCACCGGCCTCGGCATGCGCGCCGGCACCCTGAAGCTTACCTTGGGCCTGTGCGTGATCCTGCTGGCCGGCAGTTCGGTGGCGCTTGCCGGGATGATCGGCTTCGTCGGCTTGATCGTGCCACACATGGCCCGCGGCCTGGTCGGCATCGACCATCGCTGGCTGCTGCCGGCGTGTGCGCTGCTCGGAGCCACGCTGCTGCTGGTCGCCGATATCGCCTCGCGCTTCCTGATAGCGCCCCAGGAGATCCCGGTCGGTGTCATGACCGCACTGATCGGCACGCCCTTCTTTATCTATCTGGCCCGCAAGAAGCAGGTATCCGCATGAACAGCTTGTCTGGCGCCAACGCCGAGTCCGCCACACGGGAACAGACACCGGGCCATACGCCGGGCCATACACAAGATCGGGCCAACCGACGCTATCGCCGCCTGGTAGCGCTGCTGGCGCTTGCGCTGGTGGCAAGCGCAGGCCTGTCGCTGTCGCTGGGCAGCTTCCCCACTCCACCCATCGAGGTGCTGAAAGCCCTGGCCGCGCCCCAGGCCAGCGACATCGGCTTTATCGTCTGGGAGTTGAGGCTGCCGCGCATTCTGCTGGCGGTGCTGGTGGGGGCGGCGCTGGCGGTGGCCGGCGCGGTGCTGCAGGGCATCGTCAGAAACCCGCTGGCCTCGCCGGATGTGATCGGTATCACCAGCGGCGCAGCGCTGGCGGCGGTGGTATTTTTGGCCGGTTTTGCCAGTCAGCTGAGCATCCACCTGCTGCCACTCGCGGCTCTGGGCGGCGCCATAATAGCCACCGTGCTGGTGGTGGCGCTGGCCTGGCGCAAGGGGCTCAATCCCAGCCGGGTGGTGCTGGTAGGTATCGGGCTGTCCGCCGCCATGGGGGCGGCGACGACCCTGCTGATCGTGATCAGCGACGACGCCTCGGCGCTGCACGCCTACGTCTGGCTCACCGGCAGCCTGTATGCGGCCCAGTGGCGCCATGTGCTGTCGCTGCTACCCTGGCTGCTGGTGGCGATTCCGCTGTGCCTGAGCCTGGCTCGGCATATGGACGCCCTGGCTCTGGGCGACGCCGTGGCCGTCGGGCTCGGTGTCGATGTGCTGAGAAGCCGGCTGATTCTGCTGGCCCTCAGCGTGGCGCTGGCCGGCGCGGCGGTGGCGTTTGCCGGAGGACTCAGCTTCGTCGGCCTGGTGGCACCCCATCTGGCGGCCCGCCTGGTCGGGCGCAGTCTTGCACGGCTGGTGCCGGTGGCGGCGCTGTGTGGCGCGCTGATCGTGCTCTACGCCGACTTGATCGGCCGAGTGGCCTTTCTGCCCAAGGACCTGCCCGCCGGGGTCTTCGTCTCCGCGGTGGGTGCGCCCTTCTTCGTCTATCTGCTCTATCGCACCCGGCAGTAATGGTGCTAGGTGCCTCGCCGTGCTCTGGTCAGCACTTGCTCAGCAACACGTCCGACAGGAGGTCCAATGTTCCATATTGCCCGACGCAGGGACAGCTTCAGCCAGGCACAGATCGATCGCTTCGCCGGGCTTGCCACCTCGACCCTGGGCCACTTCAGTGACTTTGGCGCCATCGCCTCGCTCGAGCCTTTGCATCGTCCGGTACGCCTGGTCGGCACCGCCCTGACGGTCCGAATTCCTCATGTCGACGGCGCCATCATCCGCGAGGCGCTGACGCTCGCACGCCCCGGTGACGTGCTGGTGATCGACGTGTCCGGTGATCATCGTCGCGCCTGCTGGGGCGAGTTTCGCGCCTACGCGGCGCTGACCAAGGGACTCGCCGGTGTCGTCACCAATGGCGCTGTCACCGACAGGGAGACGCTGTCTCGGCTGACTCTGCCGATGTTTGCTGCAGGTACCAGTCCGCTGACTACTCGCTCGCTGTCGCTGGAGGGTGAGATCAACACCCCGGTGGCTATCGACGGGGTCTCCATCGCGCCCGGCGATCTGGTGCTCGGTGACGACGACGGTCTGTTCGTGGTGCCCCCGCACCGGGCCGACGAGCTGGCCGAAAAAGCCCTGGCCAAGCAGCAGGACGAAACTCGTCGGCGCGAGGCGATGCTCGCTGAGCATCCCGAATGGCTTCGCTGAATATCCCGTCTCTTGCGCACGAAAAAACGGCGGCATCGGTGTTCACCGATGCCGCCGCTCGTTTACCTGACGATGAGATCAGGCTTGCTGCAGTGTCCCCAGACGGTCGGCTTCGCCAGCACTACCGACACCCTGTTCAACACCGGCAGTTGCCTCGGCGTTCTGAGGCGTCAGCGCCCCCTGGCAGGCCCTCAGCGGATTGACGGTCTCGCTGACGCCAAAAGGCATGCTGCCGGGGCCGCCCGCACGCTCGATGATCGGGGCGATCAGGCGCTTGTAGGGCCAGCGCTCGCGCTCGAACAGCGCGGACTTCAAGGCGTTGCGCTCGGCGGCATCGAAGGGCACGGCGTCGAGCTGGGCCTTGAGCTGAACCGCCAGATCCCGCCATAGCGCGCGCTGGCAAAGGCCATAGTGCCCCGCCAGGGTGTCGATGATGGCGCGCAGGTTGACCTGGATCGCCAGGGTCTGCAGCCAGAACAACAGCGCCTCCTGACTGTCGTGGTAGAGGGTGTTGGCGTGACCCGGCTTGATCCGGTAGCAGGGATCCTGCATGCCGTGACGCTCGAGCTGGCCGACGTTGATACGAAGCGAATCATGATCACGCAGCAACAGTCCCTCGACCCTACCCTGGCGCACCACCAGCACGGCGTTCTGGCCGTGCACCTCCGCCAGCATGCCGAGCCTCAGCATGCGCAGGTTGATCTCGAAGAAGCGCGCACACAGCTCACCGAACAGCGCCTGTGCGCTCGCGGCGCTGGCTTCCATGCCACGCTGCACCATCCAGTCATCGAAGACGTGATGGGCGCTGATGCGTGCTGGACCTGACGCCCCGACCATCGGTAGCGGCGTACCCAGGGTCGCCATGGGTACCAGTTGGGTGCCGGCCTGCTCGAGCAGCGCCTGAGGATAGCTGCGCACCATGGCGCTCAGATGGCGCGGGGCCTCATCGAACAGACTGGCGTCCCCGGGCAGGTAGGCCCACCACTTGCCTTCGTCACACAGGTGCAAGGCGCTTTCCAGCAGTGGATCACGCTGCCGGGCTTCTTCCAGCAGCCGTGCGCTCAGATCGCCATTGATCATCTTCACCGCCGGCAGGTAGCGCGAGGCCCCCAGCGAGTGGATGGCCATGGGCAACTTGAGGCTATGCGCTGCGCCGTCTGACGAGGGCGCAGCCGGCAGCAGCGAGCGCAGCGACGAGGTCGGCCACCAGCGCCCGGCGCTAGCCTCCAGGGTGATGCAGTGACCAGCGGCAAAGTCCTCGGCGAGCCACTTCGGCAGGGCATGATCGTGCTGCCAGGGGTGCACCGGCAGCGCCAGGTGGCTATCGGCGATGCCCTTGGCGCGCATCTCATCGGAGAGTGCCTGACGCTCCTCGGCCGCGAGCAGCCAGTCTGCGGGTTGTTCCAAAGGGGCGCTCTCTCTATCGGCGCCCGAAGTCGCTCTAAAGGCGCCCGACTCCGCGCCGGCTGTCGCTCTATCGGCGCCCGAAGCCGCTCTATCGGCGCCCGACCCCACGCCGGCTGCGAGAGCCCCCACCCCTGCTCCATGGGTCAGCCGGTCACGCGCTACCGCCACCCAGTAGAGCTCGACGGGGTTGGCAAACTCGGCCATATAGGCGCGGTACTCGGCGGCGCTAAGCCCCTGCTTGGCCTTGGCGGTGGGATGGTAGGGCCGGTCGAGCAGCGACGCCCACTGCTCCAGAATGGTGAAGTGCTCAAGGGTACCCAGGGAGGCTAGATGGCGGGTATCCACGCCGTGCGCCATGGAGGCCGTGGCTTGCCATAGGCTGTCCTCAAGGGCGTCGAGAAAGACGCGCTGGCCCGGTGTCAGGGTCTGGTCATCGCCGCCGAACACCCGGCGCATCAATGCCACGGGGTCCAGGGGCGCCGGTGTTCCCCCATGGAGCGCCAGCACTGGCGTGCCGGGCACCTTCTGCCAGTCCTGGGCAATGCCGGGCTCCAGCAGCATCACCAGGCTGATCTTTTGGCTAGCGCCCTGATCCCGCTCTTGGCGCCACAATCGCGCTGCTGGATGGACCACCAGCACCTCATCACCAAACAGCTCAGCGGCAAACGAACGGGCATCGCTGTCATCACCGGCCAGCGAGTCGATCTCGAGGATCCCCTCGACCAGCAGGCCATCTACCAGCGACTGAAGGATCTGCTCGCTGGCCAGGCGCCTCGCCTGGGGTGAAGGAACGGGTGAAGAAACGGAATCAAACGCGGCCATATTGGGCTCTCCTTGCAACTGCAACAATCGGGGGCACCGACGAAGGCGCGACAGCAGGGTTCAGGGTTCGGGCAACAGGGGCACCGGAAGCAAGCGACAGGCACCTCATGCGCGTGCCTCCTTCAAGGCGCTCGTCAGGGCGCGAAAGGCGATGCCCCGCTCGTCGCCGAGCAGGAAGGTACGCACTCCGCGCTCGCGCCACTCGGCCTTGGCGTCCGCATGGCGCAGGAAGGCGGCGTAGGGAAGGCCGTGGTCCGCCGCGCGCTGCTGCACCCGGCAAACCGCTTTTAGCACCTCGGGGTGGGCGGTCTGCCAGCTCACGCCCAGGGACTGGGACAGATCGGCGGCGCCCTCCAGCACCAGGTCGAGACCATCGACGGCGCACAGCTCGTCGATGCGCTCGACGCCGGCCCGGCTCTCGATCATGGCAACGACCAGGATCTCGTCGTTGGCCTTTTGAACGTATTCGGCCAGGGAGTGCTTGCCGAAGGCACCTGGGCGCCCGGCGTTGAGGCTGCGCGTGCCCTGGGGGGCGTACTTGCAGGCACGTATCGCAGCGGCCAGTCGCTCGGGGTCTTCGACGCTCGGCAACACGATGCCCTGGGCGCCGCCGTCGAGCAGGCGCAGCAGGGTCTTGGGGTTGTCGTCGGCGACCCGCACCAGCGGCGTCAGCTCATAGCTCTCGGCGGTGCGGATCATGTGCTCGACGGTTTCCGGGTTGATCAGCACGTGCTCGGTGTCGATCACCACGAAGTCGAAGCCGGCTTCGGCGATCAGCTCGATCGACGCCGCCGTGGGCAACGAGGCCAGCACTCCGTAGACCTCGCGCTGCTCGCTTAGCGCACGTTTCAGGCGATTGGTTCTCAGCATGGGGTACGCTCCTGTGTCGCTGCAGCCTTCCCCGGAGTCGCAGATGCTGGGCGCGGCACCGGTGCATGCACGGCCAGGGGATTGGGCACCCGCTTGATCTGAGGCATCTCGTCGCCGAACAGCCGCCGGCGGGTCAGTGCTTCCACTTCCCACTCGGGGACGAAGACATCGAACAGGCGATAGCGCTCGGCGTGCTCTGGATGGGCGTCCTGGTAGGCGGTGATGACGTCGGCGACCATGGCCCAGAAGGCGCCCTCGGTGAGTCCGAAGTGACACTCGAGGAAGATCGCCAT
The DNA here is from genome assembly GCF_003045775.1 of Halomonas litopenaei. Classification (GTDB taxonomy): domain Bacteria; phylum Pseudomonadota; class Gammaproteobacteria; order Pseudomonadales; family Halomonadaceae; genus Halomonas; species Halomonas litopenaei. The sequence continues at coordinate 593,918 of NZ_PXNS01000005.1, read as the reverse complement.
CTCGGCCAGGGCAATAAAGAAGAAGGCGTCGCAGGAGTAGTCGCGCACCGCCGCCAGGTCATCGGTAACGATAAAGGAGTTGCGGTTGCGCGCGGCGTGGGCCGCCGGCAACGGCTCCAGGCTGGGGGCCAGCTCGGGGCGGGCCAGCGCCGACGGACAGTAACGCACCCCGTCGTGGAAGTCCTTGAGTGCCACCCTTAGCGGCCAGCCATCACGATGGATCACCACGATATTCTGGCCGTGGGACTCAAGCCCCACCCCTTCGGCGAACAGCAGGTGGATGATCGGTAGGGTCGCCACGCTCACCAGTTGACGGGTCCAGGCGTCGCGTCCGTGACGGGCGATCCAGTCGGTGATGAAGGGCTCTGCGGGCGCCCCGTCCGGGTCGCGCAGACTCTGGCTCAAGCCGTTGAAGGGAACCGCCTGCTCGCCGGGGGCGAGAAAGCCGTCGATGTGCTCACGCCACAGCGCGCCGGCCTGGCCGTACACCTCGTCATGGCGAAGGCCGCCAAAGGCGCGTTCGTCCAGGGCAACCCCGGCCACCTCACCGAGGATCACGACGTTGGCCGCCCCAGCGCCGGCGTCGCTCTCCAGAAGCTGCTTGAGCCAGGCCGTGATGATGGGGCCGTTGGTGATGGTATGGCGCGCCAGGATGCGGGTACTGGAGGTGTTGGTGATCCCCAGCGCCAGCTTGAGATAGGGCGTCGGGGACGCACGTCCATCACTGTCCAGCGGCGCCAGGGTACGAATCGACTGCTGCGGACGATAGCGGGTCTCGCCCTCGCCGAGCAGGATGATCTCGCCGCTGGCAAGCTCCGGGTAGAGCGCGCTGACCAGCACGTTTTCCCACTGCCAGGGATGCACCGGCAACAGCACCGCCTGCTCGCGCGCAAGGCCACGCTCGCCTAGCCACTCGGCCAGACGCTGCCTGGCCGGCGATCCCTCGTCACCCAGCTCGGCATCGGCCATGGCCGCGAACGTCGCCATGGCGCCGAGATCAGGGACAGCGCCCTGGTGTGCCAGCCGCGCCGGCAGCGCCAGCCACAGCACCCGCAGCGGCTGGCCGAACTCGGGACCGAAGCGACAGTTGTCGCCAAGCGTGAAACCGAGGCGAGACTTGTAGCAGGGATGGTAGCTGTGGGCGTCGGTGAAGTACTGCTCCAGGGCGTCGGCGTCGAGCGTGTGAGGCGCGCTCTGGCCGTCGACGGGCGCTGCTGTCGAAGACTGCAGGTCCTTGATCAGGGTCTGCTTGAGCTCGTTGATAAACCCCGGCTGCAGCCGCCCTTGAAGGTCTCCCTCGGCCCTGGCGCTCAGCGTGGACGCCAGGTCGTCCAGAAACTCCGAGAGTGACGGCGACTGGGTCCGGCCATCGTGTCCGGCCAGAGCCGGCGCCTTTGTCGACGCCCGAGCCGACGCCTTTGTCGACGCAACAGCCAGACTCTGATGATCGAGGCGAATCAACGAGAAGCTGTGGCACAGCCAGCCTCGCACGCGATAGTCGCGCTCCCCCAGCGAGACGACGAAGGTGGTTTCACGCCCCTGCCCTTCACCCTCAGTCGGGGCCAGGTGCTCGCAGCGATACTCGAGCACGTCTTCGTACAGCAGGGTCTGCAGCAATTGGCCGATGACCCGCCGCTCGATACGCGGGCGATGATGCCAGCCGTCGGAACTGGCAAAGGGTACGGCGGCGGGAACAGCACTGGGAGCAACACAGGGGGCAACTCGAGGCGCGGCGGCGTCAGCGGACCCCGTCGCGGGCTCGGCAACGTAAGAAGGTGATGACATGATTAACCTCAGCGTGCGGTGTCGGATGACGCCCTGTCGGCGCCAATGAATATCTGCGGCGGCCTTGGGTGGCACAGAAAGTCGGCGTGGGAGATGTTGTAGCCGTAGGCCCCGGCCAGCGGCAGCACCAGCAGGTCTCCCGGGGCGACGTCGCCAATCAATCGATCGCGCCCCAGCACGTCCTTGGGCGTACACAGCTGCCCCACCACCGTCCAGGGTCGCTTCTCGCCGGACGACGCTTCGCCGCGCTCCCCGCTCGGCAGGTGGATGACCGGGTGGTCGTGGCCCTGGGCCGCGGGCAGTCGAAACTGGTGGGTACCGCCACGACAGACGACGAAGCCCTGACCATGGCTGTGCTTGGTGTCCAGCACCTCGATGGCGTAGTAGCCACAGAAGGCACTAAGGAAACGGCCGATCTCGAAGCGCACCCGCGGGGCCTGAGCCATCGCCTTGAGTCGCGCGTCCAGATGGGCGCACAACGCCTGCCAGTCGAACTGACGCTCGGGTTCGAACGGCGCCATGTAGTCGACGCCGATGCCACCCCCGACATTGAGCTGGGTGACCCTGGCGGGCGAGGCGGCGAGTGCGCGCCATTCGGGCCAGCGCGCCAGGTAACCGTCAAGCAGCGCCTGGTGGCGCGCCACGCTCGTCTGGTGGGACATGGCGTGGATATGAAAGCCGACCAGGCTGAGATGGGCAGCGGCGTCCACCGCCGCCACCGCCTCGCCAAGCCTGGCTTCGTCGATGCCGAAGGGGGTGGCGGTACCGGCCATGCGCAGACGACTCGACAGCGCCTCGGGCAGGGTCGGATTGATGCGGATCAGCACCGCCTGGTGACGCCCCCTGGCCTTGGCGAGTCGCTCAAGGCGCGCGATCTCGCCAAGGCTCTCCACGTGAAAGGCCTCGATGCCCTCGTCCATGGCCAACGCCATCTCCGAGTCGAGCTTGCCCGGCCCCGACAGCACCCAGGGCAGCGTGCTCGTCGCCTCGCGCATGCGCCCGATCTCGCCACCGGAGGACAGCTCGAAGCCGTCCACGATGGGGGCCAAGGTCCCGAGGACCGGCGCCTCGCTATTGGCCTTGATGGCGTAGTAAAGCTCGACACCGTCGGGCAGTGCGGACTTGATCGAACGCGCCCGGGCGGCCAGCGCCTCCAGGTCATAGAAGAAGGCGGCAATAGGATCTTGCGCTTCGGCCTGGTGGCAACGTATCGCCTCCCGCACCGCTGGCGGCAGCCGCTGGGCCTCGCTGCGCCCCGAGACAGCAACACTGTCAGCCATGGGCCACCTCCAGACGCTCACCTGCGAGCTGATGCCAGGGGTTGGGCAGCCACACATAGTCGGCGTGACGATCGGCCCGAGCCATCAGCCTGAGCTTGAGGTTGGTCTTGCACGGCAAGTCGCCGCCTGCGAGCAGGCCATCGAGCTCGGGCGTGGCGACTCCGAGCCGTTGCCTGACCCGCGAAAGCTCCTCCCCGGTGGCCTCCCACAGACGCTCGGCCAGGGCCGGGCGGCGCCAGCTCAACGCCAGGATCGCCTCGGCTAGGTGATTGACCAGCAGGCAGTAGGCGATGCGCTTCCAGCCCTTGTCGCGACTGTAGGTCATCGACGCGCGCACGCGCTCATCCAGCGTCTCGCCGGCGAGCCAGTCAAGGCCCTGATCCTCGGTCAGCTTGACGCCTTCGAAGTCGCGCAGCAGTACGCGACGGGGCCAGCCCTGGTCATGGATCAGCACACAGTTCTGCAGATGCGGCTCGACCACGATGCCATGACGGAAATACAGCGCCAGCACCGGCTCGACCAGGGCGCCAAGATAGGCCTTGTACCAGTCGACGATCCTGTGTTCGGGCACATCGTCGGCGGGGGCGCCGCTCACAGCAGCGGACGCAGGCGAACTCGCGCGCGCCACCAACGATGGCGCCATCGGCTCCAGTTCGGTGTCACGGGCGAATACCGTCGCCGCCAGCAGGCAGCGCTCGGCGCCGAAACGCCGACAGAAGTTCTCGCGCAGGATGACCCCGGTCTGCTCACGGAACCAGCGGCGCTGATCGTCGTCAGCGTCCTGCGGGGCCCAGTGCAGGGTGGCGGGCTCCCGAGCCAGCTCGAGGGTCTCGAGCGCCGGGTCTTCACTGTCGATCAAGCGACTCATGATGCGATCGATCACCAGGGTGCTTTCGAGCTCGTACCAGGCGTTCTTGCGCACGCAGTTGGTGATGCGCACGTTGAGCGAGCCCTTGATGAACCAGGGATGCTCGGGCGCATGCCAGGTACGCATCGAGGCGGTGGGCAGCGCCAGCGGGCCGCTTCTGCCCAGGTCGCGGATGCTGCCGTCGTTGATCCGCGCGGCAACATCCGGCGCCTGGCGAAACAGCTCGGCCTGGACCGGGTGCATGGCCAGCACCACCCGCCCGGCCTCGGGCTCCGTGCTCTGGTCGGCGGCCTGGCTGAGCACCTCACCGGGCTCCAGGCCATTGCAGGCGATCCGTAGCCCTTGCGCCGGAAACGAGAACTGGTGCAAGCGGGTACCCTGACCAAACTCGGGGGAGCAGTCCCTGCCCTGCCCCTTCAAGCCTTGCGGCCACTGCCTGGCCTTGGGGGTGGGGTGATTGGGATGGCCGAACCACAACCCCTGTTCGCTGGCGGCGTAGTCCTTGAGCGGGTCATGGGGGCGTCGCCGAGCGTCCTCGATGATGGAGGCCATCACCGCCTGGCTCTGCAGCACCTGGTCGCCGAACTCGGGGTTGGGGCTGGCCTCGCGCCAGGGGCCATCTTCCAGCAGGGCCGATACCAGCTCGTCGGTATCGGCCTCCCGCCAGGGCTGATCGAGGCTGCGGCGCAGATACAGCGGCGACACAACCTGATGGCAGCCCATCGCCGAGTGGCGATCGACCAGCACGAACAAGGTTAAAGAAGACGACCAGGCGACCTGCAATGGCAGGCCCTGGAGGCTCGTTGGCAGGCCACGCCTGTTGGCGGGCCAGTGGTGGCTCAACAGGTCGTGGGGGATAGCCACTTCCTTGATGATGCCGTTGAGCAGGGCATGCTGTGAGGCATGCCGAGCGATCTCGCCAGGGGTGCGAGTACATGGGGGGAATTGCATGTGCAACCTCCGCAAGGATTCCTTCCTTGTTTTGCTTCCCCGGACGTCGAATCATCGACGCCTTTCGTCAGGGGAAACCGCGCTTTCCTGGCTAGTCACTTGGCGAAGGGTTGTTGTTATGGCGTAGTTGTTATTGCGTACGTTGTTATGAAGTCGTTGATCTGAAACTGATTCTGTAGATGGCCTGAAAGCAGCCTCAGGCGCAGCCTGGTGTCATCGAAGCGGCACCACGGTCCGTCCGCGTGGACCGCCGCCGTCCTGGCGGCGGTCCGGGTCAGCCAAATAGCAGCGCTTTCCAGCAGCGGCGCTCTACAGCAGCGGTGCTTTCCAGCAGCGGCGCTTTCCAGCCGCAGTGCTTACAAACGCGGCCTTTAGAAGTCGACGCTATACCCTACCGTCAGGGTACGACCACGACCGGCGAAGTAACGGTCGTCGTTGACCAGCGCGCTCTGGGAGTAGTAGGTGATGTAGTCCTCGTCGAGCAGGTTGGACACGCCCACATTCAGCTTGCCGGTAGGCAGTTGGTAGCCCACCGCTGCGTCCACCAGCAGATAGCCGTCGAACTCGCGATCGTCCTCGTCATAGGTCTCATCGAACGAGTAGTTGGCCTGGAGGAAGGTGGACACCTTGTCTGTCCAGTTGGCGGACCAGCTACCGATCAGACGATCCGGCGAGACATCGAGGCCGGACAGTTCGGCATCGAGGTCGCCATCGTCGTCGCTGTCATACAGCCCGGTCATGTGGGAGTAGGCCAGGCGACCGGAGTGGCGCTCGGTAAAGGCGTAGTCCACCGAGGCCTCGATACCGGTGATCTGGGTCTCCTGGCGGTTCATGATGAAGACGCCGTCTTCTTCGGTCAGGCGGCTGCCGAAGTCGGAGGTGGACTCGTAGTAGCTCAGCTCTGCCGACAGGCGATCCCCTTCGAAGCGCACGCCGGTCTCGACGTTTTCGGTCACGATGGGACGCAGGTTGTCGATGCTGTCGACGGACTGTCCCGGGGTATCGATGCCGCGCAGCGCACGACCGACATCAGGGATCGAGAAGCCTTCGGAGTAGTTGGCAAACAGGCTGACGCGATCGACAGGCTTCCACACCGCGCCGACGTTGTAGAGCGTCTCATCGAAGTCGGGATTGCCGCCCTCGACGTCGACGCCATTGTTGGCCCACACCGTCTGATAGTCATCGATATCCAGCTCGGCGTACTCGTAGCGTACCCCGGCGGACAGCAGCAACGAGTCGATCGGCTGCAGTTCGGCCTGGAAGAACGGCGACAGGTCGGTGTAATCGGTGGGCGGCACGTAAGTGCGGTTGCTCTGATACAGGTACTGCTCGGTCTCGTCGAACAGCGTATCGAAGCCACCGGTCAGCTTGAGCCGGTCATCCCACAGGTCGTCCTTGGTCAGCGAGACCTTGGTGCCGAACTTCTCGGTCTTGGCCGAGCTCTGGTCGTAGTAGGTGCCTACCGGCGCCAGTGACGGATCCTGGAAGCTGCTGGAGTCGGTGGCGCCGAACAACGCCTCGTAGTCCTGATAGTAGGCCTGGGCGCTCAGGTGCATGCCGGCCAGGTCGTAGTTCTCGTAGCTAAGCCCAGTGGTCCAGACCTCGTTGAAGGGGGCGTCGCCCTCGGGGGTGCCACGCTCGGAGGTGGTCGGAATCCCGGCGTCGCGATCGCCGGTCACGCTGACGTAGTCGTTGTGACCTTCGATGTCGTAGTGGTTGAGGGTGAACTGGATGCGCTGGTCATCGTCGATCCAGTAGGCGATCTTGCCGAGCAGGTCATAGCTGCGCGAGTCCATCAGGTCGCCCTGGGTGTTGTCGACACCGACCGGGTCGTCCTTGGCGTCCAGGTACAGCCCCTGGTCCTCGTAGCTCAGACCAAACAGGTAGTCGACGTTACCCTTGTTGCCGCTGAAGCCGTAGTCGGTCTTGTCGCTCAGGGTGTCCTCGTCCAGCTCGCTGGTCGGGGTGGTCATCTGCACGCCGAAGTGCTGATTGAAGGAACCCGGCTCCGGACGCTTGGTGATGATGTTGATCACCCCGCCGGCTGCGCCGACGCCGTTGGTGGCGTTGGCGCCCTGGATCACCTCGATCTGCTCCACCTGGGAGAAATCGATGGTGTGGGCCTCACGACCGGTCGGACGCAGCGGATTCGACTGGGGAATGCCGTCGATCAGAAACAGCGGTGTGCGGCCCCTCAAGGTCTCGCCGCTGCCGGTCATCTTCTGGCGGTTGGGCGAGTAGGACGGCAGCAGGTTGCTCAGGATCTGGGAGGAGTCGGTGGTCACGTCCAGCTGCTGGGCGATCTCCTCCTCGCTGATGATGCGCACGGTCTGCGGCGAATCTTCCTTGGTGGTGTTGGTCCGCGAGGCGGTCACCACCATGGTCGGGGCCTCGTCGGCACGGGCGCCGTTCGAGGAAGAGGTATCGACGGAGGTCTGCGCCGCGACCTGCTGTGCGGCCACCAGGCCAAGCAGTGAAACGGTGGGCCAGAGAGCATGACGTTTCATGTCGTGCATCGTTCCTTTTGCTAAATCGAATGATCGCGCAAACGCTGACTCGAGGTCTGGCGAGTCCCTCACGCCAGGACGTTGCTCTCGGACGTCGTCCCTGCCCCGTGCTGCCGCTCCCGGCGAGCGGTGGCGATGCGATTCGCCACCTTCCCGAAGGGCCGCACCTTACCGAAGCCTCGATGCCGCATTGCGTCGTTTATTGCCATCTCACATACAAATGAGAACGATTATCCTAATTAATCGCTTTCCTGCTGTCTACGAAATGCGAACCATTCGTTCGGCATAAGCTAACAACACACTGTGCTAAAACGCCGCGCGCCATGCCGACAAACCGCGCCGATACGGGCTTGGCCGGATTGAAAATGAGAATTTTTTGTCATACCGTGCTGCTGCCACACACCCCAGGCGGGCCTTGCATGACCTCATCTCAGCCTTCTTTGCCGACCACACCCTCGTCCAGCGCGGCACCCCGACACCGGTCCGATGCATTGTCAGATGGATCGTCTGACGTGCCGTCCGATGGATCGACCGCGGCGTCCGCGCTCGGCCACCAGTTGGCGGGACATTCTCTCAAGGTCGGCTACGAGGAACGGCTGGTACTGGACGGGGTGGATATCGCGGTGGCGCCAGGCAAGCTGACGGTGCTGCTCGGTCCCAACGGCAGCGGCAAGTCGACCCTGCTGAAGACCCTGGCACGCACCTTGAAGCCCCAGGGCGGTCAGGTGCTGCTCGACGGTCAGGATATCCACCGTCGCTCCACCCGCGAGGTCGCCCAGCATCTGGGACTGCTGCCCCAGGGGCCGACGGCACCGGAGGGGCTGAGCGTGCGCCAGCTGGTGGCAATGGGACGCTTTCCCCACCAGCGCCTGTGGCAACGCGATGCCCGTCGCGACGCCGAGGTGGTCAAGCAGGCGATGGCCTACACCCGGGTCACCGAGTTCGCCGAACGCCACGTCGACACCCTGTCCGGTGGACAGCGCCAGCGCTGCTGGATCGCCATGGTGCTGGCCCAGCAGACCGACCTGATCCTGCTCGATGAGCCCACCACCTTTCTTGACCTCAAGGTCCAGGTGGACCTGCTGGAGTTGCTCTCGGGACTGGCCCACGACCAGGGGCGCACCCTGCTTTTGGTGTTGCACGACCTCAACCTGGCCGCCGCCTACGCCGACGAGCTGGTGATGATGCGCGACGGCCGCATCCTCACCAGCGGCGCACCGCGAGAGGTGTTCACCGCCGATAATCTGAAGCGCGTCTTCGACCTGGATGCCCACGTCATGATCGACCCTGAAAGCGGCAAGCCGCTGTGCGTACCTTTGCTGGGGCGCCGCGAATCGCAGACGCCGCAGCAGAGACCAACCGACGAGTCGCCGGCGCTGCACACTCAGGCAAGGCATCCTTCGACAACGTCAGGGCCGAGGCCATGAGCCACGTCTTCTGCACCGACCTGTCTCGCGAAGCGGGGGATCCGCTGCCCGGCAGCGGCGCCCACGCCGAGCGCAATCTCTTGATCAGCTGGCCCCGGGCCAGGTGGCAGCGCAACCTGCGCCACGCCAGCGACATGGCCCCCGAGCTGGCAGCACAACTCGACGCCCTGGCCGCCAGCGGTCGCCGAGTCAATCTGATCCATCGTCGTGATCAGCCTGCCGAGGTCCACGAGGTGATCCTGATGCCGGAGCGTCGGCGTCTCCAGCTCGAGCGCAGCGCGCTGTTGGCCTTTGTCGAGGCGTTGGCGGCGAGCGAGGATCTCGAGCGCTGGCCGTCCACACCACAGCACCACGACCTGGTGCTGTGCTGCACCCACGGCAAGAAGGACAAGTGCTGCGCGCGCTACGGCTATCGCAGCTACAAGGCGCTGGCCCGCGCCGTGGAGGAGCATCGCCTGCCCTTCGACGTGTGGGAGAGCAGCCACCTGGGCGGTTGCCGCTTCGCCGCGAGCATCATCCTGCTGTCACCGGTGCGCAAGTACGGGCGTATCGAGCCCGACCAGGCCCTGCCGATGCTGCAAGCCGAGGCGCAGGGACAACGCTTCCTGCCCGGCTATCGCGGAGCCTCCCACCTGACCCCGGCCCAGCAGTGCGCCGAGGTCGCCGCGCTCCAGTGGCTGGCCAGGGACTTGGCCCTGCCCTGCGTCGAACTGGCGCTGGTGGAGGACAACGCCCTGGCACCGGAGGAGATGCCCGGCCAGCACACATACAGCGACAGCGACAACGAACCGCAATACCGGCGCCAGATCTGGCGCTGGCGCAAGTCCGGCGAGGGCGAGGGCAAGGCCAAGGGCGAGAGAGCGAGCGGTGAGCTGGTCGTCCATTGCCATACCCTCACGCTTGCACGGATCGACATGTGCTCGGATATCGACCAGGGGCCCAGCCCCAGCCAGGTCTGGCGGGCCGCCAGCGTTCAGTCGATCGACGCCGGCTATCGGCAATATTCTTGATAACAATTCGCATTTAATTTATGGTGTCCACCGTTGGTCTTATGACCTCAAGCCTCCGGCCTGCAGGACACCCCATGACATCAGCGCTGCCTCGTCTGTATTGCGGTCCCCTGGAACACCTTGCCGTACCCACCGTCGCGGCCGAGCTACCCGACGACGCCATGCCTGCCGAGCGTCTGCTCGAACCTGGCGTGCTGGACGAATTGCTCGAGCGCTTCGCCGCCCAGTACCAGGGCGATGACCTCAAGGCGGTGGCCTCGCTCTGGTCCAAGTGGCATTTCAGCGCCATGGCCGCCCATACCCTGGCCTCCAACCTGCTGCTGGAGCGCGACCTGCCGGTAGCGCTGGATCAGATGGGTCTCTATCTCAGCGACAGCGGCCAGACAACCGGCATCGCCCTGCCCCATGAAGGCACCCCGCTGGGGTCGCTGGACGCCTTCGAGCGCTTCGAACGCCTGCTGCAGGGGCATGTGGCACCGCTGGTCGACATGCTGGGCTGCGTCTCCGGGGCCTCTCCCAAGGTGTTCTGGAGCAACTTCGGCAACTACTTCGAGTACTTTGCCAAGGCTGCCGTGCACCACCCCATGGCCTCACCTGGGCTCGGCGACGAGGCGCTGCGCCTGATCGACCACCGGGTCTACCCGGATGGCCGGCGCAATCCCCTGTTCATGCCGGTGCGCTACCTGCCCGACGAACACGGCGAGACCCAGCGCACACGGCGGCTATGTTGCCTGCGCTATCGGTTAGAGGACTTCGGCTGCTGCGGCAACTGCCCGCTGGACGATGCCGCCGTTGCCAGGGCGAGCAGCACGACCAGCAACAAGACCGGCAACAAGGTCAGGCAGCCCAGGACCACAGCGATGCCTCAGAGCACGGGGGCAGTGGTGCAGACCTTCCCCTCCCGCGGCGAAGCCCGCCGCCTGGTCGCAAGCTGAAGATGAGCGCTGCAAGCCACGCGCAAGCCTGCGAGTCGAGTGGCGATCAGCCTCGCTCGCGCCCGCTGGCCGGAGCCGCCGCGGGACTTGGTGATACCCGGGTCATCCGCGCGCGGGACTTTCTGCGATTCGGCCAGCGCCACGGCATCGACTACCGCTTCGACGGCGCCCGCTTCCCGGCGGTGGCCCACCACCTGGAAATTCTCAGAGGCCGCGTCATCGAGGAAGAGGTGCGCAGCGGCTGGCATCTGACCTTTTCCGATGTCGAGGTGCTCAAGCCCTACGACTCCTGCTCCACCATGGCCTCGCCGCTGTTCGTGTGCGTGGTGATGGAAGGCGCCATCGTGGTCGACACCGGGGGACGGCGGCAGCGGCTCACCGCCGGCAGCGCACTGAGCGCCCGGCTCGCCGATCAGGTTTCCCTGCGCGTGCATCAGGATGAGGGGCAGCGGTTGCGCACCCTGAACCTGTCGCTGGACCAGGCTGCGATCGCCTCGTTGAGCCAGCGCCCGGACATCACCGAACTGCTCGACGCCCCGCGTCCCCATCTGCACGTCTGGCCACTGCCCGGCTACCTGGCGCCGATGCTCGAACAGGCGGTCATGCCGCAGCCTTCCCCCGGCCAGCGCCAGCTCTTGATGGAGGCCATTGGCCTGCAACTACTGGCCCACGGCCTGCGACATCCCGGCCCGCGCCAGCGCGGTGACCTGCCCCTGCCGGAGCGCCAGCGGCTGGAGCGGATCCGCCAGCGGCTGCACGACTTTCCCGCCGAGTCCTACTGCCTCGAGCAGCTGGCGGCGATGGCGTCCATGAGCGCCTCGGGCCTGCGCGCCAAGTTCCAGCGCCTGTTCGGCGTTTCGGTCTTCGACTACCTGCGAGAACGCAGACTGACCCTGGCCCACGAGCTGCTGGCCCAGGGCGCCAGCGTGCAGCAGGCCGCTTTCGAGAGCGGCTACAGCCACGCCTCCAACTTCTCTACCGCCTTTCGGCGGCGCTTCGGGGTCTCACCCCGCGACGTTGGCTAGACGTTTCCAGGACCTTCGCCCTTCGCCCAGCCCCCCTGGGCAACTCTCCCCCCGAGACCTCAACTGGACGCAGTACACCGCAACGGCACCCAGCCGTCGGGCGGTGCTTCGTCGATGACTGGACCCACTACATTAGCTAGGCGCTGTCCGAAAAGTCGACGAGCGAAGGTTAGACAAGGCAAAAATCGGTGAGAAAGCGCAGTTTACGGGGTGTAAATGAGCATTTTGACCGGGCTGGCGCACCAGCCGATTTTTAACGCCGTATTACCGAGCGCAGGCACTTTTCAGACAAGCCCTAGCACTCGCTACGCCGATCGCACTTGTCTACTGAGGTTTCATTATCGGTGCAGGTCCTGTCACCCCGCATAAGGTTCTTGGCGCCGCGCATAAACAGGCCCACTCGCAAAATGTAATAATTCGCATTACCGAAACATGACCGCTTTGTTCAGGTGCCTACCCCGTGGCGCCATTCCCTGCTCCCAATGGTAAGCGACAACATGCGTATCACCTCGACCCTGCCCTTCGCGCTGACGCCTTTCGCCCTGAAACCTTTCGCCTTGAAAGCTGGCCCGGCGCTGTTGGCGGCCAGCGTATCCTCCGCCGCACTGGCCCAGACCACCCTCAGTGACAATGCCGTCAATGCTGGCACCTCCACCAATACCGAACTGGGCACCATGACGGTTACCGGCCAGGCCGCCACCAAGACCGATACGCCCTTCCTCGAGACGCCCCAGGCCACCTCGACGGTCAGCGCCGAGCAGATCGAGCAACGTGGTGCCCAGACGGTGCAGCGGGCGCTGGACTACACTCCAGGGGTCTATACCAACCAGGTCGGGTCGTCCAACCGCTACGACTATCTGGTACTGCGAGGCTTCTCCGACGGCAGCCTGAGCAATACCTTCCTCGACGGCCTCAAGCTGATGGGCGACACCAACAGCTTCAGCTCGCTGAAGGTCGACCCCTGGATGCTCGAAAGCATCGAGGTGGTAAAGGGACCGGCCTCGGTGCTCTATGGTCGCGCCTCCCCTGGCGGCCTGGTCGCGCTGACCAGCAAGCGCCCCGAGTTCAGCGACACCCCCACCGGCGAGGTGCAGGTCGGCTTCGGCAACAATGACCAGCAGCGCGCCGCCTTCGATGTCACCGGCAGTGTCGACGAAGGCCAGCGTGCCGCCTTCCGCCTGACCGGCATCGCCCGCTCCTCGGATACCCAGTTCGATCAGGTCGAGGAAGAGAGCTACGCCATCGCGCCGTCGCTGACCTGGGACATCACCGACGCCACCACCCTCAACCTCAACGCCTACGTCTCGCGTGAGCCCGAGGGCGGCTATCACGCCGGTCTGCCCTACGACGGCACGGTGACCAGCCATGCCGGCGGGCATATCGACAACACCTTCTTCGAGGGCGAGGACGACTACGACAACTTCGAGCGCGACCAGACCCTGCTGGGCTATGAGCTGGAGCACCGTTTCGGCAACGGCATCACCGCTCGCCAGAAGCTCAAGTATCTGGAATCCGACGTCGAGATGGACCAGGTCTACGCCTACGGCTGGGCCAACGACACCGAGCTCAACCGCTACTACTCCGGCGCCGACGAAGACCTCGAGGCCTGGACCGTGGACAACCAGCTCGAAGCCAACTTTTCCACCGGCGGCTTCGAGCACCGGGTGCTGACCGGGTTCGATTACCAGACCCGCGAGAACGACGTGGTCTGGTCCGGGGGCACCTTCCCCAACATCGACGCCTTCAACCCGAGCTACGGTGCTGGCCCCATCGGCGATATCGTCGTGACCACCCGTGAAAAGCACGAACTCGACCAGACCGGCGTCTATCTGCAGGACCAGCTCAGCTGGGATCGCTGGCACCTGACCCTGGGTGGCCGCTATGACTGGGTCGATATCGAGAACACCAACCTCGATAGCGGCGACAGCTCGGATCTCGACGAAACCCAGTTCAGCGGCCGCGCTGGCCTGCTCTACGCCTTCGACAACGGCGTCTCGCCCTACGCCAGCTACTCGACCGCCTTCACCCCGACCAGCTTCGTCGATGCCTCCGGCGATCTGCTCGAGCCGATGGAGGGCGAGCAGGTGGAAACCGGGCTCAAGTACCAGCCGTTGGGTACCCAGGACCAGTACTCCATCGCCCTGTTCCATATCACCCAGGAAAACGTGGCCACCAAGGAGCAGCCCACCGATCCGTATCGTGCCGTGGGCGAGATCGAATCCCAGGGGATCGAGCTCGAGGCGCGCACTCAGCTCACCGAGGCACTGAGCCTCCAGGCCGGCTACGCCTACACCGACATCACCTACGCCGAAAGCGATGACCCCAGCGAGGAAGGCAACGACGCCATCTACTCGCCCAAGCACATTGCCTCGGTGTGGGGCTACTACGACTTCCTCAAGGGACCGCTGGCCGGACTCAACACCGGCCTCGGGGTGCGCTACCACGCCGATATCCAGGCCGACCGCGACAACACCAAGTCGGTCCCGGACTACACCCTGGTCGACGCCACCCTGGGCTATGACTTCAGCCAGGTCGGACTGACCAACGTCAGCGGCCGCCTCAACGTCAGCAACCTGCTGGACGAGGACTACGTGGCCTCCTGCAACTCGCTCGAATTCTGCTACTTCGGCGCCGAGCGCAGCGTCAGCGCTACCCTGAGCTATCGTTTCTAGAAGACCAGCGCTCACCGGTAAATTACCAAAGCAGCCTCGTCACCGGCCCTCGCCCCCGAGGGCCGGTGCGTCCTGGTTTCAGGCGGAATAAAAAGCGACAACACCGATGGTGTCCGCAAAGCGACCTGCGTCAACTCTTCTGTGGTGTGGCGTCTGCCAATACCTTCACCGAGGCTGACCAGGCCCGGATCCAGCCATCGAGCAGTACGGAGTTGACGATGCACTATTAATTGGGGGTACACTAAAAAACATCAAGGAGAATCCCGCCGTGGCCGAGATCGAATACGACCTCAACAAGCGGGCAACCACCCTGGAAGAGAGAGGGTTGGATTTCGAGGATGCTCCGCTGCTGTTTGCGCAAGCACACATCAGCCGAGAAGATGCCAGGCAGGACTATGGCGAGACTCGCATCATTACCGTGGGCACATTGCACCATCGTATGGTGGTGATGGTGTGGACATGGCGGGACACCAAGCGCCGTATCATCTCCATGAGGTATGCCAATGAGCGTGAACAAAGGCGATTCCACCCCTACTTGGGTTGACCCCGACGATGCACCGGAATTGACCGAAGAGTGGCTGGAGGGCGCCCACCTTTATCGGGGCGACCAGTTGCTGAAGCGGGGCCGCGGCCGCCCTCCTCTGGAACGCCCCAAGATCGCGGTCAAGGTTCGCTATGACCAGGATGTGATCGACACCTTTCGCGCCTCTGGAAAGGGCTGGCAGACACGAATGAACCTCGCCCTGCGTCGATTTCTTGCCGAACATGATGTCAGCGAGTTGGATCAGCGATAAAAAACTACCGTAGCTAACATCAGGGGCGTTCCGGTGGCGGGTGCCCGTTCCCGATAGTCCCCATACCCGTCGGGTCAGAAATAGCGGACAGAAACGGGCACCTAGCCCTATTTTCAGCAAATTGCTGGCGCGTTTACGCCAACGTTTAATGCACCACCGGTGTTCACCTGGCAGCTCACACCCTGCCTCTCAGTTCCCAGAGTCATGGTTCCAACGGGCAAGCTGCCTCAGATGGTCATCGCGGGCACGCTCCGGCGACTCCGGCACCAGGCGCACCTCGGTGCCAGGCAGGCACTGGGCCAGACGGGCGCAGGCCAGCGGGGTCAGCGCCCCCAGGCGCGGGTAGCCGCCGATAGTCTGGCGGTCGTTCATCAGAATGATCGGCTGGCCGTCCGGCGGTACCTGCACCGCCCCCAGCGGAATGCCCTCCGACACCATACCGCTCATGCTGCCCTCAAGCTGCGGCCCGGTCAGGCGAATCCCCATGCGATCGGCGCGCTGATCCAGCGTCCAGACGTCATTGAAGGCGCGATACAGGCTGGTGCCCGAGAAGCTCGCGATCTGGGCCCCGGGCACCAGCGACAGCGCCAGTGGCCCGTCGCTTGCCGTGACCAGAGCCCCCTGCTCTCGATCAGCGTCCCGCTGCCCCTTGTCGGCGTCCCGCCGTGGCAGGCGACGATCGCCGCCCGAGGGCCGATCCTGCTTTGGCGTCAGCACGTCGCCCTGGGCCAGCGGCTTGCCGAAACCGTCGAGGCCACCGAGCCCTTCACGCACGGTGCTCGTGACGCTGCCCATGATGGCGCTCGCCTCGATCCCGCCCGGCAGTGCCAGATAGGTGCGCAGGCCACTTTTCGGCCTCTCGAACACCAGCCGCTGACCACGCTTGAGCGTTACCGGTTCCGCCAAAGTCATGGGTTCGCCGTCCAGAGTCGCGCCCAGGTCGGCCCCGGCCAGCGCCACACTCATGTCGGCCTCGGCCACCAGCGCAAGGCCGCCCACCATGATCTCGATGCCGGGGGCGTCCGGGGCGTTGCCCAGCAGCCAGTTGGCCCAGCCCAGCGCCACCCAGTCCATGGCACCGCCCTGGGTCACGCCCAGATGGCGCACGCCCTGGCGACCACCATCGACCACCAGCGCCAGGGGACCTGCGCGTTCCACCTTGAGACTCATGCGCCGCTCTCCTCGGCCGGGGGTTGGGGAGTGGTGTCGCCACCCTGCGCCTCGAAGGTGGCACGGTCGATGGCCACAAAGCGCACGCGATCGCCGGGCTTGAACAGGGTGTAACCCTCGCGCTCGCGATCGAACAGCCGGGTGGCGGTGCGTCCGATCAGGTTCCAGCCGCCAGGCGACGGCGCGGGATAGACGGCGGTCTGGCGATCGGCGATGCCGACGCTGCCCGCGGCCACCTTCTGGCGCGGTGTCTTGAGTCGAGGCGTGGCCAGGGCGTCCTCGACCAGCCCCATGAAGCCGTAGCCGGGAGCAAACCCCAGCGCGAAGACGCTGTAGTCGTGGGCACAGTGGCGCTCGATGACCTGATCGGCGGTGATGCCTGCGCGCTGAGCGATCAGCTCAAGCTCAGGGCCGACGCTTGCGTCATACCACACCGGGATCTCGTGCAGGCTGCCGTCCTCCGTCGCCCGAGGCGAAAGGTTCGCCAGGGCCTCGCCGAGGCGCGCTCGGGCCTCGCCAAGCGACAGCCTGCGGATATCGAGCTGCACCAGTACCGTGGTGTAGGACGGCACCACCTCCAGGGCATCCTCACCCAGCCGCTCGCGGATGGCGTCCACCGCCGCCAGCACCCAGGGCATATGCGACTCGTCGATGGCGTCGAACAGCCGCACGATCAGGCTGTCGAAGGCCACCGTCTCCAGACGTGGGCTCGGCGTCATGCCCCCTCCAGCTGGTCGAAGGCCTCGCGGATGGCACGCACCGCCGCCACTGAACTCTCGTTGTCGCCGTGCACGCACAGGGTATCGGCGGGAAGGACCAGTTTGGTGCCGTCGCGGGCGGTCAGCGCCTCGCCCCGGGCCAGGGTCACCGCCTGGCCGACGATGGTGTCCTCATCGTGATGCACCGCGTCTGGCTCACGCCGGGATACCAGCCGACCTTCGCCGTCATAGGCACGGTCGGCGAACACCTCGAACCACAGGCTGACGCCCTCCTCCTCGGCAAGCGCCCTCACACCGGCGGTGTCGGCGGTGGACATCACCAACAGCGGCAGGCTTTCGTCATAGGCCTTGACCGCGCGCATGGTGGCGCGCAGCAATTCCATATTGGTGGCCATGTCGTTATAGAGCGCGCCGTGGGGCTTGACGTAGCCGACCCTGGTGCCCTCGGCACGACAGACGCCGTCGAGGGCACCGATCTGGTAGAGCAGCAGATTCTCGGCTTCGCTCGGGGACACCGCCAGGCTGCGCCGGCCAAAACCCACCAGGTCGGGATAGCCGGGGTGGGCGCCGATCAGCACCTCGTTGGCCACCGCGTAGCCTACGGTGCGTCGCATCACGTCAGGGTCGCCGGCGTGGAAGCCGCAGGCGATGTTGGCGCAGTCGATATAGGGCATCACGTCGGCGTCACGGCCCATCTTCCAGGCACCAAAGCTCTCGCCAACGTCGCAGTTGAGTCGGGGTATCGGCATGAGGGCAGCCTCTGTTGTCGACGTCCTTTGGTGAACCTTCGCTAACGGACGTCAGGTGGTTAACGAACCTGTTATTGTCGTCTTCCGCTGTCTTCTGTCGCCATCGTGGCGCCCAGCGCGCGCTCCGAGCGCTTGCCTTCGAGCCCTTTCGCAGATGCTTCGATCGCGTTGCCGGGGCGCCACACAATATTCTCTTGTCAGTTGAATCTAACGCCCGAGTCGATTCCCGACAAATTCGGCAAGAAGATTGACGCCACGATCCTCCCCGGCCAAGAATCAGTGATATACCCCTTCACCTACTCCGGAGTTTCCCCATGGCCGTCAGCGACCCCTTCCATCTTGCCATTCAGGTCCGTGATATCGACGAGGCCCGCGAGTTCTATGGCAACTTTCTCGGCTGCCCCGAAGGCCGCAGCTCCGAGTCCTGGGTCGACTTCGACCTCTACGGCCATCAGTTCGTCTGCCACCTGAACCCCGGTCTCAAGGACGCCGCCGACGCTGCCCACAAGAACCCGGTGGACGGCCACGGTGTGCCGGTGCCGCACTTCGGCGTGGTACTGGAAATGGACGCCTGGGAGGCCCTGGCCGAGAAGCTCAAGTCCCATGGCGTCAAGTTCGAGATCGAACCCTACATCCGCTTCAAGGGCGAGCCCGGCGAGCAGGCCACCATGTTCTTCAAGGACCCGTCCGGCAACGCACTGGAGTTCAAGGCGTTCAAGGATCGCGAAAGCCAGCTGTTCAAGAAGGCCTGAGAGCCCAGCGGCATCGGCAAGGCGGCTTGATCTTCAACGCCATCCTGCCCGATGCTGCATAGTCAGACTGATACCTCCATCACGACACGTCGTTTTCACAGCCACGTTTCTACAACAACAAGGTAGGCATCATGACTCGATACTCCTCCCTGGGGCTGGCCGTTGCCGTGGCCACACTCTCCACCGCCACTGCGGTCAGCAGCGCCCAGGCCGCCGAATGGAATCTGGCGACGCCCTATGGGGATGCCAGCTTCCACACCGAGAACACCAAGCAGTTTGCCGAGGACGTGCGCGAAGCCACCGATGGCGAGCTCGACATCACCGTGCACTCCGGCGGTTCGCTGATCAGCCACGGCGAGATCAAGCCATCGGTGCGCCGTGGTACCGTTCAGGCCGGCGAGATCTTCATGTCGATCCTGTCCAACGAGTCGCCGGTGTTCGAGCTGGACACCCTGCCGGGGCTCGCCGGCAGCTACGACGAGGCCTGGGAGCTGTGGCAGGCGAGCAAGCCGGTGATCGAGGAGCTGTTCGCCGAGCAGGGCATGAAGCCGCTGTACGCGGTGCCCTGGCCGTCACAGGGTATCTACACCGACTTCGAGTTGAATGACCCCGCCCAGTTCGAGGGGCTCAGGGTAAGAGCGCCCAACATCAATACCCAGCGCCTGACCGAGAACCTCGGCGGCCTGCCCACCGAGACCGAAGAATCGGACATCCCTACCGCCTTCTCCACCGGTCGGGTCGACGCCATGATCACCTCGGTGTCCACCGGCGAGTCGATGGCGGCCTGGGACTATGTCTCCCACTTCTCCGACGCCAACCTGTGGATTCCGAAGAACATCATCTTCGTCAATCAGAAGGCCTTCGATCGCCTGGATGAGGCGACCCAGCAAGCGCTGATGGAAGCGGCGACCGAGGCCGAAGAGCGCGGCTGGGAGGCCAGCAAGGCCGATATGGAAGGCAGCGCCCAGGCCCTGGAGGAAAACGGCATCACCATTGGCGAGCCCAACGAGGCAGTGGCCGGAGCCCTTTCCGAGGCCGGTGACAAGCTCTTCCAGGACTGGGAGAGCCGCGCCGATGACCGGGCCAAGGCGCTGATCGAGGACTACCGCGCCAATACCGAATAGCGCTCGGGACGAGCGGTGAGGGGTGTCCTCGCCGCTCGTTCGTTGTCCCGTTCACGGCCTGTCTTTCGCAACACGCCACGTCGCGGCGCCGTGCAAGAAAGGTGCGGTCAACGACTCACGGACAACGTATCGCTCCACTGACGCCAAGGATCGCCCATGAAGTTTCGCCTGATGCCGCTTTACCGCCTTGGTGGGCTAGGTGCGGCCGCCTCCATGGTCGCCATCTGCGGCCTGATCACCATCCAGGTGCTGTTTCGCCTGCTGGATGCCCTGCTGGTGCTGTTCGGCAGCGCGCGTCTTGGCCTCGAGATCACCGGGGTGTCGGAACTGGCGTCCTTCCTGCTGGTGGGCGCGACCTTTCTCGGCATGGCCTACACCTTCAGCCACCACGCCCACATCCGCATGTCGCTGGTGATCCAGCGCCTGCCGGCGGCGGTGCGCGCCTTCACCGAGCTGTTCTGCCTGGCGGTGGCTTCGGCGCTCAATGCGCTGTTGTGCGTATCGCTGTGGCAACTGATGCACGAGAGCCTCGAGTTCGACGACGTCTCCTCGGGACTGCTCGCCGTTCCGCTGTGGATTCCCCAGCTGGCGTTGCTGGTCGGCATGGCGCTGATGAGCCTGGCCCTGGCCGAAGCGCTGATCCACACCGCCAGACAGGCGCTGACGGCGCCACGCCGCTTCGAGGCCCCGGACGAGGAACCCAGCCATGACTGACTTGAGGATTCCTGTTCGCCTGCAGCGCCTGTCTCGCCAGGAGGGCTTGCCGAGATGCTGACGATCAGTCTTGTCACCCTGCTGGCGCTGGCGGTGCTGCTCGGCAGCGGCGTGTGGATCGCCTACGCCCTGCTCGGCACCGGCTTTATCGTGCTGACGCTGTTCTTCCCGCTGGAGCCCGGCCCGATCCTGGCCTCGGACTTCTGGGGCGCCAGCTACGGCTGGGACCTGACCGCGCTGCCGATGTTCGTGTGGATGGGCGAGATCCTGTTTCGCTCGGGGCTCGCCAACAACATGTTCCAGGCGCTGTCGCCCTGGCTCGGACGTATTCCCGGACGCCTGTTGCATTCCAACATCATCGGCAGCGGGCTGTTTGCCGCGGTCTGCGGCTCCTCGGCGGCGACTTGCGCCACCGTCGGCAAGATGACCCTGCCGGAGCTTGAAAAGCGCGGCTACGACAACGACCTGGCCATCGGTACCCTGGCCAGCGCCTCGACCTTGGGGCTGTTGATTCCCCCATCGATCATGATGATCGTCTACGGCGTGGTCACCGAACAGTCGATCTCGCGGCTGTTCATCGCCGGTGTCGGGCCGGGACTGATGCTGCTCGGTCTGTTCATGACCTACGTGATCGGCTGGTCGCTGCTGGTGGGCAATCGTCGTGGCGCGGTGGGCAAGCGCGACAGCGACATGCCGCTGCGCCAGAAGCTGTCGGGAAGCCTGCAACTGCTGCCGCTGCTGGCGCTGATCGGCGGCATCCTCGGCAGCATCTACGGCGGGCTTGCCTCGCCCACCGAGGCCGCCGCCTCGGGGGTCGTGCTGTCGATGCTGATCGCTCGAGCCAACGGCCACTTCAACAGCACTATCTTCAAAGACGCCCTGTTCGCCGCGGTGCGCACCTCCTGCATGATCGCCTTCATCATCGCCGGGGCCTCGTTTCTTTCCTCGGCCATGAGCTTCACCCAGCTGCCCATGGACCTGGCCGAGAAGATCGGCGCCATGGGTCTGTCACCGGCCTGGCTGCTGGTGGTGCTGACCCTGTTCTTGCTGGTGCTGGGCTGCTTTCTCGACGGTATCTCGCTGATCCTGCTGGTCACCTCGATCATCATGCCGGTGATCGAGACCGCCGGCTTCGATCTGATCTGGTTCGGCATCTACCTGGTCATCGTGGTCGAGATGTCGCAGATCACCCCGCCGGTGGGCTTCAACCTGTTCGTGATCCAGGGCCTGACCGGGCGCGACATCATGTCGATCACCCGCGCCACGCTACCGTTCTTCCTGCTGATGATTGTGGCCATCGTGCTGATGAGCCTGTTCCCGGGCATCGCCACCTATCTGCCCCAGGCGATGAGTGGCTGATAGACTAGTTGACAAGATGCTAGGCAGACAGGGGTACGCTACATGAACAGCAAAGTTGAAAAGTACGGCCTCCAGGCCGTGGAACGCCCGCGAATCAAGGCGACCAGAAAATTGGACCTCTCGGGTCCCGAGGGGCAGCAAATCGTCAAGTCGGAGACCAAGCTGGCGTTACGCACGCACAGAAATACCTTCCGGAAACTGGCCGACATGTAATGGAGATTATCCAGTTTCCATTTGAAAGAGTCATTGAGATCAACACCTTGATTCTGGCCACCGAGCCAGGGATGCAAGGTTCTGTGGATGTTGGAAAACTTCAGGGAGCACTGGGTCGTATTGACAATGCCATCGTCTACAGCGGGCTTGATGATGTGTTCGAAATTGCTGCCAAATACACTGCAAGTATCGCTGTCGCCCACGCGCTCCCCGACGCCAACAAGAGAACCGGCCTTGCCGTGGCATTGGAGTATCTTTCACTCAACGAATACGAACTTACGGCAGATAACGACCTTCTGGCGGACGCCGTCAGAGATCTGGTTCTCGGAAGCATCACCGAAACCGACTTCGCCGATGTCCTGTACGCCCAGTACGTGAAAGGGGCTCATGACTCTCCGTCTTGAGTGCAATAGCTCTCGTTTACCTCTTCTACGAAGATTTTCCAGACAATCGCTCCACCTCGCCACGCTACCGTTCTTCCTGCTGATGATCGTGGCCATCGTGCTGATGAGCCTGTTCCCGGGCATCGCCACCTATCTGCCACAGGCGATGAGCGGCTGAGGCCTACGACTGCCCTACCCATCAGGCCTGGTGGCGCTGCCTGAGCGTCTCGATCACCTCTCCCAGACGACGCCTGGCCTCGCCGTCTGGCTGCTCGGCGACCAGATCATCCAGCACCTGGACCACGTCGGCGTCACGGCGAGCCCGCGCCGCCTTGACAGTCTTGTCGCCCGCGTCGTTTGCCAGCAAGGCGCAGATCACCCGGTCCAGGGTGCCGAACAGAAAATCGATGCTGTAGCCAGCGAGAAAGCCCAGGGCGGCGCCGCTCAGCGCCACCTGTGCGCCCTGATCGGTGGGAATCTGGGAAACGAACAACACGATGGCGCCACCGGAGAGCGTGCCCAGCACGATGCGATTGACATGTTCACCGATCCGCGCGGGATCGAAGGTGCGACTGTACAGCCGGGTCGCGGTCACCCGCAGCACAAAGGCGAAGGCCCCGAGGGCACCATAAAGAAAGGGCTCGGTGTGGCGAAGTCCCTCGTAGATAAAGTCGAGCGCGGTATTCCAGTGGGTCCAGTCGAGCCCAGAGGACGGCCGGCCCGTATCGATGGCGTACATCAGC
This sequence comes from Halomonas litopenaei, assembly GCF_003045775.1. GTDB lineage: Bacteria > Pseudomonadota > Gammaproteobacteria > Pseudomonadales > Halomonadaceae > Halomonas > Halomonas litopenaei. Next base: position 570,738 of record NZ_PXNS01000005.1, on the reverse strand, counting down.
ACGTTGGAGCCGATCACCGCCATCACCACCGCCCCGGTCCACCACCAAAGGCGAATCAAGTACTTGCCGGTGCGGCTGTCGCGCATTCGACCATCGCTGTCCGGGCGCGTCGCCGCCAGGGTACGTGGCGAGATACCTGGGTAGAGCCGAGACAGCCGCCGGTAGCAATCCACCACGCCGGCCAGTTCTTCGGTGGTCAACAGCTCCTTGCGATCGGTCTTTTCCTTGGCCACGAAGTAGGCGGTCAGGTCGATCTCCGGCGGGTAACCTTCGAACTCCTGGGCGTAGTCCAGCAGCGCCGTGGTGTCGTCGAGCAACTTGCGGATACGCTCTCCGCAGCCGTCTTCACTGCCGTTGCCGTTAACATTGTCACTATCGCTGCCGCCGTCGGCATCATCGTCCCTGCGATCGCGACGAGGCCCCTCCTGCTCTGAACTGCTCATCGACAGTGTCCTCCCTCGCTTGCCTGGGTGCGCTCGTCCACCACACAGATCAGGCCGTTGATGGTGTAGCTCTCGCCATCGGTATGAACGACGATGTGGCGATTCTCGACGTAGGCCCCCAGGTAGCTTCCACCTTCGCCCTGGCGCGTCTGGAACAGCAGCGGTGCCGGGCTGAGCTTGGCCAGGCGATCCAGCGGAGCCTGACGCGGCAGGCGATAGCGCAGGTTCACTCCGCCATCGCCGACGCTGAGCACAGCTACCTCGGGTCTCAGCGTCTGCACAAAGGTGTCGCTGGTGCTGGTGTCGGAACCGTGGTGATTCAGCTTGAGCACGTCGACGTTGCCCACCTGGGCGGCGACGAAGGCTTCCATGGGTACGCTGCGAGCGCCGCCACCGGTGAGGTCGCCGCCGGTGAAGTAGCGAAAGCGCCCGTGCTCGATGATCAGTGCCACGCTGCGGGCGTTTTCACGCCGTGGATGAAGTGACTGCTCACCGACCTCGCAGAAACCGATATCCCCGGCCAGGTGCCGGCCGCCGGCTGCGGCCACTTGGATACGGGTGTCGGCGCCCAGTCGCAGCTGGGGATGATCGGGACGACAGTCGGGGATAAGCTCGATCAGCCGCGCCCCCACGGCCCGGGCCGCCGCCAGGTACTCGCCGTACTGGGTGTCGCGGCCGGTGGGAGACAGCACCTCGGGCTTGATACCGGGTCGCTCCAGCACCGTCTCGACGGTGACGCCCGCCTCGATGAGTTCATCGAAGCCACCGATATGGTCGGCGTCATAGTGGCTGGCGAGAAAATAGTCGAGTCGATCGATCCCCAGTGCGATCAGGGCCGGCGCCACCACCCTGCGGCCATCACCGCGATTTCCCGCATCGATCAACAGACTCTGACCACTGCCGGTATCCACTACCAGGGTGGCGTCACCCATGCCCACGTCGAGGTGCAGGATGCGCAGGTCGGCGAGGGCCGGCGTCGTTGCCAGGCAACCCAGCAGCAGAGCGGCCCGGACCAGGGCACTCGGACGCCAAGCCGCCAGTAAACAAGCCGCCTGTAAACAAGACGCCGACACTCGCACGGCCCGCATCGCCAAGGCAGGTGCAGCTAAGCCCGGTACAACAAAGCCCGGTACAACAAAGCCCGACAGCAGACGATGGAACACCCGGCGACGGACCCCACCCCCGAGCAGTACGCGGCTCATCCTTCACGCCTCATGCAGCATAGGAAGTTACTACTTACTTACCCTAGACTGCACAGACGGCGCTGGCGAGCCGTATCCTCCACGCCGGAACCGGTTTCGGGGCCTGTTCCGGGGCCGGCACCGAGCCCGCGGCCAAGTCCCGCGCATCGCGACAGGTCAGTGCGCCAGGTCAGGGCGACGTGGCTGCCACCGTCGCCGCCTCGCCGGTCTGCACCTGCCACTGGGCGGCGTAGCGCCCGCCCCGGGCGATCAACTCGGCGTGGTCTCCACGCTCGACCACCTGCCCCCGCTCCATCACCACAATCTGGTCGGCGTGGACGATGGTCGAGAGCCGGTGGGCGATCATGATCACGGTACGCTCACCGCCGATACGCGATAGCGAGCGCTGGATCGCCGCCTCGGTCTCGTTGTCCACCGCACTGGTGGCCTCATCCAGCACCAGCACCGGGGGATCCTTGAGCAGCGCCCGGGCCAGCGACAGACGCTGACGCTGCCCGCCGGACAGGCGCACGCCGCGCTCACCGACACGGGTATCGAGGCCGTCCGGCAGACGCTCGATGAACTCCCAGGCTTCGGCGGTACGTGCCGCGGCGATGACCTCCTCGTCACTGGCCTCGGGACGAGCATAGGCGATGTTGTCACGCACGCTGCCCTCGAACAGGTAGACGTCCTGGCTGACCAGGCCGATGGCGTCGCGCAGCGCTCCCTGGCGAAGCTCCGCCACCGGGACGGCGTCGAGCTCGACCCGCCCCTGGTCGGGGTCGTGAAAGCGCAACAGCAGCTTGATCAGGGTCGACTTGCCGGAGCCGGTGGGCCCGACCAGCGCCAGGGTAGTGCCGGCGGGTACCGCCAGCTCCACAGCATCGATGCCGGCGCCGCTGCCCGGGTAGTGAAAGCTCACTTCTGAAAAGCGCACCTCGCCACGCACCGGCGTCTCGAGCTCACGGCGTCCATCGTCGCGCACCCGGATCGGGGTAGCGATCAGATCGAGGATGCGCCGGGTGCTGGCCATGGCACGCTCGAACAGGTCGATGACCTGGGCCAGTCCGGTCAGCGGCCATAGCAGCCGCTGGGTCAGGAACACCAGCACGCCGTAGGCGCCGACGTTGAGCTCACCGGACAGCGCCTGCATGCCGCCGACGATGAAGGTGGCCAGAAACCCGGTGAGGATCGCCATGCGGATCACCGGAATAAAGGCCGAACTGATACGAATGGCACGGCTGTTGGCGTCCACGTAGGCCTCGCTGTCGGCCTTCAGCCGAGCCGCCTCGCGGGCCTCTGCGGTAAAGCTCTTGATGGTGGCCATGCCCTGAATATTGTTGGACAGCCGGCTGGACAGCACCCCGACCTTCTCACGCACGTCGGCATAGAGGGGACCGGCCTTGCGCTGAAACACGAAGGCACCCCACAGGATCAGCGGCACCGGGGTAAAGGCCAAAAGCGCGATCAGCGGCGACAGCACGAAGAACACCGCCCCTACCGCCACCACGGTGACGGCGACCTGGATCAGTGAGTTGGCACCGCCGTCGAGGAAGCGCTCGAGCTGGTTGACGTCGTCGTTCATGGTGGCGACAAGCTCACCGGACGAGCGCGACTCGAAGAACCCCATGTCCAGGCGCTGCACGTGCTCGTAGGCGTCCTGACGCAGGTCGGCCTGCAGGCGCTGGGCAAGGTTGCGCCACAGGATCTGATAGAGGTACTCGAACAGCGACTCGCCGGCCCAGATAAAGAAGGTCAGCACCCCCAGCACGATGATCTGGGAGCTGGCCGAGACGAAGCCGAGCCCCGCCACGAAGCTCTGCTCCTGGTTGACCACCACGTCGATGGCCACCCCGATCAGGATCTCGGGGGCGATATCAAACAGCTTGTTGATCATCGAACACAGGGTGGCGGCGACGATCCGTCGACGATAACCGCGGGCGTAGCGCAACAGGCGCCCTAGTGCCTGCAGGCTGGATGAGCGGGACACGGCGTGAACTCCTTGTTGTCGCACCACAAGGGCGACGACCAATCCAGACGGCGCCCTGACCGGGGCACCAACGAAAAGCGCCGCGGCCCTGGGGGCCGCGGCGCGGGTCTTGCGCTAGCTCGGATGACGTCGAGACATCGACGTCAGGCCGGCTTCGCTCAGGCAGTGGCGGCCTGGTAGCGACGCTCGACTTCGTCCCAGTCCACCACGTTGAAGAAGGCGGCGATGTAGTCGGGACGCTTGTTCTGGTACTTCAGGTAGTAGGCGTGCTCCCACACGTCCAGACCCAGCACCGGAGTGTTGCCGTGCATCAACGGGCTGTCCTGGTTCAGGGTGTTTTCCACCACCAGGGCACCGTCCGGAGTGACGGAGAGCCAGGCCCAGCCAGAGCCGAAGCGGCCCAGCGCGGCCTTGGTGAAGGCATCCTTGAAGGCGTCAAAGCCGCCCAGTTCCTTCTCGATGGCCTCACCGACCTTGCCCTTGGGGTCGCCACCACCGTTCGGGGACATCACGGTCCAGAACAGCGAGTGGTTGGAGTGGCCGCCGCCGTTGTTGATGACCGGCTGGCGCTTGTCTTCCGGCAGACGCTCCAGGTTGGAGATCAGCTCGTCGACCGGCAGGTCCTCAAGACCGGTGCCTTCCAGGGCGCCGTTGAGGTTGGTGACGTAGGTGTTGTGGTGACGAGAATGGTGGATCTCCATGGTCAGCGCATCAATGGAGGGTTCCAGTGCGTCGTAGGCGTAGGGCAGTTCCGGCAGAGTATGTGCCATGGTGATACCTCCTTCCTTGTCGAAATTGGGCTGGGTTCAGGGGGGATAATCGTATCCCACTCACCAGCTTACGTCATCGTGGGCCTCATACTATAGGCAAGACGCGTTCTTCTCGCTAGCGTGCTCCACGCCAAACGCATTGCCCGCCTGGCGGTGTCGGCATCCCTGCCGTCGTTGAAGAGGCCCGATGTCGTGGACCACAGGGTGTCATCCTTTACGCCCCTTCTACAAGGGTTGATCAATAGTCTTTCAGCGCAACGCCTCCCTGACGTGCATCATTGACAATAACAAACAAATTGATAACCATTCCTATCCATTATCTTTCCTGCCCGGTCGCCCGGACCAGCCTGCCCGGACCAGCCAGCCCAAGCCACCCTGCCCCAGTCACCCAGCGGAGCCGTCTTCATGTTCGATCTTCAGTCCGCTTCCTTCGCGATCCCGGGCAAGACCCTGCTGTCGCCGACCAGCCTGAGCTTCGATGCCGGCCGGGTCCACGGACTGATCGGCCACAACGGCTCCGGCAAGTCGACCCTGCTCAAGCTGATGGCTCAGCAACAGCCGGCCAGCGAGGGGCGCATCCTGTTCAACGGCCAGCCGCTCGAGGCCTGGGGGCGCCGCGCCTTCGCCCGCGAAGTGGCCTATCTGCCGCAACACCTGCCCAGTGCCGAAAGCCTGACCTGTCGCGAGCTGATCGCCTTTGGTCGTTACCCCTGGAAGGGGCTGCTGGGTCGCTCGCGGCGCGACGATCACGAACACGTGGCGCGAGCCATGGCGCTGACCCACACCGAGGGCTTTGCCGATCGCCTGGTGGACACCCTGTCCGGCGGCGAACGTACCCGGGTGTGGCTGGCCATGTTGCTGGCCCAGGGCAGCCGCCTGCTGCTGCTCGACGAGCCGCTGGCGGCGCTGGATATCGCCCATCAGGTGGAAGTGATGACCCTGGTACGCAAGCTGTCGCGGGAGCTCGACCTGGGCGTGGTCATCGTGTTGCACGACATCAACATGGCCTCACGCTTCTGTGATCGCCTGGTCGCCCTGCACAGCGGTCGCGTCATCGCCGAAGGCGACCCGCAGACGCTGATGACCGGCGACCTGCTCGAGGACATCTACGGCGTGCCGATGCAGGTGATGCCCCATCCCTCCGGCGAACACGCGGTGGCGCTGGTGCAATGAGGTTGTCCTTGAATGTCCGCCGTGCTCTGACTGTCCGCCGTTCTATGGTGTCCCTGGCTTCCCTGCGCTTGCGTTCCGGCCTTTTTCGCTCGGGTGGCTACCATAGCTTGGTGTGGCTGGCGCTGTCGGCCTGGCTGCTGGCGTCTCCGGCCAGTGCCGCGCCGCGTATCGCCAGCCTGGACTGGACCCTGGCCGAGACGCTGATCGCACTTGACGCGCCACCGGTGGCGCTGGCCCAGGTCGACGACTACGAAAGCTGGGTGGGGCTCGAGGCGCCGCCAGGTGCCACCGACATCGGCCTGCGTACCCAGCCGAACCTGGAACTGCTGTCCGAACTCGACCCCGACGCCATCGTGATCTCGCCGATGTTCGCCAACCTGGCGCCGCGGCTTTCATCGATCGCCGAGGTCAAGCAGCTCGCCATGTACAGCGGCGAGGGCACCTTCTGGTCGCAGTCTCTGGCGCTGACCCGACAGCTCGGCGAACTGGTGGATCGCGAAAACGCCGCCGAGGCATTGATCGAGGAGACCGAGGCCTACATCGCGGACATCGCCGCTCGGCTGCCCGAGGACACCCGCCCGCTATTGCTGCTCCAGTTCATGGATGAGCGCCACGTGCGCCTGTTCGGTGAGCACAGCCTCTACCAGGCGGTGCTTAGGCGCATGGGCCTGACCAACGCCTGGCGAGGCGCCACCAATGCCTGGGGCTTCAGCCTGATCGGCATCGAACAGCTGGCCAATTATCCCGAGGCCCGCATCGTGGTGGTCGAACCCTATATCGCCGGGGTGCGCGAGGCGCTGGCCGACAGTGGCCTGTGGCGCCATCTGGGCAGCGTCCAGCGTGACGACGTCGTCACCCTGCCACCGGTGTGGAGCTTCGGCGCCCTGCCCTCGGCCAGGCGCTTTGCCACCCTGCTGGGCGACGCCCTCTCCAGCAACATGCCAGATACTCGCGCTCCCGATACTAGCCCCCCCGACACCAGCGCTCCCGGCACCAGCGCTTCCGATACCCACACTCTCGGCACCAGCGCTCGCGACACCAGCGAACGGGCCACCACACCGGATCAGGCACAAGGAAATACCGATGCTCGCCGCTGAATCCCGCGCCCGCCGTACCTCCGCGCTGGGCATCACCGGCCTGGTGCTGGCGCTGGCCTGCATGCTGGCCGCCTTCTACTCCCTGGCCGAGCTGGGCGGCCCACAGGCGGCGCTTGCTGCCCTGACCGATTCGGGGGCGCTCGGCGCCAATGAACCGCCAGACCCGGAGTCGCTGGTGCTGCACTACAGCTGGTGGCCGCGCCTGGTGATGTCGCTGAGCGCCGGCGGCGCCCTGGGGCTGGCCGGGGTGCTGATGCAGCAGGTGCTGCGCAACCCACTGGCCGCCCCCACCACCCTGGGGGTGGCCAGCGGCGCCAATCTGGCGCTGATGGTCGCCACCCTGATGGCGCCTGGCCTGCTGGTGCTGGGCCGCGAGTGGGTGGCGCTGGCCGGCGGTGGCCTGGCCATGGGACTGGTGTTCGCCCTCGGCTGGCGTCGTGGCCTGTCACCCGGCGTCGTGGTACTCGGCGGCCTGGTGGTCAATCTCTACTTCGGCGCCCTGGCGGTGGTGCTGTTGCTGTTCAACCAGGAGGCGCTCAAGGGCGTGCTGGTGTGGGGCGCCGGCTCGCTGGCCCAGAACGGCTGGGACGGCGTGCTCTACCTGTTGCCGCGTCTGGTGATCGCCGGCGCCCTGGCCATCTGGCTGCTGCGCCCGCTGGCGCTGCTGGAACTGGACGACGCCAGCGCACGCAGCCTCGGCGTCTCGCTCAAGTGGCTGCGCCTGGGCGGGCTGGGTCTCGCGGTCTTCATCACCGGCTGTGTGGTGGCAGTGGTCGGCATCATCGGCTTTATCGGCCTGGCGGCGCCCAATATCGCGCGCATGGCCGGCGCCCGGCGTCTGCCGGCGCGGCTGGGTTGGTCGATCGCGTTCGGCGCGCTGCTGCTGGCGATCACCGACCTGGTGCTCCAGGGCGGCGTCGACGCCCTGCCTACCCTGCTGCCCACCGGGGCGACCACCGCCGCCCTGGGTGCACCGCTGCTGCTGTGGCTGATCCCGCGCCTGCGCCTGACCGCCCGGCGTCCACCGCCCAACTCGAACCCGCAGGCCCTGCGTGCCGAGGCACCCGGGCGCCTGCTGCTGGTGCTCGCCGTGCTGCTGGCCCTGGCGGCCCTGGTCGGCATTCTGATCGGCCAGTCCAGCAGCGGCTGGTCGTCGAGCCTCGACGGCGACGTTCTCGACTGGCGCTGGCCGCGCATCTTCGCCGCCGCCGGCAGCGGCGCCCTGCTGGCCATCGCCGGCACCCTGATCCAGCGGGTCACCGCCAATCCCATGGCGAGCCCGGAACTGCTGGGCATCAGCGGTGGTGCGGCGATTGCGCTGATTCTCACCATCTTCCTGGTGCCAGCGCCGAGCAACCTGACGCTGGTGGGCGCCGGCACCGTCGGCGCGCTGGTCGTGCTCGGCGTGCTGGTGGCGCTCAATCGCGCCAGCGGCTTCCAGCCAGAGCGCCTGCTGCTCAGCGGCGTGGCGATCACTGCACTGTTCGACGCGGTGCGCTCGATCGTGCTGGCCGGCGGCGACCCTCGCGGTCAGCAGGTCATCGCCTGGCTGTCAGGGTCGACCTACTACGTCGACCCGGTCTCGGCGCTGGTGGTGCTGGGTATCGGGGCGCTGGCCGCCGTCGCCGCCCAGGCGCTGACTCGCTGGCTGGATATCCTGCCGCTGGGCGCTGCCACCGCCAAGGCGCTGGGGATCCACGTCGAGCGTGCCCGTCTGGGCCTGCTGGCGACGGTGGCGATACTGACCGCAGTGGCCACCCTGATCGTCGGTCCGTTGTCCTTCGTGGGCCTGCTGGCGCCTCATATGGCGCGTCTGATGGGGCTGTCCCGGGCTCGCGCGCACCTGGCCGGGGCGGCGCTGATCGGGGCGCTGCTGATGGTGCTGGCCGACTGGGTCGGCCGCCAGCTGCTGTTTCCCCAGGAGGTCCCGGCAGGCCTGGTCGCCTCGCTGATCGGCGGCAGCTACTTCATGTGGGGGCTGCGAAAGTTGTAAGCTAAAGGTGTCTTCGGTGACAAAACCGCTCCGCCAACGAGGGAATCCCGATGCACGACAGCCTGCCCCTGCTCCGTCCTTCCCTCGCCCGTCTGGCCCTCGGCGGTAGCTGCTACTGGTGCCTGGAGGCGGTCTATCAGTCGCTGCGCGGGGTCGAATCGGTCCACCAGGGCTGGGTCGCCGCCGACGGCGAGCACTCCGACTTTCATGAAGCCGTGGTGGTGGACTATGACCCCTCGCGACTGCCCCTCGATGTGCTGATCGAGATCCACCTTTACACCCACCGGGCCACCGCAGACCACCAGCGCCGCGACCGCTATCGCTCTGCGGTCTATGTGCTGACCGAGTCTCAGGCAGCTTCTGCTCGAGACACCCTGGCCCAGTTGCAGGATGACTTCGACGCGCCCCTGCTCACCCGAGTCTTGCCGCTGGTGGACTTTCGCGCCTCGAAGGAGGACTACCAGGACTACTTCTACAGCGACCCCTCGCGGCCCTTCTGCGAACGCTGGATCACCCCCAAGCTAAAACTGTTGCTCGAGCGCTTTAGCGACGTCGCCGACGACGAGCGCCTGGCCCGGGCCGGGGTGACGGCGGAGGGCAGCCAGAGCTAGAGAGATAAGAAGATAGATAGAGAGAGATATGGCTATAGAAAGACAGGAATAGCGATAGCACTCGCCCCCTTCTTGGCCCGCTGTTCTTCCACAGGCAACCTTCATACCAAGACGCCCGGCCGGGGAAACCGGTCGGGCGTCTCGATTCAGAGAGTTGGTCAGCGGGGCTGGAAGCCCGCCACTGGATCAGAAGCGGTACTTGATGCTGCCGACCACGCTGCGCTCCTCGCCGTAGTAGCACCAGTAGTCGCAGCCGGAGACATACTCCTCATCGGTCAGGTTGTTGACGTTGACCTGGGCGGTCCACTGGGGCGTGATGTCATAGCTGACCTTGGCGTCCCACAGGGTGTAGGAGTCCACCACAGTATCAGAGTTCTGCGGCGTATCGACTGTCTCGCCCACATAACGCACACCGCCCCCCAGGTTCAGACCGTGCAAGGCGCCGGGGACCGCGTAGTCCAACCACAACGAGGCCTGATTACGCGGGATCAGGCCAGCGCGCAGGTTGCGCTCCTCACGACTGATATCGACGCGTACGTCGGTATAGGTGTAGGCGGCGGTGACCTTGAGGTCGTCGGTGACATAGCCCACCCCCTCAATCTCGAAACCCTGGGACTCGCGCTCTCCCCCCTGTCGTTGACTGGAATCACCGCTGGTATAGAGGGTATCGCTTTCCTCGAGGTCGAACACCGCAGCAGTGATATAGCCATCCAGCCAGTCCGGGGCATACTTGACGCCGACTTCCCACTGCTCGCCCTCGCTGGGACGATAGGCGCGACCGTCCGGATCGGTGCCGATCTGCGGTGAAAAGGACTCGCTGTAGCTCAAGTAGGGCGAGATGCCGTAGTTGCCCAGGTACATCACGCCACCGGAGAAGGTGGTCTCGTCCTCGCTGCCGCCACCGTTGTCCTCGCCATCGATGCGGTTGGTCACGTCCACGCTGTCATGGCGCAGGCCGGCCAGGAAGATCCAGCGGTCATCTAGACGAAGCTGGTTCTGGGCGTAGAAGCCGAGCTGTTCCTTGCCTTCCTCGTGATCGGTTCCGTCTCTGGAACTCGGGGTAAAGTTGCCGTACTCCGGATCGAAGATGTCGAACGGCGAACCGAAGGCGAAGTCGTCGTAGTTGTCGTAGTCGATATCCAGATCCTGGTAGTCGACGCCGACCAGCAGGGTGTTCTCGGTGCGATCGCTGTACCAGCGGCCGATGGCGCGGGTATCCACCGTGACCGCGTCGAAGTCACCGTCGCGATAGGTCAGGCCGCGCTGGGCATTGCGGTCGTCCAGCAGGTAGGACACATAGACGTCACGCTCGAGCAGATCCAGATGGCTGTAGCGGAAGTTCTGCTCGATGTCCCAGGTATCGTTGAGACGGTGGGACAGTTCGTAGCCCAGCGCCCACTGCTCGTGTTCCTGGCGCTCGTAGTCCGGCTCTCCCAGGTTGTCCTCGGGGTCGAGCTTGCCGAAGGGGGTGTTGTCCACGGTGCCGTAGGGCAGCTTGAAGCCGTTGGTAGGCGTGCCGTGGTCCTTCAGGTAGCTGGCCAGAAAGGTGACGCTGGTATCCTGCGACAGATCGAGCTCCAGGCTCGGCGCCAGATAGACCCGCTGATTGTCGGTGTCCTCGATCTGGCCATCATTCTCGCGGAACAGTCCGACCATGCGATAGCGCACATCATCGCGCCCTGCCACAGGCCCCGAGACGTCGACGCCCACCTGCTCGTGGTCGTCGCTGCTGTATTGCAATTCGATCAGCCCCTGAGGCTCGTCGGTGGGACGCTTGCTGATGGCGTTAATGACACCCCCGGGAGGCGCCTCGCCATAGAGGATCGAGGCCGGCCCCTTGAGCAGTTCGACGCTCTCGAGGCCGAAGGTCTCGGTGCTCCACCAGAAGTAGCCGCCCTCACGAAACTGACGCAGGCCATCCTGGTACAGTGAGTCCTCGCCATTGAAGCCGCGAATATAGAACCACTCGGCCTTGTTGTCCTGGCCGAACGGCTGGGATACCACACCGCTGCGGTAGCGCAGCACCTCGTCGTACTTGTTGACCTGGCGGTTATCGAGTTCCTCGCGGGAGACCTGGGAGGTAGCCCGAGGCGTCTCGAGCACCGGGGTCTCGACCTTCAGCGCCGAGGTGCTCACCACCATGGTGTCGCTCGTCACCTCGGTGACCGCCTCCTCCTGGGCAAACGCCATCCCCGCCCCGGCAAGTGGGGCCAGCCCCAGCGCGAGGCGCACGGCGATGGCAAGCGGGCGACGGGAGACAGGGCTGCCCGGCAGGAAGTCGGTGAACAGTGGGCTGGCGGATGGACGGGGACTGGCGGGTTGCATGCGGTAGGCCTCGGAGCGCATCGAAGACGACAACGAACGACGTTGAACGTTCGTGAAACATCTTCGGCATGCTAATTGTTTTCATTTTTACACGCAATCAAGACCAGCTTTCATTTACAGAAATCCCGCCAAAGGCCGATGTCGATCAAGGGCTGCGAAACCACCTCGCGCCATCAGCGACACCAGAGCGACCCATTAACCACAGGCACACGAAAGCCCGAACAAGCCGTGCTCGGGTGCGAGGGAGCCAGGCAGGGGGGATGGATGAACCGCTGGATGGTGGCGAGAGCGCTCTACCGGCTGAGCGAATCGCCCTACAGCGGATCGAGCCGGGCCACGGCATCACGACTGGCGGCCTCGCGGCTGGACCCGGTGAGTTCGACAAGCTGCCCTGCGCGCATCTCGAACAACCGGTCGGCGTGCTGAAAGTAGTGGTCGTCGTGGCTGATGGCGAACACCGTCTTGCCCATGTCCTTGAGTCGCGGCAGCAGCTCACGATAGAACACCCGTCGGAACTGCGGGTCCTGGTCGGCGGCCCATTCGTCGAGCAGCAGGATATCTCGCTCCTCGGCCACCGCCATCAACAGTGCCAGCCGCTTGCGCTGCCCCTGGGACAGCTCCGGGTTGGTGACCCGCTGGCCGTCGAAGTGAAGCTTCTCGCGCATCGCCAGGTACTCGAGCCAGTCCTCGACCAGCGCGGGGTCGGCCTTGTCACCGCCGGGGCCTATCAGGGTGTCGAACTGGTGGAAGTCGGTGTAGACCGCGGAAAAGCGCTGGCGATAGGCGCCCATCTCAGCGGCCCCCACCTCCTGGTCGTCGATCAAGAGACGCCCCTGGTGGGGCCGGTAGAGACCGGTCAGCAGCTTCGCCAGGGTCGACTTGCCGCTGCCGTTGCCGCCGATCAGAAATACCAGTTCACCACGCCGCAGGGTCAGGTCCAGCGGCCCCACGGCGAAGCCCGGGCCTTTCGACGCTCGCCCTGCCCCGTCTTCTTCGTCGGAGGCTTTAGCGGGCTCGGGGTAGCGAAAGGCCACGCCTTCAAGGTGCAGTCGCTGCCAGCGCTCGCCCTCTGCCTCCTGCACGCCGAAGTCGCCCTTGGCCTCGGCCAGATCGAGTCCACGCAGTTTGTCGAAGGCCACCTGGGCGCTTAGCAGCGTCGGCAGTGCGCCCACCGCCGAGATCAGCGGGGTGCGCAGGAACAACAAGGTCAACGAGAAGGTCGCCGCCACCTCGGTGCTGGCCCAGCCAAGCCCATTGGCCAGATAGAAGACCACCCCGATGGCGCCGAGCATCATGATATTGGAGACATTGACCGCGCTCAGGTGATAGGTGTCGGCGCGGATGACATGGTGACGATAGCGGCGGGCATCATGGTCGTAGGTGTCCTCGAACAGGGCTCGCGCCCGGGCACGATTGAGCGCCAGTTCCTTGCGTCCATCGATGACCGCCTGATAGTCGCGATAGAGCGAATCTTCGGTCGCACGAACCTGGGCCAGATGGCGGTAGACCCGCCCTACCAGCCAGGCCCCTCCTGCCATGGTCAGCGTGACCCACAGCGCGGTGACCAACAGCAGCCCGGGGGACAGCCAGCCGAGATACAACGCCGAGCCCAGCGTCAGCACAATGCCCTGAACCAGCTCGGGCAGACGTACGAAAGCGATGGTGATATTGCGGATATCGCTGGACAGACTGGCCAGTAATTCGGCGCTGCCCAGGCGTTCGAGGCGCTCGATATCGGTGTCGAGGATCTGCTTGACCAGACGACCTCTCAGGCCATAGACAAAGTGATGACCCAGGGTGGTCAAGGCCAGCTGAGAGGCCAGAGTCACGGCCAGCAATGCCACGATCACCCCGAGAAACTGCGGCAGCACGCCGAGCGCATCTCCGGACACCTCGATCAAGCGGCGGTTGATAAAGGCGATGGCGCCGATACCCAGTCCGGCACTGGCTAGGCTCAGCAGCATGACGCCGATAAAGGGCCAGCGATAATGACGAAAGACGACGCTCAACAATTCCACGAAACAGGACCTCGAGGGGCGGGCCGGACGGCGCTTTCGCACCGCTTATACGGTGTCGATCGTCGCCCTGGCCATGATAATGCGGGCAAGGGGCCGGTATTGTCCCAGAGGCAACACACCATGGAAAGCCGCATGCGCACCTGACTTTTCAAACAGGGATCATCCCTGAAATAGCGCCAGGTCGGCTCTCTCGAGCACGTTTGAAACAAGCTCTATGGTGGCGTCATCGACGGGCAACAGCGCCTTGCATGTTTCTTTCACAAGACTGGCTTGAAATCTTGTACATAACCTCCACAATGATTCGTGCAACATCGCAAGTCGCAGCACAGGAACCCGCTGCGACCGATGACATCGCTGGAACCATCCGCGAGAAGGAGAAATGGAATGATCCGCAAGAATCTGCTGACTACCGCTATCGCAAGCACCGTCTTCGCCGGCACCATGGCCGTGGGCACCAACGCCTTCGCCGAGCAGAACACCGCTCAGAATAATGGCGCCGGTAACCAGCAGCAGGCTCAGGGCCTCTACTCCGCCGATGAGCTGATGGACGCCGACGTTTTCGCCAAGGGTTCGAGCGAGGATGAAGTGGGCGAAGTCGAGGACATCCTTCTCGACAACGACATGAAGGTCCGCGCCATCGTCGTCGAAGCGGGCGACCTGCTTGACCTCGGCGGCAACGAGTATGTGGTCGAAACCGGCAACTTCACCGTGCAGACTGCCAACGGCGACAGCCTCGACAACATCGAGTACAGCGTTCATCTGGACATGACTCAGGACGAGGTGTCCCAGCTGCCCGAATACACCGACACCTGGTGGAACCAGACCAAGTCCAGCGTTCAGCAGGCCTGGATGGACACCAAGGAAGGCGCCCAGAGCGCCTGGCAGACCACCAAGTCTGCTACCGCCAACGCTCTGACCAGCGCCGGCAACGCCATCGAAGGCGCGGGCGACAATGCCCAGGACGCCGCTCAGGACGCTACCAACTAAGAGCGATCCGAAGCTGACGGGCAGCACCCGTCAGTCAGCGAACACACCCGGCCTTCGCGCCGGGTGTGTTGCGTCTGGCTCCCCGAATTCGCTTCCCTAAAGGCCTGCATACCCGTTCGGCCCCGCCAACCAGGACCTGGCGCCGACTAAGCCCTTCTGACCAAGACCTGCCGACCAAGACCTGCCGACCAAGACCTGGCGACTAGGCCTCGCGCCAACTAGGCCCTTCTGACCAAGACCTGCCGACCAAGACCTGCCGACGATTAAGCTCTCCGACTAAGCCCGGCCAGCAATGGCTTGCCGGTCAGCGGGTCTTCCACCAGCGAGCAGTCCACGTCGTAGAGTTGCCTGACCAGTGCCGGCGTCACCACCTTTTCCGGCTCGCCCTCTGCCACCAGGCGCCCATCGCGCATGGCGACCAGGTGATCGGCGTAGCGGCAGGCGCTGGAAAGATCGTGGACCACCATGATCACCGTACGCCCTCGTTCCACCAGCCGATGCAGCAGTTCGAAGACCTCCAGCTGGTGGCCCAGATCCAGCGCCGAGGTGGGCTCGTCGAGCAGAATGATCGGTGTCTGCTGGGCGATGGTCATGGCGATCCAGGCGCGCTGGCGCTGACCGCCGGACAGGGTATCGAGGGCGCGTTCGGCCAGATCCTCAAGCCCCGCCGCGGCGGTGGCGCGCGCCACCACCGCCTGGTCCTCCTCGCTCCACTGGCGATACCAGGCCTGGTGGGGCTGGCGCCCGAAGCGAATCAGGTCGCTGACGCTCAGCCCCTCCGGGGCCGACGCTTCCTGGGGCAACAGAGCGATGCAGCGGGCCAGCTTGCGCGCCGCAAACCGCTTGAGGTCCTGGCCTTCGAGCCAGACGCGCCCGCTACTTGGTGCATGCAGGCGGGACAGCCCGGCCAGCAGCGTCGACTTGCCGCAGCCGTTGGGGCCGACGATGGCGGTGAGCTTGCCCCGCGGGATCGTCAGGTCGAGACCATCGATGACCTTGTGACGGCCGTGGCAGAGCACCAGATCCTCGACCACATAGGGATGCGGCACTGCGGTGTCCCGCAGCTGGCCCGAATCCGGGTGCGAAGCCACCTCAGCCCGGGGAATCCCATCGGATCGTGAAGACAGCGTCAGTGACATCAAGGTCCCCTTGCACAAGCGCCCCCGGCCGCCATTGGCCCGGGAGCGGGTCAATATGAATTCAGCGGCGAATCAGTATCCACAGAAGCCAGGGGCCACCGACCACGGCGGTGACGATGCCCACCGGCAGCTCCAGCGGCGCCAGCATCAATCGTCCTGCCAGGTCGGCCAGTACCATCACCGCCGCCCCGGCCAGGGCAGCACCGATCAACGGCACCTGACGGTTGCCGCACAGATGGCGCGCGATTTCCGGACCCAAAAGCCCCACCATGCCGACCGGCCCCGCCACCGATACCGCCAGCGCCGTCAACGCCACCGATACCACCAGTACCTGCAGCCTGCGACGCCTGAGCGGCGTCCCCAGACCGAGTGCCACGGCGTCGCTGAAACGCATCAGGCTAAGCGAGCGCGACAGCCACAGCGCCACCGGGGTGAGCAGCGCAAGACCGATGGCGAGAACGACGACGGCTCCGGCCGGCCGTGAGTTCAGGGAGCCCACGGTCCAGGGGTAGGCGGCGTTGGCCGCATCGATGGCGGCACGCGACAGTATCAGCTGGGTCACCGCGGCGAAGATCGCCCCGACGCCGATGCCGGCGACGATAAAGCGATAGCCCTTGGCACCGCCCTTCGCACCGCCCCCGGCGGCCAGACCGAAGGTCAGGGCCGCTGCGGTGGCCGCCCCGGTCAACGCCATGGCAGAAGGCGCCAGGCTCAAGCCCATCCCCACCACCGAGGCCACCGCAAAGGCGGTGGCGCCGTTGTCGATGCCGATGATGCCGGGCGTGGCCAGACGGTTGCGCGCCAGCGTCTGCATCAGGCACCCCGACAGCCCAAAGGCGGCACCGCTGGCAAGCGCCGCCAACAGCCGTGGCAGGCGTAGCTGTTCCACCACGAAGGTATCGAGCATCGCGCCCTGTCCATTGAAGACCGCCCAGATTTTACCCGGCGACAGCGGTTTCTCGCCGAAGCACAGATAGGCCAGGCTCGCCCCGACCAGCAAGACAGCGAGCAACAGGGCGCCAAAAAGCTGGCGTCGATCGACCAGCAGGCTGAACCGCCCACTGCGCAGCAGCCACATGCCGTCGGGGGTGGCGCTGGCATCGCGGCGGTCGTGACAGTCGCGATATTCATCCGGCGAGCGGGTGGCGGCGGCAGACAAGGAACGATCATCCAGCATGGTCACAGGCTCGGCAGACGGCGGGCGCGAACGACGCTGATCAGCACCGGCGCCCCGCATAGCGCGGTCAGCACCCCCAGCGGCATCTCCGAGGGCGCCACCAGGCGGCGCGAGATCACGTCGGCGGTCAGCACCAGCAGAGGCCCCAGCGGCAGGCACAGCCACAGGGTGCGACGCAGCTCCGGGCCGGCAATGGCACGGGCGATAAAGGGCACCACCAGGCCGACGAAGGCGATCGGCCCGGCGATAGCGGTAGCCCCGCCCACCAGCAGGGCGACGATCAGGATGGCCAATAGCCGCAGTCGCCCCGGATGGTGACCGAGACCGGCGCTGGCGCGCTCGCCCAGCGCCAGGCTGGCCAGCGGCCGCACCACCATCACCAGCACCAGCGCCGCCAGCGCCATGCTGGGCAGTACCGCCAGCAAGTCGTCGAGCCGCCGTCCCGACAGGCTACCCACCACCCAGAAACGAATCTCGTCGGCGGCGCGCCGGTCGGTGATCAGAATCAACGAGGTCATCGCGCCAAGCAGCCCCGAAAAGGCCGCCCCCGCCAGCACCAGGCGCACCGGATCGGCGCCGAGCCCACGGATGCGGCTGACCCCGAGCACGCACAGACAGCCGAACAAGGCCCCCAACTGGGCCACGCCGATGCGCAGCTCCAGCAGGCTGCCACCCAGCAGCAACATCAGCGCGACGGCAAAGGCGGCGCCGGCGCTGACGCCGAGCAGGCCCGGCTCGGCCAGGGGATTGCGAGTGATTGACTGCAGCAGGGTACCGGAGACGCCCAGCGCCACCCCGACCACCAGGCCGACCAGGGTCCGCGGCAGCCTCAGGTCCCACACCACGAAGCGTGCCTCCTCGTTGCCCAGGCCCAGCAGCGCCTGAAACGACAGCATCGGACCGATCTCCCCGGCACCCACGACAAGGCTCGCCATGATGGCGAGCCCAAGCAGAACGACAAGGCCGAACAGGATTCCTGCGGGTAAGCTGCGCTCTGCACTCACGGTGTCACGACGCCCTCCAGGGCCTGCTCGATGTCATCGAGCACCGCCTGGGCGGCGATGGGACCACTGGCACTGGTCCACAACTGGCCGTCCACCGCCACCACGCGGTCGTTGCCGACCACCGACAGGCGTTTGAAGGCGTCGCTCTGCATCGCCTGGTCCAGTGCCTCGGCCCCGTTGGCGTCCAGGGTCGCGACGAACAACCAGTCACCGTCGACCCGCGACAGCGCCTCCAGGCTCAGCGGGTCGCTGTGAGGCCGTCCCGCCGGCACCAGCTGATCGTCCTGGACGTCGAGGCCGACGGCGGCGAGCAAGCCGGTGGTGAAAAGCTCGGTGGACATCACCAGCGGCCCCTGGGGCATCCAGCGAATCAGGAAGGCGTTGTCCTGGGACGTCTCTGCCTCGAAGGTAGCGGCGAGCTCGGCGGCGCGCGCTTCGACCGTCTCGATGGCGCGATCGATCTCGCCTTCGTGGCCCAGCGCCCTGCCGAACAGCCGCGCCTCGTCCTTCCAGGCCTCGGGGGCGAAGCCCTCGGTCGCCGGTACCACGGTGGGGGCAAGCTGCGACAGCAGCGCGTAGGTATCCTCGGACAGTCGCGAGGAAGCCAGGATCAGGTCCGGCTCGAGCCCGACAACCGCCTCTACATTGACCTCGCCGGCGGTGCCCACGATCTGGATGTCGGGCACCTCATCCTTCAGGTAGTCGGCCACGTCCTCGGCGGCGCGGGTCGCCACCGCGCCAAGCGGCGTCACCCCGGCGGTCAGGGAGGTGTCCAGTGCCCCTTCGTAGAGCGTGACAACCCGCTCGGGCTGGCCCTGGATCTCGACCTCACCGAAGGCGGTGTCGAGGACGCGAGGTTCCTCCTGGGCGCTGGCCACCCCCAGGGTGACCAGGCTGAGTCCGAGTGCCAGGCCAATCCCCGGGCCTACTTTCTGGCCCAGCGCGACGGCGCCTCGGGCCAGGGGTGACATTCCACGCATGCTCATCTTCCTTGTCGGTTCCCCCGCAATGGGGCGGGGCATCACTATTGACGCTTATAGTAATCAATCTCGTTTGAGAATACCTGCCCTTCTCGTCCAAGCTCGCGCAACGATGCGTTCGATCATGGCGGACAGGCATTCTCTTTCTTTCCCTTGGCCCCTCAGGGATCAGAAATCGACGTTCAGCCCCAGCCACAGCCGGCGGCCATCCTCGACGTAGCCATACTCGTCGTAGTCGATGTCTTCATCGAACAGGTTGTAGATGCCGACGTTGACGCGGGCGGCGTCGGTCAACTGATAGCCGAGGCCGGTGTCGACGAAGGTGTAGTCCGGCGCGACGATTTCACTCTGGGACGGGCCGGTGGTGGGCTGACTCTCGTCGCCACGGTAGGTGACCCGGGTCCACTGGGACAGGCGATCGTTGATCTCCCAGTCGAGACTGGCCGAGAACTCGTGCTCCGGCAGCTGAGTCAGAGGCTCGCCCTCGTACTCGCCACTCTTCTGCTCGGAGTCGGTGTAGGTGTAGCTCGCCGACAGCTCGAGCGAGTCGCCAAGCGGCGTCGACAGCGACAGCTCCACCCCCTGGGTGACCGCTTCGTCGACGTTGACCCGATAGGTGGGGTTGCTGCCGAACTGGTTGGGGCCGTCGGTACAGACGTCGGCCGGGCACTCGATCCGCGTGATCTTGTCGTCGAAGTCGTTGTGGAACAGCGTGGCGCTGGCCGACAACCCGCCAGCCCCGTTATAGAGAAGGCCCAGCTCCTTGTTGAGCGAGGTCTCCGGCTCGAGATCCGGGTTGCCGTAAACGTCACCGCCGCGGCTGACCTGGCCCCAGCCCGGGGTGATTTCCCTGAGGTCCGGCGAGCGATAGCCGGTGGACACGCCACCCTTGAGGGTCCAGTCCTGGGTCATGTGCCACACGCTGTAAAGCCGTGGGCTGATCTCGGAGCCGTAGTTCTCGTCATGATCCATGCGCACGCCACCGGTCAGCGACCAGTCGTCGAGCAGCATCCATTCGTCCTCGGCGAACAGCGCCCATTGGCTGTTGCGGACATTGGTGAGATCCGAGATCTGGTTCGAGGTACGATCGTCCAGCTCCTCTTCCTCGAAGCTTGCGCCGACGGTGACGATATGGGCACCGAGCGGCACCACCAGGCTCGACTTGGCGTTGGTGTTGGTGATCTCCATCTCGCGGGTCTCGTTCTCGGACACCTCGCGCTGGACATAGGTCTCGCTGGTGCCGAAGGAGAAACGCCCGGTATGGGTCAGGGCGACGTACTCCTGGGTGTAGTCGTCGAAGCTGTCCTCACAGCCGCCACGACAACCGTCCGGATCGACGCTGTTGCCCACCAGCGCCTCGCGCTGCTGCTCGGTGCGACTGGCCTCCAGCGCCAGGTCGTGGTTGACGCTGGGTGTCAGCGACAACCTCGCGGTCAGGCTCTGGACCTGCTTGTCCTCGTAGCCATAGAGGATATTGTCTTCATCGCGCTGGGTCGCACGGCCGTAGAGGGTCAGCCCGGCCAGCCCCTCGACCAGCGGACCAGAGGTATAGAAGTTGGCCTGACGGCTGTCGCCGGACGCGCTGTCTTCCTGCAGCATGGTGTCGAGCTGCAGGTTGCCGTGCCACTCATCGGCCACCTTGCGGGTGATGACGTTGATCACCCCACCGATGGCATCGGAGCCGTAAAGAGTGGCCATGGGGCCACGCACCACCTCGATGCGCTCGATGGCCTGCAGTGGCGGCAGCCAGTCCTGCTCGAAGCCGGCGCTGCCGTTGGGGCGGGTCTCACGAGTACTGACACGGCGCCCGTCGATCAGCAGCAGGGTGTACTCCGCGGGCATGCCGCGCATGCTGATGTCGTAACCGTTGTCACCACCGCCGCCGCCGGTCACGATCACCCCGGGCACGTCACGTAGGGCGTCGGTGACGTCCTGGTAGTAGCGCTTTTCCAGATCCTCCCGGGTCACCACGCTGATCGAGGCCGGCGCATCGGCCACGCTCTGATCGAAGCCTGAGGCGGTGACCACCACGTCATCAAGCGCCATGTCTTCGGCGCCGAGCGCCGGCACTGCGCCACACAGGGCGATCCCCGACAGCCCCGCCGCCAGGCGGCGAATGTGAAGCGATAGAGGGTGCAGCGACAGAGGGTGAAGCGACAGGCAACCAGCAGACAGGCTGCGAGATGACAGAGGTTGAGCTGACAAGCGCTGAGGCAACATCTTCTTCATGACTCCGAAAAGGGGTGGCAAGCCACCCGGTGGCACGCGCAATGGCTGGCGTTTCAGGACCGCCGCCCTGGGTCGAGACGACCTGCGCATAACAATGAATGTGAATATTTATCATTTAGATTCTTCCATCAAAGTTGCACAATTGCTCGTGAACGTGACGTTGCAACTCTCGCAACCCCCTCCCGAAGCTGGCTTGCCTGCCTTGCCTGCCTTGCCTGCCTGATTCGCCCGCCCCTACTCGCCTTGCCCGCCTGCCCTCCCGGCTTGCGTCGCTCCACGCGCAGGACGTGCACGGCTGGCATGCGGTAGAGGCCATCAGCACAAGGGAGAATGATTTTCATCCGCACGATCCCGTGGCATACTGCGGTTCGTGTTGCCCCTCTTCCCGCTTGCGTGATGCCATGCCAGATCTCGACGAACTGCTTGCCTTCAACCGCGTCATGGAGACCGGAAGCCTGACCCAGAGCGCCATCCAGCTGGGTCTGGCGAAGTCGACCTTGAGCCGGCGAATCAGCCAGCTCGAGTCGCGGCTGGGCCAACCGCTGCTCAAGCGTCAGGCCAACCAGCTCCTGCCCACCGAGGCCGGACAGCGCTACTACGTGATCAGTCGGGAAATCCTGGAACTGGCCGAACAGGGTCAGCGCACCCTGGACAGCCTGCGCGAGGACGTCAGCGGCGAGCTTCATGTCGAAGCCCATCGCACCCTGACGCGAAGCTGGCTGGGCGGCGTGATGGAGACCTTTCTGGAACGTCATCCGGCGATACGCCTGACGCTGAGTACCGGCGAAACGGCGCCACGGGATCCCGACTTCCAGGGCATCTGCGTATGGCTTGGCGAGACCGACGAGGGCAACCTGCGCCAGGAGCGCCTCGGCGCGCTGGAGCGCGGCATCTACGCTCATCCGGACTATCTGGCGAAGCACGGTACCCCGGAGGCACCCGACGCCCTTGGCCATCACGCCTGGATCGACCTGATGGGCGACAGTCAGGGCGGCATCACCCTATCCCACCGTCACGGCGGCACGGTGCACTTCCAGCCACCGGCGTCACGCTTTCGCGTCGACCAGTCGATGCTGCATATCGACGCCATCGCCCGGGGTCGCGGGCTCGGCATCCTGCCGGTGTGGACCACCGAAGCCCGCGAACGCCATCACCCCGGCGAACTGGTGCGCTGCCTGGAAGACTGGTCGCTGGCACCGCTGCCGGTGACCCTGCTTTACGGTTTCGGCCATCAGCCGCGCAAGGTCAGCGCCCTGCTCGACCATCTGCGCGACGCCGTGCCGGACGCCTGGCGAGCCCTGGAGACCACCGCCCTGCCCCGCCGTCAGGTGGGGTGAGCCCCTCCCGCCTTGCTTGCATGTTTGCTACGCTTGGTCTCGGTTACACGATTCACAACCGCACGGTTGAATCCCGGGGAGGCCCAGCATGGCGCTCAAGGAAGTCGCGCTTGGCGGTATCTATTTCAGCCCACTGCTGGTCTACGCCCTGATCGGACTGCTGCTCGCCGCAGTACTACGCTTCGCCCTGCACCGCCTGTGCGGCACCTCTCGGCTGTGGTACGAGGCGTGGCTGGACACCTCTCTTTTCGTTCTGTGCACCGCCGGGGTCGCCTGGTGGGGTGCGCTTGCCAGCGGAGGCGCCTGAATGCGCAAGACCCTGCGCGTGCTGATCACCCTGGCGGTGGTCGCCGCCGCCGTGGCGACCGGACTGTGGCTGTGGCGCTACTATCTGTACAGCCCCTGGACCCGTGACGCCCGAGTCGGCGCCGACATCATCACCGTGGCCCCCGACGTGTCGGGCCGGGTGATCGCCTTTGCGGTCGACGACAACGACCACGTGGAAAAAGGCCAGGTGCTGTTTCGTATCGACGATGCTCGCTACCAGGCCGCCCTGGCCAAGGCCTCTGCCATCGTCGCCCAGCGTGAGGCCGAGCTTGCACTGAAGGAACACGAGGCGTCGCGGCGAGAGCAACTCAGCCGCCAGGCGATCAGCGCCGAGAATCGCGAAAGCGCCAATCGTGACCGCGATGTCGCCGCCGCCGCCCTCGACCAGGCCCGCAGTGACCTGACCAGCGCCCGCCTGGACCTGGAGCGCACCGAGGTCACCGCCCCGGCCTCGGGGCACCTGATCAACCTCCAGCTCACTCAGGGCAACTACGTCAATCGGGGCACCTCGGTCATGGCGCTGGTGGTGGAGGATTCCTACTACGTCACCGCCTACTTCGAGGAGACCAAGCGCCCTGCCCTGGCCGTGGGCGATCCGGCCAAGGTCATTCTGATGAGCGGCAACCTCGAGCTGGATGGCCACGTCGACAGCATTGGACGAGCCATCGCCAATGACAACGCCACCCCCAACGACCAGCTGCTGCCCCAGGTCGAGCCCACCTTCAGCTGGGTGCGCCTGGCCCAGCGCATTCCGGTACGCATCACCCTCGACGAGGTGCCGACGAACCTCGACCTGAGCGCCGGCATGACCGCCACGGTGCGGGTCCGGCCCGAGTCTCGCTAATGCCTTTTTCGGTATGGTGGCAGGCCTACCTGACGCCGCCGGCCAGTGCGGTCAAGTTCGCCATCAAGGCCACCCTGGCCATGGCCCTGGCGCTGTACATTGCTCTCTGGTGCGACCTCGATCGTCCCTACTGGGCGCTGATTTCCGCCGCCTTTCTGCAGATTCGCCCGATGAGCGGCATGGTGCTGGAGAAAGGCATCAGCCAGATCACCGGCACCGTCGTCGGCTGCCTCGCCGGCATCGCCATCATGTCGTTGTTCGTGCAGTCGCCGACACCGGCACTGATCTGTCTGACCGCCTGGATCATCCTGTGCGCCTACGCCGCCTCGGTGACCCGCAACAACGCTTCCTTCGGCTGCATCATGGCGGCCGTCACCGCCATGCTGATCGTGGTCATCACCGCCAGCGCCCCCACGGGTCTGTTCGCGGTGGCCGTGGCGCGCCTGTCGGAGCTGGCGCTGGGGGCCATCTGCGCCACCCTGGTCAGCGCCTTGCTGTGGCCGATTCAGGTCCGTGATCATCTCGCCGGCCTGGCCGATCAGGTGGTCAATCAGGCCTTCTTGCACGGCGCCCTGCGCCTGGACAACAGCGCCGATATCGCTGCCCTGCAAGCCACCCTGACCGCCAGTCTGCAACCCCTGACCCAGCTGGAAACCGATAGCCAGGCGGCACGCTACGAAGGCCCGGAAGGCATCGGCCGGCTACGCGCCAGCCATGTGCTGACGGTGCGCACCGCCCGCCTGCTGGCGATCCTCCACGCGCTCCAGCAACTGCTGCGCTCCCACGGCGGCGAGCTGCCAACGCCCACCAAACGCCTGATCGAGGACATGGCCAATGACCTGCGCCACAGCGCCGAGGGCAGCGGCGTGGCCCAGGCCCGCCAGCGGCTGCAGGCGCTCAGGCATCGGGCCCTTCAGTGCATGGCCGCCGACTCGGACGAGGGCATAGCTCCTGCCCCAGACCAGGCCCCAGACCAGGCCTCGGACCAGACCCCAGACCAGGCCCCAGACCAGGCCGCAGGCCAAACCACAGCCCGGTGCGGGCGCAGCGCCAGTGGGCCCATCACCAGCGACCCCGCTACGACACGCACTACCGAGTCACCAGAGGCGCTGCTGCAACGGCGCATCCATCTCGGCCTGCGCGAGGCCCTCGGCCACGCCCTGGTCATCCTCGATGCGCGGGAGGCGATCCACACCCCCGGCAAACGCCGCCTCAAGGCGCCGGCGCTGGCCTTTCACCGGGATCATCTGGAAGCTGCCCTCAACGGACTGCGAGCCGGACTGGTGTTCGCCCTGCTGGCCATCGTCTGGCGCTACACCGCCTGGGACAATGGTCAGATCGCGATGCTGGTCGGCACCCTGTTCTCGGCCTTCTTCGCGACCCGCGACAATCCGGCAGCGGTCGCCGCCACCTTCCTCAAGGGCATGCTGGCGGCGGTACCCAGCGCCTTGCTGTTCGGCCATGTACTGCTGGCCCAGGCCAACGACTTCGTCACCCTCGCGCTGGTGTTCATGCCGCCCTTGTTCCTGGGTCTGCTGGGCGCCGCCAACCCCCGCTTGATGGGCTATTGCCTGGCCTTCACCATCGGCAACATCCTGCTGACCATGCCCGGCAATGGCATGGACTTTTCCATCGACGACTTCCTCGGCCGCGCTATCGCCCTGCTGCTCGGGCTCTCCACAGTGGTGATGGCCTTTCGCCTGGCGCCAGGACTCCCCACCACCATTCGCAAGCACCGGCTGGTCAGCGCCACGGTGAACGACCTCCACGGGCTTCACCGGCGTAGCTTCCATGAAGCCGAGTCACGCTTCGGTGGTACCATGGCGGACCGCCTACTCAGGCTCGCCCAGCACGACGACAGCCTCCCGGAAGAACGCCGCTATCTATTTTCGCTGGGCCTGGTGGGGCTGGACCTCGGCTACGCCAGCCTCAATCTGCGGCGGCGCCTGGGCGGGCGCAGTGACGCGCTAGACCTCGCCCTTGACGACCTTGCCGCCGCCCTCGCCGACGACTACGGCGCCAGCGCCAGAGGCCACGCACCAGATAGAGCTCGTGAATACGGCAACCGGCTGCTGCAGACGCTTGAACAGCAGACGAATGACAGCGCCGAGTACCGGCTGATGGCGGGTCTGATCGAGCGCTTGACGATGTCGCTGGAGCGCCAGGCCGCTCGCTCTCGACAGGCCCGGCAAGCCGCGCCTGCCGTCGGCGTCGCTGGCCTGCAGCGTACTCCAGACCGACAGGGTGCCAAGGCCCCGGGTGTCGACCGATAAGGAGATAGATCCTCGCATGTTTGCCCAACTCTTCGCCGTGATGGCGCCGGTGATCACCGGCGCCGGTCTCGGATTCTTCTGGATCCGCCGCGGTTTCGACTATCCGGTGGCCTTCGTCACCAAACTGGTGTTCAACATCGGTACGCCTGCGTTGGTGATCGCCTCGCTGGCGGGTGCCGAGATCGACGCCTCGAGCTTCGGTCGCACCATGCTGGCGGCCGCCCTGGTGCTGTGCGCCATGGCCGCGCTGGCCTTCGTGCTGGCGCTGGTACTGCGCAAGGACTGGCGGGTGCTGCTGGCTCCCACCATGTACCCCAACACCGGCAACATGGGGCTACCGGTGATCCTCTACGCCTTCGGCGAGGCTGGCTTCGCCTTCGGCATCACGGTGATGGTGACGGTGTCACTGTTCCAGTTCACCTTGGGCACCATGCTGGCCAGTCGTGGCAATCCGCTGAAGTCGCTGGTCAAGACGCCCACGGTCTACGCCATCCTGATCTCCATCGCGCTGTTGTTCACCGACACCGAACTGCCGCTGTGGCTGCAGAACAGCGTCGATCTGATTTCAGGCTTCACCGTGCCGCTGATGCTGATCACCCTGGGGGTGTCGCTGGCCAGCATCCAGGTCAGAAGCCTGCGCTCGGGTGTCTGGTTCAGCCTTTTGCGCATCCCCCTGGCGGCGGGCGTGGCCTGGGGCATAGGCATCTGGCTTGACCTGCCCCCCATGGCACTGGCGATCCTGGTGCTGCAGATGAGCATGCCGGTAGCGGTGTTCAACTATCTGTTTGCCCAGAAGTCCCAGCGCGAGCCCGCCTATGTGGCGAGCCTGGTGTTCTGTTCCACACTGCTATCCTTGATCTATCTACCGGTGCTGCTGGCGCTGCTGCTGTAACACTTGTTGACCTTGGCAGGAAAAGCGTCTTCGCCGACCTGTCACGCCATCGCCGCTCGGCGTGCCCGGGACTGGGAAGCGGTCCGCCACCGGAAACCCATACTTGCCGTGCGGAGTCTCCATGTTGCGAAGCCTTTCCCTCGCCCTGCTGACGTTGTCATTGCCTGCAGGCGCCCAGGCGGCGTCGTTGCCCGAGCAGGTGCCGGGACTTCATCACCCGGTCGCGCTCGAGCTGATCACCGATGAGCTGGACACCCCCTGGTCGCTGGCCTTTCTGCCCGATGGGCGCATGCTGGTCGCCGAGCAGCCCGGGACCCTGGCGC
This sequence comes from Halomonas litopenaei, assembly GCF_003045775.1. GTDB lineage: Bacteria > Pseudomonadota > Gammaproteobacteria > Pseudomonadales > Halomonadaceae > Halomonas > Halomonas litopenaei. The sequence goes on along the minus strand of NZ_PXNS01000005.1, from coordinate 543,625 downwards.
TGGTGGATGACGGTGATGTCCAGAGACTCGACGGTCTGCCGCAGGTCTCACACCGCGGCCAGGGTGGGCTCTTTGACCTGGCGCTGCATCCGCAATTCGGCGACGGCAGCCACGACTGGCTCTACTTCAGCTGGGCGCAGCCCGGCAAGGACGGCGACTCGGACGACGCCACGGCGGTATCACGGGTCAGATTCGAGGACGACGCCCTGGGCGCGATAACGCCAATTTTTGTGCAGAATCGCTTTTCCACGCCAGGCCGCCATTATGGTGGCCGCCTGCTGTTCGACGACCAGGGCCTGCTGTGGCTGACCATCGGCGATCGCGGCGTCAGCAAGAGCCGCGCCCAAGACCCGGCAGACCACGCCGGCAGCCTGCTCAGGCTGACCGCAGACGGCGATCCCGCGCCGGACAATCCGGGCTTCGACGATGACGCGGCCCCCGAGGTCTACTCGATCGGCCACCGCAACCCTCAGGGCCTTGCCCAGGCTGCCGACGGCACCCTGTGGTCGACCGAGCACGGCCCGCGCACCGGCGACGAACTCAATCGTATTCTGCCCGGCGAGAACTACGGCTGGCCCGAGGTGACCCGCGGACGCGACTACGCCACCAACCTGCCGCTGGGCGTCGACAGTGCCCCGGGCATGCGCGATCCGGTGCATGTGTTCGAAGGACGCTTTGCGCCGTCCGGGCTCGCCGTGGTCAGCGGTGAAGAATTTCCCGCCTGGCAGGGCGATCTGCTGGCGGGCGGGCTTCGCGGCGAGCGACTGCTGCGCCTGCGCCTCGAGGGCGACAGCATCATCGAGCGCGAGGTGGTACTGGATGGCGAGGTCGGCCGCATCCGCGACGTGCGGCTCGGCCCCGACGGCGCCATCTACCTGCTGACCGACAGCGATCCCGGTCGTCTGATCCGGCTGACGCGGGTACGCTGAGCGGCGCCGATACTGACCGCGACAGGGACCGCGACAGGAAAATAACTCCCCTTGCCCATGCCGTTCCGGCATGGGCTTCTCCCCCACTTCTACCCAATACCGCACCCACCGGGGCTTTCTCGATTCAGTGAACGTGCGCCCATGCTGAATTTGAATGATCTTTCAAAGACCTTTAGGGTATTGCACCTTTCTGCGCCTCAACGGTGAAAGCTGGCATGCTGTTCAGCCGTGGGGATGCGGCAAGGAGTGCCGCCCCTGACGCAGCCGCGCCAGCGCTGGACGATGAACGCCGACGCCAGGATGCACGTGACGTCGACCTTCATCGTTCGACCGGCTGGACGTGTTTACGCAACCCAACAAGGCACCCCTACCCATGAGCGAGAACCGATCCGTCAAGATCAAGGTTCGCGGGCTGAGCAAGGTCTTCGGCGACCAGCCGAAGAAGGCACTCAAGCTACGCGATGAAGGGCTCAAGCGTCCTGAAATCCTGGACAAGACCGGCCAGACCCTGGGCCTGTCGAACATCGACTTCGACGTCCATGAAGGCGAACTGCTGGTGATCATGGGCCTCTCAGGCTCGGGCAAGTCGACCCTGATCCGCTGCCTCAACCGGCTGATCGAGCCCACCGAAGGCGAGATCATCATCGACGGCGAGGACATTCCGCAGCTCTCCGACAAGGCACTGCTGGAGTGCCGCCGCCGTCACTTCTCGATGGTCTTCCAGAACTTTGCCCTGTTCCCCCACCGTACCGTGCAGCAGAACGCGGAATTCGGGCTGGAGATTCGCGGCATCGACGCCGACACCCGCGCCAAGACCGCCCGTGACGCCCTGACCCAGGTCGGGCTTAACGGGTGGGAAGACGCCTACCCCAATCAGCTGTCCGGCGGCATGCAGCAGCGTGTTGGCCTGGCCCGGGCGCTGGCCAATGACTCCACCGTGCTGCTGATGGACGAGGCCTTCTCGGCGCTCGACCCGCTGATCCGCAAGGATATGCAGCAGGAGTTGCTGGAACTCCAGCACCGCATGAAGAAGACCACGGTGTTCATCACCCACGACCTGGACGAAGCGCTGAACATCGGTGACCGCATCGTCCTGCTCAAGGACGGTGAGGTGGTGCAGATCGGCACGCCGGAGGAGATCCTGACCAAGCCGGCCGACGACTATGTCGAGCGCTTCATCGAGGGCGTCGACATGTCCCGGGTGCTGACCGCCGAGAGCGCCATGCGCCCGGTGCGCGCGACCGCCCGCGAGGACGACGGCCCGCGTACCGCACTGCGCAAGATGAAAGAAAACGCCATGGACTCGATCTACGTCACCAGCCGCGATCGCAAGCTCAAGGGACTGGTCGAGGCCGACGCCGCCAACAGCGCCATCCAGAGCGGACAGGATCGACTGGATAGCGTGATGACCCAGGACTTCCGCACCGTGGGACCCGACGAGCCGCTGCACAATCTGTTCGCGCTATTCAACGAAAAGAGCTTCCCCATCGCCGTCATCGACGACGAGCGACGCCTGCTGGGCGTGGTGGTCAAGGGCGCGGTACTGGATGAACTGGCACAGGCAGGAGACCACTAATGGCGATCGAGATTCCTCGCATTCCCCTCGGTGACTGGATCGAGACCGGCCTGAGCTGGCTGACCACCGAATACTCTGCCGTCACCCGCGGCATCTCGCGGATTACCCAGACCGGTATCGACGGCCTCAATGACGCCCTGATGTGGCTGCCCGACTGGGCCCTGCTGCTGATCATCGCCGGCCTGTGCTGGAAGATGGCAAGCCCCAGGCTCGCCATCGGCGCGGTCTTGGGCCTTGGCCTGATCTGGAACCTCGATCTGTGGGACCCGATGATCGAGACCCTGACCCTGGTCGTCATCGCCACCCTGGTGGCGGTGGTCATCGCCTTGCCGGTGGGTATCGCCGCGGCGCTGTCCGATCGACTCTACCGCCTGATCATGCCGGTGCTGGACTTCATGCAGACCATGCCGGCCTTCGTCTACCTGATCCCGGCGATCCCGTTCTTCGGTATCGGCTCGGTGTCGGCGATCTTTGCCACCGTGATCTTCTCCATGCCGCCGGCCATTCGCTTCACCACCCTGGGCATCCGTCAGGTACCGGTGGAGCTGATCGAGGCCGCCGACGCCTACGGCGCCACCCGCGGCCAGAAGCTAGTCAAGGTGCAGCTGCCGCTGTCGCTGCCCACGGTAATGGCCGGCATCAACCAGACCATCATGCTGGCCCTGTCGATGGTGGTGATCGCCGCTATGATCGGCGCCGATGGCCTGGGCAGCGAGGTCTGGCGAGCCATCCAGCGACTGCGTCCGGGCGATGGCTTCGAGGCCGGCATCGCGGTGGTCATCCTGGCGATGCTGCTGGATCGCCTGACCCAGTCCCTGCGCAAGGAGCGCAAGCAGTAAACGCTCGACGCGGGCTCCCTCGGCCGGGGGAGCCTGCGGGGCGGCATTTGCAAGACACTGTCGCCTGCTTCACGCTAATACCTCTTATCGCAAGGAGAGTCGCACCATGTCACCCAAGGCAACTCGTTCTCTCGGTCTGGCCCTGGCCATCAGCGCCGCCGCCACCAGTGTTCACGCCCAGGACAAGGGTTCCGTGCACCTGGCCTACGTCGAGTGGTCGTCCACCGTGGCGTCCACCAACGTGGTTCGTGCTGTGCTCGAACAGGCCGGCTACGAGGTCGAGACCTCCGCACTGTCTGCCGCGGCCATGTGGCAGTCCGTCGCCAGCGGCGACGCCGACGCTCTGCTCGCCGGCTGGCTGCCGACCACCCACGAGGACTACTACGCGCGCCTCCAGGACCAGCTGGTCGATGCCGGCGTCAACCTCGACGGCACCAAGCTGGGCCTTGCGGTTCCGGCAGATTCCGAGGTCAACTCGATTGATGAGCTCAATGAACACGCCGACCAGTTCAATGGCGAGATCATCGGTATCGATCCCGGCGCCGGCCTGATGCGTCTGACCGAGGAAGTGGTCGACGCCTACGAGCTCGACCTGGACCTGCGCACCGGCAGCGGCGCCACCATGACCGCCGCACTGGGCAGCGCCATCGACCGTGGCGAGCCGATCGTGGTCACCACCTGGACCCCGCACTGGATGTTCGCCCGCTGGGACCTCAAGTACCTCGAGGACCCCCAGGGCGTCTACGGTGGTGCCGAACAGATCCACACCATCGTCCGTCAGGGCCTCGAAGAGGACATGCCGGAGGCCTACGCCATCCTCGAGAACTTCGAGTGGACCACGGAAATGATGGGTGAAGTCATGCTGATGAATCAGGAAGACGACACCGATCCCTACGAAAACGCCCAGAAGTGGGTCGAGGATAACCAGGACGTGGTCAAGGAGTGGCTCGGCGAGGCCTGAGTCCGATAGATGCCACGCCACCGTCATGATGCTGTGGCAATGGTCAGGGGTGCCCCGGGGCGCCCCTGCTGTCGTTGCGGCCAGCACCTGCGTCGCCCACGCGGTGCAAGCGGTCGCCGGCAGAACCTTGGGTCTCGGACGATCGTGGCAAGCTGACCCAGGCGTGCCCGGGCGGCCTTCGAACAGATGCCGTTGACGGCACAACTGGCAAGCTGGCTCAGGCAGGCCACACTTCAGGCAGGCTGGACCATACGGTATCGATGACAGGCGAGCCAGCCGCGACCCCGCTCCGAGTCGATGGCGTGACGCCACAGTTACCATTTTTAAACGCAAGGGAGATCGCACGTGGAAAAAGACCCCAACCACAAGCCTTCATCTGCCGATACCGGTAGTGAAGGAGTACCGGCCCCGGAGGGGCCAGCCAACCTGATCGATACGGACTACGTTATCGGTCAGGACAATATCGTCACCAAGTCCTTCGGCGTGGACGTGGACCTGCACGGCAAGGTGTTCACCGTCTCGTCGCTGCTGATCCTGGTCTTCGTGATCCTGACCCTGGCCTTTCAGGGCGGCGCCGAGCCGTTCTTCAATGGCATCCGTGGCTGGCTGACCAGCAACCTGTCCTGGGTCTTTCTGCTCGGCGGCAACGTATTCGTGCTGCTGGCACTGGTACTGATCTTCACCCCGCTGGGCAAGGTCCGCATCGGTGGTGCCGAGGCCACGCCCGACTACAGCTACATGGGCTGGTTCGCCATGCTGTTCGCCGCCGGCATGGGCATCGGTCTGATGTTCTATGGCGTGTCCGAGCCGATGACCCACTTCTCCACCGCGCTCGGGGGCACTTCGGTCGGCGAAAACGGCATACGTACCGACTGGGCTCCGCTGGGCGCCGCCGCCGGTGACGAACAGGCCGCGGTCGATCTCGGCATGGCGGCAACCATCTTCCACTGGGGTCTGCACCCCTGGGCGGCCTACGCCATCGTCGGCCTGTCACTGGCCATCTTCGCCTTCAACAAGGGTCTGCCGCTGACCATGCGCTCGGTGTTCTACCCGATCCTGGGCGAGCGCGTATGGGGCTGGCCGGGCCACCTGATCGACATCCTGGCGGTCTTTGCCACCCTGTTCGGTCTGGCCACCTCGCTGGGGCTTGGTGCCTCTCAGGCTGCCGCCGGCCTGAACGAGCTGTTCGGTACGCCGAATACCGACACCACCATGGTGCTGCTGATCGCCGGCATTACCGCTGTCGCCCTGTGTTCCATCATGCTTGGCGTCGAGAAGGGTGTGCAGCGCCTGTCCCAGGTGAACATGGTGCTGGCCTTCCTGCTGCTGGCGTTCGTGATCCTGGTGGGCCCGACTCTGGCCATCGCCACCGGCTTCTTCACCAACCTGGGTCACTACCTGGCCGAGCTGCCGGCGCTGTCCAACCCCTTCGGTCGCGAGGACGCCAACTTCGTCCAGGGCTGGACCGCCTTCTACTGGGCCTGGTGGATCTCCTGGTCTCCGTTCGTCGGCATGTTCATCGCCCGGGTCAGCCGTGGCCGCACCGTGCGTGAGTTCCTCACCGCCGTGCTGCTGGTCCCGACCCTGGTATCGGTGCTGTGGATGACCTCCTTCGGCGGTACCGCCATCGAGCAGTACATCACCGACGGCTTCCAGGGCGTCCAGGACGCCGCACTCGAGCTCAAGCTGTTCGCCATGCTCGGCGAGCTGCCGCTGGCCTCGATCACTTCCTTCATCGGCATCGTGCTGGTCATCGTGTTCTTCGTGACCTCTTCGGACTCCGGTTCGCTGGTCATCGACTCGATCACCGCCGGCGGCAAGGTCGACGCACCCAAGCCGCAGCGCGTGTTCTGGGCCATCATCGAAGGCGCCATCGCCATCGCCCTGCTGCTGGGCGGCGGTCTTACCGCCCTGCAGGCGGCGGCGGTCTCGACCGGGCTGCCGTTCACCCTGGTGCTGCTGGTGGCCTGCTACGCCATCATCAAGGGCCTGATGAGCGAGCCCAAGGCGGTCTAGGCCAGCCTTACGCAGACAGCAAGCGCATGAAAAAAGCGGCAGCCCTCGGGCTGCCGCTTTTCTTTTGGAGAGATGGCTGACGCCTCGACGGGCAGCTCAACTCCCATATTCAGCTCCACAACATGCCGATGGGCGTCTCCGGGCCGTAGTTGCCGGCTACTTGCGCCTGCAGCAACTCCGCCGTGGCGATGGCGTCGGTCAGGGCGTGGTGGCCATGATAATGCGGTAGCCCGTAGCGCAGCCGACTGTCGTGCAGGCGGATCGACCTGGGTGGTCGGCCCATCCAGCGACGAAAGCGCGCCATGGTCGACTGACGGTGGATGCGCGCCTCCAGCGACATGGTGTCGATCACCGGGAAGCTCAGTGACTCCTTCCAGGCCGCTCGTACCGCGGCGTCCAGAAAGGACCTCTCGATATGGCGAAAGTGCACCACCAGCAGGTGGCCGGCCATGGCGCGGAAGACATCGGCGAGCACCTCCTCGATCCGCGGAGCCCCCTGGATATCGGCGTGGGTGATGTGATGAAAGGTCACCGACTCGGCGTTCAGGGTGCGATGGGGACGCACCACCCAGTAGCGCCGCTCGGCGAGCCGAATACGCGACAGCGAAAAGGGCACCAGGCCAATCGAGACGATCTCGTCACGCCTGGGATCGAGCCCGGTGGTCTCCAGGTCCAGTGCCATCAGCGGCGCCTCCTGAATCGGCAGGATCGGCGACAGGTCGGCCCCGGCGAAGAAGTCCACCAGCGCCTGCTGGCGGCTCTTCTGACGTCGGGCGACCAGGTAGTCGTGCCAATCCGGCGCCGAGCGAGTCTTGGGGCGAAGCAACGGCATGGCGGCTACCTGCTGGTAAGGGGATAACGGAACTTGAGGAACTTCTGGGCGTTGCTGAGCGCCTGGAAGGCATCCTTGAGATTGTGTCGCTCCTCGCTGGAGACGTTTTCCGGCTCGATATTGTTGTCGGGCTCGTGCTCGTGCTCCAGATCGATGACCTGGTGACGAATCCGCGACATGGACAGAAACTCGAGCGCGTAGCGCAGCTTGTCACTGACCCCGGGCGCCAGCAACTGGGTGCGATCGATATCGTCCAGGCGGTCAAAGCTGTTCTGGGCGCGGGAACCGCAGGCCAGGGCATGGATACGGATCAGGTCCACCATCGGCGCCGTGCCGCGACGCTTCAGATTGATCGAGTTGTTGTGCTTGCCGTCCTTCTCCATCACGAAGGTGCGGAAGATGCCCAGCGGCGGCGTCCGATTCAGCGCATTACGCGCCATGGCGGAAAGAAAGCGCTTGTGCTTCGACGCCTTGGTGGCGACCAGGTCCTGCAACTCCTCCACCAGCGGATTGTCACCGTGGACCGTGTCCAGATCGAAGAAGATCGAGCTGTGCAGCAGCCCTTCCGGTGACGGCCGCTCGATCCATTCGGTGAAGTAGCCCTTCCACACCGACAGCGGCTGGCGCCACTTCGGATTGGTGGCCATCACGTCCCCCTTGCAGTAGGTATAACCACAGGCGGCCAGGCCATCGCTGACCCGCTTGGCCATGGTCGCGAAGTACTCGTCGTGCAACGCTGGATCGAAGTCATCGGACAGTACCAGAGCATTGTCCTGGTCGGTGACGATGCTCTGCTCGTTGCGCGCCATCGAGCCCAGCGCCATGAAGCAGTACGGCACCGGTGGCGGCCCGAGCTCCTCTTCCGCCATCTCCAGAAGCCGTCGGGTGAAGCTGCGCCCGATGGTCGACAGCGCCTTGCCCACCATCTGCGAGTCGGCACCGTCGTGAACCATGCGCACAAAGGCGGCCTGGACGTCCGGCGCCAGCTTGGCCAGACACTCCACCGACGGTTGATGGAAGATGTTGCTGACCAGATAAAGGCTGCTCTGGGTCTCGTAGCGAATGATGTCGGAGAGGTGCACGATGCCCACCGGAGAACGACGGTGCATCACCGGCAGGTGGTGGATATTGTTGCGCAGCATGCACAGCATCGCCTCCTGCACCGACTCGTCGGACTGCACCGCGATCAGGCGGCGGCCGGCGACCTCGCCCACCGGAGTATCCGGCGACAGTCCCTCGGCCACGACCTTGGTGCGAAAGTCGCTGTCGGTCAGGATCCCGGTGACCTGCCAGTAGCCACCTTCACTATCCTTGAAGGTGTAGCGCGGGTTGTTCTCGGGCTTGTCCAGCACCAGCACCGCCGAGGCCTGGGACTCGCTGATCTGGCGCGCCGCCTCCTGCACAGTGGCCCGCGCCTCGACCATGACGGGATAGCGAGTCAGCAGCTTGCGGATCCGCGTCACCATCATGTCGTTGTTCTTGCGCTGACTTTCCACCGCCGTCTCGAGCCGTGGGCGATCCACCTCGACGAACTCGGCGAACTGCTCGTCGGCTTCGCACAGCTGATGAAACATCGCCTCGGGGATGAAGTAGATCAGGCTGTCTTCCAGCGCCTTGGCCGGGAAGCGCACACGACTGTGGCGCAGCAGGCTGAAGTGGCCAAAGATGTCGCCCTCCCCCAGCAGGTTGTAGAGCTCTCCGTTGCGCCGGGTGACCTCCACCGCGCCGCTGCGGATGTAGCAGAACTCCTGATGCACGGCATCAAGCTCGAGAATGGTCGAGCCGGCCTTGAAGTAGCTGACCTGCACCTGTCCGGCGACCTCGTCCAGCAACTCCTCCGACAGCCCGTCAAAGGGCGCAAAGCGCCCCATATGCTGGCTGATTTCCAACAGTTCCGCTTCCATGGTGTCCTCCGCGCGGTCGCCGTGGCTGGCAGCAGGACGCTCCCTGGTCCCCCACCCTCTGACTATCGGAAGCATGGAGCCGAGGCCAGCGGCTGTAAAGCATTAGCAGTATCTTGATCGGCCTCTCGCCAAACGCCGCAGAAGCCATCGAGCGTGGCCCGGAGAGCCAGGCATTGCTGACACTGCGACCTGATGACCGATCCATCCTTCGTTGATCACGACTTCACACCCGACCGGCCGCTCGAATCCTCGCCCTGTGCAAACATCTTCAGCACTGCAAACAACAACGCCCGCCGACCTCGAGGGCGGCGGGCGTCGATCTAGGCGGCCAGTCTCTTTGACTGGCGAGTGTGGCGGTCAGCTCACGACTGCGCCATCTCCTGTACGCGCTTCATCATGTCCGGGTTCTGCTGGATAGCCTGACCGATAGCGTTGAAGGTCTCGACCTCGAGCCCGCTCTGCTGGACGGCTTCGACCATCTTCTGGTTGGCCTCGGTGCGCACATCCTGCTGGGCCTGCTGGCCTTCGGCTTCCTGCAACTGCTGGGTGTAGTCCTGGGAAATCGCGGCGATCTCCTTGGAAGCGTCGGCGAATTTCTCGAGCTGGGCATCAGAGAAATTCTGCGCCTGAGCGGCAGCCTCGACGTCAGCGTTGCCTGACGCCTGCGCGTTTGCTTCCTGGGCATGGGCGGTGGCGCTCATCAGACCAGCAGAAAGCAGGGCGGCGGTGATCAGGGCGGTGAATCGTTGCATGAAGTCCTCCAGGAGGTGGTTGAGAATTCGTCAATCGCTCGCACAGTGTGACGACGCAGTTGCATGAGGGTTCCCCACAATCGTGTTACGAAATGCAAGCCATTTTCGCCTCCGCGTCGCCGGTCGGCGACAACCGCCAGAGGCCACGGCAGGCCATGGGGATAAGCGTCATGATACGCCACGCAATTCTTCGGCGAAGCACCGAAAAAGGCGTGTTGCCTGCCACTGCTGAACATCTTGCAAAAACGCCTCCGGCCGAGTCGGCCGGAGGCGTTGTCATGACACCGCCCGACTAGCCGTAGGCCAGGTTGGGCAGCCAGGTGACCAGTGCCGGGAACATGATCACCAGCAGCAGGCCCAGCGCTTGCAGCGCAAGGAAGGGAAAGGACGAGCGGAAGATCTGGCCCATGGTGATATGCGGCGGACACACCCCCTTGATGTAGAACAGCGCATAGCCGAACGGCGGGCTGAGGAAGGACATCTGCATATTGACCAGGTAGATCACCCCGAACCACAGCGAGACGTCGGCGGGGTCCACCCCGGGCAGGCCAAATACCCCGGTGAAGTCCAGCCCCTTGATCAGCGGTACGAAGATCGGCACCGCCAGGAGCAGGATACCGACCCAGTCCAGGAACATCCCCAGCGCCACCAGCAGCACCATCATCAGCGCCAGCACCGCGTAGGGGCCAAGCCCTGCCCCGGCGATCAGCTCCTGCACGAAGGTCTGGCCGCCCTGCAGGATGTAGAAGCCGACGAAGATGCTGGCACCGAAGATGATCCACATGACCATGGCGGTCGCCACCAGGGTGGTCATGCAGGCGGCGTGCAGGTTGGGCCAGGTCAGCCGCTTGTGCATCGCCGCCACCACCAGCGCACCGAAGGTGCCGATACCCGCCGCCTCCACCGGGGTCGCCACCCCGGTGAAGATGATGCCGAGCACCAGCAACACCAGGGCGATAGGCGCCAGCATATTGCGCAGCAGGCGCAGCTTCTCGGCGGTGGAGACCCGGTCTTCCTCCGGCATCGGCGGCGCCACCTTGACGTTCAGGGTGCCCCTTAGCCAGCAGTAGAAGGCGTACATGCCGGCCAGCAACAGGCCGGGAATCAGCGAGCCCAGGTAGAGCTCGCCCACCGACTGCTGGGCGATGACGCCGTAGATGATGGCCAGGATGGACGGCGGGATGAGGATACCCAGGGTGCCCCCGGCCATGATCGATCCCAGCGCGATCTCAGGCTGGTAGTTGCGCTTGAGCATGGCCGGCAGCGCGATCAGGCCCATGGTCACCACCGCCGCGCCGATCACCCCGACCATGGCGGCCAGCAGCGTCGAAGCGATGATGGTGGCGATCGCCAGGCCCGCCTTGAGACCGCCCATCCACTTGTAGACCACATCGAACAGCTCTTCGATGATGCCGGCCTTCTCCAGTACCGAGGCCATGAAGATGAACAGTGGAATGGCCGAGAGCTGGTAGTTGGTCATCATCGGGAAGATGCGCGAAGGCATCAGGTTCAGCATGTGCTGATCGCCCACCAGGTAGAGGAACACCACCCCCAGACCGCCGGTAACGAAGGCCAGCGGTAGCCCCGCTACCAGCACCACCATCAGGGTGCCGAACATCAACAGGGTCAGCGCTCCGATACCTACCGTGGACAGCGAGTTCTCAAGGCTGAGCGCCAGGCTCTCGTAGTCGGTCAGGGCGATATTGACGATTTCGTGGATGGTGTAGGCGCCGAGGATCACCGCCAGCACCACCAGAATGCTGGCAAACACCGTCGAGCCTTCATGGTGCTCGCGGTGGTGACGATAGGCCTGGAGGTCCTTGATCAACTGCGCGATCCCCTGCAACAGCAGCAGCAAGGCACCGAAGAACAGCATGAACTTGACCGGGAAGTACTGCACTGCCCATTCGGTGAAGGACACCTCGTTGGCGTAGCTGTCACCGAACCACCAGACGTCGCTGACCGACTGCGAGAAGAAACGCCAGCCGGTGGTCAACAGCGCCAGGGTGAAGATGAAGAAGAAGATCGAGGTGACCAGGTCCAGCGCGGCCTTGTTGAGCGGCGCCGCCCGCTGGTAGAGGATATCGACGCGCACATGCCCGCCCTCGCGCAGCGCGAAGGCACCCGCCAGCAGGTACTGCATACCGAACATCAGGGTCATCGACTCGTGAGCCCAGTTGGTCGGCGAGTTGAAGGCGTAGCGCAGCACCACCTCGTAGGTGAACACGAAGGGCGCGATCAGCGACCAGTAGGCCACGTAGCGCCCGGCAAAGCCGGAAATGCGGTCGATGCCGCGGGTCACCACATTGCCAGGCGCTGCGTAGGCCTGTTCGCTCGTCGCGACGGGGGTCTCGGCAGTATCGCCACCGCTCACCTCGCCACCCCGGCGGAAGCTTCGATCCACCAGCAGCATCACGATCAGCGGCAGTCCTGCCAGCACCGCCCAGTAGAGCCAGTGCGGCAGAACGAAATCAATCTGTAGATTCATTGACGCTCCTCCGCTGGTCGCCTGGCGTTTCGCCAGGCGACCACGGAATATTCATCGACGTCGACCGGGTCGCCCCGGTCGACACGTGCAGGCCTAGGCGTTGAGCTCGAAGTCCTTGATGTCCTCTTCGGTGATCAGTGCCACCGACGGATCGAGCATGGTGTTGAGGTGGGCACGGAACAGCTTGGCCGCGTCCGGATCCTTGTTGGCCCATTCGAACCACAGCGGGATCGCGGCGTCGCGGAAGCGGTCGGCGTCGTCCTCGGACAGGTGGATGATCTCGACGCCCTTCTCGCGGTACTTGGGCCAGGCCTCGGCGTTGGCCTTCTGGATGGCGGCGTAGTGCTCGCGGGAGTAGGCCGCGACCAGGTCATGCATCAGGTCCTTGGTCTGGTCGGACATGCGCTCGTAGACCCGGCGATTGACCGCGATATCCATCAGGTCGACCGCCTGGTGCAGACAGGGAGTCGAGGGCGGGCCCATGATGATGTAGTCGGTCACCTGCCAGAAGCCCAGCTCGAAGTTGACCGCCGCACCGGTGTAGTCGGCGGCGTCGATGGTGCCCTTCTCCAGCGCCGGATAGACCTCGGAGCCCGGCAGCAGCGTGGTGCGCGCACCGATCTTGGCGAAGGTCTCGGCGACGATGCCGCCGGGCATGCGGATCTTCACCCCTTCGAAGTCATCGAAGCTTCTCAGCGGTACCTTGGAGTGGATCAGGTTGAGGTCGTGGTGGACGTAGCCCAGAAGCTCCTGACCCTGCTTGCGGTAGAGGTCCTTGGCGATGCCGAAACCGCCGTAGGCACCGAACATCATGTCCCACTGGTGGGGTACCGACAGGCCCATGGGATAGGCGGTGAGAAAGACCCCGGCGGGCATCTTGCCCGGCCAGTAGACGGTGAACCAGTTCTGGCCGTCGAGCACGCCGTTGCGCACCGCGTCGGCTACCTCGAAGGCACCGGCCACGGCTCCGGCCGGGAACGGCTCGATGGTGACCTCGCCGCTGGTGGCCTCGGCGACGCCGGCGGCCCACTCCTCGAAGATGCGGTAGCCGGTGGTGCCGGGCTGCCAGGATGACTGCATGCGGATGCGGATGCCCTGCTGAGCCTGGACGTTGCCGACCCAGGGTGCCGCCACCGCGGCGGCGGAACCAACCGCAGCAGCCTTCAGAAAGCGGCGGCGGTCCGGGGTCGCGATGCGTTCGGACAGGGAGGCCGTTGGCGAGGCCGTATCAAGGTCTTGCTGGGGCTTGTCTAGCCGGGACATGGCATAACTCCTGGTGGATCGGTGCGGTCTCGATCTGCCGCACCCGGTGTGTTGTTGTTGTCGATCCATGGCATCGTCATGAGCGCTCGAGGCACTTTCGCAGCAAGCGAGGCCCGCCTGTTGCAAACGATTTGCGCCGCTGCGCTCTTGAGCCGGGCGTTGCCCGTGCGCGTCCTTGCGAGGACCTCCTCGGGGCATGAACGGGACATCGCTTCGATGCAAGCGAGGCGTCCCCCTCCCGGGGCGTCATCGAAAAGAAAGCTAGCGAAAAGGCCCCAGGCGGCCAACGGCCCCATTCAACGCAACCTGTCTGCATTATTGGTCTGACCAGCGGCCATTTCGCCTATAAACTGCGCAAAAACAAGCATCGGCGTGGTCAGACCAATCTCACTTTCCCTCCACGACCTACGACCAAAGCACGAGAGCAACGCTTGGCAATCCCCTCCTTGAGGGAGGCGGGATAGGGCATCATGATTGGGCGCTCGCCCTGCCGATGACATGAACCACAAGGAAGTCCCCGCGATGCCACCCTCAGAGATCACCGCCCAGCCCCCGCTTGCCGCATCGTGTGTCGGGTGGCCGCTTACCGCACCTTTTGTCGGGTGCCCGCTTACCGCACCTTGTGCGAGGTGCCCGTGAGCCGCCCCGCCCTGCCGTCCTGGCTGTTGCCGGCCATGCCGCTGGTGTTCGTGGTGCTGTGGAGCACCGGCTTCATCGGTGCCAAATTCGGCCTGCCCTACGCCGAGCCCTTCACCTTCCTGAGCATTCGCTTCGCCGCCACCCTGGCGCTGCTGGTCCCCATCGTCTGGCTGACCCGCTCGGCCTGGCCCTCGAGTCCCCGTCTGTGGGGGCATGTGGCGGTGTCCGGCTGTCTGGTTCACGGCGGCTATCTGGGCGGCGTGTTCTACGCCATCAGCCTGGGCATGCCGGCGGGACTGGCGTCCCTGCTGGTGGGGTTGCAACCCTTGCTGACCGCTGCGCTGGCGGGCCCCCTGCTGGGCGAGCGGCTGTCTGCGCTGCAGTGGATGGGACTGGCCCTGGGGCTGGCCGGGGTCAGCCTGGTGCTGGGAGGCAAGATGGACCTGTCGGCGCTGTCCTTCGAAGGGTTTGGCTGGCCGGCGCTGGCCTGCACCCTGGTGGCGCTGGTGGGGATTTCGCTAGGGACGCTGTACCAGAAGCGCTATTGCAGCGGCATGCCGCTGCTCGGCGGCACCGTGGTGCAGTACCTCGGGGCGCTGGCCTTGCTTGGCGCCGGCAGCCTGCTGCTGGAAACCCGCGAGGTGGAGTGGTCGCTGACCTTTGTGCTGACGCTGGGCTGGCTGGTGCTGGTGCTGTCCATCGCCGCCATCATGCTGCTGATGATGCTGATCAAGCGTGGCGAGGCGTCCCGCGTCGCCAGCCTGTTCTACCTGGTGCCGCCGGTCACCGCGGTGGAGGCCTGGTGGCTGTTCGATGAAGGGCTGCCGCCGATATCCCTGATCGGCATGGCGCTGGCCATTGCCGGCGTCGCCCTGACCGTGCGGGCCAAGAAGCCCCGGGCGTCCTGAACGGCCGCTTAAGGCGCTACACTTTCACCTTGCGAAAGCGGGCATTGATGACGCAGTAGGTACCGTAGTTCATCAGTCCACCGGCCACGGCGGCGAGCAGCCAGGGGCCGAAGGGCTGGGCGGCCAGGGTATCCAGGGTGCCGCCAAGCCCTTCGGCCTTGGCGGGATCGACCTGCCAGGCGGCCACCAGCAGAAAACTGCCGATCAGCGCGAACACCAGCCCCCTAGCGGCCAGACCCCAGCGGCTGAGGCCCGAGGCCAGATCACGCTGGCGTTGGCTCATGTCCTGCTGACGCCAGCGATTGAGATAGCTGCGCGCCAGCGCGCGCCACGACTGACGTAGCCCCACGCCGATAAAGATCGCCCCCAGGATCGCCACCAACCAGACGCCGCCGGGGTGCGACATCAGCATGGCGGTGCGCTCCTCTGCGCCGCCGGTGGTCTCCTGGGGATCGTCGAGCAGCTCGACACCATACCAGCCGAGACTTGCGTAGATACCACCGCTGATGACCAGCGCCAGGCGGGTACCCAGGGCCTTCCAGCTACGCCCGCGGTGCTCGACATCGAACAGCCCCTGCAAGCCCCGCCAGGCGGCGTAGGCATAGAGCCCCAGCACCAGGGCCCCCAGCATCAGGGTGCCGAAGGGCTGGCGAGCTAGGTGCGCCAGCGCCTCCTTGGTGCCGACGTTGTCGCCGCCAAGGCCCGCAGCGCCGAGTGCCGCCAGCACGCCGATCAGCAGGTACACCAGCCCCTTGGCGGTATAGCCCAGGCGGGCGATGATGACGATCAGTCGGCGCCGGTGGCGCAGCAGGCACTGCAGCGAGGGCATGGGGGCTCCTGTCGGGATTAGGGTCCCCCATCCTCCCCAAAAATGCCTGATTCGGCAAAGCCTATCGTGCCGAATCCTCAGCCGACAGACGCGTCAGGGCGAACCCGGCGATGGCCGTGTCCTGGACACCGGTACCGGTCAGGTCGCATACCGTGATGGTGGCGTCCGACAGCCGCAGACGCTCGCCGCGGGCAATGACCGCACCCAGTTCGTGGACCTTGAAGGGCACCTCGCGACCGGCAAGGGCCTTGAGCTCGCCGTTGGACTCGCTCTGGGGCCGGGTATCGCAGACGAAGGCGTCCGCGCGGGTCAGCACGCTCTCGGCCAGTTCACGCTTGTCGGGACTGTCGGAGCCCATGGCGGTGACGTGGACGCCCTCCGGCAGGTCCGCCGCCTCGAGGATCGGCGTCTGCGACGGCGTCGTGGTGACGATGATGTCGGCCGCTCGGCAGGCCTCGCGCACGCTGTCGTGGACGGTGACCTCGAGACCCGCAGCGCGCATGCGGGTAGCGTATTCCTCGGCGGCCTCCGACCTTCGCGCCCAGACGTCGATGGCGGTGATGTCGCGCACCAGCCGCAGCGCCTCGACCTGCTTGACCGCCTGCTCGCCGGCCCCCAGCACCGCGACCCGGCGGCTGTTCTCCCGCGACAGGTGCTTGGCGGCGATGGCGCCGGCCAGGGCGGTACGTACCATGGTCAGGTAGCCCTCGTCGAACAGCACCGCATCGACGAGCCCGGTGCGCGCGGAGAACACCATCATCAGCCCGTTGAGGCTTGGCAGCCCCAGCTTGGGGTTGTCGAAGAAGCCGGGGCTGACCTTGATGGCGAAGCGCTCGTTGCCACGAATATGGGCGGTCTTGACGTCGACCTCGCCGTTGGCCTCCTCGATGGCCATGGACAGGATCGGCGGTTGCACCACCTCGCCACGCCCCAGGGCGGCGAAACCGGCTTCCACCGCCGCCAGCGCGTCCTGGTCGATGGCGACCGCCTGGCTGATCTGCTCACGCTTGTAGAGTTGCATCCTTGGCTCCTGATCGGGTTGTTGCTGGGCTTGTCTGTCGGTTGGTGGCCTTGACGGTCTATCGCTGGCCTTGACTGGCGCAATCCGCCGCCAGGCGGCGCGCCTGATCGAGGGTATCCAGTGACACCCCGTTGCCGGAAAGCACCAGCACGACCCGCTCCCCCTTGACCTCGAGGTGGCCCTCGGCCAGTGCCGCCAGTCCCACGGCGGCGGCGCCTTCGACCAGCAATTTCTCGCTTTCGAGCATGTCCACCATGGCCTGGGCGATGGCGCCTTCCGACACCTGACAGTGGTCGTCCATCACCGCTTCGACCAGCGCCAGGGTGCAGCGGTTGTCGAGGCCGATGCCGCCGCCCAGCGAGTCGCCCAGGCTCTCGACCTCTTCCACCGCCACCGGCTTGCCGGCCTTGAGGCTCTCGCACATGGCCGCCCCCGCCGACAGACTGACCCCGCTGATTCTGGCCTGGGGTCGAACGCCCTTCAGCGCGGCGCCGATGCCGCCGAGCAGACCACCGCCGGACAGCCCGACGATGACCCGATCGACCCGCGGCAGGTCCTCGAGGATCTCGATGCCGATGGTGCCCTGCCCCGCCGCGATCAGCGGATCATCGAAGGGGGGAATCAGCGTCATGCCCTCTTCCTGCACCAGCCTTGCCACCTCCTCGAAGGCCTCGTCCTGGCTGGCGCCGACGCGACGCACCTCGGCACCGAGCGCCTCGATGGCAGCGACCTTGTTGGCCGGCACCAGCCGCGACAGGCAGATCACCGCCGGCACCCCCAGGCTGGAGGCGGCGTAGGCCACGGCGCGGCCATGATTGCCGGTGGACGCGGTGGTGACGCCCTGGGCCAGGGCCTCGCGTCCATGGCGCTCGATCAGTGCGGCGATCATGTTGGTGGCACCGCGCAGCTTGAAGGCGCCGGTGGGCTGCAGCGTCTCGAGCTTGAGATAGACCTCGGCGTCGAAGCGTTCGGACAGGGCCCGCGACAGCACCAGTGGCGTGCGCGTTACCTGACCGGCGATGCGTCCCCGGGCCTTGAATATCTCGTCCAGGGTCACGCCGTGACTCGGGCAAGGGGGTGAATCCACCTTCATGACCTTCTCCTTGAACTCATATCGTGAAGACCGGTTGCCAATGCCGGGAGGGCAGGCCCTGTCGGCGGTTCGGCGCTCGCCTACCTGTTCCGCGCTCGCCTATCTGTTCCGCGCTCGCCTACCTGAATGAAAACCGACAGGGGCCGCCTCCTTCAAGGAAGCGGCCCCTTTTGCACCTGCCAAGGTGCGGGCGTCAGGCCAGACACCGGCCTGGGCTTGGACCAACCATCGGACCAGGCATCAGGCCAATCATCGGACCAGGCATCAGGCCGTCTGCAGTACGCCTTCCTTGACCAGCTCGTCGGTGACCTTGTTCACCGCACGCTCGGCGCGGGCAACGATCTCGTCGACCTCGTCACGGGTGGTGACCAGCGGCGGCGCGAAGCCGAGGATGTCCCCCTGGGGCATCGCCCGGGCGATCAGGTTCTGCTCCAGCGCAGCGGCGGCGATGCGTGCACCGACCTTGTGGCTGGGATCGAAGGGACGGCGAGTCTCCGGGTCCACGGCGAATTCCAGCGCCGCCAGCATGCCGACGCCGCGGGTCTCGCCGACGATCGGGTGATCGCCGAAGGCGGCCTGCATGCGGCTCTGCAGATAGGCGCCGGTATCACGGGCGTTGCCGGTCAGGTCCTCGCGCTCGATGATCGCCAGGTTGGCAAGGGCAGCGGCGCAGCCCAGGGCGTGACCGGAGTAGGTCCAGCCGTGGCCGATCGGGCCAAGCTCGCTGGTGCCCTGCTCCAGCACCTGCCACACGCGATCGCCGACGATCACTCCGGACAGCGGCTGGTAGGCGCTGGTCAGGCCCTTGGCGATGGTGATCAGGTCGGGCTTGATGCCGTAGGCATGGCTGCCGAAGTCGGCGCCGATACGGCCGAAACCACACACCACCTCGTCGGCGATCAGCAGGATGTCGTACTTGTTCAGTACCGCCTGGATCGCCTCCCAGTAGCCTTCCGGCGGCGGCACGATACCACCGGTGCCGAGCACCGGCTCACCGATGAAGGCCGCCACGGTGTCCGGGCCCTCGGCCAGGATCATCTCTTCGAGCTTGGCCGCACAGTGGGCGGAGAACTCGCGCTCGCTCATGTTTTCCTGCTCGGCGCTGCGCTGGTAGTAGTGCGGTGCTTCGGTGTGCAGGATGCCGGCCATGGGCAGGTCGAACTGGTCGTGGAAGGCCTTGAGCCCGGTCAGCGAGCCGGTGGCGAGACCGGAACCGTGATAGCCGCGCTGACGCGAGATGACCTTCTTCTTCTGCGGACGGCCAAGCACGTTGTTGTAGTAGCGCACCAGCTTGAGCTGGGTCTCGTTGGCATCGCTGCCGCCGAGGCCGTAGTAGACCTTGGACATGCCGGGGCCGGCGAGCTTGAGGATCTGCTCGGACAGGGCGATCTGCGGCTCGTTGGAGTGACCCACGTAGGTGTGGTAGTAGGACATCTCCAGCGCCTGCTGGTAGATGGCCTCGGCCACCTCGGTACGGCCGTAGCCGATGTTGACGCAGTACAGCCCGGCAAAACCGTCGATGAACTCGCGACCGTCCTTGTCGACGATGTTGATGCCCTTGCCGCCGGTGATCACGCGACCCGGTGCGTCGCCATGGGCGAAGTCACGCAGGTGGGTGGAGGCGTGGAAGGTTACCTTGCGGTCGCGGTCGATCAGGTCCTGATGGGTGCTCATCTCGTTTCCTTTTTTTCCTTGGACCGCCCTCGCCGGGAGGGCGGCGTCATCTGTTCATCGAAAGGTGGCCGGCCCGCTGTCAGGCCGGCGATCACTGCCGCTCAGGGCATCAGCTGCCGGAGACGGAGCCCAGGGCGCCGAGGCAGTAGTACTTGGTTTCCAGATACTCGTCGATGCCGGTCGCGCCGCCTTCGCGGCCAAGGCCGGACTGCTTGACGCCGCCGAAGGGCACCGGCGGGCCGGTCATCTTCACCGAGTTGACCGATACCATGCCGAACTCCAGCGCCCGCAACAGCTTCCAGATGCGGCGGATATCGTGGGTGTAGACGTAGGCGGCAAGACCATACTCGGTGTCGTTGGCCAGGGCGATCACCTCGTCGTCATCGCGATAGGCGGTGACACCGGCCACCGGCGCGAAGCACTCCTGACGCCACACCTGCATGTCCTGGGTCACCCCGGTCAGCAGCACCGGCATGAAGAAGTTCTCGCCCGGCGCCTGGGACTGGTCCCCGGCCACCAGGGTGGCACCCTTCGACAGGGCGTCATCCACCGTGGCGCGGGCATTTTCCACCGCCCGGCGGTGAATCAGCGGGCCGAGATCGACTTCACTTTCCATGCCGTTGCCCACGGTCAGCGCGGCCATGCGCTCGGTGAAATGCTCGATAAAGGCGTCGTGGATCGACTCGTGGACCAGGATGCGGTTGGCCGCCAGGCAGTCCTGACCGGCGGTCTGGAACTTGGCCGCCACCGCGGCCAGGGCCGCTTCCTTGGGGTCCATGTCGGGGCCGATGATAAAGGGCGCATTGCCGCCAAGCTCCATGGACACACGCTTGACCGTGGGCGCCGACTGTTCGAGCAGCAGGCGGCCGACCCGGGTCGAGCCGGTGAAGGATACCGCCTTGACGCGATCCTCGGCACACAAAAGCGAGGACACCTGGGCGGCGTCGCCCAGCACCACATTGAAGATGCCCGCCGGAATACCGGCACGCTCGGCCAGCTCCGCCAGCGCCAGCGCCGAGAACGGGGTCTCGTTGGCCGGCTTGACGATCACCGGACAGCCAGCGGCCATGGCGGCGGCGGCCTTGCGGGTGATCATCGCCAGCGGGAAGTTCCACGGCGTGATCAGAAGCGCAATGCCCACCGGCTCCTTGATGGTGCCCAGCGCCGCATTGGGGATGTGGCTGGGGATGGTCTCGCCGTAGGTACGCTTGCCTTCCTCGGCGAACCAGCGCACGAAGCTGGCGCCGTACTCGACCTCGCCACGGGCGTCGGGCATCGGCTTGCCCTGCTCCAGCGTCATGATGGTGGCCAGATCCTCGCGATGGGCCTGCAGCAGGTCGTACCAGGCCAGCAGCCGCTCGCAACGCTCGTCGGCGCGCAGCGCCCGCCACTGGGCAAAGGCCTCGTCGGCGACGTCGACACTGGCGCGGATCTGCTCGGGCTCGAGCAGCGGGATATGGCCGATCACCTCGCCATTGGCGGGGTTGATCACCGCTTCCTCGCGGCCTTCGTCACCGTGGGTCCACTTGCCGCCGATGTAGGCGTACTGACGGAACAGGCGCGGATCGCTGAGTTTCATGACACTACCTCCCCAAGTGTGTCCCGCCGCAAGGTCAGGGGGTGCGGAACACGAAAACGACGTCATGGCCAGCGCCATGTACTGCCGTCATGGTAAGGGAGAAGCCAGGGTCGGACTTTTTGAAGCGCCCGTCTGTCGATGGCGTTTTTTTTGTCCAGAACCGTGAAAACGCGGTTTTTTCTGCAACGCCTGTTTTAGCAAAAACCTGCAAGCCGACAAGAACTTCCGGGCCTGTGCCGATGGCGCTCAGAGCGCCCCGTTGGCCAGCTCGTCGATATCGACTCCCTCGCGAGGAGCCTTGACCGTCTTGGTGACGATATAGGTGAAGTAACGCTCGATGCCGACATCCGAGGTCAGCCAGTCGTCGATCAAGCGCTGGTAGGCGTCGATGGTCTCGGACTCGACCTTGATCAGATAGTCGACTCCGCCGCCCACCGCCACGCACTCGGTGACCGCGTCGGTGGCATGCACCAGCGACTCGAAACGCTGGAAGCTTTCGGCATTGTGGGCCTTGAGTTCGATCTGAACCCACACCGGGGTACGCCGGACCAGGGCGCTTGCGTTGATCCGGGCGCAGTAGCCTTCGATGATGCCGGCCTTCTCGAGGCGGCGGACGCGCTCCCAGCAGGGGCTCACCGACAGGTTGATGGCCTCGGCCAGGCGGGACTTGGTGATGCGGCCGTCGCGGGACAGGATGGAGAGGATCTTGAGGTCGTAGCGGTCGAGTTTCATGGCCGGGCTTGTGTGGTTGAACGGGACCGCCCCGCGAGAGGCTCTCGGCGGGGCGCTGATGACGAGAAACGGCGGGCGGGCTCGGGCAAGACGGTATCCCGAGCCCTGGCCCGTTCAGTCGCCCAGGGTCTCGACCACCTCGGCGATGACGGCGATGGTGTCGCCCATGTTCACCTGGGCGGGGAAGCGTCGAGCCGCCAGGATACCATCACGCTCGGCACGGTACTCGATCGGCTCGGCGCCGCTGCGGGTCATGTCGTAGACCCGGGCGATCACGTCGCCCTTGGCAATACTGTCGCCGAGGGCGTGGGTCAACTCCAGAAGCCCGGTGTGCTCGCTTTGCACATAGCAGCTGGCATCCGGCATATCGAGATAGACCTGGGTCTCGGGCATGGCCACCTCGCCGTCCTTGAGCCCGAAATGGATCAGCACATTGTCGATGCCGCGCTCGGTGATGGCCAGGCTCTCCGGCGTGGAGGTGCCGCCGCCCCCGAGTTCGGTGGCGATGAAGATCTTGCCCTGGTTCTCCACCACGGTATCGAACAGCGCCGCGGCGTCCAGCTCGAACATCATCATCGCATAGGGCGCGCCGAAGGCCTTGGCCCCTTCCAGCGCCTGACGCTGCTGTTCGGGGTTGTCGAGCACGTGGGAGGCACCGAAGGGAATGATGTCCAGGGTGCGGCCGCCGGAGTGCAGGTCCAGCACCACGTCGGCCATGGGCACCATCTCCCGGGTGAAGTAGTCGGCGATCTTCTCGGTCACGCTGCCGTCCGGGTCACCGGGGAAGCTGCGGTTCAGGTTGCCACCGTCCATCGGCGAGGTGCGACGGCCGACCTGGGCCGCCGGGGTGTTCATCATCGGTACGATGATCACCCGTCCCTTGACGTCTTCGGCCTTGAGCGAGGTCGAGAGCTTTTGCAGCGCGGTGATGCCCTCGTACTCGTCGCCGTGATTGCCACCGGTCAGCAGGGCGGTGGGGCCTTCGCCGTTGGCGATCACGGTCACCGGGATCATCACCGCGCCCCAGGCGGACTCGTCGTTGGAAATGGGCAGTTTCAGAAAGCCGTGCTGCACACCCTGGGCGTCGAAGTCGACGGTGGCGGAGATGGGGCTCTTGCGCTTGCTCATGGTGACTCCAGAAACAGGGACAACGGTCAGATTGGATTGTAGTGGTGATGGGCGACGTCGGTCGCCGAGGGCCGATCACAGAAGGCTAGGGCTTGTCTGAAAAGTGCCTGCGCTCGGTAATACGGCGTTAAAAATCGGATCAAAATGCTCATTTACACCCCGTAAACTGCGCTTTCTCACCGATTTTTGCCTTGTCTAACCTTCGCTCGTCGACTTTTCGGACAGCGCCTAATCAACAGGGCCGATCACACCGGGCCGATCACAGAGGGCTAGTCAACAGAGCCTGATCGACAAGCCCTGCTCAGCCGCCCCCGGCCTACTTGACGAACAGCTGTCGCGGAAACTCCGCCAGCGGCTCGGCGCCATTTTCGGTGATCAGGATGCTCTCGGTGATCTCGAGCCCCCAGTCGTCCATCCACATCCCGGGCATGAAGTGGAAGGTCATGCCCGGTTGCAGGATGGTCTCGTCAGACGGACGCAGACTCATGGTGCGCTCGCCCCAGTCCGGCGGGTAGCTGATGCCGATGGGATAACCACAGCGCGCACCGCCTCGGTCGAAGCCGTACTTGTCCATGGCCGCGCCGAGCGCCAGGGCGATGTCCGCGGTCCGGTTGCCCGGCTTGGCCACGGCCAGGCCTTTCTCGATGCCTTCGAGCAGTGCCGACTCGCCACGCACGAAGTCCCGCGGCGGCTTGCCGAGAAACACCGTGCGCGACAACGGGCAGTGGTAGCGCTTGTAGCAGCCGGCGATCTCGAAGAAGGTGCCCTCGCCTTCGCGAAACGGCGTGTCGTCCCAGGTCAGGTGGGGGGCAGCCGCGTCGCTGCCGGTGGGCAGCAGCGGCACGATGGCGGGATAGTCGCCACCGTAGACGCGCCCTTCGCTGTCGGTCCAGCCCTCGATGCCGACCCGATAGATCTCGGAGACCAGCTTGGACTTGGCAAGGCCCGGTTCGATCATCTCGAGGATGCGCGAGTGCATGCCCTCGACGATACGCGCGGCGATGCGCATGTACTCGATTTCACGCGGTGACTTGATCGCCCGACACCAGTTGACCAGCGCGTTGGCATCCTGGAAGCGCGCGTGGGGCATCTCCTTGATCAGGCTCTGGTAGGCCTTGGCGGAGAAGTAGTAGTTGTCCATCTCCATGCCCACGACCCCTTCGCACCAGCCGCGATCCGGCATGATCGACTGTGCCAGATACTCCATCGGATGCATCTCGGGATTCTGGACATAGTAGTCGGGGTAGTAGGTGATATTGTCAGGGTCCATCCAGCAGGTACGCAGGGCACCATTGCTGTCCTGACGTCGTCCGTACCACACGGGCTCGCCTTCGAGCCCCACCAGTACGCACTGATGGACATAGAATGACCAGCCGTCATAGCCAGTCAGCCAGGCCATATTGGAGGGATCGCTGACAATCAGCACATCGATGCCTCGCATGGCCATCTCGGCACGCACCTTTTGCAGGCGCTGAGCGTATTCCTCACGAGTGAACGGCAGGGATACCTGAATCATGAAACCACTCGCCACACAGTGTCATCACCGAAAAACCGGACTCATTGGAGTCCGGCGCGCCCTTGAAGCGACATTGCATCCCCTGTAGCGTGCTGACAGGTCACAATTGTCATGAGAAGCTCTTAACAGCGTCATGACAATGACTGATCAATGCCGTCTTGCTGATACTAGCACTACGAATAAGCTACCGGTCAAAGGCTTTATTGGATCATGACAATTGACCTGCTGCCATATCTGGATGATAGCCAACCCAAGTATCTTGCGATTGCGCGGGCACTTTCTCGCGCGATCCGTTCCGGTGAGCTTACGCCAGGCACCCGACTGCCGCCCCATCGACAGTTGGCGGAGCACATAGGCGTCAGCGTCCAGACGGTGTCACGAGCCTATTCACAGGCAGAAAAGATGGGCCTGGTGCAGGCCAGGGTCGGCAGCGGCACCTGGATCAACGCTCTCGATGACAACCGCGAATCCGCCTACCTGAGGGCCGGCGAGCCGCGAACCGAACAGGCGGTGATCGACCTGTCGATCGCCCATCCGGTCTGTCCCCCAAGCCATGACCAGCACTTTCGCGATGCCCTGAGAACGCTGGCCGACAGCGCACATCCCGACGTCTTCACGGCCTGCCGGCCGATCGCCGGCCTGCCCCATCAGCGCGAACGCGCCAGCTGGTGGCTGAACGAGCGCCTGGGCATGCCCGGTGAAGCGGACGACCGCATCCTGACCAACGGTGGCGCCCACGGCATCATGCTGGCGATTTCCAGCGTGGTACAGCACGGCGACCTGGTCCTGACCGAGGCACTGACCGACCATGGCCTGATCGCCCTGTCTCGTACCCTGGGCTTCCAGCTGCGTGGCGTCACCATCGATAGCCAGGGCATCGTACCCGACGCCCTCGACGCCGCCTGTCATCGCTTCAAACCGCGCGCCGTGTGCCTGACCTCGTGCCAGCTCAATCCCACCGGGGCCACCCTGGACGAGACGCGCCGCGACGAGATCGCCGCCATTCTGGAGCGCCACGGGGTGTGGCTGATCGAGGATGACGTCCACACCCTGCTCGAGCCCGAGCCGCTGATGCCGATCAGCGCGCGCATCCCTTCCCATGCGTTCCATGTCACCAGTCTGACCAAGGCCACCCTGCCCGGGCTTCGCGCCGGCTATCTGACGGTGCCTCGCAGTCAGCTGCACCACACCCTGCCCCGCCTGCGGGCGACCTCCTGGATGGCCACACCGCTGTGCTTCGAGGTCGCCAATCTATGGCTGGAGGACGGCACCATCGAGCGCATGGCTCAGCAGCAACGCGAACTGCTGGCAGAGCGCCAGCAGCTCGCCGCACGCATACTGCACAGCCATGGCAGGGCCTCCCGCCCCACCAGCCTGCACGTCTGGCTGTCGCTGCCGGGTAGCTGGCGGGCCGAGGAACTCCAGCAGCTGGCCGAACAGGAAGGGGTGGCCATCACCACCGCGACCCCCTTCATGGTCGAACAGAGTCCGGCGCCACGCCGAGTGCGCCTGAGCCTCGGCGCGGAGCCCGAGATCGAACGTCTCGAGGACGGCCTCAAGCGCCTTGCCAGCCTGCTGGATGACGCTCCGCCGCCCATGATGCAGATTGTCTACTGAACCCCATTCATTCGACCGGAGCGGAATTGTCATGAAGGTGATCGTACACACCGACCAGGCCGGCCAGTGGCAGCAGGCGCTAAGCGAGCGGCTGCCCCAGGCCACCATCTGGAAGAGTCAGGAGGCCGACCGCGAACAGCGCGCCCAGGCGGACTTTCTGGCGGCCTGGAAGCCAGACGAGACGCTGCTGCGGGAGTGCACCGGACTCAAGGGCATCGTCAACCTGGGGGCCGGCGTCGACGCCCTGCTCGGCAACCCGGCCCTGCCTCGCGACGTTCCCATCGTCAAGTTGCGTGACGCCGGCATGGCCGAGCTGATCGCCGATTACGTGCGTTACGGTCTTTTCCACTTCCAGCGCGACTTCGACCGCTACGCTCGCCAGCAGCAGCAGTGCGAGTGGCGTGAGCACGAGGTGATCGACAAGCCGGACTGGCCGGTGGGCGTGCTCGGCCTCGGCGCCATCGGCGCCAAGGTGGCCCGGGCCATCGCCGCCGATGGCTTCCCGGTGCTCGGCTGGAGTCGCTCGCACAAGGACATCGACGGCATCGAATGTCTGAGCGGTGACGAAGGGCTCGACCGGCTCCTGTCGCGGGTGAAGACCCTGGTGCTGCTGCTGCCCGATACCTCCTCGACCCGCCACATCATCAACGCCGAGACACTCGGCAAGATGCGCGAGGGGGCCAGCCTGATCAACCCCGGGCGCGGCACCCTGATCGACGAGGACGCCCTGCTCGCAGCGCTGGGCGACAAGAACCAGCGCCAGGAAGGTCGCCTCCGGGGCGCGCTGCTCGATGCCTTCCCGACAGAGCCGCTGCCGGAATCCAGCCCGCTGTGGCGCCACCCGCGGGTCATCGTCACCCCTCACATGGCAGGACCGACACCCTTGAGCGAAGCGCTCGATCAGGTCGCCGCAAGCCTCGACGCCCTGGACAAGGGCGAGGACATCGAGACCGTCGACCCCGACGCGGGCTACTGACCCAGGAGCCGGAAAGTGCCAGCGAGGGCCGGTAAGGAACGAGGCGGCGATCGCCTCGCGCTCCTGGCCCGCCCCCGGATCAAGCCCCAGATTGATTCACAAAAAAAAGGCGCCTCCTCGGAGGCGCCCTTGTCGGTGCTGAAAGCGACGTTTGAATTTCAGTGGATCAAGCGTCGTCGCCGATCTTGTCTTGGGTACGCAGTTCGAAATCGCTGGCGTCGTGACGCTCGTGGAGCTGCTCTTCGGGCTCACCGAAGGTGCGGTTGACCATGCGTCCACGCTGTACCGCCGGGCGCGCATCGATGGCCTTGGCCCAGCGCTGGACGTGCTCGTACTCGTGCACGGACAGGAACTCCGCCGCGTCGTATAGACGCCCCAGGGCGAGCTGGCCGTACCAGGCGAAGGTCGCCATGTCGGCGATGCTGTACTCGTCACCGGCCAGGTACTCGTGCTCGGCCAAATGACGGTCGAGCACGTCGAGCTGGCGCTTGGTCTCCATGGTGAAGCGGTTGATCGGATACTCGTACTTTTCCGGCGCGTAGGCGTAGAAGTGGCCAAAACCACCGCCCAGGTAGGGAGCCGAGCCCATTTGCCAGAACAGCCAGCTCATCGCTTCGGTACGCGCCTTGTGCTCGGTCGGCAGGAAGGCGCCGAACTTCTCGGCCAGGTAGAGCAGGATCGAACCCGACTCGAAGACCCGGGTCGGCGGCGTGGTGGTGTGGTCCACCAGGGCCGGAATCTTGGAGTTGGGGTTGATCTCGACGAAGCCGCTGGAGAACTGGTCGCCCTCGCCGATACGGATCAGCCAGGCGTCATACTCGGCCTGATCGTGGCCCTGCGCCAGCAGTTCCTCGAGCAGGATATTGACCTTGACCCCGTTGGGCGTGGCCAGGGAGTAGAGCTGTAGCGGATGCTTGCCCACCGGCAGCGCCTTGTCGTGGGTCGCACCGGCGATGGGACGGTTGATGCTGGCGAAATGGCCGCCACTCTCACCTTCCCACTTCCAGACCTTCGGCGGCTGATACTCGGCATCGTTGCTCATGATGTTCCTTCTCGTTGAGTGGGGCACCACCCGGCACCGCCGGGTTCATTGATGCAGTACAGATACACAAGCCTAGCGAAAAATAGCGTCAGACGAAGCACCTTGGAGCGACCTGGCGTATTGCGCCGCGGCCGGACTGGCGTCTCCCTGGACGGCGACGCCAGTCGATCGCCAGTCCTTACAGCTCCTGGCGAGTGGGGCGCAGGATCAGTTCGTTGACGTCGACGTCCCCCGGCTGCTCTACCGCAAAAGCGATCGCCCGCGCCACTGCATCGGCATCGATGGCCAGTGTGTAGAGCTCGTTGACCCCCTCGGCGGTCTCATCATCGCTGATCGTCCGAGTCAATTCGGTGTCGATCGCGCCAGGAGAGATATTGGTCGCGCGAATCTCGCCATTGGATTCCTGACGCAGGCCCTCGGTCAGCGCCTTGACCGCGAACTTGGTCGCGCAATAGACCGACGCGGCGGGGAACACCACATGCCCGGCGACCGAAGACAGATTGATCACGTGGCCTTCGTGCTGTTCGCGCATGGTCGGCAGCACCGCGGCGATACCGTAGAGCACGCCCTTGATGTTGACGTCGACCATCTGCTCCCACTCGTCGACCTTGAGCTTGTCCAACGGCGAAAGCGGCATCAGCCCGGCATTGTTGACCAGCACGTCGATGCGCCCGAATTCGTCGCGGGCGAGCTTGGCCAGGGCCTCGACCTGCTCACGGCTGGTCACGTCGGTGACACGGTAGACTGCCTGTCCACCGTCAGCCTTGATGTCGTCGCACAGTGCCTTGAGGCGGTCCTCGCGACGCGCGCCAAGCACCAGGCGTGCGCCGCCCTTGGCCAGGCGCTTGGCGGTGGCCTCACCCAGCCCACTGCTGGCACCGGTGATGATCACGACCTTGTCCTTGATACCGTCGGTATTGAGGTTGTTCACGTCCATGCTGTCCTCCTGTCGGGCCGCCAAGGCCCCTTGAAATGTTCCAGATCGATGACGTTGGCAAGACGGCGAACCGCTTGGCGGTCATCGAGAAAAAGATGTCATCGCGCCAGCGATCTTCAAGCGCTAGCGATCTTCGAGAAACGGGTAGTCGGTATAGCCTTTTTCATCGCCGCCGTAGAAGGTGTCGTAGTCCGGCTCATTGAGCTCTGCTCCGCGACGAAAGCGCTCCGGCAGGTCCGGATTGGCGATGAAGGGACGACCGAAGGTCACAAGATCGGTCTTGCCGGCGGCGATGCGCTCACGTGCTTCCTCCGCGGTGTAGGCGCCATTGGCGATATAGACACCGCTGAAGCGCTCGCGGATGGCGCTGATGATCGACTCGGGGCGACCGTTCTCGTGGTTGCCCTGGAAGGAATCTTCCACGACCTCGAGGTAGGCGATGCCGATCTCGTCGAGCGCGGCGGCGAAGGCCGGGAAGGTCTCCTCGGGCTTCTGGTCGTGGACATCGTTGAAGCTGCCGGTGGGACTGATGCGCACCCCGACACGGCCCTTGCCCCAGACGTCGACCACCGCACGCACCACTTCGAGAGGCAGTCGCAGGCGGTTTTCCAGGCTGCCACCGTAGGCATCGGTGCGCGCGTTGCTGTCGGACTTGATGAACTGATCGAGCAGGTAGCCGTTGGCGGCGTGCACCTCGACGCCATCGAAACCGGCTTCGCGGGCGTTGATCGCCGCCTGGCGGTACTGCTCGACGATGCCTGGAAGCTCGTCGGTGTCGAGCGCACGCGGGGTCGGCACTTCGACCATGCCGGACTCGGCGCTGATGAAGGTCTTGGCGCCTTCAGGCTTGATCGCCGAGGGCGCCACCGGGTCGGCTCCACCGGGCTGCAGCTCCGGATGCGAGATTCTTCCCACGTGCCATAGCTGGGCGTGCATACGACCGCCGGCGTCATGCACGGCGTCGGTGACACGGCGCCAGCCAGCGATCTGCTCCTGGCTATGGATGCCCGGGGTAAAGGCGTAACCCTTGCCCTGGGGCGAGATCTGGGTGGCCTCGCTCAGGATCAGGCCCGCGCCGGCCCGCTGACGGTAGTACTCGACATTCATCGCCTGGGGCACGTCCCCCGGTTGGGCCGCGCGAGAACGGGTCAGCGGCGACATCAGCACTCGGTTTGGCAGGGTGATGTCACCGAGGACCTGCGGGGTAAAGAGGGGATCTTGCTCGCTCATGGAAATCTCCTGTCGTGAAGCTGATACCACGAGGCGCTGCGGCCTCAGCGAGGATGCACGGCTGAACGGTGGCTGGCGCTTCGTTGGCTCGTCGCCAACGGCTGCCCAAGGTGTTCGACTAACGTCTTAGCGAATGTTCAGCCCTTACCGTACAATTCATGCATCACATATCAAGCACTTTTGTACAAAAATAGAGGGTTTTATAGACCAGTCTATTATTACTTAGGGCCAAGAAAACGGCAGGGGAATAGAGGACCCACCCTGCCACGCCTTCACCTCGATGCGTTAGCGTTTGATACAGGCCAGTAACGTATTCTCGAATTCGGTCAGTGGCTCACAGGTTCTGGCCATCTTGGAGCGCAGCAGAGCCCCCTGCCAGCCCGCCAGAATAAAGGCCGCCATGGCCTGGGGCGTGATGTCGTCACGCACGCTGCCGTCGGCCTGGCCTTCCTTGAGGCAGCTGGTGAAGTAGCCTTCCCAGCGCTTGAAGATGGCGTCCAGGGCATCGCGCAGGCAATCGCTCTGGGATGACATTTCCTGGCCGAGGGTACCGATCAGGCAACCCCGGGTGTGGCCGCACTCGGCCATCGCCTGGCGCACGTCTTCAAAATAGTGGCGCAGGCGCGCAACGGGGGCGTCGTGGGAATTCACCAGCAGCGCCTGGAAGCGCTCGTCGTAGTCTTCGGCGAACACCTCGACCACGGCAAGGCCGAAGGCCTCCTTGCTGGAGAAGTAGTGGTAGAAGGAACCCTTGGGCACGCCAGCAGCCTTGAGCACCGTATTGATGCCCGTCGCCGTATAGCCGTGCTCGGCAAAGGTGTTCATGCCGACCTGTATCAACAGGTCACGTGTAGGAGCCTTGGTTGTCATGCCCCAGACACTAGACCAGTCGTCTAGTCGTCGTCAAGTGGCTTTCTGCCAAGAGCCCAGCGGCCAGGTTTCCAGGGGGACTGGACTCACTCCTGGCCTGGGCCTGTACCCAGGCCAGAAGGGGCCGGACTGGCGGGCCTACAGCAATTCGTTGAGCTGGCGCAGCCACTCCGGGTGCGCGGGCCAGGCCGGCGCGGTCACGAACTTGCCGCAGGTGATGGCGTCGGTCACTTCGATGTCGACGAATTCGCCACCCGCCAGGCGTACCTCGGGGGCGCAGGCGGGATAGGCCGAGATACGATGTCCAGACAGTGACACCGCCGCCGCCAGAAGCTGGGCGCCGTGGCAGACAGCGGCCACCGGCTTCTCGCTGTCGACGAAGTGGCGCACCACTTCCAGCACGCGCTCGTCCAGGCGCAGGTACTCCGGCGCTCGCCCACCGGGGATGACCAGGGCGTCGTAGTCGGCCAGGGTGATGTCGGCGAAGGTCTCGTTGAGCGCGAACAGATGCCCGGCCTTTTCGGTGTAGGTCTGGTCGCCCTCGAAGTCATGGATGGCGGTCTTGACCTTGTCGCCTTCCTTCTTGTCGGGGCACACCGCATCGACACGATGCCCCATGGCCTGCAGCGCCTGGAAGGGCACCATGATTTCGTAGTCCTCGACAAAATCTCCCGCGAGCAGCAGCAAACGTGCCATGTGGCAAACTCCTTGGTCATTGAGGGGCGGCGCAGGGTCATGATGGCGACCATGCTGTAATGCAGCGTAACCACTGGACCGTGCTTCTGCCAGCCCGCCGGGGAACCTTCAGGGCGCACCGGCCTCCCAAGGTGACAGCTCGTTTCCATATGCCACTCAAGCAGCGGACGCTACTATGCCCAGCAACTCCATCGCCTACCGCTCGCCGTCTCTTCGCCCGCGCCTCGCGGCGGGGCTGCTATGGCTACTGTTCTTGCTGCCGTTTGCGGCACAAGCCGCATCGATGGCCAGCTTCGATGCCCGCTACCACCTGTCGGTGGATGGCTGGCCCGATGCCACCGTGCATCATCGGGTGTACCGCGAAGGCGATCACTGGCGCAGCGACATGCGCGCCCAGGTGGCCATCGCCGAAGGTCAGGAAACCGCGCGCTTCGCCGAGAACGGCGACGGCTTGCGTGCGCTGGGCTATTCCAGTGGCTATCGTCTGCTGGGCATCGGCAAGAGCTACCGACTGGACAACCGTCAGCTTCAGCGTCACCCCGACCGTCAGACCGCACTGGTGGATCTGTCACGTAGCGTCCAGCGAGAGCGCTGCGCCAGCGGCTGCGAGATTCACTATCTCGATCACAAGGGCGACATCGAGACCCTGGTCGCAAGCCCTCTGCCCACCGCCGCCATCGACGTGAACGGGCGCATGGTGGACGCCCTGCGGGTCCGCCTGGTCGAGCCCGGCAAGGACGACCGCCACATGGTCGTGGCCTTCCACCCGGACCTGCCCGGCCTGCTGCTGGGAGTGGACTACATCAAACGCGGCGAGCGGGTCAGTCGGCTGAGCCTGACCTCCTTGGCCACTTCCAACAACTGAAGCTGCTCCGTCTCTCCCTTCCTCGGGCGCCTTTTTGCGCGCTTGGTCAGGCGCTCGTTCAGCCGCCCTGCCTCACCACCATCCGGCCTTCCGCCCCGCCGAGGCCGGCGGCTCGTTGCCAGGATGCCTTGTCGGCGTCCGGGGTAAGGCGCCGATCTTGCCGACCACTGACGCTTTGGTCGTCTTTTCTCCCTTGTGAAACTTGCATAGAGTATTGCGCTTTTGGTCGCGCCGTTGACCACCGATTTGTCCTGCTCATCCTCGACGGACGGGCTCACGAGCGCAGCAATTCATCGATGCGGTGCCTGACCGACACGCACCGCCTCCATCGAGCAAGGAAGTTCGTTCATGTTCACCGGTCTGTTGATCGTGCTGCTGCCGCTGGTGCTGGGCTATCTGGTACCGGTACGCCGCGCAAGCGTCATGGCCTGGATCAATCGCGGCGTCAGCGCATCGATCTACCTGATCCTGCTGTTGATGGGGGTGAGCCTGGCGGGCCTGCCCGACCTGGGCACGCAGCTGTCGCGCATGGGCGGTCAGGCGCTGTTGCTGTTCGTGGTCATCTCGGCCTTCAACCTGGCCGCCCTGTGGTGGCTGTCGCGTCGACTGCGCCTGGACCTTGGCGAAAAACGCGTGATCGACGGCGCCCCGACCAGCAAGCTGGCGGCCATGGCGGGTTCGTTGTCACTGGTCGGGGTGGTGATCGCCGGACTGGTCATCGGGCTGATGCTGGTGGGACGCTGGGGAACGACGCCCTTCGAGCTGGCGGAACACCTGGCAGAATGGGTGCTCTACGTACTGCTGGCGCTGATCGGCTGCCAGCTGCGCAACTCCGGCATGCCGCTCAAACAGATCCTGCTCAATCGTCATGGCCTGTTCATCGCCGTGACCCTGGCGGCAAGCTCGCTGGCCGGGGGGCTGGCCGCGGCGCCGATGCTCGGGCTCGCCTGGAACGAGGGCCTGGCCATGGCCTCGGGCTTCGGCTGGTATTCGCTGTCCGGCATTCTGATCGGCGAACACCTGGGGCCGGCCCTGGGCGGCGTCGCCTTCTTCAACGACCTGACCCGGGAACTGCTGGCCTTCGTGCTGATTCCGCTGGTCATGCGACGCTACGCACCCCTGGCGATCGGTTATGGCGGTGCCACCTCGATGGACTTCACCCTGCCGGTGATCCAGCAGCACGGTGGCGTGCGCTGCGTGCCCATCGCCGTGGTCAGCGGCTTTATCCTGTCGCTGCTGTCACCACCACTCATTTTGTTTCTGGTCGCCCTATGATGCCGGGTCGCAACAACCACTCATTCAGCACTTTATGGTCGCCCTATGATGCCGGATCACGACAACCACTCATTCAGCGCTTTATGGAAGCACTATGATGCCGGGTCGCAACAACCACTCATTCAGCACTTTATGGCGGCCCTATGATGCCGGATCACGACAACCACTCATTCAGCGCTTTATGGAAGCACTCTGATGCCGGTTCGCAACAACCACTCATTCAGCGCTTTGTGGTCGCCCTATGATGCCGGATCACGACAACCCCTCATTCAGCGCTTTTCGGTAGCGCTGTGATGCTGGAATAAGATGCCCGGTTGCGCTGCCAAGCCGTGACGCCCGGTGGCCCAGCGCTTTATGCTGTCGAGTGCACGCAGCAAGGAAGACAAGCCCGTGGTGAATCCTGAGGACCGCCCCATCACCCTGAAGAATCTGGCCCAGCGACTTGGGGTCTCTACGGCCACCGTCTCCAACGCCTTCAATCGCCCCGATCAGTTGTCTCGCGCCCTGCGCGAGCACATCCTCGAGGAGGCCCGACGCCTGGGCTACCGCGGCCCCGACGCCAGGGCCCGCAGCCTGCGTACCGGGCAGTCCCGCATCGTCGCGGTGGTGCTGGCAGAGACCCTGACCTACAGCCTCAACGACGCGGTTTCAAGCGAGCTTCTGACCGGCATCACCGAGGTGCTCGACGCCCACGGGCACACCCTGCTGCTGCTGTCGGGACGTCAGCCCGAATCTCCCCGTCACGCCGACGCACTCTGTCACCCGGGCTCCGCCAGCATGGCCGACGGCTTTGTCGTCTATGGTCTGATGCCCGGGGATCGGCTGATCAACGAGCTGCCGGCCCAGCGTCCACTGGTCGGGGTGGATTTCCATATCGATGCCCGCCCCACCGTCCATATCGACAACGAACCGGCCTGCCACGCCATCGCCTGCCACGCACTGAAAAAACGTCCACGGCGGGTCGGCATCCTCAGCCTGCGCTTGATCGATGAATCCTATAATGGCCCGGTGAGTGCCGAGCATCGCTGTCTCGATGCCCATCGCACCATCACCCGCTCGCGCCTGGACGGTTTCCACCGCGCCCTGGACGAACACGACATCGACCCCACCAGCGTCCCGGTGTGGAACATCGACGAGAACACCCACGCGGTCTGCGCCACGGTGATCGAGGAGATCCTCGACCTGCCTGCAGAACAGCGCCCGGATCTGCTTTTGTGCATGTCCGACCGCATCGCCCTGACCGTCCTGACCCTGGCCGAACAGCGTGGCATCCGCGTCCCCGAGGACCTGCGCCTGACCGGCTTCGACGGTATCGAAGAAGGCCAGTACCGAGCCCCACGACTGACCACCGTGCGCCAGGACAGCATCGAGAAGGGGCGCGTCGCCGCGCGCATGGTGCTGGGTCTGGAACCCGCCGAGAACCGCCTATTGGGAACGCGACTGCTGATCGGGGAAAGCTGTCCCTGACGGTATGACCGCTACGGACTGAGGTGAACGCTCGACTCATCCGTCGGCGAAGGCTGCACAAAGGTTTCACCGTTATTGGCGCCTTTTTGGCGCCGACGATGGCATGCTGTGTTCATCTTTTTCGCCATTTCGGTCAAGGAATCGTCGCATGTCCGCGAAACGCCTGTTTCGCCCGGCCTTCTCACGTCTGGGTCTGAAGCTCTTCGTCATCATCCTGGTGGTCAATGTGGCCATCGCCGGGCTGGTGTTCGTGGCGATTTCGCGCAGCCTCGACCAGGGCTTCATCGAGTACCTCGACCGCTCCCAGACCCAGCGCGCCGAGACCCTGGCGGAAGGCCTCGGCGAGGCCTGGGCGCGACGCCAGAACTGGCAGTGGCTGCGCCAGTCGCCGCGCGCCTGGCACCACCTGGTACGCCGCCAGCTTTGGCCCGGCGACAACCTGCCGCCGATGAGCATCGAAGGCGACCTGGGCGACCCCAGGGACTTCGTGCTCCATGACGAAAGCGGCCTGCCGGTGATCGGCCTGCCCCCGGACAAGGACGACATGGCCGCCGAACTGCGCTGGCTGCCGGTGATGAGCGCGGGCCGCCAGGTCGGCACCCTGGGCTATCGCCCGCCGGAGCAGTTGATGGCACGCATGGACCGACTGTTTCTGGCCCAGCAGCAACGCAACCTGACCATCATCGTCATCGCCCTGGCGCTGACCTCGCTGCTGCTGGCCGCCGCCCTGTCCTGGTGGATGGGCCGACGCGCCCGCGGCATGGCGCTGGCCACCCGCCGGCTGACCGAGGGCGACTACAGCATCCGCCTGCCGGAGCGCGGTCGCGACGAGCTATCCAGCCTGTCCCACGACTTCAATGTGCTGGCGGAAACCCTGGAAGCCAGCCGCGAGGCGCGTACTCGCTGGGTTTCCGACATCGCCCATGAGCTGCGTACCCCACTGGCGGTGCTGCGCGGCGAGATAGAAGCGATGCAGGACGGCATTCGCGCCCTCGACCAGGACAACCTGCGTTCGCTGTCCCAGGAGGTCGGCCAGCTAGAGCGCCTGGTCGCCGACCTGCGCCTGCTGTCCCAGAGCGACGCCGGCGCGCTGGAAGTCCAGCTCGCACCGCTGGACCTGGGCGAGCAACTGGCCACCCGGCTGGACGAAGCCGAGGGCTGGCTTGCCGATCATGGCCTGACCCTTGAGCACGATATTCAGGGCCCGGCGTGGATTCGCGGCGACCTGCAGCGTCTGCGCCAGCTATGGAACAACCTGATCGACAATACCTGCGCCTACACCCAGGCGCCGGGGCGCCTGAAGGTATCGCTGCGGCGTGAGGCCGACGACTGGGTGCTGCGCTGGGAAGACAGCGCCCCCGGGGTACCGGTCAACGAACTGCCTCGGCTGACCGAACGCCTCTACCGGGTGGAAGGCTCGCGCAACCGTTCAAGCGGCGGCAGCGGCCTGGGGCTGTCCATCGCCACCGCCCTGGCCCGCGCCCACGACACCGACATGCGCCCCTCCCCTTCCGAGCTTGGCGGGTTATGCTGGACCCTGCGTTTTCCGGCCCTGCCGGACCATCAGCAGCACGAGGACGATGAATGAACGACACCGACGCCAGTCTCGACGACATCCTGATCGTCGAGGACGAACCCAAGATCGCCCGTCTGGTGGCGGACTACCTGGAGGGCAGCGGCTACGCCACCCACCATATCGACCACGGCGACCAGGTGGTCGGCTACCTCAGCGAGGCCGAGTCGCGCCCCAGCCTGGTGCTGCTGGACCTGATGCTGCCTGGCACCGACGGCCTGACCCTGTGCCGCGAGATCCGTCAGCGCTGGCCCGATATCGCGGTGGTGATGCTGACCGCCCGAGTCGAGGAGGTCGACCGCCTGCTGGGCCTCGAACTGGGTGCCGACGACTACATCTGCAAGCCGTTCAGCCCGCGCGAGGTGGTCGCCCGGGTCAAGGCCGTGCTGCGCCGCAGCCAGGCACACCAGCAGGACAGCGAAGCCAACCACGACCTGGTGCTGGACGAAAGCGGCTGGCGCGCCCTGGCCGACGGTCAGGACCTGGGCCTCACCGCGGTGGAATTCCAGTTGCTCAAGGTGATGATGCACTCACCGGGGCGAATCTTCGCCCGTGAGCAGTTGATGGACCACATGTACCGCGACCACCGCATCGTCTCCGAGCGCACCGTGGACAGCCACATCA
The DNA here is from genome assembly GCF_003045775.1 of Halomonas litopenaei. Classification (GTDB taxonomy): domain Bacteria; phylum Pseudomonadota; class Gammaproteobacteria; order Pseudomonadales; family Halomonadaceae; genus Halomonas; species Halomonas litopenaei. The sequence continues at coordinate 505,774 of NZ_PXNS01000005.1, read as the reverse complement.
AGAAGCTGCGCAAGAAGATCGCCGATATCTGGCCCGAGCGGGAAATCATCCGCTCCGTCTACGGCGTCGGTTACAAGTACCAGCCGGAAGAGTGATCCCCGGGGCTGCCTGTCATGGCAACCGTCCCCCGGCGGCTGGACATCGTCCGGCCGCTCTGCCTTTCTCTTTTTCTGCTTGATGCCCCGCGTCTTATGCATCGAAAAGGAGACACTGCCCTGCAACGCCCTGCTGCAGGCAGGACAGTTGCTGTGGGCCGCATGATGTCACACTATGTAGTACACTACGAATGGCAAGGACACGGCCGGTAAGGATCTTCAAGAACGCCTGGTTTGAACGCTTCGCCAGAAAACAGAAACTTGACGCCGCCGCGCTGCGCGACGCTATCCAGCGAGCGGAACGGGGCTTGATCGATGCTGACCTGGGCGGAGGCGTGATCAAGCAGCGGGTGGCTCGTCCCGGGCAAGGCAAGTCAGACGGCTACCGCACGATCATCCTCTACCGCCAGGCACACCGAGCCTTCTTCGTTTACGGCTTCGCCAAGAGCCAACAGAGCAATATCAGCGACGAGGAAAAGGTTGCGTTCAAACGGGCCGCCCAACACATCCTCGAGCTGTCAGAAGAGCACCTGGTCGAGTTGATTCATAAGGGGCATTTTTTGGAGGTGGAAGACGATGGCGAAGAAATACCGTAGCGAAGCGATGGCGGCGATCCATGAAACCATGGAAGCTCTGCACGAGGTAGGCGCCGTCGACAAGCAAACGATGCGCGACTTCGATGAGAGCTGCCTCACCACGGTAGAAATGATTTCCCCCGACGCCATCAGAGCGCTGCGCGAGCGCGAAAATCTTTCTCAGTCTGTCTTCGCTCGCTACCTCAACGTCAGCAAGAACCTGGTCTCAGACTGGGAGCGCGGCGTGAAGCGTCCTGGAGGGCCCGCGCTGAGGCTACTGGCAGTCATCCAGAAAAAAGGCATTCAGGCCATCGCTTGCTGAGCGCGCCTCTCCATTCCTGCCGGTGGAAGGGCCACTTGCGTGGAGAGGCGAATCGAGCACCGTACTCAGGGGGCCGCCATATATCACGTTGTGCCCTCTGTCACGCTGCCATGGCCGTAATCGAGAGCCCCTTCTATCTGTTTCACGTCGACTGACGGTAGGCCCGAAGATTCAGTCGCCAGCACCAAGCAAGCCGGTCGGCTAAGTGTCTCGACCGACTCACCGATAACGCAAGAGGCCGCCCAAGGGCGGCCTCTTGCGTATGGCACTTGCGGCCTATCTAGAACAGCGCGGGAATCCCGTACTGCCCCTCGAACATGCCCACCGCCAGCATGGCGAACAGACACACCGCCAGCACCGAGGCGGGGATGATCAGGCGGTCGGCCAGCGACAGCCGAGTGGCGCGTTCGCGATCACCGATCCAGCCGTTGTTGTCGAGCAGCATGGTCACCGCCCAGGCCAGCACCGGGTTGGTGACCGCCGCGGCGAACAGGCAAACGCCGGCGGCCTGGGCGTCGCGGCTTTCCTTGATCATTTGCACGCCGGCCTCAAGCATCGGCAGGAAGACTCCGACCAAAAGCGCCACGCACATCACCGGCGGCCACACCGCCACGTCCATGGGGAAGCCGAGGATGGCGATGGCGATGGTCAACAGCCCCAGCAAAATGGCGCCGGCGGGAATCGGCCGCTTGGCGATGGCCGCCGGGATCATGTAGGTGCCCCAGGACGAGGTGATATTGCCACCGCCGAGGGCGGTGCCGACCACCTGACGCAGCGAGCACATCGTCATGGTGTCGTCGACGTCCATCAACACCCGGTCGGTACCCTTGGGATAGTTCATCTCCTGGAAGATGCGATGACCGAGAAAGTCCGGTGACCACATGGCAACCGCCAGGATCGCGAACGGCAGCGAGGCGATGAAGTGCTGCATGTTCGGCAGCCCCAGCATCCAGCCCTGGCCGGTGCTGCCCCACCAGTAGCTCGGGCTGAGCGGCGGCAGGCCGGTCTCGGTGGTGAACTCGAGATCGAAGCCCGCACCCAGCGCCAGCGCCACCACCAGGCCGGTGACCGCGCAGGCGGGAATCGCCAGCCAGCGCTTGCCCAGCCGCGCCAGCACGGCGTACAGCAGGATATTGACCGCCAGCACCACCAGGGCGACGTAACCCATCTGGCCCTCGAGCCCCATGCCCCACGCCTTGAGGCTACCGATCTGGCTCATGGCGCCGGAAAAACCGAGGAAGATCAGCAGGCCACCGGCGGTGCCCTGGGAGGTCAGGTTGACCAGGCGCGAGCCGCCCTTGACCCAGGAAAGGCCGAGGCCAAAGGCGCAGATCCACAGCGCCAGGGCCAGCGGGTGGGCACCGGCAAGGGCCATGCTGGCGATCAGCGGAATCATCGGGCCGTGATTGCCGGCCAGGTTGGCACGCGGATTGAAGATACCCGAGCCCAGCACGCAGAACAGCAGGACCGGCAGCAGCATCTCCAGTCGCGAGACGGCGATGGCGAACTCGCGCCCCAGGGTGACATCGGGCCAGGCGGCGGACAGGCCATTGGCCCAGGACATCATCACCGCCGAGTACATGGCGATGATGCCGATGGTGCCGGCAATCGCCGGTACCAGGTCTTCGAGTTCGAAGTGGAAGTCCCGGCCGATCAGATTAAGACCATAGCGCCGGGGACGCATGATCTTGAGTTCATGCTCGAGGTAGTCGGAACGGCTGGCAAATTCGCTGGCATCGCGGTGCATCTCGCGATAGCTGGGGGCCTCGCCGGCCTCCCGGGTGGACGTCACGGTGTCTGTCATGAGGATCTCGATGTCTGAGGTGACGCTGCTGTCCGACGCCGAGCCAAGTCCCCCTGACCGTTCGTCGAATTGACAGCGCGCCTTGAAAAAAGATGACAGACCTTAACAATGCCCCCCGCGGGCCTCGTTGACGGCTATCAGGCTTTGGCCTCGCCAAGGGTTGTGACGCCAAAAATGCCTGACAAACTCCCCTCTCCCTTGATCCAGCGCAGGCGTCTCTTGCCTGGCATCCCAGGATCGACGAGAGTGAAGACCTCGGCGCAGCCACGGCGTCTTGCCAGGAAGACCGTCATGCCCCCCAGGATCGCTGCCACCTTTTCCCGCTACCTGCGCGACCCGCGGATGCCCCAGGTCGAGGCGCGCCGAGTCAGGGGCGGGCACCGGCTAAGCCACGCGCCCCACAGCCACGACACCCACTCGCTGGGCGCGATCGTCCAGGGCCACTCGAGCTTCCTCAACCGCCACCGTACCCTCGAGGTACGCCAGGGAGACGTGGTGCTGATCAACCCCGGCGATGTCCACGCCTGCAACGCCTTGAGCGAGCGAGACTGGGGCTATGACATGCTCTACCTGGACAGCGCCTGGCTGACCGAGCGCTGCGGCCTCGACGGCGATGACGGCGCGGTGTTCTCGGCACTGACGACGCAAGACGCCCACCTTCACCAAGCCATCCGCGTCGCCACCGGCGCCCTTGCCGATGGGGATGCCAGCCTGCTTGAGCGCGAGACCGTGCTTGAGCGGCTCGCCGAGCGCCTGACAGGCCTGCTCGACCTGCCGGCGCAAGGCGAGGCAGAACACGGCGCGCCTCCCGAGCGACTGGTGCGCGCCTGGGAGCGGCTTCACGACGACTGGCAGCAAGAGCTGCGCCTGGACGATCTTTGCGCCGCCGCCGAGTGCCGCGCCACCAGCCTGATTTCGGGCTTTCGACGTCACTATGCCACCACCCCCCATGCGGCACTGATCGACCTGCGCGTGCGTCATGCCAGGCAACGACTGCGACGGGGCGATCCCATCGCTGCGGTCGCCAACGACTGCGGTTTCGCCGACCAGGCGCACCTGCAACGCACCTTCAAGAAGCTGCTGGCCACCACTCCGGGGCACTATATCCAGGGCCAGATGCTGGGTCATATGCAGGGTCAGATGCCAGGCCCGTTGAAAGGTCAGATGCCAGGCCCGTTGAAGGGTCAGATTCAGCACCTTGAGCAGCGCGCCTGACCGTCGGACCGGTGCCCGCAAGCTGCCTCACAGCAGCATCAGCGCGCCGCTGCAAATCAGCAAGGCCGCCAGCAGGCGCTGGAGGCCCCGCCGTCTTGCCTCGCACGACAGCCAGCCCCGGGCGTGTCCACCGAGCCATGCCCAGCCGATGGCGCTCGCCAGACAGACGCTGCCCCAGACCAGAGTGAACAGCGCGATATCGACGCTTTCCCGTCCCGCCGTGAACAGTCCCAACCCTGCCAACGAGGCGATCCAGGCCTTGGGGTTGAGCCACTGCATCAGCGCGCCGCTGGCGGGACCCGGCGGTTCGCGCCGCTGGTCCGTGCCCCAGTCGCCTGCGTCCGTCAACAGTCGCCAGGCCAGCCAGGCCACAAAGCTCAGGCCCGCCAGGCGCACCAGCCACTGAAGCCCGGGCAGCGCCAGCCAGACACTCCCGAGCCCCGCGGCGAGCAGGCCCAGCAGCAGGGTGAAACCGCCGCTGGCACCCACCACCAGGGGCATCGCTCGGCGCCAGCCGTGACCCACTCCGGTGGACAGGATCAGCAGGTTGACCGGGCCCGGCGATATCGAGGCCACCAGCGAGAAGGCGAAGATCGCCAGCAGTTCTTCCAGAGAAAACGTCATCACACATGCCTCACAGGATGGCGTTTCAGGCTGACGCGATGACGCCCTTCGGTATTGAAGAAAATTTCACCGGCGCCGATTCCTCGGCCGCGGTTGCACTGCCCCGCCGAAAATTCGAACCCTGCGTTGCACAAACTCGTCTGCGCTTGCCGCTTCTCTGCACATTGGCTGCATCAGCCTTGCACGAGCCAGGGTCAAGATGGATCACGTCAACAAGGGCATCGCCCGCCATAACGCCACGTCCTGTGACGAGGCATCAACGCTGAAGGAAGTCGACCCATGAAAATGACATTTGCCCGCAAGGCCCTGCTGTCCGCCGCTGTCTCTGCCGCCCTGCTGCCGGTCGCCATGACCGCGACGGCCTCGCCCGACCGCCCCGAAGGCCCGCGCCACGAAGGGGGCGAGATGCGCGCCGAGCTGTTCGACCGCGCCGGCATCGACGCCGAGACCCGCGAAGCCCTGAAGCAGGCCGCCATGGAGCACCGTCAGGAGGTCAAGGAACTCAACGACGATTTCCGCGAGCAGCGCATGGAGATCCTCGGTGAAGACGGTGTCGCCGCCCTCGAACGTGCCCGCCACGAGCTGCGCGAGGAGCGCATCAACGCCCTGGTCGACAAGTGGGAGCTGTCCGACGACGAGCGCGACGCCTTCAACGCCGCTCGCGAATCTTTCAAGGAAGGCGCCGAAGCGCTGAAGGCCCAGGACTTCGAGAACCCCGAAGCCCGTCATGACGCCTGGCGCGAACTGATGTCCTCCACCCGTGACCAGCTGGCCGAGATCCTCGACGAGCGCCAGCTGCGTGAACTGAAGCACACCATGATGCCGGGCCACGGCGACCACCCCCGCGGTGGTCCGGGTGAGCACCGCGCTCATGGTCACGACAAGCATCACGCCCCCGAGGCCTGATATTGACGCCACCGGTTCGGCCATAGGCGCTGCTCCGGGGGACCAGAAAGCCCTGTACCAACACGCCATGTCCGAGCCTCGGGCATGGCGTTTTCGTGCGCCCCCTGCCCGCCGTTTCTCCCCCTCGGGTTGAAAGATGCTCCCCATCTCTGTATTTTATTGAACGTTCAATCAATAAAATAACCGCGCGCCCCTGGCCGCGGTGGGTCACCCAGACCCTTCGCAAGAGCCGCCAACAGGTGCCGAGCCACGACTCGGCCACTCCGCCATCATCATTTTGTTAATTGGTCGGTCAATTAACAAAATGGCGTAACGCTCACGGAAGCAGCATCAGGATGCCAGGATGGCATCGTGGAGAACGGCGATAGCCTCGCCGGGCAGGCTCTGTCTCACTTCATCCTCGAGGGAGCACGTGCATGTCACATCACGAGAGCGCCTCCCGCGATCGCCTCAACCCCGTCGTCTTTCACGGCGCGGTAGCCGGCATCGTGGTCTTTCTGTTCTTCACCATGACCTTCACCGAACGGGCCGGTGCCCTGTTCGACAGCGGTCTTGCCTGGGTCAACGACACCTTCGGCTGGTACTACATGCTGGCCGCCGTGGCCTATCTGGTGTTCGTGCTGGTCATCAGCCTGTCCCGGGTCGGCAACATTCGCCTCGGCCCGGACCACTCGCGCCCGGAGTTCTCGCTGCTGTCATGGGCCTCGATGCTGTTCGCCGCAGGCATCGGCATCGACCTTCTGTTCTTCTGCGTGGCCGAGCCGCTGTCGCACTATCTGACGCCCCCGGACATGGCCCCGGAAAGCGCCGCCGCCCTTAGGCAGGCGGTGCCCCAGACCTTCCTCCACTGGGGCCTGACCGGCTGGGGCATGTACGTGCTGATGGGCATGGCCCTGGCCTACTTCAGCTATCGCCATCGCCTGCCGCTGGCCATCCGCAGCGCCCTCTATCCGCTGTTGGGCAAGCGCATCTACGGCCCCATAGGCAATGCCGTCGATATCACCGCGGTGATCTCCACCGTGTTCGGCATCGCCACCAGCCTCGGTATCGGCGTCATCCAGCTCAACTACGGCCTGAGCTTCATGTTCGGCGTACCCGAAAGCCTGTCGACCCAGGTGGTGTTGATCGTGCTGGTGGTGATCCTGGCGACCATCTCGGTGGTCACCGGCGTCGAGAAGGGCATTCGCCGGCTGTCCGAGTTCAATATGCTGCTGGCCGCCGCCCTGCTGCTGTTCGTGCTGTTCCAGGGTGACACCCTGGCGCTGCTCAACGCCCTGGTCCTCAACGTCGGCGACTATCTCAGTGGCTTCGTCGGCAAGAGCTTCGACACCTACGCCTTCGCCGGCAGCGACGCCCAGCAGTGGAAAGGCTGGTGGACCATCTTCTTCTGGGGCTGGTGGATCGCCTGGACGCCCTTCGTCGGGCTGTTTCTGGCGCGCATCTCGCGCGGGCGCACCATTCGTCAGTTCGCCCTTGGCGCCCTGCTGATTCCGCTGGGCTTCATGATGGCGTGGATGTCGATCTTCGGTAACGCCGGCATCGACATGGTCGCCAATGACGGCCTGGCGGTGCTCGGCGAGCAGGCGCTGGCCACTCCCCAGACCACCATCTACACCTTCCTCGAGCAGTACCCCTACATCGGCGTCACCGCCTCGGTGGTCACCCTGCTCGGAGTGGTGTTCTTCGTTACCTCGGCGGACTCCGGCGCCCTGGTGCTGGCCAACTTCACCTCGATTCTGCGCGACGTCAACCACGACGCGCCGATCCGCCTGCGCATCTTCTGGGCGGCGGTGATCGGCCTGATTACCATCGCCCTGCTGATGGCCGGCGGCCTCGACGCCCTGCAAAGCGCGGTGGTGATCACCGCCCTGCCGTTCTCGCTGGTGATGTTCGCCATCATGGTGGGACTGGCCCGGGCCCTGCGCACCGAGAAGGAAAAGGCCGACGCGCGCAAGCTGGTCGCGGCCAGCGGCGAAGGCGGCAACTGGAAGGAACGCCTGGATCGGGCGCTGGACACCTCCAACCGCGCCGGTGCCGAGTCGACCATGGAGCACGCCCTGCGCCCGGGCCTGAAACAGTTCGTCGAGGAGCTCGAGCGTCGCGGCCAGTCGGCCACCCTGAGCGAAGAGCAGATCGAGGGCGAACCGCTGCCGCGGCTGACCCTGCAGGTGGACTTCGAGGCGATGCAGAGCTTTGTCTACCAGGTCCGCCCCCATCGCATGCGCACGCCGAGCTTCCTGCCGGCGGACGATGACTACTACCTGCGCCTGGACGTGCATCTGGCCGAAGGCGGCGTGGGTCAGAACCTCAATGGCTACACCCGGGGTCAGGTCATCGATGACGTGCTCGGCGAGTACGAGCGCCACCTGCAGTTCCTGGCCATCGCCCGCCAGGGCACGCCGACGCCGGCCATGCCGGGCTTTATCGGCGAGCCACCCCAGGGCACGACCCAGGAACCCTGAGCGTGACCCGGCAAGGTCGTCACCGACGACGCCGGAGCAAGTGACAGCGGCGGCCCCAGGGCCGCCGCTTGGGTATGTAACGCTGGTGGGCAGGCGGGCGTGACACCGCGATTGCCATGCATCGCCAGGGACGCGATCCTTGTCGACGTCATCAGCAGAGCGCCCAGGAGAGTCCCATGCCCGACGTCGACCAGATTCGCTACTACCACGCCCACCTCTACTACGACGATGCCGAAGGGCTTGCCCAGGCCAGGACCCTGGCCGAGCAATGCCAGGCGCGCTTTGCCGTTCAGGTGGGGCGTTTTCATCAACAACCGGTGGGGCCGCATCCGCGCTGGAGCTGCCAGCTATCCTTCGCGGCCGAGGCCTTCGGCGAGATCGTGCCCTGGCTCGCCATCCACCGAGGCGAGCTGGACATCTTCGTGCATCTGGGTACCGACGACGACCTCTTCGACCATACCCAGGGCGTCATCTGGCTGGGACACAGCCACGCACTCGACCTGTCCGTTTTTTCCACGAGCTGACCTTCACGAGGCCTGGGGCCGCTCTCCCCTGGCGAGCCGAGCCGCGATCTGATCCAGCACACCGTCAAGCTCGGCGACGCTTGTGATCAGGTAATGGGGACGACAGGCGCTCAGTCGCTCGGCTACGTGGCGCCGGCGCCGCTCGAGCGCATCCGGCGCGGTCGCTTGGTAACCCTCGAGATCCAGTCCCATGGCGTTGCCGGTATCGGTCACCGCCACCGACCACATGCCGGCGGCGCGCCCCTCCTCGATGCCGGGAGCGGTATCATCGACCTTGACGCAAGCCGCCACATCACCGATACCGAGCGCCACCACATTGGCCAGCGCCTGGGCCGGCCCGGGTCGCCCGCGCACCACCTCGTCACCGGCGACGGCGTGGTCCACCTCGAGCCCCGCCTGGCGCGCCGCACGGCGCACCGGCGCCAGCACCTCGGCGGGATAGCCGGAGCAGGAACCGATCTTTAGCCCTCTTCCACGCAGCCCCGCGAGACATTCCAGGGCGCCAGGAATCGGCGCGGAATGCTCGGCCACCTTGGCCACCTGCAACGGCATGAACCGCCGATAGAGCACGTCGACGTCCTCGTCGCTCGGCGAGTGGCCACAGGCCCGACGAAAACGCTCGGCGATGTCGGGCAGATCGCACAGGGCGCGGATATGGTCCCACTTGCTCATGCCCATGGGGCCGCGGGCTTCGTCGAGGCTTACGGCCACACCGATCTCGGCGAACACCTCGACAAACACCTGGGTCGGGGCGAAGGAGCCAAAGTCGACCAGGGTCCCGGCCCAGTCGAAGATGACGGCCTCCAGGGCCAGAGGAACGTGATGGTCGGTACTCATGCGGTCGGCTCCTTGCGGGTTCGAGATGCCATGGATGGTGCCGCGACACCAGCGTAGGCAAGGATGACAAGGACATCACATGCATATGACAGGGCGGCGACACCCGGTGTCGCCGCCCTGCTGTATCGGTCGCCGCTGCTCAGTCAACCTAGCCCTGCATATCGAGCACGACTCGGCCCTCGATCTTGCCATCGATCATGCGGCCGAAGATGTCGTTGATATTGGCCAGACGGTCGGTGGAGACGGTGGCCTTGACCTTGCCTTCACCGGCAAAGTCCAGCGCCTCCTGAAGGTCCTGGCGGGTACCGACGATGGAGCCACGCACGGTGATGCCGTTGAGCACGGTATCGAAGATCGGAAGCGGAAAGTCTCCCGGCGGCAGGCCGTTCAAGGCGATGGTGCCACCGCGCCGGACCATGCCCTGGGCCTGCTCGAAGGCCTTCGGCGAGACCGCCGTGACCAGGGCCCCATGGGCGCCGCCGATGTCCCGCTTGATCGCCGCCACCGGGTCCTCCTTCAAGGCGTTGACGGTGACCGTGGCGCCGAGCCGTCGTGCCAGCTCCAGCTTGTCGTCGGCCACGTCCACCGCCGCCACGTTCAGGCCCATGGCCACGGCGTACTGCACCGCCATATGGCCAAGACCACCGATGCCAGAGATCACCACCCACTGCCCCGGGCGGGTATCGGTCATCTTCAGGCCCTTGTAGACGGTGACGCCGGCGCAAAGTACCGGGGCGATCTCGACGAAGCCGACGTTGCTCGGCAGATGGCCGACGAAGCCGGCGTCGGCGATGGCGTACTCGGCGAAGCCACCGTTGACCGAGTAGCCGGTGTTCTGCTGGGACTCGCACAGGGTCTCCCAACCGCCCAGGCAGTGCTCGCAGTGGCCGCAGGCGCTGTACAGCCAGGGAATCCCCACCCGATCGCCTTCCTTGACGTGGCTGACGCCTTCACCCACCGCGGCAATCTCGCCGACGCCTTCGTGTCCGGGAATAAATGGCGGGTTGGGCTTGACCGGCCAGTCGCCGTGGGCGGCGTGCAGGTCGGTATGGCAGACCCCGGAGGCGGCGATCTTGACCAGAACCTCGCCCCTGGCGGGACGCGGCACCTCGACCTCCTCGAGGGTCAAGGGCTGACCGAACTGACGAACGACGGCGGCTTCCATGGTGCTTTGCATTGTTGTGCTCCTTGCCCTGATCCGGGCAAAAAGGGTCTCTGTCCGCCCGCTATCAAGGAAGGACGGTACAGAGGAGAAAGGTGTCCGGGGACACCCGGTGAACGGTCGCGGCGCTGAGAGTCAAACGGCGTCAGGCCGCTGGGGTGAAGCTTCCCGGGCCCGGTGGTACCGGGCCCGGATCGACTCCCTTTAGAAGAAACCGAGGGGATTGGTGTCGTAGCTCACCAGCAGGTTCTTGGTCTGCTGGTAATGCTCGAGTGCCATCTTGTGGGTCTCGCGACCGACGCCGGACTTCTTGTAGCCGCCGAAGGCGGCGTGGGCGGGATACTGGTGGTAGCAGTTGGTCCATACGCGACCGGCCTGGATGCCACGCCCCATGCGGAAGGCCACGTTGATGTCACGACTCCAGACGCCGGCGCCAAGGCCGAATTCGGTGTCGTTGGCAATCGCCAGGGCTTCTTCCTCATCCTTGAAGGTGGTCACCGCCACCACCGGGCCGAAGATCTCTTCCTGGAAGACGCGCATCTTGTTGTTGCCCTTGAGCAGCGTCGGTTCGATGTAGTAGCCGGTGTTCAGATCGGCATTGAGCTTGGCCTGGTTGCCACCGGTCAGGAACTCGGCGCCTTCCTCCCGGGCCACGTCCATGTAGGACATGATCTTGTCGAACTGCTCCTTGGAGGCCTGGGCGCCGACCTGGACCTCGGTGTCCAGTGGGTTGCCACGCTTGATGGTGGTGACCCGCTCCATCACCTTGGCCATGAACGGCTCGTAGATGCTCTCCTGGATCAGCGCCCGCGACGGGCAGGTGCATACCTCACCCTGGTTGAAGAAGGCCAGCACCAGCCCCTCGGCGGCCTTGTCGATGAACTCCGGCTCGGCGTTCATGATGTCGGCGAAGTAGATGTTGGGCGACTTGCCGCCAAGCTCCACGGTAGAAGGAATGATGTTGTCGGCAGCGCACTTGAGGATGTGCGAGCCCACCGGGGTGGAACCGGTAAAGGCGATCTTGGCGATGCGCTTGCTGGTGGCCAGGGCCTCCCCCGCCTCGGCGCCGAAGCCGTTGACCACGTTGACCACGCCGGGAGGCAGCAGGTCACCGATCACCTCCATCAGCTTGAGGATCGAGGCCGGGGTCTGCTCGGCGGGCTTGAGCACCACGCAGTTGCCGGCGGCCAGCGCCGGGGCCAGCTTCCAGGTGGCCATCAGCAGCGGAAAGTTCCAGGGGATGATCTGGCCGACCACGCCCAGCGGCTCGTGGAAGTGATAGGCCACGGTGTTGGCGTCGATATCGGCGGCGGTGCCTTCCTGGGCACGAATGCAGCCGGCGAAGTAGCGGAAGTGGTCCACCGCCAGCGGAATATCGGCGTTCAGGGTCTCGCGCACCGCCTTGCCGTTGTCCCAGCACTCGGCCACCGCCAGCGCCTCCAGGTTGGCCTCGATGCGCTCGGCGATCTTCAACAGGATATTGCTGCGCTCGCCAGCGGAGGTGCGCCCCCAGGCCGGCGCTGCCCCATGGGCGGCGTCCAGTGCCTTGTCGATATCCTCGGCGCTGGAGCGGGGGATCTGGCAGAACACCTGGCCGTTGACCGGGCTTACGTTGTCGAAGTACTGGCCCTTGACCGGGGCGACGAACTCGCCGCCGATATAGTTGCCGTAGCGCTCGTCGAAGCTGACCACGGCGTCGGGTTGTCCGGGGTTGGCGTAGATCATGGCGTGTCTCCTTGGAAAGGATGTTGTAGTTGTCTGCCACTCCAGTCTTGGTCAGGAACCTGGCTTGCGACATACTGCCCTGGCAGGAGAGCGCCTCCTCCTTCGGTAGGAGACCGACCAAGGACACAGACAACCGGGACGCCAGACATGCACAGCCTGATGGTGGCTGACGATCACCCGCTCTTTCGCGACGCCATTGCCGCGGTCATTCAATCGGGCCTGCCCGGCACCGAGCTGCGCGAGGCGGACTGTTTCGCCGCGTTGACCAGCGCCCTCGACGCCGACGACGACGTCGACCTGGTACTGCTGGACTTGAATCTGCCCGACGCCTCGGCCCTGGACGGACTGCGCGAACTGCGCCGGGCCTTTCCGGCGGTGCCGGTGGCGGTGCTGTCGGCCGAAAGCGAGCGCGCCACGGTGCTCGGCGCCCTGGATCTGGGCGCCATCGGCTACCTGCCGAAGTCCACGCCACGCCCGGACCTGCTGGCGGCGATCAAGCAGATCCTCGACGGCCAGATCTATCTGCCCGCCGAGATCATGCGCCGCCCGGCCGAGGCCTCGAGTGCCCCGCCTGTGACGCAGGGGGCGACACAGGGGATGACGGGTCCAGCCGATGCAGGCGCACTCGAGCAACTGACGGTCAAGCAGCTCGAGGTGCTGTCCCTGCTGATTCGCGGCGCCTCCAACAAGGTCATCGCCCGCGAGCTCGATATCGCAGAGACCACGGTCAAGACCCACGTCTCGGCGATCCTCAAGAAGCTTGGCGTCGGCAGCCGCGTCCAGGCGATCCTGGCAGCCGACGAGCCCACCCTGCTGGCCTGCCTGGCCAGGCGGCGGGCGCGCTAGAAGGCAGAACGTCTCGCTGACCAAGGCAAGACGGCTCAACCGGCGTCGAGCAGGTGTATCAGTGCCTGACGCAGGCGCAGGGGCTTCAGCGGCTTCAGTAGACAGGGGAAGCCAAGCTCACGACAACGCCGCTTGATCTCGGCGTCGTGGTTGGCAGTGATCAGTATCGGGGCCAGGTCTACATGAGAGCCGGCCAGGCGCTGCGCCAGCGCCAGGCCATCTTCTTCGTCGCTGGACAGGTGGTAGTCGATCATCACCACCGTTGGCGACGGCCTATCCATGCCCTGTGTCTCGTGGCGCTCGGCCAGGCTCTGTTCCAGTTCAACCACTCGCGACGCCAGGCGCGCCCGACATCCCCAGCCACCCAGCAGCGCGCTCATGCCCTCGAGGATGGCGGGATCGTTGTCCAGCACCCATACCTCGGTACTCTGCAGTTGACGCGTGCCGGCCTGCTGCAGGGTCGAGGCCGACGGGGCCACCGCACGCGCCGGGCGAGCGCAGGGCACGCTTACCGAGAACTGGGCGCCCTGGCCGGGTCGGCTATTGAGGGTAATGGGATGATCGAGCAGGCGGGCGATGCGATCGACGATGGCAAGCCCCAGTCCCAGCCCGCGCTCCTGCCCCGGGGCTGCGGCGTTGCCGCGGCGAAACTCCAGAAATATCTCGTCACGGCGAGCCTCGTCGATGCCCGGACCGGTATCCCCCACCAGGATCTCGAGCCAGTACTGCTGGCCTACCCGCCGCCTGCGACAGCCGAGCAGCACCCGCCCCGACTCGGTGTAGCGCACGGCGTTGGACATCAGGTTGCGAATCACCCGGGCCAGCAGCGCCAGGTCGGACTCGACCCAGGCAGAACTCGGCACATAGCGAAACGCCAGCCCGCGGGCGCCGGCCATCTGACGAAATTCCTCGGCGAGCGCATCCAGCAACTGCGAGACGGCGAAGGGGGCCACATCCGGGGTCAGCACTCCGGCATCCAGTCGCGAGATGTCGACCAGGGTCCCCAGCAGCAATTCCACGTCGCTGAGCGAGCGATCGATACGCTGCACCAGGCGGCCGGATTCTTCCGGCAGCTTTCGCTCTTCCAGGGCGCTGGCAAACAGCCGCGCGGCATTGAGCGGCTGCAGCAGGTCGTGGCTGACCGCCGCCAGGAAGCGGGTCTTGGAGGCATTGGCGGCCTCGGCGTCGCGCCGGGCTTCCTCCAGACGGGCATTGGTTTCGGCCAGTTCATCCAGGGTTCGGTGCAGGGTCTCGGTGCGCTCGCGCACCTGCTCGGCGAGCAGCACCGCGTGCTCGAAGGCACCATAGGGTGCCCCGCCCGCCCCGGCGGACTCGACCCGCTCGATCAGCGCCTGGCAGATCCGGCGTAACCGATGGTTTTCCTCCAGCAGTTCCTGTTCCAGTGCACTGCTGGCGCGATCCTGCCTTGGCTCACCGACCAGATCCAATCGCCACCCCCGTGAAGGTCTGGTTGATATGCATGCCGTGGTGCTGCTCACCGTAGGTGTTGAAGCCCACCACCGAGGCCTTGGAAAGTCGTTCGGAGGCGTCGCCGATCTGCGCGAGCGCCTCGAACTCCAGACGCCTGAGAAAGCAGTCACAGCCGATGATCAACTGCGGTTTCCCCAGCCGGCGCTGAAGGCCCCCCAGGGTATCGTCGAGGGCCTCGAGAATCGGCGTGCCGGCCATGGCGGTCAGCACGATGCCGGTCTCCACCGCGCAGTAGAAGCTGAGGCTACCGTCGGCGTTGGCACGCTGGATCGAGCGGACGTAGTAGGCATCGCCCAGCTTGACCGCCAACGGGTGGCGGGCAAACACGCCCTCATCGAGTTCGCTTGGCAAGACACCGACCAGCCGGGCGTACTCGTCCACCGCGGGCAGGGCATTGAGCTCCAGCACACGCCGGCCCGCAGGATCGGCGCGGGTGACCACTAGCTTGTCACGGCGTGCCGCCAGGTGATGGGTCGAGAACACCTCGAAGGGATGGTGGGTGGTGATCAGCACCACCACCGCCGCCGCGCTGTGAAAGCGCCCACCGGCAAACACATGGGTATGCGCCAGTCGGTTGTCGTCCCCAGCCGAGCCACCGAAGCTCGGGATACCTCCCAGGGCGGCGTCCAGAGTGGTCAGCACCTGCTCTTCGCTGGCCGACAGCCCATCGAGCAGGGTCAGCGCGAAGGCCTCGCCATCCAGATGCCCCCTGGCGGTGGCAAGAAGCGACTCCACCCGACGCTGGGCGTCGATCAGGGAGACGCTCTCGAGGTCCTCGAGCAGGGTGGTGGCCACGCCAAAATGACGGCGATCGAACCCGATGGCGACGATGGTCCCGCGCTCGTACCCCAGCGGGGTGATCTCACCCGCCGTGGTGCAACCCGCCAGCGGCAGCCCACCGAAGGTCGACTCCAGGGCCTGGGCCAGGGGGTCCAGCGCGTATTCGGCGCTGACGAAGAACAGCACGAAACCCAGGTCGGGATGATAGAGCTCGTGATGCAGCTCACGAGCCGCCTGTTCGGCCTTGGGGTGGCGGCTGGCCGCCACCTTGAGTCCCAGCGACGCAAGCTCTTGTTGTTCTGGTGTAGGGCGCTCCCGCGCGGTGATGTCGCCTTCCACGCGGGGCGCCGTGCTCGCACTGCCCATGGGCTGTCCTCAAGATCCGCGGCAACGCCGCATGACCTGAGTGTAGGCGCGAGCAGTGGCCAGACTCAATGCGAGCCGGGAGGGCCGCCTGTCAGCCTCAGCTGCGGCGCAGACGCAGGCTCAGGCGAGCGCCACGTCCGGGCGGCGCCTGAAGCCAGGGCGCCAGCAGGCGGGTAGACAGGGGGATGAAAAGGAACACCATCACCGGGGTCAGCATCAGGGTGCTGGCGAGTAACCGAGGAACCAGCGGCAAGGTCGCCAGGGTATCGCCCAGCAGCCACTGGAACATCAGCGACACCGGGAAGAACGCCAGCCAGATGGCGATCGCCTGCTTCCAGCGCGGCGGCACCCTGGGGCCGGGGCTGGTGAACCAGCTGTCGAGTCCCAGGGCACGCCGCTCCTGGGGGGCCTCGAACAGGCCGGCACCACGCTCGAGCCAGGCACGGCGCGAGGCGGAATGCTCCCAGCGTGCGAGGGTATCGGTGTCCTGAAAGCGAAAGATGATCTGATACTCGTCGTCGCCGGGGGGCGGCGCCAGGATGCCGGAGCCGAGATAGCCGGGAAAGTCCGCCGCCAGCTCGCGGCCTTCATCGAGCCACAGGGTGAAGTCGCGGTAGCGTCCACGCGCCACGCGGCGGGCCACCATGAGAGTCACGGGTTCGCTTGACATGGGATCTCCTCATCAATCGGACGTACCGCCTCGTGCCTGCTCACGCCAGCTAGCGCCGACTTTCGCCGGCCTTCACAAGAAAACGGTCGTCCTTGTCAGGCCCCGGGTGGGGGCCGCCTGGGCCCGGTAAGGCCCTGTCCCGGCTGAGGTGGGGTCGCCACCTGCTCCGGGTCCTGCCTAGCATGAGGCAAGAAGCGCGCCATTATGCCATGAGCTCGGAATTTTTCCGTCTTTTTACTGAGAATCCAGCAAAATACCAGTCGATCATTTCGCCAAAGGGTCAAGAACACAAAAAAATGGCCCGGCCTTATAGGCCGGGCCATTGAGCAACACCCTTCATCGTGCACCAGTGAGAGGCACCCAGGGCGCCACCTGCACCTTGCTGGCCGTCAACCGCCGGTGAGTGCCGAGCCCCCCATATCAGGCCCCCTCGCCCACCGGCATGGCGGCGGCCTCGCCGCGCTTGATGGCGGCGTAACCGAGCCCGGTCACCAGCGAGCCCGCGACGATCGCCAGCAGGTACCACAACACTGGAGTAATCGCATTTGGAATCAACAGCACGAATACGCCGCCGTGGGGGGCCATCAGCTTGGCACCCACCAGCATCGAGATGGCTCCGGTGATGGCGCCGCCCAGCATGCTGATGGGAATTACCCGCAGCGGGTCCTTGGCGGCGAAGGGAATCGCGCCCTCGCTGATGAAGCACAGCCCCAGCACGAAGGAGGCCTTGCCGGCCTCGCGCTCGGGGTCGGCAAACTTGCGCCCGGCGACGAAGGTGGCGATGCCCATGCCGATCGCCGGCACCATGCCGGCGGCCATGATCGCCGCCATGGGGGCGTAGGTCTCGGAGGCGAGCAGGCCCACCCCGAAGGTGTAGGCCGCCTTGTTGACCGGTCCCCCCAGGTCGAAGCACATCATCGCCCCAAGCAGAATCCCCAGCAGCACCGCATTGGTGGAGCCCATGCTCTCGAGGAAGGCGGTCAGTGCCTCGAGCACCCCGGCCACCGGCTCACCGACCACATAGATCATCACCAGACCGGTGACCAGACTCGCGACCAGCGGGATGATCAGGATCGGCTTGAGTGACTCGACGCTGGAAGGCAGCTTGACGTAGCGGGTCACCGCCTTGGCCACGTAGCCGGCCAGAAAGCCCGCCAGGATACCTCCGATAAAGCCGGCACCGATGTTCGACGCCAGCATGCCGCCGATCATGCCCGGGGCGATGCCGGGCCGATCGGCGATGGAATAGGCGATATAGCCAGCCAGCACCGGCACCATCAGGGCGAAGGCGGTGCCCCCACCGATCTCCATCAAGGCGGCAGGCAGGGTGCCCTCCTCCTTGAAGGCCTCGATGCCGAAGACGAAGGACAGCGCGATCAAGAGGCCCCCGGCCACCACCATGGGCAGCATGAAGGACACTCCGGTCAGCAGGTGCTTGTAGACGCCCTTCTCCTTGAAGCTCTTGGCGGACTCGGCCCTGGCACCGCCATCCGCGCTTTCCACCTGGGCCTCGACCAGCGCTGCCTCGATGGTCTGGCGCGACTTCTTCAAGGCGTTGCCGGTGGACGTGCGGTAGATCCGCTTGCCGGCAAAGCGGGTGGGATCGACCTCGATATCGCAGGCCAGGATGACCAGATCCGCCTGGGCGATCTCGTCGTCGGTCAACTGGTCCTGAGCGCCCACCGAGCCCTGGGTCTCGACGCGTACCTGATGGCCGAGCCCACGCCCGGCCTCGGCCAGTGCCTCGGCGGCCATGAAGGTGTGGGCGACCCCGGTGGGACAGGCGGTCACCGCGACGATGCGCGCCTCGTCGCTGACGTCTGCAGCCACGGGGCCATTCCCTGAAGCGCTGGCCGCCTCATCGTTGAGGGGGGTAAACACCTGGGCGTCGCGTGCCGCCCGCTCGAGAAAGTCCGACGGGTCGCTCAGGGCATCTTCCAGGCTGCCACGATACAGGCGCTTGCCGCTGAAGCGGTGGGCCCCGGCGATGGGTTCGCCCACCGCGATCACCAGCTCGGCCGCGGCCAGGGTCTGGTGGGACAGGGTCTCGACCGGTGCCAGGCTCGAGTGCACCTCGGTGGAGAGCTGCCAGCCCTTGGCCTCGGCGGCAGGGGTCAGGCGCTGGGCGGCCAGGTAGCTCGTGACGCTGCCGCCGGGGCAGGTCGTCAACAGGATCACGTTCATGCAAGTACTCCCCGGGCTTCGACGTCATTGAGGCGCCGCACCCTGGTGTCGGAAAGAAGGTCGGAGAAATCGGAGGCGTCGGCCCGGCCCACGCCGGTGTGGCGCACCGCCTCGGCGGACAGCGCCGTGGCAAACCTCAGCGCCTGTTCCACAGGCGCCTCGCACAGCACGCCGTGCAGCATGGCGGCAAACAGGGTGTCACCGGCACATACGGTATTGGCCACCCTGACCGCAGGAGGCAGCGACTGCCACAGGCCATGCGGACCCAGCCAGGTCACGCCGTCGGCACCGGCGGAAATCAGCACGTCGCCGACGCCGGCGGCGTAAAGCTCAAGGGCTGCACGCTGAACGTCGGCGTCTGTTGCAATGTCACGATCCGCCCATTCGGCCAGCTCCTCCAGGTTGGGCTTCACCGCGTCGGCCCCCGCCTTGACCGCGGCCTTGAGCGCCTCGCCGCTGGTGTCCACCCACACGGGTACGCCGTTGGCCTTGATCCGCGTGATCAGTTCGGCCAGCGCCGAAGCGCCGACTCCCGGTGGCTGGCTGCCGCCGATCATTACCGCGGCGGGGCGCAGCGCAGGCGTCGTCAGGCGCGCCTCGATGGTGGCGATCAGGCGCTGCCAGGCGTCGGCATCGACGCTGAGCCCCGGCGCATTGATATCGCTGACGCGACCGTCGGCCTCGCTCAGCTTGGTGTTGATGCGGGTGGCGCCGGGCAATCGCACAAAGGCGTCCTCGACCCCCATCTCGGCGAAGGCATCGATGAAGGGCGAGTCGTTGTCACTGCCCAGAAATCCGGTGACACAGACCGGGTGGCCCAGGGCGGAGAGCACCCGCGCCATGTTGACGCCCTTGCCGGCGGCGGTCAGCTCGACTGACTCGGCGCGGTGCAGCGCACCTGGCGTCAGCCGGTCCACGGCGACAGACAGGTCCAGCGCCGGGTTGGCCGAAACGGTCAGCACCGGTGGCTTGACGGCGTTGCCGGATATCTCGCTCATTGGCTCGCCTCCAGCTCTCTGCGCACGTCCCGGGCGGTGGGCGCGGCCAATGCCAGGGCGGCGAGTTCCCGGGCCCGGGTGGTGGAGACCGACGCCAGGCGTGCCTTGACCATGGGTACCTGGCGGGCGCTCACCGACAGCTCGTCGATGCCGAGGCCAACCAGCACAGGGATCGCCTGGCGGTCGCTGGCCAGCTCACCGCACACGCCGACCCACTTGCCATGGGCATGGGCCGCCTGGACGGTCATCTGGATCAGCCGCAGCACGGCCGGGTGCAGGCCGTCGGACTCCCCGGAAAGCTCAGGATGACCACGGTCGATGGCCAGGGTGTACTGGGTCAGGTCGTTGGTGCCGATGGAGAAGAAGTCGACCTCGGGCGCCAGGCTCGGCGCCAGCAGCGCGCAGGACGGCACCTCGATCATCACGCCCAGCTGCAGGCGGTCCCCGTCTCGGCTGACGCCGAGTTCGCGCAGCACCTCATCGAAGATCGCACGGGCGGCGCGGAACTCATCCAGGTCCTTGACCATGGGCAGCATGATGCGCAGCGGCCGGCCGTCGGCGGCCTTCACCAGGGCGCTGAACTGATCGCGCAGCACCTGGGGACGCCTGAGGGCCAGACGAATGCCACGCAGGCCGAGGAAGGGGTTGTCCTCCTGGGGCAGTGGCCAGTAAGCCAGCGGCTTGTCGCCACCCACGTCCAGGGTCCGCGCCACCAGCGGGCGGCCGTCCAGAGCATCCAGGGCTTCGCGATATTCGCGCTCCTGGGTCTCCACGTCCGGCAGCGAGGCGTGGGCCATGAACAAAAACTCGGTACGCAGCAGCCCCACCCCCTCGGCGCCGCGCGATACGGCGTCGCGGGCGTGGGCGGTATTGCCCAGGTTGGCGACCACCTCCACGCGGGTACCATCCTCGGTCCGGGCGTCCTCGAAGCGAGCGTCCCAGGCACGTGCCTTGAGCGCCTCCAGCGCTTCCATGCGCGCCTCGAAGCGCTCGCGACGCGCTTGCGAGGGTGCCGGCACGACCCAGCCTTCGTCACCGTCGAGCAGCATCTCAGTGCCATTTTCGAGCGCCAGCACGCCGGCACCGGCACCGACTACCGCCGGTATCCCTAGTGCCCGGGCGAGTATCGCGCTGTGGGCGGTGGCGCCGCCCCGGGCGGTGAGGATGCCGCGAACCCGCTCGGTGTCCAGGCGGGCGACATCGGACGGACCGATATCGTCGGTCACCAGCAGGTAAGGCACGGCCGGCGGCTCGGGCAGCTCGACGTCGCACAGGATACCCAGCACACGACGGCCGACGTCACGCAGATCCGCGGCTCGTTCGGCCAGCAGGCGATCGGCCAGCTGTTCCTGGGCGCGGGCGGCGACGTCGATTGCCTGCCACCAGGCGGCCTCGGCGGAAAGCCCCTCGTCGATGCCCTCTCGCGCGGCCTGGGCCAGTTCCGGGTCTTCGAGCATTTCCTCATGCATCGACAGAATGGCGGCGACCTCGCCTCCGGCGGTCCGGGCGATCAGGGCCTTGAGCTGCTCGCCGCCCTGGGCGATGGCCCGCTCGAGGCGCTGTCGCTCCAAGGCGGGGTCCGCCGCCTCGCGGGGATAGTCGAAGTCCGGGGTCTTGATCACGAAAAGCGGCGCCACCGCGAGTCCCGGCGATGCGGCCACCGCTTCCAGCGGCTGGTCGGCGGACGGCATGCTTGCCGCCACCGGCTCCGCGACCGCCTGCTCGGCCCCGGCCTGCGACACAGCCGAAGACGCCAGTGGCGTCACCTGCTCCCCCAGACCATCGTTGATCGCTTCGACCAGCGATGTCAGCGCCTGTTCGGCACCCTCGCCCCGTGCCGACAGGATCAGCTCCTGTCCTCGTCTGGCACCAAGACCGATCACCTTGGTCAGCGACGCCGCCGACACCGGGCGTCCGCTGCCCTCGGCCAGGCGCACCTGCACGGCGACCCCGCTTTCGCGTGCCTTCTGGACCAGCACCTTGGCCGGACGCGCGTGAAGCCCATGGGCGTTGAGCAGGCGTACGCGACGACTCTGGGCCGAGCCACCTTCGCCAGCCAGCAGCGCCAGCCAGTCGTCAGCGTCCCGCTCGCGCAGATGGGCGGCGTCGGACTCATCCAGTGACGCCACCAGCGACACGATGGCGTCGGCCAGCGGGCGTCCAGCCTCGCCATGGGAGGCCAGGCACAACACCGCCTCGACGTCGCTGCCCTGATGCTGGACGGGCTTGGCCGGCGTCACCGCAGCGAGTGCCGGCGTGGACACGCCGGCTTCGCTGGACGCAAGCCACAGCCCCCGTCCCAGGTGCGTCGGCATGGAGGTGACCATCTCGGCAAGATAGGCGGTATCGACCAATGCCAGCTGGCGCAGCCGCTGAGCCCCGGCCAGCGCCAGATCGAGCAGGTCGTCGGCGCGATGGCCCAGCACCAGGGTGTCCTGGTCCAGTCGCGGGCGAACCACCGGCCGAGCCAGCAGCTCGGTGATCTCCTCGGCGCTGCTCGCCTGGGCCAGGCGTTCGGAGACACCGTCCCGGTCGAGCACGTGGGTCAGGCTTCTGAGGATATCCAGGTGCTCGTCACTCTGGGCGGCGATGGTCACCAATACATGAACGAGGTTGCCGTCGTGCCAGCGCACGCCCTCGGGGAACTGCAGCACCCGCACCCCGGTGCGACGCACCGCGCCTCGACTCTCGGGGGTGCCGTGGGGGATGGCGATGCCATTGCCAAGCCAGGTAGAGGACTGGGACTCCCGATCGACCAGGCCCTGGCGGTAGCCGTCATCGACCAGGCTGGCCGCCTTCAGGGTGTCAAAGGCGGCGTCGAGGGCGTGGCGCCAGCTCTCGGCACGACAATCCAGCAGGATGTCGTCGGCGTTCAGCGTCAGCATGAAGGGCTCTCCTGGGTGAGGTGCAGCGTTTCCTCACCGGTATCGGTTGAACGGTGTCGGCGAGGAGGTCCAGCGCCCCGGCACTGCCGGGATGCAACAGATACAGCGCACGCCGGATGCTGGGATCACCTGGCTTCGGCAAATGCAAAATGCTCGAAAGCTGAATCGTGTCACCTCACCATGTCACAATGCTGGTACGATTCAGCGCACATGGCAAGTCGCAAAAGCTACGACTTTGGCAGGGGGACACTGCTGCCATGCCAGGTAGACTAGAGGGAATTGACACCTTGTCGCCGTGACCACGCCCGACGCCTTCAATGGAGACACCCGCATGACCTTGGCCGAAATTGCCCGCCTGGCCGGCGTTTCCCGCACCACCGCCAGCTACATCGTCAATGGCAAGGCCAGGGAGCGCCGTATTCGTCAGGACACCGTGGACCGAGTGATGGCGGTGGTGGCGGAGCATGGCTACCGTGTCGATGCCCAGGCGGCGGCCCTGCGGCGCGGCAGCAGCCGCATCCTGGGGCTGATCGTGCCGGACCTGGAAAACTCGAGCTACGCCCGCCTGGCCAAGCACCTGGAGCGCGGAGCGCGGGCCCAGGGCTACCAGCTGCTGATCGTCGGCTCCGACGACCAGCCCGACAGCGAGCGGGACCTGGCCCTGTCACTGCGCGCCCAACGCTGCGAGGCGCTGATCGTGGCAAGCTGTCTGGCGCAGCCGGCGTCCTTCTATACCGAATTGATGAATGAGGGTCTGCCGATCATCGCCATCGACCGGGGCCTGCCCGAAGCGAGCTTCGCCAGCGTCGTCAGCAACGACCGCGAGGCCGCCGAACAGCTCACACGCTCGCTGATGACGCCGGCAGTCAAGAGCGTGCTATGGCTCGATGCGGTGCCGCACCTTTCGATCACCGAAGAGCGCCGTGCCGGCTTCCGCGCAGGCGTGGAGGGACGCGAGCTCGAGTGCACCCTGGAAAGCGGCGATCACTATGCCCGCGAGGAAGGCGCCAGGCTGCTGGCTGACTACATCGACAAGAAGGGACTGCCCGACGCCCTGGTAACCGCGTCCTACATTCTGCTGGAAGGCGCCCTGGACGAACTGATTGCACGCGGCGGCCTGCCCCCGCGTCTGGCCATGGCGAGTTTCGGCGACAACCGCCTGCTGGACTTCCTGCCGCTGGCGGTCAACTCCGCCGTCCAGGATCATCGGGGCATCGCCGAGCAGGCCCTGGCGCTGGCGATGGATGCGGTGCGGGGTGAATACCGGGCACAACGGGTGGTGGTGCCACGACATCCGCGCTGGCGGCGTCCCCGTCCCCAAGGCAACTGAGCCACTGAACCGTCCACCTGCACCAGCAACACAGCGGGACGCCGAAGCCGACCTCAGGTCTGGGAGGCGCGCCTCTCGCTGCGGGCAATGGCCGCCAGGGTGCGTTCAAGCAGCTCAGGCAGCGCATCGATGACGCCTCTGGCATCCTCGATGCAGCCATCCAGGGCACAACGCTCCAGCGCTCGCGCCGCCTCGGCCAGAGCCATGGCACCGACGCCGGCGGCCTCGCCCCTGAGCTGATGGGCAAGCTGTGCCAGCGGCTCCTCCTCGCCTCGCCGGTAGGCGCTCTGGATCTCCGGCAAGCGTTCGCGCGCCTGTCGCCCGAACAGGTCCACCAGAGCATCCCGGCGCTCGCCCCCAAGCCCTTCGTCCAGGGCATCGAGCGTATCGGCATTGATCAGTGAGGTGCTACCCCTCGGAGTCGTCGAGGTCTCGGACTCTCCCAGCAGGTGGCGCTTGAGCACCATCAGCAGCGTGCCCATCAACAGCGGCTTGGTCAGATAGTCGTTCATGCCGGCGGCCATGCAGTCCGACTCATCGTGACTGGCGCCACCAGCGGTCATCGCCACCACGGGAACCTCACTACGCCAGTCGGAAAAGCTGCGAAGGCGCCGGGTGACCTCGCGACCATCCAGATCAGGCATCTGGACATCCATCAATATCAGGTCGAAACGCCGCTGTGAGCAGAGAGCCAGCGCTTCCTTGCCGCAGGAAGCCAGGGTAGCCGAACAGCCGAGGCGTTCCAGCATCGCGATCGCCACTTCCTGGTTGACCAGATTGTCTTCCACCACCAGCAGATCCGCCTCGGCGAGCTGCTTGGGATGGGCGCGCGCCCTGGCCACCGTCAGCGGTTGACGGCGGGGTTCGTCACAGGGCACCAGCGGCAATCGGAACCAGAAGCGACTGCCCTTGCCTCGGCGGCTGTCGACCCCTATCTCGCCCCCCATGGCCACTACCAGGCGCTTGGAAATCGCAAGACCCAGACCGGTGCCGCCATAGCGCCGGGCGACGGAGGCATCGCCCTGGCGGAAGGGCTCGAACAACTGAGGCAGCAGGGACGCCTCGACGCCCTGACCGGTATCCACCACGTCGAACTGCACCCAGCCTTCGTCCACCGGCGCTACCGACAGCCTCACCATGCCGCGATCGGTAAACTTGATGGCGTTGGCCAGCAGGTTGAGCAGCACCTGTCGAAGCCGGCCCGGGTCCCCCTGGAGTCGTGCCGGCAGCGTCTCGTCCACGTGGCCAAGCAAGCGCAACCGCTTGTCGAGTGCGCGCGGACGAAACAGCTCCAGCGCATCTTCGATCAAGGCATCGAGTGCCACCGGCTGAACATCCAGCTCCATGCGTCCTGCCTCGATCTTGGAGAAGTCGAGGATGTCATCGATCATGCCCATCAGCTGGCGGGCGCTGTCATGAATGGTGTGCGAGTAGCGGCTGGCGGGCTCCGACAGTTCGAGATCACGCAGCAGTTCGCTCATGCCGATGACGCCGTTGAGCGGCGTGCGGATCTCGTGGCTCACCGTGGCCAGAAAGTCGGACTTGGCCTGACTGGCGGACTGAGCGCGCCGGGCACTGATTTCCAGTTCGCCGCTCAGCGTCTCCAGTGCCTTGCGCGAGGCCTCGTTATCACGGGCTTCCTTGAAAAGCACGGCAAGCATGACCCCTCCGGCCAGGCTCATACCGAGGATCATCACCAGCAGCAACAGGTACAGTCGCTGCAGACGAACACGCTCTGCGGTATTGATCTCGGCCAGATGGCCGTTGACGGCCATGATCAACCTTTCGGTCTCGGTGGATAGCGCGGCAAGATGCTGGTCAAGAACGGCCTCTGCCTCGCTATCGAGGGACGCCAGGGCACTGACCTCGGCATCCAGGTCCTGCATCAGGCTGATGATGATCGACAGTTGGCGACGCGCGGCCGGAGCGTCCTCGACCAGATCGTGAATGTCACTGTGGCGAAACAGGTTCAGTCGACTGAACAACAGGTCGAACTCGAGCCTGAAGCCGGCCAGCTGTTCGGGTCCATGCTCCCCGAACAACAGGTGATTGCGCAGCAACACCACGTCTCGGTCCAGCTTGTAGGAATGCCAGGTGATATCCTCCACCACCTGGTGGGAAAGATTGTCATGGCGCCAGGCGACCAGACCGATCACCACCATGGCGGCGGCAAAGAAGGTCAGTGCCGCCACGGCACTGAATACCAGTCTCAGAGGATAGCGTCGCATACGGAACGGATGCGCCGAGCACCCTCCTCCTTGGGTCGGGAATCTGCTGGCAGAATGTTCGGGTCGACACCAGCCGATACACCGGGATCACTCACTATGGTATTGGGGCGCTGCACTCCCTGCCTTGCCTCCTGATGGCCTTCGACCGATCTCCCGGTGACATTGATCACGGGACCTCGATGGCATCTACCTGCCACACCGAGCGAAACTGGACCGACTCGTTAAGTAGTTCTGGATGATCATCGAAAGGGTACAACACGAACAGCGGGCCGAAGTTTCGCACCGACATCGCTTCGCCGTCCTGCTTCATGGCCAGGATGACGTCATAGCGATAGGCATCGGAGACCGGGATATCGGCCACGAAGCCGTTCAAGGCGTGCACGCGAATGCTGTCGGCGGTGACACCGGCGGATTCCAGCACGCTGCGGAGCAGCGGCCCCTCGAAACGGCTGGCCTGGCTATGCCACGGGGTATCGGTCACCAGCGCACGACTCTCCAGATCGTCGAGCATGGCACGATCCAGCAGAAGCTGTGCATCCACATTGGTGTTCTGGATATTGCCCGATACTTTAAGCAGCACAGGCCCCTCCGGAGCTGGCAGAGGCTGGGAATGGGCCTGGCCGATTCCCCCTGCTACCAACAGCCCCAGGAGGACACCCACCTGGCAAAGGAAAGCTGGCACCCGCATGACGTCTCCTGACTCTTTCTGCAGGAGTAGATTACGTGATCGAGCGCCAAAGGTCAGTCTGCGGGCCCCTCGAGCTTTGCTGGTTCAGGAAAACGCCCCCTATCGGGGCGTCTTCGCGGACCAGGTTGCCGCCCTCAGGCGCCGGGGTCGTCCAGCCGTTCGCACACCACCAGGTCTTCGTAGGCGTGCCAGCTCGCGTGCCCCAGTACCGGCAGAATCAAGGCAAGCCCGATATAGAAGGTGGCCATCCCCACCAGTACGCAGCCGGTGAGAATCGCTGCCCACAGCAGCATCGGTCGGAAATTGCGTGCCACCGAACGAATACTGGCCTCGATGCCCTCCATGAACGTCAGGTCCTGATCCATCAGGGTTGGAATCGCGACCACGCTGATGGAAAAGGCGCCAAACGCCAGCACACAGCCAAAGGCCAGCCCCACCACCAGCATGCCGAGGCCTTCCGGCGTGGTCAGAAGTGACGCATAGACCGTGGACGGATCCGGCGACTGGAGACCGAAGAACAGGGCAAACAGCAAGGTGGCCAGGCGAATCCAGGCGAGAAAGAAGATCATCATCATCACGCCCATCATGGCCAGTTGCCCGGTGTGGCCGCGCCAGGCGCCAAAGGCATCCCCCAGGGTCGGGGAGCGGCCTTCTTCCAGCGCCCTGCTGATCCCGTAGGAGCCCACCGCCACCAACGGCCCGATGAACATGAAGCCGGCCACCAGCGGCAACAGCCAATGCCACAGTCCCAGCGTCAGCGCCCCTGCCGTGACGGCGATGCTGAGCCCGACCCAGAACATGCCATAGGAAAGGCTGACCGCAGTGGCGGCCCGAAAGTCCTCGAATCCCGAAGATAACCACACCCTGGGCCGCCCCATACTGACGTTCTTGATGGAGATCTTTACCCTGGCCCCGCTCGACTCCTTGTCGTGTCGTGATGCTGCTGCACTCATCATCTACTCCCCCTTGTACCCACGGATGACGGTTGCCACCGCCCACCTGTCACGGGAGTCAAGGGGCAAGATGCGAGGTTCCTTCACGCCATCGCCGGCGCCCATCGACTCTAATTTGACTGTAGTTGATGGGCCCTGGATTCGCCTTCAACCTACGCAAGCTTACGAAAACGCCCCCTCATGTGAGGGGGCGTCGATGGCGCTAGCGCTTGTCGTCTGGGTCAACGCACGATCATCACCGAACACTTGCTGTGATGGACGACGTGCTCGGCGTTGGGGCCGATCACGTAGTCGGCGAACTTGCGCTTGGTATGCGAGGCCATGACGATCAGGTCGGCATCGATCTTCTTGCCGACCTTGATGATGGCTTCCCAGGGGGAGCCATCGGCGATGATCGCCTGAGCCGTCAGGTCCTCCGGCACGTGCTCGACGATGAAGTCATGCTGCGCCTTCTGTACCGCTTCATGGGCCTTCTTGGCGAAGTCCTTGGGGAAGTAGGACCCCACCAGCGGCATGCGGTAGTCCGGCAACACCGTCACCAGGTGCAGGCTGGCACCAAAGTTGCGGCACAGCGAGAGCGCCACCGGCAGTGCCCTCTCCCACGACGATGGCTCATTGAGATCGACCGGTAACAGGATCTTCTGGTACATGACGGACCTCCTCAGGCCGTGGCCTCAGTGGTTTCAGGGGGCCGGCGACGGCGTTGTGCCAACACGATCAGGGCGAACAGCAGAAGCGCCGGAATCCACATCAGCTCTTTCGGCCAGCGATCCACCGGTGCCTGAATCTCGACGATCTCCTGATCGAAGTCGAAGCCGAGATCCGCAGCCTGACTGCCATAGGTCACCATGTCGACGATGGCGCGACCGTCCTCGACGATCAGCTCCAGACCGAGATTGAGCAGGCGATCCTCACCGGTCTCGCCCTCTGCCACCGGCAGCGTCATGTAGGTCGTCAGCGGATCGCCGAAGGCGTCCTCGCCCTTGACCTGCAGACGCAGGGTGCTGTCCTCGTCCACGTTGCCGTAGGCCTCGACGAACTCGGACGGCGGCACACTGCGATAAGGATCATGGATGATGTCCATCCAGAAGCCCGGGCGGAACAGGGTGAAGGCCACCAGCAGCAGCAGGATGCTCTCGTACCAGCGATTGCGGGTGATCATGTAGCCCTGGGTCGCCGCGGCGAAGATCAGCATGGCGATGGTCGCCACCACGAAGATCAATACGCCCTGCAAGGGCGCCACATCGATCAGCAGCAGGTCGGTGTTGAAGATGAACAGGAACGGCAACGCGGCGGTACGCAGGCTGTAGTAGAACGCCTGGAAGCCGGTGCGGATCGGATCCCCTCCAGAAACCGCCGCGGCGGCAAAGGAGGCAAGGCCCACCGGCGGCGTGACGTCGGCCATGATGCCAAAGTAGAACACGAACAGGTGCACCGCGATCAGCGGTACCAGCAGACCATTCTGCTCACCCAGTTGCACGATCACCGGAGCCAGCAGCGCCGACACCACGATGTAGTTGGCGGTGGTCGGCAGCCCCATGCCCAGGATCAGGCTGAGAATGGCGGTGAAGAACAGAATCAGCATCAGGTTGCCCATGGACAGGATCTCGACCACGTCCGCGAGCACCAGGCCGACACCGGTCTGGGAGACCGCACCCACGATGATGCCGGCGGTGGCGGTGGCGATACCGATACCGATCATGTTGCGCGCGCCGGTCACCAGCCCCGTCCACAGGTCCAGACAGCCTTCGCGCAGATCCTTGCCAAGATCACCCCGCCCACGGAAGGCGTGCATGATCGGGCGCTGGGTCAGCATGATGAAGATCATGAACACCGTCGCCCAGAAGGCGGACAGTCCCGGTGACAGGCGCTCCACCATCAGACACCAGATCAGCACGATCACCGGCAGGATGTACTGCAGGCCTACCAGCACCGTGGGTCGGGTCTGGGGCAGCTTGTAGATAGGCTCGTTGGGATCATCGAGCTCGAGCTCGGGATAGTTTGCACCCAGCTTCAACAGCGCCACGTAGACCACCGAGAGCGCCACGGCCACCACCCAGGGAGTCGCATCACCCAGTACCGGCTTGAGCCAGCCCAGGCCGTAGTAGACACCCAGCGCCACCACCATCATCAGCAGCAGACCACCGAGGAAGCCGATCACCTTGCGTACCAGCGGCTTGGGCGGGTTGGAGCTTTCCAGCCCCTCCATGTTGGCCTTGAGCGCCTCGAGGTGAACGATGTAGATCAACGCGATATAGGAAATCAGCGCCGGCAGGAAGGCGTGCTTGATCACCTCCACGTAGGAAATGCCGACGTACTCCACCATCAGGAAGGCGGCGGCGCCCATCACCGGCGGCATGATCTGGCCATTGACCGAGGAGGACACCTCCACCGCACCGGCCTTCTCCGAGGAGAAGCCGACACGCTTCATCATCGGAATGGTGAAGGTACCGGTAGTCACGGTATTGGCGATGGACGAGCCGGAGATCAGGCCGGTCATGCCGGAGGCCACCACGGCGGCCTTGGCGGGCCCGCCCTTGTAGTGGCCCAGCAACGAGAAGGCGACCTTGATGAAGTAGTTGCCGGCACCTGCCTTGTCGAGCAGCGCGCCGAACAGCACAAACAGGAAGACGAAACTGGTCGAAACGCCCAAGGCGATACCAAACACACCCTGGGTGGTCAGCCACTGGTGATTGACCAGGCCGTAAAGGCTGACGCCACGGTGAGCGAGGATACCCGGCATCCAGGGCCCCGCCAGCGAATAGAAGATAAAGAGCGAGGCGATGATCATCAGCGGCGGCCCGAGCGCCCGCCGTGTTGCCTCGAGCAGCAGAATCAGGCCGGTCACACCGACGATGACGTCCTGCAGGATGGGTGCGCCAGGACGGTCAGCCAGCTGTTCGTAGAACACGAACATGTAAGCCCCGGCGGAAGCGGCCAGAATCGCCAGCACCCAATCCTGAAGAGGAATGCGGTCCCGCGGCGAGCGCTTGGTCGCGGGGTAGGCCATGAAGGCCAGAAACAATGCAAAGGCCAGGTGAATAGAGCGCGCTTCGGTGGCGTTGAAGACGCCGACGCCGGCCATGAACGGCAACGGCGAAGCAATCCATAGCTGGAACAGCGACCATGCCGCCGCAACGCCTACCAGCAGCTTGCCGGGCGCACCCAAGGGGTTGCGCGAACCGGAGTCGCTGGAGGCGACCATGTCCTCGAGATCCACTTCGGACTGCGTGGATCTCTTGTTGTCCTCAGTCATAAGCGTGCCCTGCCTGGAAGAGGAATCGTCATGATGGAGGGCTTCGCCTCCATCCCCGAATGCCCGCTTTCGCGAGCCAGTCGTGCTGGGCTGTCTGGTCTCTACCGAACGTCCGGTGTCGATCCATCGACGGGCCACAACGCACTGCGCGGCCGCCCAACGGCCGACCGCGCAGAGATTAGCTGGCTATTCCCCCGAGAGGGGAAGAACCCTTACTCGATCCAGCCCTGCTCGCGATAGTAACGAGCGGCACCTTCATGCAGCGGTGCGGACAGACCGTTGGATACCATGTCCTGCGGATCCAGGTTTTCGAAGGCCGGGTGCAGACGCTTGAAGCGATCGAAGTTGTCGAACACTGCCTTGACGGTCTGGTAGACCAGCTCGTCGTCGGCCTCGGCGCTGGTCACGAAGGTCGCGGCGACACCGAAGGTCTCGACGTCATCCGGGTTGCCCTTGTACAGACCGCCAGGAATGGTGGACATGGAGTAGTACGGATACTCCTCGACCAGGCCCTTGATGGCGTCGTCGTTGAGCGGCACCAGCTTGGCGTCGACTGTGGTGGTGGCTTCCTGGATGGAACCATTGGGGTGGCCGACGACGTAGGCCATGGCGTCGATGTTGTTGTCCGACAGGGCAGATGCCATCTCGGCTGCGTCGAGCTGCGAGGCCAGCGAGAAGGTGTCTTCGGTCCAGCCCTTGGCGTCCATCACCACTTCCATGGTGTTGCGCTGGCCGGAACCCGGGTTACCGATGTTGACGCGCTTGCCGGCCAGGTCATCGAGGCTCTCGATGTCGGCATCGGCACGGGCCAGGATGGTCAGCGGCTCGCCATGCACCTTGAACACGGCGCGCAGGTCTTCGTAGGCTTCGCCCTCGAAGTTGCCGGTACCGTTGTAGGCCTGATACTGCACATCAGACTGGGCGACACCCATGGTCAGCTCGCCACTGCGAATACCATTGACGTTGGCCACGGAGCCACCGGTGGACGGCGCGTTACAGCGGATGCCGGTCTCTTCGCTGTTGCGATTCACAAAGCGGCAGACAGACTGGCCAACGACGTAATACACGCCGGTCTGACCCCCGGTGCCGATGGTGATGAACTGTTCTTCGTCCTGGGCCATGGCCGGGGACGTGAACATGGCGGCTCCGAGAATGGCGCTGGACAGTGCAGCGGCGGAGAAAGCATGGCGCTTCATGGTCACACCTCTTTTGGTATTGTCGACGTTGACGGCATGGACTCGTGCCTTGCCCCTCCTGGGCCGGCAAAAGATCCACCAGTCATTCCTTTTGCGATAAATTCACCTGGAGAGACCAGGCCGAATCATTGTAAAACGAGAGTTTAGCTACCGCTAACGTTTAGTGGGCGTTAATTTTTTCTGCACGCTCCTCAGGGCGTGGAGAAATATCCCTTCCCTCCCCCGTCGGCCTGCAACGATGGCCAGGTACACAACGAGGACCCAAGGCTCTCGACCGCTGACACTCGCGGAGCGGAAATCGAGCGTCGACGGTCTACCGTGAGCATAGCCCTTGGCACCGCTGACGCAATCGACTGCCGCCCATGTCGTCGCGCTGTCGATTCGGGTTACCCTGCCTCTTTCGCCAACTGCGAGGAATCCATGCGCCTGCTGGCTTGCCAGACCACAATCCCGGCGACCCGCAATCGGCTCGACCAGCGCGACCACCTGGACGCCCTGGCCGGGCGCCTGCGCACTGCCGCGTCGCAGCAACGCCCACAGCTGATCGTGCTGCCGGAGCTGTCGTCCCAGGAGTACGGCGAGCAGGCTTTCGAGGCGATGGATGAACTCGATGACGACCTGCAAGGGCCTGTGACAGCACACTATTGCGCGCTGGCCCAGGAACTCAGATGCCCGATCGCCTTCGGCGTGGCGCGCAGATCACGCCGGGCCGACGGCTCCCTCCAGCGCCATATCAGCCAGGTGGTCGTCGACGCCGAGGGGCAACTGGCGGGAGCCTACGACAAGCTGCACTGCGCCCAGTTCGGCGCCAGCGCCGAGGCGGCCCACTTCAGCCCGGGCGAGCGCCTGGTGACGCTGGATATCGCCGGCTGGCGCGTCGGCTTCATGATCTGCTACGACCTCAGGTTCGGTGAGCTGGCCGCCCGCTACCGCCAGTTGGGCGTCGACCTGATGGTCCACCCGGTGGCCTTCACTCGGGACTTCTCCTTCACCAGCTGGCACAGCTTCGTCATCACCCGGGCGATGGAAAACCAGTGCTACTGGCTAAGCCTCAACCGGGCCGGTAACGGCTGGGGGCACTCGCTGCTGTGTCCGCCGCTGGTCACCCCCGAGGCGTCGCCAGAGGTTCTGGGCGAAGAGGAAGCGCTGGTCAGCTGGCAGCTCGAGCGCGACACCCTGGAGCGTGCCAGGAAGCGGCTTCCACTGGCGGGCGACCGCCGTCAGGACATCGACCGGCTGGCCACAGGGCCGCTACCGTCACCGACGGTTACCACCGCAAGCCAATGACAGGAGTCTCCATGGACTATCCCTTGATCGAATGCATTACCGGTGACATCGCCCGCCAGGCCGACGTCGAGGCGGTGGTCAACGCAGCCAACGCCCAGCTGGAAAGCGGCGGCGGTGTGGCCGGCGCCCTTCACCGTGCCGCCGGCCCGGAGCTGGCCCAGGCCGGGCGGCCGCTGGCACCGATTCGCCCCGGCCAGGCGGTCATCACCGAAGGCTTTGCGCTGCCCAACGCCTGGGTGATCCACTGCCTCGGCCCGGTCTACGGCGTCGACGAACCGAGCGCCGAACTGCTCGCCGGCTGCTACCGAGAGGCGCTGGGCCTGGCCCAGCAGCAAGGCATCCGTCGAGTGGCGTTCCCGGCACTGTCCACCGGCGTATTCGGCTACCCGCTGAACGAGGCGGCGGAAATTGCCGTGTCCACGGTCCTGACCACCCTGCCCGCCTGCCCCGATATCGAACTGGTACGCTTCGTGCTGTTCGACGAGGCCAGCCGAGGCGTCCATCAACGCTGGCTCGAGACGCTGACCGACAACGACTGAAGACCATGAACACAACAAGGCGCGAGCCATGCTCGCGCCTTGTGCCCCCTCTGCCCAGGGTACTGCCCCAGGCGGCCTAGACGTTGTAACCCAGCACCCGAGGCAGCCACAGCGCGATCTCAGGGAAGATCACCACCAATGCCAGCGCCGAGGCCATCGCCGCCACGAACACCATGGCCCAGCCCACAGTTTGCTCCAGCCTGACCTTGGCGACCTCGGTGGTCACCATCAGGTTGACCGCCACCGGCGGAGTAAACTGGCCGATGGCGATATTCATGGCCAGCAGGATGCCGAACCACACCGGATTCCAGCCGAAGTGCTGCATCACCGGGATCAGGATCGGCATCATGATCAGGTAGATCGAGATGGCGTCCAGCAGCATGCCCGCGGCCAGCACCGCCAGCATGATCAACAGCAGCAGCAAGGTGCCGTTATCGGATAGCCCGATGACCCACTCTGCCAGGTGACGGAAGGTGCCGAGCATGGTCCCGGACCAGGCGAAGATGCCCGCCAGGGCGATGATCAGCATGACCACCCCGGACACCACCGCCGCCTCGCCCATCAGCCCCCACAGGTCCTTGAGCGACAGCTCACGGGTCAGCACCAGGCCGACCAGGATGCCGTAGGCCACGGCGACCACCGCCGCCTCGGTGGGCGTGAACAGGCCACTGCGCAGACCGCCGAGTATGATCACCGGCGCGAACAGCGCCGGCAGCGCCTCGCGGAAGCTCTTGCCGATGGGTGGGCGCTCCATCTCGGCAGGGTCTTCCCAACCATAGCGCCGGGACAGCCACAACGCCGGAATCAGCAGCGAAGCACCGGCCAGCACCCCGGGAAAGAGTCCGGCGGCGAACAGCGCCCGCAGATCCACCCCCGGCACCACGATGGAGTACAGGATCAAGGCCACCGAAGGCGGGATCAGGATGGCGGTAGACGCCGAGGAAGCGATCAGGGTCGCCGAGAAGGGCCGCGGATAGCCCGCGCGGGTCATGCTCGGCAGCATCACCATCGCCACCGCAGCGGCGTCGGCGGGGCCGGAGCCGCTCATGCCCCCCATGATCATGCACACCACCACCGCGACCACCGCGAGGCCACCATGGCGAGGCCCGATCAGCGCCTGGGCGAAGCGCACCAGGCGTGCCGCGACCCCCGCCCGCTCGAAGATCAGCCCGGTCAGGATAAATAGCGGAATGGCGATCAGCGGATACTTGGCCACGCTGTTGTAGGTATTGGTGCCAAGGGTCGCCAGCATCGCCGGCGACAGCCCGGTGACGATGCCCACGGCGCCGGACAGGCCCAGCGAAAAGGCCACCGGCACGCCGGCGATCAGCAGCACCAGAAAGGCGATCAGCATCCATACATCAGGCGTCATCGTGAGCACCTCCGCGCAGTCGCTCCAGGCTCGCCTGGCACTGGCGGAGGAACATCAGCCCCGACAATAGCGGCAGCCAGATCAGGTACCACCACTGGGGCAGCCCAAGTCCGGGCGACAACGACTGCCACTGGTACTCCTGCCAGGTCATGAGCGCACCGAACCAGGTGATCAGGCCCAGCACCAGCAGCCCGCACAAGCCCTGGAAGATCACCAGCAGGCGATAGCCAAGCGGCGGCAGCGCCCGCTCCAGCAGGCCGATACGGATATGGCGATGGCTTCGCAGAGCCACCGAGGCACCGGCGAAGGTCAACATGACCAGCAGAAAGACAGAAAACTCTTCGGTGAACGCAAAGGAACCACCGGTGATGTAGCGCACCACCACATTGACCAGGCTGATCGCACCGATGATCAGGATCGCCAGGGTGGCCAGGGTGCGCTCGATTCGTGCATCAGGACGTTTCATCGAGAAAGGGCGTCGGTAGGGAGTCAATCAACGCCGACCCTCGATCATGAGGGTCGGCACAAGGTTTACCGCCGCGTCAGAGCGGTTGCTCAGCGCGCGTCGATGGCGCTTCGGGCGGCCTCGACCAGGTCCTCGCCGATGCGCGGTACCCACTTCTCGTAAACCCCTTCGGTCGCCGCGACGAACGCCTCGTGCTGCTCCTCGTTCAAGTCGGTGACGGTCACACCACGCTCCTGAATGGCCGCCAGGCGCTCGCTCTCCTGCTCGCGGGTCATGGCGATCTCCCAGGCGCCGGCTTCGACCGCGGTCTCACGCAGCAACGCCTTCTCGTCATCGGACAGGGTGCTCCAGACCTGCTGGTTGGCGGCGAAGATCAGCGGATCGTTCATGTAGTTCCACAGCGTTACGTGCTCCTGGCCGACCTGGTCGATACGCGCCACGTCGAACACCGACAGCGGGTTCTCCTGGCCATCCACCGCGCCGGTGGTCAGCGCCGGCTTGGCGTCGGCCCAGCTCATCTGGGTCGGGTTGGCGCCCAGTGCGCTGAAGGTGTCTTGGAACAGCGGCGACCCCACCACCCGGATCTTCAGGCCTTCCAGGTCCGCCGGCTCGTCGATCACGCCCTGGGAATTGGACAGCTGGCGGAAGCCGTTCTCGCCCCAGGCCAGCGGCACCACGCCCCGCGACTCGATCGCCTGGAACACCAGCTCGCCGGCCTCACCTTCGGTGATCGCGTCCACCGCGCTCTCGTCCGGCATCAGGAAGGGCAAGGAGAACAGATTGAGTTCCGGCACCTGGGGCGACCAGTTGATGGTCGAGCCCACCGCCAGGTCGATCAGCCCCGAGCGCATCGCCGAGAACTCCCGGGTCTGGTCACCGCTGACCAGCTGGGAATTGGGAAAGACCCTGAGCGTCAGCTCGCCGTCGGAACGCTCCTCGACCAGGTCAGCCCACTTCTGAGCGGCCTGGCCCCAGGGGAAGGCATCGGAAAGCACCGTGGAGACCTTGAGTTCCCGCGCTGCGACGTCCGCCGAGGCGGCCAGCGAGCCAAGGGCGATGGCCGCACCGACCAGGGTGAGAGAGAAACGAGACGGCGAGCGCGAGCCGAACAGAGATGTCATGACGTGTCCTTGCATTGATGCCCCCTTGGCCAGGCCAACGCTGACCGGCACCTGACACAAGCGCTGCATCAGAAGCCGGATCTAGCCTGGCGAAGGCTGGGGGTCGAGTGTGGTGATTAAGGGAGAAACGTATTGATCTTGTCGACTTTTCAATATGCCTGCAAACGGTAATCCGCGACAAGTGCCGCGCGATGCGCGAAAGGCCCGTTGGCCTTCGGACAAGCGCGCTCAGATGTCCTCGCCATGTCGTTCGTGCGAGGGCTGCACGGCTGGAGCTTGTGAGAGCGTGGACACCAAACGTCTGCGAAGGGGGTGCTAGCATGACGCGGTGAACAAGGCAGTCGAACGAAGGCGCCCCTCGGACCGGCCCAGGGGCTCTGCTATGCTGCTCGTTTTACCCATCAAGGACGACCGGTGCCCCTACGCGACCTCCTTCTCGGCCTCCTGGTCATCGTCATCTGGGCGTTGAACATCATCGTCATCAAGCTTGGCGTGTCAGACATGCCGCCCTTGCTCCTGACCACCCTGCGCCTGGCATTGGTGGCCGCGCTGCTGGTGCCCTTTCATCCGGTGGCGCGCCATCAGCTGCCCTTCCTGGCACTGCTGTCGGTGACCTTCGGGGTGATGAACTTCGCCCTGCTGATCATCGGGCTCGGCCAGGCCGAGGCGGGTACCGGTGCCTTGCTGGTGCAGATGGGTACGCCCTTCGCCACCCTGCTGGCGGTGATCTTTCTCAGGGAGCGGCTCGGCGCAAAACGCCTGGTGGGACTGTTGCTGTCGTTCGGCGGCATTGGCGTGCTGGCCGGCGGGCCGACCCTGCCGGCGCCGCTGCCTACCGCACTGCTGCTGGCCAGCGCACTGGGCTGGGCGGTATCCCAGCTATTGATCAAGCTCGGACCCAAGGTCTCGCCGATGGCGATGGCCGGCTGGATCGCGCTGTTCGCCACTCCCCAACTGGCGCTGGCCTCCTGGTGGTTCGAGGACAACCACTGGCAGGCCATGCTCGACGCCGGCCTTGCGGGATGGGGGGCGGTGCTCTACACCGCCCTGATGTCCTCGATCCTGGCCTACGGCATCTGGTTTGGCTTGATCCGGCGCCACGACGTCAACCGGGTGGTACCGCTGACGCTGCTGGTGCCGGTGCTGGCGGTGATCCTCGGCATCGTGCTGCTGGGTGACAGCGTCAACGCCTACAAGCTGGGCGGTGGTGGCATGGTGGTCGCAGGGGTGGCGCTGATCGTCATCCGCTTCGGGCCTCGTCGTGCTCCCGCCACCCCGCCGGTACCCAACGCCGCCAGCAAGGACCCCTAGCCGCTGCAGCTCTCGCTGCTGCCCGGCCAGCTGACACAGTCGCCGGGACCGACGCCCAGCGCCTCGAACGTCCCGGCCTTGACCTCCAGGGCAGCGTGGTAGCGCGACGCCGGGCGGGTGGTCGGACATTCCTGGGCCTCGCCCTGGCAGGGCTCCATGCGACGAATCTCCTGGATGCGTCCGTCGGCACCGATAAAGGCGATATCCAGCGCCAGCAGGGTCTGATACATCCAGAAGCCATTATGTACCCCCTGGGGACTGGCGTAGAGAAAAAGCATGCCGGCGTCATCGGCCAGTCGCTCGCGCCCCATCAGCCCACGGTTGCGCTCCGCCGCCTCGTCGGCCACCTCGACCGTCAGACGACTCGGCCCCTGGGATCCATGGACCACCAGGGTCACCTCTTCCCTGTCGGCGGCGGCAAAGGCCGACGTCGCCAGAAAGGGCGTAGAGAACGCCACCGGCGCGAGCGCCAGGGAGCTGAGGAATCGACGGCGAGTCAGGGTCATGGAGGCCTCTCAGTCAGGATGGTCATCGGCAGGCAAGGCAGGCAGCTTATCCGCTTGCATCAGGTGGATGCCAGCGGCCAGCAACGAGACATTGACCCAGGCACCCTGCGCAAGCCCATTGCGCCTGGCGGCGTGGGTCGAGATATCAAAGCGCAGGGGCTGGCTTTCGTGGGGCACCCTCAGGGTCACGGAACTCTGTCCGCCCAGCACCAGCAGCTCGTCTACCCGCGCGGTGACCAGGTTTTCCCGCACACCACGGGAGGGCCGGTCGCGGCGCTGCAGCACGATATCGGATTCCGGCAGGTACCAGGTCACCCTGGCTCCCTCGCCAAGCCCCTCGAGGCCTGCGGCCACCTCAAGACACCACTCGCCCCAGCCAAGGCGCAGTCCCTGGGCGGTATCGACCACTCGCCCGCTGAAGATGTTCGGCCGGTCCAGCAGGCGCGCCACCTCGGGACTGTCAGGGCGCCGGAACAGTTCACTCGGGGTGCCCTGCTGCAGGGTCCGGCCGCCATGCAGCACGCACAGGCGATCGGCCAGGGCGCTGGCCTCGTTGAGGTCGTGGGTGACCAGCACGATGGGGATATTGAGGCGTTCGCGCAACTGCACCAGCTCACGCTGAAGCCGCCGGCGCGTCACCTGGTCCACCGCCGAGAAGGGTTCGTCTAGCAGCAGCACCTGTGGCTCCCTGGCCAGCGCCCTGGCCAAGGCCACCCGCTGACGCTGGCCGCCGGACAGCTCTCGCGGCAGGCGCCGCTCCAGCCCTTCGAGGTTGACTCGCTCTAGCCAGTGCGCGGCTCGCAGGCGACGTTCACGCCGCGGGAGGTGGCCCAGGGCGGTGGCGATATTGTCGGCGGCGTCGAGATGAGGAAACAGCGCATAGTCCTGAAACACCAGCCCCACCCTGCGCCGCTGCGGCGACCACACCACCCCCTGTTCGGCGTCAAACCACCGCTCACCGCCACAGCGCACCGTCCCCGAGGCAGGAGCATAGAGCCCCGCGATGGCTCGCAGCAGAGTCGACTTGCCGCTGCCCGAAGGACCGACCAGCGCCAGCAACTCCCCGGGACGGCAGGCGAACCGTGCCTCGAGCGGAATCGGCCCGGGCTGGGCCAGGTCGACGTCGAGACCCGTATGGACATCCTGGTGATGGTGCATGCTCAACGCCCCCGCCAGCGGCGGCGCGCCGCCAGCCCGTAGACCACGGCAATGGTCACGAAGGAGACCACCAGCAGCAGCGCTGACATCACCCCGGCGGCCCCCTCGTCGAAGGCCTGGACGTGGTCGTAGATGGAAATCGCCAGGGTGCGGGTCTCGCCATCGATGGCCCCTCCCACCATCAGGATGACGCCGAACTCCCCCAGGGTGTGGGCAAAGGTCAACGCCAGCGCCGAGATGACACCAGGCATCACCAGCGGCAATTCGATGGTCATAAAAGTGCGCCAGGTCGATAGCCCACTGCACCAGGCGGCCTCACGCAGGTGGTCCGGCAAGGCCTCGAAGGCACGCTGGATCGGCTGTACCGCGAAGGGAATGTTGACCACCAGCGAGGCCAGCAGGATGCCGCTGAAGGAGAAATTCAGGCTGGTGCCGGTCAGCGCCTGCCAGGCGCCGCCCAGCGGGGCGTCGGCACTGAAGGCGAGCATCAGGTAGAAGCCCATGACGGTGGGCGGCATCACCAGCGGCAGTGCCACCAGGGATTCCGCCAGCGGCCGCCAGCGTGACCGGCTGTGGGCTAGGCGCCGCCCCAGCCAGATACCCGGTGCCAGCAACAAGAGACTGGTCAGCAAGGCCAGCTTGAGCGAGACGACCAGCGCCAGAGCGTCCATAAAGCGGCTACTCGCCGGTCACGGGCGCAGTAAAGCCATAATCCCGCAGGATCTCCTGCGCCTCGGGCGTCTGCAAGAAGTCAAAGAAGGCCTCGGCGCCGGCGCCCGCCCCTTCGAGCAGCACCATGCGCTGTACCAGGGGTCGATGCCAGTCTGCGGGGATCAGCCGCCAGGCAGCGCGCTCGGCCAGGAGTGGCGCCTTGACCAGGGAATAGGCGACCAGGCCACCGGAGGCCTCGGCGGACAGCGCGAACTGGGCGGCCTGGGCGACGTTTTCACCCAACAGTTGCAGGGGTTCACTTGCCTGCCACAGGCCTTGGCGTTCGAGTACCTCGTGGGCGGCCATGCCATAAGGGGCGTGGCGCGGGTTGGCCAGGGCGATACGCCGCGCAGGGCCGCCCTGCTCAAGCCCTGCGACCGCCTCGCGCAGCGCCTCAAGCGGTGCGCCCTGCGGCGGCAGCGGTCGGTCGTCACGCTGCAGCCAGACCAGCCGGCCCTGGGCATAGTCGACGCCCTCGCCCTGGGTCAGCCCGGCCTGCTCGAGGTCCCGGGCGCGGCGCTCGTCCGCCGACAGAAACAACGCGAAGGGCGCCCCCTGTTCGATCTGGCGCTGAAGATTGCCCGAGGCGCCGAAGGTGACGCTGAGGTCGATGTCGCCATCCTTGCTGACACCGCTGTCGCTCGTCTTGAAGCGCTCGATCAGGGAGGGCATCGCGAACTGCAGCGAAGACGCCGCCGCGACGTGAACCCGGTCGGCCACGGCGGACATCGGTGCAAGTCCGAGAGACAGGCCAAGGAGAAGGATCGACAGGGGAAAACGCATGATCAACACGGCTCGCGGCGGCAATCAGGAAGAAAGGAGTCTCGCCTCAACCCTCGCCGCCCAGGATCGACTTGAGGTCGATACGGCTGTCCCGTGGTCCCAGGTCGAGAAGGCCCATCAGGCTGTCGAGGTGATGCTCGATGTCGTTGCGACTGGCTGCGGCGTCGCCACTGCGCAGGTGCTCGAGCAGACGGTGGTGATCGCCCTCGAGATAGCAGCTACCGAGCCCCTGACGCTTGTACAGCGCGATGACGATCGAAGTGCGCAGGATCAGGTCAGTGAGCATGGTGCCCAGCACCCGGTTGGGAGAATGCTCCGCCAGCAGGTGGTGGATCGCCAGGGAATGTTCGATGCGCGAAGGCTCATCATTGGCGAGAAAGGCCTGACGCTCACGGTCGGCACGATCCTCGATCTGCAGCAGTACCGTCGATGGCAGCGTGCCGGCGGTCAGCGCCGCCAGCTCACCTTCCACCAGACGCCGGGCGGCAAAGGTCTGGCGGGTTTCGTCGACGTCCGGTGAGCGCACCCGCGCCACCTGATTGGGGCGCTGGTCGACCACGTACTCGGAGGCCAGACGGGTCAGCGCCTTGCGCACCACCGAACGACTCACGCCGAACACCTCGCCCAGCGTCACCTCGGGCAGTCGGGTGCCCGGTGGCAGCCGCTGGGCCAACACGGCTCGGCGAACCTGGCGTACGATATCCCCATCGCTGATGCGTCCCCCGGCCTTGATCTCGGCCAGCACCTCTTGCTGCCAGGCGTTGCTCATTGCTGCCTACCCATCATCTTGGAAAGCTTGACCTTCTCACGTTTTCTGCCATTGCACCACATTCGGCGCATCATATGTATACACCAGTGGTGGCACCCCACAACGACCGCGCCCGATCCAATGGATCGGGCGCGGAACCTGTGCATCGGGCTGAGTGAAGGTTCAGCCAGCGACGTGACCGTCGTTGACGTCCAGGATCTTCAGGGTATTGGTGCCGCCGTGGGCGTTCATGTGGTCGCCGCGGGTCAGGATGACGTGGTCCCCCGGCACGGCCACGCCGTGGTTGACCAGACGCTCCAGGGCGCGGTCGTTGAGCTCGGAGGCGGACATTTCGCTGGTGTCGAAGGGCAGCGAGATGACCCCGCGATACAGCGCCATGCGACGCTGGGCGATGGGGTTGTGGGCCAGCCCTACGATCGGCAGGCCCGAGCGGATGCGCGAGGCGATCAGCGGGGTGTAACCGGTGGAGGTCATGCAGGCGATGGCGGCCACTCCCTCCAGGTGATTGGCGGCGTACATCGCCGACAGCGCGATGGTCTCGTCGATGCGCTCGAAGCCTTCGTGGATGCGGTGCCCGGACTCCTGGGCGATGCGCTCGCGCTCGGCGCCCAGACAGACGCGATCCATCGCTTCGATGGTCTCCACCGGGTAGTCGCCGGCGGCGGTCTCGGCCGACAGCATCACCGCGTCGGTGGCGTCCAGCACCGCGTTGGCCACA
The DNA here is from genome assembly GCF_003045775.1 of Halomonas litopenaei. Taxonomy (GTDB): domain Bacteria; phylum Pseudomonadota; class Gammaproteobacteria; order Pseudomonadales; family Halomonadaceae; genus Halomonas; species Halomonas litopenaei. The sequence continues at coordinate 462,911 of NZ_PXNS01000005.1, read as the reverse complement.
TCGAACACCTCGGCCCGGGTGGGCAGCGGCGACTCGATCATCGACTCCATCATCTGGGTAGCGGTGATCACCGCGCGGTTGTGGCTGCGGGCATGCTTGATGATGCGCTTCTGGGTACCGATCAGCTTCTCGTCACCGATCTCGACGCCCAGGTCACCACGCGCCACCATCACCGCCTCACTGGCCTCGATGATGCCATCCAGGGTCTCATCGGAGGCCACCGCCTCGGCGCGCTCGAGCTTGGCGACCAGGCCGATCTCGGCACCGGCCTCGCCCAGCAGGCGACGCGCCTCCAGCATGTCCTCGGCGGTACGCGGAAAGGACACGGCCAGATAGTCGACGCCGATATCGATGGCGGTCTTGAGGTCTTCCTTGTCCTTGTCGGTCAGTGCCGGCGCCGACAGGCCACCGCCCTGCTTGTTGATGCCCTTGTTGTTGGACAGCTTGCCGCCGACCACCACACGGGTATGGATCTGGCTGCCGTCGACGCGGTCCACGTCCAGCACCACGCGGCCGTCGTCCAGCAACAGACGGTCGCCACCGGCCACGTCGTCGGCCAGTTCCTTGTAGTCGCAGCCGACCCGAGTGGCGTCGCCGGCCTGGGAATCCATCGACACATCGATGACGAAGTCAGCGCCTTCTTCCAGATTGACCGCCCCCTCGGCGAAGCGGGCGATGCGGATCTTGGGTCCCTGAAGATCCCCCAGCGCGGCCACACTGCGACCGAGTCGATCGGCGATGGTCCGGACCTCGTTCAGGCGGCGGCGATGGTCGTCGGCGCTGCCATGGGAAAAATTGAGGCGAACCACGTCGACGCCGGCACGCAGCATCTCCTCCAGGACCCCTTCACGATCACTGGCGGGCCCGAGGGTGGCAACGATCTTGGTACGACGTACGGGGGTATGCGGGAGTTGGCTCATGCTGTCCTCGACTGGTTCGAAAATGACGCAAGCAGGATAGGTGGAAGCCACTTCGATGGCATCCAGATCCGAATCCTGTAATTTTACTACAAAATGATCGCTGTAGCGACCACCACTAAAGGCCAAGATGCTGGTGCCGCCACCTATACAATGCGCCAAGGTTAGGCGCAACCTGATGATAGACAAGGATCATCACGGAATTCGAGCACGCCAATTCCAGCGCAGGAAAATTTGATCGCGGCCTGTAATTAAACTACAAAACTTTCGTGATAGCGGGGCTCGCCAGCAGTGATACCTGTTCAAGGCTGCCTTGCTCAAGAGGCTATCGCAATCCCTCTTTCCGTCGATACGACAGAGATGCCCAGGACGAAAGGCAGAGAGGGCTCAGGTCAGCATCGCCTGGCATCAAGCGTCGCCTGTCAGCAAAAAGAGCTCACCGATGGGAAAAATGGGGGGGGCCCATCGGCGAGCAAGGATCGCCTGCGCGATCCCGACGAGTGACGACCTCACACCCGCCGTTCAGGGAGCAGTCATCTCCCTGCCCGGCCCCCGGACCTTGCCGGCCCGAGGGCTCGAACCCGTCTACTGCCCGATTTCGTGATCGGCCAGGGCCTCGAGGGCACGCACGATACCGGCGTGATCCCAGTCGCTGCCACCCAGGGCGGCACAGGACTGAAACAGTTGCTGAGCGTTGGCGGTACCCGGCAGCGCCAGATTGAGCCCTCGTGCTCCTTCCAGTGCCAGATTGAGATCCTTCTGATGCAGGCGAATACGGAAGCCAGGATCGAAGGTCCTCTGGATCATCCGCTCGCCGTGCACGTCGAGGATCTTCGACTGGGCCAGACCACCCAGCAGCGACTCACGCACCTTGGCCACGTCGGCACCTGCCTTGGAGGCGAACAGCAATCCCTCGGACACCGCCTCGATGGTCAACGCCACCACGATCTGGTTGGCCACCTTGCAGGTCTGCCCGGCCCCGTGACCGCCGATATGCGTGATGGTCTTGCCCATCACCTCCAACAGCGGCAAGGCACGCTTGAAGCCTTCCTCGGTGGCGCCCACCATGATCGTCAGGGCGGCATTGATGGCGCCCCCCTCGCCGCCGGATACCGGCGCGTCGACGTACTCGCCTCCGGCCTCGTGAATACGACGGGCAAATTCCTGGGTCGCCAGGGGCGCGATCGAGCTCATGTCGATCACCAGAGTGCCGGGCTTGAGCCCTTCGATCACGCCGTCTTCGCCGAACAGCACGTCTTCGACATCCGGGGTGTCGGGGACCATGGTGATGATCACCTCGCTGGCCTCGGCCACGGCCCTGGGGCTTGCGACCTCACTGAGCCCCTTTTCCGCCAGGGTCGCGTCGAGCTTGCCGCGCTTGACGCTGACCAGCTCATGCCCGGCATCCAGCAGATGTCCCGCCATGGGACGCCCCATGATGCCCAATCCGATAAAACCGATCTTGCTCATTGTGATTCTCCTTGCCTGATATTTCAGGGGGTTACGAATATCGGGATCACGCCCTGGCCTGGTCGAACCAGCCCAGGCCTTCCTGGGTGGTCGTGGCCGGCTTGTACTCGCAGCCGATCCAGCCCTGATAGCCGATCCGGTCGAGGTGGGCGAACAGGAAGGGATAGTGGATCTCGCCACTGCCCGGCTCGTGACGTCCGGGGTTGTCCGCCAGCTGCACGTGGGCGATGCGTGCGAGATGACGCTCCATCGTCGGCGCCAGATCCCCTTCCATGATCTGCATGTGATAGATGTCGTACTGCAGCTTCAGATTGTCGCTGCCCACCTCATCGAACAGCGCCAGCGCCTGTTCGGTGCGATGGAGAAAGAAGCCCGGGATGTCACGGGTATTGATCGGCTCGGCCAACAGCACGATACCGGCGTCGGCCAGGCGTTTGGCGGCGTAGCGCAGGTTGTCGACCAGCGTACGGTGAGCCTCGTCCTGACTGACGCCCTGGGGCACGATGCCGGCCAGACAGTTGACCTGACCGCAGCCCAGGGTGGTGGCGTACTCAATCGCGGTGTCGACGCCGGCACGAAACTCTTCGACGCGATCCGGGTGGCAGGCGATACCGCGTTCTCCGGCGGCCCAGTCGCCGGCCGGCAGGTTGTGCAGCACCTGGGTCAGGCCATGGGCGTCGAGCCGCGCCTTGATCTCCTCGGCGGGATGGTCATAGGGAAAGAGGTACTCGACACCCTGGAAGCCGGCCTTGGCGGCGGCCTCGAAGCGATCGAGAAAGTCCACTTCGGTGAACAGCATGCTCAGGTTGGCGGCAAACTTGGCCATGAAAATCTCCTGTTGCGCGTAAGACACTTCGTCGATCGACGACCGCCAGACCACGGCGGCCGTCGCTCTCAGTTCGAGCTGAATCAGGTCAAGGCAGCGATGGAACTCGGTGCGTCCTCGAGGTTCTCGGCCAGCGCCTCGAACTCGTTGATACCGGTCAGGTCGGTGCCCATGGCGATATTGGTGACCCGCTCGAGGATGACCTCGACCACTACCGGCACGCGGTGCTGACGGGCCAACTCGCGGGCCTGCTCCAGCGCCGGCGCAATGTCATCGGGCCGACTGACCCTGAGCGCCTTGCAGCCCAGTCCCTCGACCACCGACACATGGTCGACGCCGTAGCCGTCGATCTCCTCGCAGTTGATGTTCTCGAAGGCGAGCTGCACGCAGTAGTCCATGTCGAAGCCGCGCTGGGCCTGGCGAATCAGGCCGAGATAGGCGTTGTTCACCAGCACGTGGACGTAGGGCAGCTTGAACTGCGCCCCAACCGCCAGCTCCTCGATCATGAACTGGAAGTCATAGTCCCCCGACAGCGCCACTACCTCGGCCTCGGGATCCGCCCGGCAGACACCGAGGGCGGCAGGAATGGTCCAGCCCAGGGGGCCAGCCTGACCGCAGTTGATCCAGTGGCGCGGTCGATAGACGTGCAGGAACTGGGCACTGGCGATCTGTGACAGGCCAATGGTGCTGATGTAGCGGGCGTTGCGACCGAAGACCTTGTTCATCTCCTCGTAGACCCGCTGGGGCTTCACCGGCACATCGTCGAAGTGGGTCTTGCGCAGCATGGTGCGCTTGCGCTCCTGGCAGGACTCGGCCCAGCCGCTGCGATCCTTGAGCCGCCCCTGTTCACGCCACTCGCGGGCCACCTCGACCATCATCTCGAGCGCCGCCTTGGCGTCGGAAACGATGCCGTAGTCGGGGCCGAAGATGCGCCCGATCTGGGTCGGCTCGATATCGACGTGCACGAAGGTGCGGCCTTCGGTGTAGGTCTCGAGATTGCCGGTGTGACGGTTGGCCCAGCGGTTGCCGATCCCCATCACGAAGTCCGACTCGAGCAGGGTCGCGTTGCCGTAGCGGTGGGAGGTCTGCAGCCCCACCATGCCCGCCATCAGCGGGTGATCGTCCGGCACCGCGCCCCAGCCCATCAGGGTCGGAATCACCGGCACTCCGAGCAGCTCGGCCAGGGTCTGAAGCTCGCCGGCGGCGTCGGCGTTGATGATGCCTCCTCCCGCCACCAGCAAGGGGCGCTCGGCCTCGTTGAGCATACCCAGGGCCTTTTCGCACTGGGCACGGCTGGCCCGCGGCTTGTAGGCCGCCAGGGGCTCATAGGCGTCTACATCGAACTCGATCTCGGTCAACTGGACGTCGATGGGCAGATCGATCAGCACCGGCCCCGGACGCGAGGAACGCATGATCTGGAAGGCCTGCTGGAAGGCGTGCGGCACCTGGGCCGCCTCCCGCACGGTGATCGCCCACTTGGTCACGGGCCCGGCGATGGCCTGGATATCCACCGCCTGGAAGTCTTCCTTGTGCAGCTTGCTGACCGGAGCCTGGCCGGTGATGCAGAGGATCGGTATGGAGTCGGCGCTGGCGGAGTAGAGCCCGGTGATCATGTCGGTTCCGGCAGGCCCGGAGGTGCCGATGCAGACCCCGATATTGCCGGCCTTCGTGCGGGTATAGCCTTCAGCCATGTGGGAGGCGCCCTCGACATGGCGCGCCAGCACATGGTCGATCCCGCCGACGCGTCGCATCGACGAATAGAAGGGGTTGATCGCGGCCCCGGGCACGCCGAAGGCCACCTCGATACCTTCCTTGATGAGTACGTGAACAGCGGCGTCGGCAGCAGTCATGCGAGTCATGATGCATCTCCTGAATCGTCTATTATTGTATACATTTTTGCAGCGCAACATCATACGAAACTGTTTTTTTGGAATCTCTTTCCATTATTTCTAGCAGCCAGACAAGCGGCCCGCAAACAATTTTGGAAATTTTTTCCATTAGCCCGTTGGCGTCAGCCAACTTGCGTAGGCAAGTCCCTGATACAACGAGTGATCGGCGAGATGTGCCGTAACGGGCGTCACCCATCAGAGCGAATCGCGCGACAACTGGCGGTCGCGCGGACAAGGAAAGGTTCGAAAGCACGGCGCCGTGCGGATGAACCAGAGGAAACGTCAAGAAGAGTGAGTGGAACAGGAACACTCACCCGAACAGCAACGGGCTATACTCGATAAACTGTGCGGTTCAAAGCACATAAGGGACAGGCCGCCGGATTGGCGGGCACCCGCCCCAATCGCCTCTGATGACCAGACGGGAAGGCAACCTTGCCCTGCGTTTCATGGTGCGCCAGCCAATGACGCTCTTGCTCTTGCTCTTGCTCTTGCTCTTGCTCTTGCTCTTGCTCTTGCTCTTGCTCTTGCCCCTGCCCCGCTCTCCTGCGCGCAAGCGTCACCGGGCGCTCGAGATCGACTGCCACGGTGATCGACACGATGGCCAACTTTCGCGATATCGATGAGCGCTTGTCCAGCCTGTCGGCGCATCGCACCCTGCTGGCCATTCGCAACGCCTATCTGTCGATCCTGCCCTACGTCATCGTGATGGCGGCGGTGACCGTGGCCGCCAATCTGTTTCACTTCGCTGGCATCGACACCGGCATCGCCGTCTATGTCAGCCACCTGGCCCGCTATCTCGGAGAGCTGTTTCCCGAAGTGATCCTGCTGTCGTTGAGCTGGTCACTGAACAGCCACAACCGCATCCGTGCACCGGCCGTCATGCTGGTGTCACTGCCGGTGTTCTGGATCCTGTGCGGCTGGGACCAGCTCTACTCCGAAGTGGGACAGCAGACCCGCAGTCTGGGGTCGACCATCGCCATCTACCCCGCCATCCTGCTGACCCACACCACCTTCAAACTGTTCGCTCGGGAAAGTACCCGGAGCCATCCCCAGCGAGTGGTCATGAGCCAGATGATCACCTTCAACCTGCGCTACGTGCTGCCTGGCGTCATGGCAGTCATGCTGGCCATCGTGCTGCGCTTTGCCTTCGTCGCCCTCGCCGATCGCTACGCCCAGGACATCTATGCGCTGCTGGTCGACCGTATTCCCTATCACCTGGAGGTCATCCTGTTCGTGATGTTTCTGCAGGTGCTGTCGCTGTTCGCCATCCACGGCTACGCCACCATGCTGGGGGTGTTCGAATACCTGCAGAACAAGAGTGACGTGCTGGGGCTGCCTTCGCCGGAGTTCTTCACCCTCTACGCCACCCCGGGCGGGGCGGGCTCGGTGTTGTGCCTGATGCTGGTGATGCTGGTGGTGAGTTCACGCCGGGAGTACAAGTCGCTGGCGCGCATCTCCGCCCCGCTGACCTTGTTCAACATCAGCGAGACCCTGGTCTTTGGCATACCGCTAGTGTTCAACCTGCGCATGGCCTGGGCCTTTATCTCGGTGCCGACGATCAATGCCAGCCTGGCCTACGCCGCCATGTCCATGGGCTGGGTAGCGCCGCCACCCAACAGCGTCCACTGGGCGGTGCCTTATCTGATCTCGAGCTACCTGGCTTTCGACGGCGTCTACCTGCCATCGATGCTGCTGCAACTGACCTGTATCGGCTGCGGGGTGCTGATATACAGCGTGGCGTGGCGCCGCTATGTTCACCGCGAGCGCTCCAGCAAGGACGAATACCCGGTCTTTCCCTCGCGCAATGCAAACGACTCGGCGTTTGGCGATGACGCCCTGGATATTGTGCTGATGGAAGAGAACGTCAGCCGCTGGAGTCGTATCAAGCAGGCAGACCGAACCCTGAAATGGCTGAACGAAGGCCAGCTCGAACTGGTCTTCCAGCCCATCGTCGACGTCAGCACTCACCGCATCAAGCACATCGAGGCCCTGCTGCGCTATCGCGATGCCCAGGGCCTGCTGCATCCCCCACAGTTTCTGGACGTGCTGCGCCACCACCCCGGCGTCATGGAAGGCATCGAATGCTGGGTGATAAGGACTGCCGCTCACCATGTGCGGCAGTGGAATGAGGCGGGGTTGTCCAAGCGTCTGTTCATCAACGTGACGCCGCTGTTCTTTTCCAGCGGCAACGTCCGGCGATGCTTCTTCAATGCGCTCAACGATTGCCCGGTCAACTCGCTGGGCATCGAGATCACCGAACAGGCCCTGCTCGAGGACCTTCCCCGAACGCTTTCCGATATCAAGCTGTTTCAATCCATGGACGTCCAGTTCGCACTGGATGACTTCGGCAGCGGATACTCCTCCTTCAACTACCTGAGCCAGCTTGGCGTGGACTTCATCAAGCTGGACAAGACGCTGATTGACAATATCCACCTGCCCCGCCAGGCCAGTGTCGTCGAATCGGTGTACCAGTTGTGCCGGCACTTGAGCCTGCAGGTCATCTGTGAGGGCGTGGACAAGGACGCCAAGGAGGCTCGCCTCGAGCGAATCGGCGTCACCCTGATGCAGGGCTTCCTGCTCTACCGCCCGATGGAGGCCCCCGCGCTGGAAACCCTGCTGCGTCAGGAGCAGCACGCAGCAGGTTCCTAGTAAAGGGCGTGAGGGGTCGGGGGCCTCGATCGAGCTCGCTTTCCGGGTCGAGGCCCTGGTCGGTCAGTCCAGCGTCGGCAGCTTCATGTGCCGATTGACGTCCTTGTACAGCAGATAGCGGAACGGACCGGGACCACCGGCGTAGCATGCCTGCGGGCAGAAGGCGCGCAGCCACATGTAGTCACCCGCTTCGACCTCGACCCATTGCTGGTTGAGGTGGTACACCGCCTTGCCCTCGAGCACGTAGAGGCCGTGCTCCATGACATGGGTCTCGTCGAAGGGAATCACTCCGCCGGGCTGGAAGGTCACCACCGTCACATGCATGTCGTGACGCATGTCGTCGGGATCGACAAAGCGGGTGGTCGCCCACACCTCGTTGCAATCCGGCATCACCGTCGGCGCGATATCGTTCTCGTTGGTGACGATGGGCTCGGGCAGATCGATACCGTCGACGCGTTCGTAGGCCTTGCGTATCCAGTGGAAACGCACGGCTTCCTTGCTGCGATTGTGCACTTGCCAGTCGCTGCCAGGGGGGATAAAGGCGTAGCCGCCGGGCACCATCACGTGCACCTGGCCCGCCAGGGTCAGCTCCAGCTCCCCCTCGACGACAAACAGCACGCCTTCCGCCTGAGGGTTGGGCTCCGGACGTTCACTGCCGCCCTCCGGGCCGACTTCCATGATGTACTGGGAGAAGGTTTCGGCGAACCCCGACAGCGGCCGTGACAGCACCCACAGCCGGGTGTTGTGCCAATGGGGCAGCTTGCTGGTGACGATGTCCCGATAGACGCCCTTGGGGATCACCGCGAAGGCTTCGGTGAACATCGCCCTGTCGGTGGTCATCACCTTCTGGTCCGGATGCCCACCGCGGGGCGCATAGTAGTGTCGTGTCGGTTGGGAAGCGCTCATTGAAAAATCCTTGTTGTTGGCCCGTATGCCATGCAGCTGTATCGCTCAGCCGTGTCTTTCGCCCGGTCGACGGGGCTCGTCACTCACCCAGGGTGACGCGAATCTCGAGGGGGTATTCGTCGCAATTGTTGCCGTCACCACCGCGATCGACGACGAGAAACTCGCCTTCACGCTCCAGCACGGACTGGATGGCGTGCCAGGTACCGGCGCGGTAGTTGACGCCCTGGCGGCCGTCGGTGACGAAGGCACGGACCTCGGCAGGGTCGATGCTATCGCCGGCCGGAGCCACCACGATGATGAAGCGTTCCTCATGCAGCGGCATGAAGGCCTGGCTGCCGAGAGGATGGCGCTCCAGAAAGGACAGCGTCAGCGGCAACTCGATGGGCTGGCTGACGAACAGGCTGATCATCGGCCGCGCGTTGTCGCCCAGGGTCTCGATCGGCACCAGATCATGGTGGCGCTGGGTGCGGCCAGCGTTGATCGGAAAGGAGGCGGAGCTGCGCGCGTCGATGACCTCGCCAAAGGGGGCGAAGGCCTCCGCCGTCAGGGGATGTGCGGTCAATTCGAGCATACACGTCTCTTCAGTTGTGGCTGATGCGATGCAATCCGTTAAAACCCCGTGATCAGGCCCCGAAAACACTGCACCAGATTTTCTTGTGGAATTAAATTTCATAATAATATTGACTGTCATGCTGGCGCAATTCTTGCGCCATGAGTCATGACAAAAAGCGCTCGCCATTTCCTACAAATACATCAACAAACGATGAGAACCACATGTCACAGACAACCCCCGATTCCAGCCCAGTGACACGTAGCAGTCCATTTCGCATGCCACACATTTACGTCATCCTTTTCATTTTCATCGGGTTGGCTGCACTGGCAACCCACTTCGTCCCGGCCGGTGAGTACGAACGTATTCCAGGTCCGAATGGGCGAATCACCATCGATGCAGAGTCCTTTCGATTCGTTGACCCTAGCCCCGTTGGCTTCACCGACTTCATGCTCGCCATCCCCAATGGATTGATGAGCGCCGGGCAGGTCGTGTTCTTTACCTTCATGATCGGCGGCATGTTTATGGTCCTGCGCCGTACCGGCATCATCGAAATCGGTGTAGACAAACTGAGTCGACGCTTCACCAACCGTCGTTTGATGATGATTCCCGTGTTGATGACCGTCTTTGCACTCGTCGCTACCATCATCGGCACACAAGAGCTATCTCTCGTCTACGTGCCGGTGATCCTTCCCCTCATGATCGCCCTGCGCTTCGACTCGATGACAGCAGCAGCCGTCGCGCTCTGTGCGACCACAGCAGGCTTTACCACCGGGGTCCTCAACCCCATTAACACCGGCCTCGCACAGCAGCTCTCCGGTCTGCCTCTGTATTCAGGTTTTTTGCTGCGCGCGCTGATCTTCGTAATCATTCTTGGTGCCGCCATCTTCTTTGTCATGCGCTATGCACGTCGCGTGGCTGACGACCCCGCCCTTAGCCTGATGGCAGAAGACCCCGCTGAGGCGGACAAACGCCTCGCCTATCAGCATGCCTCGGATGACGGTGAACTCAAGGCGTCTCACCGCCAACGCCTGGCGGCTCTTGCCACTTTTGCCTTCATGGCATTGCTGGTCTACGGCGTTCTTTCCCTCGGCTGGTTCATGATGGAAATGGCGGGACTCTTCATCATTATGGGTGTCGTCGTCGGCATGATCGCCGGTCTCTCTACCGAAGATATCTGCGAAGGCTTCAACCAGGGGTTTCGTGATGTGCTGGTCGGAGCCATGATCGCCGGTATCGCTCGCGGCGTCGCCGTGGTGCTCGAAGATGGACAGATCATGGATACCCTGGTCTTCGGACTCGGTAATCTTGTGGGCGAGCTTCCCTCACTGCTTTCTGCCGCCGGCATGTACTTCTCCCAATTGGCCTTCAACTTTGTGGTTCCATCAGGCAGCGGCCAGGCACTGGTTACCATGCCGATCATGGCACCGCTGGCGGACATTGTCGGCGTTACTCGTCAGACGGCTGTTCTCGCCTATCAACTGGGGGACGGAATCGGCAATATCCTTTACCCCACGTCAGGCTATTTTATGGCTACCCTGGCCTTGGCGGGTGTCCCATGGCAAAAGTGGGTCAGGTTTTTCTTGCCCCTGTTTTGCGTTTGGGTCGTGATTTCCCTCGCTTTCCTGCTGCTGGCTCAGGCCATCCAATGGGTTGGCTGACCGAGCCTCTCACCGAAACTGACGCCGGTCATCTTGACCGGCGTCTTTCCTTCTAGCCGATCGGCGCCGGCGTCGGCGCGGGAAACTGCTCCGCCCAGTGGCGTGCAATATCGATCCGCCGGGTGACCCAGACCCGATCGTGGGCCTCGATATGGTCGAGAAAGCGCTGCAAGGCGCGAAAACGTCCCGGACGGCCAATCAAGCGGCAGTGCAGGCCCACCGACAGCATCTTGGGAGAGTCCTCACCCTCGGCGTAGAGCACATCGAAGGCATCACGCAGATAGGTGAAGAAGTGATCGGCGGTGTTGAAGCCCTGGGGCGCGGCGAAGCGCATGTCATTGCTGTCCAGGGTATAGGGCACCACCAGATGCGGATGGTGCTGGCCCTGGCTGTCGGCCTCGCAGGTCCAGAACGGCAGGTCGTCGCCGTAGTAGTCGCTGTCGTAGAGGAAACCGCCTTCGTCGAGTATCAGCCGCCGCGTGTTGGGGCTGTCGCGGCCGGTGTACCAACCCTGAGGACGCTCGCCGTAGAGCCGCTCGAAGATCTCGATGGCCTTGCGCATGTGCTCCCGCTCGACCTTCTCCGAGACCTGCTGGTAGTGAATCCAGCGATAGCCATGACAGGCGATCTCGTGCCCCAGCTCCTTGAAGGCGTGGGCCAGTTCAGGGTGGCGTTCCAGCGCCATGGCGACTCCGAATACCGTCAACGGCAGCCCCCGCCGTTCGAATTCCCGCAGCACTCGCCAGACCCCGGCACGGGAGCCGTACTCGTAGATCGATTCCATGCTCAGATGGCGATCGGGATAGCTGTCGGCACCGATGATCTCGGACAGAAACTGCTCGGAGCCCGCGTCACCATGGAGCACACAGTTCTCGCCGCCCTCTTCGTAGTTGAGCACGAACTGCACGGCGATCCTGGCCTTGCCCGGCCAGTTGGCATGGGGAGGCGTGCGACCATAGCCGATCAGATCACGCGGATAGGATGTTGTTGTCATGGGTAGCTTCTCCTGAAAGTCGGGCGATGGCCGGGGCCACCACTGCCGTGCGAGCGTGCAAGTACATAGGCGACAGAGCAAGGTGGCGTGCCTGCGGCCCCCGGACGCCTGCGGTTGAATGGGCACCTGAAACACAGTTTCTGGAACCTGGGGCCCGGGTCGTGGTGGCAGGCACACGGGACCAGGCGCTTTTAAGGCTTGTCTGAAAAGTGCCTGCGCTCGGCAATACGGCGTTAAAAATCGGATCAAAATGCTCATTTACACCCTGTAAACTGCGCTTTCTCACCAATTTTTGCCTTGTCTAACCTTCGCTCGTCGACTTTTCGGACAGAGCCTAGCCAGACACATGAGCAACGACGCCTGGGGCTCCCTGAATAGCGCGCTTCAGCCGATCGTTTCAACGAGACACTTCAGCTGAACGCTACCCTCCGGGCGCAGCGTTTGCGCCTGCCTTCGCTCCTCCCTTGCGCCTGCCTTCGCGCGCCGTGCGTGACGTCACCGCACGCCATTATGTATACAAACTAAAAATAGACTGTACTCACTTTCTTGGCAACACCTTCATCGATCCCCTACCAGGGGAAAAAGGCACATCGTACTTCGCCGCAGAACTCGCCGCAGAACTCGCCGCGAGGCAACGACCACGCCCTCCCCTCACTGCCCATACCGTTCATGACGACAGGCCGCATGAAGTCCATACACGAAAACTGTATACAACAATAACCATTATATTGTACTGACTATATCGATAACCCAGTATTCACTTACAGTTCACACTCCTCATGATCGTGACCCTCGCACCACAAAAATACTCAATGCACTGTTTTTTAAGGCGTTTCCCCACCAACCGCGCTCGACCAATTCAGCCCTTGATGCGTATCCGATATCGATCTATTTTGTGTACAAAGATATTAATTCCTCGTCCATGAAGGAAGACAGGCATGCATCTCCACCTGATCAACCCCAACACCACCGCCGGCATGACCGAGACGATTCGCCTCGCCGGCAGTGCCATCGCCGCGCCAGGCACGCGCATCACCGCCTCCCAGCCGGTCAGTGGCCCGGTTTCCATCGAGGGCCATTTCGACGAGGCGATCAGCGCCGTGGGCGTGGTCGAGGAGGTCCTGCGCATGGACAGGGAAGCCCAGGTCGATGCCTACGTGGTGGCCTGCTTCGGCGACCCGGGCCTGTTGGCGGCGCGAGAAGCCACCCGTGCACCGGTGATCGGCATCGCCGAAGCGGCCTTCCATATGGCCAGCCTGATCAGCACGCGCTTCTCGGTGGTGACCACCCTGGGACGCACCGTGATCATCGCCGAGCACCTGCTCGACCAGTACGGTTTCCGTCACCAGTGTCGCCGGGTGCGTGCCGCCGAGATCCCGGTGCTAGACCTTGAAGACGATAGCGACTGCGCACTCGACAAGATCATCGAGGAGAGCCGTCGTGCCAGGGACGAGGACGGCATCGGCGCCATCGTGCTGGGCTGCGGCGGCATGGCCGACCTGACCGAGACCATCAGCCGCGAGGTGGGCCTGCCGGTGGTGGAAGGGGTGACGGCGGCGGTGAAGCTGAGCGAGGCACTGGTAGGGCTGGGCCTTGGCACCTGCAAGACCGGTGACCTCGCCTTTCCCCGACCCAAGGCCTTCAGCGGCACCTTCCAGCATCTGTCCCATCTGGATCTGGAGACCACCGGCCGCTGACCCCTTCCCTCTGCCCCCTCACCGCATGACAAGGCTTGACCCATAACAATCCACAACGAGCGAGGTCCAAGATGACCACTTCCACTTCCCGGCCAGGCGAGCCCCAGGGCGTCGCCGAGGCCACCACCAAGAGCGTCGGCGACGAATCGCTGGCCCCCCAGAAGACCCGTATCATGGGGCGCACCTCCTACCTGCTGGCCTGGTTCGGTGGCTGCGTCTCGATCGGCACCTTCACCATGGGCTCCAGCGTGGTCGGCACCCTCAACCTGATCCAGGCCACGGTGGCCATCGCCATCGGCTGTTTCGTCATCGGCATCGCCCTGGCCATCAATGGCGCCGCGGGCTACAAGTACGGCATTCCTTTCATGGTCCAGGCGCGCAGCGCCTTCGGTTTCCAGGGCACTCGTCTGCCAGGACTGGTCAGGGCGGTGCCGGCCATCGTCTGGTACGGCTTTCAGAGCTGGATCGGAGCGGGCGCCCTGAACCTGGTGTCGGCCACCCTGTTCGGCTACGACAACCTGATCGTGTTCTTCATCGGCTTTCAGTTTCTGCAGATCGGCCTGTCGGTGCTCGGCTTCCAGGGCATCAAGTGGCTGGAGAACGTGGGTAGCGCCTTCATCCTGGCCTCGCTGGTCTACATGTTCTATAGCACCGTGGTCCGCTACGGCGATGCCCTCTCGGCCAACCTGTTGACCATGGAAGGCTCCTGGGGGCTGCCTTTCTGGGGTGCCACCATGCTGTTTCTGGGCATCTACTCGACCATGATGCTCAATGTCAGCGACTACTCCCGCGAGCACGTCAAGGGCACCGGGCCGGGTCTGTTGACCACCATCTACGCCATGTCGATCCTGCCGTGCACGCTGTTCATGGGGTTGATCGGCTACATGGTGTCCGAGGCCACCGGCGTGGCCGACCCGATCAAGGTCTTCGCCAACGCCGTCGACAACACGCCGCTGCTGATGACGACCCTGCTGTTCATCGCCTTCGCCCAGGTCACCACCAACGTGCTCAATAACGTGGTGCCGCCCACCTATGTGCTGATGGACACCTTCAAGATGAGCTTCCGCAAGGCAACGGTGGTCGTCGGCCTGCTGGCCTTCGCGACCTTTCCCTGGGAGCTGGTCAAGGACGAGTCCGCCGCCGGCCTGCAGGTGTTCGTGCAGACCTACTCCTCCTTCCTCGGCCCGATCTTCGCGGTGCTGGTGGTGGACTACTACCTGATTCGCCGCCGTACCCTGGATCTGGACAAGCTGTACGACGAGAACGGCCCTTACCGAGGCGTCAATCTGGCCGCCTTCATCGCCACCGCGGTGGGCGTCGTCGCCGCCTTCAGCATGCCCACAGTGTCCTGGTACGCAAGCCTGATCCCTGCGGGCCTCACCTACCTGCTGCTGATGCGCTACTGGAAGGGCTGCCAGCGCTTTACTCAGTGAACAAGGCGAGGCCCCGACCCCAGGTGGTCGGGCGCCTCGCACTCGTCGAATTCCGAGGACAACAAGATGACACTCTCTCTTCCTTCCCTGCTCCAGGCTGTCGCCATTCCCGGGCTCGCCCTGATGATGGCCGTTGCGCCGATGGCCAGCGCCGAAAAACCAGCATCGGCCCCCCTGAGCACCATCGTGCTCATCAACCCCAACTCCAGCGATACCGCCACCCAAGCCATGGCAGCGCTGGCCGAGCGGGAAGCCCAGGGAAAGGCGCGGGTTGTCGGGGTCAGCAATACCTCGGCGCCTCGCCTCTTGACCACCCCCGAGGATATGGTCGCGGCGAGCCAAGGCGTAGTCGAACTGGGCCGCCAGGCCGCCGAGGACCCATCCACCGGCGCCATTATCGTTTCGGCCTTCAGCGATCCCGGACTTGATCAACTGCGCGAAGCCGTCGACATTCCTGTATTCGGCATCGGCGAAGAGGTCTTCCACGAGGCAGCGCGCGATGGCCGCCCCTTCGGTATCGCCACCATCACCCCTGACCCGGCACTGATCGAGTCCTTTGCCGCCAAGGCCGAGGCTCTGGGCTATCAGGATCAGTACAGAGGCACCCGCGTCACCCCCGGCGATCCGGTTGCTTTGCTCGACTCGCCGCAGGCACTCGATACCGCCCTGGCTGACGCCATCGAGGCCTCGGTCGGCGAAGACGGCGCCGAAGCCGTGATCATGGGCGGGGGGCCCTTGTCAGATGCCGCCATTCGCCTTCAGGACAGCACCGAAGTGCCCTTGGTGATAGCCGTCAGTGCGGCGGCCAGGGCGGCGGTCGCGGCCCTGGGCCGCGACTGAGCGCGTCCTTTGCATCAATAGTCACGACGGCTGAAACAACAACAGAAACAAGAAAGAGACACCTTTATGTCCCATGACGATCTAAGCCTCGATACCTCCCGGGTCGATCCGGGCCTGTACAACGAGGACCTGGCCCCGCTGCCCCACGCTCGGCGAAACTGGGGCGCCTTCGAGATCTTCAACGTCTGGTCCAATGACATCCAGAGCCTGTTCGGCTACACCCTGGCCGCCTCGCTGTTCTTGT
Source organism: Halomonas litopenaei (assembly GCF_003045775.1). Classification (GTDB taxonomy): domain Bacteria; phylum Pseudomonadota; class Gammaproteobacteria; order Pseudomonadales; family Halomonadaceae; genus Halomonas; species Halomonas litopenaei. The sequence continues at coordinate 446,835 of NZ_PXNS01000005.1, read as the reverse complement.
CCTACAACCTGAGCGGCTGGGCGGTGATGGCGGCGATCATCCTGGCCGGGGTGATCGTGATGTTTCTAGTCAATCTGACCGGTGCCCCCAGCGTGCGCTACGGCATCCCCTTCCCGGTCATGGTGCGGGCGAGCCTGGGCGTGCGCGGCTCCAACCTGCCGGCGCTGTTGCGCGCCCTGGTCGGGATCTTCTGGTACGGCGTGCAGACCTACTTCGCCTCCACCGCCGTCACCCTGATGATCACCGCCCTGATCGGTACCGACGGCGGGGCCGGCATGCTCGGTCTGTCACCGGTCGCCTGGCTGTCCTTCGTGCTGGTGTGGCTGTTTCAGATCGCGATCTTCTGGTCGGGGATCGAGCGCATCAAGCACTTCCTCAACTGGGCGGGGCCGCTGGTCTACGTGGTCATGGTGGCGCTGATGGTGGTGGTCTGGTGGCAGGCCGGCAGCGAGCTGCTGCCGGCGGTGGGCACCATCTTCTCGGCCAGCGGGGAAGGCGGTGGTGGCATCGGCGCCTTCGCTGCCGTGGTCGGTACCATGGTGGCCTACTTCGCCGCCGTGGTGATCAACTTCGGCGACTTTACCCGCTTCGTCAGAACCGAACGTCAGATGAAGCTTGGCAACCTGCTGGGGCTTCCCCTCAACGTCGCCTTCTTCTCCTTTATCGCGCTGATCATCACCGCCGGTACCCTGGTGCTGTTCGGCGAGGCCCTGACCAACCCCACCGATATCGTCGAACGGGTCGACGCCTTGCCGTTGACGCTGCTGGCGGCGGTCACCTTCTTCGCCGCCACCGTCGGCATCAACCTGGTGGCCAACTTCATTCCCCCGGCCTACGACCTGGCCAACCTCTTTCCTCGGGTGATCAGCTTCAAGGTCGGCGGCCTGATCACCGCCTGCGTGGCGTTCTTCGTCAGCGCGTTGTGGGTCTCGGTGATCAGCCAGATCGGCGTGCCCGGCTTCGTCAACGCCGTGGGTGCCATCGTCGCTCCGTTCTACGGCATCATCGTGGTCGACTTCTACCTGATCAAGGGCCGCCGACTCGACGTCCAGGCGCTGTTCTCCTCTCGTGAAGGCGACGCCTACACCTACACCAACGGCTGGAACCTGCACGCCGTGGCGGCCTTTGCGCTGGCCGCGATCTTTTCGCTGGCGACGGTGGTGGTGCCTGCCCTGCAGGGGCTGGCCGGCTTCGGCTGGATGATGGGGGCAGCACTCGGTGGCGCCATCTACTACGCGCTGATGCGCAAGCACAAGCAGGCGGTGACGGCCCACTGAGGCCAGGCCCGACAGCCGAGCTTCCTCGAGCAGCAACTAGCAACTAGCAACAAGCAACGAGGCTCCCGGCGATCGCCGGGAGCCTTGTCGTTTCAGAGCCAGGATTTCTACAGACACGGTAAGCGTCAGGGCGCAAAGATATCGAACAGGTTGGGTGCCTCGTCCTCTTCCTCGACGATCGACAACGAGGCCTCGATGGCCTTGAGGTGGCGGCCCATGAAGGCGGCGGCGCGCTCGCCCTTGCCGTCTTCCAGGTACTGGATCAGATCCTGATGGTCGTGTGACTCGCAGCCCAGGTGCCCGGCGTTGCCATAGACGGCCAGAATCAGCGAACTGCGCGAACACAGGCGCTCGACGAAATCCGCCAGGGTGCGGTTGCCGGAGACCCGGGCCAGGTAGGTGTGGAAGTCGGCGGACAGGCGAATCGCGACGCTCTGCTCGCCACTGCGCAGCGCTTCCCGCTCGCGCTGGGCCATGTCCTTGAGGGTGACGATGTCGTCCTGGGTGATGCGCCTGGCGATATCCGACATCAGCCCGCACTCGACCATCTGGCGGGCGTCGAACACGTCCTTGGCTTCGTCAGCGGTAGGACGCGTCACGCTGGCGCCACGGCGTGGCGTCAGGGTGACGAGCTGCTCCAGCGCCAGGCGCTGAAGGATCTTGCGAATGCCGGTACGACTGACCCCGAACACCTCGGACAGGGCATCCTCGCGCAAACGTGCGCCCGGCTTGAGCCGGTGCTCGATGATGGCGTCGCTGATCGAGCGATGAATGGCCTCGTGACGCTCGGCGCCGTCACCGTTCTTGCCCTGTCTGGGGGCCGGTGAGGCGGGGGGCGAAGGCTTCACGCGCTGATTCATCGACACTGTCCTCGGATGCAATATATCCCCATTGTATACGAGATATACCGACAGGAAAGAACCGCAGTTCCCCGCGTCTCGCCGGGGCAACTGCGGCTCATCCTGGCCTCTATTCGCCCCAGTTGGCGACCAGAGCGCGCTCCTCGTCGGTCATCTGGGTCAGGTTGCCAAGCGGCATATAGCCGCTGGCGACCACCTGCTGGATCGCGGCCTTCTGCTGCTCGACCTGGGCCTCGGTTTCCAGCGCCACACCGGCGGGCGGAGCGGTGAATCCGGCGTGGGCGGGCTGGGCGGCGTGGCAGCTGACACAGCGCTCCTGCATGACAGCATGCACCTGGGCCAACGGCGAAGCGTCTGCTGCAACCGGTGCACTGCTGCCGCTGTTGGCGTTGTCGGCGGCCGGACTGGTCGTCAGGCTCGGAGCCCCCACCGCGAAGGCCACCAGAATCAGCGCCACCCCGGCGGCCGGGTAACTCGGCTTGTGCTGACCGCTGTGCATCAGCACGAAGTACTGGCGAATCAGGGCGCCGGCAAAGATCAAGAGCGCCATGATCACCCAGGCCCAGTCGCTGGTATAGGCGAAGGAATAGTGGTTGCTGATCATCAGCAGCACCACCGGCAGGGTGAAGTAGGTGTTGTGCACCGAGCGCTGCTTGCCGCGCTTGCCGTCCAGGGGGTTGGGCGTCTCGCCCGCCTTCATCGCCTTCACCATGCGGCGCTGACCCGGAATGATCCAGAAGAAGACGTTGGCGGACATGGCGGTGGCCATGACGGCACCGGTCAGCAGGAAGGCGGCACGTCCGGCGAAGATATGCACGCTGAGATAGGCCACCACCACCATCATGACGGCGACACCCAGGCTCAAGAGGCCATCGCGCTCCATGTTGGGGCTGACACGCTTGCACATCTCGTTGTAGACGACCCAGCCACCGAGCAGGAACAGCAGCGCCACCACATTGGCCTGCCAGCCGGACAGATTGGCGGCCCACTCCCAGGGACTCTGGGGGTTGACCAGGTAGAAACTGGGGTTGGCCATGTACAGAATCACGAACAGCGCAAAACCGGACAGCCAGGTGGTATAGGCCTTCCAGAAGGACCAGTGCAGATCGTCCGGCAGCTTGGCCGGCGCCGTGGCGTATTTCTGATTGTGGTAGAAGCCGCCCCCGTGGACCGCCCACATTTCGCCGAACACACCCTTGCCGCGGTCTTCTTCGTCCTTGGGGGTCTTCAACGAGTTGTCCAGCATGACAAAGTAGATCGACTCGCCTATCCAGGCGATGGCCGCGATGACATGCAGCCAGCGCAGCAGAAAATTGCTCACGTCCAACAGGTACGATGACATGGCCCTATCCCGACTTCAGTTGTTGTTGGAAGGCAGTCAGTATCGATGGCTGCCTGGTTGATCGTGCTCGATGACGCTCAGCTTCCGCGGTAGGTGGAGTAGCTATAAGGCGACAGCAAGAGCGGCACATGGTAGTGCTCACTGGCATCCGCCACGCCGAATCTCAGGGGAATCCGATCGAGGAAACGCGGCTCCGAGGCCTCGACACCCAGGGCGCGCAGATAGTCACCGGCGTGAAACAGCAGTTCGTACTCTCCTTCGACGAAGTCGTCGCCTTCGAGGATCGGGCTATCACAGCGCCCGTCATCGTTGGTCATCGTCTCCCCGAGGCGCTGACGTTCGTCGCCAAGGATGCGGAAGAGCTCAATACGAATCCCCTGGCCTGGGCGGCCAAGCGCGGTATCCAGTACATGGGTGGTCAGGCGTCCCATAAGTGTCCTCCCCTCTCGCGGGTCATCAGCGGGTCGATCAGCGGGTCAATGTATCCAGTCCTGGACTGGCTAAAGTGAATCACTGATATGGAGCATCATCGTCTCTCGTCACACCTGGCCAGAGGCTTTCGCCGGTCGTGGCTTGCAGCAACACGAAGGTGACTTCAGTGATGCCGGCATGGCGGAACCAGTGCATGGTGGTGTGGAACCATGACAACATACATCATTGACCAAATTAAGAGTACATTTCAAACTATTTTTTGTATACAGTTTGAGCATGCATAGCTGCCTGGTGTTTGCCGACAGCAACAGAGGCTCGACCGACCTCTTGCCGTCTGCGCCTACGCCCGCTGCCAACAAGGTGTGACCGACACCAACGAGTCATCAGAGCTATGCTCGTCCCCATCTACCTTGCCGTCATGACAGGAGCCACTCCCCATGCCTAGCCTCACCCAACGCCCCAGCCAGATGGACAAGACCCAATTCGTGACCACCTACGGAGACGTCTTCGAGCACTCACCCTGGGTGGCGGAGCGTGCCTTCGATCGTGGCCTGAACGAGCAGCATGACGACCCGGTACGTCTTGCCGAGCACATGGGCCAGGTCCTCAGCGACGCCTCCCCGGAGGAACAGCTGCAGGTCATCCGGGCGCACCCTGATCTTGCCGGCAAGGCTGCCGCCGCAGGCGATTTGACCAACGACTCCACCCGCGAGCAGGCCGGGGCCGGGCTGGACCAGTGCACCCCGGAGGAGCTGGAGCGCTTCACCCGCCTCAACGAAAGCTACAAGGCGCGTTTTGGTATTCCCTTCATCATGGCGGTCAAGGGCGGCAATCGGCACACCATCCTCGCCGCCTTCGAACAGCGCCTGAACAACTCAGCCGAGCAGGAAAGGCAGGAAGCCGTGGTGCAGATCAATCGGATCGCTCGGTTCCGACTGGAAGATCGCGCTAGCTGAAGTAGCAAGCACACAAAAACGGCCGGTCACCTGGTGACCGGCCGCCAAACCCTACGTCGATGACCAGAGGCCTTGGCGCTCTCGTCATCCTGAAATCGTCACGCTTTTCGCGTCCGGGCTGGTCGTGGATGAACGGCCCCATGTGGATGGCGGCCTACCAGACCCTTTCACGTGGTGCCCATCGGCCACGTTCAGCGAACCACCGAGTCATGCTCTGGACCCTGCCAGCTGCACGACAGTAGAGTTGCGCTACCTCACTTATGGGGCTCGTCGCTCTCGCTTGAGTTGCACTACCTCATCTCACGACCATGCTGAAACTGCACCCAAGGCGGGATCATTACGCTCGTGCCCACCTTTCCGCGACTTGCGCAGCGCCTGTCGCTCGGGGCCAGGCACCTTTTTTACTGCTTTATTTACTTCTGACTAATCTCTTTCTAGCTAATCTCTTTCTAGCTAAATTCTTTCTAGCCAATCTCTTGCTAGCTAAACGCTTGCTGGTGACGTTCCTGCTGGCTCCATTCTTCTTTTTTGATATCTCTGCTTGAGCCTGCCGGTGTCATCATCGACATGTCGACGTCGATATCTCCGGGCCATATCGCCGAGCCATGTATCCGGGCCGTGTCTCAGGGCCGTGTCTGCGGGCAATATTCCTCGACGATGACGCTAGCCGATGTCTCCAGCCGACGCCCCTGGCGTCCAGAACGGACCAGCTTCGCCGCTACTCCTTGGCCGAATCCAGCGCTTCCTTGGCCACTCCCTGACACTTTTCCTGGTACTCCTTGCTCAACTTGAGCAACGTCTCGCTCTCCTCGCGCAGGCTCTCTCCGATCACCGACAGGGTTTCCTGCTGGGACTGGCTGGCGTTCTTCAGACTTTCGGCATCGCGCACTTCGCACCAGGACCGGGCCTGTGCGATACCTGCCTTCATGGCGGAGTCCATGGTCTTGAAACGCACATCCAGCATCTTCTGGGAATACTCCAGCGTCAGCAGGCTCCCCTCACGCCACGGACTCAACAATTTGTCCATGGAGGGGATCATGTTTTCCATTGTCGGCATTGCCTTGTTCTCGCTCATGTTGGTACTCCCTATAGGTATGCCAGCACGCTCGGCCCACGGGCAGCCTGACCGCCGTAACAACGACGAGACGAGGCAGCCTGGCAGTATCTTGTGCTGCACCGGTTACATATCGTCTTCAAACGAGCACAGAATCGTCTCGCATGTGAAGACTAGAACGCACCTTGCTGCACCGCAACATCATATAAGGCATATACGAGCCACTAATTACACTAACGCGGGTATAGTCACCCAGCATTCTCAGTATCTACCCAGCGGCGCACCATTCGCACCATAGCAGTAGATGATTGACGCTCTGATGACAGCAGCGGCGCCAGCTCCAGAAGCACAACAAACACGCTTTTGTAAGAAATAACGACAAGAACAATCGCTAATAACGACAGTCGTCAATAGCGACAATCGACAGTTTCGTCATCAAACACAAGACCGCTGCTTCGCCATTTCCGACGGGCCACCGGAGCAACTTGCAAGCAGATTCACCAGCTCGGTACAGCTACCGCAGCGTTGTCCGATGGCCTTCCAAAAGATATCTGCAAGATTAGCCAAGACGAGGGCCCTTGCCGGCGATCCTCTAAAGCCATGATCGACATGCGGTAATAACCGAGGGGTCATGATCGCCGCAGACTAAAGGCGAAAGCTTACCGAAGGAAACTGAGGAGGGAAGCGCAACGAGGAGTCGAGAGTCGAGAGTCGCGAGCAGAGAGCAGAGAGCAGAGAGCAGAGAGCAGAGAGCAGAGAGCAGAGAGCAGAGAGCGGAGAGCAGAGAGCAGAGAGCAGAGAGCAGAGTGCGAGACAGAGCAGAGGGCAAAGAGCGAGACGACGATATCAGGGCGTCGCCTCGCTCGGCAGCAAGGGTCAGGCGCGATAGGCGCCTTCGATATCACAGATGCGCACCGCGTTGCGGCCGACACCGCCATTGGCATCAAGCATCCGCTCGATCCAGGCGTAGACCGGATCGGCATTGGACACCAGATCCGCGGTGGACACCGAACGCGCCCACATGAAGTTGGCAAACACCAGGTAGTCCGCCGCACCGGGCGCATCGCCATCGATGAAGTCGCTTCCCGACAGCTGGCCACGCAGGGGCTCCAGGGCGCTATCGAGCTGGCTGAGCCCCTTGGCCGGAGAATGGAACTGCTCCAGCGTCATGCCCAGGCGTTTTTCACGAGTGGTGCGGAAGTAGTCGCGGTCCTTGGGATGGATGGCGTTCATCAGGTCCATCACGATGGTGCGCAGGATCGGCAACTGCAGGGCGCGCTCGCTGTAGTGCTTGAAAAAGCGGGCGCGGGATTCGGCCAAGGGACCGCCAAGCAGCGTCGGGGCCTCAGGGTAGGCACGATCCAGGTAACGCAGGATCTCGAAACTGTCGGTGATCACTTCGTCGCCATCGATCAGCACCGGGACCTTGTCATGGTCCGTGAATTCGAGCTTTTCCTTTTCGGTAAAGCACCAGGGCCGCGCCTCCACCTCGAGCCCCTTGTGGGCGATGGCCAGCTTGGCTCGCCAGCAGAAGGGAGAAAAACGCAGTGATTCGTCGATGCCACACAGGTCGTACATCACCAGGGCCATGCCAGATACCTCTAGAGGGGGAATGTCTGCCGATAGTGCCATCAACCGCCCACCTCGCCAACGCCATGATTTCCTGAGGGATGGAGACAAACCTGTCCATTAGTCTAAGAAACTAGCCTCGTTCGCACCCGCCTCCAGCGGCTTTGTCGACTCTAACCTACTGTTAAACAATAAATTTGAAGAATGATCGGACGAGGAGTCGTCAGCACCGCATTGGTCTGACCAATATCCCAGTCTAGAACGATTTCGCTAGTCGGCTTATCGTGCCGCCTTGTCCGAGCCTTACCCCGGCGTGAGACCGCCAACTTCGACACAACGGATATTACAAACAAGGACACGACAAGAGACCCCAACACCATGACCGACACCACTCTAGCCTTGATAGCCTTTGTGCCGCTCATACTGGCCGGCATCCTGCTGATCGGCATGCGCATGGCCGCCAAGGTCGCCATGCCCATCGTCTTTCTGGTCACCGCGCTGATTGCCCTGGTGGCCTGGGACATGACCTTCACACGGGTCCTGGCCTCGACCCTGCAAGGGTTGATCCTGACCGTGGCGATCCTGTGGATCATCTTCGGCGCCATCCTGCTGCTCAACACCCTGAAGCACTCCGGCGGTATCGCCGCCATCCGCAATGGCTTCTCCGGCATCAGCCCGGACCGCCGCGTCCAGGCGATCATCGTGGCCTGGCTGTTCGGCTGCTTCATCGAGGGCGCCTCGGGCTTCGGCACGCCGGCGGCGGTGGCCGCCCCGCTGATGGTCGCGCTGGGCTTCCCGGCACTTGCCGCTGTGGTGGTGGGCATGATGATCCAGTCCACTCCGGTGTCCTTCGGCGCTGTCGGCACCCCCATCGTGGTCGGTGTCGCCGGTGGCCTGGACAGGGTCGGCATCACCGAGACGCTGGAAGCCGGTGGCTCCACCTGGATGGAGTACTTCCGCCTGATTGCCGGAGAAGTCGCGCTGGTGCATGCCGTGGTCGGTGTGCTGATGCCGCTGATCATGGTCAGCGTCATGGTGCGCTTCTTCGGTGCCAACCGCTCCTGGAAGGAAGGCCTGGCGATTGCTCCCTTCGCGATCTTCGCAGGCGTCGCCTTCGTGGTGCCCTACGCCCTGGCCGGAGTCTTCCTGGGCCCCGAATTCCCGTCGATGATCGGCGCCATGGTAGGCCTTGCCATCGTGGTCCCGGCCGCCCGTCGCGGTTTCCTGATTCCCGAAAAGAGCTGGGACTTCCCGGAAAGTGACAGCTGGCCTGCCCACTGGATCGGCAAGCTCAGCATCAAGGCCGACGAGGTCGTGGGCCGCGCACCGATGAGCACCTTCATGGGCTGGCTGCCCTACGTGCTGCTGGCGGTACTGCTGGTGGCGTCACGTACCATCGAGCCGTTCAAGCAGGCACTGACCTCGGTAAGCCTGGGCTTCAGCGACATCCTGGGTGAGGCCGGTATCTCCGGCAGCCTGCAGCCACTCTACCTGCCCGGCGGAATCCTGCTGATGGTGGTGCTGATCACCGCTCTGATGCATCGCATGAACGGCAATCAGCTCAAGGCGGCCTTCAGTGAATCCAGCCGTACCCTGCTGGGCGCCGGCTTCGTGCTGGTGTTCACCATCCCCATGGTGCGCATTCTGATCAACTCCGGCGTCAACGGCGCGGATCTGGCCTCCATGCCGGTGGCCATGGCCACCGCGGTGGCCAACGGTGTCGGCGACATCTATCCGCTGTTCGCTCCTGCCGTCGGCGCGCTGGGTGCCTTCATCGCCGGCTCCAACACCGTGTCCAACCTGATGCTGGCAGACTTCCAGTTCAACGTGGCCCAGCAACTCGGTGTGTCCACCGCGCTGATGGTGGCGCTTCAGGCCGTCGGCGCCGCCGCCGGCAACATGATCGCCATCCACAACGTGGTAGCCGCCTCGGCCACCGTGGGCCTGCTGGGACGCGAGGGCATCACCATTCGCAAGACCATCCTGCCGACCATCTACTATGTGCTCGCGGCTGGGCTGATCGGGCTGGTGGCGATGCAGGTCGTCGGTATCTCCGACCCGCTGATGGGGCTGTTGCAGTAGGCACTGCGCCAAGCCAGGCGCCACCTGGCTGACCGACAAGGGGGTGTCATCGACGATGACACCCCCTTCTTGTTGGCGACAGGCGCCACCTTTGCTCGAGAACTGCGCCACTCTAAGCACAGTTCGACTACCTCTGTGCCGATATGGCGACCCTTATACCCTGCGCCTAGAGTTAATTCAGTGTAGTACGCACGTGCAGCATTCTTGCTTTCAGGTTCACCGGCAAGGCGCGTCGCCTGCGTGCTGACCAGGGGATGGCTCTTCGTGAGCGCCCACGGACGCATGGCCTCGACAAGGGCCACGACTCTCGACCAGGGGAAATTCAGATGTCCTATCTGCTGCTTGCCATGATCACCGTGATCGCCGTCGTGGTGATTACCAACGGCGCGAGATCCTCGGAATCCATGCTGTTGCTGAGGCACAAGGCTCCCGGTCCACACAGGGTCAAGCGGCACAGAAGGCCGACCCGACGACATCTCTAGGCCGGGGACGCTGCTCCCTCCAGGGTGATGACGAGTTGCCCGCAGACCACAGACAGCGCGGCGAAGTGTCCGTGGCCTCTTGCGAAGGGGGGCCAGGCGCTGTCCGAAACGTCGAAGAGCGCAGGCTCTGATGACCTAGCCGATGCGAGCCAGCCGGGTACGATGTAGCCGCGCCTTGGTCACGTAGCCCTCGGCATTGGTCTTGAGTGCGGCGATGGCCTTGTCGTCCAGTTGCCGGATCACCTTGCCCGGCGAGCCGACGACAAGGCTGTTGTCGGGGATCTCGGCGCCTTCCTTGACCAGCGCCCCTGCCCCGATCAGGCAGTTCTTGCCGATCACGGCGCCGTTGAGCACCACCGCCTGAATGCCGATCAACGAGCCCTCGCCCACGGTGCAGCCATGCAACATCGCCTGGTGCCCCACCGTGACGCCCGGTCCTACCGACAGCGGGTAGCCGGGATCTGCGTGCAGCACGGCGCCATCCTGGATATTACTGCCTTCACGCACTTCAAGTGATTCGGTGTCGCCCCTGAGTACCGCCTGGTACCAGATGCTGGCGTCTTCATGGATTTTCACCTGGCCGATGACCTCGGCGCTCTCGGCGACGAAGACGGTGCGATGAATATGGGGGGAATGGTTACCCAGACGATAGATGGCCATGGCCCGCTCCTGACGAGGTTATCCTTGTGGATGGGGGGCGCTGGGCGCCCACCCTGCCTATATAGTGGACGCTGTTTCCAAACTCTGCCTACTCCGTTGTCGGTTCCTGTGCGAGAGAGGCAAAGTACGCTGCGATCTCCGTCGCCACTCGACGTACATCCGACTCGCTGACCCCCAGATGGGTCACCAGGCGGGTGCGCGGCCTCACCGCGATCAAGATGCCACGCTCGGCAAGAAAGCCCTCCAGTGCGGCGCAGTGAGGAGCCGGCACGTCGAGAAAGACCATGTTGGTGGCCTGACCTGCCACCCCGATGCCTTCAATACCACCCAGCCACTCGGCGAGCTGGCGGGCATGACGGTGGTCGTCGGCCAGTCGCTCCACATGGTGATGCAGGGCATACCGACAGGCCGCCGCCAGCAGCCCCGACTGGCGCATACCGCCTCCCAGCGTCTTGCGCCAGCGACGGGCCGCGGCGATAAAGCGCTCGCCGCCGACCAGCAACGAGCCCACCGGCGCGCCCAGCCCCTTGGAAAAGCACAGCGATACAGAATCGAAACCGGCACACAGCTCCGCCAGCGACTTTCCTGTGGCGACGCTGGCGTTGAACAGGCGGGCGCCATCGAGGTGACAGGCCAGGCCTCGCTCGGCGGCAAGGCCGGTCACCTCCTGCACATAGTCCTGGGGCAATACCCGGCCCTGAAAGGTATTTTCCAGTGCGATCAGTCGGGTTCGCGCATGATGGATATCGTCTCCCTTGATGGCCTCGGCGATATCCTCCAGCGCCATGCGTCCATCTGCCTGCTGGGCCAGGGGCTGGGGCTGGATGCCGCCAAGGACTGCAGCACCGCCGCCTTCATCGCGATAGATGTGCGAGCGTTGCCCGGCGATCACTTCGTCGCCACGCGCGCAGTGGACCAGCATGGCGGTCAGATTGCTCTGGGTGCCGGAGGGAAAGAAGGCCGCCGCGGCGAAGCCCGCGCGATCGGCCACCTCAGCCTCGAAGGCGGCGACGCTGGGGTCATCACCCCAGACGTCATCGCCCACCGGTGCGATGGCCATGGCATCACGCATGGCCTCGGTCGGTTGGGTCACGGTATCGCTGCGTAGGTCGATCATGGCGCTCTCCTTGTTCGCGCTGCCCTTTCCCCGAGTATGCCAGTTCGGATTTCGTCTGAGGACTGCCCCCACGCGCATTGGCCCCCTGCCCTCCCGACGATTCAGGCCAGCGCCTCGGCCAGCACCCTGGCGACATGACGCGCCTCACGTGCGGCACCGTCACGAATCTGGTGACGACAGCTGGTGCCGTCGGCCACGATCAACGCATCCTCGGCGTCGCGCACCGCCGGCAGCAACGAGAGTTCCGCCATCTGCATGGAGGCCTCATAGTGCTCACGCTCGTAGCCGAAGCTGCCGGCCATGCCACAGCACGACGACTGGATGGTCTCCACCTCGAGTTCGGGAATCCAGGACAGCACCTGCTGCACCGGCGTCAGGGCATCGAACGCCTTCTGGTGACAGTGACCATGGAGCAGCGCCCGCGACACCGGCAGCGCCTCGAGCGACAGCTCGAGCCTGCCGGCATCCTTCTCGCGCACCAGAAATTCCTCGAACAACAGGCTCGCCTCGGCCAGTCGCTTGGCGGGTTCGCCCAGGCCGAAGCCCAGGAACTCGTCGCGCAGGGTCAGCAGGCAGGATGGCTCGAGCCCGACCACGGCAAGCCCTTTCTCCACGTGGGGCGTCAGCGCCGCCAGGGTCCGCTCGGCCTCCGCCCGGGCCCGATCGACCTGACCGCTGGCCAGGTAGGTACGCCCGCAGCACAGCGGACGACGATCCGCAGCGCTCGCCAGGATCACCTGGTAACCCGCGGCTTGAAGCACGCGCATGGCGGCCTCGGCGTTGTCGGCTTCCATATAGTTGTTGAAGGTGTCGACGAACAGCACCACCTCCTTCACCGCCTGGTCGCCAACGGCCGGTCGCTCGCCCTGTCGGGCCCGCCCCAGGTAGTCGTCGGTGACGCGTGGCAGCGCGCGCTCCTCGGCCAGCCCCAGCGCCCGCTTCAGCGGTGAGGCCAGCCAGGGCATGCCGTCGATGGCCTTCACCAAGGGTGACAGGCGTCGCAGCACCGGCGCGCGCCTTGGCAGGTCACCGATCAGGCGCTCGCGCACTGACACCCCTTCCTTGGCGACCCGTGCCGCCCGGGCCTCGATCTTGATCCGCGCCATATCGACGCCGGTGGGACAGTCACGTTTGCAGCCCTTGCAGGAAACGCACAGATCGAGCGCCTCCTTGACCTCGTCGCTGGCCAGGCCGTCGCGACCGAGCTGGCCGGACAACACCAGGCGTAGGGTATTGGCGCGGCCGCGGGTCAGGTGCTTCTCGTCGCGGGTAATGCGATAGCTAGGACACATGGTGCCGGCGTCGAACTTGCGGCAGTGGCCGTTGTTGTTGCACATCTCCACTGCGCTGGCGAGGCCGCCGGTGACATCGCGGCCGCTACCCGGTGGGGTCTGCTCGCCGTTCAAGGGATCTCGCTCGACGTTCCAGGGCGACCAGTCCAGCGCCGGCGTCAGTTCGATGCGCTGGTACTCCCCGGGAAAGCGGAAAAGCCGCGAGTCGTCCATCTTCGGGGTGTCGACGATCTTGCCGGGGTTGAGCAGGTTGTCCGGGTCGAACAGCCCCTTGACCTCGCGGAAGGCGTCGTTGAGTGTCTCGCCAAACTGCCAGGCCACCCACTCGCCGCGACAGATGCCGTCGCCGTGCTCACCGGAGTAGGCCCCCTTGTAGGCCTTGACCAGTGCCGAGGCCTCCTCGGCGATGGCGCGCATCTTCTCGGCGCCGTCCCGGCGCATGTCGAGAATCGGGCGCACGTGCAGGGTGCCGACGCTGGCGTGGGCGTACCAGGTGCCCTCGGTGCCGTGACGATGGAACACCTCGGTGAGCTTGTCGGTGTACTCGGCCAGATGCTCGAGCGGCACCGCACAGTCCTCGATGAAGGACACCGGCTTGCCGTCGCCCTTCATGCTCATCATGATGTTGAGTCCCGCCTTGCGCACGTCCCACAGCGCCTTCTGGGCCTTGGGTTCGGGCATGTCGACGACACAGTCCGGAAGCCCCAGGTCTGCCATCAGCTCGTTCAACCGAGCCAGGCTCGCCAGCAGCTCGTCTCGGTTCTCGCCGGCGAATTCCACCAGCAGCACCGCCTCGGGCTTGCCGATCAGGGCCTTCTCGATCACCGGACGGAAGGACGGATTCTCCAGCGACAGCGCGATCATGGTCTGATCGACCAGCTCCACCGCCGTCGGTGACAGGGTCACGATGTGCTGGGTCAGGTCCATGGCCTGATAGAAGGTGGGGAAGTTCACCACCCCCAGCACCTTGTGCTGCGGCAGAGGTGACAGCTTCAGGGTCAACTGGCGGGTCAGCGCCAGGGTGCCCTCGGACCCCACCAGCAGATGGGCCAGGTTGGCGCGACCGTCGGCCTCATAGGGCAGCGGGTTCTGACAGTCGAACAGATCGAGGTTGTAGCCCGCCACCCGCCTGAGCACCTTGGGATAATGCTCGCGGATGCGCTCGCCTTCGCGCCGGGCGATGGCCTCGACCTGCTCGGCCAGCCGCGCCGCCCGGGAACCGGCGGCCAGCTCGTCGACCAGACCGAGGTGCACCTTCTCGCCGTCGGCCAGCAGTACGTCCAGCGCCTGGACGTTATGCACCATGTTGCCGTAGTGGATCGAGCGCGAGCCGCAGGAGTTGTTGCCGGCCATGCCGCCCAGGGTGCACTGGGCGCTGGTGGAAACATCCACCGGGAACCACAGGCCATGGGGCTTGAGCCAGGCGTTGAGGTGATCGAGCACGATGCCGGGCTCGACCACCACCGTGCGCGCCTCCTTGTCGAAGGACACCACACCGTTCAGATGGCGGCTGGCGTCGATCACCAGCGCCTCTCCCACCGTCTGTCCGCACTGACTGGTGCCGCCGCCGCGAGGCAGCACCGGAATGCCTTCCCCACGAGCGATCTCCAGGGCCGTGGCCAGATCATCCTGATGGCGCGGGATCACCACGCCCACCGGGGTGATCTGATAGATCGAGGCGTCGGTGGAATAACGGCCGCGACTGGCGGCGTCGAACAGCACCTCGCCCTGGATTTCCCTGGCCAGGCGCGCGGCAAAGTCCGGCAGCGGCTGGATCCGTGCATCCCGCCCCTTGGCGGCAGACGTCAACGAGTTCATCACCCTCTCCTTGATAACCCTGGGTAGACCGTCGGCGACAGCACCGCCGACGGGCGGGCGGTGGTTCAATCGCGAGCAGGGCGGGCCACGTGGGGCGCCGGGTTCTCGGAGAAGTACGCCATGGCAGCCTCGACGCCGCTGCCGGCAAGGCTCACCCCGGAGAGTTTCAGCCCCATCTCGCAGCCGGCCAGGGTCGCCATCAGCGTCAGGTCGTTGCAGTCGCCCAGGTGGCCGATACGGAACATGCGTCCCTTGGCCTTGCCAAGCCCGGTGCCGAGCGACAGGTCGAAGCGCTCGTAGATCAGCTTGCGCACGGCATCGGCGTCGACGCCCTCCGGCATCACCACGCCGGTCAGCACCGGCGAGTAGACCTCGGGGTCCTGGCACTGGATCTCGAGTCCCCAGGCGTTCACCGCCGCGCGCACGCCCGCCGCCCAGCGCTGATGACGGGCCAGGACGTTATCCATCCCCTCGTCCAGCAGCATGTCGATGGCCTCGTTGAGGCCGTAGAGCAGATTGGTATTGGGGGTATAGGGCCAGTAGCCGCCCTGGTTGGCCTCGAGGATCTCGTCCCAGGCCCAGAAGCTCTTGGGCAGCCGCGACTCGCGACTGGCGGCCAGGGCCTTGTCGGAGATCGCGTTGAAGCTGATCCCCGGCGGCAGCATCAGTCCCTTCTGGGAGCCGGAAATAGTGACGTCGACACCCCACTCGTCGTGGCGATAGTCGGCGCTGGCAAGCCCCGAGATGGTATCGACCAGCAACAGCGCCGGATGACCGGCGGCGTCGATCGCGCGGCGCACCGCGGCGATGTCGCTGGTAACACCGGTGGAGGTCTCGTTGTGGACCACGCACACCGCCTTGATCCGCTGTTCGGTGTCTTGCTTGAGGCGTGCCTCGATCATGTCGGCCTGGACACCGTGGCGCCAGCCCTCGGCCCCCGGCAGGCCCAGAAACTCGGGCTCGAGTCCAAGACGCAGGGCCAGACGATGCCACAGCGAGGCGAAGTGGCCGGTCTCGAACATCAGCACCTGTTCCCCCGGCGACAGGGTATTGGCCAGGGCGGCCTCCCAGGCCCCGGTACCGGAAGCCGGATAGATGATCACCGGCTTGTCGGTCTTGAAGATCTTGCCGACCTTGCCGAGCAATTCACGTCCGAGGGCGCCGAACTCCGGGCCACGGTGATCGATGGTCGGCAGGCTCATGGCCCGCAGGATACGATCCGGCACCGGCGAGGGGCCGGGGATCTGGAGGAAGTGACGTCCGGTGGGATGAAAGTCGAGATTCAGCATGTAAGGCCTCCTGGCCAGGCGTCGCACTGGGCGACGCCTGGATAGCTGTTCGGGCGCCAAGCGCTGCCGCGCCCCTCTTGTAATAATCTGTAATAATGAATGCAATTTTTATGGTGGCACCGCCCCACCGATTCGGCGACATGCCAGACGCTAGCTGCCGATCACGGTGGTGCCGGTGTCAGCGCACGGCACCCTGCTGACGCAGCGCGTCGATCTCGTCCGCTGCCAGCCCGATCTCCCCAAGCACCTCGTCGGTGTGCTGGGCGAACAGCGGCGCCGGCTGGCGAATCGCCAACGGGGTCGCCGAGAACTTGCTGGGAAAGCCCAGGGTCTTCATCCGCCCCATGGTCGGATGATCGACCTCCAGCACCATCTCGCGGGCCAGGTAGTGTTCATCGTGCATGGCCTGGTCGAAGTCGTTGATCGGCCCTGCCGGCACCCCGGCGGCGTCACAGCGATCGAGCCAGTAGGCGCGATCCTGTTGCCCGAGGATGTCCTCGAGGATCGCCTCCAGCGCCTCGACGTTGGCCCCGCGGTCGAGGTTGGTCTTGAAGCGCTCGTCGACCATCAGCTCGGGGCGCTCGATGACGTCCTCGCAGAAGCGCTCCCAGGTACGCTGGTTGGCGCAGCCGAGCATCATGTAACCGTCGCGTACCCGCATCGCCTGGTAGGGCGCGGACACCCGATGGCGCCAGCCGGTGGCCTCGGGCACTCGGCCTTCGGAGAAGTAGGCGCCCGCCTCCCAGGTGAACCAGGGCAGGCCACACTCGGCGATGGCGATGTCCAGGTGCTGGCCTTCGCCACTACGCTGACGGTGGATATAGGCCGCCAGGATCGAGTAGATGGCGGTCAGCCCGGCGCCGATATCGTAGACGGCGACCCCGGTCTTGAGCGGACGCCGGCCCGGCTCGCCGGTCATCGACATCAGCCCGCTCATGCCCTGGGCCACCAGGTCGAAGCCGCCCTTGTGACGCGACGGGCCGGTCTGGCCGTAGCCCGAGATCGAGCAGTAGATCAACCCCGGGTTGATCGCCTTGAGGCTGTCGTAGTCGATCTTCAGCGACTGGGTGACGCCGGGTCGATAGTTCTCGACCACCACGTCGGCTTCCCTGGCGAGGCGATAGAACACCTCGCGGCCCTTCTCTTCTTTCAGGTTGAGCGAAATGCTCTTCTTGTTGCGGTTGATCTGGGCGAAACAGGTCGATTCGTCCTCGACGTAGGGGCCCATCTGGCGGCTGTCGTCGCCGCCGTTGGCCTTCTCGACCTTGATCACCTCGGCGCCCATGTCTCCCAGCACCATGGTGCAGTAGGGGCCGGCCATGATCTGCGAAACGTCGAGTACCTTGATCCCATCGAGTGGCAGCATTGTGGTTCTCCTTGCCTCAGGGCCTTTATCGGCCCTGCCAGCGGAAGGGTGTCTTGTTGACGAACTTGTCCACCGCGGCCTTGAAGTCGCGGCTGGTGTAGCAGGTGGCGATCCAGTCGTCGCTGGCGTCGAAGGCCGGGCGGCGCTGTTCGATGACCCGCTGGATCACCTCCTTGGCCGCCCGCACGGTCAAGGGGGCACGCTCCTTGAACGCCTGCGCCCGCTCGGCCACCGTCGCCTCGATGGCCTCGGCGTCGACGATCTCGCCGACCAGCCCCAGGGCCAGGGCCTCCTCGGCACGTACCAGTTCGCCCGCCATCAGTACCTGCTTGGCCCGGGCGATACCGGCGTGCTCGACCAGCCGCGAGACGTTGGTGATCGACAGGCAGTTGCCCAGCGTCCTGGCGATGGGGATACCGAACTTGAGACTCGGTGTCGCCAGGCGGAAGTCGCAGGCCAGAGCGATGGCCGCGCCACCGCCGACACAGAAGCCTTCCAGCAGCGCCAGCGTCGGCAGCGGCAGGGTCTCCACCCGCCCGACCACCCGGTCGATGCGACGCTCGTAGGCGATGGCGTCTTCGCCCTTGTCGAAGGCAGCGAACTGCTTGATGTCAGTGCCGGCGACGAAGGCTTCTCCGCCGGCGCCACGCATGACTACCGCGACCAGCTCCGGGTCGTTCTCGATGGTCTCGCAGTGGGCCTCGAGCTGGTCGTACATCTGCCAGGTCATGGCGTTGCGGCTGGCGGTGCGATCGAAGGTCAGCCAGGCGACGCCATCTTCGCTGTGGTAGTGCACCTGGCCCTGATCGTTGTCGCTCATGTCGTTGTTCTCCTTGTGGTGGTCGCGATCACACGCCGTAGATCAGGTTGACCAGCGCCAGGGCCACGGCGGGCACGTAGGTGTTGATCAGCAGGATCACGAACAGCACCGCCAGGAACCAAAGATTGGTGCGCGTGGTGGCCCAGATGTCGGCCTTGGCGATGGAGCAGGAAGCGATCAGTACGCTGGCCACCGGCGGGGTCTGCTGGCCGATGGCCAGGTTCAGCGTCACGATCAGACCGAAGTGCAGCGGATCGATGCCCACCGCGGTCACCAGCGGCAGCACGATGGGCACCACCAGGATGATCGCCGCCGCCGAGTGCAGGAAGATGCCCAGCACCAGGAAGATGACGTTCAGAAGCGCCAGTACCACGTACTTGTTGTCGGTCATCTCGGCGATCGAGTTGGCCAGCTGCTGGGGAATCTGGGTCTCGGTCAGATACAGACCGACCACTGCAGAGGAAGCCACCAGCAGCATCACCACCGCCGTCTGCACGCCAGCATCGAGACAGGCCTTGTAGAAGATCTTGAGGCTGAACTCGCGATAGATCACCGCGCTGATGAAGATCGCCACGACCACCGCCAGCGCCGCGCCCTCGGTGGCGGTGACGATGCCGCCGAAGATGCCGCCGAGGATGATCACCGGAATCAGCAGCGCCCAGATGGCGCCCTTGAAGGCCTCCCACAGACGCGAGGCCTGGAAGCTCTGCTCCGCCGGCAGGTTGTGACGACGCGCCAGGAAGTAGCACATGGCCGCCAGCCCCAGGGCGCCGAGCAGCCCTGGGAAGATGCCGGCGACGAACATCTTGACCACCGATTCGCCGGACATGACCGCGTAGAGGATCATCGGGATCGACGGCGGCAGGATGATCGCCAGGCTCGCCGCCGAGGACGAGATGGCTGCGGCGAACTCCTTGGAGTAGCCCTTCTTGCGCATGGCCGGAATCAGGATCGAGCCGATCGCCGAGACACCGGCGACGGCGGAGCCAGAGATCTCGGCAAAGAAGATCGAGGCGCCGATGGTCACCATGGCGAGACCGCCCTTGATGAAGCCGACCATGGCCGAGGCCAGATCGATCAGACGGCGCGAGATGCTCGAGGCGTTCATGATGGCGCCGGCCAGGATGAACAGCGGTATCGCGATCAGCGGGAACTTGGTAGCACCGTCGAACATCACCATGCCGACATTGGGCAGGGCCAGGGTGCCGTAGCTGGCCACGGTGGCCAGGGCGCCGACGAGGCCGAGGGCGATGGCCACCGGCACGTTGATCAGTATCAGCCCGATCAGGCCGAAGAACATGGAAGCAATGATCATGGGGTTCTCCTCGTCAGCTGGCGCGCTGCGGACCGGTGGGTGAATCGTCGGTACGCACGTCGTCGGCCAGCACACCGGCCTCTTCGAGCTCGTGATCGACGAAGCCGGCTCCCTTGGCCGCCCGGATGACCTCGGGGAGCCTGAGCAGCTGGGCGAGAATGAACATCGCGGCACCGATCGGAATCACCGACTGGGTGAACTGCACCGAGATGCTGGGCAGGCTCACCAGGGTGGAGCCTTCAAGAATCTGCACCACCTGAAAACCAGTGACGCCGAGCAGCACGAAGAAGCCGATGGTGATCGCCTCGGCGAGCAGCGCGATGGGCAGGCGAATGGACGGCGAAACCATGTTGATCACGCTGGGACAGGCGATATGGGCGCCCTTGAGGGCGGCCAGGGCGGCGCCGTAGTAGGTCAGCCAGGCCAGTCCGATCGAGGCGACCTCGTCGTACCAGCTGAAAGGAGAGCCCAACAGGCGTGACGCGAACCCGATGGTCACCACCAGGGTCAGCGCCAGCACATTGAGAAAGACGATGACCTCCAGAATCTTCTGGTAGGCCGCGGAAATGGTGGTAAGCACAGAGCATCCTCCGAAGGTGGATGCGGCCTCACCGAAAGTGGAGAGGCCGCAGTGGACAGGCGTTATTCGCGCAGTGCTTCCACCCGCGACAACAGTTCCTCACCACCTTCCACCTCGGCGGCGAACTTCTCGTAGATCCCGCGGGAACCCTCGACGAAGGCGTCGGTGTCGACCTCGTTCACCTCCATGCCTTCCTCTTCCATGGTGCTGACCAGGCTTTCGTCAAGCGAGGCGCCCTGCTCCAGTGCGAAGGCCTCGACCTCTTCGGCGGTCTCGATCAGCACCTCGCGGACGTGCTCGGGCAGGCGGGTCCAACTGGCACCTGCCAGCACATAGGCCGGGGAATAGACGTGATTGGACAGCGACAGGTAGTCCTGAACCTCCTGGAAGCGCTGGGAATAGATCTGTACCAGCGGGTTTTCCTGACCGTCCATGGCGCCGGTCTGCAGCGCGACGAACGCCTCGGACAGCGCCATGGGCGCCGGCGATGCGCCGTAGCTCTTGAACATCTCGACCCGCCACACACCGTTGGGGGTACGCAGCTTGATGCCGTCCAGATCCTCAGGGACCACGATCGGGCGGACGTTGTTGGTGATCTGGCGGAAGCCGTTCTCCCAGATGCCGATGATGCGGTAGCGCTTGTCTTCGGCGACCGGATACAGGACATCGCGCAGTACCTCGTCGCGGACTCGGGCGAGGTGCTCCCGGTCCTCGATCAGGTAGGGCATCTCGAACAGCGAGAATTCCGGCGCCACGCTGCTCATGATCGACGACGGCAGCGACAGATCGATGGTGCCGAGCTTGAGCTTGTTGAGCATCTGCTCGTCGGAACCCAGCTGGCTGGAGCCATAGGTCACCACCTCGGCCTCGCCTTCCAGGCGCTCGTTGGCCAGACGGGCGAACTCGTTGGCGGTCTTCTCGAACAGCGATCCCGGGCCACCGACGTGGCCGAACTTGATCTGCACCTCGTCGGCCTGAGCGGCACCGACGCCAAGCGCCAGTACGGATGCGGCCAGTACGGTCTTCAGCAGTTTCATAACCCTCACTCCGATTGTTGTTGTCCATCGTGGTCTGGCGGTGGGCGCCGACTGGCACCCTGGAGGAAGCCTCAACGGGAGCTGGCGTGCTCTTCACGTAACGGTTCCGTCAGTCGCGGATTCCGTCACTTGAGCTTTCCGTTTCCAGGGCGTTCAGGGCCTGGGGACAGGAGTCGCTTCCCGCTGGGTCAGGGTCAATATGGATACATAATTCAAAATTAGGTATTATACTTTTGTCTTTCGCAAACTCGCCTTAGAGAATATTTATTTCTTAACTTTCAGTGTCTTATATCGAAACAACGAGCTATCCAAGCCACTCGCTCCCTTGCTGCATCCCTGGAGACATGCACGAAAAAAGCGAGCTCGAAGGCTCGCTCTGTCGCTTGCTGGTCGGTCCAGCACCCGTCCCTTTTGCCAGACAGTTGCCAGACCGAAATCAGGGATCTGAGACCGTCTCGGGCTCCAGCCCGGCTTGCCAGCCTGCCGCCTCGATGCCAGCGATGGCGGCGGCCTGATCGTCGGCCGAGGAAGCGCCACTGATACCGACCGCGCCCAGGATGCGCTGATCGTCATCCAGGATCAGCACTCCCCCCGCCACCGGCACGAAGCGGCCCCCGGAGGCCTCGGCCACCGCCGCCAGGAAGGCGGGACGCTCGCGATTGCGCTCGCCGGTGGTACCACTGGACACCCCGATACCCAGCGCCGCGTAGGCCTTGCCGTTGGCCACCGGCCAGCGCAGTGGGCTGCAGCCGTCTTCACGCTCGGCCGCCACCGGATTGCCGCCGGCGTCCAGCACCACCGCGGTCAGAGGAGGCAGTTCGCCCTTGCGGGCAAAGGCGAAGGCGGCGTCGAGCAATTGCCGCGCCGACTGACGCGACAACTGTACCTGTGCAAGAAATACGTTTCCGGCCATAGCAACTCCAGCGCAAGATATGAGAGAAGACAGAAAAGGCAGGCAGCAAGACAGCGGCCGGAATCCGATCGATGCCATTCGGCCCCACCCTCCGCTGCCTCACAGGGTTACCCGAGTGCCTGGCCAAATACGCTCGCCAACACTCGCATAATTTGAATAATGAATTCATAATACGGAAAAGTTGAACCGTCAAGCGTTCGACCGTCAAACGATGATGAGCCCGGGAAATCCGCTATGGAAAAGATTCAGCCGCGTAGCCTGTACCTGGAAGTGGCCGACAGGATCCGCGACCTGATCGAGCAAGGCAGCCTGCTGCCCGGCGAGAAGATCGCCGAAAAGGCCCTGTGTGAAACCTTTGGTGTGTCACGCACCCCGCTCAGAGAAGCCCTCAAGGTGCTGACGTCCGAAGGGCTGGTCGAGAACCTGCCCAACCGAGGCTCCCGCGTGGTGCGATTGACCCGGCGTGGGGTCAAGAATACCTATGACGTCATGGGCGCCCTGGAAGGCCTGTCCGGTGAACTGGCCTGTCAGCACCTGACAGACGCCGACATCGAGGAGATCCGTCGTCTGCATCAGCTGATGCTGGGTCACTACCAGCGCCAGGAGCTGGCCCCCTACTTCGAGGTCAACCAGCAGATCCACGAACGCATCCTGGCCGCGTCGAACAACGACGTGCTGATCGAGATGTACAACAACCTGAGCCAAAGGGTGAAGCGCATTCGCTACAGCGTCGAGATGGGCTCGGCCAACTGGGCCAAGGCCGTCGCCGACCACGAGGCCATGCTGGAGGCGATCGAGGCCCGCGATGGCAAGCGCCTGGGCGACATCCTGCGCGCGCACCTCGGCCACAAGCTCGAGGTAGCCGCCGTCAGCGGCATCATCGACGAGGAATAGCAGGTCCCGGGACGGCGCGCAGAAGTCTCTGCCGTCGTTCCGGCACTTACCACTCTTCCAGGCGCATGGCCGAGCGCTCCAGACGCTGATCCTCGGCCTCGATCTCGCGCAGCATGTCACCGATGGTGGACAGGTGCTCCAGCGCCACCCGCCGCGCCAGTTGTGGCTTGCCCTCTACCACGGCTCGGTGCAGGCGGGCGTGCTGGCGGTTGATCATGTCCCTGGCGTCAGGGCGATGATAGAGGTGCTTGACCGAGGCGAACACCGAGCTCAGCAGCAGATCGGTCAGGCTCTGCAGCGTATGCGCCAGCACCGGGTTATGCGACGCCTGGCAGATCGCCAGGTGAAAGGCATGGTCGAGTCGCGCCAGACGCTCCACCTCGAGGGGGTCCGCCTTTTCCACGTAGTCCGCCATCTCGCGATAGCGTCGGGTGATCAGCACCCTGTCCGAGGCGGTGCCGCGGCTCGCGGCCAGGCTCGCCGACTCCCCTTCCAGCAGCGCACGCACCTCGAGCAGGTCGTACAGGGTGCGCGGGTGCTCGCGAAACAGGTGCATCAAGGGCGTGGCATGGGGCGCCTCCACCAGTGGCGCCACCTCGGAGCCACGCCCCTGGCGAGTCACGATCACGCCTTTGCTTCGCAGGCTGCCAAGCGCCTCGCGCAGCGAGGAACGCCCCACCCCCAGCCGCTCACACAGCCGCCGTTCCGAGGGCAACAGCTGGCCTGGGCGAAAGACACCGTCAAGGATCAGCGTCTCCAGCTTCGAGGCGATGGCCTGGGAGGTGCTGCTCGGTGCCAGTCGTTCTTCGTTGTCCCACATGTCCTACCTCCCGCAGCGTGCGCGGTTCGTCGTCCGTATTGATGCCCTGAACCGAGCACATCTGCCAATAACTGGTCAGACCAGCAAACCAAAATCTGGACACCGAGGTCAAGACAACGCAGATTGTAGTTCAGACAATAACCATCATTAGCCGCACGACCGTGCTAGCTCAACCGAGGAAGCGTCATGAACATCCTCTATGACGAACGCCTGGACGGCGCCTTGCCACGCCGCGACAAGAACGAGGTGCTCGCCGAACTCACCCGCGTGGTCCCCGACCTCACCCTGCTGCACCGCGAGGAAGACCTGCGCCCCTTCGAATGCGACGGCCTGTCGGCCTACCGCGTACTGCCCATGCTGGTGGCCCTGCCAGAGCGCCTGGACCAGGTCGAGGCGCTGCTCAAGCAGTGTCGTGAACTCGGCGTGCCGGTGGTCACCCGCGGCGCTGGCACCGGACTTTCCGGTGGGGCCCTGCCGCTGGAACAAGGCGTGCTGCTGGTCATGTCGCGCTTCAATCGGATTATCGACATCGACGCCGACGCCCGCATCGCCCGGGTCCAGCCAGGGGTGCGCAACCTGGCCATTTCCGAGGCGGCGTCGCCCTACGGGCTCTACTATGCGCCGGACCCCTCCTCCCAGATCGCCTGCTCGATCGGCGGCAACGTGGCCGAGAACGCCGGCGGCGTGCACTGCCTCAAGTACGGCCTCACCGTACACAACGTGCTGAGGCTCGAGGTGATGACCATCGAGGGCGAGCGCATGACCATCGGTTCCGAGGCGCTCGACAGCCCCGGTTTCGACCTGCTGGCGCTGATGATGGGCTCCGAGGGCATGCTCGGCGTGGTCACCGAGATCACCGTCAAACTGCTGCCCAAGCCCGAGACCGCCAAGGTGCTGATGGCCAGTTTCGATGACGTGGAAAAGGCCGGCGCCGCGGTCGGTGACATCATCGCCGCCGGTATCATCCCAGGTGGCCTCGAGATGATGGACAACCTGGCCATCCGCGCCGCCGAAGACTTCATCCGAGCCGGCTACCCGGTGGACGCCGAGGCGATCCTGCTGTGCGAGCTCGACGGCGTCGAGGCCGACGTGGACGACGATATCGAGACCGTGCGTGAGGTGCTGGCCAAGGCTGGCGCCAGCGACGTTCAGCTCGCCCGCGACGAGGCCGAACGCGCAAAGTTCTGGGCCGGTCGCAAGAACGCCTTCCCTGCGGTCGGCCGCATGTCGCCGGACTACTACTGCATGGACGGCACCATTCCTCGCCGCGAGCTGCCGAGGGTGCTCAAGGGCATCAGCGATCTGTCAGAGCAGTACGGGCTCAAGGTGGCCAACGTCTTCCACGCCGGCGACGGCAACATGCACCCCTTGATCCTGTTCGATGCCAACCGCGAAGGGGAGCTCGAAACCGCCGAGGCACTGGGCGGCAAGATTCTCGAGCTATGCGTGGAAGCCGGCGGTTCGATCACCGGTGAACACGGCGTCGGCCGCGAGAAGATCAACCAGATGTGTGCCCAGTTCGACAGCCTGGAGATCACCGCCTTCCACGCGGTCAAGGCCGCCTTCGACCCGGAGGGACTGCTCAACCCAGGCAAGAACATCCCGACGTTGGCCCGGTGCGCCGAGTTCGGCGCGATGCACGTGCACAACAACGAGCTGCCGCACCCGGAACTGCCAAGGTTCTAGCCATGACAGCCACGAGAGCGTCCCGACGCTGGCGCGCTGCGCGCGATCAAGGTTCAGTGCGATGCACGTGCACAACAACGAGCTGCCGCACCCGGAACCGCCAAGGTTCTAGCCATGACAGCCACGAGAGCGTCCCGACGCTGGCGCGCTGCGCGCGATCAAGGTTCAGTGCCATGCATGGTGCACAACAACGAGCTGCCGCACCCGGAACTGCCAAGGTTCTAGCCAGAGCCGCCGCGATTCCAGGCGCCGCAGGAAAGGGTCACGGTTCAGGCAGGAAGGCGGCAAGCCTCGTCTCCTGCCAACGACCGTGACGCCCTTGCAGCGCTGCCGTGCTCCGTGTGTCGCGCCTTGTCGACGTTTGTCCCTCTTTGTCGGAATTCAGGTACCACCATGTCCAACAATGACGTTTCCCCTTCCGCCTTCGACGGCCTGGCGGCTCTGTCCGAAGCGATCCAGTCGGCAAGTGCCGAACGTCCGCTTCGCATCGTCGGCGGCAACACCAAGGCCTTCTATGGCCGCCCGGTGGAAGGTACGCCGGTATCCACCCGCGATCACCGCGGTATCACCAGCTACGATCCGGTCGAGCTGATCGTCTCGGTGCGTGCCGGCACCCTTCTCTCCGAACTCGAGGAGGCGCTGGCCGACCAGGGCCAGATGCTGCCCTTCGAACCCCCACACTTTGGTGCCGAGGCCACCGTCGGCGGCACCATCGCCGCCGGACTGTCCGGCCCCCGCCGTCCCTGGGCCGGCTCGGTGCGAGACTTCGTGCTGGGCCTGCGGGTACTCGATCACCAGGGGCGTGAACAGCGCTTCGGCGGCGAAGTCATGAAGAACGTGGCAGGTTACGACCTGTCACGCTTGATGGTCGGCGCCCAGGGCACCCTGGGACTGATCACCGAAGTCACCCTCAAGGTGCTGCCGCTACCTACCGCCAGCGCCAGCCTGCGTCTGGAAATGTCCCAGTCAGAGGCTCTGAGTCGTCTGGCCGAATGGGGACGCAAGCCGCTCCCCTTGAGCGCAGCGGCCTGGCACAGTGGCGCCCTGCATCTGCGTCTCGAAGGCGGTGCAAGCTCGGTGGCCGCCACCCGCGAGGCGATCGGCGGGGACGCCCTCGAGGCCGACTTCTGGCGCGAGCTCCGAGAGCTGTCGCTGCCCTTCTTCAGCGACGCAAGCACGCCGCTGTGGCGGATCAGCCTGCCGACCAACACGCCGAGCCTGGACATCGCCGGCGTCGAGCCACATCAACTGCTGCTCGACTGGGCCGGCAATCAGCGCTGGCTCAAGGGGCAGGTCGACGCCGAGTCGCTGCGCGACGCCGTCGCCCAGGCAGGTGGCCACGCCACCTGCTTCACACCGGGCACCGCCGAGCCCTTCACGCCACTGCAGCCGGTGGTCGCCAAGTACCACCAGCGGGTGAAACGTAAGCTCGATCCCGACGGCATCTTCAATCCGCGCCGACTGTATCCGGACTGGTAGACCGGGCGCTGAACGATCACAGCCGCCCGGCGAAGGCGGCATGATCGGACAGCCATCGACAGACGACCTGATCCCACGTTTGGCCCCGGCGACGGTCCGGGCCTCGACCATGACTAGCGGATAACAACATGCAGACCCATTTCAGCGAAAAAGACCTCGAGAAGCCGCACATTCGCGAGGCCGACAGAGTCCTGAGAAGCTGCGTCCACTGCGGCTTCTGCAATGCCACCTGCCCGACGTACCAGTTGCTTGGCGATGAGCGCGACGGTCCGCGAGGCCGCATCTACCTGATGAAGGAGATGCTCGAAAGCCCTGAAGACGACGACCAGATCACCGAGGAAACCCGTCTTCACCTCGACCGCTGCCTTACTTGTCGCAACTGCGAGACGACCTGCCCCTCAGGCGTCGAGTACCACAAGCTTCTGGATATCGGCCGCGCCGAGATCGAGCGGCGTGTGCCGCGCAGCACCTCCGACAAGGCGCTTCGCTTCGGCCTGCGCAAGGCACTGGTCGAGCCCGGCCGGTTCAAGGCCCTGCTGGCGCTGGGCCAGACCTTCAAGCCGCTGGTCCCCGGGGCGCTCAAGAGCAAGATGCCCCCGGCCCCGGTCGACGCTGGCAAACGCCCCGACGGCAAGCGTCATCCGCGCCAGATGCTGATTCTCGAAGGCTGCGTGCAGCCCGGCCTGTCGCCCAACACCAATGCCGCCACTGCCCGCGTGCTGGACCGTCTGGGGGTCGGCCTGACGCCCGCCCCCGAGGTCGGCTGCTGCGGCGCCATCGACTTCCACCTGAACGCCCAGGAAGCCGGACGCGAGCGAGCCAGACGCAACATCGACGCCTGGCTGCCTCACCTGGACGCCGGTTGCGAGGCCATCATCCAGACCGCCAGCGGCTGCGGCGCCTTCGTCAAGGAGTATGTCGAAGTGCTGGCCGACGACCCCGACTATGCCGAGAAGGCGCGCCGGGTCAGCGAGGCCGCCAAGGACCTGGTCGAGGTGCTGGGGCAGGAAGACCTGACAACCCTCGACGTACGCGCCGACCAGCGCCTGGCCTTCCATTGCCCCTGCACCCTGCAGCACGCCCAGAAGCTCAACGGCGCGGTGGAAACGGTACTGACCAGGATGGGCTTCACCCTGACGCCGGTGCGAGATGGTCACCTTTGCTGTGGCTCCGCCGGCACCTACTCGATCACCCAGCCCGAACTGTCACGCCAGTTGCGTGACAACAAGATGGACGCGCTTGAGGAAGGCAAGCCGGAGGTGGTTGTCACCGCGAACATTGGCTGCCAGACCCATCTCGCCGCCACCAACCGCACCCCGGTGCGCCACTGGATCGAGATCGTCGATGAAGCGCTGGGCTAAGGACGGATGGTCACCGCGCCGCCATCTTCAGGTGCCAGACCCATCTCGCCGCCACCAACCGCACCCCGGTGCGCCACTGGATCGAGATCGTCGATGAAGCGCTGGGCTAAGGACGGATGGTCACCGCGCCGACATCTTCAGGTGCCAGACCCATCTCGCCGCCACCAACCGCACCCCGGTGCGCCACTGGATCGAGATCGTCGATGAAGCGCTGGGCTAAGGACGGATGGTCACCGCGCCGACATCTTCAGGTGCCAGACCCATCTCGCCGCGACCAACCGTACCCCGGTGCGCCACTGGATCGAAATCGTCGATGAGGCCCTTGGCTAAGGACGGATGGTCACCGCGCCGACATCTTCAGGTGCCAGACCCATCTCGCTGCGACTAACCGCACCCCGGTGCGCCACTGGATCGAGATCGTGGACGAGGCTCTGGTCAGACAGGCCCAGAGCGCCTAGACTAAAAACGAAAATATTTTCCATATTAACCACAACCCTCAATCACAAGGACTCCCCATGCCGACCAAGCCTTACCTCGACCAGTCCCAGGTCAACGCCATCCTCGACGCTGCCCAGAAGGAAGCCGAGGCCAATGGCTTCGCCGTGACCATCGTCGTCAGCGATGATGGCGGCTACCCGCTGGGCCTGCGCCGCCTCGACGGCGCTGCACCGTTCAGTGCCGACGTCGCGATGGCCAAGGCCCGCTCCGCCGCCATCGGTCGCAAGGAGACCCAGGTCTTCGAAGACATGATCAACGGCGGCCGCAACGCCTTCCTGTCGGCGCCCATGGAGGGCCTGATGTCCGGTGGCGTGCCGGTGATCATCGACGGCCAGGTGGCCGGTGCCGTTGGCATCTCCGGCGTCAAGCCGGACCAGGACATCCAGGTCGCCAAGGCCGGAGCCGCCGCTATCGGCTAAACGCCTGGGCAGGACACAGTGATACGTCACTCGAATCCTGTACAAGCCTGCTGTACAACTGGTATTGCGTTATCGACCGCCGCCTTGATAGGCGGCGGTGCCTTTTCCGCCAGACCTTCTCGATGACATGGACCCGTCCCGATGCCCCTCCTGCCCTTTCTGGCCCCCCTGGGCGCCGTCTTGATCTGGTCCGGCAACATGACCATCAACCAGCTGACCGTCGGCACCATCGCCCCCAGCAGCATCGCCTTCCTGCGCTGGTTACTGGCGGTGGCCGTGTTGACGCCCTTCGTCTGGCGCCAGAGCTGGCGCGAGCGACACGCCATCGCCACGCATTGGCCCAAGCTTGCGCTTCTGGGACTGCTGGGCATGGCCCTGTGGCAAGGATTGGCCTACGTCGCGGCGGCCTCTACCAGCGCCACCAACATGGGCATTCTGGCGGCCATGGTGCCGCTGTTGACGATTCTGCTCAGCGCCCTGGTGCTGCGTGAGCCACCTAGCTGGGGCGGCTGCCTGGGCGGCGTGATGGCTCTCGCGGGCGTGCTGTGGCTACTCGGCCGAGGTGACATCGCCGTCCTGGCCAACCTGGAAGTGGCCCCTGGCGATGCGCTGATGGTGGTGGCCGCGACCTGCTACGCCCTTTACGGGGTCATGCTCAAGCGTTGGCCGCTTGCCATATCGCCCTGGGTCATGCTCTACGTTCAAGCGGTGTTCGCCGTCCTGCTGTTGCTGCCGGCCTACCTGCTGGGCCCAATGACACCGATCGACACAAGCAACGCCGGCCTGATCCTGTACGCCGGCATCCCCGCCTCTATCATCACCACCTATCTGTGGATGTTCGCGATTCGCCACATCGGCGCCAGCCGCGCCAGCATCTTCATCAACCTGATGCCGCTGTTCAGCGCCCTGATCGCCATGCTCTGGCTCGGCGAACGGCTTGGCTGGTACCACCTCAGCGGCGGCGCTCTGGTGCTTGCCGGCGTGCTGACGGCCCAGACCTTCCGGCAGCCGATCCGCCGTCACGGCGAGGCCCGCTGACTTTCGTCCCGCGGCCCCGTCACAAGGGCCGAGGACGTCAAGATGTCGCTGAAACAGCTAACCATAATTAGACAAGAATAACGTCCGTATTTGCAAAACCACCATGCGTTGTATAGGTTTAGTACAACCGTTGAGCACAGGACGCCAACGGCCTCTGCAAATCCAGCGACGAGAGGTTCCGCATGAAACACATCGTCAAGGCCGCAGCACTCATGAGCACGATGGCACTGTTCTCCAGCATGGCCATGGCCGCTCACCATGAGGAAAACGAAGCCCAGGAAAGCGGCGTCGATACCTCAAACAATGTGACCGAACAGCAAGACTCTTCCAGCATGGCCGATGACAGCGCCATGGATGCCGACAAGCCCCTCGTCGAAGACGGTGGCGTCGACTCTTCCAACAGCGCCGAGCAAGCCGACGACAGCATGTCCGAGACCCAGCCGAAGGGTGAGCTGGCAGAGGATAGCGGCGTAGACTCCGCCAACGACACCGAATAATCGCCAGGCCACGGATGGTCACAGTGGCAGGGACTCGCCACGGCATGGCGGCCAGGATGGCCGCTGGTGGTTCCAGGAAGGAACCGCAGGGCAGGACGCCCACGACTGAGCGATGGACAGGCTCGCGCCCGATATCCCCATGGACGATCTCGGGGCCCACGGAAGGGCCCAGGCCTTGACCCGAACAGCCGCGTGGCAGTCATCGCCGCGTGATAGCGGCCAGGATGGCCGCAAGAGGTTCCAGGAAGGAACCGCTGGGCAGGAAGCCCAACAGAGCCAGCGGACCGGCTCAGTGCCCGACACCGACAGGGAAGAACACAGGGCCCACGGAAGGGCTCAGGCCACCCACTCGATGGCGTCACCAGGAAGGTGACGCAATATGTCGCGAGCAGGCCTGCTCACGACCCGCCCCACATCCCGCCCCCCCACCCTTCAGTCCCCGCATGAAGCGACGGACAATGAAAGGTCGACGACGGGAATGCCGTTGGGCCGTCATCAGAGCATCATCAACAGCTACAACCCGGAGGTACTACGATGAACACCTACCAGACCACACTGCTGAAGCGCCTCGCCCTGGCCGGCTTGATCGGCCTGTTCTCCAGCGCCGCCCTGGCCGATCACCACGCCGAGGGAGACGAAGAGATGAAGCAGGAGCAAGTCATGCCTGAAGATAGCGGCGTCGACTCCTCCAACGATTCAGCGAAGGCCGAGGGCGAAGATGGCGCCATTCCCGGAGGCGAGATCGTCAAGGATGGCGGTGTCGACTCCAACCACGCGCCCAGCGACGACGCTTCCGCCAGCGACAGCCAGTCGGCGCTGGACGAGGGCGACCTGGTGGAAGACAGCGGTGTCGATTCGGCCAACGAGCCGGAAAACGACGTCTAAGCCTCCAGATTGCAGGACGCCTGCGCTGCAGAGCTTGCACGCAGCATCCCAAGGCTCCGCTACGGCGGGGCCTTTGTCGTGGCAAGGCCCGCTGTTTGTTGGACGCGTTCTTTCCAGCGCTCTCTCCAGCGCTTCATGCTTCCCTTGATGTGCACTACTGCCCCCCGAGCTTTAGATGCATAACGCTTATGCTTTTGCGCTATGCTGCACACCTCGTTCCGCCTTGCCCTGGGCGGCATGTTAGACTATGCGGTCCATTTCCGGAGGAACGCTTCATGTCCCTCGATGATCTTCAGCTCAATCTCCGTAACCTCACCTGTGACGACTACCCTCAGCTCAAGGGGCTGATGGACAAGGTCTACCACGACATCGGCGGAGCCTGGCCCAGGATCACCATCGACAGGCTGGTGGCGGAGTTTCCTGACGGCCAGATCGTCATCGAGGACGACGGCCGGGTCATCGGCGTGGCGCTTACCGCCCTGGTCGACTACGAGGAGTTCTCCAACCCGCACAAGTACGACGACCTGATCGGCAAGCGCGAGACGATCCAGAACGCCAAGGACGGCGATGCCATGTACGGCATCGACGTGCTGATCGACCCCGACTACCGCGGCTATCGCCTTGGCCGTCGCCTCTACGAGGCGCGCAAGGAGGTCTGTCGCCAGCTCAACCTCAAGGCCATCCTGGCCGGCGGACGCATCCCCGAGTATCACCGGGTGGCCGACAGCATGTCGGCGAGCGAGTACATCGACAAGGTCTCGCGCAAGGAGCTGCATGACCCGATCCTGTCGTTCCAGTTGTCCAACGACTTCCAGGTCAAGCGCCTGCTGCGCAAGTATCTGCCGGAAGACGAGAAGTCCCAGGGCTACGCGACCCTGCTCGAGTGGAACAACATCCTGTTCGAGCCGGCCGAACGCATGCTGGAAAGTCGTCCGACCCAGGTTCGGGTCGGCGCCGTGCAGTGGCAGATGCGCGAGTTCGCCTCGGTGGAGGCGGTGCTGCAGCAGGTCGAGTACTTCGTCGATGCCTTGTCCGACTACCAGAGCGACTTTGCGGTCTTCCCGGAGCTGTTCAATGCACCGCTGATGGGCCTTCAGGACCGCGCCGCCCAGCAGGACCAGATGGCGGCCATCCGCTTTCTGGCCGGCTTCACCGAGCGCTTCAAGACCGAAATGTCACGCATGGCGGTGGCCTACAACATCAACATCATCGCCGGATCGATGATCGAGGAAGGTGACGACGGACGCCTCTACAACGTGGCCTACCTGTGCCACCGCGACGGCTCCATCGAGCGCCAGGCCAAGCTGCATATCACCCCCCAGGAGCGCCGCGACTGGGTGATCGAGGGCGGCGAGGATCTGTGCGTATTCCAGACGGATGCCGGGCGCATCGGTATCCTGATCTGCTATGACGTGGAGTTCCCGGAGCTGGGCCGACTGCTCGCCGATCAGGACATGGACCTGCTGTTCGTACCCTTCTGGACCGACACCAAGAACGGCTATCTGCGGGTTCGTCACTGCGCCCAGGCCCGAGCCATCGAGAACGAATGCTACGTGGTGCTGTGCGGTAGCGTCGGCAATGTGCCGTCCATCGAGAACCTGGACATCCAGTACGCCCAGTCCTCGGTGTTCTCGCCTTCCGACTTCGCCTTCCCCCACGATGCAGTGATGGCAGAGACCACCCCCAACACCGAGATGATCATGTTCTCCGACCTGGATCTGTCGCGGTTGACCGTGGTGCGTGCCGAGGGCTCGGTGACCAACCTCAAGGACCGCCGCAAGGACCTGTTCGACCTGCGCCTGCGCGACTGGTCGTGGAAGTCCGGGGGCAGGGACCAGGACGACAGCTAGTCGTGCTGTCGCGGCTCAAGCGCTGGCGGGCAGCGCGTTTCGATGCTCGCCATCCCTTCCCCGCCGCCACCTGGGCAGGCGCCCGAGCGCGCCTGCCCTTGCTGGCCCGCGTGCCCGAGGCTTCGGCCCAGCGCCTGGGCCAGCGTGCCTGGCGGTTTCTTCACGACAAGCGTCTGAGCCTGCACCCGGACCTGGACCCTGC
Source organism: Halomonas litopenaei (assembly GCF_003045775.1). Lineage (GTDB taxonomy): Bacteria > Pseudomonadota > Gammaproteobacteria > Pseudomonadales > Halomonadaceae > Halomonas > Halomonas litopenaei. Next base: position 412,945 of record NZ_PXNS01000005.1, on the reverse strand, counting down.
GGCACTGGATAGCGAGGAACGCCTGGCCCTGGCGGCCCAGGCCTGTCTGCTGACGCTCGGCTGGAGCGAGCACGAGCACCAGGAAGCCTTTGCCAACGTGCACGAAGTACTGGTGTTGCCCGACGCCTTTCGTCGCCAGGTCGAAGAGATGGACGAGGCCGGGGTGATGCACGTCTACGAGGACGAGCGCGCCGGCGAGACCTTCTACCAGGGGCCGGTGGTGATCGCCTTTCCCGATCTGGTCGAGAGCGGTGGCCTGGATGGCTTCAACGTGGTCATCCATGAATTCGCCCACAAGCTCGACATGGGCAATTCCCAGGACGTCGACGGGTTTCCACCACTGCCGGTCGCCATCGCCTCCAGGGAGTGGCATCGCGAGTTCACGGCGGTCTGGCAGGACCTGCAAAAGCGCCTCGAAGCAGGCGACCCCACGCCCATCGACGACTACGCCGCGAGCCATCCCGGCGAGTGCTTTGCCGTCTGCTGCGAGACCTTCTTCAGCGCCCCCGACCGTCTGATGGAGGCCTACCCGGGACTCTACGATCTGCTCTGTCGCTACTTTCAGCAGCAGCCCCTCAAATGGGCGCTGACTGCCGATAACGACCATCCCGCACCCTCACCCGCCACTCAGGAATCCCCCCGATGACGAGGCGCTGGCTACTGCCGACCCTGGCCATCACCGTGCTGGCAGCGCTGGGACTGACCTGGCAGTGGCTGGCCATGCATGACCTGCTTACCGTCGACACCCTGATGAAGCTTTCCCAGGGTGGCACGGCGTGGCGCGACAGCCCCTGGGCCATCGTCGTGGTGGCTGCTGTCTATGCAGGGCTATCGCTTGTGATGTTTCCGCTGAGTCTGCTGGTGGCAGCGACCGGGCTGGTATTTGGCCCCTGGTGGGGCTTCGGCTACGCTCTGATCGGTACCCTGTCGGCCTCCTGCCTGACCTGGTGGGTCGGTCGCAAGCTTGGCCGCGATGCGTTGTTGCGCTACGGGGGAAAGCGCTTGAACGGCCTGTCACGCTACCTGTCGGGACGCGGCATCCGCACCATGACGCTGGTCAACCTGCTGCCGCTGGCCCCCTTTACCCTGACCAACATGATGGCCGGGGCCTTCCATCTGCGCTTTCGCGACTACCTGATCGGTTCCACCCTGGGCATCGCCCCGGGCCTGGCCGGGGTCACCCTGCTCGGCAGCCAGTTGGGCGAGTTGATCACCGCTGACAGTCGCAGCGAGATCTTCTATGCGCTGGGTGGCCTGGCGCTGGGTGTCGGCCTGCTGGTCGGACTCAAGCGCTGGGCCGACGGGAGAAAGGCCGATCGGGGATCATCCAGACAAGTGGAAAGCAAGTAGCCAACCGCCACGGCTGACCTTACTGCGTCACGTGCACGAACTCGACTCGGTTTCGACCATTGGTCTTGGCCTTGTACATCGCCTGATCGGCCTGGTTGACCAGGCTGTCGAGGTCGGTCCCATCGCTGTCGATCAGCAACGCACCGATGCTGGCGGTGACGCGTATCACGCTGTCGGCGACGGGTATCTCCAGCTCGGACAGGGCAAGGTTGAAACGCTCGAGGGCAGACATCAAGGCGGGCTTGTCGACGCCTGCCATGACCACGCAGAACTCCTCTCCCCCCATGCGGGCGATAAGGTCCGACTTGCGAAAGCTTGCGTCGAGCGCCTTGGCCACGGCGACCAGCACCCGGTCTCCGGATTCATGGCCGTAGGTATCGTTGATCGACTTGAAGTGATCGAGATCGACCAGCGCGACACCCAGCGCTCCCTTGCCGCGCTGCCAGCGCTTGGCCAGGGTGGCAAAACGGGTAGCAAAGGCGCGACGATTGCACACCCCGGTCAGGGGGTCGGTCTCGGACAGCACTTCCATCTCTTCGATCTGATGATGGATGCGTATGCTGGCGGCGACCCAGTGGGCCATGGCCTGTAGACGCTCACGATCTTCATCGGTGAAGGCATTCGGGCTTTCGTGGGCGATGTTCATGGTGCCCACGCAGCGACTGCCGCTGATCATCGGGACATCGAGACAGCACCCCAGCCCCTTGGCACTGAGCATCTGGCAGTCAAGATCGGGACTCCCGTCAAAACGCTCGGTGTACTCCGCCTGGCGAGTGCGATAGACACGTCCGACCATGGTGCCGTAGATCGGCACAGGCTGATCCATCGGGATGGCGTTGTTACCTTCCATGGCGATCAGGGTCAGCTCGGTCTCGGACTGCGCCAGAGTGATGGAAGCTCGGTTGGCGCCAAACACCGTACTTGACCAGCGTGCCACCGTATCCAGCACGTCCTGGAGCGATTCGGCCGCGGACAGCTCATGCACGAAGCGTATCGGTAACTCGATGGTCAGATCCGCGCGCAGGGACACGGCGTCGTCATCACGCTGCGCCGACGATGATCGCTTGCGGTCCTGCCGTGTCTGTTCCAACGTCATACCCTCACCGAGCGCTGGTCGCTCTATCCAACCGAAGAAACGAAGCCTTTGGAGATTCTATCGTGCTCTCCTGGTGAAGCCGAGTCACATGAGCATAAAATGAATGAACGCACTATTCGGAAAATCTTGTGCGTTTAAACCTAGGTGTCTTGAATCACCAAGCGGCGTCACCTCGACGGCAGTTCGGGTTCGTCTTCGTGTTGGCCGGGCCACCAGGATGGCCGCTCCTCACGCCACTCTTCACGCCACTCCTCCTGGACCAGGTGGCGTAGCACCCTCCCTCGGTAGCGTAGCATCTGCCACTCCGCGCCCAGCCGGCTGCGTACACGCTCCCAGCCGCCGTCATCGGCGTGGGTGAAGGGGCCGCCGCGGGCGATCGCCAGGCGGTAGACCCGCAGGCAGCGTTCGGCGCAGCGAGCCTCGTCGTAGGCCTGGGCCGTGCTCAGGGCGGCCTCGTGCAGGGCCGGCCAGTATCGTGCGTCGGTACATTCGGCCAGGGCCAGGGCGAAGGCCTGCTCATCCTCATGCGCCAGCAGCCGTCCATTCTCGCCATTTCGCACGACTTCGCGAACGCCAGGGGCATCGAGGGCCACCACCGGCAGCCCCGCCGCCATCGCCTCGGCCACCACCATGCCCTGCGTCTCGCTGTGTGATGCAAAGGCAAAGACGTCCATGGCGTGGTAGGCGTCGATCAGCGCCTGCCCGTGCAGGCAGCCGGTAAAACAGACACGCTCGCTCACACCATGACGATCGGCGGCCGCTTCCACCGCTTCTCGGGCATCACCGTCTCCTACCACCAGCCACCAGGCCTCGGCATCCTCGACCAGCGCCTGGCACACCGCGCCCGCCAGAAATGCCAGATTCTTCTCCTTGGCCAGCCGACCAAGATGCCCGATCACCCGGGCATCAGTGGGGATCGCGAAGTGATCCCGCCAGTGATCACGCTTGCCCGTCGCAAAGCGTGAAGTGTCCACTCCGCTGGGCACCACCGTCATGTCCGGGTTGCCGGCGCGCTGGACCAGCAGTTGCTTGACGCTCTCGCTGGGAGCAATCACCTCGTCGCACAGCCAGGTGTACTGGGTCGCCAGCGCCACCGCAAAGCGCTGCATCCGCGAGGAATCCCCCGGCACGTAGTGGGTGTAGTGCTCGTACAGCGTGTGGTGGGTGAACACCAGTGGCAGGCCGTAGGTTTCCGCCGCGCGCGCTGCGGTGTCGCCCAGCAGGAAGGGATGGTGGGAATGAACGATGTCCGGCTCGAAGGCCTCGATGGCGTCGAACAGTTGTCCGGGGATCGGCACCGGCAGCGAGAAGTCGCTGCCGTTGAAGTGCTGCACCGCGACGACACGCACCACGTCCGGCTCGTGTTCCGGCTGTCCCTCCAGCCGAGGCGCCACCACCAGGACACGATGCCCCGCCTGCTGCAACTGGTGCTTCGAGCGCTGCACGGACTCGCTGACACCACCGACGATCGGCGCATAGGTGTTGGTGAACATCAACACATTCACGGCGGCAGCAGTCTCCCGAAACAGATGATGGACCGCACCCCGGCGGCGACAATCCCAGGGTGCGGTGCAGGCGGGAGCCGGACGGCACCCTCATTCTCAATTCTATGCTCTTACGAGCGCCAGCGCCCGCCAGCGATAGCGCTCGATCAGCGGGCACGATCATACCGACTCGATCGGCTCAGCCCCAGTCCTCCTGGAGCAAAGTGCCGAGGCCTGACCTCTTGCCGACAAAGTTGTCACGATGGCCCTGGCGCCACCTCGCCCGCCAGCCAGCGCCATAGCCGTTCGCTTTCGATACTGCCCTGCGCACTGCGCGGGCGACACAACCAGAATCCTTCGCGGGTGGGCACCTCGATGTCAAACGGGGCAACCAGCCCCTGGGGATCTTCCAGCAGGCAGCGGTGCACCAGCGCCACCCCCGCCCCTTGCCGGGCCAGGGCCATCACCATGGACAGGTTGTCGCAGATCAGACTGTGACAGTGGCTCGACAGATCCTTGCGCCCGGCGTGCTCCAGCCAGGCCGGCCAGCCGGCCGCGAAGCCCGCCGCGTGGAGCAAGGTCTGCCCGGCCAGGGCATCCAGCGAGACGAGCTGCCCTGCCAGCGGCGGCGTACAGACCGGCAACAACGACGACGCCCCCAGAGAGATCGACTCCATGCCGCGCCACTCTCCCTGGCCGTAGCGCAGTTCGATATCGGCCCCTTCGGCACCGAAATCCGAACTCCAGACGGCGCTGACCACACGCACGGTCACCTCGGGGTGGGTAAGGTGAAATCGTGCCAGACGAGGCGCCAGCCATTGGCTCTGAAGCGCCGGCGTAGTGCGCAGCGTCACTGAACGATCCGGGGTCACGCCGAACACCTCCAGGGTGCCCTCATCGAGCCGCGCAAAGGCTTCCTGGACGCTCGGCAACCAGGCCTGGCCCGCCGGCGTCAGCGTCAGGCTGCGCGGGTGGCGCACGAACAGTGGCTGCCCCAGGCGGTCCTCCAGCAGCCTAATACGTTGACTGATGGCGGCCTGGGTTACCGACAGTTCCTGGCCCGCTGCGGTAAAGCTCAGGGTTCTTGCCGAGGCCTCGAAGGCCTGCAGCCAATGCAGAGGAGGAAGTCGGTGCATGTGGTTTCTGGCCCTGTGGTTTAGCGTCGATGAAAAAGACAGTCATAAGCCAGGCTTGGCCTAAGGCGTCATATTAGTCGTTTGTCGCCATCGCCTCGAGCCCCCACCATCGGCGTCAACACTCGTCACCTATTTCGTCAACACTCGTCACCTGGGAGCCATCCATGAGCACCACCTCGTTGACCTCGACCGCCGACGCCGGCCACATCGATATGCACGAACTGGCCCCCTGGCCCCAGCACCTGACGCTGACCGACGTGTTTGCTGAAGGCTTGCGTCTCTCGCTGGTCTGGAACAACGGCGACCGAGGACAATTTCCTCTGTTGTGGCTGCGCGATCACTGCGCCTGTGATCAGTGCCGCCACCCGCTGACCCGGGAACGCCTGGTCACACCGATGGCCGCCGTTCCAGGGCTCGACGAGGCCCGCATCGAGCACGGTCAGCTCCACCTTGATTGGCAGGACGGACACCACAGCCGCTTCGCCGCCGGCTGGCTGCACCAGCGTCGCCCCGGCGAGGCCGCCATCGACAGCCTGCCGCGGCCTGTCGCCTGGCAGACACCGTTTTCCCCCCAGCATGTGCGGCATGCCGATCTGGTAGCCGGTGGCAACGGCGAAAAAGCCTGGATCACGGCGTTGCTGCGCGACGGCCTGGTGCTGCTCGACGAGGGGCCGCTGGAACTCGAGGAGGTCAGTCGCCTGGCACGGCGCATTGGCCCGCTCAAGGCCACCAACTTCGGGGCTCGCTTCGACGTCATTTCGAAGCCCAACCCCAACAACGCGGCCTACACCTCGATTGCCCTGGCGCTGCACACGGACCTGCCAAACTGGCGCCAACCGCCGGACATGCAGTTGCTGTATTGCCTGAAGAACGATGCCGAAGGCGGCGGCTCGATCTTCGCCGACGGCATCCAGGTCGCCGAGGCGCTGCGCGCGGCCAACCCCGATCACTTTCAGCTTCTGGCCGAGACCGCCATCGACTTTCGCTTCCAGGACGAGGAACACGATATCGGCGTCCGCGAGCCGGTCATCGACGTCGGCACGGATGGTCGCATCCGCGAAATTCGCTTCAACAACTGGATTCGTGACACCCTGCACCTGTCTGCCGACCTGATCACCTCCTGGTACGAGGCCTACCACCACTTCTGGACCCTGCTGCATGCACCACAGCATCAGATTGCCCTCGACCTGCGTCCCGGGCAGATGGTGGCCTTCGACAACCGCCGGGTACTACATGGACGTGAGGCCTTCGATCCCACCACCGGGGAGCGTCACCTCCAGGGCACCTACCTGGACCGCGACATGCTGGAATCCCGGCTGCGAGTGCTGGCACGCAAGGGCTGACGGGGCCGGCAGTCGTTCAATCGAGTGACGGGATCCTGGCCGCCAGGCGCCGAGCGAGGAAGTCGACCAGCGCACGCAAGCGCGCGGGGACGTGCCGGCGCTGGGCGTAGACCGCGAAGAAATCGGCACGCACCCCCTGCCAGCCCGGCAGCAGGCTGACAAGGCGCCCCTCCTTCAGTTCATCATGAACGTCCCACCAGGAGCGCAGCATCACCCCGTGACCATCGAGCGCCAGTCGCTTGATGACCTCACCGTCATTGCTGGTAAGACGCCCGCCGACCTTGACCGACGTCTCGACACCGTCGGCGTCGACGAATCGCCACAGCGCAAAATCGCTGTCATTCTCCCGCAGTACCAGACAGGCGTGGCGCTGCAGCGCCTGGGGAGTCTCGGCCCGACCACAGCGCTCGATATAGTCGGGAGAGGCGCAGGCAACACGTCGGCTGGCCACCAGACGGCGGGCCACCAGGCGCGAGTCGGGGGGCTCGCCAATACGGATGCCCAGATCCACGCCCTCCACCAATGGTGCGGGAAAGTTGGAGAGTTCCAGTGACGCCTCGATGCCCGGATGCAAGGCACAGAACTCGGACAGCAAGGGCGCCACATGGCGGCGACCGAAACCAAACGTCGCGTTGAGCCGCAGCGGTCCCGCCAGCGCCTCGCGATCCTCGCCCAGGCTCTCTTCCAGTTCGGCCAACTCATCCAGTAGCGCGACTCCCCTTGCCAGGTAACGCTCACCTTCGGCGGTCAGGGTAAGCCGCCGGGTGGTACGCGTGGCGAGTTCCACCCCGAGCCGCGCCTCCAGCTGCTTCAGGCGCTTGCTGACCGCCGACAGCGACAGTCCCAACTCGCGTGCGGTGGCGGTCAGGTTGCCGGCCTGGGCCAGTTGACGAAAGAACGCCAGATCATCGAGCGATGCCACCCTTTTCTCCACTTGAGGTCAACAATGAATTGCCATCGAGCCCCATTATCGCCTCGCTGTAAAGAGCTAGACTAATCTCACCCGTTGCCCCCGCCGATTCCACGCCAAGCACCACCGTGGCCTGCGCGCGAGGCGCACACGACACGCCAGTAGACAAGATCAAGGAGCTTTCATGGCCCATCGCATCGCCATCATCGCCGGTGACGGTATCGGCACCGAAGTCATGCCCGAGGGCGTGCGCGCCCTCGAGGCTGCCGCCAAGCGCTTCGCTATCGACCTGGATACCCAGACCTTCGACTTCGCCTGCTGCGACTACTACCTCGAGCACGGCAAGATGCTGCCGGACGACTGGCGCGAGACGCTGATCGACTTCGATGCGATCTTCTACGGCGCCATCGGCTGGCCCGAAAAGGTACCGGATCACATCTCGCTGTGGGGCTCGCTGCTCAAGTTCCGCCGCGAGTTTGACCAGTACGTCAACCTGCGCCCCTGCCGCCTGCTGCCGGGTATCAAGAGCCCGCTGGCCGGTCGCGAGCCCGGCGACATCGACTTCTACGTGGTCCGCGAGAACACCGAAGGCGAATACTCGAGCGTCGGTGGCACCATGTTCGAGGGCACCGACCGGGAGGTGGTGATCCAGGAAACGGTGATGACCCGCCACGGCGTCGACCGGGTGCTCAAGTACGCCTTCGACCTGGCCCAGAGCCGCCCGCGCAAGAAGCTGACCTCGGCCACCAAGTCCAACGGCATCGCCATCACCATGCCCTGGTGGGACAGCCGTGTGGCCGAGATGGCCAAGCAGTACGGCGACGTCGAGGTGGACAAGTTCCACATCGATATCCTGACCGCCAACTTCGTCATGCATCCGGACTGGTTCGACGTGGTGGTGGCCTCCAACCTGTTCGGCGATATTCTTTCCGACCTGGGGCCCGCCTGTACCGGCACCATCGGCGTGGCGCCCTCGGCCAACATCAATCCCGAAGGCACCTTCCCGAGCCTGTTCGAGCCGGTTCACGGCAGCGCCCCGGATATCGCCGGCAAGGGCATCGCCAACCCCATCGGCCAGATCTGGTCCGGCGCCATGATGCTCGAACACCTGGGTCACAAGGACGCCGGCGACGCCATCCTGGCCGCCATCGAGGCGGTGCTGGAAGACGGCGACAGCGAGGTACTGACCCCGGATCTGGGCGGCAACGGCACCACCGAGCGTCTGGGCGCCGCGATCAGCGAGCGTATCGCCCAGGGCTGATCACCCTGCCGGCCCGGCATCCTCGAGCCGGGCCGGTCTTCAGAATCCCACGATCTGCTCTGGCAACCATGTCGCCAGACTCGGCACCAGTGCCACCGCCAGTAGTGTCACCAGCTGGATCGCGATGAAGGGCAGCACCCCTCGGCACATCTGTCCGTAGGTGATGTCATCCGGGGCGATGGACTTCAGATAGAAGATCGATGATGCCATCGGTGGGGTGAGATAGCTGGTCTGGATGGTCACCAGCACCAGGGTGGCGAACCAGACCGGATCGATGCCCAGTTGCTTGACCACCGGCGTGAAGATCGGAACGCAGATCAGCACGATGGAGGTCCAGTCGAGCACGAAGCCGAGCAGGAAGGTCACGCCGAGGAAGAACAGTATGACACCGGTGGGGCCGCCGAGCTGCTCAGCGATCTCGGCCACCATCTCGCCGCCGCCGTTGACCGCAAAGATCCCGGTAAACATGGTGCCCCCCGCCACGATCAGCAGAATCATGGCGGTGATGCGCACCGTCAGGGACAGCGACTCCCCTAGCGCCTGGACGCTGATACCGCCATTCATCACAGCCAGCAGCAAGGCGCCGCCCACGCCGACCGCCGCCGCCTCTGTCGGTGAGGCAATGCCCATCAGCAGCGAGCCCAGCACCGCAAACATCAACAACAGCGGGGGTACCAGGGCCTTGGCGGTGATCGCGAGCTTCTGGCCCAGCGGCAAGGGTGTCGCCTCCACGGCCGGAGGGCCGTCCTGGGGGCGCAGGGCGCAGCGCACCAGAATGTAGAGAGCAAACAGCGAGACCATCAATCCGCCTGGCAGAATGATGGCGGCAAAGAGTTCGCCGATGGAAAGCTGGGCAAGTGCCGCATACACCACCACGATCACGGTCGGCGGAATGATCGTGCCCAGGGAGCCCCCGGCGCAGATGGTCCCGCTCATCAGGCTATTGCGATAGCCATAGGCGCGCATCGCGGGTATCGCCATCAGACCGATCATGATCTCGACAGCACCGACCACTCCAGAGGCGGCGGCAAAGATGGCCGCCATGGCGATCGTCGTCAGCGCCAGCCCCCCAGGCAGTCGGCCGATCCAGAGCTGGATGGCATCGAACAGTTGACGCGCGATTCCCGACTTCTCGAGGATTCCTCCCATCAGCACAAACAGCGGGATGGAAGACAGCACATAGTGGGTGGCGGCGCTGTAGACGCTACCGTACAGCTGCTGAAAGATCATCGGTCCGAAGGCGTACCAGCCAGCGGCAACCGAGACCAACGTCAACGAATAGGCGATGGGGATGCCCAGGAAGATAAGCAGAAATAAGCCGGGAAACATCAGACCGGCAACGAGGGCATCCATCAGCGACTCTCCTCGGTGGTACGTGCTGTACAAAGCTGCCGCACTCCGTCCACCGCAAGCTGGCAGGCGAAGAGGGAAAGCCCGATGGCGATAAGGGCGTAGAGCGGCCACATCCTGGGTGCCCATACGCTGACCATTTCCACCTCATTGGTGTGCCAGGCCCGCAGGGTGCGCAGCCATCCGTGATGCGCCATCAGCGCCACCACCGGCATCATCAGCAGTAGATAGACGGCACCGTGCAGGCGCTGGACCAGACGCGGCGGAAGCAGGCGACTAAAGGCATCGACCCTGACGTGGCCATCCACCTTGGCGGTCCAGGCGATGCCGAGAACAAAGGCAGTTCCCGTGGCCATGTAGGACAGATCGAAGGCCCAGATGGTCGAGGCATTGAAGACATAGCGTGCAATGACTTCGTAGAGCATGGCGCCGGTCAGGGCGACAAGCGCCAGGCGACTGCCCCACGCCAGCAGCGTCGACGCCCTGTCGATGAGGTTCATCAGTGTATTCATGAATAGGCGTCACCCCGCAGGCCGAGGTGACGTTCCTCCAGGATCGGTTGAGGGGTCAGTCGCGGATCAGGTAGTCGTTCTGCTCGCTCCAGCGCTGCTGGTAGGTGCGGTAGTCTTCCAGCAGCGCCTGCATTGCAGGATCGTCTGACGCTTCAACCGTGGCCTCCATCCAGGCCCGACCGCTCTGGGCCAGATCCTCGACAAACTCGGGGTCCAGGCTCACCACTTCATTGCGGCCCGAACGGTAAGCCTCCATGGCCAGCATGTCCTGGTGATAGAACTGGCTCAGGCCTTCATAGGTCGTGAGCTTGGCGGCGGCTTCGATCAGCGGCTTGAGGTCGTCTGGGACGGCCGCCCAGGTGTCCTCGGTCACGACAACCTCCCAAAGGAAGGTGGGCTGATGCACGCCGGGAACCACGATGTACTTGGCGGCTTCATGGAACCCTTCTGGCTGGTTGCTCGATGGGGTTGCCCACTCCACCGCGTCGACACCCTTGCGCTGAAGCAGGGTGTAGGTGTCCCCCGGCGGCACCACGGTCGGCACTGCGCCGTAGTATTCACGCATCACCTCCGCCCAGGGGCCCGACGTACGATACTTCAAACCTTCGAGATCGTCGGCACCATCGATCCTGACGTTGGCGTGAGCGAAGACTTCGGTGGAGCCGATACCGACGATCAAGGAATGCAACCCCTCGCTGGCACGCAGCTCCTGCAAGGCCTCTTGACCGCCCCCCTCGTAGATCCAGTTGATATAGGTCTCCGGCCCCATGCCACCGGGGAAGCCGGCAAAGATGGCGTTGATGGGCTTCTGGTTTACCAGGTAGCTGGGCGTGGAGTGCCCCGCCTCCACGGTGCCTTCCAGCACGGCCTCGTATACCTGCAACGCAGGTACGATCACCCCTGCGCCGAAGGGTTTGATCTCCACCCGTCCCTGGCTGAGGGTGTCGGCGTTATCGGCAAACCGCTCCAGAAAGTTCTCGTAAAAAGGGGAGCCCGCCGGTACCGAGGTCGGCACCTTCCACTCGACGTCAGCCGCCAGGGCAGGCGCCACCAGCCCCATCACCAGACTTCCGATCGCTGCTGCACTCAAGGCCTTGTTGTTCATTGTATTGACTCCATCGGTGTATCCAGCGCCCATCGCCAGATTCCACATTCCCCAACGCTTCGACAGGCCGATACGCCCAGACTCAGGCAACACCGCCAAAACGTAGATTGTATAAAATATATTTACAGGATACCCAAATGCAAGAGCGCCGTGAAAGCCCGCCCCTGTGATCCATCACGACAACAGTCAGCCCAGAACCCGGTCAGGTGGCGCATGCCAGCTCGACGTGACACAACCGCACCAGGCCACCCTGTACCAAGGCGTCGCGCGTCGGCCGAGAGAGCCCGCGAAAAAAGCACGGAGGGAAGGCAGGAAACAGAGAAGGATGCCGAGAGAAGAATGCAGAGAGACGACCAGAGAGCACAGAGCATTAGCAGGCTTGGCAAACCCGTGCCCCCGAGGAGGCAACCATGGGAGAGGGAGCCTCCTTGAGGAGGCACTCCGCTGCACGACATACAGCGGCGCTTATTCTATGAATCCAGGTGCTTGAATTCAGGGGGTCAAACTGTCAGGTTCGCGGCAATGGCTGGTGTTGCCACACCCCCTGAACCACCCTAACCCGGTCGTCGCTGAGGTTGTCGAGCAGGTTACGGCCCATCTCCACGAAGACCTCACCAAAGATCAGCGCAGGACCAGGCAAGCGGGGACGAATGGGAGGACGGTCAGCAGGCCCTGACGCCTGAGGTGACGACTCTCCCCCCTCCTGCCTGGGCGGCTGCGCCTGGTCCGTGTTGGTGCCACCATCGGCTCGGCGGTCAGCCCCGCCCTGCTCGCGACGCCGGTGATGGCTACGCCAGGCCAGCGCCTCGGCGCTGACATCCTCCAGCGCCTGGCGCTGAAACCCGGCGGCCTGGAGGTGTTGCTCGAGATCCTTCAGGGACAACAGTCGGCTATGCTCGGGCGTTCTCGCCCAGGGCACCGGGAGCGATAACGGCGCAGGATTGTCGCCTCGAACCACCTCGTGGAGCACCAACCTGCCACCCGGAGCGAGCACCCTGCGACACTCGCTCAACACAGCGGCGAGGTCCGGCATATTGAGCAGGGCATGCTGGCACCACACCGCCTCGACACTGGCATCCCCCAGCGGCAACTCGGCGGCATCGGCGCACACGAAACGGGTAGTGTCCTCCAGTCCACAGGCCCGACTCAGCCAGGTCGCGACCTCGATGAAGCCCGGCGTGATATCCACCCCCACCACTTCGTAGCCAAGCTCACGGGCCAGCAGACGACTGGCGCCGCCGGTACCGCAGCCCAGATCGAGCAGGCGCGCTGCGCCGCTGGAACCCGTGCCCACACCCGCGAACGCGTCCAAGCGAGGACCGTCCCCCTTGTTCGGGGGCTGGCCGGCATCCCACCCCGCCAGGGCCATCAATCGCCGGCTGGCCGCCCTGCCCCCCAGATGCAGTTGATCGATACCGGCCATCTCGTCATGACTCAGATGGTCGGGGTCGCATCCCGCCTCGACGAAGGCACGTTCGAGCCGAGCCAGCAGGCTTCCTTTGGCATCATAGTGCTGGCCCAGCTGGCTACCTGGCGTTCCTTGCGGGGCCTCTCCTGGTGTCCCCTTTAGCGTCATGCGGCGCTCCTTGCACGTTTATGGCTGCTCAACCTCAAGCGGGAAGCCTCTTGGACAACAGCAGCAAAAAAGACATACACTTCTTGTACGAAAATTATGCAATACATCCAGCGGTGACTCGACTTCCACCCACCTGCCACCCTTCAGGAGCCCTCATGGATACGCAAGGACGCCGGCCTTCGTCGGCCCCGGCTCGAAAGCCGACGCGACGCTCTGCCCTGCTCGCCGCCGTTGGCGCCCCGCTGGTGCTGTCGGCCTGCACAGGCCTGCCCTCTGGCACCCAGCCCATCGATGACTTCACCCTGGAGGACTATCTGGGTCGCTGGTACGAGATCGCGCGCTTCGATCACAGCTTCGAGGAAGGGCTCGACTGCGTCACCGCCGACTACGCCACCCGGGATGACGGTGGCGTCCAGGTGATCAACCGTGGCGTCGACCTGTCCAAGGGCGAGCCCGACGTGGCCGAAGGCAAGGCCTACCTGCTGGAGGAAGACAACGTCGGCCGCCTGAAGGTGAGCTTCTTCGGCCCCTTCTATGCAAGCTACAACATTCTGGCGCTGGATGACGCCGGACAATGGTCGCTGGTCACCGGACCGGACCGCGACTATCTGTGGATCCTCGCCAGAAGTCCCCAGCTTGACGATGCGACCTACCGCTCGCTGGTCCAGCGCGCACAGGATCTGGACTACCCGGTCGAGGAGCTGATAGAGGTCGAACAGGGCGAGGAGTGCGAGCCCTATCGCCAGGGCTGAGCAATAATCAGGCGCTGCCACAGGCCGCCTGACCTCGTCAGAATGTATAACATACAGACCAGTGAACACCTCATACGCTGAAAGGGCGACCACCTCGGTCGCCCTTTCACTGCATGGAGGTCAAGCAATGTCACTGGGAAGACGAGAGTTTCTTGCCGCCACGGCGGCCATCGGCGCCACCGCTGCGGTGCCGTCGCTATTTGCCCACGCCGGCGGCACGCCCGAGCGCTATCCGATCGACGCCTGGCAGGTGGTGGATGATCGCTTCAAGCAGTACATGCTGTTCAACGCCCCGCTGGAACGGGAATGGACGGGCGGACTCTGGCTCGAGGGGCCTGCCTGGAACGCCGTGGGTCGCTACGCCGTGTTCAGCGACATCCCCAGGGCCCGGCAGATGCGCTGGGACGAGGCCAGCGGCCAGGTCAGCGTGCTGCGTGATCATATCGGCCATTCCAACGGCAACGCTTTCGACGATCGTGGTCGCCTGATCGCCTGCGAACACTCGCCGGCCCAGGTGGTTCGCTACGAGTGGGACGGCAGTCGCCATGTGCTGACCAGCACCTTCGACGGCAAGCCACTCAATGCCCCCAACGATCTGGTCACCCTGCCCGGCGGCGCCATCATCTTCACCGACCCCGGCTACGGCGCGCACTCCGACTACGAGGGCAAGCAGCGCTCGCTCGAACTCGAGACCGCCATCTACTACTGGGAGGACGGCATGCAGGAGCCGACCCGTCTGACCACAGAGCTCTACAAGCCCAATGGTATCGCCCTGGGGCCGGACGGCAGCTCGCTGTATGTCACCGATACCGCCCCTTCGCACCATCCCGATCAGCCCGCCACCATCACGCGATTCACCTTCAGCGCCGAGAACAGGACGCTGGCTGGTGCCGAGAGGCTGGTGGAAAGCACCAGCGAGGGCTATGACGGCATGTGCTGTGATGAGGACGGCAACCTCTGGGTCGGCACCTCAGGAGGCGAGGGCAAGGATGGGGTCAGCGTGTTTGCTCCGGATGGCACCCTGATCGGTCGCGTCCTGCTGCCGGAAGTCTGCGCCAACGTCTGCTTCGTCGGAGAGAAGCGCAACCGCCTGCTGATGGCCGCCAGTCAATCGCTGTATACCCTCTATACCGGCGCGCGCGGTCTCTAGGCGCCTGCCGCTGTGGCCGTTCATCTCCAACCCGGCGGCGAATGCTGCCGGGCCTTTCATTATCGCACCCCCGGTTTTCACCAGATCGACGCTCGCTCTTGCGAGGTCCCTCGCTGCCTAAGAAGGTGAAGCGGCATCCGCGCCTCCAGCGATGATCGAATGCCCGACCATCGGCCGCTGACAGGCCACGCCCTGCCCTGTTTCCGTTCGCCCCAGCTCGGCTGGCGAGTCGGCCCGGAGGGTCGCTAGTGGGTAGGTAGTGGGCCAGCTCTGGGCCGATAAGAGGCAACGGGGTCCTCCTGGGGGCTCGCAATGGTGCGGCGACAAGAATTCGATAAATGCCTTGGCAACAAGAAGACTCCCGATGACGTTTGTTCTGACACCCGACTCAGGTTCCCTTTGTTCCTCGCCTCTGGCGGGAGGTCGCCATGCTGGCTGAGTGGCTGACGGCAAGTCTTGAGGCCGATGCGTCGTCCCCCGACCGGCCGATCAAGGGCCGGGAAGGCTCGCTAAAAGGCGGCCGCTATCGGATCGAGGGGCCAGGCCTGCTGCGCCTGATCCCGGACACCGTCGGCGCAGATGCACGCGCCTGCGTGCTGTCCGTCGGCATCCACGGCAACGAGACCGCGCCGATCGAGCTGCTGGGTGATTGCCTGGCGCGCCTGGAGGCAGGGCTTGCCTCTGTCGGTGCTCCGGTATTGGTGATCCTCGGCAACCTCGAGGCGATTCGTCGCAACACCCGCTTCGTCGAGACCAACCTCAATCGGCTGTTCCGGCGGGAACTCGACCAGCCAGGCGACGAGGCCGTCCGCGCGCGTGAGCTGATGGCCGCGGTGGATGCCTTCTTCGCCGACCACAGCCAGCTGCCAAGGCTGCACTACGACCTGCACACCGCGATCCGCGACAGCCACTACCCACGCTTCGTGGTGGACCCTTTCGCCGAGACTCGTACCGATAGCGAGCAGTGGCACTGGATGGCCGGCGCGGGCATCCAGGCGGCGCTCAAGCAGCATCAGCATAGCTGGACCTTCTCCCACTACAGCAAGCACTACCACGGCGCCCAGGCGTTTACCCTGGAACTCGGCAAGGCGTTGCCGTTCGGCCACAATGATCTCGAGCCACTTGAACCCATGGGCCGGCTGATTCAGTCGCTGATCGCCGGACAATTGCCCGAGTCGGGCGAGATCCAGCAGCTGGATGGCTTTGCGGTGGCTGTCGAAGTGTTCCGTGAAAGCGAGGACTTCGCGCTGTGCTTTGCCGATGACATTCCCAACTTCACCGAGTTCGCCCCCGGTACCGTGGTGGCGCGTGACGCCCAGGCCGGCGATACCCGTATCGGTGACGAGCCGCTCAAGGTGGTGTTCCCCAACGCCAGGGTAGAACTCGGCGCTCGAGCGGCGCTGCTGGTGCGCCCGGTGAGGCTAACATCAGCGTGAGATCGCACCTCTTTTACTTACAATAAATATATACATAACAACAACCTGGAGATAGACGCATGACAACTCCCGCCCCTATACTCGACGAAGGTCTATACCCCCTCGGATCAGCTTCGTCTGCTGCGCCGTTCCAAGCCTGTTAGAATCCCCCGTTTTTTTCGCGCCAGCCCGCGCCATCCGGCCGGCCCACCCGGCACGGCCGATTCTATCTGGAGCCCGATTCATGGCTGATACACCAATTCCGCTGGAAGTGCGCAATATCAAGAAGCGCTTTGGCAACACCGAAGTGCTCAAGGGGCTGTCTCTCGAGGCCCGCAAGGGGGACGTCATCACCCTGATCGGCGCCTCCGGCTCCGGCAAGAGCACCTTCCTGCGCTGCATGAACCTGCTTGAACAGCCCAACGAGGGCGAGCTGTTTGTCCACGGCGAACAGATCCGCTTCAAGGAAACCAAGCACGGCCGCGAGCCTGCCGACTGGAACCAGGTGGTACAGATGCGCGCCAAGCTGTCGATGGTGTTCCAGAGCTTCAACCTCTGGGCCCACATGACGCTTCTGGAGAACGTCATCGAAGCGCCTGTCCACGTGCTCAAGAAGTCGAAGAAGGAGGCCATCGAACACGCCCGCGCCCTGCTAAAGCGGGTCGGCCTGGCCGAACGCGCCGACTATTATCCGGCCCAGCTTTCCGGTGGCCAGCAGCAGCGTGGCGCCATCGCCCGGGCACTCGCCATGGACCCGGAGGTCATGCTGTTCGACGAGCCAACCTCGGCGCTGGACCCGGAGCTTGTCGGCGACGTGCTCAAGGTCATGCGTGACCTGGCCGAGGAAGGCCGCACCATGATCGTGGTAACCCACGAAATGGCCTTCGCCCGCGACGTCTCCAGTCAGGTGATCTACCTGCACCAGGGTCAGGTCGAGGAAGCGGGTCCGCCCGACCAGGTGCTGGGCAACCCCAGCTCCGAGCGACTCAAGCAATTCCTTGCACCCAAGCGCTGAGGCGGCCAGGAGAGACCCATGATTGACCTTCACGGTTACGGGCCACGCCTTCTCGAGGGGGCGCTGGTCACCATCGAACTGGCGGTGCTGTCACTGATCCTGGCCATCGGGCTTGGCCTTGTCACCGCCAGCGCCAAGATGTCGCGCAACTGGGTGGCCCACCGCCTGGGCACCCTCTATACCACCATCATCCGCGGCGTACCGGACCTGGTGCTGATGATGCTGCTGTTCTTCGGCGGCCAGATCGGCATCAACATGGTCACCGACTGGCTGTATGCCCGCTTCGGTATCGACATCTTCATCAACGTCAACGAGTTCGTCGCCGGCGTCCTGACCATCGGCCTGATCTTCGGTGCCTATATGGGCGAGACCTTCCGTGGCGCCTTTCTGGCGGTGGACAGCGGCCAGATCGAGGCAGGCCGCGCCTACGGCATGAGCCACGCCCTGGTGTTCCGCCGTATTCGCTTCCCGCAGATGATGCGCCATGCCCTGCCGGGCCTGTCCAACAACTGGATGGTGCTGTTGAAGACCACCGCCCTGGTCTCGGTGATCGGCCTGTCCGACATGGTGCGGGTCGCCGCGGAGGCCTCCAAGGCCACCCGCGAGCCCTTCCTGTTCATGATCATCGTGGCGGTCATCTATCTGCTGATCGCCAGCGTCTCGGAGTGGTTCTTCGCCAGACTGCAGAAGCGCTACGACATCGGCTTCGGAGGGCATGACTGATGGATTCACTGCTTGCCTCAATCGAAGCACTGCTGGCCGACAACACCATCTTCACCCTCGACACCCTGTCGTACTACGGTGAGGGCCTGACCACCACGGTCCAGCTGGTGTTCCTGTCATTGATCGTCGGCCTGATCGCCGCGGTGCCACTGGCCATTGGCCGAGGTTCCAAGCGCCGCTGGATCAAGATGCCGATCTTCTTCTACACCTATGTGTTCCGCGGCACGCCGCTGCTGGTGCAGCTCTACCTGATCTACTACGGCGTGGTGTTCGTCGAGGGCATCCAGGACACCTGGCTATGGGTACTGCTGGAGAAGCCGTTCTTCCCGGCGCTGGTGGCGTTCTCGTTGAACACCGCGGCCTACACCACCGAGATCTTCCATGGTGCGATCAAGGCTACCCCGCGTGGCGAGATCGAGGCGGCCAGGGCCTACGGCATGCGCTACTCGCTGATGATGCGCCGCATCGTGCTGCCCAGCGCCTTCCGCCGGGCGCTGCCGGCCTACGGCAACGAGGTGATCTTCATGCTCCACGCCAGCGCCATCGCCAGCGTCGTGACCATCATGGACCTGACCGGTGCGGCACGCTTCGTCTATGCCCGCTACTACGCGCCCTTCGACGCCTTCCTGTTCGTGGCGGCGATCTACCTGTGCCTGACCTTCGCCATCCTGTACCTGTTCCGCTATCTGGAAAAGCGCCTGCTGGCCCACTTGAAGCCGGCCTCCGGTTAAGCCGTCGTGACGCCGGAGGCCACCGCCTCCGGCGCCGTCGCGCTATCGTCAAACAAGCGTTGGGAACTGGCGTTTCATTTCTGCCGCCCTGCCCTTCCTGAGAGGGCCCCGATTCGCTAAGGTGATGGTATGCGTCCACAAGACGCCCTCCCATCGCATCAACACCCGCTTATCAATAACAAGGGTTTACCTATATGACACTGCGCAAGCTCTTTACCGCTGGCCTGATCGGCACCGCGGTTCTCGCTTCTACCGCCCAGGCCGAGGTTCGTGACATCCGCATCGGCGTCGATGTGCCCTACGAGCCGATGGAATACCGCACCCCCGACGGCGAGCTGACCGGCTTCGACATCGATCTGGGTAACGCTCTTTGTGCTGAAGTCGGCATCCAGTGCGAGTGGGTGGTTCAGGGCTGGGACGGCATCATCCCCGGCCTGATGGCGCGCAAGTACGACGCCATCATGTCCTCCATGACCATCAACGACGAGCGTCGTGAGCAGGTGCTGTTCTCCGACCCCTACTTCACCCCGCCGTCCGCCTGGTTCGCCCCGACCGACCTGGAGATGGGCAACCCTGACGTCGAGTCCCTCGAGGGTCTGACCATCGGCGTGCAGCGTGGCACCCTGCAGGACAACTACGTCACCGACCTGTACGGCGACGTGGCCGATGTCAGCCGCTACGCCACCGCCGACGACCTGGTGCTGGACATGGACTCCGGCCGCGTCGACATCGGCTTCCTCGACTATCCGGTCGGCAAGTCGACCCTGCTGGACAGCGAGGCAGGCGACTACAAGGTGGTCGGTGAGCAGATCACCGAGCCCAAGGAGTACTTCGGTGACGGCTTCGGCATCGCCTTCCGTCAGCGTGACGAGGACCTGGCCAAGGCCTTCAACGAGGCGCTCGCCACCCTGAAGGACAACGGCACCTACGAAGAGATTCATGCCAAGTACTTTGCTGAATAAGTCTTTGCTGAATAAGCATCTTGCTGAAGCAACAAGTCCTGCCCGAGCCAACGCCTCGAGCAGGCACCGCGCCGGACCCTCTTGGGTCCGGTGTCACCACCGGCACTCGCTGGAACACTTGCTGTAGCACTCGCTAGAACACTCGACAGCACCTTGAAGCGACAGGACATCTTCGTGCCCCTGACCTGGCTCCCCATCTTCGCAGAGTCCCTTCCCCGGCCGCCCTGGCTGGATGGCTTTGCCCTGAGCGAATGGTTCGACGAATAGCGTCCCCGGCGTATACTCCAACGCCTTGAAAGTTCTGCTTGTTCGCCCTCCCCTGGCGACATTCCCCTGCCTGTCGGCAGCCCCCTGCTGATGCATCGCTGCAGGGGTCATATGCTGTGGTTATTCACTCTTGTCCAAGGAAGTCCCCATGAATCGTTCTCCCCTGCTGCTCGCCTCCGCCCTGTCCGCGCTGATGATCGGCGCAGGCCCAGCACTCGCCGATGAGCCGCTTCGCCTGGCCGTCGATGTGCCCTACGAACCCTTCGAGTACAAGACCGCCGACGGTACCCTGACCGGCTTCGAGATCGACCTGGGCAACGCCGTCTGCGAGCGCCTCGAGATCCAGTGCACCTGGGTCGAGCAGCCCTGGGACGGCATGATCCCGGCGCTGATGGCGCGCAAGTTCGACGCCATCATGTCGTCCATGGCGATCACCGAGGAACGCAGCCGCCAGGTGCTGTTTTCCGAGCCCTACTACACCACCCCGAGCGCCTGGATCACGCCGCGCGGCCGCGACATCGACATCGCCGACAAGGCCAGCCTCGAAGGCCTGAGCGTCGGCGTGCAGCGCGCCACCCTGCAGGATCGCTACGTCACCGACCTGTACGGCGATGTGCTCGAAGTGCGCCGCTACGCCAGTGCCGACGACGTGGTCGCCGACCTGCGTGCCGGCCGCCTGGACCTGACCTTCATGGACTATCCGATCGCCGAGGCGATGATCGACATCGATACCGAACAGAGCGACTTCGTGCGCATCAGCGACTTCATCAAGGAGCCCGAGACCTACTTCGGCCAGGGCGTCGGCGTGGCCTTCCGCAAGCGCGACCGTGAACTCGCCGAGCGTTTCAACGAGGCCCTGGCCGAGCTCAAGTCAGACGGCACCTACGACGAGATCATGAACGAGTACTTCAGCTACGACGTCAAACTGTGAACGTTGCCCTTTATCGTTCAGGCCGGCCTGCCCCAGGGCCGGCCCTGTCTCGGGAGCCGCCATGCTGACCCTTCTGAAGAATGCCCGCCTCTACGCCCCTGCCGCGATGGGCCTGAAGCACCTGCTGATCACCGACCGCCGCATCGCGGCGGTGCTGGAGCCCGAGGCCAGCGTCGATGAACACTTTCCCGGCCTCGAGGTACACGACCTCGAGGGCCGGCGGGTCATCCCTGGCCTGGTCGATCCGCTGGTGCACATGACCGGCGGTGGTGGCGAAGGCGGCTTTGGCACCCGCACCCCCGAGCTCCGCCTCGAGGATGCCATCGCCTCCGGCGTCACCACCCTGGTGGGGGCGCTCGGCACCGACGCTCTGACCCGCACGCCGGCCAACCTGCTCGGCAAGGTACGCGAGCTCGCCGCCGGCGGCCTGAGCTGCTACGCCTACACCGGCTCCTACCAGCTGCCGCCGGTGACCCTGACCGGCTCGGTGGCCGAGGATATCGTCCATATCCCCGAGTTCATCGGCGTCGGTGAGGTCGCCATCAGCGACCATCGCGGCTCCCAGCCCAGCGCCCATGAGCTTGCTCGGCTGGCCTCCGAGAGCCGCACCGCAGGAATGCTCGCCGGCAAGTCCGGGATCGTCTTCATCCACACCGGCGACGCCGAAGGTGGCCTGGAGATATTGCGTGAGGTAGCACGCACCACGGCCTTGCCCATCGCCCAGTTCATGCCGACCCACATCAACCGCACCGCGGCGCTGTTCGAGGATGGCCTGCGCTTCGCCCGGGACGGCGGGCGGATCGACTTCACCACCAGCACCACGCAGGAGCTTCTGGCCGACGGCGAGGTGCCTGCGTCAGAAGCCGCCGCCAGGGCGCTCAAGGCCCGCGTCGACCCTTCGCGCATCAGCCTGTCCTCCGACGCCAACGCTTCCCTGCCCCGCTTTGACGCCGAGGGGCGATTCGTCGGCCTCGAGGCTGGCCGCCTGGACAGCCTGTTCGAGGTACTGGGCGAGTGCGTCAACGACCACGGCATCGCCCTGGAGGTCGCCGTGGGCCTCGCCAGCACCCACGCCGCAGACGCCCTCGGGCTCAAGCGCAAGGGACGTCTGGCGGTCGGTCAGGACGCCGATCTGCTGGTGCTCGGCGACGATGACTGGGCGATCGACCAGGTCTGGGCGCTGGGCCAATGCCTGCATCGGCGTGACACGAATCGTTAGGCGTGTAAGGATCTCTCCATCACCACGACTGATTACGGTCCCGCAAGCTGGCGTGTAACCTTGATGGCAAGCCATCGCGCCGAGCCTGCGTCTCCCCCACCCACGAGGAGAGCCCATGAAAAGCTATGAAAAGTCACCCGAGGCCATCGCCCGACTGAACCGCGAGCAGTATCGGGTCACCCAGGAAAGCGGCACCGAGCGTCCCGGCACCGGGGAGCACCTGCACAACCAGGAGCCCGGCATCTACGTGGACATCGTCTCTGGCGAGCCGCTGTTCGCCTCGTCGGACAAGTACGAGTCCGGCTGTGGCTGGCCCAGCTTCACCAAGCCGATCGAGCCGGCCTACGTCAACGAGCTGGTGGATTCGTCCCATGGCATGATCCGCACCGAGGTGCGCTCATCCCACGGTGACAGCCACCTGGGTCACGTCTTCAACGACGGCCCCAGGGACAAGGGAGGCATGCGCTACTGCATCAACTCGGCGTCGCTCAGGTTCATCCATCGCGATGACATGGAAGCCGAGGGCTACGGCGAATATCTGAATCAAGTCGAGGAGGTCTGAACATGGCACAACAACGCGCAGTTCTCGCAGGCGGGTGCTTCTGGGGCATGCAGGATCTGATTCGCCAGTTGCCAGGGGTCGAGTACACCCGGGTCGGCTACACCGGTGGCGACGTGCAGAACGCCACCTATCGTAACCACGGCACCCACGCCGAGGGTATCGAGATCCTGTTCGATCCCGACGTGATCAGCTATCGCAAGCTGCTGGAGTACTTCTTCCAGATCCATGACCCGACCACGCCCAATCGTCAGGGCAACGACCGTGGCATGTCCTACCGCTCGGCCATCTACTACGTGGACGAGGAGCAGAAGCGTGAAGCGCTCGACACCATCGCCGACGTGGAAGCCTCGGGTCTGTGGCCCGGCAAGGTGGTCACCGAGGTCGAGCCGGTGGGGGATTTCTGGGAGGCCGAGCCCGAGCACCAGGACTACCTGCAGCGCATTCCCCATGGCTACACCTGCCACTTCCCGCGCAAGGACTGGGTACTGCCCAGGCGCACCGAAGAGGCCTGATGCGCGTCGTCTGACAACGCCAACCAGGCCATCGCATCACAGCACCCACCAGCGCCGCCCCTCGGGGCGGCGCTGTCGTGTCCGGCTCCAGGTGTCCTGTCCGGGCTCTCTGCAAGGGGAGACGCGGGCTTGCGCCAGCCGGGCTCAACGCCGCGGATGGACGCCACCGACGTGGGCATGCTCCAGCGTCTCGGGGGGATCGACCGGCTGGGACAGTTCATTGAGGATGCCGCACTCGCCGACCTTGCCCTGGCCTGCGCAGCGACGACGCAGGCCTTCCAGTTCGACCTTGAGCCTGGAGAGCTGTGCGATCCTCTGCTCGACGTGCCCCAGGTGCGCCTCGATCAGGGCGTCGGCCTCCTCGCAGGGCTGCTCGGGATCGTCCTGACAGACCAGCAGCGCGCGGATCTCGTCCAGCGTCATGTCCAGGGCGCGGCAGTGACGGATAAAGTCCAGGCGCTCGGCGTGGGCCTCACGATAGAGTCGATAATTGCCCTCGCTGCGCGCAGGCTCGGGCAGCAGTCCTTCGCGCTCGTAGTAGCGCACCGTCTCCACCTTGACCCCGCTGCGTCTTGCCAGCTCGCCGATCTTCATGGATTTTCCTCCCGCCAAACGTCCGTCCATTCTGGCCAGGCATCGACTGTCTCGTGCCAGCCCTTGACCCTATAGTGACTACAGGGTGTCAACTCTGACTCAGAGACCCGAGTGGAGTTCCCAGAATGGTAGATTCCCCCAAGATGGCAGATTCCCCTGAAGAGCGCAGCGCGAAAAGTACGAGCAAGGCCGGCTGCTGCGCCTCCAGTGCCACGCCCCGCACTGAAACCAAGACCGAAACTAGAGACGAAACAACAAGCGAAACCAGGCCGGCGGGAACCAGTACCTGCTGCGGGGCAGCCGAGACTGCCGACACCCCACAGAGCAGCGAAGCGTCCCCTTCGGCCAGCCGTCTTGCGCTGACCATCGACGAGATGTGCTGCCCCACCGAAGAAGGCGTGCTCAGAAAGGCGCTGGCCGATCTTCCCGGGGTCGAGGCACTGAGCTTCCAGCTGATGCAGCGTCGTCTGGTCGTCCATCACCACGGTGTCGATCGCGACGCCTTGGCCGCCCGTGTCCGCGACACCGGCATGACGCCTCGCTTCGAGGATGACCAAGGCGCCAACGCCGCCGATGATTCCCGCAGCACCACGACGACGCCCTGGGGGCGCCTCGCGCTGGCCGGCATTCTGGCCCTGGGCGCCGAGGCCATCGGCTGGCTCGGGCTGACCGCAGGCTTGCTTACGCCGCTGCTGGCCATCGTCGCCATCGCCCTGGTCGGCATTCCCACCTGGAAAAAGGGCCTTGTGGCGCTGCGCCACGGCACCCTCAACATCAATGCGCTGATGAGCGTGGCGGTAACCGGCGCCATGCTGATCGGCCACTGGGCCGAGGCGGCCATGGTGATCGTGCTGTTCACCCTGGCCGAGCACCTCGAGGCCGGGTCGCTTGCACGCGCGCGCCAGGCCATCTCAGGACTGCTCGACCTGGCCCCACCCAGGGCACGGGTGCTTGATGAAGGAGAGTCTGGCAGCGGCGAGTGGCGCGAGATCGACGCTGACGACGTCGCCATCGGTGATCTGGTCAGGGTACACGCTGGCGAGCGTCTGGCGCTGGACGGCGAGATCGTGCGCGGTGACCCTAGCCTGGATGAGGCGCCGATCACCGGCGAGAGCCTGCCGCGTGATCGCTCCCTCGGCGAGAGCGTCTACGCCGGCTCCATCAACCTGGCCGGCGACTTCGACTACCGCGTCACCCGGCGGGCCAATGACACCACCCTGGCGCGCATCATCCACGCGGTGGAAGAAGCCCAGTCCCGTCGTGCGCCTACGCAGCGCATCATCGATCGCTTCGCCGCCATCTACACCCCGGTGGTGTTCGTGCTGGCCGGGCTGGTCGCGCTGGGCTGGCCACTGCTCGGCCTCGGCCCCTGGCTCGACGGGGTCTACCGCGCCCTGGTGCTGCTGGTCATCGCCTGCCCCTGCGCGCTGGTGATCTCCACCCCGGTAACGGTGGTCAGCGGCCTCGGTGCCGCCGCACGCCAGGGTATCCTGATCAAGGGCGGCGTCTTTCTCGAGCAGGCCACCCGACTCACCCACCTGGCGCTGGACAAGACCGGCACCCTGACCGAGGGCAAGCCACGGCTGGTGCGCTCAGCTGCGCTCGGTGACAGCAGCGACGCCGAGGGACAGCGCCTGGCCCTCGCCCTGGCGGAGCGCTCCAACCATCCGGTGTCCCGCGCCCTGGTGCAGGGGCTGGGCTCTCAGCCTGCTTCTCAGCCCGCGGTGTCACTGGAAGGTGTCGAGGAGCGCGGCGGTCGTGGCCTGGTGGCAAGCGAGGCCGATAGCGGTGCGACGGTGTGGCTCGGCAACGCCCGCCTGGCCGGCGAGATGGGGGTCAGCCAGGCCCAGCTGAACAGTGAGGACAGTGACGCCGACGCCGACGACGACGCCGGCATCGTCTGGCTGGGGCGCGACGATCGGCTGCTGGCCTACTTCGCGGTCAGGGACGCCCTGCGCATCACCAGCCGCCAAGCCATCGAGCGCCTACACCGCCAGGGAGTGAGCGTCAGCATGCTCAGCGGCGACGCCCAGGCCAGGGTCGACGCCATCGCCCGTGAGGCCGGCATCGACGAGGCCTACGGTGAGCTGTTGCCTGAGGACAAGCTGGCGCGCCTGGACGCGCTGTCCCGCCGCGGTGTGTGCGCCATGGTCGGCGACGGCATCAACGACGCCCCCGCACTGGCCCGGGCCGACATCGGCATCGCCATGGGCGCGGCAGGCAGCGACGTGGCCATCGAGACCGCCGATATCGCGCTGATGAACGACGACCCGGCCAGTCTGCCGCGGCTGATCGACCTGGCCCGCAGCACCCGCCGCCTGCTGGTGCAGAACATCGCCCTGGCGCTCGGCATCAAGGCGGTATTCCTGGCCCTGGCGCTGACCGGCCACGCCACCCTGTGGATGGCGGTGTTCGCC
The DNA here is from genome assembly GCF_003045775.1 of Halomonas litopenaei. Lineage (GTDB taxonomy): Bacteria > Pseudomonadota > Gammaproteobacteria > Pseudomonadales > Halomonadaceae > Halomonas > Halomonas litopenaei. The sequence continues at coordinate 386,572 of NZ_PXNS01000005.1, read as the reverse complement.
GACCTGGGCTCGAGCCTGCTGGTCGTCGGCAACGGACTGAGGATACTCAGACAGCGGTTTGATTGAAGCGCAGTCTCCACTTTGCCATCACGGCGTCGTCGATGCGTCCGGCCAGCGAGGCCTGGCCTGGCGTGTCCGCCAGCTATTTGGCGGCCAGACCTCAATCGCTACCATGTTCTCGAATATACTGTTTCAGGGCCTGGTCGATGCGGCGCTGCCAGCCATCACCGCCCTGCTTGAAGTGGTCAATGACGTCCCGAGACAGACGGATCGACGTCTTCACCTTCGTCGGCGTTCGTTGCGCCCCCCGCTGTCCGATGGCCCGTTTGAGGTTTGCAGGCAACACCTCATCCATGGGGCGCATACGTTCGATATCCTCATCGGTGAGTTCCCGGACCTCACCTGTCCTGTCCGTGAGTCGCCTTGTCATAGCGCCGCACCTCCCGAGCGTTGGCCTTTCTCAAGCTGATGACGCGAATTCCACCTTCAATCGGCGTGAAGCACACCACGTGGGCCCGCTGACCGATCATCCCGATGGCAACAAACCGACGCTCCGGGTAATCGTTGCGCTTGTCTTCGGTCAGTAGCGCCCCTTCCCAATCGAAATGAGACACCTCGCTGAAGGGCAGGCCGCGCTCTCTGGCATTCCAAGCGCTCTTCCCCGGATCGAAGTCGATGATCATGCTTTAAATGTATGGACAAAAAAAGGACAAGAAGGTTCGTTCTCCCACAACGCACTCGTTGCCGAAACTAATGCTTGCCAGGTGCCTTGGCTGCCACCACCAAATAATGGCCTCCATCTTGCGTCTCGTCACCCCTCCCTGACCGCCATCGCCTCGCGCATGAAGCGCAGTATCCACTCGGCCATCACGCCGTCGTCGATACGTCCGGCCAGTGAGGCCTGGCCCTGGCGTACCCGTTCTTCCCCGACCAGGCCCTGGCGCAGGTGCATCAGGTCGCGGGAGTAGTCGGGGCGAAACTCGGGGTGGCCCTGGACGCCGAGAAAGCAGCGGCCGACGCGGATCAGGTAGTGGGGGCAGAAGCCGCTGCCGCCCAGGGTCGAGGCGCCTTCGGGCAGCGTCTCGACCTGATCCTGGTGGCTGACCAGCAGGTCGAGGTCATGCTGCCAGGGGGTCATCCAGGGCTCGCGCTCGCCGACCCGATTGTTGGAAAGCCCCACGCCCCAGCCCTTGGGACTCTTGATCACCTCGCCGCCCAACGCCTTGACGATCAACTGATGACCGAAGCACACCCCCACCAGCGGCTTCTCGGCGCGATAGAGCGCGCGCACGAAGTCCTCAAGCCGGGCGATCCAGGCGTGGCCGTCGTTGACCCCGAACTTCGAGCCGGTGGTCAGCCAGGCGTCCACTGCCTCGACGTCATCGGGAATCTCGCCGTCCAGGCAGCGGTAGACCTGCCACTCGAGGCTGACCCCCAGAGAAAAGGCCGCCGGCGCCAGCAGCGCCTCGAACATGGCCGGATAGTTGCCGTGGGCGTCGATCAGCTCCGGCGCCACGTCGTCGCACTGCAGTAGACCGATTCGCATGATGTTCTCCATCACCAGTACTCCCTTGACGCTGGCCGGCCACCTTGCCAGAGACGACCCGGGCGCCGCCAGGGCTACGTCATCGGGCGGGGCCGGGCGCTATACCAACGCTATACCAAGCGCTATAGCCGGCCCTGCTGGGCCGCCAGGAAGATGCGTTGATAATCCTCGGCCGTAAAGGCGATGGGATTGCTGGCCGCAGACGGGTCGACCACCGCCATTTCGCCGATCTTCACCGCTTCGGCGTCGTCGATGCCGATGGCCGCCAGGTCGTGGGGGATCGCGAGCCGCTCACGCAGCTCGAGCACCCAGTCGATGGCACTTGAGGTGCCCGGCTGGCGGATATCGAGATAGCGACACAGGCGCACCATGGGCTCGCCGATGGCGCGCTCGTTGGCCTTGAGCACATAGGGCATCAGGATGGCGTTCAAGGTGCCATGGTGGGCGTCGTACAGCGCCCCCAATGGATGGGCCAGGGCATGCATGGCGCCGAGCCCCCGCTGGAAGGCGGTGGCGCCCATGCTCGATGCCACCAGCATGTTGAGCCGGGCCTCCAGGTCGTCGCCGTGGGCGTAGGCCCGGGGCAGATAGTCGCGGACCCGGCGCATGCCCTCCACCGCGATGCCCTCGGCCATGGGGTGATAGCCCGGCGCGCACCAGGCCTCCAGACAGTGGGACAGGGCATCCATACCGGTAGCGGCGGTAACCGCAGGGGGCAGGCCCACGGTCAGGGTCGGGTCCAGGATCACCCGGGCCGGCACCATGCCGGGGTGGAAGATGATGCGCTTGACCCGCTCGGCCTCGTCGGTGATCACCGAGGCGCGTCCCACCTCCGAGCCGGTACCGGCGGTGGTCGGCACCGCCACCAGCGGCACGATGGCGTCGCCGTCGGCGTTCTTCCAGTTGTCGCCGACGTCCTCCAGCGACCACAGCGACAGGCCGTCGCGCTGATTGGCCATCAGCGCCACCGCCTTGGCCGCGTCGAGTCCGGAGCCTCCGCCGAAGGCGATCACGCCGTCGTGTTCCCCCTGGCGGAAGGCGTCGACGCCGGCGATGACGTTGGCACCGGTGGGATTGCCCTTGATCTCGGCAAACAGCCCCGCCCTGAGTCCCTCGGACGCGCAGTGATCGAGCACCTCGCGCACCATCGGCAGCGCCGCGAGCCCCGGATCGGTGATCAACAACGGCGCCGTCATGCCAAGCTCTCGACACTGGGCCGGCAGGTCACGAATCCGACCGGCGCCGGTGAGGATGGCCGAGGGGTAGTTCCAGCTGGTGGTGTAGCGGCTGATATCGCTCATGGTTGCCTCAGGCGTGTTTCAGATGGAAGGACTTGGGCCGGGTCAGGCTGTCGAAGCCGAGCCGCGACAGCGAGCAGCCGCGGCCTGAGTGCTTGACGCCGGTCCAGGCCAGCTCCGGGTCCAGATAGTCGCAGCGATTGACGAAGGCGGTGCCCACCTGAAGCCGCGCGGCCAGCGCTTCGCCGGTGGCCAGGTCGCGGGTGAAGATCGCCCCGGTCAGGCCGAACTCGGAGTCATTCATCAAGGCGATGGCCTCGTCGTCGCCCTCCACCGCCATCACCCCGACCACCGGGCCGAAGCTCTCCTCGCGCATCACCGCCATGCTGTGGTCGACCCCGGTCAACAGCTGTGGCGCCAGATAGGCGCTGCCGGGGCGCGACAGCGGATAGTCGCCGGGGTCGATCCAGGCGCGGGCGCCGGCGGCCACCGCGGCCTCCACCTGGCCCCGCACGAAGTCCGCGGCGGCGGGCTTGACCACCGGCCCCAGGCTGGTGGACGGGTCGCAGGGGTTGCCGAGCCTGAGCTGCTTGAGCCAGGCCACCGCCCGTTCGACGAAGTCATCGAAGATGGCGCGCTCGACGTAGATCCGCTCGATGCCGCAGCAGCTCTGGCCCGAGTTGAAGAAGGCGCCGTCCATCACCCCTTCCACCGCGCTGTCCAGGTCGACGTCGGCACGCACATAGGCGGCGTCCTTGCCGCCGAGTTCCAGCGCCGTGGCGATAAAGCGCCCGGCGGTGGCAGCTTCGACGGTGCGACCACCGCCCACCGAGCCGGTGAAGGACACATGGTCGATGCGAGGGTCACCCATCAGGGTCTCGGTGGCCTGGTGGCTCAGATGCAGGTACTGGAACACCCCCTCGGGGATACCCGCCTCTCGGGCGGCCTCGACCATGCGCTCGGCACACAGCGGGGTCTGGGCAGAGTGCTTGAGGATCACCGCATTGCCGGCGAGGATCGCCGGCACCACGGCGTTCACCGCGGTCATGTAGGGGAAGTTCCAGGGCGCGACGATCAGCGAGACGCCCAGCGGTTCGCGGCGGATATAGCGGGTAAAGCCGGGCTTGTCGGCCAGGCGCAGCGGCGCGAGCGCCTCAGGCGCCATGGCGATCATCGCCCGGGCGCGCTCCTCGAAGCCGCCGATTTCCCCGCCGCCCTGAGAAATGGGCCGGCCCATCTGCCAGCACAGCTCCTCGGCGTGCTGATCGCGCCGGGCGACGAAGGCGTCCACCATCGCACTGCACAGGCGGCAGCGCTCGGCGACGTCACGTTCGCGCCAGTCCTGCTGGGCCTCGACCGCGCGGGCCAGGGCGGTTTCGATCTCGGCCGCGTCGGCCTGCTCGCGCTCCACGTACACCGAGCCGTCCACCGGCGATATCGTCTGTTGAATGGCCATGCAGTTCTCTCGTCTGTCGGTTGGCGGGATGCCGGGCATCCTCGTCAGATGATCTCGATGCCGTTCTATCGTCCGTCGATCGGCATCATGCCGGGCATCCGCGTCAGATGATCTCGAAGTAACGGTCGAGCTCCCAGTCGGTGATATGCCGACGGAATTCGCGCTCCTCCCACTCCCGGGTGGCGGCAAAGTGCTCGACGAAGTCGTCGCCGAAGAGCCCGCGTGCAGGCGTCGACGCCTTGAGCCGCTGGGCCGCCTCCCACAGGGTTCGCGGCAGCGCCTGGTGCTCGGGATGGTCGAGCTCGTAGGCGTTGCCGGTGACCGCGGTATCGGGCTCGAGCTTCTGCTCGATGCCATGAAGGCCGGCACCGATGGCCGCGGCCAGCGCCAGGTAGGGATTGGCGTCGGCGCTGCCGAGCCGGTATTCGACCCGCTGGGACTTGGCGCTGCCGGGGATCACGCGCAGGGCGGTGGTGCGATTCTCGACGCCCCAGGTGGCGTCCGTCGGCGCCCAGAAGCCGGGAATCAGCCGGGTGTAGCTGTTGATGGTGGGGGCGAACATGGCCAGAAACTCCGGCATCAGCCGCTGCTGGCCGGCGACGAAGTGACGCTGGATGGCGCTCATGGAGTGCTCGGCGTCGGCGTCGTAGAAGGCCGACTCGCCGCTCTCGAGGTGATTCATCGACAGGTGGATATGGCCGCTCTGGCCGGGATAGTCCGGCGACCACTTGGCCATGAAGGTGGCCATCAGGCCGCGTCGCTGGGCCCACACCTTGGTGAAGGTCTTGAACAGCGCCGCCTTGTCGCCGGCGGCCAGCGCCTCGTCGACGCCGATGGCGGCCTCGAGCACGCCTGGCCCGGTCTCGGTGTGCAGCCCCTCGATGGGGAAGTCCATGCGCTGGGACAGCTCCAGCAGCTCGTGGTAGAGCTCGGCATGCACCGAACTCCTGAGCATGGAGTAGCCCATCATGTCCGGGGTCAGCGGGCGCAGGTTGCGAAAGCCCTTCTCGCGCACCGATTCCGGCGTCTCCTGGAACATGAAGAATTCATACTCCAGCGAGCCGTGTACCGAGAAGCCCATCTCGGCGGCCCGGCCCAGCACTCGCCGCAGCAGGCCACGCGGACAGATCGCCTCGGCCCGCTCGGTGAATTCGGCCATGAACAGCAGCATGTCGCCTTCAAAGGGTACCTCGCGACAGCTCTCCGGCAGCACGCGCAACTGGGCGTCGGGATAGCCGGTGTGCCAGCCGGTGTAGCGCGTGTTGTCGTACAGCTCGTCCTTGCTGTCCCAGCCCAGCACCACGTCGCAGAAGGCGAAGCCGCCGTCGAGGGCGGCAAAGAACTTGTCGCGGTGCATGTACTTGCCGACCATCACCCCGTCCAGATCGAGGAAACCGATCTTGACGTGGGAGAGGTTGCGCGCCTCGACCACCCGGCGGGCGTCATCCGCCGTGCGCACGTCCCTGGGATTGAGTCCTGACATCGATCACCCTCCTCATGGGCGAAGGAACAAGGGCGAAGAAACAACGGGCCGACCTTGATTGCCGAGCCGGCCCGCAACGCCCGATATCTACCGAGAGTGTCAGCTGTAGCGGTAGGGAGGTCCCGCCTGCTGCATGGTCTGACGATAGTCCTTGAGGATCTGCACCACCTTGGCGTTGCGCTCGCTCTGGCCTGCGATCTCGTCCCAGAAGCTCAGCGCCTCGTCCTCGATAGTCTGCCACTCGCTTTCCGGGATCGAGGTCAGCTCCAGCTTGCCGCCCTGGGTGCGGTAGTGGGCCTCGCCCCACCAGTACCAGTGCTGACGATAGTAGTGAGAGCTGTCCATGCACATTCTGAACAGCGTCTTCAGGTGATCCGGCAGCTCGTTCCAGCGCTCGCTGTTGGCGAAGTAGGAGCCGGCCCAGGCGCCGGAAATATTGTTGGTCAGGTAGTAGCTGGAGACGTCCGCCCAGCCCACGGTGTAGGCCTCGGTGATGCCGGCCCAGGCGATGCCGTCGAGTTCACGAGTCTGCATGGCGACCTCGATGTCCTCCCAGGGCAGGGTCACCGGCACCACCCCGAAGCGGGTCAGGAAGCGCCCGGCGGTGGGGAAGGTGAAGACCCGTTTGCCCTCCAGGTCCTTGATGCTGCGGATCGGCTCCCGGGTGACAAAGTTGCAGGGGTCCCAGCTGCCGGAGCCGAGCCAGGTCACTCCCTCGATCTCGCCGTAGGCCTCCTCCCAGATTTCCTTGAGGCCGTAGTGGTTGAACAGGGTCGGCACGTCCAGGCTATAGCGCGAGGCGAACGGGAAGTAGCCGCCGAACACCGAGACATCGACCGGGGCGTTGATCGAGTCGTCGTCGCTCTGCACCGCGTCGATGGTGCCCCGCTGCATCGCTCGGAACAGCTCGCCGGTGGGCACCAGCTGGTCGGAGAAGTACAGCTCGATCTCCATCTCGCCGTTGGCGGCCTTGTTGAAGGCCTCGATGGAGGGCTTGATCACGTGCTCCGCCAGGGCTGGCCCCGCATAGGTCTGCAGTCGCCAGCGGATCGGCGTCTTCGACTGGGCGTGGACGTAGGGGGCGGCCAGAGTGCCCGCCCCCACGGTGGCGGCGGTGGCGACACCGGCCTTCTTGAGGAAGTCGCGACGATTGGTCATCCGTTCTCTCCCGTTTTCGTTGTTGTTGCCTGACGTTGCGTCCGTAAAGGACGCCTGTTGTCGTCTTCTCCTGCCTTGACGCTTCTTGCTTCACATCCCTGCCTGCCGGGCCAAGACCGCGACAGTCCTGCTTCAGTAGTCCCTGAACAGACCCGGCAGCCATAGCGCCAGCTCGGGAAACGCGGTGATCAGCGCAAGCCCCGCCAGCATGATGGCGACGAATGGCCAGACGCTGCGGTAGATGTCGCCGAGACTGATCTCCGGCGGGGCCATGGCGCGCATCAGAAAGAGGTTGTAGCCAAACGGTGGGGTCATGTAGGCGATCTGCACGGTGATGGTGTAGAGCACTCCGTACCAGATCGGGTCGAAGCCCAGGGTGATCACCAGCGGCACGTACAGCGGCGCCACGATCACCAGCATGGCGGTGTCGTCGAGGAACATGCCGAGCAGAATGTAGGACAGCTGCATCATCACCAGGATCTGCCAGGGGGTGAGGCCGAACTGGTCGAGGAATACTGACTCGATGGCGCGCACCGCGCCGAGACCGTCGAACACCGCGCCAAAGCACAGCGCCGCCAGGATGATCCACATGAACATGCAGGTGATGCCGAGCGAGCGGCGCACCGTGGTTTCGATTACCGCCAGCGTCAGACGGCGCTTGAACGCCGCCGCCAGGGTCGCCGACAGCGCCCCCACCGCGGCGCTCTCGACCAGGCTGGTGACGCCCATCACGAACAGCCCGGTCATGAAGAAGAAGATTGCCAGCGGCATGATGCCCGCGCGCAGAAGCTTCAGCTTGTCGGCGGTGGACAGGTTGCGCTCCTCCGGCGGCAGCGCCGGCCCCAGGCTCGGCTGCAGGCGACAACGCACCACGATGTAGATGACGAACATCGCAGCCAGGATCAACCCGGGGATGGCGCCGGCAAGCCACAGCTGGCTGACCGGCTGTCGCGCGATCATGCCGTAGAGCACCAGCACCACGCTGGGCGGCACCAGGATGCCAAGCGAGCTTCCGGCCTGGATCACCCCAGTGACCATGATCTTGTCGTAGCCCCGGCGCAGCAGTTCCGGCAGGGCGATGGTGGCACCGATGGCCATGCCGGCCACACTCAGTCCATTCATCGCCGAGACCACCACCATCAGGCCGATGGTACCGACGGCGAGCCCGCCCTTGAGCCCGCCCATCCATACGTGGAACATCTCGTAGAGTTCGGAGGCGATGCCCGACTCCGAGAGCATGTAACCCATGAAGATGAACAAAGGCAGGGTCAACAGCGGATACCAGTTCATCAACTGGATGGCAGCGCTGAACGGCATCTCCATGCCGCCATCGCCCCACAGCAAGAGCGCCGCCGCCGCGCCGACGAAGCCGATGACGCCGAACACCCGCTGTCCGGTCAACAGCAGCAACATCATCGAAGAGAACATCGTCAGCGCGATCATTTCATAGCTCATCGATCGCCCTCCGTCCCTGGCTCTGGCTTAGAAACAGCAACATCATCGACGCTCTCGACAAGGGCAGCATAAGCACGATCATTTCATAGCTCATCGATCGCCCTCCGTCCCTGGCTCTGGCTCTGGCTCTGGCTTAGAAACAGCAACATCATCGACGCTCTCGACAAGAGCAGCGTAAGCGCGATCATTTCATAGCTCATCGATCGCCCTCCCCGTCCTTCCGGTCCTGCTCTTCCCTGCCGTCCTTATCCCCCTCGGTCTGCTCGAGCGGGTGTCCTCTCAGCACGGCGATATCCTTGAACAGGGTCGAGAGGCACTGGGCTAGCATCAGCGCTACCCCCAGGGTCATGATGATCTTGATCGGCGCCAGCGGCGGCGCCCAGGAGCTGTAGTTGGTCTCGCCGTACTTGATCGCGTAGCTGGTGCTGGAGATGCCGCCGGCCAGCAGGGTGGCGAGGAACACCAGCAACAGCAGCATGGTCAGGACGTCGCTCATGGCCTTGGCCCGTGGCGATAGTCGGGTATAGAAGAGGTCCATGCGCACATGGTCGTCGAGCTGCATGGAGTAGGCGCCGCCCAGCAGAAAGTAGGCGACCATCAGGAACTGAGAGACCTCGACGCCCCAGATCAACGGCCGATCAAACAGGGTGCGCGAGAGCGAGGCGTAGAGCAGGACCCCGATCATCACGAAGATCAGGTACATGACGATACGACCGATACGCCGATTGAATCGGTCCACGTAGCGGACGTAGAGACGAATGGCTGCCGGCATGGGCGCTCCCGGACACAAGAGGAATCTCCTGAGTCTTGGCCCAGCCTGGCCGGACGTGCCAGTTGCATCGACTTCAACGACGTGATGACTATCGAAGCTTTCGATACTGCTCAAGCAAAGTGCAGAGAAAAGCAGCCACTGCACCGAAACCGGCCATGCAACTGGCCATCGCCGGGAAGATTCTCAGACGGAAGTGACGATCTGCTCCTCGACCCAGGGCAGCTCCTCGGTGAGCGTGGCACGAAAGTCGCCGTCCAGCAGGCGGCGGGCGTCCCGCGCCAGCTGCCCAGGCAAGCCACCGAGTTCGTCGCGCCTGGCGACCAGCGTCAACGAGCGCTTGAGCGGCGCCAGCGGCAGCGCTTCGATACGCACCCTGAGCTGATCGAGCCCCGCCTGATACAGGCACAGCGGGGTCGTCACGGTAAAGCCGACGCCGTCGCTCACCGCCTTGAGCAAGGCGCAGGTGTTGTCCAGGTGCAGCCGCGCCGGCAGCTCCACACCGGCCAGGCGCAGGTGGCGCTCGATACTCTGGCCGATCAGCGACTGTGGCACGTAGCGCACGAAGTCGAGCTGACGCGATAGCCAGCGCAGATTGTCAGCAGGCCCCGTCCAACTCGCCGGCAACACCAGCACAAAGGGCTCGTCCAGCACCCTGTGACGCTCCAGGCCGTCGTAGTTTTCCAGCCGATCGTCGGAGATGATCACGTCCACATGCCGCGTCAGCAACGAGTGGCCGTGCATGTGCGAAAGCCCGGTGGTCAGGGTGTAGTCACGGGTGTGGCGGCGGATGACATCGATCAGCGGCTTGCCCACGGCGGTGGCCAGCGAATCCACCAGCGCCAGGCGCATCTGATGCAATTGACCGAAGGCGCCGGTGATCAGTTCGCGGCGGGTATCCCGGGCCTCGCCCAGCAGACGGCGGGCACGGTCATAAAAGAAGCGCCCGGCGCTGGTGGGCTCCAGCGGCCGCGAGCGGCGCTCGAACAGCGCCAGCCCCAGGCTCTCTTCGAGGGTCGCCAGGCAATGCGACACCGACGACTGGGTCAGGCCGAGCGCCTCGGCGGCGGCGCTCTGGCTACCGCGTTCCAGGGTCTCGACGAAGATTTCCATACTGCGCAGGTCGAAGCCGAAGCCATTCTTCATGGCGTCTCCTCGGTGGTGATGTTGTTATTGTCTCGGCGCTGTTGTCGGCTCTTGCAGGGGCTGTCGCAGAGATCCTTGACCCGGTGCTGATCCTGGTCGGTGTCGAAGCTCTACTCTGACTCCTGCGGAACTTGTCGGCCCGGCACAAGTCTACCCTGGCAAGCCGAACAACAGGGAAGTCCGATGACCTACGTCGCCAGCGCCAGCTACCACGAACGACCGTCCTCCCACTGGACCGGCTGGGGCCAGTGGATCGCGCTTGTCACCATGACCCTGGACCACCTGGCACGCTACCTGGCCACCGACGCCTGGCACCTTGGCTGGGTCGATTCGAGCGTGGGCCGTATCGCCTTTCCACTGTTCGCCGGCATGGTCGCCTGGCACGGGCTGTTCAATACCCGTGATCCGCTGCGCTACGCGCGCCGGGTGATGATCATCGGTCTGCTGGCCCAGTTACCCTACCAACTGATGCCCCGCGAGGCGCTGTTTCAGCTCAACATCTGCTTTACCCTGGCGCTCGGGCTGATGGCCGGACACTGGCTTGAGCAACTGACCCGGCGACAGGAGGCCGGAGAGCTGGGCCATGTACGCCTGGCGCTGGAGACCCTCGGCGTGGCAACCGGCTGGTACTTTGCCGGCTTCTGGGTCGAATACGGCCACCATGGCCTGTTGCTGGTGCCGTTTTTCATGCTTGGCATGGGCCAGCTCCATCGTACCGACGACGCCCTGCTCTCGCGCCTGCTGGCGGTGGTCGGCTGCCTGCCGCTGCTGCTGGTGGCAGGCATGATGAACAGCTCCGACATGGCCAAGTCGGTGACCGTGGCCACGGTCCTGGCGGTGCTGCTGCTGGCCGCTGGTGCTCACCGGCTATGCCGCGCGCCCGGCATCGTCATGCCGCGGCGGATGTGGCTCGCGTGGTATCCGGCCCACTTCGCGGTGATCGCCGCCATCCTGCTGTGGACCGGCAACGCCCAGATAATGTGAACCCGCCAAGGTGGCTCGCCTGCTCTTGGTACCCCCAGGCCCACTTCGCGGTGATCGCCGCCATCCTGCTGTGGACCGGCAACGCCCAGATAATGTGAACCCGCCAAGGTGGCTCGCCTGCTCTTGGTACCCCCAGGCCCACTTCGCGGTGATCGCCGCCATCCTGCTGTGGACCGGCAACGCCCAGATCATGTAACGGTACCGGCAACGCCCAGAGAACCCGCCAAGGTGGCTCGCCTGCTCTTGATACCCCCAGGCCCACTTCGCGGTGATCGTCGCCATCCTGCTGTGGACCGGCAACGCCCAGATAATGTGATATTGAAAGCGCGGTGATCGCCGCCATCCTGCTGTGGACCGGCAACGCCCAGATAATGTGATATTGAAAGCGCGGTGATCGCCGCCATTCTGCTGTGGAACGGCAACGCCCAGATCCTCTAGGCGTCCTGCGCCGGCAGCGCAAAACGGCTTCTCTGTTCCATCAAGAAGACCTTGAAGGCCTGCCAGGCCGGGCTGCGGTAGCGGTCCGGATGCCACACCAGCGAGAAGTGGCGGGTCAGCGGCAGGTCATGTGACAGCGCCAGCAACTCCCCTCGCTCGAGCTCTCCCCGCACGCTCAGGTGCGACAGGCAACCCAGTCCCAGGCCCGCCGCCACAGCCTGCTTGATCGCCTCGTGCTGCCCCAGCTCCATGCGTACCTTGAGCCTCGGCACCCGGGGCAGCACCGCCGCCTCGAGCACCTCCCGGCTGCCGGAGCCGATCTCGCGCAGGATCCACGACTGCTCGACCAGATCAGCGTCCTCGACCCGGCCCTTGGCCACCAGCGGATGTCCGGGCGCGCAGACAATCACCATATGATCTTCGCACCACACTTCGCTGGCGAGTCCCGGCTCGTGACAGCGCCCCTCGATCATCCCCAGGTCGGCGTCGAAGCGCTGTACCTCGGAGATCACCTCGCCGGTATTGCGAAGCCTCAGGCGCAGGTCGACCCCCGGATGCAGTCCGCCGAACTCCCCGGCCAGCGGCGGCAACAGATAGGTGCCGATGGTGGCGCTGGCGGAGATCGCTAGGCTGCCGTGGAGCTCGTCTCCCGGTTCCTCGGCGGCGGCGATCAGCTCGCCCAGATCATCCAGCAGCTGTTCGGCGCGCGGCAGCAGTCGATGGCCCATGTCGTTCAGGCCAAGCCGCCGTCCCGGGCGTTCGAACAGGGTGACACCAAGTTGACGCTCCAGGTCCGCCAGCGCCTGGCTGGTCGCCGACTGGGACAGGCTCAGTTGTCTGGCCGCGGCGCTGACGGTTCCCAGCCGGGCCACCGCCACGAAGACCTCGAGCTGGCGCAGGGTGATATGGGAGCGGGTGGGACTGTCTGGCGAGAAACTCATCACGGTGCTCGACGGTTGCAGGGAAGATGGCGGGGAAACGACAACGGCTCCTATATCGGCTCAGCTTATAACAGGTTTCGTTATTACACGATAATCATCTGGCATATCCACGCCTAGAATCTCCCTATCGAACCGACGCCTCAGGCTCCACCCAGACGAGCCGGTAGCGGCGATACCCTGACACGAAGAGGAGATCCGCTCATGTGGCAAGGACTTGCGCTATGCGCACTATTGACGCTGGCCGGGCAGGCCATCAGCCGACTGCCCGGTATCGCCGACGCAGGCGTCAGTCCGCTGGTGTTCGCCCTGCTGCTGGGCATCGTGGTCGGCAATCTGCCGCTCAAGCGCACCGTCGAGGGCGCCCAGCCGGGGCTCGCCTTCGCTACCCGCTGGCTGCTGCGCGGCGGCATCGTGCTGTTCGGCCTCTCGCTGACCTTCGCTCAGGTGGTCGGACTCGGGCCCAAGGTGCTGCTGCTGGACGCGCTGATCATCACCGCGGTACTGCTGGTCGGCTACCAGATCGGCACCCGGGTGCTCGGCATGGATCGCGAGACCACCCTGCTGACCAGTGCCGGCAGCGCCATCTGCGGCGCCGCTGCGGTGCTCGCCACCGAGTCGACCATTCGCTCGAAGCCGGCAGCGGCGTCCATGGCGGTGGCCACGGTGGTGCTGTTCGGCTCCCTGGCCATGCTGACCTACCCGCTGCTGTATCCGTGGCTGGGCATGGACGAGGGACTGTTCGGGGTCTATATCGGCGCTACCGTGCATGAGGTGGCCCAGGTGGTCGCCGCCGGCGACGCCGTCGGCCCGGATGCCCTGGCCAACGCGGTCATCGTCAAGCTGGTGCGGGTGATGCTGCTGGTGCCCTTCCTGCTGGTGGTCGGCCAATGGTGGCTGCGTCAGCCGACCCAGGAAGGCGCCGAGGCCGGCGCTCAGGGCGCACACAAGGCCAAGCTGGTGATCCCCTGGTTTGCCCTCGGCTTTATCGCCATGGTCGGCGTCAACAGCGTCATCACCCTGCCCGCGCCGCTGCACTCGGGTCTGGTGCTGGCCGGCCAGATCGCCCTGACCATGGCCATGGCCGCGCTTGGCATCAACACCCGGATGTCTCGCCTCAAAGCGCTCGGCGTGAAGCCCTTTCTGCTCGCCCTGATCCTGTTTGTGCTACTGGTGGTTGGTGGCGGGATGGCCAGTGCCCTGCTGATGGGCTGACCGGATCGATGGACCGGGCAGGAACCCGACACACAGCGAAGAAGGCGGCCTTGCGGCCGCCTTCTTGCGTGGTGCTGATCCATCATTGAGCAGCGAGAGACTTGCCCCTGCTACAGAGAGAATTCCTCGCCGTCGTAGGACGTCTGTACCTCGATGCTTCCTTCGACGATCTCGGCGGCGAGGCGATCGAGTTCGGCGACGATGTCGTCCTCGACCCAGGGCGCCAGCGACAGACGCACCGCCTCCGGGTTCTCCAGGCCGATACGCACCACCTCACCCGAGCTCCAGCTGCCCTGCTTGACCGCCTCGGCAGCAACAAAACCCGCCATGGACACGTTGGCGATGGCGGAGCCGGCGAACACCTCCGGGTAGTCCTCATGCCACTCGCGCACATTGCCGAACTGCCAAACGCCTTCGGCCTCCTGCATCGCCTCGATGGCCCCTTGGCGACCTGCATTCAACATGGTGAAGATGATATCGGCACCGGCCTCGATCTGGGCGCTGGCCACGTCATGGGCCAGTGACACATCGTCCTGATCGCCGGCGAAGATGGTGAGGAAGTCGGCGTCCGGCCGGGTATGCTGCAGACCGTGGTAGAAGCCCCCGCGACCCTTGAGACCCGGAGTGACGCGAATCCCCGAGATATGGCCCACCACGCCGCTTTGGGTCAGCAGACCCGCCGCTGCACCGGCGAGCCAGGCGGACTGCTCCTGAAGGACCTCATAGCTCGACACATTGTCGCCGGTGACATCCCCCTGGGTAACGGAGAACAGCACCTCGGGATAGTCCGCGGCCACCGTCATCACCGCCTCGGAATTCTGACCGCCGTGGGCGATGATCAGGTCCGGCCCGGCATCCGCCAATCTCCGCAGGGCGGCCTCAAGCGCGTCGGGCTCCGGCGCTATCCCGTCCTCGTAGCTGATCTCGGCGCCAAGTTCGGCCTCGATGCGCTCGAGTCCACGGTAACCCGCCTCCATGAAGCCGCCGTCATCCTTCTGCCCCGGCAATAGCATGGCCACCTCGAAGGCATCCGCCACGGCCAGGGAAGGCGAAAGCGAGAGACCACACAGCGCCGCCATGTATCCAACTTTACGTATCATCGAACACCTCATTACTTATTTTTGTATACAGAACGTATCAACTACTCTAGCGCCGTGGTGGCGTCATCGCCACCCCGAAACGACGACGGGCCCCGTAATGGGGCCCGTCGTGGAGGAAGCGAAACAGCGCCTGGCTCAGTCTTCGAAGCTGAAGCGCACCTCGGGGGCGTCCGGCACCAGGGCGGCGCATTCGCGCACCCGCTTGAGCAGGCTCGCGTGATCGTCGGCGACCAGGTTGATGTGACCAAGCTTGCGACCGGCGCGCTCGCTCTTGTCGTAGCGATGCAGGTGGGCGTCGCGCATGGCCAGCACCTGGCTCGGCTCGGGCTCGCGTCCGATCACGTTGACCATGCAGGTCGGCGCCCGGGCACTGGTGTCCCCCAGCGGCAGGCCCTGGATGGCACGCAGATGATTCTCGAACTGGCTGGTCACCGCGCCATCCATGGTCCAGTGGCCGGAGTTGTGCACTCGCGGTGCCATCTCGTTGGCCAGCAGGCTGCCGTCGGCGCACTGGAACAGCTCCAGGGTCAGCACACCGACATAGTCCAACTCGTCCAGCAGCGCCCGGATGTATTCATCGGCGGTGTGCTGGACGCTGTCGTCGAGATCCGGCATCGGCGCCAGCGAGTAACGCAGGATGCCATCGACATGGACGTTTTCCGCCATGGGATAGAACACCACCTCTCCGTCGCGTCCGCGCACGGCGATGATCGACACCTCGCGCACGAAGTCGACAAAGGACTCGACGATCAACCGCGGGTGATTGATGCGCTTCCAGGCATCGGCAGCTTCCGCCGGGTCCTTCAGCACCGCCTGCCCCTTGCCGTCATAGCCCTCGGTGATCGACTTGGCCACCACCGGCGTGCCCAGCTCACGAGCGGCGGCTTCCAGCGACTCGGCGCTGTCCACCAGGCGATAGGCCGGCGTCGGAATACCCAGTCGATCGAACAGCGCCTTCTCCTCGGCACGATTCTGACACACCCGGATCGCCTCACTGCCGGGGTAGACCGGTTTCTCGGCTTCGATCGCCTGGACCAACGACACCGGCAGGTGCTCAAACTCGTAGGTGACCAGGTCGACGTCTTCGAGGAAGCTCTGGACGTGCTTCTGGTCGGTGTCGATCATCACCTCGCCGATCCCGGCGCTGGGGTGGCCGGTGGTATCGAGAAAGCGGAACCGGTTGGCCAGCGGATAGCCGGCCAGCGCCAGCATACGGCCGAGCTGTCCGGCCCCGAGAACGCCAATCTTCATGACTTGCTCCTGTTTTCCTGCGGGTACACGACGCCGTTCAGCCCTGGCGAGACTCGGGCGGACGAGGATCGGGATTGTCGAGCACGGTCTGGGTCTGCTCGGCGCGGAAGGCCTCGACGGCCTCGCGAACCTGGCTGTCCCCGAGCCCCACGATCTGGGCTGCCAGCAGGCCAGCATTGGTAGCGCCGGCCTTGCCGATGGCCAGGGTGCCGACGGCGACGCCGCCCGGCATCTGGGCGATCGACAGCAGTGAATCCAGCCCCTTGAGCGCCTTGGACTCCACCGGCACGCCGAGCACCGGCAGCGCGGTCTGGGAGGCGGCCATGCCGGGCAGGTGCGCTGCACCGCCAGCCCCGGCGATGATCACCTGAATACCACGCTCGGCGGCACCCTTGGCGTAGTCGAACAGCAGATCCGGGGTGCGGTGGGCGGAGACCACCTGGGTCTCGTAGCTCACGCCGAGGCGCTCGAGCATGGTCACGGCGTGTTCCATGACCGGCCAGTCGGACTTGGAACCCATGATCACGCCGACCCGGGGCGCTGGGGAAGTGGATGACATCGGCAACTCCTCGAAGAAACGACGGCGCCGCGGCAAAGAAATCGCCACGACAAGGGAACAATCGGGAAGCGGCATAGTCTAGCAGAGCCGGGGGAGCAGTACCTCTCCCTATGCGGAGACGTCGCCAGCCAGCGACAGCGCCTTTCACCCTGACTGCGCATTGGCCTGCTAGGGTAACGCTGCTGTCGCGGCCATCGCCGACACTCCACGCCGCCTGACAGGACGACCCGCTCACCCAAGGAGAGAGCCATGAAACCGACCCTGCTGCTTATTGCCGCCCTGACCTCCGGCCTGGCGCTGGCCGGTTGCGATGAGGGACAGAGCACCGCCAGCACCGCGCAGGAGGGCTCGAACGCCAGCCAGCAGAGCACCACCGAACAGGCGCAGAAAATGACGCTTGACGGTACCCTGAGCTTCGCCGAGGCCGGCCAGAGCCTGCCCGACAATGCCGAGGTCACGGTGTTGCTCAACGACGTTGCCCTCGCCGACGCCCCGGCCAGGACCATCGCCGAAACCACGGTGACCATCGAGCGCCAGGCACCGACCGACTTCTCGCTGAGCTACGCAAGCGACGCGGTGAACCCGCGCCACACCCACAGCCTGCGTGGCGAGATCCGCAACGACGAAGGTCAGTTGGTGTGGACCAGTACCGAAGCCACTCCGGTGGAAGTCGGTGCCGACGCCGACCAGCCGCCGGTGTCGGTGGTGCTGCGCCCGGTGGGTGCCGACGGCAATGCCCAGAGCGACAGCATGCAGAAGGCCCAGGAGGCGCTGCTGTCCAGCGGTGATGAACCCACCGCCGCCGAGAAGCAGGCCGTGGAAGAGGCCGACGCCGTGGCCGAACAGGCCGCCGGCATGCAGGAGCCCAGCCAGGGCGCCGCCGCGGCGAGCGGCGAAAATGCCGACACCGGTGCCAATACCGAGACGTCGTCCAGCCAGCCGCAGTAAGCGAGCGCCCTCGACGGACCGGCTCCTCCCGATACGACAACGCCGTGCCCAAGGGCACGGCGTTGTCGCTGTTGGCGGCTGCCCTGGCGCCGCTACGCTGTTGCCGGCGAGCGGCGGGCCTGCCAGAAGTTGAGGCTGATGATCGCCAGCATGACGGCGGCACCGGCGACGTCGAACACCAGCGACGGCAGGAACACCCCGACGATCGCCGGCAGCAGCAGCACGCGCTGCCAGATCGCCATGCGGGTGAACAGATAGCCTTCCAGGGTGGCGGCGAAGGCGCCCAACGCCAGAAGCCCGGTGAAGCCCTTCCAGATCAGCAGCCAGACCGGCCCGCCGACGATGATCTCGGGGTTGTAGACCATGAACAGCGGCACCAGGTAGAGGCCCTTGGCAAACTTCCACGACTGGAAGCTGGTCTCCATGGGCTTGGCCCCGGCGATGGCGGCCCCGGCGAAGCCGGCCAGCGCGATCGGCGGCGTCACGTTGGAGTCCTGGGAATACCAGAACACCACCAGGTGGGCGATCAGCAACGGCACCCCGAACTCATTGGCCAGCGCCGGTCCCACCAGCACGATCAGCACGATATAGCTGGCCGTCACCGGCAGCCCCATGCCCAGCACGAGACTCGCCAGCAGCACCATGATCAGCGCCAGCAGCAGGTTACCGCCCGAGAAAGCCAGCATCATGGCCGAGAACTTGAGGCCGAGACCGGTCAGCCCCACTACCCCGACGATGATCCCTGCCACCGCACAGGCCATGGTCACCGCCACGGCGTTGCGCGCACCGAGTTCGAGGCCTTCAATCAGCTTGAGCAGACCGTTGCGACAGGCCAGCCCCAGACGCTCGGCGGTCACCGGCTGCCCCTCGCCTGGCGCCACGAACAAGAACCACACCGCAAAACGCAGCACCGCCACCAGCAGCATGCAGACGATGGCGTAGTAGCCCACTCGCATCGGCGACATGTTCATCATCAACAGCCACACCAGCACCGCCAGCGGCAGCAGGAAGTGCCAGCCGTGCTTGAGCACGTCGCTCATCTGCGGCAGCTCGTCCTTGGCCATGCCCTGCATGCCCTCCTTGAGGGCGATGATATGCACGAACAGATAGACGGTGGCGAAGTACATGAAGGCCGGCAGGATGCTGACCTTGACCACCTCGAGATACGGCAGCCGGGTGTACTCGGCGATCAGGAAGGCACCGGCCCCCATCAGCGGAGGCATGATCTGGCCACCGGTAGACGCCGCCGCCTCGATGCCACCGGCCTGGTGGGGCTTGTAGCCCAGGCGCTTCATCAGCGGGATGGTAAAGGCGCCGGTGGTGACCACGTTGGCGATGGCACTGCCGGAGATCGAGCCCATGCCGGCAGAAGCGATGACCGCGGCCTTGGCGGGCCCGCCACGCTGGCGGCCGGTGGCGGCGTAGGCCAGATCGATAAAGAACTTGCCCGCCCCGGTGATCTCGAGAAAGGCACCGAACAACACAAAGATGAAGATATAGGTCGCGGCCACCCCCATGGGCAGGCCGAAGATGCCTTCCTGCCCCAGGTAAAGCTGGCCCACCAGGCGATCGAGATTGTAGCCGCGATGCTCGAGGATGCCGGGCAGGAACTGGCCGAGCCAGGGTAACTCGCCACGGGGCCCGGCAAAGGCGTAGAGGATGGCGATCAGGCCGATGATGGTCATGCCCAGACCCACCGCGCGACGGCTGGCCTCCAGCACCGTGATGGTAGCGATGATGCCGACGGTGATGTCGGTCTGGCTCCAGAAACCGGCGCGATTAATGATCTCGTCCAGGAACAGCGCCATGTAGCCGCCGGTGATCATCGCCCCGATGAAGAACACAAGGTCGATCGCCCCACCCAGCACGCCCCTGTCACGCTTGGGACCGAACACCGGAAACATCAGGAACGCCAGCATCATCACCAGCGCGAGGTGGATGCTGCGCTGATAGAACAGCCCCAGCGGCTGAATCCCCGCCGAGTAGAGCTGGAACAGCGACAGGCCGACCGCCACCAGGGTGATCAGCCATAGGATGGTCTTGGGGTGGTTGGCCTGGCTGCCAGGCACCACCGGTGAAGCTGCCGTTTCGCTCATTGTCGTGATTCTCGTCAGGCCTTGCCGGCGCTTGGCCGGTCGGCATAATTCGGAATGCTGTCGCAGGTCGCAGGCCCTCGAGGGGCCGAAGTGCTCACGCGGTTGGTGGCATCATTCGATAGCCTGGGCCAACGACAGGCTAGTCGCGCCGCTCGAGTCCAACGCTGACCAAACGCCCCGCCGCCAGATCGCTCAGGCTGATGGGCGTGGAGGCCGCCGGCACGGCCAGGGAGTCCCCGTCTGGACAGTCGGCCCGAGCCTTGATCAACGTCTCCAGGGTCGGCTCACCACGGCTGACCAGGCGATGATCGACGCGCTTGGCGCCGACCCTCAGCCGATAGCGATTGCCGGGGACGGGCTCGTCGATGTCCTCGATCCAGTAGCCGCCCTGACCGTCGCTGACCTGGCGTCCGCGCCCGGGCACGTGGTCGAGGCCCGCGGCAAAGTCCGGCAGGTGACTGCGTTCAAGCACCATGGCACCGCCGAGGTTGCGATAGCAGTCGAGCACCTCGAAGCCTTCTACCGAGTGGTTCCAGGCCAGGCACCAGCCGGCACCATCGGGCATCGGCAGTTCCACCAGCGCGGCGCCCTCGGCGTCGCGCACGCTCAAGGTGAATAGAGCATCGCAGTCGGCATCACTTGCCTGGCCAGCGCCCGCCACAGTCATCAGCGTGACCAGCCCAAGCGCAGGCAGGGCGAGCCCGGAGGCCCGCCCTGCCATGTGTCGACGCCCCGCCATCAAGGACGCTGCTTGTCCTGCACCTCGGCACCGACTTCCTCGTAGTAGCGCAGCGCGCCCGGGTGGAAGGCGATGGGTGTGGAGTTCACCGAGAACTCGACGGTGGTGTCATTGGCCGCCGGATGGATGGCGATCAGCTCGTCGGTCTGCTCGAACAGGGTCTTGGTGATCTGGTAGGCCAGTTCCTCGTCCATCTCGCTGCTGGCGATCAGCACGTTGGGTACGCCAAGGGTCTGCACCGCTTCTTCCATGCCTTCGTAGAGACCGGCCTTGAGCTCATAGGGTGCAAACACCGGTTCGTCCTCGCGCGCCTTGGCGACTTCCTCGTCGCTGAGGCCGATCAGCCGAACATCGCTGGTGGTGGCCAGATTCAGAATCGAGCTGGTGGGCGGCCCCACGCTCCAGAAACCGGCATCGATATCGCCATCACGCAGGGCGTCGGCGGTCTCGTTGAAGTTCAAGCGACGCGGGTCGAAATCGTCGTAGCTGATGCCGTTGGCTTCGAGGATGGCGCGGGCGTTGAGCTCGGTGCCGCTGCCCGGCGCACCCACGGACACGACCTTGCCTTCCAGGTCCTCCAGCGAGTCGATGTCGGAGTCGGCCATGGTCACGATCTGCACCGCATTGGGATAGATGGAGGCGATGGCACGAATGTTCTCGAGCTTGCGCCCCTCGAAGTCACCGGTACCGGTAGCGCCCTGGTGGACGGTGTCGGCCAGCGCCAGCGCCAGATCGGAGTCACCACGCCAGACCAGTCCCATGTTCTCCACCGAGGCGCCGGTCACTTCGGCCACGGCGTCGTAGCCGTCGACGTGCTTCTTGATCAGCTCGGCCAGGCCTCCACCGTAGGGGTAGTAGGTGCCGCCGGTTCCACCGGTGGCGATCGACAGCTGGCTCTGGGCCACGGCGCTG
Source organism: Halomonas litopenaei (assembly GCF_003045775.1). Taxonomy (GTDB): domain Bacteria; phylum Pseudomonadota; class Gammaproteobacteria; order Pseudomonadales; family Halomonadaceae; genus Halomonas; species Halomonas litopenaei. Next base: position 365,141 of record NZ_PXNS01000005.1, on the reverse strand, counting down.
TGGCTGGCAACCAGCAGGGATGCCGTCAGGGCAAGGGTCAGTGCTCGCATGGTCTTCCTCCGTTCCTCGTGGGAACCGCTTAGAATTTATTGTGCGGAATTGAAGTGTCGATACAGCAATCGCCTAGGCAAGCTAGCAAGAGCCGGCCTCGCTTGCCACTGCAGACATTTCGACGTTTTTTATCTTTGTCTGCAATTCTCACAAGGTCTTAGAGACACTGGCCCGCCATCCTGCCCGTCGAACCCCCGAAGGGCGCGCTTCTCAGGGAGCTGGCGTCGCGCCGGCTTTTCACGCCTCAGCGTTGACTGTCGACCTGCTCGCGTACCTTGGCGACGATATGCGCACCGATCGGCAACGCCGAGGTCGCCGCCGGCGATGGCGCATTGCCTACGTTAATGGTGCGCGGCGTGTTGACGAACAGGAAGTCGTCGACCAGCTTGCCGTCTCGTGTCACCGCCTGGGCACGCACCCCGGCCGGGTAGGGCTTCAGGTCATCGAGGGTGAGACTCGGGCAGTACTTGCGCACCTCTTCCAGATAGCCACGCCGTGACAGCGAGTTCTTCATCTCGCGCATGCCAGGGCCCAAATGACGCCACAGCACCTTGAGAATACCCGGATGGCTGACCATGCCGACCAGATCCGCTGCCGAGACATCACGCTTGCGATAGCCCTCGCGGGCCAGTGCCAGCACGGCGTTGGGCCCCACCGTCACGCTGCCATCGATCATGCGGGTAAGGTGGACGCCGAGAAACGGCATGCTGGGGTCCGGAATGGGGTAGATCAGATGATTGACGATGGCGTTGCGGTGCTCGGGCAACTGAAAGTACTCCCCGCGGAAGGGACAGATGGTGAAGCTCGGGGTCTGCCCCAGCATGCGCACCACCCGGTCGGCCATCAGCCCCGAGCAACTTACCAGGTAGCGACTGCTGAAGGTCTCGGTGGTGGTGGTCACCACCACTTCCTGGCGACGTTCGTCGAGCCCGGTGACCTCCCGTGAGTAGCGGATCTCGCCACCGCGTCGCTCGAACTCGGCGGCCATGGCGCGAGTGACCTCGGCATAGTCGACGATACCGCTGGACGGCACGAAGATGCCGCCGACGCCGGTGATGTTGGGCTCACGCTCTGCAAGGGCACCGGCGTCGAGCCATTCACGCTCGAGCCCATTGGCTTCGGTGCGTTCCCACAGGGCCTTCATCCGCCCCAACTCCACCTCGTTGGTGGCGACCAGCAGCTTGCCGCAGCTGTCGTAGGCGATGCCGTGGGTCTCGCAGAACGCCTTGGTGGCACGGTTGCCTTCCAGACAGAAGCGCGCCTTGAGGCTGCCCGGTGTGTAGTAGACCCCGGCGTGTATCACACCACTGTTGTGACCGGTCTGATGGCGAGCCGGACCGTCCTCCTTTTCCAGCAACAGCATGCGCTTTTCAGGATAGGCGTCCTTGAGCTGCATGGCGGTGGACATGCCCAGAATGCCACCGCCGATGATGATGAAGTCGTACATGGGGGTCTCGTTGTCCTTGGTCTTGCCCCGCCGCCGGGACGGGGCCGGATACATCGTGGGCGGCCGGGTATCGCGGGGCCCATCACCCTAGAGTACCGCGTCGGGCCGTGCCCCGCTGCCCCGCTGCCCCCCTCTTCCCCGGAGGACACCTCAGCCCTGGCGCGCTCGCAGGGTGCTGCCACAGGTGAAGACACCGCGCTGGCGCATCAGCTCGCGTCTGAGCTGCGGGTGAGCCTTGAACTTGTCGCGACCGTGCAGCCAGAAGTGGTTGTTGATCAGCAGGAAGCTGCCGACCGGGTTGGGCAGGGAGATGACGCCGTCGCTCGACTCCAGCGAGTCCGACAGCTCGCAGAGCCAGTTGCCCTCCTCCAGATCACGTGGCTGGACAAACTGATCGATGTAGGCCATCACCGGGCGGCCATCACGGTCGACGTCAAATACCGGGTGAAAGACGTCGCGCACCACATTCTTGCTGGGCGGAGCCGACCAGCGCATCTCACTGAACGCCAGCGGGTGACGGCAGAACCGCTCCAGCTCGTGCCAGTCGTCCAGATGCAGCAGCCGCGAGTTGCCGCCTTCCATGTGCTGCTCGTCGATCTTCATCATCAGCACGTAGTCGGTGACCTGCTCGACGAAGGTGCCGTCGTTGTGAAGCTCCATCACCCGATGCGGCGCCCGCAGATAGCTGTCGGAGGTGTCGACATTCTCGACCACGAAGCGGGCATAGTACTGACCACTCATGGCATCGAAGTTGGATCGTCCGATCAGGTGGGCAACGGCGGTGGCAAACTTGACCATGTCCTCGGCCTGCTCGACCCGGTCCAGCCCTTCCGGCACGACCTGCAGCGCTCCCTGGCGACGGTCCAGCAGGATATTGGCCAGCCGCGGCCTGAGCGTCCCCTCGCACAGCTCATCGAGTATTCCCGCGACACGAAAACGCAGCATCGACTTGTACTCCAGCGCCTGAATCGGCCATTCGGCACAGGCGTCGAGGAAGGCAGCGACGACCGACCGCTCGACACGCAGCTCCTGCAGACGCTCGGAAGAGGTCGACGGGACCAGGGTGAACCCGCGTGGATCGCGTGCGCCAGGGGCGGTGGTCTGATCATCACGATCCTGAAGCTGGGCAGAGGCAAGGATGGACATGGCAGGGCTCCGTATTGTTTTGACGTTTTGTCAAAATATCTACATTTTTATTTTTAGTCAACAAAAACCCGGCTGCCGCCGGGTGCTGACATTCTCGACAAGGTCCAGAGTTCTTGAAGCGTCCGCCGGCCGGCAAAGATGCCGACCGGCGTTGCGGTCAAGGCGTCAGGTGCCTTCCAGCTCACGACGCATCTGTCGCTGGCTGTAGGCCGTGCCATAGCGGCGGCGGGACCACAGGTACAGGCCAAGCCCGGCACCCATCCAGCCGGCGAACAGCCCCCACTCGATGGGTGACAGCGCCGAGGGGCTACCGGGCAGGTAGAGCCCGATCAGTCCCAGCGACAGCACCACCGCCAGCCAACCGACCAGGCGAGGATGGCTGACCTTGAACGGCCTTTCGAGTTCCGGCTCCTTGCGCCGAAGCACCAGAAACGAAATGGATACGAACAGGTAGGCGATGACGATGCCGAGACCACCGGCCACCACCAGCCACACCATGGCCTGGCGGCCCAGCAGAGGCGCCAGGCTCGACAAGGCTCCCATCAACAGGATGGCGTTGACCGGCGTCCTGTGACGAGGATGCAGCTTGGCCAGAAAGGCCGGCAGCATGCCGCAGTGGGCCAGTGCATAGATGGCGCGAGAGCCACCGACGTAGAAGGCGTTCCAGCTGGTCAGGATGCCGGCGATACCCGCCAGTACCATCAGGTTGGCCGCCCAGGGGGTATTGAACACCGCCCCCATGGCGTCAGGTACCGCCAGGGAGCTGTTCTCGAGCTCCGCCTTGGGCAGCATCAATGCCGTTCCCAGCACGATGAAGGCGTACCAGAACACCGCCAGGACCACCGACAGCATCAAAACCCGACCGATCTCGCGAAACGGCAGGTCGATCTCTTCCGCCGCCTGCGGGATGACGTCGAAGCCGACAAACAGGAAAGGAACCATGATCAGCACCATGGTGATCCCGCCCAGCACACCCTCTTCGGTGTTGAACAACGGTGTCAGCGAAGCACTGCTACCCTCGAACAGTGCGCCGGTGATGAACATCACACCGACGGCCAGAATCAGCAGCGTCACCACCTTCTGCACCAGCGCCGCGGTGCGCACGCCAACATAGTTGATGGCCATCATGACCACCGAGCCGGCCACACCGACGGCAACCCAGGTGGCCTTGACGTCCCAGCCCGCCAGGGTCCACAGGTGACCGACGGCGTAGCCGGGGAACAGATGCTCGACCACGGTGGGCAGCGCTACCGCCTCGAAGGCCACCACGCTGAGATAACCCAGCACGATCGCCCAGGTACACAGGAAGGAGGCAAAATGGCCCAGGGCACGGTAGCTATAGACGTGCTCACCACCGACCTGGGGCATCGCCGAAGCGAGCTCAGAGTAGGTCAGCCCCACCAGCACGATCACCATGCCGCCCAGCACGAATGCCAGTATGGCGCCAAGGCTTCCTGCCGAGGTGATGAAGCCACCCGTCAATACGATCCAGCCCCAGCCGACCATGGCACCGAAGGCCAGCGCCAGGACGTCCTTGCGTGCCAGCACTCGGCTCAGCTGGGCTCCGCCATTGCTGTTATTGTCCATGAGATAAACCTCTCGCCGCAGTGGTGCGTTCCCGCAGAACAGGGATTGTTGACCGGGGACAGGACGCACCGTTGAATTTATCAATCGCGCGTGCAACTTATCATGAGGATGTTTGCCGTCCGCAGCCTTCGTTTATACCTCTTTGGTCTAAGTTTGTAGGGCCTGCAGATGGCGCCATCGCCGTCAGCCGCAGTCTCCCGCGGCGTCTGCGGAATGAGGAGTTTTCGTCGCTGCGCCACGCCCAGAACGGACACCAAATTGGACTGGCAAGAGGGCAAAAAAGGTTGCATGCTGTAGGGGTCGAAAACGCCCATTGGAGTACCATGAGCACCGCAGATTCCTTGTCTCGAGCAGACGCTTCCGAACCGCCTCCTCGACGATGCCCTGACCTCGATGTCAGGGACCTGGAACAGCGCACACGACTGATGCGCATTGTTACGCGGCTTATCGCCGTATCTGATCTCGGAAGCCGCGAGATCGCACGCCGCGCGGGTCTCCCCATGCAGAAGATCAGTGATCTGCTGTCGGGACGACTGGAACACTTCACCTGCGACGAGCTGCAGGCCATTCGCCGCATCATCGACGATGGCCATCTGTCACTCTCCTGATTGGCCCGTGCTGGACGGCGCCCCGGAAGGCAATTCTGCCAGGGCGCCGCGTCTTGTTGGCGCGAGTCATTGCCCCACCCTTCCCCTTGATCTTCATGCCATGAGGAATCATCGATGCGCCGTCTGCTAGCGGCTTGTCTGCTATGTGTGTCTGCAAGCGCCCTGGCCGATGGCCAGGCCACCCTGGTCGATGGCAGTGGCGACCCCGAGAGCGCCGTCACCGCACGCTGGATCGGTGATCAACTGCGCCTGGACTTTCCCCGCCACGCGGCCAAGGGCTATCTGCTGTTGAGAGACGGCAAGGGCCACGTGGTCACCAACTTCGGTGGTCAGACGGTGGTGCTGGGCATCCGCGATGTTCAATCCATCGCCGGGCAACTCGGTGGCCAGGACCTGTCCGACCTCGGCAGTTACCAGGCCCAGCAGGTGCTGTCGCTGGAGCCTGTCGGCACGCGGGAAAGCGTCGCCGGCATCGAGGGCGAGGTCTATCGTCTTGACTGGATTACCCAGGAGGGCGATCGCCGAGAGGATGAACTGGTACTCAGCCAGCGACCGGAGGTCATCGAGCTTTTACGGGTCGTCGACCGCTATCAGAGCATTCTGTCGGGGCAACCGGACCCGGTGGCGGCAAGGCTCGAGCAACAGGGGCTCGGACTTCTGCGTTTTGGCGACAAGTTTCAGGTGGCCAGCCTGACGGCGACGTCGCCCGATCCTGCCCTGCTGGCATTGCCGTCCCAGAGTGGCAACGTTGGTGAGCTGTTGCGTTCGGTCATTCAATAGACTTAGGGCCAGGCGCCAACTTTCCCCCTCTCCAGCAGTAGATCCACAGCATACCTAGGATGGTGTACTTGATCGCGCACCGCGTGGAATAGGTGTGTGTCAATTGCGTGTAAAACCGCGAAAATGCGATGCAGGAGTCTCCAATCCACGATATATCTTGAAGGTAGCCTTCAAGACATGGTGCGGCCGCACGGCTCGATGTCGTTCCGCAGTGGTCGCACCCATCCAGTGAGAGTTGCCATGAGGCCAATCGACAAGTCCCTGCTGGAACAGATGCACATCAGCGAGGTCGAGATCCAGCGTCGCAAGGAATTCCTGAGCCTCGACGAAGCCGACCTGGCCGATCTGGCAGCGCTCAAACCCCTCATCAACGAGCATATCGAGATCATCGTCGAAGAGTTCTACGAGCGGCAGACCGAGATCGACGAGATCAGCCTGCTGATCGGCGACTCCGAGACCCTGCAGCGACTGCGCTCGGCCCAGCGCCAGTACGTCCTCGACATCTTCACCGGCTACTACGACGCGGAATACGTCAACAGTCGGCTGCGCATCGGTCTGGTGCACAAGCGTATCGGCGTCGAACCCAAGCTGTTTCTGGCCGCCATGCGCACGCTCAAGGAAATCCTGTTTCGCGTCATCGACGAGAACCTCGAGGACGTGCAGGCGACCAAGTCGGCGAAGAACAACCTCGACAAATTGATGTACTTCGATATCACCCTGGTCTTCGATACCTATATCGATACCCTGCTCAACGAGGTCCACAGCGCCAAGCGCCGGATGGAGCTCTACGCTCGCAACCTGGAAGAGAAGACCAAGGAGCTGGCCGCCTACGCAGAAAAGGACGCCCTCACCGGGCTGTTCAACAAGCGAGGCATGAGCGAGGCCCTGAACAGGGAGATCCGCATGGCCGAGCGACGTCACTCGCTGGTCAGCCTGATCTACTGCGATATCGATGACTTCAAGCAGATCAACGATACCCACGGCCACCACAAGGGTGATGAAATCCTTGTCACCTTCGGCCAGATCATGCGTGAAACGGTCCGCAGCAGCGACATCTGCTGCCGCCTCGGGGGGGATGAATTCTGCTGTATCCTGCCAGACTGTGACGCCAAGAGCGCCAAGACCATCGGCAGCAAGATTGAACTGGCCTTCCAGAGCAAGTACCCGAACTTCTCGATCAGCCTGGGCGTCGCCGAGACCGGGGATCGAGACTACCTGCGCGAGGAAGAACTGCTGCGCGCCGCCGACGCCATGATGTATCGCAACAAGGAAGCCAGAAAGCGCAGTGCCGCAGAGGCCGCCTCGAAGACCTCAGCCAGGACGTTGCCAGCCCCCGCCCAGGCAGCAGAGAAGACAACCAGCTCAACGGCCGCCCAGAGTGACGATCACTGACTTCCACTCGCCTGGCTCGGCATTGTCTCGATAAAAATTTAAATTTCTGCTAATAAAGTTGGATCTAAAATAAACAGCCTCGATCAGGGCATGCGGGAAGCTCGGCAGACGCCCCTGCTTCAACCAGGTCCTGATGGTGGCATGTGCTGGTTGTCGTACGGTCTCGAGGAAAATGCCCCATGTCCTACCATGAAGCCAAGGAACACGCGCCCGGTCGCCTGCATCGGCTATTCAGTTCGCCCTATACCGCCTTCGACAACCAGACCAGCGAGCGACGCCTGCATCTGCTGCTGGCCCTCAATCTGCTGGTCTTCGCGCCGATGCGCCAGGGCCGACTGACGTTACGACTGCTCGAAGGCTGGGAAAACGGCGACTGCGAACAGCACACCCTGAACTTCCGGGACGCCGACATCCACCGCCCCCAGGACCTCATCAACGCCGCACCACACACCCAGTCACGCCCACTGCTCGCCCCGGCCCTGGAAGAGGCGTTGTCCAGCGCCGAGGCCAATGCCATGGGGCTGGATAGCGATATTCGCCTTCACCCGGCGAAGTGGCCGGCCTTCCCCGGCGGACTCTCGCTCTACACACGCTACAAGGTCTGCCATCGCCTCATCTATGGCGAAGACGACAGCTACCGCTCGATTCGCTGCGAGACCCCGGTAGGCCTGCGCGAGATTCACGAGTTCCACCTGGAAGAAGGCGACTTCGCCGTCAGCCTGCCCCACGATGACTCCCCCGCCGACAGCGATGACACCGTGGGCCTGGTCCTTCATGCGGCCCAGCGCTCCGCCCTCACTCACTGGCTTGCCGATCTGGCAGAGCAACCACTGTCGAAGCTGATGGGCTGAGATCAGGCGTCCCTGGGCACCCTGCCCATCAAATAGAATTCCGGGTTGGGAGGCGTCCCGGTCAAGGTCACCAGGCGGTTGGACAGCCCAAAGAAGGCGCAGATCGCACCGATATCCCAGATATCGTCGCGGCTGAACCCCACCGCCTGCAGACGTTGCTCCCACTCACCGGTCAGCTCGCCCAGATCGATTGCGCAGTGCAGCGCGAAGTCCAGCATGACGCGATGTCGCTCGCTCAAGCCAGAACTGCGATGGTTGACCGCCACCTGGTCGGCGAGCAGAGGATCCTTGCTGTAGATCCTGACCAGCGCTCCATGAGCCACCACGCAGTAGAGGCAGTGGTTGCGGGCGCTGGTGGCGACCACGATCATCTCCTTCTCGGCCTTGGTCAGGCTATCGGACTCACGCTCCATCAGCGCATCGTGATAGGCGAAGAAGGCACGAAACTCCGCCGGCCGATGGGCCAGCATCAAGAAGACATTAGGCACGAAGCCCGCCTTCTCCTGAACCGCCAGGATGCTGTCACGGATATCATCGGGCAGATCGTTCAGTGATTCGGGGACGGGAAAGCGGCTGAGAGATGGGCTGATCGAGGGGCTCATGGGGGCTCCGGGCTGACGTGGGCATGGAAGAAGGGCCAGGCAATACATTGACGTTAACGTAAAGGTCAATTTAGTGCTCTGGTACTTTGATCGAATGCCGGGTCGCCGCTGCCGAAAACGACGATGCCCCCTTGATGGGGGCATCGCAGCCTGCAGCCGGGCCAGGCCCGAGAGCTCGAGTCAGACAGGACGTGGCCGCTGCGTCAGCATGCCTGCTCGGCCCTGGATCAGCCGAGCGAGATGGTGCTGTTGATGCCGCTCGAGACGTTTTCCGGCTCGAACCAGCGCGCGGTCACCGTCTTGGTCTGGGTCCAGAAGCTGATGGCCTGCTTGCCATTGGGGCCAAGGTCACCCAACTTGGAGGCGCGCGAGCCGGTAAAACTGAAGTAGGCCACCGGCACCGGGATCGGCACATTGATGCCCACCTGACCGACATCGATATCGCTCTCGAAGCGACGCGCCACCCAGCCGGAATTGGTGAAGATGGAAGTACCATTGCCGTTGGGGTTGGCGTTGACGAAGGCGATGGCCTCGTCCAGCGTGTCCACCTCGACCACGCACAGCACCGGACCGAACACCTCTTCACGATAGATGCTCATGTCCGCCGTCACGCCGGCGAACAGGGTTGGGCCGACGAAGTTGCCGTCGGGGTAGCCCTCGACCTGGCAGCCACGTCCGTCGACCAGCAGCCGAGCGCCTTCCTGTTCGCCCTTGGCGATCAAGCCTTCGACACGATCCTTGGCCGCCGGTGACACCAGAGGCCCGAGATCCGCCTCGCGGTCGGTGCCCGGCCCCACCTTCATGTTGCGAGCCCCCTCGACGATATCCTCGAGCCACTCCCGGGCCTGGCCGACCAGCACCACCACCGAGTTGGCCATGCAGCGCTGGCCGGCGGCGCCGAAGGCCGACCCCAGCAGGTTGTTGATGGCCTGAGAGCGGTTGGCGTCAGGCATCACCACACAGTGGTTCTTGGCACCCATCATGGCTTGAGCGCGCTTGCCGGACTCGCTGGCACGGCGATAAAGCTGGGTGCCGACATGGGTGGACCCGATAAACGACATGGCCTTGATATCCGGGTGCTCGCACAGGTGATTGGCGACATCAGGGCCGCCATGCACCACGTTGAGGACACCGGCGGGGACACCGGCCTCGAGCGCCAGTTCCACCAGGCGCAGGGTGGAGCTCGGGTCCTGTTCGGAGGGCTTCAGCACGAAGGTGTTGCCGGTGGCAATGGCCAGCGGGAACATGAAGCAGGGCAACATGATGGGGAAGTTGAAGGCGGTGATGCCGGCACCTACCCCCAGCGGCTGGTTGAGGGTGTAGACGTCCACCTCGTTGGCGGCGTTCTCGGCCAGCTCCCCCAGTTGCAGCGAGGTGATCGAGCAGGCGTGTTCGACCACCTCGAGACCACGACCGACTTCACCTTCGGCGTCGGGCAGGGTCTTGCCGTGCTCCTCGGTGATCAGGGCGGCAAGCTCCGGGGTATGCTCGCGAATCAGCGCCTGCAGCTTGAGCATGATGCGCATGCGCTTGGCCAGCGGCACCTTGCGCCAGGTGGCAAAGGCCTGATGGGCGCTGGCAACGGCCCGGTCGACCTCCTCCAGGGTACAGAACGGCACCCGCGCGACCACTTGCTGGGTCGCCGGATTGATCACATCGCGCCATTCGCTGGACTGCGAGGGGACGGCCTGGCCATCGATGATCATGGGAATTTCGCGGACTGACATGGGCGTGCTCCGGCTGTTGTCGTTGTGCATGAGCGTGGCGTCGTATGAGATGGACTGGGCGTACTGCCATGCCAGCAGCCGCCTTGATCGCTGTGGCGGTGTGCACCACGGCACGGCTATCCATGCTGACCAGTCTAGACACAGGTAGAATGGCCAAACAACGGCCAGTCAGGCACATTGCTTGTGCACTGATGCACAACCACAAACACATCGAAGTCCACGACGTCGTCGCTTAGCGGAGGTGATTTTTGCTCGACTGGCAGGACCTTCAGGTCTTTCTCGAGGTGGCCAGGCATGCCCGCCTGTCCGACGCCGCCCGACGGCTGGGCGTTGACCACTCGACCCTGTCGCGGCGAACCCGCCGCTTCGAACAGCGACTCAACACCCAGTTGTTCGAACGCAGCACCCACGGCTACCGCCTGACTCCCGCCGGCGAACGTCTGAAGAGCCACGCGGAACAGATGGCCCGACACGCCGACGAGGCCGCCGACAGCCTGACCGATCAGAACCTGCGCCTGGAGGGCCAGATCCGACTTGGCGTGACCGAAGGCTTCGGGACCTGGGTGGTGGCCCCGCTGCTCAGCGCCTTCTGCCGGCGTCATCCCGGCCTCACCCTGGACCTGCTGGCGCTGCCTCGCGTGGTCAATCTCAGCCGCCATGAAGCAGACCTGGCGATCACCATCGAACGACCGGGCAACCCCGGTCTGGTCACCTCGCGACTGTGCGACTACCGGCTCAAGCTCTACGCGGCGAGGCACTACGTCGAGCGCCACGGGGCACCGCAGCAGCTTGCCCAGCTGGGCACACATCCGCTGATCGGCTACGTGGACGACCTGTTGTTCAGCGAGCAGCTCAACTACCTGGATCCGCTACTGTCGCCGCAGGTGCAACAGGTGGCGCAGACCCACTTTGCGCTTCGCAGCACCAGCGTGACGACCCAGATGATGGCCACCGAGAGCGGCGCAGGCCTGGGCATTCTGCCGTGCTTCATGACGGCGGGAAGAGACGGGCTGATGCCGCTGCTGGAGGACGAAGTATCGGTGGTGCGTCAGTTCTGGATCACCGCCCGGCAGGAGCAGCGCCAGCTTGCCCGGGTGCGTCTGCTGTGGGACTTCCTGCGCGAGGCGCTGGCAATGAATCAGGATTTTCTGATGGGCCGCCATGACCGGCTGGTGCTGCCGGACGACGTCGAATGAACACCGGCTGGCTGCCACCAGGGCCGGCGCCAGCATAGGACTGGGCCCCCGCTGGCGCGGTGGTGTCGCAAGCCCCAGAACCACGACACCCCGCCTGGGCGGGGTGTCGTCGATGCGCAAGCAACCGCGTCAGGATTCGACCTTGGGTGGCTCGACCTCGAGCTTCTGGGCAGCGATCACCGCCTGGGTGCGCGAGTGCACGCCCAGCTTTCTGAGGATGGCGGTCACGTGGGCCTTGATGGTGGCCTCGGAGACGTTCAGCTCGTAGGCGATCTGCTTGTTGAGCAGGCCTTCGGTCAACATGTTGAGTACGCGGAACTGCTGAGGCGTCAGCGAGGCGATGGCCTCGGCAAAGCGCGCCTCTTCCTCGTTGGCCTCACCCAGGGCGTCGGCCATCTCTTCCGGCAGCCACACTTCGCCGTCGAGGATCTCGCCCACCGCCTCGGCGATCAACGCCAGCGACGAGGACTTGGGAATGAACCCCGAGGCACCGTAGTCGATGGCGCGGCGCACGACGTGCACTTCATCGCTGCCGGATACCACCGCCACCGGCACATCCGGGGTCTGACCACGCAGCTGGATCAGCCCGGAGAAGCCGTGGGCTCCAGGCATGTGCAGATCGAGCAGGATCAGGTCCGCGTCGGGGTGGCGAATGACCACGTCCGAGGTGGCCTCCATGGTGTCGGCCTCGATGATTTCGGCCTGGGGCGCGAGCTGGCGAAGCGCCTGCGTCAGGGCGGCACGGAACAGCGGATGATCATCGGCTACGATGAATTTCTGGGCAAAGGCCATGGACTCTCCTCCGGATTCCGATGCAGCGTGTCAGGCCTGGACGCCGCAACGCAAGACGCTTGTTTGCACAGCATGTTACCCCATGGTTGCCGGCTTTCCCAAGCGCCCTGACGCAAGCATCCTCAACGGCTACCCGTGGTGCCGACTCTGCGGCCTCCATCACTATGCAAAAACGGGCCGGCGCCGGAAGTTTCCGGCAGCCGGCCCGCAGGACCTGCTGTTACGCCATGAGCCTTACTTGGCGGCGCGGTGCTCGATCAGATCCTCGACCACCGAAGGATCGGCCAGGGTACTGGTGTCGCCGAGGCCATCACACTCATTGGCGGCAATCTTGCGCAGAATCCGGCGCATGATCTTGCCCGAGCGGGTCTTGGGCAGTCCCGGTGCCCACTGGATATGATCCGGCGAGGCGATCGGGCCGATGTCCTTGCGCACCCACTGGGTCAGTTCCTTCTTGAGCTCGTCGGTGGGTTCGGCCTCGTCGTTGAGGGTCACGTAGATATAGATACCCTGCCCCTTGATGTCATGGGGGAAGCCCACCACGGCGGCCTCGGCCACCGCTGAGTGTGCCACCAGCGAGGACTCGATCTCGGCGGTGCCCATGCGGTGACCGGACACGTTGAGGACGTCGTCCACCCGGCCGGTGATCCAGTAGTAGCCGTCCTCGTCACGGCGACAGCCGTCACCGGTGAAGTAAGTCCCCTCGTAGGTGGAGAAGTAGGTCTGGATGAAGCGCTCGTGGTTGTTCCAGATGGAGCGCGCCTGTCCCGGCCAGGAATCGAGGATGACCAGGTTGCCGTCGGTGGCGCCCTCGAGGCGCTTGCCTTCGTTGTCCACCAGCGCCGGCTGCACACCGAAGAACGGCAGGGTCGCGGAGCCCGGCTTCTGGTCGATGGCACCGGGCAACGGGGTGATCATGATGCCGCCGGTCTCGGTCTGCCACCAGGTATCGACGATCGGGCATTTGCTGTTGCCGATCACCCGGTAGAACCACTCCCAGGCCTCGGGGTTGATCGGCTCGCCCACCGAGCCAAGCAGGCGCAGACTATCCCGAGAGCTGGAGTCCATCACCTTGTCGCCGTGGGCCATCAGGGCGCGCACCGCGGTGGGGGCGGTGTAGAGGATATTGACCTTGTGCTTGTCGACGATCTCGCCCATCCGCCCGTGGGTCGGATAGCTCGGCACCCCCTCGAACATCAGGGTCACCGCACCGTTGGCCAGGGGCCCATAGACGATGTAGCTGTGGCCGGTGACCCAGCCCACGTCCGCGGTGCACCAGTAGACCTCGTCCTCGTGATAGTCGAACACGTACTGGTGGGTGAGGCTGGCGTAGGTCAGGTAGCCACCGGTGGTGTGCTTGAGCCCCTTGGGGGTGCCGGTGGAGCCGGAGGTATACAGGATGAACAGCGGATCCTCGGCGCCCATCTCTTCGGCGGGGCAGTCGATGTCCTGGTCGGCCACGGCGTCGTGGTACCAGACGTCACGTCCCTCGTGCCATTCGATGTCACCGCCGGTACGCTTGACCACCAGCACCTTCTCGGCCACGTCGGTGCCATCACGGGTCAGTGCAGCGTCGACGTTGTCCTTCAGCGGTACCTGCTTGCCACCGCGTACGGACTGGTCGGCGGTGATGATGACCCGTGAGGCAGCGTCCTTGACCCGCTGTGCCAGGGCGTCGGGAGAAAAGCCGCCGAACACCACCGAGTGCACCGCACCGATACGGGCGCAGGCCAGCATGGCCATGGCGGCTTCCGGGATCATCGGCATGTACAGGGTCACGGTGTCACCCTTGCCGATCCCCATGGACTTCAGGGCGTTGGCCAGCTGGCAGGTACGCTCGTACAGCTCGCGGTAGGTGATCACCGAAGATTCGTTCGGATCGTCCCCTTCCCAGATGATCGCCGGCTTGTCGCCACGCTTGTCGAGGTGTCGATCCAGGCAGTTGGCCGCCACGTTGAGGGTGCCATCCTCGAACCAGCGGATATCGACATTGTCGCTGGCGAAGGATACCGACTTGATGGTCTGCGGTGGCTTGATCCAGTCAAGGCGTGCGGCCTGCTCCTTCCAGAAGCCCTCGGGATCTTCCACCGACTGCCGGTAGAGCTTGTCGTAGGTGGCCTTGTCGGCCCAGGCGGTCTTGGCAAACGCATCGGAAACCGGATAGACGTGCTGATGATCGCTCATGGTGCTCTGTCCTTGGATACCCATCGAAGTGAAGAGCCAGCCGCCTGAATAAGAGAGACCGACCGGCGCGAATAACCTGACAGCCAGCATAACGTCGCCAGGCCAGGGTTTCCCCTTAGACATTGGTATGACTATTTTTTTATTTTATAACAAGAGGTTAAGCGCAAATTTCAGCACTTCTTCCCAACCAGGCACAGTCGGCCGCGACAGTGCCGGCAGCGATACTCCTGACCGGCCTGGGCGTTGGCGTGACGCCGTGCCGAGAATCCGTGCTCGCGACAGGCGCAGCGATAGCGATACGGGACAGGGCTCGAGCGGGCGGTATCGAAGCGATGGGTGACCCGGGGGGCCAAGCCGAACAGCCTGAGCATGACGGTCTGCCACTCCCTGCCATGGGGGCGAAAGGTAGGCCCATCTTCCAGGTGCCAGACCAGCCAGTGGGCCACCTCGTGGGGCACCACCTCGGTGAAGAAGGCGTGGCGGTTCTCTTCCAACAACTGGCCATTGAAGCGCAGTCCGCCGCGACCGAAGTGGGCCTGCCCTGCGCCCTTGCCGCGCAGATCGCACCACACCTTCGGCTCCGGCAGCCCAGGATGATAGTCACGACACAGCGCCACCGCCTCCACGACTCTTGCCATCAGCGCCTGGCGCAGGGCAGCGACGTCGAGTGACTGAAGCCAGGCGTCGTCGACGTCGGGCAACACCGGGGTGGGAGAGTCACCGCGAGCGCGCGGGCGAATTGATGGCCGGGTCGAGGTCATGACGCAGTCAGAGTAGGTAAAGGAGTGCTAGAATGCCGCCTCGAACGGGGACGGTAAAGACCACCGTCCAGTCATCCCCTCGCCAAGTGAGCGCCCCATGTCCGACGCCGAAACGCCGCTCCCCCTCCCCTTGCTCGAAGACGACGCTCTGGACCTGCTCGATGACTTTCTCGAGGAGCGCGCCGGTCCCGATGCGCTGGACCTGATCGGCGCCCACGGCTTCCTGGTCGCGCTGGCGGTGGCGCCGCGGGATGTCGAGGCTGCCGCCTGGGTCGCGGAGCTGTTTCACGGCACCCCCGAGTTCGAAAGCGACCAGGAAAGGGAGATCATCCTGGGCCTGCTCGAGCAGCTCAGGACCAACGCTATCGGCGTGCTGGAAGGCGGCGGTCTTCCCGAACTGCCCTTCGAGCTGACGCTGGACGGCATGGCGTCGGAAGAGACGCCCATCGGCGACTGGTGTGCCGGCTTCATGGAAGGCGTCTTCCTCGACGAGGCCGCCTGGTTCGAGGGCGATGAAGAAACCGTGGCCACACTGCTGTTGCCCTTCATGGCGCTGTCGGGACTGTTCGCCGACGAGCCCGACATGGCCGATCTGGCCGGGGAAGGCGAGCGACTCGAGCGCCTGGTCGGTCAGTTGCCGGAACTGGTGCTGGATCTGTACCTGCACTTCCGGGTACCGCCGGACACCCCCAAGCCCAAGCCCCGCGGCAAGGCGCCAGCCGGCGGCAGGGGTGGCAAGGCAGGCCACAAGGGTCATGGCAACAAGGGGCAAGGCAACAAGGGGCAAGGCAACAAGAGCAAGAGCGGCCAGGGCAGACCCCAGGCCAAAGGCCCCAAAGGCAAGCGATAGCGAATAACAGGCCAAGCGATAGCGCGTCACAGGCCAGGCGCTGGTCAGCACCGGAGCAAGCGATAGCCGGCGCCTCAGCGCAAGCGGGTCAGCCAGCCATCAAGGGTGCCGTACAGCCAGGTCCTGATCCTGGCCCACCAGGAGCGGCGCGCCCAGCTTTCCCGGGTGATCTCCCGACTCGCCGCGAAATTGCGCTCGAACAGCGCCGCGACCTCGTCGGCCAGGACGGCGTCCTCGACCTCCTGATTGGCCTCGAGGTTCCACTGCAAGCTCCAGTGGTCGAAGTTGCAGGAACCCAGGCTGACCCAGTCATCGGCGACCACAAACTTGGCGTGGATGAAGCTGGGCTGGAACTCGTAGATGCGCACACCCGCCCGCAGCAACCGAGTGTAGAAGCGTTGCCCAGCGTAGCGGATGCCGGGATGGTCGTGGTCCCGCCCCGGCAGCAGCAGGCGCACGTCGCGGCCCTTGCGCGCCGCACGCTGCAGCCTGAGCCTCAGCCCCAGGGTGGGCACAAAGTAGGGCGTACACAGCCACAGGCGCCGTTCGGCGCGGGCGATTCGCTCCTGCAGTGAGTGGCGAATGGCCTGAAAGCGGTACCCCCGCCCCCAGATCACCCGTGCCCTGACTCCAGGGTCATGGCGCCTCTCGCCACTCGGCGACGGCAGCGCCGGCGCCTGCGGGGCGCCTCTGGTCAGCGGCGAGTTCCACACCTGGGCAAACAGTGCCACCCAGTCGTCCACCACCGGGCCCTCGACACGAACGGCCACCTCGAACCAGGCCGCCAGGAACTCATCGACGGCGCCAAAGCCCCCGGTAAAGGCCAGTCGCTGATCCACCACCACCAGCTTGCGATGATCACGACTGACGTTGCGTCCCAGCGAGTGCCAGCCCAGCGGGTTGAAGTCCCGCAACCACACGCCGGATGCGATCAGGCGTTCTCTATCCTGGCCTGAAAGCCCCATGGCGCCGAAACCGTCCAACAGTAGATAGACGGCGACGCCGCGCTGCGATGCGGCCACCAGCGCCTCGATGACGCGGTCGGCCAGTTCGCCGGACTCCATCAGATAAAGTTCGATCAGCACGCTTTGACGGGCCTCGGCCACCGCCTCGAACAGCGCCGGCAGGAAGCGATCGGCCTCCGGCAATAGATCGACGCGATTATGCTGTCGCCACGCGGTGGTCATGCTGCACGTCTCCCTGGCGGTGTTACATCAAGCGGATATCAAGCAGATCATGGCGCCACCCTACCCGATCGTTATACTGACGGCACGACATGGATGGCCCGCAGACGGTCCTCGCCTACTGCCCCGAACAACGGAATTGCTATGCCTGGCATGCTTCGCGCACCGCTGCGCCGACTCATCGAACTGTGGACCGAGGTTCGGCTGGCGGAACCGACGCCGGATAAACTGGCGCTGGATCCGCAGCTGCCGACGCTCTATGTGCTACCGCGCCCCTCGCTGAGCGACGCCCTGCTGCTGGACAGCTACTGCCAACGTCATGGCCTGCCCCCGGCGCGTGGCCGGTTGGCGCTGCCCGACAGCAACCTGCCGCGCTGCGTGGCGCTGCCGGCACGCCGGTTCCGGCTGTGGCCGGGCCAAGCCACCGGTGTCGCGCCCTTCACCGAGCTGATCACCAGCGACACCCGGATACAGCTGGTGCCCGTCAGTGTGTTCTGGGGGCGAGCCCCGGGCAAGGACTTCGGTCTCTGGCATCTGCTGGCAGCGGACAGCTGGCGCCTGACCGGACGACTGCGGCGAGCGCTGTCGGTGCTGGTCAACGGCCGCGACGTGGAAATCCAGTTCGGCGCCCCGCTGCACCTCGAAGAACTGCATGACGGTGACGCCCCACGCACCAACCGCAAGGCGGCAAGGCTGTTGCGGGTACACTTTCGCCGGGTGCGTACGCGGGTACTGGGGCCGGACCTGTCGCACCGCAGCACGATGATCCAGGGAGTGGTGGCAAGCGACGAGGTGCGTCGGGAGATCGACCAACTGGCAGAGAAGGCCAGCTCACGCAAACGACTCAAGCGACGCGCCAGACGCTATGGCCACGAGATCGCCGCCAACATGACCTATCCGGTGCTGCGCTTTCTGGCCGGCGCCTTGAAGCGGCTGTGGAACCGGCTCTACGACGGCGTCGACGTCAATGGTCTGGAAGAGGTCAAGGCCCTGGCCGAGGATCACACCCTGATCTACGTGCCCTGCCACCGCAGCCATATCGACTACCTGCTGCTGTCCTACGTGCTCTACCGCGAAGGCTTGATGCCGCCCCACATCGCCGCAGGACGCAACCTTGACATGCCGTTGATCGGCCCTTTGCTGAGACGTGGTGGCGCCTTCTTCCTGCGTCGCAGCTTTCGCGACAACCGCCTCTACGGCGCGGTGTTCAACGAATATCTGCACCGCCTGCTGGCCCGGGGCTATCCGATGGAGTACTTCATCGAAGGCGGTCGTTCCCGCAGCGGTCGCATGCTCACGCCTCGTCCTGGCATGCTGGCGATGACACTGCGGTCCTTCCTGCGCTGCCAGCGGGTCGACGAGCGGCCGATGGTCTTTGTTCCGGTCTATATCGGCTACGAGCGTATTCTCGAGAACTCCAGCTACCAGCGCGAACTGGGCGGTGGCAAGAAGCGCAAGGAGTCCCCGCTGGATCTGCTGCGGGTGCTCGGACGTCTGCGCGAGCCCTACGGCCGGGTATCGGTCAATATCGGCGAGCCGCTGCCCATCGGGGGCTTTCTCGATAGCCACGCCCCCGGCTGGCGAGACGACGAGTCGCCGCGCCCCGACTGGCTGGCACCGACGGTCACCACGCTTGGCAGATCCCTGACCCGGCGCATCAATCGGGTGGCGGCGCTGAATGCCATCAACCTGACAGGCCTCGCGCTACTCTCGTCCCCGCACCGCGCCCTGGAGTACGCCACCCTGACCGACCAGCTTGCCCTGCTCTGTCGCCTGGCCGACAGCCCCGCCTGCGGCGAAAGACCCAGCCTGCCCGACGAGTCTCCGGAAGCCTGCATCGCCAGGGCGGTGGACCTGGGCATGGTCGAGCGCCACGCCCATAGCCTGGGAGACATCGTCAGCACCACGCCCGAGCAGGCGGCACTACTGGCCTGGTATCGCAACAACGTGCTGCATCTGTTCGCCCTGCCGGCGCTGGTTGCCTTTGCCTTTCGCAGCCGCCACCAACGCAGCCTGCACGAACTCTGCGACCTGTTGACGCCGCTTTGGCCGCCACTGGCCCGGGAGTTCTGTGTCGATGAAAGCGCGAACATGAAAGAACGCCTCGCGGCCATTCTTGCCGTTCAGGTGGACCTGGGGCTGCTGGAGCGCCATGGCGAAGGCTTTACCCCGGTGGAAAGTCTCGAAGGCAGAGAACGCCTCGAACTGATCGGGCGTATGATCCAGCCATCGCTGGAGCGCAACGCCCTGCTGATCGAGGTGCTGCTGCGATCCGGATCGGGGGCACTGGACCGGGCCACCCTGAAGGAGCGCTCGCGTGCGCTGTCGGAGCGACTTGGTCTGCTCAGCGGTCGCGAGGCGCCGGAGTTCTTCGATCCCAAGCTGTTCGAGACCCTGATCGACACCCTCGAGCACGAAGGCTGGGTGTGGCTCGAGCAGGACCGGCTGCACTTCGACGAGTGCCTCAAGCGCGCGGCCCAGCGGGCCTCACGCCTGCTCGACGCCTCGCTGCGGCGGCGCCTGGCGTTGATCAGCCGTCACCGCGAGGAGGCCGTCGAAGCTCCCTCAGAGGTCAGCGCTCAGCCTTGAGCGAGCGGTGCACGTAGATGTCGTAGCGGCTGGTCTTCTCCTCGAGTCGATGCCTCGGCTCGGGGCCTGCTATGGCAGGCGCCTTGCGCGGACGCTTGACCACCACGCGGTGGCTGGCGACGTCCAGCGCCGCTTCCAGTAGCCGAGGCGCATCGTCATCGTCCCCGGCCAACTCGCGAAACAGCCGCATCTCCTTCTTGACCAGGGCCGACTTGTCGCGGTGGGGGAACATCGGGTCCAGGTGGATCACCTCCGGGGCTACCCCGGCCGCTGCCACGATGGCGCCAAGCTCACGACTGCTGTCGCCATGGGCTAGGTGCATGTGCGCCGCCGCTTCCTGAGTGTCGCTATCCTCCCGCGCACGCCGGAGTCCGTCATCCAGCAGGGCCGCAATGGCGGCTACCCGCTCGATCAACAGCACCTCGGCGCCCAGGCTCGCCAGCACGAAGGCGTCACGGCCTAGACCCGCGGTGGCATCGATGATGCTCGGGGTGACGCCCTTGGCCAGACCACAGGCCCGAGCCACCAGCTGACCGCGCCCACCGCCAAAACGCCGCCGGTGGCCGGCGCGCCCACCGACGAAGTCCACCCACAGTGGCTTGCCATAGCGGGCCTCGTCGCCGACCAGCACCAACCTGCCCTGGTCATCCCGTTCCAGCGCCAGCGCCGCCTCGGGGTCGGTGTCCAGCACGAAGGGCAGCGCCAGGTCAGGGCTCAGTCGGACGCTCACGAGCGCGCCTTTCGCTCGGTCTTCTTCCAGGCCACCTGGTCGCGCAGATAGACGGGCTGGGCGTCGTGGGGACGCTGGGCATCGCCTGCAGCAAAGACTTCGGCGGCCAGACGCACCATGTCCTCGGCGGCAGGATCGACATCACTCACGGTCAGATTGAGGCTGGCCTGGATCTCGGCGGGCATCTGATCCCACAGCGCCCAGCCCGACCCCAGCCCCACCCAATCATGGTCTTCATGCTCGCGGGGCAGCACCAGCCGTTCGGGCGGCAGCACCGCTTCGTCCATCAGTGCCAACGGCCGCCCATCCTCGACCCGCCAGGCGCCGACGTAGATCTCGCCCATGCGGGCGTCCAGCGCGGTGACCATGTAGCGATAGCGATGGCGCAGGTGGCCACCCAGCGCCAGTGCCTCCAGCGTCGACACACCGACCAGCGGCCGGTCCAGCCCGTAGGCCAGCCCCTGGGCCACACCCGCGGCGATTCTCAGTCCGGTGAAGGAACCAGGACCGCGCCCGTAGGCCACGGCGTCCAGCTCGCTGGCCGCCACTCCGGCCTCGGCCAGCACTTCGTCGACCATCGGCAACAGGCGGCGGGTATGCTCTCGCGGGGTCTGCGCAAAACGCGATATCACCTCGTCCGGGCTACCCTCCTGGCGACGCAGCAGGGCCGCGGAGCAGGCGCTCGAAGAGGCGTCGAGGGCCACAATCAAGGTCATGTCAGGCTCATCCTGGTAGTGAATCCGGCACATTATAAACGACTCACGGCCCGCCTTGGGGCGGGCCGTGAGTCGATTGCAGCAAGCGTGGTGCGGTAGATCAGCCTTCGAGGGCCTCGCGCACCTGGCGGGTAATGTCGTCGACACTGCCCACGCCTTCCACGCGATGATAGCGGGGGGCATCTTCGGGCGCCTGCTGGGCCCATTGCTGGTAGTAGCCCACCAGCGGCTCGGTCTGCTCATGGTAGACCGACAACCGATTGCGCACGGTATTCTCGCGATCATCATCACGCTGAACCAGCGCCTCGCCGGTCACATCATCCTTGCCGTCTTCCTTGGGCGGATTGTGGTCCACGTGGTAGACGCGGCCAGATGCCGGGTGGACCCGACGACCCGCCAGACGATTGACGATTTCCTCATCGGCCACGGCGATTTCGAGCACGTGATCGATCTTGACGCCGCCTTCCTTCATGGCATCGGCCTGGGGAATGGTGCGCGGGAAGCCGTCAAACAGGAAACCGTTGGCGCAGTCCGGCTGGGCGATGCGTTCCTTGACCAGGGCGATGATGATGTCATCGGACACCAGTCCACCGGTGGTCATGATTTCCTTCACCTTGAGGCCCAGTTCACTGCCTTCCTTGACCGCTGCACGCAGCATGTCACCAGTGGAAATCTGTGGGATATCGTAGCGCTCACAGATGAATTGGGCCTGGGTGCCCTTGCCGGCACCCGGGGCACCCAAGAGGATCAAACGCATCGTTGGAACTCCTTCGAGAAAGCGAAAAGTCGGGGTGAAGAATGGGTTAAGCGAACAATACCCGTGCCGTCTTGGCGACACAACCTGAGGTTACTCGCAACTCACCGAAAACCTGCAGAAAAAGCGTTTAACATCAAGCTGCTGGCATCTAGATTGCACTTTGGTCAGGAGTCATCAAAGCGTCACGATTCGCCCGGCCTGGCACATCCGTGCGGCACGCCGACAGAGGCGACGGCAGGACGAGAAACGGCGCCTTGCGGCGCCGTTCTGTTCTCGCGTTCGGCCGGAATTACAGCAACAGGCGACGCACGTCGGTCAGCAACTGCCCCAGCAGCGCGGTGAAGCGCGCAGCATCGGCACCGTTGACCGCACGGTGGTCGTAGGACAGCGACAGCGGCATCATCAGTCGCGGCTGAAATTCCGCGCCATTCCATACCGGCTTCATCGACGCCTTGGAGACCCCGAGGATCGCCACCTCAGGCGGATTCACGATGGGCGTGAAGGCGGTACCGCCGATGGAGCCCAGGCTCGAGATGGTGAAGCAACCACCGGTCATCTCGTCACGCTTGAGCTTCTTCGACTGGGCCTTCTTGGCCAGCTCCACCGACTCCTTGGCCAGGTCGATCAGCGACTTCTTGTCGGCATCACGGATCACCGGCACCATCAGGCCATCGGGCGTATCCACGGCGATACCGATGTGCACGTACTTCTTCTGCACCACGGTCTCGCCGTCGGCCTTGAGGCTGACGTTGAACTGCGGGTACTTGTTCAAGGCATGGGCGCACGCCTTGATCATGAACGGCAGCGGAGTCAACTTGGCGCCCTGGGCTTCCGCCTCGGCCTTCATCGACTTGCGGAAGGCCTCGAGCTCGGTGATGTCCGCCTCGTCAAACTGCGTCACGTGGGGGATATTGACCCAGCTGCGATGCAGGTTGTTGGCGCCCATCTTCATCAGGCGGCCCATCGGCTTCTCTTCGATCTCGCCGAACTGGCTGAAGTCCTGATCCGGGATCGGCGGAATGCCCGAACCCCCGGCAGCAGGTGCCGCAGCGGCGTCGCTCTTGCCCTTGCCCTGGTTGGCCATGGCCTGCTTGACGTAGTTCTGCACGTCTTCCTTGAGCACTCGGTCCTTGGGACCGGAGGGCTTCACCAGGGCCAGGTCGACACCCAGTTCGCGGGCCAGCATGCGCACCGCGGGGCCGGCGTGAACATCCTTGCCATCACGCGGCTTGTCGGCCACCGCAGAGCCCTGACCGGATGCCGCCTGCTGCTTGGGTGCATCCTTCTTCGGGGCGTCCTTCTTCGGCGCGTCCTTCTTGGGAGCGTCCTTCTTCGGCGCCTTCTTCTTGGGCGCCGCGCCGGCGACCTCAATATAGCCGATCAGGTCGCCCTCGGAGACGCTGTCGCCTTCCTTCACCGACAGCTCGACCACCTTGCCCTTGAAGGGGCTCGGCACATCCATGGAGGCCTTGTCGGACTCCAGGGTGATCAGGGCGTCCTCGACGTCCACCTCGTCACCTTCGCTGACGGCCATCTCGATGATCGGCACGTCGCTGGAACCGGACAGGTCGGGGACACGAACCTCCTGACGACCACCTTCGGCGGCTTCCTCGTCGGAATCGTCCTCTTCGTCCTGCTCTTCCGGCGCGCTTTCGGCGGACTCGGCTGCACTATCATCGGCAGACGCATCGGCAGACGCGTCATCGCCTTCACCGGCGACTTCCATGGAGCCGATGACGTCACCTTCGGAGACGGTATCCCCTTCCTTGACGTTCAGGCTGACCAGCTTGCCCGCATGAGGACTCGGCACGTCCATGGAGGCCTTGTCGGACTCCAGGGTGATCAGGGTGTCTTCCTCGCCGACCTCGTCGCCTTCGGACACCGCCACCTCGATGATCTCGACGTCGCTGGAGCCACCCAGGTCCGGCACCTTGATCTCGACGGTCTTGCTGCCACCGCCGCTCTTCTTCTTCGGTGCCGGCTTGTCGTCGGACTTGGGCGCTTCCTGCTCGTCGCCGCCGGAATCGGCCTGCGACTCTTCAGCCGAATCGGCGTCGGCGTCAGCATCCTCGTCGGCGTCGCCACCACCTTCGGCCTCGATCTCGACGATGTCATCGCCTTCCGAGACGGTGTCGCCTTCCTTGACCAGAACCTTGAGGACCTTGCCGCCCTTGGGCGCCGGCACGTCCATGCTGGCCTTGTCGGATTCCAGGGTAATCAGGGTGTCTTCCGGCTCGATCACGTCACCTTCGGACACCGCGACTTCGATGATTTCCACATCGGTGTCACCACCGATATCGGGCACTTTGATGATTTCGCTACTCAAGGTCGCGCTCCTTCAAACTCTTGACGGAGGCGGGCCACCGGCCCGCCATGCCACCGGACATTCCAACCGATGCCTTACACCTCGAGCGGGTTGGGCTTGTTCGGGTCGATGTCGTACTTCTTGAGTGCCTCGGCCACGACCTTGCGGTCGATCTCGTCACGATCTGCCAGCGCCTTGAGCGCCGCCACGGTGACGTAGTAGCGGTCGACCTCGAAGAACCGGCGAAGCGCTTCGCGGGTATCGGAGCGACCGTAGCCGTCGGTGCCCAGTACATGATAGTCGGTCGGGACCCAGGCGCGGACCTGATCGGCGTAAAGCTTCATGTAGTCGGTCGAGGCGATCGCCGGGCCCTTGCGCCCTTCCAGGCACTTGGTGACGTGAGGCTTCTCGGGCTTGGCATCCGGGTTGATGAAGGCCTGACGATCGAGCCCCAGGGCCTCGCGGCGCAGCTCATTGAAGCTGGTCACGCTCCAGATGTCGGAGCCCACACCCCACTCCTCGGCCAGCATCTCGGCAGCCGCCTCGACCTCGCGCAGGATGGTGCCGGAGCCCAGCAGCTGGACGTGGCCCTTCTTGCCCTTGGTCTCGCGCAGCAGGTACATGCCCTTGATGATGTCCTCGGCGGGAATCTCCTCGAGCTCGGGGTGCTCGTAGTTCTCGTTCATCAGGGTCAGGTAGTAGAAGCAGTTTTCCTTGTCGGAGAACATCCGCTTCAGACCATCCTGCACGATGACCGCGACTTCGTGCCCGTAGGTCGGGTCATAGGTGCGGCAGTTCGGAATCATCGCTGCCTGCAGCAGGCTGTGACCGTCCTGGTGCTGGAGGCCCTCGCCGTTGAGCGTGGTACGACCGGCGGTACCACCGCACAGGAAGCCGCGAGCCTGCATGTCACCGGCGGCCCAGGCCAGGTCACCGATCCGCTGGAAGCCGAACATCGAGTAGTAGATGTAGAACGGCAGCAGGGTGGTGTTGTTATTCGAGTACGAGGTGGCCGCGGCGATCCAGGCAGACATGGCGCCGGCCTCGGTGATGCCTTCCTCGAGGATCTGACCCTTCTGATCCTCGCGGTAGAACATGATCTGCCCCTTGTCGACCGGCTCGTACTTCTGGCCTTCGGAGGTGTAGATGCCGAGCTGACGGAACATACCCTCCATACCGAAGGTACGCGCCTCGTCGGGGATGATCGGGACCACCCGCTTGCCGATCTTCTTGTCCTTGACCAGGCCGTTCAGGATCCGCACGAAGGCCATGGTGGTGGACACTTCGCGGCCCTTGGAGCCGCCGGTCTGGGAGGCAAAGGTCTTGTCATCGAGGCCGGGAATCTCGAGCGCCTCGAAGTCGTTGCGACGGCTCGGCAGATAGCCACCCAGCTGTTCGCGCCGATAGTGCATGTACTTCATTTCGGGCGAATCGTCGTCCGGCTTGTAGTACGGCACCTCCTTGAGCTGGTCGTCGGAGATCGGGATGCCGAAGCGATCACGGAAACGCTTGAGCGCCTCGTACTCCATGGTCTTGACCTGGTGCGCCTCGTTGGCCGCCTCGCCGTCGCCGCCACCCATGCCGTAGCCCTTGACGGTATGCGCCAGGATCACGGTAGGACGGCCGTTGGGGTTGGTGGTCGCCTCGTGGTAGGCCGCGTAGACCTTGAACGGATCGTGGCCACCGCGATTGAGCTTCCAGATGTCCTCGTCGGACATGTCCTTGACCAGGTCGGCGGTCTCCGGGTACTTGCCGAAGAAATGCTCACGGGTGTAGGCGCCGCCGTTGGCCTTGTAGTTCTGGTAGTCGCCGTCGACCGCCTCATCCATGCGCTTCTGCAGCATGCCCTTCTTGTCCTTCTCGAAGAGCGGGTCCCAGTGACGACCCCAGACGACCTTGAGCACGTTCCAGCCGGCACCGCGGAAGACACCCTCGAGCTCGTCGATGATGCGGGAGTTGCCGCGCACCGGGCCATCGAGACGCTGCAGGTTGCAGTTGACGACGAAGATCAGGTTGTCGAGCTTCTCGCGGCTGGCCAAGTGGATGGCGCCGAGGGATTCCGGCTCGTCACACTCACCGTCGCCCATGAAGCACCAGATCTTGCGATCCTGCATGTCGTGCAGCTCGCGGGAGTGCAAGTACTTCATGACGTGGGCCTGGTAGATCGCCTGGATCGGGCCCAGACCCATGGAAACCGTCGGGAACTGCCAGAACTCCGGCATCAGCCACGGGTGCGGATAGGATGACAGGCCGTTGCCATCGACTTCCTGGCGATAGCTGTCCATCTGCTCTTCGGTCAGCCGGCCTTCGAGGTAGGCGCGGGCGTAGATGCCCGGTGCCACGTGACCCTGGATGTAGATCAGGTCGCCTTCGAAGTCGCCGTTAGGGGCACGGAAGAAATGGTTGAAGCCCACGTCGTAGAGAGTCGCAGAGGACATGAAGCTGGCGATGTGGCCACCCAGTCCCGGCTTCGCCTTGTTGTTGCGAATGACCTGAGCGATGGCGTTGTAGCGGATCACCGAGCGAATACGACGCTCCATGAACAGATCGCCAGGCATCGGGGCCTCGCAGTGCACCGGAATGGTGTTGCGATGCGGGGTGGTGACCGAGAAGGGCACCTGCATGCCGTCCTGGCGATAACGGTCGGCGAGCCGCGTCATCAGGTACCGGGCACGATCCTCGCCCTCACGATCCAGAACAGACTCCAGGGAATCCAACCATTCCTGGGTTTCGACCGGATCGAGATCTTCTCTTGAACCAAGACTCATAGAACGTCTCTCCGAATGACGATGGGGGTCCATTGCCCCACGATCGAGGCCAATGAGCGAGCGGGATAGAGGAGTGATTCCCCGCCCGCCTCGCAGCGTCAGGCATGTAGTAATATTACTAGAATGTCCGTGCCAAACGAGCACGATTGGGCAAGAAGATACCTCAAACGCCCTGCACTGCCAATTGAAGCAGCTATGGAAATATTTTTCAATTACCTCATATTGCACTGCAACACAATGGCTTAACCCAAAGGGGGTATGACTTAAGCGCCTCAAGTCAGCCACTTGTAAACAAACTACCGTTTGACCTGAAGGCAATGGCTCAGGCTATGCCGAAACGATGCATCGCATCTTCCTCTAGCGGTGCTGCAAACAGCGCCGCAGGTACGCCCAGTCGAAGGAGGGGCCCGGATCGGTCTTTCGCAGGGGAGCGATTCGCGCGTGACTGGTCAGTCGTTGGGGGGTGATCTCGGGGTAGGCGTCAAACAGCGCGTGCAGCACCCGGGCCAGGGCGCGGTACTGGGCGTCTCGATAGGGCGACATCTCGTCCCCTTCCAGCTCGATCCCGATCGAGAAGTCGTTGAGCTCGC
Source organism: Halomonas litopenaei (assembly GCF_003045775.1). Taxonomy (GTDB): domain Bacteria; phylum Pseudomonadota; class Gammaproteobacteria; order Pseudomonadales; family Halomonadaceae; genus Halomonas; species Halomonas litopenaei. Next base: position 337,528 of record NZ_PXNS01000005.1, on the reverse strand, counting down.
GGCGCAGGCAATGGCCATCGAACCAGCTGGAGCGTCCCGCGTGCCAGGCCCTCGCCTCGAAGGGCGCAAACTGAACACACTCTCCGTCGCGACGGATCAACAGATGCGCCGAGACCTTGAGCCCGGCGATGCTCGCGAAGTAAGGGTGGGCCTCGGGATCCAGACGGTTGGTGAACAGTTCCTCGATGTGCTCCCCGCCGAATTGCCCCGGCGGCAGACTGATGGAATGCACCACCACCGCCGATACTTCTCGTTCGGGTCGTTCATTGACGTTGGGCGAAGGCACTCGCCTGGCCCCGTCGAGCCACCCGTCGTGACACTGCATGCTGGTGTCTCCATTGTCTGAATATGGGATCGTCACCTCGCCCACTGACGTCGAGGTGCTAGTGCCCCTATAATGTCGGCTCCACGCGCCGCAATACAGAGATACCCATGCACTTTCAGGACGCCCTTGCCGAAGACATCCGCAACAGTGCCGCTCGCCTGCTGGCCGAGGACGTCGGTCCGGTGGACATCACCGCCCAACTGATTCCCGAAAAGCATCTGGGCAAGGCCCGCGTCATCAGCCGCGAGCCGGCGATACTCTGCGGCGTGGCCTGGGTCGACGAGCTGTTCCGCCGCCTCGATCCCCGGGTCGCTCTGACCTGGCATGCCGCGGACGGCGATCGACTGACGCCAGACGAGCCCTTTCTCGAACTGGCAGGCCCCGCTCGCAGCCTGCTGACCGGCGAGCGCGCGGCTCTCAACCTGCTGCAGACGCTGTCGGCCACCGCCACGCGCACCCGCCACTACGTCGACCTGCTCAAGGGCACCGGTGTGCGGCTGCTCGACACCCGCAAGACGTTGCCAGGTCTGCGTATCGCCCAGAAGTACGCGGTGGCCTGTGGCGGTGGCTGCAACCATCGGATCGGCCTCTACGACGCCTTCCTGATCAAGGAAAACCATATCTCGGCCTGCGGCGGCATCGCCGGCGCCGTGAAGGAGGCCCGCAGCATCGCGCGTGACCTGACGGTGGAGGTGGAAGTCGAGACCTTCGAGGAACTGGATCAGGCGCTGGCCGCCGGCGCCGACGTAATCATGCTCGACAACTTCTCACTGGATGACATGCGAGAAGCGGTGCGCCGCGTCGCAGGCCAGGCGACGCTGGAGGCGTCCGGCAATGTCGACGAGACGACGCTGAAAGCCATCGCCCAGACAGGTGTCGACTGCATCTCGAGCGGTGCACTGACCAAGGACGTGAAGGCCATCGACCTGTCCATGCGCATGGTCGAGGAAGGCCCGGCGGGCTGAGGCCCTGCCCGTTTCGACAAGCGATCCCCCGGCCTGGACCCTGGCCCATGCCTGGGGGCTATTCTTGAAGGGCACTCTCGGGGGCACTCCTGGAGATTACTCTCAGGGGGCTTTCCAGCGGGGTCACTCCAGCGGGGGTCACTCCAACGGCTTGCTCATGCATAGCCGTGGCAGCAGCTCTCCGGCGCGCTCGACCCACTCTTCACCGTGGGATTCCCAGCCGGCGTCGAGCAGTGGCTCTGCCAGCATCAGGCTGGCTTCGATGATCATACGCCGGGCGCCGGCGTTTCTCAGGCGCTCCTCGGCAAGCGACAGCAAGCGGCCGCCGATGCCCTGGCCGGTCAGCGAGGGCCACACATAGAGCGTCTCGACGCGCGCGCGACCGGGGTCCAACTCGACAAAGCCGACGCAGCGACCGTCACACTCGGCCACCAGGGTAGTAAACAATGCCTGGCGAGCACGCCAGGCGGAACCGTCCCTGGGCAGCGCCGAAGCCCAGGCCTGACGCTGGGCCAGACTGTAGTGGCGACTGGCCCCCATCATGACGGCGTGATAGAACACTTCGGCCTGATCCGAGCCATCCTTGGCGAGGGCCTCACGATAGTGAATACGGGAACGTCGCTCGACCGGCATGGCTTGCGACATTCTGGGTTCGGACATGTAGGGAACTCCTGCAGGAGTGGAGATGGATAATCCGGCGCGTCGAGGTTCGCCAAGCCTAATCAGATAACGGGCGCGATCCAACACTCCTGACCACCCTGATGCCCGGCGACGCTGTTTCATGCCCAACTGGAGCTTTGTCATGTCACGATACCTGCAAGCACGTTGCTGGAGTCATTCAGGTCACCCCTGAGCCACTTCCTGCGTCATCAGAGTTTCGACATCAAAGCATCGATGTAACAGCATCCACCTCAACGCCTCGACATCAGAGCCTCACCAGATCATGCCCGACGACTTCTATACCCTGACGCCCATCGGCACCATACGCAGCGACTTCCCGGACAAGTTCGGCGTACCCCGTCAGCCAGGGCTTGCAGAAGATGCCAGAGCTCGTCTGGTGCTGGAGGGCGACTTCGCCGATCCCATGGCCGTGCGTGGGCTGGAGGGGTTCAGCCACCTGTGGCTGACCTTCATCTTTCACCTTAGTCCGCCCCACTGGAAAGCGATGGTCCGTCCGCCTCGACTGGGAGGAAATGCACGAATAGGCGTATTTGCCAGCCGCAGCACCCACCGCCCCAACCGTCTCGGGCTCTCGCTGGTGGAGTTGATCGACGTCGATACGCGCGACGGCGTCAGCCTGGTGCTCAAGAGCGCCGATCTGGTCGACGGCACACCAGTGGTGGATATCAAGCCATACCTGCCCTGGGCCGAGAGTCGCCCTGACGCCCGTACCGGTTTTGCACCTGAAGCGCCGACGCAGCATCCGGTGGTGTTCTCGGCCGAGGCCGAAGCGGTGCTTTCCAGCAGCGACAACGATGGTTCCTTGCGTCGCTTGATCGCCCAGGTCCTCGCCCAGGACCCGCGCCCCGCCTATCGCAGCAAGGGCAGTGACGACGATCGCCAGTACGGCGTCAGCCTGAGAGGTTTCAACGTGCGTTTTCGCGCCGAAAACGACAAGGGCGCCCTGCGCTTTCGCGTGGACGCCCTTGAAACCCGACCGGAACCAGGACGAAACGACTGACCCGCTATGCTCGCAACTCGACTGGCCGCAGCATCATATGCCGCTACTTCGACGTCCGCGCCCCCTGTCATTGCACATCGACGCCGATCACCATCCGTGATCGCGACACCGTCAGTACCGCTGTGTCTTGCGACACAGCCGCACCCAAGGTGAACGACCAGGTTTTCGTTTGACCTGCCCACTGGTCTCAATCGATGACCCCGGAGATTCCCAGACCGATCGTTGGGCCACCGTGGGAGGCGCCAATCCCCATCCCGACACTCCAGCGGCCAGTATCAGCGGTTCGTCGTACGCTCACACCTAGTGCCGATTCTCCGTTGTAGTAGCCAGTCCCCACATGATAGGTGAGCTTTCCTGCGACATAGGGGGCATCGCCCATGGCGGCCAGGGCCGCGATCCCCGCACTGGCATCTCGCTCTACTTCGTCAATCTTGTGGTCGAGTTGGTTGTAGTCGGAAGTGAACTTACGGTTCAGTTCGTTGAGCTGCGACATGTTGACCGCGTCGGTGGGTGCCGAACCGGCAGCCACGTTGTGCAACTGGGTGGGGCCACTGCCATTGCCCAGGCTGACAGAGTGGTAGTCGACGCTGCCATCCTCGCTACGATCGTAGTTGACCGCTCCCTCTTGCACGGCACTGAGCTGGCGCACATTGACCGCATCGGTGTCCTCGGTGCCCCCCGCGACGTGGGTGATCTGACGTTCACCACCCTCGCTGCCGACCGCAACAGCTCCCTTGGATGACTCCACCGCCACGTGCGAAAAGGCTTCCTCCTCCCCCTTCATGCCTTCTCTATCGGCCACAGCGCCATCACCAAGTGCAACACCTCCTTCAGCTTGTGCCTTGGCGCCACCTCCGATGGCAACGGTGTCTGCAGCACTGGTAGTGGCAGCGTCTCCCTGCGAATTCGCCTGGAAGTACTTGGTGTCCTGACCACTCAGTGCCAGGTCGCCGATATCCTCCATCAAGTCCCAGATCTGACCACCATTGACCGCATCGGTACTGCCTTGATGGATATCGCCTTCGGCCAGATTGCTGATCACGGTACCACCGTCGGCACCAGCCAGAGTGATCTTTCCCTGGTTGGAATCTGGGTCATATTGCACTACATTCTGGGCCGGGTTGCCACTGCCGCCCCCCAAGCTGTCGAGGGTCGTCTGGATATCACCGACATCGCCTTCAAGATTGGTGAGACGACCATTGGTGGCGTGGAGCTGACTGCCGTTGACCGCCTCTAGACTGGTGTCGGAAAGCGACCCATCCGCAATATTACCGAGCACGGTACCGCCGAAGGCTCTACCAGGCGACTTCAGGGTTACGTGGTTCCAGTCGACGCTGCCGTCGTTGAAGTGGTCATACGCCACCACTTCCTCAAGCGCCTTATTGGTCGCATGGAGCTGGCTGCCATTGACCGCATCGGTACTGGTAGCGGAGATTCGACCCGCGGCCAGGTGGGTCAAGGTTCGCTCCTGCCCTTCGTCACCGATGCTGACGGTAGCAATGGGGTTTGTGCCGGCGTATTCATGCTGTTCACCGAAGATTATGCCTGACTCGGTGCCTATTGCCTCCTGTGAGGTCGACTGGGCCCCCAGCGCCACATCCATAGCCTGATTGGCGCTGGCTCCAGCACCCAGGGCCATCGCCTGCTCGCCCGAGGACACTGCCGTACTACCGACCGCAATCGCATCTTCCAGCAGGGTGTGGCTCTGGTCGCCAATGGCAACCGCACCGGCTGCCCCTATCTCCACCTTGGCGCTCACCCCCATACCGATGGCGTCATCGCCATTGACCGTGGTATCAGGCCCAATGGCGATGGAGCCTTCGCCGGTGGCGAGGGCGTCGACTTCCCCTCCCCCGTTGGCATGAAAATACAGCGATCCCGTATCCGAGAGCGACCCCACGGCCCCCTTGAGCTGACGCATGGTCACCGCATCGTGATCCTCGATACCATCGGCGATGTTGATCAACTGGCGATACTCACCGTCCCGACCCACGGAGACCGCTCCCATTAGATCGGCGTCCGAAGTGTTGTACTGAATGGTGGCATTGCCCACGACGATCTGGCCGGAGACCTTCGCCACCTCGCGGTTCGCGATCGCTCCGCTGCCCAGTGCCACGCCGCCAAACACCTAGCTTGAAGCGCCATTGCCGATGGCCACCGCATTGGTTGCCGACGACACCGCCGCCGGCCCCATCGCGAGGCTGTCGGTGCCGCTGGCACTGGCGCCGCTGGCGGAAGAGTTGGCCTGGTAGTACGCGCTGTCGGCGGCGATATCCCCCAGGTTGGTGGTGAGATTGGTGATATCGCCTTCGTTCTGGGTCACCCGCACATTGGTCGCGTTCAACTGACGGCCGGTGACCGCATCGGTGCTGTCGGTGGACAGGGTGGCGTCGGTCAGATTGGTGATCCGGGTACCGGCATCACCGGCCAGGGTGATACTGCCCTCATTGAGCGTGCCGTCGTCGCTACGGTCGTAGACCACCGCGCCGGCCGACAGATCGCCCAGGTTGGTGGTGAGATTGGTGATATCGCCTTCGTTCTGACTGACTCGAGCATTGGTCGCGTTCAACTGACGACCGGTGACCGCATCGGTGCTGTCGGTGGACAGGGTGGCGTCGGTCAGATTGGTGATTCGGGTTCCGGTATCACCGGCCAGGGTGATGCTGCCCTCATTGAGCGTGCCACCGGTGCCGCGGTCGTAGACCACTGCGCCCTCGGCCAGATTCCCCAGGTTGGTGGTGAGGTTGGTGATATCGCCTTCGTTCTGACTGACTCGAGCATTGGTCGCGTTCAACTGACGGCCAGTGACCGCATCGGTGCTGTCGGTGGACAGGGTGGCGTCGGTCAGATTGGTGATTCGGGTGCCGGTATCACCGGCCAGGGTGATGCTGCCCTCATTGAGCGTGCCACCGGTACCGCGGTCGTAGACCACTGCGCCCTCGGACAGATCCCCCAGTGCCTGATTGGTGGCATGGAGCTGGCTGCCGTTGACCGCGTCGGTACTGGTGGCCGAGAGTCGACCTGCTGCCACGTGGGTGATGGTGCGCTCGCTGCCACTGGTGCCCACGCTGACCGTACCGGTCGGGCTGCTGCCGGCCAAGGCGTAGTCAGTACCGGCCACGGTGGCCGTGGTGGTGGCCACCGCCGCTTCCGTGGTGGCACCGTTACCCAAGGCTACGCTGTTGGCGACGCTGGCCTTCGCGCCATTGCCGATGGCCACCCCATTGGTTGCCGACGACACCGCCGCCGGCCCCATCGCCAGGCTGTCGGTGCCGCTGGCACTGGCGCCGCTACCGCTGGATTTGGCCTGGTAGTACGCGCTATCGGCGGCGATATCCCCCAGGTTGGTGGTGAGATTGGCGATATCGCCTTCGTTCTGAGTCACGCGCACATTCGTCGCGTTCAACTGACGACCGGTGACCGCATCGGTGCTGTCGGTGGACAGGGTGGCGTCGGTCAGATTGGTGATTCGGGTACCGGCATCGCCGGCCAGGGTGATGCTGCCCTCATTGAGCGTGCCTCCGGTGCCGCGGTCGTAGACCACCACGCCGTCTGACAGATCTCCCAACGCCTGCACGCCTTCCGACAGTTCTCCCAGCGCCTGATTGGTGGCGTTCAGCTGACTGCCGTTGACGGCATCCGTGCTGGTGACAGCTAACCGTCCGGCCGCTACGTGGGTAATAGTACGCTCGACGCTGGCTACCGCATTGCCCCCGCTATCGGTCGTTGCCGCCGCGCCAAGGCTCAGAGTGCCTGTCGGTGCCGCACCGGCGAAACTGTAGCTCTTGCCCGCGATGGTAGCCTGGGTGGTTCCCACCACCGCCTCGGTGGTGGCGCCGTTTCCCAAGGCCACGCTGTTGGCCACGCTGGCCTTGGCATTGGTACCGATGGCAATGGCATTGCTGGCGGACGCCTCTCCGGAATCACCGAGCACCATGGAGTAGTTGCCACTCGCTTTCGACCAATTTCCCACTACATTGGTAGCGGCGCCGGCGACGGTATTTTGAAGACCTACTACATTGGCACCAGTAGCAGTCGATGACAGCGTGTTACTTGAGCCGAAAACACCGGAAAAATCGCTGGTCACGTTATTGGTATTGCCAACGACCCGGACTGCATTGCCTTGAACGGTATTGTTGAGACCAATCGCAGACGCATATGTCGATGCGCCTTCGATCTTGTTGGAAGTACCAATGGCAATCGCGTTCTTGGCGCCTGTCGATGTGGAGTTGCTCTCACCCAATGCAAGGCTATTGTCGCCATTGGAAACGTTGAGATGGCCAACACTGACACTTTTCGCGCCGTTGGCAACACTGCCTGATCCCAGTGCCGTGGAGTGGCCGCCTGTCGCTTTAGCCGTGGCACCAAGTGACGTCGCATTGGTCGCACTGGAGGTCGCCTTTGCGCCAATAGCAAGACTCGAGGTGGCGCTGGCAACGGACCCTCCGGTCAGGTCTCCGCCAATGGCAATGGCGTTCACACCTTTCGCTTGTGCGCCGTTTAATCGAGCGACCGTGCCGCTAGACAGTGCCCCGCCACCGATAGCAACGCCATTCTTGCTTGTCACGTAGGCCCCACGCCCGATCGAGACACCGGCCAAACCGCTGGTAACAGCCTGATCGCCCAGGGCAATACCAGAATCTGCCGCCGTACTCGTGGTCGCATAGTAGCCCATCGCGATAGAGGCATCACCATCGCCAACGGCACCGGTGCCTATATGGATGGCAGATGCTCCCGCAGCGGGCTGGATGCCCACCGGCGCCAGATAACGATTGACGACAAACTGTTCAGGCTTGTCGGCAGGCGTCGACGTCTCACCAGGCATGACGCATCTATCTTTAGTCGGTGACGTCAGAGGTATCATTGCCTCCTCTGACGCTATGTTGCCGACTTCACCTGCCACCGTCGGACAGTCATCAACGAGGGGGCCAGCCTCCGCTTTACTCGACCCCAGCCCAGGCGTGACAGCCGATAGAGACATCAGGATACAGGTGATAAAAACGCTTTTTGTCCCACTTCTTGCTGTTTTGAGCGAGTTAACGAACAAAAAAGTACGGCCATCCAATTCACTCACTCCGACCTCCTTGCCACCAATACTTAGGTGACATTTTCGTGCGCCACCAAAACACTCACTTTCATCCGAAATCCATCTTCAACCACCCAAAACCCTCTTATAAAAATCCTGAAAACAGAAAAACGAATCAAAAAACCAATAGCGTGCAGAAACCCGACTTCTTTAAACAAAACTTTCGAAAAGAAACATGATTAAAAAAATCTACACGCGCAGTGTCGTCACTTCCATTTTTAAATGTGACACAGATCATTTCTTGCTTGTAATTGGCGCAAGGCGCGCCAAATAAAGCACAAAAACTGACGGTCCGCTTCAGAAGCTGTACGGGCACTGATGAGATTCATCTTTCCCCCCAGCCATAGCCAGGTGCCATCAAAAACTGACGAGCGATGGTCAAATAAACAGGAATTTTCCCGACAGCTCAGTGCAAAGGAAGGTGTTGTACTGCGGTTAGACGCAGCCACACCAGGCACAGGGGGTTTCAGGACTCGCGGGAATGCGAATAACGTTGCCGCACACCTATCCGAGTCGACACTTCCCAGTACCCAATATCAGCGTAGCGCCAGGAACTTCATTCACTCGTGGGAGCCAAGGCATCGGTACAGACGTGGGCAGCGAAAAGCAGATCGCCCGGGCCAGGCCCGGGCGATCCTCTACATGCTTTCGGCGTTATCACCACTTGCACCACCGTCGTTGCATCATGCCCTTGCGGCAGTCAGCGCAGACCAGTGCCGGCAAGCGGCTGTCAGCTGAAATCGATGCCGATACGACGGCCGACTTCCTCGTAGGACTCGATGACGCTGCCCAGCCCCTGGCGGAAGCGATCCTTGTCGAGCTTTTCGCGGGTCTTGGCGTCCCACAGGCGGCAGCCGTCCGGCGAGAATTCATCACCCAGCACGATCTTGCCGTGGAATACGCCGAACTCGAGCTTGTAGTCCACCAGCAGCATGCCGCCGTCGGCGAACAGCTGCTTGAGCACCTCGTTGACCTTGAAGGTCAGCGCCTTCATCTCGGCCAACTGCTCGGCGCTGGCCCAACCGAAGCTTTCGGCCAGGGACTCGTTGACCATGGGGTCGTGGAGCTCGTCGTTTTTCAGAAACAGCTCGAAGGTCGGCGGTGTCAGCGGCTCGCCTTCCTTGACGCCGAGACGCTTGACCAGACTACCGGCGGCGATGTTGCGCACCACGCACTCCACCGGAATCATGTCGAGCTTCTTGACCACGCACTCGGTGGGCGACAGCAGCTCTTCCACGTGGGTGGGGATGCCGGCCTCTTCCAGCTTGGCCATGATGAAGGCATTGAAGCGGTTGTTGACCATACCCTTGCGCTCGAGCGACTCCATGCGGCGTCCGTCGAAGGCGCTGGTGTCGTCACGAAAGTGCAGGATCAGACGATCCGGGTCATCGGTGGCATAGACCGACTTGGCCTTGCCGGCATAGAGTTCTTCGCGCTTTTCCATGGGTGCCTCCACAGGCAAATCAAAAAAAGGGGTTCAAGCAGGACCAGGGTCCTGAATCAGTGAATCGCTTGCCAATCCAGGCCGTCATCCTGGGCAGCCACGGTCAGGCGGGTCTCGTCGCCATCCAGCAGAGGCGTCAATGCCTCCAGAGCGAGTTCGGGGCGGTTATTATGCTCCGACAGGTGGGAGCAGACGATACGCTGCAGCCGATCCAGCCCCAGTTCGGTCAACAGCGCCGCAGCCTGGCCATTGGCCAGGTGCCCCCAACGTCCGCCGACACGGCGCTTGAGACTGGGCGGATAGGGGCCTTCAGCCAGCATGCGCACGTCATGATTGCACTCGAGCACGAGGGCATCGCAGCCACGGAAGGCCTGGCGCACGTGTTCGCTGGGGTGGCCCAGGTCGGTCAGCAGCCCCAGCTTCCTGTCACCTGCGGCGATACGAAACTGCACCGGCTCTCGGGCGTCGTGGGGCACCGTGATGGCGTCGACGTCGAGTCCCTTGATGGCAAAACGCGACTGAGGGGTGATCCAGTGGGTCCTGGGGAGCCGGCCGAGCTTGCCGGACAGCCAGGTGCCCGGGGTCAGGTGTACCGGCAGGTCATAGCGACGGGCCAGGGGGCCGATGCCACGCACATGGTCGCCATGCTCGTGGGTGACCAGCAAGGCATCGAGCTGACGCGGATGGACACCCAGCCGCGCCAGCCGGCGTTCTGCCTCCTTGAGACCGAAACCGCAGTCCACCAGCAACATCGACTCGCCGTCGCTGACCAGGGTGGCGTTGCCCTTGCTTCCGCTGCCCAGGGAGGCGAAACGCAAGCCTCCCCGGGAACCATTGGCATGCCCGACGCTCATCAGCGCAGCAAGCCCTCCATGCGCTGCAGCAGCTCACGCTGGTCATCGCCGGAAAGCGGCTCGTCGTCGGCGCTACGTGCCTCCATCAGGGTTTCCTGGCCCTGAGGCGACAACCTGAGCTCGATGCGTTGCATCGACTCAAGCAGATCCATCGAGGTCAAGGAGTCGATGAAGCCACGGGTACGCTCGCTCTCGGTGATGTAGTCGATCACGAAGCGCTTGCCGCTTTCATCCACGGAGACCAGCTCGCGGCGATCTTCCATCTCGAAGTTGTTCTCGAGCTGGAAGGCGAGCTCGGCGTAGGCCCGCTCGATGTCGAAGGGCATCACCATCACCCAGTCATCGCCGCGGGGCTCGAAGCGAACGCTGTCGGCTTCGGGGGTCTGCTGGGCCGACGCCGAGGCGATGCTGGCCGAGGCGCTACGCGCTTCAAAGTGACGCTGCAGAGAGTTCAGGCACAGCCGGTTGAGCTGGCCCGCGGTATCACAGCGCACCTCACTGGTGCCCGACCTGAGGCCCTGGCGCAGTACCAGGCTGGCGTCGGAGGTCTCGATGACACCGCTGGCGCTGTCGCTGCGGGTGATCTCCAGGCCGCGCTGTTCGACGAAGCGCTCGAGCTCCGGCCAAACCACCGCGGGCGCGGCCCCTACCACCAGCCAGCGATCGGCGTCGGTCTCGCGCACCGCCACGTCACCGGCGGCCACCGCGGTGCTGGCAGACAGCGTCTGGGGCAAGGGCGCGGCGAAGTCTCCCTCGCGGGCGTAGAAGTCCCCGCGAGCCTGAGGCACCGGCATGATATCGCGATAGCGGCTCTGGTCGCGGCTGCCGGGGAGGGTCAGCGGAGCCGCCTGACGGGCGCCCGCGTAATCCTCGTTGCGATCGTGATAGTGACCGTCCTTGGCACAGCCGGCCAGGGTCAGGGCCGCGATCATCGCCAGCGGCAGTCCTTTAAGCGCAGAATTCATGCATCCACCTTGATTGAAAATTGGGTCCACGACATCACGACCGGAGGCACGGTTCAGGCGTCAGTCCTCGATCAGTCCTGCCAGCTGCAGGGCTTCGCTGATGGTGGAGTGATACTTCTCGCTCAGCCAGGTCAACGGCAGGCGGATGCCGGGCTCGATGATACCCATGCGGTTGAGCGCCCACTTGACGGGGATAGGATTGGCCTCGATGCCCAGGTTGGTATGCAGGGGTAGAAGCCGGGTGTTGATCTGGTGAGCCTTGTCGCTTTCACCGGCCACGGCGGCGGCGCACAACTCGTGCATGGCCTTCGGCGCCACATTGGCGGTCACCGAGATATCGCCATGACCGCCCATCAGCATGAAGTCGCAGGCGGTGGCGTCATCGCCGGAGTAGAGCATGAAGTCGCTGCCCTTGAGACGTTCGATCAGGTCCTCGGCGCGCTCCAGGTTGCCGGTGGCATCCTTGAGGCCGATGATGTTGTCGACCTCGGCCAGACGCAGCACGGTCTCGTTGTAGATGTCCGAACAGGTACGTCCCGGCACGTTGTACAGGATCACCGGCAGATCACTGGTCTCGGCGATCACCTTGAAATGCTGATACAAACCTTCCTGGGTCGGCTTGTTGTAGTAAGGCGCCACGGTCAGGCAGTAGTCGGCCCCCACTTCCTTGGCGTAGCGGGTCAGCTCCACCGCCTCGGTGGTGTTGTTGGAGCCGGTGCCGGCGATGACGGGAATGCGGCCATTGACCTCTTCGACCACGCTGCGAATCACGTCGAAGTGCTCGGCGAAGGTCATGGTGGTGGGCTCACCGGTGGTACCCGCCGCCACGATGGCGTCTGTGCCATTGTCGAGGTGGAAATTCACCAGTTTGCGCAACACTTCCCAGTCGATATCGCCGTTGGCCTTCATCGGTGTCGCCAAGGCGACAATACTGCCCGTGATCATCCTCGTTGTTCCTCTGTTGTCTGCCCTCCCGCGACCCTGACGATGGCGGTCGGGGTGAACGAATGTGGCCAAGGGGGTCGCGACCCGGGGAAGCGTGGTCGTGACCAGAGCACAAATGGTACTCAGGCGGCCATATCCTGTACAGCCGCGTCTTTACATGAAGAGCGTCATTGCGTGTAATCGGACGCCTATTTTTGCGATTCTGGAGCCACCATGACAGTGTCCATCGGCGAGCCGGTCCCCGACTTCAGCGCCAGCGCCACCGGCGACAACACCATCACCCTGTCGCAACTGCGCGGTCGCCAGGTGGTGATCTACTTCTACCCCAAGGCCAGCACCCCCGGCTGTACCACCGAGGGCGGCGACTTTCGTGACCACAAGGCAGACTTCGACGGCGCCAACACCGTGGTCATCGGCGTCTCCCGTGACGGCATCCGTGCCCAGGAAAACTTCAAGGCCAAGCAGGGCTTCAATTTCGAGCTGATATCAGACAAGGACGAAGCCGTGTGTGGCCTGTTCGACGTCATCAAGCTCAAGAAGCTCTACGGCAAGGAGCACCTGGGTATCGAGCGCAGCACCTTCCTGATCGACAGCGAAGGTCGCCTGGCCAGGGAGTGGCGCAAGGTCAAGGTCAAGGGCCACGTGGAAGAAGTGCTGGAAGCCGCCCGCGAACTGCACGCCCAGTCCTGACACGCCGGCCCACGGATGCAAGCCTCGTCCTCCCCGGCAAAGAACGAATGCCCGGCCATTGGCCGGGCATTGTGTTTCGCCTAGAGAGCAGGGCTCAGCCGTCGGTGCCGGTCCCTGTACCTGCGTCAGAGTGGGGCGGCAACCTTGCCATGCTGCGCTCCTTGATCCCGCGAGGCCAGGCATAGACCAGCGCCTTCAACAGGGTCGCCAGCGGGATCGCGAAGAACACCCCCCAGAAGCCCCAGACGCCGCCGAAGAACAGCACCGCCAGGATGATCGACACCGGGTGCAGATTGACCGCCTCGGAGAACAGCACCGGCACCAGCACGTTGCCGTCCAGCGCCTGGATCACGCCGTAGGCGACGATCACATAGAGAAACTGGTCGCCCAGTCCGAAGTGAAAGCCCGCCACCGCCGCCACCGGCAGTGTCGCAACCGCGGCGCCGATGTAGGGCACCAGCACCGAAAAACCCACCAGTACCGCCAGCAGCGCCGAATAGGGAAGGCCAAAGAAGGCGAAGGTGAAGAAGGTCACACTACCGACGATGACGATCTCGGTGGCCTTGCCGCGCACATAGTTGGCGATCTGGCAGTCCATCTCCTTCCACACCCGGGTCATCAGGTCACGCTTGGCCGGCAAAAGCGACACGGTAAAGCCCACCAGACGGTCACGGTCCTTGAGCATGAACAGCACCAGGATCGGCACCAGTACCAGGTAGATGAGCAGTCCCAGCACATTGCCGAGCGACGCCAGCGACAGCGTCAGCGCACGCTGGCTCAATTGGGTCGCCTCGCGGCTGAGCACGGCGATCCAGTCCTGGACCAGGTCCGGAGTGATCAGCTGGGGGTAGCTCATCTGCAGGTCGTCCAGCATCTGCTGGCCGGCAGCAAACATCCGCGGCGCTTCCTGGATCAGGCTGGCGAGCTGGTTCCAGATCAACGGCAGCAGGATCAGCGCCAACGCCAGCAGCACCCCGACAAAGGCCAGAAAGACCGTCATGACCGCCACCAGGTGTGGCACCTTGCGTCGCGTCAGGGCGTTGACCGCGCCCTGGAGCAGAAAGGCCACCACCAGCGCGGTGAGAAAGGGCGCCAGCATCTGGCCAAGCCAGATCACCACCGCCAGCCCCACCACCAGCAACACCAGCAGCAGCACCGCCTCTTCATCGGAGAAGTAGTGATCGACCCAGCCACGAAATACGCTACGCAGACTCATGCATCACCCGCCTTGCGCAACCAGTAGACATAGACCTTGTCGCGTTCTTCACGCCCTTCCAGCACGTGGGCGCTGTGCTCGGCAAAGCTTTCAAAGTCTCGCCAGGAACCGGCGTCGGTGGCCCTGACCTCCAGCACCTGCCCAGGCGACAGGCGCGACAGCGCCTGCTTCGCCTTGAGCAGCGGCAGCGGACACGGAAGTCCGCACGCATCTAGCACATCGTCAGGTTGCACTGCCATGATCTCTCCCGAGAGAATGCGATATCGGATCGCTGCACATCGCAGCGCCGTTGCCCCGAGGGGCGAGCCCTTGCGATTTAAAGGCACTTTTCCGGCTGAATCAATGTCCCAAGGCAACCCCCTCCAACGCTATCGATGAGGATTTCGATGCCCAAGCGCACGCTGTTTGCCGTCACCGCTCGCCCCGCGCGGGCACGCCGTCAGGCATTGCCTTGGCATCGCGGCCGCTGGCGCCCGATGCCGGCCCTGGCCCTGGCGTCGACGCTTGCGTTGAGCCTGAACGCCACCACGGCACAGGCCCAGTATCTGGACCAGGGCACCCTGCTCGATCAGCCGAGGGAGCTGAACCTGCCATCGCTGATGTCCACCGGCAGCAACGCCATCAGCGGCGAGGAAACCCGCCTTGGACGTGCCTGGCTACGCCAGTTTCGCGCCCACGTGCCGGAATGGCGCGACCCCCTGGCCCAGCACTATGTGGAGACACTGGTCGGCCGTCTGGTGCCCTACAGCGACCTGGGAGGCATCAACACCACCATCACCCTGGTCGACAACAAGACCTTGAACGCCTTCGCCGTCCCCGGCGGCGTGGTCGGCGTCAACACCGGGCTGTTCGCCTTTGCCGACCAGGAAGCCGAGGTGGCCTCGGTGCTGGCCCACGAGCTCGGCCACCTGTCACAACGCCACTATGCCCGTAGCAAGGCCCGCGCCGAGCAGACTCAGGTGCCGGCCATGGCCACCATGCTGGCGGGCCTGATCCTGGCCGCCAGTGGCGCCGGTGACGCCGGCATCGCGGCCCTGGCCGGCAGCCAGGCGGCGATGATCCAGGACCAGCTGCGCTACTCGCGTCGCTACGAGGAAGAGGCCGACCGCATCGGCCTGCAGGCCATGGCCAGCGCCGGCTACGAACCCCAGGCGATGGTCGACATGTTTCGCTCCATGCAACGCCTGATGAGCCTCCAGGGCGGCACTCCGCCGGAATTCCTGCTGACCCACCCGATCACCGAATCACGCATCAGCGACACCCAGGCCAGGGTCAACCAGACCCGGGTGACGGGCTCGGCACCGGATGAACTGCAGTACCAGTTCATCCGTGCCCGGGCACTGCTGGCGATCCACGAGCGTGCGCCCGGCCAGGCGATGACGGTGATGCGCCAGGACCAGGCGCCGGCGGACGCCCAGCGCTATCTGCAGGCGCTGATCGACGCCCGAGCCGGCCAGACCGGCTCGGCACTGAATACGCTCGACGGCCTGGCACGGGCCCACCCGGATACCGCCCTGCTGCCCGCCAGCGCCGTCCAGGTGGCGCTGGAAGGCGGGCGCGTCGACGAGGCCATCGAGCGTGCCCGGCGTCAGTTGCGCCTGATGCCAGGCTACCCACCGACCAGCCAGCTGCTGGGCGAGGCGCTCTTGCAGCGCGACCCCGACGCGGCCTACCGGGAACTCCACGAACTGGCCCAGCGCCGTCCCGAGGACCCCACCGTGTTCGGGCTGCTGGCGGAAGCCGCCGGGCGCAGTGGCCGCGAAGCCTGGGGCCATCTGGCCAGAGCCGAGCAACTGCAGCTGACCGGTGAGATCGATCGCGCCATTCGCCAGCTGGAGGTCGCCGAGGCAATGGCCGAGCGCGAAGGCGACCTCAACGCCAGGTCAAGCATTCAGCGTCGTCGAGACGCCTTCCTCGACTACCGCCGGACCATGGAGAAATTTCGCTGAGCCGGAAGTTCCGCTGGGCCCGACAGCGACGGGCGCGGCGACGACACCGTGCTCAGGCGACACAGTGCTCAGGCGACGCAACGCTCAGGCCCGCCAGCCCACAGACGACTCGGCCCAGGAACAAAAGCGCCCACGAGACTCTCTCGTGGGCGTGGGCTCGTGGGCGCGGGGTGTCACCAGGAAAAGTAACGGCTGGCCTCAGGCCTGAAACTCCAGCATACGCGTCAGCGGCTTCAGCGCCTGGGTGCGCAGGGCGTCGCTGACCTGGATTTCACCGCTGCCCTCTCGCAGCGCGGCGGCCAGATTGTCCAGGGCATTCATCGCCATCCACGGGCAGTGGGCGCAGCTTCGACAGGTCGCGCCATTGCCCGCCGTCGGGGCCTCGAACAGGGTCTTGTCGGGCACCGCCTGCTGCATCTTGAAGAAGATGCCGCGATCGGTGGCGACGATCAGCTGCTCGTTGGGCAGCTCCTTGGCCGCCTTGATCAACTGGGAGGTGGAACCGGCGACGTCGGCCAGACTGACCACCGCTTCGGGCGACTCCGGGTGCACCAGTACGGCGGCGTCCGGATAGACCGACTTGAGGTCCTCGACCCCCTTGGCCTTGAACTCCTCGTGGACGATGCAGGCGCCGTCCCACAACAGCATGTCGGCGCCGGTCTGCTTCTGGATATAGCCGCCCAGGTGCTTGTCCGGGGCCCACAGGATCTTCTCGCCCCTGGCCTTGAGGTGCTCGATGACGTCCACCGCGATGGAGGACGTAACCACCCAATCGGCACGCGCCTTGACCGCCGCCGAGGTGTTGGCATAGACCACCACGGTGCGATCCGGATGGGCGTCGCAGAAGGCCGCGAACTCGTCCTCCGGGCAACCCACGTCCAGCGAGCAGGTGGCCTCCAGGGTCGGCATCAGCACGCGCTTTTCCGGTGACAGGATCTTGGCGGTCTCGCCCATGAAGCGCACGCCGGCCACCACCAGCGTATCGGCCTCGTGGCGTGCACCGAAGCGCGCCATCTCCAGCGAATCGGCGACACAGCCGCCGGTCTCTTCGGCCAGCTGCTGGATAGCGTCATCGGTGTAGTAGTGCGCCACCAGTACGGCATTGTGAGCCTTGAGCAGGCGCTTGATCTCTTCGACGCGCGCAGCGTCTTCCGAGGGAATACGGGTAGGGCAGTACGGGCGCGCGAGATGCTCTCTGATCTCGGCGCGAGAAGTCATGATCGTCATCGTGTCTACCACTGTGATCGACAGGGGATCCCCCTGCTGATGGGACAGTGCCGCGAACGCTCCGTTCGGCGACACGCCAGGAGAACCCTCGAGCGTGGAGCCCGGCGCCGATAGCGCCAGCGGCGACTCCTGATGCGGCGCTGGAAAGGCGTCACTGCCGTTCCAGACCCGCTGCCGGTGGTTCTCTCCCTCGCCCATGCGTCTATCGCAGCGGCGAGTCACTTGACAGTTTAACGCAGGCGGACGGTTATGCCGAGTCTCCACGCATGGCATCGGCGCAAGATTGCGCCTGCGGCATACCTGTTCTCGACTTCCTGCCGACACGATGCCATCGGCTCGAAGCCTTCGGCTCGGCGTACTGGCGTCGCTTGAGGAACGGCCTGCTCAGGCTGACAGCGCCGTCGTGGCTGCGGCGGCGGCTCTAACCGCGGACTGCGCACACGAAAAACGGCCCCCGCTGCAAGCAGCGGGGGCCGTGAATCTGGTGGGTCGTGTAGGATTCGAACCTACGACCAATTGGTTAAAAGCCAACTGCTCTACCAACTGAGCTAACGACCCGATCATGACAGGACATCGTCCTGACCATGCACAGGTTCGGATGGTGGGTCGTGTAGGATTCGAACCTACGACCAATTGGTTAAAAGCCAACTGCTCTACCAACTGAGCTAACGACCCGATCATGACAGGACATCGTCCTGACCATGCACAGGTTCGGATGGTGGGTCGTGTAGGATTCGAACCTACGACCAATTGGTTAAAAGCCAACTGCTCTACCAACTGAGCTAACGACCCGATCATGACAGGACATCGTCCTGACCATGCACAGGTTCGGATGGTGGGTCGTGTAGGATTCGAACCTACGACCAATTGGTTAAAAGCCAACTGCTCTACCAACTGAGCTAACGACCCGATCATGACAGGACATCGTCCTGACCATGCACAGGTTCGGATGGTGGGTCGTGTAGGATTCGAACCTACGACCAATTGGTTAAAAGCCAACTGCTCTACCAACTGAGCTAACGACCCTTCCGAACGGGTGCAGATATTACGGATATGCCCCTTTCGACGCAAGTGTTTTTTTCGATTACCGTATCTTTAGCGCTTCTTGTCGCCGCGATCCGGCTTGCCGCCACGCTTCATCGTGTGCACCGGGCGACGCTTGTTCTTGTCGCGGCTCCAGCGATTCTTCTCGTCCGGCGTCAACTCAGGCACCTTGCGCGATTCGAGTCCCGCCAGTCCGGCCAGGTCGTCGACCTCGTCCTGGGAAAGCTCGGTCCACTCGCCGGCCTTGGCCCGCTTGTCGAGGAAGATATTGCCGTAGCGGACCCGCTTGAGGCGACTGACGGTCAGCCCCTGGGACTCCCACAGACGCCTGACCTCGCGGTTACGGCCTTCCATGATGACCACGTGGAACCAGGTGTTGATGCCCTCGCCACCGAACTCCTGGACGTCGCTGAAGCGTGCCGGGCCATCCTCGAGCATCACGCCTTCGACCATGGCCACCACGTGCTCACGTTTGACCTCCCCCATGACTCGCACCGCGTATTCGCGCTCGATCTCGGTGGAAGGATGCATCAGCCGATTGGCCAGCTCGCCGTCGGTTGTGAACAGCAACAGCCCGCTGGTGTTGATGTCCAGGCGGCCAATCGCGATCCAGCGCTCGCCCTTGAGGCGCGGCAGGCGGTCGAATACCGTACGCCGCCCCTCTGGATCCTTGCGCGTGCACAGCTCGCCCTCGGGCTTGTTGTACATGATCACCCGCCTTGGCACCTCTTCGGCGGCGCGCAGGGTGATCGGTCGGTCATCGAAACTGACCCGGTCACGGGCCTCCACTCGGTCGCCCAGGGTCGCCACGCTGCCGTTGACCTTGACCCGGCCATCGGCGATGGCGGCCTCCATCTCCCGGCGGGATCCTAGGCCGGCACGCGCCAGCACCTTCTGCAGTTTTTCGCTGGTGGTCGTCATTCGTCGTTCTCACTCTCTGTGGGTTCCACCCCCGAGGCAGCGTCATCATCGACGCGGCCCCGGGCGCGTTCGGACAGCCTGGCTTCCAGATCGGCAAAGCTCAGGCGAGCCCGTTCGGACGCCATCCCGGCGTGCTCGTCGTCGGCCGTCCCGGCCGTCGGTTCATTGACGTCGGGCGTTTGGCCCGCCGTCGTCTCGGCTTCCTCGCGGGAAGCCGTCACTTCATCCTTATCGGGCGATGATGCCTCGCCTTCCTCGGTCTCGCCTCTTTCGGTTCCCTCTTCAGCGCTTCCAGCTTCAGCGGGTTCACCTTCAGCGGTGTCACCCTCGGCGGTCTCACCATCGTCGTCCAGCGGCTCGTCGGCCTGGGCCAGCAGCGCCGAGGGCGGAGGCGGTGGCTCGTCCTCGGTGTCGAACTGCTCGAACTGCTTGAGCTCGTGCATCGGCGGAAGTTCGTCGAGGGTCTTGAGCCCGAAATCGTCCAGAAAGCCACGGGTGGTGGCGAACACCGCCGGGCGTCCCGGCACGTCTCGGTGCCCTACCACGCGAATCCAGCCACGATCGAGCAGGGTGCGCATGATCGAGCCGCTCACCGTGACCCCGCGGACCTCCTCGATATCGCCCCGGGTCACCGGCTGACGATAGGCGATCAGCGCCAGCGTCTCCAGCAGCGCCCGGGAATAGCGCTGGGGGCGTTCATCCCACAACCGGGCGACCCAGTTGGCCAGCCGCGGGCGAATGCGCAGCTGGTACCCGGAGGCGGTCTCGATCAGCTCCATGGCGCCTCTGAGGTGACGCTCGGACAATCGCTCCAGCGCTTCCTTGAGCGCCCGTCGCGGCGGGCGCTCGTGTTCATCGAACAGCTGTTCGAGGCGGTCCAGCGCCAGCGGTTGGCCGGCGGCCAGCAGCGCCGCCTCTACGATGTCGTCCAACGCATCGGGCGTCTCCATCACGCTCATGCGGGCTCATCTCCCTGTGTCTTGTCAACCGACTGACCGATACGCCTATCCGGTTCACCGGCATCATCGAAGGCGCTGTCGTCGCCCGCCTCGTCGTCTATAGCGCTGTCCTCAGCGGCACTATCATCAAAGGCATCATCCAAGGCATCACCAAAGGTATCGCCGAAGGTTTCGTCGTCGAAGGTTTCGTCGTCGAAGGCGCTCTCGCCCTCGTCCTCAAGCCCTTCGTACGGATCTTCGTCGCCGTCCTCGGCCAACCTCGCCCTGACGTGGATCGGTGACATCGGCGCATTCTGGACGATTTCGATCATCGCCTCCTTGGCCAGTTCCAGGATCGCCATAAAGGTCACCACCACCCCGGCCCTGCCCTCATCAAGCGAGAACAGCGCCTCGAAGGGGGTGTAGTGCTCATGGGTCAGGCGCTCCATGATCGCCAGCATGCGCTCCCGGGTCGACAGCACTTCACTTTCGATCTGGTGGGCCTGGTTGAGTTCGGCCCGGCGCAGAATGCCGGCCAGTGCGCCAAGCAATTCATCGAGCTCGACGTCCGGGTGGATGACCCGGGCCTCCACCGGGGGCAGCGCCGCCCGGGCAGGAAACCAGTCACGTCCAACCCGGGGCAACTCCGCCAGGGCCTCGGCGGCGAGCTTGAGCCGCTCGTACTCCTGCAGGCGGCGAATCAGCTCGGCGCGGGGGTCTTCGTCCTCGTCACCGTCCTCGCTCCTGGGCGGGCGCGGCAGCAGGGTGCGCGACTTGATCTCGGCCAGCATCGCCGCCATCAGCAGGTACTCGCCGGCCAGTTCGATTTCCATGGCCTTCATCAGTTCCACGTACTCGATGTACTGGTGGGTGATGGCGGCCACATTGATCGACAGGATATCCAGATTCTGCCGGCGAATCAGATAGAGCAGCAGGTCAAGCGGTCCCTCGAAGGTCTCGAGAAAGACCCTGAGCGCCTCCGGGGGAATGTACAGATCCTCGGGCAGCTCGGTGATCGGCTCATCGAACAGGCGTCCCAGCACCTGGGCGTGGGCTTCGACCTCGGCGTGAGGGGCAGCACCGGCCTGGGCCTGCAAATCGCCCTCGGTGTCAGGCCGAGTCGCTGCACCTTCCTCGTCAGTCCCACCCTGGGGTTGTTGTGTCGTCGGCGAGTCGCTCACGCGTGGGGGACCTGGGTTGCCATGGTAGTGGTTACGATGAACAAGGGAGGATGCGGCCGCTTGGACCGAGGCGCCACCAATCCCCCAGTCTATCAAGCTCCGCGCGATCTGGCTAAATCAGCGAGGCCCGGTCGGTGCTTCAGTCGGCACTTCAGGCGGCACTTCAGGCGGCGCTGTCGGCGGTGCGATAGCGGCCGCGATAGTCGAACAGCTTTTCACGCACCTGCCAGTGACGCCCCACCTTGCGCCCGACCACGAAATCCGGGGCCCTGAGCCTTTGCTGCTCGCGACATACCTGATCGGGTGACGTCGGCGACCAGGGCACACCGGGCGCCCGGGCGTGATCACGCAGAAACACCGCCTCGAAGGCCCGCCGCTGGGCGGGCGTCTCCAGTGCGAACCACTCGGCCAGGGTGGCGCCATCCTCATCATGGTAGGTGACCTTGAGCCGCGGCAGCCCCCGCCCATTGACGGTGGGCTCGAGCAGCATGCCGCTGACCCGCAGTACCCTGGCGTCCTTGAGCTTCAATGCCTCGCGCAGCTTGTCATCGGCGTCCACCAGCAGCGTCTGGCACCCATGGCAGCGTCGGGCGGCGATATCGTTCTCGGCGCCGCAGTCACCGCAGGTCTTGAAGCGAAAACGAAAGTCGCACTGGCGCGCCCCTGGCTCGGCGGCGGCCAGCGCCCTGCCTTCGGCGTCGACCAGGCCCTGGCAGCGACGGCCGAAGTGTTCGATCACCAGCTCGCCGTCGCGCTTGCCCCAGAACAGGTTGGCGTGGCCACACAGCGGACAGGGCACCTGCACCGGCTCGCTGTCGCTGTCCGGCCGCGGACTGCCCACCTCCGGCGCATACAGGTCCCAGGGATTGCCGGCGTAGTCGAGGATCAGACAGTCGCGCTTGCCGGGCGAGAGCCTGAGCCCTCGCCCGACGATCTGCTGGTACAGGCCGACGGACTCGGTGGGCCTGAGGATCGCGATCAGGTCCACATGGGGCGCATCGAAGCCAGTGGTCAGCACCGAGACGTTGACCAGGTACTTGAGCCGTTTCGCCTTGAAATCCTCGATCAGCCGGGTGCGCTCGTCACTGTCGGTATCGCCGGTGATCAGTGCCGAGGCCTGTGCCGGCAGATAGCCGAGAATCTCCTCGGCGTGGGCCACGCTTGCCGCAAACAGCATGACGCCCTCGCGCTGCCGCGCCCGCTCGATCACCTCGGCGATGATGCCCGGCGTGGCCCGGTGCCCGGCCACCACGCGATTGAGCTCTTCCTCGCGATATAGCCCGCCGGTTCCCGGCGCCAGTTGTGAGAAGTCGTAGCGGGCCACCGCCGCATCCACCTTAAGCGGGCTTGCCAGATAGCCCTGGCGCACCATCAGCCGCAGCGGCTGCTCGAACACGCAGTCGCCAAAGAAGCTGTCCGCGTCACCGCGCACCATGCCGTGGTGGTGGCGGTGGTAGATGAAGCCCTGGCCCAGCCGATAGGGGGTCGCGGTCAAACCCAGTACCTTGAGCGAAGGATTGCGAGAACGCAGATGGTCGATGACCCGCCGATAGGAGGAGTCCGCGTCCAGCGATACCCGGTGGCACTCGTCGATCACCAGCAGGGTGAAGGGTCCATGGGCGTTCTGCTCGTCACTTACCGCGTCCAGGTGGCGGACCACCGACTGCACCGAGCCGAACACCACCTGGCGGGCGCTCTCCTTGCGCCCGAGTCCGGCGCTGAAGATGTCCGCCTCGAGGCCGTAGGCCAGGTACTTGGCGTGATTCTGCTCGACCAGCTCACGCACGTGGGCCAGCACCAGCACCCGCCCCCGGGCCAGGCGGGCCAGTTCGGCGATGACCAGTGACTTGCCGCTGCCGGTGGGCAACACCACCACCGCGGGCTCGTCGGACTGACGAAAGTGACCAATGACGCGTTTCACCGCCTCGTGCTGATAGGGCCGCAGTTCTGGCCTGACGGAGGCGGGAGGCGACGATGGCGGGAGCCGGGACTCGGTCTGGGGCATGACGACGCCTTTACTCTGCAGGGTTCGGCAAATATTGATCCAGGGCACATCAGCGTGCACTCGGCGCCAGTAGCATAGGCGCCTGCGCGTCGAACCGACGCACTCTACGCCAAGCGCTCGATGCTCCACAACAGGGCCTGCCCCTCCCCCACCCTCCGGGCAGCCCTGGGGCACCGGCCTCGGCGAGTCACGCCGCACGTCAAGCGGCTCCGTCTTCAAGGACTCAGCCATGTCGCTTCGCCAACTCTGTCAGATGGCCTCCCTGCTCGTCTTTGCCGGTCTGCCCCTGCTGCAGGGCTGCTCCGAGGGAGATCCGCCCCTGGCCAAGCAGGTCACCCGCCCGGTCAAGCTGCTCACCCTGGACGAGATGGGCAATCGGTCCCTGACTCGCTACCCCGGTGTGGTCGAGGCCTCCGAACGCACCGACCTGGCCTTTCGCATCGGCGGGGAACTCAAGGAGTTGAACGTCCAGGCCGGCCAGGCGGTGACCAGTGGCGAGCGTATCGCCCTGCTCGACGACCGCGACGCCCGCAACGCCTTGTCCAACGCCCAGTCGAGCTACGACCTGGCGCTGGCGACCTACCGCCGCATGCAGATCTCGCTGGAAAAAGGCGCCATCAGCCGCGCCGCCTTCGATGAAGCCCGGGCGGCCTTCCTGTCGGCCCAGGCCCAGTTCGACCTGGCCAAGGATCAGCTCGGCTACACCGAGCTGAAGGCGCCCTTCGACGGCGTCATCGCCAGCGTGCCGGTGGACAATTTCCAGGTGGTGGCCCCCCAGCAGACCATCGCGGTGCTGCAGCAGCCCGGCAATATCGACGTGACCTTCGACCTGCCCGAACAGCAGATCCGCCAGCTCGATCTGGAACGCGTGCGTGCCGCCCTCAAGAAGGCCGACAGCGTTGCCTGGGTGCGCTTCGGCGATGACGAGCGTCGTTTCCCCGCGCGCTACAAGGAGCACGATACCCGCGCCTCCAGCGGCACCCTCAGCTACACCGTCACCCTGACCCTGCCGACGCCGGACGACGTCTACGTGCTGGCCGGCATGAGCGCCGTGGTATCGATGGACCTCAACGCCCTGACCGGCGAAAGCGACGGCCTGTGGCGGGTGCCGCTGGGCACCGTGGTCACGCTGGAGGACGACCCCGAGGCCACGGTGGTGTGGCGCTATATCGCCGACGACGAAGCCTCGGGCAAGGTGGAAGCGGTACCGGTAGAGGTCCGCACCGCCAGCGACGACGGCATCTTCATCGCCGGCGAGCTGGCGGCCGGCGACCGACTGGTCGGCGCCGGCGCCCATCTGATGCGCGAAGGTCTTCGCGTCACCGCCTGGACCCAGGAAGAGGGGCTCTAGGTCATGGTCGGCTATTTTCTGCGCAACAAGACCATCAGCTGGATGGTCACGATCCTGCTGTCGGTGGGCGGTATCGTCTCCTTTCTGGGCCTGGGGCAGCTGGAGTTTCCCGACTTCACCATCCGCATGGCGCTGGTCAGCACCGCCTACCCCGGCGCCAACCCGCAGCAGGTCGAGGAAGAGGTGACGCTGCGCCTGGAGAAGGCGATCCAGGAGATCCCCAACCTCAAGCGGGTCAGCTCGGTGAACAGCGCCGGGCTCTCCCAGATCACCGTGGAGCTCGACACCGACGTCCAGGGCACGGCCCTGCCCCAGTACTGGGACCTGCTTCGGCGCAAGATCGGCGATGCCCAGGCGGGCCTGCCCCCCGGCACCTCGGAGTCGCTGGTGGTGGACGACTTCAGCGACGTCTACGGTCTGCTGTTCAACCTGTCCGGCGATGACTACAGCCTTTACGACCTGAAGAATCAGGCCGACTTCCTGCAGCGCGAACTGCGCCTGATCGAAGGCGTCAAGAAGGTGGTGATCGCCGGTGATCGCCCGGAGCAGGTGACCATCTCGCTCAACCGCGAGCGCATGCAGGCTCTGAACATTCCCCCGGATGCGCTGATCGGCCTGCTCAACGCCCAGAACGCGGTAGCCGACGCCGGCAGCGTGCGTCGACACGGCAAGATCATCTCGTTGCAGCCCAGCGGCGAATTCAGAAGCGTCGAGGCGCTGGAGGACCTGATCGTCGGTCGCCCCGGCGCCAACCCGGTGCACCTGGGCGACATCGCCACGGTGACGCGCGCGCTCACCGACCGTCCCGGCCAGCTCTACCATGCCGACGGCAAGCCGGCGATCTCGCTTGGCCTGTCGTTCGTGTCCGGGGTCAACGTGGTCAAGGTCGGAGAGGCGGTGGACGCCCGCCTGGCCGAACTGGAATCCCGCCTGCCTCTGGGCATGCAGCTGACCCCGGTCTACCACCAGCCCCAGGTGGTCAAGGAGGCGGTGTCCGGCTTCGTCATCAACCTGATGGAGTCGGTGGGCATCGTCATCGTGGTGCTGCTGGTGTTCATGGGCCTGCGCTCCGGCCTTCTGATGGGGCTGATCCTGTCGATCACCATCCTCGGCACGCTGATGCTGATGGCCGCCCACGGCCTGCAGTTGCAGAAGGTCTCGCTGGGG
Organism: Halomonas litopenaei; assembly: GCF_003045775.1. Classification (GTDB taxonomy): domain Bacteria; phylum Pseudomonadota; class Gammaproteobacteria; order Pseudomonadales; family Halomonadaceae; genus Halomonas; species Halomonas litopenaei. The sequence goes on along the minus strand of NZ_PXNS01000005.1, from coordinate 311,574 downwards.
GCCCTGATCATTGCCCTGGGCATGCTGGTGGACAACGCCATCGTGGTCACCGAGGGCATGCTGATCGGCCTTGGCAAGGGCAAGAGCAAGCTCGAGGCAGCCAAGGAGGTGGCCGGCCAGAACTGGCTGCCACTGCTCGGCGCCACCGCCATCGCCATCACCGCCTTCGCCCCCATCGGCCTGTCGCCGGACGCCACCGGCGAACTGGTGGGCTCGCTGTTCTGGGTGCTGTTCTATTCACTGCTGCTGAGCTGGATCACCGCCCTGACGCTGACCCCCTTCTTCTTCGACATCTTCTTCAAGGATCGTGAGATCGGCGACGGCGACAGTCACGAGGATCCCTACAAGGGAGTGATCTTCCAGCTGTTCGGCTGGCTGGTCGACAAGGGCATTCGCTTTCGCTGGCTGACCATCGCGGTCTGCGTGGGCCTTCTGGTCGGCGCCTTCGCGCTGTCCTCCAACATCAAGAACGCCTTCTTCCCGGATTCCACCACACCGCTGTTCTTCGTCGATGTGTGGATGCCGGAGGGCACCGACATTCTCGAGAGCGAGCGGGTGGCCTCGCGCCTGGAGGCCCAGGTGGCGACGATGGACCAGGTCACCCACGTGACCAGCGTGATCGGCGGCGGCGCCCAGCGCTTCACCCTGACCTACTCACCCGAGGACCGCTACGCGAGCTATAGCCAGCTGATCGTGGAGACCGAGGATCTCGACAGCCGAGCAAGCCGTATGGCCGAGATCATCACCCTGCTGCGCGATGACTATCCCGAGGTGCAGTACAAGGTCCAGGCGCTGCAGGTCGGTCCTGCGGCCAAGGCCAGCCTGGAGGCGCGCCTGTACGGCCCGGACCCGGACACCCTGCGCAAGCTCGCCACCGAGGTCAGCGAGGTGTTCCGCGCCGAGCCCTTCGTCGACAGCATCCGCCTGTCCTGGGGCAATCGGGTGGAGGAGCTGACGCCTGAGTTTCTCGAGCAGCAGGCGCGGCGCGTCGGCGTCACCCGCCAGGCGCTGCACCAGGCGTTGCTGATCCACAACGACGGCCAGATGGCCGGCGTCTACCGCGAGGGCTCCGACCTGATCCCCATCGTGCTGCGCGATGAACGGCAAGAGCGCTACGGCCTCAACGACATCGCCAGCCTCAACGTCTGGAGCGCCGAGCAGCAGACCTACATCAGCGCCGGCAGTGTGCTGGGGCCGCTCGAGACCCAGCTGCATGATCCACTGATCAAGCGTCGCGACCGTCAGCGCATGCTTGCGGTCTACGCCGAGCCGCTACCGCTGTCCGGCGAGACGGCGGCCAACATCCTTGCGCGGCTCAAGCCCCAGATCGAGGCCATCGATCTTCCCGAAGGCTACCACCTGGGCTGGGGCGGCGAGGACGAGACCTCGCGTGACGCCAAGAAGGCGCTGTTCAAGCTGTTGCCGCTAGGCATCCTCGGCATGTTCATCCTGACCATGCTGCTGTTCGGCAACCTGCGCCAGTCGCTGGCGATCTGGGCCATCGTGCCCTTGACCGTGATCGGTATCGTCGGCGGTCTTCTGACCTTCAACGCCCCCTTCACCTTCATGGCGCTGCTCGGCACCCTGAGCCTGGTCGGCATGGTGCTCAAGAACGCCATCGTGCTGGTCGAGGAGATCAAGATCCAGATGCCTCTGTACGAGGCGCCCTTCGATGCGGTGATGGCCGCCGCCATCAGTCGGGTACGGCCGGTATCCATGGCGGCGATCACCACCATGCTGGGCATGATCCCGCTGTTCGGCGACGCCTTCTTCGCCTCCATGGCGGTGGTCATCGTGTTCGGTCTGGGTGCGGCCACCCTGCTGACCCTGGTAATCCTGCCGGTGATCTACGCCACCCTGTTCCGTATCCATCCTCCGTCGCCAGTCGAGGGGCCTACCGGAACCTGACCCCTATCGGAAGGTGACTGCAAGACAAGGCCCTCGCGGGCGATACCCGCGAGGGCCTTGTCGTTGGCTTGCGGCATAGGCCGCCGGCGCTCAATCGAAGCGCGGTGGGCGCCCGTCCAGGCGTGCCCGGGTCGCTTCTCGCTGCTCGCGCCCGGCCAGCAGGTTGCGCTGCAGTTCGGCCTCCATGGCCAAGCGTCCGCGCTCATCCAGGCGTGGCGCCTCTCGCCACAGCCGACGCGCCGCGGCCACCGCCTTGGGCGAGCGCCGGGCCATGGACACGGCGAGCTCCAAGGCCGCCTCGCGCGGGTCCTCGTCCAGCCGCGAGGCCAGCCCCAGCACCATGGCCTCGTCGCCGGCCAGATGGCGGCCGGTCAGCATCAGATCCTGAATCACGTCCTGGCGCAGCGCGGCGGCGGTGACGCTGACCGCCATATCCGACATCAACCCCCACTCGATCTCCGGCAGCGCCAGCGTCGCCTCCGGGTGAACGATACGCAGATCGGCACCCAGCGCCATCTGCAGGCCGGCGCCAAAGACGTGACCATGCAGCGCCGCTACCACCGGCGCCCCCAGGTCACGCCAGCCAAGCGCCAGGCGCTGGGCCGGATTGACCCCACTGGCGTCCGGCGTCAGCAGCCAGGCCACGCGCTCGGGGCTTGCCACCACCGAGGCCACGTCCAGTCCCGAACAGAAGCTCTCGCCCTCGCCGGTAAGCACCACGGCGCGCAGGCCCACCCGCTCGCCGAGCCAGCGCTGAACCTCGAGCAGGGCGTCGATCATCGGCGGATCCATGGCGTTGTGGCGATCGGGCCGCTCGAGGTGAACCCGTGCCACATGGTCGATCAGGGAAACGCTCAAGCGGTCATGAAAACTGCGCTGGGTGGATGAGGACATGGAAGCTCCGTCGATAAGGTGGCCGGTCAGGTGATCGATAAAGGGGGCGAAACTGCGAAAGCGGGAACTTCAACTTGGCACCTGACGCCGCTCGATACAACACCTGACTTTGTCCCGGATACGACAACGCCGCCCGCAGGCGGCGTTGTCGTGGGTCTGGAGGGACTGGAGGATCAGCCCAGCCACACCCGGGCATTGCGGAACAGCCTGAGCCAGGCGCCGTCCTGGCTCCACTCGGCCGGCCGCCAGGAGTTGGTGACGGCACGCACCACCCGCTCCGGGTGGGGCATCATGATCGTCACCCGGCCATCCGGCGTGGTCAGGCCGGTGATACCGGAGGGCGAGCCGTTGGGGTTGGCCGGATAGCGGGTGGTGCACTGGCCGTAGTTGTCGATATAGCGCAGGGCCACCTGGCCCGAGCCCTGCATGCTGCGCAGGTGGGCGCTATCGCGAAACTCGGCGCGGCCCTCGCCATGGGCCACGGCGATGGGTAGGCGCGAGCCTTCCATGCCGGCCAGCAGGATCGACGGGGTCTTCTCCACCTGCACCATGGCCACTCGGGCCTCGAACTGCTCGGACTCGTTACGCACGAAGCGCGGCCAGTTCTCGGCGCCGGGGATCAGCTCCTTGAGCTGGGACAGCATCTGGCAGCCGTTGCACACGCCGAGTGCGAAGCTATCTTCGCGCGCGAAGAAGTCGGCGAACTGCTCGCGGGCACGGGGGTTGAACAGCACCGACTTGGCCCAGCCACCGCCGGCGCCGAGCACGTCACCGTAGGAGAAGCCACCGCAGGCGGCCAGCCCCTTGAACTCGTCGAGACCGACACGTCCCTCGAGCAGGTCGCTCATGTGCACGTCGACCGCCTCGAAGCCGGCCTTGTCGAAGGCCCAGGCCATCTCCAGGTGACCATTGACGCCCTGCTCGCGCAGGATGGCGGCACGCGGACGTGCGCTGTTGACGAAGGGTGCGCTGATGTCCTCATCGACCTTGAAGGTCGGGCTGGCACTCAGGCCCGGGTCACGGGTGTCGAGCAGGTTGTCGAACTCGTTCTTGGCGCACTCGGGGTTGTCGCGCAGGGCCTGCAGGCGGTAGCTGGTCTCGCTCCAGGTGCGCTGGGTCAGCTGCCGGGTGGTCTCCAGCAACGGCTCCTCGAACAGGGTCACGCGGATCTGGTCGTCGTAGCGCGGACGGGCGATGACGCCACAGGTCTCGATACCGGCGGCGGCGAACTGGGCCAGCACCTCTTCGGTGTGCTCACGGCTGACCTGGATGACCGCCCCCAACTCCTCGCTGAACAGCGCGTCCACCGCCTCGGCGGCCTCGTCGATCAACCAGTCGAGCTTGATCTCGAGCCCGGCGCGGCCGGCGAAGGCCATCTCCAGCAGGCTGACGATCAGGCCACCGTCGCTGCGGTCGTGGTAGGCCAGCAGTCGACCGTCGGCGTTGAGCCCCTGGATGACACTGAAGAACGCCTTGAGGTCCTCGGCGTCGTCCAGGTCCGGGCAGTCGTTGCCGACCTGACCGTAGACCTGGGCCAGGGCGGAGCCGCCCAGACGATTCTTGCCGGCGCCCAGGTCGATCAGCAGCAGGTCGCTCTCGTCCTGGTCGAGGCGAATCTGCGGGGTCAGCGTCTTCATGGCGTCGGTGACCGGAGCGAAGCCGGTGATCGCCAGGGTCAGCGGCGAGGTCACCGCCTTCTGCTCACCGTCCTGCTCCCAGGCGGTGCGCATGGACATGGAGTCCTTGCCCACCGGCACCGCGATGCCCAGCGCCGGGCACAGCTCCATGCCGACGGCGTGCACGGCGTCATACAGCGCCTGGTTCTCGCCTTCATGGTCCGCCGCGCTCATCCAGTTGGCCGACATCTTGATGTCGCCAAGCTGGGCGATCGGGGCAGCGGCCAGGTTGGTGATCGACTCGGCCACCGCCAGGCGTGCGCTGGCGGCGGGGTCGATCAGCGCCACCGGCGAGCGCTCGCCCATGGCCATGGCCTCACCGGCGTGGGTATCGAAGCTTGCCGTGGTCACCGCCACGTCGGCCACCGGCACCTGCCAGGGACCGACCATCTGGTCACGCGCGACCTGGCCGGTGATCGAGCGGTCGCCGATGGTGATCAGGAAGCTCTTGGAGGCCACGGTGGGCAGACGCAGCACCCGATCCAGCGCCTCGCGCAGGTCCAGGTTGTCGAGCATCACACCGGGCAGCTCCAGCGGCGCACGCTCAAACTCACGCTGCATCTTGGGTGGCTTGCCGAACAGCACGCTCATCGGCAGGTCCACTGGACGGGTGTCGAAGTGGCCGTCCACCACCGCCAGGTGGTGCTCTGCGGTGGCCTCGCCGACCACCGCGTAGGGGCAGCGTTCGCGCCGGCACAGGGCGTCGAAGGTCTCGAGATCCGCAGGTGCCACCGCCAGCACGTAGCGCTCCTGGGCCTCGTTGCACCAGATCTCCAGCGGGCTCATGCCGGGCTCGGCGTTGGGCACCTCGCGCAGGCTGAACAGACCACCACGATCGCCGTCCTTGACCAGTTCCGGCAAGGCGTTGGACAGACCACCGGCGCCTACGTCATGGATAAAGCAGATGGGGTTGTCGTCACCCAGCGCCCAGCAGCGGTCGATGACCTCCTGGGCACGCCGCTCGATCTCGGGGTTGTCGCGCTGAACAGAAGCGAAGTCGAGATCGAAGCTCGACGAGCCGGAGGCCATCGACGACGCTGCACCGCCGCCGAGCCCGATCAACATCGCCGGGCCACCCATCACGATCAGCTTGCCGCCCACCGGGATCTCGCCCTTGGCCACGTGCTGCTCGCGGATGTTGCCGTAGCCGCCGGCTATCATGATCGGCTTGTGGTAGCCGCGACGCTCGATGCCGCTGGCACCGAGGGCGTCCTGCTCGTAGGTACGGAAGTAGCCGGTGAGGTTGGGACGGCCAAATTCGTTGTTGAAGGCGGCGCCGCCGATGGGGCCCTCGAGCATGATCTCCAGGGCGTTGACGATGCGCTCGGGCTTGCCGTAGTCGAACGCCTCCCAGGGCTGCACGAACTCGGGGATACGCAGGTTGGACACGGTAAAGCCGGTCAGCCCCGCCTTGGGCTTGCCGCCGACGCCGGTGGCGCCTTCGTCGCGGATCTCGCCGCCGGCACCGGTGGCCGCGCCGGGATGAGGCGCGATGGCGGTCGGGTGGTTGTGGGTCTCGACCTTGGTCAGGATGTGGATCGGCTCCACTTCCCCGCCGTAGCTGGCGCGCTCACCGTCACGCCCGGTCAGCGGGGTGGCGAAGAAGCGACGCGCCTCGCTGCCCTTGATCACCGCAGCGTTGTCGCTGTAGGCCGACAGGATGCCGTCCGGCGAGGCCTCGAAGGTGTTCTTGATCATCTTGAACAGCGAGTGGCTCTGGGCCTCGCCGTCGATGACCCAGTCGGCGTTGAAGATCTTGTGGCGGCAGTGCTCGGAGTTGGCCTGGGCGAACATCATCAGCTCGACGTCGCTGGGGTTGCGGCCCAGCTCGACAAACGCCTCGACCAGGTAGTCGATCTCGTCCTCGGCCAGGGCGAGTCCCAGCTCGCGATTGGCGACCTCAAGCGCAGTACGGCCACCCTCGAGCACGTCCACCTGGCCCAGCGGCGCCGGCTCATGGTGGGCGAACAGGGTGGCGGCGTCGGAGCTGTCTCGCAGCACCGTCTCGGTCATGCGGTCGTGCAGGCCGGCGACGATGGCGTCGAAGTGGGCTTCCTTCAGCGTACCGCGCACCTTGATGCGATAGAGGATGCCGCGCTCCAGGCGGTTGATCTGGGTCAAACCGCAGTTGTGGGCAATGTCGGTAGCCTTGGATGACCAGGGAGACTGGGTGCCGATACGTGGCACCACCAGCAACGCAAGCCCCTCCACATCGCTATCCTGCTGTGCCGGCCCGTAGTCGAGCAGGCGCTCGAGCAGGCTCAGTTCGGTGGCATCGAGCTCCCGCTCCAGATCGGCAAAGTGCACATACTCGGCGTGCAGCGCCTCGATCTCGGGGACGGACACACGCAGTTGAGCCAGCAGCTTGGCGTGACGGAAGGTGGACAGGGCGGGCGCTCCGCGCAGTTCGAGCATATCCAGGAGCCTCTGAAGATCAGCGATAAAAGAAGGGGGCCGCGGCGGGCGAGACGGCATATGATACTGGAAACCGACGGGTGCGAGAAATCGATGCGGATGACAGCGCCCCGTGGGCTGGGTAAGGTGGGCGCTCCACCATGAGCGATTTTGCCCCGATGAAGGACGGTTTCCGTCATGCGCGGCGCCTGCGCATCCTTGCCGCCAGTGGCCTGGGCCTGCTGTGGGCGCTCTGGCCAACACCGCCCGGCCCCTCCTCAAGCGCCGCCCTGGAGCGAGTACTGGCACGTGATTTCATCACCGTGCACACCCGCAATACCCCCTTTACCTACTACGAGGGGCGCCAGGGACCTACCGGTTTCGAGTACGAACTGATGCGTCGCTTCGCCGACCGCCTCGGGGTCAGCCTGAACCTAAGCGATGACCACCATGTGCAGAGCGTGCTCGACGCGGTGCGCCACCAGGGCGACCTCGGCGCGGCCGCCCTGCCGCTGGATCCGCTGGCGGAAGGCCTGGTGTTTTCGCGCCCGATCCTGTCGATGCAGCCGATGGTGGTGTATCGCCGAGGACTGCAGCCGCCCAAGGCGCTCGATGACCTCAAGGACTGGAACATCGGCATCGCCAAGGGCACCGGCATCAGCCGCGTCATGCACGAATTGCAGCGCGAGCACCCTCGCCTCAGCTGGAAGGAAGCGGAAGACCTGGAGATCGCTTCGCTGCTCAGGCGCATCGAGGATGGCGAGCTGGACGCCGCGGTGGTGTACGCCCACCAGTTCCGCCTCAATCGTCTGTTCTTCCCCGAAGTGGAAGACGGCTTCGACATCGGCGAGCCGGTGACCATGGCCTGGGCCTTCTCCGGGAAAGACGGTCTGGCGCTGATCGAACGCGCCAATACGTTCTTCGACGAGCTTCGCGCAGAGGGTGAACTCGACCGCCTCACCGCCCGCTACTTCGGTCATGACGACTATCTCGAGTACGTCGGCGCCCGGGTCTTCATCAACCACGTCAACAAGCGCCTGCCCCGCTTCGATGCCCTGTTTCGAGAGGCCGCCCGCGCGCAGCACTTCGACTGGAAGCTGCTGGCAGCGGTCGGTTATCAAGAGTCCCACTGGGACCCCGAGGCGACGTCGCCCACCGGGGTGCGTGGGCTGATGATGCTGACCAACGCCACCGCCGAGGAAGTCGGAGTATCGAACCGGCTGGACCCGGCCCAGAGCATCGAGGGCGGCGCACGCTATCTGCGCAGCGTCGAACAGCGATTGCCCGAGTCGATCACCGGTGAGGACCGTCTCTACATGGCGCTCGCGGCCTACAATGTGGGCCTCGGCCATCTGTATGACGCCCGTGACATCGCCCGCATGCGGGGTGGCAACCCGGATCTGTGGCGTGATGTGCGTGAGGCGCTGCCCCTGTTGCAGGAAAGCCAGTGGCACAGCAAGACACGCCACGGCTACGCAAGGGGTGGCGAACCGGTCATCTATGTGCAGAATATTCGCCGCTATCTCGAGATCCTCGACTACGTCGATCGCAGCCAGCAGCAGTTCCACCAGCTGAATGCCCGCCTGCCCGATCAAGCCGACGCCGAGATCTTCGAACTCGTGCCCCCCATGCCCTAGGACACCTTGCCTTCATGTCTCGAATTGCCCTGTCCATGACGCTGCTGGTCATCCTGCTGGCCACGGCGGGACTGATCGTCGACCCCTCGATGATCCAGGATCAGAGCCACAGCGCCAGCTGGACCCTGCTGCTGCTGATCGGCATCGGCCAGGCGATGTGGTACTGGCGTGGGGTGAGGATGTCGGTCGTGTGTCTGCTGCCGGTGCTGGCGATCCTGCTGCTGGGCCTGGCCAGCTACCTGCTGCCCGAAGCCCTGATCCCTTACGTCACGCTCGACCAATGGGCATCGTGGCTACCCGGGGTCCAGGGCCTCGACGATCTTCGACCGCCCTTGATGGAGCTGCTCATCCTGCTGGCGCTGACTGGCGGGCTGCTGGGACGCACCCGGGCGAGCCTGGCTGCCCCGCTGCTGCAGGCGCTGGCGGCGCTGTTACTGGTCACCGAAGCGCTGCTGCTGGCCACCGACGAGATCCGCTCGCCGCAGAACCTGGCAGGCACCCCCGCCAGCATGCTGTTGCTGGCGCTCTTGCTGGCCGCCCAGTTCGTCGGCGTGGTCTCGGGGTGGCGCCACACCCAGACCAGCATCCTGCGCAGCCTGATTCCCTCGCTCGCCCTGGTGCTGGCCAGTCTGTTCGTATGGCATCAGCAAACGCTATACGTGGACCAGCAGCTTCAAGACGAGCTGCAGGGCGAAGCGGATCGTCTGGCGACTCAGCTTGGCGCCGAGATAACGGCCCACCTGGAGGCAGTGAGGCGTTTCGCCAGCTTCTGGAGCCTGCTGGAAGAGCCCCCCAGCGCCGAAGAGTGGGAGCGCCAGGCCGCCTTTTACCACCAGGACTTCAGCTACTTTCTCAACATCGCCTATATCGAAGCCGACGGTACCATCCGCCTTGTCCACCCACGCGATGACAGCAACCGGGCGATCGTCGGCATCAATGCACTAGACGTGGACCGCCCCTACGTCGACGCACTAGCGAAGGCACTGTCCGCCAACCAGGAGGGCCACACCGGCGTCGTGCCACTGCTGCAGGGGATGCCCGGCATGATCTACTACCTGCCGATCACCTCCCCCGACCAGCAGCGCGTCACCGGCGCTGCGGCCATGGTACTCAGCTTCCCGGTGCTGGCCGACAAGCTCTACGCCGAGACCCTGCTGGACCGTGAGCATATCCGCATGCGCTTTGCCGTGGATGGTGACACCATCCGCGACTGGCCGACCAGCGAGTCGCCAGGCCCATGGACCACGCTTAGCCTGCTTGCCCTTGACGAACAAGAGCTGACCGTCGCCTTGAACGCCTCCACCGGCTACCTGCTGGGTCTGCGTTCGCGCCAGCCGGTGGCCAGTCTCAGCATCGGGCTGCTGCTGGCTTACCTGCTGTACATGGTGGTATTCGGCCACCACCGCATGTCGGTACAACACTCGTCGATGTACCGCTCCAACGAGGAGCTGCGCCGAGAGGTCCGCCATCGTACCGAACTGCAGCGTGAGGTGGAGTGGCTTGCCGGCCACGACGAGCTGACGCTGCTGCCCAATCGCCGCCTGTTCATGTCGACGTTGCGAGAACAGCAGGAGTGCCGCCCGCTGAGCGTTCTTCTGTGTGACATCGATCACTTCAAGAGCATCAATGACCAGCTCGGCCACCAGGCGGGGGACGAGGCGCTTCGTCGCTTCGCCCGAGTGGGACGCCTGGCGATGCCCGAAGGGGTGGTGCTGGCCCGTTACGGCGGCGAGGAATTCGTCGCCCTGCTGACCGGGGTGGCCGCGGACGAGGCCGTCGAGATCGCCGAATCCCTGCGCCAGAGCGTGATGAACTGCGGCGTTGAGCATGCCGACGGGCGCCCCATGACGGTAAGCATCGGCATCGCCAGCCACGGCGCCGGCGACCTGATCGCCGAAGACCTGCTCCACCGCGCGGACCTGGCACTTTATCGGGCCAAGCGGCAGGGGCGCAATCGCATCGAGGTTTGTGGATCACCTGCCTGAGCGCGGCCTTGCGCGGATCTGGCACGCGGCCTCAACACCAGGCGCCAACCAGACACCCACCCGCCCCCTCGATGTCCTTGATCTACATCAGGAAAGGCATGGTTCCGCGCCCACTTGGCCGCATTTTCCAGCACAATCCCCCGAACGTCTATTCTTCTCGCTGATCGGTTCGGCGAGATATTTCGCTGACCACAACGTCCAACAACCGCCAGCTCCTCGCCTGGAAAGTGGGTACATGCTACGTCTCAGAATCCCGCTGACGCTGTTGTCCCTGGCACTGTACATTGCGGGGCTCTGCGCCAGCCTCGCCGGCTATACCGCCTCGACCACCTTGCCCACCCTGGTACTGGGCGGCTTGATCGGTCTTGCTCAACTGGCCTGGTACCGCCAGCGGCTGGGCTTGAGTCTGACGCTGGTGGTGGCGGTGTTGGCCGCTCTGCTGATCGGCGTGGCCGGCGATATCCTGCCCCAGGGCTGGCTGTCTCTGGCGACTTTCGATCCACCTGCGCCGCTCGATACTGGCCACCCACGCCTTTCCTGGCAGTGGCCGGGGTTGGCCGACAGCCTGCTGCTGGCGTGCCTGGCCTTGAGTCTTGCCCTGCGCACCCGTGCCGGCCTGGGCACCCCCTTGCTCCACGCCATCGCCGTCCTGCTGTGGGGGAGTCTGGCCTACCAGGTGGCGGCGCCCGAGACACTGCCGCCGCTGGCGCCACCCGCAGGCCCCTGGGCGCTGGCGGGCAGCGGGCTGCTATTGCTGACCCAGTTCCTGGCGGTGGTGACCGGCTGGCGCCACAACCTGGCGAGCCTGTTGCGCGCTCTGGGCCCCGGTCTTCTTATTGCCACGGCAACGGTTCTGCTGTGGTGCCAGCAGGATAGCGAGGCCAATCGGCAGCTATTCGAACGTGCCCAGCGGGAGACCGATCGCCTGTCGGCAACGATGACAGACCGCATCGACGACACCCTTCGAGCCATGCATCGCTTCCATCTGGTCTGGGAGATCGATCAACGCCTGCCCTCGGCATCGATGTGGCGCCACGAAGCCCAGAGCTTTATGAACGACTTCCCGGAACTGCCCCTGCTGGCCCTGATCGATCTCTCCGGACGGGTCGAGCACCTCTATCCCGACGACAACTGGCACCAGGCCTACCCGGGCATGCGCTTGCTGGATGGAGCCCTCGACCAGCCACTGATGGAAGTGCTGCAGCAGAGCTTTCACCAGCGCGACGCGGTGTCATCGGATATCCTGCCACTGCCCGATGGAGGCTGGGGCATCATCCACTTTCTGCCGATCCACACGGTGGATGGTGATCGGCTGCTGGGTTCGGTCGCCATGGTCTTCAGCCTCGACGCCTTAGCTTCCAATCTCCTGCCCGCGCTCGCCGATATACCGGACGCCATGACGCTGACATTGAAAGACGGCGACAGCACCCTATGGCGGGTACCGACGTCAGCGGCTAATTCGCCCTGGAGGCTCGTCAGCGACGTTCGTCTGCTGTCCCATACCCTGCACCTGGAGCTCAGCCCCAACCGCCGTTTGCTGGAGCACCTGAAGCTGCACTATCCGAGTTCAACGCTGTGCACCGGCCTGATCATGGCTCTGCTGCTCTACCTGCTGTTGTTCAGCCGCCATCGGCAGCGCCAGCAGCACCGCCAGATTGCCGATACCAATCTCGAACTACGCCGAGAGATGCGGCGTCGTTCGCGCCTGCAGAAAAACATCGAATGGCTGGCAGGACACGACGACCTCACGGGCCTGGCCAATCGACGCACCTTTCTCGCCAGCCTGCCGACGGATGCCGGACAGAACCCTCTCAGTCTGCTGTTATGTGACCTCGACCATTTCAAGCGCATCAACGACCAACAAGGCCATCAAGCCGGGGACCAGGCACTCAAGCGCTTCGCCGCCTGCGCGCAGAAGCTGCTTCCACAGGGTGGCGTGCTGGCCCGCTACGGCGGCGAGGAATTCGTGGTCTATCTGCCACAGGGCGATATCGCCTGGGTACATGCCTGGGCAGAACGCCTGAGGCGAGAGGTGCAGGCCTGCGGCGTACAACACGAAGACGGCAGTCCCATGACGGTATGTATAGGCCTGATCACCCAGACCGACGGCCCCGTTGTGCCAAGGGACTTGCTGCATCGAGCGGATATGGCGCTGTATCGTGCCAAGCGGCTGGGCCGCAATCGGGTGGAGATCGCCGAGGCGAAGCCCGCTGCCGAGCCCAGCGAGGCCACAGAGCCCAGCGGTCTGTTGCACTCCTGACTCAGGTCAACCCCACTGGCGCGAGGCGGCGCACTTCTTCCTGAGCCTCGTTCAGCGCCTGGGTAAGCTGGTCGTAGCGCGGCCAGTCAGGCCGCGAGCCGCCAGGGTTGGAACGCCTGAATGTGGTACACCTCGACACCCGTTGTTCGTCACTACCGGCTATTGAGCCAAGGGCTGACCCTGCTCGCCCTGGTGCTGGCAGTCGCCTCCCTCACTGTGCTCGATACTCGGGTAGCGTCTCTGCCGGCGAATCAGACGACCCTGGCGCTGGCCCTTATCGTCGCCATCGGTCAATGGCGATGGACACGCAAGGGGGTCTTCACCAGTGCCCTGGTGCTATGGCCACTGTGTCTGTGCCTGGTCACTCTGCTATTCGGCACCTGTGCACCGGAAGACTGGCTGTCACTGGAGCGCCTGTCCGAACCCTTCCGTTGGCTGACGACACCTTCGACTCTGCTGGACTGGCGCCCGCCGCTGGTCGAACTGGTCGTGCTGACGCTGCTGACCCTGGGGATACTGGCGCGCACGCGCTCGAGCCTGGGCGTCCCCTTGCTCCACATGTCCTGCTTGCTGCTGTTGCTGCTGGACCAGACACCACTGCATCACTGGCTGCCTTCAGCGGCACTGCTGCACGCCCACTCGCTCACCGTCACCGCCGTCCTCGGCCTGTTGCTGGCCGGCCAGTGGGTGGGCGTGGTAAGCGGCTGGCGTCCCACCCGCGACAGCCTCAGGCGTGGGCTTTGGCCTTCGACACTTCTGGTCGTGATGACCCTGGCACTTTGGCAGTACCTGGAGATTCAGGCCGATGGCGAACTGCAATATCTAGGACAGCGCGAAGGCCGTGCCATGGAGGAACGCCTGGCTAGCGAATTCAATGACTTTCGACACTCCCTGCAACATTTGCAGGTTTTCCTCGAACAATCGCCGCTCCCGCCCTCTACCGAACGCTGGCAGCACCTGACGCGACCTCTTCGCGACCACTTTCCCTACCTTGCGACGCTGCGCTACGTCGAAGTGACCGGCGGCAATGTGCGAAGCCCCGCGACCACAGTCGTCCCCAGGCCCACTGATATGCCTCAACCTGCCGCGGTGCCCCCCCCGGAGGCCCAGATCACTACCCTCGCCATCGACGCTCCTGCACCGACGATGAAGATCACGCTCTCGCTACCGATTCGCCGTCCCGGTGGAAAGCTGCTCGGGCACTTGGCAGCGACCTTGTCACTGTCAGCCATGGCCGAGAATATGTATACGCATCCCCCCTCGGGGGCGGGGAGCCTGCAGGTCCGACTTACCTACCACAACCGTCTGATCAAGGAATGGCCCATGGAGGGGCATCCGGCCTCGTGGACAGTATCCGTTCCCCTCGACGCCATTCCCCTGCATCGACCCGACAATAAGGCGGCGACAGTCGACACAGCCTATCTACCGCTCGAGCTGACCTTGCGCCCCGATACCCGATTGCTGACGCGCCTGCGCAGCCGTCTTCCGGCTGTCACCCTGATGCTGGGTCTGCTGTTCAGCCAGTTCCTCTATCTGACATTGTTCAGCCAGCACCAGATGGCCTCCCAGCATCGTGCGCTTGCACGCTCCAACGGAGACCTTCGCCGCGAGGTCCGCACTCGCCATCGCCTGCAGCAGCAACTCAGCTGGCTCGCCGACCACGACGAACTCACCGGTCTGCCGAACCGACGTCACCTTCAGGCCACCGCCCAGACCTGGCGGGCGCGCTTGCCCCTGAGCGTTATTCTTGTCGACATCGACCACTTCAAGCGCATCAACGACTGCCTCGGCCATGCCGAAGGCGACAGAGTGCTCAAGGCGGTAGGTCGACTTGCACAGGAGACCCTGGGGGATGACGGCCTGCTGGGGCGCTACGGCGGGGAAGAGTTTCTGGTGATCATTCCCGAAGGACGGCTAGCCGAAGCCAGCGCTGTGGCCGAGCGTCTGCGGCGTGCCGTCCGACAGGCGCCGCTGGCTCATCACGACGGCACGCCACTGACCATCAGCCTGGGGGTGGCATGCCAGGACCAGGCACCGCTAGATCTGGCACGCCTGATACAGCAGGCGGACCAGGCGCTCTATACAGCGAAGCACCAGGGACGCGACCGGGTCGAGCTCTTCGTGGATACCGTCGACGGCGCATCGGACCTGGACACACCGCCCTTCACCGCCTGAGCAAGGCTCGAAACCTGTAACGGGAGTCTTGAGCAACCCGTCGGCACCGCCGACGTTGCCTCAGTGCTTTGCGCTTCGGCAAAGGCTCATCGGCGCTCGGCAAAAAACGTCTTGAGCAGGCGAGAGGCTCGGTTCGCCAGCACCCCACCTTCGACCTCCACCTGGTGGAAGTGCCAGGGCTGGGCGAACAGGTTGGCTCGGGACTCGACCATGCCGGAACGAGGCTCCGCGGCACCGTAGACCAGACGCCGGATCCTGGCGTGGATGATGGCCCCGGAGCACATCATGCAGGGTTCCAGCGTCACGTACAGCGTGCAGCCCTCGAGCCGATAGTTCGACAGGCTCACCCCGGCGTCCCTGAGCGCCTGAACCTCGGCATGGGCGCTGGGATCATGGCTCGCCACGGGGCCATTGGCGCCGCGACCGATGATCTCTCCGGCCGCATCCACCACCACCGCACCGACCGGCACCTCTCCTGCCTGGGCCGCCCGCTCGGCCAGTTCCAGCGCTCGATGCATGTAAAATTCGTCACTGCGCAAGGTGTTGCACTCCCGTACACTGAGCCCAGGCAAATGCTGAACCATTGTCGCGGGCACGGCAATCGCCACCGTGTCACCGCCATCGACTAGCCGGGCTACCCCGGCGCAAGGAGGATACGCGAATGTCGGACGCCTTGAAGGGTCTGGTAGACCTGCTGGGCCTGGAAATGCTGGAAGAGAACCTGTTTCGTGGACGCAGCCAGGACCTGGGGCTTCCCCAGCTGTTCGGCGGCCAGGTACTGGGCCAGGCGCTGTCGGCGGCCACCCAGACCGTCGCGGCGGAGCGTCAGGTGCACTCGCTGCACGGCTACTTCCTGCGTCCCGGCGACGCCGCCATGCCGGTGGTCTATCAGGTCGACCGCGTTCGTGACGGTGGCAGCTTCACCACCCGCCGCATCACCGCGATCCAGAAGGGCCGTCCGATCTTCTTCTGCAGCGCTTCCTTCCATGGCCAGGAACACAGCCTGAGCCACCAGGCCAGCATGCCCGCCCTCGAAGCAACAGAGCCCGGCGACAGCGACGAGATCCTGCGCTTCCCCGGCCACCCGATCGAATTTCGCCATGTGGAAGACACCGCCGAGGACGGCGCGCCCGCACGCAAGCGGTTGTGGTTCCGGCTCAATGGCGAGCTGCCCGATGACCCCGCTCTGCATCGCTACCTGCTCGCCTACAGCTCGGATTTCAACCTGCTGACCACCGCCCTGGTGCCCCATGGCATCCGTTTCGGCGACCCCAAGCTGCAGATCGCCAGCCTCGACCACTCGCTCTGGTTTCACCAGGACGTGGCCGTCAACGACTGGCTGCTGTACGACATGGACAGCCCCTGGGCCGGCGGCGCCAGAGGCCTGGCTCGAGGCAGTATCTACAATCGAAAAGGCGAACTGGTGGCCTCCAGCGCCCAGGAAGGCCTGACACGCCTGAGGGAGCCCCGGGACTAGCGCACGGGAGGCCATCAGGGACGCCTGGAAACCCCGCTAGCCGGGCTGGCGGTAGGCCCGGTGTGATCGAGAAGGTGGTGTCAAGCCGGTGTAGCTCAGCAGGTAGAGCAACGCATTCGGGAGGCAGAGGTCGTAGGTTCGAATCCTGCTACTCCGACCAAGAATTTAGTAGAATCAGGCTCTTGCGAACATTCACGCAAGAGCCTTTTTCGTTTCTGAAGCCCCAATCTCTTCCAGGTGTCAATTAGGTGTCAGCACGCACAACCTCGTGACCGGATGATACCCCACCCTTCCCGGCGCCTCACTACGAAAAGACCCACGTTCGACCCAGTGCATGTGCAAGTGACTTACCGCTTGCCGCCCACGCACATCGTCACGCTGTCAGATTTTCCGTGCCAAAACGGTTGGTCACGCCTCACTATCCAACAAGCCTCCTCTGCCCTGCCCAAGAGCCGCCTACAAGGCTATCTGAAGACCGCTAGAGAACCGATAAGGCCAAGGCTTGGCTTGAGAATAGAAGCGCTTACGAGGGCTCTCAGAAAGCCAGAGACAGACCCACAGTGAAGAGAAGCGAGATATTTCAAGCAGGGGGTACGGGAGCCGGTGGGGATCTGCTCAAGAACACTGGGACGTTTGGAGCTTTTGTAGACCCCCACCCTACTTTGAGAGTGGAGGCTGGAAAGGAGTATTAAATTTTTTCGGGTGATTCCAGACGTTAAGCAGACGCAGCATAGTTACCAGCAATAATTTATCATACTACCTAACATATACAACAACATAGCATGGCATTAAGGACATAATATAAAATCTCATTCACTCACTAAATATCTTTCATTTCCATCCAAAGAAAGAGAAAATGACTTTGTATATGGCTGAAGATTTTCATCCGAGCAATTTATTTCGACCTTCAACTTCAAAGGAGGACTTTCTTTAACTCCAACATCAAAAGTTAGAGGGTATTCAACACCAGTCTTAAAGTATTGTATACTACCCATATTAGCGATTTGCGGGATTTCTGGGTCAGAAGAAAAATTAACATTCGACGCTGGACGACCATTATTTTCAACTTTAATTACAAACGTTTTTCTTCCTGAAGATATGCTTTTCCTGTAGGCTTGAGTTATAGAAAACGAAGGCTGACTCTCCCTCCTCATTCTACTTTCCTCTATTGCCAAGGCTTTAATCTCTGCTTCAACCTGCTCTCTAGTCACGGCAACCATCTGCCTATGTTGCTCAACTGACTTTTTCAACTCATCAGCTTGAAGTCTCAAAACTTCCGTATTTTGCCGAAACTCCTTTTGCTGCTGGATATAACCAACAATTAGCCAGAACAACATCAGCGGTCCAAAAACCCCCGCCAGAAAATCCCCAACTTCATTAAGCGGCATGGTTTTTAAAAGATAGAGATCTCCCCATCTAAGAAACACTATAATTGATGAATAACAAAATGTCACAGCTATCCCAAACCAGTGCATAACAACAACTCCAAATCATGACAACCAAAACACTACAGTAATTTTAACGTCTACCAAAAGCTCTCTGAACAGTCGATACACCACATCCTGCAAGCTCAGCCGTCTTCCTTATACTGAAGCCCTTCTCTCTTAGTTCCCTGATCCTCTGGTGCAACGCCTCGTTCACAGGACGGCCCCTGTAGGCTCCCTTCTCCTTGGCCTTCTCTATCCCTTCAGCCTGTCGCCTACGCCTGTCGTCGTAGTCCTTGCGAGCGACAGCAGCCAGCATATCAAGAAGCATAGCGTTTACCGCATCCAACATACGTCCCGTGAAGTCATCGCTGGCGCTGATCGTCATGGCCGTGTGGCTGGTGGGCAGGTCGAGCGCTACCACACGAAGTCCTGCACCTTGAATAGCAGCCTTCAACTTCTCCCAGTCTCCTTTGGTGAGACGTGTCAGACGATCAACCTGCTCGATGAGAAGAACATCCCCCGGCTGGGCATCGTCAATCAGCCGTACAAGCTCAGTACGGTCAGCCTTAGTGCCGCTGGCGTTCTCGATGTACCAGGAAGCGACCCTGACACCCTTGGCATCACTGAAGGCTTCAAGAGCTTCACGGGCACGACTGGCGTTTTGGTCATCGGAGGAAGCTCGAAGATAAGCGCGGATGAAAGTCACTTTGAACACTCCATGTTCATTAGGATGTGTTCATTATTGACGTACTCGTTTAGGTTGTAAATAAGTATTTATGAATACGAAAACGAGCCTCTCTAGCCCGTGCTCTCTCAGGTATACTCTATTGATCACAGAAAATCATGAGTACGTGCGGATGCATGAATGAACTAGGCCGAGCATCACCCTCACCCTGTTTGAAATATGCGGGATAAAGCCAACATGTAATCCACGCTCAAAACAAGCCCATGGGGCACAGAAGAACGTTGACGGACAAGACTGCTTGATGATAGCGAGAAAGGGAGGCATCTGCGTTTAAACGGTATGGGTTATCATCGCCTTTGGCCTAAAGATAAAGGGATTGTAAATATGACTGAACTTTTGAAGCTATGTCTGGTAACAAGCATGCCCTTCGTGTTCATATTATCCATGGTTTGGTTCTACGATATACGCGCAAAGATAAGAGGGTGGGACTTTGAGAAGGAGAAGCGGGAAGAACATGACAAAAATCTGGCGATGAAACTATGCCAAGGCTGGGACGCCGAAATTATCGATAGGAAGAGTGGTCAGAAGCTGTAGTCTCATACCCAAATTGATCACATATCACACTGGCATCTTGTCGATAAGTGGCGTTCAAGCTTAGCCGCACTCAGAATGAACCATACCCGCCCGTGCTTTCGCCCTGCCCGCTAACACGCTGAAACAAACCTCACCATGTCCAGCCTGGAGATCGCGGAACTGGTGGAGTCTCGTCATGACAACGTAAGCGGACTGTTGAGCGGCTTGTTGGACGAGGTATTGCAGAAGGGTATCAAGAGCAAGCGCTGTATGAGTGTTGGCTTCAGAGAGGGTTGAGCTTGACTGCATCTCAATTGAGATACAAACTCAAAAGTCCACATCCAGGAGGCAACGGCGATGGCCCGCACAACGATGCTGCATGTCCGAGTGGACGAAGATCTGAAGGCAGAAGCCACTGAAACTCTTGCAAAAATGGGTCTTACGGTGTCGGAGGCTGTACGGATTCTCCTGACACGGGTTAGCGCCGAAGGAGGGCTGCCAGCGGGACTCACCAGTGACCCCCAGGCACATGATGCTTGGTTTCGCATGAAGGTACAGGAGGCGCTGGCTGATACACGCCAGGGCATCCCACACGATGATGCAATGCGCCATATCCAGGCCATTATAGAGAGCAAGCGCAATGGTGAAGATTGAGTGGTCAATCTTGGCGCTTGAAGACGCATCAGGGATTGTTGAATACATTTCTGAAGACAACCCTGATGCGGCTCTAAAACTCTTCCATCATATAAAGGACAAGGTAGATCGTCTCCCTGACCATCCAAAGCTGTATAAACCAGGAAGGGAGCCTGGAACACGCGAGATGGTTGTCAAAGATAACTACATCGTTGTTTACCGAGAGTCTGAAGCATTGATTACCATCTTGCGGGTGCTGCATGCTGCGCAAAAATGGCCTTAGAATCGCAAAAGGAATAGTATTTAAACGCAGCAGTAAACTTTTAAACAAACCTCAACATGTCCAGCCGAGAGATTGCAGAGCTGACGGGGAAGCGACACAACGATGTGATGCGGGACATCCGCAACATGTTTGATCAGCTTGATGCCGACTCAGCGCAGTTCTGCGCTCAGTACCGGGACAGCACCGGACCTTTCCTTCCGTGCTTCGCTCGACCGCTACCACACCGAAGTCCTCGTCACTGGCTACAACGTGAAGCGTATGGCAGCCGTCATCAAGCGCTGGATGGACTTGGAAACTGGTGCAGCTAAACCCGTAGCAGTGCTACTGGGCAAGATCAGTTCGAGGCCGTGATGCCCGGTGGTCCGCCCGAACGTCATCCGGTCAGCATGGCCAGGTAGTCCTTGAGCACCACGGCGTTGTTGTGGGTCTCATCCTTCGAGGAAAACACCAGGGTGACCTTGTGCTGCTGGCTGCGCTCGGCCAGGGGTCTGAGCGTTTCCCTCTGCTCCTTCAGCTCAGCCAGATAGCGCTGACGAAACTCGCCCCAGCCCAGTGCTTCGCTGTGAAAGGCCTTGCGCAGGTCATCACTGGGAGCGGCCTCCTTGATCCATTCATCGATACGCGCCTCGTCCTTGGCGATCCCCCGCGGCCAGAGCCTGTCCACCAGCACCCGATAGCCGTCGTTGTCGGCGGGCGCATCGTAGGCCCGCTTGAGCTGAATCGTCATCGTGCCTCCACGTCCGAGAATGTGCTCCATCCTTAACAGACGCATGGCCCGGCCGTCACCCCGTGTGGCTTTGGCAGTCGCGCCGATGCCGATGCCGATGCCGATGCCGATGCCGATGCCGATGCCAATGAGACAATCAGACCAGGCGCCAGCGTCCGACTATTCGAGGCGTTCGAGAATGGTGCAGGAGCAATCCCGCTCCCCCACCTCGTCGATCAGTACCCGATAGCGCGGCAGACGTATGTCGTCACCGTCACCTTCGACCAGGGCCGAGGTATCGATGATCTCGGCGGTGTTACCCGAGGACAACTGGTCCTCGGCTACCATGACCAGATCACGGGCAATCAGCAGGGTGTCGCCAATGTGCATGGGGGCTTCCTCTTGATGGCTCTTTTCTCTTGATGGGGAGCGGCCACGCCCAAGGGCGAAGCCATCTACCGACATTGGCTGGCGCCTGATCATCCCAGTGCTGGCGTGCGCTCGCGCGCCGCCAGGTGCTCGGGCCGTGGGGACTTGGCGCCGAAGGGAGTGACCAGGCGGTTGTCGACGCTGTTGTAGACGAAGAACAGGTTGGAGCGCGGCCACGGTGACAGGTTGCTGTTGGACGCATGCAGCGCGTTGCAGTCGAACAGCAGAATCGACCCGGCCGGCCCCTTGGGCGCCTCGATGCCCTGCTTTTCGATGATCGGTCCCAGCTGCTCTCGGGTGGGTACGCCGATGTGCTGCGCCTTGAGCGAGGTCTCCCAGTTCTGGTCCGGGGTGCGTCCCACGGTGGGAACAAACTGGCGATGGGACCCCGGTACCAGCATCAGCGGTCCGTTGAACTCGCCGTTGTCGGTGAGCATCAGCGAGACACTCAGCGCGCGCATGCCGGGCATGCCGTCTTCTGCGTGCCAGGTCTCGAAGTCCGAGTGCCAATCGAAGCCACTGCCCTGAAAGCCGGCCTTGTCGTTGATCCGCGACTGGTGCACGTAGACACCGCCCCCGAGCAGCTGCTCGACGATCTTCAGAAGCCGCGGCGAGCGGGTCAGGCGATCGAAGCGCTCGGACAATTCGTGCATGCCGAACACCGAACGAATGGCGCCAGAGACAGGATCGGTGATGACCTTGTCGCTGCCGGTCAGCTCGGGATCGCGCTCCATGGCGCTTAGCTCATCGAAGAAGGGCTCGATGTCGTCGGCCTCGAAGAAGCTGTCGAACCAGAGAAAGCCACGTTCTTCGAATGCGGCCAGCTCCTGCTCGTCGAGCGGCCCGGCCTGGCGCTGCTCGGGCGTCGCATGGACGACCGGGCAATGGCGGGCGATATTGCCCATTGGCGCGTCGAGCCGTGTGGGATAGCCATCATCCGAACGGATCGACAGTTGGTTGGGTGCGTAAGTCATGACTCCGCCTCCGTAACGATTCCAGAATGGATCGCCGTGACCGGAGACGCTGTGCCTTGACCGACCTCGGCGATGGACCCCCATCCTGGGCCTGTATCTACCGCGCCGACATAACCTGAGTTAACGTAAACCCCTAATACGCATTCTCCATCGAGCCTGTCGTGCAAGGAGCCTTGCCGTGTCGAACCGGGACAGCTGCATCGTCAAGCATTTTCGCCACTATCACCCGCTCAGCGATGGCGATCGCCAGCTGCTGGGCGCGCTCGAGAAGTCACCGCTGGAGGTCAAGGCCGGCGATAGCCTTTGGGAGGAACGCGATCCTGCCCAGGACTTCTTCACCCTGAGCCAGGGCTGGGCCTTCTCCTACCGGCAGCTGGAAGACGGCGCGCGCCAGATCCTGGAGGTCTACCTCCCTGGCGACGTGATCGGGCTACGCGAATACGCCTTTCATCAGCGTCTTACCGGCGTCCAGATGATCGAGGACGGCACCATCTGCCGCTTCCCCCACGCCCGTCTGACCGACATCTTTCAACAGTCGACCACCCTGACCTCGATCCTCTTCGCCATGGCCAGCCGCCAGCAGGTGCTGCTGACCGAGCGCCTGGTCAATCTGTCGCGACGCAGCGCCAGACAGAAGCTGGCCCACTTCATCATGGAAATGTACGAGCGCCTGGCCAAGACCGCCGGCCGCCAGGAAGACCACAGCATCCGTCTGCCACTGTCCCAGGAAATGCTGGCCGACGTGCTGGGGCTGAGTCCTGTGCACGTCAGTCGCACCTTCAGCGCACTCGACGAGGAGGGCCTGCTGCACCGAAACCGTCATCGTCTGCTGCTGCCTGATCCGGCCGCCCTGGCCGATGCCGGCCAGTTCGACGAACGTTACCTGGCCGACAGCGTATTCGCGGCCAACGACGCGGTGGGCTAGGGCTTGTCTGAAAAGTGCCTGCGCTCGGTAATACGGCGTTAAAAATCGGATCAAAATGCTCATTTACACCCCGTAAACTGCGCTTTCTCACCGATTTTTGCCTTGTCTAACCTTCGCTCGTCGACTTTTCGGACAGCGCCTAGGACTGGTCCACCACCGGGGAATCACCGGCCGCTGCATGCAATTTCGACCAAAAGTCTAACTTCGCCCAGCCATAAAGCCCTCTACTCTTACGATTGTATGCAATGTAAGAGATTTCCTCGTGACTCCGACCACCCCGCTCGAAGCCAGCGGTGCCCGCACGGCCACCGCCCAGGTCCATGAAGCCATCAAGCAACGCATCCTCGACGGCGCCTATCGACCGCTCGAATTCGTGCGTGAGGCGGCGGTTGCCCGGGAACTCGAGGTCAGCCGTACCCCGGTCCGCGAGGCACTGCGGGAGCTGGTCTCCGAGGGCTGGCTCGAGGCCATCCCCCATCAGGGCGCCAGGGTGGCCGAGTGGACCGAAAAGGACGCCCGTGAAGTGTTCGAACTGCGCCTGGTACTCGAACCCATGGCGGTCGGACTCGCCTGCCGACACATCGACGCTGACACCCTCGCCCATCTGGATGACCTGGCCTCGCGCATGGAGGCCCTGACCGAGAGCCCCCTCGATGGTGCGGGCCACAGCGAGCTGGCCTCGCTCAACCACGAGTTTCACCGCCTGTTGATCCAGGCCAGCGACAACCAGCGTCTGGCCCAGATCCTCGAGAGCGTGGTGCGTACCTCGATCATCCGACGTAATTTCGCCAGCTACGACCGCTCGGCGCTCAAGCGCAGCATGCAGCACCACCGCGAGATGCTGATCGCCATCGGCGCCGGCAACGCCGCCTGGGCGGAGAACGTGATGCGCGCCCATCTGCTGGCCGCGCGGGTACTGCACGTGACCGTCGACACCTCGACCGCGACCTCATCGCCCCCGTGATCCTCCCGACGCGGCCCTTTTTGCGTTTCACCCTTCATCTTCCACCCTCGACCTCTGACCACGGACCTCCAACATGAACGAGCTTATCGCCTCACTCCCGCTGGACGACCTCAAGGTGCTCGAACTCGGCCAGCTTATCGCCGGGCCCACCTGCGGCCAGGTACTGGCCGACTTCGGCGCCCAGGTGGTCAAGATCGAGCCACCGGGCAAGGGCGACGCCATGCGCCAATGGGGCCAGACCGACGAGAGCGGCGAACCGCTGTGGTGGAACGTGATCGCCCGCAACAAGCAGTCGCTGACCCTCGATCTGCGCAAGCCCGAGGGCCAGGACCTGCTGCGGCGACTGGCGGCCAAGGCCGATGTGCTGATCGAAAACTTCCGCCCCGGCACCATGGAGCGCTGGGGCCTGGACTACCAGAGCCTGTCGGCCGACAACCCGGGGCTGATCATGGTGCGGGTCACCGGCTTCGGCCAGGACGGTCCCTACGCGTCGCGTGCCGGTTTCGCGGCGGTGTGCGAAGCCATGGGCGGGCTGCGCTACATCAGCGGCTACCCGGACCGCCCCCCGGTCAGGGTGGGGATTTCGCTGGGCGACACCCTGGCCGGGGTCCAGGGCGCCATGGGCGCGTTGCTGGCGCTGCACCAGCGCGAGAAGACCGGGCGTGGCCAGGTGGTGGACAGTGCCATCTTCGAGGCGGTGATGGCGATGATGGAGAGCCTGATCCCCGACTACGCCCGGGCCGGCAAGATCCGTGAGCGCGCAGGCAGCTTCCTGCCCAAGATCGCGCCGTCCAACGCCTATCCCGCCAGGGACGGCCGGGACGTCATCATCGGCGCCAATCAGGACACCGTCTTCCGCCGGCTGTGCGAGGCCATGGGTCAGCCCACCCTGGCCGATCATCCGGACTATGCCGACCATCGCGCGCGAGGCGAGAACCAGCAGGCCATCGACGAGCTGATCGCCGCCTGGACCGCCCACCACGATGCCCAGCATATCGTCGACCTGCTGGCCGACGCCGGTGTCCCGGCGGGCCTGGTGTACACCGCCAAGGACATGCTCGAAGACGAACACATCAAGGAGCGCGGCTCCATCGTCGAGGTGCCGGACCGCCACGGCAAGCCGCTGCCGATGCAGAACGTCTTTCCGCGGCTGTCGCAGACGCCTGGCAAGGTACGCCAGGTCGGTCCGGGCCTGGGCGAGCACACCGAGGCGGTGCTCGGCGACTGGCTGGAACTCGACCAGAACAGCATCGATGCCCTGCGCAAGGACAGCGTGATCTAGCACCGCCAACCAGCGACCACTCTGCCGACAACAACAACCTAGAGGCTCTTGCATGGAACCCCTACTCGTCCTGGCGCTGCTGATCGTATTGATCGCCGTCGGCCTGCCGATCTTTCTGTCCCTGGGGCTGGCCGGGCTCGCCGGCCTGTACATGGCCCGGGGCTCCATGGCGTTCTTCTTCGCGCCGTCATCGCTGTTTGGCCAGCTCAATGCCTTCGAACTGATCGCCCTGCCGCTGTTCATATTGATGGGCAACCTGCTCGGTGCTACGCCGGTGGGCAACAACCTGTTCCAGGCGGCGGTGAGGTGGCTGCACTGGCTCAGGGGTAGCCTGGCGATCTCCTCGGTGGGTGCCTCGGCGGTGTTCGGCGCGGTGTCCGGAGTGAGCCTGGCCGGCGTCGCCGCGGTCGGTTCGATCGCCGTACCGCAGATGCTCGAGCGCGGCTACAGCCGCTCGCTGGCCGCCGGTGCGGTGGTCAGCGCCGGCGCCCTGGCGATGCTGATCCCGCCCAGTGTGCCCTTCATCATCTATGGCGCCGTGGCCAGCGTATCGGTGGCCGACCTGTTCATCGGCGGTATCGTCCCCGGGGTGGTACTGGCCCTGGCGCTGTCGCTCTACATCTTTATCCGGGTGAGTCTGAAGCCCGAGGAAGCGCCCAGCGTCGAGCAACGCTTCAGCTGGCGCGAGCGCTTCGCCAGCCTTGCCCACATCTGGCACGCCGCCCTGCTGGTGCTGGTGGTGCTTGGCTCTATCTATTCTGGACTGGCCACCCCCAGCGAGGCCGCCGGCATCGGCGCCTTCGGCGCCTTCGTGATCGCCGCGCTGATCTTCCGTTGCCTGACGCTTGCCTCCTTCGGCCGCATCCTGGCCAGCACCGCGCGAGTCAGCGGCGCCATCCTGCTGATCATCGGCTGCGCCAAGATCTTCGGCGACTACCTCAACATGGTGCGGGTGCCGCAGCTACTGACCGAATCGCTGACCGCCTCGGGCCTGCCGGACTGGGCGATCCTGCTGGCGGTCATGCTGCTGCTGATCCTGCTCGGCATGATCGTCGATGCGGTCTCGCTGATCGTGGTCACCACGCCGGTGCTGCTGCCGCTGATCCAGGCCATGGGCTATGACCCCCTGTGGTTCGGCATCGTCATGGTGCTGAACCTGGAGATCGCGGTGATCACCCCGCCGGTGGGACTCAACCTCTACGCGCTCAGGGGCGTCTGCCCGGAGCTGTCGGTGGAGGAGATCATCAAGAGCGCGCTGCCCTTCGTGGCGGTGCAGTTCCTGGTGCTGATGCTGTTCGTGTTCTTCCCCAGCATCAGCCTGTGGCTACCGAGCCTGATGCACTGAAGGGGCCCCGATTCACTCGCCCCGCTGGCCAGGGGCAACAACGACAATGACAAGACGGAGACATTCCCATGAACCTGACCCGCCGCCAACTGCTCAAGACCACCGCCTTCGCCACCGCGGGGGCCTCGCTGCTGGGCCCCCAGGCGCTGATGCCACGCCATGCCCGCGCCGCCACCACCTTCACCGGCGTGACCTACCTGCCACCGTCCTACAAGGCGCTGACCTATGGCTCCGCCGGCTTCGTCAACTACCTGCGCGACAACGGCGGCGACGTGCTCGAGGTCGATTTCTACGACTCGGGCCAGCTGCTCAAGGCCGACGAACAGCTTCCCGCACTGCGCTCGCGCAATATCGACTTCATGTTCCACACCACCTCCTACATCACCCGCTCGCTGCCGATCCTCGGCATCACCGGGCTGCCCGGTGTCGTCGGCGAGCTGTACCGCCACCCCGAGCGGCTGCGTCAGGGCAGCCCGCTGTTCGACCTGATCAATGAGGAGCTGGCCAAGGAAAACCTCTACATGCTGACCTCCGGCGGCGGCATCCTCGAGCCCGAATACATCTGGAGCACCCAGGACAACGCGGTGCGCAGCCTCGAGGACATTCGCGGCAAGAAGGTCAGGGTGGTCAGCTTCGAGGCCACCTCGGCGCTGGAGGCCTACGACATCGGTGCGGTGCGCATTCCTTCGTCCGAGACCTACATGGCGCTGCAGCGCGGTACCGTGGACGCCGGCGTGTTCAATATCTCCACCATCATCGGGCGCAGCCTGCAGGAGCAGGTGGACGTGTGCTACCAGCTGCCGATCACCGGCTTCTCGGTGGCGCCCTTCATGCTGCGTGACCGCTGGGACAGCCTCGACGACGACAGCCGTGCGATCCTCGAAGATGCCGCCCGCTGGTACGACGAGAACTTCATCAGCCACTGCAACGACGATATCTATCCCAACGAGTACTGGCCCCAGGTGCGCGAGGAGAACGTCGAGATCATCGCCCCCAGCGACGAGGATCTGGCCGCCTTCAACGAGGCCACCCACAAGGTATGGGACCACTGGAAAGGCGAGGTCGGTGAGGAACTCGGCGAACGCGCCATCAAGCTCGCGCTGGGACAGGCCTGAGATCGCCATGAAAGCGCACGCACAGAGGATCCCCCTCAAGGGCTGGGATGGCGTACTCGCCATCCTGCGCCTGGCCTCGATGGCGGTGCTGGTGTTCATGACGGTGTCGATCTGCTACGACACCGTCATGCGCTACGCCTTCTCCGCCCCCACCCACTGGAGCCTGGAGATCAACTCCTTCCTGCTGGTGTATCTGGCGGTGATGGGAGCCGCCGAGGCCCAACGCTTCGACGCCCATATCCGTATCACCTTCTTCAAGGACAAGCTTCCCGCCAAGGCGCGTCGGCTGCTGGAAGTGTTCACTGGTCTTGCCGGGATGACGTTCTGCGCGATCCTCGCCTGGCGCGGTTATCTGATGGCGGCCCAGGCCTTCGAGTACGGCGAACGGGTGTCCAGCGCCCTCGGCACCCCCATGGGCATCCCCTACGCGCTGCTGCCGATCGGCTTTACCGCACTCGGCCTTCAGTTTCTGATCGACACCCTGGCGAGCCTTTCCCGCGGAGCCCCACTGCCGCCGCCGGACGGCTCCGATCACATCGATGCCACCCACCCTTGAACCCGACGGAGACTCCCGCATGACCACCACGTCACCCGCCCCGATCGAACTGGTCGAGGTCGCCCCGCGCGACGGCTTCCAGTCGATCGCCGATCCGCTGCCGACAGAGCGCAAGATCGAGGTCATCCAGGCGCTGCTCGACGCCGGCATCCGACGCATGGAGATCGGCTCCTTCGTCAGCCCCCGAGCGATTCCCCAGATGGCGGACACCGGCGAGCTGATTCGCGCCTTCGCCCATCGCCGCGATGTGAGATTCTCCGCGCTTGTTCCCAACCTCAAGGGAGCCGAGCTTGCGCTTGAACACGATGTCAGCGAGCTGGTCTACGTGGTCTCGGTGTCCGAGGCGCACAACCGCAACAATGTGCGCCAGTCGGTGGATGAATCGTTGGCGGCCTTCGCCCGTGTGGTCGAGGCGGTTCGCGCCAAGGGCAACACCGCCCTGCGCCTGGACCTTGGCACCAGCTTCGACTGCCCCTTCGACGGCAGGGTCGACTGGCGCCGGGTCGATGAGGTGCTCACTAAGGCGCTCGCCATCACCGGCGAGTTGCCGGTGGAAGTCGCCCTGTGCGACACCACCGGTCGCGCGACGCCCTTCCAGGTGGCGGCCCACTTCACCGAGCTGACCGAGCGCCACCGATCCCCCGCCCTGTCCTGGGCGTTCCACGGCCACGACACCTTCGGCATGGGCGTGGCCAACGCCCTGTTCGCAGCCCGCCACGGTGCCACCGCACTCGACGCCGCCTGCGCCGGCCTCGGCGGTTGTCCCTTCGCTCCGGGGGCCACCGGCAATACCGCCAGCGAAGACCTGGTCTACGCCCTGCAGGGGGGCGGGATGGCAGGTGACATCGATCTTGGCGCGCTGCTGCACGCGGCCGACTTGATCGCGGCACTGCCCGGCGGCAAGACCGAAAGCCACCTGCGGCGGGTTCCGCGTGAAGGCCTGGCCGGGGCAGACGCGGGGGCATGAACCAGCAAACGGCGCCCTCTCCAGCTCCCTCTTTACCACCCTCACCGCCTCCCCAGGTCGGTATCGCCCTGCTGGCCACCACCCTGGTGCTGGCCTTCTCGTCGCTGGTGGCGCTGTTTCCCTCGGCCATCGCGCCGACCCTGGCAGACTCGTTGGGGGTTTCCACCGCCACCGTGGGTATCCAGGTCAGCCTGATCTTCGGTGGCGCCATGCTGACCTCGCTGGTCGGCGGGCCTCTGACCCGACGCTATGGCCCCTGTCGAGTCAGCCAGCTGGCGCTGGGGCTGCTTGGCGGCGGCGCGGCGCTGCTGACCCTGCCGTCGCTGGCCACCTTCGCCCTGGCCTCGCTGATCGCCGGGCTCGGCTATGGCCTGACCAACCCCTCCGCGTCGCTTTTGCTGTTTCGGGTTACTCCGCGTCACCGCCAGGGCCTGGTGTTCTCGCTCAAGCAGACCGGGGTGCCCTTGGGTGGCGTGCTGGCGGGCCTTGTCGCCCCCGCCCTGGCGCTGGCCATCGGCTGGCAGGCGGCTCTGGGCTGCCTGTTCCTGGTCGCCGTCATCGGTATTCTGCTATTGCAGGTTCAGCGCCATCACTGGGACCGCGAGCGCGACCCTCGCACTCCTTGGCTGACCACCCCCCTGGCCGGGCTCCAGGTCGTCTGGCAGCGCCCGGCGCTGCGCTATCTGGCCCTCTTGAGTCTCTGCTTTTCTGCCATCCAGCTATCGGTCTCGGCCTTCACCGTGGCGCTGCTGGTCGAGGATCTGGGCGTCGGCCTGGTCGTCGCCGGCGCCACCATGTCCGCAGTCCAGGTCTTCGGCATCATCGGCCGAGTGCTGTGGGGCCTTGTCGGCGATATCCTCGACGATCGCCTGATCACCCTGATGGGGCTGGCCTGCCTGAGCGCCGGTAGCGGCCTGGCCATCGCCACCATGGACGCCGACTGGCCGCGCTGGACAATGGTCGCGGTGCTGTGCCTCATGAGCCTGTCGGCGCTTGGCTGGAACGGCGTGTTCATGGCCGAGATCACCCGTCTGGCCCCCGCCGAACGGGTGGCCGACGCCGCCGGTGGCTGCCTGGTGCTGACCTACAGCGGGGTGCTTGTCGGGCTACCCCTGCTGGGTGCGCTACATGGGCTGTTCGGCAGCTATACCGCCCTGTTCGGGCTGTTGGCGGGACTTGCCCTGGTGGGCCTTGGCTTTCTGCTGAAGGCGCGACGGGCCATCGCCGCTCCCGGCTGACCGTCGACGCGGTGTGACCAGCGTTCGGCGGCCAAGGGTCGTTGAAGCGGCTGGCTCAAGCGACTGGTTCAAGCGGCTGGCTCAAGTGGCTGACGGGGCCTAGATAAAACGCCAGCGCTTGAGCACCACCAGCTCCACCGCCACCAGCACCACCATGAAGGTGCAGAACAGGGCGAAGGACATGGGATTGTCGACGCCAGGCATGCCGCCGATATTCACGCCCAGCAGGCCAGTCAGAAAGCTGATCGGCAGGAAGATGCCGGAGATGATCGACAGCAGGTAGGTGTTGCGGTTGACCTTTTCGGTGTGCTGATGGGTCTGGTACTGCTGAACCATGCCTACATGCTCAAGATAGAAGTCCACCGACTCGTTGATTCGCTGGATGGTGTCGCGGGCATTGGCCAGATCGAATCGATCATCGGCAAGCAGCGGTGGCAGGCTGTCGATCATCGCTTCAATGGCGTAGCGCTGGGGCTTGAGGAAGCGACGCAGCTTGATCAACCGCTTGTTCAGCGACATCAGGACGGTGTTGTCGGCCTCAGGCTCTTCTTCCTGGGCGGCGATGGTGGCGTCGAAGGGCTCGACGAAATCCTCGATGCGCTCGTGGAGCTTTTCGATGATATCCACCACCACTGCTCCCAGATCGTCAGGCCCCTTGCCCTGCTCGAGCTCACGGCGTATGTCGGCGATGGCCCGGGAAGGCAGCTTGCGGGTGGAAATCAGCACCCCATCGTAATAGAGGATGCGGATACTGAGCATGTCGTCGGGCTGCTCGCCCTGGTTGAGGTTGACCCCACGCAGAATCAACAGGAAGTTGCCGTCGCCGAGGGTCTCGAAGCGCGGCCGGGTGTCCTCGGCCAGCACGCCGTCGATGGCGGATTCGGGGATTCCTGCCAGCTCGAGGCGCTCGCAGGTGGCTTCGGCATCCCGCTGAAAGTGGTACCAGGCGCCTGCCTGAAGCGGGCCAGGCGCTGGCTCGGGCAACTGGCGGACTTCCTGGCCAAACGACCAGGCGTCGATGAAAAAAGGCGCGGTCATGCAGGCTCCATCAGGTGTTCATCAGGCGGGCCGCGCCCGCCGCTTACAAGGTCGAGAAATCAAGCTCGGACAGCGGCGCCGGCTGTCCGTACAAAAAGCCCTGGTAGCGGTGGCAACCGTGTCGATGAAGCCAGTCCCGCTGCTCCGCTGACTCCACTCCCTCGGCAATCACATCAAGCCCCAGGCTGCGAGCCAGAGCAATGGTGCTTGCCACGATGGCGGAGCTGGTGGCGTTGTCGAGCACGTCGCGAACGAAGGACTGGTCGATCTTCAGCTCGTCCAGCGGCAGACGCTTCAAATAGGCCAGCGACGAGTAGCCGGTGCCGAAGTCGTCCAGCGCGAAGGTCACGCCCAGTGCCTTGAGCCGCGTCATGGTGCGCTCGACCCCGTCGCGATCCGCCACGAACAGCGACTCGGTCACCTCAAGCTTGAGACGCCGGGCCGGCGCCCCGGTGCGCGCGAGGATATCACTGACCCGGGCAACGAAGCCGGGATCCTGAAACTGCCTGGGACTGACGTTGACCGACACGGTCCTGGTGCTGTCATCACCCTGCTGCACCCAATCCACCAGCGTCAGGCAGGCCTGCTCGATGACCCAGAGACCGAGTTCATGGATCAGTGGGCGCTCCTCGGCCAGCGGAATGAACTCGGACGGCGGAACGAGGCCCCTGTCGGGGTGTCGCCAGCGGATCAGCGCCTCGACCCCGGTGACACAATCAAGCTGATCGACCTGCTTCTGGTAGACCAGATACAGCTCAGAGCGTGCCAGCGCGCCAAGCAGGTCTTCGTATAGCTGAGCACGCTGCTGCATCCGTCGCTGCATCCCCGGGTCGAAGAAGCAGACGTCGCTGGCGGTCTGACTCTTGGCCTGGAACAAGGCCATGTCGGCCTGCTGCAACAACCGTTCGCGAGAGACCTCGTCGCGAAACGGACTGATACCGACGCGCGCATTCGGCGACACCGGACGTCCTTCGATCCAGACCGGCATATCCAGCGTGTTCAGCAGCTTGCGAGCAACGGTATCGGCCACGCGCACCGCGGTCTCGAGTTCCACGCCCACGCCTTCGAGGACCACCACGAACTCATCGGCGCTGAGGCGTGCCAGGGTATCCTCCTCGCGCAATACCGACTCGAAGCGACGGGCGGCTTCTCTGAGCAGCTCGTCACCGCCGTGGTGGCCGAGGGTATCGTTGACCTGCTTGAAGTTATCGAAATCAATGAGCAGCAGTGCGCCGTAACAGCCATCCCGCTGACAACGTTCCAGTTTTTCGCCGAGTCGATCGAGCAGCAGGCGTCGATTGGCCAGGCCCGTCAGCGGGTCGAAGAAGGCAAGCTGATGAATTTCTTCCTCCGCCGCCTTGCGCTCGGTGATGTCGCTGAGCGTCGCCACGTAGTTGCGCAGCTGGCCCCGCTCGTCACGCACCGCGCTGATGGTCAGCCATTGAGGATAGATGTCTCCGCTCTTGCGACGATTCCAGATCTCGCCCTGCCAGGCACCGGTATCGCCGATCCGCTGCCATAGCTGTCGATAGAAGTGTTCGTCATGTCGCCCCGAGCGCAGGATGTCTGGGCGACTCCCCTGGACCTCGTCTTCGCGATAGCCGGTGATGTCGGTAAAGGTCCGATTGACCTTGAGAATGCGGCCATCGACATCGGTGATCATCATGCCCAGGTGGGTCTCGAAGGCTACCGCGGCAATGCTCATGTTGGCCTGATGCAACCGCTCCAGGGTGACATCACGCACTACCAGCAGGACACCGTCATGCTCCCCATCACCGCTGAGCAGCGGACTGATCAATGCACTGAAGTCACGGGGGCCGCCACCTACGCTCAGAGAATAATCAAACCGACGTACTTCACCGCTGGCCGCCACCTCGGCCAGCGCCTCGTCCAGACGTCTGGCGATGTCCGGCGGCAGAAAGGCGCGGTAGTGGCTGCCGACCAGGACCTCCGGCGGTGCCAGCAGCAAGGCTTCGTCTCCGGCATGGACAAAGGAGAAGTGGCCACCGCGATCCAGCACCAGTACCAGGTCCTGCATGGAACCGATCAACGCCTTCAAGCGAGCTTCACGGCGGTGGGCGGCCTGTTCGGCGCGCTGCCGTTCGACCACCTCCCCCTGCAACGCCAGCTGGGCACGCCCCTGCGCCAGCACGTGACGCAGCAACCATAATCCGAGCAGGGCCAGCAACGCCCCCAGCACTACCAGTGGCCACAGGCGCTGGCTCCAGCCCGACAGCAACGCCTCGTGACTGTAGCCCAGCACCAGCCACAGAGGCAGTTCGGCCACTCGCCTCGCCACGAACAACCGCTCCTGACCATCCAGCGGGGATTGCTGACGAAAGTGAAGCGTATCCGGCGCGTCCGCGGTCAGCGATCGACTTCCCGCCTGCGACACCAATTCTCCCGGCGCCAGCCCAGCCGCAGGCACGCGGACCACCAGCCGTGCCTCGCTGTCGACCAGGGCGATGCTTTCTCCCTGCATCAGGCCGAACCCCTTGATCGCTTCCGCCAGGGGTCGAGGGTCGATCGATGCCATGGCAACATGCATCTGAGTGGTCTCTGCCGTGCTCCGTTGCACCAGAGTCATGCGATATTCGCCGGCAGACGGCGAATAGTGCAGAGACGAAACCAGGGTCTCTCCCCTCCTCAATCCGGCCAACTGTCGAAGAAACGCATCCTGGGGTAACCAACCCTCGAAAAAGCGAGCTTCTGCGCTTGTCGGGTCCGAGAGGATCGCCAGGTCTTCTACCAGGGGAAGGGACCTGGTTCGCTCCCTGAGCAAGGGTGCCATCGGCGGCCCATTGCCGGCAGGATTGATCATTTCATCGAGAGCCAGTAGCCCGGCAAGCGCGTGAGTCGCGACGTCAAAAGGCTCGGCCACCAGCGCCTCGACCACCTCCGCTCGCGCGTCGAGACGTTGCTCCACACGCTCCACCTCGGCCAGATACTGGCCCCTGAGGGTCCACACGATGCTGGCGACCAGCAGCATCAAGGCGGTCACATAGAGCGCAATGGCACGACGACGCCCCGAGTCGGACGCATTCGTCACAAAGGGGGATGGATCAACTGACACGGACACGTCGTCGTTTCGCCTCTAGAGCATTCATGTGGAAGGTGCGCATCCAGATTCCGTCGACTGTCTTGGGCATGGACGAGTGATCATAGCCAACCCTGCACTACTTGCGCAGTACTTGCGCACCACTCGCGCATTAAACCGCCTAGTTTCTTGATCACACCAAGCTGACCATGGTCCATCATTCCCCCAGAAAACCTCCGACCTGGCGGCGCCACAGGGAAGCATAGAGGCCATCCCGGGCCAGCAAAGATTCGTGCTCACCCATCTCGACGATGCGCCCCTTGTCGATGATTACCAGTCGATCGAGCATGGCGATGGTCGACAGACGATGGGCAATGGCGATGACGGTCTTGCCCTCCATCAGGGTATAGAGATGCTGCTGAATTGCCGCTTCCACCTCGGAGTCCAGCGCCGAGGTGGCCTCGTCGAGCACCAGGATCGGCGCATCCTTGAGCAACACCCGAGCGATGGCGATCCGCTGGCGCTGCCCCCCGGATAGGGTCACACCGCGCTCTCCCACCTGTGCATCCAGGCCCCGACGCCCATGAGGATCGACCAGATCCTCGATAAACTCGTGAACATGCGCCTGACGCACCGCCTGCCACAACCTTTCTTCGCTGCAGTCTCGACAACCGTAGGTCAGATTCTCGCGCAGCGATCGATGCAGCAGGGACGTATCCTGGGTCACCATACCGATCTGTCGACGCAGCGATGCCTGGGTGACCTCGGCGATATTCTGACCATCGATCGTTATCTGCCCGGCCTGCAGATCATGAAAGCGCATCAGCAGCGACGCCAGGGTCGACTTGCCGGCGCCGGAGCGGCCGATGATGCCCACCTTTTCGCCCGGGGAAATGTTCAGATCGAAACCGTCGAACACCCTGGGGCCCACCTGGCTTCCCCGGGCGTAGCCAAAGACCACGTCCTCGAAACGAATCTCGCCGTGCTGGACCCGCAGCGCAGGGGCCGCTGGTCGATCCTGCACTTCGGGGATACGCGACAGGGTGTTGATACCGTCCTGAACGGTGCCGACATTCTCGAACAGGCCAGCGACTTCCCACAGGATCCAGTCGGACATGGAGCGCACCCGCATGACCAGACCGATCGCCACCGCCGTTTCACCAAGGGACACCCAGCGGTGATACCAGGCCAGTACGACCAGTCCCGCCATACCCACCAGCAGCAGGGTATTGAGGGTCGCCAACGACACCGATAGCCAGGTGGCCAGGCGCATCTGCCGATGTACCGTTCCCATGAAGCCATCCATGGCTTCCCGGGCGTAGGCCCGCTCCGCCCCGGCATCGGCAAACAGCTTGATCGTCTGGATATTGCTGTAGCTGTCCACGACCCGCCCGGTCATCACCGCCCGCGCGTCCGCCTGGGCCATGGACACTCGGCGCAGCCGGGGGATAAAAACCCTCATCAATGCCAGGTAGCCCGCAAGCCATAGCACCAGAGGAGCCATCAACCAGGGCTCGGCGGCCCCCAGCACCACCAGCGCGCCGGTGAAATACACCAGCACATAGACCAGCATGTCGAGCACCTTGGTGACGGTCTCGCGCATGGCCAGCGCGGTCTGCATCACCTTCTGCGAGACGCGCCCGGCAAACTCGTCATGAAAGAACGACAGGCTCTGCTCGAGCATCAGCCGATGGGAGAGCCAGCGCCCGAGCATGGGGTAGTTGCCGAAGATTCCCTGGTGGGTGATCAACGACAGCAAAAACACCAGAAGTGGCAGTCCTGCCAGCACCGCCGCTCCCAGGCCGATCAAGCTGGTCAGGTGGGTGTCGACAAAGCCCTCACGGTCGGCTTCGGCCAGCCAGTCCACCAGTTCGCCCATGGCGGTGAAGAACACCACCTCGGCGATGGAGACCAGCGCCGTGACCACCGCCATGGCCGCCAACAGCCCGGTGAAGGGACGCGAGTAGTGGAGCACGAAGGGCCACAACCGGTCCGCGGGTACCGATTCGGGCTGGTCGGGATAGGGATCCACCAGCCTCTCGAAAAAACGCAGCATGTTCCGCTCTCGTATCGCATGACGCCAGCCGCTCATCATACCCTTGTGCCGTTCATGCGGCGTGTCCTGTCATGGTCGGTGCACCAGTGCCATGTCATGGTCGGTCAGGCGCATCGCGCCTCGATCGGTGACCCTCACCGTATTGCTTAGACCGATGCCGAAACCTCCCGGCAAGCGCAGACACAGCGGCAGGTGGAAGACCATGTTGCGGGCAAGCGGCGTGGTCTGCCCGGCGGCGAGAAAACCCGTGCCTTCCACCCAGCTCGGCGGAAACTGGGCACCGACCGCGTAGCCGTAAACCCCTGAATGGAAGAAGCGTTCGCGGTGTGGCGCCAGGATAGCATCGGCGAGCCGGGCGACGTCTTCGAAAGGTGTGCCAGGCGTCATGGCCTCGCACATGCGGGCCTCCATCTCGACACACAGGTCGGCGGCGAGGCGCATCTCGTCGCTGATCGGCCCGACCACCACCGTGCGCATGGTCGGCGCGGTGTAGCGCTGCCAGACAGCACCAAACTCGAGGAACACCGCATCGCCCGAAGCGATGCCCCGGCGTTTGTGGTTGACGTGGATGATGCCACTGCGCGACCCGCTGGTGACGATCGGGGCAAGGCTGAAAAATTCGCTGCCGGCCTCGAGCATCACCTGGGCACCTACGGCGGCCACCTGGTTGTCGGTGACACCGGGCTCGACCACCTCGATGGCACGCGCAAGCCCAAGCGATGTCATCTTGGCGCTGCGCGTCAGGCAATCGAGTTCGGCGTCGCTCTTGACCAGTCTCAAGCTCGCCATCAGGCCACCGGCCCGATCATGGAAGCGATCGCCACCGAGTCGCCCCTGCAGATGACGCATCAGGCCAAACCGTAGACCGCTACTGCTGCCATCGATGCCGATGTCGTGACTGTCCGCCAAGGCGTCAGCCAACGGATCGATCACCTCATCGAGGGCTTCCCAGCGATAGCCGACCACTTCATCGACCCTCGCCGTCACCACGGCGGGCCCGGTCTCGATGGACGCCACCTGCAGCAGCGTGCGCGAAGGGGTGACCACCAGGGCCGCGTGCACGGAGACTTCGAAGGTGTGATAGCCACACAGATAGAAGATGTCCGCCGCCTGGCACAGCAGCAGGGCGTCCAGCCCCTGTCGCTGCATGGCATCGCGAGCGCGCGCCAGCCGGCGATCGAACTCCTCGGCGGCAAACGGCAGTTCGCTTCCGGCGTGCTCTACCGCCAGGGCCTGGCGGTACTGATGGTGATCCATTGGCCGTCTCCTTGATCGATTCACCACAGTGTAGACAGTTAAGCCGGTTCGTCTTCCAGGCGATCCCGGGCAAGCCAAGGGGAAATAAGACTTCTCGCCGAGGGGCGGACTCTCGTAGAATTCCAGACTCGTGTAGACACGCCACAGGAATACGCAATGGGCAGGGCCTTCCAGAACCGCAAGGAATCCATGGCCAAGACGGCCGCCGCCAAGACCAAGGTCTACAGCAAGTACGGACGCGAGATCTACGTCTGCGCCAAGTCCGGAGGCGTCGATCCGAACGCCAATCTGTCGCTGCGCAGCCTTCTCGACCGCGCCAAGAAGGACCAGGTACCGGGTCATGTCATCGA
Organism: Halomonas litopenaei; assembly: GCF_003045775.1. Lineage (GTDB taxonomy): Bacteria > Pseudomonadota > Gammaproteobacteria > Pseudomonadales > Halomonadaceae > Halomonas > Halomonas litopenaei. The sequence goes on along the minus strand of NZ_PXNS01000005.1, from coordinate 273,328 downwards.
TCGGGCGCTGGAGAAGGCGTCGGGCGTCGGCGGCGAGGACTACTCGCTGGCACGCTATGAGGGCTTCGGTCCCGGCAACGCCATGGTGATCGTCGAATGTCTGACCGACAATCCCAACCGGACCTTCGGCGACGTTCGTGCCTGCTTCACCAAGACCAAGAGCAAGATCGGCACACCGGGCAGCGTCAGCCACATGTTCGACCATCTGGCGATCCTCGCCTACACCGGCGAGGATGAAGAAGCCGCGCTGGAAGCCTTGATGGAAGCCGACGTGGATGTCACCGACATCGAGAACGAGAACGGCCTGATCACCGTGTTTGCTCCGCCAACCGACTACGCCAAGGCGCGTCAGGCGCTGCGCGAATCCCTCGGCGCCGAGGAGTTCGAGATCGACGAGATCCAGTTCCTGCCCCAGGCCACCACGCCGGTGGAGGGGGATGACCTGGCCATGTTCGAAAAGCTGCTCGACATGCTCAACGACCTCGATGACGTCCAGAACGTTTACCACAGCGCTGAATTACCCTAGCGCATCGACGCCTTTCGACTGACGAAACTGCTACAGTTAAGTAGCATCGCAGTGCCCGGCAGGGGCTCGTACCCAGGCATGAGCCCTGCCCTGACACTGCTTCTGGGCATGGGATTCGATAGAACTGCGAGGACTCTACCGTTCGTTGGAACGCTTCGACGACTACTTCCACCGAGAGCGAGTTTCCGTGCATGGCCCCATTTTCAACCCTGACCCAGGCTGCCGCACAACGCCCGGACAACATTCGACACCGCAATCTTCGCAAGCACCTGCTCACCCGCTGGGCCAGTCTGATGGGTGCGGCGGTGCACTTCCTCTTCATTCCACTGTTCTGGGTGCTCGATCACTCGCTGCTGGCACTGATCAACGTGATCAGCGTGGCCATGTGGCTTGGCGCCTATCTCGCCAATCAACATGGCGAGCAGGACCGCGCGGTCTACCTGATCACCACCGAGGCTTACTGCCACGCCATCATCGCCACCGTGATCCTGGGTACCTCCGCCGGCTTCCACTTCTACCTGCTGACACTGTCCTGCTGGGCGGCCGTCACCCACTCGGTCAAGTGGGTCGCGCTGGTGCTCGGTCTGATGGGGATGCTGATCTTCCTGTTCCTGGAGTTCCCGCTGTCCCAGATGTTTCCGCTGGAAAGCGGCCCCGGCTTCCCGCTGATGCTGGCGACCCTGAACCTCTCCTGTGCGCTGTTCACCATGGTCGGCTTCGCCATGCTGGCCCGCCACGTCTACGAGACCCAGGAAGAAACGCTGACCAGCATGGCGACCCGTGATGCCCTCACCGGCCTGCACAACCGTCGTTTTGCCGGCGAATACCTGCGCCAGTTATCAGGCGACAGACAGGATGGCACCAACACGCCCTACAGCCTCGCGCTGATCGATATCGATCATTTCAAGCTGATCAACGACAAGCATGGGCACAAGGTCGGCGACCAGTGCCTGATCCAGATTTCCGATTTGCTGGTGCGCCACTTTCGCCGCTCGGATGTACTCTGCCGCTGGGGCGGCGAGGAATTCCTGCTGATCTTCCCCGGCGCCGACTTGAACGAGATCCTGCCGGTGCTCGAAGGTTTCCAGGAGCGCCTTCGCAGCCTGCCCATCATGCACAACGGCGACGTCATTTCCTTGACCGTCAGCGTCGGCGTGACCAGCCATACGCCCGGCATGCACTACGATCTGCTGATCAATCGCGCCGATCACCTGCTTTACCGAGCCAAGGCCGAAGGTCGGGACCGGATCATCAGCGATGGGTCAGAGGAGCAGGTCCCTCCGCCGCTCTAGCCGGCAAGCGCCAAGCGACCACCTGGACAGCCCTCGGTCATCGCTCCCACGCCAATCAAATGCCGCCCGTCAAAGCCTGCCTTGAGGCAGGACTCAGGTCAGGTGGACCACCTCGAAGCGCGCCAGCACCTTGTCGTTTTCATCGAGCAGTTCAAGCTCATCGGCCAGCAGACGAAACGCTCTAGTGGCCCCCAGTGCCTCGACCAGCGCGCGCTCCTGGGCCATGACAGGCCCCTGGCAGGCCTTCCTGGTAGTGGCCAGCGGAGCCAGCGACAGCGCATCCCCCTCCCGCTGGTAACTTCCCATCAGGCGGTTGCACCCTCCGGATCCGGCCAGGCGACCCTCCTGGGTGTGCAGCACGATATGCGCAGAACCGTCGACAGCGACTTCTCCGTCGACTTGCACCAGCTTCCAGTAGCGCTCTTCCAGTGGCTCACGCAGCGGTTCGGGCAGCCGCGCCAGGCGGGCAGACGCGCCATCTGGCGTACGCGACGCCTGCGACACAAGATCGCCCCCCTGCGCGACTTGCCACCGCTGCGCCGCCTCAGGGGCGGGCTCGCCCAGCGACAGTTCGCCATCCGTCAACTTCCACTGACCCCGGTGGCGGCGGCGAGGTTGCTCGCCGGGTCCCAGATGCGTCTCCTTGAGCAGATATCGCCCCCCGTCATCGAGCGCCAGATCGAGACGTACCGCCTTGCAGTCATCACAGGACACTTCACCACGAAAGCTCGCAGGAAGTGGCGCCAGGCTGGATGCCTCTGCCTGGAACGACTCGCTCGACCCGGTGCCACTCGACGACGCCCCGGTACAACCGGCCATCAGCAGCAACAGCCAGGCCGTCCCCCACAGACGCGACTGGCGTAGAGTTCCTGGAGTCGGTTTCATGGTGCCCCCTTGGTGTTGAAGAAACGATGCTGGCACACGGCTGTGGCAACATATAACGCATCTTGGACCGCCATCCTGCCAAGGGTTCCACGCCTGCGCATGTCGAAGATCAGGGAACCGGCCAGACGCCAGACTTCAGAAGGTACCTTCATGAGGTCGTCGAGGCGACGCCACCGGAGGCATTCAGCACCACCCGATCGCGGCCGGCGTACTTGCCTCGATACAGCGCCTGGTCGGCCCGCCGCAACAGGGCTGAGGCGCTCTCGCCCTCCAGTCGCTTGGCCACCCCCAGGGTACAGGTCAACAACACCTGCTCTCCGGTGAGCAGCGTCAATGGCGTCGTCGCCAGCCCCTTGCGAATGCGTTCGGCGATATCCAGCGCCTGATGCTCGTCGCGCTCCTTGAGAAGAATCACGAACTCTTCTCCCCCGTAACGACACACCGGATCGATGTCGCGCACGACCTCCTCGATCACCTTGCCCAGGTGCTGCAGCGCGCGATCGCCCTCGGCATGCCCCCAGCCATCGTTGAATCGCTTGAAGTTATCGATATCCAGCATGATCAACGACAGTGGTCGCCCGCTTACCTCGGCCTGGGCCACCGCAGCGGGCAAGGCTTCGTCGAGATAGCGGCGATTGTGCACACCAGTAAGACCATCGAGATAGCTCATGCCGTGCAACCGCGCCTTCTCCTCCAGCAGCGTCTCTCGCTCGCGCTGCAACAGACTGATGCGATCGGCCAGGGCCAGCGACAAGAGGATGGCCTCCAGCGCGGAACCGATCTGGAAACCGTGCAGCGTCCAGAAGTTGTGGGGGGACAACCCATAGGTCACCAGCAGCAACAGGACCACCCCGACCACCAGCACCGACCATGCCATCAACAGCCACTGAGCGGGGCGAAAGCCACGCCACAAGCCACGCACCGACGACAGCAGAAAAGCCGTTAGCGTCAGCACCCCCAGCAGCGAATAGAACACCACGGTCAAGAAGCTCGGCAGCAGCCAGGCGATGGCGGCGGCCAGCGCCAGGAGCCAGCACAGCCACCGCATCAACGAGTCCACTCTCGGGTCCTGGCGCGCCGTCATCAGAAAACGCCGGCAGAACTGCAACCCGCAGATGCTGATCACCGACAGGGCCGTCAGCAGCAAGGCCTCGTTCAGGCGTGCCCCCATCTGCGGAAAATAAAGCAGCAGCAAGCCGTTCTGACACAAGAAGTAAGCGCCCGCTCCACTCAAGAACCCCAGATACCAGAGGTAGTTGGTATCGCGAAGACTGAACAGCAGAAGGCTGTTGTAGATCACCAGGCCCGCAATCAAGCCGAAATAGAGCCCCTGCCCCAGCAACAAGTCACGCCAGTAACGGTGCAGATCGACGTCATCCAGTACCTGCACATTGAAGCGTATCGCCTGATCGGTCTCGACGCGCAACAGCAGTTCATTCGTTGCCACAGGCAAGCGGAACTGGGGCAAGGCAGCAGCGAGCCCCGGATCATCGGCAAAATGCGTCTCCCTCGCGACGGGGCGACACCCCGAGTCGTCACAGACCAGCAGCTCGACTCCCTGAACCAGAGGATTGGACAGCACCAGGCGCTGCCCGGGCAGAGCACCCACCACCCTCAGTCGCAGCCATACCGGATGCGCCTTGAGTCCCAGGCTGACCTGCTCATCGAGAGACTCTGCGGTAACCGTAGAAAGCGCTCCTTTCTCCGGTGGTTGCTGCCCCTGGTGGTCGAGTACCCACAGCGACACATTGGGCTGTGGGCGTGAGGCCTCCCCCGCCAGCTCCCACGCCAGCAGCACCACCATCGCGGTCAACAAAAGCCAAAGCCGCCCCATGCCTCTGCCCGACTCACCTCCGCCGCCCCACTGCATCGCAGCACTCCTTGTCGCCCAGACTCAGTGTAGCCGCTTCCTTCCGGCATACCTTTCCTGCGGCACTGTGCCGCCAGCGAAGTTTCAACCCAGAGGAAGGATAGTGCCCAAATCCCCCAGCAAGGACTCACTTACACGAGACGACCCAACAGGGTTGAGGTAGCGCCCCCGAGGGAGGGAGTGGCAAGGACGTCATATGCGAGTATGCTGGGACCTGAACGTGATGAAAGAACAGGAGATCGCTCACTTCACCAGCAAGGAGGTTCACATGAAGGTCTACAAACCTCAGTGGCAATGTACCCTCAACGTGACCGAGGGCGCAGAGCAGACCGCAAGCTGGAAGAATCGCCTGGCCTGGCAGCTCAGGCAGATGGCAGACCGTCTCGAAGGAGGCCGCCGCACCCTGATTCTGGATGTGGATGTCCAGCCCTCCATCGCCAAGGACGATGTGGATCGTTGCCTGGGCAAGGGCTTTGCCCTTTCCCAGACCCTGATGACCGAGCTGGCCCAGCAGGCCGCCTGCGAGGACATCATGCGTGACGCCAAGGCAGAACTGTACGAGAGCGATTGAACGACAGAGTCCCAGACCGGCGCGGCTTGATGGTGCGCCAGGCCCGGGCCAATAGTCTGCACCTGAACGCACAACACCCGCCAAGTGGCGGGTGTTGTGGTTTTCGAACATTGCACCGACGCCGTCAGGTCGTCGGATCAGGGATCATTCCCACTCGATCGTCGCCGGCGGCTTGGACGAGACGTCGTAGGTGACGCGGGAGACCCCGGACAGCTCGTTGATGATACGGTTGGAGACCTTCTCCAGCAGTTCGTAGGGCAGGTGGGCCCAGCGGGCGGTCATGAAGTCGATGGTCTCGACGGCACGCAGGGCGATGACCCATTCGTAGCGGCGGCCATCACCGACCACACCGACGGACTTGACCGGCAGGAACACCGCGAAGGCCTGGCTGGTCTTGTGGTACCAGCCGGAGTTGTGCAGCTCTTCGATGAAGATGGCGTCGGCCTCGCGCAGGATGTCGGCGTACTCCTTCTTGACCTCGCCGAGGATACGCACGCCCAGGCCCGGCCCCGGGAAGGGGTGACGGTAGACCATGTCGTAGGGCAGGCCGAGTTCCAGGCCGAGCTTGCGCACCTCGTCCTTGAACAGCTCACGCAGCGGCTCGACCAGCTTGAGCTTCATCGTCTCCGGCAGGCCACCGACGTTGTGGTGGGACTTGATCACGTGGGCCTTGCCGGTCTTGGCGGCGGCCGACTCGATCACGTCCGGGTAGATGGTGCCCTGGGCCAGGAAGTCCACACCCTCGATCTTGGCCGCTTCGCTGTCGAAGACGTCGATGAAGGTGTTGCCGATGATCTTGCGCTTGGCTTCGGGGTCGGCCTCACCTTCGAGCTTGCCGAGGAACAGCTCTTCGGCGTCGACGCGGATCACCCGCACGCCCATGTGCTGTGCGAAGGTCTCCATCACCTGATCGCCTTCGTTCTTGCGCAGCAGGCCGTTGTCGACGAACACGCAAGTCAGCTGATCGCCGATGGCCTTGTGCAACAGGGCCGCCACCACCGAGGAGTCGACCCCGCCTGACAGTCCCAGCAGCACGTGGCGGTCACCGACCTGGTCACGCACCCGGGCGATCTGGTCCTCGATGATCTTGGCCGGCGTCCAGTTGCGCTCGGCGCCACAGATCTCCAGCACGAAGTGCTCGAGGATGCGCTGACCCTGCAGGGTGTGGGTGACCTCGGGGTGGAACTGTACGCCGTAGAAGCGCTTTTCCTCCCAGGCCATGGCGGCGATCGGGCAGCTCGGGGTGGAGGCGGTGACGGTGAAGGTCTCCGGCACCTGGGCGACCTTGTCACCGTGACTCATCCACACGTCCAAAAGGCCGCGCCCGCTGTCCGGATCGACGTGATCCTTGATGTCCTTGAACAGCGCCGTCTCGGCGTCCAGGCGGATCTGGGCGTAGCCGAACTCGCGCTTGTTGGAGCCCTCGACCTTGCCACCCAGCTGCTCGGCCATGGTCTGCATGCCGTAGCAGATACCGAACACCGGCAGCCCCATCTCGAACACGCAGGCCGGCGCCCGCGGCGAGTCCAGCTCGGTCACCGACTCCGGGCCACCGGCCAGGATGATGCCGTTGGGGCGATACTCGCGGATCTCCTCCTCGGTGATGTCGAAGGCGCGAATCTCGGAGTAGACGCCGATCTCGCGAACCCGGCGAGCGATCAGCTGGGTGTACTGGGAGCCGAAGTCGAGGATCAGGATCTTGTGGGCGTGGATATCGGTCATGGGGACTTACCTTGCAGGCAGTGGGGCCGGTGGGCCGAGCAATCGAAAAGCGAAAAGCTGGAAGCGGCGGACCGCTTCCAGCTCAGGGTGACGAGGGGCGAGTCGCCCCGCGCGCCCTCTGGTGCAACGCGTCTGGTGCGATACGCCTGGCGCGTCACGTCAGCGCCTACCCTGCTCGATAGTTGGGCGCTTCCTTGGTGATCTGGACGTCGTGAACGTGGGACTCGTTGAAGCCGGCGCCGGTGATCTTGACGAACTCGGGCTTGGTGCGCATCTCGTCGATGCTGGCACAGCCGGTGTAGCCCATGGAGGCACGCAGGCCACCCATCAGCTGGTGCACGATGGCACCCATCACGCCCTTGTAGGGCACCCGGCCTTCGATGCCTTCCGGCACCAGCTTCTCGACGCCGTCGTCCTTGTCCTGGAAGTAGCGGTCGCTGGAGCCCTGGGTCTGGGACATGGCGCCCATGGAACCCATGCCACGGTAGGCCTTGTAGGTACGCCCCTGGAACAGCTCGACCTCGCCCGGCGCCTCCTCGGTGCCGGCCAGCAGGCCGCCGACCATGATGCAGCTGGCACCGGCAGCCACCGCCTTGGCGATGTCACCGGAGAAGCGCACGCCACCGTCGGCGATCAGCGGGATGTCGAACTCCTTGAGCGCCTCGGCCACGTTGGACACCGCGGTGATCTGCGGCACGCCGACACCGGCGACGATGCGGGTGGTGCAGATGGAGCCAGGACCGATGCCCACCTTGACCGCGTCGGCACCGGCCTCGGCCAGAGCCCGGGCGGCGTCGGCGGTGGCGATGTTGCCGCCGATGACCTGGATCTGCGGGAAGTGCTCCTTGACCCAGCGCACCCGCTCGATCACGCCACGGGAATGACCGTGGGCGGTATCGACGACGAGGGCGTCGACACCGGCTTCGGCCAACGCCTTGACCCGGTCAGGGGTTTCCGGACCGGTGCCCACGGCGGCGCCGACCAGCAGGCGGCCGTCGGCGTCCTTGGCGGCGCTGGGGAAGGTGCGCGCCTTCTCGATGTCCTGGAAGGTCACCAGGCCACGCAGGCGGAAGTCGCCGTCCACCACCAGCATCTTCTCGACCCGGTGCTCCTGCATCTTGCCCTTGATGACGTCCAGCGGGGTGCCTTCCGGCACGGTCACCAGGCGATCGCTCGGGGTCATGATGTCGGCGACGCTGTCGCCATGGTTGGGCTGGAAGCGCATGTCACGCTCGGTCACCAGGCCGACCAGGGTCTCGCCCTCGACCACCGGGAAGCCGGAGAAGCCGTGTTCCTTGGCCATCGCCAGCAGGTCCTGCAGCTTGGCCTTGGGTCCGACGGTGACGGGATCCTTGACGATGACGCTCTCGTGCTTCTTGACCTTGCGCACTTCCAGCGCCTGCTGAGCGATGCCCATGCTCTTGTGGATGATGCCGATGCCACCTTCCTGGGCCATGGCGATGGCCAGGCGGGCTTCGGTGACGGTATCCATGGCGGCGGAGGCGAGGGGAATATTGAGGAAGAGGTCGCGAGTCAGGCGGGTCCGGAGACTGACGTCCTTGGGGAGAACGTCGGAATAGCCGGGAACGAGCAATACGTCGTCAAACGTAAGTGCTTCTTGGGCCATACGTAGCATAATCGGCAACACCCACTGAGGCTTTAGAGGGAGGGAAGAAGTTAATCGCCCATTATAACGTTCCGCCCCGGCCTCCGGCAATGTGCCAGCTTGACACATCGATGCGCCTCGGTTGCCATCCGCCGTCTACTCCGGCGCCAGCGCCCCGCTACCCCGTTCGACCGCTTCATCCAGCGCCTGCTCGCCCTGAAAACGCGCTCGCCAGTGGTCGGTGAAGGCCTCCCGGCGGGCAGGATCGACGAAGGCCAGCAAGGTGGCGTTGGGCAGTATCGGGTAGAGCCGCTCCCCCACCTGGGTGCGCAGCCTGGCGGCGGTGTAGGGGCCGGTCACCCCCGGCAGCACGCTGAACAGTGGCGTCTGCCCCGCCAGCACCCGCTGGCCACGCTGACTCAGCAAAAACCTGACGAAGGTCTCGGCGGCCTCGACGTGGGGGGCATCGCGATGCACGAAGGCCATGCGCATCAGCACCAGCGAATAGTCCCTGGGCACCTGCACGATCACCTCGGGATGTTCCTGGGCGTAGACCATGGCGTAGGAACCCAGCAGGTTGTAGCCGAGCCAGTAGCGTCCCTGGCTGAGCCCTTCGAGCATGGCCCGGGTGGTCGTCTCGAGGCGAGTATCGACACGCCCCATGGCGCCGACCAGCTCCCAGAAGCGCGAGGAGTAGCGAGCATCCTGCTGGGCCAGGGTGTAGCCCACCCCGCTGGAAAGCGGCGAGTAGGTGGTCACCTTGCCCGTCAGCCAGCGGGCCTGGGTCGCCAGCAGCGCGTGCAGGTCGCCATGGGTCTGGGGCGGCAGCATATGTCGCGACAGATCCAGCCGATAGGCCATCACCACCGGCTCGAAGGTGAAGGCGAAGACCTCGTCGCGCCAGCGCGCCCACTCGGGCCAGCGCTCGATCTCCGGCCCGTTCAGGCGCCGCGCCAGTCCTTCATTGACCCGGGCCATCTGCCACGGCATCGCCGAGCTGATCACCACGTCAGGCGCCCTGCTCGTCCCTTCGCCCTCTACCCCGCCCCCAGCGAGATGTCCCACCACGCTGTCGTCCACCTCCCGGGTGGTGCGATCCTCAAAGCGCAGGGGAATCTGAGGGTAGGCCTGGCGAAAGGCGTCCAGCAGCGGCGCCACCACGTCAAGATCCAGCGCCGCCGAGATCACCAGCGGATCTTCATCTGTGGGGGTGCGGCTGTCGCCGCTGTGACAGCCGCCCAGCAGCAGGAGCATGAGCAGTAAAAGCGGCAGGCACGGCGACACCACCAGGGGCTGCCGCCGTGTGACCTGCGTCGCACAGCGGGCCGGGAGACGTCCACAGGATCGAAGGCGTTGTCCGGGCGGCAGGGACATCAAGTACTCTCTCCTGGATTCACGCCGGCAGCAAAGGCACCGGTGACATCCTGTTCGTCCTTCGCCAGCGGCAGCCACAGCACCACCTCGAGTCCCTGCGGCGAGCGGTTGGCGAATTGCACGCGGGCGCCCATGCGCCGGGCGGTGGTATCGACGATGGCAAGACCCAGTCCAGAGCCCTCGGTGTCCTGGCGCCCACCCCGCTGAAACGGCTGTCCCAGCGTCGCCAGCGCCGCGTCGGCGACACCGGGGCCGTCATCGACGATCGACAACCGCGCCCAGTCGCCCTCGCGCGACAGATGCAGGGTGATCTCGCAACCTGTCGGCGTGTAGCGCAGGGCGTTGTCGATCAGGTTGCCCAGGGCTTCGCGCAGTGCCCAGCCCTCGACACAGACCTTCAGCGGCTCGGCTGGCAGGCTGCCAAGCCCGAGGTCATGCTCCGCCGCCCGCTCCCGCGCCGCCCAGTCCAGGGCGACGTCGCGCACCAGCTCACCCAGGTCGAGCGCAGGCAGCGCCGTCTCCCGGTCGAGGTGGCGCAGTCGCGCCAGCGACAGCAATTGGCCGGCCAGTCGACTGGTGTCCTCGGCCCGGGCGTGAACGCGCGTGAGCGCCTGGCGCCATTCATCCGGATCACTGCTGCGAAGGCCCAGCTCGCTGACGGTCTTGAGTCCCGCCAGCGGCGTCTTGAGCTGGTGGCTGGCGTCGGCGGTGAAGCGCAGAAGATCCTCGCGTCCCTGGCGCTGACGGGCGAACAGGTGGTCCAAGGCCTGGGCGAGCTCATGAAGCTCCTTGGGCACCCTGGCCGCCAGCGGACTGAAGTCATCGGCGCCGCGCCCACGAATCTGGCGGCGCAGGCGGCGCAGGGGAGACAGCGCCGCGCGCATGGTCAAGCCCATCAGCACCCCGGTCAGCAGCACCATGGCAATAAAGCGCGACAGCGAACGCTCGAACAGTGAGCGGGCCAGGGCTCGGCGCCCCTCGAGGGTATGCCCGACCCACACCTGCACCGGCAGCTGGGTGACCCAACCCGCCGAGGCCACCCGCTGGGCATGCAGACGCAGCTCTCCCAGCGTCGTGGTCAGGTCCCGCGACATGCCGCCTTCATCCAGCGCCTGCTGCCAGGCGACGGGGATGTCCACCGGCCAGTTACGCGACAGCGTCCTGCCGTCATCGTCCAGCACCGCGTAGAACACCCGCGCCTGGCTGTCGGTGGCGAGAATCTGCAGCGCCGCCGCCGGCACCACTACCTGGGGGATGCCGTCCTGCCAGCGCACCGCCTCGGCGATGGTCAGCGCCGCCGCCTGCAGCTGGGCGTCGAAGGCCCGCGCCGCCGCCCGCTGACTGCTGACCCAGGCCTCCACCATCAGCGCCAGCCCCAGCACCCCGACGGTGACCACCAGCCAGCCACCGAGCCGACGCTTGAGTGATCCCTCGACCTCGATCACCCGTCGTCCTCTTCCAGACGGTAGCCAAGTCCGCGAAAGGTGCGGATACGCAGACCTGCGCCCTTGAGCCGCTTGCGCAGCCGGCTGACGTAGACCTCCAGGGCGTTGGAGCCCACCTCGCCGAAGCCGAAAAGTCGCCCTTCCAGGGTCTCGCGAGGCGCGATGGCTCCAGCGTGCAGCAACAGGCTTTCGACCAGCAGCAATTCGCGATGGGGCAGCGCCATGGGCTCGCCGAACAGACTGGCGGCGCCACTGGCCGGATCGAAGGACAAGGGACCCAGGCCAAGACGGTTGTCGGCGCGCTGCTGGCTGCGCCTGAGCAGCGCGCGTACCCGCGCCTCAAGTTCGGCCAGCTCAAAGGGCTTGGCCAGGTAGTCATCGGCCCCCAGGTCGAGTCCCCTGACCCGGTCATCCAGGGCGTCCCGGGCGGTCAGGATGATCACCGGGGTGCGATCGCCCGCGTCACGCAACTCGGCCAGCAGTGACAGGCCGTCACCGTCGGGCAGCCCGATGTCCAGAAGCATCAGGTCGACCCCACCCTGGCGCAGCGCTGCCCTGGCATCACTGCAGCAGGCAAACACCTCCACGGTATTGCCAAGGGGGGTCAGGGCATCGACCAGCGAGCGGCTGATGAGGGCATCATCTTCGACGACGAGAAGGCGCATGCGACTAATGTCTTATCCAGGCAGGGAGGGCATGACAGGTTGATGAAAGCTAGTCGGCCTAGCATCTCTCACGTTAAAGCACCCCGGTTTCATCAATCCATAATAATAGTTGTCAGGAGTCCGCATGAAGAATATCACAGCTCTGCCCGCCGCCCTGCTGCTCGGCGCCAGCCTCAGCGTCGGCACCGCCCAGGCCGCCGACGAGGCCGAATGCATCGCCCCCGCCAAGCCCGGCGGTGGCTACGACCTGACCTGCCGGCTGGCCGCCAATGGCCTGCTCGAGACCGGCCTGAACGAGGACCCGATGCTGGTCACCTACATGCCCGGCGGCATCGGTGCGGTGGCCTACAACCACGTCAACGGCGTGCGCACCGACGACCCCAACCTGATCGTCGCCGCCAGCACCGGCGCTGCGGTCAACCTGGCGCTGGGCAAGTTCGGCCAGTACGACGCCAGCGAAGTGCGCTGGGTCGGCGCCCTGGGGGTCGACTACGGCGCCATCGTGGTCAAGGCCGACGCGCCCTGGCAGACCCTGGATGAGCTGATGACGGCGCTGCAGGAAGACCCCACCCAGGTCGCCTTCGGCGCCGGTGGCAGCGTGGGCAGCCAGGACTGGATGAAGGCCGCGCTGACCGCCAAGGCCGCCGACGTCGATCCGCGCAGCCTGCGCTACGTGGCCTTCGAGGGTGGCGGTGAAGCCCTGGCTGCACTGCTCGGCAACCATATCCAGGTGTTCTCCGGTGACCTCTCGGAGCTCAAGTCCCAGCTCGAGAGCGGCGACATCCGCGTGCTGGCGGCGCTGTCCGAGGAGCGCATGGGCGGCCCCTACGCCGAGATTCCCACCGCCGCCGAACAGGGTTACGACGTCCAGTGGCCGATCTGGCGCGGCTACTACATGGGCCCCGAGGTCAGCGACGAGGCCTACCAGGCCTGGGTCGAGCGCCTCGAGAACCTGGCCGGCAACGAGACCTTCGCCGAGCTGCGCGAAGCCCGCGGCCTGTTCCCCATGGCCCGCTTCGGTGACGACTTCGACGGCTACGTCAAGGATCAGGTCGCCGGCTTCAAGGAGCTGGCCACGGAAGTGGGTCTGACCCAATGAGTATCGCCGCCGACCGCTGTCTGGGTATCGCCCTGATGGGGTTGGCGGCGTTTACCGCCGTCAACGCCCTGTCCCTCGAGGTGCCCTTCAGCTACGACCCCGTTGGCCCCAAGGCCTTTCCGCTGGGGCTCTCCATCCTGCTGGGGCTGCTGTCGCTGGTGCTGGTGATACGTCCGGGTGAAAACGGCCACTGGCCCGACAAGCGCCTGGGATTGCGCCTGATCGGCGTGCTGGTGCTGCTGCTGGTCTACGCCGTGCTGTTCCCGCGCCTGGGCTTTTTGTTGAGCTCGATGCTGGTGATCGCCGCCCTGGCCTGGCTGTTCGAGGCCAGTCCGCTCAAGGCCGTGGCCACCGGTGTGTTGATGGCGCTGGGCGGCCAGTGGCTGTTCACCCATGGCCTTGGCATCGGCCTGCCCGGCCTGCCGTGGTAGCGCGAACCGCCGCCCTGAAGCCAGCTCCTGTAACAGCTCAGCTGCCAGCGCTGCCCCAGCCCTGACCGCCACCGATCCCTGATCAAGGTGTTCCCATGTTCGACTTTCTTATTGAAGGCTTCGGCGTCGCCCTGACGCCGCTCAATCTTGGCCTGGCCTTCCTCGGCGCGCTGCTGGGCACCCTGTTCGGCGCCCTGCCGGGCATCGGGCCAATCAACGGCATCGCCATCCTGATGCCGCTGGCCTACACCCTGGGCCTGCCCGCCGAATCCGCGCTGATCCTGCTGGCCGGCATCTACACCGGTGCCGAGTACGGCGGGCGCATGTCCAGCATCCTGCTCAATGTGCCCGGCGACGCCGGCGCGGTGATGACCACCCTCGATGGCCATCCGCTGGCCAAGCGTGGCCTGGCCGGTCCGGCGTTGGGCCTGTCGGCGGTGGCGTCCTTTGTCGGCGCCACCATCGCCATCATCGGCCTGACCCTGTTCGCCCCGCTGCTGGCCCGGGTGGCGGTGATGTTCGGCCCCGCCGAATTCTTCGCGCTGATGGTGTTCGCCTTCTCGTCGATGTCGGTGATGATGGGCAAGGACCCGATCAAGACCGCCATCGGCGCCGTGCTCGGCGTGCTGATCGGCACCGTCGGCGTCGACTCCGGCACCGGCGTGATGCGCTACACCTTCGGCATGCCGGAGCTCTATGACGGTATCGACTTCGTGGTGATGATCATCGGCCTGTTCGCCATCAGCGAGATCCTGCTGATGCTCGAGCACGCCCATCGCGACGACGTCGATGACACCCTGCCGCCGCTGGGCCGGGTGTTCGTCAGCCTCAAGGAAGTGATGGCCTGCAAGGGCACCATGCTGCGCTCCGGCGTGCTCGGCTTCATTATCGGCGTACTGCCCGGAACCGGCGCCTCGGTGGCCGGGGCGGTGTCCTACACCACCGAAAAGCGGCTGGTGGACAAGGACAACACCTTCGGCACCGGCGACATGCGTGGCCTGGCGGCGCCCGAAGCGGCCAACAACGCCTCCGCCGCAGGTTCGTTCGTACCGATGCTGACCCTGGGCATCCCCGGCTCCGGCACCACCGCGGTGCTTCTCGGCGCGCTGATGCTCTACAACATCACCCCGGGACCGATGATGTTCACCGACAACCCGGAGGTCGCCGGTGGCCTAATCGCCTCGCTGTACATCGGCAACCTGGTGTTGCTGGCGCTCAACCTGCCGCTGGCCGGGGTCTTCGCCAAGGTGCTGACCATCCCGCGCTGGGTGCTGGTGCCGGCCATCGCCGTGCTATCCTTCGTCGGGGTCTATCAGCTGCATTCCGACCTGACCGCCATCTATCTGATGCTCGTCATCGGTGTCTTCGGCTACCTGCTGCGCAAGCTCGGCTTCTCGCTGGCGCCGGTCATCCTCGGCTACGTGCTGGGCGGCCTGATGGAAGAGAACCTGCGTCGGGCGTTGGCGATCAGCGGTGGCGACACCGCCATCCTGTGGCAGTCCGGCATCTCGCTGTCGCTGTGGATCGCCGCCTCGGCGCTGCTGGTACTGCCCTGGCTGGTACCCAAGCTGCTCAAGCAACGGCCCTCGAGCCAGGCTTGATGCAACGGGCTTCAGGGCCATGCTCGAGTCGCCCCGGCAAAGGCCCTGGCATAGCTCTCGGCATAGCTCTCGGCATCGCTCTTGTGTGGCCCGCACAAAGCCCCTGCGTAGCCCTTGTGTAGCCCTTATGTAGTCCCTGCGCGGCGCCATCTGGCGCCGCGCGCCGTCGTCAGGCTCGATCACCACCACCTGTGCAAAGAGTACAGGCAACGCACACAGGAGACGCCATGCCCGCCGCCCCCACACTCCTTCACCCTGGCGCCTGGCGCTTCCTGCCCACCCTCGCCCTGGGCGGCCTGGGCGGGGTCATCGCCTACCTGATCGACCTGCCGCTTCCGTGGCTGCTCGGCGCCCTGATCACCACCACCCTGACGAGCCTCGCCGGGGTGCGCCTGGGCTCGCCGGGACGGTTGCGCAAGGGGGTTCTGGTGGTCATCGGGGTGATGCTGGGCTCGGCCTTCACCCCGGAGCTGTCCGGCGATATCACCGCCTGGGCCGCCAGCGCCGCAATCATGCTCGCCGCCACCGCGGTAATGATGGTGGTGGCGGTGGCCTTCAGCTACCGCGTAGCCGGTCACTCGCTGGACACCGCGCTCTACGCCGGCGCCCCGGGCGGACTGTCGGCGCTGTTGATGATGGCCCACGAGTCTGGCGCTGACCTGCGTGCCGTCGGTATCACCCACGCGGTGCGTATCCTGGTGCTGCTGCTGGCGATTCCACCGATCCTCGGCCTGTTCGGCCACGTGGACCTGGCCGGCGCCAGCAACGGGCCGGCCCAGTGGAGCCAGCTACCCTCGCTCGCCGGCACCGCCTGGCTGGTGGTAGCGGCGGTGCTCGGCGCCGTGGTCGGCCGGGTGCTGCGCCTGCCCAACGCCCTGCTGTTCGGCCCGGCGCTGGTGTCGTCGCTGCTGCACTTTTCCGGGCTGACCCACGCGGTGCTGCCACCGGCGCTGATCGCCCTGGCTCAGGTGGTCATCGGCACCTCGGTGGGCGTGCGCTTCGTCGGCGTGGCGCTGTCCGACATGGCGCGCCAGCTGGGACTGGCGGTGGTCCAGGCGCTGATCCTGGTGTTGCTGGCGGTGGCGGCAGCCTGGGTCGGCCAGGCGCTGACCGGCATCTCGGTGGCCGCGGCGCTGCTGGCCTACATGCCGGGCGGGGCGCCGGAGCTGAGCCTGGTGGCGCTTTCGCTGAACATCGAACCGGCCTTCGTCACCTCCCACCATCTGCTGCGCATCACCGTTCTGCTGGTGGCGTTGCCGCCGCTGGTGGGCTGGGCCCATCGCCGCCTCAGGGCCTGACGGCACCTGGATTCAGGCGTGGCGCCTGGGCTCAGGCGTGGGCGTTCAGAAACGTCATCAACCGGGGAAAGACCTCACGGTCGACCCGGGCGCCCATGAACACGTCCTGATGACCGTAGCCGTCGATGATCGCGAGCTCATGGCGGCCTGGGGCGACCTCCTCCAGGGCCCGGTGGCAGTGCACGTTGCTGTCGGTGAAGACGCGATTGTCGCGTCCCGTCAGCAACAGGCAGGGGGTATCGACGCGGCGCGCCTCGAGCAGGTAGTCGTCGGGTAGCGCGGCGTATTCGGGCGCCTCGCGCATCTTCACCGTGCGATGGCCCCGGCCCAGCATCTTCAAGACATGCCGGTGGTAGTTGAGCCCTACCGGGCCGTAGAGGTCACCACCCCGTCGGTGGGTGCGCTCGTCCAGGTTCTCGTGGTTGTACAGTGCCGGCCAGCCGGTGCCCCACATCAGCGACAGCATATGGCAGGCCGGCACGTCGCATTCGCGGTGGAACAGCGATACGCCTTTCGACAACAGCTTGCCCAGCGTGAATCTTGGATCCTCGCTCCAGCGCGGGCTGACGTAGGGCTGCTGGAAGATGCGCTCGATCACGAAGGGAAAGATGTGGCCCTTGATCCTCGACCAGCGCGGTACATGGGGCGTCAGCGCAACGCTGTTGAGGATGCAGGAGCGAATGCCGCTGACGGTGCCGCCGAACAGTGCCATGGCAAAGCCCATCGAGCCGAGACAATGAGCGATCACGTGCAGCTCGACGTCGTCACCGGCGACCTGACGGATCTTTGCCACCGCCGCGGGAAAGTCAAACAGCGCACAGTCATCCATGGAGTAGCGGTTGGGCTGCAGGTTGTAGGGGTGGCGGTTGCTCATGCGGAAGTCCAGTGTCCACACCTCGTCGACCCCTTCGTCCAGCAGGAAGCTGACCAGATTGCGATGCTCGGGCTGGATGAACATGTCGCTGGAGGTGGTCAGGCCGTGAACGATCATTACCGCCATGCGCCCCTGGCCACGACGAAAGCGCAGCAGTGACAGCCCCAGGCCGTCCTCGGTACAGAAGCCGTGCTGGGTGACCTCGGCGTCGACAACGCCGTCGAGGGTATAGAGGGGGATCTCGCGGGCCATGATGTTACCTCCCGGTGGGTCGCCGCTTCCGTCTGCTAGGCCAGCATCCGCGCCATGGCGCGCTCGGCCAGGGCGGCGATGGTGCGCGAGGGATTGAGCCCCAGCGCGCGCGGCACGATGGCACCGTCGAGCACGTACAGTCGCGGATAGCCGAACACCTCCCCGGCATGGTCGACCACCCCGTCCCAGCGATTCTCTCCCATGGGACAACCGCCCAGTGGGTGCGGGGTGATCAAATAGTCCAGCAGGCGCCAGCTCGGTGGCTCGATGGCGACGCCTCCGGTGGCCGCGCTCAGGCGCTTGTGGCGTTCGCACAGCGCCTGCACCGTGGCTCGCGACGCGGCCACCCGATAGTCCAGGCTCAACGACGGCTCTCGCTCCAGCCAACGCCGCGTCAGCCTCAGCACCCCGTCGGCGGTGTCCATGCCCTGGCCGAACCAGGGCATCAGGCAACGATCGGGGTCATTCTCCTTGAGCGCCTCGGCCAGCACCGCGCGCCAGCCACCCCGCAACATGCTCGCGGTGGCGGAGCGCGACAGCAATTGCGTCAAGGCGTGGGCGATCAAGTCAGGGTAGCCGCCGTCCTCGACGAAGTAGCGCTCACCGCCGTCGCTGCCGTCGAGATAGTCGATGGCGGCGCTGATGGTCGGCCCGCGACAGGCATCGATGCGTCTGTTCGGGTAGATCGCGGGGGTCAGGAAATCGCCATTGGCGCACCAGCGATGGCCAAGCAGCGGCGACAGTTCCGGCAGGGTGCGGTACTGGTCCCTGGCCCGCAGCAACAGCTCGGTGGACCCCAGCGAGCCAGCGGCAAGGATCACTCGCTCGGCGCGCTCGTGACGGATCGTCGGCGCGCCTTCCAGATGCTGAAAGGTCACCCGGTAGCCCCCGGACTCCGGCACCAGCGATCGCACCATGCTCAATGGACGGACCTGTGCCCCCAGCTGCTCCGCCCGGGCCAGGTAATTCAGGTCAAGGGTATTGCGGGCCCCCACCGGGCAGCCGATATCGCAATAGCCGCAGTGGATGCAGGTCCCCTGTTCCTTGCCGTGGACATTGAGGGTCTGCCGACTGTGTCGACGGTGGTGAGGCTCACTGAGCCGATAGTTCCAGTCGGGGTCGAAGCGCACCGCCAGCGGCAAGGGGCGAAAGCGATCGCCGTCACCGCTGCGCACGGCGGCCTCCTGGACCAGTCGATAGCGCTCGCTGACCTGGCCCGCGGGGACCTCGGCCACCTCCAGCATCTGGCCTACCCGGTCCTGGTAGGGGACGAGTTCATCGAAGTCGATCGCTTCCGGCCAGCCACTGTCGAAGGCGAAGCGCTCAGCCGGCACCGAGACATTGGCGTAGACCAGCGAACCACCACCCACGCCAGCGCCCTGTGCCACCGCCATGCGCGAAAAGAAGCGCAGGTCGAGCCAGCCATGACGCTCCCGAGGGGCGTCCACATCGAAACACCAGTCATCATCCGGCCCCCGGGGAAAGTCCTCGCGCTCCCAGCGTCTTCCGCGCTCAAGCACCAGCACCTTGAGCCCAGCCTCGGCGAGCCGGCAGGCCGCCACGGCCCCACCAAACCCTGACCCCACCACGATGGCGTCATAGTTCATGCCTCGGGCTCCCGGCGAATGACCCAGGGCGCATAGAGGTGCCACAGTTCACCAAAGAAGAAGCGACCGAAATCCGCCACCGTGCGCAGATCCCCTTGGCCCGTCGGCGTCATGGTCTTGAGCATGGCCATCAACTCGGCCACGCCCAGGTGCAGGATGCCCGCCCCGAGAATGTCGGCCGTGGCGCTCTCGCCCTCATGCAGAGTGGTATAGAGGGTGGTGGTATCACGCCAGAGATCAGGCCCCGGATCGTCGTTGACCCGCTTCACCCCGTGCAGGAACAATCGCCGCTCATCCAGTTCCAGAACCGCGTCGTAGACCATCTGACGCCCCGCCCCGGGGCCCTGGGAAAACAACTGAAAGTCGCCCTCGAGAATCACCAGCCCAAGGCCCAGCGGGGCAAAATCGACGACACCACCCAGCCTGCCGTGGTGGCGGTCGTCGGCCAGGAAGGCGCCCATGTCATCGATCTGGACCTTGGCGTGGAGGGCCAGTTCGGTGCCTTCTGCATGCCCCAGCCGTTCACCACGCTCGGGCGCCTGGCTTCCGAGCGAAAAATGGCCTCGCATGGTTTCCTCGAACAGCAATCCCGCCAGCATGGGGTTAGTCGTATTCACCGCCATTTCTCCAGGAAAGGACCTGCTCTTGCGCCTGTCGTCCGGGCCGCCCGCCCTTTGGCGACCGGCCCGTCAGCACTCTTCCGACAAGCACTCTTCCAACGAGCGCTCTCCAGCCCAGCGCCCTTCAGCCCCGATTTCGACATTGCCGCTACCGGCCATATCGCTCGCTACCAGGGCACCAGCGCCAGATCGTTGTAGGGCACCACGGAGCCATCGGGGTCCGTCACCCTGACTTCATCGCCGTAGCGATCGATCACCTTGACCCGCAGACGGTGGTGAGCGCGGTCCAGCTCCAGGCGACAGAAGTTTTCCTGCTGATAGAAGCCAAAGGCCCGGTAGTGCAGCGTCATGTCACCATCAAACAGCGGAAAGCCATCCACCTGACCGGGCAGACGGGAGTCGTGAACAAAACCGTTGGGGTCCCCGTCGGCCCAGAAGAACGGCCAGTACAGCGCCGAGGAGGTGACGTCGTACAGCCGTCGCGGCTCGCCACCGCCCCCTTCCACCACCATCTCGGCGATATTGGCGCAGTGCACGTCGCCGCTGAGGAAGATCACGTTGTCGATGCCGGCCTCGACGATATGTTCGACCAGCGCCTTGCGGGTGGCCGGAAACCCCGACCAGCTATCGCTCTCGGCACGCCGGGAGAGGTTGGTCCGCACCAGATCCGTCGGCGCCTGGGCGTCATGGCCATCCAGGGCCGGATCGAGCCTTTCATCCAGCGGACTGGGCGCGAACACCGTCGAGGTAACGACAAACTTGGGCATCGCGCCGCAGCGGGCCTGCTGGTCGCTCAGCCACGTGAGCAGCACGTCCAGCTGGGAAGGATGCTGGGGGTCGATGCTGGGCCGTCCCAGCAGATGGTTGTCCATCACCCGGTTCTCGCGACCGTAGGTACGATGGGTACGGGTGTCACAGACGAAGAAGGGATAGCCGCCGCAGTCGAAGTGATAGTGCAGATGACGCCCGAAGCTGCGCGGGCAGTGTGACCACTGGTAGCTCATGTAGGCGCCAATGGCGACATTGAACAGCTCGCGCTTGGCGGCGAGGCGGTCACGATGCCAGTTGTCCTCGATCTCGTGGTCATCGAGGATCATGTACACCGGTGCCTGGCGCAGGAAGTGGCGCATCTGCGGGGAACCAAAGGCCTGGCGATAGCGGTCCTGAAACTCGGCGAAGGTCTCGGCGCGACCGATCGGCACGAAGCGACTGTACTGATCGGCGTAGATCTGATCGCCCACCAGCAGGCTGAAGCGCGCCGCCGGCCGACTGCCTCGACGCCTCAAGTGACTGGCCATGGGGCCGAAGATGCGATCGGCTTCCTTGGTCTTCCACAGGGTACCGGGATAGCGACAGGACCCCAGCAGAAAGGCCAGTCGTGGCTCCACTGCGGCGGCGAAGGTGGTGAATTCGGCCTCGCAGTGCTCGCCATCTAGGTCGGCGAGCAGCGACGCCATGCCGTTGACGTCGGGCAGCCTGGCGGCGATCTGGGCGTCACTCAGGCTTTCCACGTCGGGCGTCGTGTCATCCAGGGTGAGGGTCGCGACACGCACCTTGTAGCGGGTATCGGGCGTCAACGGCACCACCCCATCGGGTTGGCCCAGCGGCGCCACGCCATCGATCGCTCCCAGACCTTCCTCGGCCCCCAGCTCGAAGGTCCCGGTACGATCAAACTCCCGGTGCAGACGAAAATAGAAGGCGTGGGGACGTGACGGATCACCGTCGATCAGGCGGGGCAAGCCATTGTCCTCGACCACCGCCAGCAGGCCCACGGTGCGCAAGGACGCGGTCAGGTCGACGCCATCATCATTGGGAGCGATACCGCGAACCCACAGCCGACAGCTGTGAGCCGTGGTGTGCCCCACGATAGGCCCGATATCGGGCGCGCGAAGTCCCGACATGTGCCCTCCTCCGTCGCAGCGGCGCGTGCGAGGCAGACCGGTTGCCCGCCTGTCCCGTTAAGCGTAGTTCGACTTTGCTGAAGCGGCGACTTGGGCTCTGGTAACCTGTCACTTGCCAGCGTGGTCCTGCCAGTCGCTGATGCTCGCCGATTCTCTTCAATGCCAGCCCAGGAAGCCTCCATGACAGCGACGTCGGATAGCGCCCAGGACGTACTCTCGGTCAGCGACCTCAATCGACGCGCGCGCGCTACGCTGGAGGCCGACCTGGGCGAACAGTGGATCGAAGGCGAGCTGTCGGGGGTCTCGCGCCCGGCCTCGGGGCACGTCTACTTCACCCTCAAGGATGAACGCGCCCAGGTGAAGGCGGTGCTGTTTCGCACGCGTGGACGCTTTGTGTCGACGCCCATGCGTGACGGTGATCTGGTGCGGGTGCGCGCCCGAGTCTCGCTGTTCGAGCCCAGGGGCGACTACCAGTTGATCGTCGAGGCGGTGCAGGCCGCCGGAGCCGGCGCCCTGCTCGCCGCCCTGGCGGCGCTCAAGCAACGCCTGGGCGACCAGGGGGTCTTCACCAACGCTCGCTCGCTGGCCTTTCCCCCGCGACATCTGCTGGTGCTGACCTCCGCCAGCGGCGCCGCCCTGCGCGACGTGCTGGCGGTACTCCGGGCACGCTGGCCGCTGGTCACGGTGACCCTGATACCGGTACCGGTCCAGGGGGCCGAGGCGGCGCCCGCGATCATCGCCGCCCTGGGCCTGCTCAATCGCCAGGCGACGCTGGACCCGGCCCGGGACGTGGTGCTGATCACCCGTGGCGGCGGCAGTCTCGAGGATCTGTGGGCCTTCAACGATGAACACCTGGCCCGAGCGATCCACCACTCGCGCCTGCCGGTGATGTCTGCGGTGGGCCACGAGACCGACCAGAGCCTGTCGGATCTGGCCGCCGACGCCAGCGCACCGACGCCCTCCGCCGCCGCCGAACGTCTGGTGCCCTCGCGCCAGGAACTGACGGCCCGGCTAACCCAGGCAGACAATCGTCTGAAGGGTGCACAAGCACGCCTGTTGCAGCGGGAAGGCCAGCGGCTGGATCACCTGCGCTCGCGCCTGCGTCACCCCGGCGAGGCGATCGCACGTCAGCGCGATAGTCTTGGCCAGCTGAAGGAACGCCTCGGACGCGCCATCAGCGGTCGAGTGGTCGCCGAGCGGCGCCGCCAGACAGACCTGGCTCACCGTCTGTCGCTGCGCTCGCCCGGACTCACCCTGGACGAGAATCGGCGCCAACTGAGCCGCTTGAGACGCCGTCTCGACGGCGCCCAGCGGCTATCGCTGGTCCATCGGCGCGAGCGCCTGGCAGCCGCCGCCCGGGAGTTGCAGGCGGTCAGTCCGCTGGCCGTATTAGGTCGTGGCTACGCCATCCTCACCGCCAGCGACGGCCAGGCGGTGCGCCGTGCCGATCAGGCCGCGCCCGGCCAGCGACTGCACGCTCGTCTCGCCGATGGCGAGCTGGACGTCGAGGTGATCGAGACATGGCCGGCAGGCAAGCAGGCCACCGGCGACCGGTCGGACGACGACGGGGCCTAGGTTGTCGGCATCTTGCGGGCGGCACCTTGCCGACGAACCGCCGCCGGCTGAAGCAGCCGGACGGGGCCGGAGCGGGGATCTTCGGGGGCTCGGCCCATCGCACCGAGCCTGCCCATCGGGCTAGCGAGAAGGGCTTGCCACCCCCGGCTTGAACGAGGCGGGTTCCAGCTCATGGCGGGACAACAGCTTGTAGAAGTCGGTGCGGTTACGTCCGGCGATGCGCGCCGCCTGGGTCACGTTGCCCTCGGTAATCTTCAGCACCTTGACCAGGTAGCTACGCTCGAATCCTGCGCGAGCGTCGTTGAAGGTCGGCATGGCGTTGTCTTCCGCCGCCAGCGCCTGGGCCACCAGGGCTTCCGGGATCATCGGCGCACTGGACAGTGCCACGCACTGCTCGACCACGTTGACCAGTTGACGCACATTGCCGGGCCAGGCACAGGTTGCCAGCAGATTGAGCGCCTCCGGCGAGAACCCCTTGACGAAGGGCTTGTGGCGCGACGCCGCCTGGGCCACCAGATGCTTGACCAGCAGCGGCACATCCTCGGCGCGATCCTTGAGCGCCGGCAGCTTCAGGTTGACCACGTTGAGGCGATAGTAGAGATCCTCACGGAACTCACCTTCATGCATGGCCTGATCCAGATCGCGATGGGTCGCCGACAGCACCCGCACGTCCACCGGCACCGACGTGGTGGAGCCCACCGGGCGCACCTGACGCTCCTGCAATACCCGCAGCAGCTTGACCTGGATCGCCAGCGGCATGTCGCCGATCTCGTCCAGGAACAGGGTGCCACCGTCGGCCGCCTGGAACAGCCCGCCGTGTTCGCTGATGGCCCCGGTGAAGGCGCCCTTGGCGTGGCCAAACAGCTCGCTTTCCAGCAACTGCTCCGGCAGCGCGCCGCAGTTGATCGCGATAAAGGGCTTGTCGGCGCGGGCGCTGGCCTTGTGGATGGCATTGGCCAGCAGCTCCTTGCCGGAGCCCGATGGTCCAGTGACCAGCACGCTGACATCGGACCCCGCCACCATCCGCGCCTGCTCGAGAATACGCTCCATTTCAGGGCTGCGGGTGATGATCTCGTCGCGCCAGCTGTCGTCACCTTCGCCGCTGCTGGCGGTATTGGACAGAGCATCGTCGATGGCACCGAACAGCTCTTCGCGGTCCACCGGTTTGGTCAGAAAGCTGAACACGCCCTGGCGAGTGGCGCTGACCGCATCCGGAATCGAGCCATGGGCGGTCAGGATGATCACCGGCAGGCCGGGCATGCGCCGCTGGATATCCTGGAACAGCGCCATGCCGTCCATTTCATCCATGCGCAGGTCAGACAGCACCAGATCCGGCCGCCCTTCTTCCAGCCGTTTGAGCGCCTCGCGACCGCTCTCGGCGGTGGTCACCCGATAGCCGCGGCTTTCCAGGCGCATGCCCAGAAGCTTCAGCAGGCTGACATCATCGTCTACCAGCAGTACATGGGCCGATGTCCTGGCGTTCGCGGTCGCTGCGACTTGCTTCATATCACCGTCTCCACAATTTCACTCCATCCGCTGTCGCTGGTTGGTGCTCTGCTCTCATTCCGCCTGCTGTCGCAGATTGATGTTCTGCTCGATGGCGGTCATTGCATCGAGCTTGTCTGCCAGTTCCTTGTTTTCCTGGCGTAGCCGAGCCACCTCGCCATGATGGCGACCGGCGCGGTCATCCAGGGCGCGCCGCCCTTCGAGTTCGTTGAGCCAGTAGCGCAGCAGGGGCTGGAGTTCAACGGGCGCCAGGCTCAGGTCCGCCTTGTAAAGCTCCGACGCCTGGTCCCACTGGGCTTCGCTGCCCCAGCTCAAGGCCACGGCGCGCCCCAGGCGTTGCTCGGGCGCATGACCTTCCAGCCGCGCCAGCATGGCGTCACGCCACTGGCGATCGCCACGCTGGGAGGCCAGACCGAAGGCGATCCAGTCGGTCAACATGCAAGAAGACTCGGCAAAGGTCGGCACCTCTGCATGGCAGGTGGTCAGATCGAGCGCTTCGACCGCCGGTGTTTCGTCACCGACTGACTCGATAGGCAGCATTTCACAACCGCTGATCACCAGCATCAGACTGACAACAGCGGCAGGGCCGACGACTCGGGTAAGCGAGCGTCGAGGTGTCAGGGTCACACCCCTAGAGTTCATAGCGTCAGATTCCTTGCGTCCTGACCCGTCAATGCGGGCCTTATATCGTTATGTAGGCCGTAATGTCGGCCATCTTCCGGTGGTGCTGCCGGCAGCGTCAGTCGAAAGCACACCGGCCACTCGGGATCATCGATCAGCTCGAGCCGGCCGTGCTGCAGACGAGCGCAGTCGGCCGCCACGGAGAGTCCGATGCCGGAGCCCTTGAGCGCACCCTTGCGTCGTGCTCGTCCCTGGTAGAAGGCCTCGAAAAGGTGGTCGCGATCCTGCTCGGCGATCGGCTCGCCGGTGTTGGCTACCTCGAGCTCGAGCCTGTCGTGGCGTGCACGGGCGCGAATCAGCAGCTTGCCACCATCCTCACCGTAGGCCACGGCGTTGGACACCAGATTATCGAGCAATCGGGCGGTGGCCTGATGATCGGCACGCCACTGCAGCGGGCCCGAGAACACTTCGACCGCCATTTCCTTGGACTGCAGGCTCAATCGATGCTTGGCCAGCACCTCGCGTGCCACCGTGGCCATGTCGAGGCGCTCGATGGCCGCACTGCGGTGGTGCTGCAACAGATTATAGTCGAGCAGTTGCTCGATCAGGCGCTGCAGTTCGGCGCCGCTGGCGTCGATCAGGTCCAGCACTTCACGCTGACGCGGGCTCAACTCACCGGCCACGCCATCGGACAAAAGCGCCGATCCCTCACGAACGCTGGCCAGCGGTGTCTTCAGTTCATGGGACATATGGCGCAGGAACTGCTGTTTCTGGGCTTCGAGTTCTTCCAGGCGATGGGTCAACCAGTCGAGCCTCTCGCCCAGCGCTACCAGCTCCGCAGGGCCCTGAACGTGGCGCTGCTGGCTGTCCTGATAGCCACTGCCAATGCCGAGGATGCGCCGCTCTAGCTGACGCACCGGGCGTATGATCAAGCGGGTGAACAACAGCATCAGCATCAGACTCGCCGAGACCAGCGCCCCGGTCTGCCACCACAGGCGTTGCTGCACTTGTCGAGCCCGTTCACGGATGGCGTCCAGGCGCAGATCGATGCGCCTGTTGGTGGCCTGGCGCATACCCTCGACGTGTCGGGAAAAGGCTACAAAGTCGTCGAGCGAAGCCGCGTAGGCCTCCGGCGGCTGTTGCGGCAGGGTCGCGAGTTCGTCGAGCAGGCGTTCCAGCGCCTGGATGTCGGGGTCATCGGGCAGCAGCAGGCGCTGACGCGCCAGCAACTCGCGGAACTCGGCCAGACGATCGGCATAGATGTCGAGCAGGCTTTCTTCCTGGATCACCGCGTACTGGCGCGCACCACGCTCCATTTCCACCGCCAGCGACCCCAGGGTGCGTGCCCGACGTGTCTCGGACACCGCCTGACGAGCGCTGACCTCAGCCAGCCGCGACAGCTCCGACAGCGCCTGACCAGCCTGGTACATCAGCACACCAAGCGGCAGCATGACCACCACGAAGGCCAGCAGCACCAGTTGCAACAACGAGCGGGGGCGCCAACGGCGCGTGGCAGCAGAGGTCATGACCAGAGTTCTGTGAAGGAAGGTGAATGAAGCGTCCATCAATCCATCCAGAAGAATACCAGAGTTGGCCCATTACCCCCGCGTCAAACGCTCAGCCGACTTCGCAAAAAACCGTATGAAAAAAAAGGGGCCGGCTAGGCCGGCCCGAATACGCAGGGAACTGAAGGGTCGAAAACAGATCAATCGATGGCCTGGTCCGCCCATTGAACGGTTTTCGGGTGGCCCAAAGGGCCCGAAGCCAAGGTGGGATCGTCGTTACCAGGAACTTGATCTCACCCCTTGGATGGTCTCCCATCCTGCCTCGTTCTGGCTCCGTCGCCTGGGCGGCGGAGCGAAAGACTCCCCCGAAGGGGTCGGCTTCCTTGCCAGAGCATCCTTGCTCTTCACGACACCTCTCCATGCCTGATCGGCCGGTGCCGTCTCATCGCAACCTTGTGTCGCACATCACGCGGAGCAGGCGCTGGGTTCGTCGGAGTCGCACAGGGCAGTGATTTCTCCGCCGATCCCGGAAGGACAACGACACTTGATCGCCACCTTCCCTGCTCGCCAAGACTATTGCGATCACCGTGCCAAAAACAAAGCAACTTATTTATTATCAATAACTTAAAATTATCAAAAATCGACAACCATAGACATCTTGAGCGTCATGGCCGACTTTCGAGGTCTGCCCCCTGAACAAACGTCGCCAATTCCAGACGCAAAACGAGTAAAAATCAAAATATCCTTATTTAACAAACAATTACGGCGTCTCCATTTGGAGACGCCGTAATTGTTGGCCGAAACGTCGACGAGCACCTTCCCTGGTACGCCCTACAAGGCCTTGCTCATTACCTTCGACTTCCGCGCATGATTGTAGGCGTCGCGTCGCAGCGGTGGCAGTTCATCGAGCGCCGAGGGGACAAAGCCGTGCTCAAGAAACCAGTGGGCGGTGTGGGTGGTCAGGGCAAACAGACGATCGATGCCCTGGCGCCGGGCCTGACGCTCGATCTCTGCCAGCAGGCGTTCACCACGGGCCCCGCTACGATAGTCCGGGTGCACCGCCACGCAGGCCAGCTCACCGACGTTGGCGTCGTCGAAACGGTGCAGGGCGGCGCAACCGATGACCATGCCATCACGCTCGATCACCAGGTAGTCGTCGATCTCGTGCTCGAGCCGTTCGCGGGATCTCGGGACCAGCATGCCGCGCTTCTCCAGCGGATCCAGCAGTTCCAGTAGCCCGCCGATATCCTCCACGCCCGCCGCTCGAAGCTGTTCGTAGCGATGCTGGGTGATCATGGTGCCGACGCCGTCACGGGTGAAGAGTTCGCCCAGCAGAGCGTCGGCGTCGCGCCAGGACAACAGGTGGGTGCGTGCGACGCCATGGGACGCCGCCTCGCAGGCGGCTCCCAGGTGGCGTGCGCGCTCCTCACCGATAGAGGCGTCGTCCAGCAGCGGCCGCGCCTCCGCCGGAGACAGCTGTCGCAACAACCGCCCGCTGTCATCGCGCAGACCGTCGGATTCTCCCAGCAGGATCAACTTGTCGGCCTTCAGCGCCACTGCCACTTGCTGGGCGACCTCTGCGGCATCCAGATCGAAGACCTCGCCAGTGCTGGAAAACCCGAGCGGCGGCAGCAGCACCAGCGAGTGCTGCTCGAGCAGGGCTCTGACTGCCCCCGAGCGGACCCGGCGTACCTCGCCGGAACGCTGGAAGTCGACGCCGTCACGCACCCCCAGGGGCTTGGCCATGACCAGATTGCCGGACACCGTGGTCAACTCGATACCGTGCAGCGGCGTGTTGGGCAGCCCCAGTGACAGCCGCGCCTCGAGCCACAGGCGCTGCTCGGCGGCGACCCGCTCGACCCTGGCCATGATGGTTTCGTCGGCGACCCAGCGCCCCTGATGGCGCACCGGCGAGATACCCTCGGCCTCGAGCACGCTGTGTACCTGATGGCGAATGCCGAAGGCCACCACCAGCTTGACCCCCAGGGTGTGCAAGAGCGCCAGGTCCTGGATCAGCGACTCCCCTCGCCCCGCCGCCATCGCCTCCCCTTCGACCAGCACGACGAAGGTGCGGCCACGGTGGGCATTGATATAGGGCGAGGAATGGCGAAACCAGTCGACGAAGGAAAAGGACGTGTTCAAGGACCGGACCTGCTGCGGCGGACAAGGAGAAAGGAGTTCTCACTATATCAGAGCCTGCTATCGACCCACACCCGCCCCGCCCGTTACGCCCGGTTGCCACCTGCGCAGCTGTGAATGCCAGACACGACAACGGCGCCCGAAGGCGCCGTAGCGGGTGTGTGTGGTGGGGGGGGGAGGAGTGAGCAACACGATCGCCTGGCGATCTCGCCTGTCAGCCCTATCGCCCCTTTCCAACCCGTTAGTTGAAGATCCCCTTGAACATGAAGAAGAACATGATCGCAAGGCCCGCCCCTGCCGGCAGGGTAATCAGCCAGGACATCACGATGGTACCGATGACCCGCAAGTTGAGGGCGGCAAGACCACGGGCCAGACCCACGCCCAGCACCGCACCCACCAGGGTGTGGGTGGTCGAGATCGGCAGGCCGGTTCCCGAGGCCAGCACCACGGTGGTGGCGGCGGCCAGGGTGGCGGCGAAGCCACGGCTCGGGGTCAGCTCGGTGATGCCGGTGCCGACGGTGGCGATGACCTTGTGACCATAGGTCACCAGGCCGACCACGATGCCACCACCGCCCAGCACCAGCACCCACCAGGGCACCGCCGAGGCGCCTTCGATGCTGCCATGCTCATGCACCACGCTGATGACCGCGGCCAGGGGGCCGACGGCATTGGCGACGTCGTTGGAGCCATGGGCGAAGGCCATGGCACAGGCGGTAAAGATCATCAGCACGCCGAACACTCGCTCGACACCTTCGAAACCGAAGGAGTCGGTCTTGCGCTGGCTACGGCCGATGCTGCGCTCGCGCCAGATACCCAGGCCCATCAGCGCCAGGCCAAAGAGCACCGCGATCAACAGACTCTCGAAGGGAGCAAGGTGCAGGCCCACGTGCTTGAGGCCCTTGGTCAGGGTCACCATGGCGACGATGAAACCCACCAGGAACACGTACATCGGCACATAGCGCTTGGCAGCGGCGAACGGGTCGTCGGCTTCGAACACCAGACGCTGCACCGACTTGAACAGCATGAAACCGATGGAGCCCGCGAGCAGCGGCGAGACGATCCAGCTGGCGGCGATCTGGCCCACCTTGCCCCAGCCCACCGCCTCGATGCCGAGCCCTGCCAGGGCAAAACCGACGATGGCACCGACGATGGAATGGGTGGTGGACACCGGCCAGCCCTTCATCGAAGCGATCAGCAGCCAGGTGCCGGCGGCCAGCAGCGAGGCCAGCATGCCGTAGACCAGGAACTGGGGGTCGTTTTCCAGAAGGGCCGGATTGATGATGCCCTTGCGGATGGTTTCGGTGACCTGGCCACCGGCCAGCCAGGCACCGAGAAATTCGAAGATGACGGCGATGATGATCGCCTGCTTGATGGTGACCGCCCGTGAACCTACGGAGGTACCCATGGCGTTGGCCACGTCATTGGCACCGACGCCCCAGGCCATGAAGAAACCGAACGCGCAGGCCAGTAGGATGAAGATGTCACCGTGCTGGGCAATGATCGACATGGGAGAAGATCCCTTGATTGCTGACTGAGGAAAGTCTGAATGACGTCAGACCGCCCGCGGGCGGTCGGATGGAAAGACGGTCTTCAGTTCGCCGTCATGATCTGGAGTCGGCTGCCGACCCGCTCGGCGCGGTCCGACACTTCTCCGATCCATTCGATGATCTGATAGAGGAACATCACGTCTACCGGCGGCAGGTCCTTCTCTAGGGCGAACAGCTGGCGACGAATGGCGATCTGCTGCTCGTCGGCACGCTGCTCCAGATCATGCAGCCCACGGATCAATTTCTGCATCAGCTCGGTGACATTGCGTCCGAAGCCGGATTCGAGCAGGTCCTTGAGTTCCTCGAGGGCCTGACGCGCCTGGGCGACACAGTCGACGGCGGTGGCGATGTACTCGCGCATCGGGGTCGCCAGGGCGTCGGGTACCTGCATCTGGCGGCCGAGCATGATGCCGGTGATGTCGCGGGTCTTGTTGGCGATCTTGTCCTGAACGCTGACCAGGTCCAGCAGGTCCGAACGGGAAACCGGCAGGAACAGGGTGTTGGGCAGGTTCAGCCTCAGCTCGGTCTTCAGCGAGTCCGCCTCGTGTTCGAGCCGGGTAATCACTTCACGATGCGAGGCCGCCGCATCCCAGTCGCCCCTAAGGGTCGCCTCGAAGAAGGGCAGCAGCTCGGCAGAGCAGTCGTGCGCCTTTTCGATATGGGCCAGCAGCGGTTGAAAGGGGGAGCGGCCAAACATCGCCGAAAACGGATTTGATGTCACCATAGGGAGTCACGGACACTGGAGAAATGGCGGCGACAGTATAGTGACCCCAAACTGTCACGTCATGGAAAAAATACCGCCACACTAACGTCACATTGATGTGATTCACCCTCCATTATCCCTGTCAGGACGCTCCGCATGAGCCATGAAGTCGAACTCAAACTCGCCCTGGGGCCGGACGGCCCGGATGCGCTACGACGCCACCCCCGCCTCGCCGGAGAGGCTTCCCGCCGTGAGACGCTGGTCAATACCTACTACGACACCCCAGAGGGAGATCTCAAAGAGGCCCGCGTCGCCCTGCGTCTGCGGCGTATCGGCGACGAGTGGCGCCAGACCCTGAAGACCAGCGGCCAGGGCGGTGGCGGCCTGTCCACCCGGGGAGAATGGGAATGGAAGGTGGCCGGCGACACCCTCGACCTGGAAGGTCTCAAGGGGCTCGAGCCGATCCAGGCATTGGACGAGACCCTGCTGACCCGCCTGGTTCCCTGCTTTACCACCGACTTTCAGCGGGAGGTGTGGCTTTTGCAAAGCGATGGTGGCGAGGTCGAAATCGCCCTCGACGAGGGCGAGATTCGCGTGGGGGAGCTAAGCGTTACCATTCGCGAGGTCGAGCTCGAGCTCAAGCGGGGAGACGCCGAGCGCTTGCTGGAACTGGCCGACGGCTTCGCCGAGAGCGTCCCGCTGCGCCCATCGGACACCAGCAAGGCGGCTCGCGGAACGGCACTGGCGGAGGGCTGGCGGCTGCCGTCCGGCGACAGCCCCTCGACCCTGCTGCATCGCCTGGTGGTCGCCCTCGACGCCTACGCCGACACCCAGGACAGCGGCTGGATGGTCACCGCCCGGGAGACGCTAGAGCGGCTTGCACAGTGCTCGTCGGCGCCCGGAGTCGGTGAGGAAGTGAAGCACCTGCAAGGCTCCCTCGAGGACGCAGAGCACCGTCCCGACTGGCTCAGTGCCGAGGTCGGCGCCGGCCTGTTGAGACTCGGTCGCCGGCTACCCGACAACGTCGAGATGGAGTAACGTCAATAGCGAGCAACGCCGACGATGGCCCTATTTCCTGTAGGCGATAGCCCAATCCCTGCAGGAGAATGCCCCGAGACCACAAGGACATGCCCGTGATCAACGGCTACAAGCCGGCCGCCGAAGGCCTCAAGACGCGCATCTTTCAGATCATCTTCGAGTCGGATACCCGGCTGGCCAAGGGCTTCGACATCGCCTTGATCACCGCCATCCTGGTCAGCGTGCTGGTGGTGGTGCTGGAGAGTGTCGATAGCCTGCGCATGCAGTATGGCGAGCTGTTCCGAGCCATCGAATGGACCTTCACCATTCTCTTTACCATCGAGCTGGTCCTCAGGCTCTACTGCCTCGAGCGGCCGCTCAATTATCTGAAGAGCTTCTACGGCACCGTCGACCTGATCGCCATCCTGCCGAGCTGGCTGGCGCTGCTGATCCCCGGGGCCCAGTCGCTGATCGTCATCCGCCTGCTGCGCAGCCTGCGCATCTTCCGGATACTGAGACTGATGGAATTCGTCGGCGAGGGACGCCTGTTGATCGACGCGCTGAAGCGCAGCGGCCACCAGATCTTCCTGTTCCTGTTCACGGTGTTCATGCTGGTGACCATCTTCGCCTCGATGATGTATCTGATCGAGCCGAGGGAGGCCGGTTTCACCAGCATTCCGGTAGCCATCTACTGGGCGGTGGTGACACTGACCACGGTGGGCTACGGCGATATCTCGCCGGTGACGCCGCTTGGCCAGGCCATCAGCGTGGTGGTCATGTTGATCGGCTACTCGATCATCGCGGTCCCCACCGGGGTCTTCTCCGCCGAGGTAATCCGCTCGATTCGTGCCGATCGCTACTCCGACGAAGCCTGCCCAGGCTGCGGCCACGACCGCCACGAGCAGCGTGCCAAGTACTGCCTGATCTGTGGCACCTGGCTCGACGAGGACACCCCCGACCCCAACGCGCCGAAGGAAGAACCAGAAGAGGAACCGGAGGACGACGGCGGTGAGGAAGAAAAGGCCAAGCGCGAAGATGACGAAGACGATGGCGTCAGCAATCCCGACCGCAGCGGGCCCTCTGTCTAAGGCGGGGTCCACAACCGCGGCCCGGGAGAGCGAGCCAGGAACGCGACCCCATCATCGTGGCGGTATTCGCCTGTCGCCTTTCTGACAATGCGCCGCATGCTTTCGCTGGTTTGCGTCGAGCGCTACTCCTGGAAGGGTGAGATATCGCCGCGCCCTTCGCGCACGATGACCGGCGGCATGTCGCGCAGATCGATCACGCTGGTCGGCTCCAGCTGACAGGCGCCACCGTCGATCACCAGATCCAGGTGCGCACCGAAGCGATCGCGAATCTCTTCGGGGTCGGTCATCGGCAACGCCTCCCCTACCGGAATCAGGGTCACGCTCATCAGCGGCTCGCCCAGGCGTTCAAGCAGGGCACGCGAGATCTCGTGGTCCGGCACCCGAACGCCGATGGAGCGGCGCTTGGGATGCAGCAGCAGCCGGGGCACCTCGGTGGTGGCGTGCAGGATAAAGGTGTAGGCGCCTGGGGTGTGGGCCTTGAGCAGGCGGAAGACGGCGTTGTCCACCTTGGCGTAGGTGCCGATCTCCGACAGGTCCGAGCACACCAGGGTAAAATTGTGCTTGTCGTCCAGCGACCTGAGCCACTTGATCTTCTCGATGGCCTTCTTGTCCCCCAGGTGGCAGCCCAGGGCGTAGCCCGAGTCGGTCGGATAGGCCACCACTCCGCCCTTGTGGATGATCTCGACCGCGCGGTCGATCAGGCGCTTCTGGGGGTTGTCGGGGTGAATCTGAAAGTACTGGGTCATGTTGCCTCCCTGGCGAACAAACGGGCAAAAGAAGTTGGCGAAGAAAGCACGAGGCGCAGCGCGGGCCTTCCCTCTGAGACTAGACCGAATGGGCGGCGTTCTTGTCTTCGGGGCTCTGGTCTTCCGGACTCTCGCCTTCCGGGCTCTGGTCTTCAGGGCCTAGTGCGCGCGGGGTGTCATCGTCCACGCTCGCATTTATCGCGCCAGGGCCCGCCACGTCCGTACTCGCCGCGCTGGCGAACCAGGCGGCAAGGCGCGGATGGGCCCACACCGGCGCCACCGCGGTGCGCGGAATCGGACTCATGCTGCCCGGCGCCAGGTGTCCTCCCGGAAAGTGAAAGTCGCTGCCCAGCGATCCGTACAGGTCGCGCTCCATCAACTGTCGCGCCAGGCCCCGGGTGACATCCGGGTTCTGGAAGCCGCTGACCAGCTCCGCCGCCTGGCCCCCCGCCCGACAGAACTCGTCGAGCAGCAGGCCGCGCTTGCGCCGGGTCAGCTTGTAGCGAAGGGGATGAGCCAGCACCGCCACGCCGCCGCTGTCGAGGATCCACTCCACCACCTCGGACAGGTAGGGCCAATGCGACTTCACGTCGCCGATCTTGCCGTTGCCAAGATACTTGCTGAAGGCCCCGGACAGATCCGCCACCAGCCCTTCTGCCACCATCACGTGGGCGAAGTCGGGGCGATTGAGCGGCCGGTCGCTGCCGGCCCAGGCACGCGCCTTGGCCAGCCCGTCGCTCAGGCCGATGCGCTCGAGTCGCCGGGCAATGGTCTCGGCACGCTTCTCGCGGGCGATGGCCTGCTCGGCAAGGCCGGCTTCCAGCATGTCCCCCGGCCCCGACGGCAACAGCCCGACCACATGGATATTGAGTCCCCGCCACTGACAGGACAGTTCGCTGGCGGGCAGCACCGACAGCCCAAGCTCGCGGGCGCGACGGTCGGCCTCGGCGACCCCCTCGAGGCTGTCATGGTCGGTCAGGGCGATATGCGAAAGCCCCTTGGCGTGGCACAGCGTCACCAGTTCCGACGGCGCAAGAGCGCCGTCGGAAGCGGTCGAGTGCATATGCAGATCGATGGCGAGGGCCGTGCCCTCGAAGGACTCAGGAAGGGCTGGCATGGGACAGGAAACTGGCTCCTCGACATGACGCCGGGCGGCGACTTTGACAGAATATGGCCTCCATGGTGCGCGTGGCGCCTGCCGCGGTCAATGCTGGTCGCGTCGCGCATGCGCCTCCCCGAGCCGGGTGATCGTCATCCAGGATGCCGTAGAGCGGCATCCGACCGCCCGGCGAGTCTGCCCGGGCCAACGTCAACCGGGCCCTATCGAGGAACTATCGATGCTCTACGCGATCATCAGCGAAGATGTGGACAACAGCCTGGAACGTCGACTGGCCGCCCGGCCCGACCACCTGGCTCGACTCGAGGCCCTGCGCGATGAGGGACGCCTGGTGCTGGCCGGACCGCACCCGGCGGTGGACAGCGAAAATCCCGGAGACGCCGGCTTCAGCGGAAGCCTGGTGGTCGCCGAGTTCGACGACCTGGCCAGCGCCCAGGCCTGGGCCGATGCCGACCCCTACATGATCGCCGGCGTCTACGCGTCGGTCACCGTCAAGCCGTTCAAGAAGGTCCTGCCCTGAGGCGAGCCGAGTGCCTGTCCCGCGCACCTGGCGGGATCGCGGGCACCCTGCTTCTGGCACCTGTTCGTGGACAAGCGATGTCCTGGCTACCGTTCACGGACAGCCTGTTTGCACCGGGTTTGTTCACAGCCCGCTTGTTCACAGAGTCTGTGGAAAAGTCTGTTGAAACGCCGCGGACGCATTGCTGTAACCCTGTTGCCACGCCCTCGACAACAGAGTGATCAATTCTTGACCAGCCCCGCCAGCCGGAAATCTTCGACGTGACATCATCTCCAGATGGCCTCCCCGCCCTGACCGCCGCCACTACCGCCGAACTGGACTGGCGAGAGGACGACAGCGGAATCAGCCCTCACTCCCGTGCCTTCGACGATGTGTACTTCTCGCGCCACGACGGTCGCGCCGAGACCGAGCACGTGTTTATCGCCGCCAACCGGCTGCCCCAGCGCTTTGCCGCCTGGCACGAGCAGCGCCCCTTCGTGATCGGTGAAACGGGCTTCGGCACCGGGCTCAACGTGCTGTGCGCCTGGCACAGCTTCGAGGCGCTGGCGCCCCCCGGGGCGCGGCTGCACATCGTCTCCACCGAGCGCTATCCCATGAGCGCCGAGGATCTGACTCGGGCCCTGGCAGGCCAGCCGGATCTGGCCGACAAGGCGGCGGCGTTGATTCGCCAATGGCCGGCGGCGGTCACCGGGGTGCATCGACTGGTGCTGTCGCCCCGGGTCATTCTCGATCTGCACCTGGGTGACAGCAGCGAACGCCTTGCGCTGCTCGACGGCCTGGTGGACGCCTGGTTCCTCGACGGCTTCGCCCCGTCGAAGAATCCCGAGATGTGGCAGCCTGCACTGTTCGCCGCGATGGCGGCGCACTCCCGTCCTGGCGCCACCTTCGCTACTTTCACCTGCGCCGGTATCGTCAAGCGCGGGCTCAAGGCCGCCGGTTTCACCTGGCGCAAGGTACCGGGCCACGGACGCAAGCGCGAGATGCTCGCCGGCGAGATCGACACGCCTCCCGACGATACCGGCAGACGTCACACCCCCTGGTTTCTCCCCCCTGAGGCGCGACCCTGTCGGCGCGTGGCCATCGTCGGCGCGGGCATCGCCGGCTGCAGCGCCGCCGAGGCACTGGCCCGACGCGGTGTCGAGGTCACCTTGATCGACGCTTCGCGACCCGGCAGCGGGGGCTCCGGCAATGTCCAGGGCGCGCTCTACGTGAAGCTCGCCGCCGACACCAACCACCAGAGCCGGGTCTATCTGGGCGGGCTGCTCTACAGCCAGCGCTGGCTTGCCCGGCTCGACCCCGAGCAGCGCCTGTGGTCGCCCTGTGGCGTGCTGCAACTCGGTGCCAACGAGCGCGAGGCCCGTCGTCAGCGACGCTTTCTCGATCACCACGGCCTTCCCCACACGGTGGTGCGTGGCATCGACGCCGACGAGGCCTCCAGCCTCGCCGGGCTCTCGCTGCCCCACGGCGGCCTTTACTATCCGCTGGCAGGCTGGGCCAGGCCGCGCGAGCTGTGCGAGCAGCTCGCCCGCACGCCAGGGGTGACCTTCGTCCAGGCCAGCATCGACAGCATCGAGCCTCTGGAGGACGGCGGCTGGCGTCTTGTCGGCAGCCACGCCCCGAAGGGCGATCACTCCAGCGTCGCCATCGAGGTGGATCAGGTCATCGTCGCCGCCGCCTATCGCTCGGCTGACTTCAGCCAGGTCACTGGCCTGCCGCTGCAGGCGGTACGCGGCCAGGTCAGCCGCGCGCCCCTGGCGCTCGAGGCCCCGGCGCCGAAGCGAGTGGTCTGCGCCGGTGGCTACGTGGCACCGCCGCTGGATGGCGTGCTGACCTTCGGCGCGACCTTTGCCCCGGGGCGTAGCGACAACGACACCCTCGACGAAGACCACCAGGCCAACCTGGAGGAACTCGACAGAACCCTGCCGGGCTACCTCGACCAGCTGCGCCAGGCCGGCCATCCTCTGGCGATAGAGAACCTCGATGGCCGTGGCGGTGTGCGCTGCGCAAGCCCCGACAAGACGCCCTACGCCGGCCCGCTGCCCGATCAGCCGGCATGGCTTCGCGACTACGCGGTGCTGGCCAAGGACGCCACCCGGGTGCCGGACGTCGCTGGCAGCCACCATCCCGGCCTGTGGATCAGCGCCGCCCACGGCTCACGGGGGCTGGCCAGCGCGCCGCTGTGCGCCGAACTGCTGGCCTCGCGGATCTGCGATGAACCGCTGCCGCTGGAAGCCCCCCTGGCCGACCACCTGCACCCGGGGCGGCGGCTGATCCGCGATATCGTCCAGGGCAAGCGCCAGGGCTAGCGACAGGGCTAGCAAAAGGGCGGGCTCCAGGGCCTGGCTATAGAGCTAGCTCCGGGGCTTGCACCAGGGCTAGCACCAGAGCTTGCTCCAGGGCTGGACGCGAGCAGCAACGCCCAGACGCCGACGGCCCGCCTTGAAGGCGGGCCGTCGTCTTTTTCACCCGCCGCAGCAAGCGTCAGGCGGCCTGGGACATCGGCAGATCAGATGTCTCCTTCTTCCTCGTCATCTGCGATGTCTCTGCCAAAGGATCGCCACTGGGCCAGGGTCAGCACCTCGGTGCTCTCGGTCTCGAGGTCGTGGGCGATGATCAGCTCCGAGCGCTCGAGCTGACCCTTGAGTTCCTTGACCCAGCCTTTCATGCCCTCGCCGGTGTCGGTGGTGTCGTAGCCCTGACGGGTGACGAAACTCTCGAGCAGGGCGTCCAGTGTCTCCCCGGGCAACATGCGATAGGGTACTTCGACGAAACGGCTCATGCTTGCTCCTCCGAACTCTCGGATTCCCACTCGTTCAGGCGCGCGAGGAAGGTCGCCTCGTCGATCACCTCGACCCCCGCCTGCTCGGCCTTGGCCAGTTTGCTGCCGGCACCGGGGCCGGCCACCAGGCAATGGGTCTTCTTCGACACGCTGCCGGCCACCTTGGCGCCCAGCGCCTGCAGGCGCGCCTTGCCCTCGTCCCTTGTCATGGTCTCCAGAGTACCGGTGAGCACCCAGGTCTGGCCTTCCAATGGCGTGGGGCGCTCGCCGACGTCGACCTCGTCCCAGTGCACCCCGGCGGCGATCAACGCCTCCAGCGTTTCGAGGTTGTGCGCCTGGTGGAAGAAGGTGGCGATATGGGCGGCCACCACCGGACCCACGTCGTCCACCGCCTCCAGCGTTTCACGGTCGGCCTGCTTGAGGGCATCGAGGTTGCCGAAGTGGCTCGCCAGGTTGGCCGCGGTGGCCTCGCCGACCTCGCGGATACCCAGGGCGTAGATAAAGCGTGCCAGGGTGGTGGCCTTGGCCCTTTCCAGCGCCTCGACCAGATTGCTGGCCGACTTCTCGGCCATGCGCGGCAGTTCTGCCAGTCGTTCGGCGGACAGGCTGAACAGGTCCGCCGGGGTCTTGACCCAGTCACGCTCGACCAGGGCATCGATCAGCTTGACGCCGAGGCCGTCGATGTCCATCGCCCGGCGCGAGGCGAAGTGCTTGAGCGCCTCCTTGCGCTGGGCGGCGCATACCAGCCCGCCGGAGCAGCGTGCCACCACCTCGCCCTCAATCCGCTCTATCTCGGACTCGCACACCGGGCAGCGCTCGGGGAAGACGATGTCCTGGCCGTCGCCTGCCGCCTCGACCACCCTGACCACCTGGGGGATCACGTCGCCGGCGCGGCGAATGGCGACCCGGTCGCCGATGCGCACGCCAAGCCTCGCGATCTCGTCGGCGTTGTGCAGGGTGGCGTTGGACACCGTCACCCCGGCCACGCTGACCGGATCGAGCCGTGCCACCGGGGTGATCGCCCCGGTGCGCCCCACCTGAAATTCCACGTCGGTGAGGGTCGTGGTCTGCTCCTGAGCCGGGAACTTGAAGGCGATGGCCCAGCGCGGCGCCCGCGAAACGAAGCCCAGCTCGCGCTGCAGGCGTAGCTCGTCGACCTTGATCACCACCCCGTCGATATCGACGTCCAGGCGCTCACGACGCTCCCCCAGGCGGCGGCAGTAGTCGATTACACCGTCCGCCCCCTTGACCACTTCGAGCTCGCGACTGACCGGCAGGCCGACCTCGGCCACCCGCTGCATCAGTTCGCTATGGGTGCTTGCGCCTGTGTCGGGCTCGAGGCGCGCTACCTGGTAGCCACGGAATTCGAGTGGCCGCGTGGCGGTCACCCTGGGGTCGAGCTGGCGCAGGCTGCCGGCGGCGGCATTACGAGGATTGGCGAAGACCTTGCTGCCCTGCTCACGGGCACGCTCGTTCATCGCCTCGAACTCCTGGTGACGCATGATGACCTCGCCGCGCACCTCCATCAGCGTCGGCGGCGTCTCGCCCCGAAGGCGCAGCGGAATGGACTTCAGCGTCTTCAGATTGGACAGGATGCCCTCGCCGGTACGGCCGTCGCCACGTGTGGCACCGCTGACCAGCACACCGTCTTGGTAGACCAGCGAGACCGCGGCGCCGTCGAACTTGGGCTCACAGCTGAACGACAGTGCGTCGGCGTCCAGCTCCATACGCTCGGCCACCCGCTTGACGAAGGCTCGTATCTCATCGTCATCGAAGGCGTTGTCCAGCGACAGCATGGGCAGCGCGTGGGTCACCTCGGGGAAGCCGTCGGCGGGCTTGGCACCGACCCGCTGGGTCGGCGAGTCGGGGCTCGCAAGCTCGGGATGCGCCTGTTCGAGCTCCGTCAGCCGACGCAGCAGCCGGTCGTACTCGGCGTCGGGCAGGCGCGGGTCGTCGAGCACGTGATAGCGGTAGTTGGCGTCATCGAGTTCGGTGCGAAGCCGCGCGACCTCGTCACGGGTCGAAGCATCGGTGGTCATGTAAACCCTTGTCCTGGCGAAGTGCGAAGTGCTGATGATCGGCCATTCTACCCCATGCCCGCCGGGAGAAAACCGCCAGACATCACCGCCCCCGACAGGCAACCCCGGTCCACCCCATCAAGACACAGAAGGAAAACGCAGACGGCCCCGTGTCTCCACGGGGCCGTCGCGTACCAGGCAGCGCCTGCGCGGTCAGTTCACCTGATAACGATGCAGGCGGTGGCGGCGCTCGAACTCCTGCACCCGCTGGCGGGCAAACTCCACGGTCTGGGCGGTCATCACGCTGTGATTCTCGTCCTTCAGCTCACCCCCCATATGGCGCACGATCACCATCGCGGTCTCGACCATGGCCTCGAAGGCCGCCGAGCTGTCCTTGGCGCTGGGCAGCGGCATCAGCAGGGTGATGCCAGGTGTGGTGAAGTCGTCCATGGCTTCGATCGGGAAGGTCCCGGGCTTGAGCACGTTGACCATGGAGAACTGCAGGGCGCTGCCCTCGTCCTCGGTCTCGAAGCGATGGAAGATGCCCATGTCTCGGCTGTAGCGCAAACCGCAGGCCATCATCAGCTCCAGCAGGGTCGTGCCAGGGAAGCCGTCCTCGTCACGGGACATCACGCTGATGACGATGATTTCCTCGGCATTGCTCAGGCTGTCACGGGCATGCTCGGCGTTGACGTCGTGGCGCAGGGCCTTCTCGAGCACCGGATGGGTGCGCACCCTGGAGTCTTCGGCATTGGCGTCCGCTGCTTCGTTAAATGCGGCTTCGTCATACGCGGCTTCGTCGTACGTGGCATCGTCGAACGAGGCTTCGTCTTCCATCGACGAGGCGCCACGCTGATCGGCAGCGGTCTGCCTGGCAAGCAAGGCTTCCTGACGGCGGCGCTCGGCCTCCTGGGCGGCCTGCTCCTGACGCAGCCCTTCTTCCTGCTGCCGCTGACGCTGCTGTTCGGCCTGATGCTGTGCCTGTTCGGCCTGCCGGCGAGCTTCTTCCTCGGCCTTGAGCTTGGCTTGTTCGGCCTTCTGCTCGGCCTTGAGCCGTGCCTTCTCGGCTCTTTCCTTCTCACGCTTCTCGCGTTCGATACGCTTCTGTTCCCGGCGTTCTCCCAGCGACTTCTGCAGCGAAGCGCCAAAACGATGCACGGAGGACCCCATGCGACGAGAGCGATCCTTCAACGAATCTCCCATCCCCTCGAAGTCCACCAGACGATACTGATCCTCGTCGAACTCCTCGTGGTCCTGTGGGTCCGCCGCCAGAGACGGCATGGCAGCGTCGCCGGGCTCGCTGGCGACGTCATCGTCACGACGCGCGCTCAAGCTGGGCTCGCGGCGCCCATCACCCGCGTCGGCGACATCGTCACGCACCGCGTGTTCGTCCTGGGCAGTCTTGCCGGTGGAGGCGTCAGCGTCCACCGGAGCGTCCATCGTCGTCTCGCTGGTCGCCCTTGGCTCCTCGCGGCTGTCGGCCGCCATGGGCTCGTCGGTCAGGGAGGACTGCTCGGCCACTTCTTCAGCGTTTTCAGCGTTCGGGGCCTGCGCGGGCGCTTGATCGACCCGCACCGACGGCTCTGCCTGTGCTGGAGTCGGTTCTGCCTGTGCTGGAGTCGGTTCTGCCTCGGCGGGCGCTTGTTCTGCACCCTCTTCTATACCCTCTGCCTGGGTGGGCTGCTCGGCCCGGGCTGCAGGTGCCGGCTGACTGGCTCGCGGGGCAACGGTGTCCGCCGGCCGGTCATTGGTCGACGATCCATCGGCGCGCTGGCTGTCCCCAGCCTCCTGAGCGCGACTGGCCTGACTGGAGCGGAATTCGGACAACACCCGGGATGGCCCGGGGTGCTCCTGGCGCTGCAGCTTGGGCTTGGGCTGAACATTGGAGAAGTCCGCAGGCCTGACGACCCTGGCCCCTCCATTGGGCAGCTCCCAGTTGATTTCTTCCTGGCGCGCACGCTCCTCGGGGTCGTCCTCTACCGAGGCCACCTCCCGACGCTCTGGCGCGCTGGGTCCGGGGCTCGCCGCCATGGCGGGTTCCTGATCATGGCGACTGCCATGACCACTGCCATAGCCGCTTTCGTAGCTACCGTAGCCACTATCGAGGACGTCTCCCTGCACCTCATCAAGGCGGGGAGTGCGACGTTGGCGCTGGAGGCGACGCGCCCCATCGATAACGATGAGGGTCACCAGTGCCAGCCCCAGAATGATCAGCCACTCTCTTAGTTCCATGGGTCGTCATGCCTTTGCTAAGGCGCCATGCCTGATGGTTGTCCGTCAACAGCATAGCGTGATTGCGAAAAAAAGGGCCACTTTTTTTATTTGTCAAGCGCCGGATTTTCTCCGGTCTTCTCGACAGTGCCCTTCGCATTCGCCCTTCCAACTCCCTTTGCTTACCTTGCCATGCAGTATCATGGTCTTACTTGGTAACCCTATTATAACCACCTTTCAAGTGCATCATGCTTCTGCCAGCGCGGCCGCCTCGTCCACGCCCACCGAGACCAGTCGCGAGACGCCAGGTTCCTGCATCGT
Organism: Halomonas litopenaei; assembly: GCF_003045775.1. GTDB lineage: Bacteria > Pseudomonadota > Gammaproteobacteria > Pseudomonadales > Halomonadaceae > Halomonas > Halomonas litopenaei. The sequence continues at coordinate 230,276 of NZ_PXNS01000005.1, read as the reverse complement.
CACACCCATCAGTCGTTCACCGGCCTCCATGGCGATCTTGTTATGGGTGATATAGATGAACTGAACGCTCTCGGACATTTCCTTCACCAGCTTGGCATAGCGCCCGACATTGGCATCGTCCAGGGGCGCATCCACCTCGTCGAGCATACAGAACGGCGCCGGGTTCAACTGAAAGATGGCGAATACCATGGACAACGCCGTCAGTGCTTTTTCTCCCCCGGACAGCAAATGAATCGTGCTGTTCTTCTTGCCCGGAGGTCGCGCCATGATGGCCACCCCGGTTTCCAGCAAATCATCGCCTGTCAGGGTCAACCATGCGGTTCCACCACCGAAGACTCGCGGGAAAAGCGACTGCAGGCCGGCGTTGACCCGCTCAAAGGTATCGCGGAATCGCATCCGCGTCTCCTGATCAATACGTCGGATCGCCTTGTCCAGGGTTTCGAGGGCCTCGTTCAGCTCGGCCTGCTGCGCTTCGAGATAGTCACGCCGCTCGGCCTGCTGCTCGTACTCCTCGATGGCGGCCAGGTTGATCGCCCCCAGCCGGCGAATCTTCTCGCCCAGCTCCTCCAGCCGGGTCTGCCAGGCGGACTCGGTGGCATTGGGGTCGAGCCCTTGTGTCAGAGCCTCGGCATCGTGGCCAAGTTCCCTGAGCTGCTCATCCTGGGTCTCGGCCTTCAGCGCCAATGCCTGAACCTGCATACGCGCCTCCTGCAGACGCTCGCGCACGCCATCGAGATTTCGCTCGTGGCTCTGCCGCGCCTGCTCGTCGTCGCGCAGGCGCTCGACCAGCGCCGCCGCCCGTGCCCGCGACTCATTGAGCTGGCGCTCCTCCTGCTCGCGCCGGTGCAACAGCTCATCGAGACGCTCGCGACGTTCCTCATCCGGCTCATGCAGCCCCTCACGCGCTTCCTCGAGTTCGGCCACCCGCTCCTCCAGGCGTGAGCGGGTATCCCCCGCGCGCCCCTGCTGCTCGGCCAGGCCAGCACGCTCGGTGGTCAACCGCTGGTGCTCCAGGGTGAGCTGCTGGGAGCGCTCGCTCAGCGGACGCTGGCGGGTACGCAGCGAGGCCAGCCGCTCGCGCGCCTGGGTGCGCTCGCGCTCGAGACGCTCGCGTACCTCGGCGCCCTCTTCCAGCCGGGCCATGGCGCTCTGCCACTGCTCGCGCATTTCCTCGATGGCCAGCCGCGCTTCCTCGTCGGCTTCGGCCAGGCCCTCGAGCTCCTCGTGGATCTCGGCGCCGCGACTGGACAGATGCTCAAGCCGGCTGGCCAGACCATTGTCCTGAACCGCCAGTTGCTGACGCGCCTGATCCAGCTCACGCTCCGACAGCCGCAGTTGCTCGAGCCCCTGCTCGGCCTGATCGACCAGCGCCTGGGCACCTTCGCGGGCCTGCTCGACTGACGCCAGCCGCTGTTCCTGCTCTGCCAGGGCGGCACTTGCCTCGTCCAGCCGGGCACGGCTCACCAGCAACGCATCCGGCCCATCTCCCTCGCCCCGCTGGCGCGCCCAACCAGGGCCTAGCCACAGGCCGTCGGCGGTCACCAGGCTGGCCCCCGCCTCGAGCCGATCCTGTGCCTGCCAGGCCTCGTCACGGGAGGCCGCACAGCGAATGCCGGCGAGCCACTGCGCGGCCGCACCGGCGCCCTTGACCCTCGCCGCCAGGCTGTCGCCGGCAGCGTCGACGCTGGCCTCTGAATCGAGCAGTGCCAGTTCGGCGGCAAGCGGCGAGGCCATCACCTCACGACAGTGACTCGACGACGCCATGCGGGCCCTGAGCCAGGGACCCAGCACCCAGGACACCGTCTCCTCCCAGCCGGGCTCGACATTCAGGCATTCGCCCAGGCGTGGCGCCTCGGCAAGGCCATGCTCGGCCAGGTGCCGGTCCAGGCTTTCGTCGTGGTCGGCCAGGGCCGCCTCGATCAGCGCCTCCAGCGAGGCGATCTCGCCACCCAGGGCGCTGTGACGGGCAAGCGCCTGCTCGCGCGCGCGGTCATGTTCGACAACCTCGCGACGGTTGGCGTCGCGCTGCTCGATCAGCCGTTCACGACGCTCCTCGAGCTCCTCGGCGCGGGCCTCGTGCTCGGCCAGCTGACTCTTCACTTCTTCGCGCTGAGCGCTGAGGCCGGCCAGGTCCGGCAATTCATCGAGCTGCTGACGGCGCTTGGCACGGTCGGCGGCGATGCGCTCGAGCCGAGCTTCCAGCTCACGCAGGCGGTCCTGGGTGCGTTCGGCCTCGTGGCTGTCGCTGCGCCAGCGTTCGTTGAAGGCCTCCCATTCGGCGTCGGCTTCCTCCACCGCGGGCTCGGCCTCCTCCAGCGCCGCTTCCAGCTCTGCCAGTTGCTCGGCCAATTCTTCCTGCTCGGGGCCGAGGGTCTCCAGGCGATCCTCGAGGGCCAGCAGGCGCTGACTGTCGTCCTCGCCGAGACGATCGAGCTCCTCGAGCTCGCGGCGGGCACTCTCGAGATCCCGCGCCAGCTGCTGATCGCGGGAGCGGGTGTGTTCGAGCTCCTGCTCGAGGCGGGCGATGGCGGTGGTGGTCTCGTAAAAGCGTGCCTGGCGCTGGTCGAGCTCCGAGGCCAGGCCATCGTGCTCGGCGCGGGCCTCTTCCAGCCGGGTCTCGCACTGGCGCATGCCGAGCACCTCGCGCTCCACCGCGGTCTCGAGCTCGCGCACCCGGGTGTCCTGCTCGGTCTGGGCGGCACGCAAGGCGCGTCCGCGCAGCAGTGCGAGTTCGCCCTTGACCCGGTGCTCTTCTTCTTTCAACGACTGGTAGCGTCTGGCCGCCTCGGCCTGACGCTTGAGCCGCTCGAGCTGCTTGTCCAGCTCCTCACGGATATCGTCGAGCCGGTCCAGGTTCTCCTGGGTGCGACGCATGCGATTTTCGGTCTCGCGACGGCGCTCCTTGTACTTGGAGATACCGGCGGCCTCTTCCAGGGTGGCGCGCAGCTCTTCGGGACGCGCCTCGATCAGCCGCGAGATCATGCCCTGGCCGATGATGGCGTAGGAGCGCGGCCCCAGGCCGGTGCCCAGGAATAGGTCGGCGATGTCGCGTCGGCGACACTTCTGGCCGTTGAAGAAGTAGCTGGACTGGGCGTCCCGGGTGACCTGACGCTTGACCGAGATCTCGGCGTACTGGGCGTAGACCCCGCCCATGGTGCCGTCACGGTTGTCGAAGGTCAGCTCGATGGAGGCCATGCCCACCGGCTTGCGCCCGGTGGAGCCGTTGAAGATGACGTCGGTCATCGACTCGCCACGCAGGGTCTTGGCCGAGGATTCGCCCATGACCCAGCGTACGGCGTCGATGATGTTCGACTTGCCGCAGCCGTTGGGACCGACGATGGCGGTCATGTTGCCGTCAAAGGGCACCGTGACCGGATCGACGAAGGACTTGAACCCGGCCAGCCGGATCGACGTCAGACGCATGGACTATTCAATCACTCGATCGATGATAAGCGCGACAGGATCCATGTCCGGGCCGCCTACTGCAACCCCTTGTCGTTCACCCATGAGATCGCCGGCCTGGGGCTGGGCCTGGCCGCTGGACGATACCCGCGCCAGCAGACGCACCTCATCGACCTGCGCGAGGCTTGCCATGGGCGACATGGCATCGCTGGCGTCAAGGGTCAGGCTGGCCGGCAGGTCGGCCAGGGTCAGGCGCTCGATGGCCAGCGGCGGCAGCTTGCCTTCGCTGTCCCGTGCCACCACGAACACTGTGGTCTCCGGCGCCAGACGCCCGACCAGTTCGTCGGCCAGCGACAGGCTGACCAGCACATTGCGCTCGCTCGCCGCAGGGGCCAGGCGTTGCTCGGCCTGGGCGACGCCCTGGCGCATGGCCTCGGACAACGGCGAGTCGTCTGCCGTCGACAGACCGCGCCGCCAGAAGCCCAGGGCGCCCTGGTAGTCGTCCTGCTGGAAGGCCTCGACCCCCAGAAACCACATGGCCGAGGGCAGATTCGGCGCCTCGCGACTGGCCTCCCGGGACAGCGCCAGAATGCGATCGTCGAGCCGCCCTTCGTTGATGAAGTACTGCATCTTGGCCAACTCGCCGATCCACCAGGGTGAACGCCCCTCCAGCGCAAGCACACGCTCGATGGCATCGCTGGCCTCGGCGTAGGCGCCGCTGTCGCGGTAAAGCGGATACAGCGTCTGCCACACGCGAGGGTTGTCGGGTTGGCTCTCGGCCTGCTGCTCGAGGCGCTGGATCATCAGCGCGAGGCTCGCCTCGGGGTCGTTGCGTACCTCTTCGATGGCCTGATACAGCACCAGGTCGCCCTCGGCGCCCTCCCAGCGGTACCACAGCACGCTGACCACCACCACCGCCACCAGCACCAGCGGCACCGCCAGCTTGCCCGCAGCGGCAGACTTCAGCGGCGAGCGCTTGAGCCGCTCGGTGTCATCGAGCAGGCTGCGCTGGAGTTCACTGAGATCCTCGTCGAAGCGTGCTGCGTCGATGTCTCCCCGAGACTTGGCCGCTTCCAGCGACGCCACCCGACGACGATAGACCGCCACGTTCTGGGCGGCGGCGTCATCGCTGTCCTCCAGCGCACGTTGCAGGCGCTCCACCTTCGCCGCACGGCGCAGGGGCAGGATCAGCAGCCAGGCCGCGAGCAGCAGCAGAACGGCAAAGGCCAGCCATAACAGGGTCATGCGGATCCCTCTCTATCGATCAGGTCGTCCAGGCGCGCCTGCTCCTCGGCGGACAGCCTGCGTACCTGGGTGCGTCGCCGTGAGCGGATGATCAGCCACAGCACCAGGGCGCCGATGACGACCAGCGCGCCGGGCAGCCCCCACAGCAGCAGGGTGCGCCCCTCGAGACGCGGATTGTAGAGGACATAGTCGCCGAAGCGCTGGACCATGAAGTCGATGATCTCCTTGTCCGAGCGGCCGTCCTGAAGCTGGGCGTAGACCCGCTCGCGCATGTCGGCGGCGATCGGCGAGTTGGAGTCGCCGATGGCCTGGTTCTCGCACTTGGGGCAGCGCAGGGTGGCGGTCAGCTCCTGATAGCGCTTTTCGGTCACCGGGTTGTCGAAGCCGCGTACCTCGATGGCTTCCGCCCGAGCGTCGAGCGCAGCGACAAGCATCAACAGCGCCAGCACCATGCCCGCCAGCCAGCCAAGGCCCGAGCCAGGCAGGTTACGTGCACGGGCGCTGCGGTCGTCGCCGCTAGCGCGGGTGCGGGCGCTGGAACTGATAGCGCGGGTGCGGGCGCTGATAGCGCTCGAGCAGCACAGATCGATCAACGCCATTTTTCCACCTCCGGCAAGATGATCTTCTCCACATCGTCGGCGGTGATATAGCCGGTGTGGTGGTAGCGAATGATCCCCTCGGCGTCTACCAGGAAGGTCTCGGGAGCGCCGTAGACGCCGAGATCGAAGCCGAGGGTACCCTCGGGATCGAAGATATTGAACTCGAAGGGATTGCCGAACTGGGTCAGGAAGGCGCGTCCCCTGGCTCTGCGCTCGCCGTCGCTGGCACCTTCTTCCTTGTAGTCGACCCCGACCAGGCGTACCCCGCGCTCGGCCAGATCCAGAAGCTGCGGCATCTCCTGACGACAGGTCGGACACCAGCTGCCCCAGACATTGACCAGGGAAAGCTCGCCGGACAGTGCGTCCTGGCTCACCCGGCGCTCGGGATCCTCGAGGGTCGACAGCTCGAAGTCCGGGAACTCCCTGGCCATCAACGCGGATTCCCTTTCAAAGGGGTTGATCGACAGCCCCTGATAGAGAAAGATTCCGAGCGCCAGAAACAGCACCAGCGGCAACAGCAATAGAAGTCGACGTTTCATGCACGGGTCTCCCTGGCCGTGACGACAATGACAGGAGCGAAGGCCAGCGGCTGACGATCTTTCATGATGCATTGGCCTCCCTGGCCGTCACGACAGGTTCGGGCTCACGTACGCTCAAGCGGCGACGGTAGCGCCTGTCGGCGACGGCGATGATGCCACCGGCGGCCATCAGCAGCGCGCCCAGCCACAGCCAGCGCACGAAGGGCTTGATCTGCACCCTGAGCGCCCAGCTGCCGTCGTCGAGCTCCTCGCCCATGGCCACGTAGAGGTCATGGAACAGGCCAGGCCGCAGCGCCACCTGGGTCATCGGCATGCCGCGCGCGATGTACAGGCGCTTCTCCGGGTGCATCTCAAAGCTTGCGCTGGCGCCCTCTCGGGTCACCTCGATGGTGGCCGCGTCGGAGACATAGTTCGGCCCACGACGCTCGTCCAGCGCCGTCATGTGAAAGCCGATGCCGTTGACCTCGACGCGGTCACCGACATTCATGCGCACGTTGCGCTCCACCGAATAGTTGGACACCAGGGCGACCCCGATGATGGTCACGGCAAGCCCCAGATGGCCGAGCACCATGCCCCAGTAGGCAGGCGTCAGGCGCTTGAGGGCGCCAAGGCGCGAGCCGGCTCGGGAGGTCTTGCCCCACAGGTCACGCACCAGCGACAGCACCAGCCACAGCGCCGCGACCAGGCCCAGCGACGCCTTCAGGTTCCACTGCCCGGTGTAGACCAGCGGCGCCGCCACGCCGATGACCAGAGCGCCGAGACCGGCGATCCACAGGCGGGTCAGCAGCTCGCGCCCGGCCATGCGCTTCCAGCGGGCGCTGGGGCCAAGCCCCATGAACACGCAAAGCAATACGGTCAGGGGCACGAACAGGGCGTTGAAGTAGGGAGGCCCCACGCTGATCTTGCCCAGGTTCAGCGCGTCGAGCAGCAGCGGATAGACGGTCCCGAGCAGCACCGTCACCGTCATCACCACCAGCAGGATGTTGTTGACCAGCAACAGGGCATCGCGGGATACCCAGTTGAAGCCGCCGGGCTGGCTGACCCGTGGCGCGCGCAGGGCGAAGATCAACAGTGACAGGCCCACGGTGATGCCCAGCAGCACCAGAATGAACAGGCCCCGCGAAGGATCATTGGCGAAGGCGTGCACCGAGGTCAGCACCCCTGAGCGCACCAGGAAGGTGCCCATCAGCGACAGCGAGAAGGTGGTGATCGCCAGCAGCACCGTCCAGCTCTTGAAGGTGCCGCGCTTTTCGGTCACCGCCAGGGAGTGGATCAGCGCGGTGCCGGCGAGCCAGGGCAGCAGCGAGGCGTTCTCCACCGGGTCCCAGAACCACCAGCCGCCCCAGCCCAGTTCGTAGTAGGCCCACCAGCTACCGAGCGCGATGCCGACGGTGAGAAAGGCCCAGGCGATATTGGTCCAGGGGCGCACCCAACGGGTCCAGGCGCTATCCAGGCGTCCGCCCAGCAGCGCAGCGATGGCAAAGGCGAAGACCACGCTGAAGCCCACGTAACCCATGTACAGCATCGGCGGATGGATGATCAGACCGACGTCCTGCAGCAGCGGATTGAGGTCGGCGCCGTCGGCGGGGATATTCGGCAGCGAACGCTCGAAGGGGTTGGAAGTGATCAGCACAAAGGCCAGAAAGCCCACGCTGACCAGCCCCATCACGCCGAGCACGCGCGCCACCATGTCCGGTGGCAGCCCCCGGGAGAAGCAGCCCACGGCGAAGGTCCAGACTCCGAGGATCAGGCTCCACAGCAGCACCGAGCCTTCGTGGTTGCCCCACACCGCGCTGAACTTGTAGTACCAGGGCAATAGCGAGTTGGCGTTGTTGGCGACGTTGACCACGCTGAAGTCGTCGAGCATGTAGCTCGCCGTCAGACAGCCGTAGGCGATCAACAGAAAGGCCAGCTGGCCCGCCGCCATCGGCCGCGCGTAGGCCATCCACAGCGGGCGCCGAGTGGCAGCCCCGGCCAGCGGCAGCACCGCCTGCACGCAGGCCATCAGCAGCGCCACGATCAGCGCGTAGTGTCCGATTTCCGGAATCATCTTGATCAGCATGGATTCACCTTGGCCCGCCTTCCGTCCGCGTCAGTCCACTGGCGCCTGGCTCTGCGACTGAATCGCGTGGGCCCATGGGCCCGGAACGCCTGCGTTATGGTCGATTGACCCTGTCTCCTTCTGGCTCGAAGAAGCGCCTTCGGCCCTGCCCCCTCGGGCAAACAAGACCCCGCACCACGGAGCCCTGTTGTCGGGATACCTTTTTTGTCGATGCACGCAGCCTACTGCGACGTGCCTGGGCCCGCCTGCTTGTAGTCTGCCGGCGAATAGCCGGCGTCTTCCAATGCCTCGGCGACCTCGGGCGGCATATAGTTCTCGTCGTGCTTGGCCAGCACCTTGTCGGCCGCGATATAGCCGTCGCCGGTCAGTTCGCCGACCACCACCACGCCCTGCCCCTCGCGAAACAGGTCCGGCAGGATGCCGCTGTAGCGCACCTCGACATCGTCGACGTAGTCGGTGACCACGAAGCTGACGTCCAGGCTGTCACTGTCACGATGGACGCTGCCTTCCTTGACCATCCCGCCGGCACGCAGCTGCCGGTCCACGGGGGCTTCTCCGGCGGCAATCTGCACCGGGCTGAAGAACAGGTTGATGTTGGAGCGCAGGGCGTACAGCGTCAGTCCCACCGCCACCGCACACAGCGCCACCAGTCCAAGCACCAGCAGCATCTTATTTCGGCGTTTAGCCCTCATCTTGATCCTCCGAGGGGGAACTTGCGACCGCGGCGTCACGCCTCAGCCGGCGGCGCAAGGTGCGCCGAACACCGCGGCTTTCGCCGCGAACCAGAATCACGCTCAACAGCAGAAAGCCCAGGGTCGCACCCCAGGCGGTCCACACATAGGGGCCGTGGCTGCCCATGCTGACCAGCTCGGCCAGCGACTCGAAAGCCATCATGGACGCTCCTCGAACAGCTCTTTCACCCAGCGCTTGTGGCCTTCACGGCGCAGGATCTCGGTACGGGTGCGGGTCAGGGTGAAGGCCGCGAAGAAGGCGTAGAACCCCAGCACCATGATCAACAGCGGCATCCACATCTCGACCGGCATCGCCGGGCGTTCGGTGATGGTGAAGCTGGCGGGCTGGTGCAAGGTGTTCCACCACTCCACCGAGTACTTGATGATGGGTATGTTGATCACCCCCACCATGGCCAGCACCGACGCCGCCTTGGCGCCGCTCTGGGGGCGGGCGAAGGCGCGCCGGATCAGCATCACGCCAAGATACAGAAACAGCAGGATCAGCATCGAGGTAAGGCGGGCGTCCCACTGCCACCAGGTGCCCCAGGTAGGCTTGCCCCAGACCGACCCCGACAGCAAGGCGATGGCGGTCATGGCGGCGCCCAGCGGCGCCATCATCGCTGCCGCCATGTCGGCGATCTTGATCTTCCAGACCATGAATACGAAGCCGGAGGCGGCCAGCGCCAAGAAGATCGACTGGGCCAGGAAGGCCGCAGGCACGTGCACGTAGATGATGCGAAAGCTGTTGCCCTGCTGGTAGTCCGCCGGAGCGAAGGCCAGCCCCCAGACGCTGCCGACCAGGATCAGCGCCAGCGCCAGCGCCCAGCACCAGGGAGAGAGACGCGCGGCTATGCCGTAGAACCAGCGCGGCGATCCCAGCTTGTGAAAGAAGGCCCACATGAGCGTTGTACCTCGATCAACCTTGAATTCGTGATGGCCACGACGGCCCGATCAACCATGGATACTGATGCGCAGCGACGCGGCAATGGCCACAGGAGCCGCCATCAGCGCTACCGACAACAGCGCGCCGATCACCGCCAGGTGCCCAAGCCATTCCCCGCCGCCCAGCGCCGCGCCCATGGCGCCGGTGCCGAAGATCAGCACCGGCATGAAAAGTGGCAACACCAGAAGCGACAGCAGCATGCCACCACGCGCCAGCCCCACCGTCAGCCCTGCGCCGATGGCACCAATCAGGCTGATGCAGCCACTTCCCAGTGCCAGGGTCGCGCTCAGCGCCAGGTAGCTGCCCTGGGGCAATGCCAGCAGCACCCCCAGCAAGGGGGCCATCAACGCCAGCGGTAGCCCGGTGGTCAACCAGTGCACGGCGACCTTGGCCAGCACCAGCAGCGACAGCGGGTGCGGTGCAAGCAACAGTTGCTCCAGGGTGCCGTCCTCGAAGTCGCCACGAAACAGGCCGTCCAGCGACAGCAGTGCCGACAGCAAGGCGGCCACCCACAACACGCCAGGGGCGATCAGCGCCAGGCGTTCGGGTTCCGGCGAGATCCCCAGTGGAAACAGGGTGATCACCATGGCGAAGAACACCAGCGGGGTCAGGGCGTCACCCGGTCGACGGGCGACCGCCGTCAAGTCACGGCGGAAGGTGGCAGCCATCGCGCGGCCAAGGCCATCACCGGCCTCTCTGACCGGCTCGGCGGCTTCGATCGACCCAGACATCGGCGTGTTCATGAAGCCACCTGTCGTTGTCCGTCCATGGTCAGCCGGCGTACGCCAGGCACATTGGACAGCGGATGGTGGGTGGTGACCAGCACCGCGCCGCCGCTGGCGGCATGGCTGGCCAGGCGGCGCTCCAGGGCGGCCACGCCGGCCACATCGATCGCGGTAAAAGGTTCGTCCAGCACCCACAGGGCACGGCGACTCGACACCAGACGAGCCAGGGTCACCCGGCGCTTCTGGCCGGCCGATAGCTGGGCGGTGGGGACGTCCTCGAAGCCGGCCAGGCCGACTTCGGCCAGGGCCGCCTCGAGCTCGGCATCGGGGCGCCCCTCGCCCCCCAGCGCCTGATACCAACGCAGGTTTTCCAGGGCACTCAGGTTGGCCTTGATACCCGGGGCATGGCCCAGATACAGCAGGTTGGCCAGCAGGTCGGCGCGGGCGCGGGGCAGCGCCCGCCCCTGCCAGCGCACCTCTCCATCGACGTCGGCGATCTGGCCGCACAGGATCTTCAACAGCGTGGTCTTGCCACTGCCGTTGGGTCCCTCGACTCGGAGCACTTCCCCCGCCTTGAGGACAACATCCAATCCTCGAAACAACCAGCGGCCATCGCGCTCACAGGCCAGTTGTCGGGCTTCAAGACACAGACGCAAAGGGCACTCCACAACCAGGGACGGGGCAGCAAATCACGCACAGACTTTACACCGATTGCACTACCCGAACCAGACAGCCAGCGCAGCTGACAGCCGCAATCGCACAGGCAATGCACCTTTCGTTGATCCATGGCACTTGCACGAGCGGCAAGGCCTGCTATCTTTCACATACTGTATGAATCGACAGTACCAAGATCCCTCGACGTTGACACCAATCGCCACCCGCTACTCCATCCCGTGACAGCCCGACCCTCACAACAAGGGAGACCCCGCGCCATGGATATCGCGACCTGCCAGTTCCTCGAACGCCTGCCCAACCTGCCCATCGCCGACAGCTGGGCACCCGTCGACTCCACCTCGGATGCCCTGGTGGAGGTCCCCCTGCTGGGACAGGTATCCGCCGGCATGCCGATCGAGGCCTGCCTGGACAACGCCACCCTGCAGGTGCCATCGCGCATGGTCAGGCGCAACACCTACGCCCTCAAGGTGTGCGGCAACTCGATGATCGATTGCAATATCTTCGACGGCGATGTGATCATCATCGAACGCCAGGAAAGCGCCGAGAACGGCGAAACGGCGGTGGTGATGATCAATGACCAGGAGGTCACCCTGAAAAAGCTCTATATCGAGAAGAATGGTGTTCGCCTGCAGCCGGCCAACGAGACCATGCCCCCGATCTACCTGAATAACAGTGACATCCGTGTGCTGGGCCTGGTCATGGGTGTCGCCCGCCAGGAAGAAATGGCCGCCTGATGCGCTACCCGATACCCGAGCTTGCCCCCGGTGAGTGGCACGAAAGCGAGATCGAGGTGGAAAAGAGCCGCTTTATCGCCTGGGTGGCCCACGCCCCCAAGGTGGCGGACTTCGAAGCGCTGCTGGCCGAGGCTCGCAGGCAGCATCCCAATGCCAGCCATCATTGCAGCGCCTACATCGCAGGCCCGCCCGGGGAGCAGGTGCACATTGGCTTCTCCGATGACGGAGAGCCGGGCGGCACCGCCGGCCGACCGATGTTTCAGGCACTCGATGGCGATGGCATCGGCCAGGTGGGCGCGGTGGTGACCCGCTACTTTGGCGGCACCAAACTCGGTACCGGCGGACTCGCCCGCGCCTATACCCAGGCGCTGGTCACGGCGCTGGAAAGCCTGCCCAGGGGCGAATGCATCGAGCGCCGCCCACTCAAGATACGGGTCGACTTTGCCGGCGAGGCCGACGCACGGCAGTGGTGCCAGGGGCAGGATATCCCGGTGCAGGCGGTCGACTACGGGGCCGAAGGCGTCACCTTGACCCTGGGCTGGCCCAGTGAACGGTCCACCGACCTGAGCGAGCTCAGCACTCGCCTCAAGGGCCGCATCGAGTCCCTGGACCATCAGGCAGGCTAGGCCCGCTCGATGCTAACGTCGAGGGAGCCTCCAGCCCCGTCTGTTCCGCCTCCGGGACCGGTCCGACGCGACCCCTGCTAAAGCGGCCTCTCCAGGACGGCGTGTTCGTCCTTGGTGAGAGCGTCCTCTCCAGACGAGACAGCGTCTTCACCGATATAGCGTCTGCGCTTGTCGGCCTTGAGCCGTGCCACGTCCACCACCACCAGGCCATCGATGCAGTAGCCGAAGGCGGTATCCACGCCGAAGGCCTTGAAGCTGACGCCGCCAGGTTCGGCCACCTCCACGTATTGCTTGTAGAGCGCCGGCACCCCCGCCCCCATGGCCTGCAGTGCGCCTTTCAAGCGCTGAAAGTCCTCGCCGGCATCGTTGCCGGCGAACAGCCGATCCGCCTCCTCGCGCCCGGCGCGCGACATCGTGCACACCGCCTTGGCCCGGATCGGGCTGTCACCGTCCCCGTGGTAGTGCCGGTAGTAGCTGACCAGCAGGTCCTTGGCCAGGGGCGGTAGATGATTGGGAATGGTCACCGGCCCGAACAGCCAGCGCACCTCGGGATGATGGCGCAGGTAGGCGCCAAGACCATGCCAGAGATAGTCGAGACTGCGACGTCCCCAGTAGCGTGGCTGGACAAAGCTGCGGCCCAGCTCCAGCCCGTGGCGCCAGCGATCCATCGGCGCCTGTTCGAGATGAAAGATGGTGGCGCTGTAGAGCCCTTCGATGCCTTTGCTATCGAGGATGCGCCCGACCTCACCGAGACGATAGGCCCCGGCGATTTCCAGGTCACGATCGTCCCACAGCACCAGATGACGATAGTGCTCGTCGTACTCGTCCAGATCCCGCTTCTGGCCGGTGCCCTCGCCGACCCGGCGAAAGGCAATTTCACGCAGCCGCCCGATCTCCCGCATCACCGCAGAGTCGGGACGATGGTCAAACAGCAGGATCTGCTTGCCGTCAGGCGTCCTGCCCAGCACCTCGGCGTCGACCAGCTCCTCTCGCAGGTGCTGGCGATTTTCCGGATGGGCGATACCGGCCTCGGAGACAAACACGCCCTTGCGTCCCCGCCCCAGACGGTAGACGTGCTTGCGCAACAGCTTGAGCTTGGCGACGGTGGCCAGGTCCTCGCGGTCGAAGCGTGACAGCGGGATCTCGCCCCCCACCTTGAGCGTGATGTGCCGCCCTTTCTGGCGAAACATCTCGTGGGGCAACAGCAGCGTGCCCAGCGGCGAGTACAGCGAGGCCAACGAATAGAACAGCGAGGAGTTGCGACCGCCAACGTGCACCGGCAGGATCGGCGCATTGGTGCGCCGGGCCGCGTGCAGGAAACCCGACAGCCAGTTGCCGTCCTTTACCCCCTTGGGCCCCGCCCGCGACACCTCGCCGGCGGGGAAGACGATCACCGCCTGTTCATCGTCGAGGGCATCAACGATGCCCTGCAGGCTCTTGCGAAAGCCCCTGCGCGACAGGTTGTCCACCGGCAGCAGCAACGGTGCCAACGGCGAAAGCTGCATCAACAGATCATTGGCGACGATCTTCACGTCAGGGCGTACATCCGCCACCATGCGTACCAGCGCCAGCCCATCCAGAGCACCGAGGGGATGATTGGCGACGATCACCACCCTGCCGGCGACCGGAATGTTGTCGCGATCACGCGACGACAGCGAATAGCCGAAGTTCAGCTGATCGAGCACCGCGTCGATGAACTCGAGCCCTCCGGCGCGGCGATGACGCTCGAGAAAGGCATTGATCTCGCGCTCGTGCACCAGCCCCTTGAGGCCGGCGCTCAACAGGCGGCGGCACCAGGCTGGCCAGCTCTGTGCCTTCGGCACCTTGGCCATCAAGGCCTTTTCGACATCGATCATGCCCGTCCTCCGTCGGTGGCAATAGCCGCCAGACTAGAAAGCGCGCATGACAGCACCGTGGCGATCGCGTGTAAGCGGGATGACGGGCTCGACCAGAGTCAGCTACAAAAGCAGCGCCCCCACCTGGCGGCGGGGGCGCTGCGTTCGGTCAAACCTGGGCTGCGGGCCCGGATGACTCTACTCCCGGGTCTTGATCACCATCCCGGGACCATCATGTCGGGGACCCGATCATCATCCCAGGTACTTGATCATCACCCCGGCGGCTACCGCCGAGCCGATGACACCAGCAACATTGGGTCCCATTGCGTGCATCAGCAGGAAGTTGTGGGGATTGGACTCGAGCCCCACCTTGTTGGACACCCGCGCCGCCATGGGCACCGCCGAGACACCGGCGGAGCCGATCAACGGGTTGATCGGATGCTTGCTGATGAGGTTGAGCAGCTTGGCCATCAGCACACCGCAGGCGGTGCCGATGGCAAAGGCCACCATGCCGAGCCCGAGGATGCCCAGGGTCTCCACCGCCAGGAAGCGGTCGGCCATCAGCTTGGAGCCCACCGACAGTCCGAGGAAGATGGTCACGATGTTGATCAGGGCGTTCTGCGCCGTGTCCGAGAGCCGTTCGACCACCCCGCACTCACGCATCAGGTTGCCGAAGCAGAACATCCCGAGCAGCGGCGCCGCATCCGGCAGGAACAATACCACCAGGATCAGCAGTGCCAGCGGAAACACGATCTTCTCGAGCTTCGACACCGGACGCAGCTGGGTCATGGCGATGCTGCGCTCCTTCTGGGTGGTCAACGCCTTCATGATCGGCGGCTGGATCAACGGCACCAGCGCCATGTAGGAGTAGGACGCCACCGCGATGGCACCCAGCAGCTCGGGGGCCAGGATGCTCGAGACATAGATCGAGGTCGGACCGTCGGCTCCACCGATGATGCCGATGGCCGCAGCCTGGTTGAGGCTGAAGTCCATCCAGCCCATGGCGGTCATGCCCACCGCCCCGATCAGGGTCACGAAGATGCCGAACTGGGCGGCGGCGCCGAGGAACAGGGTGCGCGGGTTGGCCAGCAGCGGACCGAAGTCGGTCATCGCGCCGACCCCCATGAAGATCACCAGCGGCGCGATACCGGAGGCGATGGCCACGCTGTAGAACTGATACAGCATGCCATGGGAATAGCCCCCATCCATGGCCAGGTCGTTGGCGGTGCGAAGCAGCGCCGGCGAGATATCACCGTGCAGCGTCTCGCTGATGGCGTAGCGCCAGGTATCCACGTCGGCGCCAGCCGGCAGGCTGGTGCCGAGCGCCTGGGCCATCTGCGCCAGCAGCTCGGGACGGCCCAGGTGGGCCGCCTGCTCCGCCGCCGACAACGCCAGCCCTGCCTCGGGAATATTGGCCAGGATGCCGCCGAAGCCGATCGGCACCAGCAACAGCGGTTCGAACTTCTTGGCGATGGCCAGCCACAAGAGCAGCAGGCCCACCACCAGCATCACCGCCTGGCCCAGGGTCAGGTTGTACAGCCCGGAGCCGTACCATAGGGTCAGAATCTTCTCCATGGGAGGTCCTTAAAGCACGATCAGGGTGTCGCCGACGGAGACGCTGTCGCCCTCGGCGACCTGGACGTCAGACACGGTGCCGGCAGCGGCAGCGCGGACCTCGGTCTCCATCTTCATCGCCTCGAGGATGACCACCACGTCACCCTCGGCCACGCTGTCGCCGGGCTTGACGTTGACCTTGAAGATGTTGCCGGCCAGCGGTGCATCGATGGTCTCGCCGGAGGAAGCTGCCGGCGCCGCCGGTGCAGCGTCAGAAGAGCCAGCGGCGGGCGCTTCCTTGACCTGGGAAATGTCGCCACCCTCGGCGACCTCGACCACGTAGGCGGTGCCGTTGACCTTGACGGTGTAGGTCTCGGGTCCGGCGGTACCAGCCTTGGCCGCCGTCGCCTTGGCGGGCGCAGCGGGCGTCGCCGCCTCGACACTGGGCGCGGGTTCGAAGGCGTCGGGGTTGTCACGGTTCTTGAGGAACTTGAGCCCGATCTGCGGGAACAGTGCGTAGGTCAGAACGTCGTCTACCTGACGCTCGCCTTCGGCCAGACGGATGCCGTCATCCTTGGCCTTGGCGGCCAGCTCATCGGTCAACCGCGACATCTCGGGATCCAGTCGATCCGCGGGACGCTCGGTGATCGGCGAGGCACCGTCCAGCACCCGGCTCTGCAATTCGCTGTCGAAGTCCGCCGGCGCAGCGCCGTACTCGCCCTTGAGCAGCGCCTGCACCTCCTTGGAGATGGACTTGTAGCGCTCCCCCATCATCACGTTCATCACCGCCTGGGTGCCGACGATCTGGGAGGTGGGGGTCACCAGCGGAATATAGCCGAGGTCTTCACGGACCCGGGGAATCTCCTTGAGCACCTCGTCGAGACGATCACCGGCGCCCTGCTCCTTCAACTGGCCTTCCATGTTGGTGAGCATGCCGCCCGGCACCTGGGCCACCAGAATGCGCGAGTCGATACCCTTGAGCGAGCCCTCGAAAGCGGCGTACTTCTTGCGCACCTCACGGAAATAGGCGGCGATATCTTCCAGGGCCTCCAGGTCCAGGCCGGTATCGCGCTCGGTGTCCTTGAGCATCGCCACCAGCGATTCGGTGGGGCTGTGGCCGTAGGTCATCGACATCGAGGAGATGGCGGTATCGACGTTGTCGACGCCTGCCTCGGCGGCCTTGAGCGCGGTCGCCGATGAAAGCCCGGTAGTGGCGTGGCAGTGCAGATGGATGCGAATATTCAGCGCCGACTTGAGTTTGGTGACAAGCTCGAAGGCGTCATAGGGAGTCAGAAGCCCCGCCATGTCCTTGATCGCCAGGGAGTCGGCGCCCATGTCGGCGATGGACTTGGCTAATTCCACCCAGCTATCCAGGGTGTGCACCGGGCTCTTGGTGTAGGAGATGGTACCCTGAGCATGGCCATCGTTGGCCTTGACCGCCTGGATCGCACGCTCGAGGTTACGTGGGTCGTTCATCGCATCGAACACGCGGAAGACATCGACCCCGTTGGTCTTGGCGCGCTCGACGAAGCGGTCGACCACGTCATCGGCATAGTGGCGATAGCCCAACAGGTTCTGGCCCCGCAGCAACATCTGCTGGGGCGTATTGGGCATGGCTTCCTTCAACGCCCGTATCCGCTCCCACGGATCTTCGCCGAGGTAGCGGATACAGGCGTCAAAGGTGGCGCCGCCCCAGGATTCCAGCGACCAGAAGCCGATCTTGTCGAGCTTCTCGGCGATGGGCAGCATGTCGTCGATACGCATGCGGGTGGCAAACAGAGACTGATGGGCGTCGCGTAGCACGACATCGGTGATGCCTAGCGGGCGTGCAGATTCGCTCATGGCTGGGTCCTTATCGTTATGAAGCGCTTTGTCGAAATTCACGGTCAGGGTCGTCGCCTGGTACGGACGACCTCAGCGACGCTGGCGGTAGCGGTGAACCGCGGCCGAGATCGCCGCCATCACCGCATCGTCCTGGCCCGGCGCGGCGGGTGCCGCCCCGCGCTTGGGCGCCTCGACCGGCACCGGTTCGGGAAAGTAGCGACCGATGACACGAGACATCAGCGTGGTGGTGATCACCAGCACCGTAAGAAAAACAAAAACAAAACCCATGCCGAGCGCCATCAGGCTGAGGCCCTCGTTGAGCAACTGAGTGTCTTGCATGCGGGATCCTCCGCGTTGTAGCGCCAAAGTTGCCTTGATCTTTCTGGATCATACGGCTTGCGCAAAAATTTTGATGCTATACCCTGCCACATCCCCGGCACAGCACCATGGTCTAAAGGTAGCAGTTTTGGTTGTTAAATTACTACATAAACAGGGGTTAGACGAAGGTCGCATCGGGCTCGCGCCCATGGAGGGCGTGATCGACGCCCACACCCGCGACCTGCTGACCCGTGACGCCGGCTTCGACTGGACGGTCACCGAGTTCGTACGGGTGGTGGACGCGCGCCTGCCGCCTCGAGTGTTCTACAAGCACTGCCCGGAACTGGCGACCGAGGGCGTCATCACCCCCAACCACATCCCGGTGCACCTGCAACTGCTCGGCTCCGACCCCGACGCCCTGGCCGCCAATGCCCGCCAAGCGCTGCGCCTCGGCGCCATCAGCCTGGACTTGAACTTCGGCTGCCCAGCCAAGCTGGTCAACCGCCATGACGGCGGCGCCTCATTGTTGCGCGATCCGCGACGCCTGGAGCGTGCCGTGGACGCCGTCCACCGCGCCGTGGGCGACAGCATCCCGGTCACCGCCAAGATCCGCCTGGGCTTCTCCGACCGCCGCCGGGCGCTGGACTGCGCCCTGGCCGCCGAGGCCGCCGGCGCCACCCAACTGGTGGTCCATGCCCGCACCCGGGACGAGGGCTATCGCCCGCCGGCCCATTGGGAGTGGATCGGCCGCATCAACCAGCGCCTGCGCATCCCGGTCGTCGCCAACGGCGACATCTGGACCCTCGAGGACTACTGGAAGGCACGCACCCTGTCCGGCTGTCGCGACGTCATGCTTGGCCGCGGCGCCCTGGCCGACCCGAAACTCGCCCCGCGCATCCGCCACTGGCAGCGCACCGGAGAGCGCCTGCCGGCCACGACATGGGCCCAGCGAGCCGGTATCCTGACGTCCTATGCTGCAATGCAGCGTACCACACTCCCGGCAAAAGTGGTGGTATCGCTACTAAAGCAGTGGATGAACCACATGAAGGCGCGCGACCGCGAGGCCGCCTCCCGCTTTCAGGCCCTGCGCCGCATCACCGATCTCGATGAATTCCTTGCGGGGCTCGGCGCCCAGCGCATCGAATCAGACGCAGCGCCAGAAACCGCACCTGACGCCACACTGCGCCAGAATCTCACCTCACCCAAGCACCGAAGCGAGGCAGTCGCCGCCGCCCAATAGGGATAGGCAGGCCAACCTCCCCTCCCGGAGAGGAATCCGATCGGAGCAGCGCCTAGCTCTTGTCCTTGAGATCGGCCCAATCCACATCGGGATCACGCCGCCCATGGCCGCCTGCATAGGCCGGAGATTCGGGCGGCTGCCACTGCGCCAGCCGCTCGGACTCGACCTCGAACACTTCCACCGCCAAGGGGTGGCAGGTGGACAGCGGATCCCTGGCGTCCGGCCCCCATAGATCCACCGACAGATCGCCACCGGGACAGCAGGACAGCGCGCACAACAGGTCGATCTCGGCAAACAGCTCAAGATAGTCCCCAGGCCGCGCCGGGCAGGCCTTCATGAAGTACTGGTCATCGTCGTTGAGCCCGGTGCACTGGAAGACATTGAGCACGTCATGCACGTCAAACTCGGTCAACCCCCAGGGCGCGACCGCCCTCACCAGGTTGGAATGGCAGTGAAAGTCGAAGTCCTCGCCGGTCAACAGGCGATTGACGTAGGGATCACAGCGGGTTCCCAGCAGGTCATGCACGCGCCCGCCTTCGGCGTCCTCACCATAGCCTGCCAGGGTGTCGTCGATGATGGTGGCCATGGGGCGCAGAAAGGGCAGCGTCGACCACAGCCTGTCGTAGGTGCTGACATGGGCCCGCTGCAGCTGACGGGTGCGCGAGGCCCACATGCGCTCGCGCGGGTCATGGCGATGCCACATGTTGAAGTCACCGACCTGGGCGCCATCGACGATGGCGATGCGAAAGACCTGCCCCGCCTTGACCTCCCAGGCGAGTCCATCACGAATCGGTACCCGGTGACTGGCCACCCGCCGCCGCCTCCCCGCCCGCTCGGTCAGGCCGTCATAGAAGGCGCGATCCACGTCGAGCACTGACCCCCTGGTCGCCTGATACGCCGCCGCCACCTTGCCGCCCATGCGCCACCCTCCCGATGCGTGAATGTCAGGCTTCAGCCTAGACCAGGCCAGGGGAGACAACGACCGACGCTCGACACAGCACCGTTCATAAAGAATCGACGCCGGTCAGCCGGTCAGCCGGTCAGCCGGTCAGCCGGTCAGCCGGTCAGCCGGTCAGCCGGTCAGCACGAAACTGGACAGGAAACTTGGCAGGAAACAGCATAAAAAAAGGCGCCCATCTCGCGACAGGCGCCTAAACGATCGCAACCGGCAGTAGTAGCCAGCCGGTCAGCACGAAACTGGACAGGAAACTTGGCAGGAAACAGAAAACCCGCCCTCCGAAGAGAGCGGGTCTAAATCTGGCGCGCCCGGGAGGATTCGAACCTCCGACCACCTGATTCGTAGTCAGGTACTCTATCCAGCTGAGCTACGGGCGCGTAGGCAATGAAACTCATTGCGATGTCGTATTCCAGGAAACTATCGGAATCCAACCTGGGAGAAGATGGCGCGCCCGGGAGGATTCGAACCTCCGACCACCTGATTCGTAGTCAGGTACTCTATCCAGCTGAGCTACGGGCGCGTATCAATCTCTTGATGCACCAGGCATCCAACATGCCTGATCATCGGTACCCATGAAGCCGCTTCACGACATGCATCGTAAAATGGCGGAGAGGGAGGGATTCGAACCCTCGATGAGGCTATAAACCCCATACTCCCTTAGCAGGGGAGCGCCTTCAGCCACTCGGCCACCTCTCCCTCATCGGCACGGTGCGTATCCTACCGAGACGTAAGGCCTTTGTCCAGCCCGAGGCGAAAAAAGTTCTCCGCTCGGCCACCACCTTCACTCATCATCGGCAGCGCCATCGTCAGCCTTCTCGCGCTGGATGCGCTGGTAGATCTCTTCACGGTGGACGGCAACGTCCTTGGGCGCATTCACGCCGATACGCACTTGATTTCCCTTCACCCCCAGAACGGTGACGGTGATATCGTCCCCGATCATCAGGGTTTCGCCGACGCGGCGTGTCAGGATGAGCATGACTGATCTCCTTCTCAGACTTGTTACGTGAGTCGCTACGCCGTCACGCTTCCGGACGACGTGCCCTCTTTCTTGGTGGCGAGCACTAGCGACTCATGACACCTGATTGTGCCGTTTAAGGGAAGCCCCCGGCCGAATTGGCGAGGGGGACTCCTTAAAGCGTAGAAGGTGTGCGCCGCGCCGAGAAACTTATTCGCTCTCGATATCGGCCTTGTCGAGACCAAATGCCTTGTGCAGCGCACGTACTGCCAATTCCATCTGCTTCTCGTCGATCACCACGGAGATCTTGATCTCCGAGGTCGAGACCATGCGGATGTTGATGTTTTCCTCGGACAGCACGCGGAACATCTTCGAGGCGACCCCGGCGTGTGAGCGCATACCCACCCCTACCAGAGACACCTTGGCGATATTATCGTCGCCACGCAACTCGCCACCGCCCAGATCGGGGATGACCTGCTGCTCGAGGATGCGCATGGTCTGCTTGTAGTCACCCTTGGCTACGGTGAAGGTGAAGTCGGTGTAGTCACCGGCCGGCGCCACGTTCTGCACGATCATGTCGATCTCGATGTTGGCGTCGGCGATCGGGCCCAGGATGCGCGAGGCCACGCCCGGCACGTCCGGCGTGTTGAGCAGGGTCAGCTTGGCTTCGTTGGCGGTGAAGGCGATGCCTGAGATCAGCGGTTCTTCCATGGAATCCTCGTCTTGTTCGGAGTCTGCAACGATCAGGGTGCCGGGGCCGTCCTCGAAACTGGACAGCACGCGCAGCGGAACATTGTACTTGCCGGCAAATTCGACGGCGCGAATCTGCAACACCTTGGAGCCGAGGCTGGCAAGCTCCAGCATCTCCTCCACGGTGATCGAATCCAGGCGCTGGGCCTTGGAGCAGACCCGCGGGTCGGTGGTGTAGACGCCGTCCACATCGGTGTAGATCTGGCACTCGTCGGCCTTGAGCGCGGCCGCCAGCGCCACACCGGTGGTGTCCGAGCCGCCACGACCCAGGGTGGTGATATTGCCTTCCTCATCGACCCCCTGGAAGCCGGCGACCACCACCACCTGGCCAGCGTCCAGGTCTTCGCGCATCTCGTCGGTCTCGATGCGCTGGATACGCGCCTTGGTGTGGGCGCTGTCGGTCATGATGCCGACCTGAGAGCCGGTGTAGGACGTTGCCGGCACGTCCAGCTTGTGCAGCGCCATCGCCAGCAGCGAGATGGTCACCTGCTCGCCGGTGGACACCAGCATGTCCATCTCACGGGGGGTCGGCTCGTCGTTGATCTCGTTGGCCATCCCGATCAGGCGGTTGGTCTCGCCGCTCATGGCGGAGACCACCACCACGACCTGATGGCCCTGGTCGCGGAAGCCCTTGACCTTCTCGGCCACGGCCTTGATGCGCTCCACCGAGCCGACCGACGTCCCACCGAACTTCTGTACGTATAGTGCCATATGCCGTCTTCCTCGCTCGTTGGATTCAATGAATGAAACTGTTGTCTCTGCGAAGTTTTGTCAGGGCAGAAAAAAGGGCCGGGGACCCTCTCGAGCCCCCGACCCCAGAGGGATCACAATTTGGCGTCCACCCAGGCCGGGACGCTCTCCAGCGCCGCCGGCAGTGCATTGACGTCGCTACCGCCGGCCTGGGCCATGTCGGCACGACCGCCGCCCTTGCCGCCGACCTGCCCGGCGACGTGATTGACAAGCTCCCCGGCCTTGACCCTGGCGGTCAGATCATCGGTCACCCCGGCGATCAGGCTGACCTTGCCGGCGGCCTCGTCGGCCACCCCCAGCACGATGATGCCGGAGCCAAGCTTGTTCTTGAGCTGGTCAAGCACGCCACGCAATTCCTTGCCCGACACGCCAT
Organism: Halomonas litopenaei; assembly: GCF_003045775.1. Lineage (GTDB taxonomy): Bacteria > Pseudomonadota > Gammaproteobacteria > Pseudomonadales > Halomonadaceae > Halomonas > Halomonas litopenaei. Next base: position 207,438 of record NZ_PXNS01000005.1, on the reverse strand, counting down.
CCAGGTGCGTCGCCAGTACCTTGACGCCCTTGACCTCAGTGGCGCTTGCCAGCATGTCGCTGCCGGCGGCGCTGGCGAGCTTGGCCTTGAGCCGCTCGAGCTCCTTCTCCAAGCCGCGATTACGCTCGACCAGGCTGTCGACGCGCTCCTCGAGCTGCTCGGGCTTGGCCTTGAGGCGCTCGGCCACACGCGCAAGGCGCGCCTCCTGTTCGCCGAAGTAGGCCAGCGCGCCCTCACCGGTGATCGCCTCGATCCGACGCACGCCTGAGGCGATGCCGCTCTCGGCGACGATATGACAGCAGCCGATGTCGCCACTGCGGGCCACATGGGTACCACCACACAGCTCGATGGAGAAGTCATCGGCACCGATGGTCAGCACCCGCACGCTGTCGGCGTACTTGGCCTCGAACAGGGCAGCGGCGCCCTTCTCCTTGGCCTCATCGAGGGTCATGCTCTCGATCCGGGTCGGCGCATTGGCCAGCACCTGCTGGTTGACCAGGCGCTCCACTTCCTTGAGCTGTTCGGCGCTCATTGCCTCGAAGTGGCTGAAGTCGAAACGCAGGCGCTCAGGCGTCACCAGCGAGCCCTTCTGCTGGACATGATCGCCCAGCACCAGACGCAGGGCCTTGTGCAGCAGGTGGGTCGCCGAGTGGTTACGCACCGTCGCCGCACGCAGGCTCTCGTCCACCTGGGGCGTGACCTCGCTGCCGACCACCAGCTCACCTTCGAGCAACACCCCCTGATGCAGGTGATGCCCCGCCTGTTTCTGGGTGTCCTTGACCAGGAACCGTCCGCCCTCGACGTTCAGGTAGCCGGTATCACCGACCTGGCCACCGGACTCGCCGTAGAAGGGGGTGCGGTCCAGCACCACCACGGCGGGATGCTCAGGCGTCAGGCGCTCGAGCGCATTGCCTTCGCTGTCATAGAGCGCGACCACCCTGGCGTTGTCCTCGAGGCGGTCGTAGCCGGTGAACTCGGTCTGGCCCTCGAGCTCGATGGTGGCGCTGTACTCGGCGCCGAACTGGCTGGCCGCCCGGGCCCGCTCACGCTGCGCCTCGAGCTCCCGCTCGAAGCCTTCGGCATCCAGGGTGACGCCACGCTCACGGCAGACATCGGCGGTGAGGTCATAGGGAAAGCCGTAGGTGTCGTAGAGCTTGAACACCGTCTCGCCCGGCAGGGTGTCACCGTCGAGCGCGGCCAGCGCCTGCTCCAGCAGGCCCATGCCATGATCCAGGGTGCGAGCGAACTGCTCTTCTTCCTTCAGCAACACGCGCTCGATCTGTGCGCGAGCCTGGCGCAGTTCCGGGTAGGCCTCGCCCATCTCGGCGTCCAGCGCCGCCACCAGGCGATGGAAGAAGGCTCCCTGGGCGCCCAGCTTGTGACCATGGCGGATTGCCCGGCGAATGATCCGCCTGAGCACGTAACCACGACCTTCGTTGGAAGGCAGCACGCCGTCCGCGATCAGGAAGGCACAGGAACGGATATGGTCGGCGATCACGCGCAGCGACGGCGCCTCCAGGTCGCTCGCACCGGTCGCCTCGGCGGCGGCCTTGAGCAGATTCTGGAACAGGTCGATCTCGTAGTTGGAGTGGACCCCCTGCATGACCGCGGCGATGCGCTCCAGCCCCATGCCGGTATCGATGGACGGCTTGGGCAGCGGCTTCATCTCGCCGCTGGCGTCGCGATCGAACTGCATGAACACCAGGTTCCAGATCTCGATGTAGCGATCACCGTCTTCCTCCGGACTGCCGGGAGGGCCGCCCCACACCTCGGCGCCATGATCGTAGAAGATCTCGGAGCTGGGACCGCAAGGGCCGGTGTCGCCCATCTGCCAGAAGTTGTCTTCGTCCAGCTTGGAGAAGCGCTCGGGATCGATACCGATCTCGTCTTTCCAGATGCGTTCGGCCTCATCATCACTGACGTGGACGGTGACCCACAGCTTCTCCTTGGGCAGTCCCAGCACCTCGGTCAGGAAGGTCCAGGCAAAGCCGATGGCGTCGCGCTTGAAGTAGTCGCCGAAGCTGAAGTTGCCCAGCATCTCGAAGAAGGTGTGATGACGCGCGGTGTAACCGACGTTGTCCAGATCGTTGTGCTTGCCACCGGCGCGCACGCAGCGCTGGGAGGAGGTAGCCCGCACATAGTCCCTGGGGTCACGCCCGAGAAAGACGTCCTTGAACGGCACCATGCCGGCGTTGGTGAACAACAGCGTCGGATCGTTGCCCGGCACCAGCGAACTGGACGGCACGCGGGTATGACCCTGTTCTTCGAAGAACCTCAGAAAGGCCTGTCTGATATCTGCGCTTTTCATGAAATATCCGTGGCGATGAGCGATAGAGCGCGTCGAACCGGCCCACTGCCGTGGCACGCCGGAGCATCCGAGCATGAAACCGCGACCCGGGGCTGTCGCAAAAGGGGACATTATAGCGTAGTTGTCAAGCGACTAAAGTGGGTCGTGCAAAACCGCATCCGAGAAGGCCCGTCTGGCGGCGGTTCAATCATCGCCGAGGGCCCGTATCGCCTCGCGCACCTGGTCGAAGTCGAAACCGCGCCCGGCCAGAAAGCGTTCACGTCGAGCACGTTCCCTGGCATCCGCTGGCAGCTCTCGGCCGAAGCGCCGCTCCAGCGCTTCGCTGGCCAGTCGATACCAGTCGACGGACTCCTCGCGCTCCAGTTCCGCCAGCGCCTCCCTGGCCAGCGCTCGATCGACGCCCCTCTGGCCCAGTTCCGCCAGCATCTTCACCGGCCCCTGCCCACGCATCAACCGACCGCGCAGAAAGCTCTCGGCGAAGCGCCGGTCGCTCTGCAGGCCTTGATCGGCAAGCGCTTCCAGGGCCTGCTCAATGTCCTCGAGGGCGTGCCCCTTGGCCAGCAATCGCCCTCGCAGCTCTTCACGGCCGTATTCGCGTCGAGCGAGCAGATCGATGGCGTGCTCGCGTGGGGACATCTGGCTGGCAGCCTTGTGCATGTCATCTCCTGTTGGCACGGGACGGCGAGCACCGACGGCGCGAGCCCCCTTTCACAAACGCCTCGGGCCCCTGTCGAGGGGCCCGAGGAAAGTCGTACGTTGCGACGTCACAGGCCGGCGTGCCGGCCTGCCGCGAGTCGACCTGCTACAGCAGATCGTCGCCAAGGTCGTCGCCAGCGGGCGCCGCGGCTTCCGCTTCCTTCTCGCTCTTCTTCGGCTCCGGCTGGGTCAGCAGCTGGGCACGAATCTGGGACTCGATCTCTTCCATGATGGCCGGGTTGTCCTCGAGGAACTGGGCGGCGTTGGCCTTGCCCTGGCCGATCTTGTTGCCCTGGTAGCTGTACCAGGCGCCGGCCTTGTCCACCAGCTTGCACTGAACGCCAAGGTCCACCACCTCGCCGGCGTGGTAAATGCCCTTGCCGTAGAGGATCTGGAATTCGGCCTGACGGAAGGGCGGCGCCACCTTGTTCTTGACCACCTTGACCCGGGTCTCGTTGCCGGTGACCTCGTCGCCCTGCTTGACCGAGCCGGTACGACGGATATCCAGACGCACGCTCGAGTAGAACTTCAGGGCGTTACCGCCGGTGGTGGTCTCGGGGCTACCGAACATCACCCCGATCTTCATGCGGATCTGGTTGATGAACACCACCATGCAGTTGGCGTTCTTGATATTGCCGGTGATCTTGCGCAGCGCCTGGGACATCAGTCGGGCCTGCAGGCCGACGTGGGAGTCGCCCATCTCGCCTTCGATCTCGGCTCTGGGCGTCAGCGCCGCCACCGAGTCGATGATGATCACGTCGACGCCACCGGAACGCACCAGCATGTCGCAGATTTCCAGCGCCTGCTCACCGGTATCCGGCTGCGACACCAGCAGATCATCCAGATTGACGCCAAGCTTCTCGGCGTAGCTGGGATCGAGGGCATGCTCGGCGTCGATAAAGGCGCAGGTCTTGCCGTCCTTCTGGGCCTGGGCGATCACCGACAGTGTCAGGGTGGTCTTGCCCGAGGACTCCGGACCAAAGATCTCCACCACTCGACCATAGGGCAGACCGCCGATGCCAAGTGCGATATCGAGACCCAACGAGCCGGTGGATACCGACGGCATCACCACCCTGGGAGCGTCTCCCAGACGCATCACCGTACCCTTGCCGAACTGGCGATCGATCTGGGAAAGGGCGGCGTCCAGCGCCTTGCTGCGGTTCTGATCCTGCGCCATTACGGAGCTCCTGTAGACAATGGATCGGGGTCGAGCGCCTTGCCCGAGTCCCCATCGGGCCCTGCGCCGGACCCTGGCAATTACTGTATGACTGAACAGTAGTATGACGAAATTTGCGGACGACGACCAGCCCTTCGAGGTGACGAATCGAGCGCATAGGGCAAATCAATAGTGGATGAGGGGTTGATCGCTGCACCGCCACAGCCGCGGGGCCGGAACGCTTGCGCCCCACGCCCGGCACACGGCGCTGGACGCTACGCCCACGGGCACATCAAGGGGCATCACCGGCAAGGCTCAGGTCAGGCTCTCGAGCCGCCTGATCAGGCCTTCGAGCGCATGGACCACGGCGGCCTGGCGAACCTCATCGCGACCGCCGGCAAAGCGCTGCCGATCGGCCTCGAGCCGCCCGTCGACGGCGAAGGCAAACCACACCGTACCGACAGGCTTTTCAGCGCTGCCGCCATCCGGACCGGCAACGCCACTGACCGAGACGCCAAGTCGGGCACCACTGTCGCGACAAGCGCCCTCTACCATCGCCTCCACCACCGGCTGACTGACGGCGCCATGGGCGTCCAGGGTCTCGCCGGGCACCCCCAGCAGCCGCTGCTTGGCGGCGTTGGAGTAGGTCACGTAGCCGGTCTCGAAGTAGCGTGAACTGCCGGCGATATCGGTAATGGCGGCGGCCACGCCGCCACCGGTACAGGACTCGGCGGCGGTCACCGAGACCCCACGCTCGACGCACAACTCACCCAGGCGAATCGCCAGGCGACGAACACGATCGTTTGCATTTGTCATCGCAGAGCCCGTCTCTTGTGGTGAAAACAGGGTGTCACGATACGACATCACGACAACAATGACAGGCTCGTCGTCGCCTCGGAAACGTCTTGCCACGACAACCGCGACAACAAGCCGACAGGTACAGCGCCCACCAACGCATCGCGGCGACCGAGGTCGCCGCGACAGTGATACCCGTCATCCAGGCAGGTTCAGCGCTTGGCAATGATCCAGATGGCGTGAACGATACCGGGAATATAGCCCAGCAGGGTCAGCAGGATATTGAGCCAGAAGTGCAGACCAAAGCCCACCTGCAGGAAGACGCCCAGCGGGGGCAGCAGGATCGCGAGAATAATGCGTACAACGTCCATATGACAGCTCCTTTGAATAGTCCGTAAAGACAGTTCCTTGTGGACGACTCCTTGAGAGAGTCCTGCAAGGGAAGAGAGTTCCTTGAAAATCGCTCCGCACTCACCAGAAAAGGCGTCGACCGATCACCCACAAGGGTAGACGGACACCCTCTGGCCCCACAAATGCTGCATCGTGGATACATCATGCTGACACGCCTGGCCCCCGGGAAGAAAGCCCGAGACGGATCTCGGCACAGCGGTACAGGCGCGCCCTGCGCCCATGCTATCCTTGACGCCTTTCGCCAGCGTCCCTCGCGATGCCGGCCCGCCGCCGACGACTCATCAACATCGCTTCGAGATCCCATGAACGACATGGCCAAGCCCAGCGCCCCCAGCCATACGCCGATGATGACCCAGTACCTGCGGATCAAGCGCGAGCACCCCGAGGTGCTGCTGTTCTACCGCATGGGGGACTTCTACGAGCTGTTCTACGAGGACGCCAAGCGCGCCGCCGCGGCCCTCGACATCACCCTGACCCAGCGCGGGCAGTCCGCCGGCAAGCCGATTCCCATGGCCGGCATTCCCTATCATAGCGCCGAGGGCTACCTGGCACGCCTGGTCAGCGCCGGCGAGTCGGTGGCGATCTGTGAACAGATCGGCGACCCGGCCACCTCCAAGGGACCGGTGGAACGCAAGGTGGTGCGTATCGTCACCCCCGGCACCCTCCACGACGAAGCCCTGCTCGACGCCCGCCGCGATAACCTGCTGGTGGCGATCGCGCCCCAGGGCGAGCGCATCGGCCTGGCCTGGCTCGAGGTCTCCAGCGGCCGCTTCAGCGTGCTCGAGGTGGAAAGCGAGGCAGAGATGCTGTCGGAGCTGACCCGCCTGGACCCGGCGGAGCTGCTGGTACCCGAAAGTACCGAGCTGCCGCCGGCGCTTGGCGAACGCCGCGGCCTGCGTCGTCAGAGCGACTGGCTGTTCGACCACGAGAGTGCCCATCGGGTGCTGTGTGACCAGTTCGGCGTGCAGGACCTCAAGGGGTTCGGCTGCGCCCACCTGCACGCGGCGATCATCGCCGCCGGGGTACTGGTGGACTACGCCAGAGACACCCAGCGCAGCGCCCTGCCCCATGTCACCGCCATCGGCGTCGAGAGTCGCGACGACACCGTGGTCATCGACGCTGCCAGCAGGCGCAACCTGGAGATCGACACCAACCTTGGCGGGGGCGGCGACAACACCCTGGCCAGCGTGCTCGACACCACCACCACCGCCATGGGCTCACGCCTGCTCAAGCGCTGGCTCAATCGACCGCTGCGTGATCGCGAGCAGGTCATGGGGCGCCAGGCGGCCATCAGCCTGCTGCTCGACCATGACGGCCATGAGCCGCTGCGCGACGACCTCAAGGCGATCGGTGACGTCGAACGCATTCTGGCCCGGGTGGCCCTCAACAGTGCCCGCCCGCGGGACCTGGCACGGCTGCGCGACGCCCTCAACGCCCTGCCGGCACTCGAGGCGAGCCTTGCCGGCTACGCCGACGGCACCACGCTCGACGGCCTGCGCCAGCACATTCGCCCCTTCCCGGAGCTGGCCAAACTGCTGACCCGAGCCCTGGTCGACAATCCTCCCGTGGTGATCCGCGACGGCGGCGTCATCGCCGAAGGCTTCGACGACGAGCTCGACGAGCACCGGGGCCTGGCCGAACACGCCGGCGACTACCTGGTGAAGCTCGAGACCCGCGAACGCTCGCGCACCGGGCTTGCCGGGCTCAAGGTCGGCTACAACAGGGTTCACGGCTACTACATCGAGATCCCCCGTGCCCAGGCCAAGGAGGCCCCGGCCGACTATATTCGCCGCCAGACGCTGAAGAACGCCGAACGCTTCATCATCCCGGAGCTCAAGGAATTCGAGGACAAGGCGCTGTCGGCGAAGTCCCGCGCCCTGGCCAGGGAAAAACTGCTGTACGACAGCCTGCTCGACAGCCTCAACGCCGAACTTGCCAGGCTCCAGGCGACGGCCAGGGCGCTGGCCGCACTCGACGTACTGTGCACCCTGGCGGAGCGAGCCCGGGCGCTGGACTTCGTCCGGCCGACGCTGTCAGAGACCCCAGGCTTCGATATCCGCGGTGGTCGCCATCCGGTGGTCGAACAGGTCAGCGACGGCCCCTTCGTGCCCAATGACCTGCGCATGGACGACGATCGCCGCATGCTGGTGATCACCGGCCCCAACATGGGCGGCAAGTCGACCTACATGCGCCAGGCGGCCCTGATAACATTGCTCGCCCACAGCGGCAGCTTTGTGCCCGCCGACAGCGCCACCATCGGCCCGGTGGATCGCATCTTCACCCGCATCGGCTCCAGCGATGACCTGGCCGGCGGGCGCTCCACCTTCATGGTGGAGATGACCGAAACCGCCAATATCCTGCACAACGCCACCGACCACAGTCTGGTGCTGATGGACGAGATCGGCCGGGGCACCAGCACCTTCGACGGCCTGTCACTGGCCTGGGCCAGCGCCGAACACCTGACCCGTACCCGCGCCTTTACCCTGTTCGCCACCCACTACTTCGAGATGACGGCGCTGGCCACAGAGGCGCCGGCGGTGACCAACGTCCACCTGACCGCCGCCGAACACAATGATGGCATCGTATTCATGCACCGGGTCGAGGACGGCCCCGCGAGCCAGAGCTATGGCCTGCAGGTGGCCCAGTTGGCCGGTGTGCCCCAGACCGTCATCGCCGAGGCACGGACCAAGCTTGCCGCCCTGGAGCAGCAGGAGATCGATCATGGCCGCAGGAGCGCTGATCCGGATGGCGGAAGCCGACGCCACCAGTCCGCCCCCCAGCAGGCGGACCTGTTCGCCAGCGCCCCCCACCCTCTGGTGGAAGAACTCGGCGGCCTGGCGGTCGATGACCTCAGTCCACGCCAGGCACTGGAACTGCTGTACCGCTGGAAGTCGGCACTGTGAGGCCCTTGTGAGGCATACTCTTGCCCGATAGCGGCGCGAGGACTAGAATGTGGCACCCAAGGACCGTAGATTATAAAAAGCCATTTCTATATAACATTAAGGCTTAAGACGCGCCGGCATGTTACGCCGGACGCGAAGGTTGCATGGCCTGCATGGGCGCCACGCCGCACGCACGTCACCAACGACCCGGGCGAAAGCCACCACTGTACAGAGAGGCCGGCAAGGCGCTGGCCCGAGGAAGGGAGACTGGCATGACATTCGTCGTCACCGAAAACTGCATCAAGTGCAAGTACACCGACTGTGTCGAGGTCTGCCCGGTGGACTGCTTCTACGAAGGCCCCAATTTCCTGGTGATTCACCCCGACGAATGCATCGACTGCGCCCTGTGCGAGCCGGAATGCCCGGCTGAGGCGATCTACTCGGAGGATGAACTGCCCGAGGGCCAGGAACAGTTCCTGGAGATCAATACCGAGCTGGCGGAGGTGTGGCCCAACATCACCGAGAAGAAGGATCCGCCGGAAGACGCCGAGCAGTGGGACGGCAAGCCGGGCAAGCTGGAAAAGCTCGAGCGCTGAGCACCGCGCCAGGCAGTACCTGAACAAACGCGACAGCCGCCTTACCCGGGCGGCTGTCGCGTTTGTGTAAAGCAAATCTTGAAGAAGGGTTCCGGCCCACTCGCCCCCGGACAAGCACCGACCGGCCGGGATTTCTGCCTGACATCGGCGCAGGAAGGACGTGGTGCAATGGCCTCTCAAAGCAGGTGCCCGACAGGCAGGCATAAAAAAAGGCGGCCCGTAGGCCGCCCGCTCCAAGCGTTTCCTTGGGCGGATCCCTCCGCCCTACTCCCTGAGCGCCCTCCGTGCCCAGAAGCGACTTCCTGTCGCACCAGGCGCGCTCTTGACTCCTGAACGCATCCCGAAAACACCTACCTGAACCGTAGAGTGGCAAGTCCGGCCCATCCGGGTGTCAACCACCGAGGACATCCATGCCCCTTCACTGCCGACGTCGACTCCACCTCCTTGCGGAAACGATGCCGAAACAATGAAGTTTCCGTGGGACAGACGGGCGACTTGCCGCCGCGAAGCCTGACCTCTCGATTCGTGTGGCCATTCTGTCAGTTTCTGGGGTCATCACAAGCACCCTACTTTTCTCACCCATGACGCAGACCGAGAGGACTTTTCGGAAAAAGTATCGAAAAATCAAGGCGATAAAAAAGGCCCGCAACACGGTTGCGAGCCTTTTCGGCGCCAAAATAGTCAATGTCTTACAAGAACTGTAGTCAATCTCTTACAAGACGCGTCGACACTAGCACCATCGGTGCCTTGCCAAGGGCCTACGCCTGCCCCTTGATGGCGGAGCGGCCCGGATAACTCGCACGCTCACCCAGCTCCTGCTCGATGACCAGCAGACGGTTGTACTTGGCCACACGATCGCTGCGGCACAGAGAGCCGGTCTTGATCTGACCGGCACAGGTGCCCACGGCCAGGTCGGCGATGGTGGTGTCCTCGGTCTCACCGCTGCGGTGGGAGATGACCGCCGTGAAGCCGGCGTCCTGAGCCATGCGAATGGCATCGAGGGTCTCGGACAGGGAACCGATCTGATTGAACTTGATCAGGATGGAGTTGCCGATGGACTCGTCGATGCCGCGCTTGAGGATACGGGTGTTGGTCACGAACAGGTCGTCACCCACCAGCTGCACGCGATCGCCGAGCTTGGCGGTCAGCGACTTCCAGCCGTCCCAGTCGGACTCGTCCAGACCATCCTCGATGGACACGATCGGGTACTCGTCGCTGAGGCCCACCAGGTAGTCACCGAAGCCCTCGGCGTCGAAGCTCTTGTCCTCGCCGGCCAGCAGGTACTGCCCGTCCTTGTAGAACTCGCTGGCGGCGCAGTCCAGCGCCAGGGTGACGTCCTTGCCCAGCGCGTAGCCGGCGTCTTCGACGGCCTGCTTGATGACCGCCAGCGCCTCGGCGTTGGAGGCCAGGTTGGGGGCGAAGCCGCCCTCGTCACCGACGGCGGTGGCCAGACCACGCGCCGACAGCACCTTCTTCAGCGCATGGAAGATCTCGGCGCCGACGCGCAGCCCTTCGCGGAAGCTCGGCGCGCCGACCGGCTGGACCATGAACTCCTGGATGTCGACGTTGTTGTCGGCGTGCTCGCCCCCGTTGAGGATGTTCATCATCGGCACCGGCATCAGGTACTTGCCCGGCTGGCCGTAGAGCTCGGCGATGTGCGCGTAGAGCGGCACGCCCTTGGCGTTGGCGGCGGCCTTGGCCGCGGCCAGGGAGACCGCCAGGATGGCATTGGCGCCCAGGTTTTCCTTGTTGTCGGTGCCGTCGAGCTCGAGCATGGCATCATCCAGCCCGCGCTGATCGCGTGCGTCCATACCCAGCAGACGCTCACGGATCTTGCCGTTGGCCGCGTCCACCGCCTTCAGCACGCCCTTGCCCAGGTAGCGACTCTTGTCACCATCACGCAGCTCCAGCGCCTCGCGAGAGCCGGTGGAGGCGCCGCTCGGTGCGCAGGCGACACCGATCGCGCCGCTTTCCAGGCGGACTTCCGCCTGCACGGTGGGGTTGCCGCGAGAGTCCAGCACCTCGAGGGCACGAATATCGACGATCTTGGTCATCTTGAGGATCCTTGTGGGTGAAAAACTCGTGTCAGCGTTGTCGATCCGCCCGGGTGACACCATAGGCCCCAGGGCCAGAACACACGATCCAACGGAGGTAGCGTCAGCGTATCTCGATCGACGGTAGTTTTTTTACTACGTCATCCAGCGCCTTGATCTGCGACAGGAAAGGCTCGAGCTTATCAAGCGGGAGTGCACAGGGGCCGTCGCATTTTGCTGAATCGGGATCGGGATGGGCTTCCAGGAACAACCCGGCGATGCCTACCGCCACCCCGGCCCTGGCCAGGTCCAGCACCTGGGCGCGGCGGCCATCGGCGCTGTCACTGCGCCCGCCCGGGCGCTGCAGCGAGTGGGTCACGTCGAACAGCAGCGGGAAGCCGGTGTCCTTCATCTCGCCGAAGCCGAGCATATCCACCACCAGGTTGTTGTAGCCGAAGCTCGAGCCGCGCTCGCACAGCAGAAGCCGCTCGTTGCCGGCTTCCTGGAACTTGGTGATGATGTGGCGCATCTCGTGGGGGGCCAGGAACTGCGGTTTCTTGATGTTGACCACCGCACCGGTCTCGGCCATCGCCACCACCAGGTCGGTCTGGCGAGCCAGAAACGCCGGCAGCTGGATGACATCGGCCACCTCGGCCGCCGGCGCCGCCTGGTGCGGTTCGTGGACATCGGTGATCACCGGCACCCCGAAGCGCGACTTGATCTCATCGAGGATCGCGAGCCCCTTGTCGAGGCCGGGACCACGATAGGAGTGAATCGAGCTGCGGTTGGCCTTGTCGAAGCTGGCCTTGAACACATAGGGGATGTCGAGCTTGCCGGTCACCTCGACGTAGGCCTCGGCGACCTCGAGGGCCAGCTCACGGGATTCGAGCACGTTCATCCCTGCAAACAGCACCAGAGGCAATGAATTGCCGGCCCTCAGGCCGGCAAATTCGATGGTACGCTGGGCGTCTGACATGGCGATCACTCCTGGTGCGCGGACTGGGCGCGGGTGCGCTTGGCCTTGTGACCCAGGGCCGCGTTGACGAAGCCGGTGAACAGCGGATGGCCATCACGCGGCGTCGAGGTGAACTCCGGGTGGAACTGACAGGCCACGTACCAAGGGTGGTCCGGCAGCTCGACCATTTCCACCAGGGAGTTGTCGACGCTGCGTCCGGAGACCACCAGGCCTGCCTTCTCCAGGTCCTCGATGAACTGGTTGTTGACCTCGAAGCGATGACGATGACGCTCGACGATGATGTCGTCACCGTAGGCCTCGCGGGCCTTGGACCCCTTGGCCAGACGGCACTCCTGGCCACCCAGACGCATGGTGCCGCCCAGATCGGAGGCCTCGTCACGCACCTCGATCTTGCCTTCGGGGTTGAGCCATTCGGTGATCAGGCCCACCACCGGGTGCTGGGTGTCGTGGGTGAACTCGGTGGAGTCGGCATCGTTCCAGCCGGCCACATGGCGCGCGTACTCGATCACCGCCACCTGCATGCCCAGACAGATGCCCAGGTAGGGAATGTCGTTCTCGCGGGCGAAACGCGCGGTGGCAATCTTGCCTTCCACACCGCGCTCACCGAAGCCGCCGGGCACCAGGATGGCGTCCTTGCCGGCCAGCCGGTCGGTGCCGTGACGCTCGATGTCCTCGGAGTCGATGTAGTCGACGTTGACCTTCACGCGGGTCTGGATGCCGGCGTGGATCAACGCCTCGTTCAGCGACTTGTAGGCGTCCAAGAGCTCCATGTACTTGCCGACCATGGCGATGTTCACCGACTTGAGCGGGTTGAGCTTGGCGTCGAGCACCTTGACCCACTCGCTGAGGTCGGCCTCGTCGGCCTCGAGGCGCAGCTTGTCGCAGACGATGTCATCGAGCCCATGCTCGTGCAGCATCAGCGGAATCCGATAGATGGTATCGGCGTCCTGCAACGGTACCACCGCGCGTTCTTCCACGTTGGTAAACAGCGCGATCTTGCGACGCTCGGTCTCTTCCAGCTCGACCTCGCTGCGGCAGATCAGGATATCCGGCTGGATACCGATGGAGCGCAGCTCCTTGACCGAGTGCTGAGTCGGCTTGGTCTTGGTCTCGCCGGCGGTCTGGATGTAGGGCACCAGCGTCAGGTGCATGAAGATGGCGTTGCTGGCGCCCTTCTCGCTGCGAATCTGACGGATGGACTCGAGGAACGGCAGCGACTCGATGTCACCCACGGTGCCACCGATCTCCACCAGTGCCACGTCGAAGCCCTCGCCACCTTCGTAGACACGACGCTTGATCTCGTCGGTGATGTGCGGGATGACCTGTACCGTGCCGCCCAGGTAGTCGCCACGACGCTCCTTGCGCAGCACGTGCTCGTAGACCCGGCCAGTGGTGAAGTTGTTGGACTGGGTCATCTTGGTGCGGATGAAGCGCTCATAGTGGCCCAGGTCCAGGTCGGTCTCGGCGCCATCCTCGGTGACGAACACCTCGCCGTGCTGGAAGGGACTCATGGTGCCCGGATCCACGTTGATGTACGGGTCGAGCTTGAGCATGGTGACCTTGAGGCCGCGAGCCTCGAGAATCGCCGCCAGCGAGGCCGACGCAATGCCCTTGCCAAGAGAGGACACAACGCCGCCGGTCACGAAGATATATCGTGTCATGGAGAACCTGTCGAAACGTGATCGGTAGGCCCGGCAGGAAGCCGCGCCAGGATGGGACGACAGACTAGCAGATATCGACTAACGGCTCAATTTGCACAACAGGAAGTCATCCTGGAGAAACCGCCCCGCCCCTCCGCCATGATTCTCACAGCGGGGGACGGGGGCTCGGCAGAGCCTCAGATGTCGAGGTAGTCGAGGATGCCCTCGCCGGCCTGGCGACCTTCGTAGACCGCGGTCACCACCAGATCGGAGCCGCGCACCATGTCACCACCGGCAAAGATCTTCTCGTTGGTGGTCTGGAAGGCGAAGCTGCCATGCTCAGGCGCCTTGACCCGGCCACGCTCGTCGACCTCGATGCCCACCGACTCGAACCAGGGCGCCGGGCTCGGCTGGAAGCCGAAGGCGATGACCACGGCGTCGGCGGGGATGATCTCCTCGGAGCCCGGCACCACCTCGGGACGGCGACGGCCGTTCTCGTCGGCTTCGCCCAGGCGGGTACGCACCACCTTGACGCCTTCGACCCGCTCTTCACCGACCACCGCCACCGGCTGACGATTGAACAGGAAGTCCACGCCTTCCTCGCGGGCATTGGCCACCTCACGCCGGGAGCCCGGCATGTTCTCTTCGTCACGGCGGTAGGCGCAGGTCACCTCACGGGCGCCCTGGCGAATGGCGGTACGGTTGCAGTCCATGGCGGTATCGCCACCACCCAGCACCACCACACGCTGACCTTCCAGCGAGACGAAGTCCTCGGGATTCTTCTCGAAGCCCAGGCGGTGGTTGACGTTGGCGATCAGGTAGTCGAGCGCCTTGTGCACCCCGGGCAGGTCCTCGCCGGGGAAGCCACCTTCCATATAGGTATAGGTGCCCATGCCGAGGAACACGGCGTCGTACTTCGCCAACAGATCCTCGAAGGCGACGTCCTTGCCCACCTCGACGTTGAGGCGGAACTCCACGCCCATCTCCTCGAACACCGCACGACGACGTTCCATTACCGTCTTCTCGAGCTTGAATTCGGGGATGCCGAAGGTCAGAAGGCCGCCGATCTCGGCGTACTTGTCGAAGACCACCGGCTTGACGCCGTTGCGCACCAGGATGTCGGCGCAGCCGAGGCCAGCGGGGCCCGCGCCGATGATCGCGACCTTCCTGTCGGTCCAGGTCACCTGGCTCATATCCGGGCGCCAGCCCATGGCGAAGGCAGTGTCGGTGATGTACTTCTCCACCGAACCAATGGTCACCGCGCCGAAGCCGTCATTGAGGGTGCAGTCACCCTCGCACAGGCGGTCCTGGGGGCACACCCGGCCACACACTTCGGGCAGCGAGTTGGTGCGATGCGACATCTCCGCCGCCTCGAGGATGTTGCCTTCGCTGACCAGCTGCAGCCAGTTGGGAATGTAGTTGTGGACCGGACACTTCCACTCGCAGTAGGGATTACCGCAGTGCAGGCAGCGATGCGCCTGGCTGGCCGCCTCCATGGGCTTGAACGGCTCGTAGATCTCGGCGAACTGGCGGGCGCGGGTGCGCGCCGCCTTCTTCTGCGGATCCTGACGACCGACGTCGATGAACTGAAAGTCGTTGTTCAAACGGTTTGCCATGATGTTCTCCTGCCTTGTTCGGGACGCCGTCGGGTTATTCGGGCTGACGCGTGGACTGGGCCAAGAGGCCATTCAGGCTCGCCGCCTTGGGCTTCACCAGCCAGAAGTGGCGGATGAAGTCGCTGAAGTCCTCGAGGATCGCCTGACCGCGCAATGATCCGGTCTCGGCCACATACTCCTCGATGGTTTCCCTGAGGTGTCTCCGATAGGCCTCCATGGCCTCGGTGTTGACCCGATGGATCTCCACCAGTTCGTGGTTGTAACGGTCGACGAAGCAGCGATCCTCGTCGAGCACGTAGGCGAAGCCGCCGGTCATGCCCGCACCGAAGTTGACGCCGGTCTCGCCGAGCACGCAGACGATGCCGCCGGTCATGTACTCGCAGCAGTGATCGCCCGAGCCTTCGATGACCGCGTGGGCGCCGGAGTTGCGCACGCCGAAGCGCTCGCCGGCGGTACCCGCGGCAAACAGCTTGCCGCCGGTGGCGCCGTACAGGCAGGTGTTGCCAATGATCGCCGTCTTGTGGCTCTCGAACTGACTGCTCTTCGGCGGGGTGATGACGATCTTGCCACCGTTCATGCCCTTGCCGACATAGTCGTTGGCGTCACCTTCCAGGTACAGATTGAGTCCGCGGGCGTTCCACACCCCAAAGCTCTGACCGGCGACACCGGTGAAGCGCGCGGTCACCGGCGCGTCGTCAAGACCCGCCTCGCCGTAACGCTTGGCGATGGCGCCGGAAGTCAGCGCACCCACCGAACGATCACAGTTGGTGATAGTGAAGGACACGTCGGCCCCGCCCTTGGACTCGATGGCGTCCTTGAGCGCCTCCAGCACCTCGAGGTTCTTGGCGCCCGGGTCATGCGGCACGTTACGGCTGACCTGGCAATACTGAGGGGCATCTGCCGGCACATGGTCGTTGGCCAGCAACGGCGTCAGGTCAAGCTTGTGCTGCGAAGGCGTCAGCCCCTCGAACACCTCGAGCAGGTCGGTGCGCCCGATCAGGTCGGTGAGCTTGCGCACACCCACCAGCGCCATCAGTTCGCGCACTTCCTCGGCGATGAAGCGGAAGTAGTGCTTGACCATGTCGACGGTGCCACGGAAGTGCTCGTCGCGCAGGTACTGCATCTGGGTGGCGACACCGGTGGCGCAGTTGTTGAGGTGGCAGATACGCAGGTACTTGCAGCCCAGCGCCACCATCGGTGCGGTACCGAAGCCGAAGCTCTCGGCGCCAAGAATCGCCGCCTTGATCACGTCCAGGCCGGTCTTCAGGCCGCCGTCAGTCTGCAGCCGGATCTTATCGCGCAGACCGTTGATGCGCAGCGCCTGATGCACCTCCGGCAGGCCCAGCTCCCAGGGTGAACCGGCGTGCTTGATCGAGGTCAGCGGGCTCGCCGCGGTGCCGCCGTCGTAGCCGGACACCGTGATCAGGTCAGCGTAGGCCTTGGCCACGCCGGTGGCGATGGTGCCGATGCCGGGTTCGGAGACCAGCTTGACCGACACCTGGGCGTCGGGATTGACCTGCTTGAGGTCGAAGATCAGCTGGGCCAGATCCTCGATGGAGTAGATGTCGTGGTGCGGCGGCGGCGAGATCAGGGTCACCCCCGGCACCGAATAACGCAGCCGGGCGATCAACTCGTTGACCTTGCCACCGGGAAGCTGGCCGCCCTCGCCGGGCTTGGCGCCCTGGGCCACCTTGATCTGCAGCACCTCGGCGTTGACCAGGTAGGCCGGGGTGACACCGAAGCGCCCGGAGGCGATCTGCTTGATCTTGGAGCTTCTGATGGTGCCGTAACGCGACGGATCCTCACCACCCTCACCGGAGTTGGAGCGCCCACCGGCCTCGTTCATGGCCTGGGCCAGGGCCTCGTGGGCCTCCGGCGACAGCGCACCCAGCGACATACCGGCGCTGTCGAAGCGAGGCAGCAGGTCCTCGACCGGTTCGACTTCCTCGAGCGGCAAAGCCTCGGCGGCGGGCTTCAGCTTCAGCAGGTCACGGATGGTGGCGGGCGCGCGATCATTGACCAGCTGCGCAAACTTCTTCCACTTGGCGTAGTCGCCCTCCTGCACCGCCTCCTGCAACGCCTTGACCACATCGGGGTTGTAGGCGTGGTACTCGTGACCATGGACGTACTTCATCAGGCCGCCCTGGGAGATGCCCTTGCGCGGCTTCCAGGCGTCCTTGGCCAGCGCCACCTGGGTCAGCTGGATCTCGTTGAAGCCGGTACCCTCGATGCGCGAGGCCATGCCGGTGAAGCAAAGATCCATCACCTCGGAGGACAGACCCACCGCCTCGAACAGCTGCGAACCACGATAGGACGCCAGGGTCGAGATGCCCATCTTGGAGAGGATCTTGAACAGCCCCTTCTGCAGGCCCTTGCGGTAGTTCTCGCGGGCGTCCGCCGGATTGCCGGACAGCTCGCCAGTGCGATGCATATCGGCCATCACCTGGTAGGCCAGCCACGGATAGACCGCGGTGGCGCCCACCCCGAACAGCACCGCCATCTGGTGGGCGTCACGGGCGTAGCCGGTCTCGACGATCAGGTTGACCCGCGGGCGCAGGGCCTTGCGACCGAGTTCGTTGTGGATCGCGCCCACCGCCAGCGCCGGATGGATCGGCACCTGCCCCTGGGGCAGGTCGGCGTCGGACAGCACCAAGATCACCTTGTTGTCGTGAACCGCCGCCTCGGCCTCGCGACACAGCTCGAGCAGCGCCGCCTTGAGCCCTGTCTGCTCCGGGTCATAGCCCAGCGACAGACGCTGGCTGGCAAAGGCCGGGTCGTCCTGGCCGACCAGAGCGGTGAACTTGCGCGGCGACAGGATCGGGGTCGTCAGCACGATACGGTGGGCGTGCTCCGGGGTCGCCTTGAACACATTGCGCTCGGCACCGATGCAGGTCTCCAGCGACATCACGATGGCTTCGCGCAGCGGATCGATGGCCGGGTTGGTGACCTGGGCGAACTTCTGACGGAAGTAGTCCGACAGCATCCGGTGCTTGCCGGAGAGCACCGCCATGGGGGTGTCGTCACCCATGGAGCCCACCGCTTCCTGGCCGCTTTCGCCCAGCGGACGCAGCACCTGATCACGCTCCTCGAAGCTGACCTGGAACATCTTCTGCTGCACCTGAAGGGTGTCGGAGTCCATGTTCTTGAAGGCTGCGAGCTCGGTCAGCGCGGACTCCAGGAACTGAGCCTCCTGCTTGAGCCAGCGCTTGTAGGGATAGGCCGACTTCAGCCGCTCATCGATGTCGCTGGTGTGCAGCACTTCGCCGGTCTCGGTGTCCACGGCGAGGACCTGACCGGGGCCGACACGGCCCTTGGCCACCACGTCCTCGGGCTTGTAGTCGTAAGTGCCGATCTCGGAGGCCAGGGTGATGAAGCCGTTGCGGGTGATCACCCAGCGCGCCGGGCGCAGGCCGTTGCGGTCGAGCATGCACAGGGCCTGACGGCCATCGGTCATGACCACACCGGCGGGGCCATCCCAGGGCTCCACGTGCATGGAGTTGTACTCATAGAAGGCACGCAGGTCGCCGTCCATGATCTCCACGTTCTGCCAGGCCGGCGGCACCATCATGCGCACCGCCCGATGCAGCTCCATGCCGCCGGTCAGCAGCACCTCGAGCATGTTGTCCATGCTCGAGGAGTCGGAACCGGTGGTATTGACGATCTGGTCGAGGCTGGCGATGTCGGGCAGCCGCTCGGAGACGAAGTTCTCCTTGCGCGAGTTGGCCCAGCCACGGTTGGCCTCGATGGTGTTGATCTCGCCGTTGTGGGCCAGCAGGCGGAACGGCTGAGCCAGCGGCCAGCGCGGCGCGGTGTTGGTGGAGAAACGCTGGTGGAACACGCAGATGGCGGTTTCCAGGCGCTCGTCACCCAGGTCCTGATAGAAGGCCGGCAGATCCACCGGCATCACCAGTCCCTTGTAGGAGACGACGTCGCTGGACAGCGAGCTGACGTAGAAGTCCGGCTCGTCGATCAGCGCCTGCTCGGCCAGTCGGCGGGCCATGAACAGCGAGACGTCAAAGGCTTCCTCGGCGTCACCGGGCTCGACGAACAGTTGACGGATACGCGGCAGGCACTCCAGCGCCATCGGGCCGCACACGCTGGGGTCCACCGGCACCTCGCGCCAGCCGAGCACCTTGACACCACGCTCTGTCAGGCTCGCCTCGAGCACCTGGCGGGCGCGCTCCTCACGCTGGTCGTCGTCGGGCAGGAAGATCACGCCCACGGCATAGCTGTCGCCCAGTTCGATACCCAGGCTTTCCTTGGCGGCGTGGCGCATGAAGCCGTCGGGCATCTTCAACAGCAGGCCACAGCCGTCACCGGTCTTGCCGTCGGCAGCGATACCGCCACGGTGGGTCATGCAGGTCAGGGATTCGATGGCAGTACTGAGCAGTTCATGGCTAGCCTGCCCTTCCATGTGGGCGATCAGGCCAAACCCGCAGTTGTCACGGAACTCGCCGGGCTGGTGAAGACCTCTGTTCATGGGCGCGCCTCAGGTGAAAGGGTTGTAGTCACAGCATAATCGCGATATTATTATCGGTTTTTCTTTTGATTTTAAGCCCTTAAGGGCTTTCGCTAACTGCACGAAAAATGGGTACCCAGCATAGCCAGCCCCCCGCCCTCGCGCAATCTCCCCGCCGCGCACGCCCGATAAAAAAACACCGTAAATCTGATGCTTGCACCAAGGCTTCGAAAAAAAACCTTATCAGGTCAACGACTTGGAAGCCGTTTCCAGCAAGTCTTGCTGTACGCCTTTCGCCACTAGACTTTAGTCGCAAAAACTGTCGACACCCCATGCCGATCAGGCATACGACATACAGATCCACGCATGAGCGGCGCCTATTCCCCCTATCCCGAAGCCGTCGACAGCACCTCGTACCGCACTCCGTGAAGCCCTGTTCGGCCAATACCTGTCCCGTCTCTAGCCGCCCCTTTCCACGCCAAAGCCACGCCAAAGCCACCCGTGCCGAAGCCAACCTTGCCGCTCGGCGTGCCCCAGACACGACAACGCCCGCACAAGGCGGGCGTCGCAGTCGATACTCTGGAGACTGGCATCATCAGGCCCGCGGGTATGCCTCGATGCATTCGCCGAGCAGCGCCGGCGGGGTCTGATCGTAGACGCAGGCCTCGCCGAGCGCGCGCATCAGCACCAGGCGCATGCGGTCATCGGTATTTTTCTTGTCGAGCTTCATGCGCGACACGAAATCCTCAACCGTCATCTC
This sequence comes from Halomonas litopenaei, assembly GCF_003045775.1. Classification (GTDB taxonomy): domain Bacteria; phylum Pseudomonadota; class Gammaproteobacteria; order Pseudomonadales; family Halomonadaceae; genus Halomonas; species Halomonas litopenaei. The sequence goes on along the minus strand of NZ_PXNS01000005.1, from coordinate 187,110 downwards.
CCTGGGCGCCGCCACCGGCAGACCCGCCCGCTCGATCACTCGACGGGTGCGCGTCACATCGGCCTGCTCGATAAAGCCCTGACGCATCGACAGGTCAGCCGCCATCAGCATGCCCACACCCACCGCCTCGCCGTGCAGCCAGGTACCGTAGCCCATGTAGGCCTCGATGGCGTGCCCGAAGGTGTGCCCCAGATTCAAAAGCGCCCGCACGTCCTGCTCGGTCTCGTCGAGGGCGACGATCTCGGCCTTGATCGCGCAACTACGTTCGATGGCCTTGGCGAGCACAACATCGTCGAGGTCACGCAGCGCAGCCATCTCATCTTCCAGCCAGCCGAGAAAGTCACTGTCATGGATCAGTCCGTACTTGATCACCTCGGCAAGACCCGCGGACAGTTCGCGCTCGGGCAGGGTCGAGAGCGTGGCGGTATCGATCAGCACTGCGCGGGGCTGCCAGAAGGCGCCAATCATGTTCTTGCCCAGCGGATGATTGACCCCGGTCTTGCCCCCTACCGAAGAATCCACCTGGGACAGCAGAGTGGTGGGCACCTGAATAAAGGAGATGCCGCGCTGGTAGGACGCCGCGGCGAAGCCGACCATATCGCCGATCACCCCGCCGCCCAGCGCCACCAGCGTGGCCTTGCGGTTGAAGCCGGCCTCCAGCAGGGCGTCCCAGATGCGCGAGACGCCATCGACATTCTTGTGGGCTTCACCATCCGGCAGCACCAGGGTCTCGATCCTGAGGCGGTCGTCGGCCGCTGACAGCGCCGAGGTCAGCCGCTCGAGATAGTGCGCGGCGACGGTGTCGTTGGTCACCACCATCACCTGGCGACCGCTGAGATAGGAGGCCAGACGCTCACCGTCATCGACCAGCCCCGGTCCGATATGGATGGGGTAGCTGCGATCGCCCAGGGCGACGGTCAGGGTCAAGGGATTCACGGACGTGGGTGTGCTCATGATGAGGCCTTGCAGGTGAGAGGGTCGAGGAGGCGATGGACGCGACGAACGATATCGTTGACCACCGAGCGCGGCCCGCGGCGGTCGGTGCGGATCACCAGGTCCGCGGTGGCGCGATACAGCGGGTCACGCAGGGCGAACATGTCGCGTAGCAGTTGCTCGCGATCACCGCGCTGCAGAAGCGGCCGGTTGCGATCCTTGGCGGTGCGCTTCAACTGCTGCTCCACGGTAGTGAACAGATAGATGACGGTACCGCCCTCGCGGATACGCTGGCGATTTTCCTCGCGCAGCACCGCGCCGCCGCCAGTGGCGATCACTACCTTGTCGTAGTCCACCAGCTCGCTGATCATGGCGCTTTCCCTGTCACGAAAGCCGCTCTCGCCCTCGACATCGAATATCCAGGGGATATCCGCGCCACAGCGTGACTGAATCTCGTGGTCACTGTCGTAGAACGGACGTGACAATTCGGCCGCCAGCAGGCGGCCGATGGTGCTCTTTCCCGCCCCCATGGGGCCTATCAGAATCAGGTTGGGTACTTCCTGCATCAGTGAGTCGCCAGGCCGTCGTCGAGTATCCGGGGAGTGATGAATACCAACAACTCTACCTTATCGTTGACGTCCTCGGTATAGCGAAACAGCTTTCCCAGCCAGGGGATATCGCCAAGCCAGGGCGTCTTGTACAGCGTATGCAGCTGCTGGGTGGTGAGAATCCCCCCCAGCACCACGGTCTCGCCGTCCTCGACCAGCACTTGGGTCTGGATCTCGTTGGTATCGATGGCCGGCTCGCCGTCGAAGCTCTGCTCGGCCAGGGTGTCATTGTTGATGGTCAGATCCATGACGATACGGTCATCGCTGGTAATCTGCGGGGTGACCTCCAGCGCCAGCACCGCCTCCTTGAACTCCACGTTGGTGGCACCGCTGGAGGTGGACTCCTGGTAGGGGATCTCCTTGCCCTGCTTGATCAGGGCGGTGTGCTGATTGGCGGTAATCACCCGCGGCTCGGAGATGGTCTGGCTCTTGCCCTCGCTCTCCAGCGCATGCAACTCCAGATCCAGCAGCACATCCCCGGCCAGATAGCCGAACTTGAAAGAGCTTCCCGGATCCAGGGCATCGCCCAGATCCACCCCCAGGCCACCGTAGGCATCCCCTCGATTGCCGAAGACCCCATCACCGATCTGTACCGATTCACCCAGCGCCCCGGACAGGGCACCGTCCCCGCTCCCCACAGGCAACTTGTCGTGGCGGCTGCGTGCCCCCCAGTTGACGCCAATCTCCTCGGCGGTGTTGTCTCGGGCCACCACGATGCGCGCCGAGATCTGCACCTGGCGTACCGGCACATCCAGGCGCGCCAGGGTCCAGCGAATCTCGTCGAGCTGACTGGCCACGTCCTGGACCAGCAGGGTATTGGTGCGCGGATCGGTGGCCACGCGCCCGCGCTCGGACAACAGCCCGAAACCGTTCTCGCCACGCAGCAAGGCGGCGAGCTCAGCCGCCTTGGCATACCGCACTTCGATATGCTCGGTCACCAGTGGCTCAAGCTCGTCCAGCCGCGAGGCCGCCTCGAGCTTGAGACGATCACGCTCGGCCAGCTCCGAGGCCGGCGCCACCAGCAGGATGTCGCCCTGCCGACGACTATCGAGCCCCTGGCTCTCCAGCACCATATCCAGCGCCTGGTCCCAGGGCACCGCCTCCAGGTTCAGGGTCACCCGCCCAGCGACGCTGTCGCTGGCGACGATATTGAGGCCGGTGAAGTCACTCAACACCGACAGCACCGAGCGCACCTCGACATCCTGAAAGTTCAGAGTGATCGGCGCGCCCTGATAGCCCTCGCCCTGCGCCCAGCCCGGCGACGCCAGCAGCACACCGACCACCAGCCCCACCAGCCACCGCGCGATCGCCCGCCCAGGCGAAAACGCCGATTCGCCTGTCCGACATGAACCGATATCAGGTCGCCTGCTCACTCGCCTACCCTCATGACACGCTCCTTCCAGCGATAGTCCTTGCCTGCAACCGCCTCCAGCCTGACGGCCTCAGCGCTGATCGCCGCGACCCTGGCGGGCGGATTGGCCAGCATCTCCCCTTGCGCCACCCGATAGAGATGACCATCGGGCGCCTCGAACAGCGCCCAATGCCGCTGCCCTCGACCCAGCACTCCCACCAGTTCAAGTTCGTCCAGGGAAAAGGCAGCAAGACCGCTGCCTTGCCCAAACCGCTGACCGCCGAAGCCCTGGCCCTCGAAGCGAAAGGGGCTTCTCGCGTTGGCGTAGCGATACTGCAGCACCGGCAGGCTCACTACCTCGGGCAACGCTACCGGCCGCCGATCGAGCTCCGGCGCCAGCGCCTCGGCCAGACGCCGATCCAGGGCGTCGAGGTCCGCCTGCTGGCAACCCGTCAGGGCCACACCCAACAAGGCGCCCATCAGCACGCCCACCAGCCGGCGCCGCCTCATGAACCCTCCACCAGCGCATCGGCGACGCGCGCCCCGTCACCAATACTGTAGGTCTGCGCCAGCGCGTGCAGCTCAAGCCCTCCCTCGACCGGCGATAGGCTGAAATCGTGCAACGTCACCAGTCGGGGCAGGTTGGCCAGATCAGCCACGAAACCACCGATGGCGTGGTAGTCGCCCCGCACCCGCAGATCAAAAGGCCGCTCGACATAAAGCTCCAGGGGGCGCGCCGGCCTCAGTTCGAGCTCCTCCAGCGATAGCCCGCGACGCTTGGCCACCTGGCCGATGCCTTCCAACAGCGATGGGATGGCGGCACCATCCGGCAACATGCGCCTCCGCTCGCTGACACGCTGATCGAGATCCACCAACAGCCGCTTGAGGCGATCAAGCTCCGCCAACTCGCGTGCGCGGCCTTCGAAGTCGGCGACCACCTCTCACTCCTGACGCTGCAGCTCCACCAGACGCTGTGACAGGGGATGCAGATAGCCCACCACCATGGCCACCAGGGCGAGCACGAAAGCCAGGATCGCCACCAGGGTCCGCAGCGACATCGGCCAGCGCCCGGCCTCACTCAGCTCCAGCCGACGCCAGTCCAGCGCCCTGAGCCGGCGCCACTCATCGAGCCAGCGCTCACGCCAGCTGACGTCACCGCCCTGCTCTGAATTCATGGCAAGGCCTCCAGCGCCGGCAATGCCGCGAGGGTCATCTCCAGCGCAAAATGCTGATAGCCCTGCTCGGCCCCCACCCGCGACAACAGCGGTTCGGCAAAGACCTGCGCACGCTCGAGGGAGCGCAGCTGCTCGACCAGCCTGGCACTGTCGACGGCCTCGCCCTCGAGCATCAATCTGTCGCCGATGCGCTCGACACGCTGGTAGCGAACCCCCGGAGCCAGGGTGGCTGCCAGGGCGTTGACCACCGCAAGCGTCTGGCGCCGCTCGTCCTGCAGCCGCTCGAGCAACGCCTGTTCCTGATCCAGCAATGAGAGCTGGCGTTCGAGATCAACCATCTCGGCGGACTTTTCTTCCAGACGCTCGACGGCAGCGGCGACATGTCGCTGGCGGGCCTCCATCTGCCTCAACCCCCACTGCAGCCACAGCGTCGCCATCAACGCGAGCCCGACACCCGCCAACGCCGACAGCGCCACCGCCAGCCAGAAGCGTCGCGTGCGCCTGGCGCGAGCGGCCTCGCGCCAGTCAAGCAGATTGACCTGGACCTCGTTGATCGTCACATCTTTCATGGTCGTCCTCGCATGGCCAGGCCGCAGGCGGTCAGCAGGGCCGGCGCTTCGCCGCGCAGTGCCGCCGCGTCCAGCGATGGCTTGAGCGCCATCCCCTCCAGCGGGTCCACCTGGCTGACCGGCAGGCCGAGGGCCTGGCTCAGACGATCGGCAAGCCCCGCGACCAGGCTGCCACCTCCGGTCAACAGCAGTCGCTCGAGCGGACGCACATGGTCCGACACCTGATACAGCTGCAACGATCGCTGGATGTGCTCCACCAGGGTCTCGACGAAGGGCCCCAGCACCGTGTGCGAATAGTCGTCCGGCAAACCGCCCCGCTTCTTGCCAAAGCCGGCCTCATCCATGCCGATACCGTAGTGACGCTGGATCGCTTCGGTGAGCTGCATGCCGCCGAACAGGCTGTCATGGCTGTAGACGATGCGCCCGGCCACCACCACGTGCAGCGTGTTGAGGTAGGCGCCCACGTCCACCAGGGCCAGAGCGCCATCCCCCAGTCGGCGACGACGGCAAAGGCCAGCGATGGCCCGCTCGATGGCGAAGCTCTCGACATCCACCGCCGCAGGCATGAGCCCGCTGGCCTCCAGCGCCTGGGTCAACTGCTCGACGTCCTGGCGACGACAGGCCACCAGCAGCACCTCCTGCCACTGCGGATCGTCGGAGCAGCGTCCCAGGCGATAGAAGTCAAAGGCCACCTCACGGAACGGAAACGGTATGTGCTTGTCTGACTCCCATTCGATACGGGCCTCGATCTCTTCATCATCGAGCGCTGCCGGATAGCGCAGTACCCGGGTTATCGCCGCGCGGGATGGCACCGCCACGGCGGCCTCTCGACTCCCTGGAGAGGCCAGTTCGACCACCCGCGACAGCACCTCGATGACCTCGCCCATATCACGTATGCGGCGCTCCACCACGGCCCCTTGACGCAGCGGTCTGACCGCGTAGCCGGCCACGCGGTGGCCGGCGTCGTCCTCCACCAGCTCGATCAACTTGACCGAGGCAGAGGTGATATCGACACCGACCAGACCCTTGTCCTTCGAGGAAAACCACATGAGCCCATCACACTGCCACCATGGCACCGCGCCCGATGCACGACGCTGTGGCGCCAGCCTAGCCAAAACCGGGCCGGGCCTTACTGATCCATGACGGCACTTTGTGCAACAAGACGGGCAATTCGTCACAATGGTGGTGACAGGCCCTCCCAGTTCCTATAATGGCCGACGCAAAGGACTGCCTTACCCCATCTCTTCGCCCCGCCGTTTTTCGTTCTCAGCATGGACACCGCGATTTCATGAAGTATCTCAGAACGCTCATTTTCTCCGCCGTGTGGCTGGTGATATCGCTTGGCGCCGCCGCGGCCCTGGGCGTCGTCGGTGCCGCCCTCTACTTCGCTCCTGGGCTTCCCGATGTCCGTCAACTGCAGGACTTCGAGCTGCAGACACCACTGCGCATCTACACCCGCGACGGTCAGCTGATCGGCGAATTCGGCGAGGAACGCCGCATGCCGGTCGACTTCGAGGACATTCCAGAACCAATGCTCCAGGCACTGATGGCAGCAGAGGATTCGGCGTTCTTCGAACACCCCGGCGTCGACCCCAAGGGCCTGGCGCGGGCCGCAGTGGAACTGGTGTCCAGCGGTGGCGATATCCAGTCGGGCGGTTCGACCATCACCATGCAGGTGGCGCGCAACTATCTGCTGACGCTGGATCGTACCTTTACCCGCAAGCTGCGTGAGATCCTGTTGTCGCTGCAGATGGAACAGATCCTGAGCAAACAGGAAATCATGGAGCTCTATGTCAACAAGATCTTCCTGGGGCACCGTGCCTACGGCATCGCCGCCGCCGCCGAGGTCTACTATGACAAGCCGCTCGACGAGCTGACGCTGGCCCAGCACGCGATGATCGCAGGCCTGCCCAAGGCGCCTTCGGCCTTCAACCCCCTGGCCAACGCCGAGCGCGCGCTGATTCGCCGCAACTGGATCCTGTTTCGCATGCGCGAGCTGGGCTACATCGACCGGAGCGCCTATGACGAAGCGGTTCAGGCGCCGATCACCGCCAGTCGCCACGTGGCCAAGGCCGAGGTTCAGGCCGACTATGTCGCCGAGATGGCCCGTCAGTTCGCCACCGATCGCTTCGGTGACGAGGCCTATACCGGCAGCTATCGCATCACCACCACCATCGACAGCGAGCTCCAGCCCATGGCTCGCCAGGCGCTGGCCAATGGCCTGATCGCCTACGACACCCGCCATGGCTGGCGCGGGCCTGAGGACACCGAGATTCCTCAGAGTCTGGCCGAAGCCCAGGAAAAGACCGAGCGCACCGGCCTGGAGGAAGAGCTGTCCGAGTCTCCCGAGGTCATGGAAACCGCCCGTCGCGCGGCCGAGCGCAGTCAGACCAGCGTCGAGGGCGTCGATGGCGACGTCAGCAACTGGCTGCAGGTGCTGGAGCGCACCCCGACCTACGGCCCGCTGGAACCCGCCATCGTGGTGAAGAGCGAAGGCCGCGAGATGCAGGTGCTGGCCCATGAGGGCGAGCTGATCACCCTGTCCTGGGACGGGCTGGACTGGGCCGCGCCCTACAAGAGTGCCCGCTATCGTGGCGCCTCACCGTCCTCGGCCTCAGAGATCGCCAGCCGGGGTGACCTGGTGCGCATCCTCCAGCGCGAGGACGGCAGCTGGCGCCTGTCCCAGCAGCCCGGTGCCGAGGGCTCACTGGTGGTGATGGACCCGCAGACCGGCGCGATCCTCGCACTCCAGGCCGGCTTCGACTTCGACGCCAGCAAGTTCAACCGCGCGATTCAGGCCCGTCGCCAGGCCGGCTCCATCTTCAAGCCGTTCATCTACCTGGCGGGCCTGAACAGTGGCGAGGTGACCCCCGCCACCGTCATCAACGACGCCCCGGTGGTGCTCAACGACGGCAGCAACGAACTGTGGCGCCCGTCCAACTCCAGCGGTGACTTCCTCGGCCCGACCCGACTGCGGGTCGGCCTTGCCCGCTCGCGCAACCTGGTCACCATTCGCCTTCTGCAGAACATCGGGCTGAGTCGCACCATCGACTTCCTGGTGGACTTCGGCTTCTCCCGTGATCGTCTACCCAACGGCCTGTCGCTGGCACTGGGCAGCGCCAGCCTGACCCCGCTGGAAATGACCAACGCCTACGCGGTGCTGGCCAACGGCGGCTTCCGGGTATCGCCCTGGTTCATCGAGAAGATCACCCAGGGCGAGCAGCAGACCCTGGTGGAAGAGGCAAGCCCCCGCGTGGCCTGCCGCGAATGCAGCGAAAGCCAGACCACCACAGAAATCGACGGCAAGACCTACGAGGTGGCGCCTAGGGTCGCCAACGAGCGTGCCGTCTACCTGCTGCGCGACATGCTGCGCGACGTGGTCGAGCGCGGCACCGCCCGCCGCGCCCTGGCACTCGAGCGCACCGACATCGTCGGCAAGACCGGCACCACCAACGACCAGCGTGATGCCTGGTTTGCCGGCTTCAACGGCGACTACGCTGCCACCGTGTGGGTGGGCAAGGACGACAACACCCCCACCGCCGAGTACGGCGCCCAGGCCGCCTTGCCGATCTGGGTCGACTTCATGGGCCAGGCGCTGGCCGGCAAGCCGGAGAACATCCCCGAACAGCCGCCCGGCATCATCACCGCCAGGGTCGACGCCAACAGCGGTCGCCTGCTGCGCGACGGCCAGGGTGGCGGCGTCGAGGAACTGTTCGACGAAGACCACATGCCCACCGTACAGCCCCGCCGTGTCGAAAGCGCCGTCGAGCGCCACAGCGGCTCCCAGGGTACCGGCGCCTACGAAGCCATCTTCTAAGGCCATTACCCCTCCTTCCCGTCGGGAAGGAGGGGTCCCTTGTCACTTCGCGCTACCCACCACGCCTTGAACCTTCCTAGAGACCACCTTATGGTGATTTCCCGTTTTCATTTGCCCGCGACGGCACTATGCATTTTCGGGCTTTTTGTGCCGATAAAAGCCGCGCTGGCGGACGCCTTCTACGCCCCGATCCCCGTCCATGACGACTCGCCGGACTTTCTCGGCCATGTCGAGTTCGGCTACACCCATCTGTCGGGCAACTCCAACAGCGAGACCTTTCTCGGCAAGGCTCAGCTGACCTGGCTGCAGGGGGCCTGGCTGTCACGCCTGCGCGGCGAGGCCCGCCACGCCAGCGAGGACAGCGAGACCAGTGCGGAGCAGTATCTGGTGTCCTTTCGCCAACGCCGCGAACTGGTCGGCCCGCACTATCTGTTCGGCTTCGGCCGCTGGGAGAAGGATCGCTTCAGCGGCTACGACCACCAGTTCACCGCCATCACCGGCTACGGCCGCCAGCTGATCGACGACGATCGCGCCCACCTGGCGCTGGAGGCAGGCCCCGGCTATCGTGCCGACATCCTGCCCGGCGAGAACGACCAGCGTCTGGCGGTGGCCTACGGCGCCCTGGAGGCCGGCTATGCGCTGAGCGATAGCGCCACCCTCGAACAGGAACTGTCGCTGGAGACCACCCGCAAGAACTCGACGGTGCGCTCCTATACCGCCCTGGATACCCGCATCAACGCCCATATGTCGCTGCGCCTGTCCCACGAGATCAAGCACAATTCGGATCCCCCCGAGGACGCCGAGGCCAAGACCGACCGCATCACCTCGGCCTCGCTGCGCTACGAGTTCTAAAGCAGCGTCCATTCCCCGATGGCCTCGCTGCGATACGAGTTCTCAAGCAGCTCTCATCCCTTGGGATCCCCCCGAGGATGCCGAGGCCAAGACCGACCGCATCACCTCGGCGTCACTGCGCTACGAGTTCTAGGGCAGCCCTCGATCAAGAACAGACCGGCTCCTGCGCCACGAGTTCTCAAGCAGCTCTCATCCCTTGAGGACGCCGAGGCCAAGACCGACCGCATCACCTCGGCGTCACTGCGCTACGAGTTCTAGCGACCAGGACCGATCGGATTACGGCCACCAGACGCGACAAGGCCCTCCACTGGAGGGCCTTGTCGTTGCTGTCGAGACGTCTGAATCTAGCGGCGCCTGGATCTATCGGCGCCTGGCTCAGCCGCCGTAGACTTCGTCGATGGTCTTGAGCGGATAGTGCGACGGGTAGGGCTTTCTGGCCACGCCGGAGTCCACCGCCGCCTGGGCCACCGCCGAGGTCACCCGCTCCAGCAGACGCACGTCCACCGGGGTCGGAATGATGTACTCACGGCCGAAGCTCATGGCGTCCTTCTCGTAGGCTTCCAGCACCGCCTGGGGCACCGGCTCCCGCGCCAGGTCCTTGAGCGCGTGGACGGCGGCGACCTTCATCTCTTCGTTGATGCGGGTGGCGCGCACGTCCAGGGCACCGCGGAAGATAAAGGGAAAACCGAGCACGTTGTTGACCTGGTTCGGATAGTCCGAACGTCCGGTGGCCATGATCACGTCCGGGCGGGTCTCCCGCGCCAGGTCGGGATGGATCTCCGGATCCGGATTGGTGCAGGCGAAGACGATCGGGTCCTTGGCCATCTTGCGAATATGATCGGCGGTCATCAGGCCAGGGCCGGACAGACCGATGAACACATCGGCACCATCGATGGCGTCATCCAGGGTGCGCTTGTCGGTGTCCACCGCAAACATCGCCTTGTACTGGTTGAGGTCCTCACGACCTGTATGGATAACGCCCTTGCGGTCGAGCATCACCAGGTTCTCGGGGCGAGCACCACAGGCCACCAGCAGCTTCATGCAGGCGATCGCCGCGGCGCCGGCGCCCATGCACACGATACGCGCCTGATCGAGGGACTTACCGGCAATTTCCAGCGCATTGAGCATACCCGCCGCAGTGACGATGGCGGTGCCATGCTGATCATCGTGAAACACCGGGATCTTGCAGCGCTCGACCAGCGCCTGCTCGATCTCGAAACACTCCGGTGCCTTGATGTCCTCGAGGTTGATGCCGCCCCAGCTGTCGGCAATCCGCGCCACGGTATCGATGAATGCCTGGGGACTCTCGGCGTCGACCTCGATATCCACAGAGTTGATGCCGGCGAAGCACTTGAACAGCACACCCTTGCCTTCCATCACCGGCTTGCTCGCCAGCGGCCCCAGGTTACCGAGGCCAAGGATGGCGGTGCCGTCGGAGATCACCGCAACGGTGTTGCCCTTGCCGGTATAGCGATAGGCGTTTTCCGGGTCCCGCGCGATCTCTCGCACCGGCTCCGCCACGCCGGGACTGTAGGCCAGCGCCAGGTCCTTGGCCGTGGCGGTCGGCTTGGTCAGTTCGACCGACAGCTTTCCGGGAATGGGGAGAGCGTGATAGTCCAGCGCAGCCTGCTTCTTTGCGTCCGTCATGCTTGGTGTCCGGATGTCCTTGTGGAACGGTGGCAACACAATATAGAAAAATATTCCATTTCTCAACATGATTGAGAAAAGCGTCAGTTATACGCCCGTTTCAGGATTTTCGCTGACAATGTCGACAACTTTTGCTGCATTGCACCAACCCTTGTCATGAAGAAAGATGCAAGGAAGGTGAGCGCAGAGATGGGCCAAGGGTGACGCTGAAAGCTCACCGCTCGGGCAAGCGCGAGTTCGCTCAGTGACAACGATGAGGCCCGACCATCGCCTCCCTTTGCTGCTTGAAGCCTAGTCGCCCGCCGCGCGTTGCGCATTGATGCAACGCAATAACGAGAACGCTCACGCGGTCGCGGGCCCTGTCCTTTGCCCCCCCCTTCCCTCTGCGCGGCCCCAGACGCAACGAACCCGCCATGAAGGCGGGTTCGAAGGGGACATTGCCCGAGCATCGTCGACCAGCGTTTCTCGCTGGTGCGTTCAGCTCCGTACGATCAACGCTTGAGCGCGGCACCGAAACGCTTGTTGAAGCGCTCGACGCGACCACCGGTGGTGGCCTGCTTCTGCTTGCCGGTGTAGAACGGGTGGCACTGAGAGCAGACGTCCAGGCTCAGGTCGTGGCCAGCGGTGGAACCGACCTCGAAGGTGGCGCCGCAGGAACAGGTCGCATTGACCGTCTTGTAATCCGGGTGGATACCTTGTTTCATCGTGAACCTCACTTTTCGGTATGCCGCCACCTGATCCATTGCCAGGCACCGCATACGGGTAATGGCACGGGCACTCGTTGGTGCGTCGTCAAGCCCCTGTGCCGGCCGGTGATCCGCTCCCGTCAAGGAAGCGGCGGAGTATTCTAGCAGACTTCATTGTGGAGGCCAATTGGCTGACTCTCCTGCCCCGCGCGTGCTGCGGATCGCCATTCCATCCCCCCTTCGCCGCCTGTTCGACTACCTCCCCCAGGGGGCGCCCCCGCAAGGGGGCTGGTCGCCGGGACTGCGCGTGCGCGTCGAGTTCGGCCGCCGCCAGGTGGTGGGCGTCATCGTCGACTGTCGTGACGACAGCGACCTGCCGCTGGCCAAGCTGAAGCCGATCCAGGCCTGTCTGGACAAGGCGCCGCTGCCAGGAGATTGGCTGTGGTTATGTCGATTCACCTCGCGCTACTACCAGCACGCCCTCGGCGACACCCTGGCCCATGCCATGCCGGTGTTGCTGCGTCAGGGACGCCCGCTGGAGGCGCGGGTACGCGAACGCTGGCAGGTCGCCTTGAACGGCGATCCTGCCCGCCTGGGCCGGGCTCCGCGCCAGGCCGAACTGCTGGAGATGCTGCGCCAGCATCCCCAGGGCCTCACCACCCAGGTGATCCAGGCGCAATCCTTCACCCGCGACCAGCTCAAGGCGCTGGAAGCCAAGGGGCTGGTGAGCTGCCATGAGGAAACCCTCACCGGCCCCACCCCCGACGACAGCCAGGGCCTGCTGGCGAGCCCGGCGCTGGCCCTGAACGACGAGCAGGCCAAGGCGCTGAACCAGCTCCACCAGGGGCTCGATCGCTTTCACCCTTGCCTGCTGCACGGGGTGACCGGCAGCGGCAAGACCGAGGTCTACCTGCAGTTGATCGAGGCGGTGGTGGCCAAGAAGCGCCAGGCGCTGGTGCTGATTCCCGAAATCGGCCTGACTCCGCAGACCCTGGGGCGCTTTCGCCAGCGCTTCCGGGTCCCGGTGGTGGCACTGCACTCGGGGCTGACCGACCACGAGCGCCTGGACGCCTGGGAGGCGGCGGCCAGCGGGAGGGCGCCGATTATCATCGGCACCCGCTCGGCCATCTTCACCCCGCTGGCACGTCCAGGCCTGATCATCGTCGACGAAGAACACGACGGTTCGTTCAAGCAGCAGGACGGGCTACGCTACCACGCCCGCGACCTGGCGGTGGTGCGCGCCAAGCGCCATGGCATTCCGCTGCTGCTGGGGAGCGCCACGCCGTCGCTGGAGAGCCTGCACCGCGCGCGCACCGGTGACTACGCTCACCTGCGGCTGACCCGGCGGGCCACTCGCCACGCTCCCGCTCGACTGGAACTGGTCGACCTCAAGGGGCGCCCTCGACGCGGCGGCCTGATTCCGCCGGTCATCGACGCCATCAAGGCAACGCTGGATGCCGGCCATCAGGTGCTGGTGTTCATCAATCGCCGCGGTTTCGCCCCCACCCTGGCTTGTCACGCCTGCGGCTGGATGGCCGAGTGCGACCACTGTGACGCACGCATGACCTGGCACCGCCAGCCGCCGATGCTGGCCTGCCACCACTGCGATCGCCGCCGGGTCATTCCCGACGCCTGCCCGGACTGCGGCAGCGCCGACCTGCGTCCGCTGGGTAGCGGCACCGAGCGTACGGAGGAGAGCCTGGCCGAAACCTTTGCCGAGACCCCGGTCCACCGCATCGACCGCGACAGCACCCGGGCCAAGGACGCGCTCGAGAAGATGCTCACCGAGGTCCGGCGTGGTGAACCAGCGATCCTGGTCGGGACCCAGATGCTGGCCAAGGGCCACCATCTGCCCCACGTCACCCTGGTCGTGGTGGTCAACGCCGACGCTGGCCTCTACGCCAGCGACTTTCGCGCGCTGGAGCACTCGGCCCAGTTGCTTGAGCAGGTGGCCGGGCGCGCCGGCCGCGCCGCCCACCCTGGCCGAGTGCTGGTGCAGACCATGCACCCGGACGACCCCAGCCTGCGTCTATTGGCCGAGCGCGGCTACGACGCCCTGGCCGAGTCGCTGCTTGAAGAACGCCGCATCGCCGCCCTGCCGCCACTGCGCTTCATGGCCCTGATCCGCCTGGAAGGCCCCCGGGAAGACGCCCTGACGGCACTCGCCCGGGAGATCGCCGGAGAATTGCGCGAGCAGGTACGTAGCCTGGCTCTGGATCTCGACTGCCTCGGCCCGGTACCGGCCCCCATGGAGCGCCGTCAGAACCGCTACCACCTGCAGATCGCGCTGATGGCGGAGCGACGCAGCCAACTGCACCCCGCGCTGGAATGGCTGGCCCACCGTCTGGAAGCCTGGCCCGAGGCGCGGCGTATCCGCTGGTCCATTGACGTCGATCCGCAGACCCTGAGCTGAGGTCCGATACGCTGAGCTTTGCCGCCCCGGCCTTTAAAGGCCAGGCGCAATCATCGATAATACGCGGTCTGCCCGCCGACAGGTGCTCCCGCCAGGATTCGCCACGCTCGGCCACCGTGCCACAGGACATAGACGCCTCATGAAAGACACCATCGTTGCGCTGCTGGATGCCGCTCTTGCCGAGCTCAAGCAGCAGGAAGTCGTTCCCCAGGAGCTTTCCCCGGCCTACAAGGTCGACCCGACCAAGGACAAGGCCCACGGCGACTACGCCACCAACCTCGCCCTGATGCTGGCCAAGCCGGCCAAGGCCGCACCGCGCCAGGTGGCGGAAAAACTGGTCGCGGCCCTGCCCGAAAGCGCAGCCGTGTCCAAGGTCGAGATCGCCGGCCCCGGCTTCATCAACTTCTTCGCCGCCACCGACGCCGCGGCCCAGGTGGTGCGCCAGGTGCTGGACGCCGGCGACGCCTTCGGCCGTAGCCTGGCCGGCGCTGGCGAAAAGGTGCAGGTGGAGTTCGTTTCCGCCAACCCCACCGGCCCCCTTCATGTCGGCCACGGCCGAGGCGCCGCGGTGGGCGACTGCCTGTGTCGCCTGCTCGAGGCCACCGGCTACGACGTCACCCGCGAGTTCTACTACAACGACGCCGGCGCCCAGATCACCAATCTGGCGCTGTCGGTTCAGGCCCGCGCCAAGGGGCTGGGCCCGGACAGCGACGGCTGGCCGGAGGACGGCTACCGCGGCGGCTACATCGAGGACGTGGCCAAGGCCTACCTGGCCGGCGAGACCATCCACGCCGACGACCGCCACGTCACCGCCAAGGCTGACCCGGAGGATCTCGACGCCATCCGCGAGTTCGCGGTGGCCTACCTGCGTCGCGAACAGGACCTGGACCTGCGCGCCTTCGGCGTCGGCTTCGATGTCTACTTCCTCGAGTCCTCGCTGTACCAGCAGGGCAAGGTCGAGGAGACCGCCCGTCGCCTGACCGATAACGGCCACACCTACGAGCAGGACGGCGCCCTGTGGCTGCGCACCACCGACTTCGGCGACGACAAGGATCGGGTGATGCGCAAGAGCGAAGGCGGCTACACCTACTTCCTGCCCGACGTGGCCTACCACCTGGACAAGTGGCAGCGCGGCTTCACCAGCGTGATCAACGAGCAGGGTGCCGACCACCACTCCACCGTGACCCGGGTACGCGCCGGCCTGCAGGCGCTGGATGTCGGTATCCCCCAGGGCTGGCCGGACTATGTGCTGCACCAGATGGTGCTGGTCACCCGTTCCGGGGTCGAGGTCAAGCTGTCCAAGCGGGCCGGCAGCTACGTTACCCTGCGCGACCTGATCGACGAGGTCGGCCGCGACGCCACCCGCTTCTTCCTCGCCGCCCGTCGCGCCGACTCCCAGCTGACCTTTGACATCGATCTGGCGCGCTCGCAGTCCAATGACAACCCGGTGTACTACGTCCAGTACGCCCACGCCCGGGTCTGCAGCGTGCTGCGCAAGGCCGAGAGCGAAGGCCTGGCCTTCGACCACGCCACCGCCATGGCCAACCTGGGCCTGCTTGAGGCAGACCAGGAAAAGGCCCTGCTCAATCGCCTGGCGCGCTATCCCGAGGTGGTCGAGCACGCCGCCAAGGCCCGAGAGCCGCAGCAGATCGCCCAATATTTGCAGGATCTGGCAGCCGACTTCCATAGCTGCTACAACGCCTGCAAAGTCATGGTCGACGACGACGCCCTGCGCAATGCGCGCCTGGCGCTGGGCCTGGCCGCGCGTCAGGTGCTGCGTAATGGACTCGACCTGATGGGCGTCGGTGCACCGGAGGAGATGTAAGCCATGGCCACTCGCAAGGCGCCCCCGCGCAAGCGCGGAGCAACCACCAGCCAGAAGCGCAGGCAAGCACCCAAGCAGGCCCGCGGAGGTATCCCCGGCTGGCTGTGGGCCGCCGTCGGCGTGGTCGCAGGCTTCCTGCTGGCCCACCACCAGAACGGTACCGCTCCCTGGCAGGATCCCCGTTCACCGGTGGCGGCGGTACTGCCCAAGCCCTCCAGCGGCGAGCAGCAGGGCAGCAATGCGAGTGGCAGTGCACAAGGCGGACAGGCCAGCGAAAGCGAGCCGCCGATGCCGACGTTCGAGTTCTATACCCTGCTGCCGGAGTCCGAAGTCATCGCCTCCGACGAGGAGATGCCGGCGTCCACCGCCAAGCGCCCCGAGGCGGCCCAGCCGAGCGAGGACGAGATCTCCGCGGACGACCCCATCGCCGCGGTGATCGCCGCCAACTCCCGCGAAGAGGAAGCGTCGTCCACGCCATCCGAGACCCCGCGCAGCGCCGAGCGTCGCTACATGCTGCAGGCGGCCTCCTTCCGCGAGGTCAACGATGCCCGACAGCTCGCCGGGCGACTCAAGGACTTCGGCCTGCTGGCCAAGATCAGCGAGGTCGAGGCCACCGGCGGCGCCACCTGGCATCGCGTCCAGGTCGGCCCCTACAGCGATCGCAATGAGCTGTCGCGGGCCCAGGATCTGATGAGCACTCAAGGCATCGAGCCGCTGCTGATCCAGCTGCAGAACTGACGTCGGCACACCTCCTCCTTCTGAAGCTACGCCCACCAGGCCCAGAACGTCATGTCTGGGCCTGGTGCGTGCTGGCCACCGCTCAAGCCCCCATCGTGGCGGCGTCTTTCTTCCTCTGTTGCACCGTCTTCTTGGCGCAGCGAGCCGCATTCCCGAGTCGCCCGCGCTTGAAATCCTTGCGACCTGCCCGCACCTACCAGCCTATCGCTTATGCAGAGGGCTCTGCCCCTCGACAGTCACCGGAGGCCTCGGCTTCCCCAAGGAGAATTCTCCATGACCACGATCGTTTCCGTTCGCCGCGGCGACCAGGTGGCATTGGCCGGCGATGGCCAGGTGTCACTGGGCAACACGGTGATGAAGGGCAACGCCAGCAAGGTGCGTCGCCTCTATCACGGCCAGGTGCTGGCCGGTTTTGCCGGTGGTACCGCCGACGCCTTCACCCTGTTCGAACGCTTCGAGGCCCAGCTGGAGAAGTACCAGGGCAACCTGGTCAAGGCCGCGGTGGAGCTGGCCAAGGACTGGCGCACCGATCGCGCCCTGCGCCGCCTCGAGGCGCTGCTGGCGGTGGCCGACAAGAAGGCCTCGCTGATCATCACCGGCAACGGTGACGTGGTGGAACCCGAGCGTGGCATCATCGCCATCGGCTCCGGCGGCAACTACGCCCTGTCCGCCGCCCGCGCGCTGCTCGAGAACACGGAACTGTCGCCCCGCGAGATCACCGAGAAGTCGCTGGAGATCGCCGGTGACATCTGCGTGTTCACCAACCATCACGTGACCCTGGAAGAGCTTTGATCATGACCCAGATGACGCCCCGCGAAATCGTCCACGCGCTGGATCAGTACATCGTCGGTCAGCAGGATGCCAAGCGCTCCGTGGCCATCGCCCTGCGTAACCGCTGGCGCCGCATGCAGCTCGACGGCGAGCTGCGCCAGGAGGTCACCCCCAAGAATATTCTGATGATCGGCCCCACCGGCGTCGGCAAGACCGAAATCGCCCGGCGCCTGGCCAAGCTGGCCAAGGCTCCCTTCATCAAGGTCGAGGCGACCAAGTTCACCGAGGTGGGCTACGTCGGCCGTGACGTCGAGTCGATCATCCGTGACCTGACCGAGGCAGCGATCAAGCTGGTACGCGAGCAGGCCAAGGAAGAGGTCGGCCACCGCGCCGAGGACGCCGCCGAGGATCGCATCCTCGACGCCCTGCTGCCGCCGCCCCGTGGCCAGGAAAACGAGCCGCGCGAGGACTCCTCGACGCGCCAGATGTTCAGGAAGAAGCTGCGTGAAGGCCAGCTCGACGACAAGGAGATCGAGATCCAGGTGTCGCCCCAGGCACCCAACCTCGAGTTCCAGACACCGCCGGGCATGGAAGAGATGACCAGCCAGCTACAGAACCTGTTCTCCGGCATGGGCAAGGGCAAGACCGAGACCCGCAAGGTCACGGTCAAGGAGGCCTTCACCATCCTGCGCGACGAAGAGGCCGGCAAGCTGGTCAACGAGGACGACATCAAGTCTCGCGCGGTGGAGGCGGTGGAGCAGAACGGCATCGTCTTCCTCGACGAGATCGACAAGGTCGCCAAGGGCAGCGGTCAGTCCAGCGGCGGTGAGGTCTCCCGCGAGGGCGTCCAGCGCGACCTGCTGCCGCTGATCGAAGGCTCCACGGTGTCGACCAAGTACGGCATGGTGAAGACCGACCACATCCTGTTCATCGCCTCCGGCGCCTTCCACCTGTCGCGTCCCTCGGATCTGATCCCCGAGCTGCAGGGCCGTCTGCCGATCCGTGTCGAGCTGTCGGCGCTGACGCCGGACGACTTCAAGCGCATCCTGACCGAGCCGTCCGCCGCCCTGACCCGTCAGTACGAGGCACTGCTGGCCACCGACGGCCTCGAGGTGCGCTTCACCGATGACGGCATCGAGCGCATCGCCGAGATCGCCTTCAACGTCAATGAAGGCACCGAGAACATCGGCGCCCGTCGCCTGCACACGGTAATGGAGCGGCTGCTCGAGGAGGCCTCGTTCAAGGGCTCGGATCTCGGCAACCCGCTGGTCATCGACCGTGCCTACGTCGATTCTCAGCTCGGCGAGCTGGCCATGGACGAGGATCTGAGCCGGTATATCCTGTAACCACCGGCCAAGCACCCTCGATGACCGGGCCGCCGCGCACTGCGCCGCGGCCCGGTCGTGCTTTCGATGCCGCAAATGCTGAAGTTAGGGCACGCCCACCGTGCTGAAACAGAGAGGATCGCCATGAGCGCCCCCACTCCGACCCTGGTGCACTACCACAGAAAGGCCCGCGAGCTCGAGATCGGCTACGCCGATGGCTCTCGCCACCGCCTGTCGGTGGAGTACCTGCGAGTGTTTTCTCCCTCCGCCGAGGTCCGTGGCCACGGCGGCGACACTGCCACCCTTCAGGTCGGCAAGAAGGACGTGGGCCTTGCCGACATCACCCAGGCGGGCCGCTACGCCCTCAAGCTGCACTTCGACGATGGCCACGACAGCGGCCTTTACAGCTGGGACTATCTGGACTGGCTGATCCGCGAGCGCGAGGCCAACTGGGCCGACTATCTCCAGCGTCTGGACGAGGCCGGCGCCAGTCGCGAGCCGCTGGGTATCGAAATCCGTCAGCTCTAGCGATCGACACCGGTGTGGCGACAAGCCGGGTGACGGTCAAAGACAAGCCACCTCGGCAAGGCTACAATGGCCGCTGCCAAAGAGCCCCCGTCGGCTCTTCTCGCCATCGCTCACGACTCGGGAGTCCCATGGATAAGCGCACCACCCACTTCGGTTTTCAGGACGTGCCGGTCGAGGAAAAGGCCTCACGTGTCGCCGATGTCTTCCACAGCGTGGCGGCTCGCTACGACGTGATGAACGACCTGATGTCCTTCGGTATCCATCGGCTGTGGAAGCGCCTGACCATCGAACGTTCCGGCGTCCGGCCTGGTCATAGCGTACTCGACATCGCCGGCGGTACCGGCGACCTGGCGCTGAAGTTCTCGCGCATGGTGGGACCGCGCGGCAAGGTGGTGCTGGCCGACATCAACGCCTCCATGCTCGGGGTGGGACGCGACAAGCTGATCGACCGTGGTGTCGGCGGCAACGTCGAGTACGTCCAGGCCAATGCCGAATGCCTGCCATTTCCCGACAATACCTTCGACTGCATCACCATCGCCTTCGGTCTGCGCAACGTCACCGACAAGGACGCCGCCCTAGCCTCCATGGCGCGCATCCTCAAGCCCGGCGGCCGCCTGCTGGTGCTGGAATTCTCCAAGCCCGACAATCCGCTGTTGACCCGCGCCTATGACGAGTACTCCTTCCGTCTGCTGCCGAAGATGGGCGAACTGGTGGCCGGCGACGCCGACAGCTATCGCTATCTGGCCGAATCGATCCGCATGCACCCGGATCAGGAAACGCTCAAGGGCATGATGGAAACCGCCGGACTCGAGCGCGTCGAATACACCAATCTCACCGGCGGCATCGTCGCGCTGCATCGCGGCATCAAGCTTTGAGGACATGATGGCCTTGACCCCGACCCTGCTGCTGGCCGGCATCGAGAAGACCGTCAACGCCCTGCTCGCACGCGACCCTGCCTCGCCTTCTCGGCTGCGCTCGCTGGCGGGCCAGCGGGTGCTGATGTGCCTGGAGTCCCCGCGTGTCCAGCTGGCGCTGTGCTATCACCCCCAGGGGGTTGACCTGCTGCTGGTGGACGAGGTCGATGAAGGCGCCTGGGACGCCATCGTCGAGCTGGACAGCGACACCCTGGGCCGGCTGGCCGGCGGCGCCGACATGGAACGGCTGATGTTCGAGGGCCGTCTGGCGGTGCGCGGCAAGATCCACCTGCTCGAGGCGACCCGCGACCTGCTGCTGGATCTCGACCTGGACTGGGAGGCTGAGCTTGCCCGCTATCTCGGCGACCTGCCGGCTCACCAGCTCGCCGAAGGCCTGCGCGGCCTGTCCCGCTGGGGCCTGCGCACCCACCGTGAGCTGTGCGCCGACGTCTCCGAGTACGTCTTCGAGGAAGCCCGCTGGCTGCCCGGCCGCCATCAGCTCGAGGCCATGCGCGAGGCGCTGACCGAACTGGAGCTGGCCACCGACCGTACCGAGGCACGTCTCAAGCGCCTGACCCGTCGCCTGGCCCGGGAGAACGACGTCTCATGATCCTCCGCCCGCTGCGCATCATCTGGGTCGTCACCCGCTACCGTCTCGACACCCTGCTGCCGCTGGAAAAGCTGCCCTGGTGGCTGCGGCTGATATTCACCTGGTCGCCGCTCAAGCTGATTCCCGTCGGCGAGCGCTCCCGCGGCGAACGCCTGCGTCTGGCGCTGGAGTCGCTGGGACCGATCTTCGTCAAGTTCGGCCAGATGTTGTCGACCCGTCGCGACCTGTTCCCCGACGATATCGCCAATGAACTCAAGCGGCTGCAGGATCAGGTACCGCCCTTCCCCGGCGAGCAGGCCGAAGCACTGATCGAGGAGTCCCTGGGCGAGCCGCTCGAGGTACTGTTCGCCGAATTTTCCCGTGAGCCGCTGGCCTCGGCCTCGATCGCCCAGGTCCACACCGCCAGGCTGCCCGACGGCCAGGACGTGGTGGTCAAGGTGATTCGCCCAGGCATCGAGCGGGTCATGCGTCAGGACATGGCGCTGATGTACCTGGTGGCGCGAGCGCTGAACAAGGTGCCGGAAGCGCGCCGGCTGCACCCGGTGGAAGTGGTCCGCGACTACGAGACCACCCTGTTCGACGAGCTCGACCTGACCAAGGAAGCGGCCAACACCTCCCAGCTCAAGCGCAACTTCGACAAGTCGCCACTGTTGTATGTGCCGTCGATCCACTGGCCGCTGACCCGCCACAAGGTGATGGTCCAGGAACGCATCCACGGCGTGCCTGTGGCCGACATCGAGGCGCTCAAGGCCCAGGGCACCGACCTGAAGCGCCTGGCCGAGCGCGGCGTGGAGATCTTCTTCACCCAGGTGTTCCGCGACAACTTCTTCCACGCCGACATGCACCCGGGCAACATCTTCGTCTCCCGCCAGGCGCCGTCCGACCCCCAGTACATCGCCATCGACTGCGGCATCGTCGGCAGCCTTACCCGGGAAGACCAGGACTACCTGGCGCGCAACCTGCTGGCCTTCTTCCACCAGGACTACTACGAGGTCGCGGCGCTGCACATCGAGTCCGGCTGGGTGGCCGAAGATACCCGCGCCAACGAGTTCGCGGCGGCGGTACGCACGGTATGCGAGCCGATCCTCGAGAAACCGCTCAAGGACATCTCGTTCGGCCAGGTGCTGCTGGGCCTATTCCAGACCGCGCGGCGTTTCAACATGGAAGTCCAGCCCCAACTGGTGTTGCTGCAGAAGACCCTGCTCAATATCGAGGGGCTGGGCCGTCAGCTCTACCCGGACCTGGACCTGTGGGCCACCGCCAAGCCCTACCTGGAGCGCTGGATGAAGGAGCGCGCCGGCGCCCAGGGCCTGTGGGAGTCGTTCAAGCGGCAGGCACCGGAGCTGACCCGGCAGCTACCGGAATTGCCGGTGCTGGCCCACCAGGCACTGTCCCAGACCGAGAAGCGATCGCGTCAGATCACCCAGCAGGGCGAGGTCATGACCCACATCCTCGGCCAGCTGACCCGCCAGGCCAGGCGAATTCGCCGGACCCGACTGGGGCTCGCCCTGGCCGCGGTGGCGCTGGCCTGGCAACCGCTGTCCGGCTGGTTGACCGATCAGCCCTGGCCGGTCCTGGTCGCTGCGGGCATCGGCACACTGCTGGTGATCTGGAACTGATCTTTTAATGGAATCTTCACCGATGAGCGATATTCTGAACCAGCTCGACGCCGCCCTCAGCGAACGTCGGCACGCCGATCCTGACACTTCCTACGTTGCCTCCTTGCATCACAAGGGGCTGAACAAGATACTCGAGAAGGTGGGCGAAGAGGCGGTGGAGACCGTGCTTGCCGCCAAGGATGTTGACGCGGATCCAGCCAGTCGCGAGGCGTTGATCGCCGAAACGGCAGACCTGTGGTTTCATAGTCTGGTGATGCTCTCGCACCTGGGACTCGACCATCGGCAGGTGCTGGATGAACTCGCCCGACGCTTCGGCGTATCGGGGCATGAGGAGAAGGCCTCGCGCCGCTCCTGAGCCTCGGGGAACCAACGATTCACGGCGCCTGGCGCCGCATATTGAGGAAGTTCTTATGTTAGGTGGTATCAGTATCTGGCAACTGCTGATCGTACTCGGCATCATCATCCTGATCTTCGGCACCAAGAAGCTCCGCAACGTTGGCAGCGACCTGGGTGGCGCGGTCAAGGGCTTCAAGAAGGCCGTCAACGAAGATGAGGACAAGTCGGAGGAGGCCAAGCCCCAGGCCCAGGTCCGTCATGACGAGACCGATACGCCCAACAACACCTACGACGTCGAGGCGGAGCGCAAGCCCGAATCCTCCGACGAGCGCAAGTAACGCCACATGTTCGATATCGGCTTTCTGGAACTGCTGATCATCGGGGTGGTGGGACTGCTGGTGCTGGGTCCCGAGCGCCTGCCCAAGGCCGCGCGTACCGCCGGCCTGTGGATCGGACGCATCAAGCGTTCGGTGGCCGGCATGCAGCGCGAGATCAGCGCCCAGCTCGAGGCCGAGGAACTGCGCCAGAAGCTCAAGGAGCAGGAACGCAAGCTGGACGACAGCGTCAACCAGGCCAAGCGCAGCGCCGAACAAGCCAAGCGCAGCGTGGAATCCATCGCCGGCACCCCGAACAAGGGCAACGGCGGGCAGGCGGATTCCACCGGCGCCCAGTCTGCCTCGGCCGGCCAGCGGCTGGACGACGCCGTCGACAGCGCCGCACGCGCCTCGTCGTCCAGCGCTTCGGCTTCCACGCTCTCCCCCGCTCCCAGCGATGACACCGCCTCTTCCGAGCACAAGGACTCCGCCACCCGATGAGCGATACCGGTGACACTCCGCCGTCAAGTCAGGGCCACGCCCCACTGATCGAACACCTGGTGGAGCTGCGCTCGCGGCTGATGCGCGCCGTGATTGCCATCCTGGTGATCTTCCTGGCGCTCTACGCCTTTTCCAACGACATCTACCAGTTTGTCGCAGACCCCCTGATGGAGCTGCTGCCGGAAGGCTCCCAGATGATCGCCACCGAGGTGGCGTCGCCCTTCCTGGCGCCGTTCAAGCTGACCCTGGTAGTGGCGGTGTTCGTGGCCATTCCCTTCGTCCTGCACCAGGCCTGGGCCTTCGTGGCACCAGGGCTGTACGACAAGGAAAAGGCCCTGGCACTGCCGCTTCTGGCCTCGAGCGTCCTGCTGTTCTATCTCGGCGCGGCCTTCGCCTACTACGTGGTCTTTCCCCTGCTGTTCGCCTTCTTCACCCAGACCGGGCCGGAGAACGTGCAGGTGATGACCGATATCAACCAGTATCTCAACTTCGTGCTGAAGCTGTTCTTCGCCTTCGGTATCGCCTTCGAGATCCCGATTGCCACCTTCCTGCTCATTCTCACCGGCGCCGCCAGCGTCAAGAGCCTGAGCGCCAAGCGCCCCTACGTCATCCTCGGCTGTTTCGTCATCGGCATGCTGATGACCCCGCCGGACGTGGTCAGCCAGAGCCTGCTGGCGGTACCCATGTACCTGCTCTACGAGGTCGGGCTGCTGTTCGGCCGGCTGGTCAAGAGGCGGAGCAGCGATGACGAGGAAGCGCCGGACGAGGCGTGATCGCCACACCGGCAGAGCCCCCGTCAGCAGAATGCACAAAGCCCGAGGCATTGGCCTCGGGCTTTGCTTTTTTACCGCTCTCGCACCGGTGGTGTTCAAGGCGCTTGGCGACAATGATCCGCCATCGTCTGGCGTCTCAGGTGTTGACGTCCATCATCTCGTCGATACGATCCACCAGCTTGTTGATGCCCAGCGCCGCCTCGCTGATGCGGGTGGCCAGCATATAGGCGGGGGTGGTCACCAGGCGATGCTCGAAGTCCACCACGATATCGTCCACCGCACAGCTGCGATGTAGGCCGCCCATGGCGCTGATGCAGCCACACACCTCGGGGTCGGTACCGATGGTGACGGCGATGCCCGGCCCCAGCACCTTGGGCACCAGCACCGGCGCGATGCACATCAGACCGATCGGCTTGCGCGCATCGTGAAACTCGATCAACAGCTCGGCCAGGTCTTCGTGGACCTCCATCTCGGACTTGGCCGTGGCGTAGTTCGAAAGATTCTTGGCCGCCCCGAAGCCACCGGGCAGGATCAGGGCATCGAAGTCCGATGCCGACAGTTCGTCCAGCGGCGAAATCTCGCCACGAGCCAGGCGGGCGGACTCGACCAGCACATTGCGCGTCTCCTCGACGGCCTCCCCGCTGTGGTGGTCGATCACCTCCTGGTGAGCGATATCCGGGGCAAAACAGCGATAGGCGATGCCCAGCTGGTCCAGGCGCAGCAGGGTCAGGGTGGTCTCGTAGATCTCGGAACCATCCTGTACGCCGCAGCCCGACAAGACGATCGCTACCTGTTTACTCATGTCATTCTCCTTTATAGCGCGTCGCGAACGGGGCCGGACGCGGCCAAGACTGCCACTACTCTAGAGAGTCGCCACGGGTGCGACAAGACGCGACTTTCGGCGAACGGGAGAGGAGGAATATACTCAATCAATGTCATGCTTTTGTCATGAAGTGCCACCAGACTAGCGCGTGGCGCCGAATCCTTGCTTCCGTGGAGTGCCGTCTTGAGTGCCATTACCCCTCGTCTTTACCCCGCCAGCCGTCCTCGCCGCATGCGCAAGGACGACTTCTCCCGCCGCCTGATGCGCGAGAACCAGCTGAGTGCCGACGATCTGATCTGGCCAGTCTTCGTGCTCGAGGGCGAAGGCCGCCGCGAGGCTGTACCGTCCATGCCCGGGGTCGAGCGCCTGTCGCTGGACCTGTTGATCGAAGAGGCCCGCGAGGCCGTCGAGCTGGGCATTCCCGCCATTGCGCTGTTTCCGGTGGTCGACGCCGACAAGAAGAGCGAGCTGGCGGAAGAAGCCTACAGCGCCAGCGGCCTGGTCCAGCGCAGCGTGCGCGAGCTCAAGGCCGCCCTGCCCGAGCTCGGCGTGATCACCGATGTCGCCCTGGACCCCTACACCAGCCACGGTCAGGACGGCATCCTCGATGAAGACGGCTATGTGGCCAATGACCGCACCGTCGAGACCCTGATCAAGCAGGCGCTGTCCCATGCCGAGGCCGGGGCCGACGTGGTCGCCCCCTCCGACATGATGGACGGGCGTATCGGTGCCATCCGTGAACTGCTCGAGCGTGAAGGCCTGCCCAACACCCGCATCATGGCCTACAGCGCCAAGTACGCCTCGCGCTACTACGGCCCCTTCCGCGATGCGGTGGGCTCGGCGGCCAACCTGGGCAAGGCCGACAAGTCGACCTACCAGATGGACCCCGCCAACAGCGACGAGGCCCTCCACGAGGTCGCCATGGACATCACCGAAGGTGCCGACATGGTGATGGTCAAGCCCGGCATGCCCTACCTGGACGTGGTCCGCCGGGTCAAGGACGAGCTGCGCGTGCCCACCTACGCCTACCAGGTGAGCGGTGAATACGCCATGCACATGGCCGCCTTCGACAACGGCTGGCTGGACGCTGACACTGTCATCCTCGAGTCGCTGATGTGCTTCAAGCGTGCCGGCGCCGACGGCGTGCTGACCTACTTTGCCAAACGCGCGGCCAGGCTATTGGCCCGCTGATCAGGGGAGGGAGCGGCGCCCTTCCCGAGCCCCGATGAGGAACCACCATGGAAGACGCGCAGAGCGACAACGCCACGATTGAACATGCGACCCTGGGCAAGTCCGACGTCTCGATGAGCGACGCGCCCCAGGCCGATACCCCGGTGCCGCGCCTTAACCAGACGCGCACCGGCATCAAGCCCAAGGCAATGCCGGACCCTGAGGCCGACCTCACTGACCCGAGCCTCTACTTCAATCGCGAGCTGTCGCATCTGCAGTTCAACATCCGGGTGCTGGAACAGGCGCTGGACCAGGCGCACCCGCTGCTCAACCGCCTGATGTTCCTGTTGATCTTTTCCTCCAACATGGACGAGTTCTTCGAGATCCGGGTGGCCGGACTGAAGAGCCAGCTGGCCCTGGGCGACGACACCACCGGTGCCGACGGCCGCAGCCCGCGTTCGGTGCTCGACGAGATCTCGAAGATCGCCCACGAGCACGTGGAGCGTCAGTACCGCATCCTCAACGAGCAGCTGATCCCTGCCATGGAAGCCCACAACATCCGCTTCCGTCGGCGTGGAGACTGGACCAAGCAGCAGCGCAAGTGGGTCCATGATTACTTCTCCACCGAGATCATCCCGGTGGTCAGCCCCATCGGGCTGGACCCCTCGCACCCCTTCCCGAGGCTGGTCAACAAGAGCCTCAACTTCATCGTCGAGCTCGAGGGCAAGGACGCCTTCGGTCGCGAGGGCGGCCTCGCCATCCTGCCGGCGCCACGTTCGCTGCCCCGGGTCATCGCGCTGCCGGAAGAGCTGTGCGAGGAAGGCTTCACCGAGTACCTGTTCCTGTCGTCGATGATCCACGCCCACGCCGACGAGGTGTTCCCGGGGATGAAGGTCAAGGGCTGCTACCAGTTCCGTCTGACCCGCAACGCCGACATGACGGTCGATCCCGAAGAAGTCTCGGACCTGGCCTCGGCCCTGCGCGGCGAGTTGCTGGCCCGGCGCTACGGCAGCGGCGTGCGCCTGGAGGTGGCCGACAACTGCCCCGAGGAGCTCTCCGACTTCCTGATCAAGCAGTTCCAGCTCGAAGCCAGTGACCTCTATCGGGTCAATGGCCCGGTCAACCTGACCCGCATGATGTCGGTACTGGGTGACGCCGACCGGCCCGATCTGATGTACCGCTCCTTTACCCCCGGCGTGCCCAAGCAGGTCAAGCAACCCAACTCCATCATGCAGTCGATGCAGGAAGGCGACATCCTGCTGCACCACCCCTTCCAGTCGTTCACCCCGGTGGAGGACCTGCTGCGCGAGGCCGCCCGCGACCCCGACGTGCTGGCGATCAAGCAGACCCTGTATCGCACCGGTGCCGACTCCCCCATCGTCAACGCCCTGGTCGAGGCCGCCGGCCACGGCAAGGAAGTGACGGTGGTCATCGAACTGCGCGCCCGCTTCGACGAAGCCGATAACCTGGCGCTGGCGTCACGCCTGCAGGAGGCCGGCGCCATCGTCATCTACGGGGTGATGGCCTACAAGACCCACGCCAAGATGATGCACATCGTGCGCCGCGAGAAGGGCGCGCTGCGCCACTACGCTCACCTCGGCACCGGCAACTATCACTCCAAGACGGCCAAGCTCTACACCGACTACAGCCTGCTCACCGCGGACCCTGTGCTGTGCGCCGACGTGCACAAGGTGTTCCAGCAACTGTCCGGCATGGGCCGCACCCGCCAGATCGAGAAGCTGCTGCACGCCCCCTTCACCCTGCACGAACGGGTCGTGGAAATGATCGAGCGGGAGGCAAGCTACGCGCGCAAGGGCAAGCGCGCCCATATCATCGTCAAGTGCAACTCGCTGACCGAACCCAAGCTGATCCAGGCGCTCTACCGCGCCTCCCAGGCCGGCGTCGAGTGCGACCTGATCATCCGCGGCATGTGCTGCCTGCGCCCTGGCCTGCCCGGCATCTCCGAGAATATCCGGGTGCGCTCGGTGATCGGTCGCTTCCTCGAACACACCCGGGTGTTCCACTTCCACAACGACGGCAAGCCCGAGATATGGGGCTCCAGCGCGGACTTCATGGCGCGCAACATGTTCCATCGGGTCGAGACCTGCTTCCCGCTGCTCGACAAGAAGCTCGCCGCCCGGGTGCGCAAGGACCTCGAGACCTACCTGGTCGACAACTGCCAGAGCTGGCTGCTGCAGGCCGACGGCACCTACATCAAGCAGGATCCGGGCGAGGCCGCACCGATCTCCGCCCAGGAAACGCTGCTGTACGCCTACGCCGCTCGCGCTTGAGTAACGCCCCGCATTGACGCGCCATCGGCGCGTCGATAGCACCACCCAGGCCCCTCGCCAGCGACGCTGGCGAGGGGCTTTTCATGTTGTCGTCATGTGTCCTGACGGCTGCCGGACGCCGCGCGACCTGCGCCTTGGCCGCCCCAAGCGGTTCCCGGACCAACCGCCTCCCGCTTCAGGCTGCCGATCATCCAGCCCTGGACACCCAGACCCTAGAAAAAACACCCCGGCTCCCTGAAAAGGGAGCCGGGGTGCTGGGGCGGCGCAAGACGTCAGACGTAGAGAACGCCCCTGGAGGTTGCCCGAAAGGCCGACGCAAGCCGGCACCTTTCGGACACGTCCTAGACGCCGATCTGGCCGCCGTCTTCGCGCTGGATCACCACCGTGGCGGCGCGCGGTCGCACGCTGGCATCAGACGCCTGGGTCGCGTCGTCACTGGCCGGCCAGTTGCCCGGATGCTGGATATTGATAAACAGCGCGGTCTTGTCCGGCGTGGGGAAGATGCCAGTGACCTCGCAGCCGTTGGGGCCTACGCAGAAACGCTTGAGCTTGTCCTGGTTGGCCCCGGAGATCACCGCGGCGGCACCATCGGCACGCTCGAGCTCCGCCGGCACGACCGCCAGCACCTGGTCATTGGTGCTCTCGGTGACGCCCTCGTAGCCATTGTCGGTCTGGATCCACAGGATGCCCTGGCCGTCGCCGCGCTCATCGAAGTAGAGCCCATCGGGACTGGCGAATTCGTTGTCGGCGGTCAGCCCGGACAGGTTGTTCTGGTCACTGGCCGCGGCACCGAACA
Source organism: Halomonas litopenaei (assembly GCF_003045775.1). GTDB lineage: Bacteria > Pseudomonadota > Gammaproteobacteria > Pseudomonadales > Halomonadaceae > Halomonas > Halomonas litopenaei. The sequence goes on along the minus strand of NZ_PXNS01000005.1, from coordinate 157,725 downwards.
CGAATACCTCCCAGTCGAAGGCGGTGGCATCGCTGCCCTCGCGCCAGCGGATGATCTGACCGGCCTCGTTGTTCGCCCGCGGGTTGGCCGCATTGACCGGTGCCGTGGCGTAGCCGTTGCCCAGCGCGGTGATGTTGTCGCCGTCGCCGGTCAGGGTCGCCTCGGTGCCGTCTTCGGTACGCTTCGAGTTGTTGGTCAGGGTCATGTAGACCTCGCCGGTGGACGGGTCCACCGCGCCCCACTCAGGGCGATCCATCGGTGTGGCACCCATCAGGTCGGCGGCATCACAGGTGTGGATGATCACCCCGGCCAGGTCATCGGCGTCGAGTTCCAGCGCCTCGGCCAGGGTACGGCCATCCTGGGTGGAAGCGTCCGGCGTCAGCGGCAGCCACTCGCCGCTGCCATCGGCGTTGAAGCGAGCGACGTAAAGGGTGCCGCTGTCCATGTACTTGTCACCGATCGCCAGGCGATCGGCCTCGGCGCCGGGAGCGATGGCATCCGCCGGGTCCCAGGCCGCCTCCGAGACAAACTTGTAGATGTACTCGTTGCGCGAGTCGTGACCGGAGTAAAACACCACCGGCTCGCCTGCTACCAGCTTGCCCGGCCAGCAGCCCTCGTGGCGGAAGCGGCCCAGCGCCGTGCGCTTGATCGCCTGCCTGCCGGTATAGGGGTCGATCTCGACGATATAGCCGAACTGACGCGGCTCGTTGCGGTAGTCACCGCTGGCGTCGTCGGCGACGGGGTCGCCGATCAGACGGGTAAATTCGTCGTCGCGTTCGCTGTCATCGCCTGCGGCGGTCTCCCAGCCGTAGCGCCCGCGACCACTGGCGATGCCAAGACGGTCATCGTCCAGGGTACGGCCTTCGTTCTTGACGAAGTAGGCCGGCCAGTTCTCCTCGCAGGTGAGGTAAGTTCCCCAGGGCGTGTAACCGTGGGCACAGTTGTTGTTGGTGCCGCGAGCCTGGGTGCCGCCCGGGGAATACCGGGTCTTGACGTAGTCGCTGCCCGCCACCGGCCCTGACAGGTGCATCGGGGTGGCGCTGGTGTAGCGACGGTTGTGGGCGGAACCCTTGACGTGGCTCCAGCGACCATCGGCGCCCTTCTTCACCTCGACCACGGTCACCCCGTGGGCGTTGATCTCGGTGCGCACCTCGTCCGCCGGGCGCTTGCCTTCGGTCATGTTGGTCGGGCCACCCTGGGGCGCCCACAGCGCGTTCTCGTCGATGTATTCGTTGTTCATCACCAGCAGGAAGCGCTCGGAGGCCGTGCTCTCATCCAGCGCGAAAGGATGCATGCCGTCGTGATGCATGCCGACGCTGGCCGCCTGGGCCTGGGGCGTCATCGTCAGATCTTCGCTCCACTCGGGCGCGCTGTCGTCAAGCGGCGTCCCCCAGGGCACCAGCACCTGGGCGGTATAGCCCGGCGGCACCACCACGGCGTCGCTGCGCGAACCGGCGATCGACTCGAAGGCCAGCGCCAGCGGCGTCTTGGCCATCCCTGACGACGGCTCGTTGGCGAAGGCCGAGAGACCAAAGCTTCCCAGCATGGTCATGGCCGCCATGCCCATGCCACCCTTCATCACCGCTCGCCGGGAAAGACGACGGTCGAGCACCGAGGAGAAGGGTTCATTACGGCTGGGGTTCAATAGACGATGATCTTCAATTTCCTTGCTCATTGCGCAGTCCTCTTCTTGCAGCCCTCTGTTCGCCGTCAAGGCGTGGGCTGTCGGTGCCAGTCACTGTTGCCGGCCTCGGGTATCGGAGGGGAAAGTCGATCACAGGGGCGACGGCGGTCCGCCGACAACACTAGGTAGTCCAGATGACACTCGTATGACGATAGACGAGGTTGACGCAGAGCACAGGAAGTAGCGCTATTGTAAAAAGAGTAACAGTTGGTGAAAGAAAATGGCTTCGCTCGTCGACACAGTGCACCAACAATCGCTATCGACAGGACCAGAACCATGTGGAATCTGGGACACCGACATCAGCGCATACTTCTTATGCCCCAACGCGCCCCTTCAGCCGACGAAGATCCCGAGCCTCGTTGGTACTGGGTCCACTGTGTCGATCAACAGAGCCTCGACCGGGGCAGCGCCGCCAATGTCCAATCGCTTTCGTGCCTCGACCAGGCACTTCCCTGTTGTCTCGTCATACCGCCACAATCGGTCACCCTGGTAACGCTGGACGGCGCCCTGGCCGAGGAGGTCGACAGCAGGGAGTCACTGGATGAACTGGTTGAGCGGGAGCTTTGCGTAATACCGCACACTCTCGCGCTCCATGTGCTCTACCGTGATGACAGCGCCCTGGATGTCATGGTGGTGCAGCGTACGCTGCTGGCCCAGTGCAGCCGACGCCTGGGACGCCATCACCTCTCGCCCCGCTGGTGGGCCAGCGCCTTCCAGGGTCTGCCGCCGCCCGAACCCGACACCCTGGGCGTGCTGCCCTGGGGCGACGACTGGATGCTGAAGTGGCGCCACCCCGAGACCCCTGAACGGGAGCGCTGGCTGTGCTGGCCCAAGAGTCAGGACATGGAGGACCTGAGCGACCTTCTTCCGGAAGTGCTGCGCGAGTCGCCATGGAATTGTCCACTGGCCCCCCAGGCCGTCAACGGCCTCGACTGCCTGGACTTCTGTGCCCGCCACCTGCCCGAGGACCTGCCACTGGTGCCCTCGGACATCGGAGGTGAGGGTCAGCCAAGGGAGAAGAAGCCCGAGCCCGCGTAGAGGCAGCGTGATCGCTATCGCTAAACTTCGCTGCCGCTGGCCCGAAAAACGTGCATAGGCGTTTGAAGCGACGAGAGGGAGTGCTGAAGTCATATCGTGAGCGATGACGAGCCGGATGCCGCCGGAGCGCAAAGGCTGGAGTTTACCTCCGACGAAATGAGAACCTTTAGCGCCGGCGGCGGAGTTGCAGTGCATCGCCATCTATCCCGTGTTTCTTCAATCTCCGAGCATGACTCCTATACTTTCCGTTTGGCTACCAACTCCGTTGACCGCCGTAATATCCTGGGGACAGCATGACATGACTACGTAACAGGTCATCATTGCCTTGAACACGATCCTGTCGTCTCTTTTGGCCACGGGTGGCACAAATGTCAGTGAGCCATCACCATCAAGTGGAACATTCATCCACACATTGAATGGTGATGGAACATGCGAAACCTCCTTGCCGATGGCAAGCAATGCCATTCGAAGATTATCAACACAGTTGTCATGGTATTCGCTTACGCCAAGCTGTCTATAGCGATTGATATCGCAGGCGGCAATCAATGTGTCATGCACCCCAGGCGAAGTATCTTCCACTAGTTCCAGCATCTCGTTTCTTCTATTGGAAACCATACTGTCACCGACAACCGGCACCAAGCGCCCAAGATGGGTTCGAGTATGTTCCATGGATAGAAATTCGTCTGGATCACTCGTATTGAAAGCCCACATATCGCAGACCTGCAATCCACTTACGTTAATCAGCGTAAGCATCTTCCCTTTTTCCAGTACAACGGCAGCGCCACACCTCGCGGGAATGAAATAGACCTTTCCTGGCTGCAGAACACCATTGCGCGCAAGCGGTTGGCTCACTGACAACTGTTTTTCTTCCAGCGCACCGAAAGAAGCCGCCAGATCAGGCTCCCTATCTCTACTTATATAACCACCCATCATCCACCTCGCTCACTGATTTTTCCGACTTATCATGAAGAATACATTGTTGGAAATCAGACACTCCCTCTCACCACATCGGCCCTCTGACGGCGAGACGCGCAAATTTCTCATCCCGCGAGACTATTCTTATTTCAAGTTCTGCAATACAGACGTTTGCTGGACAGGGAATCACATCTGTTGCCGAGCATCTGGTACCCAGCAGGGGACGATCGTAGAAGCGGTCACGGAGGTGCGCTCACCCCGAGACTGGATCGGAAACAACGCGAGGAACGTCCAGACTGGCCGCCAGCCTGTCGACCAACGCCTCAACGCGTTGCTCCGCCTGAATCAGAGACTGCTGCAGCCGCTCGCCGGCAAACTCGTCATACTCCACGGCGATGCTGTGCAACTCCTCTATGCCGAGATAGGCGAAAACGGTACGCAAGTGTGGTTCGACGTGGTTGGTGTGCTCCATTCGCTCACCAGGCTCGTAGCCATAGTCACCCCGTGCACCAAGCACCACCAAGCGCTTGCCCATGGCGCTCAGCATCGGCCAGTAGGGCAAGCCTGGGCGGGAGCGATCAAAGCCGAAAGTCCGCCCGACTCGCACAATATTGTCGATATAAGCCTTGAATCCGGCCGGAACGCCGAAGTTGTACATCGGGACGCCAGCGATGATCAGATCCGCCTCGAGCAGTTCGTCGACCAGGGAATCACTCTCCGCGAGAACCTCGTGCATCCAACTATCCCGCGCTTCCGGCTTGGTGAAGGCGGCATGAATCCAATCACCGCTGACAGGGCGAGGCGGCTGCTGGCCGACATCGCGATAGACGACCCTGTCGTCAGGACGTGCCCGTTGCCACTGTGTGACGAAGTGGGCGCTGAGGCGTCTCGAATGCGATCCGTGGGGTTGACTACCGGAAAGTCCGGAGCGTGCGCTGGCATCAAGGTGCAACAGTGTGGCCATGAAGATTCTCCTTTGGGATTAGTACCGCTCATGCTTGGTGGAGCACGAACGACAGAATCTTCCAATCGATTCGGGCCGACAAACGATCTATTCTTTGCAGATGCACAAAAATTTTTTACCCATAGGGATGTGATGCAACGACGCCGACTACCACTATCGCAGTTGCGTGCTTTTGAGGCGGCAGCACGTCACCGTAGTTTCAAGGGGGCGGCTGAAGAGCTGGCGGTAACGCCCGCCGCGATCAGCCACCAGGTACGTGAACTGGAAAGCTGGCTCGGCGTAGCGCTATTCGAGCGTCGCACCCGCCAGGTGATCCCGACCGACGCGGCAACGGAGCTTTCTCCCGTGCTACGCCAGGGCTTTGACGCCTTCGCCGAGGCATTGGAAAGTCTGCTCAAGCGAACGACACCCGCCAGCGTCACCCTCTCCTGCACTCCGGCCTTCGCCAGCCAGTGGCTGCTTCCTCGACTGACCGACTTTCATTCGACGAATCCCGATATCGCCTTGAATATCCATGCCAGCGAGAGCGTGCTTGATCTAACGCATGGAACCCGCCTGGCGATTCGTTACGGTATGGGCCCCTATCCGGACCATGAGGTGGTGACCCTGGCGACCGATCGCATTGCCCTGGTCGCCAGCCCGCAACTCCAGCTGGCTGGCGTCGACGACCTCAGGGGTGTTCGTCATATCGATTTCGACTGGTACTGTCCGAACCTTGGCCTGCCCGGCTGGGCTCAGTGGTGTCAGGCGTTGGGGTCTACCCCTGCCGTGCTGGGGCCTCGACTCGCCTTCTCCGAAGAAAGTCACGCGATCCAGGCCGCTATCTCCGGTCAGGGCGTGGCCCTGCTGGGCTTGACCCTGGTGCAGGATGAGATCGCTCGTGGTGTGCTGGAGGTGCCATTCGGCCCGTTTCTACCGGGACTGCACTACCACCTGATCAGGAGCCAAACAATGTCCGACAATGCCATCCTCGACAAGGTGGTGGTTTGGCTTCAACAGGCGTTTTCAGCGGCAACCGCTACCATAGGCGAACAACAGGCACCTTGATGCAACCCGTTTGCCTTCCCGCAAGAAATGACCGTCCTGGCCTTGAGCGTGGCGCTGGATGATCGAACTCAGACGTCATCGGACATCGAAGGCGTTCGCCCCATCGCCCCCTCTCCGATGACCCGAAGCAGCCGGTGGGACATGTGAGGATGACCCGACACTGCACGGGAGGGCATACTGGGGGCGATATCACTAAAACGGGAAAATGTTGTGAAACGGGCCATGCCAGGGATGCGGTCTGCTCTACTCACTACGGTGCTTGCCGCGGCGCTTGTTACTCTCAGCGGCTGCGCCGCCTTCGCCCCGGCGCCGCCGAGCCATCAGGACAATCTGTGCGAGATCTTTCGCCAGCAGCCTGACTGGTACGACGCCACCCAGGCCTCCTATGAAAAGTGGGGCACGCCCCCCTGGACCCAGATGGCCTTCATCAAGCGCGAGTCGTCGTTTCGCAGCCACGTCAGGCCGCCACGTACCAAACTACTGGGCTTCATTCCGTGGACGCGCCCGTCCTCGGCCTACGGCTATGCCCAGGCCCAGGATCCGGTATGGGGCGAATACGATGACGCCGCCGGCGGGCTGTTCGCCAGTCGCACCGACATGGACGACGCCACCGACTTCATCGGCTGGTACAACGCCCGCACGCGGCGCATGACGGGGGTGTCACTGTCCAACCCCGAGCACCTGTACCTGGCCTACCACGAAGGCCAGGGCGGCTATCAGCGCGGCAGCTATCGCGCCAAGCCGGCGGTGCAACGCGCGGCGCGGGAGGTGGCTAGCACAGCTTCCCGCTACCGCAGCCAACTGGCAGCCTGCGAGGCGGAATTCCGCTGCGACAGCTTCTATCAGGTATGGCCCTTCTGCCGCTGAGTCAGGTGGCCACCCACTATGCTTCCCGCTACCGCAGCCAACTGGCAGCCTGCGAGGCGGAATTCCGCTGCGACAGCTTCTATCAGGTATGGCCCTTCTGCCGCTGAGTCAGGTGGCCACCCACTATGCTTCCCGCTACCGCAGCCAACTGGCAGCCTGCGAGGCGGAATTCCGCTGCGACAGCTTCTATCAGGTATGGCCCTTCTGCCGCTGAGTCAGGTGGCCACCCACTATGCTTCCCGCTACCGCAGCCAACTGGCAGCCTGCGAGGCGGAATTCCGCTGCGACAGCTTCTATCAGGTATGGCCCTTCTGCCGCTGAGTCACGTCCCCCACCCGCGGCGCGAGCCAGTTACGCCGGACAAAAACGACCAGAGGCCCGAAAGGGCCTCTGGTCTGGTTCGTTCGCATCGTCGGGCTCAACCCTGCTGGGCAAGACGCTCGGCAGCCAGGCTCAACAGGTGTTCGGTGGTCTCCCAGCCGATGCAGGCGTCGGTGACCGAGACACCGTAGCGCAGCTTGCCGGGCTCCAGGGGTTGTTTGCCCTCGTTCAGATGGCTTTCGAGCATCACCCCGATCAGCGAGGTGTCACCGGCCAGGCGCTGGGCCAGCACCTCGAGCAGGACTTCGCTCTGACGACGATGGTCCTTGCGTGCGTTGGCGTGGCTGCAGTCCACCATCAGCCGCGGCGGCAGGCCGGTGCCGATCAGCGCCTTCCTGGCGGCGGCGACCGCATCGACCCCGTAGTTGGGCTCACCGTGGCCGCCCCGCAGCACCACATGGGTGTAGGGGTTGCCGGCAGTCTCGCGCATGACCGGCTGCCCCTGCTCGCCCACCGCGAAGTGCTGGTGGGGGTGGGCGGCCGAGCGCATGGCGTCCAGTGCCACCTGGACGTCGCCGCTGGTGGCGTTCTTGAAGCCGACCACCGCGCCGATGCCACTGGCCATCTCGCGATGCAGCTGGGATTCGGTGGTGCGTGCACCGATCGCGACCCAGGCCAGCAGGTCCTCAAGGTAGGGCGCGATCATCGGCTGCAGGATCTCGGTGGCCACCGGCAGGCCCAGCTCGACGATCTCGCGCATCAGCTGGCGTGACAGCTCGAGCCCACGCGCCATGTCGCCCTTGCCATCCAGGTCCGGGTCATAGGCCAGGCCCTTCCAGCCCACGGTGGTGCGGGGCTTCTCGACGTACACCCGCATCACCACCAGCACTCGATCACGGATGCTGTCGGCCAGGGAGGCCAGGCGCCGGGCGTATTCAAGCGCCGACCTGGGGTCATGGATCGAACAGGGCCCGACCACCGCCAGCAGGCGATCATCACGACCCTCGAGAATGTCACGGATCTGCTGACGCTGAGCGTCGACGCGATCGCTCAGGGTCGTCCCGAGTGGGCACTGGCGCTTGAGCGCCTGCGGGGTCGGCAGGGTCATCTGGGGGGCGGTCTCTTGCGTCGCGGCAGCGTTGAGGTCGGCGGTGGCAAGCGAAAGGCTGGCGGTCATGGTATCAGCTCCGTGTGGTCGTACATCGTTGGGTGCGTCGACCACCGAGGCGCTCACGGTCGGAGGTGGCCAGTTGGGCCGACCGCGCGTCGATAAATCGCCAGCTATCGCCATAGGCATAGCCATGGGAAATGGTGCTGGCGAAGAGTCGATATGCGGTCATGTCATTGCTCCGGTTGCCTGCCTTTCGCAGGTGAGTGCTACTGGGTGAAAACGTCTGGCCACACAAACAAGGAACCCCCGGACGGGCAGCCGTCCGGGGGTTCTGGGAGGCGGCCCTGGGGGGGGAGCGCCTCGCGAGTGCCAGATACTTGGATCAGGCCTCGCGCACCAGCGCCCCGGTATCAAACCAATACCAGGAAAAGCTGGGCCAATAAAAGGACACCGCGTCCGCATGCACACAATCCGAGCCCAAGACGGCACCGACGAGGGCGCTGTCGCTGCCATCGGGTCGGGGTCGGGTCGGGTTTGCGTGATCGGTCATCGGTGTCTCCTCGAATCTTGTTTCATCCTGCCCCGCGCCGGAGCAAATGGCAACCCCTGTGCACGGGCAGGAAAAGCGCCGTGCCGTCGACCATGGTCTGCTGACGCCCCTGGCTAGCCTGTCGCCAGCTGCACCCAGCCGATGGTCGCCGGCAGGCAGGTCATGCCGACCATCACCACCAGGCCGAGAAAGATCGTCAGGAATCCGCTTTCGTCATGAAAGCCGTCGTGAGAGCTGTCGCCATGCAGGTCGTCGTCGTGATGGGCCATGGGTCGCCTCCTTGTGATGTTGTTGTCAGGGTCATCCAGAGTCTAGGGGGATTCCTCGGGTCAGGCGAGTCCGCCGGCGATTCAGCGCAGGTGGCGGCCACCGTCCACGGCCAGGGTCGTCCCGGTCACATAGCGGTTGTCGAGCAGGTAGCGCAGGCTCTGGTAGATGACCCCGGGCCCCGGCACCATGTCCATCGCCGACTTGGCCCTGGCCTTGGCGGCATAGTCCTCGTCGTCGCCCTGATTGAGCATGATCAGCGCTGGCGCAATGGCGTTGACCTGGATCTCTGGGGCATAACGCGCGGCGAAGGACAGCGTCAGATTGTCGAGCCCGGCCTTGGTGGCGGCGTAGGCGGCGTGCTTGCGCGAGCCCTTCTGCACCACGTAGTCGGTCATGTGGACGATGTCCCGCTGGGGCTCGCTGCAGGCGTCGAGCAAGGCCTTGGCGTGGAGGTTAATCAGGTAAGGCGCCAGCATATGGATACGGAACAGCCGCTCGAAGGCGGCCCCGGCATCATCGCCATCGCTGTCCGGTGCCCAGTCGCTGGCGTTGTGGACGATGGCGCGAAGCGATCCGGTCTCGCTCTTGAGCCGCTCCAGGAAGTCGAGGATACCGTCTTCGCTGGAGAAGTCCGCCTGGAGGGTGACGATGCCGCGCTCGCGCATGGCCTCGAGCTCCGGGCGCTCGCGGCGATAGCTGATGATCACCGGCTGGCCGTCCTGTACCAGGCGCTCGGCGCAGTGACGCCCCAGACGCTGGGCGCCACCGGTAATCAGGATCGGCGACGCGCTCATGACTGCTTTTCCCCGACCAGGCTACCGACCACCGGCACCAGAGGGTCGCGTGGCGCGTAGGCGAAGACGTCCGAGAACACCCGTGACGGGTCCAGCCCCAGCGAGGCGAGCACGTCGACACAGGCATAGACCATGCCGGGCGAGCCCGACAGATAGACGTCGTGGCCCGACACATCGCCAAGCTCGGCGGCGAGTGCGGCGTCGATACGGCCATGATGGGCGTGCACCCGCTCGTCGGCGAAGCCTTGCTCGAAGCCTTCCTCGCAGACCGCGTGGAAGCTGACCTTATCGGACTCGGCGACCCACTGCCGGGCCAGGCTCTCGGCGTACAGATCACGGCGTTCCTTGGCCGCCCACCACAGGCTGATGGAGCGCTCGGGGTTGGCGTGGAGCGCCGCCTCGACGATCGCCTTCATCTGGGCGAAGCCGGTACCGGCGGCGATCAGCGTCAGCGGACGATCGCTTTCACCATCCAGCACGCAGTCGCCCCCCGGCAGACGCACGGTCAGGTGCTGGGCCTCGACCAGCATGGCCCTGAGCTGGGCCGAGTTGGAGCGTTCGGGCCAGTGCTGAATATGCAGCTCGAGTCGCCCATCGTCACGATGGCGGCTGGCGATGGAAAAGGGCACCCAGCAGTCATCGTCCAGGCACATTTCCAGGTACTGGCCCGGGGCATGGGCCATGGCCTCGGCGCGTCCTTCCAGAATCACGCGAAACACGTCAGGGGTGAGGTCCTCGACCTCGATGACCTGGCAGGTCAGGGTCCTTGCCGTCATGTCGACCTCTTGTTGCTGTCGGGGAGAGGAATGTCGAATTCGTCCCAGCGCTCGCTGACCCGGGACTTGATGCTGTCGTCCATGGCAATCGCCACGCCCCACTCCCTGTCCGTTTCACCCGGCCACTTGCTGGTGGCGTCCAGGCCCATCTTGGAGCCGAGCCCAGCCACCGGAGAGGCGAAATCGAGGTAGTCGATCGGGGTGTTCTCGACCATCACGGTGTCGCGGGCCGGGTCCATGCGGGTGGTGATGGCCCAGATCACGTCCTCCCACTGGCGAGCGTCGACGTCATCATCCAGCACGACCACGAACTTGGTGTACATGAACTGACGCAGGAAGCTCCATACCCCCATCATTACCCGCTTGGCGTGGCCCGGGTACTGCTTTTTCATGGTCACGACCGCCATGCGGTAGGAGCAGCCTTCCGGGGGCAGATAGAAGTCGACGATCTCAGGGAACTGGCGGCGCAGGATCGGCACGAACACCTCGTTCAAGGCGAGCCCGAGGATCGCAGGCTCGTCCGGTGGACGTCCGGTGTAGGTGGAGTGGTAGATGGCGTCCTTGCGCATGGTCATGCGCGTCACGGTGAACACCGGAAAGGTCTCCACCTCGTTGTAGTAGCCGGTATGGTCGCCGTAGGGACCTTCCGGCGCGGTATCATCGGGGTACAGGAAGCCCTCGAGGATGATCTCGGCAGACGCCGGCACCTGCAGGTCGGCGTGACCGCAGTTGACCAGTTCGGTGCGCGAGCCACGCAGCAGCCCGGCGAAGGCGTACTCGGACAGCGAGTCAGGCACCGGGGTCACCGCCCCCAGAATGGTCGCCGGGTCGGCGCCCAGCGCCACCGCTACGGGGAAGGGCTCGCCGGGGTGCGCCTGCTGGAATTCCTGGAAGTCCAGCGCGCCGCCACGATGGGACAGCCAGCGCATGATCAGGCGGTTCTTGCCGAGCTTCTGCTGGCGATAGATACCGAGATTCTGACGACTCTTGTGCGGGCCCTTGGTGATCACCAGCGGCCAGGTCACCAGGGGGGCGGCATCACCGGGCCAGCAGTGCTGGATCGGCAGTCGATCCAGGTCCACCTCATCGCCCTCGAAGACTCGCTGCTGGACCGGTGCCGAGCGCACGGTCTTGGGACCCATGCTCATGATCTGCTTGAAGATCGGCAGCTTTTCCCAGGCATCGCGAAAGCCCTTGGGAGGTTCCGGCTCCTTGAGAAAGGCCAGCAGCTCACCGACCTCGCGCAGCGCCTCCACCGAGTCCTGGCCCATGCCCATGGCGACGCGTTTGGGGGTGCCGAAAAGGTTGCCGAGCAGCGGCATTTCGCTGCCCTTGACGTTCTCGAACAACAACGCCGGGCCACCGGCGCGCAGGGTGCGATCGCAGATCTCGGTGATCTCGAGATAGGGGTCCACCTCGGCGGTCACCCGCTTGAGTTCGCCGGCGGCCTCGAGACCCGCGATAAAGTCACGCAAGTCACCATATTTCATGCGATTGCCTCGCTCCCCTGAACACAAAAGGGGCAGCATAGCATGCTGCCCCTCGTCTTGACCTCGGTCACCTGGACCTTGCGTCTGGCGACCGCCCAGGCGCGGCGTTGGCCAACGCTAGCGGCGCTTCATCGCCTCGAAGAATTCGAGGTTGGTCTTGGTGTCCTTGAGTCGGTCGATCAGGAACTCGGTGGCCGCGGTATCGTCCATCGGGTTGAGCAGCTTGCGCAGGATCCACATGCGCTGCATCTCCTCGTCGGAGGCGATCAGGTCCTCACGACGGGTGCCGCTGCGGCGGATGTTGAGCGCGGGATAGACGCGACGCTCGGCCAGACGGCGATCCAGGTGGGCTTCCATGTTACCGGTGCCCTTGAACTCCTCGAAGATCACCTCGTCCATCTTGGAGCCGGTGTCCACCAGGGCCGTGGCGATGATGGTCAGGCTGCCGCCTTCCTCGATGTTACGCGCGGCACCGAAGAAGCGCTTGGGCTTTTCCAGGGCGTGGGCGTCGACACCACCGGTCAGCACCTTGCCGGAGGACGGCACCACGGTGTTGTAGGCGCGCGCCAGACGGGTGATGGAATCGAGCAGGATGACCACGTCCTTCTTGTGCTCGACCAGACGCTTGGCCTTCTCGATCACCATCTCGGCCACCTGGACGTGACGCGCCGGCGGCTCGTCGAAGGTCGAGGCGACCACTTCGCCGCGCACGGTGCGCGACATCTCGGTGACCTCCTCGGGGCGCTCGTCGATCAGCAGCACGATCAACTGGCACTCGGGGTTGTTACGCGTGATCGAGGTGGCGATGTTCTGCAACATCAGCGTCTTGCCCGCCTTGGGCGGCGACACGATCAGGCCACGCTGGCCCTTGCCGATGGGTGCGGTCAGGTCGATGATGCGCGCGGTCAGATCCTCGGTGGAACCATTGCCGATCTCCATGCGCAGACGGTCCTGCGGAAACAGCGGCGTGAGGTTCTCGAACAGGATCTTGTGCTTGGCGTTCTCCGGCCGGTCCAGGTTGATCTGGCTGACCTTCAACAGCGCGAAGTAGCGCTCGCCTTCTTTCGGCGGGCGAATCTTGCCGGAGATGGTGTCGCCCTTGCGCAGGTTGAAGCGCCGGATCTGGGACGGCGACACATAGATATCGTCGGGGCCGGCCAGGTAGGAGCTGTCGGCGCTGCGCAGGAATCCGAAACCGTCCTGAAGGATCTCCAGCACGCCATCGCCGAAGATGTCTTCGCCGCTCTTGGCGTGCTTCTTCAGGATGGCAAAGATGATGTCCTGCTTGCGGGACCGGGCCAGGTTGTCGATACCCATCTCGCGGGCGATATCGAGAAGCTCCGGCACGGGCTTTTGCTTGAGTTCGGTCAGATTCATCAGAGTTCAGAAATTACTCGTGGAAGCCGGGCGGCAAGGCGCCGAGGGGCGAAAAGACACGCCGATTGAGTGCGTTCAGAGCCCGAGGCTGCTCGTGCGAGGCCAGGTAAAGATAATAGGGCCATTGACTGGATTCTCCGGAGGGGAGATCCACGCCAGCGTCTGGACGAGGGAGCAGGTTCATTCGCCGTTGCCAGCGTCTCGCGGGCTTGGGCCGGGGCCTTGGCCGGGAGCGGAGCTGACGTCGTGCGGGCTGTCTGACGACTTGGGATGGTCACGTCGCGGCGGCGGCGCGACCGGGAAAACACATTCGAAACAGGCGAATGACCCGATACTAGACAAGCCGGAAGGGGAACGCAAGCCCCGTGGCGGACCCGGATCATTGACATCCCCCGGGGCGAAACGCAACCTTGATCCATCTCCAGTGAAGGACCCGCCATGAATCAACCCTCGGATACGCTCAGCACCCTGCGCGAGTCGCCCCACGACGCCACCAAGGACCCCGCCCGCCTGGCCGCCATCGATCTGGGCTCCAACAGCTTTCACCTGCTGGTGGCCAACTATCAGGATGACCGGCTGCAGGTGGTGGCGCGGCTGGGCGAAAAGGTCCAGCTGGCGGCGGGCCTGGACGACGACGGCTACCTCAACGAGGACGCCATGACGCGGGCGCTGGACTGCCTGGCTCGCTTTGCGCCCTTTCTCGAGGGCATCCCCGCCTCGCGTATGCGGGTGGTGGGCACCAACGCCCTGCGCGATGCCCACAATAGCCAGGAGTTGATCGACCGCGCCGAGGCCATGCTCGGCACGCGCATCGAGATCATCGCCGGGCGCGAGGAGGCACGCCTGATCTACCTCGGCGCGGCCCACGCCCTGGCCGAGAACGGGCGCCGGCTGATCGTCGATATCGGCGGCGGTTCCACCGAGTTCATCATCGGCGAACAGTTCGAACCCAAGGCGCTGGAAAGCCTCTCCATGGGCTGCGTGACCTTTACCCGACGCTTCTTCGGCGACGGCGATATCAGCGAGAAGCGCATGCGCAACGCCGAACTCGCGGCGTTGTCGGAACTGGCTAATATCCGCAGACCCTACCAGCGTCTGGGCTGGGATGACCCGGTGGGCTCCAGCGGCACCATCAAGGCGGCGGCGGCGGTGATGCACGCGGCAGGCGACGCGCCGGAAGGAGTGATCACTCGCGACGGTCTGGCCAAGTTGAGAAAGCGCTTGATCAAGACCAAGCAGCTCGACAAGGTCTCCATGGACGGGCTCAAGGCCGATCGTGCCCGGGTCTTTCCCGCCGGTGTCGCGATTCTGTGCGCGATCTTCGAGGCCTTCGACCTCAGCGAAATGCGCTACGCCGACGGCGCCCTGCGTGAAGGGGTGCTCTACGACATGGCTGGCCGCAACAGTCCCGAGGACTCGCGTCTAAAGAGCCTGGAGACCCTGGCCCGCTACAACGCCGTCGACGTTCGCCAGGCCGACAATGTGGCCGCCTCGGCCAAGGCGCTGTTCGCCCAGGTCGCCGACGACTGGGGGCTCGATGAGGAACGTGGCCGCTATCTGGAGTGGGCCGCCTGGGTGCACGAGATCGGCCAGTCGATCTCGCACAGTCAGTTCCATCGCCACGGCGCCTATCTGCTCGAGCACTCGGATCTGGCCGGCTTCTCGCGCCCGGAACAGCGCCTGCTGGCCTTCCTGGTCCGCGCCCACCGACGCAAGTTCCCGAGCAAGGAATGGCAGCTGTTGCCGAAGGCCGAACAGCGTGACAGCCAGCGCCTGGCACGCCTGCTTCGACTGGCGGTGATCCTCAACCATTCGCGCCCGGAGCAGCCGCCGGCGACGCCGCGGCTCGAGGTGGACGGCGAGGTCCTGCATCTGCACTACCAGGGCGGCGACGAGCCAGGCCTCTTGTGCACCGACCTGGAGCGCGAGGCCGACTACCTGGCCAATACCGACTTCGCGCTCAAGCTGCACGCGAGCACGGCCCACGCCGAAGCCTGAGCCCTCTCACACGGTCCCTGGCCAGAGCCATTGCCCAGAAGTCACGGCCAGAGCCCTTGGCCAGAAGCCATGGCCAGAGCCCTTGGTCAAATGCCACGGCCAGAGCCCTTGGCCAAGCCATCAGCCGGCCCCAGGCGTTGCCCGTCAGGGCGACGCCGTCCAGCCCTCGGCCAGGGCGATCCAGCACCCCCTGCCGGCGTCCAGCGCAGCCACACAGACCTCGCCCTGCCACACCACCAGCACCTGGGCACGCCGCCAGGGCGGCACACCAGCTTCCTGCAGCAGCCGCTTCAGGTCGCGACTTCCTCGCCCGGCAAGCCTCAGCCTTTCGCCGCCCTGGCGCTGGCGCAGCCACAGTGGCAGCGGCGTTTCCTCCTCTGTCGTCGGCAGCTTCATCGACACCCCCGCGACCACCAGGGCGCTCCCTGGCGACCAGGGGCCTTCGGCAACCTCCAGCGGATCTCCGGCACCCTCCCCCATCAGCCACAACGCACCGCGCCAGAGCCGCGCCTCTGCCCCGGGCCAGCTCACCTTGACCTCGGCGTCACGCCGGGCATGGCATTGCTCAAGCAGATCGTCCAACCGTGGTCCCGGTGCCGGCGCAAGTCCCAGCCGACGCAGGCACAGCCCGATCATCCAGCGCTGACGGCGCCGTGACAGCGACAGCAGGCCCTCGAGTTCCAGCCTGGCGGGGTCGCCACCCAGCCGCGCCAGATCCTCAAGCGCGTATTCGTCCAGCAGTGCCGCCGCCTCGCCGGCATGCCGGGCGCTCGCCGCCAGGGCATCCGCGGCGTCGGGCCAGCGCTGCGTCAGCGCCGGCACCACCTCATGACGCAGATAGTTGCGATCGAACTCGCGACTGGCGTTGCTGGGGTCCTCGACCCAATCGAGCCCGCGACGCCGGGCTTCGGCTTCCAGTTCGCTTCGCCGGACCTCCAGCAAGGGGCGCTCGATCGAAAGGCCACGCTCCTCACGCCGCGCAGGCATGGCGGCAAGGCCCGCAACGCCTGCGCGCCTGAGTGCGGCCAGCAGCAGCGTCTCGGCCTGGTCATCACGGTGCTGGGCCAGCCACAGCACATCACCGGCGTCCAGGCATTCGACGAAGGCGTCGTAGCGCGCCTGGCGCGCCGCCGCCTCCAGGCCCTTGCCGGAGGTACGGTCCACCCTTGCCCGGACGACCTCGAGGGTTACCCCCAGCTGCGCGCATAGCCTGCGACAGTGGCGCTCGAAGTCATCCGCCGCCGCCTGCAGGCCATGGTGCACGTGGATCGCCCGCAATCGGCGCGACCGCTGCCCGCAGACCCTTGCCGCCAGCGCCAGCAGCACGCAGGAGTCGAGCCCGCCGGACAGCGCGATCCACAACGACCGCTCCGGCGGCACCCGGTCGAGGGCCCGCTCGATTCGCGCTTCAAGGGTGGGAGACGTCGGCATGTCGGCGATTCCTGAGGGTCAGGGTGGGCGGTGGCACCTACTATGCATACGGCCCCCATCGCAGGACGATGGGGGCCGCTGGGTCGACGCCAGACGCGGGGAACTTGCCCGCGCCACTTACGCCAATTGCGTCACTGACGCCGGGGCGCCGTGGCTCATCAGACGCTCATCGATGCAGAGCGTTCGGGCTCAGGCCGGGGCGCCGTAGCTCATCAGACGCTCGTAACGACGTTCGAGCAGTGCCGCGGTATCCATGGCGTCGAGGCGCTCGAGGCTTTCGCCGATGGCGTCGCGGACCCGGGTGGCGGTTTCATGGGGGAAGCGATGGGCGCCGCCCAGGGGTTCCTTGATCAGGGTGTCGACGAAGCCCAGCTCCTTGAGACGGCTGGCGGTGATCCCCATGGCCTGGGCGGCGTCGCTAGCCCGCTCGGCGCTCTTCCACAAGATCGAGGCACAGCCCTCCGGCGAGATCACCGAGTAGGTGGAGTATTCAAGCATCATCAGCTCGTCGCACACGCCGATGGCCAGGGCGCCGCCGGAGCCGCCTTCGCCCACCACGGTGGAAATGATCGGCGTCTCAAGCCGCGACATCACCGCCAGATTGTAGGCGATGGCCTCGCTCTGACCGCGCTCCTCGGCGTCGATGCCCGGGTAGGCACCAGGGGTGTCGATAAAGGTCAGCACCGGCATCTTGAAGCGCTCGGCCATCTCCATCAGACGGCAGGCCTTGCGATAGCCTTCCGGCCGCGGCATGCCGAAGTTGCGGCGCACCTTCTCCTTGACGTCGCGGCCCTTCTGGTGGCCGATGATCATCACCGGACGATCATTGAGTCGCGCCACACCACCGACGATGGCAGCGTCATCGGCGAACTCGCGATCACCGTGCAGTTCGTCGAAGTCAGTGAATACGTGCTCGAGGTAGTCCAGGGTGTAGGGACGCTGGGGATGGCGCGACAGCTGGGATACCTGCCACGGCGACAGGTCCTTGAAGATCGACTCGGTGAGCTTGCGGCTCTTTTCCTCGAGACGGGAGATTTCGTCCGCCAGGCTGACCTGGCTGTCGTTGCCGACCAGACGCAGTTCTTCGATCTTGGCCTGCAGTTCGGCGATGGGCTGTTCGAAATCGAGATAGTTGGGATTCATGGGCCAGCCTTGTGGTCATGGTCAGGCGGGCGCGACGCAGTCGTCGCAAGCCCACCCATGGCAAAGAAAAAGTGGTGTGCATTATCGCACCCTGACCGGGCCACGCAAGGCGCAGCGGGTCAAGATCGTCTTAGAGGCGCCCTCGCAACCCCGCGCCGCTAGCGATACTTGAGGCGGACGCCGTCCTGGCCCTCGACCTCACGCAGCGCGATCAGCAGGTCGTCGGATGGCAGCACCTTCCACTGCTCGTCGAGTTCGAGCCAGCCGGTGGCCTCCAGATTGCGGTAGCGCAGGCGCACCGGCAGGCCTTCCTGGTGACGATGCGGCTCGAGGCTCGTGCGCAGGCTGTCGATCAGTCGACCGTTGGCCTCACGACCATCCACCGACACTTCCACCGCCTGACCGAAGCGCGAGCGCGCCTGGACCATGGGGGTGACCTCCTTGCCGCGCAGGCGCAGGCCGCCGGAGTAGTCATCGCTGGACACCTCGCCTTCGATGATCAGCACCTCGGCGTTGTCGAGCTGCTCGCGCACGCTGTCGTAGAGCTCACCGAACAGCGACGCCTCGATGCGTCCGGTACGGTCGTCCAGGGTCACGAACGCCATGGTGTCGCCACGCTTGGACTTCATGGTGCGCTGGGCCACCACCAGGCCGGCGACCCGCTGGGGCTCGCGGGACGGTTTCAAGTCGGCGATGCGGGTCGAGACGAAACGCGAAAGCTCTTCCTCGTATTCATCGATGGGATGGCCGGTCAGATAGAGCCCCAGGGTGTCCTTCTCGCCGGCCAGGCGCTCGCGGTCGCTCCACTCCCGCACGCGCAGATAGTCGGCGTAGGGATCGCTGGCGCTGTCGTCCTCGTCCGGGGCGAAGGCCTCGCCAAACAGATCCATCATCCCGGCGCTCTGGTTCTTGTGGCTCTGGGCCGCGGCCTTCAGGGCGTCATCCAGCGAGGCGGCCAGCACGGCGCGGTTTGGCCCCAGGTTGTCCAGCGCCCCGGAGCGGATCAAGGCCTCCAGGGTACGCTTGTTCATGCGCTTGGGGTCGATCCGCCGACAGAAGTCGAACAGGTCGCTGAAGGGGCCGTCTGCGCTGCGCGCCTCGACGATGGCGCCGATGGGACCTTCGCCCACCCCACGGATCGCGCCCAGGCCGTAGACCACCCGCCCCTGTTCGTCGACGGTGAACTTGTAGCCACCGACATTGACGTCCGGCGGGGTCACCGTCAGCTTGAGGTGACGACACTCCTCGATCAGCGGCACCACCTTGTCGAGGTTGTCCATCTCGGTGGACATTACCGCCGCCATGAAGGGACCCGGATAGTGGGCCTTGAGCCAGGCGGTCTGGTAGGACACCAGGGCGTAGGCGGCGGAGTGCGACTTGTTGAAGCCGTAGCCGGCGAACTTCTCCACCAGGTCGAAGATGTTGCCCGCCAGGTCGGCATCGATGCCGTTGGCCGCGCAGCCCTCCATGAAGCCGGCGCGCTGCTTGGCCATCTCTTCCGGCTTCTTCTTGCCCATGGCACGACGCAACAGGTCGGCCTGGCCCAGCGAGTAGCCGGCCATCACCTGGGCGATCTGCATCACCTGCTCCTGGTACAGGATGATGCCGTAGGTGGGCTGCAGCACCGGCTTGAGCAGATCATGCTGGTAGTCCGGGTGCGGATAGGAGATCTCCGCCCGACCGTGCTTGCGGTTGATGAAGTCGTCGACCATGCCGGACTGAAGCGGACCGGGACGGAACAGCGCCACCAGGGCGATCATGTCCTCCAGCGAGTCCGGCAGCAGGCGCTTGATCAGCTCCTTCATGCCACGGGATTCGAGCTGGAACACGGCAGTGGTCTCGGCCTTCTTGAGCATCTCGAAGGTCTTGCCGTCATCCAGCGGAATGGTGTCGATATCGAGCGGTCCCTGGCCCTCCTTCGAGCGCACCTTGTCGACCATCTCCAAGGCCCAGTCGATGATGGTCAGGGTACGCAGGCCAAGAAAGTCGAACTTGACCAGGCCGGCGTCCTCGATATCGTTCTTGTCGAACTGCACCACCAGGCCGGAGCCGTCTTCATCGCACAACAGCGGAGAGAAGTCGGTCAGCTTGGTGGGGGCGATCACCACGCCACCGGCGTGCTTGCCGGTGCCTCGGGTCACGCCCTCGAGCTTGAGCGCCATGTCCCAGATTTCCTGGGCCTCCTCGTCGGCCTCGAGGAACTCCTTGAGCTGAGGCTCCTCCTCGATGGCCTTGGCCAGCGTCATGCCGACCTCGAAGGGGATCAGCTTGGACAGCTTGTCACCCAGCGAATAGGGCTTGCCCTGGGCCCGGGCCACGTCGCGAACCACCGCCTTGGCGGCCATGGTGCCGAAGGTGACGATCTGGGACACCGCGTTGCGGCCATAGCGCTCGGCCACGTAGTCGATGACCCGGTCGCGCTTCTCCATGCAGAAGTCGACGTCGAAGTCGGGCATGGAGACACGTTCCGGGTTGAGGAAGCGCTCGAACAGCAGGTCGTACTGGATCGGGTCGAGGTCGGTGATCTTCTGGGCGTAGGCCACCAGCGAGCCGGCACCGGACCCCCGCCCCGGCCCCACCGGCACGTCGTTGTCCTTGGCCCACTGGATAAAGTCCATCACGATCAGGAAGTAGCCAGGGAACCCCATCTGCAGAATGATGTTCAGCTCGAAGTCCAGGCGCTCGCGGTAGCGTTGCTCGAGGGCCGCCCATTCGTCACTGTCGCGGGGGTGATGCGCCACCGGATAGAGCGCCTCGAGGCGCTCGGTCAGACCGTCGTGGGAGATCTTGCGGAAGAACTCGTCCTGGGTCATGCCCTCGGGGATGCCGTACTCCGGCAGGAAGATCTCGCCCAGACGCACGTCGACGTTGCAGCGCGCGGCGATCATCACGCTGTTTTCCAGCGCCTCGGGGATATCGGCGAACAGCTCGGCCATCTCCTGGGGCGACTTCAGGTACTGCTCTTCGGTGTAACGGCGCTCACGTCGGGGATCGTCGAGCGCCTTGCCCTCACCGATGGAGACCCGGGTCTCGTGGGCCCAGAAGTCCTCACGCTTCAAAAAGCGCACGTCGTTGGTGGCCACCACCGGCACCCCGGTGTCCAGCGCCAACGCCACCGAGGCGTGTACGCAGTCTTCTTCCAGCGGGCGGCCGGTACGGGTCAGCTCCAGATAGAAACGTCCCGGGAAGGCCTGGCACCAGTCGTCCAGCAGGCGCCTGGCATCGGCG
The DNA here is from genome assembly GCF_003045775.1 of Halomonas litopenaei. Lineage (GTDB taxonomy): Bacteria > Pseudomonadota > Gammaproteobacteria > Pseudomonadales > Halomonadaceae > Halomonas > Halomonas litopenaei. The sequence continues at coordinate 136,721 of NZ_PXNS01000005.1, read as the reverse complement.
TGAAGATCGCTGAGCAGGTGGCGACCGACATCGCCATCGCGACCACCAGACAGCGCAATCAGCCCCTCGTTCTGCTCGAGCACCCAGGCCTTCTCCAGGTAGGCCCGCCCCTGGCGCTGGCCCTCGACCCAGCCACGCGAGATCAGCTCGGTCAGATTGCGGTAGCCGACGTCGTTCATCGCCAGCAGGGTCACCCGATAGGGGTGATCCAGGTCGTGGCCGTTGACCAGCCACAGATCTGCGCCGATGACCGGCTTCATGCCGGCGCCCTGGACACCGTTGTAGAACTTCACCAGGCCGAACAGGTTGGCCTCGTCGGTCAGCGCCAGCGCCGGCGCCCCGTGCTCGATGCCCGCCTTGACGTACGGCTTGAGGCGCACCAGGCCATCGACGAGGGAGAACTCGCTGTGGACGCGAAGATGAACGAAGGGAGCGGACATGAGAAAGCCTTACCTCGACCCGCCGTGGCGGGTGTGTGAAAACGGGTCAGAACAGCGCCAGTTGACGCTTTACCGGTGCAAACGACCGGCGATGCTCGGCCAGCGGCCCGAGGCGTTCGAGCGCGGCCAGATGCTCAGGCGTCGGGTAGCCCTTGTGGCGGGCGAAGCCGTAGTCGGGATAGCGCTCGTCGAGGGCCAGCATGGCCGCGTCACGGGCCACCTTGGCCAGGATGGAGGCGGCGGCGATGGCCGGATGGCGGGCATCGCCCTTGACCACGGCCTGGCCCGGAACATGATGCCCGGGCAGCCGATTGCCGTCCACCAGCAGGTACTCAGGAGCCGGCGCCAGACCATCGATGGCCCGGCGCATCGCCAGATGGGTGGCGTGATAGATATTGAGCCGGTCGATCTCTTCGGGGCTCGCCTCGGCCACATGGTAGGCCAGAGCATGCTCGCGTATCTGGCCGTCGAGCGCCTCGCGACGCTTGGCACTCAGCGCCTTGGAGTCATTGAGTCCGCTGATCGGCACCGAGGGATCGAGGATCACCGCCGCTGCCACCACCGAGCCCACCAGCGGCCCTCGACCAACCTCATCGACACCGGCCAGCAAGCTGCCATCATAGTTCACCACCAGCGGCGGCAAGGCAGGCTTGTTGCTGCGCCTGGACTTCGCTTCAGCGGCCACCGCCAGCCTCCTGACGGACATCATCCGTTTCATCAGCCGTGGCCTCGGCCACCTCCTCGGCCAGCCGAGGCGATACGCTTTCCGGCAACGGCTGTCCCGCTACCAGCGCTTCGATGGTCTCCGCCGCACGCCGGCTGGCATCACGCTGCAACCCCTCGTGCATGGCGGCAAAGCGAGCCTCGAGCGCAGTCCGCGCCGCTTCATCGTCGAGCAACTCGCCCAGGCGGGTGGCAATGGCCTCGCTGCTGGCCTCGTCCTGGATCAACTCCGGCACCAGCGATTCGCGGGCGATCAGATTGGGCAGCGAGATCCACTCGGTCTTGACCATCAGCCGAGCGATGCGATGGGTCATCGGCGCCATGCGGTAGCCCACCAGCATGGGGCGATGACACAGCATCGCCTCCAGCGCCGCGGTGCCGGAAGCCAGCAGCACCAGGTCGCTTGCCACCATGGCCTCACGAGCCTGGCCATCGAGCAGGCTGACGCAGGCCGCAAGCGCCGGCCGCGCGGCCAGCAGCGCCTCGAGCTCTTGCCTTCGCTCGGGCGCGGCCGCCGGGATCACCACCGCAAGCCCCGGCCTTGCCTTGACCAGGCGCTCGGCAGCCTCCAGGAAGGTCTCCCCCATGAAGCGGATCTCGTTGCGCCGGGAGCCGGGCAGCAACGCCAGCACCCGGGCGTCGGCGGCAATCCCCAGCGCCTCGCGCGTGGCCCGGCGGTCGTTGACCAGCGGCAGTTCGTCGGCCAACGGATGGCCGACGAAGGCCACCGGCACCCGGTGCTTGACGTAGAAGGCCGCCTCGAACGGCAGAAAGGTCAGCATGGCGTCCACCGAGCGGGCGATGCCCTTGACCCGCCCCTGACGCCAGGCCCATACAGACGGGCTGACGTAGTGGGCGGTGGTGACACCTGATTCGCGCAGCTGGCGCTCGAGGCCAAGATTGAAGTCCGGGGCGTCGATTCCGACCATGATGTCGGGTTCCCAGTCCAGTGCATCCCGACGCAGGGTGCGGCGCACGCGGATCAGCTCTGGCAGGTGCTTGATCACCTCCACCAGCCCCATCACCGACAGGGTCTCCAGCGGATACAACGACTCGAGCCCCTCGGCGATCATGCGCGGGCCACCCAGTCCTCGGAATGCCACCTCGGGATGACGCGCCTTGAGCGCGCGCATCAGGCTCGCTCCGAGAATATCGCCGGACAGTTCACCGGCCACCAGGTAGACGCGGCGGATTGAGCCTGTCTCGCTGGCGACATCGCGTGCAGCGTGGGTCATGACGGATACCTGACTGGCTGAACAAGTCTGACGATGGAAGGGTGCCCAAGCCGACGACGGCCATCAAGATGGCCGACGACACTGGGGCTGACGCCCGCCGCTGCGGGCGCCGACCGCCGGCCCGACCGCCGGGCCGACGACTGCCTAGCGGATGATGCCCCGCGAGGACGCCTCGATCGAGGCCACGAAGGCTTCGGTCTCGGCCAGCGAGAAGCGCTGGCGGATCTCGCCGATGGCCTGTTCCACGGTGAGCCCCTGACGGTACACCAGCTTGTAGGACTCGCTGAGGGCACGGATGGCTTCCGTCGCAAAGCCGCGGCGCTTGAGCCCGACCACGTTGAGTCCGTGGGCCTGGGCCGGATTGCCGTTGATCATCACGAAGTCCGGGGTGTCCTTGGTGATGATCGAGCCACCGCCTGCCATGGCGTGGGAGCCGAAACGACAGAACTGATGGATGGCGGATAGCCCGCCAATGATCGCGAAGTCGCCCAGGTGCACGTGGCCCGCCAGGGTGACCTGATTGGCCAGGATGCAGTCGTCGCCGATCACGCAGTCATGGCCGACGTGGACGTAGGCCATGAACAGGTTGCGCGAGCCGATGGTGGTCTCGCTGCGATCCTGAACGGTGCCCCGGTGCAGGGTGACGCCCTCGCGCACGACGTTGTCGTCACCCATCACCAGGCGGGTCGGCTCGCCCTGGTACTTCTTGTCCTGGCAGGCCTCCCCCACCGAGGCAAACTGGAAGATGCGGGTACGCTCGCCCAGCACGGTGGGGCCCTGCACCACGACGTGGGGGCCGATGACCGACCCGGCGCCAATCTCGACGTCTGGGCCGATCACACTGAAGGGCCCCACCTCGACATCGTCGGCCAGGCGGGCGCCGGGGTCTACGATGGCGGTCGGATGTATCAAGCGATCTTCCTCTCGGCACAGATGATGTCGGCCTCACAGGCCAGCTCGCCTTCCACGGTGGCACGGCACTTGAACTTCCAGATACCCCGCTTGGCCCGCTCGACCTCAGCGCGCAGCTCAAGCTTGTCGCCCGGCATCACCGGGCGCTTAAAGCGCACGTTGTCGCTGCCGACCAGGTAGTACACATAGCCATCGGCGGGTAGCTTGTTGACGGTCTTGAAGCCCAGGATACCGCAGGCCTGAGCCAGCGCTTCCACCACCAGCACGCCGGGCATGATCGGGTGGTGGGGGAAGTGACCATTGAAGAACGGCTCGTTGATGCTGACGTTCTTGTAGGCAACGATGGTTTCGCCAAGGGTCAGTTCCGTGACCCGATCCACCAGCAGAAAAGGATAACGGTGGGGCAGATATTCGCGAATCTCGTTGATGTCCATAACCATCGTAGCGACCTCTGAAATGACAAGAGCCCTTCTCCCTGGAAGGACATGACCGGCGGGGGCCAAGGGCACCATACCGGCAATAGGCGGTGGATTATACCGACCTGTACCCGCCCCTCAAGCCTCGCCGGAGCCTCGCTTCTCCAGACGATTGACCCGCTTGGCGATACTGTCGAGCTGCTTGAAACGCACCGCATTGCGGCGCCACTGACTGTTTTCCATGGCCCCGGTACCCGAGGAATAGACCCCGGGTTCGAGGATGGAGTTGGTCACCAGGCTCATGCCGGTGACCTGGACGCCGTCGCAGATGGTCAGGTGGCCGGACAGCCCCACTCCGCCACCCAGCATGCAGTGGCGGCCCACCCGGGTGGAACCGGCGATGCCGACACAGCCGGCCAGGGCGCTGTGGTCACCGATGTGCACGTTGTGGGCGATCTGCACCTGGCTGTCGATCTTGACGTCATTGCCGATCACGGTGTCACCCAGCGCCCCACGGTCGATGCTCGAGCAACTGCCGACCTCGACATCATCGCCGAGCACCGCGCCACCGAGCTGGGCGATCTTGCGCCAGCCGCCACCGTCGTGGGCAAAACCGAAGCCATCGCCACCGATCACACAACCGCTGTGCAAGATGACACGCTTGCCGACGACCACGCCGTGATAGAGGGTGACGTTGGCGTGCAGGAAACCGTCCTCGCCGATCTCGCAGTCCGCCCCGACCACCGAACCGGGCCCTACCACCACACGATCCCCCAGGCGAGCACCTGACTCGATCACCGCATTGGGGCCGATCGAGACGTCGGCACCCAGACTGGCGTCCTCGGCCACCACCGCACTGGGATGGATGCCCGGCTGGTGCGCGTCGGCCTGGGGGTCAAGCATGCGCGAAAGCTCGGCGTAGCCGAGGTAGGGATTGTCCAGCACCAGCGCTGGCACCGGGCAGGCGTCGAGATGGTCGGCGTGAAGCAGCACCGCCGCCGCCCGGGTGGACGGCAGGTCCTTCAGATAGGCGCGATTGGCAAGAAAGCTCACCTGATCGGGGCCGGCGTCCTTGAGCGTCGCCAGGCCAACGATACGTTGGCTGCCGTCACCGTGCAGGCGAGCGCCCAGGCGAGAGGCGATATCGGAGAGGTTTGGCTGTGTACGTGTCGATTTCATGTATGACCGTAATGCGGTGACGACGGAATTCGGGACAGGCGCTGTCGGCGATTCCCTCAGTACGTGTTGAGCAGCCGGGTGACCTCGGCCGTCAGGTCCGGCAGATCACGACCGCTGTGCAGGACACCGTCCGGTGTCACCAGCACCTCGACCTCGTGACGCTCGATGACCTGAGCGACCGCCTGGTCGACCCTGCCTTCCAGGCGACTTATCAAACGCTGTTCGGCTTCCTGGCGAGCCTCGAGGATATCACGTCTGAGGCGATCGAAACGCTGCCCTTTTCGCTGAAATTCCTGAACCCGTGAGGGGCTCGGCGGCCCTTCGGCAGCCGCCAGGTCGTCGGCCAGTGCCTCGAGCTCAAGGCGCAGCGATTCGGCCTCGCGCTGCCAGGGTGCGACCTGTTGCTGCAGGCTCTGCATGGCACTGCGGGCGGCCTCGGTGTCGAGCACGGCGCGACGCCAGTCGAGCACCGCCACCTGGGACGCCGATGCCGACACCGGGCTGCTCAGTGCAGCGGCCAGCGCCAACCACACCAGCCAGCGGCGACGGCCGCCTGTCCTCATCAGAAGGTCTGACCCAGCGAGAACTGGAACACCTGGGTGTCGTCCTCGTCCTCGTCATTGAGCGGCTCGGCCACGCTGAAGGTCAGGGGACCCACCGGCGTCAGCCAGGAGACGCCCACGCCCACACTGTAGCGTATATCGCTGAATTCCACCCCGGAGTTGCACTTCTTGCGATCCTCGTCCTCGGACAGCACGTCGTAGCACTCGGTGAGGAAGGTGTTACCGGCATCGACGAACAGCGACGGCTGCACCGAGCGCTTGTCCTCGACGAACGGCATCGGGAAGATCAGCTCCATGCTGCCCTCGAGCAGCACGTTACCGCCGAGGGTCTCGTCATCACCGTCCTCACGTTCGGTGGTGAGCTGGCCAAGGGTGTTGTCGGTGAAACCACGCACCGAGCCCAGGCCACCGGCGAGGAAGTTCTCGTAGAACGGATAGGGATCGCTCGAATTGATGGCATCGGCGTAGCCCAGCTGGCCACTGAACTTCAACGACCAGGTCTGCTCTTCGTTGAACGGGAAGAAGTGCTTGGCCTGGGCCCTGGCCTTGTAGTACTCGGCGTCACTGCCGGGCACCCCGAGTTCCAGCGACAGCCGCTGGTAATTACCCGCCGTCGGCATGATGCCGCGGTTGAGGTCGTTGCGGGTCCAGCTGCCGGTGGCCGACAGGGTACTGGCGTCGTCACCCTCGTCGAGCACGTAACGCTTGATCTCCGACGGGGTGTCGTCGTAGGTGTCGATCTCGAGCTTCTCGATATTGGCGCCGAAGTTCATCCGCGTCAGCTCGTTGATCGGGTAGCCGAAGTTGATCCCGGCACCGAGGGCATCGGTGGAGTAGGTGGAGATGTCGGAATCTTCGTAGTCCGTGGCCCGGTAGTAGAAGTTGTAGCCGCGGGAGATGCCGTCCAGGGTCCAGTAGGGATCGGTGAAGCCGAAGTTGACGCTGGTGTAGGTATCACTCTTCTGGGCGCCGATGTTGACCCGGTTGCCGCTACCCAGGAAGTTGTTCTGGGACAGCGAGGCGCCGTAGATGACGCCGGCACTCTGGGAGAAGCCGAGACTCGCCGACAGCGAGCCTGAGGGCTGTTCCTCGACGGTGTAGGTGACGTCGAGCTGGTCGCTCTCGCCGGGGACCGGCTCGGTCTGCACCTGCACCTGCTTGAAGAAGCCAAGGCGCTCGAGGCGCTGGCGCGACTGGGAGATGGCCTCGGTGGAGGCTGGCGCGCTCTCCATCTGGATCATCTCGCGGCGCAGCACTTCATCCTTGGTGGTGGTGTTGCCGACGAACTGGATACGCCGTACGTAGGCGCGACGCCCCGGCGCCACCTGGAAGCTCAGGTCCACCGTCTCGCCGTCGCTGCGCACCTCGGGGATGCCGTTGACCTCGGCGAAGGCAAAGCCCTCGGCACCCAGGCGCGAGCGCATGGCCTCGGAGGACGCCACCACGTCGCTGCGCGAGAAGATATCACCGGATTCGAACTGCAGCAGCTCGCGGGCCTCGGCCTCGGCCACCTTGAGATCACCAACGAAGCTGATGTCGCCGACCCGGTAGCGATTGCCTTCATTGACGTTGATGGTGATGAAGATGCGCGACTTGTCCGGGCTGATCGATACCTGGCTCGAGGTGATCTCGAAGTTTACGTAGCCACGATCGAGGTAGTAGGAACGCAGCCGCTCCAGGTCACCGGCCAGCGCCTCGCGGGAGTACTCGTCGGCGGAGAACCAGCCGAAGAACAGACCGGGATCGTCCTCGAGCTCGAACTCGTCGAGCAGGATCTCGTCGGAATAGGCTTCATTGCCGACGATGTTGATCTGGCGGATCTTGGCGACCGCACCTTCATTGATGTTGATGTCGACCCGCACCCGGCCCTGACCCACCGGCGTAAGCTCGGTGTCGATGCGCGCGCTGTAGCGGCCCTGGGACTGGTAGAGGCCTTCCAGCTCACGCTTCATCTCGTCGATGGTCGAGAGCTGCAGCACCTGGCCTTCGCTGATGCCGGCCTGCTTGAGGCCCGCACGCAGGTCCTCGTCGGGAATCTGGGAGTTGCCTTCGATATTCAGCGCCGAGATCGTCGGGCGCTCCTCCACCTGGATGATCAGGACGTCGCCTTCACGGGCCAGCTGGATATCTTCGAACAGTCCGGTGGCAAACAGCTGGCGAGCCGCTTCGGCCAGTTCACTGTCGTCCACTCGATCGCGAGCGTTGACGGGAAAAGCATTGAAGACGGAAGCCGCAGAGACCCGTTGAAGGCCTTCCACGCGAATGTCCGACACGGTGAAAGGGGCCGCGTGCGCCACCTGGGCACAGGCGGTCAAGAGTGTCGCCAATCCGATGGTCTTGATTTTCATGCAGTCGTTTCGCTCGCGTTGAGTCAGCGTACCTGTCCAGACAGGCACCTTATACATTTCTCCGCCTTACTGACAAGTTGGCGGCGGCGTCTCGCTTGGTGACGTCCCCGGCAAAGCGCGATTCACCTGGGCGCTCGTTGTTGCGCACGCACCACGTCGATGGCGGGGGCAACTTCTACCACAAGCGCATCACATCGAAGTACAGGGCCATGATCATCAGGGTGCCCACCAGCGCCAGCCCGACCTTGAGGCCAACGGCCTGGGTGCGCTCGGACACCGGGCGCCCACGTACCGCTTCGACCAGGTAGTACAGCAGATGGCCGCCGTCGAGCACCGGAATCGGCAGCAGGTTGAGCACCCCAAGGCTGATCGACAGATAGGCCATGAAGTTGATGAAGCTCTCGAGCCCGGAACGCGCCGTGTCACCGGCGATCCGAGCGATGGTGATGGGCCCGGACAGATTGGTCGGCGAAATCAGGCCGACCACCATCTTGCGCACGGCGTCGAACGTCAAAAGCGTCATCTCGGCGGTACGTGAGGCCGCCTGCCCCACTGCGTCCAGGGGGCCGTAGCGGATTTCCCGCTGGTACTGCTGGGGCCAGTCTACCGGGGCAACGCCGGCACCGATATAGCCGATCTCGCTTCCATCATCCAGCCGGTTGATCCGCGGCGTCAGACTCAGCGCCTTCGACTCGCCGTTGCGCTCGACCTCCAGCGACAGTGTCTGGCCGGGTCGCGCTCTGACCCGCTCGACCAGATCAGGCCAGTCACTCACCGCGCGATCGTCGATACTCAGCACACGATCACCGGCTTGCAACCCTGCCTCGGCCGCGGGCTCCCCTTCCATCACCTGGCCGATGACGGCAGGCATGTCGGGACGCCAGGGGGCGATACCGAGCGTTGCCAGCGGCGCGGGCGGGTCCTGCCCCACCAGCCAGTTCTCGACCGGCGCGCGATAGCTGCGGGAGGCACTCGAGCCCTCCTCGCGGGCCTCGATCTCCAGGCTGCCACTGGCGCCGATGGCCGCCACCAGCTTGAGATTGACCTCGTCCCAGGAGCGCACCGTCTCGCCACCGATGGCGGTCAGCTCCATCCCCGACTCTAGGCCAGCCTCGGCCGCTGGCGTCTGCGGGGTGACGTCACCCACCACCGGCACCACCGTAGTGGTCCCGGCGACGAACAGCGCCCAGTAAGCCACCAGTGCCAGCAGGAAGTTGGCCAGCGGACCCGCCGCAACGATGGCCATGCGGGCCCACACCGACTTGCGATTGAACGCCTGATCGAGCTGGTCCTCGGGCACCTCGCCTTCGCGCTCGTCGAGCATCTTGACGTAGCCGCCCAGCGGAATCGCGGCGATGGCGAATTCGGTGCCATGGCGATCGAAACGTGACCACAGCGGGCTACCGAAACCTACCGAGAAGCGCAGTACCTTGACCCCGCAACGCCGCGCCACCCAGAAGTGACCGAACTCATGGAAGGTGACCAGCAGGCCGAGTACGACGATCACGGCCAGAATATTTTGAATCAGGCCCACGCAAGCCTCCTTGGCTGTATCACGACGGCCGCCGTCGCCGCCGCTTCCCAGGCTCCGGCAGCGCCAAAGGCAAAAGGTTCAACCGGATGCGCGATCATCACAACGCCTCCAGCCAGGCACGGGCACGCGCGCGGGCGTCATGGTCGGCGGCGAGTACCGCCTCCAGATCATCGGCACCACCACCGGGGGCACCTGCGCGCACCGCCTCGACCAGCCGGGGGATCTCGGTGAACCCAAGCCGCCCGTCGAGAAAGGCCTCGACCGCCACCTCATTGGCAGCGTTGAGTACCGCCGGCTGCAGCCCACCCTCGTCCATCGCCTCACGGGCCAACCGCAGGCACGGAAAGGCGGCCTCGTCGGCGGGTTCGAAGTCGAGCCTGGCCACCTGAAACAGGTCCAGCGCCTCGACCCCTGCCTCGATCCGCTCGGGCCAGGCCAGGCCGTAGGCGATGGGGGTGCGCATATCGGGATTGCCGAGCTGCGCCAGCACCGAGCCATCGCTGTAGGCGGCCATGGAATGGATCACGCTCTGAGGGTGCACCACCACCTGGATCTGCTCGGGGCGGGCGTCGAACAGCCAGCAGGCCTCGATCAATTCCAGCCCCTTGTTCATCAGGGTGGCGCTGTCCACCGAGATCTTGCGCCCCATGGACCAGTTGGGGTGGGCGCAGGCCTCATCCGGGGTCACCCGGGCCAGACGCTCGGCATCGAATCCACGAAACGGCCCGCCCGAGGCGGTCAGCAGCAGCTGAGTCACGCCGTGGCGCCCGAGTCCCCCACGATGCTGGCCAGGCAGACACTGGAAGATCGCATTGTGCTCGGAGTCGATGGGCAACAGCGCCGCACCGTTTTGCTCCACCGCCTTCATGAACAGGGCCCCGGACATCACCAGGGCCTCCTTGTTGGCCAGCAGCACGCGCTTGCCGGCCCGCACCGCCGCCAGCGTCGGCAACAGGCCCGCCGCGCCGACGATGGCCGCCATCACCACCTCGGCCTCAGGGGCGCTTGCCACCTCGGCCAGAGCCGCTTCGCCGTGACGCACCTCGGTGGCAAGCCCGGCCTCTTTCAGCTGCGTGGCCAGCCAGTCGGCGTCGGTCGGCGTGCCGAGCACCGCCACGTCGGGACGATGGGTCAGGCACTGACGATAGAGGGCCTCGCGGGAGCGATGGGCGGTGAGAGCGTGGACCCGATAGCGGTCGGGGTGGCGGGCGATGACGTCCAGGGTACTGGTTCCGATGGAGCCGGTAGCACCGAGCACCGAGACGCCCTTGATGGTGGTCGAGGAGGTTTGGGACGAGGCAGAAACTGCAGATGCCGTCATGCTTGCACCAGCCAGGTAAAGAACAGGGCGAACACCGGGACCGCCGCGGTAAGACTGTCGATGCGATCGAGCACCCCGCCGTGCCCCGGCAACAGCGCGCTGGAGTCCTTGAGGCCGCGATGGCGCTTGAGCATACTCTCGAGCAGATCGCCGAGCACCGACACCAGGGTCACGCCGAGGGTCAACGCCACCAGCGCCAGACCGGCCGACAGCGACAGCTGCTGCCACAGCGCGAACACCAGCGCCAGCGCAGCGGTGACCGCCATGCCCCCATAGACGCCCTCCCAGGACTTGCCGGGGCTGACGTTGGGTGCCAGCTTGCGCCGCCCCAGGGCACGCCCGACAAAGTAGGCGCCGATGTCGGCACCCCACACCAGCAGCAGCACGAACAGAAGCCAGGCGCTGCCGCTCTCGCGCAGCAGATTGAAGCCGACCCAGGTCGGCAGCAGCACCCAGGCTCCCATGGCCAGGCGCATCGCCCGCGAGGACCACTGATGGCTGCGCCCAGGATGACCGAGCACCCACCACAGATTCAGCGCCCACCCCAGCGCGCCAATGACCAGTGGCCACAGCGCCAGGTGCTGGCCGAAATGCCACAGCAGCGCCATGCCAAGGGCCAGCACCAGCGGTGGCAGCAGGCGCGAGGCCCCGCGCTCAAGCCCCGCCAGATTGGCCCACTCCCAGCCCGCCAGCACCACGATGGCGGCGGTGAACAGGGCGAAGGGGCCGCCCTCCAGGCCGAACAACCCGGCCAGCGCCAGCGGCGCCAGCCAGGCTGCGGTGATGATCCGCTGTCTAAGCACCCTGGGCCTCGAGCTGTTCGTCGGTCATGCCGAAGCGGCGCTTGCGCCGGCAGAAATCCTCCAGGGCGTCATCGAAGGCCTCGCCATCGAAGTCCGGCCACAGGACGGGCGTGAAGTACAGCTCGGCGTAGGCCAGCTGCCACAACAGGAAGTTCGAGATGCGCCGCTCACCGCTGGTGCGAATGCACAGATCCACCGGCGCGGCGTCACTCAGACTGACTTGATCGGCCAGCGCCTGCTCGTCGATGGCGCCGGGATCGAGCTCGCCGGCGGCCACTCGCTCGGCCAGCCGCCGCGCAGCCCGGGCGATGTCCCACTGACCACCGTAGTTGGCGGCGATCACCAGGCGCAGCCCCTGGTTGTCGCAGGTCAGTCGCTCGGCCTCTTCGATGCGCTTCTGGATGGCCGAGGAAAACCCAGAGGTATCGCCGATCACCGACAACCGAATGTCATGCTCATGCAGCTTCTTGACCTCACGCTTGAGCGCCATCAGGAACAGTTCCATCAAGGCGTTGACCTCGGCCGCCGGGCGCTTCCAGTTCTCGCTGGAGAAGGCGAACAGCGTCAGCGTCTCGATGCGGCGCTCCGCCGCCCGACGAATGACGGCCCTGACCGCCTCCACGCCGGCGTGGTGTCCACGCACTCCTGACAGGCCGCGCGCCTTGGCCCAGCGATTGTTGCCGTCCATGATCACCGCCACATGGCGAGGCAGGCTCGCGGTCGGCGGTAACGGGCGGAGTTCGGGAGACGGCGTTGACTTCATGGTGTCTCGCATGACGGTTGAATCAGGCCCCGAGGCATCCCTGACCCGGGGAGTCCAGACAGTATGACCGATGGCGGAGTCGCCAGGGATCGCTGAACGGCGGTAGTACCCAACGGCCGACCGGCCACGCCAGGCGTGACCGCTCGGTATCGCGCCCCCTCCCGGCCGCACAGGCAGGCCGGTACGGGTATCGCCAGGGCGCCTCAGACCTGCATCAGGTCCTCTTCCTTGGCGGTCAGGGTCTTGTCGATCTCGGCGACAAAGCGATCGGTGATCTTCTGGATCTCGTCCTCGCCCTGACGCTCCTCGTCCTCGGAGATATCCTTGTCCTTGAGCAGCGCCTTGAGGTCGTTGTTGGCGTCACGACGCACGTTGCGGATCGCCACCCGGGCGTTCTCGGCCTCCTGACGCGCCTGCTTGATGTAGCCCTTGCGGGTCTCCTCGGTCAGCATCGGCATCGGCACGCGGATCACGTTGCCGGCAGACGCCGGGTTGAGGCCCAGGTCGGAGGTCATGATGGCCTTCTCGACCTTCGGCACCATGCTCTGCTCCCAGGGCACCACGGCCAGGGTGCGGGCGTCCTCGACGTTGACCGAGGCCACCTGGTTGAGCGGCATCATGGAACCGTAGTATTCGACCTGCACCGCGTCCAGAATGCTGGGATGAGCACGACCGGTACGAATCTTGTTCAGGTTGTGATGCAGCGACTCGACGGTCTTCTGCATTCTTGCTTCTGCGTCTTTCTTGATCTCGTTGATCACGATGTCACCCTCTGTGAATCAGCGTGCCTTCCTTGCCGCCCACCACCAGGTTGAGCAGGGCGCCAGGCTTGTTCATGTTGAAGACCCGGACCGGCATGTCATGGTCCCGCACCAGGCAAATCGCGGTCAAATCCATCACCCCGAGCTTCTGATCGAGGGCGTCATCATAGGACAGTTCGTCGTACTTCACGGCATCGTCGAACTTGACCGGATCCTTGTTGTAGACGCCATCCACCTTGGTGGCCTTGACCACCACATCGGCGTCGATCTCGATACCGCGCAGACAGGCGGCGGAATCGGTGGTGAAGAAGGGATTGCCGGTACCGGCGGAGAACAGTACCACGTCACCGGAGGTCAGGTAGCGAATCGCCGTGCGCCGATCGTAGTGCTCCACCACGCCGCTCATGGGAATGGCCGACATCACTCGAGAACGGATGTTCGAGCGCTCCAGCGCATCACGCATGGCCAGGGCGTTCATCACCGTGGCCAGCATCCCCATGTGGTCACCGGTCACGCGCTCCATGCCGGCCTCGTGCAGGGCGGCACCGCGGAACAGGTTGCCGCCACCGACCACGATACCGACCTGGACACCGATACCGACCAGTTGCCCGATCTCCAGCGCCATGCGGTCCAGTACCTTGGGGTCGATGCCAAAGTCGGCATCCCCGGTCAACGCCTCACCCGAGAGCTTCAGCAGGATGCGCTTGTACTTCGACACCGCGGCACGGGGCTTCTCGGACTTGGACAGGGGGGAAGAATCGACGCTGCTCATGGCATTTCTCCGCTTTGGGCTTGACTGGGTCGGGTGGCGGTCGGTCAGGCCGCGAGACACCCACCGCTGACGCATACACGAAGGCGTGCGCTTTCGCGCACGCCATCATTACACTGTGCAGGCACAGTTTGGAACCTTGGACCTTAGCTACGCTTGGCCTGTTCCATGACTTCCTTGGCGAAGTCGACCTCTTCCTTCTCGATGCCCTCGCCCACTTCAAAGCGAGTGAAGCCGACCACTTCACCACCGGCGGCCTTGACGAACTCGGCCACGCTCTGGTTCGGGTCCTTGACGAAGGGCTGCTCGGTCAGGCTGTTCTCGGCCAGGTACTTCTTCAGACGGCCCTGGACCATCTTCTCGGCGATCTGCTCAGGCTTGCCGGCCATGTCCGGCTGAGCCAGGATGATGGCCTTTTCCTCGTCGAGGGCAGACTGGGGCATGTCCTCGGGACGGGCCACGGTCGGGTTGATCGCGGCGACGTGCATGGACACGTCCTTGGCGGCTTCCTGGGTGCCGCCCTTGAGCTCGGTCAGCACGCCGATGCGGCCACCGTGCACATAGGCACCCACCAGGTTGCCTTCAGCGGCGTCGACGACGACGGCACGGCGCACGCCGATGTTCTCGCCGATCTTCTGCACCAGCTGCTCGCGGGCGGTTTCCAGCTCGCCTTCGGTCACTGCGGCCACGTCGTCGCTCTTGGCGGCGAAGAAGGCGTCGGCGATCTTGTCGGCGAAGGCCTTGAAGTTGTCGTCACGGGCAACGAAGTCGGTCTCGGAGTTGATCTCGACCATCACACCGTAGGCACCGTCTTCGGCCACACGAGTGACGACGACACCTTCAGCGGCGGTACGACCGGCCTTCTTGGCGGCCTTGAGACCGGAGTTCTTGCGCAGATCCTCGATGGCCTGCTCGATGTCACCGCCGGCTTCGGTGAGTGCCTTCTTGCACTCCATCATGCCGAGCCCGGTACGCTCGCGCAGTTCCTTGACCTGGGAGGCGCTGATAGCTGCCATGGTATTCACCTCTAAATGGTTCGACCTGGGTGTCGGAGAGACCCTCGGTATTACCGCGGGCCTGAAGTAGAGAAAAGGGGGCCACGGCCCCCTTTGCGCCTGTCCGGCGTGGATCGCTTGCGCGATCGGCTGGCCCAGGCGGGCCGAAGCTTACTCGGCAGCGGCAGCGGCGGCGTCGCCTTCGCTGTCGGTCACTTCGACGAACTCATCGGGGCGACCTTCCTTCGCACGGCCACAGGCATCGGCGATGGCCTTGACGTAGATCTGGATGGCGCGGATGGAGTCATCGTTGCCCGGGATCACGTAGTCGACGCCGTCCGGATCGGAGTTGGTGTCGACCACACCGATGACCGGGATGCCCAGCTTGTTCGCCTCGTTGATGGCGATGCGCTCGTGGTCGACGTCGATCACGAACAGTGCGTCCGGCAGGCCGCCCATATCCTTGATACCGCCGATGGAACGCTCGAGCTTGTCCTGCTCGCGGGTGGCCATCAGGACTTCTTTCTTGGTCAGCTTCTCGAAGGTGCCATCTTCGTGCATGGTTTCGAGTTCGCGCAGACGCTTGATGGACTGACGAATGGTCTTGTAGTTCGTCAGCATGCCGCCGAGCCAGCGGTGGTTGACGAACGGCTGACTCACACGGTTCGCTTCTTCCTTGATGATCTTGCTCGCGCTACGCTTGGTACCGACGAACAGGATCTTGTTGTTGGAAGCGGCCATCTTCTCGACCACATCGATCGCCTCGTTGAGCGCCGGAAGGGTATGCTCGAGGTTGATGATGTGAATCTTGTTACGAGCGCCGAAGATGAACTTGCCCATCTTCGGGTTCCAGTAACGGGTCTGGTGACCGAAGTGTGCGCCTGCCTTGAGCAGGTCACGCATATTGACGTGTGCCATGGATGACTCCTGAAAAATCGGGTTAGGCCTCCACGCACCCCATGGATCCGACCAGAGGTTTCCCTCAGGCACCCGGGACCATGTGTCGGTGCGTGTGTGTTTTCAAGGCGCGAGGCTCCGTCATGGAGACCTCTTCTACTGTTTGTCGCTCGCCAGCGGGCTATCCCGTTGCAGGCGATCGCAAGACCAAGGTCTCGACGAAAACACCAGCAAGGAACGGCGATTGCAGGAAAGCGCGCAGCTTTATACCATGGATGACCTTCGAATTGAAGTCGCCCAACGTCTCGCGCACCTCGACGCGTCCCTCCCCGGAGTCGCCGCGGTCATCGTCGCCGCGAGCCAGCGACTCGGCTCAGCCGCCTGCGCCGGGGCGACACCACCCAGACCGAGATTCCATGAACGTACCCATCAAGACGCCCGAAGAAATCGAGAAGATGCGCGAAGCCGGCCGCCAGGCCGCCAGTGTGCTGGAGATGATCGCCCCCCACGTGGAAGCCGGCGTCAGCACAGGCCATCTGGACAAGCTGTGCCACGACTACATCGTCAACGAGCTCGGCTCCACCCCCGCGCCGCTCAACTATCACGGCTTTCCCAAGTCGATCTGCACCTCGATCAACCACGTGGTCTGCCACGGCATCCCCGACGACAGCAAGAAGCTGAAGAAGGGTGACATCATGAACATGGACATCACCGTAAGGACCGCCGACGGCTACCACGGTGACTCCAGCGTGATGTTCATCATCGGCGAGACCATCCAGGGCGAGCGGCTGTGCCGGGTCACCCAGGAGTGCCTCTACCGCAGCATGGCGCTGGTGCGCCCTGGTGCCCGCCTGTCGGAGCTGGCCCGGGCCATCGAGAGCCACGCCAAGGCCAACGGCTATTCGGTGGTGCGTGACTTCTGCGGCCACGGCATCGGCGCCGGCTTCCACGAGGACCCCCAGGTGCTGCACTATGACGGCTACGCCCCCGAGGCGGATATCGAACTGGCCGCCGGCATGTGCTTCACCATCGAACCGATGATCAACGTCGGCGACCATCGCACCAAGGTACTGCGCGATGGCTGGACCGCCGTGACCAAGGACAAGGGGCTGACCGCCCAGTGGGAGCACACCCTGCTGGTGACCGAGACGGGGGTCGAGGTGCTGACCGCCCGTTCCGACGAAGACCTGTCCTTCCTCGAGCGCTGAGAGCCCATGCTGCTGCACCACTATCGCTTCGCACCGGAATTCGAGCTGTTCGACTTCGACGACTTCGCTCGCCAGCTCGAGGGCCAGCGCTCCCCCATCGCGCCCTTCAAGGGCGCGCTCAAGGAGATCCAGTCGCGGCTGGACGAGCGCTTCCTCGGCGGCGCCGACATCCGCGACCTGGTGCGAGGACGGGCCTGGTGCCTGGACCAGCTGCTGGCGCTGGCCTGGGCACGCCAGCCAGGCCTGGACGATGGTGTAGCGCTACTGGCGGTGGGGGGCTACGGCCGCGGTGAGCTGCACCCTCATTCGGACATCGACCTGATGTTCCTGCTCGAGGACGACGATGACACGCCCTACCGCGAGCCGCTGACCGCCTTCATCACCTTCCTGTGGGACATCGGTCTCGAGATCGGCCACAGCGTGCGCTCGCTCAACGACTGCGAGCGCGAGGCGAAGGCCGACGTCACCGTCATCACCAATCTGCTCGAGTCACGCACCCTGGCCGGCCGCGAGGCCCTGCGCCAGGCCATGCGCGAGCGCCTGTCCGGCGAGCGCATGTGGCCGGCAGACCGCTTCTTCGAGGCCAAGTGGCAGGAGCAGATCACCCGCCACTACCGCTTCAACAACTCCGAGTATCACCTCGAGCCGAACATCAAGAGCTCCCCCGGGGGGCTTCGCGATATCCAGATGATCGGCTGGGTGGCCAAGCGCCACTTCGATACCGAGTCCTACGAGGACGTGGTCGCCAAGGGCTTCATGAACGATGCCGAGCACCGCATCCTGAGCCAGGGGCAGGCCTTCCTGTGGCAGGTCCGCTACGCCCTGCACATGCTCACCGGGCGCGCCGAGGATCGGCTGCTGTTCGACCACCAGAACACCATCGCCGAGCTGTTCGGCTACCGCGACAGTCCCGAGCGCCTGGCGGTGGAACAGTTCATGAAGCGCTACTACCGCCATGTCACCGCCCTGGCCGGGCTCAACGACATGCTGCTGCAGCACTTCGACGAACAGATCCTGAGGCCCGACACCCCGATCAGCGTGACCCCGCTGAACGAGCGTTTCGAGATCGCCGGCGGCTACATCCAGGTGCGCTCGCGGACCCTGTTCCGCGACCAGCCGGCGGCGCTGCTCGAGCTGTTCTACCTGATGGCCGAGCACCCCGAGATCGAAGGCGTACGCGCCGACACCATCCGCCTGATCCGCGACCATCGCCACCTGATGGACGACCGCTACCGCAACGACCCGCGTCACCAGGCGCTGTTCATGGCGCTGTTGCGCTCCGGTGGCAATGTCGCCCGCCAGCTACGCCGGATGAATCGCTACGGGGTGCTGGGCAAGTATCTGCCGGCCTTCGGCCAGGCGGTCGGCCTGATGCAGCACGATCTGTTCCATATCTACACCGTGGACGCCCACACCCTGCGCCTGCTGAAGTGCTTGCACGGCTTCCGCAAGCCCGAGGCGAAGAAGGAGTTCCCGGTGGCGGCGACCCTGATTCACCAGGCGCCGAAGATGGAGATCCTGTGGATCGCCGGGCTGTTCCACGACATCGGCAAGGGCCGCGGCGGCGATCATTCGCTGATCGGCGCCCGCGAGGTCGAGGATTTCGCCGAACGCCACGGGCTCAGCCAGCGTGATACCCGACTGGTCAGCTGGCTGGTGGAAAACCACCTGCTGATGTCGATGATCGCCCAGAAGCGCGACATCACCGACCCCGAGGTGATCCGCGACTTCGCCGCCAGCGTCGGCGACGAGACCCGCCTGGACTACCTGTACATCCTCACCGTGGCCGACATTACCGCGACCAATCCCACCCTGTGGAATGGCTGGCGCGCCTCGCTGATGCGCCAGCTCCACGCCGAGACACGGCGGGCGCTGCGGCGTGGCCTCGAGAACCCGCTGGAGCGCGCCGACTGGGTCCGCGAGACCCGCGAGGAGGCGCACTCGCTGCTGGCCACGATCGGCGCCGACATGGCGCGGGTCGACGCCCTGTGGGAGTCGCTCGGCGAGGACTTCTTCCTGCAGTACGCCTCCAGCGAGGTGGTGTGGCAGACCCAGGGCATGCTGGCCCACGCCGGCAGCGAGCTGCCGCTGATCCTGATCAACGCGCCCACCGACGACATGGCCGAGGGCGGGACCAAGGTATTTATCCATACCCGTTCGGTGGATGACCTGTTCGCCGCCACCGCCGCCGCCATGGAGCAGCTCGGGCTGTCGATCCACGACGCGCGCATCGCCACCTCGCTCAATGACTGGACGCTGAACACCTTCATCGTGCTCGATGACCACGACAAGCCGATCCGCGACGCCAGCCGCCTCGAGGAGATTCGCCGCCACCTGGTCGAAGAGCTCGACGACCCGGACGACTACCCGACCATCGTCACCCGCCACACCCCGCGCCAGCTCAAGCACTTCAAGGTGGCCACCCAGGTGGCCATCGAACAGGACCCGGGTGGCGAGCGCACCCTGCTGGAGCTGACCGCACCGGACCGGCCCGGCCTGCTGGCTCGGGTCGGCAGTATCTTCATGGAGCAGGGCATCACCCTGTCGGCGGCGAAGATCGCGACCCTCGGCGAGCGCGTCGAGGACGTCTTCTACGTCACCGACCGCGAAGGCCGACCGATCACCGACCCCGAGCGCCAGCAGCAGTTGCGCGAACGGCTGATCGACGTCCTCAGTGTCTAGCGGCCCCGCCGAGCTGACCTGAATCACACAGCAGGCAAGGCGCGTCGATTTGAGGCTGGTACGCCCCTTCCCTATAATCGATGCCCGGTCGCGCCCCGCGCCGACGGCACCCACTCCCGTGATGACAACGACGCCCCAAGGGCGCGCCTGGACCCCATGAACCCTGATCTCGACGCCTTGCAACCCTACCCCTTCGAGCGCCTGGCGGCGCTGAAGGCGGACCTGACGCCACCAGCCGACCTCGCCCATCGTCCGCTGACCATCGGCGAGCCACAGCATGCGCCCTACCAGGCGGCACTCGACGCCCTGGTCCGACATCAGCATGACTTCGCCCGCTATCCGGCCATCGCCGGACTGCCCGAGCTGCGTCAGGCCATCGCCGACTGGGCCAGTAGCCGCTTCGGCCTGGACGGGCTCGACGCCGAGCACCAGGTGCTGCCGGTCAACGGTACCCGCGAGGCCATCTTCGCCTTCGTCCAGGCCTGTCTCGATCGCTCACGCCCGGCGCGGGTGGCGGTGCCCAACCCCTTCTACCAGATCTATGAAGGCGCCGCCCTGCTGGCCGGCGGCACCCCGCTATACCTCGACTGCCGTGCCGACAACGACTTCCGCCCGGATTTCTCGGCCGTCGACGCCGACACCTGGCGCCAGGTGCAGCTGGTGTTCTTGTGTTCGCCGGGCAACCCCACCGGCGCGGTGACCCCGATCGAAGAGTTCCAGCAGTTGATCGCCCTGGCCGACGAGTACGACTTCATCATCGCCTCCGACGAGTGCTACTCGGAGCTGTACCTGGATGAGCAGGCGCCACCACCGGGACTGTTGCAGGCCGCCGCCGCCATGGGGCGCCACGACTATCACCGCTGCCTGGTGTTCCACTCGCTGTCCAAGCGTTCGAACCTGCCGGGGCTACGCTCGGGCTTCGTCGCAGGCGACGCCGAGCTGATCAGCCGCTTTCGTCGCTACCGCACCTACCACGGCTGCGCCATGGCGCAGCCGATCCAGCAGGCCTCGATCGCCGCCTGGTCCGACGAAGCCCACGTGCGCGACAACCGAGACGCCTACCGCGCCAAGTTCGCCGCGGTCACCGAGATCCTCGCACCGGTGATGGACTTTCCCGCCCCCGAGGCTAGCTTTTATCTGTGGCCAGCGGTCCCCGACGGTGACGACGCCGCCTTCACCAGGCGACTCTACGCCGAGGCCCACGTCAGCGTCCTGCCGGGCAGCTACATGGGCAGAACCGGCAGCGACGGCACCAACCCGGGCGCCGGTCGGCTGAGACTGGCACTGGTGGACGAACTGGCCCCCACTCGGGAAGCGGCCGAGCGCATCCGCGACCTGCTCGCACGCGGCTGATCCCGACCGACGCCACGACCAACGAACATTGAGGACGGGCCCCATGCTGACGCTCTACGTGATCAAGAACTGCGATACCTGCCGCAAGGCCCAGAAGGCGCTGGACGGCAGCGGCCACCCCTACCAGGTCCATGACCTGCGCGCCGATGGCGTATCGGCGGCCCTGCTCGAGCACTTCCTCGAGTCGGTGCCGGTGCTGACCCTGCTCAACAAGCGCAGCACCACCTGGCGCCAGCTACCTGACGACGACAAGAACGACGTCGACGCCAACAAGGCCCGCGAATTGATGCTCGCCAACCCGACCCTGATCAAGCGCCCGCTGCTCGACACCGGCGACGACATCCTGGTCGGCTATCGCGACGGCGACTACGACGACCTCTAATTTTTCGCCCCTCTTTGCGAATTCCAGTACCTACGAAAAGGACATACGGCATGCACAGCTTTGCACTCGGCATCGGCACCCAGAACACCCAGGGCGACTGGCTCGAGGTCTACTACCCGGCGCCGCTGCTCGCCCCCGACGCCAGCCTGGTAGAGGCCGCCGCCCGGGTACTCGACGCGCCCCAGGGCACCGCCGCCGTCAGCTTCCTGCCGGAACACTGCCAGGCCCTGGCCGACGCCCTGCGCGACGCCGGCCACCCGGAGCAGGCCGAACTGGCCGCCAGCCTCAGCGCCAGCCAGCGTCCGCTGGTGGCGACCTTCATCAGTGAGGACCTGCCGCCCCAGAGCGCCCCGGAGGTCTACCTCAAGCTGCACCTGCTGTCCCATCGCCTGGTCAAGCCGCACCAGCTCGACCTCACCGGCATGTTCGGTCTGCTGCGCAATATTGCCTGGAGCAGCGAAGGCGCCATCGACATCATCGAGCTGCCGGCACGCCGCCTCAAGGCCCGCCTGGAAGGTCGCACCCTGTCGGTGGACTGTGTCGACAAGTTCCCCAAGATGACCGACTACGTGGTGCCCAATGGCGTGCGCATCGCCGACACCGCACGGGTGCGTCTGGGCGCCTACCTGGGCGAGGGCACCACGGTGATGCACGAGGGCTTCGTCAACTTCAACGCCGGCACCGAAGGCCCGGGCATGATCGAGGGCCGTATCTCGGCCGGCGTGGTGGTCGGCAAGGGCTCCGACCTGGGCGGTGGCTGTTCCACCATGGGTACCCTGTCAGGTGGCGGCAACATCATCATCTCGGTGGGTGAAGGCTGCCTGATCGGCGCCAACGCCGGTATCGGTATCCCGCTGGGCGACCGCTGCACCGTCGAGGCCGGGCTCTACATCACCGCCGGCGCCAAGGTCACCCTGCTCGATGACCAGGGCCAGGAAGTACGCACCCTGGCGGCCCGCGAACTGGCCGGCCAGGACGATCTGCTGCTGCGTCGCAACTCGACCAACGGCCGTATCGAGTGCCTGACCAACAAGAGCGCCATCGCCCTCAACGAAGCGCTGCATGCCCACAATTGATCCCGAGCGCGGCGGCCCTGGCCGCCGCCTTTCTTCGAGACCGCTATGCCGACTACCGACTTGCCTGCACCGACCGACGCCCCCGCGACCACCGAGACACTCTCGCCCACCCTGGAGCTTGCCCTCGAGCTGTTGCGGCGTCCTTCGGTGACCCCGGACGACATGGGCTGCCAGGCGCTGATGATCGAACGCCTCGAGCGCCTGGGCTTCAACATCGAGTCGCTGCCCTTCGGCGAAGTGGAAAACTTCTGGGCGGTGCACGGTCACCACGGCCCGGTGCTGGCCTTCGCCGGCCACACCGACGTGGTACCCACCGGACCCGAGCACCAGTGGCAGACCCCGCCCTTTGCCCCGATCATCGATGACGACGGCATGCTGCGCGGTCGCGGCGCCGCCGACATGAAAGGCAGTCTGGCCGCCATGGTCACGGCGGTGGAGCGCTTTGTCAGCGCCCACCCCGATCACCCCGGACGCATCGCCTTTCTGATCACCGCCGACGAGGAAGGCCCGGCGGTGGATGGCACTCGTGCGGTGGTCGAGCACCTGCGCGAGCGCAACGAACGCCTCGACTACTGCATCGTCGGCGAGCCCTCTTCCACCGAGCGCCTGGGCGACGTGATCAAGAACGGCCGGCGCGGCTCGCTGGGCGGCGTACTCAAGGTCCGCGGCATCCAGGGCCACGTGGCCTATCCTCACCTGGCGCGTAACCCGATTCACCAGATCGCACCGGCGCTGGACGCCCTCGCCAACGAACACTGGGATGCCGGCAACGACTGCTTTCCTGCCACCAGCTTCCAGATCTCGAACCTGCGCGCCGGCACCGGTGCCACCAATGTGATCCCGGGCGAGGTCGAGGCCACCTTCAACTTCCGTTTCTCCACCGAGACCACCGATGCCGAGTTGCGCGAGCGCACCGAGGCCATCCTGCGAGGCTTCGACCTGGACTTCGAGATCGACTGGACGCTCAACGGCCAGCCCTTCCTGACCCGCGAAGGGGCGCTGGTCGACGCCGCCGTGGCCGGCGTCCGCGACGTCACCGGCACCACCCCGGTGCTGTCCACCTCCGGCGGTACTTCCGACGGTCGCTTCATCGCCACGCTAGGCGCCCAGGTGGTGGAACTTGGCCCGCTCAACGCCACCATCCACAAGGTCGACGAGCGCGTGCGCGCCGCAGACCTGGATGACCTGAGCCGGGTCTACGAAGCCATCCTGACGCGGCTGTTCGCCGACGCAAGGAGCTGAAGTGATGACCGAGCGCTACCCGGATATCGAGATCTATCTTGGCGAGGCCAGCGCCGAGCGCATCGGCGAGTGGCTCGGCGCCACCCTGAATGCCCCGCCGCTGACCCCCTGCGGCAAGCTCAAGTGGCGCACCGAAGGTCACCTCGATGGTGCCGACATTCCCGTGTTGCTGGTCGGCAAGGCCGCCGATGGCTTCGCCAGCCTTTGGCTCGACAGCGGCCAGTCCCCCTGGCCCACCGACGCCGACTTCGCCAGGGCCGCCGCCCTGGCGCTGGACTGCGAGGTGCGCTGCTCGCTGGGCGGCTGGCAGCCCGGCGACGACCCCGACCGCTTCCTGCAGGTGTTACCCGACGGCAGCGAATCGGCCATCGACTGGCCCGACTCGGGACACTGACGAGGCACTCCCAGTTTGGCCCTGAGCCGGGCACTGAAACGGGCGCAGAGGCAGACCCGCGGCGCCACAAACGACAACGCCCCGCACTAGGCGGGGCGTCGTGGCAATGGCGAGAGCATCGCGCTCAGGTGATGACGGTGACGTCGTCGGCCTGCAGGCCGCGCTCGTTCTCGATCACGTAGTAGCGTACTCTCTGGCCTTCGGCCAGGGTGCGATGGCCCCGGCCGCGGATGGCACGGAAGTGAACAAAGACGTCCTCGCCCCCGTCACGGGTGATGAAGCCGTAGCCCTTGTTGACATTGAACCACTTGACCTCGCCGATCTCGCGATCGTCATCCTCGACCTCGGCCAGGTTGACCAGCCTTGGCGTCAGGGCATTGAGGGCCAGGGTGGCTACCAGCAACACGCCAAAGACCGCTCCGGCAGCGGCAAGGTAGCCATGCAGCAGTGCCTCCTCGGCGATGGCGCCGTGCAACTCCTCGACGGACAGCCCGGTCACCAGGCTGACGGCAAGAGCAATCAGCAGCGGTGCAGGCGCGGCCAACAGCAGACTGATCACACAACAACGAACGAATACCCTTTTTTTCATGGACGTGAAAAACTCTCTTCTTATGGTGAAAACAGGTGGAATGACCATGGGATCCGCGGCCATGCACGATACACAGACGAGATCCTTCCGCCACGACTTCTCGAAAAAAGCCCAAGGCAGGCAGTTGACACGATGAACAGTGACACACCGCAACATGAGTCTATCACGGGTATTGACAAGTCGTCCGCCGATCTAGCAAAGCGTGTCGAAGAACTGGAGAGCCGTCTGGCCTACCAGGAACACTGGCTGGACAGCCTGGACGCCACCATCGCCGGCCAGGAGCGCCGAATGATGGAGCTGGAACGCATCAATCGCCTGATGCAGGAAAGGCTACGCGAACTGGCGGCCAGCAACGACCGCGGACTGGGCGATGCCCCCGGCCCCGAGGACGAGTTGCCGCCACACTATTGAGGCCCGGCCCGGCGGACAGGACAGTACTGCTCCGCCGCTGCCCCCCCCCCCCGGCGGATGCCATCAACAAGAACACCGCCAGGCAAATGCCTGGCGATGTTTTTTGTATCAGATCGATATCGATAGTGCCGGCGGAGGCAGTGATATCGCGCCTGACGATAGCGTCAGTCGAGGCTGTCCAGGTAGCGCTCCACGTCCAGCGCCGCCATGCAGCCGCTGCCAGCGGAGGTGATCGCCTGACGATAGACGTGATCCATGACGTCGCCGGCGGCGAACACACCGGGCACGCTGGTGGCGGTGGCGTTGCCCTCGAGGCCTGACTTGACCTTGATATAGCCGCCTGCCATCTCGAGCTGGCCCTCGAAGATGCCGGTGTTGGGGCTATGACCGATGGCGATGAACACGCCGGGTGCAGTGATCTCGCGGGTCGAACCGTCCTCGACCGCCTTGAGCCGCGCACCGGTGACCCCGGTGTTGTCCCCCAGCACCTCGTCCAGGGTGTGGTTCCAGATCAGTTCGACGTTGCCGTTCTCGGCTTTCTCGAACAGCTTGTCCTGCAGAATCTTCTCCGCCCTGAGGCTGTCGCGGCGGTGCACCAGGGTGACCTTGGAGGCGATATTGGACAGGTAAAGCGCCTCTTCCACGGCGGTGTTGCCGCCGCCCACCACGATCACTTCCTGGTTGCGATAGAAGAAGCCATCGCAGGTGGCGCAGGCCGATACGCCTTGGCCCATGAACTGCTGCTCCGAGGGCAGCCCCAGGTAGCGCGCACTGGCCCCGGTAGCGATGATCAGGGCGTCGCAGGTGTAGGTGCCGTTGTCGCCCTTCAAGGTGAAGGGACGTTCGCGCAGTTCCACCTCGTGGATATGGTCGAACAGCACCTCGGTATCGAATCGCTCGGCGTGACGGCGCATGCGCTCCATCAGCTCCGGCCCCTGGACGCCGGCGTCGTCACCTGGCCAGTTGTCCACGTCGGTGGTGGTGGTCAACTGACCGCCTGTCTGCATGCCGGTGATCAACAGCGGCTTGAGATTGGCCCGCGCAGCGTAGACCGCCGCACTGTAGCCGGCAGGCCCCGAGCCCAGGATGATCAGACGTTCGTGGCGCACTTCGCTCATGGCTACCTCACAAGACTAACTTGACTAAGCCGGGGGCTCCCCTGGGGGGCCGCGACGCTAAAGGAAAATGGATTCGATGATGACGGCGACGCAGCGTCGTCATGAGCCAATCCACCCGAAACTCGGGTCAACAGGATGCTGTCTGCCGCGCAAGGGTCTGTCGCGACTGGCCAGCACACCAGCATGCCGAGGATATACGCAACGGGGCGGCCAGGCCGCCCCGTCGTGACACTGCTCGGGCTGTCCCGAGTCGGCTCACCTGGCGGTGAGCGCTGGCAGCGTCTTACAGCTCGCTGGAGTGAGTACCCAGGTACTTGGCGACACCTTCAGCGGTATCCTTCATGCCTTCCTGGCCTTCGTCCCAGCCAGCCGGGCAGACTTCGCCGTGCTTCTGGTGGTGCTGCAGGGCCTTGACCATACGCACCATCTCATCGACGTTGCGGCCCAGCGGCAGGTTGTTGACCACCTGATGCTGCACCACGCCATCCTCGTCGATCAGGAAGGAGGCGCGCAGGGCGACACCGGCTTCCGGATGCTCGATGCCGTACGCCTGGGTGATCTCGTGCTTGACGTCGGCCACGATCGGGAAGCCGACCTCACCGATACCACCGGCGTCCGGGCTGGTCTTGCGCCAGGCGTAGTGGGTGAACTGGGAATCGATGGAGACACCGATCACCTCGACACCCAGATCCTTGAACTGCGCCAGACGGTTGTCATGGGCGATGATCTCGGACGGGCACACGAAGGTGAAGTCCAGCGGCCAGAAGAACAGCACGCGCAGCTTGCCGTTGCTGTCGGACAGCTTGAAGTTCTCGACGATTTCGCCGTTGCCGGTGACGGCGGCGGCTTCGAAATCGGGAGCTTGACGTCCTACCAGTACGCTCATGAAAGTCTCCTTGGAGTAGTGAAACGTGAGGGTTCAAGAATCAGGGGCAAATACCGGATGTCACCCTAGGCCAGCGAACCACACCGGGCCAATCGACCTGGGCCATCGACCCGATAGTCGCCGGCTATTGTCACCCGACGGCGATGACGTCGCAATGACGCCGTCATCGACATCCGCCAGGCTCGAATGAGATCGTTACGCGGCCCACAGCGGCGCATGACACTTCCATCACATGAGCCCTGTCACATGACCTCGTCATCATCGCCGGCGGCCACCGAGACGATATCCTCGGTCACCGCATCCACCTCGATACGGTAGTGGATCGGCGCACAGCACTGGGGGCAGTCTTCCCAGGTCTCGTGGCTGCCCTGGGAGGTGTCCACCACCAGCTCGATATGGGCATCGCAGTAGGGGCAATCAAGCGGCCAGCTCGGCAGCGTCTGTTCGTGCACGATGCACCTCCCCTCTGGTCGCGATCGACGTGAACCTTCACCATGGGGGTGACCCGACAGCCTTTCAAGGCGTGATCCGGCATCCGTTTACACGTCAACGGTTGAAGAACACAACTATGATGACCAAGTACCACTACTAGTACCACCAAGGGATCGATATTGGCCCCGCGCCGATCCCAGCGAACCTGGACCGTTCGATTCAATGCCTCAGGAGGACAGCATGAGTAGCGATTCCCTACCGGATACCCGTCGCACGCTAGATGTAGGCGGGACTCAGTACGACTTCTACAGCCTGGCCCAGGCTGCCGAGGACCTTGGCGATATTCAGCGTCTGCCGATGACGCTCAAGGTACTGCTGGAAAACCAGCTACGCTTTGCCGACGATGAGAGCGTGTCCAGAGACGACCTTCAGGCGCTGGTGGACTGGCAGAAGGAAGGCCGCTCGGACCGCGAGATCGGCTACCGTCCCGCCCGCGTGCTGATGCAGGACTTCACCGGCGTGCCGGGGGTGGTCGACCTGGCCTCGATGCGTGCCGCGGTGGAGAAACTCGGTGAGCAACCGTCGAAGATCAACCCGCTGTCACCGGTCGATCTGGTCATCGACCACTCGGTGATGGTCGACAAGTACGGCGACCCGTCCGCCTTCAAGGACAACGTGGCGCTGGAGATGGAGCGCAACCGCGAGCGCTACGAGTTCCTGCGCTGGGGCCAGCAGGCCTTCGACAACTTCCGCGTGGTGCCGCCGGGCACCGGCATCTGCCACCAGGTCAACCTGGAGTACCTGGGCAAGACGGTGTGGACCCGGGAAGAGGACGGCAAGACCCTGGCCTACCCGGATACCCTGGTCGGCACCGACTCCCACACCACCATGATCAACGGCCTCGGCGTACTCGGCTGGGGTGTCGGCGGTATCGAGGCCGAGGCCGCCATGCTCGGCCAACCGGTGTCGATGCTGATCCCCGAGGTCATCGGCTTCAAGCTGACCGGCAAGCTCAGAGAAGGCATCACCGCCACCGACCTGGTACTCACCGTCACCGAGATGCTGCGCAAGAAAGGCGTGGTCGGGAAGTTCGTCGAGTTCTACGGCGACGGCCTCAAGGACCTGCCCCTGGCCGACCGCGCCACCATCGCCAACATGGCCCCGGAGTACGGCGCCACCTGCGGCTTCTTCCCGGTGGACGACGAGACCTTGAACTACATGCGTCTGTCCGGCCGCGACGACGACCAGATCGCCCTGGTCGAGGCCTACTCCAAGGAGCAGGGCCTGTGGCGCGAACCCGGCCACGAGCCGATCTTCAGCGACACCCTGGGACTCGACATGGGTGACGTCGAGGCCAGCCTCGCCGGTCCCAAGCGGCCCCAGGACCGTGTCGCCCTGAGCCAGCTCGCCACCACCTTCGAAAAACTGATGGAGGACGAGGGCAAGTCGGCCAAGGACAGCCGCGACGACAAGATGGGCTCCGAGGGCGGCCAGACCGCGGTCGGCGTCGAGCGCAGCTATCGTCACGCCGACAGCCAGGACGTCAACTACAAGGGCGAGGACTTCAGCCTGGACCCCGGCGCGGTGGTCATCGCTGCCATCACCTCGTGCACCAACACCTCGAACCCCAGCGTGATGATGGCTGCAGGCCTCTTGGCCCGCAAGGCCAAGGAGAAGGGCCTGGCGACCAAGCCCTGGGTCAAGACCTCGCTGGCTCCCGGCTCCAAGGTGGTCACCGAATACCTGGCCGCCGCCGGCCTGCAGGACGACCTCAACGCCCTGGGCTTCAATCTGGTGGGCTATGGCTGCACCACCTGCATCGGCAACTCGGGCCCGCTGCCCGAGCCGATCGAGGATGCGGTCAAGACCGGCGACCTGACGGTGGCCTCGGTACTGTCCGGCAACCGCAACTTCGAAGGCCGGGTGCACCCGCTGGTGAAGACCAACTGGTTGGCCTCACCGCCCCTGGTGGTGGCCTTCGCCCTGGCCGGCAATGTGCGCTGCGACCTGGACAATGACCCCATCGGTGAAGGTAGCGACGGCGAGCCGGTCTACCTCAAGGACATCTGGCCCACCCAGGCCGAGGTCGCCGAGGCGGTGGAGAAGGTCAACACCGAGATGTTCCGCAAGGAATACGCCGCGGTGTTCGACGGCGACGAGGTGTGGAAGGCCATCAAGGTGCCGGAAAGCGAGGTCTACGAGTGGGACGACAACTCGACCTACATCCAGCACCCGCCCTTCTTCGAGGGCATGGGCAAGGAGCCGTCCAAGGTCGAGGACGTCAAGGACGCCCATGTACTGGCCATGCTCGGCGACAGCGTGACCACCGACCACATCTCGCCGGCCGGCGCGATCAAGCCCGACAGCCCGGCGGGCCGCTACCTGCAGGAGAACGGCGTCAAGCCGGTGGACTTCAACTCCTACGGCTCGCGGCGCGGCAACCACGAGGTGATGATGCGCGGCACCTTCGCCAACGTGCGCATCCAGAACGAGATGCTCGATGGCGTGGTCGGTGGCGAGACTCGCCACGTGCCCAGCGGCGAACAGATGGCGATCTACGACGCCGCCATGAAGTACCAGGAGGAAGGCACCCCCCTGGTGGTGGTGGCCGGCAAGGAGTACGGCACCGGCTCCTCCCGCGACTGGGCGGCCAAGGGCACCCTGCTGCTCGGCGTGCGCGCCGTGCTGGCAGAGTCCTACGAGCGCATCCACCGCTCCAACCTGATCGGCATGGGCGTGGTACCGCTGCAGTTCCCCGAAGGAGAGGATCGCAAGTCACTCGGCATGACCGGCGACGAGACGGTCTCCATCGAGGGCCTCGACAGCCTCGAGCCGGGCGGCAAGGTCAAGGTGACCATCAAGGGCGACAAGGGTGAGAAGACCCTCGACGCCCTGTGTCGCATCGACACCGCCAACGAGCTCGAGTACTACCGCCACGGCGGCATCCTGCACTATGTGCTGCGCAAGATGATCGGCGCCGCCTGATCACCCGGCGGGCCCAGGCCCGCCACACAGACGGCCGGCGCATCGCACTGGCCGTCACACCGAGACCTCGCCCACCGGCGAGGTCTTTTTTTGTGCGAATCTTGTTTTCTACTCCATCTACAGACCCTTCAGC
This sequence comes from Halomonas litopenaei, assembly GCF_003045775.1. Classification (GTDB taxonomy): domain Bacteria; phylum Pseudomonadota; class Gammaproteobacteria; order Pseudomonadales; family Halomonadaceae; genus Halomonas; species Halomonas litopenaei. The sequence goes on along the minus strand of NZ_PXNS01000005.1, from coordinate 106,171 downwards.
GCAGCGCTTGAGCGACCGCATCTATTGCTACCCGCCTGTGTTGCTACCCGACTGCGCCTCACGCCAGCAAATAAAAACCCCGCCTTGTGGCGGGGTTCAGTGATCGCTTGAGCGCGCAGACGCCTAGAAGGCGCGGCGACGATAGTCGCGATAGTTGGGCATCCAGCAGCTCTTTTCGATGTCGCGGCGCAGCTTGGTACCGTCGCTCTTGAGCGCCACGCCCTCGTGCTGGGCCTGGGCCGCCACGTCGAAGGCGATCGACTTGGAGATATCGCGGATGCGCGACAGCGCCGGCAGCATGGCACCCTCGCCCTCCTTGACGATCGGTGCCTCCCGGGCCAGAGCCCGTGAGGCCGCCATCAGCATCGCATCGGTGACGCGGCGTGCACCGCTTGCCACCACCCCGAGGCCGATCCCCGGGAAGATGTAGGCGTTGTTGCACTGGGCGATGGGAATGCGACGACCATTGATCTCGACCGGGGCGAAGGGACTGCCGGTGGCCACCAGGGCGTCGCCGTTGGTCCACTCGAGCACGTCGGAGGGGATCGCTTCGGCCCGAGAAGTGGGGTTGGACAGCGGCATGATCAGCGGCATCTTGCAGTTGGCGTGCATCGCCTTGACCACCGCCTCGGTGAAGATACCCTTCTGGCCACAGACGCCGAGCAGCACCGTCGGCTGAACCTGCTTGACCACCTCGAGCAGGTCCTGACCTTCCCAGCCCTCGACCATACCGGCCGGGTGGGCAAGGCGGCGCTGGAAGTCACGCAGCCAGGTCTGGTCGTCCGTCACCAGGCCCTCGCGATCGACCATGTAGACCCGCTCGCGGGCCTGGGACTCGGTCAGGCCTTCGGCCATCATCGCCACCACCACCATCTCGGCGATGCCGCAGCCGGCGGAGCCGGCGCCGACGAACACTACCCGCTGACGGGCCATGCCCTCTCCACGTGCCTGGCAGGCCGCCATCAGTGTGCCGACGCAGACCGCAGCGGTGCCCTGGACGTCATCATTGAAGCAGCATAGCTCGTCGCGATAGCGCTCCAGCAGCGGCATGGCGTTGGCCTGGGCAAAGTCCTCGAACTGCAGCAGTACCTTGGGCCAGCGCCGCTTCACCGCCTGCATGAAGGCATCGATGAACTCGTCGTATTCTTCCTGGCTGATACGCGGGTGGCGCCAGCCCATGTAGCGCGGGTCGTCCAGCAACTGCTGGTTGTTGGTACCGACGTCGAGCATTATCGGCAGAGTATTGGCCGGGCTGATGCCGCCACAGGCGGTGTACAGCGACAGCTTGCCAATGGGGATGCCCATGCCGCCGATGCCCTGGTCACCGAGGCCGAGGATGCGCTCGCCGTCGGTGACCACGATCACCTTGACGTTGTCCTTGGTGGCGCTGCGCAGGATGTCGTCCATGTACTCGCGGTCGGGGTAGGAGATGAACAGCCCCCGGTGGTTGCGATAGATATTGGAGAACTCCTCACAGGCCTTGCCGACCGTGGGGGTGTAGATGATCGGCAGCATCTCCTCGAGATGCTCGGAGACGAGGCGGAAGAACAGCGTCTCGTTGTCGTCCTGGATCGCCCGCAGGTAGATATGGCGGTCCAGGTCATTCTGGCACTGCTGGTACTGGTGATAGGCACGCTCGACCTGTTCGTCGATGGTCTCGACGTTCTGCGGCAAGAGGCCGATCAGGTTGAACTGCAGGCGCTCCTTCTGGGTGAAGGCGCTGCCCTTGTTGAGCAGCGGCATCTCCAGCAGAGAGGGTCCAGCGTAGGGAATATAGAGGGGACGCTTGGGTTCTGTGCTCATCTCTCGTCTCGTTTGGTGACTCGGTCAAGGGACTCTGGCGAGTCCGGGCACTCTTCTCGGTACCCTTGGGGAAACACTGACGACATCGCCCGTGCGCGATGCACCGGGCTCAGGCGGCGCCTGCCTGACAAGGCGTTATACCATTCTTCCTTTGTGCCCACTCTAGCACGCCGTCGAGAAAGCCCCGCAAAAGCGGGCCCTCAACGCAGGGCCCATGCGCACTTTAGCTCAGACAAGAGCGACTCGACGATGAGACGCGTAGGAAACGGCTCAAACGAAGCGACCAAGCCCCGCGGCGACACGCAGTCGATCCATCAGCGGAGCAGCCTCGGCACGAGCACGCTCGGCCCCTTGAAGCAGCACCGTCTCGATATGGCCCGGATCTTCCATCAGCGCCTGGTAACGCTCACGCGGGGCGCGCAGCTGTTCGTTGAGGTGTTCGAAGACCCGGTTCTTGGCGTCCCCCCAGCCGATGCCCGCGGCGTAGTCATCACGCATGGCCTGGGTTTCCTCGGCGCTGGCGAAGGCCGAATAGATCTGGAACAGGGTGCAGGTGTCGGGATCCTTGGGCTCGCCGGGCTCCAGCGAGTTGGTCTTGATCTTGCGCACCAGCTTGAGCAGCTTCTTTTCCGGCACGAACAGCGGGATGGTGTTGTTGTAGCTCTTGGACATCTTGCGACCGTCGAGGCCACCCAATACCTGGACCCGCTCGTCCACCACCGCCTCGGGCAGGGTGAAGAAGTCACCCTTGTAGAGATGATTGAAGCGCCCGGCCATGTCTCGGGCCATCTCGATATGCTGGATCTGGTCGCGTCCCACCGGCACCTTGTTGGCCTGGAACATCAGGATGTCGGCGGCCATCAGCACCGGATAGCCGAACAGACCCATGGTGACACCCTTGTCCGGATCCTGGTTGCCGGCTTCGTCGTTCTCCGCCACCGCCGCCTTGTAGGCGTGGGCGCGGTTCATCAGGCCCTTGGCACAGACGCAGGACAGCATCCAGGTCAGCTCGGGAATCTCGGGGATATCGGACTGGCGATAGAAGATGGCGTTGTCGGTGTCCAGCCCCAGCGCCATCCAGGTCGCGGCGATCTCGAGGCGCGACTGCTGGACCCGCTGCGGGTCCTGACACTTGATCAGCGCGTGCAGATCGGCGAGGAAGTAGTAGGACTGCACGTTGGGATCGAGGCTGGCCTCGATCGCCGGCTTGATGGCCCCGACGTAGTTGCCCAGATGGGGGGTACCGGTGGTGGTGATACCGGTCAGCACCCGGGTCTTGTCGGAAGCGGTGGTCGTTGCGGACATGGACGGCACTCTAGTATCGGCAAATGCCCGCTATGGTAACGCCAAGGCCTGTGGATGGCGACCGGGGCGACAGCGCCGCCCCGGCCGACCCTTGGCCAATCACATCAGCCGAGCACACTCTCCACGCTGATCACCGGCAGCGAGAAGGCCTCCCCTACGGCTGCGTAGGTGAGCTGGCCGTCATGGACATTGAGACCGGCGGCGAAGTGACGATCCTCACCGAGCGCCCGACGCCAGCCCTTGTCGGCCAGCGCCACCACAAACGGCTGGGTGGCGTTGGTCAGGGCCTGGGTCGAGGTGCGCGCCACCGCACCCGGCATGTTGGCGACACAATAGTGCACGACGCCGTCCACCACGTAGGTCGGCTCGGCATGGGTGGTGGGCCTGGAGGTCTCGAAGCAACCGCCCTGATCGATGGCCACGTCCACCAGCACCGCCCCCGGCTTCATTTCCGACAGCATGGCGCGGTTGATCAGCTTGGGCGCCGCCGCCCCCGGGACCAGCACCGCCCCGATGATCAGGTCCGATTCGCGCACCGCTTCTTCCAGTGCGTCGGCGCAGGAAAACACCGTCTTCATGCGCCCCTGGTAGCGATCATCCAGGGTCTCGAGGCGCGGGATCGACTTGTCCAGCACGCTGACATCGGCGCCCAGCCCCAACGCCATGCGGGCGGCGTTCTCGCCGACCACGCCACCGCCGATCACGGTAACCTTGGCAGGCGGCACCCCAGGCACCCCGGGCAGCAATACACCCGCACCGCCCTGGGCCTTTTCGAGACTGTGGGCACCGGCCTGCACGGCCATGCGTCCGGCCACGGTGCTCATCGGCGCCAACAGGGGTAGTCCGCCCTGAGGCGCGGTGATGGTCTCGTAGGCGATGCAGGTCGCGCCGCTGTCCAGAAGCCCCTTGGTCAGGGTTTCTTCGGCGGCCAGATGCAGGTAGGTGAACAGGGTGTGCTGGGGGCGCAGCCGGGCCACCTCTTCGGGCTGGGGCTCCTTGACCTTGAGGATCAACTCGGCGCCATCGAACAGCGCGTCCACGTCGGCCTCGATGGTGGCACCGGCAGCTTGATAGGCCTCGTCGGCAAAACCGGCGCCCTCACCCGCACCGGCCTGCACAACCACCGCGTGGCCACGCTCGGTCAGCTCCCGCGCACCACTGGGGGTCAGGGCGACGCGGTACTCATGGTTCTTGATTTCCTTGGGGACGGCGATCTGCATGGCGACTCTCCCATCGATTCGTACAACAGATTTTTTATCGTCACCCACAGTGAAGCACAGGAATTTTTTGCCAATAAACCCCCGGCGAAAAAACGGAAAGATCAGAAAACTTCACCCTCAAAGACCTTTGAACTTTCTTCCCAGGCCCCTAAAAACAGCAAGACACACCAGGGCGTGACGCCTTGCGGGCAACACGCCGAGGAACAAGACCTCAAAGGTGAAGAGCGTCATCGGGGGAACCAGCGCCGCTGATCGTGGTGACGTCCCCCCACCTTGGCCCCGCAGCGGGTGAGCCAGCACCCCCGGCCGCCTGGTGCTGCGTCTCGCCGCCCAGAGGCCATCCGCCTATCCTCGAACCAGAGCGCCGGGCTAGAAAGAGTTCTGGATCCGCCTATAGCCTTCCACCAGGCTATTGTTGGTGCGGGCCACGTCTTCGGAAAAGGCAGAGTCCTGAACCGTTACGCGGGACAGGGTGTCCAGATCGGTCCCGGGGCCAATCCGCTCGGTGGACGGCACATAGAAGTCGTCGGGAAGGTCGCAACCATCCACCACGGCGTTATGGCGCACCACCGCGCCCTTGCCGATGGTGCAGTTGAACAGCACGCTGTTGAAACCGATAAAGGCGCTCTCTCCTACCACGCAGGGACCGTGCACGATGGCCCGATGCGCAATCGACGTACGCTGACCGATGGTTACCGCCGCGCCGGACTTGGAGTGGATGACGACACCGTCCTGGATATTGGAGTGGGCGCCGATGATCATCGGCTCCATCTTGCCATCGGCATCGACCTCATCGGCGCGAATGACCGCGTAGGGGCCGATGAAGACATTCTCCTCGACGATCACCCGCCCACAGAGAATGGCCGTGGGATCGACAAAGGCGCTGGGGTGGACAACCGGCAAATCGCCGTAGGGATTCTTGCGAATCATTCATGCTTCCTTGATTGAGATTCCTGCAAATCAGATAGTGATCGTCGCCCGGCGTGGTCGGCATGGGCGAATCTCGATACGACATACGCCACCGCCTTCGCTGAGTCGGTTGGATCATCCGTGGACAAGCCCACCGCGCAGGCACTCGTCCGGACTCAGCATCCTGGGGCGGTCATCACGGTCACAAGAGGTGGATGCCTACAGGCGCCGCTACTTCCGCGTCCTGGCGAAGTGATGTTCTCTCTGTTCCTGGCGCTGCTTGGCTTCGAGACACAGACGCGCCGTGGGCCGGTGCAACAGCCGTGGCAGGCCGATGGGAACGCCGGTCTCCTCGCAGTAGCCGTACTCACCCGTCTCGACGCGCTTCAAGGCGCTGGCAATATTGCCCAGCAAGCGGGTTTCTCTGTCGGCCTGGCGAAGCTGCAGCTGAAGCTCTTCCTCCTGGGCTGCCTGATCCAGGTCGTCACTCGACCTTTCGCGGGCCGACATGCGCAGGCGAACCTCCTGCAACCGCTCTTCGACCAGCGCCCGTTCCTGCAGCAACCGGCGTCGAAAGAACGCCAGTTGCTCACCGTTCATGTAGTCGTCGTCCGGCATCTCGAGAAGATGCGCTGCGTCATCCATCGTTGGCATCTCACCGCTCCTCCCGCCACGCCGATTGCACAAGGCGTCTGAGACCATCACACTCGCATAAATGTTATGTTATAACATTTCTTTGAGGTGGCACAATACACCCGCAAATCCTGCCTCCCAGGGTCACCTCGCTGAGGCGGTCGTTGACCACGTCGCCATCCACGTCCACCAGGCTGGCCCTCCCGCCTCTACCTCGTGGTCCAAAGTGCTGCAGTTCTTCCATGAACCCAGGGAGTCTTTAGACGCATTCAGGAACAAAGTGCGACCTATCACACCCAGGGTCAGGACAAAAAAGCTGCCAGTATTGAGATTCGCCAACTCGACACCCAGGGTGTCAGAAAATTGCCGGAAGGGGTGGAGGCCAGCTGTGTACGCTCAGGTCGGTGTGGTCAGGTCCCTGTCGTCAGGACGTTATCGTCAGCTTTCCGCGACCAGGGCGCCGCCGTAGGCGCTGACGAATTCGGGAGGAAGACGGCGGGGACGGCCGCTTGAGAGAGCGATGCAGGCGTAGCGGGTACGTGCACGCAGCAGGGTGACACCATCCTGCGGGCGTATCAGTTGAAAGCGGCGGGTCAGGGTCAGGCGCGAATCGCAGGCGACGATCCAGGTGGCCATGGCCAGGCGTTCGCCCTCGAAACCCGGCGCCAGATAGTCGAGTTCGTGACGGTGCACCGCCATGGCGCGATCCAGCGCCCGGTAGTGTTCCAGGGTCAGACCCAGCTGGCCGGAGTGCTCCCAGCTGGCCTGTTCCACCCAGCGCAGGTACTGGGCGTTGTTGACGTGGCCATAGTGGTCGATGGCCTCGGGCGCCACCAGGATGTCGATCACGAAGGGCCGGGGCAGATCCCAGTCGAAGGCACCGTGTTCAGCGGTCATGATCGTCCTCCTTGCGGCCACCGCAGTTCCAGCAGGTATCGAAGGCCCCTTCGAGCTCCTCGCCGCAGGCCCGGCAGCGCCAGGCGCTGTCCGGCGCTGGCTCCTCGAGCGCCTGTTTCACCAGCGCTTCGGCTCGCTCACGGTTGTGCTCGGCGACCCACACCTGGGGCTCGCACTCCAGCGGCGGCAGCTCCCCGGCGCCACCGCCGAGGGTCATGTTGCGCAGTTCGCAGGGGATCCCGGCGGCGTCGAGCAGGTTGCGCACGTGGCCCACCAGCAGGGCGTTGCCGTGGGCAAAGATCAGGGTCCAGGGAACCTCGGTCATGGTGTCTTCCTTGGCGCGGGCTTGCCCAGGCACGATGTGACACTTCCATCGCCCGAGGCAAGCCCCTGCGCCTTTTTCGGCCCAGCGTGTTCGGCCCAGCCTGTTCAGCCACGGCGAGTCACGTCGCGCCTATCTAGCTCATGCCTTGTTCAATCGCGCCTTGCTCAGTCGCGAAAGACGCGCACACCGAGCGCCTTGAGGTAGGCGGTTTCGGGAATCGCCGGGTGCACCGGGTGATCAGGTCCCTGGTGGCCCTGGAAAAGGATCTGTCCCTGTCGATCCTGGTGACGTACCGCACCGCGCACCACGTCGACCAGGCGATCCTGTGCCAGGTGCATGGAGCAGGAGGCGGACAGCAGCAGGCCGTCGCGGCCCAGCAGGCGCATGGCGTCGCGATTGAGTCGGGCGTAGGCACGCTCGCCGTTGGCGATATCCTTGCGCCTCTTGATGAAGGCCGGCGGATCGAGCACGATCACGTCGAACTTCTCGCCGTCGGCCTTGAGCGCCGCCAGCGCCTCGAAGGCGTCGCCGTGACCCACAGCGACCCGCTCGTGCTGGCCGTTGAGCGCGGCGTTCTCGGCGACGCGATCCAGCGCCGACTCGCTGGCATCCACGCACAGCACTTCGCTGGCGCCATGGGCCGCCGCCTGCACGCCCCAGCCACCGACGTAGCTGAACAGGTCCAGCACCCGCTTGCCGGCCACCCGCTGATTGAGCCAGGCGCGATTGATGCGGTGGTCGTAGAACCAGCCGGTCTTCTGGCCGTCGAGCACGGGGGCGGCGAACTGCACGCCGTTCTCTTCCAGCAGCACCTGCTCCGGCAGCTCGCCCTTGACCACCTCTACCACCTCGCTGAGGCCTTCCTGACGACGACCACTGGTGTCGTTGCGCAGCACCACACAGGCAGGGGACAGCACCTTGTCGAGTGCGTCGAGCAGCTCGTCCTTCACCGCTTCCATGCCGGCGGTGTTGAGCTGGACTACCAGCACCTCGGCGTAGCGGTCGATGACCAGCCCCGGCAGCAGATCGGCCTCGCCATGGACCAGGCGGTAGAAGGGCTTGTCGAACAGGCTCTGGCGCAGCGCCAGGGCCTGATTCAGGCGATGTACCAGCAGCGAGCGATCCAGCCGCATGCTCGGGTCACGCGAGACGATGCGGGCGCAGATCAGCGAGTTGGGATTGACGTAGGCCAGACCCATGGGCTTGCCATTGGCGGCCTCGACGATGACCTGCTCACCGACTTCGAGCCCCTTGAGCGGCGTCTCGGCGATGTCGATCTCGTTGGAATACAGCCACAGGTGGCCGGACTTGAGGCGACGATCGGCGTTCTTTTTCAGGCGCAGCGGACGAGTCACGGTGATCACTCTCTCTACGGAAACTAAATGAATAATTGGGCGAGCCCTTCAAGCATCGACAGGACTAACGTTGGCAACGAGGGCAAAACACACTGGCACGCTGCCCCAGAGTCACGTGCTTCAGCTCACCGCCACAACGGCGGCAGGGTGCGCCGGCACGCCCATAGACGTTGAGGCGCTGGGCGAAGTAGCCGGGTTCGCCGGTGCCGCTGACGAAGTCGCGCAGGGTGGTGCCGCCCTGGGTGATGGCCGCGGCCAGCACCTCCTTGGCGGCGGCGGCCAGGCGATCGTAGCGCTCGCGTCCGATGCGACCGGCAGCCCGGCGCGGATCGATACCGGCCAGAAACAGCGCTTCGCTGGCGTAGATGTTGCCCACCCCGACGACCACGGCGTTGTCCATCAAGAACGGCTTCACCGCCGCCTGGCGCCCCCGCGACAGGGCGTACAGCCGGGCGCCGTCGAAGGCCTGCGACAACGGCTCGGGGCCTAGCCGCGACAAGCGGGTATCGTGGGCCTCGTCGTCCCGGAGCCAGTCGACGAAGCCGAAACGACGCGGGTCGTGATAGCGCAGGATGACGCCGTCCTCGAGCACCAGGTCCACATGGTCGTGCTTCCTGGGCAGCTCACCGAGGCGGGCAATACGCAGGCTACCGGACATGCCCAGGTGCCACAGCAGGGTGCCCTTTTCGCGCACTCTGCCGTCGTCCGGCCGGGACGCGGCCGTGCCGGTGCCCTCGGTGCTGGCGACCGTCTCGCCGTTCTCGACGCTCTCACCGCCCTCGCCACACAGCACCGGCAGCAGCAGGTACTTGGCGCGACGGCGAATCTCGCCGAAGCGGGCGCCGATCAGACGATCGGCGAGATCCTCAGGCACCGGCACCCGCAGGCGCGACTGGCGCACCAGCACCTCACGGATCTCGCGCCCTTGTACGTGGGGGGCGATGCCGCGTCGGGTGGTCTCGACTTCGGGAAGCTCGGGCATGGCACACCTGGGGCCTGGAGTTAGAGCGGCGAGCAGCGAGCGACATCACGCCATCGCCCAGGGCCGCTGACAGGGACATACGCAAGAACCCGACCTCGGGGCCGGGTTCTCGGTGACAGGCGACAACTCGCCTGCGGTGGAAGCGAGATCAAGCCTTACTTGATCTTGGCTTCCTTGTACATCACGTGCTTGCGAACCACCGGATCGAACTTCTTCATTTCCATCTTGTCCGGAGTGTTACGCTTGTTCTTGTCGGTGGTGTAGAAGTGGCCGGTACCGGCGCTGGACACCAGACGAATCTTGTCACGCATGAGACTTCTCCCAGTTTGCCGCCTGGTACGCGTCGTGCACACCAGGCCAGTCATTCAAGTCGGCGGAGGCCGTTCGCTCAGGCGAACCAGTGGGCTCCCGAGGACGTCATCCTTAGATGGCGTCGCCGCGCTTACGGATATCGCTGAGCACCTCTTCGATGCCCTTCTTGTCGATGATGCGCATGCCCTTGGAGGAAACACGCAGGGTCACGAAACGCTTTTCGGACTCGACCCAGAAGCGATGGCTGTGAAGGTTCGGCAAGAAACGACGACGGGTCTTGCGCTGGGAGTGTGAAACGTTGTTACCAGTCACCGGGCGCTTGCCGGTAACCTGACATACTTTGGACATGAGAGCCTCCAACCGCGTGGCGAGTTGTTCAAAACCTGTCGGGCAAACCGGGAAGGGCGAGAACCGAAGGGATGTGTCGCAGACTGGCCGCGCGGTGCCGGCGAAAGTCCGCATTCATCATGCCCTCAGCAACCTCGAGCCCTGTCATGAGCCCCGTGCTTTTGACCCAAGGGAATTCAAAGGGTGCACTTTATACCAGACCCTGCCTCCATGGGCAAGGGATACACCAACGTTCGCCAGGTCGCTCGCTCACGGCCCGTGTCGAGGTGCTCGAAACGGCTCCGCTGCGTCGACGGCGATGACGTGACGTGTTCGGGTAGAGAGTCGCCCGGCCAGGACGCGATAGGATCGAGACGATCCTCGCCCCGCCTGGGCCAGCTCTCTTTGCGCGCGGCGCATTATACCCAACCTCGCTCGGCAAATGACACCACTTCTGCGTCTCCCACCACAAAATGATCCAGTACACGGATATCGAACAGGCCCAGCGCCTCTTTCAGGCGATCGGTGATACGCCGGTCGGCATCACTGGGCTCGGCCACCCCGGAGGGATGGTTGTGGCACAGGATCAAGGCGCCCGCCCCCAGCGCCAGGGCACGTTTGGCCACCTCACGCGGGTACACCGAGGCGCTGTCCAGGGTGCCGCGAAACAGCACCTCGAAGCGGATCACCCGATGCTGGGCGTCGAGAAACAGTGCGGCGAAGGCCTCGTGGTCCAGATGACGAAGCTGAGCGGAAAGAAAGGTCCTGACCCGCGCGGGAGAATTCAGCGCCTGACCCCGCTCCAGATGGCTCGCCAGATGACGGCGCGACATCTCCTGGGCGGCCTGCAGCTGAACGAAGGTGGCAAGCCCCAGGCCACGCTGGGCACAGACCTCCTGCTGATGCGCCTCGAGCAGGGCACGCAGTCCGCCGAAGGCACCCAGTACGTCCCGTGCCAGGTCCACCGCGGAGCGTCCTGCCACCCCGACCCGCAGCACAATCGCCAGCAGCTCGGCGTCGGATAGCGCGGTGGGCCCCAGCGCCAGCAGCTTCTCGCGAGGGCGTTCGCCCTCTGGCCAGTCTCGTATCGACATCCCTGTCTCCTGCTCCGTTTCTCGTCACGCCCTGTCGTCACATCCTCTCGACACGCTCTGTCATCACACCCAGCCACCACATCCTCTTCTCACACCCAGCCGCCACATCCTCTTCTCACACCCTCTTGTCACATCCTACCCTCACGCCCTGTCGGCGAGCGCCGACATACCCGTTGAGTCTAGTGCGGTCTGCCTGATCTGGAGCCAGGGTGCGCGGCTACGCATGATCCGGTACCGGTGGTAAGGTAGAGGGCTGACTCTGGCTGCGGACTTTTTTCATGTTGCACGCTCCCTCCTCTTCCGGTTGCGGCCTGACCGGCTCAGGCCCCGGCGGCCTTCGCCCCGGGCAGCGAGTTGTGCTGGGCATCAGCGCCGGTATTGCCGCCTACAAGAGCGCCTCTCTGGCCCGACTGCTGGTGCAGGCGGGTTGCGAGGTGCAGGTAGTGATGACAGAGGGAGCCCAGGCCTTCATCACGCCGCTGACGCTGCAGGCGCTGACCGGACGCGCGGTACGCACCTCGCTGCTGGACCCCGACGCCGAGCTCGGCATGGGTCATATCGAACTCGCCCGCTGGGCCGATCTTATTCTGATCGCCCCCGCCACCGCCGACCTGATGGCGCGCCTGGCCCAGGGCATGGCCGACGATCTGTTGACCACCGCTTGCCTGGCCAGCGACGCCCGGCGGATGCTGGCCCCGGCGATGAACCAGGCCATGTGGCGCCATCCGGCGACCCAGCGCAACGCCGCCCGGCTGGTCGAGGATGGATGGGCCCTGCTGGGGCCCGACCAGGGCGACCAGGCCTGTGGCGACGTCGGCCCGGGACGCATGATGGAACCGGAGGCCATTCTCGGCGCCCTGCTGGATGCCGGCTCTCCCTCCACGCCCCGGACAGCGACAGGCGTCGTGGGAGAGAAAGGCGAAGCAGTGCCCCCGGACGCAGACCTTCATGTGGTGATCACCGCCGGCCCCACCCGGGAGCCGCTGGATCCGGTGCGCTACCTGTCCAATCACAGCTCCGGCAAGATGGGTTTCGCCCTGGCCGAAGCAGCCCGGGACAGTGGCGCCCGTGTCACCCTGATCGCCGGTCCCGTCAGTCTGCCGACACCCCCGGGCGTTGCCCGCCACGACATAGAAACCGCGGAAGAACTGCTCGCCGCAGCCGAAGGGCTGATGGATGGCTGCGACATCTTCATCGGCTGCGCGGCGGTGGCGGACTATCGCGCCGAGGCCCCGGCAGAACACAAGATAAAGAAGCGCGATGACGACGACGGTCTTACCCTGAAGCTGGTCAAGAATCCCGACATCATCGCCACCCTGGCTGCCCGCGATCCGCGTCCGCTGATGGTCGGCTTCGCCGCTGAGACCCGCGACGTGGTGCGCTACGCCGAGGGCAAGCTCGCGCGCAAGGGGCTCGACATGATCGTCGCCAACGACGTCTCCCGGGAGGGACTCGGCTTCGGCTCGGACCGCAATGCCGCAACCCTGGTGTGGCGCGACGGCGAGTCTCTCGCCCGCCGCGAAGAGACCGACCAGGACAAGGCCAGCCTGGCCCAGGCCATCATCGCCCAGGCCCGAGCCTGCCTCGAGGCGCGACGTCAGACGGTGCGGCCGAACCCGCGCTGAGCCACGACACCACTTATTTATCAGGAAGCCTGTCTGGCTGCCCAAGACCAAGGACCTTTCATGCACGACACTGCCTCGCGCCCTCGCCTCGCCGTCAAGATCCTCGATGAACGGATCAAGGAGCGCATGCCCCGCTACGCCACCGACGGCTCGGCCGGGATGGACCTTCACGCCCTGCTCGACGCGCCGCTGACGCTGGCCCCCGGGGATTGCGAACTGGTCCGCACCGGGCTCTCGATCCATATCGCCGATCCGGGCCTGGCCGGCATGATCCTGCCCCGCTCGGGGCTTGGCCACAAACACGGCATCGTGCTCGGCAACCTGGTCGGCCTGATCGACTCCGACTACCAGGGCGAACTGATGGTGTCGGTGTGGAACCGATCGACCACCGCCTTCACCCTCGAGCCCTTCGAACGTCTGGCCCAGTACGTGCTGGTACCGGTGGTCCAGGCCGAGCTGGAAGTGGTCGAGGACTTTTCCGAGAGCCTTCGCGGCGGCGGCGGTTTCGGCAGCTCCGGACGCCACTGACGCCCCAGGTTCGACTACCCGTTCATTCAAGCGCCACGTCAAAAGGACAGGACCCTCACATGACTCAAGTCCCCTCCACGATCTTTCGTGCCTACGATATTCGAGGCGTCGTCGACGAGACTCTGACCGAAGCCGGGGTCGAGGCGATCGGCCAGGCCATCGGCAGCGAAGCCCAGGCCCGCGGCGAATCCCGTGTGGTGGTGGCCCGCGACGGGCGACTCTCCGGCCCGCGCCTGATCAAGGCCCTGACACGCGGCCTCACCGCCAGCGGCTGTGACGTGGTCGACATCGGCATGGTGCCGACGCCGGTGCTGTACTTTGCCACCCACACCCTGGAAGGCACCCGCTCCGGGGTCATGCTGACCGGCAGCCACAACCCGCCGGACTACAACGGCCTGAAGATGGTGCTGGGGGGCGAGACGCTCTCTGGCGAGGCGATCACCGCGCTCTACACTCGCCTTCAGAACGGCGATCTGCGCGAAGGCCAGGGCCAGGTGTCCGAGCACGATGTGCGTGACGCCTACCTGAAGCGCATCCTCGAAGACGTCTCGCTGTCGGGCTCGATCAAGGCGGTGGTGGACTGCGGCAACGGTGTGGCCGGTGAACTGGGCCCGCGCCTGGTCGAACAGCTCGGTGCCGACACCGTGCCGCTGTTCGAGGACATCGACGGCAACTTCCCCAACCACCACCCGGACCCCGGCAAGCCGGAGAACCTCAAGGACCTGATCCACGCGGTGGCCGAGCACGGCGCCGACATCGGTCTGGCCTTCGACGGTGACGGCGACCGCCTCGGCGTGATCACCCCCAAGGGGCGCCTGATCTACCCCGACCACCTGCTGATGGCGTTCGCCGAGGACATGCTCGGTCGCAATCCGGACGCCCGGGTGATCTTCGACGTCAAGTGCACCGGCAAGCTGATCGAGGTGATCGAGAAGGCCGGCGGCACGCCGGAGATGTGGCGCACCGGCCACTCCCTGATCAAGGCACGGATGAAGGAAACCGGCGCCCTGCTGGCCGGCGAGATGAGCGGCCATATCTTCTTCAAGGAACGCTGGTACGGCTTCGACGACGGCCTTTATGGTGCCGCCCGCCTGCTCGAGATCCTGTCGCGCTTCGACGGCGACGCCGACACCTTCTTCGATCGCTATCCGCAGAACCTGAGCACCCCGGAGATCAACATCGAGGTCACCGACGAGACCAAGTTCGACCTGGTCGCGCGCCTGGCCCGGGAAGGTGACTTCGGTGACGAAGGCGTCAAGACCACCCTGGACGGCATCCGCGTGGACTACCCGGATGGCTGGGGTCTGTGCCGCGCGTCCAATACCACACCGATGCTGGTGCTGCGCTTCGAGGGTAACGACGCCGCCGCGCTAGAGCGCATTCGCGATCGCTTCGCCGAGGCGCTGGCCGACGTGGACGCCTCGCTCACCCTACCCAACTGACGTGCAGGAGACATGACGCCCATGAGCGAACAGGCACGCGATCCGCGCCTGGTGGTGGAGGTCCTCTCCGAGGCCCTCCCCTATATCCAGAAATTTTCCGGCAAGACCGTGGTGGTCAAGTATGGCGGCAACGCCATGACCGAGGACGCCCTGATCGACTCCTTCGCCCGGGACATGGTGCTGATGAAGGAAGTCGGCATCAATCCGGTGGTGGTCCACGGCGGCGGCCCCCAGATCGGTGATCTGCTGGCCAAGCTCAACATCGAGTCGCGCTTTGTCGGTGGCATGCGTGTCACCGACGCCGAGACCATGGACGTGGTCGAGATGGTGCTCGGCGGACTGGTCAACAAGGATATCGTCAACCAGATCAATCAGTGCGGCGGCAAGGCCATCGGCCTGACCGGCAAGGATGGCGCCCAGATCCGCGCGCGCCAGCTCAAGGTCGAGCACCAGAGCCCTGAAATGACGGCGCCCGAGATCATCGACATCGGCCATGTGGGCGAAGTGGAACACGTCTCCACCGACCTGATCGAAATGCTCGCCGCCCGGGATTTCATTCCCGTGATCGCCCCCATCGGGGTCGACGGCGAGGGTCGCAGCTACAATATCAATGCGGATCTGGTGGCCGGCAAGGTGGCCGAGGCACTCGGCGCCGAGAAGCTGATGCTGCTGACCAACGTGGCCGGGTTGATGAACCGCGACGGTGAGGTGATGACGGGACTTTCCACCGCTCAGGTCGACGAATTGATCGCCGACGGCACCATCCACGGTGGTATGCTGCCGAAGATCCGCTGCGCCCTCGACGCGGTCAAGGACGGGGTCGTCAGCGCCCATATCGTCGATGGCCGGGTGCCCCACGCCACCCTGCTGGAGATCTTCACCAACGCGGGTGTCGGCACCCTGATCACCAACGAATCGCCCAACTGAAGCACCCGTACCAGGGCGATACGAAAGCGACACGATAGCGACGCAAGGAAGTGCGAACCGGGCACAAGCTCCGGACGCAAGGGAACTCGCCCGCCGGCGCCCCGGCGGGCCATCAACGACAAAAGAATTCGATATCATGACGCAGGAAAAGACCCCAAGTCGGCGGGACCAGATACTGCAGGCGCTGGCCCTGATGCTGGAAGAAGACAGCGGCAAGCGCATCACCATCGCCGCCCTGGCGCGCCAGGTCGGCGTCTCGGAGGCAGCGCTCTACCGCCACTTCCCGAGCAAGGCCAGGATGTACGAGGGCCTGATCAGCTTTATCGAGGAGACCCTGTTCGAGCGCATCACGCGCATCCTCGACGAGCAGCAGGAGGCGCTGCCGCGCTGCCATCAGATCATGACCCTGGTGCTGGCCTTCACCGAAAAGAACCCGGGCCTGTCGCGGCTGTTGGGCGGCGACGTGCTGACCGGCGAGACGGCGCGACTGAGGCAGCGTATCCACCAGCTGTTCGAGCGGCTGGATACCCAGTTCAAGCAGGTACTACGCGAGGCGGAGCTGCGCGAGGGTCGCCGGCTGGCGATGCCGGCCAGCGCCGGCGCCAACCTGCTGACCGCCCAGATCGAGGGACGCATCGCCCAGTACGTGCGCAGCGACTACCGCCACCGCCCCACCGAGCACTGGGAAGACCAGTGGCCGGCACTGTCGTCACACCTGCTGAGAGACAGCGCCATCCCCGCCTGAGCAAACGACGCCCGCGTGGCAGGTCACGTGGCAAGCTGCAAGACAAGGTGTCGATGGGGGAGTCAGCTCCCCCATCCCTTCGCTGCCCCTTCGGCGCCGCTCGCTGGCACGATCGACAGCGGCCTTTCGCTCGCTACCAGCTGCCGGTGTTCTCCATCGAGGCCCAGGGCTCGGCGGGTTCCAGGGCGTCGCCCTTCTGCAGCAGTTCCACCGAAATGCCGTCCGGGCTCCTGACGAAGGCCATATGGCCGTCACGGGGGGGCCGGTTGATGGTCACACCGTTGTCCATGAGCTTCTGACACAGGGCGTAGATGTCATCGACGCGATAGGCCAGGTGGCCAAAGTTGCGTCCGCCCTGGTACTCCTCCGGGTCCCAGTTCCAGGTCAGCTCGAGCTCCGGCGCGTTGAGCTGGCTCGAGCGCTCCTCGTCCTCTGGCGCCGCCAGGAACACCAGGGTAAAGCGTCCCTTGTCGTTGTCTTTGCGACGCACCTCCTTGAGGCCCAGCAGGTCGCAATAGAAGTGCAGAGAGGCGTCGAGGTCGCTGACACGCACCATGGTGTGTAGAAATTGCATTCGGGTCTCCTCGGAGTTCAGGGGTAGGCCGCGTCTGCTGCGCGAGCTTAAGGGTAACGGGCCACTACCTTGGCGCGGCCATCGTCGACTGTAAAGCCGAGCACCGCGTAGTCATCGAGGCGACCGGTCTCCATCCCGGGCGAGCCGTGGGGCATGCCCGGCACCGCCAGACCATCGATGTCCGGCGACGCCTCCAGCAGCCAGGCCACCTGCTCGGCGGGGACATGGCCCTCGATCAGGTAACGCCTGCCGGCATCATTGGTCAGGGTAGCGGTATGACAGGACGCCAACGCCTGGGGAACCCCCAGGCGCTGCTTGATCGACGCCATGTCGGGGCTGTCGTGAAGACGCACCTCGAAGCCGGCCTCACGCATGTGCTCGGCCCAGGCGCTGCAGCAGCCGCAGTGAGGATCCTTGTGCATGTCCAGGCCGGCGGCCAGTGCAAGCGGGCTGAAGACACCCATGAGAGCGGCACCCAGGGCGCGAGAAAGACGTGTCATCGCGTATGATCTCCTGACGGAAAAAGAGAAGGACAGGCCTCAGGATCGCAGAATCGCGCCATCAAGGGTATGCCGAGTCGGTACCCTTTTGTCGTAGCGCAGGTCGGTCCCAGGGAATCGAGACACCTTACCAACAAGAGCAAGCCGCATGAGCGAGTACTGCGACCTGGCCCCGGGGCATCCGCTGCACGGGCCCTACCATGACAGCGAATACGGGTTCCCGATCCGAGGCGAGTCCGACCTGTTCGAGCGCCTGGCACTCGAGATCAATCAGGCCGGTCTGTCGTGGCTTACGGTGCTGAAGAAGCGCGAGGGCTTCAAGCGCGCCTTCGACGGCTTCGACGTCGATCGGGTCGCCGCCTACGACGACGACGATCGGGCACGTCTGCTGGCCGACGCCGACATCATTCGTCACCGCCTGAAGATCGAGGCGGTGATCCACAACGCCCGGGTGATCCAGGCCATGCGGGAGTCCCACGGCGGCTTTCAGGCCTGGCTGGATGCCCACCACCCGCGTGAACACGCGGACTGGGTGAAGCTGTTCAAGCGTCACTTTCGCTTTACCGGCCCGGAGATCGTCAAGGAGTTCCTGATGAGCGCGGGCTACCTGGCCGGCGCCCACCGTGACGACTGCCCGGTGCAGGCCCGAGTACTGGCGGCGGCGCCACCATGGACTCGCTGACCCAGGCCGCCCTCGGCGCGGCCCTGGGAGGCGCGGTTCTGGGCCGTCACCTGGGCCGCAAGTCATTGCTCGCCGGCGCGGTGGTCGGCAGCCTGCCGGACCTGGACGTGCTGATCGACTACGGCGACGCCGTGGCCAACGTCACCTACCACCGTGGCTTCAGTCATTCGCTCTTCGTATTGACGGGGCTCTCGCTGGTGCTGGCCGGGCTAGCTCAGCGACTGGCCGAGCGACTGGCCGAGCGTCGGGCCAGACGCCCTGCACAGGGACTGGGCTTGAGCTTAAGCCCGGCCCAGGGCCTGGGCTTGCAACACCTTGGCTTGTTGCGCTGGTGGCTGTTCTTCTGGCTGTGCCTGGTGACCCATCCGCTGCTGGACTCGCTGACCACCTACGGCACCCAGCTGTGGTGGCCACTCGAGGTCACCGCGCCCAGCGCTACCCCGCTGGTGTTCATCATCGACCCGGCCTACACCCTGGCCTTGCTGGTCGCTCTGGTGATCGCACTGTGGCGTGGCCATCGGCCAGCGACCTTGCAACGCGCCGCCAGCTGGGGCCTGGTGATCTCGACGCTGTACCTGCTGCTGGCGCTGGGCGCGCGCGGCTGGGTCGATGCCAGGGCCGACGAGGCGCTCGACCGAGTGGACATAGCCGAGGCACCGCGCCTGATCCAGCCGGCGCCCTTCTCGATCCTGCTGTGGCGGGTCACCGCCGTGGACGGCGATCGCCACGCCGAGACGCTGATCGGCCTGCTCGACGGAGATACCCGCCCGGTCGTCGAACTGTTTCGACGCGGTACCGAACTCGAGGCTGCCGCCCTGGCGCTCGACAGCGGTCGCCGCCTGGCCTGGTTCGCTGGCCCCTTTGTGCGCTACGAGGTGGAGCGCAAGGGAGACGCCGAACGTCTGCTGGCCACCGACCTGCGCCTGGGCTTTCCCGGCTTCCATCCGTTTCGCTTCGCACTGGCGCAACACCAGGATGGCGACTGGCGCGCCCTGGAACCGACCCAGCAACTGCCGATGAGCGCAAGCCAGCGCCCCATGGGGCAATTGTTCGAGCGCATGCTGTCACCACAGCCCGCGCTGTGTGTCGCTGACTTCGTCGATTCCCGCTGGCAGCTGGGCGCAGGCGACGACTGCGACGCTCGCTGACACCCGGCCGGGTGTCGGCCTCTTCCCTGAGCAACGATCACCATACGCAAGCCGCCGTGGCCAGGGCCACGGCGGCTTGCGAATCAGTGTCTTCAGACGTCGGGCGCGGCTTACAGCCTGGCGATCAGCGCCTCGATCTCGGCGTGGGCAGTGGTGAGGGCCGCTTCCTTGTGTTCGTCACCCATGCTGAGCCCTTCGGCAAACACCGTCTCGACCTCATTGATGCCGATCAGGCCCAGCATATGGCGCAGGTGCGGTGTCTGGGTATCCAGAGCACTACCGGCGTACTGACCGCCGCGAGCGCCCAGCACGATGGCACGCTTGCCCTCGAGCAGCCCCACCGGGCCATTCTCGGTGTAGCGGAAGCTCTTGCCCGCGCGCAGGATACGGTCGAACCAGGCCTTGAGCTGGGAGGGAATGCCCAGGTTATAAAGCGGCACGGCGAGCACCAGCACGTCGTGGGCCTCGAGCTCGGCGAGACGCTCATCGGAGCGCGTCGCCAGCTCGCGCTGTGCCTCGCTGCGCTCTGCGTCCGCCACCTGCCAGCTGGACAGCTCGTCGAGGCCCAGGTGTGGCAGGTCGTCGGCGACCACGTCGCGATGGGTGATCTCGATATCGTCACGCTGGCGCGCCAGGCGCTCGAAGTGGCGTGCCAGCTGGGTGGACTGGCCCTGGTCGGCGAGGATGGATGAGGTGACAAGCAGTACGCGGGTCATGGCGAGTTCCTGTGGAAGATGATGTCTGCGCACAGTTTACCGCCAACAAAATCGACGAAAAGCGAATAAATCTCGGAATATCTTTCGATAAAAACGAATAAAGCGCCGCTCGGCGCTTTATTCGCGTGTGCTGGCTACACAAGCCAAGGACGCTTTCGTCGGCTTGCCAAGCGCGTCCACGTCGCCCCCCGTCAGGGCGCGATGCCCTGCCCACACCCCTGCAGCTGACGTCCGTTGACGTTCAAGGTGACCTGGGCCGGCCAGGGCGTGCCCGCCATATCATCGAAGCAGGCACCGGCCTCGATGCGCAACTCGAAGGGCGCATCGGCGCGGCCGCTTTCCAGGATCACTCGACCGGCACCGTTGTCCAGGGTGGTGACGCGATAGGGCAGGCTCACTTCACGCTCGCCGTAGTCCAGACTCATGTCGATGCGCGGCACGTCATTGGCCAGTTCGAGGTGCCAGCCTGGCTCGTTGCCCCGGGCCAGGAACATCACCCCGGGCTTGTCGCTGCGCCGTAGGGAGTCGCGGCGGGTACGGGCCTCGCACTCGAGCCGACCGCGGGAGCTCTTGATCACCGCCCGATCACCAATGATATGGGCGCTGAGTTCCCCTCGCTGGTAACGCTCGCCCTGGTCCACCACCGCCTGGGGCAACTGCTCGGCACCGTGGGTGGTCCACAACCTGAGCGAATCCTCCTGGGTCGCCGAGACCATGTCCTGACTCGGCGAACAGCGCCAGCCAACGAAGGTAGCGCCATCACCGACAAAGTAGGCAGAGGGCAGCAGCGGCGCCTTCTGCTCCACCGGCGCATCGGTAAAGGAACCGCGCCGCTCCGCGCGATCGGTCTGCTCGCTGGCAGGACCGGGAGCGCTGGTAGTGGCGCACCCCACCAGTCCACTCAGCATCACGACAAGGAGGGGTGAGACGACAGCGGGACGACACATGACAGGCTCCTTCGATCACGACATCAGTACGATTCCGTGGCCCCGCCAGGTGCCGTCTGGCGTGTCCCTGTCGGGGCCTACTGGCGAAGCTTACCAGCCACATCGTCAAAAGGCGCGGCTCTGCCACCATGGGATCGCCCCCTCGCACAATCGACGAACTTTCAACCGCGCTTCCCGGCGTCATGGGCCCTCTAGTGCGGCTCGGTCGTCAGGCGTGGCGTCGACGCAGCTCCTTGGCGGCCTGGACCATATTGGCCAGCGCCGGTGTCACCTCCTCCCACTGACGGGTCTTGAGGCCGCAGTCCGGGTTGACCCACAGCCGCTCCAGCGAGATGCGCTCGGCGGCCTTTTCCATCAGCGCCACCATCCAGTCCACCTCGGGCAGGTTCGGTGAATGGATGTCGTAGACCCCCGGTCCGATCTCGTTGGGATAGTCGAAGTCACGGAAGGCGTCGAGCAACTCCATGTCGGAGCGCGAGGTCTCGATGGTGATGACGTCGGCGTCCAGCTCGGCGATGGAGGCGATGATGTCGTTGAACTCGGAGTAGCACATGTGGGTGTGGATCTGGGTCGCGTCCGCTACACAGCTGGCCGACAGGCGGAACGCCTCCACCGCCCAGTCCAGATACTCCTGCCACTCGGCCTTGCGCAGCGGCAGACCTTCCCGCAGCGCCGGCTCGTCGATCTGGATGGCGCGAATGCCCGCCGCCTCCAGGTCACACACCTCGTCACGCAGTGCCAGGGCGATCTGGCGGCAGGTGGTCGCGCGAGGCTGGTCATCGCGCACGAAGGCCCACTGCAGCATGGTCACCGGGCCGGTCAGCATGCCCATCATCGGCGCCCCGGTCAGCGACTGGGCGTAGCGGCTCCACTCCACCGTCATCGGTGCAGGACGGCTCACGTCGCCGAACAGGATCGGTGGCTTGACGCAGCGTGACCCATAGCTCTGTACCCAGCCGAAGCGGGTGAAGGCGTAACCGTCGAGCTGCTCACCGAAGTACTCGACCATGTCGTTACGCTCGGCCTCGCCGTGGACCAGCATGTCCAAGCCCAGCTCTTCCTGCAGCCGCACCGCCTGGGCGATCTCCTCGCGCATCCTGGTGTGGTAGTCGTCAGCGGACAGGCGTCCTGCCTTGTGGTCACGACGGGCAGCGCGAATCTCAGCGGTCTGGGGGAAGGAGCCGATGGTGGTGGTCGGAAACAGCGGCAGTCCGAGGGCGCGACGCTGCTGCTCGGCGCGCTGCAGATAGGGGCTCGGGCGCTGGCTGTCGGCCTCGCCAAGCGCCGCCAGGCGTGCACCGACCTCGGGACGATGAATGCGTGGCGACTCACGCCGCGAGGCAATCGCCTGCACGCAAGCCGCCAGCAGCGCCTCGTCTTCGGGTCGCACCCGGCCAGCGAGCAGTCTTGCCAGGGTCACGGTCTCGTCGAGCTTCTGGCGAGCGAAGGCCAGCCAGCTTCTGAACTCGGCGTCGAGCTCGGTCTCGCGCTCCAGGTCCACCGGCACATGCAGCAGCGAGCAGCTGGGGGCGATCCACAGACGCTCGCCCAGACGGCTGGCGGCGTTGGTCCACTGATCGCGCAGGGCAGCCAGGTCGGCGCGCCAGATGTTGCGTCCGTCGATGACGCCCAGCGACAGCACCTTGTGAGGCAGCAGACGGTCGACCACCGTCTCGACCTCCTGTGGGGCACGCACGGCGTCCAGGTGCAGCCCCGCCACCGGCAGATTGACCGCCAGGGTCAGGTTGTCGCCGAGGCCGCCGAAGTAGTTGGCCACCAGCAGCTTGACCCCCGACCCCTGCAGATGATGGTAGGCACGTTCGAAGGCTACCTTCCAGTCGCCGGGCAGGTCCTGGGCCAGGGCCGGCTCGTCGAGCTGCACCCACTCCACACCCAGCTTGGCGAGTCTGGCGAACACCTCGGCGTAGACCGCCAGCACACCATCGAGCAGCGCCAGACGATCGAAGGACGACTCGCCCCGCTCCTTGCCGAGCCACAGCCAGGTCAGCGGCCCGACCAGCGCCACCTTGACCGCGTGCCCCTGCTGCTGCGCCTCGACGACCTCGTCGAACAGCCGCGTGCTGGCCAGGCGGAAGTCCTGACCCTGGTGCAGTTCCGGTACCAGATAGTGGTAGTTGGTATCGAAGTACTTGGTCATCTCGCAGGCGGCAGCGGGTTCTCCGCTGGGTGCGCGGCCCCGGGCCATGCGAAAGGCGGTGTCCAGATCGACTTCACCACGCTCGAGCTCGGCCTTGGCAGCAAAACGCGCCGGCACGGCACCCAGCAGCAGCGACACGTTTAACACCTGGTCATAGAAGGCGAAGTCGCCCACCGTCACCAGGTCCAGTCCCGCCTCGCGCTGATCCTGCCAGTGACGCTTGCGCAACTCGCGACCGGTCGCCTCCAGGCTGGCCCGATCGGCGTCGCCCTTCCAGTAGGCTTCGGTGGCGCGCTTGAGCTCGCGGTCGGCACCGATGCGGGGATACCCCAGAATATGAGAAAAAGTCATGGTGATTCACCTTGATCATGAATGATACGACGAAGTGTCGCTGGCATCCGAAGGGTGAATCAAACTAAACTTCTTAATCTTTACTATGAAAGAAGCTCACGATAATGCTCGAACTCCGTCATCTGCGCACTCTGATAGCGCTGCGCGACGCCGGCTCCCTGGTGGAGGCCGCCGAACGGGTCCACCTGACCCAGTCGGCGCTGTCCCACCAGCTCAAGGATCTGGAGGAGCGTCTGGGCGGGCCACTGTTCCTGCGCAAGACCCGGCCGGTGGAGTTCACCCGGGCCGGGCTGCGCCTCTTGAACCTGGCCGAACAGATCCTGCCCCAGGTGCGCATGGCCGAGCGTGACCTGGCGCGCCTGGCCGGCAACGAGCAGGGCCGCCTGCACATGGCGATCGAGTGTCATAGCTGCTTTCAGTGGCTGATGCCCACCGTGGATCACTTCCGCGACCATTGGCCGGAGGTCGAGATCGACATCCCCGGCGGCCACCACTTCGATCCGCTGCCGGCGCTGGCCCGCGAGCAGCTCGATCTGGTGATCACCGCCGACCCCCAACCCCTGCCCGGCGTTCACTACGAGCCGCTGTTTCGCTACGAAGGCCTGCTCGCCGTGGCGCGTCAGCATGCCCTGGCCGGGCGCTCCCACGTCTCGCCCCAGGATCTGGCCGACCTGACCCTGATCACCTACCCGGTGGAACGTTCGCGTCTGGATGTGTTCACCCAGTTCCTCGACCCGGCCGGCGTCACCCCCAGGGAGGTGCGCACCGCCGAACTGACGATCATGATGATGCAACTGGTGGCCAGCGGTCGCGGAGTCTGTGCGCTGCCCAATTGGGCACTGACCGAGTACCTGGAGCGGGACTACGTCAAGGCCGTCGCGCTGGGCGAGGATGGTGTCTGGAGCACGCTCTTCGCCGCCATCCGCGAAGACACCCGGGAAGCCCCCTGGATGGTGGACTTTCTGCGCACCGCGCGGGAGACGTCCTTTGCGGTGCTGGAAGGGATCAAGCCGGCCTGAGCAGGAAACATCGTCGAGGCGCTGAACGAATCAGGACCGCCCGAAACAGGGGCCGTTCACCGGCATTCAGGTTGGCCCGCGGGCAGATTCTCAGACCCGGCGGGGGATGATCAGCGAGAAGCGCGCGCCCTTCAGGCCGGGACTCTCGTCCACGCTGACGGTGCCGCCGTGCCAGGCCATCACCTTCTGCACGATGGACAGCCCCAGCCCGTAGCCGCCGGAGCGGCGGGTTCGGCTGTCGTCCAGGCGGGCGAAGGGCTTGAAGATATCCTGGCGCGCCTCCGGCGGCACCCCTTCCCCATCGTCCTCCACGTCGACCCGCACCTGGTTGGGTTCGTCGAGCAGGCTGACCTTGACCCGGGTGCGGGCGTGGCGGCAGGCGTTGGCCACCAGGTTCTGGGTGGCCCGTTGCAGATAGCGGGAATCGGCGTGGACCTCGATCTCCGGCCCCGCGGTCAGACGCACGTCAAGATTGCCGTGCAATGGCATCAGGGAGTCGATCACCCGCTCGCAGATGTCACGCAGCTCCACCGGTTCGGGGGAAGCTTCGACACCATGGATGGTCTCGCTATCGAGGCGCGCATAGGTGAGGATTTCGTCGATCAGATCGTCGAGTTCATCGATGTCGCTGTCGACCCCCTGCAACTGGCGCCTGACCAGGGCATCCTCGGACATGTCCTCGACCATCTGCACCGCAAAGCGAATCCTCGCCACCGGCGTCCTGAGTTCGTGGGACACTGCCCGGATCATGTCCTGCTGGGCCCGCAACAACGACTGCACCTGGGAGGCCATGCCGTTGAAGGCCATGCCGACACGCCCGAGAAAGTCGCCGCTCTCGACCTTGACCCGGGTATCGAGGCGACCGCTGGCAAGCCGGGTGGCGGCCATCTCAAGTCGCGCCATGCGCGCCTCGATACCCCGCACGATCAGGTAGATGACGATCGCCAGTGCGCCCATCAGCAGCACCAGCATCGACGCCAACAGCGCCGGCGGAAGCGCCTCGTAGCTGGCCATCGGCCCTACCGTCAGCCAGAAGGGGGCTTCGCCAGGCGGCGTCACCTGCATGAACAGCACCACCGACCAGTGCTCGGGCAGTAGCTGCATCATCACCTCGCCACCGGCCAGGCGGTTGCGCTGACGTGGCTCGAGGATATCCGGAGGGGACTGGCTGATCGATACCGGCAGGTCGCCGCGGGTCATGCTGTCGATGCTCGCCTGGCGCTCCCCCGCCGGCAGGCTGGCGAGCCATTCCCCGCTGAGCTGGGTCAGGCCCCGCAACTGGCGCTCCGACATGCCGGACAGCGACACCTGCAGGACCGCGCCACCGGCGGGCATCAGCCGCCAGAAGCGCCACTCATGGGGACTGTCACGCCCGACCAGCACGCCGCCGCGCTGCAGTCGAAGACGGGTGAAGTAGCTCGGCGACAGCGACGACAGGGGCACGATCGACATCGACATGTCCAGCGCCTCGGACTTCTCGGCCATCCACTCACGCCGCTCGCCCCGCGGCATGCTGTCGATCATCGTCGCCAACAGGTGCATGGGCGCCTCGGCCAGCTGTTCGCGATAGTGCTCGATGCGCACCTTGTCGATCAGCGTCATGCCCACCATCGCCACGCCGAGCGCCAGCACCAGGGTCGCCGCCAGCATGACGTAGACCCGCAGGAAGGTACTGTCGGCCAGAGCGCGACGCATGGGTTCAGCTGTCCTTCACGAACAGATAGCCCTTGCTCCTGACCGTCTTGATGCGGTGCGGATGATGGGGGTCATCGCCTATCTTGGGCCGAATCCGCGACACCCGCACGTCGATGGAGCGGTCCTGGCCGTCGTAGCGGATGCCGCGCAACTGGGAAAAGATTTCTTCGCGGGTCAGCACCCGACCGGCGTGGCTGGCCAGCAGCCACAAAAGGTCGAACTCGGCGCTGGTCAGATCGATACGCTCGCCCTTGAGCCAGGCCTCGCGGGTGGCGTTGTCGATTTCCAGGTCCTGGAACGTCAAGCGGCTTTCGCCACTGACCTCGGCTCCGTCGAGACGACGCAGCAGGGCACGCATGCGTGCCAGCAGTACCCTCGGCTGCACCGGCTTCGGCACATAATCGTCGGCGCCCATCTCGAGCCCCAGGACCTGATCCATGTCGTCAGTCCGCGCGGTCAGCATCAGGATCGGACCACCGTAGTCGCTGCGAACACGACGACAGATCGACAGGCCATCCTCGCCCGGCAGCATCAGATCCAGAATCACCAGATCCGGCTGCAGCGACAGAATACGATCGACGCCGCGACCGCCGTCATCCTCCAGGCTCACTCGGAAGCCGTTGGCTTCGAGGTAGTCCCGCGTCAGACCAGCGAGACGCTCATCATCTTCGATGATAAGTACGTGATCCTGTTCTCGTTGCTCTGAACGTTCTTCCATAGGGGGTCTCATTCCTTTTGGCGAATGCCGGGCATTATCCAACCTGGCCGAATGACTGGTGCTGAGCAATGTCACACGCGATAACACAAGGATACCCGAATTTTGCGCTGTCGCCTGCCCTCGCCCTGATGCGCATCAAGGCCGCCACCACGGCGCCCACGCCGGTTGTGCCCAGTTGCCCCCTTGATGACCACACCTCATCCACAGACTTATCCACTTGATGACGGGCAAGAAGCACACTATCTTGTGTCCGAATATCCAGAGAGACACCACATCATGTGTCTCTAGCAATATCACAGAAGCCTGTCAACTGCCTCTTTCTCGCAGTTGGTCACGCCTGTTTTCACGACTTTTCTACCTCATAGGGAGCCTCGGCGCCATGGATACCCTCGCTAGCCCGGACCGACCGTCCGTCTCCGTCACCGCCCCCGACACGCTGCGCGTGATCAAGCGCACCGGGGACGTGGTGCCCTTCGACGCCGGCAAGATCGCCGTGGCCATCAGCAAGGCATTCATCGCCGTCGAGGGGGACAATGCCGCCACCTCTAGCCGGGTCCGTGACTTCGTCAAGGAATCCGCCGAGGCCATCGAGCAGACCTTTGCCCGTCGCCTGGCCGACGGTGGCACCGTGCACATCGAGGATATTCAGGACCAGGTAGAGCTGGCGCTGATGCGCAGCGGCGAGCAGAAGGTCGCACGCGCCTACGTGCTTTACCGCGAGGAACACGCCCGCGCCCGCGAGGAAAGCGGCATCGAGAAGCCGCACCCGACCCTCAACGTCACCGCCGCCGACGGCAGCCGTCGTCCGCTGGACCTGGGGCGTATCGAGACCCTGGTGTTCGACGCCTGCGAAGGCCTCGAGAACGTCGACCCCAACAAGATCGTCCAGGACTCGCTGAAGAACCTGTACGACGGTGTGACCATCGATGGCGTGTCCCAGGCGCTGATGATGACCGCTCGCACGCTGGTCGAGAAGGACCCGAACTACACCTACGTCACCGCTCGTCTGCTGCAGGACAACCTGCGCCGCGAGGCGCTGTCATTCCTCGACGTGGCCGAGGACGCCACCTACGGCGACATGGCCGAGCTCTACAAGCCGGCCTTCGTGCGCTACGTCGAGCGCGGCATCGAGTTCGAACAGCTCGACCCCGAGCTTGCCAACTTCGACCTGGAACGTCTGGGCGAGGCGCTCGACCACAGCCGCGACAACCAGTTCACCTACCTGGGCCTGCAGACCCTGTACGACCGCTACTTCATCCACCGCGATGACGTGCGCTACGAGCTGCCCCAGGTGATGTTCATGCGCGTGGCCATGGGCCTTGCGCTGAACGAGGACGACCGCGAGACGCGGGCCATCGAGTTCTACGAGCTGCTCTCCAGCTTCGACTACATGGCCTCCACCCCGACCCTGTTCAACGCGGGCACCGTGCGCAGCCAGCTCTCCAGCTGCTACCTGACCACCGTGCCGGATGACCTCGAGAGCATCTACGGCGCGATCCGCGACAACGCCATGCTGTCCAAGTGGGCCGGCGGCCTCGGCAACGACTGGACCCCGGTGCGTGCGCTGGGCTCCTACATCAAGGGCACCAACGGCAAGTCCCAGGGTGTGGTCCCCTTCCTCAAGGTGGTCAACGACACCGCCGTCGCGGTCAACCAGGGCGGCAAGCGCAAGGGTGCCGTCTGCGCCTACCTCGAGACCTGGCACCTGGATGTCGAGGAATTCCTCGAGCTGCGCAAGAACACCGGCGATGACCGTCGTCGTACCCATGACATGAACACCGCCAACTGGGTGCCGGACCTGTTCATGAAGCGGGTGTTCAATGACGAGGAGTGGACCCTGTTCTCGCCGTCCACCTGCCCGGACCTGCATGACCTGTACGGCGTGGCCTTCGAGAAGCGCTATGCCGAGTACGAGGAGATGACCCGCAACGGTCAGCTCAAGCTGTTCAAGCGGGTCAAGGCCAAGGACCTGTGGCGCAAGATGCTGTCGATGCTGTTCGAGACCGGCCATCCCTGGATCACCTTCAAGGATGCCTGCAACATTCGCAGCCCCCAGAGCCACGCCGGCGTGGTCCACAGCTCCAACCTGTGCACCGAGATCACCCTCAACACCTCGCCCGACGAGATCGCGGTGTGCAACCTGGGCTCGATCAACCTGGCGCAGCACGTGGTCGACGGCGAGCTCGACAACGACAAGCTCAAGAAGACCGTGCGCACCGCGGTGCGGATGCTCGACAACGTCATCGACATCAACTATTACGCGGTGCCCCAGGCGCGCAACTCCAACTTCAAGCACCGCCCGGTGGGCCTGGGCCTGATGGGCTTCCAGGACGCGCTGTACGCCCAGGGCATCGCCTACGCCAGCGGCGAGGCGGTGGCCTTTGCCGACCGCTCCATGGAGCTGATCAGCTACCACGCCATCGAGGCCTCCAGCGACCTGGCCGCCGAGCGCGGACGCTACGAGAGCTTCGAGGGCTCGCTGTGGAGCCAGGGCGTGCTGCCGATCGACTCTGTCGACAAGCTCAAGGCCGAGCGTGGCGAGCAGTACATCGAGGTCGACACCAGCCAGACCCAGGACTGGGATCGCATCCGTGACAAGGTGCGCAGCCAGGGCATGCGCAACTCCAACGTGATGGCCATCGCCCCCACCGCGACCATCTCGAACATCTGCGGCGTGACCCAGTCGATCGAGCCGACCTATCAGAACCTGTTCGTGAAATCGAACCTGTCCGGCGAGTTCACCGTGGTCAACTCCTGGATGGTCAACGACCTCAAGGAACGCGGCCTGTGGGACGAGGTCATGATCAACGACCTCAAGTACTACGACGGCAGCGTCCAGCCCATCGACCGCATCCCGGACGACCTCAAGGCCAAGTACGCCACCGCCTTCGAGGTCGAGCCCAAGTGGTTGGTCGAAGCCGCCGCACGGCGCCAGAAGTGGATCGACCAGGCCCAGTCGCTGAACCTCTACATCCAGGGCGTGTCCGGCAAGAAGCTCGACGTGACCTACCGCATGGCGTGGTTCCGTGGCCTCAAGACCACCTACTACCTGCGCGCCCTCGGCGCCACCTCGGTGGAGAAGTCCACGGTGGACCGCGGCAAGCTCAACGCCGTCTCCAACGGTACCGCACCCCAGGCGTCTGCACCGGCGGCGGCACCCGCAGCCGAGGAGCCCCGCGGCATCGACGACTTCCTCAAGGGCAAGGGTGGCCAGCGTCCACCGTCCGCCGGGGAAATCGACGAGCTGGGCTGCGAGGCCTGCCAGTAACACCGGCGACAACGCCATGACGGACGTGCGGGCCAGGCCCGCACACCTCGCCCCGGCACCGCCGGGGCCACCAGACAACCCCACGCCGACGCCAGGCGCGTCGGCCGATCAGATGATCGGGAGACCGCAACAATGCTGAACTGGGACGAGTTCCACGAGGACGACACCGCCACCGCAGAAGTACCCGAGCCGAAGAAGGCACCCGAGCCGACCCCGGCTCCGGCTGCCGAGGCAACGGATGAGGTGCGCGAAAGCGCCGGCAACTACCAGGCTGCCGACCAGGACCGCATGGCCCGGGCACGCAAGTCGCTGGAAGAACTCGACGTGGCCGCCGGCCTCGAGGAACTCGAGATGGGCGCCGCCCGGATCGAGGTCGACGACAAGAAGATGATCAACGCCCGTGCGGACCTGAACCAGCTGGTGCCGTTCAAGTACGAGTGGGCCTGGCAGAAGTACCTGGACGGCAGTGCCAACCACTGGATGCCCCAGGAAGTGAACATGAACGCGGACATCGCGCTGTGGAAGAGCAACGACGGCCTGACCGCCGACGAGCGCCGCATCGTCGAACGTTCTCTGGGCTACTTCTCCACCGCCGACTCGCTGGTCGCCAACAACCTGGTGCTGGCGCTGTATCGCCTGATCACCAACCCGGAGTGCCGCCAGTACCTGCTGCGCCAGGCCTTCGAGGAAGCGATCCACACCCACGCCTACCAGTACTGCGTGGAGTCGCTGGGCATGGATGAGGGCGAAGTCTTCAACATGTACCGCGAGGTCCCGTCGGTCGCCGCCAAGTCCGCCTGGAGCCTCAAGCACACCCAGTCGCTGGCCCGTCCTAACTTCCAGACCGGCACCGTCGAGACCGACCAGGAGCTGCTGCGTAACCTGATCGCCTTCTACTGTGTCACTGAAGGCATCTTCTTCTACTGCGGTTTCAGCCAGATCCTGTCCATGGGCCGGCGCAACAAGATGACCGGCGTGGCCGAGCAGTTCCAGTACATCCTGCGCGACGAGTCGATGCACCTGAACTTCGGTGTCGACATGATCAACCAGATCAAGATCGAGAACCCGAACCTGTGGACCCCGGAGTTCCAGGACGAGGTCACCCAGATGATCCTCGAGGGTACCGAGCTCGAGATCAGCTACGCCCGCGACACCATGCCCCGCGGCGTGCTGGGCATGAACGCGGCGATCATGGAGGAGTACCTGCACTTCATCTGCAACCGTCGCCTGGCCCAGATCGGCCTGAAGGAGCAGTTCCCGGGTGCCCAGAACCCCTTCCCGTGGATGAGCGAAATCATCGATCTGCGCAAGGAGAAGAACTTCTTCGAGACCCGCGTCACCGAGTATCAGGTCGGCGGCGCGCTGAGCTGGGATTGATCGAGACGACGCCCGGGCCTGACGGCTCGGGCGTCTTTCCTTCACTCCACCGACAACCCCACCAGGGAATGGCGACACCACCAATGTTCTGACGTGATTTCAGGAGGGCAACAGCATGGCTGTTTCCAATGGAAGACCCCAGCAGCATGACACCCGCGCCTGGCAGTCCGCCCTGGACCAGGCTCTGGCCGCCCACGGCGGCGAACGCGCCCTGGCCCGCTACGACCACCTAGCCCACGCCTTTCCTTCCCCCGAGTACGATCCCCGCGACGAGCACCACCCGCACCTCAACCTGGACGCCTTGAAGCGCTGGGCGCTATATCGCGGCTGGCGGGCGCAGCCCGATACCGACCGCATGAGCACGGCCAGTACCCCACCGATCTGCTTTACCCGCTTGTCGCGCCATCGCGTCAGGAGTCATTGACGACGGCCTCACTGGCATAAAAATGCGCAAGGCCCGTCACCGGGCCTTGCGTGTATCGAGCGCTCTGCCGGCGTCGTCGGCGTCTTCAGGCAAGCCCTAGCGGCTGACCAGCAACCTCGCCTTGGGCTCCACCCTGATCACATCCTGCAGCGCACTGCGCATGGCCTCGCCGGAGCAGGCCGCCGCGCGGCAGAACTGCAGCGCGATTTCATCATCGTGGGCCCTTCCGACCAGGGCGTCGCGGCAGCCGTCGTCACACAGCCGCTCGGCGAGATCCTCGGGGTTCACCCCTCGGGGCAGTCGAAAACGTAGTTCGAAATCGTGTTCTTTCATGACTGGCGTCCTCCTTGAAGACCGACGTTATTGTCGAACGCCGAGGCCAGTTTGAAAGACGCGCTTGAGGCTCCCTATTGTCCCAAGGATACAGTCGCCCGGCTGGGTATCAGTCCGACGCCCGGGACGACCTTCTACGCCCAATCCAGCCGCTGCCGATCAGCATCCCAAGGGTGATTAGCACCGCCGCCCCGGCAAGCCACAGGGTAGGCGCGGCGAAGCCGGTCACCACCAGCACCAGGGTCGACAGCAGCGGCGTGAAGTAGGCCAGCAGACCCAGCAGCCGCAGGTCCCCCTGCTTGACCCCGATATCCCAGGTAAAGAAGGCGCTGCCCACCGGTCCCAGGCCGAGAGCGATGACACCGA
The DNA here is from genome assembly GCF_003045775.1 of Halomonas litopenaei. Lineage (GTDB taxonomy): Bacteria > Pseudomonadota > Gammaproteobacteria > Pseudomonadales > Halomonadaceae > Halomonas > Halomonas litopenaei. The sequence continues at coordinate 73,466 of NZ_PXNS01000005.1, read as the reverse complement.
ACCAGTCGCTGCCCTGGGGCCAGCGGCCGGGTTCGAAGGCCAGATGACACGCTGCCGCCAGTATCGCGGTGACCAGACAGAAGCCCCCCACCGCGGCGGTGGGTACCGTGCGGGTGGCCCGGGACAGCACCGAATAGCCACTCCAGACGAAGGCACAGGCGAAGGCGGCGGCGTAGCCCAGGAGGCTACCGCCGGCGTCGACGTCTCCGCCGATCAACAGCACCGCCCCGCCGAAACCGAGCAGGCTACCGACCACGTGAAACCCGCGCAGGCGCTCACCGGGTAGCAGAGCGACAAACAGCACGATCAACAGCGGCCAGAGATAGCTGATCAGGCCGGCGTTGGCCGGCGGCGCGTTCTGCTGGGCGATAAAATAGAGGGCGTGGTAGCCGAACAGCCCGCCGACGCCCAGCGCCCAGACAAGTGGCGGCTGGCGCATCGGCGCCAGCACCGCCTCGCCGCGAAGGCACTGATAGACCACAAAGCACACAAAGGCTACGCCGAACGCCAGGGCGGTGAGCAGAAACGGTGGCACGGGCCCCGACAACTGGGTAAAGAGGGCCAGCATGGCCCAATTGAGCACCGTGGTGGCACCGATCCAGGTGGCGCGCCTACGCGAGATGTCGACCGCATCGGAGGATGCCCCCGCCTGGGCAGAGGAAGAAGATGAAGAATAGGAAGAGCGCATAAAGACCTCCAGAGCACCGAGGTCTCGAGTATGGGCCAGCCGCCCACACTAGGTCTTGTACGATTCTGACCTGTTGTGCGTGGCGGTTGCGGCTTGACGCCGCCAGGCGCCGGGAGAAACGTCATGGGCCTCGCGGAAGACGCGGGAAAAGTGGGCGGCGTCGTGGAACCCGCAGACCAGCGCGACCTCGCTGAGGGCCATGGCCGAGCCGGAACGAGTCCGGGTGACCAGCAATTGTCGCGCCAGGGCCAGCCGCTCACGACGCAGCCAGACCGCCGGCGGCACTCCGAGCAGCTCACGAAACTGACGGGCGAAGACCGCCTCGGACAGGTGGCACAGCGCCGCCATCTCCTTGACGCGCCAGGGGTGGGCCAGCTCGCCGCGTAGCCTTGGCAGCAGCTGGAGCAGACGCAGACGCGGCGCCGGGAGCGGCCTGCCGCGCCCTTCATCCAGCGCGTGCTGCAGGCGGGAAAGCCACCGGGCCAGCGCCTCGACGCCGGCGCCCGGGGCGGGCGCGGCCTCGACCAGGCTCGCCGGCGCGCGATAGCCCCTCGCTCGCTCGTTTTCGAAGATCCCCTCCACCCCCAGGGCCTGGCACCAGGCCACCGGCAGGTCGAGCACCAGAATGTCGTTGGCCCCCGGCGCGAGATAGTGGTGGGTCTCGCCGCTGGGGACCGGGGCCAGTACGCCCGGCCCTACGCGCAGACCACGTCCGCCAACGTCCAGTTCCACCATGCCGCCGCGGCCCAGCAACAGCTGCTGAAAGTCGTGGCGGTCACTCAATACTCGGTCTGGATAGTGTCGGCATTCGATCAGGGGGGCGTGGGCGCTCATCGGTCTAGCCCCGCACTCGCTGCGCAGGCAATGGTCGCTTCCCTTGATGCAGGTCAAATGTGATTTGATGACAAAAGATATATGCTCTCATTTACAACCTCATCAGGCTCTGGTAGTGATGAGGACTATCGGAGGTCCTCTCCATGGAACATGCAGGAGGTCCGTCATGGCGACATCCAAGAGTGTCATCAAGCGAGTCTACGTTCCCACCCACGTCAAGACGCTGCCCAATGGCGAGCGCGTCAAGATCCCCGGCCACTATAAACAAAAGGCGCCCGGCGACTGAACAGAGCGCCAGCCTCTGTCCTGCACCAGTCAGATCGAGGACGGCTCCCTGCACACCCGCCACCAGCCAAGCCCCACGGGTACCCCGTAAAGCAGCGCATGGACCAGCAACTCTTCGCCCAGGGCGTAGCCGTGCGACAGCCCGACGCTCAGGTTCCAGGCGCATATCGCCAGCCAGGCGAGGCTGAATATCCACATGGCGGTGTGCTGTCGCGGCTTGGGACAGCGCCACAGCAACACCAGGACCACGACCACCCCGACGACGACAATCAACATGGTTCTCATGGGTGCCCCCTGCGTAACCTGCAATGTTGTTTTTCAGCATAGCCATGGCCGGGCGCGGCGGGACCGACGCCCGCCCTCGCTCACTTTGTGCCACCCCCTTGGGGCAAAGCCTCGGGCGCTGCGTACACCACCAGTTCGGCGGCCTGGTCTGAAGGCGCTGCATCTCGCGGCAGGACAAGCGCCACCACGTTCGCCTCGCTCCTGCCCTGGTGAGTAAGTTGGCTTGCTCCCCGCGCCCCCTCGACCATTCGCTGGCGCCACAATGCCCGACCATCATCCAGAGCGAAGGCGTAGAGCGCGACTGACCTTGTCTGGTCCGCGACGACCACCGCTGCATCGCCGGAACTACCCGCGAGCATCATCGGAGTGGACAGGTTCGCCGTTCCGACAGGCAGCGAAAGCTCGAACGGCAAGCGCAACTCCTGGGGCAATTCGACGTCGAGGTCACCGACGGTGCGACGCCAGACGATCGCCGAGCTATCGCTACCATCACTATCATCACTACCATCACTGCCGCGCAGAGCGTAAAGCGCGGACAGCTCGACCTTGACCAGCTCCCCCCAGGGAGGCGTACGGCAGGATAGCCAGGGATGACGAGGGTCGGCACCACGGGAGCCGACGCTGGCGTAGAGCGCTTGCCCATCCGGGCCGAGCCTCAGCGCCACACGGGGTGACACCAAGGGTAGCGTCGGTCGGATCAGCCGCTCCAGCGACGCCGGCAAGGTGACTGGCCCAGCGCTGTCCCTGGCCCGCAGGCGAATACGGCAAAGCAGTTGATCCACCGGCGAAAGTCCCCACATGTCGCGTTCGCGCAGTGCCTTCGGGTCAGAGGGCGGGGTTCGCCAGGTCTCTGCCGACAGCGGCGGTGGTGGCATCAGGTCGAGCGACGCCAGGGTCTCCCCGCTGGGCATGTCCAGCATCAACAGCCGGCCCTCGCTCGTCGCCACCACCGCGGCCTGGGGTCTATCGTCCAGGCTGACCATGACAACGTCCTTTGCTGCCGTCGACGCTGTGATCGCCGCATCGACAGGCATCGCCCCCTCGCCGGGCGTGGGGGCAAGATCCAGCGCTCGCGTCCATAGCGGTTCGCCGGTGGTCACCTCCAGCGCCGTCACCCGGCCTCCAGGGCCCTGCTCACTCTCATCTCGGACGTTGTCCGGGCGGCGCTCGGCCCCAGAGGCAGCAGGGTCAGCAGGGTCAGTAGGGGCAGCCACCATCAGCAGGCCCTGGGTCTCATCGACGGCGACGATGCGAAGGTTGTCGGCGCCTGGCGTCTCGGGCCGCCAGCGCCAGATGCGATCGCCGGTGGCGATGTCCAGCGCCACCACCTCGGGGCCGAACCCCGTCAGCAGTACCAGTCGCGAGGTGACCTGGATGCCTGCGGCTCCCTTCAGCACCTCGGCGGATGTATCGGCACTCATGTCAGCCACTTCGGCCACGTCAGCCACGTCAGCCACTTCGGCCAGGTCGACCTGGCCGTCGGTGCCGAAACTCTCGCAGTGTCTGCCGGTGTCGGCATCCAGCGCCAGCAAGCGCCGATCTCGGGTGACTACGAACAGCCGCTGCGGACAGACCAGATCGCTTTCCGCGACCCCCTCTTCCCCGGCACCTTCATGGGTCGTCGACATTTCCAGGGGATCCGGCTCGCCCTCCCCGGGGGTCGGCGCAAAGACGCCCTCGACCATATCCTGCGTTCGCTCAGCGGCATCGTGATAGGCAAGCGTGCGACAGGGCCCCAGCGGCTCGATATTGTCCGCGTTGCCCTTTTCGTCGCTGTTCGGGTGCGACCAAAGACGCTCGCCGGTAGCGACCATGCGAGCTTCGATACCGCTCGAGGTGCAGACAATCAATCGGTCGTCGATGATGACCAGAGGGAAGGCGGTGGCCAAGTGGTTCTCTGTCTCTGTCTCTGTCTCTGTCTCTGCCTCCGCCCTCTCCTGCTCCAGCTCGAGACGCCATAGCGCGTCGAGGCCAGTGGCGGACTCACCCTGGGGGTTTGCCGGGGCCTTGGGCACCGAGGAGCCAGGACTCTCGGGACGCGAAGACAAGGACGGTTCGACAGCAGGGAGAAAGGCCAGCAACAGCAGCAAGGACAAGCAAGAGAGCGTCATCAATCCCAGCGCCTGCCTGCAGCAGGCGTAGGCACCGCGGGCGAACCAGGGCAACAGCAGCACCAGCCCCAGCAATGCCGGCAGGCCCAGACGCGGCAGCAGGCGCCAGGCGTCCAGCCCCACTTCCCACAGTGCCCAGCCAAGGGTTGCTCCAAGCAGTAAAGCGTAAAGCCCCGGGGCGAGGCGCCATCGTGCCATCAGGCCGCATCCCGTCAGCGCCAGCCCCCCCGCCGCCAGCACGTAGTACGCCGAGCCACCCAGCGCCAGCAGGTAGCCCCCGGCGGCCAGTGCAACCAACGCTGTCGCCAGCACCAACAGGCCAAGCAGTCGTGCTGGCCACCTTGCGGCACGCCTGTCATCCATCGCCTTACCTCCGGCATCCTTGACTTCGAGTCGGGCCAGCTCGACGCTCTTGCCCATCCTGCCGCTCACGCCGCGCTTGCCCTTTTGGCCGCTCTCGACACTATTGCCGCTCTTGCCGCTCTTGCTACTGGGGCGCAGCTCCATGCTACAAGGGTTAGACTACCCTTCGGTACGGGGCGGCCCTGACCGCCTGGAACAGGATAGAAGCTGCCAGATGCCACTGCGACTCCCGCAGCGTCGCTCAGTGCCGAATCGCGCTGTCGACCTTCCCGCCTCCCGCAATAGTGACACCATAGACTCTTCATCCATGCACCAGGGGACACCTCCATGAATCTCTACGGCGATACACGCTCGGGAAACTGCTACAAGATCAAGCTGCTGGCATCGCTGCTGGACATTCGCATGGTGTGGATAGGCATCGACATCCTGGCCGGGGACACCCGCGAAGAAGACTTCCTGGGCCGCAACCCCAACGGCAAGATCCCCCTGCTCGAGCTGGATGATGGACGCTTTCTGGCGGAATCCAACGCTATCCTCCACTACCTGGCCAGCGGCAGTGAGTGGCTGCCCGAGGATCGTTACCGCCATGCCAAGGTGCTGCAGTGGCAATACTTCGAACAGTACAGTCATGAGCCCTACATCGCCGTGGCGCGCTTCATCTCGCTCTACCTCGGATTGCCGGAGGACCGGCGGGCCGAATTCGATGCCAAGCAACAAGGCGGCTACAAGGCGCTCGGCGTCATGGAGCGTCAGCTGGAGGCTACGCCCTTTCTGGTGGGCGAGCACCCCACCATCGCCGACATCTCGCTCTACGCCTACACCCATGTGGCCCACGAAGGCGGCTTCGATCTCGGCGCCTTTCCCGGCATTCGTGCCTGGATCCAACGTATCCAGGCACTGCCAGGCTATGTCGCCCTCGGTGAGGACAGCCTCTCGTCCGAATGAGCAGAAGCCCCCGCTGCGGCCCACGGCGCTAAAGGTGCCGTGACGCCGGGGGCTGTCCAGCACCGCGAACCAGCCCCGGCACCAGCACACCGCAGCAAAGCTCCGCCTCAGAGCCCTGCATCAACGCCCTGTAACAGAGCCCTCCTGCAACAGAGCCCCGCCCCAGCGCCCACGCTGCTATCGGCATAACATGCATGCCGGTGACATCAGGTATGCTATGGGGCCCACCCACGAGCCGCCCTGGAGACCCGACCTTGGCCACCGCGCTGCTTCTCAACGTCTTGATCTTTCTCACTGCGGCGGTGCTGGTGGTCCCGATCATCAAACGCCTTGGCCTGGGGGAAGTGCTCGGCTACCTGATCGCCGGCGTGCTGATTGGCCCCTCGGCCCTCGGCCTGGTACCGGACGCAGAAGGGGTACTGCAGTTCTCGCAAGTCGGTATCGTCTTTCTGCTGTTCGTCATCGGCCTGGAGCTGAAACCGGCGCGGCTCAAGCTGATGCGCAAGGCGGTGTTCGGCTTTGGCAGCCTGCAGGTGGCCATCACTACCCTGGTGCTGGGCCTGACCGCCCTGGCACTGGGCCTTCCGCCGGTGGCGGCGGCGGTGGTGGGCTTCAGTCTGGGGCTTTGCTCTACGCCACTGGTACTGCACCTGCTGGGCGAGCGCCAGGAACTCAACAGCCGCCACGGACGCCATGCCTTTGCGCTGCTGCTGTTCCAGGACATGGCGGCCATTCCGGTACTGGCGGTGATTCCGATCCTTGCCGCCGACTCGCTGGTCAGCGGCGGCATGACTGCGGTGCTCAAGGAAGTCGCCATCGCCGTCGCCGCCTTCACCGGTCTGATCTTTGGCGGGCGCAAGCTGCTGCCGCCGCTGTTCCGCCTGGCCGCGGCCACCGACAGCCGCGAAGTGTTCGCCGGCATGTCGTTGCTGGTACTGATCGGTGCCGCCCTGCTGATGGAGCTCGCCGGACTGTCCATGGCACTTGGCGCCTTTATCGCCGGTATCCTGCTGGCCGATTCCGAGTATCGCCACAGCATCGAGGCCGACATCGAACCGTTTCGCGGTCTGCTGCTGGGGCTATTCTTCATGGCGGTGGGCATGACCGCCAAGGTCGGTCTGCTGACACAGTCCCCTGGGCTGGTGCTGGGGCTGACCGCACTGCTGCTGCTGGCCAAGGGCGCCAGCCTGATGATCGCCGCTCGGGTCTACCGCTGCGGCTGGCGCGAGACCACCACCCTCGGTGTGCTGTTGTCACAGGGCGGAGAATTCGCCTTCGTGCTGTTGACCGCCGCGGGTTCCGCCGCCTTGCTGGCGCAGGACCTCGTGCACGTTCTGGTGCTGGTAGTGTCGCTGTCCATGGCCGCCACCCCGATCCTGTTTCTGGGCCACGAACGGCTGGTGCGGCCATTGTTCAAGAAGCCTCGGCCCAAGCGCGACTTCGATGCCATGGGCGATGATTCGCCACGCATCATTCTGGTCGGCTTCGGTCGCTTCGGCCAGATCATGGGGCGTGCGCTTCAAGGGCTCGAGATCCCCTACACCGTCCTCGACATCAATGCCGACCACGTCGACTTCGTGCGTCGCTACGGCAACAAGGTGTACTACGGCGACGCTACCCGACTGGACCTGCTGGATGCCGCCGGCGCGCGTCATGCCCAGGTGCTGGTGGTCGCGGTCGGCGATCCGGATATCTCGATGCGCATCATCCATCGCGCCAGCAAGCGCTTCCCTCACCTCAAGATCTATGCACGTGCCCGAGATCGTCACCATGCCCAGCTGCTGATGCGTGCCAAGGTCGGCTTTATCCTTCGTGAGCTGCTGCCGGCGAGCCTGGAAATGACCCGTGAGGTGCTGATCGGGCTCGGTGTGCCCCGCGACCAGGCCCAGCACACCATCGACACCTTCCGCCCCCACGACGAGGAGACCCTGCGGCGTCAGCTCGAGGTCTTCGGCAACGAGAAGAAGCAGATGCAGACGGTGCGACAGGCGGCCAAGGAGCTCGAGACCCTGTTCGAGGCCGACGAGGACATCCTGACCCGGGTCGAGGAAATCCCCCGGCGCCAAGCCTCGGATAGCGACGACACCAAGCGCTCGGCCAACGAGTCCTGACCTCCGGCCCTAGTGCTAGAACCTCCGGCCCTCATGTCAGAAGTCGCTTGCCCTGCCATTCACCGGCCACGTCGACGGCCAGTCTGCCCAGGCAAGGGCAGAGAACGGACAAGGGCAGCGACAGGTCAGACACAGGGACGACGTCAGCGCCGGGCCGTTTCCCACCAGCGGGGCAGCCTCGCCTGCACCTCCGGTCTGGCGAAGCGATCGTCCAGCAATACCAGGGTGCCGGTATCCTGGGGCCCGCGAATGACCCGCCCGGCCGCCTGGACCACCTTGATCAGCCCGGGAATACGATAGGCGTAGTCGTCACCGCGACCGAAGCGTTGCTCGAGGCGTGTCTTCAGCGCCTCCTGGCGGGCATCGCTGGGGGGTAGCCCCAGGGTGGCGACAAAGGCACCGATCAAACGCTCGCCGGGCAGGTCGACGCCTTCGGCGAAGGCGCCTCCGAGTACCGCGAAGGCGATTCCCTCACCCCCTGGCACAAAGTCCTCCAGAAAGGCCTCCCGCTCCGCCTCGCTCATGGCGCGTCGCTGGGCGCGCTGAGGAATGTCGGGATGGGCCTCGGCCAGGGCTTCTCGCACCTGCTCCAGGTAGGCGAAGCTCGAGAAGAACGCCAGATAGTGGCCGGGACGTCGACGGTACTGCTCGCTCATGACGTCGAGTATTCCCGGCAGGGATCGCTTCCGATCGCGGTAGCGGGTAGACAGCTGCGCGCACACCCGCACCTCGAGCTGCTCGGCGACAAAAGGCGACGCGACCTCGGACCATACCGTGTCCTCGGCTAGCCCCAGCAGGTCGATCTGATAGCGTGGTGGCGCCAGGGTCGCGGAAAACAGCACGCTTGCGTGAGCCGCGGCGAAACGGGGCCGCAGGAAGTCGGCGGGCACCTGGTTGACGATGGCCAGTCGTGCCCGCCCGCGCCCGTGACGGGTGAGCTCGCACAGCGAATGATCACCGAAACGCTCCGCCAGCCGAACGAAGGCCAACGCCTCGAACAGGCAGTCGGTCAGCGCCGGCTGGGTGTCCTCCGGATGCTCGCCCAGGTGGTCGCCGATGGCACCACAGAGTCCCTGAAGGGAGCCGATCAACTCCGCCGGCAAGGCGTCGAGGGCAAACCAGCGTGGCGCTTCGCGACTGCCCGGGTCCTCTCCGCCGTGCTGACGCACCAGTGCCTGCCACTGCTTGATCACCCTGGCCAGAGGCTGGCGCAGCGCCCCCGGCGCCTCCTTTTGCAAACGAGCAAGACGGCGCTGGTCGAGGCTCGCCGAGTACATGCCACGGGCACGCTCGATCAGGTTGTGGGCTTCGTCCACCAGCACACCCAGGCGCCACTGTCGCGCCTGGGCCAAGCCGTGCAACAGCGCGCTCGAGTCGAAATAGTGATTGACGTCGCCGACCACCAGATCGCACCAGCGAGCCATCTCCTGGCCCAGGTAGTAGGGGCAGACGCGATGCTCAAGCGCCACCTGCCTGAGTCCGTCACGATCCAGCCAGCCCTGCTCCACTGCCGCCTGCCTCGCCTCGGGCAGTCGGTCGTAGAAGCCCTCAGCCAGAGGACAGCTATCTCCGTGGCAGGCCAGCTGAGGATGCTCGCAGGCCTTGTCCCGAGCGATCAGCTCCAGCGTGCGCAGCTTGCGCTGTGGGCCAGGGTCGAGCTGCGCCAGTGCCGCCAGCGCCAGCTGTCGGCCGGTGGTCTTCATGGTCAGAAAGGCGGCGCGGTCCAGCGCCTGGCGGGGCATCGCTTTGAGCAGCGGGAACAGGCTCCCCAGGGTCTTGCCGATGCCAGTCGGCGCCTCGATCAGCAGATCCCGGCCAGTGGCGACGGCCTTGTAGGTGGTCTCGGCCATCTCGCGCTGCCCAGGCCTGAACGCCGGGTAGGGAAACGTCAGACGGTCCAGCGCTTCATCTCGCCGCCGGCGATGTGAGGCTTCGGCCAGCGCCCAGGCTCGATAGGCGCGACAGGCCGACTCAAGCTCCTGCCACAGCGTGGCGGCCTCGGCCTCGACGCTCAGGCAAGTCTCGCGACCGCTGACCAGATCCAGATAGACCAGCGCCAGGGTAATCCGCTCGCGCCCTTGCTGGTGGCACCAAAGTGCGCCGTAGGCCCGCACCTGGGCCCAGTGCAACGCGCGCTGATTGTCGGCCATGCGCTCCAGGCGTCCCCGGTGGGTCTTGATCTCTTCGAGTCGCCCACCGTTCTCGGCCACACCGTCGATGCGCCCCTGGACCTTGAGTCCCTCGAGGGTGGCGACCACCATCACCTCACTGCGGTAGCCTTCGCCACGTCGGGCCACGACGCGGGCATGGCCCTCTATCCCTTCCCGCGAGCTGGGGGCCGGGGTGAAGCGGTGATCCAGATCACCGCGTCTACCGGTGAACTCGCACAGTTCGCGCACGCCGACGCGGAGAGAGACCGACTCGGCCGTGTCCGAGGTAGCTGTCTCGGCATCGTCAGACGATGAAAACCCCTCAGCCATCGGACCACCTCACGTGGCACACCGACACCGGAATGCCGTGGCACTGGAAGTGCTCAAGCCAACGTCGCTGGTTGTCCTGCAGCCGGTCACCTGGCGCCTTGACCTCGATCAGACGATAGCGGGGCTGGCCCTGCCCAGCATCGGGAAAGAACTGGATCAGGTCCGGCCAGCCAGATCGGTTGGCCTTGAGATCCTCGAGAAGGCGCTCGAACAGCACCGCCAGGTGTTCAGGCGCAATACAGTGAAGTGCCAGTTCCAGCAAGGCTTCGTCGAGCACTTCCCAGTAGACGAAGGGGTTGGCCAGCCCCTGCTTGTCGCGCCAGCGGGCCCTGATACGCTCGCGGTAGTCGCCGCTCGCCAGCGCCTCCAGGCAGGCATCGAAGCGATCACGCCGCCGCGATACGAAGTCTGGCCGATACAGATCCGCCGGCCCTCGATGAAAGGGATGAAAGAAGGCTCCCGGCAAGGGGGCGAAGATGACGTCCCAGCAGAGCAGCCCGAAGAGCCCGGCGAAGAGGTGATTCTCGACGTAGAAGGCTGGGGCCTCATCCCGGGCCAGGTGATCACGCAGCGCCAGCTCCACCGAGCCACTGGCCGCCAGCGATTGTGGCGGCAAGCTCAGGCTCCAGCTCTTCGGCGGCGCCTGTGCTGCCGGCTTGAGCACCGGCAGACCCAGGCGGCGCTGCAATCGCGGCACCAGCCGGGCAAGCGCCTGGCGCTCGGCGTCGTCCAGCGGTGCCTCGAGCGCCTGGGTCGCCAGCGTCAACGCCTGGTGATGCTCGCCCTCTCGCTCCAGCAGGCGCAGTCGACGCACCCGCGCTTCGCCCGGGCCAGCAAAGGAGAAGATCTCCAGCGCCAGCGCCGCCTGCCCCTCTCGCTGGGCCTGCTGACCCAGACGCAGCAGCAGGCGAGACCGCCGCGCCGCGAGCCAGGGGTTGTCGTCGGGCAACCTCGGTACTGCCGACCAGATATCAGCCACGGCTTCGCCGTCGTCGAATCGCTCTCGCAGCCGATGTAGGCAGAGGTAGGCATCCACCTCCTGACGCTGCTGAAACCCCCGCGATGCGGGATCGAGACTCACCCGTTCATAGCGCATATGGCCAAGCTCGGCCATCACGAAATCGGACCAGCTCTGGCGCAGATTGCCGAAGAACATCAGGCGCAGTCGATCACACACCGACATTACCGACACCCGCACCAGGGTCTCGTCGGACTCAGGCCACCAGACGCTCCAGCGCCGCGGCGTGAACTGGCCGTCCAGCGCCTCGCACAGACGCGACTTGGAGACCGAGGTGGGCAGACCGCAAGCGGACACAGTTTCGGCGAAGACCCGTCGAGCCTCGGGCAGGCGCAACTGTGCAAGCAGGTCATCGAGACTCAGCACGGGATCAAGCTCCACCAGCTGCGCCGCCGCCAGTCGACTCAGCGCCTGCTCGAGATCATCGACCTCGGTGTAGACCAGGCGACTTGTGCGAAACAGCTCGCCCTTGCGCGAGACCATGCGGACCAGCAACGCCTGGGCTGCCTCCGGCAGCTCGCCGAAGGCCATGATAAAGCGCTGTTCTGGCTCTGCCAGCAGGTCGGCGTGGCGTGCCATCACCCAGTCGAGCACAAACTGAAAGTGACGCAGATAGTAGAGAGGATCGTCGCGCAGGTCGGCGGGTAGCGTGGGCGACTTGGGATTCATGCAGGCATTTTACCAGTGGTTCGCTGCGCTCCCAAGGAAGTTACCGACGCGCGCCCGGGTATTCGTCAGGCGGCAAACGGCTTTGCTGCTAAGCATTGATGAGCATTATGTGGATAAAGCCATTTCAGCAAAAGCCGAATCTTGCATGCCAGTCTATGCTGGTGACACTGTCGAACAAGGCCATGACCAACGAGCCTGCTGCCGGCCTGCCGCCTGATCGGACTCGGTGAAACACGTCGAGCTCTGTGGAGCTGGTCGATGTCGATGACGGCATCGACAAAGCTCGCCGATACAGCCCGACGATGAAGCCATCGAAAAAGCTCGTCGACGAAGCGAGGCCAGTGAAGCGACCTATCGGTCAAGCCATGAACACGCTGCAAGTTCCTGCCGGCCAGCGCCGGCGATCTCGTCTCTAGAGGAAGTGATCCATGCCCCAGCAGAAGACCGCCATCATCACCGGCTCCACCAGCGGTATCGGTCTCGGTATCGCCGAAGGCTTCGCCAAGGCGGGCATCAACCTGGTCATCAACGGTATCGAGGCCGCCGCGGACGTGGAGGCCACTCGCGCCAGTCTCGAAAAGCACGGCGTCAAGGTCGTCTATGACAACGCCAACATGATGGACCCCGGCGAGATCAGCGCCATGCACAAGCGGGCCGAGGCAGAATTCGGCAGCGTGGACATCATCGTCAACAACGCCGGTATTCAGCATGTGGCACCGGTGGACGAGTTCCCCGAGGACAAGTGGAACGCGATCATCGCCATCAACATGAATTCCGCTTTTCACCTGACCAAGGCCGCCTTGCCTGGCATGAAGGCACGTGGCTGGGGGCGAGTGATCAACATCGCGTCCGCCCATGCTCTGGTGGCATCGCCTTTCAAGTCGGCCTATGTGGCCGCAAAGCACGGCGTTCTGGGACTGACCAAGACCGTGGCGCTGGAAGTCGCCGAACACGGCATCACCGTCAATGCCATCTGCCCGGGATACGTGCTGACGCCTCTGGTCGAGAAGCAGATTCCCGACACCGCCAAGGCACGCGGTATCTCCGAGGACTCGGTCATTCGCGACGTCTTGCTCGCCAACCAGCCGACCCGCCAATTTGTCACCACCGAACAACTGGCGGCCACGGCGCTGTTCCTGTGTTCGGACGGCGCCGCCTCCATGACGGGAATCGCCCTGCCGGTCGATGGCGGCTGGACAGCACACTGAAGCACCGTTCGACAGGGTGAAGCATGCGGCGAACCTGCCGCCGACGCCGCTGCTGCCGCACTTTTCCCGGCAAGGGAAGACGGCCTCACGGACGACCGCACCAAGATGACAGGAGAGCTTGATGGCCAAGCCACCCAAGAAAATAAGTCTGGCACTTCAGGGTGGAGGCGCTCACGGCGCCTTTACCTGGGGGGTCCTCGATGCCCTGCTCGACGACCCATGCATCGAGATCGAGGCCATTTCCGGCACCTCCGCTGGCGCCATGAACGCTGTCGTTCTGGCCGATGGTCTGGTCCAGGGCGGGCGAGAGGCTGGGCGCGAAAAACTGGAAACGTTCTGGCGTGCCGTGTCCCAGTCGGCGCGCTTCAGCATTCTGCAGCGCACCCCCTGGGATCGTCTTAGCGGAAACTGGAGCCTCGACTACTCGCCGGGCCACGTGTACTTCGACCTGATGACGCGATTCTTCTCGCCGAGCCAGTTCAACCCCATGAAGTACAACCCCCTGCGGGACATCATCGTCGAGCAGGTCGACTTCGACAATGTGTGTGGCTGCGACCAGATGAAGGTCTTCGTGGCCGCGACCAACGCCGAGACCGGGCGCGTCAAGATCTTCGATCGCGCCGAACTCACCCCCGACATGGTGATGGCGTCGGCCTGCCTGCCCTTCCTGTTCGAAGCGGTCGAAGTCGACGGCGTGCCCTACTGGGACGGCGGCTATTCCGGTAACCCTCCGCTGTTTCCCTTCTATCACACCACCGAGTCCCGGGACATTCTGATCGTCCAGGTCAATCCGGTGGAGCGTGAGGGGTCGCCGACCAGCGCCCAGGAGATCCTCAATCGCACCAACGAGATCACCTTCAACGCCAGTCTGCTCAAGGAGTTGAGGGCGCTTGCCTTCGTCAAGCGACTGATCCACGAAGGCCACCTCGACCCCAAGAACTATCGCGACATGCTGGTCCATATCATCGATAGCCAGGACCTGCTGAAACCCCTCGGGGCCTCATCGAAGCTCAACGCCGAGTGGGACTTCCTGTGCCATCTGCGAGATCTCGGCCGCAAACGCGCCCAGGACTGGATCGAGCAACACTACGACGACATCGGCAAGCAGGACAGCGTCGACCTGAGAGCCATGTTCGAGGGCACCCACTGATCGGCAACGGGTCCCGATAGGCGTTATGGCATAGCGGTGCCGGTAAGGTTGCAGGCCCGGCACCGACCAAGCTGAGCAAACGGATCAGTCCGACAAGAAGTGATGACTCAGCAAGATAAAACAGTCGTATGTTTCAAACGATATAGAGATTGGTAGCGGCAAAAAAATGGCTTGTCTTCCTGCTGCTGCCGATTACGGAAAGGCCGACACGGAACGCGATTATCCCGACCACTATCGTCGCCATGAGGATGCTGGAAAATGAGTTCCACCGCCGTTTCACCCAACATGGAGAAGGGACTCGCCTTCTTCCGTAAGCACAATCCCGCCGCCGCACAAGCGTTGGAGGAAAAGCTCGGTGACTTCGCCCCCGACCTGATGCGCCTGGTCGCCGAATTCCCCTTTGGCGAAATGTACGGTCGTGATGGCCTGGACCCCAAGCTGCGCCAGAGCGCCACGCTCTCGGCACTGGCCTGTGGAGGCCACGAGAATCAGCTACGCATCCATATCGGCATCGCACGCTCACTAGGCTTCACCCGTGACGAGCTGGTCGAACTGTTCATGCAGCTGGCGCCCTATGCCGGCTTCCCGGTCACCATCAATGCGGTGCTGGCCGTCAAAGACATCTACCCCGATACCTGAAGATCACCACGGTGATACACGCCCCACCAAACCCAACGCTGCGCAAGAAGGAATTACGCCATGTTTGAACATCAGAAAAATCCGCCGATGGAACCCGTTGACGAGGTCGATACCACACTGGCCTACATCGACCTTGCGGACGTCAAGCTGCCGGCAGGCGCTGCACCGCTCGAGCAACGTCACCTGCGCTTCCGCCGCGTCGACGTGGCACCAGGTGGCATCGTGCCTTACCACTCCCACGAAAACCGCCCGGCTATCCTGTTCGTGTTCCAGGGCGAGATCGTCGAGTACAACTCCAAGCATGAGCAGCCGCGCGTTCACAAGGCGCCGTCGATCATCGCCGAGTTCAACGAGATCTGGCACTGGTGGAAGAATGAGACAGACGGTGACGTCATCATCTACGCCGCGGACCTGGCCGAGACCGAGAAGTGCGCCGAAGGCGAGTGCTGATCGACAGACCGAAAGCATGCTCGGCGATGTCCTTCGCCCCGCCGCAAGGCGGTAATACATCGGTAAAGCAATAATCAACCGATATCAGCAGAAGCCGCGGCCACTCATCGCCGAGTGCCGCGGCTTTTTTATGCCAGAGCGAAGCCGCAGGTTATGCAAACGCGCCGCGTGATTTCCGAAGCGTTAGCGCTGCCTCGCGACCCTGACCTGCCCCAGGAACCGCAATCTACGCTTGTCGCCAGGTTGGCGTTGCGAGCGCACAGGAAGACGTGCTCCTCATTGCTCCTCGAGTTCTCCTGCCAGCCACTGGAGTTGCTCGGCCACCGGTACCTCACGACAGTGGCGTCGATTCTGGCCCGCCCACAGCGGAGAAAAGTCACCGCTGCAACGGGACTCGTGGGCCGCGCGCAGCTCGCACAGGGCGCTGGCAGCCAGCGGAAAGTCGGGTACCTCATCCGACAGCGGCCCCAGCTCGCGCATGGCACGATTGACGATCCCGCGGGCGGGCCGACCGGAGAAGACATTGGTGATGTCGGTGGAGGCTTCATCATCCTGCAGCGCCCTGCGGTGGACGGCCCTCACCGATGCCTCGGGGCAGCACAGCAGTGCGGTACCGATCTGGACCGCCTGGGCGCCCAGATCCAGTGCCTGCCGGACCCCCTGGGGGTCGCCGATCCCTCCGGTCGCCACCACCGGCAACGAGATAGCCTCGACCACCCGGGGCAGCAATGACGCCAGCGGCAACTGAAGACTCAGGTCGTCACTCAAGAAATGTCCCCGGTGCCCCCCTGCTTCAAGGCCCTGGGCGATCACCACGTCGGCGCCATGGGCTTCCAGCCACCGGGCCTCATCCACCGTGGTGGCGGTAGACAGCACCAGCGCACCGCAGGCCTTCACCCGCTCGACCAGTTGTGCCTCAGGTAGACCGAAATGAAAGCTCACCACGGCGGGACGGTGGCGCTCGACGATGGCACAGGCATCGCTGTCGAACGGCCGTCTAGTAGGCGTGTCACTTGGAGGTGGCGGCGCGATTCCCAACTCTTCATGGTAAGGGGCCAGCAACGCTCGCCACTTCTCCAGTCGACTCGGTTGAGGCTCGGGCGACGCATGGCTGAAGAAGTTGACGTTGACCGGGCCTTGTCCTTCCACCGCTGCAAGGGCCTGATCCAGCGCCTCGAGGGCCAGCATGCCGGCAGGCAGGCCTCCCAGGCCTCCGGCTGCGGTGACCGCAAGCGCCAGTGTCTCGTCCTGGGCGCCGGCCATGGGAGCCTGGAGGATGGGCCACTTCAGCCGCAATCGAGAGAGCGCGGTCATGGTTGAATCTCCTTGTGTGGAGCGGCGTCGGCTCTCGGTGACGAGGAGCCGCGCGCCTGCAATTCCAGGATATCGCCACGGATGGCAATGTCGAAGCGTCCGAGAAAGCTCATGCCCAGCAGCGCCGTCTCACCTTCCATGCCCGGGCTGATGGAGCCATCGACCCGAGTCGCCGACAGGCCGCCCAGGGTAACGCTGTCGAGGCGTGTCAGGGTGCCTTGTGCACGACCATTGGCGGTATGAAACCAGGCGCTGCCGAGGTCCGGCAACGACAGTCTTGCCGCCAGATCTCCCGGCAGAGCGACACGGGTAGCGCCGGTGTCGACAAGGAAGGTCACCGGCGTGCCATTGATACTGCCGGGCGCAACGAAGTGTCCGCCAGGCCCGCGCTTGAGCCTCAACGGCTCGCCCTCGGCCACCTGATTCAGGTTGGCATTGGGGTTCAGGCGCTGCTCCAGCCAGGACGTCGCCCACCAGCCACCGAGCCCCATGAACAGCACCCAGAACAACAGCATCATGGCGAGCCCGGGGCCACGTGTCCCCTGTCGCTGGGTCATCGGTTTCTCCTCACGGGCGGTTTCGTCCTCCTCGCGCCGGGACGACGAAGGCAGCATGGCGAAGGCGCCAGGTGAACGCTGTACTGGTGTCTGTACGCGGCATCGTCCGCGCCAACCACCACCAGGGAAGGTTCATGATGACAGTTTATGCGTCCGCTCTCCATGACCGGCGCCAGCCTGGCGCCGCCGTCGCCCTTGGCCTCCTCGTCGCCTCGATCTGGCTTATCGCCTCGCCGGCACTGGCCAGCGCCGACAACGATGACGAGGCGGCCTCCACCGGCCTGGACAATGTCACCAAACAGGTCTTCGAGATGCCAAGCTACACCACCGTCGGCGGTGACACCATCGCCCCGGTCAGAGTCGGCTGGGAGGCCTATGGCGAGCTTAACGAGGCAGGCGATAACGCCATCCTGATCACCCACTTCTTCTCCGGCACCAGTCACGCCGCCGGCCGCTATGACGGTGAAGAGACCCCGGGCTACTGGGATGCCATCATCGGCCCCGGCAAGCCGCTCGACACCGACCGCTATTACGT
Organism: Halomonas litopenaei; assembly: GCF_003045775.1. Taxonomy (GTDB): domain Bacteria; phylum Pseudomonadota; class Gammaproteobacteria; order Pseudomonadales; family Halomonadaceae; genus Halomonas; species Halomonas litopenaei. The sequence continues at coordinate 55,824 of NZ_PXNS01000005.1, read as the reverse complement.
CGTGTCGTCGGACACCCTGGTCAACCTCAACGCCGGCGACCCCAGAGTCACCACCACCGGCCCTGCCAGTCACAACCCCGACACCGGCGAGCCCTGGGGCACCGACTTCCCGTTGGTGACCATTCGCGACTTCGTCAATGTGCAGAAGGCCTTGCTGGATGATCTCGGTATCCAGCGCTTGCACGCGGTGATGGGTGCCTCCATGGGGGCGCTGCAGGCTTACGAGTGGGCCAGCGCCTATCCCGAGCGGGTCGAACGCCTGATTCCGGTGATCGGTGCGGGCGTGGCCGATCCCTGGCTGATCGCCAGCCTGGACGCCTGGGCCGCCCCCATCACGCTGGACCCCAACTGGCGCGGCGGTGACTACTACGGACAGACGCCACCGCTCGACGGTCTACGCGAGTCGTTGAAGCTGATCACCCTGCAGGCCAACCACTGGCGTTGGGCGGACGCCACCTTCGACCGCGACTGGGCCGACGCCAACACCTCACCGATGAGCTCACTGGAAGCCCAGTACGAGGTCGAGGCGACCCTGGACAGCGTCGCCGAACAGCGGGCTGCCACCGCCGACGCCAACCATCTGCTGTACCTGGTCAAGGCCAACCAGGCCTTCATGACTGGCCATGGCGACAGCCTGGAGGCGGGCCTGGCCGCCATCGAGGCCCCGACCCTGATGCTCTACAGCGAAGACGACCTGGTGTTCTCGCCCCAGAAGGTTCGCGAGACCGCCGCACTGATCGAGGCCGACGGCACCCCGGTGACCCTCGAGGCCCTGGAGGGTGACCGCGGCCACATCGACGGCGTGGTGAACATCCAGCAGGCCGAAAAACAGTTGCGTGACTTCCTCGAGGCACCGATTCCCTGAACGCTCGCCGACGCCGACCAGGCACCGGGGCCTGATTGGCGGCCCTGGCGCCTTTCCAGCACCGGCGCGATGGCCTCGGTCGTGTATCTCCGCCAAGGCTGGACCTGTCGGGCTCGGCGTGCTGGGATAACGCCTGGACCGCCCCACGCCAACTGGCACCATCACAACGGGTGCTGTTGCAACGACAATGAAGACAAGGAGTTCGACAGTGAGCGACGACGCCACCCTCAAGGTCAGCGAGCTGGACGCCGGCCTGATCTATCGACTGTTCTCCGGAGCCATCGCTCCGCGTCCCATCGCCTGGGTGTCGACCCTGAGCGAGAGCGGTCACGCCAATCTGGCGCCCTTCTCGTTTTTCAATGTGGCCAGCGTCGATCCCCCCGTGCTGGCGTTTTCTCCATTGCTCAACGGCGAAGGCGCCACCAAGGACACCATCGCCAACCTCAAGCAGGTCGGCGAGTGCATCGTGCATATCGGTGGTGAGGCGCTGGCCGAGGCGCTCAACGCCACCAGCGCAAGCCTGCCGCCCGAGGGAGACGAGTTCGACCATGCCGGGTTGACCAAGGCCAGCCTGGGAGACCTGCGGGTACCGCGTATTCAGGAGGCACCGGTTGCCTTCGGCTGTCGCCTTCACGATATCCTGCACTTCGGCGACCGTCCGCTGTCAGGCAACCTGGTACTGGCCGAGGTGACCGTCATCCACGCCGATCCCCGGGTGTGGAACGGTCGACACGTCAGCTGCGACGCCCTGGCCCCGATCGGGCGCATGGCCGGCAGCGACTACGCACGCTGCACCGACCTGTTCTCACTGGAACGTCCGAAGTAACGAACCCTGGGGCGCCCCGGCAACCCCTGACGGCGCCTGCAACGGCCCAATGCAGCTCTCGATGAAGCTCGGGTCGCCCGGGTCGTTGCTCAAGCCGCAAGCAGCGAACGCGTCACCAGGTAGCCGCCCATGGCCAGCAGGCCAAGCAGAAACACCTGGCGAAAGCGCGCCTCGGATAGCCGGCGTCTGAGCCAGGCGCCCCACCACATGCCAAGACTCGCCGGCAGCAGCGCCAGGCTCGACGCCAGCAGCAGGTCGGTGGAGAGCAAGTCCCTCTCGCCGAGTGCCAGCGCCAGGCTCAGGGTCGACAGGCTGAACAACAGCCCCATGGCCTGAACCAGGGCGTCCCGTGACAGACCGATGGCCTGCAGAAAGGGCACCCCGGGGAAGACGCTGGAGCCTGTCAGCCCGGTCAGGACGCCATTCATCGCGCCGACGGCGCCGGCCTGGACCGGGCTTCCCGAGAAGCGCAGCCGTCGCCCGCTCAGATTCATCAGTGCGTAGAGCATCAGCAACAGCCCCAGCAGCAACGACAGCCAGTGAGCCTCGACGCTGGCCAGCACCCATACCCCCGGCCAGACCGCCAGCACCGCCGCCAACAGAAACAACCAGAGCCGACGGCATAGCGCCAGCAGATGCCCTCCCACCAGGGCCTGCCAGACGTTGGTGACCACCGTGGGCACCAGCATCAGCGCCATGGCCAGAGGCAGCCCCAGGGTCGCGGTCAACAGCGCCAGCAGTACCGTGGGCATGCCCATGCCGAGCACTCCCTTGACCAGTCCTGCCAGGACGAAGATGGCCGACAAAAGGATCAGAGTATCGGGTGCGAACAGCGCGTCCGGCAGCATTCAAACGTCCTCGGAGCGGGTCTCTCGGCCAAGGTCCTCGATAGCGTTCCCTCGGCCCAGGTGGTTCAGTGCGTATCGTCCAGCCTGGCTTCCCACTCCCCTGCCACCCGCTGGCCGCGGCGCTGATTGACGCCAGCGCAGATCACGATGGCGATGATGAAGAAGGCAGCGCACAACAGGATCGAAGCCTTGAGCCCCACCGCCGCCTGCAGCAGTCCCAGGCCGACGATACCGATGACCCCCGCCAGCTTGTTGGCCAACCCCCAGAACCCGAAGAACTCGGCCGCCTTCTGGCGGGGCGAGAACAGGCCTACCAGGACCCGGCTGGCCGACTGGCTGGAGCCGAGGCTGAGGCCCGCCAGGCAGCCGACCACCAGAAACAGTTGCTCGGCCTGCCAGTCGAGTCCCCAGGTAGCGTTTAGCCAGGCGGTGACCTCGGGGGTGGCCCAGATGGCCAGGATCGCCAGCACCCACAGCACCAGAGTCATCAGATAGGTCACCAGGGTACCGATGCGGTCCTGGATAAAGCCAAATCCGAGAGCCCCTGCCGCGGCGGTGATCTGGACGATGATGAACATCAGGTTGCGGGTGCTTTCCTGCCAGCCGATGACCTGGGCGCCATAGATGAAGGCGAAGGCGATGATGATGTAGACACCGGCCATGGAGAACAGCACCGAGGTCAGAAACAGACCCAGGTCACGGAACCGACGCAGCTCGTGCAGGGTGGTCGATACCCGCTGCCAGGCGATGCGGGCGAAGGGCTGGCGATGGGGCTGTGGTTCCGCGCGCTCCTTGAGCCAGACGAAGGTTGGTATCGCCGCCAACAGGAAGAAGCCCGCGGCAAAGGGCCCGACCCAACGGATCCGCTCGAAGTTATCCGCGGTGGCCTCGCCCAGTATGGCCAGGGTGAAGCCCGCCGCCACCAGTCCGCCGACATAGCCCAGCGCCCAGCCGAAACCGGAGATGGCGCCGAGCTTCTCTGGCGGCCCAAGCCCAGGAAGAAAGGCCGCGATAAAGGACTCGCCCATGGAGTAGGCGTAGTTGGACAGGATGATCAACACAAAGCCCAGCGCCACGTAGCCCGGCTCGACAAAGTACAGCATGGCGGTGGTGGCGATGGTGGCCAGATAGCTGGCAAACAGGAAGCGCTTCTTTTCGGCGCGGTAGTCCATCACCGCACCACACAGCGGGCCGGTCACCACCACCAGCAGAAAGCTCAGCGCCAGCGCCAGGCTCCACAGCAGGTTGGCCAGGCGAAAGTCGTCGCCTCGGTCGCCGACGATCACCGTGGTGAAGAGTTCACCGAACACCACGGTGATGATCAGCAGGGTGTAGGCCTGATTGGCGAAGTCGAACATCGCCCAGCCGAAGATCTCGCGACGGCTCGCCCTGTCGCCGCCCCTTGGAGTCGTCATGCTCACGCTCATGCTGCCGTCCCGTTGGCAAAGGAGTCCAAGATAGCAGCCCGACTCGCCCCAGCGCCACGTCACGCCGAGCCCGGCAGACCCTCGGGACGACCACTGACACCAATAACGAAGTGATACAGTGTTGGCTTCAGACTTTCGACCCAGCGAGCCTCATGACTCCCATCGACTACCTGGCATCCAGCGCGGCCCAGGCCTGGCACCAACGACTGGCTGGCCTGATTCAGGGTGCCGATCGCAGCGACCTTCCGCGACAGCTGGAGCAGGCACTCGCCGAGCTGGTGCCCATGGACACCCTGATCCTGCATGCCTACCAGGGCCGAGGCCGTCCGCGAGTGGTCCATGACAACTATCCCCCCGAACGCCGCCAGCGCGACATCGACCCTTATCTGAGTCGCGTCTACCTGCTCGACCCGATGTTCCAGGCCATCGAGTCTGGTCAGGATAACGGTACCCATCGACTTCGCGATCTGGCGCCGGACCGTTTCGAGAGCAGCGAGTACTACCACCACTACTATCGCGGCCTGGGACTCAAGGATGAGATCGGACTCTTCGCACGGGTCAGCGACGACACCGTGATGGTGCTGTCCCTCGGCTTCCGTACCCAGTCACCACCGCTGACTCGGCGCACCGTACAGGCGCTACGCCACCTGACGCCCATCGTCGAAGCCCTGCTTCAGCGGTTCTGGAGCTGGCAACGCAGTGCCTTCGAACCGCAACACCAGGAGGTCGAGCCCGTCGACGCCGCCTTCTCGAGCTTTGGCCAGGGTGTGCTCACCCGCCGCGAGCAGGATATCGTGCGCCTGCTGCTCGCGGGCCACTCGGCCAAGTCGGCGGCGCGAGAGCTCGGCATCAGCGACGGCACCGTCAAGGTCCACCGCAAGCACGTCTATCAGCGCCTGCAGGTCACGAGTCAGGCCGAGCTGTTTCGCGCCTTTCTCGATCACGTAGCGCTGATCTCCCGCCAGCAGCGTGACTGACGCACCCGCTCAGAAGCGGTAGGAGAGATACAACCGCCCCTCCCAGATATCCAGGTCATCATGGCCGATGCTGAGATAGCCGGCGCTGGCCTCGAGCAGGGTGGCCTCGCCGACAAACCAGCGGGCGCCAGTGCGCAGGGTACCCGTCAGGTCAGAAGGGTCCTCCCACTCCAGATCCTCGTTGAGGTAGCGCCCGTCGTTGGGCTGCTCGAAGGCCCAGTCCACCCCCAGTTCGGCGTAGGGCATGATCAGACCCGCGTGGTCAGTGTGGTAGATACGGCTAAGCTCACCACTGACCGACGCTACGCCGGTGCTGTAGGAGTCGCCGGGCACTTCCACCTCCACCGGTATCCCCAGGATCTTGCCGTCCAGGTCATAGTCGTCGCTGCGCTCACGGGAGTAGAACAGCGAGACGGTGGGACGCAACAGGGCCTCCCCCCAGCGGTACTGACCGTGGGCATTGAGCGCGCCGCCGAAGCTACGGGTGTCGAAGCTGCCTTCCAGGGTCGCCAGTTCGGTGTCATTGTCACCCCAGCGCCAGATCAGTGATGCGTCCAACGCCCAGCGCTCGGACAGTCGATAGGCGACATAGGGCGAGATGCTGAAGCCATCGCTGTCGCTGTCCCAGGCGCCGCCAAAGTTGTCAGAGCGGCTCGAGTCGACGCTGAAACTGCCCCCCGCCACCGTCTGCTCCGACACCCAGCGGTCGACACCCACCGCCACTACCTGGGCCTCGCCATCCAGATCCTGGCCATCACGGTCATCGGAGATATCGGTATAACGAGCATCCACCCAGGTGTTCCAGGGAGAGACCGGCTCTCCCTGACGCCCTGCGGTGATCGGCACCTGTTCCATCAAGGTGGCCTCCAGCGCGTTCCGGGTTCTTGCCTGGGCGTGCTGGCGCAGCAGGTTCTCGGGGCAGGTCACCACCGGCAGGGTACCGTCGGCCAGCGGTGCGCCCCCGAGCCTGGGGTCGTGACGAGGGTCGATGCAGCGGTTAGCCGGCAGCGGCACCCGCCCGGCATACCACTCGGCCGCGTCGACACGGCCAACGATCTGGCCCTGGGGCATCGATGGCAAAGAGGGTGTCAGACCCGACGGCGGACGCTGTTCAGGCGGTACGACGCCGATGGGAGGTGTCACCCCGGAAGGTGGCCTGACATCCGGAGGCACGACACCGATGGGGGGCGCTACCTCGCCCGGCCGCGCAACGTTCGGAGGAAGGCTCCATTGCCCCAGGGTGGGCCGCCCCGGCGTCACCCCCACCGGCGGACGTTCGGGGGCGGGCACCGTACCTATCGGCGGCGTTACCCCGGTCGGCGGCCGGAAGCCCGGAGGCACCGTGCCTATCGGCGGCGTCACCCCGGTGGGTGGCCTGAAGTCCGGAGGCACCGTGCCTATCGGTGGCGTTACCCCGGTGGGTGGTCTGAAGTCCGGTGGCACCGTACCTATCGGAGGCGTCACTCCGGTGGGCGGCCTGAAGTCCGGCGGCACCGTGCCTATCGGCGGCGTCACCCCGGTCGGGGGTCGGAAGCCTGGCGGCACCGTGCCTATCGGTGGCGTCACCCCGGTCGGGGGTCGGAAGCCTGGCGGCACCGTCCCTATCGGCGGCGTCACTCCGGTGGGCGGCCGGAAGTTCGGTGGCACCGTCCCTACCGGCGGCGTCACCCCGGTGGGTGGCCGGAAGCCTGGCGGCACCGTACCTATCGGCGGCGTCACCCCGGTGGGTGGCCCGAAGCCTGGAGGTACCGTGCCCACCGGCGGCGTCACCCCGGTGGGCGGTCGGAAGCCCGGAGGCACCGTACCTATCGGCGGCGTCACCCCGCCAGGGCGGGAAAAATCAGGAAAGATCTTGCCGATGGGAGGGGTAATGCCCGGACGCTCCGGCATCGGGATCTGCCCGGCCGGCGGCAATGTGAAGCCACCCTTCTGGTTCTGGGTATCCAGCAGACAATCCTTGTTGCCCCCCAGATCCAGAAGCTTGTGCACACCACCGTTGCCGTTGGATACCACTGGCGACAGGGTCAGGTGCAGGCCGCCGGCATTGCGCGTCCACTCATCGACGCTCTGCTTTCCCTGCGCCGCCTCCAGCCCGAAGTCGCCCGGCGAGGTCCCCGACAACCACACCGAGCGCGAACCATCGTTGGTGACACCGACAAAAGCCAGCCCTCCCGAGGCGCCACAGTTGGCGGCGATAGCGGGTAACGGGGCCGACATCAGAAAGGCGACAAGGGTGCCCAGGGCACGACGAGTAAAGGGTGGTGCTGGCAACATGGCAAAGTATCCGGACTGACCATTCAGCATCCGCCGCGCCAGAATCTGGGCCACCTCTTCCGGCACCTGCGGATCATTACGGCACAGCCTACACCAACGTCGGAGGATCGCTACGTCTGCCTCAAGTCTCGGTAGTGCCGTTTCGCGCCCCCCTCTCTCAATCATGAGGTAGATCAAGGTCATGGCAACCTGAGTCGATCATAGGCTACCCCATCGGTGATACCGGCACTGCCGCCGCCTGGCGGCCCGAGGAGACCTACCCTCATAAGGATATGTCATCGACAGGGGCAGTCTGGCGAGACTGGAGACCTTCCCAAGGAGGTTTCCAATGACAACACCCGACACTCGCCTCTCGTCCCGCCCCTCGACTCCCGTCGCCGACACGGCTCCGGTTCCGGCCCCGGCCCCAGTCCCAACAACATTGGATGCCGAGACCCTGTGGCGCCAGGATCGGGACCACTTCGTCCATCCCTTCACCGACTTCAGCGTCTTCCACGACAAGGGCTGCGAGCTGATCACCGATGCCGAGGGCATCCACGTTCAGGACATTCACGGCAACCGCTTTATCGACGGCATCGCCGGGCTGTGGTGCGTCAACGTTGGCCACGGTCGCGCCGAGATCGGCCAGGCCATGGCCGAACAGGCCACCCGCATGGCCTACTTCTCGACCTTCAACAATCTGTCCAACGCACCGGCTACGCGGCTGGCCGCCAAGCTCGCCGAACTGGCCCCGGCCCACCTCAACCATGTCTTCTACAGCTGCGGAGGCTCCACCGCCAACGACGCCACCATCCGCCTGGTGCACTACTACTTCAACCGCCTGGGCAAGCCGAACAAGAAGCGTATCCTGTCGCGCCACAACGCCTACCACGGCACCACCTACCTGGCCGCGAGCCTGACCGGCATCGAGAGCAACAACTGGGAATTCGACACCCTCGATGGTCTGGTCACCCATCTAAGCGAGGCCAACCTCTATCGTCGCCCCGAAGGCATGGATGAAGCACAGTACTGTGATCATCTGGTCGCGGAACTCGAGGCCACCATCGCCGAGATCGGCGCCGACAATATCGCCGCCTTCATCGCCGAGCCGATCATGGGAGCCGGCGGCGTACTGGTGGCCCCCCGGGGCTATCACGCCCGCATGCAGGAGGTGCTGCGCGCCCACGACATCCTGTATATCGCCGACGAGGTGGTCACCGGCTTCGGTCGCCTCGGCCACATCTTCGCCTCGGAAGCGGTATTCGACACCCAGCCCGACGTCATCAACCTGGCCAAGGGCCTGTCCTCGGGCTATGCCCCGCTCGGCGCGACCCTGATCTCCGACCGCCTCTACGAGGTGCTGGGCACGCCCCAGGGCAAGGGCGGAGTACTCAGCACCGGCTTCACCTACTCCGGACATCCGGTCAGCTGCGCCGCGGCGCTCAAGAATATCGAGATCCTCGAGAGAGAAGAGCTTTGCGCCAACGTCCGCGAGGTCGGCCCCTATCTGGAGCAGGCACTGGCGACGCTGTCACGACATCCCACCGTCGGCGACGTGCGCGGCAGCCACTTCATGATGTGCATCGAGAACGTGGCAGACAAGGACACCAAGGCGCTGTTTCCGGTGGACGCGCGTGTCGGCGATCGGGTGGCCTTCGAGGCCCAGCAGCGCGGACTGATCATTCGTCCGGTGGGGCATCTCAACGTGATCTCGCCGCCCCTGATCTGGACCCGCGACACCGTCGACGAGGCCGTCGCCATCCTCGACGAGGCGCTTGCCGCCACCGCCGAGTCCCTGCGTCGCGACGGCTATCTCTAGCCACGAACCCTCCTGCAACACGAGGCCGCGCTTTTTTGCCGCGCGGCCAGCGCAGGGCTCGCCCCTGCGCGATAGCTTCCGTCCAATAACAACCGTCGCCACAGGCGATACAAGGAGCTTGCATGGAAACCTACGGCGTCTGGAGCCTGGTTCCCACCCTGGTGGTGCTGGTCACCGCCATCATCACTCGTCGCACCATCGAATCACTGCTTGCCGGCTGCCTGGTCGGGCTCTTGATGATCGCCCCCAGCGAGGTCGTCACCCGCGGGTCGGACATCCTGCTCACGGTCCTCGGCAATGACACCGTCACCTGGATCATCCTGGTCTGCGGCCTGTTCGGCAGCCTGATCGCTCTGCTGGTCAAGACCGGCGGCGTGCTGAGCTTCGGTGACGCCATGACCAAACGACTGCACAGTCGTCGCCAGAGCCTGCTGACCACCTGGGTGCTGGGGCTGGTGATCTTCGTCGACGACTACCTCAACGCCCTGACCATCAGCGCCTCGATGAAGAAGATCACCGATCGCTTCGGCGTCTCCCGCGAAAAGCTGGCCTATCTGGTGGATTCCACCGCCGCCCCGGTGTGCATCCTGGTGCCCTTCTCGACCTGGGCGGTGTTCTTCGCCGGCCTGCTCGAGGACAACAACGTCGCCGACAACGGCATGTCGCTGTACATCTCGGCGATCCCGTACATGGCCTACGCCTGGGTGGCGGCGGCCCTGGTGCCCTTGGTCGCGCTGGGCTGGCTGCCTGACATCGGCCCGATGAAGACCGCTGAGGCCCGTGCCAAGGCCGGCCAGCCGGTGCCCGATGGCGGCGAGGAGCACGCGCTGCAGATCGACACCAACTACGATGGCCAGAGCCCGCATCTGCTCAACTTCCTGCTGCCCATCGCCAGCCTGATCGTCGCCACCTGGTACTTCGATATCGACATCCTGCGCGGGGTCATCGTTGCCCTGGCCGTCACCCTGGTGCTGATCGCCGTCCAGCGTCTGCTGAGTTTCAATGACACCTTCGATACCGCCCTGGAAGGCTTCAAGGCGATGATCATGCCGCTGGGCACCCTGGTCGCCGGCTTCTCGCTCAAGGAGGTCAACGACGTCCTGGGCCTCACCGAGGTGGTGATCCAGGCGGTACAGCCGCTGATGACCGCCGGCCTGCTGCCCGCCGTGGTATTCGTCACCATGGCCTTCCTGGCCTTTGCCACCGGCTCCTTCTGGGGGCTGTTCGCGGTGGCCATGCCTATCGTGCTGCCGTTGGCGATCAGCATGGACGCCAATATGCCGCTGGTGGTCGGCGCCTTGATCTCGGCCAGCGCCTTCGGTAGCCACGCCTGCTTCTACGGGGACTCCACGGTGCTGTCGGCCCAGGGTAGCGGTTGCAGCCCCATGGCCCACGCCCTGACCCAGATCCCCTACGTGTTGATCGCCGCGGCCCTGGCCACCGGCGTGTTCCTGCTGATCGGATTCTTGTGAGAGCCTCCATGAACCAGACACACCATTCGTCTTCACCGACCCCGGCCCCTATCGCGTCCCCTATCGCGTCGCGTTCCGCCGGCAGCGACGCGCACAGTCCCGCCCGACTTGGCTGGTCCATGCCGGCGGAATTCGCCCCTCACGACGCCTGCTGGATGCTGTGGCCCCAGCGCCCGGATACCTGGCGCCTGGGAGCCAAGCCCGCCCAACAGGCCTTCGTCGCGGTGGCCAGCGCTATCGCCGAGAGCGAGACCGTCTACGTGGGCGTCAACGACGATCAGTACGAAAACGCCCGTTATCAGCTTCCGGAATCGATTCGTGTGGTCGAACTATCCAGCAACGACGCCTGGATGCGTGACGTGGGCCCGACCTTTCTGACCCACCCCGAACATGGCCTGGCGGTGGTGGACTGGGAATTCAACGCCTGGGGCGGACTCAAGGGCGGACTCTACTTTCCCTGGGACAAGGACCGCCGGATTCGCCCCAAGATCGCCGAAATGCTGGGCATCCCCCGCTTCGATGCCGGTATCGTGCTGGAAGGCGGTGCCATTCACGTCGACGGCGAGGGCACCCTGATCACCACCGAGGAGTGCCTGCTCAACCCCAACCGCAACCCGGGTCTGGATCGCGCCGCCATGGAGGCGCGCCTGAGCGAGCAGCTGGGCATCAGCAAGGTCATCTGGCTTCCCCGGGGCTGCTACCTCGATGAAACCGACGGCCACGTCGACAATCTCTGCTGCTTTGTGGGCCCCGCCGAAGTTGCCTTGACCTGGTGCGACGACGCCGCGGACCCGGAGTACCAGATCTGCCGCGACGCCCTGGCGGTGCTGGAAGCCAGTACCGATGCCTGCGGTCGACCGTTCACCGTGCACCGCCTGCCCCAGCCCGGCCCACTGTTTATCGGCGAAGACGAGGCCAGCGGCATCGACCGCCTGTCCAGCTCGCACCCACGCCAGCCCGGGGACCGCATGGCGGCCTCCTACGTCAACTTTTACATCGGCAATCGAGTGGTGGTCATGCCCCTGCTGGATGAACGCCGCGACAACGAGGCTCGCGACATTCTTGCGAGGCTTTTTCCCGAGCGTCGGGTGATCGGCGTGCCCGCCCGAGAGATCCTGCTCGGCGGCGGCAACGTCCACTGCATTACCCAACAACAGCCGAGGGATCCAAGACGTACCTGACAGGCGGGAGTCGTCGCCGGTGACGACACGGCACCAGAAAATGTCTGCTGGAAGCGACACCGCATCGGAGAATCAAGGGGTTGTGCTCGGCTCTCTTGGCCAATAGGCTCGATATGGCACATAACAGCATAGGAGAAACATCATGAGGAAGGGTTCCATCAAGACACTCTCCAGCCTGCTGCTGGCCACTTTCATGACCTTGGGCCTCGCCGCCTGCGGCACCGGCACCGGTGAACGCGCCGCCAGTGGCGCTGGCGTGGGTGCCGCCGTAGGTGCCGGCGCCGCCGCCGCCACCGGTGGTGACGTCGCCGAAGGCGCCGTGATCGGCGGTGGCGTAGGCGCGGCCACCGGCGCCGCCACCGATGAGGACGACGTCGACCTGGACAACTAAGGTCCTGGGCCTGGGGCGAGGCGAGGGTGCCTCGTTCCAGACCTGCTCGACGCACAGGAACACCGCCGGCTTGCCGGCGGTGTTCTTGTATCTGGCCGGTCGGGTATCTCGCCCGGGTCTGGCCGGTCGAGTATCTCGCCTGGGTCTGGCCAGTCGGGTATCTCGCCTGGGTCTGGCCGGTCGGGTATCTCGCCTGGGTCTGGCCGGCCGGGTATCTGAGCTGTCGTGTGTCTGGCCTGGTTCGACCAAGCGGGGTTCGGCTAAACGGGGGTCGGCCAAGCGGGCGCGGCTCCCACAATTGGCGCCAATTGGCGACAATTGCTGCATATTTGCTTCACTTGCTCCTTTCTGTGCCGTTGTTACTGTTAGGGTCATCCCCCAGCATGAGGACGACGACATGAAACTTCTGAAGATGACCGGGCTGAGCGCTACTGCCCTGACCATGGCCCTGGCACTGTCGGCCTGCGGTACCGGTACCGGAGAACGGGCGCTGAGTGGCGCGGGGGTCGGTGCAGCGGTAGGTGCCGGCGCGGCGGCGATCACCGGCGGCGACGTGGGCAAGGGCGCGGTCATCGGCGGCGGCGTGGGTGCGGCGACCGGTGCTGCCACCGATTCCCGGGACATCAACCTCAGTCGCTAAGTCCAGGCCCGAGGCGTCCAGGCAGCTTTCGACCCCGCCCCGATCCGAGCCAAGATGCCGCCCTCAGCGGCAGACCCGACCGCCCACGCCGAGATGAAAGTGATCGGCGTGGGCGGCATTGTAGTCAGGCCCCAGCACGGTGCCGAAGACCTTGCAGGCGCGCTGCCCCACTTCCTTCAGGAAACGTCCTTCGGCTCCCTTGCCCCAGTGGCCCGACAAGCTGACGCGACGACCGTCCTCGAGTTCGAAGGCGGCCACATCCAGGGCCTCGGCACTGGCATGCTGGCTGCGACGTCCCTCGGCCCGACCATAGATATTGCGGCAGGCGAAGCTGCCGAAGTGTTCGATCTGGGCCACGTCCACGCCAAGGTGGGCGCGCGCAGCGGCGTTGAGCTCATGACGCTCGAACACCGCCCAGGCCACCGCCAGCGGGCAGCGTGTCATCACGCTCGGCTGCATGCGCGACTGGCCACCGGCGTAGCGCACCAGATTGGAAAGCTCACACTGGCCCCGGGTGACGTCATCCAGTGGGGTATATCGCTGGGGCGGGTCCGCCGCCAGCACCGCACGGCAGGCCTCGGGGTCATCCGCCAGCCGCGCCAGCTTCCAGCCGAGGAAAGGACCAGGCGGCGTCTCGATCGATATCGGTGTCCAGGGCAACCAGCGATCCGGTATTGCGATCATCCCCTTGTCCAGGGCAACGCCCAACACCAGCAGCATGATCAACAGCCACTGCCCCATATAGTTCCTTCCTGTGCCCGACCCTTTCTGTGCCCGACCCTTCCTGCGCCCGACCCTTGGCCACGGTTCATCCCACGACCGAGGCGTCGAGTACGATCAGGGGTCCACCAACATGGATAGCGCCAGAGCGACGATACCGACCGTCACGGCGGTTACCACCGCCAGGATGACGATACGGTCCAGCCAGCGATCGAAGGTGACCCAGTTGAATGTCAGCCGCCTGCGACGAGACGGAGGCCCGCGGCGGGTCGCGCCGCGGGCAGGGGGTGAAGACATGGCCGAGATCCTTCCGACGATACCCTGAGCTTACGTCCTGGCACTCTTCCTGACTACCAATGCATCGTAGATACTGCATTTTGCGCCAAGTTTCGTTTGACGGTGCTCGCCCGGGGTCACAGATCGCCGGTGCCGGTCGACGTCACCTCAGTGGTTGATGCGCCGGTTGACCACGTTGGGGGCCCGCCGCAGACGCTCCTCCTCGGCCAGGTTGCCGGCCTCGAACGGATCCGCGCCCACCGGGGTCTCGCCATGCTGACGGTACAGCTGTGACAGCATGTTGCGGCGATCCGCCTGCAGCTCCTTGACCAGCACGAACATCATCCCGAACAGGATGAACGAGAACGGCAGGGCCGCCAGCACGGCGGCGGACTGCAGTCCCTTGAGCCCACCTGCAACGATCAGCGTCAGACAGATGGCGGCAATCAACAGCCCCCAGCAGATCCGCTTGTACAGCGGCGGAGCGATGGAGCCATGGTCGGTCATCTGGGCGACGATAAAGGAGGCGGAGTCTGCCGAGGTGACCAGAAAGATGAAGATCAGGATCATGGCGAGCACCGACAGCACCGTGGAAAACGGCATCAGGTCGAACATCTCGAACAGTGCCACGGTGATATTGTCCTGGGTGGCGGCGGCCAGGCCGGCATCACCGCCCAGCTCCATATGCAGGGCCGCCCCGCCGAACACCCCGATCCACAGACACGCCAGCAGCGGCGGCACCACCAGCACACCGAGTACGTACTCGCGAATGGTCCGTCCCCGCGAGACCCGAGCCACGAAGGTGCCGACAAAGGGCGACCAGGCGATCACCCACGCCCAGTAGAAGATGGTCCAGCTGGAAGCCCAGGGGTCATCGTTGTAGGGCGACATCTTGAGGCTCATGCCGATGAAGTTCTGCAGGTAGTCGCCGATGCCCAGGGTGATGGTCTCGAGGATCTTGACCGTGGGGCCGGTGAACAGCACGTACAGCATCATCGCGATGCACAGCGCCATATTGAGGTTGGACAATCGCTTGATGCCCTTGTCGAGCCCCGACCAGGTCGAGGCCATGTACGCCACGAACATCACCCCGAGGATGCCCGCCTGCCAAAGGCCGCTTTCCGGCAGTCCGAAGACCGCATTGAGGCCACCATTGACCTGCAGTACCCCGAGCCCCAGCGAGGTCGCCACCCCCATCACCGTGGCGACCACGGCGAAGATGTCGAGCCAGTCGGTGTAGGGGCGCAGCGCCGGGCGCTTGGCGGTCATCGACGACAGCACCGAGGAGACCAGCCCGGCCTGGTCCTTGCGAAACTGGAAGTAGGCGATGATCAGCCCGACCAGCGAGAATGCCGCCCACTGGTGCACCCCCCAGTTGAAGTAGCTCATCTGGATGGCGTAGCGCGCCGCTTCCACGCTTTCGGCGGGGACCGCGCCATAGGGAGGCTCGGCGAAGTGGGTCATGGGCTCGGCCATGCCGTAGAACACCAGACCGACGCCGAAGCCGGCCGCCAGCAACATGCTGATCCAGGAAAAGGTGCCGTAGGTGGGGGTGCTATCCTGGGGCCCCAGGCGCACCTTGCCGTACTTGCTCATCGCCAGCGCCACCAGAAAGATGACGAAGGCGAACACCGCCATCAGGTAGAACCAGCCAAAGTAGTGGGTCACCTGGCTCAGCGCGGTGTTGGCGGCGTCACCGAAGGCGTCGGGGAAACTGGCGCCCACGGCGACCAGGGCGATGATGATAAGGGCAGATAGACGAAAGACGCGATCCTTGCCAGACAGCGGCAGGCGCTCCTGCAGCGCTCGACCGTTCATGGACACTCCTTGCCAGACGGCGGTCATGATGTGAGGGGCGTAGCACCCTAACAAAAGTCGGACTCTCCATCACGGTA
This sequence comes from Halomonas litopenaei, assembly GCF_003045775.1. Classification (GTDB taxonomy): domain Bacteria; phylum Pseudomonadota; class Gammaproteobacteria; order Pseudomonadales; family Halomonadaceae; genus Halomonas; species Halomonas litopenaei. The sequence continues at coordinate 40,234 of NZ_PXNS01000005.1, read as the reverse complement.
GGCGAATATTCGATTCGGCACAAAAAATTGCCGGCACCCTGGGGTACCGGAAATAGTGCCGGCAATAGTGTCGGAAATAGTGCCTCCAATAGCGCCGTCAGTTGACGACATAGCAGAAGGCCCGCCATGGGGCGGGCCTTCTGGTTTCCTGCGGTCAGGTCTGGCTCCGCCTGTCCTTTACCAGCCTGCTTTTTACCGGCCGCCCGTCCAGCAGGGGCCAGTCCAGCCGGGGCTATCACAGACGGGCTATCGAGGCCCGGCCGCCACCACGTGGTTACTGCGGTTTCGGTGTGGCCATCGCCTCGCTGGAGCCACCCTCCTCACTGTCATCCATTTTCAGCGCTTCCTCGGGGGGCTCCATTCCTTCGGTCTTGGCCTGGTCACGCGCCTCGAAGGCGTCTGCACCGACCGGCATCTCGCGGTAGTGCTGATAGAGACCGTCGAGCATCAGCTTGCGATCCTTGCGCAGCTCTCTCACCAGCACGATCACCATCATGTAGAGGATGAAGGTGAACGGCAGCGCCGACAGTACCGATGCCGACTGCAGTCCCTTGAGGCCGCCAGCGGCGATCAGCGTCAGGCAGATGGCGGCGATCAGCACACCCCACAGCACCCGCTTGTAGAGGGGAGGATTGATCGAGCCGTTGTCGGTCATCTGGGCAACGATATAGGACGCCGAGTCTGCCGAGGTCACCAGGAAGATGAAGATCAGCATCATTGCCATCACCGACAAGAGTCCCGAGAAGGGCATCAGATCGAACATCTCGAACAGCGCCACGGTGATGTTGTCCTGGGTCGCCTGGGCCAGGCCGAGGCCCTCGTTGGCCAGTTCCATATGGATGGCGGTGCCACCGAACACGCCCAGCCACAGGCAGGCCAGCAGTGGCGGCACGAACAGCACGCCGAACACGTACTCCTTGATGGTGCGCCCCTTGGAGATACGCGCCACGAAGGTACCGACAAAGGGCGACCAGGCGATGACCCAGGCCCAGTAGAAGATGGTCCAGTTCTGGGCCCAGGGATTATCGTTGTAGGGCGACATGCGCAGGCTCATCACGAAGAAGTTCTGCAGGTAGTCGCCCAGTCCCAGGGTGATGGTCTCCAGCAGCTTGATGGTGGGGCCGGTGGCCAGCACGTAGACCATCATGGCGATACACATGATCATGTTGAGGTTGGACAGTCGCTTGATCCCCTTGTCCAGGCCCGACCAGGTGGACGCCATGTAGGCCAGGAACATGCAGAACAGGATGATGAACTGCCACAGGCCGTTCTCCGGGATGCCGAACACCGCGTGCAGGCCGCCGTTGGTCTGCAGCACGCCCAGCCCCAGCGAGGTCGCTACCCCCATCACCGTAGCCACCACGGCAAAGACGTCCAGGGCGCCGTTGAACTTGCGCAGCCCCGGTCGCTTGGCGGTCAGCGGACGCAGCACCACGGACACCAGGCCCGCCTGCTCCTTGCGAAACTGGTAGTAGGCGATGATCAAGCCCACCAGGGCGAAGGCCGCCCACTGATGAATCCCCCAGTTGAAGAAGCTGTACTGAATCGCGTAGCGGGCCGACTCCGCGCTTTCCGGCGTCATGTCGGCGTAGGGTGGTGCAATATAGTGGGTCATGGGCTCGGCCATGCCGTAGAACACCAGGCCAACCCCGAAGCCGGCCGCCAGCAGCATGCTGACCCAGGAAAAGAAGCCGTATTCTGGCTTGCCGTCCTGCGGCCCCAGGCGCACCTTGCCGTACTTGCTCACGGCAAGGCCGAGCAGAAATACCACGATGCCGGTGACCGACAGCAGATAGAACCAGCCAAAATAGTGGGACACGCCACCCAGGGCGCGACTGGCGACTTCGCCGAAACCTTCAGGGAACATGGCCCCCAGGGCCACCAGGATCAGGATGATGATCGCGGAGACGTAAAAGACCCGCTGTCCTTCATTGCGTTGCATATCGCCTTCCTTTTGTTCGACTGCTTGTTGGAAGGCCTGTGCAGCGCCGCTCCGGCGAAGACCACGCTCGGACGCTCCTTATCGAACGCTTCTGCCCGGGCATTCGCCGAGCAGCCTTTGCAGACCCGTACTTTGATAACAGTTAGGTTGTTATCTATCATCCCCGGGCAGCCCACCGATCCGGCTTGGCACTAAGCTGACACTGGACTGCCACTGGAGAGTCGAAGCACCGATGAGGCACCTCGGTGACATCATAGTGAAGTTCGCCACCAAGACAGCGGAATCCACCACCCGCCAGTCGGCGCAGCAAAACATCCGCCAAATTCGTCGCCTCAGGTACGAATTTTCCCGGCCAAAAGCCCGGCCCAAAAGAAGGAGAGCCCCATGGCCCGTCTCGACACTACGCCCCTTTCGGTCCTGGACCTGGCGCCGATCCGGGATGGAGGCACCGTCGCCGACAGCTTCCACGACAGCGTTGCCCTGGCCCGCCTGAGCGAATCGCTTGGCTTCACCCGCTACTGGCTGGCCGAACATCATGGGCTGGAGGGGATCGCCAGCGCGGCGACCTCGGTACTGATCGGACACCTGGCGGAGAAGACCTCACGCATCCGCGTGGGCAGCGGCGGCATCATAATGCCAGATCATACTGGATAAGCGGATTCAGAAAATAAAGACAATGTCAACATTTATTTGACAGACTAGCGCGCAATCTATATGCCTTTATTTTCTATAGGTATTCGATTTTCATCTCAAAACCTTCCAATCTTTCACACCTAATAACTACAGAATCGCCAGGCTTCGCTTTTTCCACATCCACGTTAGGGTTGAGCTTCACTGGTCCAAAGGTTCTTTTAATATCCGGTAGAGGAACCAAATCGTTAAAAACTTCAAGAGCTACACCGCTCTGCGTTATTGAAACTTCGCCTCCATCTTCTTTTTCAAATGATTCCTTGAGAAACCCGTCTAACTTTTTATTCAAAGTCAACGTAAACGAAGGGTCTCCTCGCAACTCATCACTTCCGAATATCCCTGGCTTATCAAAAAGACCTGAATACATAACTAACTCATCAAGGTCTTCACCAGAGTAAGTGATATTGCTATCAAATTTCACTTTCTTGTCAGACGCTCTAGCCAATTTCATTGCGCTTTTCGAATACAAGAGAAAACTGACAATTTCTTTTACGAAGTCAAATCCCGAGACATCCAAATCGTCACTTGTAGCAAGTCGCTCTCCCTGCACTTCGATAGCGAATGAAAAGAGCCATCCTTTAAGCATTCTATCAAAAAGTGTGTATAGCTTTACTAAATAGGGAAGTCTAGCAACATCCATCCCTTCCCATAGGGAGAAATCACAGTCAAAAGAGAGGCTTGCCTTACTTTCGTTTCTTGGAATTCCTGTATTCCCTCGCACATGGAAAAGCCCACTAAACGTTTTGGCATCAAAATTTATAATCTCTGTCCCCGGCGTCAAGTGACCATGGGCGTCATCAAACATCTCAACAACATTTGACTCGGGGCACTTAACGTACATTTTAATAACTGCTGGAAATCTGATGGGGCTTATACTTACGACACCCCCTTGGGAAAGTATCTTATCGAAAAGTTTTGAATCATTTGAAATAATATGACTTGCTGGAATATCAAAGCCCTCGCCTCGACTAACTAAAGCCTGATGCTTTCCACTAAAGTCATAAGACGAATCAGAAACCAACTGAAAACTAACAGAAACCTTCGAAGACTTTGGCTCAATCTTGAATATCGACTTTCCATCAACGTGGCTTACAGTAACGCCAAATCGTTCGTCAAGGCTTTCTAAAGAAGATGCCGTGGCCTTGTGAACATTGTGTATTGAAGTTGCTAAAAATCCTGTCGGTTTACCTGTAAACAAGCTCTCTATTTGGTTCACAGCATCATCATTAGACGGAAGCCTCATCCCAAGCTCTTCTTTTGCCCTAGCTTCGCTCTCGGCCTTCCATTCTCTTAGGAGTTCTGCGGGGTAGTCACTAGGACTTCTATCAATCTTGTAACTACAGGTGCTACACAACCATATTCCGTTGTCAAAACTAGACCTCTCGGCAGAGCTCATGGTGGCAAGATAACGAGGACCGTTTGGGGATGCAGCATATATATGAGCAGCAACACCAATATTGTTAACGCCATTTTTCCCATCGCCGGGGGAGCTTGTCGGCACTCGACAGACAGGGTTTGAGCAACGATGACCTACTCTATCCCTGAGCATCCTAACGACATTCGCTTTAAAATTATCTCTTTTATGACTTTTTTCTACCATTGAATGCCCCCTACTCATTCTGTCGTTAGCAATGGTTGCATCGCGCCTTCGCTTAACCATCTAAACTGGCCAAGCGGTCTCAGGCTCTAAACTGACTAACTCACTCATAACCCGTATCGTACCCAGCCCTTGATTTTAATTATGGATAAGGACAGACTGAGACCAAGTCACTCTACCGGGTCTTCTACATTTTCCCGCCTTTTGCATTTTCCATTCTCCGTTGGGTTTGCATGCTTATACCTAACGTTTCAGAAAGACGTTGCTTATCCCTAAATTTTACAGGAAACATATATGTATGCTGTATAATATTTTCTTTCAGTATCCGCTTACATGTAGGATTAGAACGAAATTCTTTTTGCAGGCTTGTTATTCTCTTAAAGTCTAGTCGCTTATGAAAGTGGAGGTGCATGGATTGGTTTATCAGCTTTATCGCTGGTGTTCCGTTTTTCTCTTCTACAATCCTACAAATTTCTTCAACTTCAATGCCACCCATTGAATTAGAGACTTTCCTAAGAACTCCAAATATAACTCCATATGTAAGAAGCATATAAGTATGTTTTGCTTCTTTTTCCAAGTCTTTATCACTTACCCTCGGGTTCTCTTTGAGAACATGCTCTATGATTTTTATAACTTCATCTTTTGACGAGTCTGATATACTAAGAAAATAAGAAAGAAACCGTAGTCCGGTGTGAAAGCCTTCCTCCACAATGTCCACCAAGGTGCTTTTAGGAAGTGAAGCAGATCTATTTCTAACGATCTGCCCAATAATTTCTATTCCTTTAAAAGCTTTATTCACTCTCGCAAGAGTATCGCTAGGTTCTAAATTGTCTATCTCATTTTCAAATTTTACTGTATCTTGCTCTAACCTATCCAGTTCTTGAGCTTTCTTCTCACGCTCATCTTCAATTCTTCTCTGTTCAAGAATTAGCTCAGGAATATCCTCAAGAAAACTCTCCATAAAGCTAAGAGAGCTACGTTCAAGTGTTGCAGCATCCTGCTCTTGGAACAGCTCCATCATACATATTTGTATCTCATCTAAAATCCACGCATCTTTTGTGTGATGCGTGATAAAAACAATTATATTGGCACAGTCTTCTTTATGTAGATTTTCAAGCAAATATATAAACCTGCTTTTCACATTGCGACTTTTATTGTATTGCTCAGAAATATACTTGGCAGCGAAGAAATAATAGATATACGGGTACTTAAACTTGAAACCTTTTTCATTTTTTGTCAATATACTACAACGAAGAAGTCGTGAAACCACATCTTCTTCATTGACAGCCAAGTATATTTCTGAATATTGCCGGAAAAAGTTTTTTAATTTATCGTCATTCAACTCCCCGCTATTTTCAAACTGAGCCCACGCAAACTCAGTCATGACATTCATATACTTGTCTATGTCTTTAGTCGTTATATCGGCTTTTTCAAGTGCCTGATATACCAGATGTTGGTAGCAATGACCAAAAGAAGTTAAATCTATTTGCTGAGTCGTATATGCTTCAAATATCTGCATCAAGCTCAATAGGTAGATAGGCTTAGGTGGAACAACACTTCGCCTAACCAAAGAGTCAATTTTAGATTTCAGATCATCTACACTATAGAAGAGGTCGGCCTCATCGATCTCTTTGTCTCTTCCTACCGAAACCCACTTCTCAATTAGTTTTTCACGCTTATAGTTTCCAAAGGGCAGTATCTCTTTCACTGAAAACCCAGCTAAACCATCAATGTCAGGCATGACGTATTGGAAAGAGTCGGAGGCCAGAACTATACATGTTCCAAATTCAGATTGTATACCATCTAGCAAAAGATTCTGATGCCGTTTGTTCAGGGCGATGCTAGACATGTTATCGACTATTAGAACTCTTTCTTCATAGCTTATCTCTGACAAGTCACAAATATCTTCATATTGTTTCCTCAAAGCCTCGCTACAAAGATCAAAAACATTACTTTCATTGATTCCGTCTGCATCAATAAATATAGGTTTTTTCCTGTATTTCAGCGAATCCTTGTACAGTGACTTTGCGAAAGCAGTCTTTCCCGACTGTTCCTCCCCAAGAACAACTGTATAACCTTTTTTCTTAAAGAGGCTGGATGCGGGAGTTTCGACAAAGCTATCATCATCTGTATCCATACTCCTTAAGTCTGGATACACATAGATATCATCTAAAAACAAAACATCAGCAGCTCTATTTTTAAAGACTACTTCAGTGTCATTCAGCCATTGAGAGAACTCTCTTCGACTGGCATAGTCTAGCTTAGGCGCAGGTATTTCAACATGCTCTACTTCTCTTACAGCTCTTTTAATTTCTTCTACTACTTCAAGGAAAGCGCCATCTTTGTCTTCACATTGACTAATCCATTTTCCTTCAGGAACTTTATTTAGGCCATCAAAAAGAGCACCTTCTGTGTCGCAGGGTCTAGCTAATATAGGAATAACCCTTGCTCTACCCGCCCTATGCAATTCTACTGCAAGCTTCATTTCTTCAGCATTACAATATTCCGAACTAATAAAATCCGGGCTAATCAATAACAATATAACAGAAGCTTGATTTACATTTTCATCAATCACTCCTGATCTTACGTCACCAGCAAGAATATCTCTATCATGCCATGTTTCAATTATTTTCCTATGAACCAATCCACTAAGATGAGCAATAAGCTGCTCTTTGTAAGAGTCATCTTTTCTATTGTAGATAATAACGACTTTTTTCATGCTTGCTCTCACTCTTCCCTGCTTTTATTTTCCTACTGCTTTTTCTGAACAACTCTTTTAATAGAATTAGTTATGTCTAAAAAAGCAGAATCTCGATCACTCCACAATGTTACGGGTTTTCCATCAGTAGGTACTGCCATTAACTTTGAGAATGGTGCATCCTTCCAATCACAGGGTCGTATTATGACTGGGATCACCGTTGATTCCCCTTTCCCGTGCCTTTCCATAGCAACAGTCATTTCTATGTCATAGCAATAATCCGAAGCTATGAAATCAGGGCTTATCAATAACAGAATAACATCGCTATTATGTATATTTTCATCAATCTCTCTATCAATTTCCTCACCGGCGTCAATTGCTCGATCATGCCACGCCGTGATTACGCCTCTTTTTTTCAGAATCGAGAGTTGAGCCTCTAATGCATCTCTGAAGCTTTCATCACGATGCGAATAAGAGAAGAACACTTTCTTCATCTTCTATTCCTATGACCTTTTAATTTACACATATTGACAAGACACTGCAAATGCTTACAAAACCCTCTTACTCCTAATCATACATAATTGATGCTGCTCCGTCTGCGTAGCTTTTAGCACCACAGGAAGACGCATTATTGAATCTGAACTCCACTGTCTCAGTTGTCGCTATGGATATGGGCAGTATGCTGCCGAACCATCCACCGCTGGTGATCGCCGAACAGTTCGGCACCCTGGAGACGCTCTATCCGGGCCGCATTGATCTGGGACTGGGCCGGGCACCGGGCTCGGACGCGGCCACCATGGCGGCGATGCGCCGCGATCCACACGCTGGCGTCGAGGACTTCCCCCAGCGTCTGGCCGAACTGGAAGGCTTTCTTGGCGATGCCCGACCGGAGCAGCGGGTCCGGGCGGTGCCCGGCCAGGGCACCCGAGTACCGATCTGGCTGTTGGGCTCGAGTCTGTACAGCGCCCAGCTAGCCGCCCACAAGGGGCTGCCCTTTGCCTTCGCCGCCCAGTTCGCCCCGGCCCAGCTCGACGAAGCGCTGGCCATCTATCGCCGCGACTTCCGCCCCTCCGAGGTGCTCGCGGCGCCCTACGCCATGGTCGGTCTGCCGGTGCTGGCCGCCGCCACGGACGAGCGCGCCGACTACCTCGCCAGCACCGCCCGACAGAAGTTTCTGGGCCTGATTCGCGGCCAGCGCGGACGCGCCCGGCCACCGGTGGCGACGCTGGACTGGACCCCCATGGAGCGCGCCCAGGTGGAAGGGTTTCTTGGCGCCGCGGTGATCGGCAGCCCGGCGACGGTGCGCGACGGTCTGGAGCGCCTGCTCGAACGCACCCAGGCCGATGAGCTGATGATCAACACCGACACCTATGCCCTGGAGGATCGCCTCGAGAGCTACCGCCTGGTCGCTGAGGTATGGCAAGGCTGAGCCCCGCCAGGCAACGTGGCGCGACGGGGCCTCAACGCGGAGGCTGAGCCTTGGGCGTACGCCATTCGGGCTCGCGCTCGAGCCAGTCGGGTGCGGCCTGCTCGAAGGCATGAGCCCAGCGCAGCAGGTCGCGATCACGGCGATGGGGAGCGATGAGCTGGACGCCCATGGCCTGGCCGTGCGGGTTGAAGCCTGCGGGCAGATTGATCACCGGGCACCCCGACAGGGAGCCGGCGATCACCACCTCCATCCAGCGATGGTAGGTGTCCATCGTTCGCCCGGCGATCTGCCCGGGCCAGGGTGTGTCGACGTCGAAGGCAAATACCTGGGCGCTGGGCAGGGCCAGCGCATCGAAGCGCTCGAACAGTCCGAGCAGGCAGGCGTACCAGGCACTGCGCTCGACGTTGGCGCGGTGCACATCCAGCGCCGTTCGGCCCATGCCCTGCTCGACCTCCCAGCAGGCCTCGGGCTTGAGCTGGCAACGACGGCTATCGTCGGTCCAGACCTCTGACAGACTGCCCGCCACCGCCCACTGGCGCAGCACCAGCCAGCTTTGCCACAGCCGCTCGGGTGACATCTCCGGCACCACCGGCTCGACCCGGGCACCGAGGCGCTCGAACACCGACAGCGCCCCCTGGCAGACGTCCAGCACGCCCTCTTCCATCGCCAGGTAACCCTGCCAGTCGCCGAGCCAGCCGATACGCAGGCCCGACGCCGCGTCAAGGTCATCGAACGGATCGGCGAGACGCTCGGGCTCATCGGCGAGTGACAGGGGAGCGCGGGGGTGGGCCCCGGCCTGGGTCGCCAGCAGCCTGGCAAGGTCGCCGACGCTGCGCGCCATGGGCCCTTCGGTGGCCAACTGGTGGCCGAAGATATCAGGGCCAGGACCATGGGGAACGCGACCGAAGGAAGGCCTCATCCCGAACAGGTTGTGGTAGGCGGCGGGGTTTCGCAAAGACCCCATCATGTCGCTGCCATCGGCCACCGGCAGCATGCGCATGGCCAGGGCGGCAGCGGCCCCGCCGCTGGAGCCACCGGCGCACAGGGCGGGATCGAAGGCGTTGCGGGTCGCGCCGAAGACGCGGTTGTAGGTCTGGGAACCGAGGCCAAACTCCGGCGTGTTGGTCTTGCCGACAAAGATGGCGCCGGCCTCGCGCATCCGCCTGACCATGATGCCGTCCTGCTGTGGCACCTGACCCTTGAACAAGGGCGAGCCCATCGAGGTCGGCAGGTCACGCGTGGCCGAAAGGTCCTTGATCGCCTGGGGAATGCCGTGGAGCCAGCCGCGAGAGCGCCCCGCCGCCAGTTCGCGGTCGTACTCCCCGGCCTCTTCCATCAGCACCTCGTGGTCACGGCGAGAGACGATGGCGTTGACCACCGGGTTGGCCGCGTCGATCTGTGCCAGGTAGGCGTCCATCACCTCGCGGCAACTAAGCTCTCGTGCATGGATCGCCCGGGACAGCGCAAGCGCTCCCAGCGCCAGGATCTCGCGCTGGGCAGGGCTGGTGGCGCCCTCGCCCACGGACGGAGCAGAGGATGAAGCGCCGGGCGGTGAGGTGGGCGAATCAGACGGTAAAGGTGACGATGGCGGTGGAATAGGCATGGCGTCCTCGCTGCACGGCATTGAGACGAGCGGGCTGGCCCGACTCTTTCCAACGCTAGCGGGCGGAGCCTCAGCTGTCACTTATGCAAGAGCCTCAGCTGTCATCCATGCAAGAGCCTCCGCTGTCATCCATGCAGACGATCGAGGGCGACCAGCCAGCCCAGGTAGACCTCGCCATAGCGCTTGACCCGACCTGCGTCGGGCTCGGCCCGGGAGCCTTCATCCAGCTGCACCAGCGCCTGACACAGCTCGTCCAGCTCGCCCTCCCTGGCACACCAGGCCGCCTGGATGGCGCCGCCAAGAGCGGCGGCATCGGTCACCCGGGGGCACACCACCTCGGTGGCGGTGATGTCCGCCACCATCTGGCGCCAGGCGGCGCTGTGGGCGCCGCCGCCGATCAGCCGAATCTGGCGTGCCTGGTCAGCCAGCGGCCCCATCAGGTCAAGGCCGTAGCGCAGACAGAAGGTGGCGCCCTCCACCACCGCGCGACACAGATGGGCGGGGCTGGTATTGCGGCTGGTCAGGCCGAGAAAGGAGGCGCTGGCCTCGGGCAGGCTCGGTACCCGTTCGCCGTTGAAGAACGGCAAGACCGTCACGCCATCGGCGCCGACAGGCGCCTGGACCAGGGCCTGGTTGAACCCCGCCAGGTCGAGACCGAACAGCTCACGCACGCGATTGGTGGCCGAGGTGGTGTTCATGGTGCAGACCAGCGGCAGCCAGCCCGCGTGGCTGGCGCAGAAGTTGGCGACCATGGCGGAATCGGCCAGCACCGGGTGATCGGAGTGGGCGCAGACGGTGCCCGAGGTGCCAAGGCTCATGGTTACCTTGCCCGGCACGATGTTGCCGGTGCCGATGGCGCCGAGCATATTGTCTCCGCCGCCGCTGGCGACCGCGACTCCTGGGGAAAGCCCCAGCTCCCGGGCCAGCACCGGCCGGACCTGCCCTGCCGTGTCGCGGGAATCGATCAGTCTTGGCAGCACCCGGGCCGGGTCCAGCTCAGGGGCGATCCACTGCCACACCTCAGGACTCCAGCGCCGTGAGCGACTATCGAAATAACCGGTACCCGAGGCGTCTCCCGCCTCGCTGACACGCTCGCCGGTCAACCACAGATTGAGGTAGTCGTGGGGTAACAGCACGCCATCCACGCGATCATAGATGTCGCGATGATGCTCGCGCAGCCAGGCCACCTTGGAGGCGGTGTAGCCGGTCTGAGGCACCAGGCCGAGCCGCGCCAGGCAGCCCTCTTCCCCGCCCAGAGCGCCGATCAGGGCCTGGTTGTGGGCATGGGTCTCGGTATCGCACCACAGCTTGGCCGGGTACAGCACCTGATCCCTGGCATCCAGCGCCACCATGCCATGCTGCTGGCCGGAGACACCGATGCCGCGGATATCACCGGCGCTGACACCGGCCGACGCGATCGCCGCGTGGAAGGCGCCGATAAAGGCCTCGATCCACTGTGCCGGGTCCTGCTCGCGCCGCCCCCTGGCGCCCTCGATCATGCGGTGGGGTCGACTGGCCTCGCCAATGGTGGCGCCACGCGCCAGATCCACCACCACCACCTTGGTGCTCTGGGTGCCACAATCCACACCGAGATACATGAAAAGATTCCTCGTTGGCGCATCGACACGGTGCGTCGAAGCCGACGCGCTCAGCGGTGGGTCAGGACGCCAGCGCCTCCAGGGTCGCCCTGGCGCCCTTGTCCTGCAACAGCTTCAGCGCCTCGACGTAGGCCACCACGAAGCGCGGCGAGTCGGCGAGATCCCCGAACAGCTCACGGTTCTCGATAAAGGCGGTGGGGTGCTCGCGCTGGGAACCGGCGAGCTCGGTCAGCCGATCCTTCCAGCGATCGACGATCACGATGGGCTGGCCCTGCTCGTCCACGCCTTCGGCGTAGCGCGCCCAGCTTGCCACCACCGCGGCAGAACGCTTGAGTTCGCCGCCGTGTTCGAGCTGGTGACGAATGACCGGCAACAGCCACTTCGGGATTCGGTCCGAGCTTTCAGCACAAAGCCGCGATAGCGTGTCTCTCACCTCGGGATTGGCGAAGCGCTCGATCAGGGTGTGCCGGTACTGATAGAGATCGACGCCAGGGACCGGAGGCAGTGTCGGGCTGCCCTCCTCGGCCATGTAGCCAAGCAGGAAGTCGATGAACAGCGGATCCTGACAGACCTCATGGGCGTAACGATAGCCGGCCAGATAGCCGACATAGCAAAGCGCCTGGTGGCCTGCGTTGAGCAACCTGAGCTTCATCAGCTCGTAGGGCTCGACGTCCTCGACCAGCTGCACGCCGACCTCATCAAACGCCGGTCGGTCACTGGCAAAATGATCCTCCAGCACCCATTGGGTGAAGGGTTCGCAGATCACCGGCCAGGCGTCTTCCAGTCCGAAGCGCTCGGAAAGCTCCTCGATGTCGCCCGGCGTGGTCATCGGTGTGATGCGATCTACCATTGAACTGGGGAAAGGCACTTCCGCCTCGACGTACTGCCCGAGCGCGCGATCACGAGCGTAGGCAAAGGCCGTGAACATGCGCCTCGCCACCTCGCCGTTGCCCGGGATGTTGTCGCAGGACATCACCGTGAAGGGCGGGATGCCGCGCTCGCGCCGGCGCTCGATCGCCGCCACGATCAAGCCAAAACTGGTACGCGGACGCTCGGGGTTGCACAGGTCATACACCACCTCGGCGGCATCGAGATCGAACTCGCCGGTGACCGGGTGGACGTTGTAGCCGCCCTCGGTCACCGTCAACGAGACGATCCGGATGCTCGGGTCCGACAGTGTCTCTATCACCGCCTCGGGGTCGTCCGGCGCGAAGCGGTAATCGATGATCGAACCGATGACGCGGGGTTCCAGCGCGCCATCGGGATGCTTGACCACCAGGGTATAGAGGTGGTCCTGGCTGGCCAGCGCCTCCTGCATGCGCTTGTCGCCTGGCATCACGCCGATGCCGACGATACCCCAGTCATGGGCCTGCCCGGCTTCCATCAGACGATCCAGGTACATGGCCTGATGGGCCCGATGAAAACCGCCGACGCCGAAATGGGCGATGCCCGGTGTCAGCGCCCGACGATCGTAGCTGGGCACCGAGATATGCGGAGCGAGGCCAGCCAGTTCCGCGTTGCAAAGTCGTGTCATGAAGGCTCTCCGCCAGATGAACAATGAGAAAGCAGAGCCGCTTTCCAAAAATGGGATTGGCTAGTGCCAGTGGAGATCGGCGGTGATCGAGCGGGTCTTGATCAGGCGCGCGTTGAGCATGTCCTTGTCCCGGGTCTTGGCGATGGCCCCGGCCTGGTCCTGGCCCATGCCGAGCCAGCGCTCGATCAATCGCTGCTCGAGCACCGTATCGGCGACCTCGAGAAACAGGCTGAAGTCGAAGTAGTCCGCCAGCGCCGGCCAGGGCCCGTGATCCAGCAGCAGGTAGTTGCCCTCGACGATCAGCACCCGATGACCGGGCGTGATCACCCGGGCGCCCGCACGCGCCAGGTCCAGCGGTCGGTCGAATACCGGTACGGCCACGTCCCGGTCGGCTCGCTTCAGCCGCGCCAGGTCATGGCGCAGGCCATCCACATCGAAGGTTTCCGGCGCGCCCTTGATGGGCAGCAGCCCCTGCGATTCCAGCACGCCGTTGTCGAAGTGATAGCCATCCATGGGCACCACCTCGGCGACGCCGGGTTGCCGCTCGTTGAGCTGACGCGCCAGCCAGGCGGAGCGAAAGGACTTGCCGGCCCCCGGCGGGCCGGCCAGAGCAACGATATAGCGCGCCCTGCCCTCGCTGCGCGTCAGTAGTTCGTCAGCGATCGCTTCCATGGTGGGGGTCATCTGTCACCTCGCTCGTGCCCGTGGCTCAACTCATCCAATTGCCGCCATCGACGTTCAGGGTCTGGGCGATGACATAGTCGCTGTCGGCGCTGGCCAGAAACACCGCAGCGCCGGCGTAATCGTCCGGTCGCCCCATGCGGCCACAGGGCACCGCCTCGCCGACCAGTCGCTTCTTCTCGCCGAGGGGGCGTCCCTCGTAGCGGGCGAACAGGGCGTCGACCTCGTCCCACATGGGGGTATCGACCACCCCCGGGGCGATAGCGTTGACACGGATACCGTGGCGAATCAGGTCCAGCGCGCAGGACTGGGTCAGACTGATCACCGCCGCCTTGGTGGCGCAATAGGTGCTGACCAGAGGCTCGCCACGCCGCCCGGCCTGGGAGGCCATATTGATGACGACACCGCCACGTTTCGCCTCGACCATGGCCCTGGCCACCGCCTGCAGGGTGAAGAACAGCCCCTTGACGTTGACCGCGAACTGGCGCTCGAAGTCGGCCTCATCCACCTCGAGCACCGGCGCCATGCCAAATACCGCCGCATTATTGACCAGCACGTCGATAGCGCAAAAACGTTTCTCTACCTTTCGAACCATAGCAGTGATGGCGGTGTTGTCGCGGACATCCAGCGCAGTACCCATCGCACGCTCACGGTCGAAACCTTCCAGCGCCTCGTCGATGGCCTCGCTGTCGACATCCGCGATCACCACGCGCGCGCCCTCCTCGGCGTAACGCCGGGCGATGGCGAGCCCGATCCCGCGTGCACCACCGGTGATCACGGCGGTCTTGTCCTGGAGCTTGCCCGCCACCGGGCCAACAGAGCCGTCTTTCATACGCTGGCCTGCTGACGCTGCTGCCAGTTGGACACCAGGGCGGGCAATTGCGCCATATGGGTCATCACCTGCCACACACCGAGTTGGCTGAGCCGTTCGGCTTGATCGGCGGGCAGATGGCTTGCCCCGACGAAGCCGATGACCGTCATGCCGGCGGCCAGGGCGGCGCTGGCACCGGCGATGGAGTCCTCGACCACCAGGCAGGCACCAGGGCTGACCCCCAGGGTCTCGGCGGCCAGCAGGTAGACGCCGGGATCGGGCTTGGGCTTGTCGACCTGCTCGGCACAGAAGATCGGCGCCGTGCCCAGCACCTGATCCAGACCAGTGCGCGACAACGAGGCGACGACCCGCTGACGACGACTGTTGGAGACCACCGCCTTGGCACCCGGAATCGCCGACAGCGCCTGCGCCACGCCATCGATGGCGGTGAGTTCGCGAGCGAGGCGGGCTTCGATCTCGTCGTCGAGCAGGGCCAGCGCGTCCTTGGGCAGCGCGTGGGCGCTCTGGCCGTCGAGAAGTTCGAGAATCGCCGCGGTGGTGCGGCCCAGGGCTTCATTCAGGGCCGCCTCGACGTCGAGGTCGGGTAGCCACTCGGCCAGCCGCTCGGCCAGGGTCGCCTCGGCGATCACCTCACTGTCCACCAGCACGCCATCGCAGTCGAAAATCAGGGTCGTCATGGTCGCTCCTCAGGCTTCCGCGGTACTGGCGGCACGATTGTCCTGGCGGGTCAGGGATGCCAGCGGGTGACGCTCCAGACTTGCCAGCGCCAGACCCTGCTCACCGAACAGATGTGCCCGGCCCGGCTCGAAGCCGAAGCGGATCTCGTCTCCCACCCGGTGGGTCACGTCGCCATCCACCATCAGCGTCAGCAAGTCGCCGTCCATCTCCACGTACAGCGAGGTCTGTCCGCCCAGCCGCTCGATCACGCTGACGCTGGCCTTCAGCGGTCCCTGGTCGTCGAGCATCAGATGTTCGGGACGGATGCCGAGCTCCAGCGCTTGCCCCTGGGCCACCTCGTCGCCTTCCACCGGCACCTTGACGGTATCGCCGCCCGGCACACGCACCTCGACCCCCTGGGCGTCGCCGGCAACGGCCTCGACCTTCAGGAAGTTCATCTTGGGCGAGCCGATGAACCCCGCCACGAAACGATTGCGCGGATGGTGATACAGCTCCATCGGCGAGCCGACCTGTTCCACCACGCCGCCCTGGAGCACCACGATCTTGTCGGCCATGGTCATGGCCTCGATCTGGTCGTGGGTCACATAGATCATGGTCGCCTTGAGCTCTTCGTGCAGACGCGCCAGTTCGATGCGCATCTGTACCCGAAGCGCCGCGTCCAGGTTGGACAATGGCTCGTCGAACAGGAAGATGCTGGGGTTGCGCACGATGGCGCGGCCGATCGCCACACGCTGGCGCTGACCGCCGGAAAGCGCCTTGGGCTTGCGCTCGAGCAGCGGCTCCAGCTGCAGGATCTTCGCCGCGTCCAGCACTTTCTGGCGGCGTTCCTGCTGGGACACCTCCGCCAGCTTGAGGCTGAAGCCCATGTTGTCCTCCACCGTCATGTGGGGGTACAGCGCATAGCTCTGGAACACCATGGCCAGCCCCCGCTCCGCCGGCCCCAGGTCATTGACCCGCTGGCCGTCGATGACGATATCGCCGTCACTGGTGCTTTCGAGTCCCGCGATCATCCGCAAAAGGGTCGACTTGCCGCAGCCGGACGGGCCGACGAAGACCACGAATTCCTGGTCCTTGACCTCCAGATCGACGCCCTTGATGACGTGGGTGTCGCCGAAGCTCTTGACCACCTGGTTGAGTGTCAGTGTTGCCATCTTGTTGTCCTCGAAGTTCTGTCAGGGGCGCCTCGGCGCCGCCTAGAATATCTGTCTGCCGGTGCGTCGTTCACCGCGCCGAAGATCGGTTTTTTCATCGCGCCGAAGCTCGGTCACTTCACCGCGCCCAAGGTCAGGCCACGGACCATTTGTTTCTGGGCTTGTGAAGAGCGCCAGCCGAAGTTTCTCGTCGATCAGTTCGCTCACTTCACCGCGCCGAAGGTCAGACCACGGACCATTTGTTTCTGGGCTTGTGAAGAGCGCCAGCCGAAGCTTCTCGTCGATCAGTTCGCTCACTTCACCGCGCCGAAGGTCAGACCACGGACCATTTGCTTTTGCGTGAGCCACCCAAAAATCAGGATCGGCGCGATGGCCATGGTCGAGGCCGCCGACAGCTTGGCCCAGAACAGTCCCTCGGGGCTGGAGAAGGAAGCGATGTAAGCGGTCAACGGCGCCGCCTGAGAGGTGGTCAGGTTCAGGCTCCAGAAGGCCTCGTTCCAGCTCAGGATCACCGACAGCAATCCAGTGGAAGCGATCCCCGGCAGGGTCAGCGGCAGCAGCAGATACCACACCTCCTGGAAGGTGCTGGCACCGTCCATGCGGCCCGCTTCCAGAATCTCCCTGGGCAGGTCCTTGAAGAAGGTGTAAAGCATCCACACCACGATCGGCAGGTTCATCAAGGTGTAGACGATGGTCAGGCCGATTCGGGTATCGAGCAGGCCGAAGTCGCGAAACAGCAGATAGATCGGTACCAGCACACCCACCGAGGGCAGCATCTTGGTGGACAGCATCCACAGCAGGGTGCCCTTGGTGCGCTTGGTCGGCAAAAAGGCCATGGCATAGGCCGAGGGCACCGCGATCAACAGCGCCAGCAGGGTCGAACCAAAGGAAACGACAACGCTGTTCCAGGCGAATTTGAGATAGTCGGCCCGCTCCTGTACCTCGACATAGCTTTCCAGCGTCGGGGTGAAGATCAGACTGGGATCGGCGATGGCCTCGGCTTCGGTCTTGAAGCCGGTGACGATCATCCAGAAGATCGGAAAGAAGATGATCAGGGCCACGCCCCAGCCCAGCAGGGTGATGCCGAACTTGCGCCTGCGCTGGGCGCGCAGGGCCGAGGCACCTCGCCCGGCGTCGGCGACCGGCGCCTTGACGCTGTCGCCGGTGGTAGTGGTGGTGGTCATGTGGTGCACCTCGTCAACTTGTTGTTGGTCGATGGGTCGTCAGCGGCCGCAAGGCGCTACTGCTCGAGGTTCTTGGCCACCATGCGCACCAGGAAGATGGCGACGATGTTGGCCAGGATGATGGCGATGACGCCGCCGGCGGAGGCGGTGCCCACGTCGAAGTCGAGCAGCGCGCGGATGTAGATCAGGTAGGCCAGGTTGGTGGTGGCCAGCCCCGGTCCGCCCGAGGTGGTGACGAAGATTTCGGCAAAGATCGTCAGCAGGAAGATCATCTCGATCATCACCACCACGCTGATGGCACGCTTCAGGTGCGGCAGGGTGATGTAGAAGAAGATCGCCACCGGGCCCGCACCATCCATGCGCGCAGCCTCGACCTGGTCGTCGTCCAGCGACTGCATCGCGGTCAGCAGGATCAGCAGCGCAAAGGGCAGCCACTGCCAGGACACGATGATGATGATCGAGGTCAGCGGCAGGCTCGAGAACCAGTCCACCGCCGGCAGCCCCAGGCTCTCGGCGAGCCAGGCGAATACGCCGTTGGCCGGGTGCATCATCATGTTCTTCCACACCAGGGCGCTGACCGTGGGCATCACGAAGAACGGCGAGATCGCCAGCACTCGGGCGACGCCGCGCCCCATGAAGTCCTGCTGGAACAGCACCGCCAGAAGGGTGCCACCGACCACGGTGATGGCCAGTACCCAGCCCACCAGCAGCAGGGTGGTGCCCATCGCCGACCACAGCGCCGGGTCGGTCAGCAGGTATTCGTAGTTCTCGAAACCGGCAAAGCCGGTCATGCTCGGCATCAACAGGTTGTAGCGCTGAAACGAGAACCAGACGGTCATCGCCAGCGGCACGATCATCCACAGCAGCAGCAGAGTAACGGCCGGCGCCTGCAGCGAGAGGGTACGAAGCCCTCCGACGGTGCGCCCGGAAGTACGGTTCTTGTTCATGGGGGATCACGCTTGGTCAGGCCTGCAGGGTAAGTCCGCAGGCGATCGGAGCCAGGGGCCGACCGTGGGAGGCCGGCCCGCGAACGAGCTTCAGTCGGTGTAGCCGGCGCGCTTCATGGTGCGCTCGGTGGCCCGCTGGGCGGCGGACAACGCCTGCTCGACGCTGGTCTCGCCGGTCAGGGCCGAGGCCACCATCTGGCCGACCTGGGTGCCGATGGCCTGGAACTCGGGGATGCCGACGAACTGGACGCCCACGTAGGGGTTCGGCTCGAGGCTCGAGTCGAGCGGGTCGGCCTTGCTGATGGCGTCGACCACGAAGCTGGCGAAGGGCGCGGCCTCGATGTACTCGGCGTTGTCGTAGGTGGACTGGCGGGTGCCGGGGGGCACGCTGGTCCAGCCTTCACGCTCGCCGACCAGCGCCACGTACTCCGGGGAGGTGGCCCAGGTCACGAACTGACGAGCCGCATCCTTGGCATCCGAAGAAGCGGGGATGGCCAGCGCCCAGGCCCACAGCCAGTGAGAGCCCTTGGGGGTCTCGGCCACCGGCGCCGGGGCGAAGCCAAGCTGGTCGGCGACCTGGGACTCATCGGCATCGAACAGCTTGCCCGCCGCCGAGGTGGCGTCCACCCACATGGCACAGTTGCCGCGCGAGAACAGCGCCAGGTTTTCGTTGAAGCCGTTGGAGCTGGCACCGGCCGGACCGTAGTTATCGAGCAGGTCGACGTAGAAGGCGACCGCCTCCTGCCAGGCCGGGCTGTCGATCTGGGCGTTCCAGTCCATGTCGAACCAGCGACCGCCGAAGGTGTTGGTCAAGGTCGAGACGAAGGCCATGTTCTCGCCCCAGCCCGGCTTGCCACGCAGACAGATGCCGGCCACTTCGCCGTCGTCGTCGTGCAGGGCTTCTGCCCAGTTGCGCACCTGGCTCCAGGTGGGCTGCTCGGGCATCTCGATACCGGCCTCGGCGAACAGATCCTTGCGGTAGTAGAGCATCGAGCTTTCGGCGTAGAACGGCAGCGCGTAGAGGCTGCCTTCGTGGCTCAGGCCATCGCGCACGGGTCCCAGCAGGTCATCAACCTGATAGCTCTCGGGCAGATCATCCAGCGGCTCGAGCCAGCCTCGCTCGGCCCAGATCGGAGCCTCGTAACTGCCGATGGTCATGACGTCGAACTGGCCACCCTGGGTGGCGATATCCGTGGTCATGCGCTGACGCAGCACGTTCTCTTCCAGTACCACCCAGTCGAGGGTGATGTCCGGATGCGCCTTCTCGAACGCTTCGGTCAGGCTCTGCATGATCACCATGTCGTTGTTGTTGACGGTGGCCACGGTGATGGTCTCGGCCTGGGCGGCTGACGCGCCCAGCGACAGCACCAGCGCGCTTGCCGGCACCAGCGGCCTGGACAGCGCCGCGCAAAGAGGACGGAGGGTGTAAGACGGCTTCATGGCGCACTCCTGATCGTTACCCGCTTGGCGGGGATATTGTTGTACCGCCGACGCGAATCCTCGGACTCGTCGTGGTGGTCGGGCCTTGCGTGCATCCGAGCAAGCCAACGCTGCGGATACCTCACCCAAAAAATGATCAATCAAATCACTTGATGATCAAATGATCGGACACAGCCACGCAAAACGCAAAGCCGATAGCTTTAGACTTTAGCGGTACACGGACGCCTTTCAGCCCCTGCCCCGGCAACCACTCATCGACGTAGATCAGCCAAACGTCTGGCCTTCGCCGAGCTCGCACAAAACAGCAAATATTAGATATTCAGCCTCTTCATTACCTTGTTGTTTAAAGGCTTTTCATACTCCCATGGTAGTTTCCCGCTCCTGGCTTCAGCCTGGCCTCTTACCTCGAGAATCCGTTGTAACAGGCAGTACTTTCTTTAAAATCAATCGACTACCCCAACCCTCTCCTTGTTTTCCATATATAGAAATCTTATTCCCTATATGGAATAAAATTGACGCTCTCAGACCCGCCTCCTAGGCTTCGATCGATCGCTGATCCGGCAGTTCGATGCGTCCTTTGCGGCACTTCTGCAGATCCACCGCGCGACCTGTCATTTATTTCCCTGCCTTCTCGTCCGGTGCCCCGGGGCCCTTGCGTGAAGCGCCGGCCAGGGCCTCGCCGAGCATGCCTGCAGGCCCCACGCCACCACGCATGCCACGCCAATCGATCCTGGATCGAGGGAGCCACAACAATGACAGACCACGCTGCTCTGCCTCCGGCCATCGCCAACAAGTCCAATCGCAAGCGCTACTTCCAGTTCAGTCTGATGCTGCTGGCGGCCGGGTCCATCTATCCCCTGCTCTACCTGCGCCAGAATTTCGAAACACCGATCCTCGAGGTCTTCAACATCACCTCGAGTGAACTCGGTAACTTCTATTCCATGCTGGGTGTCGTGTTCTTCCTGTGCTACCTGCCCAGCGGCTGGCTCGCCGACAAGTTCTCTCCCCGCCTGCTGGTGACGGTCTCCATGGCCGGCACTGGGCTGCTCGGACTACTGTTCGCGACCATCCCTTCCGGCGTCATGCTGACGATGGTGTTTCTCGGCTGGGGACTGACCTCGGGGCTGACCTTCTGGTCGGCGATGCTGAAGGGGGTGAAGATGCTGGCCAAGAAAGACGAGCAGGGCCGCTTCTTCGGTATCCTCGATGGCGGGCGCGGACTGATCGAGGCGATCCTGGCGACCATTGCGATCAGCCTGTTCGCGTATTACCTCAACGACCAGCAGGACAACACCACCGAGGCGCTCAAGGTGGTGGTCTACATGTATTCGTTCACCTGTCTGGTGATCGCCGCCTTGACCTTCATCTTCTTCACTCGCCATGACGGCTCAGAGATACGCGTCAAGAAGATCAAGACCAGCGGCAATGTACTCGCCGACCTCAAGCATCTGGCGTCGATTCCGGCGCTGTGGCTGGTTGCGCTTATCATCCTGTGCGGCTACCAGCTGTTCTGGGCGACCTATTCCTTCTCGGCCTATGTCCAGGAGGGATATGGCGTCACCGCCGTCGCCGCCGGCGCCATCACCGTGGCCAAGCTGTGGATGCGCCCTATCGGCGGCATCACCGCCGGCTTTCTCGGTGACCGCTTCGGCAAGACCAATGTGCTGGCACTGCTGTTTCTAGGCGCCACCGCCTTTCTGGCCACCTTGATCCTGATGCCGACCTCGGTAGGCACGGTGGCCTTGCTGGCGGTGGTGCTGATGATAGGTGTGCTCACCTATGCGTTGCGCGGACTGTACTGGGCGATACTCGACGACTGCGATATTTCCATGGAGGTGGCGGGACTGGCCATCGGCGTAATCTCGCTGCTCGCTTACACCCCGGACATCTTCCTGCCGCAGATCTACGGCTTCCTGTCGGCACGCTTCGAGGCGGTCACCGCCTACCAGTTGTACTTCGGCTACATCGCCTGCATGGGCATCGTCGGGATGCTGGCATCGCTCAAGCTCAAGGCGATCACCGCACGCAAGGAGCAGCAGTTGCAGCACCAGCAGGCGTGAAGGCATGAAGGCAAACAGGCCAGATCCACACGAAGTGACGAAGAAGCGCGTCAGACAACACCCTCGCGCCCCGGCGAGCCGCCGGGGCGCGAGGGTGTCAGGAAGGGGGCCAGGCAAAGGCGCTCGACGATACAGCAGCCGTGCTGCCTAGATTTGCGAGGAAAGGCGCTCGACGATATAGCGCGCCGCCTGATCGTCGGTGATCAGACTGGTCAGCCAGCCGCCGCGCAGCGCGGCCAGGATGGCCGGCCCCTTGTCGCGGCCACCGGCCACCGCCACCATCGCCTGACGCTTCAGCGTGGTCAGCGGCAGGCTGGTCACTCGCTGACTGGTGGAGCAGTCGATCAACCGGCCATCGGCATCCATCGGCCAGCCCACCAGCTCTCCCACGGCGTCCAGCGCCAGCAGCTCGTCGAGTTCCGACTCGCTGATGAAATGATCCTGAAACAGCGTCGCCTGGCGATCGATCCGCCCTACCCCGACGAAGGCCGCGCTGGCCTGCTCGGCCACCTCGCCGATGGCGCGAAACAGCGGCTGTGCCGCCAGCGCCCGCTTCTCCTCGACCGAACTGGCGACCACCGGCGTCGGCAGCAGGTAGCGCTCGCCACCGGTCTTGTCCGCCGCCACCATGACCCCGTCGTAGCGGTTGGACGAGCCGTCCCTGGCCACGTTACCGACCAGCGAGACGAAGCGATGACGTGGACGGTCGATCCGGCTCAGGGCCTCCACGGTCGCACGAATCGAGCGGCCGGAGCCCAGCGACAGGGTCTGCGGCTCGCTGCGCTCGATGATGCGTGACAGACGCTCGGCGCCGGCCACCGCCAGGTAGGGGGTACTGTCCTCGGCGGTGGCGGACGCAGGCACCACGTCGCAGTAGTCCAGTTCGAAGCGTTCACGGATGGCCTGGGACAGTGCGGTGCAGTGGGCCACGGGGTGGTCGATATGGACCTTGACCAGGCCTTCCTGCCTGGCCAGCGCCAGCAGTCGCTGCACGCCCGGCCGGGAGACCCCAAGCTGTGCGGCGATCTCATCCTGCGTCTGTCCACCCACATAGGAAAGCCAGGCGGCTCGTGCGGCCTGGTCCAGCTTGACCTCGAACTTGTCCACGCATCGTCTCTCTGGCTGATCGAACAGCCTGCATCATCGCAAGCAAGGGACACCGGCACAACGCAGGCTTACTCGGCCGGCGCCTTTTCCAGCAAGCCGCCGGGCAGCGTGACGCTTACCCTCAGTCCACCGAGCGCCGCGCGATCCAGGGTCATCGTACCGCCGTACAGTGACACCAGTTCCTCGACGATGGAAAGCCCCAGCCCACTGCCGGGGCGGCGCTCATCCAGACGCACGCCGCGCTTGAGCACCGCCTCACGCTCTTGCGCGCTCATGCCCGGACCGTCATCTTCCAGACGCAGGCGCGCGCTGTCGCCTTCGAGCCAGAGATCGAGCTCGACCCGGGTACGCGCCCAGTCGATGGCATTCTCCAGCAGGTTGCCGGTCAGCTCCTGCAGATCGTTGGGATCGATGCGCAGCGCCAGCCCATCCGCCACGCGGGTCTCGAGACGGATACCGCGACGCGTTGCCAGCCGAGACAGGCCGTCCAGCACCGGCGCCAGCACTCTGGCCAGACGTACCCTGGCGGCCAGGGCGGCGCTGCCGACGGCGCTGGCACGAGCCAGGTGGTGGCGCACGGCAGCATCGATACGCCCTAGCTCCTGGCGCATCCTGGCTCGCTCGGTCTCGGGAAGGCGTTCCGCCTGGGTCATCAATACGCTGACCGGCGTCTTGAGCGCGTGGGCCAGATTGCCGGCGGTGGCGCGACCGCGCTCGATCAGCCGCCGGTCATGGTCGAGCACCTCGTTCATGGTCACCGCCAGTTCCGCGAGCTCGGTCGGCAGCCGAGTATCGAGGCGCTCCCGCTGGCCGCCCTTGACCGCCGCCAGATCCGCGTGAAGCGACCTCAAGGGCGCCAGCCCCCAGCGGATCTGCAGCGCCAGACCGGTCAGCAACAGCACGCCGAGCCCAAGCAGCGACAGCCATAGCAGCCATTCGAAGCGTGCCACCTCGGCATCGAGCTCCTGACGGCTGACCGCCAGGCTGACGTGAACGGGGTGGGGATGCCCCGACAGCCTGAGGGAACGCTCGACCAGCCTCAGCCGCTGCCCACGAGGCCCTTCGATGGTGCGCCAGACGGTGTCCGGGGAGGCGGTGATCGGCAGGCGCTGATCCCACAGCGAACGCGAGCCCCGGGAAAGGCGCTCGCCGTCGCTGATCTGCCAGTACCAACCGGAGAACACCTGATCGAAGCGCGCATCGCCGAGACTGTCGTTGACCACCAGGGCACCGCTCTGGGGGTCTCGATCCAGGGCCGCCAGCAGCACCCGGTGCATCGACGACAGGCGTTCGTCGAACGAGGCCGAGGCGGATTCGCGAAAGCTGTAGGACAGCCCACCGCCGACCAGCGGCAGGATCACCAGCACCAGCACCAGCGACGCCAGCAGCAGCCGCCGGGTCAGCGAACCGCGCGGCGGCGTCACGGCGCATCCTCTCCCGCCGGGGTCACCAGGCGATAGCCCTCGCCGCGTCGTGTCTCGATCCGCTCACTGCCGAGCTTGCGCCGCAGGCGACTGATCTGGACGTCGATCACGTTGGAATCGGGTTCATGGTCACGGTCGTAGACGTGCTCGGCCAGCTCGGCGCGACTGACCACCCGCTCGCGGGCGTGCATCAGGTAGGACAACAACCGTGACTCCTGGGCCGTCAGCGCCACCGGCCTGCCGGCCAGCGTCACGGCCCCCGTGTGGGTGTCGAAGCTGAGCGCCCCGGCGCTGAGCACCGGGTGGGCGTGGCCGTGACTGCGGCGCACCAGGGCCCGCAGCCGAAACATGACTTCGGCGGTCTCGAAGGGTTTGGTGACGTAGTCGTCGGCCCCGGCAGAAAAGCCCGCAGCCTTGTCGGACCAGCGCTCTCGCGCGGTCAGCACCAGTACCGGCAGGTCGATGTCGTCGTCGCGCCACTGGGCCAGCCAGCGCGTGCCATCGCCATCCGGCAGTCCCAGGTCGAGCACGACTGCGTCGTAGCGCTCGGTGCGCAGCAGAAAATCCGCCTCGCCTCCGGTCGCCGCGACTTCCACCAGCAGCCCGCCTTCCTCGAGGGAGGCGGCGAGCGCTTCGCTCAACGCCTGGTCATCCTCGACCAGCAGAATCTTCATGCCACGCCTCCTCCGGCGTCATCCCTGTATTGCGGTGATCCCCGCGGGCTAGTCGGCGTCGCGCGGCGCTGGGCGCTGCATGGCATCGATGCCGACCCCTTCGATGCTCAACAGCTCACCACTGCCCGCGTCGAACTCGAACTCCACGACCTGTCCCTGGGCGCCGACCAGTTCGATCTCGTAGAGGATTCTGCCGTCGTCACGTTCGAGCTCCACTTCGAGCACCTGCCCGTCGTAGCGCTCATCGAGCCAGTCCAGCAGCGTCGGCAACGCCACCAGCCGGCCCTCACGCACCTCCTGGTGCAAGTCACGCCAGTCGTCATCCGCGCGGGCAAAACCGATTCCCAGCGACTCGCTCGCCAGTGCCGCGAGGCTGACGTTGTCGCTCGGGCGCGGGGCCTGGGCCAGGCTCGCGGCCATCACAGACGTGCATAGCAAGAAAAGTGTCTTGGAGGTCATGAGGCGAAGTCTGACCCACTGCAGATGAATGAAAGATGAACGATCTCGTCAGGCTGGCGACAGGTCCCCCCTGTCAGGATGGTCCCACTCGCCGAGATCACCAAGCACACGGTGAGCTTACCTCAACAGCGAATGGAGTCCCCAGCATGAACAAGACTGTCACCCTGAGCCTGGCCGCCCTGACCTTGAGCGGTACCCTCGCCACCACCGCCATGGCCGACGATGAAGCCGTCAACCGCGAGGAGATCGACCGCCTGCTGGCCAGCACCGGGGAGTACGGTTTCACCCACTACGATGAGCTGGGTATCGACGACGGCGATCGTTTCGAGGCGGAAGGCTGGCGCGACGACGGCTGGCGCCTGGACGTCGACATGGACCTGCGTGACGGCAGCCTGCTGGGCGAACAGCGGCGCCAGAGCGAGATCCCGACCTGGAGCCTCAGCGGCGACGATGTCGGCAAGGCGCTGGACGCCGCCCAGTCGGCCGGCCTGGAACTGTTCAGCTCGCTGGATGTCGACCGTACAGGTGATATCGAGATCGAAGGCTACGACGCCCAGCACCAGGAGCTCGAGGTCCGCCTCGATCGCCATACCCTTGACGTGACCGGAGTCCAGCATGACGACTGATCATTCCTTCAGCACCGACGACTACCAGCACAACGCCGCCTGGAGGGCGGCGTCCCGTTGGCAGCAACGCGCTCGCCAGGCACGCCCCACCCGCCGGATGGGTGGCTTCAAGCTGGCTCTCGCCACCCTGGTCGGCGCCGTCACCCTGGTGCTGGCCACCATGATGGCCCTGGTGCTGAGCCTGGTGGGACTGGCGCTGATGCCGCTGGTGCGTCACCGCATGAAGAAGCGCATGGAGGCCTACCGCGCCGATCATGCCGACGACATCACGCCGGGGGCGACCACCCGAGCCTCCGGTCAGGACGATGCCCGCGTGTGGGAAGGCCAGTATGAGGTCAAGTGAAGCACCCGGCGGGCGATGCAGTGACGAGTGCGCGTCACTCGCGCGGATCGCCTCCCGGCAGCCGTTCGGGACCGGGCTCGGGCACCTGATCAGACCCGCCTGCCCGGTCTTCGCGGTCGACCTGCCCGCTTGACGGGGCGTCGCTGCTGCCATCGAGTGCCCCCCTCAGGGCCACCACCTCGGCCTTGAGCTCCCGCACCTCGCGGTGCAATTCTCGCAGCATGTCGCGATTGACCCGATGCAGCCGTTCGGACTCGTCCTCCTGATCATCGATGAACAGTGAACCGACGTAGGCCGCGAAGCTACCGAACAGACCCACACCGGCCACCATCAACAGCGCCGCCACCACCCGTCCCAGCGACGTCACCGGATAGTAATCGCCGTACCCCACCGTGGTGACGGTGACGAAGGCCCACCACAGCGCCTCTTCGGCGGTATCGATGGCACTTTCCGGGTTGGGGCCTTCCACCACCAGGATCACCACCGAGCCGAAGATCAACAGCAGTACCGTGGCCGAGGCCACCGAGGCGAAGATGCCCTTGGCCTTGTTGCGAAACAGCAGGTTCCAGATCAGGTGTACCGACTTGATCGCGCGCAGCATGCGGATGATCTGCACTACGCGCACCAGACGGCCAGCCATCAAGAAGCTCACCGGGATACTCGCCAGCAGATCGATCCAGCCCCAGCGCATAAAGCGCCACTTGCTTTCCGCACGGTGAAAACGGATGCAGAAGTCGGCAAAGAAGAAGCCGCAGACCACCAGGTCCAGCTTGAAAATCAGGTCATCGACCTCCGGCGGCAGGTCATTCAGCTCCTGCACCGCCATGGCACCAAGCACGTAAAAGGAGAGGATCAGAATCAGGATCTGAAATGGGGTCAAGCTCTCTTGTTTCATGGGGTTCGACATCGACCGGGAAGCAGAATCACGACCTTACGCGATGCACCGGAAGCTGCCTAGCGGCAGGACACGCCCCGAGCCCTCACCAGGTCAACGTCGACCCCATTGCACCTTTCCCTGTCGATGCCCCGATGTCGGTATTGCCCCTGACCGAGAGCCGCTTTTCCCTCGCAGGTCCCTCGCCGGCAGATACCTCTATGACGCTACTCCAGGGGTTCGTAGGGCAGCCCCACGTAGTTTTCGGCGATGGTGGTCAGGCCCGCTGTCGAGCCGGTCAGATAATCGAGCTCCGCTAATTGCATGCGCGCCTCGAAGTCTTCCTCGTCGCTGAAACGATGCAGCATCGACGTCATCCACCAGGAGAAGCGCTCGGCCTTCCAGATACGCTTGAGGCACACCTCGGAGTAGCGCGGGATCAGATCGCTGCGCCCTTCGTTAAACACCTTCACCAGCAGGCGATACAGGGTGTTGACGTCACTCGCCGCCAGGTTCAGCCCCTTGGCACCGGTGGGCGGCACGATATGGGCGGCGTCCCCCACCAGAAACAGGCGACCGTACTGCATCGGCTCGACCACGAAGCTGCGCAGTGGTGCGATGCTCTTTTCGATCGAAGGTCCCGTCACCAGAGTCTCGGCCACGTCTTCCGGCAGGCGCCGTTTCAGTTCGTCCCAAAAACGCTCATCGGACCAGTCCTCGACCTTCTCATCGAGGCCCACCTGCACGTAGTAGCGGCTGCGATTCTCCGACCGCATGCTGCACAGGGCGAAGCCCCGCTCGTGGCGTGCGTAGATCAGCTCATCGGTCACCGGTGGCGTATCGGACAACAGCCCCAACCAGCCAAACGGATAGACCCGCTCGAAGGTCTTCAGACGCTCCTGCGGGATCGATTGGCGTGACACGCCGTGGTATCCATCGCACCCCGCCACATAGGCACAGCGCAGACGGTACCCCTTGCCTTCATGCTGAAAGGTGAGGGAGGGCGACTCGCTCTCCAGATCATGGGGGGTGACGTCGCTGGCCTCGTAGTAGCTGATACCGCCTTCTCGCTCGCGTGCTTCCATCAGGTCCCGGGTGACTTCGGTCTGGCCGTACACCATCACCTGCTTGCCATCGGTGTGCCCCGCAAGGTCGACGCGTACCCGGCGGTTGTCGAAGGCAAGCTCAAAGCCGTCGTGGGGCAGGCCCTCGGCATCCATGCGTTCGCTGACGCCGGCTTCACGCAGCAGGTCGACCATGCCCTGCTCGAGCACCCCGGCACGAATACGTCCCAGCACATAGTCGCCGCTCTTGCGTTCGACGATCACATTGTCGATCCCGGCCCGGCTGAGCAGTTGCCCCAGCAGCAGTCCGGAGGGCCCGGCCCCGATGATGGCGACCTGGGTCGTGAGTTCACTATCGATACGCTCGGGGGAAGATGTTGTCGTCATGGTGGCTACCTCGTCAGCGGAACGTTATGGTTATGCCTTGTATTTTTCGCTGAAACACCACCCCAGATAAGGCATATTCCTCGCCACAAACTGGACTTTTCGCGGAATCTACCCTGACATTTGTCGTAGTCACGCTCAATCACCTCCCCGGCAACCGCCAGGAGCGCAGACCATGAACCCCGAGACCCCGTCCACCACGATATCGTCAGCGGTTCCCACCTTTACCCTTTACGGGGAAACCGGTAGCTGGCCGACCCCCGACCTGCTGCACTGCGAGTCCATCGCCGAACGCAGTCGGCTTCACGATTGGCGCATCCATCCTCACCGCCACGTCGACCTGACTCACCTGCTGCTGCTGTACGCGGGCGAGGTCGAACTGCAACTGGAAGACAGCCGACAACGGCGGGCCGCCCCGCTGCTGATCCTGGTGCCTGCGCTCACCATTCACGGGTTTGCCTTCGCTCCGAACATCCAGGGCCACATCCTGACCCTGGCGGCACCGCTGGTCAGCCACCTCGAGCAGGTACTGCCGGACGCCAGCAGGGTCTGGCGCAGCGCGGGAGTCACTGCACTAGCCGACGCCAGACACCGACTGCAGGCATTGGTGGAACATATCGACGGGGAATACCGACGGCCGGCGCGGGACCGCGACGTGCTGCTCGACGCCTTGATCCAGGCGCTGACGGTGGAAGCGGCTCGCCTGGCGACGCATCCGGCCACCCGGGCCAGGTCTGCCGTGAGCACCGATCCCGGCCACGGTCACCTGGCCCGTTACCAGGCACTGATCGAGCGGCGCTTTCGCCAGCAGCCGAGCATCGAGGAAATGTCGCGCGAGCTGGACATCAGCGCGGCCCACCTCAACGTCCTGTGCCGGCGCCTGGCGGACCAAAGCGCACTGTCGGTGCTGCACCAGCGTCTGCTGCTCGAAGCCAAGCGCGAGTTGACCTATACCAACCTGACCATCGCCCAGATCGCCGATGGCCTGGGATTTTCCGAGCCCGCCTACTTCACCCGCTTCTTCAAGCGGCTCAGCGGAGTGGCTCCCCGCGACTTCCGCCGCCGCCAGTTCCATCGTCAAGGCGACGGATCGCCAAGCTCGCCCTAGGCGCTGTCCGAAAAGTCGACGAGCGAAGGTTAGACAAGGCAAAAATCGGTGAGAAAGCGCAGTTTACGGGGTGTAAATGAGCATGTTGATCCGATTTTTAACGCCGTATTACCGAGCGCAGGCACTTTTCAGACAAGCCCTAGACCAGATCCCGGGGGAAGACCTCATCCCAGCTTCGCGAGAAGATTCGAGTATCGCCCTGCCAGGCGTCCAGGGTGGCACGCACCCGAAAGCTGTCGGCGTCGCTGGTCAGCCGAGTGCGGGTCAGGGTGTGGATCTCCCAGTCCCCCCGGCGGAAGGTACGTTGCCACTCGGTCCAGCCGGTAACACTGTCGTAGTTGCCGTAGGAGTAGCTGTAGCGCTCGGTCACCGAGCCGGAGATGTCCAGCGCGATATCGTCCAGCCGGTAGCTGCCCTCGTCGTGGAACACCTCCAGTGTGGTCTGGTCATTGGCCAGATCTCGGATCACCTTCCAACTTTCCTGGGAAGGCTGCAGCAGCGTCTTGGCCAGCGGTGGTGCCCCTTCCGGCTCCTCGAAGGGGCGCAGCGCCGCTTCTTCCGCCGGCCTGGGGACCCTGGTCGGCAGCACCAGGCGACAGGCACCAGGCCACAGTGTCAGGCGTACCGGCCTTGGCGCAGGCCATACCAACGGCCAGTAGCTGGTCGAGATCGCCAGCCGGATGGCGTGCCCCGCCGGAAACTGCTGGGCAATATGCTTGAGACACACCGTCACGCGGTAGCGGCGCCCCGGCACCAGAGGCTCCGGGTGTTCGTCGCTGTCACGATGGGTCAGGTTGAGCACCCCATAGGACACCCGTGTCGCCTTGTCGTCCTCGGCGATATCGACAAGACGCAGCGCCACCATCGCCACCGGCTGGTCGGCGGACAGTTCCAGCTGCACCGATGGGGCACCACAGATTTCCAGATCCTGCTCGAGCCGGGGCGTCTGGAAAATCAGGGCGCCGCCGTCCTCGTCACGCTGGTCGTGAGGCAGATCCGGCGGTGCATTGTAGGAACACCACTTGCCGGCATACAGGCCCACCGACAGCGGCGAGCGGATATCCAGGCTCTCGTCGTCATCGCCGTCCTTCGCGTCGGTGCCGTCCTCGCCACGCAGGTCATGTCCGCTGGTCAGCCGCCAGCTCCGGGACATGATGTGGGGAGAGGGCCAGCTCGGCTCGGCGACCCAGCGACCGGGACGAGCGCTGTAGCGCGCCGATGGCGGCATCGATTGCTGCATCCAGACCCTCAGCATCGGTTCGTCCATGATCCCGGTATCCTGGTCCTTCAGCCAGTGGTCCCACCACCGTAGCCCTTCCTGCAGGAAGCCGATGGCCGGCCCCGGTACCCCGAGGTGGGGGTACTTGTGAGCCCAGGGGCCCACCAGCCCCTTGCGTGGCGAGGTCAAACCGGCCAGCAGCCGGAAGACGGCGTTGCAGTAACCATCCGCCCAGCCGCTGATGGCGTACACCGGCACCTGGATACGGCTGTAGTCCTCGCACACCGAGCCATGTTTCCAGTAGTCATCACGTCGCTGGTGCTGAAGCCAGCGCGAAAGCCAGAGGCCGCTGCCGTCCAGGCGATCGAGCCACATCCTGAACCAGTCGCCACCCACCAGCGCCGGGTCGGGCGGGATGGCATTGCCATCGAACATGGTCGACGCCCAGGAAAGATTGTCGGCCAGCAGGCAGCCACCCATATGGTGGATATCATCGGCGTAGCGGTCATCGGTAAAACAGATGGTGATGACCGCCTTGAGCTGCGGTGGGCGCATGGCGGCGATCTGCAGGCCGTTGAAGCCCCCCCAGGAAATACCGACCATGCCGACACTTCCCGTACACCAGGGCTGGCGTTCCAGCCACTCGAGTACCGCCACCCCGTCGTCCAGTTCCTGCTGCAGGTACTCGTCGGTCAGTACGCCATCGGATTCGCCGGTGCCTCGGATATCGACGCGAACCCCGGCATAGCCATGCCCGGCCCAGTAAGGATGCACCTGAGCGTCTCGCTCCGCGGTCAGGTCACGCTTGCGATAAGGCAGGTACTCGAGGATCGCCGGCACCGGATCATCGTCGGCGTCGACCGGCCGCCAGATACGGGCAGCCAGCCGCGTGCCGTCGGCCAGTGGAATCCAGGTTTCCTGCTCCATCACCTTGCGCGGAAAATCGCTGACCACCCGCATCGTCGCTCCTTGCACTGGCTTCAAGCTCACCCTGTCGAGATCGCCCTGTCCATACCGCTCTGCCGAGATCGCCCTACCCCTGCAACCTGGCCACTCCAGCGCTCTCGGTGACGCTCGGTACAGCGGCGGCGCGCCGACTCAACTATCGATATCGCCGAATGCGAAGGTCAGTCGGGCCGCCAGTTGCTGATAGCGACGAAGCAGCGTCTGATAGTCGTCGCCCCCCATCCAAATATAGGCCAATGCAAAGCTGTAGCTATCCTGTTCTGGCAGGCTCGACAGACGCTGCCCCTCCTCCACCTGCAGACTGATCACCGTGCCGGGGTAGTCCTGTTCGAGTTGTGCGAGGGTCTGCGCCGAGGGAACCCGTTCGACGGTGGCGTCATGGAAGAACACGCGGTAGAAGAACTTGGCCGCGACCGCGTAGGCGCCCTCCCGGTGGGGCAGTCTCGGACGCTGCCCCAGCGCCAGGTCCACCGTCACCTGCTGATGGCTGAGCCCGTCGACCTTCTCGAACAGGTCGCAATGTGACTGGGAAATGCGTGTGTTGATCTCGAGCAGCCAGATGCGATCCTGGAGTTCGTCCCAGAAAAACTCGACGTTGAACGCGGATTGATCGAAGCCGGTGCGGGTCATGACCAGGCGGGTGGCGTCGATCATCTGCTGCTGAACCCTTTGTGGCAGGGCCGAGGGGTACAGATAGTGGAAGAAGCTCAACACCCCTGGGTAGCGAATCGAGTCGACCACACCATAGACCACGACCTCGCCATCGTGGACGTAGCCTTCCAGCGTGCATTGCCAGCCGCCGATGATTTCCTCGGCCATGCAGTAATGGCCATCGATCGCCGCGATCTCCGGAGGCAGGTTGGCCTGATCCAGCACGCTGTTGAACGGCTCGGCGATGGAACCGATCTCCGCCTTCAGACGGTCAATGGCAAGCGCAAAGTCTTCCGGCGTCTCGATGCGAAAACCGAGCCGTGAGCCCGACGACTTGATCGGCTTGACGAAGAAGGGAAAGGACAGCCCCGCCGCACCGATCTGACCCAACGCCGCCTCGTCGAAGGGGTCGAAGGCGGTGAACCCGGGGATGTACTGCGGCACCACCTCGCGCTGAACGCAACGGCTCCAGTACTTGTGCTCACACTTCAGCAAGCTTTCCAGCGACGTCGATCGGGTACCGAATCGCTTGCACAGGATCGGCAGCATCGTGGATACCGGAAAATCCATATAGCCGATGATCGCGTCTATCGGCCTGCCGAATCGGTCCAGGGTCTGGCCGGCTTCCTCGAGCATCGCGGGAATATCGAATTCTTCGGTGTCATAGACCGCCTCCGGCGCAATAATTCGGTGAAAGCGCCATTCTTCGGCACCCTTCAAGCGCAGCAGACGCTCATGATTGTCATCGTTCAGCCCCACCACAAAAATATTGCGCGCACTCACGTCAAGCCCTCGCGTCATTACGATGGTGTCACGCTGCAAGCTTAGTGAAACGCGCCTCCCACAAAGGCTCATATTGGACTAGAGCGTCATATCAGAAACCTCATCCAACCGACATTAAATGCATCAAAAAAGCCCGCCGTATGGCGGGCTTGGGGTGAGCTGAGCGTAATACTGGCCGCCGCGTCGATGCCGACTACAGCAAAAAGAGGGTGCTCAAGGTCGGGAACAACAGCAACAGAGCCAGGCGCACAAAGTCAGACACGATAAAGGGAGAGACGCCTCGGAAGATCTCTCCCAGTCCCACATGGGGCGCCATGGCCTTGATCACGAAGACGTTCATCCCCACCGGCGGCGTGATCAGCCCCAACTCGACCGTCAGCACCGTGACGATGCCAAACCACACCGGGTCGATACCCAGGCTCTGAATGATCGGGAACACCACCGGCACCGTGATCACCAGCATGGCGATCGAGTCCATGAACATGCCGAGCAGGAAGTACATGGCCAGGATGCACAGCACGACAACGAAGGGCGTCAGCTCCATGGCAAACAGACTGTCGCTGATGGAGAACGAGATGCGCGAGAGCGAAATGAAGTAGCCCAGCGCCTCGGCACCGACCAGCATGAAGAACACCACCGCCGACAGCGCCAGGGTCTCCTGGACCGCAGACCACAGCTCCCGTGCACGCAGCCCCTTGACCAGGGCGTAGATCAGGGTGGCAAAGGCACCGACACTGGCCCCCTCGGTGGGAGTGAAGATGCCCAGGTAGATGCCCAGGATCATGACCAGGAAGACCGCGAAGAAGGGCACCAGCCCGCCGAGCGAGGCGAGCTTCTCGCCCCAGCTCGTCGCTTCCCCTGCCACCGCCAGTTCCGGCTTGACCCGCATGACCACGCTGACGGTCAGGGCGTACAGCACCAGTCCCAGGAGCCCGGGCACCAGACCCGCCATGAACATGTCACCCACCGACTGCTCGGTCAGGATGGCATAGATCAGCAGGGCGATACTGGGCGGAATCATGATGCCTAGGGTGCCGCCCGCGGCCAGCGCCCCGGTGGCCAGGCCACGATGGTAGCCGTATCGCTCCATCTCCGGCAGGGCCACCCGGGTCATGGTGCTGGCGGTGGCCAGAGAAGATCCGGAAATCGCCGAAAAGACGCCACAGGAGCCGACGGCGGCGATCGCCAGGCCGCCCTTCCAGCCACCGCAGATCACCCGAGCCGACTGGAAAAGCTTGCCGGCCATGCCAGAATGCGCCGCCAGCACGCCCATCAGGATGAACATCGGAATCGCGCTGAAGCTGTAGTTGGACAACACCTCCACCGGCACCGACTTCAACATCGATACCGCCGCGCCTAGATCGATGATCGTGGCAAAACCACCGACACCGACCAGCAGCATCGCCAGAGCTACCGGCACCCGCAGGATCATCAACACCAGCAACAGCAGCAGCCCGAACCCGCCGATCGTCTCAGTCGCCATGGGACACCTCCGCACTCTGGCCGAACAGCGCCCCCAGGAGCGCGTGCAGCAGGCTGCGCAACGCCAGCAGAGCACTGAGCACTGCAGCGACAAGATAGATCGGCCCGAGCGAGATCCTCAGGTCCTGGGTGACCTCGCCGTACTCGACAGCGGCGTGGGCCGCACCCACCAGGCCCGTCGCCAGCACCCCGCCAAGCACCGCAAAGCCCAGCAGATAGACGCCATGCAGGCGCGCTGCGATGGACGCAGGAAGACGGTGGGAAAAGGCCTCGACCACCACCTGGCTCTTCTCCACGCTGGCCGACATGGCCGCCAGCAAGGCAAACAGCATCAGGTAGCTGACCAGTTCGACGCTACCGAAGACCTGAAAGGAGATAGCGCCATCGGTCAGACGCTGCAGGTAGCGTGTCACCACGTCGGCGATGGTCACCGCCAGCATCAGTATCAGACAGCCGCCCGCCACCCAGCGACAGACCAGGGCCAGCCAACGGCTGGCCCCTTCCAGAAAGGGTTGCATGGCGTCACTCCGTCCCGGCGCAGCTTTCACGTGCCGCCAGCGCCGCCTGATAGACGTCATGCGCCTGGCTCAAGCCGCGCTCCTCGAGTCCGCTCAGGTAATCCTCGATGCCCTGCTGGAGCGGCGGCGCCCAGTCGGCGTTGTCGAGGGGCGCATCGACCACCCGAATGGTGTGGCCGGCGTCCACCGCTTCCTGCCGCCCCACCTCGTCGATGGCGTGGAACACCTCCCCCGCATTGAGTGCCCACTGCATGCCGGAGTTGGCATCGATGACCGCCTGCTGCTCCGGCGTCAGCCGATCGTAGGCACGCTGGCTCATGGTCGCCACAAAGATCAGCGAATAGAACGGCACTTGGGTGTGGTATTCGACCAGTTCGTTGATACGAAATCCCTTCATGCCTTCCCAGGGAAAGCTCAAGCCATCGAGCACGCCCCGCTGCATGGAGGTATAGATATCCGGGGCGGGCATGCCTACCGGGCTTGCCCCCATGTTTTCGAGGATATCGCCTGCCACCGCGGTCGGGCGACGGATTCGCAGCCCTTCCAGATCAGCCGGTACCTGGACGTCGGTATCCACGGTATGGATGTAACCGGGACCGGTGGTGAACATGAACAACACGCGAGTGTCGTCGTACTCTCCTCCCAGGCCGCCATCGTCGTGCAGGGTCTGCAGAATGCATGAACCCTGTATCGCAGAATCGGCCACCCCGGGGAGCTCGACGATCTGCGACAGCGGGAAGCGCCCGGCGGTATAGCCCTGAGCGGTGGCACCGATATCGGCGATGCCGTTTACGGTCGCCTCATAGATGTCGTCAGCCTTGGCCAGGGTACCGGAGGGAAAGACCTGAACACGCAGATCACCGCCGGAGTCTTCCTCCACCGCCTTGGCCCACTGCTCGAAGATCTCGGTATTGATACCAGAGGCACCAGGCCAGAAGTGGGCCATGCGCAGCGTGGTCGCCGCTTGAACCGAGGCACAGGAAAGGGCCGTCAGGGATGCGGCCATCAGGCACGCGAGGGGGGTCTTCATGGGGATCCTCCGGACTTTATCGTTATCGGCGACGCGCGCTCATTATTGGTCTCTCGCTCGACACCGTTTCCGGCAACTCGACCAGCGGCGCTCGTTCGCATAGTGAACTTCTGTTCGTTTTTTTCAGTTCAAAAGATAAACTACCTGGCCACACAACGAAAAGCGACTTTGGTCTAGCGGAAGGCCTCCACCGACGGGAACCAGGCTCTCTTCACCAGAGTGGTGCCAAGGATGCGACTTCTCTAGAATTGTGCTTAAACGATAAAGATGCTCTTTCGAGCCACCACTCCCTTCTCGCCTCGCCGTTCAAGGATGAACCTGATGACCTCTCGCCCGGCCGCCGCCCTGCTGCTGCTCCCGCTGACAACGCCTGTCACCGCACAGACTGCCGCAACCGACGACCGCGCCGTCGAGTTGCAGCAACCCGTGTTGACGGTGTCGGCGCCGCGCCTGGAGCGCGAGCTACTCACCACCCCGATGGCTGTCTCGATGGTCGATGAAGACGACATCCATCAAGGTCAGCAGCGGGTCCGTCTCGATGAATCCCTGGTTCGAGTGCCTGGGGTGTTCATCCAGAATCGCGACAACTTCGCCCAGGGTGCTCGTGTCTCCATCAGGGGCTTTGGTGCCCGCGCTCCCTTCGGTGTGCGCGGCATCACCATATTGGTGGACGGTATTCCCTACACCCTCCCCGATGGCCAGGCCCAGCTCGATGCCATCGACCTGGACAACGCAGAACAGATCGAGGTCATCAGGGGACCGGCGGCGGTTCAGTACGGCAATGCCGCCGGTGGTGTCATTTCGGTCACAACGGCGGACGGGCGTGACGAAGGTGACGACTCGACGACGATACGTGCCGGTATCGGTAGCGACGGCTACAACAAGCAATCCCTTTCCACCGGCGGCGAGCACGACGGCTGGGCCTACCACCTGGGTGCCTCGCGACTGGAACTGGCCGGCTATCGGGATCACAGCCGCACCGAGAAGCGCTTGCTGAACGCCAGCCTGTCACGGGATATGGGCGATCAACGCCGTCTCACCGCCATCATCAACCTGCTCGACAACCCCCGTTCCGAAGATCCTGGTGGTCTGACCCAGGACCAGGTCGATGAAGATCGCCGACAGGCGGGCCGCTTCACCGAGGACTACGACACCGGCCAGAAGGTGGACCAGCAGGTCGTGGGATTGCAGTACGAGGATCTTGGCTTCGGCCCCGGGGAGCTCTACCTCAAGGGATTTACCACCTGGCGAGACTTCGAACAGCAATTGCCCTATCCGGGCGACAGCTTGATCGACTACCGACGTCACCACTTCGGTGGCAGCGCCGAATATCACCAACGCTTCAACCTCGCCGGCATGACGCTGGACAGCATGGTGGGTATCGACGGCGCTCGCCAGGAAGACGACCGCCATCGCCGCGATGTAGCCTTCGATGGCAGCGTGACGGGAGAAGTGGCCGACGAGACCCAGACGGCGACCAGCCTGGGTATCTTCGCCCAGGGCGACCTTGCCCTGAATGAGCACTGGACACTGTCGGCCGGCGGACGCTTCGATCGCATCGACATGGAAATCGATGACGACTACGACAACGATGGCGACCAGAGCGGTGAACGCACCTTCCACGAAACCAATGGAAGCCTGGGAATCAGCTACCGCTTCCATCCCTTGCACCAGGTCTACGCCAACACCTCCACCGCCTTCGAGACACCGACCTTCTCGGAGTTTGCCAATCCCGCAGGTGGTGGCTTCAACCCCGACGTCGAGCCCCAGGAGAGCTGGAGCCGTGAGCTCGGGGTGCGCGGCACCCTGCCCACCGGACTGGATTACGACGTCACCCTGTTCTCGATCGACGTCGACGATGAACTGGTCCCCTACGAGATCGATGGCAGCGATCGTACCTTCTACGAAAACCTTGGCGACACCAGCCGCGACGGGCTCGAAGTCGCGCTAGGATGGCAGCCCTCGGCGCGTCTGGAGCTCAATACCGCCCTGACCCTGGCACGCTACGAGTTCGACCAGGTTTCCGGTAGTGACCTGGACGGCAACCGTCTGCCCGGGCTTCCGGAGACAACCTGGGTCAACCAGCTCACCTGGTACGGGACAGGTAGCCAGGACACCCGTTACTTTGCCACCCTGGAAACCCAGTATGTGGGCGACATGGTCGCGGACAATGCCAACCGGGTAGACGTCGACAGCTACTGGCTGGTCAACCTTCGTGCGGGTGACGGCTGGCGACTGGGCGGCAACCAGATACTGTCGACCTACCTCGGCATCCGCAATCTGTTTGACGAAGACCACTATGCCAATGTCCGCATCAATGCCAGCAACGACCGCTATTTCGAACCGGCGCCGGACCGTTCCTTCTATGCAGGCGTAGAACTATCATTTTGATGTAAGCACAACTTTTTCGCCGAACTGTTGTGATTCGGGAATCAGCGCCGAGCGAGAGTCGCTCTACCCCAGCATCTCTTGAGCCAGATCAAGCACATCGACTTAAACCCTTGAGACGATGAAACGATCCTTGGCAAAAGGAGGCGCAGCACTCGCTGGCCAACCTCCCATGATCATTCGACGCTCATCCGAGACACCCGCGCGCCTCTGGTCCGGCGGCACGACGCGGGAGCTGTTTATCGCTCCCGTTGACAGTGACTATGCCGACCGGAACTTTCAGGTCCGCCTGAGCACCGCCACGGTAGAGTCCGAAGAGTGCCTGTTCACCCCTCTGGCAGGCTACGAACGACACCTCATGGTATTGGAAGGCGAGGCCCACCTTGAGCATCAAGGGCACCGCTCCAGGGACCTCAGGCGCTTCGAAGTCGACACCTTTGACGGCGCCTGGCAAACCCTGAGCCAGGGGCTCTATCGCGACTTCAACCTGATGGTGAGATACGGCAGTCGCGGCTACCTCACACACCAGCTGCTGAGCGAACAGGAAACCCTGCACCTGTCACCGGAACCCGCACTACTTCGAGCCTGGTACCTGATCAGTGGTCGTGTGGAACTCGTCTCCAGCGAGGTACTCGCGGCCGGTGATCTTCTGGTCATCGAACCCGGCGACCGCCTGGGCCTGAGTTCGCTGCAAGCGAGCCAACTGGTCGTCTCCACCATCGCGTTCTAGGCACAGAGCCGCGACAGCCGTCTTGCTGAAACTTGCCTGAAACCAAAGAAGCCCGCCTCCTCTCGGAAGCGGGCTTCTTCGTGATACATGCCTGATCTGTTCACGACAGGGTAGTCGCATGGGGGTGAGTCACCCCAGGGTTTGCAGCGAAGCTGCAAGGGGGGACGAACGACGCGAGCCTGCGAGCGGCCGGACCGCACGCAGTGCGGCCCCACATATAAAGAGGGGGGTCTTCCCATGCATATGAAAAAGCCCGATTATCTCTCGATAACCGGGCTTCTTCTGAATAAATGCCTGACGATGACCTACTCTCGCATGGGGAGACCCCACACTACCATCG
>NZ_PXNS01000049.1 GCF_003045775.1 Halomonas litopenaei | reverse complement strand
GACCTCGACCGGATTGGCCTCGGTACCGTCGGTCACATCGATACCATCGATCTCCACCTTGGCCAGGGTGTCACTGCCGGTGTCGATGGTGAGCGACCCCAGAGTGGTCTCAAGGTCGGTCTGCGCCTTGCTTCCGCCGTCATCGAGACCCGCCTCGTCGACCTCGCTGTTGCCCGAGGCATTGGGCGACTCGGGATTGATCTCGATCTCGGGCTCGTCGTCCTCCACCTCCACCCGCCAGGTCGCCTGGCTGGTATCACCGTCGTTGTCGGTCAGGGTATAGAGGATTTCGGCGGTCCCCTCGAAGCCCGCCGCCGGAGTAAAGGTGATGGTACCGTCGGCGTTGAAGTCCAGGCTGCCGGCGGTGCTGTCCACCAGTTCTGCAGCGGTCAGCTCGGCGCCATCGGCACC
>NZ_PXNS01000048.1 GCF_003045775.1 Halomonas litopenaei | reverse complement strand
AGGCTATCGGCGTCGACCGCGTGGGCCAGGCTCTCGGCCAGGGTCGCGGTCACGGTGACGACCTGCTGAGTACCGGCAGCGATCGGGTTGTTCGCGTCAACCGCCGGACTCAGGGTCAGAGTAAGGACGGCGTCGCCGTCTGCCTCTGTGCGCCCTTCCAGCTCACCGGCGTTGTTGGTGCTCCAGATCAGCTCGCCATTCAGGCCATCGACCTGAATACCATCGATGTCACCAAAGACGATCGAGGTGATGGCGTCGCTGCCGGCGGTAAAGGTCAGGCTCGCCACGTCGGTATCCGAGGCGGCGCCTTCGGTCTCGGCGTCATCCAGTGCCAGGCTGGCCTGGGTCGAGGCCGGATCGCTGCCGGTGACCGAAACACTCGGGCCGCTGCCGTCGGTAATGGTGACGGTGTGACTGTCGGTG
Organism: Halomonas litopenaei; assembly: GCF_003045775.1. Lineage (GTDB taxonomy): Bacteria > Pseudomonadota > Gammaproteobacteria > Pseudomonadales > Halomonadaceae > Halomonas > Halomonas litopenaei. The sequence continues at coordinate 136 of NZ_PXNS01000048.1, read as the reverse complement.
GCGGTGTCGCCGTCGCTGTCTTCGGTGGCAATGGTGAAGTCGATCGACGGACTACCGGTGCTGTTCTGCACCTGGTTGTCGTTGGCGTCAAAGGTCCAGCTGCCGTCACGACCGACGGTCAGGGTGCCTTCGTCGG
>NZ_PXNS01000047.1 GCF_003045775.1 Halomonas litopenaei | reverse complement strand
GACCTCGACCGGATTGGCCTCGGTACCGTCGGTCACATCGATACCATCGATCTCCACCTTGGCCAGGCTGTCGCTGCCGGTGTCGATGGTGAGCGACCCCAGAGCGGTCTCGAGGTCGGTGGCGGCCTTGCTCCCGCCATCGTCGAGACCCGCCTCGTCCACCTCGCTGTTGCCCGAGGCGTTGGGCGACTCGGGATTGACCTGGACCTCGGGCGTGGCGTCCACGGTGATCGTCAGGGTCGCGCTGCTGATATCACCGTCGGCGTCGCGGATCGCGTAGTTGATCACCGCGTCACCCTCGAAGCCGTCGGCCGGCGTGAAGGTGATATTGCCGTTGGCGTCGACGTTGGTGATGGTGCCGCTGCCGCTTTCCAGGCTCACGCTGTCGGTGACGAAGGTGTAGGGACCGTCGGCCCCGGCCACGTCAGGCTCGCCCGCCGTACCGTCGAGCACATTGACGGTGATCGGCTGGTTCTCGTCGGTCTCGGCGGTGTCATCCTTGGCCGCGGGCACGTCATCCTTGATGTCGATGGTCAGGGTGGCCGGATCACTGGCGTCACCGTCGGAG
>NZ_PXNS01000046.1 GCF_003045775.1 Halomonas litopenaei | reverse complement strand
CAGTTCGGCGCCGATGGCCCCGGCGGCATCACCAACGCCACCGTCCAGGGCGGCGCGGGTGTCGGTACCGTCACCGTCAACCCCGACGGCACCCTGACGTTCGTCCCCCACCCGAACTTTGTCGGCAACGCCAACATCAACTATACCGCCACCGACGGTGACGGCAGCGCTGTCAACGGCAGCCTCAGCGTCCAGGTGAATGATGGCGGCACTGGCCCCACCACGCCGGAGACCGATGGCAATCCCCACACCACGCCCCCCAAGGCGGTACTCGACGAAGACGGCCTGCCTGGCGGCATCGCCGGCGGCATCAATGACGTGGCCGGCGAACGGACTGCGGCGGTCGGCTCACTGGGCTACGACTTTGGCAGCGATGGCCCCGGCAGCTTTAGCTGGAACACCGCCGGCCTCCCCGTCCTGACCTCCGGCGGCAGCCCGGTCATCTGGTCGCTGAGCGGCAATGGTCGTTCGCTGGTCGGCTTTGACAACACAGGTAACCGTGTCATCTCCGTCCAGCTCACCGACGTTGCCAACGGCATCTACAAGGTGGTGCTGGCCAAACCGCTGGATCATT
>NZ_PXNS01000045.1 GCF_003045775.1 Halomonas litopenaei | reverse complement strand
GCCCTGGTCAAGGGCATGATCCTCGCCGCGGTGGCGATCATGTGCGTCCAGGCGCTGATTCACCTGATCCAGTCGATCAAGGGCAAGCCCGCCCCCGACGCACCCGAAGGAGGCGCTGACTGATGAGCATCGCAGACGGAACCCTGCTGCTGGTCGGCGCCATCTTCGCGCTGCTGGTCACCGGCCTGCCGCTGGCCTTTATCACCGGCCTGGTGGCGCTGGCCTTTACCTTCGGCTGGTTCGGCCCCAACGCCCTGCCGCTGGTGACCAGCCGGGTCTACGGCTTCGTCACCGAGTACTCGCTGGTGGCGGTGCCGATGTTCGTGCTGATGGCCTCGCTGCTCGACCGATCGGGCATCGCCAAGGATCTGTTCAACGCCATGCGGGTGTTCGCCGGGCGACTGCCTGGGGGCGTCGCCGTGCAGACCGTGGTGGTGGCGTTCTTCCTGGCCGCGCTGTCCGGCATCATCGGCGGCGAGATCGTGCTGCTCGGCATCCTGGCGCTGCCGCAGATGCTCCGCCTCGGCTACGACAAGCACCTGTCGATCGGCGTGGTCTGCGCCGGCGGGGCGCTCGGTACCATGATGCCGCC
>NZ_PXNS01000044.1 GCF_003045775.1 Halomonas litopenaei | reverse complement strand
CTGATCGCCTTCATGGTGCTGGGCTCGATCTACGGCGGCGTGGCCTCGGTCACCGAGGCGGCGGCCATGGGCGTGTTCGGCGTGCTGCTGGCGGTGCTGGCCCGGGGCGAGTTCTCGTTCTCGATGATGCACCAGAGCCTGTCCCAGACCCTGGTGACCTGCGGCATGATCATCTGGATCGGCATCGGCGCCGCCGCCCTGGTCGGGGTCTACAACCTGATGGGCGGCAACCGCTTCATCTCCGGCATGATCATGGATCTGGACGTCTCGCCCATCGTGATCATCCTGGTGATGATGGCGATCCTGATCGTGCTCGGCATGTTCCTCGACTGGATCGGGGTGGCCATGCTGACCCTGCCGATCTTCGTGCCGATCATCGTGCAGCTGGGCTACAGCCCGATCTGGTTCGGCATCCTGTTCGCGGTGAACATGCAGGTGTCCTTCCTGTCGCCGCCGTTCGGACCCGCGGCCTTCTACCTGAAGGGCGTGGCGCCACCGGAGATCAGCCTCAAGGACATCTTCGTCTCGGTGCTGCCCTTTATCGCCCTGCAGCTATGCGTACTCGCGGCGCTGCTGGTGTGGCCCGAGATGGCCATGTGGCT
>NZ_PXNS01000043.1 GCF_003045775.1 Halomonas litopenaei | reverse complement strand
CTGATAGGTCCCCGCGCTATCCTTCCACACCTCCAGGGTGCCGAGGTCTCCGTCGACCTCGACCGGACTGGCCTCGGTGCCGTCGGTCACATCGATACCATCGATCTCCACCTTGGCCAGGCTGTCGCTGCCGGTGTCGATGGCGAGCGACCCCAGAGTGGTCTCGAGGTCGGTGGGGGCCTTGCTCCCGCCGTCGTCGAGACCCGCCTCGTCCACTTCGTTGTTGCCCGAGGCGTTGGGCGACTCGGGATTGACCTCGACCTCGGGTGTGGCGTCCACAGTGATCGTCAGGGTCGCGCTGCTGATATCACCGTCGGCGTCGCGGATCGAGTAGTTGATCACCGCGTCACCCTCGAAGCCGTCGGCTGGCGTGAAGGTGATATTGCCGCTGGTGTCGACGCCACTGATGGTGCCGCTGCCACTCTCCAGCTTCACGCTGTCGATATCCATGGTGATCGGTCCATCGGCACCAGGGATATCCTTGCCCCCGGCCGTGCCGTCGAGCACATTGACGGTGACCGGCTCGCCCTCGTCAGTCTGGACCTCGTCATTGACGGCCGCGGGCACGTCATCCTTGATGTCGATGGTCAGGGTGGCCGGATCACTGGCGTCACCGTCGGAG
>NZ_PXNS01000042.1 GCF_003045775.1 Halomonas litopenaei | reverse complement strand
TCAGCGTGGTCGGCACCGATACCGACGGCACCAGTACCGAGGCGAGCGTCTCGGTCAGCGTGGCCGACGATCAGCCGACCCTCGAGATCGCCGATACCGCCGAGACCGTGGTCGAAGGCGAGAGCGCCAACGGCACCTGGACCACCGACGCCGGTGCCGATGGCGCCACGGTGACCGTGACCGCCGGCGGCGTCGACAAGGTGCTGGGCGACGGTGCTACCGATACCGTGACCTTCAATCTTGATGAAGGCACTCTGACCGTCACTGGCGACGGTACCTGGACCTTCGAGGCTAAGGACAACCTCGACCAGGGCAACAGCCCGTCGATCGACTTCACCATCGCCACCGAAGACAGCGATGGCGATACCGCCACCGACAGCCATACCGTCACCATTACCGATGGCAGCGGCCCGAGTGTTTCGGTCACCGGCAGCGATCCGGCCTCGACCCAGGCCAGCCTGGCACTGGATGATGCCGAGACCGAAGGGGCTGCGTCGGATACCGATGTAGCTAGCCTGACCTTTACCGCCGGCAGCGACGCCATCACCTCGATCGGTTTTGGTGACTCCGCCGACATCAGCGTGACCGGCCTGGATGGCGAGCTGACCTGGAGCGTCAACGACGCCGGTGAGCTGGAAGGGCGCACAGAGGCAGACGGCGACGCCGTCCTGACC
>NZ_PXNS01000041.1 GCF_003045775.1 Halomonas litopenaei | reverse complement strand
AGGCTATCGGCGTCGACCGCGTGGGCCAGACTCTCGGCCAGGGTCGCGGTCACGGTGACGACCTGCTCCTCGCCCGCGGCAATCGGGTTATTCGCGTCAACCGCCGGACTCAGGGTCAGAGTCAGGACGGCGTCGCCGTCTGTCTCAGTACGGCCTTCCAGCTCACCGGCGTTGTTGACGCTCCAGATCAGTTCGCCATCCAGGCCGGTGACGCTGATGTCGGCGGTGTCACCAAAGGCGATCGAGGTGATGGCGTCGCTGCCGGCGGTAAAGGTCAGGCTGGCTACATCGGTATCCGAGGCGGCGCCTTCGGTCTCGGCGTCATCCAGCGCGAGGCTGGCCTGAGTCGAGGCCGGATCGCTGCCGTTGACCGAAACGCTCGGGCCGGTGCCGTCGGTGATGGTGACGGTATGGCTATCGGTGGCGGTGTCGCCATCGCTGTCGACGGTGGCGATGGTGAAGCCGATCGACGGATTGCCGGTGCTGTTCTGT
>NZ_PXNS01000040.1 GCF_003045775.1 Halomonas litopenaei | reverse complement strand
TGCCGTCGGTGATGGTGACGGTATGGCTATCGGTGGCGGTGTCGCCATCGCTGTCGACGGTGGCGATGGTGAAGCCGATCGACGGATTGCCGGTGCTGTTCTGTATCTGGTTGTCGTTGGCCTCGAAGGTCCAGGTGCCGTCGCCAGTGACGGTCAGAGTGCCTTCATCAAGATCGAAGGTCACGGTATCGGTAGCACCGTCGCCCAGCACCTTGTCGACGCCGC
>NZ_PXNS01000004.1 GCF_003045775.1 Halomonas litopenaei | reverse complement strand
CAGTGACAGTGTCACTGACTCATCGGCAAGCGCCCACATGAATTACCTGATCAAATTATTAAAGAGCATGCTCTGGGCTCTATAGAGAGCTTAAAGAGCGTCTCGCTTTGCTGCGCCGCAGCCCGAATCGTTAATCCGACCCCTTGTCACAGCGCCCTGCGAGGAAGGCGTATTCTACAGAATCGAAGCGTTTCGTCAAGGCCTTCTTTTTTCGCCGTGCAAGCGATGCCTGCAGGACCCAAGAGAAAGCGAAGCGAGCCTGACGCGCATTCTGCGATACCGTCCCGGCGACTCCGATCGAGTGGCGGGCATTCTACCGATTTCTCGTTGCCCGTCAAGTGGAGAATTTTTTGAAGACTTGAAAAAGCCTTTTCAAAACAATCACTTTTACCACCCTTCACCGCCTGTGACGTTTGCTCGTCGCCGGCAGCGGATGCGTACTTTACGCATCACCTCCGGGCTTGGCAAGCACTTCGTGTAAAAAAATTTCACGCCGGCGTCATCACATTGTCATGGGTCAGAAGCCTCCAACACCCACCCCACACTTCACGTCTCTACTGCGCTATTTCTACTGCCCTATTCCAGACCAGTACTCCATACCTGATCGGTGCAGCGAGCCGGCCTGTCCTTTCACTTGCCGCTACGCCCCCGGAAGCCTCACCTGTCGTTGCCAAGCCACCCTTGCTGCGTCTCTTCCTTGCTGCGCCAGCTTTCCTTGCTGCGCCAGCCTTGGCCCTGACCTTCGTCTGCCCCACGACTCGCGCCTTCATGTTACCCACAGCCATCTTCTCGCACCCGCCTGTGGACAGGTCGCAGACAGGCGGGTGGCAAAACGAAGGACGCCCGCCAGTGGCGAGCGTCCCGGAAGCGATGGTCACACCGGCGGATCAGCCGCGCAGCGTCACTCTGGCGTAACGCTTCTTGCCGGCCTGGATGACATAGCTCTGGCCGAGCGCCAGCATCAGATCCTTGGCCACCACTTCGCCATCGACGCGCACACGTCCATTACCCAGCATGTCCTTGGCCTGGGCGCTGTTGTTGGCAAGTCCCGAGCGATTGAGCACTGCCGCAATCGGCGCCTGATCGCTGCCTTCAAAGACCACCTCGACCTCGGGCAGGTCTTCGGGCAGCTCACCTTCCGCCAACTGGTTACCGGCGCTTCGGTGTGCATTCGCCGCCGCTTCATCACCGTGATAGCGGGCAATCAGCTCGCGCGCCAGCTCCATCTTGATGTCACGAGGGTTGTCACCGCGCTCGATCCGCGCGCGCAGATCCTCGATGGCGGCATTGTCCTTGAGCGACAAGAGTTCGAAATAGCGCCACATCAGGCTGTCGGGCATCGATACCAGCTTGTTGAACATCGCCCCCGGCGCTTCGTCGACGCCGACATAGTTGCCCAGCGACTTGGACATCTTCTGCACGCCGTCGAGGCCTTCCAGCAGCGGCATGGTAATGACGACCTGGGGCTCGAGACCGAAGTGCTTCTGCACCTCGCGGCCCATCAGAAGGTTGAACTTCTGGTCGGTTCCACCCAGCTCGATGTCAGCCTTCAAGGCGACGGAGTCATAGCCCTGCACCAGCGGGTAGAGGAACTCGTGTACCGAGATGGCCTGGCCACCCTTGTAGCGCTTTTCGAAGTCATCGCGCTCGAGCATCCGCGCCACGGTGGTCTGACCGGCGAGTTCGATCATGTCAGCGGCGCTCATTTCGGAGAACCACTCGGCGTTGAAGCGAACCTCGGTCTTGTCGGGATCGAGGATCTTGAACACCTGCTCCTTGTAGGTCTGGGCGTTGGCCTTGACCTCGGCCTCGGTCAGCGGCTTGCGGGTGACGTTCTTGCCGGTGGGGTCACCGATGCGTCCGGTAAAATCGCCGATCAGAAAGATGACCTCGTGGCCGAGATCCTGAAACTGGCGCATCTTGGTCAATAGTACGCTGTGGCCCAGGTGCAGGTCCGGCGCGGTCGGATCGAAGCCCGCCTTGATTCTCAGCTTGCGCCCGGAAGCGAGCTTTTTCTTCAGCTCATCCTCCAGCAGAATCTCGTGCGTGCCGCGCTGAATCAGCGCAAGGGCCTCGTCCACATCGCTCATGGTATTCACTCCACTTATCAATTCGGCTTTCCAGCTCGGCTTGGCTTGGTCAATCGGCCCTTGCGCGGACATCGACGCCCCCGTCAGCAGGGGCACGTCGTCACGGCGCCGGCGCCAGGTATAGACAGTGGCGGGGATGTTACCATGAACCTTTCCACCGGTTGAGATGACAAGGCCCATGCAACGCTTCATTGGACTGATGTCGGGCACCAGCATGGACGGGATCGACGCCGCCCTGGTGCGCTTTGACGCCACAGGCACGGCAGCTCTGGAGGCCAGCGTCGGCATTCCCATGCCGCAGGCTCTGCGTGAGCGGCTGTGGCAACTGGCCCACGCCGATCAGGTCAGCTTTGCCGACCTGGCCTGGGCCGAGGAGGCTTTCTGTCAGTGCCAGGCCGAGTCAGTCCAGCGATTGCTCGAGCAACAGGGGCTTGAACCCGAGGACATCGCTGCCATCGGCAGCCATGGGCAGACCATCGAGCATGCCCCCTACGGCCACCAGCCAGGCTCGCCCCCCTATACATTGCAACTGGACAACCCCAGCCGGCTGGCCGAGCTGACCCGCTGTGCCGTGGTCGCCGACTTCCGCCGCCGCGACCTGGCCGCCGGTGGTCAGGCCGCACCACTGGCACCGATCTTCCACCAGCAGGTATTTCGCCACCCCGAACGCTGGCGGCTGGTGCTGAACCTTGGCGGCATCGCCAACCTGACGCTACTGCCGCCGACCTCGGACCCGCGCGCTCCGCTGGGCTTCGACACCGGGCCTGCCAATGCCCTGCTCGACGCCTGGCACCAACGCCATCGCGGCACCCCCTTCGATGCCAACGGCGATTGGGCTGCCGGCGGGCAGGTGGATACCGCGCTGCTCGAGCGTTGGCTGGCAGAGCCCTACTTTCACCGCCCACCGCCTCGCAGCACCGGGCGCGAGCTGTTTTCTCTCGACTGGGCAGAGGCGCAGTTGAACGGTTCAGAGTCACCACAGGACGTCCAGGCCACCCTGGCGGAACTCACTGCCACCAGCGTCGCCCTGGGCATCGAGATGGCGCGGGAGCGCTTTACCGCCCCTGCCTCCCTCGACCTGGTGCCCTGCGGCGGCGGTTCACGCAACCTGGACCTGCTGGCACGCCTTGCGCGCCAACTGCCGGAGGCCACTCTACTGGACAGCGAATCCCTGGGCTGGCCGGCCGACTGGCTGGAAGCCGCCGCCTTTGCCTGGCTGGCCCATGCCCGATTGAATCTGCAACCCGGCAACCTGCCGTCGGTCACCGGCGCCAGCGCAGAGCGCGTGCTCGGCGGGCTCTACGCCCGCTAAAGGGTCACGACTGGCTCTGAACCACCGCCTCACCCCCAGCCTTCGCCCTGGGGGCTCACCCAGCCCTCGTTCTGCCCGCCACTCCAGCCGGCGCTCGGCGCGCTATCGACCAGAGATTCACGGGTCAGGCGCCGGGCATCCTCCGGCGCCACCTCGCCACAGGCCACCAGTCTCGCCAGGTCGGCGTCCAGGGTCTGCATGCCGGCCTGGCCGCCGGTCTGCATCGACGAGTAGATCTGGGCCAGCTTGTCCTCGCGGATCAGATGACGGATCGCCTGATTGATCAAGAGGATCTCGCGTGCCGCCACTCGCCCGCCCCGGCTGCCGGGCAGCAGCGCCTGGGAGACGACCGCCTGCAAGGACTCCGACAGCATGGTCCGCACTGCATTCTTTTCATCACCCGGGAAGGCATCGATGATCCGATCGATGGTCTTGACCGCGGAGGCGGTATGCAGGGTGGCAAATACCAGATGCCCGGTCTCGGCCGCGGTCATGGCCAGGCGCGCCGTTTCCAGGTCGCGAATCTCTCCGACCAGAATGACGTCGGGATCCTCGCGCAGGGCGCTGCGCAGGGCGACGGCAAAGCCCTCGGTGTGGCGGTGTACCTCTCGCTGGGACACCAGCGCCTGCTGGCTGTGGTGGATGAACTCGATGGGATCCTCGATGGTGAGGATATGGTCGCGACGGTGGCGGTTGATATGGTCGATCATCGCCGCAAGCGTAGTGCTCTTGCCGGACCCGGTGGGCCCGGTCACCAGCACCAGGCCCCGCGGCAGGGCGACAAGACGTTCGAAGATCTCGCCCATCCCCAGCTCCGAAAGCGTCGGGATGCGATCGGGGATGGTACGCAGGACCGCCGCCGCCCCGCGCTGCTGGACGAAAGCATTGACGCGATAACGCGACAGACCCGGTATCTGGTGGGAAAAGTCGGCCTCGTGGGTGCGCGAATACTGCTCGCGCAGCTCCTCATCCATCAACGACTCGAGCAACAATCTGACCTGACTGTCGCCCATCGGCGGGCCAGGCAGACGCTCCAGTTCACCATTGACGCGCATCACCGGTGGCAGTCCCGCCGACAGGTGCAGATCCGAGGCGCCCTGCTTTGCCGAGAGTGCCAGCAGTTCGGTAATATCCATGGGCTTACCAGGCTTGAACCCCCGACTCGGGGGCAGGGAGCCCCACGATAGGACAGACCCAGGCCGATGACCACGACGATTGCCGAATCCTTGACCCAAGCCCGGACACGCCTGAATCAGGCACTTGCAAAGGCGGGAAGAGCGCCCGACGCGGCCCTGCTGCTGGCGGTCAGCAAGACCAAGCCAGCCGACATGATCCGGGATGCCTATGCCCTGGGCCAGCGCGACTTCGGCGAGAACTATCTACAGGAAGCGCTGGATAAACAGGCCCAACTGGGCGACTGCCCTGGCATACACTGGCACTTCATCGGACCGCTGCAATCCAACAAGACACGTGACGTGGCCAGCCATTTCGACTGGGTCCATGGTGTCGATCGTGCCAAGATCGCTCAGCGCCTGAGCGATCAGCGCCCGGATGGCCTTCCCGCACTGAATATCTGTCTGCAGGTCAACGTCAGCGGCGAAGCAACCAAATCAGGCGTCAGCCTGGAGGAGCTGCCTGAGCTGGCGAGCCTGGCGGCGGCGCTGCCTCACGTGCGTCTGCGCGGATTGATGGCCATCCCGGCCCCCAGCGAAGACCCAGAAGCGCAGCGCGAGCCCTTCCGGCTACTGGCCGAGGCCTTGTCATCGCTGCGTCGAGAGCTGCCGGACGCACCGCTGGACACCTTGTCCATGGGCATGAGTGCCGACCTGGAGGCTGCCGTCGCCGAGGGCGCCACCATCGTGCGCCTGGGCACCGCGATCTTTGGCTCGCGCCAGTGAGCCCGTCGCCACGACAGGCCTGGTGACGCTACCCTGTTTGTCCGAATATCCAATGCCCTACCCTTCAAGGAGCCCCGCATGGCCAGCAACGTGACCTTTATCGGCGCCGGCAACATGGCCAGCGCCATCTTCGGCGGCATGGTGCACAGCGGCTACCCAGCCGATGCCATCACCGCCACCGCCACCCGTGACGCCACCCTGGCGCCGCTCGCCGAGCGCCTGGGCATCCATACCACCACCGACAATCTGGCGGCGATCGAGCACGCCGACGTGGTCGTACTGTCGGTCAAGCCACAGATCATGCGCCAGGTGTGCGAGACTCTACGGGATTCGGTGCAAAAGCGTCGGCCGCTGATCGTGTCGGTGGCGGCTGGCCTCAGCGCCGAGACCTTGGAACAATGGCTGGGTGGCGGCCTGGCGGTGGTCCGCTGCATGCCCAACACTCCGTCGCTGGTCGGTGCCGGTGCCTCCGGGCTGTATGCCAACCCGCGCGTCAGCGACGAGCAGCGCGCCCTGGTCGGCGAGTTGATGACGTCCGTCGGCATCATCGAATGGGTCGAGGACGAAGCCCTGCTGGAAGCGGTCACCGCCGTCTCGGGTAGTGCACCGGCCTACTTCTTCCTGATGTTCGAGGCCATGGAAGAGGCCGCCGTCAAACTCGGGCTAAGCGCAGAAAGCGCTCGCCGACTGGCGATGCAGACCGCCTACGGGGCCGCCTCGATGGCGATGCAGAGCGACCGTGATCCCGGTGAACTGAAACGCAATGTGATGTCCCCGGGGGGTACCACCGAGAGGGCCATCGAATATCTGGAGCAGGCAGGACTGCGGCAGGCGCTCGACGGCGCCATGCAAGCCTGTGCCAAGCGTGCCCAGGAAATGTCTGCCGAACTCGGCAAGGGTTAATCAAAGACGGAGGAGCCCACATGGGCAGTCAACTGGGAAACGCTGGCCTGCTGCTGGTCAACACCCTGATCAACATCTTCTTGTTCCTGCTGATGCTGCGCTTTCTGCTGCAGGCCTCGAAGGCGGACTACTACAACCCCTTGAGCCAGTCGGTGGTCAAGATTACCCAGCCGGTGGTGCGTCCCTTCCAGAGCGTGCTTGGCCCGGTGATGGGCCGCTTTGACCTGGCCACCCTGGCCGCGGGCTTTCTGGTCAAGGTGATCAGCATCATCATCCTGCTGCAGCTGGCCGGTGTCGGCATGCCGAGGCTCGATGGCCTGGCCATCGCCGGCGTCGCGGCCCTGGCCAGCGCGATCCTGAAGATCTACTTCTTTGCGCTGATCGTGATGATCATCCTCAGCTGGGTCGCCCCCAACGCCAGCCATCCCGGCGCGCTGCTGGTGATGCAACTGGTGGAGCCGATCATGGCGCCGGTACGCCGGGTGATTCCGCCGCTGGGAATGCTCGACCTGTCACCCATCGTGGTGTTCATCGGCATCAACCTGATCGATGGTATCGTGGTGGGTTCGCTGGTCCGGGCCGCCGGTATCTCCGGGATGCTGGTCGGGCTCTAGGCTCGACCAACGCTCGCGTACACGGCCACGACAACACCAACTTTCACTGGACACACACGACTGATGCCCGAGACGACTCGCGATTCGGTCGGACTGGTGACGCCGCAGGTGGCGCACTTCGACGACCCTCTGCCCCTGGTCTGCGGCAAGACGCTGCCGGCCTACGATCTGGTCTACGAGACCTACGGCACCCTCAATCAGGACCGCAGCAATGCGGTCCTCATCTGCCATGCCCTGTCCGGCCACCACCACGCCGCGGGCTATCATGACGAGGCCGATCGCAAGCCAGGCTGGTGGGACGCCCACATCGGTCCCGGCAAGTCCATCGACACCGATCGTTTCTTCGTCATCTCGCTGAATAACCTCGGCGGCTGCCATGGCTCCACCGGGCCTTCCAGCATCAACCCGGACACCGGCCGCCGCTGGGGGCCGGACTTCCCCATGGTCACCGTCTGCGACTGGGTCGACAGCCAGGTTCGCCTGGCCGATCGCCTGGGCATCAGCCGCTTCGCCGCCGTCGTCGGCGGCAGCCTGGGCGGCATGCAGGTGCTGCAGTGGTCACTGGCCTATCCGGAACGCATCGCCAACGCGGTGGTCATCGCCGCCACGCCCAAGCTGTCGGCGCAGAACATCGCCTTCAACGAGGTCGCGCGTCAGGCCATTCGCTCGGACACCGACTTCCACGACGGCCACTACGCCGATCACGAGACCCTGCCCCGTCGCGGACTGAAGCTGGCACGCATGGTCGGCCACATTACCTATCTGTCCGAAGACGCCATGGGTTCGAAGTTCGGCCGCGATCTGCGCAGCGAAGACCTCAACTTCGGCTTCGACGTGGAGTTCCAGGTGGAGTCCTACCTGCGCTACCAGGGCGACGCCTTTTCCACCTCCTTCGACGCCAACACCTATCTGCTGATGACCAAGGCGCTGGACTACTTCGACCCGGCCTCGTCCCACCAGGGCGACCTGGCCAAGGCCCTTGCCCCGGCTGAGTGTCCGTTCCTGGTGGTCAGCTTCAGCACCGACTGGCGCTTCCCGCCGTCACGCTCCAAGGAGCTGGTCAACGCCTTGATTCGTGCCGGCAAGTCGGTCAGCTACGCCAATATCGACTCGCCCCACGGCCATGATGCCTTCCTGATGCCGGAGCCGCGCTATCAAGCGATCTTCGCCGGCTTCATGAGACGCGTCGCCGATGACCTCAAGCTGCCGTCACGCCAGGAGGCCGACCATGCGCTCTGACCTCACCCTGATTCACGGCTGGATTCCCGAGGGCGCCCATGTGCTCGACCTGGCCTGCGGTGACGGCACCCTGCTGCACGCTCTGGCGCGCGACAAGGGCGTCACCGGTTACGGTCTGGAAATCGATCCTGACGGCATTACCGCCTGCATCGAGAAGGGCGTCAGCGTCATCGAGCAGAACCTCGACGAAGGACTCGCCAACTTCGAGGATGACGCCTGCGATCTGGTGATCATGACCCAGGCGTTGCAGGCGCTGCGCCGCCCCGACCGCATGCTCGACGAAATGCTGCGGGTGGCCCGGGAATGCATCATCACCTTCCCCAACTTCGCCTACTGGCGCCACCGGGTCCATCTTGGGCTACGCGGCTACATGCCGGTGTCCAAGTCGCTGCCCCACGCCTGGTACGACACCCCCAACATCCACCTGTCGACGTTCAATGACTTCGAGGCGCTGTGTCGTGACAAGGGGGTGACCATCGTCGACCGCGCGGTGGGCATCAAGGACCACGAAGGTAGACGGCTGTCACGGCTGTGGCCCAACCTGTTTGGCGAGATCGCGATCTTTCGCGTGAGCCGCGACGGCTGACACCTGGCGCGGGCGCGCCACAGGCCTCGGCGCGACAGGATGGGCCGAGGGTCAAGGCCGTAATGGGTCGGACGTCAGCAGGCAGGCCTGCTGCCAAGGAGCATGAGATGAACGTCAATCGAGCCAGCCACCGACGATACGCGCTCGCCTTGTCTCTGCTGGTGCTGCTGGCGCTGCAGGCATTGCCGACGGCGCCAGCCCAGGCCCAGCAGTTCGAGCGCTTCGGCGATATCGAGGCGCACTACAGCGCCATCACCACCGACTTTCTCCCCGATGAGATGGCCCGCCGTCTGGATATCCAGCGCAGCCCGCACCAGGGTCTGGTCAGCCTCAGCGTTCGCGACGCCGATGGCCAGGCCCTTAACGTCGCCACCGAAGGCAGCGTCTCGGTGGTGGGCAAGCCCGGCGAGATACCTCTGGCCTTTCGCACCCTGCGGGAAGGCGATGGCATCTCGCGCTACGCCACCTTCGCCATCGACACCAGTGCGCCGATGCGCTTTCGGCTCTCGCTGCAGCTTGACCGCAACGCTTCCCCCGAGGCAGTCAGCTTCTTGAAACGGTTCTATCGTGACCAGTGATACCCTTTTCTCTTCCGCGCTACCCGTCACCTCGGCGGTCGGCGACGCCCTGAAAGAGTGCGCTCAGGGCGCCACCGGAGGCCTCGAGACCCTCGCCAGGCTGACGGTGCCTCACCTGACCGCCATCGCCCGCCACTTTCTCGACGCGCCAAGGGATGTCGAGGACGTGATCCACGACACCCTGGTGCTGGCATGGCACAACGTCTGGCGCTTCGACCCCGCCGCCGAGTCCCCCCATGCGTGGCTGATGCAGGTGTTCGCCTCGCGCCTGGCGAGCCAGCGCCTGGCGTTGGCCACACCGGCCGATGCCACGCCCTGGCGGCTCGATGTCGACCGCGTCGTTCTGCCGCCTCCGCTGACGGATGCCCAGCGCCCGACGCTGGACGCCTTGATGGCGCTGTACCAGCAGTTGCCTCCGGCGTCGGTGGATGATGCCCTGAAGGCACGGCTGTGCTGTGCCATCAGCCTGCTGGATGCCAGCCGCGACATGCCGCTGACGCCCGGCGGCGAACCCGCCGACCCCAGCCTGTACGATCCCAGCCTGGGACCGCGCATGAGCCTGTCACGCCTGGCCCAGCGTGCCAAGGGACTGGTCAATCGCTCGCTGACACTGCCGCTTGAACACCTGGCCCTGCGCCTGTGGCTGTCCGAGGCCCCGGGCAGCCGGCCCCTCGAGGCCCGCGGCCTGCCCCGGCGCGGCATCGAATCACGCTACGGCGAGGCCCTGGACGTCAGCGTAGACCCGCGCCGGCTGCTCAAGCAGATCCACTATCCACGTTCCTTCCCGGATCGGCGCGAGCGTCACCGGATCAGTGATCGCCTGTTATGGGACGGCGACTGGGATCTGTCGACGACCCACGCCCTGTCGAGCCGTCGCATGCACTTCATCGCCGACATCTGGGCACACCGTCGCGACCCAAGCCAGAGCCGCAGCTACCACCAGCTGGCCGAACGCCTGGCCAGAGGCAAACCGGTGGCCTCGCACTCCGACGGCATGGTGCTGGATCGTCCCGAACGCATCCTGGCCTATCTGCGCCGTTATCTCCTGTACATGGAGGCCATGGCCTGTTTCGGCTTCGACAATGGCCTCGGCAAGGACCGTCTGGGCGCGGCGGTGGATCGGCACGGCGAGCTGGTCAAGATCAACAAGGGGCTGCACCGCATGGCCATGGCCCAGGTGATCGGCATACCACGGGTCGAGGTGCGCGTCCGCGGCATCCATCGTCAGTGGTGGGACCAGGTCAGCGAGGGAGCCAAGGGCGACACCGCCATGCTGCGCGTCCTCGCGGCCCTGCCCGACTGCCGTCCGTCCGCAGCAGACTGAACCAGCCCCTCACAGAAGCGCCGATTCAGTCCTCGACGAACTGCGCCATCGGCCGCACCGGCAAGGATGCATCCAGGGTCAGCGCCAGTGGCCTGCCCTGGTCGTCTCGCCGGGCGCGGATGCGGTAGGCCAGCACCTCGACGCCCTCGGCCATCACCCGTCTCAGGGTATCGCCGTACCCCGGATCCAGGTGCATCGCCGGGGCCACATCGTCGATGCCCTCGTGGGCGACCAGGAACAGCAACACCGCTCGCTTCCCCTCGGCCACCAGCTGCGCCAGGCTTTCCAGGTGCTTGCGCCCACGTTCGCTGACCGCGTCGGGAAAGTAACCGTGGCCATCGCTTTCCTTGAGGGTGACCTGCTTGACCTCGACGAAGCAGCTCGGGCGCTCGTCGTCATCCAGGCGAAAGTCCAGCCGGGCGTTGGCCACCTTGGCCTCGCGCTTGATCGCCGAATAACTCCTGAGTTCGGCCACCGTCCCCGAGCGCAGGGCCTCCTCGACGATCCGGTTGGCTCGCCCGGTATGCACCGAGGCCAACGCCGACGCAGCACCGGCCTGGGTGTCGCCAGACGGCAGTTCGATCAATTCCCAGGTCCAGGCCAGCTTGCGCGCCGGATTGTCGCTGGGGGACAGCCAGACCCGGGCGCCGGGGACATTGACCGCGCGCATCGAGCCGGTGTTGGGGCAGTGGGCGACCACCTCGCGCCCGTCGTCGAGGCGCACATCGGCCAGAAATCGCTTGTAGCGGCGCAGCAATACGCCGCCGACCAGGGTGGGGTAGTTCATGAGCCCTGCCGTGCCAGAAAACGTTCCAGACGCGCCAGCGCTTCCTGCAGACGCGGCACCCCGGTGGTGAAGGCGATGCGCACGTGGTGCTCGCCGCCCTGCAGGGCAAAGTCGGTCCCCGGGGTAATCGCCACGTTCTCCTCTTCGAGCAGGCGCAGGCAGAACGCCTGGCTGTCGTTGCTGTAGGCGGAGATGTCGAGCCAAAGATAGAAGGCTCCCTGGGGCGGCAGCGACGGTGCCAGGCCGAGCCGCGACAGCCCTTCCAGCAAGGCGTCCCGGCGTGTCTGGAGCTCTCGCCGGCGCTCCTCGAACAACGCCTGACACTCAGGGCTGAAAGCGGCCAGCGCCGCGTGCTGGGCCGGCGTGGAGGCGGCCAGGAAGACGTTCTGAGCCAGTCGTGTCAGCGGCTCCACGGCGTCCTCGGGCGCCACCAGCCAGCCCAGGCGCCAGCCGGTCATGCCGAAGTACTTCGAGAAGCTGTTGACGATAAAGGCCCGATCGCTGAGTGACGCCACCGACAGCGGCGCCATGCCGTAGTTGAGCCCCTGGTAGATCTCGTCCACCAAGAGTTCACCACCACGCTCGGCCACCGCGTCCACCACCGCGCCGAGCGCCGAGCGCTCGAGCACATGGCCGGTGGGGTTGGACGGCGAGGCCAGCATCGCCAGGCGCGTATCGTCGCGCCAATGCCGCTCGATCAGCTCGGCGTTCAGCTGCCAGCCGCTATCGGGCCCTACCGGCACCGCGTCTACCCGGGCGCCGGCCAGCGCCATGAAGTGGCGATTGCAGGGGTAGTTCGGGTCGGCCATCAGCACGCCGTCTCCGGGCCCCGCCAGCAATTGACTCGCCAGCAGCAGCGCCCCGGACGCGCCGGGGGTGACGATAATCCGCTCCGGCGCCACCTCGGCATCGAAGTGCTCACGGTAGTGGCCGGCAATCGCCTCGCGAAGCGCAGGAATACCGGTGGCAGGGGTATAGCGGGTGCGTCCCTCGTCCAGGGCACGGTGGCCGGCCTCGCGCACCGCAGGTGGGGTCGAGAAGTCCGGCTCCCCGACCTCCAGATGGATCACGTCCTCGCCGGCCGCCTCGCGCTGCTGAGCGAGTTCCAGCAGATGCATCACACGGAAAGGGGCGACCCCTTCGACCCTGGCGTTAAAGCTCATGGCTTCCTCTCTTGATCGCGGCCCGCAGCGAACCCGAGCCGTGCTTGATGGTCCAATGGAGGTATTGAAACATGGAACCTGGTCGCCGTCCGTCACCGTCCAGGACGCCAATCATTGATCCGGACGATGCGGGCTACGACTTTCGGGGAGAAAACTGGTAGTTATCGCGCAAAAGTATTGCACTACGGCCAAATATCCGCTAAACAACCTTCCCTTTGGCGTGAGATACCTTAGCCTAGCGTGGGGTATTGATCAGCAGTCACTAAAGTAATGAGGCAATCCCATGCCAGTTGCACAGAAAAAACCGGAAGCGCCCAAGAAGTTCATCCCGTACGAGCCGGCGGCGGGTGAAGAATACATGAACGAGAAGCAGCTCGAGCACTTCCGCCAGATCCTGCTTGGCTGGAAGCAGGAGCTGATGGAAGAAGTCGACCGTACTGTTCGCCATCTGCAGGAAGAGGCCAACAACTACGCCGACCCGGCTGACCGTGCCACCCAGGAAGAGGGCTTCAGCCTGGAGCTGCGGACCCGCGATCGCGAGCGCAAATTGCTCAAGAAGATCAACGAGACCCTCGAGATGATCGATGAGGACGACTACGGCTTCTGCGATGCCTGCGGCGTGGAGATCGGCATCCGTCGCCTTGAAGCGCGTCCCACCGCCACCCTCTGTGTCGACTGCAAGACCCTGGCCGAACTGAAGGAAAAGCAGCTCGGCGGCTGATCCCCCCCTCGCCGGACCTTCGACAACGGGCACCTCAGGGTGCCCGTTTGCGTGATCACCTGCCCCCCGGCTGCCTGTTCACGAGGGTTGCCTGTTCCCGATAGCGCTGGAGCCCCCATGCACCACGTCCATGGTCGCTTTGCCCCCACCCCCTCAGGTCCGCTTCACGCCGGCTCGCTAGTGGCCGCGGTGGCGAGCTATCTGGATGCGCGTAGCCAGCAAGGCCGCTGGAGCCTGCGCATCGAGGATGTCGATCCCCCCCGCTGCCCTCCTGGCAGCGTCGATACCATCCTGCGCCAGCTCGAGACCTTTGGCCTCGCCTGGGACGGCGAGGTGCGCTACCAGAGTCATCGCCATGACGCCTATGCACGTGCCCTTGCGCGGCTGACCGAGCAGGGCATGGCCTACACCTGCAGCTGCTCGCGCAAGCAGTGGCGGGACTACGGCATCTATCCAGGCTGGTGCCGCGACGGCGTATGCCAGCCCGAGGCCCCGCAGGCCTGGCGCCTGCGCAGCGACCTGGGGCAGCGCCCGGTCATCTGGCACGATCGGCTGCAGGGTCTGCAGCGCTTCGACCCTGCCGCCCTGGGTGACGTCGTGCTCAAGCGCAAGGACGGCCTCTGGGCCTACCAGCTGGCGGTGGTGGTGGATGATATCGACCAGAACATCACCGACGTGGTGCGCGGCGCCGATCTTCTCGACAACACCCCCTGGCAGCTGCAGCTGCTCGAAGCCCTCGGTGCCGAGCCGCCGCGCTACCTTCACCTGCCGCTGGTGATAGGGCAGGATGGGCAGAAGCTGTCCAAGCAGAACCTGGCCCGACCACTGCCCGAAGATCCTCGTGACGTACGCCGGCTGCTGCATGCCACCCTGGCACTGCTGGGGCAGTCCCCCGACCCGGCGGCGAGCGAGGCGCCGGTGGCCGAGCAGCTCGAGGCCGCCTGCCGCCGCTGGCGTCCTCGACAGATCCCCCGTGCAGACATCGCCTCGCAGGGGCTGCAAGTGGACGGCGACGACGCTGACACCAACGAGTGAGCCTGCCATGTACGTCTACCGCATCATGCTGCTGCTTGTGTTTTGCGGGTATCTGCTCTCGCCGCTGCTGATGACCGGCTGGGGCCAGCCCGGCAACGCCTGGTACCGCCCGTTCCTGATCTGGGGGGCACTGATCGCCCTGACGCTGTGGCTCGAGCAGAAGCGAGCGCTGGATGAGCGCTGAGCTCGTCTCCCTTGTACTGCTGGGGCTTGGCTACCTGTCGGCACTGTTCGCTACCGCCAGCGCGGTGGAGCGCGGCTGGATTCCGCGGCGGCTGGTCCACCACCCACTGATCGGCATCCTGGCCCTGGGCGTCTACGCCAACGCCTGGGCGGTGATCGGCAGTCTTGGCGTGGCCCACCAGCGGGGATTTGGTTATCTCGCCTACTACCTGGGTGCCGCCGGCGCCTTTGTGCTGGCACCGGTCCTGCTGCTGCCGTTGCAGCGCATGACGCGAACCCACCAGCTGTCTTCTCTGGCGGACCTGTTCGCCTTTCGTTTTCGCTCCCGCTGGGTCGGCACCTGCGTCACCCTGCTGAGCCTGGTAGCGGTCATGCCGCTGCTGGCGATGCAGGTGGAGGCCATGAGGCATGCCATCCATCGCTACACCGACGCTGCCTCTCCAGGCCTGCTGTCGCTGATACTGTGTGCCTTGATCGCACTGTTCGCGATACTGTTCGGCGCCCGTCATACCCACGTCCATCGGCGCTACGACGGCTTGACCGCCGCCATCGGCCTGGAGTCGCTGATCAAGCTGGTCGCCTTTCTCGGGCTGGGCGCCTTTGCGCTCTACGCCATCTTCGACGGCCCCGGCGACCTGCAGCACTGGCTGGACGGGCCCGGCCGCGTCCACCAGGCACAGGCGAGCCAGTTCGATGCCGCCCAATGGAGAACCCTGCTGCTGCTGTTCTTCGCCGCTGCGCTACTGATGCCCCACATGTTTCACGTGACCTTCGCCCGCCCGCTCAGTCGCCGAACCCTGCTCAGCGCGGGCTGGGGGCTGCCGCTGGTGCTGCTGCTGATGGCACTGCCGGTGCCGCTGGTGCTGTGGGCCGGTCAGCGCATGGGGGTGGCCGATGATATCCAGGGGGCCGCCTACGTCATCTTCGCGCTGTCCGATAGCCCCGCCGTCACCGCCCTGGCCTTTGTCGCGGTACTGGCCGCCACCTGCGGCACCCTGATCCTGAGCGCGCTGGCGCTCGCCGGAATGGTGCTGAACCATCTGGTGCTGGTCGCCCATCCCCCGGTGGAGCACCCCGACCTCTATCGCTGGCTACGCTGGCTACGGCGCGGCCTGATCGGCGCCATCATTCTCGCCGGCTGGCTGTTCGCCCAGGCCGTCGACGCCAATACCGAGCTGACCCGACTGGGGCTGGTGGCGGTGGTTGGCATGGCTCAGTGTCTGCCGGGTCTGCTGGCCCTGCTGTACTGGCCCGGTGCCAACCGCAAGGGGGTGATGACCGGCCTCGGCCTGGGTGTGGCGATCTGGTGTGCCGGCCTGTGGCTGCCGCTGCTCAGCGACCTGCCGCCGCTGCTTGCGCCGCTGGACGCCTTGCTCGGGCTCCTGGGCGACGAGGCTGTCACCGACTCGCCCGCCTGGTATCCGGTCGCCCTGGTATCGCTTGGCGCCAATGGCCTGAGCCTGATTCTGGTGTCGTTGATCACCCCCACCTCCGCCGGAGAACGAGCGGCCGCCGAGGCCTGCTCGGTGGATGCGGTCATCCGCCCCAAGCGCCTGCCGCTGAATCTGGCCGACAGTGATGACGTCAGGCGGCGCCTGGCCATGGCGCTCGGCGACGAGGTCGCCGAGCGCGAAGTGACCCGGGCGCTGGCAAGCCTCCATCAATCTGCCAAGGATGCCAGGCCCTACGCGCTGCGACGTCTGCGCGACCGTATCCAGGCCAACCTGTCCGGCCTGATGGGCCCATCGGTCGCCCAGGACATCGTCGATCACTACCTGCCCTATCGGCGCGATGGGCGAGCGCCGAAGGAAGATATCCACTTCGTCGAAAGCCGCCTGGAGGCCTACCGATCTCGCCTCACTGGCCTCGCGCGGGAACTCGACGAGCTGCGACGTCACCATCGCCGCATGCTGACGCGACTGCCTGTCGGGCTGTGTGCCTTCGGTGACGACGGCGAGGTACTGATGTGGAACGACGCCCTGGCCGAGCTCAGCGAGATTTCCGGCGAGGAGATCATTGGCGCCCATCGGCAGGCCCTGCCTGCGCCCTGGGCCGAGCTGCTCGGGACCATTCTGGAAAGCGACAAGGACCACCTCTACCAGGAAGCCGTGGAGCTGCCCCGGGGGTTGCGTTACGTCAGCCTGCTCAAGGCCAGCCTGGTGGACGAGCCTGCGGCAGACGCCGCTGGTGGCACGGTCATCCTGGTCGAGGACCACAGCGAGATGAAATGGCTGGAGAACGAACTCATCCACGCGGCTCGCCTCGCCTCCATCGGCCAGATGTCCGCCGGCGTGGCCCACGAGATTGGCAACCCCATCACCGGCATCTCATCGCTGGCCCAGAACCTGCGCTATGACACCACGGATCCCCACGTGCTCGAGACCGCCGAACAGATCCAGACACTGACCAAGCGCGTGTCGCGTATCGTTGGCTCACTGGTGGGCTTTGCCCACGGCGGTCGCCACGTCACCGGCAGCGACTTCGCGCCGGTATCGGCCAGGCATCTGGCCGACCAGGCGCTGCACTTGCTCAAGCTGGCCCGCAAGAGCGACGATGTTCGCTACGACAATCGCTGTCCGGCGCGGCTCGACATCACGGGAGACGAGCAGCGCCTGCTGCAGGTATTGATCAACCTGCTGAGCAATGCTCGTGACGCCAGCCCGGCTAACGGCCTCGTGGTCATCGACGCCGGCGAGGAGGGTGAGCGTCACTGGCTGTCGGTCACCGACCAGGGGCCCGGCATCGATCCCAGCGTGCGCGAAAACCTGTTCGAGCCCTTCACCACCACCAAGCCGCCAAGCCAAGGTACCGGTCTTGGTCTCGCCCTGGTGGTAAGCATCGTGGCCGAGCACCAGGGCAAGGTCGAGGTGGAGTCGCCCCTGCCGGGGCAGGCCGGTGGCACCAGAATTCAGGTATGGTTACCTTCTCCCGATGTCCATCGACCTGCCGGGGATATGCCGATCCATGAGCCGAATCCTGATCGTTGAAGACGAAGCCATCATCCGCAGCGCCCTGCGCCGCCTGCTCGAACGCCACGACCACCGCGTGTGCGAATGCGAGTCGGTGGAGCAGGCATGCGGGCAGGGCTTTGGCGAGTACGACCTGATCATCAGCGACCTGCGCCTGCCCGGTGCACCCGGCACCGACCTGATCAAGGCCGCCGCCCCCTGCCCGGTACTGATCATGACCAGCTACGCCAGCATGCGCTCGGCGGTGGATGCGCTGAAACTCGGCGCGGTGGACTACGTCGCCAAGCCGTTTGATCATGATGAACTGCTGGAAACCGTGGCTCGAGTACTGCACCGCCAGGCGAGTCAGCGCAGCACGCCGCCCGCCATCGCCGACGAGGGTGGACGGCGCCACACCATGATCGGCAACTGCCCGGCGATGCAGGCGGTCTACACCCGTATCCGCAAGACCGCCCCGGCAGACGTGACGGTACTGATTCAGGGTGAATCCGGTACCGGCAAGGAGCTGGTGGCCAAGGCCCTGCACCAGCAGAGCCGCCGTGCCGAGGCGCCGCTGGTCTGCGTCAACTGTGCAGCCATCCCCGAGACGCTGATCGAATCTGAGCTGTTCGGTCATGAGAAGGGCGCCTTTACCGGGGCCAGCGCCATGCGTACCGGGCTGGTCGAGGCCGCCGACGGCGGCACCCTGTTCCTCGACGAGATCGGTGAATTGCCGCTGGACGCCCAGGCCCGATTGCTGCGGGTGCTGCAGGAAGGCGAGATACGCCGCATCGGTTCGGTGGAAACGCGCCACGTCGACGTTCGGCTGATCGCTGCCACCCACCGTGACCTGCGCGCCCTGTCACGCAGCGGAGACTTCCGTCTCGATCTCTACTACCGCTTGAACGTCATGCAGATCGACCTGCCTCCGCTGCGCGAGCGCGAGGACGACATTCTCGAGATTGCCGACGTGCTGCTGGCCAAGGCCTGCAAGCGCCACGCCCGCGACGGTCTGCACCTGTCTCGCGCCGCACGGCGGGACATCGCCGACTACCCCTGGCCAGGCAACGTCAGGGAGCTGGAAAATGCCCTGGAGCGTGGCGTGATCCTCGCCGAAGGCCAGTTGATCCATCCGGACGACCTGGGCCTGGCAACCGTGCCGGTAACGCGACCGCCCAGTCCCCCCAAGGAGGCGGCCACGTCACTGGAGGCGCCCGCCCCCGAAAGATCCGACACGGCTACCGAGGACGACCTGTCGCTGGAAGACTACTTCCAGCACTTCGTACTCGAACATCAGGACCAGATGAGCGAGACGGAGCTGGCCAACAAGCTGGGAATTTCACGCAAGTGCCTGTGGGAACGCCGCCAGCGTCTGGGTATCCCGCGCAAGAAGGCGGCGCGGCGCCACTGACGCGAGACCACAGGCTCGACACCCTGGGGCCCTGGCCCCGCGCTTCGCCCCGGCCTCCCTTGGGCCACTCACCTTGCCCCCCTTCGACTCACCCCTCGGCTCGCCCTTGCCTGCCGCTTCCTGCCATGCCCCCTGCTTTGGTTCATTCGACCATGGTGCAAGTGTCTGTAGCGATCAATACAGGCATTGTAGGCCCTGCACGCCAGCTACCTCTTGATGCACCGGTTGTTACCATCCCACACAGGGGAGTGCGCCAAAATGGGTAGCCCGAGGTAACACAAATGACCCGGCGGCTTGCTTCGAACCAACGACAATGAAGCAAGCGGCTGATAAAAAAGAAAAAAATCAAAGTAGGCACGACAACTGCAGTAAGTCTGGGCAAGAACAACAAATTCCGGCGATCGTGGGCAGCCAACAACAATAACCTGCACCGCCACGATCGAATCCGCCGCCCCAACAACAACAACGCTTCCAGGTGAAGCAGGCGGATTGGGCACTAGGCACCGCAGCCTTGACAACAACAATACGGACCTGCGGAGCTATCACTCGTCGAACAACAACAAGACGACGAGGCCCGGAGTACCAGGACGCGACGCGCCAACGATGACCGACCAACAAGAACAACAGGGTCGTCAGAGCGCACTCCCGGCAACAATGCCAATAATCCGGGAGGAGGCATGATCCCATGCCGTCGTGGTTGGACTATTGTTTTGAATACGAGACGGTCGCCGTCAGGAGCGCCAATAACAACAACATCATTGCTTGCCTGAAACTCCTTGGTGACTGTGGTGCGTATTCAAGGCGATGCGCCATCACGAAGAAAAATTAGCAGCACGGACGCTGCATCCTGCTTTGATGGGGAGGCCCTTGGCCTCCCCTTCTGCTGTCTGGCCTCCGAGCGTCAAGCCAGTCGTTGCCCCGCCAGACGAGACAGCCCCCAAGGGCTCAATCGCCATGGGCAACCGGACCTTTTGCGCCTCTTCGCAGCTCGAACACTGCGCCGACTGTCGCCCTTGACACCCGAGCGGCTTTGTCCACTGCGCTTTGCAAGGCCGGGAGCGTCCGCTACACTCATCACCTTTCCGTACCCCGCGAGTCCAAATCGCCGCATGATCAAAGGATTTACCCGCTTTCTACAGAGCCCAGGCGAGCACTTGAAGTCGCTGTTCGGCGCTCAGGAAGCCGCCGCAGGACCGCCGATGCCCCGCGTACTCACACGCGACGAACACCCCGTGTCCCGTCGCCAGTTCAGCGAAGCCTCCCTCAAGGTGCTCTACCGCCTGCACAACGCCGGCTACGAAGCCTATCTGGTCGGAGGCTGCCTGCGTGACTCCCTGCTCGGGATCGCTCCCAAGGATTTCGACGTGGCCACCGACGCCACGCCGGAGCAGGTCAAGCAGCTGTTTCGCAATTCACGCATCATCGGCCGTCGCTTCCGTATCGTGCACGTGCGTTTCGGCCGCGAGGTCATCGAGGTCACCACCTTCCGTGGCAAGCCCCGTGACGACCACGGCGAGCATGTCGCCTCCCAGTCCGATGACGGCCTGCTGCTGCGCGACAACGTCTGGGGCAATATCGAGGAAGACGCGCTGCGTCGCGACTTCACCGTCAACGCCCTGTACTACAGCATTGCCGACTTCAGCCTGCATGACTTCGCCGGCGGGGTCGACGACATCGAGTCGCGTACCCTGCGCCTGATCGGCGACCCGGAGACCCGCTACCGCGAGGACCCGGTGCGCATGCTCAGGGCCATCCGCTTCGCCGCCAAGCTCGACTTCGATATCGCCCCGGATACCGAGGCGCCGATCGCCGAGATGGCGCCGCTGCTGTTGCAGATTCCTCCGGCGCGGCTATTCGACGAGATCCTCAAGCTGTTCCTGTCCGGCGAGGGTCTGACCACCTTCCGTCTGCTGCGGGACTATGGCCTGTTCGCGATGCTGTTCCCCGAAGCCGACGAGTGCATGGCCGAGCTACCCTGGGCCGAGCCGCTGATCGAGCAGGCACTGGAAAGCACCGACCGTCGCATTCGCGAGGATCGCCCGGTCACGCCCGCCTTCCTGCTGGCCGCCTTCATGTGGGGGCCGGTGCAGCTGCGCCAGCGTGATCTCGAGGCCGACGGCATGCCTCCCGTTCCGGCCCTGCAGACCGCCGCCCAGCAGGTCATCAGCCGCGAGCTGCAGCACGTATCACTGCCCAAGCGCTTCAGCATGCCGATGCGAGACATCTGGGACCTACAGCAGCGTCTGCCGCTACGTCGTGGCAAGCGTGCCTTCCAGACCCGTGACCATCCGCGCTTCCGTGCCGCCTACGACTTCCTGCTGCTGCGCGAGGCCGCCGGCGAACTCGAACCGGGACTGGGTGACTGGTGGACCGCCTTTCAGGAAGC
Organism: Halomonas litopenaei; assembly: GCF_003045775.1. Lineage (GTDB taxonomy): Bacteria > Pseudomonadota > Gammaproteobacteria > Pseudomonadales > Halomonadaceae > Halomonas > Halomonas litopenaei. The sequence goes on along the minus strand of NZ_PXNS01000004.1, from coordinate 510,001 downwards.
CGACGAGCACGAACAGCGCCGTCTGCTGGGCAAGGTAGGCGCCGACCCTGCCGGCACCGCCGCCCCGCGCAAGCGCCGTCGCCGGCGGCGCAAGCCGCGCCCGCAACAACCGCCGCAGTCGGACGAGTGAACCAGGTGGGGCGCCATACCCAGGCCTTTATCGGCCTCGGCAGCAATCTCGACGCCCCCCGTCGTCAGGTCGAGCAGGCTCTCGAGGAGCTCGACCGGCTGCCGTTGACGCGTCGAGTCGCGGCCTCTCGGCTGTACGCCAGCCGCCCGGTCGGTCCCCAGGACCAGCCCGACTACGTCAACGCCGTGGCCGAACTCCACACCCGGCTGTCGCCGCTGGCCCTGCTCGACCAACTGCAGGCGCTGGAGCAGCGTCATCGACGCGTACGCCGGCGCCACTGGGGGCCCCGCACCCTGGATCTCGACCTGTTGTGGATGGATGCCGCCGAGTGGCGCCACCCGCGCCTCACGCTGCCACACCCGGAATTGGCGAACCGCGCCTTCGTGGTACTGCCGCTGGCCGAGATCGCCACAGACCTCAGATTGCCCGACGGTCAGACCCTGGCATCGCTGGCCGAGCGCTGGAACGGCGCCCTCACCTCGGGTGATCTATCCCCATTGAACGCCACCGAGGCCGTTCGCTGAGCACCTGGAGCCCAGGTGGCCCGAAGCCTCCAGGCACTCACTAGACGCCGATCGACCTCTACCACTTTGGTCGCTGTTACCTTGAACCCTGCTCTGCCTTGGTCAACGTTACCTATCGACACAGATTCACCCATCGGTAACAATCCGCGGTGATCACTCTGGGGCGGTCATAGAAGTCGCCCCACCGCCAACACGAGAACACGCCATGACTTCCGTCACCCTGAGCTCGCTGAAGGCTCGCAAGCGCGCCGGTGAACCCTTCAGCTGCCTGACCGCCTATGACGCCTCCTTTGCCGCCGCCGCCGGGCGCGCCGGCATCGACGTGCTGCTGGTCGGGGATTCCCTTGGCATGGTCCTGCAGGGGCACGACAGCACCCTGCCGGTCACCATGGACGACATCCTCTACCACACCCGCTGCGTGGCACGCGGCAAGGGCGACAGCCTGCTGATGGTCGATCTGCCATTCATGGGCAATCCCAGTCGCGAGCGCCTGCTGGACAACGCCGCCGCGCTGATGAGGGCCGGCGCCGAGCTGGTCAAGGTCGAGGGTGAGGGCTGGATGGCCGATGACATCCGTGAACTCACCCGTCGCGGGGTGCCCGTCTGCGCCCATCTGGGGCTGACCCCCCAGACCGTGCATCAGCTCGGCGGCTACAAGGTCCAGGGACGCGAGGCCGAAGCCGCCAGCCGTATCCTCGAGGACGCCCGAGCGCTGGTCGAGGCCGGCGCCTCGGTGATCCTGCTGGAGTGCGTGCCGGCGAGTCTCGGTCGTGCCGTCAGTGAAGCTCTGGAAGTGCCGGTGATCGGTATCGGCGCCGGCCCCGACACCGACGGCCAGATCCTGGTGATGCACGACGTGCTCGGCGTGACCCACGGGCGGACCCCGCGCTTCGTCAAGAACTTCCTGGCCGAAGCCGAGGACATCGAAGGCGCCTTCCGTCGCTACCACGAAGCGGTGCTGGCGCGGGAGTTCCCGGCTGCCGAGCACTGCTTCTAGGAGGTCTGCGATGCACGTCCATTCCGCCATCGCCAAGCTTCGCGAAGCGCTCGCGCCTCACCGCCGCAAAGGTGCCCGCATCGGCCTGGTGCCGACCATGGGCAACCTTCACCAGGGCCACCTGGCGCTGGTGGAAGCGGCCCGCGAGCGCTGTGACCTGGTGGTCGCCTCGATCTTTGTCAATCCGCTGCAGTTCGGCCCCAGCGAAGACCTGGACAACTATCCGCGCACCCTCGAGGCGGACCTGGCCAAGCTCGAGGCCGCTGGCTGCGACATGGTGTTCACCCCGACCCCGGCGACCATGTACCCCGACGGCCTCGACGGCCAGACCCTGGTGCGGGTACCCGAGGTCAGCGAAGGCCTGTGTGGCGGCGCCCGACCCGGCCACTTCGACGGCGTCTCGACCGTGGTCAGCATGCTGTTCCATATCGTCCAGCCTGACCTCGCCTGCTTCGGCGAAAAGGACTACCAGCAACTGGCGGTCATTCGCCGCATGGTCCACGACATGCACATGCCGATCGAGATCGTCGGGGTGCCCACGGTGCGCGAGGCCTCGGGACTGGCGCTATCGTCGCGCAACGGCTACCTGAGCGAGGCCGAGCACGCCACCGCCGCCGAACTGCAGGCCACCCTGGTGACGCTTGCGCGCAGCCTCGAGGCCGGCGCCGACATCGACGCCACCCTTAAAGAGGGACGCGCGCGTCTGGCCTCCCACGGCTTTGCTCCCGACTATCTGGAGCTGCGCGCCCGCGACCTCGGCGCGGTGACCGCCACCACCCGTGACGCCATCCTGCTGGTGGCCGCCCGTCTCGGCGCCACGCGACTGATCGACAACCTCACTGTGACGCTACCTCGATAGGAGCCCCCTAGATGTACACCATCATGCTCAAGGCCAAGCTGCACATGGCTCGCGTGACCCACGCCGTGCTCAACTACGAAGGCTCCTGCGCCATCGACGGTGAACTGCTCGACCTCGCCGGTATCCGCGAAAACGAACAGATCCAGATCTACAACGTCGAGAACGGCCAACGCTTCACCACCTATGCCATCCGTGCCGAGGAAGGCTCCAAGGTGATTTCGGTCAACGGCGCCGCTGCCCACCTGGCGAGCGAAGGCCAGCGCGTGATCATCTGCAGCTACGCCCACTACAGCGACAGCGAACTCGACCAGCACAAGCCCTCCCTGGTCTACCTCCAGGAAGGCAACGAGATCAGCCACACCAGCAACGCCATCCCGGTCCAGCTGGCCTGATTCGACCGCACCATCGCACCACCCGACAGGAGCGCACCACCATGGCATCGCTGAAGGAACAACTCGGCTCGCTGGTCTACTCCACCGAACACGGCGACATCTGCCCGGACTGCCGTGAACCGAAGGACGCCTGCCGCTGCGACGAGATCCAGGACCAGGCGCGCCTGGCCAGCCTGGATGGGGTGGTGCGAATCCGCCGGGAAACCAGCGGACGCAAGGGCAAGGGTGTCACCACCATCGACGGCGTGCCGCTTGCCGACAAGGAGTTGAAAGCCCTGGCCAAGGAGCTGAAGAAACGCTGCGGCACCGGTGGCGCGCTGAAGGATGGCGTCATCGAGATCCAGGGCGACCACCGCCAGGTGTTGAAAGACGCCCTGGAGAAGAAAGGCTACAGGGTCAAGCTGGCCGGAGGCTGAGCTCTGGCTCGTCTAAGAAGTGGCTGGGGCGGCGCCTAGCCCAGATCCTGGACCAGCGCTTCCAGCGCCTGATCCGCCGGGGCCTCGAGCTTGACGTCGAACAGTTCATCGGCGCGGGTGCGCCCCAGATTGATGCAGGCCACCGGGCGTCCCGCCTTCACGCTTTCGCGCACGAAGCGAAAGCCGGAATAGACCATCAGCGAACTGCCGACCACCAGCAGGGCGTCGCTGTCCTCGAGCAGCCCTCGGGCGCTGGCCAGCGTCGCCGCTGGCACGTTGTCGCCGAAGAACACCACATCGGGCTTCCAGATACCGTCGCCACAGCGGCCACAGGAGGGCACCCGAAAGCTCGAGAAGTCCGCCTCCAGGTCCGCATCGCCATCCGGCGCAGGCCGCACCGGAGACGTTTGCGCCACCCACTGCGGATTGCAGCGTGCCAGCTCATCGTGCAGGGCATGGCGCATCTGGCGCGCACCGCAGCTCATGCACACCACCAGATCCGCCCTGCCGTGCAGATCGATGACCCGCCGGGTCCCCGCGCGCTGGTGCAGACCATCGACGTTCTGGGTGATCACCCCGGAGACCTTGCCGCGCAGTTCGAGCTCGGCGATGGCCCGGTGCGCCGCGTTGGGGCTGGCCTCATTGAGCACACGAAAGCCGATCATCGCCCGCGCCCAGTAGCGCTGACGCGAGGCGTGGCGAGACATGAAGTCGCGATGGTCGATCGGCGGCGAACGCTTCCACTCGCCCTGGGCGTCGCGATAGTCGGGGATACCGCTGGCGGTGCTGATGCCGGCGCCACTAAGCACCGCGATGCGCCGGTGACGACAGACGAGAGCGTACAGCGCATCCATCGCCGACGCTGACGCGTCTCGGTTGACGCAAGTTCGAGCCTCGCTACCGCCGCCGACATTCGTCATTGCTCCTCCCCTTGTGACCGCGCACCAACACCCGGGGCAGGCCCGTCAGCCCAGCCCCCAAGGCCAAGACTACCCCCGGGCGATCGATAAGACCAAGGGCGCCATGGCCCAACAGGCACGTCGTTGTCTACAATGGACGGGATTCTTCACGGGCAAGGAGTGCCGATGGCCTGGCTGGACTACCTGCTGCCGCTGTTCTTTCTGTTCCCCCTCGCGGCGGCCGCCACGGTGGTGGTGGCACTCCGAAGCCTGCACGACGCGCGAGTACGCTCGCCGTTCGACGCCCATCCACTGCGTGAGCCTGGGCAGGCCCTGCGCGATCGGCTGGATCGCGCCTTCGCCACCCTGTTCCTCAACGCCGCCCTCGGCCCCGTACTGGTGCTGACCCCACTGGTCTACGGCATGGGCAGGATGCTGTTCTCGCGCCACCAGAACTGGATCGAATGGGCGCTCTACGGTGTGCTGTGCACACTGCTGGCGATCGTGGTCAGCTTCCGACTGATGCGTGACTACCAGCGTATCCGTCGACTGAAGCTGGGGCTCGCCTGCGAACTGGCCGTGGGCCAGGAGCTCGAACGCCTGATTCGCCCCGAGGCTCATCCCTACTTCGTGTTCCACGACGTACCCGCCGACACCTTCGTGATCGACCACGTGGCGATCACCCCCCACGCCGTCTTCGTCATCGAGACCCGGGCCCGCACCCCGGCCATCAGTCCCGCCGGCGAGACCGAGGACACCGTGGTGGTCGAACACGAGCGCCTGCGCTTTCCCGGCTGGATGGAGCGACGCCCCCAGCGCAAGGCCCGCCAGGCCACCCGCTGGGTCGCCTCCTGGCTATGTCGCGAACTGGGACAGCCGGTGCCGGTCAAGGGCATCCTTGCCCTGCCCGGCTGGAAGATCGAACGTGAGGTCCCCGACGACGATCTTGCCGTGGTCAGCGGCGAAGGCCTGGCCGCCCATCTGACCGACGCCTGCCCTGGTATCGCGCCGATGGATCCGATGCTGCACGACCGGGTCATCGAGGCCTTGAACCGGCGAACACTGACGCGGGAGCTTGGCCACCTGGAAGGCCCGTCCATCTAGGCTCTGTCCGAAAAGTCGACGAGCGAAGGTTAGACAAGGCAAAAATCGGTGAGAAAGCGCAGTTTACGGGGTGTAAATGAGCATTTTGATCCGATTTTTAACGCAGTATTACCGAGCGCAGGCACTTTTCGGACGAGCCCTAGAAGCGGCGCAGCTCGATCCGGCTGGGGCAGCGTCCATGATCCACCGGTGCGAAACTCTTTCTGGCCGGAAAGTCATCGATATGCTCCGCCTCCAGGCCGATGCGCACCTCGGTGAGCAGTCGGTTGCCCGAGCCCCCGCACTGCAGCGACAGGGAGCTGCCGGTACCCCGGCCGAAAGCCTCCTCGAAGGCCGCGATCAGCGCATTGCGCCTGACCGTCGAGCCTCGATTGTCGCGCATGAAGTCCCCCAGGGCCCCGGCGTTGACGATCTCGGTCAGCGCCAGGGCACCGTCGAAGAAGTCATCATCGCTGATCGACAGGCAGGCACCGTGCTTGGCGTACTCGTAACGGTCGAGACAGCTGGCCCTGCCGGGCATGGCGTCGTCGAGCTCCTGTTCAAGCGATGAGCCGATATCGATGGCAGGCCCTGCCTGGCAGAAGTCGCCCGCTGGCCTCGGACGTTCAAGAAAGCAGCCCTGGCGGCGCCACTCGCTGACACTGACGCCCTGTGAGGTCAGCCTGACGGGGCGTGACGGCCACAGCCCGTGGATCACGAAGCCATCGTCGGCCCCGACCATCAGCGATGGATCTCGGCACTCTCGTGGCGGCTGACGGCGGCTGGCGCAGAACCCGGGATGCCAGGTCAGCGCCAGCACATAATGATCGAAATGCTCTCGCTCGAGATCCTCCAGTGCCTCACGCTGCTCCTGCGGCTCGTGGGCCTGGACGCCAGCGATCATGGTGAGGGCCAGCAGCACCGCAGCCAGCGCACGCCATGGTTGCCGTCGACGGGCTCCCCGGTCCCCCTGTCGCCTTGCAATCGGCGACCACAGTTGGCAAGGTGCGCCGCCTCGCTTCAATCCTCTTTCGTCTTTCTCGGATGACTGTCTCATGAACCTGATCACCTTCGATCCGTTACGGAGTCTGGGGGTCCCGGGGGCGCGATACATCAAGCCTGAGCACATGAATGACCATCGCCAGGCCCTGGCCGATGCCGACGCCCTGCTGTTCCCCGAATACTGGCAGATCAATGCCCTGGCCTACGGCCTCAATCCGCGCGTCTTTCCCAGTCTACCCAGCTATCACCTGGGTCACGACAAGATCGAACAGACCCGCGCCTTCCAGGCCTGCTGCCCCGAGGCAACGCCCGATACCGCCATCCTCGGGGTCAATTCAGACGCCATCCACCAGGTGGAGGCGCGCTTCGGCTACCCGTTCGTGGTCAAGCGGGTGCGCAGCTCCATGGGCGAGGGCGTGCGCCTGATTCGCTCCCGCGAGGCGCTGATCGATCACCTGTCCAGCGAGAATCTGCTCTACGCCCAGCGCTACCTGCCCATCGAACGCGACCTGCGCATCGTGGTGGTCGGGCGCAGGGTGCTGGCCGCCTACTGGCGCGAGAGCCCGCTGGGCGACTTTCGCACCAATGTGGCACGCGGCGGCGAGATCCGCCACGACCCGGTGCCGGCCTCCGCCATCGAGCTTGCCACCACCCTGGCCCAGCGCCTGGGCATCGATCATGCCGGCTTCGACATCGCCATGGTCGACAACGCCCCGATGGTGCTGGAGTTCAACCGCCTGTTCGGCAACCAGGGCATCGACTCCCCCGAGACCAGCGTGGGAGAGGCGATCCTCGAACACCTCGAGCAGGATAGCTGGCGCCAGGCGGCCTGATCCTTGAGCCTTGCTGGTCGCCGCTCTCGGAGCTATCCCCCTTCACAAGATCGACCACAAGAAAACGGGCCACCGTCGCAATGACGGTGGCCCGAGCAGTCGGCGCTGAGCGCTGATTACAGCCGTGAAGGATGGCTCGCCGGGTCGCCCTCCTGGTGGGGCTTGTCGTCATGATCGACACCGTGGTGCTCCCCTTCCGGCAACTCCCAGGTGCCATCCTCGGTCCAGGGGTCGTCCTCGGGGAATTCCTCGATATAGATTTCCTTGTCGGTGTAGTCCGGCTGATAGCGCAGATCGTAGTGGGCCGCCCGGACGGTCGAGATGCACAACAACAGCGCCACCAGCAGCAAGGGCACACCCCCTACCACCGAGGCCGTCTGCAGGGTCTCGAGCCCACCGATGAACATCAGCACCGCCGGCATGAACGACAGCGCAAAGGCCCAGAACAGTCGATTCCAGCGCATCGGTTCCTCGTCGACCTCCTTCTGCACCACCGCCGCCAGGATGTAGGAGATGGAGTCGAAGGTGGTGGCGGTGAAGATCAGCGCCAGCAGGGTGAAGGCGAAGATCACCAGGTAGCTCAGCGGCAGGGTCGACAGGGTGGCGAAGATCGCCGCCGTGGGGCTCTGCTCATTGAGAATGGTGACCAGATCCAGGGTGCCGGACAGCTGCAGGTAGAGACCGTAGTTGCCGAGGATGATGAAGAAAAGGGCGCAGCCCAGGGTACCGAAGAAGATCGAGCCCGCGACCATGGAGCGGATGGTGCGGCCGCGGGAGATGCGCGCGATGAACAGGCCGACGCTGGGGGCGAACACCAGCCACCAGGCCCAGTAGAAGATGGTCCAGTCCTGAGGGAAGTGGGTGTCCTGGAAATTCTCGAAGCGGGCGAAGGGCTCGGTCCAGGTACCCATGTGCACCAGATTGCTGAGCACCCTGCCAAGGGCATCCAGGCCGGTGCTGGCCATGAACTGGGTCGGCCCGACGATGAAGACGAAGGTCAGCAGCGACACCGCCAGCCAGAAGTTGATGTCCGACAGCACCTTGATGCCCTTCTTGAGGCCGACGAAGGCGCTGTAGCCGAAGACAACGGTACACAGCATCAGCACGAAGATGCGCGTCGCCAGGGTCTTCGGAAAACCGAACAGCTCATGCAGCCCCTCGTTGATCAAGGGCGCCGCCAGTCCCAGGGTGGTGGCACCGCCGCCCAGCATACCGAACACGAACAGCACGTCGATCAGCTTGCCCGGCCAGCGGTGGGCACGGCTCTCGCCCAGCACCGGCATCAGCGCCTCGCTGATCTTGAGCACGCTGTGATTGCGCACGTAGTAGAAGTAGGCAATGGGAATCGCCGGGATCAGATAGATCGACCAGGCCACCGGCCCCCAGTGGAAGATACCGTAGGCCGCCGCCCAGCGCGCCGCATCCGGCGACTGAGGTTCCACATGGAAGGGTGGCGCCTGGTAGTAGTAGATCCACTCGATCATCGACCAGTAGAGGATCGAGGCGCCGATACCGGCGCAGAACAGCATCGCCGCCCAGGACAGGGTCGAGAACTCCGGCTGTTCCTCGGGGTCACCCAGCTTGATCTGGCCGATATCGCTGAACACGATGAACAGCATGAAGCCGCTGGCCCCGAGCCCCAGGGCCAGATACAGCACACCAAGTTCATTGGTAATGAAGTTCTTGGCCGCGATGACCCAGGTTGCCCCCTGTTCGGGGAACACCACCAGAGGCAGAGTGACAGCAAGGAGGAGAAACAGCGAACCGAAGAAGGTGGGCTTGTCGATCGCATCAAAGCCTTGATCGGAAGAGGCGGGGGAGGATTTCCTTTTCACGGACCATACCTTGTTATCGTTTTCCCCAGTATACGCAGTCTTGCTGCATCAAACGTCATCCATTGACTTAGGCCGGGCAGCGACAAACGCCCTATCGTCCGCCGCTGGACTCCCTTGGCCGGAACGCCCTGGTTCACTCACCGCGAGCTTACCGCCTGAACACACTCAATTCTTCAATCACCCCGCAGCTTGCCGCCCATCTCCTGGGCCAGGTCGACGGCAAGAGAGTCGCGGTCCGTCATCCCGCCGTTACGCTCAAGCATGTACCGGTCGCGCTCGAGCGGCTCGCCTACAACCGTTCAATCACCGCGTAGCTTTCCGCCCATCTCCTGGGCCAGGTCGACCGCGTAGTGGTCCGTCATCCCACCGATAAAGTCGAGCATGCGTCGATAGCTGTCGTACAGGGACCAGGACGGCAGCGGGGTGTTCTCGCCGATCAGCGCCAGCACCCGTTGGTGCTTGAAGCTTGAATGGCCGGTGTGGTGCAACTCGTGGGCCGCGCCGATAAAGGCCTCGAGCAGAATGCCGAGGGTGGTGTAGGCACCGATCTCCAGCTTGGCCTTGCGGGTATTGCGGAAGATGCGCTTGCGCGCCAGCTGCTTGGCCAGCTTGACCCCCCAGTCCAGATCCGGGTGGCACAGCTCCAGCAGGTCATCCTGAAGCGTCCCGGAAAGCAGCTCCTGCTCATGCTCGACGAACACCTGGCCCACGTCAGTGACCGCTCGCTCCATGGCCGCCCCTCGCAGCGCCGCGATACGCCGGCGTTGAGACACACCGGTACGGTTCATCTCGGCGTAGTCCGACGGCTCGCCACCGGCGATCTGGGTCAGGATCTCGGCCACCTCGTCGAAGGCCAGGATATCCATCTCCACCCCGTCCTCGAGGTCGAGCAGGGCGTAGCAGATGTCATCGGCGGCCTCCACCAGCCAGGCCAGCGGATGGCGACACCAGCGGTGCTCGCCCTGGGGAATCAGTCCCAGATGGTCGGCCACCTGCTCAAGTGCACCGAGTTCGCTCTGATAGCAGCCGAACTTGCCGGCCTTGCCACCGTGGGTCACCGTCCACGGATACTTGAGCAGGGTACCGAGGGTCGCTGCGGTCAGGCGCATGCCGCCGCGAAACTGGTTGTACTCGATCTGGGTGACGATACGAAAGCCCTGGGCGTTGCCTTCGTAGGTCAGCAGGTCCTCGCGCTCCAGCGGCGACAGTCCATCGAGCAGCCCGCTGCCGTTGACCTCGGCGCACTTGAACCAGTCGCGGATGGCGTATTCACCGGCATGGCCAAAAGGTGGGTTGCCGATGTCGTGCCCCAGACAGGCCGCCTGGATGATTACCCCCAGATCCGCCGGAGTGATCCAATCGGGCAGGCGGTCACGCAGCAGCTCGCCCACGCTCATGCCCAGGGAGCGGCCGACGCAGCCCACTTCAAGCGAGTGGGTCAGGCGGGTGTGGATATGGTCGTTGTCGGTGAGGGGATGCACCTGGGTCTTGCGTCCCAGGCGGCGAAAGGAGCCGGCGAAGACGATGCGATCGTGATCCTTGTGGAAGGGACTGCGTCCCACCTCGTCACGAGTCCCGCCACGCGGATCGTGCAGTCGGCCCGGATCGAGCAGTCGTTCCCAGTTCATGGTCTTCATCGATGGCCCCTCCTTGTGGCCCTCCATTCTGACACCCGGGACGACACCTGCAAGGCCACGACCGCGAGGTCGCCAGGACCCTCATGACAGGCCCTAGGCGCATCGATGGAAAGTCGATGGAAAGGCCCGGTGGATACACCTCCACCGGGCCCTCTTTCTTTAGCGACGCTTCTCTACGCCAGCCGACGCTTGAGCATCATGGCGTAGACCGCTCCGGCCACGATCAGGGTGGCGGCGAAGGCGTAGATCCCGATCGAGATCCCGCTGTTGACCAGGATGCTCCAGTCACCACCGCTGATCGACATCGCCCGGCGCAGATTGAACTCCATCTGCCCGCCCAGCAGCAGGCCGAGCACCACCGGCACGGTGGGAATCTCGAGTTTTCTGAGCACATAGCCGAGCACCCCGAAGGCCAGCATCATGTACAGATCGAAGGGACTGTTGTTGAGCGAATAGACCCCGACAAAGGCGATCAGAACCACCATCGGCATCAGCAGCCAGCTGGGGGCCTGCAGCACCCGAGCGAACAGTCCCACCAGCGGTACGTTGAGCACCAGCAGCATGATGTTGCCGATAAACAGCGCCGCCACCAGCCCCCACACCATCTCGGGCTGCTGGGCGAACAGCAGCGGCCCCGGGGTGATGTTCATCGACAGCAGCAGGGCCAGCAGAATCGCGGTGGTGCCGCTGCCGGGAATGCCCAGCGACAGCATCGGAATCAGCGCACCACCGGCGGCGGCGTTGTTGCCCGCCTCGGGCGCGGCCACGCCGCGCGGGTCGCCGTTGCCGAAGTCGCCCTTGGCTCCCAGCCAGCGCTTTTCAAGCATGTAGGACAGGAAGCTGCCGAGCGAGGCGCCAGCGCCGGGCAGCACCCCGGAGACGAAGCCGATCAGCGAGCCACGACCGATGGTGCCCTTGCAGGACAGCGACGCCTTCATCCCCGGCCAGGCCGAGCCCAGCTTGATATGCGGCTTGTCGGCGCCGTGGCGCTGTTCGAGAAACACCAGGCATTCGGAGATGGCGAACAGTCCCACCAGGGCCACGATAAAGTCGATGCCGTCATAGAGCTCGAAGGTGCCGAAGGTGTAGCGCGCGACGCTGGACACCGGGTCGATGCCCACGGTCCCCAGCAGCAGGCCCAGACAGGCGGCGATGAAACTCTTGGTAAAGCTGCCGCTGGTCACCCCGCCGATGGTGGCAAAGGCCAGCAGGAACAGCGCGAAGTACTCGGCCGGACCGAACTTGATCGCCAGGTCCACCAACAGCGGCGCGAACAGCGTAAGCCCGATGGTGGCGATGGTGGCGCCGACGAAGGAAGCCACCGCCGACAGCCCCAGGGCCTCGCCGCCGCGCCCCTTGAGGGCCATCGGGTAGCCGTCCAGAGTGGTCATCATCGCCGGCTCGTCGCCGGGGATATTGAGCACGATGGAACTGATCCGCCCACCGTACATGCAGCCATAGTAGACGCTGACCAGCAGGATCAGCGCGGCGGTGGGATCCAGGCCGAAGTTGAAGGCCAGCGGGATCATCAGCGCCACCCCGTTGACCGGGCCGAGCCCTGGCAGCGCCCCGATCAGGGTTCCCACGGCGCAGCCGATCAGCGCCAGCAGCAGAAATTCCGGCTGGGTCGCCACGGCGAAGCCCTGGGCAAGAAAGGCAAGCGTTTCCATGATCAGTGTCCCCCTCCCCACCAGGGCACGTCCGGCAAGGGCATGCCGAGGGCAAACTCGAACAGTGCGTACAGCCCCAGCGCCAGTCCTGTGCCGGCGATCAGCGCCTGGCCCCAGGCCGCGCCGAACAGCCGCGTCAGTACGATGGCGCAGGCCAGGGTGGCGGGAACAAACCCCAGCGGCTCGAGCATGCCAGCGTAGGCCGCCAGCAGCAGCAGCACCGCCAGCTGTCGGGCCAGGCCGGCACGATCCGGCCAGCGCTCGTTGAAGCCCGGGCGCAGGATCAGGTAGGCCGACAGCGCCGCCAGCGGCAGGCTGACCAGCCGGGGGAAAGCCCCCGGCCCCACCGGCTGCATGAAGCCGGTGACGAAGCTATGAGAATGCCACCAGGCCCCCAGCGCCAGCACCAGCAGCACCGCGCCGGCCAGGCGATCGCCGACCTGGGCCGGCCGGCGATGCTGGTGAGCGTCGAGGTCGCTCATCTGACTCATTGAATAACCCCGATCTCGCGCGAGATGGCCTCGACGCGCTGGATGGATTCCTCGACGAAGCTCGAGAAGTCGTCACCGCCACGCCACAGCGGCACCAGGCCATTCTGGGCTGCCACGTCCTTCCACTCCTCGCTGGCGTAAAGGTTCTCGAGGTCTTCGACCATGCTGGCGTAGTCCTCGTCGGAGACCTCGCCGCCGGTGTAGAAGCCGCGCCAGTTGTAGCCGGTGACGTCATAGCCCTGGCTGACCGCGGTGGGCAGCTCGTCGAAGGGCTCGGGCAGCGGATCATCCGACATCACCGCCAGCACCCGCACGTCACCGGACTCGATGAAGCCGGCGACCTCGCCCAGGTCGGTGGAAACCACGTCCACGTGGTTGCCCATCATCTGGGTTACCGCGGGGCCGCCGCCGTCGAACTGCACCCAGCGCAGGGCGCCGACCTGGTCGCCGGGCAGGCCCGCGGCCTTGGCCAGCATCAATGCCCGAATGTGATCCCAGCCACCGGCACCGCTGGAGCCGGCCATGGCCACCGAGGTCGGATCGGCGACGATGGCCTCCAGCAGTTGCTCGAGGGACTCGTACTCGCTCTCGTCGTCGACCAGGATGACGCCGACGTCGGTACCGAGCATGCCCAGCCAGCGCATGGTCTCGGCACCCCCGGGATAGCGACCCTGGGCAATCTGGGTCATGCCCACGGTGCTGGTGGCGACGATCAGGTTGCTGTCATCGGCACGCTTGGAGGCCACGTTGGAGAAGGCCACCGCGCCGACACCGCCGGGCATGTTGGTGACCTGCACCGAGCCGTCGGTCAGTTCCAGGTCGGTGAGCAGCTTGCCGACGCTGCGGCAGGTGAAGTCCCAGCCGCCACCGGGGTCGGCCGGGGCGATGCACTCGTCGATGGGCAGGGCGCTGGCCGAGGTCGAGACACCGAGGCCGAGCGCGAGCAGCGGCAGGCCAAGGCGAGTGGTCAGAGGCGAGGGCATGGAAGGCTCCTTGTTTTTCGTTGTTGGCGTTTTCGTTGTGGGTGTTGTGGTCCTGCGGTCCTGCATCGTTGTCACCAGCCGGCACCGGCCATCCGGCGGATTGCCTGGCGGTTGTCGAGTCGCCATCTTGCGCGGCCACTCGCCTGGCGTTGTCCGGCGGGGACCGCCACCCAGCCTAGACGATCCCGCGCTGGCGCAGCGCCCGACACTCGTCGGCACCGAAGCCGAGTTCGGCCAGTACCTCGTCGGTATGCTCGCCAAGCTGTGGCGCCGGTCGCTGGATCATCGCCGGGGCCTCGCGCATCTTCACCGGAAAGCCGGTGGTGGCGATCTGTCCGGCCTCGCCCTGATCCAGGGTCAGGCGCATGCGCTGGTCGATGATCTGGGGGTCATCGAAGGTCTCGCGCAGATCCTGCACTCGGCCACAGGGCACGCCGGCGGTGTTCAGGTGTTCGATCCAGTCGTCCACACTGCGCCGGCGCGTCACCTCGTTGAGGATCTCGCGCAGCGCCTCGCGGTGCGCCATGCGCTGGGCGTTGTCGGCGAAGCGCGGCTGCTCGAGCAGATCGACACGACCCAGCGCCTCCAGCAGACGACGCACCATGGTCTCGCTGCTGGGGGCGATGGCGACCTCGCCATCGCTGGCCTCGAACAGGCCGTAGGGGTAGAGCATGGGATGATCATTGCCGGTACGTCGGGGGACCTCGCCGGTGGCGAAGTACTCCGCCGCCAGATAGCCCAGCATCACCACCAGACCGTTGGTCAGGGCGGTCTCGAGAATCTCGCCCTGGCCGGTACGCTCGCGGCGCACCAGTGCCGCGCTGACCCCGAAGGCCAGGTTGAGGCTCGCCACCATGTCGCTGATCGGTGGCGCGGCGCGCATCGGCTCGCCCCCCTCGACCCCGTTGACGCCCATGAAGCCGCTCATGGCCTGGGCGACAAAATCGTAGGCGGGTCGGTCGCGGTAGGGCCCGGTGGATCCGAAGCCGTTGATCCGCCCCACCACCAGGCGCGGGAAGCGCTGCCTCAGGGTGTCGTCGTCGAGTCCCATCTTGGCCAGCACCCCGGGGCGGAAGTTCTCCACCAGCACGTCGGCGTCCTCGAGCAGGCGGTTCAGGATCTGGCGTCCCTCGGGCTCGCGCAGATTGAGGGTGATCGAGCGCTTGTTGCGGTTGAACTGGGCAAAATAGGCGCTGAAGCCGTTGACCATATTGCCCTGGCGGCGGACCACGTCGCCCTCCCCCGGGGTCTCGATCTTGATCACCTCGGCGCCGTGATCCCCCAGCATCTGGCTGGCGAAGGGGCCGGAGATCACCCGGGTCAGATCGATCACACGTATGCCGGCCAGGCTGCCCGGGGCAAGGCCGGTGGCGTCCTGGGTCGATGGCCGCGGGTCGTCGCTGTCATCCCTGCCGGGGCTAGCATCCATAGGTTTGCGTATCCGTCGGTATGTCTGTGGTGGTGTCGTCTGGTCTTGCCAGGTTCAGGGATCTGACTCAGCCCTTCGCGGTGGGCACCGCATCGGGCCGATGCAGCCTGAGCCGAGTGCCGGCCCGGGCCAGCTGGGAGCCCGGCGCACGTTCCAGTCGCCGCGCGGCAAGCCCCGCCACCTCGATCAAGGACTCCAGCGAGACGCCGGTGTCATATCCCAGCTCCTCGAGCAGGTAGATCAGCTCCTCAGTGGCCAGATTGCCGCTGGCACCGGGGGCGAAGGGACAGCCTCCAAGACCACCGACCGCACTTTCGTAGCGCGTGACGCCAAGCGACAGCCCCTGCATGACGTTGGCCAACGCCAGGCCCCGGGTATTGTGAAAGTGCAGGATCGGCCGCGCCGCTGGGGCCTGTTCGGCGATCTCACCCACCACCCGCGAGACCACGGCCGGCGTGGCCATGCCGGTGGTATCGCCAAGGGTGAGGTCATCGATACCCAGTTCGCCGAGGCGACGCGCCAGCTCACCGATGCGCCCGGCCGGCAGGTCACCCTCGAAGGGACAGCCGAAGGCCGTGGCGATGGCGCCCTGTACCTCGATACCGCTGCCGGACAGACGCTCGACGATATCGGCGAAACCGGCCAGGGAGGCGTCGATCGAGCGATTGACGTTACGCGCGTTGTGGGTCTCGGAAGCGGACACGAACAGCACCACACGATCGATGCCCACCTCCAGCGCGCGCTCGGCACCGCGCAGATTGGGCACCAGGGCGCTGAAGCGGGCATCCGCCAGCCCCTTGGCGGCGGCCACCAGTTCCGCGGCGTCGGCCAGCGCCGGTACCGCCCGGGGACTGACGAAAGACGTCAGCTCGAAGCGCCTGAGTCCGGCCCGGTGAAGCCCGTGCAGCAATTCGAGCTTGTGCTCGGTGGACAGCACCCGTGCCTCGTTCTGCAGGCCATCACGAAGCCCCACTTCGGTCAGTTCGATTCTGGCAGGTGCTCGCTGGGGCGGCGATGACGTCATGGCGAAGAAGTCCCTAAAAGTCGATATTTCACCAATATAGAGGCTATTGGCTCATGTTGGACATACGCCTTTTCGCTGAGACGTCCGTACGCTGACGGTGCCAGACCGCAGAGGTATTCCCCTTGACCGGTGATTTCCATAGAATTCACCACCCAAATCGTGATCCACAGCAATTTTTGTTGCGGACTCGCACATTATCGTGTTCTTCACACGTTTTTCTGTTCGCATGCCGCCTCCGTCCCGGGGCGCTTGATGTAGAGGCGTCGACGTTCGCCTTCCCACCCTGAAAAGGCCTGGTTTCATGCAATCCACTTCCTCCGACGGCTCGGCCGCCGACAAGGGCTTCTTTGGTCACCCCCGCGCCCTGGGGCCACTGTTCTTCACCGAGATGTGGGAGCGTTTTTCGTTCTACGGCATTCGCCCCATGCTGGTGCTGTTCATCGCCGCCTCGCTGTTCGACGGCGGGCTCGGCTTCGACCCCAAGACCGCCGCCGCCATCGTCGGCATCTACGGTGGCGCCATCTACCTGGCCGCGCTGCCCGGCGGCTGGCTTGCCGACAACTGGCTCGGCCAGCGCCGGGCGGTGTGGTACGGCTCCATCCTGATCGCCTTCGGTCACCTGTCCATCGCGCTGTCGGCCCTGCTCGGTGCCGTCGCCTTCTTTGTCGGGCTGATCTTCATCGTGCTCGGCACCGGGTTATTCAAGACCTGCATCTCGGTGATGGTCGGCAGCCTGTATGACGAAAGCGACGTGCGCCGCGACGGCGGCTTCGCCATCTTCTACATGGGCATCAACATCGGCAGCCTGTTCGCGCCGTTGTTCACCGGGCTGCTGATGGACTCGCTGGGCTGGCACTGGGGCTTCGCCATGGGCGGCCTTGGCATGCTGATCGCACTGCTGCTGTTTCGCCTGTGGGCGGTGCCCGCCATGCAGCGCGCCGACGCCGAGCGCGGCCGCGCCTCCACCTGGGACGCCCCGGCCCAGCGCCGTCGTCACGTCGGCCCCGTCGTGTCGCTGTGCCTGGCGCTGATCGCCGCCCTGGTGGCGCTGGTCGCTACCGGCGTGGTGACCATCGACGCCCGCGCGGTGGCCGAGGCCATGACCAGCGTGCTGATCGTCGCCTCGCTGGGCTTCTTTGCCTACCTGATGCTGTTCTCCGGACTCAGCGGTGACGAGCGTATTCGCGTCACCATCTGCTTTGTGCTGATCGTCGCCGCCGCCTTCTTCTGGGCCGCCTTCGAGCAGCAGCCCACCTCCTATAACCTGTTCGCGGCCAACTACACCGACCGCAACGTGATGGGCTGGGAGGTCCCCACCCTGTGGTTCCAGTCATTGAACCCGGTGTTCATCGTGCTGCTGGGCCCGCTGTTCGGCTGGCTGTGGCCGGCGCTCGGTCGGCGCCGACTGGAACCGGGCAGCCCGATGAAGTTCGTCCTCGGCCTGTTGCTGGCGGCCGGCGGCTTCGGCCTGATGGTGCTGGCGGCGCAACAGGTACTGACAGGCACAGGGCTGGTGTCACCCTGGTGGATCGTCGGCAGCATGCTGCTGTTGACCCTGGGCGAGCTGTGCCTGTCGCCGGTGGGGCTGTCCACCATGTCGGGGCTGTCGCCACGTCGCACCCAGGGCCAGTTGATGGGCCTGTGGTTCACCGGTGCCGCCCTCGGCAACCTGGTGGCGGGCCTGATCGGCGGTCACGTCAACGCCGAGGAGCTTCAGCAGTTGCCGGAACTGTTCGGACGGTCGGCCATCGCCCTGGTGATCTTCGCCGGGGTGCTGCTGTTGCTCGTGCCGGTGTTCAAGCGCATGCTGAAGCATCACCGTCTTATCGATCCGGCGGCCGCCCACCGCGCGGACGCCGAAGCCATTGTCAGAACAGGAGTCTGAGCATGACCTCAGCCAGTGCCGATACCGCTCGCCAACGCTTGAGCGATCTGCGCGAGGCGATGCGCCGCCACGCCATCGATGCCTGGTGGTTACCGTCCAGCGATCCGCACAACAGCGAATACCTGCCCGAGCACTGGGCCGGTCGCGAGTGGCTGTCCGGCTTCGACGGCTCGGTGGGTACCCTGGTGGTGACCCAGGACGAGGCCGGCCTGTGGGTCGACAGCCGCTACTTCGTGCAGGCCGAGGCACAACTCGCCGGCACCGGCATCAGCATGATGAAGCTGACCCAGGGCCAGGCCAGCGCACCGATGCAGTGGCTGGCCGAGCGTCTCGAGGCCGGCGACACCCTGGGCTACGACGCCCAGGTGGTGTCCCTGGCCCACGGCCGCCAGTTCGAGGACATCCTGGGTGAACGGGGCGTCGTCCTGCGCGGCGACAGCGACCTGCTTGACGAGATCTGGCGCGATCGCCCGAGCCTGCCTAGCGGGGCCATCGAACCCCACGCCGGCCGCTATCTGGACGAGACCCGGCGCCAGCGTCTGGACCGGGTACGCACGGCCATGGCCGAGCACCACGCCGACTGGCATCTGGTGTCGACGCTGGACGACATCGCCTGGCTGACCACCCTGCGCGGTGCCGACGTGGGCTTCAATCCGGTGTTCCTGTCCCACCTGCTGATCGGTCGCGCCACCGCCACCCTGTTCGTGGCACCGGGCAAGCTCGCTCCTGAACTGGTCGATGCGCTCAAGGCCGATGGTGTCGAGGTGGCCGACTACGCCGACTGGGCGGCGCGGCTGTCCGCCCTGCCGCGGGACGAACGGGTACTGATCGATCCGGCCCGGCTGACGCTGGGGACCCGCCAGGCCCTGCCGGACGAGATGACCGTGGTCGAAGCCTTCCAGCCCAGCACCCTGGCCAAGGGCATCAAGACAGCCCACGAGCTCGGCTTCGTGCGTCAGGCCATGGAAGCCGACGGCGCGGCCCTGTGTCGCTTCTTCGCCTGGCTGGAGGCCGCCTTCGCCGCCGGCGAACGGGTCACCGAGCTGGACGTCGAGGCCCGCCTGTACGAGGAACGCGCCAAGGACGAGGACTTCGTCTGCGAGAGCTTCAATACCATCGCCGCCTTCAACGCCAACGGTGCCCTGCCCCACTACCGCGCGACCCAGGAGGCCCATTCGGTGATCGAGGGCGACGGCCTGTTGCTGATCGACTCCGGCGGCCAGTACCGCGGTGGCACCACCGATATCACCCGCATGGTCCCGGTCGGCACCGTCAGTGAGGCTCAGCGCGAAGACTGCACCCTGGTGCTCAAGGGCATGATCGCACTGTCGCGGGCACGCTTCCCCGAGGGCATCGCCGCCTCGCGGCTGGACGCTCTGGCGCGGGCGCCGCTGTGGGCCACCGGCCGCGACTACGGTCACGGTACCGGCCACGGCGTGGGCTACTTCCTCAACGTCCACGAAGGTCCTCAGGTGATCAGCTCGGGCGCTTCCGTCGCCGAACATACCGCCATGCGCGAAGGCATGATCACCTCCAACGAGCCTGGGGTGTACCGTCCCGGCCAGTGGGGGGTGCGCATCGAGAACCTGGTGGCCAACCGCGCCGCGGCCCCCAGCGACTTCGGCGACTTCCTCGAGTTCGAGACCCTGACCCTGTGTCCCATCGACACCCGCTGCCTGAACCTGTTCACCCTGGATCAGGCCGAGATTGACTGGCTCAACGCCTACCACGACGAGGTCCGCCGCCGGCTGGCGCCGAGGCTCGACGGCCAGGCGCTGGCCTGGCTCGAAGCCCGCACCGAACCGCTGACGCTTGCCTGATAGCGGGCCTGCTGGTCGGCCGCAGATGCACAGGGGCCCCGCCATGGCGGGGCCCCTTTGCGTAGGCTGCCAGCGCCGTTACATGAACGGGTTCTTGACCACCGGGATGAACATCAAGCGGAAGTTCCAGTCCGCATCCCACTCATCACCGCGGATCACGCTGTGCTGGATCTCGGCGGCCAGGCGAACCGGGGTGCTGCCCATGCGGACCACGTTGGAATAGCCCAGGCCGATCGGGAAGTTGACCTTCTCGCCGCTGTCGGCCTCCCAGTTGATGCGCACGTTGGGTGTCATGCCCACCAGTTCGGTGCCGCTGAGCCGGTAGTTGAGGAAGTACTGCAGATCGGTCTGGCTGGTGTGCTCGCGGTCATCTTCTCCGGCGTAGGACCACCAGTGCTGAGCCAGCAGGCCCATGTTCCAGCCACCGGGATTGGGCGCCAGGCGCGCGATCAGAGCCGCCGGGCCGGCCTGGAACTTGCCCTGGCCCAGCACGTCATGCTCGGCGGTGGGGAAGATCTGGGTCAGCCCCAGGCCCCAGATGACGCCGTCGGCGCGGGCCGGACCAGCCAGGGTCACCAGGGCGGTGTCACCCAGGCCCTCGGTACGCCCGCGATGGGGGGCATTGCGGCTCCACTCGTCGGGATCGATGTCCAGCGGGCTGCCGCCCCGGGCCAGGGTACCGAAGCTCTCGTCCATCGGGCTCGAGTTGTACTGGAACACCGGGCGCACCACCAGGTTCCAGTTGTCGTCTGCCATCTCGAAGGGGAAGGACATGACCGGCTGGAACTTGAAGGAATTGGACCAGCGACCGTCGAAGTCGTCGCCGTCCAGGTGGGTATAGTCGTTCTGCATCCACAGCATCCAGGCCGATCCCACCGGGTTGGTAGTTTCCTTGGCGATGGCAGCAAGATCCTCGCTGCTGGCAGCGGGCTCACTGTTGGCCGGTACGGTGCGTGGCGAGGACCGCTCCTGGGCAAGCGAGAGGCTCGAGATGAAAACCAGCGACATGGCCACCAGGCCAAGCCGACGAGAGCGTGAAAGGTTCATGGGGTAGGCCTCAGAATCGTGACGCTACCCCCGACGCCGAGAGTAGCGGTGCAACGTCGCCACCACTCTAGGCCACCGATAACAGGCTGATGATATGCCCCTTGGGGTAGGCCGGTCCGGGCAGGCTGGTTAAACCAGTGCCCCCCGGACTCGCCGCCCCGGCCCGCTCAGACCTCCTGGTCTTCCGCCAGCGACGGCAGCAGCACCTTCAGCTTGCGGGTCAAGGTATTGCGCCCCCAGCCCAGCAGCTCGGCAGCCTCACCCTTGCGCCCGGCGGTGTGCTTGAGCGCGGTCTCGATAAGGATGCGCTCGAAGTCCGGCACCGCCTCCTCGAGCAGGTGGGTGTGGCCCGAGGCCAGGGCGCTGTCGGCCCAGGCGCGGAAGGCTTCACGCCAGTCCCCGCCGGCGGCGCTGTCATCACCGCCGCGCAGCTCCGGCGGCAGGTCCTCGACCAGGATCTCGCGCCCTGAGGCCATCACCGTCAGCCAGCGACAGGTGTTCTCGAGCTGACGCACGTTGCCCGGCCAGTCCACCCGGGTCAGGAACTCCTCGGCTTCGCGGGTCAGCACCTTGACGTCGGTGGACAGCTCCTTGGCCGCCTCGACCAGGAAGTGCCGCGCCAGCCGGGGAATATCCTCACGCCGCTGGGACAGCCTTGGCAGGTGCACGCGGATGACGTTGAGGCGGTGGAACAGGTCCTCACGAAAGCGGCCATCGGCGACCAGCGTCTCGAGGTCCTGGTGGGTCGCGGCGATGATGCGCACGTCCACCTTGACCGGCGTATGACCACCGACCCGATAGAACTCGCCGTCGGCCAGCACCCGCAACAGCCGGGTCTGGGTCTCCGACGGCATGTCACCGATCTCGTCGAGGAACAGGGTGCCGCCGTTGGCCTGCTCGAAGCGCCCCTGGCGACTGGCGCTGGCGCCGGTGAAGGCGCCCTTCTCGTGGCCAAACAGCTCCGACTCGATCAGATCCCGCGGGATCGCCGCCATGTTGAGGGCAATAAAGGGATTGGCGGCGCGGGGACTGTGCTGATGAAGCGCACGCGCCACGCGCTCCTTGCCGGTCCCGGACTCACCGTTGATCAACACCGTGATATGCGAGTGCGCCAGGCGCCCGATGGCCCGGAACACCTCCTGCATCGCCGGCGCCTCACCGATGATCTCGGCGTCGAGTCCTTCAGGCACGCTGACCGGCCGCTGGCGCTCGCGCACGTGGGCCACCGCGCGGCGCACCAGGGCCAGCGCCTCGTCCACGTCGAACGGCTTGGGCAGGTACTCGAAGGCTCCGCCCTGATAGGAAGCCACCGCACTGTCCAGGTCGGAATGGGCGGTCATCACGATGACCGGCAGGTCCGGGTGCACCTGGCGCACCTTGGCCATCAGATCGAGTCCGTCGATACCTGGCATGCGGATATCGGTGACCAGCACGTCGGGCGGCTCGGCCAGCAGTCGATCGAGGATACCGTCGGCCCGCTCGACCGCCTCGACCTCAAGGTCCGGCTGCGCCAGGGCGCGCTCGAGCACCCAGCGTATGGCCCGGTCGTCGTCGACGATCATTACACGAGCGGTATCAGTCATGACTCATCTCCAGGGGAATCAACAGACGGAATTCGGTGCGTCCGGGCTCGGACTCGCATTCGATCAGCCCTTCGTGCTGGTGCAGCACCGACTGGGCGATCGACAGCCCCAGGCCGCTGCCCTCGGCACGACCGGACACCATCGGATAGAACAGGGTCTCGCGCAGCGTCTCGGGGACGCCCGGGCCGTTGTCGATCACGCTGACGTCGCAGACCAGACGATGGCGCTGGGCGCCCAGGGTGAACTGGCGGCGTGCGCGAGTCCTCAGGGTCATCACCGGGTTCGGCGTCTCGGACTCGACCAGCGCCTGGACGGCGTTGCGGGCCACATTGAGCACCGCCTGGATCAACTGGGCTTCATCGCCGGTCAACTCTGGCAGGCTGGGATCATAGTCGCGCTCGATGCTCACCCGCGGCTGCTCGACCAATAGCAGCGCGCGTACCCGCTCCAGCACCCGGTGGATGTTCAGCGGCTCTCGCCGACTCACCCGGTTGGGCCCGAGCATGGAATCGACCAGATCCCGGAGCCGATCCACCTCTTCGATGATGATCCGGGTGTACTCCTTGAGCGCCGGCGTCTGCTCCAGGTCACGCTCGAGCAATTGCGCCGCGCCACGAATCCCCCCCAGGGGGTTCTTGACCTCGTGGGCCAGCCCCCGCGCCAGCACCTTCATGGTTTCCTGGCGCGACTGCAGCGCTTCCTCGCGGGAAATTCGCAACAGCCGATCCCGTGGTTCCATCTCCAGCAGCAGCTCGTCAGGCGACAGCGGCGTCACGGTGTAGTCCACCGTCAGGGGGTCTCCACCGGCGAGGACCAGCCGCGCCTCCCGCTGGGTATAGGGATGCTGCCCATCCCGGGCACGTATCAGCACCTCGGCGATATCATCCTCGCCGCTGAGCCAGTCGGTCAGCGCCACGCCGGCAACCCGACTGGCGCTGACCGCCAGCAGGGTCTCGGCCGCCGGGTTCATCCAGGTCGGTCGCAGCTCGCCGTCGAGCAGCATGACCGCAGTTGTGAGGTGTTCGATGATGCCAGGCGTCATGGGTCCATCCTGATGGGGCAAAGCGCCCACTCGATAGAGGCCGCCACGGCGCCAAGCCGGCATTCCATGGTGGCGGTCCAGGTCTCGGCCTCGAGCAGGCGTCAGACAACAACATTCAAAGCAAGAAGCGGGCCAGCCTTGGTGCCAGTGGCACACTCCCGCCGCGCAGGCGCCAGGACGGTGCTTTTGTCGAGGAGGCGGGTCACCGTCGGCGCACCTACGCACCATTTTAGTGCACCAACCTGGTGCAGGGCAGTCTCGCCTGGATCACTGTCCGCACAAGGCCCGCAGATCGCGGGTCAAGGCGGCGCAGGACGAAGGGGGTTGGCGGGAAGCAGGCGGCTTGCGCGCTGTACGTGGATGACGATATCGGCACTGCGTTGACGCACCTCTCCCGACGGGGCCAGCACCACCAGGCCCAGGCGATGCTCGCCACGCTCCAGATTGGTGAGCCACAGTGGGCCGATGCCGGTGACGCTGGTGGCGAGCACACCGTCGACCTCCAGGCCGAGGCGATCCCCCGTCGCCGGAGGCGGGCTGATCGCGGCCAGCACCTTCAATCTTCCCCCGGCCCCCGTGGGCAACACGCTGCCATCCGCCGGAGAGGCGATGGCCAGGACATCGTGGGGCTGGAAGACATCGGCGTCGCTATCCGGGCCTGCTACTGAAGGCGCCGTCGGCCTGGAGGGCGCCGCCACATCCAGCGCAGGGGCGCTGGACAACGGCGGCGGTGCCAGCGCGCGGGCGCCGACCGAGGGCGTATCGCTGTAGCGCACGACGCCGTCGGGACCGACACTGCGATAGATGGTGCTCGCCGGCACGGTTTCTGCCACCGGCAACGCCAGCCCGGACGCTGCCAGCAAGGCAATGGCCATCAGTGACGGTCGACTCGGCGACGAGGGAGCGCTCTCGCCCCTCTCCCGGCCTGCCCTGCGCGTCCACCGCTGCATCATCGTGATTGCCCTCGCCGACCTTCCCCTGACGAGGATGACGTCAGCCACGACCCGCGCCAAGGGGATCCCTTGCCCAGGCGCAAGGCCCGCGCAAAAAAAATCGGCCCCGCGATCATCGCGGGGCCGACGGAACGCACGAGGCGCTATGCCGATCAGCAGCTGTAGTACATGTCGAACTCGATCGGGTGGGTCGCCATGCGCAGGCGCTCGACGTCCTCGTTCTTGAGCTCGATGTAAGCGTCGATCATGTCGTCGGTGAAGACGCCACCTTCGGTCAGGAAGCTGCGGTCCTCGTCGAGGGCTGCCAGCGCCTGGTCGAGGCTCTCGGCCACGGTCGGGATGGCCTTGCCTTCTTCCGGCGGCAGGTCATAGAGGTTCTTGTCCATGGCGTCGCCGGGGTGGATCTTGTTCTTGATGCCGTCGATACCGGCCATCAGCATCGCCGCGAAGCACAGGTAGGGGTTGGCGGTCGGGTCGGGGAAACGCGCCTCGACACGCTTGCCCTTCGGGCTTGCGGTGTACGGGATACGGATGGAAGCAGAACGGTTACGGGCGCTGTAGGCCAGCATGACCGGCGCTTCGAAGCCCGGCACCAGACGCTTGTAGGAGTTGGTAGAAGCGTTGGTGAAGGCGTTCAGGGCGCGGGCGTGCTTGATGATACCGCCGATGTAGTAAAGCGCCATTTCAGACAGACCGGCGTACTCGTCACCGGCAAACTGGTTCTGGCCGTCCTTCCAGAATGACTGGTGGACGTGCATGCCGCTGCCGTTGTCGCCGACCAGCGGCTTGGGCATGAAGGTGGCGGTCTTGCCGTAGGCGTGAGCCACATTGTGGATCACGTACTTCATTTCCTGAACTTCGTCGGCCTTCTTGACCAGGGTGTTGAAGGCAACACCGA
Organism: Halomonas litopenaei; assembly: GCF_003045775.1. Lineage (GTDB taxonomy): Bacteria > Pseudomonadota > Gammaproteobacteria > Pseudomonadales > Halomonadaceae > Halomonas > Halomonas litopenaei. The sequence goes on along the minus strand of NZ_PXNS01000004.1, from coordinate 484,569 downwards.
TCTCGTTCTGGCCGGCGTTGGACACCTCGTGGTGGTGCACCTCGACCTTCTGACCGATGGCCTCGAGGGTGTTGCACATGGCACCGCGCATGTCATGGAAGCTGTCCACCGGCGGAACCGGGAAGTAGCCGCCCTTGACCCGCGGACGGTGACCGAGGTTGCCACCTTCGACGGCGCGGTCGGTGGACCAGGCACCCTCTTCGGAGCTGATCTTGTACATGGCGCCTTCGATATCGGCCTTCCAGTGCACCTCGTCGAAGATGAAGAACTCGGGCTCGGGGCCGAAGAAGGCGGTGTCGCCCAGGCCAGAGGACTGCAGGAAGGCCTCGGCGCGCTTGGCGATGGAGCGCGGATCCCGCTCGTAGCCCTGCATGGTGGCCGGCTCGATGATGTCGCAACGCAGGATCAGGGTCGCGTCTTCGGTGAAGGGGTCGAGGAAGCCGGTGCCGTCCTCCGGACGCAGGATCATGTCGGACTCGTTGATGCCCTTCCAGCCGTTGATGGAGGAACCATCGAACATCTGGCCATTCTCGAAGAACTCTTCGTCGACCTCGGCGGCCGGAATGGTGACGTGCTGCTCTTTACCGCGGGTATCGGTGAAGCGCAGGTCAACCCACTTCACATCATGTTCGTTGATCAGGGCGAGGGTCTTGTCTGACATGTGGTCCTCCAGAGTGGAACTTGTCTCGTGACTCGAGCGTTGCGCAACGGCGCCAATCCCATGTCACCGGTTTGAAACGGGGGATGATCCAGGGAACAAAAGGGGTACCGGGATCCTTTGTAGCACGCTCCCGGGACACTGCCCATGGCAACGTGCGCGACACGATGACACTGCCAACCACAATGCAGATTGCGTGCCAGCATTGCACCAGCATCGACCAAAAAAATCTCAACCCATTGTTTCACATCTTTTTTATCCAAACAGGCCCTTTGCGCCAGCTTAGGGCACAAAGGCCCACCGTCTACAGGAGTCGCCGCCTAATGCACCACAAGAGTGCAACAAAGGCTGCGATGCACCACTTTGGACCTTTGTGACAGGATCTATAAACTCTGCCGGGCCGATCGTGAGGTGTCAGTGGGCGCTGGAACCTTTCGCAACGCAAAGATACACTTTATTACGTTCGACTCCGACCGCCTCCCCTGCCGGCCGGCGTCACCCTCCTCGGAGTGTCGTCGTGAAAATCAGCTTGATCATTGATGTCCGACTTACCGGCAAGGAACTGCCTCGCCGGCTCGCGGAAGCACGCCAGCAGGTCGCCCTCTTCCAGGGAAGAGGCGAGATCCTCGTCATCGACGATGGCGATATGGCGCCACCACTACTGGGCGAACCGGGCGAACACGCCGTCGTCGGCTATCGCCAGGTGCGCAGCCGGCCCGCGCCCATGGGGCGGCGCCTCAACCTGGCCGCCTCCCACAGCAACGGACGCATGCTCGGCTTCTGCCTCGGCCCTCTGGACACCCACTGGGTCGAGCGAATGATGGCAGCCGCCTGCGATGATTCGCGCCCGGTGGTACGACCCGCTCGTCCCTGTCCGCTATCGCTGCTCAGCCTGCTGCGACGTACTCCGACCCGGGCCCTGGGCGTCGAACGTACCTGGTTCGATCGACTGGGAGGCTTCGACCCGTCGCTGGACTTGAGCGCGGTAGAGGACCTCGCCACTCGCCTCAAGGCCTGTCGCGCCAAGATGGTCGTGCAGCGCGCCTGAGCGTCAGATCGTCCTTTCTGCCGATTTCGCCTACTTTTTTCGCCTCGCAGGTGCTTGATAGTTCAGCATCTTGAGGATCGATGCCGAGATTGGCGCCAACAAGGCTGGTCGTTGTCATCGCCCAGGCCCTATAATGCTGCCCCACTTTTTCCAGCAGGATCCCGTCGTGATCGAGAATCTTCGCAACATCGCCATCATCGCTCACGTCGACCACGGCAAAACCACCCTGGTCGACAAGCTGTTGAGTCAGTCTGGCACTCTGGACCGCAAGGCCGAGGGTCAGGAGCGCATCATGGACTCCAATGACCAGGAGAAGGAACGCGGTATCACCATCCTGGCGAAGAACACGGCGATCCGCTGGAATTCTCCCGAGGGACAGGACTACCACATCAACATCGTCGACACCCCTGGACACGCCGACTTCGGCGGCGAGGTCGAGCGCGTGATGTCGATGGTGGACTCGGTACTGCTGCTGGTCGACGCCGTCGACGGCCCCATGCCGCAGACCCGCTTCGTCACCCAGAAGGCCTTCGATCAGGGCCTCAAGCCGATCGTGGTGGTCAACAAGATCGATCGCCCCGGCGCACGCCCGGACTGGGTCATCGACCAGATCTTCGATCTGTTCGACAACCTCGGCGCCAGCGACGAGCAGCTCGACTTCCCGATCATCTACTGCTCCGCCCTCAACGGCATCGCCGGTCCCGAGCCTGACCAGCTGTCTGACGACATGACGCCGATGTTCCAGTCCATCGTCGACATCGTCGAGCCGCCCAAGGTGGAACTCGACGGCCCGCTGCAGATGCAGATCTCGGCACTCGACTACTCCAGCTACGTCGGCGTCATTGGCCTTGGCCGCATCACCCGCGGCGCCATCTCGCCCAACCAGCAGGTGGTGGTCATCAACAAGGAAGGCCAGACCCGCAAGGGCAAGGTCGGCCAGGTCATGACCCACCTGGGTCTCGAGCGGGTACAGACCGAGCAGGCCACCGCCGGGGACATCGTCTGCATCACCGGCATCGACGACCTGGCGATCTCCGACACCATCTGTGATCCGGCCGCCGTCGAGGCGCTGCCGGCACTGACCGTCGACGAGCCCACCGTGTCCATGACCTTCCAGGTCAACGACTCACCGTTTGCCGGCAAGGACGGCAAGTTCGTCACCAGCCGCAACATTCGCGATCGTCTCGACCAGGAGCTGATCCACAACGTGGCGCTGCGTGTCGAGCAGGGCGAGTCCCCGGAGAAGTTCATCGTCTCCGGCCGCGGCGAGCTGCACCTGTCGGTGCTGATCGAGAGCATGCGTCGTGAAGGCTTCGAGCTGGCCGTGGGTCGTCCCGAGGTCATCATCCGTGAGATCGACGGCGAGAAGCAGGAGCCCTACGAAGAAGTCATCATCGACTGCGAAGAGCAGCACCAGGGCGCCATCATGGAAGAGCTCGGCTACCGCAAGGGCGAGCTCAAGAACATGAACCCGGACGGTAAGGGCCGGGTCCGCCTGGACTTCATCATCCCGGCGCGCGGCCTGATCGGCTTCCGTGGTCAGTTCCTGACCCTGACCTCCGGTACCGGCATCCTGACCAGCCGCTTCGACCACTACGGCCCGCTCAAGCCCGACGCCTCCATCGAGCGTCGCAACGGCGTGCTGGTGTCGATGGTTCCGGGCAAGGCCCTGGCCTACGCCCTGTACGCCCTGCAGGAGCGCGGCAAGCTGATCATCGACCACGGCACCGAGGTCTACGAAGGCATGCTGGTCGGCATCAACAACCGCGCCAACGACATGGTGGTCAACCCCACCAAGGGCAAGAAGCTCGACAACATGCGCGCCTCCGGCAACGACGAGAACATCGTGCTGACCCCGCCGGTACGCTTCACCCTGGAACAGGCCATCGAGTTCCTCGATGACGACGAGCTGGTCGAGATCACCCCGAACCATATCCGTCTGCGCAAGAAGTTCCTGACCGAGAACGAGCGCAAGCGCGCCACCAAGAAGTAAGCGCTGCGTTTCTCGCTTCATCGATGCCCGCCTCCTGGTGGGCATCGTTGTTTTGCGGTATAGACAATATCGATGCCCGGCTCTTCATGGCGGACATCGTTGTTTGCGGCCTCTCTAGCGATGCCCGGCTCTTCATGGCGGGCGTCGTCGTTTGTGGCCGTCGGGCATTGTCGTCTGCTTGGCGAGGCCCAGGCGCGGCCATGGCGCGACTTCAGTGGAACTTTCCGGGCCGAGCGCTGCCACAATTGATGCAGACTGATAACCGTTAGGGGTGAAGACGGCGACCGCCCTAGTTGCAGTCTATGCTAATGGGGCACCGTCATCCTTCGCGAACAAGGAGATACGCGAATGCACAAGCACGTCGAATGGGATGATCCCGGCGCTGACAGCGTTCAGCGCTACTTCGCCGACAAGCCCGACGAATACCCCACCGCCCACGTCGGCAGTATCATCGCCGGCCGCTACCATGGCTATTCGGTCAGGGTCAGGGTGGAAGCCAGGGTCGACGACGACACCGCCAGCATCGGCGACGTGGTCGCCCTGATCTCCGTGCGCACAGGCGAGCGCACCAAGAACATCGGCGACCTGTCGATCGGCGATACCGTGCGTCTTGGCGACGATCACCGCGCCCTGGCTCCCCACACCAGCAGCTGACGACGAGTTCCAGAACCCGCCAGTGACGGAAACCCGTCCCGCCAACGCCTGCTAAACGCATCGCCCCTAGTCAGGCGCCATGGTTGTATCGCAAAGTTGACATGTCAGACCGGGCCTCGGCCCGGTCAGCCATTACCGCGTCTCGACGCCGACATGTCGACGGAAGCCCCATGAGCAGCGATAACATCTGGACCCACAAAGGCACCTTCCTGCTGGCCGCGGTCGGCTCGGCGGTGGGCCTGGGTAACCTCTGGCGCTTTCCCTACCTGGCCGGCGAGCACGGTGGTGGCGCCTTTCTGCTGGTCTACGTGCTGTGCGTCTTTGCCGTCGGCATCCCGATTTTGATCGCCGAGATCATGCTTGGGCGCAACAGCCGGCGCTGCCCGATCATGGGCATGCGCTTTCTCACCCGTTGTCATCGCACCTCCCGCGCCTGGGAGACCATCGGCTGGCTCGGTGGCCTGTCCGCGCTGCTGATCCTGAGCTTCTACTCGGTGATCAGCGGCTGGGCGCTGCACTATCTTGGCGAGATGCTGACCGGGTCACTGCGCGACGCCGACGCCGCCATGCTGGCCGACAACTTTGCCAACCTGATCGCCTCGCCGCTGAAGCTGACGCTCTACCACACGCTGTTTCTCGCCATCTGCGCCTACATCGTCGCCCGGGGTGTCCATCGTGGGCTGGAGAGCGCCCTGCGCATCCTGATGCCGACCCTGCTGGTCATTCTGCTGGTGGTGCTGTTCTACGCCGCGACCAGCGGCGACATGGCGGCAGCCAGTCGCTTCATGCTGTCCTTCTCGCTGTCCGAGTTGAGCCTGGAAGGCTGGCTCGAGGCGATGGGGCAGTCGTTCTTCACGCTGAGTCTGGGGATGGGCGCGATCATGGCCTATGGCGCCTACATGCCCAGCGAGACCTCGCTGACGCTGACCGCCTTCGCCATCGCCCTGATCGACACCCTGGTGGCGGTAATCGCGGGGCTGGCGATCTTCGCCCTGGTGTTCGGCGCAGGACTTGCCGCCGACGAAGGGCCGGGGCTGATGTTCGTGTCACTGCCGCTGGCATTCTCGGTGATGCCTTCAGGCTCGCTGGTCGGCGCCATCTTCTTCGTGCTGGTACTGGGGGCCGCGATCAGCTCGGCGATCTCGCTGATCGAGCCGGTCGCGGCCTATCTGGTCGAGCGCTTCGACCTCAGTCGCGTACTGGCGGTGGCCCTGGTGTCGGTGCTGGCCTGGGGGCTGGGGCTCGCCACGGTGGCAAGTTTCAACGTCTGGGCCGAGGCCAGCCCCGTGCATGACGTGTTCGGTCGCAGCGCCTTCGCCGTGCTGGAACTGGTGACCCACATCACGCTGCCCCTGTGCGGTCTGCTGGTGGCGCTGTTCGCCGGCTGGTCGCTGACCCAGTCCGAATCGATGAAGGAAATGCACACCCGCTCCAGCTGGCTCAGGCTGTGGCGGTTTCTGGTGCGCTTCATCGCGCCGACCGGGGTCGCCTTCGTCTTTCTGCGTGCCCTGCCCTATGTCCAGGGCTACTGGCTGCCGACCATCGGTGCCTGCGTACTGGTAGGCGCCTTCGCCGCCTACCGGCTGATGGCCGAGCAGCACGCCGCCAGCGGCTGAGGGACGTCGGGAAGCCCGACAATCAAGACCGCAACGACACCAACAACACCAACGCAACAACGCAACAACGCAACAACGACAATAGACAACACGGCGGGACCCAAGATGTCAGCCATCATCGATGTACGACACGTCAACAAGGCCTTCGGCGGCCTTCACGTCATCAACGACTGTTCGATTCAGGTCGAGGAAGGCTCCGTCACCGGTCTGATCGGCCCCAACGGTGCGGGCAAGTCGACCCTGTTCAACATCATCGCAGGCGCCCTGCCGCTGGATTCCGGGCAGATCCTGCTGGACGGCGAGGACATCACCAATCGTCCGGCCAACGAGCTGTTTCACAAGGGCCTGTTGCGCACCTTCCAGATCGCCCACGAGTTCTCCCAGCTCACCGCCCTGGAAAACCTGATGATGGTGCCCCCGGACCAGCCCGGGGAGTCCCTGGCCAAGGCCTGGTTCGCGCCGAAGGCGGTGCGAGCACAGGAGGCCGAGGTCAAGCGCCGGGCCCAGGAGGTGATCGAGTTCATCGGGCTCAATCATGTGCGCAACGAGCTGGCAGGCAACCTCTCCGGTGGCCAGAAGAAGCTTCTGGAGCTCGGCCGCACCATGATGACCGACGCTCGGGTGGTGCTGCTCGACGAGATCGCCGCCGGGGTCAACCGCACCCTGCTGGGAGACCTGATCGGCAATATCGAACGGATGAACCGCGAGTTCGGCTACACCTTCCTGGTCATCGAGCACGACATGGACATGATCGCCAGGCTGTGCGATCCGGTGATCGTGCTGGCCCAGGGCTCGGTGATGGTCGAGGGCTCCATCGAGGAGATCCAGAACAACCCCGAGGTCATCGAAGCCTATTTCGGCGCCGGCGCGGCCTGACAGCGGCCCGGCAACAGACACCGCGCCACCCGGGGGCCCCTCCCGTTGCAGGCGCGGCGATAACAACAACCAGGGCGCGACAGGCGCTCTTATGCAGAGAACAGGACTATGCCTCTACTCGATGCACGCGAGGTGCACGGCGGCTATGGCGGCATGAACATCCTCAACGGGGTGGACATGGCCATCGAGGCCGACCAGATCGGCGTCATCGTCGGCCCCAACGGCGCCGGCAAGTCGACCATGCTCAAGGCCATCTTCGGCCAGTTGAACGTGACCCAGGGCGATATCCTGCTGCGCGGTGAACCGATCCAGAACCTACCCACCAACCGCCTGGTAGAACTGGGCATGGGCTTCGTGCCCCAGGAGCACAACGTCTTTCCCAGCCTGACGGTCAAGGAAAACCTCGAGATGGGGGCCTTCCTCAAGCCGGGCAACGTGAAACGCATGCTGTCCAAGGTCTACGAATTCTTCCCGCCCCTTCACGAAAAGCGTCATCAGCCCGCCGGCGAGCTGTCCGGTGGCCAGCGCCAGATGGTGGCCATGGGCCGGGCGTTGATGGCCGAACCCGAACTACTGCTGCTCGACGAGCCGACTGCAGGGCTGTCGCCCAAGTACATGTACGAGATCTTCGACCGGGTCAAGGAGGTCAACGCCGCCGGCGTCGGCATCCTGATGGTGGAGCAGAACGCCAAGCAGGCCCTGGCCATCGCCGACAAGGGCTTCGTGCTGGCCGCCGGCCAGAACCGCTTCACCGACACGGGGCAGGCGCTGCTTGCCGATCCTGACGTGGCCAAGAGCTTCCTCGGCGGCTGACGCCGAGTCCTAGCGCGGAGATATCGCCTTGAACGAATTCGTGTTCTTCATCAACAACGTGCTGATCGCCGGCAGCGTCACCGGGTCGATCTATGCCATCGGCGCGGTGGGCGTGACGCTGGTCTTCAGCATCATGCGCTTTGCCCACTTCGCCCACGCCGACATGATGACCTTCGGCGCCTTCATGGTGCTGCTGCTGGCGACGCTGTTCCCCCATGCCGGCGACGTCATCGGTGTGCCCACCGCCATCGTCATGCTGCCGCTGGCCATGGTGCTGACGGCGGCGCTGGCGGTGGGCATCGACAAGGCCTTCTACAAGCCGCTGCGTGCCCACGGCGTCAAGCCGATCGTGATGGTCATCGGCTCCCTCGGCGTGACCCTGATGCTGCAGGGCCTGATCCGGCTGTTCTCGGGCACCGGCGGCCAGAGCCTGTACGTCGATGACCGCAAGGAGATCTTCCGCCTGGCGCTGCCCTTCGAGGGCGCCCGGGTGCCGGTGGTGATCACCGAGCCGCAGATCTATCTGTTCGTGCTGACCCTGGTGGCGGTGATCGGGCTGCAGCTGTTTCTGTCGCGTACCCGGCTCGGCAAGGCCATGCGCGCCATGTCCGACAACCCAGACCTGGCCCGGGCGTCGGGCATCAACACCAACACCATCGTCGCCGTGACCTGGGTGATCGTCGGTGGCCTGGCCGCCATCGCTGGCACCCTGCTGTCGATGGACGTGACGTTCAAGCCGGACTTGAGCTTCCACCTGCTGCTGCCGATCTTCGCCGCCGCCATCGTCGGCGGTGTCGGCCACCCCTTCGGCGCCATCGCCGGCGGCTTCGTGGTGGGCTTCGCCGAGACCCTGGCGGTGTTCAACTGGCGGGTGCTGCTGCGGCCCTTCAGCGACAGCCTGCCCGAGTGGCTCGCGCTGCCCAGTAACCTGGCCTTCGTCGGCACCGAGTACAAGATCGTGGTGCCCTTCTTCATCCTCGTCGCCATCCTGGTGTGGCGCCCCACCGGCATCTTCAAGGGCAAGGTGATCTGATGACGACCAACAACTTTCATCGCCGCGACGACGCCAACACCGCGCCCCAGAGCCGCTTTCCGGTGCGCGAACTCAGCCTCTTGGTGGTCCTCGCCGTCGCCGTCGGCGCGGTCTACCTGGCCATGGGTTCGGCCTATTCGACACGCATGCTGGTGGAAGCCAGCTGCTACGCCATCCTGGCCCTGGGCCTGACCATCCAGTGGGGCTACGCCGGCCAGTTCAACGCAGGCGTCATGGGCTTCGTCGCCCTCGGCGGCTTCTGCGCCATGACCTTCAGCGTGCCGGTCAATCCGGCCTTCTGGGATAGCCCGCTGCCCGGTGAGCTGGCCAAGGTACTGGGGTATCTGGCCGTCGGTATCGCGCTGGTATTCGCGCTGTCGCGCATGACTCGCCTGGGCGTGCCGTCCTGGCTGCGCACCCTGATCACCGTGGTGATCGGCCTCGTCGTCTACATGGTGGTGATCAGCGAGCTGCGCGAGGTCACCGACGCCATCGAAAGCCAGATGGGCTTCATCGGTGGGTTCGGCCTGCCGGTGTGGGTCGGCTGGGTGGTCGGCGGAGCGCTGGCCGGCGGTATCGGCTACTTTATCGGCCACGTCTGCCTGGGGCTTCGCAGCGACTATCTGGCCATCGCCACCCTGGGCATCGCCGAGATCATCAAGGCCTTTCTCAAGAACTCTGACTGGCTGACCCGTGGCACCGCTACCGTGTCGCCGCTGCCGTGGCCGGTACCCGATCCCGGCGAGGTCGGCTTCACCCTGGCGCGGGCGCTCTATCTGTCGGTGACGGCGGTGATGATCCTGGGCATCTTCTTTTTGCTCAACCGAGCCTACAACGCCCCCTGGGGCCGCATGATCCGGGCGATTCGCGACAACGAGGTGTCATCTGCCGCCATGGGCAAGGACATCAATCGCCGCCGGCTCGAGATCTTCGTGCTGGGCTGCGTGCTGATGGGCCTCGGCGGCGCGGCACTCGGCAGCTTCAACAGCATCTTCGACCCCAACGGCTACCTGCCGCTCAACCACACCTTCCTGGTGCTGGTGATGGTCATCCTGGGTGGGCCGGGCAACAATCTCGGTACCCTGTTCGGCGCGGTGGCGGTGTACATCATCTGGATCATGTCAGAGCCGCTGGCGCTCTACGTGATGGAGTTGATCGCCCACTTCGGCCAGGCCAGCTTCGGCTGGGAGCTACCCAGCAACCTGGAAAGCCGAGCCCTGCAGGCCAGGGTATTCGTCATCGGGCTGTTGATCACGGTGGTGCTGCGCGTCGCCCCCAAAGGGCTGCTGCCGGAGAAGGTCAAGCACCATGACTGAGGCGTGTCCGTCGACACCGCTACTGCGGACAGTGCCTGACGCCGGTCGTCGTCACTGATGGTCTCATCCTGGCGGCCCAGGGTCGCCAGGGCCCGCCTCTCACGCCTCTTGCCCCATCACTGGCCATCTCGCACGACATCGCCAGCTCGACGCCAATGACAGGCCCCTACCAACGATAAAGCCCCCAGCCAGATGGCCGGGGGCTTTCCTTGAGCGCCTCTGTTGCGAGCATTGGCGCGGTCATTGGGCGGAGGCGACCGCCCGGATGCGTTGTCGTCCGTCGACGACTCGCCTTACTTTACGTCATGGCGGCTATTCAACAAAGCCCTTGCCGGTAAAAGTGCCGTTTTCCACGGCCATTTCCTGTACCACACCAGGCACATCGCCGTTGTCGTCGAAGTCCTGGGTACCGGAGGCGCCTTCATAGTTGATCTCGGTCCCCGCTGCGATCAGCTCCACCGCCTTCTCCCACTCACCGGGCAGGATGACCTCACCGGGGGGAGAGGACACGCTGCGCAGCGCCTCAGACACACCCTCGCGCTCGGCACTGCCGTTCTGCTGGATGGCCAGCCCCAGCAGGAAGGCCGCATCGTAGGCCTGGGCGGCGAATACGGCGGTGGGGTCGATGTCGGCGTTGTTGGCAAGTTCAGTGAAGATCTCGGTGCCGGGAAGGTCCGGGCTGCCCGGACGGGTGGCGATCATGCCGTCGAGCACGTCGGCGCCGATGGCCTCGACCAGGCTGTCGCCGACCATGCCATCGGCCCCCACGTACTGGGTGAACATGCCGCTCTCGTAGGCCTGGCGCACCACCGTCTGGCCGGAGGTATCGGCGTAGGCGAGTACCACCAGGGTCTGGGCGCCGGTGGCCGACAGGGTGCCGAGTTCGCTGCGGTAGTCGGCGCGGTTGTCCTCGTGGGCGAGGTTTTCCAGCACGCTGCCGCCGCCGTCCTCGAAGGCCGAGCTGAAGGCGTCGGACAGGCCGCGTCCGTAGTCGTTGTTGACGTAGGTGACGGCGACTTCCTCGATGCCCTTGTCGATCAGCAACTTGGCCAGCATCTCGCCCTGGAAGGCATCGGAGGGCACGGTGCGGAACACCAGGTCATTGTCGTCGAGGTCGGTGACCGCCGGCGCCGTGGAGGCCGGAGACACCATGGTCACGCCACCCGGAATCGCCGCGTTGTTGGCCGCGGCGATGGTGGCACCGGTACACAGCGCGCCAACGATGGCGGTGACCTGCTCGGTGTTGACCATGCGGTCAGCCGCGTTGGACGCCGCCGAAGCGTCGCCGCAGGTGGTGTCGCCGGTCGGCATCACCACGTCCTGGCCATCGAGGATGCCACCCTGGTTGTTGATATGGTCAACCGCCAGCTGGGCGCCGTCGTAGATCGGCGGCGTCAGGCTCTCGATCCCCCCGGTGAAGCCGCCGAGAAATCCGATCTTGACCTCTGCGTGGGCCATGGAGCCGACCGCCAGGGTGGTTGCAGCCACGGCGGTCGCCAGTACGCGCTTTTTCATGATTGTTGGTCTCGCTCTGGTTGTCCTGAGATGAAGCCGAGACGAGCGCGGTCAGCCGCGGCTCGCCCACTCGATCTTCATACCCCCAATCTGGAAGGCCGCCGGGGAAAACTCAAGTCCCCGCCGCCAACGCTAGGCCGGCTGGATGCAACAAGACGGGGTTCAGGACTGGCGTCTGTGGCCAGGCTTCTATACTCAGCACAGGCCCTGCCATCTGGCGGGGCCAACGCCCCTCACTCGCCAAGGAGCACACCATGTCTCGTTGCGCCCTGCTCGCCCCTGCCCTGATCGGTCTCGGCTCTGTTCTCGCCAGCGCCGGCGCCATGGCCGGACAAAACGTTGACTACCAGGTGGACGGTGAAGCCTTCCAGGGCTATTTCGCCCCCGCCACGTCCTCTTCCAAGGGCAGCGTGCTGATCATCCACGACTGGGATGGCCTCACCGACTATGAAAGAAAGCGTGCCGACATGCTCGCCGAGGCGGGCTACGACGCCTTCGCCGTGGACCTCTACGGCGCCGGCAACCGCCCCGAGGAGATCGACGCGCGCAAGGCCGAGATGGCGGTGCTCTACGATGACCGTGAACGCATGCGCCGGCTGACCCTGGCGGGGCTGACCCAGGCCCGTGAACAGGGCGCCGGCGAAGACACCGTGGTGATGGGCTACTGCTTCGGTGGCGCCGTGGTGCTGGAGATGGCCCGCGCCAACGCCGACGAAGGTGTGCGTGGTTTCGCTACCTTCCACGGCGGCCTCGGCACACCGGAAGGCCAGGGCTACTCCGCCGATACGCCACCGATCCTGGTCGCCCACGGTGGTGCCGACGCCTCCATCGGCATGGACCAGGTGGCGGCGCTGTCCGAGGAGCTGGAGGCGGCTGGCGCCCCCTACGAGATCCAGGTCTACTCCGGTGCTCCCCACGCCTTCACGGTATTCGGCAGCGATCGCTACCAGGCTCGGGCCGACCAGGCCTCCTGGGCGGCCTTCCACCAGCTGCTGCGGCGCGCCCTGGAACAGCAGGATCAGGGCTGAACCGCTAGCGTCGTCAACAGCCCGGCCACCTGGAAGCCGCTCCCAGGTGGCCTCTGAGCACCAGAAGGTGTGCAACGGATGAAAACACCGAGGCAGATTATTCGGTAGAATCCGCCTCCATCGTGCCGATCGCCCATTCGATAGCAGCCAACGAGAACATTTTGCTGACTATCGATGGGTGTCGCGTCTTCCCACCTTGCACGGCAGGCCATCCACCCTGTCCTTCTGGAGCCTCCCCATGTCCACCCCCGATCGTTCCCCCGGCCTGTGGCGCCGTATCCCGCTATGGCAGAAGATCCTGGTCGGCCTCGCCCTGGGTGTCCTCGTCGGCACCCTGATGGGCGAAAGCGCCAGCGTGTTCAAGCCCATCGGTGACATCTTCATCAGCGCCATCAAGATGCTGATCGTGCCGCTGGTGTTCTCTACCCTGGTGGTCGGTATCACCGCCATGCGTGACCCCCAGAAGATGGGCCGCATCGGCGCGCGGACCATCGCGCTGTATCTGGTGACCACCGCCTTCGCCATCGCCATCGGCCTGGCCGCCTCCTGGCTGTTTCAGCCTGGCGTTGGCCTCGACATGACCTTCGAGGCCAACCCAGACGCGGCCAAGGAAGCCCCAAGCCTAGTGCAGATCGTGGTCGGCCTGGTGCCCCAGAACCCGGTGGACGCCCTGGCCAGCGGCAATATCCTGCAGATCATCGTGTTCGCCATTGGCCTCGGTGTCTCGCTGACCCTGATCGGCGAGAAGGGCGAGCCGGTGGTCAAGGTGTTCGAAAGCTTCGCCGAGGCCATGGTCAAGCTGACCAGCCTGGTGATGGCGCTGGCGCCCTTCGGCGTGTTCGGTCTGATCGCCCACGTCGCCGGCAGCTACGGCGCCGAGGTGCTGCTGCCCCTGGTCAAGGTGATCGGCGTGGCCTACCTGGCCAGCGTCGTCCACGTGCTGGTGGTCTACTCCGGTCTGCTGTCGCTGCTCGGTCGTCTCAATCCGGTGCGCTACCTGCAGGGCATCCTCGATGCCCTGGTGGTGGCCTATTCGTCGGCGTCCTCGTCCGGCACCCTGCCGGTCTCGCTGCGCTGCGCGACGAAGAACCTCGGCGTGTCCGAGGGGGTCGCCGGCTTCGTGCTGCCGGTGGGCGCCACCATCAACATGGACGGCACCGCCATCTATCAGGGGGTGGTGGCGGTATTCATCGCCCAGTTGATCGGCGTCGACCTGAGCCTGGCCGACTACGGCATGATCATCGTCACCGGCACCCTGGCTTCCATCGGCACCGCCGGTGTCCCGGGCGCCGGCCTGGTGATGCTGTCCATCGTCATGGCCCAGATCGGCCTGCCGCTGGAAGCCCTGGCGGTGGTCGCCGGCGTCGATCGCATCCTCGACATGGCCCGTACCAGCGTCAACGTGGCCGGAGACCTGATGGTCACCACCCTGGTCGGCAAGAGCGAAGGCGAACTCGACGAGAACGTCTACAACGCCGCCAACAAGACCTGACCAGCACCCCGAGCCCCTGCCAGACGACAATGCCCCGGCCAGTTGGCCGGGGCATTGTCGTTCAGGGTTCCGCCAGCATCATCGCTTTCAGCTGTGGCCCTGTTGCTCCTGGCTTGCCGTCTCGCGGGCGTCGAAGTCGGCATCCTGCGTGGCACCAGCGTGTTCAGCCGCGCAGTAGGTGGTGTGATGATTGGCGCAAGGCCCTTCTGCAGGGGCCAGCGGCTCAGCCAGCTTGGCAATCTTGCCGTCGACAACACCTGCCTGAGCGGACAGCGGCAGGGCCAAGAGGGCCAATACGAGCAGCGCGTTTCTGGTCTTCATGTTGTGTCTCCTGAGATGGCCGGTAAGGCTCTCTGGCAGCATACAACTTCGCAGACTAATAAAGTGAAACGCTCTGTGGGAGTCTCGCCAGGAATTGTCGAGAAGGGTAGCGAATCGTGTAAAAACTGAACGATATCAATATATTAAAATTCATCCAAGACACCTCGACGGCCACCTCTACGACGCCATGCCAAGCGCAGAACTGCTACGCTGAGGGGATATCCACCCATGTCAGCGACCCGGCGCCAGCCGCTTCGATCGCAGGGAGCACTTCATGACCCCCTCCACGTCCTCTCCCACCCCCTCCTGCTCGTCGTTGACACCCACCAGGCTCTCCGGCAGCCGCCTCGACATCGGCCGTGCCCACGGCAGCCAGCACCGTGGGGCGATTCTTGCCAGCATCGACGTCTACGACCGACTGTTTCATGACCTGGCGGGCCTGCGCTGGCACGAGGCGCGACGCGACGCCGAACGCTTCCTGCCGATGATCGAGCGGCGCTACCCGGCCATCCTCGAGGAGCTCGACGGCATCGCCCAGGGCATCGGCGGTGATCTGGCCGACGTGCTTACCCTCAACTGTCGCAGCGAGGTGTCGCTGACCCGCGCCGGCGGTGGCTGCTCGGCCTTTTCGCTCTATCACGCCGGCCGCCAGTGGCTCGCCCAGAACTGGGACTGGCGCGCCGACCAACTCGACCATCTGGTGATCCTCGAGATCCAGGCTCCCGGCGCGCCGCCGTTGATCAGCGTGGGCGAGGCCGGCATGGTCGGCAAGATCGGACTCAACGCCAATGGTGTCGGAGTCGGACTCAATGCCATCCGCTCGGCGACCTGCGGCGAGGGTCTGCCGATCCATATCGCCCTGCGCGCCATGCTCGAGTGCGAGACCCTCGACGCCGCCCGGCAGATCGCCCACGACGGTGTCTGTGCACCCGCCCACTTCCTGCTGGCCGACGGCAGCGGCCAGGCGGAAGGGCTCGAGGTTCACCCCGGGCAACCGGGAACCATCGCACCGGCTCGCGGGGTCGTCACCCATACCAATCACCTGGTCAGTGACACCGCCACCCACTGGGTCGAGGACTTCCCCAAGCCGGACTCCTGGTCCCGCCTGAGTCGCCTCGACGCGCTGGTCGGGCAACTGCTCGACGGCCTGGGCATGGATGGCTCGGGTGCGGATGAATTGGCTGCGGACGAACGGGGTACAGCAAGCACAGCCCCCAACGAGAGCGCCACCCTCGACGCCGAGCGGTTGTTCGACCTGCTCGGCGACCACTCCCCCGGCGAGGACAGCCTGTGTCGTCACTTCGACCCGAGCGTCGCTGAAGCCGAGCGGATGGAAACGCTGTTCAGCGTGGTCATGGACCTGACCGACAAGGTGCTGTGGCTACGCCACGGCAAGCCCTGCCAGACCACCCACTCAATGCGCCTTGTGCCCACCGCCGTGTGACCCTGACGCCTCGCTTCCGTCCCTGCCGAGTTCGCCTTTCAGATACTGTTCGGTGGTCAGCAGAAACAGCCGCCGAAACAGCTCGTGGATCGCCTCCTCTCGGCGCAGCGAGGCGAGTTCGGGATCCTTCTCTTCGCTGCCCACCTCCTTCGGGTACTCCCACGCCATGCGCATGGAGCCCGAGCTGACGTCGAAGATCTCGAGGGTCGGGTTGGCTCCGTGAAGCGCGGTCTTGATGCGATAGGACATGACGACCTCCTGCAGACGCTGATAGCCCAAAACAATGAGAATCATTTACGTTTGCAATATGGTCGTGTTTGGATGGCCTGTCAAGGCTCGTCCTGATCATCGCTGTTCAGCGACCAGAAGAAGCAGGCGACCGTCGCCGTGTCTGTCGCAGGACTCAGCGTGTCAGCAAGGCGCTGATGGCGACACCGGTGTGCATGACGTGTTCGTGCATGTGGCGGCGGGCAAGGTCGGCGTCCCTGGCGATCAAGGCATCGAGGATGGCGCGATGCTCATCGGTGGACTCCTGCCAGCGGCCGAGGCGATTCAGCGCCAGATAGCGCGCCCGCTCCAACCGACCCAGCAGGCGCTGGTGGGTTTCCACCAGCACCGGATTGCGCGCCGCCTCGACCAGCAGCGCGTGGATACGGGTATTGGTGGCGAAGTAGCCGTCGCGATCGCCCTTGGCGTGCTGCTTTTCCAGGCGAGTCTGCAGTGAGGCCAGCCTCTTGAGCTCGGTCTCTGTCATGCGCCCGGCCGCCAGTTCCACCGCCATGGCCTCGAGCCCGGCCTCGACCTCGAACAGATGACGCAGCTCGTCACCATCAAGCAGGGTGACCAGGGCGTTGCGATTGCGCCGCAGGGTCACCAGGCCTTCGCCCGCCAGCTGGTTCAAGGCATCGCGCAGGGGTGTGCGCGAGATGCCCAGACGCCGACACAGAGCCGGCTCCAGCAGACGCTCCCCCGGGGCCAGCTCACCGTGGACGATCAGCCCCTTGAGCAAGTCGTAGGCTTCATCGGCCAGGGACGGCGCCTGGATACGGCGGCGGTGAGGCGCTCGCTGACGCGCGCCTCTATCGGAGGGTGAAGCGACGGTGGCGTCGTCGGTTGTCGACGTCATGGGCATGGACCCTGGAAAATTGAAGGAGAGAAGGGCCCAGAGTATATCGCCTGCCCCGGGCCCGACATCCCCTTCAGGACTGCGGTTCGTCGGTCGGGTCGACGAACACACCCGGCGTCGGGGTACTCGAGGCACGCGCCGCCACCTCGTCCTCGAGTGCTGCGTCGGCTTCGGCGGAGCCTTCACCGTCCAGCGCCGGCAACACATAGTCATTGACCACGTTACGGAAGATGCGCACGTTCTTCGAATGGCGCAGCCCACCGTCGATCGGCAGCATCGCGGTCATCACGACCACAGCGTCACGCTCTGGCAGCGCCGTCACGAACTGGCCCTTGAATCCCATCATGTCGAAGCTCGGCGTGGTATCGACGATATGGCCAAGCCACAGGTAGTAGCCAAAGTCTCGCGCGGCGCGAGGAGTCGTCATCTGTGCGATCCAGCCCTCAGGCACGATCTGCTCGCCATCAAAGCGCCCCTGGTCGATCAGCAATTGGCCCAGCTTGGCCAGATCCATGGATATGAGCCTCAACCCCCAGCCTGCCGACACCAGTCCCTTGTCATCGGCTCGCTGCCAGCTCGCGTTCTCCATACCAAGGGGCTCGAACAGCCGTCGCTCGGCGTATTCGGCAAGAGGCTCACCGGCAGCGGCCTCGAGCATGGCGGCGGCGAATACCGGATTGACGTCGGTGTAGTCGAAAGCGCTGCCGGGTTCCCACGCAACCGGGGTGTCGGCGATCAACGCCAGGCGATCCTCAGCCCCGTAGTAGATGGGGTCACCTTCCGGATCGAAGTCATAAGCAAGCCCAGAGGACATCGACAGCAGGTGCGCCAGAGTGACCTCCTCCTTGTCGGCGACACGCTCGGCCAGATCGGGGCGCAGGGTAGCGATGACATCGGCCACCCTGGCGTCCAGGGTGATCTTGCCCTCCTCGATCAGCAGACCCGCCAGCAGCGCGGTCACCGTCTTGGTCACCGAGTAGAGCTCATAGTTGTGCTGCCTGCCGAGATCCTGGGTATAGCGTTCCATGATGACCTGGCCGTCCTTGACCACCATCAGGCTGCGCACGTCGTAGCCCTGGGCGTCGAGCCACGACGACAGCTCGCTCAGCGGGGCCGCATCCACTCCCACTTCGCTGGGTGCGGCACTTGGCAGGTCACTGGCGTTCGCAGTGGCACCGAGTGAACCGCACAGCAGGGTGGCGGCGACGAGTCCTGTGAGGGAACGACGACCGTGGGCAAATCTGGAAACAGATGCAGGAAATTGAAGGTGCATGGTGATACCTCGTTGTTGTACTTGTTGTGGTGATGCCTGCCAGGGTGACAGTGGCGGAGGGTCAGCGCCGGCCGATCAGCGTTGCCAGCTCCCTGCTCAGGCCCTTGTGCGGCTTGTCGGGGGGCGCGGCGTAGCTGCCGACGGTGGCCTTGGCGCGACCGAGATCGACCAGCGCCTGGGCCTGGGTGATGGCGCAGGTCACGCCGTCCAGCGCCGGCACCGGCAGCTCGGCGGCGACCTGGCGGGCCAACCCCGCCAGCGGGGCCCCGGCCAGGATCAGCACGTCGGCGCCGTCCTCTCTGACCGCCTGTTCGGCCAGCTCGATCAGGCGCCCGCCCTGGTCCTGCTGCACGCTACCGATGGCCGCCAGAGGTTCATCCAGGGCGCGGATACTGGCCAGCCGCGAGCCCAGGCCGTAGCTGTCCACGGTTTCGCGGTACCAGGCCTGGATGCGCTGGGAGATGGCGATGATCGAGAAACGCCCACCGTACTGACAGGCGCTCATCAGCGCCGCTTCGGTCAGCCCCACCACCGGGATCGGCAGGGCCTCGCGCAACGCGGGCAGGCCGGGATCGCCGAAGGCGGCCACCACCACGGCGTCGTGACCGGGGTAGCGCTCGGCGGCGAGACCCAGGGTCGCATAGCCGCCGATCAGCGCCTCGGCGCGGGTCTCGATGTAGGCCACACCGAAGGGCGCGGTGGCGATGCTCAGTTCACTGCCGGGGCGCAGGCTCGCCCGTGCTTCACGCTCGATCAGCGCGCTGACGTCGTCTGAAATATTGGGATTGATGACCAGAAGCTTCATGGCAGTCTCTTTGTAGTGGGCCGGTTCGAGGCGCCGGATGCGACACCTCGGCCTTTTCGTAGCTTGTCGTTCGGTCGATGCCGTACTTCAGTCGTCAGTACCTCAGACGTCAGTACCTCGATCATTCAGTACCCCAGTGCCCGCGGCAGCCAGGTGACCAGCGAGGGGAAGGCGATACACGCCACCAGCACCACGTACTGGAAGACGATGAAGGGCCAGGCGCTCTTCATCAGCTCGTTCAGGCTGATATTGGAGATGCCGCACATCACGAACAGCAGCACCCCCACCGGCGGCGTCATCATGCCCACCACCAGGTTCATCACGAACAGAAAGCCGAACAGCAGCGGATCGATGCCGTAGGACAGCGCGATCGGCGCCAACAGAGGCACCAGCATGATGTAGGCGGCGTTGGACTCGACGAACATGCCGACCAGGATCAACAGCCCCATCACCAGCAGCAGGAACATCAGCGGGTCGCTGGTCAGCCCCTGCAGGGCGCTGGTCAGACGCATCGGCACCAGATCGATGGTGAAGGCAAAGGTCATGGTCGAGGCGAAGGCGATCAGCGCCCCCACCATGGCGGCGGTGACCGCGGCGTTGAACATCGCCCGCGGCAGGTGCGACAGGCGTAGCTGGCGGGTGACGAAGAAGCCGATCACCAGCGCGTAGAGCACGGCGATGCCGGCCCCCTCCGTGGGGGTGAAGGCACCGGCGACGATGCCGCCGACCACGACGATCGGCATCAGCAGAATCGGCAGCGCCCGCCAGGTCTGCACCAGCACGTGGCGCAGCCCGATGACTCCGCCGGCCAGCGGATAGCCACGGCGCATCGACAGGAAGCTGGCCAGGCCCATGAAGCCCAGCGCCAGCACCAGTCCCGGCACGATACCCGCCATGAACAGCCCGCCTACCGAGACGCTGGAGCCGGCCATCAAGGCGTAGACGATCATCGCGTTGCTGGGCGGGATGATCGCCCCCAGGTTGGCCGCCGAAGCGACCACCGCGCTGCTGTAGCCGGTGTCGTACTGCTGACGCATGGACGGCACCAGCGAACTGCCCAGGGCGCTGGCACTGGCCACCGCCGCCCCGCTGACCGCCGCCAGCACCATGCCGGCGACGATCGCCACGTGGGCGAGCCCACCGTGGACGCGGCCGATCAACGAGTTGGCGAAATCGACCAGGCGCTGAAGGATCCCTGCCGCCACCATCAACTCGCCGGCCAGCATGAACAGCGGAATCGCCATCAGCGGAAAGCTGTCCACCGAGTGCATCATGCGCTGTGGCAGCACCGCCAGGTCCATGCCGCCAACGACCAGCCCCACCAGCGAGGCAAGGCCCAGGGCAAAGGCCAGCGGCATACGCAGAAGCGCCAGTACCGCAAAGCTCAGAATAATCGCCAGGGTCATGGGCGCACCTCCTCACCGCGGTCATGGCCTGAGTCGGGTCCAGCCGGGGCGGAAGGCAGCGGCTCAAGCTCCAGGCACTGGGCGATCAGATGCAGCGCACAGTGGATCGCCGAGATCAGCACCGCGATATAGAACACCGCCGCGGTGATCGGCATGGTTGGCATCAGCTGCGGCCACTTGTCGATCACCGCACCGGTTCCCACCACCCCCAGGATCACCATCAGTACCACCCCCAACGCCGCCATCAGCTGGGCCAGCCGGCGCTGGGCGCCGGCGGGCAAGTGGCTGACAAGGGCATCGATACCGACGTGGATGCCACTCTTGATACCGTGGGGAATGGCCAGAAAGATCGCCCATACAAAGCACAACCGGGACAGCTCATCGGCGGAGTCGATACTGGTGCCGAGCAGGTAGCGTGCCACCACCTGGGCGCACACCAGCACCGTCATCAGGCCCATGGCCAGCAGGATGGCGTAGTAGGAGCCTCGGTCCAGCCACGCCAGCAGATGCAGGAAATGGCGCCGAACCGGATGGCCCGCGTGGGCCTCCAGGCGTTGCCAGGCCCGTGTCATGCCCCCAGCTCCTCGAGCACCTTGTCGACCAGCTCAGCGCCGAGCTTTTCGCGCAGATCATCCACTACGCTCTGGCTGGCCTCGCGCAGGGCCGCGCGGGTCTCGTCGCTGATCGGGGTGAACTGCATGCCGCGCTCGATCAGGGTATCGCGGGCCTGGGTATCCTCGGCCGCCGCGGTCTCACGCTGCCAGGCCACCGCCTCGTCCATGGCCGCCATCAGGGTGGCACGCTGGTCGTCGCTCAGGTCCTCGAACTTGTCGCGATTGGCGACCACCACGATGTAGTCGTAGAAGTGGCCGGTATCGGACAGGTACGGCTGCACCTCGTCCAGACGCTTGGTCTCGATGATGCTGTAGGGGTTCTCCTGACCATCGAGTACCCCCTGCTGCAGCGCGCCGTAGACCTCTTTGATGTCCATCGACACCGGATTGGCACCGATGGCGCGGAAGGTGTCCAGGTGGGTCTGGTTGGGCTGAAGGCGGATCTTCAGGTCCTGAAAGTCCTCGATCGACTCAAGCGGCCGCTCGGCGTTGGTGACGTGGCGGAAGCCGAGTTCCATGTAGCCCAGCGCCACGAACCCGGCCTCGGCGAGCTTCTCGTCGAGCAGCTCGCCGACCTCGCCGTCGATCAGCGCAAAGGCGTCCTCGCGGCTGTCGAAGGCGAACGGCAGGCTCAGCGCCTCGAGTTCCGGCACGGTACGCGACAGGTAGGAGATGCCGATCCAGCTGCCCATGATGGCGCCGGAACTGACCTGATCGAGATTCTCGCCGGCACCGCCAAGCTGCATGTTGGGGAACAGCTGGGCTGTCAGATCGCCATCGCTCTGCTCCGCCAGGGTCTCGGCGAAGCGCGCCATGGCGCGACTGCTGGAGTGATCATCGGTGAAGTTGCCGCCAAAGCGCAGGTCTTCTGCCTGGGCCAGCAGCGGTGTGCAAAGACCCAGGGCCAGCGCGCCGGCACCCAGCAGGGAAAGACGGGAGGGAGTCGTCATGTCGCAATCCTTGTTGTTGGTATTGGGTAAGGAATCGGTGATGGAACGCTCAAGCGAGCCCACCTGCTTTGACCTTAGTCGAACACACTCAAGAATTCCAAATCTTGAATACTATTTTTTTTAAACACTTTATTTATCAGATAGTTATTGTTTTCAAATTCAGCAAGAAGCGACTTATGACATGCGGAGGCCATGCGGCAGGAGATCTTCCGGGCGCCGAGCCGTGGGTGGCGAACCATGGGTGGCAAGCCGTGCACGGCGGGGAGTGTCCGGTAGCAAGGAGCAGTGGGCCCAAGCCCCTTGGTGCAGGGCTTGAGGGGAGGCTCGAAGGGAAAAGAGCCCAGGGAAAAGGGGCTCGAGGGCAAAGGTTTGGGAGAAAGCGTTCGGGAGAAAAGGTTCGGCAGAAAGGGTTCGGGGGACGGCGCGGCCAGCACCTGCGGCCCCGCGCCAGGCAACGCTCGCGGTCAGTCGTCGCCAGCGTTGTCGGGCAGCCCCTGCAGCACGGCCTGGCCGGTCTTGCGCATATGCAGGCTCAGGGCCTCGGACAGCGCCTGGGCGTCCCGCGCCTCAAGCGCCTCGACGAAGTAGCTGTGCTCGCGAGCGGACTCCTCCCAGCGACTGGCGTCCAGGTTGGCCATGTAGCGCGCCCGGGTGATACGCAACGTCAGCGATTGCTCCAGGTCCTTCAGCACCCGATTGCCGGACAGGTCCGCCAGACGCTGGTGAATGCGTTGATTGAGGGCAAAGTAGCGCTTGCGCTGATTGTCCGCGAAATAACCCATCATCTCGTCATGGAGCCGGCGGATCTCGGCGATGTCGGCATCGGAGGCGCGCACCGCCAGCAGGTTGCCCGCCAGCGATTCCAGTGCCGCCATGACCTCGAACAGATCACGCACCTCGTCACGATCCACCCTGGTCACCCGGGCTCCACGATGGGGCAGCATCTCGACCAGGCCTTCGCTGGCCAGCACCTTGAGCGCCTGGCGCAGGGGCGTCGGCGACACCCCAAAGGCCTCGCACAGCGGTTTTTCCGCGATCCGGCTGCCGGGGGCCAGCTCTCCTTCCAGTACCATTTCGCGCAGGCGCTCGGCCACCGCCTCGTAAAGGCTCGAGCGCTTGAGCGGCGCCGGGCGAGGCGGTGACAGCACGTCCTGATCCAGGGACTCGTTCATGGCGGCTCCTTTTGCTCCTCGGTGCTCCTGGGTGCTCATGCTGGCTGCTTGCGGAGGACTGGGGCGTCGCTTCAGCCCACAGCGCCCTGGAGCGGGCACCCAGTGCTCAGCACGCCGACCGTCGACCGCCAGCACTCAACAAAGCGCTGAAATCAAAGTTGTTTCCACACTCCATCGAAGATCCCAAGGCGCGGATTCCACGACGGTCGCCAGGTGTTCACTGCCGCCTTCACAGCAAGATGTCATGGCGATTGATGCAGTGTACTTGCAAAAACTCGACGTTATGCAATGCTGAAAAGGTCGTAGAAATTTGGAATTCCGAATTTCTTTCAAGATTCAGTGTAGCGCGCCACAGGCAAGACCGGCCACCGCCGATCCGCCTCCGGGGCGCGCCACACACAACAACACGACCTTGCACAGGATCGCCACGCCCATGCAACGCACCCTTCTCGGAATGCTGACACCCTCGTCGAACACCGTGCTGGAGCCCTACACCAGCGCCATCCTGCGGGACCTCATGCCAGCGGTCAGTGCCCACTTTCAGCGCTTCACGGTCAAGGAAATCTCGCTGAGCGAGGCGGCCCTGGCCCAGTTCGACCCCGCACCACAGCTTGACGCCGCCCGCCTGCTCAGCGATGCCCGCATGGACGTGATCGCCTGGAATGGCACCTCCTCGAGCTGGCTCGGGTTCGACGCCGACCGCCGCCTGTGCGCCGCCATCACCGAAGCCACCGGCATACCGGCGACCAGCAGCGTGCTGGCGCTCAACGAGGTGCTCGAGCGCACCGGGGTCAAGCGTCTAGGGCTGGTCACCCCATACCTTGACGACATCCAGACCGCCATCGTCGACAACTACCGGCGTGAAGGAGTCGAGGTGGTGGCCGAGCGCCACCTCAACGACCGCGGCAACTTCTCGTTCTCCGAATACGATGAGCAGACCCTGGCCGAGATGGTCCGCGAGGTCGCCCGAGCCGAGCCGGAGGCGATCACCATCCTGTGCACCAACCTGCGCGGGGCCGGCATCGTCGAGGAGCTGGAGCGAGAGCTCGGCATCCCCATCTACGACTCGGTCAGCGTCACCGTGTGGAAGAGCCTGCTGCTGGCAGGCCAGGACCCGAGCGCCATCAACGGCTGGGGCCAGCTGTTTCACGACCCTCGGCTCGGCTGACACCCCCTGCCCCTCTCGACAGCAACAGCAACAGCAACAGCAACAGCAACAGCAACATCAGCACCTGCAACAACCACCAACAACAAGATGAGGTTCTCCCATGACGACTCCCACCCTCGTGACGGCGACCCGCCGGCTTACCCTTGGCGCCCTGATCGCCGCCCCCCTACTGGTGGCCACCAGCCAGGCCCAGGCCGAAACCCTGCTGCGAGTAGCCGGCAATTTCTCCGGCAACAAGCTGCACGTGGACAACGTGGAGCGGCCCTTCTTCGCCGAGCTCGATGCCCGTGACGACCTGGCGGTGAGCTACAACCCGATGGACGCCATCGGCGTGGAAGCCGCGGACGCCCTGCGCAACATACGCTCCGGTGCCTTCGACGTGATGTCGGTGCAGATCGGTATGGCCTCCCGCGACGAGCCGTTCTTCGAGGGCATCGATCTGGCCGGGGTCACCGCCGACCTGGACCAGCAGCGCGAGGCGGTGGACGCCTTCCGTGCCGACTTCGACGCCCGCCTGCAGGAACGCTTCAACGCCAAGCTGATGACGCTGTGGCCATTCGGCCCGCAGATGATGTTCTGCAACGGTGACATCAACGGTGCCGACGACCTGGCTGGCAAGAAGGTGCGGGTGTTCACGCCATCGATGTCACGGCTGGTGGAAGGGCTCGGCGCGGTGCCGGTGACGCTGCAGTTCAGCGAGGTCTACCTGGCGCTGCAGCGCGGCGTCGCCGACTGCGGAGTGACCGCACCGTCGGCCGGTAGTAACGGCAAGTGGCCGGAGGTGACCGATCACTTCGTGCCGCTGCCGCTGTCCTACTCGGTGCAGGGCCACTTCATGAACCTGGACACCTGGAACGGCTTCGACGCCGAGCAGCAGGCGTCGCTGAGCGAGGCCTTCGCCCGCCTCGAGGACCAGATGTGGGACCTGGCCTACACCGTCAACGACGATGCCATCGCCTGCAATACCGGTCAGCCGAGCTGCGAGAACCACACCGCCTACGACATGACCCTGGTGGACATCGACGAGGACTCCCGCGCGCGCATCGAGCAGATCACCTCCGAGGCGGTGCTGCCGGTGTGGGCGGAGACCTGCGACGCCCGCTACCCCGAGTGCACCGCGCTGTGGAACGCAAGCGTCGGCGAGGTCACCGGCCTGAGCGCCAGCGCGCCCTGAGCGGCGGCTGATCGACCCTGTCGCCCACGACCAGGGGCCGCCCATGCGGCGGCCCCGTCCCCAGGAGCATCCCGATGTCCGATTCCCGTCCCTCCGGTGCGCATCCGCCACCCGACGCCAGATCGCCCGGCGCTGCATCCGGTGCCGCATCGATGGCTGTATCCCCGGACTCCCGGCTCGACCGGGGACTTACCCGTCTGTCCCGCGGTGCCGCTCTGGCCGCCGGCTACGGCGCGCTGTTGCTGTCTGCGCTGATCACCTTCGAGGTGCTGGCGCGCAAGTTCTTCGCCTTCTCGCTGCAGGGGGTCGACGAGATCGGTGGCTACGTGCTGGCCATCGGTGTCGCCTTCAGCTTCGCCTTCGCCCTGACCCAGCGCGCCCATACCCGGGTCGACGTCCTGCTGACGCGACTGCCGCCCCGGCTGCGCGCCCTGCTCAACCTGGTGGCGTTGGTGCTGTTGTGCGTGTTTTCGCTGTTTATGTTGTGGCGGGCGGGCGCGACCCTGGGCGAGACCCTGGAATTCTCCAGCCTGGCCAGCACCCCGCTGCAGACGCCGCTGTGGATCCCCCAGTCGCTGTGGCTGATCGGGCTTTCGGTGTTCGCCATCGTCACCCTGCGCGCCGCCGCCCGGGCCGGTGTCCAGCTGGCACGCGGCCAGATCGGCGCGCTCAACGCCGGCTGCGACCCGCTCAGCGCCGATGACGAGCTCGACGAGGCACGCCGCCACTATGTTGCAGCGGAGGCTGCCACGCCTGGCCATTCGGCGGATGGCCAGATAGCCGGCCGGGAGAAGACACCATGATTTCCGTCACCGAGGTACTGCTGGGCTTTGGCCTGATGATTTCCATGATGGCGCTGGGCATCCATGTGGCGGTGGCCATCTTCACCACCGCCGCCCTCGGCGCCATGCTCTACCTGGGCACCCCGCTGCTGTTCTCCTTCGGCGACCTGTTGTGGGGCACCCTCAACGACTTCATCCTGACCGCCATTCCGCTGTTTATCCTGCTCGGCGAGCTGCTGCTGCGGGCCGGCATCACCGAGCGCATGTACTCGGCGCTGTCGGTGTGGCTCAACCGCCTGCCTGGCGGTCTGCTGCACACAAACATCGGCGCCTCATCGGTGTTCGCCGCCATGTCCGGCTCGTCGGTGGCCACCGCCGCCACCATCGGCACAGTGGCCCTGCCGGCCTTCGCCGAGCGCGGCTACAGCGAGCGCCTGGCGCTGGGCACCCTGGCCGCCGGGGCGACGCTCGGCATCCTGATTCCGCCCAGCATCAACATGATCATCTACGGGGCGATCACCAACACCTCCATCGGCGCCCTGTTTATCGCCGGTATCGTGCCCGGGCTTGCCCTGGCGGCCACCTTCATGCTGGTAATCATGGGCATGAGCCTGCTGCGCCCCGGGGTCGCCGGCGAGCGCGAGCCGCGGGTGCCGCTGGCCCAACGTCTGCGCTCGCTGGTCGATCTGCTGCCGCCGGCGTTCGTCTTCGCCATCGTCATCGGCAGCATCTACAGCGGCTGGGCGACCCCCACCGAGGCCGCCGCCCTGGGGGTGGTGGCAGCACTACTGCTCGCGGCGCTCAACCGCAAGCTGACCATCGCCATGCTTCACGAGTGCTTTCTGTCCATGGCACGCACCACCGCCATGATCATGCTGATCATCTCTGCGGCGTTCTTTCTCAACTATATCGTCGGCATCCTCGGCATCCCCTTCGCCCTGACCCAGTGGGTCTCGGAACTGGGACTGTCGCCGCTGGGGCTGATCCTGGCGCTGGTGGTGTTCTACCTGGTGCTGGGCTGCTTTCTCGAGACCCTGTCGATGATGATCGCCACCGTACCCATCGTGGTGCCCATGGTGGTGCAGTTCGGCTTCGATCCGGTGTGGTTCGGCGTATTTCTGGTGATCATGATGGAAATCTCGTTGATCACCCCGCCCATCGGCATGAACCTCTACGTGGTGCAGGGGGTGCGCGGACGCGGCTCGATCGTCGACGTGATGATCGGCAGCCTGCCCTTCCTCGCGGTGATGCTCGCCTTCGTCGCCCTGATCACCGCATGGCCGGCCATCGTGCTGTGGCTGCCGGGGGTGATGGGATGATCGGCGATATCCGCCACGCCTTGGCACCAAGCACCTGAACAACAATGAATAACTCCGGCGCGAGCCGGTCTCTGGAGAGCAAGATGCAACGCCTCGATACTCTGATCACCAACGCCACCGTGATCACCGCCGCCGACCGCTTTGTCGCCGATATCGGCATTCGCGACGGGCGTATCGTCGCCCTCGGCGAAGGACTCGCCGAGGGTGCAGGCCCAGTCGGCGAGACCATCGACGCCAGCGGCCTGTGGGTGATGCCCGGCGGCATCGACGCCCACTGCCACCTGGCCCAGCCGCTGGGTGACGGCGCGGTGATGGCAGATGACTTCGCCAGCGGTACCCGCTCGGCGGCGGCCGGTGGCACCACCACGGTGATTCCCTTCGCCGCCCAGTTCAAGGGACAGTCGCTGCGCGCGGCGGTGGAGGACTACCACCGCGAGAGCGACGGCAAGGCGATGATCGACTACGCCTTTCACATGATCGTCACCGACCCCAACCAGACGGTGCTTCGCGAGGAGCTGCCGGCGCTGATCGAGGAGGGTTACAGCTCGTTCAAGATCTACCTGACCTACGACGACCTGAAGCTCAACGACCGCGAGGTGCTCGAGGTGCTGGCGCTGGCCCGGCGCGAGGGCGCCATGGTGATGGTCCACGCCGAAAACGCCGACTGCATCGCCTACCTGACCGAACTGCTGGAGGCCCAGGGCCACACCGCCCCGCGCTACCACGCCGAGGCCCACTCCTCCATCGCTGAGCGCGAGGCGACCCACCGCGCGATCTCGCTGGCCGAGTTGATCGACGTACCGCTGCTGATCGTCCACGTTTCCGGCCCCCAGGCGATCGAACAGATCCGCTGGGCCCAGAGCCGTGGCCTTCGGGTCTACGGCGAGACCTGCCCCCAGTACCTGATGCTGACCGCCGATGACCTGGACCAGGACGGCTTCGAAGGCGCCAAGTGCGTGTGCAGCCCGCCGCCCCGAGACCCGGCGGCCCAGCAGGCGGTGTGGGAGGCGCTGGAAAGCGGTGTTTTCCAGGTGTTCT
Source organism: Halomonas litopenaei (assembly GCF_003045775.1). Lineage (GTDB taxonomy): Bacteria > Pseudomonadota > Gammaproteobacteria > Pseudomonadales > Halomonadaceae > Halomonas > Halomonas litopenaei. The sequence continues at coordinate 455,935 of NZ_PXNS01000004.1, read as the reverse complement.
CGTCGGACCATGCGCCCTTCCGCTACGAGGACGACAAGGGCAAGAAGCTGCATGGCGAGGAGGCGAGTTTTTCCTGCATCCCCAACGGTATTCCGGGGCTCGAGACGCGCCTGGCGATCCTGTTCTCGGAGGGCGTGGTCAAGCAGCGCATCGACGCCACCCGCTTCGTCGCGCTGACCGCCACCAACCCGGCCAAGATCTACGGCCTTTATCCGCGCAAGGGCACCATCGCCGTGGGCAGCGACGCCGACCTGACCCTGTGGGACCCGGAGGCCCGGGTCACGGTGCGCAACGATGATCTGCACCACGCGGTGGACTACACCCCTTACGAGGGCCTGGAGCTGACCGGGCGGGTGGTCATGGCGCTGTGCCGAGGCCAGGTCGTCGCCCGCGATGGCAAGCCCTGCGGCCAAGCCGGTGACGGCCAGTTCCTGCGCTGCGACAAGCCCACCCCGGCCAGGCCCAGAGGGCAGGCCAAGGGGTTCTAGGCTTCATACAAAAAGTCGACGATCGATGGTTAGACAAGGCAAGAATCGGCTACAAACCGCCTGATGTGATGTTTGTGGCCGATTAGGAGAGATGGTGTCTAGGCAACATCCAGCAGAGAACCTGAGGACTGGCACCATGGCTGCTACGCTCAACCATGTTGTGCTCGGCGCTTGCGTCCTCAGGCGACTCCTGCGGGCCGACGGCCCCTCGTGGAGACCAGGACCCCATGGAGCTACAATGAATGTCAGACATCATCGGGAGAAGGCACTGCTGGAGGCATCTGAAAAGGTCACCACAGGGGTCATCATTGGCTCTACCATTGGCGCCCTGATCAACCCCAGGGCCCAGATGGCCACTTCCCTGGTCGCCATTGGGCTTGGCATGCTGCTGATGGCACTGATCGCGTACCGGCTAGGCTCCCTTCGAGCCAATGAGGACGCGACAGAGGAGGGTAAGGCATGACACTCAACGAACTCCTGCTTGGCGCCGCCATCGGCCTGTCGCCTGCACTGGTCTATCTGGTCGGCATGCTGATCATGCGCCTTCAGGACCTGCGCAGGCATCCGTAACTCGACCGACACCCCTTGATTTTGGTGATATCAACAGGCACGCCCCGGTGGGCCTGTTACTATTGGCTATAGGCTTGGCCACAGTGACCCTGGCGGGGATTGCCACTTACCTCGGTCATCTACGCGCGGCCGAAGATGCCGACAAAGGAGGCAGCTCATGAGTCACAATGCCGCCATCATTGTCCTGGGGCTCATGCCCGCCGTCGTTTTCGGCGTGAGCTTGCTACTGATTCGCTGGCGATACCGCTAGCCCCCGACCTTCCTTCACGCTCACAGAGCCCTCGGCCACCTCTCGCCTCGTGGATTCTGGCGACAACACATCAGCCATATCAACAGAGTCGCGGCCTCCAGACAGCCAGGCGCCCATTCAATCGGTAAGCCCCTGGTACTGGCGCCCTTCCCAGGCTTTCGCGCCCCCCGGCTGCTTGAGCAGCCCACTTGCAACCCTGCCTACCCCAGCGCTTCCTCGACGATGGCGCGGGCCTCGTCGCTCATGGGCAGGCCCAATGCGAGCTGGTGGGCGGCGGGGGACATCTTCTTCCAGGTCATCTGGACGATGCGGATCAGGTGGTCGTGATCGACCTGACGCGAGAAGTCGGCGAAGTAGTTCTCGAGGAACACCAGGCAAGCGCAGTCTTCCACCGCCTGGGTGCCGGGGTCGCGTCCCAGTCCCTGCTTGCGGATCATCCGCGCCACCTCGTCGGCGTCGGCGTCGCTGTAGCCGCAGGCGCGCATCACCTCCGCCGCCAGTTGGCCGGCGCGCTTGCCCTGGTCACGTCGCCAGGTCAAATAGCCGATGCGGCCCTCTTCATAGTCACTGCGCGGCACCTCCCAGCGTTTCAGGTGCTGGTTGTGCACGGCAAGCTGCACCAGCTCCGCTGCGTCGGGATCGAGACGCTCGAGCCAGGCGCTCATGCGCCCGGCGTGCCACAGCTCCTGGGGCTGTGATGCCCCGTCCACCTCCACGCGGCGAGGGTCCTCGGCATGCAGGGCGTCGAGCCTTGCCTGGGCCTGGTCGAAGGGCGTTGTCGTCATGGGATTCCTCGATGGCGTCGATGCGTTGCCATCATGGTAACGGTCTGACGGCCATCTCAGTAGTCTTGCGCTGCTCCATGGCCGCGCAGATGACGGCAGGCCAGCGCCAGCGGCAGCAGAAATATGGCGAAGCACCACATCGCGGCGGCAACCAAGACGACAAGCAGGAGGCGCGTCCATGGACGCTCAAGGGAGGTCAGCAGCGGGCGAAGCCCCTCGAGCAATACACCCAGCACCAGATCCATGCTCGGCAACAGCATGGCATTGAGTACCCCGGCCCAGATAGCCAGGTCGACGGGCACGCCATGGGGCACCAAGCTGACCAGCGCCAGCAGGGCCAGCACGAGAAGCGCCATCCATCGACAAATGCGGCGAGGTTCCGTCGACAGGGCGGGCAGCTGTGGGAACCGGTGGGGCAGCGTGAGCATGGGGAGCACCGAGCAGGAAGATATTCATACTCTATACTGCTCCTCCCCTACCCCCTTTGACTGACCTTTGTGTGCGTAATCACTTACAACACAATCAGCATGACCTACATCACGTTTTGCGCAATCCGTCCTCTGAACCGACGAAAAATCGTCAATCGACTAGTACCAACGGCCGATACGTGACGCCAAAACAGCGCAGGGCCGACGCTTTTGCGTCGGCCCTGCGGAGTAGAACGCACCAGATGGAAACCGGTACCTGAGTCGCATCAGCCAGGCTAGAAGGTATAGACCACGCTGCCGGTCAGGCTATCGACGTGCCCGATCTCGTCGGCATCGATGCGCTCGACCTCCAGACGCCCGGTCACATCGAACAGCTGCACCCGGGCGCCCAGCCCGAATACCGGGTCGGTGCCGGAATAGTCCTTGTTCAGGCCATTGCCGCTGCGGTCGGCGTCCCAGTCCGCCATGCCGGCCTTGCCGTAGACGCCGAAGGGGCCAAAGCTGAAGCCGGCGATGCCCATGGCCTGCAGGCTCTCCACCTCGAGCCGTGCCGAGGTGCCGTCGACCTCACCGTCGAGCTCACCGCCGTTGAGGTAGGACAGCTCCGCCCCCAGGTCGAGGAAGGGCAGCCAGCCGAAGTTGTAGCCGGCAAAGACCTTGGCCGCCGACGCCTCGTCGTCAAAGTCGTCATCGCCCTGCATCTGGCCGGCGCCGACACCGACGTACAAGCCGGTACTGCCGCCCGCCACGCAGTGGGTCGACGTCAGCAGGGCCAGCCCAAGGGCCGCCCCGACCAGCGCCATCCGCCGCAATATCCGTGACATCCTGAAAACTCCGTAGAAACGTTGTCCTGTTGTGCGAGACCAGGCACACCTGACACTTTATTTCAGTCTATCGTGGGAAGACATTCTTTGCAGTACCGATTGTAGGAAAGTTCCACGCCTGCCTCGAACGCTCTGGCGGCTACCTCAAGTGGATGGCCCGAGGGAGGGAAGTCGTGGAATCCCAGATATTGTTATGTTATAACTTTCAACCATTTTGCTCGACCGATTTGCCCCGGAGCTATCCTGCATGACCCATCGTCACCGCCCCGAAGGGCCTTGCCACTTCTCGCTGATGTCCCTGTCCATGCGGCGCCGACTGATGCTGGTGCTGATTCCCCTGCTGCCACTGTGGCTGGCGGTGTCCTGGTCCGCCGGATGGTGGCACTGATGTCACGCCTCGTCTTGCATGATCTGCAGTTGGCACGCGGCGGGCGCACCGTGCTCGAACATCTCGAGGGGCGCTTTCAGGATGGCGCCATCACCGCGCTCATCGGCGCCAACGGCGCCGGCAAGAGCACCCTGATCCAGGCCATCATGGGCAACTTGACGCCGGTCGCGGGCCGCGTCGAATGCGCCGTTCCGGCGGCGCGCCGCGCCTGGCTGCCGCAGCAGCTGGCGCTGGACCTGAGCTTCCCGATGAGCGTCGAGGAACTGATCATGACCGGCACCTGGCCGAGCCACGGTGCCTTCAAGGGTTACTGCGCCGCTCACTATCGCCGTGGGCGCGAGATCATGGAACGTCTGGGCATCTCGCGGCTGGCCCACCGCCCGCTGGGCGAGCTGTCCGGAGGCCAGCGCCAGCGAGCCCTGATCGGCCGGACGCTGATGCAGGAAGCCGAACTGCTGCTGCTCGATGAACCCTTTGCCAACGTCGACGTCGATACCGTCGAGATGCTGATGGACGTGCTGCGCGAGATGGCCGAACAGGGGGCGACCCTGATCATCGTGCTGCACGACATGGAGCAACTGGCACGCCTGGCCGATGACGTCCTGATCCTGTCCCAGGGCCACGGCCGCTGGGCCACGCCGGATGCGCTGGTGGAGCGTCACACCGGTCAATTGACCCGCCCACCTCGACTGCCGCTGACCTTTCCTGGATCTGTCTGAATGCTCGACTCGCTGCTTTCCACCCTGTACCTGTGGCTGATCGCCCCTTTCGACTATGCCTTCATGAGCCGTGCACTGCTGGCCAGCCTGGCGCTGTCGCTGGCGGCGCCGCCGCTGGGGGTCTTCCTGATGCTGCGCGGCATGAGCCTGATCGGTGACGCCATGTCCCACGCCATCCTGCCCGGCGTTGCGCTGGGTTTTCTGATGGCCGGTTTCTCGCTGCCCATCATGAGCCTTGGCGGCATGCTGTCAGGGCTATTGATCGCGCTGTTGGCCGGCAGCGTGTCCCAGCTCACCGGCCACCGGGAAGACTCGGCCATGGCGAGCTTCTTCCTGATCTCGCTGGCGGCCGGTGTGATGCTAGTCGCCCTGGGCGGCAGCAGTGTCGATCTGACCCATGTGCTGTTCGGCTCCATTCTGGCGGTGGACACCACCGCCCTGGTGCTGATCACCGGCATCAGTAGCCTGATCGTCATCACCCTGGCGGTGATCTTCCGCGCCCTGGTGGTGGAATGCCTCGACCCGCTGTTTCTGCGCAGCCAAGGCACCAGAAGCGGTCTGGTCCACGGTGTCTTCCTGGGGCTCGTCGTGCTCAACCTTACCGCCGGGTTTCAGACCCTAGGCACGCTGATGGCGGTCGGTCTGATGATGCTGCCGGCCACCACCGCTCGCTTCTGGAGCACGCGCCTCGAGGGCCTGATAGTGCTGTCGGTGGTGATCGCGCTGGGCGCCAGCCTCGGTGGCCTGCTGATTTCCTACCACCTGAGCCTGCCCTCTGGACCGGCCATCATCCTGCTGGCCGGTGTGGCCTATCTGCTGTCGGCGCTGTTTGGCCGCCAGCACAGTCTTTCTGCTCGCCTTCGTCGTCGCGCCACACCGCTGCGCGCCGACGACCACGCCTGACGCGCCCCGCCGTCCCCTGACCAACCGGAGATCAACGTCCATGCCACTGTCACTGCCTCATGCCTTCGTCAAACGCCACGCCTGGATTGCCCTGACGGGACTCGCCCTTGGCCCCCAGGCCGTGGCAGACGAGCCCACCCAGGTGGTCGCCAGCTTCAGTGTATTGGCCGACATGGTACGCAACGTCGGCGGCGACAGGGTCGAGGTCACCTCACTGGTCGGCCCCGACAGCGACCCCCACGTCTACTCCCCTCGCCCGACCGACGCCAGGGCCCTGGCCGAGGCAGACCTGGTGGTGCTCAACGGCCTGCAGTTCGAGGGCTGGATGACGCGCCTGCTCGACGCCAGCGGCTATCAGGGCAAGACCGTTGTCGCCACGGACGGAGTGCCGCTGCTGGCCTATGGCGGCCAATCGCTGCATCGCCAGAAAGAGGAAGGGGCCGAACACGACCATAAAGAGCACGATCATGAAGAGCACGACAGCCATGAAGAGCACGACGGCCATGAAGAGCACGGCGGACACGGTGATCACGACAGCCATGAAGACCATGAAGATCACGACGGCCACGATGATCACGACAGCCACGACCATGGCGAGTACGACCCCCATGCCTGGCTCGACCTGTCGGCAGGACTGATCTATGTCGCCAATATCCGCGACGGACTGATCGCCGTCGACCCTGACAACAGCGAGCACTACGCGTCCAGGGCCGACAGCTACATGGAGGATATCCAGGCGGCCCACGACCAGGTGCTCGCGCTGCTCGACGACCTGCCGGAACACGCCCAGGTCATCGTCGGCCACGACGCTTTCGGCCACTTCTCTCGGGCCTACGGCATCGACTTCCTGTCGCCGGTCGGTCTGTCCACCGAAGCGGAACCGTCAGCGGCAGATATCGCGCGCATGGTGGACGTCATCCGTGAACGCCAGATTCCGGCGCTGTTTGTCGAGAACATGTCCAGCCCGGCGCTGATGGAACAACTGTCCGAGGAAACCGGCGTGCCCATCGCCGGCTCACTCTACAACGGCGCCCTGTCCGAAGAAGGGATGACGTCTCACTACCTGGGAATGATCCTGCACAATGCCGAGGTGCTGCATCAGGGGTTGGTCGATGCCGAGGGTCATGACCATGACGATAGCCATGACCACCACGATAGCCACGACGACCACGATAGCCACAACGACCACGACCACGACCACGACCACGACCACTGATCCTGTCATCACGACCCGCTCGCTCGACAATTCGAGTGGACACCACACGCCGTCCTGTCGACCTGCAGAAAACAAAGGACCGCCCTGGGGCGGTCCTTTCGTCTTTCGCTCCAAACGGCGGTCTTCAGTCGACGCTTGAGGCAACCGACATCAGGCTTCGGGGATCTCCAGTGCATCGCGCACCACGGGCCAGGCCTCCTCGCCGTCGCGCGTGGTGACCCCCTCGAGGAAGCCCTTGGTCTCCTCGGGGTGTTCACGCAGCCAATCGACGGCGACCGCCTCCGGCTCGCGCTCTTCGTAGCTGAAGCCACGGATCATGGCGCTCTGGTCATCGGCGGTAAACACCAGCTGATCGAGCAGACGGGTGGCATTGGGGTGGCTCTCGGCGAACTCGCTGCGCACCAGGGTGCGCACGTCGCTGCGGCCGCCTTCCGGGCCCCACATGTCCTCGGGGTCATCCAGATAACGCACGTCGAACTCGATGTTCATCCAGTGCGGGGTCCAGGCGGCGAACACGATCCACTCTTCACGATCGATCGCCGCGTCCACGGCGCTCAGCATGCCTGGCGTCGAGGTCTCGGACAGGTTCCAGTCACCCAGACCGTAGGTGTCCTCATCCACCGCGCTGTTGAGCGAGTCGCTCATGCCGGAGCCCACCTCGATGGAATAGATGGTGCGGTCCAGCTTGTCGGCAAACTCTTCCTTGTCCAGATCCTCCGCCGTTTTCACGCCGGCTTCGTAGACGTAGGTGGGTACGGCAAAGCCGAGGCGCGCACCGTCGACGTTGTTGCCAAGGTCCTCGAGCTTGGACTCGCCATCCTCGAAGCTGGCGTCGTACATGCCCTGCTGGGCCGGCAACCAGGCCGCCAGAAAGGCGTCGAGCTCTCCCTGGCGCAGGGCCTGATAGGTGATGGTGGAGCCCAGCTCTTCCTGGACCGGCTCATAACCCAGGGTCTCGAGCAGGGTGGATGCCAGGGCCGTCTTGACCGTTACACCGGGCCAGGCGGGCACGGAAAAACGAACCTGGGCATCTTCCTGGTCCTGAGCATGGGCGCCGAAGGAAGCCGCGAGCGCAATCGAGGCCGCCAGGGCCAAGGGCATGGAATGGTGTCGCATGGTTCACCTGTCGATAGCTGTAGAAGCCATCAACCATACCGGCTCGGCACACCGCCTCAAGAACGCGCCTTCAACGACTGGGTCACGGCACCGCACTTACCTGTTTGCCAGAAGTCCTTTGCTGGACCAGTCTTAAGAGGCCCGTTTCGCCGGAGGAAACACCAAGATGGCTGACATCGACTACACCCTGGAGCGCCAGATTACCCTCAAGGCACTCGCCAAGGCCTTGTCCCGCGGGTTTTCGCCCATCGTCGAGGTGGAGTCGATGGATGGCATCTACACGGTGCGCTTTCATCACGCCAACGGCACCACAGAGCTTGCCGACGACAAGGGGCGAACCCGCACCTTTCTCGGCACCGGCGAGATCCGCGAGTTGCTCGGCGGCGTCGGCCTGACCCATGGCGTCCTGACCTGGACCGATCAGTGCGGTGACGAGATGATCGGCGTGGAGGGCAAGGCCATGACCCCCGACGAGATGCTGGCCAACGGCACACGCATCTCCTTTCGTTAGGGCACACGTATCTCCTTTCGTTAGGGGGCATCGGCCTGTCGGTAGCGTCCGCCCCTGGTCGCCTTGTCGTTGTCGCTACGCCTGCGGCGCCAGCGACACATTACGCCTCGGCCCCCCTTGGCCTGCCTGGTAGGGCAGAGTACCGTAGAGGGCGCCTCGTCTGTGCAGGGAAAGCCGCAATGACCACTTCGATGCCGTGGTACACCAGGTCCTCTTGGACAGCCCTGATGGCACTGCTGCTGGTACTTCTGGGGGGCTGTGCCTCGGCCCCGCTGAGCACCGATGACAGCGGCCAGGGACTGTCCATGGAACGTGCCCTGATCCTGTCCGAGGCGCGCAGCGCCGTCGGCACCCCCTACCGGTTCGGCGGCAACGATCCGCGCGGGCTGGACTGTTCCGGCCTGGCCCAGATGACGTATTCCCGGGCGGGTATCCCCTTGCCGCGCTCATCCCGGGAGCAATACCGGCGCCTGCCGCCCATCGACGAGGCACGGCCGGGTGATCTTCTGTTCTTCGCTACCGGCAAGGGTCCCGGGGTCAGCCATGTCGGCATCTACGCCGGCGACGATGTGATGATCCATGCGCCCGGACGCGGGCGAACGGTCACCACCACCTCGCTGTCCATAGACTATTGGCAGGATCGCTTCGTCGGGGCGGCCGCGCCAGCGCCCTGACGCTCGCTGCCACGAGGCCGCGCCCCGGTCTCACCGATCGACCCGACGGGTCCGTCCGGGCCCGTCGCCATCAACCGCCAAGGAGACGACCATGACGCTACGACTGGGTGATACCGCACCGGACTTCACACAGGAAAGCACCGCCGGCACCATTCACTTTCATGAGTGGGCCGGTGACAGCTGGGTCATCCTGTTCTCTCACCCCAAGGACTTCACCCCGGTGTGCACCACCGAACTCGGGGAAGTGTCGCGCCTCAAGGGTGAATTCGACAAACGCAACGCCAAGGCCATCGGCCTGTCGGTGGACCCCATCGAGGATCACCACGCCTGGGCCGGCGATATCGAGGACACCCAGGGCCACGGGCTCAACTTCCCGCTGCTCGCCGACGCCGATCGCAAGGTCAGTGACCTCTACGACATGATCCACCCCAACGCCAACGACACCCTGACGGTGCGAAGCGTATTCATCATCGATCCGGCCAAGAAGGTGCGCCTGACGCTGACCTACCCGGCCAGCACCGGACGCAACTTCGACGAGATCCTGAGGGTGCTGGACAGCCTGCAGCTGACCGACGGCTACAAGGTGGCGACCCCGGTGAACTGGAACCATGGCGACCGTTGCATCATCGTGCCCGCCGTCTCCAACGACGAGGCCAAGACCCTGTTCCCTGAGGGCTGGGACGAACAGCGTCCGTACCTGCGTTTTGTCAAACAGCCCGGCAAGAAGTAAGGACGGAGCAGGCAAGACGTAAGGACAGAAGTGTCCGAGGGAGGGACGAGCAGCGCCCCCTCTCTATCTACCGCTACGTCAGACAGCCTGTCCCCTCAGCGATGGCCGCCCCCGGGCGGCCATTGTCGTGTCGGCGCCTTCCGGCGCCTAATAAGCATATAACGGATTGATCGCACGCCTGCGTGTCGCCCTCGTCCCCCGATCGTTATCATGCTGATCATTAACTTCATTGCTCCAGGAGGGCTCCATGCCCCAGCTCCTTTACCGCTGGCTGACCGCCGCCGCCCTGCTTCTGCCTGGTACCGCCATCGCCGCCGACGAAGGTCCGCTGGAGGTTGGTTATATGCCGATCCTGCCGGTGGCTCAGCTATTCGTGATGGAGGGCGAAGGCTGGACCGAAGAGGCCGGTCTGGAACTTGAGCTGACACGCTTTTCCAGCGGGCCGGCGATGGTCCAGGCGCTGGCCTCGGGTGATCTCGACGTCATGTACTTCGGTATCGGCCCGGCCATGGTGGCTCGCGCCAACGGGGTACCGATCAAGGTACTGGCGGCCGCCATCCAGGAGCAGATCGGCCTGGTCGCCCGCGGCGAACTGGCCAGCCTGATGGCCGACGCCGACCCGGCCCAGGCCATCGCCGACTTTACCGAGCGCGAAGGCCGTCGGCCCAAGATCGCCACCTTCCCCAAGGGCTCGGTACCCGACACGGTATTGCGCTACTGGCTGGACGAACGCCTGGGCATCGGCAGCGACGCCGTCGAGATCGTCGCCATGGGCGCCGATCGTGTCCAGCAGGCGCTGCTGGCCGGTGCAGTGGACGCCGCCTCGACCCTGGAGCCGATACTCTCCACCGTGACCGAACGCCTCGACGACGCCCAGATCGTGGCCCACGCCTCGGACATGTTGCCGGGTCAACCCGGCGCGGTGCTGGCTGCACGCGAAAGCCTGCTCGAACAGCGCCCCGATGCCGTCAGCACCTTGCTCGAACTTCACCTGCGAGCGACCCACGCCCTGGTCGATACGCCACAGCAGGTCGCCCCCTCGGTGCGCGAGTTCGTCGGCAAGCGTCTGGTGCCGCTGGAAACCGTAGAGGCTGCACTGTCGTCGCCCTTCGCCAACTACGGCGCCGATCCCCACGCGATCGTCGAGGGCACCCGCACCATGCATGACTTCCAGCTGGCCAACGGCACCCTCAAGCAGGGCCTCGACATCGACACTCTGTTCGACACCCGCTGGTACGACGACCTGACCGCAAGCGCTGACGCAGACGCCGAAGAAGGCGACACGAGCCCATGAAGTCGGTATCTCGTAGCCGGCGCACCGGCCTCGGTGCGCTGGGGCTCGTCGCCTTTGTGGCACTCTGGGAGATCTCACTGCGCCTGGGGCTGCTGCCCGGCAATCTGGTCCCGCTGCCCTCTGCGATCCCGACGGTCTTCTGGGGCGAGGTGGTCGACGGCATCTGGTGGGAAGTCGTCAGCTCGAGCCTGTCTCACTACAGCGTAGGGGTGGCCATCGGCTCGCTGGCAGGCATCGCCATGGGCGTAGCGGCGGCCCTGCTGCCGGTGTTCGACGCCCTGCACGCCTGGCTGGCGCGCCTGCTTCGCCCGATCCCGCCACTGGCCTGGATCCCCTTTGCCATCATCTGGTTCGGGATCACACCATCGGCGGCGGCCTTCATCATCAGTATCGGGGTGTTCTGGATCAACTACTTCGCCAGCTACAGCGCGGTGCGTGCGGTGGACCCCGGCTATGACGAGGTAGCTAGGGCCTTCGGCCAGGGTTCGCTGCTGGCCCGCCTGACCAAGGTCAGCCTGCCCGCGGCGGCCCCCGGCATCCTCGGTGGCCTGCGCGCCGGCCTCGGCCAGGGCTGGATGACCGTGGTCGCGGCCGAACTGTTCGGCATTCCCGGCATCGGCCAGCGCATGATGGAGGCCTCGGGCCTGCTGGCCACCGATATCGTGGTGGTCTACATGCTGACCATTGCCGCGCTCTACGCCCTGTTCGACCTGGGCTTCCTGCATCTGCAAAAAAGGCTGCTGATATGGACACCCTGACAGCCGAACGCAACGCCGACGCCTGCGTGCTCAAGGCCCATGACCTGGCCCTGGGCTTCGGCGGCCAGCGCGTGCTCGAACATGTCGACCTGCGCCTGGCTCCACGGGAGTTCATCGCCATCGTCGGTGCCTCCGGGGTCGGCAAGTCGACACTGCTGCGGGCACTCTGCGGCCTGCTGCCGGCGGTGGCAGGCGAGCGCTGGCTGGACGAGAGCCCACGTGATGGAGCGCGGCCCTGGTCGATGGTCTTCCAGGCGCCGCGGCTGTTTCCCTGGCGACGCATCCGCGCCAATGTGGCGCTCGGGCTCGAGGGACTGGGGCTGTCCCGGGAGGAGCGCCAGCGCCGCGCCCTTGCGCCGCTGGAGCTGGTCGGCCTGGGCGACATGCCCGAGCGCTTTCCTTCCACCCTGTCCGGCGGCCAGCAACAGCGTGTCGGCATTGCCCGGGCGCTGGCGGTAAAGCCCCGGGTGCTGTTCATGGACGAGCCCTTCTCGGCGCTGGATGCGATCACTCGCCGTCGCCTGCAGAACGAGTTGATCGACCTGCGCCAGCGCACCGAGGCCGCCATCGTCTTCGTTACCCACGACATCGAAGAGGCTGTACTGCTGGCCGACCGGGTGATGGTGCTCGGTGGACATCAGGGCGGGGCCCCGGCGCGGGTCATCGATACCCTCGAGATCACGCTGCCCACCGACAATCGCCGTGAGCATGCCGACTTCGGCGCCCAGGTCCATCATCTGGAAACATTGATCGGCGCCGTCCCGGAGGCGTCATGAGCGATACCGGCCTGCCCCCCCGCGAAGCGGGTGATTCACGCTTGAAGGTGATGCTTCACGCTCCCTGCGCCGAGAGCCTTGCCCGCGCCAGGCGCAATGCCCGCAACCTCAAGGCCGCCAGCCCCGAGGCCGAGGTGCTGATCATCACCAATGCCGGCGGCGCGGCGGCCGCCGTCGCCACCCCGGACGACACCGACGCATGGTTAAAACTGTGTCGCAACAGTCTCGACGCCCAGGGCATCGTCGACACCCGGGGACTGGCCATCGTCGAGGCAGCGGTACTCACCCTGGCCGAGGGCCAGCGCCAGGGCTGGGCCTATATCCGCGCCTGACGCACGCGTTTGATCCACGTCCAGACAGACCGCCTTGGCAGGAGGCCATTGCGGTCGCCCTTGCAGGTCGCCCTTGCAGGTCGCCCTTGCAGGTCGCCCTTGAAGGCGAGAACGGAGCCAGGCGAGACGCGCCCTCTGCCCCCCACGATTCCCATGCTCTGCCAATGGCGTTCGACCAATGTCGCAGCTCGCCGACTGAACATTTTGCAGATTCGCGCATCAGACCTTGTCACAAATCTTTCAATAAAGCTTAAGCGCGCGTTAAGGCAAAGCCGTTACGCTGCAGCTCTAGCGATGGTGTCAGTAGATGTCTTCTGGCCCGCCCCCTGCACCGACAAGGAATTCCGAACATGCCCTTCCTACAGCAGGTCTACCGTACTCGCCCCCGCTTCGCCACCAAGGGGCTTCTTCGTATCTCTCTGGCCCTGGTCGGCGGCCTCGCCCTGATGGCCTTCTGGTCGTCCATCAGCCTGCCCCTCGGCAGCCTCAGCCTGATTCTCGGTGGCCTCGCCCTGTGGCCCCGAACCGCAAGCTCGGAGCGTCGAGACGACGCCACAGACAGCGGCAACGGCGTACCGGTTCGCGAGCTCGCCCTCGCCGCCCTGGGGGTATTGATCGCACTGCAACTGCTGGGCTGACGCCCGGCGAGCTGTCGCGGTTCACCGTCTCCCGGCTCAAGGGGGATATCTCAGGCCATCGCCGCTTTACAGCGGCGCGCAGTGACCGGATCATGACTCCCTGCAAGGCGACCCTCGCCGCCTTCGTCCAACGCCAGGGAGGCCTGTCATGACGACGACACTCACCGGTGCCGACATCGGCGCACGGCTGACCCGGCTGCGCCAGGCGGCGCCGCTGGTCCATAGCCTGACCAACTACGTGGCCATGAACAGCGCCGCCAATGTGCTGCTGGCCGTGGGCGCTTCACCGGCCATGGTCCATGCGCGTGAGGAAGCGGCCGAGTTCGCGGCATTGGCCGACGCTGTGCTGATCAATATCGGTACGCTCTCGCCTCACTGGGTCGAGGCCATGGTCGAGGCTGCCACCAGTGCCGGCGAGCACCAGACCCCCTGGGTGCTCGACCCCGTCGCCGTTGGCGCCACCGCCTATCGGCGAGAGTCTGCCGCCAGGCTGCTGGACTTGAGGCCCAGCGTCATTCGCGGCAACGCCTCGGAGATCATCGCCCTGGCCGAGGACGGTCTTGGCGGGCGCGGCGTCGACTCCACTGCCGCCAGCGACGACGCCGTGCAGGCGGCCGTCGCCCTGGCCCGGCGCCAGGAGGCGGTGGTAGCGGTAACCGATGAGGTCGATCTGGTCACCGACGGCCGGCGGCTGGTGCGCGTGCCCGGTGGACACCCGCTGATGCCCCGCGTGACGGCGCTGGGCTGCGCCCTGTCCGGTGTGGTCGCGGCCTTTCTCGCCGCCGATCAGGATCCGCTGGTCGCCACCTGCGCGGCCCTGGCCTGCTATGGCGAAGCCGGCAGTCGCGCCGGCCGCACCGCCCAGGGTCCTGGCAGCTTCGCCGTCGCCTTTGTCGACGCCTTGCATCAGCTCAATCCCGAGACGCTGTTACGGCGAGAACCTCTCGCCATCGAGTCTCTCGACTGACCCGACCGCCCTACCCGATTCATGTACCAGGAGCCCCTCGTGACCCACTCTCCTCGACGCCTTGATGCGCGCCCGTTCGACCCCCGCAGCCTTCGCCTCTATCTGGTCACCGACCCCGGGCTATGCGCATCCATGGGGATTGAAGCGACGGTGGAGGCGGCGGTACGCGGCGGAGTCAGCCTGGTGCAGCTACGTGACAAGACCGCCAGCGATGACGAACTGGTGCAACTGGCGCGCCGACTGAAACCGGCGCTGGCCGAACACGGGGTTCCTCTGGTCATCAATGACCGCGTCCAGGTCGCGCTAAAGGCACAGGTCGACGGCGTGCATCTGGGGCAGGACGACGGCGATGTGGGCGAAGCCCGCCGCCTGCTTGGCGAGACGGCGATCATCGGCCTGTCGGTGCAGCACCCCGACCAGCTGTCACGCCTGGATGTCCAGGCACTGGACTACCTGGGACTCGGACCGGTATTCGCCACGCCGACCAAGAGCGACCACGCCACGCCGCTGGGCTTCGATGGTCTCGCCTCGTTGGTGGCGGCGAGCCCGCTGCCCAGCGTGGCCATCGGCGGGCTCAAGCGCGAGCACGCCTCGGCGGTGCGTCAAAGCGGCGCCGATGGCATGGCCGTGGTCTCCGCCATCTGCGGCCAGGCGGACCCGGCGTGCGCCGCGCGGGACCTGCTGACGGCCTGGAAAGGCTGAACCTGCCTGGGAGCCCGGCCAGGCAGCCCACCGCCGAACGCGACCCTCAGACGCGAGGCCTGACCCTTCGACGCCCATGGACCATTGCGGCGATCAGGTTGTCGCCCAGTCGTCGCCCCTCCAGGATGGCACCGCCCACGTGCAACGGCACCAGACACAGTACCGCCGTGGCGAGGCCCTCGTGCAGCTCCTCCATCCAGTGCACATCGTGGAAACGCTCGGAGTGCACCATCAAGATGCCGGTGGTACCGAGCCCCACCAGCAAGGCCAGCATCAGCAACATCATCACCGCCCCCAGCGGGGTATGGGTGATGCGCTGAGACGAACACTCTTCCTGTGCTGCGGCCTGTCTCTTGAGCGCCGCTCCAAGCCGGGTCGCTGTCGGCCAGAAGCTCGACCAGCGCACCGGCCAGGGCCCCACCAGCCCCCAGACGACACGCAGCCCTATCAGCCCCATCAGGGTGTAGCCGATATAACGATGTGGGCCAATTTCGGCGTAATTGAGGGCAAACCCCAGCACCAGCGCCCAGTGAAAGACGCGGACCAACGGGTCCCACACCTTGATCTGCCGGCCTTTTGAATGTGACGGAATCGATGCCATCGTCCTGCTCCCTGAAGGTGATACGCCTTGTCGCGTAACAGGCAGCCTGACGGCAGCAACTTAAGGCAAGCTTAGGCGCTGTCCGAAAAGTCGACGAGCGCAGGCACTTTTCAGACAAGCCCTAGGACGGCAAGCGCCTCCCCCCAAGGCGACGTGATGTCGGTCAACCTCCTGGTCCTTCCATCCGATCAAGCGCCCAGCTCAGGCCGAAGGGCGCCGCTTGAGGCTGGTGCGCCCCTCCTGGTAGGCGATCGCCAGGCCGCTGGCGATGATCAGGGTGCCGCCGATCAGCACCCCGAGATCCGGCACCTCGTCCCAGATCATCCAGCCGAGCAGGACCGCCCACAGCATGGCGGTATAGTCGAAGGGGGCGGCGATAGCGGCCGGAGCGTGACGAAAGGCCAGGGTAATAAAGGCGGTGGCGCCGACCCCGAGCACCCCGGACATGAGAAAGGCCGGCCAATGCTCCAGCGCCGGCGCCTGCCATACCAGCGGCAGGGCGACGCCGGTCACCACAAAGGGTACCAGGGTCATGTAGAACACCATCGCCCACAGGTGCTCGCGGGCGCCGTAGCGCCGAGCGGTGATCATCATCAAGGCATAGAACACCGCCGCCCCGAGCATCGACAGGGCACCCAGCGAGATGCCTTCACTGCCTGGACGCACGATCACCAATACACCGGCAAAGCCCACCAGCGACGCCAGCACCACCGGCACGCTCACCCGCTCGCCCAGCAGCGGGACCGACAGCAGGCTGACAAACAGCGGCGCGGCAAAGGCGATGGCGGTGCCCTCGGCGAGCGGCATCATCGTCAACCCCAGCACGAAGCAACCCATGGTGCCGGTATAGATGAGACCACGGATCAGATGCACCCCCGGGCGTCGGGTCGACAGGGTGCGCAGGCCGCCCCCCTGGTGTGCCAGCAGCATGATCAACGGCAACGACACCAGGGTGCGAAAGAAGATGATCTGCAACGGCGAATGCACCTCGCCGAGCCACTTGGAAATGGCGTCACCGAGCGCCAGGCACAGCACGCCAAGACACATGAACCCGATACCCTTGAACGATGACCCCATGCTCTCCTCCCTGTCCGCAGCGCTGATGGCAAGTGGCTCACGACCACCACTTACCTGACCCAAAAACGAACCCCGCCGGCACGGGGCCGACGGGGGTAACAGGGACAACGTTAGGGGGCGAACGCTTCGCTGGCAAGAACAGACGCACCAGAACTGTGCACTGGTGTATGCCATACAGCAAAAGGCCCGCCGGAGGCGGGCCTTGTCGGAGAACGACGTGAAGCCGGCGCGAACTGACGCTTAGAGGCTGGCCTGAACGACCATGCAGTCCATGCCCTGCTGCAGCAGTCGCCGACAGGCCGAACGGGCCTGGCCTTCCTGCAGGTCCACCACGCGGGCACGGTAGATGTTGGCATTGTCGGCTCGCGCCACCGCTACCCGGGCGTGGGCCATCTCGCCTGCCAGACGATCGGCCGCCTGGCTGGCCTGGCTGCGCGCGCTGTCCATGTCGCTGAACGCCCCCACCTGGACCCCCCAGTCGCCGGTCTGCGCGATGGTGCTGTTCGCATTCGCGCTGGTGGTGTTCGTGCTGGCCGCGCTGGACGGCGCGCTCGACACGGCACTCGACACAGGGCTGGGCTCAGGCCTCGCCGCTGCCGCGTCGGGCACCGAGGCCGCCACCGGAATCGATGCCAGGGCGGGTGCCGAGGCACTCGGCAGGTCGATCAGGTTGCGCAGCGGGTCGGGACCGGACGAAGAACGACGCGAATCGGAAATGATCGGGGCGGCGGACTCGAAGCGCACCGGCGCTGTCGCCGACTGGCGGCTGGCCAGTGTCGGCGTGGCCGGACGAACCACGGTCTCGACCCGTGACGGTCGCACCGCAGTCGATGGCACCTGAGCGACACGGCTCGGCGTCGGCGCAGAGATCAACCCACGCTGGCGGGGCGCCATCAGTTCGCCACCGGAGACGTCGGTATTGGCAAGGAAACCACGACCGTCGACCAGCGAAGCCCGCAGGAAGCCGCGGTCGAGCAGGCTCATCATCTGCTCATCACGGGAAGCGGCGGTGTAGCCGCCCATGACCACCGCCACCATGCGCCGCCCATTGCGCGTGGCCGAGGTCGCCACATTGAAACCGGAGGCGCGAATGAAGCCGGTCTTGAGACCATCGGTACCCGGGTACTTGGTCAGCAGACGGTTGTGACCGGTATGGCGAGTGCCACGCCAGGTAAACTCGGTAAGAGAGAAGTAGGGGTAATACTGGGGGAAGTCCAGCATCAGACGACGCGCCAGGATGACCATGTCCCGCGCCGTGGTGACCTGGCCGGAGTTGGGCAGGCCCGAGGCGTTGCGGAAGGTGGTGTTGTTCATGCCCAGGCTGCGCGCCTTGCGGGTCATCATGTCGGCGAAGTGCGACTCGGAACCGCCCAGGGACTCGGCCACCACCACCGCCACGTCATTGGCGGAGCGCACGACCAACGCCTGGATGGCCTTCTCCACCGGGATGCTGTCACCGGGCTTGAGCCACAGCTTGGTCGCCGGCATCGAGGCCGCATGGGAAGAGACCGGCAACGGCTGGCCCAGACTCATGGTACGACCGTCCAGAGCCTCGAACAGCATATAAAGGGTCATCATCTTGGTCAGTGAGGCCGGATAGCGGCGCTCATCGGCGTTTTCCGCGTACAGGATCTCATGACTCTCGGCGTCCACCACGATGCCTGCGTAGCGCGGATTGCCTGCCTGGGCGGACTGCACCACCATCAGACAGGTCACCACCAGCGCGACCAGCATCGTCAGCGAACGCCACCCGGAATTCCTTGTGGTCACCATTTATCCAAACCCCTGCGATTTCCAGACTGCACTGACGGCATTATGACCCACTTAACCGGCCTGTACAGGCCAAATTGGCGAGCGTTCACCATCATTCTCGGCATTATATAGACCATTTCGGGCGAACCAGCCGTTCATGCAGGCGCCTTTGTCGTCGTCCACTTGGGCAAAAGCCGGGGCGGGCCTACTCCTGCGCGCTTGCGTCAGGTCAAACTCCCGCACGGGCCAGCAGCGCCTCGGTATCAACGCTATCACGCTGGGCCGGCGTCAAGAAGCGTTCGGCGTAGTCGCTGTAGATCCGCTGCTCCAGCATCAGCCGGAAGATCTCGGGGTCCAGATGGCCCTCCCGCACCATGTCGGCCAGCGTCGCCAGTGCCCGGGAAAGGGTCATGGCCGACTTGTAGGGGCGGTCCGCGGCGGTCAAGGCCTCGAACACGTCCGCCATCACCATGACCCGCTCCTCGAGGCTGGCGTCCTTCATCGCCAGTCTGCGTGGATAACCGGTACCGTCCATGCGCTCGTGATGATTGCCGGCGATGGCCGGGACCCGACGCAGGTGCGCGGGCCAGGGCAGCGCCTCGAGCATCATGATGGTCTGGACCACGTGCTCCTGGATGCGGAATCGCTCGACCTCGTTGAGGGTGCCGCGGGACACCCTGAGATTGAAAAGCTCGCCCTGATGGCCGGCCAATTCACTGGGCCGCATGTCGAAACGCCAGACATTGTCGGGGTCGTCCGGCGCCACCGCCGGGCGAGAGCGGTGCCAGGGGATCTCGTGGCGTGGCAGGTCGGCCAGCAGGCGCTCCTCCGCGGGCAGCCTGCGCAGAGGTTCGCGGGACATGCGTTTGAGCTCATCTCGCGATACCCCAAGCCGATCATCGAAGTGCCGCCACCAGCGCCACTCGGCGATGACGTTCAGGCGCTCCAGCAGCTCATCGCTGATGGCCTCGCCCCCCCGATTGGCCTCGGCCACGCATTCAAAGGCTGCGATCAGCTCCTGCTGTCGCGCATGGCGCCGTCGCTCCAGCGTCACCGGATCGCCACCGTGGGCGCGCCCCTGCCAGTAGGCCACGTCGGCATCGCGCCACAGCACCTCGAAGCGGGTGCGAATCTCATGGATACGGTCGTAGCGGGCCTCGAGCTTGGTGGCCTTTTCCATTACCTCGTCGGGGATCGCCAGCTTGCCGCAGTCATGCAGCCAGGCCGCCAGATGGAAGGCGCTGCGGCGGGTCGCGTCGAAGTGAGTCTCGGCGTATACCCCGTGCTCGCTGCGATCGATGCCCTCGACGATCATCTCCGCCAGTACCGGCACTCGCGAGCAGTGGCTTCCGGTATGCGGCGACTTGGCGTCGATGGCATGGGCCACCAGCTGGACGATGCCCTCCAGTAGACGCGCCTCACCGCGCAGCAGTCGCCTCAGGTCGATGGCCACCGCTGCCGCCGCCGACACTTCGGCGACGAAGGCACGCCAGTGAGCGTCGTCATCGTCCAGCGAGCGCCGCGCCAACGCCAGCAGACCCAGCGTCGCTCCCTCCCGGTTACGCAGCGGCTGCAACAGATAGCCGGCCGCCTCAAAGCGCTCGATCAGCGCCTCGAGCTCGGCCTCGGAGCCTTCCTGCAGTCGCAGCTCCCGACTCCGTGGGTCCGCATCGGGGTCCCTCGCCTCCCCCTCCCTGGCGATCCGAGCGAAGCGTCCCTCGTCCTGTTCATCGGCCAGGTAGATGGCCCCGGCGCGACTGCCGGTGCCGCGCAGCAGATCCTCGAGAATGCTGGTCAGCATGCGATCCAGGCGTGGCTCGCTGTTGAGCACCCGGGTGATGCGTCCAAAGCCCTCGATACCACGCGCCAGCCGGCGCAGTGCCACGCTGAGCCCGCGCACCTCGGTCACCCGGGAGCCGACACCGTCGCAGGCGGAAAAATCGTAGCGCCCGAGCGCCTCAACCTGTCCGGACAACTCCCGCAATGGACGCCCCAGCCGTCGTCCCAGCAGCACCCCCAGCGGCAACAAGGCCAGTGTCACGGCCCCCGCCAGCAACGAACTCTCCAGCATCATCTGGCGCACATCGGAGGTCAGCTCGTCTTCCGGGACGGCTGCAATCAGCCGCGTGGCCTCGCCCCCCAGGGTGACAAAGGGCAGCACCAGCCCCCACCACTGGCGACCGTCATGGGACAACCGCCGCGGTGGCTGGTCGACGTTCGTGGTCAACAATTGCGCCAGCACCGGCATGGCCAGATCCTCGAAAGAGGACAATTGGCGGGCGTTGCCGGGCCCAGGATCCAGTGTGGCGTCCAGGGTAGTCGCCAGCGCCTGGCCAGAGGCGGTGACTACCGCCATGCGCGTCTGCGGCGTCAACCGCAGGTCATCCAGGCCGATGCCAAGGTCCCGCGAGGCGACATCCAGGCCGACCACAGCGTCACCGCTGCGGCGCGCCATGCTGATGCCGATTTCGCCGGTGTTGAAAAACACATAGGGAGCGGTCAGGAAAGGAGCGTCACCCTCGGGTGCCTGCTGAAACCAGGGACGGCTGCGCGGATCGAAGAAGTACTGGTCGAGTCGCTCGCGCCCGAGCGGAGCAAGCGATGGATCGAACAGATGCCATTCACTCTGCGGTGGCTGGCCAGGGCGGGCATCCACCACCAGCGCCAGGTAGGCCGCGTCCTGGCCGCCGTTGTTGACGATGCCGGGGCGCTTGCTCTCGAGCATGCGATCCACCGCGCGAAACATCAGGAAGTCGCCGCTGCCATAGCCGATGTAGACGGCGTCGACCAGTCGATGGGCTTCCAGCGCCGCCCTCATCAGCGGCAACGCTGCCAGCCGGCCGTCCCAGTCGTCGGCCTCGCCCGGGGCCCCGTTGGCCAGCATGTCGATGGCCACCCGTGCCGGCCTCACCAGCGCTTGGGTGCGCGCCTCCAGGGTGTCGACCAGCTGAGCCGAGGTCTCTTCCAGGGTCGCCCCCAGCGTGCGCTGGGACTGGTGCCAGGAGAACCCCAGCAGCGCCACCGCCATCACCACCATCACCCCGACGATAACGATACCGATCAGCCACTGCACCGGAATGACGAGACGATGGCGGTACATGGTCGGACCTCTCGTGACGAGGCAAAAGGGACTTTCAAGCGTGACGAAACGCCCTAAGCCGAAAGGGGTAGCGCTCTCTCCACTATATGTGCAGATCTGTAGACGCGTATCCCGAACACAGCGGCAGGCTCCACGTTAGGTCAACGCCGAGCTCGGGCCCGGATGGCATCGATATCGACCTGGTCGATCTGTCGGTCGGCCACAAAGGTATCGGCGTAGCGCCGCCACACGCCGCTATCCAGCAGCAACTCGAAGACCGCCGGGTCCAGGTGGCCGTCCTTGACCATGTCAGCCAGGATCTCCAGCGCGCGGGACAGCGGCAGGCCATTCTTGTAGGGACGATCGGAGGCGGTCAGCGCCTCGAACACATCCGCCAGCGCCATGATCCGCTCTTCCAGGCTGGCCTCGCCGAGTCGCAGCCGCCGCGGATACCCCTGTCCGTCCATGCGCTCATGGTGATTGCCGGCGATCTCCGGCACTCGCTTCAGGTGAGCGGGCCAGGGCAGAGACTCGAGCATGATGATGGTCTGGATCACGTGCTCCTGCATGCGGAAGCGTTCGACGTCGTTGAGCGTGCCTCGGGCGATGCACAGGTTGTAGAGCTCCCCCTGATGCTCCGCCAGGGACGGCGGCTCCATCGAAAAGCCCCAGTGATTGTCGGGGTCCTCGGGATGCACCGGGGGGCACGGACGCTGCCAGGCAATGCGATGACGGGGCAGATCGGCAAGCAGACGCTCTTCTGCAGGCAAGGCGCGACGGGGTTCTTCGGCCATGTTGTCCAGTTCGGCCCGTGACAGCCCCAGGCGGTCATCGAAGTAACGCAGCCAGCGCCACTCGCCGATGGTCTTCAAGCGCTGGCAGTCGGCCTCGCCCATCGCCTCGCGGCCATGGTTGGCCTCGGCGACGCAGGCGAAGGCCTCCTGCAGCTCCTGGCGCCGACGCTGCAGTACCTGGTCAAGCTTTGTTGCTTCGCCCCCCTGGGCGATGGCGCGCCAGTAATCGAGTTCGGCGTCTCGCCACAGCACCTCGAAGCGGGTCCGGATCTCATGGATCCGGTTGTAACGGGTCTCGAGCTTGGTGGCCTTCTCCATGATGTGGTCTGGGGTGGTCAGCTTGCCGCAGTCGTGCAGCCAGGCCGCCAGGTGGAAGGTGGCGCGCTCTTCCTCGCTGAGGTGAACCGCAGCAAAAGGGCCCTGGCGCGCCCGGTCCACTTCGTCGATCAGCATCTCCGCCAGTTGCGGTACCCGGGTACAGTGTCCCCCGGTGTGGGGTGACTTGGCATCGGTGGCCCTGGCGACTAGCTGAATCATGGCGTCCAGCAGACGCGCCTCGCCCTCGAGCAGGCGGCGCATGTCGATGGCCACCGCCGCCACCGATGACACCTCGGCGACGAAGGTGCGCCACTGGTCATCATCCTGACCACCGTCCCGGTGCGCCAGCAACAGAATCCCGAGACGCTTGCCGGCGCGGTCGCGCAGCGACTGCACCAGATACCCTTGCGCCTCCAGCGCCCGCCGCACCTCCAGCAGAGGGCCCGAGTCCTGGTCGACCTCGAGCGTCGCCGGCAAAGGGGCATCGCCCCACCCCTGCCCCGCCTCGGCGACCGGCGACAGGCGGACAGAACTGTCCTCGTTGGCCAGATAGATGACCCCGTGGTGGCTGCCGGTGACGTTCAACAGCTCATCGAGGATGCCGTCGAGCATCACGTCGAGTCGGCGCTCGCGTCCCAGCATGCGATTGATGCGCCGAAACTCGCCGACGCGGTGCACCAGAGTGTCCAGCGCACCGGACAGGTGAGCCACCTCGCGCACCCGGGAGTCGACCCCGCGATAGGCATCGAGGTCGAACTCGGAGATGGTCCGTACCTGCTCACCCAGTTCGCGCAGTGGGCGCCCGAGTCGGCGACCCAGCAGGATGCCGAGTGGCACCATCAGCGTCACCAGCCCCAGCGACAGCAACAGACGGTGCCACAGGGATTCACGCAGGCTCGCCATCAGCTCCCGCTCCGGCATGGCCACCAGCAGCCAGGCCAGTCGACTGCCGAGCATGTCGAAGGGCAGCGCCAGCCCCCACCAGTACTGCTCACCACAGAAGTAGCGGACCGGCGTCGCCAGCACCCCCTGATCCTTGAGCTCGATCAACGGCGCCTCGCCCAGATCCTCCAGCGAGGTCCCCGGCAACAGCGCCGCATCCTTGTCCGCGTTGTGGGCGAGCACATCGCCCTCGGGGGTAGTGATGGCCAGCAGTGACCCCTGGGTGGTGGCAAACGCATGGATTTCCTTACCGAGATCCGCGGAGGTCATGTCGATGCCAAGCACGGCGCGTCCATCACGGGATCGCTGGGACAGGGTGACGCCCTGCTCACCGTTGGTGAAGAAGGTATAGGGCGCCGATAGCTGCGGGCCGTGCTCGTCCAGCGCCTGACGAAACCAGGGTCGATCGCGCGGGTCCAGGCCGTGGCTCTCGATGGCGATGCGACGTAGCTCCCTCGCCTCATCGTCGAGTACCTGCCAGTAGCCAGCCATGCCTTGCCGCCTGTCGCCGTGCAGGATCAGCGCCAGGTAAGTGCCACCGGCCAGATTCAATGAGTCGGATACTGCCCCGGGCGACAGTCGCTCGATGGAGCGAACCATCAGAAAGTCGCCGTTGTCGGAGCCGATGTAGGCGCCTCCCAGCACCTCCTGGGCGTCGACCACCGCCGCCAGCATGGGCAGTAGATGATCGCTTCGGGCACTGTCGAAGTTCTCGATGCTCGTTTCTCTGCTCAGCACACCGAGCATCGCCCTGGAAGGTTCGATCAGCGAGCGGGTCTTGACCTCCACCGTCGCCGACAGCTGCTGGCTGGATCGCTGCAGCGCCTCGACCAGCGAGTCCCGAGCCTGATCCCACGACTGCCACAGCAGCAGACCGGCCATCATCAGCGTCATGCCGACGATGGAGGCAGCGATAAGCCATTGGATCGGGAGTTCACGGCGGGCAAATAGAGGCATTGAAGGACTCGAGGGTGGCAGTCGACCAGCAGTGACGACTACCTATCACTCTATGCCAATTCAGCCGCTCTGGAGCGGGGGGCAACTACCCCCTATGCACTACTTCGCCCACATCTTTCGTCTTGCCCCTCGCCCATGGCGGCCGTGCCTGCCCAGACGTTCAGGTCAGCAGCCGCGTCATGCCCAGCCACACCAGACGCAGCGACAGCGCGGTCAACACCACCCGGAATCCGGTGTCGAAACGCCGCTCCGACACGTGATGCAACAGGCGCAGTCCAAGCCAGGTGCCCAGCACCCCGACGCCGATCATCAGCAGGATCAACCACAGCCAGTCGGCGAACAGAAAACCGGCGACGCCGAAGACGAAGGCCTTGGTCAGGTGCTGGAAGGTCATGCAGGCGGCGAAGGTGGCCACCGTGCCCTGGCGGGAGTTGCCGTGCTGCTTGACGAAGGCTGCCACCATGGGCCCACTGGCGCCGACAAAGCTGGACAACAGGGTGGTGACGGCGCCGGCGATCAGGGTGCCCAGTCGGCCCAGGGCGCGCTTGGGCAGCCCCGGCCCCCACAGGGTATAGAGCACGAAGGCGGCAATCGACAGTTCCAGCACCCCGCTGGGCAGGCGGATCAGCAGCCAGCCGGCCACCAGGGCGCCGACCAGGGCACCGGGGACAAAGGTCGCCAGCAGCGGCCAGTGAACGTGTCGCCAGCTCATGGCCAGGCGTCCGCCGTTGGAGCCCAGCTGGACCATGCCATGCACCGGGATCAGTGCCGCCGCCGGCATCACCTGGGCCATGGTCATGATCAACAGGGTGCCGCCGCCCACGCCCAGCGACGCGCTGATCATCGAGGTGACACCGGACAGCAGGATCAGGCCGAGACTGACGACGGGGGACAGCGGCGAGATAGCGGCGAGCCACTCCATGGCGACAAACTCCTGAGACAAGAAAAGCCAGAAGCTTACCTTTGTGTGCCACGGCTCGCACTCGCTGACGACCCGCCCGCCAACATCGCCTCGCTACCCGCAACGCCAACGCCAACGCCAACGCCAACGCCGATCGATCTTCCGGGCGGAAGATCGATCGGCGCGGGTACTTTCCGTGAAGGCAAGAGCCGTGACGACAGGATCAGCGATGGGCACATTCAGCGGCTGATACAGAGAAGAGGCTCAGGCCAATCATCAGGATCAGCGTTTCAGGCCAAGCGCCGCCAGGGATTCGCGCTCGCGGCGGGCGTAGAGCTCGAGTTCATCGCGCACCGAGGCCCCCAGCGCCGCCTCGAAGGCGTCACGGTTGGCGTTGCCCTGCCCCACCGCACTCTCCTCACCGCCCAGGTTGGACTGGAAGATGCCCGCCGCCGACACCGGCAGGAAGTCCTCGTAGGTCAGCGGCTCGGCCACCACCTTGCCGGCGGCGATCTGTGCCTCCACAGAGGCGTCACCGTCGAACTCGTCTACCGCACGGTAGACGAAGTAGGCCAGACCCTCGCGGCGCAGGGTGGTCTCGTCATCGGGGAAGTCGGTGAAGACCTCGGCCAGGCGTGCCTGATGGGCGGCGTTGTCCAGCCCCTGGGTCGCCTTGCGGGCCTCGCCCAGCAAGCGGTCATAGAGCGCACGGCCCTTGGGGGTCAGGGCTACACCACGCTGCTCGATCTCGCCGAAGCGGGCGGTATGGCTACCCTCGGCGTCACCGACGAAACGGGTGGTCTCTTCCAGCGCCTTGAAGCTGGTCTGACGCAGCAGGATCGGACAGGCGCGCCGGGGCGGGCCCTCGATCACCGCCTTGGGCGTCATGCCATGCTCGGGCATCCGGCGCTGGGCCTCGTCGATGTCCAGGGTACGCGGGGTCAGATGGTTGATGTGCGGGCCACGGAAGCAGACCACATCGGCGATCAAACGGTGGGCCGAGTGCAGCCGCTCGTAGGTGGCGCGGTCCACGGTGGCGTCCTGGTGCCAGCGGAAGGTCTCCAGGGCTTCGGCGACGAAGCGCTCGGCCTGTTCCTCGGTGAGGCCACCCTGCTGCTCGAAGGTGGCGATCAGTTCACGCACCCCCGGAGTGAAGATGTCGCGCTTGGCCAGGATCTCGCTGGCCAGGGTGCGCAGCTCGACGTCCTCGATCAGCTCGAGGCGCAGCAGCGAGGTAAACAGGCGGAAGGGATTGCGTGCCAGGGCCTCGTCGGTGACCGGGCGAAAGGCGGTGGAGTGCACCGGCACCCCGGCCTCGGACAGGTCGTAGTAGCCCACAGGGAACATCCCCATCACCGCAAACAGGCGCCTCAGGGTGGCGAGTTCCTCGGCCGTGCCCACCCGGATCGCACCGTGACGCTCGACGCCCAGGCGAGCGTGCTCGCCGCTGGCCTCGAGCCGCTCGGCCAGCGCCGGATCAGCCTCGAGGGTCTGCCGATTCACCTGCTCGACCAGTGACAGCAGGGTGCCGTACTGGGGCACCTCGGCCTGGTACATGGCCGACATGGCAGAGGCAAAGCGGTCACGAATCTCGTCGGCGGTCACAAAGTCGGAAGACATCCGGGCTCCTATCGGTTGGCAGGCGGTGATGCCACCGATAAGACCAGAGCGGGGAGGCGGCGACAAACGAAAATTATCGCTGGTTGTATTCCTTCAAGGAATGCCACGGCGGTGGTCGCCGCCATCACTCTCGACACTCCGCGCCTTTATCGGCGCAGTCTTTCTCGCAGCGACGCCATGGGAGCCACCCCGCGCTACCAGTCCTCCAGCTTATGTGCCCCGCTGCTGTCGCCCCCGTCCGCCTTGCCGCGCTCTGCGCGAGCAAGCGCGCGGCCAGGGCGCCTCAGTGCCCCAGGATCTGACTCAGGAACAGCTGGGTACGCTCCGAGCGCGGGTTGTTGAAGAACTCCTGGGGCGGCGCCTGCTCGATGATCTGGCCCTGATCCATGAAGATCACCCGGTCGGCCACGGTCTTGGCGAAGCCCATCTCGTGGGTCACGCAGAGCATGGTCATGCCTTCCCGGGCCAGCTCGATCATCACGTCCAGCACCTCCTTGATCATCTCCGGGTCCAGCGCCGAGGTGGGCTCGTCGAACAGCATCACCTCCGGGCGCAGACACAGCGCGCGCGCGATGGCCACGCGCTGCTGCTGGCCGCCGGACAGCTGGCCCGGGTACTTGTGGGCCTGGTCGGCGATCTGCACCCGCTCGAGAAACTCCATGGCGGTGGCCTCGGCCTCGCGCCGGGGTTTCTTCTGTACCCAGGTCTGGGCGATGCAGCAGTTGTCGAGCACCGACAGGTGAGGGAACAGATTGAAGTGCTGGAACACCATGCCGACGTGCCGGCGGAT
Source organism: Halomonas litopenaei (assembly GCF_003045775.1). Lineage (GTDB taxonomy): Bacteria > Pseudomonadota > Gammaproteobacteria > Pseudomonadales > Halomonadaceae > Halomonas > Halomonas litopenaei. The sequence goes on along the minus strand of NZ_PXNS01000004.1, from coordinate 428,035 downwards.
CTGTTCGATGCGCTTGACGTCCTGGGTCATGTGCACCCCGCCCACGGTGATGCGGCCCTGCTGGTGTTCCTCCAGGTGATTGATGCAGCGGATCAGGGTGGATTTGCCGGACCCCGAGGGCCCGCACACCACGATGCGCTCCCCTGGCTGCACGGTCAGGTCGATGTCGCGCAGCACGTGGAAGTCCCCGTACCACTTGTTGAGGCCGTCGATCTCGATCATCGGCGTGTTCGAATCCGCCGTGGTCGCCGCTTGAGCAGACATGGCTGCCTCCCGATCAAATTTGTTGTTGTGGGCCGTCAATGGCCGGTATGTAGACGCCGTTCGATATATTGGCTGTAACGTGACATGCCGAAGCAGAAGATCCAGAACATCAGCGCGGCGAACACGTAGCCCTCGGTGGCGAAGCCCAGCCAGTTGGTGTCGGTGAGCCCGGCACGGATGATCGCCAGCAGGTCGAACAGGCCGATGATCAGCACCAGTGAGGTGTCCTTGAACAGCGCGATGAAGGTGTTGACGATGCCCGGGATCACCAGCTTGAGCGCCTGGGGCAGGATGATCAGGCCCATCCGCCGCCAGTAGCCCAGGCCCAGCGCCTTGGCGGCCTCTTCCTGGCCTCTGGGGATCGCCTGCAGGCCGCCACGCACCACCTCGGCCATATAGGCGCTCCAGAAGAACATGATGCCGATCAGTGCGCGCAGCAGCTTGTCGAACTCGACCTCGCTGGGCACGAACAGCGGCAGCATCACCGAGGCCATGAACAGCACCGTGATCAAGGGCACGCCGCGCCAGAACTCGATGAACACCACCGACAGGCTGCGCACCAGTGGCATCTGCGAGCGCCGGCCCAGCGCCAGGATCACCCCCAGCGGCAGCGAGCCGACGATACCGACGATGGCCACGGTCAGGGTCAGCATCAGCCCGCCCCACTCACGGGTGGGCACCGCCGGCAGGCCGAAGTGGCCTCCCAGCAGCAACAGCCAGGCGATCACCGGAAAGCCGACCAGGGCGAAGATCACCACCCAGCGCTTGGCCGGCAGTCGGGGAATCATCAGCCAGGCGATGGTGGCCACCAGCAGCGCCAGGGTGATATCGACGCGGTAGCGCTCGGTCTCGGGGTAGAAGCCGTAGACGATGGTCTCGAAGCGGGCGCTGATGAACACCCAGCAGGCGCCCTCGCCGGTACAGGCTTCGCGGGTGGTGCCGATCCAGTCGGCGTCGATCAGCGCCCACTGCACCAGCGGGGACAGCGCCCATACCAGCACCGCCAGGGTGATCAGCGAGACCACCGAATTGAGCGGGGTCGAGAACAGCCGGCTGCGCAGCCAGCCGGTGACACCATGGCGCGCCACCGGCGCCGGCCGGGCGGCGATCATCGAATGCTCGGTGGACGCGGCAGCCGGCGCCACCTCGGGCTCACTCGGGGGGTGCACCGGGGACTGGGAAGGAGGTGTGGGACGCTCGGTCATGGCAGCAGTCCTCCAACGAAGACAGGCAAGCGGCTCATGGCAGAGCGCATGGTTGGCGTATTCATCTCAGCGCTCCTTGAGCAGGGTCCGGGCGTTGTAGACGTTCATCAACGCCGACACCACCAGACTGATGGTCAGGTAGACCGCCATGGTCATGGCGATGATCTCTATCGCCTGGCCGGTCTGGTTGAGGCTGGTACCGGCGAACACCGCCACCAGGTCGGGATAGCCGATGGCGGTCGCCAGCGACGAGTTCTTGATCAGGTTCAGGTACTGACTGGTGAGCTGCGGCACGATCACTCGCATCGCCTGGGGGATGACCACCTTGCGCAAAGTGATGTTGCCCGGCAGGCCGATCGCCCGGGACGCCTCGATCTGCCCCTTGGGTACCGACTGGATCCCTGAACGCACGATCTCGGCGATAAAGGAGGCGGTGTAGATCGACAGCGCCAGCCACAGTGCCATCAGCTCCGGGATCACGGTGATACCGCCGGAGAAGTTGAAGCCCTTGAGCGACGGCACGTCCCAGGCAAGCGGGATGCCGCTGGCCACGAACACCAGCAACGGCAGGCCGATGATCAGGGCGCTGCCGAGCCAGTACACCGGCAGCGCCTTGCCGGTACGCTGCTGCAGCCGTCTGGCGTAGATACCAAGGGCCACCACCGCCAGGATCGCTACCACCAGCGCCAGCTGGGTCAGGCCGAAGCCTGGCTCGGGCACCGGCGCCGGCACGATCAGCCCGCGCACGTTGAGAAAGAACGCCTCGAGCAGCGACATGCTCTGGCGCGGACTGGGCAGGGCCTGGAGCACGGCGAAGTACCAGAACAGGATCTGCACCAGCAGCGGAATATTGCGGAAGGTCTCGACGAAGGCCGCCGCCAGGCGAGCCAGCAGCCAGTTGGGCGACAGCCGGGCGATACCCACGGCGAAGCCGATCAGGGTGGCGGCCAGAATGCCGAGCCCGGACACCAGCAGGGTATTGAGCAGCCCCACCACGAAGGTGCGGGCGTAGCTGCTGTCGCCGGAGTAGTCGATCAGGGTCTGGGGGATCGAGAACCCGGCGCGCTCACCGAGGAAGTCGAAACCGGTGGTGATGCCCCTGGCCTCGAGATTGGTCAGGGCATTGCCGATCATCATCGCGATCAGCGCGGCGAGGCCTGCCAGCAGCAGCGCCTGGATGATCAGCGCACGAAAGGCAGGACGCCGCCATAGCGGCGTCCGTTCGATAGGGGGCGTGGACATGGGCGAGCCTCTTGCTGGACGACGCTTGCCTCCGGCCCGTCTCGCGGCCGTGGGTATTCACCCGCGAACGGCGAGGGGGCCGGCGCGCGACGTCGTCGCTCTATCCGTCATGGGTCGGACGACCCCGGCCATGGCCGGGGTCGCAGCGGACAGTATCAGCGGATCGGCGGGGCGTAGAGGATGCCGCCTTCGTTCCACAGGGCGTTCATGCCACGGCTGATGCCCAGCGGTGAGTTTTCGCCCACGGTATCGGCGAACACCTCACCGTAGTTGCCCACCTGGGAGACGATGTTGTAGGCCCAGTCGTTGGTCAGACCGAGCTGCTCGCCGTAGGTGCCGTCGACACCCAAAAGGCGCGCCACCTGGGGATTGGGCGGATCATTCTTCATCTGCTCGGCGTTGTCGCTGGTGATGCCCAGTTCCTCGGCATTGACCATGGCGAAGACCGTCCACTTGACGATGTCGAACCACTGGTCGTCACCCTGGGCAACCACCGGGCCCAGCGGCTCCTTGGAGATCAGCTCGGTGAGGATCTCGACGCTGTCCGGTTCCGGCAGCTGCAGGCGCAGGGCGCTGAGCTGGGAGGTGTCCGAGGTGAGCACGTCACAGCGCCCGCTGGCGAAGCCCGAGGCGGTCTGGTCCGGGGTATCGAAGGTCACGGTGTTGATGTCGATGCCCTTGGCCGGGAAGTAGTCCGCCAGGTTGAGCTCGTGGGTGGTGCCGGACTGGATACAGATGGAGGCACCGTTCAGGTCCTCGAGGCTTTCGATGCCGAGATCCTTGGCCACCATGAAGCCCTGACCATCGTAGAAGGTGGTCGTCGTGAAATTGAGGCCCAGGGAATTGTCCCGGGTGGCGGTCCAGGTGGTGTTGCGCGAGAGCACGTCGATCTCACCGGACTGCAGCGCGGTAAAGCGCTCCTTGGCGGTCAGCGGGGTGAACACCACCTTGTCGGCGTCACCGAAGATCGCCGCCGAGATGGCGCGACAGGTTTCCACATCGAGTCCCTGCCAGTTGCCGTTCTCGTCCGGCGAGGAAAAACCGGACAGGCCGACGTTGACACCGCATTGGAGTTCGCCGCGGGAGGTGACTTCGTCCAGGGTGGCGGCCGAAGCACTGCTCGTCACGCCCAGCGCCGCTGTGGATAGCGCGGCGAGGGAGAGGGTCAGCAACGTCTTGTTATTGTGTCGCATGGATTCAACTCCAGTAATGGATGAGCGTTGTACGCCCATTCACTATCCGAGCCTCGGCCGGCGTGGTCAATCCTGATGTCGACGTTTGTTTTAAACGATGGATTGAAGGTCGATGGCAGCCCCCATCGAAAAGAGGCCCGGGAGGAGCGTACCCGCTGGCACGCCCCCTCCGGGCAAGAAGTACTCTTCTCCTGCACCAGGCGCGCCTTGTATCAGGACAGCGCCACGTCCTTAGGCGTTGTCCGTAAAGACGCCGAGCGCAGGCGCCTTTCACATAGGCCTCTAGTGCGAGGTGCCTTCTTCATAGTGGGTCTTGTTCCACACGTTGTACTTGCCTGACGGCTTGTCCATCGGCACCCGGGTGATCTCCTCGAGGCTATCGGCGTCGTAGGCGATCACCGCGCCGTCGCGCTCCCACAGGCTCAGCAGCAGGGTCTCGCCGTCGCGGTCGAACTCCACGTGGGCAGACGTCTTGCCCGGCTCCGGGACCAGGGTGCGCACGATCTCGAGGCTGTCCTTGTCGATCACGTGGACACGATCACGGTTGGGCCCGAAGAACACGTCGGTCCAGGCGAAGCGGGAGTTTTCGTGGCTGCGCATGAAGAAGCCCGGTCCGTCGGTATGCAGCGTCTTGATCAGCGAATAGTCGTCCATGTCGATGATCGAGACTTCGGGCTTGGCCAGGTGGGGAATCGCCATCACCCGACGTCCGCCGGTCTCCCAGGTGATGCCGGAACCCAGATGGGGCATGCCCGACAACGGCAGGTCGGCCAGCTTGTCGCCGCTGTCCAGGTCGATGACCATGGCCCCATCGCCACCGCGGGAGGCGCCGATGACGCGGCGGTACTCGGGGTCGAAGAAGAAGTCGTCGAGGTAGTCCGGCACCGGCAGACGCCGGACCTCGAAGCTCTCGCCCCTGGCCTCCAGAGCCTTGCGCGCGGGATCCAGCGGCTCGTCCATATGCCCCGTGGCCACCACCGCTTCAGGCGTCACCGGCCAGGGGATCTCCCACAGCTCCTTGACGTCCTTGAGCGCGGCGATAAAGCTCGAGCGCGGCGGCGCGGCGTAGACGGCGCTGACCCGGGAGCCGTTACCTTCGGCGTCGGCGGCGGGATAGACCCGCATGGGATCGAGCCGGTGGGCGTCGAACAGCACCAGGTTGCCTGGCAGGGTGTTGGCGGCCATCACGTAGCGGCCATCGGCGGACACCGCGATGTTGCGCATATTGATGCCGGCGCGGACCTCGGCCACCACGGCGAAGTGATAGAGATCGAACTTGGTGATCCAGCCGTCGCGGGAGCCGAAATAGACGTAGCGGCCATCCGGGCTGTACTTGGGCCCACCATGCAGGGCAAAGCGGGTGGGGAAGCGCGCAAGGCGCTCGAAGGTGTCGCCGTCGAGCACGCTGGCGTGGTGATCGCCGGTCTCTACCACCACGAACAGATTCTGCGGATCGGCGTCGAACTCGGGCGTGTCGCCAAGGCTGCCGGGGGGATGCGACACCACCTGGCTTGCGCGGATATCGTCTAGCGTCCAGTCGGGGGTCACCGGCGGGTCACTCAGCACCCAGTCGCTCAGGGCATCGACCTCGGGCCCGGTCAGCGTGTCGGTAAAGCCGGGCATCTGGGTCGCGGGGCGGCCATCGGCGATCACCCGACGAACCTCTTCGGGCTTGATGCGCCCCAGGTTTTGGGGCAGCAGCGCCGGTCCCATGGCGCCCAGACGGTCGGCGCCGTGGCAGCTGGCACAGTGATCCTGGTAGAGCTGCGGCGGCGCCGAATTTGCCGTTATCGCCTCTTCCTGAGCCCCAGCCAGCTCTGGTATCAAGGCTGGCATCAGGACTGGCATAAGCCCGATCAGGGCCGCGCCCAGCAGTCTTGCCGTGTTCATGCCACCGCCTCCGCCACCGCGTCCATATCGAGTCGCCCGGCCAGGGACACCACCTCGCCCACCACGATCAGCGTCGGCGGCTTGAGCCCCTCGGCCTGGATGGTCTCCGGCAACTGGCCCAGCCGGGTGATCACCCGGCGCTGTTCCCGGGTGGTGCCGCGTTCGATCAGCGCCACCGGCTGGTCGGCGGGCAGGCCGTTGGCGAGCAGTTCGCGGCGAATCAGCTCGGCGTTGGTCAGCCCCATGTAGAACACCAGGGTGTGACGGCGACTGGCCAGCGAGCGCCAGTCGAGATCGAGGCTGCCGTCGGCGCGGGCGTGGCCGGTGACGAAGGTCACCCCTTGGGCGTGGTCGCGATGGGTCAGCGGAAAGCCGGCGTAGGCGCTGCAGCCCTGGGCCGAGGTGATTCCCGGCACCACGCGAAAGGGCACCTGGTTGTCCACCAGCATCTCGGCCTCTTCGCCGCCGCGCCCGAAGATGAAGGGGTCGCCGCCCTTAAGGCGCACCACCCGCTTGCCGGTCACCGCCAGGCGTACCAGCAACTGGTTGGTTTCCTCCTGGGTCAGGGCGTGGCAGCGCGCCGCCTTGCCCACGTAGAAACGCTGGGCCGCCTTGGGCGCCAGCGCGAGCACCTCCGGTGACACCAGGCGATCATAGACCAGGCAGTCCGCCTGGCTGAGCAGGTACAGCGCGCGCAGGGTCAGAAGGCCGGGGTCACCGGGGCCGGCGCCGACGATGGCCACCTCGCCGGAGGCGAGCGGCGCTTCGCCGAGCTGGTCGTAGAGGGCTTGCAAGGACATGGTGATCTCCCGTTCAACCGGTCGTCAGAATCATCTTGGGCGAGACGGCTTCGGTCAGGCCGATCTCGTCATCGTCGAGGTAGCAGCCCGGGTCCTCGGCCCAGGGATCGCCCAGGGTCTTGAAGGCACGCACCCGGGTATTGCCGTTGCAGATCGGCAGGTAACGACAGGCGCCGCAGCGTCCCTTGAGCGGCCGCGGACGACTGCGAAAGCCCTGCATCAGATCGTCGTCGGCCTCGCACCAGATCTCCGAGAAGGGCCGCTCACGCACATTGCCGAGGTGGTGGTCCCACCAGAAGGAGTCCGGGTGGACATTGCCCAGGTTGTCGATATTGGCGATGTACTCGCCGCTGGCGTTGCCGCCCCAGGCGAGCAGACGCGCCTCGAGATCGGCGACCCGCTCGGGGAAGTGGCGCCTGGCCCAGTGCAGCAGGAAGGGGCCGTCGGCGTCGTTGTTGCCGGTGACGTACTCGCGCCGGATACCCGCCTCGAGCTCGGCGCGACAGCGGTCGAACAGTCGGGTCATGGCGTCGCGGGTCATCTCGTGCCAGGCGTCGTGCTTACGGTGACGATGACCGCGTCCGCCATAGTTGAGGTGTGACAGGTAGAACTTGTCGACGTCGTGCTCGGCGGTCAGCGCCAGGATGTCGTCGAACTGGGCGTAGTTGTCCCGGGTCAGGGTGAACCGCAGCCCTACCTTGATGCCCCGCTCCTTGCACAGCCGGACTGCGGCCATGGACTCGCGAAAGGCGCCACGACGCTGGCGGATCTGGTCATGGGTCTCCTCGAGGCCGTCGATGCTGATGCCGACGTAGTCGTAACCGGCATCGGCGATGGCGTCGATGTTGTCCTCGGTGATCAGGGTGCCGTTGGTGGAAAGCCCGGTGTACAGCCCGAGTTCCTTGGCCCGGTGCGACAGTTCGAAGATGTCGGGCCGCATCAGCGGCTCGCCACCGGACAGGATCAGCGCCGGCACCCGGAAGGCCTTGAGGTCCTCGAGCACCCTCAGCGCCTCCTCGGTGGACAGCTCACCGGCGAAGTCGACGTCGGCCGACACCGTGTAGCAGTGCCGACAGGTCAGGTTGCAGCGGCGAATCAGATTCCAGATCACCACCGGGCCTGGCGGGGTGCGGGCAGGCGCCAGTGGCGTCGGCTCGAGCAGGCTGTCGATGTAGCGGGTCACTCGGAACATGGCGAGGCTCCCTTGGCGGTGGCGAGCCGTAGCCCGGTCTTCTTGAGGATGCGGCTGCTGTAGAGAATACGGTGGTCGCGGCAGGCGTCGCCCAGCCATTCACGCAGCCGCTCGGCCTGGGCTTCGACCTCGTCACGGTGATGGCCATGCAGCATCACGAACAGGTTGTAGGGCCAGTCCGGCAAGCGGCGAGGCCGCCGGTAGCAGTGACTGACGCCCGGCCAGTCGGCCAGCTGCCGGCCGAGTTCATCGATACGCTGATCATCGACGTCCCACACGGTCATGCCGTTGGCCAGGTAGCCCAGGCGGTAGTGGTTGGGTACCACGGCGATGCGGCGCACGACGCCGGTCAGGCGCAGGCGCTGAAAGCGTGCCAGCACCTCTTCGCCGCTCATGCCGATGGCCGCGCCCACCGCAGCCCAGGGGTCGGCCACCAGCGGCAGCCCCGCCTGGGTGGCCTCGATCAGGGCGCGGTCGCCGTCGTCCAGCACAGAGATGTCGTCGCGGTCCCTAGACGGGCAGGTGGAGATGGACATGGAACTCCTCCTCCTTGGGCAGGTTGATCACCTCAAGCCCGGTGGCCTCGGTGATGGCCTCGATCACCGAGGCGACACGGCCGGGGCGATCACAGGCGATGACGAACCACATGTTGTAGTGGTGCTCGCGGCGATAGTTGTGGGCCACCTCGGGGAAGGCGTTGACGACCTCGGCGACGCGCTCGAAGTCGGCTTCCGGCACCGCCAGGGCGGCCAGCGTCAGGGCACCGCCGAGACGCTCGGCCTGGAACATCGGGCCAAAGCGACTGAGGATCCCTCGATCGAGCAGCGACGACAGGGCGTCGAGCAACTCGCGCACCCAGAGCCCCAGCTCCAAGGCCAGGTCGCCGTAGGGGTCCGGGGTCAAGGGCACACCCAATTGCAGACGGTTGATGATCCGACGCTCTACCTCAGACAGCGCAGCCACCGCGTCATGGCGAGCGGTGGCAGCGTCGTGTGGATGGCGGTCGGGGTCGCCGGGAAAACCCCGGGACGGTGTTTCTGAGCTCATGGCTCCTCCGGGGGTGTCATGGTTCCTCGGGCGTGTAGCGTCCGCCGCGCTGGCGATAGGCCTGGCGGCTGAACAGCACCTGGTGGTCGACGTCTTCGAGGCCATGGCGCTGGATCAGCGCACGGATCTGGGCCTCGACACGCACTCGCCGGACGCCGTGGATCATGCAGAACAGGTTGTAGGGCCAGCCGAGGCGACGCACCCGCTGGTAGCACAGGGTGACCTCGGGCTCAGCGGCCAGACGCCGGCCTACCTCGTCGACGCGATCATCGGGCAGGTTCCATACCACCATGGCGTTGGCGGCGAGGCCCAGGCGGCGATGGCGGACCACCAGGCCGAAGCGTTTGATGAAACCGCTGTGCTGCCAGTGCCCGATCCAGGTGCGGACCTCCTCGACGCTCAGGCCGGTCTGCTCGGCCAGCACCTTGAACGGCTCAGGCACCAGCGGCAGCCCTTGTTCCAGACAGGCCCTCAGCCTGATAAGGCGGCGATCCTGGGCCTGCAGCGGGCTCGCCGGACGGCGCTCAGCGGTAGACGTGACGGCCTCGATCATGCTTCCTCCAGCTCCGCCCAGGGCAGGGCGAAGGCCAGGTCGATGTGATAGCTCTGGACCATGGGCAGGCGCAGCAACGGGGTGGCCAGTTCGGCCTCCAGCCGCGTCAGGCGCAGTTCCAGGCTGGTGCTGTCCGGCGCCGTCACCACGAACCACAGGTTGTAGCGGTGCTCGCGCCAGTAGTTGTGGTTGACCCCGGGGCAGGCGTTGATGATCTGTGCCACCGCCTCCCGGCGATGGTCCGGCACGGCCACCGCCACCAGCTCGCTGGCGCCGGCCTGGCGGTGATCGAACACCGCGCCGACACGGCCCACCACGCCCAGGTCACACAGACGCTGCAGGCGCTCGATCAACGCCTGTTCATCCAGTCCGAGCTCTTCGGCCATGGCCGCAAAGGGACGCTCGACCAACGGCAGCGATCGCTGATAGCGATCGATCAGACGCCGGTCGATACGGTCCAGGTCGTCGACCACCTTGTCGGTTGCCATGGCCATCTCCCGAAAAGCGAAAAATTGGGGCGGGCCGCCCGTGCGAGCGGCCCGCGAGGACGTCAGTAGACGTCGTGCTGGGTGTTGTAGACGTTGAACTTGCCGGTCGGCGTGACCAGTCGCTCGTCCTTGATCACCGCTTCCAGCTGCAGCGTCTCGTCGTCGACCACCACCAGCGCGGAAGACTGATCGGCGGTGTTCCACACCGAGAACCAGACCTCGTCGCCGGCACGGTTGTACTCCGGCTGCACCACCCGCTTGGGCCCTTCGCCAAGATCCGCCCAGTCAGCGATCGGCAGCACCTGGAAGCCCTCTTCCAGGTCGTTGACGTCATACACGGCAACGCTCTGGCTGATGGCCTCGTCGGGGTTCAGCGCGGTGTCCACGTAGAGGTGCTCGGACTCGGGGTGGGTCTTGATGAACAGCGAGCCGCCGCCCTGACCTTCCAGGGTGCGCACCACCGTCCAGGCCTGGTCCGGATGACCTTCCGGGTCGGTACCGATCAGCGAGATGGTGTTGTCGCCCAGATGGCTGGTAGCCCACACCGGCCCGAACTCGGGGTCGACGAAGTTGGCGCCACGTCCCGGGTGCGGGGTCTTGCCCACGTCGATGATCGCCTCGAGCTCACGCTCCTTGGCATCGATGACGACGATCTGGTTGGACTGGTTGGCGGCGGTCATGAAGTAGCGACCGCTGCTGTCCCAGCCACCGTCGTGCAGGAAGCGGGAGGTGTCGATCTCGACGCTGGACAGGGCGTCCAGGTTCTCGTAGTTGACCAGACGGACCTTGCCGGTTTCCTTGACGTTGACGATGAACTCCGGGTGCTGATGGGACGCCACGATGGCCGCCACACGGGGCTCCGGATGGTACTCCTGGGTGCCCACCGTCATGCCGCGGGTGCTGACGATCTTCTTCGGCTCCAGGGTCTCGCCGTCCATGATCACGAACTGCGGCGGCCAGTAGGTGCCGGCGACCGCGTAGGTGTCCTCGTAGCCCTCGAACTTGGAGGTCTCCACCGAACGCGCCTCGAGACCGACCTTGATCTCGGCCACGGTGGTCGGCTCTTCCATCCACAGGTCGATCATGTCGACCTTGGCGTCGCGACCGATGACGAACAGGTAGCGCCCGGAAGCGGACATCCGCGAGATGTGCACCGCGTAACCGGTATCGATGATCTTGACGATCTCCTTGCTGTCGCCGTCGACCAGAGCGATCTGGCCGGCGTCACGCAGGGTCACCGAGAACAGGTTCTCCAGGTTCAGGTCGTTCATCTGCTCGGTGGGGCGATCTTCCGGCGCCACGAACACGGTCCAGCTGTCCTTCATGTCGGCAAGGCCGAACTCCGGGGGTACCGGTGGCTCATGCATGACGTAGTTCGCCATCATCTCGATCTCGTCATCGGTCAGCTGGCCGGAGGTACCCCAGTTGGGCATGCCCGCCGGTGAGCCGTAGGTGATGAAGGTCTTGAGATAGTCCATGCCGCGTTCACGGGTGATGTCGGTGGTCAGCGGCTTGCCGGTGGCCCCCTTGCGCAGCACGCCATGACAGCCGGCACAGCGTTCGAAGTAGATCTCCTTGGCGTGATCGAACTCTTCCCGCGTCATCGCAGGGGCGCCCTCTTCATCGGGCATCATCACCGCCGCCGGGTCGACGCCGGACGGATTGCTCTGGTAGGCCGCCTCTTCCGGAGACAGGTTCTTCTCGGCGCCATGGGCGCTTCCCAGGCCTGCAATCACGATGGCTATCGCTGCGGCAAGGGGCTTGAGAGTCGTGACGCTTCTGGTCATCTTTTCACCTCGAGTCATGATCCACGTGTCTTTCATCCTGTCGCCAATGTCGTGCCACAAGATGAAAATGTCGCCAGGTTTTCCGCTTTCTCTTGAGCGAGTTATTTCCCTTGGTACGGCAATCCCTTCCCTGGATAAGCGACACATCTTCCTTCCAGATGAAGGCGGCGAAGACGCCCGCTCTCTTCGCGTTTGCCCTGCCTACCATGGAAGCGCGCATTCCCGACGATTTCACTGGGTCTCTTGCCGACTCTTGACCCCTATCAACAATCACTCCCCCGCGCACCAATAGAAATTTTTCCCCTTTAATTTCTTAAGCTTAATGACCAAATAAGACTTTCGGAGCTACCTCGAAAGGAGCATTTCAGTACTTTTTGATCAAGACGTTGACGCGCATCATCCAATGGCTCCAGCCGCTATCGACAGCAGGACGAAACTCGACTACTGCTTGCCACTTCAAGAAACACCAATACCTTCGGGATAAAACGACGACCCATATCAATAAACATTTTCGATGAATCAAGGACACTGTCGGGTCCTACAGGGACCTTCGCCGGGGGACACTTGTCGATGGCAACACCTATTTCCCAGCACCCTTTCAGGTGCCATGCGTGCTCAGTGCTTTTGCCACGATGGCGTGCCGCCCTCGCCTGCCTTCTGCTGATGGGAGCATGGGCTGCCGATACATCGGCGGCGCCAGCGCCCAGCGCCTCGGCGACACACAAGACCAGCGCCTCGGCGACGCAAACGACCAGCGCTTCAGCGACAGGTTCGAACGGCGCAGCAGTGGACCCGGAGGCGCTCGGCAACCTGCTCCTCCAGGACTGCGGTTCCTGTCACGGCATGACCCTCAAGGGGGGGCTCGGCCCTGCTCTCACCCAGGAGCGTCTGGCGGTCTACGACGTCGACACCCTGACCACCATCATCCTCGAAGGCCTGCCCGGCACCGCCATGCCGCCCTGGCGCGATCTGCTGAGCGCCGAAGAGGCCCGCTGGATCGCCGAGACGCTCAAGCACACCGACGCTCAGGAGCTCCCATGAGGCACCGTTCTGCATTGCCCCATCCCCCCGCCGCCAAGGGTCTTCGGCGCTTTCACGCCCCGGGCTTCGTGCTTGGCCTGGCACTGGCCTGCGGCCTGATCGCCTGGGGCCAGAGCCCGCACGGCTCAGCCGCCGTTGCCCACAGCACCGACGCCGGCACGCCGGAGGCTAGCTGCGCCAACCTCGCCACCGGCGGACTCGGGGTCGTGGTCGAACGCGCCGATGGCCGCCTGGCCCTGGTCGACCGCCGCCAGCATCGCGTCATCACTCGTGTCGAGGGGCTGGGTGATCTGTCCCACGCTTCGGTGAAGTTCTCCAGCGACGAGCGCTTCGCCTATGTGTTCGGCCGCGACGGCGGTCTGACCAAGGTGGATCTGGTGTGCGCCACCATCGACGCCAGGGTGCTGCAGTCCGGCAACAGCATCGGCGGGGCCATCTCCCAGGGCGGCCGCATCATCGCGGTGGCCAACTACGAGCCGGGCGGCGTGAAGCTGTTCGACGCCGACAGCCTCGAGCTGTTGGCCGAGGTACCGGCGCGCTACACCCGGGATGACGGCAGTCAGGCGCTGTCCAAGGTGGTCGGCCTGGTCGACGCCCCAGGCAACCGCTTCGTCTACAGCCTGTGGGACGCCAACGAGATCCAGGTGCTCGACGCCTCGACGCTCATCGCGGACGAACAGGGCTCGAATGAGCTTCCTCCTATCACCCGCTTTTCCGATATCGGCGAGAAGCCCTACGACGCCCTGATCGATCCCATCGGGCGCTTCTACGTGGCCGGCCTGTTCGGCGAGGACCACCTGGCGCGGCTCGATCTGTGGCACCCGGAGAACGGGGTCGAGCCGGTCCTGTCCGGCTATCGCCAGGGCGACGACAAGCTGCCGGTGTACAAGATGCCCCACCTGGAGGGCTGGACCATCGCCAACGACCACGCCTGGTGGCCGGCGGTGGGTCGCCACGAGGTGCTGATGGCGAACCTCGACGACTGGCGCCTGGAGCGACGGATTGCGGTGCACGGGCAGCCGGTGTTCGTGATGAGCCGGCCGGACCAGCGCCAGCTGTGGGTCAACTTCGCCCACCCCGACAACGATGTGGTCCAGGTCATCGACAGTGAAAGCGGCGAGATCATCCGCACCCTGACCCCCGGCCAGGCGGTACTGCACATGGAGTTCAGCCCGCGCGGCGAAGAGGTCTGGATCTCGGCGCGGGACTCCGACCAGGTGGTGGTCTACGACACCGCCACCTTCGAGCGCCTGGCGACCCTGGAGGCCGAGTCGCCCAGTGGCATCTTCTTCACCGATCGAGCCCATCGCATCGGCCTGTAGGCCTCGGGAGAACGCCATGCACCCTGCTTCGCTGGAAACTCGCCAGTCGCAATCACAACAGACAATCGTCGTCACGACGCCTTCCGGGCAGCGCAAGGTGCTGCTGCTCTACGCCCTGATGCTGGGCAGCGTCATGGCGGTGGTGACCGCCCCCGTCAGTGCACTCGTCGCTCATCTTTGGCTGGCCATCAGAAGACCCACCGATGCGGTGCTGGTGAGCCACCTGCGCTTTCAGCTTGCGACCTTCTGGTACGGCGTGCTGGCCGGGGCGATCGGCCTTGGCCTGTGGGGGCTGATCGGCCACATCGACCTGCCGGGCCTCACCGGCTGGGCCTACGGCTATCTGGGCTTCACCCTGGCGCTCATCTGGATGGTGGGACGCTGCGCCCTGGGTATCCGCCGGCTGTTGCACCACCTGCCCGTCCCGCGCCCCCTGTCCCCGCTGCTGGGTGGCTGCCGCGTGCGCTTTACGGACGCCGACCGGTGAACCTCGATCGCGGCGCTTGCGAGCTGCCGGGCTCTGGCTTGCCCAATCCTGGCTGGGGGCCGCTGTCGGGGCTGCCGGGCAACCCGCTGATCTGGGTGCTGATCATCAGTGAGCTGCTGGTGTTTGCCGCCTTCTTTGGCGTCTTTGCCTGGCAGCGGGTACTCGACCCCGAGGGCTTTCTCGCCGGGCAACGCCATCTCGAGCCGCTGCTTGGCGGCCTCAATACCCTGGTGCTGCTCACCAGTGGCCTTGCCGCGGCGATGGCGGTCACGCAGTCCCAGTGTCCACCCCACGCCCTGCGCGAGCGCCGGATACGCCAGTGGCTGGCGCTGGCCGCGGTGCTGGGCGTGGCCTTCTGTCTGATCAAGGCCGTCGAGTATCACCTCGAGTTCTTCACCGGCCCACTGCCGGACAGCGGCAACTTCTTCACCTTCTACATCGGCCTGACCGGCTTCCACGCCGCCCACGTCATCTTTGGCCTGTGCCTGCTGGGCGTCGCGATATGGCGCCCGCGAGCGGACACCGTGGAGACCGTCTGCGCTTTCTGGCACATGGTCGATCTGATCTGGGTACTGCTGTATCCCCTGCTCTATCTGGTGCGGTGACGACAATGCATGACACGGATACTCAGCGCAGACGCCTGTGGCGCACCTGGGCCCTGTTGATGGGCATGACCCTCATCGCCATGGCCAGCGGCGCGCTGCATCGCGGCCCGCTGGCGCTCTGGGCCCTGGCGCTGGTGCTCGTTGCCAGCCTGGTCAAGGCGCAACAGATTCTCTCCATCTACCTCAACCTGCGTATTGCCCCCGCCTCCTGGCGAGGGGGACTCTTGGTACTGGTCGGGGTGATGGGGCTTGGGCTGGCGGCTGCTGGACTGCTGCCTCGCTGGATCGAGGCTCCTGGTGCGACCTCCGGTGCGACCGCCATCCCGGTCTCGATCCACAGCACCACAACGAATAACACCACTGATCGACGCAGCGATAGACACACTGAACGACACAACGAACGACAGGCACAGGAGCCCAGATGAACAAGGCCGTGGAAATCGACATGACCTTCGAGGAAGACCCCGGCGAGACCATTCGCCTGGTGGCGGTGGTCAACGACCGAGGCGACCTGACCTCGACTCAGGTCTACGGCTTCGCCCGCGACCGCGCGGAAGAGGAACTGGTGACCTACCCCTTCGTGCTGGATCGAGCGGGCGATGATCACTACCAGATCCGCTGGGGCTACGGTGACTGCACCGAGAGTGCGCTGAACTTCTCATCCCCCGCCGTGGCCCTTGGCCAGCGCGTCTATCGCGTCGACACCTACCGCACCGGCAGCGCCCGTTTCTGCTACGAGATCACCGGCATCAACGACCTGGTGCGCTGAACGGCTCGCGACTGACGGCCACCAACGGCGAGCGACCACTCAGCCCCGCAGCGCCCAGCGTTCGAGCCGGCGCCAGAGCCGCAGGGTGAGCCAGACCGCAAGGGGCACCAGCGCCATCAACACGATGCCCCAGTCACGGTGATGGATCAGCCAGGCCAGCGGCGTGAACAGTATCAGCGCCGCAAGGCCGGCGGTGGCGAGCGCCAGCCGCTGGCGCCAGCGAGTCTGTGACGAAGACATGACGTTCATTGGGCCACCAGCTGTCGGTAGATGCCCGGCAGCGCCAGGGCGAGATGCTCCGGGCGTGGCACGATGGCGTAGCCTCCTCGACCGAAGATGCGACCGAGATAGCGACTGGCCTCGCGATCGATGGTCACCCCGAATACCCGCACGTCTTCTCGCGCCGCCTCGCGCACCGCGTGGCGGGTGTCCTCGATGGCGTAGCGCCCCTCGTAGTAGTCGGTGTCGTTGGGCTTGCCGTCGGTCAGCACCAGCAGCAGCCGATGTCTTCTGGGGTGTTGGCCCAGCTCCCTGGCCAGGTGGCGAATGGCCGGTCCCATGCGGGTGTAATGCCCCGGCGTCAGCGCCGAAATGCGTCGTTCCACCCGCTCGCCCATGGCCTCGTCGAAGGCCTTCAACTGCCTGACCCAGACCCGATGCCGACGCTGGGAGGTAAAGCTGTGGATGCTGACGTCGTCACCGCAGCCGGCGATGCCGTGGCCCAGTACCATCAGCGCTTCCTGGGCCACGTCGAGCACGCGGCGACTTTCCAGCCAGGCATCGGTGGACAGCGACACGTCGATCAGGATGGACACCGCCAGATCACGCCCCTGGGGCCTGGCGTCGACGAACAGGCGGTCGCTGGCCTGACCGCCGGCGGCCAGGTCGCAGCGACTGCGGACCAGGGCGTCCAGGTCCAGCTCGTCACCGTCCGCCTGGCCCCGCAGCCACTCTCGCCGAGGCCGCAGGGCCTCGAACTGGCGGCGCACCCGGCGTACCCGCCGCGTCGCCGCCTCGTCGCCCTGCCAGGGCTCGCCCTCCTCGATGGCAGGTTCGGCGATCACCCGGCAGTGGGCCGGCAACAGCCGGCTCTTGCGGTAGTTCCACTCAGGATAGAGGTGCTCGACGCTGGAACCAGCGGCCAGCGACTCGCCACAGGCGGCGTCGGGCGCCAGGTCCAGCGACATCTTCAGCCGTGAGGCGGCGCGTCGCCGGTTGCGGCTCAAGGTGATCTCGTCGATCTGGTCGGCCGCCTCGCGCGCGGCGTCTTCCTCCTCGTCATCCAGGTGGCGGTTGACGTTAACCATCTCCGCCCAGGACAGCATCTTTTCCGAGGCATTGAGCATCAGCGGGTCGTCCCGCTCGGCCTGATCCTGGTAGCGACGCTCGGCCTTGCGCCGGGCACCTTCCACCTCGGCGGCCTGGGGCGGAGCCGTCTCTTCGTCTTCGTCCTCGTCATCCTCATCGGTCGACCTCGAGACGCACTCGAGCGTCGACGCCTCGCCCCATAGCGGCACCGGCAGAAAGGGCCGATACCCCCGTGGCGCGCGCACCGACGGGCGCCCTTGGCCATCCGCCGCCTGCAGCCAGGACCACCACTGGCGTGCGTCGCCTTCGGGACTGTCTTGCGTCTGGGCCTCGCTATCGAAGGATCGGTTATCGCCCAGCAGGCGCCGGACCAGTGTCTCGACCGCAGCTTCTTGCGGAGGCAGGCCGCGACGCCGAGGACGCACGGCGAGCAGCGCCTGGCACAGCCGGGCATGGCGCCGGACGAAGCCGGGATAGCGCGCAAGCGTCACCTCGGTTGAGCGCCGGGCCTCGGCCAGGCGCACCAGATCCTGTTCGAGTGGATCGTCACGATGCGCCACGGGACGGCGCTCGGCCAGCGACATGGCCAGCCAGCGATATAGATCGCGATTGAGCTCAACCTCAGGCAGCAGCGCCAGTCGCTGCGGCAGCAGCAGGTGCTCGTCGTCACGCCGCGAGACCTCCAGCGCCTCCTCGTCGAAGCCCAGGCGCTGACGCAGTGACAGGCGATGGCGCGAGGCGCGCTTGCCGATCGCATCCAGGGTGACGCCGGGGTCTCCGCCGCTGGCACGAAACAGCACCCCCAGCGAGCGCGACACCTCATCGAGGGTCACCGCCGCCTCGGGATATTCAGGATAACTGGCGGCGCGTGACGCCCAGCGGTGCCAGTGACGGCCGACGAACTCCTCGACCTCGAGAAACTCCCGCATGGTCGTGGCTATCCGAAGGTGGCGGTGACGACGTCCTCGATGCCCTTGAGCACGTCGGGATCGTCACTGAGAGGCTCGAGCAGGGCCGCCCGGGCGGCGTCGAGCACCGGCATGCCGGCCTGGATCAGGCTGGCGCAGTAGATCAGCAGGCGAGTGGACACCCCCTCTTCCAGGTCCTGGCCCTTCATCGCCCTCAGGCGTGCCGCCAGGTTGACCAGGGCCTCGCAGCGCCCGCGTGAAAGGCCGCTTTCATGGGCGACGATGTCGACCTCTGTGTCGGCATCGGGGAAGTCCAGCGAGATCGCCACGAAGCGCTGGCGGGTGCTCGGCTTCAAGGTCTTGAGAATGTGCTGATAGCCGGGGTTGTAGGACACCACCAGCATGAAGTCGTCCGGCGCTTCGAGTCGCTCGCCGGTACGTTCCAGCGGCAGCAGACGACGATCGTCGGTCAGCGGGTGCAGTACCACGGTCACATCCTTGCGCGCCTCCACCACCTCGTCGAGGTAGCAGATGCCGCCTTCGCGCACGGCCCGGGTCAGGGGGCCGTCGGACCAGGCGGTGTCACCGCCCTTCAACAGATAGCGTCCGGTCAGATCGGAGGCGGTCAGGTCGTCGTGGCAGGCCACGGTGTGCAACGGCAGCCCGAGACGTGCCGCCATATGGCGCACGAAACGGGTCTTGCCGCAGCCCGTCGGCCCCTTCAGCAGCAGCGGCAGGCGCTGGCGGTAGGCGTGCTCGAACAGCGCGACCTCCTGGCCGGTCGGCTGGTAGAAGGGGATGTCGTCACGCACAGGGTCCTGGTGCAAGGCGCACCGAGACAGGGTTGATTGGGTCATGAACAGGGTCCTCGAGACCATCGAGGCCGCCTGACGGCGGCCTCGATCGGGTTCAGCTGGCGGACATCGCCGGCTGGCCAGAGGCCGACCGACGGGCCGGACCGAACAGCGCGTAGAGCAGCAGCACCGCGCCCACCGTCACCGCGATGCCAGTGCCCAGGCGCATGGTGTAGAACAGGCCGAGCTGATCCTGCACCTCCATGTAGTTCATCCCCAGCACCCGCTGCAGATGGGTCTGCACCGCACCGGCAAAGGTCAGGGTGAAGGTCATGAAGCACATGGCCGAGGTCAGGATCCAGAAGCCCCACATGTTGAGCACCTGGTTGAACGGCTGGCTCCGACGCAGCTGCGGCATGGCGTAGGTGATCACGCCGAGGATCAGCATCACGTAGGCACCGTAGAACGCCAGGTGGCCATGGGCGGCGGTGACCTGGGTGCCGTGGGAGTAGTAGTTGATGAACGACAGGGTGTGCATGAAGCCCCACACGCCGGCGCCGAAGAAGGCGACCGTCGGGCAGCCCATGGTCCACAGCATCGCGGCCTTGTTGGGATGGTTACGCGACCCCTTCCAGAACATCACGAAGGCGAACACCACCATGGCGAAGAACGGAATCACCTCAAGGGTAGAGAAGATGCTGCCGATGGCCTGCCAGTAACCCGGCGTACCGATCCAGTAGTAGTGGTGGCCGGTGCCCAGCAGCCCGGAGAACAGCGACAGGCCGACGATGACGTAGAGCCACTTCTCGATCACTTCGCGGTCGACGCCGGACATCTTGATCAGCAGATAGCCGAGCAGCGACGCCATGATCAGCTCCCACACGCCTTCCACCCAGAGGTGAACGACCCACCACCAGTAGACCTTGTCCACCGCCAGGTTGCCGGGATTGTAGAAGGCAAACAGCCAGAACACCGCCGCCAGCCACAGGCCCAGCATCAGCACCAGGTTGATGGTGGTCTTGCGGCCCTTGAGCAGGGTCATGCTGGTGTTGTAGAGGAAGATCAGGAAGGACACCGTGATCAGCACCTTGACGAAGAAGGGCTGCTCGAGGAATTCACGTCCCTCGTGGATGCCAAGCTGATAGCACACCAGGGCGGCGACCCCGGCCACCACAAAGATGCCCAGCTGCAGATAGGCCAGCATCGGGCTATGAATCTCCCGTTCGGCCTCTTCCGGCATCAGGTAGTAGGTGCAGCCCATGAAGCCGATCAATAGCCACACGATCAGCAGATTGGTATGGCTGACGCGGATAATGTTGAACGGCATCAACTGGGCCAGGAAGTCTGGAAAGACGTAGACCAGCGCCGCCATGATGCCAAACACCAGCTGAAGGGCAAAAAGCCCCATCGCCACCAGGAAGAAGGCGTAGGCCACCTTCTGTGTTTCATATTTCATTTTTCATGTTCCTCCACGGTTTCCCCTCACGCGACGCGTACGCCATTGCGATCTTGTCGATATGTCACGCGAACCCACCGACCTATCCCGATACGTGGGGCGGCCAGTTCTGATCATCGATAGCGTCGGTCCACTCGAGGAAATCGATCAGCGAGGTCATTTCCTCGTCGCTCAGATCGAACTGCGGCATCTTGCGCCGCCCTGGTACGGCCAGCGGCTGAGCGCGCATCCAGGCCGCCAGTCCCGCCCTTGCCGCCTCGGGATTTTCGCGCCCGTGATAGCGGGTCCAGACATTGGACAGTTCAGGCGCAAAATAGGCCCCCTCGCCCATGATGCTGTGACAGTTGATACACATGTTCTTTTCCCACACATGCTTGCCTTCGCGTACCGAATCGGTCAGCGGAAGTGCGCTGGTGGACTCCGTCACGATGTACCAGTGACTGTGAGCAGTCAGCGCTACAAAGATCAGGAAAAAGAACAGTGAGCCCCCGTAGAAGATGTTGCGTGCTGCGGATTTTGTCAGACCCTCGGCCATGACCACGTCTCCTCATTGTTTGGCCCATGGTGCCGGAGAGTCAGACCTCCCTGGCCCCGTTGACCATTGTATTGAGGAGCGCTCTTCTATACCTGAGTTAAACACTCGGAATATGACATGCATCACCAAAATTCTTGATTGATTCGCCCCATCAACCACTTAAACAGTCGCCTGAACTATCGGCGATAAACGATGAAATTGATGAGACAAGATGACGACAATGTCGCCGCTATCAGGAGAAAAAATCAACGCCATTGAGGTAAATCAATGCATTGCAATAAAGAGGCTATCCCAGCCAGGACAGGACGCTGTGTCGGTGCGCGGCGCCAAGCATATAGACGAAGATCAGCAGCGCCAGGCAGGCCGACAGCGCCCGCGTTCGAACGCTGGCTGCTCGCCGTATCGCCAGTGTGCCGAAGCCGATGTAGGCCAGCAGGGCGGTCAGCTTGGCGGCAAGCCATGGCGTCTGGTGAGGCCACTGGGCGGTGAGCACCATCAGCGACAGCCCCGCCGCCAGCAGCAGGGTGTCGAGCAGATGGGGAAGGACACGCACCCAGGAGCGTTCGAGCCAGGGCGACTCGGTCACCGACCACAGGGCGCGCAGGGCGAAGAGGGCACCGCTGACCAGCGCCAGCGACACATGCAGGGACTTGAGGGTGAGGTAGAGCGGTAACATCTGAGCCTAGCCGTCCTGACCGTCGACACGCGAACTGCCGAGAATCGGCACGTAGTGGGCCAGAAAGATGGCGTAGCCGAGACACCACAGGAGGATGCTCAGGCTGTAGACCCAGTGGGTGACCGAGGGCCACAGCGCCAGCACCAGCGAGCGCGAAAGTCCCGCCGCCACCAGCAGGCCCAGAGCCACGCCGATGCCCGGCAGACAGCGCATGGGGCGGCCGGTATGGCCCAGCGACACCCGCGACATCATCGACAGCATCATGGTGCCCATGGCACCCACGGTGATGGCGTGGACACCCAGCTCTGCCCGGCCGACGCCCCACAGCCCCAGGGCCCACAGCAAAAGCCCCAGCGGCACGAAGGCGTAGCTCAGGTGAAGGCTCCACAGCAGGGGTTCACGTCCGGTGGCACGGCCTTGCCAGCGTATCAGGCGCAGCGGGTGGGCCAGCGCCGCCGCCAGCAGCGCCAGCGCCAGTACGCTGTCGGGCAGATCGGCCCCCAGGGTGCGTGTAAGCTGCAGCACCACCGCCAGCGCCAGGCTGCCGAGCGCCAGCCCCTCGAGCCAGGGCAGCGCCGGGCGGCGCTTCAGGCCCAGCCGGTTGGCGGTGAACATCGGGATCACCCGACCGCCCAGCACCCCCATGATCAGCGTCACCAGCAGCACCGCCAGGTAGGACGACTGGCGCACCAGCTCAGGGTCACCCTGGAGCACGCCCAGGTGGCTGCCCAGGTTGGCACCGGCGAGGATCGCCAGCACCGGCACGAAGATCAGGTTGCGCCAGCGCTTCGCCCGGATCACCATCACCGCCATCACGGCGCAGACGATCAGCAGAAAGCCGACGTCCAGCGCCATCACCAGCGCCTGTGGCAAGACGGGAAAGGCCAGCCCCAGCCTGGCCGCCAGCCACAGTGCGACGAGCCCCAGCAGCGGGGCGCCATGGAGCCCCCTGAGGCCGGTCCAGGTCTGCACCGCGGTCAGCAAGAACCCCGAAACCACCGCCCCCACCACACCGAACAGCATCTCGTGCTGGTGCCACCACAGCATGCCCGCCCGGGGCGACAGCACGAAGATGCCGTGCCAGAAAGCGAGCCACACCAGCAGGGCCACCACGCTGAAGGCCGCCGCCAGCAGGAAGAAGGGACGAAAGGCGAGGCGCACAAGAGGCAGACGAGCGGCGACGGATGACATGGCGAGTACCTGAGTAATTCACTTGGTCTTGTGAAGTCTGGCCCGCTTTGGACAACATCACCATGATGCACATCAAAGGCACTGCCGATGCCGCAAACCTGACTCACGCTGGCAAGCCCTGCATCCCCCAACCCAGCCCCAACCCCGCGACAGCCTCGCACGCCCTTGGCGATGACCAGGCCAGAATCAGGCCTTTAGCCCCAGCCGCCGCGCCAGGCGATGCAGATTGCCGGGGTCCAGCCCCAGCCGGCGAGCCGCCCCTGCCCAGTTACCTGCAGTGTCCAGGGCCTGCCGGATGCGCTCGCGCTGAAAGGCCTCGGTGGCCTCCCGCAGCGAGGGCTCTGGCGGCATGGTATCGCGCTGCTTGCCGTCTCGCAGCGAGGGCTCTCGACCCGGCGCCTCGCCCGCTGGCCGATCGGCCGGCGACACGGCGCTTCGAGACGTGTCGCCTTGCGCCGCGGGCGCGTCGGTGGCCCGGGCTGTCGCCGGCGCCAGCCCCAGGTGTTCGACCTCGATACGTACGCTACGACGGCGAGCATCGGGTGTCCCCAGCACGTCCACCGAGGCCAATGCCAGCAGCGAGGCTCGTGCCAGCAGCGACTCCAGCTCGCGCACATTGCCTGGCCAGTGCCAGCCCGCCAGCGACACCCGCGCGGCCTCGCTCAGGCGCAGGTTGCCGACGCCGAGACGCACCCGGTTCTGCTCCAGGAAGTGTCCAACCAACAGCGCCAGGTCCTCGGGACGCTGGCGCAGCGGTGGAACCTCCAGCGGAAAGGCGCTGAGCCGATGATAGAGATCCTCGCGAAAGCGCCCCTGGGCGACCTCCAGGGCAAGATCCCGGTTGGTCACCGCGACCACCCGAACGTCGACATGCTGGAGCCGATCGCTGCCCAGCGGCTGGACCTCGCCTTCCTGCAGTACCCGCAGCAGCTTTGGCTGCAGCTCCAGCGGCAACTCCCCTACCTCGTCCAGCACCAGGGTGCCGCCGTCGGCCATCTGGAAGTGCCCGCGATGGTCGCTGGTTGCCCCGGAGAACGCGCCGCGCCGATGGCCGAACAGGGCGCTCTCGATCAACGAGGCCGGCAGCGCGGCGCAGTTCACCACCACCAGGGGCCCATCGGCACGTCGCGAGCCGTGATGGAGGGCATGGGCGATGCGCTCCTTGCCGACGCCGGTCTCGCCCAGCACCAGCACGCTCATGTCGGTGGCGGCGACCAGTTCCACCGAGGCCATCAGCTTGCGCATGGCGCCACTGCGCCAGCCGGTCAGCCGACGTGGCAACTGGCCGTGGTCATCGCGCTGCAGGGCGAGCTGCAGGCGGGCGCCGTCCAGGCGCCGGGACAGCCGCAGGCAGGTGCCCAGCAACTCGGCCGCCGCCAGCAGGCCCTGGTCATCCAGCTCGGCCAGCGCCCCCGGGGTCAGGGCGTCCAGGGTGACCATGCCGATCAGCTCATCACCGTCGCGCAACGCCACCCCCAGGCAGTCATGGACAGGGCTAAGACCGTCATCCAGCAGCCCGTCGTAGGGATCAGGAAGGGGCGAGTCCGCGGCAAAGCGGCAGACCCCCGGCGCCTCGGCGATGGCGGCGAGGCGAGGATGCTCGCTCAAGGCGAAGGTCCTGCCGGCCACGCCCTCGGGCAGGCCGATGGTGGCCACCGGCCTGAGACCGGAGCCCTGCGCCACCAGCAGCGCGCTGGCATCCGCCGCGGTGGGGGCCACCAGTGATTCGAGCACGCCCTGCCAGGCCTCGGCGAGCTCGGGGCCCTGCTCATCGCCCAGTCGCTGCAGCAGGGCACGCAGGCGTCGTAGAAAGCTGACCACCTTTGAATGTCCTTTTGACTATCAATAGTGTCAAAACGATAGCACTTGTAGTGTCAGATCGACATGCAACCACGATCTCGTTCACAAGAGGTACCGCTGCCCTGGGCGAATACCGGGACAGAATCGGATCGGAAACGTGGCCGGGAACCGGGCCAGAAAAAAGGAGCCGGGTAGCGTGACCAGCGCTCTCGACAAGCGCCCTGTGGATCCACACTGCCCGCTCATTACCCGCTCTGGATCACCCACACTGTGGCAAGTTGGCGCACCTCAAGCGAAGCGGCATATCGCTTGCTCCATACAGGGTACAGAAAGGCGACGAGCGATACGCCCCGACCCCGTGGAAGCACCGCAGGTGTCGAGGCATATCAACCGATGCTCTGTTCACAAGCTGTAGAGAAAAAGTAGGCCCAAACGAGCCAGGCCTCCGACGCGGTGAAGGTTTTTTGCCACAGTGGGAGCGCGCTGCGCCATATCCCTGACAGGAGACGCCATGACCACCGCTGCCCAAGACGCCATCATCGATGCCACCGCCCCTCTGGTCGCCGAACACCTCGACGCCATCACCGCCCGTTTCTATCCGCTGATGTTCGAGCGCTACCCGGAGGTCAAGGCGGTGTTCAACCAGGCCCACCAGGCCGACGGTGGCCAGCCGAAGGCGCTGGCGCGAGGGGTGCTGGCCTATGTCGGCCTGCGCCGCCAGCCCCAGGAGGTCATCGACTCGATGCAGACGGTGATCAGCAAGCACGTCTCGCTGGGCATCCAGCCCGAGCAGTACCCCATCGTCGGAGAATGCCTGATGGCCGCCATCGGCGAAGTGCTGGGCGAGGTGGTGACGCCGGAGATCGCCGACGCCTGGGCGGCCCTGTACAACGACCTGGCCGCGCTGCTGATCGCCGCCGAAGCCGAGCGCTACCAGGCCTTCGCCGATCGCCCCGGCGGCTGGCGTGGACTGCGCGAGTTTCGTGTCGCCCAGATCCAGCGCGAGTGCGAGGTGATTCGCTCCTTCACCCTGGAGCCGGTCGACGGCCAGCCCGTGGCCGACGCCGAGCCCGGCCAGTACATTGGCCTGCGTCTGGCGGTGGACGAGGCAATCGTGCATCGCCACTACAGCCTGTCCGGCAGCCCCAACGGTCGTAGCTATCGTATCTCGGTGAAACAGGAGCCGGGCGGCCTGGTCAGCAACTTCCTGCACCAGCAGATGCGCGTCGGCGACACCCTGGAACTGCTGCCCCCCGCCGGTGAGCTGACCCTGGACGATGGCGACGCGCCGGTGATGCTGATCAGCGGCGGCGTCGGCCAGACCCCGATGCTGCCGCTGGCACGCCAGGCCCTGGCCCAGGGACGCCGGGTCTGCTACATCCACGCGGCCCGGAACATCGACCACCACGCCTTCCGTGGTGAGGTCGACGCCCTTGCCCAGGAGTATCCGCAGCTGCTGACCCGGGTCTGCGCCTACGAGGAAGGCGACGGCGGCGACATCAAGGGCCGCCTCGAGCGTGAGCTGCTGGCCCGCCTGCTGCCCGGCGGCGACGCCCAGTGCTACTTCGTCGGCCCGCCGCCCTTCATGAGCGCCATCGACAGTCATCTGGCAGAACTGGGTATCCCCGAGCAGCGCCGTCACTACGAGCACTTCGGTCCCTCGCGTCCGCTTGAACCTACCAAGAGCGCCGCCTGACAAGCACGTCTGACCGTCGCGTTCCACTCAGCCCACCACGACAAGGCCGCGCCCGAGGGCGCGGCCTTGTCGTGTCTCCCAGCCATCACTCACCAACCTGAGTTTCAGGCGTGCTGTCGCGCCTCGGGCTTTCTCACCACCATGAAGTAGTAGAACACCCCGGTCAGCGCCAGGAAGAACAGGCTGTCGGGACTGGTGAGGAAGATCAGCGGGTTGCCGTCGGACAGCGACAGCGAGCGTCGGCAGTATTCCTCCAGGCTCGGGCCGAGCACGAAGCCGAGCAGCAGGCAGGCCACCGGATAGCCCTGACGCCTCAGCAGGAAGGCGAGCACCCCGAACACCAGCGCCAGTCCCATCTGGAAGATCGAGTAGGTAGCCACGTAGCAGCCGACCAGCGCGATCACCGCGATGCTGGCGTAGAGCACATCGCGGCGGATCGAGACGATCCGCACGAACCAGGGCCCCAGCACGTAGAGCGTCAGCGGCACCATCACCAGGGCCGCCACCAGCAGCGCCATGAACATCGGTGCCACCAGCGCAAGCTGACTGTCGAGGAACTGCGGCCCGGGCTGCAGACCGTTGATCACCAGCACGCCCAGCACGATGGCGGTGGTGGGATCGCCGGGAATGCCGAACGACAGCATCGGCACGAAGGCGCCGCTGCACATGGCGTTGTTGGCGCCCTCCGCCGCCGCGATGCCTTCCACCGAACCCTTGCCGTACTTCTCCGGGTGGCGTGAGCTGCGCATGGACTCGGCGTAGGCGACAAAGGCCGCCATGGAGCCTCCGGCGCCCGGCAGCACGCCGACGCTGTAGCCGATGATGGCGGTCTTGACGTAGCGATAGACGCCGATTTCACGCACCTCGTGCCAGGGTGGAATAAAGTCCCGGCGGCGAATGACGCTGGCCTTGATGGCGTCGACCTCGACGGTGCGCGAGGCGCGGTTCTGCGACTGCACCAGCAGCTCACTGACGGCGAAGGCGCCGATGACCAGCGGCATGATGTCGATGCCCTGCATCAGCACGCCGGTGCCGAAGGTGAAGCGGGTGACCGGCTGCATCACATCGATACCGACGGTGGCCACCATCACCCCCAGGGTGGTGGCGACCAGGCCCTTGGAGATGGCCCCACGCTGGGAGATGACGATCACGATCAGGGCGAAGGCGATCAGCGAGAACTTGCCCGGCGTGCGAATCAGCAGCGCCGCCTCGGTGGCCAGCGGCGCCATCACCATCAGCATGATGGCGCCCAGGGCACCGCCGATCATCGACGCCAGGGCGGCGTGGCCCAGCGCCTTGGCGCCCTCGCCCCGCTGCTGCATGGGGTAGCCCTCGATGGCGGTCATCATCGAGGCCGGGGCACCGGGAATATTGATGGTGGTAGCGGTGATGCTGCCACTGCACATGCCGGCCATGAAGATGGCGGCGCAGGCGACCAGCGCCGCGGTGATGTCGAGGCTGTAGGTCAACGGCAGCAGCAGGGCGATGGCCAGCATCGAGGTGAGCCCCGGCACGGCGCCAAAGAAGGTGCCGATCAGGTAGCCGCCGATCAGGTAGGGCAGGATGTCGGGCTGCATCAGCACGGCAAGGCCCTTGGAGAGTTCGATCAGATAGTCCATGGGTCAGATCCAAGGCGTCGGCAGGCGAACCTGGAACACCAGCTCGAAGAGCCCATATCCCAGCAGGGTGATCACGCCGGCCACCAGCGCCTTGAACGCCAGCGCCTGCGGCGAGGGCCGCCCGATGGCGAAGGCCAGCGTCATGCTGAAGGCGTAGAGGAAGGTGGCGATGAAGTAGCCAAGGTGGGCAAACAGGGCGATATAGACGGCGGTGAGCAGGGTGACCGCCACCGGCCCTCGCCACGCCGCCACCTTTGCATCGCCACGGTTGTCGCCGCCCTCGTCGCTTTCCCCGGCGCCGGCCTCACCACCAGCCTCGCCACCGGCCGCCTCGCGTCGATCGGCGAGGATCACGCCACCCAGCGCCAGCAGCATGACCACGGCGAGCGCCACCGGGAAGAAGGAGGCGGTCAGGGCCCCGTTCTTGATGGGCGGCGCGATCTTGAACGCCTCGAGCAGATAGATCAGGGTCAGGGCCAACAGGCAGACGACGACACCTGTCGGCCCCGTCAGCCAGGTCCCCAGGCGGGAGAGCGATTTCATCGGGAGTCCTCCGGAAAAGAGCCGCCACCGCGGTGGCGGCGCGGGCTTACTGGCCGATCAGGCCGGCTTCCTTCAGCTCATCCATGCGCGCGAACAGCTCACCCTGGGTCTGTTCGGCCCAGTCCTCGACCTCATCGGTGCCCAGCCAGTTGGGGGTGACACCGACGTCGACCAGCCAGTTCTGGAATTCCTCGCTGTCGTAGGCCTGCTGATAGGCCGCCTCGAGGGCCGTCACGGCGTCGTCCGGCGTATTGGCAGGCGCCGCCAGGATCACGAAACTGCCCATCTGGATGTCGTAGCCCAGCTCGGTTGCCGGGGGCACGTCGGGGAAGCTCTCGCTCTGGACGTCGGTGAACTCCACCAGGCCACGGGCGTCACCCGCCGAGATCAGCGATTCGAAGTCACCGAGGCTGGTCAGCGCCAGGTCCACCTCTCCATTGAGCAGAGCCTCCTTCTGGGGCGCCGCACCACCGGGATAGGAGACGATCTTGAACTCCACCTCGGCCTGGTCCTGCAGCTGCAGCAACGTCAGGTGGGTCCGCGAGCCCATGTTCTGGATACCGGCGCGGATCTCCCCCGGCGCGGCCTTGGCCGCCTCGATCAATGCCTCGAGGCTATCGAAGCGCGAATCCTCCGGCACCACGACGGCGTCCGGCTCGCTGGTGATCCGCGCGATCAGATCCAGCTTGTCGATATCGTAGCCGGCCAGCATCCCCTGCCACGGGATGGTGACGACGCTATCGTAGGTCAGCGCGATCAGGGTGTAGCCATCGGGGCGCGCACCCAGCGCCTGCACCAGGCCGTTGGCGCTCATGCCGCCTTCGATGTTCTCGACGTAGACGGTGCCCCCCAGCGGCTCCTCGGCCAGGTTGGAGATCTTGCGCACGATACCGTCGGTACCGCCGCCGGCGCCCCAGGGCACGATCATGCGAACGTCGCGCTCCGGATAGTCCGCCGCGACCGAGGCACTGACGACCAGCGCCAGGCCACCCAGGGTCATGCTCATCGACTTGCGCATCTCTTCCACTCCTTGCCACCGTCAGGGCAGTGCTTGTTGTTGGCTTGCGGGGACGGCCGACGCAACGCGGTGTGGCCGTTCCTGTGGGGACTGCTGCTCTTGTGGTTGCTGCTCTTGTGACGACTACTTCGGCTTTTGCACTTAAGGTATTACATCATACAAAGTATTCGTGTACCCAAGATAGCCAGAGCATGACGACGGCGAAATGCGACTTTAGTGAGGGATATCCGTCTGTCGGCGCGGCATCGGGCGCCATAAGAAGGCGCGGCCCCCGGGCGCCACAAGAAGGCGCGGCCCCCGGGCGCCACAAGAAGGCGCAGCCCCGGGCGCCATAAGAAGACGCTTCATCAACTGGGCGCCACAAGACGGCGCGGCATGAATCGGGCACCATGAAAAACGACAGGGGGGCCGATCGGCCCCGCTGTCGTTTGCGGTCGACTCTCTATCACCCTCGCCGCATCGTCCGCTGTATCCGCCTTGAAGGACGGAGCGCTTTAACCGAGCCCCGGCGGGTTCAGCCGAGGCAGGCGCGCCTGCAGCAGCGCGGCCGCCTGCATGACCCTGTCATCGCGGAACTTCGGCCCCACCAGATGCAGCCCCACCGGCAGGCCCTGGTCGTCCAGCCCGCAGGGCAGCGACGCCGCCGGCTGCTGGGTCAAGTTGAACGGATAGGTGAAGGGAGTCCAGTCCATCCATTCCCGGTAGGGGCCGCCCGGCGGCACGTTATGACCGGCCGCGAAGGGCGAGATCGGCATCGTCGGGGTCACCAGCAGATCGAAGCGCCGATGAAAGTCGGCCATGCAAGCGGTCAGCTCGGCGCGTCGGCGGCGGGCGTCGAGGTACTCGGCCAGGGGAATATCGGCGCCGCGACGGGCGATCTCGAGAAAGCCGGGGTCCAGCAGCGCCTGCTGCTGTGGCGACAGCCTCGAAAGCGCCTGGGAGGCGCCGGAGAACCACAGCGTATTGAAGGTGTCGATGGGATCCTCGAAGCCCGGGTCGAGGCGCTCGACCCGAGCCCCCAGCGCCTCGAGTTCACTGGCGGCCTGCTCCACCCGGGCGCGGATATCCGGCGCCACCTGAACGTAGCCCAGATCCAGGCTCAGCGCGACGCGCCAGCCACGCAGGTCCTGCGGCGGCGGCGTGCGCCAGTCGATGGGACAGGGGCCGCCAAGGTAGCCGTCGCGAGCGTCCGGCTGCGCCAGCAGGCTCATCATCAGGGCGCTGTCCTCGACACTGCGGGTCATCGGTCCCAGATGCGACAGGGTGCTCATGGCGCTGGCCGGCCACTGGGGCACCCAGCCGAAGGTCGGCTTGATACCGAAGGTGCCGGTGAAGCTGCAGGGGATGCGGATGGAACCGCCGGCGTCGCTGCCCTGGTGCAGCATGCCGAGGTTGAGCGCCGCCGCCGCCCCGGCGCCCCCGGAGGAGCCCCCCGGGGTCAGCGCAGGATTCCAGGGATTGCGGGCGATGCCGTGGAGCGGATTGTCGGTCACCCCCTTCCAGCCAAACTCCGGCGACAGGGTCTTGCCGACGATGATCGCTCCGGCCTGCCGCAGAAAGCCGCTGACCGGGGCGTCCACCTCCATCGCGGCGTCCGGGTCGCTGGTGCGCGAGCCCATGCGGGTCGGCATGCCACGGGTCAGCGTCAAATCCTTGATGGTGACCGGGATGCCATCCAGCGGGCCGCATGGCGTGCCCTCGCGCCAGCGCCGGGTGGAGGCCTCGGCGGCACGCAGCGCCTCGTCGCCGGCGACATGGGCGAAGGCGTTGACCCTTGGGTTGTCCCGGGCGATCCGCGCAAGGCAGTCCTCGATCACCTGGCTCGGGGTCAATCGCCGCTGACGAAAGGCCTCGAGCGCCTGGCAGGCGCCCAGCTCGGCCAGGGCCGGCTCATCGCTGGCCTGACGCTCGGGGGGGAGCGTTGCCTGACTCATCGCTGCCCTCCCTCGGCCCGAGCGGCGACGCCGGCGCTGTCCAGCACCGCGTGGAGCAGCACGTTGCAGCCGGCGTGCAGGTCCTCCGGCGTGGCGTACTCGATCTCGTTGTGACTGATGCCGCCTTCACAGGGCACGAAGATCATGGCGGTGGGCGCCACCCGGCCAAGGAAGATGGCGTCGTGACCGGCACCACTGACGATGTCCATGTGCGACAGGCCATGGGCCTCGGCGCCGGCACGCACCGCCTTGACGCAGGTCTCGTCGAAGGCCTCCGGCGGGAAGTCCGCGGTGGGCGTGAGTTCCGCCCGCAGACCGTGGCGCTGGCTGACCTCGGCCACCACCTCGGCGAGCCGGGTGGCCATGTCCTCGAGGGCGTCCGATTCCAGATGGCGCAGGTCGACGGTCATCCGCACCTGGCCGGGAATCACATTGCGCGAGCCCGGGTGGGGCGTCAGTACGCCGACGGTGCCGCGCCCGTGGGGCGCCGCCTCGTTGGCCATACGGTTGACCGCCAGGGTGATCTCGGCGGCGCCGACCAGGGCGTCCTTGCGCAGGTGCATGGGAGTGGGGCCTGCGTGGGCCTCGACGCCGGTCAGGGTGACATCGAACCACTTCTGCCCCAGCGCGCCGATCACCACGCCCAGGGTGGTGGCGGTATCCTCGAGCAGCGGCCCCTGCTCGATATGGGCCTCGAAGTAGGCCTTCACCTCGTCGAGGTCCACACGGTCGCTGCCGCGATAGCCGATGGCGTCCAGCGCCTCGCCGACACTGACCCCTTGGTCGTCGCAACGGGCCAGCATCTCATCGAGGCCAAGCTCGCCGGTGAACACCCCGGAGCCCATCATGCAGGGCGGAAAACGGCAGCCTTCCTCGTTGGTCCAGGCCACCACCTCGACCGGAGCCCGGGTGGTGATGGCGTGCTGGTTGAGGGTGCGGATGACCTCGAGCCCGGCCAGCACGCCGAAGCAACCGTCGTACTTGCCGCCGGTGGGCTGAGTGTCGATATGACTGCCGGTCATCACCGCCGGCATGCCGGGCTCGCTGCCCGCCCGTCGGGCGAAGATGTTGCCGATGGCGTCGATGCGGATCTGGCAGCCCTCGGCCCGGCACCAGTCGATGAACAGGTCACGGGCCTGACGGTCGAGTTCGGTCAGCGCCTGGCGATTGACGCCCCCCTTGGGGGTCGCGCCCAGCTCGGCCAGGGTCATCAAGGATTGCCACAGGCGCTCGCCGTCGCTCTTGAGCACGGCGCCGGCAGCCTCGGATGGGGTCACGGAAACGGTCATGGGTATCGTCCTTGCAAAAGAGTGGTCTCAGGCGCTCAGGGCCAGGTAGCGATCACGCACGCCGGGATCGTCACGGAAGTCGTCGGCGCTGCCGGTGTAGACGATCTGGCCCTGCTCGAGGATGTAGTGGCGGTCGGCCACCGCCTCGCAGACCCGCAGGTTCTGCTCGACCAGCAGCACCGACAGGCCCTCCTCGCGGATCGCCTTCAAGATCTTGACGATCTCGTCGACGATGACCGGGGCCAGGCCCTCGGTGGGCTCGTCGAGCAGCAGGATCCGCGGATCGTTGAGCAGCGCCCGGGCGATCGCCAGCATCTGCTGCTCGCCCCCGGACAGGGCGTTGCCGCGGTTGCGGCGGCGCTCCTCGAGGCGCGGAAACCAGCGATAGATGTCGGCCATCTGCCAGCGACTGCCGGCGCGTACCGCGATCTGCAGGTTTTCCTCCACGCTGAGGATGCTGAAGATGCCGCGGTGCTCCGGCACCAGCGCCACGCCCTGGCGGGCGATGCGAAACGGCGGTTGGCCAAGCAGCGACTGGCCGTTGAGCTCGATGCTGCCGGCGGGGGTGTCGACCAGCCCCATGATGCTCTTCAGGGTGGTGGTCTTGCCGGCACCGTTGCGCCCCAGCAGGGTCACCAGCTCGCCCTCGCCCACCGTCAAAGAGACGCCTTCGAGCACATGGCTCTTGCCGTAGTAGCTGTGGATATCCTTGATCTCGAGCATCAGGCGGCCTCCCCCAGATAGGCGTCACGCACGCGGGCATCGCTGCGCACGGTCTCGGGGTCGCCCTCGACCAGTACCTGCCCGCGGTTCATCACGGTGATGGTGTCGCTGATCGACATCACGATGCTCATGTTGTGCTCGATCAGCAGGATGCTGTGGTCCTTGCCCAGCTCGCCGATCAGCGAGGTCATGCTGGGGATATCGTCGATGCCCATGCCCGAGGTGGGCTCGTCCAGCAGCAGCAGCTTGGGCCGCGGGCAGATCGCCATGCCCACCTCGAGGATGCGCTGCTGGCCGTGGGACAGCTCCCCTGCCGCCACCCCGGCGCGCTCGGCAAGACCGATGCGCTCGAGGATCTCGTCGGCCCGAGCCAGATGCTCGCGGCGCTTGTTCAGGCGTTGCCAGAAGTTGAGCGCACGCCAGCCGTCGATGCCCTGGGCGGCCAGGCGCAGGTTTTCGTGGACGCTGAGCTCCTGGAACAGGCTGGTGACCTGGAAAGAGCGCGACATGCCCAGGCCGACCCGGCCGTGGGGCGGCTCCCTGGTGATCTCGCGGCCATCGAGCAGGATGCGCCCGGCGGTGGGCCGACGCTCACCGGTGAGGCAATGGAACAGGCTGGTCTTGCCGGCGCCGTTGGGTCCGATCACGGTATGGATGCTGCCGCGGGCGATGCGCAGGCTGACTCCGTCCACCGCCCGAAAGGCACCGTAGGCCAGGGCCAGGTCGCGGGTTTCCAGCAGTACGTCAGTCATGGCTGGCCTCCTTGTGCGGTTCGGCGTGGTTGCCACGGCGTCGCTCCAGCAGGCTCGACAGCCCGCCCCACAGACCGCCGCGCATGAAGATCACCACCGCGATCAGCGCCACGCCCAGCAGCAGCATCCAGCGCGGCCAGATCGACGACAGCAGGTCGCCCAGCAGCACGATGGCGCCGGCGCCCAGCAGCGAACCGAACAGCGAGCCGGTCCCGCCGATGATGGTCATGATCAGGATCTGCTCGGACATCAACAGCTCGATATTGGACAGCGGCACAAAGTTCAGCAGCATGCCGTAGAGCGCCCCGGCCAGGGCGGTGATGCCGCCGGACAGCACGAACACCATGATCTTGAACAGACGGGTGTCGTAGCCCAGCGCCGAGGCGCGCTGCTCGTTTTCGCGGATCGCCAGCAGGGTGCTGCCGAACGGCGAGTCGGTGATGCGCCGGGCCACCACGTAGATCAGTGCGAACAGCGTGGCAACCAGGGCATAGAAGGCCAGCGGCGAGGCGAAGCTGATCAGGGTCGTCTCGCCCACCGCCAGCGGCGGGCGCGGCACGTCGAGCAGGCCATTGTCGCCGCCGGTCCAGTCGCTCAGGGTGTAGGCCAGGAAGTAGGCCATCTGGGTCAGCGCCAGGGTCAGCATCACGAAGTAGATGCCCTTGCGCCGGATGCACAGCATGCCCACGCCGAGTGCCAGCACACAGCCCGCCACCACGGCGATCAGCAGCGCGCCGATCAGTCCTGCGTCGAGGTGGATCATCGCCAGCGCGCTGATGTAGGCACCGGCGCCGAAGAAGATCGCCTGGCCGAAGGACAGAAGTCCGGTGAAGCCGAGCAGCAGATTGCAGGCCAGTGCGGCCATGGCAAAGATCAGGATCTCGGTGGCCAGGGTGGCGGAGGGCAGCACCAGCGGCAGCAGCACCATCACCGCCAGCATCGCCAGGGTGGTGCCGGCGCCGAGACGCCCCTTGAAGCGGCGCCGGCCTGGGTTGGCAGCGGCGGTATCGAGTGTCTTGGTCATCATCTCATGCTCTCCCGAACAGTCCGTGGGGACGCAGCAGGATCACCACCGCCATGGCGGCGTAGATCATCAGGCTGGCGCCCTGGGGCCACAGCGAGGTCATCAGGCTCTGCACTACGCCGACGATCAGCCCCGCCACCAGGGCGCCGGTGAAGGACCCCATGCCACCGATCACCACCACCACGAAGGCCAGGCCCAGCACCTCCGGCCCGATGAAGGGGTGCGCCCCGCGCAGCGGCGCCGACAGCACCCCGGCAAGCCCGGCCAGGCCCACCCCGAGGGCGAAGGTGATGGAGAACAGGCGAAAGATGTTGGAACCCAGCAGCGATACCATCTCGGTGGACTCGCTGCCGGCGCGCACCAGCGCGCCGAAGCGGGTGCGTTCGAGCAGCAGCCACAGCACCACCGCCACCAGGGCGCTGAAGCCGATCAGAAACAGCCGGTAGTAGGGGTAGGCGAAGTTGCCGATGCGTACCACGCCCTGCAGTGCCTCCGGGGTGGGGATGCTCTTGCCCACCGGGCCCCAGATCATGATTGACAGCTCCTGGATGATCAGCGCGATACCCAGGGTGACCAGAATCTGGAAGGTATGCGGCAGGTGGTAGATGCGCTGGATCAGGCTGCGCTCCAGCGCCCAGGCCAGCAGCGCCACCAGCAAGGGGCCTGCGATCAGCGCCAGCCAGAAGTTGCCGGTCAGGCTGACCAGGGTGTAGCAGAGGTAGGAGCCCACCAGAAAGAAGGCCCCGTGGGCGAAGTTGACGAAGTTCAACAGTCCGAAGATCAGCGTCAATCCCACCGAAATCAGGAAATAGATCATCCCGAGCCCCAGACCGTTGAGGATCTGGAACAGATAGACGTTAAGCATGGTCCCGACTCCTGTCGTGCCGGGGACGCCGTCCCCGGCAGATTGGCAAGCTGACAGCCTTACAGCTGGCAGGGCGAGTCCTCAGGGGTGACGAAGGAGCGCCCGGCGCTGATCACGTCGGCGTAGTCGTCGGGGTCTTCCATCTCGCCCTCGGCCTTGCCCTTGAGCAGGTAGTAGTCCTTGATCACCTGATGGTCGGAGGCGCGGATGGTCTCCTCACCGGTGGGGCCCTGGTAGGTGTAGCCTTCCAGCGCCTCGATCAGCGTCGGACCTTCGCTGGCCCCGCTGGCGTCGGCCACTTCAAGCATCACGCGGGTCATGGTGTAGTCGGCAGCCAGGGGATAGGTCGGAGTGATGTCGTAGGCCTCGCGCACCGAGGCCACCAGCTGCTGGTTGAAGGGGGTGTCGACCTCGTGCCAGTACTGGGCGCCGAAGTAGATGCCGTCGACGTTGGCTGCGCCGAGTTCCTCGAACTGGTCGAGGCCCGCCGACCACACCATCAGGATGTCCATCTGCTCGTTGAGGCCGAAGTTGCGCGCCTGGCGCAGGGCGTTGGAGGACTGGGAGCCGAAGTTCAACAGCACCAGCACGTCCGGCGCCGCCGACATGGCGTTGGTCAGGTAGCCGGAAAACTCCTGCTCCTGCAGCGAGTGATAGCTGTTGCCGACGTGCTCGACGCCGTACTCCTCGAACACCGCCTTGGCGTTGTCCAGCAGCGCCTCGCCGAACACGTACTCGGGGGTGATGGTGTAGAAGCGCTTGGCCTCGGGTAACGCCTCGATCAGCGGCACCAGGGTCTCGCGGATGGCCCCGTAGGTCGGCACCGACCAGCGGAAGGTGGAGGCGTTGCACTCGCTGCCGGTCAGCTCGTCGGCGCCGGCGGGGGTCATGAACACGCCCTCGACGCCGGCCACTTCCTTGCCCACCGCCAGCGCCGTGGATGACAGCGTGGCACCGTTGAACAGTCGCCCGCCGTCCTGGTTGATCGCTTCCTGCACCTTGCGGATGGCGCGGCCGGCGTTGCCCTCGGTGTCCAGGCTGACGTACTCGATATCGCGGCCGAGGGTTTCTCGGGCCTCTTCCACCGCCAGCCGGGAGCCCATCTCGGCGTATTTGCCGTAGCTGGCGAAGGCACCGGAGAGGGACTTCACCCCATAGAAGGTGAGCGGCTGTTGATCCTGGGCCAGCAGCGGCTGGGTCGCCAGGCCAAGGGCCAGGGCGGAAAGCATCAGGGAGGTCTTGCGCACAGTCATTGTTGTTCCTCTTTTTTCGACGTCATCGGAGTGGATGAGGGGTCGCTGGCGTGGGGTGGCAGTTGTTGTCATTGTTGGTTGGTTTG
This sequence comes from Halomonas litopenaei, assembly GCF_003045775.1. Lineage (GTDB taxonomy): Bacteria > Pseudomonadota > Gammaproteobacteria > Pseudomonadales > Halomonadaceae > Halomonas > Halomonas litopenaei. Next base: position 390,680 of record NZ_PXNS01000004.1, on the reverse strand, counting down.
CCGCAGGTCGGGGGCCAGGAGGCTAGCCGCCCGCCTCGCCGAGGGCGTCAGGTGAGACCAGGAACTGCTTGGCCATCTCGCCCTCCAGTGCCGACATATGGTGCTCGGCGTCACACATGTGCTCGTACATCAGGCGGCGCACCGCCTCGCGGTCGCTGGCCTCGAAGGCCTCCAGCAGGGCGATGTGATAGCGGATGTTCGATTCGTCGAAGGCGTGGCGCTCCGGCTTGTAGGCCTTCTTGATGACGACCAGGTCGCGCAGCAGGTCGTTGAGGAAGGTGCTCATGAAGCGCAGCAGCGGATTGGGGCAGTACTCGGCCAGGATGTTGTGAAACTCGAGTTCCAGCATGCGGTGCTGGCGCTGGCTGAGTTCGTCCTCATGGGGGCGCTGGCACTGATCGATGTTGTCCCGCAGCCGGGTCAGCCCCGCCGCATCGAGCCGGTCCATGGCCGAGACCGCCACCTCGACCTCCACCATCCGCCGCAGCTGATAGACCTGGCTACCGTCCACGTGCTGGAAGTGCAGAAAATTGCGCAGCGCGCGGCAGGCCGGATCGACGGTCACCTCGCGGATGATGGCGCCGCCACCGGGGCCGGTCTTGAGCGCGACCAGGCCTTCCACCTCGAGCACCCGCAGCGCCTCGCGAATGGTGCCCTTGGCGCATTCATAGCGCTCCATCAGGGCCTTCTCGTTGGGCAGGCGGTCACCCGGCGACAGGTTCTCCATCACGATCTTCTGCTTGATGTCCTCGCAGATCAGGTCCGCGAGCTTCTGTCGGCGCTGGGGAAAGGAAGTCGGCACGGATCGCCTCGGTCATTTATTCGAATAAATATAAGGATTAGACCCGTTGCGTGAATTGGTCAAGAAAAGAAATCGCCGACACTAAACGTTTATCTTTACTCACGTGAACGACAACAAAGAGTGATTTTACAAACCTGAAGCCCTGTCCATGCTGAGTCCATGCCCGCCCTGCGGCCCCTGACAGGAGACTCGCCATGCTGACCTTCGACACCCTCGATACCCATCCCGACGCCCACGCCGAGCGACCTGCGGGGGCCGGGCTCAACCATCACTACTGGATGCCGTTCACCGCCCACCAGGACTTCCACCAGCACCCGCGGATGATCCAGGGCGCCGAGGGCCGCTACTTCATCGACGACCGCGGCCGCCGGGTGTTCGATTCGCTGTCGGGTCTGTGGACCAGCGGCGCCGGCCACAACCGTGAAGAGATCCGCGAGGCGGTGGCCCACCAGCTAGGCAGTCTCGACTTCGCGCCGAGCTTTCAGGTGTCCCATCCGCTGGCCTTCAAGCTGGCCGAGAAGGTCGCGAGCCTGACTCCGGCCGGGCTCGACCATGTGTTCTTCACCGATTCCGGCTCCGAGTCCGCCGATACCGCGCTGAAGATGGCCAAGGCCTACTGGCGGCTCAAGGGCCGCCCGGAAAAGACCCGCATGATCGGCCGCGCCAAGGGCTACCACGGGGTCAACATCGGCGGCACCAGCCTTGGCGGCATCGGCGGCAACCGCAAGCACTTCGGCCAGTTGCTGGACTCGAGCCACCTGCCCCACACCCTGCAGCCGAACCAGGCCTTCACCCGGGGCCAGGCGGAGACGGGGGCCGAGCTTGCCGATGCGCTGCTCGAGCAGATCGCGCTGCACGACGCCTCCAACATCGCTGCGGTGATTGTCGAGCCGATGTCCGGCTCCGCCGGGGTCATCGTGCCGCCCAAGGGCTACCTCGAGCGGCTGCGCGAGATCTGCTCGGCCCACGACATCCTGTTGATCTTCGATGAAGTGATCACCGCCTTCGGTCGCAGCGGCGCGCGCACCGGTGCCGAGGCCTTCGGCGTCACCCCGGATCTGATGACGGTGGCCAAGCAGATCACCAACGGCTGCGTGCCGATGGGTGCGGTGATCGCCTCTGGCGAGATCCATGACACCTTCATGCACGCCGGCGGCCCGGGGCACGCCATCGAATTCCCCCACGGCTACACCTACAGCGGACATCCGGTGGCCTGCGCCGCCGCCCTGGCCGCGCTGGACCTGCTCGAGCGCGAGGACTTCCCGGCCCAGGTCAGGGCCATCGCCCCGGCCTTCGAGGATCGCCTGCACGCCTTGAAGGGCCGCTCCCATGTGGTCGACATCCGCAACTTCGGCCTGGCCGGGGCGATCCAGCTGGCCCCGCGCGACGGCGATCCGGCCATCCGCCCGCGCGACGCCCACCTGGCGCTGTGGGAGGCCGGCTTCTATGTGCGCTTCGGCGGCGACACCCTGCAGTTCGGCCCTCCCTTCGCCACCACCGAGGCCGAGCTCGAGCGCCTGTTCGGCGCCGTCGCCGAGACCCTCGACCGGCTCGACTGAGGCCGCTCGACTAAGTCCGCTCGCCCGGGGCCGCTCGCCCGGGGCCGCTCGACTGAGGCCGCTTGCCGGTACCGAGCGCCCGGCTTATCCACCTGAAACCGACAGCCTGTGGACAACCTTTACACCCACTGTTCACAGCGTTATCCACAGCGCGGACGGGCCATGCCCGTCCGCCCTTTCGACACTTGAGGACCCTCGATGGACAACGTCAATCACTGGATCAACGGCCAGGATCTCGAGGCCGGCCGCCACCTGCCGGTCACCAACCCGGCCACCGGCGAGACCATTCGCCAGGTCGCCGACGGCGACGCCGACACCGTCAAGGCCGCCATCGACGCCGCCCAGGCGGCCTTCCCGGCCTGGCGCGACACCCCGCCGGCCAAGCGCGCCCAGGTGATGTACCGCTTCAAGGCGCTGCTGGAGCGTGACGCCGATCGCCTGGTGCAACTGATCAGCGAGGAGCACGGCAAGACCCTCGAGGACGCCATGGGCGAGCTCAAGCGCGGCATCGAGAACGTCGAGTACGCCTGCGGCGTGCCGGAGCTGCTCAAGGGCGAGTACTCCCACAACGTGGGGCCGTCCATCGACGCCTTCTCCAACTTTCAGCCGCTGGGCGTGGTGGCCGGCATCACCCCGTTCAACTTCCCGGCGATGGTGCCGCTGTGGATGTACCCGATGGCCATCGCCTGCGGCAACGCCTTCGTGCTCAAGCCCTCCGAGAAGGACCCGTCCGCCGCCCTGGCGGTCGCCCGCCTGCTCGAGGAAGCCGGCCTGCCCCAGGGCATCATGAACGTGGTTCAGGGCGGCCGCGAGACCGTCGAGGCGCTGCTCGACGCCCCCGAGGTCAAGGCCGTGTCCTTCGTCGGCTCGACCCCCATCGCCGAAACCATCTACCGGCGTGGCGCCGAGAGTGGCAAGCGGGTGCAGGCCCTCGGTGGCGCCAAGAACCACGCCGTGGTGCTGGCCGACGCCGATATCGACAACGCCGCCAACACCCTGATGGGGGCCGCCTACGGCAGCGCCGGCGAGCGCTGCATGGCGATCTCGGTGGCGGTGTGCGTCGGCGATGACACCGCCGACCGCCTGATCGAGGCCATGGGCCCCAAGATCGCCGCGCTGAAGATCGGCCCCGGCACCGACAAGGGCCTGGACATGGGCGCCCTGGTCACCGCCCAGCATCGCGACAAGGTGCTCGGCTATATCGAGAAGGGCGTGCAGGAAGGGGCCACCCTGGTGGCCGACGGCCGCGAGCTGGTGGTCCCGGGCCACGAGAACGGCTTCTTCGTCGGCGGCTGCCTGTTCGACCGGGTCACCCCGGAGATGACCATCTACCGCGAGGAGATCTTCGGCCCGGTGCTGTGCGTGGTGCGTGTCGACAGCCTCGACGAGGCCATCGCCCTGACCAACGCCCACGAGTACGGCAACGGCACCTGCCTGTTCACCCGTGACGGCGAGGCGGCGCGTCGCTTCACCGACGCCATCGAGGTCGGCATGGTGGGTATCAACGTGCCGCTGCCGGTGCCGGTGGCCAGCCACAGCTTCGGCGGCTGGAAGCGTTCGCTGTTCGGCGACCTGCACGCCTACGGCCCTGACGCTGTGCGCTTCTACACCCGTCGCAAGGCGGTGTCACAGCGCTGGCCCTCGCCCTTCGAGACCACCCAGGCGGAGTTCCACTTCCCCTCCGGCGGTCAGTAGGCTCCGGCAAGAAGACCACGGGCCCTGCGGGGCCCGTTTTCGTTTACCACAGCGAGCGAGCCGCTGATCCACCACTGACAGGCGACTTATACACCGCTGCCCACAGCCCCTGCACCGCCTGCCCACCGCTTTTCACAAGGTGCCACACAGGGTTATCCACAGAACGACTCACAAGCTCATCGCCACCTTTATCTGCACGCCTGACCCGCAAGTCGGATTCCCACCATCGCCAGGTTGTCCACACCCGGCCCCGGTGCAGCGCGTCATCCCTTCGCTCCATCCCTCACTTCATTGGCGGACACTGATACGCATCAAGCCGGCGGTGTCCGCGTGGGGCTAGCATGGCGCCTCTCTTCGCTCGGAGATCGACATGGAACTGGTCTGTCCCGCGGGTAGCCTGCCCGCTTTGAAGCGCGCCGTGGACGAGGGCGCCAACGCGGTCTACTTCGGCTTTCAGAACGCCACCAACGCCCGCCAGTTCGCCGGGCTGAACTTCACCGACAAGCGCGCCCGGGAAGGTATCGACTACGCCCACGCCCGGGGCTGCCGGGTGTTCTGCGCGATCAATACCTACCCGCAGCAGTCGAGCCTGGCCCAGTGGCGCGCGGCGGTGGACCAGGCGGCTTCGCTTCAGGTCGACGCCCTGATCCTGGCCGATCCGGGCCTTTTGGCCTACGCCGCCGAACGCCACCCGGACATCCCCCGCCACCTGTCGGTGCAAGGCTCCGCCACCAGCCACGAGGCGCTGGCCTTCTACCACCGCGAGTTCGGCATCCGCCGTGCGGTGCTGCCCAGGGTGCTGTCGATCCACCAGGTGCGCGACCTGGCCCGCCACAGCCCGGTGGAGCTCGAGGTGTTCGCCTTCGGCAGCCTGTGCATCATGGCCGAGGGCCGCTGCTATCTGTCGTCCTACCTGACCGGCGAGTCGCCCAACACCCACGGCGTGTGCTCGCCGGCGGCCCACGTGCGCTGGGAAGAGACCGCCAGCGGACGCGAATCGCGCCTGAACGGCGTCTTGATCGATCGCTACCGCGCCGACGAACAGGCCGGCTACCCGACCCTGTGCAAGGGACGCTTCAACGTCGAGGGCGACGTCGGCCACGCCATCGAGGCGCCGACCAGCCTCAGCACCCTGGACCTGCTGCCCCAGCTGGCGGCGCTGGGCATCAAGGCGATCAAGATCGAGGGTCGTCAGCGCAGTCCGGCCTATGTGGCCAGCGTCACCCGCGTGTGGCGCCAGGCACTGGACCATCTGGACCGGGCCGGCGACGACTATCGCCCCCAGGCCGACTGGAGCGCCGCCCTGGCGCCGCTGGCCGAAGGCTCCACCCATACTCTCGGCGCCTACGAGCGCGACTGGAAATGACAGGAGGCGAGATGACCGCTGCTTCACTGGAATTGAGCCTTGGCCCGGTGTCCTTCTACTGGACCCGCGAGCGCTACTTCGCCTTCTATGAACAGGCCTGCCACTGGCCGCTGGCCAGCGTCACCCTAGGCGAGACCGTGTGCTCCCGGCGGCGCGACATGAAGCTCGCCGACTGGCTGGAGATCGGCCACCAGCTGGCCGCCGCCGGCAAGCAGGTGATCCTCGGTTCGCAGACCCTGATCGAGTCCAACGCCGACCTGCGCGACCTGACCAGGCTGTGCGACAACGGCGACTTCCTGGTCGAGGCCAACGACATGAGCGCGGTGCACCGGCTGTCCGAGGCGGGCCTGCCCTTCGTCGGCGGCCCGGCGCTCAACCTCTACAATGTGCCGACCCTGGAGATCCTCAAGCGCGCCGGCATGTTCCGCTTCGTCGCCCCGGTGGAGTTGCCCGGCGCCGACCTGGCCCGGCTGCTGTCTGACGCCCGCGAGGCGGGGCTGGCGCTGGACTGCGAGGTGCTGGCCTACGGCCACCTGCCGCTGGCCTGGTCGTCGCGCTGCTTTACCGCGCGTCACCATCAGCACCCCAAGGATCGCTGCCAGTTCGTCTGCCAGGACTATCCGGAAGGGCTGTCGCTGACCACCCAGGACGACAGCCGTCGACTGTTCACCCTGAACGGTATCCAGACCCTGTCCGGGGCCTGTCAGGACCTGCGCCACGAGCTTGCCGAGATGGCCACAATGGGCGTCACCACGGCCCGGCTAAGTCCGCGTTCAGAGGGGATGGATGAGGTGGTGGCGGACTTCGACCTGGCCCGCCAGGGACGCTACCCGGCGCCCTCGCCGCTGGCGCTGGTCGACGCCGAGCTGTGCAACGGCTACTGGCACGGCCAGGCAGGGATGGATCTGGCGCCGGTGCTGGAAGACTGAAAGCCCCTTCCCTCCCACGCCACCTCACTCAGGAGGCCGGTTCGCCGGCCTCCTCCGCTACCCGTCAGCAAGGAGCCTAGGCCTGGCGGGGCAGCCAGCGCTGCAGCTGCCCCAGCACCTCGAGCAGGTAGGGATGCAGCAGTTCCATTTCCTGGCCATCCAGCAGGTTCTTCACCGTCAGCCCCAGTTCGGTATCACCCTCCAGGCACAGCCGGCGCTGGAAGAACAGGCTGTCCGGGTCCTCCTCACGGCTGGCCAGGCAGGCGAACTCGCGCCAGCCCCCCGCCACCTTCACCTCCCAGGGCGCGTCGGTGACCTGCAGGCGCCCGTGCGTAAGCGTCAGGGTGACCGCCAGCGCCAGATCGTCGATGGACAGACATACACGGCGCCCTTCAAGCACGTCGAACTCACCGTCGGCCAGCGGCTCTGCCAGGGTGCGGTTGAGCCAGGGCTCGAGACTCGTGCGCAACAGCGGCAGGGGCAGCGGGCCGAGACGGCGCATCAGTGACAGATGCAGACGATGGGGCACCCGGGTCAAGGCGCCGGACGTCAACGACGACGACAGCGAAGGAAGGGTGGGCAAGGCAGGAAGGGCAAGAGAAGGCAACGACAGCGAGCCGAGCGGTGACAGCGACATGACGGGTTCCTGGTCAAGCGGCACGACGCCGCCGGGTCATGCTAGCGATCCCGTCGCCCTCGGTTCATGACGCCCATCAAGCCCTCTGGCGTAGCGCTCGTTGAACGCTCTGACACAGCCGAATGCCGGGGTCGAAATGGGAACTCTGCTACACTGCGGACATCATAGGGTTCGGCCCCTTGGCTTCACCCAGGTTCCGCAGAGCATCAAGTTCACAAGCGGAAAAGGAGCAACGATGTCCATCGAAACCAGCTTCGAAGGCTACCTCAAGGCCAAAGAGGGTGGCCACCTGCGTAGCATGAAGATATCGCATCGCGGCGCCGTCTCCGTGGACAGCGCCGAGCTGGTGCGGTCGCGCAAGGTCAAGAGCAACGTCAGAGCCCTTCGCCGCAGCCTCGATCGCAGGGACAGCAAGCCGGAATGAGCGGCATCAAGCTGCTGCCACCTTTCGTCCTGCTGGTGGCCGGCTTTCTGCTATGCCATTCGATCCCTTCCTGGCGACGCTACGTCATTCGTGCCAACGGACAACAGCTGACATTGCGCAGCGCCATCGCCGGCTTTGGGGCCGCCCTCCCGGTCTTCGCTGTGCTCTACCTCCTGCACGCTTTCTCTGCCCCCTCCGCTTCTCCTTACGCCAACCCAGACACCCAAGGCGAGCCCTTCGGCGAGCCCTTCCTTCAGACGTCGCTGGTTACCCTTACCATTGCGATCATCTGCCTGGCGTTTACGAAACTGGTGGCCTGGTACTATGCCTTCTATCTGGGCCAATCCCGTCTGCGCCAGCGCCTGGCCGGGTTTGCGCGTCGCAGCGTCGGGGCTAGTGTCTATCACCGACTGCAACGAGCAGCACAGTGGTGCCACTGGCAGAGCTATCGCTTCACCGTCCACGCCATGCGCAAGCTGATAGAGGGTGACCATGCCGAAACCCTCTACCTTGGCAGCCTGCTTGGCACCGGCAGCGGCCTCTGCATGTTCGTGCTGGATTCTCGCAAGGTGATCATCGGCAACGTGACTGGCATGCCCGAACCCTCGGCGCCCAAGGAGGAAAGCCAGATACGTGTGTTGCCCTACTTCACCGGGCACCTGTGCGAAGCCCATCTCCAGTTGCATATCACCACCGACTACACGCCCTACCTGGACGCCCAGAGTCGGGGCGAGGCCCACCGCGACTACGCCTTTGACATCGTGCTGGCCGCCCACAAGACCAGCTACGTCCGGGAGTTCGACATCCGTTTTTTCCGCAGCCGGTTCATCAACCACCACTGCCCCTGCGGCCACCCCGTCTACAACATCACCCGCTCCGGCCAGGCTCAGCCGCCTGGGGCGTCATAGCGCCTGCTGTCACGACGCTGGCTGAACGACACCCCCCTCCAGACACAACGATGGGCCCCGAAGGGCCCATCGTTGTGACGCTGGCCTATTCGCGCGCCAGCCGTGCTTTCTAGCCACGTATTCTAGTCGTGCTTTCCAACCAAACGTCGACTAGCCACACTTCGACCAGCCGCAGCCGGCGTAGCAGGTGGGGCAGCCGTCCATCATGATCAGCTCGCCGCGACACTCGGGGCAGTTGCCGACCACGGCGGGGCCGGCGCCTTCGGCGGCGGACTCGGCGGGCTTGCCATCCAGCGGCTCGACCGCGCCGCTCGGGGTCTCGTCCTCGACCTCGGCGGGATACCAGCCGTGGCCGGAGGCCTGGCGCCGGGCGTAGCGGCTGACCAGCTCCTCCACCGGAATCTGGTTGCCGTCGATGTCGAGGAAGCCGCGACGATAGAGGATCTGCTGGATCGACCAGGCGATGGCGGCGACCTCGGAGTCGTGGAACATCGGCTTGTTCCAGCGGTTCATGCCGCAGCGCACCAGGCCCTTGTCCCAGGCCACCTTGCGCAGATCCGCCACCGCCTGGGTGACGTAGCCGCCGCGGGCGGCCAGCGACAGGCTGCGCATGGTGGCGGTGATCCACTGGTGTTCGCTGGACAGCTGGCCGGAGGGGAAGAAGAACTCCACCGGGCGCTCGATGATCACCCGCTGGCCGTTGAGCACGCCTTCCACCGGCATGAAGGACACCAGCAGGTAGACCTTCTTGCGGCCTTCGGCGCCGACGTAGGAGATCTTCTCGGATACCGCCTCCAGCGTTCCCTCGGGGCGCGAGGGGATGCGCATGGTCAGCGGGTTTTCCTCGGGCAGCGGGGCCGGCGCGGGGGCGGCCTCTTCGCTCTTGACGCGGTAGCCCACGATCTTGGAATTGATTTCGACAGCCATCAGCGGGCTCCTCCAGAAAGATGATGCGGGCGTGACACGCTCACGACCCAGGCATGATATTGCGGCTGGCCGACTGGCCCGCCGCTGGTCCGATTACCACTTGCCATAGGTCCCCTCCTTCAAGCCGTCGTAGAGGTTGGCGGCGTTGTGTTCCTCGCCGTCGTAGATCACCGTCTCGTCGCCCTTGAGTTCGAGGGTCTCGCCGTTCTCCAGCTCGAAGATATAAGTAGTGTTCTTGAGGTCATCCTCGCGCACCAGCACGCCCTGGAAGGCCTCCGGGTTGAAGCGGAAGGTGGTGCAGCCCTTGAGGCGGCTCTGGTAGGCGTCCAGGTACAGGTCCTTGAACGCCTCGAAGGCAAAGTCGGTGGGCACGTTGACGGTCTTGGAGATCGCCGAGTCGACCCAGGCCTGGGCCGCGGCCTGCACCGCCACGTGCTGCTTGGGGGTCACCGCGTCGGCGGTGATGAAGTAGTCGGGCAGGTCGCTTTCCACCGCGTCGGCGTGCATGAAGTGACGATAGGCGGCGAGCTCGAAGGACACCACCTCGACCTGCTCCTTGGTCTTCTTGCCGGCCTGGATCACGTTGCGGAAGTAGCGATGGGAGAACGACGGCTCGATGCCGTTGGAAGCGTTGTTGCCCAGCGACAGGCTGATCGTCCCGGTGGGGGCAATCGACGAGTGGTGGGTGAAGCGCGCGCCGTGCTCGGCCAGCTCCGCCACCAGCTGCGGCTCGACCTCGGCGATCTTCTGCATGTAGCGGCTGTAGCGGGCGTGCAGGATGCGCCCGGGCACCTTGTCGCCGACCTCGTAGCCGTCGCGGCCGAGCTCGGGACGCTCGCGCAGCATCTTCGGCGTCAGCTCGAACTCCTGCTCGAGGATCGGGGCCATGCCTTTCTCGCGGGACAGCTCCAGCGCCTGCTTCCAACCCTGCACGGCCAGCACTCGGCTGACTTCCTCGGTGAAGCCCAGCGACTCGGCCGAGCCGTAGGGCATCTTGAGCATGGTCATGGTCGAGCCGAGGCCCAGGAACCCCATGCCGTGGCGACGTTTGGCCTCGATCTCGCGGCGCTGGCCGGACAGCGGCAGGCCGCTGATCTCGACCACGTTGTCGAGCATGCGGGTGAAGATCGCCACTACTTCGCGGTACTTGTCCCAGTCGAAGCGCGGCTTGTCGCCGAACGGATCGATCACGAAGCGGGTCAGGTTGACCGACCCCAGCAGGCAGGCGCCCTCCGGCGGCAGCGGCTGCTCGCCGCAGGGATTGGTGGCGCGGATCTCTTCGCAGAACCAGTTGTTGTTCATGCGGTTGACCTGGTCGATCAGGATGAACCCGGGCTCGGCGTAGTCATAGGTGGACCGCATGATGGTGTCCCACAGCTCGCGGGCCTTGATCACCTCGACCACGCGGCAGGCCACGCGACCTTCGGCGTCCTGGGTGTAACCGTCCTCGATCACCGGCCAGTCGCGGTAGATCAGCTCGCTGTCGTCGACGTCGCCCTTCTCGCCCTCGTGCAGCGGGAAGGCCAGCGGCCAGTCGGCGTCCTGCTTCACCGCTTCCATGAACTCGTCGGTGATCAGCAGGCTCAGGTTGAACTGGCGCAGGCGACCGGCCTCACGCTTGGCCTCGATAAAGTCGCGCACGTCGGGATGACCGACGTCGAAGGTGCCCATCTGGGCGCCACGACGGCCGCCGGCGGAGGCCACCGTAAAGCACATCTTGTCGTAGATATCCATGAACGCCAGGGGGCCGTTGGTGCCGGCACCGGCGCCGAACACGAAGGCACCCTTGTGGCGCAGGGTGGAGAACTCGTAGCCGATGCCGCAGCCGGCCTTGAGGGTCATGCCCGCGTCCACCACGCTGTCGAGGATGTCGTGCATGGAGTCGCGGATGGTCCGCGATACCGTGCAGTTGATCAGGCTGACCGCAGGCTTGTAGCCCTCGGCCCCGGCGTTGGAGGTGATCCGGCCTGCCGGCACGGCGCCGTGTTCCAGCGCCCAGCGAAACTTCGGCAGCCATTTGTCGGCGGCGTCGCCCTCGACGGCGGCCAGCGCCTTGGCCACACGGTCCCAGGTGGCCTGAAGGTCGGCGTCGACGGGCTGGCCGTGACGGTCCTTCAAGCGATACTTGGCGTCCCAGATGTCATACGAGGGGCCCTGCATGGGAACCTCCTGCGACAGGGCGGCGGCCTTGGCGGATGTGGTCATGAAAGCTTGTCTCCGATGAAGTTACCGGCAAATAAACGGGGTCGTAAAGGGGCGGATGCGCGCTCCGGATAAGCTCGGGCACCCTACCAGATATAGTAAAATTTTCGACCGGCGGCACAATATAAACGAAAAATCGGGCCATGGAAGACCCGATCGTTAATTCGGCTTTGGCGCATGAAAGGTAGCGCGGCCTACCCCGGGCGTCTCGCCCCGGGGCAGCCGCGATAGAGCCGGCTAGACGGTGCGCGAGAAGCGCCCGCTGCCGGGGACCAGGTAGGCATCGAAGGCCATGGCCACGTTGCGCATCATCAGGCGTCCTGCCGGCAGTACCCTGAGCGCTTGCTGCTTGATCTCGATCAAGCCGTCGGCCTGCATCTCGTCGAGCTGGTCGAGGGCGCTGGCGAAATGCGTGCGAAAGTCGATAGCGTGACGGGCTTCGAACTCGGCGAAGCGCACCTCGCCGTGACACATCAGCGAGGTGATCAGTTCGGCACGCAGCTGGTCTTCGTCGCTCAACCGATAGCCCCGCAACACCGGCAGCCGCCCGGCCTCGAGGTGCTCGGCGTACTCGGCGGTGGTCTTGACGTTCTGGCTGTAGGCGTCGCCGACCTTGCCGATGGAGGTGACCCCGAGCCCGATCATGTCGCACTGAGCGTGGGTCGAGTAGCCCTGGAAATTGCGCTGCAGGGTACCGTCGTGACGGGCTCTGCTGAGTTCGTCCTCGGGCAGGGCGAAGTGGTCCATGCCGATATAGACGTAGCCCGCCTGGGTCAGCCGCTCGATGGTCAGCTCGAGCAACTCGAGCTTGCGCCCGGGCGGCGGCATGTCCTCGTCGCGGATCAGCCGCTGGGCCTTGAACAGCGACGGCAGGTGGGCGTAGCTGTAGGCGGCGATGCGGTCGGGTCTCAGCGCCACCACCTTGGCCAGGGTGGCGTCGAAGCTGTCGCGGGTCTGCAGCGGCAGCCCATAGATCAGGTCCACCGACACCGAGGCGAAGCCGGCGTCCCGGGCGGCGTCCACCAGGGCCGCCACCTGGGCCTCGCTCTGCACGCGGTTGACCGCCTTCTGCACCAGCGGATCGAAGTCCTGGACGCCGAAGCTCAGACGATTGAAGCCCATCTCGCGCAGTTCATGGATCTGGGCGGGGGTCACCGTACGCGGATCCACCTCCAGCGAGAATTCCCGGCGCTGCTCCGGGGCGAACCGGAAGTGGCGCGCCAGGGCGTCGATCAGCCCCTTGAGCTGGTCATTGGACAGAAAGGTCGGGGTGCCCCCACCCAGGTGCAGCTGGTTGAGCTCCCGGGTCTCGTCGAACAGCGCCGCCTGCAGGGCGATCTCGCGCTTGAGCAGCGCCAGGTAGTCGGCGGCACGCTCGCGATTGTGCGTAATGATCTTGGAGCAGGCACAGTAGTAGCAGAGGCTTTCGCAGAAGGGCACATGGACGTAGACCGACAGCGGCTTCGGCTCCCCCTGCTGGCTGCGCTCGACCGCCTGGCGATAGTCGGCGACACCGAAACCGTCGTGGAAGTGCGGCGCGGTGGGATAGGAGGTGTAGCGCGGCCCTGGACGGTCGTACTTCTCGACCAGCGCACGCTGAAACGGCAAAACATCGGATGACATCGACAAGGCCCCTCGTGACACGACCGCCCGACGGCGGCATCTGTCGGCATTGTCGCACGTCGAATCCGCCCGTCCCGGCAAGACGAAGCCAGACATGATCTGCATCAAATCACGGCAGCGGCATCACGGCGCTTGCCCCTGTGGCGTGTTCTCGCCCGAGGTAGTGCAAACGAGAGCCAACCGCAATGATGCCCCTGCCATCCCAGTGATCCCGATCAAGCATAGTACGGAAGACGTACCTCTCCCCGCCTAAAGTTGACCAACGTCATAGGGTATTGTCGCTGAGCGCTCCAATACTCGAGAGTCCCAAGGGACATCCCGCACAAACCGTGATGCCTGACCCAAGCCGCACGCCGCTTGCGTCAGGTATCACGCCCCAAGACCGAGGAGCGCTCATCATGAAATGGATCCCCCTGGCCGCGCTTGGCGCCGCCTGTCTGTTCAGTCTCAACGCCCAGGCCGCCGGCGACGCCGCCGCCGGTGAAACCAAGATCGGCGCCTGCGCCGCCTGCCATGGCACTGACGGCAAGGCCACCGGACCGATCTATCCCAACCTGGCGGGTCAGAACGCTCCGTACCTGGAAAGCGCGCTCAAGGCCTACCGCGAGGGTCAGCGCGGTGGTGGCATGTCCGCCATCATGGCGCCCCAGGCGGCGGCCCTGTCGGATCAGGATATCGCCGACATCGCCGCCTACTTCTCGTCGCTGACGCCCTGATCCCACCCTGGTGCGCGAAGCGTCCTCGGGGCGCTTTGCGCCTCGAGGTCATGCCATGACCCAAGCCCCCCGCCATTTTCCCCGCCACTGGTCTTCTCCCCTGCGCCTGCTTGTCGTGCTGTTGGCGATGTGGTTGAGCCTGCCCGCCCTGGCGCTGGAATTCGATCAGTATCCCGGTGACCTTGGCAGCGCCAAGGGTGACCTCGCCCTGTTTCAGCAGGCCTTTCCCGGCACCGACAGAATAGAGCCGGTGGCCGACCTGCCGTGGCCGGTCAATGCGCTCTACCGAGGCGACGAGCTGGTCGGCTACGCCTTCGAGAGCGCCGAGGTCGCGCCGATCCCCGCCTACTCGGGCAAGCCGGTCAACCTGCTGATCGCCATCGATCCTTCCGCCAGCCTGCGCCTGGCCAAGGTGCTCAATCATTCCGAGCCGATCATGCTGGTCGGTATCCCGTCAGAGCGCCTGGACGACTTCGCCGGCCAGCACCTAGGTACCTCGGTGACGTCGCGCCTGGAGGTGGGAGAGGACGTCGACGCCATCTCCGGCGCCACCGTGACCGTCATCGTGGTCAACGACACCATCATGCGGGCAGGACGCCTGGTCGCCGCCGCCCTGGGGCTGATCGAGGACCCCGCGGCAGCGCCAATCGCCCGCGTGCGCGACGAGATCTACGCGCCCGCCGACTGGCAGGGCTTGCTCGACCAGGGGGCACTGGGTCACCTGACCCTGCGCCAGGGAGAGGTCGACGACGCCTTCGTCGGCACCCCGGCGGAGCACTACCTGAGCGGCCAGCGTCCGCCCCGCGACGCCACCTTCATCGATCTTTACCTGGGCTACCTCAATGCGCCGAGCGTTGGCCGCAATCTGCTCGGCGAGCGCGGCTACGACCAGTTGATGGCGAGCCTCGCCCCCGGCGAACACGCCGTTGCCCTGCTCGCCGATGGCAGCTTTTCCTACAAGGGGTCGGGCTACGTGCGCGGCGGCATCTTCGATCGTATCGAGCTGGTCCAGGGCAACGCCTCGATCAGCTTCCACGACAGCGACCAGCGCCGCCTGCCGCGTCTGGCCATCGACGGAGCCCCCGCACTCGGCGAACGCGACATCTTCGTGATCCACGAGGACGCCCACTTCGACCCGGGCACGCCCTGGCGGCTGAACCTGCTGGTGCGCCGGGCCTCGGGGCCGCTGACCCAGGAGTTCACCCGCTTTCATCTCGACCAGGCGCTGCCCGAGGCCTTTATCGAGCGTCCCGAGCCGGTGGAGCCCGCCCCGCTGTGGCTCGAGATGTGGCAGCAGAGTCGGCTAGAGCTGATCGGGCTTGGTGCTGGACTGGTGACGCTGTCACTGATCCTGGCGTTCCAGGACGCCCTGGCGCGTCGTCCGCGCCTGCTGCGCCCGCTGCGCAAGGCCTTCCTGCTCTACACCCTGGTCTATATCGGCTGGGTCTCGCTGGCCCAGCTCTCGGTGGTCAATGTGCTGGCGCTGATCCATTCCGTCATCCATGGCTTCAGCTGGTCGGCCTTCCTGATCGATCCGCTGATGTTCGTGCTGTGGGTCTTCGTGGCGGTCACTCTGGTGCTGTGGGGCCGCAGCATCTTCTGCGGCTGGCTGTGCCCCTTCGGTGCGCTGCAGGACCTGGTCAACCAGCTCGCCCGTCACCTGAAGGTGCCGCAACTGACGCTGCCCTTCGCCGTGCACCGGCGGCTGTGGGTGGTGAAGTATCTGATCCTGTTTGGCCTGGTCGGGGTGTCCTTCTACGACCTGGGACAGGCGGAGCGGCTGGCCGAGGTCGAGCCGTTCAAGACCGCCATCACCCTGCACTTCCTGCGCGACTGGGGCTATGTGCTCTACGCCGTGGCACTGATCGCAAGCTCGGCCTTCATGCACAAGGCCTACTGCCGCTACGTCTGCCCGCTGGGCGCGAGCCTGGCCATCGCCGGTCGCCTGCGCCTTTTCGACTGGCTCAGGCGGCACCGTGGCCAGTGCGGCACCCCCTGCCAGATCTGCGCCAACGACTGCGAGCTGGTAGCCATCCATCCCGACGGTCGCATCGAGGCCTCGGAGTGCCACTACTGCCTGGACTGCCAGATCACCTACGACGACGACCGTCGCTGTCCGCCCCGGGTCAAGCGCAGAAAGCGCCTGGAACGGAATGCGGCGAGGACGCACGGCGACGTGGGTGACGCAGAACCCCGCGGATCAAGCCAGGACGGCGACCCGCGGCGTATACCCTGCCTTGAGGAGAACTGAAGTGAGTGACGATTCCCGCAGTATCCAGAATCTGGCCCGACGCCACTTTCTACGCAACAGTGCGGTGACCGGCGTCGCCGGCGCCGGCCTTGCCAGCGGAGTGGTCGGCGGTGTTGGCACCAGCGCCCTGCTCGGCAGCCGCAGCGCCCGCGCCAGTGAAGGCGATGCCATGGTGGCCCCCGGTGAACTCGACGAATACTACGGCTTCTGGAGCGGCGGCCACTCCGGCGAAGTGAGGGTGCTGGGCATCCCCTCCATGCGCGAGTTGATGCGCATTCCGGTGTTCAACACCGAGAGCGCCACCGGCTGGGGCATCACCAACGAGTCCAAGCACATCCTCGGCGAGTCCGCGCGTTTCCACAACGGCGACGCCCACCACCCCCACGCCTCGCTCACCGACGGTCGTTATGACGGCAAGTACTTGTTCATCAACGACAAGGCCAATACCCGGGTGGCACGGATCCGCCTCGACATCATGAAGACCGACAAGGTCACCACTATTCCCAACGTCCAGGCCATCCATGGCCTGCGCCTGCAGAAGGTGCCCTACACCAAGTACGTCTTCGCCAACGCCGAGTTCCCGATCCCCCAGATCAACGACGGTCGTGATCTGGAGAATCCTGCGAACTACTACACCATGTTCAACGCCATCGACGCCGAGACCATGGAGGTGGCCTGGCAGGTGATCGTCGATGGCAACCTGGACAACACCGACGCCGACTACACTGGCCGCTTCGTTGCCTCGACCTGCTACAACTCCGAGAAGGGCATGACCCTGGCCGACAGCATGCGTGCCGAGCGTGACTGGGTGGTGGTGTACGACGTCGAAGCCATCGAGGCCGCCGTCGAGAAGGGCCAGTTCGAGACCCTGGGCGACTCCCCGGTGCCGGTGCTGGACGGACGCAAGGGCTCACCGCTGACGCGCTACATTCCGGTGCCCAAGAATCCCCACGGCCTGAATACCTCACCCGACGGCAAGTACTTCATCGCCAACGGCAAGCTGTCGCCGACGGTGTCGATCATCGCCATCGACAAGCTGCCGGCGCTGTTCGCCGACGAGATCGAGCCCCGCGACAGCGTGGTCGCCGAGCCGGAGCTGGGCCTGGGGCCGCTGCATACCACCTTCGACGGTCGCGGCTTCGCCTACACCACCCTGTTCATCGACAGCCAGGTGGCCAAGTGGAACATCGAGGAGGCGATCCGCGCCTACAACGGCGAGGACGTCAACTACATCCACCAGAAGCTCGACGTGCACTATCAGCCGGGCCACAACCACGCCAGCCTGTGCGAGACACGCGATGCCGACGGCAAGTGGCTGGTGGTGCTGTGCAAGTTCTCCAAGGACCGCTTCCTGCCGGTGGGACCGCTGCACCCGGAAAACGATCAGCTGATCGACATCTCCGGCGACACCATGAAGCTGGTGCATGACGGCCCGACCTACGCCGAGCCCCATGACGCCATCATGATGCGCGCCGACCAGCTCAACCCGATCCAGGTGTGGGACCGCCAGGACCCGTTCTTCGCACCCACCCGCGCCATGGCCGAGGCCGACGGCATCACCCTGGAGAGCGACAACAAGGTCATCCGCGACGGCAACAAGGTGCGCGTCTACATGACCTCTGTCGCGCCCCAGTACGGCATCACCGAATTCAAGGTGAAGCAGGGTGACGAGGTCACGGTGGTGATCACCAACCTGGATACCGTCGAAGACCTGACCCACGGCTTCTGCATGGTCAACCATGGCGTGTCCATGGAGATCGGTCCGCAGCAGACGTCCAGCGTCACCTTCACCGCCGAACGCGCCGGTGTGCACTGGTACTACTGCAACTGGTTCTGCCACGCGATGCACATGGAAATGTTCGGTCGCATGCTGGTGGAGAAGGCCTGAGGAGCGGCCGTGCCGAGCGCCGGTGGCGCTCGGCACGGCCCCAGGCGACATCACCATGTTCCAAGTTCCCTCCTTTCTCGCAGGCCGTTCGGCACCTGGCCGAGTGACACCGATGGCGCTGGCCCTGACCGCAGGGCTGGCGCTACTGGCGATACTGAGTTCCAGCGAGGTGCTGGCCGCTGAGCTGAAGGTGACCGCGGGCACACCGCTCAAGCGCTGGGTCGAGCAGGCCGAGCCCAACGATACCTTGCGGCTCGCACCGGGCCACTACGCGACAGGCCCGGTGATCATCGACAAACCGCTCAGCCTGGTCGCCGACGGTGCCGGTGTGGTGATCGATGGCGGCGGCAGCGGGACCCTGCTGACCTTGCGCTCACCTGGCATTTCCCTGTCCGGGCTGACCCTTCAGCACTGGGGTGCGGACCTGACCGCCATGGATGCGGGCGTTCACGTGGAAAGGACCGCCCATGGCGCCAGCATCGAGCGCTGCCGGCTGTCCGGCCCTGGCTTCGGTATCTGGCTCGATGGCGTCGATGACGCCCGGGTCCTCGACAATCAGATTCGCGGCGATACCCGGGTACGCTCCCAGGACCGCGGCAACGGCGTGCAGCTGTTCAATGCGCGTCGGGCGCTGGTCTCCGGCAACGATATCCGCCAGGTGCGCGACGGCGTCTATATCGACACCAGCAGCGACAGCGTGATCGACGGCAATCTGCTCGAAGACCTTCGCTACGGCGTCCACTACATGTACGCCCACGACAACAGCGTGACCAACAACCTGACCCGTCACACCCGCACCGGCTACGCCCTGATGCAGTCCCGTGGACTGACGGTGAGGGCCAATCGCTCCATCGAGGATCGCAACTACGGCATCCTGATGAACAACATCACCGATAGCCGGATCATCGACAACGACATCATCGGCGTGCGTCAGGCACGCGACGCCCATGACCGGGGCCTGGTCAGCGGTGGCGATGGCAAGGCCATCTTCGTCTACAACGCCCAGTTCAACGAGATTCGCGGCAACCGCCTCGAGGACAGCGACATCGGGCTTCACCTCACCGCCGGCTCCGAGGACAACCGCATCAGCGGCAACGCCCTGATCCACAATCGCCGCCAGGTGAAGTACGTGGCCACTCGACAGCAGGAGTGGTCCGAGCACGGTCGCGGCAACTACTGGAGCGACTACCTGGGCTGGGACCTGGACGAGGACGGCATCGGCGACACCCGCTACCAGCCCAATGACGCCATGGACCAGCTGCTGTGGCGACACCCGGAGGCCAAGGTACTGATGTCGAGCCCGGCGGTGCTGGCGCTGCGTTGGGTACAGCGCGCCTTTCCGGTATTTCGTCCCGCCGGCGTCAGCGACAGCGCCCCCCTGATGACGCCTTCGAGACCTCGTTCCGCCACACGGACATCCTATCCATGACCCGCGCCACGACCTGCGCCACGACCAGCGCCATCGTCTTTGACGACGTCAGCCTGAAACACGGCGGCGTGACCCGCCTGTCGCATCTCAGCCTCGAGGTGAACAGGGGCGAGGTGCTCGGCCTGCTCGGCCACAACGGCGCCGGCAAGACCACCAGCATGAAGCTGATGTTGGGACTGCTGTCGCCCACCCAGGGAAGTCTCAGCGTGCTTGGGCAACGGCCGGACCGAGCCGGCGACCGTGCCTTCCGCCAGCACCTGGGCTACCTGCCCGAAAATGTTCGCTTCTACCCCAACCTGAGCGGGCGAGAGACCCTCACCTACCTGGCCCGACTCAAGGGTCGGCCCACGGCAGAGGTGGACGAGCTGCTGGTGCAGGTGGGGCTTGGTGGGGCCGCCGACCGTCGTCTGGCGACCTGGTCCAAGGGCATGCGCCAGCGCCTGGGGCTGGCCCAGGCGTTGCTTGGCGAGCCTCGGCTGCTGCTGCTCGACGAGCCCACCAGCGGGCTCGACCCCGCCGCCACCGAGGCGGTCTACGCCACCATCGGAATGCTGAAGGCGCGTGGCGTGACGGTGGTGCTGTCTTCCCACCTGTTGCCGGGGGTCGAGCCGGTGATCGATCGTGCACTGATCCTCGGCGAGGGCAAGTGCCTGGCGCTGGGCGACCTGGCGAGCCTGCGTGAACGCTTTGCGCTGCCCTACGTGATCGAGATGCGGGGTGCTCCCCAGGATCTGGCACTAAGGCTGATTCGCGAGGGCATCCCCGCCCGCTCTTCGTTGGCGGACGGTGGTCGGCTGCGACTGGAAGTGGCCCCGGAGCACCGCATGAACGCCTTGAGGCTGTGCACTGCCTTTCAGGGGCTCAAGGACCTGGAAATTCGCCCCCCCAGCCTCGAGGCACTGTACCGACGTGTCCAGGCCCCCAGCGGCCGCGATCCAGGCAATGGCAATGAAGGGAGCAGCGAGAGCGACGCTAGCGACCGCTACCAGGTGATCGACGAGTCCGACCACACCACCGTCTCACCATCCGCCGAGGACACGCCCTGATGCGCCTTCTACTGACCATCGCCCACAAGGAATTCCGTGACGGCCTGCGCCACCGCTGGGTGCTCGGGATCGCCGTGCTGCTGGGGGTACTGGCGCTGGGTATCGCCGCCTTCGGTGCCGCCGCCAGTGGTGGTACCGGCTTTACCGGCCTGTCCACCACCCTGATCAGCCTGTCGACGCTGTCCATGCTGCTGATCCCGCTGATCGCCCTGATGCTGGCCTACGACGCCATCGTCGGCGAAGACGAGGGCGGCACCCTGCTGCTGCTCGCCACCTACCCGATGTCGCGACGTACCTGGCTGCTCGGCAAGTTCATGGGCCACGCCTGGGTGCTGGGCCTGGCCACCCTGTGCGGCTTTGCGGTCGCTGGCGTGGTCATCGCTTTCGCCACACCTGAAGCCGCGCTGGCCGAGGTCGCCGCGGGGCTCACTACCCTTATCGTCTCCAGCGTGCTGCTGGGCTGGTCGTTTCTGGCCCTGGCGTACTGGATCAGCGCCCGTGCCGGCAGCAAGCAGGCTGCTGCCAGCCAGGCCCTGATCACCTGGTTCGTTTTCGTGCTGGTACTGGACCTAGCGCTGCTCGCCCTGCTGGTAGGCGTGCGCCAGGGAGGGGCCTGGCTGCCCTGGCTGATGCTGGCCAACCCGGCCGAGTGCTTCCGACTGCTGGTGCTCTCGGCGGTCGAGCCTCATCAGGCCTCCGCGATCACCGCCCTGGCCAGCGCCACCCCCAGGTCGTCCTTGCTGCTGGCGCTGCTGCAGGTCGTCTGGGTGCTGCTACCCCTGGGTCTGGCGATCAGGCGATTCGAGCATCGAGCGCTGTAACCCGCGCGCCTAGCTCATCGGAAAGCCGGCGCTGCCTGCCAGCCATTACTGCGGGTTATTGCTGCTGGCTTTTGCTGCCAGCGGTCCCCCCACTCCGTCCGCCAGGACGCTCGCCTGGAGAACTCCCATGTCCCTTCCTTCTATGCTGCAACGCTTTGCCATCGGTGGCCTGATGCTGTTGTTGATCGGCTGCAACGACGGCACCTCTGACACGACTATCGGCCCCGCCCCCATCGGTGATGACGACATCTGCCATGTATGCGGGATGTTGATCGAGGCCATGCCAGGTCCCAAGGGAGAGCTGGTGCTCGATGGTGACAGCGAGGTCACCAAGTTCTGCTCGGCGGCGGAAATGCTGGTCTTTCTTCTTCAACCGGAAAACGTCGAACGCCTTTCTCATGCGTGGGTTCATGACATGGCTCGCACCGACTGGGACCACCCCGGAAACGATGCCTTTATCAGTGCACAGGAGGCCTGGTACGTATCTGGTCATTCGCGGCCCGGCGGCATGGGACATCCGCTGGCGACCTTTGCCACAAGAAGCGATGCGGAGGCTTTTCAGCGCGAACATGGCGGCATCATCGAGGGCTTTGATGAGCTAGACATCGACCAGTTAACCCATATGAGCCGAGCAAACCACCCTTGAATAGGTATAGAAAATCCCGCAAATATGCAGCGACAAAAGCCGACCAAAAAAATTGCTAAATTTATGGATTTCCCATGCTACATTCAAGAGACAATAAGATGGATGGAACATCCATGACAAGGAGTTAAACCGCGCATGTTATCTCATTGATATAGGTCATCTGGCGTAGGAATAATCGCACATCGCTACGCTTTAATGCGCCAAGCCTGCGTGAGATTTCTCGTCCCTTGCTAGAGTCGAAAGCATGAGCGAAAGCCTCCCTTCTCTTTACCAAGTCGCCCAAGGGGCGCCGGGGCACGACCAATGCATCTGACACGATTTACCGACTACTCATTGCGCGTTCTGATGTACCTTGCCGAATCCGGCAACGAACGCACCACGATCGCCGAGATCGCCTCACGCTTCGAGGTCTCACGCAACCATCTGATGAAGGTGGTTCAGGAGCTCAGTCGCCTTGGCTATGTCTCCGCCGTCCGTGGCAAGCACGGGGGACTGTCGCTCAAGCAGGCGCCGGGCAGCATCCACCTCGGCGCCCTGGTCAGGGATACCGAACATAGCCTCGCCCTGGTGGAGTGCGAAGGGGACGACAGCGCCTGCTACATCGCGCCCATCTGCCGCTTCAAGCAGATCGCCAACGAAGGGTTGACCGCATTTCTGGAGGTCCTGGATCGCTACACCCTGGATGACCTGATGACCCCTCAGTGCCGCCAGCGCCTGCACACCCTCAAGCTGATCGAGCTCGAGCCGGAGCCTGAAGCCGAGCCCGCCTGACGCGACGAGGCAAGACAGGATAACGCCACGACAGCGTACTCCGAGAATGCTAGCCTCCTGACCTCTGAGTTCTCTCGGTCGTCAGGAGCCAGCATGCCGATTGCGCCATTGTTTTCACCTCGCCGCGCCCGCCTTCTTCGCCTGAGTGTCGCCGCCGCACTGGTCTCCGTACTCGGCCTGACAGGCGTCAGCAGCCAAGCCATGGCGGTGGATTTCGACACCTCGGCCCACCAGACCCACCAGGACTGGCAGACCTTGATCGCGACCCTCGGCGACGAGTCCCATGTGCGAGCGGTCCAAAGGACCAGCTACAGCGACGCCATGCTCAGCGTCAACGCCACGCCAGGGCATTGCCGCACGCCCTGGATCGAGGTCAGAAGTGACCTTGGCCAGCGCCAGGCCGTGAGCGAAGTGGTCAATCGCGTTCCCATCGACCTGCTGGTAGACGAGCAACGTGCCCAGACCGGCACGGCGGTGCTGTCCACCCAACGCGGTGACGACGGCCTCTACGTGCGCGTGAATGGCATCGATATGGACCTGCTGGCCTCGCGTCTCGCCACCGGTGAGCAGCTGCATCTGCGCCTGCGCATGACGCCCGATACCAGCGACTACTGGTTCATGAGCTTTTCACTGAATGGCGCCTTTACGGCATGGCAGCGGATGCAGACCCTGTGCAGGGCTTCCTGATCCGGCAGCAATTCCAGAGGCCATATAGAGGTGCGGGCGTCATGATCCCTGCGAGGGCTAGCGGCGCGCCTGCTTCGGGGACCTTCTTCGGGGACCTTCCCCGAATAGGTCCCCTGAAGCCGCTCAGGCGGGCCGCTCCATCGCCTGCAAGGTATCTCCCAGACCATCTTGCCGCTGCCCATCGCGACTCAACCAGCGCCGCGCGAAGTCATCACCGCTCAAGGGCCGTGACAGCAGATACCCCTGGCCAAGATCGCAACCCAGGGCACGTAGTGCCTCGAACTGCGCCGGTGTCTCGATGCCCTCCGCCACCACCGTCAGTCCCAGACGATCGGCCATGGCGATGATGGTGGCGACGATGGCGTGATCGTTGCTGTCGGTCAGCATGTCGCTGACGAAGGACATATCGATCTTGACCGCCTGTACGGAAAAGCGCTTGAGGTAGGCCAGCGAGGAATAGCCGGTCCCGAAATCGTCGATGGCCAGGGCGAATCCCTGCTGGCGCAGGGTGTCGGTGATGCGTATCGCCTGCTCTGGGTCTTTCATGAAGCCGCTTTCGGTGATTTCCAGCCCCAGCAGCGAGGGGGAAACGCCAGCCCGGGCGGCGATCTCGCAAAGCTTGATTGCCAGCTCGGGATCCTCGAACTGGGCCGCCGCCAGATTGACGTAGAGTCGCTCGGGGAGCCGGTCCAGCGATGCCTGCTGCCACTGTTTAAGCTGGCGACAGGTCTGCTCCATGACCCAACTGCCGAGGGCCTCGATCATCCCCTGTTCCTCGGCCACGGCGACAAATTCCATCGGGCTTATCCATCCCAGTTCTGTGTCGTGCCAACGACACAGAACCTCGGCGCCAATCAGGTCCCCGCTCTTGAGGTCGACGCAAGGTTGAAAGCGGAGCTCGAGACGTTTCGTGTCCAGCGCCTCACCCAGACGAGAGGCAAGCACCAGTCGGCGCCGCAGATCACGTCCCATCTCAGGTGCGTAGAAGCGATAGCCGCTGCGGCTTTCCTTGGCATGGTACATGGCGATGTCGGTGTGCTTGAGCAGTTCCCGGGAACTATCGCCATCGTCGGGGAAGAAGGCGACGCCGATGCTGACGTCGACGTTGAATCGATGCCCCTCATGCACCACTGGATCATTCAAGGCGCTGAGCAGACGCCCCACGACCTGGGCGGCTCCGATCTCGTCGGTCTGCTCCACCATGACGACGAACTCATCGCCCCCCATCCGCGCCAGGCTTTCGAGCCTGCCAAGGCAACCGCTGAAGCGAGCGGCCACCTCCTTGAGCACTTGATCACCGACGTCGTGGCCCTGACCGTCGTTAATCTCCTTGAAGCGGTTGAGGTCGAGGAACATCAGTGCCACCCGATATTGCTCGGTGCGAGCCCGGACAATGGCCGCCTGCAGACGCTCCATGAAGTGGACCCGGTTGGGTAGACCGGTCCCGGGATCGAAGAAGGCCAGATGCCGTATATGGGCGTCGCTGCGGCGCCGTTCGAGCTCCGCCGAGGCGCCTGCGGCAAAGATCCGCAACAGATGACAGATGGGTTCAGGATCATGCAGCGGCTGGCGATACAGCGCAAACAGGATACCGACGGCGTCGCCGTTGGCGTCTTCCAGGCGTCGGCCGACGTAGGCTTCCACGGCGAAGCCGACCATCTCCTCGGCGCGGGGATAGCGTTGGCTCATGCCTCGAGCAATCACATGCTCGCTGTCGCGAAAGGAGCTCTCGCAGGGTAGCCCTTCGAAACTGTAGTGAAAGGGCTCCACCGGCTGGCCCGATACCAGGCCGGCGATCAGCGTCGCCTGCAACGGGACGCTTTCCTCGACGCGTGACACGAACACGGCGTCCGCGCCTAGGGCGTCGGTCAGACGTCGCACCAGCAGGGTAAAGAAGGCGTCGTCGCTGCGCGCCGTCACCAGTTCGGCCATGTCCAGCACCGCCTGCTGGGTGTTCTGCTGATGCTGGTGGGCGCGCATGGCCTGCAAGCCAAACGACAGGTTATCCGCAAGCTCCCTCAGCAGCGCCAGTTCGTCGGCGCCAGCGTGGTAGGGCTGATCCATCAACAGCACCAGCACGCCCCGTCGCTCGCTTCCTAGACTCAGCGGCAAGGCCACCTCCGCCACGACCCCGAATCGCTCGGCCCAGGGCGGAGGCGCTACCGTACCTGTCGTGTAGTCGGCTACCCGTTGCTCCTTGCCTTCATGCACCGCTTGCCCGCTGGGGCCCTGGCCCTCAGGCGTGGTCACATCCCAACTGAAACGCGCGTGACGCAACAATTCATCGGCGCCACCGGCGCTGACCAGCGGCAGGATGCTGCGCTCGGGGTCGTCCTGGGCCAGCCCCGCCCAGGCGTAGCGGTAGCCGCCCTGCTCCACCGCGAGCCGACAGGCCTCCTGGAAGATTGCCATCTCGTCGGAGAGCCGAATCACCGCACGGTTGACCAGTCGTAGCAGAGTCAAGGCGCGGTGGGCGCGCTTGAGCTGTCGGTTGGTCGTGTCCAGCTGAGTGGCGGTCTTCTCCAGCGCCTGCTCGGTGCGCCGATTGGACAGTTCGGCCCCGCAGCGCGCCGCGGCAATTCTCAGCACCTCCTCGACCAGGCGACGCTGGTGCAGTCGATGGCGGTGCAAGGCAACCAGAACACCATGCAACTCACCTTCGGGCCCTCGCATCGCCACTCCGGCATAGGCTTCTGCACCAAAATCTCGCAGCAGGACGTCGTCCGGAAAGGCACTGCAGACGTTCTCCGGATAGATGCAGGCTCCGCCGTCCAGGGCATCGCGACAGGGGGTGCCGGCAGTCTCGTACTCGACGTCTGGCTGATGCTTGCCATCTGCCATCAGCACCATGGACCGCAGGCGTGAGCCGTCCGCGACAGGGGTCGCTATCATCATGGCGTCAGCATTGAGGATTACCGCCAGCCGATCGACCAGGTGCATGAAGAAGTCATCACCGATATCCCGCGACAGGCTGTCGGCTAGGCTTTGAAAGGCTCTGCGGGCATCCATCTTCATAGGCCGGGCGACGATCCACTGAATAAGGTAATCAATGGTATCGAGGATAGCTTAACTTCGGGGCACCCCGCCGCCTCGTCCTGGCATTCTGTGCCGTTTCTCCCAGAGCCAGACATCATCTTGCACCAGCAAACGGCGACATCTCCGAGACAACTGTCCCAGAAAACAGAACGTTAGTACTAAGTCGCAAGCATCAACGGTTCATGCCGGTAATCGCACAGATTCGTACATCCTTCCGTCGTACGAGCCTAAAGCACTCGGCTTCTCAACCATCCGGTCAACACCTCTCCCAGCAACACCAGAATGACGATGCCACAGAGAATGGTGGCCACCGTCGGCCAGGCAAAGGTATCGATGGCCCCCTGGAGGATGACGCCGATACCGCCGGCCCCGACCAGCCCCAGCACGGTGGACTCGCGAATATTGATGTCCCAGCGCAGGATGATCACGGCAAAGAAAGCCGGAACGACCTGAGGCACCACCGCGTAGAGGATGACCTTGGGCCGACTGGCGCCCACCGCTTCCATCGCTTCGACCGGCCGTCGGTCGATTTCCTCGATGGCCTCGCCCATCAGCTTGCCGACGAAACCGATGGAGCGACACATGATAGCGAGGATGCCCGCCAGCACGCCGGGGCCGAAGATCGCCACGAACAGCAGCGCCCAGATGATGGTATTGACCGAACGACTGGCCACCAGCACGAAACGGGCAAACCACAGGCAGGCACGATTGGGCGTGGTGTTCTGGGCCGCCAGGTAGGCGATGGGCAGGGCCACAAAGATTGTCGAGAACGTGGCCAGGGTGGCGATATGGACGGTCTCGACCAATGCCTCGACAATCTCGCCGAGGCGCCGCGGGTCAGGTGGCCACATGCGGTCGGCCAGGCTGTAGATCTGGGCAGGCGCATCCCACACCCAGGGCCAGAAGATATCGACATCCCTGGCCGCCCAGCTCAACACCGCCACGACCAGCAACAGCAGCACGAAGCGCGTCCAGCGCTCCCGTCGGCTGTAGCGCTGCCATACCCGTTGTTCTGTCGGCGTCGCTACCATAGTCGTCTCCTGACCCAGCCACTGATGCCCTCACTGACCAGAATCACCGCGATGATCACCAGCAGGATCGCGAAGGCAAAGTCATAGTCGTAGCGCCCGAAGGCGTTCATCAGGGTGCCACCGATACCACCGGCGCCGACGATACCGACCACCGCCGAGGCGCGCAGATTGCTGTCCAGCTGGTACATGGAAAGCCCCAGCTGGCGTGGCAGGATCTGGGGGAAGACGGCGTACAGCAACGTGGACATGAACCCTGCACCGACCGACCGCATGGCCTCCACCTGTCCCCAGTCGATCTCCTCGATCTCTTCGGCCAGCAGTTTTCCGACAAAGCCGATGGAATAAAGCGTCAGGGTCAGGATCCCGGCCAGGGGTCCGAACCCCACCGCCTTGACGAACAGGATCGCCACGATGACCGGGTGAAAACTGCGCGACACGATGATCACCGCTCGCCCCACCAGATAGACCGGACGCGGGGCGATATTGCGCGCCGCCATCACCGCAAAGGGGATCGACAGTGCCACCCCCAGCAGGGTCGCCAGCAGGGCAATCTGGAAGCTTTCCTTGAAGCCGGTCAGCAGCAGTTCGAAGCGCTCGAAACTGGGCGGAAAGCCGCCGCCGAAGATGCGCGCGGCCCGCGGCAGCCCATCGCTGATCCGCTCCCAGTCGAACGGCAGGGTGGCCAGCGCCCAGCCCAGGTAACCCAACACGCCCAGCGCCAGCAGCAGGCGCACCACAGGACTGGCGATAAAGGGCGGCTTGCGCCAGGTCCGAGCCTTGTCGTTGACCATCAGCGTTCCCCTTCCGCGACGGTCGATGCGGAGGTCTCGTCCGGGGCCTCGATGCCACCGTAGATCTCCTCCAGCGCTGCGGCATCAAAGCGCTCCGGCGTGCCATCGAAGATCATGCGACCGTGGCGCAAGCCGACGATACGCTCGGTGTAGGCCCTGGCCTGGGCCACATTGTGAATGTTGATCAGCACCGGCAATGACAGCTCGCTGGCCAGGGCTCTCATCAGCTTCATGATCTGCTCGCTGGTGACGGGGTCCAGCGAGGCGGTCGGCTCGTCGGCCAGCAGAATGTCCGGCTCCTGCATCAAGGCTCGGACGACCCCGACGCGCTGGCGTTCGCCGCCGGACAGTTCGTCCGCGCGCTTGTTGGCGTACTGGGCGATGCCCACTCGCTCCATCAGGTGGAAGGCGCGTTCGATATCCTCCGGCGGGAAGCGCCGCCGCCATGCCTGAAAGAAGCCGACGTAGCCAAGCCGACCGGCCAGCACGTTCTCCATCACCGTCAAGCGGTCGATCAGGTTGAAGCCCTGGAAGACCATGCCGATGCGCCGCCTGGCCTGGCGCAGTGGTGCGCCCTTGAGGCTGGACAGCTCCTGGCCGTTGAGCCTGATCGACCCCGAGGTGGGTTCGATCAGCCGATTGATGCAGCGGAGCAAGGTGCTCTTGCCCGCCCCGGACGCCCCCACGATGGACACCACGGAGTTGCCTTCCACGCGCAGATCCAGCCCCTTGAGCACGGGGTCATCGTGGCCATAGCGCTTGACCAGCTGGCTAATCTCGAGCATTGCACATCCTCGTTCCCCGGGAAGGCCGAGCGCCGTGCGCCGGCCCTCCTGTCCCTGGGATACCCTGTCGTCACTCCAGATTGTCGGCGGTGTAGCTGACGCCGTTCGAGGCCTGGATGGTGCGAATGACCTCCCACTGGTCCTGGTAGGTGATCGGGATGAACTTCTCGACGCCTTCGAATTCCTCACCCAGCGCGGTACCGGCGAAATCGAAGCTGAAGAAGGCTTCCTCGATGCGCTCGACCAGATCCGGCGCCAGGTCATGGGCGTAGGTATAGGAGGTGGTGGGGAAGGGCTGGGACTCGAAGATCATGCGCACGCTGTCTTCGTCATACAGCCCCCGTGCGGCCATGCGCTCCACCACCTCGGACGCCACCGGTGCAGCGTCGTAGTCACCCGCTACCACGCCCAGCATCGACTGGTCGTGACTGCCGGAATACACCACCTCGTAGTCCTCGTCCGGCACCACGCCTTCCTCGGGGAACAGCGCACGCGGCGCCTGATTGCCCGAGTTCGAGGTGGGTGAGGTGTGGGCGACCCGCTTGCCGGCCAGGTCGGACAGCGACTGGATATCCGAATCGGCCTGGGTGTAGACCTGCAGGGTATAGCCGAAGCGTCCGTCGTCGGAGCCCATCAAGGCAAAGGGAACGGCGCCGGCCAGGTTGACGGCGAAGGGCGTGGGTCCGGTGGAAAAACCTGCAATATGCAAACGCCCGCTGCGCATGGCCTCGACCTGGGCCGAGTTCGACTGGACCGCGAAGAAACGAACGTCCTTGCCGGTCACCTCCCGGAGGTGATCGATGAAGGGCTCCCAGATATCGGCATAGATGGCGGGGTCTTCCACCGGGGTGTAGGCGAAGATGAGGGTGTCGGGGTCGACCAGTTCGTCCTGATTGGCGGGCGGGTCGGCCACCAGATCGCCATTGCGGTCGCAGTAGAGCGCATCCAGATCACCTCGGGGGCAATCCTCGGCGACAGCGACGGATGCAACAGCGCCGAAAGTGAGCAGGAGACCTGCGTTGAGGACCTGACGTCCCCGGCTTGAGCGTTGTGTCATGGCGTGGCTCACCTATGCTGAGTCTTGTTATAGGGTGGGAATCGACCCCGGCCTCTCGCGCCGACATCGCGGGTCCCGGCGGCAGCGGACAGCCTGGCGGTCGACGACTGGCGACTTGGGGAAGGCTCTGTCAGATGGGCTGAAGGCTTCACTCGTTACGCTGAAGGCTCTACCACATGGGCTGAAGGCTCTGCCAAGTGCGAAGACGAGCGCCAGCGACGCAGCGATGTTCGAAAACAAACATCGTTGAGTTCAATCTAGGAGGTGACACTTTTATGTCAAACGTTGAGGCCAACGACTTTCCACGCTGCCGCAATCACTACCTGCTGATGCGCCACGGCCATAGCCAGGCCAATGCCATGGGCCTGATCGTTTCCTCCCCCGAGCAGGGACTCGAGGGCTACGGTCTTTCGCCCAAGGGGCAGGAACAGCTGCACGAACGGCTGACCGGCTGGCACCTGGCCGCGCCTGACCAGGTCTTCCATTCGGACTTTCTGCGCACCACCGAAACCGCAGCACTGGTCGGGCAACACTTCAACGTCACCCCACACCCTGAACCGCGCCTGCGAGAGCGCTTCTTCGGTGACTACGACCAGGGGCCGGACCCGGCCTACGCGGACGTCTGGGCAATGGATAGCGAGAATGCCGAACACCGCACCCACGGCGTCGAAAGCGTCGGCGACGTCTCCCGCCGACTCATCGACCTGATCATCTCGCTGGAACAGCGCTTCGACGATGCCACCATCCTGCTGGTCGGCCATGGTGACCCCCTGCAGATCCTGCTGACCGCAGCCAGCGGAAGTCCATTGAGTGAGCATCGAAGCCAACCACCGCTGGCACCGGCAGATGTCCGGCCGCTGATCTTCGCTCGCTGATCACCGCTCGCAGCCCCTCTCTTGCAGCCGCCCCTGTCAGGGCTGTGAACAACTCGGTGGAAAAGTTCTCCACCCGCTGTGGATAGGCTCTTGACAAGCCGCCGCTCCCCCCATGAACCGTGGCGCTGTGCCGCTACATGCCACCTGTAATGACTGTGGGCAAGTTTTCCATTTCCCCGGCTCGACGCTGCGAAGTTCGTCAGCCGGACTCGGCGGGGCACGTGCTATGTTCCTCGTAACCTCTGAAAGACCCATTCAACTAATGCTTGGCAAATGATCTTGAGCGGTGCTTGAGAACGATCATTCCCCATGCTCCTCATTGCCACAGGAGCCCACCCGTCCGCATGATGGCATCTTCATTTCTTTTCCTGAGTCGACGCCCGGCGTCTCTTGTGCATGAGCGCGAGGTCTGAACATGGGCCCGTTCAAGGCGCGTCAGTTTCTGCTGCTTCAGGGGCCATGCTCTCCCTTCTTCACGCAACTGGCTCGCACCCTTGCTGACCAGGGACACGGTGTTCATGTGCTCGACCTGTGTGGTGGAGACCTGCTCTATCGTTGGCGCCTCGGGGGCCAACGCTACCGTGGCGACGCCGCCAGCTTTGGCGAACTGATCGATGACTTTCTCGGTCAACGGGGTATCTCCGACCTGGTGGTCTTCGGCGACCAGCGCCCTCTGCATCGGCTCGCTGTTCAGGCCGCAGAGCGTCAACGGCTGCGGGTCCATGTATTCGAGGAAGGCTACCTGCGTCCCCACTGGATCACCCTGGAGCCCCAGGGTGTCAACGGATGTTCCCGTTTTCCCAGGGACCCGGCCAGGGTCTTCGAGGCCGCCCATTGTCTTGGGCCGGCAGAGCCTCCCGTTCCTTGCATCAGTCCCTTCTTGACCCGTGCCACCCACGACGTGATCTACCATCTGGCAGGCGTCCTTAACCCTCTGCTGTTCCCGGGCTATCGCGGCCACGCCCCGGTCAGCGCTCCCCGGGAGTACGCCGCCTATGCGCAGCAACTGACGCGCAAACGCCTGCTGGCTGGCCTTGAAGCTAACCTCATCAAGGAATTTCTTTCGGCGCCAGCGCCCTACTTCGTGTTGTTGCTGCAACTGGACAGCGACGCCCAGATCCGCTGCCACTCGCCCTTTCCCGACATGGCCCGGGTACTCGAAGAAACCATGACGTCCTTTGCTCGCGACGCGCCGGCCCGGACACGTCTGTTGATCAAGAACCACCCTCTCGACCCCGGCCTCAGCGCACACCATCGTCGCGCTCGCCGACTGGCTCGGGAATTGGGTATCGACCGGCGGGTACTGTTCATCGAGGGCGGTGACCTCAATCACCTCCTGCCGAGCGCCACTGGCGCCATCACCGTCAACAGTACTTCCGGTTTCGTGGCCCTGGAGCACGGCTGTCCGTTGCTGACCCTGGGCGAAGCCATTTACACCATGCCCGGACTGGCGACAGGCCGGCAACGGGTCCCCGCGGGCTTCTGGCACGCTCCACCGGCACCGAACGCCGCCCTGTATCAGGCGCTCAGGACCACCCTGCTGCGAACCGTTCAGCTCAACGGCAGCTTCTACTGCCGCCTCGGTATTCGTCTCGGTGTGCACCACAGCGCCAGGCGACTCGTCGCCGAACGCTCTCCCCTGGAGGAGTTATTGTCATGCCTGCCCGCCGCCGCCTGACCCTTATGTTCCCTGTGCCAGATACGGCTTTGGCGGTTTCAGGGGCCGACTCGCGGCACGTCGTAGCTGCTCGGCTCGCTGGCCCGCTTCTTTCTGACCGCCGATGCTGACGTGGATCGCGTCCCGAGACCTGGCGTTCATCCTGTGCGTACTGGGACTCCCCCTCGGCACGGGACTAAGCCTCGCCATGGACGCCATAGGCTGTCGAGGCTTGGGCAACTGGCGCGACCGCCCTCTGGCCCCCTGGCTGGTCCATGCAGGCACCTGGGGGCTGTGCTACGTACTAGCCGTAGCGGTGCTGCAACGAGGTGCGCTGGCCCTGGCCACGGTGCTTACCCTGCAATGGGTGGTACAGCGCAGCCATCAGGCGAAGTGGCAGAGCCTGAAGGAGCCCTTCCTGGTGCAGGACTTCGAGTACTTCCTCGATGCCATCCGACATCCAAGGCTCTACCTGCCGTTCTTCGGTATCGGCCTGGCCCTAAGTGCCAGCCTCGCCGCCCTGATGGCGGTGTCGGCCTTCGTCTTCCTCGAACCCTGGCTGCTGGATCAGCTCTCCCTATCCTCCATGGCGCTGCTGCTGGGCGGCCTGGCACTGGGGCCAGCCATTGCTCTGGGGCTTGGCCTGCGGCGACTCCCGGCGGCCTCCCTGGTTCCGTGCCGAGACCACCACCACCTGGGACTGTGGAGCTGCTTCTGGGCCTACGCTCGCTTCCCCGATACCCCCATCGACACCACCCAGGCTCCAGCGCTCCTGCGCCAACCGCCATCACCAGTCGCCCAGGAGTCACTGCCACACCTGGTGATTGTCCAGGGCGAGTCGTTCTTCGATCCACGCCCCTGGTACGACCAGATACCCCGGGATGTGCTCGCCCACTGGGATCGCCTGAACGAGCAGTCCATCACCCACGGCTACCTCAAGGTGCCAGCCTGGGGCGCCAACACCATACGCAGCGAAACGGCCTTTCTGTGCGGGCTGGACGAGGATGCCCTGGGCATGCATCGCTTCAACCCCTATCGCCAACTGTCCCGCCAGCCGGTTCCCAGCCTGGCCAGCGCCTGCGCCCACATGGGTTACCGCACACTGGTGCTGCATCCCTACCCCGGTGACTTCTACCAGCGCGACCAGGTCATGCCTCGGCTGGGATTTCAGGCATTCGAGGACATCGAAAGCTTCAGGCATTGCCGTCGAGATGGCCCCTTCATCGCCGACGTCGAGCTCGCCAGGCGGGTCACACAAGCCCTGGATGATCCAGACCCGCGCCCACTGATGGTGTTCGTGATCACCATGGAAAGCCATGGCCCCTTTCTGCTGGAGCCAGCGCCCGATCCACTGCGCTGGCTCGCTGCCGACGCCTCGCGCCCCATGGCCGTGACCCACGAACTCGATATCTATCTCCATCACCTGGCCAATACCGACGCCATGCTCGGCGCCCTGGCGGCGACCCTCACCAGGCAATCGCGCCCGGGCCTGTTGTGCGCCTATGGCGACCACGTCCCTATCCTGTCTCCCAGCTATCGCTGGCACGGAGAGCCCGATGGAACAACGCCTTTCATGATCTGGAGCAACCGACCCCAGACCACACGACGGCCGGAGCCACCGTCCGACCTGTCGCAACTGGCCGAAGCACTGCTCCACTCCATCGGGTGCCAGACCACGACCGTCGCCACAGGCTTCCTCGGACGCTCCCTCCACCGCCATTGCAAGGAACCGCTATGACCAGGCGCGTCGCCATCATCGGAAACGCTACCCGCTTTCCTGGAGTCCCCGGAGAAACCCTGTGGCAGAGCCTGCTGGCGGGGCGGGATCTGGTCACAGAGGTGCATGCATCGCGCTGGGACTGGCGCCGGTTCTATCATCCCGACCGTCGTTCGCCCGGTACCAGCGTGACCTTCGCCGCCGGATCACTCGGCGACATCGGCGGCTTCGACGCCGACTTCTTCGGAATTTCTCCCAGGGAAGCGGCGACCATGGATCCCCAGCAGCGCCTGCTGCTGGAGCTGACCTGGGAAGCGCTCGAGCACGCGGGCGTCCCCCCCTCGCGCCTGCGCGGCAGCCGCTGCGGGGTCTATATCGGCATCTCCAGTCCTGACTTCGCCTATCGGCATACCGCCGACCTGGCCTCTCTGGGCAATCTGTTCGCCACCGGCAACACCTTCAGCATCGCCGCCAATCGGTTGTCTTACGTGTTCGATCTCAAGGGACCCAGCATGGCCATCGACACGGCCTGCTCGTCTTCCCTGGTAGCCTTTCATCAGGCCTGTCAGGCCATTCGCGCCGGTGAATGCGACACCGCCCTGACCGGCGGCGTCAGCCTGCACCTGCATCCCTTCGGCTTCGTCGCCTTCTCCAAGGCCGGCATGCTGTCGCCGCGAGGCCGTTGTCGCGTGTTCAGCGAAGACGCGGACGGCTACGTGCGCTCGGAAGGGGCCGGCATCTTCGTGCTCAAGGCGCTCGATCAGGCGCTCGCGGACGGCGACCCCATCCTCGCCGAAGTCGCCGCCAGCGGCACCAATACCGACGGACACAAGTCAGGACTCACGGTACCCAGCGCTCAGGCTCAGGCCCAACTGTTGACCGAGGTCTACGCCCGGGCGGGGATCGATCCCGACGGACTGGACTACCTGGAAGCCCATGGGACCGGCACCGCCGTCGGAGATCCCATCGAAGTCACCGCCATCGGCCAGGCCCTTGGGCGACATCGTCACCACCCATTGCCGATCGGCTCGGTCAAGAGCAACATCGGCCACCTGGAGACAGCGGCCGGCATCGCCGGACTCTACAAGGCGCTGGGTTGCCTGACCCAGCGCTTCGTCCCCGCCACCATCGGTTTCGACCGCCTCAACCCTGAGCTGCACCTCGACGAGGCCAATGTGGACGTGGTGCTGACACCGCGGACGCTTCCCGAAAGCGGCCCCTTGACCGTCGGTATCAACAGCTTCGGTTTCGGGGGGGCCAACGCCCACGTAGTGCTGACCACGCCGCCACCACCGTCACTGGTGCGATCGCGACCGACGCCACGAGTCTCTTTCGAGCAGCCGCTACCGCTGCTTGTCTCGGCCCACGACGAGGAAGCGCTGGCAGCACTGGCAAGTCGGCTAAGCGACTACCTCGAGACTCACCAGCCAGCCCTCGATGCCCTGACCTGGACCCTGGTTCACCACCGCGAGCGCCTAAACGAACAGGCGCTGACCCTGGTGCGGGACCATGACGAGGCCAAGGCGGCCCTGGACTCGCTGAAGGACACGACGACCGCTCCCCACAGCAGCGCCCCCAGGGTGTGGCGCCAGCAACGCCTGGATGCGCCCCAGGGACCGGTATTCGTCTACACCGGCAATGGATGCCAATGGTTTGGCATGGGGCGTGACCTGCTCTCGACCAGTCCCACCTTCGCCAATACCGTCGCGCGGGTGGATGAGCACTTCCTGCCCATCGCCGGCTTCTCGTTGCTCGACGTACTGGCCCGCAGCGATGATCCGGCCCTGCTCGAAGACACCGTGGTGGCCCAACCGGCGCTATTTGCGATTCAGGTCGGGATCACTGCCTGGCTTGACGAGGCAGGGGTCACCCCCACTGCGGTGGTCGGTCACAGCGTCGGTGAGGTCGCGGCGGGCTGGGCCTGCGGCGCACTGTCACTGGCTGAGGCGGTGACCGTGATTGCCCACCGCAGCCGCCTGCAGGGCAAGATCCGTCATCAGGGAGGCATGACCGCGGTGTCCTGCTCCGCTGACACCATCGCCACCTGGCTCGCACAGCCACGCTTCGCCGAGATTTCCCTGGCCGGGGACAACAGCGAAGGGAATGTCACGCTGGCGGGACCGTTGCCGGCGCTGGCCGAACTGGAAGACGCCTTGCGGGCCGCGGGCCATCGATACCTTCGCCTGGCGTTGGACTACCCATTCCACAGCCCACTGCTGGATGGCTTGAAGACCCCGCTGCTCGAGGCGCTTGCCGATCTGGACGGATCAATTCCACGCTTGCCGATGATCTCCACCGTCGAGGGTAGCGAGACCCACCGCCCCCTCGGCGCTGACTACTGGTGGCAAAACCTGCGGGCGCCTGTGCGCTTTCGCCAGGCCATCGAGTCGCTGATCGATCGCGGTGACTCGGTGCTGGTGGAAATCGGCGCCCATCCATTGTTGAAGCGATACATCGAGGAGCAGTGTCGCCTGCGGGGGCATCAGGTCCTGCATATCGCTACCCTGACACGCCAGGGCCGGGCCCTGGACGAACTCTCCGAAGCACGGGCACGCCTGTGGCTCAGTGGAGCGCTGGATGGCTTTTCCCCCTGGTTCGAGCGGCCCCTTGCCCCCATCGAACTCCCCGCCTACCCCTGGCAACGTCGCCACCACTGGACCCGCCCGAGTGGCCTGGGTCACAACCCGCTGGAGCAGCGTGACGAACATCCCCTGCTGGGGGCTCGCCAGGCCCCGGACGAGTCGACGTGGATCCAGCGCCTGAGTGTTGCAACGCAGCCCACTCTCGCGGATCACCGGGTCGGGGAGACCCCGGTGCTGGCCGCAGCGGCGCAGGTCGAGATGGTACTGGCCGCCGCTATTGCTTCGTCGCCAGACACCATTTTCGAAATCAACGACCTTGAGATCCTGGCGCCGTTGGTACTGGACGCCTCTGTGGGCAAGCTGGCGCGGCTCACCCTGGCCGACCAAGGGCGCGTCCAGTTGACGGTACGCGACCTCGACCCCGCAGCCGCCTGGCAGTTACACCTCAGCGCCCGCCTGGCCCCTGCCTGCCAGGGCAGTCTGCTGCGTTCGGCCCCTCCGCTTGTGCCGGCCAGTGAGGAGCACCTGGATGGCGAGACCTGGCTGGACAACAAGGCCTGCATAAACAGCGACGCCCACCTGGCGCTCGCCAGGTCGATGGGGCTCGACTACCGCGGCGAGTACCGTAGCCTGGGCCGGATCTGGTGCCAGGACGATGAAGCCATCGGCGAGTTCACCGTCAGTGAAGACACTCCTTGCTGGTGGTTGCCACCCGGTCTGCTGGATGGCGCCCTGCAACTGTGCCTGCCACTGATGAACAACGCTCAGACGCCGCCGACGCAGGGCTACCTGCCCGTGCGCCTGTCGCGCATGCAGTTCGACAAGGACGCCGGTCGACCGACCCACGCCCGCGCCGTCATTACGCGACGCTCGCCACACTCCTTCACCGCGGACCTTTGGCTGTACCGCAAACATCGTTGCGTTGCTGCCCTCGAGGAAGTCCGCTTCGCGACAACGCCACTGGCCCTGCCAACCTCCTCGTCCACCGAGTGGCTGACCACCCGCCTGACCCCGGCGCCACTGCTACCTACCCCCTTGGCCGAAGAAGGCAGGCGACTGGCCAATGCCCTTGCCGGCATCGTGTCAGGCCCAGTGGGGCGCGACCTCGAGGAGCTCAGCCTGCTGTTCGAGCGTCTCAACGTTGCCTGGCTCGAGGAGGCCTTCGTCGCCGCTCGGCCCGATATCGAAGGCGACGGCCGGGGCAACAATGAACTCTACCGTCGACTTCTGGCTCAGTACCCGACAGGCGCGACAGAGACCTCCTCGGAGGTGCAAGCGTCTCCTGCGGCGGTCGATATCTGGCGCCTGCTGCTGGCGGAGTACCCTCGGCAGTTCCCTCTGCTTGGCTCACTCGGGCGTTTTGGCCTGCATCTTCCCGGCCTGCTGGAGGGCTCGGTCGAGCACATCGAAGGGCTGACCCTCGACGCCGCTTCGCTGATCCCGGAAGCGTTGTGGCAGGCCCTGCACGACGAGGTTCTCGCCAGCGTTTCCCGGATCCTGTCGACGCTACCCTCGGCACAACGGCTGCACCTGGTCGAGGCGGGATGCGCGGCGCCTCGGTTGGGCGAGGCGTTGAGCCAGACACTGGACCCCGATCGCCTCATGGTGGACATCCTGCCCCCAGATGATGGCTCCCACCAACGCGCCCAACCGCTGATCGAAGCGTCCAACGGTGCCGCATCGCTACCCCCCTTCCATACCGCCCCCGGCGCCCAGCTGGCCTGGGTGGTGAGCACACCGACGGATCTCGAGGTCAGCATCGAGGCAATCGACAAGGCCACGGCGCGCCTGGCACCGCACGGGCAACTGCTGATACTCGCCCTGCCCCCTACAGGGTGGTGGCAAGCGCTGGGCTCCCTGCGTCCCGACGCCAGACCAGCCACTGTCGAGGCGATCTGCCGCCACCTGAGCCAGGCCGGGTTCAGCGTCGAGGCGCGCCCCCCGACAGAGGTCTCCCATCTTCCGACTCTGCTGAGTGCCGTGCCCTCGGCAAGCGCTCGCCCCACCACCGAGACAGGTTCGGCCGAGCCTCTTGCACAGCGCGACGCAGCCACCTTGCTGGTGGTGGATGCTGCCAGTCGTGCTCTGGGTGAGCGGCTTGTGCAACACATGCCATCGGGTGCTGCCCGCTGCGTAACATACGATGATCTCGAGTTGACGCTTGCCGCCCCGTCCTCGTTTGCGGAGGTCACCTCAGCGCGCGCCTCGAACGCTCAGCAAGCGCCGAGCGCCCGGAAAGTCGTCGCCCCGCAAGTTGTCGACCTGCGAGCCGCCGTACCGTCTCGGCAGACAGGCGGTGACCTCGAGACCCACCAGGCGGGCCTGGACGCCCTTGAGCGACTGGGTGACTGGGCAAGGACATTGGCGGATCGCCACGGGACGCTGGTCGTGGTGACTCGCGATGTCGCCGCGCTGTTCGGCGCTGATACCCCCGAGATCGACCTGTACCAGGCTGGCTTGTGGGGGGGCTGTCGCTCCCTCGACAACGAACTGCCGAACACCCGCGTACGGCTGGTCGACCTGGCCTCGGGAGAAGCGGCGTTGGTGGCCTTGGCGCAGGATCTGCATCACGACGATGGCGAGGATGAGGTGGTCATCGACCACCACGGACATCGCCGGGCACTGCGCGTGCGTCCTGTCGCCGACACACCGCCAGCGCTCACACCACCCCCCACGCCAGACCGAGTAGCGTCCAGGGTGACCCTGGAAATCGCTCATCCCGGTCAGCTCTCGCGCCTGCAGTGGCGAGCCCACCCGGCACGGTCGTCGCTCGCCAAGGACCAGGTCCGAGTAAAGGTCCTGGCCACGGGTCTGAACTTCCGTGACGTCATGTATGCTCTCGGCGTGCTCACCGATGAGGCGCTCGAGCAGGGCTTTTCCGGCGCCACCCTGGGGCTCGAGTTCTCCGGTATCGTCGAGGCGCTGGGCGAAGGGGTCACCCAGTTCGATATTGGTGACCCGGTGGTCGGGCTGGGGTCGGCCTGTTTCTCGAACCACCTGGAGGTCGACGCCGACTCGCTGGCCAGGGTGCCGACAGGTCTCGACCCGGTGGCCGCTGCCGGGTTGCCCACGGCGTTTCTCACCGCCTGGTACAGCCTCGAGCATCTGGCTCGGCTATCGCCCGGGGAACGGGTGCTGATACACGGCGCTGCCGGCGGTGTCGGTCTGGCTGCCGTACAGTTGGCCCGGTGGCGAGGCGCTGAAGTGCTGGCCACCGCCGGCAGCCCGCACAAGCGTGATCTGCTGACCCTG
Organism: Halomonas litopenaei; assembly: GCF_003045775.1. GTDB lineage: Bacteria > Pseudomonadota > Gammaproteobacteria > Pseudomonadales > Halomonadaceae > Halomonas > Halomonas litopenaei. The sequence continues at coordinate 350,570 of NZ_PXNS01000004.1, read as the reverse complement.
CTGGGTGCCGAGCGCTGCTACGACTCACGCAGCCTGGCCTTCGCCGAACAGATCCTCGCAGACACCGATGGCCAGGGTGTCGATGTGGTGCTCAACTCCCTGTCCGGCGACGCCATCCACCAGAACCTGCGTGTGCTGGCGCCTTTCGGGCGCTTTCTCGAGCTTGGCAAACGAGACTTCTACCAGGATACCCCGATGGGGCTGCGCCCCTTCCGTCACAACCTGAGCTACTTCGGCATCGACTCCGATCAACTGCTGTCACATCGTCCCGCGCTCGCCCGCCAACTGTTCCGACAGGTCATGGACCGTTTTGCCGAGGGCGCCTTCAGCGCCCTGCCCTATACCACCTTCACGACCACCAGAGTGGTCGAGGCCTTCCGCCATATGCAGCAGGCGCGGCATATCGGCAAGATCATCGTGACGCACCCTTCAGCCGCTGCCAGTCCGTCTCCTGACACACCCCGCACAGGCTCAGCCTCCAAGACCACCATGCACCCGCATGGCGGTCCGAGAAACACCACCAATAGCTCTACCAATCCGGCTTGCATGGCGCTGGATACCGAAGGCTGTTACCTGGTGAGCGGTGGGTTGTCCGGCCTGGGCCTGGCCAGTGCAGAGCGACTGGTGAGGCGCGGCGCTCGCCATCTGCTGCTGCTGAGTCGCTCGGGCGTCAGCAGCCCGGAGGCCAGTGCCGCTATCGCCGCCATGGAAAGACAGGGCGTCACGGTAGAAGCCCCAGCGCTGGACGTCACCGATGAGCAGGCGCTGGCTGGACTGATCGAGGAGTGCGGTTCCCGGCGCCCACCGCTGCGTGGCGTCATTCACGCCGCCGCCGTCATCGAAGACGGCCTCGCACGACAGCTGACTCGCGAGCAGCTGGACGCGGTACTGGGCCCCAAGCTGTTAGGCGCCATCCTGCTGGACCGCCTGACCCGCCATCACGACCTGCAGCACTTTGTGCTCTACTCCTCGGCCACCACCCTGTTCGGAAGCCCCGGGCAGTCCGCCTATGTGGCGGCCAACCTGGGCCTGGAAGCGCTGGCCGTGCGGCGCCGTCAGGCGGGGAAACCCGCCACCTGCCTGAGCCTTGGCATCATCGAGGACACCGGCTTTCTGGCTCGTCATCAGACCAGGCGTCAGGCCCTGTCCCAGCGTATGGGGGGTGGGCAGCTGAGCGCAGAGCAGGCGCTGGACGCGCTGGAGCAGGCACTCGAGACAGGCGTCAGCGACGCCGCCGTCATCGGTGCCATCGACCATGGCTTCATCCAGCGGCGCTTTATCGAGTTGCGCCAGAACTCCGGTGAAGCGGACCGACAGGCAAGTAGCAACGACGACCTCGATCTATCGGCGCTCGATGAATCGTCCCGCCGCAAGGCCGTCGAAGCCATCCTGCGTCGACAGTTGGCGAGCATCCTGATGCTGGACCCTGAACGCATCGACAGCGGGCGCCGGCTCTCCGAGTTCGGCTTCGATTCGCTGATGGCCGTCGAGCTGGTATCGGCCATCGAGACCCGGCTTGGCGTGAAGGTGTCCGCATTGGCCCTCGCCGACGCCGCGACCCTGCATCGCACCACCCAGTTGATCTGCGACCTGCTGGAAAGCCCCGAGCTCGATGCAACCGACGAACACGCTGCGCTGGCCTACCGCCACGCAGTCTCCCCTCCTGCTCCTGCACGGGAGGTGACATGAATCCCGACGACCGGAAGGCATTGAAAGACCGCCTGCTCAACCAGGCCAGGGCGATCGACAGCGCTCGTCATGCCCAGGCAACGCCCATCGACCGCGCTGTTTCAACGTCAGAGCACTACCCGCTGACCGAAACACTCGTCACAACCACCGACTTCCGCAGCCTCGAAGGCTATCGCCGCATCGCCATGATGAGGACGCTAGGGGACTCCCTCGGTATCACCAGCCCCTTCTTTCGCTGTCATCAGCGTAGGGCGGGGGCTAGCAGCCGACTCGGCGATCAGGACGTCATCAACTTTGCAAACTACGACTATCTCGGCCTGGCCGGCGATCGACGTGTCCTGGACGCCACCCATCAGGCGATCGAGTACTACGGCACCTCGGTATCGGCCAGTCGCATTGTCGCCGGCGAACGCCCCTTCCACGGGGCCCTGGAGCGTGAGCTGGCGCACTGCTACCAAAGTGACGATGCGCTCGCCTTCGTCAGCGGCCACGCTACCAATGTCTCCACCATCGCCATGCTGGTGGGCACCAGAGACCTGATCATCCACGACAGCCTGATCCACAACAGTGTGGTGGTGGGCGCCAGCGTATCCGGCGCCACTCGCATGAGTTTCCCCCACAACGATGCCCAAGCCCTGGATCGTCTGCTGTTCGACCATCGCGATCGCTTCGAGCGCGTACTGGTGGTAATCGAAGGCCACTACAGCATGGACGGTGACACCCCGGACCTGGCACGTTTCGTTGAGGTGAAGCGCAGGCACCACTGCTGGCTGATGGTGGATGAAGCCCACTCGCTTGGCGTGTTGGGGGCAACCGGGTTAGGTCTTCACCAGCATTGCCGAGTGGCTCCGGGAGATGTGGACATCTGGATGGGCACCCTGAGCAAATCCCTTGCCTCCTGCGGAGGCTATATCGCCGGGTGCCAAGCACTGGTGGATACGCTGCGCTACCTTGCGCCAGGGTTTCTCTACAGCGTCGGGCTGGCACCGCAACTGGCCGCACCAGCACGCCGCGCTCTGCAAGTGCTGCAGGAAGAGCCCTGGCGAACCGCCAGACTGACGCAGAACGCTCGACGTCTGCTGGACGGTATCCAGTCCCTGGGGCTGAATACCGGCAGCAGCGAGGGACATGCCATCGTGCCACTTATTCTCGGCAGCTCCGCCAGGGCAGCCAAGCTGTCCCATGCGTTGCTGGCGGCGGGTATCAATGTGCAACCCATCCTGCACCCTGCAGTGCCAGAACGTAGCGCTCGGCTGCGCTTCTTTGTCAGCTGCGAGCACCAGCCGGACCAGATCGATCAGACCCTGTCGGCCCTTGAAAGACTGACCAATACCGACTGATGCAGAGCCCCTTGCAGGCAGCCCAGCCACCAAGACAGATAGCGAGCGGCGGCCAAGGATGGGGAGAGGGAATAGGGATAGGGATAGGGATAGGGATAGGTACCAAGCTTCAATGAAATAACAGGAAGCAGGGCAAGATAAGGAAGAGAGAGTAAGAAAGGAAGGAAGTTAGGAAGGAAGGAGGTTAGAAAGGAAGGGGGAGGAAGGAGAGAAGAAAGTACCAATCACTGTTGTCTGTTTCAGCACTGACGCTCACCCCAGAAGGCATGGTGGTGGGCCGCACTGCCGATATCCCGGGCCTTTTCCAACGCCCGTTGGGCCATGCGATGGGTTTCCCGTGGAGACTCCAGCAACCGGACGAGGCAGCGCTGCCAATCCGCGGGATCATCATCGACCAGCAGTCCATCTTCCCCGTCGCTCACGATATTGCTGTAGGGGGCACGCCTGCTGAAGAGGCCCACACCACCCATGGCGGCAATCTCCAGAAACTTGATATGGGACTTGGCAGTGTTGAACGTTGTCGGCCACAAGGGAGCCAGCCCCAGGTGTAACCGCGATCCTTTCAAGTGCCTCAGATAGGTATGCCAGGCCATGGGGGCGAGCGCGCCCACACGATCATGCTCACGCAAGGATTGCGGAGTGTAGCGCCCCATTGCCACTTCCAGCATCAAACCAGAGTGGGCCTCGAGAACGCTGACCAGTGCCGAGCTGATTTGCTCCAGATCCCGCCGGTGGGCCCGCGTACCGTGGTAACCCAATCGCCATCCCTTCGATGTTGCCTCGGGGGTGGCCATCTCCGGGGAAAAAAGCAGCGCAGGGGCCAGCGTCACCACCCGGGAGTGGCGCGGCCTGATTCGTGCCGCCAGCTCCTCGTTTGGTACGACGACTTCGTCGGCCAGCGCCAGCAGCCTGGGCATAATCCGGCGCGACACCCACCCCATACGCTCACGATAGCCCGTCGGTAAGCCAGGGTCCCTGGCGGCAGCATCAAGATCATCATCCAGCAGGTAATGCACGCTGGCGACCTGAGCTCGGCGCGTCTCCAGCAGATCGATCCAGGCTTCGGACAAGCTTCGACAAACGATGATCTGTGCCCCTGCCAAGGTGCGATCCAGCCAGGGCCAGCACAGCAGAGGAGACGCCCACCGACGGGTATCAAGGCGAGTCACTGTCGCACCTGCATAGCGAAGCCAGGGCGCAGCCGTCGCCATGAAGTAGATGTCCTCGGTGGGCAGAGCCCCATCACTCAGCAACAGCCAGCGAGAACCACAAATGCCAGAACCCCGGGCCATGGTGAACGCCTCTCAACGCAGAGAAAAATCCTCGTGAACCAGCGTCAGATTGGGGTTGTAGGCCGGATCCCGATCAAGCTGCTCACCCCAGGTGTGGCGCATGTAGAGTACCTCTCCGATGGCCCTGGCACGCTTGCTGGCATTGTCATCGGCACCACGCGACTCGGATTCGTGGTGATAGAGTTCGGCGTCGGGCGTCCATACATTTCGATAACCCGCCTCCCGAACCTTTAGACACAGGTCCACATCATTGAAAGCGATCGGCAAATCTCGCGCGTTGAGGCCGCCCACCTGCCGATAGAGCGCCTTGCGGATCAACAAGCAGGCACCGGTCACCGCAGAGTAATTCTGCGCTAGCGCCAGGCGAGAAAAATACCCGTTGGCATGGCGGCTGAAGTACTTGTGAGCGTGGCCCGCAACGCCTCCGATACCCAACACGACACCGGCGTGCTGGATGGTATCGTTGGGATAATAGAGCTTGGCGCCGACACAACCGATGTCCGGCCGCACGACGTGCCGCACCATTTCCTCGAGCCACTCTTCGTTGATGGGTTCAATATCGTTATTGATAAGTCCGAGCACATCACCACGTGCGTGATACGCTCCGAAATTGTTGATGCCGGAATAGTTGAAGCGATGGTTCCAGGCCAGAATCCTGACCCGGGGGTCTCCCTTGCCGATCTCGGCCAGATAAGCCAGTGTCTCTTCGCATCGCGTCCCGTTGTCGAGGATCAGCACCTCAAGCCTGGAATAGCGGGTACGAGACAGGATCGCATCGACGCATGGTGCCAACAGATCGACACGATCACGCGTAGGGATCATCAGGCTGACCAGCGGGAGCGGATCCGGCAGAGGCCAGCGGACACGATAGGTATTGGGCAGGCGCCCAAGCTCGACGGTGGCGCCGGGGCTGCTTCGTGCCAGATGGTCGGCGACCGCTCGCAGCCCTGTACGGGACGTATAATCCTTGGCGTTGCTGGTCATCGCCGTGGAGCCGGGACTGGCACGCCAATGATAGAGAATCCTGGGAATATGGACGATGCGATCAGGCTCTGTGTGGGCACAGACTCTCAGGGCCAGATCATGGTCCTGGCTGCCCTCCAGCCCCTTGCGGAAACCTCCCAGTTGCCGTACCAGCGCGGTGTCGAAGACACTCAAGTGCGCCATGTAGTTCTGGGCCAGCAGCAGATCAGGATTGAAGCAGGGCTTGAAGTGAGGTTCGCAGCGCACACCACGCTGATCCACCTTGTCTTCGTCGCTGTACACCAGCACCGGTCGTGGTGAGCGACTCAGCGCCTCGGCGACATAGCTCAAGGCACACGGAGTCAGCAGGTCATCATGGTCCAGTAGCGCCACGTAGGGTCCAGCGGCCATGCTCAAGGCCGCGTTGGAGGCCTCACAGACATGGCCATTAGTTTTCTGGCGACGCAGAACTATTCGAGAATCGCGACCCTCAAATTGCTCCAGCAACGCTATGACTTCGCGGTTTCTGGAGGCGTCATCAACGATACAGAGTTGCCAATGATCATAGTCCTGGCGAAGCACAGACTCGAGACAGTCTTTCAGATGTTCCGGCGCAGGATCATGTACCGGCAGCAAGATCGACACAATCGGCCTGAACGTATTCGTCCTGGCTTCAACTGCGGTGTCCACACATGACTGCGCAGCTCGCTCGGCAGCAGCACAACGACGCTCGAGCGCCAGGCTACGGCGGCGTTCATCCTTGCCCCGCCACCCGTCAAGCCCACCACGAATCTCGTCCAGCTCAGCTCTTCTATTCCTGGAACGCCACCCACCTTCGAGCGCCGAGACCATAGAGGTCTTGTCGCAATCATCCGAACTACTATCCGAACTACTATCCGAACTACTATCTGAACTGCTATCCGAATTCTTATCCCATCCGCGCTCACGCAGCCATTGCACATAGCTTCGACCCGAGCAGAATCGTTCGAACGTTTCCTCGTAATCCGACAGGGCAAGGTCGCGCCAACAGGTGCCGTCCTGGAGGGCGCGGTGGCGAAGCACTCCCAACACTTCCTGCTTCGACACATCACGCCAGCGATGGTGCATATTGACCAGACGCTGGCTCAGGCGATCATGCGCGAACCAGGGGGAGAGCCAGACGACGCGAAAGTGGCGGATCGCAAAGTATCCCGGCGACTCCATCGGGTCGAATCTCAACCGGCGCAGTCGCCGCTTCACGTAGATCAACCGCTTGGTAATACGTCCACCCTTGAGCGGAAGGGTCAACGACTCGTCTTCACTGAAGCCTTCCCCCGTATCGAAGTAAAGCCTGACAGCAACGCTATGCTGGTCGTGGTCCAGGTCCAGCTCCACCATATGCCAGCCAGGCAACGGTAGGTGCCGACACAGCAGGAACTGGGGGTCTTCATCCAGCGACTCCCACTCCCAGTCCCCTCCACTCGCCTGCTGTCTCAGGCCATGATGAGGCTGCCAGTGTCGCTGCGGCTGAACGACCAGGTGGCACAGATCGAGAAGACCTTTCAGCCACGACCGTGTTCCGCCAGCTCGATTGGCACCTTCCATACCCGCCGCTCAGTTGCTGGCCACAGCGACTCGACGCGGCCCCGGCGGGAACCATTGTCCGGTCTCGGCAACACGACACTGGACCCTGTCACCCGCAGACAGATTCACCTTCAGCTGGAAGCCGACATAGCCACCACGGGGAAGCTTCAAGCGAGCCATGGACGGACGGAGCTGGGTGGCCGACACAGTGTCGCGATGTTCGTCATTGACCCAGACTTCGACGTCCACCGGGGTATCAGCACCACCTTCCCACCAGGCCCACCCACCCACCCGCTCGGCATCGAACTGCGTCAGTCGAGCGTGAGCAAAGGGGAGATTGTCGCGATAGAGCTGGATGCGCGATTCGAATAGCTTGCGACAACGCTCGTAGAGCGCCAGATCCAGCGGGTTGAGTTTGCGGAACTCCTGTTCATCCTCCGGCGCGATGTCATGCAATTCGCCCACCTGCGGCTTCCCCCGGTTGTCCTCACGCTGGGCGATATCGATGCCAAAGCGAGCATTGATCAACTCCAGGCTCTCCGAGTAACGTTCGGTCAAGCCGACCATCCCGATCGCCTCGACATCGACCCCCTTGAAGATGCTCGACTGGCGATCAAGCATCAGAGGAATCTTCATGAAGTCGCGGAAGCTGCCCTTGTACTGATGAATCCGCTGAAAGTGCGAATACTCGGAAGCCGCCCGCTGCAACGGTTCGCGAACAAAGGTCACCGCGCGATCGACGCCACACAGCGGGACATACTTGGCCGCGGTGACGTGTCCTGCCAGCATCATCGCCTGATTGTCCAGGCTCCTGCGATACAGGCGCCAAGGATCGGGGGACTCGCCATACATGCACTCGCGTGTCAGGACGCTGGTCTGAGATGCATCCTGGCCGTAGTCATAGACGATCTTGTCGAAGCCAAAGGCGCGCTCAGCACCGTGACGAAAACTGGTTCCCGCCGTCTTGGGTATATGTACGAAAAACAAGGGTTTCATGGTGGAGTCTCCTGACAAAAGCGCCGCAGGAATCAGTCCTGCGGCGCGGCGTGGCAAAAGGGATAGGGGAAGACGACACGGGATCCGGTGGCGGAGCCACCTCCACACTCCAGACGCGTCACGATGTGCCGACAACAAGATCACTCCCCCCCACCAGCACTGAAGCATTGGCATGGAGAGAAACGGTCACATGATCGCCTTCTTTCAAAGGCGCCGGATGCAGCCAGCGAAACCCGCAATAACCATCCACGGATTTGCCGGAACGTCGTAGATCGGGTCGATAGAACCCCACCCTTGCACGCCCCGCGTGAACACCATTGACGAAGATGTTCACTGCCAGACCACTGGCCTTGCCGTTGCGGTCCGTCACCCAACCACAGACTGCGTTGGCGTCAAAATGATCGATGGCTCCCACCAAAGGGCGATCTAGCACGGTGTGCTCTGCCAGACGCTGTTTCAGCGCCGACATCTCCCGAGCCAGGCGGGCAAGCTTGCCGGCCTGGAACTCATGAGCAACGTCGTTGATGTCGTAACGTCCGAAATATGCCTCGCCCTTGTCGAAGTTGGCGCCTCGCGTAGCACTCCCCCTCAATCGCTTGCGCGAGAACTCCTCACGCGACTTCACCGCGTAATGGTGAACCCGAAGCGGTCCCTGATGGATCGACCGCGTACGCCCACCACGTGGGTCCGACTCACCACTGCCGTCCGGCGAGCCAACGAAGTCCTCGATCACGTCCCCAGTGGCATCGACATATTTCCAGGCCGATACCAGGGTAGAGGAATGACAATAGGGCGCCTTGACATGGTCGACGCGTACCAGGCTCTTGGTGTGACAATCTGCGCTCGCGCCTGGTGCAGTGCCACAACGGGTGAAACGTTGCAGTACCGGTTCAGATCCCGCCTCTTCAAGCCCCGAGGAGCCGAAGCATTTCCAGTTCACACTGACGCTTCCCACATCACCCGACGCCACCAGCCTTTCCAACTCGCGACATTCCTCACCGTGACGCTGGCTTTCGTGCACAAGAAACTCATCGGCATCGAGAAACATGACGTAGTCATGCTTTCCCAGAGCCAGCCCAAGGATGCGACGATAGGCCAACTGCTGCGACCTGCGCTCAAGCACCGGCTGGTACAGCAGGCTGACCTCTCCCAGATCTGCCAGCGCTTCGAGCAAAGAGCGGGTGCCGTCGTCGGAACCGTTGTCGGCCAGAATGACATGCCCAAACCCGGCAAGCCGATGCCAAGCTACCCACTCAACAAGGTAATCCACCTCGTTGCGGACGATACCGGCAACACAGAACTTCGCCATCTCTAGCCCACCCTGACCGGAGAGTTGCCAAGATCGACAACGTCGTTCACCACTCTGGCTCTGACACTGGCGTCCTCGCTCAAGCTTTCACCGGCAGGAAGGGTGAAGGTGAAGCCACATGGCTCGTTCGCGGGAGCACCGCCACCGGGGCTCGGTTCGTTCGCCACCACCACACCCACGGACCGGTCATCAACAAAAACTTCTACCTCAGCATGCTGTTTCTTGTGTACATAGCGCGCCCAACCGCTGACACGTCGTGAATCACATGAAAGAAGCTTTCCCTGTGACTTGGTGATCCGGGTTGCCTCTATATAGTCTTCTGGTTCAGGATCGATAAAGGCCAGTGCCGTCTGGTGTTCCTCCTGCGAGGGAGAAATTCCGCAAAAGGACTCGAGAGTGGAAAGAAAGGCTTCGGGATAAGCACTGGCCTTTTCGTAGGAGACGAGCATGGCACGCGGAGACTTCTGCCTGACAAAGCGAAGCGTCTTTCTATATTGTGACAGCGCTCTGTCCATGCCCTCGGTAATTTCGGCCAACATGGAAATAGAATTCCGCTGCGCTATTGAAAGAATATCCTTGTAGATAAACACATACCTGGCATTCGGCAATAGAGCGTCTACTTCATCCAGATGATCGATGATGGAAGGTCGCTTCCAGCCCCAGCGGGCGTACCTGGTCTGGTACTCCTTCACAATCAAAGCTGTCTGAGCCATGTCCTGCTTTTCGAAAGCCTCGGAAAGTCTGACGTCTTCGTACACAGGGTGTGAGGCACGGTCGCCCATGAAGACGCCAAGCTTGGCCAACACGCCAGCGACCATCGAGGTCCCGCCTCGCGCGGTTCCAATGACGATGATAGGAGATGGTATCTTGTCATCCTGGTCCCCTATGACCACGACTCCCTTGTTGATCAAGGCATCATTCTTGGGCATGTCCCCTCCTGGGATACGTAATTTCTCCGAATACGACGACCCATCAAGAAAGCCATCAACGACCTCCGATGGAGAAGTCTTCTCGGCTTCTTGTGAGGCAAGGGCTGTAGCTGGGGTCGTGTTCGATTATTTTTCCCCAGGCCTTCTGCATGTAGTCTATCTCGGTGTTGAATCTGGCAACTTTTTCTGGATTATCTTCTGCTCCACGACTGATGGATTCGTGGTGATACAACTCAGCGTATGGGGTCCAGATATTACGGTACCCGGCATCGAGAACCTTCAGGCAGAAATCCACGTCGTTGAAAGCGACCTTGAGGTCCTGTTCGTTCAGGCCTCCGACTTCCTCATACACCGACTTTCTCACGAGCAGACACGCCGCTGTCACGGCAGATACAGACTGGACCACCTTCAAACGGTTGAAATAACCGCCGGACGCTCGAGGAAAGTGCTTGTGAGAGTGCCCTGCAACTCCGCCAAGCCCCACGATGACGCCTGCGTGCTGAATGGTGTCATTCCCATAGTATAGTTTTGCGCCGACACAGCCGACATCCTCGCGACAGGCATGAGAAACCATCTCCCCGAGCCAGTCTCCATTGATCACTTCAACATCATTATTTACCAAACCAATGATGCTTCCCTTGGCATGCTCTGCACCAAAATTATTGATAGCTGAGTAGTTGAAGGGGTGGTCGTACCTGAGAACGCTTACCCTGGAGTCTTCAGCCTGAATTTTTTCAAAAAATTCATGCGTCTCAGGCTCGACACTGCCATTATCAAGGAGAATAATTTCGTAATCTGTATAACGTGACTTCTCCAGGATGCTGCGCACTGCCAGCTCTGTGACGTCCTTCTTGTCTCTCGTAGGAATCAACATGCTCACCAACGGTGCCGGCTCAGGAATAGGCCAACGCACACGATAGGTATTTCCCACAATACCCTGCTCTACGATCGCACGCCCATCTGCTATTCCTTCAATATGGTCTTTCAGCGCCTTTACACCAGCTGAGGTCGTATAATCCTTGCCCTCTTCAGCCAGTGCTGTCGAACCCTCGATAGCGCGCCAGTGATAGAGAACTCTGGGAACGTGGGAAATTGAGCCAGCGGTCAGGTGTGGTATGCAACGCAGCACCAGATCATAGTCTTGCGATCCCTCTACCCCGACTCGAAAACCCCCAATTTTCTCGATCAACGAACGTCGGTATACGCCAAGATGAGAAACATAGTTTTGCGAATAGAGAAGGTCGATGTTCCAGTCTGGCTTGAAGTGAGGCTCGCAGCGCATGCCCTGAACATCGATCTTGTCTTCATCACTGTAGATCAACTGGGCATCGGGATTCTTTTCCAGCTCTTTTGCAATAAAGTACAACGCATCTTTGGTCAATTCATCATCGTGATCGAGCAATGCCAGATAGTCACCAGTGGCCATCGACAGGGCGTCATTAGTTGTCTTGGAAATATGCCCATTATCCGGCCGAAAATGTATTTTTACGCGTTTATCCTTGCTGGCATAGTGCCTAAGGACTTTTTCGACATGTGGTGATGGAGAGGCATCATCCACAAGGCAAAGCTCCCAGTGGGGATAAGACTGTGCGATGACCGAGTCGATGCAAGCTTTCAGAAGCGTTTCATCGGTATTGTAAACCGGCACCAACACCGAAATTATTGCAGGACTCTCAAGGCCCTCAAGATAGCCGCGGATGGTTTCAGAGCTCGGCAGGCCATTGACTTCTACCTCATCTATCCATTTCTGGTAGGACAGTTCGGCCTCGTTGACGATAAAGGTTTCCGCGTACTCTTCGAGAAGACGGGTCTCGCGTGCGGCCTCGTCCTCGGCATCCGCCAACTCGGCTTTCTTTGCCGTCCCGTCGCCTTCATCCGTTTCCGGAGCAGACCTACCCACTCCCGCAAGGACCTCGGCCTTTTTCAAGTTCGTGTACTCAGGAGCAGTCTCGACAAGACGCCCGGCAATCGCATCCCAAGCCTCTTCAGCATCGACATTGTCGATGCATAGTCGCTCCAGACGGAAGCTTCCTTCCCGCTCCCATGGGTCAAAGCGTATGTTGACAATACTTCGCTCAAGCTGAATCACCCTTGTCGCCAGTTTCCCTGACTGGAAGGGTATGGGATAGGCGTGGGTTTCACTGAAGCCCTCTCCATGATCGATATATAGCTTGGCGACCTGCTGCTGATATTCGCCACTGAGAACGAATTCGATACGACACCACCCAGGCTCGATGACTCGACCTCGGCGATGACGAACGACGAAGGCCGGATCGGTACCGTGGGAACGCCAATGGAACTCCCCTTCCAGGCGGCGCTCGAGCTGCTGGGCAGCGGCAAGCGTAAATTCACAGCCTTCGCAGCACTTCAGATATCCATCCAGCCCCGACCAGGGGTGCGGGATCTGTGGCGTCTCGATCTTTTTCAGCACCGGATCCTCCAACCGGAACTCTCCAGGTCGAGTCATCGGGTCCAGCCGCAATGCCTGTGTTCCCATCGGCAAGTAAATGACCAGGCTCTGGTGGCCGCTCTTTTCCACATGACGGGCCCACACGATATCTGCCTGGAAACCATCGCCATAATCAATATAGAGACACTGATCCACTGCCTGAGTCGCCGAAAAGTCGTATTCGAGACTGAACCATCCACCTTGGCGAAGCACAGCGGGATTGATCGGGGTGAGCAGGAACTGTGGATCTCCTCCGCGAGATACCCAGACCACCTTGTTATTGCGGGTCATCAGCTCCAGTTCATGGATCGGCAGCAAGTCCATGCGGGAGCATTTTTTGATGTACTTGTGATACAACCCACCGAGATCTCTCAGCGGTTTGGTCGCTCGCCAACTGAAGGAAGTCTGCATTCGCCTCAGGCGTGCCGACAACGCCAGTGTAGCCAAGTGTGGTGATTGCGAAGAGGGAGGGCCACTTCTTGGTTCATGTTCTACCACGTCTACTTCCTCAGGCAATTACTAGTAGCCAGGAGCCTCGACAAACGACATCCCTCGAGCATCCTTATCGGAAACTCGTGGCTCAATGTTGTCCAATGGCCAGTCGATTGACAGGATAGTATCTGCCCAGTGCACCGACATTTCGTCTGAAGGCGCGTAATAGTCAGTACACTTGTATACAAACTCGGCATCGTCACTGGTAACGTAGAAACCATGTGCAAATCCAGGTGGTACCCAGAGCATCTGCCGGTTGTCTTCGTTCAAGAAAACGCCTACCCACTTACCATAGGTGGCACTGGACGTTCGCATATCAACGGCTACGTCGAACACCTCTCCCCTGACTACTCTCACCAGCTTTCCCTGGGGATGCTTCAGCTGATAATGCAGTCCCCTGAGTATCGAGCGACTCGACCTACTATGGTTGTCCTGAACAAACTTGTGTTCACCACAGACTTCATCAAATGTTTCCTGGCGAAAGGTTTCCATAAAGAAACCTCTTTCGTCACCGAACACTTTTGGCGTAAATAGCACGACATCAGGAATAGCCAGCCTTTCAACTTTCATGCACGTCACCTCCACCATCAGGTAGCCTTGTCACTGACCAACAGCCTTCGCGGCCAGAAGCTGTAGCAGGTATTCCCCGTATCCTGTCTTGGAAAGGCTGTTTGCCTGTGAAAGCAGGAACTCGTCACTGATCCAGCCTTGAGTCCAGGCAATCTCTTCCAGACAGGCTATCTTCAGCCCCTGTCGATGTTCGACTGTCTGCACGTACTGCGCTGCCTCAAGTAAACTGTCATGAGTACCTGTATCCAACCAGGCAAATCCTCTCCCCAAACGCTCTACGTGAAGTTCACCACGGTGTAGATATTCATTGTTGATCGAGGTTATCTCCAACTCTCCCCGAGCCGATGGCTTGACGCTCCGCGCGATGTCCACCACGGAGTTGTCATAAAAATACAAGCCCGTCACCGCATAGGATGACTTTGGTTTTTTGGGCTTTTCCTCAATAGAGACCGCACGCCCTTTCTCATCAAACTCGACAACACCAAAGCGTTCCGGGTCTTTGACGAAATAGCCGAACACTGTGGCACCTCGAGCCTGGTCGGAGGCTCTCAGAAGTTGCTCGGAAAAGTGTTGTCCGTGGAAGATATTATCGCCAAGGACGAGACAGACAGGAGAATCACCAATAAACTTCTCGCCGATAATAAAAGCCTGGGCCAGTCCCTCTGGCTTTGGCTGCTCTGCGTAGGACAAGGAAACACCAAATTGGTCACCGGTACCGAGCAACTGACGGTAGACCGGTAGATCATCCGGTGTAGATATCACCAGTATTTCTCTTATTCCTGCCAACATTAGCACCGAGAGCGGATAGTAGATCATCGGCTTGTCGTAGACAGGGAGAAGCTGTTTTGAGACCCCATGGGTAATGGGGTGAAGTCTCGTACCGGAGCCTCCGGCAAGGATGATTCCCTTCCGATTCATGGCGGTAACCTCTAGTTTTCGGACAACGCCTTGCGGCGGCAGGCCTACCTTAGGTAGTCCTTCATGGTGAGAGACAACTGTCTCCTCCAGTCAGGGAGCGAGATGTCGAAGGCGTTCTCAAGACGAGAGACCGACAGCCGGGAGTTGGGTGGACGCTTTGCTGGTGTGGGATAGTCCTTCGTCGCCAGACGAGACAGCTGGTCGTCGCAGAGCATGAGAGGAAGGCCGTGCAGACGGGCGAGACGAAAAATCTCTCGGGCAAAGTCATACCAGGACACGAAACCCCGTGGTGCCAGATGGTAGAGCCCGGTCAGTTCGGGACGAGAGCGGTAGACTTGCCACGCATGCAAGGTCACGTCAGCAATCAGGCGTGCGGGCGTAGGGGCCCCCACCTGGTCGTCGACAATTGCCAGGGACGCCCGCTCCCGCCCCAGACGCAGCATGGTCTTCATGAAGTTGTTGCCCCTGGCACTGTAAACCCAACTTGTCCGGAAGATTTGTGCGTCGCATCTACTGGCGAGCACCGCCTCGTCGCCGGCAAGCTTGGACTGGCCGTAGCAAGATAAAGGGTCGGTTGGACTATCTTCCGTCCAGGGCCGAATGCCATCGCCTGGATAGACGTAGTCGCTGGAATAGTGCGTCAACAGTGCCCCGTGATCGGCACAATAGCGTGCGAGACAGCCAGGCAGCTCTGCATTGAGTCGAAAGGCAGTCGCCGTATCGGTCTCTGCCTGGTCCACCGCGGTGTAGGCAGCAGCATTGATCACCCACTGGGGGCGATAGTGGTCCAGACAGCGTTTCACCGCATCAAGGTCGGTCAGATCCAGGGTCCTGCGGTCAGGCGCATGAAGATCCAGATGGATGGCTAGCGCCTTGTGAAGCTCATGGCCCACCTGGCCCGAGGCACCAAGCAAGAGCCCACTCATGACAACACCCCCAGGCGCTCGGCCCGGTAGCTACCATCCTGCACCGCCTTCCACCACGACTCGTTGGCCAGATACCAGGACACTGTCTTGCGAAGGCCAGACTCGAAAGTCTCTCGTGGCTCCCAGGCCAACGTGTGCTGAATGTAGGATGCATCGATGGCATAGCGCCGGTCGTGTCCAGGCCTGTCGGTGACGTAGGTGATCAGATCACGATATTCGCCCTTGTCCGGAGCCATTTCCGTCAACAGGTCACAGATTGTGTGTACCACTTCGAGGTTGGTTTTCTCGTTATGGCCACCAATGTTGTAGGTATCTCCACCCTTTCCCTCACTGGCAACCAGCACCAGGGCGCGCGCATGGTCCTCGACGTAGAGCCAGTCTCGTACCTGTCCACCATCACCGTAGACAGGAAGAGCCTCTCCATGCAGCGCATTGAGGATCATCAGAGGAATCAGTTTTTCAGGAAAGTGAAACGGACCATAGTTGTTTGAACAATTGGTCACCAGGCAAGGCAAGCCATAGGTGCGCGTCCACGCCCGCACCAGGTGATCCGATCCCGCCTTGCTGGCCGAGTAGGGCGAACTAGGCGCGTAGGGGGTCTGTTCGGTGAACAGGCTGCCATCATTCTCGAGGTCTCCGTAGACTTCGTCGGTGGAGATGTGGTGAAACCGAAAACCATCGGCCTTGTCGCTGTCCTGTTGCCTGATTCCTTCCCAGTACCCGCGTACCGCCTCGAGCAATACCAGAGTGCCCACCACATTGGTCTGAATAAAGGCGCGAGGCCCGTCGATGGAGCGATCAACGTGGCTTTCAGCGGCCAGATGCATCACCACATCGGGGCGGTACCTGTCCAGAATTCTGCTCATTGCCGCGCCATCACAGATGTCCGCTCTCTCGAAGATATAGCGAGGATCGGAGGCGACAGACGCTACGGATGCCAGATTGCCGGCATAGGTCAGCTTGTCCACATTGACGACACGATGAGGGGTGTGGGTAATCAACTCCCTCACCACGGCCGAGCCGATAAAACCGGCACCACCGGTCACGAGAAACGTCTTGATCATGAAAGAACCCCGAGAGGACTGGAAATTCTGCCCGCCCCGCCAGGGAGGACGCTAGAAATGGCATACGGGCGGGAAGGAAGAGAGGATGACAGGAAGCGTGAGCCCTGAGCTCTTCAACATGAAGGGCTTCATTGCGGCAGCCGTCCGACGACAGCTATCGGTAGTTGCATCAGGAAGAGCGTCAGTCTCTGTGGTCCTGGACGATCAGCCACAGCATGCTGGCAATGAAGGCAAGGAACAGAGTGACGATCACAAAGATGGTCAGGTTGTAGAGGCGCTCTGGACGCGTGGCGTACTCGGGCAATAGAGGGCTCTGCAAGATACTGATCTGCTTAAGCTTGCGAGCAGCCTCGATGCGCGTGCCCTCCAATGCACCGAGAGCGCTGGCATAGGTCTCCTGGGCAAAGCGAGCCCGCAGCTCGAGCCGCTGATACTCGGAGGACAGGCGGTTGAGGGAGTCTCCTGTGGCCTTTGCCAGTCGCTCACGCTCCTGATCGATCTGACGACGCAACGCAGTGATTTCGCTCTCGACTCTCACCATGTCCGATGAACGCTGGCTGGAAAAGCTGGCCAAGGCGCTACGCCGGGCTTCCAGTCTTGCCAGCTCACCTTCCAGACTGGCCACCACCTGGTTGAGGCTGTCCACCGTCGAGGTAGGAGACACCAGACCATGCTCGTTCTGATAGTCCAGGAGATCCGTGCGCGTCTGATCCAACCGATCGGACAGGCGCTCTACCTGAAGCTCGAGGAACCGTACCTGATCCTGAGCCAGGCGCTGCCCCATGGCATTCATGTGCGCTTCACCTTCCGCCAGTAAAAGCGAGGTCAGTTGCTGGGCAAACTCGGGAGAGAAGCCCTGGACCTCCAGCTTCAGGACCCCTGCGTAGTCATCGAGCGTTACCTCTACGCGACTCAGGTAATACTCATGAAGGTCTTCGATGGGAGCCTCGGCGTCCCACAGACGAGCAGGAAAGTCACCGTTCTCACTGTAATGAGACCTCAGGTCGAGCCGTTCATCAGCCTTCTTGAGCATATCCACAGAAAGCAGATACTCCCGCAAAAGCAACATATCGCTATCGACGCTGGCACCGGAAAGCAGGCTCGAGAAGTCGAAGGTTGGGGCAGCGATCTGTGGGCTTTCCAGTACCACGACGGCCTCGGATACGTACCGATCCTCGGCCCAGACTAGCCAGTAGAAGGACATGGCCAATATCGACAGGCAGGCAAATGCCCAATGGGGCTGCCGAGCAATCCATCGCAACATTATCTTGGCTTCCTTGCTGGAGCGACGTCGCGGGGCATCCGGACGCCTCTGAATGCGAGCACCACCGTCGGGATCTAGTCCTCAGTGAGCGACGCCTTGCCATCGCCTGGTGGCTACCGTTCTTTCTTCTCGAAACCCTTCTCCGACTCCTTCCGCGAATCCTTCCCCGAATCGTCCTTGCCACTGGCGGGTGTGGCTCGCTTTTTCGTCTGTACCGCGCGACGAACCTCATGCAAGCGCTGCTTCGCCAGGTGAAGGCGAGCAATGAGCTCCTGACGGACCCTCGGGTCGACCAGTTCGTCTGCGTTCTCACGCCCCATCTCCAGAGCATCGAGGCGCTTCTGGATACGCTCCAGCTGCTGTCTGCGCTTGCCCAGCAATGCCTTGAGCGTATCCAGGGACATTGTGTCGATACCCGGTGTCGGCGCAGGTGACGGATACCGGGGTGCTTGCGGCTCGCCATCGTGGCGTGGCCCATTGCCGGGGCCGCCGGTGGCCTTGGCCTTGGCCTTGCTGTCACTGTCCTGGTGATAGCTGCGAATGGCGTCTCTGATATCGTCAAACCAGAACGCCTCGCCATGCTTCAGATAGATGCCTGCCTGGCACAGTTCGCGCAGTATGCCTTCGCTGTGGGAGACCATGACCAGGCTTGCGCGATTGACCCTGTCCTTGAAGGCACGGGTCGCCTTGGCCTTGAATACCCGATCGCCCACCGAGGTCGCCTCGTCAGACAGATAGACATCGAAATCAAACGCCAGCGACAGACCAAAATTGAGTCGCGCACGCATCCCGGAGGAGTAAGTACGAATCGGGTCATCGAAGGCCGGCCCGAGCTCTGCAAATTCCTGCACCTTGTCGATGATGGCTCCGACGTCACGACCACCACCATGGACACGGGCAACAAACTTGACGTTCTGACGGCCACTCAAGGCCCCCTGAAAACCTCCGGCCAGTCCCATCGGCCAGGAGACCCGAGCATCGCGCCGGATAGAGCCCCTTTCAGCCGTATCCATGCCGGCAATCAATCGCAGCAGGGTCGACTTTCCCGCGCCATTTCTCCCCAACACTCCAACGCTTACGCCGTGGGGGATGGTCAGGTTGATATCCTTCAACACCCAGTCCCTGACCTTGTGATGGTGATAGCGCTTGTAGAGGTGTTCTATCTGGATCATTGCGCCATCAGCCGATGTCGAAACCGAAGGTGTAGCATCAATCCTAGTGACAGCAGTGCCAGCGTCACCATCCAGTAATAGGGGGCACTGGTACCAGGGACCTGCCAATACCCTTCAAAAAAACCGCCACGTAGTCGCTCCAGACCATGAACAATCGGGTTGAGCAACAGGTACTCACGCATCCAGTGGGGCATGTGATGGATCGGGAAAATGACACCGGATAGGATCAACAATGGCATGATCATCATCCGTAGCACGATCGCCACCTCGGCGATGAGGGTGGCAAGCACGGAGACAATTAGCCCAAGCGCCAGGCCCAGCAGCCAGAGCGAGAGCCACCACGCCAGTGCCAACAGGGCGTCGTCAGGTGCCAGCGCCTCGACCTTGAGCAACATGCCGCCGAAGATGAACAAGAGAAATATCAGTGATCGCAGAAGCCCCTCCAGGGCGTTGCGCACCAACACCGGGTCCACGGGCCTGACCTGCCGATAGGCGAACAGCGCCTGGTTGGCCTTGATGGCTCCCAGCCCTCTAATCATCCCTTCGCGAACCAGAAAAAATCCCATCAGTCCGACCACCATCCATGGGATGAAAGGGGCTCCCACGATAAGGGCGTCTCCGCGGATGAGACTGCGGATGGCCACCATGATCAGTGTGAAGAACACAGGTTCCGCGATCATCCAGAACCAGCCCAGGCGATCCGACATGGTGCGCGCAATGGCCTCTCGCAGGAACATGGCGTACCAGACGCTACGCGTCACCACCCAAGGGTGGCGTTGCACGGAGTTGCCAATCATCGACATGCTGCCCCCCTCTAGAGATCGATCGCCACCTTGGTGGCCACGGCAATCTGATAAAGGATCTGGGTCAGGCTGGTTGCCAACTGAAGATTCTTGGTGGGGACAGCCGGCATCACCAGAATCTCGTCTCCTGCACGCAGGGTGATATCGTCGGCATTCCGCACCGCGCCGTTCTGGCGAACCACCAATATGTTGTCCTCATCGCCACGCTGGGTAAGACCACCTGCGGCATCAAGATAGTGGTCGAGACCAGAACCCGGCTGATAGACCACCGCCTGTGGCACGACCACCTCTCCGCTGATGAGCACCGAATCCATGGCCTCCGGCAACGTGATGACGTCACCGTCCTGCAACCGAATGTCGGCAACCCCTTGATCACTGGCGACCACCAGTCGACCGCTGGGTTCGAGCTGTCGCGCCCGCGCCACAAACATCTGAATCAGCTCGGCCTCGCGAATCCTGATTCTGGCCTCCTCATCGGTGGATGACGATGTTCCCAGATAGGTCGTTTCCAGACGACGGAGACTATCCTCGAGCGCCTCTTTCTGCTGCCGTGCTACGCTTTCTCGGCGAATCGACACATTGTGGCTGGCCGACATGTCGGACAGGATGGCGACGGCGTCCAGCAACTCTCCGAGCCGGGCATCCCGCGGCAGGGCAAACCTCGACGGGCCCAGAAAACTCCCCTCGAGGGCAACCACGATGGTGCCTTCCTGATGATCTGCATTGAAGATCACCTCATCACCAGGCTGGACCTGGCGCGCGAGAAATTCGTCGAGCGTCAGGTAGGTGGCAACCGGGCCTGTTGCACGCTCTCCGCGCAGCAATACGTGAGACACACCACTCTTCAGGCGGGCCAGGCTTACCAGATCGCTGCCACTCAACTGGCCAGACTGTAGTTCGTATCGGTAGGCGCGTTCCACATCACCGGTCACCGCGATGGAGGGGCCTCGTTCACCCACCACGATAGTATCGCCGTCGCGCAACTGAGGCCGAGCGATCCTGCCATCCAGCAAAAAGTCGTAGAGATCGAAGCTGGCCAGGCGTTGCCCCTGACGCATCAGGCTGATGCTGCGATAGCTGCCAAGGGCGTTGTCGATCCCCCCGGCCTGATCGAGAAAGTACAGAATCGAATCCGAGGGGGTGCCCGCGTAACGTCCAGGGCTGTGCACATAGCCGGTGACATAGACACCGACGGGCTGAACGCCTTGCAGGTTGGTGTACACCTGCACGTTCTCGGGATAGATGCTCTGGATCGCTTCTCGAACCCGAGCATCCAACTGGCCATGACTCATTCCCTGCACGGCGAGGGGGCCGATCGACGG
Organism: Halomonas litopenaei; assembly: GCF_003045775.1. Classification (GTDB taxonomy): domain Bacteria; phylum Pseudomonadota; class Gammaproteobacteria; order Pseudomonadales; family Halomonadaceae; genus Halomonas; species Halomonas litopenaei. The sequence continues at coordinate 329,509 of NZ_PXNS01000004.1, read as the reverse complement.
GAGAAAGATATTGCCTTGGGCATCCACGGGCACCACTCGATCGAATTCCACCGCCCCCCATGCTCTCAGGGTGACCTGATCACCAGGTTTGATGCGATAGTCACGGTTGAGCCCATCTGCCATGGTGCCTCGAAACCCACCGGTAAAGAGGTTGGCGCCAAAGGGAGGAAGCAGTTCCACATCGATCGGTGACGGTATCGAGGGCGGCCCGTAGCGATCGTTGCTCCAGTTGGCGCGAGGCGAGTCATTGATCGTCCCTTCATCCGTCTGCTCCCGAGCCTGAGGCAAGATATCGTCCGGCAGAGCAATACCCTGCGCAGCGACCGAGTTCGCCATCGACCAGCTCACCATCAGCAACAACACAGGCAACGCCAGCCGTCTTGCCAGATACAGCACCGCCCTGCCGAGCCGTTTATCCATGATCGTCATCACCAGGTCTCCGCTCCGTTGTACAGCGCCGTTACCAGGCGACTGGTAAACCAGGCGCCTTCTCCCGACTTGCAGGCAACGGCCGCCAGTCGATCCCCGTTGCTCCGGCGAGTCACTGTCAAGTGACGACATATGCGCCTGCTGGCAGAGAAGTAGGGGGAGTCAGCCACCACCTCCACATTCGCTCCCCAGGGGCTACTCGATAGTGTGGTGGCGCTCCCGGCGGGGGTTTGGGCAAGAAACCGCGACAAGTCGCTGGAGGCAGGGATCCCGGAAGGCTCGCTCATGATCCCCTGGGCACTGTTCGGCTGGGTAAGCGGACGCTGAACACAGCCGGTGATCAGCACCGTAGCAAGAAGAAGCGTGACCGTGGCACCCCGGCGAAAGACGCTTTTCCTCGAAAGACCCGAGGCCCTTTCAGGCGCCCTTCCATCGGCTGAAATCGACCTTAAAAACGTGCAATATCGAAGCATAATCATAGCGAAATTCCCGACGTCGTCATGCGATAAACGACGAATAACTGTTACAGATGTTTTAGCAATTTCGCAATAATATCTTGCTCGCTCATTATCTCTGTATTGACGGAAACCTCTGGCTTTACAGGCGCCTCATAAGGACTATTGATGCCAGTAAAATCCAGAATTTTTCCTTCCCTCGCCTTCTGATACAGTCCCTTAGGGTCTCTCTCTTCACAGACATCCAGAGGCGTATCGACAAACACCTCGACAAAATCATCGCTAAGAAAGAGCGCCCTGGCCGCCTCCCTATCTGCTCGAAACGGCGAAATAAATGCGGTAATAACGATCACCCCAGCCTCTGCGAACAGCCGAGCAACCTCACCGACTCGCCGAATATTCTCCGCCCTGTCCTGCTCCCCCATGCCAAGGTCCTTGCATAGCCCATGCCGGACATTGTCGCCATCCAGCAGCATGGTGTGATGCCCGCGTCGATTGAGCTCCACCTCCAGAGCATTGGCGAGGGTCGACTTGCCGGAGCCCGATAACCCGGTAAACCAGACGCAGCAGCCACGGTGGCCATTGATCCTCTCTCGCATGGTCTGGGTTACCGTGGTGCGGTTCCACACCACGCTGGCCTTGCTGTCGTGTTTGCGGAATTCGTAGGGCAGCTCCGCATCCGACGGACTGTGGATCATCCCGGCACCGACGGTAAGGTTGCTAAGTCGGTCGATCAGAATGAAGCAGCCCGTGCCAGGGTGGGTACGATAGTCGTCGACAGGTATCGCGGTGGTGAGCTCGACACGGCAACGCGCGATAGCATTAAGATCCAGCTGCTCCCCATGCCGTTGCTCCAGGGTGTTGACGTCCACCAGGTAGTCGATGGCGACAACCTTTCCCGCAAGGTCCCGAGTGGCCAGCTTGATGTCATACAATTTCCCGGGTTCCAACGGGGACTCGTGCATCCACACAATATCGGCCACGAATTCCGACCGAAGCGGCACCTGATCATCGACCCCTACGATCCAGTCTCCGCGCGATGCATCGATCTCGTCGCACAAGGTGATGGTCACCGCTTGTCCGGGAAATGCCGCATCGAGATCACCATCCATGGTAACGATGCGCTTCACCTGACTGGTGGTACCGCTCGGCAGCACCTTGACCGCCAGTCCGGGAGTCAAGACACCGGAGCTGAGGGTGCCCGCGTATCCCCGGAAATCCAGATTGGGGCGGTTGACGAACTGAACCGGCAAGCGCACATCTCGCAGATTCTGGTCGTGCCTGATCTCGACCTCTTCCAGCAGCGTGAGCAGGCTGGGGCCGTCATACCAGGGCATCTCGCTGCTGGGCTCGACCACGTTGTCGCCTTTCAGCGCAGACAGCGGGACAAAATGTATATCCCGGGCTTCGAGTCGATCCATGACGAGCCGATACTCGTCGACGATCTGCAGATAACGATCTTCGTCATACGCCACGAGATCCATCTTGTTGACCGCTACCACAAGGTGCTCTATGCCCAGCAGGTCGCAGATGAAGCTATGGCGACGCGTCTGGGTCTGCACACCGTGTCGAGCATCAATCAGTATGATCGCAAGACTGGCCGTGGAAGCGCCGGTCGCCATGTTGCGGGTGTACTGCTCATGCCCCGGCGTGTCGGCAATGATGAACTTGCGTCTCTCGGTGGAGAAGAACCGATAGGCCACATCGATGGTGATCCCCTGCTCACGCTCTGATTGCAGGCCATCCACCAGTAGCGCGAGATCCACCTCGTCACCGGTGGTGCCGCTGGTGCGAGATGCCTGGGTGATGGCGGCCAGCTGATCCTCGTAGATCATCTTGGAGTCATGCAGCAGGCGCCCGATCAGAGTGGACTTGCCATCATCGACACTGCCGCAGGTAATAAAGCGCAGCAGGTCCTTGTTCTCGTGTTCCTTCAGGTAGCGTTCGATGTCGCTGGCGATCAGCTCGGATTGATGGGACATGACGAATTCCTGGTAGAGGCGCAAGCCACAGCACCCGGACAAGGATGCCGAGGAGACTAGGGCTGAACCGGAGTGCAATCTGGAGACTGGAAGAGCGGAGCGTGGAGGAATGCGGCGAGCCACGCGGTCGCGGCCTTTGCCGTCTGGTGAAGCGATGGGTGTAGCCGCCTTCCCGGGAACACCCCCATCGGCAATCCGCGAATTCAGTACAAGACGGCAGGCGAACATTCATTCCAACTAATTTAGAAATACCCCTCGCGCTTCTTCTTTTCCATCGACCCCGCCTGATCATGATCGATGGCTCGACCGCTGCGCTCGCTGGTCCGCGTCAGCAGCATTTCCTGGATGATTTCGGGGAGAGTCGCGGCTCGAGATTCCACCGCACCGGTCAGGGGATAACAGCCGAGGGTACGGAATCTTACCCAGCGTTCCTGGGGCGTCTCGCCCTTCCGCAGCGGTAGTCGGTCGTCGTCGACCATGATCGTCATGCCATCCCGCTCCACCACTGGCCGCGGTGCGGCGTAGTACAACGGCACAATGGGGATTCCCTCGAGATAGATGTATTGCCAGATATCCAGTTCCGTCCAGTTGGAGAGAGGAAAGACGCGAATCGACTCCCCCTTGTTCACCTTGGCGTTATACAGGCTCCACAACTCGGGACGCTGGCTCTTCGGCTCCCACCGATGATGCCTGTCACGGAAGGAGAAGATGCGCTCCTTGGCACGACTCGCCTCCTCATCCCTGCGGGCACCCCCAAAGGCTGCGTCGAATCCATGGTGATCAAGTGCCTGCTTGAGAGCGGCGGTCTTCATCACGTCGGTATACTTGGCGCTACCGTGATCAAAGGGATTGATATCGGCCGCGACCCCCTCCTGATTGATATGCTCGATCAGCTCCATGCCGGACTGCTTCGCCATGAGATCGCGAAAGGCGATCATCTCGCGGAACTTCCAGGTGGTGTTCACGTGCATCAACGGAAAGGGGGGCGTGCCGGGAAAGAAAGCCTTGCGCGCCAGATGCAGCATCACCGATGAATCTTTGCCGATCGAGTACATCATGACCGGAGAACGGAACTCGGCTGCGACTTCTCTGATGATATGGATCGATTCGGCCTCCAGCTGTCGGAGGTGTGTCTGGCGATCGGGTAGTAGTTCCATGACGGATCGAAGTCCTCGGAAAGGGAAACACTCGCCGGCGGAATGCGTGGACTCGGCCGACTCGACCCGCGTGACGTAGCCGCAGCCGTTGGCCCGAATAGCCCACAGCAGCACCAAGGCTCCAGGCACCGGAGAGTGGGCGCGGCATGTGATCCGCGAGTTGGTGCAGGAGAGGGGCACTGGACCTGATGGCGATGAAGCACGCTACCGCCCCGGGATGTCACGGACGCCTTCCCATGCCCTGCTTCAACGAATTTTGCCCTCGACCGTGGTAGCAAACAGACGAGTAACATTGATAACGGTTCATTAACACTTGATCACAATCATCGATACTAATGTTTTTGTACTTCTCCATCCAGACACGGGCGAGGTTATTGGCGGGCAATAAACGGTTACTGCATAGAGAGTAATCCGCCTCCCTTTAACTATGCTGCAATACAAAAAAATATCTAAAAGGCCATAATCCACACACGCCAAAAAAATCAGCAAAAGATCAAAAAAATCAAAGGCATAACAAAAAAACAAAGACCAGAAAAAGCATGCTCATTGCAATAATGTCGTTACGGCACATTTAAAAGCTTCGTGCCTAGTTCTTCGGTACAATAATTAAAGCAAGTATTGGATAATTTAGGTTAGGCGTGAGTCACGACCGGCATAGAACTTTAATAATTAACTGCGACGGTATTGTTTTTCATTAAAACTTCACCATCTTGGCGAAGAACATTTCTTGATCGTCAGAAGTGCCAGCATCCAACAAATGTAATCTTCTAACGCCCCGCCTCGGCGCCAAGGCCATGAGGGGGCGCCCGGAGGGCCGCTTTTATGAGGGAGTCGCCATTGAGCAGGGCAACTAACTGTGCCGAACTTTAGCTCCCAGGCCGCTCCAGGCGCGCGCTTCCTCCAGTCTGATCCTTCTCAAGGAGGCCCTCCTGGCCCCCAATCGACGTTCCGCCGTCACCGGGCACGTGGTGACGGGCGCCCTGCAGGGCGCGGAGGAACACAAGAATCAGGAGGCAGAGAGGGACAGAGGGAGGGACAGAGGGACAGAGAGGCAGAGAGGGCCAAAGTGGCAGGAGGGCCAAAGGGACAGAGGGACAGAGGGACAGAGGGACAGAGGGACAGAGGGACAGAGGGACAGAGAAAGGTAGAGGCAGAGAAAGGTAGAAAGTAGATAGCGGGGGGCCGGTCATGGGAGAGACCACCAAGGGAAACCGCGCTCCCCGGCATCCCACGTCGAGAAGCCCCAAGATGGAGAGGCGTGCTGGCCTGGGGTAACAAGCATGGCGGGGCAACCACTCAGGCTCTGCGCCGCCAGGGGGCAGAACCTGGGCTGGAACTGGAGGGTTGAAGTGGAGGGTTGAAGCGGGGGCCGGAAAGACCCGGCCCCCGACCCACGAACAGGGCATCAGGCGGGGGTTGGCGCGGCAACCCGCTCGGGGTGATTGGCCTGCACTGAGGCAGAGCTGGCAGCCTCACTCAGGGTAAATCCTGCCACCATCCGCCCCAGTCGGTCGGCCTGTTCCAGCAGGTGCTCGGTGGCAGCAGAGGACTCTTCGACCAGACTCGCGTTCTGCTGCGACATGCGGTCCAGCTCCGCCACCGCGATATTAACCTGTGCGATACCTTCGCTCTGCTCTTCCGCCGCCACGCTGATCTCGTCCAGGCTCAACGTGACGCGCCCGACCTGTTGAACGATCTCGCCCATGGTCTCGCCCGCCCGGCGCACCAGCTCGGTACCGCTGGCCACGCGCTCGCCGGAGGTCTCGATCAAGCTACGAATTTCTCGGGAAGCCTCGGCGGACCGGGTGGCCAGTTGGCGTACCTCACTGGCCACCACGGCGAAGCCACGGCCATGCTCCCCGGCCCGGGCCGCCTCCACCGAAGCATTGAGCGCCAACAGGTTGGTCTGGAAGGCGATACCATCCATCACCTTGACGATGGCGCCGATCTGCACAGAGGACTCGGTGATCGACTCCATGGTGTCCACCACCTGGTCCACCACCTCACCGCCTCGCTCGGCGACGTCGGTGGCCTCCCCCGACTGCCGCCTGGCATCGCGCGAGGCCGCCGCCGTATGCGCCACGGTGCTGGTGATCTCCTCGATCGATGCCGAGGTCTGCTGCAGGCTCGATGCGGTCGTTTCGCTGCGTCGCGACAGGTCCTGCCCTCCCAGTGCGATCTCGCCGGCGGCGACCCGCACCGACTCGCTGCTGTCCCGGATGGTGATCATCACCGCCTCCATGCGCGACACGAAGCGATTGAACGCACTCGCGATCTGGGCCACCTCATCCTTGCCGTCCTCCGGCAGGCGGCGGGTCAGGTCTCCGTTGCCGCTGGCGACGTCGGCCATGGCATCCCGCGCAATCGACAGTCGCTTGAGCGCGAGGGTCAGCAGCACGCTCAGCAGCAGCAGTGCCACCAGGCCGACGATCACCAGGGTCCAGAGCGCTGCCTGTGTCACCTGCTGAAGGCTGGCACCGGCCTCCCGGCTGTCCAGGGCAATCACCAGTCGCCAGTCGGTACCGCTGATGGGCGTGGCGAGAAGCTCGCGCTGCCGTCCGCCGATGTCTACGGTGACAGGGCGTGCCTGGTCACCCAGCTGCGTCAGGAAATCCGGCGTCAGACGCGCAGACAGCTCGGTCGCCGGCGCCAGGCTCAGCGTGGCATCAGGATGCGCCACCAGGGCTCCCTCACCATCGACAAGGAAGGCAAAACTGCTCGGCGTCGGCGCGATGTCGGCCACCACATCGATCACACCGTCGATGGTGATATCGCCACCCGCCACCGCCTCGAGCCTGCCCTCATTAAAGAAGGGTGTGGCGAAGGTCACCACCAGCCCCCCTGTGTTGGCATCCTTGTAGGGAGGGGTCACCACGGTCGCTTCAGCCTCAACGGCCTGCTGATACCAGGGGCGCTGACGCGGATCATATTCTGCGGGGGCGTCCCAGCCGTCGGAGAAGATCACATCTCCGCTCGCGGCCTCGGCCAGATACGTGGTGAGAAAGCCGCCACCGGCCTGCAACTGCAGCAGCGCCGCCAGGGGATCGGCATCGGACACTGCCGGCGCCAGTGCCTCGAGCTGGCGTGCGTGGCTCGACACCCACTCATCGATGGCCACCCGATTGCCTTCGGCGACCGAGGCCAGCTGCTGCGCATCCTGGCGCTCCTGATGGTGATGCAGAATGCTGAGGTTGACCGCTCCATTGATGGCCAGGGCCACCACTATGACGGCCACGGTGGTCAGCAGGAGCCGAAATCTCAAGGAATGAATCATGTCGCTCTCTGTCAAGGGTTACGCCTTGCGGCTGCAAGGTCGACACAAGCGACTATCGGCCATCGAGAATGCCTCTTTAGCCCAAGTTTGACGATTACCCCCTTTCGCCTCCCGAATGGCTCCCGAGCGACTCCTCGACGAAAAAGGAAACGGGCCGCGCCCGTCAGGCGCTGACACCCTGCGCGAATCGTCTGGCCTGCCGGCGCTCGCGCCAGGCCTGCAGCCCCCGCCACCACGAGCGCCGCGTTTTTAGCGTCATCTCGCCGATGCAGGTGTCGTCGTCTTCGTCGGACAGCTGCATGTGCGCACTGGATTGCCCCAGCGCCAGGGCGGTGCCAGTCAGACGTTCGGCTTCCTCCCGTGAGCGCTCGACCATCTGGGCGTTGCGCTGGGTAACAGCATCGATCTCGGCCATCGCCCGATGAATCTGATCGAGGCCCTGATGCTGCTCTCCGGCGGCCTGTTCCAGTTCTGCGATTCGGCCCCCCAACTGCCCGACTGCCGCCGCTATCCCCTGGATCGACAGATCGGCGGCGCGGGACTGCCTCGCGCCATCGGCCACGCTCTTGCTGGAAGCACCGGTCAGGCTGCGAATCTCGCCGGCCGCTTCGGCGCTGCGCGCCGCCAGGCCGCGCACCTCCGCCGCTACCACCGCGAAGCCTCTGCCGTGCTCGCCGGCACGGGCAGCCTCCACCGAGGCATTGAGGGCCAGCAGGTTGGTCTGAAAGGCAATATCGTCGATCAGCTTGACCATCGCCTGCACCTGGTCGGCATGGCGCTGGATCTCGTCCATGGCCGCCGCCACCGCTGCGACGCCCTCGCTGCCCTTGCTGGCACGCTTGCCCACATCGCCCGCCAGGCGGTTGGCGTCCCCCAGATGCTGCACCGTCTGGGCCACCGTCGCCGTCAATTGCTCGAGGCTGGCGACCGTCTGCTCCAGGGCCGATGCCTGGCGCTGGGTACGGGTGGCCAGTTCGCGACCATCATCGAGCATGCGTTCGGCATTGTGACGCAGGTCATCGCTGGTCTCGCGAATCCCGCGAATATTCTTCACCAACGCCCGTCGCAGTGACTCCACGCCCCGATACAGCTGGCCCACTTCGCTGCTGCCCATATCGGGCAGGCGACGCTCGAGTCGGCCCTGGGCCATCGCCTCGAAGTGTTCCAGCAGCTGCTTCAACGGGACCAGCAGGTAGCGTCGAACCGTCAGAGCCATTGCCATGGCCAGCACCAGAGCCAGGGTGAGCGCCGCCGCCAGGGCGAGGTTCATGCTGTCTGCCAGGTGCCTGAAGCCGGCAGCCAGTCCCTCTTCCTGCTCCAGCGCCAGGGTGGAAAAGGCCTCCACGCTATCGACAAAGGCCTGGCTCATGCTGGTCAGTCGAGCCTGGCCCGAATCATAGGCGCCAAGATCTCCCTCCTTGAGCAACATCAGCTGCAGCTCCAGGCCGGTGGATACCAGCGAGCGGAAGTGGCGCTCGAGCGTCGCCTTGTTGTCTGCCTGGGCCTCGCCGACATCGATCGCCATGAAGGCCTCGAAGGCCTCCCTGGCCTCGCTCAGCAGCGTCTCGGCAGAAGCGATCACCGGACCCGGTCGATCGAAGGACGGCACCCGCGTCAGCCTGGCCGCCCGATCCATCTCGACGCGTGAACGAAAGACCCTGGTCTGGGCAAGATTGAGCAGACGGAACTGACCGACGTGCTCGTCGCGCATCACATCGAAAGCCTCTCGTCCCTGCTGATTGGCGTAAAGGCCCAGCCCACCCAGTCCGACCATCAATAGCAGGAAGAGTGACAACGCCAGCAGCCCGCTGGCACGTATGGAGAGCGTTCGAAAAGACGTCATGGAGCGAATATCCCTGGTTGCCCCGCTTCTCGGGCGAGCGGGTGCCGAAGGAATATCAGCAAAACATTACATAAAGATGTCGGCAGACGATGGGGGGTCGCCGAGGGGGTCGCCGAGCGCGGCACCTACACCTGCATGTTCATCACATCCCTGTAGGCCGATACCAGGCGATTGCGAACCTGCTGGCCCATCTGAAAGGCCACGCTGGCCTTCTGCATGTCGACCATGACGTCGTTGAGCTCGACCCCCGGCACCCCAGCCTGGAAGGCCTTGGCCTGCGAATCGGCGGTGGCCTTGAGCTCATTGATGCGCTGGATCGACGACTTCAAGGCGTCGGCGAAGCCGGCGTCGGCCTGGGCCGCCTCGGTGTTGCCCCCCAGTGTCGGGGACGACACCTGGCTGGCCTCGCGGGCCATGGTGGTCATCTGGGCAAGGGCCGATTGCATCGCGGGAGTCGACATGACGGGTCCTGTGTCTCGTTGGCCGGTGACGGAGGCGCATCGCCTCCACGACAGCAAGCCTAACAAGAGCGAGCGCACCGTCATCGAAGCAAATGGCCGTCAAAACATGGGCTATTTCGATCATTGGCTGGCCACAGCCCCGGGATAATGGGCATCAACACAGAACCGGGCACCGCCCGCGGCCACCCGACCCACGGACCACCGGTCATGCCAATGAACAGCCCCCATTTGCCGTCCCCCGACGGGAGTCGTCCATGAGCTCAGCGGCCTCCGCCTCAAGCTCCGGCCCCCTGTCCGGGCTGACGTCCCGCTTACGCGGCAAACCCCTGATTCCCTTGATGATCGGGGGCGCCGCCGCGATTGCTCTGATCATCGCCCTGGTGATGTGGGCTTCGCGCCCACAGTACCGAGTCCTGTTCAGCAATCTCAGCGAAGCCGACGGCGGCGCCATCATCACTGAACTCGATAGCCGCGGGGTGCCTTATCGCTTTTCCGCCGGCGGCCACGCCTTGATGGTGCCGGACGACCAGCTGCACACCCTGCGCCTGCAGCTTGCCGAACAGGGCCTGCCCCACGGCGGCAACGTCGGCCTCGAACTGATGCAGGATCAGGCCTTCGGTATCAGTCAGTTCGCCGAGCAGATCAACTACCAGCGCGGCCTGGAAGGCGAGCTGGCCAGATCCATCGCCTCGTTGGGCCCGGTGGCCAACGCCCGTGTCCATCTGGCCCTGGCCAAGGACTCGGTGTTCGTACGCGAGCGTCAGCCGGCCAAGGCCTCGGTGGTGCTGACACTCGAGCCTGGCCGACGTGTCGGCGAGGGCCAGGTGGCTGCCATGGTCCACCTGGTCTCTTCCAGCGTGCCCGACCTGGCCGGTGAAGACGTCACCGTGATCGACCAGAACGGGCGCCTGCTGTCATCGGCCGACGCGGGTGGGCTGGGGCTGGACGGCTCGCAGCTGGACTACGTCGCCGAGATCGAGCGTTCCTACCAGCGGCGCATCGAGGACATCCTGGCGCCGCTGGTAGGCCATGCCAACGTGCGTGCCCAGGTCACCGCCCAGATCGACTTCTCCCAGCGTGAAGAGACCCAGGAGCGCTACACCCCGAACCAGCCGCCCGCACAGGCGGCGGTCCGCAGTCGCCAGACCAGCCTGGACATCAATGGCCAGGGTGACCTGGCCAGCGGCATTCCCGGCGCCCTGAGCAACACCGCGCCAGGTACCGCCGCGTCACCCATCGACAACGGTGATGCCGCGCAGCAGGACAACGACGAGGCCGCCGCCGATACCGCCGAACAGGAAGAGGCGTCACCGCAACGCCTGCGGCGCGATGACGTCACCAACTACGAGCTGGATCGACAGGTATCGCATGTACAGTACCAGAAGGGAGGCATCGAACGCCTGTCCGCCGCGGTGGTGGTGAACTACCAGGACGGCGTCGATGAGGAAGGCGAAGCCACTCTCACCCCCCTGTCAGCGGAACAACTCGCCGAGATCGAGGCACTGGTGCGTCAGGCCATGGGCTTCTCGGAAAGCCGCGGCGACGCCCTGTCGGTGGTCAACAGTGCATTCGCCCAGGCACCCGAGGTCGCAGCCCCCACCTGGTGGCAGGACCCGATGGTCCATCAACTGGCCAAGGAACTCGGTCGCTATCTGCTGATCATCCTGGCCGTCGCTCTGCTCTACCTGCTCGTGCTGCGTCCGCTGATCCGTCGTTATACCGAGGCTCCGGTGGCCCCGGCCCCCATGCCCAGCGCCTTCTCGGCACGGGTCGGCGACGACGAGAGCGACGACGAAGAGGCGTCCGAGGGTGACAGCGAGACGACCGACGGTGAGGACGCCACCTACGGCCGCGACAACCGCCGCCGGCGCAAGGCCAGCGCCTACGAACAGAACCTCAACGACCTGCGCGAGCTGGCCCAGGAAGATCCCCGCATGGTCGCCATGATCGTACGCAGCTGGATGAACGCCAATGACTAACATCGAAGCCTCGAGCGGCATCCGCCGCAGCGCCGTACTGCTGCTGGCCCTGGACGAGGACAGCGCGGCGGAAGTGTTCAAGTTTCTCAACGCCAAGGAAATCCAGCAGCTATCGAGGGAGATGACCCAGCTCGGGCAGATCTCCCACGAAGAGATGCGCCGCGTGCTGCAAGACTTCCACACCGAGACCGAGGAATTCATCGGTCTCAACATGAACTCCAGCGAGCACATCCGCTCGGTGTTGACCAAGGCGCTCGGCACCGAACGTGCCTCCAGCCTGATCGAGGACGTCCTCGAAACCGCCGGCACCAGCAGCGGCATCGATGCCCTCAACCTGATGGAGCCGTCCATGGTGGCGGAGCTGATCCGTGACGAGCATCCACAGATCATCGCCACCGTGCTTGTGCACCTCGAGCGCCACCAGGCAGCCGACGTGCTCGAGCTGTTCGACGACAAGCAGCGCAACGACGTGGTACTGCGCATCGCCACCTTCAGCGGCGTCCAGCCGGCGGCACTGCAGGAACTCACCGAAGTGCTCACCAGCATGCTCGACGGCCAAAACCTCAAGCGCAGCAAGATGGGCGGTGTACGTACCGCGGCGGAGATCCTCAACCTGATGAACACCACCCAGGAAGAGGCCGCCATCGACACCGTGCGCGCCCACAGCGAGGACCTGGCTCAGAAGATCATCGACGAGATGTTCCTGTTCGAGAACATCGGCGACCTGGACGACCGCAGCATCCAGCTGTTGCTCAAGGAGATCGAGACCAACAGCCTGGTCATTGCGCTCAAGGGAGCCCCGGAAACGCTCAAGGCCAAGTTCCTGGTCAACATGTCCCAGCGCGCCGCCGACCTGCTGCAGGAAGACATGGACGCCAGAGGGCCCATTCGTATCTCCCAGGTGGAGACCGAGCAGAAGGCCATCCTGCAGGTGGTGCGTCGCCTGGCCGACAACGGCGAAATCGTGCTCAGCGGAGGCGACGAAGCCTATGTCTAGGACACCTCGATTCAGTGAACCTGGCACGCCGGCGAGGAGGGTCTCGGCATGAGCCAATGGCGCCGCTGGAACATGGGCGAGCTGCCCGAGGAAGGCGACGACGGCACCACCGAGGCCGCAGCGACCCCGCGCCCGCCCACTCGCCAGGAACTCGATGACGAACGCCGCCGGGCCCGCGAGACGGGCCACCGCGAGGGCCATGCCCAGGGCCACCAGAAGGGCTACGACGAGGGCTACCAGAAAGGACTGGCCCAGGGCCTCGAGCAGGGCCTGGCCGAGGGCCGCGCCCGCGCCGAGCAGGAAATCGCCGACGCCCTGGACAGACGCTGTGAAGAGGCCCTGGCACCGCTTGGCCGACTCGTCGACGAGTTCCGCACGGCACTGTCCGAGCTGGACGATGCGGTGGCCGAGGATCTGACCGATCTGGCCCTGGCCACCGGCCGGCAGCTGGCGGATGACGCCCTCAAGGCCCGGCCACGCCAGGTGGTGGAGCTGGTCCAACGGCTTTTGCACACCGATCCGCCACTGGTGGGACGCCAGCGCCTGTGGCTGCACCCGCTCGATCTGCGCCTGGTGGAGCGCCACCTGGGCGAGCAGCTCGAGGCCGCCGGCTGGACCCTGCGCGCCGACGAGCGTCTGCACCGTGGCGGCTGCCGGGTCAGCGGCGAACAGGGCGATATCGACGCCACCTGGGAGCGTCGCTGGCAGGCGGTGAATCGCCAGGTGCGCAGAAGGGCCCCGCGCCACACCCCCGAACCAGAAGATCATGGCGCCGCCCACGAGGACGATGCGCCATGAACGGCCCCCAGATCCACCAGCAGCGCTGGCAGCACGCCCTCAAGGCCGTCGCCCATCGCGTCGAGCCGCTGCCCATGACCAGGGCCACAGGCCGCGTGGTGCGCGCCACCGGCATGGTCATCGAAGCCGTCGGCCTGCAGGTGGCGCTGGGTGACAGCTGTCGCATCGAGCTCCCCGGCACGGCAGATCATACCGCTGCCGGCTCAGCGCACGACTACGCCGAGGCCGAGGTCGTCGGCTTCGCCGGCGATCGCCTGTTCCTGATGCCGCTTGGCGAGATCAGTGGACTGATGCCCGGCGCTCGGGTGCTGCCCCTGGGCGACGGTAGCGTCAATGCCTCGCGGCGCTTTCCGCTGGGCGAGAGCCTGCTGGGCAGGGTCGTTGACGGCACCGGGGCTCCGCTGGACGGTCTCGGTGAACTGGATGACGCCCCCCGGGCGCCACTGGCCACACCACCGCTCAACCCCCTGTCTCGTGCTCCCATCGAGGAACAAATCGACGTCGGCATCCGCGCCATCAACGCCCTGCTCAGCGTCGGCCGCGGCCAGCGCATGGGCCTGTTCGCCGGCTCCGGCGTCGGCAAGTCGGTGCTGCTCGGCATGATGGCGCGCTACACCCGAGCCGACGTCATCGTGGTCGGACTGATCGGCGAACGTGGCCGCGAGGTCCAGGACTTCATCGACAACATCCTCGGGCCCGAGGGCCGGCGCCGTGCTGTGGTAGTGGCGGCCCCCGCCGACACCTCGCCACTGCAACGACTCAAGGGCGCCGCCTATGCCACCCGCCTGGCCGAAGGCTTTCGCGACGACGGCAAGAACGTGCTGCTGATCATGGACTCCCTGACCCGCTACGCCATGGCCCAGCGCGAGATCGCCCTGGCCATCGGCGAACCTCCGGCGACCAAGGGCTATCCGCCCTCGGTGTTCGCCAAACTGCCGGGGCTGGTGGAGCGCGCCGGCAACGCCGAGCCCGGTGGGGGATCGATTACCGCCTTCTATACCGTGCTGACCGAAGGCGACGACCAGCAGGACCCCATCGCCGACTCCGCCCGCGCCATCCTCGATGGCCACGTGGTGCTGTCGCGCAGCCTGGCGGAATCCGGCCACTACCCCGCCATCGACATCGAAGCCTCGATCAGCCGAGCCATGAACGCCATCGTCGACGACGGCCAGCGCCGCCAGGCCCAGGGATTCAAGGCCATGTTCTCGCGCTACCAGCGCAACCGTGACCTGATCAGCGTGGGCGCCTACCAGCCCGGCCACGACCCTCGCCTGGACGAAGCCGTGCGCCGCTATCCGGATCTGGAAGCCTTTCTGCAACAGCGAATCGACGAATGCGCCACCCTCGAGGCCTCGCGTCAGGCGCTCTCGTCCACCCTGGGAGGAACCCCATGAGAACCCCTCTGGACACCTTGACAGAGCTGGCCCGGGACGCCCGCGACCAGGCGATGCAGCACCTTGCCAGCGCCCGCCGAGACGAGCGTCAGGTCGCCGATCAGCTGTCGTCGCTGGAACACTACCGACAGGAATACGCCGAGCGTCTGCACCAGAACATGCGCAGTGGCATCGATCCGGCCACCCTGCACAATACTCAGCGCTTCCTGCTGTCGCTTGACGATGCCCTGGCCACCGCACGACGAGCGCTCCAGCAACAGCGCCAGAAGGTCAGCGACAGCCAGCGCGAGTGGCAACACGAACAGCAGCGCCTCAGCGCCTACGACACCCTGGCCGAACGCCGTGCCCAGGAAGGCCTGCGCCTGCAGGCCCGCCAGGAACAGCGCTCCAGCGACGACCTGATCAACAGCCGACTGCAGCGCGGCAGCGCCATGCCCGGCGGCTACTGACCTTAAAGGAACTCACCATGGACCTCACCCTGTTGGGCCTGGCAGGCCCCGTTTCTTCCCAGGCCAGTGGCAGCAAGGGCGCCGCCGCACCGGTCGGTGGCGACTTCGCCCAGCGCCTGGCCGCACTCGGCGGCCAGGCGGCCCCCCTCGACAATACCGGGCGTCCCGCCAATGGCCAGGCCAGCGACAAGGCGTTCAGTGATCAGGACCATAGCGAGCCCCAGGACTGGACACTGGCACTGCTGGCCGTTGCCTCATCGGCCCCGGGCCCCCACGGGCAGCCCGCTGCTGGCGCAGACCAGCTGGCGTCATCAGGACTCGGCGCACCAGGCTTGAACGGCGCACCGCGGGACGCTACAGGCGCAGCGCTTGCCGGGCAGCTGCCCGGCGGGGCGCATGCACTGCTGACACAAGGCGGCGCCGCAAGTCAGCAGGCACTGCCGCTGGACGTCGCAGCCCAGGCCACACCGGCGCTCTCGACGTCTCCGCTATCAGGGCCGTCGGCGCAGTCTCAGCTTTCGCCCCAGGTTCGGGCCCAGTCCCAGGTTCAGGTCCAGAATCAGGCCCCAGCACTGCAGAGCGCCGCCCTCGACGCCACCGCCGCCACGGAAAAGGCGCCCGCCCAGGCTCGCCTGGCACAGGACGCGCTCCCGGCGCTGCATCGACTCCCCAGGGCCGAGCATCCGGTGGATCGCGCTCCCTCGGCGGCGCAGCAGGCAGCCATGGCCGCCGGCAGCAATGCGCAGGGTAATTTACAAGGACAGGCACCCGTTGCCCCGGCGGGCCTCGCACCCGGCGCCCTGGCTCCAGACACGGCCGGCTGGATGGCCCAGGGCACAGGGTCAGGCGCTGCGGAACTGCGTCCCGGCGAGATCCTTGCTGGCGCTGCCCGGGGCGAGGCCGACGCTTCGCTGGATGCCGTGCTCTCGCCCACCGCCTCACAGGCACGGGGCGCGTCGCCCTTTGGCTCCTCCCTGGCCGCCGCCATGCCCCCGGGTACCAATGCCTCACTGTCATTCAACCAGGCCGCCTGGCCGCAGCAGCTCGGCCAGACCCTGGCAAGACTGACCAGTCAGGGCGGTGCGGGCGAACAGCAGGTCGAGTTACGCCTGCACCCTGCCGAACTCGGCTCGCTGGGGGTGACCCTCAAGCTGGGCGAGCACGGTGCCCAGGCCCAGTTCTTCTCGGCCCACGCCCAGGTGCGCCAGGCCCTTGAGCAGGCCATTCCCCAGCTTCGCGAAGCCCTGGCCGAACAGGGCATCCAGCTCGGTGACGCCTCGGTGAGCGACCAGGGCGCACAGTTTGGCGGCCAGCAACCCTCGGACTCTCGCGGCCAGCCATCGCTGGCAGCCTCCGGCCAGGGCAAGGGCGAGTCGATGGAGCCGGCCACCACGGCAAGCTCTGCCCCTGACCAGCGCCACGACTCAGACGATGGCCGCGTGGACATCTACGCCTGACGCATAGGGCTGGGTACGCGCCTGGCCTGCGCCTGACCCACGCCCTTCCAGGCACCCCCTGCCGCTACACAGCGTGAGCGGCGGGGCTCTCCCTCACAAATACCCAAGATAGGCACGAACTCGGTGCCTGTTCTCGCCATCGATCGCCGATGCCTGACGGCATACTAAAGATGTGACACGCCCGCACGCTAGTACATTACCGCCCCTCGAGGGGCCACAGGCTCAGGACTTCAGGACATGGCGAAATCTCGACGGCTCATCTGGTGTCTGGTGATCCTGGTCATCCTCGCATCCTTCGGTGCCGCGGCCGGGTTCTACCTGCTGTACCAGGAAAAGGCGCACGCAGAATCAGCAGACACCTTCGGCGAGCACATGGCCCAGGCCAGCACCGGCGCGGTCGAAGATACGGCGCCCATCTACCTGAAGCTGGAGCCCTTCACCGTCAACCTGGCCGAAGACAACGCCGGACCGCGCCTGTTGTACGCCGGCCTGACCCTCAAGCTCAGCGATGACGCTAGCCTCGAGACGCTGGAACAGCACCGTCCCCAGGTGCGTAACCAGCTGTTGTTGCTGCTGTCGGACCGCGAGGCCGAGACACTGGTCAGCGCATCGGGCAAGAAGGCCCTGGCCGAGGATATCGTCGCCACCCTGGAAGACGTGCTCGGCCCCGAGCGTCCGCGCATCCATATCGATGATGTGCTGTTCACCGAGTTCATCGTCCAATAGGTCGCCCCCATGTCTCAAGACGATCTCCTGTCCCAGGAAGAAATCGACGCACTGCTCAAGGGCGTCAGCGGCGACGACGATGCCGAGGGCGAAGACAACGCAGCTCGAGGGCGCTTGCGCCCCTTCGATCCGGCCAATCAGCAGCGCATCATCCGCGAGCGTCTGCAGGCCCTGGACATCATCAACGAGCGCTTCGCCCGTCACTTCCGCACCGGCATGTTCAACCTGCTGCGGCGCAGCGCCGACATCAGCGTCGACGCCGTGCGCTACCTCAGCTACAGCGAGTTCTCGCGCAACGTGCCGGTGCCCACCAACATCAACATCATCGCCATGAAACCGCTCAAGGGCTCGGCCCTGATCGTGTTTCCCCCGAGCCTGGTGTTCATGGTGGTGGACAACCTGTTCGGCGGTGACGGCCGCTTCGTCACCAAGTCCGAAGGGCGCGAGTTCACCAATACCGAACAGCGCATCATCCAGCGCGTGCTGAACATGGCCATCGATGGCTACAGCGAGGCCTGGAAGTCCGTCTACCCGCTGGACATCAGCTACCTGCGCTCGGAGATGCAGTCCAAGTTCGCCAACATCACCAACTCGCCCAACGAGATCGTGGTCAGCACCAGCTTTCATCTGGAGGTCGGCAACCTCTCGTCCAGCTTCCAGATCTGCATGCCCTACAGCATGATCGAACCGCTCAAGGACCTGCTGACCAACCCGTTGAGCGAGAACAGTCGCGACAAGGACGGCGCCTTCCACCGGCGCATGGCCGGCGAGCTGCGTCATCCAGAGGTAGAGCTGGTGGCCAACTTCGCCACCATCGACTCGCGCATCGCCGAGGTGATGGCGCTGAAGGTCGGTGACATCCTGCCGCTCGAACTGCCCGATACCGTCACCGCCCAGGTCGACGAGGTGCCGGTGATGGAATGCGAATACGGCAGCCAGCGCGACCAGCGCGCCCTCCGAGTCCTGCGGATGTTCGACCACGCCGCCGGTCACCAGCCCAGCAACGCCTTCGTCAAAGGCTCTCGGCCTCCTTCCAAGGAATCGCACCATGACTGACCCCAATAAACCCGACTCCCCTGTCGGCGACGACGACTGGGCCGCCGCCATGTCCGAACAACAGGACGATGCCACCAGCGATGGTGCTGGCGAGGACGACCCCTGGGCCGATGCCATGGCCGAACAGCAGGCCGCCGAGGAGAACCCGGGCGAGCAGGCCTCAAGCGATACCCCTGCCGCAGCGCGCGCCGCAGGAGACAGCGTGTTCCGCCCGCTCGGTGAAAGCACCTCCTCCAGCGCTGCCCGCGAGCTCGACATGATCATGGATATCCCGGTCAAGCTGACCGTGGAGCTTGGTCGCACCCGCCTGACCATCAAGCAGTTGCTGGAACTGGCCCAAGGCTCGGTGGTGGAACTGGAGGGGCTGGCCGGTGAGCCGATGGACATCCTGATCAACGGCTACCTGATCGCCCAGGGCGAAGTCGTGGTGGTCGAAGACCGCTACGGCATCCGTATCACCGAGATCATCACCCCCTCAGAGCGGGTGCAGAAGCTCAACCGATGAACGAGACCACCTCCAGCGCCGCCGTCGACGGACTGGCCCAGGGAGGCGACAGCCTGCTGGGGCTGGCCATGCTGGGCAAGACCGCCGCCGCCCTGGCACTGATCATCGCCATCCTGCTGGGGCTTTCCGCCTGGCTGAAGCGGCGGGGCGGCGGCTTTCACGGCCAGCAGTCCCGACTCAAGGTGGTCGGCTCCACCGCCGTCGGTCAGCGCGAGCGCGTGGTGGTGGTCCAGGTCCAGGATCGCTGGCTGGTGCTCGGCGTCGGCGGCGGTCAGGTCAATCGGCTGGACAGCCTGCCCGCTCCGACCGACGAGGCGACGCCCGCCCAGCCGGACGCGCCGCAGGGTGACAGCTTTGGCGAGCGCCTGGGCCAGGCTCTCAAGGCCAACCTTGGTCGGCGAGAGCGGTGATGCGACAGTTGATACTTCTTCAGCGCAACCTCTCCTCCCGTCCCTGGACGCCACTTGTGGCCAGCCTCGGACTGGCCCTGGTTGTCTGTCTGCTGGCTGCCGGCCCGGCCCAGGCCCAGCAGATCCCGGGCCTGATCAGTGAACCCATGGCCGACGGCGGGCAGAAATGGTCGCTGTCGCTGCAGACCCTGCTGCTGCTCAGCGCCATGGCCTTTCTGCCCACGGCGCTGCTGATGATGACCAGCTTTACCCGCATCATCATCGTGCTGAGCCTGCTGCGTACCGCCATGGGCACCGCCTCGACGCCGCCCAACCAGGTGCTGCTGGGCCTCGCGCTGTTTCTGACCGCCTTCATCATGTCGCCGGTGCTCAGCGACGTATACCAGGACGCCTGGCTGCCACTGTCCACCGACGCCATCGATTTTGGCCAGTTCATCGAGCTCGCCCAGCAGCCCTTTCGCGAGTTCATGCTGGGCCAGACCCGAGAGCCGGACCTCGCCATGTTTGCCCGCCTGTCCGAGGTCGGCCCCCTGGCCGGTCCCGAGGACGTGCCGTTGCAGGTGCTGGTACCGGCCTTCGTCACCAGCGAACTGAAGACCGCCTTCCAGATCGGCTTCACCATCTTCATCCCCTTTTTGATCATCGACCTGGTGGTCGCCAGCGTGCTGATGTCACTGGGCATGATGATGGTCCCGCCGGTGACCATTTCGATGCCGTTCAAGCTGATGCTGTTCGTGCTGGTGGACGGCTGGCAGCTGATCATCGGCTCGATGGCGGAAAGCTTCTATTTATAGGCCCCCGACGACAGGGCCCCGGCACAGGCCTACGGGCCCAGACAAGGCGGCGCCAGCAAGGAGACTCGTCATGCATCCCGAAACCGTCATGAGTTTGGCCTACCAGGGCATGCGCGTGACCCTGCTGCTGGGTGCGCCGCTGCTGCTTACCGCGCTGTTCACCGGCCTGCTGGTCAGCCTGTTCCAGGCCGCTACCCAGATCAACGAGATGACGCTGTCGTTCATTCCCAAGATCCTGGCCGTGTTTGCCGTGCTGGTGCTGGCCGGTCCCTGGCTGCTGCAGCTGATCATCACCTTCACCCGGGAGCTGTTTACCAGTATCCCGGCGCTGGTGTCCTGAGCCGGGCCACCTGCGCTGAAGCCACCGGCCCTATCCCCGAGGCGCCCGCGTCCTGATGGTCGAGATCACCTTCACCCAGCTGCATGCCTGGCTCAGCCTGTTCCTGTGGCCGTTCATGCGCATCACCGCGCTGATGCTGAGCGCCCCCCTGTGGGGCCACAGCGCGGTGCCTACCCAGGCCAAGATCGGGCTGGCCGGTGCCATCAGTGTGGTCATCTCGCCGATGCTGCCACCGCTGCCCGATGTCCCGGTGGCCTCCTGGGCGGGCTTCGGCCTGGTGGTCGAACAGCTGATCATAGGCGTGGCCATGGGCCTGTGCGTGCGGGTCATCCTGGTGGTGGTACAGGCCACCGGTGAATTTATCGGACTGCAGATGGGCCTGGCCTTCGCCACCTTCTTCGATCCTTCCAGCGGTACCAACATGGTCGTGATCTCGCGCTTTCTGTACATGATCACGCTACTGATGTTCCTGGCGGTGAATGGCCACCTGATCGTGCTGGAACTGTTGATCACCAGCTTCGAGACCCTGCCCATCGGCATCCAGCGCTTCAACCCTGAAGCCTTCATCCTGCTGGCCCGCTACGGCGGCACCATCTTTGCCACCGGCCTGCTGCTGGCGCTGCCGCTGGTCGCCCCGCTGCTGACCATCAACCTGGCACTCGGCATCCTCAATCGCGCCGCGCCCCAGCTGACCGTATTCAATATCGGCTTCCCCACTTCTCTCAGCGTCGGCCTGGCACTGCTGATGGTCCTGATGACCGACCTCGGTCGCTTTCTGCAGCGCCACTTCCACCAGGGTCTGGATTTCCTGCAGTCGCTGCTCGACACCCTGGCGCCCCTGGCAAGCTGACGCTGCCGGAAGCGATTGGAAGCGACGGGAAGCGACCTGCAGCCAGGCGCGATATAAGACTCGCGAACGACCCCGATCAAGCCGAGACTCACCGGGCTGCTGGCAGCGGCACACCCGAGACCAGGGCGGCTAGCGCCACGCTGATACGATGGACCCCCGATCATCGGCGAATGCAGGCACGCATGGGCGCTTCACCACACACGGACGAGCAGGACAGGCAGCCCACCGCCCTGACGACGAACTATGCCTCGACAGACAACCAGGCCCTGACAGACAACCAGGCCCCCACAGACAACCAGGCCCTGACGGCGACCGATGCGCTGGCCCGGCTGCCGATACTCGCCCCCTGCCTGCCGGAATTTTCCCGCATACGGCCCTGGCGTCAGCGCCACCGTTGCCGCCCCGCGGCGGTGCTCGGCTGGGGCAACCGGGGGACCACCCGTCGCGCCAGGCGCCTGGCGACGGACAAGGGTCTGCCCTTCGTCGCCCTGGAAGACGGTTTCCTGCGCTCCTGGGGGCCCGCCGATGAAGGCTTCGCCAGCCTCTCCCTGGTGGTGGATCATAGCGGCATCCACTACGACGCCTCCCGGCCCTCCGATCTCGAGACCCTGATCAACCACGCCGACATCGACGCCACCGAAGAGGTACGGGCCAACGCCTTGATGGCGCGCCTGCGGCTCGCCCGACTATCCAAGTACAACCACGCCCCTGACATCCGCCTGTCCGAATCATCCCGGCCCAGGGTGCTGCTGGTGGACCAGACCCGGGACGACGCTTCCATTGTTGGCGGCGGGGCCTCGGAGGCCACCTTTGTTGATATGCTTGAACAGGCCCTGGAAAGCCATCCCGAGGCCGAAATCCTGGTAAAGGTCCATCCCGAGGTGATCGCCGGGCGACGCCAGGGCCACCTGCTGGGGGCCGCCGGCCGTCCCCGCTGCCGCCTGATCACCGACGACATCAATCCCTGGGCCCTGTTCGACGTGGTCGAGGCGGTCCATGTGGTCACCAGTCAACTCGGCTTCGAGGCGCTGCTGGCGGGCCTGCCGGTCACCTGTCACGGCCTGCCGTTCTATGCCGGCTGGGGCCTCACCCAGGACCGACAACGCTGTGCGCGGCGTCAGCGACCGGCATCCCTGGCCCGGGTATTCGCCGCCGCCTACCTGCGCTACACACGCTACGCCAACCCCTATACCGGCGAGCCAGCGACGCTGGACGACACCCTGGACCTGCTGGAGGATCAGCGCCGTCAGATACAGCGCGGTGCCGGGCACTGGCGATGCTACGGTCTGTCGCGATGGAAGCGCGGCTTCGTGACGGACTTCCTCGGCCCCCTGTCGCAGGTCGAACAGCTGCCACTGAGCTCGCTGAAATCGACCGATTCATCGTCTGAAACGGCATCCGACCCAGCACCCACGCCAGTGAATCATCTGGTGTGGGGCAGCCAATATCCCCGAAGAGACGATGTCCATCGCATGGAAGACGGTTTCCTGCGCTCGGTGGGCCTCGGCATCGATCTCACTCGGCCGCTGTCGCTGGTCATCGACGGGGCCGGCATCCACTACGACCCCACCCGTCCCAGCGAGCTCGAGGAACTGATCGAGAATGGCGAGTTCAACCCGCGGGACCACCTGCGCGCACGCAGGCTGATCTCGCGGCTGGTACAACGGGGTCTGTCCAAGTACAACGACGGCCACGACGCCTCGCCCAAGCCCGGTTTGCCGGCGCTGCCCAGCGATCGTCCCCGGCTGCTGGTGATCGGCCAGGTGGAAAGTGACGCTTCGGTACGTCACGGTGCCTGCGAGATCCGCACCAATCGCGCCCTGCTTGCAGAGGTGCGCCGCCGCCACCCCAACGCCTTCCTGCTCTATCGTCCCCATCCGGACGTGGTCGCCGGCGTACGCCAGGGCGAGCAGGTTCCCGCCGAGGCCTACGATGTGCTGGCAGCAGAGGGCAACATCACTGCCCTGATCGATCAGGTCGACGAGGTTCACACCCTGACCTCCCTGGCGGGCTTCGAGGCGCTACTCCGCAATCGCCCGGTGATTACCTATGGCCTGCCTTTCTACGCCGGCTGGGGACTGACCCGGGATAAGGCAGCGACGCCCCCTCGGCGATGTCGGCGCGCCACCCTGGAAGTACTGGTCGCAGCGGCACTGATCCACTACCCCGGGTACGTGGACCCCGCTACCCGCCAGCCGATCAACGTCGAGACCGCGATCACCTTGCTCGAACGCCAACGCCAGCAAGGGCCAAGGCTGAGGCTGTGGCAACGCCTCTACCGACACGTCCGGCGCTATCTGTACGGGCGCTATTGAGACGGCGCGCCAGTCCTTGCCCCTTGCCCCTTGCCCCTTGCCCCTTGCCCCTTGCCCCTTTTCCACCACAGGAGAACACGACAGATGACGGCCCCCCAGCGCCTGATCCTGATTACCGGTGCCACCGGCGCCATCGGCGGCGCCCTGGCGCGCCACTACGCCAGGCCAGGGCATCATCTGGTGCTTCATGGGCGTCGCCAGGACACGCTGGCAGAGATAGGGCAGCGCTGTCGCGACCAAGGCGCCGAGGTCAGCCTGGCGAGCGGCCCCCTGGAAGACAACGACGCCCGACAGGCCTGGCTTGGGGGGCTGTCACGGACACCGGATATCGTGATCATGTGCGCCGGCATCAACACCGGCGTGGTCGATCGTCGCGACGGCGAATCGCTTCAGGCGGGACGTCAGCTGATGGAGATCAATCTACGCGTGCCGATGGAAATGGCGCGCCAGCTTGCCCCTGCCATGCAGCGTCGAGGCCGTGGCCAGCTGGTCTTCATCAGCTCGCTGGCCGCCTGGCACGGGCTGCCGGTCACCCCCAGCTACAGCGCCAGCAAGGCTGGCATCAAGGCCTACGCCGAGGCTCTGCGCGGAGGGCTCGCCAGCGATGGCGTCGGCGTCACCCTGGTGATGCCAGGCTACGTGGATTCGGCCATGGCCCGGGCGATGCCCGGCCCCAAGCCATTCATGTGTTCCCCCGAAAGGGCGGCTCGGCGCATCGCCAGGGCCATCGACGCCAATCGTCCCAGGGTCAGCTTCCCGCTGCCACTGTGCCTCGCCACCCAGGGACTGACCCTGTTGCCGCCGAGGCTGGCACAGGCCTTGATGCGATGGTTCGGCTACGGCGTGCCCTGATGTCGTCGGCACTAGGCACCAGGGAAGCAGTGGCCACATAAGCCCCTGCTGCTGATGCCCGAATTTCATCAATCACGTCGGTCTTGCCACCAAAACTTGCCGATAAAACGCCAACTTTCCCTCGCACAGGCATTATCTGCACAGGATTTCGCACGCCACGCCCCTTGATGCTTAACAATGGCCGTCACTCATGCCAACTCCTGAAGTCGACGTCATCGACCGCTGATCTGCACGATCGCCCCGCCAGCATCAGACGCTACGCCAGACATCCTGGCAGGAAGCCGGCTTCGCCCATCAAGGATGATCCCATGCACAAGCCACAGTTCTCCCCGCCCCGCAGGACTCCCTGCCATGCCGCCTCGAGGCTGTGTGCCTGGCGATCCCTTCCCCTCGCCCTGATCCTTGGCAGCGCCTCGTCGAGTGCCCTTGCACTTGACGTCGACCTCGCGCCACTCGACCAGAACCCCACCACCTTCGTTGGCACCCTGGAAGATCGCCCCCTGACCCTGGAGTTGCTCGGTCAGCAGGCGGTGACAGGAGGAAGCCGCGTGTTCGTGAGCATCAATGACAGACCCGTCACCCTGAGGCTACCTGCGGGCATCACCCTGGCAGAGGTCGATGGTCAGACCCCGGTGGTGCTCAGCGACGGCGAAGGCAAGGTGCTGCTCGCCGGGCGCCTCGATGCGCTCGGCCGTGATCGCACCCTCGCCCTGGCCGATGCACTGGGCCTGCTGGAACTCGACCAGACCCTGTACGGCGCACAGAAACAGGCTATGGCCCAGAACTTCCGGCCGGTCACCCAGCGCATCGACGCCACCATGGCGCCACTCGGCGACGGCCCCTATCAGCGTCCGCCGGGGATAAGTGTCTGGAGCACCGCCGAGATCGGCGATCTCGACGGCGACACCCGAAGTTCGGACTACTCCGGCGATGGCAAGGTCGCCCTGCTGGGCATCGACTACCGCTACCGCAACCTGCTGGTCGGCGTGGCCGCCGGCAAGAGCGAGATGTACCTGGATGGAAAAAGTGGTGGCCACACCGACCTGGGCGGCGAGATGGTCGCGCCCTACGCCGCCATCGCCCTGCTGAACGACCGCCTGGTGCTGGACGCTACCTTGCTGTTTCAGGACCTGGACGGCAGCGCACGACGCGACTATCTGGTCGAGGGCATCGATCTCGACGGCGATCGCTGGGGCGCGCGCGGCGCCGCCACCTACCACCTGCCGAGCTATCAGCTGACGAGCCAGCACCGGATCGACTCAAGCCTGACCCTGGGTGGGACCTATCTGGATGACGATGTGGATGGCGACTACCTGCAGGCGGAAACCGACTACGGCGAAGAAACCGGCGAAGTCTTTGCCGGAGTTCGACTGGGTGCCGACGTCTTCACCGGCCGCCTGTTCGCCGGCCTGCTCTACCACTACGACGTGTCCAGCGACGTGGATGACGACGCCGACTTTCTCGAAGGGAGCGATGACGATCGTACCGTGCTGGAGCTCGGTGCCACCCAGCGACTCGGCCCCGGCGTGGGTTTTACCCTCGCAGGCCAGACGACACTGGGCAGCAGCGCTACCGAATACGACGTGATCAGCGCCTCGCTGTCCTACGACTTCTAGGCCTTCCAGGACAGCCTGGCGCACGAGGCGTAGGCCCGAGTATTCAGACTAGTCCGGTCCAGGGGCGGACTCGCGCTGGGCCAGTCGCGCCAGCAGCAGCAGCGAGGCCGAATAGTAGTCGTCGCCGGGTGCCAGGCCCGCAGGCATCGCCCGGCGGTCGCGACCGGCCAGCGCGCGAATCGCCAGCACCCCGCGGGAGGCGGCGTACTCCGCCCGGGCCTCGCTGTAGACGTCGATCCAGGCTGGCGGTGGCTGGCGAGCGGGATCGTTCCACAAGGCCAGGATCGGCGAGACACCCGGACGATCGAGCTGGTCTGCCCAGGCCAGGTAGAGCGGGATACGCACCGCATCAAAGCCGAAGCGGGGCGGCCAGCCCGGCGCCGGAGCCAGGCTGCCGTCGGCGTCAAGCCGCAGCCAGTCGGTGGGCAATCGATAGCGACCGAAGCGGCCTTGCTCGAGCAACCTCAGACCGTCTTCCACCAGCGTTTCCCAGCCGCCGTCCGGCTCCGCCTGCGCAAACTCGAGCAACGCCGGCATCACCCAGTAGGACAGGTTGAGGTCGACGTAATCCTCGCCACGAAACCCCTGCACCCCCGGCAGCAGCACCCGGTAGCCGCCGCGCTGCACCACCAGATACTCGGCGATGGCCTCGCGGATCATCGCGGCCGCCTGGGCGTAGCGGGGTTCCTGCCAACGACTGGCGGCGCGCTGCAGCGCCCAGGCGATCAGGATGTCGCCATCACTGGCATTGTTGGGGTCCGCCACCGGCGGCACGTTGGTGGGGTCGTAGCGCCAGGAAAACAGCGCCACATCGGTCCGCGCCAGATGCAGTCGGGTCCACTGCCACAGCCGATCGAAGGCCTCGCGATCGCCCTGGGCCTCCGCCAGCAGCATGCCGAAGCCCTGCCCCTCCGAGTGGCTAACGTCGCCGTTGCCGCTGTCGAGAATGCGACCGTCGGCGCTCATGAAGCGGCTCTTGTAACGCTCCCAGCTCTCGTCGGCCGGCGCCGCGAGGGCAAAGGTCAAGGAGGCCACGGCGACCAGCAACATCGCCGTCAATCGGCGCCAGCACAGGCCGGCTTCAGTGGCCGGCAACTTCTTCCCTTGCATAGACGAACTCCAGAGGTTTTCCCGCCTCTGCCGTCACCACCCGAAGGGGCACCGAGCTATCGCCCCCCTGGCGTTCCAGCCATACACCATAGGCCCCGGCCAGCAGAGCACTGGCGGCACGGGCGCCGCGGGCTCGCTCGGCCTCGCTATGACCGGCAACGGGGTAGGCACCATGCTCGATGGTCAGCCGAGTTTCCCCGGCGGTCAATGACACCCAGCCCCAATCGCGCGCACGCCAAAGCTCGTTGAGGGTGCGCTCGAGCCCCTCCAGGGTCTGCTGGTCGGGCAGCGTCAGTTCACTGGCCATTCTGGCCCCGATATGGCGCAGAAAAGCGCCTGCATCCTGCTCGCCGCCGGAGACATACAGCTCTTCCAGCAGGAAGCGCAGCACATCGTTCCACTGTGACGCACAGTGGGTGCTGTCGAAGTACGCAAGCGAACGGCGCCGGGCCGCGTCAAGGTCACTCATCTGCTCCCCCAAGGGTGTAGTCCAGGTACAGCCATGCCGAGGTCTCGTCGTAGACGCCGAAGGTGTCGTAGCCCAGGCGTCCGCCCACCTTCATGTCATTGGTCAGCTGGTAGGAGGCGTCGCCTCCCAGGGTCAGGCCAAAGCCGCTTTCGCTGGAGGCGCTGTAGCGCGACTCCACCGCCGCGTCGGCATCGGCCAGGTCATCGAGCAGCGCCTGGGATTCGCCGTCGGTGGGGAAGAAGTCCTCCGCCGCCTCGGAGTAGCTCTGGAAGCCCGGCGACACCCTGGCGGAGTAGGACCAACGCCCACGCTGTTCGCTGAAGCTGACCGGGAAGGCCACGCTGATATGGTCCTGCGGGCTGAAGTAGCCCCCGTGCCCGAACGAGTAGCGGCTCAGGTTGCGATCGAAGTTGAGGTAGTTGACGTGCACCCCGGCCTTGAGCTCGCGGTCCCGCTCGTTGATCGGCCGAAGATAGGCACCCATGCCCGCCTCCAGCGAGTCGTTATCGGCCACGTTGTCACCGGTGTAGCGATAGCCGCCCAGACTGGCGTAGGCACCACTGTCGCCATTGTCGAAGCTGTAGCCCAGCGCCCCACCGGTCTTGACCACGCCGCCCCAGTGCTCGCCGCTGACCGGATCACGGGTGCCGGCGTAGGACAACAGGCTATCCTTCACCGCGCGGCGTTCCGCGGTCAGGGTGAACTCCCCGTAATCGCCTGCCTTCGGATGCAGGCGCAGGCCCCCGACCAGCTGGGACTGGTCGAAGCCCAGTGGCGTGGTACCGACGTCCACGTCCAGCAGATCGCTGCGAAAGCCCAGCGACAGCCCCACCCCGGCGTCGCTCTGGGAATCCGCCGACACGTCCAGGCCGTCGCCCCCCACCTGCCCCAGCCGGGACAGGTAGTCGCCGGTGACCGCGGCGCTGACATCGTCATCGCTTGCCAGCTCACCGATGGCCTCGACGATCGCCATGCGGCCGAAGCGGCGCTCGGCGTCGCCGGAGGGCGTACCGGCGGAACCGTAGGCCGGGGTCAGCGTCAGCTCAGCGCGGGAGCGACCAAAGACCGATGAAAAATCGCCGGAGGTGAAGGTGGTGGGCGTTTCCACCCGATCGAACTGGCTCAGGCCTTCCTCGCCACTGCGCACCACCAGGGCAAGCCCGCCCTGTGCCTTGGGCGACACCGCGCGGCGCACCTCGGCCATCATCCGCTCGACCTCGTCGATCAGCGGCGAGGCCTGGGGAGCTGCCTCATCGGCCGAGGCACCAGCCCCTGATCCCGTCACTGAGCCAGCGCCCGCGGACAACGAGCCGCCAGGCAGCCAGGCGGGTCGTCCGCCACCAGCGCCACCACTGGCGTTCTCGAAGGGGTTGTCGCCGGTGGTCGTGGCCAGCGCCAGCGACTGCTGCGGATCGGCGCGCAGCTCGCTGCGCGCCTCACGCAATAGCGCCAGGGCCTGGCGGTCCTGTCCCTGGGCCCGGGCCAGCCCCGCCCGCGACAGCAGCCAGCGAGGTCGATCCTGAGCGTTGGCCGGCGGTGCCACCAAAAGCCGCGACGCTCGCACGCTATCGCCCTGGGCCAGGGCCGCGTCGGCGGCCCCCAGGCGGGCGTCATCGCTCTCGGGAAAACGGCTCAGCGTGTAGTCGTAGAGCTGCCCCGCCTGACGCTGGCGCCCCCCATCCTGATACAGCCGCGCCATCGCCAACAGCAGCGCCTGATCCTCGGGGCGTTCGCGCAGGGCGCTGGCCAGCACATCATAGGCGCTGGCCAGCTGGCCCTGCTGGCGCAGCCGGTCCGCCTGGGCGACCCGGGCGCCGATCATCGCTTCGTCCAGCGCCGCACGCGCCGCCAGGCCAAAGTCGTCGCGCGCCTCGAGTCGCTGCACCAGCGCCTTGGCCTGGTGGTCACGGCCGGCGCTCGCCAGCACCGCCACGTAGCCTGTGTAGGCTTCCACCGGCGCGTCCAGCTCGCCGGCGGTATCTGCCTCGACCAGCTCGAGGGCCCGGCTGGTCAGGCCCATCTGCTGATAGCGCTGGGCCACCTGGGCGCGGACTCCCGGATCGCTGGTGCTGGTCAGTACCTCATCGAGACGCTCCAGCGCCGAGGCGCGATCCCCCCGGTTCCAGGCCGCTTCGGCGGCCGCCAATGCCGACTGAGCCTCGGCCTGATCGGCCAGTCGCTGGATGTCCTCGTCGCGCAGTGCCAGCGGGATCGCCGCCAGATACCGTCGGGTCTGGTCCCAGTCGCCCTGTTCACTGGCATACAGCGCCGCGGCCTGAAGCTGGGGCGCGCTGGCCTCGCTCAGGTTGAGCGGGCGAACCAGGTGGCCAGCCTCTTCGACGCGCCCCTGGCGGTCCAGCAGCCGGGCCAGATCCAGACGTACCCAGGGATCCGCGGGTGCCAGCGCCAACGCTTCGCGAAGGGTCGCTTCCGCCTCGCTGGCGCTCTGACCGGCGGCCTGCTGCCGCAGCGCCTGGGCCCGGGCGGCGCCCAGGTCGCCAAGCTGGGCACGAGCGCTGGCCGGCAGACTGGCGGCCAGCGCCTCGGCCTCGGACCAGCGCTGCTGGCGTCGATAGACGTCGACCAGACCGAGCCGTGCCGAGGTGTCATTGCCCAGGCTGAGATAACGTTGTTCGGCCTGATCGAGACGTCCCTGGCGCTTGAGCAGATCGGCCTGCAGCAAGGTCGCCGCCCGCGCCCCGTCGCCGCCACCACGGGTCAGCGGCGTCACCAGTTCGAGCGCACGATCCAGTCGTCCCGCCCTAGCCTGGGCCCGCGCCTCCCCCAGTCGAGCATAGAAGGCCGCGCTTTCGTAGGCGGCCTGCCATTGGTCGCGTCGCTCGGGTGCCAGCCGGATCGCCTGCTCCAGCGCGTCTCGCGCCTCGGCGAAACGTTGCTGACGCAGCAGGGTCAGCCCCAGCCCGCCCTGGGCATCGGCGTCGTCCGGGGTCTGCTCGAGCACCTGCTGGAACTGCGCCTCGGCCTGGTCCAGCCGCTGCTGCTCCAGGCTGTCGTACCCCTGAGCCCTGGCCTGGGCCGCCTCACGTTCCGGCGGCAGGGTCATCTTGTCGGCGAACAGCTCGGCGATCTGGCTATCCTCAGGATGCGCCTGCTGATAGGCGGCATACAGGTGCTCGTCTGCGGGGGTCGCCTCGAGCCACTCCAGCGCCTGACGCCAGGCGCGATCGGCGGCCGCATCGCCGGTCGCAGCGCGCTCGGCCAGGCGCTCGATACCCTGGCGACGCGTGGCTTCACGATAGCTCAGCACCTGGCCCAGCGCGGTGGCCAACGCCGGCTCGTCGGGATGTTCACGCGCCATCGCCGCCAGGCGCTCGCGAGCCTCGCTCCAGCCATTATCGGTGCCGGCCAGGGTCAGGTAGACCTCCGGCGCCAGCCTCGGCGGAACCGCGTCGCCCTCGAGCACCGCCCGATAGCTGGCCATGGCCTCGGCGTAGTCGCCCGCCGCCGCCTGGGAGCGGGCCTCGGCCAGCCGCTGGCCGTCGGCACGCCGCAGTTTCTGTTCCTGCGCCAGCGCCTCGACCCGGTCATCCTCCGGAGCCACCTCGGCCAACCGTGCCTGCCAGCGGCTGGCCTTTTCCATATCGCCATCGGTCAGCGCATATTCCGCCAGCAGGTAGAGGGCACGCCGGTTGCCCGGGTCGGCATCGAGCACCCGCTCGAGGGACTGCTCGGCCAGATCGGCGCGCTGCCGATCCCGCCAGAAGCGAGCCTGCTCGAACAGCGGCGCCAGGGCCTGATCGGTCCCCTGGGCCTGGGCCGGACTCTGGTCCTGCGCCAGCACCGGAAGGGAAGACAGCGTCAATGACAGCAGGGAGCACGACAGCAGTCCTGCCGCACCGGCGCGGCGAGCCTTTAACAAACGCAAGCGTTTCATCGGCGTGACGCTCCCCTGGTGTTGTCACTCTGTCCCTTGCCGTCGGCCACCGAGTTGTCGACGCGGCCTCCAGGAGCGTCGGCCTGGGCTTCAGGAGCGTCGGCCTGGCCCCCCTGCAGGCGCCGTGCAGCACGGCGAGCCAGTCCTCGGTGGCAGACCAGCCCCAGCAGTGTCACCACTACCAGCAGCAGAACCGCCATGGCCACCAGGTTCTGGCCCAGCATCCATCGCAACCTCATGTGCCAGGGCATCTCACCGACGCCCTGACGCGGCCCTGCGCGAAAGCTCTCGGCACTGCCCTCGACAGGAATCAGCGCCATATCGCCATACACCGAGCGGCTTACCTCATCGTCGCCCAGTCGCGCCACCAGCGACGGCAGCGCCTCGGCGTCGTCAGCGACCGCCGCGACCACGAAGCGCGAACGGTTCAAGGGTGACGGCAGGCTGACCAGCCCCTGGGACACCTCGCTGTCCTGCAGCGCCTGGGCGACCTCGCGCCACAGCGGCCGCCAGTCACCCAGGAGCCAATAGCGCCAGCGCTCCATCCAGGGCACCTCGGCCACCGCCAGACGCCCCTCGTCGGCCCGGTACACGCCGGCGTCGAACAGCGACGTCTGCGCCAGACTGGCGAGGTCGGCGACCACCAGCAGATCCTTGTCGACCAGATCGCCGGTGAGGGAAAGCCCTCGACGCACCTCGATGCCAAGGGCGGGATAGCCAGTAGCGCCGGCGATACGGCCCACGCTGGTCAACAGCGCCGACAGCTCGCTCTCGTCGGCGGCCTCGGGCACCAGCGCCACGCTGGCGCCAAGATCCGCCTGACGCGAGAACGGAAACCCCGCGCTGACGAAGGACGACAGCGACGGCATGACGCTGAAGTGCTCTGCCCGACGCAGATCCAGCGTGGTGGTGGGCAGGATTCGACTGATGGCGTCATCACCCAGCCCCGGCGCGCAGTCGACCCCGTCTGCCACCGCCAGGTGAAAGTAGAACTGCAGGCGATTGTTGCCGTAGAGCAGGTCCCTGGGCAGCAGGACCTCGGCGCTCTGCTCCCGGCCGGCGCCGACCAGACGTTGCCACAGCCGCTCCAGCGCCTTGCCCGACTCCACCGGCAAGGCCGCGAGATATTCGCCGTTGAGGCTGACATCGAGGCTCGAGGCGATGGGATCGAGCCAGGGCTCGTCGGGAAAACGGTAGTCGACCCTCAGCCGATAGTTCTGACCGGGCCACAGAAACAGATCCGGCGGCACCCTCAGGCTCAGGGCGTGCTCCCGGGCGGACAGCCCGCGTGCCACGAAGCCCTCGGGTTCGCCCAATGTGGCCAGGCTGGCCGGGGTTTCGACATCGACCCAGCGCGGCGCGTCATAGGGCTCGCGAGGGGCTGGCGGGCTCAGTCGTTCGTCATCCAGGCGCAGCCGTTCGCCGCTCAACGTCACCGGCGCTGCGCTATCGAGACTCTCCCCGAGTCCCGACAGCGCCAGGCCGCGTGCGGCCCGGGCCACCTCGACGTCACTGTTGCCCACCACCAGCAGCAGCTTGAACAGCGGGTTGCGCGGATTGGGACGCATCATCAGGGTCGGCCCCTCGACCTGCGGCAGGGTCAATCCCGCCAGGCGCTGTCCCGAGCGCCCGATCACCACGGCGTTGTCCAGCGGCAGGCGATCGTAAAGCGCCTCGACCTGTAGCTGCCCGGCCTCGGCGTAGCGTCCGAAGTGCGAGGCAATGATGGCCGCCCCGCGCAACTGGGCCTCAGACGCATCGCGGGCCATCACCATCGCCACCCGACTGACATCCGCCGTCGCGACATCGATGAAGGGCCTCGGCAGGCGGGCCAGCTCGTCGAGGGTCGGCAGCCGCTGCAGGGTCAAGGCCAGCCTGGATTCGGGGGCGATCTCCACCCTGCCGACGGCCTGGTCATCACCGTGGCACTGCTGGGTCGCCTGCCCCAGCAGGCGAAACTCCAGACGATTGAAGGGCAGGATCAGGGCCGAAGGGATATCCAGGCGCTGGGTCATGCCGCCGGCGTTGAACTGGTCAAGGTCGATGGTCTGAAGCGTCTCGCCGTTGAGCAGCACCCCGAGTTGGCTGTCGGCCGGCAGGTCACTGTGTGACAACGACAGCGACAGCGACGCAGCCACCGCCACCTCATCGTCGCGCAGCGAGAATGCAGTGCCCGAAAGCCGGGTGTTCGGGGTCAGTCGCAAGGTCTGATCGGAGGCCAGCAGCGGGATCGACAGCTCGCGCCGGGTCGGCTGCAGCGGCTGGCTGACGCTGTCCAGATCCAGCCGGCCATCCTCGCCAAAACGCAGCGGAGGCAACGTCTCGCCCGGTACCGGGGTGTCACCCGGCACGTCACCAAAACCGCCGGCCTCGTCCGTCACGCCGATCGTCGGCGCCGGGACCTGGGCCCAGACCCGGTGCGAGACCATCAATACCCCGAGCACGATGGTGGCCACCAGCATCACCGGCGCCAGCCAACCTCGGCTAAAGCGCCCCTGGGTCAGCCCCCGCACCGGGCTACGGAAGTGCAGCCCCTTCTGCTGCCACTGGTGGAAGAACAGTCCCACCACCGAGCGCACCACATGCCACAGTGACGCCAATGGCCGGTCCTGGGGATGCGGTGCCTCGGGAATCCAGGCGTCGGCACGCCCCATGACCACCCGCACCAGTTCTCTGCGCTGGCGCAGTGGCAACTCATCAAAACGAAAGCGCAGTGAGTCATCGGCACCGGAAGCATTGACCGAACACACGGGGAACATCAGCCCCCGTCGATTGAAGGTGATCTCCAGGCACTCCACCTCGCTGCCCAGGGCCGAGCGCCTGCCCTCCACCAGGGCGCCCCCCATGGACAGGTTGGCGGTCCAGCTCTGCACCGCATGGCCACTGGCCAGGTGCAACACCACCGGAAGACGCGCCTCGACCCGCACCGAGCGCCGCAGCTGGCGCGTTTCCCGCGCCACCGCGATGGCCGCCAGCAGCACCAGAATGCTGACGGAGGCCCACATCACGTTGAACAGCATGACGCTGGTCTGGACATCGAACAGATCATTCCAGAAGACCCGCACCAGCCCCCACACCACCGCCGCCACCAACAGGCCAAGCACGAACAGATGGGGACGCACCGCCTCACCGTCGAAGTAGCCCTCCTCCAGCAGTCCGCCCTTTTCGGTGACATTGAACTTGCCCCGACGCGGGCTGAGCAGAGTCACCAGGGTCGGCTTGAGCAAGTGAAAGGCCAGCACGCTTTCGTAGATCTCGCCCCAGAAGGAGTAGCGGAAGCGCCCCACCAGCCGCGAGTTGGTGTAGATCGCGTGAAACAGATGCGGCAAAGCGTAGACGGCGATCATCTGCGGCGACGAGGCAATGACGTGCAGATCAAACAACAGGTAGGCCAGGGGTGCGGTCAGGAACACCAGGCGAGGCATGGCGAACTGGAAATGCAGCATGGCGTTGAGGTAGCAAAGCCGCTGCGGCAGGCGCAGACCACGCCCCCACAGCGGATTGTCCAGCCGGAAGATCTGGGTCATGCCCCTGGCCCAGCGGGCCCGCTGGCCGATGTGCAGAGACAGCCGCTCGGTGGCCAGGCCAGCGGCCAGGCGCACCCCCAGGAAGGCCGTGTTCCAGCCACGCCGCTGCAGCTTGAGGGCGGTATGGGCATCCTCGGTCACGGTTTCCACCGCGAAGCCGCCGATCTCTTCCAGCGCGCTACGCCGCATCAGTGCACAGGAACCGCAGAAGAAGGCCGCATTCCAGTAGTCATTGCCCTTCTGCACCGGCCCATAGAACAGCTCCCCTTCGTTGGGGATGTCCGCCCCGGCGACGAGATTGCGCTCGAACGGATCCGGGGAATAGAAGTGGTGAGGCGTCTGTAGCAGTGCCAACCGCTCGTCGGCGACAAACTCCCCCACCGTGGCCTGCAGAAAGGCCCGGGTCGCCACATGGTCGCAGTCGAATACGCAGATCAGCTCGCCGTCAGTCAGCCCCATGGCGTGATTGAGGTTACCCGCCTTGGCGTGACTGTTGTCTTCCCGGGTGATGTAGCCGACCCCCACCGCCGCGGCGAAGGCGCCGAACTCGGGTCGCTTGCCATCGTCCAGCACATAGATACGCATGCGATCCGCCGGGTAATCGATGTTCTGGGCGGCCAGCACCGTGTCCCGCACCACCTCGAGACTCTCGTTATAGGTGGGGATGTAGATGTCCACCGTCGGCCAGCGCGTCGCATCCGGCGGCATCGGCCGGATCGCCCGCTCCAGCGGCCAGGCGATCTGGAAGTACCCCAGCACCAGGATCACCCAGGCGTAGCACTCGGCGGCCAGCAGACCGTAGCCGAACACCGCCTCGACCTGGGTATCGAACACCAGCGTCTCGCTCAGACGCCA
This sequence comes from Halomonas litopenaei, assembly GCF_003045775.1. Classification (GTDB taxonomy): domain Bacteria; phylum Pseudomonadota; class Gammaproteobacteria; order Pseudomonadales; family Halomonadaceae; genus Halomonas; species Halomonas litopenaei. Next base: position 293,514 of record NZ_PXNS01000004.1, on the reverse strand, counting down.
ATACAGGTAGCGGGTAGAGACCAGCACCGACAGCAGCATCATCGCCTGGCGTACCCAGCCACCACGAAGGCGAGCCAGCACCAGCAACGCCAGCATGCCGACACCGGCGAACACCAGCTGGCGCTCCAGGGTCAACGGCGTGGTGACAAGCAGAGCAGCCAGGGGCGCCCCCAGGATCAGCGCCAGCAGACGCGCGCCCAGTGACGCAGAGGAAGAGACGTTCATGGGCATCCTATAGCGCCGGGGCGACCACCCCATGGGACTGGAGTGAGGGGAGCAGACGACTGACGCTGCGGGCCAGGGTGTCGATATCGTGGGCCGCCGCCGAGGCTGGCGCGTAGTCGAAGATCGACTGCTCACAGGCCAGCGCCTCGGGAATCGCCTCGTCACGATGCACGTTGCCGAGCAACGGACTGCCCAGACGATCCTGCAGGAAGTCGGCCACGTCGCTGGAAAGCCTGCGGCGTCGATCCACCTGATTGATGATGTAATAGGGTCTGACACCAGGCCCCATGAAGTCGCCGCCTTCGATACGCGGCAACACCGACAGCGAGGCACTGTCGGCCAGCAGCACCGCCACCTGGATGGCATCGGCAGCGCCCATGGCGGTTAGGCTCGGCGACGGCCCAGGCGGTAGATCCGCCAGCACCACACAGCGTGGCTCGTTCAGCAGAGGCCCCAGACGCTGGGCCACCGCTTCGGGGTGCGCGCTGAGCCAGGACTCGAACGCCAGGCGCTGGGCGTCGCTGACCTCGCCATAGGGCAACAGCTCGATACCGCTGGCACTGGGCACCAGCAGGCGTCGCCAGTCATCGATCTCCACGGCCTGGGCGACAAAACCTCGCCCCTCGCCGAATCCCAGCCCGAAGTGCAATCGCAGAGCGTTCTGCACGTCGAAGTCGATGACCACCACCCGGTGCCCGAGGCGCTTGAGGGCGTGAGCCAGATTGGCGGTCAGCGTTGTCTTGCCGACGCCGCCCTTGGGCGACGACAGGGAAACCAGATTCATTGAGAGATTCGTTTGAGCAGAGGTTTCAGCGGCGTTTCCTTGCCGATAGCGGCCTCGGACGACGCCTTGTCCGGGGCACTGCGAAACAGATGGCCAAAGCGCCCGGCAGGCGGCACACGTGCCTCCCCCGGAGGCGAGGCCTCACCCACGCTCAAGGCGTTGGTGGCAGGCGCCTGGTGCTCGACCCGCCGCCCAGCGGGTGGTTCGCTGCGCTCAGCGACGGCCGAGGGGGCGGGCCGGGCGGCAGGACCAGAGGCAGGCTCAGGTGCCGGGGCTGCGGGAAGCTTTTCCAGCGTCGCCCAGGCCTTCCCCTTGCGCGCAGGGGCCACCTCGGCTGCCGTTTGCAAGGGCTCTAGGCGAGCACCTGGCTCGGCGCGTGACGGCCTGTCACCAGGATCGACGTCGTGGCCCGAGAGCTGGCCAAGCAGCCCCCAGCGTGGCTGCCCCGCCTCCTCATTGGTGCGACCAAACGCCTGGTAGCCTGCGGTATCGGAACCGGTCTTGCGCAGGAAATCCTGGATATCGTCCGAGGCACTCATCTTCCGTCTCCAACGAGCCAAGGCACGCATCTCCCATGCCTGGTCCGTCACGGCACCGGCAAGAGAGAATGCGGGAAAGACGCTTCAACCAAAGAAGCACATGTCGACCAAAGAGGCATATTACTACCACTTTTGTGCCGCTACCGCAGCAAGCGATCTCTCAACGCGCCTTGCGACAATTGCCTGATTCCTCGTCACTTCTCAAGCATAGCCACGCCAGAGCCTACCTTCAGGCGGGCCAACGGCCGCGCCTCCAGCAAGCAAAAACTCAGAAAAATGAGTGAGAAACCTATGGGGCCAGGACAGCCAGGGATAGCGTACCGCCAAGGGCCACAGCCCTCGGGACACCTGAAGCCACAGAAAGAAAACGCCCTATGTGGCAAAAAAGGCCGATCCGAGCCACGGCCCGGATCGGCATAAAATTCTAGATCACAAACACTACTGTGCCAGGGCAGCAACCAATGCCTGCTCCCAGCGCGCGTCGCGCTGGCCACACACGACAAAGAACGGATTGAGCAACGACTCACCACGATTGCAGCGCAGCGGCTCAAGGGTCTCTGCGTCCAGCACCTGTCCACCGGCGGCGGTGACCACCGCCTGGGCAGCGGCGGTGTCCCATTCACAGGTCGGTGCCAGGCGCGGGTAGAGATCGGCCTTGCCCTCCGCCACCAGGCACAGCTTCAGCGAGCTACCCATCGAGGTGCACTCGGTGGCCGGCAAGCGTGCACAGAAAGCCTCGAAGGCCTCGGCACCGTGGCGGCGGCTACCCACCACCACCCAGGGGGCCTCGGCAGGGTCCGGCAGTTCACGCGCATGGATCGGCTGGCGCGACTCGCCCTCGGATCGCCAGGCGCCATTGTCCTGTTCACCGAACCAGGTCACCCCCAGCACCGGCGCGTGGACCACCCCGAGCACCGGGACGCCATGCTCGATCAGCGCCACATTGAGGGTGAATTCACCGTTGCGATTGACGAACTCCTTGGTGCCATCCAGCGGGTCCACCAGCCAATAGCACGACCAGCCAAGACGTGTCTCGGTCGCGATCTCGCCGGATTCCTCGGACAGCACCGGCAACTCCGGCGTCAGTCGTCCCAGCAGCGCCACCAGGGCGTGGTGGGCGGCCAGATCGGCCTCGGTCAATGGGCTATTGTCGTCCTTGTGCTCGACCTCGAAGTCGCGCTGATAGATCTCGAGCACCAGTCGACCGGCCTCTTCCACGCCGGCGACCAGGGCATCCTTGTGTTCACTGCTCAGAGAAACGGGCACGCAAGACTCCTTGATATAAGGCCCGATCGGAGTCGACACGACGGGCCGATACACAGTACCGGGAAGGCCAGGTCTTCCCGGAAATCGATGGTGCCAAGCTTAGCGTGAGTGGCGTATCGAGCGCAGGGCTGCAAGCGGATCGGCACGGGTCCGACGCCGCACCCTCAGGACGATACCAGCGGCAGCCACAACCATAGCGCCAGCAGCGCGGCCAGCAGTACCGGCGGGGTCAACTTGAGCCCGACCTTCATGTACTGGCCCCAGCTGATGTGGGTGCCCTTTTCCGCCAGCACGTGCAACCACAGCAGGGTGGCCAGGCTACCGATGGGGGTGAACTTGGGCCCGAGGTCGTTGCCGATGACGTTGGCGTAGATCATCAGCTCCCGGGTCAGGTCGCCGACCTGGGCCTGGTCGATGGCGAGTGCCCCCACCAGGGTGGAGGGCATATTGTTCATGATCGAGGCCAGCAGCGCCGAGGCCACCCCGGTACCCAGCGTCGCCACCAGGGTGCCCTGCTGGCCGAGCCAGGTCAGCAGGGCGCTGGCATCCTCGGTCAGCCAGGCGTTGCCGAGCCCGTAGACCACCAGATACATGCCTACCGAGAACAGCACGATCTGCCAGGGCGCGCCCTTGAACACCCGCGACAGCGAGATCACCGTGCTGCCCCCGGCCTGGTGCCAGCGACCGGCCAGGGCGACCAGCACCAGCGCCGCGCTGCCGGTCACCAGCGCCACCGGCACGCCCAGCGGCGCGGTGACGAAGAACGCTACCAGCAGCGTCGCCAGCACCGGGAAGGCGGCGCGGAACACCAACGGGTCGCGGATGGCATGGCTCGGCGCCTCGAGGCGTTCGACGTCGTACTGCTCCGGTATATCGCTGCGAAACATCCAGGTCAGCACCAAGAGGGTCGCCGCCAGCGAGACCAGATCCACCGGCACCATCACCATGGCGTAGTGGTTGAACGAGATATCGAAGAAGTTGGCGCTGACGATATTGACCAGGTTGGAGATGATCAGCGGCAGACTGGTGGAGTCGGCAACGAAGCCGGTGGCGATGATGAAGGCCAGCGACGACTGAGGCGAGAACTTCAGGCGCAGCAGGATCGCCATGACGATGGGAGTCAGCAGCAGCGCGGCCCCGTCATTGGCGAAGAAGGCCGCGATCACCGCCCCCAGCAGCACGATCAGCGGAAACAGGCGACGTCCGTTGCCACCGCCCCAGCGCGCCACGTGCAGCGCCGCCCAGGAGAAGAACCCGGCCTCGTCGAGGATCAAGGAGATCAGGATCAGGGCGACGAAGGTGAAGGTCGCGTCCCAAACGATGTCCCACACCACCAGCACATCGGGCAATTGCACCACCCCGACGGCCAGGGCCACCGCGGCGCCCCCCAGGGCGCTGGTACCGATACCGAGGCCCTTTGGCTGCCAGATCACCAGCACCAGGGTCACGACGAAGATGGCGAATGCCAGCATGGAAAACTCCCTGTCAGAGACTGTCCTGATTGACCCGCGAAGACACCTGCTCGGCGCTTTCGACCCGCTCGGAGTAACGCTGGGTCAGGTAACCGTCACGGCCACGGTTGAGCCAGGTGAACTTCATCAGCTCCTCGCACACGTCGACCACGCGCAGATACAGCGGGGACAAGCGCATCCGGCCCGCCTCGTTGAACTCGTTGAAGGCCTTGGGCACCGACGATTGATTGGGGATGGTCAACATGCGCATCCAGCGTCCCAGCTGGCGCATCTGGTTCACCGTATTGAAGCTCTGGCTGCCACCACACACCTGCATCAGCGCCAGGGTCTTGCCCTGGGTCGGGCGAACCCCGCCGAGTGACAGCGGAATCCAGTCGATCTGGGCCTTCATCACCGCCGTCATCGCACCGTGGCGCTCGGGGCTGACCCACAGCATGCCCTCGGCCCAGCTCGCCAGATCGCGCAGCTCGGCGACCTTGGGGTGGTCGGCCTCGGCGCCATCGGGCAGCGGCAGCCCCTGGGGCGAGAAGGTACGCACCTCGGCGCCGAAGGCCGCGAGCAAGCACCCGGCCTCCTCGGCCAGCAGCCGCGAGTAAGAGCGCTCGCGCAGCGAGCCGTACAGCACCAGGATGCGAGGTGCATGGCGTGGCGCGCTGGGCGGGGCCAGCTCGTCCACGGCGATGGGCCGCCACAGCTCCGGGTCGATGTTGGGCAGGTCCTTGAGCAGGGTATCGGGGGTCATGTGCGGTTTGCCTCCAGCGTGACGGTTTCGCCGTCTTCCTTGGTGAAGCTGTCGCCCTCGATGGCCGACAGCGGCGCCTCGACCAGCGCCAGTACCCGCTCGGAGGGACGACACAGCGCCGCTCCCCTGGCGGTCACCACGATGGGTCGGTTGATCAGGATGGGGTGAGCCATCATGGCGTCGATCAATGCCTCGTCGTCGAGGCGGTCATCGTCGAGGCCCAGCTCATCGTAGGGCGTGCCCTTCTGGCGCAGCAGTGCCCTGGGCGTGATGCCCATGGCCTCGATCAGCTCGACCAGCCGCTCGCGGCTGGGCGGTGTCTTCAGGTATTCGATGACCTCGGGCGATTCGCCAGAGGCCTCGAGCATGGCCAGCACGTTGCGCGAGGTGCCGCAGGCCGGGTTGTGGTAGATCAGCGTCATGGGGGCTCCGGGAGGCGCTCTTGGCTGTCGTGGCTGTCGTGGCTCAGCAGGTCCTGGTGTCGTCACCGGTGCCGGGGCCCAGCAGGTCGGCCAGGGGGTTGCACACCTCCGGCCGGCTGGCGCAGCAGTCGCGCACCAGAAAGTCGAGGGTGGCCACCATGTGCGCCAGGTCCGCCCGATAGACGATGGAGCGGCTTTCCCGGCGCTGGCTGACCAGCCCCGCCCGGCTGAGCACGCCAAGGTGGGCCGACAGGGTGTTGTGGGGCACCTCCAGGCGGCGGGCCAGCTCGCCGGCAGGCAGGCCTTCGGGCTCGTGGCGCACCAGCAGGCGAAAGGCAGCGAGCCGGGTAGGCTGAGACAGTGCAGCGAAGGTGTCGAGGGTCGGTTGCAGATCGTCTTTGTCCATATGTCCGGAATTATGGACATATTGATGTGCGGGTCAAGTACTTCTTGATCCAGGGCATCTCACTTGCCGTCACCCTGGCCAAGAACGACAAAGCGGCGACGTCCAGCAAGGACGCGCCGCTTTTTGGTTGAGGGGGCTGTCACACGACGACGATCGAGTCGTGCTACCTGCACGCTATACCAGCGCTACATCGACCCTACATATAGTTGAACAGCGACAGGTCGCGAATGCCGATAAAGGCCTGCTGGGCGGCCTGCATGCCCACCTGACGCATGCTGTACTCGGAGATCGCCTGGTTGTAGTCCAGGTCGACCAGGTCCGACATGGTCTGGGCGTAGTTGAGTTCGCGGTTGCCGCTGACCGAGTCGATGACGTCCAGCTCGTTGAGCCGCGCGCCGACCGAGGCCCGCTTGGTCAACACGTTGTCGAGGCTGGCGTCCAGCTCGCGCATGGCGCCGTTCAGGGTGTTATGCAGCGTCGCCTGCTTTGCGGGGGTGTCGGCGGGGGCTTCCAGCACCGCCAGCACCTTCTCGAAGGTGGTGAAGACGTTGGTGTTCATGGTGTCGGCGGGGCCGAAGGTCACGCTGTCATCGGTCGCAGGCGCGCCTTCAAGCTCCAGGCGCAGGCCACCCACCTCGACGCTGGTGCCTTCGGGGTCGTAGGGCTGATCTTCCAGGGCCGCACCGGCGCTGACCCAATTGCCGCTGTCGTCCTCGACCATGACGCTGTAGGTGGGAGCGTCGTCGGTACCACCGAACTCCACCTGGTAGCGCTTGCCGTAGCCGGCGTCGCTGTTGTCGACCACATCGGGGCCGGCAAAGGTCAGCCTGCCGCTGTTGTCACCCTGCTCGGCCACGTAGCCCGCGCCGCTGGGCACGCTGGTGAAGATGTCGGCGCCGGTATCCCCCACCGACATCAGTCGCGAGGCGTCCACCTGCTGCTCGCGGACCTTGTCGGCGCCCACGTACTCGATGCCGTTGCCGCTGTCGGTGAAGGGCTCGGCGCCATCGGCGTAGCCACCGAACAGGTAGCGACCGTTGCCGTCGGTGGCGTTGGCCTGACCGATCAGCGTCTCGTAGACGCCGCGCAGTTCACTGGCGATGGACTGCCGGTCGGCATCGCTCAGGGTGTCGTTGGAGGCCTGGATCACCAGCGCCTTGGCGCTGGCCAGTGCGTCGCTTGCGCTGTTGAGCACGCTTTCTTCCTGGGACAGGGCGTTGCGCGCGCTGACCCGGGCGTCGGTGTACTGCTGGGTCACCGCCTGGGCCTGGCTGACCGCCACCGCCCGGGACGCCGCCTGGGGGTCATCGGAGGGATTGACCACCCGCTTGCCGCTGGCGAGCTGCTGGCTCAGGTGAAGGAACTCGGACTGCTGACGGTTAAGCGAGCTGACGCTCTGGTCGTACATGGTGACGGTGCTGATACGCATGCTCTGCTCTCCTTAGCCGCGCAGTCCGAGGATGGTGTCGACCACCGAGGTGGCGGTGTCGATGACCTTGGCGTTGGCCTGGTAGTACTGCTGGTAGCGGATCAGATTGGCCGCCTCTTCATCCAGGTTGACCCCGGACTCGGACAGCTTCACCGCGCTCAACTGCTCGGTCAGCCCCTGCTGGGCCGCCAGATTGACCTGCACCACGTTGGTACGGTTACCCACGTCTCCGACCAGCGAGGCGTAGGCCTGGCTCAGGGTGGCACTGCCGCCCACGCTCATCTCGTCCTGCAGCCCCTGCAGGGCCAGGGCGTTCTCGTTGTCGCCGCTAGCGCCGGTTTCCCCGGCGGCGGCGATCTTGTCGGGATCGCTGATGGCGGTATCGAAGCCACCCGCGGCGCGGCGCACCGGCTGCACCTCGAAGCGATCGCCGTCGGCCAAGGCGCTGGGGTCATCGATGCCGAGCGTCACGCCGCCAAAGGTCAGGGTGTTCTCGGTGGCGTCGAAGCTCGCGTCCACCGCCTCGCCGGTGTCCTTGCGGGTGACCTCGAAGGTCGGCGGCGAGGCCGAAGCGTCGCTGACCTTGACCTCGTAGTCGGCCGCCTCGAGGTCTTCGATCTTGTCGATGTTGAAGCTCGCGGTGACCGTGGCGCCGCCGCTGTTGGCGTCGTTGGCAAAGACCCGCGGTTCGCCGATGTCGAACATGTCGCCACCGCTATTGCCATCCAGATCGTAGCCATCGGCGTGCTGTTTATTGAAGGCCACCGCCATGGACACCGCCAGCTGGCCGATCTGGTTCTGGGTGCGATCCAGGGTCTCGGAGCGGAACTGGATCAGCCCGCCGAGCGAGCCGCCCTGCAAGCTGTCCTCATCGAGTCGCTGCAGGCCGCCGCCGGGGTCCTGGTAGCCCACCACCACCCGCTGGGGATCGCTGGCCGAGGCCACCGCCTTCAACTGGTAGGACTCGGTGCCGGCCACCAGCGGCTGTCCGCCGGGCAGGCTGACCCGATAGGAGGAACCGTCCTGCACCGTCAATTCCACCCCGATACGCTCGCTCATCTCGGTGACCAGCTGGTCACGCTGGTTGAGCAGCGCGTTGGGGGCCTCGCCGGTCTTGGCCTTGGCCAGGGAAATCTCGCGGTTGAGCGAGGCCAGCTGCTCGCTCTGGTTGTTGATCTGGGTGATCTCGTCGCGGATCTGGCTGTTGATACCGTCCTGCATGTCCTGCAGGTAGCTGTCGAAGGCGCGGAACTGGGCGCTCAGGGTGTCCGCCGCGCCCAGCACGCCCTGACGGGCGGCAGGGTCCGAGGGGGCCGAGGCCAGGTCTTCCAACGACGAGAAGAAGTTCTGCATCAGCGGTGCCAGACCGGCGTCCTGATCGGCCAGCAGGCTGTCGATCTGGTTGATCTGGGTCTGGTAGGCGTCCAGCGCCGAGCTTGAGCTCACCGCACCATTGAGCTGGTCGGCCACGTACTGGTTGAACTGACGCTCGATGTCGTTGACCTGGACGCCCTGGGTCCCGCCGCTGCCCTCGCCCAGCACCGTGATCTCGCGGTTGTAGCCCGGTGTATAGACGTTGCTGATGTTGTTGCTGGTGGTGGTCAGGGCGTTCTGGGCGGCATTCAGGCCGCTCAAGCCGATGGAGAACATGCTCATGGTGGAATTCCTTTCGCCGATAGCCTGTTTATCGGCCGAATGGCCGCTGGCTTGAGAGCCTCGGTACCGCAAAAACCATTAATTTTCCGGGCGACTAGGCGCTGTCCGAAAAGTCGACGAGCGAAGGTTAGACAAGGCAAAAATCGGTGAGAAAGCGCAGTTTACGGGGTGTAAATGAGCATTTTGATCCGATTTTTAACGCCGTATTACCGAGCGCAGGCACTTTTCAGACAAGCCCTAGAAGACCTGGGTGGGGTTGGCGCTTATATCCGCCCTGGCCAGCCAGTCGCTGCCACGCTCACCCGCGGTGGCACCCGCATCCACCTTCTTGGCGGCTTCTGCTGGCGATGCGCCGACACTAGCGGGTCGAGCCTCGCCGGCCGCCACGCGGGTGGCGCCTGCGCCGTCACCGATCGGGCCGAAGGTGTGCATCACCGCGATCAGCTTGGCGGCGTAGGCCGGGTCGGTGGCGTAGCCGCCCCGCTGTAGCGCGTGGGCCGCGGCCTCGGCGTCCGGCGCGGTGGTGACCTCGGCGTAGCGGGAGTTGTTGCTGATCAGCCTGGCGTAGTCGGTGAAGGCTTCCTCGAACGAGCCGTAGACCCGGAAGTCATCGCGAATACGCTGGCGCTGGCCGTCTTCCACCTCATGGGTGGTAATACGGGTGGTGGGGCCGTCCCAACTGCTGCCGGCCTTGATGCCGAACAGGTTGTGACTGTTGTTGCCGTCGGCGGTGGCGATCTCGTGGCGGCCCCAGCCGGTCTCCAGCGCCGCCTGGGCCAGGATCAATTCCGCCGGCACGCCGGAGGCGCGGCTGGCGGCCTGGGCCGGGGCGGCCAGCTTGTCGAGGAAGGCCTGGACGTGGGCCGGGGTGTCGCGGGCCTCGCGCCCGCTGATGCGCTCTTCGGCCTGGGCGGTGGTCATGCCCTGGCTGACGGCGCCCAGCTCGTCGAGGAAGTTGGTCGGCGCCTCGACCTCGCTGTCTGCCGGCGCGTCCGCTCTCAGGGCGTTGGACAGCGGACGCGGCGTGCCACGGGGAATGCCCGCAATCAGTGCCTCGACATCCTTGGCCTGGCTGGCCTCGGGGCCACGTAGCTGGGCCATGAGCTGGTCGGCCAGGCCGATGCCGCGGCTGGCCATGGTCTGGGACCACTGCTGGTCGAGCAGCGTCTGGTAGAACTGGGTCTGCTTCGAGTCGGTCAGGCCAGAAGAGGGCACGGCGTCGCGCATGCTCTTCATCATCATGTTGATGAACATCGCCTCGAACTGGCGCGCCGCCTCCGCCGCCGCCGCCGGGTCCTGCTGGCGGGCGCTGGTCTTGAGTCGCGCCAGCCCCTGCATGTCCAGCGCGAAGCCGGCCTGGCCGACGCTGCCGGTGGCCCGGCTGGCGCCGGACAGGGCAGAACCCGAGAGTCCTGTTGTGGGCCCCGACGCCAGCCCTGTCATGGGCCCCGAAGCCAGCCCTGTCATGGGCCCAGATGAAAGATCAGAGATAGCCATCAGATGATCTCCAGCTCGGCTCTGAGCGATCCCGCAGCCTTGAGCGCCTCGAGGATCGACATCAGGTCGTTGGGGGTCGCGCCGAGGGCGTTGAGGGCGTCCACCACGTCGAGCAGATTGGCGCCTTCGACCACCTGCAGGGTGCCCTGGCCCTCGTCGATGGTGATATCGGAGTCCGGTACCACCGTGGTCTCGCCGCCACGGCTGAAGGGCGCCGGCTGGCTGACGCCGAAGGCGGTGTCGATGACGATGGACAGGTTGCCGTGGGCCACGGCGGCGCGCTTGAGCGTCACGCTGCCGTTGAGCACGATGGAGCCGGTGCGCGAATTCAGCACCACCTTGGCCCGGGCCGGCATCGGGGTGACGTCGACGTTCTCGACACGGGCCATGAAGTTGACCCGGGAGTTGGCGTTGGTCGGCCCGTTCAGGGCGATGACCCCGCCGTTTCTGGCCGAGGCCACCGGGTAGTCGAAGGTGTCGTTGATCGCCCGGACCACGCGCTCGGCAGTACCGAAGTCGGCCTGGTTGAGCTGCAGCTCCAGCACGCCGTCACGGCTGCCCAGCGCCAGCGGTACCGTCTGCTCGACCATGGCACCGCCGGCGATGCGCCCGGCGGCCTGATGGCTGATCTGCACGCTGGAGCCGGCGGACTCGGCGCCGGCACCGTTGATCAACAGGTTGCCCTGGGCCAGGGCGTAGACGTCGCCGTCGGCGCCCTTCAATGGCGTCATCAACAGGGTGCCGCCGCGCAGGCTGCGGGCATTACCGATGGAAGACACCACCACGTCGAGGCGCTGGCCGGGCTGGGCGAACGGCGGAAGGTCCGCGGTGACCATCACCGCCGCCACGTTGCGCAACTGCATGTTGGTGCCCGGCGGCACGGTGATGCCGAGCTGGGACAGCATGTTGTTGAGACTCTGGCCGGTAAACGGCGCCTGCATGGTCTGGTCACCGGAGCCGTCCAGGCCCACCACCAGGCCGTAGCCCACCAGCTGGTTGTCGCGCACCCCGGCGAAGCTTGCCAGGTCGCGGACCTTCTCGGCACGGGCCAGGTGGGAGAAGGCCGACAGCGCGATCAGCAGCACCAGCATCAGGCTGCCGAGGGTCAGGGTGGGGCGACGGGAGACAGGGTTTCTCATGATGCTCGGCCTAGAAGGGGGAAACGTTCAGGAAGAACCGCTGCATCCAGCCCATGTGCTGCGCCTCGTTGATGTAGCCGTTGCCCACGTACTCGATGCGCGCATCGGCCACCGCCGTGGACGGCACGGTGTTCTGGGTGGTGATGAAACGCGGATTGACCACCCCGCCGAAGCGGATGAACTCGGTGCCCTGGTTGATCGCGATCTGCTTCTCGCCGCGCACCCTGAGGTTGCCGTTGTTCATCACCTCGATCACCGAGACGGTAATGGTGCCGGTAAAGGAGTTGTTGGCCTCGGAGCCACCGCCGCCCTCGAAATCTGTATCGCCGTCGATCTCGAAGCCGTAGTCCATCAGTTCCTCCAGGCCTTCCGGCACCTGGGAGAAGGTCAGGCTGGAGCCGCCGTCACGGTCGGCGTTGGAGCGGGAGTTCTTGCTGGCGCTGACCTCTTCGTCCAGCACGATGGTCAGGATGTCGCCGACGCTGCGCGGACGACGATCCTCGAACAGCGGCTGGTAGCCCCGGGCCTTCTGGAAGATCGAACCATTGGCCACCGGCAGCGGCCGATCGGGGATCTCGATCTGCTCCTGCTCGCCCACCACCGAGGCGTGGGGAATCTGGGCGCAGCCGGCAAGCGTCAGCAGCACCAGGGCCAGCGCCAGCGTCGCCAGGCGCAGCACGGCGTGAATACCACCGTATGGCGCGCCAGATGATGAGGTCGTGTCAGGGTGCATGGCCGTCTCCAGTGCCACCGCAGAATTTATTATCAGAGTCGTGACTAGGCGCTACCCGAAAAGGGTCGATGAGCGCAGGCACTTTTCAGACAAGCCCTAGAGTTGTGCCAGGCGCGCCAGCATCTCATCGCTGGTCTGCACCGCCTTGGAGTTGATCTCGTAGGCACGCTGGGTCTGGATCATGCTGACCATCTCCTCCACCACGTTGACGTTGGAGGTCTCCACATAGCCCTGCAGCAGTCGGCCGGCGCCGTTCATGCCCGGCATCAGTTCGTTGCGCGGTCCTGATGAGCTGGTCTCGAGGTACAGGTTGCCGCCGATGGACTGAAGGCCGGTGGCGTTGACGAAGGTGGAGATGGTGATCTGACCCACCTCGTCGGACTCGCTGGTGCCGGGCTGGGTTACCGAGACCACGCCGTCCTCGCCGATGTCCACCGACAGGGCGTTGTCGGGGATGATGATGGCCGGCTCCAGCGGATAGCCGTTGGCGGTGACCATCTGGCCGTTCTCGTCGAGCTGGAAGCTGCCGTCGCGGGTGAAGGCGGTGGTGCCGTCGGGCATCAGCACCTGGAAGAAGCCCTTGCCGTTGATCGCCAGATCACGCGAGTTCTCGGTGGCCTCGAGCCCACCCTGGGTGTGTAGGCGCTCGGTGGCCACCGGACGCACGCCGGAACCGATCTGCATGCCCGAGGGCAGCCGGTCCTGGACGTTGTTCTGGGCACCGGGCTGGCGCATGTTCTGGTACAGAAGGTCCTCGAACACCGCCCGGGACTGCTTGAAGCCGTTGGTCGAGACGTTGGCCAGGTTGTTGGAAATCACGTCCAGCTGGACCTGCTGGGATTCGAGTCCGGTCTTGGCCGTCCACAGCGACTTGATCATGGTTCTTCTCTCCCTCGGTCAGGAGGCTCCCCTGACCGCTCAATAATTCGGCCCTGGCCGTCGGTTGAAGGGGTCAGCCGTTCAACGACAGCAGGCTGTTGGCCTTCTGGGCGTTCTCGTCGGCGGTACTGATCATCTTGGTCTGCAGCTCGTAGCGCCGCGCCACATCGATCATCGCCACCATGGACTCCACCGGATTGACATTGCTGCCCTCCAGCGCCCCGCTGACCACCCGTACCTGGTCGGAGGCCGCCAGCGCAGCAGGCTCGCCATTCTCTCCGATGGAGCGAAACAGACCGTCGCCGCCACGGGTCAGCTCGCCAGGCTGCGGCTCGACCAGCTTGAGCCGGCCGATCTCGGCCAGGGCGTCGGGGTCCTGGCCCATGCCGATCGCACTGATGGTGCCGTCGGCACCGAGGAACAGCTCGGCCTCCAGCGGCACCTGGATCGGCCCACCCTCGCCGATCACCGGGCGCCCCACCGAGGTCAGCAGGCCGTTGCCGTCCACCTGCAGGTCGCCGCGACGGGTATAGGCCTCGCTGCCGTCGTCGCTTTCCACCGCGAAGAAGCCGTCACCGTCGATGGCCACGTCCAGGGTGCGACCGGTACGGGTGATGGCTCCGGGGGAAAAGTCCGCCCCCGGGGTCGAGGCAGCGGTGGACACCCGGGTGTCGAGACGCGCCTCGCCCTCGACCGGCACCGCGCGCATGGCGTGAAGCTGGGCCCGGAAGCCGGTGGTCGAGGCGTTGGCCAGGTTGTGGCTGACCACCGACTGCTGCTCCATGGTCTGGCGTGCGCCGCTCATGGCGGTGTAGAGCATGCGATCCATCTACGACTCCCCTGAAAGGTGTGAATGACCACTGCCCGGGGCAGCGGCCGGCGTGGTCATCAGCGCAGGTTGATGGCGGTCTGCAGCACTTCGTCCTGGGTCTTGATGGTCTGCGAATTGGCCTGGTAGGCGCGCTGGGTGACGATCATGCTGACCAGCTCCTTGGCCATGTCGACGTTGGAGGTCTCGATGGCGCCGGACTGGATCCCGCCCAGCAGGCCGGTACCCGGGGCACCGACCAGCTCCTGGCCGGAGGCGTCGGTGGCGGCCCAGGTGTTGTCACCGGCGGGTGACAGGCCCTCGGGGTTGCGGAAGCTGGCCAGGGCGATCTGGCCGGCCGGGCGGGTCTGCTCGTTGGAGTAGCTGCGCACTACGGTGCCGTCACTGTCGATGCTGATGCCGACCAGGGCGCCGGAGGTGTAGCCGTTCTGGTTGAGTGCGGTGGTGCTGGCGTTATTGCCGAACTGGGTGGAGCCGGAGATATCGAAGTCCAGCGTCATGTCATTGGCAGCGCCATTGAAGTAGTCGGCCGAGGCAAAGGTGACCGGAAACTTGCCATCAGCAGGGGTGACCAGTTGACCATTGGTGTCAAACTCCATGGAGAGGGTCTGCGCTGCGACAGGTGTCGCGGTCTCGTCCATCAACACCTTGCCATCCATCGCCATGGTGCCGGTCCATGTCTTCGCGTCCGTCTTCTGGTAGTAGACGGTGACATTGCGCGGGTTACCCAGCGAGTCGTAGGCGGTGAAGTTGTTGGAGTAGTGGTAATCGACCGGGACACTGGCGGAGCCGTCGGAGCCCGCCAGGGTGACGCTGTTGAGGTCTTCGCCGACGACCTTGCGCGAGTCCAGGTTGAAGGTGGTGGACACCTCGGTGGTGGCGCTGGCCGGCATCTCGTCGGCCTCGATCTGCAGTACCTCGGGCTGGCCGCCCACCTGGACCGCACCGGCGGCGTTGACGCCGTAACCCATGATGCGCGCGCCCTGGGCGTTCTGCAGGTAGCCGTCCGGGGTCATGGTCAACTGGCCGTTGCGGCTGTAGACCACCTGGCCGTTCTGTTCCATGCGGAAGAAGCCGTCGCCGCTGATGCCCAGATCCAGCGGCCGGTTGGTGGACTCCAGGTTGCCGCCGCTGAAGTCCTGCAGCACGGTGGAGACCTTGGTGCCCAGGCCGATCTGGGAGTTGGCGAAGACGTCGGCGAACTGCGCACTACCGCTCTTGTAGCCCACGGTCTGGGAGTTGGCGATATTGTTGCCCAGCACGTCCAGGCTATCGGCGGCGGCGTTCAGACCACTCAGCGCTTGTGAAAAACCCATGTCACTCTCCTTATACGTTTCCCTGCGTCGATGACCCGACGGTCATCCTGCGTTCGCTACAGAATCTGGCGGATATCGCTCAGCGCCACCTGCCCGTAGACGGCACCCAGATCGAGTTGCACCTGGCCGCTGTCATCCGCCGGGGACACCCCGCCGACCTGGGCGTAGTTGAGCGCGGTCACCGCAAGCTCCTCGCCCTCGACACCGGTGGCCTCGATGCTGACGTGATAGGCACCTTCGGGGGCCGCCACGCCTTCACCTGTCATGCCGTCCCACTGGAACGACTCGGTCCCGGCGGAGGCCGGGCCCAGGTTGTAGCTGTTGATGACCTCGCCGGACTCGTTGGTGATGGTCACCTTGACCTCGGCGGCGGGGCTTTCCAGCTCGACGCCAAAGGGCGTGGAGACCGGCGCGCCTTCATCGTTGTGGGCCATGACGATGCGATCCCCCGGCACCAGCACGCCCTTGCCGATCAGCCGGGTGGCCTGCAACGCCTGGCCGGCGTTGATCTGGCCGGTGATCGACGACATGGTCTCGTTGAGAGACTCGATGCCGGACACGGTGTTGATCTGGGCCAACTGCGAGGTCATCTCGCTGTTGTCCATGGGGTTGAGCGGATCCTGGTTCTGCAGCTGGGTCACCAGCATGGTCATGAAGTTGTCGCCGAGCTCGTCGGACGCCTGCTTGGAGCTGGCCTGAGCGGTGGCGGCGTTGACCGATTGGTAAACGCTTGCATCGATGGTGTTGGCCATGGGATCAGCCCTCGCCCAGGGTCAGGGTCTTGAGCATCAGCTGCTTGCTGGTGTTCATGACCTCGACGTTGGCTTGATAGGAGCGGGAGGCGGAGATCATGTTGACCATCTCGCCCACCGGGTCGACGTTGGGCATCGCCACGTAGCCGGCGTCATCGGCCAGCGGGTGCTCGGGACGATACTCCTGGCGCAGCGGCGAGGGGTCCTCGACCACCTCGCGCACACCGACACCGCCGATGCCGTCGCTGGCGGCACGGGACTCGAACACCGCCTGGCGGGCGCGGTAGGCCTCGCCGTCGGGGCCGGCCACGCTGTCGGCGTTGGCCATGTTGCTGGCGGTGACGTTCATGCGCTGGGCCTGGGCTGACATCGCCGAGGCGGAGATATCGAAGATCGAAAACATCGACATGGGGCGCTCTCCCTGCTTGGAAACTGAGATGGACCGGGCTTACTGCTCGGGCTGCATGGCCTGCTTGAGGCCCTGGATGCGACTGTTGAGGATCGTCAGCGCGGCCTGGTAACGCACCGAGTTGTCGGTGAAGGCGGCCCGCTCGCGGTCCATGTCCACGGTGTTGCCGTCGAGGCTGGCCTGCTCCGGTACGCGGTACTTGAGCTCGCTGCCGCCAAGCGACATCGCCTGGCCATGACCCGACAGGTGGTGACTGGACGTCCGCGCCAGGGCCAGACCAGGCTGATTCGCCCCCTTGGTCGCGGCTTCCAGGGCCTGGGAAAAGTCCATGTCGCGTGCCTTGTAGCCGGGGGTATCGGCATTGGCGATATTGCTGGCCAGGACCTTCTGGCGTTCCTGTCTAAGCGACAGGGCCTGCTGGTGAAAAGCGAGCGAGGCCTCGAGCTGATCGATCATCCCGGTGCGCTCCGTAAGCAAGGGAACAAAGAGACAAGGGGTTCGACGATGAAGAATACCCAGGCCCCTGTCTGCACAAAGCCGTGAACAGCCCCCATTACCACGCCCATTTCAGACCATGCGTCGATGCCGGCTTCTCTACACTGGTGTGCCATGGCCCTTGAATGGCCAGGAAAGCGCCCTTCAAACGGCCCCGGGCGCTAAAGATCGCACCGACCACCGGTATCCCGATGTCTCGATCCTCATCTCTTGTACAAGCCACTGCTTCCCTGTCCTGGGTCATCGCCCGGGCGGCGCTGGTGCTGTGTGTCAGTACGGGTTTTGCCGCCAGCACCGCCCAGGCCAGCGGCCAGGCGGTCGATGACGGCGGTGTCGATGCGGGCACCGGGGAAGCGCTGACACGGGTAGAGAGCTTTCTGTTCGAGCAGGCCCTGGCCGACGGCGCCCGGCCGGGCGATCTGGAGATTCAGGTATTCCCGCCGGCGGCGAGCCTGGCCGACTGCCGCCAGCCCGAACCCTTCCTGCCCCGGGCGGGGAGCCGACTGGCCGGACGCGTCTCGGTGGGGCTTCGCTGCGAGGGAGAGCGTCATCGCAGCCGCTATCTGCAGGCCGAGATCACCCGGCTAGGCGAGCGCCTGGTGGCGGCGCGGGACATCGCCCCCGGCGAGCGCCTGAGCGCGGACATGCTGACCAGCGAGCGCTTCGACGTAAGCCGACTGCCGTCCCAGGCGCTGACTGACCCACAGGCGGCCATCGGTCAGATCGCCCGACGCGGGATTCGCCAGGGTCAGGCGCTGTCGGCCCATCAGCTGACATCACCCAAGCTGGTGCGACGCGGCGAGCAGGTCGCGGTGGAAGCCAGTGGCCGGGGCTTTCGCATCAGCCGCCAGGGCGAGGCGCTGGAGGCCGGCGGCCTCGGCGATATCGTGCGGGTAAGGGTGGATCGGCGCCAGATCCTCGACGCCCGGGTGGTGGAACGCGGCCGGCTGGCGGTAACCTACTAGGACATTGATGAAAAGTGCCTGCGCTCGGTAATACGGCGTTAAAAACCGGCTGGTGCGCCAGACCTAAAGTTCTTGTTCTTGCGGCCGATGATGTACATAGACGCAGACATTCGGATCAACGGCGACAGCCAGCGCCTGGTCCCATCGCCATTCTCGTGAGGCCTTGCCCGTGAAGATCGATTCGCAACATCCTCTGACCCGCCCCGCCCAAAGCAAGGGGCCGCAGCAGAGCGACAAGCTCCAGCAAAGCGAGACACAAAAAACCGCTGGCGCCGGTGTCGAAGCCGGTGCCCAGGCCCACCTGAGCCGCCCGGCGGCGGACACCAGCCAGGACATCGACAGCGCCCGGGTCGAACAGATTCGTGACGCCATCCGCGAGGGACGCCTGGAAATCCATCCCGAACGCATCGCCGACGGCCTGATCGACAGCGTCCGCGACATGCTCGGCGATGGCTCAGAGGGCTCGCAGTCGTGAGTCTGGCCCGACTGCTCGACCAGCAGCGTGAGCGACTCGCCGAGCTGCTGGCCCTGCTGGGCGAGGAACAGGAGTGCCTGGTTCAGGGCCAGGTCGACAGCGAGGCGCTGGTGGCGCTCGCCGGCCAGAAGTCCGAGATCCAGCAAAGGCTTGCCGAGACGGAAGCGCGCCGCCATCAGGTGCAGTGCCGACTGGGCTACCCCGATGACCGCGAGGGCACCCTGCAAGCCGCCCGTGACGCCGGCTGCGAAGCCGCCTGGCAGGCCACCATGGCACTCGCCAGGGAAGTCTCCCGCGCCAATCTGCGCTGTGGCGAACTGCTGGCCCTGCGCATGGAGCACAACCAGCGCATGCTCGACCAGATCCACCGCATCGCCAACGCCAGCGTCTACCAGCCCGACGGCCGCACCCGGCTGCAGCCCTCTCGGCTCAACGTCTCGGCCTGATTTCCTGGTTCAAGGTCTTGGCTCGCAGCTTGGGCTCGCCGCTTGGACTCTCGACATCGGGCCTGACGCCTCCTCTCGGAAACACCTGCCCGGCTCTGCCACCTTGGCGGCACCGCCACCTTGGCGGCATCAATGGCTGGCTCAGATCGCTATCGCGGGATGCGCGCCGGAGGCCGCCCAGCCCACCAGGGCCTCGCTTTCCAGCGGCGCACCGACAAGACGCCCCTGAATCCGGACAAGCCCCAGCGCCTTGATGGTATCGAGCTGTTCGGCGGTCTCGACCCCGACCGCCACCGCGACGAACTCCAGCGCCTCGAGGCAGCGCATCAGCGCCGCCACGCTCTGGCGCATGCTGGTGGAGGGATCGGCCAGGGTCTTGAGGGTCTCCGGCCCCAGCTTGCCCAGGGTCACCGGCAGCGAGGCCATGCCGAACAGGTCCACCGGGGAGCGGCCCAGCCCATCGACGCCGAGCCGCACGCCCAAAGCGACGATACGCCTTAACAGGTGGGACTGGCGGTGGCCCACCTCGAACAACCCCGCGCCATCCACCTCCAGGCACAACCAGTCGAGGCACTCGTGGCGATAGTGGCCGCCCGCCTCCTTCTGGGCACCCGCCTCCCCCTTTGCGCCAGACTCGCATAGCTGGCGCAGGTAGAGATCCAGGGCGCGGCCATCGAAGCCGTCCTGATCCAGCAGGCAATGGTGAATGTTCACCGAGATATCCCAGTCACCCAGCTCGGAGCCGGCCTCGCGCCAGCGCCTGCGCTGGGCCATGACTTCCTTGAGCACCCAGCGATCTAGCCGGTCGACCAACTGCATTTCGGCGGCGAGTGCGACAAATTCCCCCGGCGCTACCTCGCCACGCTGGGGATGGCGCCAGCGCACCAGCGCCTCGAGCCCGCAGCAGCGCCGGGTGAGCAGATCGAACTGGGGCTGATACACCAGATAGAGCTGCTGATCGGGGAACATCAGCGCTTCCTGCAGCTCGTGACGGAAGCGCTGCTGGCGCTCCATCAGACGCTGCAGGCTGCCGTCGTAAAAGGCGAAACCACCCGGTACGGCCTCTTCCAGCGCCTTTTCGGCGTGGGCCAGCAGCTCTCCGGTTTCCTCGCCATCTTCCGGGCACAGGACGATGCCGATACGCGGCTCGATCAGGGCGGGCTGATAGCCGGACAGGGTAAAGGGCGGTTCCAGCGCCTCGAGGCAGCGGTCGGCCACCAGTTGCAGGGTCTCCGGCGTGACGGGGTGCTCGAGCAGCACCCCCCAGCGTTCGCGATCAACTTGCACCACGCTGTCTTCCCGGCGCAGCACGTTGACCAGTCGGCGTCCGGCCCGGCGCGACACCCGCGACGCCATTTCGCCACCATGGTCCACCAGGATGCGCGACAGGCCGTGTAGCTCGACCAGCATCACGCCCAGGCGCTGGCCCAGACGGTCGGCACGATCGAAGGCGTGGGACAGGCGGTCCTCGAAGATCCAGGTACTGGCCACGTTGCCGATATCGGCATGGCGGCGATCCAGTACCGCGTCGGCGTCAGCGTCGAGATCGACGAAGGTGACCAGCCACATCAGCGGATCGGTGCCGCTGTCCAGAGACGCATCGGCGCCTCGGTCGAAGGCCACGCAGGACATCAGCCCCAGCCGAGCGCTGGCGCTGTCATCCACCGCAAGCCAGGCCTGCTGCCAGTCCTCGCCGGGTGACAGGGTATGGTAGCTGCCCCGCTCCCCCAGCAGATTGACGAAGGGGCGAAACAGCTCGTTGAGATTGCGGCCCTGCAGCTCGCCACCGGTGGGACAGGCCAGCTCCGTCAGCCCGGTGTTGGCCCAGACCAGGCGGTCGTTGGCATCGATCAGCGCCAACCCCACCGGGGCGCGGTCCAGCACCAGCCCCGCCACCACCGAGGGGTGGTGGGCAACCTTGCCGGCGGAGGCCGCCTGCAACAGCGACGTCGGGCCCAAACCCGCTGATCGATCCTTAGCCATGAGCCCTGCCCAGATAGAGGTAAGCGGTGCGCATTACCTAATATAACCACTATCGGCGAGGCCGGCGTACTCTTGAGGACCGAGATGAACGGTTTTTACATGAACAGGGCTAGCGCGGACGCAGGCGCAGGGCGTCCATGCCACCGTCCACCGGCAGACAGACCCCCACCGTCGAGCGATTGGCGGGATCGGCCAGATAGGCCACCGCCTGGGCCACCTCGGCGGCGGCGACCAGCCGTCCGTGGGGCTGGCGGGCCTCCAGCGCGGCACGCTCGGCCTCGGGGTCAGGCGCCTGCGCAAGCAAGCGGCCGATCCAGGGGGTATCCGCGGTGCCGGGCGAGACACAGTTGACCCGAATGCCCTGTTGCAGGTGATCGGCCGCCATGGCTCTGGTCAAGGCCAGCACGGCGCCCTTGGTCGCCGAGTACAGGGCCCTTTGCTGAATCCCCGCGGTGGCGGCGATGGACGCCATATTGACGATGGCGGCGGCGTCCGACTCGCGCAGATGAGGCAGCGCCGCCCGAGACACCCGCGCCATGCCGGCGACGTTGACCTCCCAGGCACGCGCCCACTCCTCATCCGGGTTGCCCGCGACATCGCCCTGGGCGCCGATGCCTGCGTTGTTGACCACGATATCGATACGCCCCAACGCACTGGCGACCGCCGCCACCGCACGCTCTACCTGCTCGCTGCTGGCGACATCGCACGCTTCCCAGTGGTGTTGATTGGCGGGATCTTCGCGATCCAGCACGGCGACGCGGGCGCCTTCAGCGGCCAGGCAGTCGGCGATCGCCGCGCCGATGCCCGAGGCGCCGCCGGTGACGATGGCCACCCGTCCTTCGAATCGAGCTGTCATGGATTAGCCCTCCCAGGCACGAAAGGTCTGACGCTGGCGGCCCAGGCCGTCGATCTCCACCTCGACCACGTCGCCCGGCTTGAGGTAGTCGAAGCGCCCCGAGACCGCCACCCCTTCGGGAGTACCGGTGGAGATGACGTCGCCGGGCTCGAGCTGCATGTACTGCGACAGATCGCGCACGATCTCGGCGCAGCCGAAGATCATGTCCGAGGTGCGGGAGTCCTGGCGCGGCTCGCCGTTGACCCAGGAGCGCAGGCCCACATTGGCGGGATCGAAGGCGTCGGCGGTCACGATCCAGGGGCCCAATGGCATATAGCCCGGGCTGCACTTGCCCTTGCTCCACTGGCCGCCGGAGACCTCGAGCTGGAACTTGCGCTCCGACAGGTCGTTGGCGAGCACATAGCCACCAATATGACTGGCCGCTTCCTCCAGCGAGTCGCAGTAGCTGGCGGTGCTGCCGATCACGATGGCGAGCTCGACCTCCCAATCGGTCTTTTCCGAACCGCGCGCGATGGTGACGGTGTCGTCGGGGCCGGCGACGGTGTTGGGCGTCTTGAAGAAGACGATGGGTTGCTTCGGCGGCTCGGCGCCGGACTCGGCGGCGTGGGCGGCGTAGTTCTGGCCGATGCAGATCACCGAGCCCACCGCCGCCACCGGCGAGCCGTGGCGTACCTCGTCGGCAAGCTCGACGGCGGTCAGCCGTCCGGCGTCCAGCAGCCGGCGAAGGCGCGCCACGCCGTTGTCCTTCCAGAAGCCTGGCCCGAAGTCGCCCACCGGCGAGGCGTCGTAGAGCACGCCTTCGACCTCGACCAGCGGCATCTCGTTACCCATCGTTCCACGGCGCAACAGCTTCATGTGTTCTCCTTCAGCAGGCCTCGCGCCTGCAGTTCGTTCCAGAAGGCCTCGGGGATATCGCACGAGGCCAGTGCATGATTTCGCTTCACCTGCTCAGGCGAGCGCATTCCCGCCATGACGTTGACCACGGCAGGGTGGCGCCACGGAAAGGCCAGCGCCGCCGCCGGCAGGCTGACGCCGTGGGCTCGCGCCACCGCGGCGAGTTCGCGGGCACGCTCGAGCACCGCCTCTGGTGCCTGGCCGTACTCGTACCAGGCGTCGGCGGGAGGCTCGTCACGCGCCAGCAGGCCCGAATTGAAGGCGCCGACGGCGACCACTCCGACCTGGTGTTCGAGACAGGCGGCCATCAGTCCTGTCTGTTCCTGCTCCAGCAGGGTGTAGCGACCGGCCAGCATGATCAGGTCGGGCCTGGCCTGATCGACGAAGCGCTTGAGCATGCCGGCGTCCTTGGAGCCCACGCCCCAGGCCGCGATCCTGCCCTGCTCGCGCAGGCGTTCGAGCTCGGGTACTGCCCCCGTCAGGGCTTCCTCGAAGCGGTCCGTGGGCTCTTCCGGGTCATGGATCCAGAGGATGTCCACCGACGTCATGTCGAGGCGCGCAAGCGAGGCCTCCAGGCTCTGCCTGACGCCCTCGGCGGTGTAGTCACGCCGCCGGGTCAGGTCATCGGCCACGTGGAAGCCGTTGGCCTCGTCGCTGCCCTGGGGGGAAGGATTGGGTTCCAGCAGGCGCCCCACCTTGGTGGAGATGACGTAGTCGTCCGGCGAGCGTCCCTTGAGCGCCTTGCCCAGACGCTGTTCGGACAGCCCGAGCCCATAGTGGGGGGCCGTGTCGTAAAACCTCAGCCCCAGCTCCCAGGCGGTGTCCACGGCGGCCAGGCAGTCCTGTTCAGGGGTGACCTTGCCCATGTTGCCGAACTGCGCCGCACCGACGCCGAGGCCTTCGAAGGCACGGCGCAGCTTGGACGGCAGACGGCTGGCAATCGGCGATGTCGTCATCGGGCATCCCTCCTGTGATAAATGTTCAAGGCGTTGTCTTCGGCGACGGCCTGGCGCTTTTCTGCGGGCACCCGCGCCAGCACCCGCTCGCACCAGTCTTTCGGGTCCTGACTGATCGGGCTATCGCTGCCAAGCAGGCAGCGCTCGGCACCGAAGGTCTCAAGCGCGACGTCGACGATGTCTGGGGCGTGGCGCTCGAGTTCGTCGGCGTCGCGGCACTCCGCCGGCAGCCCGGACAGCTTGCAGTGGACCCTGTCGAGTTCGGCCAGGCGCGCCAGATTGCACTGCCAGGCCTCTCGCGCGACGCCATCACGCGGGTTCGGCTTGCCCATATGGTCGAGTACCACCGTCAGCTCCGGCACTTGTTCGAGCAACGCCAACAGGCGCGGCAGCTCTCGGTCCCTGACGCAGGCATCGAAGGGCAGGCCCCAGTCGGCCAGACGCTTCAGGCCCTCGACCAGGGCCGCCGAGTCAAACAGCTCCCGGTCCTGCAGCAGGCGTCTGACGCCGACCACCTGGGGCACCTCGGCCAGACTCGCCAGCGCCCGCTCGGCCTGGGGAAGCTCCAGCGCGACGCTCGCCACCACGCCGTGGACCCGCAGGTCCCGCTCGGCCAGCGAGATCAGCCAGGCGGCTTCCTCGGCGGGGTCCGGGGCGTCGGCCTCGACCAGCACGTAGCGGCGGTCCTGACCATCGGGAATCGGCGCCCTGGCGGGCAGGCCCGCACCGGCGAGCCAGGGAATCCGCACCGCACCGGTGTCCCAGACGTGAAGGTGGGTATCGATCATCACGGAACGCCTATGGTCAGCAGAAAGTTGGAGTAGGGGCGGCACTCGCCGGTGGCCACCACCAGGCACACCTCGGGGCCGCGGCAGGCGTCATAGAAGGCCCAGCGATCCAGGCTCGACCAGGCGATCTGCTGGCCTCCCCCATGTCGGTGGTCGGCCAGCCGCTGGCGGCACTCGAGCACGGATTCGGAGGCGCCGCCCTCGGCGTTGGCCATGTAGGTGACCTCTTCCAGAAACACCGTCTGGGCCAGCGTCTCCATCACCGACAGCACCGGCACCATGCCCTCGCACAGGTTGAGGTAGACCCGGCTCGCCGCTGGCGGCGCACCGGTCGAATGCGGATAGAGCGCGTCGGCCACCAGCACCCTGGCACCATGTCCGGCGGCGGCCAGGCCCTTAAGCAAGGGCGGATTGAGCAGCGGCCCGCGGATCATGCCGGCACCGCCTGGCGCCGACGGGTCCACTCGGTGCCGTTCGGCCAGGCCCAGGCCGCCAGCGTCTCGGCCTTGATCTCGGCGGAATACCCCGGTTCACGCGGCAATGTATAGGCGCCATCTCTCACGACGCAGGGGTCGACGAAGTGTTCGTGCAGGTGATCGACGAATTCGGCCACCCGCCCCTCTACAGGCCCCGACACCGCGATGTGGTCGATCATCACCAGGTGATTGACCAGCTCGCACAGCCCCACCCCGCCGGCGTGGGGGCAGACAGGCTTGCCGAACTTCCTGGCCATCAGCAGCACCGGGATGATCTCGTTGACGCTGGCAAGGCGGCAGGAGTCGATCTGCACGTAGTCGACCGCGTTGGCCTGCAGCAACTGCTTGAACAGCACCCGGTTCATGCCGTGCTCGCCGGTGGCGACGCCGATGCCGAGCGGGCGCACGCCATCGCCGATGCTGCGATGCCCCAGCACGTCATCCGGGCTGGTGGGCTCCTCGATCCACAGAAGGTCGTGATGGGAAAGCGCCTCGACCCGCTCGATGGCCTCGGGCACCTCCCAGATCTGGTTGGCGTCGATCATCAGCGCCACGTCGGGGCCGATCACCGAGCGGGCGATCCCCAGGCGACGCTCGTCGTCCTCGGGATTGGCGCCGACCTTGAGCTTGATATGGCGGTAGCCATCGTCCATCGCTTCCCGGCACAGGCGGGCCAGCTTCTCGTCCGAATAGCCGAGCCACCCCGCCGAGGTGGTGTAGCAGGGGAAGCCCTGCTCGCTCAGCTCGGCGATGCGCTCCTGCTGGAAGGGCCGCTGTTCCTTGAGCATGGCCACCGCCTCCTCGGCGCTCAGCACGTCACCCAGGTAGCTGAGATCCAACTGCTCGACGAGCACCTCCGGCTCCATCTCGCAGACCAGACGCCACAGCGGCAGCCCCGCATGCCGGGCCGCCAGGTCCCAGACGGCGTTCATCACCGCCGCCCGCGCCAGGTGCACCACCCCCTTGTCCGGGCCCAGCCAGCGAAGCTGTGAATCCGCGGCCAGTTCACGATAGACCGCTCCCGGGGACCGGCAGACCTCGGCCGCGTCCCGGCCGACCAGCGGCTGGGCGAGAGCCTCCATGGCCTGCAGGCAGATCTCGTTGCCACGACCGATGGTGAAGGTGAAACCGCACCCATAGAGCGCGCTGTCATCGGTGACCAGCCTGAGATAGGCCGCCGAGTAGTCGGCGTCCTTGTTGACCGCGTCGGAGCCGTCGCTGCTGTCCGAGGTGGGAAAACGCAGATCCACCAGTTCGATTGAGGTGATGACGGACACGTATCGTCCTCCAGATTCATCAGATGTATTAAAGTGCTGCCGAAGTTTTCGATAGAATGGCGGGATTCGATCACCCCTTCCGAGCCGGAGCCCCTGCCATGACGCCGCCGCCCCCGTCCGACAGCGACCAACGCCGCCCCTCCCAGTACGAGGTGGTGGTGCAAGGCATCCAGGAGATGATCGTCTCCGGTGAAATCGCCTCCGGCGACCGCCTGCCCGTCGAGTCGATCCTCGCCACCCGCTTCGCTGTCTCGCGCAGCTCGCTGCGTGAAGGGGTCAGGGCGCTGGTCGCCATGGGCATCCTCGAGACCCGCCAGGGCTCCGGCACCACCGTTACCTCGCTGGACCCGGGGCTGCTGCTGAAGCCCCTGGAGTTCTGGGCGGGCATCCAGGCCGGGACCTCGTCCCGCGACCTGCACAATGTGCGCCAGGCGCTGGAGGTGGAGGCCGCGGCGGTGGCGGCGCTGCGCCGAACCGACGAGGACATCGAGCGCCTGAAGGCCGTACTGGCCGAGGCCGAGCCCGCCATCCAGGCGCTGGACCACGAAGGTGCCATGGCCGCCGACCTGGAGTTCCACCTCAGCCTGGCGAGGATTTCCCGCAACCCCGTGCTGGTCGCCCTGCTCGAGGCACTGTCGCGGCCGACCCTGCGGATGCGGCTGTGGCAATCGATCCACCTCGGCGGTCGTATCGCCATCACCCACCAGGAGCACCTGGCCATCCTCAATGCCGTCGTCGCCGGCGACCCCAGGGGCGCCCATGCCGCCATGCAGACTCACCTCGCTCAGGTCGCCGTGGTGCTGCGGGACACCCCCGATTCGCGTTGAGGCGCTGCCAGTTCAAGAGACGCCAGCTCAGGCCAGATCACCCTCGTTGCTGGTCTCGGGCCGCGGATGACGCTGCACATAGACACCGAAGGCCACGATCACCGCGAAGCACACCGCCACCACCAGGTAGCTGATCTGGGCCGAGGTGATATCGATCAGCCAGCCCTGGGCCAGCGGCACCAGGGCACCACCGACGATAGCCATCACAAGACCGGCGGCGCCGTACTTGGTGTCCTGCCCCAGCCCTTCCAGCGAGATGCCGTAGATGGTGGGGAACAGCAGCGAGATACAGGCGCTCAGCAGCACCAGGGCCACCGCCCCGATCAGGTTGCCGCTGAACACCGCCACCAGCGACAGCGCGACACCGAGCACGCACATCCCGGTCATCAGCTTGCGCGGGTCCACCCGACCCATGACACCGACCATGACGAAGCGCGACACCAGGAAGACCAGCAAGGAGGCCTGCAGCCAGTAGCCGGCCTCTTCACTGCCGACGCCCAGCGCCTCGGTCACGTAGTGGATGGTGAAGGTCCAGGTACAGGTCTGGGCGGCCACGTTGAAGAACTGCGCCACCACCCCGAAGGCGTAGCGACGGTTGCGCACCAGCCGCCCGAGACGACTCCCCGACAGCGCCACCGTCTCGCTCTTGCGGTCCGCCATCAGCGCCTCGTGGCGCGGCACCCGCACCATGGCGATGGCGATCGCGATCACCACATAAACCAGCGCCAGGGTGATGTAGGGGCCCATCACCGCCTGCAATTCCGCCGACTGCATCTCGGCCAGCGCCTCCTGGGTCAGCGAGGCGCGCTGCTCGGCGGTGGCCGGATTGACGTGGGGCAGGATAAACACCGCGGCCAGCAGCACCCCCAGGTTCGACCCCACCGGGTTGAAGGACTGGGCGAAATTCAGCCGCCGAGTGGCGTTCTCGCGCGGGCCCATCGCCATCACGTAGGGGTTGGCGGAGGTTTCGAGGATCGACAGCCCGGCCGCCAGGGTGAACAACGCCACCAGGAACATCGAGTAGGTCATCATCTGGGAGGCCGGCATGAACAGAAGCCCCCCGGTGGCCGCCAGCAAGAGGCCGATCAGCACGCCACCCTTGTAGCCCAGGCGCGAATTGATCCAGGCCGCCGGGATCGCCAGGGCAAAATAGGCGCCGTAGTAGGCGAACTGCACCAGCGACGCCTGCAGCGCGCTCATCGAGAACACCGAGCCGAACACCGACACCAGGGGATCGGTCAGGTTGCCGGCGAGCCCCCAGGCGGCAAAGCAGGTGACGATCAGCACAAAGGGCAAGGTCATGCCCCTGTGCAGAAAGGAGGACTTTTCCGGCGCCGACTGTTGCTCAGCCGCCGCGGTAGAGGATGCATCCACAAGTGACTCCTTGTATGTATTTGTAAGTGGTTATCGAGACAATTGATCAGATGAATTTAGCTAGTGAGGGAGAAACTAGTCGAGGAGCCACGTGAATACAAGGAATGACGAATAAGACAAACGTCTTAGGAGACTCGGCGAAAAATATTACAAAGCACTGTTTTAAAGGATTTTTTGTCGCCACAGCGTGGAGCAGAAAAAGCACAAGGAGGGAGCAGCACCAGGGGGCCCAGGCGAATGGCTTAGGCGTCGCCCGCCGACCTTCGCGAGAGATAGATACGATGAATAGGTCAGCCCGGCTGCCTATCGCTATGGGGGGGGGGCGAAAGAGGAGAGAAAGAGGAGAGAGAGGGGGAGAAAAGACAGGGGCGCGAGAGGACAGGGCCTGAGTAGAGAGCGAGAGAAGAGAGGGTGCAAGAAGAGTGGGAAGAGAAGCAGGGATGCAGAGGCGTCACACTGGGGCGGGCAAAGGCTCGAGGAGCGCAGACACTTTTCAGACAAGCCCTAAGCTTTGTACGAAAAGCCGGCGAGCGATGGTTAGACAAGGCAAAAATCGTTGAGAAAGCGCAGTTTACGAGGTGTAAATGAGCATTTTGACCCGATTTTTAACGCCGTATTACCGAGCGCAGGCACTTTTCAGGCAAGTCGCAATGCCAGCTCCGCCTGCCCCACCATAGCCTGCCGATGAATATCGAGCAGATGGCGGTAGTCCTCGCCCATGGCGTCCTGCATGCCCGTCGCCTCGAAGCGCTCGATCAGATCGCTGGCCCAGGCCACCACCTGCTGATACCGAGCAAGCGCATCCAACAGGGCCTCATCGGAGACAGCCTCCACAGGACCTTCGACCAGGACATCCTGCGAAACACTAAACGGGTTGACGCTATTCATTGGTGGCTCCTGTCGTTGGAACTACCGCAGCCGGAACTGCTGTAGCAAGGTTGGCCGGGCCTATAAATGCCGACAGGCGCCAGAGGCGCCTGTCGGGGTTGGGCCGCAAAGCAGCGGCCCGCGGAGGAGCACGTCAGCCGAGGGCTGACAACCCACCTAGCTTTAGCCCAGCAGAGACAGCACGGACTGCGGCACCTGGTTGGCCTGGGCCAGCACGGAAGTACCGGCCTGCTGCAGGATCTGGGCGCGAGTCATATTGGCCACTTCTGTTGCATAGTCAGCGTCTTCGATACGCGAACGTGCAGCGGACAGGTTGGTCTCGGTGGTGCTCAAATTGGTGATTGCAGACTCGAAGCGGTTCTGAATGGCACCAAGGTCAGAGCGCAGAGCATCAACTTCGCCTAGGGCTGAGTCGAGAGCTTCAAGCGGCTTTGCAGTGCCTGTTTCCTGCAGCAGGTCAGTATCAAACTTCGTCGCGCCGCGAGTAGCCGTACCATTGTAAGTAGCATTCAAAGTCGCTCCATAAAGGTCACCTTCATGCTCGACTACGGTGGCCACATCACCGTCCGTCTGCAGTGCATACTGAACTTTGTTTCCATCCCCATCTTCTTGGATAGAAACATTTCCGCTAGTTGCATCCACAGCTACTGCATAAACAGTACCGTCTTCCATACGGACGCCATACTTTCCTGAAGCGTCGCCATTCTTGTCAAGAATCTCATGAACATTGTGGTTTTGACCATCAATATTCACAGCAAGGTTACTATCATTTTTTGCCAGCAGTTCTGTTGCTTCTGCTTTTGCAATCCCACCTGTTAGATCAACTTTTTGGGCATTGCCGGAACCATCATCAATAAAGGCAGTTGCTTTTCCGTTAAAGACAGCAACTTGGACGTCAGTAAGCGTTCCGCTATCATTCTCAACTTGTACTTTTTCGTAACCGCCAGTTCCGTCCTGCTTCAGCAGTTGTATTTTATTGCTGCCATCATCGTCTTGAGCGACGAAGTAATCTCCGCCATCAATTTTCACGCTGTAAACTGCCTTATCGGTGCCAGTTACAACGCTAGTTTTATCACCTGTGTCTGTTGCTGTTATCCCAGTGGCATCATCAAAGTAAGACTTGGTAGCAGCATCGTTAGCGAGCGGTGCAGCGCTGTAGTTTGTTCCATTGGTATCAAAAGCAGTGTCGTTCCCAACCGCTACGTTGGTAACATTTGAAACATCACTTTTCTTAGCAATTGAGTCTGAGAACTCGATTTTTGTTTCAGAAACGCTGAAATTTTCGAGGCCCAAAGTTTCGGCATTGATTTTCTTGAGATCAATGCTGATTGTTTCGCTATCATTGGCACCCACCTGAATCTTGAGGCCAGTATCTTCCTGCAAAACCTTGACCCCATTGAAGCTGGTTTCTTCAGAGATACGGTTGATCTCGTTCAGACGCTGACCAATTTCGTTCTGGATGGAGGTCAGGTCTTCCTCAGAGTTGGTGCCGTTCTGGGCCTGAACCGTCAGTTCACGAACGCGCTGCAGGTTGTCGTTGATCTGGTTCAGCGCACCTTCTGTAGTCTGAGCAACAGAGATACCGTCGTTGGCGTTACGCTGGGCCTGGGACAGACCGGTGATCTGGCTGCTCATGCGGTTGGCGATGGCCTGGCCGGCGGCGTCGTCCTTGGCGCTGTTGATGCGCAGGCCGGAGGACAGGCGCTCCATGGAGGTGGTCAGGGCGCTCTTGGACGCGTTGAGGTTCTGCTGACCAATCATGGAAGTGATATTGGTATTGATCACGGACATGGTGTCATCCTTCCTTAAAGAGTTGGGCTCCATTGGCGGACCGTCTTGGCCTGCCGCAACGGCGCCGTTGGCCGTTACCCTCTTTATCGGTGGCTCGCCGAAAAGCTTTAGCCCTGGCCTGCAAATTTCTTTGGAAGGCTCTTGCTTGACCGCCTGCTGGGCCGTCTACGGCTGCTTTTCACCGGGTCTGCACCCGCTCTCCATCAGGTCTGCATCAGGCCTGCGCCTGCTCTTTACCGGCTCGCTACCCGCCTCCCATCGGGTCTGTGACTGTTCTGCATGCTTTCCTGTGCCTTCTTTGTGCCTATTCGCTGACGCATCTTCTCTACGGTTGTCCCCCTCTCGCCCTTGCTGGACGCTGACTCTGGTGGTGGATGCTGACATCAGGGGCTAGCACTCGCGGTTGATTGAGGTATGTTGAAGACTGTTTTGGTGCCATTTCGAGCAAACGCGTCCAGGGATACCGGACCGCCCGTCCAAAGGCGCCTTTGCCTCGGGCGGTAGACGCACCACGGTGGCCGCTATCAACGCTGTCGCCTGCCATGCTGTGAGGATGGCGAGTCTTCGTCATAGCGTCGGAAGGACAAGGAAATGAGCGCCCGGAAGCAGGGTCGCCAAGGGGGTCGTGGGTAGGATGCCGTTTAGACTGCGCGATGTGGCGGAAGATGCCTGGCTGCTGATGGCCTCCAGCGGACTGCTGATGGTCGGCGCTGCGGGTCTCGCCGCCTGGTTGATCCACCCGGTGGAACAGCCGCTGCTGGTCCCCGATGTGGCGCTGGCAAGCCTCGCTGGCGGCGGCGGCGTTCTGCTGCAGGTACTGCGCAGACCGCGTGGCCGCAGCGTCTGCGGCCTGATGATGCTGCTGCTGGCGCTGTACGCCATCGTCCATGACCTGGTCGCCAGCGGCCCTGCCGACGTGCAGTCGCTGCTGACCGGCGGTCCGCGCATGACCAGCTGGGCGGGCCTGGCGATGCTGCCGGGCTGCGTGGCCCTGATGATCGGGGTGGAGCATCGCCAGGGCTCCTTCTGGTGGCGGTTGTCGGGGGGGCTGCTGCTGCTGATCGGCGCGATCTTTACCGTCTGGCTGGTGATTCCTGGCCAGGCACCCAAAGTCTGGGAGGTGACCCGCAGCACCTCGCCCATGGCGGTGTGTCTGCTCTACCTGATCGCCGGCCCGGCCTCGCTGGTGGCTGCCTCACGCCCGCCCAACCGCCCGCTGCGCCTACAACGCGCCAGCATCGCGGTGGCCTGTGCCGGGGTACTGCTCAGCAGCCTGGCCTGGCTGTCGCTCAACCATGTGCGCCAGAGCCACGTCCAGCAGGACGCCGCCAATACCCTGACCAACATCGAAGAGCGCGCACGCGGCCAGATGGCGCTACACCAGCGCTGGCTCGACCGCCTGGCCAACCGTGCCGGCGAGCAGACGACCGACGCCAATACCCTGGCCGACGTCATCACCTTCTATCTGCGAGACGTACAAAGCCTGGAGAGCCTGGCGCTGTATCGCGGCGACCAGCGGCTATGGCTGCGCTCACGGCGTGCTC
This sequence comes from Halomonas litopenaei, assembly GCF_003045775.1. Classification (GTDB taxonomy): domain Bacteria; phylum Pseudomonadota; class Gammaproteobacteria; order Pseudomonadales; family Halomonadaceae; genus Halomonas; species Halomonas litopenaei. Next base: position 260,984 of record NZ_PXNS01000004.1, on the reverse strand, counting down.
AGGACAGCGTCTGCCGCTTGAGCGAGGCACTGCCCAGGCCGGCCCGCGGCGAACTACGGCTGGAGTTGCCCGACAACCCGCTGGCGACGTCGGCACGCATGGTCAGGACCCTGGCCGATGACGACCTGCGCCTGGTCGCCTGCATCGATCTGCCCGGCACCCTGGCCCCCAGTAACCGCAGCGTTGCCGACCGCACCCTGCTGGCCGTCACCGACAGCCAGGGCGTCTGGTGGTGCGGTTTTGGCGAAGACACCTGGCAGGTCAAGGACCCGACCCTACCCAGACTGGCCGAGCAGACCCTGGAGCTGGACGGGCGCACCCTGTCCCTGCGTGCACTGCCAGGCCCGGACAGTGACTGGTGGCTGGCGGGTAGCCTGCCGGCGCTGATCACCCTGATCGGGTTGATCATGTCCTACAGCCTGGCCATCAGCCTGTCGTTGATGCGCACCCTGCTGTGGCAGACCCAGAGCCTGGTGGCCGCCCAGGACCAGCTCGAAAGCTACCAGGGCATCCAGTCGATGATCGCCCGAGAGGCACCACTGACCGAGACCCTGGAGGCCTGCTGCAGGCTGTTCGAGGGCCACCTCCCCAATGCCATCGCCACCGTGTTGACGCTGGACCCCGGCGGCGAGACCCTGAGCCTGACCGCGGGCCACAGCCTGCCGTCTGAGATGGCACCACTGCTCGCCAGAACCCCGGTGGGCGGCACCTTCGGCACCTGGGCCAGCGCCGCCGCGGCGAGGGCCCCCCGGGCCAGCGACGACATCACCGAGGACCCGGCCTGCGCCGGCGTGCACCCGCGCCTGCGCGACGGCGAGTTGATGGCCTGCTGGGCCTATCCGGTCGTCGCCAGCGATGAACGTCTGCTGGGGGTGGTCAGCCTGTTCTTTCGACACTCGCCGGCACAGCAGGCGGAGCACAGCCGACGTATCGAGCGCTGCCTGGAGCTGGTCGCCCTGGCGGTGGAGCGCGACCAGGACCGCCAGGCGCTGTTCCAGAGCGAGCAGCGCTACCGTTCGCTGTTCACCTACAACCCCGACGCCATCTACTCCCTCGACCACGAAGGCATCTTCGTCGCCGCCAACACCACCTGCTCGACCCTCACCGGGGTACCCCTGGGTGACATCCTGGGGCGGCACTACGAAGTCTTCGTCAAGGAATCGGATCGCTCCTGGGTGCGCGACGCGGTGCGCAAGACGCTCAAGGGCGAGGTCACCCGCTACACCCTGCCCATCACTACTCCGCTGGGCAGGCGGGTAATGGACATCACCAACCTGCCGATCATCATCGACGGCGACATCAGTGGAACCTTCGGCATCGCCAAGGACGTGACCGAGCGCCACGCCCAGGAGACCCAGCTGCGCATCCTGCAGCGCAGCGTCGAGGCCAGCATCAATGGCATCGTGATCGCCGATGCGCGCTCGCCGGAGCTGCCGATCATCTACGCCAACCCGGCCTTCATGCGCATGACCGGCTATCCGGAGGAAGAAGTGCTGGGGCGCAACTGTCGCTTCCTGCAGGGTGAGGAGAGCGATCCACAGGTGGTGGCACGTATTCGCCGCCAGCTGGCAAACCACAGCGAAGTCCGCGCCACCCTGCTCAACTACCGCAAGAACGGCGAGGCCTTCTGGAACGACCTCTACATCTCGCCGGTGATGGACACCGATGGCGAGGTCTCTCACTTCGTCGGCGTCCAGCACGACATCTCCGAGCACAAGGCCTACGAGGAAAGCCTGGCCTACCATGCCAGCCACGACGCCCTGACGGGCCTGGCCAATCGCGCCCTGTTCGAGGATCGTCTGCGCCACGATTTCGCCCTGGCCAAGCGCCAGTCCCACCACCTTGGCGTGCTGTTCATCGACCTGGACGAGTTCAAGCCGATCAATGACAGCCTCGGCCACGACGTCGGCGACAAGGTGTTGATCCAGGTCGCCCAGCGGCTCACCGAGGCGCTCAGGCCCGGGGATACCGTGGCCCGCTTCGGCGGCGACGAGTTCGTGGTGCTGCTGCCGGACCTCGACGAGCCCGAGCAGGCGGTGACCCTGGCCGAACGCCTGCTGCCGAAGGTGGCCCAGGCCTACCGGGTCGGCGAGCATGAGCTGCACGTTACCGCCAGCATCGGGGTGGCGGTGTCCAGCGACGTCACCATCGAACCGATGCAGTTGCTGCAGCAGTCCGACATGGCCATGTACCAGGCCAAGCACCAGGGACGCAATGCGCTGCAGCACTTCAGCCAGGACATCACCTGGGGGGTAAACGAGCGGGTGGCGATGCGTCATGACCTGCAGGCCGCCATCGACGGTGAGCAGCTACGCCTGCACTACCAGCCGGTGTTCGACAACCACCGGGCGATCATCGGGGTCGAGGCGCTGTTGCGATGGGAACATCCGGTACGCGGCCAGGTGCCGCCCCAGGACTTTATCGCCCTGGCCGAGGAGACCGGCCAGGTCATCGCCATCAACCACTGGGTGCTGACCCGCGCCTGCAGCGACCTGCAGCTCCTCAACGAGGCCGGCCTCGAGGGCCTGGCGGTGGCGGTCAACCTGTCGCCGCTGCAGTTCCGCCGGGCCAACTTCCTCGAGACCGTACGCGACACCCTGAACCTGACCGGCATCGAGGCCCACCAGCTCACCCTCGAGCTGACCGAGGGCATCCTGATGCACGACACCCCGAACGCCATCGAGACGCTGCAGTCGCTGCGCGACATGGGTGTCGAGGTGGCCATCGACGACTTCGGCACCGGCTTCTCGAGCCTTGGCTACCTCAAGCACCTGCCGGTCAGCACGGTGAAGATCGATCGCACCTTCGTCCAGGGGCTGCCGGACAACCAGGAGGATGGCGCCATCCTTCAGGGGATCATCGCCATGGCCCACCACCTGGAGTTGATGGTGGTGGCCGAAGGCATCGAGCACGAGGCCCAGCACGAGTTCCTGCTGCAGCATCATTGCGACGCCTTCCAGGGCTTCCACCTGGCCCACCCCATGCCCTTCGAGCGCTTGACCCGCTTTCTCGGCGAGCATCGCCTGGCCAGCCAGCGCGATGCCATCGACCGCTCCCGGCGCAAGCGTCACTCCCAGGCCTGAAAACGCTTGATCGGTGTCACGCCCCCGCCGAGTGTCTAGCCTGAACAAGGTTGTCAGCCTAAAGATCCGGCACATTCTGCCGATACTCCGAGACAACGTATGCCAGATGTCGTCGAGGAGTCCCGCTGGTGCCGGACCAACAAGAATTCGAGGAAGTACGCGCCCCCCAGGAAATCGCCAGGCTGCTGGACTGCTTGAGCGGCCCCCAGGGGGCCGCACTGGCGTGGGAGGAAGGCAATGGAACGCCGACACCGGTGCTGCTGATGGAGATTGCCCCGGGGGAGTCCATCACCCTGGACATCACCGCGGTGGAGGGGCTTCACCGCCAGCTTAAGCAGGGCAAGTCCTTTCGTCTGGTCGGCTACTGCGAGGGCATGATCACCCGCACTCCGGCGATCACGGCCGCGGACGGAGAGGTGACCACGGCGCCGAGTGAGGCGGAGCTGTCGCGGGAAGTCAGCCGCGCACCTGGGCAGGGCGTGCCGCTGCGCCGGCTGTGGCGCTGCCCCTACCCGGACCAGCTGGAGCGGCTACAGCGCCGTCAAAGCTTTCGCGCGCGCCTGCGCCTGGGCATGGCCGCCGAGGCGGTGCTCAGAGACGGCGACAGCCAGGACTTGCACGGCGACCTGATCGATCTGTCGGTGGACGGCTGTCGCCTCGACCTCCCCCGCACCGCCGCTCCTGTGCTGACCAACAGAGAGCTGCCGGTGCCGCTGGAGCTGGGCTTTCCCGATGGTACCCGTCTGGCGCTCCAGGCCGTCGTGCAACATCATCGCTTCGACCCCGAACGGCGGCTGGTCGAGGCCGGCTTTCGCTTCATCGGCGTCGGGGCCCACCAGGATCGCACCCTGTGGAAGCTGGTACGCGAGGTCGAACGCGAGGCCGCGCGCATCGCCGAAGGGGTGGATTCCAGGCGTCCGCCATCGCCGCTGTTTCAGCCACCGGCAGGGCGCCGCGGCCCGCGCCTTGGCCGTCGCGAGGCGGAAGCCTACCCCACCGTCATGACCCAGCGGCTGTCCCGCGTAGCCGGCTACCTGCACGCCCAGGCGATGGAGCTGATTCAGGGCGGCTGCATCCACGGCCCGCGCCTGTCGCGCCAGGCCGACCACCTGCTGGCCCTGTACGACGAGGACCGCGACGGCGTGCTGTTCGCGCTGAGGTTCCTGACCCGCGAGTCCTGGCCGGTACGCCACGGCCTGTCGGTGGCGATCCTGTTGATCGATCTGCTGGAAGACAGCCTGCCCGGCGAGTTGCGCAAGTCCATCGTCGCCAGCGCCATGATTCATGACCTGGGCAAGGTGCTGCTGCCCGAGCCCCTGCGCCTGACGCCGACCTTCGGCGACGCCGAACGCAATCGTCTGATCCAGCACGTGGGCTGGCTGCGCGAGCGCCTCAGCCACTGCGCCTGGATCAACGCCTCGGTGTTCGAGGCCACCGCCTGCCAGATCAACGAGCGCCTCGACGGCAGCGGCTATCCCGCCGGCATCCGCGACGACGAGCTACGTGAGCTGGCCCGGGCCAGCGCCGTGGTCGACGCCATCGATGCCATGCGTGCCCAGCGCCCCGACCGTCCGCCCTGGCGTCTCGCGGCGATCTACCGCTACCTGCTCGACCACCCCGACAAGTTCGACACCAGCTGGGTCAAGCGCTTCATCCGGCGCTTCGGTCTGTACCCGATCGGCTCGCTGGTGCGCTTTGACGACGCCTCGCTCTGCTGGGTACTGGCGCTGGACGACCAGGGCCGGCCCTCGCGGGTACAGCGCATGGCCGGCAAGCCGCCCAGCCAGGTCCCGCGGGAGCCGCTGATCGGCCCGCTGGTGGAAGGCGAGACGCTGGCCGCGCTGGGCGAGATCCAGGCCGAGGTGATCATCGGCGCCTGACGCTCAAGTCCGATGAGCACCCGCCGATAACCCGATATACCAAGCACAAGGACGCCTGTTCGAGCCACTGGCCTGCCGGCGTTCTGTCACACTGCCCCCATCACACAGGAAGGACGACATGGCCTCGATCTCATCGCTCGGCATCGGCTCCGGTCTCGACCTCAACGGGCTGCTCGATCAGCTCGAGGCGGCGGAGCAAAAGCAGCTGGAGCCCATCGTGGCCCAGCAGGCGAGCTATCAGGCCAAGATCTCCGCCTACGGCACCCTGGAAGGCGCGCTGAACAGCTTCCAGGAGGCGGTCGACAAGCTCGGCGACCCGGCGCTTTACCAGAGCCTGTCCAGCAGCGTCGAGGGCGAGGGTATCAGTGCCAGCGCCAGCGAACTGGCGAGCCCCGGCCGCTACGACGTCGAGGTGACCCGGCTGGCCCGAGCCCAGAGCCTGGCCAGCGACGGCTTCGACGCCAGGGACAGCGAGCTGGGCGCCGGTACCCTGAGCCTTACCGTGGGTGGCGAAGACGTCAGCATCAGCCTGAGCCAGGAAGACAGCACCCTGGAGGGACTGCGCGACGCCATCAATGACGCCGAGGCCGGCGTCAGCGCCTCGATCATCAACACCGGCGACGCCGACAATCCCTACCGTCTGGTGCTGTCGAGCGACAAGACCGGCGCCGAGGCGTCGATCAGCGCCGTGAGCTTCGTGCCGGATGACGCCGCCGATACCGAGCTGCAGGCCAAGCTGGCGTTCGACATCTCAAGCCCCGACCCCGACGACACCGGCGCCGGCATGCACCAGTCGGTGGCCGGTGAAGACGCGGCACTGACGGTCAACGGCATCGCCATCACCAGTGCCTCCAACAGCGTCGAGGGGGCCATCGAGGGCGTCGACCTGACCCTGACGGACGTCGGCGAGACCACGGTCAAGGTTGAGTACAACAACCTGGCCCTGCGTGAGGCGGTCAGCGGCTTCGTCGACAGCTACAACGAGCTCAAGGACACCATGGGCACGCTGACCAGCTTCGACGCCGAGAGCGGTGCCTCGGGCGAACTGCTTGGCGACGCCACCCTGCGCAGCATCGAATCGCGGCTGCGCGGCACCCTGTCCGGCGGCGTGGCCCAGGGTGACTTCCGCACCCTCAGCGATATCGGCATCACCCTGCAGCTCGACGGCACCCTTGAACTCGATGACGAGCGCCTGGACGAGGTCATCTCCAGCGAGCGCGGCGACCTGGCCGACTTCTTTACCGGTGGCGAGGACGGGGTAGGTCTTGCCGACAGCCTCGACGACACCCTGGGCGCCATCCTCGATGACGGCGGCCTGCTCGACAATGCTACCAGCGGGCTCGAGACCCGCATGGAAAGCCTCGACCGCCAGTACGAGCGCACCGAGCAGAGCATCGATGCCACCGTGGAGCGCTACCGCAGCCAATTCGGACAGCTGGACAGCATGATCGCCAGCATGAACCAGACCAGCAGCTACCTGACCCAGCAGTTCGATGCGCTGAACGCCCAGCTGAACCAATAGCCCTGAGCCCGCCAGACCCAGCCGAGGAGACAACCAATGACTCAAGCACAGGCCACCTATGGCCGCGGCGCCGGCGCTTACGCCCGCATGGGGGTGGAGAGCGGCGTGATGTCGGCCAGCCCCCACCAGTTGATCGTGATGCTGTTCGACGGCGCCCAGGCGTCGATTCGCGCCGCCCGCCTGCACCTGGAAGACGGCAATATTCCGGCCAAGGGCGCCGCCATCTCCAAGGCACTGGATATCGTCAACAGCGGCCTGCGTGCGGTGCTGGACGGCGAACAGGGCGGCGAGGTGGCACTGCAGCTCGACAGCCTCTATGACTACATAGCGCGCCGCCTGCTCGACGCCAACCTGCGCAACGACGCCAGTGGCCTCGACGAAGCCGAACGCCTGATCGAGGATATCGCCTCGGCCTGGCGCGAGATCGGCACCACCACCCACTCCTGAGCGCTTGAGGTCCTAGATGCCACCGCTTGCCGAGTACCACGGCCCAGATACCCAAGGCCCCCTGCTGTCTCGCTACGAGGCACTGCTGGCGATGACCGAACGGATGCTGTCGCTGGCCGCCGACCACGCCTGGGACGAGCTGATTGCTATTGAGGGCGACTATGTCAGCCAGGTTGCCGCTCTCGACAGCGCTGCACGTGATGGAGCGACACTCGATGGCGCGGCACCGATGGCAAGCCTCGACGCCGACGAGCGCCAGCGCCTGGGCAGCCTGCTGGAGGCCATTCTGGTCAATGATCTGGCGCTGCGAGAAAAGCTGGTTCACCGCCGCGACGAACTCGGCGAACTGCTCAAGGTGTCGCGCAACCAGCAGGACCTGCACCGCGCCTACGCCGGTGGCCGGGTGGTCAACGCCGGCACCCGCTTTCGACGCGAGACGCCGTGAGCGGCATCACACCGCTGATCGATACCCTGCTCCACCAGGTGCTGGGCAAGCGTGTCGACGTGCCCCCGACCAAGGACCCCAACGCCCCGGTCCAGCCGGTGGACCCGGGACGGGGGCCAGGCGCGGTCCATAGCGACTCGCGCCTGGACGCACGGCGGCCCCAGCAAGCCGCCGCCACCACCGGCCAGCGCCCGGCAACACCGAACGCCGAGGTCCCCACCGACAGCGATCGTCCCGCCTCCACCATCACCCGCTTGAGCGCACCGGGTGCTCGCATCGCCGAGCTGCTGGCGCGTTTTCCGGCGCCGCCCTCGGCGCTGACATCGACGGGTCCCCTGCTGACGGCGAGCCCCGCCCAACAAGCGGCCCCGAGCGCGTCGCCGTCGACGCTAGGCGCCACACACGGCGCCCCGGCCACCACGGCAACCAGCGCAACGGCCGGGCTGGCCACTGGCCCGTCGGGGCCCGCCGTCACGATGCTCGCCGAGCGCCTGGGCGAGCGCGTGCGCGACAGCGGCCTGTTCTACGAGTCCCACCTCAATCGCTGGTTTCACGGCAACCTGGACCGCGCCCAGCTGGCACGGGAGCCCCAGATGTGGCGCGCCCTGGTGTTTCGGCCAATGGCCAGCGAGGCGAATGCTCAGACCTCTGGGCACTCCCCCGCTTCAGGCCCTGGTCGGCTCTCTACTCAAGCGGGCGCAATGGCCGGGCAACCGAGCGCTCAACCGAGCTCTCAACTGGGCTCTCAACCGAGCTCTCGACAGAACATGGCGCCCGCCTTCCCGCTGGCGCCCTGGCGCAGCTCCCAGCCGGCCGGCTATCTGCCCAGCCTGGCGACGACAATCGCCGCCAATGCCCAGGGCGCCCAGGGCGTCTCGAGCACGTCGGACGATGCCGCCGCCGCCCGTCGCGAGGGCGCATCCCCAAGCGGCGTCCACGAGAGCCTCGCTCCGCTGGTGCGCCACCAGCTCGAGATGCTGGCCACCCCGGTGCTGCGCTGGGAAGGCGATGTCTGGAGCGGACTGTTCATGGCGCTCGCCATTCATCCGCCGCAACGGGAGCCGGATCATCAAGGCGGCGGCAAGGGCCGCGACGACAGCAAGGACGAGGAACACGCCTGGCGCACCGAGCTGGAACTGGAGCTGGCCGAACATGGCTCGCTCAGGGTGTCCGCGCTGCTCGGTGAAGAGCACCTGAGCCTGCGCCTGGCGACGTCCGCCGAGGGCCTGAGGGATCGACTCGAGCAAGGGCGCGAAACACTGATACAGCGCCTTGAGGGTCATGGCTTCGCCCGGGTGGAGCTGACCATCACCGAAGGTGACAGCAGGTCTGCCGAGGAGCTTCCCAAGTGAGCGATGACCAACCCACCCCCTCGCGCCGCCATGCGGTGGCGCTGAGCTATGGTGAAAATGATCAGGCACCGAGGGTGATCGCCAAGGGCTACGGCGATATCGCCGAGCGCATCATCGACGAAGCTCGCCGCCAGGGCATCCACGTCCACGACGAACCGGCGCTGGTGGGCTTGCTGATGCAGCTCGATCTGGACGAGCAGATCCCCCCTCGTCTCTACCAGGTGATCGCCGAATTACTGGTGTGGGTGGGCGAGCTAAATGCGAGCGACTCGCGAAACAGAATGTAATAAAATGCACAAGGCTAATTAAACTTGGGTTTTTTTGGCGTCGTAAATATCGGTTTTCTTTGAATATTCACTTTTCTTGATACACATCAAACGGACACCGTTGAAGCTTTTTCCTCCCTCCTGGCTTGCGCCACACTGATAGCAATCGACAATACCTCGAATGGTGGACACGGACCTGACACTTAAACGTCAAAAAGTTCCGATAGTGTCCGTCCGCACCTATTCAGGTATATCGGCAATACCTAAAGCTGGCGATGATCAGCAAAAAAAACGATCAAGGCAGGGAACCCATGAGCAATCAGTCACTGATCGACGAGATTCAGGAGTTGAATCTTGCCTATCTTCTACTGGCCCAACGTCTGTTGGCCGAAGACCGCACCACCGCCCGTCTACGTCTGAACATCAGCGAAGAACAGGCTGAGCTGCTGGAAAGCTTCAATGCACGCCAGCTGACCCGGCTGTCACGCACCAACCAGCTGCTCTGCCAACTGGGGCTCGGCTCCACCGAGCAACTGCGTCAGGTGGTGGACAACCCGCGGGAACAGGGCCTGGCTCACCTCCACTCCTCGCTGTTGATGGCCTGCAGCGCGGCCTCTACCGGAGGCGCGCTGACATGAGCACCAAGAGCCTGGTCCAGGAGATGCATCAGGTGCAGCTCGCCATCGACCTGATCGAACTCGGTGCGCGTCTGCAGGTCCTGGAAACCGAGACCGACCTCAGTCGGGCCCGCCTGATCCGGCTGTTCAAGGAGGTCCGCGGCATGTCACCGCCCAAGGGCATGCTGCCGTTTTCCACCGACTGGTTCATCACCTGGCTGCCGAACATCCACTCGTCGCTGTTCTATGCCTTCTATCAGCGCCTGCAGGACCAGGGATGCGAGCGCATGGAGGCCTTCGTCAAGGCCTACCGGCTGTACACCGAGCAGATCGACATCGACGCCGCCGAGCCGGTGCTGGGGCTGACCCGGGCCTGGACGCTGATCCGCTTTTTTGAAAGCGACCTGCTGCAGTTGACGCCCTGCACCCGCTGTCATGGCAACTTCGTGGCCCACGCTCACTCGCCGAGCCACGACTACGTCTGCGGCATCTGCCAGCCACCGTCCCGCGCCGGCAAGACCCGCCGTCGCCAGGCGCAGAAGGACGAGGCCGCCAAGGCGGCAGAGACGCCAGCGATTGCAGGGCCGGTCAAGCATCTGGCTTGACCCCTCTTTACCACCGCAGGCCGCAGGGTGACTCCTCGTCGGAGCGCCCTGTGGCAGTCCAGTCCGCGGTTATCCGCCCTGTTTCACTCTCCCTACTCACTTCTCGCTAGGCCCCACCCCCACCCCCTCGCCCTCTCACTCTCTTACCCTCTCTTTCTCCGCTCTCTACCTCTCTACCTCTCTACCTTCACTCTGTCTTTACTCTCTCCCCCTTCTTCCTTGGGCCCACCGATCCTGCATATTTTTTCGTTGAACGGTGATTTCACGGCTCAAGTCTGGCGCCGGCACGCCGATAACTGAAGCAGAACGTCTTCCACGTCTCTGCAAAGGATAGTCGTCGTGCTGATACCTATTGGATTCGCGGTCGTGCTGCTGTCGGTGTTCGGGGGCTTCGTGCTCTCCGGCGGCAGCCTCGGCCCGCTGTTCCAGCCGACCGAACTGCTGATGATCGGTGGCGCCGGCGTTGGCGCCTTCATCGCCTCCAACCACGGCAAGGCGCTCAAGGCGACCTTCCGCATCTTTCCTCGTCTGAGGCGCTCCAAGCGCTACGACAAGGCCATGTACATGGAGCTGATGGCGTTGCTTTACCGGCTGCTGGCCAAGGTGCGCCGCGACGGCATGCTGGGCATCGAGCGCGACATCGACAACCCCGCCGAAAGTGCGCTGTTCAGCGAGTACCCCAAGGTCGTCGCCGACCCGATGATCATGAACTTCCTGACCGACTACCTGCGCCTGATGGTGGCCGGCAGCATGGACCCGATGGAAATCGACGAGCTGATGCTCCACGAGATCGAGATGTTCGAGCAGGAGGCACATATTCCTGCCGACGCCATCGCCAAGGTCGGCGATTCCATGCCCGCCTTCGGCATCGTCGCCGCGGTGATGGGGGTGGTGAAGGCGCTGAGCGTCACCGCCGCCGATCCCGCCGAGATGGGGGTGATGATCGCCCACGCCCTGGTCGGCACCTTCCTCGGCATCCTGCTCGGCTATGGCTTCATCAGCCCGCTGGCCTACCGCATCGAACGCCAGACCGGCGAGTCGATCAAGATGCTGCAGTGCCTGAGGGTCACCCTGCTGGCCAGCCTGCACGGCTATCCGCCGCAGCTGGCGGTGGAGTTCGGCCGCAAGGCGCTGCACACCAGCGAACGCCCGAGCTTCAAGGAGCTCGAGGACCATGTGCGTGACGCCAAGGCCAGCGCGGGGGCCGCATGAGCAGCCCCAACCAGCGCCGACCGATCATCATCCGCCGCAAGAAGGTGGTGCATCGCCACCATGGCGGTAGCTGGAAGATCGCCCTGGCTGACTTCATGACGGCGCTGATGGCGCTGTTTCTGGTGATGTGGATCCTGTCTTCAGCAAGCCGCGAGACCCGCGAGGGAGTGGCCGACTACTTCAGCATGCCGCTGCTGGCCGCCATGACCAATGGCGACAGCGTGGCCATGAGCCCCCAGGTCATCCCCGGCGGTGGGCCCGACGTGACCAGCCAGCAGGGCGAGCGCATGCGCATCGACCTCAAGCGCCAGACCCGCCCCAGCGAGCAGCAACGGCGCGCCTTCCGTGACCTGCAGCAGCGCATCGAGCTGGCCATCCAGCAGGACCCCAGCCTGCGCGGACTGCGTGACCAGCTGCGCTTCGACATGACCCAGGAGGGGCTGCGCATCCAGTTGCTGGACGACGAGCAGCGGCCGATGTTTGCCCTCGGCAGCGACCGCGTGGCGCCCTACCTGCGCAATCTGCTGCGCACCATGGCGCCGCTGCTCAACGACCTGCCCAACGACCTGAGCATCAGTGGCCATACCGACAGCCTGGCCTACCTGAACGGCCGGGGCGGCTACAGCAACTGGGAGCTTTCCTCGGACCGCGCCAACGCCTCGCGCCGCGAGCTGCTCGATGGCGGCCTCGAGGGCGACAAGCTGCTGCGGGTGGCAGGCCTCGCTGACCAGGTGGTGATGCCTGGCACCGACGCCGATGACCCGATCAATCGACGTATCGAACTGGTGGTGCTGTTTCCCAGCGTCGCCGAGCTGATTCGCCACCCCGGCACCCTCGATCCGCGAGCCCCCAGGCCCGCCAGGGGAAGCGGTGAGGCCCAGCTCGCCGGTCCCCTCGAGGACATCGAGGCACGCTTTCACACCGCCCTGGCCAATTCCCCAGCGTCGCCGCCAGACGAGCCGCACTGAACCAGAACAAGGGTGACACAGGCATGGATATCACCGACTTCTACGACACCTTCTTCGAGGAAGCCGAAGAACTGCTGGCGGACATGGAACGCCATCTGCTGGAGCTGGATCCAGCAGCGCCGGACACCGAGCAGCTCAACGCCATCTTCCGCGCCGCCCACTCGATCAAGGGCGGCGCCGGTACGTTCGGCTTCGAGATCCTGCAGCGCACCACCCACCTGTTCGAGAACCTGCTCGACCATACCCGGCGCGGCGAGCTGCGCCTTCGCCCCGACATCGTCGACACCTTTCTGGAAACCAAGGACATGCTCAACGACCAGCTCGACGCCTACCGCAACGAACAGGCGCCGGACCAGGAGGCCTACGAGCGCATCTGTCAGACCCTGAAGACCCTGGCACTGGAGGAGATTGGCCAGGCGTTGGACGGTGGCGCCGAGCCTGCGGCACCTGCGGCGGCGGCAGCGGCTGATCCGGCCCCCGCCCCGGCGGCGACGGCTCCGCCCGCCGACTCGCCCGCGGATCAGGCCGCCACCAGTGAAGCGCCGGCACAGGACGACGGCACGGCCCTGGTGGTGGCGCTGATCGGCGTGGCCGACAAGGACCGCGAGCTTCTGGTGGAAGAGCTGGCCCAGCTCGGCGAGGTGCTGGAGCGACGCGGCGACGCCCAGCGCCATGAGGTGGTGCTGTCCACCAGCGTCAGCGCCGAGGATATCGAGGCGGTGATGTGCTTTATCGCCGAGGCCGACCAGGTCGAGATACGTCCCTGCCAGAGTGTCGCTGGCACAGCCCCTGTTACCGGCACTGACAGCGCCCCGGAAAGCGCCGGCGACAGCGCCGGCGACAGCGCAGAAAAAGCCCCCGACGCCCCAGCCCCTGCCGCCGAGCCAGCCCCTGCGGCGCCCGGCTCGGATGCGGGCAGCGCCGCTGCTGCCACTGCTGCTGTCACGACCGCCGCCGCTGCTGCCACGACCGCGGATGCCGGCTCGCCCCCGCCGCGCCAGCAGCGCAAGGCCAGCACCAAGCCGGTCAAAGAGGCCAGCTCCATCCGCGTCTCGGTGGACAAGGTCGACCAGATCATCAACCTGGTCGGTGAGCTGATCATCACCCAGTCGATGCTCGACCAGACCGTCAGCGAGCTCGACGCCGCCGCCGATCCGCGCCTGCTCAACGGCATGAGTCTGTTGCAGCGCAATGCGCGGGATCTGCAGGAGGCGGTGATGTCGGTCCGCATGGTGCCGATGGACTACGTCTTCAGCCGTTACCCAAGGCTGGTCCGCGACCTGGCCTCCAAGCTCGACAAGGACGTGGAGCTGACCACCGAGGGCGAGTCCACCGAGCTCGACAAGAGCCTGACCGAACGCATCATCGACCCCCTGACCCACCTGGTGCGCAACAGCCTGGACCACGGCATCGAGTCGCCCGAGGCGCGCCTTGCCGCCGGCAAGCCGGCGACCGGACGGCTGACCCTGTCGGCCCAGCACCAGGGCGGCAACATCCTGATCGAGGTGATCGACGACGGCGCCGGCCTGGACCGCGAGCGCATCCTGGCCAAGGCCCGCGAAAGCGGCCTGAACGTCTCCGACGCGATGAGCGATGACGAGGTGTGGCAGCTGATCTTCGCCCCCGGCTTCTCCACCGCCGCCCAGGTCAGCGACGTGTCCGGCCGCGGGGTCGGCATGGACGTGGTCAAGCGCAACATCCAGGCCATGGGCGGTCACGTCGAGATCCTGTCGCGCCAGGGCCAGGGCACCACCACCCGCATCGTGCTGCCGCTGACCCTGGCGATCCTCGACGGCATGTCGATTCGGGTCGGCGAGGAGACCTTCATCCTGCCGCTGTCGGCGGTGCTGGAGTCGCTGCAGCCCTCCCGCGACAACCTCTACGCCATGGCCGGCGACGACCAGGTGCTGCAGGTGCGCGACGAGTACCTGCCGGTGGTGGCGGTCCATTCGGCGCTGGACGTGGCCAACGCCCGCACCGAGATCACCGAGACCATCGCCGTCATCGTCCAGGGCGAAGGGCGCCGCTACGCCCTGCTGGTGGACGACCTGATCGGCCAGCAGCAGGTGGTGGTCAAGAATCTGGAAACCAACTACCGGCGGGTGCCGGGCGTGTCCGCCGCCACCATCCTGGGTGACGGCAGCGTGGCGCTGATCCTGGACATCGCCGACCTGCACCGCCTCGACCGCGAGAAGAAACAGCGACGCCACCACGATACTCGCGGCGCCCACCTTTTGCCTGAATCCCAGCCCCTGACGGAGGACCTTTCAGCATGAACCAGCACACCGATCTGGCCGCACAGGCGGCCACCGACCTGAGCCATCGTGAATTCCTCGTGTTCTCCCTGGGCGACGAGGAATACGCCATCGACATCCTCAAGGTCCAGGAGATCCGCGGCTACGAGAACGTCACCCGCATCGCCAACGCCCCGGCCTTCATCAAGGGCGTGACCAATCTGCGCGGGGTCATCGTTCCCATCGTCGATCTGCGCATCAAGTTCCGCCTGGAGCGGGTCGAGTACGGCGGCCAGACCGTGGTGATCGTGGTCAACGTGGGCACCCGCGTGGTGGGCATCGTGGTCGATGCGGTGTCCGACGTGATGACCCTGGCCCCGGAACAGATCAAGCCGGCCCCGGAGTTCGGCGTGACCCTGTCGTCGGACTACCTGAGCGGCCTGGGCAGCCTCGAGGACCGCATGCTGGTGCTGGTGGACATCGACAAGCTGTTGACCAGCGACGAAATGGCCCTGGTCGAACACGCCGGTGACAGCGCCTGACCCCTTCTGCTCCCGATCTATCCGGTCCCTGGACCCTTGAAACGACGCCCGTACAGGAAAGGCACGTGAAGCGACTCAATGACATGACGGTAAGGCTGAGCTGGACGCTGGTACTGGGCACCTTCGCCCTGCTGGTGGCGCTGCTCAGCGCCCTCGGCCTCTATATCACCTCGCTCAGCGAAGACTCGATCCAGCGCCTGAACGAGGTCAACGTCGACCAGCAATCCGCCCTCAACCGGGCCAACTCCCAGCAGCTGTTCCTACAGCTCGAGCTACGCGACATCCAGGCCGGACTGCTCGACGCGGTGTGGCCGGAGGAGCGTGAACCGCTGATCGAGGCGGCGGCTGCCCTCGACGACGACCTGGCCACCCTGGAGGCCACCTTCGCCGAGTTCATGGCGCTGCCGAGCCGCCCCGAACAGGCCGAGCGCATCGCCGCGGTGGAAGCGGCCTTCCGCGCCCTGATCGACCAGGGGCTGATCCCGCAGCGGGCGGCGCTGGCCGAAGGCGACACCGACGTCTTCACCCAGAACCGCGAAGACCTGATCGCACTCAGCGACGCCTTCTACAAGGCAGCCGTGGACTTCTTCGTCGCCGCCGAGAGCAACGGCGCCGCGCTCTACGACACCTTCCTCGAGAACATGGGGCTGCTGCAGTGGGCCATCGTCGCCGTGCTGATCATCGCCGCCCTGACCATCGGTTGCGTGCTGTGGGGTGTCACGGTCAACGTGATTCGTCCGCTGGGGCGGCTGGTCGGCTACTTCGAGGCGGTGGAGTCCGGTCGCCTGGACCAGCAGATTCCCGAGCGCGGCAACAACGAGATCGGCCGTCTCTACGCCTCCCTGGCCAAGATGCAGGCGGGGCTGGCCGGCACCGTGGGCGCGGTACGCGACAGCGGCAACCTGATCTACCAGGGTGCCCAGCATATCGCCGGCGGCAACAACGACCTGTCCGCGCGCACCGAACAGCAGGCCGCCTCGCTGGAGGAGACCGCCTCGAGCATGGAGGAGCTGTCCTCCACCGTCAGCCAGAACGCCGACAACGCCCGCCAGGCCAGCCAACTGGCCAACGAAGCGAGCAGCGCCGCCGGCCGCGGCGGCGAGGTGATGCAAAGCGTGGTCACCACCATGCACGACATCCGCTCGGGCTCTCATCGGGTCGCCGACATCGTCGGCACCATCGACGCCATCGCCTTCCAGACCAACATCCTGGCGCTGAACGCCTCGGTGGAGGCGGCGCGTGCCGGCGAGCACGGCCGCGGCTTTGCGGTGGTCGCCGAGGAGGTGCGCAAGCTGGCCAGCCGCTCGTCGGAGGCAGCACGCGAGATTCGCGAGCTGATCGACGCCTCGCTGAATCAGGTCGGCTCGGGCACCGAACTGGTGGATGAGGCCGGCCAGGTGATGCAGGAACTGGTCACCTCGGTCACTCGCGTCAGCGACATCATGGACGAGATCGCCTCGGCCACCAGCGAGCAGAGCCACGGCATTGGCCAGGTCAACGACGCCATCAACCAGATGGAACAGGTGACCCAGCAGAACGCCCAGATGGTGCAGCAGGCCGCCTCGTCCTCCAACCAGCTCGAGGCCGAGGCCAGCCGTCTGACCGCCACCATGAGCCGCTTCCAGCTGGCCGACAGCGGGGCCGATGCCGACAACAGCCAGGACGAACTGGCCCGCTGGATGCCGGCACTGCGATCGAACCAGCGCGACGCCGAGGCCAGCCGCCACGCCGGGCAAAGACCCGGAGCCGGCCAGACCAACAGCAACACCAGCACCAGCACCAGCCAGCACGACAGCAGCAGCGACGACGAGTGGGAGTCGTTCTGACGACCTCACTCCGGGCTGCCCGGGGTCGCCCCTAACGACCCCGGGCAGCGCCCGCGACAACCACACAAGAAAACGACCATGCAGGGGGCAAGATGCGAAACAATCAACCGACCACCCAGCGGGAATTCGTGCTCGACGACGATCATTTCCTGATCTCCCGCACCGACCTCCAGGGCCGGATCACCTACGCCAACCCGGCCTTCGTCGAGGTCAGCGGCTTTGCCCGCGACGAACTGATCGGCGAACACCACAACGTGGTGCGCCACCCCGAGATGCCGCCGGCCGCCTTCGCCGACCTGTGGAAGTGCCTCCAGGCCGGCAGGACCTGGCAGGGACTGGTCAAGAACCGCCGCAAGAACGGCGACTACTACTGGGTCAGGGCCAGCGTCTCGCCGCTGGAAGAGGGCGGCGAGGTGGTCGGCTACGCCTCGGTGCGGGTCAAGGCGTCGAGTGACGAGATCGCCCTGGCCGAGCGCGCCTACGCCGACTACCGCGCCGGCAAGCGCCGCCCCCGCTACGCCCTGCGCCAGGGCCAGCTGCGCCGGCGCGGGCTTTTCGGTGCCCTGGGACGACTGAACCTCAAGAGCATGAAGGCGCGTCTGATCGGGCTGATCGGGGTGGCGGCGGTGCTGCTGGCGGCCAGCGGTGCGATCGGGCTCTACGCCGAGCGTCAGTCGGTGGGCTATTTGGCGTCCATCCACCAGGACGGCCTGCAGGACGTGGCCAGCCTGCAGCGCATGGATCAACTGATCACCCAGGGGTATTCGTCGCTGGTGGGCAAGGAGCGCATGGCGCTGATGGACAAGCGTGAGGAGCACGCCGCCGAGCTTTCGGTGATCCAGCAGAGCCTCGGCGGACTGTGGGAGCGCTATCGCCAGCGCGAGGTCAACCAGACCGCCCTGGCCGACATCTTCGAGCGCCAGCTCAATGAGTACCTGGAGAACTCCCTGGGCAAGTCGATCGAGATCCTCACGGGTGAAGACAGCTATGAGGTGTTCGTCGCCCTGCCCAACCACATCGGCGTGGTAGAGGCCGAGGGCAAGGCGCTGTCCGATCGGGTCACCACCCTGATCCAGGACAAGCAGGCCGCCGCCAACGCCCTGGCGGCAAAAGCCAGTCAGATGCAGCAGACCATGCTGATGGTGCTGGCCGGGGTGCTCGGTGCGGGCCTTTTGCTGCTGGTGCTGATCGGTGGCCTGACCCTGCGTGCCATGCTCAAGCCGCTGCGCGAAGTGGAGCGTTTCAGTCTGCAGATCGCCTCAGGCAACCTGGGCGCCGAAGTGCCCAGCGCCCGGCGCGACGAGATGGGCCGCGTGATCGCCGGCCTCGACGTGATGCGCAAGAGCCTCGGCAGCATCATCGGCGACGTCAACAAGGCCATCGGCCAGGTCACCCCGGCGGTAGCCGATATCGCCAGGGGCAACGAGGACCTGTCGGCGCGTACCGAGCAGCAGGCGTCGTCGCTGCAGCAGACCGCCGCCAGCATGGAAGAGATGACCACCACCGTCGCCCACAACAGCGACAACGCGCGTCAGGCCAGTGGTCTTGCCTCGGACAACGCCGAGCGCACCCAGGCCACCAGCGAGCTGATGCAGCGCCTGGTGGGCAACATGGGCGAGATTACCGAGGGCTCGCGCAAGATGGCGGAGATCATCTCCACCATCGATGCCATCGCCTTCCAGACCAATATCCTGGCGCTGAATGCCTCGGTGGAAGCCGCCCGGGCCGGCGAGCAGGGTCGTGGCTTTGCGGTGGTGGCCGGCGAGGTGCGCAAGCTGGCCGGCCGCAGCGCCGACGCCGCCAGCGAGATCCGTGGGCTGATCGACGACGCCAACCAGCGGGTCGACGGCGGCGCCGAGCTGGTGCGCCAGGCCGAAGCCTCCATGACCGAGGTCATGGAAGCCACCACCCGGGTCAATGACATCATGGCGGAGATCACCGCCGCCTCCAACGAGCAGAGCAACGGCATCGTCCAGATCAACCAGGCGGTGACCGAGATGGACCAGGTGACCCAGCAGAACGCCGCCCGTGTCCAGACCTCCGCCGCCGCCGCCTACCAGCTGCGTGCCCACAGCGAGGCACTGGCCTTCGCCATTCGCGCCTTCCGCCTGAAGGGCTCGGCCCAGGAAACGGTGAGCGAGAAGCGCGAGCGTCAGGACCCACGCACCGACGACAGTGCGCCGCGACGCGAGCCGGCGCCAGCCGCCCAGACACACCATGAGGAGTGGGAAGCCTTTTGAACGAGCCCCTGGCACCACCAGGCAGCTGGAGCACGAGCGAGGGGATCCCCTCGCTCGAGCGTGACCTGCTGCTGACCGAGCGCGACTTCAGCCGCATTCGTCAGCTGATCCATGAGCGGGCCGGCATCGTGCTGGCCGAGCACAAGCGCGAGATGGTCTACAGCCGTCTGGCCAAGCGCCTGCGCCATCATGGTCTGACCCGCTTCAGCGACTATCTGGAAAGACTCGAACGACGTCCGGATGCCAGGGAATGGGAGGCGTTCACCAATGCCTTGACCACCAATCTGACGGCCTTCTTCCGTGAGGCCCACCATTTTCCGCTGCTGGCCGAGCACGCCAGTGGTCGTACCGGCGGTTACCGAGTGTGGTGTGCCGCCGCCTCCACCGGCGAGGAGCCCTACTCCATCGCCATGACGTTGAGCGATGTCTTCAGCGGCAATACCGGCAAGTTCGAGGTCATCGCCACCGATATCGACACCGACGCCCTGGCCCGGGCCCGCGCCGGGGTCTACAGCATCGAGCAGCTCGCGCGGCTGGACGAGGGCCTCAAGCGGCGCCACTTCCTGCGTGGCAAGGGCCGCCACGAGGGCATGGCGCGGATTCATCCCGACGTCAGCCAACGTGTTGCGTTCCAGTCGCTCAACCTGCTCGCCCCGAGCTGGGGCATGGAAGGCAAGTTTGACGCGATCTTCTGTCGAAACGTGATGATCTACTTCGACAAGCCGACCCAGACGCGGATCCTCGAACGCTTTGCACCGCTGCTCAAGCCCGACGGCCTGCTGTTCGCCGGCCATTCGGAGAACTTCTCCCAGATCAGCGACGCCTTCCGTCTGCGTGGCCAGACCGTCTATCGACTGGCCGGGCGCTGAACGACGTCTAAAGATCCCTTTCCGGTCGCCGATAACACAGATACTGGCCCATCCCCCTAGGAGAGCTGCTTGAGCGCCCCCAAGATCAAGGTGTTGTGCGTCGATGACTCGGCCCTGATTCGCAACCTGTTGAAGGAAATCATCCAGTCCCAGGCGGACATGGAGGTCGTGGCGGTGGCGCCCGATCCGCTGGTGGCGCGGGATCTGATCAAGCGCCACAACCCGGACGTGCTGACCCTGGACGTGGAAATGCCGCGCATGGATGGCCTCGACTTTCTCGAGCGGTTGATGCGGCTGCGCCCGATGCCGGTACTGATGGTGTCGTCGCTGACCCAGGCCGGCTCCGACATCACCCTGCGCGCACTGGAGCTGGGTGCGGTGGACTTTGTCGCCAAGCCGACCCTGGGCATCCGCGACGGCATGCTCGACTACGCCAATGACATCGCCGCCAAGATCCGCGCCGCGGCACGCTCGCGCCCCCGCCAGACGCGCCCGAACCAGGAGCCGCCCAGGCGCCTGTCGGCACCCATCATCGGCAGCGAGAAGCTGGTCGCCATCGGCGCCTCCACCGGCGGTACCGAGGCCATCCGCCAGGTGCTCGAGCCGCTGCCGGCGGCGAGCCCCGCCATCATCATCACCCAGCATATGCCCGGCGGCTTTACCCGCTCCTTCGCCGAGCGCCTGGACCGGCTGTGCCAGATCTCAGTCAAGGAGGCCAGCGACGGCGAGCGCCTGCTGCCCGGCCACGCCTACATCGCCCCGGGTGACATGCACCTGGAGCTGGCCCGCAGTGGCGCCAACTACATCGCCCGACTGCACGACGGGCCGCCGGTCAATCGCCACCGCCCCTCGGTGGACGTGATGTTCGACTCGGTGGCACGCCTGGCGGGCGCCAACGCGGTGGGCGTACTGCTCACCGGCATGGGCAAGGACGGAGCCGCCGGCCTTGTGAAGATGCGCCAGGCCGGCGCTTCCACCCTGGCCCAGGACGAAGCCAGCTGCGTGGTGTTCGGCATGCCGCGGGAAGCCATCGCCCTGGGAGGGGCGGACGAAACCGTCGCCTTGCCTGAAGTGGCGCCGAGGATTCTCGCGCTGGTCGCCGCCGCTGGCCGTGCCCAGCGCGTCTGATGGTCGCCCAGGGAAGGGCGTATTCGCTCAAGGAGTTCACCGTGTCACTACTACGCAATATTCGCCTGCACACCCTGATGATCGTGATGCTGGCCAGTCTGCTGGTCGCCTCGGTCATCGGCCTGGGGATCGGCATGCTGAGCAGTCACAAGGCTGCCGACACCCTGTCGCTGCTCAACCGCATCAACGTCGAGCAGCTCAACGCGGTCAATCGCGGTGACGCCCTGCTCAACGAGGCACTGCTGGAGATCGAGGTCGCCGCCACCAGCCAGCAACTGGATCGGCTGGACAAGGCCCAGGAGCTGATCGTCAGTGCCGAGTCCCACTTCGACCGTTTCGCCGCCGTCCCCCGCACCCCCCAGGGCGAGGCCGTCGGCGGGCGCATCGAGGACCGCTACCCGGTGGTCATGGACGGCGCCGTCAAGCTGATCGAGGCACTGCGCGATGGCGACAGCGAAGGCTTCGAGGCCGGTAGCCTGGCGCTTGCCCCCGAACTTGCCGAGCTCAACCAGGCACTCGATGCGTTCAGCAGCTACGCCGACGCCCGCGGCAACACCATCGTCAGCGACTTCGAACGTCAGTCACGCCTTGACCGCGGGCTGGAGCTGGCGGCCCTGGCGATGATCCTGCTGGCCATCGCCGGCGCCTACCTGCTGTTGAAAAGCCTGGTGATCAAGCCGCTGGCACGGGCGGTGGAGAGCCTGGACGCCATCGCCCACGCCGACCTGTCGCGACCGATCCAGGTGCGGGGCGACAACGAGATCAGCCAGCTATTTCGCGCCATGCAGGAAATGCAGCACAAGCTTGGCCAGACCGTCAGCGAGGTTCGCCGGGGCGGCACACGCATGGCCAGCGGCAGCCACGAGATCGCCTCGGGCAATGTCGATCTGGCGACCCGCACCGAACAGCAGGCGGCCTCCATCGAACAGACCGCCGCCAGCATGGAGCAGCTCACCACCACGGTGTCCCAGAACGCCGACAACGCCGGCCAGGCACGCCATCTGGCAAGCCAGGCCTCGACCACTGCCGAACAGGGTGGCCAGGTGGTCAGCCAGGTGGTGGAGACCATGGAAACCATCAGCCAGGACTCGCGCCAGATCAGCGAGATCACCGGGATGATCGATGCCATCGCCTTTCAGACCAACATCCTGGCGCTCAACGCCTCGGTGGAGGCGGCACGGGCCGGCGAACAGGGCCGCGGCTTCGCGGTGGTCGCCGGCGAGGTCCGCAGCCTGGCCAGTCGCAGCGCCGAGGCCGCCGGTCGCATCAAGTCGTTGATCGAGACCTCCACCAGCCGCGTCGACGGTGGTACCCGACTCGCCCGTCAGGCCGGCGAGACCATGGCAGAGGTGGTCAGCTCGGTGCGCCGGGTGCTCGACATCGTCGACGAGATCGCCGTGGCCTCCCGCGAGCAGAGCGACGGCATCGGACAGATCGGCCAGGCGGTAGTACAGATGGACCAGACCACCCAGCAGAACGCCTCGCTGGTGCAGCAGGTGTCACGCGCCGCCGAAGACCTGGCGCTGCAGGCGCGCCAGCTGGCCGCCGCGGTGGAAGTGTTCCGCCTGCCAGCAGGGCTCGAGACAGATAGCCCCGTTGCGCTGGCAAGCGCGCCGGGACAGCCGCTGACCGCGAGCACCGGCAGCGTCCCTGACGACCTCGATGACGATGGCCGCAGCACAGACAGCAGCGATGGTCGCCGCGAGCCCGAGGCCCGCGCGAGCCAGCGACACGACGAAACCGAATGGGAGGCCTTCTAGGCCTCCACCCCAAGCGATAACGACGACGAGGACCCGTATCAATGGCCGACAAGAACATGCGCATCCTGGTGGTGGACGACTTTCCCACCATGCGCCGCATCGTGCGCAGCCTGCTCAAGGAGCTGGGCTTCACCAATGTGGAAGAGGCCGAGGACGGCCAGGACGGCCTGGCAAAACTGCGTGAAGGCGGTTTCGACTTCGTGGTCTCCGACTGGAACATGCCCAACCTGGACGGCCTGGAGATGCTCAAGGCCATCCGTGGCGACGATGCCCTGAAGTCACTGCCGGTCCTGATGGTGACCGCCGAGGCCAAGAAGGAAAACATCATCGCCGCGGCGCAAGCCGGCGCCAACGGTTACGTGGTCAAGCCGTTCACCGCCGCCACCCTCGAAGAAAAACTCAACAAGATCTTCGAAAAGCTCGGTATGTGACGCCCTGGCGCCACGAGGAGACAACGATGACACAACAGCAGATCGCCAGCGCCGCCCCCGGGCCCAACGCCCAGGGCGACGACCTGGTCCAGCGCATCGGCCAACTGACCCGCATGCTGCGTGAAAGCATGCGCGAGCTGGGCCTGGACAAGGAGATCGAAAAGGCCGCAGAGGCCATCCCCGACGCCCGTGACCGCCTTAGCTACGTTGCCACCATGACCGAACAGGCGGCAGAACGCTCGCTCAACGCCATCGACCGCGCCCAGCCGCTGCAGGATAGTCTGAGCGAACACGCCAAGGCGCTGGACGATCGCTGGCAGCAGTGGTTCGACGCCCCCAAGGAGCTCGACGAGGCCCGCGACCTGGTCAGCGACACCCGTGCCTACCTGACGATGGTGCCGGAGAACACCCAGGCCACCCAAAAGGAGCTGCTGGAGATCCTGATGGCCCAGGACTTCCAGGATCTGACCGGCCAGGTGATCAAGCGCATGATGGACGTCATCCGCGAGATCGAGGACCAGCTGGTGCAGGTGCTGATCGACAGCGTGCCCGAGAGCGAAGCCCGTGAAAGCCTGCGCCGGCGCAACGAGGATTCGTTGCTCAACGGCCCCCAGGTCAAGCCTGAGAGCAGCGACGTGGTGGCGAGCCAGGACCAGGTCGACGACCTGCTCGACGAACTGGGTTTCTAGCCGCCTCGCCGAGGGCCGCGCGCCTACCATCCCTTCCCGGGATCAGACAGGGCTTCCCCCATCAGGGGGTAAGCCCTCTTTCTCGTCACCTTTTCGGGCCTTTGAACTGGCCTGCCCAAGGGACAATGGGCCATACCAGAACTTGTGCCCGTTGATCCCCCATGGCCGACAGCTCCAGCGATCAGGAAAAGACCGAAGAGGCCACCCCGCGACGCCTTGAGAAGGCGCGCGAGGAAGGCCAGGTAGCGCGTTCGCGGGAACTCGCCACTTTCATGCTGCTGCTCGGCGGCGTGGTCGGGCTGTGGTCCATGGGTGCCATGCTCTACGGCCAGCTGGGCAGCGTGATGGAGCAGGCCTTCCTGTTCGAGCGCCGCGAGGCCATGGAGACCATGCCGATGCTGTCCCAGGCGCTGGACCTGGGCAGTCGCACCCTGCTTAGCCTGATTCCGCTGTTTCTGCTGCTGACCCTGATCGCGCTGGTGGCGCCGGCACTGCTCGGCGGCTGGCTGGTATCGGCCAAGGCACTCAAGCCCCAGGCGTCGAAGCTGAACCCGGTCAAGGGCCTCAAGCGCATGTTCTCCACCCACGCCCTGGCGGAGCTGGGCAAGGCCATCGCCAAGTCGGTGCTGGTGGGCGGTGTCGGCCTGGGCTTCGTCTACCTGCATCGGGGCGAGGCGCTGAGCCTGATGGAATTGCCCATCGCCGCGGCGCTGGCGGCATCGATGAAGCTGGCCGCCGAGGCCAGCGCGCTGATGGTGCTGACCCTGGTGGTGGTGATCCTGATCGATGTGCCCTACCAGCTATGGAGCCACGCCAAGAAGCTGCGCATGAGCAAGGAAGAGATCAAGCAGGAGCACAAGGAGTCCGAGGGCGACCCCCAGGTCAAGGGCCGCATCCGCCAGCAGCAGCAGGCCATGGCCCGAGGCCGCATGATGAGCCAGGTGCCCGACGCCGACGTGGTGGTCACCAACCCCACCCACTACGCGGTGGCGCTGAGCTACCGCGAAGGCAGCATGGGCGCACCACGGGTCGTCGCCAAGGGCGCCGACGCGGTGGCCGCGCGCATCCGCGAGCTGGCCGGTGAGGCCGGCGTGCCACTGCTCGAGGCGCCGCCCCTGGCGCGCACCCTGTACCGCCACGTGGACCTGGATCGCGAGATTCCCATGGAACTCTACACCGCGGTGGCCGAGGTGCTGGCCTGGGCCTTCGGCCTCAAACGCGCCGCCAGCGAAGGCGAGACGCCGCCGCCCGCCCCAGAATCCATCCAGGTGCCCGCCGAACTGGCCGTGGCCGCCTCCACGCCAGAGCGCAATGTGACAGCAGACGAGAGACAACCATGACCCCAGCGCCTGACCACAGCGCCATCGCCAGCCCGGCGGGAGACCACGGATGAAGCCGTTGTCCCAGTACCTGACCCGCCGCGACTGGATGGCCGAGATCCCGATGAAGGTGCTGGCCGGCCCGCTGTTGATCATCATGATCCTGGCGATGATGATCCTGCCGCTGCCGCCCTTCGCGCTGGATGTGCTGTTTACCTTCAACATCGCCCTGGCGGTGATGGTGCTGCTGGTCAGCATGTTCACCGAAAAGCCGCTGGACTTCGCCGCCTTCCCTGCGGTGCTGCTGTTCACCACCCTTCTGCGGCTATCGCTCAACGTGGCCTCCACCCGGGTGGTGCTGATGAATGGCCACGAAGGCGGCGACGCCGCCGGCAAGGTCATCGAGGCCTTCGGCCAGTTTCTGGTCGGCGGCAACTTCGCGGTGGGTCTGGTGGTGTTCTTGATCTTGGTGATCATCAACTTCATGGTCATCACCAAGGGCGCCGGGCGCATCGCCGAAGTGGGCGCACGCTTCATGCTCGACGCCATGCCGGGCAAGCAGATGGCCATCGACGCCGACCTCAACGCCGGTCTTATCGGCGAGGAAGACGCCAAGCGGCGGCGCGCCGAGGTGGCCCAGGAGGCCGACTTCTACGGTTCCATGGACGGCGCCAGCAAGTTCGTGCGCGGCGACGCCATGGCCGGCCTGATCATCATGGTGGTCAACGTGCTGGGCGGGCTGATGATCGGCCTGATGCAGTACGACATGGCCTTCTCCGACGCCGCCCGCACCTACATCCTGCTGACCATCGGCGACGGACTGGTGGCCCAGATCCCGGCGCTGGTGATCTCCACCGCCGCCGGCGTCACGGTGTCCCGGGTCAACACCGACCAGGACGTCGGCCAGCAGATGATCAGCCAGCTGTTCGTCAATCCCAAGGTGCTGATCCTGGCGGCCGGGGTGATGGGCCTGCTGGGCCTGGTGCCGGGCATGCCCAACCTGGTGTTCCTGCTGTTTACCGTACTGCTTGCGACCCTGGCCTGGTGGCTGACCCGCCAGTCCGAGAAGCGCCTGGTCGAAGAGCAGGAAAGCACCGCCCCGGCGCCCCCCCCGGAAGCCCCGGAGGCGAGCTGGGACGACGTCCAGCTGGTCGATACCCTGGGCCTGGAGGTCGGCCACCGGCTGATTCCGCTGGTCGACGCGCGCCAACAGGGGGAGCTGCTTGGTCGGATCAAGAGCGTGCGCAAGAAGTTCGCCCAGGAGGTCGGCTTCCTGCCACCGGTGGTGCATATCCGCGACAACCTGGAGCTGGACGCCTCCACCTACCGGGTCACCCTGAAGGGCGCCGAGATCGGCCGCGCCGAGGCCTGGCCCGGGCGCTGGCTAGCCATCGACCCCGGCCAGGTGTCCGGCGAGCTGGACGGCACCCCGACCCAGGACCCGGCCTTCGGCCTGCCGGCGGTGTGGATCGACGCCAGCCAGCGCGAACGCGCCCAGGTCTACGGCTACACCGTGGTCGACGCCAGCACCGTGGTCGCCACCCACCTGAACCACCTGCTGCACCGCCACGCCTCCGAGATGCTGGGGCGCCAGGAGGTGCAGAAGCTGCTCGACAAGCTCAGCGCAGAGCAGAAGTCGCTGGTCGAGGAGGTGGTGCCCAAGGCGCTGTCGCTGACCGCCTTCACCCGGGTGCTGCAGCAGTTGCTGGACGAGGACGTGTCGATCCGTGATCTGCGCACCATCCTCGATACCCTGGCCGAGCACGCACCCCATCAGCAGGACCCCACCGAGCTGACCGCCCTGGTGCGCATCGCGCTCGGCCGCGCCATCACCCAGCAGTGGTTCGCCGGACAGGAATCGCTCAACGTCATCGGCCTCGAGCCCCAGCTCGAACAGGTGCTGCACCAGGCCATGAACGGCAACGGCGCCCTGGAGCCGGGCCTGGCCCAGACCCTGATGGACCAGACCGAGGCGGCGCTGGGCCGCCACGAGGCCACCGGCGAGCCGCCGGTGCTGGTGGTCACCCCGAGCCTGCGCCCGGTGCTGGCACGCTTCCTGCGCCGCCGTCTGCGCCACCTGGTGGTGATGTCCCAGGCCGAGATCCCCGACGACCGCATGCTGCGCGTCACCCATCAGGTCGGGGGGATGTGACCATGCTCCCAGCCTTGATCCTTGCCCGGAGAACCCGGATTACGCCGAGACGCCTGGCGACACTCGCCCTGCTGGCGCTGTGGCTGATCGCCAGCGGCGCCCAGGGCTTCCCCGGTGCCTGGACCGCCAACGCCCCGCGCATGACCGTCGCCTCGAGCCAGCTCGACCAGTCGTCGCGACCGCTGACGCCGCCCTCCGCCAGCGTCGAGGGCGTGATCGAGCGGGTGGTGTGGCGCTATCGCACAGCGCCTGGCGCCCGCCTGCAGGGTCGCCTGTGCCATGGACAGCGCTGCCTGCGCCTGAAGGCCGCCCACGGCAGCACCGAACACTTCGCCGGCCTCGACGCCGCCGGCCCCTTCGTCTTTCGTTTCCGTCTCCTGGATGGTGAGTCGCCGCTCGTTGTCGACGGCATGAGCGTGATCGTCAACCACCGTTGAGGCTGTCCCAGAGGAAAGTGCCATGTACACCGCACAAGGCAGAATGGAGCATCAGTCCCAGCTCGAAGCCTACCTCCCCATGGTGCGTCGCCAGGCCCTGGCGCTGCAGGTCAAGCTGCCCGCCGGGGTCGACCTGGATGATCTGATCCAGGCCGGCATCGTCGGCCTGCTGGAGGCGCTGGGGCGCTTCGATGCAAGCCAGGGCGCCCAGTTCACGACCTTCGCCAGCCAGCGGGTGCGCGGCGCCATGCTCGACGAACTGCGCAGCCGCGACTGGCTGCCGCGCAGCGTACGCCGCCAGGCCCGGGCACTGGACGAGGCCACCCGCGAGCTGCAGCAGCGCCTCGGCCGCCCCCCGGAGGAACACGAGATCGCCGAGGCGCTGGACATGGACCTGGTCAGCTACCGACGCCTGTTGAGCGACGTCAACAACGGCCAGCTGATGCCCTTCGAGGAATTGCTCGCCGAAGGCAACGAGCATCGCTTCAGTGACCAGATCGGCATGGCACCGCTGGCCGAACTGCTCGACGGCGAACGCCGCGAGGCGCTGGTCGCCGCCATCGCCGAGCTGCCCGAGCGGGAAAAACTGCTGATGGCGCTCTACTACCAGGAGGAACTCAACCTCAAGGAGATCGGCGCCGTGCTGGGGGTCAGCGAGTCCCGGGTGTGCCAGATCCATAGCCAGGCGGTGAGCCGACTGCGCGCGCGATTAAGCGAGCACTGAGCCGCTCCGACAACTCAGCGAAGAAAGCGAAAGAAGAAAACGAAAGAAGAAAACCACTGGCAAAACGGCAGGTTAGAAAGAGCGGCCGACTAGAGGGAACAGCCACCCCATAGCCATCTCTTATCAGGATTATCGGACCATTCAATTTATCCAATTGCTCGTTTCTGCGTAAGGTGAGCCCTGTCTTCAGACAATACACCCATCGCTCAAAGGAGACGGGAATGTCCCTGATCAACACCGAAGTCAAGCCGTTCAAGGCCACCGCTTACCACAACGGCGAGTTCGTCGACGTCTCAAGCGACGACATGAAAGGCCAGTGGAGCATCGTCTTCTTCTACCCGGCCGACTTCACCTTCGTCTGCCCGACCGAGCTTGGTGACCTGGCGGACAACTACGAAGAATTCAAGAAGCTGGGCGTCGAGATCTACAGCGTCTCCACCGACACCCACTTCACCCACAAGGCCTGGCACGACAGCTCCGAGACCATCGGCAAGCTGCAGTTCCCGATGATCGCCGACCCGACCCTGACCATCTCGCGCAACTTCGAGGTGCTGATCGAGGAAGACGGCCTGGCCGAGCGTGGCACCTTCGTCATCGATCCCGAGGGCAAGATCCAGATCGTCGAGATCAACGCCGGCAACATCGGCCGCAACGCCGAAGAGCTGCTGCGCAAGGTCAAGGCTGCCCAGTACGTCGCCGCCCACCCCAACGAGGTGTGCCCGGCCAAGTGGAAAGAAGGCGAAGAGACCCTGGCGCCGTCCCTGGACCTCGTCGGCAAGATCTAAGCCTTGTCCGCAAGATCTGGCACTTGTCCGCCAGATCTGACACTTGACCGAAAGTGTCTTGAGCAAGATGTGACTGCGCCAAGGCTGGCTGACTCAGCCTTAGTGTCCCTTGTCGCAGTCACGGCGCCTCGCCAGAGGCGCCCGTCACCCCTGAGGTGACACCCTTTTCCCCACCGGGTCGTTCGTCTCGGTCGTCCTACCAGTCGCTTATGCGAGATCGGGTCCTTCGGCCCGGTGGGGATTCTGCGGCCCAATGATCGGCCAGTTCGCCGATACCGGCACTACGCCCCCGCCGCAGACCACCATTTTCCGATTTTTATCAGGATTGCCGCTGTCATGTTGGACGACTCTCTCAAGCAACAGCTGAAAGCCTATCTCGAACGTGTCACCCGCCCCTTCGAGCTTGTCGCCACCCTCGATGACGGCGACAAGTCCAGGGAACTCCACGGCCTGCTCAGCGACATCGCCGCGCTCAGCGGCCACATCAGCCTGTCCACCGAAGGCACGGACCCACGCACGCCGTCGTTCGCCCTTTATCGTGATGGCGCCCCCACCGGGGTGGTGTTTGCCGGCATCCCCATGGGTCACGAGTTCACCTCACTGGTACTGGCGCTTCTGCAGGTCGGCGGGCATCCGCCCAAGGCCAGCGCCGAGGTGATCGAACAGATCCAGGCGCTGGACGCGGACATGCACTTCGAGACCTACTTCTCGCTGTCCTGCCAGAACTGCCCGGACGTGGTCCAGGCGCTGAACCTGATGGCCATTCTCAACCCGCGGATCTCCCACGACGCCATCGACGGCGCCCTGTTCCAGGACGAGGTCGAGGCCCGCGAGATCATGTCGGTGCCGAGTGTCTACCTCAACGGCGAACCCTTCGACCAGGGCCGCATGACCCTCGAGCAGATCCTGGCCAAGGTCGACACCGGCGCCGAAAAGCGTGAAGCCGAGAAGATCAGCGCCAAGGAGTCCTTCGAGGTGCTGACCATCGGCGGCGGTCCCGCCGGAGCAGCCGCCTCCATCTATGCCGCGCGCAAGGGTATCCGCACCGGCGTCGCCGCCGAGCGCTTCGGTGGCCAGGTGCTCGACACCATGGCCATCGAGAACTTCATCTCGGTGCAGGAGACCGAAGGGCCCAAGCTTGCCACCGCGCTTGAAGAGCACGTCAAGCAGTACGACGTCGACATCATGAACCTGCAGCGTGCAGAAGCTCTGGTGCCGTCAAGCGAGCCGGGCGGCGAGCACGAGGTGCGCTTCGCCTCCGGCGCCAGCCTGCGCGCCAAGACGCTGATCCTGGCCACCGGCGCCCGCTGGCGCGAGATGAACGTGCCCGGCGAGGCCGAGTACCGCAACCGCGGAGTGGCCTACTGCCCGCACTGCGACGGCCCGCTGTTCAAGGGCAAGCGCGTCGCGGTCATCGGCGGCGGCAATTCCGGCGTCGAGGCGGCCATCGACCTGGCCGGCATCGTCGCCCACGTGACCCTGTTCGAGTTCATGGACGAGCTGCGTGCCGACGCCGTGCTGCAGAAGAAGCTGCGCAGTCTGCCCAACGTCGAGATCATCTCCGGTGCCCGCACCACCGAGATCAACGGCGACGGCAACCGCGTCACCGGCCTGAGCTATGAAGAGCGCGCCAGCGGCGAGCTCAAGCAGGTCGAGCTGGAAGGTGTGTTCGTGCAGATCGGCCTGGTGCCCAACACCGAATGGCTCAAGGACTCGCCGATCGAGCTCTCCGAGCGCGGCGAGATCATCACCGACGCCCATGGCATGACCTCGGTCCCCGGCATCTTCGCCGCCGGCGACGTCACCACCGTGCCCTACAAGCAGATCGTCATCGCCGTGGGGGCAGGTGCCACCGCCGCCCTCGGCGCCTTCGACTACCTGATTCGTCAGTAAGGTCGAGCCCTCGACCACGACAAAGCCGTGTTCCCTGAAGACACCGTCTGGCTTTCTTGGCCGCGGTGTCCACGACCAGGAAGGTCGTGACTAGCCTGCCGCCCCTCGGGGCGGTTTTTTTTGGTCTATTGATCGTCGTCCACCAGTACGCCGTAGCACTCCGGTCGCCGGTGCAGGCGGAAGTTGAAGATGTGCTCTCGTATTTCCCGGGTGCGGTCCAGGTCGCATTCGTGGACGATCAGCTCATCCTCCAGGGTGCTGGCCATGGCGACGATCTCGCCGGTGGGGGCGATGATGCAGCTCTGCCCCAGCAGGTCGCAGCCTTCTTCGCGGCCCGCCTTGGCGACGCCCACCACCCACATGCCGTTCTGGTAGGCCCCGGCCTGCATGCACAGATGATTGTGGAAGCCCTGCAGGTGGTCATGCTCCGGCACCGGCGGATAGTGGATCGGGGTGTTGTAGCCCAGCATCAGCAGCTCGACCCCCTTGAGTGCGCTGACCCGGTAGGTCTCCGGCCAGCGGCGATCATTGCACAGCGCCATGCCCATCTTGCCGCCGAAGGCCTCCCAGCAGCCAAAGCCGTCCTCGCCAGGTTCAAAGTAGCGCTTCTCCAGATGCTGGAAGGGCCGCCAGGGTTCGTGCTCATGATGGCCCGGCAGATGCACCTTGCGATACTTGCCCACCAGCTCACCGGCCTGGTCGACCAGGATCGAGGTGTTGTAACGGTGCACCCGGCCTCCCGACTCGATGCGTTCGGCGTAGCCCAGGTAGAAGCCGATACCCAGTTGCCTGGCCGCCTCGAACAGGGGCCTGGTGGCCTCCCCCGGCATCTCGCCTTCGTAGAAACCATCGAGTTCATCGGCATCGTCGAAAAACCAGCGGGGAAAGAAGGTGGTCAAGGCCAGTTCGGGAAACACCAGCAGGGTCGCGCCACGCCGGTGCGCCTTGTGCAGCAGCGCCAGCATCCGCTCGATCACCCGGGAGCGTGGCTCACTGCGTGCGATGGGGCCCAACTGGGCCGCGCCTACCACGATATGTCGACTCATGGATTCTCTCTCGGGACGTCAGGGGACTGGCACAGCTCGAGCAGCACCTGCAGCAGCACGTTGGCTCCCGCGGCGACATCCTCGGGCGCGGTGTACTCCTCGATGTTGTGACTGATGCCGCCCACGCTCGGCACAAAGATCATCGCCGTTGGACAGACCCGCGCCAGCATCTGGGCGTCGTGGCCGGCGCCGCTGGGCATGCGACGCACGCTGTAGCCCAGGCGGCGCGCGGTGGTCTCGACCAGCCCCACCACTTCAGGATCGAAGTCCACCGGCTCGAAGCGGGCCAGGGAGCGTCGCTCGAACGCCAGACCCTCCTCTTCGGCGACCTGCCGGGCGAAGCGCTCCACGTCCTCTTCGACCTGGCGCAGCACGCTATCGTCGGTATTGCGAAGATCCACCGTCATGCTGGCGCTCAGGGGGACCACGTTGATCAGATCCGGGGTGAACGCCATACGTCCCACGGTGCCCACCTGATGGCCACCTGCCTGCTCGACGCGTTGCCGGACGTAGGCGGCGGTGGCCACCGCCCCATGGGCAGCGTCACGTCGCAGCGACATCGGCGTGGTGCCGGCGTGATTGGAGCAGCCGTCGAAGCGATACTCCGACCAGGAAATGCCTTGTACCTGCTCTACCGCGCCGATGGTGATGCCCTGCTGTTCAAGCACCGGCCCCTGTTCCACGTGCAGCTCGACAAAGGCGTGCGCCTCGGGACGGCCCACCGGCCGCTCGCCCACGGCACCGATACGCGTCAGGCAATCGGCCACGCTCTCGCCGTCGATCCCGCGGGTGGACAGCGCCTGCTCCAGTGGCATGCCGCCCACATAGACCAGGCTGCCCATCATGTCCGGCGCGAAACGCGCGCCTTCCTCATTGGTAAAGAAGGCCACGCACAGCGGCCGGCGCGTCTCGATACCGGCCTGATTGAGCGTCTGGACCACCTCGAGACCGGCCAGCACCCCAAGATTGCCGTCGTAGAGGCCTCCCGTGCGCACGGTATCGATATGCGACCCCGTCATCACCGGTGGGCCGGGCTGCTGCCCCGGACGCAGACCAAACACATT
Source organism: Halomonas litopenaei (assembly GCF_003045775.1). Classification (GTDB taxonomy): domain Bacteria; phylum Pseudomonadota; class Gammaproteobacteria; order Pseudomonadales; family Halomonadaceae; genus Halomonas; species Halomonas litopenaei. Next base: position 227,448 of record NZ_PXNS01000004.1, on the reverse strand, counting down.
GCCGATGGCGTCCTGGTGAATCTCGAGGCCGAGTTCCTGCATCCAGCCCATCACTCGCTCACGGCCCAGGCGATCTTCCTCGCTCAACGCCAGGCGGCAGACTCCGCCCCCCGGCAACGCGCCGATCTCGCCCAATTCGTTCAGTCGCTGCCACAGGCGTTCGCCGTCGATACGCAGATCATTCCACATGGTTGGCCCTCCCGCGTGCGATGACGTCCTCGGCGCTGGCACCGACCAGTTCACGATAGACCTCGGCGTCGGTGGCACCTTCACTGCCGATCAGCAGCACTCGGCTATTGCCATCGAGGCCCAACCGGGCGCCCAGATCCGGCTCTTGACTAGCCAGCAGCAACCCCACCAGACCGGCGACCGCGCTTTCCCCGGCGACCAGCGCCGGATCGCCGCCAACGCCCTCGGCCAGCAGCTTCATCGCCTCCACCGCCGCTTCATCACTGACCGCCAGATAGTCGTCGATGCCTTCATCGAGCACCTCCCAGGCCAGCAGCGACACCTCGCCACAGGCGAGCCCCGCCATCAGGGTATCGAGGTCGCCGTCGACCGCCACCGGCTCGCCGCTGCGGGCGCTTTCCAGCAGACAGGCAGCGCGCTCCGGCTCGACCACGATCACGCGCGGACGATTCACCCCATAGGCCTCCCACAGCTGGGCCAGGGTCGCGGCGGCGAGCCCCCCCACACCGCCCTGGACGAAGCAGTGGGTGGGCGGCTGATCGAGCTGATCCACCGCCTCATCGACCATCACGCTGTAGCCCTGCATCACATCCCGTGGCACCTCCATGTAGCCGGGATACGAGGTGTCCGACACCACGAACCAGCCGTATTCGGCCGCGTCGCTGGCGGCCTGACGGACCGAATCATCGTAGTTGCCGGCGACCCGGCGGATCTCGGCACCGAAGTCGGCGATGGCCTGTTCCCGGCCCGGGGAGACGGTGGCGTGCAGATAGATCACGCAGCGCACGCCGAACTGACGAGCGCCCCAGGCCACCGAGCGACCATGGTTGCCGTCGGTAGCACAGCACACGGTCAAACCGTCCAGCGCGTCGCGATACTCGCCGGCCATCAGCGCCTCGCTGGTGACCTGCTCGCCGAGCCGACGCTTGATCAACCGCAGCACCGCGTAGGCGCCGCCGAGGGCCTTGAAGCTTTTTAGCGAGAAGCGCTCCGACTCGTCCTTGTAGTGGATCGCCGCCACTCCCGCCGCCGCCGCCAGGCCGTCGAGGCCCACCAGCGGGGTCGCGGCGTAGCCGGGCCAGCGGCGTATCTCGTCCCGCGCCTGCTCGAGCGCTGCCTGGTGGAGGATCGCGCGCTGACGCTCGCCGATGGGCGCACCGGGCGTCACGCGTGGGTTGGCGACGTGGCGCCAGCGGGAATGTTCGATCAGCGCGGTCATGGGGTCTCCTGGAGTCGGTGGGAAGCGGTCGTCGAGCCCGTGCGCGGGGTGGCGGGCAAAGCGAGGGCGGTGGGGCCCTGGCCTGGCAAAGGTCACCTGGCCTGAATATCTCACCTCAATCTGAAACCATATTTTCACTTTGTCAATTATTGAAAATACATTTTCACATCGCTTTACCACGTGCCATACTGCTTTCATGACCGACACGACCCACGCCGACATGAGCCACGAACAGAGCCTCAGCCACGAACAGAGCCTCGAAGCCAGGCTACGCGCCCACCACCAGGACCTGCCTCCGGCGGAGCGCCGACTGGCCGAGCTGCTGCTGAACTTTCCCGGTGACATCTCGCGCTACGGTGCGGGAGAACTGGCCGAGGCCGCCGGTACCTCTCGAGCGGCGGCGTCACGCCTGTTTCGCCGGCTCGGCTACCGCGACTTCAACGAGGCCAGACAGCAGGTGCGTGACGCCCAGCGCTGGGGCTCGCCGCTGTACCTGTCCAGCGCCACCGAGGCCCGTCGACCGGCTCCTGGCAACAACAGTGCGACAGGCCAGAACGCCACCGGCCATGACAGCGGTGCGCTTGAGCAGGGTACCGGCCTGGAAAGTGCCGCCCAGGGCGGCAGCTCGCGCCAGCCGTCGGCACGCGGGACGGAGGGCCAAGCGCTGTCAGGGAGCCAGAGTGCACTGGGCGGGCTCGATGCGGATAGCGCACTCGGGATGCACCTGGCGCAGGAACAGGACAACCTGGCGCGCAGCTTCGCCGAGCTGGACCAGGCGGCGCTAGGCGAGGCCATCTCGGCCCTGGGCAAGGCGCCCCGGGTACATCTAGCGGGGTTTCGCAACAGCCAGATGCTGGCGAGCTTCTTTCATCGTCAATTGCAATTGCTCAGGCCCGATGTCCAGCTGCTGCCCCGGCCAGGCCAGACCCTCGGCGAGGACCTGGTCGACGTAGGAGCGGATGATCTGGTGATACTGATCGCGCTGAGGCGACGCACCGGCCAGGAGACCAGCCTGCTCGACTGCTGCCGTCAGCAGGGAGCCAAGACCCTGCTGCTGGTCGATCCGACCTGCCCGACCACCCTGGCAGGCGACTGGCGCCTGGAAGCACGGGTGGCCTCGGCTTCACCCTTCGACAGCTACGCCTCCTGCCTCAGCATGATCCAGGCGATCTGCACCATTTTTTACCGTCAGAATATCGATACCTGTCAGCAGCGCCTGAGGGAAGTCGAAGCGCTTCATGACAGCCTGGATGAGCTCTCCAGGCTGTAACAATATCTTCTGTAGTGATGAATATACGGGGACAATCATGTGCCAAAAAAGCCGTTAACCCAGTGACTACTTATCTCATGACGGAAAATTTCTAGAAACCCTATATTCTGATAAACCGACACATTCACCACAAGGGTTCAAGCGCGAAAGTCAGTCTGCACCAAGGTGAACATCCGCTTGCACCATTTATTATCGCCTCGAGCTTTATCAGGTCGAAAAAGGGAACATTGAACACAGCAAAATACTGAAAAACCGATAGAAACCCGACTCTGGCACCAAAGATGTAAAGAACAAACACAAGACACGACGGGAGCCAATCACCATGTCACGAACCCTTGACCTGGCGGCACGACTGAGCCACACCCTGGACCAATGGGTGGAGCGTTGCTGCGTCATTCTGCTCGCCGTTCTGGTCGTCACCGTCTGGACCGGCATCCTCGCCCGCTATGTCCTTCCCTGGAACCTCACCTTTACCGAAGAGATGGCCCGTTATCTGATGATCTGGGTCGCGTTGCTGGCAATCTCCATGGGGATATGTCGGCGCCAGCATGTCGGCATGCTGGTACTCTTCGACCGACTTCCGGCGCTTCTCCAGCGTGTTCTTGCGCTGTCCTTCGACCTTATCGGCATCGCCTTTTTCGCGGTCATGTTCTTCTACAGCCTGACCTACGTCGAACGCGGCTTCAGTCAGTCCACCATGATCTTCGGGGTTCCCAAGGGCTACCCCTACCTGATCCTCCCCATCGCCTCCGGAGTGGCGTGCCTGCAGCTCGCTCTGTCTGCGCTGAAGGACATGAAGCGTACGTCCCCCCAACCGGCGCTCGAGCGCACCTGAACAGGAGTCGCCCTCATGGTGCTAGTCGCCTCTGCCTTCTTTCTGCTGCTGGTCATCGGCATGCCGGTGGGTATCGTGCTCGGCGTCGCCGGGCTGCTGGGACTCGTCGACATGGGCGGTGGCAGTTTTCTCGCCATGGTCCCTGACAAGTTCTTTTCTGGGCTGAACCTGTTCCCGTTCCTGGCGATGCCGTTCTTCATCCTCGCCGGCGAGATCATGAACCGTTCCGGGCTGACCCTGAACCTGGTCAACTTCGCCCAGTCACTGGTGGGCTGGCTGCGCGGCGGCATGGCCCACTCCAACATGCTGGCGTCGGTGATGTTCGCCGGGCTCACCGGCTCGGCCACCGCCGACGCCGCCGCCTTCGGCAATACCCTCGTGCCGGCAATGAAGAAGGCCGGCTACAGTGGCCCTTACGCCTGCGCCGTCACGGCGGCCGGCTCCATCATCGGTCCGATCATCCCCCCATCCACCCTGGCCATCATCTACGGCTCGCTGATGGGGGTGTCGATTGCCGGGCTGTTCGCCGCCGGGATCATCCCCGGGCTGCTGCTGTGTCTGGTGTGCATGTGCCTGATCGCGGCCACCGCCCGCCGCCTCAACCTGCCCAAGGATGAACAGGGCACCAGCCTTGCTCGTATTCTCAAGGAATTTCGCCTGAGCCTGCTGGCGCTGATCCTGCCGGTCTTCATCCTCGGCGCCATCCTCACCGGCATCACCACGCCCACCGAAGCCGCTGCGCTGGCGGTGTTCTACGCCCTCTTTGTCGGCTGCGTGTGCTATCGCAACATCGGCTGGCGTGATCTCTACGAGATGCTGGCGAGGACCGCGCTGATCACCGGGGTCATCTTCCTGATCATCGCCTCGGCCTCGATCCTCGGCTGGTGGATGACCTTCAATCAGATCCCCCAGCTGATCGCCGACGCCTTCCTGTCGGTGTCGCAGTCACCCGTGGTGGTGGTCACGATGATCGTCGCCCTGCTGCTGTTCATCGGCCTGTTCATGGATATCAACGCTGCGTTGATCATCCTGGCGCCGGTGCTCGCCCCCCTGGCCGCGACCATCGGGCTTGAGCCGGTACACGCAGGCATGATCATCATCCTGTCGCTGACCATCTCGCTGATGACACCACCGGTCGGCGCCTGCCTGTTCGTGCTGGCGTCGGTGACCGGCGAGCGCATCGAATCGATCACTCGCTCGCTGTGGCCCTTCATCGTGGTCGAGCTGCTGGTGCTGCTGGCCACCGCCTACTGGGAACCCATCAGTCTGGCCATCCCGCGCATGCTGGGACTGGCGGGCTAATCTATTGCGGCGCCAGGCGCCGCTTGTCCTCGACGCAGTGCAACACCCAAGGCGCCTGGCTCGCTCGGCGGGCGCCAACAACAACGCAAGGAGTGAACCATGTCTCGACTGCCCCTCCCCGTCGCCCCGCGTACTGCCCTGGTGGGCGCCGCTCTCGCCGCCGCCCTGGTCGCCAGCGCCTCGACCCAGGCCGCGACCACCATGCGCATCGCCCACCTCAATCCGCCGGACCCCACCGCCAGCAACTCCGGCGCGATGACCGCCGTGTTCAAGCAGCTGGTGGAGACCGCCACCAACGGCGAGATTCAGATCGAGATCTTCCCCGCCGGGCAGCTGGGCGAGGATGCCAACGTCATCAATCAGGTCGGCCAGGGCATCGTGCAGTCCACCATTTCTTCCGCCGGTGGCGTCGCGGAACACTATCCGCGTATCGGCATCTTCGATATTCCCTTCGCCTTCCCCAACATCGCGGTGGCCACCGAGGTCATCGACCTGGACAGCGACTTCGGCAAGGCCCTGGCCGAGGACCTCGAAGCCGAGACCGACGGCCTCAAGGTGCTGGGGCTGCTCGACAGCGGCGGCTTCTTCCAGTTCACCAACTCCCAGCGTCCGATCGAGACCACCGACGACATGGACGGACTGCGCATTCGCACCATGACGCTGCCCACCCACGAAGCGATGATCAATGCCCTGGGGGCCGAGGCCACGCCACTGGCCTGGTCCGAGGTGTATACCGCGCTGCAGACCGGTGTGGCCGACGGCCAGATGAACCCGATCCAGCAGACGTCCTTCGCCAACTTCGACGAGGTGCAGTCCTACCTGACCGTCAGCAACCACCTGATCACGCCCTACATCTGGCTGATCAACGAGGACTTCTACAACGGGCTCGACCCCGAGCAGCAGAAGGTCATCGACTGGGCCGCCGATGTGGCGGTGGACGCCGGCCGCTCGATGTCGCGGATCATCGAGGCCTCCGACAACGGCCTGCCGAAGCTGGCCGACGGCATGGAAGTCAACGCCATCACCCCCGAGGCCCGTCAGGCCTTTATCGACAAGGCCCAGCCAGCGGTGCGCGAGGTGATCAGCGAGCGCTACGGCAGTGAAGGCGAAGCCCTGCTGGCGAGCATGCTCGACGCCATCGATGCAGCCGACGCACCCTGATGTCGCCTCGCCCGCGATAGCATTTCCCAAGCGCCCAAAAACGATCAGGCCGCTCCCCGTGGGGAGCGGCCTGATCGTTGGTCACTGTTGCAACTTCAGTTCGACGGTGTCAGCCGGTTTTCGACCATGGCACTTGCTCCGCTGATGTCCGGAAGGCACTCGCCCTGGGCGAGTCGCTCGAGGATGCGTTCTTCCTGGCGCTGCAGTTCCAGGGTGTGGTCGATCACCGCGTCGACCTCCGACGGCGGCAGTACCACCACGCCATTCTCGTCGGCCAGCACCACGTCGCCGGCGGATACCACCACTCCACCGACGCTGACCGGCAGGTTCATGGCACCGCCCTGGTCGGCGAGCTTGGTGGTCAGCGACGAGACGCCGCGGCTCCACACCGGGAAGCGCTTTGCGCGCAGGGTAGCCAGGTCAGTGGCGGTGCCGTCGATGATCACCCCGGCCAGTCCCAGGCGCGAGCCGACCTCGGTCAGCACCCCGCCCCAGCAGGCGTGACGACGATCGCCCTGGCGATCGATCACCAGTACATCGCCGGGACGTAACAGGCGCATGGCGTGGTTGAGCAGGGTGCCATCTCCCGGCGGCAGCGACAGGGTCACGGCAACCCCGGCCACCCGCACCTCGTCGAGCTGGCAGCGGATCTCGGGGTCGATAAAGCCCTCTTCGCGGAAGTGACCGATGGTGGCGGTCTCGCACTCGAGCAGGCGCTGATGGCGGGCGGGGTCCAGCGGGGCGGGCAGGTCGGCGATGGTGTACACAGCGTTTTTCCTTATATCAGGCTCGGCAGCCAGGTGATCAGTCCCGGCACCCAGTACAGCATCAGCATGCCGAACAGGAAGCACAGCACGATCGGCCAGGCGGCGGCGTAGATGGTCGGCATCGACACCGAGGGTGCCCCGCCCTTGACCGCGAACAGGTTGTAGCCGAACGGCGGGGTCAGGCTGCCCACCGCCAGGTTGATCAGAAACAGCGTCCAGAACCACACCGGGTCGAACCCGTAGGCCTTGACCAGCGGGGCGTAGATCGGGATGACCACCATCATGAAGGCGATCTGGTCGATGAACATGCAGGCGATAAGCGGGATCAGCATCAACAGCAGCAGCATCAGGCCGGTGTCCAGGTCCATGGCGGTGGCGGCGGCCACCAGCCCGGAGGTGGCCCCGGTAAAGGACAGAAGCTGACTGAACAGCTTGGAGCAAGCCAGGATGGTGATGATCATGGCGCTGATCGACAGCGACGACAGCAGCGCCTGTCCGGCCATCTTGAGGCTGAACTTGCGGTAGTAGAAGGCCACCAGAATGGCCCCGAGCACGCCGGTGGCGGCGGACTCAGACGGCGTCGCCACCCCCAGCATCATCAGCCCCAGCACCGAGAAGATGATGATCGAGAACGGCGCCATGTTGGCCAGCGCCCGACCGCGCTGGCGCCAGTTGCCGCCGCCCGAGTCGTCCACCGCCGGTGCCCGCGACGGGTCCAGCATCATGCGCACCACCACGTAGGTCACGAACAACCCGGCCAGGAGCATGCCCGGAATGATGCCTGCGATCAAAAGGCGAGCGATGGAGACGTCGACCATGGAGCCGATGATGATCACCAGAAGGCTCGGCGGGATGATCGGTGCAAGGCCGGCGCCGCCGAGGATCAGGCCGATCGACAGGCGGTCGTCGTAGCCACGCTGCTGCATCGTCGGTAGCGCCGAACGGCTGAGCATGGCGGTCACCGCCAGGGCCGAGCCGGACAGCGCGCCGAACAGCGTCGACAGGGCCACCACGAAGAAGTACAAGCGGCCCTTGATGCGTCCCATCAGGGTGTCGAGGGAGTCGAAGATGACGTCGATGGAGCCCGAGCGGAACAGCAGCTCGCCCATCAGCACGAACAGCGCGATGGTGGTCAGCGTCTCCGAGGTGACGGTGTCATAGACGCTGTTGGCGAACAGGCCGAAGCCGGCGCTGCCCATCAGCCAGAAGGTGCCGGCCACGTTGATCGCCAGAAAGGCCACGAACACCGGCACGCCGAGGGCGAACAGCCCCATCAGCAGGGCGACGGCCAGGCCCAGGGTGACATACCACTCCATCGTCTACGCCTCCTGCCGTGGACTGTCGCTGGGCCACTCGACGGTGGCGGGCAGCAGCGCGCGCCGCAGAAAGTGCAGCGCGGTATTGGAAAAGCCGTAGCCGATAAAGCTCGACACCCACACCTTGGGGATATCGAGCCCCATAGCGGTGGTGGTGCCGCTGGCCAACTGGCGAAGGCTCTCGCTGATCAGCATCCAGGCTGCCAGCGCACACACCGCCGCGGTCAGCAGCGAGGTGAAGCGCTCGAAGCCCTGTCGACGGGCGGCGGGCAGGCTGTCCTGCAGCACGCTGATGGCGATGTGCCCACGGGTCCGGGCGAGTTCCGGCATGGCCAGGCTGGCCGACAGGCACAGACAGTAGGCGACGATGGAGCTCGACCACAGGGTCGGGGCGTTGAAGAAGTAGCGGGCCACCACTTCGATCCAGAAACACACGACGATGCCACACAGGGTGGCACCGCCGAGGTAGAAGCCGAATCGCGTGAGGCCATCGTGCCAACGGGCAATGGTAGCCAGCATGGGAGCGATCCGATCAGGGGGTCATGTCGTTGCTTTCGGCGATCTCGCGCATCTTGGCCACCGCCTCCGGCGACTTGTCGAGGCCGAGCTGCCAGATGCCTTCGGTCACCAGCTCGTCGAGACGCTCGGCGTCTTCCGGGGCGAACTCGGTTTCGTGCATGCCGAGCTCCCGCAGGCGCGCCCATTCCTCGACCGCCAGTTCGTCGAGCACCCCGGCGATCTCGCTTTCCAGCGCCTCGCCCTGGGCCAGCAGCACCGACTGCTGCTGCTCGTCGAGGCCATTGAAGGTGTCGAGGTTCATCAGCAGGTAGGTGTAGGTCTGGCCGAAGGTGGGCTTGGAGAAGTAGCCCGCCACCTCGTGCCAGCCAAGATCCTCGACGCCGTTGAGGCCCCAGGCAGCGCCGTCGATGACGTTACGATCCAGTGAGGAGTAGACGTCGCCGCTGGACATCAGCACCGGCGTGCCACCCAGGCCCTGGGTCACGTTGGTGTAGGTGGGGCTGCCGCGCAGACGACGTCCCTCGAGGCCCGGCGAGCCTTCGATGGGCTCCTTGAGCACGTACTGGAAACCGCTGGAGCCGAGCGGCGGAATCGCCAGCAGCTTCAGGCCGAGCTCGTTGTAGTGGCTGTCGATGAAGTCCCACAGGCCGGACTCGCGGGTCTTGGCAGGATCGACGAAGACCCCGTCCATGGCCGCGCCGACACCGGTGGTGTTGGTGTGGTAGGCGCCGTGGGTGTAGAGCAGGTCGAACACCCCTACCGAGACCGGCTGCAGCTGTTCGAACGGCGGCACCACGTCGGGGCCATTGAGGCTGATGGAGACCTCGCCGTCGCTGGCGCCCTGGACCTTGTCGATGTAGCGCTGGGCGACTTCGCGGGTGTAGGCCGAGGTCAGGTCGTAGCTCGACAGCATGCGCAGATCGGTGGCCTGGGCATCGGGTGACAGCGCCGACAGTGACAGGGCAGACAGCGACAGCGCGGACACGGTCAGGATGGAGCGGGAGAGTCGGGACAGGGAGCGATTCATGGTCTTCCTCGCGTTTATGGTTGTTATCATCCGTGGCCGAGGCGGGATGCGTCCGGCAGAAGGATCTTCGATACCACTTCAATCTAGTCAGGCCGACACACCGGGGTCAATGGAAAGGCACCGATCGAGTTTTTCGATTTTTAATATGTAGAATTTACAGAATTTATACAACAAAATGAAAATATAAAAACCAGAAAAATAAAGAGCACTATCTTGTGAAAAATCTCGTATTAAAGGGCTATTATCTCGAAGTATTTTACGCCAAGCATGATGAGACAAAACCCCAATAACGCCTGATAAACTATATAATACAACGACCTATACAAAACACTCTCTTTCGTATAGACGCCCGCCCAGCTCCATCGTCGTTATTGCCACAGGCGACAATTTCGACACCCTATCGGCCACCTTCCAGCAGAAGAACAACTCTTTCCAGCAAGAAGGGATCGACTCGCCTGGCCGGTTACCCTCGACCAGGCCGGAGCTGGCAGGAGGTAACCCATGCCCGGCAACGGCCGACGGTGTATTCTCTGACAACAGCTTGGCCAACCATACACAGGCCAACATCAGGGCGCCTTCGGCGAGGACAGATCGTCCCCACGAGCGCCTCTTGCTGACAGAAATGAAAGGAGCCGGTGATGCGGCCGATTCACGACACCCTGGACTGGAACCTGCTGCGAACCTTTATCGTCATCGTGCAGGAAGAGAGCGTGAGCAAGGCGGCGGTGCGCCTGTACCTGTCTCAGCCGGCGGTGAGCCTGTCGCTGAAACGGCTGGAAGAACGGCTGGGCCAGAAGCTGATCGAGCGCGACAGCCATCGCTTTCGGGTGACCCAGGCGGGTCAGCTGGTGTACCGCGAGGCGGTGGATATCTACGCCAATGTGGCACGCCTGGCGGCCTCGGTGGGGGAATCGGACCCGGAGGTGGCCGGCCACGTCTCGCTGGCCTTTATCACCGGTATCCAGTGTCGCTTTCTCGACAGCGTGCTGGCGGCCTTCCATCGTCGCTATCCGCAGATCACCTTCGAGATCGAGGACATGTCGAGCCAGGAGGTGCAGCACGCCCTGTCACAGCGCCAGAGCGCGCTGGGTATCTGCCTGGCACAGAGCTGCCCGGACAACCTCGACAGCCAGGTGCTGGCGCGCCAGCGCTATCGGCTGTACTGCGGGCGCAGCCACCGCCTGTTCGGCCGCGACAGCCTGCCCATGGAAGAACTCAAGCAGGAGGCCTACGTGTCCTTTGGCAGCGAGCAGCTCGACGGGGTGCTGTCGCCGCTGGCGGTGTTCCGCGCCCAGCACGGCCTCAAGGGCCCGGTGGTGGGGCAGTCCAGTCGTCTGCAGGAGATCCAGCGCATGGTCATGGCGGGCTGGGGCATCGGCTGCCTGCCGGAGCACCTGGTGGCCCGGCAGGTGGCGGACGGCGAACTGTGGCCGCTGCCGCCCTACGACGGCGTGGCCGACATCGACCTGCACCTGATGTGGCACCGCGAAGGCCGCGCCAGCGTGGCGGAGACAACCTTTATCGAGTTCTTCCTCACCAGCATGGCCAAGGTGCCCATGGAGCACCGCCTGACCACCGGTATCGACGTGGCCGACGCCGCCCTGGCACCCCTCGCTTTTGACGATACGCCATAGGGCAGCCTGTTCAACGCGCCAGGGCAGCCTCGCGGATGGCACTCAGCCGCTTGCCCGGGGCGATGCCGTCGGCCTCGTAGCGCAGTTCGATCAGCGCCGGACGGCGTTCGCGCTCGGCGAAGGCCAGGGCGCGCTCGAAGGCGGCGTCGAAGTCCTCGTCCCGCTCGACGATCTCGCCCAGGCCGCCGTAGGACTCGACCAGGGTGGTGAAGGCCGGGTTGGTGAAGGTCAGGGCGATCTCGCGGCCGGGGAAGTCGTTTTCCTGGTGGGCACGGATGGTACCCCACATGCCGTTGTTGAACAGAAGGATCACCAGGCCGACATCGTACTGCAGCGCCACCCCCAACTCCTGCAGGTTCATCTGGAAGCAGCCGTCACCGGCGAAGCACACCGCCGGGCGGTCGGGGTGCTCGAGCTTGAACGAGATCGCCGCCGGCAGGCCGTAGCCCATGGAGCCCACCGTCGGCGCCAGCGAGCTGCCAAGCCCGGCGAAGCGCACGTAACGGTGGGCGTACAGCGCATAGTTGCCGGCCCCCACGCTGATGCAGCCCTGGCCATCCAGGCGACGATCGACGCTGGCGGCGACCTTGTCGAGACTCAGCGGCCCCGGGGCCGGCTGGGGCTCAAGCGTCGCCAGGTAGTCGGCGCGCGCGGCGCGGGTCTGGTCGGCCCAGCGCGGTGAGGTGTCCGGCGCCAGCCCGTCCAGGGCGGCGGCGAAGCCCACCACGTCGGCGTTGATGGCAAGCTCGGCATGATAGACCCGGCCCAGCTCTTCGGGATCCGGGTAGACGTGCACCAGCGTCTGGCGCGGGGTCGGCGACTGGATCCACGAGTAGCCTTCGCTGGTGGCCTCGCCCATGCGGGTGCCGACGGCGATCAGCAGGTCGCTGTGCTCAAGCCGCTCGCGCAGGGCGTCGTCCATGGCGAAGCCGACGTGGCCGACAAAGCGCGGATCGCGCTGGTCGAAGCACTCGAGCCGGCGCCAGGCCACCCCCACCGGCAGATCGAAACGCTCGGCGAAGGCCGCCATCTGGGCCTGAGCCTGTGCCGTCCAGCCGCTGCCACCGATCAGCAGGAAGGGCCGCTCGGCCTCGGCCAGACGCGCCTTGAGCGCCTCGAGCTGAGCCGCGCCGGGGTGGGAATGCAGCTTGGCCATGGGCTGGGCGTCGGCCACCTCGGCCTCGCCCCACAAGGTGTCTTCCGGCAACGCCAGCACCACCGGACCGGGACGCCCGCTGGTGGCGACGCGATAGGCCCGGGCGATGTACTCGGGGATACGATCGGTGGCATCGATCTGGGCGACCCACTTGGCCATGGGGCCGAACATGCGACGGTAGTCGATCTCCTGGAAGGCCTCGCGCTCGACGAAGTCGTTCCCTACCTGGCCGATGAACAGGATCATCGGGGTCGAGTCCTGAAAGGCGGTATGCACCCCGATGGAGGCGTTGGTGGCCCCCGGGCCACGGGTCACGAAGCAGATGCCCGGCTCGTTGGTCAGCTTACCGTAGGCCTCGGCCATGTAGGCGGCGCCGCTTTCCTGACGACAGACGATGGGCTCGATGGCGCCCCGATGCTCGTTGAGGGCGTCGATGCAGGGCAGGTAGCTTTCCCCCGGCACCAGGAAGACCCGGCGGGCGCCGTGGGCGCGCAGCTGGTCCATCAGGATCTGGCCGCCATTGCGGCGCGCAAGGGACGTGGTTGGCGAAAGCGTGGAGGCTGGCAGGCTCATGTCAGGGTTCTCGATATCGTTGTTGGTAAAGACGGTTCAGGCGTCTGTCAGGGCGCGGTGCAGCGGGGCGATCTGTTCGGGCAGCACCACGCAGCGGGCACGAAAGCCCCGCGCCATGGCCCACTCGAGGTCTTGCTCGAAGCCCTCTCGGTAAGTCCAGGGGCCGTCGATGGCCAGACACTCGGCCTTGGCGCAGGCGTCGACGAAGCGCTGGCGCCAGGGCGCCAGGACGCTGGCCCGCTCGCCTGGCTCGGCGTCGGCGGCAACGCCCAGATCACGCGACAGATCGCCACTGCCGAGAAGCGCCGCGCTCACCCTTGGGCTTGCCTTGAGGATCTCCGCTGCGGCGCCCACACCGACGGCGCTCTCCAGCGTCGGTATCAGCGCGGTACAGCCCTGTTCGAGGCCGACGCGACGCTCTTCGCGGGCCAGTGCCAGGGCCAGCAGCACGATGTCCATGGAGGACTCGACCTGGGGCAGGAAGATGGCCGCTGGTCGTGCCCGCATCAGCGCCGCCAGCTCGCCCTTGCCGCCCTGGGTCAGCGGGTTGATGCGCGCCATGGGCAGCCGCTGGTGCTGCCGGCAGCGCTCGGCGAAGGCGACAAAGTCGTCGCAGGCCTGGCGGCGATCGGCGGCCGGGGTGAACTCCTCCAGGTCGACGATGATGGCCTCGGCGCCGCTATCCAGCGCCTGATCCAGGCGTGCCGGGTCATGCCCCGGCACGAACAGCCAGCTGCGACACTGGGTCAGGGACAAAGGAGTCGGAATCAAGGACGCCATGGGTCACTCCATCAGGTTCGGCAGGAACAGCACGATGTCGGGCACGAAGGTGATCAGCAGCAGTACCGCGATCATCGCCCCGAGCATCAGTCCCAGGTAGCGCAACGACTCCATCACGCTGATTCCGGCGATGCGGCAGGCGGCCATCAGGTCGACCCCCAGCGGCGGCGTATTGGCGCCGATCGCCAGGTTCACCGTCAGCAGCACCCCGAAGTGCACCGGGTCGATGCCGTACTGCACCAGCAGCGGCATGACGATGGGGGTGACGATGATGATGATGGCGATGCTTTCCATGAAGGAGCCGAGCACCAGCAACACCACGGTCAGCAGCAGCAGTACGCCATAGCGGCTGTCGGTGATCTCGCCGATCAGTGTGGCGATGGCCTGGGGCACCTGTTCGTAGGTCAGGCCCCAGGCGAACATGCCGGCGGCACCGATGATGACCAGGATGGCGCCGGAGGTCTCCGCGGTGGCGATGACGCTGTCGACGATGTCCCGAAGGCTCAGGCTGCGATAGACCAGGGTGCCGACGATCAGCGCATAGACGATGGCCGAGGCGGCGGCTTCGGTGGGGGTGAAGACGCCGAAGCGAATGCCTCCGATGATCAGCACCGGCACCAGCAGCGCCGGCAGGGCAGCGATAAAGGCACGCTTGCGCTCGCCGGGCTCGGGCCGGGTACCACCGGACCAGCCGTTGCGGCGTGACACATAGATGGCCACCCCCACCAGCGCCAGGGTCAGCAGCAGGCCGGGGATCACGCCGCCCATGAACAGCTTGCCCACCGAGGTGTTGGAGGTGGTGCCGTAGACGATCATCACGATGCTCGGCGGGATCACCGTGCCGATGGAGCTGGCGGTGCCCACCAGGGCGCTGCTGAAGCCGCGGTGATAGCCGCTGCGCTGCATCGCCGGCAGCAGCATGCTGCCGATGGCGATGACGTCGGCCACGCCGGAGCCTGACAGTGCCCCGAACATCATGCAGGCCAGCACCGCGACCACCGCCAGGCCGCCGCGGATGTCGCCCACCAGCGCCATGCACAGACGCACCAGACGCTGGGTCAGTCCGGCGTGATTCATCAACTGGGCGGCCATCACGAACAGCGGAATGGCCAGCAGGGTGAAGCTCTCCATGCCCGCCACGAACTGCTGGGCAGAGACCATCATCGGCGCCGCGCCGAACATCAGCAGATAGGACAGCACCGCCAGGATCAGGCCGAAGGCGATGGGAATGTCGATCAGGATCGCCAGGGCGAAGACGCCCACCAGGGTCAAGGCACCAAGGGTCATGCGTCGCCCTCCTGTGGCAGCGGCTGGCGCGCCAGCAGATGGTCACACTGCGCCAGCGCCATGCCGGCGCAGCACACCGGCACCGACAGATACACCAGCCCCGCAGGTAGCTGCAGCGCCGTGGTGGTCTGGCTCATGGTCAGCCAGGCCAGGTCCCAGCCGGCCTTGGCCAGCAACAGCAGCATCACCAGCAGCAGCAGGTCGGTGGCCCGGGTGATCCCTCTGCGAACGGCGGGGGAACTCACCAGCAGCGGCATCAGTCCGGCGCTGAGGTGGCTGCGCTTGTAGGTGCAGGCCACGCCGGCCAGCAGCGCGGTCCACACCAGCACCAGCTGGGGCAGCTCTTCGGCCCAGTGGGGCGGCGCCCCCACCACCCAGCGCATGAACACCGAGTAGGCGACCAGCGCCGCCAGCAGGGCGGCGCCGATGCCGGCCAGCGCCAGGCACAGGCGCGAGACGAGACGCGCCACGGGGTGCAGCAGGCCGTGCACGGTCATCGCGCTCACTGCCCTTCGCGGTAGCGCTTCACCAGCGCCATCAGGTCGCTGCCGAAGACGTCTTCGTAGTCGGCCCAGACGCCCTGGACGGCGGCATTGAACGGCGCGGTATCGACCTCGTTGACGCTCATGCCTTCGGCCTCGAGCTCGGCCACCAGGCGCGAGTCGTCCTCCTGGGTCATGCGGCGCTGTTCGTCACGCCAGGCGTCGGCCAACTGCTGGACCGCCGCCTGGTCGTCCTCGGACAGGCGCTGCCAGACGTTGTTGGCGACGGTCAGGCAGGCCGGTGCCCATACGTGTCCGGTCAGCGAAACGTAGTCCTGGACCTCGAAGAAGGACGAGGAATGGATGATCGACAGCGGGTTTTCCTGGGCGTCGAACACCCCCTGCTGCAGCGCCGAGTAGAGCTCGCCGAAGGACAGCGGGGCCGGACTCGCGCCAAGCGCGGTGAAGGTATCCAGGCGCATCTTGTCTGGGGTTACCCGGATCTTCAGGCCGGCCAGGTCCTCGGGGGTCTCGACCGGGCCCTGGTTGTTGGTGACGTGGCGGAAGCCGTTCTCCCACCAGGACAGGATCTTCATGTTGTAGTCGGAAGCGATGGCTTCCAGCGCCTCGCCCAGCTCACCGTCGTAGGCGGCGTAGGCGTCTTGGCGGTCCGCCCAGGAGTAGGGCAGCTCGACGATGCCGAAGCGGGCGTCCAGCGGTTGGAAGGAGCCGCAGCCGATCACCCCGGCGGGCACGCTGCCGATCTGCATGCCTTCGACCATGGTCTTTTCGTTGCCGAGCTGGCCGCTGGGGAAGACCTGGAAGTTGACGCGACCCTCGGTGGCCTCGCGCACTTCGTCGGCGAAGCCTTCGGCGGCGATATGCCAGCTATGGGTCGGGGCCAGCACATGGCCGAGCTTGATGTCGAGGGCCTGGGCCGAGGTGGAAAGACCGGCGAAGGCGCCAAGCGCCAGCAGGGGGAGCATCCTGGAGGTCATGGGGGTACCCGTTGAGTCGTTGTGATTGTGATCTGGGCCCGCCACCGCTTTGTTAACGGCAAGACAGGCGTCACTTGAGACTCGGCCAGGTAGGCGTATTAGACAATTTTCAAGATTTTATGCTTTGCATAAGCCTGATTTATGCAAAGCCATTGGACAGTGGTCAGGGTGGCCCTTCGACAGGCCTGGGGCGGCAACCACAAGCGCTTCCAGACACTCCTTTAACGCACTGTTCAAGAACCATTTTTTTGGCGCAAATGGGGGCATTTGCGGTTGTGATTGGCGCCGTTGACGGCTCCACGGCGATAGTCGATCCAGCGTGGTGGTCAGCGTCGAGGCTGGCGCCAGCGCAGGATGAGAACCACCGCCCTGTCGGCCAAGAATTACAAGGAGCCCCTATGCAACTGCCCTCTCTGATCGAGATCCCCAACGGTGAAAAGGTCACCCCCACCTTCAGCGACACCGAGATGCAGGGCCGCCTGGCCCGTCTACGCCAGCACATGGCCGAGCAGCAGGTCGATGCCGTGGTCCTGACCTCCTATCACAACATCAATTACTTCAGTGACTTCGTCTATTGTCGCTTCGGCCGCGACTATGGACTGGTGGTGACCCAGGAAGGCTTTACTACCGTCAGCGCCAACATCGACGGCGGCCAACCGTATCGGCGAAACCGTCTGGGCGACAACATCGTCTACACCGACTGGCAGAAGGACAACTTCTTCAAGGCCATCATGCGGCTATGCGAAGGCAAACGACGCATCGGGGTGGAGTTCGACCATCTGACCCTGGCCAACCGCGACAAGCTGGAAAGCGCCCTTGGCGAGGTAGAGCTGGTCGACATCGGCGTACCCACCATGCAGATGCGCATGATCAAGTCCGCCGAAGAGATCGCGCTGATCCGTCAGGGGGCGCGTATCGCCGACGTGGGCGGTGTCGCGGTACGCGACGCCATCGCCGCCGGGGTGCCCGAGTACGAAGTGGCGCTGGCCGGCCAGAGCGCCATGGTGCGCGAGATCGCCAAGACCTACCCGCAGAGCGAGCTGATGGACACCTGGGTGTGGTTCCAGTCCGGCATCAACACCGACGGCGCCCACAATCCGGTCACCAGCCGTCGCGTGCGTCCCGGCGACATCCTGAGCCTCAACACCTTCCCAATGATCTCGGGCTACTACACGGCGCTGGAGCGCACCCTGTTCTGCGAGCACGCAAGCGATGCCCATCTGCGGCTGTGGGAGATCAACTGCGAGGTCCACGAGCGCGGACAGCAGCTGATTCGCCCCGGCGCCCGCTGCAGCGACATCGCCCACGAGCTCAACGAGATCTTCGCCAGACACGACGTCCTCAAGTACCGCACCTTTGGCTACGGGCACTCCTTCGGCACCCTGAGCCACTACTATGGCCGCGAGGCGGGTCTCGAACTGCGCGAGGACATCGACACCGTACTGGAGCCCAACATGGTGGTGTCGATGGAGCCCATGCTGATGATTCCCGAAGGCCAGCCCGGCGCCGGTGGCTACCGCGAGCACGACATCCTGGTGGTCAAGGAAGACGGTGTCGACAATATCACCGGCTTCCCCTACGGGCCGGCGCATAACATCGTGGGTTGAACCGATCCGGCGATCACCGGCCGGGACGTGACATGGGGGGCCGCTCGCCCCCCATGTCGGCGAGCCCGGCCCTGAGGTAGTCCAGCACGTGGTGCGCCGCCACGGACAGCTCGCCGGTCTGGTAGTGCAGGCCGAAGGTGACGCGTCCAAGCTCGGGCAGCCGGTCCGCCCCATCCACGCAGTGCAAGTGGTCGGGGCTGACGCTGCGCGCCAGGGCGGTCACGCCCAGGCCCTCCTCCACCGCGGTGAAGATTCCGAGCAGACTGGTACTGGCGTAGCTCACCCGATAGGGCATCGCCCTGGCCCTCAACGCCGCTTCCGCCGCCGAGCGGTACAGGCACCCCAGGGGATAGGTGACCAGAGGCAGCGGCGCTTCACCCTCCAGCAATGCCGTGTCGCCGACCACCCAGACCAGGTCATCTACCCGGATATCCCGAGCATCGCGATCATCGTCGACCCTTTCCGGCTCCATCACCAGGGCGATATCGTAGTGGTGCCGGTGAAAACGCTGGAGTATGACCTTGCTGATTTCACAGTCGACCTCGACCTCGATATTGGGGTAGACCCGCGCCAGATTCCTCAGCACTCGCGGCACAAATGCCAGCTCGAAATCGTTGGGAATACCTAGCCTTACCTTGCCACTGACGCCCCCTCCGCAAAGCTTCTCCACCAGCCGATCATTGATCGCCAGCATGGCCCTGGCTTCCTGGTAGAGATAGTCACCATCCTGGGTCATTTCCAGCTGACTTCCGCGCAGAAACAGGCGAGTACCCAGCATCTCCTCGAGCTTCTTCATCTGCAGGCTGATGGCGGGCTGGGAACGCCCCAGGCGCTCTCCTGCCGCGGTAAAGCCTCCCAGCTCATTGATGGTCACGAAGGTACGCAATAACTCACTCGGTATCGTCTTCAACCTGGGGCCTCATTGGCATAGATCATGCATCGATTTGTCGTTCTTATTGGTCGCATCAGCGGCAAGAAAATACCTTGAATCTGTCGATGGAGATCGACGCTACCTCTCGACGACTGCCGATTGTCGACGTCCAACAACAAACAATAGAGGCTTCCTCATGAACTCCTGGGTATTGACCACCTTTGCCATTCTAACGCTCTACATGCTGATTCACACCGGTGCAGCCTACCTGCGTCGAGAACTCAAGGCCCGCCAACCGAGGTGACGCACATGGACTCCTTTACCCTGTTCAATTGGGCGCTTCTGCTGATGACCTTCGGCCTGATGCTCTATCTGGGCTACCTGTCCTCGCGGCGCATGCACAAGGATGACGCCGCCGGCTTCCTGGTCGCCGGGCGCTCGCTGGGGGCCTTCGTCGGTGCCGGTACCATCGTTGCCACCGGATTCAGCGGCTGGGGCTTCATGGGCTCGCCCGGGGTCACCTACCAGTTTGGTGCCATCGAGGTGCTGGGCAACTTCTTCTTTGCACCGGCGATGGTCATCGCGGTGCTCTACTTCGCCCGCTTCATGCAGCGCAAGGCGATCGAGATGGGCAGCAACACCATCCCCGAGTACATCGGCCAGTCCCACGGCGGCGGCGCCATGGGGCGAGTGCTGCAGGCGGTATCGGCGATCATCACCGTGGTGCTGCTGCTGGTCTTCCTGACCAGTCAGATCAAGGCGGTGGGGCTTCTGGGTGCCAGCTGGCTGGGCATCGAGCTCGACCAGAGCGCCATGCTGATGGTCGGGGTGATCATCCTCTACACCATGCTCGGGGGGCTGGCCGCAGTGGCCTGGACCGACACCATCATGGTCTGGGGCATGGCCCTGGCGGCGGTCATCATCGTCATCCAGATGCTGACCACCATTGACGTGAACGAGTGGGAAAGCGGCTTGAACGCCATCGACCCGGAGCTGTTGAACCCGACCAACGGGGCCCACTACGGCGCCTCCAGAGGCAACGTCTTCCTGGTCCTGCCCTACGCCTTTCTGTTCGCGGCGGTGCTGCCGTTCATGGCGATCCGCTTCCTGGCCTTCAAGCCCGAGGTCAAGCTGCACAAGGTCGGCATCTACGTCGCGGTGCTCGGCGGCCTGCTCAGTCTGATTCCGCTGGTCGGGCTCTACGTCAGGGTCAAGCTGCCGGGCCTGGCGGACCCCGACAGCGCCATGCCGGTCTATCTCGAGCAGTTCATGCATCCGGCGATCCAGGGCGTCATCACCTTGTTCATCATCTTCGCCATGAAGTCCACCGCCAACTCCCTTTTGCACACCGTGGCCTCCAGCGTCTCCCACGACCTGCGCCTGGCGATCTTTGCCGAACGCCAGCCTTCGGCACGGCGCGTCCTGGGCCTGAACCGGGCCGCGGTGCTGGTGCTCGGGGTGCTGGCGCTGCTGATGATGCTCTACGCACCGCCCTTCATGCTGTCCTGGCTCGGCATCCTTGGCACCGGCACCCTGCTCGCCAGCCTGATCGGACCGGTGTTCATCTCGACCTTCTGGCAGGGCTCGGCCTGGGGGGCGCTGGCGGCCATGCTCGGCGGCTTCTTCACCAGCGGCTACATGATGCTGTTCGCCGATGTGGGCTGGTTGATCGGTCCGCTGACCGGCTGCGTGGTGTCGTCGGCTCTGTATATCGGCGTGACCCTCGTCGGTCGCAGCCATCGCGCCCATGCCCGCCATCCGAACGCATCCTTCCCTGACCACCCTGCTTGACCGAAAACATCCCCCCGACTCGCCTTCAGGACTAGAGCTCTGAGGTTCGGGCAAAAAGACAGGCCGCCCTCCGGGGCGGCCATTCTCGTTAAACCTCCATCATCCAGTGAATATCTGGGTTAAACCTGAGCATCAGGGCCGAGAACCGGCTGCTCTCATGACCCAGATCATTGGTGCGAAGCGCTTTAGCATATTCCTCTCAACTTGACGCTTTCATGGGTCGATAACCCTGGCATCGCTGCTAACCGGAGGCAGTCCGAGCGATGAGCAAGCCAGGATATGACTTCGCTCATGCCATGACTGCCGGTTGGCCCCTCCCAGCATGAGCCCTCTGCCAATGACATCACTCCTTGATCGCCTGACCATGGGAAGAAAGTTCTTCCTGGTGCTTTTCTTGCCGCTGCTTTCCATCCTCTGGATGACGCTCTCCACGGTGCTGGAACGCCAGGCGGTCGTCACCCGAATGGACAATCTTCAAGAGGTGGCGATTCTCGGGCGTCATTCGGCCAATCTGGTGCACGAACTTCAGCGCGAACGGGGGATGACGGCCGCCTTTCTCAGCAGTCAGGGCCGCAACTATCATACAGAGCTACCGGTGCAACGTGAGGCGACCAATACCCAGGCCGAATCATTTGACCGCTACATCGCTGACATCGATTTTTCCCGTCACGACCCTCGAATCGAAGCACAGGTCGATCTGGCGAAGCATCTGCTTGAGGAGAAGGATGACCTACGGCGCAAGGTCGATGGTCTCGACATCTCTGCCGAAGCATCGACGGACGCTTATACCAACATCAACGAGGCGCTGATCGATATCGTCGCCAAGCTGACCTTTGGCGTCGATCAGGGAGAAGTCGCCCGTCAGCTGACGGCCTATTACGACCTTTTGAACATCAAGGAGCTGGCCGGCATAGAACGGGCGGTACTGGCGGCATCTTTCAGCGCCGACGCGATATCGCCAGTAATGTTCAGGAAGCTGCTTTCGTTGATCGTGAAGTCCGATGTGCACAAGAAGAACTTCTTCGAGCTTTCATCACCGAGGGTTCAGGAGGAGCTCAAGACGCTGACCGACAGCGCACTTGGCGAGCGTTTGAATGCCATGCGCAGCGTGGTCCTCGAAAAGGCCTCAAGCGGCGGCTTCGGTATCGATCACCAGGAGTGGTTCGAGGCCCAGACCGAGTATATCGATGGCATTCAGCAGATCTCCCGGTCGGCAGAGCAGTACCTTCTGGCACGTATTGACGACTTGCAGAAAGCGTCCTTCAGCTACCTGCTCAAGCACGCCCTGGTCATGCTTGCCGTCTTGCTCGTCACCCTTGCCTTTTCGATCATCACCGCCCGCAGCGTGGTGCGTCCTCTAAAGATTGCCCTGATGGACATCAGCGAGCAGAAGGATGACCTGACCAAGCGACTGGCGGTACCCGGCAAGGACGAGCTGTCGCAGCTTTACCGCGCTTTCAACGACTCGCTGAGCAATATTGCCAGCCTGGTGGTCAACCTGAAGAAGAGCGCCAGCGCCGTCGAGGCGGTCAGTGGAGAAATCACCCGGGGCAACCAGGACCTGGCGAGCAGGACGGAGCAGCAGGCGGCCTCACTGATCCAGACCGCTTCCAGCATGGAGCAGATCACCGCCACCGTGAAGCAGACCTCTGATTCCGCTCGCCAGGCGCAGGAAATGACCCGTGAAGTCGCCTGCCGCGCCAACGACCTGAGCCAGAACGCCGCCCAGACCCGAACGGCCATGGAACAGATTCGCGACGCCAACCAGGAAGTCACCAGGATCGTCGAGGCCATCGACGACATCGCCTTCCAGACCAATATTCTGGCCCTGAACGCTTCGGTGGAGGCGGCGCGCGCCGGCGACCAGGGTCGAGGGTTTTCGGTGGTGGCCTCGGAGGTGCAGAAACTCGCCAGCCGCTGCGCAGAGGAAGCCACCCTGATCCGCCGGTTGATCACCACCAGTACGCAGCGGGTCGACAAGGGCGAGCGCCTGGTGACCTCCACCAGCGAGGCGCTGGTCACCATCTCCGAGCATGCCCAGCAGACGGCGACCCTGGTGTCGGAGATTTCCACCGCGGCGACCGAGCAGTCGCTGGGTATCGAACAGATCACTCAGGCACTGGCGCAACTCGAGGACGTCACCCAGCGCAACACCGGCCTGGTCGAACGCGTTGCCACCGCCAGCGAGTCCCTCGACAAGCGGGCTCGCGACATGGCCTCGCTGGTGGGCCGCTTCAAGGTCGATGTGCCAACGGCCCTTCACGCCACGTCGGAAGACGGGCCGCTTATCGGCTCACCCCAGGCCACCCTTGTCGACTGCCACGCATAGGCCCTACAGGTTCCCCGCCTTGCCGCCCTTCCGGGCGGCTTTTTTTATCAGGCATGGAACCCACACAAACAAAACCTCGTTTTATTTTTGATGAATCATCTTTGACAATATTGAAACGCAATTCTAGCCTTGCTGATGCCACCCCAGCACAACAAGGAACAACGCCGTGCTCGAACACGACCATCTCAGCCGTTTTCTCTCCCACCGCCATTCCCTTTGCCAGCCCCTTTACCAGTCCCTTCGACACCCCCTTCGCAAGCCCCTGATCGTCGCGCTGTCGGCCCTGGCCGTCTCCTCCTTCGGTGTATCCTCCATGGCCGCCGACGAGGGTACGCCTCCGGCGCAAGTCTTCGACCTCACGACCTGGAAGTTGACCCTGCCCATGGACGCCGACGGCGACGACGACGTCGACGAGATATCGGTCGGCGAGCTTCAGTCCTATCAACATCCGGACTACTACTATCTGAACGACAACAATAATCTGGTCTTCGTGACCCCCAACAGCGCCTTCACCACCCCCAATTCCAGCAATGCACGCACCGAACTGCGCCAGATGCTGGCCGGCGCCGACGACGCCTTCGGCCCCAAGGCACCTGAGCAGAACTTTGCCCTCGCCTCTCACCCCGAGGCTGACCGCTACGCCCAGATCGGCGGCTACCTCGATGCTACGCAGCGGGTCGATCACGTCGCCGAGCGCACCGACAAGCCCGACCGGGCAGCGGCCTATTCGGTGGTCATCGGCCAGATCCACGCCGGCAAGGACGAAGCGGTGCTGGCCCAGGACAATGGCTTCGGCCACGGCAACGAACCGCTGAAGATCTACTACAAGAAGTTTCCCGACCACGAGACCGGCTCGGTGTTCTGGAACTACGAACGCAACCTCGAGAAGGATGACCCCGAGCGCATCGATATCAGCCACGCGGTGTGGGGCAACGACTGGAGCGGCAGCGAGGATCCGGGCGAGGCGGGCATCGCCCTGGGCGAGAGCTTCCGCTATCGGGTCGAGGTCAAGGACGACGTCATGCACCTGACCTTCGCGTCAGACGGCCACCCCACCCGCACCTTCGAGCAGAACCTGGCCGACAACGTCGGTCCCGACGGTGAGGTCGACGAGGCCGACCATCCGCAGGGATACGCCGGTGACTGGATGTACTTCAAGGCGGGTTCCTATAACCAGTGCAACACCAAGCCGGAATCTGGCGCCTGCCTGGGTACCGGGGTGTGGGAAACCGACCAGCAACACGGCGACTACGCCCAGGTCGTGTTCAGCGAGCTGGATAGCGGCCCGGTCGAGTAAGCGTCCAGCGAGCGCCCGGTAACGTCCACGCCAGAGAAGAGAAACGTCCACGCCAGAGAAGCGTAACGTTCACGCCAGGGGCGAAGCTGCCGCTCGCTCCTGGCCAACGGCGCTCGGCAACAAAGGCCGACTTGATCCAGATCAGCAAAGGCGCTTTCGCCTCAAGGGCGAACTTTGGCAGAAAACCGTGCACTTTCAAGCATGTGCTCGTGCAGCAATGGGCAAATTCAACGGCAGTGAATGGCCCGATTCGAGCGCTCGATGCCCCCCTGCCGACCTACCCTCCAGACATGAAAAAGGGCCTACGACAGCGTCGTAAGCCCTTGAATTCTATGGCGCGCCCTAAAGGATTCGAACCTTTGACCTTTGCCTCCGGAGGGCAACGCTCTATCCAGCTGAGCTAAGGGCGCGCGGTGCCGCCTGAACCTGTCACGCGGCGAGCCATATCCTACCTTGCGCACCCGCCGGTGTCCACCCAAGGGCATGCCCAAGCCCCGCAGCGCCACCTTCCCGGCGACGGGCGACATTTTCCCGTCTCGAGCGATCTCGCTATACTGCCGGCACAGCGTGACGCCCGGCGATAGGGACGATGGCCGTGCTCGGCGCCACCAACAATAACTTCCATCAAGCGACCGTTACAGAGGTGGTGAGAGTGAAATCCAGCAAGCTGATCATGGGGTGTCTGATCACCCTGGGCCTGGGCTCCGGCCAGGCGATGGCACAGGACGATGCCGAGCGTGACGCCATGGCCGAGCGCCTGGCCCCGGTAGGTTCTGTGTGCCTCGAAGGCCAGGAATGTGGCAGCGCCATGGCCGCCGCGTCAGGCGGCGGTGACGCCGCGGCGTCGGGCGGTGGCGTCGATGGCGAAGCCGTCTACGGCGGCATCTGCATGGCCTGCCACGATACCGGCGTCGCCGGCGCACCCAAGCGCGGCGACGAAGCGGCCTGGGCCGAACGCACCACCAAGGGCTTCGACACCCTGCTGGATCACGCTCTTAACGGCTTCAATGCGATGCCGGCCCGTGGCGGCAACCCGAACCTGTCCGATGAAGAAGTCCATGCGGCGGTGGCCTACCTGGTCGAGCCGGTGATGGAAGTGCCGTCAAGCGACGCAGGCGCCAGCGAGGCGGCCCCTGCCGAAGAGACAGCATCAGACGACAGCGCCGCCGCTGCCAGCAACGAAGCAGCAGGTGAGGACGCTGCCGCCACCGATGCGGCTGGCGGCGACGACGCCGCTGCAACCGATGCAGGCTCTGCCGAGGTCGACCCGGCGGTGGCGGCCATCGATGGTGAAGCGGTCTATGGCGGCATCTGCATGGCGTGCCATGAAGCCGGTGTCGCCGGCGCCCCGGTTCGCGGTGACGCCGCCGCCTGGGAACCGCGCCTGGCCAAGGGCATGGACACCCTCTATGACCACGCCATCAACGGCTTCAACGCGATGCCGCCCAAGGGTGGCAACCCGAGTCTGTCCGATGACGAGATCAAGGCGGCCGTCATTTACATGACCCAGTAAATCGACTCACGCGATATAGCAGCGGGGCGCCCATGGGCGCCCCGCTTGCGTTGGTCTGCTGGCGAGGCCTGGTCCTGCACTCGGGTCGTGCCAAGCCTTGATGCCATCGGGCTTATCCACAGCCTGTGGCGATCCAGCGGCTGTGGATGGATTCAGTCCAGCAGCGAGCGCAGCCCGGCGATGGCGCTCTTGCCCCGCTCCTGCTTGCGCTCGGGGTCTTCCCGATCGGCGCGTCCTTCCCACTCCAGATCATCCGGCGGCAACTCGTCGAGGAAGCGGCTGGGGGCGCAGTCCATCAACTCGCCGTAGGCCTTGCGCTGGCGCGCCAGCGTCATGGTCAGGGTACGCCGGGCACGGGTGATGCCAACGTAGGCCAGGCGGCGCTCCTCCTCCACGGTGCCGGCCTCGATGGAGTTGCGGTGAGGCAACAGCTCTTCCTCGAGACCCATCAGGTAGACGTGGGGGAACTCGAGGCCCTTGGAGGCGTGCATGGTCAGCAATTGCACACGATCCGAGTCATCTTCTTCCGCTTGTTGCTCGAGGATATCGCGCAATACCAGGCGCGAGATCGCCGATTCCACGTCGTCGGTTTCGGTATCGGTGCTGGCGGTGTTCTCTTCCGGATCGGCCTGCATCGACTTCTCGAGCTGGTCGATCAGGATCCACACGTTGGCCATGCGCCGCTCGGCGATGGTGGGGGCGCTGGCGTTCTGGTAGAGCCAGGCCTCGTAGTCCATCTCGCGCATCATCTCGCGGATCGCGGCGATGGCGTCGCCCTGGTCCATGCGGCGGCGTACCCCATCGATAAAGTGGGTGAACCGCGTAAGCCGCTCCACCGCGCGGGCCGGCAGCTGCTCGGCCAGCCCCAGCTCGTGACAGGCGGCGAACAACGAGACGCCGCGCTCGGTGGCGTAGTTGGCGAGCTTCTCCAGGGTGGTCGGGCCGATCTCGCGACGCGGCACGTTGACGATACGCAGGAAGGCGTTGTCGTCGGCCGGATTGATCAACAGCCGCAGGTAGGCCATGGCGTCCTTGATCTCGCCCCGGGAGAAGAACGAGGTGCCGCCGGACAGCTTGTAGGGAATCTGGTAGTGCTGCAGCTTCAATTCCAGCAGGCGCGCCTGGAAGTTGCCACGGTAGAGCACCGCGAAGTCACGCCATTCGGCGCGCTCCTTGATCCGGCGGGTCAGGATCTCGCTGGCGACCCGCTCGGTCTCTGCCTCCTCGTGGCGCGTGACCACCACCCGGATCGGATCGCCCTGGCCCATGTCCGACCACAGGGTCTTGTCGTAGACGTGGGGGTTGTTGGCGATCAGGGTGTTGGCGGCGCGCAGGATGGTGCCGGTGGAGCGGTAGTTCTGCTCCAGCTTGATCACCTTGAGCCGCGGAAAGTCTTCGCCCAGGGTCACCAGGTTCTCCGGCCGGGCACCGCGCCAGGCGTAGATCGACTGGTCATCGTCGCCGACCACGGTGAAGGTCTGGCGCTCGGCCATCAGCATGCGGACCAGCATGTACTGGCTGACGTTGG
Source organism: Halomonas litopenaei (assembly GCF_003045775.1). GTDB lineage: Bacteria > Pseudomonadota > Gammaproteobacteria > Pseudomonadales > Halomonadaceae > Halomonas > Halomonas litopenaei. The sequence goes on along the minus strand of NZ_PXNS01000004.1, from coordinate 199,997 downwards.
TGTCCTGATACTCGTCCACCAGCATGTAGTGGATCTTGCGACGCCAGCGGGCCAGCGCCTCGGGGTCGTCGCGCAGCAGTACCACCGGCAGCAGGATCAGGTCATCGAAGTCCACCGCGTTGTAGGCCTTGAGGTGGCGAACGTAGGCCTCGTAGACCCGGGCGGCGTACTGCTCGTCTTCGGTGGCGGCGTGGGACAGCGCCTGGCCGGGCAGGATCAGGTCGTTCTTCCAGTTGGAGATCACTCCCTGGACCTGATTGATCTGGTCGGCGTCGACCTGGGCGTCCTTGTTCATCAGATCGCGCAGCAGCGCCTTGGCGTCTTCCGGATCGAACAGTGAAAAGCCCGGCTTGTAGCCCAGCGCCTTGAGCTCGCCGCGGATGATGTTGAGGCCGAGCGTGTGGAAGGTCGAGACCGTCAGGCCGTGGCCTTCACGCCCCTGCAGCATCGAGCTGACCCGCTCCTTCATCTCGCGGGCGGCCTTGTTGGTAAAGGTCACCGCAGCGATGCGCCGGGCGCTCATGCCGCATTCCTGGATCAGGTAGGCGATCTTGGTGGTGATCACGCTGGTCTTGCCGGAGCCGGCCCCGGCCAGCACCAGGCAGGGACCGTCGATGAAGTGCACGGCCTCGCGCTGACGCGGGTTGAGGCCGCGGATGCGTTCGCGGATCGTCTTCACAGGTGCGTTCATGCGTCGTCCTGGGCGCCGGGCTGGACATCGAGTCGCGCCGCGCCGTCGAAATCGAGTTGTCGCCAGGCCTCGAACACCAGCACCGCACAGGCGTTGGACAGGTTCAGGCTGCGGCTGTCCGGCAGCATCGGGATGCGCAGGCGCTGCTCCGGCGGCAGTGCATCGAGCATCGCCTGGGGCAGGCCTCGGGTCTCGGGGCCGAATACCAGGGCGTCGCCGGAACGATAGTCGGGCTCATGGTAACCACGCCGCCCACGGGTCGAGACGGCGAAGACCCGAGAGGGCGAAACCTCGTCGATGAACGTCTGCCAGTCGGCGTGGACCCGGACCCGCGCCCACTCATGGTAGTCCAGCCCCGCGCGCCTGAGGCGCTTATCGTCTAGGGTAAAGCCTAACGGCTCAATAAGGTGCAGGCGAAATCCGGTATTGGCGCACAGGCGTATCAGATTGCCGGTGTTCGGCGGAATCTCGGGTTGATAGAGCACCACGTCGAGCATTGGACATCACCAGGATCGCGGCGGAGGACGATGTGAGGCAGGGAGATCACCGAGGCCCTCCTGGGAGGAAGACCTCGGCGCAAGGAAGCCATAGCGACTCAGGCGCTGACGCCGTAGCGTTCGCGGTAGGCGCGGATGGCCTCGGCGTGGGGTTTGAGGGTGTCTCCCCCGCTCTGTTCGAGGTAGGCCAGCACCTGGTCGAGGCCGACGATGCTGACCACCGGGATGCCGAACTCGGCCTGCACCTGCTGGATGGCGCTCTTGTCGGTGTCGTCGCTGGCGCGCTCCTGGCGGTCCAGCGCCACCACCACCCCGGCGGCCTGGGCGCCGGCGCCGTCGATCAGCCCCATCACCTCACGGATCGCCGTACCGGCGGTGATCACGTCATCGATGATCATGATGCGACCGTCGAGCGCGGCCCCGACGATGTTGCCGCCTTCGCCGTGGTCCTTGGCCTCCTTGCGATTGAACGCAAAGGGCAGATCACGGTCATGATGGTCAGCCAGCGCCACGGCGGTGGTCGCCGCCAGCGAAATGCCCTTGTAGGCCGGACCGAACAGCACGTCGGCCTCGATCCCGCTTTGCTCGATGGCCTTGGCGTAGAAGCGCCCGAGGCGCGCCAGGGCGCGGCCGGTCTTGAACAGGCCGGCGTTGAAGAAGTACGGGCTCACCCGCCCCGACTTCAGGGTGAACTCACCGAAACTGAGCACGCCCTCGCCGATGGCGAACTCGATGAACTCCCGCTGGTAGGGATGAAGGCGCGCCGCGCCTGGCGGTTGAGGTGCCATGTCAGCCACGAGGCCTCCTGTCCAATTGCCTGGCCTTATCACGTTTTTCTCGACCGGCCATTTACCCAAACGTCGAAACGTCGGGTATCATACACGCGCGACGCAAAAGGGACCACGTATGAAAATCGCCACCATCAATGTAAACGGCATCCGCGAGGCCGTCGGTCGAGGCTTTCTCGACTGGCTCGCCAACCAGGACGCCGACGTTGTCTGCGTCCAGAACATCAAGGCCAAAAGCTTCGAGCTGGACGACAGCATTCTTTATCCTGAGGGCTACGAGGGTTACTTCCTCGACGCCGAACAGGACGGTTTCTCAGGGGTCGGCCTCTACTGCCGCAAGATCCCCAAGGCCATCATGTACGGCCTGGGCTTCCCCCAGTGCGACCATGAAGGACGCTTTCTGCAGGCCGACTACGATCGCTTCTCGATCGCCAGCTTCCTGATGCCCGACGGCAGCGATCCTGACGCCAAGCAGGCGTTCATGGCCCAGTACCAGGAGTACCTGTCGAAGATGGCTCGCAAGCGCCGCGAGTACATCATCTGCGGCACCTGGCACATCGCCCACAAGACCATCGATCTGGCCAACTGGGCCGACAACCAGACGACGCCCGGCTTCAAGGCCGAAGAGCGCGCCTGGATGGACCAGGTGTTCGGTCCCACCGGCTTCATCGACACCTTCCGCGAGATCAACCGCGACGGTGACGAGTACACCTGGTGGCCGGCGCTGGACCAGGATCAGCCGCGCTCCCGTCAGGAGGGCTGGCGCCTGGACTACCAGATCGTCGGGCCGAACTTCCGTCGCCATATCACCGACGCCTGGATCGACTACGACGCCACCTTCTCGGAGTTCGCGCCGCTGATCGTCGAGTACGACCTGCAACTGTAAGCCTCCCTTCGTCGCCGTCTGGCCCGGGTCCGGGGCCGGACATGAAAGCGCCGGCCCCTCAGGGGGCCGGCGCCTTCGTTCATGCGACTCATCTCGTCACGGCGACCGCTCAGGCGCGATTGCCGAGCGCCTCACGCTGGTGCTCGAACAGCTCGTTCCCGGCCTTTTCGGCCAGATCCAGCATGGCGTTGAGCTGACCACGGGTGAAGGTGCCGGACTCCGCGGTGCCCTGGACCTCGATCAGCTCGCCGGATTCGCTCAGCACCACGTTCATGTCGGTATCGGCGCTGGAGTCTTCCGGGTAGTCGAGATCCACCACCGGCTGACCGCGATAGAGCCCCACCGATACTGAGCTTACCAGCTGCGAAAAGGGGTCGGTCTTGATCAGCTTCTCGCGCTGCAGGTAGCGGATGGCGTCGATCAGCGCCACGCAGCCCCCGGTAATCGAAGCGGTACGCGTGCCACCATCGGCCTGGATCACGTCGCAGTCCACGGTGATAGTGAACTCGCCAAGCTTCTTCAGGTTCACCGCCGCACGCAGCGAACGCCCGATCAGACGCTGGATCTCCAGGGTGCGGCCGCCCTGCTTGCCGCGTGACGCCTCGCGCCCGCTGCGCGAGTGGGTCGCCCTCGGCAGCATGCCGTACTCGGCGGTGACCCAGCCCTGCTTCTTGCCCCGCAACCAGCGCGGCACGCCGGCCTCGACGCTGGCGTTGCACAGCACCTTGGTGTCACCAAACTCGACCAGCACCGAGCCTTCGGCGTGGCGGGTGTAGTCACGGGTGAGACGAATCTCGCGGGTCTGGTCAAAAGCGCGTCCGCTGGGACGACGGATGTCCGTGGACATGGCACCTCTCTTGGTCGACACGCCTCTTGCCGCGGCATCGCCTGGCGCAGCGAAGGGGACGACGTCGATCATGGAATGGAAAACGAAGGCCGCCCATTCTACACGCCTTGACCGATGAATCGGGTACACTGCGCTCACCGGTGTCGAGCCCACCCTCGACGGCCTTGCGACACCACCGCGCCCGACGCCAGGAATTCGCCAGGAAATCGCCAGGAGACCCGCCATGGTTCACAGCATGACCGCCTTTTCGCGCCAGGACCTCGAGGCCGACTGGGGCAGCCTGCAGCTCGAGCTGCGCAGCGTGAACCAGCGCTACCTGGAGCCGCACTTCCGTCTGCCCGAGGCCCTGCGTGACCTGGAACCCGGCTTCCGCGATGCCCTGCGCAAGCGCCTGGCACGGGGCAAGATCGAGTGCACCCTGCGCTTCGATGCCAGCGACAAGAGCGACAGCCTGAGCGTCAACCATGAGCGCCTCGCCGCCCTGTCATCGGCCCTGGCCGAGGTACGCGCCACCCTGCCCGAGGTGCACATGCCCGACGCCCTGGCCATGCTCGGCCATCCTGGGGTGCTCGAAGGCGGAGGCCTCGATCTGGACGCGGTCAAGCAAGCCGCCAACCAGATGTTCAAGCAGGCCCTGAATGACCTGGTGGAAGGCCGAGCCCGGGAAGGCGAGCAGCTCAAGGCGCTGATCGAGGAGCGTCTGGCGGCCATCCATGAGCTGGTGGCCGAGGTACGCGAAAGGATGCCGCAGATCCTCGAACGTCAGCGCACCCAGCTCGAGGAGAAGCTCGCCAACCTCAATGTCGAGCTCGACCCCCACCGGCTCGAGGCCGAGGTGGTGCTGATGGCCCAGAAGGCCGACGTCGCCGAAGAGCTCGACCGCCTCGACACCCACGTCACCGAAGTCGGCCGCCAGCTTAAGCAGAAAGGCCCCATCGGCCGTCGCCTGGACTTCCTGATGCAGGAGCTGAACCGCGAGGCCAACACCCTGTCGTCCAAGTCCGTGGTCGCCGACACCACGCGCTGCGCGGTGGAATTGAAGGTACTGATCGAGCAGATGCGCGAGCAGATTCAGAACATCGAGTAGAATCCACCAAAGGCCATCAAAAACCATTAAACCAATGTTTTTAAATGGAAAAAAGGTGCAAGAAGTCCACCAAGTTCCACCAACCTCCCCGGAAATCCAGATCATATAGGGGAGTAAAACGGGGAGAAAAAGTATTGCCTCTCCTCCCTCCGACACATACCCTTACAGATACTCCCCAGCTATGTCGATCCGAGTGCATGACCGGGAGCAAGTGGGGGGGTGCCCGCTGGCACTCTAAATGCCGTTGGAAAAAGGCCCACTAGGCGCCAGTGACGAGCTCATATGACATTAAGCCGACTATCTAGCCCAAGCCTAGCCCGAGTAGTTATCAAACGGTCGTTTGTTTTATTTTCCGCGGGGGACGAGAGGAAATAATGGGAAGCCTTACCGCCAAGAAGAGCCAGTCGCTTGTCAAGGAGGGTAAAGCAGGGCGCTACAGCGACGGCAACGGCCTATACCTGATGATACCGAGGAAAGGAACTCCTTACTGGATGTTGCGATACACGCTGTTTGGCAAGCGGCGTGAGATGACGCTGGGCAAACATGCCCACCTCTCTCTCGCCGAGGCTCGGACGAAAGCGGTTGAAAACCAGAAGTCTATACGCGAAGGCCTTGACCCCATCGAGGAACGCAAACGCGATAGCCAAGCCTTGATCAGGACAGTGGAGGACCTGTTTGCTGACTGGTACCCAGAGCTAGAGAGAAGACTCAAGCACCCAGCTATCCCAAAGCGGATATACAAAAAAGAAGTGGCGCCCCTCATCGGGGGTAGATCGCTGGATGCTGTCACCCCAATTGATATCCGTGAAATAATTAGAAGAGTAACAAATAGCGGTAGGCCGACAATAGCTAATGACACACTGATGTATCTTAAACAGATGTTCAACCACGCCATAAAACTGGGAATTTTAACTTACAACCCAGCATCCGCTTTCAACGTCAACGACGCAGGCGGTATTGAGAAAAGCCGCGATAGGGTTTTGAGCCTCGATGAGATTCGCAACGTTTTCCAAGCCTTCAGAGACAATAGCGACAGCTTCAGCCGCGACAACTACCTCGCCTGCGCGCTACTGCTCGTCCTGGGGGTACGTAAGACCGAACTTACCGAAGCCCAGTGGTCAGAATTCGACCTTAAGAACGGCCGGTGGAACCTGAGCGGTGAGCGCAGTAAGACAGGCGCCGGGATCGTCATTCCCCTCCCACCGCAAACCATCGGCTGGCTGGAAGAGCTCAAGATCCGTGCCTGCGGCTCGGACTATGTCTTTCCTAATCGCCGCAGCAGTAAGCGGGCCCACATGGGCAAAGACACGCTGAATCGTGCCATTGCCAAGCTATTTGGCAAGGAGCCTGGCAAGAAGCCGCAACCAGAGAACCGGATGGGCGATATCACCGAGTTTACTGTGCATGATCTACGCCGCACCTGCCGCAGCTTGCTCGCTGCCGTTGGTGTACCGGGGCATGTCGCGGAGCGTTGCTTGAATCACAAGCTCAAGGGCGTCGAAGGCATCTACGACCGTTACGACTACTTCGACGAGCGAAAAGAAGCGATTATCAAGGTCGCAAATCTTCTTGGCCCTGCAATAAATCTTCCCTAACTCACAACGTAAATTTCTACACACCAACAACATCTCATGAGCCAATTCTGGAGAAAGCGCCATGAGACTAATCAAGCTTAAAGATGTCACCAGCCTTACAGGTCTTGCACGCTCCACCATTTACAAATACATTTCCGAAGAAAGATTCCCAAAACCAGTATCCTTGGGAGAAAGAAATGTCGCCTGGGTAGAGGAAGAAATTCAGGACTGGATCCTAGAAAAAATAGCCGAAAGAGACCTTGCATAAATAGGGTAAAAAAACACGCTCGTCATTCCACCTAGCCGCAACATTCCCGCCGACTAAAAAAATACCGCTCCACCAGCCGACACAGCTTCCTAAGCAGGAAGCTGTGTCGGCATTATCATGTTATTTTTTCAAAGGCATCCCCTCTCAGCGAAGGACACCACCTCCTCACTGCCAACCACTAGGCGTGTAAATCCACCAGGTTTTCATCAGGCATCAGGCCGCCATGACCATGGCCATGCGACGATCAAGCTCCTCGTAGAAGGCCTCGACCCGCTCGGCGATGGTGCGAATCATCACCTCGTCCCGGTAGGCCCGCTTCACGAACAGCGGCATCCCCGGCCAGTAGCTAACGAAGTCGATCCATTCCCGCTCGCTGACCCACAGGCCGCCCTGGCACTGAGCGACGTGCTCTTGAGGTAGCTCGTCGGCCAGCAGCAGCTCGATCTGGTACTTGGGCAGCTTGGTCTTGATCTCCACCAAGCCATTGGTATCCACCAGGCAGTCCGGCGAATAGCCCACACCGTGGTTGAGGATGATGCCGACCTGCGCCAGGCGGGGCAGACCGGTGGCCTCGTGATAGAGCTCCCGGGCCACGGGCTCCAGCTCATGGCCGCGCTGGGTGTGGGCATTGCCCTGAAAGGCATCGGACGGCTCGCCGGTGATGCGCTCTCCGATCAGTTGATGCATGTAGCTGAGGGCCCCGGCACCGAAGCCGCCCGGTCCCTTGCCCTTGACCAGCAGAGTCTTCAGCTCGGACATGGTGACGATACCCAGACGGGCGGCATGCCACTCGGGCGTGCCCTGGTCCAGCGCCAGTATCTGCATGACGTTCTCCTTCTCGATGACACGGCATAGGCCGCGAGGGGAGGTCCCTTCGCCGCCCGATCAGTGATGTTGATGGTTGGGCTGCGCCCGCTTCTGCAGGGAGGCACGCAATCTGTCGAAGTCGCCGCGCGGCACCTGCTCAGCGTCGCCGTACTTGCCGACGAACCACTCCTGGGTCGCAGGAGGACAGGCGGCGATCAGCTGCCGGATCTGCCCGGCCTGGAAAGGGGTGACGAGTTTGACCGGGGCGGCGGCCTGACCGTTGTCGTCCTGGCCGCGGGTGGTGATGTTGAGCAGTGCGCAGAGCACGTAGCGCTTGCCGTAGCTGGTAGAGGAGCCGAAGGCCTGAACGGCGTTCTTGCTGCCGCTGGTATCGGCCGGCAACAGCATGCTGGTCTCTTCCCGATGGCCGTCCTGGTGCATCAGCACGCCGGTGACCTGGATGCCGCGTTCCTGGGTCTGAATGCGGAAGCTCACCGCGAAGCCGTACTTTTTCATGATCGGGCGCACGGTATCGACGATGTCCTCCAAGGTGGCGTAGTGACCGTTGTTGGTCTTGCCACGCTCGGCGATGCTCGGCAGTTCGGTCTGCATGGCCGCCATCGCGGCGCTGTAGGCCATCAGCGCCTGGCGGTCGAGCACACGCTCCTGCATCTGGAGCAGACGCTCCATCTTGTCGATGTCGACCTCGGGATTGAGTGCGGCCCGCTCGATCACCTGGATGATCGCGGTGCTGTCCTGGGTGGCCTGTGCGACCGGTGCCTGGTTGGCGGTCTTGGGATGAATAGGGGTTGCCATGATGGCCTCCGTTATCGATAGCGTTGGATGACGTCAGGGAGCTGCTCGATCGGGACCGGCTCCAGGGACACGGCCACGCGATAGACCTGCCCCTTGGCCAGAACGTGGGTTTCGGTTGCCTGTTCGCCGGCCTCCAGCAGCTGACGGGTCAGCTGGGTCAGGGCCCGGCATATCTCGAACGTCATGGGCGATTGCATTGGTATCTCCTGAAACAGTAGCGCCCGGCCTTTGAAGGGGCCGGGCGCTCTGCCGCGATGAGGGAAAGGCTGGGTGGATGTTTTGCTGAGTGATGATCAGCCCACCAGCGCAAGGGCAGACTCCAGCGCCTTGTCCTTGAGGCCGGCGCCCTGGCCGAACCAGGCGGAGTCCATGCGGTAGTCGTTGCTGCGGGCGCGCTTCTCGTGATCCACGTACTCGGTGACCGCATTGAGTAAGCCCCAGGCGGTGCCTTGCGCCGTGCACAGCTGAGAGCCGCGCCCCTCACCCTGATAGAGCTTCTGGACGCGATTGAGGGCGCGAACGTTGGGCAGCTTGGACGGATCGTCCATCGGCGCCTCGGCGTTGCAGACCACCGACTGGAAGTAGGTTCTCGCTTCCTCCTGGCTGACCTTGCGCTCAGCCAGGGTCTTCAAGCGGTACATGAAGTCGTCCCACTGGGACACGGAGATCCCCAGCTGCTGCTTGACCAGCTGAGGGCGAAACTCGGTGCTATGTGGCACTTTCACGCCCTGGGAGGTGCCATCCACCGCGATGGTCAGGGTGTTGTTGCAGACCACCCGCACGGACGTCGGGGTGGCGACGGTGGCCAACGAGCCGTCGCAGGAAGTGGCCAGCAGCAGGTAGTCGTTGACCTGATCCTGGCCCTTCAATGCCCCGCCCAGGCCGCTGCGCGCCAGGGCCCAGAACTTGCGGCCACCCTTGAGCACCCCGGCCGTCTCCAATTCGTATCCCGCGTATTCCGTGAGATCACGGTAGAACTCCAACACCTCCTCCGGTTGCACCACCTTGTAACGCTGGGAGACCACCGACAGTGGATCCTTGGTATCGGAGCGGTAGAGCACTTTCTGCTCGGGGAAGGAATGGATGCTGCCCAGGTGGCCAGCGCCGTCGGCAATGAAGCGCACCAGGGATTCCTCGATGTGCCAGTCCATGCCGGCCTGCTGTCGCCAGACTTCCAGCGGCTGATGACGAGACAGCTGCTGGCCCAGGCCATGCCAGGGGGTATCGCCAACGTAGGCCATTTGTTCGATCAGGTGTGCCATGGGGAAAGCTCCTTGAGAGTCGAGCACTGCATAACAGCCCGCTCCCCAAGGAAGCAGGCCGACCGTGAGCATGTTGATAAAGGGAGTCGCGGGATCATCGCTGAGCAGCGATGGACTCGTGAGACGGATCTTTAGGGGTCAATCGATATGGGGACGAAAGGTGTGGCCGCAGGCACGGCACTCGAGATTGTCGAGCACCTGATCATCCAGCTGACTACCCAGCCGTGCCCCAGCGACACCGCCTGCCGTGCCACCGACCAATCCACCAAAGACGGCTCCGGCGATACTGCCGACAGCGATCCCGACCGGACCGCCTACTGCGCCCACCAGGGCTCCGGCCTCGGCGCCACTCCAGGCGCCGGCCGCCCCACTGGCGGTACCGGCCACCGCCCCCGTGGAGCCTCCTACCTTCCGCCCGCGATGGCGCGACACGACCCGCAACGCGCCACAGCTGGGACAAGACATGGACATGACATTACCTCTTCCATCGAAAAAGACATGAGAACGAAGCCACCCGTCTGGGGCTTCAAGGAGGTAGTACAGGTTTGAAATTCGATTGAATCGACAACGGGCAAGATCCTGGGCGACACACCCGCAACATCATCGAGGTATACGTCAGCTACGGGAAAAAGCCGGGTTTTCCGGCCTCCGTCGGCTTCCTGAGCATGTTTCAGAACATCCGTCCGATGTTTCCCAGGATGACAAGCCAGGACGACGTAATATTTTACAGCGCTGTGAGATGGGATGCAGCGAAACCGTGACGTCATCGCGTCGCGGTGTCTTGTACGGATCGATAACGGAATTTCCCGAGAAAGTTAGTGACACCTCATTCGCCAGAAAACTGGGGCGATTGGCATGTCCAGGGATAGCGTTTCCCTGGGGTTCCGACATGCGTCACTGACGGGTAAGTATTATAGGGAGATTCACTAGACTCCTAACAGGGTCTACAGGGATAGGTCACTAGGTCATGATGGGCTCACTTGTGAAAGCCCATCCAGGATCATGAAGGATCATCCGAGGAGTGGTCCCATACAGACCACTCCCAATGAAACCATCACCCAACATGACCTTCTAGGGATTGACCTCACAGGCGACTGGAAAACGCCTGATGATGAAGTTCAAGTGAGCGACAGCATCACATCAAGGTCAGTACATACCGCTTCCTATTATCCTCCTATCGATCGACAAGACCATCGCTGCGGAATCTTTCACCATTCCCACAGCGAGGTATCTCCTCATGTTTCAACATCACCCCCTCTGCCATCCGCTTAACGACAAGCTGCGCCTTCACTACGAAGACATCTATCGAGGCTTTGACGTCCAGCATTGGACAGATGGCCCACTGGTCGTGAACTACCTGGAACGGTCCTTGCAGACCCTTGACGCCGTGACACGGATCAACCATTCCACCTTCATCTTTCGCGTGGATCTCCACTTCCCGGATGAGATGCCGCGTCTGCCGATGCATGAGACCAACGCCGTGCTGGCACGGTTCTTCTACTTCTTCCGCTACGAGCTCAAGCGGAGGCAAACCAAGTACCCGACCCAGCTGCACTACCTGTGGGCACGCGAGCAGGTCAACAGCGACAAGCCGCACTACCACCTGATGATCATGCTCAACAGGAACGCCTACGACAGCCTGGGGGCGTTCGGTCCAGATTGGTTCGGGGTCTACTCATTCAACAACCTCTACCACCGCATGATGCGTTCCTGGTTGAAGGCAATGGGGTTCGATCATGACGATCCACGCTTCCATCAGCTGATCCATGTCTGCAAAGACCCGGTCACAAAAGAGCCCTGGTCCTGCGCCCTGCATCGGGATGACTGGATAGCCATGAATGAGGCGGTATTCATGGCCAGCTATCTGTGCAAGGCCTTCAGTAAACCGTTCGGCCAGAGGGCGCATGTCTTCGATGGCAGTCGTCTTTGGTGATTGAGTGACATGGTATGGGTCCGTCCTAGGCGGACCCGTCCTACCTCTCTCAACATGGTGCCTGCAATGTTTCCGACTTCGATGTTTCCCTCCCTCTCGTTCCCTCACAACACCCGTGGCAGCCAAGAAGAATCGTCATCCCACGATCCCTGGGGAGATCGTCGCCTCGCCAGGATGGAACGCAAGGAACCGACCCGTCGACTGCTACGTGACGTCATGGCCCTACGCCGGATTCGTGGCATGAGCCAGACAGCGCTGGCGGCCGATCTGGGAGTCAGCGTGCGAACCTTGCAGGAGTGGGAGCAGGGGCGACGACTGCCCTCGGGGGTTGGCCATGCCCTGCTCAGACAGTGGGTAGAGACCCACCAAAGCGATGGAGATTGAGACATTGCGATGGATTATCGTACAACATGAGCGCCGCAGGATGTCGATTTTCATGTTTTTTTAGATTTATAAGTCACAATGTCTAACCCAATACCAGTTTGCACGCTCTAGGCAGCCCATCGCTACTTCTGGCGAGAGGCATCGCATGAGGCACGCCAGCGCCCATAGGGGCCACGTTTCTCGAGAGGGACAAGCTGAACCCCGAACGTCGCAAGCAAGGCCCTGCTCTGCTTGAACTTGGCCGCCAACCCTCGGGACGTGACAGGCCAGGAACCTGAAGGATCAGGCTCAGGGCGATACCCATCGAGCAGCACAAGCCAATCCTTGACCGTGGCCTCTATCCGTCCATCTTCCGACGCATCGATGAGACGCTTCACGGCCATCGCGACAGGATTTTCCTCCAGCTCATAATCGCGACGACTTTGCTGGTTGGCATCAAGTTGTTGCCAGAATTCGGCAGTATCTCGACCCAAAGCATCAGCCACCAGTACACCTATCCGGCATAGGTCTCGCAAACCACCATAGCGGTCGCATTGTCGATCATTTTCAACATGGCTCCAGAACTGGTTAACATAGCCAAATATTTGGAGAAGGCCATGAATGATGGTTCTCTCCGCCATGCTGCGATCCTCCACAGCATTTTGAGATTTGCCCCCTCCTGCATCATCCAGCTCTATGCTCAAGGTAGCGTCGGATAGCGGTGCATAGGTCACTACACTCTCGCTGCTATTCAGCATGACCGCACAACGGACGGAAAGATCTACCCCAGAACGCTTCGTTTTCGTGCGCCACTCCATTGCCTTTCCCTGCATGATCGAAAGCAAGCCTTTCTGCTGTGTTTTGGACAGCGAATCCACTCGATGGAAACTCATCAGGTAATGGCACTGCGCCCGAATATCCACTTGCTTTATCGACTTGGGAACCTCGATCTCAAACAGACTACTCGCCGGGTCTATGACCGTCTTCAGCATCTTCTGTGAATCGATCAGCTCAGGAGTAGGCTCACCTAACAACTCAAGCAACACGGGCGCACTATCTGAGCGCCAGGCCATGACCATCCAGGCAATCACCAACAGGTCACTATCTTTCGGCAGCGAAGTGACATCGAATAAAGTAGATATCGATTGAGGAAGCACATTCCCAACGTTATCAGGAACACACACCGGCAAGCTTTCTCGAGGCATGACATGGGGAATCCCAGTCCGTATCTCATAGCTCGATAAGCCCGGTGAAAAAATCAAGCATTGATTCCCCAAGATCAGCGCACGTCGACCACTGTTCAAGTCAACGCCTGCACGACCGTAAACCGGTAGAACAGCCTCGGGGATAGCACCATAAACAAAATTGCTGATGGCAGACCTGATGACACCATAGGAGACATCCTGCTGCCTTCCTATGGAGGTTCTCCAATACTCTCCCTTCAGCCTCTCAAGGATCTTTGGGTCGAAATGTGGCAAAGTCTCGCCCGTAAACTTATCAGTCAGCAGTGGGCTTCTCGACTCATTAGTAGTGAGATAAAACTGTCCTTGAAGCATGGACATGACATCGGCTACTTGTCTATCGTGACGAGATTGCTTTGGCGCTTGGCGCGCTCCAAATAACCCCATGCCCCCAGCACCAGATTCACTGCTCAAATCAGGCGCTGCCGGCCAGGAAGGCCAAGGAGCATTGAGCGCAGCTTGGAGATCGGGGTCACTAAAGAGGGACTTTAAAGTGGCCGGTGGCTCATCATCGTGTGATGCATTGGGAAATGAGGAAGAGGGTCCTGTATCGGGCGTAGGCGAAGTCTCTGCGGCATCATCAAGCTCACCAGAAGCCACCTTCCGAGCTTGCTCACGCCAATGCTCACTCAGGCCAAACCTCTGCCGCCGGTGCTTGGTATTGGCTACCTCGTGTCCCACTGGATGAGACTCGTGGTTATCCTGACCATGATCCGTCATTCCCTACCTCGTGCCTTTTCGCCATCGAATATCTCGCAAAGCCTATCACACGGACCTCTGACATCCGCTCTTCCCGATCCCCCTCGTTAGCTGTGATACCTCAGGCTTCTTAAGCCAGGCGGCTACATGGCCGAGACAGTAGAGGCGACTTGTCGTCTCGATCACCACCCCCTGCCTTACAAATGGCGCACAGCGGCCCCGGGCCGCTTTTATACCGTGAGATACGAAATCATCAGGTAGCGGCATAAACGCCGCACAGAGCGGCATGGCGCGATAACGTCGCCGTCTCTACCCACAGCCCACTGACCACGGCGGCCACGCATGAAATTTCCACCCAACAGCCGTATCAACTCCATCATGGACGACCGGCTGGCCGCCAACAGCTGTCAAGGTCTTCGCTGCACCGCATGTCGGAGTTCTTCGAGACTGTCAGTTTCAACAGATGGCTGCATGGAATGCCAGAAGCTGGCAGCACCACATTGACGAGCCCCGTCATGACCTACCAGTCATGCAGGGCAGCGATCAACGGGCACGACACCTTTCTTTGATGCACATGGCATTCATCGACCAGCCGGGATAAGGCCGCCTCGATGCGGGTCAGATCAGCCAGCCTGGCGCGCACGTCGTCAAGTCGCTGTGACGCTAGTTCCGCCGCCTCGCTGCAATGAGCACCATCCTCCAGAGCCAGTAGCTGCCCGATCTCGTCCAGGCTGAATCCCAGCCGCTGCACCGCTTTCACGAATTTCATGCGCGCCACGTCGGCGCTGTTGCTCGTGCAGTTGCTGGCTTTACCGGTCTATCTCTGGCTCTTTCTGGGCGCGGAGTGGTTCCAGGCAGCGATCAGCACCCACCTCCTCAGCGCCTTCGCGGGATTGATTCTCACCCCCTTGGCCCTGGCCTGGGTGACCGAGCGGCTGGCCGAGCGTCACCTCAATGCCAGACGGTGGGTTCATGGCCTGGGCCTACTGCCCGTACCCCTGCTGGCACTGGTGGTCTTTGTCATCGCGGCCTCCCAGGTGACGACCGTGGCCGGCCTCGGCGGGGTCTTGCTGCAAGTGCTGCCGATCTTCGTCGCCTACCTGGCCTTTGCCGCCATCCTGGGCAAGACCCTCGGCAGGCTCTTCCGGCTCTCCGCGCCATCAGCCAGGACTCTGACCTTCAGCTTCGGCACACGCAACTCCTTCGTGGTGCTACCCATCGCCCTGACGCTGCCCGATGCCTGGCAAGCCGCCGTGGTGGTCATCGTCTTCCAGTCGCTGGTCGAGCTGTTCGGCATGGTGGTGTACCTGAGATGGGTGCCAGGCAAGTTGATCCCGGAGCCCTCTCACACATAGCCCTTGCAGCTCCCCATCCAATTTCCAGGAGTAAAATGTGATCGAACGTCGTGTTCGGCTGCCTCAAGGCGCAACGACGAACCTTGCACCGTACTCCTAGCCAAGCCCCCCTCGGCAGCCCCCTGAACCGTACCGATCCTCTACGGAAGATAGGGGCGATGGACAGTGACTACTCAGGCACCGCTGGCAAGCCTTTCGAGGTCGGCAACCACGGCCTCCATAGGATCGCTGTCGCGGATCAGCAGGCGCGCCTCTCCCTGATCATTGAAGGCGAAAACAGCGCTGGAGTGCGACACATCATAGTTGCCTTCGCTGTCCTCTTCGCCATACCCGTAGGTCACCCGATAGCGGCGTGTCAGTTCATCGAGGGCCGCTTTATCCCCCGTGAGGCCGATGAACTGGGGGCCGAAGGCATCCGTGTACTCTCGCAACGTCTCGGCGTCATCGCGACGAGGGTCGACCGAGACGAAGAGCACCTGAATGTCGTCGCGCGCCGCCTCACCCATGCGTTGGGTGGCGGCGTCGAGGCGCGCGAGGGTGGTGGGACAGACATCGGGGCAGTGAGTGAAGCCGAAGAACAGCAGTGTGCTCTTGCCGAGGAACTGATCGGCGTTGACGTCTTTGCCGTTCTCGTCGACAAGCTCGAACGCCAGGGGAGGCATGAGCCCCGAGATATCCTTGGTCTGCCAAGGCGGCTCGCTGCAGCCCGCAAGCCATAGGGTCACGAATAGTGCCATGATCCATCGGTGCATCCTGCTCCCCCTACTGTGCTGTCGGCGCCACGGCGCGGAAGGTGACACGCTGTCGCTGCTCGCCGGCGAAATGAAGGTTCACCTCGATGTCGTCACTAACAACGAGGGGGCGAGTCCGTTTCATGAGCATGAGATGATAGCCCCCCGGTGCGAACTCGATCTGCTCCCCCGCTGCCAGTTCTAATTGGGCGACGGGTTGCATACTGGTGATGCCATCCTGATTGACAGTGCGATGCATGGTGACATTGCCGAAAGCGGGGCTATCCGCTCCTGTCAGGGTGACGCCCTTCTCACTGGTATTCGTGAGGGTGAAATAGCCTGCCGCGGGCAGGTCCCCGGGCAGAAGCCGAAGACGCGCCTCGCTGACCTGCAGTTCGGCAGCAGCCACCGTGCCGGGCGTCGCGATCAGCAGCAGGAAGGCCCAGCACCAGCGTTTCGCCAGGCGCGGCAGACTAGCGTGTGGCGTGAGAGACATCAGCGGCATCCTCCTTGCGGGCGTCACGGAACAGAAAGCTGAGAATGATCAGAACCCCAATGGCACTCATCATCGAGGCGGGAATCCAGGTCAGCAGGCCGCCGAGGAGTTGGTCAGTCAGAGGATCCAGCGGCCAGGCGCGACCGCAAACCTCGTAGACATCGAAGATCACGTCGCGACTGAAGGTGATATAGGCGCCCAGGAGAATTTGCGGGGGGATCACCGCCAACAGGATGGCGACACGCTTGCCATAGCCGAGACCGCCTTGTTGCGGCGAGCGGCGATCCAGGATCAGCCACCAGAACAGCAACCCATCCAGCGCCATGCTCCAGTTCATCACCTGATAGAGATCAGCGCTGAGCATGGCGTCGAAGTGGATCTCGGGAATCAGCCAGAAATAGATCAGCCCGACGAACAGTAGGGGGGCGATCAGTGGATGCTGCAGAGTCCGATAAACAGGACGCAGCAGGCGCGCGGCCAGGCTCCACCCGGGGAAGGGTCTGATTCGAGTCGGCAAGCCGTCTGCCAGTACCGGCAAGGGGGCGGCCAGGGCGATCAGGAGGGGGCCGGCGTGATGCAGCACCAGGTGCTGGGCCCGATGGGTAAAGAACATGTACTGGGCGAGGTAGTCGTAATGAGTCTGGGTGACGCCATAGATGGTGGCGACACCCAGCAGGTAGGCCAGGATTCGGCCCGCGCCGGTGGCCTCGCCGCGCCGTCTGCGCTGCCGCAGGCCTCGCAGGTAGAGCACGATGGCCAGCAGGCAGCTCGCCGACCAGGTCAGTGAGAACTCCCACGGCAGCAGGTAGCCCAGAGCGACGTCGAGCTCGATAGCCCTTCCCTCCCCAGAATCGGCACGCCAATGGTGAGCTTAGGAGCCCGCCGCACCATGCGGCAAGGTGGGCCTATAAACGCAGGCAAAGCCAGAGCCCGCAGCTCGGTGCCTGGTAGGCGAGGAAGGCCGAGCCCCAACGCACCGCCAGTGGCCATGCAGAGGGCGATAGACCTTGGATAAGCCACGACCGAGTCAGCTCACGAGACTGACAAGACTCGCCATGTCGTCGTCATGGCCTACGCAGCGCGATTTCTGCGTAGATACCCTTGTAGCCAGTGTCGTGCTTTCTATCCGGTTCCGGCGCCGGCTTGGGGTTCAGGGACACCATGCGACCGCTGGGGTCATCCAATAGGCCGCGAAGCTGTCCATCATCGAAGCTCAAGCCCTCGACACCGCGTTGGTTGAGGCGTGTGACGGTGTCTTCCAACGCGGACATGCTGTGCCCTTCTTCTTCCAGCGGCGGGAATGCCTGAACCAGCGGCTGCTCTTCCTCCCAGCCGATCTTGATGGGTTGGTTGACGATTTGGACCTGGGTGTTCGGTGGCACGCGGTCGAAAATCGACTCGATGTCCTCAGGGAACATGCGAATACAGCCACGGCTGGCACGCATGCCGATACCATCCGGCTGGTTGGTGCCATGAATCAAGTAACCGTCGAAACCCAGGATAATGGCATGATCCCCCAGTGGATTATCCGGACCCGGAGGCACCACGCTGGGCGCCTTCTCACCGCGTGCCCTGGCTTCACGCTGGACCGACTCGGGTGGGTACCAGGCAGGGTTCTCGATATTCATGGTGGTTTCGGTGACACCGAGGGGGGTACCGAAGCCTTCACGACCGATGCCGATGGGATAGGTCTCAACGCGTGGCGTTTCACCATCGTCAACCTCCGGATAGTAGTAGAGGCGCAGCTCGGCGATGTTGATGACGATCCCGGTGCGCTCAGCATCGGGCAGGATGAAGCGCCCGGGTATGGTCACCTCGGTACCCTCGCCGGGAATCCAGAGACTCACATCCGGATTGGCTCGCACGATCTCCCTGTACCCCAGGTTGTGTCGCCTGGCGATATCGAGCAGGGTATCTCCTCGATCATCCACCGTTATGCGGTAGGTGTCGCCGATCACATTGCCTTCCTCAGGCAGCGGATAGTGGCCGCGGGGCCACTCGTTCTCCTCTTCGGCCTGAGCAACGCTAATGAGTGCCAGCCAACCGACCAGCACCCCCACCACTGAGCGTGCTCGGAGCTGCCACCATGGACCTTTCCTCGCTGTACTAGAGTGACGTTCCGATAAAGCCATTATTCTCTCCCTTTTCGACTGGACTATTATCATCCAGACCGACGTGTGTTGAGTTTCCATCCAAGCAGCACCAGTAAGGCGGCCAACACCCAGGTCGGCCAGCTACCGGTACGTGTGAACGGTGTGTTCCCCACCATGGGCAGCGCCTCGCCGCGGAGGCTCGTCGCCAGGAACTGTGGTGCGCGGGCCGTGACACGGCCCTGAGTATCGACGATGGCGGTCACCCCGTTGCTGGTGGCGCGGATCAGATAGCGGCCGTTCTCCAGGGCGCGCAGGCGGGCCATCTGCAGATGCTGCAGGGGGCCGATGGAGCGTCCGAACCAGGTGTCGTTGGAGACCGTCAGCAGCAGCTCGGCGTCGCGCGCCTGCTCGGCCACCCGGTCGGCATAGATGATCTCGTAGCAGATGGCGTTACCGATGGTGGTTCCGGCGGCGCGCAGCGGTTCCTGATCGTCGGTGCCAGGCGTCATGGTGGGCATGGGCAGGTCGAAGAAGGCGATGGTGCCGGCGAGCAGGCTCTCCAACGGCAGGTACTCGCCGAAGGGCACCAGGCGCGCCTTACGGTACTTTCCCTCGGCGTTACCCAGGCCGATCACGCCGTTGTAGTAGTCGCCGCCGTCGCGCTGCAGGATGCCGGTGAGCAAGGCGGTGTCGGGGGCGAGGTTGGACTGCACCCGCTCCAGTATTGGCCGGGCCTCCTCCTCGAGCATCGGCAGGGCCGCCTCGGGCCAGACAACCAGGTCGAAGTCGTTGGACTGTGCAAGGGTCAACGCCGTATAGATACTGGCCGCCTCGCGCTGCCCCTCGGGAGTCCACTTGATCGCCTGATCCAGGTTGCCCTGCAGCAGGGCGACCCGCAGCGGCTCGCCGGCCGGGAAGGTCCACTGGGTCGGCAAGGCCATCGGGGCTAGCCAGAGAACAGCGATGGGCGCCGCGGCCCACCAGCGTCGTCTCAGCAGTTCCACGCCCAGGGTGCCGGTCAGGGCGGTGATCAGCGACAGCAGATAGACCCCGCCCACCGGGGCCCAGGCCGCCAGCGGCGAGTCTACCTGGGACGTGCCCAGCAGCAGCCAGGGAAACCCGGTAAACAGCCAGGTGCGCAGCCACTCGCTGAGTACCCAGATGCCGGCGAAGCTGAGGAAGGCCAGGCGTGGGCCCGTGACGCGGCGATAGAGCCAGAAGGGGACGGCGAAGAACAGCGCCAGGCTGGCCACGAACAGGCCGGTGAGGAAGAGCGCCAGGGGCGCCCCCGTATAGCCGTAGTCGTGGATCGCGACGAAGACCCAGGAGGCACCGGAGCCGAACAGG
Organism: Halomonas litopenaei; assembly: GCF_003045775.1. Classification (GTDB taxonomy): domain Bacteria; phylum Pseudomonadota; class Gammaproteobacteria; order Pseudomonadales; family Halomonadaceae; genus Halomonas; species Halomonas litopenaei. The sequence goes on along the minus strand of NZ_PXNS01000004.1, from coordinate 180,216 downwards.
CCCACCCCATAGCACCAGCCGCGGAGGCCGGCCTGAGCGGGTGTCAGGACATGGATGCCGGAATAGACCAGTGCCACCGCCACCGGGCCCAGCCACCACAGCGCAAAGGGCGCGGCGCTGAGAGTGGTCAGTCCCCCGGCGGTCAGGGCCAGGAAACAGCCGAGGGCCGGAGAGATCCGGCCGGCAAGCGTCATGTACCGGACTGGCAGGTTCTCTGCATCCATGCCGTTACTCAGACGCTCTGGGGGAGGGACGCTCACGTAAGGCCGCAATCGCAAAGGCGATGACACCCAGGAACAGGGCGATATCCGCCAGGTTGAAGGCGGGCCAGTGCCACTCATGCCAGTAGACGTCCAGGTAGTCTACGACATACCCTCGTACCAGGCGGTCGATGCCATTGCCCAGCGCGCCACCCAGCATCAAGCTGTACCCCAGCGCCTCCAGACGGGGCCTGGGCCTGCACAGCAGGATCGTCAGGACAATAGTCACCATCCCTGTCAGGCCCAAGAAGAGATAGCGCTGCCAGCCGCCTGCATCGGCGAGGAAGCTGAAGGCCGCTCCCGTGTTCCACCAGTGGCCCCAATTGAAGAACGGGGCTAGCGGGATGGTCTGGCCATACGGCATCAGCGCCTGCACCAGCCCCTTGATGGCCTGGTCGGCCAGGCCGACCATAACGGCCAATGCCAACCAGTACCAGCGGCGCGGCACTGTCGGTATCCGCTCTGTCCTCATGACGTGGCTTCCTGGTAGCGCGGGCTTGCCGAGCCAGTCGTGGCATTATTGCCTGGCGAGAAGCGATAGCCCAGCAGCCGCATGGCGTTCAGGGTCACCAGCACGGTGGCGCCGGTATCCGCCATCACCGCGATCCACATGCCGGTGATGCCCAGCGCCGTGGTCACCAGGAAGATGGCCTTCAGGCCCAGCGCCAGGGCGACGTTGGTCTTGACGTTGCGCAGCGTGGCCCGGGACAGGGCGATCAGCTCGGCGATGCCGCCGACGCGGTTCTTGAGCAGCGCCGCATCCGCGGTTTCCAGTGCCACATCCGTGCCGCCGCCCATGGCGATGCCCACCTCTGCCGCGGCCAGCGCCGGCGCATCGTTGATACCGTCGCCCACCTTGCCGACTGGGCCTCGGCCGGCGGCCTGCCAGTCACGAACGCGCTGGGCCTTTTCCTCGGGCATCAGCTCGCCATGTGCCTCGATGCCCAGGCTGTCACCGATGGCCGCGACGGTACGCGCATTGTCACCGCTGAGCATCACCGCCTGCACGCCCAGGCGCGACAGCGCCGTCAGCCCCTCCCGGGCATCGTCGCGAGGTTCATCGCGCACGGCGATCAGGCCCAGCGGGCGCTCGCCTTCGACCAGCACGGCGAGAGTCTTGCCGGCGTGTTCCAGCTCGGCGATCCGAGCGGTCAGATCGTGATCGAGGGCGGCCTGCTCTGCCAGGTGGCGGGGGGTGATCAGGCTCAACTCACGCCCCTCGACCCGACCGGAGACCCCTCGGCCCGACAGGGCGCGGCTCTCACTCGCCAGTGGAAGGGAAAGGCCCAACTGCTCAGCGTGGGCGAGGATGGCCGTGGCGATGGGGTGGCTGGAGTCACGTTCCATCCCAGCCGCCAGCCTCAGGATCTCTTGCGTGCCCTGGCCAGTGGCCCAGTCCTCCACGTCGGTGACCTTGGGGGTGCCGGCGGTGAGGGTGCCGGTCTTGTCCAGCGCCACCGTCCGCAGCTTACCCAGCTGTTCGAGCACCGCGCCGCCCTTGATCAGCAGGCCCCGCCGGGCGCCCGCCGAGAGGCCGGCAGCGATCGCCGCGGGGGTTGAGATCACCAGAGCACAGGGACAGGCGATCAACAGCAGGGCCAGGGCGCGATAGATCGATTCCGACCAGGCCATGGTCGAGACCAGCGGCGGCACCACCGCCATCAGCAGGGCGAGCCCCACCACCGCCGGCATGTAGTAGCGAGCGAAGCGGTCGATGAAACGTGCCACCGGCGCCTTGGCGGCCTGGGCCTCCTCCACCAGGCGGATGACCCGTGCGATGGTGTTGTCCTCGGCGCCGCGGGTTACCTCCACCTCCAGGGCGGCATCGAGGTTGACCGTGCCGGCAAAGACGTCGTCCCCCGGCGCCCGCGTGCGGGGCACCGACTCCCCGTTGATCGGTGACTCATCCAGGTCGGATTCGCCGGTCAGAATACGTCCATCGCAGGGCACGCGGTCGCCCGGTCGCACCAGGACTCGCTGCCCAGGCGTGAGCGAGGCGGCCGAGACCTCACGGGTATCCCCATCCTCCATCAGCCTCGCCGTGGACGGCGTCAGGTCCGCCAGGGCCGAGATGCTGCGTCGCGCCCTCGACGCGGCCACCCCCTCCAGCAACTCGCCTACGGCGAACAGGAAGACCACCACCGCCGCTTCGGCGGCGGCATTGATGGCCAGGGCCCCCAAGGCGGCGATGCTCATCAGCATCTCGATGGTGAAGGGGTTGCGCATCTTCAGCGCACCCCAGGCGCCTTGTGCAATGGGCACCAACCCCACCAGGGTGGCCGCGACGAAGGGCCAGTTGCCTAGGCTAGGCCAGACCAGGCGGAGAACGAAGGCCAGAGCCAGCAGCCCCCCCGTGACGAGCACCAAGCGTCCCTTGGCGGTCTGCCACCAAGAGGCCGGAGCGGCATCCGCCTCATCTCCCTCATCATCGGTGGCAAGCTGGTAGCCGAGCTCGTTAAGGATCCGCTCGATCGCCTCATGAGAAGGCGTCGTATCCTGTTGAGGGTGAATCCTCACCGATCCGGTGACCGAACTGGCCGACACCTCCCCGATGCCCTCCAGGCGGCCCAGAGCGGCCTCTACCTTGCGCTCGCAGCCGCCGCAGTCCATGCCTTCCACCTGCAGTGTCAGCGTCGACGGGATGGTGCCTTGCGTTGGTTCGGTCATGGCGCTGCCTCTCCGAATGTCTTAATCTTGTCCGGAAGCATAATCCCTGTAGCAACTACAGGTTCAAGTCATGCAAGAGGAGCATCAGGATGCCGGAGATTAGCCATGCCATCGGTATCGGGGAGTTGGCTCGCCGTACCGGCTGCCAGCCTGAAACGGTGCGTTACTATGAGCGCATCGAGCTGCTGGAAAACACCTTACGGACTGAAGGGGGTCAGCGTCGCTACGACGAGCGCGCCGTCAGACGGCTGACCTTCATTCGCCATGCCCGGGACTTCGGCTTCTCGGTGGATGCGGTACGTGAGCTACTGGCGATGTCCGACCAGCCCGACATGTCCTGTCAGGAGGTCGATGCCGTTGCCAAGCATCACCTGGAGGAAGTGGAGTCACGTCTGCAGCGGCTCTCGGCACTGCGTGACGAGCTCAGGCGGATGGTGAGCCAGTGTGATGGGGGGAAAGTCGAAAGCTGCCGGATCATCGAGGTGCTGAGTGATCACCAGCTGTGTATCAGTGAGACAGCCCACAAAGGCGCTCACGACTTTGGGTAACCTCCTGCGCGTCCCAGCGTGCCCTAGTTGAGACATTCAGGAGCAGCATGATCACCATGCTCCATTGAGACTCCCAGGGTCGCCTTGTTCTGGTGACCGCTGCGATGGTCTCGGGAGTGATCTCATGGCCAATGACATACACCATCACGCCGGCGGTGAGGCTGCCTAAAAACCCAGCGTGACTGTCGAGATACCTTCCATAACCCCTTCCCGGGTGAAGCGATTGCCGCTGAGGCGGTAGGGTCTCATGACGATAGGCAGATCGTGCCCACCGAGGCGGGTTGCATCGCAAGCCCGCCTGGTGGCTTATCGATTGTCCAATGCGGCCAGATCGGGAGCAGCGGACGTTCCAATGTTTTTTTGCAGACGTGTCCGAGCCTCGAAAAGTGCGCTGCGATACTCCTGGCGTGTGGGTGACTCACTCAGAAGGATGAGTTGCCCTTCCTCGAGAGGATCCACGGGGCGGTCATCCACTCTCACCTCGTAGTGCAGGTTGGGCCCCGTGGCGAGTCCGGAGGCCCCTACCTCACCCAGTTTTTCGCCGGCCTTGATGGAGTCCCCGACCGCCAGCCTGGCGACGAACCGGCTGAGGTGCGTATAGCGACTGATGGTGCCCGTCTCGTGCTCTATCTCGACGACACGACCATAACCTCCCCGGCGACCGATGAAGGAAATGCGCCCCCGTGCGGTGGCCATGACCGGGGTGCCGCGAGGCGCGGCAAGATCGATACCGTCATGACGTCGGACCTCTCCGGATACGGGATGGCGCCGGTTGCCGAAGGGAGATGTCAGGCGTGCGCCGAGAACCGGAATCTGCAAGGAGTCCAAGAGGCTACCATTTTTAAATAGCATCACGGTGGTTCTCTGGTCCGCCGGCCACAGCACCTCCAGCCGCTCCCCCTGGTCAACCAACCTCATATAGGTCAGACGGGGAGGCCCGACTCGAGTGCCATCCTCACGGCGATCTTCTTCCCACAGTAATTGCAGGCGCTCGCCCCCCGCGATATCACGGCGTGTGTCCATGAGTCCGCCCAGCAGCATGTCAAGCTCTGCTGCGAAACGCCTGGGTATCTCCTCAGCCTCCAAGGCGGCATAGAGTGACGTCTTGACATCTACTTCACGACCCAAGGTCAGGGTGTCGAGGCGAGGCTGGACAATGCGCGTCGACGGACGCTCACCCAGGGTGACGACGTACTGAATACCCGAGTCACGCTCGATGGCCACCGACACCGGCTGTCCCGTCGCCATAGAGGTGAAAGTGATACGATCTCCGGGCAGCAATCGTCTCGGGTCGAACCTGTTCGCCAGCGAGGTCGCCGCTTGGGTGCGCATCTCGGCATCCACGCCAAGCTGCTGCAGCAGTGCGTCCAGGGTATCCCCTGGTGCCACAGTGAGCTCTTGGGCGACGCGACCTTGTGCCCTGGCCGATACCGGCTTGGCCGGTGATAATCCGGCACGCTCTTGCCAACGGGCTTCAGCCAACACGGGGCTCAGGACCATCAGTCCCGCTAGCAACCAGCGTCGTGTCATGATGCATCCCCTTCGCCGGAGACCTCGGCTACCTCACGGTTAACGGCGTCGACCAGCTCCTGCATGCCGAAGGGGTCCAACAGCTCGCCATTGACGAAGAAGGTCGGCGTCTTGCTGATCTGGTTGGCCTCGACGTCAGCCTTGTCCTGGTCGAAGACCGCCTGTACCTCTGGTGAATTGAGCTGCTCTTCGGCTGTGGCTCTGTTCAGTCCGGCCTCGCTGGCGATCTCCATGATCGCTTCCTCATCGACACTGCCATGAGCCGCCCACTGGCTCTGCCGAGCCAGCAGCGCCTCCAGCACCGGTTGGAAGGCATCCTGGCGCCTGGCCACTTCGAGCACGCGAATGGCGGTTTCGGATACGTCTCCGTGGAAGGGGGTGTAGCGCACCACCAGCCGCACCTTCTCGGGGTAGGCTTCCAGGATGCGTTTGGTCAGCGGATAGAAGGCACGGCAGGCCTCACAGGCCGGGTCGAAGAACTCCACGACCGTCACCGGTGCCTCTTCCGATCCTAGGACCGGCGAGTGCGCGCGCACCAGCGAATTCTCGGCCTGTGCACCCTCTCGGCTCGCCGTCTCGGCGCCCATGCCCAACAACGAGGGCCTCGACACGATCACGATGATGGCCGTCAGCATCAACGCTCCGGCCAGGATAAACGTCGCCTTTTTGTACATTTTTCTCTCAATTTCAAAGAGTTAGGTTTAAAAAAGCTCAGGATACTGCTGAGTGGAGCTCAGCCGCTGTTGGGTGCCTAAGTCGGCGAATAGTGGCGTGTTATCCATGCCCATAAAGGTTGGCATCCTGATGTGCATAATCAATATGCTCGAATTCCAAGCTGGAGTGGCCAATGCCAAAGCGCGCTTTCAGCTGAGCTTTGATATCCGCCTTGATCGCCTCGAGCTGCTGCCAGCCGGCTTCCGTCGTCACCACGTGGCAGTCAAGCGCGGCGGTATTCTCCTGCATTTGCCATAGGTGAACATGATGCACATCCTCAACCCCTTCGACGCTGCGCAGGAGATCAATGACGGATTGACCATCGACATCGGGTGGCGAGCCCAGCATCAGTGTCCGGATAGGGGTACCTATCTCCGTAAAGGCAAGATAGAGAATATAGAGTGCAATACCGATCGTAATCGCGGGGTCTACCCAACGCATGTCATACAGCAGAATCAGTGAGCCCCCGATGATCACGGCGATGGACGCAAAGGCATCAGACAGGTTGTGCAGGAAGAGGGCGCGGATATTGACGCTATGTTTTTGCATCGACCAGGTGAGCAAGGCCGTTAGCGCATCGACAAGAAGAGCGACAATGCCAATGATAACGACTATCCAGCCCTGAATCTCTGGCGGGTTGATCATGCGCATGAAGCCTTCGTAAATTAGATAAATGCCAACGATAATGAGGGTGGTGTAGTTGATCAGCGCTGCGACAACCTCGATTCGGCCATAGCCAAACGTCATCTGTGAGTCGGGCGGTCGTCTCGCGATCTTGCGGGCAGCAAACGCAATGACAAGCGCAGCCATGTCGGAAAAATTGTGCAGCGCATCCGCGATCAGCGAGAGGCTTCCCGCCAGAATGCCCCCAACGATCTGGGCAAGGGTCAATATCCCGTTGGCCCAGATGGCGATACTCACCCGACGGTCACCAGAGGTGGGGGCAAGATGGGGATGATCGTGATGATGTCCCATGCGTCATCCTTGTGGTGTCACCTGATGACCCAGCAGTATAAAACCTATAGCAACTCAAGCTTCAAGCCCGAACTCTGTTGAAGGCCGAGCCGGGGTTAGGAGTACGGAACTTTGCATAGTGGGCACTGTACCAAGTTGGCTACCATGTTCCATGCCCCCGGAAGGAGCCCATTGTGATACCCAAGCCTTACTCGCACGCCTGGCTGATGAGCTTAGCTTTACTGCTGATGGTGGCAACGCCAGCCCTCGCCGAGCCACAGCTGCCGGACTTCACGGAACTGGTCGACGAGGCCGCGCCGGCCGTGGTCAACATCTCCACCTCCCGCAAGGTCGAGAGGTCCATGACGTCCTCACGGCAATTTGGGGGGCAGGAGGTGCCGGAGATCCTCCGTGACTTCTTCGACGACCGCTTCCCGATGCCACCTGGCGGTGCGCCCAATCGCAATGAAGAGCCGCGTCGGTCACTGGGGTCGGGCTTCATCTTCGATCAAGACGGCTACATCATGACCAACGCGCACGTGGTCAAGGAGGCCGACAAGATTCTGGTGCGCCTCAACGACCGTCGCGAACTCTCGGCCGAGCTGGTGGGGGCCGACGAGAAGACCGATGTGGCGGTCCTCAAGGTCGAGGCGGATAACCTACCCACCCTGCAACTGGGCAACTCCGACAACCTCCAGGTCGGCCAGTGGGTCGCCGCCATAGGCTCACCCTTCGGCTTCGACCACTCGGTGACGTCCGGGATCATCAGTGCCATCAACCGCACCCTGCCCCAAGACGTCTACGTTCCCTTCATCCAGACCGATGTGGCGATCAACCCGGGCAACTCGGGCGGACCACTGTTTAACCTCGACGGTGAGGTCGTGGGCATTAATTCCCAGATCCTGACCCGTAGTGGAGGCTACATGGGCCTCTCCTTCGCCATTCCCATTGATGTGGCACTGGATGTGGCCAACCAGCTCCGTGAAGAGGGGTACGTGAGCCGCGGCTGGCTGGGCGTCAGCATCCAGCCGGTATCCAAGGACCTGGCGGAGTCCTTCGGCATGGAGCAGGCCGAGGGTGCCTTGATTGCCCAGGTCGAGCCCGGCAGCCCTGGGACAGAAGGCGGCCTCAAGGCCGGTGATGTCATCCTTGAGGTGAACGGCCAGGAAGTGGACCACTCCACCACGCTGCCGCGCCTGATCGGTGAGACGGCCCCCGGCGAAGACGTTGATCTCTCCGTGTTGCGCGATGGTCAGCAGGAGACCATCACGGTGGAAGTTGGCGAGTGGCCGGATGCCGGCCCCGGTCAATCCGATGGCGACCCGGTTCGACTGGGCATCGCGGTTCAGCCGTTGAACGACATGGAGAAGCGTCGGCTTGGCATCGATCACGGGGTGCGCATCGTCAAGGTGGCCCCCGCCGGACATGCCGCTGCCGTCGGCATTCGCCCCGGCGATGTGCTGGTCAGACTGGGCCAGCAGCCGGTAGAGAGTCCGGAACAGCTGAAGGAGATGCTGACCCGCCTGCCAGATGATCAAGCGGTGCCTGTTCTGCTCAACCGCGAAGGCCGCACCTACTTCGTGGCCCTGCGAGTGGGCAATGGTGACTAACCGCGACTGAGTAGCGTTCAATACATCAGCACAGCGGCGCCCTGGCGAACAGGATCGCTGGGGCGTTTCTTCAGACTCTCGTACATTCTAATGCACGGCTGGGGAGGGTATCCGGATTTAATGGTTGATGCGTCAACCTACTGTTGGTGCATGCTTCCCTCGCTAATTCCAGCAAGAACCCCACACGCCTCAACTTCCCGGCCATCGTTGCAACTCGCTCTCAGTGAAACGAGTTGTTTCTCAAGCGCCTGTAGAGCGGTTATCTGCGAGCGCACGTGAGAGATGTGATCATCGAGCAAAGCGTTCACGGCGGCACAAGGTTGGTGAGGGTCGTCCTGATACCTCTGTAGCTCGTGAATCTCTGCTAGCGACAGGTCCAGGATTCTGCAGCGACAAATGAAAGCCAGCCGCTCACCATGTTCCTCGGTATAGACACGGTAACCGTTCTCCTGCCGATCAGGCGACGGTAACAGGCCCTGTCGTTCATAGAAGCGGATCGTCTGTGTATCGACCCCTACCAACTCTGCCAACTGACCAATACGCACCAAGCTCCTCCTCAACGGATTCTCTCCGCTCTGTTGACCTTATAGTGACTATATGGTTTTAAATGATAGCCCGATAATATTCAAGTGGAGTCGTATCATGAGCAAAACCTGTGGAGCCCCCTGTGGCGGCGATGCGACGCCCATAGCGGATACCGATATGCGTCGCTCCTCCGAAGCATCGGGGAAATGGGTCAGCGTTTATGCCGTGCCGAAGATGGACTGTCCATCGGAAGAGCGAATGATTCGCCTTGCCCTGAACGGCTTTGAGGAGATTCGGGTGCTGTCCTTCGACTTGTCGAACCGCCGATTAGAGGTCGTGCATGACGGCGAGGTCGAGCCCATCACCGCAAAACTGACAACCTTGGGGCTAGGAGCCTCGCTTCAGGAAACGGCCGCTGCCGATCCTGAGTCGATCAAGGCGGTCGGTGACACGTCGGCCTCTGCCGCGCAGGAGTCCGGCACCCTGCGTTGGTTGCTCGGTATCAATGCGGTCCTGTTCGTGGTGGAAATGACGGCCGGCCTGATCGCGCACTCCACCGGCCTGATTGGAGAATCCCTGGACAATTTTGCCGATGCGGCCGTGTACGGGCTCGCCCTGTATGCGGTTGGGCATAGCGTAAAAATGCAGGTGCGTGCCGCGCATCTTGCAGGTGTGCTCCAACTGATTCTGGCGGTTGGCGTACTCGCAGAGGTGGTCAGGCGCTTTGTATTCGGTAGCGAGCCTGAATCGCTGATGATGATGGCGATTGCATTCGTCGCATTGATTGCCAATACCAGTTGTCTGCTGCTGATATCCAAACATCGAGAGGGCGGGGCGCACATGAAGGCAAGCTGGATATTCTCGGCCAATGACGTGGTGATCAACCTGGGGGTCATCACCGCCGGCGCCTTGGTCGCGTGGACCGGAACCAATTATCCGGATCTGATTATCGGCACCATCGCGGGGGTCATTGTGCTCAACGGTGCCAGGCGCATTCTGGCGCTCAAGGGTTAAATAATGTCTATTAATAGCTATTCAGTGGCCTGCTGAGCCAGTTCACCTAGCAAAGTCACCTCAAGCACGACGCCAGTGTTGCGAAGACACTCTGGAGCCTGGTGGCCTCCCTCGCCACGGGCAATGGCGCGCGTCCGATCTGGACGCCTTTCGTCAGGATCCGGTCACGGCGAAGCTGCTGGGCATCGAGACCGTGCCGGCGAGAGGCCGCCTCGGCAAATACCTGGTACGCATGGGGACGGTCCACCTCGACGCGCTCCAGAGCATCGCTCGCTACTGGGCAAGGCACTTGGCGCCGCCGATCCTGGACTATCAGGTCAAGACCCTGAGCTATGTGCCAGTGTTCGTGGATGGCACCGCCATCGAAGTGGATGGCCAGTTGTTCGGGGAATCGCCTCATTACACGCGAGCTTGATCAGCGGGGAACAGCACCCCCCCAGAAATTGAAGCCAGCGAACCTCGGGACCTTCGAAAGATAGCCCGTCTCCATCCGCTGGATACCGAAGCCTGCGTGCCCGATAAGCTCGGGTATGTCGCGGTTGAGATGGCAGCCCCCCGCCACTCTGCGCCACAGGGGATTGATACGGCGCTGCCACTGGCGTACGGCTTCGTCGGGCGCCGTGCCGTGTTCGCAGAACAGCAGTTGGCCACCCGGCTTGAGCACGCGACGCATCTGCTCCAACGCCCGGTGCCAGTCCGGAATCGTGCACAGGGTGTAGGTGAGCACCACGGTATCGACACTGTTGTCGTCGAGAGGGACCTCCTCGCCCGGCAGGTCCAGCCAGCGCACCTCGAACTGTGCGCTGGCGACGTTGTGGCGGGCCTTGCGTCGCATGCCTTCGGAAGGCTCGAGCCCCCAGACCAGCTCGACCCGGTCCGGATCGTAGTGGGGAATATTGAGCCCGGACCCCATACCCACCTCCAGAACACGGCCCCGGGCTTGCGGCACCACGGCCGCCCGCTGACGATCGACCACCGTGTTGCCACACGCCAGGTGGAGGAAATGCGGCAGAACACGATTCTCGTAGAAGGACATCTGTATCGTCATCCCGTGTGGTTGCCAGGTGATCGAAATACGGTGTGATCGAAACCAGACCGGTTCGTTATGCCACCACCTTGAAGTAGCGCATCATACCGGCATCCTCATGCTCCATGGTGTGGCAGTGGTACATGTAGAACCCCTCGAAGTCCTTGAAGGTCAGAGCGATGCGCACCCGTTCCTCCGGGAACACCAGCACCGTGTCATGCAATCCCGCGTCGATGATCCCATCGTGCAGGTCCGTCTTGCCGCCCGCCGATATCCGCTCCTGAACCAGGAATTGCAGTCCATGAACGTGCATGGGGTGCGGCATCATGGTGTTGTTGACGAACTCCCAGATCTCCGTCTGCGCCAGCCGGACGATCTCGTCATCTGCCACCGTCGCGCCCTCCATCTGCCGGCCGTTGATCGTGAACCCCTGCATCATGCGCATGCCCAGCTCGAAGCGGCGTACTGGCGTATCGGCCTGAACCGGGGAGGCCGGCAGGTCTTGAGCCAAGCGTTCCGGCAGGGTTTCCGCATCGTTCGCCCGTGCGACGACGGCGAAGGTAACTAGCGAGAGCCGCTCGCTTCCCATCATGTCGCGCATCATGCCTCGATCCATCATCTCGCCCATTCGATCACCCATCATCCCTCGATCCATCATGCCGCCCATTCGATCGCCCATCATGCCCCGGTCCATCATGTCGCCCATTCGCTCGCCCATCATGCCGAGTTGGTACTCCTCGCTCACCAGCTGTACGGACTCTCCCGGCTCGGTGTCGCCAAAATCGACCCACAGATCGATCCGTTGGGCCGGCGCCAGTGTGACCGAGCGGCGCCGCTCGGGCTTGGCGAGCAGGCCACCGTCGGTGCCGATGACGGTCACCGCCCGGCCATCGCTCCAGGCCAGCTTGTAGATGCGCGAGTTGGAGCCGTTGAGCAGGCGCAATCGATATGGCTGCGTGGACACCTCGCGTCGCGCGTCCGGGTGGCCGTTCACCAGTACCCGCTCCCCGCGAAAGCCCTGCATGCGGGTCATCATCGCCCCCATGCCACCATCGTCGATGTACTGAAGCTCATTGCCATTGCTAAAGGTGCGATCCTGCAGGATGAGGACCAGTTCCCGCTCTCCGTCGGGGAGCTCCAAGGCACGCTCGGCGTCGTCGTTGATGATCAGTGGACCGGCAAGGCCGGCGTAACTCTGAAAGCCAACCCGGCCACCATCGGGGCCGTGAGGATGGGGGTGGTACCAGTACAGACCGGCACGATCCACGACATCGAAGGCGACCGCCATGCTCGTCGCTGGCGCGATCGGCAGGCGCGGTTGACCATCCACGTCCGGTGGTACGTGCAGACCATGCCAATGCACGGTGGTGTCTTCGGGGAGATCGTTGTCGATGCGTACCCGCAAGCGCTGACCACGACGCAGGCGAATCAATGGCCCCGTATAACTCTCACCCACGGGCGTCAGGGTATCTTCAGGCCCGACGATTCGCTCGGCCGTGTAGCGCCAGACGTCGCTCGGCGCACCGGGCAGGATAGCCACCTTGTCGGGACGGGCTCGCACACGCAGGTCGACGTCGAAGGGCCCCTCCATGGCCGTTGACGCGGACGCCGCCCGCAGAGCGGGGCGATATCTCCCGGTCCATACCCCGGCCCCCACCAGGGTCGACAACGCCGCCACACCGCCGATGCGGCGCAATACGCTACGTCGCTGCAGGTCGACATAAGCCATGATGCTCCCCCTCCTCTATGGTTGTCGGCGGCCCCGGCTCATAGCTTGGCGGCGCGTAGCCGCAGTGCGTTGGCGATGACCGAGACCGAGCTCAGGCTCATCGCGGCGGCGGCGTAGATGGGACTGAGCAGCCAGCCGGTGAACGGAAACAGCGCCCCGGCGGCCAGAGGCACCCCCAGGCTGTTGTAGACGAAGGCGAAAAACAGGTTCTGGCGGATATTGCGCATCACCCAGCGACTGAGATGGCGGGAGCGAACAATGCCGGAGAGATCCCCTCTCACCAGAGTCACCCCCGCGCTCTGGATGGCGACATCGGTCCCCGTGCCCATGGCGATACCGAGGTCAGCCTCGGCCAGGGCGGGGGCGTCATTGACGCCGTCGCCGGCCATGGCGACCACGCGCCCGGCCTCGCGATGCTCGCGCACGATACGCCCTTTATCTTCCGGCAGTACGTCCGCTTCAATTTAGTCGATACCAAGTTGGCGCGCCACGGCTTCGGCGGTGGTACGGTTGTCGCCGGTGAGCATAACCAGGCGCAGGCCATCCTCTTTGAGCGTCCGGATCGCCTGTGCGGTGGTTTCCTTGATCGGGTCCGCGACACCGATGAGTCCCATGACCTGATCATCGGCCACCAGGAACATCACGGTTTGCCCTTCGGCTTGCAGCGTCTCGGCACGCTGCGTCCATTCCCGCGCCTCCACACCACGTGTTTCGAGCAGCCGGGCATTGCCAAGCGCAAGCTCGCGTCCTTCGACCCGACCGGTGACCCCCATGCCGGTCACCGCCTCGAAATCGCTGGCATCGCTCAGCTCGACATGATGCTCTTGCGCAGCACTGACAATGGCCTCGGCCAACGGATGTTCGCTGCCTCGCTCGAGGCTGCCGGCAAGTTGCAGCAACTGCGCTTCATCACTGCCGGAAACGGGCTTGAGGGATACGACCCGGGGTTTACCCTCTGTGAGGGTGCCGGTCTTGTCGACGACCAGGGTGTCGACTTTCTCGAAACGTTCCAGTGCCTCGGCATTCTTGATCAACACGCCCGCCCGGGCCCCGCGACCGACCCCAACCTGGATCGACATCGGCGTCGCCAAGCCGAGCGCACAGGGACACGCGATGATCAGCACCGATACCGCGGCGATCACCGCGTAGGCCATCGCCGGCGGTGGCCCCCAGATCCCTCAGGCAATAAATGCCAGGATCGCCACGATAACCACCGCGGGGACGAAATAGCCGGCGACCACATCGGCAAGCCGCTGAACGGGCGGCTGCGAACGCTGCGCTTCGGCCACCATTTCCGCGATCTGCGAAAGCACCGTGTCCTCGCCGACCTTGTCGGCGCGCATGACGAAGCTGCCCTGACCACTCACGGTGCCGCCGATGACCGTGTCGCCCTCGCGCTTCTCGACGGGAAGGGACTCCCCGGTCACCATCGATTCGTCCAGCGTGCTGTGGCCTTCGAGCACCTCGCCATCGACCGGCACCTTGTCACCGGGGCGTACCCGTAGACGGTCACCGGTACACAGCTCGTCGAGCGAGACCTCCTCGTCATTGCCCTCGGCATCGATGCGTCGTGCGGTCGGCGGCGCGAGATCGAGGATCGCGCGCAGCGCACTGCCGGTCTTCTCGCGGGCGCGGGCCTCGATCACTTGACCGAGCAGGATCAGCACGACGATCACCGCCGCCGCCTCGAAATACACGCCGACCGAGCCATCGGCGTCACGGAAAGTGGCCGGGAATATCCCAGGGGCGAGCGTGGCGACGACACTGTAGCCATAGGCCGCCCCCACACCGAGGGCGATCAGCGTGAACATGCTGAGGTTGCGTGTGACGAGGGACTTCCAACCACGCAGGAAGAATGGCCATCCGGCCCATAGCACCACGGGCGTGGCAAAGATCAGTTCGATCCAGTGACCACTGCCGGCGGGCAGCACCTCATCCACCCAAGGGCCGATACCGGGCAGCACGCTGCCCATGGCGACGAACAACACCGGCAGCGTCAGCAGGCCGCCCACCCAGAAGCGTCGGAACATCTCGAGAAACTCGAAGCTGCGTTCCTCTCCGGAAACGCGGGTGAGCTCGAGTGCCATGCCACACTTGGGGCAGTCGCCGGGCTCATCCTGCCGCACCTCCGGATGCATGGGGCAGGTATACTGGACCCTCGACGACGGTTGCGGCTTGACGGGTTCCAGCGCCATGCCGCACTTGGGACACTCCCCCGGCTCCTCGCTCTCTACGCCAGAACACATGGGGCAGAAATAATTGGCCTTGCCACTGGGCTTCGACGCAGCCGCCGAGGTGGCGGCAAGCACGGCGCCTGGATCCTCGCGAAAGTGCTCGTCGCACTGCTTGCTACAGAAATAGTAACGCTCACCGCGATGCTCGACGCTCTCCGTCGAGGCGGGATCGACGCTCATGCCACAAACGGGGTCTTTTTCCATGAAGAACCCTCCATTGTACAAAAGGTTTCTGTTGCGTGGTCGGTGGCGTTTCTTGATTGCCACGCTGGCTGGCGTACTTCCGACGGCGTAGTTGATCGTCATGTTCGGGGAGATACTCATAGCTACCGACTCCCACGGCCTCGCGGTCGCGTTGATTCTGATCAGTGGCATCACGCTCCTGCCGATCCTGGCAAAACTCGTCTGGGCTCGGAATACATGAACCATGACAGCTGACATCCTGTGAGACGCATACGTGAAACGGCGACTGTTACTGCTTATTCCTCTGTTGGTTTTCCTGGGACTGGGGTTCTTCCTCTATCGTGGTTTGGAAATGAATCCTTTCGCTCGCGATTCGGCTCTACTGGCCAAGCATTTCCCACCCTTTACCCTGACAACTCTGGAAGCCCCCTCACGCCGTGTTGACGAGTCCCTCCTCAAGGGTGAGGTCACGCTGGTCAATGTCTGGGCGGAGTGGTGTCCAACCTGTAAGGAAGAGATGCCCCAGTTGCTGACACTGGCCGAACGTGGTGTGCGCTTGATTGGCATCAACTACAAGGACACCCGTGCCAAGGGGCTGGAGTTTCTTGACCATTTTGGACGACCTTTCGAAGTCAATATTTTTGATCCGGATGGCGATCTTGGGTTCGAGCTAGGTGTCTATGGTGTGCCAGAGACTTTCCTCGTCGATACCGAGGGCATTATCCGCTATAAGCATACGGGCTATATCACTCCCGAGGATGTTGAGAAAGTTATTCAGGAGATAGAAAAATGGCAGCAATGAGTCATCGAGCGTGCTGAAAGTTACTTTTATTGATAACGCGGCCGGTAACGGTCAGATAAGGAAGGCTTATGCTGCAATATCCTCAGATTGATCCCGTGGCCATTTCTCTGGGGCCAGTACAGATTCACTGGTACGGCCTGATGTACGTAGTCGGGCTGGTCGCCGCCTGGTGGCTGGGGCGTCGTCGTGCCCACCGCCTGGACCTGAATCACGATGATATCGGCGATCTGATCTTTTACGGTGCCATGGGGATCATCCTCGGTGGTCGTCTGGGCTATGCGCTGTTCTACGGGCTCGAGCAACTGCTGGCCAACCCACTGTGGCTCTTCAGAATCTGGGACGGCGGCATGAGCTTTCATGGCGGCCTGGCCGGTGTGTTGCTCGCGGCATGGCTGTTTGCCCGCAAGCACCGCCTGGCCTTCTTTCAGTTGACCGATTTCATCGCCCCGCTAGTGCCGATCGGCCTGGGTGCCGGGCGCCTCGGCAACTTCATCAATCACGAGTTGCCGGGAAGGGTCAGCGATATCCCTTGGGCGATGGTCTTCCCTCCCATGATGGGGCTGGGGCCGGAGCCGCGCCACCCTTCAGCGCTCTACGAGTTCGCCCTGGAAGGGGTAGTACTGTTTGCCGTGCTGTGGTGGTTGTCGCGCCGACCGCGCCAGCGAGGGCTCATCTCGGGGTTGTTCCTGGTGCTTTATGGCACCTTCCGCTTCGGCGTGGAGTTCGTGCGCCTGCCCGACCCCCAACTGGGGTTCATCGCCTTCGGCTGGCTGACCATGGGGCAACTGTTGACCTTACCGATGCTCATTGCGGGGCTGGCCCTGGTCATCTGGTCGAGGCGTCAGCCAGTGGATAGGGCGAAGGCGGCGGCGACCTCATGAACACGGCCTTCGCTTTTCTACTGGTGCTGCTGTTCGTCGCTACACCCGTAGCGGCCCGTGGAGAGTTTCCCGTGGGCGGTGGCAAAGGCTCCACCTTCAGTAACTCGGCTCAACGGGAATTCCTGCCGGCCGATGAAGCCTTCCGGGCTAGCGCCTGGCGAGACGATGAACGGCTCTATGTCGGCTTCCTCAATGCCGAGGACTATTACCTCCATCGCCACCAATTCGCCCTGGACAGCCGCGACGCGGACGTCAGCTTCGGTGAGCTGGCAATTCCCCCCGGCGAACCCATGGTGCACGCGTCTCTGGGGGAGATCGAGGTGTTCTATGACCAGGTGGTATTTAGTGCGCCCATCGAGGCGAGCGATGCCGCTACCGGGCCGCTGGCCATCACGGTGACCTTTCAGGGCTGCTCCGATCGGGGACTTTGCTATCCACCCGAGCAGGTCGAGCTCGACGCGCTTCACGGGTCGCCTCCGGCAGCCTTCGATTCTCCTCCTCGTGGTACTGGGGATAGCGAAAATAGAGCGCCTTGAATGGATCCCACCGGCCTGAGCCTACCGCCATTGGCGGCGGCTTTCGTCTTCGGCCTGCTCGGAGGGGCGCACTGCATCGGCATGTGTGGCGGGATCATGAGTGCCCTGACCTTTGCCGTGCCCCCCAGCATGCGGCAGCCGAGCCGCCTGGCGGGCCTCCTGCTCGGCTACAACCTGGGCCGCATCACCAGCTACATGCTCGCCGGTGCCCTGGTGGCGCTGCTCGGTTCCGTGCTCAACCATGCCCTGGACGGCATCGCCATGGTGCTGCGTATCCTGGCGGCGGTCATGCTGATTCTGATGGCGCTGTATATCGCCAACTGGTGGAAGGGGTTGCTACGTGTCGAAGCCCTGGGTCGCTCGCTGTGGCGGCGTATCGAACCGCTTGGTCGAGGCTTGATGCCCGTCGTGAAGGTGCCCCAGGCCTTCGCGCTGGGCTCGATCTGGGGCTGGATGCCCTGCGGGCTGATCTATTCAATGCTGGCCTGGAGTCTGGCCGTGGCCGAGCCGCTACGCGCCGCGACGATGATGGGGGCCTTCGGGCTCGGCACCCTGCCCGTCGTCCTGGCGACCGGTATGGCAGCCCGCCGCGTCTCGCTATGGATTCGCCATCCAGCGACCCGCACGCTGGCGGCGTTGCTGATCATAGCGTTTGCCGTCTGGCAACTCTGGCATCTGCACTCCATGACCGGCATGGACGATATGGCCAGCATGGCGCCGTCGCATCACTGATGGCCAATGCGCGGACCATCCGTGACGATGGCCGGTTGCTCCGATCCCAGCGATTCGATCAGTTGCTTCAGGCTAGGGGCCTCGGGACCATCATCGTGGCCGATGCTATCCAGCCATCGCGCTATCGCCTGAAGTTCTTGAATCCTCATGCAAATGTGGCGCCCTTGTTCAGCCAGCGGCGTGTGCCTATCAACAACCGGAGGGCTGTCTTGGTCCGCCCAGGTCAATATCTGCTTGATTTCTGGGAGGCCGACTCCCAACGAGCGAAGGCAATCAATGAGGCGCAGGCGACCCAGTGCCTCCTCGTCATAGAGTTGATAGCCGTTGCGCGGGTCCCGTTGCGGTCGTAACAACCCCTCACGTGTGTAGTGACGTACCGTTTCCGCAGTGACCCCACCAGCCCGAGCCAGTTCAGTGACTCGCATTGCCTTTTCCTTACCTACTCAGTTTCAGTCAGCCTACAACCGTGAGGCCGCCCAAAGGTCAAGGCCTGGTTATAGCGCTCAATGGGTGGCCGCCCGCATGACGCGGAAACGCCAAAAAATAAGGGCTTGACCTTGAAGTAGGCTTCAAGGATACCTTTCCAAGAAGCAGCGCTGCTGCAGGGTGGAAATCAAAGCCAAGCCGTGCCATCAGCCTTGCTGGTGGAAAGGTGAGTCCCAAGAAGATCGAGGAGAGTGTCATGCGGAAACGTCACACTGCAGTCCTGACTGTCGCTATCATCGCCACCAGTGCCTTCGGGACCGGCTCGCTCCTTGCACAGGAAGATCCGCAGCAGGAGCCAATGGAGGGCAAGGGCATGCATGGGGACATGATGCAAGAAGGTGGCATGATGGGGATGATGAGTGACATGAATACCATGATGGAAAAATGCAATGCCATGATGGATAAAATGCAACAGGGTCATGAAACCGACAGTAACGCCTGACGTGAGATCGCCAGGGGCTGCTCCGCAGAGGAGCAGCCATTTACATTTTAGTGGAGCGAGGGGAGAACAGCATTTGCGTAAATGCATCTATGCTCCATTAGCCATTCTCTGGCTGGTGGCAAGTGCTTCGTCCTTTGCTCATTCCCTTGAAGATGCCGAGGCAGAGTTGCAAGAGCGGGAACGCTACGCCCAGTTTGTCGACCAGCCGGCCCCGACTTTTTCCCTGGCCGGTGTTGAGGGCAACATCGTGGCATCTTCCGACCTGGAAGGTCGCGTCGTGGTGCTCAATTTTATCTACACCCGCTGCCAGGAAGCCTGCCCGGTGCACATGAACCTGATTGCCGAGGTGCAAGAGCGAGTCAACGATACCGGCCTACGAGATGATGTTGAATTTATCACCATCGCTACCGACAGCGAGGACTTTGCCGGCACGCACAACAACATGCGGGCCTACGGTGAAAATTTCGATCTGGACCCCGCCAACTGGCGGTTTCTTTATCGAAGCGAAAATGAGTTTGTCGACACCACACGCCAGGTCGCGGAAGCCTACGGTCTGAAATTCGACGATGTGGCCGAGGGCGTCCAGGCGCATGGCGTTGTGACTCATGTCATCGACCAATCAGGACGGATACGGGCCCGCTTTCATGGGCTCAAATTCGATCCGGAGCACCTAGTTTCCTATGTAAAGGTGTTGGCAGAAGGACCAGAGACATTATCCACCGGTGTGTGGGATCGCATTCGCCATACTGTCGTCAACACCTTCGATTAATGCCGCGAGAGTATAGCCGGCCTCGCTGCCGAACGTTCTCGTGAACTCTATGGAGCCTTAGCGTATGAAACACTGGAAAGCGCTGACCATCGCTTCTCTATTGACCTTCCCCCTGACAGGGTTGGCAGCCGAGACGTCGGCAACCCTCTACAAGAACCCCAACTGTGGCTGTTGCGCCGAATATGCCAAGTATCTCGAACGAAACGGGTTCGAAGTGGAGACAATCGATACTCACGATCTCGCGAAGATGAAAGCCGAACACGATGTTTCCGAGAAACTGCAGGGTTGCCATACCACGCTCATCGACAACTATGTCTTCGAGGGCCACGTACCCGTGGAAAGCGTCACCCAGGTACTCGAAGAGAAACCTTTCATCAAAGGCCTGAGCGTACCCGGAATGCCACTTGGCTCACCGGGGATGTCGGGCGAGAAACAGGGCCCACTGGAGGTTTACACCCTGGCCTTTCAGCCGACCGATACCCCTGAAGTTTACGCCACCCACTGAAGGTGAGCCTTGGTGATGAGACAACTGATCGGGACCAGTTGGGTAGCGGTGGCATTGTGGGGAATGATCACTTCTTTGGCCGTCGCCGAACCACCCAAACGTGTGGGGCCGAATGGGTTTCTTCTCTGGGAAAGCCCACGCGAGGTGTCGGAAATCAGCTTCGAGGCTGGCGACGGTACTCCGCTGACGCTGACCACCTTCGGAGGAAAGCTGATCCTGCTCAACATCTGGGCGACATGGTGTGGCCCTTGCCGCGAGGAAATGCCCACCCTGGATGCCCTCCAGGCTGAATTGGGTGGGACAGATTTCGAGGTCGTCGCACTCTCGATCGATCGCAAAGGCATCGAGGTCGTCAACGAATTCTATCAGGAGGTGGGGATCGAGCATCTCGCTCCCTACGTCGATCCAACCGGCATGGCCAGCGCGAACCTCAGTGCCGTGGGTATTCCCACGACGCTTCTGCTCGACCGCCAGGGCAGGGAGATCGGACGCCTGGTCGGGGAGGCCGAGTGGGATACCCCTGAAATGATCGACTTTCTTGCCGAAACCATAGAAACCACCCAGGAGGACGCGCCATGAGTTGCTGTGACGACAAGCCCCAAAAGGGCCAAGAGAAAGCCGGACTGAAAGGCCTGGTAACAGGCCCACGCCGCTGGATGCTGCTGGGCGCTGTGGCGGTGGCTGGTGGTCTTGCCATGGGCTGGGATCAGTTGGTCCTGCTTGGGCTCGCGCCTCTCTTGGTGAGCCTCTTGCCTTGCCTTGTCATGTGCGGATTAGGACTGTGCATGATGAAATGCAAGGACAAGACAAACAAGTCGACCGACCAGGACGAAGTCACTGATACACAAGCCGGGGTGGAAGCCTCTACCGCGGTACCCACGGAGACGACATCCGCCAATCGCCAAGCGGCGAATCACCAGGTGCCGTCCGAGCGGCCCATATCCAAGCTCCAAGCCTAGCCGCGGGATAGGGGAGGATGCTGGAGCTTGCCAATATCGGCCTGGCGACGGCCTTTCTGGCGGGCCTGATCTCGTTCGCTTCGCCCTGTGTCTTACCGCTCGTGCCTGGCTATCTCTCCTTCGTCGCCGGGCGCTCGCTGGGGCAGATACGGGAAGCGGATCGACGGGAGCGACTCCGGGTGTTAACCCAGTCGATCTGGTTCGTGCTCGGGTTCACCACGATATTCCTGATGCTGGGCGCCAGTGCCACGGCCATCGGGCGTCTGCTGCTGATCTATCGCCAGGAGGCGAACCTGGTCGGCAGTCTCATCGTCATCCTGTTCGGTGCCTTCATGACCGGGCTCATTCCGCTGCACTGGTTACAGCGGGAATGGCGGTTGATCGGCCGCCTCAAGGAAGCGGGCGGGGGGCCTGGTGCGGCCTACCTCCTAGGTGTGGCGTTCGCCTTCGGCTGGACCCCCTGCATCGGCCCGATCCTGGGCGCCATTCTGACCGTCAGCGCCTCGACGGCCAATGCCTCGAGCGGAATGGCGTTGCTCGGCATCTATTCGCTGGGCCTGGGGGTGCCCTTTCTGTTGACGGCGGTGTCGCTCGATCGCTTCCTGCACCACCAGCCATTCCTGCGCCGCTGGGGCCGAGTCATGCATCTGGCGGCCGGGCTGATCATGATCCTGATGGGCATCTTGATGATCACCGGCAAACTGACCGAGCTGTCCTATTGGTTATTGCGCACCTTTCCGGCGCTAGGCAGCATCGGCTAGCCATTATTCGAGGAAATATTGCAATGAACAAAATCACGGGTCGCTTCTGGCGTGCCCTGTCACTGACGAGCTGGGTCATGGCCAGTCTGAGCTTCGTCAGTATGGCCGGGGCCGCCGAGGAGGCATTGCCGTCGCTGAGTTATGACCAAACAGGCGAACGGCTGCTCAAAGTACAGGCCAACCAGCTTTTCGAAAGCACGGATGGCGGGGCGGCCTGGACGATGATTCCCTTGCCCGACGAAGTAGCGGAGGGACGGTTGGTAACGGTATCGGAACCGGCAACAGCCGAACAGGCCCTCTATATCGCCGGCCCCTCGATCGGGGTGCAGCGCAGCACCGATCATGGAGAAACCTGGCAGGAACTCAACGATGGCTTGCCTAACCAGGACGTTACCGCCTTGGACGTGCACCGCCATCAGCCCGAGACACTCTATGTGGTGATTGCCGACGACGGCCTCTACCAGAGTGAGGATGCCGGCACGACCTGGAAGAAGATGGATAGCGGTCCTGCCCAACCCGTTCGCCGGCTCATCCACTCCGATATGGAGGGGAGCATGCAGACTGGCTGGCTCTATGCGGTGTCCGACGATGCGGTTCGCCTGTCGATGGATTGCTTCTGCGGCTGGCGACCGACCGGGGAGCTCGATGCCGGCAGAGTCTATGATCTGGCCTACAAGCTCGACGATCCCGAACACGTCTATGTGGCCACGGAGCAAGGCCTGTGGCGCAGCGACAATGGCGGCCAGGAGTGGCAGCAAGTAAAGGGTGATGGCCCGACGTTCGTCACGCTTACGCTTGCGCCGCAGGGAACGCTCTATGCCCTGGATCGCGAGGGGGAGCTCATGCGCAGCGAAGATCAGGGCCAAACCTGGACACCCCCCGATGCGTAAGCTCTGGATCCTCGTCACAACGTGGCTGCTGATGAGTGCCGCCGGGCAGGCCATGGCGGGGGGTGGCCCCTCTTCGCGCGATACCTCTCGGCTGGAAGAGGGAGAAAGGATCTACCAGCAGTACTGTGCCAGCTGCCACGGCAGCGAGGGCGAGGGCCAGCCGAACTGGGAGCACCAGAATGCCCAGGGCGAATTGCCCGCTCCCCCTCACGGGCCGGAGGGGCATACCTGGAAACACTCCGATGCGATGCTCTACCGGATCATCGCCGAGGGATGGCGCGACCCCTGGAACAAGACCGAGCGACTGACGATGCCGGCCTTCGAGAATGTCCTGACCCCCGCCGAGATCCGCTCCGTGGTGAACTATCTCAAGACGTTATGGACGCCGGAGCAACGACGTCATCAGGCGGAAGAAAGCGAGGGAGCCCCATTTCCGTCGCAGAGTGAGTAGCTGTGGGGCTAGGGAAGCGCTGCGTAAACACCTCCGCAGCTGACGGAGAGTCAACCGCAGGGTAAAACCTGGCTTTCTTGCCACTGTCTGACCAAAGCCAACCGATGAAGCAGATTTCTGTCGCTCAGGCTCAGCAACAGAACAAGAAGAAGGTTCCCCGCAGCGAACGGTGTCTGGGAAGCCTTGAACAGGACATCATGCACGCCCCCAAGGTCAGTAGCGGCATTTTCACCACTACGCTGCTGACATTACTCTCAATACCAGCCCAGAGGTGGTGGACATTTCATCGCACGCACGAAGCCCCCTGCGAGAGCGTCACCTTGAGCTGATTGTGGTAGGTTTGCATTTGCTCTCAGCTAGGACTGTCTCTCTCCTACCAGATGGGGAGTAAGATGGGTAGGAACAAATAAAAAACTATGCATAAAATAAAACTAACCAACTGTTTTATAAATAAAAAATACATCAAATTACATCTTCAGATTCAGAATATTGAGTGAGGGCCTCTGTATCCGCCAAGGCCAGCCGAGCATTCAGCACAGAAGACGCCTTGACCCTGGTTAGCGCATCCACTTGACTGTGAATCAAGTGGATTGGGAGTTCCCGGTCGGCGCTACAGCCTCGGTGGTTTCACTGGGACTTTTCGCTTTTTGTATCCACCGTTTTTCCAAGTCGATCAGTGTGGGTAGGGGCGACTTGGCTCAACCGTGTTCCAGCGGTTTTTGGAGAACCGGATGGTCATGGTTCGATGATCCGACAGGGTGATGATGCCAAGACACCAGGCACGATGACGCAGCGACCTGCGCAAGCAACACAGACTCCATAGCAGATCACCCCAGATGCTCGATCAACTCGCCGATCAATTCGCGGTGCTCGCCGTGCCAGTGGTAGGCCACATAGGCCTTTAGCTCGATGACGGGCGCGTCCTTGACCACGAACAGCCGCTGCCGGTCACACCAGGGGGCGACGATGTCCTGCGGCAGGTAGGCGGCGCCGCCACACTCAAGCAGCAGGCCGAGGGCGATGCGGCCGCTGTTGACCCTGCCTCGCGCCAGTTGGCGCTGCGGAAAGCTGCTCTCGTGGATGCTGGCAAACGCCGTGCCCCACTCGACCCGTATGTAGCCTTCGCCCACCGCCTGCTCGGCGCTTCTATCCGGCTGGCTTGAGACCATCACCAGCGGGATGGTCGCCACCTCCTCGACCCCGACGCCACTGATGCGCGGGGTGTCGTAGAGGAAGCCGACGTCGACCATGTTGCGCTCCAGCTTCTCGACCACGCGCAGCGGGGTGCTCTCTTCGGCGCGAACACCCAGGGTCGGGTAGGCGCGGTAGATGGTGGCGAGCCAGTCCTGCAGGAAGATATCCCAGAGGCTGGCGACCCCCGCCACCACCAGCCGCCGCTGGTGCCGCTCGCTCAGGGCGGTGTCCTCGTAGGCTCGCTCCCAGGCGTCGAGCAGAAAGCGGGCGTGGCGCTCCATGCGCTCGCCGGCCGGGGTCAAACCGATGTGGTGATGGCCGCGGCTGAACAGCGACAACCCCAGCTGCGTCTCGAGTTGACGAATGCGTGCGCTGACTGTCGAGGGCGAGACACAGAGGCTCTCTGCGGCCTTGCCGAAATTGCGCAGCCGGCTGACCTCGAGAAAGGTCTTCAGCAGTTGGGTATCCACGGCTCACCTATGCGGTTTTTTTGTTCATGAGGCGCAAAAAATTTTGTTTTTCAGGATACCCGCATTTCTCTAGGCTTGCCCGACCCCCTACTTCTGCCCACCTGAGGTTCCGCCATGGCGTCTTCCCCCAAGCGTTATCTGCCCTTCCTGCGCTGGGGACGCGGCCTCGACCGCCGCACCCTGTCGGCGGACATGATGGCGGGCCTGACCGGCGCCATCCTGGTACTGCCACAGGGCGTGGCCTATGCCTTCATCGCGGGGCTGCCACCGGAGGTCGGGCTCTACACGGCGATCGTCGCGGCCACGGTGGCGGCGCTGTTCGGCAGTTCCTGGCATATGATTTCCGGCCCCACTGCGGCGCTCTCCATCGTGCTGGCCAGCGTGATCGGTGGCCTCGGCACGCTGACACCCGACCAATACCTGGGAGCGGCACTGACCATCACGCTCCTGGTCGGACTGATCCAGCTGGCCATGGGGCTCTTGCGCCTCGGCAATCTGGTGAGTTTCATCTCTCACACGGTGGTCATCGGCTTCACCTCTGGTGCGGCCATCCTGATCGCCACCAGTCAGATGGAGCACCTGCTTGGCGTGTCCATCGACGCTCAGGGATTCCTGGCCGAGCTTTCAGCGCTGTTCCGGGCGCTGCCGGATATCAACCTCTACGCATTGGCCATCGGGTTGATCTCGCTGATCACCTCGCTGGTAGCACGACGCCTCCATCGTCGTAGTCCTCACCTGCTGCTGGGCCTGGCCGCCGGCAGCCTGGCCTGCTGGTTGATGGATGGCGCCGCCCACGGTGTGGCGCTGGTCGGCGCCCTGCCCGGGACCCTGCCACCCGTTACGCTGCCCGAACTGACGCCGGACAGCCTGCGCGTGCTGACCTCCGGCGCCTTCGCCATTGCCCTGCTGGGGCTGATCGAAGCGGTATCCATCGCCCGCGCCATTGCCCTGCGCTCGCGTCAGGTGATCGACGGCAATCAGGAATTCATCGGCCAGGGCCTGTCCAATATCGTGGGGGGGTTCTTCTCCTGCTACGCCAGTTCGGGCTCCTTCACCCGCTCCGGTGCCAACTACGACGCAGGCGCCCGCACTCCGCTGGCCTCGGTGTTCGCCGCCCTGCTGCTATCGCTGATCCTGATCTTCGCCCCGGGCATCACCGCCTACCTGCCGCTACCCGCCATGGCTGGAGGCATCCTGTTGATCGCCTGGAACCTGATCGACGTCCAGCACATCGTCCATCTGGTACGCGTCAGTCGCCACGAGGCGATGGTGCTGGTCGCTACCGTCTCCGCTACCCTGCTGGTGGCACTGGAGTTCGCCATCTATATCGGCGTGCTGCTGTCACTGGTGCTCTATCTAAAGCGCACCTCTCGTCCCACCGTGCTGGAAGTGGCGCCGCGCCAGGATCATCCCCGGCGGATCATCCGCAACGTCAGGCGCTACCAGCTCGAGCAGTGCCCACAGCTCAAGATTCTGCGCATCGACGGCTCGCTGTTCTTCGGCGCCGCCGACCACGTGCAACGTCGTCTTCGCGCCTTCACCGCAGAGCCGGGCTCCCGTGCGCTGATCATCGGCAAGGGCATCAACTTCATCGATACGGCGGGCGTGGAGATGCTGCTGCAGGAGGTCCGGCGCCTGACGGACCAGGGGGGCGAGCTGATGATCAGCTCGCTCAAGGGCACGGTGATGGATGAGCTGCGCCGTCGCGGGGATCTGAAGAGAATCGGCGAAGCTCGCTTTTTCGAAAATCCCGAGGCGGCCATTGCCTCGATTACGCCGGTTCTGAACCCAGACGTCTGCCAGGGCTGCGCCAAGCGTGTCTTCGGCGAGTGCGCGTCGAAGCCATCTCCTGAACACGGTGTCCTGGCAAGCCAGGTCTGATCAGCGGCGCCCGGAATGGGCAATTCGGCGGGGCCGCCAGATTCAGGCTCCGAGGACGTCCTTCAGCGCCGCCAGACAGGCGTCCACTTCGAGTGGGGTGTTGTAGTGGGCCAATGACACCCGGGTGACCGAGGGCAAGCCCAGGGGGCGCAGAATATTGCCGGAGTAGGCGTCGTCCTTGCGGGCGTGGACGCGGATACCACGCTCGCCAAGCTCGGCGACGATCTCCAGTGGGTCTCGGTCCTTCACGCAAAACGAGACCGCCCCCTCCCGCCAGGGCGAATCCGCCTCGCCTATCAGAGTCACGCCGGGCAGGTCCCTGAGTCCGGTGACACCATCGGCGCCATCAATCAGCCGACCCATCAGCGCCGCCTCCTGATCATGCATGGCCTGGCCGGCGGCCAGCAGCCGCTGCCGGCGGCCAGTTTCCTCGGTGAAGTGTCCTCCCAGCCACTCGAGATAGCGGACCATCTCGTGGGCGCCGGCCCAGGCGGCAGGATCGCGGCTACCGAGCTCCCAGGCGTCTTCCGGCTTGCCCGCCAGGCGGTCGTGATCGGCGCAACCCAGTCGCGGCGAGACCCAAGCGTAGCCGTCGTTGAACGGGCAGAACACCTTGTACAGCGACACCGCGTAGGCATCGACGCCGTAGTGCGATACCGCCAGGGCACCATGGGGGGCATGCTGGATGCCATCGACGATGGTGTAGCAGTCCGGTGCGATGGCGCGAATCGCCTCGGTGATGGCGGCCACGTCCTGGGTCATGCCGGTCACCGGGCTGGTGTGCAAAATGGTGGCCACGCGGGTCTCTGGCGTCACGACGCGGGCATAGTCCTCGGCGGTGGCGCGCCCCTGATGCGGATCGAAGGGCACCGTCAGCCGCTGCCTGCCGGTGCGCCTCGCCCACTGCGCGGTGGCATCAAAGGTGGCGGGATGCTCGAGCTCACAAGCAACGATGTTGCCCCCCGCTGGCGCGGCATTGGCGGCGGCGCGAATCACCCGGAACAGGCACTCGGTCCCGGTCTCGCCGCCAAACACGGTGCCGTCCTCCACCCCCAGCAGGCTGGCCATGGCATCGCGACCGTCATCGATCATGCACGAAATGGCCCGGGAAGCGTCGTTGTCGCGATGCTCGTTGTCCGGTAGTGCTGCAACCTCGGCCATGCGCGCCACCACGGCCTTTAGCGTCAGGGAACCGCCGGCGTTTTCGAAGAATATCCGGGGGCCGGTGTAGGGGCAGCGGTCGACGTGGTGAAAGCGAGCACGCACCTGACTCATCAGGGCGTCGTCAAATACCGCCACGCTGGCCTTGCTGGAAGGCTTCAATGTCTGCATCTGATCGTTCCTTAGTGGCAGCGGAACAGCGAACCTCACCCCCAGCCGGGCGCCAGAACGAGGCAAGGGACGCTACCCGATCCTTCCTGGTTCGTCCGGAGTTATCGAGAAGCTTGCTCATAGTAGTACGCCCTGGCTGACCGGATGGCAAAAATGCAGCACACTGGGCGCCTGAACTTTGGTCGATCCAACGTTACCGTTCGAGCGACATCGTGATAATCTGTCCCTTGCACGACGGCCGTAAATTGACGCTATTTCACCTTTCACAATGCTCAACCATCCCGGTGATTTCCCCCTGATGATGGTCGAGCCTTCTGGCGAGACCATGCCATGACGAGTGACGCCACCTCCGCTGCACCATCCAAGCCGGAAGCCCTGGCCGAGGAGCTCGTCTATGACCGCATTGTCGACGCCCTGATCGACAAGCGTCTGCGTCCCGGCGAGCGTTTGAACGAGGCCAAGCTCGCCAGCGCCTTCAAGACGCCACGTAGCCGGGTGCGTCGCGCACTGAACCGGCTGACGGCGGAGCGTCTGGTACGCTTCGAGATGCACCGGGGGGCCTTCGTCTCGCTGCCATCGGTGAAGGAAGCCTACGATATCTTCGAGACGCGGCTGCATATCGAGGGTGCGGTAGCGCGGATCGCCTGCGAGCGTATCGACGCCGAAGGCATCGCCACGCTACGTCGCCACCTGGCGCTGGAGCACCAGGTCTTCGAGGAGCACCAGCCCAGCGTCAATCGCATCTCCGGCGACTTTCACCTGATGCTGGCGGAGCTGACCGGCAACGACGAGCTGATTGCCATCGTGCGCCCGATCATTCGACGCTTCTGCATCATCCAGTCGCTCTACGAACGCTCCACCGGCGTGCTGTGCCTGACCCACGAGCACCAGACCCTGGTCGATCTGATCGAAAAGCGCGACGCCGAGGGCGCCGCCGCGTCGATGATGGAGCACTGTCGCCACATCTTCTACAGCCTGGACCTGTCCGAGCGCCGCCGCGCCGAGGCCAACATCTACGATATCGACATCGACGATCCGCTGGGCTAAAGGGCCGGCCAGGCCGAAAAACCCACGCCAGGCCGAAAAACCAACGCAAGCAGGAAACAAAGCCGGCCCTGAGCCTGGGACATGCGCAGCAGAAAAGGGGCCTGAGGTCCCTTTTCTGCATTTCCACGACGTCATTGCCAGCTTCTGGCCCACGCCATCAGAGTGCTGCGTCCAGCGCCTCGATCAGTCGGTCCACCTCGGCCTCGGTGTTGTAGTGCACCATGGACACCCGCACCACGCCCTGGATGTCCATCAGACCGAGGTCCTCGGTCAGGCGGCGGGCGTAGAAGTCGCCGTAGCGGATTCCTACCTTGGCCTCGTCGATCTTGTGCACAATCTCGTCAGACTGATGACCTTCCACGGTAAAGCTGATGGTCGCGACGCGATGTTCGATATCGGAATCCCGCCTTCCGATGATGCGAACGCCTTCTTTTCCAGCGAGATAATCGAGCAGTTTCTTGCTCAATATCGCTTCATGCTTGGCGATGGTATCGAAGGCTGTTTCCAGCTTTTTCCGCTTGTCACTTTCACCACTATCGCCCGACAGCGAGGTCAGATAATCCAGGATACCGGTGGCTGCGTAGGTCAGCTCGTAGTTGGGATTTCCCGGCTCCATCTTTCCTGGAATCTGCTCACGCGTGAAGAAGTGATGGTAGATATTGTCCAACTCCAGCAGGCACTCCTTTTTCACATAGAGCACCGCGTGATGGGGGCCAAATACCTTGTACAGACTGAAGCCGTAGTAGTCGACGTCCCAGTCCTGGACGTCGATGGCCCGGTGCGGGGCGAAGGCCACCCCATCGACACAGATGCGAGCGCCGGCCTCGTGGGCCATGGCGGCAATCCGCTTGATCGGATTGATGGTGCCGAGCAGGTTGGAGACGTGGGTCACGCAGACCAGGCGGGTGCGCTCGTTGAGCAGTTCCGCCAGGGTGTCCAGCTCCAGCTCCAGGGTCTCGGGATTGCAGTTCCAGAAGCGCAGCTTGACGCCGCGCTGCTCGAGGCGCATCCAGGGGCCGACGTGGCTCTCGTGGTCGGTGTTGGTGACGATGATCTCGTCACCCGGGGCAAACTGGCTGGCCATGGCGTCGGCCAGCAGGCGGAACTGGATGGTCGAACTGGGACCGAACACCAGCTCTTCCACGTGGCGAGCATTGACCAGCGTCGCCACCGCCTGGCGACCGGCGTCGACCTTGGCCTTGGAATTCTGGCTGGGGGCGTAGCTCGCGCCGAGCTGCACGTTGTCGCCCAGCAGATAGTCGCTGATGCGCTCCACCACCATCTTCGGCACCTGGGCGCCGCCGGCGTTGTCCATGAACACCCAGTCGCTTTCAAGCGAGGGAAACTGGGCTCTGACGTGTGTCAGATCAAGGCGAGCGTCTGAGGATGAATCGAGTGACATGGGAAGTCCTTGAATAGGGGTCGAGAGGCGATACATGGACGTCGAGAGACAAGGCTGGGGCGAAACAAGCGCCGGCCAGCCGTCGAACAGGCGCCACGACTCAGTGAGCCAGCACCGACTGGAAAAAGGCGCGAGTTCGGTCTTCCTGCGGTGCCGAGAAGATCTGTTCGGGAGCGCCTTCCTCGACGATCTGGCCGGCCTCCATGAAGATCACCCGGTCGGCGACATGGCGGGCGAAGCCCATCTCGTGGGTCACCAGCAGCATGGTCACGCCGGTGCCGGCCAGGGTCTTGATGACGTCGAGCACCTCGCCGACCATCTCCGGGTCCAGCGCCGATGTGGGCTCATCGAACAGCAACACGCGCGGTTCATTGGCCAGCGCCCGGGCGATGCCGACCCGCTGCTGCTGACCGCCGGACAGGGCGCTTGGATACTTGTACATCTGCTCGGCGATGCCGACCTTTTCCAGCAACTCCTTGGCCCGCGCCTGGGCATCCCCCGGGCTCATGCCACGCACCCGGATCGGTCCCAGGGTCACGTTCTCCAGCACCGTCATGTTGGGAAACAGGTTGAAGCTCTGGAACACCATGCCGACGTCCTTGCGCACCTCGATCAGCTCGGGGCCGGGCTGGACCCGCACGCTGTCGACGTAGATGTCGCCGGCGCTGTAGGCCTCCAGATGATTGATGCAGCGGATCAGCGTCGACTTGCCGGAGCCCGACGGGCCGAGGATCGCCACCACCTCGCCTTCGCGTACCTTGAGGTCGATGTTCTTGAGGGCGTGGAAGTCGCCATAGTACTTGTTGACCCCTTCGAG
This sequence comes from Halomonas litopenaei, assembly GCF_003045775.1. Taxonomy (GTDB): domain Bacteria; phylum Pseudomonadota; class Gammaproteobacteria; order Pseudomonadales; family Halomonadaceae; genus Halomonas; species Halomonas litopenaei. Next base: position 148,864 of record NZ_PXNS01000004.1, on the reverse strand, counting down.
CGAGATGATCGCTCTGGGCGCCTCGGGCAGACCAGCCTCGAGCGGGGGAAGGGTAGTGCCCTGGGTAGTGCCCTGGGTTGTCCGGGTTTCATTGATCATGGCAGTTCTCCTGTCAGGCCCGGCCCTGGGCGAAGCGTTTCTCGAGCAGACCGACCAGGCGCACCAGTGGCAGCAGCACCGCCAGGTAGAGTAGCGCCGCGCCGATCAGCGGTGTCGGGTTGGCCGCCAGCGCCTGGGCCTGGGTGGCCTGCTTGAGCAGGTCGGGCATGGCCACCACCGAGGCCAGGGCGGTGTCCTTCATCACGTTGATGCAGTTGCTGGTCAGCGGCGGAATGATCAGCCGGATCGCCTGGGGCAGGACCACGTCGCACATCACCCGATACTGGCTCAGACCGATCGACTGGGCGGCCTCGAACTGGCCCCGAGGTACCGCTTCGATACCGGCGCGGTAGATCTCGGCGGCGTAGGCGCTGGAGATCATGGTCAGGGCGGTACAGGCCGCGGCGAACGGTGACAGGGTGATGCCGACGAACGGCAGCGCGTAGTAGACGATGACCAGCCACACCAGCACCGGCAGTGAGCGAAAGACGTCGATGTAGGCGATGGTGAGAAAACGCAGCGGCTTGGGGCCGTAGAGGCGCAACAGCGCCAGCCCCAGCCCGCCGATCAGCCCCAGCAGGATGCTCAGAAAGCCCAGCATCAGGGTCATGCCGAGCCCCTGCAGGAGCATCGGGAAGGTGCGCACCAGCACCTCCCAGTTGAAGAATGTCTGGACCAGGTCCATGGATCGTCTCCACGATCGAGGGTAATACGCTGGCCGCGGCGGTCACCGCCGCGGCCACGGGACTTGCTGGGCCAGGTTTACTGGGCGGAAGGCATATCGCGCACTTCGACGGTGCTGGTGCCGGCATCCGGAGCGGCGCCGAACCAGGTCTCGTGCAGCTCGGCAACAAAGCCTTCCTGCTTGAGTTCGCTGATCACTTCGCTGGCCTTGGCGGCAAGCTCGGCGTCCTTGGCGAACATCATCGAGTACTGCTCACCGCTGGGGATGCGACTGACCACCTCGAGGCTGGGCTTGTCACGCACGTAGTACTGCACCGCCGGAATGTCCGAGATGTAGGCGTCCAGGCGGCCGCTGGACAGGTCCAGCATGGCCGGCTGCAGGCCTTCATAACGACGGATTTCCTTGATGCCGTACTGCTCCTGGTTCTCGCTGGTCCAGATGTCGCCGGTGGAGCCGGTATCGACGCCGACCACCTTGCCGTCCAGATCCTCGAGCCCGCTGATGCCCTTGCTGGTGTGGGTCGCCAGGGACTGGTCGCTGTCGTAGTAGGGCTGGGCGAAGGACACCGACTCCAGACGCTCGTCGGTGATGGTGATGGAGGACACCGCCACGTCGATGCGCCCGGACTGTACCGCCGAGAACAGGCCATTGAACGGAATGTTGCTGATCTCCACCTCGTCGTAGCCCAGGCGGCTGCCGACCTCGTTGACCAGGTCGATCTCGAAGCCGACGTAGTCACCGCTGTCGTCCTGGAACTCCCAGGGCAGGTTGCCGATGTTGGCACCGACCTTGAGGGTCTCGGCCATCACGCCGCCTGCTGCCAGACCGGCGGAAAGGGCGGTGGCCATCACCAGGGAACGCTTGGAGAAGGTCTTGGAGAAGGTCTTGTAGGAAAGGCTCATGGGATATTTCCTCTGGTTATTGTCGTTGTTGCGGGTACAGCAGAAAACACGGAGGGGTCACCGGCGACGTCAGACGACGCCGGTCGCTTCACCTTCCCGGGCAAGCCAGGCCCGGGCGATCTCTTCACGGGTGGCGAACCATACGCCCTCGTGGGCCTGTGCATAGGCAATAAAGTCCTTGAGCGCGCGAATCTTGCCGGGGCGCCCGACCATGCGCGGATGCAGGCCGACGGACATCATCCTGGGGCCGCGGGCCGACTCCTCGAACAGCACGTCGAAGCCTTCCTTGAGGTTGTCGAGAAACTCGCGCCCCGAGGTAAGCCCAGGAGAAAGCCAGAAGCGGAAGTCATTCATGTCGGTGGTGTAGGGCACCACCAGCTGACGACTTCCCGCCACCTCGGTGAAGTAGGGTACGTCGTCGTTGTAGGCGTCGGAGTCATAGAGGAAGCCACCCTCTTCCACCAAAAGGCGCCGGGTGCGCACGCTGGGTCCGTAGCGGCAGTACCAGCCTACCGGGCGCTTGCCGGTGGTGGCGGTGATCGACTCGATGGCCAGGCGGATATGCTCGCGTTCCTCGTCTTCGCTGAGGCGAAAGACCTCCTCCCAGCGATAGCCGTGGCTGCAGAATTCGTGACCATCGGCGCTGGCGACACGGGCAACGCGGGGGTTCTGCTCCAGCGCCACCGCGCAGGCAAAGAAGGTCGAACGCACGTCGGCCTCGCGCAGGATATCGAGGATACGCCAGATGCCGACCCGCGAGCCGTACTCGTACATCGACTCCATCGCCAGATTACGGGTTCCAGCGGGAGTTACGTAACTCCCCCACTCGGTCATCGACTCCTGGTCGTCGTCGCCCATGGCGAAGGACCTTTCAGAGCCCTCCTCGTAGTTGACCACGATATTGACCGCCAGGCGGGCGCCATTGGGCCAGGCCCCGGTGGGGGGAGTATCGGCGTAGCCGACCAGATCACGCTGCGGGAGCATCCCGTTTCTCCTGAGGTCGCCAAGCAAGTGACGACCCTGGTTATTGGTGTTGTTATCGACCGTCTGGCGGCCCTGCCAGGATTGCACGCAATTCTGCGTGCGATGTGAACAATAAAGCACAACCGTACTCGCAGCGCAAATGGCAACTAGCCAATGGTGGGGTATGGGGTTGGGGCCTGCTGAACAGGTAGTCGAACCCCGGCCAGGGACTCGACGGGAAGGAAAGCAATCGAGAGGCGGGAAGGCGCTGCCGGTGGGGGCCTGCAGCGCCTTGTTGTGGGCATTACCAGCTCGGCGCGGTCTCGGCGTCCAGTTGCTCGATGGCGCGATGAAGCTTGCCGGTGGACAGCGCGGACCCAAGCAGACGCAGGCGCCAGGTCAGGTCGATGAAGGGTCGGATGGCCTCGGGCACGACGGGGGCGTCGGCCATGCTGCGCCGCTTGAGGAAGGAATTGTGCCAGTCGATGACCCAGCCCGGACCGACCCCGACCAGTTCGTTGTCGATCACCACAAAGCGGCCACTGCCTTCTTCCATCACGATATTGGCCAGCGACAGGTCAGGGTGGCTGAGCCTGGCGCCCACCGCTGCGCGGTGGCGCTCGTCCTCACGCTGCCAGCGGGCCAGAAAGCCACCGATCGCATCCAGGTGCTTCCAGCCGTCCACCCGTCTGAGCAGGTAGTCGTCAATGTAACAGAAGGCCCCGGCGTGCTCGTCGGCCAGGGCGCGATAGCGCTCGTCCGACTGCGCCATCTCGAGAAAGCGGCTCACCGCCTCCGCCGCCGAAGCGATAGGCGCCTTGTCTGCCCTGGAGCGTTCGATCTGCTTGAGAGATGGCCCCTGGATCCACTCTTCGACGACCAGCTCGTCGTCGTGGGCGAGTATCGCCGGGAAGCTGAGCCCCGACGCCGGCAGTTCGCGAATGGCGTGGCTCAACGCGATCTGACGTGTCGAGAAGGCGCTATAGACCTTGACCTTGCGACCGTTCATCCAGCCGGCAAACGACAGCCTGCCGGCCTTGGTCATGCCGGGAGAATGCTTGCTGCCCAGTGGCGTCAGATCGGTGATGGTCCGGTCCTGGACGGTGATGCTCCCAAGTGGCGTTTCGGCCACCTTTTTCTTGAAAAAAGTTCTTATCATGTCGCCTTCTGACGTTATCCCTGCACATTCGCGCGGATAGTAGCACGCTAAACGTGCACTACCTATGCGCCGAAAGGGGCGGGCTATGCGTCGAAAGGGGCGGGGCCCGTGCCGCCCAGCCAGGCAGGCCTTCTCCCCCACGACGGGCTGTCTCCAGAGCATCACTGTGCAGCAGCAGTTCCGCTCGTTTTGCTGTGAGCCAACGTCCTCGCTCCCGCTTGTCGTTTTTCGTCGTGGCCTTTCCGATCGCGGACATGAGTTTTGCCCTGTAATTCGCAACGCTTTAGGGTTTTCATGGGCGGAAAATGTATTTTTCGTTCCGATTTTCTCGTCAAAGCAGGAGCTCCCGATGAAAACCACCGAGGCCGCCGCCCGCCAGCACGGCGACAGCGGCAAACGCCGCTTCTTCGGCCATCCCTGGCCTCTCGCCACCCTGTTCGGCATGGAGGTGTGGGAGCGCTTTTCGTTCTATGGCATGCAGGCGATCCTGTTGATCTACCTGTACTACGAGGCCAGCCGCGGGGGCCTGGCGATCGACCAGTCGGTGGCCATCGGTATCGTCGGTGCCTACGGCAGTTCGGTCTATCTGGCCACCATCCTCGGCGGCTGGTTCGCCGACCGGGTGTTCGGCGCCGAACGCACCCTGTTCTATTCGGGCATTGTGGTCATGCTCGGGCATATCGCCCTGGCCATCCTGCCCGGTGTCTACGGCGTCACCGCCGGCCTGATTCTGGTGGCGCTGGGCAGCGGCGGGGTCAAGGCCACCTGCTCGGCGCTGGTGGGGTCCCTGTACGAGCCCGGCAGCCCGCGGCGCGACGCCGGCTTCTCGATCTTCTATCTGGGTATCAATATCGGCGGCTTCGTCGGCCCGCTGCTGACAGGTCTGCTGCAGCAGAACGCCGGCTTCCACTATGGCTTCGGCATCGCCGCCGTGGGCATGGCGATCGGTCTGGCCCAGTACACGGCGGGACGCAAGGGGCTGCCCGATGATCAGAAGGCCGCGCCGGACCCCATCGCGCCAGCGACCCTCAAGCGCTACCTGGGTATCGCCCTGGTGGTGCTCGCCCTCGTGGTCGGCGCGGCCCTGGCGGGCTGGATTCGTGCCGACAATCTGTCCGGGGTGATGCTTGGCATCATCGCTGTAGCGGCGCTCTGCTACTTTGCGGTGATCCTGCGCTCCACCCACGTAAGCCCCGAGGAACGCAGCCGGGTGCTGGCGTTCATTCCGCTGTTTCTGACCAGCGCCGCCTACTGGGCGCTGTACAGCCAGTCCTACACCGTGATCACCGCCTTCTTCGATCAGCGCGTGGATCGCAGCCTGTTCGGCTGGGAGATTCCGGTGGGTTGGCTGGTATCGGTGCAGGCGCTGACCATCATCCTGTTCTCGGGGGTGTTCGCCTGGTTGTGGACGACGCTGGGCAAGCGCCAGCCGTCGTCGGCCGGCAAGTTCGTGATCGCCATGGCGATCATCGGCGCCACCTTCCTCGGCTACCTGCCGTTTCTCGGCAGCGAAGGGTCGAACATGCCGCTGGCCATGCTGGTGCTGTTGCTGCTGGGCTTCACCGCCTCGGAGCTGTGCCTGTCGCCGATCGGGCTGTCGGTGACCACCAAGCTCGCACCGCGGGCCTTCCAGACCCAGATGATGGCACTGTTCTTTCTCTCGCTGGCGCTCGGCTTCGCCGCCGGCGGCAAGCTCGGCGCCTTCTATACCGAGGACACCGAAGTCGGCTACTTTATTGCCATGGCGGCCATCGGTGGCGTCAGCGCCCTGCTGCTGGCGGCCTGCCTGCCGTTCATTCGCCGGGCCATGCGCGGCGCAGACTGAGCTACCGCCAGGGTCGGCCAGCGCTGGCAACAAGAAGCTGGCCGACCTTGTCTCTTTCGGCACCGGGCGGCCATGGCCGCCCGGATACTCTCTCGTCACTCTTTCGACACAGGATGCAGGCATGCCTTCCGACCACGCCATCCCGGGCCTTTCCATCAGCGACCATCGCCTCGAGGTGCCGCTGGACTGGTCCCACCCGGACAGCGGCGAGACCCTGAGCCTGTTCTACCGCGAGGTCTGCGCGTCAGACCGTGTCGACGAGGAACTGCCGCTGTTGCTGTTCCTGCAGGGTGGCCCAGGCGGCAAGTCGCCACGCCCCACCGCCAATGGACCGGGATGGCTGCACGAGGCGCTCAAGCACTATCGGGTGATCCTGCCCGACCAGCGTGGCACCGGACGCAGTTCGCGCATCACCGAGGCCACCATGGCCGCCTTCGACAGTGACGAGGCAGGCGGTGACTACCTGGCCTGCTTCGACGCCCACGCGGTGGTCGCGGACTTCGAGCACCTGCGCAAGACCCGCTATCAGGGCGCCACCTGGACCACGCTGGGCCAGAGCTACGGCGGCTTTCTGACCCTGACCTACCTGTCCTACGCGCCTCAGGGACTGAGCCGCTGCTATATCACCGGCGGCTTGCCGGCGCTCGACGCCGACCCCGACGAGGTCTATCGGCGCACTCACCGTCGGGTGGAGCGCAAGCTTGAGGCGTATCTGGCGCGCTTTCCCGATGATCGCGAGCGGATCGACGCCATCGCCGACCATCTGCTGGACCACGATGTCCGCCTGCCCGACGGCGACCGACTGAGCGTGCGCCGCTTCCAGAGCCTGGGACTGATGCTGGGCATGGGTGACGGCGCCGAGCAGCTCCACTGGCTGCTCGAGGAGGCCTTCACCGACGACACGCGAAGCGCCCTCAACCATCACTTTCTGGTGGAGGTGATGACGCTGACCGGCTTCGACGAGAATCCGCTGTTCGGCGCCATCCACGAGAACATCTACGCCAACCCTGAGCGCCTGTGCGACTGGGCCGCCGAGCGCCAGCAGGGGCCGCAGTTCGACGAGCGTCATCGCCCGCTCAGGCTGACCGGCGAGATGATCTACCCCTGGATGTTCGACGAGATTCGCGCCCTCAAGCCCTTCCGTGGGGCGGTACACCAGCTGGCCCGGCGACCTCTGGCCAGCCCCTTCTACGACGCCAGACAGCTCGCCGCCAACCGGGTGCCGGTGGCGGCGCTGATCTACTTCGACGACATGTACGTGGACGCCGAGCTGTCGCTGGCCACCGCCGAGGCGATCCCGCGGCTACGCTACTGGATCACCAACGAGTACGAGCACGACGGGCTGCGCCAGGACCCCGGGGTGTTCCGTCGGCTCAAGGCGATGCTGGACGATTGACACTCATCAAGGACGCTGCCCATGACCCCTTCCCACTGCGCGGGTGTCCCCGCCGGCAATCCCTTCAAGACCGCCATGGCCAGTGGCCAGGCCAGAATCGGCCTGTGGCTGTCGCTGGGCGACCCCTACTGCGCAGAGATGTGCGCCAGCGCCGGCTTCGACTGGCTGCTGATCGACGGCGAGCACGGCCCCAATGATGTGCGCTCCATGCTCGCCCAGCTGCAGGCGGTCGCCGCCTACGACAGCCACCCGGTGGTTCGGGTGGTGAACGGCGAGACGGCGCGGATCAAGCAACTGCTGGACATCGGCGCCCAGACCCTGCTGGTGCCGATGATCGACACCCCGGAGCAGGCCCGCGCCATGGTCGCCGCCACCCGCTACCCACCGGACGGGGTGCGAGGTGAAGCCTCCGCCATCGTCCGGGCGTCACGCTGGAATGCACGGCCTGACTATGTGCATCGGGCCAACGACGAGATCTGCCTACTGGTCCAAGCGGAGAGCGTGACCGCGCTGGATAACCTCGAAGCGATCTGCGCGGTGGACGGCGTCGACGGGGTCTTTGTCGGACCCGCCGACCTGGCCGCTTCCATGGGCCATCTCGGTGACGCGGGCCATCCCGAGGTCCAGGCCGCCATCGACGAGGCCATCGCCCGCATCGTTGCCAGCGGCAAGGCCGCCGGCGTGCTCACCGGTGACCCGGAGCTTGCCAGACACTATCTCTCCCTTGGTGCCAGCTTCGTGGCGGTGGGGCTCGACGTCAGCCTGATGATGCAGGCGGTGCGCCAGCGTGCATCAGAGTTTGCGCTTGGCCCGCAGGCGGCCGATTCGCAGGAAGACTCATCCACCAGCCCTGGCGACGGGTCCCAGGGACCCTACTGACCTGATACCGGCCGGGGGCCCTGATCCCACCGACCGGGGGCCCTGCTGCCACCGGCCGGGGACGTCACCACTCGCCGCCGCCGCGCTCCAGGGCGGCGGCGATGGCCTGGGGAATCGGCTGGCCGCTGCGTTCGCTGGCGAACAGGTACTCGCCGGCCGGATTGACCTCGAAGAACACATGACGCCCCTCGGGTGTGACCCTTAGATCGATGGCGCCGTAGGCCAGTCCAAGCTCTCTCATCAGCGCGCGCAGTCCGGCCTCCACCTCATCCGGCAGGGTATAGGGGAAGACCTCGGCGCTGCCCACGCCACTGCGGTAGTCGACCTCGTACTGCGGCTCGCTCCTGAAGGCGGTCGCGAACATCTCGCCGGCCACCGCGGTGACGCGCAGGTCCAGCGCCAGCGGGATGTACTCCTGAAAGATCACCGGCGCCAGACGAACCGCCTCGAGCCTGGCCATCTCGTCCTGGCCGACCTTGAGGGTCTCTCGCGGCGCCTCGACGATATTGCGAAAGGCCTTGCGTACCACTCCACCGTCGCCGTGGCGGGCGATAAACTCGGCAGCGGCGTCCGGGCGATTGGTGATCAGGGTATCGGGAATCTCGAGCCCCAGCCGGTGGGCCAGACGATGCTGGGTCAGCTTGCGCTGGGCGCGTTCGTCGGCCAGCGGATGGTTCATCCAGAAGCTATCCAGGGCATACCACAGTCCAAGCACCGCCTCCTGGGTCTCGGACCAGGCAAACAGCCGTTCGGTGCCGTCGCCCAGGGCAGGGTCCAGGTCAAAGGAACGGATGCGCCGGTTCCATACCGAGCGCACCTCGTCCAGCGCCAGCCGGCGCCCGTCGCCAAGTTCCAGCCACAGGCTGTCACCGCTGGCACCTGCGTAGGCCAGGATTCCCAGGCGCCGGGGGAAGTCGGCGACGTCGATCACCTCCACCGGCGAGTGAAGATGGGGCAGTACCCGCTCGACATGGGCATTGTCGGCAAACGACAGGATCAGGATCATGCTCGGCTCCCTCGAAAAAGGCGGGCACCGACAGGGTGCCCGCGGGTCCTGTCATCGCTCACCGTCCACCAAGCTGCACGTAGGCCGCCCAGGCCTGCTGCCAGGCCAGCATCCCCTGCTGATCGAGCATGCCCTGCTGGTAGAGCTGGGCGTACTGCGCCAGCAGTTGAGCGTACTCGCCAAGCAACGCCTGGCTCTGATCCTGCTCGCCTCCGCCGTCCGCCACCGGCGGCTTGAGCGAGGCGCCCGACGGCGCCTGACCGGTGGCCAGCACAAAGGGCTGCAGCGGCTGGGCTGGTTGCATTGGTTGCATCGGCTGGACGGGCTGGTTGCCCCAGCCCCCCGGTAGCGGATTCTCGAAGGCCTGCTTGCCGCCCACGGGGCCTTCCACCAGTTGCTTGGTCGGCACTTCGAAGATCTGCTTGGGAGGCGGGTCAAGCGGCTTCCATTTGCCCGGCTCCAGGCCTGGATCCTTGCCAAAGTCCTTGGGGTTGTCCTTGGGCAACTCCTTGCCGCCGTCCTTGATGCCATCCTTGATCCCGTCTTTGCCGCCGTCCTTGATCCCATCCTTGATGCCATCCTTGATCAGGTCCTTCGGTCCCTCCTTGACGCTCTCCTTGACCGGCTCCTTGACGAACTCCTTGGGGTTATCCTTGGGCCGCTCTTTTGGCGGATCCTTGATCGGTTCCTTGGTGAACTCCTTGGGGGCGTCCTTTGGCAGCGCCTTGGGGTGCAGCGGTGTGCACGACACCATCTCGCCGATGGCACTGCGGGGGCCATCCAGGCAGGCCTGCATCCGTGCCACCTGGCCCTCAGTGAACATCACCATGGTGTCGTCGTCGACGTAGTCCATGTAGTTCATGAACATGTCGCCATCGGGGCCGTTGTCGCAGGACACCTTGGGAAAGGTCGGCTTGCCCAGGTTGGCGCCGCCCTGGTTGGGGGTGTCGTCGACGAAGTCCGAGCCGGAGCAGCCGGTGCCGTCGTCTCCCCAGATATGAAAGAGATTGAGCCAGTGGCCTATCTCGTGGGTGGTGGTGCGCCCCAGGTCGAACGGCGCCCGGGCGGTGCCCATGTTGCCGAAGCCGGTGTAGGTCACCACCACGCCGTCGGTGGCGGCGGGTCCGCCGGGGAACTGGGCGTAGCCGAGCAGGCCACCGGAAAGCGGGCAGACCCAGATATTGAGGTATTCGTCTGCGGGCCAGGCATCCTTGCCGCCGCTGGCGTCGGCCTTGACCTTGTCGTCATCGACGAAACCGCTGACGTCGGTGCGGGTGCGGGTGATGCCATCGGTGGGGTTGCCGTCGGGATCGCTGGTGGCCAGCGCAAACAATAGCCTGGCATCGGCGGCCACCGGCGCGAAGGGCGCAGGTACCGTCGAGATGTCGGCATTGGCCTTGCGAAAGTCCTCATTGAGGATCTCGATCTGGCTGTCGATCTGCTCCCGCGAGATGTTCTGCTCGTCGGTGTTGTAGACCACGTGGACGACCACCGGGATGCGGGTGCACCCCGGACGCTGGACGATGGTGCCACGCATGGCGCGAAAGGCGTGTTCCTCGATGCGCGATCGCCGCCTGGCATAACCGGGGTCCTGGTCCAGCAGTCGCCGGTGAACCGCCATGGTGCCACAACAGCGACACCGTTCCGGATGGGTGGTGTTATCGGACATGCAAGCCTCCCCGCCGGCCAGCCGGTCGGCGTCGTGAGTACAGGTTCAATGGCCAGCAACTGGCCTCAAGTGGCCCCACAACGCACGGTATTGGCGGCGTTGGTGGCCTCAATGACGGGTAATGATCAGAAGATCGTCCTCCAGCGCATCGATATCGTAGTCACCGTCCCAACCGGGCAGTGTCAGGTGCAGTTGATCGCCATCACGCCGCCACTGACCACGGGCATCGCAGGCAAGGCGGTCGGCGGCGTCTCCGGTGTGGAGCTCGACGGCGCCGTCCTGGTGCAGACACAGGCGCCTTCGCGGCATCCGCGAGGGGGTGACAGCCGGCGAATCCGGGTGCCGCAGCACCGTGCAGTCGCCGATGCCTTCCTCGCGCATCTCGATCCAGTCTCCGCACAGGTCCTTTGGCATCACATCCTCCTGATCGGTCTTGTCTTGCTTTACCTGATCTTGTCTTGCCTGTTCTCGTCTCGCCGGGGCGTCACTCGATCACTGGCTGGGTGAGTGGCTGGGTGAGTGGCTGGGTGAGTGGCTGGCTGAGTGGCTGGGTGAGCGGCCTTGCCACTGGCTCGTTCAACGGCCCGTTGACCGAGACCGTCGCTCCCATTCCCTGCGCGAGCGCAGCAACTCCAACCGCTGCCAGGCCTGACGCCAGCCGACGTCCAGCTGCGCCGACCAGACGCCTTGTCCCTGCCAGCGACGATACTGGGCCAGCAGGGCTTCATGATGGGCCTCGAGCTGGCGCCAGGGGTCGCCCAGGTGGTGGCGCTCGTCGCCACGACAGTGGCATTCCGGCAGGGGTGGGGCGTCGACCGCGTGCAGGCCGGCGCTGGTGGCCACAAACCCCAGGTTCATTGCCACGATCTTCATGGCGTAGGACGGATCCACCGTGGCCAGGACATCGTTAGGTCCATGGATGGCGTCATTGGCGCCGTCGGCCCCTTCGATGGTCAGCACGGCGGGTATGCCGGCGTCGATAAAGGGCACATGATCACTGGCAAAGGGGTTGAGCGAGACCTGCAGTTCGAGATCGGTGAAGCGGCCTCCCGCCGCACTCAGGCCATCAATCATGTCCTGGCTGAGGGGCGCGCCTTCCAGCAGTACCGCCGCCGGTGTGGCGTTGATCGAGCCGATCATGTCCATATTGAGCACCCCGGTGATGCGCCCCCGCTCGGCAGCGGAGAGTCCCGCCACGAACTGGCGGCTACCGTGCAGCCCCTGCTCCTCGCCGCCGAACAGCACAAAGCTCAGGTCATCATCGAAACGCTGCCCGGCCAGCACCTCGGCCATCAGCATCAGCGCCGCCGAGCCACTGGCGTTGTCGTCGGCGCCCGGCGCCGGTGCGGACGGACCGCCCTGATGGTTGACGCTGTCCAGGTGAGCGACCACCAGCCAGTGACGGGGGCTGGCGGCCTGCCCCGGCAGCCGCGCCAGCAGGTTGATGCTGCTGGCGCCGCCGGGCAGCGATACCTGCTGGCGATCCACGGCCAGCCCCGCCGTGGTCAGCTGAGACTCGGCCCAGTCCACCGCCTGAGCGTACTCGGCGCTCGATGATAGGCGCGTCGGATAGGACACCAGCTGACTCAGCAGGGTGACGTAGCGGGCCTGGGAGGCCGACGCGACGACAGCGTCGACGGCCCGGGATCCTGCGGCGTCGCGACGAGGCGCAACCTGGCGAAACAGACGGGTCGATTCGCGTAAAGGGAACAGGCGGAAGCAGGGCGCTTCACTTTGCTCAAGGGGCTTGTTGATCCTGTTGGCCTCGGACCTGGGCAGGTCCACCACCAGATAGCGCCCCGCATCCAGCAGCACCGGGACCTCGGGATGGGCCTGCTGGAACAGCCGACCCTTCTGGCAGACACCGTGCAGCCTTCCCTGGCCCAGGTCCTGGACCATCGCGTCATCGGCGTCATCGGCGTCATGCAGGCTCGTGGCCTCGCGGACGGCCCGCCAGCGGGCGTTGGCGGCGACCAGCAGCCGTTTGCGTCCAGCCTCCACCAGCCAGCCACCGGCTTTCTCGACGCGCTCGGTCAGCGTCGCGTCGCCGCTCCTTGCCTGATGCAGTTCGACCTTCATGTCGACTCCCTGCCGTCAGCGCGTGCACCGAACCATCGGTTTCGGCGTCGCCACGACGACCGCCGCTGAACCGAGGAATGGGGCTCAACGGACTTAGTCGGGTGGTACTGAACTACTAAGGTAGTTCGTTCCTCACTCGCCGCCATCACTCGTCACGACAATCACGCGTCGACATCGGCACGATCACTTGCCGGTGAACACATGCCAGGCTATTGATTTTCAATCAAATGTTAAGCGCAGTGGAGAGTTTTGAAGAGATCAGCCTGCTGGTCGTGTCAAAAAAAGAGCACAGAAAAACAGTACACTGCGTATAGGTGAAACTTCTTCAACAGAAATGCGCTAAAGCTGAGCGCTTTTTCACAGTGGTAAAATTAACAACACGATAGCTCGCCGTGGCGCTGGAGAGCGCCCCGGCTCGACGACACATAACCGTCACTTACCCGCATTTTAGCCCTATCTAATCGACAAGATTGACGTTTTCGGCGCTAGAACCCACCTTTCGGATGCCTTATACTTTTGTCGTAAATTTACGATCTCGACACCCGTCGGGATCGTTTTCGTTTTCCAGGAGGCCCGATGGCAATCTCCATCACCCATCTCAGAGCTCGTCATCCTCGCCTGGCGGAGCTCGCCCTGGCCCTCGGTGGCTTTGGCATCGGTACCAGCGAGTTCGTGATCATGGGCTTGATGGAGCGTGTCGCCCAGGACCTGTCGGTCAGCGCCGCCGACGTCGGCTACGCCATCTCCGCCTATGCCCTGGGGGTAGTGGTCGGTGCGCCGCTGATCTCGGCGCTGGCCGCGCGGGTGCCCCGGCGCACCCTGCTGATCTGCCTGATGCTGGTGTTCGCCGTGGGCAACATCGCCAGTGCCCTGGCGACCAGCTTCTGGCCCTTTGTCGGTCTGCGTTTTCTTGCCGGCCTGCCCCACGGCGCCTACTTCGGCGTGGCCGCCCTGGTGGCCGCAGCAGCGGTACCGGTGGAAGAACGCGCCCGAGCCATCAGCCGGGTCATGCTGGGGCTGACCAGCGCCATCGTGATCGGCGCGCCACTGGCCACCTGGGCCGGCCAGTGGTTCGGCTGGCAGTTCGCCTTCTTCGCGGTGGGCGTCGTGGCCTTTGTCACCATGGGCCTGATCAAGCTGTTCGTGCCGCGTCAGCCGCATGACGTCAAGGCCAGCCCCAAGCGCGAACTGACCGCCCTGGTCAAACAGCGGGTGCTCTACACCCTGGGCGTGGCCAGCATCGGCTTTGGCGGCATGTTCTCGGTGTTCAGCTATGTGGTACCGACCCTGCGCGCCCAGGCCGACATGCCCGAGATGGTCGGCCCCTGGGTGCTGGCGATCTTCGGCATCGGCGGCATCATCGGCAATCTGGTGGGCGCCCGGGCAGCGGACAAGAATCTGATGAAGGCGGTGCCGCGCATCCTGCTGTGGTGCCTGGTGGTCCAGGGCGCCTTCTACTTTGCCGCCGACAACCTTTACACCGGCATCCTGTTCGTCGGCCTGGTCGGCACCAGCATGGCGCTGGGTCCGGCGCTGCAGACACGCCTGATGGACGTGGCCGGCGACGCCCAGACCATGGCCGCCTCGATGAATCACGCCGCCTTCAACTGCGCCAATGCGCTGGGCGCCTATCTGGCCGGGGTGACGATCAAGGCCGGTGCGCCCTGGTCCTCCAGTGGCCTGGTCGGCGCCGGGCTCGCCCTTGGCGGCCTGGTGGTCTTCTATATCGGCCTGCGCGCCGAGAAGCGCAGCGACAGGCGCCGCGCCGCGGCCACCGACTGCGCCAGCGAGAGCTGATCGTTCGCCCCGGACTCAGGCGTCGCCTTCGTTGAGCAGAATGCGCAATGTCAGGCGCCGCCTTCGCCAAGCGAGAACCGCAATGACAGGCGCCGCGCCCTTACCCAGGCGGTCCAACCGCCCATGGCGACGAACCCCACCAGCCCATGCATTGCGCTGTGACGCCACCAGGGCCTCATGCCACCGACCAGAAGTAGCGCACCACGTGGAAGAAGATCGGTGCCGAGAAGATCACCGAATCCAGACGATCGATAAAGCCGCCATGTCCCTCGATCAGGTGACCCCAGTCCTTGATCCCGCGATCGCGCTTGATCGCCGACATCACCAGCCCCCCGACGAAGCCGAGCAGCGCGATCATCAGCGCCAGCAGCGCCGCCTGGCCCATGGAAAAGGGGGTCATCCAGGCCAATCCGGCCCCGACCAGGGTGGCACTGGCCACCCCGCCGAGGAAGCCTTCCAAGGTCTTGGAGGGCGATAGCCTGGGGGCGATACGCCGGCGTCCGAGCAGCTTGCCCCAGACGTACTGCAGGACATCGCTGAGCTGCACCACCACGATCAGAAAGGCGATCAGCAGCACGTTGCGCCCCTCATAGCCGGGGATGTCCAGGCTCAACAGCGCAGGCACGTGAGAAACGCAGAAGACGCACACCATCAGCGCCCACTGGACCTCGCTGACCCGCTCGAGAAAGCCCTGACTATCCCCTCTCAGGGCCGCCACCACCGGCAACAGCAGGAACGCGTAGACCGGAATGAAGATCGAGTACATGCCGTAGTACTGGTGCCAGATGAACAGGTACTGCACCGGCAGCACCACAAAGAACACCAGCGCCAGGGCCCAGTGATCGGCCCGTCGTGACGGCACCAGGCCGATGAACTCGCGCAACGCGGAAAACGAGGCGAAGGCAAACAGCAGCACCACCCCGGTCCTGCCGCCTAGCAGGGCGATACCCATCAACAGCGTCATGATCCACCAGGAGCGGATGCGCTGGTTGAGGTTTTCGATCACTTCGTTTTCGCCCTCGGGCGAATAGCGGCGGGCCAGTACGAAGCCAACGCTACTGGCCACCAGCAAGATCCCGACGATGGCGGCGAGCAGGGTGCCGAGACCGGCGGGAATCACGATATCAGTCATTCGGCGCCCCCTCCCTGGGGCCAGATGCCTCGGTGGCGGAGCCTGGGGTGCTTTTAGCTGGGGTGGTGGTGTCTGGGGTGCTGGTAGCTGGGGTGGTAGAGCCAGGGGTGGTAGAACCTGGATGAGCGGTGTCGGGTGGCGCGGTGTCGGGAGACACGGGGTCGCTGGGAACGCTGGCCCCGGCCGGCGCCAGCGCCTGCAGCGCTCGCTTCGCCCGGGCGAGAAAATCGG
This sequence comes from Halomonas litopenaei, assembly GCF_003045775.1. GTDB lineage: Bacteria > Pseudomonadota > Gammaproteobacteria > Pseudomonadales > Halomonadaceae > Halomonas > Halomonas litopenaei. The sequence continues at coordinate 133,042 of NZ_PXNS01000004.1, read as the reverse complement.
CCTTGTCCTCGCCCTCTATCCGAGCCAGCGGCTCGCCGTAGTTGAGCGTGCATAGCAGCGGCAGCGGTACCACCTCGCCCTTGGGCAGCACCCGATTGAGGTTATCGATCCATACCGGCACCAGTTCTACCTCGGGATAGTCGCAGGCCAGGTGGTAGAGCCCCGGCTTGAACGGCAAAAGGCCCTTGTCATCGGTATTGCGGGTGCCCTCGGGAAACAGAATCAGCGAGTCGCCGCCGTCGAGCGCCTCACGCAGCACCGCCAGGGGGCCAGGTTGGCCGGGCTTGCGCTGGCGGTCGACCAGCACCCCCTTGAAGACGTCGTGGATCAGAAAGCGCCGCAGCCGTGACGCCAGCCAGTAGTCGGCGCCCGCCACGGGGCGGGTGCGCGCCCGCAGGCGCGGCGGCAGGGTGGTCCAGATCAGCACGAAGTCGCCATGACTCGAGTGATTGGCAAAGTACAGCCGCTGACGTGCCACCGGCGCGACCCCCGACCAGATCGGCCTGGGCGCCGTCACCAGCCGTGCCACCAGCCGGATCAGCACCCCCGTCAACGCCGCCCGCCAGGCTGTTCCTTTCATGTCTTATGCTCCCTTGCCCATGCTCGGACGTTGTTCCGCCCCGGCTGAATGACGCTCCCCGGATCCACCGCCGCCATCGGCTTGCCTTTTTCCGATCTCGCCGCCCGTCCAGGCGGTCCCGTTTCCCTCTCCACGGCGCTTTTTCACGGGAGTTCAGGGGGAATTCACGGAGAGTCCAGGGGGAGCGATGGCCCCACCGAGCGACGTCGCGGGTCAGCCTGGGCGGATGCAGGCCCAGGCCCAACTGTGCCATACTTCGCCACCTTGTCGCCCGCGAAGTCGCCCGCGAACGGCGCTCGATCCCCAAGGCCTCCAAGTGAAGACCCCGCCCATGTCCCAAGGTACGCTGTTTATCGTTTCTGCCCCTTCCGGCGCCGGCAAGACCAGCCTGGTGCGTGAATTGATCGAGGGTCTCGACGGCATTCAGGTCTCGGTCTCCCACACTACCCGCCCCATGCGCCCGGGCGAGGTCGACGGCGTGAACTACCACTTCGTCGACATGGCCACCTTCGAGGCGATGATCGAGCAGGGTGACTTCTTCGAGCACGCTCGGGTCTTCGACAACTGCTACGGCACCTCGCGCAGCGCCGTGGAGACACTGCTGGCCGCCGGTCAGGACGTGATTCTGGAGATCGACTGGCAAGGCGCCCGCCAGGTTCGCGAGCAGATGCCAGAGGCTGTCTCGGTGTTCATCCTGCCGCCTTCACGGGAAGAGCTTGAACGCCGCCTGTCGAGCCGCGGCACCGACGACCATCAGGTGGTCAGCGCGCGCATGCGTGAGGCGGTCAGCGAAATGTCCCACTACAGCGAATACGACTTCCTGGTCATCAACGACGACTTCACCACCGCACTGGACGAGCTGCGCGCCCTAGTAGTGAGCCAGCGCCTGGCCACACCGCGCCTTGGACAGCGCCATGCCCCGCTGCTCGAGGCGCTTCTGTCCGACTAGAACACGCTATCAAAGGCAAGTCGCCGAGGAGCGCGGGCAACCCACGCCTCCCACGGCTCGCTTTTCGGCGCTGCAACCAGACCCCGGCGTCTTGTCACAGGCGGCGTGACTCGAGTAATCTAGCCTGTCACTTCGCAGGTGCAACCCCCGGGCGCAATCGTCGACGGGGGCACAGTCCGTCTCGCCGACCGCGAAAGGCCAGCACCTGCCCGACACACCGTCTGTCAGATCAGGAAGGGCCCAATGGCGCGAGTTACTGTCGAAGATTGTCTGGAACACGTCGAGAACCGTTTCAAGCTGGTGATGATTTCCACCCAGCGCTCCCGGCAGCTGGCCCGTGGCTCACGCGACGCGCTGCTTCCCTGGGAAAACGACAAGCCCACGGTCATGGCTCTGCGCGAGATCGCCGAGGGCCTGATCGACCACAGCGTGCTGGACGAGCCGGTCGAGGCGCCCAGCCGCTTCCGTCCCGAGTACCAGGCCTCGCCCTCCGAGGAATGATCGTGCCGAAGGCGGCCGCGGGTCGCCCTTCGGACCTCTCATCACGCAGTCAGGGCACGCCACATGTTCACGATCGACGATCTGTCTGACCGACTCGGAGGCTATCTGCCCGCCGAGGAAATCCAGCAGGTCAGGCGTGCCTTCTATTATGCCGAACAGGCCCACGACGGCCAGCGTCGTCGCTCCGGCGAACCCTATGTGACCCACCCGCTGGCGGTGGCCAACATCCTCGCCAACATGCACATGGACCATCAGAGCCTGATGGCGGCCATGCTGCACGACGTCATCGAGGATACCGGGGTCTCCAAGGATGCCCTCGCCGGGCAGTTCGGCGAAGCCGTGGCCGAACTGGTCGACGGCGTCTCGAAGCTCACCCAGATCACCTTCGAGGACAAGGCCGTCGCCCAGGCGGAAAACTTCCAGAAGATGGTCATGGCGATGTCCCGGGATATCCGGGTAATCATCGTCAAGCTGGCCGACCGGCTGCACAACATGCGTACCCTGGGCGCGCTGCGCCCGGACAAGAAGCGCCGCATCGCTCGGGAGACGCTCGAGATCTATGCCCGGGTGGCCAGCCGCCTCGGCATCAATACCATCAGGGTCGAGCTGGAGGACCTGTCGTTCCAGGCCATCCACCCGATGCGCGCCGAACGCATCAAGCGCGCCGTGGCCAGCGCCAGAGGCAACCGTCGCTCGGCCATCCGTCAGGTGCAGAATGCGCTGCAGACCCGGCTCGACGAGCACGAGCTCAAGGGCACGGTGATCGGGCGCCAGAAGCACCTGCTGTCGATCTATCGCAAGATGCGCGACCAGCGTAAGTCCTTCGCCGAAATCATGGACGTGTTCGGCTTTCGCATCATCGCCGACGACGTCGACAGCTGCTATCGCATCCTCGGCATGGTGCACAATCTCTACAAGCCGGTCCCGGGGCGCTTCAAGGACTACATCGCCATCCCCAAGGCCAACGGCTACCAGAGCCTGCATACCACCCTGTTCGGCAACAGCGGCATGCCCATCGAGGTCCAGATCCGTACCCGGGAAATGGAAGCGATGGCCAACAACGGTATCGCCGCCCACTGGCTGTACAAGGCCGGGCAGACCTCCCACCCGATCGCCGAAGGCAGCCGCGCCAGGGCCCGGGAATGGGTCAAGGGGCTGCTCGAGATGCAGCGCCATGCCGGCGATTCGCTGGAGTTCATCGAACACGTCAAGAACGACCTGTTCCCCGATGATATCTACGTGTTCACGCCGAAAGGCGACATCATGGAGCTGCCGCAGGGCGCCACCGTGATCGACTTCGCCTACGCCGTGCACACCGAGATCGGCAACACCTGCATCGCCTGTCGTATCGACCGCCATCTGGCCCCGCTGTCATCGCGCCTGGAGAGCGGCCAGACGCTGGAGATCATCACCTCTCCGGGCGGCAAGCCGAACCTCGCCTGGCTCAATTTCGTCGTTACCGCCAAGGCGCGTTCGGCCATCCGCCATGCGCTCAAGCATCAGCAGCATACCGAAGCGGTACAGCTGGGACGCCGCCTGCTGACCAAGGCGCTGGGCGAGTTTGGCGTGCATCTGGAGGACGTCGGCGAAGACGTCATGGCACGGCTGCTCAAGGAGATGGAGCTGCAGAGCGAATCCGCCCTGCTCGAAGCCATTGGCCTTGGCAATCGCATGACCCAGGTGATCGCCCGTCGTCTGGTGGAACTGCACCGTGGCGAGCGAATCTCCCATAGCGAGGCCGCCGAGGACAGCTCCAGGGTCACCATCAGCGGCGTCGAAGGCATGGTGATCAAGTTTGCCCGCTGCTGCCACCCGCTGCCGGGAGACCCGATCATCGGCCATCTGTCGGTGGGCAAAGGCATCGTGGTACACCGCTCCGAGTGCCGCAACCTGCAGGAATTGAAGAGCGACCCGGAGAAGCTGCTGACGCTCAACTGGTCGGACACCATCGACGAGGACTTCCCCGTGGCGCTGCGCCTCGAGGTCGAGAGTCGTCGCGGCCTGGTTGCCGAGCTGGCCGGCCTGATCACCGACGCCGACGCCAATATCGAGCGCATCGGCATCGAGGAGCGTGACGCCCGTCTCTCGATCGTCAATCTGACACTTTCTGTGCGTAATCGGACCCATCTGGCACGCATCATCAAACGACTGCGTAACCTTTCGCATATCGGCAAGATCTCTCGACTTGGCAATTGAGCCCCGACGCCAGGGCCGTCATCCCGATGACGGCCCTGGTGGTGGTGTTGCTATTTGCCGCTGACACGACATCAGGAGTCAACAATGAGCAACAAGGCTGTCATCAACACCGACCAGGCGCCCGCCGCCATCGGCCCCTACGCCCAGGCCATCAAGGCCGGCAACACCGTCTACATGTCTGGCCAGATTCCGCTGGACCCGGCCACCATGGAGCTGGTTTCCGACGACTTCGAGGCCCAGGCGCGCCAGGTCTTCACCAACCTCAAGGCGGTGTGTGAAGAGGCCGCAGGCTCGCTGCAGGACATCGTCAAGCTCAACCTCTACCTGGTCGACCTGGACAACTTCGCCACCGTCAACAAGGTGATGGAAGAGGTCTTCACCAAGCCGTACCCGGCGCGTGCCGCGGTCGGCGTCAAGGCCCTGCCCAAGGGCGCCCAGTTCGAAGCCGAGGCGGTGATGGTCATCGGCGACTGATGGACGGAGCCTGAGGTCAGGGTCCGAGGCGTCTGGATTTCCGGCCTCGCTCCCTGCCTGGGCAACCCGGGGATGCGACTGTTTCTTGCGCTCACACCGCCGACTGCGCTGCGCCAACGTCTCGGCGGGCTGGCCGACCGGCTGCACGCCGAACTGGGCGGGCGCCGCATCCCCGACGACAACCTTCATCTGACGCTGGCCTTCCTCGGTGAGCAGAGCGACACCACCGCCTTGAAGCTGCGTCGCTGGGTCCAGCGCTACCCCTGTGCGCCCGGTCGGCTGACCCTCGACCACGTAGGCTACTTCCACCGGCCCGGCATCGTCTGGATCGGTCCTTCCTCTCCCCCCGATTCCCTTCTCAAGCTGCAGAGCGACCTGTCGCGACAGCTCACCCGATGGGGCCTGCCCCACCAACCGCAGCAATTTCGTCCCCATGTATCGTTACTGCGTAGTGCGATGACTCAATCAGCACAACCTTTATCAGAAGATTATTTCTGCTGGCCTTATACTTCAATTCAACTAATACAGTCATCAATTAGTCATGAAGGCAGCCGATATACCACGCTCGCAACCAGTCGATAACTCGGTATAGGTAGCTCTGCCATCTGACCGATAGTGGCACCCTTGAGCGTAGGCTCCGGCCAGGCACAGGAACACCACCTTTCGTACACCCGGAGGGTCTGCCTGTTGACCGATCTACCTGGGGTTGGCCCATCGACAAGAGCTTTTCCGCTGTGCAGAAACCTCACAGCTATGCAGAAGAATGTGACCTGAATCACGAACGATGGTGGGACCCGGGACTAGCGTATTACAGCACAGCAACGTCAACGATATCCGGGCAAGACGCGACAGTGGCACGAGTGCGAATGCCAGTGTCGAAAGCCATTTGCAAAAGACAATAACGAACAGCGCTCGGGCCAGCCGGATTCACGACCCGAGGACACAACAAGGATAGGGGAATCGCCATGACTACCTCACTCGCCCGCCCGCTGGCCTGCTGCCTGCTCATGGGACTCGCCTCTACCGCCACGGCAGGCCCCACCCTCGGCCTCGGCTCCACCAGCGAGGGCACCGGGGCACTGGATCTGGGCTACGACTGGACCTTCGACCTGAGTCGCTACCACCCCTCACTGGACCTGCGCCTGGGCACCGGGGTGATCCTGTTCGAAGGCGACGACCGTAGCGCCAACCAGGCCTTCTACCTGCGTCCTGCGCTGCGCTACAGCTGGGACCACGTCTTCGTGGAAGGCGGCATCGGTGCCTCGGCCTTTATCGATACCCATATCGAGGACCGGGATCTGGGGAGCTCCTTCCAGTTCGAGGATCGTCTCGCCCTGGGTCTACGGATGGGCCCCTACGGGGATCTGTCGATCAGTGCCACCCACTACTCCAACGCCAGTATCAAGGAGCCCAACGATGGCTTCGAGCTGTATGCGCTCAACTGGCGCCTTGCCTACTGAAGCCTTGCGGGATGTGACCGACAAGGGTCAGACCCTGGCGATGCATTCGGCGCACTCGCGACACAAAAGCGAATACGCTTTTATCGGACAAGACGTGCGCTGCACTATCTTGTCATGCCATTTTTAACGGTGACTCCCCGTTCGTCCTGAACAAGACGGAGCCAGCGATCGCCTCCGCGTTGCCACTACCGCAAAAACTGTCCGCAAGAAAAAGTCGATAAGAAAAAGCCCGCAACCTTGTTGCGGGCTTTTTCTGCTAACTGGCCGGCAGTTTTCCATTGCCGGCCATGCGCTGTCGGACCTTGCGCTGTCGGTCCTTTTGAAACCCTCGTCGATCCGGTGCTCGACGCCAGCCTTACTCCACCACGCCAGCCTTGAGAAAACCGCCTTCCTTCAGCACCTGGGTATAGCCGTCGCGGAAGGTCGGGTAACGGAAGCGATACCCGCTGTCGATCAACAAGCTGGAGTCGCAGCGCTTGCTGGCCCTGCGACGCAGCGGTGACTGGATGGTTTCGGTACATTCCACCTTGAGCTGTTTCGCCAGCCAGGTCATTACCTCGTTGAGTGGGGCCGGCTCGGTGTCACTGGCCAGGTACAGAGGCTCGAGGGTGGCTCCCTCCAGCGCCTTGCCGATCAGATGGGCCAGCACCCCGGCGCAGTCATCGCGGTGGATACGGTTGGAGTACATTGTCGGCGACGCCGGCGCGATGCGGCCCTCGCCCACCTGGCGGATCAGGCGATCACGCCCAGGGCCGTAGATGCCGGAGAAACGCACCACGCTGCCAGGCAGATCATGTTCGATCAACGCCTGCTCGGCCTCTCGCATCAGCACACCGGAGAAACCGGTGGGTTCAGCCGGGCTGGTCTCGTCCACCACCTCGCCGTCACGCTGGGCGTAGACGCTGGTGGAGGACACGAAGAACACGTGGCGAGGCGCCTTGTCACGGGTGGCCATGGTCGCCAGTACCGCCTTCAGGCCCTCGGGGTAGGCGGCGCGATAGGCTTCCTCCTCGAAGCGGTCGGCGCTGACCACGTAGACCAGGATGTCGGCATCGGGCAGTTCAGCCAGCGTCTCGGGGTCGGCAAGATCGACCTTGACGCCTTCGATACCCGAATCCGCCAGGCGCTCGGGCCGGCGACGCGCGCCGATCACCCGGTGTCCACTGGCGAGCAGCTCGCGTCCCAGCGTTATGCCAATGTCGCCACAACCAACAATCAGTGTCGTTGTCTTCACCTTTACCGCGTCCCCCTGATATAAAATCCCTATGAGGCTCCGGCCCGGAGACCCGCGCGTCCAGCGTCTGGCGCCTCGATCAATACCCCGGATAGAGGATGCCGATCGGCACCATCATGACTCTAACAGAACTCCGCTATATCGTAACCTTGGCTCAGGAGCGCCACTTTGGCCGCGCCGCCGAGCGCTGTTTCGTCTCCCAGCCGACCCTCTCGGTGGCGGTGAAGAAGCTGGAAGAGGAGCTGGAGGTTGCCCTGTTCGAGCGCTCCAAGTCCACGGTACAGGTCACACCCCTCGGCGAAAAGATCGTCGAACAGGCCCAGCGCGTACTGGAGCAAAGCAGCGCCATCAAGGAACTGGCCACCGCCGGCCGGGACCAGTTGGCAAGCCCCTTGCGTATCGGTGCGATCTATACCATCGGGCCCTATCTGTTCCCGCACCTGATCCCGGAGCTGACCCGCGGCGCGCCCCAGATGCCGCTGTACATCGAGGAAGGCTTTACCGGCGGGCTGCGCCGCAAGCTCAGAAATGGCGAGCTCGACGCCATCATCGTGGCGCTGCCGTTCACCGAGACCGACGTCGTCACCAAGCCGCTCTACAAGGAAGACTTCGAGGTGCTGCTGCCAGCGGAGCATCCCTGGGCCGAGCGCGAGACCATCGCCAAGGAAGACCTTCTCGATGAACGCCTGCTGTTGCTGGGCGAAGGCCACTGCTTCCGCGACCAGATCCTCGAGGCCTGCCCGGCGATCAGCCACAAGCTCAACAGCCCCAACAATACCCTCACCGCCGAAGGCGGATCGCTCGAGACCATCCGCCATATGGTGGCCTCGGGACTCGGCATCACGGTGCTGCCACGCTCGGCCATCGGCACCAGCCACTACGAGAGCGGCATGCTGATCAGCCGCCCCTTCACAGACCCCCCCGGACGTACCGTGGCGATCGCCTGGCGCGCCAGCTTTCCCCGGCCCAAGGCCATCGATGCGGTGACCGAAGCCATCGCGCGCTGCCGCGCCGCCGAATCGGAGACTCCGTGAGCGGGCTGGCGGACCCGGTCACGACGCTCAAGGGGGTCGGCGAGGCGCTGGCCCTGAAGCTGGCCCGGCTCAAGGTGGAGCGAATCGAGGACCTGCTGTTTCACCTGCCGTTGCGCTACCAGGACCGCACCCGGATCACCCCTATCGCCACCCTGCGAGGGGGACACGAGGCGGTGGTCGAGGGTGAGGTATCCGCCGCCGACGTGGTCCGCGGTCGCCGCCGCAGCCTGCTGGTACGACTACGTGACGGCAGCGGCATCCTCAGCCTGCGCTTCTTCCACTTCTCGCCGGCGCAGCAGCAGCAGTTTCGCCCCGGCGTGCGGGTGCGCGCCTTTGGCGAGGCCCGCGCCGGCGCGACCGGTCTGGAGATCTACCACCCGGAATATCGTCTGATCGGTGGCAGTGAACCGCCGGTGGAAGACCACCTGACACCGATCTACCCCACCACCGAGGGGCTTGCCCAGGCACGTCTGCGGGCGCTGATCGACCAGGCCATGACGCTGCTCGAAGAGACCCCCGAGGCGCTGCCGGACTACCTGCCGGAAAACCTGCGTCAGCGCTTCGGCCTGGCCTCGCTGCACGATAGCCTCGCCACCCTGCACCATCCGCCCCCCGACAGCGACGTCGAGGCGCTAAGCGACGGGCATCACCCGGCCACCCGGCGATTGGCCATGGAAGAGCTGCTGGCCCACCAGTTGAGCCTGCGCGAGGTGCGCCTGCGCATTCAGTCGGACGGCGCGCCGGAGCTGCCCAGCGGTCGAAGCCTGAAGACTCGCTTTCTGGCCCAGCTGCCGTTTTCGTTGACCGGCGCCCAGCGTCGCGTGCTCGACGAGATCGGAGCCGACCTGGCCAGGCCCGCGCCAATGCTGCGCCTGGTCCAGGGCGACGTCGGTTCGGGCAAGACCGTGGTGGCGGCGATGGCGGCACTGACGGCCATCGCCGGCGGCTGCCAGGCCGCCATCATGGCCCCCACCGAACTGCTGGCCGAGCAGCATTACCGCGCCTTCCGCGACTGGTTTGCGCCGCTGGACATCGACGTGGCCTGGCTGTCGGGCAAGCTCAAGGGCAAGGCGCGCCTGGACACCAAGGCCGCCATCGCCGACGGTCGAGCGCGCATGATCGTCGGCACCCACGCCATCTTCCAGGATGATGTGGTGTTCTCTCGTCTGGGCCTGGCGATCATCGACGAACAGCACCGTTTTGGCGTGCATCAGCGTCTGGCGCTACGCGAGAAGGGCGAACAGGGCGGGCTGACGCCCCATCAGCTGGTGATGACCGCCACCCCGATTCCTCGCACCCTGGCGATGAGCGCCTACGCCGACCTGGACGTCTCGGTGATCGATGAGCTGCCGCCCGGGCGTACCCCGGTGACCACCGCTGTGGTGCCGGACGAACGCCGGCCCGAGGTGATTCAGCGCATCCGCTCGGCCTGCGACGAGGGCCGCCAGGCCTACTGGGTCTGCACCCTGATCGAGGAGTCCGAGGCGATGACCTGCCAGGCCGCCGAGGTGACCCACGAGGAGCTGACCGAGGCTCTGCCGGGCCTGGCCGTCGGCCTGGTCCATGGGCGCATGAAGGCGGCCGAGAAGGCCGAGACGATGGCCGCCTTCAAGAGCGGCGAGCTGGACCTGCTGGTTGCCACTACGGTCATCGAGGTCGGTGTCGACGTGCCCAACGCCAGCCTGATGATCATCGAGAACCCCGAACGTCTGGGGCTATCGCAGCTGCATCAGCTGCGTGGCCGGGTGGGGCGCGGCAGTACCGAGAGCTACTGCGTGCTGCTCTACCATCCGCCGCTGTCGGAGTCTTCCAAACAGCGCCTGTCGGTCATGCGCGAGACCACCGACGGCTTCCGCATCGCCGAGAGGGACCTCGAGATTCGTGGCCCCGGAGAGGTGCTGGGCACCCGCCAGACGGGGCTGGCCCAGATGAAGATCGCCGACCTGGAGCGCGATGCCGACCTGTTGCCGCGCATCACTCCACTGGCCGATGCCCTGCTCGAGCAGGCAGCGGAGGCCAGCAGGCCACTGATCAGGCGCTGGCTGGGCGAGGAAGCCGGCCGCTATGGCCAGGTGTGAACCGGGTGTGGGCCAGGCGTGGGCCGGGTATGAATCAGGTGTGCGTCACAGGTGCTTGAGCAGGCGCTGCAGCCGATCAAGATCCTGGGCGTCGCCCACCAGTCGAAGCTGGCCGGCCATCATGGCATCGAGGAAGGTGCGCTGGGAGGGGCGCCGGAGTACCTTGATCGCGGTCTGACTGTCCTGGAAGCGTAGTTCCAGATCGAGATCCACTGGCAGTCCGCGCTGACTCTCGATCCCCGTGGGACGCATGCGATAGTGGCGCGCGATGGACAGATCTTCGGTGGCGATGCCCCAGTCGAGCCCACCCCGGTCTTGCAGACGTTCGCGGAATCGCGCCTTGCGCTTGAAGGCCCGCTTGAGCATGACGCCCAGCAGCCACAGCATCAGTCTCAGGGTCATGTTGCCTCACCGGTCGACGGGTAGGCGCGGCCCGCTACCGGGCCGCGATATCGATCCACCGCCTGGAGGACAGGCGGTGGTAGTCGTCACCTCAGCGGGCGACTGCGTCCTTGAGCCCCTTGCCGGGCTTGAAGGCGACTGTCTTGCTGGCGGGAATCTTCAGCGGCTGGCCCGTCTGAGGGTTCTTGCCGGTGCGGGCGGCACGCTCGCGCACGGTGAAGGTGCCGAAGCCGATCAACGACACGTCCTGGCCGGAAGACACGCTACCGGTGATTTCGTCGAGGATGACGTTCAACACCTGGCTGGCCTTGTCCTTGGATAGATCGGCACGCTCGGCAATCGCCGCGGCGAGTTCTGGCTTGCGCATACAGCCCTCCTGGTTTGGCTTGATACTCCGGTGCCGTGACACCGGCATCATTGTTATGGAAACACTGTCCGAGTGTCCACACGGGCAGTCCCCGGCCCTGCGCCGTGACAACAGGATCGTTGACCACGACGATGAACATCACGGTGCGCTCAGCGCTTCCTGACTGTCTTTCGACTAGCGAGAGCCACCGCCGACGGGACCTTGCCTCTTCCATCGGTACGAAACCGGCGATACGACACCGGCCAGCCACACGTCGTGGCGGTCGTCCCCGATAGAATTGCCCTGCCTCGGTGGCACCTTCAACGACGGCTGTATCGCGTACAACCCGCGCCGTTGACGAACCTAGCCTAGCAACGGCGGTGCCGCCCGCGCCAGTTCGACTTTCCGACGAACGCATTTTCCCGTCAACGCAAAGCCCTGCAGACGCCCTTCGTCATCCTCGGCCAGGGCGCTGATATCCTCGCCGTCGGCCTCGATTCGCCAATGCACCTTGTCGTTCATCGGCGGCAGCGCCACCACCGGCAGCAGCGGCGTCTTGACCAGCACCGGCCAGGGCCCGTAACGCACCTGGGTGGGACGACCGCACAGGGTCGCAGCCAGCGCCTTGGCCGAAGCCTGCAGCGGCTGCACGTACATGACATTGACACCGTCCACCGAGGCCACATCACCCAGCGCATGAACACGAGGATCGGAGCTTTTAAGGTAGCGATCGACGGCGATGGCATCATTATCTGTCGCGATACCGGCCTCTCGCGCCAGCCGAGAGCGCGGCTTCAGACCGGTGGCCACCAGCACCATATCCGCCTCCAGCTCATGGCCGTCATCGAGGTGCACACCGATGTCACCACCGGCACCTTCGAGCCTGCTCACCAGACGGCCATGGATGACGTCGATGCCGGCCTCGATGAAGGCCTGGCTCAGGGTCTGACCCAACCGCCGGGGCAGCAACCTGGGCAGCAACGAGGGTTCAGGGCCGACCAGGCAGACGCGATGACCACCGGCGTGCAGATCGTTGGCAAATTCACAGCCGACCAGTCCGAGGCCGACGATGGCCACCCGAGCCGGGCGCCCCAGCGCCTCGAGGCCTGCCGAAAAACGCCGATAGTCGTCGAGATCATTGATCGAGAACACCCGTCCGGCCAGGGCATCGGGAATCTCGAAGGGCGCCACGGGGCTGGCACCGGTGGCAATCACCAGATCCGACCAGGGCAGGCGTTCCTGGCCCAGGCTCAGGGTGCGCGACGCCAGATCGATGGCATCGACCCTGGTGTGGGGACGTACCACCGCGCCCAGTTGATCGGCCAGTTCCAGCGCCGAGCGCGCGGCCAGCCGATCCGCCGCCAGGCCCTTGGCGAAGCCGGTGGACAGCAGCGGTTTGGAATAGTCATCGCCTGAGTCGGCGCTGATCAGGGTGATCGGTCGGTGGGCGTCCAGCGCCCGCACCTGGCGTGCCAGGCCTATGCCCGCCATGCCGGTACCGATGATGGTCAAGGGTCCTTGCATCGCTTCCTTCGACTCTGCCGACGACCGCCGGGCGGTCGCTGTTGAAGCTGGGCCGGCCCGCACGGGGCCACACCAGCGGGTGAGTGCTGGGCCACATGGTACACTATGTGCCGACCGACCGGAGCACCGCCCTCCGGTGACGACAGCCCTGCCGAGGCCGCATGACACAGCTTCCTTCCACATTCCGCTCCCAGATCGAGCGCTCGGGGTCCGAACCGGGTAATCCCGCGCCAGCCACAGCCTCTTCGCCGAATGCCGACGCGGCCGATATCGTCGACCCCGGCTGGGTGTCGCTGGCCTCCGGTGGCATCGAGGTGCCCGCTGGCTGGCACGCCTGGCTGGCCTCGCGGGACTCCCTGACCGAACGCCTGATCGAGGCGGCAGGCGCCGGGCACTTTCGCGTACGCCTGCTGGCGGAGGCCAAGGGCCTGCCGTGGCCTGACGAGGCCCACGTGCTGGGTCTGGCCAGCGACGAGCAGGCCTGGCTGCGCGAGGTCGCCCTGTGCGTGGACGAGGAGCCCTGGGTGGTGGCGCGCAGCGTGGCACCGATCGTCGAGCGTCACGACGCTCCCTTCGAAGGCCTCGGCGAGACCTCTCTCGGCAGCTGGCTGTTTCGCCAGCCCGATCTCGAGCGCAGCGCCATTCAGATCGGCCGTAACACCAGGCCGATCCACGGCTATGCCGGGCTGTGGCAACGCCGCTCGGTATTTCGTCACAGCGGCTGGGTGCTGCTGGTGCAGGAGAGCTTTATGCCGGCCATGGGCCGGGCGTTGTCGCTGTCGGCCTCTGCCACCGGCTGACTAGCTGTCGCTCACCGGCCGTCACCCCGCCATCGCCCTTCCGTCGCCACCTTCGGAGCGAGCCGCCTGGCTGGTCATGGCGGTCGGCTCGCGCTAGGCTGCGCCAAGGCTTCTCGGCGATGTTTCTCCGAGGAGCGACTGTTGCCCGGCTAACGCCTCATTTTCGCCTGACCTGCGCCAGAGCATGAGAGAGACCGATGGATCGTTCGCTGCTGCGTCCCCCTGGATACCTGAACCGAATTCCCGACTTTCTGGCGCTGATGCGTCTGGACCGCCCCATCGGTACCTGGCTGTTGATGTGGCCGACCCTGTGGGCGCTGTGGGTGGCCTCCGAGGGCATTCCGGGCCGTGACACCCTGCTGATCTTCGTCGCCGGCGTCTACCTGATGCGGGCGGCGGGCTGCGTGGTCAACGACTACGCCGATCGCCACTTCGATGGCCACGTCAAACGCACCAAGAACCGACCGCTGGCCACCGGCCGCATCAGTGAGCGGGAGGCCAAGGTGCTGTTCGTGTGCCTGCTGGGATCGGCCTTCGCGCTGGTCTGGCTGACCAACGGCTTTACCGTGTGGCTGTCGTTGATCGGAGCGGTGCTGGCCGCCAGCTATCCCTTCATGAAGCGCTACACCCACTTCCCCCAGGTGGTGCTGGGCGCAGCCTTCTCCTGGGCCATTCCGATGGCCTTCGGCGCGGTGCTCGGCGAAGTCCCGATGGTCGCCTGGCTGCTGTTTACCGCCAACGTGCTGTGGACGGTGGCCTACGACACCGAATACGCCATGGTCGACCGCGACGACGACCTCAAGATCGGCATCAAGTCCACCGCGGTGCTGTTCGGTCGCTGGGATACCCGGATCATTGCGCTATTGCAGCTGGCCACCCTGGGGCTGCTGGCCTGGGCCGGCAGCCTGCTGGCGCTGGGCGGCTTCTTCTGGCTCGGCTGGCTGGCCATGGGCGCGACCTTTGTCCACCAGCAGCGGCTGATCAAGAGCCGTGACCGCGACCGTTGCTTCCAGGCCTTTCTCAACAACCACTGGTCGGGCCTATTGCTGTTCGCCGGACTCGGACTGAGCCTCTATCCCTCCCTCGGGTGAGGGAAATGCCCGTCTCGGTCGCTCGACAATGGATACAATGTCATCTAATTGTCACATTGACGTGGTGTCATTTGTCACCGTCGAGTGTAAGACCCTGACCAAGAGGCTCCCGGGATGACCGCCAAGACCGTACTGATCGTCGATGACGAAGCCCCGATCCGCGAAATGATCGCGGTGGCGCTGGAAATGGCCGACTACCGGGTGCTCGAGGCGGACAATGCTCAGGCCGCCCACGCCATCATCGTCGATGACCAGCCAGACCTGCTGCTGCTGGACTGGATGATGCCGGGTACCAGCGGCATCGAACTGGCCCGCCGGCTCAAGCGCGAGGAAACCACCGCAGAGCTGCCGATCATCCTGCTCACCGCCAAGGGTGAGGAGGACAACAAGATCCAGGGCCTCGAAGCCGGCGCCGACGACTACATCACCAAGCCATTCTCGCCGCGAGAACTGGTAGCCCGACTCAAGGCAGTGCTGCGACGCGCCACTCCGCGGGGCGTCGAGGACCCGGTGGAGGTGGAAGGCCTCAAGCTCGACCCGGTCAGCCATCGCGTCAGCGTCGACGGCAAGTCACTGGACATGGGCCCCACCGAATATCGCCTGCTGCAGTTCTTCATGACCCACCAGGAGCGCGCCTACACCCGTGGCCAGTTGCTCGATCAGGTCTGGGGTGGCAACGTCTACGTGGAAGAACGTACCGTCGACGTGCATATCCGCCGCCTGCGCAAGGCCCTGGGGGAACCCCATCAGCAACTGATCCAGACCGTACGCGGTACCGGTTATCGCTTTTCGGCCAAGGTCTGAGCGAGCCATCGACGCAACGCAGCACCAGGAGGGATGAGGTGAACGGAGCCGAGAACTGACGTGGGTCGTCTGTGGAGACGAGAAGTCTGGCGCCTGGCCGTGCTGGTGGGTCTCGGCGCCTTGCTGGGCTGGCCCTTCTCGCTGTCCAGCGTAGGCATCGGCCTGGGCCTGGCGCTTGGGCTCAGCTATCACCTGCGCAACCTGCACGCGATGCACGACTGGCTGACCCACCGCCCCCAGCAGGAACCTCCCACCGCCAGTGGCCTGTGGGGCGAGCTGTTCGATCGCCTCTATCGCTACCAGAAAGGCCAGCGGATCACCCAGCGCCGCCTGCGCTCGACCCTCCAGCGCATCCAGGAGTCGTCCGAGGCAATGCGCGACAGCGTGGTGATGCTCGATCGCCACGGCGACCTGGAGTGGTGGAACAGCTCTGCCGAGCGCATGCTCGGCCTGAAGCCGGCGCTGGACCGCGGCCAGCACATCACCAACCTGCTGCGCGACCCGCGCTTCGTCGGCTACTTCAATGCCCGTGACTACCGCGAACCGCTGAGCCTGCCCTCCCCCATCGACGAGAACATGATCCTGCAGTTCCAGATCACCCTGTACGGTGACGATGAACGCCTGGTCATGGCCCGCGATATCACCCGTCTGCATCGCCTGGAACAGATGCGCCGCGACTTCGTCGCCAACGTCTCCCACGAGCTGCGCACGCCGTTGACCGTGCTCACCGGCTACCTGGAGACCTACAGCGACATGGCCGGCATGCTGCCGGAGCGCCTGGGCAAGGGGGTCGCCCAGATGCAGAGCCAGACGCGCCGCATGCAGAATCTGGTCAACGACCTGCTGCTGCTGTCACGACTCGAGAACGACCAGGGCGGCAGCGACCACGTTCGCCTCGACCCCACCACCCTGCTGCAGGCGGTCAAGCGCGACGCCGAGGCATTGTCAGGCGGCCGCCAGCAGATCGAGGTCGTCGTCGAAGAATCGCGCAGTCTCACCGGCAGCGAGAAGGAGATGCACAGCGCGGTCTCCAACCTGGCCTTCAATGCGGTGCGCTACGCCGGTGACGGCGCCCATATCACGCTACGCTGGCGTGCCTACGGCGAAGGCGCCTGCCTCGAGGTGGAAGACGACGGCGAAGGCATCGATCCGAGGCACCTGCCACGCCTTACCGAACGCTTCTACCGGGTCGACAAGGGCCGCAGCACCGCCACCGGTGGTACCGGCCTGGGGCTTGCCATCGTCAAGCATGTGCTGCTGCGCCACGAGGCACGCCTGGATATCGACTCCCGGCTCGGCGAGGGCGCAACCTTCCGCTGCATCTTTCCCTCGAGCCGGCTGGCAGCGGCCGACCCGGTAGCGCTCGGCCGCGCCGGCGCTGTGCACTAGGGCTTGTCTGAAAAGTGCCTGCGCTCGGTAATACGGCGTTAAAAATCGGATCAAAATGCTCATTTACACCCCGTAAACTGCGCTTTCTCACCGATTTTTGCCTTGTCTAACCTTCGCTCGTCGACTTTTCGGACAGCGCCTAGGCCCCGCCAGGACGAACAGGGCGTGCTCCCATCAGCTCCTGGGCCCCAGCAGGATGACCGCGGCACCCACCAGACACAGCACTCCCCCGATCAGGTCCCAGCGATCCGGCAGGCGCTGCTCGACCCACCACAGCCAGCCCAGCGACGCCACGATGTAGACGCCCCCGTAAGCGGCAAAGGCACGCCCGGCGTAGTCGGCATCGATCTGACTGAGCAGCCAGGCGAAGGCCACCAGACTCGCCACCGCGGGCAGCAGCCACCATGCCGAGGCGTCATCTCGCCACCAGCGCCACACCGCAAAGCAGCCGGCGATCTCGGCCAGCGCCGCCGCGATATAGAGCAAAAGACTTGGCAACAGCGCTGTCATGGCCACTCCCTGCTATCCCCTTTTGACGCCGCACGTCCATCGACAGCGATGCTCAACGCCGTACAACCATCGACAACAGCGCCGACAGTGCCTATCAACGCCTTACCACCGGCAACTGCCGATAGTGCTGATCCCACATCAGCACCGCGCCGGCCACGGCCCCGGGGATCAGAAACAGGTTGGCCAGCGGGATCCAGGTGATCAAGGTCACCAGGCCACCGAAGCTGAGACTCGGCCACCAGCGCGCCGACAGGCGCTTGCGCATATCGGCGAAGCTGACCTTGTTGTTATCCATCGGGTAGTCGAGGTAGGTGATCGCCATGACCCAGGCGCTGAAGGCCGCCCACAACAGCGGCGCGATCAGGTTGACCACCGGAATCCAGCTCAGGATAAACAGCCCGATCATGCGCGGCAGGATATAGGCCAGCTTCAACAGCTCCCTGCCCAGGGCGTCGAGACCGGTCTTGAGCCAGCCCCGGTCGTCGATGGGCTCGCGGCCGGTCAGCTCGACCTCGGCCCGGGCCGCCAGGAAGCCGTAGAAGGGGGCGGCGATCAGGTGGGTAACCAGGGTAAAGCTGAAGAACACGATCAGCCCGAGGCTGACCACAAACAACGGCCAGATCAGCCAGTCGAGCCATTCCAGCCAGCTCGGCACCATGGCCATCCAGCTATCGAGCCAGCCACCGAACTCACCGAGCACGTAGCTGAGCATGCCGGCGTAGACCAGCAGGTTGACCAGAATGGGAAGAAACACATAACGACGCAGGCCCTGGCTATAGACCAGGCGGGTTCCGCGGCGGACCGCCTCGAGGGCATTCAGCATGACATCGATCCTTGGCAGTGGCTGAAGATGACAGTGCCCCAACGACATCGGGCCATCGTCTCGACGATGGCCCGATGCTCAGAGTGCAGGCAACGACCCTGACGGGGCCGGCCTATTGACGCCGCTCAGGGCGTCGAGGTCAAGACGTGCTGCTGTCGTCGAGCAGTTCCTGGTTGAGGTCGTCAGGGGCGATGTGACGGATATCAAGGCCCTTGACCAGATAGATGACGTACTCGGCCAGGTTGTTGGCGTGATCGCCGACACGCTCCAGCGCGCGCAGGATCCACATGATGCCCAGTACCGGAGAGATCGAACGCGCATCTTCCATCATGAAGGTCATCAGCGAACGCATGGCGCTCTGGTACTCGCTGTCGACCCGCTCGTCTTCCTGCACCACCTGCATCGCCAGCTCGGTGTCGAAACGCGCGAAGGAGGTCAGGGCGTCACGCATCATGTGGCGCACGTGCTCGCTGATATTGCGCACCTCGACGAAGCCGCGGGTGCCGTTGTTGCCGTCGACCAGTTCGATGGCGTTGCGCGCGATCTTGCTGGCCTCATCACCGATACGCTCGAGATCCGACGCCGCACGAATCACCGCCAGTACCAGTCGCAGGTCAGAGGCCGCCGGCTGACGGCGTGCCAGCACGCGGGTGCACTCGTCGTCGATCTTGACCTGCATGTCATTGACCGCGCGGTCGTTGTCGACCACACGAGAGGCCAGTGCAGAGTCGGCGTCGAGCAACGAACTGACGGCATCCTGCACCTGCTTTTCCACCAGGCCACCCATGGCCATCAGGTGGGTCTTGAGTTCCTCGAGCTCATGATTGAACTGCCTCGAGATGTGCTGGCTGTGGGTATCGCTGGTGATATCCATGAAGGTCTCCTGAAGAAGCATGGGACGGGACGCTAGCCCACCATGCGTCCAGTGATGTAGTTTTCGGTGCGCCTCAGGCGCGGATGCGTGAACAGGGTGTCGGTCGGGCCGTACTCCACCAGCTCACCGTTGTGCAAAAACGCCGTATAGTCCGACACCCGCGCCGCCTGCTGCATGTTGTGGGTCACCAGCACCAGGGTCAGATGCGGCTTGAGTGTGCGAATCAGCTCCTCGATCTTCAGCGTCGAGATCGGATCCAGGGCCGAGGCCGGCTCGTCGAGCAACAGCACCTCGGGTTCCACCGCCAGGGTCCGGGCGATGACCAGACGCTGCTGCTGGCCTCCCGAGAGCGACCAGGCCGACGCCCGTAGACGCCCCTTGACCTCGTCCCACAGCGCCGCCGACTTCAGTGCCCATTCGACCACATCGTCGATGCGGCGCTTGCTCAAGCCTCCCTGCAGACGCAGGCCAAAGGCGACGTTGTCGTAGATAGACATGGGGAAGGGGTTCGGTGCCTGAAACACCATGCCCACCCGACGCCTGAGCTCGGCCACCGCCACCCTGGGGTCATGGATATCGTGGCCGTCCAGATGAATCTGGCCGTGACGACTGACGTCCTCATTAAGGTCGTGCAGACGATTCAAGGCGCGCAACAGCGTCGACTTGCCGCAGCCCGACGGCCCGATAAAGGCCGTGACCCGATGGCGTGGAATGCGCAGGGTCAGATCCTTGAGCGCCGTCTTGCCGCCATAGGCCAGGGTCAAACCCTGGATATCCAGGCAGGTATCGGCCGCGGAAAACTCCATGACCGCCCCGCGTCGATTTCCCAGTCTTGCCTGGGCCAGCTGACGCTTGGGCAGCTCGCCATCGATGGACATTGCCTCTCCCTGCATCATCGGCGCACCGGGGCACCATGACGCTTACGCAAATAGTGACGCATGAATATTGCAGTCAGGTTAAGCACCAGAATCACCGTGACCAGCAATAGCGCTGTGGCATACACCAGCGGCATCGCCGCCTGGACATCGCTGGAGTGAAAGGCCGCGTCATAGATGTGATACCCCAGGTGCATGAACTTCCTTTCAAGGTGGAGGAAGGGGAACTCCCCGTCCAGCGGCACCTGCGGCGCCAGCTTGGCGACCCCGACCAGCATCAGCGGCGCCACCTCGCCGGCGGCCCGGGCCACCGCCAGGATCAGGCCGGTCAGCATCGCCGGCGTGGCCATCGGCAGCACCACCCGCGTCAAGGTCTCGAAGCGCGTGGCCCCAAGCGCCAGGGCGCCTTCACGCTGGTGCAGCGGGATCCGCGACAGACCTTCTTCGGTGGCCACGATCACCACCGGCAAGGTCAACAGCGCCAGGGTCAGCGAGGCCCACAGCAGTCCGCCGGTGCCGAAGGTCGGCGAGGGCAGCGTCGATTCGAAGAACCAGCGATCGATGCTGCCGCCGATGCCATAGACGAAGACCCCCAGGCCGAACACGCCGTAGACGATGGACGGCACCCCGGCCAGATTGCGCACGCCGATCCGGACCAGTCGGGTCAATCGCCCCTGGTGGGCGACCTCATTGAGGTAGACCGCCGCCAGCACCCCAAAGGGCGTTACCAGAATCGACATCAACAGCACCATCAGGATGGTGCCGAAGATCGCCGGCCAGACGCCACCAGCGGTATTGGCGTCGCGTGGCCCCTGGGACAGAAACTGCCACAGCTCCCGCACCCAGTGGCCGAGTTTTTCATGCCAGGCCATGGCGTTGGGGCGCCAGGCCTCGAGTGTCTCGGCAAGGGCTTGTTCCTGACGACGCCCCTGACCATTCTCGAGCACCACCAGGTCACCCTGCATGCGCTGCTGAAGCTCACTGGCCCGGCGCTGCAGGTCGGCCAGACGTCGATCCTCCGAGCGGTGGCCATCCTGGTCTTCCATGCTGCGGATCAGCGGTAATATCTCGTCGTGGGTCAGACGCCGACGTTCGTCGCGCAGGGCATTGATCTCCTTCAGCCGGGACTCGAGCACCGTCCAGGCATCCGGACCGGTCAAGCGCTGATCACCTGACTGCAAGGCCACCAGACGCCCCAGAAAGGTGCCCCAGTGGCGCCGCTCCAGCACCACCAGATCCTCCGGCGTGGTGTCTTCGGTGATCTGGTCATTGGCGAGCCACCGCCAGATGCCACCGCCGTCATCACGATTGGCGGTCAGATAGCGCCGCTCCAGCCCCTGCCCGGAGGGTAGTTCGCGGGTCGCCAGGGGAACCCCTATCACCGTCTCACCGCTCTTCAGGGTCAACTGGTGGACCGTCGCTGGCCAGAAATTGGACAGGCCCTTGACGCTCAACAGCACCAGCAAGGCCCCCAGCATGATCAGCGACAGCGCCACCGAGGCCGCTGCCAACCAGGCCCAGGGGCCCTCTCGAGTGCGCCGCTTGCCGGGCATGCCCACCGCGGTGTGGCCGGGAATCTTCATGCGTCCCCCTTACGCCGGGTAAAACGACGCTTCAGGCGGGCACGCACCACCTCGGCCAGGGTGTTGACCAGAAAGGTGAAGGCAAACAGGGCCAGCGCCGCCAGCAGCAGCAGCCGATAGTGGCTGCCCCCGGGTGCGGCTTCCGGCAGTTCGATGGCGATGCTCGAGGCCAGCGACCTCAAGCCATCCAGCGGGCTCGCCGTCATCAGCGCGCTGTTGCCGCTGGCCATCAGCACGATCATGGTCTCGCCCACGGCGCGCCCGGCGCCGATCATGATCGCCGAAAAGACACCGGGCAGCGCCACCGGCAGCATCACCCGGGTGAGCGTCTGCCAGCGGGTCGCACCCATGGCCTGGGCGCCTTCGGCCAACTCCCGAGGCACATCGCTCAGCGCATCCTCGGCAAGCGCGTAGATGCCGGGAATCACGGCAAAACCCATGGCCAGCCCGACGATCAAGGCGTTGCGTGCCTGCACGTCGAGCCCCCAGGACTCCTCGACCCACAGGCGCAGGTCGCCATCGAACCACCATCCTTCCCACATCGGCGCCACGCTCATCGCCAGCCACACCAGCAGCAACAGGCAGGGTATCAACCACAGGGCCGCCCAGCGTAACGTCAGGGCAGCCTTCAGCCGATCGGGCAGCCACCGGTAGCCCAACGCCAGCAGCACCACCGCCGCGGGCAGCACCACCACAATCGACAGCGACTGCGCCAGGTGACGTTCGACCCAGGGCCCCAGCGCCAGACCGGCGATAAACCCCAGCACCACGCTGGGCATCGCCTCCATCAGCTCCAGCGTCGGCTTGAGCCGTGCGCGCAGGCCGGGAGACATGTACAGGCTGGAGTGCGCCGCAGCACCCAGGGCCAGGGGAATCGCCACCACCAACGCCCAGGCGGCCGCTTCCAGGGTGCCCCACAACAGCGGGGCCAGGCTCGCCTGGGGCACCGCGGCGTCATCCAGCCGATGGGGCAGCCAGCGATATTCGGGCTCGCCGCTCACGTCTGGCGATGACCACAGCGCCTCCAGCGGAAAGCTAGCGCCATCCGGCCAGAACAGCGGCAGCACCTCGACCAGCAGAAATACCGCAATGGCGACCACCGCCAACAGCACGCCAACCCCTCCGGCCGTGATCAGCATGGTCGCCAGGCGGTCACGTCGCTGTCTCGTCTGGTGCAGTGAGGTTATCGGAGAAGGGTCAGACATTGATCTTGGGCCATCGGTATATAGCGAAAGATTACGACAACTTCATGACACCCAGATGACAACCCGGCCGAGGCCTGGCATCTCTCAAGGCCCGTCCCGTGGCAGTTCAGCCAGCCCCAGGGCATGTCGCTGAGCGGCCAGCACAGACGGCGGCAGCGCCACGAAACCCAGTTCCTTGACCACCCGTTGACCCGAGGGTGACAGCACCATGTCGAGAAAGGCCCGTTCGACGTCGGGAAGCTCGCCCTCGGGGGGGCGATTGACGTAGATCAACAGGTCCCGTGACAACGGATAGCCGCCGCTTCGCAGCGATTGTCGGCGCGGAAGAATCCCGCCTTCGGCGTTGCCGATCGCTACCGCCTTGACGTCCGCATTCAAGTGATTCAGGCCGGCGTAACCGATGCCTGCGGGATCGTCACCCACGGCGGCCACCACGGCGGCAGAGCCAGCCGACACCATGACCGATACCTTGAATTCGCCGTCACACAGGGCGCGGCGACGAAACAATCCATGGGTGCCGGAGACAGCGTTGCGGCCATACAGGTGGATGGTGCCCCCCGGGCGCTCGAGCCCAAGCTGCTGCCAGCGCTCGATGCTCTCGCTGGCACCGCACGCGAGGGTGTCGGAAAAGATCGCATCGAGCTCTGCTCGAGACAGTCGAGACAAGGGGTTGTGGCGATTGACCACCACCACCAGGGCATCCTTGCCGACCACCACCGGCGTTGGCGCGTAGCCATGGCGCTCGATAAAGGCCGCGGACTCGTCCTCCTGCATGGGTCTGGACATGGGGCCCAGCAGGGTGGTGCCGGCGATCAGGGCAGGCGGTGCACTGGCCGAACCGGCCACCTGAAGCTGCAGCCTGACCCCCGGTCGCTGTTCTTCGAACTGCTCGCCCCAACGCAGCATCAACTCCGCCATGGTATCCGAGCCTATCGCATCGAGAGAGCCGGCCACGTCATGGGCGGCAACCTTCGCCGACACCAGCATGGCGGAAAGCACCAGGCCCGAGACCAGCCTCGACGCCACTCTCGACACTGCTCCCGGCGCCACTCTCGACACCGCTGCCGGCGCTTCGCCCGACACCGCTATCGACAGCGTTCTCGGCCCCCGGCTGGGAGCCAACAGCGTGCGCTTGAGCGCACCTATGCAACGCGACAACCTAGACATGCGCTCCCCTGGGCGTTTCATGACACCAACGGTAGAGAAAGACTGACCCGGGTGGGTACCATGACGACACAACAACATCCACGACCAGGCGCCGCCCACCATGATGACAGAACTCGATGACGTTCCCGTGCCAAAGGGACAGCTGACGCTCCAGCTGGCCGCGACACGACAGCATACCAATGCCCACGGCGATATCCCGGCAGGCTGGCTGGTTAGCCTGATGGATCAGGCCGCGGAATGGACCGCCAGCCGCGAGGCGATGGGACGTACCGCCACCGTCGCCATCGAAGGCATGGACTTTCTGTGCCCGGTACGAGTCGGCTCGCTGGTCTGCGTCTACACCGAGGTGCGCGATATCGGCCACAGTTCCATCAAGATCGACGTGGAGGTCTGGATCCGGTCCCTCCAGGACGCCGAAGACGCCGACCTGCACAAGGTCACCGAGGCCCGCCATGTGATGGTGGCACTGGATGACAACGGGCGTATACGTGGCGTCCGATCCGACGCCTGAGCGATACCTCAGCAAGAGCTGGGAACGCGGCCGGCAAGAGAGAGGTGCGAGCTAGACCTGCAAGCTAGTCCTGCGAACTAGACCTGCAAGATAGCCCTTCAAGAGAGGCGCGCCCGCGGCGCGCCTGGTTTTCCGTCGCTAGCCTTCATCACCTCGCCAGGCCCGTCACCGCCGGGTCTGTGCCACCACTTTTGAGCCTCGTCTGGCGTCAGGACTCGCCTTGGCCAAGCACGCTATCGCGGGCCTTCAGGTAGGCGAACTCACCGACGTCAGAGAACTTGCGTACCTGGCGCTGGAAATTGCGATAGGACTCGTAGATCCGCGCCGACGCCTCGTCGTTATCGACCTGCTTCTGCAGCACCTGCTGCGAGGAGTCATGCAGGGCCGCCAGTACTTCCTCCGGAAACGAGCGCAGCTTGACGCCATGCTCGTTGACCAGGGCGTCCAGGGCCTCGGCGTTGCGGAAGGCAAATTCGCTGATCATGGCCAGGTTGGAGGCCTTGGCGGCTTCATTGACCACCGCCTTGAGGTCATCGGGCAGCGCATTCCAGGCATCCAGGTTGACCGTGCCCTCCAGCACCGCGCTGGGTTCATTCCAGGCCGAGGTGTAGTAGTAGTCAGCCACCTGATGCAGACCAAAGGCCAGATCATTGTAGGGCCCCACCCAGTCGGCGGCATCGAGCACGCCGGTCTGCAGGGAGGTGAAGATCTCGCTACCCGGTATGGTCAGGGTGGTCACGCCGATCCCGGCCATCGCCTCGCCGGCGAGCCCTGGCAGACGCAGCTTGAGGCCCTGCATATCCTCGAGCGAGTTGATTTCCTTCTTGAACCAGCCAGCCATCTGGGTGCCGGTGTTACCCACCGCGAAAGGCTTGAGGTTGTGGTCGGCGTAGAGCTCGTCCCACAGCTCCTGGCCGCCGCCGTAGTACAGCCAGGCGTTGGTCTCGGTGGTGGTCATGCCGAAGGGCACGGCGGTAAAGAACTGAGAAGCCGCGACCTTTCCCCGCCAGTAGTAGGAAGCGGAGTGGCCCATCTCGGCGGTTCCCTGGGACACGGCGTCAAAGACCTCCATCGGCGGTACCATCTCGCCGGCACCATGGACCCTGACCTTCATGCGTCCGCCGGACATCCGCTCGATACGCGCTGCCAGATCGTTGGCTCCGGTGCCGAGGGCCGGAAAGTTCTTGGGCCAGGACGTCACCATGTTCCAGGTGATGGTTTCCTGTGCGCTGGCGGTATTGACGAAGGGGGCGGCGGCCACGCCGGCGGCGCCGAGGCCGGCTGTCCTGAGGAAGGAACGACGTTCCATGGGGCGAGCTCCTGAAGCTTGTAGTGTCGACGCCGGGAGCGCAGGGAGCCGCGCTGAAGCGCCATTCCCCGCGCTCGGCGTGGTGTCCGCCAAGCAGTATGCGGCAAAGCGAAATTCGCCTGCAAGCCACCACCATGCAGGTCGGCCCGGCGATGGCCGGGCCGGTTTCCTGCGTCTTGCTCAAGTCACCTCAGGTCGCCTGCTCGCCCACCGGTCGAGCGCTTCCGATCAGGCGGTAGACAAGCGCACCCAGCACACCACCGATCAGCGGCGCCACCCAGAATAACCACAGCTGCGCCAGCGCCCAGTCACCCACGAACACCGCCACCGCCGTGCTGCGCGCCGGATTGACCGAGGTGTTGGTCACCGGGATGCTGATCAGATGGATCAGTGTCAGCAGGCCCATGGCGGTCACCGGCGCCTTGATGACTAGACTGAGACCCCGCTACAGCGCCTCCAGCTTGGCGAAGCCCAGCACCAGCCACTTGTCGCCGTGGCCTTCGAAGCTGACCTGGACACGGGCCCGCTCGCCCTCTCCTTCGGCGTTGAGGATGACCCCCTCCCCGAATACCGGATGGCGTACCCGCTGGCCCAGCGACAAGGCAGGTAGATCGCCGCTCGCCTCCACGGTCGTCTGGGCGAAGCGCGACGGCGTTGGCCGGGCGCTGACCGGACGTGACACCTGGCCACGCAGACGCACCTCCTCGAGCAGCGACTCCGGCAACTCACGCAGAAAGCGCGACGGGCGCTGAAAGGTCTCCTTGCCGTGCATGCGACGGATCTCGGCGTGGGTGAGGTAGAGCTTCTGCATGGCGCGCGTGACCCCGACGTAGCAGAGCCTGCGCTCCTCCTCCAGGCGCCCGGGTTCTTCCAGCGACATGCGGTGGGGAAACAGGCCTTCCTCGACCCCGGCCACGAACACGATGGGAAATTCGAGCCCCTTGGCCGAGTGCAGCGTCATCAACTGGACGCTGTCCTCGAATTCGTCGGCCTCGTGCTCGCCGGCATTGAGGGCAGCTTCGGCCAGAAAGGCTTCCAGCGCGGCCATGCCCTCCCCGGCTTCGACGTTGTCCAGCGTCTCGCCCTGGGTGAAGGCACGGGCGGCGTTGATCAGCTCTTCCAGGTTCTCGACCCGGGCCTGCCCCTTTTCCCCCTTCTCGCTCAGATGATGGTCAATCAGTCCACTGCGCTGATTCACGTGGGCGATGATCTCGTGAAGCGCCATCCCCGAGGTGTCGTTGTCGAGGCCTTCGATCAGATTGGCAAAGGCACCCACGGCGTTGGCCGCACGCCCCTTGAGCGAGCCTTCGGCCAGGGTGTCGTGGATCGCCTGCCACAGCGACACTTCGGTACGACGGGCACGATCGCGCAGTCCCTCCACCGTGCGGGTACCGATACCGCGGGCAGGGACATTGATCACCCGCTCCAGCGAGGCATCGTCGTCGCGGTTGAGCAGCAGCCGCAGGTAGGCCAGCGCATTCTTGATCTCGAGGCGCTCGTAGAAGCGCTGGCCCCCGTAGATGCGGTAGGGCATGCCCTGGCGGATCAGGGTCTCCTCGATAACGCGGGACTGGGCGTTGGAGCGATAGAGGATGGCCACCTCCTGGCGCTTGAACCCCTCGTCGACCTTTTCCTTGATGGTGTCGACGATAAAGCGCGCCTCCTCCAAGTCGTTGAAACCGGCGTAGACCGAAATCGGTTCGCCACGACTGCCGGCGGTCCACAGCTCCTTGCCCATGCGATCCGAGTTCTGCTTGATCAGGGCGTTGGCGGCGTCGAGGATGGCGCTGGTGGAGCGATAGTTCTGCTCCAGGCGCACCGTTTTGGTGTCGGTGAATTCCTGCTCGAAGCGACGAATGTTCTCCACCCGTGCCCCGCGCCAGCCGTAGATCGACTGGTCGTCATCGCCGACTACCGTCATCGGCGTGCGCTGTCCGGTCAACAGCTTCAGCCAGGCATACTGCAGGGTGTTGGTATCCTGGAACTCGTCGACCAGTACGTGGGCGAAGCGCTCCTGATAGTGGGCCAGCAGAGCAGGATTGTCGCGCAACAGCTCGAGGCTCCTGAGCAGCAGCTCGCCAAAGTCGACCAGGCCGCCACGTTCGCAGGTCAGCTGGTAGACGTCATACAGCGCCACCATCTGCTCCACGTAGGCGTCACCGTTGATCCGGACCTGGTGAGGACGCAATCCCTCCTCTTTGCAGCCGCTGATAAACGACTGCACCTGACGGGGCGGAAAACGCTCGTCGTCGATCTTGTTGTCCTTCAACAGGCGCTTGATCAGACGTAGCTGATCATCGGAGTCGATGATCTGGAAGTGCTGGGGCAGACGAGCATCCTGCCAGTGGGTACGCAGCAGGCGGTGGGCGATGGAGTGAAAGGTACCCACCCAGACATGGCGCAGCGAGATCCCTAGCAACGCCTCCAGGCGAGTGCGCATCTCCCTGGCGGCCTTGTTGGTGAAGGTCACCGCCAGCACCGCGTAGGGCGAGAGACCTTCCGCCTGCATCAGCCAGGCGATGCGATGGACCAGCACGCGGGTCTTGCCGGAACCGGCGCCGGCGAGCACCAGCATATTGCCCTGGGGAGCGCAGACCGCCTCATGCTGCGCCGCATTGAGGCCGTCGATGATCGCCGTGACGTCGTCCATGGAGAAGGCACCGCTCGAGATCGAAAATGGGCGCCCAGTCTACCACAGCGATGCTGGATAAATGGACAGGCAGGGCGCCCTCGGTCAGGAAGGATCGGACTCCGGATAGCGCAGCGGGTTGAGGCTGCGCTTTACCGCCTTGAGCTGCTCGGCGAGCTTGGGGCCCCGGGTCTTCGCCACTCCCACCGCCAGCACGTCGACCAGTACCAGATGGGCGATACGGGAACTCATGGGCGTGTAGATCTCGGTGTCTTCGGGCACATCGATGTACAGCGGCAGGTCGACTTCGTCCGCCAGGGGGGAGCCACTGGGACAGAGACCGACCACGGTGGCGCCCGCCTCCCGTGCCAGCTTGACGCTGGCCACCAGTGCCCGGGTGCGGCCGGTCTGCGAGATCGCCACCACCACATCGCCTTCCTTGAGGGTCACCGCCGACATGTTCTGCATGTGCGGATCGGCGTAGGCGGCGGTGGAAATCTGCAGCCTGAAAAACTTGTGCTGAGCATCGAAGGCCACCGCACCGGAGGCTCCGTAGCCGTAGAACTCGACGCGATTGGCCATGGCCAGGGCGTTGATGGTCTTGTTCAACGCCTCGTTGTCGAGCCGGTCCCTGATCGACAGCAGGGTCCCCACCGTGGAATCGAAGATGCTGTGGGAAAACTCGGCCACGGAGTCGCTGTCATTCATCGAGAACTGCGCGAACTGGCTGCCCGACGCCAGCATCTGCGCCAACTTCAGCTTGAAGTCCTGAAAGCCGTTGCAGCCCAGGGCCCGGCAGAAGCGTACCACCGTGGGCTCGCTGACCTTGGCCTCGGTGGCCAGATCGACGATACGCATGTGGATAACTTCGTCGGGGTTGCGCAATACGAAGCGTGCGACCTTCTGCTCCGACCGACGGAAGTGCTCCATGCGACGTCGCATTTCATCAAACAGCGCGCGACTCACCCTCTACTCCTTTGACTGGCTGGGAGGACCCGGAGCTGGCAGGGCGCAATGCCCGTCGCTATCGATCCGGTCTGGTTCCAGTATGCCCCATGACGGCGTCAAATGCGCCCTGTGCTGCGTCATGCATCGAGCCCCCAGGCCGCCCCTGCGCAACCGGATGGATTTTTTTCTAGCGTTGGCAGAACGTTGCAGGATTGACGTCCACACCGTCATCTTTTTGTCAACTGGGGTATAGTAAAAGGGCAGTGTCGCGCAGCGTCCTGGATGCCGGCACATTCACTGCATAGGAGAATCGATCATGCGTAATGTCGAAAGGTTATCCTCCGTCAAGAGTGAACTCCTCGACATCTTCATGAGCATGGAAGTCGCCGAACACGAAAGGCGCTCCCGCACCGCGGCCCAACGCAACCTGCGAGCCCGCCGCGGCATCGAGCTTCATCGGGAATTCAAGCGTCTATCCGAAGACATCGCCGAACTGCCGGAAGACGGCAACGACGACGAAATGCACTGACCCGGTAGACTGAACCAGCACGCGTGGCCGCCGGCCCGACGTGCGCCAGACCGCCAACAACGCGGGTCTGAACCATATTCGGGGCCTGGCCGCTGGCTCGAGCGACGGCCGGCCCATCCCTTGCGAGAATCGCACCGACGAGACTCGCCATCGGGTGTCTGTCGCCTGAAAGCCCCAGGCGCGTCAAAGGCACCGCCAAGCGTCCCTCCTGGCATGCTCTCCCAAATGCATGTCTTTGGCTGCAGGCATCAATGAACAAGCACTGACGTCTCGTTGGGCTCCCGCTGAGGCCCCACTGCCACCTCGTTGACGTCCCCCTTTGGTCACTCTGTACGGGCAGCAGTATTGCCCTGCCGCCCGGTTCCGATGGATCGTCTGGCATTGCCTGTCAACGCAGAGACCCGGCACAAGGCCGGGTCTCTGGTCTGGCATGCAGCAATGACGCCTGTTACAGGCTGGAGATGAACACCACCGCCACACCGATGGGCGCCACGAAGCGGGTCAAGGCGACCCACAGTACTTCCTTGCCACCGGACAGACCGAGGTCTTCGGCCACGCCTTCGCGGTTGAGGAACCAGCCCGCGAACAGGATGGCACCCAGGCCGGTCAACGGCAGCATGAACTTGCTGGTCAGCTTGTCCAGCAGGTCGAACACCCCGAGGCCAAACAGTACCGGGTCACTCCACACGTTGAAGGACAGCAGAGCGGCGATACCCAGCGCCCAGGCGCCGATGCCGGAGACCACCGCCGACGCGGAACGCGACAACGGCGTGCGCTCTTCGACAAACTCGACCACCGGCTCGAGCAGCGAAATGGCCGAGGTCAGGGCGGCGAAGGTCAGCAGCAGGAAGAACATCAGGCCCAAGATCAGGCCACCGCCCATATTGCCGAAGGCCAGCGGCAGGGTGACGAAGATCAGGCTCGGGCCGGAGGCCAGGTCGAGCTGATTGGCAAACACGATCGGGAAGATCGCCAGGCCCGCGCCGAGTGCGATCACGGTATCCATGATCACCACGGTGCGTGCGGTCTTGATCAGGTCGACCTTCTCGCCGAGGTAGGAACCGTAGGCGATCATGATGCCCATGCCCAGTGACAGGGTGAAGAAGGCGTGTCCCAGCGCTGCCAGTACCACCTCACCATTGAGTGCTGACCAGTCCGGGTTGAACAGATAGTTCAACGCCTCACCGAAGTGGCCGGTGGTCATGCCGTAGCCCACCAGCACCACCAGCAGCAGCGCCAGGGCCGGCATCAACACGTTGACCGCGCCTTCCAGGCCCTTGGTCACGCCGCGAGCAACGATACCGATGACCAGCAGCATGAAGATGGAGTGCCACAGCAGCAGCAGACCGGGGCTTGCCAGCATGCCGCTGAACAAGGCACCGATACCGTCGGCGTCCTGGCCGCTGAAGTCACCGGTCACGCTACCGAGGGTGTAGTACAGCGACCAGCCACCGATCACGCTGTAGAACGACAGGATCAGGAAGGCACCGATGACCCCGGCGACGCCGACCAGGGCCCAGACCTTGGGCTGACCGGCCTTGGCCGCGACGCTGGCCATGGCATTGACCGGGTTGCTTTGCCCACGCCGACCGATCATCCACTCGGTGACCAGGATCGGCAGGCCGATCAGGCCGATGCACAGCAGGTAGACGAGCACGAAGGCGGCACCACCGCTCTCGCCCACCATGTAGGGAAACTTCCAGATATTACCAAGCCCGACAGCGGAACCGGTGGCGGCGAGGATAAAGGAAAAGCGCGATGACCACTGCGCATGTGTCGTTTTGGACATAAATCACCCTTCGGATACGTGTCGTCATCGATCGATCGGATGCAATGACGGCGTTGTGTTTGTAGTCGCCACGTCCTCGATGGTCCGGGTCACGGATCCACCGATGTACAAGGGGTCTGACGGATGTCAGCAGGATCACTGCCGGCACACCACTCTTCCCCAGCGCAGGGTTCGCGCTGGTCGAGACCGGTGGGTCCAGGCGAGTCACCATCCAAGGATAAGGAGGCGACCGTCTCTGGCCCGTGGCAAGTGACGAACAGCCGACAAAACTAGCGTATGACAATAACAAACGCCAGCCAACAATGGTCAAAGCAGCTGATTCTGTCGATCTCCCGGAAACCCGGGCAATGCCTGCCACCCCATTCTATCGGCGACTCTGGCGTACAGGTTTCTGGCCAGTTCCGGGGCCTCGCGATTATCCGCCGTATGCACAAAAAGAAAAGGGGTTTTCCCCTGTTTTATCCACAAGGCGAGCTGGTCTATCCAGGGGGTGAAATAGTGCTCGTTGATGGCGCTGTCAAGATGGCCAATGAAACGTATCACAGGAAATTTTGCTGTAGAGATCACGTGTAGTGGGCGTCTTGGCTTTTCCGCACGAGCCTGGATCAATCCCGAATGGGCCTCGGGCGGCCCGGAAAACAACGGCCTGACATCCAGCATCACGCGATCGGCGCCATGACTTATCAACAGGGCGTTGATATCTCTCTCGGCGCTCCCCTTGTGGAAAAATTCACTGTGGCGCAGTTCTACTGCGCAGGGTACGTCTTGTGGCCAATCTCGTAGAACCTTCTCCAGAGCAGGCACCTCCTCAGGACCAAAGTCCCTGGGGAGCTGAATCATGACCGGCCCGAGTCGGTCCTTCAGTGGCCACAGGGCCTCGACGAAGTCGCCCACATCGGTCTCGACCTGGCGCAATCGTTTTGCATGTGTCAGCGCCTGGGGCAGCTTGAAGCAGAAGCGAAAGCCCGGTGGCGCCTGGCGGGACCAACCTTCCACCGTCCGTGGCCTGGGCGCCCCGCTGTAGAAGGTGGTATTTCCCTCGACGGCGTTGAATACGGCGGCGTAGTCGTCGAGCCAACCCTCGCGCCCGGCGTGGGGTGGGTAGAGACCACCACGCCAGTCGGGATTGGCCCACATCGGCAGACCAATGTACATGGGCGGTTGCGCTGATCGATCGTTCAAGAAGGCAGACTCGACGGTTTCAGGGGCGCCAGCATAGCATCGCCCCGCCCGGTGTTGCCGAACGGGGAGATGCTGACAAGCTGCAAGCGGCGCCGAGCGCCGGAGCTTCTCGCCCTCAGCCGGGACTCTGTCCGAAAAGCCGACGGACACAGGGGATTTTCAGCCTCCTAGAAGTCGTACTTGGCGGAGAACTGAACCCTGTCCAGGTCGAAGGTATCGCCGTCCACCTCATCCAGGTCGTAGCGCTGGTACTCCGCCGACAGCGTGGTGTTGGCAAAGGGCGACCACATCAGGTTGAGAAAGAAGCTGTCGTAGCTGTCGGTGTCGTCGCCGGTACCGTTGCTGTCGAGTTCAGTCGCCGAGTAGGCGATGCTCGAGCGCAGCGTGTCGGTCCAGTAGTGACGATAGATGGCCGAGGCGCCCCAGGACTCCACCATCTTGATCTGGCCGTCCTCCACCTTGGCGTTGGGGTAGGCGCCCAGCGCCATGTAGCGTCCCAGGTTGCCATAGTTGGCCTGCAGCATGAGGTCGTCTTTTTCGAACACCGGGAATCGTCCGGTCAGGCTGTAACCGGCCCCCCAGCGACTGTCGTCGTCCTCGGCGTCATCCAGGCTGAAGCGCCTGACCACGGTGGCCGCTGAAACATGCCCCCACTCCTGGTCCACATTGACCCGGGCCACCATGTCCGGGGTGTCCTGGTCGTCGTCGCCGTCCTCGGGGTTCTCCACCGCGAACTGCAGGCTGCCCCAATCCAGCGGATAGGTATAGCGAAGCTGTGGCTGGCGCACGAAGATCGAGCCGGTATGGGTACTGAAGGCGTCGATCTCGCCAAGCCCCTTGAGATCCATGAAGGTTGACCAGTACTGCCCGGCCAGCCAGTTGCCCCAGCTCAGGTAGGCGTGGCGCAGCCGCGGCGCGTAGGAGTGCGAAACAAATTCGTTGGCTTCGTCGTCGGCGCCATAGAAGTCCGTCTCGATATAGGTCTTCATGGTATCGCCACCCAGCGGTGTACTGGTACCGAAGCTCAGACGCGTTTCCCGCGCACTGAAACTGACGCGGTTGTCGGCGTCATCGTCGGTGGCGCGCAACAGCCCCGCCGTCACCGTCTCGTTGGCCTTGCCGTCGCTGAGTCCATTGTCGGAGAACGCCGCCTGAGCCTTGATGTAGCCGCCAAAGGACACCGTGGTATCTCCCACCAGGAAGTCGCCACTCTCGGTGCGTTTGACCACGTTCTCGCTGACGTCGGCGACGTCCTGTTGCATGCTGGCCTGCTGGTTGATCAGGTTATCGATCTGGGCCTGCTGCTGTTCGACCAATTGCATGGCCGCCTGCTGTTGGGCCTTGAGCTGTTCGATCTGGGCCTTCAGGTCATTGAGTTCCTGCATCGACGTCTGCGCCTCGGCCGCGATCGGCATCAGCAGACAAAGGCCGGTTCCCGTCAGCAAGGCGCTTGTGGATCGTAATCCGCTCATCGCCGTCCCCCTTCATTATCGTTGTCGTGGCGGTCGTCATGGCGGCTGTCGCTGAACTGAATCACCGACGCCTGCACGCTCGGAGACCCAGGCATGACCGGCAAACCACTCGCAGGAATGGCGACCACGTATAACCAAGCGCTTAACTAACGAATATAGGAATGAAGGTTCGAGAACGGTGTTTGATATTGTGCCCAATGAAGCACGAAAAAGAAGCGTCCGAATTAGCAAAACAATAGAAATATATCTTACAAATTCATAATGCTAGAACCGGAAAATATGGAAAATTACGAGCTTTCTTCTTTATCAAGTACCGGTACAGCATATATCGATAGGCAGTAGAAGCGGCGCCTGGCCGACCTCAAGAAAATACCACTGCATCAACGTGCTGTTTTTGTGATCTGGTTCTCGGACCGGCAGCGCGGAGCCTGTCAACACAGATGACACTTGAAATGATTCTGACTCTTTAACACCCTGCCGCCAGGGGCGCCGCATTCCTCTCGGGATTCAGGTGCACTACCTCTGGCAGGCCGAGGTTTCCGATGTCCCAGGACCAACACTCCGGATAAAGCTGCTTTGTCGCCTCAAGACTTCCCGGCGCTGCGCCAGGATACCTTTGGCCTCGCAGCTATGACGCTGACTCGTCGCGCCGTCGGCGATACCTCTCGGCCGACATCACTCTGGAAAGAGCTCTTCGTCACTTCATGTGGATTTGGGCTGCCGGCACCGATCGCGTCACGCTTCTAGCGCCTATCTAGAAAAACTGTGTTCATTACCATCAATGACTTGAACATTGATCTATCGAGCTAGGGGGAGCCATACCCCGGTAGACGGAATATCGCGTTGTCCTCGACCGCACCTCCTGGATCTGCGGCGACACTTGAGCCTACGCTTCCCTCAGCACTACACAACAGGAAGGGAACAAGCCCGACCTCGTGAGGCCGGGCAAAGCTGGATGCAGCAAAACGGGGTCAGTCGACGTTGTTGTGCCAGCAGATAGAGCATCTACAACCAAAGAAAGCCGACAGATTTCGCATGATGAGAGGACTCAGCCACCCCGACGGCGTAACTGACGAAGCTCGCCGTTCAGCGCCTTGATGATGGTGTAGCACATCACAATCATCACCACCGAGAAGGGGATCGCGGTGGCCGTGACTCCGGCCTGGAGCGCCGAGAGTCCGCCGCCGATCAGCAGTACGATGGCAATCAGGCCTTCCACCGTGGCCCAGAACATGCGCTGAGGGCGCGGTGCATCGATCTTGCCACCGGCGGTGATGGTATCGATCACCAGCGAGCCGGAATCCGACGAGGTGACGAAGAAGATCAGCGCCAGGATAATGCCCAGGGTCGACATCAGGCCCGACAGCGGCAGCTCGTTGAGCATGGCGAACAGCGACAGCTCGGGGCTGTAGCTGTCGATCACGTATTCCTTGACCAGGCTACCGGCCGGATTGGCATATAGCTGGTCGAGGGCGGTGGCGCCGAACACGCCCATCCAGATGAAGATGAACAGACTCGGGATCACCAGCACACAGATCACGAACTCACGCACCGTGCGCCCCCGGGAGACGCGGGCGATAAACATGCCGACGAAAGGCGCCCAGCTGATCCACCAGGCCCAGTAGAAGATGGTCCAGGATTGGCGATAGGCGTCGTCCTCGCGGCCGAAGGGGGCCGACAGCGGGATGAACTTCGTCACGTAGGTCTCAAGGCCGGCCCAGAAGCCGGCGAGCGCTGCCAGGGTCGGGCCGGCGAACAGCACGAAGAAGAAGAACAGCACGGCCATTCCCATGTTGATCTCGGAAAGCCGCTTCACGCCACCTTCCAGACCGCGCCACACCGAAACCAGCGCCACTGCGGTGACGGCTGCGATCACGACCACCTGAGTGGTGATGCTGACGTCCAGGCCGAAGACGAAGTTCATGCCGGCGTTGGCCTGCTGAGCGCCGAGGCCGAGCGAGGTGGCCAGGCCAAACAGGGTCGAGAATACCGCCAGGATGTCGATGACGTGGCCCCACCAGCCCCAGACGCGGTCACCCAGCAGCGGGAAGAACGCCGAACGGATGGAGAAGGGCAGGCCCTTGTTGTAGGTAAAGATGGACAGCGCCAGCGCCATCACCACGTAGACGGCCCAGCCGTGGATGCCCCAGTGCAGATAGGTGCCGGCCAGCCCCATGGCGGTGGCGTCGGCGATGGCCTCAGCGTTCAGTTCCCCGTCGCTGCCGAAGGGCGAGGGCGTGCCTAGCGGCGAGGAGACGTTGGCGTGATAGACCGGTTCCAGCACGCCGAAGAACAGCAGGCCGATGCCAATGCCGGCCGCGAACAGCATCGCAAACCAGGACAGGTAGCCATACTCCGGCGTGGCGTCGGGGCCGCCCAGGCGGACCTTGCCGTATGGCAGCACGACCAGTGCCAGACAGAACAGGATGAAGCCGTCCACCACGATCATGAAGTAGCTGTCGAGGGTGCCGGTGGAGAAGCTGACAATGGACTGAAATAGATTACCGGCTCGCTCGGGGAACAGCAGCGTCAGCACGATGAAGACAATCGAGGCCAGCGCCGAGATGGCGAAGACCCGGTTATGTATATCGAAGCCGATAGGCCCCAGGCTGCCCTCGAAGTTGTCCTGCCCGACGGTATAGTCCGTCTGCATGTCGTCCGAAACCGGGGTTGGAGCCTGCTCGCTTTGAGTACTCATGAATGATGCTCCTGTGGATGGAAACACACTGGCCGAGTGAGTCTCGCACACGTCAGCTGTTGCGTGTGACAGGACAAGCGATGAGAGCTGAGGC
This sequence comes from Halomonas litopenaei, assembly GCF_003045775.1. Lineage (GTDB taxonomy): Bacteria > Pseudomonadota > Gammaproteobacteria > Pseudomonadales > Halomonadaceae > Halomonas > Halomonas litopenaei. The sequence goes on along the minus strand of NZ_PXNS01000004.1, from coordinate 95,982 downwards.
TCCCTTACCAGTAGCGGAAAGATTGAGCTCTCGGCGTCAATATGTGCACCGGAAACAGCAGCCCTCCCCTGAAACCCTCTACCCCGTGCAGGTCAGCACAACAGGGGGGACCGCAAATAACGCGTGGAAATATCAACGAAAGCGACGCCGCTTTCCGTTCAACGCCTTGATCACTGTATAGCACATCAGAATCATCACCACCGAGAACGCAACGAGATATCGTCAAATCCGGTGCCGGGCTATTTGGCGGCAGTCCTGTCTGATTGATCGGTGACTTGCTCTCCATCCTTGAACTGAAGTGGACCCCATTCCCAGGCAAAAAGAGCGCGGGACACCGGGGTGTCACCGCACTCTCTTTAGCCTCCAAGAACAAGAACGGACTGCATCAACACCTTCTCTGGAGTTGATGGGAAGATTTCCCTTCCGTCACGCCGAGTCTGCGACCGCTGCCATACTATCGCCCGACGGTATGTCTACTCCACCGTCACCGACTTGGCCAGATTGCGCGGCTGATCGACATCGGTCCCCTTGAGCACCGCCACGTGGTACGACAATAGCTGCAGCGGCAGGGTGTAGAGGATCGGCGCCAGTGCCTCGTGGACGTGGGGCAGGTGCAGCACCTGGATGCCCTCGCTGGCGTTCAGGCCGACGTTCTCGTCGGCGAACACGTACAGCTCGCCGCCTCGAGCCCTGACCTCCTGCAGGTTGGACTTGAGCTTGTCGAGCAATTCGTCGTTGGGTGCCACCGAGATCACCGGCATCTCGCTGTCCACCAGCGCCAGGGGGCCGTGCTTGAGCTCGCCCGCCGGGTAGGCCTCGGCGTGAATGTAGGAAATCTCCTTGAGCTTCAAGGCGCCTTCCTGGGCGATGGGGAAGTGGGCGCCACGTCCCAGGAACAGCGCGTGGTGCTTCTCGGCGAAGGCCATGGACAGCCGCTCGATGGCCTCGTCCAGGCCCAGCACCTGGCTGCACAGCGCCGGCAGGGTCCGCAGAGCGGCGACGATCTCGGCCTGCTCGTCCTCGTCCATGCCCCGCACTCGGCCAAGCGCCAGGGCGAACAGCATCAGTGCGGTCAACTGGGTGGTGAAGGCCTTGGTGGAGGCCACACCGATCTCGGGGCCGGCCTGGGTCATCAGGCTCAGGTCGGCCTCGCGCACCAGCGAGCTGCCCGGTACGTTGCAGATACCCAGGCTGCCCAGGTAGTTGTCCTGCTCCATGGCAAACCGCAGCGCGGCCAGGGTGTCGGCGGTCTCGCCGGACTGGGACAGGGTCACGAACAGGGTACCCTGGGGCACCACCACCTGGCGGTAGCGATACTCGGAGGCGACCTCCACCTGCACCGGGATGCCGGTGTAGCGCTCGAGCCAGTAGCGCGCCACCATGCCGGCGTGATAGCTGGTGCCGCAGGCCACGATATGGATCTGGCGGACCTGCTGGAACAGTCGCTCGGCATCGGGGCCGAAGCTTTCCACCAGCACCGAGCGGTCGCCCAGGCGGCCTTCCAGCGCCGCGGCGATCACCGCCGGCTGTTCGTGGATTTCCTTGAGCATGAAGTGGCGGTACTCGCCCTTGCTGGCGGCGCCGTCACCATGCTCGAAGGTCTGGACCTCACGCTCGACGGCGGTCCCCTCGGCATCGAAGATCTCGATGCGACCATTGGCGGACAGGCGCACCACGTCGCCTTCACGCAGATAGATGAAGCGATCGGTCACCGGCAGCAGCGCCAGCGGGTCAGACGCCAGGAAGGCCTCACCGATGCCGACGCCGACCACCAGCGGGCTGCCCTTGCGCGCGCCGACCACCACATCGGGCTCGTCCACCGCCATGACCCCCAGGGCGTAGGCGCCATCGAGGCCGGCGACGACCCGCTGGAAGGCGCTGAGCAGATCACCGTCGCGGCGAGACTCACGCTCCAGCAGGTGGGCGATCACCTCGGTATCGGTCTCGGACTCGAACACATAGCCCTGATCGGTGAGTTCCCGACGCAGCTGCTCATGATTCTCGATGATGCCGTTATGTACCACCGCTAGGCGATCACGCGACTGGTGGGGATGGGCGTTGGGCTCGCTGGGGCGACCGTGGGTCGCCCAGCGGGTGTGAGCAATACCGCTGAGCCCCGGCAGCGCCGAACCCTCCAGTCGCGCCTCGAGCGCGGCCACCTTGCCCACCGCGCGCTGGCGCACCAGTTCTCCCTCGGGGCTGCGCACCGCCATGCCGGCACTGTCATAGCCGCGGTACTCGAGGCGCTTGAGGCCTTCGAGCAGAATGTTCTGTACGTTGCGCTGGGCCACCGCGGCGACGATGCCACACATAGGGGTCACTCCTTGAGAGATTCGTTATTGGCTACCGCTGACCAGCAATCGAGAGGGGGCCGCAACGGCAGAAACGGGCGGAAGCGTCCGTCAATCCTCGTCCTTGGTCGGCCTCGGCCAGTTGGCCTTGGCGATCTGACGAGACCTTGTCACCGCCAGGCTATGATCGGCGACGTCGCGGCTGATGGTGGAGCCGGCACCGACGGTGGCGCCCTCGCCGACACTGACCGGGGCTACCAGCGCCGAATTGGAGCCGATGAAGGCGGCGTCACCGATCTCGGTACGGTGCTTGTTGGCGCCGTCATAGTTGCAGGTGATAGTGCCGGCGCCGATATTGACCTCACGTCCCAGGCGGGCGTCACCCACGTAGCTCAGGTGGTTGATCTTGCTGCCCTCGCCCACTTCGGCGTTCTTGGTTTCGACAAAGTTACCGACCTTCGCCTTGACCGCCAGACGCGAGCCAGGACGCAGCCGGGCGAAGGGACCGATCTGGTTCAGCCCGGCCAATACTGCACCGTCGACGATGCTGTGGGCCTCGATGACGCTTTCGGCGCCAACATGGCTGTTGCGTACCACCGAGTAGGGGCCGATGCGCACACCTTCGCCGAGCTCCACCTCGCCTTCGAACACACAACCCACGTCGATGAAGACGTCGTGCCCGCAAGTCAGCTTGCCACGCACGTCGAGACGGTCTGGGTCGGCCAGGGCCACGCCCTTTTCCATCAGCGCCTCGGCGATGTCGCGCTGGTATGCTCGCTCGAGACGCGCCATCTGGGCGCGATTGTTGACGCCTTCGACCTCCATCGGCCGTGCCGGCTGGGCAGTGGCCACCTCAATGCCCTCGGCGGCGGCCATGGCGATCACATCGGTCAGGTAGTACTCGCCCTGGGCGTTGTCCGACGACAGCTCAGGCAACCAGCGCTTCAGCTGGGCGCTGGTCATGGCCATGATGCCGGTGTTGCACTCGGTGATCGCAAGCTCGCTTTCAGAGGCATCCTTCTGCTCGACGATGGCCACCACCTTGCCTTGATCGTCACGCACGATGCGGCCGTATCCCGCCGGGTCGTCCAGGGTCACGGTCAGAAGTCCCATGTGGCGCTCGTCTACCTGCTCCAGCAAGGCCGCCAGGGTTTGCCGACGGATCAGCGGCACGTCACCGTAGAGCACCAGCACCTTGCCATCGCCGAGCTGGCCCAGCGCCTGGGCGACGGCGTGACCGGTACCCTTCTGCTCGGCCTGATGGGCAAAGCGAACCTCGCTGTCGGCCAGGGCATCGCGAACCCGCTCGCCACCGTGCCCGATGACCACGTGGGTGCGATCCGCATCGAGACCCCGGGCGGTATCGACCACATGACGGACCATCGGCTTGCCCGCCAGGGTATGCAGCACCTTGGGCAGACTCGAGCGCATGCGGGTGCCCTGTCCGGCGGCGAGAATCACCACATCGAGGCTCATCGTGACTCCTTGTCTAAAACAAAAGATCGAAGCAAATATCGCAACAGTAGCGAACCGACCAACGGTTTCAGTGATCCGTCGTGAGAGGCCAGCGCTTCTATTCTAGCGGGGTGTCGACATCCGTCACCACCGTCAGCCCCAGGGTATCGACCATCTCCTGCCCAAAGCGCGTCACAAAGGCGGGGCTGACCCGACTTTCCCAGCCCTCACCCTGACGCACCAGCATCACCACCGGCAACTCCTGGTCGATGGCGGCCTGCATGCCTTCCTCTTCGCCCATCACGCTCAGCGCGGTGGCCCAGGCGTCGGCCCAGGCATTGGACGGATGCACCACCGTCACCGAGGCCAGCCGATGGGTGATGGGGCGCCCTGTGCGGGGGTCGATGGTATGGGAGTAGCGCTTGCCATCGGCCTCGAAGTAGTGACGGTAGTCACCGGAAGTCGCCACCGAGACATCATCGAGGCCGACCACGTGCTGAGCCTTGGGCGCGCCGTTCTCGGGCACCTCGATACCGATGCGCCACAGCCCCTTGCCGCCGTCACGCCGTCCCTTGACCTTGACCTCTCCACCAAGATTGACCAGGTAGTTGGCGATACCCTGACGATCCAGATAGGCCGCCACCTCGTCGGTGGCGAACCCCTTGGCCACCCCGGACAGATCGATGTAGACGTCACGCAGGCGACGGGCCTGGGCCTCGGCGGTGTCGATCTCGAGCGCGTCCATGCCGACCTGAGACAAGCGCTTCTCGAGTACGTTTTCCTCGGGGATTTCCCGGGGCCGGGCCTCGGGGCCAAAGCTCCACAGATTGACCAGGCTACCGACGGTGACGTCGAAGGCGCCGTGACTTTGCTGGTTGACCGACTGGCTGATGGCCAGCACCTCCATGAATTCGTCGGAGATCGGCTGCCATTGCCCCAGCGGTGACTGATTGAAGGCGGACAGCTCCGAATCCTCGCGCCAGGTCGACATGGAGGCGTCGACCGCGTGCATCTCGTCGAGTACGCCCTGCTCGATCTCCTCTACCTGCTCGCGTGTCAGCGGGTCGGCCAGGGTGATCTGGTAGAAGGTGCCGAAGATGTCGCCTTCCAGGGTGATCGGCGAACGGGTAGTGGTCTCTTCGCTGCAACCGGACACCAGCAGTGCCATCAGGAGGGGCGCCAGCCAGGTTGTCAGCCATCCACGCCGAGCGGTCTTGAATCCAGTCATGAGGGGTCTCTTCAGATATATCAGCCAAACAGCCAGATCAGGGCGATACCAAGCAGCAGGCGATAGACGACGAAGGGCTGCATACCGATGCGCTTGATGAACGACAGGAAGAAATGGATGCACAGGTAGGCGCTGACGCCGGACAGCAGCGTGCCGAGCGCCATGTCACCCCAGTGCACATCGACACCCGTCTGAATCAGCTCGCAGGCCTCGAGTCCCCCCGCCAGCACGATCACCGGAATCGACAGCAGAAACGAGAAGCGGGCCGCGGCTTCTCGCCCCATGCCCAGCATCAGCGCCACGGTGATGGTGATGCCGGAGCGCGAAGTGCCGGGAATCAGCGCCAGCGCCTGGCCGATGCCGATCCACAGGGCATCGCTCCAGCGCAGCTGATACTCGCTGCGCGAGCCCCTGAAGCGCCAGTCGGCAAGCCCCAGCATCAGGCCGAAGAAGATCAGACCGAACGCCAGCACCATGGGCGAGCGGGCATACTGCTCGATGACGTCCTTGAACAGCAGTCCGGCCAGCCCCACCGGAACGGTGGCGAGGATCACCCACCAGGCCAGCCGAGCGTCCTGATCGGTGCCGCGACCGGCGACGCTGGCACACCAGCTCGACAGCATGCGCAGGATCTCGTCGCGGAAATAGATGACCACCGCGCCAAGGCTACCCAGGTGCAGCGCCACGTCGAAGGCCAGTCCCTGGTCCGGCCAGTCGCTGAACACGGGGACCAGTATCAGGTGGGCGGAGCTCGATACCGGAAGAAATTCGGTGATTCCCTGAATCAGGGAGAGAACGACAATCTGTAGCCAATCCATGGAGTGACCCGTAAGCGAGGGGTAACAGGCAAAACGCCCGCAAGAGCATACACTCCACGGGCGTTCTTGTCCGCTGTCAGGGGGCCCCTGGCCGCCCCCGCTGCGGTCGATCAAGTTCCCATCAGTACCAGCGTGGCGATGGAAAAGTAGATGACCACCCCGGAGGCGTCGATCAGGGTGGTGACCAGCGGTGCCGAGGCGGTGGCCGGATCCCAGCCCAGCCGATCGAGCACGAACGGCAGGCACATGCCGAGCAGGCTGCCGAACAAGACGATGCAGATCATGCTGATGGCCACCACCAAGGCCACCGCCTCACCACCTCTAATGACCCCGATGGGGGCCACCGCCAGGGCCATGGTCAGTCCCAGCGAGCCTGCCACCAGCAGTTCTCGGCCGAGCAGCTTGCTCCAGTCCTTGATGCCGACGTCACCGGTGGCCATGCCTCGCACCATCAGGGTGGCGGCCTGGGCGCCGGCATTGCCACCGCTGCCGATCAACAGCGGCAGAAAGAACACCAGGGTCACCTGGGCGGCGATGGTGTCCTCGAAGTGGGCGATGCCGGCTCCCGAGAAGAGGTTGCCGAACACCAGCAATACCAGCCAGATCACTCGCTTGCGATACAGGCTCCACAGCGGCACCCGGGACACGCCACCTTCCAGCTGACCGATCGACATGCCCTTGTGGATGTCCTCGGTGGCCTCGGACTCGACCACGTCCATGGCGTCGTCGTGGGTGACGATGCCGACCAGTCGCTCGTCGGTGTCCGTCACCGGCAACGCCAGCAGGTCGTAGCGTGCCACCACCCGGGCGACCTCTTCCTGCTCGGCGTCCACACCGATGCTGATGACGTCGTGGATCATCAGCTCGTCGATGATCGCCTGGGGCCGTGCCACCATCAGCTGTCTCAGTGACATGGTGCCGGCCAGGCGGCCGTGCTCGTCCACCACGTACAGCTGGTAGACGGTCTCGGCGTCGGGAGCGGTCTGGCGCACCCGCATCATCGCCCGGGACACGGTGAGCCCCATCGGGATCGCCACATAGTCGGCGGTCATCAGGGCGCCGGCGGTGCCCTCTTCGTAGCTCGCCAGGCGCTTGAGCGCCTCGCGCTCGCGCCGCGCCATGCGCCGTAACAGCGCCTCCTTGCGATCATCTCCCAGCACCTTGAACAGGTCGGCACGTTCATCCGAGCCCATCTTGTCGAGGATTCGCGACAGCCAGGCGTCCTCGATGCGAGACGCCATGGCATCCTGGGCCTCGAATGGCAGATGACCGAACACGCTGGCCTGGCGCCCCACCGGCAGGCAGGCCAACAGCGCCACGGCGCTGTCCAGGCGGTCCTCATCCTCGATCAGTCGCTCGAGGATCTCGGCCAGATCCGCCGAGCGAATCTCGGGCAGGCGGGCTTCCAGCGTCTTGCTGTCGCGGGGATCGAGGGCACGCAGCAGCACCTGCTTGTGCGCATCCAGGCTGGGGGTCAGATTCATGGACGTCTCCTCATGGCCGGCGTCCTTGCCGCAAATCGCTGAGGCGCAGTGTCCCCAAGAGACGACCTATCGGGGCTGCTCGAAAAGGCGACATGATGCCATGTCTGGATGAACATTAGACACAAGGCAAGCATCGAAGAAGCGTCAGTCGCGGTTCGCTGCCGCCATCACCAACGAAAACGCCCCCCGAATGTCAGCCATTCGGGGGGCGTGGGGCATCGGCGCCAGGGAACTTAGCCCTTGCCGGCCTTCCTGCGCAGCTGCTGGATGGTACGCAGCTGGGCCAGGGCCTCGGAGAGTTCCGCCGCGGCGCGGGTGTAATCCAGCTCCGCCGACTTGTCCTCCATGGCCTTGATGGCCTGCTTGCGGGCCTCTTCGGCGGCCGCTTCATCCAGATCGGATGCGCGAACCGCCGTGTCGGCCAGCACGATCACCTTCTCGGGCTGCACTTCGATAAAGCCGCCGGAGACGTAGAAGTGCTCCTCGCTGCCTTCGTTGAGCACCCGCACAGGGCCCGGAGCCAGCTCGGTCAGCAGCGGCGTGTGGCCGGCCAGGATGCCAAGATCCCCCAGGATGCCAGCCGCCACCACCTGCTCGGCACTACCGGAGTAGACCGAGGCTTCGGCACTGACGATCTCGCATTGGATGGTTTTCGTCATGATGACGTCTCCCGGTTAGAGGGATTACTTCATCTGGTTGGCTTTCTCGACGGCCTCGTCGATGGTGCCGACCATGTAGAAGGCCTGCTCGGGCAGCTCGTCGTACTCGCCGTCCAGGATGCCCTGGAAACCACGGATGGTCTCCTTCAGCGACACGTACTTGCCGGGAGAGCCGGTGAACACCTCGGCAACGAAGAACGGCTGTGACAGGAAGCGCTGGATCTTACGCGCACGTGCCACGATCTGCTTGTCTTCGTCGGACAGCTCGTCCATACCCAGGATGGCGATGATGTCCTTGAGCTCCTTGTAGCGCTGGAGCACGCCCTGAACACCGCGCGCGACGTTGTAGTGCTCGTCGCCCACCACCAGCGGATCAAGCTGGCGAGAGGTGGAGTCCAGCGGGTCGATGGCCGGATAGATACCCAGCTCGGCGATGGAACGCGCCAGTACCACGGTGGCGTCCAGGTGCGAGAAGGTGGTCGCCGGAGACGGGTCGGTCAAGTCATCCGCGGGCACGTAGACGGCCTGCACGGAGGTGATCGAGCCGGTCTTGGTGGAGGTGATACGCTCCTGCAGAACGCCCATCTCCTCGGCCAGGGTCGGCTGGTAACCCACCGCGGACGGCATACGGCCCAGCAGTGCGGACACCTCGGTACCGGCCAGGGTGTAACGGTAGATGTTGTCGACGAACAACAGTACGTCACGACCTTCGTCACGGAACTTCTCGGCGATGGTCAGACCGGTCAGGGCCACACGCAGGCGGTTCCCGGGCGGCTCGTTCATCTGGCCGTAGACCAGTGCCACCTTGTCGAGAACGTTGGACTCCTGCATCTCGTGGTAGAAGTCGTTACCTTCACGAGTACGCTCACCGACACCGGCGAACACGGAGTAACCGCTGTGCTCGGTGGCGATGTTACGGATCAGCTCCATCATGTTGACGGTCTTGCCGACACCGGCACCGCCGAACAGACCGACCTTGCCGCCCTTGGCAAACGGGCACACCAGGTCGATGACCTTGATGCCGGTCTCGAGCAGCTCGTTGGTGGCCGCCTGGTCCGCGTAGCCCGGAGCCTCGCGGTGGATCGGCATGCGCTCCTGCTCGCCGATCTCACCGGCCTCATCGATCGGCTCGCCGAGCACGTTCATGATGCGGCCCAGGGTTTCCTGGCCGACCGGGACGGAGATGGCCGCGCCGGTGTTATCGGTGTTCATGCCGCGCTTGAGCCCTTCGGTCGAGCCCATGGCGATGCAGCGCACCACGCCGTCGCCCAGCTGCTGCTGGACTTCGAGGATGGTCTCCTTTTCGGTGACCTTCAGCGCGTCGTAGACCTTGGGAACATCGTCCCGCGGAAACTCTACGTCAATCACCGCGCCGATGATTTGTACGATACGTCCGCTCATCTTGGTTCCTCTCTAATACCTGCAAATGAAACCTGCATGCCTTAAACAGCGGCGGCACCGCCAACGATCTCGGAGATTTCCTGGGTAATGGCCGCCTGACGGGCCTTGTTGTACACCAGCTCCAGATCGTCGATCAGATTGCCCGCGTTGTCGGTCGCGCTCTTCATGGCAACCATGCGTGCCGCCTGCTCGCACGCTGTGTTCTCGACCACCGCCTGATACACCTGCGCTTCAACGTAGCGCACGAGCAGGCTGTCGAGCAGCGCCTTGGCATCCGGCTCATACAGGTAGTCCCAGCTGCTGGGACGCTTGTTCTCGTCGTCTTCCTCGACCTTTGCGGTGTCCTCGGTCAGCGGTAGCAGCTGACGGACGACCGGCTTCTGGGTCATGGTATTGACGAATTCGTTGTGCACCACGTAAAGACGATCCAGCTTGCCTTCATCGTAGGCATCCAGCATCACCTTCACGCTGCCGATCAGATCATCAAGACTCGGCGTTTCCCCCAGGCCACTCTTGGCGGCGACCAGGCTTCCCCCATACTTGCGGAAGAAGCTGCTGGCCTTGCTGCCGAGGGCACAGAAGTCGAGCTCGGCGCCCTTCTCGTGCCACGCCTGAGCGTCCTTGACCGTCGCCTTGAACAGGTTGACGTTCAAGCCGCCACAGAGACCACGATCGCTGGAGACGACGATGTAACCGACGCGCTTGGCCTCACGCTCTTCCATCCACGGATGCTTGTATTCCGGGTTGGCCTGGGCGAGATGACCCACCACGTGACGGATCTGTTCGGCGTAAGGCTTGCTCGCCGACATCCGTTCCTGGGTCTTGCGCATCTTCGACGCCGCCACCATCTGCATCGCATTGGTGATCTTCTGCGTGTTCTTGATGCTCGCAATCTGCGTGCGAATCTCTTTTCCGACTGCCATGGCGATCTACCCTTGTTCGGTGACCCTCAGAATCCTGTTCGACCACCTGGCCCGCCTTGCGGCGGGCCAGTGGACGCTTACCAGCTCTGAGAGGACTTGAACTTCTCGAGACCCTGCTTCAGGCCGTCCTTGATCTCGTCGTTGTAGTCGCCAGACTCGTTGATCTTGTCGAGCAACTCGCCGTGCTCGGACTTCATGTACTCGTGGAGTGCATGTTCGAAGTCCAGCACCTTGTTGACGTCGACGTCGTCCAGGAAGCCTTCGTTGGCGGCAAACAGGGAGATCGCCATCTCGGCAACCGACATCGGCGAGTACTGCTTCTGCTTCATCAGCTCGGTGACGCGCTGACCGTGCTCGAGCTGCTTGCGGGTGGCTTCGTCCAGGTCGGAGGCGAACTGGGAGAAGGCCGCGAGCTCGCGGTACTGGGCCAGAGCCAGACGCACGCTGCCGCCGAGCTTCTTGATGATCTTGGTCTGTGCCGAGCCACCCACACGAGACACCGACAGACCGGCGTTGATGGCCGGGCGGATGCCTGAGTTGAACAGGTCGGTCTCGAGGAAGATCTGACCGTCGGTGATCGAGATCACGTTGGTCGGAACGAAGGCAGACACGTCGCCGGCCTGGGTCTCGATGATCGGCAGTGCGGTCAGCGAGCCGGTCTTGCCCTTCACTTCACCGTTGGTGAACTTCTCGACGTAGTCGGCGTTGACACGCGCGGCACGCTCGAGCAGACGGGAGTGGAGGTAGAAGACGTCGCCAGGGAAGGCTTCACGGCCCGGCGGACGACGCAGCAGCAGGGACACCTGGCGGTAGGCCACGGCCTGCTTGGACAGATCGTCATAGACGATCAGCGCGTCTTCACCGCGGTCGCGGAAGTACTCGCCCATGGTGCAGCCGGAGTAGGCGGCGAGGAACTGCATCGGGGCCGGATCGGCGGCGCCGGCGGCGACCACGATGGTGTGCTCCATGGCGCCGTGCTCTTCGAGCTTGCGCACCACGTTGGCGATGGTCGACTGCTTCTGACCGATGGCCACGTAGACACAGGTGACGCCGGTGCCTTTCTGGTTGATGATCGCATCGATGGCGATCGCCGACTTACCGATCTGACGGTCGCCGATGATCAGCTCACGCTGACCGCGGCCGATCGGCACCATGGCATCGATGGACTTGAAACCGGTCTGGATCGGCTCGTCGACGGACTGACGAGTGATGACGCCAGGTGCGACCTTCTCGACCGCGTCGGTTTCCTTGGTGCCCAGGTCGCCCTTGCCGTCGATGGGGTTACCGAGGGCGTCGACCACACGGCCGCGCAGTTCGGGACCCACCGGCACCTCGAGGATGCGACCGGTACACTGGGCAGTCATGCCCTCTTCCAGCTGCAGGTAATCACCCAGAACCACGGCACCGACGTTGTCGCGCTCGAGGTTCAGGGTCATCCCGAAGATGCCGCCGGGGAATTCGATCATCTCACCGAACATTGCGTCGGCGAGGCCGTGAATCTGCACGATACCGTCAGATACGCTGACGATCGTGCCCTGATTACGGGCTTCGGATGCGACGTCAAGCTTCTCGATACGCTGCTTGATGATGTCGCTGATCTCGGAAGGATTCAGTTGCTGCATGCCATGTCCCTCAGACTCAGGCGGAAAGGGCTTCCTGGAGGCGGTTCAATCGACCACGTACCGAACCGTCGATGACGGTGTCGCCGGCACGCAGGATCACGCCGCCCAGGAGCGTCTTGTCCACCTGAGTGGTAATGGAGATTTCGCGGTTCAGACGCTTGGCCAGTGCACTCGCGAGCGATTGTTCCTGGGCTTCGGCCAGCGGGAAGGCAGAAACGATTTCCACCTCTACCCGCTTTTCCTGCTGGGCCTTGAGCACCTCGAACTGCTCGGCGATGGCGCCGAGCGCCGCCAGGCGACCCTTCTGGCCGACCAGGCGAACGAAGTTCTTGAGGTCGTCATTGACGGCGTCACCACAGACGTCGACGACAACATCAGCCTTCTGTGCGCTGGACAGCTTGGGATTGCCGAGCACCCGGGCGCGCATGTCGTCGTCGCCGACGACCTGCGCGACCCTGGCCAGCATGCCGGACCATTCGTCGAGCGCGTCCTTGGCCACGGCGTGCTCAAAGGCAGCCTTGGCGTACGGGCGAGCGATAGTTGACGTTTCCGCCATGGGGCACCTCCTCAGAGCTCTTTGGCGAGTTTGTCGACGATGGCAGCGTGCTGCTTCTCATCGATGGAGGACTCCAGGATTCGCTCAGCGCCCAGGACCGCCAGACGGGACACCTGTGCGCGCAGGTCTTCCTTCGCGCGTGCCACTTCCTGCTCGATCTCGGACTTGGCCTTGGCAATCATGCGCTCGCCTTCAAGGCGGGCGTCTTCGCGTGCCTGCTCGAGCTTCTGGTTGGCCTGTTTCTGGGCCTGTTCCAGGATCTCGGCCGCCTCTTGCTTGCTCTTGCGCAGGGTCTCGTCGGCCTCTTTCTCGGCCACCTCGAGATCACGCGCCGCACGGCTGGCAGCATCCAGACCATCGGCGATCTTCTTCTGGCGTTCCTGCAGAGCTTGCATGACCGGCGGCCATATAAACTTCATGCAGAACCAGACGAAGAACGCAAAGGCGATAGCCTGGCCGACTAGGGTAAGGTTCAGGTTCACGCCAGCACCTCTCGCGTTACGGGTTTGGGGTTAACGGATCGACGGCTCGGGACGAGCGGTCGGACATTAACCGACAAACGGGTTAGCGAAGGTGAAGAACAGCGCGATACCAACACCGATCATGGTCACGGCGTCCAGCAGGCCGGCGACGATGAACATCTTGACCTGCAGCATCGGAACCATTTCCGGCTGACGTGCAGCGCCTTCCAGGAACTTGCCGCCGAGGATACCGAAGCCGATGGCGGTGCCGAGTGCACCCAGGCCGATCAGCAGGGACACGGCGATGGCGGTCATACCCAGAACTTGTGCTTCCATGGTGGTCTCTCCAGTTTTTAGTTGAAACTAAGGTTTATCAGTGGGTTAGGGTTAAGGGTTTAGGGTTGAAGCGAAACCGTCAGTGCTTCTCCACCGCCATGCTCATGTAGACGATGGTCAGCATCATGAAGATGAAGGCCTGCAGGGTGATGACCAGGATATGGAACACCGCCCAGGTGAAGTGCAGCGGCAGCTGCCACAGGCCGATCATCGCGATCAGGATGAAGATCAGCTCACCGGCGTAGAGGTTGCCGAACAGTCGCAGGGCCAGGGAGATCGGCTTGGCGATCAGGGTCACGGTCTCGAGCAGGAAGTTGACCGGGATGAACAGCGCCTGGACCAGCTTGTTGGGTGAGTTGAACGGGTGCAGGGTCAGCTCACCGATGAAGCCGGAGAAGCCCTTGGCACGAATGGTGTAGAAGATGATCAGGCCGAACACGGACAGCGCCATGCCGAGGGTGGCATTGACGTCGGTGGTCGGTACCACCTTGAAGTAGACGTGGGCCGGGTCCGCGCCGAACAGGGCGCCGATCTTGGCCGCCAGCAGCGGCAGGAAGTCCACCGGCACCAGGTCCATCAGGTTCATCAGGAAGACCCAGCAGAAGATGGTCAACGCCAGCGGCGCGATCAGCTTGCTCTTGCCGTGGAAGGTGTCCTTGACCGAGTTGTCGACGAACTCGACCATCAGCTCGACAAAGTTCTGCAGCGCACCAGGCACGCCGGTGGTAGCGGTGTTGGCCGCCTTCTTGAACAGCCACAGGAAGATCAGACCGAGACCGACGGACCAGCCGAGGGTATCGAGGTGAACGGCCCAGAAGCCCATGTCGGAAGCTTCCTGGGCGGAATGGGCGATCGACCAGCCATTGTCCGGGTGCAGCCCGAAGGTCAGGTTCTGCAGGTGGTGCTGGATATATTCCGTCGGAGTCGGATTCGTGCCTGCCATGTCTGCCTCGTTGTCAGGTGTGCGACGGTCGTTTCACCAGCCAGGGCCCCAGCCAATGAACGAACAGCGTCACCACATAAGCGCCAAAGAAAAAAGTCGGGTTTGAGGGAGGCACTGCGATGAACACCAGGGTGAACAGCGCCGCCGTCAAACCGAACTTGCCGGCTTCCGCACGATAGAAATTGTTGACGATGGCCTTGGAGTAGCGCGCGCCCTGCGCCCGGAACACACACCAGGCAAAGAACACATTGGGCAAAAAGGCCACCAGCCCGCCCAGGGCCGCCGAGGAAGCGCCGGAGATACCGTCGATGCCAGCCGCCGCGACGCTGGTCAGCGCCAGCACAGCGAGCTGTGCCATCAGCAGGCGCTGCACCTGGGGTCGTTGGATCCTGGCCGCCAAGTGTCTCTCCCGACGCGCCTCTTGGCGCGAACTCGTCATCCATCGTGATCGCCGGCGACAGACCACCGGCAGACTCCGGCGCGATTATAGGGAAGCCCCCTAACGGCTTCAACCAAAGACGTGACGATTTGTCGTCACTTCGCGCTGGCTTACGACCAAATGCGGAGAAAAGGCCGCTAAAGTGATTAGCGACCTAAGTGGTTTACTGCGCTGATACGCGCAACCCGGTCGCCGTCTCTGGTCGTCGCCACTCAGCGGATGTGGCCCAGGATGCCGTCGAGCTCGTCGAGGCTCGAGTACTGGATGGTGACCTTGCCCTTGCCGGCCTTGCCGTGGCTGATCTTGACCGGGGCGCCGAGCAGATCCGCCAGACGGGTCTCCAGCCGGGCCACGTCCTGATTCGGCGCAGTCTTGGCGGCCTTTGGCTTGCCATTGGCCAGTTGCTTGACCAGTGCCTCGGTGGCGCGCACGGTCAGGTCCTTGTTGACCACCTCATGGGCCGCCTTGCGCTGCTTGGCCGCCGGCAGGGTCAACAGGGCGCGGGCATGGCCCATGTCCAGGTCACCGCGTTCGAGCAGCGTCTGCACCTCGGGGTCCAGCGCCAGCAGGCGCAGCAGGTTGGTCACCTGGGTACGCGAACGGCCCACGGCGTCGGCGACCTGCTGCTGGGTCAGTTCGAATTCGTCGAGCAGACGCTTGAGCGCCAGCGCTTCCTCCACCGGGTTGAGGTTCTCGCGCTGGATGTTCTCGATCAGTGCCAGCGCCAGGGCCACCTCGTCGGTCACCTCGCGGATCACCGCCGGGATGACGTCCAGCTCGGCCAGCTGGGAGGCCCGCCAGCGGCGTTCACCGGCGATGATCTCATAGCGGTCGGGACCGATCGGACGCACCACGATGGGCTGCATCACGCCCTGGGCGCGGATCGAGTCGGCCAGCTCCTCCAGCGCCTCGGGCTGGATATCGCGCCTTGGCTGGTAGCGTCCACGGCTGAGCTGGCCCAGCGGCAGGCGCTCCAGACGTTCCTCCGGCGCGGGAGGCGGCACCACCGTGGCGTCTTCGTCGCCGTCGGTCGTCAGCTCGGCATCCACCTCGGGCAGATCGAGGCTCTCGCGGCGGCGGGCACCGGCCCCGATCAGCGCATCCAGTCCTCGTCCCAGGGCGCGTTTGCGCGTCATCGATTCATCCTCATCACAGCACGCTCAAAAATTCGACACTGCTGGCCCTTGCCACCCTGGCCGGGGCTACAGCGACAGCCGACGAATCAGTTCCTTGGCCAGCACCCGGTGGGCCTGGCTGCCCCGCGAGAAGCGTGCGTACTTGGTAACCGGCAGGCCGTGACTCGGCGCCTCGGCAACCCGCACGTTGCGTGGAATGGTGGTCTTGAGCAGGGCATCGCCGAAGTAGTCCCGCAGCTGCTTGCTGACGTCCCGGGTCAGGCTGTTGCGGGCGTCGAACATGGTGCGCAGGATCCCGAAGATCTCGAGGCCCGGATTCACGCTGTCCTTGATCTGCTCGACGGTGTCGAGCAGCGCCGACAGGCCTTCCAGGGCATAGAACTCGCACTGCAGCGGTATCAGTACCCCATCGGCGGCGGTCAGCGCATTGACGGTGAGCATGTTCAGCGACGGTGGGCAGTCGATCATCACCACGTCGTACTCGCCGGCGACTTCGTCCAGCGCCTTGGCCAGCGCCCGCTCGCGGCCTTCACCACGATCGAGCAGCTCGACCTCGGCGGCGGTCAGGTCGCCATTGCCCGGCAGCAGGGCGTAGCCCGCCTCGGGGCAGTCGAGGATGACCTCCACCGGGCGCTTGTCGCCCAGGATGACGTCGAGCACGCTGCCCTCGAGGCTGTGCTTGTCGACACCACTGCCCATGGTGGCGTGGCCCTGGGGATCGAGATCGACCAGCAGTACGCGGCGATCCAGCGACGCCAGACTGGCGGCCAGGTTGACGGCAGAGGTGGTCTTGCCGACCCCACCCTTCTGGTTGGTCAAGGCGATGATTTTGGTCACGACGTCATCCTTGCGTGGAAATTCTCGGGTGGCTGGTGGCGGCAAAATCGTGAAACCGAACCCCAAGCCCGAGCCTAGCGGCCCCCGGCCTCGGGTTCCAGCATAACCAGTTCTCGACCCGCTGACTCGTACGGCACCCTCAACGCATGGCGCGAGACACAGCGCACGTCGTCCTCCAGGCGTTCGAGCTCGCCGTCCACCGCCGGCCCTTTCATCGCCAGCCACTGGCCGTGGGGCGCCAGCAGCGGCCGGGTCAGCTCGACGAAGTCCTCGAGGCTGGCAAAGGCCCGCGAGATCAGTTGATCGAACCCGCCTTCGGCCGGGGTATAGGCTTCCACTCGCGCCTGGATCGGGGTCACCCGGGCAAGCCCAAGTTCCATCACCGCCTGACGCTGAAAGCGAACCTTCTTGCCGTTGCTGTCGAGCAGGCTGACGTCGAGCTCGGGGTTGAGGATCGCCAGCACCAGGCCGGGCAGGCCAGGCCCCGCACCCACGTCGAGCACCCGTGGGCCCTTGACCCAGGGCAGCACCGCGGCGCTGTCGAGCACGTGGCGAGAGACCATGTCCAGCGGATCGCGTACCGCCGTGAGGTTATAGGCCCGGTTCCACTTGTGCAACAGACCCACCAGGGCCAGAAGCTGGTCAAGCTGGGCGGCGGTGGCCGTGATCTCGAGGGCGGCAAGGCCCTCGCTCAAGCGCTCGTGCAGTCGCTGCTGCAGGGCCGGGGACATCGCCTGACTCATCCGCTGGCTACCTCGCGATCATCGAGCAACCGGCGTTTCTTGAGGTGAATCAGCAGGATCGATACTGCCGCCGGGGTCACCCCGCTGATCCGCCCGGCCTGGGCCAGGGTCTCCGGGCGCGCCTCGGCGAGCTTCTGGCGAATCTCGTGGGACAGCCCCTCGACTCGGCTGTAGTCGAGATCGGTCGGCAGGGCCATGGACTCGTGACGCTTGAGCTTGTCGATCTCGTCCTGCTGACGATCGATGTAGCCCTGGTACTTGGCCTGGATCTGGACCTGTTCGGCGACCGTCTCGTCGCTCACCGGCTCACCCTTGGCCGCAGCCACGTCGGCATAGCCGAGTTCCGGGCGCTTGAGCAGGTCCATCAGGCTGTACTCGCGGGCCAGAGGCTTGCCGGTGATTTGCTCGATGGTGGCGGCGGCATCGGTCCCGGGCTGCACCCAGGTCGCCTTGAGCCGGGCGCTCTCGCGCTCCACCGCTTCACGCTTGTCGCTGAACCGTGCCCAGCGCTCATCGTCCACCAGCCCCAGTGCGCGACCGTGTTCGGTCAGGCGCATGTCGGCGTTGTCCTCACGCAGCAACAGCCGGTACTCGGCGCGGGAGGTGAACATCCGGTAGGGCTCCTTGGTGCCCAGGGTGATCAGGTCATCCACCAGCACCCCGAGGTAGGCCTCGTCGCGGCGCGGACACCAGGCGTCGAGCGCCTTGGCGCGACGCGCGGCGTTGAGCCCGGCGAGCAGGCCCTGGGCCCCCGCTTCCTCGTAGCCGGTGGTGCCGTTGATCTGGCCGGCGAAAAACAGGTTGTGGATAAATTTGGTTTCCAGCGAGTGCTTCAGGTCCCGCGGATCGAAGAAGTCGTACTCGATGGCGTAGCCCGGACGGGTGATATGGGCCCGCTCGAGACCTTCGATGGAGCGCACCACCTTGAGCTGCACGTCGAAGGGCAAGGAGGTCGAAATACCATTTGGGTATAGCTCATGGGTATCCAGACCCTCCGGCTCGACGAACACCTGGTGGCTGGTCTTGTCGGCGAAGCGGTGGACCTTGTCTTCGATGGACGGGCAGTAGCGCGGCCCGACCCCTTCGATCACCCCGGAGAACATCGGCGAGCGATCGAGATTGTCGAAGATGATCTCGTGGGTGCGCTCGTTGGTATGGGCGATATGGCAGCTGACCTGACGCGGATGCATGTCCCGTGATCCCAGGTAGGACATCACCGGAGTCGGACTGTCGCCCGGCTGTTCCTCGAGGCGCGAGAAGTCGACGCTCTTGGCATCGATGCGCGGCGGGGTGCCGGTCTTCAGGCGATCGACCCGAAACGGCAAGGCGCGCAGACGCTCGGCCAGGGCATTGGAGGGCGGATCCCCGGCACGACCACCACGGCTGTTGTCCAGCCCGATGTGGATCACCCCGCCGAGGAAGGTACCGGTGCACAGCACCACGGTTTCGGCCAGAAATCGCAGTCCAGTCTCGGTGGCCACGCCGCGCACGGTGTCCTGGTCGACGATCAGGTCGCCGGCGGCCTGCTGGAACAGCGTCAGGTTCGGTTGGTTTTCCAGCATGCCACGAATCGCGGCCTTGTAGCGCACACGATCGGCCTGGGCACGGGTCGCCCGTACCGCGGGGCCCTTGCGGGCGTTGAGCACGCGAAACTGGATCCCGCCCAGGTCCGTCGCCAATCCCATGGCGCCGCCGAGGGCGTCGATTTCCTTGACCAGATGACTCTTGCCGATCCCGCCGATGGCGGGATTGCAGGACATCTGGCCCAGGGTCTCGATGTTGTGGGTCAACAGCAGGGTCTGGCAACCCATGCGGGCAGAGGCCAGGGCAGCTTCCGTTCCAGCATGGCCACCGCCGATGACGATGACGTCAAAGCGGTCGGGATACTCCAAGGTTCACCTCGTTCGGCGCAGCGCGCCAGCGGTCTGGATATTGGGTTCGTACGAAAAATAGCCGGCCAGTATAAACCCTCCTGTGGGTAAACGTCAGGGTTTTCCACACCCCGTCTGTCAGGCAGGAGCTTCACTTACCTACCTATAAAAAAATAAAAGAATAAGAAAGGAAGTTCTGTAGTGGTTGTAACTACTGGTGTGGACACTTTCTGTGGAAAAACCATTTAAATCTACAAAAAACAAATAGGTACAATGTTGATCCTTTGTTGGACAAGGGACGTACCAGCGTTTGATGGCGTGTTATCTGCCTGTGGACACAATCACGACTTGCCCACAGGGCTCGGCTTCCACCAGTTATCCACCGAGCTCGGGGGCGGTTGTCACCGCGACGGTGAACAACTCGCCGACTTGCCCACAGCCCCCGTGGCAGTGGGCTTCGCAGCCAAATGTGAAAAATCTTGTCCACAGCCCCAAAAAGCCAAAAAAACGCCCTGTCGATCACTCGACAGGGCGTTTGAGAGGCTCGAACGGGCGGTTTTTTCAGTGCTTGAGCACTCGCGCCAGGAAGCTCTGGGTACGTTCATTCTGCGGATTGTCGAAGACTTCTTCGGGCTTGCCCTGCTCGACGATCTCACCCTTGTGGATGTAGATCACGCGGTCGGCGACCTCCCGGGCGAAGCCCATCTCGTGGGTCACGATCATCATCGTCATGCCCTCTCTGGCGAGCTCACGCATGGCGTCGAGCACCTCACCGATCATCTCCGGGTCCAGCGCCGAGGTGGGCTCGTCGAACAGCATCAGACGGGGCTCCATGGCCAGTGCGCGGGCCAGCGCCACGCGCTGCTGCTGACCGCCGGAGAGCTGGGTCGGGTACTTGTCGGCCTGGTCCTTGATGCCGACCCGATCGAGCAGCCGTTCCGCGGTGGCCTCGGCCTTGTCACGGCTTTCGCCGCGCACCTTCATCGGGGCCAGGGTGACGTTGTCACGCACGCTGAGGTGAGGGAACAGGTTGAACTGCTGGAACACCATGCCGACCTCGGTGCGGATGGTCTGCAGCGCCTGGCTGGCCTTGCCGTCGGGCTTGAGGTCGTTGCCGTCGACCCTGAGGGCGCCCTGCTGGAATTCTTCCAGGCCATTGACGCAGCGGATGAGGGTCGACTTGCCGGAGCCACTGGCGCCGATGACGACCACCACTTCGCCCTGGGCCACCTCAAGGTCGATGTTCTTGAGCACGTGCAGCGAGCCGAAGTGCTTGTTGAGTTTGTCGATACGGACGATGGGCTCGCCCTGGGCGTGAGAGGCTGGGTTCATGTCGGAATTTTCCATGGGATGTTGCACCTCACTGGCCCACCAGGCCCTTGCGCTCGAGCATGCGCAGGGCGAAGGACAAGGAAAGGGTGATGGCAAGATAGAGCAGCGCCACCATCAGATAGACCTCCAGGGCGGTGAAGGTGGTGGCGATGTAGATCTGGCCCTGGCGCACCAGCTCGCCAACGCCGATGACGGCGAACAGCGAGGTGTCCTTGATGCTGATGATGGCCTGGTTGCCCAGCGCCGGGATCATGCGGCGGAAGGACTGGGGCCAGATGATGTAGCGGAAGGTCTGGCGGCGGGACAGGCCCAGCGACAGGCCGGCCTCGCGCTGGCCGCGCTCGATGGACTGCACACCACCGCGCACGATCTCCGAGATGTAGGCGCCGGAGTTGACGGCGATGGCAGCGATACCTGCGGTGACCGCATCGATGGGGCCACCAAGGATGCTTGGCAGGCCATAGAAGATGAACAGCACCTGTACCAGTACCGGGGTGCCGCGGAAGATTTCGATGTAGGCCACGGCGGGAACACGCAGCCAGGCGCTCGGGGAAATGCGCAACAGGCCGAAGATGATGCCGATGACAAAGCCGATGGCCAGACCGCCGAAGGAAATCAGCAGGGTATAGGGGATGCCGGTCAGCAGCTGGGGGATGGAGGACAGCGCCGCCGACCAGTCGAATTGGAAGTTGACGTCCACGAGTGGGTCTCCGTCATGCACGTGAAATCAGGACAAGGCGAGAGGCCTTGATGCCGGGGTCGAGACAGTGCCTCGGGGTGACGTCCGGGTAACACCAAGGGGGCCGGTCGTGTACCGGCCCCCATGAATCCCAGGTCGGTTGCCCAGGTCGCTATGGACTGCGATCACTCGCTGGTGGAACCAAACCACTTGGCGTGGATCTCGTCGTAGGTGCCGTCTTCCTTCATCGCCGCCAGGGCCTCGTTGACCGGCTCTACCCACTCGCTGCCCTTGACGAAGACGATGCCGTACTGCTGGCCTTCGTACAGCGGACCAACGACCTTGACCTTGCCTTCGCCACGGGTCTGGGAGAAGTAGCCGACGTTGGGGGCGTCGTAGAAGGCGGCATCGACGCTGCCACCGAGCAGGGCCATGTACATGTCGCTGGTGCCCGGATAGGGGGTGATCTCGGCGTCCTCGCCCAGGTTTTCCTGGAGGAAGTCATAGCTGGTGGAGCCGATCTTGGTGCCGATACGCATGCCGGACAGGTCATCGATCTCGCTGACGCCTTCTTCGTCGGCGTTGACCAGGATCTTCAGACCGCTGTCGTAGTAGGGGTCGGAGAAGTCGACGATCTCGGCACGTTCGTCGGTGATGGTGATACCGGCGATGGCGATGTCGACGTTACCGGTCTGGACGGCGGGAATGATGCCGTTGAAGTCCATGGTGCGCAGTTCGTATTCGAAACCGGCACGCTCGGCCAGCTCGGCAATGATGTCCATGTCGAAGCCGACCATTTCGCCGGATTCCTGGTCCATCATCTCGAACGGCACGAAGCTCGGGTCGGTGGCCACGTTCAGGGTCTCGGCCTGGGCGCTGCCGATGACACCGAAGGCGAGCAGGGCGGAGGTAAGAGCGGCAGAAGTAAGGGCGGTTTTCATGATTTTCCCCAGTTGACGTTATTGTGAAATCCTCAACTACCATGGCGAGTTGCGGGGAAGGGGTCAAGTTGGGGGAGAATCCGCTGGGCCAACGCTGGCGGCGCCACAACACAATGCAAGACGCAGCCGGGAGGCTGCGTCGAGGGTGGCATCAAGGGCTGCATCAAGCGCTATCTGGAAAGGCGTGTTGCTGTCGCGTCGGCTGACGCGCAGCAAGGTCGCTACACCATAAAGGAGGCGCCGCAACCACAGGTGGTGGTGGCGTTGGGGTTCTGCACCAGAAAGCGCGCGCCGGCCAGGCCTTCCTCATAGTCGATGGTGGAGCCGACCAGGTACTGGTAGGACAGCGGGTCGACCACCAACGCGACATCGCCGAAGGGAATCTCGGTGTCGTCGTCGTTGACGCCGTCGGCCACGTCGAAGCCGTACTGAAATCCCGAGCAGCCGCCTCCCGTGACATAGACGCGCAGGGCGATGTTGCTGGCGCCGTCTTCGGCCATCAGTGCCTTGAGTCGGCGCTGGGCGTTGTCGGACAGCAGTAGCGGGGTGGGGACAAAGGATTCGGCACCGCTCATGAGAGCTCCCGGGGTCGAGAAACAGGGTCAAAGCGGTCGATGTCGCCGATCAGCCGACGTCGACCGCATCGGTCATTATCCCCAAGCCAGAGTAAAAGGGTCAACTTTTCCTCGGAGGTAAGGCGCCTGTTACGTCGACATCCCCCCGCAGCAAGCGGGGGGATGGGCCTCAGGGCATCATCGCCGGGGCGTCGAGACCGGCGGTCTCGTCGAAGCCGAACATCAGATTGAGGGCGTGGATGGCCTGGCCGGAGGCGCCCTTGACCAGGTTGTCGATGACGGCCAGCACCACCACGGTGTCGCTGTTGCCGGGGCGATGTACGGCGATGCGGCAAAGGTTGGCGCCCTTGACGCTACGGGTCTCGGGGTGGCTGCCGGCGGGCATCACGTCGACGAAGGGCTCGTTGGCGAAGCGGTCTTCGAACAGGCGCTGGAGATCACCGGGCTCGCCGGTCAGGCGCCCGTACAGGGTGGCATGGATGCCGCGGATCATCGGCGTCAGGTGGGGCACGAAGGTCAGCCCGACCTCACCCCCGGCGGCGTCGCCGAGCCCTTGGCGAATTTCCGGCAGGTGACGATGGCCGGAGGCGCCGTAGGCCTTCATCGATTCACTGGCCTCGGCCAGCAGCGAGGGCACCTTGGCGCCACGGCCGGCACCGGTGACGCCAGACTTGCAGTCGGCGATCAGGTGGTCGGCGTCGATCAGCCCGGCTTCCAGCAGCGGCAGAAAGCCAAGCTGCACCGCGGTGGGATAGCAGCCGGGGACGGCGATCAGGCGGGCCTGGCGAATCTGATCGCGGCTGACCTCGGGCAGGCCGTAGACGGCTTCCTCGAGCAGACCCGGGGCGCCGTGAGGCTGGCCGTACCAGTCGGCCCAGACGCCGGCGTCGCGTAGCCGGAAGTCGGCTGACAGATCGATCACCCGGGTGCCTCGCTCCAGCAGGTCGCCGGCCAGCGCGTGGGCGACGCCGTGGGGAGTGGCGAAGAACACCGCGTCGCAGCGCGCCAGGCGCTCCGGGTCAGGCTCGGAAAAGCGCAGCTCGTCGTAGTGACCTCGCAGGTTGGGATAGAGTTCGGCCACGCCGAGGCCGGCTTCGCTTCGTGAGGTGATCGCGTCCACCTCCACCTCGGGGTGGCGCGCCAGCAGCCTGAGCAGTTCGACGCCGGTGTAACCGGTGCCGCCGACGATTCCAACCTTGATCACGTAACGCTCCTTTGCACTTTGCTGTTTCAGCGCATTGCCATGGAAATGTGGCCGCCCGCAAGGCGAGCCGAATGGCCTGGCCACAGGCCTGCCTGGAGATTCTCGGGCCAGGCGATGGGGGTTCCGAGAGACGACGATGACGGCGGCCTGGGTGCCAAGTCACGTTCTATGATACACAAGAGATAGTCACCTAAGGTAAGCCTGCCTTTCATCTTGCGTCAGGGACTCGACCCTTCGCTCTCAAGGAAGCGACCCACACCTCCATGCGCCTGCCCGATCTCAGTCTTGATGCCTTCCGTCGCCAGCTGGCGAGCGTCGACGCCCTGCCGCAACTGTGCGTGCTGGGGGTGGTGACGGGGCTGATCACCGGCAGTCTGATGGTGGTCTTCCGGCTGGCGTTGATGGTCGGCGCCATGCTGGTGATGCCCTACGACGATCCCGAAGCCTTCGAGCAGTTGTCTACCGGCCTGCGCATGGTGCTGCCGATCATCGCGGTGACGGTGATTGGTGTGCTGCTGTGGCGTCAGCCACTGGCCGCCCGCAAGATCGGCGTCAGCCATGTGATCGAACGCCTGACCTATCACCAGGGCCGCTTTCCGCTGCGCAACTGGTTGAACCAGTGGTGGGTGGGGGTGGTGTCGGTGGTCGGGGGGCTGTCCGCCGGGCGCGAAGGCCCGGCGATCCACCTGGGCGCCGCCGCCTCCAGTGGCCTCGGCCAACTGCTGCGCCTGCCCCACAACAGCCTGCGGGTGCTGGTGGCATGCGGTACCGCGGCAGGCATCGCCGCCTCCTTCAATACGCCCATCGCCGGGGTGATCTTCGCCATGGAGGTGGTGATGATGGAATACACCATCGTTGGCTTCATGCCGGTCATCCTGGCGGCCTGCATGGGAGCCCTGGTCTCCCAGCTGGTCTATGGCGCCGACCCTGCCTTCGCGGTTCCCGATCTGTCCATGGGCTCGCTGTTCAATATCTACTGGATCGCCGCCATGGCCTTTGGTATCGGTCTGCTGGCGGGTCTGTTCATCCATGTCTCGCGCTCGGAGCGCATCGCCAGTCTGCCGCTGTGGTGGCGCCTGGCACTGGTCGGTGCCCTGGCGGCGCTATTGGCCTGGTGCTACCCCCAGGTCCAGGGCATCGGCTACGACAGCCTGTCCGATGCGCTGTTCAATCGTTTGACGCTGGATATTCTGATGGCGCTGGTGCTGGGCAAGCTGCTGCTGACTGCCTTCGCGGTAGGCTGCGGGGTGCCGGTGAGCATCATCGGCCCGGTGCTGGTGGTCGGCGCGGCTGCCGGGGCGCTGTTCGGCATTGCCGGGGGCTGGATGTGGCCGGACAAGGCCGCAGACCCTGGGCTATTCGCTATGATCGGCATGGCGGCGATGATGGGGGCGGTATTGCAGGCGCCGCTGGCGGCGCTGATGGCGCTGCTCGAACTGACCCATATGCCGCATATTCTGTTGCCGGGCATGCTGGCGGTGGTGGTGTCCTGCCTGACCGCGCGCCAGCTGTGTCGCTGTGACGGCTTCTTCATCAGCGTCAAGCGCCATGGTCTGCACCCCCTTCAGCAACCGCTGATGCAGGCGTTGTCGCGGGTGTCGGTGCCGGCGGTGATGGAGCGCAGCCTGGTGCGCACCAGGCGACGGATCTCGGAGACCCAGGCTCGGGCATTGCTCGAGGCCAAACCGGTGTGGATCATCATCGAACGTTCCACCGACGACAAGCCGACCCTGGCGCTGAAGGCGGCCGACCTGGCGCGTTATCTGCTCGAGCAGCAGGAGCAGGAGCAGCAGGGACAGCGGGAGAAACAGGAACACAAGGCAGCGCCGGTGGCGCCGGAAGATCAACGCGAAGCCAGCGACGACAATGCCGCCATGGACGTGTTGATGGACAAGGGGGGCGCCCCCGGTGGCCAGGCAGATGTCATCGCGGGCAAGAACGTCGATCGCTCGCCACCGCCGGTGTCACCAGCGGCGGCCAGCCCCGATGAAGACAAGGAGGCGTTGCTGGACCTGCTGGAAATCCCCGGCCAGCGACTGGACCTGGTGGCCATCCACCTGCAGGCGACCCTGACCGAGGCGCTGAACGTGCTGAACGAAAGCAAGGTGGATGGACTCTACGTGGAACACGGCTATCGACCGAAGCAGAAGCGAATTTCCGGTATCATCACCCGGGATGCCATCGAGCGGTACTACCGCCTGTCTGATCCATCCACAGCCTGAGGAGTCGCCATGTATCTGTGGATAAAAGCCTTTCACCTGATGTCGATCGTGACCTGGTTCGCCGCCATGTTCTATCTGCCACGGCTCTACGTGTACCACGCCATGGCCCGGGACAAGGGCGAGTACGCCAGCATGGATACCTTCATGGTGATGGAACGCAAGCTCTATCGCGGCATCATGACACCTTCGATGGTGGCGGTATTGCTGCTGGGGGCCTTGCTGGTGTGGTTGAACCCGGCCCTGATGAGCCAGGGCTGGCTGCACGCCAAGCTGGCGCTGGTGGTGGCGCTGGTGGCCTATCACCATGTCTGCCTGATCTACCTGAAGCAGCTGGCCGAGGATCGTTGCCGTCGCAGTGCCACCTTCTTTCGTGTGTTCAATGAACTGCCGGTACTGGCACTGGTGGCTATCGTGATCCTGGCCGTGGTGAAACCCTTTTGAATAGCCTGAGTCCTTCGACTTCGCCCCACCTGCCGATGGTGCTGGTGCTGGCCGGGCATGACCCGACCGGCGGTGCCGGCCTGGTGGCCGACGCCGAGAGCGTGGCCGCCTGCGGAGGCTGGGCGCTGACCGTGCCTACCGCACTGACGGTACAGGACCTCGTCGACGTCCAGGCGGTGCACCCGGTGCCGGCCTCGACCATTCGCCAGGCAGCCGCAGCGCTGGAGAGCCTGCCGATCGCGGCGATCAAGATCGGTTTGATCGCCGACCTCGAGGCGCTGGACGCGGTGGTCGATGTGGTGCGCCGCCGGCCCGGTGTGCCGGTGGTTGCCGATCCGGTGCTCAAGGCGGGGGGCGGATCACCGCTTGCGACCCAGGAGCTGATCGACGCCTACTTCGAGCGTCTGCTGCCGAGGGTCGATATCCTGACCCCCAATCGCGGCGAACTGGCACGCCTGGCCGGGCTCGACTACCAGGATGATACCGAGCGCTGTGTCAGTCTGATGCACCAGGGCTGCCAGGCGGTGCTGGTGACCGGCACCGATGATCCCGAGGGCCAGACGGCCAAGGGGCGCGTCGCCCATACCCTGCATACTCCGGACAGCGATCGTCAGTGGACCTGGCCCCGCTTGCCGGCGACCTTCCATGGTTCCGGCTGTACCCTGGCCGCTGCCGTGGCTACGCGACTGGCGGCGGGAGAAAGTCTGGTGCAGGCTTGTGAGCAGGCTCAGGTGTTTGCCTGGCAGGCGCTGGCCCATGGCTGGACGCCGGGCCAGGGGCAGTCGTTGCCTCGCCGGCTGTGGAAAATGCCGACGCCGCGCTTTTCGCCGGACGAGGTCAAGGTATGATGGCGACACGGCAGTCGGCATGAGAGACCCCGATCAGCCCCTGTTGGAAGGTATTGGTGCCCAATTCACCGGGTTATCCCATGCCCTCCACAGGGTTATCCACAGGCGGTGTCGCGCTGAATCGATGTCTGTGGCATCGATGATTGAATTTCACTTTTGGGCAAAGAGGTTGCCATGACCACATCCGCTGAGCTCTTCGAACAGGCCTGTCGGCACATTCCCGGTGGCGTCAACTCACCGGTGCGCGCGTTCAAGGGGCTGCATCGTCCGCCGGTGTTCATGGAGAGCGCAAAGGGCGCCTACCTTTTCGATGTCGAAGGCAAGCGCTACGTCGACTACGTGGGCTCCTGGGGACCGATGATCACCGGCCATGCCGATCCCGACGTGCTGGGCGCGGTGCGCGAGCGCCTCGACAAGGGCCTGTCCTTCGGCACCCCGACCGCGGTCGAGACCACCATGGCGGAGCTGATCTGCGAGATCATCCCGAGCATCGAGATGGTGCGCATGACCAACTCGGGCACCGAGGCGACCATGTCGGCGATTCGCCTGGCCCGTGGTTTTACCGGGCGGGACAAGATCGTCAAGTTCGAGGGCAACTACCATGGCCACAGCGATTCGCTGCTGGTCAAGGCGGGGTCCGGCGCGCTGACTCACGGTGAGCCCAGTTCTCCCGGGGTGCCTGCCGCTCTGGCCGAACATACCATCACGCTGTCCTACAATGACATCGACGAGGTGGAGCGCTGTTTCGAGGAGATCGGCAGTCAGATCGCCTGCATCATCGTCGAGCCGGTGGCCGGCAACATGAACTGCATCCCGCCGAGCGCCGACTTCCTCAAGACCCTGCGCCAGGTCTGTGACCGCCACCAGAGCGTGCTGATCTTCGACGAGGTGATGACCGGTTTCCGTGTCGCCCTGGGCGGCGCCCAGGCACACTTTGGCGTGACCCCGGATCTGACCTGTCTCGGCAAGATCGTCGGTGGCGGCATGCCGGTGGGTGCCTTCGGTGGCAGCCGCGAGATCATGAGCGAACTATCGCCGCTGGGACCGGTGTACCAGGCCGGCACCCTGGCCGGTAATCCACTGGCCATGGCGGCGGGGGTGGCACTGCTGACCAAGCTGAAAGAGCCGGGCTTTCACAAGGCCCTGGCGCAGCGTGTCGAGACCCTGTGCAACGGGCTTGAAAGCCGGGCACGAGAGGCTGGTATCGACATGATCACCCAGCGCGTGGGAGGGATGTTCGGGGTATTCTTCACCGCCCAGAGCAGCGTCGAGAACTTTGCCCAGGCCACCGCCTGCGACGCCGATGCCTTCCGCCGTTTCTTCACCGCCATGCTCGAGCAGGGAGTCTACCTGGCGCCGTCGGCCTACGAGGCTGGCTTCATGTCCAGTGCACACACGCCGGAGGATATCCAGGTGACCCTGGACGCTGCCGAGAAAGCCTTCGCCCAGATGACGACCCAGGCCTGACAGGAGCCGACCATGACTGGCAATGACGCCGCTTCGCCGGACACCGCGCTGGAGCCATTTACCCTGGAAGAACTGCTGGACGCGCTGGCCGAGTTTCACGCCGAGCCGTTGCCGCCGGAGAGCGATTTGCCGGAACCGCTGACGGTGCTCAAGCACCGCAGCGAGGCCGAGTTCTCGGCCTGTCGATCACTGCTGACCGGGGACGAGGACGTCGATCGCCTGGACGCCCTCAAGGTGTGGCTGGATCAGGAATTCGATCGTCTCGCTCCGATCATCGAGGTGCGCAAGGATCGCCTGCGTCCCAGCCGTTGGTACATGGAGTACTCCGATGTACGTCTGTGTGACAACGGGCGTCTGGTGGTTGCCCAGAGTGCCGCCCAGGATCCCAAGCCCTTCGACTATCCCGAGATGGCAGATCCCGGCCATGACCTGGCGAGTCTCAGGGTGGAACTCGAACTGCGTGGCGAGATGACGCTCTCCCATCAGGCTCTGGATGGCTATCTACGTCGCAGTGGCGACTACGAGCTGGCACGGATCCTGTCACTGTTGCAGGTCATCGAGTCCATGGCGGGCATGCGCCGTGCGCTGCAGCGTCGCCAGGTGAGCGGCCAGGAGCGTCCGTCGCTGATGGCCGAGACCATGAACAGTTTCCGCCGCTACCTGACCCTGGCGGAGCGCCACGCGGAGTTCCGCTTTCCGCCGCTGGTGATCGGCGTCGGGGTGTCGGGCAGCGGCAAGAGCCGTTTCACCCGTACCCTGGTGGGACGCCAGGGGGCGGTGCGACTGAGCTCCGATGTTCAGCGCCTGGTGCTGCATGGATTCAATCCACAACAGGGTAGTGACGATCTGCCTGTGGATATCTATACCCGCGAGGCCACCGACAAGACCTACCAGCGCCTGGCCGCCTGCGCCGGGATTTTGCTGGACGCCGGTTACATGGTCTGTGTCGACGGCACCTTCCTCGAGCGCAAGCAGCGCGAGCTGTTGCGCTGGCAGGCCGAGGCCCGGGGACTGCCGGTGCTGCTGGTAAGCTTCGAGGCCGACGACGAGACGCTAAGACGTCGCATCAGCAAACGCGCGGTGCGCAATGAGCGAGACGAATCGTTGAGCCTGGCGGTGCTGGCGGCACAGCAGGACGCCTTCGAAGACTTCACCGACGAGGAACGCCTGCACCTGGTGCGGCTGGACAGCACGGCCGACAACGCGGCGGAGACCTTGGCCAGCCTGATCGAAGAGCACATTCGCGTGCTGTGAGAGACCAGCCAGGTATCTTTCTCCACCAACAAGGACGCCGGCATCGCCGGCGTCCTTGTCGGCTGCACCTGTGTTGTCGATGCAGTCGCTTTATTCCGTTGCTCGATCTCGGCCCAAAGGCGTCTGTGCCCCCGTCGTTCCAGGGCTCGGTCGTCGAGCCTTAGCGTGTCGCAGTGGAGCGTCGAGGTGGCGGTGCGCCGAGATTCTGGCGTGCCCAGTTGACCGCCTGCAGGCGATTGCTGACGCGAATCTTCTTGAACACGTTGTACAGGTGAGACTTTACGGTGTGTTCGCTGACGCACAGGCGTTCGGCAATTTCCATGTTGGAGGCGCCGGAGCCCAGCAGGCCGATGATCTCCATCTCGCGCTGGGTCAGGCCACAGGCCGGTCGATAGGCATTGAGCTGCTGGCGGCGGGAGAACTCGATCAGGCGAGTCATCAGTGAGCGCGACATCCACAGATCGTCGGTCTCGAACAGCTTGGCGATGCCCTTGCAGATACTGTCGAGGCTGTCCTGACGATAGAAGACCCCTCGCAGATGCATGAAGGACAGCACCTCCAGCGCATGTTCTTCGTCACGCAGGTTGAAGGCGGTGAGCAACAGGCCGCTGTGGCGTGCACTGACATCCTGCCAATGCTGCATGGCGGCGTCGTCGACGTGGTCGGCGTCCATCAGTACCAGCACCTGCTGACTGTCATCGATCTCGATGGTGTCGGCGGGGGCGGCGATGGAGACAGGGCAGTGGAATTGGTCCTTGATATAGTTGATGAAGAGCAGTGACTGAGGGTTGTGGTCAGTCACCAGCACTATCTGTCCTGTGTTGTTGCTCATCGTCGTGTCTCCGTGCACCCGCAGACGCCTGCTGACAGGGATGGGTATGACTAGTAAGTGGTGACCATTATGGGCCTATTTCATTCATTTTGTAAGGTTCTGTAACTACTGCACAGTAAAGTTAGGCTTGATACACGGTTGTACCGAAATATTTCATACCTTGGTCCTAGAAAATAGCGAATTTTCGGACATTTTCCCGGTATTTTTTGAATCTTTTTTCCAACTTTGTGCTTAAACGGCATTCAAACCACGCATGATAGAGTATAGGCAAACATGCCGGCATAGTGCCGACGTGTCTTCTCTCGAACTACCCATCAAGAGCGACACCATGAGTCAACTTACCGAACTGGTGCTGGCCAGTGGAAACGCCGGCAAGCTCAAGGAACTGGGCGCGCTGCTGGCGCCACTGGGCATCAAGGTTCACGCCCAGTCGGAGTTTGCCGTTCCAGAGGTCGAGGAAACGGGACTGACCTTTGTCGAAAATGCCCTGCTCAAGGCGAGGGAAGCCAGCCGTATCAGCGGCCTGCCGGCGCTGGCCGACGACTCCGGGCTCGCCGTGGATGCACTCGATGGTCGCCCCGGTATCTATTCCGCCCGCTTTGCCGGTGAACCCAAGGACGACGGTCGCAATAACGACAAGTTGCTCGAGGCCATGGCCGAGGTGCCCGAAGGGAGTCGTGGTGCCAGCTACTGGTGCGTGCTGGTGCTGCTCGAGCATCCCGAGGATCCAGTGCCACTGATTGTCCAGGCCGACTGGCGTGGCGAGATCCTGGCCCATCCGCGCGGTGAGGGCGGCTTTGGCTATGACCCACTGTTCTGGCTGCCGGATCAGGGCGCCAGCGCCGCCGAACTCGGCGCGGCGGAGAAGAACCGACTGAGTCATCGCGGTCGCGCCCTCTCGGCACTGCTGCTCGAACTCGAGCGTCGGTCGAGTTCGTGATGGTGTCTCGTCTTCCGCCGCTGGCGCTGTATGTCCATGTGCCCTGGTGCGTGCGCAAGTGTCCCTACTGTGACTTCAATTCCCACGGTGTCGGGCGCGGCGCCGAACTCCCCGAACAGGCCTATCTGGCGGCTTTGATCGACGACCTGCGCAGCGATGCCAGGCTTGCCGACGGACGCGAGCTGGTCAGCATCTTCATCGGCGGCGGCACCCCGAGTCTGATGTCTGGAGATTTCTATCGCCGATTGCTGGATACGGCGAGCCAGCTGGTGCCTTTCGCCTCGGATATCGAAATTACGCTGGAAGCCAACCCGGGGACGCTGGAGCGTGGCCGCTTTGCCGACTATCGCCGTGCCGGCATCAACCGGCTGTCGCTTGGCGTGCAGAGTTTTCACGACGAACAGCTTTCGGCGCTGGGTCGTATCCATGGCGGCGAGGACGCCGAGCGCGCCTTCGATGAGGCTCGCCGAGCCGGATTCGACAATCTCAATCTGGACTTGATGCATGGCTTGCCGGGGCAGACCCCGGAGCTCGCGCTTGCCGACCTGGAGCGGGCCATCACGCTGGCGCCGGAACACCTGTCCTGGTATCAGCTGACGCTGGAGCCCAATACCGAGTTTCATGCCAAGCCACCGCGGCTACCGGAAGAAGAGGTGCTGTGGGATATCCAGGACTTGGGCCACGAGCGTCTCGAGGCGGCAGGGTTTCAACGCTATGAGATCTCGGCCTACTCGAAGCCTGGGCGTCGGGCGCGTCACAACCTCAACTACTGGCGCTTCGGCGACTACCTGGGGATCGGCGCCGGTGCCCACGGCAAGATCAGCCAGCCGGGCGAGTCGGGCTTCCACATCGAGCGTCGCTGGAAGACTCGCCAGCCCGAGGCTTACCTGCAGCGACATCAGGACCCACGGGGTTTCGTGGCCGGTCATCGACGGGTGAAGCCTGACGAGGTGGCGCTGGAATTCGCGATGAACGCACTGAGACTGGTCGACGGGGTATCGCTGGATACCTGGTGTGCACACACAGGACGCTCTGTGGCAGAGTTGTCGCCAAAGATCGACAAGGCGCGTGAAAAGGGACTTATTGTGCAAGACGCCGCCAGGGTTCAAGCTTCTGCGCAAGGTCTATTATTCTTGAACGACCTTTTGACCCTGTTCAGCGAAGACTGAAAGGGATGATGTACCACATGGAAGGAGACGTTGACGCCATGAGCAGCAAGACTCGACTGATCGCCCCGCTGGCAGCCGCCGTGATTCTGGCTGGCTGCTCCACAACGGATCCTTACACTGGCCAGACCGATCGCAACAACACCGGCATTGGCGCCGCTGTGGGTGCCGCCGTCGGTGCCGCAGCCGGCGCCATCAGTGGCGACGGCAGCACCAGCAAACGTGACCGTGCCTTGATTGGTGCCGCTGCGGGCGCCGCCGTGGGCGGTGGCATCGGTGTCTATATGGATCGCCAGGAAGAACAGCTGCGTCAGAGCATGCAGGGTACCGGGATCGAGGTGGAGCGCCAGGGTGACAACATCGTGCTCAACATGCCGAGTAGCGTGACCTTCGGCTTCGACTCCGCCGACCTGACCGGCGGCGCCACCAGCGCCCTCAACGACGTGGCCAACGTGCTGACCCAGTATCCGGAAACCCGCGTCAATATCGCCGGCCACACCGACTCTACCGGCGACGCCAGCTACAACCAGCGTCTGTCCGAGCGTCGTGCTCAGTCGGTGGGCAGCTACCTCCAGGGGCAGGGTGTCGCCTCCGGTCGTCTGTACGTGAGCGGCTACGGTGAAAACCAACCGATCGCCAGCAACAACACCGAAGAAGGTCGCGCCCAGAACCGTCGCGTCGAGATTACCCTGACGCCGACCGGCCAGCAGGGGTAAGGCGACTCGGCTGCCTGTATGAGGGAGGCCCGCCACCTCGGTGGGTTTCTCTCGCTTGCGTCGATAGCCCGTAGCTGAAGTCGCGACGTTGCAGCGACTGCAATCGCAAGGCCCGCACCTCTCGACAGAGGCGCGGGCCTTTTCGATACCTGCCTATCTCTTCATTCCTGCCCGGTCTCTCCAGGACCCTCTAGATATCTCCTGGACTCGCTAGATCTCTCGTGGTCTTGTCTGGCCTGGTCTCTCCCAGCCCTGCTGCTGCCCCAACCTTGGTCACAGCGATAACTGGCGACGGCTCAATGATATTCAACGGCTCGGGTTCGTGGGGGTACAGCGTACCTACTCGGATAAAGCCCAATGTCTGTCATGAGTCCATACGTCTGCACGCAGACCCCTACTTGCTGTTATCGTAACGTCATCGACTCGGCGAACGATTTTCGCCCCACGACCAGGTCAGACCATCCATGCTTTCCTATCAGCACGCCTATCATGCCGGCAATTTCGCCGACGTTCATAAACACTTGTGGCTTTACGCCACGATCGATCATCTATTACGTAAAGATAGTGCCATTACGTTTATAGATACTCACGCCGGGCGAGGAAGCTATCCGTTGGCGGCTGAAGAAACCGCGCGGCTCAAGGAGTACCAGACGGGCGTCAAGCGCTTGTGGGACAGCCGCACCGAGACGGGCAAGGCGGGCGCGCAGAATCCACTGCTGACGACCTGGCTTGAGGCGATCGACTCCGTCCAGCCGCGCCCACAGCAATTGACCCACTACCCGGGCTCGCCCTGGTGGCTGGGTCATCGGCTGCGTGATCAGGACCGATTGACCCTGTTCGAGTTGCACCCGGGTGAGCACGGCCACCTGGCCCGGCAGTCACTGGCAGGCGAAGGGCAGCAGGCGAATATTCGACGCGTGCATGGCGATGGCCTGGCCGGGCTCAGGTCACTGCTCCCGGTAAAGACACCGCGGCTGTGCGTGCTGGTCGACCCGAGTTTCGAGCGCAAGTCGGAGTACCAGGAGGTCGCCGAAACCATGATTCATGCCCTCGGCAAGGTCCGACACGCGGTGCTGCTGCTGTGGTATCCACTGCTGCCCGCCGGGCGCCACCAGGAGCTGTTGGACAGGCTGCGAGCCAGCGGTGTGCGCAAGCTATGGCGCAGCGAGGTGATCCTGCACCCCCCGGGTGGGGCGAGTCACGGCATGTACGGCAGCGGGATGCTGGTGGCCAACCCGCCCTGGGGTGTCAGCGACAGCATGCAGGCCGCCATCGCTGACTGGCTGCCGCTGCTCGGTGACGCAGCGCGCCACGACCAGCGCTGGTGGGTCGAGGAGTAGCGCCTGGTCGTCGGTGATCTGGCCAGACGCCAATCGGGTCATGGTGCCTCGAACATCAAGCGAAAGCCCACCGGTGAGGTTCGGTCGATGGATGAGAGGCCGGCGATTTCCTGCAAGGCGGCGATGCCGTCCTCGAAGCCCAGCGATTCTGCGCTTAGCCATACCGGCTGATCCGATACCACCAGCCAGCGTGTGTCGGCGAGTCTTGCCACCAGTACCTGGGCTTCCTGCTCGGTCGACGCCGAGCCGAGACTGATATCGACCGGGATACTGGTCGCCAGGGTCTCGCCTACGCCAAGTGAATCGAAGCTGGAGGTATCGACCTGGGCCGAGATCGCGAAGCTGGCCGCGGCCAGCAGGTGCTCGAGCATCCGTTCATCACGGATATCGATGCCCGTGTCCAGCGATTCGGTGGCCACCTCGATGGTGACCTTGCCGTTATCGTCGATACCGCCGGACAGACCATCCAGGTGGTGGGTCTCACCTATGCTCTGGTTTTTCACCGAGCCGAACCACAGGCGTGAATCGTCACCGGACAGCTGCCAGTCCGCCAGGGCGGAAAGCGAGGCGCTGCCTAGCGCCATTGCGACAACCAGGGGAAGAGCTTTCATGGGGACTCCTGTGGGCAAGGGGGCAATGCCCACAGTGTAGCGGGTATGACAGATGCCCTGGACGAGCCCTCGATCCGGCCGGCCGGGGGGCGGATGTCTGGCACCAGTGATGGCGGACGCCTCAGGCGCCCCATGTCGGCGCCAGGCGTGGCTTCGCCATCACTGAAGGGATGGCGAGGCGATCGCTGGCGCATGAACGTGGGTAAGTGCTCGCTATCGGTGTAGCGTATGCTTTAAAGGCTTTTGTGCATTTTCAGGCATTCACTTGCCGATACAGAAGCTGCCGAAGATCTCACCCAGTAGATCGTCGGCGCTGAACTCGCCGGTGATCTCCCCCAGAGCCTGCTGGGCATCACGCAGGTCCTCAGCCAGCAGCTCGCCCGCGCCATAGCCTTCGAGTTGTGCATGGCCGTTGTCGAGGGCCTCGCGAGCGCGGTCGAGGGCGTCCAGGTGACGACGCCGAGCCGAGAAGCGGCCTTCGGTGGTGGACTGAAAGCCCATGATCTCCTTGAGGTGAGACTTGAGGTTATCCACACCCTGACGTGATCTGGCGGAGAGCCGCAGCGTAGGAGGTGTTGTGGATAAATCGAGTCCCGGCACTTCACCGCTCTGGTCCACCTTGTTGCGCACCAGGGTCAAGCGTGAGGCGTCCGGCAGGCGCTCGACGAATTCCGGCCAGATGGCCATGGGGTCGGTGGCCTCGGTGGTGGTGGCGTCCACCAGCAGCAGGACTCGGTCGGCCTTCTCGATTTCGCTCCAGGCGCGGGCCACGCCGATCTTTTCCACTGCGTCGGGGGTATCGCGCAGGCCGGCGGTGTCGATGATGTGCAGTGGCATGCCGTCCAGATGGATATGTTCTCGCAACACGTCCCGGGTGGTGCCCTCGATATCGGTGACGATGGCCGTGTCCTGTTCGGTCAGCGCATTGAGCAGGCTCGACTTGCCGGCATTGGGCCGTCCGGCGATGACCACGCTCATGCCCTCGCGCATCAGTGCGCCCTGGCCAGCACTGCGACGCACCTCGGCGAGCTCCGTCATGAGCGCGCCCAGCTTGGCCGCGACATGGCCATCGGCGAGGAAGTCGATCTCCTCCTCGGGGAAGTCGATGGCCGCCTCGACGTACATGCGCAGTTCGATCAGGCCCTGGACCAGCGACTGCACGCGGGTGGAGAACTCGCCCTGCAAGGAGCGCAAGGCATTTTCGGCGGCGCCACGGGAGCTGGCGTCGATCAGGTCGGCGATGGCCTCGGCCTGAGCCAGGTCGAGCTTGTCATTGAGAAAGGCGCGCTCGGAGAACTCACCCGGGCGGGCCAGCCGTGCCCCCAGCGCCACACAGCGCTCGAGCAGCATGTCCATGATCACCGGGCCGCCGTGACCCTGAAGTTCCAGCACGTCTTCGCCGGTGAAGGAGTGTGGCCCTTCGAAAAACAGCGCGATGCCTTCATCGATTACCCCGTTATCGCCCCTGAACGGTCCGTAGAAGGCCTGGCGCGCTTCCGGTACCTGGCCCAGCATGGCGCTGGCAATCGCGCCACAGGCAGGCCCCGAGACGCGTATGATGCCGACGCCGCCCCGACCCGGCGGCGTGGCGAGGGCGCAGATGCTGTCCTGGGTGTAGAGAGGCGTGGTCATGGTCAGACTCCTTGATGATCGGGCGTATTGTCAGGCGCAGCGCCTGGCTTTGCCAGTCCGGCTGGTGTGGCCAACGGCTGTGGCCAGAGGTGCGGGCCCTGAAACGCCAGACCCCCGCCGAAGCGGGGGTCTGGAAGCGTCATGCATGAGGACTTACTTGGTGTTCATGCCCTTGCCGACGCTGGGGTCTTCCTCGATCTTGCGGGTGATCACGTACTGCTGAATGATCGAGATGCAGTTGTTGCACACCCAGTAGATGACCAGACCGGCCGGGAACCACAGGAAGAAGAAGGTGAAGACGATCGGCAGCATCTTCATGATCTTCGCCTGCATCGGGTCCGGAGGCGTCGGGTTGAGCATCTGCTGAACGAACATGGAGGCGCCCATCAGGATCGGCAGGACGAAGTAGGGGTCCTTCACCGACAGGTCCTGGATCCACAGCATGAAGGGCGCGTGACGCAGTTCCACGGACTCCAGCAGCATCCAGTACAGCGCGATGAATACCGGCATCTGTATCAGGATCGGCAGACAGCCGCCCAGCGGATTGATCTTTTCCTTCTGGTAGAACTTCATCATCTCCTGGGACATCTTCTGGCGGTCGTCGCCGAAGCGTTCCTTGAGACGCTGCATTTCCGGGCCCAGCTTGCGCATGCGTGCCATGGACTTGTAGGCCTTGGCAGACAGCGGCCACAGGGCAGCCTTGACCATGATGGTCAGGATGACGATGGACCAGCCCCAGTTGCCGATCAGATCGTGGATGTGATCGAGCAGCCAGAACAGCGGATTGGCGATGAACCACAGCCAGCCGAAGTCGACGGTCAGCTCCAGGTTCGGTGCCACGGCCTCAAGCCGCTCCTGCACCTTGGGCCCCATGTAGAGGGTGGCACCCAGGGTGGCGTCGGCTCCCGGTGCCAGGGTCTGGGCCTGGCCGGCGAAGGCGGCAACGTTGCGGTCCTGACTGTCGGTGGCGGCGTAGAACAGGTTGTCCTGCTGCTGCGGCGGTACCCAGGCGGAGGTGAAGTAGTGCTGGATGATCGCGACCCAGCCGCCCTCGACCTCGCGGTTCTGGAAGTTGCCTGCCTGGATGTCCTCGAAGTCGATCTTCTCGTAGCGGTTCTCCGGTGAGGAGTACGCCGCGCCGAGGAAGGAGCGCATGCCCATCTTGGGGCCAGTGGACGGATCCGGGTTGTTGTCGCGGGCCAGTTGGCCGATGAAGCGTGCGCTGACCGGCTCCTCGCCAGCGTTGGCAAGCAGGTAGCTGACGTCGACTGCGTAGTCGTCACGACTGAAGGTGAAACGCTTGACGATATCGATGCCATTGACGGTGGCGGTCATGTCCACCTGCAGGCTGTCCTGGCCGTCGGCTAGGCGGTACTCGGTCTTCTCGGGCGAGAAGGCGATACGACCGCTGTTGCCGTCAAGCTGCAGTCCAGAGCGAGCGACGTAGCTCAGGGTGCTGTTGTTGGACAGCAGCACGTAGGGCCGATCCCCATCCTGGCTCATCAGATGCTGGGGGAGGGCGGCGTAGACGATATCGCCACCCTGGGGGTCGATACGCACGTCGAGGACGTCGGTGATGACCGCAATGAGATCTCGACTGTTGGCAGCGGGCTCGCTGCTGCCGGGCAGCTCGCTGCCGACATCATTGGCCGAGCTGGGTGCCGCCAGGCCTTCCGACGTGGAGGCGTCGGCACCGTTTGAGGTCGCGTTGCTGGTGATCGCCGGAGCATCCGGGGTGCTGGGCGGCTGACCGTAGTCCTGGTTCCACTGCACCATGATCAGGTAGGCGAGCACCGCCAGGGGGATCAGCAGGAGTAGTCGTTTTACGTCCATGAAGGGTCTGCCCGAAGGGAAGTGAACATGCCGATGGCGCCACGCGAGACGCCTACATGAGATACACGAAAGCCTGCCGGAGGCAGGCCAGTATTCGTACGGAAACGTTCCGCGTCGCGAGAGGTGACGTCAAGGGGCCGGAAGAGGGACTCGTTCATGCTCGGACGAAGTGTGTTCGGCATTGAAGAGCCTCTTGCTGCTAGTTACGGCTTTGCTTCGGCTGTGACCGAGTGTCACCCCGGGTGTCACTCGCGTGGCGAGGTGTCGTCGATGTCCGCGAGGGACGAGTCGACTTCTCGGCCTCGCGCTCGAGACGACGCCACATGCCGAACAGCTGGCGCAGCACGGTGTCGTTGTCGACCTCGTTGACGCCACGCCTGGCCAGCAAGACGATATCCACGGCGGGAAGTCGATGCTGTGCATGCCGAACGGACTCACGAGCCAGTCGTTTCAGTCGATTGCGATCGACGGCCCGGCGTACGTTCTTCTTGCTGAAGACCAGGCCCAGGCGAGGGTGTCCCAAGTCATTGGGAATCGCCAACGCCATCAGGCCCTTGCCGTGAACCTTGTAGACCGCCCCATCGAACACCTGGCGGTAGTCCCCGGCAGTCAGCAAGCGGCATTGCCGGGGAAAGGTCAGACAGGCCACGAAGGACCTGCGCTTAGGCGCTCAGGCGCTTGCGGCCCTTGGCACGGCGA
Source organism: Halomonas litopenaei (assembly GCF_003045775.1). Classification (GTDB taxonomy): domain Bacteria; phylum Pseudomonadota; class Gammaproteobacteria; order Pseudomonadales; family Halomonadaceae; genus Halomonas; species Halomonas litopenaei. The sequence continues at coordinate 56,047 of NZ_PXNS01000004.1, read as the reverse complement.
CGTGCCAGAACGGCGCGGCCGTTTTTGGTGGCCATGCGAGCACGGAAGCCGTGCGCGCGCTTGCGCTTGAGAACGCTCGGTTGAAATGTGCGCTTCATAACTCGTTAATCCCACAGTGGTTTTTTGGAACGGATAGACATCCAGAGGCTCCCGGAATCCGCTCGGGCCCCCGGGGGTATTCGGCTCAAGACCGGATATTTTAGTGATTTCAAGCCCTGGGTGCAATCTTTTCGCGGGCCAGAAAGCAGGTTTCAGGGTGTTCGCCCCTGCCAGTCCGGACCAGACGGCTGGGGATAACTCTTGCTCGAGCCGAACCGGTGGGTGAACAAGCCACCTGGGACCGGCCTCGCGACATGACCCACTGCCTACATAACAATAAAGAGAAGTTCTTGACTGATGTTGTTATTACTACTGGGGATAGTTTTTGTGGATAAGCTTGTTCTCGTATGAAATTTCAACATGTTGCGTTGCATATAAAAGTGTGGAGAAAACGTTGAGACCGCGGGGAGGAGCGGTGTGGTTCCGGTGGATCAATGATGAGATTGTCCACAGGGGCTAGTTCGCCAGCAAGTTGTTCCAGCACAACTCCGAATGGCGTACAAGGGTTTTCCACAGCTAGGTTTCGGTGCCGTTCTCGTGTGGATAACTCGTGGTGACAAGGCTACAATGTGCGGTCGTTCTTCAACCAAGGTAGCTCGCGTGTCGCTCGCTCTCTGGCAACAGTGTCTACAAACCCTTCAGGATGAACTGAGCTCGCAGCAGTTCAACACCTGGATTCGCCCTCTGCAGGCGGAAGAAGGGGAGTCCAATCAGCTCAGGCTGCTGGCACCCAACCGCTTCGTGCGCGATTGGGTCAGTGACAAGTACGCCAAGCGTATCAGTGAACTGATGCGGGAGTTGGCGCCGGCCAAGCCGCCCAAGGTGATGCTGACGGTGGGCAGTCGTCGTGCTGCGCCGGCCCCACCCCAGACTCGCGAACTCGGCGATCCTGTCTCCGCCGCTCCGGCCCGCTCGGCGGCCGTGCACACCAGCTCCCGCGGCGATGTGGGGGATGAGCGCGAGGTCGACCGCCTGCGCGACGAAGGCGGTGAGGCGCCGGTCACGCGTCCACCCGGTGGTGAGCGTCAGGTTCAGGTCGAGGGCAGTCTCAAGCACTCCAGTGGCCTGAATCCCAACTTCACCTTCGAGACGTTTGTCGAGGGCAAGTCCAACCAGCTTGCCAGGGCGGCATCCCGCCAGGTGTCGGAGAACCCTGGGGGAGCCTACAACCCACTGTTTCTGTATGGTGGCGTCGGCCTCGGTAAGACCCACCTGATGCATGCGGTGGGCAATGCCCTGGCGGGGCGTCGCGAGAACGCTCGGGTGGTGTATCTTCACTCGGAGCGCTTCGTGGCCGATATGGTCAAGGCCCTTCAGCTCAACGCCATCAATGACTTCAAGCGCTTCTATCGCAGCGTCGACGCGCTGTTGATCGATGACATCCAGTTCTTCGCCGGCAAGGAGCGCTCCCAGGAGGAGTTCTTCCACACCTTCAATGCCTTGCTTGAGGGTGGCCAGCAGATGATCCTGACCTCGGATCGCTATCCGAAGGAAATCAGCGGCGTCGAGGAGCGCCTCAAGTCCCGTTTTGGCTGGGGGCTGACGGTGGCGATAGAGCCGCCTGAGCTCGAGACTCGGGTGGCGATCCTGATGAAGAAGGCCGACCAGGCCAAGGTGGATCTACCCCATGATGCGGCTTTCTTCATCGCCCAGAAGATTCGCTCCAACGTGCGTGAACTGGAAGGGGCGCTGAAGAAGGTCATCGCCGATTCCCACTTCATGGGCAAGTCGATCACCCAGGACTTCATCCGCGAATCGCTCAAGGATCTGCTCGCTCTGCAGGACAAGCAGGTAGGCGTGGACAACATCCAGCGTACCGTGGCGGAGTACTACAAGATCAAGCTGGCGGACCTGCTGTCCAAGCGGCGTTCACGCTCCGTGGCGCGCCCGCGACAGGTCGCCATGGCCCTGGCCAAGGAACTGACCAATCACAGTCTTCCGGAAATCGGCGACGCCTTCGGCGGCCGAGACCACACCACCGTGCTACATGCCTGTCGCAAGGTGCAGGCGCTGCAGGAAGAAAGCGCCGATATTCGTGAAGACTACAAGAATCTGTTGCGGCTTTTGACCAGTTAACGTCTCTACGTCATCAACCGCGTGACCGTCTCACTCTCCCGGACAAGAAGTGGAGCCGACATGAAATTTTCCATCTCCCGCGAAGCGCTGCTGCGCCCGCTGACGCTGGTGGCCGGTGTGGTCGAGCGCCGTCAGACGTTACCGGTGCTCTCCAACGTGCTGATCCAGGTCGAACAGGACGAGGTCGCCTTGACCGGCACCGACCTGGAAGTCGAACTGGTCGGCCGCACCGTGGCCAGCCAGGTGGATGAGCCTGGCGCCATCACGGTGCCCGCGCGCAAGCTGATGGACATCTGCAAGTCCTTGCCAGACCAGTCCGAGCTGGAGCTGTCCATAGAGGACGGGCGGGCCGTGCTGCGCAGTGGCCGTTCACGCTTTACCCTGTCCACGCTTCCGGTCGCCGAGTTTCCGAATATTGAAGATGGTCAGAGCAGTGTCGAACTGGCGTTGCCGCGGGGGACCCTCAAGCAGCTGATCGACGCCACCTCGTTCGCCATGGCGCAGCAGGACGTTCGCTACTATCTGAATGGCCTGCTGCTGGAGTTCGCCCCGAACCTGGTCCGCACCGTGGCTACCGACGGCCACCGCCTGGCGGTCAGCTCTCGCCCCGTGGAGATCAACATTGAGTCGGCCCAGAAGCTGATCGTTCCGCGCAAGGGTGTACTCGAACTGGTACGGCTGCTCGACGATTCTGAAGAGCCTGTCAGCCTGACCCTGGGCTCTACCCATATCCGTGCTCACACCGGGGACTTCACCTTCACCTCCAAGCTGGTGGACGGCAAGTTCCCGGACTACGAGCGGGTCGTGCCCAAGGGCGGCGACAAGGTCTTCATCGCTGAACGTTCGGAGTTGCGTCAGGTGCTGTCGCGTACCGCCATCCTCTCCAACGAGAAGTACCGTGGGGTACGGCTGAATCTGGAAGAGGGCAACCTGAGGGTGATGGCCAACAACCCGGAGCAGGAAGAGGCCGAGGAAAACATCGCCATCGAATACAGCGGGCCGGCCATGGAGATCGGCTTCAACGTCGGCTATCTGATCGATGTGCTCAACGCCGTGGGTGAGGATCGCGTGCAGATGACGCTGGGCGATCCCAACAGCAGCGCGCTGATGGAAGAACCCGGTGGCGGCGATGCCCTCTATGTCGTGATGCCGATGCGCCTGTGACGGTATTCGTTGCCAGCAAGGCCTTTCCATGGCGCTAGACCGCTTGATGTTTCAAGGCCTGCGAAACTTGCAGGCCTTTGATATTTCACCATCTTCCGGGATCAACCTGATCACTGGAAGCAACGGCAGCGGCAAGACCAGCCTGCTCGAAGGTATCCACCTGCTGGGCATGGGGCGGTCCTTTCGGGCGCGTCGGCTATCCCAGGTACTCCACCACGATGCTGACGCCCTTGTCCTGCATGGCCGCCTTGCCGGTGATCCCCCTGTATCGATCGGTTTGCGCCGCCTGCGTCAGGAGCGCGAATTGACGCTGCGCATTGGCGGTGAGCGACTCGACAGGGTGTCTCGTCTGGTGGAGACCCTGCCCCTGCAGTTGATCAACCCCGACGCCTTCCGCCTGCTGGAGGGATCTCCCGCCGGCAGGAGGGAGTTCCTGGATTGGGGAGTGTTTCACGTGAAACATGACTTCCTGCAGGCCTGGCAGCGTTTCCGTCGCGCCCTGAAACATCGGAATGCCCTGCTCAGGCATGGTAGAATGGAGCCTCAATCCCTGTCAGTGTGGGAGCATGAGCTGGCGCTTTCGGGCGAGCGCATGGACATCCTGCGCAGGGAATGGATCGATACCTTTATCCCGGTATTCGAGGAAACGCTGGAAGGGCTGATTTCACTGCCATCACTGACGCTGCGCTATAGCCGTGGCTGGGATCGACAGCGAGATCTGGCCGAGGTGCTCGAGCAGGGACGCGACACCGATCGTCAGATGGGCTTTACCCAGCAGGGGCCCCAGCGAGCGGATCTGGCGATTCGACTCGGCAAACGACCAGCGGTCGAAGTGCTTTCACGAGGACAACAGAAACTCGTCGTGAGCGCACTGAAGCTTGCCCAGGGACGGTTACTCGAGAAGATGACAGGCAGGACCTGTCTCTACTTGATCGACGATCTGCCCGCCGAACTGGACCAGAACCACCGAAGGATCTTTTGCCAGTGGCTGGAGCGGATGCGCTGCCAGGCCTTCATCACCAGCGTGGATCACGAGGTACTGGCCGACCTGTGGCAACCCGATACGCCGATGGCAATGTTTCACGTGAAACAAGACGCTGACGGCTTCGGCCAGCTGCAGGCCATAGACAGACAGACTTCACGACGGAGTGGTCAATGAGCGAACATGCTTACGACTCATCGAGCATCAAGGTACTGAAAGGCCTGGATGCCGTACGCAAGCGGCCCGGGATGTACATCGGCGATACCGATGATGGTACCGGCCTGCATCACATGGTGTTCGAGCTGGTGGACAACTCCATCGACGAAGCGCTGGCCGGCCACTGTAGCGAGATCAGGGTGATCATCCATCCGGATGAGTCGATCACCGTCAGTGACAATGGCCGTGGCATTCCTACCGATATTCATGAAGAGGAAGGCGTATCGGCGGCCGAAGTGATCATGACGGTGTTGCACGCGGGCGGTAAGTTCGATGACAACTCCTACAAGGTATCTGGCGGCCTGCACGGCGTCGGTGTCTCGGTGGTCAATGCGCTGTCTGAAGAGCTCAAGCTGACCATCTGGCGTGCTGGCAAGGTCCACGAGCAGATCTATCGTCACGGTGTCCCCGAGTCGCCGCTGGCTGTGGTGGGGCAGACCGAGCAGACCGGTTCGCGGGTGCACTTCCGTCCGTCTCCCGAGACCTTCGCCAATATCGAGTTTCACTACGATATTCTGGCCAAGCGTCTGCGTGAGCTGTCGTTTCTGAATTCTGGTGTGGCTATCCGCCTGCTGGACGAGCGTAGCGGCAAGGAAGAGCTGTTTCACTATGAAGGTGGCCTGAAGGCCTTCGTCGACCACCTCAACACCAACAAGACCGTTCTCAACCCTGTCTTCCACTTCAATGTGGAGCGGGAAGATGGCGTGGCGGTCGAGGTGGCGATGCAGTGGAACGATACCTTCGCCGAGAACATCTTCTGCTACACCAACAACATCCCTCAGCGGGATGGCGGTACCCACCTGGCCGGTTTCCGCGCTTCACTGACTCGTACGCTCAATCACTATATTGAAGCGGAAGGGTTGCTGAAGAAGACCAAGGTGAACACCTCCGGTGACGACGCCCGTGAGGGCCTGACCGCGATCATCTCGGTCAAGGTGCCGGACCCGAAGTTTTCCTCCCAGACCAAGGACAAGCTGGTCTCTTCCGAGGTAAAAACTGCGGTAGAACAAGAACTTGGTCGGTCTTTCTCGGAGTATCTGGTAGAGAAGCCCAACGAAGCCAAGGCCATCGTCAACAAGATGCTGGACGCTGCCAGGGCCCGCGAGGCGGCGCGCAAGGCGCGTGATATGACCCGCCGCAAGGGTGCCCTGGACATCGCAGGGCTGCCCGGCAAGCTGGCCGACTGTCAGGAAAAGGACCCCGGTCTGTCCGAACTCTACCTGGTCGAGGGTGACTCGGCCGGGGGTAGTGCCAAGCAGGGGCGTGACCGGCGTACCCAGGCTATCCTGCCGCTCAAGGGCAAGATCCTCAACGTCGAGAAGGCCCGCTTCGACAAGATGCTGTCGTCTGCGGAAGTCGGGACGCTCATCACTGCCCTGGGTTGCGGCATTGGCCGTGAGGAGTTCAATCCGGACAAGCTGCGCTATCACTCGATCATCATCATGACCGATGCTGACGTGGACGGTTCGCATATTCGTACCCTGCTGTTGACGTTCTTCTTCCGTCAGATGGCGGAGTTGATCGAGCGCGGGCATGTGTTTATCGCCCAGCCGCCGCTGTACAAGATCAAGCGTGGCAAGCAGGAGCTCTACCTCAAGGATGAGCAGGCGATGATCGACTACCTGACCACCACCGCCCTGGACGGAGCGCGGTTGTGCGTCAGTGAAGATGCGCCAGGAATCAGCGGGGCTCAGCTTGAGACTCTGGTGAACCAGTACCGTGATGTAATGAAGCGCATCGATCGTCTGTCGCGGGTCTATCCCAGCGAGGTGCTGCGCAAGATCGTCCATGCGGCACATCTTGACGGCGAAAACAGCCTTCGTGATCGCGGCACCATGCAGAACTGGATCGAGTTCCTGCAGAAGGAAATGGACGATCTGGTGGCCTACGAGGGCGGACCGCGTTACACCTTCTCGTTGCAGGAAGACAATGAACGCGGGTTCTTCCTGCCGGCGGTAACCTTGATTGCCCATGGCGTGACCACCGACTACGTCTGGGGCCTGGACTTCTTCACCAGCGCCGACTATCGCGCCATCGCTGGCCTCGGTGAGACGCTGGATGGGCTGCTGGAAGAGAGCGCCTATATCGCCCGTGGTGAGCGCAAGAAGCCGGTCAAGACCTTCTATGAGGCGCTGGATTGGCTGATGAACGAGGCACAGCGTGGTCTGTCGATCCAGCGCTACAAGGGCCTGGGCGAGATGAACCCGGAGCAGTTGTGGGAAACCACCATGGATCCCAATACGCGGCGTATGCTGCGGGTTTCCATCGAAGATGCCGTTGCCGCCGACATGATGTTCAACACCCTGATGGGTGATGAAGTCGAACCGCGTCGTGACTTTATCGAGCGCAACGCTCTGGTGGCCAATCTGGACATCTAGTGCAGCAGGAAGTCCCAGGCCCATGGCCTCGATGTTTCACGTGAAACATCTCACAACAGAACCCCGATCTTCAGGATCGGGGTTTTTTCTGTTCTAGTATCAGTAGCTTGCCAGCGGCCGAATGGTTGGATGGTTGGGTGACTGGTTTCTTGAAAGGCCCGCTATAAGAGGGCAGGGTGCACCAGGCTTCTTTTGTCATCCGGCGAGGGTGTATCGCGAATGAGCAGATACACATCTGACCGCACGCCATTGGCTGTGGTCGGAAAATTCTGCTGGCGAACGCGGTGGGTCGGAGGTGTGTCCGGCGATGGAAGTCGGTGGGCGTAGCTGGATGTCAGTAGATGAAAGACGACGGTGCGGTGTCTCCATGGCGGTTGCACGGTGGGCAGGCGCTTGAGGACTGCGGCGCAGCTTGCACGTTTCACGTGAAACATCTGGCGATATAAGGTCCAGCTGCTCAAGCCAGGACCCACGCCTCTTTGATATCCAATGTCTGGTCGATGTCAGCATTCGTGCCGAGTACGGGGGAGTACCCGAGCTTCAGGCAGATACTCGGAGGAAGGTATCCGGCTTGCGCGATGACATTGAAGTGGTCGAACGATGCGGCGTATCGATTTCCTTGGCCTCATCTCGCAGAAGGGGATGGAAGGAGGGAATGAGAAAGGGAGGAATGGAGGTGTTGTTGGAAGGAGCTGTTGGAAGGAGCTGTTGGAAGGGGGGGACGGGATGGTGGCAAGGGGTGGTAACAGACGAGAGCGCACGACAAGCCACAATCGAGCTGCGTCCGTGGCCTCGCTCCTCCGCAACGTTTCACGTGAAACATCACGGCATCAGGCCTGAGATTCCAAGGCTGGGACCGTGTCTGGCTATCCGCATCTTGCGATCGGCGTCTTGCCATCTGTGTCTTGTTGCCCGCGGCTTGTTATCCGCCTCCTCTTATTTGGACCTGATGAGTCTCACGCTTCAGACTGGATGGCTTGGTTGTCGAAGTATATGGAACGTGCGGGAACCTGTCCGGAGGGGGCTCGATACATTGCACTCGCAGTCATCACAGAAAGACCGACAATTGAGCACCATGTCCTCTCCCGGCGGGTAAGTCGCAAGAGCTTTCCCGTGCTCTAACTTGTTGTTTGGACGTTGATATACGAAGAATGCGAGCCGCCATGTTTCACGTGAAACATGGCGGCTCGGCAGTTGTAGACAGATGAAAGGAGAGCCACGTCGTCGGCCAGGCCTGGAGGCTCGCCGAGGGCTGACGAGGGGGCGAGCCTGATGCAGGGTGCTTTCAGGTATCCAGGTTTCCTTGCAGCAGTTGATCGACAAAACCAGCGAGATCGTCATGGACCTCTGCCTCGCTGTCTGTCCGGCCAAGTTCTGGATGCTTGGCTAGTGTGCGCTCGCCCTTGCCGGTACGCACCAATGCAAGGCGGCAGCCCATGGCAGCGCCTGCCTCGAGATCCCGGTAGCTGTCGCCCACCATCCAGGCGCCTTCCAGGCTGTCGAGTGCAAGCGCAGCCTGAATCTGGCGGAGCAGACCGGGCAAGGGTTTGCGGCAATCACAGCGGTCCTCGCTAATGTGAGGGCAGTAGGCGATATGCTCGATCCGACCGCCCTCGGCCTCCACTAGGCTCAGCATCCTGGTGTGCATGGCCTCAAGCGTAGCCTCATCGTAGTAGCCGCGAGCGATGCCTGACTGGTTGGTGGCAACAGCGACGGTCCAGCCCTGTTGGGACAAACGGGCGATGGCGGTGATGGCGCTGGGGTAGGGGACCCACTCGGAGAGCGACTTGATATAGTTGTCGGAGTCCTGATTGATCACTCCGTCACGGTCGAGAATGACGAGTCGTGGGGCCATGGGTCTACCTGGTCTGTGCGATGGGTAAGGGTGGTTGCTGTCACGCAATCGGCCCAGTGTAGGGGCATGTTTCACGTGAAACAATCAGGTGCTGTTGAGGCCGTGTCCGTGGCCCTCGTTGCAGTTCTTGCCAACCCCGCCGCTGTTGCTGCCTGTCTCACCTTTTGCCAGTGGAAGCTCGTGCTATTCCCGCCATGTCGAGGGCGTAACAAGGGTCTCATGCAAGGGTCTCATGCAAGGGTCTCATGCAAGCCCATTCCAGCGACAACCATCCCAGGCTCCTCCGTATTCAGTAAGCCACGGATCGCTGCGATCCCAGCCCCCTTAGCTGTCGCTGGCAACACCCTAGGGCTTGTCTGAAAAGTGCCTGCGCTCGGTAATACGGCGTTAATAATCGGATCAAAATGCTCATTTACACCCCGTAAACTGCGCTTTCTCACCGATTTTTGCCTTGTCTAACCTTCGCTCGTCGACTTTTCGGACAGCGCCTAGTCCAAAAGTGGTGGCGACGTAGTGTCGGTGTCCAAGCCTGTCGCGCCGGCTGTCGCCAGTGCTGTGGGTATCGAGTCCTTCAGGTGATCGAGCAATGCTCGTACCCGCATTGGCGGATCCCGTCCTGGAAGCAGCGCATGGATGCTGATGTCTGGCAGCGACCAGTCCTCGAGCACGGGGAGCAACCTGCCGGCTTCCAGCGAGGCCCCGACGATGGAACGGGAGGTATGAAGGATGCCGATACCTGCCTCTGCCGCAATCACCAGTGCGTGCCCATAGTTCGCTCTGTAGCTTCCGCTGACCGGCACGTTGTGAACCTCGTCGCCACGGCGAAGTGGCCAGCGCTGAATACCCTGGAAACGTGTGTAGTGAAGGCAGTTGTGGTGCAGCAGGTCCAGTGGGTGACGTGGTATGCCGTGGCGTTGAAGATAGGCCCTCGACGCCACCAGCATGCGCTGATCTGCGGCCAAGGGGTGGGCGACCAAGCGAGAGTTCTCGAGCACCCCGACTCGCACTGCCAGATCGTGCCCGGACGAGGCGATATCGACAAAGCGATCGTCGAAGTCGGCGTCCACTTCAATGTCTGGATGGCGATCGAGAAATTCGGGGAGGAAGGGCGCAATATGGATTCGGCCGAAATTGACCGGTAGTGATAGGCGGATCAGTCCTCGCGGTCGGTCACTGATGTCCTGCAAGGTATCCGCCGCCTTGTCGAGTAACCGTAGAGCAGGGACAGCGCGTTCCAGGTAGGTGCGGCCCGCCAGGGTCAGGGAAACCTCACGGGTGGTCCGGTGCAACAGCTTCGTCCCGAGCCGGGACTCTAGGGCATCGAGGCGACGGCTGACCGCGCCGCTGGTGAGGTTGAGTTGCTCGCCGGCCGCACGCAGTGAGCCATATCTTGCCACTTCAACCAGGGCAAGCAGTCCAGCGACCAGTGTGTCGTGATGGGATGGCATGGTGCACTCTCGTCCAGAGGCAGGGGGTTGGTCATTGCACGAGTCGCCATGGGGCCAGGGGCGATGGGCGCCGGTGCGGCGACAGATACTTCTTTCCAGCGCTTGTCACCACAAGGCCCATGCAGCGACTCACTCGGCAATCGATCGGAAGCTGCCAATGACTATGCTTCAGCGGATCTTGCCGTGGGGTTGGCGCGGGCAATGCCAGAGCCGGAGCCAGTGCCAGCGCCAGAGCAGCGCGGCGAGAGACGGCTCTGACTCGGGGCCTGATTGTTGAGTCTAGCGCAAGACAGTACTCCGTGAGCTTCGCTACTGCGCTGGTCTCGGACGGGCCAGGATAGGGGAAGACCAACGAGGAGGTTGTTCCCATGTTACTGGAAGCTCGTCTACGCCCATTGGTATCGCTACGTCACTTTCGTCAATTCCGCTCTGACAGGGTGGGGCCTGAAGGAATCCATGAATACCAGGTAGCGCGTCGTGACCTGGCCAGCGAAGAAGTGCGTGTCAGGGTCGCTGCGGTGGGGCTGAACTACCGCGACAGGGCGCTGCAGGACGGCAGCTATCTGCCGCAGATGCCACGCCCCTTCGTGCCGCTGTCTGAAGGCTCTGGGGTGGTGCTGGAAACGGGAAGGGATGTCGTTGATCTCGAGGTGGGACAACCGGTGCTGGGCCACTACACCATCGATTGGATTTCTGGAGCTTTCAAGGAGTCCTATCACGCCTCAAAGCTGGGCGGTCCTGGTGATGGCTGGTTGTCGGAGGAGGTCATCGTTCCCCGTCGTGCGCTGGTTGCCGTGCCATCTGGCTGGCGGCTCGAGGAAGCCGCTGCATTGGCGATCTCCGGCGTCACGGCCTGGAAGTCGCTTGGCGACCTGGATGAGCTGCAGGGCCGTTACCTGCTGTTGGCGGGAACCGGCAACGTGTCGCTGCAGGCCCTGCAGATGGCGGCTGCGGCCGGTGCTCGGCCTATCGTGGTGACGTCGCGACCCGCTCTGGCAGCACGGCTCAGTGATTTAGGCGCGGTAGCGGTGATCGGCCGGGAGGGCGGGGCGGCCGACGTGGTGTCCCAGGTGATGGCCATCACCGAGTCGGTGGGCGTAGGGCGTGCCATCGATGTGGTGGGCGGGCAGTTTCTGGTCGATGCCATTCTGCCGTCAATGGCTACCAATGGACATATCGCCCTGGTGGGCTTTCTCGAGAGTGGCCGTGTCGAGGGTGATCTGGTGGGACCGGCGATTCGCAAGCTGCTGCATCTGGAAGGGATCAGCGTCGGCAGCCGTGGCGACCTGGAGGCCATGCTCGGTCATATGGATCGCCACGGACTCAGGCCCGCTATCGGACGTCGTCTGAGAGCCGACGACTTGGCTGAGTGGCTCGCCAACGGTGCCGTTGGCAGTGGCTTGCGTTCGGGCACCATAGCCGACCGTCACCCGAGCGTGGGCCTGCCGGCAACTGACTCGCAGGACAATTATCTCGAACTGGGCAAGACGGTAGTGATCATGGATCAGCGGCTGGCGGAAAGTATCGCTGAGTAAAGCGGCGGAGGCGGGGCGCAGAGTAGAGCGGCGGAGGCGGGGCGCCAAGTAAAGCAGTGAGCGTGAGGCTCAGGGCTGGCGTCGGGGTACAAGCTCCAGGCGGCGTACTGGAGGTACATCAAGCGGGGTGGGTTTCACGTGAAACACGAGAGCCTGCCCTTGCTTGTACTCCTGTATGTTCCACGTGAAACATTGTCGCCGCTGGCGCTTTCTATCTGGGCAATGTTCCACGTGAAACGTCGGTGGCGAGTGCCACACTCTGCATCGCCAGGTTTGACTCTCCATGCGACATCCCATTGGCTCACTCCTGCGTTCGTAGCGGCTGTGGTATCCCCTATGAAGGGTTCAGGGGCTTTGGGGTCGTGGGGTAGTGGGCCAGGCGGGCTCAGCCTGTCGATATAAAAAAGGCCGGCCCCTTGCGGGGCCGGCCTCGTTACCACCTGGGGCAGGATTACTGCTGCAGTTCGGCGATATCCGCTACTTCGAGGAACAGCGCCTGGAGGCTTGCCAGCAGGGCCAGACGATTGGCACGAACGGCTTCGTCTTCGGCCATGACCATCACCTGGTCAAAGAAGGCATCCACCGGTGCCCGAAGGCTTGCCAGCACGTCCAGAGCGTCGCTGTAGCGGGCTTGCTGGAACAGCGGAGCGACCTGCTCCTGGCAAGCTGCCACGGCGTTCTTGAGGGCCTTCTCGGCGTCCTCGGAGAGCAGGCTCTCGTCGACCTCGGTGCGTCCATCGTGATCCTGCTTGGACAGGATGTTGCCGACTCGCTTGTTGGCGGCGGCCAGGGCGGCGGCTTCATCACGCGTGGCGAATTGCGCCACGGCGCGCAGGCGACGGGCGAAGTCCAGCGGGCGGGTCACCGGGCGTGCACGCACCGCCAGGTAAACCTCGGCACCGATCCCTTCGTCCTGGGCCCAGGCACGGAAGCGATCGAGCATGTAGCCAAGGACGTCATCGACCAGGCCGTCTGCCTTGGGCAGCGCCTCATGCTGGGCCACGGCCAGCTCGAGCAGCTCGCGCAGGTCCAGATCCAGCTCACCCTTGACCAGGATATTGAGCACGCCGATGGAAGCACGGCGCAGGGCGAAGGGGTCCTTGGTACCGCTGGGGCGCTGGCCGATGCCGAAGATCCCGGTAATGGTATCCAGGCGATCGGCGATGGCCAGGGCCTGTCCGGTCAGGGTCTGGGGGATGGCGTCGCTGGCAAACCGCGGCAGGTACTGCTCTTCCAGCGCGCGTGCGACCTCGGCGTCTTCGCCATCGTGCTCGGCGTAGTAGCGCCCCATGATGCCCTGAAGCTCCGGGAACTCGAGCACCATTTCGGTGACCAGATCACACTTGGCCAGGGCCGCAGCACGGCGAGCGCGGGACTCGTCACCGCCGGTCCGGCTGGCGATGTGCGCGGCCACGTTGGCACTGCGTCTGGCCTTGTCGGCGAGGGTCCCGAGCTGCTTCTGGAACACCACGCTCGAGAGGCCCTCGATGCGCTCGGCGAGCGGGCGCTTGCGGTCGGTCTCGTAGAAGAAGGCGGCATCGGCCAGACGAGGGCGAATCACCTTCTCGTTGCCGGCGATGACCTTGTCCGGCTCGCGGCTGTCGATATTGGACACGGTAATGAAGGCGGGCTTGAGCTTGCCGTCCGCATCCAGCAGGTGGAAGTACTTCTGGTTGGCCTTCATCGACGAGATCAGGCATTCCGCCGGCACCTCGAGGAAACGCTCGTCGAAGCTGCCGGTCAGCGCCACCGGCCACTCGACCAGACCGCTGACTTCTTCCAGCAGGTCCTCGTCGATGACGGCGGTGGCTTCGAGCAGTTCTGCCTCGGCCAGTACCTGTTCGCGAATGCGCTCGCGACGCTTGCTGCGATCGGCCAGCACCCAGGCATCCTCCAGGGCACCGAGGTAGTCGTCGGCATGTTCCAGGACGATGGCCTCGGGGGCGTGGAAGCGGTGTCCGCGGGTCTCGCGGCCGGCCTCAAGGCCCAGCACCGTGGCGGGTACGACCTCGTCGCCGTAGAGCGCCACCAGCCAGTGAACCGGGCGGGAGAACTCGATGCGGGAAGCGCCCCAGCGCATGTTCTTGGGCACCGGCAGGGCCGCCACAGCCTTGTCGATGATGGCGGGCAGCAGGGCGACGGTGGCCTCGCCCTGTTGCTGTTCGCGGTAGCCGAGCCAGGTGCCCTTGTCGGTCTCCAGATGGATCAGGTCGTCGACGCTGACGCCGCAGGAGCGAGCAAAGCCCTGGGCTGCCTTGGTTGGCTCGCCATCCTTGAAGGCTGCCGCCAGGGCAGGGCCGCGTTTTTCGACGTCCCGGTCGGGCTGCTTGTCGGCCAGTGCCTCGACCCGCACCGCCAGCCGGCGGGGGGAGGCGTAGGCGGTGACGCCCTGGAAGTCGACGCCGGCATCGGCGAGACCGCGACGCACGCCCTCGGCGAAGGCGTCGGAGAGAGTGTCGATGGCTCCCGGCGGAAGTTCTTCCACGCCGAGTTCAAGCAAGAGGGTGTGGGCGGCCATGCTTATGCGTCTCCCTGTGCGGCAAGGGGTTCGTCGTCGAGAAGTTCACGTCGCAGCGCTTCCGGGGCCAGCGGGAAACCGGCCGCCTTGCGTGAGGCGTAGTAGGCGTGGGCCACGTCGCGGGCCATGGTGCGCACGCGCAGGATATAGCGCTGGCGTTCGGTGACCGAGATGGCGTGGCGGGCGTCGAGCATATTGAAGGTGTGGGAGGCCTTGAGTACCTGCTCGTAGGCCGGCAGCGGCAGGTTGGCGGCGAGCAGCTTCTGGCACTCGCTTTCCTGGTGGTCGAAGTTGCCGAACAGGGCGTCCACGTCGGCATGCTCGAAGTTGTAGGTGGACTGCTCGCGCTCGTTCTGCAGGTAGACGTCACCGTAGGTAACGCGGGAGCCGTCGGGTGCGATGGTCCATACCAGGTCGTAGACGCTGTCCACGTCCTGAAGGTACATGGCGATGCGCTCGAGGCCGTAGGTCAGCTCACCGGTGACCGGGAAACACTCGATGCCGCCGGCCTGCTGGAAGTAGGTGAACTGGGTCACCTCCATGCCGTTGAGCCAGACCTCCCAGCCGAGTCCCCAGGCACCCAGGGTCGGTGACTCCCAGTTGTCTTCGACGAAGCGGATGTCATGGACCAGCGGGTCGATGCCGAGACGCTCAAGCGACCCCAGATACAGTTCCTGGAGGTTGGCCGGGGAGGGCTTCATGACCACCTGGAACTGGTAGTAGTGCTGCAGGCGATTGGGGTTTTCGCCGTAGCGGCCATCGGTGGGACGGCGAGACGGCTGAACGTACGCCGAGTTCCAGGTTTCGGGTCCGATGGAGCGCAGGAAGGTGGCCGGGTGAAAGGTGCCCGCACCGACTTCCATGTCCAGCGGCTGCATGATCACGCAGCCCTGTTCGGCCCAGTACTGTTGCAGGGCGAGGATCAGGCCCTGGAAGGTTGCCACGTCTGGCGTCGACTGTGTCATTGGGAAGCACCGTTGGCCATGAATTCACGAGCCGTCAAGTATACAATCACAGGCAATTCGGTTATAGGCACAGCGCCAACAGAGGTTTTCCCATGATCGTAGTGACAGGCGGAGCCGGCTTCATCGGTTCAAATCTGGTCAAGGCCCTCAATGACCGGGGGCGCACCGACATCCTGGTGGTGGATGACCTGCGGGACGGCACCAAGTTCGTCAACCTGGCGGACCTGACCCTCGGGGACTACATGGACAAGGACGAGTTCCTGTCCCGGGTGAAGGCCCACATGCGCGGCGAGCTGAACCAGCTTCCGCCCATCGAGGCGATCTTCCACGAAGGTGCCTGCTCGGACACCACCGAGTGGGATGGGCGCTTCATGCTGGAGAACAACTTCACCTACTCCAAGGAGCTTTTGCACTTCTGCGAGCAGGAGGGCATTCCCTTCCTCTACGCCTCGTCGGCGGCCACCTACGGCGGCAGCGAGGTGTTCGTGGAGTCCCCCGAGCACGAGAAACCGCTTAACGTCTACGGCTACTCCAAGCTGCTGTTCGACCAGTACGTGCGCTCGCGCCAGGCCGAACTCAAGACCCAGGTGGTGGGCTTTCGCTACTTCAACGTCTACGGCCCCCGCGAGCAGCACAAGGGCAAGATGTCCAGCGTGGCCTTCCATCACCACACCCAGATCAGCGCCGGCGAGAACCTGCGCCTGTTCGGCGCCTGGGACGGCTACGACGCTGGTATGCAGAGCCGTGACTTTGTCTATGTCGGCGACGTGGTCGACGTCAATCTGTGGTTTCTGGACAACCCCGAGGTGTCGGGAATCTACAACCTCGGTACCGGCCGCGCCGAGCCGTTCAAGACCATCGGCGAGACGGTCATCGACTTCTACGGCAAGGGCCGCATCGACTACATCGACTTCCCGGAAGAGCTCAAGGGGCGCTACCAGAGCTACACCCGTGCCGATATCTCGCGGCTGCGCGAGGCCGGCTACGACAAGGAATTCCACACCGTGGCCGAGGGCGTGACCCGCTACCTGGAGTGGTTGAATGGCTGAAGCTGCGCCGGTCATGGCGCAGCCGCGGCTGGCGGGCCAGCGGCTGCTGGTGGTCGGTCCCAGCTGGGTCGGTGACATGGTCATGGCCCAGGGGTTGTTCAAGGCGCTGAAGCAGCAGGGCGCCGCCGCCCTGGCGGTGGTGGCACCTGCCTGGTCGAGGCCGATCCTCGAGCGCATGGATGAGGTCGACGAGGTCGTCGAGCTGGCCGTCGGACACGGCGTCTTCGGCTTTTCCGCCCGACGACGGCTGGCCAGGTCGCTCAAGGGACGCTTCGATCATGCCATCGTGCTGCCGCGTTCCTGGAAGTCGGCACTGGTGCCTTTTCTGGCGCGGATACCCAGGCGAACCGGGTTCACCGGGGAGCACCGTTTTGGCCTGTTGAGCGAGCGCCGTGAGCTGCAGCGCGACGTGCTCGACCAGACCGTCAAGCGCTTCGTCTCGCTGGGGCTGCCGGCGGACGCTGCCGCTGCCGGCGACTTCGAGATCCCCCAGCCACGGCTGCGTCAGGATGCGATCAACTTGGCGCGGTTGCATGATGAACATCGACTCGGCGTGCGCCCTGCCATTGGCCTGATGCCAGGGGCGGAATATGGCCCCGCCAAGCAGTGGCCGCTGGCCTACTTCCATCGCCTGGCCGGGGAGCTGATCGCTCAAGGGTTCGAGGTAAGGGTGCTGGGTGGGCCCAAGGATCACGCGGCGGGCGAGGAGATCGTGACCGGTCTCGAGCATGCCCACAACCTGTGTGGCGAGACCCGCCTGGAGGATGCCGTCGACCTGCTTGGCGACTGTCGTCAGGTGGTGACCAATGACTCCGGGTTGATGCATGTGGCCGCCGCGGTAGGGACGCGTATCCAGGCGATCTATGGCTCCTCGTCGCCGGCCTATACGCCGCCGCTGACCGACAACGCCCGGATTCACTATCTGGCTTTGTCCTGCTCGCCCTGCTTCGAGCGACATTGCCCGCTCGGGCATACCAACTGCCTCAAGCAGATCACTGTGGACAGCGTGCTGGAGGCGATCCTGACAGACGAGGCCCCGAACCGGATCGACGCCAGCAACGAGTGATCCGGGGCAAGGTGTCGTCTGTGAAGCCTTGTCCAGCCGTCCTGGTCGTCATCCAGGCGCCCTGTCGCCGCTACTCTTCATATGGGCGCCCAGGCAGGTAGACGCCAAGGTCAAGGCTGCTGGGGCGCCTCGGGCGGGCTGTCGGGCTGTCCGTCGTTGCGATACGCCGGGGCCAGGCCTTGCCACAGGCGTTGCTGCAGCGCGGTTTCTTCACGCATGTACCCGTTGAGCGCTTCCAGGCCGTAGCGTTCGGCCAGGGTCGGGTCGTTCGAGAACAGCGAGACGCCCAGTCCGGCGCGGTGCCAGTCGATGGTGAAGCCCATCGCCTCCAGCAGCGTCGGCAGGGTGTCCATGGTGGTGGCGGTGGTCGAGATGCGTTGGGGCGTCAGCGCATTGCCCATCATCATCAGGGTGTTGGTGCGAGGCGTCTGAATCAGCTGATCCCAGGCCGAGACACGCATGGTCAGATGGTCACTGGCAATCACCACCAGGGTGTCCTCCAGCAGACCCTGGTCGCCAAGGCGCTGGATCAGCCGGCGGGTCAGCCAGGCCGAGCATTTCACCGCGTACAGGATATCCACACCATCGTGCTCGCCCTGATTGGCCTGGCAGGCCCTGGCCGGATAGCCCGCCGGGGCGTGGGCGGTCAGATTGAGCACGGTCAGGTTCCAGGGACCGTCCTGACGATCCAGGCGCTTTGCTTCCTCTTCCGCCATGGCGTACAGACTGTCGTCGTAGAGGCCCCAGCTATTGAGATAGTCCGGGTCGTCGAGGCGGCCTGCAAGCTGCTCGCGCCCCAGCACGCGGTCGTAGGCGTGGTCTTCGTAGAACAGCCCCTTGCCGGCGAATTCAGTGCTTGCGCCGCCCATGAAGGTCTGGCGGTAGCCAAGCCCCGCGAGCAGATCCCCCAGGCAGGCGACTCCGGGTACCACGTGGTGCAGTGGCTCGAACTGGCTGTCGTGGAGCAGGCCGGCGGGCATCAGCGGCGTGCCGCACTGGCTGGCGATCATGCCGGCCATGGTCCAGCCGGTGTTGTCGAGCTGGCGAACGTTGTCGAACACCACCGCATCCGCTTCCAAGGCGGCCAGGTCGGCGTAGGCGTCGCCGAAACGGGCCTCGTCGGCGTAGGTGCGCTCGAGGCTCTCCAGGTAGATCAACAGCAGGTTGGGGGGCTGCGGCGGCGCCTTGAGGATCACCGGCTCGACGTAGCGACGCTCCAGCCAGGTGCCGGGGTCGGTGACCACCGCCGCACCGCGCTGGCCCATGGAGTAGAACATCGGATTGGCGACCAGCAGCACGAAGGCCAGCCAGTGGTCCCAGCGTTGCCAGCGGTAGTCGGCTCGCACCAGCCAGGTGTAGGCCGCCAGAATCAGCAACATGGCTGCGGTGTACAGTATCGCCGCCACGCTGCGCTCGCTGCCGCCGTGCTTGGCAATGCCCGCCTGCAGGTGGAAATAGACCGCGCCCATGTCCACCTGGCCGAAGCTGTTGGCCAGGTAGACGTAGATGCCCCAGAAGGCCAGTGGCGCCAGCGCCCAGGGGATCACCTGCACCCGCAGCCGTGGCGGAGGTGGCGCGCCCCAGCGCTTCCATCCGGCCAGGGCGCACCACACCAGTGCCGGCAGCGGCAGGCACCAGCCGGGCAGCCGGGTGACCATGACCAGGGCATGGCCCACGGACAGGCCGAGAATCAGATGGACGGCCCAGCGAAGCCAGGTCGAGGTGGCGGGGCGGTGCAGGGGCATGATCGAGGCGCCAGGTGTCGTTCCGTGAAACCGATACGAATCAGCGATCGGCTCGCTCGTTCTCGTACAGTTCGTTCAGCTTTGCATACTTCATGTACGCATGGAATGCCGTCGTGATGGCGACGGTCATGCCATCCTGGCCCTGCAGCAGCCCGCCCTTGAGCACCAGCTTGCGCAGCATGGCGGTCATCGCGTGCAGCGTGGGACGAGTCGACGAGGGGGTGACACCACGTTCCTTCATCGCCCAGGCGTCGCGGGTCGACAGTTGATCGATGCGCTGCATCCAGTGGGACAGGTCACGGTAGGTGAAGTGACGCAGATGGGCGTCCACGTCGACCACCTCCGGTGCCTGGACCGAGGAGTGCGCCTTCTTGGGCAGGTAGCCCGAGGTGGTGCGGTTGTATAGCCGGGTCACCGGGTCCGGGTAGAACCCCGCCGCGCGAATCCAGTGGCGGCCGGCGAAGTTGCGACGCTTGAAGCGGTAGGCCTTGCGCGGGTCGTCCAGCGACAGCTCGCGAATCGCCGCCACGGCGTCGTCGTCCAGGCGCTCGTCGGCATCCAGCGCCAGGATCCAGTCATGGGACGCCTGGGGGACGGCAAAGGCCTTCTGCGGGCCATCGCCCAGATAGGGCTGATGGATCACTCTAGCGCCGGCGGCCTCGGCCAGGGCAACGGTGTCATCGCTGCTGCCGGAATCGACCACGATCACCTCGTCGCACACCGGGGCCAGCGAAGCGATGGCCTCCTCGACGTTGTCCTGCTCGTTGAGGGTAATGATGATGCCGGTAATCGGGGTCATGGGGCCTGCCTGTACGAAGGGCTTGATGGGGTGCTGGTGCCAACAACCGATACGCTGTGGCGAGTGGGATGCGCCGATACGCTGTTGCTATGCCGTCGACCGATGGTGGTTGACCTTCCTGAGGCGCGCTGCAGTGGCGGCGGCGGCGGCCTCCAGGTCGATGGCCGACATGTCCTGGTGAGCGGCATCCGTCGGTGGATGAAACGCCAGTCGCCGATCGGCGTCGTTGCAGGTCTGCCAGCGCAGCGGGGTGGCCGAGCGATGGGACGGGTAGAAGCCGACGGTGATCAGGTTGAGACAGCCTGCCACGTGCAGCGGGCCGGTGGAACCCGCGATAAAGGCGTCGGCCGCCGCCAGACTGCGAGCGAAGTCGGCAAGTCCTGCGCAGGCCGGCTGTCGGTAAGCACTGAGGCCTGCCTCGTCCAGCGTCTTGACCAGGGCCTCGGCCACGGCTTCTTCGCCGGGGCCGGCGGTAAGTATCCAGTGGGGCGGACGCTCACCCGACTCGGCCAGGCGCCGATCGATACCCTGTGCAAGCCCGGCGTAGGCCTCGGGAGTCAGGTTGACCGCCGAGCCGCCGCTGCCCGGGTGCAGGAACACCCATGGGCGCGTGTCGTCGAGCCCCAGCGCCTGGCCCAGCGCGCTACGCTGAGCGTCACGTTGTTGCGGAGCCAGGGGCCAGTAGGGGGGCACGGGGTGCTGTTGCGACGGCTGTCCTGACGAGAGTCCCAGCGCCTGAATCATGGCCTCGGCCAGTTCCAGGTTGTAGATGTATTCAGGCTTGGCCGAACGGGATCTGCGCTGGGTGACGCGACGGTTGTAGAATAGCTGGGCCCACTTGGTGGCTGGCGCCATGCGCAGGGGAATCCCCGAGCGAAGACCAAGCCAGCCGATGCGGGTGGTGGAGTAGAGCGTCAGCATCGCCGTGAAACCGCCCTGGCGCAGTGTCGCCAGCAGGGCACGCTGGGCATCCTTCGGCGCCTGTTCACCCGGGTCGATGAAGACGTCGTCGATCCACGGACAGAGCCTTGCCATCGGCGCCGTATAGGCGGGTACCAGCACGCTGACATGAGGGGCGGGCTTGGCCTTCTTGAGGGCGGCGAGTGCTGGCCAGGCGAGCATGAAATCGCCAAGCTTGTCGTTGCGTACCACCAGCAGTCGAGGGGCACGAGCGTCGGCCGAGGCCGTCGTTGCTGTCATTTGGGCTCCCGAGCCCCGCTATCGGAAAGGAGACCACCTTGAGTCACAAGGTCATGCACATCTGCCTGTCGGACGGCTGGGGCGGACTGGAAATGTATCCTTCGAGGAT
Organism: Halomonas litopenaei; assembly: GCF_003045775.1. Classification (GTDB taxonomy): domain Bacteria; phylum Pseudomonadota; class Gammaproteobacteria; order Pseudomonadales; family Halomonadaceae; genus Halomonas; species Halomonas litopenaei. The sequence continues at coordinate 34,843 of NZ_PXNS01000004.1, read as the reverse complement.
TATACCGGAGCTTGCCGCTCAGGGGTGGCAGGTGCATGCCCTGGCACTGGGCGACTCGCGGGTGGCCAGGAGCCTCGATGATGCCGGGGTGCCGACGCTGACTGCCCGCTCCAGAGGCTCGGCGCTTTTCGGTGTGCGCCGGTGGCTTGAGTACCTGGCCCGTCACGACATCCGCCTGTTGCACTGCCACAAGTCCAGCGACCTGCGCCTGGCAGCCCTGCTGGCGACCTTGCGGCCGCGGCTAAAGGTGGTGTTCACCGACCATATGGGGGTCACCCGGCCGAAGAAGGACCTGTATCACCGCTGGGCCTACGGACGGGTGTCGCGGCTGTTGTCCATCAGCGAGGCGACCCGGCGACGTAACGTCAAGGCCTTCGCCCTGCCGGCCGAGCGTATCCAGCGTCTGTATCTGGGGATCGACCCGGCGCCGCTGGCGCCGCGTCTGGACGCCGGCGAGCGGCGCGCCCTGCGCACAAGCCTCGGGCTGCCGGCGTCGGCCACCACCATCGGGGTGGCGGGGCGACTGACGCCTGGCAAGGGGCAGCGGGTGTTCGTCGAGGCCCTGGCGAGACTGATCGCCGAGCATCCGGCGCTCGATGTCCATGGGGTCATCATCGGTGGACTCAGCGCCGAGGAGGGCAGTCGTGAGGAGTACGTGGCCGAGCTCGAGGCGCTGGTCGCCGAGCAGGGACTGTCGCAGCGCATCACCTTTACCGGCTTTCGGCGTGACCTGGCGCGGTTGTTCGAGGTGCTCGACGTGGTCTGTGTGCCGTCGCGCAACGAGGCCTTCGGCCTGACCGTGATCGAGGCCATGGCCGCCGGCAAGGCGGTGATTGGTTCGCGTAGTGGCGCCATCCCCGAGTTGATCGACGCTCACAGTGGCCGCCTGGCAGACCCCGAATCCGCCTCCGAGTGGGCCGCCGCCATGCTGGAATTGGCGCAAGATGGCGAGCTGAGGCGACGTCTGGGCGAAGAGGCGCGACGTCGGGTCAAGCAGCACTTCCTGCTGTCGCAGCATGTTGAGGGGCTGACTCAGGTCTATGACGACGTGCTCGCTGGCCGGCCGGCCGTCTGACGAGCGACACCGCTTGTTCAGAGAGGTAAGTAAGCGGTCGCTATCGCTGTAGAAGTTGCTGTAGAGGTGTTCTGGGGCCGAGAATCGATCACAGGCCGCTATCGATTACAGGCCCCTATCGATTACAGGCTGGGCGTCGCTATAGCCGCGGCGGATCTCTTCGAGCGCCTGCTGGGCCGACGTCTCGTCGACGCAGAAGCGGACCAGCGAACGTCCCAGTCGCGCCAGATTGCCCTCGCGCCATTTGCCAGGGGCGCGCAGACGACAGCGGTCCAGGTCGATCAGCCAGACCCGGTCGCTGTCGTCGACCAGCAGGTTGCGGGCGTTGAGGTCGACATGGTCGAGGCCATGGTCGTGGAAGCGTCGGATGACCTGGCCCACTTCATGGAGCAGGCCCGGGGCCAGATCACCGCTGCCGAGATGCTCTGCCAACGCTCGGGTGGCCGGCAGGCGCTCGGTGATCAGCGCGGCCTCGTAGCTTGGGCCATGGCGAACGACGCCTCCCAGCACCGGCCGCGGCACCGGCAGGCCGGCCTGGTAAAGCCGTGCCGTCAGACGCACTTCGCGAAAGGCGCGACTGCGTTCGAGCCCGGTCCACAGGTAACGGGAGGTCGATAGCCGGGCGACGAGACCGCCGCGGCGGTAGGGCCTCAGCACCCACTGACGATCGCCCACCTCGAGAAACAGACTCTGGCCGCGACCCGGCGCCTGTCCGGTCACCAGGCCTGCCTCGCGCCAGTATTCTGGCGCCAGCAGAGCGGGTCCGATTTGTGGCCGTGGTACAGCGTCACATAAACTGGTGGCATCGTATAAAATGCCCACCTTTCCTGACTGATACGTTGCCAACCGCATGAAGCATCCTCTGCCCGCTCGACCTGCCCACATCGGCGTGCTGCGTCTCTCTGCCCTGGGAGACGTGTGCAATCTGGTGCCCACGGTTCGAGCCCTGCAGCGCCAATGGCCCGAGGCGCGGATCACCTGGATCGTCGGCAAGGGCGAATACAGTCTACTGACCGGCCTGTCAGGGGTCGAGTTCGTCGTCTACGACAAGTCCACCGGCCTCAAGGGCATGCGGGCGCTGTGGCGCGAGCTGGCCGATACCCGCTTCGACGTGCTGCTGCACATGCAGCAGGCACTCAGAGCCAGCGTGCTGTCGCTGGGACTCAAGGCCAAGGTGCGGGTGGGCTTCGACCCGGCACGGGCCAAGGACCGTCAGTACTGGTTCACGCACCGTCAGCTGGCCCCGCGTGAGCGCGCCCATGTGCTGGAGTCGTTCATGGACTTCGCGCGCCTGCTGGGAGTCGAGGATACCTCGCTGGAGTGGCGACTGCCGGTGCCGGACAGCGCCTACGCCGAGGCCAGGGAGCTCACCGGCGACAGCGCCTACCTGTTGATCAGTCCATGTGCCAATCCGCGCCTGCGCAACTTTCGCAACTGGTCGGCGGAAGGCTACGCCGCCGTGGTGGAGCACGCCTGGACCCAGTTTGGTCTGAAGACGGTGATGACCGGGGGCGGCAGTACCCAGGAGCGTGAGATGGGCTCGCGCATTCAGTCGCTGTGTCACCCCGAGGCGGTGATCGACGCCATCGGCGCCACCTCGCTCAAGGGTCTGCTGGCGCTGATCGATCGCGCCCGGGTGGTGATCGCCCCGGATTCCGGCCCGGTGCACATGGCCAACGCCCTGGCTACCCCGGTGGTGGGCCTGTTTGCCACCACCAACCCCGATCGCGCCGCGCCCTACCTGTGGCGCGACTACGTGGTCAATCGCTACCCTGACGCCGTCCGGGAGTTCCTCCAGGCGGATCCCGACACCATCACCTGGGGCCAGCGGGTCCGCCATCCCGATGCGATGTCGCTGATTCGCGCCGACGACGTGATCGAGCGACTCGATACCCTGCTCGCCGACACCGCCTCGCAACACCGCTCCGACCTCGATAGGGAGTCACCCGATGAAGCTTGATCTGACCGCGCTTGAGCGCTCCCGCGTGCTGGTGGTGGGCGACGTCATGCTGGACCGCTACTGGCACGGCGGCACCTCCCGGATATCGCCGGAGGCCCCGGTGCCGGTGGTGCGCGTGGAAGAGTGCGAGGATCGTCCGGGCGGCGCCGCCAACGTGGCGTTGAACATCGCCTCCCTGGGGGCCCACGCGGCGTTGGCCGGACTGGTCGGTGACGACGACAATGCCGACCGTCTGACCGCGCGCCTGGAGGAGGTGGGTGTGAGCACTCACTTTCACCGTACTCCCGGCATGCCCACGATTACCAAGCTCAGGGTGATGAGCCGTAACCAGCAGTTGATCCGGCTGGACTTCGAGGATGGACTCGACAAGATCGACACCTCGGAGCTGGCGCCCAGGCTGATCGAGGCCACCGACAACTTCGACCTGATCATCCTGTCCGACTACGGCAAGGGCACCCTGGCCAACGTCGAGATGGTAATCCCGGAAATGCGCCGGGCCGGCAAGCGGGTGCTGGTGGACCCCAAGGGCAGCGATTTCCGGCGCTATCGTGGCGCCAGCGTGATCACCCCCAACCTGGCCGAATTCGAGGCGGTGGTCGGGCCCTGCCCCAGCGACGACATCCTGGCCACCAAGGGCGAGGCGCTGCGCGAGGAGCTCGAGCTCGAGGCGCTGTTGATCACCCGCAGCGAGAAGGGCATGACGCTGATTCGCGAAGGCCATGACCCCTTGCACCTGCCGACTCGGGCCCGTGAGGTCTACGACGTCACCGGCGCCGGCGATACCGTGATCGCGGTGCTGGGTTTAGCCCTGGCCGCCGGCCACGGCTTCGCCGAGGCCATGACCCTGTCCAATCTGGCGGCGGGTCTGGTGGTGGCCAAGCCTGGCACCGCGACGCTGTCCATCGCCGAGCTCTACACCGCGCTGCACGGCGACAAGCTGGCCGAATTCGGCGTCATCGAGGAATCACCGTTGGTGCTGGCGGTGCGCGCCGCCCAGGCCCGTGGCGAGCGGGTGGTGATGACCAACGGCTGCTTCGACATTCTTCATGCCGGCCACGTGGCCTACCTGGAACACGCCCGCCAGCTCGGTGACCGGCTGATCGTGGCGGTCAACGACGACGCCTCGATCCGTCGGCTCAAGGGCCCCAAGCGGCCGATCAATCCGCTCAATCGCCGCATGCAGGTGCTGGCCGGGCTCGGCGCGGTGGACTGGGTAGTGCCCTTCGCCGAGGATACGCCGGCTCGCTTGATCGAATCGGTGCTGCCAGACGTGCTGGTCAAGGGCGGGGACTACCGGCCCGAGGATATCGCCGGCGGCGAAGCGGTGCGTGACGCAGGGGGCGAGGTCAAGGTGCTCGGCTTTGAGGATGGTGTCTCGACCACCGCCATGATCTCGACCATCCTCGATCGCGAGAGCTGAGGGTGAGCTGGCCACGGCTCGCCTATTCAGGTGCCATCGGACTGCTGTCGCCGCTGATCTGGCGACGGGTCTGGCGCGAACAGCTGCCGGATCGCGCTCGTGGCGAGCGGATGGGCTGTCTGCGGCCCTTCGCCGACGAGCGCCCGCGGCTATGGCTGCACTGCGCCTCGGTGGGCGAGGTGGTGGCGGCACGACCGCTGATACGCGCCCTGCGCCTACGCCACCCTGATCACCGACTGGTGGTCAGCACCATGACCGCCACCGGTGCCGAACGAGTGCTCTCGCTGGTGGACGACGTTCCCGAGGCGGAGGCGGCCGCTCCCCTGAGCCATGTCTTCGTGGCGCTCGACTTTCCCGGCGCCGCGCGTCGCTTTGTCCAGCGTCTGGCCCCTCGCCAGGCGATCTTCTTCGAGACCGAGCTGTGGCCGAACCTGCTGAGAGCCTGCGCCAGGCGGGGTATCCCGGTGGCGGTGGTCAATGGCCGCCTGTCGCCCCGTGCCTTTCGTGGCTATCGGCGCCTGCGCCCGCTGATGGCCGAGTCGCTGGCCTGTGTCGACTGGCTGGCGGCCAAGTCCGGTGAGGATGCCGAGCGTTTCGTCGAACTGGGCATGGCGTCCGACCACATCCAGGTCGTCGGATCGATGAAGTTCGACATGGCCCTTGATGATGCATCCCTGAAGGTGAGTGAGCGCTTGCACGCAGCCATCGGGCATCGCCCGATCTGGGTCGCCGGGTCCACCCATCCCGGTGAGGATGAGCTGCTGCTCGGGGTCCAGCGACGCCTACAGGCGCGCTTTCCCGATATCCTGCTGGTGCTGGTGCCGCGCCATCCGCAGCGCTTCGAGGAGGTCGCCAGGCTGTGCCAGGAGGCCGGCTTCGAGACCGTCAGGCGCTCCCGGGGGCGCGTCCCCAGCGCCAGGGCAGAGATCTATCTTGGCGACAGCATGGGGGAGCTGCAGGCGCTCTACGGCACTGCGGACCTGGCCTTCGTCGGCGGCAGTCTGGTGCCCATCGGCGGCCACAATCTGCTCGAACCCGCGCTGATGGGTGTGCCGGTGGTGACCGGCCCGCATCTCGACAATTTCGAGGACGTGGCCCAGCTGCTGAGAGACGCCGGCGCGCTGGTCGAGATCGCCGACGCCGACGAGCTGGTCGAGCGTGTCGCCGCGCTGCTCGAGGATGCAGAACAGCGCAAGCGGCTGAGCGAGGCCGGGCAAGGTGTCATCGACACCCACCGGGGTGCGCTGGAGGCCACCCTCGCTGGCCTGGACCGGCTGCTTGGCCACGGCCAAGGCAGGTGACCGGGCTCAGGCGGGTAGATGCCGGCTGATGCCGTCGGCGCCGCCGATCAGCAGGATATCCGCCGGACGAGCGGCGAACAGGCCGTTGGTCACCACTCCGACGATCGCGTTGATGCGGGTCTCCAGGGCGACGGGGTCATCGATGTCGAGGCCGTAGCAGTCGATGATCTGATTGCCGTTGTCGGTGACCACGCCCTCGCGGTAGACCGGATCGGCGCCAAGCTTGACCAGTTCCCGGGCGACGTAGGAACGGGCCATGGGAATCACCTCGATGGGCAGCGGGAAGTCGCCCAGGCGCTCGACCCGCTTGGAGGCGTCGGCGATGCAGATGAAGGTCTTGCAGCAGGCCGCCACGATCTTCTCGCGGGTCAGCGCGGCACCCCCACCCTTGATCATCTGTAGGTGAGCGTTCACTTCGTCGGCGCCGTCGACATAGACCGGCATGGTGCCGACTTCATTGAGCTCGTAGACGTCGATGCCGTGCCCCTTCAATCGTTGGGCGCTGGCCTCGCTGCTGGCCACCGCTCCGCGGAAGTCCCCGCGCAGCTCTGCCAGGCGGTCGATGAAGCAGTTGGCGGTGGAGCCGGTACCGACACCGATCACGATGTCACGGCCGAGCATCGGGCGGACCTCGTCGATGGCGGCGGCAGCGACGGCGTCCTTGAGTTCGTCCTGGGTCATGGAATACCTGCGATGGGGAGCGTGAGAAGAGGAAAGCTGCGGCCATTATAGGGCATCGCGAAACACGGAAGAAACGCTGTGTGGCGTGTCACTGTGGTGCCTGGGCTCCGCCCGTTTCTGCCTTCATCGCGGTTGCGTCAGCTCGGCAGCGAGGCAAGCAATGTCTGCCTGGGGTGGCTGGCGCTGGACGTTGGGCGTGAGGCGATGCTAACAATAGGGGTTTTGCCCGCCTCCCTCACGCTGGATACCAGAATGCTCGAAGCTACCGTCAAGAAGATTCTCCAGGCCCGGGTCTACGAAGCCGCCCGAGAAACGCCGATCTCACCTGCGCCCATGCTGTCGCGACGGTTCAACAATCAGATTCTGATCAAGCGTGAAGACCTTCAGCCGGTGCACTCCTTCAAGGTGCGCGGTGCCTACAATCGCATGGCCCACCTGACCGATGAGCAGAAAGCCAAGGGTGTGATCGCAGCCTCCGCCGGGAACCATGCCCAGGGCCTGGCACTGGCGGCCAAGCAGATGGGCGTCAAGGCAGTGATCGTGATGCCGCGCATCACCCCGGAGATCAAGGTGGCTGCGGTACGTGGCTGGGGCGCCAAGGTCATCCTCAAGGGCGACGCCTTCGCCGCCGCCGCAGAGCACGCCCAGGAGCTGGTCGAGGCCCACGGCTACACCTATATCCCGCCGTTTGACGATATCGATGTGGTCGCCGGACAGGGAACCGTGGCCATGGAGATCCTGCGTCAGCACAGCGGCCCCATCGATGCGGTGTTTATTCCGGTGGGCGGTGGTGGCCTGATCGCCGGCATGGCGGCCTACATCAAGTACCTGCGCCCGGAGATCAAGGTGATCGGGGTGGAAGCCGAGGACAGCGCCTGCCTGAAGGCCGCGCTGGAGGCTGGTGAGAGGGTCGTCCTGGACCAGGTCGGGGTGTTCGCCGAGGGCGTGGCGGTGGCGCAGATCGGCGAGATTCCCCTTTCCCTGATGCGTGACCTGGTGGACCAGGTGATCACCGTCAACACCGATGAGATGTGTGCGGCGGTGAAGGATATCTTCGAGGATACCCGGGCGGTGTCCGAGACCTCCGGCGCGCTGTCGCTGGCCGGTCTCAAGAAGTATATCCAGGAGACCGGGGCCGAGGGCCAGACCCTGATATGCATCAACTCCGGCGCCAACACCAACTTCGATCGGCTCCAGCACATCGCCGAGCGCACCGAACTCGGCGAACAGCGCGAGGCGATCCTGGCGGTGACCATTCCCGAGCGTCCAGGCAGTTTCAAGAAGTTCTGCCGCACCATCGGCAAGCGCATGGTCACCGAATTCAACTATCGCTACGCCGATGCCGACCAGGCCCACATCTTCGTCGGCATACAGGTCAAGCCGGGCGGCGAGGATCGCCAGGCGCTGATCGGCAAGCTGATCGAGGCGGGCTACCCGGTCGAGGATCTGACCGACAACGAACTGGCCAAGCTGCATATCCGTCATCTGGGCGGCGGCAGGCCCCGTACCGAGTTCACCGAGGAAGTCTATCGCTTCGAATTTCCCGAGCGCCCAGGCGCGCTGATGAACTTCCTGACCCACCTCCCCCAGGACTGGAATATCTCGCTGTTTCACTACCGCAACCACGGTGCTGCCTATGGTCGGGTGCTGGTCGGCATGCAGATTCCCAACGGGGATCGTTCCCACGTCGAGGAACATTTTGACGCCATTGGCTATCGCTATTGGAAGGAAAGTGACAATCCCGCCTACCAACTGTTTATGGCATAGCCATGGCGGGATGACGTCTTGGAAGTCGAGGCAAAGCGGCGTATCCTGCGCGCGCAAGCGCTGACTTACTTGCTGGGCATGATGACGCCTGGCTGACGGGTTTCATCGTGGAAGCGTGATGATTGCCATACATGGGTGATCACCCTATAGTCTGAGTCAGTCGCTTTGACCACAACATCAAGACAATACGGCAAGCGGCCGTATGAAGGGAGTCAGGAATGAAACGCAAGCCCGATCTGATCATGTCACTGGTGCTGGTGTTCGGCCTGGGAGTCGTGGCGACCGGCTACGCCCAGGCGCTGGTGGGAGGTTGAGGCATCAGGCACCATGGTCACGACATCGGCATAGATCCAACTCCGGCCGCCCTCAGGGGCGGCCGGAGGCGTTTCAGGCAGGGCGGATCACTCTTTGATCACTGACGATGGCGTTCAGCGGCACGTCCCAGGAGGCCACCGGCAGGCGTTCGACGCGCTGGACGTCATGGGCCAGGCCGATCAGGCGTGGCCTGGGGCCGCCCTGTCCGCTGTCGGGATGGGCGAAGGCCAGGGTGCGATCGTAGAAGCCTCCACCCATGCCCAGGCGCTGGCCGGCGTCGTCGAAGCCCACCAGCGGTAGAAGGATGGCGTCCAGCGCCCAGGGCGGCAGACGGCGCGACGGATGGGCGCCGTGACGGCTGCAGGGTTCGCTGATGCCGAAGCGATTGGCGACCATGGGGGTGTGCTCGTCGTAGCGGACGAACCACAGGCGATTGTCGCTCAGGGGGCGCAGCACCGGAAGATAGGCCTGGGCGCGCCGCTGGCGTAGCCAGTCGAGCAGGGGGCGAGGATCGATCTCCCCGTCATTGGGTAGGTAGAGCGCCACGCGACGGGCACTCAGCAGTTCAGGAAGGCGACGCAGGCGAGCCAATAGTGAATGGCTGGCGGCCTGCTGCTGGCGCGGGCTCAGGGCCCGGCGGCGGCGTCGCAGTTCGCGTCGCAGCTCGGTACGTGACAAGTGTCCGAGCGTCATCTGTGCGTCAATGGAAGAGCGCAGATCGTTCATTCGAGGTTCCCCAGAGTGCCGCTGTCGTTCTGGCCCTTGAACCCATAGGTTCAAGGTGGGTGGCCGCAGCCGAGCCGTCAGGCTTTCCGTCGCACGGACTTGCACACGGGCCCGGCTAGCATTTGGCCCCCTGGGTACTGCGCATAGGCTCGAGGGACTGTAACGACTGGCGCACACCCCAGGGAACTCCTCCATGCTACCAGACCGGGGCCTGGCGCCAAAGTGAAGATGCCTTCGAGTGCTTGGGGAGGCAGTGTCGATCAGGCGCGCTGGTCGCGAGACACCAGCAAGGGGATGAAGTGCTGGCACGGCTCTCGCAGATGAGGCGGGGCGCGGACCACCGGGGCGGTGCGGGGCGTGGTGCGGGCTCAGGTACCGAAAGCCCTGATCAGCCTTGATCAGACGTCGGAATCGCGACTCGGCGCCTTGGCGAGCGCCTGTTCCAGGCGGGTGTTCAGCTCGCTCAGGCTGGCTTCGCCTGCACGCTTCTCGTCACGCAGGCCAAGCAGTTCGTGGGCCAGATTGAGTGCAGCCATGATGGCGATCTTCTCCCGATCCACCACCTTGCCCTGGGCGTGGATCCCCTGCATGGCCTGGTCCAGATAGCGGGCAGCACGCTCCAGTCCCTCCTGCTCCTCGGGGGCACAGGCGATGGTGTAGGGGCGTTCTAGCAGCGTAATGTCGGTGGTATGCCGCTTGGTGTCATTCATGGGCCTGGCTCCGGGGCGGGCCTTGGCTAACGCAGCGCCGAACGGGCAGGATGCGTTACCATCGGGGATCGATTGCGAGTCACTATAAGAGAGCCTTCAGCGGGGGGTCAACGCGACACCTCAAGACGGGATCACCGACGGCGCTTGCCGATGCCATGGGCAAGCGGCTTCTGGTCACCCCGGGGGCGCCGCGGTATTGCCACCCTGAACCTCTTCTTCAGCGGATATCATCATGTCTTTGATCAACGAACGCCAGGACTTCTCCACCATCGCCGACACCTTTTTGCTGCATGGCAGCATGCAGTCGCCGGCCTTTCTCGACGGGCGCCTGTGCGCGGCACTCGGCCTGCACGACCTCACCGCCGAGGCCTGGCTCGAGGAGGTCTGCCTGACCCTCGGGGTCGACCAGCCCAGAGACGAGCCCAGCGCCGAACGCCTGCTCGGCTGGCGCCGCCAGACCCTGGACGCCCTGGCCAGCACTGAGCTGAACTTCGAACCGCTGCTGCCTGACGAGATGTTCTCGCTGGCCGAGCGGGCCCAGGGCCTCAAGGAGTGGACCCTCGGCTTTCTCGAAGTGGTGGAGGATGCAGGCGACGCGCCCAGAAAGAAGTGGTCCGAGCCGCTCAGGGAGGCCATCGAGGATCTCGCGGGTTTGGCCGCAATCGAGACCGATATCGACGACAGCGCCGAGAACGAAAACGACCTCTTTGCCCTGACCGAACACGCCCGCATGGCGGCGATGCTGCTCTATACCGAACAGCACCCTGGCACCCCGCAGGTCGAGCAGGTCGACGAGACGCCCCCCACCACCCACTGACGCTTTCCAAAGTCCCGAACGATGCCTGCAAAGTTCGGGATTTTTCCCTCCTTTTCCCGTCGCCAGAGCCTGCTATGCTGGATGGTGTGATCGATCCGGCAGCGCACTTCTGGGCTCGGGTCGCCGGCGAATCGGCCGCTTACCTGTCCTTGGCGATCATGCCTTTCTCGGCGATCACACCTTTCTCATCGGTGCGTGCCTCTGGTGTCGTGGACGCTTTTTGCCGCCGCCCGGGGCGCCGCCGCTGGTCGACGACCGGGTAGTCGTGGGTCGGGTAGTCGTGGACCGGATGATCGTCGGATTACCGCGCACATGGGTGCGCCAATTTTCCAGAAGAGTGTCGTGTCACAGGTCCTGCAAGGGAGGGATGCTGGTGGTTGAGGTATAAATCAGGATGTTGTTTCGCCAGGGTAGTTGGTGGTTTTATAGCCAACTAGCACGCTAATAAATGTTTGATTACGTAAAGTTATTACAGGAATACAGTAATGCCGCAAGACACCCCCGAGAGCACTGTGGAACCAACGGCAAGCCGCCTTTCAGCGAACGCCCCTCAGGCGTCTTGCCAGGAGGGTGGCCATGCGGTCGAGCGGGTCGACGTGGCGATCATCGGCGGGGGGCTGGTGGGGGCGAGCCTGGGGGCGGCCCTGGCGGAATTGATCGAACACTCCGGCCTCAAGGTCGCGGTGGTCGAGGCCGCACCGATGGCACCACTCGCACCGTCGCCGCAGGAAGTGGCGCCTTCGGCGGGAGAAGACGACGCCTGGCAGCCAAGCTTCGACGCCCGCGCCAGCGCCATTGCGGCGGGGTCCGCCGCGCACTTTTCGCGCCTCGGGGTGTGGTCGGCCATGGCCGCGAAGGCCAGCGCGATCTCGCTGATCCATGTCAGTGAGAAGGGGCGCCTTGGTGCGACGCGCCTGCGTGCCGACGAAATGGGCGTCGAGGCGCTCGGCTACGTGGTACCCAACGCCTGGATGGGGCGGGTGCTGCATCGCCGCCTGGCCGAGCTGCCGCTCGACTGGCACTGTCCGGCTCGGGTGGAGCGTATCGAACCCGTGGCCGCAGGCCATCGTCTGTGGTTGTCCAGCGGCAGCGTGCTGGAGGCCGGCCTGACCGTGCTGGCCGACGGCGGTCGCTCTGGCCTCAAGGAGGCGCTGGGGATCGAGAGCGACGCGGCCCCCTACGATCAGGTGGCAATGATCGCCAATGTCGCGGTCGGGCGCCCCCACCAGGGCGTTGCCTACGAGCGCTTCACACGGCAAGGCCCGATGGCGCTGCTGCCGCTGCCGGGACAGGCCATGGAGCTGGTGTGGACCCATGAAAAGGGCAGCGAACAGCGCCGACTGGCATTGTCGGACCGCGCCTTTCTCGAAGAGCTGCAGGCCGCCTTTGGCGATCGAGCCGGCGCCTTCGTCAAGGTCGGCCAGCGTCACGTTTACCCGCTGTCGCTGGTCACCGCGCGGGAGACGACACGGCCGGGACTGGCGGTGCTGGGCAACGCCGCCCACGCCCTGCACCCGGTGGCGGGCCAGGGCTTCAACCTCGCGCTGCGAGGGGTGATCGACCTGGTCGAGGCCATCGAGCAAGGGCTCGAGGCCGGCCAGGCGCCTGGCAGCGCGGCGACCCTGGCCGCCTTCGAGCGACGCCGCGAAGCGGACCAGCGCAATGTGGTGCGCTTCAGCGACGGCCTGATTCGGCTGTTCGGCATCGACCAGCCACTGCTGTCCCACGCCCGTGCCGCAGGACTGATTGGCCTGAACCTCGCAGGGCCGCTGAGGCGGGGCCTCGCCAGGCGGGCCATGGGCAGCGAACGATAATTGGGTAGGGGCAACCCTGGCCCGCTGGTGTCATCTGGCCCACAGGGCCTTCCCATGGCGTCTGCCCCTGAAAGCCTGGCGGTCGAGCATAGGATTGCCCTTGGCGGTACACTGGGTGCGCTGCGTTGCCGAGACCCTGAGGGCGAATCCGCAAAGGCACGTGGTGCAAGCGAGTCAGTGATCGTCAGGAAGACTGGGAGAGCGAGACGCCGATGAAGGAGCAGGCAGAGGATTCAGCCGCCAAGGCAGCGCCGACGGGAGTCGATGTGGTGATCGCCGGTATCGGCATGGTAGGTGCCGTACTGGCCGTGCTGCTGGCACGGGAAGGCTGGACAGTCGCCATGGTGGACCCGCGTCCGGGCCCGCTGGACTCGGATGACCTGCCGGGCAGTGTGCCGGCCCCCCGCGTCAGCGCCCTGACCCCGGTGTCTCGACGGTTGCTGGAAGGCCTCGGTGCCTGGCCGCGCATCGACGCCTGGCGCGCCACGCCCTACACCGCCATGCAGGTGTGGGACGCCGATGGCTCCGGCGAGGTCGGCTTCCGCGCCGATCAGGCCGGGGTGCCGGTGCTTGGCCATATCGTCGAGAACGATGTGATTCTGGCGGCGCTGGAAGCCGAACTGTCGAGGCTGCCGCAGGTGCAGCGCCTGCATGGTCGCAAGGTGGTGGCGCTGGACGACGGCGCCGTTCGTCGGCGGGTGACCCTGGATGATGGCAGCGTGCTGGCAGCCCCGCTGGTGGTCGGCGCCGACGGTGCACGTTCACCGCTGCGCGAGCTGGCCGGGATAGCGGTACGTGAACAGGACACCGGGCAGTGCGCGCTGGTGACCACGGTGAAGACCGAGCGGCGTCACGGCGGTGTAGCCCGTCAGGCCTTTCTGGCAACCGGTCCCCTGGCCTTCCTGCCGCTGACGGTGGCGGGAGACAGCCACTACTGCTCGATCGTCTGGTCCACCACCCCGCAGGAAGCCGAGCGCCTGGCGGCACTCTCGCCGGCGGCGCTGGGCCAGGCCATGGCCGAGGCGCTGGATCATCGCCTGGGGGCGGTGGAGGTGCTGGATGAGGCCAGGAGTTTTCCGCTCAGCCAGCGCCACGCCGAACGCTACCACCGGCCGGGGCTTGCGCTGATCGGCGACGCCGCCCACAGCATTCACCCCCTGGCCGGCCAGGGGGTGAATCTGGGCTTTCTCGATGCGGCGGTACTGGCCGAAGAGTTGCTGAACGGGCGCCGTCGCGGCGTGGCACCTGGCGGCTTGAGCCTGCTGGCCCGCTATGAGCGACGTCGGCGTGGCGATAACGCCATGATGCTGGTGCTGATGGAAGGCTTTCGGCGTCTGTTCGGCAGCCGCCACCCGGGCCTGACGCTGGCGCGCAACCTGGGGCTTTCCGGCGTCGACCGGCTGTCTCCGATCAAGCGCCTGATCATGCAGCAGGCCACCGGCTCACGCGGACGCCTGCCGCTTAGCTGTCGCTAGGGGGCAGGCCGAGTGCGGGCCAGGGCCTAGTCGCCCGGCCTAGCGCGTGTCGCGCTGACTGATCACGTTCAGCGCCTTCAGCAGATTCAGTGCCTCGCCCAGCTGGTAGTCGCCGTCCAGCCGATCGCTGCGGCTGCTGCCGGCGCGATCTCCACCATCGCCAAGATGTCCTTCAAGATCTGACTCGCGAATGCGCAGGTTGCTGGTATCGGCGACCTCGAGACGGCCGCGCACGACCTCGACATCGGGCTCGATACCCTGGGCCTGGATCGAACGGCCATTAGGGGTGTAGTAGAGCGCGGTGGTCAGCTTGAGCCCTTCACCATTGCCCAGCGGCATGATCTGCTGCACCGAGCCCTTGCCGAAGCTTTCGGTGCCCATCACCACGCCTCGGCGCTGGTCCTGCAGGGCGCCTGCGACGATCTCGGCGGCGGAGGCGCTGCCGCCGTTGATCAACACCACCAGCGGCACGTCCGGCGCCGCGGTGCGTTGGGTCGCCGAAAAGCGCATGTCGCTATCGGACAGGCGCCCCTCGGTGTAGACGATCAGGCCACGGTCGAGGAAGGCGTCGGCCACGTCCACCGCCGACTGCAGTACGCCGCCGGGGTTGTTGCGCAGGTCCAGCACGATGCCTGACAGAGCCCCCTGGTCGCGCAATTCGGTCAGGGCATCCTCGACCTGCTCGCCGGTGCGGGCCTGAAACTGACTGATGCGCAGATAGCCGTAGCCGGGCTCGAGGATGTCGCTCCTTACGCTGTCGGTACGGATGATTTCCCGGGCCAGGGTGACCTCGCGTGGAGCACCATCGCCGGCGCCGACCACGGTCAGGCGAATCTCGGTGCCTGGCTCGCCACGCATCAGGTCCACCGCTTCCTGCAGGGATAGCCGATCGGTGGGGGTCTCGTCGATGCGCAGGATGGCGTCCTGAGCCTGTAGTCCCGCGCGCTCGGCCGGGGTGTCGTCGATCGGCGAGATCACCGTCAGCTGGCCGTCGTCGAGCCCGACCTCGATGCCGATCCCGCCAAACTCGCCTTCGGTGGTCTCCCGCAGGTTGCGATAGGCTTCGGCGTCGAGGTAACTGGAGTGGGGGTCCAGCTCCGAGAGCATGCCGCGCATGGCGTTCTTGAGCAGGGTCGCATCATCGACCTCTTCCACGTAGCCGCGCTTGATCCGCTCGAACACCTCGGAGAAGGCCTGGATCTCGCTGATCGGCAGATCATCGTCGGTCGCCTGGGCGCTGGCCAGCGAAGGCCAGGCCAGGGACGCGGCGAGGCACCACGCAAGGCAAGTCCCGGTCAGTGTCTTGAGGCGCGAGGGACGGTGGGCGGCTCGGGGTTCGGTCATGCGGTCTCCGCTCGACGTAGGGGCAAGGTTCAAGCATAGCCTTAGGCCGGATGGTTGAAAATGGCGTGTGCTCAGCGCCGCGCGATCCAGCCACCAGGATCGATGGGGTCACCGCCACGGCGTACCTCGAAATACAGCCCCGGAGCGTCGCGGCCTCCGCTGACGCCGACGCGGCCCAGTGTCTGGCCACGCTCCACACGGCTGCCGACCTCCGTCTCGAAGCGTTGCAGGTGGGCGTAGAGGGTCATCACCTGGTCGCCGTGGTCGACGATCAGCAGATTGCCGAAGCCGCGCATCCAGTCGGCGAACACTACCCGGCCGGGGTGAACCGCTTCGACCGAAGTCCCGGATGGCGCCTGAATCAGGATGCCGTTGCGGTGGACGCCGCGGGATTCGCGAAAGCGCGACAGCATCATGCCCTGCACCGGCCACGGCAGGTCGCCTCGGGTGCGCTCGATGGCGGTGGACGGCGGCGGGCGCTCGAGCCGTGCCATGGTTTCCTGCACCTCGCGCAGGACCCGCTCGGCGTGGGCCCGGTCCTGGTCCAGCGAGGCCAGCTTCGAGGCCTCGGTGTCGTAGCGTTGGTCGAGCTGTGCCACCAGCGCCTGACGCTCGCGGCTCTGCCTGGCCAGGGCCTGGCTACGGGCCGCCACATCGGCCTCCAGGGAAGCCAGCTCCTCGCTGCGGTGTTCGAGCTCGCGGCGGTTGTCCTCCAGACGCTTGTCCAGTTCAGCGAGCAGATCGAGGCGCTCGTTGCGGGCGTCGGCAAGATGGTTGAGATAGGCCTGCAGGCGGTCCAGTCGTGCAGGGTCGTCCTGATTCAGCAGCAGCTTCAACTGTGGTGTCAGGCCCATGCGATAGAGCGCATCGAGTTGACGACCCAGGGCTGCCCGCTGCTCCCGGCGTTCGGCTTCCATCAGTTCTCGGCGATGCGCAAGCTCGGCCATCTCCTGATCGAGCCGGCGGCGTTCGGCCTGCATTGTATCCAGGCGCTGGTGGGTCTCGGCCAGTGCCGTTTCCACCTCGCGCAGGGCCTCGCTGGCCTGGTCGCGGGCGCTATCGGTGCTGGCCAGGCGCTGACTGGCCTCTTGAATACGCTCGCCGATGGCGTCGAGTCTTTGCCTGGCCTGCTGCTCGCTGGGACTGGCCTGAGCGAGCGGCAGGCCGGCCTGTGTCACAGGAGTGAGCGGCAGGCCACCCAGCCACAGGACCGCTGCCCCCACGGCGACA
The DNA here is from genome assembly GCF_003045775.1 of Halomonas litopenaei. Taxonomy (GTDB): domain Bacteria; phylum Pseudomonadota; class Gammaproteobacteria; order Pseudomonadales; family Halomonadaceae; genus Halomonas; species Halomonas litopenaei. The sequence goes on along the minus strand of NZ_PXNS01000004.1, from coordinate 18,208 downwards.
GCCGCGCGGACAAACCCACAACGCCGCCCCGGGCGGGGCGGCGTCGTACGTGGGGGTGGGCAGCTGCCGGGCTGGCGCCTCGATGGCGCGACTGGGGCTGCGGTGCGCAGAGGTCTCACGACAGCTCGATCAGTACCTCGCCGGTCATCTCCTCCGGCACCGACTCGCCCATCATGGTCAGCAGGGTCGGCGCCAGGTCGCACAGGCGACCGCCGTCCTTTAGCCGGGCCTCGCGGCTGCCCACGTACACCAGCGGCACCGGGAAGGTGGTATGCGCAGTCTGGGAGTTGCCGGTCTCGGGGTGCACCATCTGCTCGGCGTTGCCATGATCTGCGGTGATCAGGCAGGCACCACCGGCGCGCTCGATCGCTTCAACCACCCGGCCCACGCACTTGTCTACCGCCTCGATGGCGGCCTTGGCGGCGTTGAAGTCACCGGTATGGCCGACCATGTCGCCGTTGGCGTAGTTGCAGATGATCAGGTCAAAGCTGCCGCCGTCGATGGCGTCGACCAGGGTGTCGGTGAGCTCGAAGGCGCTCATCTCGGGCTTCTCGTCGTAGGTCTTGACGTCCTGGGGTGAAGGAATCAGCTCGCGCTTCTCGCCCTCGAATTCCTTCTCGCGGCCGCCGGAGAAGAAGAAGGTGACGTGGGCGTACTTCTCGGTCTCGGCGATGCGCAGCTGGGTCTTGCCGCGCTTCTCCATGACCTCGCCCAGGGTGTTGTTCAGGTCCGCTGGCGGGAAGGCCGAGGGCGCGGGAATATCCGCGGCGTACTGGGTCAGCATGACCAGGCCGTCGGCGGCCAGCGTCGGCTGTACTTGACGGTTGAAGCCGTCGAAGTCCTCGAGCACGAAGGCACGGGTCAGCTCGCGGGCGCGGTCGGCGCGGAAATTCAGGAACAGCACGGCATCGCCGTCTTCGGCAGCGACCGGCTTGCCGTTCGGGCGCACGCTGGTGGCGGCGACGAATTCGTCGGTCTCGCCACGCTCATAAGCGGCGTCGAGGCCGGCTTCGGCGCTTTCGGCCTGGTGCTCGCCATGGCCCTCGGTGATCAGGCGATAGGCCTTCTCGACGCGGTCCCAGCGGTTGTCGCGGTCCATGGCGAAGTAGCGGCCGATGATCGAGGCGACGAAGCCATTGTCCTGACCCACCAGCTCGGCAAGCTTGGCGTTGGCGCGCTCGATGGAGGCTCTGGCGCTCTTGGGCGCGGTGTCGCGGCCGTCGAGGAAACCGTGCAGGTAGATGCGCTTGGCGCCACGCCGTGCGGCCATCTCGGCCACCGCCAGCAGGTGATCCTCGTGGCTGTGAACGCCACCGGGGGACAGCAGGCCGAGCAGGTGGACCGCTTTGTCCGCCTTCACCGCCGCGTCGATGGGCGCGGTCAGCACGGCATTGTCGTCGATCTCGCCGTCTTCGATGGCCTTGGTGATGCGGGTGAAGTCCTGGTAGACGATGCGCCCGGCGCCGAGGTTCATGTGACCGACCTCGGAGTTGCCCATCTGACCGTCCGGCAGGCCCACGTGGCGGCCATCGGTGTGGATCAGGGTGTGCGGGCGTTGCTGCCACAGGCGGTCCATGTTGGGGGTGTCGGCGGCGGCGACGGCGTTGGACGCGGCGTCTTCATTGTGTCCATAGCCGTCGAGGATGATCAGCGCCACCGGGCGCGGTGCGGTCGCAGTATCCGTCATGAGGAATTGCCTCTAGCTCAAGATGACCTCGCCCGGCATCCTTTTGTTGGCGCTCGACGCCTGGCGTCGTCGCCGGATGTCCTGGGGTGTCGTGGGTAAACGCTGGTGCCTGGCGATTCGGGAAGCGCGCCCGACAATAGAATCGGCGCGTCTTCGTGAGTCTCGTGGCTTGCGGTTTCAGGCTCGCGACACGATCCTCCTTGCGGCATCATATCGCACGCTGGCAGCGGTCGTCATTGACCCGACGAGGCAGTGTCCGGAGGCAGGCGGCATCGCCCCCGAGTCGTGTATACTGGCCGCCCTGCGGCGGGTAGCGGTGATCGAGCGCGGGCAACGTACCTGCGTCTCGCGTCGTCCGGTCTGTAGACTGGACTCGCAACACCGGCCTTGAGACACAGGTCTTGTGACATAGATCTTGTAACAAAGGCTCTGGACGCCGATTTCGCCACCCAGGCCACCACCATTTTTGCATCCGACGAGAGTTAGCCGACCCCATGATCGATCAGCTGTTCGAATTTGTGCAGAATCACCCGTTGCTGGTGGCTGCCTTCCTGGCCGTGCTGACGGCCTGGCTGCTGTATGAGCTGCGCAACGCCAACGCCGGTGGCGTTACCACCAGCGAAGCGACCCAGATGGTCAACCGCGAAGACGCGGTAATTCTGGACGTTCGCGACAAGAACGACTTCAAGGCGGGACACATCGCTGGCGCTCGCAACATTCCCCAGAGCAGCCTCGATTCCCGTATCAACGAGCTCGACAAGGTCAAGGCCTCGCCCATCGTGGTGGTGTGCAAGCACGGCCAGAGCTCAGGTGCCGTGGCGGCCAAGCTCAAGAAGGCTGGCTTCGAGCGCGTGTTCAAGCTCAAGGGTGGCATGACCCAGTGGCAGACCGATAACCTGCCCATCGTCAAGAAGTGACCGTCCGCACGATTTCTGATTACCCGATTCAAGGATCTTTCTCATGGCAGACGAAAACAACCAGAACGCTGGCGCCCAGGCCGCCGGTCAGCAGGATCAGGAAAAGCCGCAGGTGCAGTTCTCGCTGCAGCGCATCTACGTCAAGGACATCTCCTTCGAGGCGCCGAACTCACCTGGCGTCTTCGGTCAGCCGTTCAAGCCCAAGGTCGGCCTCGACCTGGACACCCGCAGCACCAAGGTCGCCGACGGCCTTTTCGAGGTGGTGATCAAGGTCACCGCCCAGGTCACCCACAGCGAGAGCGGCACCACCTGCTTCCTGGCCGAGATCGAACAGGCCGGCCTGTTCCGCATCACCGGTATCGAAGGTGACCAGCTCGACCACACCCTGGGTGCCTTCTGCCCCAACGTCCTGTTCCCGTACGCCCGCGAGTGTGTCGACAGCCTGGTCAATCGTGGTGGCTTCCCGCCGCTGATGCTGGCACCGGTCAACTTCGAGGCGCTCTACGCCCAGAAGAAGCGCCGCGAGGCCGAGCAGGGCGATGCTCAGGGCACTGCCCAGGGCGAGCAGGCGCCGACCGCCCACTGATGAGCGACGCCGCCTTCCAGGGCCCCCGCATCCACGTCGCCGCCGCGCTTGTCGCCGGCGGCGACGTCGTTCTGCCTGAAGGAGCCGCGCGACATGTGGGGCGCGTGCTGCGGCTCAAGCCCGGTGATCCCCTGGTGCTGTTCGACGGTCAGGGTCGCGAAGCCCGTGCCGACATCGCCGAGTCCGATCGCAAGAAAGTAAGCGTTCACATACTCGAAGTGCGCGATGGCAAGGGCGAATCGCCCTTGTCTGTGCACCTCGGCCAGGCGATCTCCAAGGGCGATCGCATGGACTACGCCATCCAGAAGGCGGTGGAGCTCGGCGTCGCCGCGATCACTCCGCTGTACACCGAGCACGGCGATGTGCGCCTCAAGGGCGAGCGTGAGGCAAAGAAGCTGGCCCACTGGCAGGCGGTGGCGGTGAGCGCCTGCGAGCAGTGCGGCCGCGCCACGGTGCCCGAGGTCAAGGCCCCGCAGTCGCTGAGCGAGTGGCTGGGCCAGCGTGACGAGGCGCTCAGGCTGGTGCTCCACCCGGGTACGCCAGGCGTGCTCGAGCGCGCCGAGCATGTCGCCAGCGCCTGCGTGCTGATCGGCCCCGAGGGTGGCCTGTCCCCCCGCGAGGTCGAGGCGGCGACGGCACAAGGATTTGCGGCGCTGACCCTGGGACCACGGGTCCTGCGTACCGAAACCGCCCCGGTGGTGGCGCTTACGCTTCTGCAATCACGCTTCGGGGATATGTAAGTGCTTACTTTAGGCGGCCAGCGTTGTCCCGGCTGACCCGATCCGGCGTCCTGATCCGCGTGTCGAAAAAGGCCCGACTCCTGTTTCGAGGAGCCGGGCCTTTTTTGCGCTAGTGGCAGAGATCCGTTCAGCCATCTCGCCTCAGTCTTGTTCGTCCATGCTGGGTTCTCGCCTCTTTCGCTCCATTCGCCCCTCTCGCTGCTTTTGCCCCTTTCGCCCCTTGTCGCCCAGGCCCCCGCGCTGACTGCTTGGCAAGCGCGATGTGCATCAGGCGCTGAAAGGTGGGGCAATCCAGGTGGCGAGGTGCGGTGCAGGTCATGGCATGGCGCAGGCCATCGCGGATCGCGCTCAATTGCTTGATGCGCCGGTCCAGGGCGTCCGCCTTGGCACCCAGTCTTTCGCGGTCGATGTCGGGTTTGCCTTCCTGGCCAAGCATGTCGCCTATCTCGGCCAGCGAGAACCCGGCTGCCTGTCCCAGGGCGATCAGCGACAGGCGTGACAGCACGTCCGGCGCAAAGACCCGCCGCAGCCCACTACGTCCGATCGAGCGGATCAGCCCGATCTCTTCGTAATAGCGCAGTTTCGACGCGGCGACGCCGCTTTGCCGGGAGACCTCGGAGATGTCGAGCATGGCGCTTGACCTCAAGTTTACTTGAGGTCGTAAGCTACTTCGGCTTTGCCTGAATCTGCAAGAGAGCGCGCGACCTTGCCGTCTCTTGATCCTCAGGATGCGTTTCTCTTCGATCGGCTCGACAGCGGGCTCTCTTTGCTGAAGGAGTAGTGCAGTGGCAGAACTTCTGGTTGATGCCCTTTGGCTTGGCGTGGGGGCGACCGCCTTCATGGATGTCGTCGCGCTGGTGCAGCGCCGGGTACTCGGCATTCCCTCCCTGGACTACGCCCTGGTGGGGCGCTGGCTGGGTCACCTGGCGGGAGGCACTATCGTTCATCGCCCCATCTCGGGAAGCGCGCCGATACGCGCAGAGGCGGCGCTGGGGTGGACGTTTCACTATCTCACGGGAGTGGTGTTCGCCCTGGTGTTTCTGGTACTTGTCGGATCGGATTGGCAGCAACGACCGGCGTTCGTGTCCGCGCTGGTGTTCGGTGTGGTGACGGTGCTCGCCCCGTTTCTGGTGCTGCAACCGGGGTTGGGCGCAGGCATCGCCGCGCGCAGGACGCCTCGGCCTAACATCGCCAGGCTTCGCAGCCTGACGGCGCACGCAAGCTTCGGTATCGGCCTTTGGGTAGCCGGGCTTGGGGGCATGCTCGCCTTCTAGGGCTTGTCTGAAAAGTGCCTGCGCTCGGTAATACGGCGTTAAAAATCGGCTGGTGCGCCAGCCCGGTCAAAATGCTCATTTACACCCCGTAAACTGCGCTTTCTCACCGATTTTTGCCTTGTCTAACCTTCGCTCGTCGACTTTTCGGACAGTGCCTAGGGCGCGTACGACGAGCGCCTGAGCTCTGCAATACCGGCGTGTAAATTCGTGCTAGTGAGCGCTTACATGCTGGCTGGGCGTGGTTGTCCAGCCTTCCCCCGCAGGACGCCAATAGCCTCTCGTGCATAGCCCGGCTCATGTGAGCCGGGCTATTTGCGATACCGGGGCGAGGGACAACGCCATGATCCATTCGCACCTGGCGCAGCCTGGTAGCGAGCCTTGATGGCTCAAACGTCCAGGGTTCCTTTCAATGACGAATCCTCGATGGCGCTGCGAAGCTCTGCGACCACTTCGCCGGGAAGCGGGATGCCCTGATCGAGAAACTCGGTGCGACGCCTGAGCCCCGATTGGCCTGGCAGTCGCACAGGACGTTCGGGGTCAACGGGCTTGGCTTGCAGACAGGCTTCGACCAGGTGGTCGGTTTCGTCGAGGAAGTCGCTGCTCCCTGCAAATAGTGCTGGATCGATCACCATGACGGTCACCGAGGCCCCCCACCCACTTGGATCGTCCTTGCGTCCGAAGCCACCAAGGGCCGAGGTCAGTGCCTCGACCATCAATCCCATGGCAAAGCCCTTGTGGCCAAACTCGCGCCCACCAAGCGGGAGAATGCTGCCCTGAGGGTCCGTAAAGTAGTCAGCGGGGTTGTCGCTGACGACCCCCTGGTTGCTGAGGATGACCGGATGATCGAGCCTTGAGCCCTCGGCCTTGGCCTTGGCCACGCTGCCGTTGGTGACGGTGGACATGCTGACGTCCAGCATGATCGGCTGGATTCGGCTCGGGATTCCCATGGCGATCGGGTTGGGTGTGTAGACTGGCTCGAGCCCCCCGTATGGCGCCACCGACTTTACCGCCGGGTCAGACGTCATGATGATCGGCATCAGACCCTGGTCGACGAAGGGCTTCAGATAGGAGGCCAGGCAGGCAATGTGGTGGGATCGCTTGATGCTGACGATACCGATCCCCGACGTCCTGGCCGCATCAGCACTTTGCTCAAGCGCCTTCTGGACCAGGTAAGGGCCGAGGATATAGTGTCCGTCGTAGGCCGCCGCCACAGGGCTGATCTGGCGGGATTCGAGCAGCGACGCATCACCACGTGCATGGCCGGACTTCAAGTCCTTGAGGTAGCCGTTGGCCAGTTTTACCCCATGGGTATGGTGTCCCAGCAGGTCCCCCTCGATGAGGATGCTGCTGGTCGTCCGACTGACTTCTTCGGATGCGCCGGCCTCTCTGAAAAGTGTCACCAGGACATCTTCCAACCACGGTGTCGTATAGCGTCTCATGATAATTCCTGTGCCTTGTTGGAGTTGGCGTGCTTGAACTTCTTGTAGGCCATGGTCAGCAACGGCGAGAGCCACAGCAGAATGACGAGGGCGCCTAGCCCTGCGCTGATCGGGCGTGAAAAGAAGGCCAGCAGGTCGCCATTGCTCTTGAGCATGGAGCTCATGAAGTTATTTTCCAGGGTAGTGCCCAACACCAGCCCCAGGATGGCAGGCGCCATCGGGAAATCGCACCTCGCCAGGATCGATGCCACCGCGCCGATAATAAGCATGATCCAGACATCGGTAATCGAATTGTTGATCGAAAATGCGCCAACGATGCAGAAGCATAGGATAATCGGCATAAGTACCTTCCTTGGCGTCAGGATAAATACTTTTGCCGACCGTATTGCGGCATATCCAATGGGCAGCATCACCAGGTTAGCCAGGAAAAAGACGACAAAAAGCGCATAGATCAACCCACTGCCATCCATGAAGATGGTGGGGCCGGGGTTCATGCCCTTCATGTACAGCACCCCGATGACGATGGCCGTGATGGAGTCTCCCGGGATGCCGAACACCAAAGCCGGCACCCAGGCGCCGCTGATGCCAGAGTTGTTGGCGGAGCTGGCATCGACAATGCCTTCAATATGGCCCGTCCCGTATGCCTCCTTTTGCTTTGAGCGACCTTTGCCCACGGCGTAGGAAATCCAGGCGGCTATGTCGGCACCGGCGCCAGGGAGCGCCCCGATCAGGGTACCGATCGATCCTCCGCGAAACATGTTGGGCCAGTAGGCCTTCAGGTGTCCTGGAACTTGGCTGAAGACGCTATCCTTGGAGAGCGACGGCATTGCTCTACCATCGCCACGTGAACCATAGAAGAGCATCAACTCGTTGAGCGCGAACATGCCGATCATGACCGGTATGAAGTTGATCCCGGCCATGAGGTCCGGGATGCCGAAGGTAAAACGAGGAGCACCACTCATCATGTCCAGCCCGACAGTGGACAAGAGAAGGCCGATCATCAATGACAGGAAGGCCTTTACCCTGGAGCCGATAGCGATAAAGATCGAGCAGCTCAAACCCAGCAAGGCCAGCCAGAAATACTCAAATGAACTGAACTGAAGAGCGACCTCCGCCAGTGACGGAGAAACGAAGACAAGAATAATGGTGCCGAAGATTCCACCAAATACCGAGCAAACCAGGTTGACGCCAAGGGTTTCCCGGGCCCGTCCGGACCGCGCCAGAAGGTGGGAGTCACCTACATAGGCAGCGGAGGATGGTGTTCCAGGAATATTCAGATAGGTCGCAGGAATGTCGCCGGAGAATATCGCCATGGCAGATGTGGTCACGATCGCCGCGATAGCCGGAACCGGATCCATGTAAAAGGTGATCGGTACCAGCAAGGCAACCGCCATGGTAGCCGTAAGACCTGGTACCGCACCGACGAAAACACCAAAGACGGAGGCGGCTAGAATGACGAGCAAGGTCTCGACATTGAAGACTAGCTGTAACCCTAGAAGAATGGTATCCATGACTTATCCCCAGAATCTCATCAACCCTTCGGGAAGGGGAATCATTAGGTAGGTGGAGAAAATAAAATATATGGTTAGTGATGCGAGTATGGATACGGCCAGGGATAGAAGAAGCGAAGCCTTCCTGGAAAGCATAAGAACGAAAATACCAATGGCGAGGCTAACCGCTGCGCCCAGGAATTCACTGGTGAGGATATAGAAAATAATCATCACGCAGGGAAGAAGTGACGCCAGGAGCGACCGGATAGGAAGCGGCCGGTTATTGCCCGGAGTGTTGCTGGCATACTGCGTCTTTAAAATGGGGACCTGCTTTACCGAAAGGAACAAACCACCTATAAGAAACCCTCCCCCAATGAGGGAGGGAAACAGAGATGGCCCAAATTGCAGGCTAGCCATCGTCGGGTACTGTTGGGCTACATAGATGACGATGCAGCCCGACAGCATGAAGGCTAGCCCCAAGATGAAATCTCTCATCTAGCAATCCTTACTTGCCCAGACCGACGTTCTCGATGATCTCACCGTAGACCGCGTCCATCTCGACCATCAGCTGGCCGAACTCTTCCGCGTTACGCCACTCGGTGCCGAACCCCTGCTGGGACATGAAGTCCTGATAGGTATCGCTGTTGTAAGCTGCTTCCAGTGCGGTCTCCAGCGTAGCGACGACCTCGGGATCCATTCCCTTTGGCCCAGCAATGCCGCGCCATTCGCCGACAAGATAGTCGCTGCCGATCGCCTCCTGGATAGTCGGAACGTCAGGGAAGCTCTCGATGCGCTCCGGTCCCATCACACCCAGGCTCTTGGCACGTCCCGCTTCGATCATCGAACGTGCTTCAGGAACAGAGCTCGGAACGATCTCCAGGCCGCCAGCGGCAAGTTCGGTCATGGCCGGTGCGGCGCCCTGACTGGGAATCCAGGTGACGCGGTCAGCTTCCATACCCTGATCCATCAGGAAACCGGCGAAGGCCAGGTGCCAGACTCCCCCCAGACCGGTACCGGATGCCTGGAAGGTTCCCTTGGGTTCTTCCCGGATGGCTGCTACCAGGTCTTCCAGAGACTCATAGGGAGCATCTGCGCGGACCTGAATCCCCGGGTAGTCGAAGTTGATCTGCCCGATCGGGGTGTAGTCTTCGTAGGTCAGGTTGGTCAGCCCCTGCCAGTGCATCATGTTGAGCTCGCCAGTCACCAGGCCCAGCGTGTAGCCATCGGGGCGAGCCGTGGCCATGGCGCTATGACCGACGACGCCGCTGCCGCCTGTGCGGTTGACGACGTTGACCGTCTGGCCAAGCTCTTCTTCGAGTGCGGTGGCAATGGTCCGCGCGGTGGCGTCTGTGCCTCCACCGGCCGCCCAGGGGACGATGATGGTGATGGGCTTTTCCGGATAGGCAGCAAAGGCAGAACTGGAGGCTGCGAGCAACAGCGTTGCGGTGACGGTCTTGACGGTTTTTGTGTTGATTATGGCTTTCATTGGCATGCCTGGATCGTCTAATTATGGATTGTAGGGAGTAACGAATCTAGCACGCTGTGTTCATTGCGTACAATGAACGTTTTTTAGACTTTAGTTTAGTTCCCGGCCGAAAAAGGGCTCTTTTGTGAGCCACGGATTCACGCGGAAGAAAAGGCGATAAGTGCTCGGGTCGGCCAAGAAAAAGATACCCGTGGCGAGGCCGTAGAGAGGCAGAAAAGACTATAAAATCATTCAATAACAGATGGTTGCTAGCCGTCTCAATTGGCGGTGGACCATTGCTCTACCCTGGCCGACAGACACAATGGTGGACTCTTGTTGGCCACCAGCGGCTCAGATCGCCAGAAAGATGACGGCGATAAGGGAGGGTAGGCAAGAGTCATCGCCGTCTAGAAATTGGCTTTGTTAATGCAAATCCGGAATAGAAAGACGACCCGATGCATGGCGAACCTGGTTGGAGGAGCATGGCGGTAGCAAGCCTACAAGGAGGTCCCCCAGGTGCGCGAGAGCCAGGTGCCGAGTGGGGGCAGGGCACCTGGCATTGGTAAACCCTGTTTGTCAAAGATAATTCGTCGTCGGCCAAGCCCCGACAGCAATGACTTCTCTATCCGCCGGGGCTGCGAAGATATTCCGGGATATCGACTTCCGGGTTATCGCGAAACTGCTCCAAACGATGCTGTACCTTGGACTCTGACGCCGTGAGATGCTTGAACAGGGAATGGCGAGCCTGAGTCGGCTTCCGCGAAAGCATCAAACTGAAAACTTCGCGATGCTCGTCAAAGAAGGGATCGCTCTGAGGAAAGTCGATCTTGCTCCCGAGAAGGTGCTTGCTGATCAAGAGGATGGGGCGGGTACGTTGAAGCATGGTAACGATTTCATCGTTACCCCCCGCTATCATGGCATGTTGATGCAGGTCGTTTTCCAGCTCGTCGAGAAGCTCTCCCCGGATGTTCGGGTATTGGTTTTCTGCGCTATCGAGCCGGTCAATGTAGCGTTTGATATCGGCACTGGGCAGTTTTTCGGTGGCTTGGGCGATCATGAAGGGCTCAAGCTGTTGTCGAGCCTCGTATAGCTGATGCAGTCTGTCATCATCCAGTGGTACCACTGTCCAGCTACTGTACTTGTTGTTTTCAACAACACCCAGGGACTGAAGGTGAAGTAGAATCTTTTGAGTCGTGGTTCGGCTAACATCGAGAAACTTTGCCAGTTTTAGTTCGTTTAGCTCCATACGACCTAGCATGGAGCAGAGAACGATATCGCGTTCGATTTCTTCGGCAAACTTTCGCCAGGAGTCGGTCCGGCGGACCGCCATCTTTCCGCTGGATTGTGCGAAGTCCTTCTCGGTGAGTTGGCGTCTGATAACGTCCGAAGGCTGACTCCCCACCAGGTAGCCTCTGCCATCAAAGCGGCTGATCTTTCCTTCGTTGTGAAGCCGTTCCAGCGTCTGACGCACAGGGGACCGACTAATCTTGAAAAGCTCGGAAATATTGCTTTCCAGCAGAACAAGCCCCGTTTCGAGGCTACCGCTTTCCATGCTCTCGGTTAATATGTGGTAGAGCTGATCCTTTAGCGTACCCATCTCGACTCTCCAATACCGTGTCGCAACAATTCTTTTTAGCTTTTGTTGTGGTGGTTTTCCGGCCTTGCGCTTGAAGCTTGCCATGATGAGATGGCGATAGTGTCAATGGAGGGGTCTACCCTTCAAGAAACCGTATTCGCTTGGCTCAGATCATTGTTCGTCGGCTTGCCTACCGCTAGCGCCAAAGGGCCTGAAGCCGAGCGCTGTAAGACTGATGGCCTGGCATCGGGCCTCGCAGGGGCGGTCTTTTCGTCGTCGGACAGACTGTCCTCGACCCATTTGGCCTTGGCCCCCCCGGGGCCCGCAATACCCTGGCCGGCTAGCGTTAAGGACTGCATCGGCTGGACGTGCATCCCCTGCCTGCTGCGTACCGCCGTCACGCGCAGGGGGCACTCGCGGCAAGCTTTCGTTGCGCTGGTGTCCGTGACCCATGGCCGCTGCAGTCAAGGCGGCGGCCTAGGTCACGGCGCCGACCATCCACGGGACGAACTCATTGTTGCCATACCCCAGGGTTTCGCTAGCGCTGGATTCGCCCGATGCGACCGCGATGATCCGCTCGAAGATCATCTCGCCGACCTCTTCGACACTCGCCATGCCGTCAGCGATAACGCCACAGTTGATATCCATGTCTTCGGACATGCGTTCATACATGGCGGTATTTGTCGCGAGTTTGATGGACGGTGCCGGCTTGTAGCCTGATACCGAACCCCGCCCCGTCGTGAAGCACACCATATTGGAACCGGATGCGATCTGCCCTGTCACCGATACCGGGTCGTAGCCCGGGCTGTCCATGAAATTGAACCCCGGCTGCGTGCGTGGCTGGGCATACTCAAGTACGTCGTTGAGACTAGTCGATCCGCCCTTGGCGACGGCACCCAGCGATTTTTCCAGGATCGTCGACAGACCTCCGGCCTTGTTTCCCGGAGACGGGTTGTTATTCAGCTCGGCGCCATTGATCTCTGTGTAGTGCTTCCACCAGGCGATGCGATCCAGGAGCTTGCTTGCCACGTCCTTGCTGATGGCTCGATCCAGGAGAAGATGCTCGGCGCCATAGATTTCGGGAGTTTCGCTGAGGATCACGCTCCCACCATGCTTGACGATGAGGTCCGCAGCGTGCCCGAGGGCCGGGTTCGCGGTGATGCCCGAGTAGCCGTCTGAACCGCCGCACTGAAGCGCTACGGTAAGGTTGCTGAGAGGGCTGGGTTGGCGCTCGGCTCTTGGATGGCTACGGGCCATATCGAGGATCTTGTCGCGCGCCAGTTCGATACTTGCCCTGGTGCCACCAACATCCTGGATGTTGAAGTAGTAGAGACGAGATGTATCGGTCAATCCCGATTTTTCCACCAATTGCTTGACCTGATTGGTCTCGCAGCCGAGTCCAATGATCAACACGAAGGCGAAGTTCGGGTGTCTTGCATAGCCTGCGATGACGCGCTCCAGAAAGGCGAAGCCTTCTGTTTCGGTATTCATGGCACAGCCGGAGCCATGGGTTACCGGAACGACTCCGTCATAGCCCAGGGCTTCGACCTCTCCGGATGCATTGAGCTGTTCTGCGGCCATCTTTGCGACCGTTGCCGAGCAGTTCACCGTGGAGAGGATGCCAATATAGTTTCTTGTTCCCGTCTGGCCGTCCGAGCGTAGATAACCATTGAAATTCCGCTCGCTCTCGTCGGCGTTGGTCATCGCTGCCGGCGAAAATCCTTCCAGAGAAGTGGTCCGCTCGAGCATCGAAACGTTGTGCGTATGCACATGCTCGCCCTGAGCGATATCACTGCTGGCGTTGCCGATGACCTGGCCATATTTGGTGATGCTGTCGCCAGCAGCGATTGCCTTCAAGGCAACCTTGTGGCCCGCGTCAATATTCTGCAAGGACAGGTTCGAATCGTCGTCAATCGGCATACCTTTCGGCAGGGAACGAGTGGCGACCCCGACATTGTCCTGGGGATGCAAACGAATGACAGCAGGCGTGTTGTTAATTAGCTGCATGGACGGCCTCTGGAAGAGAAATCACAAACTGGCGGAAAGCCTATCAGCTTTGGCAATCGTGGCGATTAGACTATAGTCTCACAAAATGATCATTGCGCGCAATGATCATTTGCTTTAGCTTTGGCCCCGCATGCTGCCCGGTCGCCCTCACCAGGGCCGATAAAAAACAGCGACAACAGGTGACTCGATGAAACAAGCAAAAGCATTATTGACCGCTGCAACCTTTACGCTTTCAACAGGCGCCATGGTGTTTGCCGCTGGTACCGCTCACGCAGCGACCACGCTGCGACTTGGCCACACTTTCAATCCTGGTGAAGCTAGCTATGAACTGCTGGGTGAGCTGGGCGAACGGGTAGAAGAAAGGACCGATGGCGAGCTCAAGGTTCAGGTCTTCCCGAGTGAGCAGCTAGGTTCCGAGGTACAGCTGCTCCAGCAGTCCAAGAACGGCTCCATCGACATTGTCGTGCCGGGGTACTCCGGTGCCAGTACGCTTCTCCCCGCGATGGAGATTTCAAACGCGCCTTTCATCTTCCAGAGCTGGGATGAAGCAAGGCATATCCTCGAGGGGGAGGCCTATCAGCCGATCTTTGACGAGCTGAAGGAGCAGCATACCCTGGTACCTCTGGCAAAGACCTGGTACTGGGGCTGGCGCAACCTCACCTTCAACGGTGATGAGGTGCATAGCGTCGAAGATATGAAGGGCCTCAAGGTGCGCGTGCCCGAGTCGCCGGCGTGGGTAGAAATGGTAAAAGCCTTCGACGCCTCACCCACCCCGATTCCGTTCAGCGAGGTCTACCTGGCGCTCCAGCAGGGGACTGTCGATGGACAGGAGAATCCGATTCCCACCATCTATTCCCGCAAGTTCTATGAAGTTCAGGATCAACTGGTCATGAGCAGGCACATGCTGCAGAGCCAGGTTGTCCTGATGAACTCGCAGAAGTTCGAGTCACTGTCGGAAAGCCATCAGGAAATTCTCCGAGAGGTCGTTCAAGAGCTTGCCCAGGAGAACTACGAGCTGCAGACCGAGCGTGAAGGTTCCATGCTCGAAGAGCTTCGTGCGGGTGGCAACATCAACGTCATCGAAGATATCGACCGTGCCTCCTTCGAGGAAGCCGCAGTGCAAGCCAGGGAAAACCTGGTCGATCGCTGGGGTGAAGAAGACTATCGTCGCGTCATGACCGCGATTGAAAACTATCGCAACTAACTACTGCTACCTCCCGCCTTGCCTCGCCGAGTTGACGCGCAGGGCAAGGCGGCGATTGGTCAATGGTGATACATGACTAGTTTTCTCGTAAAAGTGAACAGCGGTCTGCTTGCGACCGAGAAGGTGTCCATCGGCGTGATCCTCGGTGTGATGGCACTGCTTCTCACACTGGGGGTGGCATTTCGATACATTCTTGGTGCTCCCTTTGTATGGAGCGAAAGTGTGTCGAAACTATTGATTGTCTGGCTGACATTTGTCGGAACCAGTGTGGCTTTTGCTGAAAAGCAGCATATCACCGTAGATTCGGTGGTAGCTGCGATGCCGAGAAGCATAAGAAGTGTGGTACATACCCTGGTGCTCGTCCTTTCTATCGTGATTCTTGGCGCCATGGCGTTCCTCGGATACGAGTACTGTCAGACGGTTGCCAGCAGTACCTCTCCTATTCTGGGGATCTCGCTTGCCTGGTTCGCCTATGCGATGCCGATATTCTTTGTGTTCAGTGTTTTTCATTTAATGGTGAACGCTTTGGTCGAATGCTCTTTCAATGCATTCGAAACCGACATGGAAAATGTATAGGTGTGAAATGCTGATTATTATACTCGCTATACTTTTTTCCCTGATCCTCCTTGGTATGCCGATCGCCCTGGCGATGCTCGGCGCCTCTGTCGTATCCATTATTTCTCTGGATATTCCGCTGAATGTTCTGGCTCAGCGGGTTTCTTCCGGGGTCGAATCCTTTCCACTGTTGGCAATACCGCTGTTCATGCTCGCCGGCGGCATCATGAACAAGAGTGGCATCAGCGAACGGCTTTTTGACTTTACACGGTCGCTGGTAGGCCACTTGAGAGGCGGGCTCGCCCACGTCAACGTTCTCTCCAGCGTCTTGATGGCGGGCATTTCCGGGTCTTCTCTTGCCGACTGTGCAGCCACCACGCGGGTCATGGTCCCGCAGATGGAGCGAAACGGCTACGATCGGGGGTTCTCGGTTGCGCTGACCGCCTCTTCTGCCACGCTGTCGCCGATCATTCCGCCTTCGATCCTGATGGTGGTGTACGGCTGGCAGGCCAATATCTCCATCGGCGATCTTTTCATTGCGGGCATCTTGCCAGGCCTTCTGATCGCCCTGCTGCTGACCCTTCTTATCACCGGTATCAGCGTCGTCAAGCAATACCCGAAGGATGAAGGCTTCCAACGTTCTCGCGTGGCCAGCTACTTTAAGAAGTCGGTATGGGCGCTACTGATGCCCGTGCTGATCATCGTCGGCTTTCGGATGGGGATCTTTACGGTTACCGAAGTTGCCGCTGTCGCTGTCGCGTATTCCTTCTTCGTCGGAAAGTTTGTCTACAAGACATTAAGCTGGAAGGATATGGGCGGGCTGCTTGTCTCAACATCTCGTGAAGCTGCTTCCATCCTGATTATTATCGCTGCCTCGGCCCCCTTGGCCTGGTCGCTGAGCATTCTGCAAGCGCCGCAGGAGGTGGTTACATGGATTACAGGGCTGACGGACGATCCGTTGATGGTGCTGTTGCTGCTTAACCTTGCGTTGCTGGTTATCGGCATGTTCATGGAAACCATCGCCGTGATCATCGTCCTCGTTCCGATCTTGATTCCGCTGCTGAACGCTCTGGATATCAGTCTCGTCCATTTCGGCGTCATCATGATCTTCAATCTCTTGATCGGGCAGATCACTCCGCCTCTCGGGGTGCTGATGTTCGTGAGCTGTAATATCGCCAGGCTGAATACCTTGCAATTCCTGAGGTCCTCGCTTCCCTTCTTCCTGGTGCTGCTGCTTGCGCTGCTGGTTATTACTTATATTCCTGGCTTGTCCCTTGCGTTTATTAATTAACAAGGTAGATATTCATGCATATTGTACAAGTGGTAAACGATAGTAACGAGGTCGTTGCGGCTATCGTCAACGGCGATGAGCTTGAACTGCTGGCACAGCCTCTCTACACCATTGCGCTTCATGCGGCGAACCAGGAGCGTAAGCTGGACGCTGTGCTGTCCGAATTTCGCACGGATGCCACCCTGTCCTACGACAAGGCCATCAGCGAGGGCCGTCTTCGCGCACCGATCACCCACCCCGAGCCTGCCAACCTGCTGTTGACCGGGACCGGTCTGACCCATCTTGGCAGCGCGGCTCCGCGTAGCCAGATGCATGAAGGCGAGAACGTCGAGGCGAAGACGGCACAGCCCACCGATACTCAGCGCATGTTTGACCTGGGTGTCGCCGGAGGGAAGCCCGCAGCAGGCGAGGTCGGTGCGCAGCCTGAATGGTTCTACAAGGGCACGGGTCATACGCTACGCGCCCCTTTTGCCGAGATCACGATGCCGGACTTCGCCCTGGATGGTGGGGAGGAAGCCGAGCTTGCCGGGATTTACATCGTCAATGACCAAGGCCGCATCTTCAGAGTCGGCTTCTCCCTGGCAAACGAGTTTTCCGATCATGTGACGGAAAAACAGAACTACCTGTATCTGGCGCATTCAAAACTGCGCGATTGCAGCATCGGTCCCGAGATCTTCGTTGGCGAACTCCCCGAGGAGATCAAGGGAAATGTGTCATTGCATCGGGGTGGCGAACAGCTTTGGCATCGCCCCTTCATGAGCGGTGAAAAGCACATGTGTCATTCGGTGAGTAACCTTGAATACCACCACTTCAAGTATGCAACCTTTTGTCAGCCGAACCAGTTGCATGTTCACTTTTTTGGCGCCGCGGTACTGAGCTTCGGTGATGATATTGCCCTTGAAGATGGTGATGAAATGCGTATCGAGTGTGATATCACCACGCGCCCGTTGAGCAATGTGCTGAAGCGCGTGTCAGCTTCAAAGCCGGTAATCGAGTCGCTTTAAGGCAAATTTTCAAGGAGTTTTTATGTATTCATTGGAAGGAAAGCAGCTGATCGGCAGCCAGGCCATCGAGGCCAAGGGCGAGCCCATCCACGCCGTCAACCCGGCCACCGGCGAGACCCTCGAGCCTGGCTACAAAGCAGGTTCCAAGGCCGAGGTCGAGCGTGCCTGCGAACTGGCCTGGGCGGCCTTCGATAGCTACCGCGAGACCGACCTCGAGGCCCGTGCGACCTTTCTCGAGACCATCGCCGACGAGATCGAGGCGCTCGGTGACGCCCTGATCGAGCGGGCCATGCAGGAGTCCGGCCTGCCCCAGGCACGTCTTGAGGGCGAGCGTGGCCGTACCTGCGGCCAGCTGCGCCTGTTCGCCTCGGTGGTGCGCGCCGGCGAATGGCTCGACGTGCGGCACGATCCGGCCCTGCCGAACCGTGAACCGATGCCGCGGGTCGACCTGCGCCAGCGCCACATCGCCCTGGGTCCGGTGGCGGTGTTCGGCGCTTCCAACTTCCCACTGGCGTTCTCGGTGGCCGGCGGCGACACCGCATCCGCCCTGGCTGCCGGCTGCCCGGTGGTGGTCAAGGCCCACTCGGCCCACCCCGGCACCTCCGAGCTGGTCGGCCGCGCGCTGCAGAAGGCGGTGGCTCGCTGTGAACTGCCGGAAGGCGTGTTCTCGCTGCTGTTCGGCTCCGGTCGCGAGGTCGGCCAGGGCCTGGTCAGCGACGCGCGGATCAAGGCGGTGGGCTTCACCGGCTCGCGCAGCGGTGGTACCGCCCTGATGAAGACCGCCCAGGCGCGTCCCGAGCCGATCCCGGTGTACGCCGAGATGAGCTCGATCAATCCGGTGTTCCTGCTGCCCGAGGCGCTCAAGGCCCGTGGCAAGGCGCTGGGCGAGGCCTTCGTCGGCTCGCTGACCATGGGGGCCGGTCAGTTCTGCACCAACCCGGGGCTGGTGATCGCGGTCAAGGGCGAGGCGCTC
>NZ_PXNS01000039.1 GCF_003045775.1 Halomonas litopenaei | reverse complement strand
TACCGTCACGACCGACGGTCAGGGTGCCTTCGTCGGTGGTGAAGCTAACCGTTGCATCACTGGCATCACCCAGCGGCTTGGTCTCGCCCGCCACCGTTACGCTGACGGTGGCGCCATCGGCACCGGCGTCGGTGGTCCAGGTGCCGTTGGCACTCTGGCCCTCCACCACGGTCTCGGCGGTATCGGCGATCTCGAGAGTCGGCTGATCATCCGCCACGCTCACACCCACGGTTGCCGTCGTGCTGGTACCGTCGGTGTCGGTGCCGACCACGCTGATGCCGGTGATCGACAGGCTATCGGCGTCAACCGCGTGGGCCAGGCTCTCGGCCAGGGTCGCGGTCACGGTGACCACCTGACTTTCGCCCGCGGCCACAGGACCAGAAGAACTCAGGGTCAGGGTCAGAACGGCGTCACCGCCGGCCTCGGTGCGCCCTTCCAGCTCACCGGCGTTGTTGGTGCTCCAGATCAGCTCGCCATTCAGGCCGTCGACCTGAATACCATCGATGTCACCAAAGACGATCGAGGTGATGGCGTCGCTGCCGGCGGTAAAGGTCAGGCTCGCCACGTCGGTATCCGACGCCGCCCCTTCGGTCTCGGCGTCATCCAGTGCCAGGCTGGCCTGGGTCGAGGCCGGATCGCTGCCGGTGACCGAAACGCTCGGGCCGGTGCCGTCGGTGATGGTGACGGTATGGCTGTCGGTGGCGGTATCGCCGTCGCTGTCGACGGTGGCGATGGTGAAGTCGATCGACGGACTACCGGTGCTGTTCTGCACCTGGTTGTCGTTGGCCTCAAAGGTCCAGCTGCCGTCGCGACCGACGGTCAGAGTG
>NZ_PXNS01000038.1 GCF_003045775.1 Halomonas litopenaei | reverse complement strand
TGTAATGACCCCTTGGTTTCTGCACACCTCATCCAGTTAATGCGAGGTGTGCTCGGGGTGACACATAGCCCAGAGACTGATGTGGTCGCTCTTCGTTGTAGTACCGGATCCAGCGATCTATCACAACTCTGGCTTGGCCCAGCGACTCGAAGCGATGCTGCCAGATGCACTCCTCCTTCAAGGATCGGAAGAAGCGCTCCACGAGTCCGTTCTGTTCCGGTGTATACGGCGTCGTGAACTCCTGGGTGAGACCATAGGCCTTCACCGTGCCCGTGTAGTGCCGGCTGCTGAAGACCAGGCCGTTGTCGGAGCGTAGTGCCAGCGGTTGCTGAACGCGCCCCAGCGCTCCCAGTCGATAGATCAGCGCCTCCTCCAGAGCGGCCTCAGCGGTCTTGCTGCTGCCATTGTCCGATAGTCGCCAGCCGAGGATCTCTCTTGTGCAGCAGTCGATGATCACCGCCAGGCTGGCTCGCCGATCCTTTCCACACCACACGTGCGTGAGATCCGTCGCCCAGCGTTCATCAGGCCGTGACGTGACTGACGGCAAGCTCCTGGCACGCGGTCGGAAGCCTTGTGGCCGCTTGCGTACCTGCCAGCCTTTCATTTGCAGGATGCGCTGGATCGGCTTGCGGTTCTCTCCTAAGACGCACGCCAGGCGGCGATAGCCATAGGTGGGGAACCTCTCCAGGGCCAGTTTCACCCGCACCGCCAAGTCGGCATTGATGGCACGCTTCCGCGATTTGGGCCGGTAATACAGGCTGCGCCGGGGGAATCCCAGCCAACGGCAAAGCTTAACGAGCGATACCACATGGCCTTCCTCGGCCAGTTGCGCCTGCAGCGACCTTACGAGTTCTCGTCCTCGTCGAGCAGGCGCTTGAATTTTTTTAGCGCATAGATCTGCAGATGGGCCTCACCCAATGCCTCCTTGGTCTCCCGGAGCTCGGACTCATACTGCTCACGGATGTCCTTGGGGCGGGCCTTGAACCCGTTTTCCATGCTGCGCTGGGCCTCATCGACCCAGCCCTCGATCTCAGAGACAGTGAGATCGTACTGGCGAGCCACTTCAGCCGTCGTGGTCTTGCCCTTGAAGATGTCCATGACCACGGCGGCCTTGCGCTTCGCGGTCCATCGTTTGATGGAGTTGTCGTCGCTCATCCTGTCCTCCTTATGACTGCACTATATCCTGTGCAGCTATGGAGGGGGTCACTTCA
>NZ_PXNS01000037.1 GCF_003045775.1 Halomonas litopenaei | reverse complement strand
GATCAGGTAATTCATTGTGAGCACTTACCGACAGTCAGATGACGTGTCGTTTAAGGAGGTGATCCAGCCGCAGGTTCCCCTACGGCTACCTTGTTACGACTTCACCCCAGTCATGAACCACACCGTGGTGATCGCCCTCCGAAGTTAGGCTAACCACTTCTGGTGCAGTCCACTCCCATGGTGTGACGGGCGGTGTGTACAAGGCCCGGGAACGTATTCACCGTGACATTCTGATTCACGATTACTAGCGATTCCGACTTCACGGAGTCGAGTTGCAGACTCCGATCCGGACTGAGACCGGCTTTATGGGATTAGCTCCACCTCGCGGATTCGCAACCCATTGTACCGGCCATTGTAGCACGTGTGTAGCCCTACCCGTAAGGGCCATGATGACTTGACGTCGTCCCCACCTTCCTCCGGTTTGTCACCGGCAGTCTCCCTAGAGTTCCCGACCGAATCGCTGGCAAATAGGGACAAGGGTTGCGCTCGTTACGGGACTTAACCCAACATTTCACAACACGAGCTGACGACAGCCATGCAGCACCTGTCTGAGAGTTCCCGAAGGCACCAATCCATCTCTGGAAAGTTCTCTCGATGTCAAGGGTAGGTAAGGTTCTTCGCGTTGCATCGAATTAAACCACATGCTCCACCGCTTGTGCGGGCCCCCGTCAATTCATTTGAGTTTTAACCTTGCGGCCGTACTCCCCAGGCGGTCGACTTATCGCGTTAACTGCGCCACAAAGCTCTCAAGGAGCCCAACGGCTAGTCGACATCGTTTACGGCGTGGACTACCAGGGTATCTAATCCTGTTTGCTACCCACGCTTTCGCACCTCAGCGTCAGTGTCAGTCCAGAAGGCCGCCTTCGCCACTGGTATTCCTCCCGATCTCTACGCATTTCACCGCTACACCGGGAATTCTACCTTCCTCTCCTGCACTCTAGCCTGACAGTTCCGGATGCCGTTCCCAGGTTGAGCCCGGGGCTTTCACAACCGGCTTATCAAGCCGCCTACGCGCGCTTTACGCCCAGTAATTCCGATTAACGCTCGCACCCTCCGTATTACCGCGGCTGCTGGCACGGAGTTAGCCGGTGCTTCTTCTGTGAGTGATGTCCTCCCTCGAGGGTATTAACCTCAAGGCTTTCTTCCTCACTGAAAGTGCTTTACAACCCGAAGGCCTTCTTCACACACGCGGCATGGCTGGATCAGGCTTTCGCCCATTGTCCAATATTCCCCACTGCTGCCTCCCGTAGGAGTTCGGGCCGTGTCTCAGTCCCGATGTGGCTGATCATCCTCTCAGACCAGCTACGGATCGCAGCCTTGGTGAGCCGTTACCTCACCAACTAGCTAATCCGACATAGGCTCATCCGATAGCGCAAGGTCCGAAGATCCCCTGCTTTCCCCC
>NZ_PXNS01000036.1 GCF_003045775.1 Halomonas litopenaei | reverse complement strand
GGCTGTCGGTGGCGGTGTCGCCATCGCTGTCTTCGGTGGCGATGGTGAAGTCGATCGACGGATTGCCGGTGCTGTTCTGTACCTGGTTGGCGTTGGCGTCAAAGGTCCAGCTGCCATCGCGACCGACGGTCAGGGTGCCTTCATCAAGATCGAAGGTCACGGTATCGGTAGCACCGTCGCCCAGCACCTTGTCGACGCCGCCGGCGGTCACGGTCACCGTGGCACCATCGGCACCGGCGTCGGTGGTCCAGGTGCCGTTGGCACTCTTGCCTTCGACCACGGTCTCAGCGGTATCCGCGATCTCGAGGGTCGGCTGATCGTCGGCCACGCTCACACCCACGGTCGCCGTTGTGCTGGTACCGTCGGTGTCAGTGCCGACCACACTGATGCCGGTGATCGACAGGCTATCGGCGTCGACCGCGTGGGACAGACTCTCGGCCAGGGTCGCGGTCACGGTGACGACCTGCTCCTCGCCCGCGGCCACAGGACCAGAAGAGCTCAGGGTCAGAGTCAGGACGGCGTCGCCGCCGGTCTCGGTACGGCCTTCCAGCTCACCGGCATCGGTGACGCTCCAGCTCAGCTCACCATTCAGGCCGGTGACGCTGATGTCGGCGGTGTCACCAAAACCGATCGAGGTGATGGCGTCGCTACCGGCGGTAAAGGTCAGGCTGGCCACGTCGGTATCCGAGGCGGTGCCTTCGGTGTCGGCATCATCCAGCGCAAGGCTGGCCTGGGTCGAGGCCGGATCGCTGCCGGTGACCGAAACACTCGGGCCGCTGCCGTCGGTAATGGTGACGGTGTGACTGTCGGTGGCGGTGTCGCCATCGCTGTCTTCGGTGGCGATGGTGAAATCGATCGACGGGCTGTTGCCCTGGTCGAGGTTGTCCTTGGCCTCAAAGGTCCAGCTGCCATCGCCAGTGACGGTCAGAGTGCCTTCATCAAGATTGAAGGTCACGGTATCGGTAGCACCGTCGCCCAGCACCTTGTCGACGCCGCCGGCGGTCACGGTCACCGTGGCACCATCGGCACCGGCGTCGGTGGTCCAGGTGCCGTTGGCACTCTGGCCTTCGACCACGGTCTCGGCGGTATCGGCGATCTCGAGGGTCGGCTGATCGTCAGCCACGCTCACACCCACGGTTGCCGTCGTGCTGGTACCGTCGGTGTCGGTGCCGACCACACTGATGCCGGTGATCGACAGGCTATCGGCGTCGACCGCGTGGGCCAGGCTCTCAGCCAGGGTCGCGGTCACGGTGACGACCTGCTCCTCGCCTGCGGCGATCGGGTTGTTCGCGTCAACCGCCGGACTCAGCGTCAGGGTCAGGACGGCGTCGCCGTCGGCCTCGGTACGGCCTTCCAGCTCACCGGCGTTGTTGGTGCTCCAGATCAGGTCGCCATTCAGGCCGGTGACGCTGATGTCGGCGGTGTCACCAAAACCGATCGAGGTGATGGCGTCGCTGCCGGCGGTAAAGGTCAGACTGGCAACGTCGGTGTCCGAGGCGGT
>NZ_PXNS01000035.1 GCF_003045775.1 Halomonas litopenaei | reverse complement strand
TCGTTGGTGATCAACGGCCAGAACGTGACGGGCGGCGGCACGGTCGAAGGCGACTACGGCACCCTGAGTGTCAGCGTGTCTGACGGTGAGTACAGCTGGAGCTACAGCCTGGATGGCAGCACCCAGGACCACACCAGCCAGGGCACCGCCAGCGACGACCTGGCGGATCAGTTCGCCATCGTCGTTACCGACAGCGATGGCGACGAGGCCTCGACCCGTCTGACCATCGACGTCAACGACGATGTGCCGACGGCACGTGATGACAGCGACACCATTGCCGAGGAGACCGCGTCGATCACCGGCAATGTGCTGTCCAACGACACCACCGGCGCCGACACCACCGAGGCCGATCCGGCCAGCGTAGCGCTGGACGCGCCGACAGGCGCCGGCCATTACGGCACGCTGACGCTCAACAGCGACGGCAGCTACACCTATCAGCTCGACAACGACGATCCGCGGGTCCAGGCGCTCAGCGGCGAAGAGCAACTCACTGAGACCTTTGCCTACACCCTGACCGACGCCGATGGCGACACCTCACCGGCGACGCTGACCATCACGCTGACGGGGACCAATGACGGCGTTAGCCTTTCGGGCCTGGCTGCCGGGGGCAGCGACGTAGCGGTGAGCGAAGCCAATCTGGAAGAGGGTTCTGCGGCGGATGCTGCGGCACTGACTCAGCCTGGCAACTTCACGTTCGCCAGCGTTGATGGCGTGGCCAGCGTGCAGGTGGGCAACCAGTCGTTGACCCTGGCCCAGCTGCAGGGCCTGTCCGCTGATAGCCCGGTGGTGGTCGATACCGAATACGGCAGCCTTAGCCTGACCGGCTTTACACCGTCGGATAGTGCCAACCCGGCCGCCGGCGGCACCGTGAGCTACAGCTACACCCTGGACACACGCGTCGATAACGACAGTCAGGCAGGT
>NZ_PXNS01000034.1 GCF_003045775.1 Halomonas litopenaei | reverse complement strand
GGACACACGCGTCGATAACGACAGTCAGGCAGGTGCCACGGATGCCGGCTTCACCGAAACGGTGGGCCTGGTGGTCACCGACGATGACGGCAGTGCGGCCAAGGGCAGCCTCAGCATCGCCATCGCCGACGATAGCCCGTCCGCGAGTAACGACAGCGACACTATCGCCGAGGAGACCGCTTCCGTTTCCGGCAATGTGCTGTCCAACGACACCACCGGCGCCGACACCACTGATGCCGATCCGGCCAGCGTTGCACTGGACGCCCCGACGGGCGCCGGCCAGTACGGCACCCTGACGCTCAACAGCGACGGCAGCTACACCTACCAGCTCGACAACGACGATCCGCGGGTGCAGGCACTCAGCGGCAAGGAAACCCTCACCGAGACCTTTGCCTACACTCTGACCGACGCCGATGGGGACACCTCACCGGCGACGCTGACCATCACCGTGACCGGCACCGACGACGGTGTCAGCCTCTCGGGGCTGGCGAGCGAAGGCAGCGACGTTTCTGTCAGCGAAGCGAATCTGGAAGAGGGTTCCGCGGCGGATGCTGCGGCACTCACCCAGCCCGGTAATTTCAGCTTTACCAGCGCCGATGGCGTGGCCAGCGTGCAGGTGGGTAATCAGTCGCTGACCCTGGCCCAGCTGCAGGGGTTGTCCGCCGATAGTCCGGTGGTGGTCGATACCGAATACGGCAGCCTTAGCCTGACCGGCTTTACACCGGCAGATAGTGCCAACCCGGCCGCCGGCGGCACCGTGAGCTACAGCTACACGCTGGACACCCGCGTCGACAACGACAGCCAGGCTGACGCCACGGATGCCGGCTTCACCGAAACGGTGGGCCTGGTGGTCACCGACGATGACGGCAGTGCGGCCAACGGCAGCCTCAGCATCGCGATCGCTGATGACGGCCCGACCATCGAGTTCGTCGAAGTGCCGGCCAGCGTGGTCGAAGGCCAGAGTGCCAACGGCACCTGGACCACCGACGCCGGTGCCGATGGTGCCACGGTG
>NZ_PXNS01000033.1 GCF_003045775.1 Halomonas litopenaei | reverse complement strand
GATCAGCCGACCCTCGAGATCGCCGATACCGCCGAGACCGTGGTCGAGGGCCAGAGTGCCAACGGGACCTGGACCACCGACGCCGGTGCTGATGGCGCCACGGTGACCGTAACCGCCGGTGGCGTCGACAAGGTGCTGGGCGACGGTGCTACCGATACCGTGACCTTCGATCTTGATGAAGGCACCCTGACCGTCGGTCGCGACGGCTCTTGGACCTTCGAGGCCAAGGACAACCTCGACCAGGGCAACAGCCCGTCGATCGACTTCACCATCGCCACCGTCGACAGCGATGGCGACACCGCCACCGACAGCCACAGCGTCACCATTACCGACGGTAGCGGCCCGAGCGTTTCGGTCACCGGCAGCGACCCGGCCAGCAGCAATGCGTCCGTTTCCCTGCAGGATGCCGACACCGAAGGCACCGCCTCGGACACCGACGTTGCCAGTCTGACCTTTACCGCCGGCAGCGACGCCATCACCTCGATCGCCTTTGGTGACACCGCCGACATCAGTGTCGACGGCCTGAATGGCGAGCTGGTCTGGAGCGTCAACAACGCCGGAGAGCTGGAAGGGCGGACAGAGGCCGGCGGTGACGCCGTCCTGACCCTGACGCTGAGTCCGGCGGTTGACGCGAATAATCCGATCACTGCCGGCACTCAGCAGGTAGTCACCGTGACCGCGACCCTGGCCGAGAGCCTGGCCCACGCGGTCGACGCCGATAGCCTGTCGATCACGGGCATCAGTGTGGTCGGCACCGACACCGACGGTACCAGCACGACGGCAACCGTGGGTGTGAGCGTGGCTGACGATCAGCCGACCCTCGAGATCGCCGATACCGCCGAGACCGTGGTCGAGGGCCAGAGTGCCAACGGGACCTGGACCACCGACGCCGGTGCTGATGGCGCCACGGTGACCGTAACCGCCGGTGGCGTCGACAAGGTGCTGGGCGACGGTGCTACCGATACCGTGACCTTCGATCTTGATGAAGGCACCCTGACCGTCGGTCGCGACGGCTCTTGGACCTTCGAGGCCAAGGACAACCTCGACCAGGGCAACAGCCCGTCGATCGACTTCACCATCGCCACCGTCGACAGCGATGGCGACACCGCCACCGACAGCCACAGCGTCACCATTACCGACGGTAGCGGCCCGAGCGTTTCGGTCACCGGCAGCGACCCGGCCAGCAGCAATGCGTCCGTTTCCCTGCAGGATGCCGACACCGAAGGCACCGCCTCGGACACCGACGTTGCCAGTCTGACCTTTACCGCCGGCAGCGACGCCATCACCTCGAGCGCCTTTGGTGACACCGCCGACATCAGTGTCGACGGCCTGAATGGCGAGCTGGTCTGGAGCGTCAACAACGCCGGAGAGCTGGAAGGGCGGACAGAGGCCGGCGGTGACGCCGTCCTGACCCTGACGCTGAGTCCGGCGGTTGACGCGAATAATCCGATCACTGCCGGCACTCAGCAGGTAGTCACCGTGACCGCGACCCTGGCCGAGAGCCTGGCCCACGCGGTCGACGCCGATAGCCTGTCGATCACGGGCATCAGTGTGGTCGGCACCGACACTGACGGTACCAGCACGACGGCAACCGTGGGTGTGAGCGTGGCGGATGATCAGCCGACCCTCGAGATCGCCGATACCGCCGAAACTGTGGTCGAAGGCCAGAGTGCCAACGGCACCTGGACCACCGACGCCGGTGCCGATGGGGCGACCGTCAGCGTAACGGTGGCGGGCGAGACCAAGCCGCTGGGTGATGCCAGTGATGCAACGGTCAGCTTTACCACTGACCAAGGCACCCTGACCGTCGGTCGCGACGGCACCTGGACCTTTGACGCCAACGCCAACCAGGTACAGAACAGCACCGGCACTCCGTCGATCGGCTTCACCATCGCCACCGAAGATAGCGATGGCGACACCGCCACCGATAGCCACAGCGTCACCATAACCGACGGGACCGGCCCGAGCGTTTCGGTCACCGGCAGCGACCCGGCCAGCAGCAATGCGTCCGTTTCCCTGCAGGAT
>NZ_PXNS01000032.1 GCF_003045775.1 Halomonas litopenaei | reverse complement strand
TGACCACCTGACTTTCGCCCGCGGCCACAGGACCAGAAGAGCTCAGGGTCAGAGTCAGGACGGCGTCACCGCCGGCCTCGGTGCGGCCTTCCAGCTCACCGGCGTCGTTGGTGCGCCAGATCAGCTCGCCATCCAGGCCGGTGACCTGAATACCGTCGGTGTCACCAAAGGCGATCGAGGTGATGGCGTCGCTGCCGGCGGTAAAGGTCAGGCTGGCTACATCGGTATCCGAGGCGGCGCCTTCGGTCTCGGCGTCATCCAGCGCGAGGCTGGCCTGGGTCGAGGCCGGGTCGCTGCCGGTGACCGAAACGCTCGGGCTGCTACCGTCGGTAATGGTGACAGTGTGGCTGTCGGTGGCGGTGTCGCCATCGCTGTCTTCGGTGGCGATGGTGAAGCCGATCGACGGATTGCCGGTGCTGTTCTGTACCTGGTTGTCGTTGGCGTCAAAGGTCCAGGTACCGTCACGACCGACGGTCAGGGTGCCTTCGTCGGTGGTGAAGCTAACCGTTGCATCACTGGCATCCCCCAGCGGCTTGGTCTCACCTGTCACCGTCACACTGACGGTCGCCCCATCAGCTCCGGCGTCGGTGGTCCAGGTGCCGTTGGCACTCTGGCCTTCGACCACGGTCTCGGCGGTATCCGCGATCTCGAGGGTCGGCTGATCGTCGGCCACGCTCACACCCACGGTCGCCGTCGTGCTGGTGCCATCGGTGTCGGTGCCGACCACGCTGATACCGGTGCTCGACAGGCTATCGGCGTCGACCGCGTGGGCCAGGCTCTCGGCCAGGGTCGCGGTCACGGTGACCACCTGGCTGTCACCAGCGGCAATCGGGTTATTCGCGTCAACCGCCGGACTCAGCGTCAGGGTCAGGACGGCGTCACCGCCGGCCTCGGTGCGGCCTTCCAGCTCGCCGGCGTCGTTGGTGCTCCAGATCAGCTCGCCATTCAGGCCGTCGACA
>NZ_PXNS01000031.1 GCF_003045775.1 Halomonas litopenaei | reverse complement strand
CGGCGTCGTTGGTGCTCCAGATCAGCTCGCCATTCAGGCCGTCGACACTGATGTCGGCGGTGTCACCAAAACCGATCGAGGTGATGGCGTCGCTACCGGCGGTAAAGGTCAGGCTGGCTACATCGCTGTCGGACGCAGCACCTTCGGTCTCGGCATCATCCAGCGCAAGGCTGGCCTGGGTCGAGGCCGGATCGCTGTCGGTGACCGAAACGCTCGGACCGCTACCGTCGGTAATGGTGACGGTGTGGCTATCGGTGGCGGTGTCGCCATCGCTGTCTTCGGTGGCGATAGTGAAGTCGATCGACGGATTGCCGGTGCTGTTCTGTACCTGGTTGGCGTTGGCCTCGAAGGTCCAAGAGCCGTCGCGACCGACGGTCAGGGTGCCTTCGTCGGTGGTGAAGCTGACCGTTGCATCACTGGCGTCGCCCAGCGGCTTGGTCTCGCCTGCCACCGTCACACTGACGGTCGCCCCATCAGCACCGGCGTCGGTGGTCCAGGTGCCGTTGGCACTCTCGCCTTCGACCACGGTCTCGGCGGTATCGGCGATCTCGAGGGTCGGCTGATCATCCGCCACGCTCACACCCACGGTTGCCGTCGTGCTGGTACCGTCGGTATCGGTGCCGACCACGCTGATGCCGGTGATCGACAGGCTATCGGTGTCGACCGCGTGGGCCAGGCTCTCGGCCAGGGTCGCGGTCACGGTGACCACCTGCTGAGTACCGGCAGCGATCGGGTTATTCGCGTCAACCGCCGGACTCAGGGTCAGGGTCAGGACGGCGTCACCGCCGGCCTCGGTGCGGCCTTCCAGCTCACCGGCGCTGTTGACGCTCCAGATCAGCTCGCCATTCAGGCCGTCGACCTGAATACCGTCGATGTCACCAAAACCGATCGAGGTGATAGCGTCGCTGCCGGCGGTAAAGGTCAGGCTGGCTACATCGCTGTCGGTCGCAGCCCCTTCGGTCTCGGCATCATCCAGTACCAGACTGGCCTGGGTCGAGGCCGGATCGCTATCGGTGACCGAAACACTCGGGCCGCTGCCGTCGGTAATGGTGACGGTATGGCTATCGGTGGCGGTGTCGCCATCGCTGTCGACGGTGGCGATGGTGAAGCCGATCGACGGATTGCCGGCGCTGTTCTGTACTTGGTTGTCGTTGGCCTCGAAGGTCCAGGTGCCGTCGCCAGTGACGGTCAGGGTGCCTTCATCAAGATCGAAGGTCACAGTATCGGTAGCACCGTCGCCCAGCACCTTG
>NZ_PXNS01000030.1 GCF_003045775.1 Halomonas litopenaei | reverse complement strand
GGTGACGCTGGAGTAGTCACCGCCGTTGGGCAGCTGATGACGCTGCACCTCGGCGATCAGGTTGTCGACGGTGTCGAAGTGAAAGCGCGTCTCGCTGTGGCGGCTGGCCCTTGCCGCCTGTCGTTAGATAGAGCCAATAGCGGGTGCGTTAGTCGGTAGGGGGGGTTATGAGCTCTCGATATTTTCCCGGTTGCATTCCACATCCAGCTACGAAGAGCCCTATTTAGTTGCAGAAGATGGGGTTTGTTGGCCGTTTGATAATATACGAGACATTGTAATTAATAATTGCTTTCATGCATAGTTAAATGATGTGTTCTCATTGTCACGAACGGTTTTTGTGGGTTTTTTTCTAAATCTGTTTCCACAAATATTAGACTTCCCCCAATAGATACAATTAATAGTCCATCTTCTTCAATTGCTACCACCTCCCCAGTTAGCTCAATACTATCTTTTCCTTCCTTTATTTTTGGTTGTTTTGAGTTTGCTCCAAGTATTGTTGATCCCCACCAGAGTTTCTCGTCAATATCTATCTCAACATCATAATTCTCGTTTTTTATTGGCATATTTCCCAGCCATATAGCCTTCCCTCTTCCTAAGGGGCTGGCAAAGTTAACAAAAGTATTTTTATTGAGTACTTTGATCTCTTCGATTTTTACATTCATCGCGATGTCTTTCTCTGTGGAACCCTAATAACAGTGTTATCTACATTCATAACATTGTTTTCTGTATCCAGCGACCAGATTTCTTCGTGATAATGATGTTTGGTGGAGGAATTATTCATTTCATGGGAACCGTAACGGATACTGCGAGCACCATCTGAAGATACGATTCTATCGCGGTCGGGAGCACCCGTTCGAGGATGAATATCAGTGTGAGGTCCCGGACCCAAAAATTCGTCCCATCGGTCTGTTGCGTCCTCTGGTTTGACAGGTTTATTACTGTAGGTCTCATTGTGGTAACCCCGCCGAGGAACCCCCGAATCAGGACAGTTACACCCATTGTCCCTACTCAACCCCAGCGGATCCACCCATCCTGTCGGATTGGGGGCGTACATGTACAGGTTTTCGCCGCCGGCCAGTCCTATCGGGTCCTGGGTGGTGAAGCGTCCCGTCTCTGGATCATAGTACCGATGGCGGTTGTAGTGCAGCCCGGTTTCTTCATCCAGGTACTGACCCTGGAAGCGCAGCGGATTGTCGGTGGTGCTGGGATTGCCGTGGCCGTCACTGGCCTGGATGAGCTTGCCCCAGGCGCGGTAGTGGCCGACCCAGGCGAGCTTGCCGTTGGACTTGCCGTCGCATTCTGCCAGCTCCATCGGGGTGCCGAGGTGGTCGGTGTGGATGCTGTAGAGCGTCGGCTCGGTTGACTGGTATTCGGTGTAGAGCACCGCGCCGGTGCCGCTGCGGGTGTGGACGGCCTCGAAGCGGTTTTCGAGCTTGGCGGCGGGCACGAAGCTGTCGGGTTCGAACAGATAGATCACCCGCCGTTCGGGGGTGAGGCCGGGATACTCGAGCCGATGGCAGCGCTGGGCGATGGGCAGCGAGTGAGGCCGCTCGGGGTTCTCGCGGGCCAGTTCGAGCCGTTCGGGGCGAAACAGCGGCGGCAGGCCACCGACAAAGTGCTCTTCGCTTTGCAGCAGGTCACCGTCCCAGTTGAACACCGTCAGCTCACTGGGCTGGCCCTGGCGGTTCACCTCTTTCCACACCCGTCGGCCGAGGCCGTCGTAGGCGTAGCGGGCGCGCATGCGCGGCAGGGTGTCATCGCCCGCGGCGGGGGCATGGGGGTAGTAGCTGGCCTCGATCAGCCGGTGTTCGGGGTCGTACTGGTAGTGCCAGGTCTCACCGCCGGGGGCGATGCGTCGAGTCAGGTTGCCGCTGGCGTCGTAGTGGTAGTGGGTGCCGGCGTAGCGCTTGAGCAGGTTGCCCATGGCCGGCGACAGGCTGGCCGGTGCGCCTGGGTAATCGAGGCGAATGCGCTCCTCGGATCCGTGGTCGAGATGATCGCGGGGGCGCCCGCGTCGCCAGCGTGTGGCGTCGGAGGTTGTACCTTCGTTTCCTTTTTCGCCTCTTGTTTGTGGTGGCACGGGATCGACCAGATTGCCGGCCGGGTCGAAGGCGAACACTTCCTCGAGGCCGGGGGCGCTTGCCTGGCGCAGCCGGCCCAACGGGTCGTAGCCGTAGCGGGTGGTGCCACGCAGGTTGTCGTCCACCTGGCTGAGCAGGCCGTTGGCGCTGTAGTGCCACTGGCGCCTGACGGTGGGGTGTCGGGGGCGGTCCTCGACGGATGCTTCGAGGGTGCGGATGTGCTGCTCTAGCAGGCGTCCCAGCGGGTCGAAGCGTGATTCGACCTCGCGGCTGCCCTGGTGTCGGCGCACCTCGCGATGCAGGTCGTCGCGCTCGAAGGCCATCAGCTCGCGCTGGTCCAGGGTCATGGCGTGGACATGGCCGGAGCCATAGCGCAGCCAGGCCAGGGTCTGGCCG
>NZ_PXNS01000003.1 GCF_003045775.1 Halomonas litopenaei | reverse complement strand
CAATGATGAGGCGCTGCAGGCCGAAGTGTTCGGTTCGACCTCGCTGGTGGTCGAGTGTGCCGACCTGGACGAGGTCAAGGCACTGGCCGAGGGTCTCGAGGGGCAGCTGACCGCAACCCTGCAGATGGACGACGGCGACATCGACGCGGCCCGTGGCCTGCTGCCGATCCTCGAGCGGCGTGCCGGTCGGGTGATGGCCAACGGCTGGCCCACCGGGGTCGAGGTGTGCCACGCCATGGTCCATGGTGGCCCCTATCCGGCCACCTCTGACTCGCGCACCACCTCGGTCGGCAGTGCCGCCATCTACCGCTTCCTGCGCCCGGTGTGCTATCAGAACCTGCCGGACGCCCTGCTGCCGCAGGCGCTCAAGGACGGCAACCCGCTGAACGTCAGCCGCCTGGTGGATGGCAAGCGCGAGAGCTGAGCCTTTCCCATCAGTCGCTGTCGATGAAGAAAATCACCGTCATTGAGGTGAGCGCTGGGCGCCCGGATCGAGTAGCTTGTAAGGGATAGCGTCTACCCAACTACTCTGAAATGGGTATTCCTGCCCGCTGCTGAAGGAGAAGGATGATGGCGAGACGTCGTGCAGCCTCCCCGATGGCTCAATGGGGTACGCCCCTTGGCTACTGGATGATGGGGATGAAGATGACCCAGATGCTGGTCGAGGCCCAGATGGTGATCGGCATGCGACTGATGGGGATGAAAGGGTTCTGGTCGGTGGCTCCCGGCGAGGACCTGCGCATGGTCACCGAGAAGATGACGGCCTTTACCCAGGCCGCCATGGCCGCCCAGCGGGCGGCGATCAGCGGCCGCAGCCCCGACCAGGTGCTGACGGCGGCGATCAAACCCTTGGGGCGCAAGACATCCTCCAACACCCGGCGGTTGAGCAAGCGAGGGCCCAGCTGGCCGACCTGAGCGTCGTTTCACAGGCGTTCGTCTCAAAGGCAGGGTACAGGCCGTCTGTGGACCTGACCTTGTAGGTGCGAGCTTGCGGGTATGAGCTTGCAGGCGTCAGCTTGCAGGCGTCAGCAAGGCAAGTGCCGCGGGCGGTATCATATGCCCGCGGCAGTCGCCATAATGGGGCTGCACATTCTTGCGGAACCCCTCCCCATGTCAGATTCCCGCCGTCGTGGTACACCGCCGCGCTCCAGCAATGACAAGCCGTCTACGCATCGCTCTTCGAACAGCGCCTCGAACGACGCTGCGAACAGCCGCTCTCGAAGTGCTGCCAGCAAGTCCTCGCGGTCGACCTCGTCGGGACGATCTCGTCAGGGCCACGGCTCACCCAAGGTCGCCATGGGTGAGGTGGCGGATCTGCGGGTGGTGCAGGTCACCGACTTCGGCGCCTTTCTCGACTGGGGCCACGAGCGTGACCTGCTGCTGCCACTCAGCGAACAGCGCCTGACGCCGGCCGTGGGCCGGCGTGTACTGGTCAAGGTCAGCGAGGACCGCAGTGGACGGCCGGTGGCTTCCCAGCGTCTCGAGCGCTACATCACCGATCACAGCGATGACCATCGTGCCGGCGATGAGGTCGCCCTGGTCATCGCCGACACCACCGACCTGGGGGTCAAGGCGGTGGTCGATCACCGCTGCTGGGGGCTGATCTATCACGATGAGATCAGCCGCCCGCTGCGCCGCGGCCAGCGCCTGACCGGCTACGTCAAGCGGGTGCGCGAGGATGGCCGGCTGGACCTGTCGCTGCTGCCGCCGGGCTCGGCCCGTCTGGACGTGGTCGGCGAACAGGTGCTCAAGGCACTGCGCGACGCTGGCGGCTACCTGCCGCTGTCGGACAAGAGTCAGGCCGCCGAGATCAAGGCGCGCCTGGGCGTCAGCAAGAATGCCTACAAGCAGGCCATCGGTAGGCTCTACAAGCGACGTCTGATCATCATCGAGGACAGCGGGGTGCGCCTGGCGCCCAGGGACTCAGGCGCCACCGCGACCAGCGACGGCGACGGCGACGGCGACTGAAGTGAGTCTGAATCGGCGTGTCGCCGGGTGTAGGCAAGCGGCCGACAGCGACTGACCTTGGTGGTGCCTGGGGTGTCGGGCATACTTGACGGCATCTACCGCTAGCGGACGACCCCCGAATGACCAATCGCCCCCTTCGTGTCGGCGTGGTGATGGACCCCATCGACCAGCTGACCTACAAGAAAGACACCAGTCTCGCCATGCTGTGGTCCGCTCAGGATCGCGGCTGGTCGCTTTGCTACATGGAACAGGAAGACCTGTTCCTCAAGGAAGGCCGCGCCTATGCCCACCAGCGCCCGCTGCAGGTCCACCGTGACCCGCAGCACTGGTTCGACCTGGGCGAGGTCGAGTCGCGGCCGCTGGCGGAGCTCGACGTCATCCTGATGCGCAAGGACCCGCCGGTGGATGGCCACTTCCTCAACGCCGTGCATCTGCTGGCCTTCGCCGAGCGCGAGGGTGTGCTGGTGGTCAACCCGACCCGGCCGCTGTTCGAGTGCAACGAAAAGCTGTTCGCCCAGCAGTTCCCGCAGTGCTGCACACCGACCCTGGTGTCCTGTCGCGACAGCGAGATCCGCGCCTTCCAGGCCGAGCACGGCGACGTCATCTTGAAGCCGCTGGACGGCATGGGCGGCAGCGGCATCTTCCACATCGGCCCCGAGGGGCGGAACCTGGGGGCGGTGATCGAGACCCTGACCGAACGCGGCCGTCGCCAGATCATGGCTCAGCGTTTCCTTCCCGAGATCAAGGACGGCGACACCCGCATCCTGCTGGTGGACGGCGAACCGGTGCCCTTTGGTCTGGCGCGGATCCCGTCCGCCGGCGAGACCCGCGGCAACCTCGCCGCCGGCGGTCGTGGCGTCAGCCGCGAGCTGACCGATCGCGACTACTGGCTGGTCGAGCAGGTCAAGCCGGTGATCAAGGAGAAGGGCCTGATGTTCGTCGGGCTCGACGTGATCGGTGACTACATCACCGAGATCAATGTCACCAGCCCGACCTGCGTGCGCGAGATCGATGACCAGCGCGGCACAGACATCGCCGGCCTGCTGATGGACGCCATCGAGCGCCGCCTGGCGGCGCGCGGCTAGACCGTCGATCACGTCGAGTTTTCCCCACAGTCACTGAGCGCCATGCCCCCGGATGGTACACTGGGGGCATCCTGCCGGGCCGTCGGGGCGACGACTCGCCCCGAGGCCTGGCCACGCATCTGGACGGCGCGCAAGACCGCCTGGGAGTCACATGCAAAGCTTGAAGAACCATTTCCTGATGGCCATGCCCCATCTGGAAGACCCGAACTTCGCCGGGACGCTCAGCTACCTGTGCGACCACGACGAGAACGGCACCATGGGCGTGATCGTCAACAAGCCCACCGACCTGACCCTCGACGCCCTGTTCGAGCAGCTCGAGATCAGCGTGGAAGAAGCGGCCAACGCCCAGGCCCCGGTGTACTACGGTGGCCCGGTGCACAAGGACCGCGGCTTTATCCTGCACTCGGGCTCCGCCGAACCCTGGGACTCGAGCATCCAGGTCACCGACGATATCGCCTTGACCACCTCCATGGACATGCTCCAGGCGCTGGCAAAGGGAGAGGGCCCCGAGCGCTTTCTGGTGTGCCTGGGCTGCGCCGGCTGGGAGTCCGGTCAGCTCGAGAATGAGCTGATGGACAACGCCTGGCTGACCGTGGAAGGCCGCGCCAACGTGCTGTTCGAGACGCCGCCGGAGCAGCGCCTGTCGGCCAGCGCCGGGATCCTCGGCATCGATCTCAACCTGATGACCCGCGAGGCCGGGCACGGCTGATGGCCAGTCGCAAGCGTGAACCGGGAGAGCGCCTGATCCTGGCCTTCGACTTCGGCACTCGGCGCATCGGCGTATCGGTGGGCAACGAGCTGTTGCGCAGCGCCAGGGAGCTCGAGCCGCTGCCGGCCCGGGATGGCATTCCCGATTGGCAACGGGTGAGCGCGCTGGTCGAGGAGTGGCAGCCCGACCGTTTTGTGGTCGGCCTGCCGCTCAACATGGACGGCAGCGAGAGCGAGATGAGCACCCGCGCGCGCAAGTTCGGCAAGCGGCTGTTTGGCCGCTACGGGGTCGAGTGCGAGATGTTCGACGAGCGCGGCACCACCCGGGAGGCCAAGGCCATCGCCCGGGAGCAGGGACACGGGGGAAATTACCGCAAGGAAAGCGTCGATGGCATCGCTGCGGTGCTGATTCTGGAGGGCTTCTTTGCCCGGGAGGAAGGGTTGCCGAGCCGCTGAGGTCGCCACTGTTGCGCCGAACATGTGAAGCACCAAAAAAAGCCCGAGGCCATGGCCTCGGGCTTTTTTCGGGGCAATCGACCCAGGCAGGTTCAACCCTCCAGGCTTAGCTCCGGTGTCGCCTGGCGGAAGCCGCGGGTCAGCCAGGCCAGCCACGCCAGGCCGCAGGCCAGCCAGATCCCGCCCAGCATCAGCGCGGAGCGGTCCAGGCTGGCCATCAGCCACAGGATCGCCAGCAGACCGATGGTCGGCGCGACGAGGAAGTACAGGCTGTCGGCCAGGCCGCGTCGGCCCTGCTTGATGTAGTAGTGGGCGATCACCGACAGGTTGACCAGGGCGAAGGCCAGGAAGGCCCCGAAGTTGATGAAGGAAGCCGCCGAGAGCACGTCCATGGTCAACGCCAGCAGCGCCACCACGCCGCTGAGTATCAGGCCACCGGTAGGCGTGCCGAAGCGTCCCAGGCGCCCAAGCAGGCGGGTCGACAGGACGCCGTCGCGGCCCATGGCGTAAAGCAGTCGCGAGCCGCTGGCCTGGGCCGCGATGCCGGAGGCAAACTGGCCGACGACCAGGCCGATCAGAAAGATCGAGACGAAGACGTCTCCGCCGATATTGCGGGCGATCTCGTAGGCGGCGGCGTCGGCATTGGCGAACTGGTAGCCCGGCGCGGCGAGCTGCACAAAGTAGGACACCAGGATGAAGATCAGGCCGCCCAGCAGGGTGATCAGCAGGATGGCGCGGGGCAGGGTCCGCTCGGCGTCGCGGGTCTCCTCGGTCAGGGTGGTCACCGCGTCAAAGCCGAGAAAGGAGTAACAGGCGACGGCGGCGCCCGCCATCAGCAGTGGCATCTGGGGGCTGTCGGCGCTGCCGAGGAAGGGCGTCAGGCTCCACAGCGGCTGGCTGGGGTCGCCGAGCACGTAGTGCACCGCCAGGGCGACGAAGGCGGCGATCACCAGCACCTGAACCAGCATCAGCACGCTGTTGACCAGGCTTGCTAGTTTGAGGCCGATGATGTTGATGAAGGTGGTGACCGCGATAAAGGCGATCAGCCACACCGGCACCGGCACGGACGGAAAGGCCGAGTGCAGATAGGCGGCACCGATCAGCCAGATCACCATGGGCAAAAACAGGTAGTCCAGCAGGATGGCCCAGCCGGCCATGAAACCCAGTCGATCGTTGATGGCGTGGCGCACATAGGCGTAGGCGGAGCCGGCCACCGGGTAGGCGCTGGCCATGCGGCCATAGCTGTGGGCGGTGAACAGCATGGCGATCAGTGCCGCCGCGTAGGCGCCGGATACCGCGCCTTCGGAGACCACCGCCAGCACGCCGAAGGTGCCGAGGACGATGATCGGTGTCATGTAGGCAAGGCCGAATAGAACGACCTGCCACAGGCCGAGTTGGGGCTTGGAGTGAGACATCTTGGGGCTCGCGTTATGGTTGTTGGTGATGGACAGTCGGGTCAGGCAACCATGGCCAGGCAAACATGGTCAGGCAAACATGGTCAGGAAAGCCGGGTCAGATGAGGCGGAAGCCGGGGCCTCGTGAGTCGTCGTCGCGCTGAAGGTCCAGCGAGACGCGTCGATCGGCCAGGTAGTCATAGTCCCGCCGGGCACGATTCAATAGCTCGAGGTCGAGCGATACCAGGTGGACCCCCGCGTCGCGATCGGCCTCGAACAGGGTCTCGCCAAGCGGCGAATACGCCGCGCTGTGGCCGGCGAAGGTCAGGCCGGCGCCCTCACCGCAGCGGTTGGCCATGGCGACAAAGCACTGGTTGTCCTGGGCGCGGGCCTGGGCGGCGCGGGCGTGTACCGGGCCGTAGGGGTCCATGTTGCCGTTGGTCACCAGCATCAGGTCGGTTCCCAGCGCACCCAGGGCCCGTGCGGTCTCGGGGAATTCGATGTCGTAGCAGATCATCAGCCCCAGGGTCAGCCCGCGCCAGCGGGTGACACCGATGCGCTGGCCCAGGCCGACCAGCTCCCGCTCATCGGGCCACAGGTGGGTCTTGCGATAGGTGAGGGCGATGCCATCTTCCGGGGTGATCAGTAGCGTGGTGTTGTAGACACCATCGGCGGCCCGCTCGAGCAGGCCGATGGCCAGGGCACAGTCGTGGTCACGGCTGGCCTGGATCAGACGCGCCACCTCCGGGCCATCGAGCGCCAGGGCACGATCGTCGACGTGGTCTTGTTCGGCAAAGCCGCTGAGATGCGTTTCGGGAAAGACCACCAGCGACACCTGGTCGCCGTGGCGTTCCAGGGTGCTCAGGGCGGCGTCCAGGTTGGCCTCGATGTTTCCCTCGATGCCGGGAAGTTGTGCCAGGGCTATCTGCATGGAAGACTCCACAGCCGTTGTTGTCGGTTGGCGTTTTATAGAATGTCAGTATCCTCTATTCACCGAGGCTGCCTATTCCATGGCAGGGTTACCCCCATAGGGTGAGGCGCCGTCAGATGTCGCAGAAAAGTGAGGAAGGAACCACGGGAATGCTCGAGGCGATGGGCTGGCATCGCGACTTCGCGCGCCTGCTGGCACGCCTGGAAAGTGAAGACTTCTGGGAGGCCGTCAGCCGCACCCTGGCGCGCCACATCGTCTACAACACCTGGGTGGCGCTGGTCTTCCACGCCGACCAGCCGCCGACCATCCTGGCCGAAAGCGACGAGGACGACGGCGCCGATGAAGGCCTGTTCGAGGACTACCAGCGCGGCCTGTATCTGCTGGATCCCTTCTACGTCGCCGCCCGTGACAATGGCCTCGATGGCCTGGTAACGCTGGATGACGTGGCCCCGGCACGGTTCACCACGACCGAGTACTACCGGCGTTACTTCCGGCGCAATATCGTCAGTGACGAGGTGCAGATCAATCGGTCACTGGGCGCTGGTCGTACCCTGTGCCTGTCGCTGGGTTCCACCCGAACCTTCCTGCACAGCGAAATCGGCCTGCTGCATCTGGTCGAGCCCTGGCTCGGTGAGCTGATGCGACTGCGCATGCACTTCGAGCGCTGCGGCGAGACGCCCGGCCCACACCCCTGGCATCCGCACCGAGGTGGCGTCGAAGAGACGGCGACCCGCTTCGGGCTGACCGATCGCGAGCGCGAGGTGAGCCAGTTGATGCTGGGCGGCGGGTCGACCAAGGAGATCGCCCGACGCCTGTCCATCTCGGTGGAGACCGTCAGGGTCCACAAGAAGCACCTGTACGCCAAGCTCGGGATCAACACCCAGGCCGAGCTGTTCTCGCGCTTCTGGCAGGAGCGCCCCTGAGCCTGTGGCGCCGGCGCCAGGCTCCCGCCCGGCACCGCCGCAGCTAGAACTTGGCGTCGTCGACACCGACGCTACCCGGCACAAACCAGGGCACGTCGCGCAGGTCGCGTTCGATCAGGTGCTCGACCTTGAGCAGGGTGGCGAAGATCGCCATGCGCACCGGAATGCCGTTGTCGGTCTGGCGGAAGATCGCCAGGCGCGGGTCGCCGTTGAGGTCGACGTCCAGATCATTGGCCTCCGGACGGCTGTCCCGGGGCAGCGGGTGCATGATGATGGTGGACGGGTTGCAGCGGCTGTCCATGAAGGCGCGGTGGACGGTGAAGTCCCGCGACAGGTTGAAGCCTTCGCTCATCTCGGCGGTGAAGCGCTCCTTCTGGATGCGGGTGGTGTAGACCACGTCGACATCGGAGAAGTCCCCGGCCAGGCTCTCGCGTACCTCCACGTCCAGGCCCTGGCGGCTGACCCGCTCGATCAGGTGGTTGGGCATCTCGAGCCCCGGCGGCGCCACCAGGGTCACGCGCATGGGCGCGTAGAGCGCCAGCAGCTTGATCAACGAGTGCACCGTACGGCCGTACTTCAGATCGCCGGTCATCAGCACATGGGCACCCTTGAGGGTCTTGCCCTGGCGGCTGAATTCCTTGTCGATGGTGTAGAAGTCCAGCAGCGCCTGGCTCGGGTGCTCGCCGGGGCCGTCACCGGCGTTGATCACCGGCACATGGGTGGCGCCGGCGAACTCGGCCACCGAGCCCTGGTCCGGGTGGCGCATGACGATGGCGTCGCAGTAGCCTGCCATCACGCGGCTGGTGTCGTAGAGCGATTCGCCCTTGGCCATCGACGAGAAGGTGAAGCCGGTGGTGTCGCAGACGCTGCCGCCGAGCCGCGAGAAGGCGGTGTGGAAGCTGACGCGGGTACGGGTGCTGGCCTCGAAGAACAGGTTGCCGAGCACCGCGCCTTCCAGCACCCGGGTGACCTTGCGTCGCTGGGCGACGGGTTCCATGGTGGCCGCCACCCGCATCAGGTGATCGATATCGTCGCGGGACAGGGAGTCGATGGAGAGCAGGTGGGACATCACGGCGGCCTCGGCAGTGGGAACGGGCGCTAGTGTACCGCTGGTGCACACTGAGTTCAGCCTCGAAGAGCGCTTGCCGTGCCCCTCATCAGATTAGGGAGGCCGTCAAGGCAGTGACGGATGCTTGCCAACGCTCTAGCGTTGACTTTGCCGTAGAGGGGTTTGCTCGTTCGCGCGCTGGCAAGGTGGACGCCGGG
Organism: Halomonas litopenaei; assembly: GCF_003045775.1. GTDB lineage: Bacteria > Pseudomonadota > Gammaproteobacteria > Pseudomonadales > Halomonadaceae > Halomonas > Halomonas litopenaei. The sequence continues at coordinate 275,020 of NZ_PXNS01000003.1, read as the reverse complement.
GCCTCTATGCTGGAAGGCGCCACCGGTGTCGGGCGCATGTAGCCTGGCCCTGGTCTACCAAGTCCAAGTGGAGCCGCCTATGCTGCCGTCCCTGACCCGCTACTACCTGCTCGATGTGTTCACCGACCAACCGTTCGCCGGGAATCCACTGGCGGTGTTTCTCGACGCCGACGGTATCGCGGGGGAGCGCATGCAGGCCATCGCCAACGAGCTGAACCTGGCCGAGACGGCCTTCGTCGGGCGGGCCCAGGCGAGCCGGCATTTTCCGGTACGTATCTTCACTCCTCACCGCGAGCTGCCGTTTGCCGGCCATCCGAGCATTGGCGTGGCCCATCTGATCGCCGCCCAGGGGCTGGTGCATGCTGGCGAGGTCAGCGCCGATAGCCCGGTCATCCTGGATCTGGCTGGCGGGCCGCTCAAGGTGACCTACGAGGGCGACCTGGCACGCTTCAAGATGGCGCGCACGCCGGAGGTCGGCACCAGCACGCTGGGCCAGTCCAGCGCAGCGGAGCTGGCCGGGCTCGAGCTCGATGACGTCGCCGCGGACCCGGTCCAGGCCTCCTGCGGATTGCCGTTTCACCTGGTCGAACTGGTCAACGTCCAGGCGCTGGCGCGGCTGGCGCTCGATGGCGAAGCCTGGCAGCGCCACGTGTCACCCAGCGCCGTGGAGCAGGTCTACTTCTATGTGCGCGAGGCCAAGGAATCCGGCGAGATTCACGCACGCATGTTCTCGCGCCACGCCGGCAGCTTTGTCGAGGACCCCGCCACCGGCAGCGCGGCGGCGGCGCTGGCGGGATTTCTGGGACAGCAGTCGAAGAGCCAGGGCAACAACTGGCGCATCCACCAGGGCGAGGCGATGCACCGCCCAAGCCAGATCCACGCCCGCGCCACCCGCGACGACAAGGACAAGGTCACCGTCGAGATCGCCGGGCAGGCGGTGCTGATGGGCGAGGGTGGTCTCTATCCTCGTGACTGAGGCATCGTCCTTGGTGATCGAGGCGTCACCGAAGCCCGTGCCTTTACCACCCTGTCACTGCACTTTCTGGAGTCTTGCATGACCCGTCATCTTGTTCTGGCCTTTGTCGCCGGCTTTCTCGCTGTATTGTGTTTCCACCAGCCGGTAGTGGGGCTGTTGCACGCCTACGGGGTGATCCCCTTTGCCCCCTATTCCACCTCACCCGCCGCCCCCCTGGGCGTGCCGGCCTGGTTTTCGGCGAGTTTCTGGGGCGGCGTCTGGGGGCTTGTGATGATGCTGGTGTTCGCGCTCAGGCGGATCGATCAGGGGGGCTGGTGGAAGGCAGGGTTGTTCGGCGGCATCGCCCTGACCCTGGTGGCCATGCTGGTGGTGTTCCCGCTCAAGGGGCGCGGCATCGACCCGGCGATCTTCCCCATCGGCTTTATGGTCAACGGCGCCTGGGGCATCGGCACCTGGATGTTCGTGCGCGCCTGGCGTCAGTAGATACGCCCTGCTGAAGCGACAGCGGCCCCGTCTGAAAACAGGCGGGGCCGCTGTCGTTAAGGTTCGCGGGTCCCGTAGCGCTTGGTCGTCAGGCCGACGCCGTCTGCGCTTCCAGGGCGCCCTTGTCGGTGACGATAAAGTGGTAGCAGATCAGCGCCAGCACGCCGGACAGGCCGATGGCGATGGCCATGCTGTGGGAGGTGCCGTCGTGGAACTGTCCGACCAGGGCACCGACACCGGCGGCGATGCTCATCTGGATAAAGCCGAACAGCGCCGAGGCCGAGCCGGCGCAGTGGGGGTTGGGCGCCAGGGCGCCGCCCATGGTCTGCGGCATGATGATGCCGAAGCCGATCATGTAGGCCATGTGGGGGCCGATGACTGCCCAGGGAGTATGCACCCCGGCCAGCGCGAGCAGTGCCATGGCAGAGCCGCCGAGGGCGGCGATCAGGCTGGCGGCGACCAGCAGCTGGTGACGGCTGCGGCGACGGCTGAGCTTGGCGCTGGTCAGCGAGCCGATGAAGAAACCGAGCACGATGGCGGCGAACAGGTAGCCGTAGACGTCGGGGCTGACCCCCATATAGTCGATCAGCACGAACGACGAACCCGACAGAAAGGCGAACAGGCCGGAGAACGCAGCGGCGTTGGCCAGGGTATAACCGACGAAGTCGCGCTGGCCGAGCAGCGACCTGAAGGTGACGGCGAGAGCCGAGGGCTTGATCGACTGGCGTCGGTCCAGCGGCAGCGGCTCGGGCATCATCGCGATCAGCCCCAGCATGGCGGCGGCGTAGAGCGCCAGCAGCAGGAAGATGGCGTCCCAGCCGAACCACACCAGTAGCCCCGCACCGACCACCGGGGCCAGCGCCGGGGCCAGTGCCATGACGCTGGCCATGTAGGAGAGGATGCGGCTGGCCTCGAAGGGGCCGTGGATGTCGCGCACCGCGGCGCGGCCCAGCACCGGCCCCGCCGAGCCACCCAGGGCCTGGAAGAAGCGCGCCACCAGCAGCGTCTCGATATTCGGCGCGAAGGCGCAGACCAGGCTCGCCAGCAGAAACACCCCCATCCCGAGTGCCAGCACCGGCTTGCGACCGAAGCGATCGGACAGCGGACCGCACAGTAGCTGCGCCATGGCGAAGCCGATCAGATACAGCGACAGGGTCAGCTGGATCTGATCGGCTCCGGTGCCCAGCGCCTCGCGCATGGCTGGCATGGCCGGCAGGTACATGTCGGTGGCCAGCGGGCCCAGGGCGGTCAGCGCCGCCAGCAGGGCCACGGTGGCGCGGGAGGTCGGGTTCAGCACACGCAACTCCTTGGTGTCAGGTACGGTGACGGTCGGGTCAGGGAAAGCGAAGGGAGCGCTTTTCGCGCTCCCTTCGCGGTGTCGATGCTGCTGCTTGGAGGCAAACATCGTTCCGTCAGTGTTTCCTTAGTCGGCTTATTGTAGCCGATCTCACACAGCGTCTGGCTGAACACCCGGTGCCGCCTTGTCGAAGGCCGGCAGCGCTCGCGCTCGCTCCGATACCGCGCGCACTCGCGCAAAGGGCACGAGGTCGCACTCGAAGCGCTCGGCGTTGAACACCTGGGGTATCAGGCAGACGTCGGCCAGGGTCGGCTCATTGCCGACGCAGAAGTCGCCCATGGTGTGCTCAAGCATCGCCTCGACGGCGGTCAGCCCCGTTGCTACCCAGTGGCGGTACCAGGCGAGCCTGGCGTCATCCGATAGTCCGAGTTCGCCGGTCAGGTGCTTGAGCACCCGCAGATTGTTCAGCGGGTGGATCTCGCAGGCGACGGCCTGGGCCAGCGCCCGGATCTTCGCCCGATGCTCGGCGGAGCCGGGCAGCAGCGGCGGTTCGGGGTAGCGCTCGTCGAGGTATTCGCACAGCGCCAGGGATTGGGTCAGCGCCTGTCCCTGGTCGGTGACCAGGGTCGGCACCAGGCCCTGGGGATTGCGCGCCAGATTGTCGGCATCACGCTGCTCGCCCTTGACCAGATTGACCGGGTGATGGTCGAGGGTGATGCCCTTTAGATTGGCGACGATGCGCACGCGATAGGCCGCCGAAGAGCGAAAGTAACCGTAGAGTTGCATGGCAGGTTCCAGAAATTGGCGGGGGCGGGCGCGATGCTCGTGTGGCGGCCCGAGCGGTGGCGGGACGCCCGCCGGGGACGGCGGGCGTCGAGGGCCGAGGTGTCGACGGTGGTGGACGTCCGCCCCAGGACTTAAGGGGGCTGGCTCAGTCCTTGGGTTGGTACTTCACCACCCGCTGGTCGATGGCGCCGAAGATGCTCTGGCCGGCCTTGTCGAACATCTCGATGCGCACCCGGTCACCAAAGCGCAGGAAGGGCGTCTTGCTGTCGCCGTGCAGGATCTTCTCGACCATTCGTACCTCGGCCAGGCAGCTGTAGCCGACGCCGCCGTCGGCCACCGGCTTTCCGGGACCGCCATTCGGATCCGGATTGGACACGGTGCCGGAGCCGACCACCGCGCCGGCGCCCAGGTAGCGGGTGCGGGCGGCGTGGGCCACCAGTTGCGGGAAGTTGAAGATCATGTCCGGGCCGGACTCGGGCTCGCCGAACTTGTCGCCGTTAAGATGGACCGTCAGCGGCAGGTGCACGCGGCCATCCTTCCACGCCTCGCCCAGTTCGTCCGGGGTGACGCAGATCGGCGAGAAGCTCGAGGCCGGCTTGGCCTGGAAGAAGCCGAAGCCCTTGGCCAGCTCCCCGGGGATCAGGCCGCGCAGACTGACGTCGTTGACCAGCATCAGCAGCTTGATGTGGCCGGCTGCCTGTTCGGGGCTCACCGCCATCGGCACGTCGTCGGTGATCACCGCGATCTCGCCCTCGAAGTCGATGCCGTGGTCTTCGCTGACCGCCTCGATATCGTCGTAGGGACCGATGAAGCTGTCGCCGCCGCCCTGGTACATCAGCGGGTCGGTCCAGAAGGTCTCTGGCATCTCGGCGTTGCGCGCCTGGCGCACCAGTTGCACATGGTTGAGATAGGCCGAGCCGTCGGCCCAGTGATAGGTACGCGGCAGCGGCGAGTGCAGCGCTTGAAGATCGAGCTCGAAGGCCTCCTCGGCGGCGCCGTCGTTGAGGCGCTGGTAGATATCTTCAAGGCGCGGGGCCAGCTCGTCCCAGTCTTCGACGAGCTGTTGCAGGGTGGTGGCAATCTGCGGCACGCGTACGGCGTGGGTCAGGTCGCGGGAGACGACGATCAGCTCGCCGTCGCGTCCGCTCTTGAGGGTGGCCAGTTTCATCAGAGGGTTCCTTGTGGTCAAAGCAGAGGTCGGTCAGGGCCGCGTCGGATCGAAGTGGGACTTGAGTCCCTTCCACACATCCACGTAGTCGCGCTGGCGGAAATCGGCGGCCAGCGCCTTTTCGGTAGGCTGGAAGACGTAGCGGCTCTCGAACATGAAGGCCAGGGTCGCCCCCTGATACTGAGGCTCGAGGCTGGCGTCGGAGGCCTTCTCGAAGGTCTCGGCGTCGGGGCCGTGGGGCGACATGCAGTTGTGCAGGCTGGCGCCGCCGGGCAGGAAACCTTCGGCCTTGGCGTCGTACTCGCCGTGAATCAGGCCCATGAATTCGCTCATCAGGTTGCGATGGAAGTAGGGCGGGCGGAAGGTGTTGTCGGCCACCATCCAGCGCGGCGGGAAGATCACGAAGTCGATGTTGGCCATGCCCTCGGTGTCCGACGCCGACGTCAGCACGGTGAAGATCGAAGGATCCGGATGGTCGAAGCTGACCGTATTGATGGTGTTGAAGTTGGCCAGGTCGTACTTGTAGGGCGCCACGTTGCCGTGCCAGGCGACCACGTCCAGCGGCGAGTGGTCCAGCCGGGTCGCCCACAGAGCCCCGGAGAACTTGGCCACCAGTTCGAAGTCGCCCTCGAGGTCCTCGTAGGCGGCCACCGGCGACTGGAAGTCGCGCGGGTTGGCCAGGCCGTTGGCGCCGATGGGGCCGAGCCCCGGCAGCTCCAGGGGACTGCCGTAGTTTTCGCAGACATAGCCCCGGGCCTGGTCGCCCTCACTGATGCGGACCTGGAACTTGACCCCGCGCGGGATCACCGCGATCTCGCCGTTGCCCACCTCGAGCGCGCCGAACTCTGTGCCCAGGCGCAGGGTGCCCAGCTGAGGCACGATCAACAGTTCGCCGTCGGCGTTGTAGAAGAAGCGTTCGGTCATGTCCTGGTTGCAGGCATAGACATGGACACCGCAGCCGGCCTGGGTGCCGGCGTCGCCATTGACCGCGATGGTGGCAAGACCATCGATGAAGTCGGTGGCCGCCTCGGGCAGGGGAGCCGGGTCCCAGCGCATCTGGTTGGGGTCCGCGGCGGGACGCGACAGCGGTGCGGTGGCGAGACCGCCGTGCTCCAGCGGGCGGTAGGCGCTCTGGGCCACCGAGGGGCGGATGCGGTAGAGCCAGCTTCTCAGGTTATGGCTGCGCGGCGCGGTGAAGGCCGAGCCGGTGAGCTGCTCGGCGTAGAGCCCGTAGGCGCAGCGCTGGGGCGAGTTCTGCCCCTGAGGCAGGGCGCTGGGTAGCGCTTCGCTGGCGAAGTGATTACGAAAACCGCTTTGATACGCAAGCGGCGTCTGGTCGAGACGTCGGGACATCGGGAAATCCTCCGCTCAGGATGATGAGGTGTCGTGTCGGGATGCTCGCCGCCCCACTGCATACTGAGTCCTGTGATAAAGCTCGGGTCGAGGCGGTCACATCATCGCTATGGCATGCCTGGAATATAGTTTCATTTGAAACTATATTCCAGGCCTTATCGCTAGAGAGACGGTGCCAACCCCACCGGTATCTGATTTACCCTTTAAAAACATGAGATTGATGGGATAAGACATACGTCTATAGCAATACCGTGGTGCGAAACTTCACTTGGCGGTTGGGTGCGGTGTAGACACTATCCCCAAGGCGTCAGGCGACAGTATGAGCGCAGGGGAAAGGTCGCCTAGACTGCGCCCACCCACTTTGGGCAAGTGTGGATCGGCGTCGTGATAGCCAGCGGGGTGTGAAGGCCGCAATACGAGATGGGGGCTACTTCCCTGCAAGTGAAGTGGACTTCGAGAGAGCATGACAGACGCTGTGCCATTGCCGCGAAAAGCATAGAATTGGGCAGTGCTGCCACGAAAAGTAACGTTATCATCGTGTTATTGAGTTATCTTAAAGTCATATAAGCGTTTGTTTAAAAAATAATAAGACGCCGTCAACGTGAAGTGGACAAAAGTCCCTTCGATCTCGACATGACGAAGGTAGTGGGCATCGGTCATCAGACGTCGAGCCTATGCACAGGGAGAACAGCAAGTGTCGATGGCAAAGATGCCCCATCTGGTGCATTGGTTAACTGGACAGTTTCGTGAAACTGAGCGAGAAGCCTGGTATCGCCGCGCGATCAAGCCGAGGGTGCGCTGCGAGTCACGACTGGCCTGGATGCTTGCCGCATTGATATTCGGCATGTTCTCGATTTCCGATTACTTTTATGTCGGCCAGAGCCGCGAGCTCTACCTGTTGCTGGCCATGCGCGTGGTCGTCGTCGGTAGCTGTCTTTTTCTGGCTTGGGCGATTGGTCGATGGGGAAGCTATTCGCAGCGCCTCTGGCTGCATGCTTTGCCGTTGTGGGTTATGGCGACGGGCATCATCCTGATTGTTCCGCTGCGTCCAGACTCCCTTTCGACGCAGATGATGGCTGTCATCGTTGCTACCATGGCCTTTTATCTGCTGATTCCCAACCTGCTCACCGTGGTGGCGATGGCGAGCCTGTATCTGGGTATCGGTTTTCTGTGCGCCTCTGCCATCTTTGCCGACAGTTCGTCCGTCGATGTGTTGCGCATGGCGCTGTTGTTGATCATGGCCAATGCGGTCGGGTTCTGCACCTTGCTGCGGGTAGAGCGCCTGCAGCGCAAGCAGTTCGCGATATTGAGCGAAGAGCGCGACCAAAACCGACAATTGCTTCGTGAGATGGCGCATCGTCAGTCCCTTGAAGGTCAGTTGAGACGGCTGGCCGAGCGCGATGCCTTGACCGGTCTCGCCAATCGTCGGCACTTCATGAAGCGGGCCCAGAGCATGTTTGAGTCTGCCCGGGAAGTACAGGCGCCCTTCAGCCTGTTTATGCTGGATGTCGATCACTTCAAGACCATCAATGACACCTGGGGCCACAGTCATGGAGACCGAGTGCTGATGGAGATCGCCCGAGTGTGTGCCGAGTCACTGCGTTCCCATGATCTGATCGCGCGTTTCGGCGGCGAAGAGTTCGTGGTCGCATTGCCTGATACCTCCTTGAGTGACGCTTTGCCGGTCGCACAACGTCTGCATCGAGCGGTCGCCGACCTGGCGCTGCCGTTTGAGGGGGGTGAGAGGGGGGCGGCGGTCACCGTTACCATCGGCATTGTCGAAGCCCGGCCCGATGAGGACAATCTGGAAGTGCTGATTCATCGCGCCGACAAGGCGCTTTACGTCGGCAAGCGTGACGGCAGAGACCAGGTAGTAGCCTGTCGCGAGAGCCAGGCGTGAGTGCAAAAGCGATGCTGATGGTAAGGTCGCGAGCTACGTTGCCGGTTCTGGCGTTCCCGGTTATCGTCAGTGGCGGATGGTGGCGTGCCACGCTGGCGTGGCGCTGTCGCGATGGACGCTGACCACGGGGGCGAGGCCATGGGCTCGCGTAAGCGAGAAACACCGACCAGCAGCGGGGTACCGCATCTGGATCTTTTGCAGTTCCTTCCTTACCGGCTGAACAGTCTGGCGGACCGTTTGAGTCAGGCGCTTTCGCAGATGTACGCCGAACGTTACCAGTTGACCATTGCCCAGTGGCGAGTGCTGGCGTGGTTGTCGCACCTCGATGAGCTATCGGCCAAGCAGATCGCCCAAGCTACTCGCATGGATAAGGTGCGTATTTCTCGGGCCGTACAGGCCCTGGAGGAGCGCGGTCTGATCCGAAGAACGCCTTCGCCCAGTGACCAGCGTGTACAGCACCTGCGACTGACCGAGGCGGGGCAGGCCTTACTGGCCGACTTGATCCCCGATGCCTTGCAATGGGAGGCCGATGTGGTGGCCGCTCTCTCTCAGGGCGAGTGTCATCAACTGATAAGCGTGATCGGCAAGCTCGAGCGCCAGCTCGATCGGCTGGAGCAGGGCAGTGGCCCCTGGTCCCAGGACCGCTCCGGCGATCCCATGGAGACGCCGGGTTCTCCCGAGCTCGACCAGGATCGCTAGGGCCTGTTCGCGCACTGCTCCAGGCGCTCGGCCAGCCACACCTCGATGATCGATTGGCGAGTCACTCCCAGGCGGCTGGCTTCCTCGTCGAGAGACACGATCATCCACACAGGAAAGTCGACGTTGCCCCCGTCCTTGTGTCTGATTGGGGCGCCGAGCCCTGGACAGGCCGAGGGCTTCCGAGACGTCTTCGCCATCATCGAATTTTTTGATCAAGCGTCCTGGCTTTCATGGAGCTCCACCTCTTCCTTCCGCGAGCGCCTTACAGAGATGATGCGTAGCCCGGTCGCGCGGCGTTACAACGGCAGAACAGTGCTTGCCTTCGATCGAGCCGATAACCAGCAATCCAGGTTCGTCGCGCGTCTTGGCGGGGATCTCGATAAGGAGAGGGTCAAACCAGCGTCGTTGTGCATCAAGGGCGTCAATCCCATGCTTGGCCTTGGGGCCGGGATCGAGGGCAGGTCCTCACTGCGGATAAGGGTCAAGTCGCCACTGCGACGGGCAGATTCGCCCCCTCACTCCCCGATCACCCACCAGCCATCGACTTCCTGCACCGGGACCGGGTCCAGTGCCTCGCCCTGGGCGGGGCCGGAGATGCCTTCGCCGCTGTCGAGACGGAAGCAGGCCTGGTGGTGGGTACAGATCAACAGCTCGCCGTCGCGGCTGAGGATGTTGCTGCCGCGGCCGTCCAGCGGCAGGTACTGATGGGGGCAGGCGTTGACGTAGGCGTGCACCCGGCCATCGGCGTGGCGGGCGAGGATCAGCGGGAAGCGGCCGTTGTCGCTCTCGATATTGAGGCAGCGGCTCTCGCCCGGGGCCAGGCTGGTCGATTCCAGCACGGTGGTCCCGGGTGGCGGTGCGCTCTTGTACTTGCGCCAGGCGTCGGTCATCGGGGGATCTCTTGGGGGAGCCGGTGAGCCCGGGTGTCAGGGCTTGAAGTCCTCGGCGGCGGGAATGCGTCCGCCTAGCTGGGCGGTAATTTCTGCGGCGGTGGCGCGCACCAGCTCGCCGAGCTGGGACAGGCGTTCGTCGGGGATGCGCGCCACCGGCCCGGAGACCGAGATGGCCGCCAGCGGCGTGCCCAGTTCATCGTGGATGCAGGCGGCGACGCAGTGCAGGCCGATGGCATGCTCTTCGCGGTCGCAGGCGTAGCCGCGTTCACGGATCTCGGCCATGGCGCGACGCAGCTCGGATGGACTCGACAGGGTGTTGACGGTGACGCGGTCCAGACCGCGTTCGGCCAGTACCCGCTCCAGGTCATCGTCTGGCAGCCAGGCCATCAGCGCCTTGCCCACGCCCGAGGCGTGCAGCGGGGCACGTGAGCCCAGGCGGGTGATCATGCGCATCATCTGAGGAGATTCGCTCTGCGCCAGGAACACCGCCGTGGTGCCTTCACGCACGCCCAGATTGGCGGTCTCGCCGGTCTCACGGGTCAGTCGGCGCAGGTAAGGACGGCTGGTGGCAACGAAGTCGCGTGCCTCGAGAAAGCTGTTGCCGATGCGAAAGGTCTTGACGTCGATGCGCCAGACGCCGAGTTCCTCGTCCTGGGTGATGAAGCCCTGGCTCAGCAGGGCCTGCAGCAGGCGATGGGTCGTGGACGGTGCCAGATCGGCCTGCTCGGCGATGTCGGACAGCGCCAGGCCGCCCGGGTGCATCGCCAGCAATTCCAGCAGGTTGAGTCCCCGCACCAGCGACTGGCTGTGGCCTCCGCTGGCCTTGCCGCTGGCCGGTCGGCCGGCCGTTCTGCGCTTGCTTTCCGTCACCTTGCATCTCCTGGGTCAACCGTTTGGCACAGTCCTTAGCATACCTGTTGGCGCGGCCGCTTGTCGCGTTTGCGGAAAAGGCTTCCACAGGCGGCTCTGCCTTGGCTGAGCCTGGTCCGGCGCTCAGCGATGGCGCCAGTGGGGGGCGCGCTTGGCGACGAAGGCGTCGATGCCTTCGGCTACGTCTTCGGCCATCATGTTGGCGGCCATCACCTCGCCTGCGTAGGCGTAGGCCTGGCCCAGCGGCAGGGCTCGCTGGCGGGCCAGCATGGCCTTGCCGGTGAACAGCGCCACCTGACTCTTGGCGCGCAGGCTGTCGAGCAGCACCTCGAGACTGTCGTCGAGGGCGTCATCCTCGGCGACCCGGTTGACCAGGCCCCACTCCAGCGCCTGGTCGGCGTCGATGAACTCGCCGGTAAACAGCATCTCGGCGGCCTGCTTGGGACCGATATTGCGGGTCAGCGCCACCGCCGGGGTGGAACAGAAAAGCCCGACCTTGATACCGGAGACGGCGAAGCGCGCCGAGCGGGCGGCCACCGCCATGTCACAACTGGCTGCCAGCTGGCAGCCGGCGGCGGTGGCAAGCCCCTGAATTCGAGCGATCACCGGCACCGGGCAGTCCTGCAGGCGCTGCATGACCCGGGAGCACTGGGCGAAGAGCTGTCGATAGGCGTCCTCGTCGCCGAGCTCGCGCATCTCCTTGAGGTCATGGCCGGCGCAGAAGGCGCGGCCCTCGGCGGCGATCACCACCGCCCGCAACGAAGGATCGGGGTCGATTGCGGCAAAGGCATCATCCAGTGCGGTGAGCATGTCCCGGGACAGGGCGTTGAAGCTTGCCGGGCGGTTGAGGGTCAGATGGACGACCCCACGATCATCGTGACGCACCACGGCGAGGTCACCGGTGTCAGGCTGGGCGGAAGGTGAGGCGGGCATCGTCATGGCTCCAACGAGGGAAAACTTCGCAAGCCTAGCGCGTGATGACGCCTTTTCGGGGCCTGCTTCGACCAAAGGGGAAGAGTGGCCTGGCCTCCCTGGTTGATGCCAGGGCGGCGCCAGAGCGTCGACAGGACGACGACAGGGGCGGCTTGCTGGCGGTCAGCGTCCGTGGTCATGGCCGTGGAGGATGGCGTACATTCGCACAAGCGATCCACGACGCGAGAGGCGCATGATGCAGGACGACAGGCTGAGGCCCAGGCCGATGCAGGGCGACGTGCTGGCCACGCCGCGTAGCCGGCTGCGCCCGTTCGAGCGCTATGATCTGCCTGGCTTGAGCCGACTGCTGGCCGATCCCCGGGTGATGCGTCACTCGCTCCACGGTGTGCAGGACATGGCGGGTAGCCGTCGCTTTCTCGATGCCTGTCGCGCGAGCTACGCCGACAAGGGCTTTGGCTACTGGGCGGTGGTGCACCCGGTATCGCGAGCGTTGATGGGCTTCTGCGGCTTCGATCACGAGATCCTCGACGGCGAGCGGGAGTTGGCCATCGGCTATCGTTACGCCGTGCATCATTGGGGTAGAGGGCTTGCCACCGAGGTGGCCCTGGCGGTGGTGGCCCACGCCTTTGCCATCACCGACTGCGAGTCGCTGGTGGCGGTGGTCGATCCCACCAATGTGCCGTCGAGCCGAGTGGCACAAAACGCGGGCTTCGTGTGGGAAAGCATGACCACGCTCGAGGGCCAGCGAGTGAAGGTCTACAGGCGTCACCGCTACCGCGAAGTCAGAAGCTGCTGAGCCTTGGCTGCATCCCTGTCCTGGGGAAACGAAGCGGGCCCGCGTGGCGGGCCCGAAAGTGGCGTCATGGTGTCCTCGAGGGGACGGTGTGGCGTCTCAGACGCTGTCGCGGAAGACCCGATCGGCCTTGGGCAGCACCAGATTGAGCACGATGGCAAACAGCGCGCCGGGGATCAGCCCTGACTCGATGATGGCCTGGAGGTTGTCGCTCAGGTTGGCGTAGAGCCCTTCCTGGGCCGGCAGGCCCACCGCGGCGGACAGCGAGACCCCGATGATCACCATGTTGCGCTTGTTGAAGTCGATATGGGAAAGCATCTTGATGCCGGCGCTGGCGATCATGCCGAACATGATCAGTACCGCCCCGCCCAGCACCGAATTGGGGATGCTGGAAACGATGGCACCCAGCTTGGGGATCAGGCCCGCCAGCAGCAGGAAGGCGCCGCCGATGGCCACCACATAGCGGCTGACCACACCGGTCAGCGCCACCATGCCCACGTTCTGGCTGAAGCTGATCTGGGGGAAGGCGTTGAAGATCGCGGCGAACACGCTGGACAGGCCGTCGGCCATGACCCCACCGGAGAGCTCCTTGTGGGTCGGCTCGCGGTCCATGCCGCCGGCGGTGGTGCCGACGATGTCGCCGATGGACTCGGCGCAGGTGACCACGGCCAGCAGCACCACCGGCAGGATCGCCGCCAGATGGAATTCAAGCCCGATGGTCAGCGGCACCGGCAGTGACAGCCAGTCGGCGTCACCGATGGTGGAGAAGTCGATATAGCCGAACATGGTGGCCACTACGTAACCGGTGATCAGGCCGATCAGCGGCGCCGCTTCGGACCAGATACCGCGGCCGTACTGGTGCAGGCCCAGGGTCACCACCAGTACCAGAGCCCCCAGCAGCAGGTGGTGGGTGGCGCCGAAGTCGGCGGCGCCGAAGCCTCCGCCCCAGTAGGCGAAGCCTACCGGCATCAGCAGGGTGCCGAGCATGACCACGAAGGTGCCGGTGACCACCGGCGGGAACAGAAACCGGAACACCGGCAGAAACATGCCCACCAGGGCCATGGCGACCCCGCCACACAGGGCCGCGCCAAGGGCCGCCGGTAGCCCCATGCCCACGGCAATGGGAATCAGCACCGGGACGAAGCCGAAGCTGGTGCCCATGACGATGGGCAGGCGGGCGCCGATGGGGCCTATCCCCAGCGACTGCACTAGGGTGGCGACACCGGCCACGAACATCGCCGCCTGGATCATGAAGGCGGTCTGGTCCGCCGGCAGGTCGGCGGCGCCGGCGATGATGATCGGCACCGTGACGTTGCCGACGAACATCGCCAGCACGTGCTGCAGGCCCAGCGGAATGGCGCGCCCCAGGGGTGGCATGGCGTTGACGTCATGGGTCGAGCGCACAGATGCGCTTTCCAGGGTGTTCCCGGAGGAGTCGTGGGTGGGCATGGCAGGGTTTTCTCCTGTTGTCGTTGTAGCACCGGCGTCCTTGTCGGAGCGTCGGCGGCGAAACCCCGGAGACCGTGACAGGTGTCAGACCGTCTGTGCTGACTGCCGTGGCACGGCGACCGTTGTCAGGGGGCGGCAGCGTCGGCCCTGGCCCGTGGTGCCGCGCTGCGCTCGAGATCCGTTCGTCGTTCGCTGTTGTTGCCTTTTGTCTTCCCGTCGTCCTGTTCGAAGATGTGCGTCCAGGTTCGCCCCGAGCCTCCTAGACCGCGCGCCTTAGCCGCATCGCCGCCGCGTTGTGGCGAGCCATCAGCTCGCCCAGATCGACGTCGAGCGGCTGGCCGTCGGCCACCCGCCACTGGCCGGCCACCATCACTCGGTCGGCACGGTGGGCACCGCACAGCAGCAGCGCGGCCAGCGGGTTCTCGGCGCCCGAGAAGCGCGGCTCGTCCAGCCGGAACAGCGCCAGATCGGCCTGCTGGCCAACCTTCAGTCCGCCGATGTCGCTGCGCCCCAGACAACGCGCGGAGCCTTCGGTGGCCCAGCGGATGACGTCCTGGTGACGTACCTGGCTGGGTGAGTAGCGCAGGCGGCCGATCAGCATCGCCTGGCGCATCTCCTCGGCCAGGTTGGAGTGATCCGCCGAGGCCGAGCCGTCCACCGCCAGGCCTACCGGGCAACCTGCGGCCTCGAGTTCCAGGGTGCGGCACATGCCAGAGCCCAGCACCATGTTGGATGAGGGGCAGTGGGCGATGCCGGTGCCGGCTTGGCCGAGGCGGGCGACCTCGTCGTCGTTGAAGTGGATGCCGTGGGCCAGCCAGGTGCGATCGCTGAGCCAACCGGTGGCCTCGAGGTAGTCCAGCGGTCGCATCCCGAACAGCTTCTGACAGTACTGCGTCTCGTCCTCGGTTTCTGCCAGGTGGGTGTGCAGGCGCACGTCCTTCTGCTCGGCCAGGCGAGCGCTGTCGACCATCAGCTCACGGCTGACCGAGAAGGGCGAGCAGGGCGCCAGCGCCAGGGTCACCATGGCGCCCTCGCCGCGCTGATGGTAGGCGTCGATCAGACGGGTGCTCTCGTCGAGGATGGTCGCCTCATCCTGCACCACCGACTGGGGCGGTAGCCCGCCCTGCTCGCGCCCCACGCTCATCGAACCGCGGGTCAGGGCGGCGCGCACACCGAGCCGACGCGCGGTCTCCACCTGGACGTCGATGGCGTGCTCGAGCGCGCCGGAGAACACGTAGTGATGGTCGGCGACGGTGGTACAGCCGCTCATCAGCAGCTCCACCATCGCCAGCTCACTGGCCAGCGCCAGCTGGGCCTCGTCGAGGTTGGCCCAGACGTCGTAAAGGGTGGTGAGCCAGGGAAACAGCTCCTTGTTGAGCGCCGGCGAGTACGCCCGGGTCAGGGTCTGGTAGAAGTGGTGGTGGGTGTTGACCAGGCCCGGCAGCAGCACGTGGCGGGAGGCATCGAAGGTCTGCTCGACGCGGGTTCGGGGCGTCTGGCCGGCAGCCACGGCTTCGATGATCCGGCCGTCCTGAACGACGACACCACCGGCCGCGTCAGGGTCGCTGGCGGCCAGTGGATGCTTGATCCAAGTGACGGGGGGATGTGAGCTCATGCAGTTCTCCTGGGTTGGCTTCGCCGAGCGAAGGGTTACCCAAGCATCGTGCCCTGCTCCCGACGCCGTCCCTTGGTCAAGGAGGGCGAGGGCTCGTCGCGTAGCGGATACCTGGTTCAGGTGCCTTCAGAAACAGCCGCCGAGGGCGGTGAGCGTCATCAATTTCACGGTTCACGCTGCACCGATATCGAGCGGCCTGTGTACCATTGTGGTGCGCAATATATGACCGTTATTGTGTACAAAATGGCCGTGACGTCAGGGCTTGTCAAGTGCCCCTCTGCTTCACGGCCTGGCGGCCTCGCGGGCGGCCCGGCGCCGGCTCAGACGATCCCCGAACAGGTAGGCACCCAGCGCCACCAGAATCAGTAGCGCGCCCAGCAGCATCGAAGGCGAAGGGGTTTCCTGATTGAGCAGCATGCCGAGGGTCAGCGCCAGCACCGGGGTGATCAGGGTCACCAGGGCGACGCTGGCGGCGTGCAGCCGAGACAGGATCAGGTAGTAGCAGAGAAAGCCGATCAGCGAGCCGAACAGCGCCAGGTATAGCACCGCCCACAGCCCGCGGGGGCTGAGAGGAATCATCAGCGGTTCACCGCTGGCGAGCCATAACACCAGAAAGCAGGGCATGGAGCCGGCCAGCGCCCCCACGGTCTGCTGCAAGGGGTCGAGCCCGGCGGCCACCCGCTGCACGGCGATGCCGCTGGCGCTGAACAGGGTCACCGCCGACAGCATCATGGCCAGTGCCAGCACCTGGGCGCCGCCGCCGAGCGTCAGGCTGTCGGCGAACACCACCGCCAGCCCCGCCACCCCCAGGCCGCAGCCGATCCAGTGCCAACGCCTGAGCCGGGTGCTGCCGGGCAGGGCCTGCAGGATGAAGCCGGAGATCAACGGCGCCATGCCGAACATCACCGACAGCAGGCCCGAGGGCAGAAACTGGGAGGCGTGGTAGCTCAGCGCCATGGCGCCGAACACCCCCGGCACCGCGGCGGCGTAGCTGGCAAGGGCGCGGCGATCGAGGCGGACGCCGCGCCTCAGCACCAGCAGGATCAGAGCGCCGGCGACCAGCGCCAGGCCCATGCGCAGCATCACGCTGCCGATGGGGGCGCCGGCCTCGGCGCTCCACTTGATGGCCAGCGGGGTGGAGGCCCACACCAGCACCACGATCAGATAGGCCAGTCCGGTTGGCATCGTGCATCCTTTGAAGAGGTCATCGGGAAGACGCTCAGGATAGGCGTTTTCTCGCTGCACCACAGGCTTTTGGGCGTCGGCTTGTGATGGTCGGGAACGGGGGCCGTGAGCGTGCAGCGAGTAAAAAGGCCTGCGAGTAAAAAGGCGCCGCCCTCCCGAAGGAGAGCGGCGCCTCATCGTCATCCCGAACGCGATAGCTGCGTGCGGGATAGCTCGCCGCATGCAGGCGCTACGTCCGCCGCTCAGTCGGCGTAGTTGGTCTCGGAGTACAGCACCCGGGTGCGCAGGGTGTGGTTCACCTCGCGCAGGGCTTCGAGCGCCTGGGGACCGTAGGCCTTGTCGACGTCGATGACCACGTAGCCGACCTTTTCATTGGTCTGCAGGTACTGGCCGGAGATGTTGATGTCGTTTTCCGACAGCACCCGGTTGATCTCGGACATCACGCCGGGCACGTTCTCGTGGATGTGCAGCAGGCGGTGCTTGTCCGGGTGGGCCGGCAGTGCCACCTCGGGGAAGTTGACCGAGGTGATGCTGGTGCCGTTGTCGGAGAAGGTCACCAGCTTCTCGGACACCTCGACGCCGATGTTCTCCTGGGCTTCCAGGGTAGAACCACCGATGTGCGGGGTGAGGATGACATTCTCGAGGCCACGCAGCGGGCTTTCGAACTCGTCGGCGTTGCCCTTGGGCTCCACCGGGAAGACGTCGATGGCGGCGCCGTTGAGTCGGCCTTCCTTGATCGCCTCGGCCAGGGCCTCGATCACTACCACGCTGCCACGGGCGGCGTTGATCAGGATGGCGCCGGGCTTCATCAGGCTGATCTGCTCCTCGCCGATCATCCAGCGGGTGGACGGCAGGTCGGGCACGTGCAGGCTGACCACGTCGGAGCGGGCGAGCAGCTCCTCGAGGCTGGCGACCTGGCGCGAGTTGCCCATGGCCAGCTTGGTGATGACGTCGTAGTAGATGACGTCGAAGCCAAGCGCCTCGGCCAGCACCGACAATTGCGAGCCGATGCTGCCGTAGCCGACGATGCCGAGGGTCTTGCCGCGGGCCTCGTGGCTGTTCTTGGCGCTCTTCAGCCAGCCGCCCTGGTGGGCACGGGCGTTCTTCTCGGGAATCCCGCGCAGCAGCATGATGGCCTCGGCCAGCACCAGCTCCGCCACCGAGCGGGTGTTGGAGTAGGGGGCGTTGAACACCGGAATGCCGCGCACCAGCGCCGCCGTGAGATCGACCTGATTGGTACCGATGCAGAAGCAACCGACCGCCACCAGCTTCTCGGCCGCCGCGAACACCCGCTCGGTGAGCTGGGTGCGGGAGCGAATGCCGATGAAGTGAACATCACGGATCTTCTCGATCAGCGACTCCTCGTCGAGCGAGGTCGGCATATGCTCGATATTGGTGTATCCGGCGTTGAGAAAATTGTCCACTGCACTCTGGTGGACGCCCTCGAGCAGCAGGATCTTGATCTTGCTCTTGTCCAGGGACGTTTTGGCCATGGTCGAATCAACCTCTTGGAGTTGGCGGCAGCCAGCGGCTGTGTGGTGGGGCAGGCGAAAAATCAGGGTCCATAGAGTACCACAGGGCGGCATTTTCACGTTGAAAATCCTTGCACCGCAGCATGAGCCATCTGCATGTACCGCCGTCCTTTCGAGGGGCGCTTCGCGGGCCGCGGATAAGGGCCAGGGCAGACGACCCCGGGGGGAGAGCGTGTATACTGTCGCCCTTTGGGGAAAGGCCGGACGTCGTCAGCGAGCCTGCGTTTCCCGGGTGGCCCATCGTCGGCCGTGAACTCGCAATCTCGGGTCAGCCTTTGACCCGCCGCCTGGAGGGGCGCATGGCAACGCAGGACCGCCAGCCAACACAGAAAGATGACGAGTCGCTCGACTTCGCCTCGGCCATGACCCAGCTGGAGACACTGGTCGAGCGCCTGGAGTCCGGCGAGCTGACGCTGGAGGAGTCGCTCAAGGCCTTCGAGCAGGGCGTGGCCTTGACGCGAGATGCCCAGAAGCGGCTCGACGAGGCCGAACTCAAGGTGCGCAGCCTGACGGAGAACGCCGACGGTGGCATGCAGCTGTCGCCTTTTGATATCGGGGAGGAACCGGGTGAACGCTGACACCATGCTGGCCCGCTTGGCCGCAGACCGGGCGCGGGTAGACCGCTGCCTCGAGGGGCTGTTCGAACAGCGCCACGTCGTCGAACCCCGGCTCGAGGCGGCGATGCGCCACGGCCTGCTGGTCGGAGGAAAGCGCCTGCGTCCCATCCTGGTCTACGCCGCAGGGCGTGCGCTGGGAGCCGACGACGACGAGCTCGATATCCCCGCCGCCGCGATCGAGCTGATCCACGCCTACTCGCTGGTCCACGATGACCTGCCGGCGATGGACGACGACGACCTGCGACGTGGCCAGCCCACGGTGCACAAGGCCTTCGACGAGGCCTCGGCGATTCTCGCCGGTGACGCCCTGCAGACGCTGGCATTCGAGCTGCTGGCGAGCTCTCGCTCGCCCCGCCTGGGTGCCCTGGTGGCGACCCTGGCCAAGGCGTCTGGTCGCGACGGCATGGCCGCCGGCCAGGCGCTGGATCTGGCGGTGGTGGGCGAACGTCCCGACCTGGCGATGCTGGAAACCATGCACCGCCACAAGACCGGTGCGCTGATTCGCGCCGCGGTTCGCCTCGGTGGGCTGGTGGCGGTGGCCGAGGACGATTCGCGTCTGGGGGCGTTGGACACCTATGCTGCGGCCATGGGCCTGGCGTTTCAGGTGCATGACGACGTGCTGGACGTCACCGGCGACACCGATACCCTCGGCAAGACCTCGGGGGCCGACGCGGCCCGCGACAAGCCGACCTATCCCGCCCTGCTCGGGCTTGACGGCGCCCGAGCCAAGGCCGGTGCGCTGATCGACGAGGCACTCGACGCCATCGCCCCGCTGGGCGAGGCGGCGGCGCCTCTGGCCGGGCTTGCCCGCTACATGATCGAGCGCGATCACTGACGACCACAGGGCTAACATGAAGCTGTTCGACACGATTCCCACCGAGCGGCCGGCGACACCGCTGCTCGATACTCTGGATACCCCGGCTGCGCTGCGTGCCATGAGCGCAGAGCAGCTCAAGCGCGTGGCCGATGAGCTGCGCGCCTACCTGCTGTATAGCGTCGGCGTTTCCGGCGGCCACTTCGGCGCCGGTCTTGGTGTGGTCGAGCTGACCGTGGCGCTGCACCACGCCTTCCGCACGCCCCACGATCGCCTGGTGTGGGACGTGGGCCACCAGGCCTATCCCCACAAGATTCTGACCGGCCGCCGCGAGGCCATGACCAGCATTCGTCGCTACGGTGGTCTGGCCGCCTTTCCCCGGCGTGCCGAGTCGGAGTACGACACCTTTGGCGTCGGCCATTCCAGCACCTCCATCTCGGCGGCTCTGGGCATGGCCCTGGCGGCGCGCACGCAGAAGCAGGAGCGCCGCGTGTGTGCCGTCATCGGCGACGGCGCCCTGACCGCGGGCATGGCCTTCGAGGCCCTGGCCCACGCCGGCCACGTCAACGCCAACCTGCTGGTCGTGCTCAACGACAACGAGATGTCGATCTCCGAGAACGTCGGGGGCGTGGCCAGCTACCTGGCACGGATTCTGGTCAGCAAGCCCTATCTGAGCATGCGTGAGAACGGCAAGCGGGTGCTGTCCCACCTGCCGGGTGCGCTGGAGCTGGCGCGGCGCACCGAGGAGCACGTCAAGGGCATGGTCAGTCCGGCCACCCTGTTCGAGGAGATGGGCTTCAATTATGTCGGGCCCATCGACGGCCACGATATCGACGCCCTGACCGATGCCCTCACCAGCATGCGTGAGCTGGACGGACCTCAGTTTCTGCACGTGAAGACGTGCAAGGGCCGGGGCTTCCTGCCGGCGGAGTCCGATCCCATCGGCTACCACGCCATCACCAAGCTGGAGACGCCGGAGGCCGCCAAGGCCAAGCCCCCGGCGACCGCGTCGAATGCGCCGCCGAAGAAGAAGTACTGCAGCGTGTTCGGCGACTGGATCTGTGACATGGCCGCCGCCGACGAACGTCTGATCGGTATTACCCCGGCCATGCGCGAGGGGTCGGATTTAATCCGTTTCTCCAAGGAGTACCCCGAGCGCTACTACGACGTGGCCATCGCCGAACAGCACTCGGTGACCCTGGCCGCCGGTATGGCCTGCGAGGCAATGAAGCCGGTGGTGGCGATCTACTCGACCTTCCTGCAACGCGGCTATGACCAGTTGATCCATGACGTGGCGGTGCAGGAGCTGGATGTGACCTTCGCCATCGATCGTGCCGGCCTGGTCGGTGAGGATGGCCCGACCCACCATGGCGCCCTGGATTTGACCTACCTGCGCTGCGTACCGGGCATGGTGGTGCTGGCGCCGGCGGACGAGGCCGAGTGTCGCGCCATGCTCAGCGCCGCCTACCATCATCCGGGGCCAGCGGCGGTGCGCTATCCCCGCGGTACCGGTCCCGGTGTGCCCATTCCCGCCGACCTCGAGCCGCTGCCCATCGGCGTGGCCGAGCCGCGGCGTCAGGGCAAGGGCGTGGCGCTGCTGGCCTTCGGTAGCCTCAATGACCCCGCCGGGGTGGTGGCCGAGCGGCTAGACGCCACTCACATCAATATGCGCAGCGTCAAACCGCTGGATCGTGACGCCGTGCTAGAGGCCGCCCGCAACCACGACCTGCTGGTCACCCTGGAAGAAAACGTGGTGGCCGGAGGCGCCGGCAGTGGCGTCAACGAACTGCTGCTGGCCGAGGGTGTCGCCGTGCCGGTGCTCAACCTGGGCCTGCCCGATGTCTTTGCCGAACACGGCAAGCCAGCGGAGCTGCTGCGTGACTGTGGCCTCGATGCCGACGGTATCGAGGCGGCGATTCGTCGCCGTCTGGACAAGCACCGAAAGCGCTGAGCGAGGGTGCCTGCGTCGCGCACGGCGCAAGTATGTTCGTCATGCCATCGGCCCCCGCTCCAGGGGGCCGATGGCGTCTGGGAGCAGGCTCAGCGATGGCTGGCGCTTTCGACCAGGCGCTCGATGACGGACCTGGCGGTGTCAGATGGCGGCGTGTCCACCCCCAGCAAACCCTGCCAGGGGAATACCGAAGCATTGGAGGCCAGGCTGACGCTGATGCTGGCGGAAGCGATGGCGCCGACGATGGCAAGGCGCGTGATCGAGAGTCGCATGGGAGTGTGAACCGAGCGGCTTGAAATGGCGTGCAGTGTCGCGCTTGCAGATGACCATTCGATGAAACAGCGAAGGCTGGACCTTCGCCGCCGGCTCGACGGCGATGGTATGCTGCCTGCTCATACCCCTTTGGCGGGACCTGGCATAGCCGCAACGGTTGGCCAGGGCCGAAACAGAAAAAGACGTGGCGCCGCCGCTTGGCGACGTAGCGCACAAGAGAGGATTTTATGCTGACCATCATCGTGATTGGCGCGGTAGTGGGCTTCCTGGCCGGTGGGCCGCTGGGCATGCTGATCGGCGGCGGTATCGGCTGGTGGCTGGGCGGGCGCCTGCGCGGCGGTCTGATGCTCAGCAAGGGCCTGGCAGAGATGCAGCGTCAGTTCATGGACTCCACCTTTGCGGTGATGGGGGCGGTGTGCCAGGCCGATGGTCAGGTCAGCGGCGAGGAACGCCAGGTCCTGGAGCAATTGCTGGTGCGTCTGCGTCTGCCGGAAAACACCCGTGCCAGCGCCCGCGCCGCCTTCGAGCGCGGGCGCGCCAGTGACTTCGACCTCGACGGCGAGATCGCACGGGTGGCCCGGCTGACGCGCGGGCGCAGTGCGCTGCGCCAGATCTTCCTGCAGGTGCAGCTTTCCGCCATCGCCGCCGATGGGGTGCTGCACCCGGCCGAGCACAGCATGCTGATGCGGGTGGCTCGCGGGCTTGGCTGCAGCGAGGCCGAGATCGCCCAGATCGAGGCCATGCTGCGGGGCGGCGCCTCCCACGGTGCCGGCGCGACCCAGGAGAGCCAGAGCCCGCTGGAAGATGCCTACAAGGTGCTCGGTGTCAGCGACGAGGCCAGTGACGCCGAGGTCAAGCGCGCCTACCGCAAGCTGATGAGCGAGAACCACCCGGACAAGCTGGCCAGTCGTGGCCTGCCCGACAGCATGCGCGAGGTCGCCGAGGCCCGCACCGTGGAGATCGGCAACGCCTACCAGCGTATTCGCCAGGCCCGCGGTCAGGCCTGACGACCCCAGGGCCAAGTGGCACTGGCCTGGCGCCTGACGTCGTTGCCGGCGAGCGCTACACGGCACAGGGCATGAAGGGGGTGGAGGTGGAGACCCGGCGTCCTGACTGAGGCGAGGGCCGTCGGGACGTTGCCTGGTGCATCTCCAGAGAGGGTATCGGCTGTCGGTGTTGGGGAGGCGGGGCGCGGGGTGATGGAGGTATCTGTCGGCGCCGTCACCCGATGTCCGAGGGGAATTTTCAGGGTGGTCAGCTAGCTGCAGGCCGGCACTGGCTTGTACTTCTGGAACGGCGGTTGCGGGGATGTGACAGCGCGGTTGCCGTTTGTGCCGCAAGCGCCTAGGATGCCCCGCTGCCCGCACGACGCCGTCCGGCGTCATCCCCTCGGGCCAAGACCGACAAGAACCCAGGAGACTCCCGATGTCCTTCGGACTCTTATCCCTGTTGCCGCCGCTGCTGGCCATCCTGCTGGCATTGGCGACGCGCAACGTCATTCCCGCGCTGTTCTGCGGCGTCTGGCTCGGGGCGACCATGCTCGCCGGCTACAATCCTGCCGCCGGCCTCTACAACAGTTTTTCTGACTTTATCGTGCCGAGCATCGGCGACGAGTGGAACGCCACCGTGCTGATCTACTGTGGCCTGTTCGGGGTCTTGATCAGCGTGCTGCAGCGTACCGGTGGCGCCCACGCCATCGCCCGCGCCATCTCGCGCAAGGTCGCCAGCGCCCGTGGCGCCCAGGGCAGCACGCTTGGCCTTGGCATGCTGATCTTCTTCGAGGACTATTTCAACGCCCTCACCGTGGGCAGCGTGATGCGTCCGATCACCGATCGCATGAAGGTCTCCCGCGAGAAGCTCGCCTACATCGTCGATTCCACCTCGGCCCCCATGTGCCTGCTGGGCCCGGTGTCCACCTGGGTGGTCTTCGTCATGGGGCTGATCGGCACTCAGCTGGGCGAGATGGAGGTGAGCGGCTCGGAGTACCTGATCTACCTGTCCTCGATTCCGCTGAACTTCTACGCCTGGCTGGCGCTGGGGATGATCTTCTATATCGTCGTCACCCAGTGGGACTTCGGTCCCATGGCGCGGGCAGAACGTCGCGCCCGGGAGACCGGCAAGCTGATGGAAGACACCGCCAAGCCGCCTTCCGAGACCGACGCCATGGAGCTCAAGGCGCCGGAAGACACCGCTCGCAAGCGCAACATGCTGGTGCCGATCGGGGTGTTGCTGGCGATGATTCCGCCGCTGTTTCTGTGGACCGGCAACTTCCCGGAAAATGACCTGGTGACTGCGGTGGGCAACGCCGACGGCGGTCAGTCGATCCTGATCGCCACCCTGGTGGCGGTGATGACGGGGCTGGCCATGGGCATGAGTCAGCGGCTGTTCGACTTCCGCGAGGCCATGGATATCGTGGTCGAGGGCATCAAGAGCATGACCCTGGTCTACATCATCCTGGCGCTGGCCTGGTCCATCGGCAGCGTCACCTCCGAGCTTGGCACCGCCGACTACCTGGTCAGCCTGACCGAGGCCAGCATTCCGCCCAGCCTGGTACCGGTGCTGCTGTTCCTGATCGGCGCCGTGGTGGCCTTCACCACCGGCACCTCCTACGGCACCTTCGCCATCATGATTCCGATCGCCATGCCGGTGGCGGCGGCCATGGACCTGCCCATGGCGCTGGCCATCGCCTCGGTGCTCAGCGGCGGCATCTTCGGCGATCATTGCTCGCCGATTTCCGATACCACCATTCTGTCGTCGGCGGGGTCGAGCTGTGACCATATCGACCATGTGCGCACCCAGCTGCCCTATGCGGTGACAGCCGGTGTCGCAGGACTGGTGGCCTTCTTTGTGGCCGGCGTCACCGGTACCACCTGGATCGGGGCGATCAGTGGCGTCGCAGTGATGTTGACCATCGCGCTGGTGATGAAGGCGCTGTGGCAGCCACGGCAGGTCGATTCCGCGCCTCAGACACGCTGACGCAGGCTCGACGGCCGGGTCGCCGGATCGCTGAGTGCCTGGTCCCGCACCTGGCCCCGTGTCCGGTAGACCCTCCCCCAGGCCCAGCACAAAAAGGCCGAGCACAAAAAGACCCGGCACATAAAAAGGCCCCGCCGACATCACGTCGGCGGGGCCTCTGCGTTGGTACCCGGGGTCCTTACCCGCGGACACCCATCGGATCGGTGCGCTTAGCCGGTGGTGGCCTGACGGGCCAGGTCCAGGTCGTGCTCGCTCATGGCGAAGTCGGTGCGCTTGGCCTGAACCCGCAGCAGCTCCAGCCGGGCATTGGCCATGGCGTTGCTGCCGTTGTCGGCGATATGGGCGTTGCCGACCTGATGGGCGGCCTCCAGCGCGCTGGCGCTGACCTGAGCCAACGGCTCGGCGTTGAGCGCTTGGGCGCGGTCAGTGGCACGGTCGGCCTGGGCGGTCAGCGGCAGGGCAGCGGCGAGCAGGGCAGTAGCGGCGATCTTGGTAGTGGCTTTCATGGTGTCTCTCCTGTAGGCCTGATGGGCTTCTGGGTGAGCCCTTGGCCATCGCGTATGTCGGTTTCAGCGGTCGTCTTGCAGTCTTTGTCGAAGGGCCTTTGTTGCTGGCCTTCGCGATCGTCTGTTGGAGATGACGCCGGGCGTCATTTGGACGTTGCCGGTCATCACCAAGTCAAACGGTCGTTTTAATCTGGTCGGCAAAAATTAGCCGGTGGTGGCCTGACGGGCCAGGTCCAGGTCATGCTCGCTCATGGCGAAGTCGGTACGCTTGGCCTGTTCGCGCAGCAGCTCCAGGCGGGCGTTGGCCATCGCATTGCTGCCGTTGTCGGCGATATGGGCGTTGCCGACCTGATGGGCGGCGTCGAGGGCGGCGACGCTGAGGCTGGACAGCGGCTCGGCGTTGAGCGCCTGGGCACGGTCGCTGGCGCGGTCGGCCTGGGCGGTCAGCGGCAGGGCAGCGGCGAGCAGGGCAGTAGCGGCGATCTTGGTAGTGGCTTTCATGGTGTCTCTCCTATTGGGCCTCGTGGCCCTTGTCTCTCTTGAATTCGACCGATTCAAAATAAAACGGTCGTTTTAATTTTGGTGGCATTTTTTGGCCCCTCAGGGCCTGCCTTTTCTGCAGCTTGTCATCCTTGTCTGCCTGGACCTTGCTGACTCTGTCCTGCGTTCGAAGGATGTATCTAACGGGTACTGCATGAAAACTTGCGGCAATAATATTAACAGGCTAACGGAATGTCAAATACCGATGCGACCTTGGTCTAAGTCGCCTTTACACAGCGCAGCCTAGATGGTCACCGCGACACGCCGTCCGTCCAGCTGCAGAAAGCGAGTGCCCTGGGCATGGTCGCGATGCAGTTGCAGCCTGGCGTTTGCCAGCGTCTTGCCATCATGGGTCGAGGCGGCGGTGTTGCCGATACGCTGACCACCGATGGTCAGAGCCTCGACATCGGCAACTTGCTGCCCCAACACGTCATCGACCAACGGGGCCTGGTCGGTCAAGGGCGATTCGTTCAGGGCCAGGGCGTACTTGGGTGGTGCAGCCTGGGCCAGAGCGGGCAGAGAGGCGACGATCAGGGCAGCGAGGATCAAGGTGGGTTTCATGTCGAAGCTCCTTCCGGTTTCAGCGGGTGGCGTCACCCGCTGTCGATGTGTGTATTTTGTTAGCGTTCTATCGAAAGCGCCAGGTAATCGCTTTTATGGCTTCGATAATGCGGCTCTATTAAAACGGTCGTATGCCTGTAGCGGTGCAAAAACAAAGGCATTTTTTTCTTGCTGTTACTTGGTGGCGGCGCGACCGAGGTCGAGATTGAGCATGAAGTCGGTCATTTCCACATGGCGAGACTGCAGCCGCAGGCGAGCCTTGCGCAGGGCTTCGGTGCTGTCGCTGGCGATGTGGGCATTGATCACTTCATGGCCCTGCTGGGGCATGGCGTCGCGCATGGACAGGGGTTGGCTGTTCAGCGCGCGGGCCAGGTCGGTGGCACGGGCGTCGGCCTGGGCCGTCAGCGGAAGTGTGGTCACGGCGGCAATGGCGGCAATCGAAAGCAGCTTGAGTTTCATGTCGGCACCTCGAAGGTCAAGATCAATGGAGCGTAATGTTGCGTTTGATCTTGAGTCGAGGGTGGGCCGGATTCCTTACGCGGCCTATGACTTTTTTTCGATATCCACGTCGTCAGCCTGGGTAAAGTCACCCAGCGCCATCATGTGGCCGAGCTTGCCTGCCTTGGTGGACAGGTAGTGCTCGTTGTGGGGATTGAGCCCGGTGGTCAGGGCGACGCGTTCCACCACCTGAACGCCGGCCTGGGTCAGGGCGTCGACCTTGCGCGGGTTGTTGGTCATCAGCTTGAGCCCCTCGACACCCAGGTGTTCGAGCATCGGCACGCACAGGTCATAGCGGCGCAGGTCGGCGGCGAAGCCCAGGCGTTCGTTGGCCTCGACGGTGTCGGCCCCCTGGTCCTGCAGGTGGTAGGCGCGAATCTTGTTGAGCAGGCCGATGCCGCGGCCTTCCTGACGCAGGTAGAGGATGACACCGCGGCCTTCGCTGGCGATACGCTTGAGCGCTTCCTGAAGCTGATAGCCGCAGTCGCAGCGCATCGAGAACAGGGCGTCGCCGGTCAGGCATTCAGAGTGCACCCGTCCCAGCACAGGAGCGCCATCGTCGATCTCCCCCAGGGTCAGGGCGATATGATCCTTGCCCGTGGCCTCGTCTTCGAAGCCGTGCATGGTGAAGGTCGCCCAGGGGGTGGGCAGGCGAGAGGCGGCGATAAAGCGAATCGTCACGGGGTACCTCGGAGTCGAAACAACGGCAGCGCCGTCAAGGGGGCGCCCAGTTTATCAGGAAGTCGTGCAAGGCTCACGACACCTTGCCGACGACACAGGGTCGCAGGAGGCCACGCGTTCGGGAGTCATTGCGGTACAATGAGTCGCACATTTTCCCTGGATGACGCCTGCATGGAACTGAAGAACGATCGATTTCTGCGCGCTCTCGCGCGTCAACCGGTGGATCGCACTCCGGTCTGGATGATGCGCCAGGCCGGTCGCTACCTGCCGGAGTACAAGGAAGTGCGCGCCCAGGCGGGAAGCTTCATGGACCTGTGTCGTGATACCGCCCGCGCCTGTGAGGTCACCCTGCAGCCGCTGGAACGCTATCCGCTGGACGCCGCCATCCTGTTCTCCGATATTCTGACCATCCCCGATGCCATGGGGCTGGGCTTGTACTTCGAGACCGGCGAGGGTCCCAAGTTCCGCAAGCCAGTGCGCAGCGCAGAAGACGTGGCCGCGCTGACGGCGCCCGACGCCGAACGCGACCTCGACTACGTGATGCGCGCGGTCTCGACCATCCGTCGCGAGCTCAACGGTCGGGTGCCGCTGATCGGTTTCTCCGGCAGCCCCTGGACCCTGGCGACCTATATGGTCGAAGGCGCCTCCAGCAAGGACTTTCGCCACGTCAAGGGCATGCTCTACTCAAGCCCCGACGTGATGCATCAGCTGCTCGATACCCTGGCCACCGCGGTGACCGACTACCTCAATGCGCAGATCCGAGCTGGCGCACAGGCGGTACAGATCTTCGATACCTGGGGAGGGACGCTGTCCACGCCGGCCTATCGCGAGTTCTCGCTGCGCTACATGGAACAGATCGTGGCGGGGCTGATTCGCGAACAGGATGGGCGCCGGGTACCGGTGATCCTGTTCACCAAGAACGGCGGCCAGTGGCTCGAGGATCTGGCCGACACCGGCGCCGACGCCCTGGGGCTGGACTGGACCACTGAACTGTCCAGCGCGCGCAGCCGGGTGGGCCGCAAGGTGGCACTGCAGGGCAACATGGACCCCAATGTGCTGTTCGCCAACCCTTCGGCGATTCGTGCCGAGGTCGGCCGTATCCTCGACAGCTACGGTCACGGCCCGGGCCACATCTTCAATCTCGGCCACGGCATCAGCCAGTTCACCGACCCCGACAACGTCACCGCCTTCATGGAGGCGCTGCACGAGTTGAGCCCGGCCTATCATGCCCAGATCGCCTCAGGCTGAAGTCTCGGGCAGGCGGTCTGTATTCGGGCGGTGGTGGTGGGGGCTGGCCGCCGCCGCCGCCCTGGTCATCGCCTGGGGCAGTCTGATGCCTGCCAGCGAATTGCCGGAAGACCTGCCCTGGGACAAGGCCAACCATCTGATCGCCTACGCCGGCCTGGCAACACTGCTGGCGTTGGCGAGCGGGCGCAGCGGGCTGTCCATGGCACTGGCGGTGGCCTACGGCGTCGCCATCGAGTTCGCCCAGATCCCGGTACCCGGGCGTCTTGGCGGCGATGTCTGGGACATCGTCGCCAATACCCTGGGTGCGGGGCTCGGTGTCGGGGCGGTCTGGTTGTGGCATCGAGGGCGCCAGCGCGCTCGCCGCTGAAGCTCTGTCCTGAAAAAGCTCTGTGCTGGAAGTCGGCTGACTTTCGGCTAGCTCCCTTGAGCCTCAATGACGCCTGGAAAACGCCCTGAAAGCGTCCAGGCGCACAATGTCGGCCATGCCGGGACACCGAGCCGCGGCGTCATCTCGATCAAAGCGTCGACCGCGTCAGAGACTTGGCTCCTGGCGACTCGGCTTCTGGACCCTTTGTGATTCGGGCTCGCCGGTAGACGAACGGTTCAGGTCGAGGCCGGGCTCGCGATGTCCGCGTTTGCTCAGCGGTTCGGCCTTGCGCGTCACCCGAGCATCGCCGACCACCGCGTCGTCGTCCTCCAGCGGCCGGGCCTGGGAGGTCCAGGCCTTGTCGTCATCATGCACCGCCGGACGACGATCGTAGGAGCGGGTGACCACCGCGCCGGGGGCGAAGCCGGGCCGTTGACTGCCCAGGTGATGGGGCAGCAACCACAGCTCGGCCAGCAGGCGTAGTGCGACCATGGTCAGCAGGGTGAGGCCGGCGCCCAGCGCCAGGGGAGGCCAGCTCTCACTCCAGGTGGTCATGGCGACCCAGGGGGTGCGGGGGATCAGCCACCACAGACCGGCGGCGAGAACGCCGAGCTGTGCAATGAAATGACAGCTCAGCAGGGTGCGCCGGGCCAGTGGGGCGCGGGGAAAGAAGAACTGGCGCATGGTTGAGGTCCTCCAGCAGGGGAACTCGCAGGGCGCCAGGATGGGCGGCCCGCGAGTATCAGCGGTGCGGCGCAGGCAAAGGCGATAACCGGACAGGGCCGCAGGCCGCCGGGGCGTGTAACAGATGCCTGCATGCTACCCCAAAGGAGGCAGGGCTCGTCAGTGTCCGTGGAGGGCGACGCCGGTGTCGCCAATAACCACCAGTTGACGCTGCCGGGGTCCGTTGCCATGGTGACTTTGTACCGGTCATTGTGCCGGGAAGTCTGAACACAGGGAGGCGAGGACCGACCATGACGACGACTTATATCGTGGTAGCCGATGCGTCGCGTGCGCGAATCTTCACTCGGACAGGACGCAAGCTGAATGAAGTCGAGAGCCTGGTGCACGCCGAAGGGCGGCTCCACGAAGGCGATCTGGTGACCGACAAGGGCGGTGACGTACATGAATCCAGTGCTACCGCCTCGCGTCAGGCTGGCGGCGAGGAGGTGGCGACCCAGCACCATGAAGTCATCTTTGCCCGAGAGGTAGCCGATCGACTGTATCGTGCCCGTGTCGACAACAGCATGGAAAAGCTGATCATGGTGGCGCCGCCGCGCTTTCTTGGCCACCTGCGCGACAAGCTCGATGCTCCCACCGCCAAACTGGTCATCCACTCCCTCTCCAAGGATCTGACCAAGGCCGACTGCGACAAGATCACCGACGCCGTCGACGATCTGCGCTGATCTGTGCCGCCCGCCGTCCGCGGCGGGCTCTCTCCTGCATAGCGCTAGTCGTTTCCGTTCAGGGCACCTGCGGCAGATCGATCTCGTCGCTGCGCTGGATCCCCTCCGTCATCTGCCGGCACTGGCGTAGAAATTCGCGCATGCCTGCGGTGAGGTACTTGTGACGGTGCCAGATAAAGGTGAACTGTCGACTCAGGTCCAGTTCCGGCGTGGGCAGTGGGGTCAGGCTGCCACGCCGAAAGGCGTCGCGCAGCGCCAGACGTGAGACACAGCCGATTCCCAGCCCCGACTCCACCGCACGCTTGATGCCCTCGGTATGCTCCAGTTCGAGCAGGATATTGAAGCGACCACGTCGATGGCGGGCTGCCTGTTCGAGGGTCAGGCGCGTGCCTGAGCCCTCCTCTCGCATGATCCAGTCTTCACGCAGCAGGCGGTCGAGCTCCACCGGCCCGCGGTTGGCCAGCGGATGACGGGGCGAACAGAACACCACCAGGTCGTCTTCGACCCAGGGCTGGGTGATGACCTCGTCCTCCTCGCACTGCCCCTCGATCAGCCCCAGGTCGAGCTGGTGATGGCGAACCGCATCGATGATCGAGCGAGTGTTGCGGACCTGCAGCCTTACCCGGCTGCCGGGGTGGCGCTGCATGAAGTCGCTGATCAACAGCGTCGCCAGATAGTTGCCGATGGTCAGGGTGGCGCCGACATCCAGATTGCCGATGCCCTGCTGGCCTCTGAGCAGTTCTTCCACTTCTTCGGCCCGATCGAGCAGGGCGACCGCCTTGGGCAGCAGCTGGAAGCCCAGTGCATTGAGCTTGAGGCGCTTGCCGATGCGATCGAGCAGCTGGCAGTCGAACTGGCGCTCGAGTTCGGACAGCGCGGTACTGGCCGCCGACTGCGACAGGGCCAGGGCGCGCGCCGCCTTGGACACGCTCTCGTGCTGGGCGACCGCAACAAAGACTTCCAGCTGTCGAAGGGTGTAGCGCATGGCACGGGCTCTCCGGCGCGATAGGGGTAAAGACGTCGGCGATGGGCATCTATATCAATGAATTGGATAAGCGTTATCCATACAATCCATTTAACAGATAATATGGCCGGTCTTAGAATTATCCGCAAGACTTGATATCGGGCTTTATTCACTTCAGGAATAAGCCCACGCATTTTAAGGAGTTGGCATGAGCAAGTTTGCCCTGGAAGAAGTGCTGAGCGTTCATCACTGGAACGACTCCCTGTTCACCTTCCGCACGACCCGTGAGCGTAGCCTGCGTTTCAAGAACGGCCAGTTCGTGATGATCGGTCTCGAGGTCAACGGCAAGCCGCTGATGCGTGCCTACTCCGTGGCCAGTCCCAACTACGAGGACCACCTCGAGTTCTTCAGCATCAAGGTACCCGATGGTCCCCTGACCTCTCGCCTGCAGCACCTGCAGGTAGGCGATCAGATCATGGTCAGCCGCAAGCCTACCGGTACCCTGGTATGTGACGACCTGCTGCCTGGGCGCAATCTCTACATGCTGTCCACCGGCACTGGTCTGGCGCCCTTCCTCAGCCTGATCCAGGACCCCGAGGTCTACGAGCGCTTCGAAAAGGTAGTGCTGGTGCACGGCGTGCGCCACGTCAACGAATTGGCCTACGCCGACTTCATCACCAAGGAGTTGCCGGCGCACGAGTACCTGGGCGAGGAGATCAGCGAGAAGCTGGTCTACTACCCCACCGTGACCCGTGAAGACTTCCACACCATGGGCCGCCTGACCGATCACATCCGCACCGGCAAGCTGACCGACGACAAGGGCCTGCCGCCCATCGATCCCAAGCAGGACCGGGCCATGATCTGCGGCAGCCCGGCCATGCTCGACGACACCAGCGCACTGCTCGACGAGCTCGGCTTCAATATTTCTCCGCGCATGGGCGAGCCCGGCGACTACGTCATCGAGCGTGCCTTCGTGGAGAAGTAAGACCCCACGACAGGACGCCGCAAACGACGACGCCGATGGCCACTTGCCATCGGCGTCGTCGTTGGTGCTGGCGGATTGAATCGCCTGCCGGTGTGGCGGTGGTCAGTCGCCGAGAGCCTCGGCGATCTCGCGTTCGCCGTCCAGGAGCACCGTCTCGTGATTACGGATCTTTCGTTGCCCCAATAGATAGACCAGGGCCTGGGCCACGTTGGCTCGGGATATCTGGTTGTTGCCCCCGGTCTCGTCCAGCGACGTGGCCACGCGGCCGGTGGCGTCGTCGTCGGTGAGCCGGCCTGGCTTGACGATGACATGGTCCACCTTGCTGCTGCGCAGGTAAGCATCGGCAGCGAACTTGGCGGCCATGTAGGGCCTGAGCTTCTCCGGCGCCTGCAGCGGCTGCTCGGCACGCATGGCGCTGACCATCAGCATGCGATCCAGCCCCTGGCGGCTGGCCTCGTCCGCCACCCGCGTAGCGGCGTAGAGGTCGATCAACAGCGTCTTGTCGGGCCCGGTGTTCGGGCCGGAGCCGGCGGTGAACAGCACCTGATCGCAACCTTCGAAGGCGGAGGCGAAGTCGTCCTCCAGGTCGGCGACGACCGTCTCGATACCTTGTTGCTCGAACCAGTCGCGTTGCTCGGCGCTACGGATCATGGCGCGAATCGGATGTCCCTGGCGGTGGGCGATGGCGCAGACCTGGCGGCCGATCTGGCCGTTGGCCCCTATCACGAGTGTGGTCATGTCGGCCTCCTTGTCGATACCTGGAAATAACCATGGCGTCGATGGGGAAGACTTTCAACGGGGAGACTTTCAATGGGGAGGCGAATCGATGGCGACGCCGCCCGCAGGCCAGTACCCTGTGCGTCTTTCCCTCACCCACCCGCTCAGGAGCAGCGATGAATCCTCAGGACCTGGAACGCCTGGTTACCTTGCCGATGCCTTTCGGCAAGCATCAAGGTACCTTGATCGCCGATCTGCCCGGGCCTTACCTGGCGTGGTTTGCCCGGGTCGGGTTTCCCCCCGGAGAGATCGGACGCCTGCTGGCGCTGATGCACGAGATCGACCACAACGGCCTGAGCGACCTGCTGGAGCCGTTGCGACGCCGCGGCTGAGCGGCGCCACCTGGCGGGGAGAACCGGTCGCCGTCGTCAGACAGCGTCCTTGTCGGTCTAGCTCAGACAGCGTCCTTGTCAGTCGAGCTCAGACAGTATCCTTGTCGGTCTCGCCGCGTCGGATACGAATGACCTGCTCGAGGGGGGTGGCTAAAGACAGCTGCCATCACCGGTCAGCCCGCGCCCTTGTCGGTCTAGCTCAGACAGCGTCCTTGTCGGTCGAGGTCAGACAGCATCCTTGTCGGTCTCGCCGGTACGGATACGAATGACTTGTTCAAGGGGAGTGACGAAGATCTTGCCATCACCGATCTTGCCGGTGTTGGCGACCTGGACGATGGCTTCGATGACCTGCTCGGTCATACCGTCGTCGACCGCCACCTCAAGCTTCACCTTGGGCAGAAAGTCGACCACGTACTCGGCTCCCCGGTACAGCTCGGTGTGGCCCTTCTGACGGCCAAAGCCCTTCACTTCAGTGACGGTGATGCCCTGAACACCGATCTCGGAGAGCGACTCGCGGACGTCGTCGAGCTTGAATGGCTTGATAATCGCGGTCACCAGTTTCATGGCGGGTTCCTCATCCTGTCCGTGTGGGGGCGGCGTCGGTCGTGCCTGGCGCCAACCCGTTGGCGGCGCGCCGTTGCGCCTGTCCTGACTAGTGTGACAAAGCATACCCCTGGCGAACAGCAATAAAAAAGGCCCCCGAAGGGGCCAGGAGGAGCACGCCAGCTCACTGGTGTCGCGGGTAAGCTCAGGCTTACTTCTTGGCGACGTTAAACTCGGGGTAGGCTTCGAGACCACATTCGGCCAGGTCGACGCCTTCGTATTCTTCTTCTTCGCTGACACGCACACCCATGATTGCCTTGATGATCAGCCACACGACCAGGCTAGCGGTGAAGACCCAGGCGAAGATGCCGATGATGCCGAGCATCTGTGCGCCGAAGGTGGCGTCGGCGTTGTTCAGCGGGACCGCCAGGACACCCCAGATACCGGCCACACCGTGGGCGGAGATGGCACCGACCGGATCGTCCAGGCGCAGCTTGTCGAGGACCACGATGGCGACCACCACCAGGACACCGCCGACTGCACCGATCAGGGTGGCGCCGAGGGCCGTGGAGGACAGCGGGTCGGCGGTAATGGAGACCAGGCCAGCGATGGCGCCGTTCAGGGCCATGGTCAGGTCGGCCTTGCGGAACCAGATCTTTGCCAGGATCAGCGCGGCGATGACACCCCCGGCGGCGGCAGCGTTGGTGTTTACCAGCACCTGGGCCATGTTGTTGGCGGAAGACACGTCGGAGAGCTTGAGCTCGGAGCCGCCGTTGAAGCCGAACCAGCCCAGCCACAGGACGAAGGTACCCAGGGTCGCCAGCGGCATGTTGGCACCGGGGATGGCGTAGATGGCGCCGTTCTTGCCGTACTTGCCCTTGCGCGGACCGAGCACCAGCACACCGGCCAGGGCTGCAGCGGCACCCGCCATGTGGACAATGCCGGAACCTGCGTAGTCGGAGAAGCCTGCTTCGGACAACCAGCCGCCGCCCCAGGTCCAGTAGCCGGAGACCGGATAGATCACGGCGGTCATGACCACGGCGAAGGCCAGGAAGG
Source organism: Halomonas litopenaei (assembly GCF_003045775.1). Taxonomy (GTDB): domain Bacteria; phylum Pseudomonadota; class Gammaproteobacteria; order Pseudomonadales; family Halomonadaceae; genus Halomonas; species Halomonas litopenaei. The sequence goes on along the minus strand of NZ_PXNS01000003.1, from coordinate 239,993 downwards.
CCCACAGTTTCATGCGCTCGGCGACAGCGCCGGAGACGATCGACATGGCGGTGGCCACGAACACGACCTGGAAGAAGAAGTCGGCGCGGGCCGAGTAGTAGGGCGCGTCTTCACCACCTGCCAGCACCGCATCGACGCTGTTTTCGGCGCCGATCAAGAAGCCGAGGTTGGGGATGAAGCCGCCGGCGTCGGAGGAGTACATCAGGGCGTAGCCCACCAGCAGATACATGGTGCAGGCGACCGCGAACAGCACGATGTTCTTGGTCAGAATCTCGGCGGTGTTCTTGGCCCGGACCAGGCCGGCCTCGAGCATTGCAAAACCGGCGGCCATCCACATGACCAGGGCGCCGCAGATAAGGAAGTAGAAGGTGTCCAGCGCGTAGCTGAGTTCACTGATATCGACCATGGAAGTGTCTCGCTATATTTTTATCGGAAGTCGGGTCAGGGGACGGGGATCAGACCGCGTCGGAGCCGCGCTCGCCGGTGCGAATGCGGATGACGTCTTCCAGCGGCGTGACGAACACCTTGCCGTCACCGATCTTGCCGCTGTTGGCCGCGTTGCAGATGGCTTCCAGCACGCTGTCCAGTCGGGCCTCGTCGATTGCAACCTCGACCTTCACCTTGGGCAGAAAGTCGACGACATACTCGGCGCCGCGGTATAGCTCGGTGTGGCCCTTCTGGCGGCCGAAGCCCTTGACCTCGGTCACGGTGATGCCCTGGACGCCGTTGTCGGCCAGCGCCTCGCGGACGTCGTCCAGCTTGAAGGGCTTGATGATGGCGGTGATCAGTTTCATGGCATGGCTCCCTACGTGCATAAGGTGGCGGCTTGTTTCCGCTCGGTGCATGGATATCTATGCATAGCGATATACGTGCCATAAATTTGGCAAAAGCTTTGTTTACAATGGCTTGTGGTTGTTTTGGAAAGCGAGAGACGAAAAACACCCGCGAGTTTGCGGCACTGCATCAAAGTTAATGCACTGTTTTGGTGCTGGCGCGTATTGGTGGTGCGTCATTGGCGAGCATGCTGTGCCGGGCCGCGTGCTGCGTCGCGTGCCGGGGCGCGTGATAGGTATCAGGGAGTCGCCAATGCGCCGGGCGTCGCTGGGCAAGGGCCACGAAGCATGCGTTGGGCGCCCGGCTTGCGTATCCTGTCGGCAACGGAGTTCCCATCGACGTTTCAAGGAGAGCCATCATGGTCAGTCAGGATCGCATCAGCCGTTTGGCACAGCAGATCGGCGAGCGCTTGCAGGGCGCCTCCCAGGCCCCGGAAGACATCCAGAAGGGGGTCCAGCAGGTGGTGCGTGGCGCCTTCGATCGTCTCGAACTGGTGTCACGCGAGGATTTCGACATCCTCATGGACGTGTTGCAGCGCACCCGCTCCCGGGTCGAGGCGCTGGAAAAGCAGGTAGCGGCGCTGGAGAGCCTGGTCGAGGAACGTGCAGCGCCCGCTGGCGAAGCGACCGCGGCGCCTGCCGTGGCCGAGGAAGCCGCCGAGGTACCGGTGCCGCCGGTGCCGGAACAGGGCAAGCAGGACGAGGCATCGAGCGGTTCAGCCGACAAGCCCTCCGCCTGAGGCTTCAGACGCAGAACGTCACAAGATATGCCGGCCCGCCCTGGCGGGGGGCCGGCATGGGGCGCCGGTGAGGTGGGCGTGCTCTACTGGTCATGAGCCTTCCGTCAGGCAGGGAGCCCATGACGCTTGCCATCATTGCCACCCGTGCGGGACTGGGGCTGGACGCCCCCGAGGTGCAGGTCGAGGTACACCTGGCCAACGGCCTGCCGGGCATGACCCTGGTCGGCCTGCCCGAGACCGCAGTGCGCGAAAGCCGCGAACGGGTGCGCAGCGCCCTCGCCACCTGCGGCCTCGACTACCCGCTACGCCGTATTACCCTGAATCTTGCTCCCGCCGATCTGCCCAAGGAGGGTGGACGCTTCGATTTGCCCATCGCGCTGGGTCTGCTGGTGGCTTCCGGCCAGTTGCCCGCCGCCGCACTGGAGGGTGTCGAGTGCGCCGGCGAACTGGCCCTCGATGGCCGGTTGCGGCCGGTAGCCGGCATGCTGCCCTTCGCCATGGCCACCCGTCAGGCCGGGCGGCGCCTGATCCTGCCCGAGGCCAACGCCGATGAGGCGGCCCTGGTCAATGGACTGGAGGTGCTGCCGGCGGCGCACCTGCTCGACGTCGTCGCCCACCTGGTCGGGCGCATTCCCCTCGTTGCCCACCCACCCGCCGCACCGCCGCAAGACGGGCCTGCGGCGCTGGATCTGTGCGATGTGCGTGGCCAGTATCAGGCCCGACGAGCGCTGGAGGTGGCGGCGGCGGGTGGGCACAACCTGCTGTTTGCCGGGCCGCCCGGCACCGGCAAGACGTTATTGGCCAGCCGACTGCCCGGGCTCTTGCCACCGCTTGGCGATGACGAGGCGCTGGAGGTAGCGGCGATTCGCTCGGTGTGCGCGCTTCCCCTGTCCGATGGCTTTGGCCGTCGTCCGTTTCGTTCGCCCCACCACACCGCCAGCGCGGTCTCGCTGGTCGGTGGCGGCTCGCGTCCGCGGCCCGGCGAGATCTCGCTGGCCCATCGCGGCGTGCTGTTTCTCGACGAGCTGCCGGAGTTCAGTCGCCAGGTGCTGGAGGTATTGCGCGAGCCGCTGGAAAGCGGCGAGATCCATATCGCCAGGGCCAGCCACGAGCGGCGCTTTCCCGCCCGATTTCAACTCGTTGCCGCAATGAATCCTTGCCCCTGCGGCCATCTGGGGGATCCGCGCCAGGACTGTGTATGCACCGCGTCCCAGATCCAGCGCTATCAGGCGCGCCTGTCCGGCCCTTTGCTCGATCGCATCGACCTGCAGGTGGAGGTGCCGGCGCTGCCGGTGGAACAGTTGACGTCGCATCAGCCGGGGGAAAGCACCGAGATGGTGCGCCGACGCGTGATGGCGGCGCGTCAGCGTCAGCAGCAGAGGGGAGTGCTCAACGCCCAGCTCGCCGGGGCCGCGCTGGAGCGAGCCTGCGCCCTGGAGGTGGCCGAGCGCACCTGGCTGGCGCAGTCGCTTGAGCGCCTGCGGCTGTCCGCCCGGGCCTACCACCGGGTACTGCGGGTGGCGCTGACCCTGGCCGACCTGGCCGGGCGCGAGCGTCCGTGCCGTGACGACCTGATCGAGGCCATCGGCTATCGACAGCTGGATCGGCTGTTGCGCAAGGGCTGACGGGCGCCGCACGGTCGCTCCATGCACCCGTTATCGCCAGGCATAGCGCCTGCCCGGGTCCAGGCTTCGCCCGAGAAGTTGACGAGCGCAGGCACTTTTCAGCAAGCCCTAGAGCGCGTCGGCGTCGAAGGCGCCGCTGATGACCGTGGACCACAGCGCGGCACCGTCGCCGGGGCGGCGCAGGCGGAGTTCGAAGCGGTAGGGCAAAAGCTCGCGGTCAGACAGCGTCAGGCGTGGGCCATCGGCGATCAGTCGGCTATCGACCAGCCATTGATTGGTATCGGCGGCGGGGGTATCACCGGGCTGCCAGTCCAGCACCTGGGGGCCGTCGTCGATCGCCAGCAGGCCACGGGTCAGGCTCTCCTGGACACGGCCGACGCCGAGCTCCAGCCTTTCGTCGACCTTGGGCGGGGACAGCAGCAGCACCTGATCGGCCAGGGTTTCCCCTGCCAGGGCCGGCGCCTCGGCGACCCGCTCGGCCGCCTGTTGGCCAAGGCCCAGCAGCGCCTGGCGCAGCGTCTCGGGGCGCTCGGGGGCGCTGGCACAGCCGGCCAGCCAGACCAGCAGCACCAGCGCCAGCCAGGGCAGCAAGGAGGCGTGGCTGCCGGCGCGGTGTACCGTCTGTCGGGTCACGCGTCTGGGCATTGAGATGACATCCTTTTCGGTAGAGGCCCTTCACTGAGCTGTTGTTCCAGAAATTGGCGCACTTCGGCGAAAAGGTCCAGGCGGATGGCCTCGGCCTCGTTGACCAGATGGTGGCGGGCTTGCGGGTGACAGCAGATGTGCGCGCCGGGAAACTTCTTGCCGAGTACCGCCAGATTCCAGGGCCCGTCCACCGTCAGGTCCTTCTCGCCTTGCAGGATCAGGGTCGGTAGCTGGCACGGGGGCAGCTGCATCAGGCGGGGCATCCAGCGGCGCATGGCGCTGACCCAGCCGGTGGGCAGGCGCACGGGCTGGAGCGGGTCCTGTTCGCGCAGAAAGGTGGCGAAGTCGTCATCATTGGTGTTCGCCCTAAACTTGCGCGGCACGCTGGAGACAAAGGGGCTGACCAGGCGATGGACCCAGGCTGCTCGGGTCCAGCCCCAGGGTCTGACCAGGGGCGCCAGCAGCACCAGCGCCGACCAGTGGCCGTCATCGCCCCGGCTCAGGGCATCGGTGGCCAGGATGGCGCCGCCGGTGCTCTGACCGACGCCGACCCAAGGTCCCTGGGCCAGGCCGGCTTCGCTCAGGTGCTGTTGAAGCGTACGCAGGCAGTCGCCGTAGTCGGCAAAGTCGTCGATGTCGGCACGATCCCCACTGGACAGCCCGTGTCCCGGCAGATCCCACAGCACCACCGTGAGCTCGAGTTCCAGCAGCAGCTCGAGCAGGTGGCGGTACAGGCCCAGGTGGTCGTAGTAGCCGTGAACCACCACCGCGGTGCCCCGAGGGCGGGGTGGGCGCCATACCTGAGTCCACAGGCGGAAGCGTGGCGTCTCGATATTACCCGCGTGCAGCGTTACCCCTTCGGTGAGCAGGACATCGAGCCGATAGTGCGCCAGATAGCGTTCAAGGGTCGTTGCCATGGCCGGGGCGGCTGTCGCCACCAAGCCTTCGCCTTGTCTTGCCACCGGGGTCAGCCGTTCGATGGTCTCAAGGGGCGTGTAGTCGGTCATAGCGTCCTCCGCTGGGAAGGGGCGGTGGCGTGCGTTGCTCGGCACTCGGTTGTGCTGGGACGGTCAGATGGCGTGGAGGGTAGCGCCATCACCCTGCGCCTGGTTGCACCCTGACCAATCGTTGGCCACCTGCTTCTTCTGACACCGTCCGGAGGCCGTCGTTGCTCACCTGTGCCATGGAGGTATGGCCTTCGGCGTCAGATGAGGGAGTCGCCAGCACACGTCAACACCTTCCTGTCTGGGCTTCCTTGCCTGTTCCATGCTAGCGACCCAGCGAGTTCGGCACCACTGTTTCCCAATCGACAAGGCCCTCGACAGCTCATCATTTGGTCTAGCCTTGAGCGGTAGAGCGGGGTTTTCGGTTTACAAATGGAATGATTTTCCACAAAATCATTCTGGAGCAGTCACCTTTTCCCCTGTCCGGCTGGAAGGTGCCAGGGGGGCACCCAAGGCCCAACGAGGAGCTAGACCCAATGACGCAACGCATTTCTCGCCATCGCCTGCAGGTGGCCGCCGAGCTGGACCAGTTCATCACCGAACAGGCGCTGCCTGGCACGGGGATCGATGCCGATGCCTTCTGGAAGGGCGTCGATGCCATCTTCCACGACCTGACGCCGACCAACCAGGCCCTGCTGGCCGAGCGCGACGCGCTGCAGCAGAAACTCTCGGCCTGGCACAGTGAGCACCCGGGGCCGGTCAACGACATGGCCGCCTACCAGGCCTTCCTCAAGGAAATCGGCTATCTGGTCGATCCGCCGGCCAAGGTCGAGGTGACCACCGAAAACGTGGATCGCGAGATCGCTTCCCAGGCGGGCCCCCAGCTGGTGGTGCCGGTGAACAACGCACGCTACTCGCTGAACGCCGCCAACGCGCGTTGGGGTAGCCTCTACGACGCGCTGTACGGCACCGACGTGATCAGCGAAGAGGATGGCTGCGAGAAGGGCTCGAGCTTCAACCCCAAGCGCGGCGAGAAGGTCGTGGCCTACGCCCGCAATGTGCTGGACCAGGCGGCACCGCTGGCGACCGGCTCCCACCGTGACGCGGTCAAGTACTTCCTGCGCGATGGCCACCTGGTGGTGTCTCTGGACGGCGGCCGCGAGACCGGCCTGAAGGAGCCGGGCAAGCTGGTGGGCTACCAGGGCGACGCCTCCGCGCCGAGTGCCGTGCTGCTGTCCCACCATGGCCTGCATCTGGAAATCCAGGTCGATGACAGCCACCCCATCGGCAAGACCGACCCGGCCCACGTCAAGGACGTGGTGGTGGAAGCCGCGCTGACCTCCATCATGGACTGCGAAGACTCCGTGGCGGCGGTGGATGCCGAGGACAAGGTGGGCGTCTACGCCAGCTGGCTGGGTCTGATGAAGGGTGACCTCACCGCCGAGGTGGCCAAGGGCGGCAGTTCCTTCACCCGTCGCCTGAATCCGGATCGCGACTACGTCACGCCGGATGGTTCCGAGCTGACCCTGCCGGGACGCTCGCTGCTGTTCGTGCGCAACGTGGGTCACCTGATGACCAACCCGGCGGTGCTCGACGCCGACGGCAACGAAATGCCCGAGGGCATTCTCGACGCCATCATGACGTCGCTGATCGCCCTGCATGACCTCAACAAGGGTGACGATCAGCCGCGCAACTCGCGCACCGGCTCCGTCTATATCGTCAAGCCGAAGATGCACGGTCCCAAGGAAGTGGCCTTCGCCAACACCCTGTTCGGGCGTGTCGAAGACCTGCTGGGCATGGCCCGCAATACCCTCAAGATGGGCATCATGGACGAGGAGCGCCGCACCTCGGTCAACCTCAAGGCCTGCATCAACGAGGCCACCAGCAGGGTGGTGTTCATCAACACCGGCTTCCTCGATCGCACCGGTGACGAGATGCACACCGCCATGGAGGCGGGCCCCATGCTGCGCAAGGGCGACATGAAGGGCGCCGACTGGATTCAGGCCTACGAGCGCAGCAACGTGCTGGTCGGACTGGCCTGCGGCCTGCGCGGACGCGCCCAGATCGGCAAGGGCATGTGGGCCATGCCGGACCTGATGGCGGCGATGATCGAGCAGAAGATCGGCCACCCCAAGTCGGGCGCCAACACCGCCTGGGTGCCGTCTCCCACCGCTGCAGCGCTGCATGCCCTGCACTACCACCAGGTCGACGTGGCCCAGGTCCAGCGCGAACTCGAGGAACTGGACGAAAGCGAGCAGCGCGACGATCTGCTCAAGGCGCTGCTGACCGTGCCGGTGGTCGCCTCCGCCGACTGGAGCGACGACGAGATCCAGCAGGAGCTCGACAACAACTGTCAGGGCATCCTCGGCTACGTGGTGCGCTGGGTCGAGCAGGGCGTCGGCGCCTCCAAGGTGCCTGACATCCACGACGTGGGCCTGATGGAAGATCGCGCTACCCTGCGGATCTCCAGCCAGCACATTGCCAACTGGCTGTACCACGGCGTAGTCGACGCGGCGCGTGTGGAAGAGACCCTCAAGCGCATGGCCAAGGTGGTGGACGGTCAGAACGAAGGCGACCCGGCCTACACCCCGATGAGCCCTGACTTCGACAAGTCCACCGCCTTCCAGGCGGCCAGCGACCTGATCTTCAAGGGGCGTGAGCAGCCGGCCGGCTACACCGAACCGCTGCTGCACCACTGGCGTCAGGTCCACAAGGCGAAGTAACACACTCGGGACGCCACCGAGTACGCCAAGCAAACGCCGCGATCCAGACGGCGGTTCCCTGGACACACCCCCGGGCCTCCCCGGGGGTGTGTCGTTGTGTCGAGGGGAAAGCGCACAGCAGCGAGGGCGTTGAGGCGTCGTATCCGGGCTTGAGTTATGGTGAAGCTATCACGAGCCGGATTGCCTTCAGGGAGAGAACCATGACCGTGATGACCGCCGCCGCCATCGAGGATTTTCTGGACGACGTCTTTCCCCAGCGCATGGGCACCATCGAAGCCGTCTCGGAGATGCGGGCCACCATGAGCCTGGCCATCGAGGATGAACACTTGCGGCCCGGCGCCAGCGTCTCCGGCCCGACCATGATGGGACTGGCGGACGTCTGCCTGTACGTGGCCATCCTGGCCCAGATCGGGCCGGAGCCCATGGCGGTCACCAGCAACCTCAACTGCCACTTTCTACGGCGCGCCCGGGGTGATCGCGATCTGATCGCCAACGCCCGCTTGATCAAGTTGGGACGCCGCCTGGCGGTGGGTGAGGTGGAGCTGTTCTCTGACGGAGACGAGGCGCCGGTGGCGCACGTGACGGCGACCTACGTACTGCCCGATAACGACTGAGAGGCTATCTCACACGCGGGCTCGCCATAGTCCCCAGGCCAGCGCCAGCCAGCCAAGCAGCAACAGCACGCCGCCGAGCGGTGTGATCAGCCCCAGTGGGCCGAGCCCGACGCCGTAGAGCCCGACCAGGGCCATGGCGTACAGCGACCCCGAGAACAGCAGGATACCTGCCGACCACAGCCTCAGTGCCGTCAGCTGGGCGGCCAGCGGCTGCTGGGCCCGCCAGGCCAGCAGCGCCAGGCCAGCCAGGGTGTGCCAGGCCTGGTAGCGCACCCCGGTGGTAAAGGCGGCGGTCAGACGCTCAGGCAGGCGACCGTCGAGGCCATGGGCGGCGAAGGCGCCGAGCGCCACCATCAGGGCGCCGGACAGGGCGAGGGTGATCCACCAGTGACGATCCGGCATCGAGGCTCCTTGACGACGAGAGAGAGGAATCTGCCCTCAACCGTACCCCGCGGCGGCCCGAGCCGCTACAATGTTGCCCCCGCGACATCTTGATAATGAGGTGGCCATGCAGATTCAGCTAAATGGTGAGCCCCACGCCCTCGACCGCGAGCAGACCGTGGCGGAGTTGATCGACGCCCTGGGTCTGGGCGGGCGCCGCATCGCCGTCGAGCTCAACGAGGACATCCTGCCGCGCAGCCAGCACGGCGAGACCCGCCTGGCGGATGGCGATCGCATCGAGATCGTCCATGCCATCGGCGGCGGCTGAGGCGAACCACCCGCCAGCAGATACCGACGACTATAGAGGTGCCGCTCGAAGGCGGCCTGGTTCCGTTTCGTGAGAAGGACTTGAGCATGACCGACATCTTTCAGGACAGCCCGCTGCGGGTCGCCGACCACGCCTTTTCCTCGCGTCTCTTGGTGGGCACCGGCAAGTACAAGGACTTCGACGAGACCGGCGAGGCGATCGCCGCCAGCGGCGCCGATGTCGTGACCTTCGCGGTGCGTCGCACCAACCTGGGTCAGGAGGCCGGTGAGCCCAACCTGCTCGACGTGGTGCCGCCGGAGCGCTATACCCTGCTGCCCAATACCGCCGGTTGCTACAACGCCAAGGATGCCGTGCGCACCTGTCGGCTGGCGCGGGAACTGCTCGACGGCCACAAGCTGGTCAAGCTCGAGGTGCTGGGGGACGACAACACCCTCTATCCCAATGTGGTGGAGACCCTCAAGGCCGCCGAGACGCTGGTCGCCGATGGCTTCGACGTGATGGTCTACACCAGTGACGACCCCATCGTCGCCAGGGAGCTTGAGGCCATCGGCTGCTGCGCGGTAATGCCGCTGGGCTCGCTGATCGGCTCCGGCCACGGCATCCAGAATCCGCACAATGTGCGCCTGATCATCGAGCAGGCCAAGGTCCCGGTGCTGATCGATGCCGGGATCGGCACCGCCTCCGAGGCAGCCCTGGCCATGGAGCTCGGTTGTGACGGCGTGCTGATGAACTCCGCCATCGCCCACGCGCGCCAGCCGGTGCTGATGGCCGAGGCCATGAAGCATGCCGTGCAGGCGGGGCGCCAGGCGTTTCTCGCCGGTCGCATGCCGCGTCGCGGCGCCGAGGCGTCATCGCCGTTCGCCGGCCGCATCAACGCCTGAAGCCCGCAGGAGCGGCAAGGCCCGGCCTGCCGCTCCTGCTCAGCTTCCTCGCCCTGACACTTTCACCACGCCCCCAGACATCATCATGACCGACCAAGACCGCCCCGACGAGGGCAAGACCACCGGCCCTGAAGGACCGGACGCACCGCTGCATCGCCGTGGTATCAAGAGCTATGTGCTGCGGGCCGGGCGCATGACCCAGGCGCAGACCCGTGGGCTTGAGGAAGTCTGGCCGCGGCTGGGACTGACCCTCGCCCAGGGGCGCCAGGACCTCGATGCGCTGTTCGGCCGCCAGGCGCCCAGGGTGGTCGAGATCGGCTTCGGCATGGGAGCCTCGCTGATCGAGCAGGCCGAGACCCACCCGGACACCGACTTCATCGGGATCGAGGTACACGCCCCGGGCGTCGGCAAGTTGCTCGACGAAGCCGACAAGCGTGGGCTGACCAACCTGCGGGTCTACCGCGAGGATGCCCTGGCGGTGCTGGAGCAGTGCCTGCCCGAGGGCAGCCTGACCACCCTGCAGCTGTTCTTTCCCGACCCCTGGCCGAAGAAGAAGCATCACAAGCGGCGCATCGTCCAGCCGGCGTTCGTCGAGCTGGTGCGGACTCGCCTGGCCAGCGGTGGAACCCTGCACATGGCCACCGACTGGGAAGCCTACGCCGAATGGATGGCCGAGGTGATGGAGGCAGCCCCGGGCTACCTCAATACCGCGACCCCGGAGACGGCGCCCTATGTGCCGCGTCCCGACTTTCGTCCGCTGACCAAGTTCGAGGCGCGGGGCGAACGGCTCGGTCACGGTGTCTGGGACCTGATCTTCCGCCGCGTCGACTGACGCCGGCATCGGCGGCGCGGCCCTGGCCGCGTCGCCCGGCCGCCAGCGCCCACAGGGCGCCACCCAGCGACAGCACCAGTCCCGCCAGGCCCAGCCCATCCGGGCGCTCGCCGAACAGCGAAAGCGTCATCAACAGCGTCACCGCCGGGGTCAGCGCGATCAGCGCCGAGGTCGGGGTCACCCCGAAGCGCCCCAGGCACGCCACGAAGAAGCCGTAGCCACCGAAGGTGGCCAGCACCACCAGCCAGCCAATGGTCAGCCAGGCGTCCAGCGTCGCCGGAGGCAGCGCCGGCAGGCCTGGTTCGAGCATCACCGCCGCCAGCATGAACACCAGCGTTGCCGCGCTCAGCTGCAGCGCCAGGCGGGTGATCAGTGACAGCGGCACCACACCGCCATTCTCCTCGCCGGGCCTGGCGGTCGCCGGCGGCGTCAGGATGCTGCCGATCGATACCGCGGCGACCGCGACCAGCGGCAGCAGGTAGGCCCACCAGGGGGCGCCGCCGACGCTGCGCATGTCGCCAGCGATCATCGCCATGGCGCCGAGCGTCGCTACCCCCATGCCCCACCATTGTGCGCTGTCGCTGCGCTCCTTGAGCAGGTGCCGTGCCAGCAGTGCCGCCGCCAGCGGCTGCAGCGCGCCGATCAGCGCCGCCACCGAGGCGCTCACACCTTCGGCCACCGCCACCAGCATCGTCAGCAGGTAGACGCCCACCGTCAGACCACCGGTCAGCAACTCGTGGCCTGCCTGGCGCCAGCTCGGGCGATGCCCCGGATGGCCCAGACGACAGACCACCAGCATCCAGGCCAGCAGGGTTGCCAGGGCAAAGCGCCAGGCATAGAGCCCCATCACCGGCACGTCCAGGTCCACCGCCATGCGACTGCCGACGAAACCGCTGCTCCAGCAGACCACGAAGCCCGTGGCGACCATCAAGGCACCCGAGTGCTTGCCCAGCTGCCGGGGAAGCTGGTGGAGCAGGGGGATCAGGCGGGGTAGCAGCGTCTGCATGGGGCCTCCTTGAGCACGGGTGGATGACGGCAGCGCTGGATAGACGAAGCGCTGGATGAGCAGTCTGCCGTGGTGCTAGCCTTTCGAGTAGCGAAACGTTTTTCACGCTGACTTCAATAATATTGAAGTCTTCGGGTAGGGTGGTCTGGCGCCATAGGGGGAGCAACGATGACCGAGAACACGGGAGCGGCGCTGGATCTGGAGGCGCTGCGCAGCTTTGTGACGGTGGCCCAGCAGGGCAGTCTGGCGGCGGCGGCGGAGTTGCGACACCGCACCGTCAGTGCCTTGAGCATGCAGATCAAGCGCCTCGAGCAGCGTCTCGATGCGCGCCTGCTGATCCGCGGGCCGCGCGGAGTGTCGCCGTCGCCGGCCGGCGAGGCCTTGCTGCAGGAGGCGCGTGAGCTGCTGCGCCAGCACGACGGCCTGGTGGCGCGACTGACCGGACAGGGACTCAGCGGGCGGGTGCGCTTCGGCATGCCGGAGGGCTACGCCCCGCATCTGGTCGAGCAGGTGCTGCCTGATTTTCTGGCCAGCCACCCCAATGTGCTGCTCGAGGCGGTCACGGCGCCCAGTGGAGAGCTGGCCCGGCGCCTGGAGCGCGGTGAGCTGTCGCTGGCGGTGGCGCTGGACCGTCCGCATCAGCTGACCAATGGCGAAACGCTGTGGCAGACCTCGCCGGTGTGGGCGGCGTCCCGTGAGTTTCGCGTCGCCGACGAGGCGCCGTTACCGCTGGCGCTGCATCCGCTGGACTGCCCATTCCGCTCGCTCGGGGTCGAGGCCCTGGAGAGTCAGGGGCGCGACTGGTACGCGGTCTTCACCAGTACCAGCATCCATGCGGTGGAAAAGGCCGTGGAGGTCGGCCTGGCCGTGAGCATCCTCGATCGCCAGCGGCTGACGCCGCGCATGCGCGTGCTGGATGAGGCCGAGGGCCTGCCCCACCTGGGTACCAGTGACGCCTGCCTGTACTTCAGCCGGCGCATCGCCGCAGCCTCATGGCCGGCGGTGGAAGCCCTGGCGGGGCTCTTGCGCCAGCGTCTGAGCGGTGCAGGCCCCTGGGCTGCGAATAGCCGCGAGGCCAGGCCGCTGGCACTGGGGTGAGATGAACGAGAGCGGTGAGACGCAGGGAGCGGTGCGACGAACAGGAGCCAAGGCCCTGGGGCGAGGCTGACCAGAAGCCTCGATGGCCAGAAAAAAGAAAACCGCTCCCGGGGGAGCGGTGAAAGGACCGTGACTAGCAATGAGGAGGAGAAACCAGATAGCGACTGGCAATGTCTGGTATCTGGCGCCGGCGACTCATCAACGCCGACAACCTCAGCGTAAATCATTCTCATTTTCTTCGTCAAGCGTAACGAGAATATTTTTTATTAAGGCAGTGTGTCCGCTCACACTCGCTGGCTTTCTGCCAAGGGAGACGCATGCGAGGGGCGGCGCCAAGACAGCAGGCGAAACCGGGCAGAGGCTCGGGATGGCGGAATCAAGCGGTGGCAGGACGTCTTGAGCAACGAGGCGAAGGAGTGCTGGCCGCGGGACTGAACCAAGCGGCCATGAAAAAGCCGCTTCCAGGGGGAAGCGGCGCAAGGACCGTGACTAGCAATGAGGAGGAGAAACCAGATAGCGACTGGCAATGTCTGGTATCTGGCGCCGGCGACTCATCAACGCCGACAACCTCAGCGTAAATCATTCTCATTTGTTTCGTCAACACAAACGAGAATCTTTTTTAATAAAGCCGGGGGCTGGTCTCGCCTGGCCTGGTCTCGACTTGCCCTCAGGTCAGCTGCATCCACAGCGGCAGGCTGATCATCGCCGCCAGGGTCTGGGCGGTGATCAGTCCGGCCATCAGCTCAGCGTCCCCCCCCAGCTGGCGTGCCAGAATATAGGCGGAGGTGGCGGTGGGCAGGGCGGCGTACAGCAGCGCCACATCCTGGCTGACAGGGTCGAGGCCCAGCAGCCACGCCAGCACCAGCACCAGCGCCGGCATCAGCACCAGCTTGACCAGGCTCGAGACCCACAGGCCAAGATCGCGCCTCAGCAGGGCCTGGGGTCGCAGTGCCACCCCTACGGCCACCAGCCCCAGCGGCAGCGCCGCTCGTCCCAGTAGCTCCAGGGTTCCCGCCGACCAGCCCGGCAGGCCGATACCCGAGAGATTGAGCCCGATACCGATCAGGCAGGCGAGGATCAGCGGGTTCTGGGCCAGGGCGAGCAGTGAGCGCCATAGACCTGAGCGGCCGAGGGTGCCCGCGGCGATAAAGGTCAGCACGCACAGCACATTGACCGTGGGAATCATCAGCGCCAGGGCCACCGCTGCCACCGTGGCGCCCTGGGGACCGTGCAGCGCAGCGGCGCCGGCGACGCCGACATAGGTGTTGAAGCGCACCGCGCCCTGGAAGACAGAGGTAAAGGCGGCGGCGTCGAGATTCAGGCGGGGCTTGAGCCACCACAGCAGGGCGGAGAGCACCAGCATGGTGCCCAGCAGCACCAGGGCGAGCCTGGCCACCGGTACCTGGCTGATGTCCGCCCTGGCCAGGGTCGCCACCAGCATGGCGGGAAACAGCAGAAAGTAGATCAGGCGCTCCATGCGCGCCCAGAAGTCCCCGCCTGGGATGCGTCCGACACCCAGCACGGCGCCAAGCAGGATAAGCAGAAAAAGCGGGCCCAGGGCCGCAGTGATGGAGGCCATGTACGTTCCTTGTCCGGGCGAGGCCGGTGGCAGAATAGTGCGCCGTCGAGCGTGAGTAAGCGCGCGTTGACGGCTGCGACATTGTCGCGCAGGGGGCGTCGGAGTTTTGCTGATAAGCTTACCCTACGCCCATTCCCTTTGGAGGCAGCCCTCCGACATGCATTCGCGCCAGTCCCCAGCCTCGCGCGGCGCCCGTCGTCCTCGGCTTCGCCTGCTGATCACAGTAACCGTGGTCACCTTGCTGATTGCCCTATGGTACCTGCTGCGCTACGAGCTTGGCGATCACCAGGAGACGACCTGGTATCCGGCCGCGCCCGGCTGCGATCTGCACCAGGGGCCCTGCGGCGTCGGTCTCGAGGAGGGTGAGCGGCTGACCCTGGCGATCCCGGTGGAGGGTGACATTCGCCCGCTGGAGTCGTTGCCCCTCGAAGTGCGCCTCGACGGCGTGGAAGCGCAGAACGTACGGGTGGTGTTCGAAGGGGTCGGCATGGACATGGGCGAGCATCGTTTCCATCTCGACGCCGTGCAAGGCGGCGAACCGGGCCGCTTTCAGGGAATGGGACAGCTCGGCATCTGCACCCGTGAGCGCATGACCTGGCGTGCCCGGGTCAGCTTCGATGCGCCGCGTGGGCGTCTCGGAAGTACCTTCGATCTGGACGTGGAGCGAAGCCTGCCATGACCCGACCGCAACGACAGCAGCAACGTCGACACGGCTTCGATCGACGGACCCTGGGGCTGGTCCTGGCGGCGGTGGTGATGCTGGCGGCGGCCCTGTTGTGGACCTTCAAGCCCTGGCAGCCCGCCGAGCAGGACGGGCTGGTCGCTGGTGAGATACGCCTGGCGTCGACCGTGGGCGACTTTGCGCTGAGCGATCTCGATGATGACCAGCTGGCGGTGATCTTCTTCGGCTACACCTGGTGTCCCGACGTCTGCCCCATGAGCCTGGCGGTGGTGCGCCAGGCGCGCCAGGCACTGCCCGAAGAGCAGCGTCGGCGGGTGGTGCCGTTGATGATTTCGGTGGACCCCGAGCGTGACACCCTGGAGCGGTTGTCGGAGTACCTTGAGGCCTTCGGCGACGACTTCATCGGCGCCACCGGTAGCCAGGCCGAGCTTGCCGATATCGGCGAGCGCTACGGCGTCGTCTGGCGCAAGGTCGAGACGCCGGAATCCGCCGTGGAGTATCTGGTGGATCACTCGGCCTCGCTCTATCTGGTGGACGCCAGCGGCGAAATCATCGAGCGGGTATTGCACGCCCCGACCCCGGGGCCGCTCTCGGCGGCGCTGGATCGGGCGTTGAACTAACTTCCTGCCAAGCCTAGGCCTCTAGCCAAGCAGGCGCCTCAGGGCGCCTGCTGTAGCCTGTCGAGGGCGCTCAACCTGCCCACGCGCTTGGCAAATCCCTTGCCACGCCTCAGGGCGCTTCCTGCAGTCTATCGACCATTTGCATCAGGGCGCTGACCTGACGGCCGTCCCGGCTGTCGTGCAAAGGGTCGCGCTGCCAGGTGCTCTCGCTGAACCCCCACCAGTCCCAGCATCCCTTGGGATTGGCCAGGCTGGCCTCGGCCTGGGGGTAGAGCACCACCAGGTCGTTGCTCTTGGCGTAACGGTTCAGGCCGCTTGCCCGGGTGAATGGCGTCGCTGCGCCTTCATCGTCGTCCACGCCCATCTGGCAGCCATGTAGCGCCACCACCAGTGCGCAGTCGCCGCTTTCGCACTGCTTCGGCAGATAGACAAAGCCGGTGTCGGCGAGTCCCTTGGCGTCGAACTCGCTCTGGTCGAAGGCCAGCAGGCGCACATCGTCGGCCTCGCCGGCAGGCGCCAGATCGTCCCACCACCAGCCCAGCGCCTCGCCGGCCAGGTCCAGGCCGCAGTCGAGCAGGAAAGGCGCACCGCCCTCTTCGCAGTCGGCCAGGCCCGCCTCGCCAGCGGCGTCCAGCGCCGGCCAGCCGTGCCCCGCGCCGTCCTGAAACACCGTCTTCAGTTGATCATCGTCGGCGAGCCAGTCACGCCATTGTCGAGCGGCGGCGTGTCCGACGTCGGGATCGATGGTGCCATCGTCCTCACCGTGCCAGAGATACACCTTGAGGTCGTCGAGCGATTCAGCGCTACCCGCGCGATCGAGCTCGCGGTAGTCCGCAAGGCGGCTGTCGATCGCCGCCAGGTCGGGGTCGCCAAGGCGAGTGAACATGCACTGACCCAGCGCCACTCCCAGCTCGCCCCGGGCACAGCCCCAGGGGCCGGCGGCGACCAGCCCGAGCGCATCGAAGCGCTCGGGCCAGGCCACCGCCAGCTGCGCGGCCATGTAGCCGCCGGACGAGACGCCGATGGTGGCCAGACGGTCCTTCGAGAGACCCAGCGCGGGCAGGGCGTCGGGGGAGTCGGCCGTGGCCTGAGGTGCCAGCACGAAAAACGCCAGCCCCGCGAGGAGGCTGGCGTTGGCACGACTAAGGTGAGTCATCGACTCAGCCTTCGTCGCTGGGGTTCACGTCAAGCAGCTCGACCTTGAAGATCAGGGTCTCGTTGGGGCCGATGGGGCCCTGGCCACGCGCGCCGTAGCCCAGCTCCGGCGGAATCACGACTTCCCAGGTGTCGCCCACGTTCATCATCTTCAGGGCTTCCTGCCAGCCCTCGATGACCTGGCCCACCTGGAAGGATACCGGCTCGCCGCGCTCGTAGGAGCTGTCGAACACGGTACCATCGATCAGCTTGCCTTCGTAGTTGACCTGCACGGTGTCGCCGGCCTCGGGGGAGGCGCCGTCACCTTCCTCGAGCTCCTTGTACTGCAGCCCGGAGTCGGTAGTGGTAACGCCGTCCTTGTCGGCGTTCTCGGCCATGTAGGCCTCGCCTTCCTGCTTGTTGGCGTCCGCCTGCTGGGCCATCTCTTCGGCACGTTGCTGCTGTTCTTCAGCACGCTTGGCCATGGCCTCTTCCTGGAACTTGGTCAGGGCGGCGGCGATCTCCTCGTCGGTCATGTCGAGGCCGTCGTCGGCGAACACGTCCTTGATCGCCTCGCTGAAGGCATCCGTGTCGAGGTCTTCCACGTCTTGCTTGATGCTCTGGCCCAGGGTCACACCCAGGCTGTAGCTAAGCTTTTCCTGGTCGCTCTCGGGGGCGGAAAAGGCCATGGGAGCGGCGCCCAGCAGGGCGATCAGGGAGGCGGAAGTCAGCAGTGTCTTCATGGAAATCCTTGGCTGGCGCGTTGGCCGTAGTGTGAATGTCGTTGTTGTGACTGTAACAGGGGCAAAAGGGTTCCGCACCCGCCGTGCGTTACCCCCTACGAGGCAGGCCCGGGCATGACCCGGGCCTGTGGTTGCGGCTACGTCTGTGGTAGCCGTGATGAGTGTGGCGCTAGACCACCAGGGTCGGACACTGCGCCGACCCAGACACCCGCTGGGCGACACTGCCCAGGATCAGGCTGGCGTCGCCGTTGGTGCCCTGGGCGCCGATCACGATCAGATCGCACTCGCGCTTGCGGGCGAAGCGCACGATGGTGCGCGAGGGGCGGCCTCCCTTGACGAAGGCGCGCACCTTTTCCAGCGGTACCCCCAGTTCCACCGCGTGGTTCTTGGCATGCACGGCGATCTCCGAGGCGTACTCCTTGAGGGCATCGTCGGGCAGGTCCAGCTTGTCCGGGCGAACCATCGACAGGGAGGCCTCGAGCAGACTGTGGTGCTTGAACACGCACAGGATGTAGAGCTCGGCGCCGGTCAGGTACTGCAGCCCCACGGCCTTCTCCAGCGCCTTGAGGGCGCCCTTGGAGCCGTCCACCGCCACCAGGATTCGATTGAACATCGGTCTCTCCTCAAGCTTGGTCTCCGCGCAGCTGACAGACGCCGCCTAGCGGAAGGCGACGTCGCGCAGGAACAACGCAATCTGCGGGAACATGATCAGCAGGGCCGCGGCCAGGATCAGCAGGAACACGAACGGAGGTGTGCCCTTGATCACGTCCAGGTAGGGCCGCTTGAAGATCGCGATGGCGGTAAAGATGTCGCAGCCGAAGGGTGGCGTCGCCGAGCCGATGGCCACTTGCAGGGTGATCAGGATACCCACCAGCACCGGGTCGAGTCCGGTGGCCTCGATGGCCGGCGCGAAGATCGGCGTCAGCACCAGGATGACCACGATCGGGTCGACGAACATGCAGGCCACGAAGAAGGCGATGCAGATGGCGATCAGCACGCCCGTGGGACCCGCTTCGTTGATCCCGGCCGCCTCGAGCATGGCCTGCGGAATCTGGGCGAAGGAGATGATCCACGAGAAGCCGTTGCCCACGGCGACCAGGATGAACACCACCGCGGTGATCAGGCCGGTGGACTTGGCGATGGCGTAGATGTCGTTCATCTTCAGCGATCGGAACACCACGAACTCCAGCAGCACCGCGTACAGCACGCAGGCCGCGGCGGCCTCGGTGGGGCTGAAGATGCCGCCGTAGATGCCGCCGACGATGATCACCGGGAAGCCCAGCGGCCACAGCGCCTGACGCACCGCGGAGAGACGCTCGCTCCAGGACGCCTTGGGCTCGGTGGGGACGTCGCGGATCACCGCGTAGAGCACGCAGTAGATGGAGAACATCAGCAGGATCAGCAGGCCTGGCCCGATGCCGGCGATGAACAGCTCGCCGATGGAGGTGCCCGAGATCACGCCATAGATGATCATGCCGATGCTGGGCGGGATCAGAAAGGCGATGTCACTCGAGTTGATGATCAACGCCAGGGTGAAGGAGTCGGAGTAGCCGGCCTTGAGCATGCGCGGGCGTAGCGGCGAGCCCACCGCCACCACGGTGGCCTGGGTCGAGCCGGACACGGCGCCGAACAGGGTGCAGGAGGCCGCGGTGGATACCGCCAGGCCGCCCTTCACGTGGCCGATGAAGGCCATGACCATGTTGATCAGGCGCTCTGCCGACTGGCCGCGGGTCATGATGTCGGCGGCGAGGATGAACATCGGCACGGCGATCAGCGAGGCCGGCCGGATGCCCGCCATCATCTGCTGGATCAACGTGTCCATCTGGTCCAGGCCGTTGAACATCATGAAGAAACCGATGACCGCCGCGGTGATCAACGGGATCATCATGGGGAAGCCCAGCAACAGCAGGGCGATCATGGTGGTGACCATTATGGTTGTCATTGGGGCTGTCCTCCTGCTGCCACCGTCGCGTCACTCATACTTCGGTCTCCGTATCCTTGTAGCCATCCAGCACGCCGGTCGACAGGTAGACGTCGCGGGAGGTCAGGTTCTTGATGGCGGTGAGCAGGTACTGGATACCGGTGATCAGAAAGCCCAGCGGTACCCACAGGTAGATCCAGAAGATCGGGATGCCAAGGGCGGGCAGAATGCGCCCCTTGTCATACAGGTCGACGATGTAGATCACCGAGTAGTACAGCAGGAAGAACATCACCAGAGAGGTAAACAGGGAGATGAAGATCATCAATGCCTTGCGGCCACCTACCGGCAGGGCATCGTAGATCGCCGACATGCGAATATGGCGCCCGTGGCGCGCCGCATAGCCGATACCGGCAAAGGTGATCATGATGATCAGAATGCGGTTGATCTCGCCGCTGAAGAAGATGCTCTCGCCGAGCACGAAGCGGCCAACGACGTTGGCGATGGTATTGGCCGCCATCAGCAGCACACCCACTGCAAGAATGATGGCTTCCAGCTTGCTGATCCACGTATCGATGGTGCCCAGAAAACCAGGCAACCCCGAGTGGTAGTGCTGTTCGGATTCTTCTTCGGTCATGATGGGATCCTTGGTCGGGAATTCCGGGAGAAACGCACGTACCTGTATCGCAGCGTACGCCCTCTGGGTCGCGGTTCGCAGCCATCTGGTCAACGCTGGATGCACGCAGCGCGCCTGGCGTGGCGGCGACTGTCGGGTCGCTATTCAGGGCTCTGGAAACACAAAAGGGGCAGCCGGGTAGGGCTGCCCCTTTCGGGAGCGATGGCTCAGACGAGGATTACTCCTCGCCGGACTGAACCGCTTCCAGGTCAGCCTTGAACTGGTCGAGCAGTTCCTGACCGCCTTCACCGGTCATCTCGATGAACTTCTCCTCGACCTGCGGAGCGCGATCCTTGAAGGCCTGGATCTGTTCGTCGTCCAGGCGAGTCACGGTGACCTCGTCAGACGCTTCCTGGATCTTGCCGAGTGCTTCTTCGGCGAGGCCCTGGATGTGCTCGATGGTGGTGTCGTAGGCGGAGTCGGTGGCGTCCTGGACGAGTTGCTTGTCCTCGTCGGACAGGCCGTCATAGAAGTCCTGGTTGGCCATCATGGCGGTGGTGAACCAGCCGTGGCCGGTGAAGGTCAGGTTCGGGGAGACCTCGTACAGACCGCCGGACTCGATCCAGAAGATCGGGTTTTCCTGACCGTCGATGATGCCGGTCTGCAGACCGCCGTAGACCTCACCCCAGGGCAGCGGCGTGGGGGTCGCGCCGAAGGCGTCGTAGGTCTCCGCCAGCAGCGGGTTGGTCATGGTGCGGATCTTCTTGTTGTCGAAGTCCTCCGGCGAGGTGATCGGCTCGTCGGCGGTGACCACCATTTCCCCTTCCGGGTACATCTGCATCAGCTTCAGCCCGTGCTCGGCGTAGAGCTCGGGGAACATCTCGTTGATCGCCTTGCTCTCGTCGAAGAACTTCAGCACGGTTTCTTCGTCGGTGGGCAGCAGGTAGGGAATGAAGAAGATCTGGGCTTCGGGAATCAGCGCGCCGGTGAAGCCGGGAGACTGGTTGACGAACTGCAGGATGCCGTTCTGGGTCTGCTCCATGATGTCGTCGGATTCGCCCAGTTCGCCGAAGCGGTAGACCTGGACGGAATGGTCGGAATTCTCCTCGACGTACTGCTTGAACGCCTGGGCAAAGACGTCCTGGACATCGCCCTCGTACTCTTCGTGGGCGTAGCGCCAGTTGTCGGCCATGGCGGTGGAGGAAAGACCCAGCATCAGGGCGCCGATGCTGGCGGTGGTCAGCAGCTGTGTTGCCTTCATTCTTGTGGTTCCTCTGCAGGTGTTGGAGCTATGGGCGGATCGCGTTCGCCTGTTGTATTGCTTCGTGTCTCGCTTCGGAATCTCGGACCTTGTGCTATTGGCGCGAACAAGATCGATCATGCAAAAAATGCAGGAATTCTCATGCAGTTAACGTCAGGCTAGCGCGCTGCCGGAAGAGGGTCAAGCTGGCTTTCCACGCTTCTTATGGCCATAAGTTGCGTTTTTTTCTGCCGTTGTTGGCTAGAAAGCAGCACATTTTCTAGACCTTGGAGTCTGGCGGGTATCGGCGAGAAAGCCAGTTCGTTCAGGCTAATTTTCATGAGCATCTGCAGGCATTGTTGCTCGGCTTCGAGCTCCGCTTGCTTGATCCGCGAGCGAACGCTCGCCACCTGCGGGTCGGCTTGCGCCTGGGACTTCAGATCCCTGCGCAGTCGGCGCAGCGGTTGGGTGACCTCGCGCTGCCAGGCGGCGACCTCTGACGGCAGTGCACCTGCCTGGGCGCCCTGTTGATACAGCCAGCATCGCCACAACAGTTCACACACGTCCCAGCCGTGCTCATCCTGCAGCGTCAGGCAGGCTTGCTCGACGCCTGGCCGGGCATAGATTGCCAGGGCGAAGTCCCATAGCGGCGAAGTCGCCAGGCGAGGGCGCAGGCGAGCGGTGAATTCGGTAGAATCGGGGTCCAAGACGATATCCTTCTTTTATTAGAGAAGCTCGCGGGTGCCCGGCCCGGCGGGCTCATCCCGATGGAGCCGTGATGATTGCACTGCGCCAAGTAACCCTGCAACGCGGCGCCGAGCCGTTGTTCGAGGGTGCCGACCTGACCCTGCACGCCGGCCACAAGGCCGGTATCGTGGGCCCCAATGGCGCCGGCAAGTCCAGTCTGTTTGGCCTGATCCTCGGCGAGATCGGCGCCGACAAGGGCGCGGTCGAGATGAGTGGCGGCCAGCGCATTGCCCATATGGCGCAGGAAGTCGAGGCGCTGTCTCGCCCCATCATCGAGTACGTGCTCGACGGGGATGCGGAACTAAGGCGTACCGAGGCTGCCCTCGCCTCTGCCCAGGCCGACGGTGACCACCACCGTGAGGCCGAACTTCACGGCGCCATCGAGGCGCTGGACGGCTACAGCGCGCCAGCCCGCGCAGCCCAGCTGCTGGTCGGGCTGGGCTTCGCCCAGCACGATCTGGACAAGCCGCTGTCGGCGTTCTCCGGCGGTTGGCGCATGCGAGCCAACCTGGCGCGTACCCTGTTCATGCCCTCCGACGTGCTGCTGCTCGACGAGCCGACCAACCACCTGGACCTGGACGCCCTGCTGTGGCTAGAGCAGTGGCTGACGCGCTATCCCGGCACCCTGTTGCTGATCTCCCACGACCGCGACTTTCTCGATGCGGTGTGTGACCACATCGTGCACTTCGATCGTCGCAGCCTGGTGCTCTATCGGGGCAACTACACCACCTTCGAGCGGACCCGGGCCGAGAAGCTGGCGCTGCAGCAGGCCCAGGCCGAGAAGCAGCAGGCGCGTCGCGAGGAAATCGAGAAGTTTGTCGCCCGCTTTCGCTACAAGGCGACCAAGGCGCGCCAGGCCCAGAGCCGACTGAAGATGCTCGAGCGCATGGGCGACATCGCCCTGGCCCACGTCGATTCCCCCTTTCACTTTACCCTGCCGGCGGCGGACAAGACGTCCCATCCGCTGCTGGTGATCGATGACGCCAGCCTGGGCTATCGTCGTGAGGACGGCAGCGAGCGCACCCAGCTGTCCGACGTGAAGCTGACCCTGCTGCCGGGGCAGCGCATCGGACTGCTCGGTCCCAATGGCGCGGGCAAGTCGACCCTGATCAAGTCGCTGACCGGCGATCTGCCGCTGCTCTCTGGCCGTCGGGTGCCCGGCGAGCACCTGGCGGTGGGCTACTTCGCCCAGCACCAGCTCGAAGGGCTCGATCTCAAGGCGACCCCCTTCACCCATGTTCAACGCCTGTCGCCCCAGGCCGCCGACAGCGATATCCGCAACTTCCTGGGTGGCTTCGGCTTTCCAGGAGACGACGTGTTTGCCCGGGTCGAGCTGTTCTCCGGCGGCGAGAAGGCACGCCTGGCGCTGGCCCTGATTGCCTGGCAGAAGCCCAACCTGCTGCTGCTCGACGAGCCGACCAACCACCTGGACCTGGAGATGCGCGAGGCGCTGACCGAGGCGTTGGCGTCGTTCGAAGGGACGGTGATCGTGGTATCCCACGACCGCCACCTGCTCAAGGCCACCGTCGACGAGTTCTGGAAGGTCGCCGACCATCGGGTCGAACCCTTCGATGGCGATCTGGAGGATTACCGGGCCTGGCTCAAGTCACGCCTGGAAAGCGATCGTCGCGCGGCCAGGGAAGACAAGGCCGACAGGGCCGAGGCTGGCCAGGCCGCCCCGCGGGAGGATCGCAAGGCCTCGCGCCGCGCCGCCGCCGAGCTGCGCGAGAAGCTCAGGCCCTTGAAGCGCGAGCGGGACAAGGCCGAAAAGGCCATGGAGAAGGTCCAGGCTGAGCTCGGCGAGGTGGAAGCGCAGCTCGGCGACGCCGAGCTCTACACCGACGCGGCGCGCAAGCAGGAACTGACCGACTGTCTGGCGCGCCAGGGCGAGCTCAAGGCGCGCCTCGAGGAGCTGGAGGCCGACTGGCTCGCCGCCGAAGAGGCGCTCGAGGAAATGAACGAGGCGCTATCGGGCTGAGCCACGCTCGGTTCGATAGCGCCTCGGGTCGCCGGATCGCTCGATAGCCGGGGCGAGTGGGTGTGGCGAACGGCTATTGCGAGTCGCACCGGGATGAGGCGGGCACGCTAGCGGGAGCCGTGTCGCTGGCTTCCATGCGCGCGGCCAGCCGCTCGCGCTCGGCCTGCTCGTCGGCCAGGCTCTTGTGAGGCAGCAGCAGATTGAGCAGCACGGCGGTGAGCGCCGCCGCCACCACGGGTGATCCACCGATCGCCATCTCGATCGTGTCCGGCAGCGCGGCGATGGCCTGCGGCGCCGCGGCGAGCCCGAGGCCCAGCGCCAGCGCCAGGCTGGCGATGGTCATGTTGCGCCCGGACAGCTCGTCGCGGGTCAGCAGCTGGATACCGGTCATGGTGATCATGCCGAACACCGTGATGGTGGCGCCACCGAGCACCGGATAGGGGATGGTGGTCATCAGCGCGCCGAACTTCGGCATCAGCCCCGCCGCCAGCAGAAACAGCGCCGCCAGTGCCAGCACCGAACGACTGATGACCTTGGTCATGGCGACGATACCGACGTTCTGGCTGAACGACGCCGTCGGCAGAGCCGCGAACAGGGCACCGACCAGAGTGCACAGGCCGTTGCCCAGCAAGCCCCCGGACAGCTCCCGATGGCCCAGCTCGCGATTCATGCCACCGATGGTGGTAGCGGATAGATCACCGATGGTCTGCACCGAATTGACCACGCAGATGATCACCATGGACAGGATCGCCACCGGCGCGAATTCGAGCGTCACGGGGAGCGGGCGCGGCGCACTGAACCAGGCAGCCTGATGCACCGCAGTGAAGTCCACCATGCCCAGCGCGAGTGCCAGCGCGTAGCCCACCACGATGCCGCAGATGATCGCGGCGAGCTTGATGAAGCCCCGCCCGAACTGGGAAATCGCCAGCACCACGGCCAGAGTGACCAGCGCCACCAGCCACTGCCTGCCGCCACCGTAGTCGGCGCTCCCCTTGCCCCCGGCCATGTAGTGGATGGCGATGTCGTAGAGCGACAGGCCGATCACCAGCACCACCACCCCCGCCACCACCGGTGGAAACAGATGACGCAGCGGGCGGATACCGAACCCGACCAGCAGCATCGCCATGCCGCCGATCAACTGGGCGCCGAGGATGCCGCCGAGGCCATACTGGGCGCCCACGGCGGTCAGGGTGGGCACGTAGGCAAAGCCGACACCGAAGATGGTCGGCAGGCGGGCACCGAAGCGCCAGACACCGAACAGCTGGATCAGCGTCGACAGCGCCGAGGCCACCAGCGAAATCTGGATCAGCAGCAGGGTTTCGGCGGTGGAGGCGCCGATGGCACCGGAGACGATGATCGGCACCGTGATGGTACCCATGATCATGGCGAGGATGTGTTGCAGCGACAGTGGCAGGGCACGGCTCAGTGGTGGCCGGCCGTGGAAGTCGAAGACCGAGACGCTGACGGGGTAGCGGGCGTTGTTCATGGATACGATCACCGGTTGTTTTTGTATACAGGTGATTGTGGTAAATGTTTCCATAAACATCAAGGCGAGACGGGGCGAGACGAGACAGCCTGGTTTACCGCCCCGCCGACATCGCGTTGCATCGGGCTTTTGAAGATCAGACAGGCGGCAGGACGCCGCGTGCGCTGCATGTTGGCGCTCGGCGCCAGGAGGGGGCTCTCAGCTCTCCAGGAGAAAGGTCACCGGCTCGTCGTTGATTAATCGTCCTGAAGGTGAGCTGCATGTTGGCGCTCGGCGCCAGGAGGGGGCTCTCAGCTCTCCAGCAGAAAGGTCACCGGCCCGTCGTTGATTAGTGCCACCTGCATATTGGCGCCGAACTCGCCGCTGGCCACCGGCGCATGGCGCTGGCGGGCCTGATCGAGCAGGTAGTGAAACAGACGATCGCCTTCGGCCGGCGGCGCCGCGCTGGAGAAGCTGGGACGCAGCCCCTTGCGGGTATCCGCGGCCAGGGTGAACTGGGATACCAGCAAGAGGCCACCGCCGGCCTGCTGCACATTGAGATTCATCTTGTCCTGGTCGTCGGCGAACACGCGATAGTGCAGCAGCTTGTGCAACAGGCGGTCGGCCGAGGCCTCGTCATCGCCTTTTTCCACCCCGACCAGGGCCAGCAGGCCGTGGTCGATGGCGCCGACGGTGCGATCTTCGACCTCGACACTGGCACGGCGGACACGTTGGATCAGGGCTTTCATGCAGGGCTTCCTCTGGCAATAGGTGGGGGATTACACACAGCAGGGCCCGCTAGCCTAGCACGGGCCTGCCTGGCCAGGCGTCAGCGCCCCAGCAGAGCGTCGCGGAAGTCGCGGTCCAGGGGATCTTCACCGAGCCAGATGGCGAACATGGCGTTGGCAAGCGCCTTGTCGTTGGAGCGGTACAGCGGGGCGCCATTGAGCGCCAGGATCAGGCTCTCGCCATCCCAGGTCAGCGAATAGCGGTCGCCCGGCGTGACGGAGCGATAGCTGTCGACCAGCGCGGTCAGCGGGCGGCGAATCGACGGAAAGTCCACGGCGCCGACCTGCGCGCGCACGGTCTCGAGGGTGGTGCTGGCGAAGTCGTCGGCCTCGATGGCATGGAAGTAGTGCAGCACCAGCCGGCGCGGGACGTCGGACTCGGGAGCGGGGCGGGGGTACCCCGCGGCCTGGTAGTAGGCGCCGGCGTAGGCGTCCCACACCAGATAGGTGAAGAGCCCGTGGCCGATCATCTCGTAGCGCCGGCCGTCGTCGATCTGGGTGGCAAAGCTAGCGCTCTTGACGCTGACCTGCTGCGTCGACGTCTGGGCGTTGGCCTCGGGGGGCGCGGCCATGGTCAGGGTCAGACAGGTGATCAGGCTGACGGCGGCAAGCAGCCGAACCAGCGGGTGCTGTCGGGGTTGTCGCGAAGGCATGATGAAACTCCCGTGACATGATGTTGTACACATCATGGCGCGAGATATGACTTATGTACAGTTTTTGTAGAGCGTTCTTCCCGTGACTACCAGGCGCGGCACAGCATGATGTCGCAACGGGGCTCCGCCAGAAGACGCTTGGTAATCTGACTGCGTCGGCCCGCCTGACTGCGGTTGCCCAGTGCCAGCAGATCGGGAGGCTGACGGCGCAGATGGGCGATCAACACGTCCAGGGGGTCGCCCTGTTCCAGCACCAGTTCCAGCTCCGGCACCCGATCGAATTCCGCCATCAGGTGGTCGATCTCCTGTTCGAGCTGCTGTCTAAGTCGGATGACCTCACGATCGCGCCACTGCGCGAAGTCAGTATCGGAGCCGAGTTCGCGCTCGCCCGGCACGTCCCAGGCGTGGAGCAACTCGAGGCGGGATTCCGGAAAGTGTCGCAGGGTCTCGCGCAGGGTGCGACGGCAGGTCAGGGAGAAGTCCACCGGGACCAGAATGTCGTTCCACGGCTCTGCGGGGGGCTGGCTGACAGTCAGCACCGGACAGGGGGCGCTCAACAGCACCCGGGCCAGGGTGGTGCCGCCGATCAGGTCAGGGTGTCCGCGCTTGCGATGGGTGCCGAGGATGATCATCTCGGCGTTGCGATCGTGGGCCTCACGGATGATCTCGGCGTAGGGGGCGCCGGTCACCGTCTGCACCAGCAGCGGCGGTTCGGCCAGTGCGTAGTCCTCGCGCAGGTCGGTGGCGATGGCGTGGATGTCATCTACTACCGCACCTTCCAGGTCGCGCAGCACCCGGTGGGGCAGGTAGGGATCCAGCACGTGCAGTACGTCGAGACGGGCGCCCATCTCGTTGGCCAGGCGGATGGCGCGGCCGAAGGCGGAACGGTTTTCTGCCGACAGGTCACAGGCAAACAGCAGGGTGCGAGTCATGGCTCTGCCCTCACGACGCCAGTGGGTGAACCTTCAGCATGGGCGGACGTGCCGATTCGCGCAAGCGACGGTGTCGTCAGTCCCTGTCAGTGCACGATAGCGCCGTCCTGCGCTCGGATCAGATCAGACCGGGCGCATCGTGGCTTCCACGGCCTGCCATCGCCCGCCACGGCTCCTGCCGCTACCACCAGGCGTGGAAGTGATGCACCGGGCCGCGCCCCTGGCCCACCGACAGCCGCCGGCTGGCGTCGAGCGCCTGGTGCAGCCAGCGCTTGGCGTCGCCGATGGCGTCGATGACCTGCGCCTCGTCGGCGTCCTGTGGCAGATGGGCCAGCTTGGCGGCGATCGCCGAGGACAGGGCACAACCGGTACCATGCAGGTTCTGGGTATCGATGCGCGGCGCCGGCAGCCAGCGATCGCCACCGGGCGAGGCCAGCAGGTCGGGACAGCTGTCACCATCGAGATGGCCACCCTTGAGTAGCACATAGGGGGCGGACAGTTGCTTGAGCGCGGGCAGCATCGCCTCCATGGCATCGGCGCTGGTGGGCGGCTCGACCCCCAGCAGTACCGCCGCCTCGGGCAGGTTGGGGGTGATCACGTCGGCCAGCGGCACCAGCACATCGCGTACCGCACTGATCCCGGCCTCATCCACCAGGATGTCGCCGCTCTTGGCTACCATCACCGGATCGAGCACGATCCAGCGGGGACGCCTGGCCTCGAGCGCTTCTCGCAGGGTCTCGGCGACCTCGCGGCTGGCGACCATGCCGATCTTCACCGCGTCGATGGGCACGTCGTCGAGCAGGTGATCGAGCTGCACCCGGATGCTCTCTGCAGCCACCGGGTGCACCTCGCGTACCCCACAGGTATTCTGCGCGATCACCGCGGTGATGACGTTGGTGGCATAGGTGCCCAGGGCCGACAGCGTCTTGAGGTCGCCCTGGAGGCCGGCGCCGCCAGAAGGGTCGGAGCCGGCGATGGTCAGCGTGTGAGGGATGGATACGGCGTGGGACATGAAAGACACCCGAAAGTCAGCAGAAAACACAGAATACAAGAGGCGGCGCTGAGAGAGCCAATGTCGAGCGCATCATGCTGAGTCTGTTTGTCATGGCGTTCGCCAGCGCCACCCTGCTGCCCGGAGGGTCCGAGCTATGGCTGGCCGGGCTGTGGTGCCGGGGCGAAGCGCCGCTGGCGCTGTGGCTGGTGGCCACCCTGGGCAATACCCTGGGCAGTCTGGTCAATGTCGCCCTGGGCCGCTACGCCACCCAGTATGTCGATCGTCGCTGGTTTCCCGCCTCCCGGGCGGGACTGGCACGAGCCCAGCGCTGGTATCGCAAGGGCGGAGAAGCGAGTCTGCTGCTGGCCTGGCTGCCGGTGGTGGGGGATCCGCTGACGGTGCTCGCGGGAATCGCCCGGCTGCCGTGGTGGCGTGCCACGCTGTGGATCGTCGTCAGCAAGGGCGGGCGCTACGCGGTGCTGCTGTGGTTTGCCGAACGCTATTTCAGCTGCGGCTGATCACTGCTCAAGAGCGAGCGCTTTGAGCAAGGCTCGAGAGTCGACACGATGTCCGCCCGTGCCCCGAAAACGGACAGGGGCCGCGCGAGGCGGCCCCTGGGTGCTTGTGTCGGCAATGCTCGACACCTTCTGGATGGGTTACTCCTGGCCGAAGTCGGTGCCGCCGTCCGGGTTGCGGGCGTTGTAGTAGGCCTGCTCGGAGATGGCGTGGTAGTTCACCACCTTGTCCTGGAAGTCGCGGTACGACTCGTAGATGCGACCGGCGATATCGCTGGAGTCAGCCAGTTCCTGCACCACCTCGGCGGAGATCTCCTGAGCCTGGGCGAGCACGTCGTCGGGCAGCTTGCGCAGCTGGACGTCGTGTTCGTTGATCAGGGTGGCCAGGGCATCGTTGTTGCGCGCGGTGTACTCGTCCAGCACGTCCTGGTTCACGTCGCGCACCGCGGTGCGCAGGATCGCCTGAAGGTCGGCGGGCAGCTCGGCCAGGGCCTCATCGTTGACGATGGCCTCGAACATCACCGTCGGCTCATGCCAGCCCGGGTAGTAGTAGTACTCGGCGGCCTGATGCAGGCCGAAGGCCAGGTCGTTGTACGGGCCGATCCACTCGGTGGCATCGATGGCGCCGGACTGCAGCGAGGTGAAGATCTCGCCGCCGGGCATATTGACGATGGCCACGCCCATGCGATTCATGACCTCACCACCGAGGCCCGGCATGCGCATCTTGAGGCCGTCCAGGTCGTCGACCGAATTGATTTCCTGGTTGTACCAGCCGCCCATCTGTACGCCGGAGGCGCCGGCGGTCATGACCTCGACGCCGAAGTCATCGTAGAGCTCGTTCCACAGCTCCAGGCCGCCACCATAGTGCAGCCAGGCGTTCATTTCCTGGGCGTTCATGCCGAAGGGCACGGCGGCGAAGAACTGGGCGGCGGGCGCCTTGCCCTTCCAGTAGTAGGAGGCAGAGTGGCCCATCTGGGCGGTGCCTTCGGCGACGGCGTCGAAGACCTCGAAGCCCGGTACCAGCTGGCCGGCACCGAACACCTCGATCGTCAGGCGGCCGTCGGACATTTCCTCGACCAGCTTGGCCAGACGCTCGGGACCCTGGCCGACACCGGGGAAGTTCTTCGGCCAGGAGGTGACCAGCTTCCACTCGAAGGTGTCCTGGGCCTGGGCCTGGGCTCCGACCAGCAGTAGACCGGAGGCACCGGCGAGGGTAATGGCCTTGGCGATTGAGCTGCGTTGCATGTAAGTCCCCTTTGTATGGTATTGGCGTTGTCGGGACCTGCCGGCCAGGGTAGGGCCGGCGGGTAGTTGGCGTCTCGCGGGATGGCCCGAGACGCCGTGAAGCGGGCGATGGCTCGTCGGGCAACTATAGACGCCGGGGGCACCCCCCGGCGTGGGCTGCCGTCCACGCATCGCCAACGCGCCGGGTCAGAACTGCTCCGGCAGCCAGGTGGCGAGTTCTGGGAAGAATGACAGGGCCAGCAGCATGCCGAGCTGAAGCACGATGAACGGAATGACGCCTCGGTAGATCGCGGACGTCGGTACCGACTCCGGGGCCACCCCGCGCAGGTAGAACAGGGCGAAGCCGAAGGGAGGCGTCAGGAAGGACGTCTGCAGGTTGATCGCGATCATGATGCCCAGCCAGATCGGATCCAGGCCCATGGCCAGCAGAATCGGACCGACGATCGGCACCACCACGAAGGTGATCTCGATGAAGTCGAGAATAAAGCCGAGCAGGAAGATCACCAGCATCACGATGATGGTGGCGCCGACTACCCCGCCAGGCATGTTCTCGAACAGATGGGTGACCAGCTCTTCACCGCCGTAGGCGCGGAACACCAGTGAAAACAACGCCGCGCCGATCAGGATCAGGAACACCATGGTGGTGACGTGGGTGGTGGAGCGCAGCACGTCCTTGAGCGTGGCCAGATCGAGGCGACGATAGGCCAGGGCCAGCACCAGGGCGCCGAAGGCACCCACCGCGGAAGCCTCGGTGGGGGTGGCCAGTCCGGCCAGGATCGAGCCGAGCACCGCGACGATCAGCACGATGGGCGGCACCAGGCCCTTGAGCAGCAACAGGCCGATGCCCGAGGTGTGGCCCAGCTCGGCCATCAGTTCCTGGCGATCGGCGGCAGGGGCGGCGCTGGGCTTGAACAGCGCCACCAGGCTGACGTAGACGATATACACCAGCACCAGGATCAGGCCCGGGACCAGCGCCCCCATGAACAGATCACCCACCGACACCGTCTTGGGGCTGAAGATGCCCATGGACAGCTGGGCCTGCTGGTAGGCGCTGGACAGCACGTCACCGAGCAGCACCAGAGCGATGGACGGCGGGATGATCTGACCCAGGGTGCCGGTGGCGCAGATGGTGCCGGTGGCCAGCGACTGGCTATAGCCGCGCTTGAGCATGGTCGGCAGCGACATCAGGCCCATGGTGACCACGGTGGCGCCGACGATGCCGGTGGAAGCGGCCAGCATCATGCCGACCAGGGTCACCGAGATGCCGAGTCCGCCGCGCAGCGAGCCGAACAGCAGGGCCATGGCGTCGAGCAGGGTTTCGGCGACCTTGGACTTCTCGAGCAGCACGCCCATCAGCACGAACAAGGGCACCGCCAGCAGGGTGGTGTTGGTCATGATGCCGTAGAGGCGATTGGGGAAGGCGTTGAGGTAGCTGCCGTCGAAGTTGGCATCGATGCCTAGGGACTCCAGGCCGTAGCCGAGCCCGGCAAAGGCCAGGGCGGTACCGGCCAGCGACAGCGCGACCGGAAAACCGAACATCAAGACCGTACAGATGACACCGAACAGCACCAGGGGCATGAACTCCAGCATTTACAGGTGCTCCTCGTCGGCGTCATGGGGAAGGGCGTTGGGGTCGAGACGTCCCTTTAAAATCAGGATGTTGCGGTAGATCTCGACGATGCCCTGGACAATCATCAGCACGGCGAAGGCCGGTATCAGCGTCTTCAGCAGGAACACCCCGGGGATGCCGCCGGCGTCGGGCGAGCCCTCGAAGATGGCCCAGGACTTGCCGACGTAGCCGAGGCTGGTGGCGATCACGAAGCCCATCACCGGCAGCAGCAGCAGCAGGGTGCCGAGCAGGTCGACCAGCGCCTTGCGCCTGGGCGACATCGCTCGATAGAAGATGTCGACGCGCACGTGTCCGCCGTGCTTCAGGGTGTAGGCCGCCGCCAGCATGAACACGGCGGCGTGCATGTACATCACCGATTCCTGCATGGGGATGCTGTTGACGCTGAAGGCATAGCGCAGCACCACGATCAGGAACTGGATGATCATCATCGCCAGGATCAGCCAGGAAAGGCCCCTGCCAAGGCGTTCGGAGAAGGCGTCCAGGGCCGCCAGTGGCCCCGGCAAGCCGGAAGATGTAGACATTAGGAACTCGCTGGTGGTGTCAGGGCGATCATTGTCCAGGCTGGCGCCCGGGCACGCCGTCGCCAGGGCAGGACGTCGGCTTGCCGGGGGGACCTGGCGTCATGGATAGTGTGGCACGCGGAGACATTAGCGAATCTCGGTGCACGTCAACGCTGACTATACGGCAGTCGAGGTAGCACTGTCATGACACCAAAAGTCGAGGTCCGCTGGCGTGGCGTCCGCCGCCGACAGGATGACTCAGGCAGGTTGCTCGGGCGTGCGGCTCAGGCGGGTAGCTCAGGTGGGAAGTTCAGGTGGGAAGTTCAGGTGGGAAATTCAGGCGAGCGGTTCAGGCTGGTTGCTCGGGCTGATCGGCCTGGATGGCGGCGAGGCAGGGCTGGGGCAGGCGAATATCGACGGCCACCGGCAGGTGGTCCGAAAACAGTCGGTCGAGGACTTCGGCCTCATCGGCCTCCAGCGACGACGACAGCAGGATATGGTCCAGCGCTCGGCTGGGGCGCCAGGAAGGGTAGCTCAGTGCCGGTCGCACCGGATGCAGCGGCAACGAGGCACAGAAGCGGTCGTGGGCGTGCAGGCGATCCGGGGTGCAGTTCAGGTCTCCCATCACCACCACGTGCTTGAGTGGCTGGATCAACTCGCTGAGGTAGTCGAGCTGCAGGTTCTGGGTGCGCTGGCCCAGGGCCAGGTGGGCGACGAACAGGTGCAGGGCCTCGGGGCCCTGGCCGAAGCGCGCATGGATGGCGCCCCGGCCGGGCAGGGTCCCCGGCAGGCGGTGCTCCTCGATGCGGCTGGGTGCCAGCCGGGAGAGCAGGCCATTGCTGTGCTGGGCAAGTCGACCGAGGTTGCGGTTGAGCTGCTGATAGTGATGGGGGAAACCGCCTTGCCCCGCCAGGTACTCGAGCTGATTGACCTGGTTCGAGCGAAAGCTGCCGCCGTCCACCTCCTGTAGCCCCACCATGTCGAAGTGCGACAGCACCTCGGCGATCATGTCCAGACGTCGTTGCCGACGCGGGTGAGGCAACAGGTGCTGCCAGCTACGAGTGAGGTAGTGGTGGTAGGCCGAGGTCTGGATACCCACCTGCAGGTTGAAGGTCACCAGCCTCAGGTGACCTCTGTCCAGCGTGGGGTGGCGTTCCTCGGCCAGTGACGTCATTGGGCTCCAGACTCCTGTTCGCTGCGGATCTGCTCCACCAGCGCCTCGGCGATGCGCGGCATGTTGTCGAGGCTGCCGGCGGTGCTCGGCGAGACGATGTAGCGACCATCGACGATCAGCGCGGGGACGCCCATCAGTTCGAGGTTGCGCATGGTGGCGCTGGCGCGATTGATCTGGGACTTCACGCCGAAGCCGTCCAGCGCCTTGAGCGCCTGCTCTTCGCTGACACCGTAGTCGCTGAAGAAGGCGGCGATGTCTGCTGGCTCGGTAAGCTGCTCGCCTTCCTGGTGGATGGCGTCGAAGAAGTCCTCGTGCACCTCGTCGAGGATCTCGAGCTGCTGGGCGGCATAGAAGGCCTTGGCGTGCTTGACCCAGGTCTCGCCCAGGGTGGCCGGCATGCGTTCGAACTCGACGTCATCGGGCAGCTCGGCGACCCAGGCGTTGAGCGGATCTTCCAGCGAGTAGCAGTGCGGGCAGCCATACCAGAACACTTCGGTCACGTTGATCTTGCCATCGTCGCTGCCCAGCTCGACCTGATTGGGGGCGACGGTGTAGTCCTCGCCCTCGGTGATCGAGGCGGCGACCGCCATGGTCGACAGGCTAAGGCCAGCGAGGCCCATCATCAGTGACTTCAGCATAGAATGTTTTCTCCTTGATTGAGGCGGGCATGCCATGGCGGCGCGAGGGCGCGACGAACCTGGAGCCGCAAAGCGAACGCTGTTTTGAGTCTACAACGTTCGAAGGGTTCCCGAATATCCCGATTGGGCAGGCGTCGCATGTCTATCTTTGCTTGTAAACGCAACGGGGCCGCCCCGCGGGACGCATCGAAAGGTGAATCGATCAGTGCAGTCCCTGGACGTAGTTGGCCACGGCTTCCATGTCGGCATCGCTCATCTTGGCGGCGATGTCGGCCATCACGCCGCCGGGGCTGTTGGCGCGGGCGCCGGAGGCGAATGCCTGGAGGGTGCTGACCACATAGCCGGCGTGCTGGCCGGAAAGCCCCGGATAGACCGCCGAGCCAATGCCGCTGCCGGTCGGGCCATGGCAGGCGCTGCAGGCCGGGATGCCCTTGGCCAGGTCGCCAGCGCGGTAGAGCGCCTCGCCGCGCTCGAGCAACGCCTCGTCATCCTTGGCCTGCCCCACCACCGGGTCCTGGCCGGCGAAGAAGGCGGCCACGTCCCAGGCGTCCTGGTCGCTGAAGTTGTCCACCTGCCCCGCCATCTGCGGCACCGGACGGGTGCCGTCACGGATGTCGATGATCTGCTTGGCCAGGTAGGAGGCCTGCTGGCCGGCCAGGTTGGGGAAGGTCGGCGCGATACTGGCGCCGGTCTGGCCGTGACAGGCGGCGCAGGCGGTGGCCTTGTCGCGTCCTGCGGCGGCGTCTGCGTCACTCTGGAGGTCGGCATGGGCGGCGCCGACGACGCCGATGGAGATTGCCAGGCTTGCCAGTAACTGTCTCATCGCTAGTTCACTTATGCCGTTTTAATGTTTTCACGGTCCCGCGGAAGGCGTGGCCTTCACTGCAGGGGGAAGCGCCCGCGCTGAGGCCGGTCGCTGGCGACAGCGGCACAATGTTATGATGATTCCCCGGGTCGCAGCCGCCTCAAAGCTTACTATAACCAAACACCCCGGGGGCGGGAATGCCAGGGCCCTCGACCCTACCTTTGATCACCGTCAGGATTTCTTCCATCTCATGGCTTTCAACTACTCCTTGGCCCGATTCCTCACCAGTGCGCCGACGCTGGCCCGATGCCCCGAAGACAGTGGTGTCGAGGTCGCCTTTGCCGGACGTTCCAATGCCGGAAAGTCCAGCGCGATCAACACCATCACCCAACAGAAGGCGCTCGCGCGTACCTCCAAGACGCCGGGTCGCACCCAGCTCATCAACGTCTTTTCGCTGGGCGAGGACAGCGAGCGCCGGCTGGTGGACCTGCCCGGCTACGGCTACGCCAAGGTGCCCGAAAAGGTCAAATTGGAGTGGCAGCGCCACCTGGCCGAATACCTCCAGAAGCGAGCTTCGCTCAAGGGGCTGGTGCTGGTGATGGACGTGCGTCACCCATTGACCGAGTTCGACCTGGCGCTGCTGGATGTGGCCGATGAGCGCGACCTGCCGGTGCATATCCTGCTGACCAAGGCCGACAAGCTGAAGCAGGGCGCGGCCAAGAATGCCCTGCAGCAGGTGCGCTCGCGGCTGCGTGAGTGGGAGGACCTGGTCAGCGTGCAGCTTTTCTCGGCGCTCAAGCGCCAGGGCGTCGACGAGGCCCATCGGCGCCTGGACGGCTGGCTTGCGCACGAAGGCTAGCCAGCCTGACGAGCCCTAGCCAGCCTGACGAGCCCGCCGGCTACTTGTACGTGGCGGTGACCTCCAGCAGTCCCTTGACGCGCCCACCGGATGCCTGCTCGGCATAGCGGTAGTAGCTGACGCGTAACGGAACCTTGGGCGCCTCCCCCATCAGGCCAATCGCTCGCGAGCCAGACAGGTCCACGGGGTCGAAGTCGTGGGCTGAAAAAGCGTCGATTTCCAGCGCCAGCCCGATGCCCTTGGCGCCGTCACCCGAGGTGTCGGCGTTGCCGAGGATGCCTTGGCGGGCGTTGATGACGCTGGCGCCGCTCGAGCGTATGGACAGATCCGCCATGTTGACCTCATCGCAGTCGTTGAAGCTCAGGTAGGCGGTGGTGGTACCGCCCCGAGATCCTGCTCCCGGCAGCTCGCTGAGGTCGATATCGGGCAGGATGATGTAGGGGGTCCACATCTTGCAGGTGCTCTCGATCACGGTGACGTAAGCGCCGCCAACTCCGACTACCGTACCGGTATAGTTGTCGCTGGCGCCGGTGCTGGTCGCTACGTGGGTATGAGGCCAGTAGGTAAACTGTTTGTAGTTGCCCGGTTCGGTGTCGCCATGGCGCACGATCGGTATCTCCTTCGTGACGCTGCCGGAGACACAGCCAGATGCATGGTTGGCGGTGCGCAGGGAAGCGACCAGGGTCTGGTGGTGATGGCCGCCCATGCTGGTGTCGGCCTTGTCGAAGTAGAAGCCTTGCACTGAGCTTTCGGCGTCACCGGTGGCGCTGTCGTAGGAACCCTGGGTATCGAGCAGGATATAGACGCGGCCGTCGCTGCCGGTCTGGCAGGCGTAGGTGGTGTGGAAGGAGGATATCCCCGCGGTGTTGCCTTCCGGCGTGGTGCCGGACAAGGTCGAGGGGTAGGACATGCCGGTGCTGTAGAGGCCGCAGGTACCGGGCGGGCGTACGGTGTCGCAGGTAGGGCGTGCCGCCAGGGCTGGCGCGATGCCCAGGGGCAGGGAGAGAGCGGGCCCCAGTCCCGAAACCAGGGCAAACGCCAGCCCGAGCTTGAGCACTCGTCGCAGGTGACGCCGGGTCGGCGGTGATGAAGCGAGGGGGCGATAGAGCGGGCGGGGCATGGCGGCAGGCACTCAGGGAACAGGTGCCTGCCGGTTTACCACGTGGCGCCGGCGGTCGCCGGGGTTTTTCTCGCTTTATTGATCCTGATGCTCACCGAGCAGGGCTGGCAG
The DNA here is from genome assembly GCF_003045775.1 of Halomonas litopenaei. Classification (GTDB taxonomy): domain Bacteria; phylum Pseudomonadota; class Gammaproteobacteria; order Pseudomonadales; family Halomonadaceae; genus Halomonas; species Halomonas litopenaei. Next base: position 202,657 of record NZ_PXNS01000003.1, on the reverse strand, counting down.
CTCGGTGACCCGAGACAGTCGGGTCACGCCGCGTGGCAAGGGAGCCGTCTCGGCCTCTGGCGGCGCGATCCAGATCGCCCGCAAGCCCAGGCGAATCGCCGGCAGCACGTCTTCCTCCCAGGAATCGCCCACGTGCAGGGTCTCGCAGGCCTTGACCTGAAGCCGTGCCAGCATCGCCAGAAAGGGCCGTGGATCGGGCTTGGGTGCGAACATCTCGCCGGCAGCGATACGCGCCTGGAAGTGGCGGGCCAGCGGCAGACGGTGGAAGGCCACGTTGCCGTTGGTGATGCTGCCGAGACGATAGCGGCCCTTCAGTCTTTCCAGCATGGCGTCGGTGTCGGGGAAGGGCGTGACCAGGATGCGCAGCGAGTGAAAACGCTGCATCGCCAGCGCCGCCCACCAGTGAGCCGCCGCCCGGTTCACGCCGCTTTCCTCCAGCAGCTGGATCAGGGTGCGCTCACGCAGCCAGCTGAAGTCGCCGCGCCGCGACCAGCTGCGCCTGGCCAGGGCCTGGCGTTCACGCAGGTAGTCCGAAAGCGCGATGGGGGGCGTCAACGGCTCCTCGCGGCCGCGCTGCCAGGCGCCGAGCTGTTCGGTCAGCCAGTCGACGTGGCCCTGCTCGGTGCGCTGCATGACGCCGCTGTTGTCCCACAGGGTGTCGTCCAGATCGAAGGTGATGGCCTTGAGTCGGCTGAAGTCGTCCGCTGCCGCGTGGTCGATCAAGGGGTGTCTCCGGGATGGCTGTCGTCGCTCCGGCTGCGCCGCGCGCGGGGGTGGGCCTTGTCGTAGCTCTCCGCCAGGTGCTGCCAGTCCAGCCGGGTATAGACCTGGGTGGTGGACAGGTTGGCGTGGCCCAGCAGCTCCTGGACGGCGCGCAGGTCCTGGCTCGATTCCAGCAGGTGGCTGGCGAAGGAGTGGCGCAGGCGGTGGGGATGCAGGTGCTCCGGCAGGCCGCGCCGGCGGGCCTGGGTGACCAGGCGTGCCTGGATGGCACGATGGCCGAGCCGGTGGCCCTGCTGGCCGACGAACAGTGCCGTCTCGTCGTCGGCGGCCAGCACCGAGCGCACGCTGAGCCACTGGTCGATGGCCTGGCGCGCACGCGAGCCCACCGGCACCTGGCGCGGCTTGTTGCCCTTGCCGAGGACCCGCACCCGGCCGCCGTGAAGGTCGGGGAGATCCAGCGCCGCCAGCTCCGCCAGCCGTAGCCCGCTGGAATAGAGCAGCTCCAGCATCGCCTGGTCGCGTACCGACAGCGGCGAGCCATCGTGGGGGGTGTCGAGAAAGCGCGCCAGCAGGTCCACGTCCACCGGCCGCGGTAGATCCTTCGGCGCCCGGGGGCCGCGGCTCAGGCCGACCGGGTTGTAGTCGAGTCGGCCAGCCGCCACCAGGTGTTCACACAGTCGCGACAGGGCGGCGCGGCGGCGCTTCAGGCTGCGTGGTGCCATGCCTCGGCTGCGTTCGGCGGCCAGAAAACGCCTGAGCGTGTGGGACGTCAGGGCCTGATCATCCGGCGGCCTGGCGTCGGTGTCATTGGCCTGGGCGTGCCACCAGTTCTCGAAGGTGGCCAGGTCACGCCGGTAGGCGTCGACGGTGGCAGCACTGGCGGTGCGTCCCAGCTCATCGAGAAAGTCCGCTACCGCGCCGGCAAGCTGCCACTTGGGCGTCGTCTCAGCCGTCGTCTCAGCCGCCTTTTCAGCCATCATCACGCTCGCACAGGCGCACGCTGAGGCGCACCAGCACCTCGGCCAGGTACTCGGTAAACAGGGTGTCCATGCTGGCACGGAAGTGGTCGGGATCAGGGCTTGCCAGCACCACAAAGCCCTGGGGCTCGCCCAGGGTCATGCGGGCGATGGCGCAGGAGCCCGACTTGGTCGGCGCCTTGGCGTGGGGCAGCAGGCGCTTCCAGTCGGTGGGGGTAAGACGGGTACAGCGGCTGGCGCGCCCATCGAGCAGCGCGGTCAGGCGCTGGCCGGTGTGGTCGTCGAGCACGTGACGCGGGGCCTGGGGCGGTCTGGGGTCGCGATCGGTCAGGCTGGCGGGGCACCACAGCGACACCGCTGGCGTCTGGAAGCGCTCGCTTAGCTGGGTGGCCAGGGCCTGGCCCAGGGCGTCGTTGTCCTGGGCTTCCAGCAGTGCCAGCACCAGCTCGCGGGTGCGCCGATACTGCGCCTCGTTGTGGCGGGCCGAGTCGAGCAGTTGCTCGAGCCGCAGTTCCGCGCCTTCGGCGCGCTTGCGCAGGTCATGGACCAGCCGTTCCAGCAGCGAGGTGGCGCCCTGGGTCTCCGGGTGGGGAATCGTGAGGCTCTGCAGCAGGCCTTCGCGACCGACGAAGAAGTCCGGGTGGCGTGCCAGCCATTCGGCGACGCGGTCCGGGTCGAGCGTCTTGCGGGGCTCTGGGGCGGCTTGAGGCATGCGCGTCTTCCTGTTGGAGTTCAATGTCTAGGCTGGATCGAGTTTCCGGGAAAGCGAGGGACCGGTACCTTGCTGGCAGCTTAGCCCAGTCCCGTCGAGTCCTGTGCGCCTGGGGTCAACGCAGCGGAATTCGTCCATCGAACACCCGCTCGGCGGGGCCGGTCATGATCAAGGGGCGCTCGCCACCTTCCCAGCGGATCGTCAGGCTGCCGCCGGGCAGGTGGACGGTCACCGGGCTTTCGAGCAGGCCCTGGCGAATGCCGCAGGCCACCGCAGCGCAGGCGCCGGTACCACAGGCCAGGGTCTCGCCGCTGCCGCGCTCGAACACCCGCAGGCGAATCTCGTGGCTGGAGACCACCTGCATGAAGCCCACGTTGACCCGCTTGGGAAAGCGCGGGTGGTGTTCGACCAGCGGTCCCAGGCGCTCCACCGGCGCCTGGTCGACGCTGTCGACCTTGATCACCGCGTGGGGGTTGCCCATGGAGGCGACGGCGATCTCGAGGGTCTCGCCGTCGACCTCGAGGGTGTGACGCAGGCGGTCCTCGTCGGCCTCGAAGGGCAGGCTCGGCGGGGCGAAGCGCGGGGCACCCATGTCGACGCTGACCTGCTCGTCGTCATGCACATCCAGCACCAGCGGGCCGCCGGCGGTCTCGACCCGGATCTGGCGCTTGTGGGTCAGCCGCTTGTCACGCACGAAGCGGGCAAAGCAGCGCGCACCATTGCCGCAATTCTCGACCTCGCTGCCGTCGGCGTTGTAGATCCGGTAGCGAAAGTCCATGTCCGGGTCCCGCGGCGGTTCCACCACCAGTAGCTGATCGAAACCGATGCCGAAGCGCCGGTCGGCCAGACGGCGGATTTCCTCGGCCTCGATGCGGGCCCGCTGGGTGACCAGATCGACCACCATGAAGTCGTTGCCCAGGCCATGCATCTTGGTGAAGTGCAGAAGCATCAGCGCGCTGCTCCTGACGTCGATCCCGATGCCGATCCCGGTTGCGATTCGCCGGGCAGCGACTCGCCGGCCCAGAGGTCCTCGAGGGTCTCGCGTCGGCGCACCACCTGATAGCTGTCGCCGTCCACCAGTACCTCCGCCGGACGCGGGCGGCTGTTGTAGTTGGAGGCCATCACGAAGCCGTAGGCGCCGGCCGAGCGCACCGCCAGCAGGTCGCCCGGCGCCACCGCCAGTTGACGCTCCTTGCCGAGGAAGTCGCCGGTCTCGCACACCGGGCCGACCACGTCGTAGACGTCGCTTGCGCGGTCCAGGCGAGAGTCGACTTCGATGATCGCCTGCCAGGCCTGGTACAGCGAGGGCCGAATCAGGTCGTTCATGGCCGCGTCGACGATGGCGAAGTTCTTGGTTTCGCCGGGCTTCACGTAGGTCAGCCGGGTCAGCATGACGCCGGCGTTGGCGGCGATCGAGCGGCCCGGCTCGAACAGCAGCGTCAGGCGCTCGCCGCCGTCCCAGCGCGACAGGCGCTCGAGCAGCTTCGAGGCGTAGTCGAACGGGGCCGGCGGCGTCTCGTCCCTGTAGGGCACGCCGAGGCCGCCGCCCAGGTCGAGGTGCGAGACCTCGATGTTCTCCTCTCGCAGGCGGTCGAGCAGCAGCAGCAGACGCTCCAGGGCGTCGAGGAAGGGAGCGATCTCGGTGAGCTGCGAGCCGATATGGCAGTCGAGCCCGGTGACCTTGAGGTGCGGCAGTTCGGCGGCCAGGCGGTAGACCTCCAGCGCCTCGTCCACCGGGATACCGAACTTGTTGTCTTTGAGCCCGGTGGAGATATACGGATGGGTGCCCGCGTCGACGTCGGGATTGACCCGCAATGACACCGGCGCCACCTTGCCCAGGCGGCCGGCCACTTCATTGAGCACTTCAAGCTCTGGGCGCGACTCCACGTTGAAGCACTTGATGCCGACCTCGAGCGCGCGCGCCATCTCGTCGGGGCGCTTGGCGACGCCGGAGAACACCACCTTGGCCGGGTCACCACCGGCGGCCAGCACCCGCTCGAGCTCGCCCTGAGAGACGATGTCGAAACCGGCCCCCTGGCGCGCCAGCACGTTGAGCACCGCCAGGTTGCTGTTGGCCTTGACCGCGTAGCAGATCAGATGCGGGTGGCTACCCAGCGCCTCGCGGTAGGCCTGGAAGTGACGCTCCAGGGTGGCACGTGAATAGACGTAGCAGGGGGTGCCCACCGCCTCGGCGATGCGGGCCAGAGGCACTTCTTCGGCGTACAGCTCGCCGTCTCGGTAGTTGAAGTGATCCATGCTCAGCTCTCGTCCTCGGTCGCGCTCTGGTCGCTTTCCTGGCTGTCCTCTTCGCCCTCTTCGCCCTGTTCGTCCTCGACGGTTTCGCGGGGGCCGTAGCGCTCCGCCGCTTCTTCGTCACCGGGCAGGTACAGGGGGCCTTTCTGGCCGCAGCCCGCCAGGGCCATCAGGGCCAGCAGCAGGGCCGGCAACAGGGCGGGTCGCAGCACCTTGACGAGGCGGTTCATTGGGCGCCTCCCTGGCCGGACGCAAGGGTTTTGAGGGCCTCACGGGCGCGCTGGGCAGCGGCGCGCACCTGGTCGGGTGCGGTGCCACCGATATGGTTGCGGGCGGCCACCGAGCCTTCCAGGGTCAGCACCTCGAACACGTCCTCGCCGATGACGTCGGAGAACTGGCGCAGTTCGTCGAGGCTCATGTCCGACAGATCCTTGCCGCTCTCGATGCCGTAGGCCACGGACTGACCGACGATTTCGTGGGCGTCACGGAAGGCCACGCCCTTGCGTACCAGATAGTCGGCAAGGTCGGTGGCGGTGGAGAAGCCCTTGCGAGCGGCCTCACGCATGGAATCGCCCTTGGAGACGATGGCCGGCACCATGTCGGCGAAGGCGCGCAGGCAACCCTTGACGGTATCCAGGGTGTCGAGCAGCGGTTCCTTGTCTTCCTGGTTGTCCTTGTTGTAGGCCAGCGGCTGCGACTTCATCAGCGTCAGCAGGCCCATCAGGTGACCGTAGACGCGGCCGGTCTTGCCGCGCACCAGCTCGGGCACGTCCGGGTTCTTCTTCTGCGGCATGATCGAGGAGCCGGTGCAGAAGCGGTCGGGCAGGTCGATGAAGTCGAACTGGGCGCTGGTCCACAGCACCAGCTCCTCGCTCATCCGCGACAGGTGCATCAGCAGCAGGCTCGCGAAGGCGGTGAACTCGATCGCGAAGTCCCGATCGCTGACCGCGTCGAGGCTGTTCTCGGCGGGGCGCTCGAAGCCGAGCAGCTCGGCGGTCAGGTGACGATCGATGGGGTAGGTGGTGCCGGCCAGGGCGGCGGCGCCCAGCGGCAGCACGTTGACCCGCTTGCGGCAGTCCAGCAGGCGTTCGTGGTCGCGGGCCAGCATCTCCTGCCAGGCTAGCAGGTGGTGGCCGAAGGTCACCGGTTGAGCGGTCTGCAGGTGGGTGAAGCCCGGCATGATGGTGTCGGCCTCGCCCTCGGCCAGCTCGATCAGCCCGGCACGCAGCCGCGCCAGCTCGCTGGCGACCAGGTCGATCTCCTCGCGCAGGTAGAGGCGAATATCGGTGGCCACCTGGTCGTTGCGCGAGCGCCCGGTGTGCAGCTTCTTGCCGGTGATGCCGATCTTCTGGGTCAGCCGTGCCTCGATGTTCATGTGCACGTCTTCCAGCGCCACCGACCACTCGAAGCGCCCTTCGGCGATCTCCGTCTCGATCTCCTTGAGCCCGGTCAGGATGGCGTCACGTTCCTCTTCGCTCAGCACGCCAACCTGGGCGAGCATGGTGGCATGCGCGATGGAGCCCTGGATGTCATGGCGGGCCAGGCGCTGGTCGAAATCGACCGAGGCGGTGAAACGAGCGACGAAGGCGTCGGTGGGTTCGCTGAAGCGGCCGCCCCAGGACTGGTTGGTGGTCTGGCTCATTGAATGGACTTCCTGAATGACGATGCGATGGCGACGTGATCGGTGGCCGGCGCCGAGGGCGCTGACGGAGCCGGCAGCCGTTGTCGTTGGTATGCCCAAAGTGTACCAGAGTCGGCCCTTGAGGCGAGGGTGCAGCGGGCCGGCAAGGAAGGTGCGGCATCAGCCCCTGAAGCGAGGGTGGCAGCGGGCGCTTCTGGCAGGCGCGGCAACGGGTCCCGTCGCCGTCGATTTTACTGACGGAGACCGTGCTTTATGATGACGCCATTCATTTAACATGGCGGACGCGGCGATTTGGTCGCAAGCCCGACCAGGGAGAGCAACGTGCAACAGATGTCCAGGCTGCGTATCGCGACGCGCAAGAGCCAGTTGGCCCTATGGCAGGCCGAACATGTTCGCGATCGTCTGATGGCGATTCACCCCGGGCTCGAGGTCGAGCTGGTACCGATGTCGACCCGCGGTGACAAGATTCTCGACACGCCCTTGGCCAAGGTTGGCGGCAAGGGGCTGTTCGTCAAGGAACTCGAGGAGGCGATGCTCGACGGCCGCGCCGATATCGCGGTGCACTCCATGAAGGATGTGCCGATGCAGTTTCCCGAGAGCCTGGGGCTTTCGGTGATCCTGGAAGGCGCCGAGCCCACCGACGCCTTCGTCTCCAATGACTATGCTCGCTTCGAGGACCTGCCCGAGGGCGCCCGTCTGGGTACCTCCAGCCTGCGCCGCGGACTGCAGATGCGCGAGGCCCGTCCGGATCTCGAGGTCATCAGTCTGCGTGGCAATGTCCAGACACGCCTGGCCAAGCTCGACGCTGGCGAATTCGATGCCATCCTGCTGGCCACTTCCGGGCTCAAGCGGCTGGGGCTGGGTGAACGTATCGCCCAGGAGCTGCCGCCGGAGATCTGCCTGCCGGCCTGTGGTCAGGGCGCGCTTGGCATCGAATGCCGCATGCACGACACCGAGCTGGTGTCGCTGCTGGCACCGCTCGACGATATCGAGACGGCGACCAGAGTGCGTGCCGAACGGGCCATGAATACACGTCTGGAAGGCGGCTGCCAGGTGCCCATCGGTGGGCACGCCATCTATCAGGACGATGGCAGAACCCTGTGGTTGAGAGCCCTTGTCGGCACGCCCGACGGTTCCCGCGTGCTGCGTGCCGAAGGGCGTGGTTCGGTGGACGAACCCGAGGCGCTGGGGATCCGCGTCGCCGAGCAGCTGCTGGAGCAGGGCGCCGGGGATATCCTGGCCGAGGTCTACGGACCGCGTTGATGGGCACTCCGGTACTGATCACCCGGCCCGGCGAACGCGCCCAAGCGCTGGCCGAGGCCATCGAAAGCAAGGGGTTCAGCACCGAGCGGCTCGAGGTGATGCGGCAGGAAACTGTGCCAGAGACGGCAGATGTGCGCTCGGCCTGGCTCGACATCGACCACTTTCATAAGGTGGTAGTCATCAGTCCCGCCGCCGCCGAGCGGTTGGTCGAGGCGCTGGATCGCTACTGGCCACAGCTGCCCCAGGGGCTTGAACTGTACGCCGTCGGGCAGGCCACGGCGATGGTCTTGCACCAGGCGCTGGGGCTAAAGGTGAGGGTGCCTGCCCCCGCCGCCGGAGAAGAGACCAGCGAGGCCTTGCTGGCGCTGGCCTCGCTGCAGCGCCTGGAGCACCAGCGAGTGTTGCTGGTGGCGGGCGAAGGTGGCCGCCCGCTGCTGGGCGACACCCTGGGGCAGAGGGGCGCGCGTGTCACGCGTCTCGAGGTGTATCGACGTCGCCTGATCACTCCCGACGCCGGGGCCAGAACATGGCTCGAACAAGGGGGCTATCAGGCGTTGGTGGTCAGTAGCGGAGAAATCCTTGAACATCTGGCAAGATGGTGTTCAGAGGCCGCCTTTCAACAACCGCTTGTCGTATCCAGCCAGCGGTTGGCTACACTGGCGAAAACGCTGGGATTTCGCATCCCGGTCGTGGCGTCTGGCGCGTCTCCTGCGGCGCTGGCGGCCGCGGTGGCAAGGACCTGCGACCCAGAGGATGGCGAATGAAGATCTCTAAAAGGGCTAGCGACAGATGAGCAACCAACAGCACGATCAGGACGAGCAGCAGACCCCGTCCGCTTCCGGCCAGCAGGGCACAGGAAGCGCGACCTCAGGCACGGACGCCTCGAAGGGCGGCGCGGGCAAGGGGGGCTCCCAGCGGCGGTCGCGGCGTCGCGACAAGAGTGGCAGCAGCTCGACCGGATCCACTTCGTCCAGTGCCAGCGCGGCATCCTCCACACCCGCTGCGGCGACGGGCGGCTCATCGCCTGCCGGCGCCACATCGTCGAGCGCAGGCACCGCCAAGGCCACGCCGAGTGACGCCGCTCCGGTTGCAGCGAAGGGCGCCGCCGGGGACAGTGCCAGCAAGCCAAGTGCCAGCAAGCCCGACAACAGCGGCAAGGCCAGTGCCGGCAAGCCCGGCGATGGCAAGTCCAGTGACACCAAGGCCAGTGGCGCCAAAGCTAGTGACAACAAGCCCAGTGACAACAAGCCCAGCCCAGCGGCAGGCAAGGGTGGTAACGGTGGGGCTTCCGCCGGCGCTGCGACCTCGTCTTCCGGTGGCTCTGGTAGCAGCTCTGGTGGCGGCAAGGCCGGCGTCGTGGCCCTGGTGCTGGTGCTGATCCTGATCGCCGGTGTGGCCTTTGTCGGCTGGAAGGGCTGGCAGCTGCAGCAGGCGATGTCCGCGCGCATCGACCAGCTCAAGCAGAACAGCCCCAGCGTGGCCGAGGTCCAGGAGCTGTCGTCCCAGCTGGAAAGCGGCCTTGCCGAGCGTCGCGAGACCATGGGCCAGGCGGTGGACGGCATCAAGAGCGACTTCGACGCCTACAAGTCCGACGTCAACCAGACCCTGGATCGGGTACTGGCCGAGCTGTCCAAGGAACAGAACGCCGACGAGCGTGACTGGCTGCACGCCGAGGCCGCCTACCTGCTGCGTCTGGCCAATCAGCGCCTGCAGCTCGAGCGTGATGTCGAAGGTGCTGCGGCGCTGCTGCGCACCGCCGACGCTCGCCTGGAAGAGGCCAACAATCCGGCACTGGTCCCGGTGCGCCGCGCCATCGCCGAGGAGCTTGCCGCCCTGCAGACGGTGCCCAAGGTTGACCGGACTGGCCTCTACCTGGCCCTGAACGCCCAGCAGGAGCAGATCGCCGGCCTGCCGCTGGCCCAGGACATCGAGCAGTTCACCGCCGATACCACCATCGAGGAGGCTCCTTCCGGTGCCTGGCAGGAGCAGCTGGCACGGGTCGGTGAAGAGCTCAAGGAGCTGGTGACGGTGCGTCACCACGACCAGGCGCTGGAAGCCCTGATCACCCCGGAGCAGGAGTCCTACCTGCGCCAGAGCCTGCGTCTGGTGCTGGAGCAGTCCCAGCTGGCCCTGCTCAAGGAAGAGACCGGCCTGTACGAGGCCAGCCTCGACAAGGCCATCACCCTGCTCGAAGGCTACTACGACGTCGACGACGAGTCGGTGCAGTCGGTGATCGCTCGTCTGGGCGAGCTCAAGGGCAAGTCCATCCGCCCGGAGCTTCCCGATATCAGCGCTTCCCAGCAGGCGCTGGCCCGGTTCATCGAGCAGCGCTTCGAAGCGGGCGCTTCCGGCCAGGGAGATAACGCATGAGAAAGCTGATCCTGCTCATTGTCGTTGGCCTCGCGCTCGGGGCGCTGTTCGGTCAGCTGATGATGTCGGTGCCCGGCTACTGGCTGGTGCGGGTGGGCGACACCTCCTTCCAGACTTCGTTCTGGTTTGGCCTGGTGATCCTGCTGGCCCTGTTCATGGTGCTGCACTTTGCCCTGCGCGTGCTGTTCCGCCTGAGCCGTCCGGTCAGCCGCTTCAAGGTGTGGAACTCGCGGGCACGCAATCGCACCGCGATGAAGCGCACCGTGCGCGGCCTGGTGGCATTGGCCGAAGGCCGCTGGAAGCGCGCCGAGAAGGCCCTGGTCAAGGCCGCCGATGACTCCAGCACCCCGCTGGTCAACTACCTGTCTGCCGCCCTGGCGGCCCACTACCAGGGCCGCTATGACCAGGCCGACACCCTGCTGAAGCGGGCCCACATCTCCACCGACGGCGCCGATCCCGCGGTGGGCATGATGCAGGCCCAGCTGATGCTGGACCGCCAGCAGTACGAGGAAGCACTGGCGATCCTGACCCGCCTGGACCGTCATCTGCCGCGCCATCCCCAGGTGCTCAAGCAGCTCAAGGCCGCCTATATCAGCGTCAGCGACTGGGATGGCCTGCGTCGCCTGCTGCCGCGTCTGGCCGACCAGCAGCTGATCGCCCGGGAAGAGCGTGAACAGCTCGAGCTGCAGGCCTACCGCGAGCTGATCCTGCAGGAGACGCGCAATCCCGAGGATATCGAGCGGGTGCGCAACCTGTGGTCCGACATGCCCGAGTACCTGCGTACCAACATCGACCTGCTGGTGCTCTACGTCGAGACGCTGGTGCGCTGCGACGAACAGGTGATCGCCGAGAAACTGCTGCGCCACTCGCTCAAGACCAACTGGGACAGCCGTCTGGTGCTGCGCTATGGCCTGCTTGGGGTGGACGCTTCGCGTCAGCTGGTGACCGCCGAGAAGTGGCTGCAGGAGCGTCCCAACGATCCCGACCTGCTGTTGACCCTGGGTCGCCTGGCGCTGCGCAACGCTTACTGGGGCAAGGCCCAGGAGTACTTCGAGGCGAGCCAGCGTCAACGTCCCAGCGGAGTGGTCTGTGCCGAGCTGGCGCGGCTCTATGCCAACCTGGGCGAGCACAACAAGAGCCAGCTCTACTATCGCCAGAGCGTCGAGCTGCTCGACAAGTCGTTGCCCTCGTTGCCGCAGCCGAGCGACGCTCAGCAGGCCTGAGCCAGGCGTTCGATCTACTACGCAGTACCCACAAACGCCACGGGCGGGGCTTCGGCCCCGCCCGTGGCGTTTGTGGTCCTGGTGGGTGGGTCTCGTGCGCCGCGCCAGTCAAGGGGGCGGCGGCGTGGCGTCACCGTACTGAAGGCGAGAACAGGCCCGGCGTGCAGCTGCCGCCACGCCTGTGTTGTCAGAGTTGTGGCGCCACGCCTGTGTCGTCCGGGCTGTGGCGTCAGGGCTCGGCACCCTGGCGATTCGATCAATAAAAAGGGGCGGCCCGTAGGCCGCCCCAGAAGCGTTGCAGGTAAGGTCTGTCAGTTGCCGTCGGGGTCGTAGTCGCCCCTGAACTTGGCGTTGGTCTCGGCATCCTCGCGGGTCTCGTGCTCGCGGGGCGAGTCGATACTGCCGTCCTCGCCGGGCAGCGGTGCGGTATCCCTGGCTTCGCCGGTGGCCACCACATCCTTCTCGACCAGGCGCAGGTTGGCGGCGGGCGCCTGGCCCTGCTTGTCTTCGCCAAAGAAGATCGTGGTGTGCGGGAAGGGGATCTCGATGCCCGCCTCGTCCAGGTGCAGCTTGACCAGACGGTTGTAGGCACGGCCCACCGCCCACTGGTTGCCCGGGGTGGTCTTGATGCGCACCCTGATGTTGACCGAGCTGTCGGCCAGGGCGATGACACCGGCCACCTCGAGGGGTTCGAGGATCTCGGACTTGAGGTCCTCGTCGGAGGACAGTTCGTCGAAGGCGTTGCGCAGGGCGACGATCGCCTCGTCCACGTTCTCGCGGTAGGCGACGCCGTATTCGCCCACATGGTAGCCGAAGCCACGCATGTAGTTGGAGACCACATCGACGCTGGAGAACGGCACCAGATGGTAGGTGCCGTGCAGGTCACGGATACCCACCGAGCGGATGCTGAGCTTCTCGGCGGTGCCGGTGATGCCGCCCAGGGTCACCACGTCGCCGGTATTCATGGCGTTTTCCACCTGGATGAAGATACCGGTGATGATGTCCTGCACCAGCTTCTGGGCGCCGAAACCGATGGCCAGACCGAGCACACCGGCACCGGCGATCAGCGGTCCGATGTTGATGCCGATTTCCGACAGCACGATCATCGCCGTCATGGTGACGATGGCGATGGCCAGAGCATTGCGGAACAGCGACAGCAGCGTCTGGGCCCGGGCCGAGGGCATGCCGCGGCCGGTGGTCGGGTTCAGCTTGTGTTCGATCAGGCTGGCAAGGCCGATCCAGACCGCCGCGGCGACGATCAGGATGATGGCCACGTTGATCACCTGGCTGACCAGCACACGACCCGCTTCGGAGGCGTACCAGGTGGCCATGTCGAACACGCCCCAGGCGTTGAGCAGGGCCATGGCGGCGACGATCAGGATCAGCACGTTGAAGGCGCGCAGCATCGTCGGGACATAGGAGTTGAGGCGTGCCTCGAGCAACGGCAGCTTCTTGCGCAGCTCACCGGACAGGGTGATGCGACGACCGATGGCCTGGGCCAGCAGGCGCGACACCAGCATGGCAGCCAGCACGATACCGAGGGTCTTGAGGGTCGCGATCAGCACGAACGGCAGGGCGTCCTCGGGGCGTGTCAGGGTCAGCACCAGTACCACGGTGAAGTAGGTGATCGCCAGCAGATGCCAGATGCGGCCGAGCAGGCGCAGCGCGACACGGGAGGCCGACAGGCTGGACCTGACGGCAGCATCGAACAGCCCATCGCGCAGGCGGCTGCGATTGATCAGCACCACGGTGATGGCGTACAGGTAGGCGCCGATCATGATCAGAGCGCCGATGCCCTCACCGACACGGTAAGACAGGTAGGTGTTGATCAACGGGACCACCACCATCAGGCCGTAGCCGGTAAGGCCAATCAGCCGGGCGATCCAGCGATTCCAGTAGGACGCGCTGGGAGCGGTGATGGGCAGCAGTCGCAGGCCCTCGTAGCGTGAGGCGAACAGCATGCGCACGGCCGCCTTCAACAGCTCGATGACCAGGAAGGCATTGAGGAACAGCGACGCCCGGGTCGACAGGCTGCCCGTCTCACCGATGGCGAAGGTGGCGGCCAGGTTGCCGCCGACGTAGGCAAGACCCACCACGGCGGCGTCCACGATCACCGCCAGCACCACGCACAGCACCAGGCGGATGGTGGGGTTGAGGTTCTGACCGTTCTGCGAATATTGGCTCAACCGCGTGAACAGTGGCCTGACCAGACGCCTGATGATCACGAACAGCACAAAGGTCGCCAGAATCACCAGGCCGAGGTTGATCGCCGCCTGGGTGAACAGATCGAAGTTGAGTTCGCCTTCGGTCAGGGCGCCGTCGATCATGCCACCGAAGATGGCGGCGAGATTCTCGAACTGATTGCCGAACTCGCTGACCACTCGGCTGGTCATGTCCGCCAGTTGCTTGGGCAGGGTGGCCTCGGCGGCGCTGTCGACGGCCTGTTCACCGGCGGCCTGGGCCTGCTCGGGGGCGTTTTCCGCCATCTGTCGCAGTTGTTCGATCAGCTGGCTGCGGGCCTGTTCGTTTTCCAGCAGGTCGGCCAGGGTCGAGTAGGCCGGACCGTCACTGGAGGAACCGCCAGAGCCGCTGGCGTCACCGCCCTGCTGGGCGATGGCAGGTCCCGCGAGCAGCACGAGCGCGAGCATCAGCACGCTGAAGAGTCGAGAGCAGAGTCGTGATCGCATCACGCAAACCTTCTCCTTTGATGGGTGGGCCCGTCGGGGCAGAGGGGCGTCCTTGGACGAATCTGTCGCAGGCTAACATGCCCGTTTGCCGCTTGTACGCAATCAAGGATGTACAAAAGTTGTACGGATTGCCAATTCTGTGCCATATTGATCGTGAACGCATCCCATGCGCTTCATCCCTGCTAGGCAAGCACAACTTCGCCGCCCCCTCGGGCGGCGTTTTTTTTAGATTTTCAGCACCTTCAGCATCTTTGATCTCCCGCCTTCCGAGGCTCGGCATTGTTTGTGCCTTGTCGCTTTACGGGCCATCTGCGATCAGCCCGTTTCGCCACGCCGAGGGCGAGGTCCAGCGGTATTGCCACCGGTCACGACATCGCCCAGGTATTTGCATACCATGGCGGTTTTGGCCGAGGCGATTGGTGATGGAGTGGTGGACGCTGGCAGCGGTAGCGCTGGGGGGCGCCGCAGGAGGCATGGGGCGACTGTTCGTCAGTCGCCGGGCAGCGGCCGCCTGGGGAGTGCGCTTCCCCTGGGGGACCCTGATCGTCAATCTGCTGGGAGCCTTAGTGATCGGCCTGCTGGCCAGTCGCCTGGTGGCAGGCTCGACCGCGGCACTCATGCTGCTGAGCGGGGTGATGGGCGGCTTCACCACGGTGTCCTCCTTCAGTCTGCAGACTCTGGACCTGATGCGCGAAGGTCGTCATGCAGCGGCGGCGCTCAACGTCTCTTTGACCCTGCTGGCCGGCCTGGGCGCCGTGGTGGCGGGGCTTGCCCTCGGGGGTGGCCTGTGAGGTGTCGGCAGAGGGGAGAAGCATGAGTCAGGCAACAAGCGTCTGGCGGCTCTATCTGGCGGTGGGCCTTGGCAGCGCCCTGGGATCGGTGTGTCGCCTCTTGACCGGCGTCGCGGTCTCGGGCCTGGTGGCGTCGTCCTTTCCCTGGGCGACCCTGCTGGTCAACGTGCTGGGATCCTGGTTGATTGCCCGCTTTGCTACCCATGCGGCCCTGAGCGACAGCCCTCGGCTGGCGAGCCTTCATCCGCTTGTCGTGGCGGGCTTCTGTGGAGGTTTCACCACCTTTTCGCTGTTCAGCCTCGAAGCGGCCCGCCTGGCCACCGGCGGCAGCCCCTGGCTGGCGCTGGCCTATGTGGTGCTGAGCGTGCCGCTATGGCTGGCGGCGGCCTGGGCCGGTGACGTCAGCGCACGGCGGGCCCTGGTCAGAGGCTCGTCCGAGTAGCCCTGACGCTCGTCAGAGTAGCCCCGGCGGTCGTTTAAGTAGCCCAGGCCTCGTCTCGGCAAGCCAGGCGCTCACACCAGGCGCAATCCCGCTATTCCGGCCCCCGCGAGCCAGCGGACGGAGGGCCAGACCAGCGCGAGCCAGAACAGCGCGAGCCAGACCTAGGCGGGCCACCCTGGAGCGCAGACTCCGGGGTGGCCCGTTGGTCATTCTCGATCTTTTCTTGCCCGTCGCTGGGTGCCCGCCATGGCGGGCCCGTGCCGAGCACTCGATGCTCGGCACCTTCCGCCTCCGCCCTGCTTACTTGGCCTTGGCGTCCTTGCCGGCGGGCTTGGCGGTCTTCTTCGCTGCCTTTTCGGCGGCCTTTTCCACGCTCTTGCCGGGCGCCTGGAAGTGCTCCCGCACCAGGCCCAGCAGTCCTTGGGTCGAGGCGTCGAAGTCCTGGCTGCGCTCGTCGATCTTCTCGCTGATCTCGCCGGCGATGCGCTTGCCCAGCTGGACACCCCACTGATCGAAGGAGTTGATGTTCCAGATCACCCCCTGGACGAACACCTTGTGCTCGTAGAGCGCGATCAGCGCGCCCAGGTTGCGCGGTGTCAGTTCGTCGAGCAGCAGCACGCTGGAGGGGCGGTTGCCGGGGCAGCTGTAGGGGTCCAGGTCACCGCCCTTGCTGCTGCCTTCCATAAAGGCGTTGGCCTGGGCCAGCATGTTGGTGAGCAGGGCGAAGTGGTGGTCCTCGACGCCGGGCTCGGGCTTCAGCGAGGCGATGAAGTCGATGGGCACGTAGCGGGTGCCCTGGTGCAACAGCTGGAAGAAGGCGTGCTGGCCGTTGGAGCCGGTCTGCCCCCACACGATGGGGCCGGTCTTGTAGTCTACCGGGCGACCGAAGATGTCGACCGACTTGCCATTGGACTCCATGTCGAGCTGCTGCAGGAAGGCCGGCAGCTGATGCAGGGCCTGGTCGTAGGGCACGATGGCCTGGGTCTCGGCACCGACGAAGTTGATGTACCAGATACCGATCAGCGCCATCAGCACCGGCATGTTCTCGCCGAGCGGGGCGTTCTGGAAGTGCTGGTCCATCTCGTAGGCGCCTTCGAGCATCTCGATGAAGCCTTCATAGCCGATCGCCAGGGCGATGGGCAGGCCGATCGAGGACCACATCGAATAGCGACCGCCGACCCAGGCCCAGAATTCGAACACGTTCTCCTCGCGGATGCCGAACTCCATGGCGGCCTTGCGGTTGGTCGAGGCGGCGATGAAGTGAGCGCCGATGTCGGCGTCATCGCCGGCGTTCTCGACAAACCAGCGCCGTGCGGTGCGGGCGTTGAGCAGCGTCTCCTGGGTGGAAAAGGTCTTGGTCGAGACGATAAACAGGGTGGTGGCCGGGTCGAGGCGGCTCAGCACCTTCTGGATATGCGCGCCGTCCACGTTGGAGACGAAGTGGAAGTTCAGGTCCGCCTGGCGGTACTTGAGCAGGGCGCGGCTGGCCATGTTGGGGCCGAGGTCGGAGCCGCCGATGCCGATGTTGACCACGTCGCGAATACGCTCGCCGCTGTAGCCCTTCCAGTTGCCACTGCGGACCTCTTCGGAGAAGCGCTTGATCTGCTCGCGGGTGGCGTGGATCTCCGGCATCACGTCCTTGCCATCGGCGATGACCGGGCTGTCACCCAGATTGCGCAGCGCCGTGTGCAGCACCGGCCGGTCCTCGGTGACGTTGATGATGTCGCCGGAGAACATTTGGGCGCGACGCTGGACCAGTGCCGAGTGTTCGGCCAGCTCGACCAGCTTCTCCAGCACCGCGTCGGAGATCTGGTGTTTGGAGTAGTCCAGAAAAAGCCCGCCCACGCGCAGACTCATCTTGTCGAACCGCTTCGGATCCTTGGCAAAGTAGTCGCGAATCCGGTCGTCGGCGGTCTCGTCGCGAAGCTTCAACAGCGACTGCCAGGTCACGCTTCGGGTCAGCTGGAACACGGGAGAATCCTCGATATTGGTCAGTTGTTATCGCTGCGAGAGGAAATCCAGGCGTTGGCATCCGGGATCTGCATCTCGTAGTCCTGGCCGAGCCAGGGCGAGCTCATCATGAAGTCGGCGCTGGAGGGGTTGCAGGCCACCGGCACATTCCACAGGGCGGCCAGGCGCAGCAGCGCCTTGACGTCCGGGTCGTGGGGCTGGGGGGCGAAGGGGTCCCAGAAGAAGATCAGCAGGTCGAGTCGTTGCTCGGTGATGCGAGCACCGATCTGCTGGTCGCCTCCCAGTGGACCGCTCATCAGGCCTTCCACCTCCAGCCCCAGGGTGCGGCTGAGCCGCGCGGCGGTGGTGCCGGTGCCGAGCAGCTGGTGAGCGATCAGGGTGTCCTTCCAGCGGGAGGCCCACTCCATCAGTTCCTGCTTCTTGCCGTCGTGGGCGACCAGGGCGATGCGCTTGCGAGCCGGCAGAATGCGGCTGACTTCCTTGGCGGGTTGGGGCATGGGGCCTCCGGGATAAAGGCGTGGTGAATGGTGTCACCGGGATGAGGGATACCTTAGAGCGTTGAAGGTAATATTACTACGGCTTGGCGATGCGACTAAGGTCTAGCGCGGACCTTCATAGAGAAGGCGCGGGCAGTAAGTTGTCGAAATTTCGTGCTTATTAGAGTGTCCTTCATCAATGTTTTTGGAGAAATGTTGTAAGTTTAACAAAATAGTGCTTGAGTCCCGGCGCTGTCTGTACCACATTGGTGCCCACTGACGACGTCCTTGCGGGGGATTTGCATCTTTAGTGAATCCGCCTACCGTCGACTCACCAGCTTTCACGCAAGAACGCTTTCGCCGCTCAGGGGGATATTCGCTATGACGCTCAAGGTTGCCATCAACGGTTTCGGACGTATCGGTCGCAACGTGCTGCGCGCACTGTACGAGAACGGTTACCGGGACCGGATTGAGGTCGTTGCCATCAACGATCTCGGTGATCCTTCGCTCAACGCCCACCTGCTGCGCCATGACACCGCTCACGGTCACTTTCCCTTCAAGGTAGAACATGACGAGGAGAGTCTGAGCGTCGATGGCGACCGTATCGCTATTCTGTCCGAGCGTGACCCGGCCAGCCTGCCCTGGGCCAAGCTCGGCGTGGACATCGTGATGGAGTGCACGGGCCTGTTCACCACGCGCGCCGACGCCGGCAAGCACGTCGAGGCCGGTGCCGCCAAGGTGCTGGTCTCCGCGCCTAGCCCCGACGGCGACGCCACCATCGTGTTCGGCGTCAACGACGGCGTGCTCAAGGCCAGCGATACCATCGTCTCCAACGGTTCCTGCACCACCAACTGTCTGGCGCCGGTGGCCAAGGCGCTCAACGACGCCGTCGGTATCGAGAATGGCCTGATGACCACGGTCCATGCCTACACCAACGACCAGAACCTGTCCGACGTGTACCACAAGGACCCGTACCGCGCGCGTAGCGCCACCCACTCCATGATCCCGACCAAGACCGGCGCTGCCGCTGCCGTGGGCAAGGTGCTGCCGGAGCTTAACGGCAAGCTGGATGGCCTGGCCGTGCGCGTGCCGGTGATCAACGTCTCGCTGGTGGATCTGGTGTTCAACGCCTCGCGCGACACCACCAAGGAAGAGATCAACGAGATCGTGGCCAAGGCGGCGGAGAATTCTCCGGTGCTCAACGTCAACGCCCAGCCGCTGGTGTCCATTGACTTCAACCACGATCCGGCCTCCTCGACCTTCGACGCCAACCACACCCGCGTCAACGGTCGCCTGGTCAAGGTCATGGCCTGGTACGACAACGAGTGGGGCTTCTCCAACCGTATGCTGGATACCGCCCTGGCCATGCAGGCCGCCAAGTAAGCCAATAGCCCCCGCCCGCTGCCATCGGCGGGCCTGGTGTGGCACTCTGATGGTCGGGGCGATTCGCCGCCCCCATCATTGGTACAGACGCCGAAGCAGTCACTGCTTCGGCGTCTTTGCGCGCAAGGAATGCCATGCTGCCCGAATACTCCTGGCTCGCCTGGGGCCTGATCATCCTCTCCACCTACCTGACCGGCATCTCCAAGGGCGGCTTCGCCGGGGGCTTCGGTACCCTGTCGGTGCCGCTGATGGCGCTTGCGATAGATCCTATCGCCGCCGCTGGCCTGTTATTGCCCTTGCTGCTGGTGATGGACGTTCTGGCGGTCAAGGCCTGGTGGGGGCACCAGGATATGGCTGAGGTGAAGCGATTGATCCCCGGCATGGCGATCGGCGTGGTGGTGGCTACCCTGGTGGCGGGCAGCCTCGACGAGGACCACGTCAGGCTGCTGCTGGGGGTGATCTCGCTGTTGTTTGTCGCCTACATGATCGTGAAGCCGGCGGCCTCCAGGCCGATCGCCTCTTTCTGGGCCTGGCCCGCGGGCATCGCCACCGGTATCACCAGCTTTATCGCCCACGCCGGCGCCCCGCCGATGAACCTCTACCTGGTGCCCAGGCGCCTGCCCAAGACCCCCTTCATCGCCACCACCACATTGGTGTTCGCCGCGGTCAATACCATGAAGCTGCCGCCTTACCTGTGGCTTGGCGAGATCAACCTGACCAGTATCTGGGCGTCGCTGGCGCTGGTGCCGGTGGCCTGGTTCGGCATCAGGTCCGGCCTGTGGCTGCAGCACCGGGTCAACGAGCGGCTGTTCTACCGGCTGGTGATACTGGCCATGGCGGTGGTCGGGGTACAGTTGATCATAAAGGCGCTCGCCTAGGGCTCGCCTGAAAAGTGCCTGCGCTCGTCGACTTTTCGGACAGAGCCGAGCGACGGGCTGTAGCGGGCTCACGCCGACATGAAGTCGTTCCAGCGCCGCACCAGGTAGTTGTGCTCGTCCATCACCGTGTTCCACACCGCGATGCGGCTCATGCGCGTCATGTAGTCGCCGCCGTCGCGTACCTCACCCTTGTGGATCATGCCGCAGGGGCCTGACGGTCCGGCGAGTTCCTCCGCCGCGGGCTTGCCGGCGTACCAGTAGTCCCATTCCGCCGCAGACAGGTGAGGGCGGGTCAATTCAGGGGTCGAGATGTAGTAGCCCTGTCGTGCCATGACGGCGCCGGGCCAGCCCGAGATCCACCAGTTGAGATACTCATAGGCGGCGTCCAGGCTGCGGCCTTCGATGCTGCGTGACAGCGACATGCCGCCGTACCAGGCGCGATAGCCTTCCCTGGGTGCCGCCATGCGCACCTTGAGCTGGCGCTGCTTGAGGTCGGTCATCGCCGGTGACCACAGGCTCTCGATGCCGACGCGACCGCGCAGCATGTCCGAAGAGGCCTGGTCCTGGTTGCTCCAGAAGGTGCGGAAGTGCTGAGCCCGCTTGAGCTCGATCAGGCAATCGATCAGACAGTCGATCTCGGCGACGCTCAGGTTGCCCAGGTCCTCGAACTGCACCAGGCCCGCGGCCTTGGCGGCCAGGGCCGCGTCGATGGCGCCGATGGCGCTGTCGTTCTGCAGGCTGACCATGCCGCGCCAGCGCGGGTCCAAAAGCCAGCCCCAGCTTTCCTGCTCGCTGTCGAGGCCGTGGGGCAGCATGTCCAGGCGGTAGCCGAAGCTGTCCACGTTGTGGCTGACCGGCAGCATGGTGATGCGCTCGCTGGGACGTGCGCCGCAGCTGCCGTCGGCCTGGATATAGAGCCGGTCGACCGGATTACCGCCGGCACCGAGCGGCGCGTGGGGCGTCAGTCGGCCGGTCTTCGGCAGGTCGTTGATCGCACCCCAGTGGTGGATGCGGGAAAGCTCGATGGGCTGGATGGCCCCGGCTGGCCACACGAAATCGACGTTGTGAAACCACTGGTCGTAGATGTCGAAGCTGTCCGGTGCCAGCACTCCCGCCCGCTGTGCCGCCACCCCGTCCATGACGGTGAATTCCAGGCGCAGGCCCAGGTCCTCGCGAGCGCGCTGGCGAATGCTCTCCAGCAGTGTCACCGAGGTGCCCAGTACCCGCAGGGTGACCGGACTGCGCTGGACAAAGGGGGCGCTGGGCTTGGCGGTGTCAGGCATGCAGGATCCTTGGGCTGGGATGGTCGCTGACCTTGTCCATGAAGGTCGCAAGCGATTGTGTCACGCGCTCGGCGTCGATGTCCCGAGTGATGAAGATCAGCTCCGAGCGGCGGTCGTCCGAAGGCCAGGCCTCCACGTGCTCCGGCGGGTGGATGGTGTGCTGGACACCGTGGAGTACCACCGGTCGATCGTCGCCCTGGACGTGGAGCACGCCCTTGACCCTGAGGATATCGCTGCCATGGCGGTTGAGCAGCATCGACAGCCAGATGCCGAGGCAGGTCCAGTCGACCTCGCCCTCGAGGCCGAGGCGGAAGGAGCGAATATCGCCGAGATGCTCCGGATCATGCTGAGGTGGCTTGCGCCAGGGGCCGAGCCAGGACTTCACCTGGCCGGGGGTGAAACGCTGCAGGTGCGGTCCGCTGGCGAACAGCTCATCACTGGGCTGGCGTAGCGCCTCGGCGCCCAGCCGCTGGGCCGCCGGGTTGATCGTATCCAGCATGGCCTCGAGCCCTGCCAGGGTGTCTTCCTCGACCAGGTCGGCCTTGCTGATCACCAGCTTGTCGGCCACCGCCACCTGGGCCTCCCAGACGGGGTGCTGGGCGCGACTGTCGACGGCGTTGAGCGCGTCGACCAGGGTCAGGTTGGTGCCGGGGCGCAGGTGGTGGCGCAGTACCGGGTCGGCGGTGATGGTCGAGGCGATCGGGCCCGGATCGGCGAGTCCGGTGGTCTCCAGCACGATGCGCTTGAACGCCGGGATCTCGCCGTCCTGGCGTCGGGACAGCAGGCGTCTGAGCGCCTCTGACAGTTCGCCGCGGATGGTGCAGCAGACGCAGCCGCTGGACAGCAGCACGGCATCCTCGGCGATCTCGCCGAGCAGGCGGTCGTCGAGACCGACGTCGCCGAACTCATTGATCAGTACCGCACTGTCGCCGAAGGCTTCGCTGGCCAGCACCGACTTGAGCAGGGTGGTCTTGCCGGCGCCCAGAAAGCCCGAGATCACGTGCACCGGCACCAGCGGTGTCGTCTCGTTCATGGTGGTGTCCTCGTCGTGGTGGTCTGGGGTCATTGCAGCGAGGCCAGGAAGGCGGGATCGAGCGGGTCGAGTTCATGACCGCCCATGCGTTCTGCCTGCAGCCATACGCCGCCCAGATCCTGCACGATCTCGCGCTTGCCGGTGGCGGTGGCGAGCACGAAGCTCGCTGCCTGGAAGTCCTCGATGGTGATCCGGCGGGGGCTCAGCACGCGATTGATCAGGGTGACCCGGTAGGCGCGGGCGCGCCTGCGCGCGAAGTGGGCCTGCTCGGGGTCCTCGATGTTGGTGCTCCAGTGGCTTTCGCCGCCGAGTGCGCCGCACAGTCCGCACATGCCAACCTCCGATGGCGCCGTCGGCGCCGAATGAATGTGATTTATGCCGTCAGCGCCGAGCTGGCGCCAAGGGCCACCCGCAGCAGCGCTTCGTCCTCGCCGCAGGGGCCGCTCAGCTGCAGGCTGGTGTGCTGGCGGTCGTCGTCGCGCCCGCTGGGCAGCGCCACCGCCGGCGAGTCGAGCAGGCTCGCCACCATGCTCAGGCGCAGCGTCGCCAGATTGACCTCGGCAAAGTGCTCGGGGTCGGCTTCCAGCGGCGCGAGCAAGGGCGCCACATGCGCCACCGTGGGCGTCAGCAGGGTCGCGCCCGCGAGCTCCTCGCGCAGCCGCGTCTTGAGCGCCTGACGCAGGCGATACAGGCTGACCACGCTGTCCGGGGGCATCTGGCGGGCGGCCTCCAGGCGCTTGCGTACCCTGGGGTCCATGGCCTCGGCATCGGGGCCTTCCAGCAGAGCGCGGTACTCGGTGTAGGCCTCCGCCGCGCCCAGCCAGCCGTGGCGGGTGATGGCCTCCAGGGTGTCGGCGACGCTCGCCACACGGCGACGGACGATGTGGAAGCCGGCATCCTCGAGACGGCTGGCGCAGGCCTCCAGATTGTCGCCCACGGCACGGGATACCCTCGGGTCGTCGAGGCAGCCTGCATCGAGCACGATCACCGACTGTTCGGGCACGGCGGCGGCACGAACCGGCGGCGCGCTGCCGCGCATCGTGTCGTCGATGGTCAGGCAGTCCTCGAGGGTGCTGGCGATGACGCCGATGGTGTCCAGGCTGTCGGCCAGCGGTGTCACTCCCTGGCGCGAGTGGCGGGCCTGGGAGGGGCGATAGGACACCAGCCCATTGAAGGCCGCGGGGACGCGCAGCGAGCCGGCGGTGTCGGTGCCGATGGCGGCCGGCACGATGCCTTGGGCGACCGCCACCGCGGAGCCGGAGCTGGACCCGCCGGGGGCCCTGGGCTCGTTCTCGTTTCTGCTTTCGTGCTCGCTCGAGGTGGGGGGAGGGGTATGGTGCGGCGTACCGTAGTGGGGGTTGAGGCCAAGCCCCGAGTAGGCGATCTCGGTGAGGTTGGTCTTGCCGATGCAGACCATGCCTGCGCCGGCTGTGTGGCGTACCGCCTCGGCGTCGCGCTCGGCCGGCGTCTTGCCCAGCACCTTGCCGCCGGCGGTGGTGGCGGTACCGGCGATGTCGAACAGATCCTTCCAGGCCAGCGGCACGCCGTCCAGCGGCCCGCGCAGGGTGCCCGAGCGCTGACGCTGGGCACAGGCCTCGGCCTCGACCAGGGCGCGTTGTTCGGTCAGCGAGATAAAGACGCCGTCACTGTCGGCGGCCCGGGTCAGGCATTGGCGGGTCAACGCGACCGGATCGAGTTCGCCGCGTCGGATGGCCTCGCCGATGGCCAGGGCGGTGAAGGGTTGTGCAGGCATGCACGTCTCCTGTAGCGGGTGGTGGGCGCCGCCGCGGGCGGCGCCAGACGACGACTCAGCGATCCTCGCGCTTGAGCGCGGAGTCGGGGATGTCACCGGTTTCCAGGCGTTCGAAGCGTCCCTTTTCGGTGTAGACCCAGTTGCGGCCCACCGAGGTGGCGAGGAATCGGTCGTCGTAGCCGGAGGTGATCTCCTCCTGAGGATAGCGCCGCAGCACCCAGGCTTTCATCAGTACGATATAGACCACCAGGGCCGAGCCGAAGCCTACCGCGTAGGCGTACTCGAGGAAGATCAGCGCCAGGCCACCGCCGATGATCCAGGCGATGAGGCCGGCGGGGTTGAAGCCGCCGCTGAAGCGGAACTGGCCGTTGGGATCGTACAGCGCCGGAACGTTGAGGCGACGCCGACGCAGCAGGTAGTAGTCGGCCACCATGATGCCGCCCACCGCCGACAGCACGGCGCCGTAGTAGCTGAGGAAGGTGAACAGGTTGTTGAGGATCAGCCAGGGCATCGAGGCGGTGCCGATGATGCCGGCGATGACCAGGGCGACCGGGTAGCTGACCCTTGGCGCGCCGGCGTTGACGAAGGTCAGCGCCGCCGGGATCAGGTTGGCTGCGTTGTTGGTCGACCACTGGGCCAGGATCACCATCGCCAGCAGTGCGATCAGGGTGAGGCCGCCGCCCTGTCCCTGAATGACGGTGACCGGATTCCAGTCACCGGCGGCGATGAAGGACACGCCGCCGATCAGCGCGATCCAGGCCTGGGTGGCCGGCAGTGCCAGAAACTGGGCGACGAAGACGTTCTTGTTGCGCTGAAAGAAACTGCGCTCGCCACCTTTTGTCTTGAGGAAGCGGGTCAGGTTGGGGATATCCACCGCCAGCGCCGACCAGAACGCCATGTTGGCGAAGAACAGGCCGAGGGCGGCCACATTCTGGTCGCCGACGAAGGTCCAGATATTGATGCCCTGGGTCTCGGCGAGCACGTCGAGGGTGAAGTACATCCACACCGAGATGGCCACGATGCAGGGGGCGGCGATCGACGCCAGCAACTCCACCGCGCGGATGCCCAGGGCGGTGTTGACGATCTGGACCACGGCAAACAGCACATACCACAGGATCCAGTTGTCCAGGCCCCACAGGTACTCGACGATGCCGTTCAGGGCCAGCGCACCCAGATAGGTCTGTACGCCGAACCAGATGGCCGCCACTACCCCGCGAGACACCGCCGGCAGGTGGGTGCCCTTGAGCCCGAAGGGCGCGCGCAGGTAGACCGCGAACGAGAGCCCGTGTTCGGTGCCGATGTCGGCGGTCAGGCTCATCACCACGCCGAGCACCAGGTTAGCCAGGAAGATGATGGCGACGACCTGAATCAGCGGAAGGCCCGCGACCCCGCCGGCACCCAGTTGGAAGGTGGCGATGATCACCGCCATGCCGATCCATAGCCAGATGAAGCCAAAAAAGCCGATGGTGCGTTGATTCAGCCAGACCGGCAGGATCGCCGCTTCCAGCAGGTGGTCGCCGCTGTCGCGGGCTGCCGCCGAAGTGGCGGGGGTGGGGGCGTCTTGTGGTGTGGCCACGGGAGCGCTCCTTGAATGTCGTTGGTTGTTGTTGGAGGCGATAGCGACGTCGGACGAAGAGATATCTCCGTTTCGCATAAATGCAGTATGGATACAAAAATCATTTTTTGGCAAGGGCCGTCCTGCGCCTTAAGCCGCATAGGGGCCGAGGACAATCTGTAATAGGCTGTTTTCCGGTAAAAAGGCTTTTTTGTGTTCGTGCAGACGGGCATGGATCTTGTGAAGTTGGCAACAAACGTCATTTCCGAGTGGCTCGAAAGGGTCCTGAAGAGGTGTCAAGATGGGCGCTTGTTGCCCGGCTGCCGGGCCTTGGATCGTGGCTGCCGGATATCGGTGGCGTGTAAGCGAGAGGTCAGGTGATTGGACGTCAGGGAGGAACGGGTGCTGAGTACGCCAGCTAGGTCGAGGCAGGAGGGCAGTCGCGCCCCCCGCTACGCGCTGATCCAGGATTCACTGCGAGAAGCCATCGAGTCGGGGCGGGTGCCGCCCAATCAGGTGTTGCTGGAAGGGCCTATCGCACGGCTGTTCGGCACCAGTCGTGGGCCGGTACGCAAGGCGCTGGAGCTTTTGCACCAGCAGGGCCTGATCAGCCGCTTTGAAGGGCGCGGCTTTCTGGCGACACCCGATCCCGGAGCGGTGGAGCCGGCGCGGGAGGCGCTGACCCCTGAGCGTCTTGGTCTCGGCATCGATGAGTCACCGGTGGTGGATACCCGTCCGGCGGCCGAGCGCATCCACGCCGAGGTCGAGGAGGCGGTGGCCACCTGTCTGGCGTTTGGTCACTTCCGCATCGTCGAGACCAGCCTCAGCGACTACTACGGCGTCAGCCGCACCGTGGCGCGAGAGGTGCTGGGGCGGCTGCGCAGCCAACGGCTGATCGAAAAGGATCGCCACTCCCATTGGCTGGCGGGGCCGCTGACCGCCCAGGCGGTGGCCGAGGACTACG
Organism: Halomonas litopenaei; assembly: GCF_003045775.1. Classification (GTDB taxonomy): domain Bacteria; phylum Pseudomonadota; class Gammaproteobacteria; order Pseudomonadales; family Halomonadaceae; genus Halomonas; species Halomonas litopenaei. Next base: position 176,278 of record NZ_PXNS01000003.1, on the reverse strand, counting down.
AGATTCGAGTGCTGCTGGAGCCGGCGGCGCTCAAGGCCTCTGGCCCGCTGATCGAACGTGAGGAGCTCGAGCTGATGCGCGACCGGGTGCAGCGACTGATCGACCACCCCGAGCAGCAGTCTGCCGCGACCATCGCTCGACTGGAACGTGACCTGCACCAGGGTTGCCTGCGTCACTACCGCAATCGCAAGGCCGGCGAGATGATTGCCCAGAGCCAGTTGCCGGTCATCGTCAATCGCATGTTCTTCCAGACGCTGGGGGTTCCTCGGGACGAGCCCCTGTTGATGGAGCACAAGCTGGTGATCGATCACCTGCTGTTTGGCGCCTTCGACGCCGCCGCCTCGAGTCTGCAGTCCCACCTTCAGGCGGCTGCCGAGCGCACCCGCCGTCGGCTCAAGGTGCTGTCGGTGTTCCCCGAACCCGACCTTCCCCCCTACCTCCAGCGTATCGTCTGACGCAAGCGCAGGGCGCAAGGCGAGCGTCGGTGCCGCCTTGCGCTCCGTCCTCTGCATGTTTCTTTCTTTCCGGTCTCTTGCCTTTTGCGGCCTTTCCTCAAGTCTAGCGGTCGGCCTGCCCCAGGCCGGCGTGCTGTCCTGTCCCCCCCCCCTGGTCTGGAAATAAAAAATGTCAGTTGGATACCGCGTCCATAAAAAATGACGTTTTATTCGATCGGCATTTTTGGGGCTCGTCTGTTCTCACCTATTGGTCGAAGAAGGTTTGCACTTTTGGCTGTTGCTGAAAGCCTGAATGGTCGGCCTTGTATCGCCAGTCCTGCCTGTAACCGGGCTTTGGCCGCAGGTTTTGGTCATTGGCGAGCGTCGCGACGCGCTGCTCTACGCCTGAAATCTCCGTCTTGACAAAAATGACCTTTGTATCCAGTCTTCAATTGATGGCGGTCGACACAACCGCTGACGCCGCAGGACCGATGGCACGTCGGTAGTCCAGCAAGCGCACGACCGACACCAGGGCCAGCGGCGCCACCGCAAGCCCCAACAAGACCAAGCAACAAGACGAGGTGTTCAAGATGGCGAAGAAAGAGATTCTCTGTGCATTTGGTGTCGACGTGGACGCCGTGGCCGGCTGGCTCGGTTCCTACGGTGGCGAGGACTCCCCCGACGATATCTCCCGCGGCCTGTTCGCCGGTGAGGTCGGTGCACCGCGCCTGCTCAAGCTGTTCGAGCGCTACAACCTGAAGACTACCTGGTTCATTCCTGGCCACAGCATCGAGACCTTTCCCGAGCAGATGAAGGCGGTGGTCGACGCCGGTCACGAGGTCGGGGTCCACGGCTACAGCCACGAGAACCCCATCGCCATGACCCGCGAGCAGGAACGCGACGTGCTCGACTACAACATCGAGCTGGTGACCCAGCTGTCGGGCAAGCGGCCGACCGGCTATGTGGCGCCCTGGTGGGAATTCAGCCCGGTGACCAACGAGCTGCTGCTCGAGCGTGGCATCAAGTACGACCACAGCCTGATGCACAACGACTTCCACCCCTACTATGTGCGCGTCGGTGACTCCTGGACCAAGATCGACTACTCCAAGCCGGCCAAGGAGTGGATGAAGCCGCTGGTACGCGGCGAAGAGACCGACCTGATCGAGATCCCGGCCAACTGGTACCTCGACGACCTGCCGCCGATGATGTTCATCAAGAAGTCCCCCAACAGTCATGGCTTCGTCAGCCCGCGCCAGCTGGGCGAGATGTGGCAGGACCAGTTCGACTGGGTCTACCGCGAGAACGACTACGCGGTGTTCACCATGACCATCCACCCCGACGTCTCCGGCCGTCCCCAGGTGCTGATGATGCTCGAGCGACTGATCGAGCACATGCAGAGCCACGAAGGCGTGCGTTTCTGCACCTTCGACGAGATCGCCGACGATTTCGCCAGCCGCCATCCACGCGGCTGAGCGCGACCTCCATCGCGCCTCCCCTGACAACCACACCACAATAACGAAAGAGGGTGACGTCAATGACCGAGCCAACCCAAACCACGCCCTCCGGGGCCCGTCCCGACGCGGACGAGCCCTGGAACGCTGTCATCACCAAGAAACAGATCGGCTACGCCTCGCTGGTCTGCTTTATCGCCTGGGTGGCGTCGGTCTACGACTACACCCTGTTCGGCACCCTGTTGCCGGTCATCGCCGAGGACTTCGGCTGGACCACCGCCAAGGCCACCGCAGTCAACACCTGGGCCACCATCGGGGTGTTCCTGGTGTCGCTGGTGGTCGGCACCATGCTCGATCGCTTCGGTCGCAAGAAGACCCTGATCCTGCTGGTGATCGGCGGCGCCGTCAGTTCCGGCCTGTCCGGTATCGCCATCGGCGCCGCTTCCATGGTGATCATTCGCGCCTTCTCCGGCTTTGCGGTCTCCGAAGAGGTGGTCAACGCCGTCTATCTCAATGAGATCTACAAGAAGGCCAAGGGCCGCGGCTTCATGTACAGCCTGGTGCAGAGTGGCTGGCCGGTCGGTGCCCTGCTGGCCGCCGGCATGACCTCGCTGCTGCTGCCGATCGTCGGCTGGCGCGGCAGCTTCTTCGTCGCCGCCTGCGCCTCGATCATCGTTATCGTGATGGCGGTCCGGCTGCCCGAGTCGCCGGTCTTCGCCGCGATCAAGGAGGTCGAGCGGCGGCGCAAGGCGGGTGACGCCGAGGGTGCGGCCCAGCTTGCCGCCGAGCACGATGTCGAGGTCAACACCGGCAGCAACCTGGGGCTCAAGGGCGTGTTCACGCCGGAACTGCGTCGTCACACCATCTCGCTGTCGCTGGTCTGGCTGTTCAGCTGGATGGCGATCCAGGTGTTCGCGGTGCTGGGCACCACGGTGCTGGTGGAGGCCAAGGGCGTCAGCTTCGAGAGCTCGCTGTACGTGCTGATCCTGGCCAACGCGGTGGGCTTTGTCGGTTACCTCAGCCACGGCTGGCTGGGCGACCGCATCGGTCGGCGCAACACCGTGCTGATGGGCTTTCTGCTCGGTGGCGTCGCCAGCATCCTGATGCTGCTGGGCCCGGCCAGCGACGGTTTCGTCTACCTGATGTACGCCGTCACCCTGTTCTTCCTGCTCGGTCCGTTCGCCGCCATCCTGTTCTACATGGGTGAATCCTTCCCGCCCCATGTACGCGGCACCGGGGCCAACGTGGCCCACGTCATGGCACCGGTGGGGGCTATCATCGGCTCCGGTCTGGTGTCGGTGCTGCTGACCGCGGGTGTCAGCATGACCTGGTCGGTGATCCTGGCGGGCTCGCTGCCGCTGGTGCTCAGTGGACTTTTGATGTTCGGCACCCGTCATGTGGACCATCGTGAACACGACACCCTCGAGGAGGCGGTGGCATGAGTGCTCTGACACGCGACGATGGTCTGGCCGGCAAGGTCGCCATCATCTCCGGTGCCGCCAGTGGCATCGGCCAGGCGCTGGCGGTCAGCTACGCCAGGGCAGGCGCCAAGGTGGTTGCCGGCTACTACCCCGGTGACCCCCATGACGTCGAGGCGACCGTCTCGGCGGTGGCCGATGCCGGCGGCGAGTGTGTGGCGGTGGCGCTGGACGTGCGCGATGGCGCCCAGTGCGACGCCCTGGCCCAGGCCGCCATTGACCGCTTCGGCAGGCTCGATATCGCGGTGGCCGGTGCCGGCATCCTGCGTCAGGCCGCGCTCGAGGATCTGACCGACGACGCCTGGAACGACATGCTGTCGGTGGACCTGACCGGCGTGATGCGGATATTTCGCAGCGCGGCGCGGGTGATGACGGGGCCTGGCGCCATGGTCGCGGTGTCGTCCATCGCCGGCGGCGTCTATGGCTGGGACGAGCACGCCCACTACGCCACCGCCAAGAGCGGGCTGATGGGCCTGGTCAGGTCGCTGGCGGTGGAGCTTGCCCCTCGGGGCATCCGCGTCAATACCTTGATCCCCGGGCTGATCGAGACCCCGCAGTCACTGGACCCGGTCAACTCCCTGGGCCCGGATGGCCTTGCCGCCGCAGGCAAGGTGATCCCTGCCGGCCGGGTCGGCCACGCCGACGAGGTCGCTCGCACGATACGTTTTCTGACCAGTGACGACGCCTCCTACGTGACCGGCCAGCAACTGATCGTGGACGGCGGCTTGACCGTGCGCTGGCCGAGCTGAGGCCAGCCGTCAAGGCGCCGGCCAAGGCGCATCCAAGCCAGCGACGCGAGGCGAGGGCGGCGGCCCTCGCCTCGTGCCCCCAGCGAGTGGAGAGAATCCCATGTCACAGAAACTTCAGGGCAAGGTTGCCCTGGTGGTGGGCGGCGCCAGCGGTATCGGCCGTGCCATCGCCAACCTGTTCCACGCCGAAGGTGCCACCGTTGCGGTGGCCGACCTCAACGCCGATGCCTGTGATCAGGTGGCCCGCGCGCTGCGCGCCCGGGTCAGCACCCATCGGGTCGATGTTTCCGACGAAGCCTCGGTGAAGGCCATGGTCGATGAGGTGATCAGCACCCACCAGGTGATCGACGTGCTGGTCAACAGCGCCGGCATCCTCGACGAGACGCCGTTTCTCGAGATGACCAGCGAGACCTTCGACCGCATGATCGGCATCAACCTGCGCGGGGTCTTTCTGGTCAGCCGCGCGGTGGCCCCGCATATGGTCGAGCGCAAGGCCGGGCGGATCATCAATGTTGCCTCGCAGCTGGCGCTCAAGGGCGGCATGGGGCTGTCCCACTACTGCGCCGCCAAGGCCGGTGTGCTGGGGCTGACCAAGTCCATGGCGCGGGAGCTGGCCCCGTTCAACGTGCTGACCAATGCCATCGCGCCTGGCCCCATCCTGACCCCGATGCTCGAGGGACTGAGCCCGGAATGGATCGCCGACAAGGAGGCGGAATTGCCGCTCGGACGCTTCGGCAGGGCCGAGGAAGTGGCGCCTTCGGCGCTGATGCTGGCGGCGTCTCCGGATGGCGACCTGTACCTGGGCCAGACCCTTGGTCCCAATAGCGGCGACGTGATGTAGCGGCCAGACAGGAGTCCGTGAATGCTCACCCTTCTGCTGGTCAAGTGGCTGTCCACCGCCCTGGTAGTGATCGGCGTGTCGGTGGCGGTGGTGCGCCTGGGGCCACGCCTGGGCGGGGTGCTGGCCGGCACCCCGATCGTGCTGGGCCCCGGCTACTTCTTCATGCTGGGCGAGCAGCCCGGTGCCTTCGTTGCCGAGGCGGCGCTGGGCTCGCTGCACGCGATGTTCGCGACCCTGGCGTTCTGTCTGGCGTATGTGCTGCTGGCGGGGCGACAGGGCGCGCTGGCGGCTGTCGCCCTGGCCGCCGTGCTATGGCTGCCGGTGGCGGCGCTGGCTGCCGTCTTGCCAGGCGGCACGGGTCTCGCGCTGGTACTGTTCATCGCTTGCCTGCCCCTGGCGATGCGGCTGATGCGCGCGCTGGGCTTGTCGCGGACGGCGGTGTCGGCGCCGCTAGTCTGGGCCGACCTGCTGATACGCGGCACCCTGGCCGGGGGCATCGTATGTCTGGCGACCGTGGTGCTGGCGGATATCGCCCCGGCGCTGTCCGGCGTCGCCCTGAGCTTTCCCATCGGCATGCTGACCATCGCCCTGACCCTGCACCAGCGCTACGGCGCCGAGGTCGCCCGGGCCACCCTGGCCGACACCCAGCTTGGCATGCTCAGCCTGGTGGCCTTCAGCGCCGTCCTTGCGGCAACCGCCGCCCATCTTTCCCCCGTGCTGTCCTTTGGCCTCGCCCTGGCTGCCTCGCTGGGCACCAGTAGCGCCCTGTGGGCGTGGCAGAGGCGTCTGCACAGCCCGCGTCACTCGTGAGACCGGAAGGGGGGCGCGCGCCCCGCCCGGGCTCTTGTCGGGCCTTGCTCCAGGCAAGGTGCGATGAACCAAAAAAAGCCCCGCCGTAGCGGGGAAATGCCTCACGAATATCGCTACTGCGCTACTGCGGCCCAGCCGCCGCTGTCGACCGAGGCGAAGATGGCGTCGATCACCCTGAGATTGGCGATGGAATCCTCCAGCCCATAGAGCCCGACCTCCTCACCGCGCAGGGCGCGGCAGAAACGACTGACCTCCTGTTCGTACTGGTCCATGGGCGGGAAGGTTTCCGTCCTGGGGTCGCTCTGATAGAGGTCGAAGACGTTGTCGTGAACCACCCGGGTCGGGCGCTCGACCGGAGCGATAAAGGGCTCTGGCAGATCGATGGCACCTTGGCTGCCGACGATGTGCAGGTGCTGGGCGGCACTGGTGGCGGTGGAGACCATCAGGCTGGCGTGGCGCCCCTCGCCGTAGTCGAGCAGCACGCTGGCGACGACGTCCACGCCATGTTCCGGGTCGCGGCTGGCGTGGGCCATCACCCGCCGGGGTTCGCAGCCAAAGGCGAAGCGAGTCGCCATGGCCGCGTAGCAGCCGACATCATAGAGCGCGCCACCGCCGAACTCCGGGCGCATGCGGTAGTTGCCGGGGTCGTCGAGACCGAAGGTGAGCATGGCCTGAACCATGCGGATGTCGCCATAGTCGCCGGCCTTGATGCGCTCCTTGACCGCCAGCCAGCGCGGCTGGTGGCGCACCATGAAGGCCTCGCAGAACAACAGTCCCGGCGGCACCCTGAGGCTCGCCGCCTGTTCGGCGGTAAGCGCCAGGGGCTTTTCGCACAGAACGTGCTTGCCCTTGTCCAGCGCCTTCTGGGCCAGCTCGATATGCAGATGGTTGGGCAGCGGGATGTAGACCGCCTCCACCTCCGGGTCGTCGATCACCGCTTCGTAGCTTGCGTAGGCGCGCGGAATATCCATCTCGTCGGCGAACGCCTGGGCAGATTCCTGGTTGCGTGAGCCCACCGCCAGAACCTCGGCGTGGGCGCTCGCCCGCATCGCCGGTATCAGCTTGATGCGCGCAATATTGGCGGTGGAGAGGATGCCCCAGCGTACCGGTGCGTCGATCATGGTCGGGTTCCTTGCGGTCAGGGTGTGAGTTGTGCGGATGAGCGCTGCTGGGGGGCGGGCACCGATACCCAGCGACGCTCCTGGCAGGAGACGTCGATGGCGGTGAGGATATTCTGGTTGTGGCGGCCGAAGGCGAAGTCGGGGAAGCAGCCGGCAGATGAGGCGATGCCCTGGACCAGGTCGTGGACCTCGATCACCTTGACGTCGAAGTAGCCGATGCCGCCACCGCCGTAGTCGAACGGAAAGAAGGCGCGGAACTGCGGCACCTGGGAGCCCGCCAGCAGGGTCTTGAAGCCGCGATCCTCACGCCGGTCGGCGTAGCGGAAGAGCTTGAGCTCGTTGAAGCGCTCGCCGTCCATCACCAGGGTGCCCTCGCTGCCGCTGACCTCCCAGCCGATGCCGAAGACCTTGCCGGCGGCCACCCGAGAGCTTTCGATCACGCCGCCGGCACCACTGGCGAAACGCACCAGCGCCTGGGTCTGGTCGTCGTTCTCGACCTCGCGACGCTCGGCGCCTGCGGTCGCCTTGCTGGCGTAGCCGGCACCCTTGCCGGCTCCATCCACCACGGGCCGGGTCGCAAACAGGATCTGGCTCTGGGCGCAGACCTCCTCGATATCGCCCATCAGGAACTGGGCGACGCTGATGGTGTGGGCGCCCAGGTCGCCCAGTGACCCGGTGCCGGCCTGCTGGCGCGAACAGCGCCAGGACCAGGGCAGCTCGGGATCGTTGAAGAAGCCCTGGTCGAAGGTGCCGCGAAAGCGTATCGGTGTGCCGATGGCACCCTCGTCGATCAGTCGCCTGGCGAGCAGGGCCGCCGGCGTCTTGATGTTGTTGAAGGCGACCATGGTCTTGACCCCGCGGGCGCGGGCCGCCTCGGCCATCTTCGCCGCCTGGTCATCGTTCATGGCCAGGGGCTTTTCGCAGTAGACGTGCTTGCCATGGTCGATGGCGGCCATCGCCATGTCGAAGTGCAGGGCGTTGGGCGAGGTGATGTCCACCACTTCCACCTGCGGGTCGGCGACCAGCTCCCGCCAGTCGCCGTAGGCGCGCTCGACGTCCAGCCGTTCGGCGGCGGCCCTGGCGGCCTGATCGCCCTGGTCGGCGATGGCGACCAGGCGAGGACGCAGCGGCAGATCATGGTAGAGCGTGCGGGCACGGCGGTAGGCATCGGCGTGGGCCTGACCCATGAAGCCGCTACCGATCAGGCCAATGTTGAGCGCCTTGGGCATTCGCTTGTCTCCGCTGGTGGGCCACGTCGGTCACGTCGGCCGGGGATGGTGAGGCTGGTCGAGCCGGGCGATCACCGGCGTGGCCTAGTTGGCGTTGGGCAGCTCGTAGTCGGGCTTTTCGCTGGGCATGCAGGCGCGCAGCAGTTCCACCGAGCGCACCACACCCTCCCGGCGCGACAGGTTGATATCCTCGTGCTCGATGCTCAGCACGCCGTCCTGGTAGCCCCCGGCCTGTAGCCAGTAGCAGAAGTCCTTCCACCACTCGAGTTTCTGGCCGTAGCCGAGGGTCACGTAGGACCAGCCGCGATCACGGAAATCGCCCATGGGCTGGTTATCCAGACGGGAGGTCAGGCCCACCGCCGCCGGGTTGAGCGCGGTGTCCTTGGCGTGGACATGGTAGATGTGGCGGGCGTAGCGCTGGACCACCTCGATGGGATCGGCGCCCATCCACAGAAGGTGGCTGGGATCGAAGTTGAGGCCGACGATGTCGCCGATCTCGCCATGCAGGCGCAGGAAGCCCGGCAGGTTGTAGACCAGCTGGTTGCCATGCATCTCCAGGCATAGTTCACGAATGCCTTCGCCGCGGGCGTGGTCGGCCAGCTTGCGCCAGTAGGGCAGCGCGACCTCGTTCCACTGGTAGTCGAGCATCTGGGCGGTTTCCGGTGGCCAGGCGGCGGTCACCCAGTTGGGGAAACGGTCATCCGGGCCACCGCCAGGCAGACCCGACATCAGATTGACCCGGGGCACCTCGAAGTGACGGGACAGCGCGATGGCCTGCTCGACCACCCTGTGCTGGCGCTCGCCATCGGTGGGGTGCAGCGAGTTGCCGTTGGCGTTGAAGGCGGAAATCGTGACGCCATGGTGGGCGAGCCTGGCCTTGAGGTCCTTGCGCGCGGCTTCGCTGTCGAGCAGTGCAGCGGCATCGAGGTGGGGCGAGTCCGACCAGTTGCCGATGGAAAATTCCACGCACTCGATGCCCTGTTCGGCGCAGAAGGCGAGCAGGTCGTCCAGTGACATATTGGCCAGGCTGTCGGTGACGAGGCCGATTTTCATGTGATGCTCCTGTCAAGCGAACCCGCCCATGAAGGGCGGGTGAGGTGTCGATGATCAGTACTGACAAGGCCTGCTCGGTGAGTCGCCGGCCTTGCCATGGTGGCGGATGGCCATTGGATGAGGTGGCCGCTTAGCGATAGCCCTGCTGAGTCAGCTCGATGACCTGTTCGGCGTTTTCCTGGGTGATGAAGTTTGGCCCGGTCTGGATATTGTTGGTGGGCTTGAGGCCGTAGCGGTTGTACAGCGCCAGCGAGATGATCGGCAGGTAGCCCTGAAGGTACTGCTGCTGATCCATGGCGAACAGCATCTCGCCATCGCGAACCGCTTCCAGTGTCTCGGCGGACAGGTCGAAGGTGGCGAAGGCGATCTGGCCCATGGCGCCCTGGCTACGGAATTCGTTGATCAGCGGGTCGGTGGCCAGCGATCCCAGGCTCAGCACGCCGTCGGTGTCCGGGCTCGAGTTGAGGTGGGCGAGCACGGCATTGGTGATGGCGGTGGGATCCTGGGTGGTGGAGATCTGTTCGGCACTGCCGTCGAAGGCGTCGGTAAAGCCCTTGCAGCGGGCGTCAAGCTGCGACTGGCCGGGGGCGAAGTTGATACAGATGGGGCTCTCGACGCCGGCTTCCTTCATGCGCTCACCGGCCATCTTGCCCGCGCGGTACTCGCTCTGACCGACATAGTTGAGTGCGCCGATCTCACCGGCGATCTCTTCGCCGGTGTTGAGCACCACCACCGGGATACCGGCGGCGATGGCCTCGCGCACCGGCTCGGCGAAGGCGCTGGCATCGGGCATGGTCAGCGCCAGGCCATCGGGTTGGGTGGCAATCGCCTGCTCGATCATCCTCAGCATCTGGGAGGTGTCGTACTGGGCCGGAGAGTTGTAGAGAAGCTCCACTCCCATCTCCTCGGCGGCATCCTCGAAACCGCGCTTGAGGACGTTGCCGAAGGGGTCCGCCGCGACGATATGGGTGATCGCCACGAACTTCAGCGGGTCGGCGTCCTGGGCAACGGCCGCCTGGCTCGCCGACAGCGCCATGGCGCCAGCGACCAGGGCGCCGGTGATGGCCCTGGAGAACGGGATGGGGCGCTTGACCCCGGTGTGTGTTGCGCTGGTCTTGTCGGTGCTCTTGCTCATGGCTGTACTCCGATTGTTGTTGGTGTTGCGGGTGATCGTGCTCAGGGGTGTCACGTTGATGCAGCGATTCAGGCGCGTCGGTCCTGCGCCATCCGGTCGAGTGCCCGGTCCAGGCGGTCGGCGTCCCAGTCTTCGTCCAGGGCCAGTGTCAGCAACTCGCATTGGCTCTGGGGGGCCATCCCGCCCTGGGGCGGGGTGCGATCCAGATTGGCCGGGAACGGGTAGGCCTCGGCCAGGGCGGTAACACCTGCACGGATCGCCGCTGTCCAGCCATCGCGCTGAAAGCGGGCCTTTAGCGCGGGAAAGCCGGCGCGCACCAGGCGTGTGTTGTCGACGCTCTCCATGGCACGGCCAAAGGCCGAGGAGATCTGCAGCAGGTTGGCCATGCGCCGCAGGTCCTGGCTGTCGTTGTCGCCAGCGGCGTGAAACAGCGCCGGGTTGAAGAACAGGCCGTCGCCCCTGGTCAGCGGAAGCTGAACGCGATGGCGGGCGAACACCTGCTGGAAGGCCGGGTCGCGGTAGGCCAGATAGCCTTCGGGGTAGCGCTGGGAGTGAGGCAACAACTGGGTTGGCCCGCTTTCCAGCGGCATGTCGTCGTGGGCCACGGCGCCCTGCAGCGTCAGGTGTTGTGAGGCGACCTGCAATGACAGCGGGTAGCCCAGCGCCTGTGCCTCGCTCAGAAAACCCAGGTGATAGTCGCGATGAGGCAACTGAGCGCGCCCGCCCGGTTTGACCACATTGACCTGGGAGGTGATCTGGTAGCCCGGGCCAAGCCAGGCCTCGGCCACCAGCGCCAGCACCGGGTTGGCGTAGTAGTCGACGAAACCGTCCGGGTCGGCCTCGCCATGTTTCTGGAAGGCATTCCACAGGCGATCATTGGCACCCGGCGCAGCAAAATGGTCGCCCTGCTGGCCGTGTCCCCGTTCAGCTTCGATCAGCGCAAGAAAGCTCTCGCTGGCGCGGTCCACCGTGGTCCGCTCCATCATTTCGGTGATCGCCAGCACCCCGGGACCGTCCAGCAGGCAGTGATGCCACTCGTCAAGCAGCGTGCGCCGCCGCTGCGGGTCGGCGAGACAGTCAAGGGCATGGCTTGCGCGGTAGAGCGGGATGCCGGAGACGATGCGCTCGGCCTGGGGCAGTTCTTCGGCATTGGTCGTCGATTGGACCAGGGCCTCGAAGGCGGCCACATCAAGCTGGGTTTGATCGATGAAATGCTCCATCGTCTGTCCTCCTCAGTCAGGCCAGCGCATGGCGGCGGGCGGCTGCGGCGCGCTGTCGTGACAGCCCAGCACGCTCTGGTCCATGTCGACGATGGTCCCGGTCATCATTCCCGAGGCGTCGCTGGCCAGGAAGGCCACCGCGCTGGCGACCTCCTCAGGTTCCAGCAGGCGCCCCATGGGCTGCGCACGGGCGGCGGCTTCCAGCCAGTTATCCTCGGCACCGTGGGTATCCGTCTGGATGCGGTGTTCGCCCGGGGTGTTCATCCAGCCGATGTTGAGGCCGTTGACGCGGATGCGATTGCGCAGCAGCGAGTAGGCGGCGTTGCGGGTCAGGGTGGCCAGCGCCCCCTTGCTGCCGCTGTAGGCGCAGATGAAGGGCTGGCCGCCGTGGCCGGACATGCTGAGGATATTGACCACGCGGCCTTCGATACCATCGCGGATCATTCGCCGCGCAGCTTCCTGCATCAGGAAGAAGGGCGCCTTGGTGTTGACCGCGAACAGTCTGTCGTAGGCGGCCTCGTCGGTGTCGAGCAGGGTGCCGCGCTCGGTGTTGCCGGCGCAGTTGATCAGCATGTCGATGCGCCCGAAGGCCTCGTCGGCCTGGGCCACCAGCCGGCGGCAGTCGTCGACCCGGGTCATGTCGGTGGGCACGAACAGCACCTTGGCGTCCTCACCCAGACCCTCGAGCTCGCGAGCCAGGGCTTCGCCCTTGTCCCGCTGGCGCCCGCAGATGACCAGGCCGGACAGGCCACGACCCAGCAGGTGGCGAGCCACCGCCTCGCCCAGTCCCTGGGTGGAACCGGTGACGATGGCCACCTGACCTTTGAATGAACGATCTTGCATGGAGACTCTCCCTGTTCAGGCCGCCTGGCCGTTGCCGCTCGCGTTGCCGTCGGCGCGCTGAAATTCGGCAAGCTCGGCGTCCAGGCTCTCGAGCTCGGCGCCACCGGCCATCATGTTGAGCACTTCCTCGCGGCTGACCTCGTCCTTGCGGAAGGTGCCGAAGCTGGAGCCGCGCTTGAGGATGGTGAAGGCGTCACCCACCGGATAGGCGTGGTGCACGTTGTGGGTGATGAAGATGACCGCCAGGCCATCGGCGCGGGCCTTGGCGATGTAGCGCAGCACCACCGAGGCCTGCTTGACCCCGAGCGCTGAGGTGGGCTCGTCGAGGATCAGCACCTTGGCGCCGAAGTACACCGCCCGGGCGATGGCTACGCACTGGCGCTCGCCGCCGGAAAGGGTGCCGACCGGCTGAGCCGGATCGCGCACATCGATACCGATCTTGGCCATCTCTTCCTTGGCGACGCGATCGGCGAACGTCCAGTCGACCCGACGGGTCGGTCCCCAGCCCCTGGTGGGCTCGCGGCCCATGAAGAAGTTTCGGGTGATCGACATCAGCGGGATCATCGCCAGATCCTGGAAGACCGTGGCGATGCCGGCGTCGAGGGCATCCGAGGGCGAGCTGAAGTGGGCCTCCTTGCCGTCGACCAGGAACTCGCCGTGGGTCGGTACGTGGACCCCCGAGAGGGTCTTGATCAGGGTCGACTTGCCGGCGCCGTTGTCACCGAGCAGGCACATGACCTCGCCGGAGTGAACCTTCATGGAGATGCCGCTCAGGGCGATCACGCTGCCGAAGTGCTTGGCTACGTCGCGCATTTCGATCATCGGGACGGGAGCGTTCATTACTTGGCCTCCAGCGCCTTGCGACGCACGTAGTTGTTGAACAGCACCGCGATCAGCAGCATCGCGCCGAGGAATACCTGGAACCAGTCGGTGTTGACGCCGGTATAGAAGATACCCATCTGCACCATGCCGAAGATCAGCGCACCGAAGCTGGCGCCGATGGCGGAGCCATAGCCACCGGTGAGCAGGGCGCCGCCGATGACCACCGCGATGATCGCCTCGAGCTCCTTGAGGATGCCGCGGATGGAGTCGGCCGAGCCGGTGTCCATCACCTGCAGGGCGGCGAACACGCAGGCGGCGAAGGCGGTGAACATGAACAGCACGATCTTGACCAGATTGACCGGGACACCGACGTTGCGTGCCGCTTCCTTGTCGCCGCCGCAGGCGAAGATCCAGTTGCCGAAGCGGGTGAACAGCAACACCCAGGTGGCCAGCGCGGTCAGGCCGAGCCACCACACGATGGAGACCGGGATGCCGCTGACGGTGGGATTGCCGGCGAAGTTGGTACCGATTACGCCGATCTCGGACAGCCAGAGGAAGAAGCCCTCGCCGACCTCTCCGCTGAACAGCGCCGCGAACCAGTCGTTGCCGATGACGTCATGGACCCCGCCGATCTGGGTGCGATCCGCCATCAGGCGGGGAATGCCGATAGCCACCCCGCGCAGGATGAACAGAAAGCCCAGGGTGACGATAAAGGATGGCAGTCCGGTCTTGACCACCAGCCAGCCGTTCAGGGCGCCGATCGCCAGGGCGCAGCCGAAGGCGAAGGACAGCGCCGCCCAGATGGGCCAGCCGTACTGCACCGCGGGGATGGCGATCAACATGCCGGCGAAGCCGATCATCGAACCGATCGACAGGTCGAACTCGCCACCGATCATCAACAGCGCCGCCGCCACGGCCAGGATGCCGAGCTGGGCAGAGACTTCGAGGAAGTTGATCACCCCGGCGCCGGAGAACATGCCGGTGCCCGAGGCCACCAGGGCGAAGAACACGATGACCAGCAGGGCGCCGGCGACGGAGCCGAACTCCGGTCGGTGCAGGGCTTTCTTCAGCGGACTGACGTGGGCAAGACGCTCGTCCTTATCTTGGCTGGTGGGAGAGGCGGTGGTGCTCATGGTGACTCCTTGTGAGGGTCGTCTTGTTGTAGGGGCGGAGACGTCCGCAGTGTTGATGGACGTGTTTCGAACTCGCGGACGGATGTTTCGATTCGTCGTGTTATGAAATGTAGATTCCAAGGGAGAAATTAACAATTCAAAAATTCTATACTTTGGTCTATGCGGAATGTTTGTTCCTTTTTGCGTAGGCTGGGCAACAGGCTTGGGGTCTCGCTGTCGATCGACGATTGATCGTGGTAATGGCGTTCGCCTGAAAGCCACCAAGGCATACCCCTTCGCGGCAATGCACATGGATACAAGGAGCAGACGATGAAACTGGCATTGATCGGAGCAGGAAGGATCGGCAGGGTGCACGCACTGTCCATCGCCGCCCATCCCGAGGTCACGTTGGCGGCGGTAGTGGATGCCTACCCCGAGGCCGCCGAGACCCTGGCGCGGGACTTCGGCTCCCGGGCTCGGGACATCGATGACGTGTTCGAGGACCCTGAGATCGACGCCGTGCTGATCGCTTCCAGCACCGCGACCCATATCGACTACCTGGAGCGCGCCGCATCGGCGGGCAAGGCAATGCTGTGCGAGAAGCCCATCGCCCTGGACCTGGCGGCTTCACGGGCGACCGCCGAGCGTGTGGCGCAAAGCCTCTGCGCCTTGGCCTTCAATCGTCGCCATGACCCGCAGTTCTCGGCGCTCAAGGATCAATTGGGGCAGGGCCGCATCGGCAAGCTGGAGACGCTGGCGATCACCAGCCGTGACCCCGAGCCGCCACCCCTTGAGTACGTCAAAGGGTCAGGTGGGCTGTTCCGCGACATGATGATCCACGACTTTGATATGGCCCGCTGGCTGCTCGACGAGCCCATCGTCAGCGTCTACGCCAGCGGCAGTTGTCTGGTGGACCCGGCCATCGGCGAGGCCGGCGACGTGGACAGCGCGGTGGTGGTGATGAAGACGGCCTCAGGGCGCTTGTGCACCATCAGCAATTCTCGGCGCGCGGTATACGGCTACGACCAGCGTATCGAGGCCTTCGGCAGTGAAGGCATGTTGCAGGCCCAGAACGAGTGCGACACCCGACTCAAGTTCGTCGGCAAGCAGGGCCAACTGGAGGAAGCGCCGCGCTGGTTCTTTCTCGAGCGCTACGCCGAGGCCTATCGCCGAGAGCTCGACGACTTCTACCAGAGCTGGCGGGAAGGCCGCGCGCCCCGCGCCGGCATCACGGACGGTGTCGAAGCGTTGCGGTTGGCCGAGGCGGCGGATATCTCACGTCGCGAGGGGCGCACGGTCTACGTCGAGGAGGTGTGAGCCCCGGGGCTCTGGGCTTGTGACTCAATCTTTTCCAGCAAAGCGATGAGAGTCACGCACCACCAGCCGGCCTGGGAGCAGCGTTGGGTCACCAGGGATACGTCGATCGAGCAGGTGTGTGATGGCGCTGTCCACCACCGCATCGAGGTTCGGCTGGTAGCTGGTCAGACGGTAGCGCGGTGAGGCGGCCAGCTCGATATCGTCGAAGCCGACGATCGCCAGCTGTCCGTCGAGGCCGGCCTGGTGCAGGGCATCGAGGGCGCCGATGGCAAGGATGTCGTTTTCGCAGAACAGCGCATCCAGGCGCTGTGCCGCCGGTGTCCTTTGCAGGTAGTCGTGCATCGCCTGATACCCCAGGGCGTGGCGATAATCCGTGGCAGCCAGCGTGGCTGCCAGGGTCAGGCCGTGATCCTCAAGCGTCTGGCGATAGCCGTCGAGACGGGGCAGTCGTGATCTGCCGCTGTCGGGGCCGGCCAGATAGCCCAGCCGTCGATGACCTTCGCCGAGCAGCAGCCGGGCGATTTCGGCGCCAGCCGCATGCTCCTGAATTGCCACGATCTGCACCCCGTCCACCTCGGTGGTGCGAAACAGCTGCACCAGTGGCACGTGCTGGCGCTCGGTGGCAAAGCGCACGATGTCCTCGCTCAGCACCGTGCCGAGAAACAACAGCCCGTCGACCTGGAAGCGCTCGGCGATATCGAGCAGCTCACCGGAGCGCACCGGTGGCGAAATATTCAAGAGTATCGACAGCTGGCCCCGCTGTTGCAGCGCCAGGGTGGCGGCATTCAGCATCGCCTGGGTATGCGGATTGGCGAATTGATCGACGACGACGCCGATCAGTTGAGTGCGTCTTGTGGTCAGGCTTCGTGCCAGCAGGTTGGGGCGATAGCCCAGGGCTTCGGCGGCCTCCATCACGCGCTGTCGGGCATTCTCTGAGATCGAGGCGCCGGGAGTGAAGGCCCGCGACACCGTCCACTTGGAGACACCGGCCCGTTCGGCCACCTGGGCGGAGGTCACCTTGCGACCTTGGTCGCGATCGGAACGAATATTCATCGATGATCCTTGACGGAATTTTTCATTCCATACTAGGCTCGTGCTGGCCTGTTTGCAACCGGTTGCATCGGGTCGGATGACGGTGTTGACCCTCTTGAGGTGTTGGCATAGGTCGCCGTCGGAAGAGCCCTTTGTGCCCGCGCCGCCGCCGATGCGTCCACCCGAGCAACGGCGAAACCACACAGCCATATGACAAGGACAACGCCATGAAGCTCTCCATCTGTACCGATGTGATGGCGGACCTCAGCTTTACCGAGATGCTCGACAAGTGCGTGGCGCTCGGGGTGGAAGGTATCGAGATGACCGGTGGTGGCTGGTCGCCGGCGCCGCATTTTCGTGCCGACGAACTGCTCGCCGATAGAAGCCTGCTGGCCTCACGCCTGAAGGAGATCGACGCCCGGGGACTGAAGATCGCCACCTTGAACTGTTCCGGCAATCCGCTCGACCCGGGGGAACTCGGCGAGCGCCACCGAGGTGAGATCGAAAAGACCATCCGGCTCGCCGGTGAGATCGGGGTCAAGCGCATCGTCACCATGTCGGGCCTGCCGGCGGCGGCGCCGGGGGACAGCGTGCCCAATTGGCTCGTCTACACCAAGAGCTGGCCCGATGAGATGCCCGAGCGCGATCGGTACCAGTGGGAAGACTGCGCCTTTCCTTACTGGCACGGCCTGGTGAGGCTGGCCGATGAGGTCGGTGTCGAGCGATTCGCGCTGGAAAATTTTTCGGCGATGCTGGTGTGGAACCCCCAGACCCTGTTTCGCCTGCGTGACGAGGTCGGGCCCAAGGTCGGCATGAACCTGGACCCTTCGCACCTGTTCTGGATGGGGGCCTGCCCGATCGCCGCGGCCAGGGCACTGGGCGATGCCATCCACCACTGCCACGGCAAGGATACCCGCATCGAGCGGGGGCTGGCCGATGTCAACGGTCTGCTCGAGCTCGCCGAGGTCACCGACGTCGCCAATCGCGCCTGGAACTATGTGGCGGTGGGGGCGGGACATGACCTTCAGTGGTGGAAGGAGTTCTTCTCGGTGGTGCGGATGCAGGGCTACAACGACTGGGTCAGCCTCGAGATGGAGGACTTCACCATGTCCACCGAGGCCGGTATCCAGTCGTCGATCGATGCGCTGAAGCAGACCATCAGTCGTTAGCGATATGAATATGCTGGTCAAGGGTGCTGCCAAGATGGCCTGTCCGCGGCTGACATGCCTGCGGCTGGCGGAAAAGGGAAGCGATGCACCATAAAAAAGCCCCGCCGGTGGCGGGGCAAAGAGAGAGACGTTCCTTGGTCCGCCGATGACGCCAGCCCTTACCTGGGCTGCCGGAATCGGCGGAGTTTGTACGGTTACTGTTGCTGCACGATCCACTCGTGTTCAGGGTCGTTCTTGAACTTCCATTCGCGCTTGGGACCGGCCATCACGTTGAGGTAGTAAAGCTCGTAGCCGTGAGGTGCACCCACCGGGTGGTAGCCCCGAGGCACCATCACGCAGCAGCCATTGTCTACCGCCATGGTCTCGTCCAGCGAGCGGTCATCGGTGTAGACCCGCTGAAAGGCGAAGCCCTGGCTCGGATTCAGCCGGTGGTAGTAGGTTTCCTCGAGGATCGACTCCTCGGGCAGATTGTCGACGTCGTGCTTGTGGGGCGGATAGCTCGACCAGTTGCCTGGCGGTGTGTAGACCTCGACCACCAGCAGGCCGTCGGCGGGTTCGGTCTCCGGCAGGATGTCGTGGATATGCCGAGTGTTGGTGCCGCCGCCGCGGGTGGAGCACTTGACCTGCTGTGGCGCGATCAGCCTGGCCTTGTGGTTGCCGTGGCCCGGTGCGCTGCACACCGCGATCTCGAGATCGGTCAGTGCCTCGACCTCGAAGTCCGCTCCATCGGGCAGGTAGACCGAGTAGGGTGGCACCTTGTCGAAGATGTCCATGCGCTCGCCGATGTCCTCCCAGCGTTCGCCGGCGCCGGCGACGGTGGCACGTCCGCTCAACAGCACCAGGCAGTGTTCGCGAGAGCCGGTCTCGCCGCTCAGACGCTGGCCCTTTTGCAGCCGGTGGACACGAAAGCCGACGTGGTCCCAGCCAGCGGATTGCGGGGTGACTTCCAGCACCTTGCCGTCGGCGTCGGGGCTCTGGGGGCGTACAAGAAGCGATGTCATGGACAGGATCTCCTGTTGGTGGCCTGCCCGGTCGCGCAGGGCGCGGGGCGTGGGCGGGCCAGAGTGTCGAGGGGCGAGCTGGCGGCTAGCCCGAGGCGGGGGCCTCGGGAGACGAGCCCTTGTCGGCGGCGCTGTCCTGGCGCACGCCCAGGGCGATGGCCATGCTCTGGGCCAGGCACAGGGTGGCGGTGAGGCCGCGGAAGCTCTTCACTTCCGCTTCCTGTACCACCAGGGTCACGTCGGCGACGCGGGCCAGCGGGCTCAGGGTGGAATCGGTGATGGCAACCACCGGCACGCCTTTATCACGGGTCTGTTCGGCTACTTCGCGGGTTTCCGATGCGTAGGGCGAGAAGCTCACCGCCAGCAGGGCGTCACGGGGACCGATGGCCCGTGCCTGTTCCTGATGCATACCGCCCAGGGCATTGATCAAGAAGCAGCGTTTGTCGACGTGGTTGAGTGCGTACTGCAGGTAGCTTGCCACCGGGAAGGTGCGGCGCATGCCCATCAGGTGCACCGCCTCGGCGCCTTCCAGAAGGTCCAGCGCGCTCTCCAGCTGGCGCGGGTCGGTACGCCCGGGGAGTTGCTCGAGCATTTCCCGGTTGGCGTCGGCAAATTCCCACAGCAGTTGAGAGCCGCTGGGGGTCTCGCCGGTGGCGGAGCGCACCGCGTGGATGCGCTCTGAGTAGTTGGGCAACTCATCCACCAGGCGTGAGCGAAACAGCTTCTGCATGTCCGAGAAGCCCTTGAACCCAAGGCTGTTGGCAAAGCGAATCAGCGTGGACGGCGTGACGCCCGCCTGCTCGGCCAGCCTCGCCACGGTGGAAAAGGCTACTTCCTGCGGGTGATCGAGCAGAAAACGCGCCGTCTGCTGCAGGCGACGGCTGAGGTCGGGGTACTGCTCGGTGATCTGCGCTTCCAGCGCGCTGAAATCCTGAGGTAGCTCTGCCATGGCGGTTCACTCGGTTGCAGGGTGTTGCCCAGCGTTGGCCGTCGTCTGGGATCACCCTAGTCGGTTGGGAATAAAAATTCCATTTATGCTTTAGTATAGAACGTTTGGATGGAACGTTTCATTCAGTGCCAAGGCTATCATTGTTCCCCTGTAGGAGGGGGGGGCGCCTTGTACTTTGGTCGACAAGTTGCGGCCACGCCGTCGGTCTTCGTGGGCTCGAAGCCGAGCCCAGATGATTGATTAGCGGGAAAAAGCCACAATCAGCTGAATGCCAAGGCACCAGAGGAGGAAACATTCCCTCTATTTGATCTTGGGAATTTTTGTTCTAAAGTGCGACCTAACCGGTTGCAAACAGTTCTGATGTGACGTTTCCGGCACCTTCTTCTCGGCTCAGGGAGCGCCCCATGCCATCTCGATCACTGCACTTTGCCCTTAACCATATGGTCTGTCCTCGCTACTCCATCGAGCAGCTGATGCGCCTGGCCGTCGAGCTCGGCATCGACGCGGTGGAGCTGCGCAACGATGTCGGCGACAACAGCCTGGCGACCCTCGAGCAGGCCGTTGCCGCCGGAGAGCTGGCCCGGGAGCTGGGTCTGAGCGTGCTCAGCGTCAATGCGCTGTATCCGTTCAATGTGTGGGACAAGGAGCGCGCCGTTCAGGCCGAGCACCTGGCCGAACGGGCAGCGGCGGCGGGCGCCCGGGGTCTGGTGCTGTGTCCGCTGGTCGCCGCGCCCGACGAGGCACCAACAGCCACCGATGTGGTCAAGGCGCTGGTGGAGCTGGGGGCAACCCTGGATCGTCACGGGCTCGTGGGGTTCGTCGAGCCACTGGGCTTTCCTGACTCGTCGTTGCGACTCAAGGCTGACGCTTTGGCCGCCATCGACGAGGCCGTCGCCATCCTGGGGCCATCGGAGCCGGCGCGCTTTTCGCTGGTGCACGACACCTTTCACCATCGAGGGGCCGGTGAAGCGGCACTGTTCGCCGCGCGCACCGGCCTGGTTCACCTGTCCGGCGTCGAGGATCCGACGCTGACCTTCGACGCCATGCTCGACGGCAACCGGGTGCTGGTGGGTGAGGGCGATCGTCTCGACAACGTCGAACAGGTGCGTCGCCTGCTCGCCGATGGTTATCGCGGCTACCTGTCCTTCGAGCCCTTCGCCGAGTCGGTACACGCGCTGCAGGATCCGGCGGATGCCCTCGCGCGCAGCATTGACGTCATCCGCGATGGAGTGGCCTGAATCGCCGCTGTGACCGCCACATCCATCGCGGTTGACCACGCGGCGATCCACCCGTGTCGGGCTGAACGCCACCCACCTGGTTCAGTGACAACGTCCTGAACCTGAGCGTGAACAATGATAAGGAGACTTCCATGAAAATCGCCCTCGACCCCTTCATGCATCGCCACGTGCCCCTGGAAAAGCTGCCGCGCCTGGCCAAGGACCTGGGATACGACTATCTCGAGCTGTCGCCCCGGGATGACTTCTTCGACTGGTTCGTCCACCCCCGGGTGTTCCCGTCCCGCCTGCGCTCCTTCAAGCAGGCGCTCAAGGACAGCGAGGTCGAGATCGCCTCGCTGCTGCCGATGTTCCGCTGGGCCAGTCCCCACGAGGACGAGCGCCAGGCGGCGGTGAAGTACTGGAAGAAGGCCATCGAGGTGGCGGTGGAAATGGGTGTGGACACCATGAACTCCGAGTTCGGTCGTGGCCCGCATCCCGAGCGTGGCAGTTGTTCAGCCTGCTGCCATGGCGGCGCCACCACCGAATCCAGCGAGGCCGCCTGGTGGCGCTCGATGGAGGAGCTGGTACCGATCTTCGAGCGCGAGGGCATCCAGCTCAACGTCGAGCCACACCCGGATGACTTTGTCGAGACGCTGCACCCGGCGGTGGACATGATTCGTACCATCGACTCGGACAACGTGAAGTTTCTCTACTGCGCACCCCATACCTTCCACTTTGGCGATGACATGGCGCAGATGATCCGTGACAGCGCCCCGGTGCTGGCCCACGTCCACGTGGCGGATACCTTCAATCACAAGGGATCGTCGGGGCTGCGCTACATCATCAATCCGCCGGGCTCCACCGCCCGCATCCACCAGCATCTGGATATCGGCCAGGGCGAGATCGACTGGGATCTGTTCTTCAAGACGCTGGCCGAGGTCGGCTTCGACGGCATCATGACCGCCTGTGTGTTCGCCTGGGAAGAGCGCGCAGAAGACTCCTCGCGCTTTATGCGCCAGGAAATCCAGCGCTACGTCGATACCTACTTCAACCTACGCTGAGGCTCGTCCTGGCCGCGCTACCTCCACGCCCTGTCCGGCGCCACCGGGCGGGGCGACTTGCCGCCCGGGAGCGTGACGGCAGGCTCTCGTGCTTCCCGGACACTGCTACGACCAAAGATGAACTGAATCGGCTGTTCCAGAGATTGAACGAGTGGAATATCAGTTCTATCATGGATTCAAATAGAACGAACAATCCAAAGTCGTCGGGACGCCCGTCACGGGCAGAGCACGGCTTATCGTGACCACACCAGGGTGACGCCATGACCACCAACAAGACGCTGGACCTAATCTGCCTGGGCCGAGCGGCCGTGGATTTCTACGGCGAACAGATCGGCAGCCGGCTCGAGGACATGTCGTCCTTCAACAAGTACCTCGGCGGCTCGTCGGCCAATATCGCCTACGGTACCGCTCGCATGGGGCTGAAGTCTGCCATGCTGACGCGGGTCGGCGACGAGCACATGGGGCGCTTCGTACGCGAGGAACTGGCCCGGGTGGGCGTGGACGTCAGTCAGGTCATCACCGACCAGGAACGACTCACCGGTCTGGTGATCCTGGGCATCAAGGATCAGGACACCTTTCCGCTGATCTTCTATCGCGACAATTGCGCCGACATGGCGATCAGTGCCGATGACATGGATCCCGAGTTCATCGCCTCCAGTCGGGCGCTGTTGATCACCGGTACCCATTTCTCCACCGACGGCACCTATCAGGCCAGCAAGACCGCCATCGAATACGCCAAGGCGGCCGGCACCAAGGTGATTCTCGATATCGACTATCGTCCGGTGCTGTGGGGCCTGACCTCGCTGGGTGACGGCGAGACCCGCTTTATCTCCGATGATGGTGTCAGCGCCCACCTGCAGACCATTCTGCCGGACCTGGACCTGGTGGTCGGCACCGAGGAAGAGGTCCACATCGCCGGTGGCAGCACCGACACCATCACCGCGCTCAAGCGCATTCGCGAGCTGAGCGATGCCTCCATCGTGCTCAAGCTGGGCGCGCAGGGCTGCACCGTGCTCGACGGTGAGATTCCCGACAGCGAGTCCGAGTTCGAGGTATTCACCGGGGTGCGTGTCGAGGTGCTCAATGTGCTGGGTGCCGGTGACGCCTTCCTCAGCGGTTTCCTGCGCGGCTGGCTCAACGGCGAAAGTCATCAGCAAAGCTGTGCCTACGCCAACGCCTGCGGGGCCCTGGTGGTCTCCCGCCACGGCTGTGCCCCGGCGATTCCCAGCAGCGAGGAACTCGACGACTACCTGAGTCGCGCCGAGGATATCCCGCGTCCCGACCTGGACACGCGGCTCAACCACCTGCACCGGGTCACCACCCAGCGTAGCCCGACGCAGTGGTCGGATCTGTGCGTGCTGGCCTTCGACCATCGCAAGCAATTCTACGACATGGCCCGGGAGGTCGGCGCCGACCCCGGAAGGATCAAGACGTTGAAACGGCTGCTGGTGCAGGCGGCGGAGCAGGGCGCCGGACATATCGGTGACAGCCAGATGGGCGTGCTGATCGACGACACCTACGGTCAGGATGCACTCAATGACGTGACCGGGCGCGGCTGGTGGATTGGCCGCCCGGTGGAGTTGCCGAGCTCGCGTCCCATCGAGCTGGAAGGCGGGCGCAATATCGGTGCCCGACTGGCCGCCTGGCCTCGCGAGCACATCGTCAAGTGCCTGGTGTTCTACCACCCGGAGGACCAGCTCGACCTGCGCCGCACCCAGGAGCGCCAGGTGGTGGAGCTGTATGACGCCTGCCTCAGGACCGGGCATGAGCTGCTGCTCGAGATCATTCCGCCCAAGGATCAGCAAAGCGATGACGATACCTTTCTCAACGCCATGCAGCGCTTTTACAACCTCGGCGTCTATCCCGACTGGTGGAAGCTGCCGCCGCAGACCCCCGCGGCCTGGGAGCGCATCAGCGTGCTGCTGGCGCGACGCGCCCCCCACTGTCGCGGCGTGGTGATGCTGGGGCTCGATGCGCCCCTCGATACGCTCAAGAAGGGCTTCATGGACAGCGCCGGGTTCGACGTGTGCAAGGGCTTCGCGGTGGGGCGCTCGATCTTTGCCGAGCCCAGCCGTCGCTGGCTCGCCGGCGAGGCCGACGACCAGGCGCTGATCGACGATGTCGTCGCCAATTACCGCGAACTGGTGGACTGCTGGAAAGAACGCCAGAGCGTCTGAACGAGAATGAGCGAAATGGGGTGCGCGTGGTAGCGCTCCCAGACCATGACCAAGATAACGATAATCCGGGTCCCCTCAGGACCCGGCAGCCATCTCCGAGAGCATTGCCATGTCCACGATTCGACTGACCATGTCCCAGGCGGTGATCCGCTACATGCAGGCCCAGAAGGTGAACGTCGCCGGCCAGATCAAGCCGCTGTTTCCCGGCGTCTGGGCGATCTTCGGCCACGGCAACGTGGCCGGCCTCGGCGAGGCGCTGTATCAGGCCCGTGAGACGCTGCCGACCTACCGCGCCCACAACGAGCAGGCCATGTGCCACGCCGCCATTGCCTTCACCAAGACGCTCAATCGGCGCCAGGTGATGGCCTGTACCGCCTCCGCCGGTCCTGGTTCGGTGAACATGGTAACCGCGGCGGCGGTGGCCCACGTCAATCGACTGCCGCTACTGCTGCTGCCGGGCGACACCTTCGCCACGCGCAAGCCCGATCCGGTGCTGCAGCAGGTCGAGAACTTCCACGACCACACCCTGACCTCCAACGACTGCTTCAAGCCGGTGAGTCGCTTCTTCGATCGCATCACCCGGCCGGAGCAACTGCTGACGTCGCTGCCCCAGGCGATGCGGGTGCTGACTGACCCGGTGGAGTGTGGTCCGGTGACCCTGGCGCTGCCCCAGGACATCCAGACCGAGGCCTACGACTATCCCGAGCATTTCTTTGTCGAGAAGGTGCACCACCTGCGCCGTCAGGCCGCCGATCCGCGCGAGCTCGACGATGCCATCGCCTTGATCCGCTCGGCCGAGCGACCGCTGCTGGTGGCCGGTGGCGGCGTCCACTACGCCGAGGCGCTGTCAGAGCTCGACGCCTTCGTCAGCCGCTACCAGGTGCCGGTGACCGAGACCCAGGCGGGCAAGGGCGCGTTGCCCTGGGACCATGCCAGCAACGTCGGCACCCTGGGTGTGACCGGTTCAGCCGCCGCCAACAGCCTGGCCCAGGAAGCGGATCTGATCATCGCCGTGGGCACCCGGCTTGGCGATTTCGCCTCTGGCTCCCGGGCGCTGATCAACCCCGAGGCGAAGATACTGTGTCTCAACGTGGCCTCCTTCGATGCGGTCAAGCACTACGCCCAGCCGCTGGTGGGCGATGCCCGCCTGAGCCTTGTCAGCCTGAAGGACGGGCTCGAGCAGGGCACCGCCCCGTGGCGGCCGGCCTCGTCCTGGAGCGAGCGGGCGGCCGCGCTGCGCGATGACTGGAATGCCACCGTGGAACGGGTGACCCAGGATCGCGGCACCGGGCTGCCCTGTGACGCCGAGGTGGTGGGGGCGGTCAACCGCGCCGCCGGCGAACGCGACATCGTGGTGTGTGCCGCGGGGGGCCTGCCGGGCGAGCTGCAGAAACTGTGGCGTACTCGCTTCGATCGCGGCTACCACATGGAATACGGCTACTCCTGCATGGGCTACGAACTTGCCGGAGGCCTCGGCACCAAGATGGCGCTGCCCGATTCAGAGGTGTTCGTGATGGTCGGTGACGGCTCCTACCTGATGATGAACTCGGAGATCGCCACCTCGGTAATGCTGGGGCACAAGATCATCGCGGTGGTGCTCGACAATCGCGGCTATGGCTGCATCCATCGACTTCAGCAATTCTGCGGCGGCCCCGGCTTCAACAACCGGCTGGAGGACTGCCTGAGCGTCGAGGCCGGCGCGCCCAAGACCGACTTCGCCGCCCACGCCGCCGCCCTGGGCGCCAATAGCGAGAAGGTCGCCAATATCGCTGAGCTTGAGCAGGCCCTCGAGCGCGCCAAGGCGTCCGACATCAGCTATGTGATCGCCATCGACACCGATGGCCTCAACGACACCAAGGAAGGTGGTGCCTGGTGGGACGTGGCGGTGCCTGAAGTCTCGCCGCGTCAGGAAGTGGTGGACGCCCGCGAGCGCTATCAGTCCCACAAGGCGCGTCAGGCCAGAAATCTCTAGGCCCGAGTCCGCTCTGCCACAACAACCAAATATTCCAGGCGCGCCGGCGCCTGGAGCACCGAACGCCGGAGGACGCCATGAGCATAAGACTGGGCATCAACCCCCTGACCTGGACCAATGATGACCTGCCCTCGCTGGGCGGAGACACCCCGCTGGAGACCTGCCTCGCCGAGGGACGAGAGGCCGGTTTCGACGGCTTCGAGCTGGGCCACAAGTTTCCCCGCGACGCCGCCACCCTGGGGCCGATCCTCGAGCGTCACCAACTGTCGCTGGTGTCAGGCTGGTACAGCGCCGAGCTTTTGACCCGCAGCGCCGAGGAGGAGATCGCAGCGCTGACGCCCCATCTGGAACTGCTCAAGGCGCTCGGCGCCAGGGTCATGGTGTTCTGCGAGGTCTCGCGCTGCGTGCATGGACAGATGGGGGTACCGCTGAGCCATCGCCCCACCATGAGCGACGAGGAATGGACGCTGTTTACCGAGCGCCTTGACCAGGTGGCCGAACACTGCCAGCGCGAGGGCGTGCAGATCGCCTATCACCACCATCTGGGAACGCTGGTGGAATCCGAGGCCGACATCGACCGGCTGATGGCGGCCACCGGACCGGCGCTGGGCCTGCTTCTGGACACCGGCCACCTGGTGGCTGCCGGTGGCGATCCGTTCGGCGTGCTCGAGCGTCACGCTGCACGCGTCAACCATGTGCACTGCAAGGATATCCGTGCCGAGGTGCTGGCCGATGTGCGCAACCGCAACCGGAGCTTCCTGGAAGGGGTACTGGACGGCATGTTCACCGTGCCCGGTGATGGCTTCATCGACTATGGCCGGTTGTTCCAGGGGCTGGTCGCGCACGACTACCAGGGCTGGGTGGTGGTGGAGGCCGAGCAGGATCCCGCCGTGGCCCATCCACTGACCTATGCCCGCAAGGGCTATGACCATCTTGCACGCTGCTGCGACGAGGCCGGGCTGGCCCTGGCCTCGTGACAGCGACCCCCGTGCCGATGTCTTCAGTCATCTGTTCGATAACTCTTTGTATCAGGAGCACCGCATGACCATTCTGGGCAACTTTATCGCCGGCCAGCCCCAGGCCAGCCACAGTGGCCGCACTGCCGAGGTCTTCGACCCGGCCAGCGGCGAGGTGACACGTCAGGTAGCACTGTCCAGCGCCGACGAGACCCGTGACGCCATCCGCGTCGCCGACGAAGCCTTCCCCGGCTGGGCCAAAATGTCACCGCTCAAGCGTTCACGCATTCTGTTCAAGTTCAAGGCGCTGGTGGAAGAGCACGCCGACGAGATCGCGCGGCTGATTTCCTCCGAGCACGGCAAGGTGTTCTCCGACGCCAAGGGCGAGCTGACACGCGGGCTCGAGGTGGTGGAATTCGCCTGCGGCATACCGCACCTGCAGAAGGGCGAACATTCCCTCAACGTCGGCACCGGTGTCGACAGCTTCTCGCTGATGCAGCCGCTGGGCGTGTGCGCCGGCATCTCGCCGTTCAACTTCCCGGCCATGGTGCCGATGTGGATGTTCCCGGTGGCGCTGGCCTGCGGCAACACCTTCGTGATGAAGCCATCGGAGAAGGATCCGTCCACGCCGATGCGCCTGGCCGAGCTGCTCAAGCAAGCCGGCCTGCCGGATGGCGTGTTCAACGTGGTCAACGGCGACAAGGAGAGCGTGGACGTGCTGCTCACCGATGAGCGGGTGCAGGCGGTCAGCTTCGTCGGCTCGACGCCCATCGCCGAATACATCTACGCCACGGCGTCTGCCCACGGTAAGCGGGTTCAGGCGCTGGGCGGCGCCAAGAACCACATGGTGGTGATGCCCGATGCCGACCTCGACCAGGCGGTGGATGCGTTGATGGGCGCGGCCTACGGCAGCGCCGGCGAGCGCTGCATGGCGATCTCGGTGGCGGTGCCGGTGGGCGAGGAGACCGCCGAGCGGCTGCGTGCCAAGCTGGTCGAACGGCTGCAGACGCTGAGCGTCGGCCCCGGCATCAAGGATGGACCCGACCACGACATGGGGCCGCTGGTCACCCGCGTTCACCTGGACAAGGTGGTCGGCTATATCCAGGCCGGCGTCGACGAGGGCGCCGAGCTGGTGGTGGACGGACGTGAGGCGACCATCGACAACGCCGGCAATGGCTTCTTCGTCGGTGGTTCGCTGTTCGACCACGTCACGCCGGGCATGCGCATCCACCGCGAGGAAATCTTTGGCCCGGTGCTGGCGATCGCCCGCGTCGACAGCTTCGAAGACGCCCTGGCCATGGTCAACGACCACGAATACGGCAATGGTACCGCCATCTTTACCCGTGACGGCGCCGCCGCTCGCCAGTACTGCGAGCGCATCCAGGTCGGCATGGTCGGCGTCAACGTGCCGATCCCGGTGCCCATGGCCTTTCACAGCTTTGGCGGCTGGAAGCGCTCGCTGTTCGGCCCGCTGCATATGCATGGCCCCGACGGCGTGCGCTTCTACACCCGCATGAAGACCATCACCCAGCGCTGGCCCAGCGAGGTACGTGATAGCGGCGGTCACTTCACCATGCCGACGCTGTAGCTGTACCTGTGGTCCTGTGACTGCGTATGACGCCGTAGCGGTGCGTGTGTCGCCTTGGCGGTGCATCAAGCGTCCCGCTTCGGCGTTGGTGCCCTGTCCCGTCGGCGATGCTGCAGCGTACCGGGGGCGGAGGCTATCCGGTTGCGCCGCTTCACGCTTGCCAAGGCGCCGAATCCGGCGCCTTCCTTTTGGCTATCGCGGCAGGTGTTGAATCGTGGGACTGGAGCGAGTGGTTATGGCGGATAGACGATGTTTGTGTGCGCCAATTCAGTTAAAGATGTCGTCATGGATTACGTTATTTACAATTTTGTCGGATCAGGCGTTCGAGTCGACTAAAGTATAGAACGTTTGGTTTGTTGTTTTTTATTTCGGAATGTATGTTTCATTTGGTGTGGGCCGTGGAAAAACATGGACCGCCGAGGTTGGAGCCCTGACCGTTTGCAACCGGTCACAAGGGCCATCGATCCTCCAATAACAAGTGGACAACGTTATGAGCACAGAAGCGGCAGGGGCGCAGGCGACCGCGACAGCGGACGACAACGCCCAGAGCGAAGAGCTCGAATATCAACGCATTCCCCCCAGCCGGCAGTTGAGCGGCAAGTACTTTCTCGGGGCCTACTCCGGTGAGCACGTGGCCGGCACCGAATTCGTCATCGGCGCAGCGCTGGTCACCTTAGGTGTTTCCACCGGTGATCTGATCTGGGGCCTGATTCTCGGTAATTTCATGGCGGTGCTGTCCTGGGCCTGGATCTGCAGTCCGGTGGCTACCCGCACCCGCATGACGGTGTACTGGTTCCTGGCCCGGCTTGCCGGCAAGAAGATCTCCACCGTCTACAACATCCTCAATGGTGTCTTCTACGCCGTCATCGCCGGCGCCATGATCACGGTCTCGGCCTCGGCCTTCCGGGTGCTGACCGATATTCCGCCCCAGGTGGGACTCTATCCCACCAGTGCCAGCTTCGTGATCCTGGCGCTGCTGGTCGGCGCCTTTACCGTCTGGCTGACCCTCAAGGGCTTCAAGCGCATCGCCAACTTTTCCACCGTATGCGCGCCCTGGATGGCGATCATGTTCCTGGTCAGCGGTATCCTGTCGATCCCCATCGTCACCCACCTGGGCGCCGAGCAAGGCATCGATGGCCTGGGCAACGTGCTCGGTGCACTGGTGTGGACCGGCGTTACTCCCGAAGGCGAGCCTGGCATCAACATGTGGGTCATCGCCGCCTGGGCCTGGGGCATCAACCTGCCGATGCACCTCGGCATGAGCGACATGAGCATCCTGCGCTTCGCGCGCAAGTCCTCCTACGGCTACTTTTCAGCCTCTGGCATGTACATCGGCCACTTCATGGCCTGGGTCTGTGCGGGCATCCTTGGCGCCACCTCGGCGATGCTGCTCAAGGAAGCCATGGTCGATCTTGATCCGGGCGCCATCGCCTTCCGTCTGCTCGGCGCCATGGGGCTGGTGGCGGTAGTGATCGCCGGCTGGACCACTTCGATCCCCAGCCTCTATCGCTCCGGGCTGGCGTTTCAGGCGGTGTTCCATCGTCACAAGCCGTTCAACGTTGCCCTGGTGGTGGGGGCTGCCACCACGGTCGTCGCCTGCTTCCCGTTCGTCTTCGGTTCGCTGCTCAACGTCCTGTCCTACTTCGTGATGATGATGGCCCCCATCGGCGCGATCATCGCCGCCGAGCATTTCCTGCTGCCGCGCCTGTCGATCCGCCCGCTGTGGCGCGAACATCAGGGGCTCGAGGACAATCGTCCGGCCATGCTGACCTGGGCCATCGGGGTGATCCTCGGCGTCGTGCTCATTGCCCTGCCCCAGGTGCATCTGTTTGTCGTGTTTCTCCCGGTGTGGACCCTGAGCTTTCTGCTCTACCCGCTGCTGTGCCGCCGGATGGGCGCGAACACCGAGTCCGGTATCGACTATTACGAAGAGGCCTATGGCCCGGTGGATCCGCCGGAACTGCCCGGCGAGTCGCCCCAGGCGCAGCCCGCGGTCAATCGTCGTGATCCGCTGTACCTGATCTCGTTTGCCTGCCTGGTGATCATCATCCTGGCGGCACTGTGGTCATGGACCGGTGACAACGCCGCTGTCGTCGACTACGTGGAAACCTTCAAGTGGCTGGTGATTCCGCTGTCGCTGGTGTACTTCGTGTGCGCTTCGATCTGGATTCATCGTCGTCGCCCGGCGGCGG
This sequence comes from Halomonas litopenaei, assembly GCF_003045775.1. Lineage (GTDB taxonomy): Bacteria > Pseudomonadota > Gammaproteobacteria > Pseudomonadales > Halomonadaceae > Halomonas > Halomonas litopenaei. The sequence continues at coordinate 145,349 of NZ_PXNS01000003.1, read as the reverse complement.
CGCTTGCCGCAGACGATCCCCATGTGTGATGACCCCAACCCTCAACAAGGCTAAGTGACATGGCCGCCCGAGCGATCGGGCGGCCACGCCACCTGGCTCTGGCACCAGCGCCGCGACGCTGGTAGAGCCTTGACGCTGCCCACACGACGTTTTCGACCCATGCGAGGGCAGCAGGTGCGATTTCAACAAGTGGTCAATAACAGAAAGGAGCCAGACATGACGCTATCTATCGGCATCATCGGTACCGGAGCCATCGGCAAGGAACATATGCGCCGGCTGAACCATACCCTCAAGGGTGCGAGGGTGGTGGCCGCCAGTGATGTCGGCCTCGAGCAGGCACAGGCCGCCATCGACGAGGTCGGCATCGAGGCCAGGGCCTATGCCAGCGGCCACGACGTCATCAACGCCGCCGAGGTCGACGCCGTGGTGGTGACCTCCTGGGGACCGACCCACGAGGAATTCGTACTGGCCGCCATCGAGGCGGGCAAGCCGGTATTCTGCGAAAAGCCACTGGCCACCACCGCCGAGGGCTGCCTGCGTATCGTCGAGGCCGAGATTGCCTCGGGTCGTGCGCTGGTCCAGGTAGGCTTCATGCGCCGTTTCGACTGGGCATACCGCCAGCTGAAGGCGCTGCTCGACGAGGGTGGCATCGGCCAGCCGCTGATCGCCAAGTGCGCGCATCGCAATGCCCAGGCCAACTTCTCCGGCGATGCGGGCCTGATCGATTCCTGCGTCCACGAGTTCGACGTGATGCGCTGGCTGCTGGAGGACGACTACGTCAGCGCCCAGGTCATCCAGCCGCGGGTTTCCAGCCTGGTGGAGGGTGATCTGCAGGACCCCTCGCTGATCATCCTGCGCACCCGCAAGGGCATGGTCATCACCATCGAGAGCTTCCTCAACTGCCAGTACGGCTATGACATTCGCTGCGAACTGGTGGGGGAGAGCGGCGTTGCCGATCTGCCGCAACCGGCGAGCGTGCCGCTGCGTCACAGCGCACGGGATTCGCTGGGCGTGATCACCCACTGGAAGGACCGCTTTATCGACGCCTTCGATGTGGAGTTTCAGGAGTGGGTCGATGCCACCGCCAAGGGCGAGCGGCATGGCCCTACCGCCTGGGATGGCTATGTGGCGGCGGTGACCAGTGACGCCTGCGTCAAGGCGCGGCATTCGCAGCAGGTCGAGCCGATCGCGTTGGCCGAGCGTCCCGCCTTCTACCGCTGAAACTGGTGTCACGCTGCCTGCCCTGATAGCGCGGGCGTCTGACATCATTGGCCACGGGCGTCGCTATGCTCGGCGCCCGCGACTTTTTCTTGGGGCCACGAGTGTCTTGGCGCCGTGGCACGAATCACGCCAGTCGAATATGCTGTTGGCCGGCCATTCCCGCCAGATCCTGAAGCCTGGCGGGAGCATAAGCAAAACGAGGCACTGGCCACGCCCGCTGTCGACTGGAGACCCCCTCAATGCGTCATCTTCGAAGCCGTGGCCTCAAGGCCCTGACGGCTGTGCTCGCCGGTAGCATGGTGCTGACCGCCGCAAGCGCCCACGCCCAGACCCGCCTGACCTACAAGTCCGCCTCCGCCGGTACCGCCTACTACCAGATGGGAGTGGAGCTGTCCGAGGCGATCAAGGCCGGCACCGAGGGTGACATGACCCTGACCCTGGAAGAGAGCCAGGGCTCGGTGCAGAACGTCATGGAGGTGATGGCGCGTCCCGGCAACTACGTCTTCACCTCGCCGCCCGGCCTGGTGACCCGCGCCCGCGAGGGTACCGGCCCCTTCGAGAGTCGCAACCATCCGCGCTTGCAGGACATTCGTGCACTCTTCCCGATTCCCTCGCTGACCATGCACTTCGTGGTGGCGGGCGAGCAGGACACCCTCGGCATCGATGAACTGGCCGGCAAGCACCTGCTGATCGGCCAGGGCTCCTTCGGTGCCCGCGAGGCCGCACGCTATCTCGAGCTATTCGACCTCGCCGACCAGGTCGAGGTCGACGACGCCGACGTGGGCAGTGCCCCCGACGCGCTCAAGAACGGCCAGATCGACGCCTTCGCCACCGCCAGTTCCTTTCCCGCACCCAACGTGATCGAGACCGCCGCGAGCCATGATGTCGGCCTGGTGTCGTTCACCGAAGCACAGGTCGAGGCCACTGGCGCCGCGCCCCAGACCATCCCCGCCGGCACCTACGCGGGTATCGACGAGGACGTGCTGACCACCTCGCTGCCGGTGGTGGCCTACACCACCAGCGCGATGGACGAGGACACCGCCTACACCCTGACCAGGACCTTCTGGGAGCGCCGCGAGGCCATGGCCGAGACCTCACCCTGGTGGCAGGCGATCTCGCCGCAGATGCTGACCAACCTCGAGGGGCCGCTGCACCCCGGCGCCCTGCGCTACTACGACGAGGTCGACGTGAAGGTGCCCGAGGCCCTGCGCTGAGACGATCCTGTCCAGATCTCGACCCGGCGGGCCCCTGTGGGCCCGCTCCGTTTCATCGATGATGTGCTGATTTCATGAACTCAAGCGACGCTTCTTCGTCGGCCACAGCGGCCGACGCGCGTGATCCTGTTCGTTCGCCGTGGCCGGGTGCCCCGTTATGGATCGCGCTCGGTGCCCTGTCGGTGGTGTTTCACCTGGGACTGATCTTCCACGGCCTGACGCCGGCACTGATCAGTCGGCCACTGCACATGGCGCTGGTGTTGCCCTGGGTGCTGGTGTTTTCCGCCCGCACGCCGTGGCAGCGCATCAGCGGCCTGGGGCTGACCGCCCTCGGTATCGCCGCCTGCGGCTATATTGCCTTGAACGAGGACGCCCTGAGCGGCCAGTACGGCTTTATCGACACCCCCCTGCAGATGGCGGTGGGTCTACTGCTGATTGTGGTGGCGCTGGAGGCCGCCCGGCGTGCCATCGGCTGGCCGCTGCCGCTGGTGACCGCGATCGCGCTGGGCTATGCGGCCCTGGGCCAGTACGTGCCCGGCGAGTTTGGTCATCCTGGCCTGCCCATGGCCAGCCTGGTCGGTTCGCTGACCATCGCCGAGGGCGGGCTGTGGGGCAAGCTGACCGGGGTCAGTGTCTCGGTGGTGGCGATCTTCGTGATCTTTGGTGCGGTGCTCAACGCGGGCGAGGCGGGGCGTGGCTTCATGAACCTGGCCGGCGCCGCGGCGGGCCGCCTGACCGGTGGCGGCGCCAAGGTATCGGTGATTTCTAGTGCGCTGATGGGCTCGATCTCGGGCTCGGCGTCGGCCAACGTAGCTTCCACCGGAGCCATCACCATCCCGTCCATGGCGCGACTCGGCTATCCACGCTCGCTGGCGGCGGCGGTGGAAGCGGTGGCCTCGTCCGGGGGCCAGATCATGCCGCCGTTGATGGGCGCAGGGGCCTTCGTCATGGTCGAGCTGACCGGCACCCCCTACACCGAGATCATGGCCGCGGCGCTGCTGCCGGCCTTTCTCTACTTCGCCACGGTGTGGCTCGGCATCAACGCCTTCGCCACCCGTTTCGATCTCAAGCCGGTGGCCGCCGAGGACCGCCCGGCAGCGCGTGAGGTGATCACCACCGCACTTTTCTTCGCGGTGCCCTTTGCGATCCTGCTCGAGCGCATCTTCCACGCCGGCAATACCCCCCAGTACGCCGCCAGCGTGGCGATCTTCGCAGGCCTTGCGCTGTTGGCCATGAACACCGAGCTGAAGGTGTCGGGGACGGAGTTCCGCGCCCGCCTGGCCCAGGCAGCGCTGACCGCCGGGCGCCAGATCGCGGTCATCGGCGCGATCATCCTGTGCGCCTCCCTGGTCATCGGGGTGCTGTCGCTGACCGGGCTCGGGGTCAAGGTCACCTCGGCGATACTGTCGCTGTCCGGTGGGCAGCTGTGGCCGGCGCTGCTGCTTATCGCCCTGGCCTGCCTGGTGCTGGGCATGGAGGTGCCGACTACCGCCGCCTACGTCATCTGCGTCTCGGTGGCGGGGCCGGCGCTGACCGAACTGGGCCTGCCGCTGCTGACCGCCCACCTGTTCGTGTTCTGGTTCGCGCTGCTGTCCACCATCACCCCACCGGTATGTGGTGCGGTGTTCATCGCCGCCGGCATGGCCGACGAGAACTGGCTGAAGGTGGCGGGCAAGGCCATGGCGCTGGGGGTCGGGCTCTACGTCATTCCGCTGGCGATGGTCGCGCACCCGGCGCTGCTCGACCTTGGCTCCGGCGTCTTCGCTGCCCTGGCCACCACCCTGGGCGTGCTGATCGGCCTCGGCCTGGTGTCCTACGGGCTGATCGGGCGTTTCGCCTGGTGGCTCAGGGCTGCCCTGGTGGCACTCGGGCTCGGTGTCATCTTCGTACCCTGGCCGGTGTAAAAGCGTGGTGGCAAGTATCGCGTCGCTCCGTCAGGTTTAGCCTCGATCCGCGCGACGACTCGTCTCCCTGAAGTGCTCTGCCATGGCGTCGTTGGCGCCCAGCATCGGCCCCTGCTCCCTGTCCGGGAACAGGGGCCGATTGGCGTAAAGGATCCAGGTATCCAGGGCGGGCCCCAGGGGCTGAATCAGCCGCAGCCGGTCGGGATGACGCTCGATGGCGTCCTCGGCGACGATGGCGGCGTCGGCCTGGCCGTCCAGCAGTTGCTCGAGGGCGGCGACGATGGTGGGGGCGTCGTGTTCCGCGAAGGTCGAAAGGTCGGTGTAGTGGCGGGTGGCGGGCTGTCGCAGCACGCTTTTCGGCTGGGCCACGTCAGCGCGGGCTACCAGCGCCAGCGGGCGGCTGGGGGCGATGAAGGCGTCCACCGGAAAGGCGCGATGCATGAAGCGCCCGACGCAGTCGGCGTGGCTGGGGTGGGCGCTGACCTGCAGCACATAGTCGTAGCCCCCGGCGACCAGTTCCTCGAAGGCGCCGATGAAGTCATCCACCAGGCTGATCCGGGGCTCGATGTCGGTGAGGTCAGGCTCCTTGAGCCTGCGATCGTCGAGGTAGCGGGCGAGCACCAGGGCGTGGTTGCTGTCCTCGGGGCCGAGGGTGGCGAAGTGCATGGCGGTCTTCCCCTGTGGTGTGGTGCGTGGATAGCCATTGATGGATGCGGAGCAAGGAGTCGTTCGGGGTGACGGGGGGCGTCGGGCTCTCCCTGTCGCAGGGACCTTGTAGGCGAAAGCTTGCTGTCGGGCAACTCTGGTCGCACTGTCAGGGCGCTTCGTCTCTGGCAGAATAGCCCTCCTACCGGGCAAGCGATCAAGGAATCCCAATGGCTCACCTGTTGCGCATCGTGATGATCCACGGCCACCTCGAGGGGGTGGTCGAGCTGGACGTCGACGGCCATACCAACATCTGCGGCACCAACGCCTCGGGCAAGACCACGCTGCAGCGGCTGGTCCCGGTGTTCTACGGTGAGCTGCCCAACAAGGTGGTGCCCAAGACCCGCAAGAAGTTCGACGCTTTTTATCTGCCCAACCGCAACAGCTACCTGATCTACGAGTACCGCCGCGAGGCGGGCAACGTCTGCCAGGCGGTGCTGACCCGCAAGAGCGACGGTGGCGTCGAGTATCGCTTTGTCGGTGCGCCCTACCAGCCCGGGCACTATCTGGTGGAGAGCGAGGCCGGGGTGGCGGCGCTGGACTACAGCGACTGGGCCAGCCAGCTGCGTCGTGAGGGAATTCCGGTGTCGCCCAAGCTCGGCGCTACCTCGGAGTTTCGTTCGGTGATCCAGAACGACTTCACCCACCAGCAGGGCAACCGCAAGGAAAGCCTGCGCCTTCGCCAGATGGCTGCCCAGTTCAGCCTGGTCAAGCCGGAGCATCGCATCCGTCATATGGAGAAGCTGATCAGCGCGGTGCACGCCAAGGAGGGCAAGATGGATACCCTCAAGACCATGCTGGCGGCGATCTTCGAGGAGGACGGCGTCGAACTGCCGGTGACCCGCATCCGCAATACCAAGGCGCGGGAGTGGATCGCCCAGATGCGCCAGTCCAAGCGACTGGAACCGCTGGAGCGATCGCTTGGCAAGCTCGATGAGCTCGATCAGGAGATCGCCGAGCGCGAGACGACCCTGTGGCAGTTGAAGCCCCAGCTCGAGGCCGACCGCCACCGCGCCGAGCGCACCCTGGCCGACGCCGAGGCCGAGATCGGCAACCGCCAGCGCGAGTTCCAGGAGCGTGAAGCCGCCTACGAACAGGCCCGCGATGCCCTCAACGACCGCTTGAGCGAGATGACCAGCGAGCTGGAGCAGACCCAGCGCGAGCTTTCTGACCTGCAGGCGACCTTCGAGGCCTACGAGGAGGCCGACATGCCGGCGCTGGAGCGTGACGTCCAGGCGCTGCCCCAGTGGCGCGACCAGAGCCAGCAGCTGCGCGAGCACCTGGCGGTGATGCAGAACGCCTTCCAGGAAAGCCAGTCACGCCTTGAAGGACGCCTGCGTGAGTTGGGCGATGAGCTGGCCCGCCAGACCGAGGAGACCCAGGCGCGCATCGACGAGCTGGGCGAGACCCGCGAAGAGCTGCGTGACCAGCAGTGGCGTCAGGAAAGCGAGCTCGAACAGCGCTACCAGCAGCAGCGCCAGGAGCTCGACGAGAGCTACCGTGAGCGCCTGGAAAGCGGCGTCGAGCGGCTGGCCGAGCTCAAGGCCCAGTTGGCCGCCAGCGCTGCCAGCGCCGAGGAAATCCAGGAGGCGGAGCTGGCCCAGGCTCGCCTCGACCAGGCCCAGACCGACCGCGAGGCGGCGAGCGAGACGCTGGGGGCGCTGCGCGAGGAGCTCGACACCCTCAAGCGCGCCCGTGATCAGGCCGAAAAGGAACTCGACGAGGCCCGTCATCAGCTCGCCAGGGCCGAAGCTCACACCTATGGCCTGCACCAGCAACGTGATCCGGCCCAGGGCACACTGCGTCATTTCCTGCGCTTCCATCGTCCCGGCTGGGAGCAGCGTCTGGGCAAGGTGATCGCGCCGGAGCTGCTGGAGCGCCGCGACCTGTCGCCCCGTGTCGGTGAGCAGGACCACGATGAGCTGTTCGGGGTGGGCCTGGATCTGGCCGCGGTCGAGGTGCCCGAGTACGCCCAGGAGGAGGCCAGCCTGCTGGCCGCCATCGAGCAGGCCGAGGCCGCCCAGGTGCGTGCCGAGAGCGCGGTGCAGGCCGCCGAGCGCCAGATGAAGGCGGCCAACGAGCGGGTGCAGTCCGCCGAGGAAGCGGTGCGCCGTGCGCGCATGGAGCTCAAGCGCGCCGAGTCCGAGGTCGACTACGCCCGCGACGCGCGCAGCCAGCTGCAGGAGCGTCACGCCCGCCAGCAGAAGGCGCGGCGTCAGGGCCTGGAGGAGGCGCTGGCCGCCCAGCGCGCCAGCCACGATGGGCTGAAGGAGGAGAAGCGCGCCGCCCTGGATACCCTGGCCAAGACCCACCAGGCGCAGATGCTGGAGGTGAAGGCCGACGGCCAGAGCCGCCTCGACGGCGTCGATGACCAGATCCGCCAGTTGAAGCAGTACCAGAGCGACCAGAAGAGCGAGCATCAGCGCCAGCGCAAGGAGCTAGAGGCGGCCTTCGACCGTGAACTGCAGGAGCAGGGCGTGGACCTGGCCTCGCTGAAGGACACCAAGGCGCGACTGGCCTCGCTGGACGAGCGTATCCGGCTGACCGCTTCGCGCCAGGAGCAGCTGGAAGACTATCGCCGCTTCATGCGCCTGGACTGGGGCCAGCGCAAGCCCGAGCTGGTCGACAAGGAAACCCGGCTGGTACGCGACAAGGAGGGTGCCGAGCGCGAACGAGAGCAGCGCAAGGCCGAATTCCAGTCCGACCGCGCCGCCCACCAGCAGGCGCTGGGCGAACTGAAGGCCCAACGCAGCGCCGAGGCCGAGGTGATCGACGCCTTGAAGCCACTGCTGGTGCAGGTCGAGCAACTGCCGCTGGACCCCTCTCCAGCGCCCCGGCACGATGCCCCCGGCGACGTCCACGAGCGCATCGAGCGCACCCGCCAGGCGCTGTCGGAGCGTGCTCGTGAGATGGACGCCCTGCGCAAGGGCTGCGAGCAGGTCGAAAGCGAGCTGATCAAGGGCGCCAGCACCGGCTTTGTCGATACCATGAGCGCCGAGCGCGCCAAGCTGCGCGAGGATGACGCCGCCGACGGTGCCGAGCCCAGCCCGCGCCGGCTGCTGCCGCTGCTGCGCGGGATGCTCAAGCTGCTCGAGGACCAGCAGCAGCAGCTGGTCCAGCAGGGGCGCAATCTCGGCGCCGATCTGGACAAGTTCTTTACCGTCTTTCGTGACCTCAATCGGCGCATCAGTGCCCAGAGTCGGCGGCTGTCCGAAGAGGTCGCCGACGACCTGCGCCTGGAGGGCATCACCAAGGCCGAAGTGCGCATTCAGTCGACCATCGACGAGCTGGGCTTCTGGGAGCCGCTCAAGCGCTTCGCCCAGGACTATCGCGACTGGCAGGAGACCGGCGGACTGCCGGGGGACGACTACCTCAACGCCCTGGCCGACGTGGTCGACCTGCTGCGCAGCGACCAGCAGTACAGCTTCGAGAGCCTGCTGCGCCTGGAATTGCACCTTAACGAGGGCGGCACCGACCTGGTGATCAAGAACGATCGCCAACTGCTCGAATCCTCGAGCCATGGCATGGCCTACCTGATCCTGTGCAAGTTCCTGCTGGCCTTTACCCGATTGCTGCGCGGCCAGGCCGAGATCAGCGTGCACTGGCCCATCGACGAGATCGGCACCCTGGCCTATCACAACGTCGAGAAGCTGTTCGAGGCCTGCGACAGCAACCATATCCACATCGTCGGCGCCTTCCCCAACCCGGAGTCCGACGTGCTGCTGCTGTTCCACAACCGCTACCTGATCGACCGTGACGCCGCCCAGCCGGGCCGGCGCCGGCTCAAGCGCATCGAACCGCGGTTGAGCAAGCTGGCTCAGCGTCTCAAGCAGCGCAGCGCCGAGGAGGTCACCCAATGATCGAACATGGTCCCCTGCTCGAACGGCTGCTGGCCGGCGAGTTCATCTGCGCCGTCAGCGACGAGAGCGCCTTTCGCAAGCTCCAGGACGAGGAGGTGCGCGAGCAGATCGACATCTACCTGCGCCCGCTCAACCGCCGCCTGGCCACCAACGAGGATCGCAGCGTCCACTTTCTGGCCTGGCGTCAGCTCAACGAAGACGCCCGCGAGCAGCTGTCGCGCCAGCTCGGCGAGACCGTCAACAGCCTGCTGCCGCTGCTCGAATGGCTGCAGCTGGTGCAGGAGGCGCTGGGCCAGGACTCCCTGGCGGCCCCCGGCGACGTGCTCAAGCCCGCCGAGTTCAGCGCCAAGTGCGAGGACAACCAGAGCCTGCGCGAGCGCCTGGAGCGGCTGGCCACCGATCCCTTCTTCGGCTCCCAGAGCGAGCAGCTCGACGCCCAGATGAAGCAGGTGTTCAAGCGTCTGAAGGAGCACGGCTACCTGCTGCAGCCCCACGCCGACCGCCAGGTCTTTCTGGTGACCGCCAAGATCGACTATCTGGTGGAGCTGGTGCGCTTTATCCGCGACGAGGAGAACCTGCCGGTGGATGACGAGGCACCGGCCCGCCAGGAGACGCTGCTATGAGCGAGGAACACTCGCTCGAGAGCCGGCTGGTCGCCACCGGCACCGAGCGGTTGTCGCTGCTGGGGCGCTACGCCGACGTGCTGATGCAGGGCTATACCCGCGACGAGGTGCCGCTGGAGACCCTCACTGAAGGCGCCCTTCGCAAGCTGTTGGCGGCGCGGATTGTGTGGCGGCCCGACGAGCACGGCGCGGTCAAGCTGACCCCCAAGGTGCGCGAGCTGATCGCCGAGATGCTGGCCGACGAGACCCGCCGTCACGTCAACGCCGACGTCGGCGAGACCCTGGAGCAGATCCGCAACCTGGTGCAGAGCTACCGCGAGGCGGTCAGCCTGGGCGAGCACTGGCAGCAAGGGCCGCTGATGCTGCGTCTGCGCCAGGAGGTGGACGACCTCAACGGCCGCTTCGCCGACGCCATCGACAGCCTGTGGCAGCGGCTCAACAGTGACTTCGGCTTCGTCAGCCGACTCAACGACAAGATCCGCGAGAACGACCGCGCCCAGAAGCAGATCGTGCGCCTGCTCGACGGCATGGCGCTGATCGACTTCGACGAGCTGATCGATCTGGTCGGCAGCGACGGCGCCCTGCGCAAGCTGCTGATCAGCCAGCTTCAGCAGCAGTTGAGCCAGCACTACACCAACCTGCGCGAGGTCCAGGGAAGACTGATCGAGCTGATGGCGCGCTTTCGCCAGCAGCAGAAGCAGAGCCGGCTGGTGGCCGGCATGGCCGCCTTCCTGCGTGAGCATCCGGGCTTTGTGCCGGGCAACTACACCCGGCGCAGCGAGGTGCCGGAGCTGTTCAACCACGCAAGTCCGCTGCACGCCGCCGCCGCCCCGGCGCTGGATCACCACCGCGACGCCGAGGTGCTCACGGGGCTGCTGCACCAGTTGCCGGTGGCGGTTCACCGGCCGGAGCAGGCCGAGGTGGCAGGCCCTGCCATGGTCGAGGCGCAGAGCATGGTAGAGGCCCGCCAGCAGGCGCTCAAGCAGGATGTGGAGCGCTTCTACCTGGACGTGGTCGACCAGCAGGCGCCCGCCGCTGGCGCCTCGTCGGGCACCAGCGCCCTGGCGTACCTGAGCGAGAGCGAGCTCGAGTGGGACCCGGAGATCTGGCTGTTTCAGGTCATCGCCGAGTACCAGGGCCTGCCCCGCGAGGAGCAGCGCGCCTTTCGGCTGATCCCCGACGAGAGCCCGGCCGGGCCCTTCAACGACGTCCAGTTGATCCACGACGTCAGCCTGGCGCTGGTGGTCTAGGCGTGGCGGAAGGGGCATTGAAGCCGACCGACTACGCGGTGCTTTCGCGTATCGCCCGGGAGCTAAAGGCTGCCCGGATGGTGGAACGCAAGCGCACGCTGAAGGCGATTGTGGCGATCGAGGCGTTCTGCGACGCGCAGGACATCAGGCTCGATGACTATCGCCGGGGTGACACGCTGCGCTTTGACCGGCGCTTGCTTGAAGCCATCGACACGACGCTTCAGGAGCTGGGGCATAGGCCCATCGACGCCACCACCCGTGGGCGCTCCACCCGAGAGCAGGCTGCGCACGGCTTTGACGAGGACAAGGCCAACCGCGCCACACCCCGCCAGGCCAGGGTGCTGGTCAGCGCCCCGGCCTCGGCAACGCCGGCCTGGCTTGCCACCACCCCGCGAGAGATTCGCGACCTGGACTGGCGCGACCTCAGCCTGGCCGCCTTCGACGCCCTGGTGCAGGTCGAAAACCTGGACAGCTTCTATGAGCTGGATGGCGCCCAAGGTGAGCTGGGCGAGGTCGTCGCCCCGCTGGTGGTCTATCGTGGCGACACCCTCTACCGCCAGGGGTTTGATGCCCTGGCGGCGGCCTGGGGCGAGTGTTTCCACGACCAGCGCCCGCATCTGTATCTCGGGGACTTCGACGCCGCCGGTATCGCCATCGCCCTGGCGAGCGGCGCCAGCCACCTGCTGCTGCCGTCGCTTGCGACCCTCAATCACAAGGCCAGCGGGCTGCACCAGCCCGCCGAGCAGATGCCTCACCAGGTGGCGCTCAGGCGCCATCGCGAGCGACTGGCCGCCGCGCATCCCCTGCGCGACTACCTCGCGCTGATCCTCGATCAGCAGCGCGGCCTGCGCCAGCAGTGGTTCGCTGGCCCACTTGAGGCCGTGGCGCTGCGCTGAGCGTAGCTTCCTGATATCTCCTTCTCGGTATCCATCAGTAATCAGACGTGTTCAGCACAGCTTGGTTTACCGGTTCCCATCAATGGGTACCACACTCTGAGGGAGCTGCTTCGTTCGGTCTTGCAGGGCCGGGCGGGCGGTGTTTCGAGGTGGAGGGCCCTCGCCAAGAGGGCCGTATGCGATTTCAACGAGCGGGTTGTGACGGTTTTCAAACCGCCACTTCCTGGCTCAGGTAAGCCAGATGAAGTTTGGAGCCCTTGCGGTCGTTGATGCCGACGGCGATATCAGCGTTGAGGCTTTGGCCAAGGCGCTTCGTATTACAAAGAGCGAGTTGGCCTTGGCCGTTGGGCTTGGCTCGGGTGCTATCGACGGCAAGGACCCGCTACATGCGTCCTCGACACAAAGGCGCTTACGCCAGACGTGCGAGATTCTGAAACGCATCGAACCCTGGGCCGGCTCGATCAGTGCGGCGTGGTCGTGGTATCGCAGCTATCCGATCGCGCCTTTTGGCGATTTGACAGCGGAAGCCCTGGTCAGTCGTGGACGCGCCGAAGATGCCCTGCTCTATCTTTCGCAGATTGGCGAGGGAGGCTATGCGTAAGCTTCCTCCCTGGAGCCTGGTTTTCCCTAAAGCTGGCGCCGCCAGCGATTCTCGATGGTGTCCAGTTCCGCCGGGCCGTACAGCGCCTGGGGATGGCCGCCGTAGTGGGCCCAGAGCTGGTCACCGAAGTCGAAGTGCCACCACTCGCTGGGCAGGTTGGTGAAGCCCTGGGCGGCCATGGTGTGGTAGAGCAGGCGGCGATTGTCGCGGACCTCGCGTTCGGTCGCGCTGGGGGCCTCCTTGGCTTCGTAGAAGGCCGTGTGGGAGGCCGGTATCGCCTCGTCGAACAGCGTACCCATGGGCAGCGGCAGGCCGTCTTCGTCGCACAAGGTCACGTCGACCGCGCCACCGCTCAAGTGCGGACTGGGGCCGGTCGGGCTGGTGCTCGGCTCGGCGACGAATTCCCGGGTGCGCTCGAGCAGTTCATCCTCGGCGATGTCGGGGTGATTGCCGAGAATCGCCTCCATCAAGGTCTCGAACAGGTACTGCTGGACCCGCCAGGGGCGCCAACCGTCGAGCACGATCAAACCGACGCCCTGGGGCAGCGAGCGGGCCGCGGCGAGCACCCGGCGGTAGACGCCCTCGCGCACGTAGCACTCGTTGATCGCCCCGGGAATGCCGAGGCGGGCGTAGGCCGGAAATACCTTTACCGGCGCCGGTGCCAGGCTCATCGGCACCAGCGGCTCGTCGAGCCCCTGGATGGCAATCTGGCGTAGCTGCGACCAGGCCGGTTCCGACGCGAGGGGGATCGGTGTGTGGCGCGGATCGCGGCAGGCATCACGAGAAGAGCGATCTTGGGTCATGGTTGCCTCATCCCAGGGTGGTCGGGAGCCACAGGGTCAGTGACGGCACCAGGATCAGTGCCACCAGGACCAGCAGGGCGATGACCACGAAGGGCCAGATGGTGCGAAACAGCGCGGTGATCTCGAGCCGGCTGACGGCGGCAGCGACAAAGACGCAGGCACCCATGGGCGGCGTGATCAGCGCGATGGTGATATTGAGGGTGATGATGATGCCCAGATGGACTGGATCGATACCCGCCATCATCGCCACCGGGGCAAAGATCGGCGTCAGCAGCATCAGTGCCGAGACTTCCTCCATGAACATGCCGGTGATGAAGGTGATCAGGCTCAGCAGCAGCAGGATGACCACCGGGTTGTCGACGTAGGGGGTCAGCAGTTCGACGAACTGGTTGGGTACCTGGGCGTAGGACAACAGCCAGCTCACCGTACTGGAAGCGGCCATGATCACGAAGATGGCGGCGGTCAGGCGGGTGGTGTCCACGCAGGCCCGCCACAGCCCGGCCAGGCTCAGGTTACCGGCAAGCACGCCGTAGAGCGCCACATAGGCGACGGTCAGCGCACCCGATTCGGTCGGTGTGACCAATCCCATGACGATGCCGGCGACGATCAGGAAAGGCGCCATCAGCGCGGGCAGCGCCCCCAGGGCGGCGATGCCCAGCTGGCGCGCCCCGGGCCAGCCATCGCCCCTGGGCAGGCCCTTGCGCCTGGCGTAGACGGCGTTCATGCCCATGAAGGCGGCGCCCAGCAGCAGCCCGGGGATGACGCCTGCCAGAAACAGGTCACCCACCGAGGTATTGGTCAGAGAGGCGTACAGAATCATGAAGATGCTGGGAGGGATGATCGGCCCGATCAGCGAGCTGCCGGCGGTGAGGCCGGCGGCAAAGGCGGTGGAGTAGCCTTCCTTGCGCATGGCCGGTACCAGCAGCGAGCCCAGCGCCGAGGTGTCGGCGACCGCCGAGCCGTTGACGCCAGCGAAGAACACGCTGGAGACCACATTGACGTGGCCCATGCCGCCACGCAGGTGGCCCACCAGCAGGCGCGCAAGGGCCATCAGCCGGTCGGTCAGTTTCGAGGCGTTCATCAGGTTGCCGGCGAGGATAAACAGCGGGATGGCCATCAGCGAGAAGGCGTCGATGCCGCCGAAGAACTGCTGGGGCATCATGCGCGGGATCATCGACAGGTCGACGAAGGCAAAACCGACCACCGCGGTGGCCAGCAGCGAGATGAACAGTGGCAGGCCGAGCAGCACATGGACGATAAACACCGCCAGCATGGCGAGGGTCATGAGTGTGGCTCCTCGATGTCCAGGGTGGGCAGCGGGTGAGGCCCGTGGCACAGCGCCATCAGCGCCAGCAGGGCGAACCCGATAGGCACGGACATCACCGGTACCGCGCGGCTGATGCCAAGCCCCTGGCTCTGGAAGATGGCCACCGACTGGGCGTACTGGAAGCTGAACCAGGCACCGCCGATGGCCAGCACCAGGGTCAACAGCCACTGGTACCAGGACAGCAGCCTGCTGGCCAGGCGCGGAATCAGTCGCTCGATCAGGGCGACGCGCATATGGCCGCCCTCGATCCAGACGCTGCCAAGCGCCAGCATCACCGCGCCGATGATCAGGTAGCGGGCCAGCTCATCGGTCCAGATCGGCGCGCCGCCGGCCAGGTAGCGCGCGAGCACGCCGCAGAGCATGGCGAGCAGGTCGATCACCAGCAGGGCGCTGGCGACCCATAGCGATAGTCGCCGCAGGGCCATCAGCGGCGGAGAGTGGGCAAGTGACCAGGACATGGGCAAAGGCTTCCACGGCAGGGGTGAAGATCGGCGGAGCGCCCTCGGGCAGCATCCAATCGAGGATTATCCGGAGATTGAGGCTTTCCAGCGACTGGGCTTTAGTGAAAAGTCCCAGTGTAGAGGGGCTCAAGGCAGCCGCGCTCTGGGCAGCGCCTGGTCGACGGGTATGGCCGCCAGGCGCTTGCTTGGGCTGTCTGGCTCAGGCCCGTCAGGGCCCGAGCGCGGTCTAGCGGTTATTCGCCGCTGAGCTCGACGCCAGCGTCATCCAGGGCCATGTCGATGTAGCGCTGCTCGATGTTCTGGTCCTTGAGCCACTCCAGATAGGCCGGCTGGCCCTGCTGGCGGAAGGCCTCGAGCTGGTCGGCGCTGGGACGGATGACCTCCATGCCCTGCTCCTCGAGGTAGGCGATGCGCTCGTCGACCTTGGCCTGGTTGTGCTCACGGGCCAGCTGGTTGGCCTCGGCCACCGCCTCGCGGAAGGCCGCCTGGGTCTCTTCATCCCAGCCGTTGATCATGCTGGCGTTGCCCACCAGGAACTGATCGGAGTACTGAATGTTGGCCAGCGTCAGGTAGTCCTGCACCTCGTACAGGCTGCCCAGGATGATGTACATCGGCGGGTTCATCTGGCCGTCGGCGACGCCGGTCTTCAGCGCCATGTAGACCTCGGTCCAGGGGATCGGGGTGCCGGAGGCGCCAAAGGCTTCGTACAGGGCCACCTGACTCGGGTCCATGGCGCGGAAGCGCAGGCCCTCGAAGTCGGCCGGCTCGGCGATCGGTGTCTTGTCGTTGGTGAAGGCCAGGAAGCCGCCTTCCTCGACCACCGCCAGCAGCTCAAGCCCGGCGCGGCCCTCGAGATCGTCCTTCACCGCCTGCCAGTAGGCGCCTTCGTCGAAGAAGCTGCGGGCGTCATCGAAATCCTTGAACAGGAAGGGGATGGCGCTGACGAATACCTCGGGAACGATCGGCGACATGCCGGCGAAGGAGGCGATGTTCAGGCTCGGCGAGGCCATGGTCTGCTCCATGCGCTCCTGCTCTTCACCCAGCATGCTGTTGGGGTAGAGCTTGAGCTCGAGCTCACCGCCGGTCTTTTCTTCCACCAGTTCCTTGAGGTTGGTGGCGAAGACGTGGACGGCGTTCTTGTCCGGATCGGGGGCGCCGTTGTAGCTCAGGTTGACGGTGGTGGCGGCCAGCGCCGAAGCGGCCGACAGGCTCAGCGCCGCGGCGGTGGACAGGGCGGCGACCAGGGGAAGGGGGCGAAACAGGCTCATGGGACTCTCCGGTGTTGTCGTGTTGTTGTAAAACGGCATCGTTGCAAGTCGATATCGAGACTAGGCGTTGTCGCGTTGACTAATCAAACCCTATGGCGTTGATCTTCAGGCAACGCCTCAGTAGCGGCAAGCTGCCTTGACGCGAGGGGCGTCATCCTGAAAGAAGCGCATGCCTCGTCGGAGATGGGACAGGCACGCCTCGGCGGCCACCGATAGTGGGCGATCCTGGCGGCTGACGATCTGGGCGCGGGCACCATTGAGCACCGGATGGGCCAGCGGCAACACCCGGATCAGCCCCTGCTCGATATCGTCGGCAACGGTCAGTTCCGGCATGAAGGTGACACCGATCCCGGAGCGCACGAAGTTCTTCAGCACCGCCACCGAATTGGTGTGCAGCCGTGAGGTCAGATGCAGGCGCTCCTGGTGGGCCACCTGATCGACCATCTGGCGCATGCCGAAGGGGTTGTCCATCAGCGCCAGCGGCCAGTCGCTGATCTCGTAGAGGGTCAGCGGCGTCTGGCGCCGCGTCAGCGGGTGGTCGGCGGGTACGATCAGGTCCAGCGGGTGGCGGCGCTCGACATGGCAGTGCAGCGTCGGGTCCACCGGTGGGGCATACAGCAGCGCCAGGTCCACCTCGCGATCGCGGATCAGGGCCATGGCCTCGTTGACGCCGGCCATCACCACCACGATGTCGATGCCCGGGTGGGCGGTCATGAAGGTCTGCAGTGGGGCGTTGATCAGATCGGCGATGAAGCCTTCGCCCACCGCCAGGCGAACCTCCCCGCTGTTCAGGCTCTGCAGGGCGTTGAGCCGTGACAGGGTGGCGCTTTCGGCGTCGCACTGGGCGCGATGGTGGTCGACCAGCAGGCGCCCGGCTTCGGTCAGCGAGACGCCGTCGGGGTGGCGGGTCAGCAGGGGCGTTGCCAGTTCTTCTTCCTGTCGGCGGATCAGTCGGCTGATGGCCGAAACGTCCACATTGAGGTGGACGGCGGCGGCGCGCAGCGAGCCACGGCGCTGCACTTCACACAGATAGGCCAGGGCACGGCCGTTGAGCATCGGGATTCCTTGGTCGTGGTGGGGCGGTGTCTGTCATTGTCCTGCAAGTGGCTTGGCGGCGCAGGCGGAGAGTGGCAGACTCATCAGGCCCAAAAGGCATAGATCAATAACCATAACGCAAAAAAGGAATCTCACGGATGCGATCGTTTTCCCGCCCCCTGCTGCTTGGCGCCCTGATCGGGCTCTCCGCCCTTGCCACCACCACCGTTCAGGCGGATGAGCCACTCAAGCTGGGGGTGGATATCCCGTTCGAGCCCTTCGAGTATCGTCTTCCCGATGGCACCCTTGCCGGTTTCGAGGTGGAGCTCGGGGAAGAGGTGTGCCGGCGCATCCAGCGCCAGTGCGAGTGGGTCGAGCAGAGCTGGGATGGCATCATCCCGGGGCTGATGGCGCGCAAGTACGACGCCATCATGTCATCGATGGCGATCACCGAGGAGCGCAGACAGCAGGTGCTGTTCTCCGAACCCTACTACTCCAACCCCAGCGTGTGGGTGACCCTGCGTGATCAGCAGATCGACCCCGATGATCGCGACAGCCTCGAAGGCCTGACGGTGGGCGTACAGCGCGGCACCATCCGCGATCGCTTCATCACCGACACCTATGGCGACATCATGGAGGTTCGTCGCTACGCCACCGCCGAGGACCTGGCGCTGGACGTCAAGACCGGACGCCTGGACAGCGCCTTCATGTACTACCCGCTGGCGCTGGCCAATCTGCAGGTGGACGAGGCCGACAGCGAGGTGGTGGTCAGCTCCGAGTTGATCCGTGAGCCCAAGTCGTACTTCGGCCATGGTGTGGCGGTGGCCTTCCGTCCCCGCGACAAGGAGCTCGCCGAGCAGTTCAACCAGGCCCTGGCCGAGATCAAGGAAGACGGCACCTACGACGAGCTGATGCACAAGTACGTGGACTACGACATCAAGATCTGAGGAGGCCGGACCCTCGCCAGGCCCAGTAAGCGATTTTGCTACCGGTAGTTGGAACACGAAAAGGGCGGCCATTGGCCGCCCTTTTTGTTGCGCTAGCTGGGGTGATGTCGCTGCCAGAGGCGTATCCGGGTCCGCGCGGTGCTCTGGCTCAGGCCCCGGTCTCGGCCTTGGCGCCGGGCTCGAGTATCTCCCGGGCCAGGTTGCGTCCGGCCTGGGTCAGATGCAGGCGCTCGCCCTCCTGGACGACCAGATGGCGCTGGCGCGAGCGCTCCACCACCCGCTCGGCACGGGCGGGGTCCCACATCAAGTGATCACGCAGCGCCATGGTGACGTTTTCCACCGCCTTCTCCGGGCCGTCCTCGTGGTGATAGAGGTGCACCATCAGGGTACGGCTCTCGTTCAGCTCGCGCTGGCGGCGACGTTCGAGCCATTGAGCGAAGACGCCGTAGCGCGGGCCGAGGAGGAAGGCCAGGGCGAGGAAGACGCCGGTCATCACCGCCATCATTCCGCCGATGGAGACGTCCCAGGCCACCGCCAGATAGTAGCCCGAGACGCTGGAGGCGGCGGCGATCAGCGAGGCGTAGACGAAGATCTTCCACAGCCGGTCGGTGAGCAGGTAGGCCGCCGAGGGCGGCACGATGACAAAGGCCACGAACAGCACCGCGCCCACAGCGTCGAAGGCGGCCACCGCGGTGCCGCTGGTCAACAGCAGCAGCGCATAGAACAGCGCGGTAGGAGCGAAGCCCAGCGCCTTGGCCAGGGCGCTGTCGAAGGTGGCGAGCTTCAGCTCCTTGTAGAAGGCCGCCACGAAGGCCAGGTTCAGCGCCGTCATGGCCCCCATGGAGACCAGCGCCCGGGGCACCTCGACACCGCCGATAGGCAGGGTGTCGAGCCACACGAAGCCGATCTCGCCGAGCAGCACGGTGTGGGCATCGATGTGCACGTCGCTGGCGTAGAGGTTGATCAGCAGGACCCCGAGGGAAAACAGCACCGGGAACACCAGACCGATGGCGGCGTCCTTCTTGACCTTCTGGGTCGACACCAGCAGCTCGGTAAGAAACACCGTGAAGATGCCGGTGAGCGCCGCACCGATGATCTGCAGCGGGCCGCTGGCCTGGTGGGTCAGCAACCACACCACCACGATGCCGAAGACGATGGAGTGTCCGATGGCGTCGGACAGCATGCTGGTGCCGCGCAGTACCAGAAAGGTCCCGACCAGGCTGGAGGCGATGCCGACGAGGGCGCCGACCAGCATGATCATCAGCGGAATATTGTTGAACAGCGATGCCATCATGCGCGGCCTCCCCGGCCCAGGTCATCGAGGATGCGTTCGGCCTCGCGACAGCCTTCCGGCGTCAGTACCCAGCGCTTGTGGTCACCGGGTTCGTGGGACGGCGGGGTCTGCTGGGTGATCAGGCCACGGGCGGTCAAGCGCTCCAGCGCGCGCCGGCTGTCGGTGCCCAGGTAGGCGTCCACCATGCGTTTCTCGGAGCGATACTGGCGATCGGCGTGGTGGCTGGCGAGCTGGTAGAGGGTGGTGAGCACCCTCTGGTGACGTAGCTGGCGCCGATCACGCTGAAGCTTGAGGATTTCCCACACAAAGCCCCGGTGAGGCGCAAACAGCAGCGATACCAGCACCACGCTGGACAGGCTCAGGATGATCAGCGGCCCGGTGGCGAGCCCCGGACCGAGGGCACTGATCAAGGCGCCGGTGACGCCACCGACGATACCGAACAGCGCCGACAGCATGACCATGGTCTCCAGTTTGTTGGCCCACTGACGCGCCGCCACCGCCGGGGCGATGACCATGGCAGCCATTAGCACCACGCCGACCATCTGCAGGCCGACCACCACGGCCAGGGCGATCATCACTGTCATCAAGGCCTCGAGCAGTGTGACCGGCAGGCCCTGGGTGGCAGCGAATTCGGCGTCGAAGGACACCAGCTTGAATTCCTTCCACAGCCCGCCGACCAGCACCAGAGCCACGCCGCTGACGCCGGCCATGATCCACAGGTCGCTGCGCAGGGTGGCGGCGGCCTGGCCGAACAGGAAGGCGTCGAGCCCCCCCTGGGAGGCGTTGCCGGTGCCCTGGATATAGGTCAACAGCACCACCCCTATGGCGAAGAACACGCTGAGCGAGATGCCAAGGGCGGCGTCGGTCTTGAGCCGGCTCATGCGGGTCAGCAGCAGCATCACCAGCGCCGCCAAGGAGCCTGTGAACAGCGCGCCGGCAAGGATGCTGCCCATCTCGCGCCCCCCGGCGATGATGAAGCCCAGGCAGACACCGGGTAGCGCCGCGTGGGACAGGGTATCGCCGAGCAGGCTCTGCTTGCGCAGCACCGCGAAACAGCCGAGCACGCCGCTGACCAGACCCAGCATCGCCGCGCCCATCACCACGTTCTGCAGGGTGTAGTCGCCGAGCAGGGCGTTCAGGCTCATCTCGGCACCTCTTCACGACTTTCCTGCGTGCGCGTCTCGGGTCGCTGGCCGGCGAGCTCGCGCTCGGCGGGAATGACGCCGGTGACATCGTCGAGCAGGGCGATCTGGCCGCCGTAGGCGCGGCGCAGGTTGTCGGCGGTATAGACGTCGTTGACCGGCCCCTGGGCGATCACTCGCACGTTGAGCATCAGCATCCAGTCGAAGTAGCTGCGCACCGTCTGCAGGTCGTGGTGGACCACGATCACCGTCTTGCCCTGGTCCCGCAGCCTGCGCAGGATGTCGACGATGGCGCGTTCGGTGGTGGCGTCGACGCCTGCCATGGGCTCATCGAGGAAGTAGACGTCGGCCTTCTGGACCAGCGCCCGGGCCAGGAACACCCGCTGCTGCTGGCCGCCGGACAACTGGCTGATCTGGCGATCGGCAAAGCCGTCCATGCCGACCATCTCCAGCGCCTGCATGGCCTCGTGTCGCTCGCGGCGACCGGGACGCCTGAGCCAGCCCAGCCGGCCGTAGAGGCCCATGCCAACCACGTCCTGTGCGGTGGTGGGGAAATCCCAGTCCACCGTGGAGCGCTGGGGCACGTAGCCGACCCGCCGCCGCGCCTGGCGGTAGGGGCGTCCATGCAGGGTGACGTGGCCGGCGACGCTGGGCACCAGGCCGAGGATGCTCTTGATCAAGGTGCTCTTGCCGGCGCCGTTGGGGCCGACGATGGCGGCCATGACACCGGGCGGTACGTCGAAATCGATGTCCCACAGCACCGGCTTGCCATGGTAGCTGACCGTCAGGTCCTCCACGTGGAGGGCCAGGTCGGGTTCGTGGAGCTGCTCGCTCATGGTGTGGCTCCTGTCGACCTCGCGGTGGCGTTCAAGCGCTGCGGGGTGGTGGTGTTCACTGGTCGGCGTCCTGGCTGGCGGAGGCGATCTGCGCCGCGAGGGCCTCGGGCAAGGGGGCGGGCTGACCGCCCAGGGCGCTGACGATATGCTCGGTGTTGCTCTTGAGCATGCCGATGTAGGTGCCCTCCAGGGTGCCCTTGGCGCCCATGGCGTCGGAATAGAGCTGCCCGCCGATCTCGACCCGGTGGTCCTGATCGGCGGCGGCGTCGATCACCGCCTGGACGGTGCGCGGATTGATGGTGCTCTCGACGAACATGGCGGGAACGCCACGCTCGACCACCAGCTCGGCCATGCGGCGAATATCGGCCACGCCGGTCTCGGTGGCGGTGGATAGCCCCTGGATGCCGGCCACCTCGATGCTGTAGGCGCGTCCGTAGTAGCCGAAGGCGTCGTGGGCGGTCACCAGGATGCGCTGCTCGGCGGGGACGCTGTCGATGCTGGCCTGAATCCAGTCATCGAGTTCGGCCAGTGACGCCTGGTAGGCCTCGGCGCGCTGCTGCATGGCCTCGGCACAGTGCGGACGCTGCTCTGCCAGCAGTTCAGCGATGACCGGAACGTTCCGGGCCCAGAGTCCTGCATCCATCCACAGGTGGGGGTCGACGCCATAGGCGTCCTGGGTGTGGATAAGTTGGTCGTCGCCGACGGCCTGCTCACTTACCGCAGCGGTGGGCTTGATCCGGGAAAATCGATCGAACACCTTGCCGAGCTGGCCCTCCAGTGAAAAGCCGCTGTAAAGGATCAGCTCGGCCTGATCGAGATCGTGCACGTCACGGGCGCTGGCCTGGTACAGGTGGGGATCGATCCCCGGCCCCATCATGGTGTTGACCGCGACGCAGTCGCCGCCCACCTGCTCGACCAGATCACCGAGCATGCCGACAGTGACGACCACATCCAGCGGTGCCTGTGTCTTTGCGGCGTCGGATTGGGCGTGAACCTGGGGGGTGGTCAGAGCGGCCAGCGAGGCCAGGGTCAGCAGGGCCGAAGCCGGGGCTGAACGACGCATGAACAGGGCTCCTCGGGGCAAGAACGACGCGCAAGCAGCACCGAAGTGCTATTTGGCTATCATTTATAGACGTGGCTAAGTTTTGGCGCCTAAGGCCCCTCGCGTCAAGCGTAGAGCGCTAATCGAGGTGATCGAGTCAGGCTATTCGCGCGTTGGAGCGCACCGGCAGGCCCTGTCGCCTGGAGGTGGACCGGGGCTGGCAGAGGGCTGGCATAGTGTTGGCAGAGGGGGGCACGGAGCCGGATAAGCCCCGGCGATGGCGTCAGCCTTTCAGAAAGCGTTCGAAGGCGGCCAGGGTCTCGGCGCTGACATGGTGCTCGATGCCTTCGGCGTCGACCCGCGCGGTTTCGGGATTGATGCCCAGCTTGATCAGGAAGGCTTCGACGATCTGGTGTCGTTCGCGGCTGGCATCGGCCAGGGCCTTGCCCTTGTCGGTCAGGAAGATGCCACGATAGGGGCGCTTGATGATCAGACCCTCGTCATCGAGACGCTTTAGCATCTTGGCGACGGTGGGCTGGGCGACGCCCAGGCGGCGGGCGATATCGGTCTGGCGCGCTTCACCGCCGTCGGTGATCAGATCCGAGATCAGCTCGACGTAGTCTTCGATCAGTTCGGTGCGGCGTGCGTCTCGTGCCTTGCGAAACCCCTCGACGTGGCTTTCCGGGGAAATCAGCGATGCGCGTTCGTCGTGGTTGAGGGGGTCGTTCATGGGGGATGGAGTCGCCTCGGGTCAGGGTGTCCATCTTGCCAATTGGTGGCGGTAATGCAAGTTCAGCAAAGGTGATACCTCACGTAGAGGTGTTCCGCGGGAAGAGGCGTACCCGAGTCGAGACCTTCTCGCATATGCCCATGTCAGAGAAATCGTCAGCCCTGAAGCAGTGGCATCGCCGATCCACCTACCGGCAGTCGGCGGCGCGACGACAGGGCCAGGAATTGATGGAGGGGAAGGGGCTTCGAGTACAGATAACCCTGGAATGAACGACAGCCCAGCTCCAGCAGCCGCTTTTGCTGCTCCACGGTTTCGACACCCTCGGCGATGACACCGAGTTGCAGGGTCTGGGCGAGGGCGATGATGGTCTGGGCGATGGGAGCCGCAGTGGGGTCATCGGTCAGATCGCGGACGAAGGCCACATCGATCTTCAGGCTGTCCAGCGGGAGGCGCTTGAGGTAGGCCAGAGAGGAATAGCCGGTACCGAAGTCATCGATGGCGAAGCGCACCCCGAGGGTGCGCAGGTGGGTCAGGGTATCGATGACCGGATAGGCCTCACCCAGCATCAAGGACTCGGTGAGCTCCAGGGTCAGCTGGCTTGCAGGCGCCCCGGTATCCGTCAGGGCCCTCTCCACGCCGGTGACGAAGTCGGCGCGCTGGAATTCCCGGGCGCTGACGTTGACCGACAGGGTCCAGGCGCTTCTGTGGGGGTCGTGTTGCCAGTCGGCCAGCAGCTCACAGGTCTTGCGCAGCACCCAGTTGCCCAGTTCGATGATCTGGCCGGTGTCCTCGGCCAGGCTGATGAAGGCACTCGGCGAGACCAGCCCCAGCTCCGGATGCTCCCAGCGCAGCAGTACCTCTGCGCCGGTAATCGTGCCCTGGTGATCGACCTGAGGCTGCAGGTACTGGCGCAATTGCTCGCCGACGACCGCGTCCTTGAGCTGTCGCTCGAGCCTGAGTCGAGCATTCAGGCGCTCGACCATGCTGGCTTCAAAGGCGCAAGGACGCTGGGCGGCCTCGCTCTTGCTCTCGAGCAGGGCCAGGCCAGCGCGCTTGAGCAGTTCGCTGACGCCGAGGTCACCGCCACGAAACAACAGGTAGCCGCCGCTGACGCGGCAGCTGTGGCGCTCGCCGGCCAGCGAATAGTCGCCGTTCAAGGATTCCAGTACGCTGCGCGCCTTTTCCCTGGCCTGCCCCATGGCATTCTCCGGGGAGACCGAGAGACCGTCGTAGAGCAGCGCAAATTCATTGCTGCTCAGCCGCGCCAGATCGTTGGCTTGCCTGGCCCAGGGCCTGAGACGGGCCGCCAGCGCCTTGAGCAGGCGATCCCCGGTGGCCTGACCGAGGGCATCGTTGATGCCCTTGAAGTTGTCGATATCCACCAGCAGCAACATGATGTGCCGGCCACTGATGTCGCTGGCCAGTTGCAGGGCGTGGATGCGTTCCTGCAGCGAGCTGCGATTGGGCAAGGTGGTCAGGCCGTCGTGATAGGCCTGGTAACGGATATGCTGCTGGGCGTCATGGTGGGCGGAGGTATCGCTGAGGGTGGCGACAAAATGCCCGCTACCGTCTTCATCGGCGCGTACACGATTGATGCTCAGGCGCGCAGGGAAGCGGCGACCTTGGCGGTGTCGGACCTCGACATCGCCGATCCAGGCGCCATTTTCTCGCAGCGAGCGCAGTACCTGGCTGCGATGCTGATCGAGCCGCAGCAGGGTATTGAGCTTGAGCATCGAGTGGCCCTGGAGGTCGGTATGGGGCACACCGGTCAGGGTCTCGAAGGCGTGGTTGCACATGATCATGCGGGCACGCTGATCCAGCAGTACGACGCCATCGTGCATCGATTCGATGACATCCACCAACTGGCGGCGTGAGACCTGCATGCGCATGGCGCTGTCCTGTAGCCGCCTGTCGACAAGCACCGTGATCAGGGTGGCCACCGCAAACAGAAATGACAGCACGGCGACGGCGGTGGCCAGTAGCGAGCCGTGATGGGCCATTGGTGTTGTCGCCTGCCAGCCTGGGTCCGGCAGAAAGTACACCGCCATCATGGCCGAATAGTGCATGCTGCAGATGGCCAGGGCGGCGAATACTGCTGCCAGCAGGCTGCCCAGGCGAATGCCCTGCACGCGGGGCAAGTGTCTGGACGCATGGAAGCTGTAGATGCTGGCGATACCAAAGGGCAGCGAGATCACCAGTGACAGCAGCAAGGGAATGGGAGCGAAGCGCATGCTGGCAGGCGCCTCCATGGCTGCCATGCCGGTGTAGTGCATGGTGGCGATGCCCAGCCCCAGCAGGCATCCCGCGATGATCTTGCGCGTGGTGGACAGTCCCCTGCGAGCCATCGCCGCCACGGCGATCAGGCCGGCGACCACCGCCGGCAGCAATGAAGCCAGGGTCAGCCACAGACCATGATGGGCGGGAAAGGGCAGACGATAGGCGAGCATGCCGGTGAAGTGCATGCTCCAGATGCCGAGCCCCATCATGGTGCCACCGGCCAGCCACCAGGCCCTGCGTCGATGTTGCCATCGCGCAGAGTGAACGCGTTCGCCGACGGCCATGGCCGAATACACCGATACCAGTGCCACCAGACACGACAGGACGACGAGCCAGGGCGTGTGTACTCCCTGTATGGCCTGGGCGACCTGCGGGTAGGTAATAAAGATGGGCGGCATGGGTCGGGGTGGGTCCCTTGTAGTAAGGCCTTAAGACAACCTCTTCATTGATTAGCATGACCTGGCGCGTAGAGCAAAGGCTCCTGCCGGGCTGAAGGGCCGCCACGCCAGCGTGATGGATCCGCGTTTGAGTATAGAATTGTCGGTCAATGCTTGCGTGATACAGGGCGCTATATTGTTGTCCTGGCGGTGAAAAAAGTGTAAATGCCGGCGTCTGTCTCGGGAGAAAAATTTAACCGTAAGCAGGCGATGCCAGCCGCTGAGACGGCGCCGAAGCGTGCGGCTGTCTTTAGTCGAGTCGACCCTGGTTGCCGATTCGGGCAAAGATTTTGGTCAACATCTATATGTGCGGCCTCGGGTCGTCGACCTTGTTTTACTGCTGTCTGGCGTGTGCGGTGCAGACCTCACCGGGCAATGGGGTGCGCCAACGATGCCTATGCCGAGCCGTCGCTTGGCGCAGGCGCTACCCACCGACAATTTCCGGGCGAAAGCCGTCCACAAGGATACATTGCAAGACCGGCGAAACCTCGACGGCGGTGTCGTCCGGGAGAGGCCTCGAGCCAGCATCCCGAGGCCAATTCGCAGCCTGACCAGGTTGGCGGGGAGCTGCCTGACACTATCGCTTTTGCTATAGATGCATGCCAAAAGGCTATTTCCCTCGGGATGTCACCTTTGCAAGAGTATGCGGCCCTTTTGAATGAGTCGGCAGGACAACCGGGGTGGCGGGTGGTGAAAACGTATCTGGGCAAGATGAAAGGTGGGAACGCTGAGCGTGGGCAACTGTGCTGGAAGGATGCCTTGTGGTCGTGGGTTGGCGCCTTTGTCGGCATGGCCGGCGTCGGCTGGTTGAGCCACGAATGGCTATCGACTCAGGCACTGTTGATGATCGGCTCCTTCGGTGCGACTTCTGTGCTGTTGTATTCCACCCCTGACAGCCCTCTGGCGCAGCCCCGTAATGTTCTGGGCGGCAATGTCCTGTCAGCTCTGGTCGGCGTGCTCTGCTGGCTATGGCTGGGGGATGACTGGCTGGCTGCCGCGGTCGCGGTCTCCAGTTCGATTCTGGTGATGCAGTTGACCCACACCCTGCACCCCCCAGGCGGCGCAACGGCCTTGATCGCGGTCATTGGCTCACCGGAGCTGCACGCGTTGGGGTGGGGATACGCGCTGGTACCGGTGGCGGCGGGGTGCCTGCTGCTGTTGGTGATCGCTACCCTGATCAACAATCTGGCCCGGCATCGTCGATACCCACGCCATTGGTGGTGAGGTGACGATGCGTGACGGCGTGCTGCACGGCCGGGTGGCATGTCAGCGTCGCCAGCGCAGTGTGGCGTCAAACCCTGCTGACTCACGGTTGTTCAGGCTGACTTCGACGTCCTGCTGATGAGCCAGGGCAAGCACGATGGAAAGGCCCAGACCGCTACCGGTGGTGGTGGCGTCGCTGGCGCGATGGAAGCGCTCGGTGACTCGCTCCAGGTGCGTAGCGGGAATGCCGGGGCCGCTATCGAGGATGCTTAGACGCACACCCTGGGGCTCTTCGTGAAGGATGGCTTCGATGGTGCCACCGTCTGGTGTGTAGCGCAGCGCGTTGTCCAGCAGATTGCGGATCATGATGCCGAGCTCCGTGGCATTACCCATGACCGTGGTCGGGTCGACGTCTTCCAGGCGGAGTTGCTGGCTACGGGCGTCGGCCAGCGGCCAGAGCTCGGCCGCGAGGTCCAGCAGCAGGGAGCGCAGGTCTACGCTTTCCGGTGCAGCGGCGGTGTGGCGATCGACCCGTGCGAGTACCAGAAGCTGCTCTACCACGCGCTGGAGTCGTTCGACCCCCTGACGAGCCTTGGGCAGGGCGTCGCCTTCGCCCGCCAGGGCGTTGTCCAGGTGGATCTTGAGGGCCGCCAGCGGAGTGCGCAGCTCGTGGGCGGCATCGGCGGTAAAACGTCTCTCCTTTTCCAGGGTCGCCTTGAGTCGCCCGATAAAGTCATTGAGCGACCCTCTGAGGCCAGCCAGTTCCGTCGGTACGTCCAGTGCTATGCGGCTGAGGTCGGCGGAATCGCGATGCTCCACCTGCTGCGATAGTCGCTCGATGGGGCGCAAGCCGCGCCGGATATGGCGCAGCACCAGCAACAGGCACAGCGGCATCAGCAGTAGCATGGGCCAGAGGTGATTGAGTGCGATGCGCTCGATGATGTCGAGGAAGAAGTCCCGCTCGATACCGATCTGTAGCCACAGACCACGACCCGGGTCATGCAGGGCAAAGACTCGCCAGCGAGACTCTCCCAGCGATCGCCACTCGAAACCCTGCTCACCAGGTGGCGGCATCTGGGGCTGGCGATCGACGCCTTGCCATCCAGGGCCAATCACCACCGGCTGGCCGGTCTCGGTCCACAGTCCGAAGCCCATCTTGCGCTCTTCGTGGTGATAGGTCTGGCCGGGTGCCACCGGCAGGTCATCGGACGTGCCGCTGTCGGTGTACAGGTGGGCGCTGGCCTTGCGCTGGTCCATCCATCGGGCCAGACGTTGATAGTCGTCTGTCTCGGGTGCCTCGGGGAGCATGCTCATCAGCCCCCTGCCGGTGAAGGCGAGCTGGGCATCGAGGATCTCCTCCAGCTCGTTTTGCGAGATCAGCCAGGCGGCCACCACCGACAATAGCGCCACCATGGCCAGGGATAGAGCCAGGGTGCGGAAAAGATAGCGATGGATCGACATCACGGGGTGATGGCCAGGAAGTCGGTATTGAGGCGATAGCCGATGCCACGCACCGTGGTGATCATCTCCTTGTGCAGCTTCTTGCGAAGATGATGAACGTGAACTTCCAGCGCATTGGACTCGAGTTCTTCGCCCCAGCCGTAAAGCAGGCTCTCCAGGCGGGGACGCGACAGTACCTGGCCGGGATGACGGGCGAGCTCGATCAGCAGGGCGAACTCGCGACGACTCAGGGCGATACCGCGTCCCTCCCAGTCGACACAATGGCGAGCCTCATCGATGCACAGCGTGCCGACGTCGATGGTGGAACTGGCGCGACCGGCCGCTCGTCGAATCACCACGCGCAGGCGCGCCAGCAGTTCCTGGAGGTCAAAGGGTTTCAGTACATAGTCGTCTGCCCCGGCGTCCAAGCCCTGGATACGTTCTTCCACGGCGTCACGGGCGGTCAGGATCAGGACCGGCAGGGCAGTTTGCTGGCGCAGGCGTCTCAGGATTTCCAGTCCATCGCAGTCGGGCAGGCCAAGGTCGAGGATCACCACCGAGAACGCCTCCAGGGCCAGAGCCTCGAGAGCCGGCTTGCCGCAGGTGAACCAGTCGACTGCATAGCCCTCTCGTTCAAGTGCGACCTTGATACCGTCCCCCAACAGAGGGTCATCCTCCACCAGTAGTGCCCGCATGGCGTCTTCTCCGTCGATCTACCCAACTGTCTCTCAGGCAGTATGGGGCGCAAAACCTTAATCTACGCTTAAGCATCGACGGGAGCCTTGATCCGACGCTGTTCTCTGGCTAGGACTGCGAATCGTGCCTGGGCTTGCCGGTACGCTCGGTCGACGCCATCTTTTCCAGTTCGTCTTCGCTCATCGAGTCGTACATCGACCGGGCGGCACCGTCGAGTTCGCTCACCTTCTGTTCTCCGCGCTTGGCAGCGAGGGCCGCTCCTGCCGCCATCTGCTGGGCTTTCGATTTCGCTGGCATGGTTACCTCCTTGAAGGGAAAGAAGATTGTCGTACCGGCGTAAATAGTTTGCTGCCTGGCAGGCTCTACAGATCCAACGACGAAAAGCCAGACTCCGCCAGGTTCGACCCGGATCAGTCCCAGCATAATCACTTGCCATGAACGTCTTCAACGCCAGTTGCCTGAATACCGAAACGTATCCAGAGGCGAGTGGGCGAAATCACATGGAAGGAAGAGCGACGTTCGCCAGGGAGTGTGTCGGCCTGTGTTCTTTCGTGGAGGTATCCTTTCGCTGGAGGTTTTTGCGCTTTTGCCTGGGCATAGCGGTGCTACCTTGGCCGCCGCCGAATCTGACCGTCGAGATTCGAAGTAATGTGAAGAAGTGAAGTCACACGGCGTTACAACTCTTTTCAATAATAAGTACGAAACAGCGTCCTGCTCTGGCAGCGTCTGATGGCGACGTAAAGGATTACCTTGATGACTTTCGAATTGACGTTGTTCAGACGCTATTGCAACAGCTTTGACATAAAGCGCCCATCGAGTCTTGTCCGCGACGGTTCATTGGTGACTCGGCCAGGCATAGCGTCTTCGTCTTTCGTTCAGCGATTCTGCCATGACAAGGGAGCAAGCCACCATGCGAGATACACAGGATCTTTTTCCGACACGCCTGGAGCGCAAGCTGGGCATGTTCGAGCGCATCGACCCGGTCGTTCATTGCGATGAACAGCAGCGAGCGAATGGCCCCCTCAGCGAAGAAGAGCTTGATGAGTTTGATAGAAAAGGCTTTCTCTCTTTCGAGAACTTCTTCGACAAGGAAGAGATGGATGCCTTTATCCAGGAATTGCGGGAGTACGAAGAGGACGAAGACCTCAAATTGTCCGAAGGGACGGTGCTGGAGCCCGGAAAACAGGAGATCCGGTCAATCTTCGGCATACATCAGGTCTCGGATCGTTTCAGCCGTCTGACACGGGACCCGAGGCTATTGGCCATGGTGCAGCAGATACTCGGTAGCGACGTCTACATTCATCAGTCTCGTATCAACTACAAGCCCGGCTTCAAGGGAAAGGGGTTTGACTGGCACTCGGACTTCGAGACCTGGCATAGCGAAGACGGCATGCCTCGGATGCGGTCACTGAGCTGCTCGATCATCCTGACGGATAACGGTGAATTCAATGGCCCCTTGATGCTGATACCAGGGTCCCACAAGCAGTTCGTTCCTTGTGTCGGGCGCACCCCGGAGGACAACTACAAGGAGTCATTGAAGAGCCAGGACATCGGTGTTCCTGATGCCGCCAGCCTGAAGAAACTGATGCTGGAGAACGATATAGAGGCGCCGAAAGGCGATTCTGGCTCATTGGTGATGTTCGAGTGCAATACGCTGCACGGCTCCAATATCAATATGTCCTGCTGGCCGAGGAGCAATCTGTTCTTCGTCTATAACAGTGTCGAGAATACCCTCCACGATCCCTACTGCGGCAACAAGCCTCGCCCCGAGTTCCTGGCCACGCGCAAGGACTACAGCCCGCTCAAACCTGTCGAAGGAAAGCGTCAGGAAGAGTGAGAGCCGACGCCACCTACCTCTCCGCCATGACCGGCACTGTCACTCGCTTACCTGGCCATCGTCGCTGGGACTCGAGAACTTCCAGCAGCAAACGCCACCTTGATACACAAGGTGGCGTTTTCGTCGGTGTTGGTGGAGGCGGCTGGGATCGAACCCCGGGGTCTGTAGAGAGCGCCGACCTCGCCCTTAGCTCTGCTTTTCAGGGGTGGGGGTCCCTGAAACGAAAAATGCCACCTTTGGGAAGGTGGCATCTTTCTGGTGTTGGTGGAGGCGGTGGGAATCGAACCCCGGGGTCTGTGGAGAGCGCCGACCTCGCCCTTGGCTCTGCTTTTCAGGGGGTGCGCCCTGAAACGAAAAAGACCACCCTTTAACAGGTGGTCTTCTTCTGGTGTTGGTGGAGGCGGCGGGAATCGAACCCGGGGGGTTGTAGAGAGCGCCGACCTCGCCCTGGGGTCGTGGACCTTGCAGACACAAAAAAACCTCCACAAGGGAGGTTCTTTCGTCGGTGTTGGTGGAGGCGGCGTCCAACTAAAAGTCTACACAGGTGTTTGATATTGTTGTGATATTGCATGTTTTATTTTCTTTTATGCCCCCATATGTGCCCCCTTTTGTGCATTTCTGCCTCTCGTTCGTCAGCGCCTGCGAGGTACCTGCCTGACACTTGCCAACCACTTCAGGAAGAGTTATGTGTCAGGTCATGGAAGTGGATACCCGTCGCCTTTATGACAGCCGTCATTGTGCTCAGGGTGGGGTTACCGTTGGGGGACAGTGCCCGGTACAGGCTTTCGCGCGACACCTTGGCACGTTCGGCCACCACTGCCATGCCGCCCCTGGCCTCCACCACATGGCGAAGCGCCATCAGGAAGGCTGGTTCGCCGCCTTCCTCGCCCAGCTCATCAAAGGCGCTGCGCAGGTAATCAAGCGCCATGTCAGGGGCATCGCACAGCATTTGGGTTACAGCATCGTCATGGCTTTTCATGCGCGGGCTCTCCCACAGTGGTCGTCTAGTTGCATCGCAGGCACGTACCAATAGCACATTCCTAATATTTGATCTTTTTTGACTAAATGCTAGGAGTGTGGGGTACATGCCCGCTAGTATTTTTTATAGCTCGCCTATTTCTTAAAGATTAGTGATGCTGACTCCATGAAAGACGAAGGGAGGTGCCCTTGTTTAACCTTGCCTGATAGATATTTAGGGAGCTTGGCTGGTATGTAAACCTCCCTCATCCATCTTCTAAATTCATGCAAGGAAGTTTCAGGGTAGCAATAAGCTGGCTGTGGATTAGAGGCGGACTGTGGAAAGTATTCCGGGTAATGATGGTCGTATCTAACGCGCTCCCCGTAGTGGGTGCTTAGGCCACTTGATTGCCAGTGCTGCGACCATGCTTTTCCAACACTAATGTCGGGAATAAAATGCACGCCCACGTCAGCGCCACCGCGAATAAGTTCTACAATAAGATCAGCCATCTCCTTGAAAACACTGTAATATCCGCTGGGTACGGTGTGATAGGAAGCTGTGACCCTATCGTGAAACTGCTGCCATGCCACAGGGATGCCAGCATCCGGGCTATACCCAACTTTTTCGTATATGAAGCGTTGGAGGCTGTTCCTGGCAAGGAGTCGGTAATTTTTCAGCGCCGTCGCATTATTGCCCTGCTTGGCATCAAATGCGTAGTACTCCAATATTGCCATGCAAACTGAGTCGATGTATGCGTGATGCATAACGCCGTCCATCTCAGTTGCAATGTAAGGCTTTCCCAGTTCAATATCTTGCTCTCTAAGATACTCTCTTATTCGCGTTACTCTTGGCTGCTCTTTTTCCGTCCCCCATTGATCACCAAGGCGGAGGATCATTGTGTGATCGACCCCGCACATTCGTGCTAAACCCCTGGCATTCAAATAAGCAATGCCGTTGTTTAGCACCCCCATTCCAATGCCATCTACCTCAACCTCCCGCTCAACCTTAAGGTCTAACAGGTACTGCCCTCCGGTGGTGACCTCATTGCCCATAAATGCCTCCAGATCATTGATTATAAAGGTTTTTGAATGGTGACCGCCCTGCGTAAGTTGTACCTTCAGCAGTCTTTGAGCTATGGGAGTTCTAGTGGTGCGTTACGCAGATTATTAAAACATTGTAATTTAAAAGTTACAAAGGCGGACGCAGGTCGCTCTGTCCGGGCCGTCCGGCTTGTCCGTACCGCGTCCAAGTGGCAATGCCGTTGCAATCGTTGCAGCCGCCGGGCAGGTCTTCACGCAGCGCTTCACGCACCAGCGTCACGCACCCGTAGGCACGATGCCGAACTTAGGTTTTATGAGGTAGCAGGGCTCTCGGGGCGTTTGGCAGACGGTGCGATGATCTTCGCATCGGGGCGGCCACTCCCCCGGATCAGGGTGGTGTCGGCAAAAGATGGGAATCCTCCCCTTTTCGCTAGGCGCGGGGCTTCACGCCTCCAGCCTATGCCTCACCCTGAAGAGGCGAAACGCAGCAGCCATACGGACTGTGGGCGCTGATGGTGGTGCAGGGGCGTGCAAAAAATGCCGGATTCCACGGCTGCCCGCCCCCGTGAACGCCAAATCTGGCCCTGGGAAGGACCCGACTTTTCTCGTGGCTTGATGTCAACATTCGTCAACATCTTGGTGCTGACCGTAGCCGGGCAACCTTAACATTTCTCAACATACTTCCCGCTGCGTACCGATGCCGCGCACCGGGTGCGAACCTGTTCTGAGCGTGGTGATCAGGGGTGGTCAGATCAGCCACCCTTGCGATCATCACTGCAAAATCTTTGTAGTGCCCACGAAAAAGCCCAGCACGATGGCTGGGCTACGTGGCTATAGGTCTTTTGGCGAAGCGTATCCGCTAAGCCGTTCTCTGCACTCCGGGCATTGCTCGTCTTGGCTTAGGCCACCTGTCTGCTGACGGCTCCAGGAGCCATAGAGGTACATGCCGCATAGAGACCGGGGGCGACGACCATGGCCGTCTTGCATAGAGAACCAGTGATAGAGCCCGGCTTGGCTCTGGGTGTCGAGATACCAGTCTGCCTTTTTGCTTTTGATCATGGCCCCCTCACGCTTTGGGCTTTGACGTTTCTCAATGTGGCAGATGGATTGCCCGCCAGCCAACTGGTTCGGCGGCGTTGCCCGTTGCCGTGGGGCGTTTCCTTTGGCCCATCAGGGCCTTGGTGGTAGGGAAAGGTCACGCGGCCATCATGGCTACGCCTCACTCGCGTAGTGATGTCAGAAAAGCCTTCCCGGCCTCACGCGCGTGACGACTGCGCAAAAATCTTCACTGCCCTTTTAGGGACCATCAAAATCATCAGACTGGCATCGCGCCAGCTCCCTCTCGATGGCCAGGCGGACGAACTCGGCACGGTTGCGGTGACGGTGGTAGCGGCCTTGCTCCATCAGGCTATCGACGGCTTCCACCACTTCACGCTCAACGCTCACGATCAGGCGTATGGGATCGGCCAGGCGTCTCGGGTTATGGCTCATGGGCTCCCCCTTTGATAGTCGGGAAAAACTAGGCCCCAGCGGGTGCCGGGGCCGTGCAGGTGGTCAGTGCAGCGGGTTGGGCGGCGTCGTGCGTAGCTGGTCGGTTATACCCATCTTCTCGGCATGGGCTAGCAAGTCCTCCTCGCTAGCTCCCAGCGCCTGGGCCAAATCAGCCAGGTTGAACACCTCTCGCCCCTCATCGTCCACGCCTGACGGCTTCAGGCCAGGGAAGAATTCCTGCATGCCATCGTTCAGGGTCTCCATGATCGGGCCGCGCAGGAACATGGGGTTATCCTCGTCATAGGCCCGCTTGATCATCTCTTCAGCATCGTCCTTGGCCACACCATCAAAGAACCGGCGACGTGCCAGGCGCTCGACGTTCTCCAGCAGGGCGGCAATATGTGATGCCAGCGGCCTTGTCAGGCGCTCAGGCGGCATAGCTAGGTGGTGGGCTGCCCATGCCTGGCCGGGTGTCAGGTGGCCAATACCGATGCCCTGGGCGGCTGCGTTGGCGAGTGCGTTGCGGGTGATCGTGTCGTTCATGGTCGTGTCCTCAATATCAGGCGGCAGGCGGTGGGGCGTCATCCAGCATGGCGTTGACCATGCCGGTGAGAGACTTCAGGCGAATGCGGACCAATCCGGCCAGCGTGCCGCCAGGCATCCGGGCGTCGATCTCTTCCAGCACTGCCGCGCATCCCATCAGGGCGTTGTGGTCGGGGCTGTCCTTCAGGGTGGCCAGCACCTCTTCGGCTTCGGGTACCGTGGCGGCTCTCATGCTGCGCAGGCTGGCTAGCAGGCGGGTTGCCTCACGGATGGCGTCATCAATCATTGGCCCGCACCTCCACGTCAGATAGGGGCCAGCGTGACCGCGCTGACGCCAGTGCTTCATCCTCTGTCATCGGACGACCAGCAATCGCCAGCCGCCTTCCATCCACCGATAGTGTCCAACTCATGCGCACGCCTGCCGGTAGTGGCTCGGGTGCGCCGTGGTGCTGCTGGTGTGGGCGGTGGGCTGTCGTGGCCATAGACACAGCCCTGTGGGGTACCAGGGAGGCATTGGCGGCACGCCTCCCTGCATTCTCTTTGCGGTGATTGCGGGGCTCGCCATCAGCAGCCCTCAGCCATGCTTGAGCGTATCGCCGCGCCTTCTGCATGGCCTGGGCATCCGGCAGCCCTGACAGGTGGTGAGCCAGGTAGCGGTGATCGTCGGGCACCAGGGAGCAGTGTTGGGCGATAAGCGCCAGCCAGGGGGCCATATACTCGACGTTGGATACCGACTCCTCCGGCTCAGGGTAGGCGGGCCACACAGCCATAGCTGCCTGCCGGGCGCTCGTATTGGTTAGTATTCGGCGAGCCTGCTGGCGGGCGCTGGTCAGGTCCGGGGCCACCTCGAAGGCGTCATCAATGACGGCAGCTAGTTCGGCGCGGGACTGACGATCCATCATCATCAGCCTTGCCCGAACTTGGCCCACCAGGTCGCGGCCAAGTTGTCTACCAGCATCAGCAAGTGCAGCCAGCAGCACCTCGGCACTCCTGCCAGGGTCATCCTTTCCGCCATCCTGCATTTTGTGGTGTCCCACGTGTCCCATGTGTCCCAATGGCTCAACCATGCGGGTTTGCGGCGGGACACGTCTGGGACCCGTATGGTGTCCAGGTGTCCCAGACAGGGTTTGATAAACGTTATTTAGGCTCATGCTGCGGCCTCCTCCTCGCCTTCAACTGGGCGGATGGCATAGACGCGACGACGACTCCCGCTGATCCAAATTCGAATGGAGCGCTTGTCACTCTCTCGCTCGACCAGCCAGCCAGCGGTCTCCAGGGCTTCGGTGCCTCGCTTCAGGTCGAAGCCTCGAAGCGCTTCGCCCAGCCCATCGCCGCTGAAGAGGTACGTCCTCCCCTCAGCATCGTCACGCCACCAGCCAGCCCGGTTGTAAACTGTGGGTGACTGGAGGGGATCAGCGAACGCGCTACTGAAACGTGCATCGCCATGACGCTCGATAAACCCTCGCACGCTGGCAAGAATTTGCTCGTGCTCTGTGCGCACCCCACCTTGGCCAGCAGACCAGGCTTGGAAGGCGTCAATAGCAGCCCCCATGGCCTCTCCCTCCTGCCAGCCCACCAGCCCATACTCGATGGCCAGTTCTCCCGCCAGCCCGATCAGTGCGAGCACCTTGGCGGCACGTCCCTGTAGTGGGTTGGTGGTGGTGAACCCGTCCAATTGAGCGAACCTGTCCACCTCTCCAGCCAGGTCGCGGCCCTCGACCACCAGGTGCTCGATGAAGGCGGGGCCAAGATGGCCGTAGTGGCGTGTCACTTCTGTTTTCAGGTGGTCAGCAAAGGCCCGGCCATCAGGCAGGTGATGTAGGTCGTCAAAGGCCCCATGCTGGCGCTTGGCAGGAATATCCAGCAGTCGCACCATTTGTCCGGCCTTAGGGCGCTTGCCTGCCTCGCTCATGTGGGCGGCCAGGGTGTGCTCGCCGCTGCTCAACACCGCAATACGCCAGCGGTGAGGTCGCCGGGCGTTGCCCGTGCGGCTGGCGCGAGCCTTGCCGGTGCCGTTGCCCAAGGCGTAGACGGTAGCGCCTACCTCCCTGCCGTCAGCCTCCCCGATCTCGTCCAGCACCAGGGCGGTGTCGCTCAAGGCGGCTGCAATGCCTTCCAGGCCGTTGCCTGTGGCACGCCAGGTGCGCTTGAACTCAGGACTGCCCCAGACGCTTGCAGCCACTTCCAGGGCGGTGGTCTTGCCGTTGGACGAATCCCCCACTAGGTGAATGCCAGCGGTTTGGCGGTGGGTGAGGTACAGCAGCGGGCCAGCCAGGGCGGCGGAGACTGCGAGGACCAGCAGTGGGTTGCCGCTGCACAGGGCACCTATGCGGCTGCGCCAGCCGTCCAGGGTGCCAGCGGTGGCGTAGTCACCTTGCCCCGCGTGCTCGCTCTGGAAGGTGATCTGGCTGCCCAGCGTCCCGGCAGCAATGCTCCGTCGCGGCATGACGAACACTCGACCACCTTCCAACTGGTGCCAGCCTACCCGCGTGGCGGCGATGACTTCGGACTTGGGCGCAGCTTGGGCTAGCCACTTGGTCAGCCAGCGATGGGCGTCTGGATTGATCCTTACTCCCATGTCCAGCAGTTCACCGCGCATCTCTTCGCCACTACCCTTCAGCAGTCGCTGGGGCATCGCCCACTCTCGCCAAGCGCCATAGGGCGGCTTGAAGCGAAGTAATAGCCCGTGGTTGTCGCCTCGCTCATCGTGGGTGGCTGCCAGGCATTCGATAGGGCTGCACACCCATACGTCGAATGGCTCTGGATCGCCTTCACCCCTGGGCTGGCGCTGGCCGTGGTAGTGCAGGCCAGGCGGGCCATACTGCGTGCGCGTCAGATGGGTGATGAAGCTGGGGCGCTTGGGTTCGCCTACTGGTTCGGGCGCGTTGTCATCGTTTACGGCGCTCTCCTCGTGGCCGATGGGACACCTTGGGACACCACTTTTTTCGGACGTGTCCCGGCTGGAAGCCCCGTCATTACTGGGATGGGACACGTGGGACACGTGGGACACCTCTTTTTGCATGTGTCCGGGATCAGTCTCCGATCCAAAGGGATCACCGAACAGGTCAAAGGTGTCTGGGCAGTTACTCGCCATGGTGATGCCCTCCCTTCCTGCACTGGCGCACGTCCGCAAAGTCGGTGCAGCCCTCACAGCCCTCACAGAACGTTGGCATGAGCAATCGAGCATCAATGGCCAGGGCTGCATGACGTCCCGACACTCGCCCCTTGTTGGGCAGGCCCTGGGCCGGTAGGTGTCGGTCATCGTCGCCGCCGATGGTGATGGCCACTCCCTCGGGCAGTCGCTGGCGCAGACGACGAGCGACTGGGGCCAGATTGTCGGCATTGCGAGCGACCACGACCGGGTAGCCCATGGCTTCATGCAGGGCAGCAGCCGTTGACCAGCCTTCAGCCAGCAACACATGCTCAGCGCCAGCCAAGTGGCCTATCAGGCTCGCAGCGCCACGAACACGACCGCCAGGCAATGGGCGCTTGGCACCATCTGGAAAGATACGCTCCAGGTTGACCAGCTCCCCATCGAGGAACAGCGGCATCAGCAGCATGTCGCCCCGCTGGCGCAGGTTGTAGGGCGGCAGGCCCTTGCCGGTCAGGTAGGGATGGCCAGGATCAGCGGGGCGAGACTGTGCCCACCATTGAGCCGCTTTCACCTTGGCTTCGGCTTCCCGCTGGCGTCGCTCTTTGTCTCGTTGCTCACGGGCCCGCATGGCCTCCAGTCGGGCCGCTGCTACCGCCTCTGGATCGCTGGGGCCATCGAGCGTCACTGTCTCCACCAGGTCCATGTGCCAGATACCGAAGCTAGCCGCCTGGGGCGAGTGAATGCGGTACCAGCCGTTGGCATTGCCCTTGGCCTTGTCCGGCGTATCGAAGCGCTCAAAGCGTCCAGATGCTTTGGGTGTCAGCTTGACGCCATGCCTGGCCAACGCCTCGGCAAGCGCTGCCTCAATGCTGCTATGCTTGGCGAGCGCTTCGCGTGGCGCTTCACTATGGGCCTGGCTTCCTTCGGGGTGCCGGGCCCTTCGCGTATTGGTGATCATCACAGGGCCCTCCGTTCCACGCTCTGGGCGGTCAGGGCATCGAGCGTCGAACAGATCGCGCCAGCAATATGCCCAGTGGCATCAACAAGAGGCTGATAGCTGGACTGGGGCTGCCCCTCGTCAGTCAGCGCGTGGGCGACAGCATCGAGCCTATCCCCCAGCGCCAGCAGGTCATTGGCAGTGCTCACCAGTTCGGCGGCTTGTTCATGCGTCATTGGCTCACCTCCTGCGCTTGATGCACGAGACGTTCAGCAAAGGCCAGGACGGCGGCAAGGTGTGTTTCGACACCGTGCAGAGACGTGGCCATCAGCGCTGGTGAGACTTGAAGCTCGCCCCCATCTGCTGCATCGGATAGCGCAAGCTCTACCATCTGAGTCGCGCTCATTGCGTGCTGGACAGAAAGGGTCAGCGCGTCGAAAGCGTCTTCACGGTCGAGGCTTTCGGAAACGGTGAGGTAGTGGGCAGGACAGCTCATTGGGCCACCTCCTGGGCTTCCAGGTGGTGGGCTTTCTGCATGTGGTGGTTGTAGCGCTTGAGCCGGACGGCGGCGCTTGAATCAGAGAAGAGCGCAGCCTTTGCCATCGCTCGATGGGCAGCGGCGCGTGATTTGGACGGACTGAGGGTAGGGAATAGGCGTGTGATTGCCATGGGTGACGCTCCTAGAGTTGTGGAGTCGTCCCCGGATGCGGCCAAGCATCGAATGGGGGCGACTGTACGCGGGTTGGCCGACCGGGACTCTAGGAACCCGGCACGCCCGAAGGCGTCCCACGCACAGCCGCCATAACGCATAGCGGGCACAAAGAAAGCGCCAACTATGGAAGGGGCGCTTGTGCGCCTAGAGTCATTCGACCGGCCAAGGTCGGCTCCCGAATTTGCGGGAGCCGGGCCAGCATAGTGGCAGGAGGTAGCGGGCGCAAGCATCATGCAGACCCCCTTGCGATTCGGGGCTGTAGCAAGCCACTCACGTACGCTGTAAGCGCTTGTTTGCGCTGGTGGTAGTCTAAGCCTTGGCCCATCAGGAACGTATTGCGCTGCTCTACCATGGCGATCACGCGCAACTCACCTGGCGTCATCGAATCCCGATCCGCTCCCTTGAACTGGCCGAACAGCACGCCGTTGATCAGCCGTGCTTCATTCATGTAGTGATGGGGCTTCGATGCTTTGCCCTGGGCTGTTCGGGTCAGGTTTAGTGCATCGCACATACCTTGATAGCCAATGGCCGCAGAGTCGCGAAGGTGCTGCCAATCGTTCTGCTCACCATGGATCAGCTTGTCGATTTGTTCGTCACACCAGATTTCAAAGTCCACCGATAGCCAGCGGGCGAACTTGACTGCCAACTTGGGGTGAAGCCAGGTTCCGCCGCTGCGCCCTCGTGTCGTCCGGATTAAATCCCTCTGATTCGCGGTATTTAAGCGGCGTGCCAGTGCAGCCATGTATTCCTGTGTTTCATTGTTCCTCAGCCAAAGATCAAGGCGTTTCCCGTGCTGCCTG
Source organism: Halomonas litopenaei (assembly GCF_003045775.1). Lineage (GTDB taxonomy): Bacteria > Pseudomonadota > Gammaproteobacteria > Pseudomonadales > Halomonadaceae > Halomonas > Halomonas litopenaei. The sequence continues at coordinate 104,725 of NZ_PXNS01000003.1, read as the reverse complement.
GCGATCTCGGTGGCATTGATCCAGCCGCCTGAGTCGAAGTGAACAGACTGGCCCTGGTAGTTGAGGGAGATAATGGTGGTTTTGCGGAGGCTCATGCTGCACCCCCTTGGGTACGGCTGGCCTCAATGCGTTGGTCGATCCAGGTGGATACCTCCTCCTCGATCCATGCCACGGCGCGGGGGCTAAGCTGGATCGGTGGCGGAAAGTCGCCAGCATTGATCAGGCGGTGAAGGGTGGAGTTCGAGATTCCGCAGCGTTGCAGCACTTCGGGGCGGCGGAGTAGTGCGGACTTACTGGTAGTGTCTGGCATGTCACGGTGCCCTATGCGATGGATGCAAGGGCACTGTGGCGCGGTGCTTTAGTTGTATGGTGCAAATGCAAATTGCAGATTGCAATTCACCGCCGCTTCTTCGCCTCCCACGCTGCAATAGCTGCGCTCACGTGCTCTTTTAGCTTTCTGTCACCCATTCCAGTAATTCCATCCGGAACCGCGCTAAGCATGTCTTGCACGATGCGGGATGCCTTGGGCTTGGTGCCATAATGGAAGTCAGGGCCATGTCGGCCAGCATACATTTCTACCAGGAGCCCAAGCACTTCCTGGACCCGGCTTTCATCGCCGTTGGCCTCTACACTTACTTTCGATTGTGGCTCCTCTAGGCCATCGATGAAGGCGTCCAGATTCACCCTACTTACGATTATCGTGCTTTCTTCGGGAAGCTTGGTCGTTGGAAACCACCTTGATGGGTCTCGGTAGCGTCTCTCCCACTGAGCGAAGCTGCTTTCATTGCCGCAAGCTTCGTGATCGGCCTGCGTCGCTACACGCTCGCATAGTCGATAGATGTGGCCTCCTCGCTCCAGCCACAAGCCTTCTAAGCCCCACGTATCAATATCAGGGCCGCCCACCTTGGGGTAGTACATCTCTTCGATGAGAGACTTTTCGGCAGAGAGCATAGGCAAGTCGTAGATTCCGCTTATGCTTTGCACCTCTTTTTCAAATTCCACGATATCCGTCTCTGAAATGATCTCGCCTAGATGCGTAGCATGCACGCTTTGATCTTTCACAGCATTCCGTATCTCTTCATCTAGGTTTTGTATATCGCCTATCTTCACCACTCCCACCGCTCGTAGCTTTTTCTCCAAAGAGGTTTTGGGCTCATCCCCTCTTAGCCACGAGAGTGGAGTTTCCGCCGGATGCAATATGACCCTTCCCTCGGTTATGTCATGTACTGTGCCTTTATTCGCTTCGGCTGAAGATATGAGATTCACAGAAAGCTTGATGCGCTTTTGGAGCGCTAGCTGAAGGATGTCAGCGACAGTGACTTTCTCGGAAAAAACGGCAGTGAGATGCGACGCAACATCTTCTAGGGTGAACCATTCTTTCAGGCTATAGAGTTTAGACCTCATCCGCGCTACTCCTTCGCGCTCACTCCAGGAAAGGATGACTGGCGGGCATGGTGGAGTTACCACGCTTTCGGGTGATCGGCCCTAGCCAGTCAACAGGGTGCGGCGGTTGCCGCTTGTCTCAGGCCCCGGCGCGGATCGGCACCACGTTGTCGGCACCAGTGCGCAGGGCGTCCAGGTAATCGGCCCAGCTTTGCAGCATCTCTCGACGTTGTTCCAGGTGAGAGGTGCGGTTGTAGGCACGTCCGTTGCTGTCCTTCACTGCGTGCGCCAATTGCTGCTCTATGTAGTGCTCGGGGTAGTTCAGGCGCTCGGCCAGGATGGTTCGCGCCATCGCCCTGAAGCCATGCGCCGTCATCTCACCTTTGAAGCCCATACGGTCCAGCGCGGCCTTGATGGTGTTGTTGCTCATCGGTCGCTTGCTGCTACGGATGCCTGGGAAAACGTACTCAGCACGTCCGGTCAGTCCATACAGGTCGCGCAGGATGCCCACGGCTTGGGACGGTAGGGGCACCACATGGGCTTGCCCTGTCTTGCTGGCATTGAACGTCCACGTGGCTTCCTCCAGGTCAATGTCGCTCCACAGCGCTTGTCGAAGCTCACCTGGGCGGGTGAAGACCAGAGGTGCCAGCTTCAAGGCGGCAATGGTGACTGGCTGACCCCCGTAGCCCTCAATCGCTTGCAGCAGGCCCACCACCTCTTTGGGGTCGGTCACGGCAGCGTAGTGCTTGGCCTTGTGGGGGCGCAGCGCTCCACGCAGGTCAGGCGTAGGGTCACGCTCCACGCGCCCTGTGGAAATGCCGTAGCGGAACACTTGGCCGCATAGCGTCTTTACTCGATGAGCCGTCTCGATATGGCCGCGCTCCTCGATGCGGCGCAGACAGGCCAGAAGCTCAGGCGGCGTGATCTCAGAGAGGGGGCGCTTGCCGATGATGGGGAAGGCGTCGCGCTCCAGGCGGCGCTTGTTTCGCTGGTAGTGGGCGGGCACCACGTCATGCTGGTGAACCTTCTCCAGCCATTCGGCGGCCACGGCCATGAACGTATTGGCCGCGTCTTGCTCACCCTGCTGGCGAGCGATGCGCTTAGCGGTGCTGGGGTCAATGCCCTGTGCAAGCTGGCGCTTGGCTGCGTCTCGTGCCTCGCGTGCGGCCACTAGGGAGATATCAGGATAGACGCCAATGGCCAGCCGCTTCTCCTTACCAGCGTGGCGGTACTTCATCCGCCAGTATTTGCTCCCGCTGGTGGAGACCTCCAGATACAGGCCACCACCATCGGCCATCTTGAATGCCTTTGCTCTCGGCTTGGCCATCTTCACGGCGGTGGCGGACAGCTTGTTGGTCTGGCGGCTCATTGGGGGCACCTCGGGGTGGTGATCGCCATATGCCCCCATCCTGTTGTGCCATATGCCCCCAAATGTGGGGGCAGGTCATTGGCCCGCCAAGCGCCTGCTGGCGCGCTTTGTGGCAGATTTGGGGGCATCAGGGTAGCGGCTTAGGCTATGTGCCCCCATAAATGCCCCCTTTGGTGGGGGCATGTCAAGAAACGTTGTGGAACGTCCAGACACAAGAAAGGGGCCCGAAGGCCCCTGTTCATGCGGTTTCTGGTGCTTGCTGGGAAGTCCTGAAACCTTGATTTGGTGGAGGCGGCGGGAATCGAACCCGCGTCCGCCGACACTCGCCCATTGGCTCTACATGCTTAGTTCCGTCATTTGATTTAACGCCTCGGGCTCCGACGGGCAGGATCCCGAAACACGATTCCTCCAAAGTTTAGCGATTGACGAGAGGACAGCGCCAACCGCGATCTCACCTATCTTGGCTCGTAGCCCATTGGCAACGGATGAGCACGTCGCCGCCGGGTAGGACTAGAAGCTAGCAGTTTTTACGCTGCCAGCGCGCCCTGAGCGTAGTTTTCGTCGTTTGCGACTATTTAATCGTGATGTTGGATTTACGAGATACATCACGCTCTCGGCATGCACCTCAGGGGTTGTCATCAGCGTCGAAACCATGTCGCCCCCGTAACGCCCCGCCAGTGTACCAAAGATCCGGCGGTCTGTACTACATCTGACGGCTCAGGCGCGGTTTTGTTCCCGCATGACGCGGCCCTTCTGACGCTGCCAGTCGCGGTCCTTCTCGGTGGCGCGCTTGTCGTGGAGCTTCTTGCCCGTCACCAGCGCCAGCTCACACTTCACCCGGCTGCCTTTCCAGTACAGCTTCAGCGGCACACAGGTGTGCCCCTTGTCCTGGGTGCGCGAGAAGATCTTGGCGATCTCCTTGCGGTGAAGCAGCAGCTTGCGCGTGCGCGTGGGGTCCGCCACCTCGTGGGTGCTGGTGGTGTTGAGCGGCATGATATGGCTGCCGAGCAACCAGGCCTCGCCGTTCTTCACCAGAATGTAGGTGTCGGTGAGCTGGGCCTTGCCGGCACGCAGGCTCTTGACCTCCCATCCCGCCAGCACCAGCCCGGCCTCGAAGGACTCGTCGATATGGTATTCGAAGCGCGCCTTCTTGTTCTGGGCGATGGTGTTGTTGCCGGGACCCTTGTCCTTTCCCTTCTTGCTGGCCATGGAACCTCTTGATGTCTGAATCGGTCGTGGAAGCGGTGTCGTAACCGATGCGGCCCGATGTGTAGCCTTCCGGGTCGACGCCAGGCGGTTGCCACGGCGGCGCTGCCCGTCGGTCCCCCTTTCGGCTGTCTCCAGTTCTGCCGGGGAAGCGTGCTACCATTTGAGGCCGAAATAACCGCTCATGATACGCCCTGGGCTTCTGGAAGTCAGCGGAGAGGTCAATGCCAACCGTCAATCGGTCCGCCATGGTGCGGCACACCCCCAAGCAGATGTTCGATCTGGTCAACGATTTCGAGCGCTATCCGGAGTTTCTGCCGGGCTGCCGTCGCGCGCGGCTGCTGGAGAAGGACGAATCGCACCTGATCGGCGAAATGACCCTGGGGCGGGCCGGCATCGAGCAGACCATCGTCACCCGAAATGACCTGCACGAGCCTGACCGTATCGAGCTGTCGCTGGTAAAGGGGCCGTTCAAGCGACTGGACGGACGCTGGAAATTCATCACCATGGGCGAGAACGTGTGCAAGGTCAGCCTGGAGATGGACTTCGAGTTCTCCAGCCGGCTGCTCGGCATGGCCTTTGGCAAGGTCTTCCAGCAGATCGCGGGCCAGCAGGTGGATGCCTTCACGCGGCGTGCCGATGAGCTCTATGGGCGCTGACAGCCCAAGACCCTCGGCTCCTCGAGTCGAGCCGGCACCCGCTGATCACTCGGCGGGGCCAGATATAAAGGAAGACGCAAGCGACGAGGTGCTTCGCGTGGAAGTGGCCTTTGCCTTGCCGCATAAGCAACGTCTTGTCGCGCTGCGCGTCGCCAAGGGCACGACCGCCAGCGAAGCGCTGGCGTTGGCCGACCTGCCGTCGCTGTTTCCCGAGCTGCCTGTGGAAACCTTCAGCGAGGCCAGTCTCGGTATCTTCGGCAAGGCGTTGAAAGAACCCTCACGGCAGATACTGCATGACGGTGATCGCGTAGAGGTCTATCGACCGTTGAAGATCGATCCCAAGGCGGCGAGGGCCGAGAGGGCGGCTCGTAGCCGCTCTTCCTCCTAGCGACCCTGGGCGGCCGGGGCAGGCGCGTCGCCGTCTGAGCGAAGGCGCTGCGCATGGAAGCGCCTAGATGTAGAGCCCACCAGGCGTAGAACCAACCAGGGTGGCCGTTGTGGCCACCCTGATGCGTGTGCTCGCTGGCGCCAACGGCTTACTCGCGCTCGGGATCCACGGTGCGGTTGTAGATCGGCTCGATATTGGCTTCGCCTTCGGGGTTATCGTCGCCGCCGCCGCTGGTGGGGCCTACGCCGTAGCTATGCTTGCCTGCCACGTCCGGGTTCATGCTGAAGTCGCCTTCCCGGTCGATATTGACCAGGTTGTTGCCGGCAAAGGTCAGGGTGACGCGTCTTTGCATCACGTCGCCGTAAGCTTCGTCGAGACGGTAGACGTAGTCCCACTGGTCGGCGCTGAACGGGGCCTCCAGCAGCGGCGAGCCCATGAGGTTGATGACCTCCTGTCGGGACATGCCGGGGCGCAGCTGTTCGACCATACTGTTGGTCACGAGGTTGCCCTGTGCCAGGTCGCGCTTGTACACGCTGAAGTAGGTGCAGCCGCTGGTCAGCGCCAGGGCCAGTGAAAGGGTGACAATTCCGGTCAACTTTTGCATTTGCGCCTGTTCTTCACTATCGTGGGGTCGGTCGATCATACCCGACCCTACCTGATACTGCGAAGAGCAACCATGGCCGACAAGAACCATGAATTGCGCAAGGCTGGACTGAAAGTCACTCTGCCGCGCGTAAAGATCCTGCAGATCCTCGAATCTGCCACCGATCAGCACCACCTCAGCGCCGAGGACGTGTACAAGACGCTTCTCGAAGCCGGTGAAGATGTGGGCCTGGCGACGGTGTATCGCGTGCTGACTCAGTTCGAGTCGGCGGGCCTGGTGATCCGACACAATTTCGACGGTGGCCATGCGGTCTTCGAGCTCTCCCAGGAAGAGCATCACGACCATATGGTGTGCCTGGAAAGCGGTGAGATCATCGAGTTCTTCGACGAGACCATCGAGCGTCGGCAGCAGGAGATCGCCGAGGAGCACGGCTTCGAACTCGTCGATCACGCGCTGGTCCTCTACGTCAGACCCAAGGGTTCCAAGGCGACGCGTCAGGAAGGCATCGCCAAGAAGTAACGGATCCCTCTGCGCGTAGCGCTGAGCAAGAGCCTCTGCCCCCGGGCGGAGGCTTTCTCGTGTCTGGAAGATGTGATCAGCGCTGTTCGGCCAGTGGATACACAAAAGCGCCACGTCCCCGTCAATTGGGGGCGTGGCGCTTGCGTTGTTGGCTCACTGTAAAATGCTGCTTTTTCTTGCGTACTGCTCTTCAGTATCGCTTTTCTGTGCTGTCTGGGTTCGCCGGGCCTAGTGGTGCGCCCTTTGGCTTGCGTCGAGCATCTCGCGGGCATGGGCCAGGGTCTGGTCCGAGAGTTTGACGCCGCCGAGCATGCGCGCCAGCTCGCCGACCCGCCCGGCTTCGTCCAGATGCGCCATGCGGGTGCGGGTGGAATCCTTGCGCGCCTTCTTCTCGATGTGCAGATGGTGGTGGGCCTGGGCGGCGACCTGGGGCAAGTGGGTCACCGTTAGTACCTGGCCACCCTGGCCCAGTCGCTTGAGCAGCTGGCCGACGATCTCGGCGGTGGCACCGGACACCCCGACGTCGACCTCATCGAACACCAGGCTGGGGATGGTGGAGTGCTGGGCGGCGATCACCTGAATGGCCAGGCTGATACGCGACAGCTCGCCACCGGAGGCTACCTTGGCCAGCGGGCGTGGCGGCTGGCCGGGGTTGGCGGCGATCAGAAAGCGCACCCGGTCCATGCCCTCTGGAGCGGCGGCATCGCGCCGACTGACGTCGACCTCGAAGCGGGCCTTGCCCATGGCCAGAAACGCCAGTTGCTGCTGGACTTCCTTGCCGAAACGCTTGGCGGCCTTTTGGCGAGCGGCGCTGACGGTCTCTGCCAGGGCACGCCATTCTGCCTTGAGGGCGTCGGCCTTCTCGGTCAGCGCCTCGAGGTCCTCGTCACCGCCCTCCAGTCCCTGAAGTTCTGCCGTCAGGCGCTGGTGCAGGGCGACGATCTCGTCGGGCAGTACATGGTGCTTGCGAGCGATGCGATGAGCCTCGCCCAGGCGCTGCTCTACCCAGGCCAGGCGCTCCGGGTCCAGCTCCACGTCGGCGACCACCTGATGCAGTTCGCGGCCGGCTTCCTCGAGCTGAATGCTGGCGTCACCGAGCAAGGCGATGGCGTTGGCCAGGGCTCCCTTGTCGCTGCCGGGCAGGGCGGCCAGGCGCTGGCTGGCCTGGTGGAGCAGGGGCAGGGCGCCGCCTTCCTCGCCATCGCAGCAGTCGAGGGCGAACTGGGTCTCCGCCAGGCGCGATTCGGCGTGGGCCAGCAGCTCCTGTTCACGTTCGAGTTGTTCGAGCTCGTCTTCGCCCAGGCCGAGTTGGTCGAGTTCTTCCACCTGATAGCGCAACAGCTGGCGACGGGCGCGGATTTCATCGCCGTCGTCGGCCAGCCGTTTCAGTTGTCGCCGGGTGGACTGCCACTCCCGATAGAGCTCGGCCAGTCGGCTCACCGATTCACGGTGGCCGGCCAGGTCGTCGAGCAGGCGCAGGTGGGTGTCCTCGGCCAGCAGGGCCTGGTGGGCGTGCTGGCCGTGGATCTCGATCAGGGTCTCGCCCAGCGACTTGAGGTCGGCGATGGTGGCCGGCTGGCCGTTGATCCAGGCCTTGGAGCGACCACTTCTGGTGACCACGCGCCGCAGCAGGCAGTCGTCATCGGGCAGTTCTCGGTTGGCAAGCCAGGCCCGGGCGTTGGGCAGATTGGCAATGTCGAAGCGCGCGCTCAGGTCGGCTCTGGACTGGCCGTGGCGCACGCTGCCGGCGTCGGCGCGTTCGCCCAGGCACAGGCCCAGGGCGCCAAGCAGGATCGACTTGCCGGCGCCGGTCTCGCCGGTGATGGCAGTCATGCCGCCCTCGAGCTCGAGTTCGAGGTGGTCGACGATGGCGAAGTCCTGGATCGAGAGTTCGGTCAGCATGCGTGCCTCCTGGTGGCGTCACCGAGCGGTGCGACGGTCAGTGCAAGGGTGGCGGTCGTACAGGGCGATGGGTGCGGCAATCGCTCGCGCAATCGCTAGAGCATCGATATGGCGCAATGGATGGGGGTTGGCATTACTGTTTATCCATCCATGTGGTGTCTGTTTATACAGTAGTCCAGGCGCGCCCTCAATGCATCCTTGCGCAGCAACTTCAGTGGTTGCGGGTCAGCGCTGCGGCAAATCCTGGGCCTGCCGGGGAAAGTCTGATCAGGATCTGCGTCTTTCCCCTTGAGATTGTTGTGGCCAACCCCATATACCCCTGCAACCTCTGGTCCCCGGACCAGCCACTGTACAGGCGGTGCTACCGCAATTGTTGGACTTCTTCAGGAGGCTGCACATGGCCAAAGATCCCCAGACCCCGTTGGATGACGAACTCGCTCGCCAGGAGCAGGAAGGCGAGCCGGAGCAGGCGGTCGATGCTGCCGAGGCCGTCGAGGGCGAACTCGAGGACATCGTCGATCAGGCTGAGGGTGAGGCACAGGCCGAGGCCGTGGAAGGCGGTGACAACCCCGAGGCCGAGGTGCTGGCGGCCCGCGTCGAGGAGCTCGAGCAGAGCGTGACCGAGGCCAAGGACCAGGCCCTGCGTGCCGCCGCCGAGGCGCAGAACGTGCGCAGGCGGGCGGAAGCCGAGGCCGAGAAGGCGCGCAAGTTTGCGCTGGAGAAGTTCATCAAGGACCTGCTTCCGGTGGTCGACAGCCTGGAAAAGGCGCTTGAGGCCATGGGTGAGGACGCCTCCGAGGTGCATCGCGAGGGTGTCTCCATGACCCTGAAGATGCAGCTCGACGTACTGGCCAAGTTCGGCGTCGAGATCGTCGAGCCCCAGGGCGAGCCGTTCGACCCGCAGTACCACGAGGCCATGGCCATGGTGCCGAACCCCGAGGTCGACCCCAACACCGTCATCGACGTGATGCAGAAGGGCTACGTGCTCAACGGACGCCTGGTGCGCCCGGCGATGGTGGTAGTGAGCCAGGCGGCCGGCTGAAACATCCGGCCCACGGGGCCTGACCGATACGGGTTGTCGACAGGAGTTGAACATGGGGCCTTGAAATCGGCGGAGACGCCCCCCAGATAGTCGGCAACCCCGCGGCGAACGCCGCAAGCCAAACTTCAGTTACGCAAGACACGAATTCGAGGATTTCCTATGGGACGCATCATCGGCATTGACCTTGGTACCACCAACTCCTGTCTGGCCGTGCTCGACGGCGACAGCGCCAAGGTAATCGAGAACGCAGAAGGCGCACGTACCACCCCGTCCATCATCGCCTACACCGATGATGGCGAGACCCTGGTGGGTCAGGCGGCCAAGCGTCAGGCGGTGACCAACCCGGAAAACACCCTGTACGCGATCAAGCGCCTGATCGGCCGTCGCTTCAAGGACGACGTCGTCCAGAAGGACATCAAGATGGTGCCCTACACCATCACCGAAGCCGACAACGGCGACGCCTGGGTCGAGGTCAAGGGCAAGAAGCTGGCACCGCCCCAGGTCAGCGCTGAAGTGCTGAAGAAGATGAAGAAGACCGCCGAGGACTACCTGGGCGAAGAAGTGACCGAGGCGGTCATCACCGTGCCGGCCTACTTCAACGACAGCCAGCGTCAGGCCACCAAGGACGCGGGTCGCATCGCCGGTCTCGAGGTCAAGCGCATCATCAACGAGCCGACCGCGGCTGCCCTTGCCTATGGCATGGACAAGTCACGCGGTGACAAGACCATCGCGGTCTATGACCTGGGTGGCGGTACCTTCGATATCTCCATCATCGAAGTGGCCGACGTCGACGGCGAGACGCAGTTCGAGGTGCTGGCCACCAACGGCGACACCTTCCTGGGTGGTGAGGACTTCGACCTCAAGCTGATCAACTACCTGGTCGACCAGTTCAAGGCTGACAGCGGTATCGACCTGTCCGGCGACAACCTGGCCATGCAGCGCCTGAAGGAAGCCGCCGAGAAGGCCAAGATCGAGCTGTCCAGCGCCCAGCAGACCGACGTCAACCTGCCTTACATCACCGCCGACAACACCGGTCCCAAGCACCTCAACGTGAAGGTGACCCGGGCCAAGCTTGAGTCGCTGGTGGAAGAGCTGGTGAGCCGTTCACTGGCGCCGTGCAAGACCGCGCTGTCCGACGCCGGCCTGTCCGCCTCCGAGATCGACGACGTCATCCTGGTCGGTGGCCAGACCCGTATGCCGATGGTTCAGGCCAAGGTCGCCGAGTTCTTCGGCAAGGACGCCCGCAAGGACGTCAACCCGGACGAAGCCGTGGCCGTGGGTGCTGCGATCCAGGGCGGCGTGCTCGGCGGTGACGTCAAGGACGTGCTGCTGCTGGACGTGACTCCGCTGACACTGGGTATCGAGACCCTGGGTGGCGTGATGACGCCGCTGATCGAGAAGAACACCACCATCCCGACCAAGAAGACCCAGGTGTTCTCCACCGCGGACGACAACCAGACCGCCGTGACCATTCACGTGCTGCAGGGTGAGCGCAAGCAGTCCAGCGGCAACAAGTCGCTCGGTCGCTTCGACCTGTCGGACATTCCGCCGGCGCCGCGCGGTGTGCCGCAGATCGAGGTAGCCTTCGACCTGGACGCCAACGGTATCCTCAACGTGTCCGCCAAGGACAAGGCCACCGGCAAGGAACAGTCCATCGTCATCAAGGCCTCCAGCGGCCTGTCCGACGACGAGATCGAGCAGATGGTCCGCGACGCCGAGGCCCACGCCGACGAGGACAAGAAGTTCGAGGAACTGGTGGCGCTGCGCAACCAGGCCGACGGCATGATCCACGCCTCTCGCAAGACCCTAGAGGAAGCCGGCGACAAGGCCTCCGAGGAAGAGAAGCAGGCCATCGAGAGCGCCATCAAGGAGCTCGAGGAAGCGCTGCAGGGCGACGACAAGGATGCCATCCAGGCCAAGCTCGACGCCCTGACCGAGGCCTCCGGCAACCTGGCGCAGAAGATGTACGCCGAGCAGGCGGACGCTGGCCAGCAGGCGGGTGACGCCGACGCTGGCGCCAAGAAGGAAGATGACGTGGTCGACGCCGAGTATGAAGAAGTCAACGACGACCAGAAAAAGCAGTAACCACGACATCTGAACCTCGGATGACGCCAACGCGGGAGCCGGACTCCCGCGTTGGTGTTGCTGAGCGTCGCGACGGAGGCGGACAGACCCATGTCCAAGAGAGACTACTACGAGGTACTAGGTGTCGAGCGCGGTGCCGATCAGAAGGACATCAAGAAGGCCTATCGGCGCCTGGCACAGAAGTACCACCCGGACCGTAACCCGGACGATGACACCTCGGCGGAAAAATTCCGTGAAGTGTCCGAGGCCTACGAGGTCCTGACCGACAGCGAGAAGCGTGCGGCCTACGACCAGTTTGGCCATGCCGGCGTCGACGGCCAGGGCGGTGGTGGCTTTGGCGGCGCCGGGGCTGGCGGCTTCAGTGACATCTTCGGTGATGTCTTCGGTGACATCTTCGGCGGTGGCGGCGGACGTCGTAACCCCAATGCGCCCCAGCGGGGCAGCGACCTGCGCTACAACCTCGAGCTTGACCTCGAGAGCGCGGTGGCCGGCACCAGTGTCGACATCCGTGTGCCGCGTCACATCGAATGTGAGCGCTGCGACGGCGAAGGTGCCGAGCCGGGTTCCACCAAGGAAACCTGCCCGACCTGTCACGGACACGGTCAGGTTCGCATGCAGCAGGGCTTCTTTGCCGTGCAGCAGACCTGCCCGACCTGTCACGGCAGCGGCCAGCACATCAAGGTGCCGTGCCACGCCTGTCATGGCGAAGGTCGCGTGCGCGAGACCCGCACCCTGTCGGTGAAGATTCCGGCCGGCGTCGATTCCGGCGATCGCATTCGACTCAATGGCGAGGGCGAAGCCGGTATCAACGGCGGTCCACCCGGGGACCTGTACGTGCAGGTCGCGATCAAGCCGCACCATATCTTCGAGCGCGAAGGGCGTCACCTGCAGTGTGAGGTACCGATCAACTTCGTCGACGCCGCCCTTGGCGGTGAGCTCGAAGTGCCGACGCTGGATGGTCGGGTGAAGCTGAAGATTCCGGCGGAAACCCAGACCGGCAAGCTGTTCCGCCTGCGCGGCAAGGGTGTCAAGCCGGTACGCGGCGGCCCCGCCGGCGATCTGTTGTGCCGGGTGGTGGTGGAAACCCCGGTCAAGCTCAGCGAGGAACAGAAGGATCTGCTGCGCAAGTTCCAGGACAGCCTGGGTGGCAGCAACGCCCAGCACTCGCCGAAGAAGTCGAGCTTCTTCGACGGGGTGAAGAAGTTCTTCGAAGATATGAAGCTGTAAGTCGCGTACCCTCGGGCCAGGAGTGATCCTGCGCCGACCAGGGCTTAGTGACGATGATCGACCCCCGACGCCTGGCGCCGGGGGTCGGTTTTTTGTGTCGGCTGCACATGGGCCGTCAGCGGGGCGTCACGCTCGGGCGCTTCTGATGGGCAGCTTGATTGGGTGGGGCAGAGCTTGTGGACGGCGCGGCTCTTCTGAACAGGGACGATGATCATGAGTGATAGGGATAGGCCCCTGGCGGGCATCGTGCTGCGCATCGCCTCCGGGGTGCTGTTCGCCGCCATGCTGGTGTGCGTGAAGTGGGTGAGCGACGAGGTGCCGCTGGGCCAGGTGGTGTTCTATCGCTCGGCCTTTGCGCTGTTGCCGATCGTGCTGTTTCTGGCCTGGCGTCGGGAGTTTCCGGCAGGGCTGGCGACCCGGCGCCCCTTGGGCCATCTGCTGCGCTCGAGCCTCGGCGCCGCCTCGATGTTTGCCACCTTTGCGGCCCTGGCGCGCCTGCCCGTAGCCGAGGCCACCTTGCTGGCCCAATTGGCGCCGGTACTGATGGCGATCGGCGGCGTGGTGCTGCTGGGCGAGCGCTTTACCCCACCGCGAGCGCTGGCACTGTTGCTCGCCGTGGGCGGGGTGGCGGTGCTGGTGGTGCCGGATATCGGCAACGCCGACAAGGCCGGGCAGTTGTCGGGTTACGCGCTCGGTGTGCTGGGGGCGTCGCTGACGGCTGCGGCGCTGGTCACGGTGCGGCGCATCTCGCGCACTGAGGGGGCCGGTGCCATCGCCTTCTACTTTGTGCTGGCCTGCACCCTGGCGGGCCTGGCGACCCTGCCGCTGGGCTGGGTAGCACTGCCGACCCAGACGCTGACGCTGCTGATCCTGGCCGGGTTGCTGGGCGGCGCGGCGCATATTTGCATGACCTTGGCGCTGCGCTTTGCCGAGGTGTCGAGGCTTGCCCCCTTCGAGTACATCGCCCTGGTGTGGCCGGTGCTGGCCGATCTCTGGCTGTTTGGCCAGCCGTTGTCGAGCGGCTTTCTGCTGGCGCTGCCGCTGTTGCTCGGCGGTGCCGCCCTGGCCGCCATGGAAGGCCGTCGCCTGGGGTGGCCGCGCCGGCGCTCGCCGCCCGAGAAAGACTAGTTTAGATGGCGGCCTCGACGATCAGTTGAGGTTGGCCTTTTGAACACGGTTCTATTCGCGCCCTGACGCGATACACCTTTTCGACCAGTTCGCTGGTAACCACGTCCGAAGTCGGGCCACAGGCGACCAGGCGCCCCTGTTCCAGCAGCATCGCCTGATCGGTGAAACGCAGCGCCTGGCCGAGGTCGTGCATCGCCACCAGGATCAGCATGCCGCGTTCTCGGGCCAGACGGCGCAGGATGGTCAGCAGGCCCACCTGACGATGCAGGTCCAGCGCCGAGGTCGGCTCGTCGAGCAGCAGCACTTCGGGCTCCTGAACCAGCGCCTGGGCGGCGTTGACCATCTGCCGCTGACCACCGCTGAGATCGCCGATATCTCGCTCGCCGAGGGCGCTGATGCCTAATTCGTCCAGGGCGCGCTCCACCTGGGTCAGGTCTTCGGGCTGAACCTTCATGCCGCGCCCCTGCATGCGCGCCAGCAGTACCGCTTCGTACACCGTCAGCACTGCGCTGGCGCCATTGTCCTGGGTCATGTAGGCCATCGGGCGTTCTCGACGGGAGCCTTCCAGGCGTATCTCGCCTGGGCCCTTGAGTACGCCGAAGATGCGCCGGAACAGCGTTGACTTGCCCGCTGCGTTGGGCCCGAGCAGGGCCACCACCTGGCCGCCGTGGAAGGTTGGCGTGGTGATCTCATCGAGGATCTGGCGCCGGCCGTAGCGGGCGGATAGCTGGTGGAGGCTGAGGCTTACCATGAGGCCTTCTTGTGGTTGAGCACGAGAAACAGGAAAAACGGAATTCCCACCAGTGAGGTGATGATCCCGATCGGGATGATGGTGCCGGGTAGGATGACCTTGGACAGCACCGAGCCGATCGACAGGATCAAGGCGCCGCACAGGGCGGAGCCGGGCAGAAAGAAGCGCTGATCCTCGCCCACCAGCAGGCGCGCGATATGCGGCCCGACCAGGCCGATGAAGCCGATGGTGCCGACGAAGGCGACCGACACCGCCGCCAGCAGCGACACCAGCACCAGCACTTCCAGACGCAGGCGACGAGGTCTGATGCCCATGCTTTCCGCCTTGGCGTCGCCCAGGCGCATGGCGGTCAAGGCCCAGCCGTGACGAGCCAGCAGCGGCAGCACCGCGAGCAGTACGCCGAGGGCGATCCACAGCTTGGGCCAGGTGGCCTTGGTCAGGCTGCCCATGGTCCAGAACACCACCGCCGACACCGCCTGCTGGCTGGCGAAGAACTGGATCAGCGCCATCAGCGAGTTGAAGATGAACACCATGGCGATGCCTAGCAGCACGATGGTCTCGATGGTGACGCCGCGCTTGAGGCTAAGGGCATGGATGAAGAAGGCAGTGACCATGGCCATCACGAAGGCGTTGATCGGGATGACGTAATCCAATGCCGCCGGCACGATGGCCACGCCGAAGGCCAGCGCCAGTGCTGCACCGAAGCTGGCTCCCGCGGAGATGCCCAGGGTGAAGGGGCTGGCCAGGGGGTTGCTGAGGATGGTCTGCATCTGAGCCCCTGCGATCGACAGGCTGGCGCCCACCACCAGTGCCATCAGCGCCACTGGCATGCGGATCTGCCACAGGATCACCCGAGTCTGGTCGCTGACCTGGTCGGGGGTGAACAGGGCTGCGACCACCTCACCAAGAGTGAAGCGTGCCGGACCCAGCGCCAGGTCGATGCACAGGCTCAGCGCCAGGGCGGCGACCAGCGCCGCCAGGATCAGCTGGCGGCGCGCGACCAGGGCGCGGTAAGCATGGCGCCCGCCGCTGGTGGGCTCGATGCATGCGCTGTCACTGGTCATTCAGGGAGATCCAGTAGCCGGGCTCGTAGTCCACCGGGAGAAAGCGCTGGTGGAGTTCCTTGAAGGTGGCCTCGGGGTCGAGCTCGGTGAACAGCTCCGGATGCAGCCACTTGGCCAATTGCTGGACGGCGATGAAGTAGTAGGGGTTGTTGTAGAACTGGTGCCAGATGGCGTGGAACTGGTCGGTGTCTACCGCCGTGATGCCGGTCATGGCGGTGCGCTCGGTCAGCGCCTGGAGCTTGGCGCGGGCGGCGTCCATGTCGGCGCCTGGGCCCATGCCGACCCAGTCGCCGCCGGGTACATAGGCGTCCCAGTTGCCGCCGGTGACCACGACGTGGTCGGGGTTGGCGGCGATGATCTGCTCCGGGTTCAGGGTGCCGAAGGTGTTGGGGATAATGCCGTCGGCGATGTTGCTGCCGCCGGCCAGTTCCACGTACTCGCCGAAGTTGCCTGGGCCGAAGCTCATGCAGCAGTCTTCGGAATAGCCGCCGGCACGATCGATGAACACCCGGGGACGTTCGGGATCGGCCTCTTCGATGACGCTGGTGACCCGCGCGAGCTGCTCCTCGGCGAAGGCGACAAAGGCATCGGCCTGTTGTTGCTTGCCCAGTAGTTCGCCCATCAGGCGCATCGACGGCACCGTGTGCTCCAGCGGGTCCTCGCGAAAGTCCACGTAGACGATCGGGATATCGAGTTCGGCCAGCTTGTCGTCGTAGCCGGCGTCCTCGGTGGCAGCGCGGGCCTCCAGATTCATCAGCACCACGTCTGGTGACAGTGCCGCCGCCTGTTCGACGTCGAAGGTGCCGTCCTTGAAGCCGCCGAAGGTCGGTAGATCCTCGAGCTGCGGAAACTTCTCGGCGTAGCGGGCATAGCTGTCCGGGTCGGCCTGTGAAAAGTCTTCGCGCCAGCCCACCACGCCGGCGAAGGGGTTATCCGGCTGGAGCGCACCGAGCAGGTAGATCTGACGGCCTTCGCCGAGGATGACGCGTTCTACCGGTGTGTCCAGGGTGACTTCGCGCCCGGCGACGTCGGTGATGGTGGTGGGTTCGGCCAGCGCGTCGCAGGCAACAACAGACAAGGCCGCGGCGAGACAGGCGGGGGTGAGTCGGGTGGAGGCAGGGATATTCATGGGGCGCTGGTTTCCAGTGAAGTGGCCGGCGGGTGTGGCATGCGTGGGTACGATGAACAGCAACACGTCGTTGCCTGATGCTGAGGATCCTTAGGCGATATTATTCTGCGATACATTCGCATTCGCAAAAAACGGTGGAAAGTATGGTGGAATCCCGAGCCTTCGTCGAGACCGCATCAGGGCAACGCTTGATCAATCGCCTGTGCAAGCACTGGGCCCACAAGCTCGAGGTGGATGCCGAGAGCGGTCACGTGGTGTTCCCCGGCGGCGAGTGCTGGATGAAGGCGTCCGACTCGCAGCTCAGCGTCGACCTCCAGGCCGAGGACGCCGAGCGGCTGGAGCGCCTCAAGGACGTGGTGGCCAGCCACCTGGAGCGGATGGCGGGCAAGGAGCCGCTCAGCGTCGTCTGGCAGTGAGTTTGGCTGGACGCGATCGGCGCTATAGCCAGCCGGTGCGACGGAAGCGTCGGTAGAGCGCGCCGCAGCACAGGACCATCATTACCAGCGCCAGCGGATAGCCCAGCCGCCAGTCCAGTTCCGGCATATGGGTGAAGTTCATCCCCCAGATGCCGGCGAGGATGGTCGCCACCGCGAAGATCGCCGCCCAGGAGGCCAGGCGCTTGTGCACCTCGCTCTCGTCGATGGCCACCATCGACAGGTTGACCTGGATGGCGGTAATGATGGTTTCGCGAATGGTATCGATGGCCGCCTCGATTCGATGCAGGTGGTCGTAGACATCGCGGAAGTAGTCCTGGGTCTCGTAGCACAGCGTCGGGACGCGTCCACCGAACAGGTGGGAGCTGGCTTCGGCCAGTGGGGTCACCGCGTGCTTGACGCACATGGTGCGGCGCTTGAGCTGATACAGCCGCTCAAGGCTGGCGCGGGCGCTGCCACGGACGAAGATCTGGTCCTCGATACTTTCCAGTTCGGCCTCGAGTTCTTCGAGCACCGGGAAGTAGCGGTCCACGACCACGTCCATCAGCGCATAGAGCACGAAGGCCGGCCCCTGCTTGAGCAGTTCGGGCTCGCGCTCGCAGCGGGCGCGCACGTCGGTGAATCCACGCCCGGAGTGCTGACGTACCGACAGTACATAGCCGGGACCGGCAAAGATGGCCAGCTGGCCATGCTGCACCTCGCCCTGATTGACGCTGATCACTTGGGTGACGACGAACAGAGCGTCGCCGTATTCCTCCACCTTGGGGCGCTGTTCGCCGACCAGGGCATCCTCCACGGCCAGTTCATGCAGCGCGAAGATGTCCTGAAAGGTGGAGAGCTCCTCGGCGTCCGGGTCGTGCAGCGCCACCCAGACAAAGCAGTTCGAGCGCGAGCGGTAGTCATCGATCTCGCCTCTGTCGATGTTGCAAAGACGCCGTCCTTCTTCATACGCCACGCAGTTGACGATCATCGTTGTCCCCTATCGTGGTTCTGAGGAAAAGGTAGACGCTACGTCGCGGTTGCCGACTGCATGTTGCGCCCAGGCGACCATCGCTGTTCGGCGTTGTGGGCATGAGGGGCTTGGCATTTTGCGTCGGAATAACTATCTTCAAGTGAAGATACTTTTCTTGGAGATAAGTGATATGCAGGTTCCGTTCACCGGGCCGAACGATGCCATCGATCGACTGATGGCGGAGTGGTGCAGGGTTCTCCCGGATCGCGACCCTGGCGACATGGGCATCTTTACCCGGCTGTATCGCGTGCTGAAGCATGTCGACCGTCGGGTTCAGGCGGTATTCCGGCAGCACGGCTTGAAGGAAGGCGAGTTTGACCTGCTGGCGACCCTCTACCGGCGCGACGTGCACGAGGGGCTGACACCGAACGCCCTGTGCGAGGCGGTGGTGCTGAGTTCAGGGGCCATGACCCACCGCCTCGATCGGCTCGCCAGTCGTGGCCTGGTGGAGCGTGTTGCCAACCCTGAAGATCGTCGCAGTGTACTGATTCGTATCAGTGAGTCGGGAAAGGCCATGATGCCGGCGCTGCTGGACGCCTACCTGGCTGAACTCGCTTCGATGCGCGCCACCCTGGCAGATGATGAGGCGGCAGGCCTGGCGGCTGGTCTACGCCAGTTGCTGTTGGCGCTGGAAGGGGAGGTCAGCCGTGATGACGACTGATTGCCGGGTGTCCAGCGATAGCAGTGTGTGGTGGGCCCACGCCGGGATGCTGGTGTGGGCGACGCTGGTGGGGCTGTCCTTTCCGGCGGTGGGGATGTTGAGTGAAGGGCTTCCGCCACTGTCGCTGACCGCACTGCGCTTCGTGATTGCCGCTCTGGCGGTGTTGCCGCTGGTGTGGGGTGCGCCTGGTCTCCGGCCGAGTCTGGCCGGGCTCGGGCTCTATGGGTTGATGGGGCTCTGTCTGGCGAGCTTCTTCGGCACCATGTTCTGGGCGGCGCACCTGACCACGGCGCTGTCCATGGCCACGCTGTTCGTCAGCGTGCCGCTGCTGGCCTACGGCCTGGGCCGGCTGGTGGGGGTCGAGCACCGTGCTTTGGCGCTGCTGGCCTTGCTGGTACTTGGCGCCGTCGGCGCCGTGGGGCTGGCCTGGGCCGAGGCCGGTGGCTCCTTTG
This sequence comes from Halomonas litopenaei, assembly GCF_003045775.1. Taxonomy (GTDB): domain Bacteria; phylum Pseudomonadota; class Gammaproteobacteria; order Pseudomonadales; family Halomonadaceae; genus Halomonas; species Halomonas litopenaei. The sequence continues at coordinate 85,710 of NZ_PXNS01000003.1, read as the reverse complement.
CCCGCCTGCAGTTCGGCGTGGGCGAAGCCGCCTTCTTCGCTGGTTGCATCGCCTCGGCGATGTATCCGGTGTTGTCCAAATTGGGGTTGGCGAAGGGCTGGCTATCTGAGCACGCGGGGGTGCGTACCCTGTGGAGCCTGGTGATGGGGGCACTGCTGATCGGGTTTTCGGGTCTGGTCTTCGGGGATCCGGCCGCGCTGGGCCGAATGACGCTGTTCGATCTGGCGGTGGTGGCCTATCTCGGGCTCTTCTCCAGCGGAATGACCTTCTGGCTGCAGCAGCGGGCGACCGCCATCCTGACCCCGGCGGCGGTTACCGCCTACGGCTATCTGGTGCCCTTTGTGTCGATGCTGTTGCTGTTTGCCCAGGCGCCTGAACGCCTTGCACTCGAATGGCTGCCGGGCAGTCTGCTGGTCGTGCTGGCCATCGCGCTGCTGCTGCGGCGGGACGTCAAGCTGCGCAGCCAGGCGTGAGCAGGCGAGTTTTACTCAGACATCTTTGCATCATTGGGCAAAGAGGTGGGCGGTGTACGGATTTGGCTTAGTGCGGTGTGGTGGTGGTTATATGAAGCTGTAAAGGTGGGGCAAAGGCGCATCAATGCCAAGGAGCCCCCCATGCCGTCAGCCAGCCCCCTTCTCGGCGCACAAGCCGTTTCCCCTTGTCAGCAGCCTGGCGACCGCGGCCTTGCCAACGACGTCTTCTCCGAGGCGCTGAGCGAGCGCTATGACCAGCTGGCCCGCGACGAGCGATACGGCACCTTCACCGGTTCCGTTCTTCACTATCTCAATCTGGAAGAAGATCTGGTCGGCAAGCGTCTTCTTGATGTGGGCTGTGGCAACGGAGCGCTGGCGGCCGAGCTCAAGAGCAAGGGGGCGCAAGAGGTGCTGGGTATCGACATCAGCCCCTCCCAGGTCGCGCTGGCCAGCCGGCGCCACCAGGCACCGGGCCTCGGCTTTCGGGTCGAGGACGCCTATCGCAAGCTTGTTCTGCCGGAGGCACCCTTCGATACCCTGGTCAGTGTCTTCGCCTTCCACTTCATCCAGCACCAGGCCATGCTCACCCGTGCCTGCCGAAACCTGTTCGAAGCGCTCAAGCCCGGCGGTCTGCTGGTGTGGCTCGATATCACCCACGACTATGTGCTTGACCCGGCGCGTATGGATCGCCTCGAGGCGTTGACCAGCTATCGCTACGACCCGGGTGTGGCGCCGGGCGAGCGGCCCCGGCCCTGGAGTCTGGTGCCTGGTCAGGTGCGCGCCGGAGATGAAGTCTTGCCGGTGGACCACGTGGCGATCCCCGGGCGTACCGTGGTCAAGACACTGCAGTCGGTCGGCTTCTCCCAGGTCAGGCGCGAGCCGCTGCGCTTCACCGATGCTGAGTCGGCCTGGCTGTGGGGCCCCGACGGCTTCAATCACCACCTGTTGGTGGCCCGCCGCTGATCAGCGGGCAGTGGCATTACCGGCCGTTGGCACGGGTAGATCCAGCGTCGAGAGAGAGAGCGCCTTATCGGTCAGTCGATAGCAGCCGAGCAGGTTGCGCTGCAGGGCGCTGAAGTTGTCGTCGCTGACCATCAGAAATTCGCCACCGGGCAATCGCGCTAGCCCCTCCATGTTGTCGACGCGCCAGCCTTCTCCGGCGGACAGGCTGGCCAGGCGTGTCACCCGTACCTGCGGCGGTGGCAGCAGCTCCACCAGGCTTAAGCTGATGGTCAGCGGACGTGGCGGAGAAAAGGCCCGTTCCAGCGCCAGCAGCCGCGGTGGAGTCTCGGTTACAGTGTCCTCCAGCGCCAGCAGCTCGGTCAGGGCGCTGTCGGCCGGTGAGGCCAGTGGGTAATGCCACCGGCGCGTGTCGGTAGCGTTCTCCGCCAGGCTGAACAGAAGGGTGTGCCTGACGCCATCTTGCGCGTTCATGTCGTCGGGGGGTGACTCCAGGCCCGCCACCAGCCCGATGCCCGGCACTCGGGCCAGCGCTTCCAGGCTTTCGTTATCACCGGCGTTGTGGCTGGCCGTGGAGCGCAGTGGTTCGCCTTTCGGCATCCCGTCGAGAGCGAAACGCTGCACGCGATGATCCTGCTCGAAGCCGATCAGTAGTTCGGTGTTGCCGGTGACGCCATCATCGGCGCCCGCCAGCACCAGCGACTCGGCGTCTGCGGCCTTGCCTTCCAGCGGCGTACCGTCCTGCGCCTTCAATCGGTGGCTGGCGAGTGGGCGCAGGTCCACCAGCCGGCCATCTTCAAGTACTGGCCTTGCCTGGTGTACGCGTCCGCGATCGGATACCAGGTGCAGCAGGTTGTCGTCTGGGTCCCAGGCCATGGCCGAGAGACCACCCAGGGGAACGCTGGTGTTGTTTTCGGTGGGACGCCACTGGCTCGGTAGTGCCAGGGTGCCGCACATGCTCAGCCCCGGCTGGGCGGGGGCCTCGCCCTGCAAGCTGGTCGGCTTGACCTGGGCGGTGCAGCCGCCAAGCCACAGGGACGCTGCCAGCGTGCTGATAAGGGGCAATCGGAGCATTTTTCTGAACGGCATGGGGCGGTCCTGTCGGGCGGGAATGTCAGCGTGAAGGCCAGGGCGAGGCAAGAGGGAGCGACGTTGGTATACTGCGCCGAATCCCTTTACATTTTGGCGTATCTACGTTGATCCGCCTGTCTGTTCGAACTCTCGTTTCTCCAGGAGATTGCATGAGCCGTACCGCCCCCCGTATCGCCATCGTCGGCGTCGCCGGCCGCATGGGCCGCACCCTGGTCAACGCCGTGATGCAGGACGACGACGCCGTCCTCGCCGGCGGCATCGTCGAGCCGGGCAGTTCGCTGGCTGGCGCCGATCTGGGCGAGCTGGCCGGCGTCGGCCGCCAGGGCGTGGCGGCAGTGGACTCCCTCGAGGCCATCGTCGATGACTTCGACGTGCTGATCGATTTCACCGCACCCAAGGTGACCCTGGCCAACCTGGCCTTCTGTGCCGAGCATGGCAAGGCCATCGTCATCGGCACCACCGGCCTGTCCGATGACGAGCAGGCCGAGCTCGACGGTTATGCCGAGCGAGTGCCCACGGTGTTTGCGCCCAACATGAGCGTCGGCGTCAATCTGACCCTGAAGCTTCTGGAGACTGCAGCGAAGGCGCTGGGCGACGAGGGCTATGACATCGAGGTCATCGAGTCTCACCATCGTCACAAGGTCGATGCGCCGTCCGGTACCGCCCTGCGCATGGGCGAGGTGGTCGCCGGGGCGCTGGATCGCAACCTCAAGGAGCACGGGGTGTTCGAGCGGGTAGGCCAGTGCGGTCCTCGCGATCCCAAGGAAATCGGCTTCGCCACGGTGCGTGCCGGCGATATCGTCGGGGAGCATACCGTGATGTTCGCTACCGAAGGCGAGCGCATCGAGATCACTCACAAGGCGTCCAGCCGCATGACCTTCGCCCGGGGCGCGGTGCGCGCAGCACGCTGGGTCGCCGAGCGTGAGGCGGGACGCTACGGCATGTCCGACGTGCTGGGCCTGGACTGAGTTTTGTGGGCCTCTGGCGACGTCGCGGGTGGTGTTACCCATGGCAAAGTGCTTGTTCCGGGGTAGTCAGCCCGGCCCAGATGCTGTAACATTCCAAAAATTTTGGCCGGGCCGGGCATGAAAGTGTCGCGTCGAGAGCGTTTAGTACGTCTCTCGCAGCATAGGTGCCGGCTCTGCATTCCGAGCGAATGACAACAAGCGGGATGAAACCGGTCAAACACCGGGTTTCGTCCCGCTTTTTTACGGCCCGGCTCCTTGTGTGCTTGACGCACGATGGGCCGGGTCGGTGCCGAATGGCCTGGCGACAGGTCGCCGACGCCGGCGAGCGTATGGCGGCGGTCGTAGATACCTTGACGAGCTTTGGGAGGACGTAGCGTTGAACAAACCCGCAATCTTGGCCCTGGAAGATGGCAGCGTATTCCACGGCACGGCCATTGGCGCTGATGGGCAGACCAGTGGTGAGGTGGTGTTCAATACGGCCATGACCGGCTATCAGGAAATTTTGACCGACCCCTCCTATTCCCGACAGATCGTCACCCTCACCTATCCCCATATCGGCAATACCGGCATCAATCCCGAGGACGTCGAGTCCGCCAGCATCGCCGCCGCGGGCCTCGTCATCCGCGATCTGCCGCTCGTCGCCAGCAACTTCCGATCTACCCAGAGCCTCTCGGACTATCTCGCCAGCCAGAACGTGGTGGGCATCGCCGACATCGATACCCGCCGGCTGACTCGAATCCTGCGCGACAAGGGTGCCCAGAACGGTGCCATCGTGGCCGGCGACGAGGCCCTGGGTGACGACGCCGAAGCGCGCGCCCTGGAAGCCGCCCGCGCCTTCCCCGGGCTCAAGGGTATGGATCTGGCCAAGGTGGTGTCCTGCAGCGAGCGCTACGTCTGGAACGAGGGCGAGTGGACGCTGGGCAAGGGCTACGCCGATACCGAAGGGGCCGAGCGGCCCTTCCATGTGGTGGCCTACGACTACGGCGTCAAGTTCAACATCCTGCGCATGCTGGCGAGTCGCGGCTGCAAGCTGACCGTGGTGCCGGCCCAGACCCCGGCGTCCGAGGTGCTGGCGCTCGACCCCGACGGCGTCTTTCTGTCCAACGGACCCGGCGACCCCGAGCCGTGTGACTACGCCATCGACGCCATCCGCGAGATCCTCGAGACCGAAGTGCCGGTGTTTGGCATCTGCCTGGGCCACCAGTTGCTGGCGCTGGCCAGCGGTGCCACTACGGTCAAGATGAATCACGGCCACCACGGCGCCAACCATCCGGTGCAGGATCTGGACAGCGGCCACGTGATGATCACCAGCCAGAACCACGGCTTTGCCGCCGACGAGACCACGCTGCCGGATAACCTGCGCGCCACCCACCGCTCGCTGTTCGACGGCACCCTGCAGGGGATCGAGCGTACCGACCGTCCGGCGTTCAGCTTCCAGGGCCACCCCGAAGCGAGCCCCGGCCCCCGCGATGTGGCGCCGCTGTTCGACCGCTTCATCGACATGATGCGCAGCCGTCGCTAAGGCGCCGACACAGACTCCGGTTCATCGTCCAATTTTCTTGCGGGAAGCACCATGCCCAAGCGTACAGACCTGAAAAGCATCCTTATCATCGGCGCTGGCCCCATCGTCATCGGCCAGGCCTGCGAGTTCGACTATTCCGGCGCCCAGGCCTGCAAGGCGCTGCGCGAAGAGGGTTTTCGCGTCATCCTGGTCAACTCCAACCCGGCCACCATCATGACCGATCCGGCCATGGCGGATGCCACCTACATCGAGCCGATCACCTGGCAGGCGGTGGAGAAGATCATCGAGGCCGAGCGTCCCGACGCCGTGCTGCCGACCATGGGCGGCCAGACCGCGCTGAACTGCGCGCTGGATCTCGATCGCCACGGCGTACTGGAAAAGTACGGCGTGGAGATGATCGGTGCCAACGCCGACACCATCGACAAGGCCGAGGACCGCGATCGCTTCGACAAGGCGATGAAGAATATCGGTCTCGAGTGCCCCAAGGCCAAGGTCGCCCACAGCATGGATGAGGCCTGGGAGATCCAGGGCGAGCTGGGCTTCCCGGTGATCATCCGGCCATCCTTCACCATGGGTGGCTCCGGTGGCGGCGTGGCCTACAACAAGGAAGAGTTCAAGGAGATCTGTGGGCGCGGCTTCGAGCTTTCGCCGACCCACGAGCTGCTGATCGACGAATCGTTGCTGGGCTGGAAGGAATACGAGATGGAGGTCGTTCGTGACAAGAACGACAACTGCATCATCGTCTGTGCCATCGAGAACTTCGACCCCATGGGCGTGCACACCGGTGACTCCATCACCGTGGCGCCGGCCCAGACGCTGACCGACAAGGAATACCAGATCATGCGCGACGCATCCCTTGCGGTGCTGCGTGAGATCGGCGTCGAGACCGGTGGCTCCAACGTCCAGTTCGGCGTGGACCCCGAGACCGGCCGCATGGTGGTCATCGAGATGAACCCGCGGGTGTCGCGTTCCTCCGCCCTGGCCTCCAAGGCCACCGGCTTCCCGATCGCCAAGATCGCCGCCAAGCTGGCGGTGGGCTACACCCTGGACGAGCTGCAGAACGACATCACCGGCGGTCGCACCCCGGCGTCCTTCGAGCCGTCCATCGACTACGTCGTCACCAAGATCCCGCGCTTCACCTTCGAGAAATTCCCCCAGGCCAACGACCGTCTGACCACCCAGATGAAGTCGGTGGGCGAGGTCATGGCCATCGGTCGCACCTTCCAGGAGTCGCTGCAGAAGGCGCTGCGTGGCATGGAGACCGGCAACGACGGTCTCGATCCCATCGTCACCGAGTTCAGCGACGAGAACATGGCGCTGATCAAGGGCGAGCTGCAGGCCGCCGGCGCCGAGCGTATCTTCTTCATCGCCGATGCCATGCGCTCCGGCATGTCGGTGGCAGAAGTGTTCGAGCTGACCAACATCGACCCCTGGTTCCTGGTGCAGCTCGAGGATCTGGTCAAGATCGAGCAGGATCTGTCCAGCCGTCCGCTGTCGTCGCTGGACGCGCGCGAACTCTATCGTCTCAAGCGCAAGGGCTTTGGCGATGCTCGCCTGGCCAAGGTGCTGGGCGTGTCCGAGGACGATGTGCGCAGGGCGCGCCATGACGCCGGTATCCGTCCGGTCTACAAGCGCGTCGACACCTGCGCCGCCGAGTTCGCCTCCGACACCGCCTACATGTACTCCACCTACGAGGAGGAGTGCGAGGCCGAGGTCAGCGATCGTAAGAAGATCATGGTGCTGGGCGGTGGCCCCAACCGTATCGGTCAGGGTATCGAGTTCGACTACTGCTGCGTCCACGCCGCCTTCGCCATGCGCGACGACGGCTACGAGACCATCATGGTCAACTGCAACCCGGAGACCGTGTCCACCGACTACGACACCTCCGATCGTCTGTACTTCGAGCCGGTGACCCTGGAGGACGTGCTCGAGATCGCCGACAAGGAGAAGCCGGTCGGGGTGATCGTGCAGTTCGGCGGTCAGACGCCGCTGAAGCTTGCACGTGCGCTCGAGGCCGCCGGAGTGCCGATCATCGGTACCACCCCGGACGCCATCGACCGCGCCGAGGATCGCGAGCGCTTCCAGCAGATGATCGACAAGCTGGGCCTCAAACAGCCGCCCAACGCCACCGCCAGAAGCTTTGACGAGGCCTTCAGCAAGGCCGAGGCGATCGGCTACCCGCTGGTGGTGCGCCCGAGCTACGTGCTCGGTGGGCGCGCCATGGAAATCGTCTATGACGCCAGCGAGCTGGAGAACTACATGACCCACGCGGTCAAGGTCTCCAACGACTCGCCGGTGCTGCTCGATCACTTCCTGAGCGCCGCCATCGAGATCGACATCGACGCGGTGTCCGACGGTGAGCAGGTGGTGATCGGCGGTATCATGCAGCACGTCGAACAGGCTGGTGTGCACTCAGGCGACTCCGCCTGTGCGCTGCCGCCGTACTCGCTGCCGGCGGAAGTGCAGGACGAGATGCGCGAGCAGGTCAAGCGCATGGCCGTGGAGCTTGGCGTGAAGGGCCTGATGAACGTCCAGCTGGCCTGGCAGGACGGCGAGATCTACGTCATCGAGGTCAACCCGCGCGCCTCGCGCACCGTGCCCTTCGTGTCCAAGTGCATCGGTACCTCGCTGGCCCAGGTGGCGGCCCGTTGCATGGCCGGCGTCAGCCTCAAGGAGCAGGGCTTCGAGCGCGAGATCGTGCCGCACTTCTACAGCGTCAAGGAGGCGGTGTTCCCGTTCAACAAGTTCCCTGGCGTCGACCCGATCCTGTCGCCGGAGATGAAGTCCACCGGCGAGGTAATGGGGTCCGGCGACACCTTCGCCGAGGCCTTCTACAAGGCCCAGCTCGGTGCAGGTGAGGCGATTCCGGCGCTGACCGGCGATCGCAAGGCGTTCCTGTCGGTTCGCGAGCCGGACAAGGCGGGTGTTATCGAAGTGGCGCGTTCTCTGGTAACATTGGGCTTCACACTCTGTGCGACCCGAGGAACGGCGGCAGCCCTTGAACAGGCTGGTCTGCCCGTCGAGGTCGTCAACAAGGTTTACGAAGGCCGGCCACACATCGTCGATTCCATCAAGAACGACGAGATCGCCTATATCGTCAATACCACCGAGGGCCGCCAGGCCATCAATGACTCCTCGGTGATCCGCCGCACCGCACTCGCCCGCAAGGTTCCCTATGCCACGACGCTGGCAGGGGCCAGTGCCGTTTGTTTGGCGCTCGAGTACGGCAATGCCGTGACCGTGCGGCGGCTACAGGAACTGCATGCAGGAGCGAATACATGAACAAGGTCCCGATGACCGTCGCCGGTGAGCAACGCCTGCGTGAAGAGCTCGAACAGCTCAAGAGCGAGGCTCGCCCGACAGTGATCGCTGCCATCGCCGAAGCGCGTGAGCACGGCGACCTCAAGGAGAACGCCGAGTACCACGCCGCGCGCGAGCAGCAGGGCTTCATCGAGGGGCGTATCCAGGAGATCGAGGGCAAGCTGTCCAACGCCCAGGTCATCGACGTCACCAAGCTGCCCAAGACCGGCAAGGTGATCTTCGGCGTGACCGTCGAGCTTCTGAATCTGGATACCGACGAAGAGGTGACCTACCGCATCGTCGGTGAGGACGAGGCCGACATCAAGCAGCGTCGCATCTCGGTCACCTCGCCCATCGCCCGTGCCTTGATCGGCAAGGAAGAGGGTGAGGTCGTGCTGGTCCGCACCCCCGGTGGTGAGGTCGAGTACGAGATCACCGGCGTCGAGCACATCTAGACCCGGCTCCTTCGATCCAGACGACACCGCCCCGCCAGGATTCCTGGCGGGGCGGTGTCTTTTCTGGCGACAGGCTCGTCGGCGCCCGGTGGTGGCGCAGCGGCGCCGGTGCGTCAGTGGCGGCCGTGGTGGTTCTCGAAGCGCGTGATGTTGGACAGCTTCGGGTTGGCCTTGGGGTTCTTGCGGTACACCAGGGCCACCTTGCCGATCTTCTGGATCAGCTCGGAGCGGCTCTGGGCGACGAGTTCGTCGAGCACAGCGGTGCGGTCGTCGCGGTCGGGGATCGCGAGCTTCACCTTGACCAGTTCGTGGTCGTTCAGGGCTCGTTCGAGCTCGGCCAGCATGCCTTCGGAAATACCGTTCTCCGAGGCCGTCACCACCGGGTCGAGGTGGTGGCCGATGCTGCGCATTGCTTTCTTTTGTGCCTGTGACAAGCTCATGGTATCTTGCTTCATTCCGTTTTGGCCGTAGGGCGCGTGACAGCACATGGTACGGGGATTCCCCGTGCGGTGAAAGCGCTTGTGCATGACAATCTCCAGGCAGCCGTTCGCCGGCGGTGGCAAAGGTGCTCGATGCGTCGTGCAGCCCACCCCTCGGTTCCTGCGGCGAGCCTCCCCGCCACGCGGTTCGGCTCCGGCGGCCATGCCGGGTGTCCGCAGCAAATGCACTTCGAGCAACGCCCTTCCGGCAATTGTTCAGGAAATCTTCTTTCAGGTGGCTCAGTGGCAGCATCCCGTCCCCCCTCCGGTAAAAAATCCTCATCCGGCAAGAGCAGCGCGAGCAAGACCAGCGCCAGCTGGTTGAAGGAACACTTCGATGATCGCTACGTTCAGCAGAGCTGGCAGGACGGCTACCGTTCCCGGGCCAGCTATAAGCTGGTGGAGCTGGACGACAAGGACAAGCTGTTCAAGCCGGGCATGACCGTCATCGATCTGGGTGCGGCGCCAGGCGGCTGGAGCCAGATCGCCGCAGAGCGTGTCGGTGACGCCGGCGTGGTCATCGCCTCGGACATCCTCGAGATGGACGCCCTGGCCGGGGTCGACTTCGTACAGGGTGACTTTACCGAGGAAAGCGTGCTGGAAGAGGTGCTGGCAAGGCTCGGTGATCGCCCGGTGGACCTTGTGATGTCGGACATGGCCCCCAATATGAGTGGTATGGCGGCTATCGATCAGCCCCAGGCAATGTACCTGGTGGAGCTGGCGCTCGACCTGGCTCGTCAGACGCTGCGTCCCGGGGGTACCTTCCTGGCCAAGGTGTTCCAGGGCGAAGGCTTCGACGAATATCTCAAGGAGCTGCGCGGCGCCTTTCAAAAGGTGGTGACGCGCAAGCCGGGGGCATCGCGGGCACGCTCCCGCGAGGTCTACCTGCTGGCCCAGGGATTCAAGGGCTGAGCATCGGCGCCGGTCGACGTCTGATAGGCCGCGCCTACCGGAGCGATACCGGCAAAAATGGCCTGGCTGTGCCAGTCTTGAGGCATGGTACAGGCAGGAAAGGACACATGATGGCGTGCGATGGCCTGCCAGGCAGTCATCGCATCGACATTTTTTCGGCATTTTCCGAGGGTGAGTCCCGGCGGAAGGGGCGCTTGCGCCGCTTCGTTGGATCCGATCAGGCTGGCTGAACCAGGCCGGGTCATGTAGTGTCGAACCCTTAGGCACCTAGGCCGACAGATTCTTGCAATTGAGGGTGGTCCCTTGAACGACATGGCGAAGAACCTGATTCTGTGGTTGGTCATCGCGGCGGTGCTGCTGACGGTGTTCAACAACTTCAGCGTCGAGAACGCACCCAACCAGATGAACTACTCCCAGTTCGTCGAACAGGTGCAAAACGAGCAGGTACGCAGTGTAACCATCGACGGTTACACGATCAGCGGTGAGCGCAACGATGGCTCCAGCTTCCAGACCATCCGCCCCTCGGCGGAGGATCCGAAGCTGATGGACGATCTGTTGTCCAACAATGTCACCGTGGTGGGCAAGAAGCCGGAACAGCAGAGTCTGTGGACGCGACTATTGATCGCGAGTTTCCCGATTCTGCTGATCCTGGCCATCTTCATGTTCTTCATGCGCCAGATGCAGGGCGGTGGTGCCGGCAAGGGCGGCCCCATGAGCTTCGGCAAGTCCAAGGCCAAACTGCTGTCCCAGGATCAGATCAAGACCACCTTTGCCGACGTGGCGGGGTGTGACGAGGCCAAGGAGGAAGTCGAGGAACTTGTCGACTTCCTGCGTGATCCGACCAAGTTCCAGCGGCTGGGTGGCACCATCCCCCGCGGTGTCTTGATGGTCGGGCCTCCCGGTACCGGCAAGACCCTGCTGGCGAAGTCCATCGCCGGCGAGGCCAAGGTGCCGTTCTTCTCGATCTCAGGCTCTGACTTCGTCGAGATGTTCGTCGGTGTGGGTGCTTCCCGTGTGCGCGACATGTTCGAGCAGGCCAAGAAGCAGGCACCCTGCATCATCTTCATCGACGAGATCGACGCCGTGGGTCGTTCGCGCGGCGCCGGCATGGGCGGCGGCAACGACGAGCGCGAGCAGACGCTGAACCAGCTGCTGGTCGAGATGGATGGCTTCGAGGCCAATGAAGGCATCATCGTCATCGCCGCCACCAACCGTCCCGACGTGCTCGACCCTGCGCTGCTGCGCCCGGGCCGCTTCGACCGTCAGGTGGTGGTGCCGCTTCCCGATATTCGTGGTCGCGAGCATATCCTCAACGTGCACCTGCGCAAGGTGCCGCTGGCCGATGACGTCAAGCCGACCTTCATTGCCCGTGGTACCCCTGGCTTCTCCGGTGCCGACCTGGCCAACCTGGTCAACGAGGCTGCGCTGTTCGCCGCTCGTCGTAACAAGCGTCTGGTGGGCATGGAAGAGCTTGAGCTGGCCAAGGACAAGATCATGATGGGGGCCGAGCGCCGCTCCATGGTCATGACCGAGAAGGAAAAGCTCAACACCGCCTACCACGAGTCGGGCCACGCCATCATCGGTCTGGTGATGCCGGAGCATGACCCGGTCTACAAGGTGACCATCATTCCGCGTGGCCGCGCCCTGGGTGTGACCATGTTCCTGCCGGAGCAGGATCGTTACAGCCTGTCGCGCCAGCAGATCATCAGTCAGATCTGCTCGCTGTTCGGCGGCCGCATCGCCGAGGAGATGACGCTGGGACCGAACGGTGTCACCACCGGCGCCTCCAACGACATCAAGCGTGCCACCGAGCTTGCTCACAACATGGTGGCGAAGTGGGGCCTGTCCGAGGAGATGGGGCCGATCATGTACGACGAGGACGAGTCTCACCAGTTCCTCGGCGGCCCGGGTCAGGGCGGTGGCAAGCTGAAGTCGGGCGAAACCACCTCGCGTCTGGACAAGGAAGTGCGCAAGATCATCGACGGCTGCTACGAGCAGGCGCGTCAGATCCTCGAGGACAATCGCGACAAGCTCGATGCCATGGCCGAAGCGCTGATGCATTACGAAACCATCGACGCGGATCAGCTCAAGGACATCATGGAAGGGCGTGACCCGCGTCCGCCCAAGGACTGGGATGAGCCCGGTTCCGGCGGTGGTTCCCCGGTCACCGGTGATCCCGAGCCGTCGAAGGAGCCGGAGTCCAGCGCCGACACCAACGACGGGGACGAGGAAGAGGATGACAAAGGCTCCGGCCGTCGCCCCTCCGACCCCCTTGGCGGCCCCGCCGGTAGCTGACGGCCCGCCCGCTCACAGAGGCGCCCCGCGGGGCGCCTCTGGCGTTGCATGACCCGCCTCTCGTATTAGTATTCTTTGGTGAATACCCAGATTTTCCCAGGACATCCTCATCGATGGACGCTCGTTACCCCGCTGTACTGCCCTGTGGTCGACACCGCCTCGATCTGACCTTTCCCCGCATCATGGGGATCCTCAACGTCACTCCCGACTCCTTTTCCGATGGTGGCCATCACGTGGTCATCGACGACGCCCTGCGCCATGCCGAACAGATGCTCGCCGAGGGTGCCGCCATCATCGACGTGGGCGGCGAGTCCACGCGACCTGGTGCGACGCCGGTCACCGCGCAGCAGGAGCTCGACCGGGTGATCCCGGTGGTCGAGGCGCTGGTACGGGAGCTGGATGCCCTGGTGTCGGTGGATACCTCGACGCCGGAGGTCATGCGCGAGAGCGCCCAGGCCGGGGCTGGCATGATCAATGATGTACGCAACCTGCGTCGTGAGGGCGCCGTCGCGGCGGCGACCGGTACCGGGCTGCCGGTGGTGCTAATGCACATGCTTGGCGAGCCGGGCGACATGCAGGATGCGCCCCGCTATGACAGGCCGGTGGAGGAAGAGGTGGCAGACTTTCTCGAAAGGCGCATCGCCGAGTGCGAGGCGGCGGGTCTCAAGCGAGAACGTCTGTTGCTTGATCCAGGTTTTGGTTTCGCCAAGACCGTGGAGCATAATCTTCGCCTGTTGCATCGCCTGGAGCGCCTGGAAGCCCTGGGGCTTCCGCTGCTGGTGGGGATGTCGCGCAAGAGCATGATCGGCAAGGTGCTCGACCGTGCGGTCGAGGAGCGCCTGTCGGGCGGTCTGGCCTTGTCGGCACTGGCGGTGGAGCGAGGCGCACGGATACTACGCGTTCACGATGTGGGGCCCCATGTGGACGCGGTGAACATGACCTGGGCCGTTCTCGAGGAAGGAGAACACCATGGCTAGACGCTATTTTGGCACGGATGGCATTCGCGGTACCGTCGGTCAGGCGCCGATCACGCCGGACTTCATGCTCAAGCTGGGCTGGGCTACCGGCCGCGTGCTCGAGCCACGCCGTCAGCGGGCGCGGGTACTGATCGGCAAGGACACCCGGATCTCCGGCTACATGTTCGAGTCGGCCCTCGAGGCGGGACTGTCGGCGGCGGGCGTTGACGTGATGCTGCTCGGTCCGATGCCGACACCGGGTATCGCCTACCTGACGCGGACCTTTCGCGCCGATGCGGGCATCGTCATCTCCGCTTCCCACAACGCCTACCAGGACAACGGCATCAAGTTCTTCTCGGCCGAGGGCGCCAAGCTGGGCGATGAGATCGAGGAGCGCATCGAGCGCGCACTGGATGAGACCCTGACCACGGTGTCACCGAGGGAGCTGGGCAAGGCCAGCCGGGTCGACGACGCCGCCGGGCGCTATATCGAGTTCTGCAAGTCGACGATCCCCGACCGGGTCAATCTGCACGGCCTGCGTATCGTGCTGGACTGCGCCCATGGCGCGACGTATCACATCGCGCCGGCGGTGTTCAAGGAGCTCGGGGCCAAGGTCAGCCTGGTCGGGGCCGAGCCCGACGGCCTCAATATCAACCAGGAGGTGGGCTCGACCCATCCCGCGGCGCTGCGCGCGGCGGTGATCCAGCAAGGCGCCGATCTGGGTATCGCCTTCGATGGCGACGGCGATCGAGTACTGATGGTGGACGCCGACGGTCACGAGATCGACGGTGACGACATGCTCTACCTGATCGCCAAGGACCGTCACGAGCGTGGCGAGTTGGGCGGTGGTGTGGTCGGTACCCTGATGAGCAACTTTGGGCTGGCCGCCGCGCTGGAGTCCATGGGCGTGCCCTTCGAGCGTGCCAAGGTCGGCGATCGCTACGTGATGGAGCGCCTGGCCGCCAACGACTGGCAGCTGGGTGGCGAGTCCTCGGGGCATATCGTCTGTCGCCACGTGCAGACCACCGGCGATGGTATCGTCTCGGCGCTGCAGGTGCTGTCCTACATGGTGCGTGAGGAAAAGCCGCTGTCACGTCTGTTGCACGGCTTCGAGAAGGCGCCTCAGTCGCTGGTCAACGTGAGCCTGTCGGCGGGCGTCGACGCCAAGGCGGTGATGGCCGACCCGAGTCTCGAGCAGGCCACCCGTGCGGTCGAGGCCGAGCTTGGCGATGAGGGCCGCGTGCTGCTGCGCCCCTCCGGTACCGAGCCGCTGATTCGCGTCATGGTCGAGGGACGCCCTCATCTGGATGTCGAAGGGCTGGCCAGGCGTCTGGCCGATGACGTGCGTGAGCTGGTCGGCTGAACCCTGATCTCACCGCCCGGTTTCGCGGTGCCATGACGCGAGGCCTGGTGGACCCAGATGCCGGCGAAAGCGTCTTGTCGGCTTGCTCCAGCGCGGGACCGAAGGCTTCGATCCCGCGGCAAATCTTGTCTTGACAGGGCCGCTCCTATACCATTTCGGCCCACCTTGAAAGAGGATGTTCCATGCGTGCACCGCTGATAGCCGGCAACTGGAAGATGAATGGCTCGCTGAGCCTGATCGATACCTTCGCCGAGGCGCTGTCCGGCGCCGAATTGCCGCAGGCGGTGACGCTGGCCCTGGCGGTTCCCTTTCCCTATGTCGGGGTGGCCAGGGAACGGTTGCCGCAGAGCGTCAGGCTGGCCGGCCAGACCCTGAGCGACCAGCCGAGCGGAGCCTTCACCGGCGAGGTGAGCGGCGCCATGCTTGCAGACGTCGGCGCCGACATGGTGCTGGTCGGACACTCCGAGCGGCGCACCCTGTTCGGTGAAGACGACGCGGCGGTGCTGGCACGGGTGCAGGCCGCGCTGGGTCAGGGGCTGACGCCGGTGCTGTGCCTGGGGGAAACCCTGGAAGAGCGCGACGCCGAGCGTACCGAGGCGGTGGTGCTCGGTCAGCTCGAGGCGGTGATGGAAGCCCTCGACAGTGACGAGCGCGCGCGCCTGGTATTGGCCTACGAGCCGGTCTGGGCGATCGGCACCGGTCGTACCGCAACGCCGGAGCAGGCGCAGCAGGTGCATGCGGCGATTCGTGCACGACTCGAACGTTACGATGGCGCCCTGGCGGCGTCCATGCAGGTTCTCTACGGCGGCAGCATGAAGCCCGACAACGCGGCGGAATTGCTGGCCCAACCGGACATCGACGGCGGCCTGATCGGCGGAGCATCGCTGAAGGTCGACGATTTTCTAGCCATTTGTCAGTCAGCAGGTTGAATCCATGCAAGTTGCCATTCTCATGATCCATGTGGCGATCGCCATCGCCCTGGTCGTTCTTATCCTGCTGCAGCAGGGCAAGGGCGCCGATGCCGGCGCCTCCTTCGGTGGCGGTGCCTCCCAGACCGTCTTCGGTTCCCGTGGCAGCGGCAGTTTCCTGTCCAAGGCGACCGGGGCGCTGGCGGCGTGTTTCTTCGCCACTTCCCTGACCCTGGCCTACTTCGCCTCCGAAGCGGGTAATTCCGCGCCAGAGGCGGGTATTCCCGACGCCGAGGTGATCGAGCAGCAGAACAGCGCGCCGACCCTGGATGACGAAAGCACCCAGAACAGTGCGCCTGCGCTTGAGGAAGAAAGTCAGGAAAATTCTGCGCCTACGCTTGACGAAGGTTCAAGCGACGTGGATAATGCAGCGCCAGTGCTGGAGGACAGCCAAGGCTGATCTCCGGAACTCCCCTAGCCGAAGTGGTGGAATTGGTAGACACGCTATCTTGAGGGGGTAGTGACCTTACGGTCGTGCGGGTTCAAGTCCCGCCTTCGGCACCATCCTCGTCTTCTGCAATGACGGCGTGGATGACAAGCTCTCCCGGTGATGACCGGTGATCTTCTCTCAGGGTTGGCGGTTCGGTGAAATGCCTTGACGCCCTGGTCAAGGCGCAGTATACTCACCGGCCTAGATTGATGCGGGGTGGAGCAGTCTGGTAGCTCGTCGGGCTCATAACCCGAAGGTCATCGGTTCAAATCCGGTCCCCGCTACCATCTTCTTGGCAGGCATGCAGGTATCCTCAAGGGGCATGCGAACTTCTGCCAGATGGTGACAGGTTTCTTGGAAAAAGCCCCTTCCTGTGAAGGGGCTTTTTGTTAGCAGCTTGCCGGGGCTCGCCCGGCGGCGCGAACGCCAATCAGCCACCTGACTTTCCTGTTCACTCCCGGCCAGGTGCTGATGCAACGGCTGTAGGAGCTTTCATTCGTGGCGACCAAAGATGCTGCGCTCAATGCGTTGATCGAACCGGTGGTAACGGCCATGGGGTTCGAGCTCTGGGGTATCGACTATCTGTCCCAGGGAAAACATTCCCGTCTGGTGATTTACATCGATCACGCCGATGGCGTCAGTGTCGACAACTGTGCCGATATCAGTCGACAGGTCAGCGCCATCATGGATGTCGAGGATCCCATCGCCGGGGAGTACCGTCTCGAGGTGTCTTCGCCCGGGATGGATCGTCCGCTGTTCCGTCTCGATCAGTTCTCCCGTTACGCTGGCCATCACGTGGCTCTGAAGCTGCGCGCTCCCTTCGAGGGTCGGCGCAAGTTCCAGGGCGTGCTCGCCGGAACCGAGGGTGACGAGGTGCTGGTGCAGATCGACGGTGAGGAATACTGCTTTCCGATCGACGGCATCGATCAGGCGCGGGTGGTTCCTCAGTTTGACGAGTGACGCTCACTGATGCGCGACGACTGATGCGCGACAAGAGAGAACAAGGATCGGTTTTTTGGCGAGGCTTTAAGGCATGAGTAAAGAAATTCTGGCGGTCGTTGACGCGATCTCCAACGAGAAGGGTGTCCCCCGCGAGGTCATCTTCGAAGCCGTCGAGGCGGCGCTGGCCAGTGCCTCGCGCAAGCGCTTCGAGGATGAGGAAGCCAGCGTCCGCGTACACATCGATCGGATGACCGGCGAGTACGAGACCTTCCGCCGCTGGGTGGTGGTCGAGGACGATGACTTCGACGGACCCGACGCCGAGATCAAGCTGACCTTCGCCGAAAAGCGGGATCCGCCGCTGGGCCTGGGTGACGTGGTCGAGGAGCGCATCGAGAATGCGGCCTTCGGTCGTATCGCCGCCCAGACCGCCAAGCAGGTCATCGTGCAGAAGGTGCGCGAGGCCGAGCGTGCCGAGGTCGTGCGCATCTATGCCGAGCGTGAAGGTGAACTGGTCGCGGGTATCGTCAAGAAGACGACACGTGACGGCCTGATCATTGACCTGGGCGACAACGCCGAGGCCTTCCTGCCGCGCAGCGAGATGATCCCCGGTGAGCGCTACCGCATGAACGAGCGGGTGCGCGCACTACTGGTCAAGGTCGACGCCGAGGCGCGTGGCGCCCAGTTGATCCTGTCGCGCACCAACCCGCAGATGATCATTGAGCTGTTCAAGATCGAGGTTCCCGAGATCGCTGAGCAGCTTATCGAGATCAAGGGGGCGGCGCGTGATCCGGGCTCCCGGGCCAAGATCGCGGTCAAGACCAACGACCGTCGCATCGACCCGGTGGGCGCCTGCGTCGGCATGCGCGGTTCGCGCGTGCAGGCGGTGTCCTCGGAGCTGCAGAACGAACGCGTCGACATCGTGCTGTGGGACGACAATCCCGCACAGCTGGTGATCAACGCCATGGCCCCGGCCGACGTCGCCTCCATCCTGGTGGATGAGGATGCCCACGCCATGGACGTGGCCGTCGCCGAGGACAACCTGGCCCAGGCCATCGGCCGTAGTGGCCAGAACGTGCGTCTCGCGTCCGAGCTGACCGGCTGGCGTATCAACGTCATGACCGAAGCCGACGCCGAGGCCAAGCGCGACCAGGAAATCGACAGTCTGGTCGAGCACTTCGTTCAGCACCTGGACATCGATGATGATGTCGCTCGGCTGCTGGTCGAGGAAGGTTTCACCTCGCTTGAAGAGGTGGCCTACGTACCGGTCGAGGAAATGCTGGAAATCGAAGAGTTCGACGAAGACCTCATCGAGGAGCTTCGAGCTCGCGCCAAGGACGAGCTCTTGAACCTGGCCATTGCCTCCGAGGAGGAACTGGACGGAGCCCAGCCGGCGGATGATCTGCTGGAGATGGACGGAATGGAGCGCCATCTGGCCTTCATCCTGGCCAGCCGTGGCATCAAGACCATGGAAGATCTGGCTGAACAGTCTGTCGATGATCTGGTGGACATCGAAGAGGTGGACGAAGAGCGCGCCGCGGCATTGATCATGACCGCCCGTGCGCCTTGGTTCGAGAGCGAACAGTAACAGGGTCACGGGCTGAGGAGGGTCGTAATGTCAGAGATGACCGTTAAGGATTTTGCAGCGAAGGTGGGGCGTGAAGTGCCCCGTCTGCTGGAACAGATGAAAGAAGCCGGACTCGAGCACAAGTCGGAAGCCGACGCCGTGTCCGAGGAAGACAAGCGCAAGCTGTTGGACTTTCTGACCAAGAGCCATGGCGGTGGCAGCGGTGTGGGCGCGGCTGCGCGCAATCGCATCACCCTGACCCGCAAGACGCGCAGCAAGATCAAGACCAGCGAGCGCGGCAAGACCATCGAGGTCCAGGTCCGCAAGAAGCGCACCTACGTCAAGCGTGACGAGGCCCAGGAAGAAGCCCCGGCGCCGGTGGAGGACCACGGTCCGCGTCAGCTGGTCGGCGACATGGCCGATTCCCGTGCACGTCGCGAGGCTCAGGAGGCCGAAGAAGCCAAGCAGCGCGCCGAGCAGAAGGCGAGCCAGGACGCCGAGCAGGCCGCCAAGGCCAAGCGCGAGGCCGAAGAGGCCGCCGTCGTGCCCGACATTCCGGTGCCCGAGCTCGACACCTCTGCTCCGGCTGGCGACGAGCCGCCGGCGCCGCCCAAGGAAGGTCGTGGCGACGTGCGTCGTGCCGCCGTCAAGAAGGCCGCCGCCAAGACCGGCAAGAAAGGCCGTGGCGAGCGTGACGACGACGATCGCAGCGACCGCGAAGAGCGTCGTCGTGGCGGTGGCAAGAAGGCCAAGCGCGCCGAGCGCCGTGGCAGCCGTCGTGGCGGCAGCCAGGGCAACGGCAAGCATGGCTTCCAGAAGCCGACCCAGCCGATCGTGCGTGAGGTCTCGATTCCCGAGTCCATCTCGGTGGCCGAACTGGCCGACAAGATGTCGATCAAGGCCAACGAGGTCATCAAGGCCATGTTCACCATGGGCGCTGCGGTGACCATCAACCAGACCATCGACCAGGACACTGCGGCTATCGTGGTGGAAGAAATGGGCCACACGCCCAAGCTGGTCAAGGACGATGCCCTCGAGACCGAAGTGCTCGAAGCCATCTCCTACGAGGGCGAGGAAATCACCCGCTCTCCGGTGGTCACGGTCATGGGTCACGTCGACCACGGCAAGACCTCGCTGCTCGACTACATTCGTCGTGCCAAGGTGGCCACCGGTGAAGCCGGCGGTATCACCCAGCACATCGGTGCCTACCACGTCGAGGACGACAGCGACGGTGTGACCTTCCTCGACACCCCTGGTCACGCGGCGTTTACCGCCATGCGTGCCCGTGGTGCCAAGGCCACCGACGTGGTCATCCTGGTGGTGGCGGCCGACGATGGCGTCATGCCCCAGACCATCGAGGCGGTGGAGCACTCCAAGGCTGCCGAAGTGCCGATGGTGGTCGCGGTCAACAAGATCGACAAGCCGGAAGCCGATCCCGACCGGGTCAAGAATGAGCTGTCCCAGCACGGCGTGATCTCCGAGGAGTGGGGTGGCGACACCCAGTTCGTCCACGTCTCCGCCAAGTCTGGCGAAGGCATCGAGGAGCTGCTGGAAGCCGTTCACCTGGTCTCCGAGGTGCTCGAGCTCAAGGCGGTACCGAGCGCGCCCGGCAAGGGTGTGGTGGTCGAGTCTCGCCTCGACAAGGGCCGTGGCCCGGTAGCCACCGTGCTGGTCCAGAACGGTACCCTGAAGAAGGGCGACATCGTACTGGCCGGTCTGCACTACGGCCGTGTGCGTGCCCTGACCAATGAACTCGGCAAGCAGGTCGACGCCGTGGGTCCCGCCATGCCGGTGGAGATTCAGGGTCTCGATGGCACCCCGGAAGCCGGTGACGACTTCATGGTCGTGGCCGACGAGAAGAAGGCGCGTGAAGTCGCCAACTTCCGCCAGGGCAAGTACCGCGAGATTCGCCTGGCACGCCAGCAGAAGGCCAAGCTGGAGAACATGTTCTCCCAGATGGGCCAGAGCGAGGCCGCCAAGGTCAACATCGTGCTCAAGGCCGACGTCCAGGGTTCCCTGGAAGCGATCAAGGGCGCCCTCGAGGAGCTGTCCACCGACGAGGTGCAGGTGTCCGTGGTGTCCTCCGGCGTTGGCGGTATCACCGGTACCGATGCCAACCTGGCACTGGCCAGTGAGGCCATCGTGGTCGGCTTCAACGTGCGTGCCGATGCGGCCGCCCGCGAGATCATCGAGCGTGAAGGTCTGGAGCTGCGCTACTACAGCGTCATCTACCACCTGATCGACGAGGTCAAGCAGGCCATGAGCGGCATGCTCGAGCCCGAGTGGAAGGAAGAGATCGTCGGTATCGCCGAGGTCCGTGACGTCTTCCGCGCACCCAAGATCGGTGCCGTGGCTGGCTGCATGGTGGTCGAGGGTACGGTCTTCCGTAACAAGAAGATCCGCGTACTGCGCGACAACGTGGTCATCTACGAAGGCGAGCTCGAGTCGCTGCGCCGCTTCAAGGACGACGTCCAGGAAGTGCGCAACGGCATGGAGTGTGGCATCGGGGTGAAGAACTACAACGATGTCCAGGTCAACGACAAGATCGAGGTCTTTGACCAGGTCAAGGTCGAGCGCACGCTGTAAGCGTTCGAGGAGTCGTCATCCATGCGCGAATTCAAGCGTACCGACCGAGTGGCCGACCAGCTCCAGAAGGAGCTGGCGGTCCTGATCCAGCGCGAGGTCAAGGACCCGCGCCTGGGGATGGTCACCGTGAGCGGGGTCGAGGTCAGTCGTGACCTCGGCTACGCCGATGTCCACATCACCCTGCTGGGTGAGCAGGACCCGGAACGGATCAAGGAAAACCTCAAGGTGCTCAAGCGCGCCGGCGGTTTCCTGCGTAGCCAGGTGGCGCGTCGCATCAAGCTGCGTCACGTGCCGGAACTGCGCTTTCACTATGACGAAAGCGTGGTGCGTGGTCAGCACCTGTCATCGCTGATCGAAGAGGCGGTGGCCAGCGATCGCTCTCGCCAACCCGAGGGGGATGACGAGAACGACAGCGGCGAGGACGGGGCCAAGGACTGATGGCCCGTCGTCGTCGAGGACTGCCGATCGATGGTGTACTGCTGCTGGACAAGCCCAAGGGCATGTCCAGCAACTTTGCACTGCAGCGGGCGAGGCGCCTGTACCAGGCCCAGAAGGCCGGTCATACCGGTACCCTGGATCCCATGGCGACAGGTCTTCTGCCGGTGCTGTTCGGCGAGGCCACCAAGTTTTCCAACCAGCTGCTCGAAGCCGACAAGGTGTACCGCACCCGGGTCGAGCTCGGGCAGAGCACCGATACCGGTGACGCCGAAGGCGAGGTCATCGCCGAGGCGCCGGTGCCGGCGCTGGAGCACAGCGACGTCGCGTCGGTAGTGGCGAATTTCATCGGCGAGCAGGATCAACTGCCGCCGATGTATTCCGCGCTCAAGCACCAGGGGCGCAAGCTCTACGAACTGGCGCGAGAGGGCAAAAGCGTAGATCGTGCAACCCGGCGGATAAGGGTGTATGATGCTCGGCTACTTTCCGCCAGCCTCGAGGGCGAGTCCCCAGGATTCGACCTGGAGGTCCGGGTCAGCAAAGGCACCTATGTGCGTACGCTGGCCGAGGACATGGCCAAGGCGCTGGGTTGCGAAGGGCATATCTCGCAGCTCAGACGGCTGAAGACCGGCCCCTTCGATGCCGACGGCATGGTCGATTTCGACACGCTCGAGGCCCAGGTCGACGGCCAGCGCCAAGCGCGCCTGGCACCGATCGACAGTCTGCTTCAACACCTCCCGGCTCATCGCCTCAGTGAGGCAGGTGTCCAGGCCCTGCGCTTTGGACGCCCGGCACGCGGTGAGCTCGAGGGCGGCGATTCGGCCATGGCCGAGGAGTCGTTGTATCGCCTCTATCAGGGTGAGTCCTTTATCGGTCTCGGTCTGGTCGAGCCTACCGGGGATATCGTGCCCCGGCGCCTTCTGAGCACGTTCGTCGCGGGCTCAGGGCAAGACTGACCCCCTCAAGGGGTTGCGGCAGCTGGAGACTGCAAATATGCGTGGTCTCCGACATTCATCATTCAGGCATATTGCTTACTGGAGAGACAGATGGCACTTACCGCCGAACAGAAGGCCGAAATCGTCAACGAATACGGCCGTGGTGACAGCGACACCGGTTCCCCCGAGGTTCAGGTGGCCCTGCTCAGCGCCAACATCAACGGCCTGCAGGATCACTTCAAGACCAACAAGCAGGATCACCACTCCCGTCGTGGCCTGATCCGCATGGTCAACCAGCGCCGCAAGCTGCTTGACTATCTCAAGCGCAAGGACTTCGAGCGCTATCAGTCCCTGATCCAGCGTCTGGGTCTGCGTCGCTAAGACGCAAGGCGCTTGCAAAGACCTGGGCGTCAGGACTTCGAGGCTTTTCAAAGTCCCTGATCCAGCGTCCGGGTCTGCGTCGCCAAGACGCAAGGCGCTTGCAAAGACCTGGGCGTCAGGGCTTCGAGGCTTTTCAAAGTCCCTGATCCAGCGTCTGGGTCTGCGTCGCTAAGACGTATTTGCAGCAAGCGCGACAAGGCTTCCTTCGGGAAGCGGTGTCAGATAACGGGCAGCCCCACGGGGCTGCCCGTTGTCG
This sequence comes from Halomonas litopenaei, assembly GCF_003045775.1. GTDB lineage: Bacteria > Pseudomonadota > Gammaproteobacteria > Pseudomonadales > Halomonadaceae > Halomonas > Halomonas litopenaei. Next base: position 62,438 of record NZ_PXNS01000003.1, on the reverse strand, counting down.
TTGGTGGTACAGCGTTGTGCGCGGTCGCGGCAGGCAGCGGCGGCCACTTGAAACTCCCTTGACCTTTGTGGTGGCCCTCACGGGCTTGACCCCCTAAAATAGTCGCCGAGTCAAAAACGACCCAAACATCGAAAAGTAAAGGAAGTCGCCGTGAATCCGGTCAAGAAGACGTTTCAGTACGGTCGCAGCACCGTCACCCTGGAAACCGGGCGCATCGCCCGCCAGGCCACCGGTGCCGTGATGGTCACCATGGACGACACCGTGGTGCTGTGCACCGTGGTAGCCAGAAAGGAGGCCAACCCGAGCCAGCCTTTCTTCCCGTTGTCTGTCCACTACCAGGAAAAGACCTACGCGGTCGGCAAGATTCCCGGCGGCTTCTTCAAGCGTGAAGGGCGTCCCACCGAGAAGGAAACCCTCACCTCGCGACTGATCGACCGTCCGATCCGTCCGCTGTTCCCCAAGGGCTTCATGAACGAAGTCCAGGTCATCTGTACCGTGCTGTCCACCGATCGCAACCACGATCCGGACATCGCCGCGATGATCGGCACCTCGGCGGCGCTGGCGATTTCCGGCGTGCCCTTCAATGGTCCCATCGGCGCCGCTCGTGTGGGCTTCAATGAAGAGCGTGGCTACTTCCTCAACCCGACCGTCGAGGAGCTCGGCGGCTCCGAGCTGAACATGGTCGTGGCCGGTACCGAGAAGGCCGTGCTGATGGTCGAGTCCGAGGCCGAAGAGCTGCTCGAGGACGAGATGCTGGGCGCCGTGCTGTTCGGCCACCAGGAGATGCAGACCGTCATCCAGGCGATCAACGAGCTGACCGCCGAGGCCGGCAAGGCCAAGTGGGAGTGGCAGCCCGCCGCCGAGAATACCGCGCTCAAGGAAGCCCTGGCCCAGGGCTTCGAAGCCAAGGTCGGCGAAGCCTACCGCATCACCGACAAGATGCAGCGCCAGGATGCCCTGTCCGCACTCAAGGCCGAGGCCGTCGAGAAGCTGGCCGGTGACGAAGATGGCAAGTTCGAGGCCTCCGAGGTCGAAGGCGCCTTCGCCGGTCTCGAGAAGCGTGTGGTACGTGCCCGCGTGATCAAGGGTGAGCCGCGTATCGACGGCCGCGACCACAAGACCGTGCGTCCGCTGGCCATCGAGGCCGGTACCCTGCCCAAGACCCACGGCAGCGCCATCTTCACCCGTGGCGAGACCCAGGCGGTGGTGGTCGCGACCCTGGGCACCCTGCGTGACTCCCAGCTGATCGAGTCGCTGGAAGGCGAGCGCAAGGACCGCTTCCTGCTGCACTACAACTTCCCTCCGTACTCGGTGGGCGAGGCCGGCTTCATGGGCGGTCCCAAGCGTCGCGAGATCGGCCACGGTCGTCTGGCCCGTCGTGGTGTCCAGGCCATGCTGCCGGCGGAAGAGGACTTCCCCTACACCATTCGCGTGGTCTCCGAGATCACCGAGTCCAACGGCTCCAGCTCCATGGCCTCTGTCTGCGGCACCTCGCTGGCACTGATGGACGCCGGCGTGCCGATCAAGGCACCGGTAGCGGGTATCGCCATGGGCCTGGTCAAGGACGCTGACGGCTACGCCGTGCTGACCGACATCCTCGGCGACGAGGATCACCTCGGCGACATGGACTTCAAGGTGGCCGGCAGCGCCGAGGGTGTCACCGCCCTGCAGATGGACATCAAGATCGAGGGTATCGATGAGCAGATCATGGAAACGGCCCTGAACCAGGCCCATGAGGCGCGCATCAGCATCCTCGAGCAGATGAACACCGTGATCGCCGAGAGCCGTGCCGAGGTCTCCGACAACGCGCCCTCCATGGCCACCATCAAGATCGACCCGGACAAGATCCGCGACGTCATCGGCAAGGGTGGCGCCACCATCCGCAAGATCTGCGACGACACCGGCGCCTCCATCGATCTGGACGACGACGGCACCGTGCGCATCTACGCCGAGGACAAGAAGGCCGCCAAGAAGGCCATCGATACCGTGCTGGCGATCACCGCCGAGGCGGAAATCGGCAAGCTGTACCGTGGCAAGGTGGTGCGTATCGCCGACTTCGGCGCCTTCGTCAACATCATGCCGGGTACCGACGGCCTGGTGCACATCTCCCAGATCGTGCCCGAGCGCGTCAATGACGTGCGTGACTACCTCAATGAGGGTGACGAGATCGTGGTCAAGGTGCTCGACATCGACAACCGCAATCGCGTCAAGCTGACGATCAAGGAAATGACCGAAGAAGAGAAGGCTGCCTTCGAAGCCGAGGAAGCCGAAACCGAGATCTGATCGCACTCGGTGTCTGACGCCCCCGTCGCTGACGCCACGGGGGCGTTTTTGTGTGTGTCCCGCTGATCTCGGCCTGTCGGCGCGATCACCGGGCGGTAATGAGATGGACATGACGCAACTCGATTCCTCTTCGGCCGCGCCCGCCAAGGCCACCACCCGTCGCCGCGACTGGTGGGCCGTGGTCAGTGTGATGGCCGGCATCTTTCTGCTGGTGACCGCCGAGCAGCTCCCCATCGGGCTGTTGTCCCAGCTCGCTTCCTCGCTGGACGTCAGCGAGGGCAAGGCGGGTTTGATGATCACCGTGCCCGGCGTCGTGGCGGCGTTCGCCGCGCCGCTGTTGCCGGTGGCGGTGGGGCGCCTCGATCGTCGCTACCTGCTGACCGGGCTGATGGCCCTGATGGCCCTGGCCAGTGTCCTCGGTGCGTTGATGGACAGCTTTGGCTGGCTGCTGGCCACCCGGGTGCTGATCGGCTGCTGCATCGGTGGCTTCTGGGCCATCGCCGGCGGACTCGCCGGCAGACTGGTGGCGCTTGAGCAGGTACCGCGGGCGATGTCGCTGATCTTCAGCGGCGTCGCCGCGGCTACGGTGCTGGGGGTGCCGGCGGGGACCTGGCTGGGCGACGTCAGTGACTGGCGCACCGCCTTCGCCGCTCTTGGCGGGCTGAGTGTGGTGGTGTGCATCGGGCTGTGGCACCTGTTGCCGAGCCTGCCCGCCCGCAAGCCGGTACGACTGGCGAGTCTTGGTGGCCAGCTCAGAGTGCCCGGCGTGTGCATCGGCGCCCTGGCGACCGCGCTTATCGTGGTCGGCCATTTTGGCGCCTACACCTTCGTCAGCCCGATCCTGCAGCGTCTTGGCGGGGTAGCGCTGGGCGATGTCTCTCGCCTGCTGCTGCTGTTCGGCGCGGCGGGGCTCGCCGGCAACTTCATTGCCGGTAGCCTCGCCGGTCGCCGGCCCTACCTCACGGTGCTGCTGATACCCTTGGTGCTGGCGGCCACGACCCTGGCCTTTCCCTGGCTGGGTATCCGCCCGTTCAGCGCCACGGTGTTGCTGATGCTGTGGGGGCTGGTGTTCGGCGGTATCTCAGTCAGCCTGCAGACCTGGATCCTGCGCTCGGCCACCAATCCCGAGGCGGCCACCGCCATGATGGCCTTCGTGTTCAACCTGTCGATCGGCCTCGGCGCCCTGTCCGGCGGCCAGGTGGTGGATGCGCTCGGGCTATCGGCGGTGCTGCTGGCGGCGGGAGGGCTGTTCGTGGCGGCGGCGCTGCTGATCGCCGTGACCCCTGCGCGGGTGGTCAGCCGGCAGGAAACCAGGCCGCCCGGGACGTCTTCGCGGACTTGATCCCGGGCATGGCGCAGGGCGTCAGCCCTTATGGCGAGTCGTGGCAGAGGGTAACCTCGGCTCGCTTTCGTTCTTGTTGTTTGATGATGGACTTACCGTGAGTCGAGGAGCCTCGATGTCTTCTTCCCTTGTTGTGCCAGCGAGCCTGCGTGGCTGGCTGGTGCTGGTGGCGGCCGTCGCCGTCTTTGCTGCGGGTATCTGGCCCGTGATCGCGCTGGTCAATCAAGCGCGGCTGGTGCTGGGCCTGCCGGCGCTGGTGGCCTGGAGCTACCTGATCCTGGTCGGCTGTACGCTGACGATGCTGCTGGGCAACCGTCTGCTCCATCGAGGTCAGGACGAAGCCGGCGAGCAAGCTGGCAATGGCGATACGCACGCAAGGATTGGAAAGGTGGGAGAGGGCGAGGTCGACGATGAGTGAGTGGTTGCCGCTGAGTCTGACCCTTGGCTACGTCCTGCTGGCCCTGGTCATCGGCCTGGGTGGTCGCGCCGAGCGCTCGTCGAACGCGCTGGAGGAGTGGGGCGTGGCCGGGCGCAGCATGGGCCCGGTGACGCTGTATCTGTTGATCGCCGCCGGCAGCGTCAGTGCCTACACCTTCATGGGGGCGCCGGGCTGGGCCTACGCCAAGGGCGTGCCGGTGTTCTACGTGGTGGTCTACCTGGGCTATCTGGCACTGGTGGCCTGGTACTTCGGCCCCCGGGTGTGGGCCTTCGGTGCCCACTTCGGCCATGTTACCCAGGCCAGTGCCATCGCCGATCGTTACCAGAGCCCGGGGCTCGGTGCGCTGGCGGCGCTGGTGATGGCGATCGGCTCCTTGGCCTACGCGGTGCTGCAGACCATCGGCTCGGCCTACATCCTCAACGTGATGAGTGGTGGGCGCATCCCGATCTGGCTGGGGGTGGTGATCGTGCTGGGCGCCATTGCGGTCTATCTCACCCTGCGCGGACAGCGGGCCATCGGTCGTACCAACGTCTTCCAGGGCATATTGATGTTCGCGGTGGCCTGGTCCGTCGGTCTGTGGGCCACCCACAGCGCCACCGGTCAGTGGGGATTTGACGAGGTGTACCGTCAGGCCCTCGCCGAGCGCCCGGCGTTTCTGACCCTTCCCGGCGCCGGTGGCGACATGAGCTTTGCCTTCTGGACCACCTCGATCATCGTCTCGATGCTGTCGTTCATGCCGCCGGTGTGGACCCAGTGGATGAGCGCTACCTCGGCGCGCACCCTGCGGCTCTCCGCCACCTGGCTGCCCAGCTACTATCTGGTGATCCTGCCGCTGGTCACGGTGGGCTTTATCGGCGTCTTCGCCCTGCCGGGGCTCGAGCGTGCCGATACCGTGGTGCTCGAGTACGCCATGGCCAACTTGCCAGTGCTGCTGGTGGGGTTGCTCGGCGCCGGCACCCTGGCCGCCTCGATGTCCTCGTCCGAGCCCTTTATCCACTCGGTGGCGCTGAGCCTCAGCCGCGACGTGATAGGGCCCTGGGCCGGCTTCAGCGATGAGCGTGCCGGGCGCTGGGCCAAGCGCTTGATCGTGCCCTTGATGGCGTTGGTGATTGCGCCGCTGGCGATCGCCGAGCCGGGGAGCTTGGTGATGATCCTGCTGATCGGTCTCGGCTTCGCCTCCCAGGTGCTGCCAGCCTTCATCGGCATGTTCTTCTGGCCCCGGGCCAACGCTCGCGGCGTGACCGCCGGCATCCTCGCGGGCTTTGTGGTGACGGTGGCCTGCATCACCCTGTGGCCGCATCCGCTGGGCATCCATGCCGGCTTCTGGGGGCTGTTGGTCAACCTGCCGGTGTTCGTCGTGACGAGTCTTGCAAGCGCCCCCACCGATGAATCGGTGGTCGAGCGCTTCTTCCGACTGGCGGCCCCGGCCTGGTCCCAGAAGCGGTGGAGCGCCCCCCGGGATGAGCCTCAAGAACTGTCGAACAGTAGGCAACGGGCGGTAGACAACGGGGTGTGATCCCTGGCGCCCGAGGCGACAGCGAGTGCGTCCTGGGGGGGCCGCTCAACGTGGCATGAAAAAGGCCCCTGCTGGGCAGGGGCCTATCTGGGCGGTGCTTACTTCGCAAGTGCTTGATTGGCGAGGGCCTGTCGGTCAGCGCCCTCTTGCGTCGTGACGCCGATCAGCGCTCGATGGCGAGCGCCACGCCCTGACCGCCACCGATACACAGGGTAGCAAGGCCCTTCTTGGCGTCGCGGGCGATCATCTCGTGGACCAGGGTCACCAGCACGCGGCAGCCGGAGGCGCCGATCGGGTGGCCAAGGGCGATGGCACCGCCGTTGACGTTGATCTTGTCGGTATCCCAGCCGAGTTCCTTGTTGACCGAGATGGCCTGGGCGGCGAAGGCCTCGTTGGCCTCGACCAGATCCAGCTCATCGATGCTCCAGCCGGCTTTCTCGAGGCAGCGGCGGGTGGCCGGGGCCGGGCCGATGCCCATGATCGCCGGGTCGACGCCGGCGTTGGCGTAGGCCTTGATGCGTGCCAGCGGCTCCAGGCCGAGCTCCTTGGCCTTTTCGGCGGAGCACAGCATGACCACGGCGGCGCCATCGTTGAGCGAGGAGGCGTTGCCGGCGGTCACGCTGCCGTCCTTCTTGAACGCCGGACGCATGGTGCCGAGTTTTTCTGCGGACACTTCGCGCGGGTTCTCGTCGGTGTCGAAGACCACCGGGTCGCCCTTGCGCTGGGGAATCTCGATCGGCACGATCTGGCCCTTGAAGCGGCCTTCCTTGATCGCGGCGGCGGCCTTCTGCTGGGAGGCGGCGGCGAAGGCGTCCATCTCCTCGCGGGTGACACCGTACTTCTCGCCGAGGTTCTCGGCGGTGATGCCCATATGGTAGTTGTTGAAGGCGTCCCACAGGCCGTCATGGACCATGGTATCGATGGCCTTCCAGTCACCCATGCGCTGGCCGTTGCGTGAATTGGGCAGCACGTGCGGGGAAGCCGACATGTTTTCCTGACCGCCGGCGATGATCACCTCGGCGTCGCCGAGCATGATCGCCTGGGCGCCCAGATGCAGGGCCTTGAGGCCGGAGCCGCAGACCTTGTTGATGGTCATGGCGGGCACGGCGTCGGGCAGGCCTGCCTTGATGGACGCCTGACGGGCGGGGTTCTGGCCGACACCTGCGGTCAGCACCTGCCCCAGCAGGACCTCGTCGACCTGTTCCGGCTTGACGCCGGTCTGTGCCAGCACGTCCTTGATCACGGCGGCGCCAAGGTCGCTGGCGGGAATGCCGGCGAGGGAGCCACCGAAGGCGCCAACGGCGGTACGGCGTGCAGCAACGATCACCACTTCTTGCATGGAGTGTCTCCTGACTTTAAGGGGCTGTCCCGTCAGCATAGGGAGCCTTGTGCAACGCGGCAATCCCTGTATGCCCGGTTTCGACGGGGGACTTTAGTATAGCGATCAAGATCAATTCGCGAGCCGTTGTGGTCAATCGCGCATAGAGCACCGACGCTCGCTAAAGTAGCAAAGAGTGGCGAAAAGACCTCCGGTTGGCCTGGGGGGGCCTGGACGAGTGTCTCGCAGGGCCCTGGCCCGGTCACTCGGTGGCGGCGACGCTCCGCCCATGCCCTCGGCGCTCCAGGTTCAAGCGCTCGATGGCCGTCACCAGTTCGCTGGCGTGGGTGATGGCGATGGCGCCCTCCGGGGTATGCTCCTCGTCGGGAAAGTGGTTGATGTGGATGACCTGCATGCCGGCCTTGAGTCCGGCTTCCACCCCTACCGCAGCGTCGTCGATCACCACGCAGTTCTCCGGTTCGGCGCCCATGCCTTCGGCGGCGGCGAGATACAACCCGGGGTCCGGCTTCCACACCTGCAACTCGTAGGCGCTGTAGAGGTTGTCGCCGAAGTGCGGCGCCAGTCCACTGGTTGCCATGGCCAGGCGGATCTTGGCCAGCGGACCGTTGGAGGCCACCGCCTTGGGGTGGCCGGAAAGCGCTGCAAGGGCTTCCGGGATGCCCGGAACCGGGGTCAGCTCGGCCTTCATGCGCGCGGCCATATTGTCCCGCAGGCGATCCTCCATGACGTCGCGCCGGGCGTCATCGAGGGCGCCGAAGCGTTGCTCGAGTTCGAGCACGATGTCGAGAAAGCGCACGCCGCGAAACTCCTCCATGTACTGCTCGGGCGTGAACGGCAGGCCGAAGTCGGGGAAGGTCTCGGCCATGGCCCGGGCGAGCAGCGGCTCGCTGTCGACCAGGGTGCCGTCGGAGTCGAACAGCAGGCAGAGGGGGGCGGTGGTGTCGGACATGGATACCTCAGAAAAGGAGGAAGGCCGCGACCGTGGGGACGGTCGCGGCGGATGATGATCAGACGAAATCCGGCGCGATCAGGCGCGGGATTGCCAGAACGATGTCGGGAAAGACGATCAGCAGCAGAATCACTGCCAGCATTACCGCTAGATACAGCAGGGTGGTGGCGAGCGCTTTCAGCAGCGGAATGCCTCCGATCTTGGCGGAAATCATCAGGCAGAGTCCATAGGGCGGCGTAATGAGGCCGAGCCCCAGCGCCATGACGCCGATGACACCGAATTGCACCGGATGCACCCCGGCCTGCATCGCCAGCGGCTGGAAGATCGGTGCCATGATGGCCATGGCGGGCAGCGAATCCATGAAGGTGCCGATGAGCAGCATCACCAGCGTCATGATGATCAACAGGGTCACCGGGTTGGTGATGTTGACGCCTTCCATCAACTTGGGCGGGATCTGATAGAAGCTGATTAGATAGCCGAAGATGGCCGCGCCCACCAGACTGAAGAGCGAGAGCGAGCACAACCGCACGGTATCGGTCGAGGCATCGAGAACCTGGCGAAAGCTCAGCTCCCGGTAAACGATGAAACCCAGTATCAGAGCGTAAAGCACGGCGATTACCGCCGCTTCGGTGGGGGTTACGATACCCAGGGTAATACCGCCGATGATCACCACCGGGATGCCTGCGGCGAGTAGTCCGTCCTTGCTGGAGCTGGCCAGTTGGCGCCAGCTGGCTCGGGGGCGTACCGGCACCTGGTAGCGCCGCACGTAGCCCATGTTCATCAGCAACTGGGCGACGCCAATCATTACCCCCGGAAGAATCCCGCCCAAGAAGAGCCCGGCGATGGAAGTATTGGTCAGGGCGCCCCATACGATCATGTTGATCGATGGAGGAATGATGATGCCCATGACTGAGGATGCGGCGGTCACGGCCACAGCGAAGTGCGTGGGGTAGCCTTCACGCTGCATGGCCGGGATCAGCACGGTACCGACACCGGCACTGTCGGCGGTGGACGAACCCGACACGCCGGCGAACAGCATGCTGACCATGACGTTGACGTGGGCAAGCGCCCCCTTGACGTGACCGACGAGACGCATGCAAAGAGTGATCAGGCGGTCGGTGATGCGTGCGGCGTTCATCAGATTGCCGGCCAGCAGGAACAACGGCACAGCCAGCAGCACAAAGGAGTCCATGCCGTTGTACATGCGCTGGAACATGACCCAGTAGGTCAGGCGAGGATCGAGGATGACCATGCCTACTGCGGTCAGCACCAGGGCCATGGCGATGGGTACACCAACAACGATAAGCACGCCGAGCAGGCCAAACAGCAGCCATGGCAGGATAAAGATGGCATCCATGGAGATCATGATGGCCTCCCGGCGCCGGTACTCTGTTGAGGCGCATCCAGGTCGAGATGGTGTTCTTGCTGGGCCGCGATGGCCTCCTGCACGGGATCTGGCGTGTTCATGGCGGCTTCCATGGCATCAAGGCCGTCGAGCACGGCCCGGGCCAGACGCTCAAGTGCGAATAGCACAATGAACAGGCCACAGACCATAAAGGCCGAATAGACGAAGATCATTGAAAGCCCCGAGGCGGTAGCGCTGCGGCGCAGGCCTGAGGCGGCGAATTCCTGGCCATACACGACGAAGATGACACCGACTGCAAGGCATGCCAGGTCACGGATCCAGCGGGTTAGGCGATCGGCACGAGTGCCACGGGGAAAGGCCTCGAGTACGAAGTGGTCGGCGTGAAGCACGCCGATGGCGGTTCCCAGCATGATCATCCACTGGAAGGCAAACCGGCTGAATTCTTCGGTCCAGTAAAGGCGTGGCAGCAGCGGCAGGTTCCGGCTGACGATCTGGTAGATGATCATGGCGATAAAACCGAACAGCAACGCCAGCAATATCCAGTGCAGTAGTTTCTCGAGCGCGCGATTCGCGCGCGAGAGCACGTTCAGGAAGAGCCTCATGGTCTCATCCTCTTGAAGGTAGGCACCGGGGCTTGCCCCGGTGCGGGGGGGAGGTTACTCGGCGTTGACGATCATTTGATGCAGCTCGGTCAGGCCCATCTCCTCGATCACCTCGGCCAGCGGCTCACTGACGATTTCCTGCATCTTCTCGCGGTCGAGTTCATGCAGGGTCGCACCTTCTTCGACCAGCAGGTCGAGCGCCTCGGAGTCCTGATCGAGCTGTACCCCGCGGGCATAGCTTGCGGCCTGGTAAGCCGCATCCATGACCGCCTCCTGTTGCGCTTCGTCCAGCCGGTCCCAGGTCATCTCGGACATGGTCAGCAGGCGCACGGTGATGTCGTGTTCGGAAAGGCCGATGTGCGGCGCCACCTCATGGAAGCGCATACGGTGGATCCACTCCGCCTCGTTGAGCAGGCCATCGATGGCGCCCAGTTGCAGGCCGGTATAGATTTCCTTCCAGGCCATCACGGTGGGCTCGGTGCCGAGGGCAGACCAGGCGGTGATCAGCGGCTTGGTGGGGTTGGTGCGAAGCTTCATGCCCTCGAGATCTTCGAGGCTGTCGAGTGCCCGACTGGAGACGATCTGGCGCTTGCCACCGCCGAAGAATGCCAGCACCTTGACTCCGGTCTCGGCGGTGATCTGGTCGGCAATCTCACGGCCAACCTCACCGTCGAGCACGGTTTGCCAGTGCTCCTGGTCGCGGTACAGGAAGGGAATGGAAAAGACGTTGGCGGTATCCGAGAAGTCGGTGATCAATCCCGGGTTGATGATCGACATGTCGAGGGCACCCGCCATCTGCTGCTCGAACATTTCTGTCTCGTGCCCGAGCACGGAGTTGCCCATGATCTGCACTCCGAGGTCGGTGTCGGACTGTTCGAGCAGTTCCTTAAAGCGGGTGGCACCGAGATGGTAGGCAGTGTCCTCGGTGCCGCCGTGACCGAAGCGCAGATCGAAGGCTTGGGCGCTGGCACCGAGGCCGAGCCCGGCGAACAGGGTAGCGCCGACCAGCAGACCGTGGCCGAGGCGCGCAATGGAGGTGCGGGAAAGGGGCTTGGGGGTATGAGTCATGTAAACCTCGATTTATTGTGTTGTCAGGCGTTGGCCGATTCAGGGGATGGGGCCGGCCACCCCATGGATCTTCAGTCGTTCAGCACTTCGTCGTTGACTGGACTCAACGGGCGTTCGCCCTTGAGCGCCAGGCGGATATTGTCCACCGCGCGCTGGGCCATGGCGGTACGCGTCTCGTGGGTGGCCGAGCCGATATGGGGCAGGGCGACCACATTGGCCATGTGCGGCAGCGGTGAATCTGCGGGCAGCGGCTCCTGCTCGTAGACGTCGAGGCCGGCGGCGTGCAGGGTGCCGTCTTGCAGCGCCGCGATCATGGCGGCTTCGTCTACCACCTTGCCACGGGCCAGGTTGACGAAGATGGCGCCGGGCTTCATGCGCTGGAACTCGGCGGCGCCAAAGAGCTTTTCGGTCTCGCGGGAGAGCGGCACCGTGACGCAGACGAAATCGGCCTGCTCGAGCAGCTCTTCCAGCTCGCGTCGCTGGGCGCCGAGTTCTCGCTCGAGCTCAGGCTTGGGTGAGGCCTTGGTATAGAGGATCTTCATGCCGAAGCCCAGGGCGCCGCGGCGGGCGATGGCGGCGCCGATGCGGCCCATGCCGACCATGCCCAGGGTCTTGCCGTGGACGTCGCTGCCATAGAGCGGCTTGCCGATGCTTTCCTTCCAGTTGCCTTGCTTGACCAGCTCGGCCAGTTCGACGGCTCGCCGTGCGGTGCTCATGATCAGCAGAAAGCCCGTATCGGCGGTGGTCTCGGTCAAGACGTCAGGGGTGTTGCACAACAGGATGCCGCGGCGGGTCAGCTCGTCGAGGGGATAGTTGTCGTAGCCCACCGAAATACTGGCGATAGCCTCGAGGTTCGGCGCCCTGTCGAGCAGCGAGGAGGTGATCTTGAGGCTTGAACCAACCAGGCCATGAGCCCGTGACAGGGCGTCGACAAAGGCCGGGTCCTCGGTATGCGAGACGCCCGGCAGGTAGTCCACGTGGAACTCCTCGCGCAGGGCGTCGAGCTGCTCTTGGTTGATCTCGCGAAATACCAGGATGCGTTTGGTCATGGGGTGCTCTTGTCGTTGTGGTGCGGTGGGTTGCCGGCCGTCCTTTTCGGCATGGGGCAGCCGGGGGCCGCGTCGGGTGACGTCTGCCGAAGGCAAGGGGGCCTTCGGCAGTCGGCGCGTCAGGCCGCGGTTGCGGCTTCCAGTTGGTCCAGGCGCTCGCGGTCGGGGAGTCCTTCCATGTCGCCCGGTACCTGGACCTGCTCGGCGCCGATAAGGTTGGCGCGCTTGAGCGCCTGGTGTGGATCGAGACCATCGAGCATGGCGCTGACGAAGCCCACGGCGAAGCCATCCCCGGCGCCGACGGTATCAACCACCGTCTCCACCGGGACGCCGGCCACGGTGAAGGCTTCGTCTTGCCCTGTCAGGGTGCCGCGATAGTAGCTGCCCTCCGGGCCTAGCTTGATCACCACGGCATCTGCACCCTGATCCAGGTAGAAGCCGGCGATATCGTGGGCGCTGGTCTGGCCGGTCAGCAACTGGCCCTCGGACAGACCGGGCAGCACCCAGTTGGCCTGGGCGGCCAGGCCGTTGAGGGTGTCGCGCATCTCGCTTTCGCTGGCCCACAGGGTCGGACGCAGGTTGGGATCGAAGGACACGCTGGTGCCATGCTGGCGGGCCTTTTCGAGCAGAAACTGCGAGAGTTCACGGCAGCTGGCGGACAACGCAGGCGGGATGCCGGTTGCGTGCAGATGGCGCAGGGTGCTGAAGTCGACGTCCTGGGCGTCGGCCGGCGACAGCTTGCTGGCGGCGCTGTTGTGGCGACGGTATTCGACTCGGGGATCCGCGCCGCCCACCGCGCGCTCCTTGAACACCAGACCGGTGGCGTGCTCGGCGTCGGTGATCAGGTGGCGACAGTCGAGGCCTTCGCGCTCCAGGCTCGCACGCAGGTAGCGGCCAAAACAGTCTTCGCCGACCCGACTGAGCCAGCCCACCTTGAAGCCCAGCCGTGACAGGCCGATGGCCACGTTGGTGTCGGCGCCGGCACAGCTGCGCGAAAAGCGCTCGACCTCGGCCAGGTCGCCAGGGGCGTCGGCGGCGAACAGCGTCATGGCCTCGCCGAAGGTAAGGATGTCAGGAGTGTTCTGGTTCATGAGGAGGTCTCTGAGGTGGAAGACGAAGAGGACACTGAGGAAGGCTCCGCAGTGGCGGAAGGGGTGGCAGCGGGCTGGGTGGAGCCCCTTGCCGTCAGCGTCGGGGCGAAGGTCGCACGCTGCGGCGCCTGCCGAGGCCCGACGGCACGGGCGCGCAGGCAGTCGACGGCGGCCTGACCGATGGCACCGGTGGGCTGGGCAAGGGTGGTGATGCCCGGTTCGGTCAGGTCACACCACTCTAGCTCGTCGATGCCCATCAGCCCGATCTCTCCCAGGAGGTAGCCGAGGGCCTTCATGCGTCGGGTCAGTGCCAGGGTTACCTGGCCATTGGCGCAGAGGATCGCCGGGCGGGAATCGCCTGCGCTATCGACAAATCGAGCCAATGCCTGGTCCAGGCGTTGGCGATCGCCAAGCTCGATGACCAGGGTGTCGCCGGATAGCGAGCCGTCACGGCAGCGCTGGTTGAAGCGCTCCAGACGAGCTTGACGAGAGCTGGCCTGGGCCGGCGGTTCGGTAATGAACAACAGGCGCCCGTAGCCCTGTTCGCGCAAGTGCGCGATGGCCATGTCGATGGCGGCGTCGTTGTCGAGCCCTACCTCGTCGGCATGGACGTCGGCGAGGCTGCGATCGAGCAGTACCAACGGCGTGCCGCTGTCGGCCAGCTGGGCGAGGGCGTCGCTGTGGCGGCCGGTCGCGTTTACCACCAGGCCCTCGATACGGTAGGACGACAGCAGCGCCAGCTGCTGGCGCTCCTGCTCGAGGTCGTTATCGCTGTTGCACACCATCAACGACAGTCCCGCCTGACGACAGGCCTGTTCGACGCCATGCATGATCGCCACCGAAAAAGGATTGCGGATATCGGCCACCAGCATGCCGACCAGGCCGGAGGGGCCTCCCTTGAGGCCCCGGGCCATGGGATTGGGCTGGTAGCCCAGCGCAGTGGCGGCAGCGACGATACGCTCGCGCATGGCCCCGGACAGCCGTTCTCGTTCACCGCTGTAGTAGCGCGAGACGCTGGTCTTGGAGACGCCAGCCTGGCGGGCGACTTCGAGGATGGTGGCGGGTCGACGGCGGTCATTCATGGGGCGGCTCTTGGATAAGATGGCATCGTCCGTTTACAAGGGCGACGCTGGCGAGCCCTGTCGAGGTGAGCAGGCCAGGTGATGCGACAACGGCAGGACGTCGAGAAGTCCGTATGGGAACGTTCCCATTGGCTGACAAGCTTAGGCGCTAAAGGCCGAAGCCAGCAACAAGGCGCGCCTTAGACAATGGTCTTGAGGTGATGTAGAGCAATGAAAAGGCCCGACAATTGCCGGGCCTCAGGGTATATGCAGCGGAATTTAGCCGCTGGAGAGCATGGCGTGTCTGTCGCGATCCTTCTGCAGCCGTGAGATGACCGTCGGCAGCTGGAACATGCTGGTGATCATGTGGGCGCCTTCGGGCGTTTCTTCGGCATCGGCGAAGCGATTGAGGTGGACCACGGTCATGCCTGCGGCCAGGGCCGCGTTGACGCCGACGATGGCGTCATCGATGGCGATGCAGTCCTCGGCGGCGAAGCCCATGATGCTGGCGGCATGCAGGTACAGGCAGGGGTCCGGCTTCCAGCAGTTGGCCGTGTAGCCGCTGAACAGGCGATTGCCGAACACCTCGGTCAGGCCCACGGTGGCAAGCGAGGTGCGCACCTTGTTTTCGGGGCCGTTGGAAACCACGCCCATGGGGTAGTGCGACAGCGCGGCGAGGGCCTCGGTGGCGCCGGCGATGGGGGTCAGGTCGGTAGCCAGGCGGCGGTTGAGGTTGGCGCGCATGCTCGCTTCCAGCACCTCGAGGTGGTCCGGATCGACCTGACCATGTTGTGCTTCGAGGGTGGCGACGATATTGCGAAAGCGCGCGCCGCGAAAGTCGCCCATATAGTCCTCGGCCCGGAACGGCAGTCCGGCGGCGGAGAGGCTGACGGCCATCTCGGCGGCCAGCAGGGGTTCACTGTCCACCAGGGTACCGTCACAGTCGAACAGCAGGCAGAGGGGGCGAGCCATGGAGGCGACCTCGCGATTCGTTGCGTTATCGAACAGTGTTGCAGATTTCTGCGGAGTCTGCCTGTGTTCGAAGTCGAAAACCACAATTTTTGAACACTGTTTTTTCACGCTGCGCAGTCCGCACTATTGCGGTGCGGAAATGGGGAATTTGAGGCGGCGAGGACCTCTTCGCTATGCTGAAACACAGCGGTGTTCGAAACACCACATTCTCGGGGCGGGATGGCCCCGGCCATGGTTCAAGGAGGTACTCATGAAAGAAGAGACACTGTGGTCCATCGTGGGATCCGCGGCCGCGGTGGGGGCCAGCGTGATGTCACGCAAGGCCGCCAAGCGTGCCTATCAAAAGGTGTCGGACAAGGAACCGCCGGAAAATCCGGATCGCGACGACGTCGAGTGGCGCGAGGCGATCCTGTGGGGAGCCGCTACCGGCGTGATGGTCGGCGTGGCCCGCGTAGTGGGCCGTAGCGCCGGGCGCAAGGCGCTGGACAAGACCCGCAAGGGCGGGCGTTCTGCCAGGCTGCTGCCCGGCAAGCGTTGATCACAGTACAGCAAGGGGCGTCGCCCACCGCCCCTTCCTGGGTCAACCCGCCATGCCCTTGAGCACCTGGGCCGCGATGTGACCTGCTTCGCTGTGGTCGGGGATCGCCATGAAGGTGCTCTGGGAATAGGCGGGGTCGGGATAGCGGTAGAAGCCTTCGCCACTGGGCAGACCGAGCTTTCCGTTGGCAAGAAAATGCTGATGGAGAAAGTCGGCGTTGGCCCGCATTTCGTCGTTGTCGTCGACCTCGCCCCAGTGGTGGCTGACATCGAAGCAAGTCTTCATGCCGATGATGTCCATCATGCCGCAGGGCCCCGCTGCAGAGCTCCACATCTTCATGAAGGTGCGGTCGATCATCTCGGCGCTGCCGACGCCCTCACGCAGCAGGGTCAGGGAAGCTGTCAGCAGTGGCACCAGCCAGCTGTTGATCAGATAGCCGTTGCGCGGCTTTTCGACCGGGATGGGAATCATGCCGATGTCGATGGCGAAGCGCGTAACCGAGTCCAGGGTAGTGCGTGATGTGCGTGGGTGAGCCATCACCTCGGCCACATTCATGATCCACACCAGGTTGGCGAAGTGCAGCGCGCAGTAGCGCTCCGGGCGTCCGCTGTCATCGGCGAAGTCGGCGGGCAGCAGGGTCGAGGAATTGGTTGCCACCAGGGTCTCGGGGCCGAGCAGCGGTGCCATGGTCCGGTACAGCTGGCGCTTGATCTCGGGATCTTCGGGTACGGCTTCGATCACCAGTTCGGCGTCGGCCACCGCTTCGGCCAGGTCGCTGGTGTAGGCGAGTCGCGCGCGGGTGGCGGCGATGGCTTCGGGCTTGGCGCCCACGTCGGCCTGATAGATGCCGGCGTAGTGGTCATGGCTTGCGCGGCAGCGCTCCAGCGCCGAGTCGTCGATGTCATAGACGATGACACTCTTGCCCTTGAAGGCGCTGTGCCAGGCGATCTGGCCACCCAGGACGCCGCCACCCAGCACGCACAGCCTGTGTGGTCCATTTTCGAGAGAAGAGGAAAGGCTCGGGGTCATGTTCTGTCTCCGTGCTGGATCAGAATCTTGGCGTGATCACCGGGATGGCGAAGCGTCTCGAAGGCCGCAGGGACCCCGTCGAGGGTGACGCGGTCGGTGATCAAGGGGGCGGCATCGAGGCGGCCGTCGGCGAGGTCGGTGAGGGTGGCAGCGAACTCCTCGGGGCGGTAGCCGAACGAGAAGCTGAGGTCCAGCTCCTTGCCAATACCGACGATCGGCTCGATCTGGTCGGTCTGCATGCAGACGCCGACCACCACCAGCCGACTTCTTGGTGGCAGGTCGAGCATGGTCCGGGCGATCAGACCGGGCACGCCGACACACTCGAAGGCCACGCAAGGCCTGGGCTGAGCGCCGATCGACAGCATTGCCATGGGGCCGTACATGTCGAAGCCCTGTGGCGCGTCGGCGGCCTCGAGCCAGCAATCAAAGGGGGCACGTTCGGCCGGATCGACAACGATATCGGCACCCAGGCACTCGGCCAGTTGGCGCCGATGGGGGGAGAAGTCGGTGGCCACCACCGGGCCAAAGCCGGCCGCCTTCAGTGCCATCACCACCGACAGGCCGACCGGACCGCAGCCGATCACGATCGGCACTTCGCCTCCGGCGAGCCGGGCTCTGGCGACGGCGTGGCGGCCGATGGCCAGTGGCTCGGTCAGTGCCGCCAGTTCGCTGGGCAAATCGCCGGGCACCTCCAGCAGACTGTGTTCCTGAAGGCGCATCAGCTCACCGAAGCCGCCGGGGTAGGCGTTGGCATAGCCGATGTGATGAAAGCCTTGGGCGTTGACCGCGTAGGGCACCGAGCAGACGCGGGTTCCGGCCTTGTATCGCTTGTCGCAGCCGGGGCCGTGGTCGAGGATCTCGGCACAGAATTCGTGGCCGAAGACCACGCCCTGGTCCGGTTCGAAGGCCACTGGAACGCGGCCCTTGCGAAGCCCCGCCAGCGCATCGTGACAGTGATCTGCCATGTGCAGATCGCTGCCGCAGATACCGCAGGCCAGGGTCTTGACCAGCACTTCTCCCGCTTCCGGCGTCGGGTCGGGCAGTGACTCGAGGCCGAGTCGCTCGTTACGCAGGACGATCGCGCGCATGGGGAATCTCCTTGGCGTCGATGACGGGCCCCGCGGCACCTGCCTGGCGAGACACATACCGAGCGCAATTGTTGTAGGGAGTCTTGTCGATTGACGCCGCGTGGAGGCGTGATCTTGGCGGGCTAGCGCGGCGCGTCGGTGTAGTGCGGTTGGGGAGGCGTGACATAGCGCGCAGGGTCGAGGCCACGCTCGGTGATCAGCGCATCGATGAGCCCCATGATGCTGCTGGCGTCCATCAGCCCCAGATAGTTGCCTTGCTGATCGAAGTTGACGTTGGCGCCCTCGACGACCATGAAGGTGTCGGTGATCCCGTCATTGTCGGCGGGAGTGGCGAAGGTATGGATGGAGCCGCCGGGCTCGTACAGGTAGCAGCCGGCGGTCTGGGGTTGAACGGGATACTCGAGATAGTGCCAGCGTCCCGACAGGGTGAAGAAGTGCACCGTACCGGTGTGGTAGTGCTTGGGCAGCACCACACCGGGTTTGAACTTCACCCGCAGCACCCAGACGCCGTTGTGCGGGTCGAGAAACAGCGGCTGGACGTCGACGCCGGGGATGCCTGGCAGCGCGTCTTCATAGATGGGGAGTTCCTGGGTATCCAGGGTCAACAGGGCATCATGGGTCGAAATCTGGAAAGGAAATGGCATCTTGTTGTCGCTCTTGTCGTGGATGGATCAAAGAAACGTCTTCGAAGCATCATCCTCGTCTGCCAGACATCCTCCGATTTGACATTTGATGACAAGGATTTGACCTTGCACGACACTTAGGGCTAGACCTTAGATGGAGAGGGCTAGGGCTTGTCTGAAAAGTGCCTGCGCTCGGTAATACGGCGTTAAAAATCGGATCAAAATGCTCATTTACACCCCGTAAACTGCGCTTTCTCACCGATTTTTGCCTTGTCTAACCTTCGCTCGTCGACTTTTCGGACAGCGCCTAGGCCAAGCGCGCTGGAGGCAAGAGCCCCAGGATCAACCGCCTCGAAAACGATGAATCGCTTCGAAAATTGAAGAGAGAATCAGCATCCGAGCAACGTAGGTGGTAAGGAAGTCAGGCTGAGGGAGAGAGCATGGCCGACTATTCGCGAGCGTCGTCACTGCACGGTTTCGCCAACTTCGCGCGCCAGCAGGGCATCGACCCCGAGGCCCAGCTTGCCAGGGTGGGACTATCGCTCTCGTTGCTGGAGTCGCCGGAAAGCATCATCGAGTTCTCGAGTCTGGCGATGCTGCTCGAAAACTGTGCCGAAGCATCCGGAGATTCGCTGTTCGGCCTGAAGTTCGGCCAGTACCAGGGAGTCGATATCTTCGGACCCTTGCTCTACCTGATTCAGAATGCCGCCACGGTCGGCCTGGCGCTGGAGGCGCTGGCAGATCACTTTTCCGCCCACTCGAGCAGTGCGGTCATCGACATCGAACGTGGCCCCCGCCAAGCCTTTCTCAGCTACACCATGGTGGGGGGCGGGGCGGCTCCCGGTCGCCAGATCAGCGAGTTGCCGGTAGGCGTCGGCCAGCGCCTGCTGTCGTTGCTGCTGGGGCCGCAGTGGCGTCCCAGGGCCATCTATCTGGCGACGTCCCCCAGCGTGCCTGCGCTCCTGTATCAACGTTTGCTGGGGGTGGTGCCGACCTTCAACAGCCCTTCCGATGGCTGGCTGCTGGAATGTTCCGACCTCGAGCGTCCTCTGGTGACCGCCGACGGACGTCTGCATCGCTTGATGGAGCAGTATCTGACCTATCGGCCGGAACAACTCCCTCAAGATCTGGTCGATGAAGTGTCGTGGCAAATCCGTCAGCAGCTGGGGCAGGGGGGCGCTGGACTCGATGACATCGCCAGGCGACTGGCGCTGAACCCGAGAACGCTGCAGCGACGTCTGGCCACCAGGGGGCGATGTTTCCAGGATCTGGTCGATGAGGTCCGCAGGCAGTTGGCGATTCATTATCTTCGGGAAACGTCGCTGCCGTTGACCGATATCGCGAATCTGCTGGGCTACTCCGAGTTGAGCGCGCTGACGCGAGGTTGTCGCCGCTGGTTTGGGGTTGCGCCGAGTCGCTGGCGCCAGCACCAGCGGCGGAGATCGAACGGCGCAGGTTAGGCGCTGGTCTTCGAGTCGGCAGCCCGGGTGGTGGGCGCGAGGCGATTGCGCTGAAGTGCGCTTAGGTTATCGCTTCAGCACAGCTGCAGCCGGGTGTGGTCCGAAGGATGTGTTTCACTCTCCATGGGGACGGCCCGTGTACCCCTGATGTGGCCATGCCAAGGGGCGCCCAGGTCTTGGTGGACACTAGACTTGTTGCTGCTGACATCACTGTCATCAAGGTTGCCATCAAGAGAGCTATCACCATGAGCGAAGGAGAGGCGCGACGATGACGCCGCTATGGAAGGCATATCGGTTTACGCGCCGCGAGCAGCATGCCGCGGAAGCGGCCAGATCACGGGAGTCGCTGATCCAGATCCTGGATCGCGCCCGGGACGAGGACGTGTCGCTCAATCCGCGTCCTTCCTCCACGATTCTGGCGCTGGGGCTTCTCTGCCTGTTGCTGGGCACGCTCGGCTTTATCATCACCCTGGCGGGAGGGCTCTCCTGGCCGTGGCTGATTCCGCTGGCGCTGGTCGGGGCAGCCTTGCTGGGTTTCGACTGGCACGCCACCGAGCGGGTGGCCGCCTTCCTGCGACTGTTGGTGCGGCGTGCGGCGGAGCTCGACTTTAGACTGGCCGAGCCCGATGTCGATCTTGATGCGATGCTGACGACGCTCCGGCGAAAGATCACCGACTTTCAGCGTACCTATGCGGACAATGGCGAGCTTGAGTACTGCCGCAGGGCGGCCGATGAGCGCGTCGGTGGCGAATACTGGGTCTATCGCTTCGCCTATGCCGAGGGCATGGACAAGGACCGCCGGACCTATCATCGCAACGGCCTGATCTGCGATCTCTTCGAGGTGGCGGCGGTGGATCTTTGCAACCCGCGAGAGGGCAAGTGGCGACTGTTGCACCACGGTTCCACCGGCGAACGCTGGGGAGAGGGCGCCTTTTCTCGCTATTTCGTCGCCTGCACGGCGGAACATGACGCCCTGGCGGCGTTTCTTACCGATGATGTCGTTGACTGTCTCGTGCGTCTTGCCCGCAGTTATCCGGAACTGAACGTTCAGGTCACCCGGGATCATCTGCTGTGTCTGACCTGGTCCGGCGAAGACCCCTACGCGCGGTTATTCGAGCCTGTCTCGGTGGCGCCTGCTGCGCGGCGGGCACCCTTTACCTCGAGCCAGGCGCCGGGGGAAGACCCCGATGAGGTCTATCGGGCGCTTGAAAGGCGACTGCGTGCTCCGCGCCATCTCACCGCGCTGGAGCCGCTGCTCAATGCCATCGAGGACATTCGCGCCGAGCTACCGGTGTCCTCGGCCCGCACGGAGGCCAATATTCCGTTGCGGCGACGGCTGGAAGAGTCTACCTGCTGACACCTGACGAGCGGTTTGGTGTTGTACCAGCGGCGCACAACGAAACGCCCCAAGCCTTGCCGGCATGGGGCGTTTTGCGTTACCGCTGCGGGAACCTGATCGACGCTTACTTCACCTTTGGATCAAGTTCACCTCGGGCGTAGCGCTCGAACATGCCTTCCAGGCTGATCGGCTTGATCCTGCTGGCGTTGCCGGCGGTGCCGAAGGCTTCGTAGCGGGCGATGCAGATGTCCTTCATGGCGCTGACGGTAAGCTTGAGGAACTTGCGCGGGTCGAACTCTGCCGGGTTCTCGGCCAGGAAGCGACGTACCGCACCGGTCGAGGCCAGACGCAGATCGGTGTCGATGTTGACCTTGCGCACGCCGTGCTTGATGCCCTCGACGATTTCTTCCACCGGGACGCCGTAGGTCTCGGGGATGGCACCACCGTTGGCGTTGATCACCTCGAGCCACTCCTGGGGCACGCTGGAGGAGCCGTGCATGACCAGGTGGGTGTCCGGGATGCGCTCGTGGATTTCCTTGATACGCTGGATCGACAGGGTGTCGCCGGTGGGCGGACGGGTGAACTTGTAGGCGCCGTGGCTGGTGCCGATGGCGATGGCCAGGGCGTCGACGCCGGTGGCCTTGACGAAGTCGGCGGCCTCTTCCGGGTCGGTCAGCAGCTGGTCGTGGCTCAGCTTGCCCTCGGCGCCGATGCCGTCTTCCTCACCGGCCATGCCGGTTTCCAGGCTGCCCAGGCAGCCGAGCTCACCTTCTACCGAGACGCCACAGGCGTGGGCCATCTCGACGGTGCGGCGGGTGACATCGACGTTGTAGTCGTAGTCTGCCGGGGTCTTGCCGTCCTCGCCCAGGGAGCCGTCCATCATCACCGAGGAGAAGCCGAGCTGGATCGAGCGCTGGCACACAGCGGGGCTGGTGCCGTGGTCCTGGTGCATGACCACCGGAATATGCGGAAACTCTTCCACGGCGGCCAGGATCAGGTGGCGCAGGAAGGGGGCGCCGGCGTATTTACGGGCGCCGGCGGAGGCCTGCAGGATCACCGGGGAATCGGTGGCGTCCGCGGCTTCCATGATGGCGCGAACCTGCTCGAGGTTATTGACGTTGAAGGCCGGCACGCCGTAGCCATGTTCGGCGGCGTGGTCCAGCAATTGGCGCATACTGACGAGTGCCATGGAGGTACCTGATTCTTGAAGAGGTCGAGAGCGCGATGCTGTCGCGCCCATGTCGCTTGGGTTGTCAAAGGGCCGGCGATGGCCGGCCCCGGGGCTTAGGCTTGGCAGAAAGCACCGACGAGCGCCGCTGCTTTTTCGGCAAACCTCAGCGAGCGGCCGCCTCGAGGGCGCTGACCGCCGGCAGTTCCTTGCCCTCGACGTACTCGAGGAAGGCACCGCCTCCGGTGGAGATGTAGGACACCTGCTCGGCGATGCCGTACTTGTCGATGGCTGCCAGGGTGTCACCGCCGCCGGCGATGGAGAAGCCGTCGCTTTCGGCGATGGCCTTGGACAGGGCCTCGGTGCCGCCACCGAACTGGTCGATCTCGAACACCCCGACGGGGCCGTTCCACAGGATGGTGCCGGCGCTCTTGAGCATGTCGCCCAGGCGGGCGGCGGTATCCGGGCCGATGTCGAGGATCATTTCGTTGTCGGCGACCTGGTCCACCGGCTTGGTGACGGCTTCGGCGGAGTCGGAGAACTCGGTGGCCACGACCACATCGGTGGGCAGCGGAATCTCGACCCTGGCCATCAGCGCCTTGGCCTTGTCCACCAGGTCGGCCTCGTAAAGAGACTTGCCGACGTTGTGACCCGCCGCGGCGATGAAGGTGTTGGCGATACCGCCGCCGACGATCAGCTGGTCGCACTTCTCGGACAGGGCGTTGAGCACCTCGAGCTTGGTCGAGACCTTGGAGCCGCCGACGATGGCGGTCATCGGGCGCCTGGGAGTCGCCAGCGCCTTTTCCAGGGCATCGAGTTCGGCGGCCAGCAAGGGGCCCGCGCAGGCGGTCGGTGCGAAGCGGGCCACCCCGTGGGTCGAGGCCTGGGCACGGTGGGCGGTACCGAAGGCGTCCATCACAAAGACGTCACACAGCTCGGCGTAGCGCTTGGCCAGGGCTTCGTCGTCCTTCTTCTCGCCCTGGTTGAAGCGCACGTTCTCGAGCAGTACCACGTCGCCGTCTTCCAGGCTCGGTTCCTGCTCGAGATAGTCGGTCACCAGGCGCACGGGGCAGTCCAGCAGGTCACCGAGGTAGGCCGCCACCGGTGCCAGGGTGAACTCGTCGGCCGGCTCGCCTTCGGTGGGGCGGCCCAGGTGGCTCATCAGCAGCACCTTGGCACCTGCGTCGCGAGCTGCCTTGATGGTCGGCAAGCTGGCGCGCAGACGGGCATCGCTGGTCACCTGGCCGTGTTTGACAGGTACGTTGAGGTCTTCGCGAATCAGTACCCGCTGACCCTTGAGGTCGAGATCGGTCATCTTGCGCACGTTCATGTCGGCAGATCCTCGTCTGGAAAGTCTGAGGGAGACAGCGAATGGCAACGGCTGGTCAGTGGCGGTGTCATCGCTCGGGAACCCGGGGAAGGCTGGCGAGGCGCCCGGCCACGTCCAGCATGCGGTTGGCGAAGCCCCATTCGTTGTCGAACCAGCAAAGCAGCTTGAGCAGGCGGCCACCGGCCACCCGCGTCTGAGTGGCGTCTACGATACCGGAGCGGGGATCGTGGTTGAAGTCGATGGACGCCATGGGCTCCTCGGTATACCCCAGCAGGTCAGGAAGCCGTGACTCGCTGGCCTCGCGCAGCAGTCGATTGACCTCGCTGGCCGAGGTATCGCGCTTGACGCAGATGGACATGTCCATGGCCGAGACGTTGATCGTCGGCACCCGTACATGGAGGCACTCGAAGCGCTCCGCCAGGTGCGGCATCAGGCGATTGATGCCTCGGGCCAGGCCGGTGTCCACCGGCACGATGGATTGCATCGCCGAGCGGGTCAGGCGCAGATCGGTCTGGTGGTAGGCATCGATCACCGGCTGGTCGTTCATGGCCGAGTGAATGGTCGTGGTCACACCGTGCTCGATGCCCAGCGCCTCGTCGAGCACGGTCAGGATCGGCACCAGGCAGTTGGTGGTGCAGGACGCTGCCGAGACCACCCGGACGTCGGGCGTCAGGTCGTCGTCATTGATGCCGCTGACGATGGTGGCGTCGACGTCGCTTTCTGCCGGCTGGGAGAACAACAGCCGGCCGGCGCCTGCCGCGAGATGGCGCTCGGCGGTGGCGCGATCCTTGAAGCTGCCGGAGCACTCCAGCACCAGGTCGATGCCGAGTGACCGCCAGGGCAGGCGGTCAGGGTCCTCTTCGGACAGCACCCGGATTGCATGCCCGTTGATGATCAGGTGGCCGTCGCGGCTTTCCACCCGGCCGGGGAAGCGTCCGTGGGTGGTGTCGTAGCGAGTCAGGTAGGTAATGGTATCGAGTCCCGAGAGCTCATTGATCGCCACCACCTCGAAGCTGGGGTCGTTGCGTTCGATGAGGGCTCGCAGGACGCACTGGCCGATGCGGCCGTAGCCATTGATGGCAATACGCTGGGCCATGGGGCTCGATACTCTCCACGGAGGGATGGACACAGGCGCGAAAGTCTATCTCAAATCGCCCCGCGCGTCGCGGCTCCAGCGGCGTCACACTGGGCATAAAACCGCGCAGGTAGCATAAAAATAAAGCTGAATCGGTTCAGCCGAGCATGCCGGCCAGGCGCCAGGCCAGCGGCATCATCAGCGCCGTCAACACCCCGGTCAGCGTCATGCCGAGAGAAGCGAAGGCACCGGCGGTGGGGCCCAGCTCGAAGGCGCGCACGGTACCGATGGCGTGGCCGTTGATGCCCAGCGCCAGCCCCAGCAGGCGCTGATCGGTGATCTTCAAGAGCCGGCCGAACAGGCTGACGCAGGCGGTGGCCGCGACGCCGGTGATCAACAATCCCCCCATCAGGATCGGCACGGAGCCGCCCAGGCGCTCGGTGATGCCCATGGCGATGGGAGCGGTCACCGATTTGGGTGCCAGCGAGGCCAGCAGTTCCGGCGGCGCCCCCAGTGCCCAGGCGATCAGCAACGCATAGCAGGCGGCCAGCACCGTCGACACCGGCAGGCAGACCAGCAGCGGTCGCCACAGCGCGCGTATGTGGTGCATCTGCTGGTAGAGCGGTACCGCCAGGGCCACCGTGGCCGGGCCCAGCAACAGCATCAGCCACTGGGCGCCCTGGCGATAGTCGACGTAGGCGATGCCGGCCGCCTTGAGCGTCGCGGCGAGCAGCAACGAGGCCAGCAGTACCGGCGGGCACCAGCCGGGAGAGCCGAGCCGCCGAAACAGCGCCATGCCGGCCAAGTAGGCGCCGATGGACAGGGCGATGGCCAGCATCGATGTATCGAGGTGATCGACCACGGCGAGGCTCATGAGGTCTTTCCTTGGGCGGTGGTGGTCGCCTCGGAGGGCGTCGCCGGCAGCAGGCGGCGCATCAGCCACAGGGTGCTGGCAACGCTCAACAGAGTGCCCAGGGTCAGCGCCAGCCCCACGGCGAGCCAGTGCCCCGAGATCTGGTCGAGCACCCAGAACACCCCGACCACGCCGGGCATGATCAGCATCGCCAGCAGCATGATCAGCGGCTGTGCCGCCGCTGCCACGTCTTCGTGCATGCGGCCTCGTAGTACGAAGACACCAGTCAATAGCATCAGTCCGACGACGCCGGGGGACAGCGGCAGTTCACCCAGGCTGACCACCAGGTCGCCGACCAGCCACAGCAGCGAAAGCCATAAAAAGCCTCGTAACACGGACATTGCAATCCTCTTGGGTCATTGTCACTGGCCGGGGCCAGGGGAATTGAGCCATTGTGCCGACTCATGGTGCCTTGGTCAGCAGGGGCTCTCGTTGCAGCGCGTCATCCGCTACCCTGTGTAGACTGACTATTCGCCTACCGCCCGACTGGGTCGGGCATGACAGGGAGATTGATGATGAGTGATATTGCCAGCTGGCTGGGTGCCGAGGCAGAGGACCTTTTGACTCATGAATGTCGCGGTATCGCCAAGGAGCAACTCCACCTGCCGGGATCGGACTTCGTCGACAGGGTGATGATGGACTCCGACCGCTCGCCGGCGGTGCTGCGCAGCATGCAGACGATGTTCAACCATGGCCGTCTGGGGGGCACCGGTTACCTCAGCATCCTGCCGGTGGATCAGGGGATCGAACACTCCGCTGGCGCCTCCTTCGCACCCAACCCGATCTACTTCGATCCGGCCAACATTGTGGAGCTGGCGATCGAGGGCGGCTGCAACGCCGTGGCTTC
Source organism: Halomonas litopenaei (assembly GCF_003045775.1). Lineage (GTDB taxonomy): Bacteria > Pseudomonadota > Gammaproteobacteria > Pseudomonadales > Halomonadaceae > Halomonas > Halomonas litopenaei. The sequence continues at coordinate 35,951 of NZ_PXNS01000003.1, read as the reverse complement.
CACCCTGGGTGGCCTGTCGTCGGTGGCGCGCCGCTATGCCCACCGCATCCCGATGATGCTCAAGTTGAACCACAACGAGACGCTGACCTATCCGGCGATCTACGATCAGACCCTGTTCGCCGAGGTCGACCAGGCCTTCGACATGGGGTGCGTCGCCGTGGGTGCGACCATCTACTTCGGTTCTCCCGAGAGCCGTCGCCAGATCGAAGAGATCAGCGCGGCCTTCGAGCGCGCCCACGAGCTGGGCATGGTGACGGTGCTGTGGGCCTATCTGCGTAACCCGGCCTTCAAGCATGAGGGCACCGACTATCATGTGGCCTCCGACCTCACCAGTCAGGCGGTCCACCTGGCGGCGACGCTCAAGGCGGACATCGTCAAGCAGAAGCTGCCCGAGAACAACGATGGCTATCGCACCATCGGCTTCGGCAACACCCATGAGAAGGTCTACAGCGAGTTGACCAGCGATCACCCGATCGATCTGGCCCGCTATCAGGTGGCCAACGCCTACATGGGCCGTGCCGGGCTGATCAACTCCGGCGGTGCCTCCACCGGAGAGGGCGATCTGACCCAGGCGGTGCGTACCGCGGTGATCAACAAACGGGCCGGTGGCATGGGCCTGATCTCCGGGCGCAAGGCCTTCCAGAAGCCGATGCGCGACGGGGTAAGCCTGCTCAACGCCATTCAGGACGTCTATCTGGCGCCGGATGTCACCATCGCCTGATCCAAGCCTGCCTCAACAACCGCGCAGGATAGAGGACCAGGCCGCCTAGGCCGACCATCAAGGTCGCTAGATACAGCAGGGGCACGGCGTAAGCCGTGCCCCTGCTCGTTTCTGCTGGTCACGCTTTCGGTCGCAACAGGCCGGGCGTGCCGGCCCGCGCTGGACTTAACCCAGCAGCGCCTTGGCGCGTTCCACCAGGTTGTCCACGGTGAAACCGAAGTGCTTGAACAGGTCGCCCGCCGGGGCCGACTCGCCAAAGCTGGACATGCCGATGGTGTCGCCGTCGAGGCCCACGTACTTGCTCCAGTAGTCGCGATGGCCTGCCTCGATGGCCAGACGGGCGCGAACACTGCGCGGCAGGACGGACTCACGGTAGTCGGCGTCCTGGCTGTCGAAGACGTCGGTGGCCGGCATCGATACCACGCGCACCTGCTTGCCTTCGGCCTCCAGGGTTTCGGCGGCCTGCATGGCCAGGGTCACCTCGGAGCCGGTGGCGATCAGGATCAGCTCAGGGGTGCCTTCGCTGTCCTTGAGCACGTAGCCACCACGCTGGATGTTGGCCAGCTGGCTCTTGTTGCGCTCTTGGTGGGGCAGGCCCTGACGGGACAGTACCAGCGCGGTGGGGCCGGCGCTGCGCTTGACCGCGTGGGCCCAGGCGGCAGCGGTCTCGACCGCATCGCAGGGACGCCAGGTGCACAGGTTCGGGGTGGTACGCAGACTGGTCAGCTGCTCGATCGGCTGGTGGGTCGGGCCGTCCTCGCCCAGACCGATGGAGTCGTGGGTGTAGACGAAGATGGCGCGCTGGTTCATCAGCGCCGCCATGCGCACGGCGTTGCGCATGTATTCCATGAAGATCAGGAAGGTGGCGCCGTAGGGCACGAAGCCGCCGTGCAGGGCGATACCGTTCATGATGGCGCCCATGCCGAACTCGCGTACCCCGTAGTGCAGGTAGTTGCCGCCTGCGGCCTCGGCGCTGATGGCCTCGGCACCCTTCCAGAAGGTCAGGTTGGAAGGCGCCAGGTCGGCGCTGCCGCCCAGCAGCTCCGGCAGTTGCGGGCCGAGCTCGTTGAGGCAGTTCAGCGAGGCCTTGCGTGAGGCCACGGACTCGCCCTTCTCCTGGGCGGCCTCGACCAGCGCTTCGCTGTTGAGCTCGCTCGGCAATTCACCCTTCTGGCGACGCAGGAATTCGCGGGCCAGCTCCGGGTGCTCCTGCTGGTAGCGCTCGAAGCGAGCCTGCCAGTCGGCCTGGTGCTTCTGGCCACGCTCGCAGGCGTCCCAGCCCTGGTAGATATCCTCGGGGATATGGAAGGGCGCGTGGGGCCAGTCGAGTTGCTTGCGCGCCGCTGCGACTTCCTCTTCGCCGAGTGCCGCGCCGTGGCATTCTTCCTTGCCCTGCTTGTTGGGGGCGCCGAAGCCGATGACGGTCTTGCAGATGATCAGGGTCGGGCGATCCTGCTGGGTGCGGGCCATCTCGATGGCGGCCTTGATCTCCTCGGGCTTGTGCCCGTCCACCGCCGGTACCACGTGCCAGCCGTAGGCTTCGAAGCGCTTGGCGGTATCGTCGGTGAACCAGCCTTCGACCTCGCCGTCGATGGAGATGCCGTTGTCATCGTAGAAGGCGATCAGCTTGCCGAGCTGGTGGGTGCCGGCAAGCGAGGCGACCTCATGGGAGATGCCTTCCATCAGGCAGCCGTCGCCGAGGAAGCAGTAGGTGTAGTGGTCGACGATCTCGTGGCCCGGGCGGTTGAACTGACCCGCCAGGGTGCGCTCTGCCATGGCCATGCCGACGGCGTTGGCCAGGCCCTGGCCGAGGGGGCCGGTGGTGGTCTCGACGCCGGGAGCGTAGCCGTACTCGGGGTGACCTGCGGTCTTGGCGTGGAGCTGGCGGAAGTTCTGCAGTTCTTCCAGACCCAGGTCGTAGCCTGACAGGTGCAGCAGGGAGTACAGCAGCATGGAGCCGTGGCCGTTGGACAGCACGAAACGGTCGCGATCGGCCCACTTGGGATCGTCAGGGTTGTGAACGAGGTAGTCGTTCCACAGCACCTCGGCGATATCGGCCATACCCATCGGGGCTCCGGGGTGGCCGGAGTTGGCCTTCTGGACGGCATCCATGGAAAGGGCGCGAATGGCGTTGGCCAGTTCGAAACGGGACGGCATTGAGGGCTCCTCGCCTGGGGCAAAGTGGCAATCTGACGTTGGCCTGCCCGGTGGGGGCGGCGCAGCGGCGTCAAGGATAGGCGCCGCCTGTCGTGCCTGTGGACAACGAGGGCGGGAGGGGCGGCGCGGATCGATCGGGGACATATTGTCGCCGGAAATGACAGATCCATCAAATGCCGGGGACTTGATCCATGCCTGGCAGCGTCTGCCATGGCCCGGCCTGTTGCTAGGAACCGGACGGTCGAGCGTGTAGAATTTCGTCCCGCCAGGTCCACGCGGAATCTGCATAGTGCGATCGTCGATCACGGTCGCTCCCGTTTCCATCTTGCCAGGCCCGCCTGCCGATTATCCTACAGAGGGTCGAGGACGCCATGAGCGAATACTCCCTGTTTACCTCCGAGTCCGTGTCCGAAGGACACCCGGACAAGATTGCCGATCAGATTTCCGATGCCGTGCTCGATGCCCTGATCGCGCGGGACAAGAATGCCCGTGTGGCCTGCGAGACCCTGGTCAAGACCGGTGTCGCCATCGTGGCCGGCGAGATCACCACCTCCGCCTGGGTGGATCTCGAGGAGCTGGTGCGCAAGGTGATCATGGATATCGGCTATACCTCCTCCGACGTCGGTTTCGACGGCGAGACCTGCGGGGTGCTCAACCTGATCGGCAAGCAAAGCGTCGAAATCGCCCAGGGCGTCGATCGCGAAAAGCCCGAGGATCAGGGCGCCGGTGATCAGGGCCTGATGTTCGGCTATGCCACCAACGAAACCGACTCCTACATGCCGGCGCCGATCCACTACAGCCATCGGCTGGTGGAGCGCCAGGCCGAGCTGCGTAAGCGTGGCCTGCTGCCCTGGCTGCGTCCCGATGCCAAGAGCCAGCTGACCTTCCGTTACGACGATGCCGGCAAGCCCTGCGCGGTCGATGCCGTGGTGCTGTCCACCCAGCATGATCCGGACATCGACCAGGAGCAGCTGCGCCAGATGGTCCAGCGCGAGATCATCGAGCAGGTTCTGCCGGCGGAGTGGCTGTCAGACAGCACGCGTTATCACATCAACCCGACCGGCAAGTTCGTCATCGGCGGTCCGGTGGGTGACTGTGGCCTGACCGGGCGCAAGATCATCGTCGACACCTACGGCGGCATGGCGCGACATGGTGGTGGCGCCTTCTCCGGCAAGGACCCGTCCAAGGTCGACCGCAGCGCCGCCTACGCCGGCCGCTACGTGGCCAAGAACGTGGTGGCGGCGGGACTGGCCGAGCGTTGCGAGATCCAGGTGTCCTACGCCATCGGTGTCGCCGAGCCGACCTCGGTGTCGATCAACACCTTCGGCACTGGTCGTATCGATGACGAACGTATCGTCGAGCTGGTGCGCGATCACTTCGACCTGCGCCCCAATGCCATTACTCGCATGCTGGATCTGCTGCATCCCATGTATCAGCTGACCGCAGCCTACGGTCACTTTGGCCGTGAGCCCTTCGAGACCAGCTATAGCTGGACCGATACCGAAGGCGAGATCCACACCGAGACTTTTACCGCCTTCCCGTGGGAGAAGGTCGACCGGGCCGACGCTCTGCGCGCCGCCGCCGGTATCTGATCCCTCTTTGTGGCATCAGCGGCACGGTGCCCACGCGCCTGCCGACATGACAAGGCCCGCCTGGTTCGCCAGGCGGGCCTTGTCGCATTGGGGCGGCGGGGGGCCGGCGAATGTGCGAAGAGACGTTGGCAGAACGGTCGCAAGTTTCCTGGTGACCTGGTCGCGATTGTGCGTCTTTGCCTACCTCTTTGTCGCCGGGTTATGCGTCAAACGGCGACATCATCTCATTCCTTTTCATATCCGCGCATGCGGGCGGAGAAGCCTTTGGCTCACGGCTAATATTAGATGGAGACAGGATGCAGATGCCGCTTAGTCGGCAGCGCGGTATCGCATCGGCTCGTCATCATCTGTCAGGCAGCCAGTGATGGTCGTTGGTTCTCGGTAGTCAAAGGTTCGATGTGTCGTTGTCCATCGCCAGATCGTTGTCGAGAAACCACTGTCGAGAAACCGCTGTCGGGAAACCGCTGTTCAAGAACCATCGGCGGCCAAGTGGCCTGAACGGGAAAGTGACGCCCACGTCGCCGGAAAAGCGGTGAGAAAGCGGTCACTAAGTGGCTGTGAATTGGTTAGGCAGCGGCTGGAAAAAATCGGTTGGAAGGCGGCCAGAACGTGAGAATGATTAGCAATAAAAAACGCTGGCGAGCCGCCTGAAAGATGTCAGGAAAGAGGCGCTTTCGGCGACAGGCATATATGGCCTGTGTGAATTGGACGTCGGTATATATCCATGTCCTTGGCATTTGGGGCGCGGGACAGGAGGCCGTTCGTGGAAGCACATGTCTTGGCCGCGATTGAAGTGTGGTCGGCACGATGGTGTGGTCGGCACGATGGAAAGAGGCCATAGCGCCCGTGACAGGAATACTGGCTGGTGCCCCGGGCGGCACGAAGAAGAGCCGAAGTGCGGGTGAGACCAGATCAGGGACATGAGCGCTGCGCCAAGACGGTAGCAACGACAGGGGGATCAGAAGATGGGCGAAGCAAGGCACCACTATCACTTCTATCAGCGCCATCATCAGGGGCACTTTCAGCGTCTTCACGCGGACCCGACCTGCTCGCGAACCAGGCTGGCGTCACAGCAGGAACTCTGGCGCAAGGAGTTGCCGTCGCGCAAGGGGGCTGGCGATGACGGGACCACTGAGGCTGGAAGGCGATACTCCCATGACGTGGTATCGCCGGAAGGTGACGATGATTACCTCCAGTATCGTGAGCTATTCATGACCAAGCTGGCGCTGGAGGCTACCGCCGCACTGGCAACGTTCCTGGTGACTGCCGCCGCCATCATGATGATTCTGCTTCAGCACCAGGGACTCTTGACCGCCGTCATCGTCATTGCACTGAGCGTGCCCGCCTTTGTGCTGTCGACGCAGCGCCTTTCGTGCCTGGGGCATGATGCAACGATGTTCGAGAGCGAACCCTTGGGAGATATTCGATTATGAGCATCGGTCAACAGGTGCTGCTCGGCGTCGCTATTACCTCGCCGTTGCTGGTGCTGACATGGTGGTCGGTGCGACGTACCGATCGCCACCTGAGAAAGCGTCGCCAGTAGCACTTCAGCATACGGGCTCTCCGTACAGCCGCGCCGTTCAGGTATGTCGTCTGATCACGCCGTTCGAACGTGCCGATCGGTCGAGGCGTTCGGCCGTTACGTCAGGTCGTGGTCTGCGATGGTGACCTTCGGTCGTGACCAAGGAGGGCCAGATGGCCGGGCGTCTCGTCTCTTGTCAGAGTTTCGTATCTTGTCAGAAAAGCACCATCCTCTCGTCTCACCGTTCCTCAGCCAGTTGGCGATGCCTGCTGTTCGTGGTGTCGCTGGTCCTGCCATCGTGGGCCAACGCCAGCTGTCCTGACTGGACGGCGAGCATGGCGTCCAGTCGCATCACCGAGTTGACCAGCCACCTGCGGCAGTGGGAGCAGGCCTACCGCAAGGACGGCAGCTCGCCGGTCAGCGATGATGTGTTCGACCAGACCGAACGTCGGTGGCGCGAACTCCAGCGCTGCTTTCCCGAGCTCGAGGTGGCGGACTTCAAGGATAGGGCTTCCGCGCCGGCAGCGGATAGTGCCACCCCTTGGCAGCGCCACCCTGTGGCGCATACCGGGCTTCGCAAGGCGCAGGGCGCCGCCGAGGTGAAGCGTTGGCTTTCGACCGGTGTTCCAGACTCGCCGGCGCCGCAAGCTTCGTCGCCACAGAGACAGGAGTCACAGTCGGCGACGATAGCACCGGCCGACCGCGCTACCGATGTCTGGATTCAGCCCAAGGTAGATGGCGTGGCGGTCAGCCTTGTCTATCACGAAGGCCGCCTGGCGGGCGTGTACAGTCGTGGGGACGGGCGGACCGGCCAGGACTGGACACGCCATGCCGCGGTCATCCCGTCGATTCCCCAGCGCCTGGCAGGTGATTGGCAGTCGCTTGCCGACGGCGATGGTCTGGTGTTTCAGGGTGAGCTGTATGAGCGCCTTGAAGATCATGTCCAGCAGCGGGATGGCGGGGCAGGGGCACGCTCCCATGTGGCCGGCTGGCTTGCCCGCGATGAGTTGTCCCCTGCGCTGGGCCAGCGTATCGGTCTGTTCGTCTGGTCCTGGCCGATGGGGCCGCGGGCGCTCGAGGAGCGACTGTCAGGGCTCGAGCGCCTGGGCCTGGGTCAAATATCGCGATACACCCACCCTGTTGAATCCCAGGAGGACGCCGCCGCCTGGCGCGAGCGCTGGTATCGCTCGCCGCTGCCCTTCGCCACCGATGGCGTGGTACTACGGCGTGGGCGCAGGCCCGACGGTGTGACCTGGCAGGCCGAGCCGCCGCACTGGGCACTGGCCTGGAAGTATCCACCGCGAGAGGCCCTGGCGGAGGTAGCCGACATAGCGTTCCGCATTGGTCGTAGCGGTCGCATCACCCCGGTGGCCCGGCTTGTGCCGGTGGAGGTGGATGGACGCAGGCTGAGCCAGGTCAGCCTGGGGAGCCTGTCACGCTGGCGTGAGTGGGATCTGCGGCCCGGCGATCAGGTGATCATCGAGTTGGCCGGGCTGATCATCCCTCAGCTTAAGGGGGTGGCCTGGCGCGCAGCCGAGAGGCTTGACCTCGAGGTTCCCGCGGAATCGGACTTTCACCTGCTGAGTTGCTGGCACCCGACCCCGGGCTGCCGGCAGCAGTTTCTGGCTCGCCTGGCCTGGCTCAGTGATTCATCGGCGCTGGATCTCGACGGCGTCGGGGAAGGCACCTGGAAGGCGCTGGTGGACGCTGGCCTGGTGGCGGGGTTGCTGGACTGGCGGGAACTGTCGCCAGAGCGACTGGCCCAGGCAAGCGGCATCGGCAAGGTCACCGCAGAGCGTCTTGGTGTTGCCTTCTCCGAGACCAGCCATCGCGGCTTCCCGCAGTGGCTAAGCGCCCTGGGAGCGCCCTCGGCCGGGGGTATCTCCGAGCATGACTCCTGGCGCACGCTGGCGACGTTGGACGCAGCCGACTGGCGCCGCCGCCCTGGCGTCGGTGTTGTCGGCGCCAGGCGCTGGCGGGCGTTTCTTTCGCATCCCGAGGTCGTCGTCCTGGCGCGGCAACTGGCCGACGCCGGTATTGCTGGCTTCGTCGGAGCCTTCGACGATGACGCGACACGTTCGATTGCCACGCCGGGCTCGGCAGGCCCTTTGCATCGTCCTTTGAATCGCCCTTCTCATAGCCCTTCGAACCGCTCTCCAGCTAGTCCCTTACACCGCGCACCAGCTTCCCCCTCAGCGACTCGACTGAAAAGTGATGCTGGCGCCCGGCTAGAGATCGACGCAGCGCCCTGGTTGGCGAGTCCGCCATGGTGACTCCTATAGTGAAGGCTGGATAACCAGCAGGAGGCGAGCATGACTCCGACCGAGGCTTCGCAAAGGGCGCAGTGGGCTCAGCGTCAGGATGACTACCGGGTCGCCAATATCGGCCTGGCCGACTGGGGGCGCCGCGAGATTCGTATCGCCGAAAGCGAGATGCCGGCCTTGATGTCCCTCAGGGCCCGGTACCGTGAGGTCCAGCCGCTGAAGGGCGCACGTATCGCTGGCTGTATCCACATGACGATTCAGACCGCGGTGCTGATCGAGACCCTGGTCGACCTTGGTGCGAGCGTACGCTGGTCGTCCTGCAATATCTTTTCCACCCAGGACCACGCCGCCGCGGCCATCGCCGCAGCAGGCATCCCGGTATTTGCCTGGAAGGGCGAGAGCGAGGACGAGTTCTGGTGGTGTATCGAGCAGACGGTGGATGGCGCCGACGGCTGGACCCCCAATCTGGTGCTGGATGATGGCGGAGACCTGACGCTGCTGTTGCACGAGCGACATCCGGACAAGCTTGACGCCATCCACGGCATCAGTGAAGAGACCACCACCGGTGTCCATCGACTGCTCGAGATGCTCAGGGCAGGCACCTTGAAAGTGCCGGCCATCAACGTCAACGACGCCGTCACCAAGTCGAAGAATGACAACAAGTACGGTTGCCGTCACAGTTTGAATGACGCCATCAAGCGCGGGCTGGATCACCTGCTGGCGGGCAAGCAGGCATTGGTGATGGGCTACGGGGACGTGGGCAAGGGGTCAGCGGCCTCGCTGCGCCAGGAAGGCATGATCGTGCGTGTCGCCGAGATCGACCCGATCTGTGCCATGCAGGCCTGCATGGATGGCTTCGAGGTGGTTTCTCCCTATCGCGGCGGTGTCAATCGTGGCGCCGACAGTCTCGATCTCGAACTGCTCGGCAAGACCGACCTGGTGGTGACCTGCACCGGCAATATCGGCGCCTGTGACGCCGCCATGCTGGGCGCTCTCAAGAATGGCGCGGTGGTCTGCAATATCGGCCACTTCGACAGCGAGATCGATACCGCCTACATGCGCAAGCAATGGCTCTGGGAGGAGGTCAAGCCCCAGGTGCACAAGATCTACCGTGACGCCGGGCCGGGGCAGACGTACGATCCCGACAGCCGCAATGTGATCTACCTGCTGGCCGAGGGGCGTCTGGTCAACCTGGGCAACGCCACCGGCCACCCCTCGCGGGTGATGGATGGCTCCTTCGCCAATCAGGTGCTGGCACAGATGCACTTGTACGCCCGGCGTTTCGCCGAGCTGGGCCCCGACGAGCGCGACGGCATGATCGATGTCACGGTGCTGCCACGCCATCTCGACGAAGAGGTGGCGCGCTACATGGTGGAGGGCTTCGGCGGCGTGATTACCCAGCTGACCGAGGCCCAGTCGGAGTACGTCGGAGTGCCGGTGGAGGGGCCATACAAGCCCGATCACTATCGTTACTGAGGCTTTCCGGAAAGGGGGCTGTGCCCTGCGTGCCTTGGTCAGGGCGGGGCAGGGCTGGGTAGTCAGCCTGGGGCGAGCGCGGGGAATAGCGGGGCAGGGGACGGCACCGGTCATCGTTTCGTCATGGTCGCGCCACGGCAGTGTCACCGGGACAGGACAGGCTGGGTGGGCGTCACAGGAGACTGCCCATGGCCACATCACTGACCGCTCGTACCCTGTTCATTTCCGATCTTCACCTCGGCACCCGGGATTGCCAGGCCGCCTTGCTGTCGCGGCTGCTGCGCCGCGTGCGCCCGGAGCGCCTGTATCTGGTAGGGGATGTGATCGACCTTATCGCCATGCACCGTCGGGCGTCGCTGCCGGCTGAGCAGCAGCGTCTGGTGGGGCGACTGTTGCGCCTGGCCAAGGGCGGATGCGAGATCATCTACATCCCCGGCAACCACGACGCTGCCTTGCGTCAGCTGTGTGGCATCCGTATGCACCGGGTGCGCATCGAGCGCCGGGCGATCCACGAGACCGCCGATGGTCGACGTCTGCTGGTCAGCCACGGCGACGAGTTCGATACCCATGTGCGCCTGGCCCCCTGGCTGATGGCGCTGGGTGATGGCATGCATCAGTTTGTGCTGTCGCTCAATCGCTGGTGCAACAAGGCGCGCAGCCTGCTGGGCCTGCCCTATTGGTCGCTGGCGGCGGCGGTCAAGGGGCGCATCGGCGCGGCCCAGCGCTATGTCGAACAGTTCGAGCAGGCGGCCATCCACCAGGCGGCCCGGGAAGGACTCGATGGCTACGTCGGCGGGCATATCCACAAGGCCGGATTTCGTGCCCAGGACGGCGTGCTCTACTGCAACGACGGCGACTGGGTGGAGCACTGTACGGCGCTGATCGAGCGCCCCGACGGCAGCCTGGCGCTGATCGACTGGGAAGGGCAGGTGATCGAGGCCGAGCCTTCGATGCCCCGCGCCTGCCCCGAGGGCGCCCTGGCGGGGGCCTGAGAGGCCTCCCCCTTCGCCCGTGTTGTATCCGTTCGCTTTACCGGCCTTGCTCAGTCGTTTTCTTCAGGCTTCCTGGCCGACAGCGCCGCTCCGACTGACGGGTAGCGCATTGGCCTTTGCCAGTGTTCTGCCAGCCTCCAGTAATTCTTCCGCCAGCTGCGGGTCATTGACCGTACGCGCCATGGCCAGACTGCCGATCATCGCAATCGTCTGGCCGAGCGCGCGCTTTCGCGTGTCGGTGTCCATGTCAGAGGTGTCGACAAAGCGCGTCAGGAAGCCTTCCAACAGCGCGGTATAGGTGGTGCGCACCTGCTCGTCGCGCTGTGCCACATCGCTGACCAGACAGGCCAGTGGGCAGGTCGCCTCGTCCTTGGCGAGAGACTGGCTCAAGTAGGCCTCGATGCGGGCTTCTCGACTTTCGAGGTGATCGAGCGCGATGGCCCCGCGCCTGGCAGCATGACGGATAGCATTGGCGTAGAGCGTCGACTTGCTGTCGAAGTGGGCGTAGAAGGCGCCCCGGGTCAGGCCGGCGGCGGCCATTACCTCGTCGATACTGACGGCATCGTAGCCTTTTCGGGTAAAGCAGCGGGCAGCTGCGTCGAGGATACGGGTGCGGGTCTCGTGCTTGCGTTCGCGGCTCCAGGGCATGGGCCGTCTCCGATGGCAGAATATGTTATTGAACATATGGTGTCAGCGGCCATGCTGCAAGACGAGCGAGCACGACTCGCGCACACGTCGGCGTATATATCGGCAAGCGCCGGCGGTTTATCGTCTGGTAACCAGGAGGTTGGCATGGCAAGCGTACATATCGTGGGTCCCGCGTTCTCGAACTTCGTGCGCAGCGTGATGCTGGTGTGTCATGAGAAGGGCATCGAGCACAGTGTCGGGATGGAGGTCGAAGGACGTCGGGTCGAGCTGCATTCACCGGAGTTCAAGGCACTCAATCCCTTCGACAAGATCCCCGTGCTGATTCACGGCGAACGACGCCTGTACGAGAGCGTTGCCATCTGCCGCTACCTGGAGGGCGCCTTCGATGGGCCCGACCTGCTACCCAGGGATGACTGGACGCGGGCTCAGGTGGACCAGTGGTGTGCTGCGCTGGCCACCCAGGCCGACCAGGCCATCGTGCGGCGCTACCTGCTGGAACTGGTCTTTCCCAAGGGGCCCAATGGCGAGGTGAGGGAAGACCGGGTACGCGAGGCGGCCCCGGAGGTGGCACGGATACTGACCATCCTGGAACACCAGTTGGCGGGGAGAGACTTTCTCGTCGGTGATGGCTTCACCCTGGCCGATGCCCTGGCGGCGCCGATGCTCGACTATCTGGAGGCCACGCCGCCCGCAGGCTCGCTGATGGAGGCGGCGCCAAATGCCCGAGCCTACGTGGAGCGTCTGAGATCGCGGCCTTCCGGCAAGGCGGTATTGGTCGCGCCCGTGTTTCCCCGCTAGTCACTCTCGGCGCTAGCGACTTTCGCCTTTCAGCTTTACTGCACCAGTCCAAGCATCCCGCTCAGGTACAGCGGGATCACCAGCGGCGCGGCCAGGGTGGTGATCAACACCGCCAGGGCGCCCTTCTCGGGCGCGATGCCGAGCTCCATGGCCACCACCACCACGTTGGCGGCCATGGGCACCACCCCGATCAACAGCAGCGCCAACGCCATGTCCTGTGACAGCCCGGTGGTGGCCTTGAGCAACAGGACGGCGCCGAGCATCAGCAGTGGCCACAGGGCATAACGCACCGCCACGCAGGCGCCGATAAAGCGCCCATCCAGCGAGCGCACAGAAACACGACCCAGGGTCATGCCGATGATCATCATGCCGAGCAGGGTGTAGGTCGCTGGAAACACTGACATGGCATCGGTCACCGCCGCTGGCACCGTCATGCCGACTCCTTCCACCAAAAGCGCCGCCAGGAAGGCGTAGATCAGCGGCAGCCTGGCGATCTTGAGCAGGCTGTCACGCACCGTAAAGCGGCCGCGGGCGCTTAGATAGAAGCCGACGGTGAACTCGTAAAGGGTGACGCCGAGTGCACAGAACAGGTACAGGGTGACGCCGGAGGGGGGCAGCAACACCAGCGCCACCGGCAGACCAAAGTAGCCGGTGTTGCCGGTACCAGCAGAAAACGCCAGCACCGAGCCTTCCTCATCCCCCAGCCAGCGCTTGCCCAGCCGATTGATGAGCACGGCCACCAGGCTTGCGATCACGAACAGGGCAGCGGTCAGGGCGAGGTAGACCGGCGTCGGACCGCCCAGTACCAGCGCGCGGAAGAAGGTCAGCGGAGCGATCAGGTAGATCAGCAGGGTGGCTATGGGACGAGGGTCGACCTTGAGCCGCCTGGCGGACAGGACGCCGAGGGCGACAAAGGCGAGCAGGGTCCACAGGGGGCCCATCAGCGAGGTCGGGTCGACGGCCATGTTCATCATCCTTGGGTGCCAGGCCCCGTATCATGCCGTCTGGGCGCGCCGGTGTCAGCCCGGGCCGGCTGCCGAGGTCATTTTTTAGAACACATGGTTATGAGCCCTCCCTTTCTTATATGAAGAGAATTGAAGTTTACCCGCGAAACTTTCATTGGTCGGGGTGAGGCCGAGTCGTCACAATGGCACCCATCACCTTTACGGCCGCCGATTTGCGGTAGCCCGACACGCTTCACGAGGACCCCGAGATGAGCGCACAAGAGCACCCGCTGGGCATCAGCTTCGAATTCTTCCCCCCGAATACCGACGCCGGGCGGGAGAAGCTGATGCGCAACCGGGACCTCTTGGCCGAGCGCAACCCGCGGTTCTTTTCCGTCACCTACGGTGCCGGCGGTTCCACCCAGAATCGCACCATTACCACCGTCAATGCGGTGCGCGAGTGCGGCATCACCACCGCGCCGCACCTGTCCTGCGTCGGCAGCGAGAAGGCCCAGCTGCGCGAGCTGCTGACCGACTACAAGGCCCAGGGCATCAACAGCCTGGTGGCCCTGCGCGGCGACCTGCCTTCCGGCATGGGCGGCATCGGCGAGCTGCGCTACGCCAACGAGCTGGTGGAGTTCATCCGCGAGGAGACCGGTGATCACTTCGAGATTGCGGTGGCGGCCTACCCGGAGTCTCACCCCCAGGCGGCGAGCTTCGAGTCGGATCTGCAGAACTTTGCCCGCAAGATGAATGCCGGTGCCAATCTGGCGATCACCCAGTACTTCTTCACCGCCGACGCCTACTTCCACTTCGTCGAGCGGGCTCGCCAGCTTGGCGTGGAAGCACCGATCATCCCCGGCATCATGCCGATCACCAACTACTCCAAGCTGGCGCGCTTCTCCGACGCCTGCGGTGCCGAGATCCCGCGCTGGATTCGCAAGCAGCTCGAGGCGTACGGTGATGACAGCGCCGCCATCGCCGACTTCGGCGAAGAGGTGATCTCGCGCCTGGCCCAGCGCCTGCTCGACGGCGGCGCCCCGGGACTGCACTTCTACACCCTCAACCAGGCCGAGCCGACGCTGAAGATCGTCGACAACATCACCGGCCGCTCATGACACCAACAACAACGCTGGACGGGTCGCGCTAGCCAGTCGCGACCACAACAACAAGAACGTCGGCCCCGCCCTGTGCGGGGCCGACGTCGTTCTGGGGGAGGGTAGAGAAACGAAGAAGCCTGGCGGTTGGGCGCAGGCTAACGGCGGGCGGCCGTCGTCATGAGGGGAGTCCCAGGCACGAAAAAGCCCCGCCATGGGGCGGGGCCAGAGGGTGGGGCTCAAGGTGCGGGGTTAAAGGGGGGCGGGGTTCAGCCTGCGGTGGCGCTGCGGGTGCCGCCGCCGCTGGCGCGCTGCATCACGAACAGGCCGATGGCGATGGCCAGCCCTGCCAGGTCGGTGACGATGCCACCGTAGATCAGGCACAGGGCGCCGATCAGCATCACCAGCCGCTGCCAGGCCTTCACCGGTCCGAAGAACCAGGCCTGGACGGTGGCCGCCAGCAGTATGATGCCGATGGTGGCGGTCGTGCCGACCCGCAGGATCTGGGGCCAGTCGCCTTCCATCAGCATGGCCGGGCTGTAGAAGAACATGAACGGCACGATAAAGGCTGCCAGACCGATCTTGAACGAGGCCACCGAGGTGCCCATGGCGTTGTCGCCGGAGATACCCGCCGCCGCGTAGGAGGCCAGCGCCACCGGCGGGGTGATTGCCGAGACCACCGCGAAGTAGAACACGAAGAAGTGCGCCACCAGCGGCTGGATGCCGATGTCGATCAGGCCCGGGGCGACCACCGAGGCTGCCACCGCGTAGGCGGCGGTGGTGGGCATGCCCATGCCCAAGAGGATCGAGATGCACATGGCGAAGAACAGCGCCAGCAGCTGGCTGACACCGGCCAGGCCCAGCAGCAGCGACGAGAAGCGCGCGCCGACGCCGGTCAGGGCGATGACGCCGACGATCAGGCCGGCGCAGGCACACACCGCGATGATCTGGATCGACATGGTGCCGGCCAGGCTGAGGGCCCGCAGGA
This sequence comes from Halomonas litopenaei, assembly GCF_003045775.1. Taxonomy (GTDB): domain Bacteria; phylum Pseudomonadota; class Gammaproteobacteria; order Pseudomonadales; family Halomonadaceae; genus Halomonas; species Halomonas litopenaei. The sequence continues at coordinate 20,752 of NZ_PXNS01000003.1, read as the reverse complement.
TGGAGCGAATGCCCATCTTGTGGGGTGACAGCCAGCTCACCACCGCGGCGGAGGCGGTCGCCAGCGTGCCGGCGCGAATCACCGAGTAGCCCATGAACAGTGCTGTGATCAGGATGATGATCGGGGCGAACAGGTAGACCTGCTTGATCAGCTTGGAGAACTGCGGAATCTCTTCCTTGCGCATGCCGCGCATGCCCTTGCGGGCCGCCTCGAAGTCGACCATGAAGTAGACAGAGGCGAAGTACAGGATCGCCGGGATCAGCGCGGCCACCGCGATCTCGGTATAAGGAATACCGGTGATCTCGGCCATGATGAAGGCGCCGGCACCCATGATCGGCGGCATGATCTGGCCACCGGTGGAGGCGGCCGCCTCGATGGCGCCTGCGCTTCTGGCCGGATAGCCGACCTTCTTCATCAGCGGGATGGTGAGCGAGCCGGTGGACACCACGTTACCGGCGCTGGTGCCGTTGATCATGCCCATCAGGCCGGAGGCGAAGATCGAGACCTTGGCGGGGCCGCCACGGGCGCGACCGGCGCCGGCGAAGGCGAAGTTGACGAAGTAGTCACCGACCTTGGAGGCCTGCAGGAAGGCCGCGAAGATGATGAACAGGATGATATAGGTGGAGGACACCGCCGTGGTCGGGCCGAGGATGCCGGCGTCGGTGTAGACCTGGCTGAAGAAGCGCCCCAGCGACAGCCCCGGATAGCCGAGGAAGCCTGGCAGCCAGGGGCCCATGAAGACGTAGGCCAGGAAGATGGCGGAGATCACCACCAGCGCCAGACCGGCGACGCGGCGGGTCAGCTCGAGGATCAGCAGCGAGCCGGAGATGGCGGCCCAGCTGATGCCCATGGGCGCGAAGGAGGTGCCGGTGGAGGCACGCAGCGGACTATTGAAGACCACCAGCAGGTAGCCGGCCACGGCGGCGGCGCAGACCATCAACACGACGTCGGCCAGCAGCAATTGGTGGCGGGCCTGTCGGGGAAACCAGGAAAGCGCAATGGCACCGACGGTGGCCAGAATCAGCGGCGCGCCGTAGTGCCAGTTTTCGATGGCCGGCTCGATGCGCATGGCGCCGCCGGCCATGGTCTGCTGCATCAGCACCACCTGGATCAGGGCGTAGCCTGCGGGCAGCAGCAACGCCAGGGCGATCACGCTGGCCCAGCGCGGCGCACCGCCCTGGCCGTCCTCGACGAAGCGCGAGCCGGTGTAGAGGCCGAAACCGAGGATCAGCGCGCCGGCGATATGGATGATGCGGAACGACCAGGTCTCGATGGGGTAGATATTGAGCGAGACCAGGTGAAAGACGGTGTAGGCCACGGCGAGTACGCCGAACAGCCACCACTTGCCGCCCTGGAAGACACGGCGGTTGGGTTCGACGGCTTCGTCGTCGACGCCCGAGGCGACGATGGGTTCGACCGAAGCGTCGGCCGCATCCTCGTCGCGGGGAGAATCTGGGGTGTGGGTCATGGAGCGATACCTTGAGAAACGGACGACCGGCCGGGTGCCCGCCCGCGGACTGGCCGCGGGCGGGGGATCCTGATTACTGCTTGATCATGGACGGATCGATCTCGTAGCCGTTTTCCTCGTACCAGCGCGCGGCGCCGGGGTGGAACGGCAGCACGGTGTTGTACTGAATGTTCTCGGGAATGGTGGTCGCGGCACTGCGGTGCACGTCGAGCATCTTGTCGTTGTTTTCCATGGTCAGCTTGGTGACCTCGTAGACGAAGTCCTCGGGCAGATCGCAGCCGGCGATGGCGAAGTTCCACATGGACACCGCACGGGCGTCTTCCTCGAGGGTGGTGTAGGTGCTGGCCGGGATCTGGAAGGCCGAGACCGGGAACTTGTCGAGGACCTGCTGCTGCTCTTCCTCGGTGAATTCGACGATGTTGACGTCGGTCTGCACCTCGAGCTGGCTGACCGCGGGGATCGGAATGCCGGCGGCGAAGGCGATCACGTCGAGCAGGCCGTCCTGCAACTGCCCGCCGAGGTCAGACCAGCCACCGTTGCGGCGATCGAAGTTGACGCCCAGCTCTTCGAGGATGGCCGGGAAGTAGGTGTCGGAGGTGGAGGCTGCCGGGCCGAAGCCGATACGAGCGCCGTCGGGAATCTCGGAGATCGAGGTGATGCCGCTGTCGGACAGGGCGGTGATGGAGAACGGGGTCTCGTACATCGGGAACATGGCGCAGACGTTGTCCATCTTCACGCCGGGGGCCAGCGGGCTCTTGCCGTTCACCGCGTCGGAGGCGGGACCCATGGTGGTCAGGCCGAAGGCCACGTCGCCGCCGTGCACCAGCGCCAGGTTCTGGGTCGGGCCACCGGTGACTTCGCCGCCGCCGGACAGACCGAGCTGGTCGGCGACCAGGTTGGCCCAGCCGGAGCCGTAGACGAAGTAGGTGCCGCCCTGGCTCGCGGTGCCCACGGTGAAGCTTTCGGGCCAGTCTTCACGGTCTGCCTGGGCGGCAGCGGACACCAGCAGGGTGCCGGCGAAGGTGGTGGCGAGGACGCCGGTGAGGAGCCGGGTAGAGGTGCTCATGCAATGTCTCCCAATGCGATGGACGTTGTGGTTATCGTGCTGCGGTCTCAAGCCTAGACGCCAAGACCGAGCCTGACCGGACGTCGGTCAACGCAAGAGGTATCGCAAGGGGTGTGCCCGACCCAAGGATTTATCTGTAAATCAGTTGGTTATTAAAGAGGCTTTAGACATTGGTCGAAAATGTCGACAAGGTCTTTGTCCGAAGTTTCGCACGTTTGCCGAATTAGGGTGTGCGGATATCCGCACACCCTTGAGCGCGAAAGCGTCGCGCGCTGAATCAGTGGCGTTTGCCGGGGTCGAGAATGCGAACCGGCTGGATCTCTTCAGTGGCGGGGGCTTCGGAGTCCTGGTTGACCCGGGTGGCGAGCTCCTCGACCACGTCGTCCTCGATCGGTAGCTGTTCGAAGAAGTCGCAGCTGACGCACTCACGGTAGCGCACGCCGTTCTGCTCCCAGGCGCGGATACGGTCCATGGCGGCGCAGCGGGGGCAGACGACGCCGGCGATAAAGCGTTTCTTGACGGTCATGTCGGTCTCCACAAATGGCAACGCCCCCGCTGGCGGCGGGGGCGTCGACGAGACGGATGGTCAGGCGGCGCGGATGCCGCTGTGGCGCAGCAGCGGTTCGATGCTCGGCTCGCGGCCGCGGAAGGCCTTGAACAGTTCGGCGGCATCCCTGGCACCGCCTTGCTCGAGGATCTCGCGGCGGAAGCGAGCGCCGGTCTCGGCGTCGAAGGTGCCGGCCTCCTCGAAGGCACTCCAGGCGTCGGCGGACAGCACCTCGGCCCACTTGTAGCTGTAGTAGCCCGCCGCATAGCCGCCGGCGAAGATGTGGCCGAAGCTGTTCTGGAAGCGGTTGAATTCGACCCGCGGTACCACCGAGACCTTGGCGCGGACATCGTCCAGCAGCGCCTGGATGTCGGCGGCAGACGGCGCGGCCGGCTCCAGGTGCAGGCGGAAGTCGAACAGCGACAGCTCGACCTGGCGCAGCATGCCCATGGCGGACTGGAAGTTCTTGGCCGCAGTGAGCTTGTCGAACAGCTCGTCGGGCAGTGGCTCGCCGGTGTCGACGTGGCCGGAGATCAGATCCAGCCCTTCACGCTCCCAGCAGAAGTTCTCCATGAACTGGCTCGGCAGCTCCACCGCGTCCCAGGCCACCCCGTTGATGCCCGAGACGTCGGCCACCTCCTGGCGGGTGAGCATATGGTGCAGGCCGTGGCCAAACTCGTGGAACAGGGTGGTGACCTCGTCGTGGGTCAACAGCGCCGGCTTGTCGCCCACCGGGCGGGTGAAGTTGCAGGTCAGGTAGGCCACCGGCAGCTGCAGCTCGACGCCATGACGACGACGCACCCGGCACTCGTCCATCCAGGCGCCGCCGCGCTTGCCTTCCCGGGCGTAGAGATCGAGATAGAAGCCGGCGATGGGCTGGCCGTTCTCGAGCACCCGGTAGAAGCTGACGTCCTCGTGGTAGCTGGGGGCGTCGGGATCCTGCTCGACCTGCACGCCGTAGAGGCGCTCGACCACGCTGAACAGCCCGGCGACCGCCTTGGGCGCAGGGAAGTAGGGGCGCAGCTGCTCCTGGGAGATGGCGTAGCGGGCCTCGCGCAGTTTCTCGCTGGCGTAGCCCACATCCCAGGGGGCGAGTTCCTCGAGCCCCAGCTCGTCACGGGCAAAGGCCTCGAGCTCGCTGAATTCCTGTTGGCCCTGGGGCAGGGCCCGTCTGGCCAGGTCGTCGAGGAAGCCGATGACCTCGCTGGGGCTGTCGGCCATCTTGGTCGCCAGCGAGTAGTCGGCGTAGCTGGAGAAGCCCAGCAGCTCGGCCATCTCGCGGCGCAGCGCCAGGGTCTCTTCCATGATCGGGGCGTTGTCGTACTCGCCTGCGTTGGGGCCCTTCTCGGAGGCCCGGGTGACGAAGGCGGTGTAGACCTCACGGCGCAGCTCGCGGTCTTCGGCGTAGCTCAGCACCGGGAAGAAGCTGGGGAAGTCCAGGGTGATGCGATAGCCCTTGTTGCCCTTGGCCTCGGCGTTGGCCGCCAGGGTGTCCAGGGCGCTCTGGGGCAGGCCGGCCAGACGACTGTCATCGTCGAGTTCCAGCGCCCAGGCCTGGGTCGCGTCCAGCAGTTGGTTGGAGAAGGTGCTCGACAGACTCGACAGGCGCGTGCGGATTTCCGCCGAGCGCTGTTTCTTGTCTGCCGGCAGGTCGACGCCGGCCAGGCGGAAGTCACGCAGGGCGTTGTCCACCGAGCGCTGGCGAGCCTCGTCGAGCTCGGCGAAGGCCGGGCTGTCCTTGAGCGCCTGCCAGGCGCGGAACAGGCCTTCGTGCTGGCCGATCCAGGTGCTGTAGGCGGAGAGCTTCTCGAGGCAGCCGTCGTGGGCCTCGCGCAGCTCCGGTGTGCTCATGGTCGAGTTGAGGTGCGATACCGGCGACCAGGCCTGGGCCAGGCGATCGCTCATCTCTTCCAGCGGCGCCGCCAGGCTGTCCCAGCTGGGGGTGTCGCGCTCGGCTTCGGCCACCAGCTTCTCGACGCCTTCGCGCAGCTCCTCGAGCAGCGTGTCCACCGCAGGGGCGACGTGCTCCGGGCGAATCTCGCCGAAGGGCGGCAGGGTGTGGCGTTCTAGCAGCGGATTGCGGGACATGGGCACCTCTCGGGAATTCGACAATGGTTCAGTAAATGCGGGCGACTGCCGGCGGTTTCAATGTGCTAGTCTTGCGGCCTTCGTTTTTCTCGATCTGGACACCGAAAGACCATGAACCAAACGCTGGAACGCTGGAGTTCGCGCCGCGCCTTTATCCTGGCCGTGACCGGGGCCGCCGTCGGTCTTGGCAACATCTGGCGCTTCCCCTACATCACCGGGGAGAACGGGGGCGCCGCCTTCCTGCTGCTCTATGTAGGCTTCGTGGTGGTGCTGGGCCTGCCGGTGATGATGGCAGAGATCATGATCGGCCGGGCCGGTCGGCGCAGCCCGATGCAGTCGCTCGCTGAGCTGGCGCGTCAACGCGGCACCTCGAGCCACTGGAAGTGGCTGGGGCTGTTCGGCGCCTTCACGGTGTTCTGCATCCTGTCGTTTTACTCGGTGGTGTCCGGCTGGTCCATCGACTTTATGGTCAAGGCCTTCAGCGGAGGCTTCGCAGGCCAGAGTGCGCCGCAAATCGGCGCAGGCTTCGACGCCTTCCTGGCTGACCCGCTGCGGATGACGCTCAACCATACGCTGTTTCTGGTGATGACCATGGTGGTGGTCGCCGCCGGCGTGGCCAAGGGCCTGGAGCGCCTCAACAATCTATTGATGCCGGCGCTCTACCTGCTGCTGATCGTACTGGCCGGTCACGCCGTGACCATGGACGGCTTCGGTCCGGCCATGGCCTGGCTGTTCACCCCGGACTTCTCGGCGCTGACGCCGATGGTGCTGGTGCACGCCATGGGGCATGCCTTCTTCACCCTGGCGGTGGGGGCCTGCGCGCTGATGGCCTACGGCGCCTATATGCCCGACCACCAGAGCCTGCCTGGCGCCGCCGGCGCGGTGGCGGTGCTTGATGTGCTGGTGGCGCTGCTGGCCGGTATTGCGATCTTCTCGGTGGTGTTCACCCAGGGCATGGATCCGGGGGAGGGCCCAGGACTGGTATTCGTGACCCTGCCGGTGGCCTTCGCCGAGCTGCCCGGTGGTCCCTTCTGGCTGGGACTTTTCTTCCTGCTGCTGCTGCTGGCGACCTGGACTTCATCGATCAACCTGGCCGAGCCGATGGTCTCGACCCTGGTGGGCTGGGGGCTGTCGCGGCGCATGGCCGCCCTGGCGGTGGGCCTGTGCGTATGGCTGGTGGGGCTGTTGTGCGTGCTGTCGTTCTCGAGTCTGAGCGACGTCCACCTGATCGGGGAGATGAACTTCTTCGGCGTGGTCAGCACCATTCCGCCGGAGATCTTCCTGCCGCTAGGCGGTCTGTTGATCGCCATCTTTGCCGCCTGGGTGATGCCTGAGCAGGAAGCGCTGCGGGCGCTGGATGCGGGGCCCAATGGCTTTCGCGTGTGGCGCGCCGTGGTACGCTGGGTGTCGATTCCGCTGGTACTGGTGGTGCTGTTCAGCGGTCTGCTGTAGTGCCGCGACCGACCGGCGCACAACCTTCAGGAGAGACAGCGATGGCAGACAGGGTGGCAACGGAAGCGCACGATGGTACGCCGGGGTATCCGGTGATCCGTTCCTGGCAGGGTGTAAGCCCCAGGCTGGGCGCGCGGGTCTATATCGACCCCCAGTGCATGGTATTGGGTGACGTGGAGTTGGGAGACGACTGTTCGGTGTGGCCGATGGCGGTGATTCGCGGTGACATGCACCGGATTCGCATCGGCTCGCGCACCAGCGTGCAGGACGGCAGCGTGCTGCACATCACCCACGCCAGCGACTTCAATCAAGGCGGCTGGCCGCTGACCATCGGCGATGAAGTCACCATCGGCCACAAGGCGGTGCTGCATGGCTGTACCCTGGGCAACCGGATCCTGGTCGGCATGGGCGCCATCGTCATGGACGGGGCAGTGGTCGAGGACGAGGTGATCATCGCCGCCGGTGCGGTGGTGCCCCCCGGCAAGCGCCTGGAAAGCGGCCACGTCTACGCCGGCAACCCGGCCAAGGCGCTGCGCCCGCTGAAGGATTCTGAGCGCGCCTTCTTCCCCTACACCGCAGGCAACTACGTCAAGCTCAAGGATCAGTACCTGGCCTCGGCCCAGAGCTGACGACAGAGCCACAGTGGTGAAGAACACGGATCTGCCCGCGCAGGTCCGTGTTTTTTTATCCAGTATGTTTCCAACCAATTGTTTCTATTGAACTGCCGGGCGATAATCTGGTCATTTATCCAGTATATGCCTTTTGAGGAGCCCGCCCGGCATGGCCAACTTCCGCACCCACCTCAGCGTGGCCGCCGCCGGCGGCGCGGTGCTGGCCCATGGCGGCTGGCAGGCGGGGCTGTGGTCGGCGCTCGACAGCCTGCCGATGCTGGCGCTGACGACCCTGGGCGGCATCCTCCCCGATATCGACTCCGACAGCTCCAAGGCGATCCGACTGATCTTCAATCTGATGGCGGTGCCAGCGGTGGTGGCCGGCGCGGTGATGCTGCAGGAGCGGTTCTCCGACGGCACCTTGCTGTTGGTGTGCGGCGCCATCTATCTGGCGGTGCGCTATGTGGCCGGCGCGATCTTCGCCCGCTTCACCGTCCACCGGGGGCTCTGGCACTCGCTACTGGCCGCGGCCATGTGCGGCCTGGCGACCGCGGCGCTCAGCCACCATCTGTTCGCACCACCGGACGCCATGGCCTGGGCCCACGGCGGCGCCCTGACCTTTGGCTTTGCCATCCATCTGTTGCTCGATGAGCTCTACAGCGTGGATCTGAACGGGGCGCGACTGAAACGTTCCTTCGGCACCGCCTTCAAACCGTTTGACTGGGGCGATCCCGGCAACTCTCTGGCGATGCTGTGCGTGACCCTGAGTCTGGCGCCCTGGCTGCCGTCCTGGGACGCGCTGCAGGGGCTGGTCGATCAGGGCGTGGCGCTGGTGTCGGGGCGCTGGCGATAGTCGTCGGGCTTGAGGGCGTGCTTCTTGAGCTTGTCGTAGAGGGTCTTGCGCGGGAGTCCCAGGTGCTCGCAGACCTCGTTGATACGGCCGTGGTGGCGGGCCAGCGACTGGCTGACCAGCTGTTTCTCGAACAGCTCCACCTGCTGGGGCAGCGGCAGCTCGCCACCGTCGCTGCCGACGCCTTCCATCAAGGCGTCGAGGCGGTAGTCGCAGGTGCTGCCGAGCAGCACGTAGCGCTCTGCCAGGTTGCGTAGTTCACGGGCGTTGCCGGGCCAGTCGTGGGCCAGCAGCGCGGTGACGCCGGCCGCGTCCAGCGGCGGCGCTTCCATGCCGCTGCGGCTGGCGGCCACCGCGGCGAAGTGGTGAAACAGCAGCGGGATGTCCTCGCGGCGCTCGCGCAGCGGCGGAATCATCAGGGTCACCACGTTGAGGCGGTAGTACAGGTCCTCGCGGAACTCGCCGGCCTCGGCGGCCGTCTTGAGGTCGATCTTGGTGGCGGCGATCACCCGAATGTCGAGTGTCACCGGGGTATTGCTGCCCAGGCGCTCGACCTGGCGCTCCTGCAGTACCCGCAGCAGCTTGACCTGCAGCGCCAGCGGCATGGATTCGATCTCGTCGAGGAAGACGGTGCCGCCGGCGGCATGCTCGAACTTGCCGATGCGCCGCTCCACCGCGCCGGTAAAGGCGCCTTTCTCGTGGCCGAACAGCTCGGATTCGATGGTGCTCTCGGGCACCGCACCGCAGTTGATGGCGACGAAGGGCTTGCCGCCGCGGGCGCTGCGCTCGTGGATCGCGCGGGCCACCAGGTCCTTGCCGGCGCCGGTCTCGCCGAACAGCAGCACGTCGGCCTCGACCTGACTGATGCGCTGGACCATCGACGACAGCCGCTTGATCGCCGGGGTGCGCCCCACCAGGCGTGGGCCTGGCGCGGTCTGCTGGGCCTCGAGCTCGGCCTTGAGGAAGCGGTTTTCCAGGCTCAGTCGACGCTTCTCGACGCCTCGCCGCACGACCTCGCCCAGGCGTTCACCGGGAAACGGCTTCTCGAGAAAGTCCCAGGCGCCTTCCCGCATGGCCTCCACCGCGGTGGATACGTCGCCATGACCGGTAATCAGTACCACCGGCAGGTCCGGGTCGCGCTGACGAATCTCTCTGAGCAGGCTCATGCCGTCCATGCCGGGCATGCGGATATCGCTGATCACCACCCCGCTGAAGTCCCGGTCCAGGGTGGCCAGGGCCTGTTCGGCGCTGGGAAAGGGCAGCGGTCGATAGCCGGCCAGTTCCAGCGTCTGGCCCAGGGTGACCCTCAGGTGCTCTTCGTCGTCGATGATCATCACGGGGGCTTCGTCGGTCATGTGGCGTGGCTCTCATCGTGGGGCGGGAGGACGTGCTCGGCCTGGGGCAGCTCGATGGTAAAGCGTGCTCCGCCCAGAGGCGAGACACCGGCCTGCAGGCGGCCGCCGAGATCATCGATGATCCGTGCGGAGATGGACAGCCCGAGCCCCAGTCCGGCGCCGGGGGCCTTGGTGGTGTAGAAGGGCTCGAACACCTGGCGGCGCTGGTCCTCGGGGACGCCGGGGCCGTTGTCGTCGACCCATAGCCTGACGCAGCCATCGGCGGCGGCCACGCCCAGTATCAGCTGTGGTGACGGCGTCTGTGCCATGGCCTGGAGGGCGTTGCCGATCAGGTTGACCAGCACCTGCTCGAGTCTGACCAGGTCGGCCAGTACCCAGGGCGCTTCCTCCGGGGTGTCGAACACCACTTCGACCTGCTGCTCGCCGAGGCGTGCCTTGAACAGGCGCAGGGCGTAGTCGAGGCAGGCGCGGGTCGACACCGGGCTTGGCGGCTCACCGCTCTTGCGCGAGAACTGGCGTAGCTGGGCGCTGATCTCGGCCATGCGGCCGGTGAGTTCGATGATCTCGCCGAGGTTGGCGTCGACGGTGTCGTGGCGCTGTCGGGCGAGAAAGCCCCGGGCGTTCTCGGCGTAGGCGCGGATGGCCGCCAGTGGTTGATTGAGCTCGTGGTTGATGCCGGCGGCGAGCTGGCCGAGCACCGCCAGCTTGGCGGCCTGGGTCAGCTCGTCACGGGTCTGGCGCAGGGTTACCTCGGTGCGTCGGCGCTCCTCGATTTCGTCGGATAGCCGGCGATTGGTGGCGAGCAAATCGCGGGTCCGGCTGGCCACGTTGCGCTCGAGCTCGTCGCGGGCTTGCGCCAGGGTGGTGCGCTCACGCTCGGCGAAGGCTTCGCGCTCCCGGCGCAGTCGGTGGCGCTGCCAGCCGATGCCTCCGGCCAGTGCCAGCAGGCCGTATAGACCACCCCCCATCAGCATCGCCTGCCACTGGGCCTCGATCACCGGGGCCATGGGCTTGAGGATATGCATCTGCCAGCCCAGGGTGGGAAAGTCCCGAGTGACGCCAAGAAGGTAGTGCCCGGACGCCAGCGGGCCGCTGTCGAAGCCCACCAGTCTGGCGTCGTTGGCGAGGTGATCGACGACCTCGAGGCCGCTCGGTTTCAGCGCTTCATCGGCGTAACGCCGCGAGTCGCGCAGCTCGGCCAGGCGCGGTGGCGCCAGCGGGGTGAGAGAGGTCAGGCGCAGCTCGGGTTGGCTGGCCATGAATACGATACCGTTCTGATCCACCACCAGCAGGCTGGTCCCCGGACTCTGCCAGCTCGCCTCCAGCGTATCGACGCGGACCTTGACCACCATGACCCCGGCCGGGGTGGCGTCGGGATTGACCTCGTCGAGCCAGACCGGTGCCGAGAAGTAGTAGCCGCGATCCATCGATACCACGCCGAGGCCGTGGAAGCGGCCGTAGTGCCCGGCGATGGCGTCCTGGTAGTAGGGGCGAAAACGATAGTTCTGGCCGATGAAGTTGTCGGGGCGGTGCCAGTTGCTGGCCGCCAGGGTGGTGCCCTCGGCGTCGAGCAGGTAGATGTCGGAGACGCCGGTGGTACTGCGGAAACGGTTGAGCAGTCGGTTGAGCGGCATCACGTCCTGGCCGTCCGGGGCGCTCAGGTATCGCTTGACGGTTTCCCGGGTGGCGAGCAGTTCCGGCAGGTATTCGTGGCGTGACAGGTAACCGGTCAGGCCAGTAGCGGAAAGCCTGAGTTCGGTATCGGCATCACGCTTGAGCGAGGCCAGCGCCTGCTCACGGGCCAGGGTGGCGCTCTGCCACAGCACCAGGGCGAGACCCAGCGCCAGCGCCAGCGCCAGGGTGCGGCGATTCAGCCAGCGTGACCAGCGTCGCATCGACTAGCGCGACCGGCGCGGCGGCATGACCTGGGCACGCCGCAGCGCTCGCTGCGAGCGGGTCTCGGCGCGCTCCATCTCGAGTAGACCCTCTTCGACGTAGACCAGGTGTTCGTGGGCCAGCGCCTGGGCGTCTTCGGCGCGCCCCTCGAGGATGGCGTCGAGCAGTGCCCGGTGCTGCTGCATCAGGCGGGGGCGTGCCTCCGGCTTCTCGAACAGATGGGCGAGATTGTCGACGATGCTGCGTTCCAGCAGGTGGAAGATGCCGCGAATGGTGTGTAGCAACAGGACGTTGTGGGCGGACTCGGCGATCGCCAGGTGGAAGGCGGCGTCGGCCTTGGCCTCACCCTGGGGATCCTCGCCGAGAAAGGACGTCTCGAGCTCTTCGAAGCGCTGAATCAACAGCGCCCTGTCGGTGGGTGTCGAGCGTAGCGCCGCATAGTAGGCTGACAGGCCTTCCATGGCGTCACGGAATTCGAGCAGGTCCAGGTGGAACTCGCCGTGGCGAGACAGCATCTCCAGCAGCGGGTCGCTGTAGCCGCTGTTGAGGGCCTCGGTGATATAGGTGCCACCGCCCTGGCGGCTGACCAGCAGGCCGCGGGCGGCCAGTTTCTGGATCGCTTCGCGCAACGACGGGCGCGAGACACCGAAGCGCTCGGCCAGTTCGCGTTCGGGGGGCAGGCGTTGGCCGGGGGTCAGGCTGCCTTCCAGAATCAGCGCCTCGAGGCGCTCGGTGATCACATCGGCCAGGCGAGGCTGGCGCACGGGCTGGTAGGCCATGGCGGTTTATCATCGACGTGGGAACGAGGTCGCCAGTGTAACGACAACTAATTGGTATTACCAATAAACGGGGTTGTCCTGTTGCCTGTCCTGATCCTCGTTCTTCCCAGATTATCAACCTGTTACGTTCACGGCCGTCAAGACATAGACCAAAGTATAGCGCAAAGTCCGAGCAAAAATCGGCGTCTGGTTTGACACTCTGGAAGAGCGAACCTACTGTGCCTAGATTCGGCGTTGTCAATTGGTTTTACCAATTTACTCCAACTCTATCCCTGGCGGTCGTTGGCAAGACCGATGATGCTCCGGGGGCCTCGGTTCCGGCGGTGCAGACGAGGCGTGCAGCGGTAGCCTGCTCGCCTCTGTTGTGCCGCTATTGATACCGGGAACAACGACAACGTCCTGCCGTGCCTGACCCTGAGGACCCCGCGATGACCGCCGTCAAGCTTTATCCCCCTCGCCCCGATAAGGTCTACCTGTTCGGAACCTGTCTGATCGACATGCTCTATCCCGAGGCTGGCCTCGATGCCGTTCGGCTGCTCGAGCGTGAAGGGACCGAGGTGATCTTCCCCGACGACCAGACCTGCTGCGGCCAGCCCGCCTATACCTCTGGCTACCACACCGAGGCCCGGGCGGTGGCCAGGGCCCAGCTCGACCTGTTCCCCGAGCCCTGGCCGATCATCGTGCCGTCCGGCTCCTGTGGCGGCATGATGCGCACCCACTATCCCTCGCTGTTTGCCGGCACCCCCGAGGAGGCAAGGGCCAGGGAGGTTGCCGATCGGGTGTTCGAACTTACCGAATTCCTGGTCCACGTCTGCCACCTGACGCTTGAGGATCGAGGCGCGCCGGAGAAGGTTGCCATGCATACCTCGTGCAGCGCCCGTCGCGAAATGGGCCTCGCCGAGACCGGCCCCGCGCTGCTGGCCAAGCTCGGCCAGGTCGAGCTGGTGGAGCAGGAGCGGGCCAGCGAATGCTGTGGATTCGGCGGGACCTTTGCGGTACGCCATCCGGAGGTGTCCGGGGCCATGGTCGAAGACAAGAGCCGTGCCATCGAAGCCGCCGGCGCAGAGCGTTTCGTGACCTCCGACTGTGGCTGTCTGATGAACATTGCCGGGCGTCTGGCCCACCGCGACAGCACGCTCGAAGGCGAGCACATCGCTTCCTATCTGTGGCGGAGGACCTCATGAGCCAGCCTGTTCAGACCTATACTCCCCAGGCGTTCCATCGCCAGGCCCACGAGGCGCTGGAGAATCCGCAGATCCGTGCCAACTTCCGCAAGGCGATGGACGGCCTGATGGGCAAGCGTCGCAAGGCCTTCGACGACTGGGACCTGGAGACCCTGCGTGAGCTGGGGGCCAATATCCGGCTACGTGCACTGTCGAAGCTGCCCGACCTGCTCGAACAGCTTGAGGCCAACTGCGAGGCCAACGGCATCCGCGTTCACTGGGCGGAGAACGGCGAGCAGGCCTGCGAGCTGATCACCGAGATATGTCAGCGTCATGGCGCGTCCTCGGTGATCAAGGGCAAGTCCATGGTGTCCGAGGAAATGCACCTGAACGCCCATCTGGAGAAGGCGGGCATCGATGCCCTGGAGTCGGATCTGGGCGAGTATCTGGTGCAGCTCAACGAGCAGACGCCGTCTCATATCATCATGCCGGCGATTCACCTCAACACCGGTGAAATCTCCGACATCATGCACGAGCGCACCGGGACCGAGCGCACCACCGACGTGGACGCGATGACCGCAGCGGCCAGGGCCCAGCTGCGCGAGCGCTTCATGACGGCGGATGTCGGGGTGTCCGGGGTCAATTTCGCGGTGGCCGAGACCGGTACCCTGTGCCTGGTGGAGAACGAGGGCAACGGGCGCCTGACCACCACCGCGCCGCCGGTGCACATCGCCGTGACCGGCATCGAGAAGGTGGTCGAGCACCTGGCCGACGTGCCGCCGCTCTACGCCCTGCTGACGCGCTCTGCCACCGGCCAGCACGTGACCACCTACTTCAACATGATCAGCTCGCCACGCAAGGCCGACGAACACGACGGTCCCGAAGAGGTGCATCTGGTGCTGGTCGACAGCGGTCGCTCGCGGGTCTACCAGGACGATGAACTGCTCGACACCCTGCGCTGCATCCGCTGCGGTGCCTGCATGAACCACTGCCCGGTGTATACCCGGGTCGGCGGTCACACCTACGGCACCACCTACCCGGGGCCGATCGGCGCCATCCTGATGCCGCACCTGATGGGGCTTGAAGCGACCAAGGATCTACCGTCGGCGTCGAGCCTGTGCGGCGCCTGCGGTGAGGTGTGCCCGGTCAAGATCCCGATTCCGGACCTGCTGGTGCGACTGCGGCGTGAGGCCGTGGGCGACGGCGTCGGCAATGTGCCCGGTGCCGGGGTCAAGCGCTCGCGCAAGGAGGTCGCCGCATGGAAGAGCTGGCAGTGGCTGGCTACCCATCCCGGAGCCTGGCGAGGCGCTACCCTGGTCGCCGGCAGCTTCCGTGCGCTGGCGCCGTCCCACCTGGGGCCCTGGACGCAGTACCGCAGCGCCCCGAAGCCGGCCAAGACGTCACTTCACACGCTGATCAAGCGTCATCGCAAGGAGAAGGGCGAATGAGTGCCAGAGACAACATTCTGGGTCGCCTGCGCGATCGCCAGGGCGGACCGCTGTCGGCCCCCGACAGCGACTTCGGCGTGGTCACCGGGCGCCAGTGGTCGCGCCACGAACGACTCGAGCGCTTCGAGCACTGGATCTCCTCGGTGCATGGCGAGGTGATTCACTGTGAGTCTGCCGGCTGGACCGAGACCCTCGCCAGGGTGCTGGCGGACAAAGGCGTCAAGCGCCTGGCGCTGGGCCGGGAGCATCCGGTAGCGCAGCAGGCCCGTGAGGCCCTGGCGGATCATGAGGTCGAGCTGGTCGACGCCGACCGTGACATCGAGGGCTGGAAGCGTGAGCTGTTCGACGGCGTCGAGGCTGGCCTTACGTCCACCCGTGGCGCCATCGCCGAGACCGGCAGTCTGTGGCTGTGGCCGACCCCGGATGAACCGCGTCTGCTGAGCCTGGTGCCGCCTTTGCATATCGCCGTGCTCGATGCCGACAGCGTCGAAGACACCTTCTTCGATGTCGTCACCGGGCAAGGCTGGGCGAGCGCCATGCCGACCAATGCGCTGCTGATCTCGGGGCCGAGCAAGACCTCGGATATCGAGCAGACGCTGGCTTACGGCGTACACGGTCCAAGAGAACTGGTGGTCATCCTGCGCGACGCCTGATTCACCGTGCTCGCGTGCGACACCTGCGACATCGGAGTGGTTTGCGTCCTGACGCGCGTCATGCAAGTTGGCTATAGTGTGCGTTCCCGACGATGTTCTGTTGTCGGCGCAGGAAGCGAAATTCAACTGATGGAGGCAGGCATGTCCAAGCAGCAGTGTCCGGGGCCGAAACGCCCACTTTGCAAGGCCATTTCCCCGTTGCTGGTGGTCAGCGGGGTGTCCATGGCGGTCTTGCTGAGCGGATGCCAGGACGACGGCGGTAGCCAGGGCGGGCGGTTTGTCGAGGCGCCGGATGTTGCGCTGGGCGAAGCGATTGAGGGCGAATTGACCTCGCAAAGCGGGATCAACCTCAAGGATGGCTCGCGTCACGACCGTCGCTGGGTCTGCGGCGAGGCCGAATCTGGTGTGCTGTACCGGCTCGATTCACCCTTTGCCGCCAGCCTCTCGGTGTATTCCGAAGACGGCAAGTGGCAGGGAGGTGCGAGCAGCACCCAGGAGGCGCCGGCATCGCTGTTGCTGTCTTCCGCCGAGGGGTGCTCGCTGGTGGTCGTCAGCAGCGACGACATGGCAGGCTTTGGCCCCTACTCGCTGAAGCCGACTGAGGCCCAGGCGTCCGAGACGCTGGGCGACGACCAGGACGTCGTCGGGGCGCTGGGAGGCGAGGCGGCGAGCTACAGCTTCTCGCTCGAGCAGGCTCGCCAGGTCTCTCTGGTGCTTGCCGGTGCGTCTGACGCATCGCTGGTGCTCAGTGGCAATGGTGTCGAGCATAAGGCCGCGCGCTGCGGTGATGACCAGCAGACCCTGAAGGCGTTCCTCGATCCTGGTGACTATGAGGTGCGTGTGACGCCTGGTCAGCCGGTCAAGGAACGCGTGGACGTGGAATGCCAGGATGACTTCGTCAGCGTCGGTGACGGCTATCGTCTGTCGATGCAGCAAGCCGATCTTTCCAGCGGCGAGCGTAATGCCGGACCGCTGCGCGCCGGTGACAGCATCACCGGTACCCTGGCCGACGCCTCCTCCAGCAACACCTACAGCCTCAAGATCGACGAGCCCACCAGCGTCAATCTGGCGCTCGCCTCCAGCGATTTCGACACCGTGCTGCGGGTACGCGGCGGCCAGACCAATATCGAGGTCGATGATTCGGGCAGCGGTACCGACTCTCATCTCGACAGCGTACTGATGCCGGGCGACTACCGGGTGGTGGTCAGCGGCTACGGGGGCGAGTCCGGCGGCTATTCGCTGGAGCTTTCGACCTCGCCCTTCGACGGCGAATTGAAGAACGAAGGGGCCATCGAGCCAGGTGAGTCTGTGCAGGGCATGGCCGGCGGGTTTCAACCCAATGCCTACACCCTGGACATCGAGCAGCCTTCCGAGGTGACGATTGCACTGTCGTCCTCTGCCTTCGACACCCAGCTCTATCTCGAGGGCAACGGTGTGTCGCTCAGCGACGATGACGGCGGCGGTGGTACCAATTCGCGGCTGAGCGAGGTGCTCGAGCCCGGCAGCTATCGCATCGAGGTGGCAAGCTACTCGGGGGTCGCTTCCGGCATGTTCCGGCTGGAGACCGACGTCACTGCCTTCGATGGCGAAATGCGCAACAGCGGTGAGCTGCAGCAGGGAGAGACGGTGCGCGGCATGGTGGGGGCCAGCGGTGTCAATCAATACAGTTTCACCCTGGAAGACGCCGCAGAGGTGACCCTGGAGATGAACTCCAGCGCCTTCGACGCCATGCTTGGCCTGCGCGGCGAAGGAATCGACACCAGCGATGACGATGGTGGCTCGGGTACCAATTCGCGTATCAGCGCGATCCTCGAGGCTGGTACCTACAGTGTCGATGCGCGAAGCTTCAGTGGCTCCGGCACCTACTCGCTGAGCCTGTCGCAGACGCCCTTCAGCGGCGAACTGCGCTCCGAGGGTGAGATTCACACCGGCGAGACCCTCTACGGTCAGCTCGATGCCAGCGGCAGGCTCAACTACCAGCTGGTGGTTGAAGAGGCTGGCGTCATCAGCATCGAGACTCAGTCTGACGCCGTGGATACGCTGTTGGAGCTCGAGGGTGAGGGCGTCTTCTTCCAGGACGACGACGGTGGCAGTACCCAACTCGGCTCGCTGATCGAAACCCGTCTGGAGCCAGGTGTCTATGACGTTACCGTCAGCGGCTATGGCGGGGGCGGCGGCATCGTCCAGATCGACGTCAGGGGCTAACCCCTAGCGCCAAACGCCACTCTTCGGAGTGGCGTTTTAGTATCTGAACGGCTGCAATAGCGAATAATCAGACAGGGAGCGCACCATGACGGCCATCACCACCACCAAGCCCACCATTTCCATCGATGAGTTGACGGCGATGCTGACCGAACGCCTGCCCATCGAGCGATTGGTCCAGGATCCGCTGCGCCGGCTGGCCTACGGTACCGATGCCAGCTTCTATCGGCTGGTGCCGAGCCTGGTGGTGAGGCCGGAGACCGAACAGGAGCTTGTCGAAGTCATTGGCGCCTGCCGCGAGGGCAACTGGCCGATGACCTTCCGCGCCGCAGGTACCTCGCTGTCCGGTCAAGCCATCACCGATGGGGTGCTGATTCAGCTGGGACGTGGCTGGCGCGATGCCAGGGTGCTCGATGACGGTGCCAGAATTGACCTGCAGCCCGGTGTTATCGGCGCCAGGGCCAACGAGCTGCTGGCGCCCTTTGGGCGCAAGATCGGGCCGGACCCGGCGTCCATCGCCAGTTGCATGATCGGCGGCATCGCCGCCAACAATGCATCGGGCATGTGCTGTGGCACCGCCCAGAATACTTATCGGACCCTGGACAGCCTGCGCATGGTGCTGCTCGATGGCACGGTACTGGATACCGCCGATGCCGACAGCGTGGCAGCCTTTCGTCAAAGCCATGCGGCCCTGCTCGATGGGCTGGAGCGACTGTCGACCAATGTGCGCACCGATCTCGAGCTGGCCAAGCGCATTCGCCACAAGTATCGCCTGAAAAACACCACCGGCTACGCTCTCAACAGCCTGGTGGATTTCCGTGACGGTGTGGACATCCTGGCCCACCTGATGATCGGCTCCGAGGGTACCCTGGGCTGTATCACGCGGATTACCTATCAGTCGGTGCCGGAGCCGCCACGCAAGGCCGCCGCCCTGATCTTCTTCCCGGATCTCGGCAGCGCCTGCCGTGCCACCATCGCCTTGCGTGGCACCGGCGTGGCGGCGGTGGAACTGATGGATCGTGCGGGGCTGCGTTCGGTGGAGCGGCAGCCGGGCATGCCGGAGCAGCTGCGTGAGCTACCGGACGGCGCCACGGCATTGCTGGTGGATGTCCGCGAGGAGGATGGGCCTCGGCTGGAGGCGCGTATCGAGGAGGTCGGCCAGGCGCTGGAAGGCATCACCACCCTCGAGCCCATCGCCTTCACCGAAGACCCGGTCAGCTACGCGCTCTACTGGAAGGTACGCAAGGGACTGTTCCCCGCCGTCGGTGCTGTGCGTGATCTCGGAACTACCGTGGTGATCGAGGACGTGGCCTTTCCCATCGAACGGCTGGAGGAGGGTGTCGCCGCCCTGACCGAGGCGTTCAAGCGCCATGGCTACGACGACGCCCTGCTGTTTGGTCACGCCCTGGAAGGCAATCTGCACTTCGTCTTCCCTCAGGGCTTTGAGCGTCCGGGGGAGAAGGAGCGCTACCAGGCGCTGATGGCCGACGTGGCCCAGTTGGTAGCCGTGGACTTCGGTGGCTCGCTCAAGGCCGAGCACGGCACCGGCCGCAACATGGCACCCTTTGTGGAGCTGGAGTGGGGCGAAGAGGCCTATGCTCTGATGTGGCAGATCAAGGCGTTGTTCGATCCGGGCCATCTGCTCAACCCCGATGTGATGCTGACGCGCAACCCGACGCTGCACCTCGAAAATCTGAAGCCATTGCCCGAGGCCGACCCCATCGTAGATCGCTGCATCGAGTGTGGCTTCTGCGAAGCCGTGTGTCCTTCACGCGAGCTGACGCTGACGCCTCGCCAGCGCATCGTGCTGACCCGCGAGCGAGCTCGCCTGGCAGCCCTGGATGAGTTGAGCGATGAAGAGCGAGAGCGTCGCGATGCCTTCGAGCAGAGTGCGCTTTACGATATCGATGTCACCTGCGCCGCCGATGGCATGTGCGGGACGCGCTGCCCGGTCGGTATCAATACCGGCGAGATGGTGCTCGCCATGCGCCAGGAACGTCATGTCGGCAAGCAGGAATTGGCAAGGCGAATCGGGCGTCACTTCTCCGGGGCTACCAAGATTGCCCGGGGCGGCCTGCGTGCGGCCAGCCTGGGGCGTGGGATCATCGGCGACGCTTTGATGGCCCGAGCCAGTCAGGGTGTTCACAAGGCCAGCGGCAAGCGTGTCCCACAGTGGATACCGGCGATACCCGCCGCCGCCCCGATTCGGGTGCTCAAGTCGTCGCGGCCATCGGCGGGCGCATCGTCCACCGAGGGGCCGCGCGATTCGGTGGTGTACTTCCCTTCCTGCGCCACTCGGGTGTTTGGCGCCGACAAGCGGGACGACTCGGCGCGTGCGGTGATGGAGATCGTACTGAGTCTGCTCGACAGAGCCGGGTATGACGTCATCATTCCCGAAATGCCAGGCCACCTGTGTTGCGGGATGGCGTTTTCCTCCAAGGGGATGGATAACGAGGCGACGCACAAGGCGCGCGAACTCAACCGGGAGTTGCTGGTCGCGAGCCAGAACGGTCGTTTCCCGGTGCTGTTCGATACCAGTCCTTGCAGCTTGCAGGTCGAGGGGCATCTGGATGAGCGCTTGAAGGTGCAGGAGCCGGTGGCCTTCGCCCATGACCACCTGTTGCCGCGCCTGGAGGTGACGCCGCTGGACTGCAAGGTGGCGGTGCACGTGACCTGCTCCAGCCATCGCAAGGGGCTGACCGACTCCTTCGTGGAGCTGGCGCGTGCGTGTGCCAGGGAGGTGGTGGTGCCGGATGGTATCAGTTGCTGCGGATTTGCCGGCGACAAGGGCTTGCGCGTACCGGAACTGACGGCTTCATCGCTGCGTGATCTGTCGGGGCAGGTGGCGGGCTGTGACTTTGGTGTCTCCAATTCGAGAACCTGCGAGATGGGCATGACCCAGCACTCCGGCCTTACCTATCACTCCATACTGGAGTTGCTGGACCGCGCGAGTCAGCCGACTGCTCAAGGGGGCGTATCGAAAGAACGCGCCGTCTCGCTGTAAGGCCCTGCTCCAGGTCGCGACTGAAGCCTGAACCGCTGTCGATGACGCCCCGAAGACATCTCGATGAACTTTTTTGCATAAGGGTATTGCCAAGGGCGGAGGGGATGCGTAAAGTACGCATCCGCTGCCGGCGACGAGCAAACGTCACAGGCGGTGAAGGGTGGTAAAAG
>NZ_PXNS01000029.1 GCF_003045775.1 Halomonas litopenaei | reverse complement strand
CGTATCCGTCAATTGATTCGAGACATCATCGACCAAAACCCTTTGGGTGTTATATGGTCAAGCCTCACGGACCATTAGTACCGGTTAGCTCAACGCCTTGCAGCGCTTCCACACCCGGCCTATCAACCAGCTGGTCTTGCTGGGTCCTTTAGGAGGCTCAAGGCCTCAGGGAGATCTCATCTTGAAGGGGGCTTCCCGCTTAGATGCTTTCAGCGGTTATCCCGTCCGTACATAGCTACCCGGCAATGCCACTGGCGTGACAACCGGAACACCAGAGGTACGTCCACTCCGGTCCTCTCGTACTAGGAGCAGCGCTTCTCAAATCTCCAACGCCCACGGCAGATAGGGACCGAACTGTCTCACGACGTTCTAAACCCAGCTCGCGTACCACTTTAAATGGCGAACAGCCATACCCTTGGGACCGACTTCAGCCCCAGGATGTGATGAGCCGACATCGAGGTGCCAAACACCGCCGTCGATGTGAACTCTTGGGCGGTATCAGCCTGTTATCCCCGGAGTACCTTTTATCCGTTGAGCGATGGCCCTTCCATACAGAACCACCGGATCACTAGAACCTACTTTCGTATCTGCTCGACGTGTCTGTCTCGCAGTTAAGCACCCTTATGCTCTTGCACTCACTGCACGATTTCCAACCGTGCTGAGGGTACCTTCGTGCTCCTCCGTTACTCTTTGGGAGGAGACCGCCCCAGTCAAACTACCCACCACACACGGTCCTCGAACCGGATTACGGTCCTGAGTTAGAACGCCAATGATGCCAGGCTGGTATTTCAAGGTTGGCTCCACCCCATCTGGCGACAGGGTTTCAAAGCCTCCCAGCTATCCTACACAAGCAACATCAGCGTCCAGTGTGAAGCTGTAGTAAAGGTTCACGGGGTCTTTCCGTCTAGCCGCGGGTACACAGCATCTTCACTGCGATTTCAATTTCACTGAGTCTCGGGTGGAGACAGCGTGGCCATCATTACGCCATTCGTGCAGGTCGGAACTTACCCGACAAGGAATTTCGCTACCTTAGGACCGTTATAGTTACGGCCGCCGTTTACCGGGGCTTCGATCAGGAGCTTCGCGTGAGCTAACACCATCACTTAACCTTCCGGCACCGGGCAGGCGTCACACCCTATACGTCCGCTTGCGCGTTTGCAGAGTGCTGTGTTTTTAATAAACAGTTGCAGCCACCTGGTATCTTCGACCGCGTCAGGCTCCGGTCGCGAGGACCTTCACCCTAATGCGGCGTGCCTTCTCCCGAAGTTACGGCACCATTTTGCCTAGTTCCTTCACCCGAGTTCTCTCAAGCGCCTTGGTATTCTCTACCTGACCACCTGTGTCGGTTTGGGGTACGGTCTCACAGTATCTGAAGCTTAGAGGCTTTTCCTGGAAGCGTGGCATCGATGACTTCCTGACCGTAGTCAGTTCGTCTCGCCTCTCGGCCTTAAGGATCCGGATTTACCTGAATCCTCAGCCTACCGGCTTTCACCAGGACAACCAACGCCTGGCTCACCTAGCCTTCTTCGTCCCCCCATCGCAATACTGTGAGGTACGGGAATATTGACCCGTTTCCCATCGACTACGCCTTTCGGCCTCGCCTTAGGGGCCGACTCACTCTGCTCCGATTAGCGTCGAACAGAAACCCTTGGTCTTCCGGCGGGGGAGTTTTTCACTCCCCTTGTCGTTACTCATGTCAGCATTCGCACTCGTGATACCTCCAGCATGCTTCTCAACACACCTTCATCGGCTTACACGACGCTCCTCTACCGCGTGTTCGCATCCTTAAAATGACTCAGGCCGTTCACCTTGCCCTACCCGACTCAACGTTCGGGAAGCGCTTTGCCATCGCTTCGCGATGGCAGCGAACTGACACTATCGAATCACCTTAAGTGATGCGAACAC
>NZ_PXNS01000028.1 GCF_003045775.1 Halomonas litopenaei | reverse complement strand
GCACTCGTGATACCTCCAGCATGCTTCTCAACACACCTTCATCGGCTTACACGACGCTCCTCTACCGCTCGCCATTCGGCGAACCCGTAGCTTCGGTACCTGGTTTGAGCCCCGTTACATCTTCCGCGCAGGCCGACTCGACTAGTGAGCTATTACGCTTTCTTTAAAGGATGGCTGCTTCTAAGCCAACCTCCTAGCTGTCTAAGCCTTCCCACATCGTTTCCCACTTAACCAGGATTTCGGGACCTTAGCTGACGGTCTGGGTTGTTTCCCTTTTCACAACGGACGTTAGCACCCGCTGTGTGTCTCCCACGCTTGCACTCACCGGTATTCGGAGTTTGCCTCGGGTTGGTAAGTCGGGATGACCCCCTAGCCGAAACAGTGCTCTACCCCCGGCGGTGATACGTGAGGCGCTACCTAAATAGCTTTCGAGGAGAACCAGCTATCTCCGGGCTTGATTAGCCTTTCACTCCGATCCACAAGTCATCCAAATCTTTTTCAACAGATCCTGGTTCGGTCCTCCAGTTGATGTTACTCAACCTTCAACCTGCTCATGGATAGATCGCCCGGTTTCGGGTCTATTTCCAGCGACTGGTCGCCCAGTTAAGACTCGATTTCTCTACGCCTCCCCTATACGGTTAAGCTCGCCACTGAAAATAAGTCGCTGACCCATTATACAAAAGGTACGCGGTCACCAAACAAGTTGGCTCCCACTGCTTGTACGCATACGGTTTCAGGATCTATTTCACTCCCCTCTCCGGGGTTCTTTTCGCCTTTCCCTCACGGTACTGGTTCACTATCGGTCAGTCAGGAGTATTTAGCCTTGGAGGATGGTCCCCCCGTCTTCAGTCAAGGTTTCACGTGCCTCGACCTACTCGATTTCACAACACTCAGGTTTCGGTTACGGGGCTATCACCCACTATGGCCAGACTTCCCAGTCTGCTCACCTACCAGTTGTGTTGCTTAAGGGCTGGTCCCCGTTCGCTCGCCGCTACTAGGGGAATCTCGGT
>NZ_PXNS01000027.1 GCF_003045775.1 Halomonas litopenaei | reverse complement strand
GGGTATACGGATTTAATGGTTGATGGGGCACCTTCACCCCATCAATCTGATACCACCCTCAGATGGTTGATAGATCGACTCCGTAGTTGAGTTCCTCTGCGAAGTCCGGCAGTCCGTAACCGATGGTTTTCTTGTAGAAAGGAGAGACCTTCGCAGTCGGTGCCTTCTTCTTGTGCTTCGTGGTGTAGAGCATTCGTGCCCGCATCACCTCGAAGGAGTAACCGCGCCCTTCACGGTTCTTGTCCTTGGCCAGTCGGTTGATGGACTCCGTGTAAGCGTTGGTGACGGGCATGTCCGTCTCGAAGTAGGTCATGGTCTCTTCGCGCCAGTTTCCCACTGCCCTGACCAGATCGCTCCAGACTTCCTTTTGGCCCTTCGGGATGGTGGCTATCCACTCGTCCAGGGCGGCTTCTGCCTGGAGCCGTGTGGTGGCGTCCCAGATGCCGTAGAAGCGCTCCTTGTGCTCGTAGGCGGCCAGCAGTTGCGGGAACGCGCCTGTCCAGGTCTCCATGATGAGGCGCTCCCGGTCTGAGACTTCGTGAGCGCGTTTCAGCAGGATTTTCCGGTCTCCCTTGAGAGTCCGGCTCTGGGACGGTTTCAGCTCCTTTCTGAGGCCCTTGCGCACTCTCTCTAGGGCATCGTTGGCCATGCGCACCACATGGAACTTATCGACCACGATACGGGCCTGGGGCAGCACAGCCTTGACCGCTGCCCGGTAGGGGTTCCACATGTCCATGCTGACGATCTCGACCTTCTGCCGGTCTTTCAGCTTCATCAGGTAGTTGGTCACCACGTCCTGGCGGCGGGTGGCCAGCAGGTCGAGCAGGGTTCGCTCCTCAATGTTGGTCAGAATGCAGCGGTAGCGCTTGTTCAGGTATAGCTCGTCAATGCCCAGGATGCGGGGCGTCTCGAAGCGGTGCCAGCGCCCCAGGAACTCGGCGCGGGCGTTGAAGATGTCGCGCACCGTCTTCTCGTCCAGGCCGGTCTGTGCCGCCACAAAGGTGTAGGGGTGGTTGAAGGATTCCTTCTCCACGTACTCATGCAGCCGCAGTGTCATACGGAATCCGTCCACCATCTCCGGTAGCTGGGGCCTGAATGTTGTCTTGCAGGCCCGGCAGGTGTATCGGCGGCGGACCACCCAGAGAGTGACCCGCTTGCCGTGGATGGGCAGATCACGATAGGGAACGTCACGCTTGCCGAACCGTACGAACTCACCCTGCACGCCGCATTCCTCGCAGGCGATGGGATCGGGCACGTCCACCTGGAAGTGCATTTCGTCGTCGGTTGATTTGCAGCCCAGTACTTGGTATTGCGGCAGGTGAAGGATGTTGTCGGGAAGTTCGGTCATGGTGTTGTATAGGCGTAGGTGTCAGTCAGATCCATCCGGCTCGGCATTGGTGTTTGCTTTTTTACCCAACAAGCTGCTGGAAACGAAAAGTAAGGCACCGAGGACAATTGCAATATCAGCCAGGTTGAAGGCCGGCCAATGCCAGTCTCG
The DNA here is from genome assembly GCF_003045775.1 of Halomonas litopenaei. Classification (GTDB taxonomy): domain Bacteria; phylum Pseudomonadota; class Gammaproteobacteria; order Pseudomonadales; family Halomonadaceae; genus Halomonas; species Halomonas litopenaei. Next base: position 1,874 of record NZ_PXNS01000027.1, on the reverse strand, counting down.
CCAATAGAAATCAAAGGAATCCACAACATAGCCGCGAAAGACCCGGTCAATCAGGTTGCCCATGGCGCCACCGAGGATAAGACTGTAAGCGATGGCTTCTCCTTTATGACGATTTTCAAGGATCAGCTTGATCAGAAAAATCGAGACCACTACCGCGATTCCGATAAAAAAGTAGCGCTGCCAGCCTCCACCATTCGCAAAAAGACTGAATGCGGCACCGGTGTTCCATAGGTGCACCCAGTTAAAGAACGGGGTCACCGAAACATACTCGCCATAGGCCATTGATTGCTGCACCAGCCACTTTACAGCCTGATCAGACGCTGCCAGCAGGCCCGATATGGACAATAGGGCATACGGCGAGAGCTTTTTGCCAATAATGAGCATTATTTAACCCTTCAACGCCAAAATGCGTCTGGCACCGTTAAGTACAATGCCCCCCGCGATGGTGCCGATAATCAGATCCGGATAATTGGAACCGGTCCACGCGACCAGGGCGCCGGCGGTGATGACCCCCAGGTTGATCACCACGTCGTTGGCCGAGAATATCCAGCTTGCCTTCATGTGCGCCCCGCCTTCCCGATGTTTGGATATGAGCAGCAGACAACTGGTATTGGCAATCAATGCGACGAATGCGATAGCCATCATCACCAGCGATTCAGGCTCACTACCGAATACAAAGCGTCTCACCACCTCTACGAGCACGCCCACAGCCAAGATCAGTTGCAGTACACCAGCAAGATGCGCGGCACGTACCTGCATTTTCACGCTATGTCCAACCGCATAAAGGGCAAGCCCGTACACCGCCGCATCGGCAAAATTGTCCAGGGATTCTCCAATCAGGCCGGTGGACTGGGCGATCAGACCGGCAGTCATTTCCACCACGAACAGAAGTGCATTGATGCCGAGCAACCAGCGCAGGGTCCCGGATTCTTGCTTAGCAGAAGCTGCCGAAAACTCGGCGGCCTTGATGGTCTCCGGATTTGCAGCGACGGTTTCCTGAAGCGAGGCGCCTAGCCCCAAGGTCTTCAGTTTCGAGGTGACGGGCTCGACCTCGCCGTCATGCACGACCTTCAGCCGGCGGTTCGACAAGTCGAAGGACAGCGCCCGAATCTCCTCAAAGCCGTTCAGGGCTAGGCGAATCATTCGTTCTTCTGATGGACAGTCCATCTTCGGCACGGCATAAACACTGACCCATCTCCCTGGCGCCTCGGAGGAGGCCTGTATATCGGTATCCGCTGCGGACGTTGCATCACCGCCACAGGCGCCACCACAGGATTTGCTCATGATACGACTCCACTTGAACAATGTTGTGGTACCATTTAAAACTATAAAGCTACTATAAGGTCAATAGAGTAAAGAATCCGTTGGGGAGGAGGCTGATGCGCATTGGTCAGTTGGCGCAGTTGGTAGGGGTCGAAACACAGACGATCCGCTTCTATGAACAGCAGGGCTTGTTGCCGCCGCCTGATCGGCAGGACAACGGTTACCGTGTCTATACCGAGAAGCATGGTGAGGGGCTGGCCTTCATCCGTCGCTGCAGAATCCTGGGCCTGTCACTGGCTGAGATTCACGAACTACAGAGCTATCAGGACGACCCTCATCAGCCTTGTACCGCCGTCAACGCCTTGCTCGATGATCACATCTCTCATGTGCGGTCGCAGATAACCGCTCTGCAAGCGCTTGAGAAACAACTCGTTTCACTGAGAGCGAGTTGCAACGATGACCGGGAAGTTGAGGCGTGTGGGGTTCTTGCTGGAATTAGCGAAGGAAACATGCACCAGCAGTAGGTGAAGCATCAACCAGATAATCCGATGAGATGCCGGTCTGTCTCACTCTCATGCAAAGGTAAGATCAACCATTTAATCCGCTTACCC
>NZ_PXNS01000026.1 GCF_003045775.1 Halomonas litopenaei | reverse complement strand
TCGTCGCTCATCCTGTCCTCCTTATGACTGCACTATATCCTGTGCAGCTATGGAGGGGGTCACTTCAGTCGGAGTACTTCATTGGAACCTCATCACGCCCCACATGGTTCAGAGTCTAACAGCTGCTGAGGCTCCAACTAGCTTGGCAGTGGGGGATCTGAAGTGGGCCCTTACAGAGCTGAACAGGCTATACTGCAGCCATTAGGAAGATGGCATGAGCAAAGAATCTACCCTCAAATGCTGACTGCAAAGCGCAAAGTCGGTGTCGTCATGGACATCTTCAAAGGTAAGACCTCCGTCGCTGAAGTGGCTCGCCATCACGATCTCACAGAACTTACCTAATATTAGTAGATATTAATCCTGGATAAGTTCACTAAGCGCTGGCCACGTAAAGTGCACAGAAACCAATGGGCATTGAAAATATGCTCAGGCTTGATCGTCAACTGGTTCTCACGTTTTTTAATATTTGACCCGAGTGTGAAATGTAATGTTTTCAGTACTGATGTCGGTATATTCAAAGGAAAAGCCTGAGTATTTGGAAGCGTCTGTTTCCAGTATATGGTTTCACCAAACAAGAAAACCTGATCAAATAGTTGTAGTTAAAGATGGTCCCCTTACTCAAGAGCTTGAAGACGTATTGGAAAAATGGAAACTTGAATTGGGGGACGTGTTGTTGATCGTGGGAACAGAAGTCAACATGGGGTTGGCTGCGGCGCTTAATCTTGGTTTGAGATATTGCAAGTATGATTTGGTGGCGAGAATGGACTCTGATGATCTCTCAATGCCGATGAGGTTTGAAGAGCAAGTTTTGTTTATGGAGAAAAATCCTGAGATTTCTGTTTTTGGTGGGGCTGTGGAAGAATGGGATGCCAGTTTAGAAATAAGGACTGCAGTTAGAACAGTTCCTGTAACTGATGAACAGTTAAAAAATTATGTTAAGTTTAGGTGCCCAGTTAGTCATCCCTCGGTGATGTTTAGAAAGAGCGATATTCTTAGTGTTGGTGGGTATCCTGATATTTATCCGGAAGATTATGCCCTTTGGGTGGAAATGATAAATAGTGGATTTAAGTTTGGGAACGCTACGAGTGTTTTCGTAAGGATGAGAACTGGAGATGATTTTTTAAAAAGGCGTGGATGGAGATTTTTCAAAGGTGAGGTTTTTATAATAAGAAAAATGTATGGTTACAATATGATAAAAGCGACTGAGTTCTTGGCGTGCATTTTTCTGCGTGGATTCCTTCGTCTCTGTCCTGTTTTTATTAAAGAAAAAATATACCGTTTCTTCAGGTAGCAGGCTACGGGCCGTGATGCATCGCATGACTCCGCCTTATTGATGTGGCAGGCCTGAAAACGAAGATAGCGGATGGCATTCTCTTAAAAAAAACAGTGCGTTCCGCCAAGAACCTGATCAAAGAGAGGGCGGTCTCAATGAGCAAGTGCAATGCCTGATCGATCAGGTGCGCTATCGCTATGACTCATTGCTACCACCTTACTGCTGAAGAACGTGCCACCATCATGCTAGGTTTTGTCTGAAAAGTCTGCACGCAAACAATGGTCTATGCAGGCCAGGCATACCATCGCCTTGAAACTTCTGGCGAGCTTGTCATAGCGCGTGCAGACACGGCGTAGTTCTTTGATCCAGCCGATACAGCGCTCGATGACGTTCCTTTCCCGGTAGCGCGGCTTGTCAAACCCCCTGGACGCCCCCGGCAGTGGCTTTCGGTGCATCTTGCGTCTGGCAATGATCGGCTTCATCCGGTGGCGGTCGCAGTACCGGCGGAGGGAATCACTGTCGTAGCCTTTGTCCGCGACGATGTATCGGCAACGTTTACGTGGTCGTCCCACTCGCCCAGGCAAATGGACGTGCTCCATGGTAGGAACAAAGTGGCGGGTATCCGGATCCTGCCCCGGCGTCACGGTGAACGTTAGTGGCCAGCCATGCCGATCGCAAAGCATGTGGATCTTGGTGGTCAGGCCGCCTCGGCTGCGCCCCAGCGCATGGTCTATGGGTTCTTTCGATCCCCCTTTTTGCCGCCCCCAGAGGCGGCGCGGGTGGCGCGAATCGTCGTCGAGTCGATCATCCAAGTGTCCAGATCCATCAGGCCATCTTCTCGCAAGCGGAGCTGGAGCCGCGCCAGGATGGTCTCGAAGGTGCCGTCATCGCGCCACTGACGAAAGCGGTCATAGACGGTCTTCCATGGGCCATAGCGCTCTGGCAGATCGCGCCATTTGGCGCCTGAGCACAGGATCCAGAAGATCCCGTTCAGCACTTGGCGGTCAGCTCGGCGAGGGCGGCCCATTGGTTGGGAGGGCGAGACGATGTCCTTAATCATCTCCCAGCATTGAGCGGAGAGCTCGTAGCGTCCTGCCATGCGGTCACCTATGCAGTTGCGGCATCGGCCACATTAGCAAATCCGACTTTTCGGACAAAACCTAATGCGTGAAGGTCACTCGATACGCTCCATCGCCAAATACCTTGGGAGAGCTGCCACCACGATTTCTTGGGAACTGGCTCGGCATGCGGTACCTTCTCATGCTGGCTATGACGCCAGTCTGGCGGGTTTCAGGGCCACGCTGACGCGACATCGAGCACGATCACAATCAAAGTTGCGCCTTGGTACGCCTCTCTTCGATCTGGTGACCTACCTGTTACGCTAGTACTGGTCTCCTAGGCAATAGCCATCACACTGAAGCGCATGTATCCAAATGACTCTACACGGCAGGTCTCTCACGAGGCCATCTACAACGCGCTCTATGTGATGCCCCGAGGCTCGCTGAAAAAAGAGCTCATTGCTTGCCTACGGCAAGGGAGGGGAAAGCGGCGTCTACGCAGTCGTGGCACGGATCGTCGCCGCCAAATTGAAGTGACCCCCTCCAGAGCTGCACAGGCTATAGTGCAGCCATCAGGAGGACAGCATGAGCGACGAAAACCCCATCAAGCGATGGACAGCGAAGCGCAAGGCCGCCGTGGTCATGGACATCTTCAAGGGCAAGAGCACAGCGGCTGAGGTGGCTCGCCAGTACGATCTTACCGTCTCCGAGATCGATGGCTGGATCGATGAGGCTCAGCGAAGCATGGAGAACGGGTTCAGGGCTCGCCCGAAAGACGTCCGCGAGCAGTACGAATCCGAGCTACGGGAGACCAAAGAGGCGCTGGGCGAGGCCCATCTGCAGATTTACGCACTAAAAAAGTTTCGCCGCCTGCTCGACGAGGACGAGAACTCGTAAGGTCGCTGCAGGCGGAAATGGCCCAGCAGGGCCACGTGGTTTCGCTCGTCAAACTCTGTCAGTGGCTGGGGCTTCCCCGGCGGACGTTGTATTACCGTCCCAGGCCGCGGCAGCGCACGATCAATACTGAGCTGACCACCAGAGTAAAGCTGGCCCTGGAACAGTTTCCCACCTACGGCTATCGACTGGCGTGTGTCCTGGGGGAGAACCGCAAGCCAATCCAGCGCATCCTCCAGATCAAAGGCTGGCAGGTGCGCAAGCGGCCTCAGGGCTTTCGTCCTCGTGCCAGGAGCCTGCCATCTGTTGCCTCAAGACCTGATGAACGGTGGGCGAGCGATCTCACCTTTGTATGGTGCGGAAAGGACCGACGAGCCAGCCTGGCAGTGATCATCGACTGCTGCACGCGAGAGATTCTCGGTTGGCGATTATCCGACAATGGCAGCAGCAAGACCGCAGAAGCCGCACTGGAGGAAGCGCTGATCTATCGGCTAGGAGCGCTGGGGCGCGTTAAGCAGCCATTGGCCCTTCGCTCTGATAATGGGCTTGTGTTCAGTAGTCGTCACTACACAGGTACGGTAAAGACCTATGGCCTGACCCAAAAGTTCACGACGCCATATACACCGGAACAGAACGGGCTCGTAGAGCGCTTCTTCTGCTCCTTGAAGGAGGAGTGCATCTGGCTCCATCGCTTTGAATCGTTGGGCCAGGCCAGGGCCGTCGTCAGTCGCTGGATCAGGTACTACAACGAAGAGCGGCCACATCAGTCTCTGGGCTATGTGGCATCCCGAGCACACTCGGGATTAGCCGCGTAGGGTGTGCAGAAACTAGGGGGTCATTACAAAATTCCTGACTTGGTCAGTATTCATCTCCGGCCGCCTGAGATCGAAGATCGGTTGATGCCCGGGCATTGGGAAGGCGACCTCATCATGGGCCCAGCAACCGTTCTGCTGTAGGCACCTTGGTCGACCGCACGACACGCTTCGTCATCCTGATGAAAATGGACGGTACGACCGCGACGGATGCGATGGTCGGCTTTAGTGACAAATTGAACCGTGTTCC
>NZ_PXNS01000025.1 GCF_003045775.1 Halomonas litopenaei | reverse complement strand
GGTGACGCTGGAGTAGTCACCGCCGTTGGGCAGCTGATGACGCTGCACCTCGGCGATCAGGTTGTCGGCGGTGTCGAAGTGAAAGCGCGTCTCGCTGTGGCGGCTGGCGGCGCGGGTCAGGCGTCCCAGCGGGTCGTAGCCGTAGCGGGTAGTCAGCGCGGGCTGGCCCGGTCGCTGGCTCTCGCGCTCCACCACCCGGCCCATGGCGTCGCGGGTGAAGGTGGTGACCAGCTCGCCTTCGCGACGCTCGATCAGGGCGCCGCCATCGTCGTAGCGGTAGTGGCGGGTGCGCCCGTCGAAGCCGGTGTCCTCGATCAGTCGTCCACCGCCGTCATAGCGGAACTGCCAGCGGTCGCCGTTCTGGTTGGTCAGCGCCGAGAGCCGCAGCAGGCGGTCGTAGTGGTAGGCGAAACGCTGGCCCATGGGGTCGCGGCGCTCGATCGGCTGGCCCTTGCCATTGTAGCGATAGCGGGTGCGCTGCCCGGTGGGATCGAGATACTGGGTCAGCCGGCCTTCGCCGTCGTGGGAGAAGTGCTCGATGGCGCCGTCGGGGTGCTCGACGCTCAACAGCAGGCCGGTGGCGTCGCGGGTGTAATGGGTGCGATGCCCGGCGGCGTCACGGCGCTCGATCAGCCAGCCGCGGTGGTCGTAGCGAAACTGGGTGGTCTTGCGTGAACAGTCGCTGGCACTGGTCAGCCGACCCTGGTCGTTCCAGCGATACTGGTAGGTGTTGCCGGCGGCGTCGGTCATCGCCGTGGGCAGGCCGCGTGCGTTGTGACGGAAGGTGGTGACACGCCCGCTCGGGGCGATCTCTTGCAGCGGCAGGCCGCGTTCATCGAAGCGCAGCGAGCGTTCTCGCCCGTCAGGCTCGGTGACGCGCACCGGCAGGCCCTTGTCGTCGTAGTCGATGCGGGTGCTCAGGCCCTGGGGGGCGACCGTCTCGATCAGCCGACCCTGGTCGTCATAGCGATAGTGGGTGGTGCGTCCTTCGCCGTCGATATGGCGGATCAGCCGGCCGTGCTCGTCCCAGCGCCAGTGCTCGCTGCCCAGCGCCGGGTGGAAGGGGTGAGTGATCGACTCGATCTGGTTGTGATCGTTGTAGCGGTAGAAGGTCACCACGCCGTCGGCGTCGGTGACGCGGGTGTACCACAGGCCGCGATGGTACTCGAAGCGGGTGTCCTCGCTGCCGTCTTCCAGGCGGTTGCGTACGCAGCGCGCGTCGTGAGCGGCGGGCAGGGCGCCCTCGGCCTTGCCCGGCCAGCCCCACTCGAGCTCCACCGCCAGGCCACTGCGGTGGGTGTAGCGGGTGACCAGATGGTGCTGGTAGCGGTACTCGCGGGTGTAGCCGCGCATATCACGACTTTCGATCAGATCACCGTCGGCGCTGTGCTGGTAGCGGACCAGCACCTCGGGTTCGTGCGCCTCGGCGGCTTCGTCATTGTGTTTGGTGACGTCCTTGCCGACGCCCGCACCGGGATAGTGGCGCACCACCTTGGTCAGCAGCCCCGCGCTGCTGTAGTGAAAGCGCAGCAGCAGGGCGGCGCCGTCGGTCAGCCGGTCCAGTCGGCCCTGGCGATAGCTCAGGTGCAGGGCGCGGCCGTCGCGCTCGCGCTGCTCGACCAGGCGGAAGTGGACGCGCTCGCCCCGTCCGGACTTGCCGATGCGGCGGTAGAGCTCCTGACTGCCGTCGAGGTAGTGAAGCCGGTAGTGCTCGCTGTCGGGGTGTTCCAGGGTCACGCTTTCACGCGGCAGGAAGCGGCTGCCGCCGACCTCGATAGGATCGATAGGCAGGGCGCGGTTCAGGCTGTCGATAAAGGTCAACTGCTCGCCCAGGGCCTCGAAGCGGGTATGGAACGGACTGCTCCAGCGGGCGCCCAGTTCGCTGTCATCGAGTTCGTCGATGCTGGAGCGGTAGTAGCGGGTCCATTCGACGTCGATCAGCCCCGGTACGCTGAAGTCGGTGTGCCACAGGTTCTCGTCACCCATCACATAGTCCACGGGGTTGGGACTGGTGGGGGTGGGGCGATGCAGCGAGCACACGCAGCCGGCCGGAGTGGCGCTTGGCTCGGCTTCGTGGCGGGTGGTCTGGCGATTGTCTGCCGACAGGTAGTGGACCGTACGTTGCCCGGTGACGGCGGTGCCCTGGTGATTGACGTCCCCACGTTGCGACGACCGGCGGCGAGTCGCCTGGGCCAGGTCGCGTATCATCGGCAACAGGCGCTCGAACCCGGCGTTGACCATGGACCTGGCCATCCCGCCGAGCTGGCCGAGGAAGGCGATGAGGCGCTGACGGTCGTCACCAAAGGCCTCGAGCAGGCGGTCAAAGGCAATGAATACGACACGCTTGCCTTTCTCGAGAAGGTTCCACCACTCGGGGTTCTCGTCGATCAGTTTGAGCTGTTTGGCGGCATCGACCGGGTTGTTGATGAACTCGGCGAGTTTGCCGACGATGGTGTCAATTTCGCGCAACAGCTTCGGTTTCTGTTCCTCGAGCTTGGATTCGAGTTCTGCCAGAAAATCCATCGCCGCACCGCCGGCCATGTTGACCAGAATCTGAGCGGCGATGTCGACGCCTTCACCGCGGGCAAACGCCTGTATGCCTTCGCGGGTACCCACGCGGATAGGGCGGGAGGCGTTGCCGACGGCGGGCACCAGACCGATGGCGTCGATCACCAGCACCGCCCAGAGCCAGACGTTCTGGTAGTTCGGCGTGCCGTCTGCGTCGTTGCCATCGAGGTCAACCACGTCGCGGGCGACGTCGCCGATGGCCATGACGTTACCGACCACCGGCAGCATGTAGGCGGCCTGGACGACCACGTCGAGTACCGTGACGGAACCTTCCTCCACGTCCATCATGATCACGGCTTCCGGGGTCTCGCCTTCGCTGTAGGGCTCGGCGGTGATCACCCGGCGATGGTTGAGTGCCTCTTTCAGAGGGTCGTGGTCCAAACCTGGAATGACGTGGTTGCCCCAGCTTGTTCTCGCGGCCATGCTAAGTTTCCTTCCTTATGTCCCCACAAGAGGGCGCCATCCCTGATGCATTCAGTGAGGTATTGACCGCTACCCACCGAGCCCCTTGGCGATATTGGCCTGTCGACTCAGGAGCGTTTCTTCGGTGATCCACCAGGCCAGCCTGGCGACGTCAGGTCGGGGTCCTGAGCATGGGGGCGCTCCTTGAGGTCGCCGAATGTCGGTCTGGTGGGGACGTCACCCTTCCAACCGGGTGATGACAGCTCGGTATTACCAAGCCCTGGGAGCTGCTCCTGAAGCTTCTGCTGCGCGATCTTTTCGAGTTGTGCCCGGGCTTGCTGCTCGACTCGCCCCGCAAGATCGCTCGGAATGTCACCTGGGATGGTTGGCAACGGAGGCCCCTCGGGCCAACCTGGCGACGATAGACCCACGCCGGAAGTGTTTGGCCTTCCTCCAGGCGTACCACCTGTCCAGCCGGGAGACTGAAGGAGGCTGGGCGCTTGGGGAGGCGATCCCTGATCTCTGGAGCTGCCTGACACAGCAATCTGGGTGTCGCTGGACGTGGTGGCGTACGTTGGCTTGATCGGCACCTTGACGGGCCACGCTTGTGGCCGTTTGTCGATTTCTCGCGGGTCCTGGAAGTACTCGACCTGGACTCCCCCCAGAGGCAGCCCAGACAGCGTTGCCTTGCCGGCGGCGTCCAGCACCCCTTGGCGTACCGAGCCATCGGCGAGGAAAGCGCGATAGCGGGCGCCGGGCACCGGCCGACCGTTGCCATAGAGGTGTTCAAGATCCAGGTTGGAGGGTTCGGTTTCTGGAAGGTTGTCCAGCGGATAACTCAGACTCGTGGGCCCGCCAAACAGGTGCTGGCTGCCCTTGACGTCGATAGTGCCGGGGGCGTGAATTTCGATGTCGCCACCCTTGAGTCGGATATAGCCGCCACCGCAGGTCAGCAGCACTTCCTCGGCAGCGGCAATGTGCACGGCGTCTTCGGTGGAGGTGATGCTGAGCTTTTTCTCTGCAGTCAGTGCCATCTCGTCGCTCTGGGCCTGCACCTCGACCTTGCCCTGGGCGGCGAACAGCTTGATCCCGGCGCGTTGGACGAACAGCGACAGCCGATCGGCGATGCTGGCGACCAGGCGTTTGCCGGCGGCCAGGTTGATGTCTTCGCTTGCGGTGACGCTCAGTGACTTGCCTTGGGCCAGGTGAGTGGACTGGGGGGTGCTGATGGCGATGCCCGCCGGGGAGGCCAATTGCAGCCAGGGCTCCTTGAGTCGCGCGGCCTCGCCACGCCCACCTTTGCTTGCCGTTGTCGCACTGCTGCCGTCGAAGGCTGTGGCAGAGTCGGCACTACCGTGGCGCCCCTGGGCGTCGTCGCTGGCCTTGTGCAGGTCGGTGCGGCTGGCAAGCGCCTCGGCGTCGTGGTCGACAGCGCTGTCGCTGAGACTGTCGGCAAGCTGCCAGGCGCTTTGTAGTTCGCGCCAGGCGGGGCGCATGTCGAGCTGCTCACCGTTGGCACCAAGCTGTCCCCAGCTGCTGACCAACAGGCCCTGGTTGGCGCGCACGGCGCCGTAGGCGTCGGTGCGCAGCTCGAAGCCGGTGCCGCGAAAGTCGCCGCGGGTATTGCCGTGCTGGTGGACCAGATAGCCGAGGTTCAACTGGCTCTTGGCGTGCTCGGAGTTGAGCCGCACCCGCTCCTGGTCGGTGGCGTCATCGAACACCAGCTCGTTGTACTTGCCGCCGCGATAGGTCTTCGACTTGAAGCCCGACAGCAGGCCGTTGGAATGCCATTCCGGACGTTCATCGCCGTTGTAGACCCGACCGGTGATCAAGGGGCGATCCGGGTCGCCCTCGAGGAAGTCAACGATCACCTCCTGGCCGATGCGCGGGACAAAGACCGCGCCCCAGCCGGCGCTGGCGTTGGGCTCGCTGACCCTCAGCCAGCAGCTCGAGCCAGCGTCGTGGTGACCCAGCCGGTCCCAGTGAAACTGCACCTTGACCCGGTTGAGCCCGTCGGTGTGGATTTCCTCGTCTTCCGGCCCCACCACGGTGGCGGTCTGGGGGCCACCCATCACCGGGCGCGGATGGTCGAGGCTCGAGCGATAGGGCAGGCACAGGCGCTGGGTCTCGATGTCGACCAGATAGTGGCCGGTGCCGGCGCGCTGGTAATCGTCACGGTGGAGGCTGGAGCCTTTATCCGAGAGACCCAGCCCGTGGGCGCGACGCGCCTGATCGAGCTGTTCCTGCAAGCTTCCGGGCAGGGTCGACAGATGCGCCGATACCGGCAGGGCATTCTCGGCATGCACGCTGAGGCCCAGCACCAGGAACTCGCGCTCGCTGTCGTCGCCGCGCTCATGTTGGCCATGCTGGGTCAGGGTGAAGTGGCCGCCTACCTGAAGCTGGCGGGCGCCACCGGCGCCACGGAAGCGCTTGGCGCAGGATTCCAGGGCTTCCAGACGATTGACCCCCAGTCGTTCACCGCGACGGTGGTCCGGGTAGTAGTACTCGCCTGGATAATCGTAGACCTCGGTGTCCGGCAGGTGACCCTGGTCACGGATGGTGTCCTGGGCGATGTCGCTGGGGTGGCGAGGCTGCTTGTAGTTGAAGGTGGCGAGGCTTACGCGGGTGGGCTGCTGCTGACGGCGCCCACCCCACTGGGTCAGTGCGTCCTCGGCCTCAGTGGCGGCCTGGCGATGGAAGCGGATGGCCTGGGGGGTGACCGCTGGGCAGGTATCTACGCTGTCGGTGATCACCAGGCAGTGATCGCCTCCGCCATGGCTGAAATAGAAAAACAGTCCTTCTTGTTCCATCAGCCGGTTGACGAAGTGGAAGTTGCTCTCTCGGTACTGCACGCAGTAGCTGCGCGTGGGGTAGTCGCGACGAAGATCAAAGCGGTAGCGCCCCTTGGCGATCTCGTGGCCCTGGAACACCGCCTCGATCACCTCGGTGACGTTCTTGTCCTGGAAGATGCGGCTGTCACGACCGAGGCTCAACAGGGATAGCCAGGGCACCAGCACCAGTTGGTAGTAGTAGACGCCACCGTCTTCGCCGAGCAGGGCGGCGGTGTCGACCAGGCCAGAGAGCGGACGGTAGCCGCCGTCGGCCTGGCGGATCTCGATCAATGCCGGCTGGGCGATCAGCGACTTGAGTTCGATGTCGCCGCGCTGGGAGATTACGTCGAGGGTGTAGCAGAAGGGGCGCGAAATGGTCTCTTCACCGACCAGGCGATGAGGGATCAGCGATTGCCCGGCCAGATGAAACTTGAGCAGGCGCTGATCCTGACTCAGTGTGACATCGAAGGCACCCAGCAGGTCGCTTGGGCGATACGAGGACCAGGAGGGGTCGTCCATGCTCAGCACCCTCCTGCCAAACGTGCCCACTCGGTGGGCGCCGATGGAAGACGCAGCGATGCGCGCAAATGATGGGGAGCAGATGGCATGGCGGTTCCTCCCTAAACGATTCCGTCAGTCCGAATCAGGAGGATCTTACCGGCGGGACGGGGCCCGGGCAGCAGGGGAAAGGCGTTTTCAGAAAGGGCTTACGCAGGAAAACGACATGTCGAGCAAGCTGTGCCTTGGCAACGCCGCAAATCGGGCATTGAAGGAGGCGGTGCACGTCGCTTGGGCCATGAATGGCGCTTGTGGTTTGCAGTGCCGCTGCGCTGGATCCCGGGCTTGCCGTGTGAACGCCACCCTATGCAATCACACGGCCAGGCCGCTGACTGAATCCTGGAGGCGCTGCCCTAGGGCGAAGAGGTCTGTTGTTTGGCGTTTCCGCTGGATGTGCCCTCGTTATCATCGGGGCGTTCGCGCTGTTGCCTGGCCAGCGCCCAGATCTTCTCGTCAAGCTTGGCCTCGAGTGCCTTGAGTCGCTCTGACTGATTCGCCAGCAGACGCCTCTGCTCTTCGATACGCTCGTTGAGCAGGTCTACCTCGTGGCCTCGAGCGCGCAGGTTCTCCTCGGCTCGCGAGCGCTCCATCTGCGTCTCGCGGTGGCGCTTTTCCTCTTCTGACAGTTCGCCCCGCAGTGCCTGAAGCTGCTGCTGCAACACCTCCTGGCGCTGATCGGCCTGCTTGAGGCGCTGGGCATGGGCCTTTTCCGCACTTTGTCGTTCCTGGCGTGCCTCGTCCAGCATAGCCATCAGCCGCGCCTCGGCGGCCTCGTGGCGCTGTTCTTCCTGGGCCAGGCGCTCGCGATGCTGCTTCTGCTGATCATCCAGCGCCTGCTGGTACTCCCTGCCTTCACGCTCCTTGTCCTGCTGCAGACGATCAAGCTGCGCTTCGAGCTGGGTGGCGCGCTCGCCTTCCTTGATGAGCTGCTGCTCCAGCGCTTGATTGGCGCTCGCTAGTCGTGCCGATTCCGAGGCCGCCTCCTGCAGACGCTGCTCCATGGATGACAGATGGGCCGACAGGGCGCTTTCGCGCTGTTCGGCGTCCTCGGCGCGACGATCGGCGGCGGCCACCTTTTCAAGCGCGCCTTCCACGTTGCGATCGGCCTCCTGGCGATAGTGGGCCAGGTTTTCCGCCGCCGCCTCCTGGGCCTTGCTCCAGAGCTCTTCGGCCAGTCCCTGAAGCTCCACGGGCATCCCCTGGGGGGGCGGAACGTCTCGTCGCTCTTCCCGGCGTGAACGCCATTCGCGCAGGTGCTCGCTGATGGTGGTGAAGCTGCCGGTGCCGAGTATCTCTCGGACCTTCTGAACGCTGGGGGCTTCCTGCTGCTTGAGCAGGGTATCCACCGCTCGTTGAACGTCGTCGTAGGTGATCCCGGTACGGGCCATGAAGCTCTCCTTGTGCGGTGGTCGATTCCGCCAGCGGCTGATCATGCCTGAATGCCCCCTCGCTCGCCATGGTCCGGTTCGCTTTCTGTGACACCCGTTGGCACTGCCGTGCGGTGACGTCACGTGAGCGGTGCTCACATTCCTGCGAACCCCTGCCTGCTCCGTGAGGGGGCGGCTGATGCCGCCAGCCATCATTTCCATTAAGCAAAGGCGATAGTACGTGTAATTACATAAAACGTAAATACGTAGGCATATTTATGATAAGCGACATTAAATCAAGATTACGCGTCTTATCTTGAATTCATGGGCCTACAGGTGCAGACTAAAGCGATCAGCGCTCGTTGCGGATGCATGGGAGAAGTTGGCGTCGTATAGCGCGGGAAGGGCTGCTGCGAGTTGGTTGCAGCGGTAGAAGCGGCGCGCCTTCTCGTTGATGTCGAACAAGGGCGCGTAGAGGACGTCTAGGGAGAAGTTCTTCTTCGGATAATGGATGGTTTAAAATCAATGCGTTACATGGTTTCTTGCTCGCCCGGCAGGACGGCCTTGGGTTAGGCTAGAGCAGGGAAAAACGAGACCAGGAGAGAGCGCGGGCATGGCAGCGCCAGACCGGGGAAAGCGAGAGCGGAGAATGGCTAGAGAAGAGAAGAGCTAGAGCCGAGAAGGGCCAGGCCGGGGAAAAGCGAGAGCTGAGAATGGCTAGATCAGAGAAGGGCCAGAATAGAGAGCGGCAAAAGTAGAGAAGCACGAGGGCGGGAGAGGGCGGCTGGCAGGTGAGTAGCGGTCAAGCCACCCTGACATCAAGGGTTATGCCCACGCCACTTGGCATAAGCTGCCGTTCCAAGCGCCAGAATGATCAGCGGCGAAGCCACGAACAGGAACGTCTTCAGGGATTCGAGAATATCCGGTGTCATACGTCCTCCTCAGAGGAAAACCTCTTCTTAGTAGTGATTCCGAGAGCTGCACAGCCAATCCCCAGCAGCACCCCCGCGAGCGAAAGGAGTGCGGGCATCTGAGACGTGAACAGGCCGCCCATGACACTGAGTGCCGCGATGGTGGCACCAACCCGGTCAACGAAGTCCCCGAAGCCACGGGCAACGAAATGCTGGTTGTGACTCATGATCGATCTCGACGGCTCCCTGTCGTTCATACGTCAGCATACCCGAGACCCTCAGATACCGACGCAACCAGGCTGCGCGCTATCGCGTTCTCGCACATTGGCCGCGCGCAACCGGATGTGGCCATCGGTGTCTTGAGCGGCCAGCTGGTCAGCAGGACTTTTTATCTATTGGGTATACGGATTTAATGGTTGATGGGGCACCTTCACCCCATCAATCTGATACCACCCTCAGATGGT
>NZ_PXNS01000024.1 GCF_003045775.1 Halomonas litopenaei | reverse complement strand
CGTCGCTCATCCTGTCCTCCTTATGACTGCACTATATCCTGTGCAGCTATGGAGGGGGTCACTTCATCCAGGCGTCGCGCACTTTTATCACGGGGAACAGGCGCGGCCTCATCCTGCGACTGCCGTTGTCATCTGAATACCAGATATCAACACCAATAGAAGACTGGCACCTGAACTCGATCACTTTTTGTGCCTCCACCTTTCGATATGCTGAGACACACAATCATCGGTTTGCCCACACAGGGAGGTCCGCCATGCCACACGAGAACAAGGAGCCATCACTTGATGATGAGCATCGCGCACTGGAAGCGCTATTCGAAAGGATGGAGCAGATGCCCCCGCCGGCGCCGCCAGAGCCCAACCTTTTTTCCATTTCAGGGCCGGGGCAACACGAGAACCGACTGTCGGACCTGATGGCGATCTTCATGGGTAGCCACGAAGGCGCCCCAAGGTGGCTGGCCAAGGCGCTAGTGGCGTGCCTTCTGAAAAAGGGCGCTTTCCCGGGTGAGCTAGAAGACGACCTGCTCTTGTGCACTGACTGGGACAGCCTCTCGGTCGAGCGCGAAGTCCCGTCGCCGGACGTTCGGGATGGCAACGACAAGCGGCTCGATCTGGTCATCTCGAGCGACAGCTTTGTGATCGGCATCGAACACAAGGTATGGGCGTCGGCGTCATACAACCCCTTCACTACCTACGCCGCCATGATTGACGCCTATCAGCAGCCCTATCAGGTCCGCTGCGTACTGAGCCCCCTGACCCAGCGGGACGATGTCCCCGTCGACTGGGTATGCGTCTCCTACGACGAGTTGATCACCGCCGCTCGAGAGCGATTCGGCGAGGAAGTCGCCACCAGCACCTTTACCAAATGGCAGGTCTTCTATCAGGAACTGCTGCAGCACCTGCACGCCATCGCCCACCAGGACAAGGCCATGATCATGGACGACAAGGAACTCACGTTCGCCCTCAAGCACTTCGCTCAACTCAAGCAGGCGGCGAGGAAACTCGGACTACTGGAAAGCGAACTGGTTCAGCAGTGCACTCGCACGTTGGCGTCCACTCTGGATATTTCGGAAAACGAGATCATCAAGTCGAGCAGCACCTGGCGTGACGAACAGCGGGTACTCCGCTTCTCTTTCCCCCACTGGGAAGGGCATAACAACCAGGCCTGCCTGGTCTATTACCCCACCTCGGAGTCTGACGCTGCCGACAGCGAAAGTATCGGCTTCTACGTCAGAGGCTACATCGACCGGCAGGCTACTTCTGCAGATCTAGAGGACATCGCCGAGGACTTCATGAGCACCGTTCCGGACACCTGCAGCGATGCTTGCTCCTTCTATCGCGATGGCGAACCTAAAGACTTCAGGTTTGAAAGCAACAAGCGCTATCTGGTCCTCGATGCCTGGCCCCACCCCTATACCCGAGAAGGCGCCCTGAACGCGCTGGGCGACCTGGCCCGCTGGATCGATCAGCGCCTCAGTCAAAGCGTCCAGTAAACCACAGGAAGACGCGGCCGCGATCGCTGGGTGGCGGCAAGGCGCACGCCTAAAGACTGCTCTCGTGCAGGATGCCCTTCAAGGTAAGCGCCCGCTGGGCGGTCTGTTCAAGCTGACAGGCGGCGGCGACGACGCTGCGGATGGTGCCATCCTGATAGCGGGCATAGGCGTAGCCGCACTCGGCGTCGCGAAAGGTGATCCAGGCGCGCTGCACGTCCCTTAGCGCGTCCACCCGGGAGATACCCACGTCAGGATTCCCCTCGTCCTGCTCGCGCATCAACGCGCGCAGCTCCTGATACTGGGCGTTGAGCAGTTCATCCCAGACCCGGGTCTCCTGGGCCAGACAATCGACGATGCCCAGGGTCGTGGCCCCGCCCGGGGTCTGCTGGCAGGCGTCGGCGGCGAGTCCGATGCAGTCACCCACCGCCCCCTGGCCCATCTGTACAAAGCAGTCGCGCACCTCGGCTGCGGCGACCGTGGGCGCCGCACTGCCCCCCACCTCGGCCAATGATGACGCCTGGGCAGCCTCCTTGCCCGCTTCTTCTGGATCGCCCGGCGTCTGCGCCACGGCGATGACTGGCGACAGCACCAGCATCGACAACAGCCTCTGCCACGTCCTTTGCATGCCTTTCCCCCGTTACCTTGTCCCTGACTGATAGCATAGGGGAAGCCACGCCGTGCGGACACGCAGCCCTGGCGCTTGTGTCATCGCTGCCCCTGGTGGCCAAGCCTCTGGTGCCGGCCAGCTTCCGGTCATCGTGCACAAGGAACTCGTCGACAAATGACAGACATAAAAAAACCGACACCCGGAGGTGTCGGTTTCGCGTCGTGTCGAAGCGCTGTCGAAAGGATTACTCCTCGCCGACGGCCTCTTCTTCAACGACGGGGCGATCGACCAGCTCGACGTAGGCCATGGGGGCGTTATCGCCGGTGCGGAAACCGCACTTGAGAATACGGACGTAACCGCCCGGACGCTCGACGTAACGCGGCCCCAGCTCGTTGAAGAGCTTGCCGACCGCTTCCTTCGAGCGGGTACGGCTGAAGGCCAGACGCCGGTTGGCGACGCTGTCTTCCTTGGCCAGGGTGATGAGCGGCTCGATATGACGACGCAGCTCCTTGGCCTTGGGAAGGGTTGTCTTGATCACTTCGTGCTCGACCAGCGACACGCTCATGTTGCGAAACATGGCCTGGCGGTGCGAGCTGGTACGATTGAGGTGACGACCACTCTTACGATGACGCATGGTTGTGATTCCTTACCAAACTGGGACTCGAGCCGACGCTTAGGCGGTGGCCTTGTCGTCCTTCAGGCTAGCCGGCGGCCAATTTTCAAGCCGCATGCCAAGGGACAGACCACGAGCAGCCAACACGTCCTTGATCTCGTTCAAGGACTTCTTGCCGAGGTTCGGGGTCTTCAACAGCTCCACCTCGGTGCGCTGAATCAGATCGCCGATGTAGTAGATATTCTCGGCTTTCAGGCAGTTGGCGCTACGAACGGTCAACTCGAGATCGTCTACGGGGCGCAGCAGGATGGGATCGATATGATCCTCTTCCTCGACCACTTCCTGTTCCTTGTCGGCTTCCAGGTCGACGAACGCTGCCAGCTGCTCTTGCAGGATGGTCGCGCTGCGACGGATCGCCTCTTCCGGATCCAGGGTGCCGTCGGTTTCCAGGTTGATGATCAGCTTGTCGAGGTCGGTGCGCTGTTCGACGCGGGCGGCTTCGACGCTGTAGGAAACGCGGCGCACGGGGCTGAAGGTCGCATCCAGCTGCAGACGGCCGATGGCGCGTGTCTCGTCGTCGGCTTCGCTGCGGACATCCGCAGGCTCATAGCCGCGACCACGGGCCACCTTCAGCTGCATCTTGAGCTCGGCGCCTTCATTGACGTGGGCGATGACGTGCTCGGGGTTGACCACTTCGACGTCGTGATCGACGGCGATGTCACCAGCGGTGACGACGGCCGGGCCCTGCTTGTTCAGCGAGAGCATCGCCTCGTCGCGGCTGTGCATCTTGATCGCCACGTCCTTGAGGTTCAGGAGGATTTCGATGACATCTTCCTGGACACCCTCGATCGCGCTGTACTCATGGTCGACGCCGGCGATCTCGGTCTCCACCACGGCGCAGCCGGGCATGGACGAGAGCAGGATACGACGCAGAGCATTGCCCAACGTGTGGCCGAAGCCACGCTCGAACGGCTCGAGCACGATCTTTGCGTGGTGTGCGCTGATCTCTTCGACCTTGATGTCGCGAGGACGGAGAAACTCTGTCACTGAACGCTGCATATGAACACCTTTCAGGCTGCCAAACGAATACTCGGTAATAACCGCCGCCCTCCCGGAGGAGGGCGGCGCGGACGGACCGCTTACTTCGAGTACAGCTCGACGATCAGTTGCTCGTTGATGTCGGCAGTCAGGTCACCGCGCTCAGGCAGGGCCTTGAAGGTGCCTTCCATCTTCTTGGCGTCGAGTTCGATCCAGGCCACGTCGCCACGGTTGGCGGCGATGCTCAGGGCGTTCTGGATACGCGCCTGTTGCTTGGCCTTTTCACGAACGGATACCACGTCGCCGGGCTTGACCTGGTAGGAGGCCACGTTGACGGTCTTGCCGTTGACGGCAATCGCCTTGTGGCTTACCAGCTGACGAGCCTCGGAGCGAGTGGCGCCAAAGCCCATGCGGTAGACGACGTTGTCCAGTCGGGACTCAAGCAGCTGCAGCAACAACTCACCGGTCGCACCCTTCAGGCGGGCGGCTTCCTTGTAGTAGTTGCGGAACTGCTTTTCGAGTACGCCGTACATGCGACGTACTTTCTGCTTCTCGCGAAGCTGCAAGCCGTAGTCGGAAAGACGCTGACGGCGCTGGCCGTGCACACCCGGAATCTGTTCGGATTTGCACTTTTTCTCGAAGGGAGTGACACCGCTCTTGAGGAAGAGGTCGGTACCTTCCCGGCGAGACAGTTTGCACTTCGGTCCAATGTAACGAGCCATGAATCTGTCTCCTTAAACGCGGCGTTTCTTCGGCGGACGGCAGCCATTGTGGGGAATGGGCGTCGCGTCGGTGATGCTTTGCACGCGGAAGCCGGCGGCGTTGAGTGCACGCACGGCGGATTCACGGCCAGGACCGGGGCCCTTGACCAGCACGTCGACGTTTTTCACACCATACTCGGCTGCAGCAGTTGCTGCACGCTCGCTTGCCACTTGAGCAGCGAACGGGGTGCTCTTGCGAGAACCACGAAAACCCGAACCACCGGCTGTCGCCCAGGAAAGAGCGTTGCCCTGGCGGTCTGTGATCGTAATGATCGTGTTGTTAAAAGAGGCATGGATATGCGCAACGGCATCCACTACCTGCTTTTTAACCTTTTTACGGTTGCTACGCGGGTTAGCCATGTTGATGTCAATTCCTGTCTTTACGCCAGAACGTGCGTGTTATTTGCGGATCGGCTTACGCGGTCCCTTACGGGTACGCGCGTTGGTCTTGGTGCGCTGACCGCGCATCGGAAGACCACGACGATGACGCAGACCACGGTAGCAACCCAAGTCCATGAGACGCTTGATGTTCAGCGTCACATCACGACGAAGGTCGCCTTCAACGGTATACTTGCCGACTTCACTACGCAGGCTGTCGATCTCTTCAGATGACAGATCCTGGATCTTGGTGGTCGGCGCGATGCCGGTCGCTTCACAGATTTCCTGTGCGCGAGTACGGCCAATCCCGAAGATGTAGGTCAGCGAGATCGCCGCATGCTTGTTGTCCGGGATATTGACGCCTGCAATACGGGCCATCAGCTTACTCCGAAGTTTGAGCGGCTTGCTCGGTTAATCAACTACAAAAGGCGCAATAGCATACCCCCTTCCCGTCATTAGGGCAAGGGGTATGCCAGCACCCGGTTCAATTCAGGCCAGGATTAACCCTGGCGCTGCTTGTGCCGCGGCTCGGTGCAGATGACGCGAACAGCGCCATTGCGACGAATGATCTTGCAATTGCGGCACATTTTCTTCACGGAAGCTCGAACTTTCATCGTTCTCTCCAAAATCGGCTTGCGGCGTGCCAAATCGGCCTGCGGCGCCTTAGCGCATGATGCCGCCGCTACCGTAGCCTTTCAGGTTGGACTTCTTCATCACCGACTCATACTGGTGCGACATGAGGTGCGACTGCACCTGGGCCATGAAGTCCATGATGACCACGACCACGATCAGCAGCGAGGTACCGCCAAAGAAGAACGGCACGTTCCACGCTACGATCAGGAACTGGGGCATCAGGGAAACCGCAGTGATGTAGAGAGCGCCGAACAGGGTCAGACGAGTCATGACCTTGTCGACATAACGAGCGGTCTGCTCGCCAGGACGAATCCCCGGCAGGAAGGCACCCGACTTCTTGAGGTTGTCGGCCACATCCTTGGGGTTGAAGACCAGCGCTGTGTAAAAGAAGCAGAAGAATACCACCGCCGCCGCGAAAAGCAAGATATAAAGGGGCTGACCTGGGGCCAACGCCTGGGACGCGCGCTGCAACC
Source organism: Halomonas litopenaei (assembly GCF_003045775.1). GTDB lineage: Bacteria > Pseudomonadota > Gammaproteobacteria > Pseudomonadales > Halomonadaceae > Halomonas > Halomonas litopenaei. The sequence continues at coordinate 27,013 of NZ_PXNS01000024.1, read as the reverse complement.
ATTCCATGCCGTCGCCCGCACCTACCCACTGACCGAGGGAGGCGGGGAACAACAGGATGCTCGAGGCAAAGATGGCCGGAATGACACCCGCCATGTTGACCTTGAGCGGCAGGTAGCTGCTCTGCCCTGCATACATCTTGTTGCCTACCTGGCGGCGCGGGTAGTTCACCGTAATCCGGCGCTGGCCGCGTTCGATGAACACGACGAACGCCACGGTGGCGATACCCAGAAGGCTAAGCGCCAACAGCGGCAACACATTCCACGCGCCCTCGTTGCGGGCAAGCTCGAAGGCTTGAGCCACAGCTCCGGGCAGGCCGGCGACGATACCCGCGAAGATCAGCAGCGAAATGCCGTTGCCGATGCCCTTCTCGGTGATCTGCTCACCCAGCCACATCAAGAACACCGCGCCACTCACGAAGGTGATGATCGCGGTGAAATAGAAGCTGAGATCGGCCGTATAGGCAATGCCTTGGCTGGCCAGACCCACGGACATGCCGGTGGCCTGAACCAGGGCCAGCACCACCGTGCCGTAGCGCGTGTACTGGCTGATCTTGCGGCGGCCGCTCTCGCCCTCCTTCTTCAACTGCTCGAGGTGGGGCGAGACGGCGGTCAGGAGCTGCATGATGATCGACGCTGAGATGTACGGCATGATGCCGAGGGCGAGGATACTCATGCGCTCCAGGGCACCGCCCGAGAACATGTTGAACATGCCCAGGATGGTGCCCTGCTGCTCCCTGAACAAGGCAGCAAGCTGGTCAGGATTGATACCGGGAACGGGTATGTGGGCACCGATACGGTAGACCACGATGGCGAGGAGCACGAAGCGCAAACGCGCCCACAGTTCACTCAGACCGCTGCCCATCGCCGGCATGTTTCCTGACTTGGCCATTTAGTCCTCTACCTTGCCACCGGCGGCTTCGATCGCTGCGCGGGCACCCTTGGTGACCCGCAGACCGCGAACGGTGACCGCCTTGTTCAGATCGCCGGAAAGGATCACCTTCGCATGCTGCGTGGAATCCTTCAGCACATTGGCTTCCTTGAGGCTTTCCAGAGTGACTTCGTCACCCGCGACCTTGGCCAGCTCGGCCAGGCGGACTTCCTCGGAAACCAAAGACTTGGCGGAGGTGAAACCAAACTTCGGCAGACGACGCTGCAGGGGCATCTGACCGCCCTCGAAGCCGGGCTTCACGCTGCCACCGCTGCGCGACTTCTGGCCCTTGTGGCCACGGCCGCCGGTCTTGCCCAGACCGGAACCGATGCCACGACCGACGCGCTTTTCAGCGTGCTTGGAGCCCGGTGCCGGGCTCAGGCTGTTAAGTTTCATGGATTACTCTCCCTCAACACGCACAAGGTAGTTGACCTTGTGGATCATGCCGCGAACGGCAGGGGTGTCTTCCAGTTCAACCGTGTGACCGATGCGGCGCAGGCCGAGGCCCTTCATGGTGGCCTTGTGCTTGGCCAACGTGCCGATGGTGCTGCGGGTCTGGGTAACCTTGATCGTAGCTGCCATGGTGTATTACCCCGTGATCGCTTCGACTGAGAGACCGCGCTTGGCGGCCACGTCTTCCGGCGACTGCATGGAAGCCAGGCCATTCACGGTCGCACGGACCACGTTCACCGGATTGGTGGAGCCATAGCACTTGGCCAGGACGTTGTGCACGCCGGCCAATTCCAGCACGGAGCGCATGGCGCCGCCGGCGATGATACCAGTACCGTCAGAGGCCGGCTGCATGTACACCTTGGAGGCGCCATGACGAGCCTTGACCGGATACTGGAGGGTACCGCCGACCAGGTTCACCTTGATCATGTTGCGGCGCGCCTGGTCCATCGCCTTCTGAATCGCGACCGGCACTTCACGTGCCTTGCCACGACCGAAGCCGACGCGACCGTTACCGTCGCCCACGACAGTCAGAGCGGTGAAGCCGAAAATACGGCCACCCTTGACCACCTTGGCGACACGGTTGACCTGCACGAGCTTTTCCTGCAGATCGCCGTTTTGCTGTTCGTTCTTCGCCATCGTAAAACCCTTTAGAATTCCAGGCCGCCTTCACGTGCGGCGTCGGCCAGGGCCTTCACACGACCGTGGTACTTGAAGCCAGCGCGGTCGAAGGCCACCTGGGTGATGCCCGCTTCCTTGGCGCGTTCAGCGATCAGCGCACCAACTTTGGCTGCGGCGTCTGCATTGCCGGTCGAACCCTCGCGCAGGCTCTTGTCCAGCGTGGAAGCGCTGGCCAGGACCTTGCCACCATCCGGCGAGATAATCTGCGCGTAGATGTGACGGGGGGTACGATTGACGCACAGGCGAGACACGCCCAGCTCGCGGATCTTCGCGCGAGCGCGGCGGGCACGACGGAGACGAGATTCTTTCTTCGCGTTCATAACCCTGCCTTACTTCTTCTTGGCTTCTTTACGGCGGACCTGCTCATCCGCGTAACGCACACCCTTGCCCTTGTAGGGTTCAGGCGGACGGAAAGCGCGGATTTCCGCTGCGACCTGGCCGAGCTTCTGCTTGTCCGCGCTCTTCAGCACGATGACGGTGTTCTTCGGCGTTTCCGCCGTGACACCTTCAGGCAGTTGATAGTCGACCGGGTGAGAGAAGCCCAGTGTCAGGTTGAGCGTCTGGCCTTTCGCTTGAGCGCGATAACCGACGCCGATGATTTCGAGAGACTTGGTAAAGCCCTCGGACACGCCGGTGACCAGGTTCTGAACCAGGGCACGGGTGGTGCCGACCATGGCCCAGCTCTTAGCAGATTTGCTCGGCTGGAAGGTCAGCTGGCCATCTTCCTGCGCGACCACGACATCGTCGTGAACGGGCATGGAGAGGGTGCCCTGACCGCCTTTGGCGGTCAGCGTGGCGCCGTCGATCTTGACCTCGACGCCAGCGGGCACTTTAACCGGATATTTGGCTACGCGGGACATTCCAAACTCCTAGAATACGGTGCAGAGGACTTCGCCGCCGACACCAGCCTGACGCGCGGCACGATCGGTCATCACACCCTTGGAGGTGGTGACGATCGCGACACCCAGGCCATCGGCGACCTTCGGCAGCGCATCCTTGCCCTTGTAACTACGCAGGGACGGCTTGGAAACCCGCTGCAGATGCTCGATGACCGGCTTGCCTTCGAAGTACTTGAGGCTGACGGTCAGCTCGGGCTTGGCTGATTCGCTCACGGCGAAGTCAGTGATGTAACCCTCTTCTTTCAGCACGCGGGCCACTTCAACCTTGATCTTGGAGGACGGCATGGTGACCGTCTCCTTGGTGGCCTGCTGCGCATTGCGGATACGGGTAAACATATCCGCCAGAGTGTCTTGCATGCTCATTTAACTTGCGCTCCTGATGATTCTACGTGGCGTTACCAGCTGGACTTCTTCAGTCCGGGCACGTCGCCACGCATGGCGGCTTCACGCAGCTTGTTACGACCGAGGCCGAACTTGTTGTAGTAGCCGTGCGGACGGCCAGTCACGCGGCAGCGGTTACGCTGACGCACGGGGCTGGAGTCACGCGGCAGCGACTGCAACTTCAGCTGCGCATCGAAGCGCTCCTCATCGGAGCTGTTCACGTCCTGGATGATCGCCTTGAGCTCGGCACGCTTGGCAGCATACTTCTCAACCAGTTGCGTGCGCTTCAGCTCACGCTCAATCATGCTCTTCTTTGCCATGATCCCACCCCTATTTCTTGAACGGGAAGTTCAGTGCACTCAAGAGCGCACGACCTTCGTCATCGGTGTTGGCAGTGGTGGTGATGGTGACATCCAGACCACGAATCCGGTCGATCTTATCATACTCGATCTCCGGGAAGATGATCTGCTCACGCACCCCCATGCTGTAGTTGCCACGACCGTCGAAGGACTTCGGGTTGAGACCACGGAAGTCACGAACGCGGGGGATCGCGATATTCACCAGGCGATCGAGGAAGTCCCACATGCGCTCACTGCGCAGTGTGACCTTCACGCCGATCGGCCAGCCTTCACGCACCTTGAAGCCCGCGATGGACTTACGTGCCTTGGTCACCATCGGCTTCTGACCGGAGAGTTTCTCCAGGTCGCCGACGGCAGCGTCGATCAGCTTTTTATCGCTGGTCGCTTCGCCGATACCCATGTTCAGAGTCACCTTGGTGATCCGGGGTACCTGCATAACGTTGGCGTAGCTGAACTGCTCTTTCAGTTGAGCCACCACCTCGTTTTGATAACGTTCTTTCAAGTTCGCCATTTTGCTACCCGACTCGCGTTAGGCGTCGATCTGCGCTTGCGTCGACTTGTAGATACGTACCTTGGTACCGTCTTCCTTGATCTGGAAGCCGACGCGATCCGCCTTACCGGTCTCCTGATTGAAGATGGCTACGTTGGACGCGTGAATCGGAGCCTCGCGCTCGACGATACCGCCCTGATTGCCGGCCATGGGGTTCGGCTTGGTGTGACGCTTGATCATGTTCACACCCGCTACCACGAACCGCTCGTCCTTGAGGACGCGCTTCACGGTACCGCGCTTACCCTTGTCCTTGCCGGCGATGACGATCACTTCATCATCACGTTTGATCTTTTGCATGTCGCCTCGCTCCCTTACAGCACTTCAGGCGCTAAGGAAATGATCTTCATGAACTTCTCGTTGCGAAGTTCACGCGTCACCGGCCCGAAGATACGGGTACCGATCGGCTGCTCGTTGGTGTTGTTCAACAAGACGGCCGCATTTCCATCGAAGCGAATCAGCGAACCGTCGCTGCGACGGACGCCACTGCGGGTCCGGACAACTACCGCTTTCAGCACCTGGCCTTTCTTGACCTTGCCGCGCGGAATAGCTTCCTTCACCGTGACCTTGATGACGTCACCAACGCGAGCGTAGCGGCGGTGTGAACCACCCAGCACCTTGATGCACTGCACCCGGCGCGCTCCGCTGTTGTCGGCGACATCCAGCATTGTCTGAGTCTGAATCATCGGTTTTCTCCAAACCTAAACTGACTGCACGAGGTTAAGGCCGTGGCCTTAACCCTTGGCCTGTTCGACAACCTCGACCAGGGTCCAGGCCTTCTTCTTGGACAGCGGACGGCATTCCTGGATGGATACCGTGTCACCGGCCTTGGCCTGGTTGGTCTCGTCGTGGGCGTGCAGCTTGGTGGAGCGCTTAACGTATTTGCCGTAGATCGGGTGGCGCTCACGACGCTCGATCATTACAACGATGGACTTGTCCATCTTGTCACTCACCACCTTGCCGGTGAGCGTACGGGCTTTTTTCTCTTCGGCCATCTCAGACACCTGCCTTCTCGTTGAGCACAGTCTTCACGCGGGCGATATCCCGACGAACCTGCTTGAGCAGATGAGTCTGGCTCAGCTGGCCGGTGGCCTTCTGCATGCGCAGGTTGAACTGCTCGCGGAGGAGTTCGAGGAGCTGCTCGTTGAGCTGCTCGGCGGACTTTTCACGAATTTCCTGGGCTTTCATCACATCACCGTCCGTTTCACAAAGGTGGTGGAGACCGGGAATTTCTGGGCGGCCAGTGCGAAAGCTTCGCGGGCCAGTTCCTCGGAAACGCCTTCGATCTCGTAAAGGACACGACCGGGCTGGATCTGTGCGACCCAGTACTCGACGGAGCCCTTACCTTTACCCATCCGGACTTCCAGGGGCTTCTTGGAAATCGGCTTGTCCGGGAAGACACGGATCCAGATCTTGCCGCCACGCTTGACGTGACGGGTGATGGCACGACGGCCAGCTTCGATCTGACGGGCGGTGACACGACCGCGGCCGGTGGCCTTGAGGCCGAACTCGCCGAAGCTCACTTTGCTTCCGCGATGCGCCAGGCCACGGTTGCGGCCCTTCTGCACCTTACGGAATTTTGTACGCTTGGGTTGTAACATCGAATCGCTCTCCCCTTACCTGGAACCTTTCTTCTTGGAGGGCGCTGCCTGGCTCTGCTTCGCCTTGGCGCGGACCTCCTCGATGCCCCCGAGGATTTCACCCTTGAAGACCCAGACCTTGACACCGATGATGCCGTAGGTGGTCTTTGCTTCGTAGGTGGCGTAATCGATGTCCGCACGCAGGGTATGCAGCGGAACACGACCTTCGCGGTACCACTCGGTGCGGGCAATTTCCGCGCCGCCGAGGCGACCGGAGAGCTGCACCTTGATGCCGCCAGCGCCCAGACGCATGGCGTTCTGGACAGCGCGCTTCATGGCGCGACGGAACATCACACGGCGCTCGAGCTGGCCGGCAATGTTCTGTGCGACGAGCTGAGCATCCAGCTCGGGCTTGCGAACTTCCTCGATGTTGACGTGAACAGGCACGCCCATCATCTCGGTGACGTCGCGACGCAGGCGATCGACATCTTCGCCCTTCTTGCCAATCACGATACCCGGACGGGCAGTGTGAATGGTGATGCGCGCGTTGTTCGCGGGACGCTCGATGGTGATCTTGCTAACGGAGGCGTTTTTCAGACGCTCTTCCAGGAAGCTACGCACCGCGAGGTCGTTGTTGAGCTTATCGGCATAGGCGCCGCGCTCGGCGTACCAGACAGAGGTATGGTCTTTGACGATACCCAGTCGGATGCCTGTCGGATTGACTTTCTGACCCATCTGGTCGACTCCTACTTCTCGGCTACCTTGACGGTGATGTGGCAAGTGCGCTTCAAAATGCGATCCGCACGGCCTTTGGCGCGCGGACGGATGCGCTTGAGCGTCGTACCCTCATCGACACAGATGGTCGAGACGCGCAGCTCGTCGATGTCCATGCCGTTGTTTTCTTCCGCATTCGCGATGGCGGACTGCAGCACCTTCTTGACCAGCTTGGCCGCCTTCTTCGGTGAGAAGGTCAGCAGGTCGATTGCTTCGGCGACAGGCTTACCGCGCACCTGATCAGCCACCAAACGGGCCTTCTGGGCGGATAAACTGGCGCCACGCAGCTTTGCTGTGACTTCCATCTCTTAATCCTCTCTGGCTTACCGTTTGGCTTTCTTATCCGCCGCATGGCCGCGATAGGTGCGGGTAGCAGCGAATTCGCCCAGCTTGTGGCCAACCATTTCCTCGGAGACGTGCACCGGGACGTGTTGGCGACCGTTATGGACTGCAATGGTGAGCCCGACCATGTTGGGCAGGACCATTGAACGACGCGACCAGGTCTTGATCGGTTTGCGATCGTTCTTTTCCGCTGCAGTCTCAACCTTTTTCAGCAGATGAAGGTCTACAAAAGGACCTTTCTTCAGTGAACGTGGCACAGCCGTTACCTCTTAATGTCTTGGCGTGGGATCTTAACCGCGAGCCTTGCGGCGGCGGACGATCAGCTTGTCGGTGCGCTTGTTCTTGCGGGTCTTGTGGCCCTTGGTGGGCATACCCCACGGGGACACCGGATGACGACCACCGCTGGTGCGGCCTTCACCACCACCGTGCGGGTGATCCACCGGGTTCATCGCGACACCGCGAACAGTCGGGCGCACACCTCTCCAGCGCTTTGCACCGGCCTTGCCAAGTTGACGCAGGCTGTGCTCGGAATTGCTCACCTCACCCAGGGTCGCGCGGCACTCGGCCAGCACCTTGCGCATCTCGCCGGAGCGCAGACGCAGGGTGGCGTAGTTGCCTTCACGAGCCACCAGCTGGGCGCTGGTACCGGCGCTGCGTGCGATCTGAGCACCCTTGCCAGGCTTCAGTTCGATGCAGTGCACCGTGGAACCCAGCGGGATGTTGCGCAGCGGCAGTGCGTTGCCCTTCTTGATCGGCGCATTGACGCCGGACTCGAGGCGATCACCGGCACTCACGCCCTTGGGGGCGATGATGTAGCGACGCTCACCGTCGATGTACTTCAGCAGCGCGATGTGGGCGCTACGGTTCGGGTCATGCTCCAGGCGCTCGACGATGGCCGGAACGCCATCCTTGGTGCGCTTGAAGTCGATGATCCGATAGTGGTTGCGATGACCACCGCCGACGTGGCGAGTGGTGATGCGACCCTGGTTGTTACGACCACCGGACTTGGACTGCTTCTCGAGCAACGGCGCGTAAGCGCGGCCCTTGTACAGTTCCTCACCAACAATCTTGACGACGTGGCGACGACCGGCGGATGTGGGTTTTGTCTTGACGATTGCCATGATCCGTACTCCTGCCTTTACTCGGCGCCAGAGAAGTCTTCAAGCGTCTCGCCGGCGGCCAGTGTCACGTACGCCTTGCGATAACCCTTGCGCATACCAACACCATGCGCGGTGCGCTTGGTCTTGCCCTTCACGTTCAGAACAGAAACGCGATCGACCTTCTTGCCGAACAGCTCCTGGACGGCAGCCTTGATCTCGGGCTTGGTTGCGTCACTCGCCACCTTGAACACGTACTGGTTACGCTCGGCGGCCATGGCGGCCTTCTCGGTCACGTGCGGACCAAGCAGAACCTTGAATACACGCTCCTGGTTCATGCCAGCTTCTCCTCGAATTTGCGCAGTGCGGAGACGGTAGCCAGGACCTTGTCGAAGGCGACCAGGCTGACCGGGTCGGCGGCGGCGACGTCCACCACATCCACGTTGGGGATGTTGCGGGCTGCCAGGTACAGGTTCTCGTCGACTTCTTCGGTGACGATCAGCACCTTCTCCAGGCCCAGGTCGGAAAGCTTGGCGACCAGCTGCTTGGTTTTGGGTGACTCGACAGAGAAGGCATCAACGGCAACAAGACGCTCCTGACGGACCAGCTCGGACAGAATCGAGCGCATGGCCGCACGGTACATCTTGCGGTTGACCTTCTGGGAGTGGTCCTGCGGACGGGCCGCGAAGGTCACACCACCGCTGCGCCAGATCGGCGAGCGAATGGTACCGGCGCGAGCGCGACCGGTGCCCTTCTGGCGCCACGGCTTCTTGCCGCCGCCACGGACGTCGGAGCGGTTCTTCTGGGCGCGGGTGCCCTGACGACCACCAGCCAGATAGGCGGTGACGACCTGGTGCACGAGCGCTTCGTTGAATTCTTTGCCAAAGGTAGCGTCGGACAGCTCAACGGTCCCGGCGCTTGCACCTGCAAGATTCAGATTCATTGGAAAGTTCCCCTTCAGCCAGCTTTGACGGCGCTGCGCACGATGACATCACTGCCGGTAGCACCAGGAACGGCGCCTTTGATCAGCAGCAGGTTGCGCTCGGCATCGACACGGACGATTTCCAGGCTCTGAACGGTGCAACGTGCGTTGCCCATCTGGCCGGCCATCTTCTTGCCCTTGAACACGCGGCCCGGGGTCTGGCACATGCCGATGGAACCCGGAGCACGGTGGGACAGAGAGTTACCGTGGCTGTTGTCCTGGGTACGGAAGTTCCAGCGCTTCACTGCGCCCTGGAAGCCCTTACCCTTGGAGGTGCCGGTCACGTCAACGCTTTGACCAGCTTCGAAGAGGGATACGGTGAGTTCGCCGCCCACTTCCGGAGCTTCGTCGCCTTCGCTCAGGCGGAACTCCATCAGGGAACGACCAGCCTCGACACCTGCCTTGGCGTACAGGCCAGCTTGGGCCTTGGACAGATGCTTGGCTTTGCGGGAGCCGGTTGTCACCTGGACCGCGGCGTAGCCGTCGGATTCGACAGACTTCACGCAGGTCACGCGGTTGGGATCAACCTCGATAACGGTTACGGGCACAGACGCGCCGTCTTCGGTGAAGACACGGGTCATGCCGGCCTTCCTACCGACCAAACCGATAGTCATGCTTAGTCTCCTTTAGTGTACGGGGCTATCACCCGCTATGGCTGCCCTTTCCAGAGCATTCCACTAGCACGTTGTGTAACGCCATCCCGGCGTGGCGGCTGCTGAACCTCTACTGGGTGAGAGGGACGCTGGGCCGCGAGTGTCTAGTGATATCAGTCGAGCTTGATTTGCACGTCCACGCCAGCGGCGAGGTCGAGCTTCATCAGGGCATCAACGGTCTTCTCGGTCGGCTCGACGATGTCGAGCACACGCTTGTGGGTACGAATCTCGTACTGATCACGGGCGTCCTTGTTCACGTGCGGGGAAACCAGCACGGTGTAACGCTCGCGATTGGTCGGCAGAGGAATCGGACCACGAACCTGGGCGCCGGTACGCTTGGCGGTTTCAACAATCTCCGCGGCGGACTGGTCGATCAGGCGATGGTCGAAAGCCTTCAACCGAATGCGAATCTTCTGGTTCTGCATTTGCCCTAACTCCAATGGAACTTGACGGCGCGAGCCGTCAACCCACGCATTCAAAGGATGCGCATTATATGCGCCGCGCCATCGAGAGTCAAACCCTCAATGACGATGCGCAGAAAAGGGGGCTCCTTGCGGAGCCCCCTTCGGTGATCACCGGTCTGATTTAGACCAGGATCTTGGCCACGACGCCAGCGCCGACGGTACGGCCGCCTTCGCGGATGGCGAAGCGCAGACCTTCGTCCATGGCGATCGGAGCGATCAGGTTGACGACCATCTGGACGTTGTCGCCCGGCATGACCATCTCGACGCCTTCCGGCAGTTCACAGGTACCGGTGATGTCGGTGGTACGGAAGTAGAACTGCGGACGGTAGCCCTTGAAGAACGGAGTGTGACGACCACCCTCGTCCTTGCTCAGCACGTACACTTCCGCCTCGAACTGGGTGTGCGGAGTGATGGTGCCCGGCTTGGCCAGAACCTGACCACGCTCGACTTCGTCACGCTTGGTACCACGCAGCAGGGCACCGACGTTCTCGCCAGCACGACCTTCGTCGAGCAGCTTACGGAACATCTCGACACCGGTAACGGTAGTCTTGGTGGTGTCCTTGATACCAACGATCTCGATCTCTTCGCCCGGCTTGACGATGCCGCGCTCGACACGACCGGTCACAACGGTACCGCGACCAGAGATGGAGAACACGTCTTCGATCGGCATCAGGAACGGCTGGTCGACAGCACGCTCCGGCTCGGGGATGTAAGCATCCAGAGCCTTGATCAGGTTGGCAACGGCGGTAGTACCCATGCCGTTGTCGTCCTTGCCTTCCAGAGCCATCAGGGCAGAGCCGGTGATGATCGGAGTGTCGTCGCCCGGGAAGTCGTACTCGGACAGAAGTTCACGAACTTCCATCTCGACCAGCTCGAGCAGCTCTTCGTCGTCGACCATGTCGGCCTTGTTCAGGAACACGACGATGAACGGAACGCCAACCTGACGAGACAGCAGGATGTGCTCGCGAGTCTGCGGCATGGGGCCGTCAGCAGCGGAACAGACCAGGATAGCGCCGTCCATCTGGGCAGCACCGGTGATCATGTTCTTGACGTAGTCAGCGTGTCCCGGGCAGTCGACGTGAGCGTAGTGACGCTCCTCGGACTGATACTCGACGTGAGAGGTGGCGATGGTGATACCACGCTCACGCTCTTCCGGAGCATTGTCGATGGTGTCGAACTCACGCCAGTCACCGCCGAACACCTCGGCAGAAACGCGAGTCAGGGCCGCCGTCAGGGTAGTCTTGCCGTGGTCGACGTGACCGATGGTGCCGACGTTGACGTGCGGTTTGGAACGTTCGAATTTTTCCTTAGCCACTGCTATGACCTCTTTCGTTAGCTAACGGTTAACCGTTCTGGTTGATGACGGCTTCAACGACGCTGGACGGCGCCTCTTCGTAGTCCGCAAACTCCATGGTGTAGCTTGCGCGGCCCTGGGTCTGAGAGCGCAGGTCGGTTGCGTAACCGAACATCTCAGCCAGCGGCACGGTGGCGCGAATGACCTTGCCGGAGGAAGAGTCATCCATACCCTGGACCAGGCCCCGGCGGCGGTTTAGGTCGCCCATGACGTCACCCATGAATTCTTCAGGGGTCACGACCTCGACCTTCATCACCGGCTCGAGCAGAACTGCCTTGGCCTTGGGAGCGCCTTGCTTGATCGCCATGGAAGAGGCGACCTTGAACGCGGTCTCGTTGGAGTCCACGTCGTGGTAGGAACCGTCGAACAGCGTTACCTTGACGTCGATCATCGGGTAGCCCGCGATGACACCGTTCTGGAGCTGCTCATAGGCCCCTTTCTCGACGGCCGGCACGTATTCCTTCGGAACCACGCCGCCGACGATCTCGGAAGCGAACTTGAAGTGCATCTCTTCGTCGTCGCCCTTGTCTTCGGCCGTCAACGGCTCGATGCGCAGGTGTACGTGACCGTACTGACCGCGACCACCGGACTGACGAACGAACTTGCCTTCCTGCTCGACGCTCTGACGAATCGTCTCACGGTAGGCCACCTGCGGCTTGCCGATGTTCGCCTCGACCTTGAACTCGCGACGCATGCGGTCAACGATGATGTCGAGGTGAAGCTCGCCCATGCCGGAGATGATGGTCTGGCCAGTCTCTTCGTCGGTCTTGACCTGGAAGGACGGATCTTCCTGGGCCAGCTTGCCCAGTGCAATACCCATCTTTTCCTGGTCAGCCTTGGACTTCGGCTCCACGGCCACGGAGATAACCGGATCCGGGAACTCCATGCGCTCGAGAACGATCTTGTCGTTCAGGTCGCACAGGGTATCACCGGTGGTCACGTCCTTCAGGCCGATACAGGCGGCGATGTCGCCGGCCAGAACTTCCTTGATCTCCTCGCGCGAGTTGGAGTGCATCTGGACGATACGACCGACGCGCTCCTTCTTCTGCTTGACGGAGTTGTAGACGCTGTCGCCTGACTTCAGCACGCCGGAGTAGACGCGGATGAAGGTCAGGGTGCCAACGAAGGGGTCGGTCGCGATCTTGAACGCCAGCGCGGCGAAAGGCGCACTGTCATCGGCCTCACGGGTCGCGATGGTGCCGTCCTTGTCGTCGAGCTCACCTTCGATCGCCTTGACCTCGGTGGGTGACGGCATGTACTCGATGACGCCATCGAGAACGGCCTGAACGCCCTTGTTCTTGAACGCAGAGCCACAGGTGACCAGCACGATCTCGTTGTCGAGGGTACGACGACGCAGACCAGCCTTGATCTCGTCGTTGGTCAGCTCGCCCTCTTCGAGGTACTTGTCCATCAGCTCTTCGGACGCCTCGGCGGCGGCCTCGACCATCTGCTCGCGATACTCTTCGGCGGTCTCCTGGAGCTCCGCCGGGATATCGACGAGGTCGTAGTTCATCCCGAAGTTGTCTTCATCCCACAGGATGGCCTTCATCTGGATGAGGTCGATGACGCCCTTGAACTCGTCCTCGGAGCCCCAGTTGATCTGGATCGGCACGACGTTGGCGCCGAGACGATCCTTCAGCTGGTTGACGACCATGAAGAAGTCAGCGCCGCTGCGGTCCATCTTGTTGACGAACACCATGCGCGGAACTTCGTACTTGTTGGCCTGGCGCCAGACGGTCTCGGTCTGCGGCTGCACACCGGAGGAGCCACACAGCACGACGACGGCACCGTCAAGCACACGCAGGGAACGTTCGACTTCGATGGTGAAGTCAACGTGTCCAGGGGTGTCGATGATGTTGATGCGGTGCTCATCGAACTGCTTGTTCATGCCCTGCCAGAAGCAGGTGGTCGCCGCGGAGGTGATGGTGATACCACGCTCCTGCTCCTGCTCCATCCAGTCCATGGTGGCGGCGCCCTCATGGACCTCACCGACCTTGTGGGACAGACCGGTATAGAACAGGACACGCTCGGTAGTAGTCGTCTTACCGGCGTCGACGTGGGCCACGATACCGATATTGCGGTAACGCTTAAGCGGAGTCTTGCGAGCCACGATGTAACTCCCGTTGGTTGGCGATGCGCTTTAGAAGCGGTAGTGAGAGAAGGCCTTGTTGGCTTCTGCCATGCGATGCACGTCTTCACGCTTCTTGACTGCCGAACCCTTGCCTTCGGCTGCATCCAGCATTTCGCCAGCCAGACGCTGCACCATGGTCTTCTCGCCACGACGGCGAGCGGCGTCCACCAGCCAGCGCATGGCAAGCGCCTGGCGGCGGGACGGACGGACTTCGACCGGCACCTGATAGGTCGCACCGCCTACGCGGCGAGACTTCACCTCGACCATGGGCTGGATGGTTTCCAGCGCCTTGTCGAAGATTTCCAGCGGCTCTTCATTGGAACGCTCGGCAACCCTGTCCAGCGCACCATAGACGATACGCTCAGCTACGGACTTCTTGCCGCTGATCATCAGGTGGTTCATGAACTTGGCCAGACGCTCGGATCCGAACTTGGGATCCGGCAGAATCTCGCGCTTGGCCGCAACTCTTCTTCTAGGCATGATAAGCCCTCGGTTGAAGGGTCCTTCAGGTAAACCCGAGACTCGCGCTTGGCGGCTCGACCTTACTCTTATCAGACCGGGTCAAACTTGGTAATGGAAAGCGACGCAGCCCTTAGGACTTCGGACGCTTGGTGCCGTACTTGGAACGGCCCTGACGACGGTTCTGGACACCAGAGGTGTCGAGAGCGCCGCGAACGGTGTGATAACGCACACCCGGAAGGTCCTTTACTCGACCGCCACGAATCAGGACCACAGAGTGCTCCTGGAGGTTGTGGCCTTCACCGCCGATGTAAGAGGACACCTCGTAGCCGTTGGTCAGGCGCACACGGCAGACCTTCCGCAGTGCGGAGTTCGGCTTCTTCGGGGTGGTGGTGTAGACGCGGGTGCAGACGCCGCGCTTCTGCGGGCAGGCCTGAAGCGCAGGCACGTCGGTCTTCGCGGCCTGACGCTTGCGCGGCTTGCGCACGAGCTGATTAATCGTTGCCATAGCTGTTAGCTGACTCCAATGGGTTGCCTAAGCCTTTTCACAGTGGCGCGGATACACCCACCCCACTGTTAAAGGCTGCGCATTCTACTGGCTGATGCCAAGGCGCGTCAAGCCCGGAGCCGCAAAGGCTCCAGGCTTTTTGCCGACATCAGATCTCGTCGTCGTCCGAGTCCAGCGCGGTGAGCTGGGCGCCCAGCTCCTGCTCGACGTCGTAGGCCGACGGCTGGAGCAGTCGCTCGGTGTCTTCACGCTTGCGACGACGCTCCTCGTGGTGGGTCAGACCGGTGCCGGCCGGGATCAGACGTCCCACCACCACGTTTTCCTTCAGGCCGCGCAGGTAGTCGCGCTTGCCGGTGACCGCCGCTTCGGTCAGCACGCGGGTCGTCTCCTGGAAGGAGGCCGCAGAGATGAACGACTCGGTGGCCAGGCTGGCCTTGGTGATACCCAGCAGCAGGCGCTGGTACTTGGCCGGGAACTTGTCATTGGCCTGGAGCACGGCATTCTGCTCCAGCACACGGACCAGCTCGACCTGATCACCCGGAATGAAGTCGGAGTCACCGGCGTCGGTGATCTCGACCTTGCGCAGCATCTGACGCACGATCACTTCGATGTGCTTGTCGTTGATGCCAACGCCCTGCAGACGATAGACGTCCTGCACCTCGGCCACGATGTACTTGGCCAGCTCGGCGATGCCGAGCAGTCGCAGGATGTCGTGCGGGTTGCTCGGACCGTCCGAGATCACCTCGCCCTTCTCGACCGTCTCGCCCTCGAACACCGCGATCTGACGCCACTTGGGAATCAGCATCTCGAAGGGGTCGCCTTCGGACGGGGTGATGGTCAGACGACGCTTGCCCTTGGTTTCCTTGCCGAAGCTGATCACACCGCTGATCTCGGCCAGGATGGACGGCTCCTTCGGCTTGCGCGCCTCGAACAGGTCGGCGACGCGCGGCAGACCACCGGTGATGTCCTTGTTGCCGGACGCCTCCACCGGGATACGCGCGACGATCTCACCGATGCCGATGGACGAGCCATTGTCGACGGTGACGATCGCCTTGCCGGGCAGCGGGTACTGCACCGGAGTGTCGCTGCCGGAGACGGTCACCGGCTTGCCGGCGGCGTCGTTGAGCATGATCATCGGGCGCTTGTCGCGACCGGCCATCGGCCGCGCCGCGGACTCGATGATCTCGATCGAGGACAGACCGGTCATCTCGTCGACGCTGCGGTGCATGGTCAGGCCTTCGTCCATGTCGACGTAGTGCACCTGGCCTTCCGCTTCGGCGACGATCGGGTGGGTGTGCGGATCCCACTTGGCCACGGCCTGGCCGGGATCGACCGCATCACCGTCACGCACCGAAAGCTCGGCACCGTAAGGCAGCTTGTAGTACTCACGCTCGCGGCCATGCTCGTCGGCCACCGCCAGGGCGCTGGAGCGCGACACCACGACCAGCTTGCCGTCGGCGCGTTCCACGTACTTGATGTTGTGCAGGCGCACCTTGCCGCCATGCTTGACCTGGACGCTGTCCACCGCAGAGGCCCGCGAGGCGGCACCACCGATGTGGAAGGTACGCATGGTCAGCTGGGTACCCGGCTCACCGATGGACTGGGCGGCGATGACGCCGGCCGACTCACCGATGTTGACCTGGTGGCCGCGGGCCAGATCGCGCCCGTAACAGGACGAACACACACCGTGACTGGTTTCACAGGTGATGGTGCTGCGCACGATGATCTCGTCGACGCCCATGGTGTCGAGTTGCTCGCACCAGGCCTCGTCCAGCAGGGTGCCACGCGGAATCAGCACTTCGTCGGTGCTCGGGTCGATGACGTCCTGAGCGACCACACGGCCGAGTACACGCTGGGCCAGCGAGACGATGATGTCGCCGCCTTCGATGACCGGGTGCAGGGTCAGGCCACGCTCGGTGCCACAGTCGACCTCGGTGATGACCACGTCCTGGGCGACGTCGACCAGACGACGGGTCAGGTAACCGGAGTTGGCGGTCTTCAGGGCGGTATCCGCCAGACCCTTACGCGCACCGTGGGTCGAGATGAAGTACTGGAGTACGTTCAGACCTTCACGGAAGTTGGCGACGATCGGGGTCTCGATGATCGAGCCATCCGGCTTGGCCATCAGACCACGCATACCCGCCAGCTGGCGGATCTGGGCGGCGCTACCACGGGCACCGGAGTCGGCCATGATGAACACGCTGTTGAAGGAGTCCTGTTCGACTTCCTTGCCTTCGCGGTCGATCACGGTCTCCTTGGAGATGCCCGCCATCATCGCCTTGGCGACCTGGTCGTTGGCACGCGCCCAGATATCGATGACCTTGTTGTACTTCTCGCCCGCGGTCACCAGACCGGAGGAGAACTGGTCCTCGATTTCCTTGACCTCTTCCTCGGCCGCCTCGACGATCTCGGCCTTGGCGTCCGGGATGACGAAGTCGTTGACGCCGATGGAGGCGCCGGACCAGGTGGCCAGACGGAAGCCGGTGTACATCAGCTGGTCGGCGAAGATGACCGCGGCCTTGAGACCGGCGCGACGATACACTTCGTTGATCAGCTTGGAGATGGCCTTCTTCTTCATGGCCTGGTCGACCAGATCGAAGGGCACCCCTTGCGGCAGGATGCGGAACAGCAG
Organism: Halomonas litopenaei; assembly: GCF_003045775.1. Classification (GTDB taxonomy): domain Bacteria; phylum Pseudomonadota; class Gammaproteobacteria; order Pseudomonadales; family Halomonadaceae; genus Halomonas; species Halomonas litopenaei. The sequence continues at coordinate 9,792 of NZ_PXNS01000024.1, read as the reverse complement.
CGCACGGCCGACGGTGGTGTCACGCAGACGGCGGTGCTCGGAGCGCTCGCCGGTCTCTTCGTCGATGTCGACCTCGTCCAGGCGCACCTTGACGCGGGCGTGCAGCGACACGTTCTGGGTGCCGAAGGCGCGCTCGACCTCGTTGAGGTCGGAGAACACCATGCCCTCGCCCTTGGCGTTGATGCGCTCGCGGGTCATGTAGTACAGACCCAGCACCACGTCCTGGGACGGCACGATGATCGGCTCGCCGTTGGCCGGTGACAGCACGTTGTTGGTGGCCATCATCAGCGCGCGCGCTTCGAGCTGGGCTTCCAGCGTCAGCGGCACGTGCACGGCCATCTGGTCACCGTCGAAGTCGGCGTTGTAGGCGGCACACACCAGCGGGTGCAGCTGGATCGCCTTGCCTTCGATCAACAGCGGCTCGAACGCCTGGATACCGAGACGGTGCAGGGTCGGGGCGCGGTTCAAAAGCACCGGGTGCTCGCGGATGACGTCGGCGAGGATGTCCCACACCTCCGGCAGCTCGCGCTCGACCATCTTCTTGGCGGCCTTGATGGTGGACGCCTGGCCGCTGGCCTGCAGCTTGGAGTAGATGAACGGCTTGAACAGCTCAAGCGCCATCTTCTTGGGCAGACCGCACTGGTGCAGACGCAGGGTCGGGCCCACGGTGATGACCGAGCGGCCGGAGTAGTCGACGCGCTTACCCAGCAGGTTCTGACGGAAACGCCCCTGCTTGCCCTTGATCATGTCGGCCAGCGACTTCAACGGACGCTTGTTGGAGCCGGTGATGGCGCGACCGCGACGACCGTTGTCGAGCAGCGCATCGACGGACTCCTGCAGCATGCGCTTCTCGTTGCGCACGATGATGTCCGGCGCATTGAGGTCGAGCAGACGCTTCAAGCGGTTGTTGCGGTTGATCACGCGACGGTACAGATCGTTGAGATCCGAGGTCGCGAAGCGGCCGCCATCCAGCGGTACCAGCGGACGCAGGTCCGGCGGCAGCACGGGCAGCACTTCCATCACCATCCACGCCGGATCGTTGCCGGAGCCCTGGAAGGCTTCGAGCAGCTTCAGACGCTTGGACAGCTTCTTGATCTTGGTCTCGGAGTTGGTCTGCGGGATCTCTTCACGCAGACGCTCGATCTCTTCCTCGAGATCGATATCCTTGAGCATCGCCTGGACGGCCTCGGCACCCATACGGGCGTCGAAGTCATCGCCGAACTCCTCGAGGGCCTCAAAGTACTGCTCGTCGTTGAGCAGCTGGCCACGCTCGAGGGTGGTCATGCCGGGATCGACGACCATGAAGCTCTCGAAATAGAGCACGCGCTCGATGTCGCGCAGGGTCATGTCCATCAGCATGCCGATGCGAGACGGCAGCGACTTCAGAAACCAGATGTGGGCGACCGGGCTAGCCAGCTCGATGTGCCCCATGCGCTCGCGGCGCACGGCGGCCTTGGTGACTTCGACGCCGCACTTTTCGCAGATGATGCCGCGGTGCTTCATGCGCTTGTACTTGCCGCACAGGCACTCGTAGTCCTTCACCGGACCGAAGATCTTGGCGCAGAACAGGCCATCACGCTCGGGCTTGAAAGTCCGGTAGTTGATGGTCTCCGGCTTCTTGACCTCGCCAAAGGACCAGGAGCGGATCATGTCCGGCGACGCGAGCGTGATCTTGATCGCGTCGAACTCGTCGGACTGTGACTGCGATTTGAGGACTTTCACCAAATCTTTCATTAGGTCGGCTCCGTTGCGGAGTTGTCATGGGCGGGGAGCTATTGCTCCCCGCGGACCGTCATTCATTGAAGCGCCTTTCGGGCCGCCTCAGCTCTCCAGTTCGATATCGATGCCCAGCGAGCGGATTTCCTTCACCAATACGTTGAAGGATTCCGGCATGCCCGCCTGCATGGTGTGATCGCCATCCACGATGCTCTTGTACATCTTGGTACGACCTTCCACGTCATCGGACTTGACCGTGAGCATTTCCTGCAGAGTGTAAGCGGCGCCGTAGGCCTCCAGGGCCCAGACCTCCATCTCACCAAAGCGCTGACCACCGAACTGCGCCTTGCCGCCCAGCGGCTGCTGGGTGACCAGCGAGTAGGAGCCGGTGGAACGCGCGTGCATCTTGTCGTCGACCAGGTGGTTGAGCTTCAGCATGTACATGTAGCCCACCGTCACCGGACGATCGAACGACTCGCCGGTACGCCCGTCATACAGGGTCATCTGGCCGGAATCCGGCAGATCGGCCAGCTTCAGCAGGTGCTTGATCTCGTGCTCCTTGGCACCGTCGAACACCGGCGTCGCCATCGGCACGCCCTTCTTCAGGTTCTTGGCCAGCGCGATGATCTCGTCATCGGACAGCGACTCGATCTCCTCGACGCGGGTACCCTGGGTGGAGTTGTAGACCTCACCGAGGAACTCGCGCAGCTGAGTGAGCTGCTGCTCGCGGGCGTCACGCAGCATGTGTTCGATCTTCACGCCGAGACCGCGGGCCGCCATGCCCAGGTGGGTCTCGAGGATCTGACCGACGTTCATCCGCGACGGTACACCCAGCGGGTTCAGCACCACGTCGATGGGCTCACCGTTGTCATCGAACGGCATGTCCTCGATCGGCATGATGGCCGAGATGACACCCTTGTTACCGTGACGGCCGGCCATCTTGTCACCCGGCTGCAGGCGACGCTTGATCGCCAGGTAGACCTTGACGATCTTGAGCACGCCCGGCGCCAGGTCGTCGCCCTGGGTGAGCTTGCGCTTCTTGTCTTCGAAACGCTCGTCCATTTCCTTGCGGCGGTTCTCGAGCTGCTCGTCGGCCTGAGCCAGCAGTTCATTGAGCTTCTCGTCCTGCATGCGCAGCTTGAACCACTGCTGACGCGGCAGCTCCTCGAGATAGTCCTCGGACAGCACGTCATCCTTGGACAGGCGCGGACCACCATTGACCGGCTGACCGGACAGGGTGCGCTTGAGACGCTCGAAGGTGGCGTCCTCGGCGATGCGGTAGGTCTCTTGCAGGTCCTTGCGCACCTCGTCGAGCTGCATCTGCTCGATGGACAGAGCGCGCGAGTCCTTCTCGACGCCGTCGCGGGTGAACACCTGAACGTCGATGACGGTGCCCTTCATGCCGGTGGGGGCACGCAGGGAGGTGTCCTTCACGTCGGACGCCTTCTCACCGAAGATCGCACGCAGCAGCTTCTCTTCCGGGGTCAGCTGGGTCTCGCCCTTGGGCGTGACCTTGCCGACCAGGATGTCGCCGGCACCGACCTCGGCACCGATGTACACCACACCGGCCTCATCCAGCTTGCCCAGTGCCGATTCACCGACGTTGGGAATATCGGAGGTGATCTCCTCCGGCCCCAGCTTGGTGTCACGGGACACACAGGTCAGTTCCTGGATGTGGATGGTAGTGAAACGGTCTTCCTGGACCACCCGCTCGGACAGCAGGATGGAGTCCTCGAAGTTGTAGCCGTTCCACGGCATGAAGGCGATGCGCATGTTCTGGCCAAGCGCCAGGTCACCCATGTCGACGGACGGACCGTCGGCCAGGATGTCACCACGCGCGACGTTGTCGCCGGGGCGAACGATCGGACGCTGGTTCTGGCAGGTGTTCTGGTTCGAACGCAGGTACTTGGTCAGGTTGTAGATGTCGACACCGGCCTCACCACCGATGATCTCGTCTTCGTTGACCCGCACCACGATGCGCTTGGCGTCGACCGAGTCGATCACGCCGCCACGACGGGCCACGGCACAGACACCGGAGTCACGGGCGACGAAGCGCTCCATGCCGGTACCGACCAGCGGCTTGTCGGCACGCAGGGTCGGCACCGCCTGACGCTGCATGTTGGCACCCATCAGGGCGCGGTTGGCGTCATCGTGCTCGAGGAACGGAATCAGTGCGGCGGCGACGGACACCACCTGGCGCGGAGACACGTCCATCAGCGTCACCTGTTCGGGACGCATGAAGGTGGTCTCGCCGCGATGACGCACCTGAACCAGGTCGTCGACCAGCTTCTTGTCGGCGTTGACGGTGGCCGAGGCCTGGGCGATGACGAAGTCACCTTCCTCGATGGCCGACAGGTGCACCACCTCGTCGGTGACCACGCCATCCACGACCTTACGGTACGGCGTCTCGAGGAAGCCGTAGCTGTTGGTGTGGCTGTAGGTCGCCAGCGAGTTGATCAGGCCGATGTTCGGACCTTCCGGCGTCTCGATCGGGCACAGACGGCCGTAGTGGGTAGCGTGAACGTCACGCACCTCGAAACCGGCGCGCTCACGGGTCAGACCACCCGGGCCGAGAGCAGACACACGACGCTTGTGGGTCACCTCGGACAGCGGGTTGTTCTGGTCCATGAACTGGGACAGCTGAGAGGAGCCGAAGAACTCCTTCACCGCAGCGGCCACCGGCTTGGCATTGATCAGGTCCTGAGGCATCAGGCCTTCGCTCTCGGCCATGGACAGACGCTCCTTGACCGCGCGCTCGACACGCACCAGGCCGACACGGAACTGGTTTTCTGCCATTTCGCCGACGCAGCGGATGCGGCGGTTGCCCAGGTGGTCGATGTCGTCGACATCGCCAAAGCCGTTACGGATGTTGATCAGCTCGCGCAGCACGTCGAGGATGTCGGTACGATCCAGCACACCGGAACCGGTGTCGGAATCACGACGCAGACGACGGTTGAACTTCATCCGGCCGACGCCGGACAGGTCATAGCGGTCTTCGCTGAAGAACAGGTTGTTGAACAGCGTCTCGGCGGCTTCCTTGGTGGGCGGCTCGCCGGGGCGCATCATGCGGTAGATCTCGACCAGCGCCTCGAGCTGGGAACCGGTGGTGTCAAGCTTGAGGGTGTCGGAGACGAAGGGACCGCAGTCCAGATCGTTGGTGTAGAGCGTCTCGATGGTGGTGATGCCGGCCTGACCGAGGGCCTCGAGCAGCTCCGGGGTGATCTCGGAGTTGCAGGGGCAGATCAGCTCGCCGGTGGCAGGGTTGATCTGGTCCTTGGCCAGGGTCTTGCCGAACAGGTAGTCCATCGGCACTTCCAGACGCTCGAGACCCGCCTTCTCCAGCTGGCGGATATGCTTCTGGGTGACACGACGCCCCTCTTCGACGATGACCTCACCGTCGGCGCCCTTGATGTCAAAGGTCGCGGTCTCGCCACGCAGGCGAGACGGCACCAGCTCCACCGAGAAGCCGGACTTCTCGATGTGGAAGGTGCTGGTGTCGAAGAACTCGTCGAGGATCTCCTCGGCGCTCATGCCCAGCGCGCGCAGCAGCACGGACGCCGGCAGTTTGCGACGACGGTCGATCCGCACGAAGACGTTGTCCTTCGGGTCGAACTCGAAGTCCAGCCAGGAGCCGCGGTAAGGAATCACGCGAGCGGAGTACAGAAGCTTACCGGAGCTGTGGCTCTTGCCCTTGTCGTGATCGAAGAACACGCCGGGACTACGGTGAAGCTGAGACACGATGACGCGCTCGGTACCGTTCACCACGAAGGTACCGTTCTCGGTCATCAGGGGGATTTCCCCCATGTAGACTTCCTGCTCCTTGATGTCCTTGATGGCCTTGTTCGACGACTCCTTGTCGTAGATGATCAGGCGAACCTTGACACGCAGAGGAGCGGAGTAGGTGACGCCGCGCAGCTGGCATTCCTTGACGTCGAAGGCCGGAGTGCCGAAACGATAGCTGACGTACTCGAGCGCAGCGTTGCCGGAGAAGCTCTCGATCGGGAACACGGACCTGAAGGCGGCGTGCAGGCCGACTTCCATGCGCTCTTCGGGAGAGCGGTCCTGCTGGAGAAAGTCGTAGTAGGAATCAAGCTGGATGGCCAGCAGGTAAGGCACATCCATCACTTGGGGCAGTTTGCCGAAATCCTTGCGGATGCGTTTTTTCTCAGTGTATGAGTAAGCCATCTGTATTCCCCAGCTTGTTCACCATGGGTGACCGATGCGTGTCGGCGCCACCCGACGGACGGTCTCCGTCAGGCGCTGACGGCAAGTCCTCGGATGAGTGACTCGCCGTCGGAATTCTGCAAGCTACAGGCCCTTGGGGGCAGGCAGCTAGTGACAACAGAAAAAGGCCGGTAGCGGGCGTCCCGCCACCAGCCGTGGAAGCTTACGCAGCGCGTAAAGCCATGGGCACAAGGATTACTTGAGCTCCACGGACGCGCCGGCTTCTTCCAGCTTCTTCTTGGCTTCTTCCGCGTCGTCCTTGCTCATCGCTTCCTTGATGGTCGCCGGCGCGCCGTCGACGGCACCCTTGGCTTCCTTCAGGCCGAGACCAGTGATCTCGCGGACGGCCTTGATGACGTTGACCTTCTTGTCGCCAGCGGAGGTCAGCACCAGGTCGAACTCGGTCTGCTCTTCGGCAGCGGCAGCTTCGCCACCAGCGCCCGGGCCAGCCACGACAGCAGCAGCGGCGCTAACGCCGAACTTCTCTTCCATGGCTTCGATCAGCTCGACGACTTCCATGACGGACATGTCGGAGACGGCGTTGATGATATCTTCTTTGGTCAGTGCCATTGTCTAGATTCCTAACTTTGCGGGCGTCTCGGTTACCCGAGAACGCGAAATGGATCGTGGTCGGTCGACAGGACGACGCCTTAAGCGGCTTCTTCCTGCTTCTGGTCGCGCAGCGCAGCGAGAGTACGAACCAGCTTGCCGGCAGAAGCTTCCTTCATGACGGACATCAGCTTGGCGATCGCCTCATCGTAGGTCGGCAGGGTCGCCAGACGGTCGATATCGCTTGCCGGGATCAGCTCACCTTCATAGGCCAGCGCCTTGACTTCGAAGTTCTTCTCATCCTTGGCGAACTCCTTGAACAGACGAGCGGCAGCGCCCGGATGTTCGTTGGAGAAGGCCAGCAGAGTCGGACCAACGAAGGTCTCTGACAGGCACTCCCAGGGAGTACCGGTCAGGGCGCGGCGTGCCAGGGTGTTGCGCACAACACGCACCTGGACGCCATTCTCGCGAGCCTGCTTGCGCAGTTCGGTCATCTTGTGGACCGCGACGCCGCGAGAGTCGGCAACTACGACGGAGAGTGCATCCTTGGCGACTTCACTGACCTCGGCAACAATTGCCTTCTTGCCTTCGAGTGCTAGTGCCACTGTGATCACTCCTTCGTGCCGGAACCCGAGGGCTCCGATGGTTACCATCTCCCCTTCCGTAGAAGAGGGGCTTCAATGATGGTGCTCACCAGATGCCTGGCGGCAACACCATCTGCGCAGGTGCCCGGGGGCGATTAAGCCGCCGGCAGACCCGAAGGTCAGGCGGCGGCGCCTGCGGTCTTTGACGGTGCCCCGCCGGCCGGGTGAATCACCCGGCACGGGGACCGCAAAGTGTCTTGCCTGTTGTGTCGCATCACACCAGCGCGGAGTGATCGACGGTCAGACCCGGGCCCATGGTGGTGGACAGGGTCATCTTCTTGAAGTACACGCCCTTGGAAGTGCTCGGCTTGAGCTTCTTCAGGTCGGCGAGCAGCGCATCCAGGTTGCCCTTGATGGCGTCGGCTTCGAAATCGACCTTGCCCAGGGTGGTGTGGATGATGCCGTTCTTGTCGGTACGGAAACGCACCTGACCGGCCTTGGCGTTCTTGACGGCGGTAGCGACGTCGGGGGTCACGGTGCCGACCTTGGGGTTCGGCATCAGGCCACGCGGACCCAGGATCTGACCCAGCTGGCCGACGACACGCATGGCGTCCGGCGAAGCGATGACCACGTCGAAGTCGAGCTGGCCTTTCTTGACCTGCTCGGCCAGGTCGTCCATACCGACGATGTCGGCACCGGCTTCCTTGGCGGCTTCTTCGTTGGCACCCTGGGTAAAGACGGCAACGCGCACGTCCTTGCCGGTACCGTTGGGCATCACGGTCGCACCGCGCACCACCTGGTCGGATTTACGCGGATCGACGCCCAGATTGATGGCGACGTCCAGCGACTCCTTGAACTTGACGGTGGACAGCTCGGAGAGCAGGGCCACGGCCTCGTCGATGGAGTAGACCTTGGTGGCGTCAACCTTGTCGCGAATCTGCTTTGCGCGCTTGGTAAGCTTTGCCATGATCAGAGACCCTCCACGTTGAGGCCCATGCTGCGGGCGCTACCGGCAATGGTACGCACCGCGGCGTCGAGATCGGCAGCCGTCATGTCCGGCTCCTTGGTCTTGGCGATCTCTTCGAGCTGCTCGCGGGTCACGGTACCGACCTTCTTCTTGTTCGGCTCACCAGAGCCGGACTTGATGCCAGCGGCCTTCTTCAGCAGCACCGCGGCGGGCGGTGTCTTGGTGACGAAGGTGAAGCTGCGGTCGGAGTAGACGGTGATGACCACGGGAGTCGGGAGACCCGGCTCGATGTTCTGCGTCTCGGCGTTGAACGCCTTGCAGAATTCCATGATGTTGACACCGTGCTGACCCAGCGCGGGACCCACGGGGGGACTCGGGTTGGCCTTACCAGCTGCAACCTGCAGCTTGATGTAAGCCTGTACTTTCTTGGCCATGATGGACTCCAGTTGGGTAGTAGCGCCTTGCGGCTCCCCGGACAAAACGGCCGCCCCTCGAGGCGACCCCTACGCACTGAAAACTTTCAGCACATGACGGCGGGCCTGCCTGAGCAGACCCACCGTAAAAAACTTGTCGACCTACTCCTTCTCGACCTGGGAAAACTCCAGCTCGACGGGAGTGGCGCGCCCGAAGATCAGCACACTGACCTGCAGACGACTCTTGTCGTAGTTGACCTCTTCGACCACGCCGTTGAAATCGGCGAAGGGGCCATCGATGACGCGCACCGACTGACCGGGCTCGAACATGGTCTTGGGACGCGGCTTTTCGGCCCCATCCCTGACGCGACTGAGAATGGCGTCGGCCTCGCGCTGGGTGATCGCCGCCGGCTTCTCCTTGGTCCCGCCGATAAAGCCCATGACACGGGGCGTCTCGTTGACCAGGTGCCAGGTCTCGTCGACCATTTCCATCTCGACCAGCACGTAGCCGGGATAGAACTTGCGCTCACTCTTGCGGCGCTTGCCGTCACGCATCTCGACGACTTCTTCGGTCGGCACCAGAATCTCACCAAAGAGATCTTCCATGCCGTGCATCTTCACGCGCTCGATCAGCGAGCGCATGACGTGCTTCTCGAAGCCGGAGTAGGCGTGGACGACGTACCAACGCTTGGACATGAAGACTCCTAACCGATGACGCCGGACATCGCCCAGCTGAGCAGCGTGTCGATCAACCAGAGCAGCAGCCCGACCACCAGCACAGCCACCAGCACGATGGCGGTGGTCTGGATGGTTTCGGGGCGCGTCGGCCAGACGACACGTTGAATTTCCTTCCTGGCGCTCTGCGCCAGCTCCACCAATTCACGCCCCTTGGTGGTGGTCAATGCGACCAGGGCAGCAACGACAGACAGGGCAACAACGCCCAGAACACGATACAGAAGCGGCTGGTCGGCAAAGTAGGTGTTGCCAACGACGGCCAGCACCAGAAGAACGACGACAACCGCCCACTTGAGCCCGTCGTGGCGCGACTCCTGCACCTCGGCGTTATGCTTCATGAAAACGAGACTCCTCAGGGCGCGGCAATCGAAACACGAAAGTATATAAAAAACTGCCAGCCTGGGGAAGACTGGCAGGCCAGGAGGGAATCGAACCCCCAACCTGCGGTTTTGGAGACCGCTGCTCTGCCAATTGAGCTACTGGCCTGTACTCGATGCAAACCACCCTTTGCGGGCAGCCTCTGCAACAGCGGGCGCCATGATAGCGAAACGGATCTCGCCTGGCAACCCCCTCCGCCCTGCAGACGCGACGGAGAAAGAAAAAG
>NZ_PXNS01000023.1 GCF_003045775.1 Halomonas litopenaei | reverse complement strand
TCCGCCCTGCAGACGCGACGGAGAAAGAAAAAGCGAGCCTAGGCTCGCTTTTCTTAGATGGAGCTCATGGACGGATTTGAACCGTCGACCTCACCCTTACCAAGGGTGTGCTCTACCCCTGAGCTACATGAGCGCACTCTTCGGCAACCCAACTACTTCACATTGCCTGAACTCTGGAGCGGGCAGCGGGGATCGAACCCGCATCATCAGCTTGGAAGGCTGAGGTTCTACCATTGAACTATGCCCGCAAAATCGGTACTAAACCTTCTTTGCTGAAGCAAAGCCCACCGAACCCAAACCAGCCTGGCAGCGTCCGACCGCCTGCTCCATATCAACCAGAAACCACAACTCTGGTCGATCAAAATCTGGTGGAGGGGGAAGGATTCGAACCTTCGAAGCTTTCGCGGCAGATTTACAGTCTGCTCCCTTTGGCCACTCGGGAACCCCTCCAACTGGCGACGTATTTTATCGCCCCGCTCCGAGAAGTCAAGTGGTTGTTTTAAAAGAATCAAGCTGTACGCAAAATTCTTACAACCTGTCTCGACGGCAGCCTGCAACCCGCGGGTCGCTGTACCTCGGAACGCGGCGCATTGTGTCAAAGCAGAATGGATAACGCAAGGCTTCCATAGGCTTTTTTTACGGCGCGCCGGAACCACGGTCACAGCAGCATCGAAAACGCCAGGCCCGCACGGATCTTTTCCAGCGCTACCGGAGCCGGTGGCACCGGCGCCCCCGCCATCTTGCCGGCACGTTCTGCTGCCGTCAGAGGGAAACACGCTTCAAGACCGGCGTAGACCATGTCCGGCCAGATCGCGTGGGGTACGCGAATACCACGAGACACCACCCTGGCATCGCCGCCGGTGACCAGCATGGGTAGCGCCACCCCCTCCCGGTCGCAGACCTCGCTGTAGATCCGATTGACCGCGCTGACAGCGGCCATGTAGATACCGTGATTGACCGCCTCTACCGTGCGCCGCCCAGGAGCGAGCAGCTCGTCTGCCTCGCTGTCCGGGTCGATGGCCACGTTGCGGGTGCCCAGCTTCAGGCTTTCTTTCATCAGACGCAGCCCCGGCAGGATGTACCCCCCGAGATGACGCCCGCCTGGCAGCACGAAGTCGATGGTGATGGCACTGCCACAGTCCACCGTGCAGCTGGCACCGGCGAGCTGATAGCCCGCCAGCACCCCCATCCAGCGATCCACGCCCAGTCGACCCGGCTCGTGATAGCCGTTGGTGACGCCCAGCGCTTCGTGGCAGGAGCGCGCCACGTGCACCGAACGCACCCGGTCCTTGAGCAGCGACTCGGTCTGCGCCAGCACCGAACGCCTCGCTACACTGGAAATGCGCACCGTCTCGACCACGTCGAGGTCGGGAATGTCCGACCCGGGCTTCCACTCCTCCCGGGTCCACACCGCGCCCCTGGAGCGAATCTCGCTGCTGTCAGCGTCCTTCAGGCGCCACTTGGACAGGGTATTGCCGATATCCAGATCAAGAATCATGGGCGAGCCCGCACGCTGATCTCTCCTCCCACCAGGCGCTCTTGCCGCTCTCCGTCAATGCCCTTGCGCACCCAGAGATTGCCACTGCCATCCACGTCTCCTGCCTGGGCCAGCTCGCGCTGCTCCCCTCGAATGATTTCGATGTCCCAACCGGCAAAGGCGTGACGTGCGTTCCAGGCGTCGCGCCAGGCATCGAACCCCTGCTCCTCGAAACCTGCCAGCATGCCCAGCAGACCGTCCAGCAATTCGGCCGCCAGCACGTTACGGGATAGTCCCGGAGCCTGATCATGCACACAAGCGACCGGCTGATCGATCTTCGCCCGGAAGCTCTCCGGCAGATCCACGTTGATGCCCATGCCGAGCACCACCTCGCAGGGGCCGGCGGCGTCACCGCTCATCTCGACCAGAATACCGGCCAGCTTGCCAAAGCCCTGCTGACCCGCCCCCTGCCCGGTCGCTCCCTGCTCATCCAATCCTTGCTGAGCCGATCCTTGCGGACCCAAGGGCAACAGCACGTCGTTGGGCCACTTCAGCCCGGGCTTGAGCCCATGGCGTTCCAGTACCTGGGCCAGCACCACGCCGATGGCCAGGCTGAGGCCTTCCAGGGCAGCGACACCCGAATCGAAGCGCCAGCCCACGGAGCACATCAGCGTGCGCCCCCAGGGGGTCGTCCAGGTGCGCCCGCGCCGCCCACGGCCGGCGCTCTGCTGTTCGACCAGGCAGGCCTCAGCGTGCCCTGCTCCCTGACGAAAACGCTCGCGCAGGAACTCGTTGCTCGAGGGCAGGGTGTCTTCCACGAAGAGGCGCGAGAGGTGCCGACGCGACTCGCGTGACAGCGCGGCCACCACCGAGGGCCCATCGAGCAGCTCAAGGGGTTCGGCTAGCCGATACCCCTGCCCCTTGACCGCCTCCATGGGGATGCCGAGATCCTCAAGCTTGCGCAGCTGCTTCCACACCGCCGCCCGCGACACGCCCAGCTTTTCCCCCAGCTGCTGGCCGGAGTGGAACTCGCCGTCACTCAACAGCCGAATCAGCTCACCAATGGTCATCCCTCGCCCCTTCCACGGGAAAAGGGCATAGTCTATCGAATGTCGCCTGTCGCCGGAAATCCACGCGTCTGCAACACTCCTGTGGGTGTGCCTCTGAGCAACTCCTCCAGGTGTTACGAGCACCGACGGGCGGTGGCGAGCAAAAGGAAAATGGCACCATGCAAGCGTCCGCCACTCTGCTCGATTGTAGCCACGCGGACAATGCCCGAGCCTGGACTCGAAAGTCCTCCACAACGCCAATGCCAGCCGCCTACTGACTGGCCACTGCGTCGCTGCTTGCTGCATCGAAGCAGCAATATCTGATGGGCGAAGCCCGCCCTGTACGCTATTGCTGCAGGCGCAACGAACCAGCCACCAGGCCGGCGTCTTCACGACACCATGGCCTCGACGCTCTTGCGCGTGGCACCGACCAGGCTGTCGAAGGCGGCCAGAGCGGCCTGCTCATCACGCCGCCGCATGGCCTCGAGCAGGTCTTCGTGGTGGGCAAAGCTTGCGTCAAACACCTCATGACGATCGTCCGGCGAGTCCCAGGACAGGTACAGCTCGTCGTGCATCATCTGGATCAGCCCGACCAGCACGCGATTGCCGCAGGCCTGATAGATCGCCAGGTGAAAGGCCGCGTCGGCCTCGCTGACCGCGAGGAAATCCTCCCTCGCCCGAGCACGTCGATAGTCATCCAGGTGGCCGGCCATGGCCTCGAAGGCGGTCTCTTCGGCGTGCCGCACGGCCAGCAGGATGGCCTGGGCCTCCAGCGCCTGGCGAACCTCGAGCATCTCCAGCAGATGCGCCCTGGCGTCATGGATGCCAAGACTGGCCAGCAGTTGAAAGGTCCGCTGTTCGCTGACGAAGATCCCCTTGCCGTTGACCACCTCGATGATGCCCTCGGCCTGGAGCTTCTTGAGGCCCTCCCGGAGGGTAGATCGACCTACCTCCAGGCGCTCCATCCACTCCCCCAACGAAGGTAGGCGCGCCCCCGGCGCCAACTGCTCTTTGGCGATATAGGCGCTGATCTCTCCGGCGACGGTGTCCGATAAGTAGAGTCGTTTCATGACGTTGGCATCCAGGCAGGAAAGGCGTCCAGGGGCCTGATCGACGGTAACGGCAAACCTCTTCTGGATCAATTGTGGGGCCAGCAGGGCCGTGCTAGCTTAGCTATCAGACAGGCTGATAGCTCAATCCACCCTGCTTGCGGAGACCGCACCGTGGACCCACAGGATCGCCATATCTGTAGTCACGCCTTCGAACAGCGCCAGGATCATCACGGCGCCGTGGCACCTCCCGTCTACCAGACCAGCATCTTCACCTTCCCGGACCTCGAAAGCTTCAGCCGCGCACAGCTGGCCGAACGCGAACGCTTCATCTATAGCCGAGGGCTCAATCCCACCGTCAAGTTGCTGGAAGACAAGCTGGCGGCGCTGGAACGTGGCCAGGCCTGCAAGGCCTTTGCCTCCGGCATGGGCGCCATCTCCGCCACACTATTCTCGCTGCTGAAGCACGGCGACCACGTCCTGCGCATCAACCAGACCTACGGGCCGAGCGTCGAGTTGCTCGACCATATGGCCCGCTACGGCGTCAGCCACGACGGTATCGCCGGTGACCAGCAACTGACCGACCACCTGCGGCCCGAGACCCGCCTGATCTACATCGAGAGTCCGTCGTCACTGCGCATGGAGCTGGCAGACCTCGAGGCTATCTCCGCCATCGCCCGGAAACGCGGCATCCTCACGCTGATCGACAACACCTGGGCCACCCCGCTGTTCCAGAAGCCGCTTACCCACGGCATCGATATGGTGGTGCACTCGCTGTCGAAGTACATCGGCGGGCACAGCGACGTGGTCGGCGGCGCAGTCATCGCCGACGCCAAGCTGATCGACAGGCTCTTCGCCAACGGTCACCAGTTGCTGGGCGCCGCTCTGTCGCCCCACAGCGCCTCGCTAATCCTGCGCGGTCTACGCACCCTGCCGGTGCGCATGGCCGAGCATCAGCGCAACGCCTTGGCGGTCGCACGTTTTCTCGCTGACCACCCGCAGGTCGCAGCTGTGCATCACCCGAGCCTCGCCAAAGGCGCCGCCGCCGACTGGGCCGCCCGCCAGCTGCACGGCCATTCGGGCCTGCTCAGCCTTGCGCTTCACCACCCCAGCTACTCGCGCATCGCGAACTTCATCGACGCCCTCGAACTGATGCGTATCGGCGTCAGCTGGGGCGGCTACGAAAGTCTTGCGCTGTCTCCCATGCGCCCCGACGGCAGCGGACAACCGCTGATTCGCCTGGCCATCGGGCTTGAACACATCGACGACATCATCGACGACCTCGAGCGGGGGTTCGCCGCGCTCGAACGCTGATCACCACGAGGAGGACATCCCATGCCAGCCATACAACGACAACCTGGACTTGTTCCATCCCTGATCCTGCTGACCGCCATCGCCTTCGCCATCGTCTACGGCATCGTGGTGGCGGGCCTACCCACCGAACTGGTGCTGATCACCCTGGGCGCCGCCGCCACCCTGTTCAGTCTGCTGCACGGCGGGACCTGGGAAGGCGTCATGGACATCATGGGCAACAAGGTACGCACCGCCCTGTCCGCGCTACTGGTGCTCTACAGCATCGGTATCATCATCGGCACCTGGATGATCTCGGGCACCATTCCCTACTTCATCTACCATGGCCTGGAGCTGATCGACCCCCGCTACCTGTACGTCATGGCGTTCTTCGGCACCGCCATCGTCTCCACCTTCACCGGCACCTCCTGGGGCTCCGCCGGGACCCTGGGGGTGGCTATCATGGGCATCGCCGCGGCCATGGACATCAACCTGGCGATCACCGCCGGCGCGGTGCTCTCGGGCGCCTACTTCGGCGACAAGCTGTCGCCGCTGTCGGACACCACCATCATGGCTTCCATGGTGGTAGGCGAAGACCTGTACCGACACATCCGCCACCTGATGTACACCTCACTGCCCGCCAGCGTGGTGGCCGCTGTGGTCTACCTGATACTCGGCCTCAACATGGACCTGGCAGAGGGCACCCCGGAGGCCATCGCCGCCAGCGCCGAGACCATCGGCGGGCTCTATCAGCTGAACCTCCTGTTGCTGCTGCCGGTGGCCATCGTGCTGTTCGGCTCGGTGCGCAAGAAACCGACCCTGGTGGTACTGTTCCTGGCCTCGGCCTGCGCCGCCCTGCTGGCGATACTGCTCCAGGGTGCCAGCCCCGAGGCGGTGGCCAAGGCCGCAGTATCGGGCTTCAACGTCAGCCTGCTGGCCGGCTTCAACCCGGGCCTGGACGTCGCCACCCTGCCCCCGGCACTGGTCAGCCTGCTGAACCGTGGCGGGCTCTACAGCATGCACGGAGCAGTGCTGTTCGCGCTGTGCGCCTTCTTCTTTGCCTCGGCGCTGGAGGCCGCCGGCATCCTCAAGGTCGTGCTCGATCGCAGCCTGGCCTACGTGCGCTCCGCCCGCGGCACTATCCTGGCCTCGCTGGCGGCCAGCAGCACCATCATCCTGGCCACCGGCAACAGCTACGTAACCTTCTTTTTGACCCGTGAGCTGTTCGCCGAGCAATATCGCAAGCGAGGCCTGCACCAGCTCAATCTGTCGCGCAGCATGGAAGACGGCGGCATGATTCCCGAGCCGCTGGCCCCCTGGACCGTCTCCGCCGTCTACATGGCAGGCACCCTGGGTGTTGCCACCCTCGACTACGCTCCCTGGGCGCTGTTCAACTACCTGGGTATCGTCTTCTCGATCCTGCTTGCCATGATCGGACCCTGGACCGGCTGGTTCGGCGTAAAGCGCATCGAGCCCACTGGCGAGGAACAGACCGATTCGGTCACTCCATCAATGAACGCTTCTTCCACCGTCAAATAGGCCCGTCGAACCAGCCCTTCGAACTAGCCCGTCGAACTGGCTCGGCTACATCACCAGCCAACACCACCTCGACACGCAACAGGCCCCCGGCGACCAAGTCGCCGGGGGCCTGTTGCGTTCCGCCAGGTTGCTGTATCGAACAGCGTCAGGCGTGCTGCTTCTCGTGACGCCCTTCGTGGATTTCCTCGACCAGCTTGTGGCAGAAGATATCCAGATCATCAGGCTTACGGCTGGTCACCAGGCCGTTATCCACCACTACCTGCTCGTCGACCCAGTCGGCGCCTGCATTGCGCAGATCCTGTTCGACACTCGGGTAGGAGGTCAGCCTGCGACCTTCGACCACCCCGGCGTTGATCAGGATCCAGGGGGCGTGGCAGATCGCTGCCACCGGCTTGTGAGCCTGGAAGAAAGCATTGACGAAGCTCAAGGCCTTCTCGTCCTGGCGCAGGGCGTCGGGATTGAACAGGCCGCCAGGCAACACCAAGGCGTGATAGTCATGTTCGCTGACATCATCCAGGGCCACGTCGACGTCGTAGGTGTCACCCCAGTCGTTTCCTGCCCAGGCCTTGATGCCCTTGGCCTCCGGGGAGACCACGTGCACCACGATGCCCTGCTGCTGAAGCTTCGCCTTGGGTACCGCCAGCTCCGACTCCTCGAAACCGTGGGTGGCGAGAATCGCGACACGTTTGCCTTCCACTTGCTGCGTCATGACATCCTCCATGGATCGATAAATTAGACAATCGACTCTATCTGTCACGTGCTTGTACAAGATGGAGGTCCAGCCGCCGTGCTTCAACCCGCGTATCGCACAAGCCTAAATCAAGTTTGTCGGTCGCCGACTCTCCCCTTCTGGTGGAAGATTCCGGTGATAGCGATGGCTCAGCTGCTCGATGACCAGGCGTGCTGCCGGCCACATCACGCTGCCGTGGTCCTCGCCGCCAAACAGCACGAACTGGGAAGACAGGCCTGTACAAGTCGTGCCTGATAGTCGTTGATGCACCGCTCAATCCGCGGCGGCAGCTAGCCGTCGCCCCCTCACAGCTAGGGGCTGATGGCGAACAGGCTATCGAGGTAGCCCTGTCCCGGGTGCAGCGCATCCGGCACGCAAACGTCCAGGCGATGGCGCTCACCGGTGGCGCGGGTACGACTCTTTACACAAAAGAAGGCCCAACTCCTCTCGGAATTGGGCTTCTTCTGAATAAATGCCTGACGATGAC
>NZ_PXNS01000022.1 GCF_003045775.1 Halomonas litopenaei | reverse complement strand
TGTCTTCGCCGGTGTTGGCGGCGTCGTCCACGGCCACAGGCACATCGTCGTTGACGTCGATGGTCAGACTAGTCGAGGCCTCGTCGCCATCGCTGTCGGTAACGACGATGGCGAACAGATCCGCCAGATCGTCGCTGCCGGTGCCCTGGCTGGTGTGGTCCTGGGTGCTGCCATCCAGGCTGTAGCTCCAGCTGTACTCGCCGTCAGAGACGCTAACGTTCAGGGTGCCGTAGTCGCCTTCGACCGTGCCGCCGCCCGTCACGTTCTGGCCGTTGATCACCAACGAGGCCAGGCTGTCGCCGCCTGTGGTGATCGGCAGACTACCGCCGGTGGACTGGCTGCCGTCGCCTGCCGCGCTACCGCCCGGCAATCCGGCTTCGCTGACGCTGAACTGACCGTCTTCGGCATCGGGCGAATCGTTCGGCACGCTGACGGTCGGCGTGGAGTCCGCCGCCACCGTCACGGTGAACACCGCGTCGCTGGTATCGCCATCGGCATCGGTGATGGTGTAATCGATGACCGCATCGCCCTCGAAGCCTGCAGCCGGGGTGAAGGTCACCTCACCGGTGTCGCTGTCGAAGCTAACGCTGCCCTGGCTCGCATCACGCAGGGTGGCGTCGCTGACACTGGCACCGTCCACGCCCTGAGTGTCGTTCGCCAGTACGTTGTAGGTGACGGGGGTGTCTTCGCCGGTGTTGGCGGCGTCGTCCACGGCCACAGGCACATCGTCGTTGACGTCGATGGTCAGGCTGGTCTGTGCCGTATCGCCATCGCTGTCGGTGACGACAATGGCGAACAGATCCGCCAGATCGTCACTGCCGGTGCCCTGGCTGGTGTGGTCCTGGGTGCTGCCGTCCAGGGTGTAGCTCCAGCGGTACTCGCCGTCAGACACACTGACGCTCAGGGTGCCGTAGTCGGCTTCCACCGTGCCGCCGCCCGTCACGTTCTGGCCGTTGATCAACAGCGAGGCCAGGCTGTCGCCGCCGGTGGCGATCGGCAGACTACCGCCGGTGCTCTGGCTGCCGTCGCCTGCCGCGCTACCGACCGCGAGGCCCGCCTCGCTGACGCTGAACTGACCGTCTTCGGCATCGGGCGAATCGTTCGGCACGCTGACGGTCGGCGTGGAGTCCGCCGCCACCGTCACGGTGAACACCGCGTCGCTGGTATCGCCATCGGCATCGCGAATGGTGTAGTCGATGAGCGCCGCGCCCTCGAAGCCCGCCGCCGGGATGAAGGTCACCTCACCAGTGTCGCTGTCGAAGCTCACGCTGCCCTGGCTCGCATCACGCAGGGTGGCGTCGCTGACACTGGCACCATCAGCGCCCTGAACATCGCTGGTGCCGTCGGTATTGACCAGCACGTTGTAGGTGACCGCTGTGTCCTCGCCGGTCGTGGTGGCATCATCCACCGCCTCGGGCGCATCGTCGAGAATCGCGATATCCAGAGTGCCACTGGTGGTACTGCCATCGCTGTCGACAGCACTAATCTCGATGCTGTCGACCACGCCATCGTCGGTTGCGCCATCGACGCTATCGTTGTCGACGTTGTCGGTCAGATCGTAGGTGTAGGCAACGCTACCACCGGTGTCATCGCCGCTATAGCTTGTCAGAGTCAGGCTGCCCAAGGGCGTCTCGATGGTCAGCGGATTGCCGGACAGGCCATTGAGTCGATCCAAGCTGATCGGACCACTGCCGCCAACGGTAATGAACGACAGGCCATCGGGAGCGGATACACCAAAACTGCCACTCGCTGATGTAGCGGCGGTGCCTGATGCACTACCGCCAGGAAGTCCCGCCTCACTGACGGTCTGTTCGGCAGAGGAAAAGCCGATATCGGCGCTGCCTGCTGCTCCCGCAGGCCCATCGAGCCCCGTCAGGGTGACGGACTCGTCCTCATCGGCCGCGGTCCCGCCATCCTGCTCCTGAACGTCGTAGACCTCGCGCTGATAGCCGTACTCGAACGACAGCGGCGACACTTCCTCGACGATACGCAAAAGACGCACGAAATCGTGCCCGCCCTCGACGCCGGCGCCCCCCGCGGAGCCAGCGGCAGGAGCTTCCAACGCCTCGAGCAGATCTCCTTCGCCCTCTTCGAGCAGCGCCAGGACCCTGGCGACCTCGGCGTCTTCTATCACCTCGTCATCGGCCGACCCTTGCTCGTTGATCGCCTCGCTAATCGCCACCTCGACTTCGCCACCGAGCTGCGCCAGGCGGGTGCCATCGGGTTGCACGAGGTTCACTCGAGCGCCGGTTTCGGTGATCACCACCTCGCCCTCAGTCAGGCGGTCGCCCTCGGCCAGGGGCCTCAGATTGCCTTCCGCATCTCTGGCCCAGGCTTGGCCGGTAACTTGTACGACGATGGCGATGATCATAGGGGCGCGTCTCTCTTTTTTTGGATGACAGACCTAGGCCTTGTGAACAAAGGGATGACAAACCTAGTCCGGCAGCAACAAAACTGTGCTTATGCGCACATTACATGCATGGGGTATAGGTCAATACTGTACTAGAGGACAATGAACTACCTCTAATCCAATGGCCCAACTTTCCCATGCCTCTTCGCTACCCCTTTGATGCTTCACGTCAGTCCTTGTTGAGCCCTCCTCCAATACAGAGCCGCCTTCCATGGCATTCCCCTCGCCCGCACCTCGGCGCTGCCCAGGCGCCAAATACGAAAACGGCGCGCCCTTTTGGGGCGCGCCGTTTTCGTGGTCAACAAACCCTGAACCATATCATCAGGGGTAGCTAAAGCAGATTACCGTCCAGAACATCTCATCCAAGTATGAGGTTCGGGTACCAGGCCGCGGCTCGAGGGCGCCACGTCGGGTCATCGCATCAGGTCATCGCATCAGGTCTGTCAGTCCTGGCGCATCTTCCAGCCCAGGGTTTCACCGGCACGCAGCGGTACCAGCGTCTTGCCTTCGCCAAACGGCAGTTCTGCCGGTACCTGCCACTCGACCTTGTCCAGGGTGATCGAGTCGCTGTTGCGCGGCAGGCCATAAAAGTCGGGACCGTGGTGACTGGCGAACCCTTCCAGCCGATCCAGCGCGCCGGCCTGTTCAAAGGCGGTGGCGTACAGCTCGATGGCCGTAAGCGCGGTATAGGCGCCGGCACAGCCACAGTCACTTTCCTTGTCGTGACGGGCATGGGGCGCGCTGTCGGTGCCGAGGAAGAAGCTCTTGTCGCCCGAGGTCGCCGCCTCGATCAGCGCCTCCCGATGACGCTCGCGCTTGAGGATCGGCAGGCAGTAGTAGTGCGGGCGAATCCCGCCCACCAGCATATGGTTGCGGTTGTAGAGCAGGTGATGAGCGGTGATGGTCGCGCCGATATTCGACGGCGACTCGGCCACGAAGCGCGCCGCGTCGGCGGTGGTAATAT
The DNA here is from genome assembly GCF_003045775.1 of Halomonas litopenaei. Lineage (GTDB taxonomy): Bacteria > Pseudomonadota > Gammaproteobacteria > Pseudomonadales > Halomonadaceae > Halomonas > Halomonas litopenaei. The sequence goes on along the minus strand of NZ_PXNS01000022.1, from coordinate 39,788 downwards.
GCTCAAAAACCACCTTGAGGTCAGGATGACGGGACAGCAGCGGCTTCATGACCCGCTCGATGAACACCGCCTCGCGATCGAAGATGTCGATCTCGTGATCGGTCACCTCGCCATGCACCAGCAACGGCATCCCCAGCCGCGCCATGGTGGCTACCGCTTCCTCGCAGTGACGCAGATCGGTCACGCCTGAGTCGGAATTGGTGGTGGCCCCGGCCGGATACAGCTTGACCGCCTGCACCTTGCCGCTGCCCCAGGCCGTCTCGATGTCTTCCGAAGTGGTGCGATCGGTAAGATAGAGGGTCATCAGCGGTTCGAACTGGCTTTCCGCAGGCAAGGCAGCCAAGATGCGTTGGCGGTAGTCCAGTGCCTGGTCCAGATTGGTCACCGGCGGCTTGAGGTTCGGCATGATGATCGCACGGCCCATCTGGCGGGCGGTATCGGCCACCACGGAGGCCAGAGCGACGCCGTCGCGCAGGTGAAGGTGCCAGTCGTCGGGCCGGGTCAAGGTAATCGCAGTCACTTGTTATCCTGTCGTCGAGTGATCCATGGTCGGGCGCAGTATACCGTAAAGGGCAACGTTTCATGGCCCAAACGGGGTGAGATTTCGCGTATCATTCGAGGGACATGCGCCCGGATCTGATCCGCACCGTCGAGGAGTCGCGGCACGTTACCATCGATGTCCGGGGCGATACGTTGTCAAGGCGCCGACGAGTCCCAGGGCCTCTGGCCGCGCGCAGACTTATTACAGAAACATCCTAGCGAGAGTTACATGCCCAAGGTTCGTCACTACGCCGACCTCGTCGCCACCCTGGCAGGCCTGATGTGGCTGATGCTTTACTGGTCGATCAGCGTGTCGCTGCATATCGGCAGCGCCGAGCCGGCCCTGGCCGCCCTGCTGCTGCTCGGCAGCATGATCCTGGTGAGCTTCGTTCACCGCCCGGTGCGGGTGATGCTGGGCCGCTACCACGTCCGCAAGCGGCGCACGGAGATGTGGATGCACATCCTGGCGCTGCCGCTGAACCTGGCATTTCTGCTGGCCATCGGCATCGACCATCTGATTACACCGATGAGCGGCGCCCAGAAGATGCTGCTGTTCAATGTACTGGCGACGGCCAGCTGGCTGGTGTTCCTGGTGACGCTGCTGATCAAGCTGCTGGCACGCGCCCTGGCCGATCGCCGCGGGTCATCCGGCGCCGAGCCGGCTCTTTCGACCAATAGCTCGACCAATAGCGCGAACGCTACCTTGAACGATACCTCGAACGACGGTAACTCAACCTCCGGCCTTCACCGTCGTGACGCCGACGAAGCCTGATAAAGGCCTCAGATCATGACGGGGCCGATGTCTGGTCACCGACTGGCCCCAGCCTGACCAGCCCCGCCGCCGCCGACAACGGCGCTTGCACGCCGCTTCCCCATCTCTTTCGCCCTCGCTGACTGCCACGCCAGACCGCCCCTTGCAGAGGCGGCATGGCCCCGGACTACCAGCATGGGACGGCGCTAACGCACTTCCGGCATGGACCGGCGCCAGCGCGGGATCAGAAGCGGTCCACCCTGAACGGCGCCATGTCGATGTCCGGCTGCTCGCCATCGATGACCTGCGCCAGCAGCTTGCCGGTCACCGGGCCCAGGGTGAAGCCCTGATGACCGTGGCCACAGGCCAGCCACAAGCCTGACTGCCCGGGTACGCCACCGATTACCGGCTTCATGTCCGGGGTACAGGGTCTGGCGCCTTTCCATGGCGTGGGCTCGAGACGCTGCCCCAGCGGAAACAGCTTGCGTGCCTGCTGCTCCGCTGCCTCCAGCTGTTCCAGGTGGGCCGGCGCATCAAGACGCTCGAGCTCGGCCCCCGTGGTCAGGCGAATCCCGCTGCTCATGGGCGCCAGCAGATAGCCTACCTCGGCGTCCATCACCCAGTGGGTCAGCCTGGCGTCATTCGACTGACCATAGTGCATATGGTAGCCACGCTTGACGAACAGCGGGATCGACAGACCCAGGGCCTTTATCCAGTCCTGTGACCAGGGACCCAACGCCATCACCAGCCCATCTGCCTCCAGGGTGTCGCCCGAAGTGTCGATGCGCCAGGTATCGCCCTGCCGGCACACATCGGTGACGTCCGCCTGGATGATCTCACCGCCGTCATCGGAAAATGACTTGGCGTAGGCGGCCACCAGATCACCCGGACTTGCCACCGTCCAGGGATCGAGCCAGTGGATCGCCCCGGCCAGTCCGGGCTCCAGATCCGGCTCAAGGCGCGACAGCGCCTCACTGTCGAGGTAGTCGAAGCGGATGCCGAAGCGCTTGGCATCCAACTCGGCCTGGGCCGCTCGCTCGCCCAGCGCCTTGCTGCTGCGATAGACCTCGAGCCAGCCCTGGCGACGTACCAGCGCGTCGGCACCGGAAGCCTCGATCATCGCCAAGTGGGCCTCCAGGCAGCCGCCTATCAGCGAGGCGTACTCCGGCACGATCTGTTCGTAGCGGGCGGGCGCCGAGTTCTGCCAGTACTTGAGCAGCGTCCCGGCGCTTGCGAACATCGCGCCCGGCCGATAGCGAATGTCGATCTGACGATTGGGTACCACCCGCAACAAGGTCGCCAGGTCGCGCGGGAAGGCATAGGGACGCACCGCCTCGCGCTGGATGATGCCGGCGTTGCCGTAGGAGGTCTCGCAACCGGGCTCACGACGGTCGAGAAGTGTGACCTGGTGGCCGCGGCGCCTCAGATGCCACGCCACCGACACACCGACCATGCCGGCTCCCACTACCACCATCTTGCGCGACATCATTTCCTCCTTGTCCTATAACGCCTGCTAACGTCTGATGACGTGTGATTACCTGGACATGCCGCCCGTCGCCAGTAAAACCATGGCGGCCACGGCGTCATATGCAGAAAAACTTATTGTAGCGTCAAGACTTTCGCTACACACCCTCGGCGCGATTCTGTTCGACGATACGGGTGCGCACGAAGTCCGAGTGGCTGACGTGCAACAGCTCCGCCAGGGCGCGGATACGGTGTTCCTCCAGGGCATCCTTCTCGCCGTCGGCAAACGCCAGCGCCCACATCTGCTGTACCAGCGCTACCCGGTCCTGATAGCCGGTGCGGTCACGCAATTCACGTACGAAGCGGTGATGATCCACCGCACCCTCGGCCTCTTCCCGAGCCAGTGTCATCAGCTCGTCCAGTGCTTCGTCCTCGAGTTCGAACTGTTCCTTGAGCTGGCTGCGCATCAGATGGATCTCGCTGTCATCCAGGCGGTAGTCCGCACGAATCACCTCGCACAGCAACACCGCCGTGGCCAGTGACAGGTCCACCCCGGACGACGCATCCTCTTGCTGCGCCACATCATTGATCCAACGCTTCAGGGACGCCATCATCGTCATCGTGTTTTCCTCGTTGTTGCGCCTTCCAGGAGGCACATGAACCGCCCGTGACGGCGCCCCCTGCTTCGCCCTCGACATTCATGGGCTCATTCGGAATACCACCATGCCTCATCCGCTGCTGATCGTCTCCCTCGCCGCTCTGATCGGTGCCGTCATCGCCGGCGTCGGCGCGTACAAGGTCCGCGACGTCAACCGCTGGCCGACCGCCGAGGCCACCGTGACCCACGCCGAGGTCCGGCTGGCGGAAGCCCAGCGCCACCAGCGCGAGCGAGACGATCAGCAAAGGCGTTACCTGGCATTGCTGCGCTTCGACGCCACCATCGACGGTCGGCGTATTCAATCCGACAACACGGGATTCGATGGCGTTCCCTCCTTCACCCGACAGGAAGACGCCGATGCCTACATCGCCGACTACCCCGTAGGCAGCGTCGTGCGCGTGCGCTACTCACCGCGCAAGCCTGAGCTGATGCATCTGGGCAACGCCTCTCTGCCCTGGGGCCGCATCGGCCTGGCGGGTTTCCTGCTGGCGGCAAGCCTCGGCGCCTTTGCCCTGTTCTCGTTCAAGACCTGAATCACGCCGCACGCCCACTCGCTGTCGCCAGCCCCCCGTACAACCTGGCGTTGAAACATGAATGTGTAATGCAGACTACAATCGTCCCGACAGCCTGCTATCGCCCCCTCCTGGATTGATGGGAAGCCACGATGACGTCCGCAGATTCATGCTCTACACCGAAGGGCGAGGCCCGCCGCCAGCGGCTCCTGGCCGCCGCCCGCGAGGTATTCCTGGACAAGGGCTACGCCGGCGCCAGCGTCAATGACATCGTCGCCCGAGCGGGCGGCTCGCTAAGCACCCTCTACAAGCTGTTCGGCAACAAGGAGGGGCTGTTCACCGCCGCCCTGGAAGCCCAGGCGTCCAGTGTCTGGTGTCGACTGGGACAGGCCGGCGAGCGACCGCCGCAAGAGGTGCTGGAGGAGCTTGCCCGAGACCTGATCGACCTGGCGCTGCCAAACGCCAACATCCGCCTGATTCGTGGCATCGCCGCCGAGGCCGAGCGCGCCCCTGAGTTGGGGGCACTGTTTCTCGATCACGGCCCGGATCGTACCCGCCGTGAACTGGCCGACTACCTGCGCGACCAGCATGCCCGCGGCAAGCTGGTGGTAAAGGACCCGCGCACCTCGGCCGGCTTGTTTACCGGCATGGTGCTCGGAGAATGGATGCTCGATTCGCTGGTCGGGCGCCCACCCTCGCTGACACTGGAGGCCAGAGACCACCGCGCACGCTACGCGACCGAGCTTTTTCTGGCGGGACATGCACCGACTTGAAGATAGGGCTGACTCCTCGCCCCACCCCGCTTCGGGCACCTCTTCTGCCGGGCTCCCTACGAGAAAACCTGCTTAGATGTCAGGCCCGTAGTCACCCTCTTTAAAGATGCGCCACTCCTCGGCGCGACGCCGCTCCAGTCCTGGCATCACCTCGCCGCCAGCGTACTTCCAGGCAAGCCACGCCTGTTCAAGCGTCGCGTAGGGGGTCACGGTACGGGAATCACACAGCATGGCCACCAGTGAAGAGTTCGAAAATGCCGCCAGTCCGATATTGAAGGCCAGCAACACCAGGGCATCGAACTGGTGCTGACGAAGACCTCGCGCGCCCACCCAGGGACGACAGGCCTCGAGGCGATCAAGCACCCCAAGCTCCACGTGCTGCAGGTCCTGGCGCAACAGTGACTCCGCCCACTGCTTGTCGATGCCATTGGCAAACCACGGCCACTGCTGTCGAATGATCAGATGCCCCACGCCGATCGTCGCCCCCTTCTGCCAGTGGTGGATGGGCGCTCCGCTCAGGTCGAGATAGGGCATCAGCCGGCAGCCCTCGGCGTTGATCAACCATCGTCGCCCTCTCGGGCTCAGCCGACCAGGCGGAGGACTGACCTCCGCGTCGATCGCATCGTAAAGCGAAACCGGTCTCGGCCCTGTACGCCTTGTCCCGCTGGCTGCGGGATTCTCCTCGGGGTCATCCTTCCCGCCCACTTGTGTTGCCATGCCACCCTCCCTGCCAATTGACGCGGGCTCTGCATGAAAGGTCGACATTCCTGAGCCCGCTCGTGCAGCACCCGCCGCTCCACTCCATGGAACAACGCTTTTAGAGTGGCAGCCTGCTGACGGCAAAACCCCGACTCAGGACAACAGAAACCGAGTCGTTCGGCGGTCACAGACGAAAGTGCTCGACCCAGTCAACCTTAATGGGTCGAGCTTGAGGCGAGGAATTTGGCGGGCGGGTCTTGCGGGCGGGTCTTGCAGACAGGCCCGCGGGTCAGGCTTTCGCGCTGAGCGTGCAGGCTTTGCTTGTGGACCGAGCGAGAAGGCCGGGCTTGCACGGCGAACGTGAGGGCCCGGCCAGGGCTGGCCGGGCCAGCGCTGGCCGGACTATGGGTATCACTGCGGACAGGTATCGGAAGCGACCTGGCCCTCGGCCCAGCGCCCCCAGCGATACAGAAACAGCGCGTAGGCCTTGAGGGTGTGCTGGATAGAGGCAATCTCGACCCGCTCATCGATGCCATGGATGCGTTCGGCCACGGGCCCGTAGCAGGTCCCGGCGATGCCGTGTCGATTGAGCGCTCGCAGATCCGTGGTGCAGGTCAACGCCACCGAGGGCAGCTCCTCACCGGTCAGGGCACGATGACAATCTGCCAGCAGGGCGACCCCGGGGCTGTCGGTGTCGACGTGGTGGCCCTCGGAGCGAAAACCGTGAAACTCGACGTCCAGCCCGGAAATGCCCGGGCCCAGCGAGGCGCTGGCCGCCTCGACGCAGCGCCGCACCTTTTCCATGATGTCTTCCACCCGGACTTCAGGCGCGAAGCCGATACGCCCCTCCAGGGTCGCCCGGGACGGCACGCTGGACGCCCAGTTGCCCCCTTCGATCTTGCCGATATTCAGGTTGAAAGGGTGCTCGATCTCGTCATAGGGCGGCTCGCGCCCGGCGTTCAGTTCCGCCTCCAGTGCCTTGAGCGGCGCCACCACCGACTGGATCGCCTCGATGGCGTTGGCCCCGGCGGCGGTATCCAGCACGTGGGCCGGCACCCCGTCCAGCGACACCTTGAACCACAGGGTGCCGATCTGGGCCGTGGTCAGGGTCGCCCCGAACGGCTCGGGAATCAGCGCAAAGTCGCCGCGGCCGTCACGGGCCAGGCAGGCCAGCGCACCATGGCCGGTGCATTCCTCCTCGATCACCGTCTGCAGCGTCAGCGGAAAATCGATCTCGAGTCCGGCCCGCTTCATCGCCGCCACCGCCGTCACCATGGCGGCGATGCCGGCCTTCATGTCACCGGCGCCGCGCCCGTAAAGCCAGCCATCCTCCTGCCAGGCTTCCCAGGGCGGACGAGACCACATCGACAGCGGCTCCGCCGGCACCACGTCCAGGTGGCCGTTGAAGATCAGGTGCGGCCGGGACGAGGTGCCGTTGATCACCGAGATCAGGTTGTGTCGGTCGACGCCCCTGGCCACCGGTGCCTGCTCGGCATCTGCGCCTTTCTCGGGCAGTGGTACGCGCTCGACAGGCAGCCCCATGTCCAGCAGATGGCTTTCCATCACCTCAAGTACCCCGGCCTCCGCCCCCAGCACGCTGTACTCGCGCACCATAGCGCTGGTCAGGGCAAGGGTCTCCGGCATCAAGTCGTCGCAGGCATCGAGCAGCCGCCGTTCGTTGGCGTCCAGGGCATCGGTGGATAGTTGTGGTGTCGTCATTGACGGCAAATTCCGCATGTTAAATGTGTTTTACGCTTACTAGTTATGCACCTTCGAGCACCTGCAGCACAAGACCAGCGCACCCGATACAGGCTCTAGCCGCGGCCCCGGCCCCACCGTTCGACCAGGACTTACGTCGCTATTTGAGTCGCAATTTGAATCGGTATTTGAGTCACTGCTGGAGTCGCTAGTTCGACCACGACGTCACTCCCGACGCCGCCCACTCGTTCAGCCACGCGCCACCCCGGCGTGATCGGCCAACCGCTCGATCACCGAGTCCCTGGCCACGCCAATATGGTAGTCCACCTCGTCCCGGCAGCGCTGAGGATCACCGCTCTTCAGTGCCTCCAGCAGCCGCCAGTGGGAGGCGGCGATGCTTTCGGGGGTCTCGTGGGTACGGGTGATCAGGGTGATGCACAGCCGCAGCTCGAAGCTCAGGTCGTCGAAGGCACGTGCCAGCCGGGCGTTGTCGGCCAGCTCGAACACCAGGCGATGAAAGGCCAGGTCCTCCTCGATCTTGAGCCCCTCGTCATCACCGGCGGCGACCTCGCACAGACGACTGATCTGCCGATGCAGACGCTGCTCGATAGCCGCGTCGAAGCGCGTCATCACACGCTCGAAGGCGTGGCGTTCCAGACCGATGCGCAGATCGAAGACATCGCTCAGCTCGGCCACATCCAGGGTACGCACGAAGAACCCGCGCCGCGGTCGCGATACCAGCAGGCCACGGCTCTCCATCAGCCTGGCGGCCTCGCGTACCGGGGCCCGGCTGATGCCGAGCTCCGCCGCCAGCCCCGCCTCCGACAACCGCTCGCCCGGTGCGAAGCGCGAGGCCAGGATCGCCTCGGTCAAGTAGTCGACCACCTGGTCCACCAGGTTGCGCTGAACCACGAAGGGCGCGGCTGAGGGGTCCCGAGGATTGGCCATGCTCGACTCCCGTAGTTGGCCTGAAGGGTCATACCCCAGTATGACCGTATCCTGCGTCGAACAACAGTCGATTGCCGACTGTCGACAGTTTGTGCCGAGGCTGCTAGGTTCTAAAGGGCTTACGGAAATCCCCAACAACAACAGTCCCGGAGCTGGCCTCAGCGACGCGAAAGCCCGGCAACAGCGCACTGGCGGCGCTTTCTGCCCCTGGCTTCACGCACCTCTGGCAACACCTCCGGGCCACCAAGGTGCCCTGATATGACCTCGAACTCCCGCCACCCCCGCGTCACCTTTCTGCCATCTTGCTCGCCGCTGTCCCCCTCGACCCGGGCAAGCTCGACTCAGACACGCGCCTCTCGCTTCAACGCCTCCCTGCTGACGCTGGGACTCGCCGCCCTGCTGCCGCTGGCGGCCACCCCGGCGCTGGCCCAGGACGACGGCCAGGACGCCCAGCAAGAGGCCACCCAGGAACCCCAGCGGGGCGGTGTCATCGACACCATCATCCAGCCGGAGCCGCCGGGCCTGGTGCTGGGCATGATCCAGAACGCCCCCACCCGCACGGTGGCCGGCAACATCTACGAGGGCCTGCTGCGCTACTCCACCGACATGGAGCCGATGCCGCAACTGGCCAAGAGCTGGGAGATCAGCGAAGACGGCCTGACCTACACCTTCCACCTTCAGGAAAACGCCAAGTGGCATGACGGCGAGGCCTTCACCGCCGAAGACGTGGTGTTCTCCGCCGACGTCTTCCACCGCGACTTGAATCCAAGCGCCCGTGCGGTGCTCGAGCACGTCGAGAGCATCGAGGCGACCGACGACCACACCGTGGTGTTCACCCTGAAGAAGCCCTTCGGCCCGTTCCTGATCTCGTTCGAGGCCGGCACCTTCACCATGGTGCCCGAGCACATCTACGCCGGCACTGACTTCCGCAACAACGAGGCCAACAACCATCCCATCGGCACCGGCCCGTTCCAGTTCGACAGCTGGGACCGCGGCACCGTCATCAAGCTGACCCGCTTCGATGACTACTACGAGGAAGGCCTGCCCTACCTCGATGGCATCAACTGGCACGTCATCCCGGACGGCGCCTCCCGCGCGGTGGCCTACGAGAACGGTACCGTCGACGTGCTGCCCTACGGCACCGTGGAGAACTTCGACGTCCCCCGGCTGACCGCCATGGACAACACCTGCGTGACCGAGAAGGGCCACGAGTACTTCAGCCCCTTCGCCATGCTGTGGATGAACAATCGTGAAGGACCGACCGCCGACAAGCGCTTCCGCCAGGCGGTGATGTACGCCATGGACCGCGAGTTCGCCCGGGACGTGCTGTGGAACGGCATGGGCCAGGTCCCGGCAGGGCCGTTTGGCTCCAACGCCAAGTTCAATGACCCGGACCTCGAGGGCTACAGCTACGACCCGGACAAGGCCGAGGAACTGCTCGACGAGATGGGTTACGACGGCGAGGAGGTCACCCTGCTGCCGCTGCCCTACGGCGAGACCTGGAATCGCTGGGCCGAGGCGGTACAGCAGAACCTCAAGGAGGTGGGCATCAACGTGCGCACCGAGGCAACCGACGTGGGCGGCTGGAACCAGCGACTGGGCGAGCGCGACTTCGACCTGGCCTTCACCTACCTGTACCAGTACGGCGACCCGGCGCTCGGTATCTCGCGGACCTACCTGTCCACCAACACCGAGAAGGGCTCGCCCTGGAACAACGTCGAGGGCTACCAGAACCCCGAGGTGGATGAACTGTTCAACGCCGCCGCCACTGCCTATCCGGACAGCGAGCGTGAGCGTCTCTACCACGAGGTGCAGCAGATCCTTCTCGAGGACGCACCGCTCGGCTGGTTGCTGGAGCTCGGCTTCCCGACCATCTACCGCTGCAACGTCAACAATCTGGTGACCTCGGCGGTGGGCGTCAACGACGGCTTCAAGGACGCCTGGATCGCCGACTGAGCCAAAAACGGCGATACGGCGCGGCCCACCACGGGCCGCGCCAGCCCTGATTTTGCTGCTGCCATCACCACAGGCTTACTGCCCGGGACCTCACCATGCTCTACGCCCGCCTTATCATTTCACGACTGTTGAAGGCCGCCATCGTGCTGCTGCTGATCGTCGTGTTCAACTTCGTGCTGATCCAGCTCGCCCCCGGCGACCCGGCGGCCATCCTGGCCGGGGAAGCCGGCGCCGCCGATGAAGCCTTCATCGCCCAGCTGCGCGAGCAGTTCGGGCTGGACCAGCCCATGTATGTCCAGCTGTGGCACTACGTATCCGGCATCCTGACCCTGGACTTCGGCTACTCCTACCGCCAGCAGATGCCGGTGCTGGACCTGATTCTCGACCGCCTGCCCGCGACCCTGCTGCTGACCGGCACCGCCTTCGTGCTGTCGCTGGTGCTCGGCATCCTCGCCGGCTCCATGGCCGCGATGCGCGTCAAGAAGGCCTCGGGCTCGCTGATCATGGCGCTGGCCCTGCTGTTCTACGCCACCCCGCTGTTCTGGGTGGCGCTGATGGCGGTGGTGCTGTTCTCGGTGTACCTGGACTGGCTGCCCGCCTACGGCATGTTTACCGTCGGCGCCAACCTGGAAGGCCTGGCCTACGCCCTGGACGTGGCCAAGCACCTGGTACTGCCGGCCACTACCCTGGGCCTGTTCTTCATGGCCATCTATACGCGCATGACCCGCGCCTCGATGCTCGACGCCGCCCAGCAGGACTTCGTCAAGACCGCCAAGGCCAAGGGCCTGGCGCCGAGGGTCATCCAGCGCCGCCATATTCTGCGCAACGCCCTGTTGCCGATCATCACCCTGGCGGGGCTGCAGGCCGGCCAGATGGTCGGCGGCGCCATCCTCACCGAGACGGTGTTCGCCTGGCCGGGCATCGGCCGACTGATGTACGAGGCGCTGATGCAGCGTGACTACAACCTGCTGCTCGGGATCTTCTTCTTCTCCGCCGCCCTGGTGATCCTGTTCAACATCGCCACCGACCTGGTCTATCGACTGGCCGATCCACGCATCAAGGGGGCCGCCGCATGAGTTTCTTCGCCCGTTTCGCCCAGAACCGCGGCGCCCTGGTGGGGCTGATCATCCTGTGGGCGATCATCCTGATGGCCGTGCTGGCCCCGGTGCTGTTCCCCGAATCCCCCTGGCGCATGGTGCAGCGCCCCTTCCTGCCGCCGCTGGCCCAGGACGGCTTCTGGCTCGGCACCGACACCATGGGGCGCAACGTCGCCGCCGGACTGATGCACGGCGCCTGGGTATCGCTGCTGATCGGCCTGGTGTCCACCGCCGTGGCGCTGGCCATCGGCGTGCCGCTGGGCGCCATCGCCGGCTACTACGGCGGCCTGGTGGACGACGCTCTGATGCGCTTCACCGAGTTCTTCCAGACCATCCCCAACTTCGCCCTGGCCATCGTGCTGGTAGCGATCATGCAGCCCAGCGTGACCTCCATCGTGCTGGCCATCGCCATCGTCAGCTGGCCGCCGGTGGCCCGCCTGGTGCGCGCCGAGTTCATGTCGCTGCGCCATCGCGAATACGTCGAGGCGGCGCGCCTGGTCGGCCAGACCAACACCCAGATCATCCTGCGCCAGATCCTGCCAAATACCCTGTCGCCGATCATCGTGCTGGCCTCGCTGATGGTGGCTACCGCCATCCTGCTGGAATCGGCGCTGTCGTTTCTCGGCCTCGGTGATCCCAACGTGATGTCCTGGGGCTACATGATCGGCGCTGCACGCACCGTGATCCGCCAGGCCTGGTGGCTGTCATTCTTCCCCGGCCTTGCGATCCTGTTGACCGTGCTGGCGCTGAACCTGGTCGGCGAAGGGCTCGATGACGCCCTCAACCCCAAACTCGCACGGGAGCGCTGAGCCATGAACACCTTTGACAACAGCACCAGCGGCACCAGTGCTTCCACTGCATCGCGCAGCGAACCGGAGAAGGTGCCGAAGAGCGCCACCGCCGGCGATCTCTGTGGCGATCACAGCGGCGATCCCGCCTCGGAACCGATCCTGCGCATCGAGGGCCTGAGCGTCGCATTGCCCGCCGGCGCCGATCGCGAATACGCCGTGGAAGAGCTGTCCTACGAAGTCAGCCCCGGTGAGATCCTGTGCGTGGTGGGCGAATCCGGGTCCGGCAAGTCCATGGCCGCCAACACCGTCATGGGCCTTCTGCCCAAGGGCGTGCGCCCGGTGGCCGGGCGGGTGATGTTCGAGGGCGAGGACGTGCTGACCCTCGACGAGAAGCGTCACCGGGCGCTGCGCGGCAAGAAGATCGGCATGATCTTCCAGGAGCCGATGACCGCCCTCAACCCGCTGATGCGCATCGGCGACCAGATCGCCGAGGTGTTCGAGGCCCACGGCGAGCTTAAGGGCGCCGAGCGTCAGGCCCGGGCGCTGGAGCTGCTCAAGGAAGTCCGCCTGCCCCAGCCCGAGCGGGCCATCCGCGCCTACCCCTTCGAGCTCTCCGGCGGTCAGCGCCAGCGGGTGATGATCGCCATGGCGCTGGCGCTGGAACCGAAGCTGCTGATCGCCGATGAGCCCACCACCGCGCTGGACGTCACCACCCAGGCGCAGATCCTCGAGCTGATCGCCGACCTGCAACGTCGCCACCATATGGCGGTGATGTTCATCACCCACGACTTCGGCGTGGTCGCCGAGATCGCCAACCGGGTGTGCGTGATGCGCCACGGTCGGATCGTCGAGATCGGTCGCCGTGACGAGGTGCTCGACAACCCCCGTCACGACTATACCCGGGCGCTGATCGAGGCCATTCCCAGCGACGCCGCACCGCCCGAGCGCGAGCCGATGGCGCCGACGCCGATCCTCGAGGTACGCAACCTCAATCGGGTATTCCGTTCCCGCGGCGGACTGTTCAAGCCCTCCCGTGAGGTACGCGCCCTGGACGACGTCAGCTTCACCCTGTCACGCGGCGAGACCATCGGCATCGTCGGCGAGTCGGGCTCCGGCAAGTCGACGCTGGGGCGCTGCGTCGTGCGTCTGGAGCGCCCCGACAGCGGCGAGATCCTGCTCGGCGGCGAAGACCTGTCCGCGCTCAAGGGCGACGCCCTGCGGCGCCAGCGCCACCGGGTGCAGATGGTGTTCCAGGACCCCTACGCCTCGCTCAACCCGCGCACCCGGGTGGGCATGGCCATCGCCCAGGGCCCCATCGCCAACGGCGTGCCCCGCGACCAGGCATTGGCCAAGGCCGACGAGCTGCTCGAACTGGTGGGGCTTGGCGGCAGCGCCGACCGCTTCCCTCATGAGTTCTCCGGCGGTCAGCGCCAGCGCATCGGCATCGCCCGCGCCCTGGCACTGGACCCGGAGTTGATCGTTGCCGATGAAGCGGTGTCGGCGCTGGACGTATCGATCCAGGCCCAGGTGCTCGAGCTGCTCGAGGATCTGAAGCAACGCTTCTCGCTGTCGCTTCTGTTCATCACCCACGACCTGCGGGTCGCCGCCCAGATCTGCGATCGCATCATCGTGATGCAGAAGGGCCGCATCGTCGAACAGGGCAGCGCCCAGGAGGTCTTCACCCGGCCTCAGGCCGACTACACCCGCGAACTGCTCGCCGCCATTCCCGGCCGCGACAAGACCACCGATGACAAGACCACCGATGACAAGACCAGCAAAGAGGAGACCTCCCACTGATGGCCGTCACCTCCCAGCAACTATCGTCATCGCTTGCCACGCTGATCGAGACACTGCGCGAGCGCCTGGGTGCAGCCCAGGTGCTGACCGGCGATGACGTGGCAAGCCGCCAGGTGGACTGGCTGAGCCGGGCGTCCTGCCGCGCCGCAGCCATCGTGCGGCCCGGCACCCCCGAGCAGGTAGCGGAAGTGCTCGCCCTGTGCCACCAGGCCCGCCAGCCGATCGTCACCCACGGCGGCCTGACCGGGCTGGTCCACGGCGCCGAGGCGGCCCCGGACGAGCTGGCGCTGTCACTCGAGCGTCTTGCCGCCATCGAGGAGATCGACCCGGTGGCCGGCACCATCACCGTGCAGGCCGGCGCGCCGCTGCAGAAGGTCCAGGAGGCCGCCCGCGAGGTCGGCATGCAGTTTGCGCTCGACCTGGGCGCCCGGGGCAGCTGCAGCATCGGTGGCAATATCGCCACCAACGCCGGCGGCAACCGGGTGATACGCTACGGCATGATGCGCCAGCAGGTGCTGGGGCTCGAGGCGGTGCTGGCCGATGGCCAGGTGATCAGCGCCATGAGCCCGATGCTCAAGAACAACGCCGGCTACGACCTCAAGCAGCTATTTATCGGCAGCGAAGGCACCCTGGGCGTGGTCACTCGCGCGGTGCTCAAGCTGCAGCCGGCGCTTGGCGACACCCGCACCGCGCTGGTCGCCTGTCCCGACTTCACCTCGATGACGTCGTTGCTTACGCACCTGCGTGACAGCCTTGGCGGAAGCCTGGCCGCCTTCGAGGCCATGTGGCAGAACCACTTCGCCCTGATCACCGAACAGGAACGTCATCAGCCGCCGCTGGACGCCGACGCGCCCTACTACGCCCTGGTCGAGTCGCTGGCCAACGACGAGGACCACCACCGCCAGCAGTTCGAGGCGGCACTCGAAGCATCGGTCGAACAGGGCTGGGTGGTCGACGCCGTGATCGCCCAGTCGGAAAGCCAGCGCGACAAGCTATGGGCGATTCGCGATGATATCGAAGGACTGGTGGAGGCCCTTTCGCCGATCATGGCCTTCGACGTCAGTCTGCCGATCGGCGAGATGCAGGACTATGTCGCCGAGGTCCAAGCACGCCTCGAGGCCCGCTGGCCCCAGATGCGCCTGGCGGTGTTCGGCCATCTGGGTGACGGCAACCTGCACCTGTCGGTGGGTGTGGGCAGCGACGATCCGGACACCCGCCACGAGGTCGAGGGCTGCCTCTACGAGCCGCTGGCCCGGGTCAAGGGATCGATCTCCGCCGAGCACGGCATTGGCCTTGAAAAGCGCGACTGGCTGTCGATCTCGCGAAGCCCCGAGGAACTCGCGCTGATGGCGACGCTCAAGCGCACCCTCGACCCCCATGGCCTGCTCAACCGCCACAAGGTGGTGCCCTGGACCGCGCCACAGACCTGACCTGACCTGACCTGACGTGACCTATTAGCATAGGCCGCTGTCGTAACGCTCTCGGACACTCTCTGACACGCCTCCGCCCCCTTCAAGCCAACTCCCACAGGACATCCCATGGCATCCGATACCCCCACCTTCGCCGACCACCTCTACTCCCCGGGACCGGACAACCCCTTCCCTGGCATCTGGGTGCTGAAGCGCCGTATCGGCAAGGAGATCCCCCACCGTCTGGGCTCCAACGAAGGCCTGGACATGCCCCATCGCGCCCTGCGCGAGCACTTCGGTGACGCCATGGTCGAGCACGTCTACTGCTACGGTGACTCCGAGGCCCTGGGCGTGCGCGAACGCCTCGTCCGGCTGCACGGCTTCGACCTGGACACCCTGCTGGTGGACGCCGGCTGCGACAGCCTGCTGGCGCTGGTGCTGCGGGCCACCGCCCCCGCCGGTACCAGCGTGGTCAGCTCCGCCGGCACCTACCCCACTTTCGGCTACTTCGCCAAGGGCCAGGGCTGCCGCCTGATCGAGGTCCACTACGAGGAGACCAGCGACCACCTGGCGCCGGACATCGACGCCCTGATCGACGCCGCCCACCGCCACCACGCCCGACTCGTTTACCTGGCCAACCCGGACAACCCCACCGGCTTCGTCCACGACGAGGCTACGGTCGCGCGGTTGCGTGACGCCCTGCCTGATGACTGCTGGCTGCTGCTGGACGAGGCCTACCACGACTTCCGCGACGACGCTGCCAAGCCCAGTTTTACCCGCGCCCTGCCGGGGGTAATTCGCTGTCGCACCCTGTCCAAGGCCCACGGCCTGGCCGGGCTGCGCGTCGGCTACGCCATCGCCGAGCCCGACACCCTGGCGATGCTTATGAAGGTGCGCATCCACTACGCGGTGTCGACCCTGAGCCTGGCCGCCGCCGAGGTGGTGCTGGACCACCAGGACGAGACCGACGCCCACATCCAGGCGGTGCTGGAGCGCCGGGCGCGCCTCGCCGAGCACTTTAAGGCGCTGGGCGCCGACGTGCTGGAGAGTGGTACCAACTTTATCGGCATTCGTCTGGCCGATGCGGAGCTGGCCAAGCGGGTCAACGCCGACCTGCTGGACGAAGGCAAGCTGATCGCACGCCCGGCTCACCCGGCCCTCGGCCATGTGCTGCGCATCACCGCCGTGGCCGACGCCCTCGAGCCCGGGCGACTTGCCCGCCTGGAGCAGGCGGTGCGTGAAGGAGTCTGAGGCCAAGGCTGAGGCGATGGAAAGTCAGTTCCCAGGCAAGGTTTCGATGGCAGGCGAGGTATCCACAAAAAGTACCGCCAGGCGACCGAGGTCGCCTGGCGGTACTGCTGGGGTGAAGTAAGCGCCGTAGGCCCTATCGCATGCCAGCATAGCAAGCGGCTGGCCCGGGCCCTCGACCCGGACCTCACCACGGACCCTCAACGTCGGTGAAACGCCACCGACGCCATCTTGCCAGGTGCACGCCGGCCTTCAGCTGGCGCTCTCCAGTATCGCTTCGTTCAACACCGCCTGGGGGAAGTGGCGGCGCAACATGCGATTCTGGAACTCGTCCACGAAGCAGGCGTTGATGATGATGATAAAGCGCTCGAAAGGGGCGCTTGGCTCGCACTGGGTGATCGCATCGACGCTATGGAACAGGCGATCGTCACGCAGGTGCAGCACCTCCCCCGGCGCCAGCGTCACCCGGCCGACTTCCTGCTGGCCGGTCTTGTCCCGATACAGGGTGTTCACCGCCCCGCTCACGTTGTCGCGGTTGAGCACCACGATGCTCAGGTACTTGCAGCCGTCGGCGTGGATGCCCTGCCCCTGCAACGGATCCACGGTGCCGTCACCACGTACACCCGTGATCTGCATCAGAATGGGCGCGCGGCGCTCGAGCCCCCATAGCTCCGCCCAGGCCTTGACGAACGCCTTGACGTCCTCGCGCTCGGTAAACTCGGGCAACAGCGGCTCGTAGTAGCGCAGCCGATCCGCCATGCTGGCGGCGTCATTGAAGCGCCCGCCCTGGGCCATGGGACACTCGCCCAGGGTTTCAACCTCACCCTCGTCGTTCAGGTGCAGCCAGGACATACGCTTCCAGCGGCGATTGACGTAGGGGTCCCGCGGCAGGTCGCCGAGAAATGACTGCCAGGCGGACAGATCAATATGCGCCAGGCGCGTCTTGCTCCAGGACTGAGAGGCGACCTCCTCAAAGACAGAGAAATCCCAGTACCCGGATTCAGGAATCCGGAGCCCAACGTTGATCGTCTCGATGGCGGCAAGATGCCGACATTGTACGACTTTCTGCACTATTTTCATGTCATTAACCTCGGTTTTGTGCACAAACGTGTGCACTTCATGGATGTTGCATATGCAACACCGAGGATCATGTGGAGCGCCCACACAGTGGTCAAATACCGGGAACGAAGAAACTTCGTTGACCAACTTGCTGCCAAAAGAGAGTATCTGCGACGTTTATTCCGATAATGGAAAAACTCATTCCGTCGTTTGGTACTCGCTGCTAGCGACAATTTGTACGACACTGCCGATATATGCGGATTCGTTACTTTTGTTCGGGCACACCCTCTGGCACACCTCGCTGCCCCTGCTCAGGAAATGACGCCATTGCACATCGGTGACAGATTCCACACACCACGCTCGACCGCTGCCGATGCCGGCAGCGGCGGAGAGAACGCCCTCCCGCTGCCGTCCCTGACGCTCAGCGACTGGCGCTTTCGTGAACTGCTGATGAGCCTTTCACGCGTCGCGGTGCAGGGGTACGACAGGGACAGGCGCGTCATCTACTGGAATGGCGCCAGTCAGGCGCTGTATGGCTACAGCGAGCAGGAAGCCCTGGGCAAGCGTCTGGAACAGCTGTTGATACCCGAGGCCATGGTGGACGCGGTGATCGATGCTCACCAGGCGTGGGTCCACCGGGGCGTGGAGATCCCCGCCGAAGAGCTCGAGCTCAAGCACCGTTCCGGCGCCAGCGTACCGGTCTTTTCCCACCACGTGATGCTGGGCCAGGAGACCGACAATCCGCTGATGTTCTGTATCGACATCGACCTGGCGGGTGAGCGCAAGGCGCGTCGCGATCTGGACTACATGACGCGCTTCGACCGCCTGACCGGCCTGCCCAACCGCCACGCCTTCGAAATCGAGCTCAAGCGGACCCTGGCAGAGTGTCGGCGCCACAACGACAGCCTGTTGATCCTGTTTGTCGACCTCGACCACTTCAACGAGATCAACGACACCCATGGCTACGACTGCGGCGACAAGGTCATCCGCCAGGCCGCCAACCGCCTGCAGGCCTTCCGGCGCAGCGATGACCTGCTCTGCCGCTTCGGTACCGATGAGTTCGTACTGGCCCTGCCCCAGGTTGACATGGCCACCGACGCCATACAGGTGGCCGAGCGCCTGCTGGAAAGCCTCTCCCGCCCGATGCGGGTGGACGGCCGCGAACTGAGAATCCACGCCTCGATTGGCATCAGCACCTTTCCCGACAATGGCAGCGAGGTGCAGGAACTGGTGGGCAGTGCCGACGCCGCCAAGACCCGGGCCAAACTCACCGGCCGCAACACCTACCAGTTCTTCAGCCCCGAAGCCCACGCGGCGATAGTGCGCCAGCACACCATCGCCGAACGCCTACAGCGCCTGCTCGACCAGGACGGCGGCGGCGAGCTGGGCCTGGTCTACCAGCCCCAGGTGGCTGCCGCCAGCGGGCATATCGACTCCCTCGAGGCGCTGCTACGCTGGACGACCCGGGAAGGTGAAGCCATCTCCCCCGCGGAATTCATCCCGGTGGCCGAGCGCAGCGAACTGATCAAACGCCTGGAGACTTGGGTGCTGCACAAGGTGTGCGAGCAGCAGCGCCAATGGCGCACCGAGGGCAGCCGCCAAGTGCGCGTGGACGTCAACGTCTCCGGGCGTCACGCGGTCATGCCCGGCATGTTCGAGGCCTTCGCCTCCTGCGTTGCGTCATACGGCCTGGGGCCTCGCGAGATCGGCATCGAACTCACCGAGAACGTGCTGATCGAGGCCGGCCAGGACGTGCTGGACAGCCTGCGCCGCCTCTACGACTAGGGTTACAAGATCGCCATCGACGACTTCGGTACCGGCTTCTCATCCATGAGCTACCTCAAGGTGCTGCCGATCACCGCGCTCAAGATCGACCGCACCTTCGTCGCCGAGTGCACCCAGGACCCCAGGGACAGGGCGATCATGGAAGCCAGCATCTTTCTTGGCCACCGCCTCGGTCTCGAGGTCGTCGCCGAAGGCGTCGAAACCGACGAGCAGCAGGCGCTACTGCAGGAAATGCGCTGCGACCTGCTCCAGGGCTTCTACTACCACCGCCCCATGGATGCCGAACTGGCGGCGAGGCTGTTGCGTGCCGACAAGTCGGCACTTTCGCCAACAGGAAAGACGAGTCACTAGGCGCGCTCTCATCCGGATGCCCCTCTTCTCACCAACCATTGCGCGCCAGCCCTTTCATAGCCTCTCTTGCACGCAGGCGCTTGCGCGATACAGCGGCTTCTGTATCCTCTGCAAGGCACCTCGCAATGAATTGTGCCATCAACTTTCTACATAACATTGAACACTCCGCCACCGACTCCTCGGACACGGCGTAGCGCGAGCAAGGACCCCACTGCAATGGCAAACACCCCCACCCAACCTCCGGAGCACTACTATCCAAGGCCACCGGCGGATGACGAGATATCGCTGGTTGATATCACCCTGATTCTGGTCAGGCGCTGGAAGATGATGGCAGGGGTGTTTGTGGTCATCGTGCTGCTGGCGCTCGCCTTTGCGCTGACCAAGGCCAACAGCTACCGCTACGTGTCGGTCTACCACGTGGCCGAACGCCACCCCAGCGGTGACGCCGGTGTCGGGTTGCTGGAAACCCCGGAGAGTGTGGTCGCCAAGATCGACAACTACTACTTCGACATGGTGACAAGCCAGTTGCTGGAGGAAAAATCCCTCGACAAGCTCGGCTTCGAGACCACCGCCAAGGCGCCAGAAAACGTGGCCTTCCTGACCCTCGTCTCAGAGGCTGGAGAAGATCGCGCCGAACTGGTCACCGAGTATCATCAAAAGCTTCTGGACACGGTCAAGGCCGACCAGGATGAGCTTGTCGCCAAGCGTCGCCAGACCCTGGAGCAGCAGCTCGCCAGCGCCAACGAGAGCCTGGAGGCCGCCAAGGAGTCAACTTCGGAGAGTGCCGCCGAACTGGTGGCCACCTACACCGGGAATGTGGTCGACATCGAAGAGAAGCTGGCCTACCTCGCCGAAGGCAATATTCAGCGCGTAGCGGCCCAGAGTCGCGAGCCCGTGGGTACCAGCAAGGCCCTGATCATGGCTCTAGCCATCGTGCTGGGCGGCATGCTGGCGGTGATGGCCGCCTTCCTGGCCGAATTTGCCGGCACGGTGCGCAAGGCGTCAGCCCGCAAGGACTAAGGACCTTTCGCTCCCGCCAGGCGGACATCAGCGCCAATAGCAAAACGCCCCGAAGGCCACGGCCTTCGGGGCGTTTTTCTTTCGGGCTATTTTCTTCGAGCTAGCAGGCCAACACGGGATACGCCTCGCCTGCTGTAAAACGCTTTCCGAATGGAGACTTCTCCATCAGCGTTCTTTATGCAACACCTTCCAGCGAATCACCACGACCGACGGCGTAGTACATCAGCCCGGCACGACGCACGCTCTCGGGGTCATAGAGGTTGCGGCCATCCACCACCACCGGCATCGACAGCTGGTCCTTGAGCCAGGGGAAGTCCAGCGAGCGGAACTCCTTCCACTCGGTGCAGATGACCAAGGCGTCGGCCCCTTTGACGGCCTGAATGCGATCCCCCGCCAACATCAGATCATCACGCTCGCCGTAGATGCGACGGGTCTCGCCCATGGCTTCAGGGTCATAGGCCTGGACCCTGGCGCCAGCCTCCCACAGGGCTTCCATCAGGGTACGGCTGGGCGCGTCACGCATATCATCGGTATTAGGCTTGAACGACAGCCCCCAGATGGCGATGGTTCGACCCTTGAGGTCACTGTCAAAGGCGTTGGCCAGCTTGGCGAACAGTGTCTGTTTCTGGCGCTGGTTTACCGCTTCCACCGCCCCCAGCAGTTCGGCCTCGTAGTCCACCTCTCGGGCGGTGCGAGCCAGAGCCTGGACATCCTTGGGGAAGCAGGAGCCGCCGTAGCCACAGCCAGGGTAGATGAAGTGGTAGCCGATCCGCGGGTCGCTGCCGATTCCGCGACGCACCTGCTCCACGTCGGCGCCAAGACGCTCGGCCAGGTTGGCGATCTCGTTCATAAAGCTGATCTTGGTGGCCAGCATGGCGTTGGCTGCGTACTTGGTCAGCTCCGCCGCCCGCACGTCCATGAACATCAGCTTTTCCTGCAGACGGATATAGGGCGCGTAGCACTCCCGCATCAGCTGCTTGACCTTGTCGGAGTCGGTACCGACCACGATACGCGCACCGTGGGCAAAGTCCTCGATGGCCGCGCCTTCCTTGAGAAACTCAGGGTTGGAGCAGACGTCAACGTTCAGGCTGACACCACGCTGCTCTAGCTGGGACTCCACCATCGCCTTGACCCGATCGGCGGTGCCCACCGGCACGGTGGACTTGTCGACCACCACCTTGTCGTCCTGCATATGCTCACCGATGGCCTTGGCCACCGCCAGCACGTACTGCAGATCTGCGCTGCCGTCCTCATCCGGTGGAGTGCCCACGGCGATAAACTGCAGCACACCATGGTTGACCGCCTTGGCGGCATCGGTAGTAAACTTGAGCCGCCCCGCCGCCACATTGGCCTTGACCATGGGCTCAAGGCCCGGCTCGAAGATCGGGATCTCCCCGCCTTCGAGGCGTGCAATCTTGTTCTCATCCACGTCCATGCAGATGACATCGTGACCGACGTCCGCCAGGCAGGTCCCGGTGACCAGACCCACGTAGCCGGTGCCAAAAATGGTGATCTTCATCCCTTGTCACTCACTGAAATTTTTGATCGGCAAAGGATAGCAATCCCGCCCTGCAAATGGCACAGCCGTTTCCTTGCATGGGTCAAATGGGATAGCGCGAGCACCTGCAGGCACAACCTATCGCCCTTTGCCCCCCCTGGGCTGACACATGTCTGACACATGGCTTACACCGCGTAGAACCGGCGATACCAATCGACAAAGCGCTTGACGCCTTCCTCCACCGGCATCTGCGGGCGATACCCGGTTGCCTGATACAGCGCCTCGGTGTCCGCCCAGGTACGCGGCACGTCACCCGGCTGCATGTCCTTGTAGTGGCAGATCGCCTCTCGCCCCACCGCCTTCTCGATGGCACGAACGAAGTCCATCAGCGACACGGGACTTCCACAGCCGATGTTGTAGAGCGCGTAGGGGGCAGAGGCCGTATCGGTGGTGACCTCGGTGCTGCCACGAGGGGTCGGCACCACGTCCAGCACGCGTACGACGCCCTCGACGATATCGTCGATGTAGGTGAAGTCCCGGGACATGTCGCCATGGTTATAGACGTCCATGGGCCGGCCTTCCAGCACCGCCCGAGTAAACTTGAACAGCGCCATGTCAGGACGCCCCCAGGGCCCATAGACGGTAAAGAACCTGAGCCCGGTGGTGGGTAGGTCATACAGGTGGGAGTAGGTATGGGCCATCAGTTCGTTGGCCTTCTTGGTGGCCGCATAGAGGCTGATGGGGTGGTCGACGTCATCGTCGGTGGCAAAGGGCACCTTGTCGTTGGCGCCGTAGACCGAGCTGGACGAAGCGTAAACCAGATGTTCTACCTTGCCATGGCGACAGCCCTCCAGCACATTGAGGTGCCCCACCAGGTTGGCGTCAACGTAGGCGTGGGGATTGTCGATGGAATATCGCACACCAGGCTGTGCGGCAAGATGGATGACTCGATCGAAGCGCTCCTGCTCGAACAACGCTGCGACCTCCGCCCGATCGGCCAGGTCGATCTTGAGGAAGCGCACATCCTCACAGGCCGCCAGGTCATCAAGGCGTGCCTGCTTGAGGGCGATATCATAGTAGTCATTGAGGTTGTCGACACCGACAATTCGATGGCCCGAACCGCTGAGCCGCTTTGCCACGGCATGGCCAATAAAGCCTGCCATACCGGTAATCAGGAGTTTCATCGCAGAGTCCTTGCCAAGTGCGCTCCCATTGTAACGCGACATCCGGCAAAACGCTGCGCGTCACATCGCGAATCACTTGGACGTGGCTACCCAAAGCATCCACTGCTAGGCCGAAAGGCGACCCTTTGCGTGTTGGCTTTTCGGCTATGGTAGGATTCGCGACGATCCAACGTCGCCAGCCCAGCAGGAGCCGCCGTGAACCATCAGCGAATCGCCTTTGTTATCGAAGACCTCTACGGAGGCGGCGCCCAGAAGTCGCTTTTGTACACGGCGGACCAGTTGCGCCAGCGTGGTCACGCCGTCAAGGTCTTCACCCTGCGCGACAAGGTGGAGCACCGCCTGCCGGACGGCCTCGATATCGAGAACCTGGCGGTGGTCACGCGCCTGACCAAGGCGACTTCCACGGTATTGACCGAAAAGTGGCAGGCCCGCAAGGTCCAGAAGGCCCTTGAAACCTGGCGGCCAGAGGTGGTGATCTCCTGCTCCTGCGACAAGATCACCCGCCACCTGGACTGGCCCAACCTCTACTTCTGGATCAAGTCCGACGTCAGCGCCAAGTTCAGCGACCCGGCCGCCCGGGAAAAGGCCTTTGCCAAGGTGCGCCGCTTCTACGGCGGGCGCAAGGTGATCGCAGTGTCCAAGGGCGTCAAGGAAAACCTCGAGCAGGTGGTGGGACTTGAAGCCGAGACGATCATCCCGATCTACAACCCCTACGAGCGGGAGCCCTTTGTCGCAATGGCAGATGAGCCCCTTAACCTGCCACCAGGGGTCGAAAAAGGCCGCTACCTGTTGTCGGTCGCCGCCATCGAGCCGCGCAAACGCCAGGACCGCCTGCTGCGGGCCTATCGCCAGGCCCGGGACGAGCATGGCCTCGATGTGCCCCTGGTGCTGCTGGGCAAGGGCAAGCCAGAAAATGAACAACGACTGAAGGCCATGATCGGCGAGCTGGGGCTCGATGATCACATCCACTGGCTTGGCTATACCGCCAACCCCTACCCCTACATACTAAACGCCCTTGCCATGGTACTGACCTCGGACGCCGAAGGCCTGCCACGGGTGCTGATCGAGGCGCTGCTGCTGCACACACCAGTGATCAGTGTCGACTGCCCGAGTGGCCCGAAGGAGATCCTGACCCAGGAACTCGAAGACTTTCTGGTGGCACGCGATGACGAGGCAGGGCTTGCCAGCGCCCTGGCGCGCATGGCCGAGGCGCCCGTCACCATCGAACCGCGCCACTATCAGCAGTTTCTCACACAAAACGTGCTGCCGAAGTTCGAAGCCCTGCAGTCAGGTTCAGCCTGAACCATGCAGCTTCTGGATATTCCCTTCAACGACCGGCGCCGGCGCTACCTGATGTTCCACACCCGGGACCTGCCGGAGCGTCTTGCGCTGTCTCAGACCACGACAACCGCCGCCTTCGAGGCGGTGGGCTCCAGCCACTTTTTTGTCTCCCAGGACGGCAGAATTCTGGCCAAGGTGGTGCCGGACAAGTTCTCGAAGACGCTTGAGCCCTTCAAGTGGTTGACGCGCGACTACCTCGAAAAACGCTGGCTGGGCCAGTCGGATGCGCGCAAGGAATACCTCAGCATGCGCATCCTCAAGCAGGCGGGACTGCGCACACCACGGTTCCACGGCTGGGGGTTGAGCCTTAATCCGCTCAACAGAAACGCCTCACTTCTGTTGATGGAACGGGTCAGCGGTGCAACAACGGCGGGCGATGTGTTTGATCAACTCCCCCGCCCTCAGCAGAAAAGCTTTCTCGACAAGTTCAGCAAAGAGGTGGCCCAACTGGCCCGGGCAGGCTTTGTCCACCGGGACCTTCACTTCAACAACCTGCTGATCGATGAGCAGGGTGACTTTACCTGGGTCGACGCCCACGTCAGGCCCCTGCCACGCCAGACGGCCAAGCGATGGCGCCTGCTGGAAGACTCGCTGACACCCAACAAGCTGCGTGGCCACGACAACCTCAAGGAAGTCTCCAACCGACTCCACCACTACCTGGATCAGTTCGACGGGGATCTCAGCCAGGACAGCAGGTAGCGTTTCAGCCAACGCGAACTCGGCGAAAGCTCTCCCTGACGGACGCTGCGTCGCAACACCTCGCGGAACTGAGAATACTGACCTGTGCGGTACAGGGCACTGAGGTAGGTGGATACGCCTCGACTGACCAAGTCCTTGAGCAGGTCAGGTTCCACGCGCTCCTGCACCTCGGTGTTGGTGCGCACGGCGTCGATAAAGTGATAGCCCTGGCGGGCGATACGTTCATGGTGATTGCGGGCACGCACGTCACCGAGGTCGTGCATCCTCGAACAGGCCTGGCCACAGTATCTGGCGTTGACGCGACACAGTGCCCGGATAAAGAACTCCACGTCCTGTTTCTGTCGCAGGTCTTCGCGGAACCCGTCCAACGCAAAAAACCGCTCGCGCGAGATCATGAATGCGTTGGTGTGAAGCCAGCCACGGTCCTTCAGATAGTCGTGAAGCGAGATGTCTACGCCCTTCTCGACGGTGCCGGGAAACAGCACCTCGGACTTGCCCGCAACGATGTTGCCACCAAAGGCGATGCCATCAAATTCAGGGTCTTCAATAAACACCGAGACCCGGCTCTCGATGGAGCCCGGCAGAAGCTCGTCGTCGGAATCAAGAAAACAGACCCACCGTCCCCGCGCAGCTCGCGCCCCCACATTGCGGGCAGCGCCCTGACCGGCATTCTGCTCAAGCTCGATAACGCGCAGCCCTTCCCGCTCACCGGCCAGGCCGCGCAGCATCTCGCCAGAGCCATCGGTCGAGGCGTCGTCGACCACGATACACTCGAGATTCGGGTAATCCTGGCTCAGCACGGAGTCCAGGGCACGTACGACCGCATCGCGACGGTTGTACGAAGGAATAACGACGCTGACACCGTATTGCTCCACAGCCTTGCCACCACCTGAAGAAAAATTCGCGGCGGAGTATAACAAGATGTGCCGCGTCAGGGGGGCAAATCAGCTGCACCTCTATGGTCGTCGCTAAGCGCCAGGTAACGCTCGACGACGTTCTCCAGCCGATAGTGCTCGCACTGAGTGGCATCAATCTGCGGCGTGTCCTTCACCAGGCGGGCGATACAGGCCGCAAATGACTCGATGCTGTCGAGGGGCACGAGCCAAGGCGTCAAATCACCTGTCAGTATCTCTGCCGGGCCGGTGGGACAATCGACGCTGATAACAGGGGTCTGGCAGGCCAAAGCTTCGAGCAGAACAAGCGGAAACCCCTCATAGTCGGAACTCAGGAGAAGCGCACGCGCCCGATCGATATACGGATAGGGATTTTCCCGGAGCCCCAGGGTCAGGACTCGCCCCTCCAACTGGCGCTTTTTTACCATCGACCTGACCTCGTCGAGCCCCGCCCCTCCACCTACCATGATCAATGGCAAGGCGGTGCCACTGGCCAGGTAGGCGTCGAGCAGCCGGTCCAGCCGCTTCTGGCGAATATCCATTCGCCCGACATAGATGAGGTAGTCGTCAGGCACGTCATCGACGGCACAGCCCGCCAAGCGACGAATATTGTCGATGGCGACCGGATTATGGATGGCCACGCCACAAGACGGCGTCACCCCAAAGTGCAGACACAATCGATCCAGCATCGCCTGAGATACGGTGACCAGCTTGCGGCCCTGGTACAAGGCGCGCACCTTGCGCTTCTTCAATAACCGCGAGAAGCCATGTTTGTTACCGAGAAAGCCAATCACCGGGTCCGCATGCAGGCAATACCAGGCGACGTCCCTGAGCCGCGAGCGGGATACCACCTGATGAGCATGGTGCAGGTGCGCATAAACCAGATCGAAGGCGTGCTCTTGTTCCTTCAACCAGCGATCCAGCTTCTTCGCGTGGGCCCGATAGCGCATCCATTTGCTGAGGTTCCCTTTGACCACATAGGGCATGGTCACCAGGTGCACCTCAGCAGGCAGACGATGACTCTGGCGGTCACTCAGGATCAGCAGGGTGACCTCTGCACCGGCATTGACCATGCCAGCGATCAGATCCCTGACCACTACAGGCGCTCCGCCTGAGTCCAGGTGATCCACGATAAAAAGAACGCGTAATACGCTGCCAGAAGACATGCAGGAAGCATCCGATCAAGAAAGGAGCTCCCTATCATCAGCGGCTTCTTGCGTTCACCAGAACAGATATTTGGCCCTACCGCGCGTGACTGATGTGCTTAAACACAAAACAAGCGTTCTAGCGCAGTTTTTACAGTATTAGACGGGAGTCGCAGCCATGAGCCACGCCAGCCAAACTAGAGGTCACAACTAGCCTCCATATCCCTCAGGGTTGGCCGACTGCCAACGCCAGCTATCCCGCATCATGTCTTCCAGCGTTTTTTCGGCGCTCCAGCCAAGCTCCAATCTTGCCTTCGAGGCGTCTGCCCAGAAGGCAGGCAGATCGCCTTCACGACGCGAAACGATGCGATACGGTACCCGCTGCCCCGTCACCTGCACGAAGGAACGGACCATTTCAAGAACCGTCGTGCCCCTGCCGGTGCCCAGGTTATAGGTTGCGACACCCGACGACGTCATCCCCTTCTTTGCCTCCAGTGCCTTGACGTGGCCCACGGCCAGATCCACCACGTGCAGATAGTCGCGCTCGCAGGTGCCGTCCCGGGTTGGATAATCATCCCCGAAGATGGACAGCTCCGGCAGACGCCCCACCGCCACCTGGGAGATAAACGGCAGCAAGTTGTTGGGGATTCCCTGGGGATCCTCGCCGATGCGCCCGGAGGGATGCGCGCCGATGGGATTGAAGTAGCGAAGCAAGGACGCAGACCAGCGACTGTCGGCCCGGGCCAGATCCTCGATCATCTGCTCCACCACGGCCTTGGTCGCGCCATAAGGGTTGGAAGGTCTGCCTCGTCCCATGGCTTCGACGTAAGGCACCGGAGCGTCCTCACCGTAGACCGTGGCGGAAGAACTGAACACGATCGATCTGACCCCAGCCTCCTCCATGGCCTCGAGCAAGCGCTGGGTGCCGATGACGTTATTGTCGTAGTAGGAAAGCGGCTGCCGATAGCTTTCGCCGACGGCCTTCAGGCCCGCAAAATGGATCACCGCTTCCACCGAGTGC
Organism: Halomonas litopenaei; assembly: GCF_003045775.1. Lineage (GTDB taxonomy): Bacteria > Pseudomonadota > Gammaproteobacteria > Pseudomonadales > Halomonadaceae > Halomonas > Halomonas litopenaei. Next base: position 11,451 of record NZ_PXNS01000022.1, on the reverse strand, counting down.
TTGGCAAAGGCCCTGTCCAGACAGGCGCGATCACGAATATCACCGCGCACCACCGGCACCTTCTGCCCGACCAGTTCTTCGACCCTGGTGATCGCCCTGGGTGAGCTGTTGCAGAAGTTATCGTAGACAACGACCTCATGCCCGGCGGAGATCAGCTCGACCAGGGTGTGGGTCCCGATATAGCCGGCTCCACCGCTGACCAATACCTTCATTCTATTCGTCCTTACGACATTGTCTGGCAGTTACCATATCCACTGCCAAAATTAAAAAAAGTCTTAACTGCTATCTTCAGCGCGCAACGAAGGCCTGTGCCACCCGCTCCGGCCTGAAGTCGTCAAGCCACTGCTCCCGTACTTCAGGCTTGGGCCCTTCGAGCGCAGCGGTGATTCCATCGGCGAGAGCTTCCTCGCTACGCTCGACCAGGCTGGTCTCGAGCTCACCCTTGAGAATCTCTCGCACGCCCCCCGGGCAGTCCACCGACAATACCGCCGTCCCACAGGCCAGCGCTTCGAACAGCACAATACCCATGCCTTCAAAACGCGAGCTCAGCACAAACAGCCGAGCGTGACGCATCCAGGGGTATGGATTGTATTGATTTCCAGCGAAGATGACCTTGTCAGCGATGTCTAATTCGTTCGCCAAGGCCACCAGGCTATCTCGTTCCTGACCATCCCCTACCAGCACCAGCGGCAGGCTCGTACCGGATCGCGCATAGGCACGCAGCAGCAGGTCGTGCCCTTTGGCCGGCACCAGACGCGCCACGTTCAAAAGGTATGGCTCGGATGGTATCGCATCATTGGCTTCGAGCATCGCCTCACGGATCGAGCGCAGCGGGCAAGGGTTGGGAATCACCGTGAGAGAGCGAGGGCGAAACTTCCAGAGTGTCTGCGCCTTGCGCAAGCTGTCTGCCACCCCCTGAGACACTGCCACCAGATCCCGACGATGATAGAGGCAGCGCGCAAACAAGGCTTTGCGACGGCTGGCGCCATTGAAGTGGAAGATATTTTCGAGCACGTAGCGGGCCCGCCTGTCGCGAAAGCTCCAGACCAGCTCGAAGGTGCCGATGCCCCGAAACACGATGCGGTCTACTCTTCCGTGCTCTTGCTCGAAGCGCTTCAACCAGTGCCGGAACACGACGCCGCCCATCACCCCAAGCCCCAAAAAAAGCGCCCTGCCCATCAGCGGGTTAAGTAACAAGCGGGCCAACACCTCGAGACCATAGCCGACCAGCGTCAATCGATTACGCTGCTGCAGTGGCAAGTGATGCACCTTGACCCCGGAATGCTCTGGCCTCAGGGGCCGTTTCACCTTACGAAAATGCACCAGATGGCTTTCATAGCCTGCTTCATGGAAGGCATCTGCAAGATTGACCGCCACCCGCTCCATCCCGCCCATCTTGAGGGATCTCACCACCACCAGCGTTCTCATGATAGGCGCCCTTGTGTCCTGCGATCGCAAAAGTGAACAATGAGACCACATAATGCTATGCAGGTTCGAGCCACCCCCTCTCGAAACATCAACGGCGATGCTTCCTCTCCACCTCTACCCTTTACTCCATGGGCGCCCGATCTCCACTGGGCCGACTATGCTGGATCATAAACTGCGCTATTTCGGCCATTCGCACCGACCAATCACCTGCTAAACTAACGAAAAATCAAAGAAAAAGCTGGGACCGGGAGCATGAAGGACAAAAAGCGCGTATTGCTCGTGCTAAGAAGAATGGGCATGGGCGGGATAGAGCAGGCCACAAGAACCCTTGCAAAGGCGCTGCAAAGCGCCGGCCACGAGGCCCATCTGCTGGTCCTCAAGGGGGAAGTCTCGTCAGCCGATAGAGAAACCTGCCGGCTCCACCAATACGACGTAGACCGCGAGAGTCGCCAGGGCCTAGGTCGCTTCATTCATCTTGCCGACAAGACGCTGTTGTCTCCCCTTATCAAGCAGTCGGGATTCGTCTGGCGCGGCAGGCGCTGTTCGATCGCCTTCAAAGACTATGTGGCAGCGCTGGAAGCTCAACATGGTCGTTTCGACCTGATCCTGATTCGAGGCCAAGGCGCCTTCGAAAACCTTTGGGCGTTCGATGACGAACGCACATGGCGCGTCGTCGAGGCCGTGACAGGGCGATTTCCAAACACCGCCAAAGGCCGCTGGCTAACGAGAACCTTGTACCAAGGCAAGCAACTACTTCACGTCTCCAGAGGCGTGCAGCAGGAGGTCGGCGATTATCTGGATCGCCAAGGCGTCGAGGTGACCAGAAGCGAGCTTCTCTACAACGCGGTACCGATCGAAGACATACGCCGCAAGGCAACAGAATCGGCAGAACCGGCCATCTCCTGCCCCTACCTGGTACATGTTGCACGACTCGTTCCAGTGAAGAACCAGCAGCGGCTGCTCAAGGCCTACCACCAGGCGGTGAATCAAGGCCTCGACCACGATCTGGTGATCATCGGCGATGGCTCCGAGCGTCGCCACCTTGAAGAAATGACCCTGGAACTCGGCCTTGCCGCCCGAGTCCACTTCTTGGGCCAACGGGACAACCCCTACCCTTGGATGAGAGACGCAACCGCCTTGGTGCTCAGCTCCGACTTCGAGGGACTTGGCATCGTATTGGTCGAAGCCCTGGCCCTCGGCACCCAGTGCGTCGCCTGCAAGGTACCAGGCGGCATCAGCGAAGTGTTGACCGGCACACAGGCTAGACTGCTGGCCGAGCCCAGCGATACTGGACTTGCCGAAAAGATTCTGGAAGCCGTTCAAGACCCAGTCGTCATCGATGAGAACATGATCAAAGTATTTGAACCGCGAAGCGTTATCGCGCAACTTATGGCACTGACAGAAGCCCCTTCGGAACGCCTCTATGCCCACCCTGCGTGACCACCACCTCCCCCTTGCACCCGACTGGGAATGCAAGGCCACCATCGACGACAATGGCAATATTCAGTTGGCTGACCCCACCATTGCCTCACTAAACCCGGGCGACGTTCAACCCAACACCTGGATGCTGGAGGTACGCTACCGGGCGACGTCACGCTGGAAGTTGCCGGCAGTTACCATCTTGGACCGAAGCAACAGCCAAGTTACAGAACTGTTTACCCAGTATCTCGAGCCCAACGAGACCGGCAAACGCCTAATCAACCTCACAGGCATGGTGTCACTCGACCAACTCCAGTTAACGCTGAAACATCTGACGCTAGAGCGCGATGCCACCCTTTTAGGTTTTCGCAATCCGGACCTGGCGAGCGGACCGATCCTTATCATCGCGCCCCACCCTGATGACGCCGAACTCGCTGCCTTTGGTGTCTACAGCCAGCACCCCAAGAATACCTGGATCGTCACCCTCACCGCGGGCGAGCGCCTTAAGCGCCTCGACAAGCAATATTGGCCAGGGCTCGACGATTCACTCGCAGAAGCCTCACAACGCAAAGGCTTTATTCGTGCCTGGAATAGCGCCACCACCCCGCTGCTCGCCGGTGTGCCGGTAGAGCAACTCGTCATGCTAGGCTACTTCAACGACACCCTTGCAGATCTGTATGAAAAGCCAGACACCGTCGTGCCCTCTTACTCAGCACCGATGCTCAAGCCAGATGCTTATCGTATTTGGAACAAGTTGTCTCTACCCACTGACGGACAGTCGCGTAACACTGGCCAAAATCTTCAGAGCGATCTCGCAGCGCTCCTGGCCAGTATCAAGCCGAAAACGATTATCACGCCCCACCCGGACATCGACCCCCACGCCGACCATATCGCCAGTACTCGGCACCTGCAGGCCGCTATCGAGCACAGCGGACATGTCCCTGTCCACCTGTTGCTCTACGCCAACCATCTGAAGAGCACCCGCGGCTTCCCCAGAGGGCCCGCTCACGCCGGTGCAGGCGTATGGCCAACTTATGTCACCAAACAATCACCTCGAAACGACAGGATCGCCAGCTTTCCACTAAGCACCGGAGTCCAGAAACAAAAAGCCCTGGCACTGCACTCCATGCACGATCTTGGAGGCACGCCAGGGCTTGAGCGACAACTGAAACGAAAGCTTAAGAGGTTACTGAGCGGAATCCCCTCCGCAGACTGGAGTGACTACAGCGGTCACGACTACTTCCAGACTCATATAAAGACTCACGAAAATTTCGTGCTACAGAAAATAGACCAAAGCTCGCCGACCTGAACCAGGCGGCCTCAATGAGCAAGTGCAACACCTGACCGATCAGGTACGTTATCGCTATGACTCATTGGAGCTATGGTGATTTCTGGTGTACGGGAGGAGGTCGGAAGGGTGGCGTATCCTGTTGATTGATCACGACCAAGATCTCAATCAACACGAGTGGATACGCCATGACCGATTCTACCCTCCGAGCCCTATCGCAGCCAGAACCCGAGGTCGCCGACCCGTTGCACGAGTTGCTGCGCCAAGGGGCCCGAGACCTGATCGCCAAGGCCGTAGAGGCCGAGCTGGCTACCTTCCTGGCCCAGTATGCCAACACGACCCTGGAGGACGGTCGGCAAGCTGTGGTGCGCAATGGCTATTTGCCGGAGCGCACCGTGCAGACCGGCATCGGTGACGTCACCGTCAAGGTGCCCAAGGTGCGGGACCGGAGTGGCGGCAAGGCCTGCTTCAACAGCACCCTGTTGCCGCCTTACCTGAAGCGGGCCCGCAGCGTCGAGGAGCTGATTCCCTGGCTCTATCTCAAGGGCATCTCCACCGGCGATTATCAGGAGGCTCTGTCGGCTCTGCTGGGTGACCAGGCGAAGGGCCTGTCGGCCAATACGGTCTCGCGATTGAAGGCCCAGTGGCTCGACGAACACAAGGCCTGGTGTCAGCGGGACCTGGCGGACCGCCGCTACGTCTACTGGTGGGCCGATGGCGTCTACAGCAACGTGCGTCTGGATGACCGCCTGTGTTTGCAGGTGATCGTTGGCGTCACGGCACATGGCCGCAAGGAACTGGTTGCCGTCGAGGATGGCCATCGCGAGTCGGAAGCCAGCTGGAAAGAGCTGCTCACGGGCCTACAAGAGCGTGGCCTGACGGAATCCCCCAAGCTGGCGATCGGCGACGGTGCGCTGGGCTTCTGGAAGGCACTGAGCAAGATATATCCAGCCACGGCGCACCAGCGTTGCTGGGTTCACAAGACCGCCAATGTGCTGAACAAGCTGCCCAAGTCGGTGCAGCCCAAGGTCAAGGCCGACCTTCACGAGATCTGGATGGCTGAGACGCGCGAGGCAGCCCATCAGGCCTTCGACCGCACGCTGAAGCGCTTTGGCGCCAAGTATCCCCAGGCGATGGAATGCCTGGCCAAGGATCGGGATGAACTGCTGGCGTTCTACGACTTTCCGGCAGAGCACTGGGTGCACATCCGCACTACCAACCCGATCGAGTCGACCTTCGCCACGGTCCGTCTAAGGACGAAGCGCAGCCGGAACTGCGGCTCCCGGGATACGACCCTGGCGATGGTCTTCAAACTGCTCCAGACCGCCCAGAAACGCTGGAGGCGGATCAAGCACTTCCAGAAGTTGGAGCTGGTCGTCAGCAACGTCAAGTTCCAGGACGGGGAGCAGGTAGCCGATCAATCAGACAGGAATGCGGCCTAACCGCCATCCACCAGATTTGACGATAACTCCGCTCTTCGTTGTAGTACCTGATCCAGCGACTGATGACGGCCCTGGCCTGGCCCAACGATTCAAAGCGATGGAGCCAGATGCACTCCTCCTTCAAGGAGCGGAAGAAGCGCTCTACGAGCCCGTTCTGTTCCGGTGTATATGGCGTCGTGAACTCTTGGGTCAGGCCATAGGGGCGGTCTCAATGAGCAAGTGCAACACCTGATCGATCAGGTACGCTATCGCTATGACTCATTGCAACCACCACCTTACTGCTGAAGAACGTGCCACCATCATGCTGATGCGTGAAGGACACTCGATACGCTCCATCGCCAAGTACCTTGGGAGAGCTGCCAGCACGATTTCTCGGGAACTGGCTCGGCATGCGGTACCTTCTCATGCTGGCTATGACGCCAGTCTGGCGGGTTTCAGGGCCACGCTGACGCGACATCGAGCACGACGACAATCGAAGTTGCGCCTTGGTACGCCTCCCTTCGATCTGGTGACCTACCTGTTACGCAAGTACTGGTCTCCTAGGCAGATAGCCATCACACTAAACGCATGTATCCAAATGACCCTACACGTCAGATCTCTCACGAGGCCATCTACAACGCGCTCTATGTGATGCCCCGAGGCTCGCTGAAAAAAGAGCTCATTGCTTGCCTTCGGCAGGGGAAGGGAAAGCGGCGTCCGCGCAGTCGTGGCAAGGATCGTCGCCGCCAAATTCCTGACTTGGTCAGTATTCATCTCCGGCCGCCTGAGATCGAAGATCGGTTGATGCCCGGGCATTGGGAAGGCGACCTCATCATGGGAGCCAGCAACCGTTCTGCCATAGGCACGTTGGTCGAGCGCACGACACGCTTCGTCATCCTGGTGAAAATGGACGGTACGACCGCAACGGATGCGATGGTCGGCTTTAGTGACAAATTGAACTGTGTTCCACGCTCACTACGGCTGTCGATGACCTACGACCAAGGGATCGAGATGGTCAAGCATGCCGAAATAACCCAACGTACCGGGACAGCCATCTACTTCGCCGATCCACACAGCCCGTGGCAACGTGGGTCGAACGAGAATACCAATGGTCTGCTTCGACAGTATCTGCCCAAGGGAACGGACCTATCGACCTACACCCAGGAGGAGCTCGATGAGATCGCAGACTCACTCAATACCAGGCCTAGAGAGACGTTGAACGCCAAGACGCCTCTGGAGGTATACGCAGAGGTTCTCCAGAAGTCAGTGCCCGGATCTCCGACACTCCAATAGTGTTGCGCTTGTAGTTTGAGACCGCCAGGCCTTTACCGTACCTGTGTAGTGACGACTACTGAACACAAGCCCATTATCAGAGCGAAGGGCCAAGGGGTCATTACATAACTCACTCATGGTAGGTGTCCACTAATGAATAGGTGGACACCTACCGTCTCGGAATTCGGGGCTCAGCGGTAGATTGGGTCACCGGACGCTTACCAATACCAAGTCTAGAGAGACGTTGAACGCCAAAACGCCTCTGTAGGTATATGCGGAGGTTCTCCAGAAGTCAGTGCCCGGATCTCCGACACTCCAATAGTGTTGCGCTTGTAGTTTTAGACCGCCCCACCATCAAGAAGTTAGCTTCTTTCGACCTGGGAAAACCGATTTACCTGACTCCAGCTGCCACCGCCAGATAAAGGTAACAACTACTCCCATCACGACATTTTGGATGTAGGACCCCGTCCAGAAGAAGCTATAGGATTCAAATAGGCTAACAATGAAATAGTAGACAAAAAATGCCCAACCAAAGGCAAAAACTTCCGTAGGCATAACGCCAGCACGCCAGGCCTTCCAGCTTCCTAACCCAGTCCATATAACAAGAACAAGAATGACAGACAACCCCAGAAAGCCGTAGCTCACCAAGAAATCCAGCAAAGTACTATGAAGATGGCCGTATTCATTTTTGACCCACCGAGGTAGCCAGACAGTATGGTCTATCACCAAACCTCTACCATCCCCTCCCCACCCAACAATAGGACGCTCGAGGATCCATTCTACTCCTGCCCGCCAAGTGTGAAGACGGTTGCCGATACTACTGTAAGGCACTTCTTCCCAGTTACCTTGCCATGCATTCGCCATAACCGATTTCTCCGCTGCAATCCGTTGACCGAGCGTATCCTTGAAGACTAAACCACCGGTGCCAGCCACGACCACCATACAGAGTACTACTATTACTCCTTGCCTTCTTAAGCTCCGTGAAGCCCTTCCCGTCAAAACAGCGACAATAAAAATAGCAATAAAAATCAGTAATGTGAATACCAGAGACAACCATACTGCACGAGTTTGTGTTATCAGAACACCAAGCAAACAAATGCAGAAAACGACTATCCAAATGGGTCCCATGACCAACGGACATTTATTCGATAAAAAGAAACGCCTAGAGAAGCATAGAAGGCCAATGACAGCGACACCAAAGAACATAGATGTATGTTGTGCATTTCGTATTCCCAAGTCCATTCGCTGCCCCTTCAGCCCTCTCAACCACTCATCAGCTGCGCCTTGAAATAAGAAACAAGCGGCCAAAAAACCAAGTAGAGCGAACAGCAAAAGGGTCTCGGTGTTTCGCCTCATCCCACCAAGCCAAAAAGCCACGCCGACAAAAAGGAACCACTTCCCTAGCCTATCTAGTTCAGGATTATCTGGCAACCAATCTGGGTGATGAAAATATCCGGCCATCCAACTTACTAACTGAACAGTGACCACCCCCAACAAGCACAGAAAAACAGTATTCTTCCTGAGTGACGACCGTGTCCAAAAAATGACGAACAAAGCAACCAAGGCTATTGCTGTTCCTGATTTCTGCCCTATGTCAGGCAGACATATCCGAAAAGAACTATAAAAAAAAGTCAGCACCAGAAAGATACCGGCCATCCATTTCGGACAATACCCTACCGAAAAACCAAATGAAAATATACTTTTCTTATCTGTTATCACTTAAAAAACCAGAATTAGACTTACTATAAACCTGATCCACTAAAAAGTCGACCATAACAAATTCCAAGCCAGGCTGCCAATCAACAAACTTACATAACTTCCCCCCCAAAGTAACCGATTGCCAACAAGACAAAAAAACAGAAATCTTAAGAGTACCCATTAGGATTTTTTACCTGCCAGTTCCAAGTATCTCTGACCATATCAAATATATTATTCTTTGCTTTCCAACCCAGATCTGATTCAGCTTTAGATGGATTTACCCAACATTCGGCCACGTCGCCTTTCCTTCGATCGACAAAACGATAAGGAATTTTTTTCCCTGAAGTTTGCTCAAATGCTCTGATCATTTCTAGAACTGATACTCCGCATCCCGTCCCCAAGTTCCAAACACCGGTACCTGGTGACTCGCTGATTTTTTTCATTGCAGCAAGGTGACCGTCCACAAGGTCACTAACATGGATATAGTCACGAACACCGGTTCCATCGATTGTTGGATAGTCGTTTCCGTATACGGAAAGAAAGTCGCGCCGTCCAACAGCCACCTGCGCGATGTAAGGTACCAAGTTGTTTGGAGGACCTTGCGGATCTTCTCCGATCCTTCCGCTTACATGAGCACCTACTGGATTAAAATACCTTAGTAATGCAATAGACCAACTAGAATCAGAAACTACCAGATCATTTAGGACCTCCTCGACCATAAGTTTAGAGCGACCATATGGATTCGACGGGTTGCCAGTAGGAGTACTTTCATCTATTGGCATTCTCTCTGCATCACCATACACAGTAGCAGATGAGCTAAAAACTAGGCGCCTTACTCCAACCTGATTCATCGCCTCACAAAGTGATAATGTTCCACCAACATTGTTTTCATAGTACTCGATCGGTTTTTCCACACTTTCCCCGACGGCTTTTAAACCCGCGAAATGCAATACGTCGCTTACTTCATTCTCAATTAACAAGTTCTTGACCAGTTCTTTATCCCTAATATCACCCGGGACAAAAACACATTTTCTTCCAGAAATCTCAGAGATTCGCTTAATAGACTCCACAGATGAGTTAGATAAGTTATCTAAAACCACTACGTCAAAATCGTTCTCTAACAACGATAGGACCATATGAGAACCGATATAGCCAGCCCCACCCGTCACGAGAATACTCATACCATCACCTCTTAAAATTATTTCGCACCAAATCCTGTGAAAATCGTCTTCAAAGTTTTAAAAACTATGAGAATATCAAGCCAAAGAGAAAAATTTTTAATATAATAAAAATCATGCTGTATTTTAATGCGTGTATCATCCGCATCACTAGCATAACCTTGAACGACCTGTGCCCATCCTGTTATACCAGGCTTCACAACATGCCTATATATATAAAATGGAATCTCATCCTCAAACTTCTCAACAAAAGCCCTTTGCTCAGGTCGGGGACCTATCAAACTCATTTCACCCTTTATAACATTAAAGAACTGAGGCAGCTCATCAAGTCGTGTTTTTCTAATAAACTTACCTACTTTCGTAACCCTTATATCCTCTGATTGAGCTAGCCTAGCACCGTCCTTTTCCGAATCAAGACACATGCTGCGAAACTTATAAATCTTATATGTTTTATTTCCCTGGCCAACACGATTCTGTATAAAAAGTACTGGACCTGGGCTGTCCAGTTTTACCGCAATAGCAGTTAGGGCCATTATAGGCAATGTAATCGGAAAGGTTAACAATACTGCAAAAAAATCGCATATACGCTTAAATATGCTATAGGCCATTGAGGGAAGCAAAGATCCAATTTCATTTTCTGCAAGATGCTCAATCTGCACCCGCCCCGTAACAGACTCACTGATTTGCTTAACGTGGTAAACAGGAATATGATTAAGAGTACATTCTGCAAGAAATCGCTCCCACTCCGGGGTTAGCTCGTTCGATCTCAAATCAGCGACAATTCCATCATAGCGAACCCCTTGGAGATCAGGTTTTGTTAACTCTCTTATTTCACTAGCACTTGTATTGTTATCAAGAAGCACTCCCGCATTACCGACGGGGACAATGGCGAGCTTTATCCTCCGATAGCGAATACCAACAAAGTAACCAACGAAACACCAACCCAAAGTCAAAAGATATCCAGAAAAAAGAACTTGGCGAGAGTACCCCTCTCGAGAAAAAAACAAAACTGCAATTGCAAATAAAAATGCACTTGTCACTGTAGGAACAACATACGCTAATATCTGTACACCGGGGTGCCTGAGGAGCCTTCTCTGAGTAACGATAACAACTACAAAGGATACAACGATAGCCGTAATAGTATTTATACGCACGCTATTAAGCGAAAACCAAAAACCCCACCCCCACCTCTCAAGCGCAGGGAGTAAAGCAACAACAGCTAACCCGACCACAATTTGGAAAGGTAATGTCAGCAGGGCCATTTCATACCAGCGAGAATGACGACGTTCGTATATTCCTTTCACAACTTAACCTTTATGTCCTAGATTCATAGAATAGCTGCAACACTTTGGACCACGAGGTAGAGGCGGGAGGGTCAGCGCCGGTACTCTTCTCGGCTTGAAGTAGAGCATGAGATCCCCCTGCCTCATTCATCTGAGTGCTGAATGAGTTCGTTGCGCCGGAGAATCTCGGCATCGGCCGTCTTTACCCTTGGGTGGTCGCATGGTCGCCGGTTTTCCTATAACTAAATCGACCTTCTGGCGGCGCCTTTATCGCAGTTTTGCATCATCATCTGACTTCTGCGTAGGGCGGTCTCAAACTACAAGCGCAACACTATTGGAGTGTCGGAGATCCGGGCACTGACTTCTGGAGAACCTCCGCGTATAACTCAAGAGGCGTCTTGGCGTTCAAAGTCTCTCTAGGCCTGGTATTGAGTGAGTCTGCGATCTCATCGAGCTCCTCCTGG
>NZ_PXNS01000021.1 GCF_003045775.1 Halomonas litopenaei | reverse complement strand
GACCGACTCCGACGGTGACGCCAGTGATCCGGCCACCCTGACCATCGACATCAAGGATGACGTGCCCCAGGTGTTCTCCGAGGCGGAGCACGCCCTGGAGAGTGGCAACGGCACTTTGGACTTCGGGCCCAACGTCGGAGCCGATGGGGTCGGGGAGGTGGTCTTTGCCGCCGCCCTCGACGGACAGCCGGCGACGGATAGCCAGGGCAACGCGCTGCGAGTCGACGGCAAGCCGCTGAGCTATCGTTTGAGCGCTGATGGAACGACGCTGTATGCCGAAAGCGCCGACGGTGCCGAGGACGGCTTCAGCGTCACGCTCAACGCAGCAGGTGACGGCTACAGCGTCGAGGTGATCGGTGCGATCACCAATGGCGAGGCGTTCGACTCAAGCCCGGCAGATGCACAGACGATCGGTGACTATCTGGCCTTGCACGCCGGCGATGACGTCGCGGTCAACGACCTCTTGCTGTCGGGAACGACCGACCAGGATAGCGACGGCTGTATCGCCCTTGGTACCGACGGGACCCTGCGCATCGATGCGCTCAAGGGCATCACCGCTTCCGGGACGACGCCTGAATGGCAGGACCACGTCGGCCTGACGAGCTATTCGCAGAAGGTCCATGTGACCAACGGCGTCACCGCCGCTCTGTTGCTCTCTGCCGTCGTGTTCGATGCTGAAGGCGCAGGCAGCGGTGATCCAGGGGCGACCAGCGGTGCCGCCATGGATCTGAGCGTCGATGACGTCAAGGTGTTCGACGCTCGGGGCGTGGATGTCACGGGAAGGGTGTCGTTGGTCGATACCGGCGATGGCATTGAGGTCGACGGCCTCAAGGATGGCTGGGAGGTGCGCCTGAGCACCGGTGACGATCGCCCCTTCGAGGCGGTCTCCATCGAGGCGCAGCAGAGTGGCAGTGAGTCCCCTGGCGATCTGTCACTGGGTGACATCAACCATCGCAGCGGCGAGCAGCGCGAGGACTTCGAGGTGCCCCTCGGTCTGGTCGGTGTCGATGGCGACGGCGATCGGCTCGAGAGCACCCTGACCCTTAACGGAGAGGCACCGGATACCCTGTACGTGGATGACAACGACAACAGCGAACAGGCCGGTGGTGATGGCGACGACGTGCTGATCGGCGACGCCGGCGGGGTGGCCCAGGCGCAGCCGGAGAATTACAACCTGTCACTGATCATCGACAGCTCGGGCAGCATGGGCAATGCGTCGGGCACCGCCGGCAAGACGCGGATGCAGCTGGCCAAGGACGCCTTGAACAACCTGCTGGAGCATCTCCAGACTTACGGCGGCACCATCAATCTGCAGATCGTGGACTTTGACTCCCTGGTTCGTCCTGGAGTCAATGGCGCTGGCCTGTCGGTCAACTCGCTGATCATTGAGAACTTCGGCCCTGATGATCTTCAGGATGCCATTGATTATATCGAGGCCATGGTGGCTTTCGGGGGCACCAACTACGAGGCTGGGTTCAACGAATCCGAGACGTTCTTCGAAGGTATTGCTGGCTCGACCTCGGGTTACAAGAACCTCGCGCTGTTTCTGACCGATGGCGAGCCGACTTACCATGTCAATAGCTCAGGTGGCTTCAGCGGCCCCGGAGGCAACAACAGCACCGCGGTGATGACGCAATCGATCGCCGCCTTCAATGACTTGGTCGCCAATGATGTCGAGGTGGCCGCCATCGGCATCGGCAACGGGATCAACGAGGAAACGCTTGAGTACTTCGATAACAGCAACGTCGATGGCACCGGAGGCCTGACCATTGGCGGTACGACGTTTAATGATCCGGTCGGCCAGGTTCAGATCGTCAACGACGAGGACGGTCTCAACAGTGCCATCCAGGAAGCCGCAGGAGGGCTTCTGGCACTTGGCGATGACGTCCTGTCGGGCGGAGGCGGCGACGACATCCTGATCGGCGATGTGCTCAACAGTGACCACCTGGCCTGGACGAATACCGACACCGGTGAGGTCTTTACCGCGGGTGGGCATGACGGTCTGGGCTACGAAGGGCTCTACGAATACGTCAAGTGGGGAGTCAATGGTGGTACCGAACCCACCGATGGCGAAATGATCGGTTATATCCGGGACAATCTCGATGACCTGATTGACGAGTCGCGTGATGAAGGCGGGATCAACACCCTGGTCGGCGGCGACGGCAACGACACCCTGATCGGCGGCGCCGGGGGGGATACCCTCCTTGGCGGCGAAGGTAATGACACCCTGGTTGGTGGCAAGGGCAACGATACGCTCGATGGCGGCGCGGGCAACGATATCATCGACCTGGGCACCGGTGCCGATGTGGTCGCCTGGAATGATGGCGACGCTGGCTCCAGTGCTGCGCCTGCCAGTGATGAGATCAATGACTTTACCCTGGGGGAGGTCGGCAGTGACGCCGAGGCCGATCGCCTGGAGATGGCGGATCTACTCGATGGAGCGACCGAGGCAAGCGTCAATGACTACCTCTACGCCGAGGAGGACGGTAGCGGCAATACCGTGCTGTACGTGAAGAGCGACGGTGGCATCGGCGCAGGAGGGGGCGAAGCCGATCAGGTCATTACCCTCAATGGCGTCGACATGGGGGGACAGGACTCGGCGACCTTCCTGCAGCAGATGATCGATGAAGGCCAGTTGCAGGTGGAGTAGCAGGTTGAGTTGCAGGGCCGTGGTCTCTCTCGGCGCACCCGGGGGAGGCCAACGCCGGACAGGGCTGACCGGTCTCGGCGAGTGAAAAGGAACAGAGCCCGGCTATCGTCGGGCTCTGTGTCGTCGAGACGAGCGGCTCTTGTGGCACGCGGCGCGAGGCGCCTATCGTCGCACGGGACGCGTGCCGGAGTTGGATGTGCTCAGAAGTCGATGCCGCGGCGGGCCTTGAGGCCATTGGTGAAGCCGTGCTTGACCTCCTGCATCTCGGTCACGGTGTCGGCCATGGCAACCAGTTCGCGATGGGCGTTGCGCCCGGTGATGATGACCGTCTGCTCGGCAGGCCGGTTGGCGATGGCCGTGCGCACGGTGTCGATGTCCAGGTAGCCGAACTTGAGCATGTAGGTGATCTCGTCGAGCACCACCAGATAGACCTCGGGGTCGGCCAGCATGCGGCTGGCCTCCTGCCAGACCTCGCGGCATGCCTGGGTGTCCGACTCGCGATTCTGGGTATCCCAGGTGAAACCGGTGGCCATGATCGCCACCTCGAGGTTGTCGTCGGCCTCGAGACGGTCGCGTTCTCCGCACTCCCACAGTCCCTTGATGAACTGCACCACGCCCACCCGGTAGCCGTAACCCAGGGCGCGGGTGACGGTGCCCCAGGCGGCGGTGGTCTTGCCCTTGCCGTTGCCGGTAAACACCAGCATCAGCCCGCGCTCCTCGTCGGCGGCGGCGACCTTGGCGTCGACGTGGGACTTGAGCTTCTCCATGGCCTTCTTGTGTCGGGTGTTTCTGTCCTGCTCGCTCATGCCGGCTCCCGCTGTCTGGTGAAAAGCGCAGGGTAGCCGAGGCGGACGCCGGCGTCAGCCCGGATATGCCTTTCCGCCTCAGCCGGGATCATTGGCTGGAAGGCTCTGGCGTCCCGCCTGGGGCGAAGCCGTGTTGGCCGAGCGTGCCTGTCGGCGCGCCTCCATGCGCCTGGCGAAGACCTCCATCAGGCGATCGTAGAGCGCCGCACCCAGCACGCTGTCCTCGATGCCCGCATCGATGTTGGGATTGTCGTTGACCTCGATCACCAGCACATGGTCGCCGACCTGCTTGAGGTCGACACCGTAGAGGCCATTGCCGATCAGCCGGGTGGCCTTGAGCGCCGCACGCAGCACGGCGGCCGGCACCTCGTCGATGGGGTGGCTGCTGAAGCCGCCGCTGCGGGTGCGAGCACCGGAATGATCGTAGATCTGCCAATGGCCACGGGCCATGTAGTAGCGGCTGGCGAACAGCGGAGCACCGTCGAGCACGCCGATGCGCCAGTCGTATTCGGTAGGCAGCCATTCCTGCAGCAACAGCAGGTCCGAGCTCTTGAACAGGGTATCGGCTTCCCGCGCCAGCGATTCGCTGGACGTCACCTTGACGATGCCACGGGAGAAGGCGCCATCGGGGACCTTCAGCACCCTCGGGTAGCTGAGCCCCTGCGTCTGCTCGAGGAGACGTGCTCGATCCGAACGCTTGAGCAACAGTCCCTCGGGAGCGGCGACCCCCCGGGTGCGAAGCAGTTCATGCAGATAGACCTTGTTGGTGCAGCGCAGAATGTCCTGGGGTGCGTCGATGACCACCAGGCCTTCGTGTTCGGCACGCCGGGCCATGCGCCAGGTGGGGTGGTCGAGGGCGGTGGTCTGGCGCAGAAACAGAGCGTCGAACTCGGCCAGCCGGGCGCTGTCGCGATGGGTGATCAGCGAGACATTGATGCCCTGGCGCCGACCGGCGCGGATAAATTGCTTGAGCGCGCCCTTGTTGCTGGGCGGCAGGTGTTCTTCAGGGTCGATCAACATGGCCAGGTCGAAGCGATAGCGCCTCCGCGCCCTGGGGGTACGCCAGATCTTCAGCGAATGGCGATTGAGGGCGCGAGCGAAGGCGTCCTGCTCGTCTTCATGAAGCCGCCCAAGCGCAAGCGGACGCAGCCGCACCAGTCGATAGCCCTGGGCGGTGCGATTCAGGCGCGCCTCCATCAGCGGACAGGGCAGGCGCTCGAACAGGCGGCGGGCGACGCGTGCCAGCAGGGGCTCGACGCATTCGCCGAACAGCACCCTGAAATGGACGTCATCGCCGAGTCGCTCGACTGCAGCGGGCCGGCTCAGCTCATCGAGCAGTCCGGTAAGGCCCTCGAGCTGCATGTCGGTGGTCGACTTGCGGCGCAGGGAGTTGAGGGTATCGACACTGGGGATCACTCTGGCGCCTCGCGCCTGGGCGAGCAGCGAGACATAGTAGCCTCGGCCCAGGTAGCCGAGGTCGGAACACAGGTTGATGACCTGTGCGTTGGTGGCGCCCGAGGTGGCCTTGGCATCGGCGATGTCCGCGGCGTCGACATAGTGGTCGGCGTCGATCACATCGTCACTGGGGTGGTAGGGCTGCCAGTCGCGCTGGCGGTCGACAACGATACGCAGGGCGCACATCGCAAGAATTCCTCGGCAAGGGGCGAGATAGGGGCGAGACAAGGGGCGAAACTGGGACGAGACAATGGCGGAGCAAGGGTGAAGCAAGGCCGAAACAAGGTGATAGCCCGAAGCCGGAGGACACCGCACGAGTCGGGGTAGAGGTCAGGGCCGACGGTGGCAGGATGCGCCTGGGTTGGCGGCAAAGCAATACGGCAAGAAAGTGAAAAATATTCATTCTGTCGGCGGCTGACAGCGCCGTGTGGGCCAGACAGAATCAACAGATAACACACGTCGCCCGAGTCGGGCGTCGGGCTGCCGAGACGGGACCTCTCACTATGCCACTTGCCTTGCGTTCGGCCACCCCAAGCGATCTCGATGCCCTGGAGGGACTGGAGAGTCGCGGTTTTTCGGGGGACCGCTTCACTCGTCGCCAATTGCGCCACCTGCTCCAGCGCGCCCATGGGCTGACCCTGATCGCCGAGGACGCCACCGGCTCCGTTTTGCCGCTCGGCTACGGTACCTTGCTGTTTCGTCGCAACAGCCGCGCAGCGCGCCTCTATTCGCTGTGTGTGGCCCCCGAGGCGCGTGGCCAAGGAGTGGGAAAGGCCTTGCTCGAGGCGCTCGAGCGTGACGGGTGCAAGCGTGGCTGCGAGCGCATGACGCTGGAGGTGCGGGCCGACAATCGTGTTGCTCTCGGCCTCTATCGACGGGCGGGCTTTCGCTTGGCTTGCTGGCTCGACGACTACTACGAGGATGGCTGTGCCGCCTGGCGCATGGTCAAGTCGCTGGGCCTGTCTCGAGAGCAGCCTGCCGTCGTGCCTCGGGGTTCACCTTCCGTGGCAGCTCCAGCGACATCTTCGGCGCCGTCTTCTACACCACCTTCCGAGCCGTCCTCCGTGACATCCGGGGAGGACTCGGTAGTGACACCCTGCGGGTCGCCGTCGATGGTAGACTAGCGTTTTTGTCAGCGGAGCAGAGCGAGCATGCCCTCTTTCGATATTGTGTCCGAATTCGATCGCCACGAAGCCCAGAACGCCGTGGACCAGGCTAACCGTGAGGTCCAGGGGCGCTTTGACTTTCGCGGTGTCGACGCCGGTTTCGAGCTGTCCGATGAATCCGTGGCGTTGCACGCCGAGGTCGACTTCCAGCTCAAGCAGATGCTCGACATCCTGCGCAACAAGCTGATCGCCAGAAGCATCGACCCGCGCATCATGGACGTTCAGGACGCTGAGCTGTCCGGCGTCAAGGCGCGTCAGACGGTCGCCCTCAAGCAGGGGCTGGAGCAGAAGGAAGCCAAGGACATCGTCAAGCGCATCAAGGACTCGAAGCTCAAGGTCCAGGCCCAGATTCAGGGCGACAAGGTACGCGTGACCGGCAAGAAGCGCGATGACCTGCAAAGTGTGATGGCACTGCTGCGCGCTGATGAGGGCCCTGATCTGGCGCTGCAGTTCGACAATTTCCGCGACTGACAGGATCGGCGGCTGACATGTCTCTGTTGCCGGCATCGTGAGGCGAGTGGCCCTGCGGATTCGGCAGGCTACTGGCCTGATAGCGGCGTCCGATTGGCCTCGTCGCACCCGCTGCGTTTCAATAAGTGAATTCTTGACCAATTGGCGTGGCGAGTGCGCCGCCGGAGTTCGCCCTTGATTTCCACCACCCGTCGCCTGGCCTGGCAGTTGCTGGCCTGGACCAGCTTTGCCCTCGGTGTCATCGGGGCCTTCGTGCCGCTGTTGCCCAGTACCTGCTTTCTGCTGGTGGCGGTGTGGGCGGCGTCGAAGGGGTCGCCGCGGTTCGCTCGCTGGATTCGCAGTCATCCTCGGTTCGGCCCTGCGGTGGTGGCCTGGGAAGAATCCGGTGCGATTCCCCGTCATGCCAAGTGGATGGCGCTGGCGATGCTGTCACTGTCGGTGGTGGTGCTGTTGATCACGGTGTCACTGTGGTGGTTGAAGCTTGGGTTGACCGTCATGCTGATAGGGATTGCCATCTGGATCGTGACCCGGCCCGAGCCCGCCTCCTCGTCCTGACGTCTTCCGCCTTGATCCGTTTCGCCTGATGGTTCCGACGTGCTCCGGGTCGCGCCGGTTCTTTGAGCCCGGCACGTCCGTACCCGTACAATATCGTCGACTTTTCTGATTGGAGCATCCCCGATGTCCGACCCCCAGCCGATCCATCTGAGCGACTATCGTCCGCCGGCCTACCTTGTCTCACGCACCGAGTTGACCTTCGACCTGGCGCCTGGCACCACCCGCGTCAAGGCACGCCTGCATCTGGAGCGTCATCCCGAGCGCGAGGCTGGTGCACCGCTTTGGCTGGATGGCGAGCAGCTTTCGCTCAAGGCCATCGCCATCGATGGCCAGCCGCTGGAGGAAGGCGAGTACGAACTGACCCGCAAGGGGCTGTCGATTACCGGTGCGCCGGAGGCGTTTGTTCTGGACACCGAGGTCGAGATCTCGCCCGAGGACAATACCGCGCTATCCGGCCTCTACCGTTCCGGTGGCATGTTCTGCACCCAGTGCGAAGCCGAAGGGTTCCGCCGCATCACCTTCTACCCGGACCGCCCGGACGTGATGGCGACCTTCTCGACCACCGTGATCGGCGACCTGACTCGTGAGCCGGTGTTGCTGTCCAACGGCAATCCGGTGGAGCGGGGAGAGCTGCCGGATGGCCGCCACTTCGTGACCTGGGACGATCCTCATCCCAAGCCCGCCTACCTGTTTGCGCTGGTGGCCGGTGACCTGAAGAAGGTCGAGGATCGCTTTACCACCATGAGCGGCCGCGACGTCACCCTGCAGATCTGGGTCGAGGAAGAAAACCTCGACAAGACCGACCACGCCATGGGCTCACTCAAGCGTGCCATGCGCTGGGATGAAGAGGCCTACGGTCGCGAGTACGACCTGGACCTGTTCATGATCGTGGCGGTCAATGATTTCAACATGGGCGCCATGGAGAACAAGGGGCTCAACATCTTCAACTCGGCGGCGGTGCTGACCCACCCCAACACCGCCACCGACGCTGCCTTCCAGCGGGTCGAGGGAATCGTCGCCCACGAGTACTTCCATAACTGGTCGGGCAACCGCGTTACCTGCCGTGACTGGTTCCAACTGTCGTTGAAGGAAGGCTTCACCGTCTTTCGCGATCAGAGCTTCTCGGCCGAGGTCAATTCCGCGCCGGTCAAGCGCATCGAGGAAGTGTCGTTCTTCCGCACCGCCCAGTTCGCCGAGGACGCAGGCCCCACAGCGCATCCGATTCGCCCCGACTCCTACATCGAGATCGGCAACTTCTACACCCTGACCATCTACGAGAAGGGTGCCGAGGTGGTGCGGATGCTGTCCAACCTGGTGGGGCCGGAGACCTTCCGCAAGGGCTCGGATCTGTACTTCTCGCGCTTCGACGGGCAGGCGGTCACCATCGAGGACTTCGTCGACTGCATGGCCGAGGTGTCCGGGCAGGATCTCGAGCAGTTCATGCGCTGGTACTCCCAGGCGGGTACGCCGGAGATCGACGCCTTCGGGGAGTACGACTACGCCAACTCCCGCTACCGCCTGATCCTGCGTCAGCGCACGCCGGCCACCCCCGGCCAGCCGGAGAAACAGGCGCTGCATATCCCCATTCGCCTGGGCCTGGTCGGCACCAAGAGCGGCCGCGACCTGTCGATGACCCTGGACGGCGAGAGCCTGGGTAGAGACGCCGTGATTCATCTGCGTGAAGACGAGCAGGAGTTCATCTTCACCGATATCGAAGAGGCTCCGGTGCCCTCGCTGCTGCGCGGGTTCTCGGCGCCGGTCAAGCTGTCCTTCCCCTATTCGCGGGAGGATCTGGCCTTCCTGATGGCCCACGACAGCGATGGCTTCAACCGCTGGGACGCCGGCCAGCGGCTGACCCTGCTGGCACTCGATGATCTGATCGCGGCCCACCGCAATGGTGTCGAGAAGGTCATGGATACGCGCCTGGTCGAGGCCTTCCGCGCACTGATCGAGGAAGGCAATGACGACAAGGCGGTGCTGGCCGAGATGCTGCAATTGCCGAGCGAAGCCTACATCGCCGAACAGCAGCCGCTGGTCGACGTCGACGCCATCCACGCCGCGCGCACCTTCATCCAGCAGTCGCTGGCGCAAGAGCTGCGTGACGAACTGCTGGCACTGTATCGCGACAACCAGAGCGACGCCGCCTACGCGCCCACGCCCGAGCAGATCGGCCAGCGCGCCCTGAAGAATGTCGCGCTGTCCTACCTGATGAGCATCGAGGACGAGGTGGCGATCGAGCTGGCCCAGGCCCAGTTCGAGGCCGACCACAACATGACCGACGTGCGCCAAGCGTTGACGTTGCTGGTCCACAGTAGCCGCTCGGATATCGCCGATCCGGCACTCAAGGCCTTCGGGCGCAAGTGGTCCCACGATCCGCTGGTGATGGACCAGTGGTTCAGCCTGCAGGTGACCCGCCCCCAGGCGGACGCCCTGGATCGGGCGCGCTATCTGATGGAGCACCCGGCCTTCTCGCTGAAGAACCCCAACAAGGTGCGCGCGTTGATCGGTGCCTTTGCCGGGCAGAACCGGGTCAACTTCCACCGCCTGGATGGCGAAGGCTATCGCCTGCTGGCCGACGTGGTGATCGAGTTGAACCGGCTGAACCCCGAGATCGCCGCACGCATCATCACGCCGCTGACCCGCTGGCAGCGCTTCGACGAGGCTCGCCAGGCGCTGATGCGCGCCGAGCTGGAGCGCATCCGTGGCGAGGAACTCTCGCCCAACGTCTACGAGATCGTGGAAAAGGCGCTGGCCTGATGTAGCGACGACGATCGCTGCTTGAGCCACCGTCATGAATGCCAACGCCGCCCCTCGGGGCGGCGTTGTGCTGTGTGCTACCGGCTCGGCTGGCCTTGAAGCCCGTCCCGCGTCAGGGCAGCAGCATGCCCAGGGTCAAGAGGCCCAGCAGTGCCCACAGCAGGGCGGCGATGGGGGAGCCTGTGAGGATCGCGCGTAGACCCCGCCAAAGAAAGAAAAGGCCCAGCACCAGCAGCGCCAGGGTGAAGAAGGTCGGTGCGATGCCCAGCGAGCGAGACAGGCCGTCGATAAAGCCGGCGGCGGCGTCATCGATGCTGTTGAAGAAGGTGCCCAGGGTATCGACCACAAAGCGAATCAGGGTGCCAAGGGCCTCGCCCAGCCAGGTAAAGACGTCTTCCACCGCCATGCATCCTTGTCGTGGAGCTTGCAAAGGGCCTCGGCGCGCGCCTTGAGCACGAGCCTTGGCCATGGGAGCCCCGAGTATCCGCATCCGACCTGTCCACGGCAAGCCCCGTGGCCGAGCGCGTCTGGGTGTTGCACAGGTCTGCGCGCGCCACTTGCTAGGGCTTGTCTGAAAAGTGCCTGCGCTCGGTAATACGGCGTTAAAAATCGGATCAACATGCTCATTTACACCCCGTAAACTGCGCTGTCTCACCGATTTTTGCCTTGTCTAACCTTCGCTCGTCGACTTTTCGGACAGCGCCTAGCCGAGTTGTTCGGTACGCGAGATGATTCCCGCTTCCTCCGCCGCGCTGTCGGCCAGGGCGCGGCCGGCCTCGTCGTAGACGTGGTAGACCGCGTGGGCGCCCAGTTCGCGGATGGTGTCGATCTCCTCCAGGTACTCGACCACGGCGGTGATCTTGCCCGGGAAGTGGCGGCTTCGCAGCTGCTTCAGGGCGAACAGGTTACCGGCATGGTGGGGCATCGCCAGCACCACCAGTTCTACCTGAGAGGACATCAGCATCTTGTCCCAGAAGTCCGAGTCTACGGCGTCGCCCTCGACGATATTGAAGCCCTTGTCGGCCAGCATCTTCACGCTCTTGGGATTGGAGTCGACCCCCAGCACCTTGAGTCCATACTCCTTGGTCAGGCGACGGTAGACGCTGCGACCGATACGGCCCATGCCCAGCACCACCGCTTCGGCGTCGCCGACCTCGATGGGGCGGTCGCTGGGGGACAGCGACGCCTCGTCGACCGGTGGCAGGCGTGGCTCGAGCCAGCGGTAGAACTGCTCGCTGACGGCATTGAGGATCGCCGATACCACGAAGCTCAGCGCGACCGCGAGCGACACCACCACCAGCCACTGCGGCGCCAGCCAGCCGCTGGATACCGCGATGGCGCCGACGATCAGACCGAACTCGGAATAGTTGCTCAGGCTGAGGGTGGCCAGCACCGAGGTACGGTGGCGCATGCCGAAACGCATCAGAATAAGCTGGTAGAGCAGGCTCTTCAGCGGCAACAGCGCCACCAGCAGCAGGGCGATGCCGAACAGCGACCAGCTGGGCAGGGCGGTAAGGCCGATGCTCAGAAAGAAGCCGACCAGCAGCAGTTCCTTGATATTGAACATCGAGCGCGACAGCGTCTGGGCGGCGGGGTGGGGCGCCAGCAGCATGCCGATGATCAGCGCCCCGAGATCCCCCTTGACGCCGACCGCCTCGAACAGGCCGTAGCCCAGCACCAGGGCCATCACCACGCCACACAGCATCTGCATCTCGCCGTGGCCCATGCGGTCGAGCAGCCGCCGCAGCAACGGCGCCAGCGGCAGCAGCGCGAACAGGCCCAGGGCCCAGGGGCTCGGCAGCTTGCCGGTGGAGGCGGTGAGAAAGATCACCGCAAACAGGTCCTGCATGATCAGGATACCGATGGCCAGGCGTCCGTAGGCCGCATGGGTCTCGCTTCGCTTTTCGAGGACCTTGACCACGAAGACGGTACTGGAGAAGGACAGGGCGAACGCCAGCACCAGCAGCGTCGTCAGGTCGAGTCCAGCGAGTAGACCGTTGGGTGACGTCAGCCAGCCGAGGGTGACGATCGCCTTCAGGACAGCCAGAATACCTACGAACAGCACGACGCTTGCCAGCATATGCAGGCTGGCGCCTCCCCAGACGTCCGGGCGCAGCAGGGTCTTGACGTTGAGCTTGAGACCGATGGTAAACAGCATCAGGGTGACGCCAAGGTGGGCGATCAGCGTCAGGACCGGCGTTTCGTCGTAGCCGAGAGCATTGAGGATGAAGCCACCGGCGAGAAAACCCACCAAGGGTGGTAGTCTGAGGGCCATGGCGGCCAGGCCTGAAACAAAGGCGGTCAGCACAAAAATTGGTTCAATCATGCAGGAACTCGGTCGCAAAGGGGGGCGTGTCTTGATCAATTGTAAGGGAAATACGGGTCAAGTCAGCGCTATGGCTGCGATTGTGCCCGTCCCGCAACAGCATAGGTGCGGCGTCGGCAGCAGGACGTGGCTGGACGCCGGCAGGTGTCGGATCGCCGCTGCGGGCCTCCATGCCGGGGGAAGGATGTGATGAAATAGGCGCCGCACAGGGAGGATGTGCGACTTTCATGAACCTCATGTGAAAAAGGAAGCGTCAGGATGACCCAGCCGCCGGGCACCAATCGGCTGATCCTCAACGGACAATCGGCGCAATTGCCGGAAGTGCGAAGCGCTGTCTTCGCCTGTCGGCGAGGCGGCCTCGATGTGGACGTGCGTGTCACCTGGGAAAAGGGCGACGGCGAACGCCAGGCCACCCAGGCTGGACGCGATCGGGTCAAGCGGGTCATCGCCGGCGGTGGTGACGGTACCGTGCATGAGGTGGTCAACGGGCTGATGCAGTTGCCGCGCGAAGAGCGTCCGGAGCTTGCCATCATGCCGTTGGGCAGCGCCAATGACCTGGCCAAGTCCCTGGGCCTGCCGCTCGGCCAGGCAGCGTCGCTGGACGCCGCCTGTCGTCTGCCCAGCCGCTGGGTGGATGTGCCAAGGATGAATGATCGCTATTTCATCAACATGGCCACCGGTGGTTTCGGTGCCGAGATCACCACATCGACACCGAAGCCGCTCAAGCGCTTGATGGGCGGGGGAGCCTACTCGGTGTTCGGTGCCTTCAAGGCCTGGCGTTATCAGCTCTACCAGGGCCACCTGGCCTGGGATGGTGGGGAGAGTCGAGCGGGCATCTTTCTGCTGGGTATCGGCAATGGCATCCAGGCCGGTGGCGGTCAGCAGTTGACGCCGGCGGCGCGACTGGACGACGGCCTGTTCGACGTGCTGCTGGTGCGTGACTTCCGCTCGCTGCGCCAGCTTCGGGCAATGATGCAGGAACTGCGGGCCAGGCCCTACCATGGCCAGTACGTCGACGCCTTTCGCAGCGCCTGGTTGCGCTTTGAAGCCGATGGCGAGGCGCGCCTGCCGCTGACGCTGGACGGCGAAGCCTGCTATCAGCGCGCGTTCGAGGCCCGGGTCATGCCGTTGGCGCTGCGTCTGACCATGCCCGACAGCTGTCGCATGGCCTCACCCCGGGGAGAATGATCAGGGCGGGAGCCGCCATAGACGTCGCCCGATAGGCGAGATTGCGGCTTGCTGCAGCGCCAACGCAAGTTGCGTGGCCGGGGTGGCTTTGGTGCAATAGCGCGCGATCAATCATGGAGATTGGGCGCATGGACAAAGGCTTTATGGAGAGAAGACGATGGCAATGACCCCTCGAATGGCGGCGGCCCTGGTGGCACTGAGCGTACCGCTGTGGCTGGTTGGGTGTGATGGAGAGGAGCCCCCGGCGTCTCAGAGTGAGCCTTCAGCTGTTCAGGAAGAGCCTTCAGCTGCTCAGGAAGAGCCTTCAGCTACTGACGAAGAGCCGTCAGCGACTCAGCAAGAGCCCTCAGCTACTGACGAGGAGCCCTCAGCGACTCAACAACAGCCATCCGCTTCCGAGAGCGGGATGTCCGCAGCCCAGTCCGAGTCATCGAGTGAAGCGGCGTCGAGCGGGGCCGACGGGGCGCAGACCAACAGTGACGCCGATGGGGCCGATGTAGACCTCGGCAGCAGTGCCACCGACACCCTGGAGCAGGGCCAGGCGCTGCCGGGGGAGAGCACCGAGTCAGAT
>NZ_PXNS01000020.1 GCF_003045775.1 Halomonas litopenaei | reverse complement strand
AGGCGCTGCCGGGGGAGAGCACCGAGTCAGATGTCGATGCCATCCTGGAGGAGACCGAGCGTCGCTTCGAGGAAGCGCAACGCAAGATCGACGAGACCTATAAGCAGGCCGAGGCAACGAGCGCTAGCCAAGGCACACCGGACAGTGAAGGGCAGCAGAGCGACACAGGCGACGGAGAAGCCTCGGTGCCCTCGGTGCCGGACCCTGTCGAGGAACCGGTGCAATTCGAGGGATCGAGCGAGGAGGTCGACGCCATCCTTCAGGAAACCGAACGCCGGTTCGAGGAAGCCAAGCGCAAGATCGACGAGACCTTCGAGCAGGCCGAGCGCCAGGTCCCCGAGGAGGTGCCCGCCGACGCGGACGCGTCCTTCGATGCCGACGTCAACGCCGAAGGCGACGTCGAGACCCGTACCGACAACTCGCCCTGAGCTGGTATTGGCAGGGCATCAGGTCCGGGTGGCTTAATCATGGCTTAGTCATGGGCCCAAGGCGTGCTAGCAAGCTCTTACGGCATCCGATCGGCCCCCCGGCAGGCTCTGCCGACCAACAAGAAAGGCCCACCGTATGGTGGGCCTTCTTGTCGCATGATCGAGGATCGTCACAACTTGCGGCAATCCTGCTCAAGCGCTGTTGCTTCACGGGGTGGCTAGATCACGCAGAATGCGATCTCCCCGTGACAAGGTCAGACAGGCACTAGGCTCAGTCGGCGACCTTGATGTTGGAGGCCTGAAGGCCTTTCTTGCCCTGAGTCACCTCGAAGGAGACCTTCTGGCCGTCCTGCAGGGACTTGAAGCCTTCAGCCTGAATCTCGGAGAAGTGGGCGAACAGGTCGTCTCCGCCGTCGTCCGGAGAGATGAAGCCGTAGCCCTTGGTATCGTTGAACCACTTGACAGTGCCAGTTGCCATTGTCGATTTCCTTAACTCGCTAAATGATGGTGCAGGCTCAACCACCCGGGGAGCTTTTCTCCCGTCGTGTGGTCTGAACCCTGTTGCGTGGGCATGACAAGAAAGAAGGGCGCATTGCGTGTTTCGACAATAGAGCGATCGAACTACCACTGCTGACGTTTCTACTTGCTGTCCTACGCTGCGGTCGAGTTCGCGATTCCGATCACCCGGGAAACGACACCTCTGGTGTCGACCACCCCTGGCAGGCGAGAATGGCTTACCTCGACTCGCCAAGTTACTGTAGATCGAAAGGCCAGCAGCGTCCAGCCGGACGCCCGTTGCTGCCTCTTAACGGAAAAGATGACACAAGGAATTCACATGACTGCCCCCGTGATCCATAGCGACGATACCCACTCCAAGGTGGTGGGCTACCTGTTGTGGCTGTTCGGTTTCCTCGGCGCCCACCGGTTCTATTACGGCAAGCCGGTGACCGGCACTATCTGGTTTCTGACCCTCGGACTGTTCTTCATCGGCTGGATCATCGACCTGTTCTTGATCCCGAGCATGGATCGCGAGGCCGACCTGCGGTTCCGCGGTGGTCCCACCAACTACACCCTGGCCTGGGTGCTGCTGACCTTCCTCGGGGTATTCGGCCTGCACCGTTTCTACATGGGCAAATGGGTGACCGGCATCATCTATCTGCTCACCGGTGGTCTGTTCTTGATCGGCATCCTCTACGACTTCTGGACGCTCAACGACCAGATTTCGCTGAAACACTCCGATAGCCTCGAGTCCGTGCGCTGATGGAAGGCTGGATCGATGCCCAGCTGCTGGGCTTCGTGGTGGCGATCACGCTGTTGAGCGTCACTCCCGGGGTCGACACCTTGCTGGTGATTCGCAACACCGCTCGGGGCGGTCTGCGCGACGGTGTGCTGACCAGCCTGGCGATCTGCTCGGGGCTGTTCGTCCACGCCACCATCTCCGCCCTGGGGGTATCGCTGATCCTGCTGCAGTCGGCCTGGGCGTTTTCGGCGTTGAAGATGATCGGGGCCGGCTACCTGGCCTGGCTGGGAGTCGCCAGCCTGCGTCAGGCCTGGGCCGGCAAGGGGCTCGCGGTGTCGGCGGCGAGTGGCGCCCGCCGCCAGCGCGTATCGCCGTGGCGGCCGCTGCGCGAGGGGTTGCTGTCCAACGTGCTCAATCCCAAGACGGTGGTGTTCTACATGGCCTTTCTGCCCCAGTTCATCGCCCCCACGGATCCGGCCTTGCTGAAGTCCCTGTGGCTTGCCGGTATCCACTTCGTGATTGCCAACCTGTGGCAGATCCTGGTCGCGGTGTTGGTGGGCAGCGCCAGCCACTGGCTCGCTCGGCCGGCGTTCTCGCGCGTGCTCAACGGCTTGACCGGCGGTGTGCTGGTGGCGTTCGGGGTCAAGTTGGCGTTGACGCGGGCGCCGTCCTGAGCCGATGCGATTGGCGCGGAGGTCAATAGCCCGAGACACAGGCCAGCGAAGCTACCGCAAAAAACCGGACCTCGACAGCAAGAACCCCCGACCACAGGCCGGGGGTTCTTGCTTTGCGAGGCGATCTCACCTCATCGACGTGCCGGGGCTCCGCCACATCATCGACGTACCATGGAACCGTCGTAGCGCGAGCTCTTCTCGGCCGCTGTCAGCACCTGCACGCCCTGGGTCGAGCCCTGGGCCAGGCTCTCGAACACTACCCGGTACTCGAGCACCGCGCGGACGTAGCGGCGGGTTTCCTTGAAGGGGATCTCCTCGACGAACAGGTCGAATTCGCCCGGCGCGCGGGCAAGCCAGGTGTCGACCCGGTGGGGGCCGGCGTTGTAGGCCGCCGCCGCGGCGATACGGTTGCCGCCGTAGCGCGCGATCATGTCACGGATATAGGTGCTGCCCAGACGAATGTTGGTGGCCGGGTCGAGCACGCCGTAGGGTCCAGGATCACCGATGCCCACCTGGCGTCCCACCAGCGCGGCGGTACCCGGCATCAACTGCATCAGGCCCCTGGCCCCGGCGGGTGATAGCGCTTCGGGGTTGTAGGCGCTCTCGCGACGGGCGATCCCCATCAGCAGGTAGGGATCGACATTGTTGGCCTGGCCCCAGCGGCGGAAGTCCTCCCGGTAGGCTTCGGGAAAGCGCCAGGGCAGGGCGTCGAGCATCTTGCCGACGATGGTCGTCTGCACCAGGCGTACGTGCCAACCGCGTCCTGCGGCGTAGTCCGCCAGGCGCCGGGCGTCGGTGGGGCCTGCGCTGCGTACCGCGTGATTCCACTCGAGGTTGGCAAGCCCTTCCTGTCCGACGCGCAGCAGCGCCTCGGTGCGACGCACCGTCGGCCAGCCGGCGACCTGGGCGCGCTCGGCTTCGCTGAAACGCGTGTCTTCCATGTTGAGATCGTAGGACTGGCCGAGGCGGTCGGCGGCGACGAAGCCGAAGAAGTCGCGTTGACCCGCTGCCCGGGCGTAGGCGGCCTGCGCGTCTGCCTGCTGCCCGCGCAGGGCCAGCGCGCGGCCCAGCCAGTATTGCCAGCGCGCCTTGGCCTGGGTCTCGGCGGGCATGATGCCAACGGTGCGCTCGACGGCGGCCCAGTCGCGATCGCGGATGGCCAGGCGTGCACGCAGTTCGAACACCTCCGGATCCTGCTGGCCGGCCAGGGCGCCGTCGATCCAGCCGAGCAGGCTGCGCTGGTCGCGGCGCAGGGCGTAATAGATGATCTCGCGCTCCAGCGCCTGGCGAGACTGGGCCGGCAGGCTCACACTGCCGGAGACCTGCTGCCAGGCGGACAGCGCCGCCGCCGGGGATGACTCTGCAGTGGCGATGATGGCGGCCCGCACAAAGGAGGCGATGCCGGCGCAGTTGGGGCCGACGCAGCGCGCTACTCTTGCCAGTCGCGACGGGTTGGCGGCCACGCTTTGCTGCGCTGCTGCAGCGGAGCTCCAGGCGGGTCCCAATTGACGGCCAAGATAGCTGACCAGTCCGTCTTCGCCGTTTTCCCAGGCCAGCATCATGCGCTCGAAGATTTCCGTGCCACCGATCTCGCCGCGGGCGCGCAGGGTGGAGAATAGGGAGTCGCAGGCATCCGGCTGGGAGCGACCCACCAGCCATAGTTCGCGGCCGCCCTGAGCGGCGACGGCGGGGCTTTGGCCCAGTTGCGCGGTGTAGTAGTAGCACTGCTCGGCGGTGGTCTCGGGAACGCCGCCGGCGACGGCCAGCAGATCGCCGTAGCGCCCGGCCTTGCCGTAGCGCAGGATGGCCTGCTCACGCATCCAGTCACCCAGCGGCGCATCGGCATTGGCCGAGATGTAGCTGAGAACTTCCTGAGGGCTGGCGTTGGGCAGGCGATCGCGCAGACGATAGTACGCCACATAGCCGGCCAGTTCGTGGCCGCGAATGGCGGCGTCGTTGATGTTGTGGAAGTTGCCGCTACGGGCGGCTTCCAGGGCGCTGCGCATGGCGCCGTCACTGCCCTGGGCGGTAGCCGTCAATGGCATGCACAGTGCCGTGGCTGCCACCAGCGGCACGAGGCGACGAAACAAGGCGAATGGCATGGAGACCCTCCTGGTCTGTGAAGAAGAAGACATTGCTGCCTTTTTGTGCCGTAGACGGCGAATCGATGTCGGATCGAAGCCACATGGTGACCGAACCGGCGGGCCTTGAACAGTTGCCCGGCCAGGTTACGAGACTTGACCCCGGTCAGCTTCGCCCCCATGTTGCGATAAGACGACGTCGACGCCATGAAGATAGCCGTTGACACCCGATAAATACCATCGGCAATCGTTGGTGCTGAATTGAGTCGAGGAGACTATCCATGGCCCTGTTTGATCGAATCCCCGTTATTGGTCGCTTTACCCAACGCACACGAGCGTTCAAGCATATAATGCGGGCGCTCAAGCTGTTTATCCCGATGCTGCAGGACGTGCTCAGCGGTCGCTACCGCCCGGTGCCCTGGGCGGCTTTCGGCTGGATGGCGGTGGCCTTTGCCTATCTGGTGTCACCGCTGGACCTGATTCCCGATGTGCTGCTGCTGTTCGGTCTTCTCGATGATGTGGTCATCGTCGGCTGGTTGCTGACAAAGGTGGACAATAGTCTGGCCGACTATCGCGCCTGGCGTGGTATTGGCGAGGACGATGCTCCGCGGGAGGAGCGGGATATCCACGACATCTAAGGTGCCTTGTTCTTGATTTTCTGGCTCGAAGTGTGCGGATTCGAGCTTTTTGCGTTTGCTTCAGGGTACGTCGTCTGTTTCTGACGCTTGGCGAGCATTTGGCGGGTAAAAGGTAAAAATGCGGACCAAGGACGTATTGTGGCGTCGGCGGGCTGGGTCTAGATTGTCAGTCAAACGTTTGAATTCGAGCCCGCTCATGTCCTCCTCGCACCGCACCCTGCAGCCACCCTCCGTGTCGCTCTGGCGGCAGGCGCTTCAGCGCTTTGTCGATGTCATTCCACATACCCAGGCGCTCGGCATGCGCGTCGTTGCGGTGGATGCCAGCGGCGTCACCCTATATCTGCCCGGGGGCGCCGAGTTGTGCGGTGATCGCTCGAGAAGCCTGGTGCACAGCGGGGTGCTCAGCGTACTGCTGGACACCGCCTGCGGTGCGTCGGTCCTGCCGGCACTGCCAAGTCCTGAGGTCTGTCCCACCCTGGATCTGCATATCAGTCATCGTCGCCCTGCCTGTCAGGGGGCGTCATTGTGGGTACGTGCCGAAGTGGAGGCCATCACCGACTCGGTGGTGTTCACCGAGGCCCGGGCCTGGCAGCACGAAGGACAGGTGGTGGCCTGCGCCCGCGGGCACTTTGCCCGGCTGGGGCCGCGCAACACGCCAGCAGGTTTTGCCGAGGCCATGTTCGCCGGTCTTATGGAAGACGAGGGCGATCCCCTTATCGAAGAGAAGGCCCCAGTTGGCGATGCCGACAGTGGTGCGATAGCGGCGGCTCCACACGAGAGTGTCAGCGGCTTGCTGGAACGTGGGCGTGCCAGCGGTGAGATCAACGCCTGGCTTGGCGAGGTGCCCTACGCCGACTTCATCGGGGTGAGGGAGGACCGCGATGAGCACGGCAGGCGCTTTGTACTGGAGACGCGTCCCCACAACGTTGGCAATCCGATGCTGCCGGCGCTGCACGGTGGTGTGGTGTCGGCCTTTCTGGAGACTGCGGCAGCGCTGGATACCCTGGCGCAGACCCGTGAGCCGCGCCTGCCGAGGCTGGTCAACGTTACCGTGGACTACCTCAGTTCGGCCGGGGTGAAGCCAACCTACGCGCGTTGTCGTCTGGTGCGAGAAGGGCGGCGCATGGCCAATGTCGAGGCATGGGCGTGGCAGGACGACGAAGACGCGCCGGTTGCCCGGGCTCGCTTGACCTACGTGCTGGGGGCGCCGGCGTAGGTGAGAGCCGGCCCGGGCAGCGGTTAGCCAGGTGACCACGGCCAGGGACGTCGGCCCAGGTCTGGCCAGCCTTGATGTGAAGGTGCCAGCCTTGACTTGGTGGCGCCAGCCTTGAAAAGCGCAGCGCGGACCCCATATCGATTGTCATCTTGAATGACGTGCGGCGCGAGCCGTGCACTCTGGACCGCCAGCGACCCATCGCTGGCCCGGAAATCGCCATGTCGAAAGGGGTTCGATCTACCATGACCACCGCTACCCACGAAGAAACCCTGGGCTTTCAGACCGAGGTCAAGCAGCTTCTCAACCTGATGATCCACTCGCTGTACTCCAACCGCGAGATCTTTCTTCGGGAGCTGATCTCCAACGCCGCCGACGCCTGCGACAAGCTGCGTTATCAGGCGCTGGACAATGATGCGCTCTACGAGGGCGACAGCGAGCTGCGCGTCGAGATCGAGCACGACAGCGAGGCCGGCACCGTCACCCTTCGTGACAACGGTATCGGCATGAACCGCGAGGACGTGATCGCCAACCTGGGCACCATCGCCAAGAGTGGCACCGCCGAGTTTCTCAAGCAGCTTTCCGGCGAACAGCAGAAGGACGCCCGGCTGATCGGCCAGTTCGGGGTCGGCTTCTATTCTGGCTTTATTGTCGCCGACGAGATTACCGTGCGTACCCGCAAGGCCGGTGACGCCGCCGATGCCGGCGTCGAGTGGCGCTCGAAAGGCGAGGGTGAGTTCGTGGTCGCCGAGATCGAGCGCGAGAAGCACGGCACCGAGATCATCCTCCACCTCAAGGAGGACGCCAGGGAGTTCGCCGACGACTATCGCCTGCAGAGCCTGGTGCGCAAGTACTCCGACCATATCGAAGTACCGGTGAAGATGCCGCGTACCGAAAAGGCTACCGACGACGATGGCAACGAGGTCGACGGTAGCGAGGTCACCACCTGGGAGACCGTCAACGAGGCGACCGCGCTGTGGGTGCGGCCCAAGAGCGAGGTCTCCGAGGACGAGTACAAGGCCTTCTACAAGCACGTGGCCCACGACTTCTCCGACCCTCTGACCTGGAGCCACAACAAGGTCGAGGGCAACCTGGAGTACACCAGCCTGCTGTACGTGCCGGGCCGCGCACCCTTCGACCTGTACGAGCGTGACGGCGCCCGTGGGGTCAAGCTGTACGTCCAGCGCGTGTTCATCATGGACGACGCCGAGCAGTTCCTGCCGCTGTACCTGCGCTTCATCAAGGGGGTGCTGGACACCCGCGATCTGTCGCTGAACGTGTCCCGTGAGCTGCTGCAACAGGACCCGAAGGTAGAGAAGATCAAGTCCGCGCTGACCAAGCGTGCCCTGGACATGCTCAAGAAGCTGGCCAAGGACAAGGAAGCCTACCAGACGTTCTGGAACACCTTCGGTTCGGTGCTCAAGGAAGGCCCGGCGGAGGACTACGCCAACCGCGACAAGATCAGCGGCCTGCTGCGTTTCTCTTCCACCCACACCGACAGCGCCACCCAGGATCAGTCCCTGGCCGACTACGTGGAGCGGATGAAGGAAGGTCAGGACAAGATCTACTACATCGTCGCCGATGGCTTCAACGCCACCAAGAACAGCCCCCACCTGGAAATCTTCCGCAAGAAGGGCATCGAGGTGCTGCTGCTCCACGATCGCATCGATGAGTGGCTGATGAGCCATCTCACCGAGTTCGACGGCAAGAAGTTTGCCGATGTTGCCAAGGGCGATCTGGACCTGGGGGACGTCGAGGACGAGGACGAGAAGAAGGCCCAGGAGGAGACCGCCAAGTCCAAGGAGGATCTGGTCAAGCGGGTCAAGGAAGCGCTCGGCGAGGAGGTTCAGGAGGTCAAGATCACCCACCGCCTGACCGATTCACCGGCCTGTGTGGTGCTGCCCGAGCACGAGATGGGCTTCCAGATGCGCCGTATCATGGAGGCTGCGGGCCAGAGCCTGCCCGAGGTCAAGCCGATCCTCGAGCTCAACCCGGACCACGCCCTG
Source organism: Halomonas litopenaei (assembly GCF_003045775.1). Taxonomy (GTDB): domain Bacteria; phylum Pseudomonadota; class Gammaproteobacteria; order Pseudomonadales; family Halomonadaceae; genus Halomonas; species Halomonas litopenaei. The sequence continues at coordinate 34,663 of NZ_PXNS01000020.1, read as the reverse complement.
GTTGCTCGCCTGGAAGGGGCCGACGGTGACGGCTTCGGTGATCTGGCGCGGATCCTGCTCGATCAGGCGATCATCGCCGAGGGTGGTCATCTCGACGATCCGGCCGCCTACGTCAAGCGTCTCAACGCCCTGCTGAGTGCCTGACAAGCTGGCTGCCTAACTCAAGAGCTCAAGCGCCCCAACCACGACGCCACCTTCGGGTGGCGTCGTTGCGTTGTGGGGAAGGCGGCTCGTCTTCGGCGCACCACAGATCGTTCAGCGTTTCAGACTGGCGAAGAGGTCTGGGCACTGGCGCTGCAGCTCCCTGTCGTCGAGCATGGCCTCGCGCTGTCGCTGGATGGCGTGCCCCCGGCGCTTGAGCACCGCATCGAGGTCATCGCCGCTGGCGCAGCTCACCTTGAGCAGGTTGATCAGTGCGTCCAGCCGCTGGGGAGAACTCGCCAGGGCCGCCTCGATATCGGCTCGGGCATTGTCGTACTGGCCCAATCGGTAGTAGGCGTAGCCACGATAGGAGAGAGCGTCGTTGTTGTTCGGGTCGATCGCAAGCGCCCGGGTGTAGTCGGCCACCGCCCCCTCGAAGTCGCGCTCGATGCGCTTTTCACGTCCCGCGCTGACCTGCTGCTGGGCCGACTGCATGGGGGCCTGGCGGGTGATGATGGTCAGGTAGCGCGGGGCCACGTCGCTGCCGAGGGCCAGTGCGGCCTCGAAGTAGCTTCGAGCCTTGTCGAGCTCACCGGCGGAAAAGGCGTTGATGCCAGCGTTGTTGAGGGTCTTCAGGCGCACCTCACGCAAGCCGTCATGACCTTGACTCGCCCTGAGCGCCTGCTCAAACAGCGCTGAGGCGTCAGCGTGGCGGCCTTCCCGATACAGAATCCAGCCCTGGGCGTTCAAGCCTTCCATCCGGGCCAGCGGATCAGGACTTTCGAGCAGAGGGCGTAGTTCGCGCAGAGCGGCCTGGTTGTCACCCTGCTGCAACAGCGCCTTGGCCCTGGACAGCGGGGCCTGCTGGGCAGCCACCGGCCACGCCACCCCGACGCTCAGCAGCACGATCAGCAGGGCGTTTATCGTAGACGAGGGGTGGCGCCGTCGTTTTCCCTTCGCTGGCCCGGCCAGGTCTGTCGCCATCGCGCGCGACGCCAAGGCGCCCTGCCTGTTCTTCATTAGAAGCCTACCTGCGGAGAATCTCGCTCCGCTGCAGCGATGACGTCGGCCAGTTGGCTCTTCAGGGCGTCGCGCTCCTGCTCGATGGCGATCAGCCGGCCGTGCAGATCGTTGTTCAAGATGCGCAGCACATTGTCGTCCTGGACCTTCAGCACGACCGTGCCCCGGCCATCCAGCGGCATGTCCCGCTCCTGCAGACGGATGACCGGCAGCACGCCTTCCGGCGGGGCGATGGAAAGATTGACCTGGCTCGAGGGTTTCATCATTGCCATGGCCAGCCCGCCGACGAAGAACAGCAGACTCAGCGCCATGAACAGCCTGGCGTTCTTGGAGACCTCCTGCAGATAGCGAATGCGCAACTCGGTGCCCTCACTGGTCTCGCCAGAGCGCTCATTGAGCAACAGGGTGTGGGTCTTGTTGAGCAGGTGGTAGCCGAGGATCAGCAGCACCACGGCGAAGCCTGGCAGACCGTACTCCAGAAGCGTGGGAAAGCTGTTCATCACGGGCACCCGGCGGTGGGACAGGGCTCAGGCCTACGTATGCCCTTGTCAGCATAGCGCAGGCGGCCGTCCTCGCCGCGCGAAATTGGCCTGGTACAGGTTTCTTGGCCGCTTCGCTCGCGCTGTATCGCCGTCCCGTGGCGCCATGATGCGGGTCAAGTAGGGGCGACGGGACTACTGCTAAGGTCGAATTGTGCTCTCGAGGGCAGGTGTTTTTTCGCCGATCGAGAAGCGTGCAGCACACCCGCCGCCTCCGATGCGGCGACCGCTGCTGCCACCGAACAGGCGGGCCGGCTGCCATCTCCGAGGGATGGCCGTCGCTCAGCATGCAGGACTAGCGTTGTCATTTACTCTGTTGAGGTGCAAGTCGATGAAAGAGCAATTCGCGCAAGCGTGGGAAGGGTTTGCCGGGGGCGAGTGGAAGAAGGACGTCGACGTACGAGACTTCTTGCTGGCCAATGTGACGCCCTACGAGGGTGACGAGCGTTTCCTGGTCAGCGAGCCGGCGGCCAGCACTCGCGAGCTATGGGACACTGTGATGGAAGGCGTCAAGCAGGAAAACGCCACCCATGCACCGCTGGACTTCGACACCTCGCTGGTCTCGACCATCACCGCTCATGACGCCGGCTATATCGATCAGCGTCTCGAGACCATCGTTGGACTGCAGACCGACGCGCCGCTGAAGCGGGCGATCATGCCCAACGGCGGCATCAAGATGGTGGAGGGCTCATGCCAGGCCTACGGTCGTGAACTCGATCCTCAGGTCAAGAAGGTCTTCACCGAATTTCGCAAGACCCACAATCAGGGGGTGTTCGATGTCTACACCCCGGACATCCTCAAGTGTCGCAAGTCAGGGGTGCTGACCGGACTGCCGGACGCCTATGGTCGTGGACGCATCATCGGTGACTACCGCCGGGTCGCCCTTTACGGCGTCGACTTCCTGATGCGTGACAAGCAGGCGCAGTTTGCCTCGCTGCAGCAGCGCTTCGAACAGGGCGAGGACCTGGAGGCGGTGATCCAGCTGCGCGAGGAAGTCGCCGAGCAGCATCGTGCACTCGGCCAGCTCAAGGAAATGGCCGCCAAGTACGGCTTCGACGTCTCGGTCCCGGCTGCCACCGCCCAGGAGGCCATCCAGTGGACCTACTTTGGCTACCTGGCGGCAGTGAAGTCGCAAAACGGCGCCGCCATGTCACTGGGACGTACTTCCAGCTTTCTCGATATCTACCTGGAGCGTGACCTGCGCCAAGGCGTGATCGACGAAGCCCGCGCCCAGGAGCTGGTCGATCACTTCATCATGAAGCTTCGCATGGTGCGCTTCCTGCGCACCCCTGAGTATGACGAGCTGTTCTCCGGCGACCCGATCTGGGCCACCGAATGCCTGGGCGGGATGGCACTGGACGGACGCACCCTGGTCACCCGTACCAGCTTCCGTTTCCTCAACAGCCTCTACACCATGGGCCCGAGCCCGGAGCCCAACCTCACGGTGCTGTGGTCCGAACAGTTGCCCGACGGCTTCAAGCGCTACTGCGCCAAGGTGTCCATCGATACCTCGTCGATCCAGTACGAGAACGATGACCTGATGCGCGTGGACTTCGCCTCCGACGACTACGCCATCGCCTGCTGCGTGTCTCCCATGGTGATCGGCAAGCAGATGCAGTTCTTCGGTGCCCGAGCCAACCTGGCCAAGACGCTGCTTTACACGATCAACGGCGGCGTCGACGAGAAGCTGAAGATCCAGGTCGGCCCCAGGAGTGAGCCGATCGCCTCCGAGGTGCTCGACTTCGACGAGGTGTGGGCACGCATGGATGGCCTGATGGACTGGCTGGCCCGCCAGTACGTGACCGCTCTCAATGCCATCCACTACATGCACGACAAGTACAGCTACGAGGCGGCGCTGATGGCGCTGCACGACCTCGACGTCAAGCGCACCATGGCCTGCGGCATCGCCGGGCTGTCGGTGGCGGCGGACTCGCTGTCGGCGATCAAGTACGCCAAGGTGCGCCCGGTGCGTGATCCTGACGGCGTGGCGGTGGACTTCGAGATCGAGGGTGACTACCCCTGCTTCGGCAACAACGATCCGCGCGTCGACGATATCGCCTGCCAGCTGGTCGAGACCTTCATGAACAAGATCCGCAAGCTCAATACCTACCGTGGCGCCGAGCCGACCCAGTCGGTGCTGACCATCACCTCCAACGTGGTCTACGGCAAGAAGACCGGCACCACGCCGGACGGTCGTCGCGCCGGCGAGCCCTTCGCACCGGGTGCCAACCCCATGCATGGGCGTGACACCAAGGGTGCGGTGGCCTCGTTGACGTCGGTGGGCAAGCTGCCCTACGCCCACGCGAAGGACGGGATCTCGTATACCTTCTCCATCGTGCCGAGGGCGCTGGGCAAGGACGAGGGCGCCCAGCGCAGCAACCTGTCCGGCTTGCTCGACGGTTACTTCCACCACAGCGAGCGTCAGGAAGGCGGCCAGCACTTGAACGTCAACGTGCTCAACCGCGAGATGCTCGAGGACGCCGTGGTCAATCCGGACAAGTATCCTCAGCTGACCATCCGCGTGTCCGGCTACGCGGTGCGCTTCAACTCCTTGACCGCGGAACAGCAGCGCGACGTGATCTCCCGGACCTTCACCGAAACGCTCTGAGCCGACAGTCGTCTCGCCCGGGGCCGCGACAGCGGTCCCTTTCCGGGCTCCGGGTGTCTCCCGGAGCCCCTTTTCGTGAGGAGTCCTGATGATGATCACTGGCCGTCTCCATCACCTGGAGAGCTGTGGTGCCGTGGATGGCCCAGGCATTCGCTTTCTGGTGTTTCTGCAGGGCTGCGTGATGCGCTGTCAGTACTGCCACAACCGCGACAGCTGGGATCGCCAGGGCGGACGTGAGGTGACGGTGGACGAGATACTCACCGAAGCCAGAACCTATCTGCCGTTCATGCGGGCGTCTGGGGGCGGCATCACCTGCACCGGCGGCGAGGCGCTGCTGCAACCGGCGTTTGTGCGCGACCTGTTTCAGGCGGCCAAGGCCGAGGGCATGCACACCTGCCTCGACACCAATGGCTACGTCTGCCACTACGATGAGGTCCTCGACGAGTTGCTTGCCGCCACCGACCTGGTGCTGCTGGATCTCAAGCATCTCGACGAGGGCGTGCACCGCGAGCTCACCGGTATCCCCCGACGCCGTCCCCTGGCCTTTGCCCGTCATCTGGCGGCGATCGGCAAGCCCACCTGGATTCGTCAGGTGATCGTGCCTGGCTTTACCGACAGCGAGGCATCCATGCACCTGCTGGGGGAGTTCGTCGAGACGATGGACAACGTCGAGCGTATCGAGCTTTTGCCCTATCACGCACTTGGCGAGTACAAGTGGCAGGAGCTGGGAGAGCACTATCCGCTGGCAGGAGTGGCGCCACCGAGTGGCGAGACCATGCAGCGCCTGGTGACGATCGCCTCGCGGTATCATCCGGAGGTCATCGCTGGCTGACGTGGCGATGTCGCCCGCTCGAACAACACAGCGAGCCCCTTTCACCCTTTGGTGAGAGGGGCTCACTGTCGTTTCAGAAGAGCTGTTGTTTCAGGAGATGAGCAAGCGCGGCAGCGCCTCTGGGCGTCAGTCGCTCAGTTCGCCCCTGCGGCTGGCGGCGGCGGTGAACAGCACATCGGTGGAAGAGTTGAGGGCGGTCTCGGTGGAGTCCTGGACCACGCTGATGACGAAGCCGATGGCGACCACCTGCATCGCCACGTCGGCGGAAATGCCGAACAGGCTGGCGGCCATGGGAATCAGCAGCAGCGAGCCACCGGCCACGCCGGAGACGCCGCAGGCGGCCAGGGCGGAGACCACGCACAGCAGCAGGGCGGTGACGAAGTCCACGCTGATGCCCAGGGTATGGGCGGTGGCAAGCGTCATGACGCTGATGGTGATGGCGGCACCGGACATGTTGATGGTGGCGCCGAGCGGGATCGAGATGGAGTAGGTGTCCTCATCCAGCTTCAGACGCTTGCACAGCTCCAGGTTGACCGGGATGTTGGCTGCGCTTGAGCGAGTGAAGAAGGCGGTGATGGCGCTACCGCGCAGACAGCTGAAGACCAGCGGATAAGGGTTCTGGCGAGTGGCCAGGAAGACGATCAGCGGATTGGTCACCAGGGCGACGAACAGCATGCAGCCGACGATCACCGACAGCAGTTGGGCATACTCCAGCAGCGCACCGATTCCGGCTTCGGCCAGGGTACCGGCGACCAGTCCGAAGATACCCAGCGGTGCCAGACGAATGACCCAGCGCACCAGGGTCGATACCGCCTGGGACAGGTCCTCGATCATGGCCTTGGTAGCGGCACTGGCGCTGCGCAGCACCAGGCCGAGGCTGACGGCCCACACCAGAATGGCAATGAAGTTGGCGTTCATCAATGCGCTGATCGGGTTGGCCACGGCGCTCAATAGCAGGTTGCGCAGGATCTCTACCACGCCGCCTGGCGGATTGCCGCTGGCCTGAGCGGTATTCAGGGTCAGTTCGGTGGGGAGGGCGAAACTGGCCACTACTGCCACCAGCGCCGCCACCAGGGTGCCGATCAGATACAGCACCAGTACGCTGTGGATCTGGGTCGGCTGGCCGCGCTGATGGCCGGCGATGGCGGCCATCACCAGCACGAAGACCAGCACCGGGGCGACCGCCTTCAAGGCCGAAATGAATACCTGGCCGAGCAGCGATACCGAGGCGGCGAGCTCGGGGGACAGGGTGGCGACGGCGATACCGCAGAGGATACCGATCACGATCTGAGGGATCAGCCCCAGACGATTCAGCGCCTTGAAGGGGGCGCTCAAGGAGGTGGACATGGCTCTGGTCTCGAAGCGTGGAGTGTGCATCGACCGTCGCGTCAGGACGGATGGGCGTCGGCTTGTGGCCGGAAGGAGGGCGATTCTATCACCGTCGGCCACACCCAACGGTTCGACTTAAGCATGATATCAGCAGTAAGAATCTGGCATGGATCAGCAGTTGCATAGATGGTGTGGCTGCATTCCAGGTGTCCGCTGAAAATATTGACTAGGTCGGGGAGATGTTCGGCCCGGTGGCAGCAAGCCCCGCCTGATCGGCGGGGCTTGCGTGGGGAAGAGAGGCTTCCCGGGAGTGGCATGGCGCAAGGCCTGGCGTGAGTCTCCTCGAGGCGTCTTTCTGTCGAGCAGACGCCGACAGGGCCTTTGTACCGGGATCACGCGATAAGGGGTTCTTTACCGGGGTTCTTGACCGGGGTTCTTTGCCAGGGCTTAGCGGGCGCCGGTCAGCGCCTGGGCCAGCTCGCGCGTCAATTCGAGCACGGCTTGGGTACCTTCGGCGGGAGTGTCGCCGCTGGCCTGGGCATCGATCAGCGCCGAACCTACCACCACGCCGTCGGCGAAGGCGCCGATCTTTCTGGCCTGGGCGGCGGTGCGAATACCGAAACCGACGGCGATGGGAATATCGCTGTGCTCGCGGATGCGGGCTACCTCCTGTTGCACGCGTTCGGCGCTTGGCGCAGCACCGCCGGTGACCCCGTTGCTCGAGACGTAGTAGAGAAAGCCCGAGGTATTGGTGAGCACCCCCGGCAGGCGTCGGGCATCGGTGGTGGGGGTCGCCAGACGAATGAAGTTGAGCCCGGCTTGATTGGCAGGCAGGCACAGCTCGTCGTCATGTTCCGGCGGCAGGTCGACCACGATGAGACCGTCGACGCCGGCAGCCTTGGCCTGATCGAGAAAGCGTGTCACGCCACGGGCGTAGATGGGGTTGTAGTAGCCCATCAGCACGACCGGTGTCTGTTGATCGGTCCGACGCAGTTGGCGGACCATCTCGAGGGTCTTGTCCATGGTCTGGCCGGCATCCAGCGCCCGGCGGGTCGCATGCTGGATGGCGGTGCCGTCGGCCATGGGGTCGGTGAACGGCATGCCGAGTTCGATCACATCGGCGCCGGCCTCGCCCAGGCCCTTGAGGGTCGCGAGGCTGGTGTCATAGTCGGGATCACCGGCGGCGATGTAGGTCACCAGGGCGGCGCGTCCCTGCTGGCGAGTCTCGGCGAAGCGACGTGCGAGGCGCCCCTCGGCGGTAGTGGTCGTGGTCATGGTCTCTCTCCTGGAATCCGGGGTGTCAGTCCTGCTGGTCGGGCTTTCCCAGGCCCAGCTCATCGGCAAGACATTCGGTGGCGGTGGCCATGTCCTTGTCGCCGCGGCCGCTCAGGTTGACCACCATCAGATGATCCGCCGGCAGTCGCGGGGCGCGCTTGATCACCTCGGCCAGGGCGTGGGAAGACTCCAGCGCCGGGATGATGCCTTCCTTGCGACACAGCAGGGTGAAGGCGTCCAGCGCCTCACGATCGGTGGCCGCCACGTACTCGGCGCGCTCGATGGCATGCAGCCAGGCGTGTTCGGGTCCGATGCCGGGGTAGTCGAGGCCGGCCGAGATGGAGTGGGCGTCGCTGATCTGGCCCTCGTCGTCCTGCAGCAGAAAGGTACGGTTGCCGTGTAGCACGCCGGATCGTCCACCCTTGAGGCTGGCCGCATGGCGTGGGGTGTCGAGGCCTTCGCCGGCCGCCTCGACGCCGACCAGCGCCACTTCAGGGTCGTCGAGGAAGGGGTGAAACAGGCCCATGGCGTTGGAGCCGCCGCCGATACAGGCGACCAGCGAGTCCGGCAGGCGTCCTTCCTTGGCGGTGATCTGGTCGCGCACCTCTCGCCCGATCACCGACTGGAAGTCGCGCACCAGCGCTGGGTAGGGGTGGGGGCCGGCCACGGTGCCGATGATATAGAAGGTGGAGTCGACGTTGGTGACCCAGTCTCTCAGCGCCTCGTTCATGGCGTCCTTCAGAGTACCGTCGCCGGCGGTGACCGGAATCACCTTGGCGCCCAGCAGTTGCATGCGCTGTACGTTGGGCTGCTGGCGATGGATATCGGTGCTGCCCATGTAGATGACGCAGTCCATGCCGAAACGCGCGGCGACGGTGGCGGTGGCCACACCGTGCATGCCCGCGCCGGTCTCGGCGATGATGCGACGCTTGCCCATGCGACGGGCGAGCAGGATCTGGCCGAGGGCGTTGTTGATCTTGTGGGCGCCGGTGTGCATCAGGTCTTCGCGCTTGAGATAGATGCGCGCGCCGCCCAGATGCTCGGTCAGGCGCTCGGCGAAGTACAGCGGGCTCTGGCGACCGACGTAGTCGGCCGACAGCGAGGCCAGCTCGTCAGCGAAGGTCGGGTCCTGGCGTGCGGCGTCGTATTCCTGCTCGAGATCCAGAATCAGCGGCATCAGGGTCTCGGCCACGAAACGACCGCCGAAGTCACCGAAGAAACCACGAGGGTCGGGTCCGTGACGGAGGCTGGGAGTTGGGCGTTGCTGGTTCATGACGGGCTCCAAGGCTGACCAGGCGCGATCTGCGCCCCGAATGGCATGGACAGCAGCATAGCGCTGCATGCGGCCGGAAAAAATCGAAATAACAGCCAGGATGTGTGAGAAAATCTCACCAGTTGAGGAGCTGCAAGACCACTTGGCCCTTCACTGTGGTCCCGAACTAGGCCGTGAGCCGTGCCCCGGAAGTCCGCACGCACGGCACGCAGTGGCACCATCAGCTGACCTCTGGGCGCCGGGGCACACCAGGCCCAGACAAGACAAGCCCAGACAAGATAAGACAAGACACCCCATGCCAAGCCGGGAGAGACGCTCGCCATGACATCGCACAACCAGGACGTCCCGTTGCCCTCGCTCAGGGCGCTCAGGGCCTTCGAGGCGCTGGGGCGCCACGGTAGCGTGTCGCGGGCGGCGGCCTCGCTGTACCTGACCCATGGTGCGGTCAGTCGTCAGATCAAGCTGCTCGAGGACCAGTTGGGGGTTGCCCTGGTCGAGAAGGAAGGGCGGGGCTTGAGACTGACCGATGCCGGCCGTGAGCTGGCCGACGCCGCAGGATTCCATCTTGGCGCCCTGGCACGGGTCTGCGCCGAGGTCGCTCGCACCAGCGTCCAGTCGCCCTTCGTGCTGAGCTGCCCAGGCTCCTTCCTGGCGCGCTGGTTCATTCCTCGACTGGCCCGCTTGAAGCAGGCTCTGCCGCAGTTGGAGTTGCATCTGACCGCCGGTGAGGAAGGTGTCGCGACGCTATCCGGGGTCGATGGTGTGCTGCGCTTTCAGCGCTTGCCGGAAGGGGAGCCGCCGGGCGAGGTCACCCGTATCCTCGGGCAGGAGCGCATCGGTCCTGTGCTCAGTCGTGAGCTTGAGCTGCATCGGTCCGGCGGGGCTACAGCAAGCCCGCCCGACCCGCGGGTACTGCTCGGCCAAGCGCTGTTGCATACCCGTTCACGTCCCTCCGCCTGGGGCGACTGGAGTCGCCGCCAGGGGATCGCGCCGGAGCGGCTGACGATGGGCCAGGGCTTCGAGCACCTCAACTACCTGCTGGAGGCGACCCTGGTGGGGCTTGGGGTCGGCATTGCGCCGGACTACCTGGTGGAAGAGGACGTGCGCGCAGGGCGCCTGGTGGCGCCTTGGGGCTTTGTCGCCACCGACGCCTGCCTGGTGCTGGAACTGGCAGCCGGGCCTAGGGGGGCGCGCCATCCGCTGGCAAATGATCTGGCCGACTGGTTGGCGGCAGAGCTGGCCGAAGCGCCGGTGCTGGGCTGATACGAGGTGCTGGGCTGATACGAGGTGCTGGGCTGATACGAGGTGCTGGGCTGATGCGAGGTGCGAGCCGGCAATGATGTGGCTTGCCGCGCTGTGAACGGGTGCTTGGTCGCGCTGCTGCGTGCTGGTGGTAGGGCAGGAGGTCCGAATGCAGTCGTTGTTAATGTTATGTTATAACGTATTTTTTTATCAGGCTGAACCGGCGGTGAAAGGATGAATGACGCACAGATCGAGGCCAACCAGGCCGTCAACGACACAGTCAGCGATACGGTCAACGACACGGTCGACACAGACGCCCGGGGGAGAGAGCCCATCGACGATCCACAAAGGCTGTCGGATGTGGCCGTGCAGCAGGTGAGCCAGGGCGTCGCCCTGGACTGGGTCGGCATGGAGGGCATCGCGCTGCCCGTCGAACTGGCGGGACAGCGGATCGAAGCCAGGGTGAACGCAGGGGTCAGTCTTGACGCCCCGGAGGCCCGCGGGATTCATATGTCGAGGTTGTACCTGGCGCTTGACGACCTGACCGAAGAAGCGCTGACGTTGCCTCGACTGGACGCCTGCCTGGCGCGCTTTCTCGACAGTCACGAGGGTCTCTCCCGGTCTGCCAGTCTGTCTCTCGAAGGACGTTTGCTGTTGAAGCGTCCGGCGTTGGTCAGTGACCTGGCTGGCTGGAAGGCCTATCCCTTTCACCTTGAAGTCGAGCAACGAGGTGGCCAGCGGTCGGTAGTCCTGCGTCTGGAGGTGGGCTATTCCTCCACTTGCCCCTGTTCCGCGGCGCTGGCGCGTCAATTGATCCAGCAACAGTTCAACCGTGACTTTGCCGCAGAGCCTCATCCGGCCCGTGATGAGGTGCACCGCTGGCTGGGGCAGGAGTCGGGGATCGTGGCGACGCCTCACAGCCAGCGCAGCCAGGTGATCATGGCGCTCAGGCTGGGCCTCGAGGTCGAGGACGTCCCCATGGTCGAAGTCATCGACAGGGTGGAGCAGAGCCTGGGCACGGCGCTGCAGACTGCGGTCAAGCGTCCCGACGAACAGGCCTTTGCATTGGCCAACGGGCAGAACCTGATGTTCTGCGAGGACGCCGCACGTCGTGTGCATGGTTGCCTGATGACCATCCCGGGGATCGATGGCTTCGAACAGAAGGTGATCCATGCCGAGAGCCTGCACGCCCACGACGCCGTGGCCCGCAGCAGTTGGCGCTGGTAGCGTGGGCAAGTACCTGAAGCGGCCTTGCCCTTGTATGGCCGGCCGGCAGGCTAGCGAGGATGCGTGCTGTGATCTGGTAGCGTGGGCAAGTACCTGAAGCGCACTTGCCCTTGTATGGCCGGCTGGCAAGTTCGCGAGGATGCGTGCTGTGATCTGGTAGCGTGCGCAAGTACCTGAAGTGCACTTGTCCTTGTATAGCCGGCCGGCAGGCTAGTGAGGATGCGTGCTGTGATCTGGTAGCGTGCGCAAGGGCCCGAAGCGGTCTTATCCTGGTATGGCCGGCTGGCAAGCCAGCAAGGATATGTGCTTCGGCACGCGTAGGAGACCACTTGGTGGGAGGGCAGGTCGAAACAGGGGTTTGAGACGTGGTTTTATAGGACGGAACACACCGTTCAGGGCGTGGTCATGACAAGGCCATGAAACGTCCATGACGTTGCGAAAACAGCACGCCATTGTTGCCTGGTGGGTAGACGCGTCCGTGTCGACTGGTGTCTCCCGAGGGTCGTCTTTCACCATGGAAGGGTAGTAGAGAGGCGCTTCAGGTTTCTAAACGTGACGGTTTGTGTCTTTTGCTTTACTCTTTTCACATCATCGGTAGCTGATTCAGCATATAAGCGAAGATTGCTTCCACGCCCAAGCAGGAGGCCATAGGGGGAGATGTGAGATATTGCTGGCGACTCATGGTCCTGGGGCTGACACTGGCGTCGCCCCTGTCGATGGCGCTCGAACCGCCCTCGGGCACGCCTTTGTTGAAGGTGTCCGGTGACATCGGGGTCACCAATGTCGGTGATCAGGCCTGGTTCGACCGCGACATGCTCGAGGCGCTACCCCAGGGCACGATCACGACCCATCTCCCCTGGTTTGACGGTGCCTCTGTCTATCAGGGGCCTCTGCTCGAGGGGCTACTCGATGCGGTCCAGGCGCGCGGTACCGAGCTGCGTGTTTCCGCATTGAACGATTTTGTGGCGTCGGTTCCGGTGCAGGATGCCTCGACCTTCAACCTTGTGCTGGCGATGTGGCGCGATGGCGAGCGCCTGGAAGTGCGCAATCAAGGGCCCCTGTTTGTGATTTATCCCTTTGATCAGCACCCTGAAATCTACAACGCTGTCTACCTGACGCGGTCCGTCTGGCAGGTGGAGTCCATCGATGTCCACTGAGCCGCCGGTGGCCGAGGTCAGATTATGCTGAAACTGCCGTATCGCTCGAGGGTGGCGGCCACCGCAACGGTGCTGTTTTTTGTGGCGGCACTGGTGGCGGGAGGCCTGACCTTCGATCGGCAGCAGGAATTGCAGCATCGCATCCTCGATACCGTCACCTGGAACCTCTACCAGTTCGATCGCATGGTGCGCGAAATGCGCATTCAGGCCGCCGAGGTCAGCGCGGATGATATCGATAGCCTGGTCCTCGACTACGAGATTCTGCACGGACGAAGCGACTTGTTGCGTCAGGGGCAGACTCGGGACTTTCTGCGTCAGACCAGTGCCTCCCAGGAACTGTATCGGCGCGCGGAGCAATTGATCGACGATCTGGGGGGGCAAGTCGAGCCTCTGGAGCAGGGGGGGCGCCTGCTTGACGACGACAGGGATGCACTCAAGCAGACCCTGGGGCAGTTGCAGAACGTCAGTCGCGACATGCTGTTGCAACACAAGGCCAGTGTGGCCGAGTTGCGCACCCGAGATACCCAGTCGATGCTGCGTCTGTATGGTGTCGTACTGGCCTGCATCGTGCTGATCATGGTGACCGGTACCGTGCTGGTGCTGGCGCTGATGCGCGAGGGGCGTGCCCACACCCTCAAGGCGGAGTTGCTGCAGGCCCAGTCGCGAGCACTGAAGGAAGCGGTGGAGCGTGCCGAGAACGCCAGTCGCGCCAAGTCCGATTTCATGGCGATCATGAGTCACGAGATGCGCACTCCGCTCAGTGGCGTCATGGGCATGACCGATCTGCTGCGCGACGAATCCCTGAGCGATCAGGGCAAGCGTCATATCGAAGGCCTGGAGGCCAGCGCGACGGGACTGCGCTCGGTGATCAACGATGTGCTCGACTATACGCGGCTGGAGACCGGCCGGATCGAGGTCGAGCGCGAACTGTTTGCGCTGCGCCATATGCTCGACCAGACCACCCTGGGTTATCGTTCGCAACGCCTGGGCGATGTGCAGTTTCTGATGCGCCTGGCCCCGGACCTGCCCGCTTGCGTGGAAGGAGATCAGCACCGGCTGCGCCAGGTACTGCAGAACCTGTTGAACAACGCCTTCAAGTTCACCCGCCAGGGGTTCGTGATGTTGAGGGTTTCCTGTGCCCAGGATCAGCGCATTGCCTTCGTCGTCTACGACACCGGCTGCGGGATATCTCAGCTGGATGTCGAGCGCATCTTCGAGCCCTTCGAACAATCCGATCCGGTGATGGCCAGGCGTCATGACGGTGCCGGTCTTGGCCTGCCCATCGCACGTAGCCTGGTGCGCGCCATGGGGGGCGACCTCAAGGTGGACAGCCAGCTGGGCAGCGGTTCCAGATTCTGGTTCGAACTTCCCTTGCCCGCCAGCGATCAGAAAGAGGAGAAGGTCGAGGTGGCGTCTGCCCCGGCGCCGCTGGCGCCGCACCATGTGCTGGTGGTGGACGACAACCTTCTCAATAGGGAGCTGGTGGCCAGTATGCTGGCCCGCCTGGGCCAGTCCTGCGAAGTCGTGTCCAACGGCGAGCAAGCGCTGCAGGCGCTGTCACAGCGTGACTTCGATCTGGTGCTGATGGATCTGCAGATGCCGGTCATGGATGGTCTGGAGACGACCCGGCGCTGGCGCGAGCGGGAAGCGGCGATCCACCGTGGTGATGGCGACGACGACGCTCGGCTGCCGATCATCGCGGTGACGGCCAACGTTCTGCCGGAACATCGCCGGGCCAGCCGCGAGGCGGGGATGGATGACCTGATCGGCAAGCCTTTCACGCGTCAGGATCTAGGCCAGGTGCTTGGTCGCTTTCCCTCTCGGGTCTATCCCTCCCTCGACCCCGACGAAAACTTCTGGACGCCACCGAGTACATCCGCCCACGAAGGGGCCTCCGCGCCCACCCAGACGGCGACGGAAGAAAGAGTCGCCAGTGCCGACCTGCTGTCGCGAACGACGCTTCAAGAGTTGCGCTCGATGGTCTCGGCGGATGCTCTGGAGCGCATGGTGCGCGGCTACCTGGCCCGCTTTCCTGCTCGCATCGCAAGGCTCTACACGGCCCACGAAGAAAGGGACTTCGACATGCTGGTCGGTGAGGCCAGGGAGCTTCATCATGCGTCAACCACCCTGGGGTGCACGGCAGTGGTCGCGGTGGTGGAGGCGATCATCGAGCATGGTGAGATGGGCCGTCACGAGCCGCTGGTGCCGCTGATCAAGGAACTGGAGGACATCGGCACCCGCACCGGTCTTGCCTGGCGAACCACCGGAGTGCTCGACAGCTTTCGCTGAATCCTGAGCGTGAATGCCTTCCCTGGCCGTTGAACTGGCAGTAGCATGTCGCTGGTACGGCAAAAATTCGTCGAGAATACCGATTTTCAATGGGAGAGGCGTCATGGGATGGCGAACCATCGCGTTGGTGATGCTATGGGGAATGGTCGGACAGGCTCTTGCGCTGGACGCCCCCGGTGGCAGGGTGATTCTCGAGGTGGGTGGGCGCATCTCCGTGACCAATGTGAGTGATGAAGCCCACTTCGACCGCGCCATGCTCGAGGCGCTGCCCCAGCATGTCGTGGTGACCGGCAATCCCTGGATCGATGGTCAGTCTCGCTTCGAGGGGCCGCTGCTCAGCGATGTACTGGCGGCGGTGGAGGCCGAGGGCGACGAGCTCAGGGTGGCCGCCATCAAGGACTACGAGACGCTGATGCCGGTGAGCGACGCCCACGAACATGGCGTGATCCTCGCCATGCGCCGCGATGGAGAGCGCATGAGAATCCGCGACAAGGGCCCCTTGTTCGTGGTCTACCCTTTCGACGACCAGCCGGAACTCAAGACCAATATCTACTTCAGTCGATCTGTCTGGCAGGTCGCCCGCATCGACGTCAACTGAGTTCTCATGGCCCATCGTCTGCGCATCAGGATTCCTGCGATCGCTGCCGTCGTCTTCATTGTCGCCGTGATGGTGACAGGAGGGCTGATCTATGACCGCAACAAGGCGATCTACCACCGAGACGTCGACACCGTCACCTGGACCCTGTATCAGTACGATCGCTCGCTGCGCGATCTGCGGCTGGCCATCTGGGAGCGCGGCGATAGCCGGCTGGACGAGACCCTTTTGGATTTCGAACTGCTGTACGGGCGCTTCATAGTGCTGCTGGAGGGCCAGACGAGCAACTTCCTGGATCGCTACGCGACCGGTCGTGAGCTGATCGACGAGCTGGATCGTGGCATGCAACGGCTGGATCGACGCTTCATTGCGGTGGCCGATGGAGACGTTGCCTATGACGCTGCACTGCGACGCGAACTGATAGAGCGTCTCGGCGAAGCGCAGGAACTGAGTCGGCAATTGATGCTGCATCATGGTCGAATCGCCGCGGAAGAGCGCAGCGCGGACATGGGCGTGCTCGGGCGATTGTACATCGCGGTGCTGATCTCGATCCTGCTGTCGCTGATCGCCGGTGGCGTGCTGATTCGTGCGCTGGTGAAGGAGGCGCGTCAGCATCGCCACAAGACCCATTTGCTCGAATCCCAGTCCGAAACCCTGCGCGAGGCCTATCAGCGCATGGAAGTGGCGAATCGCGCGAAGTCCGACTTCATGGCCATCATGAGCCATGAAATCCGCACGCCACTCAACGGCGTGCTGGGCATGGCCGAGCTGCTGCACGACGAACCCTTGAGTGATCAGGGACGCCGCCAGATAGAAGGGCTGCGTGACAGCGCCGCTGGGCTGCGTTCGGTGATCAATGACGTGCTCGACTACACCCGTATCGAGGCAGGGCACCTGGCGGTCGAACGTCAACCCTTCCACCTGTCGAGAATGCTGGAGCAACTCGCGACCGGCTATCAGACCCAGAGCCGCAGCGGGGTGCAGTTCCTGATGCGTGCCGCTCCCGCCTTGCCCACCTGGGTCGATGGCGACGTGCATCGGCTGCGCCAGGTGCTGATGAATCTGCTCAACAACGCCTTCAAGTTCACCGAAAGTGGCTTTGTGATGCTCAGGGTCTCCGACAATGGGGACGGCCGGCTGACCTTCATGGTCTACGATACCGGCTGCGGTATCGCCCAGCAGGACCAGCAGCGCATCTTCGAGCCCTTTGCCCAGACCGATACCGCCCTGTCACGCCGCCATGAAGGTGCCGGCCTGGGGTTGGCGATCTGCTCGCAGCTGGTCGCGGCCATGGGCGGAGAGCTCAAGGTGGAAAGCCAGCCGGAGTCCGGCAGCCGATTCTGGTTCGATCTTCCCTTGCCGGTGGTGGCGGGGGTGGAAGAGGGTGCTGCCAGCACCGGGCAGCAGGAGCCGCTGGAAAGCCAGCACGTGCTGGTGGTCGAGGACAATGCCCTCAATCGTGAGCTGGTGGCCGCCATGCTGACCAGACTGGGACAGACCTGCGAACTGGTGGGCAATGGCGAGCAGGCGCTGGAGGCCCTGGGTCAACGACGTTTTGATCTGGTCTTGATGGACATGCAGATGCCGGTAATGGACGGGCTGGAGACCACGCGTCGCTGGCGCCAGCACGAAGAGGCTCTGCGCGAACAGGGCCAGCGGGTCCAGCGTTTGCCGGTCATCGCGGTGACCGCCAACGTCATGCCCGAGCATCATCGCGCCTGTCTCGATGCGGGAATGGACGACGTCATCGGCAAGCCGTTCTCGCGCAAGGAGCTGTCTGCTGCGCTGCGCCGTTACAGCCGGGTGCACGCGGCACCGAGCTCCGCTGACGCGAGTCCATCAGGTGGCGACAATCCCGGCAGGGGGGGCGATGGCAGGGGTTGCGATGGCAGAGCGAGTGTTCCGGATCGCGACCTGGATAGCGAGACCTTCGGCGGCACTGTCGAAGCGGCACCCGCCGTCGTTGCCCCGATGCTCGAGGATCGGCCCCGGATCGACGAGACGCTGCTCGCCGGAGACACGGTAGAGGAGCTGCGTCAGGTGATGTCGCCCCAGGGCCTCAGTCGCATGGTGGCCAACTATCTGCAGCGTTTCCCGGAGCGGCTCGAGCAGATGCGAGAGGCGCTGTCGGTCGGCGACCACCAGGCACTCGGTCAGATTGCTCATGACGTCAAGGGCGTCTCTGCTTCGCTGGGCTGCCAGGCCCTGGAGGCGCAGGCCGCCCGAGTGGAGCGCATGGCAAACGACGGCCAGCAGGCGGAACTCGAGACACAGCTCGAGATACTCGCCCGGCTGGGCCCGGCGACCGGCCAGGCTCTGCGATCGGCGGGGCTGTTGCAGACCTGAAAGCGGCCCTGGGCGGGACCCTTCGATGAGGTGACGTCCCGCCGCTGGCGGGGCCTAGACGTCGCCGGGAGCCACGCCGCTGGCCCAACGTTCGTCCGGATGCACCTCATTGGCCGGCATCACCGGATCGTAGCCCTCATGGCGCAGGGCCTCGATGACCTCTCGGGTATGTTCGCTGCCCAGCGTCTCCAGGGTGGCTTCGACCTCGGTGGCGCGCAGCGACAGGTCGGTGAAGGTACGCTGGTGGGTGATGCTGATGACGTTGGCGCGCTGCTCGGCGAGCAGTTGGGTCAACTCCGACAGCGAGCCGGGTACGTCGGAGATGCCCACGCGAACGCGCACGATGCGACCAGAGCGCACCAGGCCGCGCTGGATCACCGACGACAGCGCCTGCATGTCGATATTGCCGCCGCACAGGACTAGCCCCACCTTGCGACCGCGGAAGCGCTCCGGCTGGCTCAATACGGCAGCGAGCCCCGCCGCACCGGCGCCTTCCGCGACCGTCTTCTCGATCTCCAGGAACATCAGGATCGCCCGCTCGATGGTGGCCTCGTCGACCAGCAGGATGTCACTGACGTGCTCGCGCACCAGTTCTCGCGTGATCTTGCCGGGCTGCTTGACCGCGATCCCCTCGGCAATGGTAGCGAGGCTGCAGTGGATCTTTTCACCCGCCAGCGCCTGCTGCATGGCGGGAAAGCGGGCGGTCTGCACCCCGATGATCTCGATGTCGGGATTGAGTCCCTTGGCGGCCACGGCGTTGCCGCCGATCAGGCCGCCGCCGCCGATGGGGATGACCAGCGCATCCAGATCCGCCACGTCTTCGAGCATCTCCAGCGCGATGGTGCCCTGGCCGGCAATCACGCGCTCGTCGTCGTAGGGGTGGACGAACACATAGCCGTGCTCCTCGGCCATGCGAGCCGCGTAGTCTCCGGCCTCGTCCACCCCATCACCGACCAGGTGCACTTCGGCGCCAAGGGCCCGGGTATTGCTGACCTTGAGATTGGGGGTGTGGCGCGGCATCACGATGACCGCCCGGATGCCGAGCCTTGAGGCGTGGTAGGCCACCGCCTGAGCGTGGTTGCCGGCCGACATGGCGATGACCCCCCGCTGGCGCTCGTCTTCGGACAGGGACAGCAGGTGGTTGAGGGCGCCGCGTTCCTTGAAGGCGGCGGTGAACTGGTGGTTCTCGAACTTGATGTACAACTCGCAGCCGGCCAGCCGCGACAGCGTGGCGGAATGCAGAAAGGGAGTACGGGCGATATGGCCGACGGTCGCATCGGCGGCACGTCGAATGTCTTCAAGGGTCACACTCATCCGGGATCTCCAGCGGGTAACAGACAGATGGCCGGAGGTCGTCCGGCACAAGGTGTCGCCGGCGGGGTCGCCGGCTCGATCCGAGAGCCAGGCGTGGCCGGCATTGCCGAGGGGAAGGGCGGCGCTCAGTCGGTGGTAGCCGGGTGAGTCGCCGCCTGGCGCATTCGACGGCGCAGGGCGGTCGCCAGGCCGAAGACGTGGTCGTCTTCGCCTCCCATGGCATGCAGGGCGTCTGCCAGGTGCAGCAGGTAGTCGCTGTTGGGGCCGCTGGGGCCATGGGCGTGGGCGATCTGCTCGGCAATGCTGTCATCGGAGGCATCACCGAGATAGGCCGGGTTGGCATCACCGGCGATGTAGACCAGCCCCTCGGCGGTCCTGGCGGTGGTCAGGCCGTCATCGTCGAGTGGGTCATCGACATCAGGCTGATCGTTGTCGGCGAGATCGTTGTCCAGAAAATGCAGCGTGACACGCTCACGCAGATAGCCGTTCTTTTCACGCAGGTCCAGGGGGGCCAACACCTCCGGCCCGATCAGGTAGGCCATGCCCAGGCACCGCGAGCCCGGCTGGTGGATCAGCGTCGCGACGCGACCAGGAGCCTCAGGAGTGCCGCGATGATCGTGGGAGCCCTGCCAGAACCGGCGGGCGTAGCCTTCGATCAGCGCTGGACGACGTGCGCGATAGGCGAAGTCCGCCTTCCAGATCAGCGAGCCGTAGCCGAACAGCCAGATCGCCTCGCGAGAGCCGAAATGGTCCTGGCGTCGATTGGCTTCCCGGGTGTCCGCGCTGACAGGCGTTGGCCGGTTGGAAGGGGAGTCCTGCGGGTGCATCGAAGATCCTTGTCGAATGAAGTCAGACGGACTGGTGGTGCTCGAGTCGATACCGCCACGCCGTCACTGCGCCGGGCAACCGGTTTGTCAGCACAGGAGGCGCGGGTATGATGGTGAGCGCCACGCAAGAAGCCACGAGGGCCAGGTTCCTTGGACCGCCAATAGGCAAATTATCAGCTCCGAAGGCCAGGATGAAGCCCGAATGTCCTGGTCCCTCTTTCGGGTAACGGCCGGTGGCGGCGTCCTGGCACTCCGACAATGATTCATGCAAGACCGAGAAAAAGGAAATGAGGCCATGAGTTTTACCGTCTATCTGTCCGGTGAGATCCACACCGACTGGCGTGAAGAGATCAAGCAGGGAGCCAGAGACGCCGGGCTCGACGTGGTGTTCACCCAGGCGGTGACCGACCATGATGCCAGCGACGCCGCCGGAGACATGCTGGGCGTGCCGGAAAGTGGCTTCTGGCGGGATCACCAGTCTTCCAGGGTCAACGCCATCCGGACCCGTACCCTGATCGAGCAGAGCGATCTGGTGGTGGTGCGCTTCGGTGACAAGTACAAGCAGTGGAACGCGGCCTTCGACGCCGGCTACTGCTCGGCTCTCGGCAAGCCCTATGTGACGCTGCACGGCGAGGACATCGTACATCCGCTCAAGGAGGTCGATGCCGACGCCCAGGCCTGGGCCACGACCACCGACCAGGTGGTAGAGATCCTGCGCTACGTGCTGCGGGACTGATGTCGGCGCTGCCTCGAGCCTCGCACGATGGCATCCACTGGCGAGGGTGGGCACTGCCATTGCCCAAGCCCTTGGCTTCAGCGATAACGCTCGGGGCAGTAACGACATGGCCCGGGATCCTGAAGGAGGATCCCGGGCCATGTTTCAGGGGCCTTGGCCCCTGGCTGGACGTCCCGTCTGGTGACGGCAGAGGTCGACAGCGCTGTATCAGGCGTTCTGGTCGATGAACTGGGTCAGCTGGGACTTCGACTGGGCACCTACCAGGGATGCCACCTTGGCACCTGACTTGAACAGCATCACGGTGGGGACGCCACGCACGCCCTGCTCGGCGGCGATTTCCGGGGCATCATCGACGTTGATGCTGACGACCTTGAGGGCGCCGTCACGCTCCTCGGCGACTTCATCGACCACCGGTGCCATGACCTTGCAGGGGCCACACCAGGGAGCCCAGAACTTCAGCAACACCGGGGAGTCGGCCTGCAGAACTTCCTGCTCGAAGTTGGCATTGGTGACATCGACATTGTTAGCCATGTGTTTCTCCATCTACGTTGCGCTTCATCGAGCGGAATGTGGGACATGTCTGCCATGTCCGGTGGGACGATGGTAGCGGTCGGCCCATACGCTGGCAAATATTGGGTCGATAGTTTCTTAGTCAGCTTACGAATCGCTGCATCTCATCTCATTATGCTATAAAGTAATCACAAAGGTGGTTTTTTATGGCGCTTTGGCATGTTGTCATGTCCGAGGTCCAGTGCTTGAACCCGGGCAAGGACGCTGTCACGCCGCCAACGCGATGGCTCCAGTCTAGTCCGCTTCCGCGACCACCGTGCCAATCCGTCGACTTCGGACGAGGTAAGCCCCGGCCATGAAATTACAGCAGCTGCGCTATATCTGGGAGGTTTCCCGCCACAACCTGAATGTGTCGGCTACCGCTCAGAGTCTTTTTACCTCTCAGCCAGGCATATCCAAGCAGATTCGTCTGCTGGAAGACGAGCTTGGCGTGGAGATCTTCGCGCGCAGCGGCAAGCACCTGACTCGCGTGACACCCGCAGGGGAGGCGATCATCGAGCTGGCAGGCCAGGTGCTCAGGCTGACTGCCAACATCAAGGATGTGGCCCAGGAACACAGCGACGAGCGGCGGGGCAGCCTGTCCATCGCCACCACCCATACCCAGGCGCGCTACTGCCTGCCGCCGGTGATCCAGAACTTTACCCAGCGCTACCCGGATGTCGCTCTGCATATGCAGCAGGGGACGCCCAAGCAGATCGCTCAGATGGTCAGCGAGGGACAGGCCGACTTCGCCATCGCCACCGAGTCGCTGGAACTGTTCAACGACCTGGTGTTGCTGCCGTGTTATCGCTGGAACCGCTGCATCCTGGTGCCGCGGGATCACCCCCTGGCCGAGGTCGAGCGTCTGGGACTCGACGAACTGGCCAAGCACCCGCTGGTGACCTACGTGTTCGGTTTCACCGGACGCTCGCAACTCGACGACGCCTTCCGTGCCCGTGGACTCTCTCCCAATGTGGTGTTGACCGCCGCCGACGCCGATGTGATCAAGACCTATGTGCGTCTGGGGCTGGGGGTCGGCATCGTGGCCCACATGGCGGTGGACGAGGTGCTCGATGAGGATCTGGTGGCGCTGGACGCCAGCCATCTGTTCGAGAGCTCCACGACCAAGATCGGTATCCGCCGCGGCACCTTCATGCGCGGCTACATGTATGACTTCCTGCAGCAGTTTGCCGACCATCTGGACCGTGATCTGGTCGACGCTGCCCTGGCAGCGGGACCGCGCCATGAACACGCGCTGTTCGAGAAGATCAGCCTGCCGGTGCGCTGACCGCGGCGAGGTGGCGCCAGGCGAGCTTCACTGACGTCGTCATGAACCGAAAGGCCCCGGACTCAAGCGAGTCCGGGGCCTTTGCGATCTTGTGAGGCTGTGCAGCCAGGTACCTCAGAACGTCA
The DNA here is from genome assembly GCF_003045775.1 of Halomonas litopenaei. Lineage (GTDB taxonomy): Bacteria > Pseudomonadota > Gammaproteobacteria > Pseudomonadales > Halomonadaceae > Halomonas > Halomonas litopenaei. Next base: position 11,951 of record NZ_PXNS01000020.1, on the reverse strand, counting down.
ACTGGTGGCCGCCTGGGGCAGGTTGAGGGCATGCAGCCCGCATTCCTTGCCACCCTGGTCTTCCCACCACCAGCGACCCTCACGTTCATGCTGGCCCGGCAGAATGGGGCGGGTGCAGGGGGCGCAGCCGATACTGACGTAGCCCTTTTCGTGCAGGGCGTTGTAGGGCACATCGAAGGAGCGAATGTAGTTCCACACGTCTTCGCTGGTCCAGTGGGTCAGCGGGTTGATCTTGTAGAGCGGTTGATCGTCACTGCCGAAGGCGGTGTCGCGCTCGGCGATCTGCAGCTTCGAACGGGTGCCCGGGCTCTGGTCCCGACGCTGGCCGGTGACCCACACCGGCAGGCCTGCCAAGCGCTGGCGCAGCGGCGCTACCTTACGGATGCCGCAGCACTCGTGGTGACCGTCCTGATAGAAGCTGAACAGTCCCTTCTCGCTGGTCAGCGCCTGCACTGCCTGCTGATCGGGGAAGCGAATATCGAGCTCGATATCATAGTGATTGCGGACTCGTTCGAAGAACTCGTAGGTCTCGGCGTGCAGACGCCCGGTGTCCAGGCTGAACACCTTGACCTTGTCCTTGGGCGCGACCTTGAGCGCCAGGTCGACGAGCACCACGTCCTCGGCGCCGGAGAATGACACGGTCAGTTCGCCGAAGGCCTCGTAGGCGGCTTTCAGGATATTCTTGGGTGTCGCCTGGTCATTGGCCAGGACGAACGCATTGGGGTCAAAGGACGTCACGGCGACCTCCACTGGGGGTTTTGCCGATACCCTACCAAAACCCGCCGCCATCGCCCCAATATCGATTGGTTCGGTTCTTATATATCGTTTATCGATTAGCGGTAAGGTTTCTTATTACTATTTGGCAGGTGTGCCCAGGGCGGCCATCAGATGGCGAATCTTGTCCTGGGTCTCTTTATGGTAGGTCCGCCTGTTCCTGTCTAGCGCGAGTCAGTCGCAGTGCCCAGGGCGGCCATTAGATGGCGAATCTTGTCCTGGGTCTCTTTATGGTAGGTCCGCCTGTTCCTGTCTAGCGCGAGTCAGTCGCAGTGCCCAGGGCGGCCATTAGATGGCGAATCTTGTCCTGGGTCTCTTTATGGTAGGTCCGCCTGTTCCTGTCTAGCGCGAGTCAGTCGCAGTGCCCAGGGCGGCCATTAGATGGCGAATCTTGTCCTGGGTCTCTTTATGGTAGGTCCGCCTGTTCCTGTCTAGCGCGAGTCAGTCGCAGTGCCCAGGGCGGCCATTAGATGGCGAATCTTGTCCTGGGTTTCTTTATGGTAGGTCGGCCTGTTCCTGTCTAGCGCGAGTCAGTCGCAGTGCCCAGGGCGGCCATCAGATGGCGAATCTTGTCCTGGGTTTCTGTGTACTCGGCCTGTTCCCGAGAATCCGCCACCAGGCCACCACCGCCCCAGATGTGCAGTCGGCCGGCATCGGCGACCAGGGTACGGATGGCGATGGACGTATCCATATGGCCACGCACATCGACGTAGCCGAGGCTACCGCAGTAGGCGCTGCGTCGATCCGGCTCCAGCTCGTCGATGATCTGCATGGCGCGAATCTTGGGGGCGCCGGTGATCGAGCCACCGGGGAAGGCCGCTTCCAGCAGCTTGAGCGGTGGCGTCTCGGCGGGTAGGCGTCCCTTCACCACGCTCACCAGATGGTGAACATTGGCGTAGCTTTCCAGTCCGCACAGTTGGGGGACCTTCACCGTGCCGGGCTGACACACGCGACCCAGATCATTGCGCAGAAGGTCCACGATCATCACGTTCTCGGCGCGATCCTTGATGCTCGAGGACAGCTCCTGTGCCAGGGCTGCATCCTCCTGCTCATTGGCCCCCCGTGGCCGCGTGCCCTTGATCGGACGCGTCTCCACCTCGCCCTGGCGGCTTTCGACGAAGCGTTCGGGCGACAGCGACAGCAGCGCCTGTTCGCGCCCTGCGTACTGCCAGGCCATGAAGCCGGCGAAGGGGGTCGGCGTCGCGTCACGCAGGCGGAGATAGGCCTGCCACAGGTCTCCCCGGTAATCCGCCGAATACCGTTGAGCCAGATTGATCTGGTAGCAGTCTCCGGCACGGATATAGTCCTGCACCTTGGCAAAGCGATCGCGGTAGCCCGCTTCGCTCAGGTTGGAGGTGAAGGCGGAGCTCAGCGAAAAGTCGCCGGCAGGTGTCGCTGTCGCCAGCCAGGTCTGTACCTGCTGGCGCCGTTCGGGGGAGGCGACGAGAAGGCAGCGGCGCTCCTGGTGGTCCTGAATCAGCGCCCAGTCATACAGGCCGAGCCGGGCCTGAGGCAGGTCGGTGGCGGTCTGTGAAGGCCCTTCGATTCCCGCCAGTTGCCGGCCCAGGTCGTAGCTCCAGTAGCCGATCAGCCCGCCGACGAAGGGAAGATCAAGCTCCTGGCGTGGACGGGGCAAGCGTTCGAGCAGGCGCTGCTGAGCGTCGAAGGCGGAACCCTCGAGGGCCCTGCCGCTCGAGTCTCTGGGCAGACCATGCTGATCGACTTCCAGCCATTCGATGGGGTCGCTCGAGAGGATATCGAATCGTCCGCCGGGGGCCTGGGGCCGGCCGCTGTCCAACAGCACCGCCCCGGGCCTCGAGCGCAGAGCCTCGAAATAGCGCAGGGGGGTCGCGTGGTAGGGCAGGGAGGTGGTCTGGAGCTCGGCGTTCATTCGGGGCCTCGGGCGTTGCAGGCGGCATATTCTACTGGCAACGACAGGGCTTGTCGTTGTGGAAGGATGGCGCGAGTCAACGCTGCATTGTCGACAGGACAAGGAAGATGGATGGCATTGTCTACAACCAATGGTTAAGGTTATGAGCCTGATCAGGCCATTGACCCGCGCCTTGGCGTATCTTACATTTCCGTTATCCCAACATTGTCGACAATGATCCCATGACCAGCGCCGAATACGAGACCCCCGCCACCCCCGAAGTAAGAACCCTCGCCGAGCGGGTCTTTCATCAATTGCAGGACGCCATCGTCCGGGGAGAACTGGCGCCGGGCAGCAAGATCACCGAGCCGGGACTGTCCAAGGCCTACGGTATTTCTCGTGGGCCGCTGCGCGAGGCCATGCGACGACTCGAGGCTCACCGGCTGATCGAACGGGTACCCCATGTGGGTGCCAGGGTGGTCAAGCTGTCGATGAAGGAGCTGATGGAGCTGTTCGACGTGCGCGAGGCGCTGGAAAGCATGGCCGCCAGGATCGCCGCCGAGCATATGACCGCCAGCGAGATCGCCGGCCTCCGAGAAGTGCTGGCAGTGCACGAGAAGCAGGCTGATCTGGCCAGCGGTGAGGCCTACTATCAGCGCGAGGGCGATCTGGACTTCCACTATCGTATCGTGGTGGGCAGCCACAATCGCATGCTGATGGCCCTCTTGTGCGACGACCTCTATTACCTGGTCCGGATGTACCGCACCCAGTTCAGCGCCAGCGGTGCACGTCCGCAGAAGGCCTTCGTCGAGCACCACCGTATCGTCGACGCCATCGAGGCGGGTGACGCCGAGCTGGCGGAGCTGCTGATGCGTCGCCACGTCAGCGCTTCCCGCGAGAACGTGATGGCGCGCTACGCCGCCTCGCTGGAGGGGCGCGACGAACCCCAGGTGGTCGCCGGCAACGGCCTGGTGACCTGATCTTACTTTCCCCTGACTGGAGCCCCCCATGACATCTTCGTCCACTTCGACCCCTGGTGCCCGCTTTCGTGCGGCGCTCAACGCCAATAGCCCGCTGCCCATCGTCGGCACCATCAACGCCTACACCGCGATGCTGGCCGAGCGGGTCGGGCATCAGGCGATCTATCTGTCCGGCGGTGGCGTTGCCAATGCTTCCTTCGGGTTGCCGGACCTGGGCATGACCACCATGAACGATGTGGTGGAAGACGCCCATCGCATCTGCGGGGCCAGTGACCTTCCGTTGTTGGTGGACATCGATACCGGCTGGGGGGGCGCCTTCAATATCGGGCGTACGGTCAAGGAGATGCAGCGGGCCGGGGTCGCTGCCGTGCACCTGGAAGACCAGGTGGCGCAGAAGCGCTGTGGCCATCGCCCGAACAAGGCCATCGTGTCCCAGCAGGAGATGGTGGATCGGGTCAAGGCTGCTGCCGACGCGCGCATCGATCCGGAGTTCTACCTGATCGCCCGTACCGATGCCTTCCAGAAGGAAGGACTCGACGCGGCCATCGACCGTGCCAACGCCTGCATCGAGGCCGGTGCCGATGCGATCTTCGCCGAGGCGGTGCACACCCTCGACGACTATCGCGCCTTCTGCGAGCGGGTGGATGCCCCGATCCTGGCCAACATCACCGAATTCGGCGCCACCCCGCTGTTCAGTCAGCAGGAACTGGCCGAGGTGGGGTGCAGCATGGTGCTCTACCCGCTGTCGGCGTTCCGCGCCATGAACGCTGCCGCGCTCAAGGTCTACCAGAGCATTCACGACAACGGACACCAGCGCGACGTGGTCGACACCATGCAGACCCGCGACGAACTCTACGACGTGCTGGGCTACCACGACTTCGAGCGCAAGCTCGACGCGCTGTTCGACGAGGGCAAGGACTGAGAGACCCTCGGGCGTCCAGCACGCCTTTCATGCCTTTTTTATAACAACGACCAATGACGAAAATGGAGATACGCCATGGCTGATAAACCGATTGGAGGAGCCGGTCTGCGGGGACAGAGCGCCGGTGCGACCGCACTGTGCACCGTGGGCCAGAGTGGCTCGGGCCTGACCTATCGCGGCTACGACATCAAGGAACTGGCGGACAAGGCCCGCTTCGAGGAGGTGGCCTACCTGCTGCTCAAGGGCAAGTTGCCCAACCAGAGCGAGCTGGATGCCTACATCACCAAGTTGAAGGGCCTGCGCGGTCTGCCCGAGGCGCTCAAGACGGTACTCGAGCAGATCCCGGCGGACGCCCACCCGATGGACGTGATGCGTACCGGTGCTTCGATGCTCGGCAACCTGGAAACCGAGGCCGACTTCAGCCAGCAGCAGGACGTCTCCGATCGCCTGTTGGCGGCGCTGCCCTCGATCATCTGCTACTGGTACCGCTTCAGCCATGATGGCGTGCGCATCGACACCGAGACCGACGACGAGTCGGTGGGCGGGCACTTCCTGCACCTGCTGCGTGACGAGCCGGCCTCCGAGCTGCATGCCAGGGTGATGAACGTCTCGCTGATCCTCTACGCCGAGCACGAGTTCAACGCCTCGACCTTTACCGCGCGTGTCTGTGCATCGACGCTGTCCGACATGCATTCCTGCGTCACCGGGGCCATCGGCTCCCTGCGTGGCCCGCTGCATGGCGGCGCCAACGAGGCGGCGATGGCGATGATCGAGAACTGGCAGAGCGCCGAAGAAGCCGAACGCGAAATCCTCGGCATGCTCGAGCGCAAGGAAAAGATCATGGGCTTCGGACATGCCATCTATCGCGAGTCCGACCCGCGCAACGCCATCATCAAGCACTGGTCGAAGAAGCTCGCCGACGACGTGGGCGACACCCGCCTGTACCCGGTGTCCGAGCGGGTCGAAGCGGTGATGTGGCGCGAGAAGAAGCTGTTCTGCAACGCCGACTTCTTCCACGCCAGCGCCTATCACTTCATGGATATCCCGACCAAGCTGTTCACTCCGATCTTCGTGTGTTCTCGGGTGACTGGCTGGTGCGCCCACGTGTTCGAGCAGCGCGAGAACAACCGCATCATCCGCCCCAGCGCCGACTACACCGGCCCGGCCCACAGCGAATGGGTACCCATCGAAGAGCGTGACTGAGCCCGGGGGCTCTCCTGAACGTATCTTGAAGATATCCCGAGGCTCGAGCGGCGGGGCGCGCGCATGGTCATGATTGTGGTCATGGTCATGCGCAGGCACAAGTGGCTCCGCCGCCTTCCTACCATATTCGCGCCGCGAGGGCCGTGCCCTCGGGCGCCCGAGACCGTGACGCCCATGAACACCGACTATCGCAAGCCCCTGCCGGGGACCGACCTTGACTACTTCGATACCCGGGAGGCGGTGGACGCCATCTCTCCCGGCGCCTACGACCGACTGCCCTACACCTCCCGAGTGCTGGCCGAGAACCTGGTGCGCCGCTGTCCACCGGAGGATCTCACGGCGGCGCTGTCCCAGATCATCGAGCGCAAGCGCGAACTCGACTTTCCCTGGTTCCCCGCGCGGGTGGTGTGCCACGACATCCTCGGGCAGACGGCGCTGGTCGACCTGGCCGGCCTGCGTGACGCCATCGCCGAGAAGGGGGGGGATCCGGCCAAGGTCAATCCGGTGGTGCCCACCCAGCTGATCGTCGACCATTCGCTGGCGGTGGAGCACCCGGGATTCGAGGAGGGCGCCTTCGACAAGAACCGCGCCATCGAGGATCGGCGCAACGAGGACCGCTTCCACTTCATCAACTGGACCCGCGAAGCCTTCGAGAACGTCGACGTGATCCCCCCCGGCAACGGCATCATGCACCAGATCAACCTGGAGAAGATGTCGCCGGTGATCCAGGCCCGTGACGGCGTGGCCTTCCCCGACACCCTGGTGGGCACCGACAGTCACACGCCCCACGTGGACGCCCTCGGCGTGATCGCCGTCGGGGTGGGTGGGCTCGAGGCCGAAAGCGTGATGCTGGGGCGTGCCTCCTACATGCGACTGCCTGACATCGTCGGGGTGGAGCTCAGCGGCAAGCCCCAGCCCGGCATCACCGCCACCGATATCGTGTTGGCGCTGACCGAATACCTGCGCAGCGAACGGGTGGTGTCGAGCTATCTCGAGTTCTTCGGTGAAGGCGCGGGGCACCTGACACTGGGTGATCGTGCCACCATCTCCAACATGACGCCGGAGTATGGCGCCACCGCCGCGATGTTCTACATCGACGATCAGACCCTCGACTACCTCAAGCTGACCGGGCGCGAGCCGGAGCAGATCGAACTGGTGGAGACCTACGCCAAGGCCGCCGGCCTGTGGGCCGACAGCCTCGTCAACGCCGACTACGAAAGGGTGTTGCACTTCGACCTGTCCAAGGTGGAGCGCACCCTGGCGGGGCCTTCGAGTCCGCACAACCGGGTCTCTACCCGAGAGCTTGCCAGTCGCGGCATCGCCGCTCCTTACGAGCAGAAGGACGGCGAGATGCCCGACGGCGCAGTGATCATCGCCGCCATCACCAGCTGTACCAATACCTCCAATCCGCGCAACGTCATCGCCGCGGGGCTTCTGGCCAAGCGCGCCAACGAGCTGGGCCTGACCCGCAAGCCCTGGGTCAAGACCTCGCTGGCGCCGGGGTCCAAGGCGGTGCAGCTGTATCTGGAGGAGTCGAACCTGCTCGGTGAGCTCGAGCAGCTAGGCTTCGGCATTGTTGGCTTTGCCTGCACCACCTGCAACGGCATGAGTGGTGCGCTCGATCCGGTGATTCAAAAGGAGGTGGTCGAGCGTGATCTCTACGCCACCGCCGTGCTGTCGGGTAACCGCAACTTCGATGGGCGTATCCACCCCTACGCCAAGCAGGCGTTTCTGGCCTCTCCGCCGCTGGTGGTGGCCTACGCCATCGCCGGCAGCGTGCGCTTCGATATCGAGAAGGACGCCCTGGGCGAAGACGCCGAGGGCAACCCGATCACCCTGAAGGATCTGTGGCCGGCGGATGACGAGATCGATGCGATCATCGCCGAGAGCGTCAAGCCGGAGCACTTCCGCGACGTCTACATCCCGATGTTCGACACCACCTTCGACAGGTCGAAGGACACCAGCCCGCTGTACGACTGGCGCGAGATGAGCACCTATATCCGGCGTCCGCCGTACTGGGAGGGTGCGCTGGCCGCCGAGCGCTCGCTGACCGGGCTGCGCGCCCTGGCGGTGCTGGGGGACAACATCACCACCGACCACCTGTCGCCGTCCAATGCCATCCTGCCGACCAGCGCGGCGGGGGAGTACCTAGCCAAGATGGGCCTGCCGGAGGAGGACTTCAATTCCTACGCCACCCATCGAGGTGATCACCTGACCGCCCAGCGGGCGACCTTCGCCAACCCCAAGCTGATCAACGAAATGGCGGTGGTCGACGGTGAGGTCAAGCAGGGCTCACTGGCTCGCCTCGAGCCCGAGGGCGAGGTCATGCGCATGTGGGAGGCCATCGAGACCTACATGGCGCGCAAGCAGCCGCTGATCGTGATCGCCGGGGCCGACTATGGTCAGGGTTCCTCCCGTGACTGGGCTGCCAAGGGTGTGCGTCTGGCCGGTGTCGAGGTCATCGTGGCCGAGGGCTTTGAGCGCATCCACCGCACCAACCTGATCGGCATGGGGGTACTGCCGCTGCAGTTCGAGGAGGGGACCACGCGCAAGACCCTCGGCATCGACGGCAGCGAGACCTTCGATGTCCGCGGCGACATCCAGCCCGGGGCCAGCCTGACCCTGGTGATCAAGCGGCGTGACGGAGAAAGCGTCGAGGTGCCGGTGACCTGTCGTCTCGACACCTTCGAGGAGCTGTCGATCTACGAAGCCGGTGGCGTGCTGCAGCGTTTCGCCCAGGACTTCCTCGAATCGGAGGTGGCGTGATGGCCGGTTTTGCTCCGCAGCTCCGCATTCCCGCCATCTACATGCGTGGCGGCACCAGCAAGGGTACATTCCTGCGCAAGGATGACCTGCCCGAGGCCGCGCGTGAGCCCGGCCCCGTGCGCGACGCCCTGCTGATGCGTCTGGTCGGTAGCCCCGATCCCTACGCCAAGCACACCGACGGCATGGGTGGCGCCACCTCCAGCACCAGCAAGGTGGTCATCGTCAGCGCCAGCGAGTCGCCGGATCACGATGTCGACTACCTGTTCGGCCAGGTGGCCATCGACAAGGCCTTTGTCGACTGGAGCGGTAACTGCGGCAACCTGTCCTCGGCGGTCGGTCCCTTCGCCATCGAGAGCGGACTGATCCCGCCTGAGCGAATTCCTGCCGACGGAGAGGTGGAGGTACGCATCTGGCAGGCCAACATCGAAAAGACCATCGTCGCCCGAGTGCCGATACAGGACGGTCAGGTGCAGGAAAGCGGTGACTTCGAACTCGACGGCGTGGCCTTCCCTGCCGCCGAGATCGGCCTGGCCTTCAAGGACCCCGCCGACGGCGAAGGGCGGATGTTCCCGACAGGCCAGGTGGTGGACGAACTCGAGGTGCCCGAGGAGGTGGTGTCTGGAGGTCGCATCCAGGCAACCCTGATCAATGCCGGTATTCCGACCATCTTCGTCAGGGCGGCCGACCTTGGCTATGACGGCACCGAGCTTCAGGACGATATCAATTCAGACCCCGCCACCCTCGATCGGCTCGAGACGCTACGGGCCCACGGCGCGCTGAAGATGGGACTGATCTCGAGACTCGAGGAGGCCGCGAACCGTCAGCACACGCCTAAGCTGGCCTTCGTCGCCTCGCCTCGTGGCTACCGGGCGTCCAGCGGCAAGCAGATCGACGAAGGCGATATCGATCTGCTGGTGCGGGCCATGTCCATGGGCAAGCTGCATCACGCCATGATGGGCACCGCGGCCGTGGCCATCGGAGTGGCCGCCGCGGTGCCGGGGACCCTGGTCAGCCAGGCCGCCGGCGGCGACGAGGGGCGCAGCTCGGTGGTCTTCGGTCATCCCTCCGGCACCCTGCGGGTCGGGGCGCGAGTTGAACAGCTGGACGGCGAATGGACCGCCACGGAGGCGACCATGAGCCGCAGTGCCCGCATTCTGATGGAGGGCAAGGTCAGGGTGCCGGCGGACGTCCTCGATTCGTAACGCTTTCGACCGGTGAAGCCCGCCTGTGTCGATACTGGCGCCAGTGGCGCACCACGACGATACTGACAACGGACCTTTTGCATTAGCGCCGCCGCCAGGCGGCGCTGTCGTTCTCCCCCATTCTCGAACCTCTCGCCATCCGCCCACGCTGGTCCTCGGACTCCCGGCCCCTGCCTTGATACAGGCACAGGCTCAGGCACTGGCTCAGGTACAGGCACGCCGGCAGCGGGCGATAGCGCTCACTGGAAGGAGGCAGACATGAGCACCGTCGAATCCAATGTTCGTCCCGACTACGACGACGAACTCAAGGCCATCGCCGACTATGCGCTGGACGCCGTCATCGATAGTGACGAGGCCTTCGATACGGCGCGCCACTGCCTGATGGATACCTTGGGCTGTGGCCTGCTGGCATTGCGCTTCCCAGAATGCACCAAGCATCTGGGGCCGCTGGTGGAAGGCACCCAGGTGCCATGTGGCTCGCGGGTGCCTGGCACGTCCTATCGACTGGACCCGATCAAGGCGGCCTTCGATATCGGAGCCATGGTGCGCTGGCTGGACTACAACGATACCTGGCTCGCGGCGGAGTGGGGGCACCCGTCGGACAATCTGGGCGGTATCCTGGCGGTGGCCGACCATCTCTCACAGTGCCGCGTGGCCAGAGGCGAAGCCCCGTTGGTCATGCACGAGGTGCTCGATGCGATGATACGGGCACACGAGATACAGGGCGTGCTGGCACTGGAGAACTCGTTCAATCGTGTCGGACTGGACCACGTGTTACTGGTCAAGGTGGCGTCCACTGCCGCTATCGCCAGGCTGCGCGGCGCCAGTCGTGAGCAGACGCTGTCGGCGCTATCCCATGCCTTCGTCGACGGTCAGAGCCTGCGCACCTACCGCCATGCTCCCAATGCCGGTTCGCGCAAGAGCTGGGCCGCCGGTGACGCCACCTCGCGGTCGGCGCGTCTGGTGGACATCGCGATGCGCGGGGAAATGGGCATACCCGGCGTCCTGAGCGCTCCCCAGTGGGGCTTCTGTGATGTCTCCTTCAGTCACTCCAATCGTGATCTCTCGCTGAAGCCCGAGGACACCCGGCGTCTACGTCTGCCTCAGTCGTTTGGCAGCTACGTGATGGAGAACATCCTGTTCAAGCTTTCCTTCCCCGCAGAGTTTCATGCCCAGACGGCCTGCGAGGCGGCGGTCACCCTGCACCCCGAGGTCAAGGGGCGGCTGGATGAGATCGAGCGCATCGAGCTGACTACCCATGAGTCGGCAATACGCATCATCTCCAAGGAAGGGGCGCTGGCCAACCCGGCAGATCGAGACCACTGCCTGCAGTACATGGTGGCGGTACCGCTGATGCTGGGTGAGCTTCAGGCCGAGCACTACGAGGATGACTTTCATCAGGCTCATCCGGAGATCGATGAGCTGCGGGCAAGGATGGTGGTCGTCGAGGACGAGGGCTATACACGGGACTATCTGGACCCGGACAAGCGATCGATCGCCAACGCGGTCAGGGTGGTGTTCACCGATGGTAGTGCGACCGACAAGGTGGAGGTGGCCTATCCCATTGGTCATCGCCGTCGTCGCGAAGAGGGCATGGCGGTGCTCGAGGCCAAGTGTCGACGCCACCTGGCCACCCGATTCGCCCCCGGACGTTGCGACGAGATCATGACGCTGTATCAGGACGCCGAGCGCCTGGCGGCGACGCCGGTTCATCGCTTTGTCGATCTGCTGGTGCTGTAGAGACCAACGAGGGGAGGGCGGTGGCTTGGGCAGCGTGGGCAGCGCTGTCCCCGGGCGTACCCATGGGCCTGCAAAATCCGTCGCCGGGCAGGCTTAGCCTTTGGTCGAAATTTTTTTACACGAAGTGCTTGCCAAGGCCGGTCCCAATCCGTAAAGTACGCATCCGCTGCCGGCGACGAGCAAACGTCACAGGCGGTGAAGAGTGGTAAAAGTGATTGTTTTGAAAAGGCTTTTTTAAGTCTTCGAAAAATTCTCCACTTGACGGGCAACGAGAAATCGGTAAAATGCTCGCCACTCGATCGGAGTCGCCAGGACGGCATCGCAGGATGCGCGTCAGGCTCGCTTCGCTTTCTCTTGGGTCCTGCAGGCATCGCTTGCACGGCGAAAAAAAGAAAGCCTTGACGAAGCGCTTCGATTCTGTAAAATACGCCTTCCTCGCAGGGCGCTGCGCCAACAGGCGCTGCAAAGCGAGAAGCTCTTTAAAAATTGATCAG
>NZ_PXNS01000002.1 GCF_003045775.1 Halomonas litopenaei | reverse complement strand
CTGATCAATTTTTAAAGAGCTTCTCGCTTTGCAGCGCCTGTTGGCGCAGCGCCCTGCGAGGAAGGCGCATTCTACAGAATCGAAGCGTTTCGTCAAGGCTTTCTTTTTTCGCCGTGCAAGCGATGCCTGCAGGACCCAAGAAAGCGAAGCGAGCCTGACGCGCATCCTGCGATGCCGTCTTGGCGACTCCGATCGAGTGGCGAGCATTCTACCGATTTCTCGTTGCCCGTCAAGTGGAGAATTTTTCAAAGACTTGAAAAAGCCTTTTCAAAACAATCACTTTTACCACCCTTTACCGCCTGTGACGTTTGCTCGTCGCCGGCAGCGGATGCGTACTTTACGGATCGGGGCCGGGCTTGGCAAGCACTTCGTGTAAAAAAATTTCACGCCACCGTCATCTGAATGACATCAGCCACACTGCGAGATTCTTCTCGATTCCGCAGGTGCAGGATTCAGCATGTCGAACAGCGGCTACCAAGCTTCTCTTGCAATCTCTCGAGGCCATCCTCGATCCGCCCGCCGTGGCATTCACTTCAGCACCGCACCGCCTTGCTCAGTAGAGGTCTCTTTTCATGTTTCAGCGACTAGACGCGGGAGGCCTCTTGCGACGACTCTCCGTCCGTCGCGGCGCACACGCGGTTGCGACCACTACGCTTGGCGCTGTACAGGCGCCGGTCGGCGCGCTCGAACAGCGGTGCAAACCCCTCCCCCTTGCGATACTGGCTGACGCCGATGCTGATGGTGATGCGAATCGTCTGTCCATCCGACAGGGTAATTTCCCCCCCTTCCACCGCGCGACGCACCCGCTCGGCCGCCTTGATCGCCTCGGGCAAGGCAGTGCGCCGCATGACCACCACGAACTCCTCGCCGCCGGTTCGCGCCACCAGATCGCCATCACGCAGGCAGTTGGCTACTGTTTGCGCCAGCCAGGTGAGCACCTGGTCACCGGCCGAATGACCGAAACCATCATTGACCTGCTTGAAGAAGTCGATATCGACCGCGGCCAGCGAGAACACCATCCCGCCACTGTCGCATTCCTCGATCAGGCGGGTGACGTGGCGATCCAGCTGGCTTCGATTGGGGAGTCCGGTCAAGGCATCGGTCATCGCCTGGTCTTCCAGCTGATCACGTTCGAGGCGAATACGCTCGACCTCCATCTCGTTGGAAATGACACGTTCGACGGCCCCGACCAGTAGTCGGACCAACTCGATGTCGACCTCGCTGAAGGCGTGCCGCCGCGCCGACGGACTGGAGAAGTTCAGCGTCCCCCAGACCTTGCCCTGGATCCGCAGCGGTGCACCGATATAGGTCTCCAGCTGAAAGTTCTCGTAGCAGGGGTGGCCCTTGACTCGCTCGTCCTGCCCGGCGCGGTGGGTATGGAAGACGTCATCGGCGTCGAGGGTCAGCCGACAGTAGGTGTCACCCAGTGCAAAGCTGTCGCCGGCCCCTACTGGCGCATTATCCGAGGCCGCCCAGCGAACCGTGTAACACTCCCCCTCGACCTGACTGACCAGCGCGATATCCAGCCTCAGGTAGCTCAAGGCGTCACGCAGCAGCATGTCGACGATCTCTGTTACTCCGATATCGGTGCGATTTACCCCGGTATGGACATCCCGTAACAACTGGATCATCGAGCGATACTCGGAGACGTCCTGGATGATGGCGTAGAAGCCCATCACTTCATCTTCCACCACGTCCGGCAGATAGTGGACCTTGAAGTAGATCTGGCGACCGTCCTGGAGCACCAGGGAATCCTCGTAGCTGACCTCCTGCCCCGCCAGCGCCAGATCGAAACGTGGCCGGATCTTGGCGTAGGAGTCTGCATCAAGCACCGAAGACACCGGCTGCCCCATCAGCGCCTCGGCAGGCTGGCCGATGAAGTCGAGGTAGGCACGATTGTTGAAACGGAAGCAGAAGTCGCGGTCGACGTAGGCCACCATCACCGGCAGGTGGTCGGCCATCCGCGCGATGACACCGCGGCTTGCCTTCTGCCGAGCCGACAGTCGCAGCACCAGCCCACCATCGGCCAGGCGACAGCAGCTACCATCGCCCAGTTCCAGCGGCATCGAAGGCTTGGCAGCGTGAGCGACACCCCGGGATGCCAAGGCTTCGGCGACCCTGGCGACCTCGCCAGGCAGCTCTGCCAGCCCCCGCCCGATCCAGACGTCTCCAGGCTCGCCCAGCACGCGCACGGCATCACCGACCACGTCGTGCACCTGCAACTCCGGCGTCAGGCGTACCAGCACCGTTCCGGACGACACCAATGCCTCTTCCACCCAGGCAAAACGCTCCATGAGGACAACTCCTTGCGTAAGCCCTGCCCTGGACCGGCAGCAGGTCAATACCCTGGCGGCTCGCGTGCCGTCTTCTCTAGCCTATGAAAAGATGCTTATAGATGCCGGATTATTTCGCTTGCCCGCTTCCACGTTATGCTGGCGTCGCCGACACCGCCGCGGGAGCTGCCCACGAACCACCAGGACCTTGTCGCCATCGAACACGCCCTGACGCTGGCCAATCGCGGGGATACCAGCTGGCTGTGCACGCGCCTGGATACCCCTGCTCCCGCCTTCCCCCACCTGAGCGTCACCAGCGATGCCGATGGCCCCGGGTACGCCGGACAGCCCATCTTGCTGTCCCAGGCGCGGGACGGCGGCGCCTGCCTGGTCAATATCGACAACAACGCCAACGATGGCACCCCCTGCCTGGTCGAGCGCCTGTCACCGAGCAGCGAGACCCTGGTGCACCTGGAGGTCATCCATGCAACGCTCGCCGGCCAGCCATCGCTGATTCGCCGCGTCAGCCTGGGCAGTACGTCCATGAACCTGCAGCGACCCACGCCAACCAGTCCGCTGGTCCAGATCGGCGACGACGTCGTCGAGGTGCTGATCCAGCCGGCCTTGCGTCTGGTGCTGACCGGCCACGCCCCGGTCAATGCCGACTTGGCGCGCCAGGGACAACGGCTCGGCTTCGAGGTCATCCTGTGCGCCCCAGACCACCCCGACACGCATCACTCGACAGCGCCCCTGCCGGCAGGCGTCGAGTTCCAGCGCGCTCCCGCGGCCCCCTTCCTGCGCGGCGGCGGCGGGCACCGACGCACCCTGGTGATGGACGCCACCGACGCCTCGACCATTGTGCGAGCGAGCCGCGAGGCCTGCTGTCATGGCTATCTGGCGATGGCTGACATCGATCCAAGCCGAGCGGCAAACTGGCTTTACGATGGCTGGCACAGCCTCCGCACCTCGCCCACCGTCTGACGCCCCGTCGCTGCGGCCAAAGCGCCAATTGACAGCCATCGGAGGCGGTCCTACGCTGTGCGCATTCCTGGGGGAGCCTGACGGCTGAGATTCCGCATCACGCGGTAACCCTTTGAACCTGATCCGGGTCATGCCGGCGAAGGGAAGGATGGTTGCGTTATCTCCTCTTTCTTCCTGTCCGCCGCTCGTCCCGCCTGTCCACCGGTCCCTGCGGACAACGACAAGAAAGAGGTCTTCTTTCGATGATGCTCGATCCCACCTGGACGGCG
The DNA here is from genome assembly GCF_003045775.1 of Halomonas litopenaei. GTDB lineage: Bacteria > Pseudomonadota > Gammaproteobacteria > Pseudomonadales > Halomonadaceae > Halomonas > Halomonas litopenaei. Next base: position 137,335 of record NZ_PXNS01000002.1, on the reverse strand, counting down.
CTGTGGCTTCTGCTGTGCGCCGCCATCTTTGCCATCCCCGGCCTGATCTATGCCCGACGTCGTCAGGGCGGCCTGGATGACTACATCTCGGCTCGCAACAGCCAGAACACCCGCGCCACGGTGTTGACCCTGGTGGCCACCACCCTAGGCACCTGGATCCTGTTCGGCCCCGCCCAGGCGGCCACCTGGGGCGGCATCGGCGCGGTACTGGGCTATGCGCTGGGTTCCACGGTCCCGCGCCTGGTGATGATCCCGCTGGGACGACGCATGCGTGAGCTGATCCCCGAAGGCCACGGCCTCACCGAGTTCGTGATCCATCGCTACGGGCGCACCATGTACGCCTTCACCCTGACGATCATGCTGTTCTATCTGTTCATCTCGCTGGCGGCAGGCCTCACCGCGATCGCCCATATGGTCACCCTGCTGGCGCCGATCCCACTGTGGCTGACCGCCTGCGTGGTGATGATCGCGACCCTGCTCTACACCTTCTACGGCGGCCTGCGCACCACCATCTTCACCGACAAGGTACAGATGCTGGTGATCCTGCCGTTGCTGGCGCTGCTGCTGGTGTTCGGCTGGCAGGCCGCCGGCGGCGTCGCGCCGACGCTCGAGGGCCTGCAGGAGCGTGCGCCCCAGTTGCTGGATGTCACCGATGCCGGTGGCCTGCGTGCCGGTCTGACGTTCTTTATCGCGGTGATGCTGACCGGCCTGTTCTACCAGGGCACCTGGCAGCGCATCTACGCCGCCCGGGACAGCAAGGTGCTGCGGCGGGGCTTCTGGATCGCAGGGCTGTTCAACTTTCCGGTGATCGTGCTGATGGGCCTGTTCGGCCTGGCCTTCGTCGGCCTCGGGCTCGAGGGAGACGGTTCGGTGGCGCTGTTCAGCGTGCTGCTGTCCGAGGTGCCGCTGTGGTTCGCCCTGGCCTTGATTCCGCTGGGTCTGGCCCTGGTGATGAGCAGCGCCGACACTACCGTCAACGCCACCTCCAGCATCATCGCCGTCGACATGCACCGGCTGCTGCCCCAGGCCAGCGAAGCCACCCTGATGCGCCTGGCACGCTGGCTGATCGTCGCCGCAGCGGTGCCGGTGACCTGGGTGGCGGCCCAGGGCTACAGCGTGCTCTATCTGTTCCTGCTGGCGGACCTGCTGTGCTCGGCGGCGGCCTTCCCGGTGTTTTTCGGTCTGTTCAATCGCCGCTACGACGGGCGCAACGCGGTCCTCAGCACCGCTGCGGGCCTGGTCGCCGGGCTGGCGATGTTCCCGTCCCCCAGCGGCGGTACCGCCACCCTGCTGGAATCCTTCCTGCTGGCGGCCTTCGTGCCGGTGCTGGTCTCGCTGGTGCTGATGAAGCTGCTGCCATCCCGCCAGGACTATGACTTCACCCGCATGGGCAGTCTGGTGCGGCGTTTCCAGAGCTGACACCGCCACGCTGACAGCCTGGCAAGGCGTGATAAAAAACAGCGGGACGTGCTGACGCGTCCCGCTGTTGTCGTTTCAAGGCCTGGCGATCAGGGGCCCTGGCAGTTCCGGCTCATCAGCGACCAGGCCGCGCCAGCCCCAGGTGGTCGCGCAGGGTGCGGCCCTGGTACTCGCGTCGAAACAGCCCGCGGCGCTGCAGTTCGGGCACGACCTGTTCGACCACGTCCTCGATGCTGTCCGGCAGCGATGGCGGCATCAGGTTGAAGCCGTCCGCCCCGCCCTGCTCGACCCAGCGCTGCATCTCGTCGGCGATACGCTCCGGGGTGCCGACCATGGTGCAGTGGCCGCCACCGGCGGCGAGCCTCCCCAGCAACTGGCGAAGCGTCGGTCGTTCGCTCTCGATGATCCGCAGAATCGTGGCGTAGCGCCCCTTGGGCCCGCTGAAGGCCTCCAGTGGCGGCAGCTCGGGCACCGGGGCGTCGAGCTCCCAGTCGCTCACGTCCTGACCGATGAACTGACTCAACTGGCGCCGGGAGCTGTCCACCGGCAACAGTTCGTCGAGCTCCCGCTGCTTGCGTCTGGCCTCCTCTTCGGTGGAGCCGACGTAGGTGACGAGCCCCGGCATGATCGCGACCTTCGGTCTGCCGGCGGCCTTTACCCGGGCCTGAAGGTCGCTGTAGTAGGCCTGGGCGGAGGGCAGATCGTAGGCCACCGCGTAGATGGCCTCGGCGTATCGCGCGGCCAGGTCACGGCCCTGATCCGAGGCGCCGGCCTGGAACAGCACCGGGTGGCCCTGGGGCGGACGCGGCACCGTCAGCGGACCATCCACCAGAAAGTGCTCGCCGTGATGGTGAACGGGTCTGACCCGGCTGGCGTCGACGTAATCGCCCTGGCGGTCCCTCACCAGGGCGTCGTCACTCCAGGAGTCCCACAGCGCCAGCACGGTATTGGCGAATTCCTCCGCCCGGGCATAGCGCTCGGCGTGGCTTGGCATGGCCTCGAGCCCATGGTTGCGCGCCTCGCTGTCGAACATCGAGGTCACCAGGTTCCAGCCCAGGCGTCCGCCGGAGATATGGTCCAGAGAGGCCAGCATGCGTGCAGCATGAAACGGCGTATAGAAGGTGCTGGAGACGGTCGAGATCAGCCCGATGTGTTCGGTGGCCCGCGCCATGGCCGCCAGCATGGTCAGCGGTTCCAGGGTCCACAGCGGACCGTCGGCGATGTTGCCCGCGGCGTGGCCATCGGCGAAGAACACCGCATCGAAGCGACCCCGCTCGGCGAGCCGCGCCAGTTCCTCGTAGTAGCGGATATCGGCCAGGCGCTCGACGCTGGAACGGGGATGGCGCCAGGCCGCCTTGTGGTGGCCACAGCCCATGATGAACAGATTGAGGTGCATGTTGGCCATCAGTCCTTCACCAATCCGCCGTCGACCACCAGGTTCTGGCCGGTGACCGCTCGCGACCAGGGCGAAGCGAACAGCAGCGCGGCGTCGGCAAACTCTTGCGGCGTGGTCACCCGTCTCAGCGGTGTGCTGGCGGCGATCAGATCGAACACCGCCTCCGGCGTGGCGCGGGAGGCATCGGTGGTGCGCAATAGGCCCCCGGAGATCATGTTCACGGTGATGTTGTCCGGGCCCAGATCGTGGGCCAAGGTGCGCGTCAGCGACAGCAGCGCCGCCTTGGCGGCGGTGTAGTCGTGGTAGGGCACCACCGGGTTCTGGAACAGGTTGGTACCGATATTGACGATGCGACCAAAGCCGGCCTCACGCATGCCGGCAAGCGAAGCCTGCACCGTGTTCAGCGCACCCCGGGCGACGCCCTGAAGCTGATGATCGAGGTGCTCCCAGGTCAGCTCGTCGGGACCGGGGCGGGCGTCGCCATTGAAGGCAAAGTCCGGCAGCGCATTGTTGATCAAGGTGGTGACCGGTGCGCCGAAGTGCTCGCGGGCACGCGCGAACATGGCATCGACGGCGCTGCGATCACAGACGTCGGCGGCCACCGCCAGGGCTTGCTCGGGATAGTCGGCTACCAGCGCGTTGGCGCCCTCTTCGCTGCGTCGATAGTTGACCACCACCCGCGCGCCCTGCTCGAGGAAACTGCGCGCCAGGCTGACCCCGAGGCCACGTCCGGCGCCGGTGACGACGACCAGCTGGCGGGGAATGGGAAGCGCGGGCGGGCTTGCGGAGGTAGCGGGTGAGGCGTCGGAAAGGGTCATCTGGCGGGTCCTTGGTCGAGGCGAGGAACGCACGCCGACCCCTGGACTGACGACTGCGCTGACATCCCTTCGCCGGTATGAACTGGATCAGGTTCGACGGGTGTTTCTCAGCCCCGCTATCGTGCGGGACACCCCGTGCCATGCGCCTTCGACCTTAGCCCATCGGCGCGGGGCGGACAAGCCGCGCAGCACCTGAAACATCACCGCAGCCAGGGCATGCAGATGGGCGCTTCAGATCCGACGCTCAGCCCGGTGCCTGGACGGCTTGCATCAAGTCCCTTCCTTCCTCTCCCGCCCGATTGACCCTGGTCGAGACCGGCCATGCCTCGAAGGCGCCAGCGGGTAGATGCCGCACCGTCTGGCGCATGACGTCGCGATCAGTCAGGGCAGGATCGAGCCAGGGTTCAAGGCTGCCGTCGTCCAGCGCCAGCGGCATCCGGGCGTGCACCTCACTCGCGCAGCCCCGGGCGGGTTCGGTGAGGATGGCAAGGCCCGGCCTGCCGTCGTCCCTTTCACTGAAGATCGCCGCCAGCCACAGCGGCGCGCGATCTTCACGACACAAGAAATAAGGCTGCTTGCCGGTCTCGCCCGGCAGCCACTCGTACCAGCCATCCGCCGGCACCAGGCAGCGATGGCGAGCAAAGGCCCCACGAAAATAGCGCGAGGTAGCGACCTTCTCCACGGTGGCGTTGATCGGCTCCGGCGCCCCGGCCTGGGCCCAGTGGGGTCGATAGCCCCACCACATCGAGGTAAAGGAAGGTATGCCCTCCCCGTCCATGGCGAGCGACGTGATCCAGGTGCCCGGCGCGACATTGTAGCGAGGTGGCGGCTCCTGCTCGGGCAGGCGCGGCGCCACCGGCAAGCGCATCAGCGCCGCAAGCTGAGCAAAAGGTGTGTAACAGGCGAAACGGCCGCACATGGATACCTCCTTTACCGGACCCTGCAGGATCAGCCTAGCACCATCTCTTGCGTCCACTCAGGCCACCTGTGCGCGCTACAGGTTAGTCATCTGCGAACGTTAAGTTTTCGCTAAGCTAGGCAGCCTAGCCTAGCCATCAACTCCTCTTTCAAGGACGCGATGACATGGCCCCGGCAATCGCAGCATCGGCCTCGAAGACGACAGCCCACACGGATGCTCCCGAGCCGGACATGCCCTCGGGACTGTGCTGGGCGTCCCCGGAGCGGCTGGGCGAGGCAAACGCCTTCATCTCCAACGTCTATCGTCTCCATCACAATGCCTCCATCAGCAACCCCTACCAGCGCTTGCTGACACTGCGAGACCACCATGGCGCGCTCGTCGCCACCACGGGGCTCAGGCGTGCCGATGAAGGCCCTCTCATGGTGGAACACTACCTCGAGGCACCTGTCGAGATGGTGCTCGCCACTCGTGGCCTCTGCGACCTTGCGCCGCCGCGCCACCAGGTCATGGAGGTCGGCGCCCTGGCCAGCGCATCGCCAGGCGCCGGCCGACGGCTGATGCTGTCGCTGGTGGTGGTGCTCGAGCGACTGGGTATCGACTGGCTGGTGGTGACGGCATCCAGGGACGTGCGCAACGGCCTCGCCCGGCTCGGCATCGAGATGGACACGATCGGTCGCGCCCATCGCCACTGCCTGGACAACCCTGTGGACTGGGGACGGTATTACGAGCGGGACCCCAGGGTCGTGGTGATTCGCCCCCTCGAGGTGGCCAACAGCATGCGCGCCACCCCGCTCGGCGCTTTGCTTCTCGCCGGCGCAGCACAGCTTGCCCCGGAGGCGGCAGATCCCGTACCGGCGCTACCCCATGTCCACGCCTGCTCGGCGGCCGGGGACATGCCCCATGGATAGGCTACACCAGCGCCTGCGCCAAAGGGCGAGGCTGTCGCCGGATGCGGAGAGCCTGCTCGGGCAAACCCCGGATGGCGCCGACATCCGACTTACCGCCCGGCAACTGGAGGCCGCCACCGACGCTGTCGCGCACCAACTCGAGCAGTCGGGCGTTTCTCACCTGGGCCTGCTGGGTCACAACTCTCCTGGCTGGCTGGTCGCCCAGCTCGCTGCCTGGCGGGCTGGCCTGCCGATCACCCCGATACCTGCATTTTTCAGCGAACAACAGCTCAACCACCTGCTCGATACCACCGGGCTGGACGGGCTTCTGATCGCGCAGGACAGCCCGCTGGACGCCTGGCTACCATCTGCCCGCGCAAACGACTTCAAGCGCCAGCCACTCGACGCTCCGGCCGGCCTGTCCATCGCCTTGTTCCGGCGCCCCTCGACGCCCGCACCACTACCGGACGGAACGCGACTGATCACCTTTACCTCCGGCACCACCGGCACCCCCAAGGGGGTCTGCCTGTCCGGGCCTCATCTCGAGTCGGTCATTGAAGGACTGGAACAGCGCCTTGCAGGTGTTCCCCTCCATCGTCACGGCGTGGTGCTGCCCATGGCGGTGCTGCTCGAACATCTGGCCGGCGCACTCTTCGCCCTCTGGCGAGGAGCCACGATCGTTATCGATACGCCCGATCTTACCAGGCTACATGGCAGCGGTACGCTAGCCCCCGACCAGTGGCAGCGCTGGCTGGCCAAGCGGCGACCCGACAGCCTGATTCTGGTACCGGGGCTGCTCAAGGCGCTAACTCACCTGGCCTCACATCATTCTGCGGCAAACGGGTGGCAACAGGTGTTGTCGCTAGTCGCCGTGGGCGGGGGCCAGGTGCCCCGCCGCCTGCTCGAACAGGCAACCCAGCAGGGGCTCCCTGTCGCCCAGGGCTACGGCATGTCCGAGATGGGCTCGGTGGTCTGTCTGAGCCGCCCAGACGAGCCCCAGGATGGCCGTGTCGGGTGCCCCCTCAAGGGATTGCGCCTGAGCACCGATGAGCAGGGGCAACTGCTGGTCCACGGTCGTCGCATGCTCGGCTACCTAGGGTCCGATCATCACCTTCCGTCAACCGAGATGCCCTGGCCCAGCGGAGATCTCGGTCACCGCCTGGCGGACGGTCACTGGCGCCTGGACGGGCGTCAGCGCAACGTCATCATCCTGTCGAACGGACGCAATCTCTGTCCCGAGTGGCTCGAGGCGGAGCTCGAGCTTATCGACGGTATCGATCGTGCCTTCGTCTTCGGCGAAGGCTTGCCGGGGGTGCTGGCGCTCCTTAGTCCTTCAGCCGCTATCCAGCCCCCCCGCCTGGAAGCCCACATCACCGCGCTCAATCAGCGCCTGCCCGACTACGCCAGGGTCCGCGGCTGGCAGTCGTTGCTACGGCAACTGCCAGGCGTCGCCGAGCCGCTGTCGATCGCCAGCAACGAACTGACCGCCAACGGACGCCTGCGCCGGGCCAGCATTCAGCTCCGCCGCCGCTGCGACATCGAGCGGCTTGTCGCCAGAACCTTCCCCGGCCATGAGCAGGTGTCAGCAGCGCTTTCCTCCGCCGCCGACGGCCTCCCTTCATACCCACAGGAACCCCCACCCCCATGAACACGCTGACCGATACCCCGATCGTCACCTCGCCACCTGTCGACAACGGCAAGCCCGACGGTTTCTACCGCCACCTGCTCGCTGCCACCGAAGACGAACGCCAAGCCTTGATGGGAGGGGAACTGATCGGGCGCGCCCAGGGCGGCAAGATCACGCTGCCCGAATATCGCGCCTTTCTCGCCCAGGCCTATCACCATGTGCGTCACACCGTCTCACTGATGATGGCCTGCGGCGCCGAATTGTCCGCTCCTAACTTCGTGCTGCGCGACAACCTGCGCATGGCCATCGCCGAGTACATCGACGAGGAAAAGGGCCACGAACATTGGATACTCGATGACCTCGAGTCCACCGGCGTCGATCGGCACCACGCGCGTTCACGCCCACCGCTGTTCGAGACGGAATGGATGGTGTCCTACGCCTACGACAGCATCAGACGGCGCCATCCGCTGGCCATGTTCGGCATGGTACTGGTGCTCGAGGGTACCAGCACCTCGGCGGCCAGCGCCGCCGGCAGGGCCATCCGCGATAGTCTGGGCCTGACCGATGACGCCTTCCACTACCTGTTTTCCCACGGCGAACTGGACATCTCCCATATGGCCTTCTTCGCCGAACTGATGGACACCATCACCGACACCGAGGAGCAGGCCCAGATCGTCCATTCGGCCCGCGCCTTCTATCGCCTCTATGGCGCGGTCCATGACGCCGCCCTGCGAGACGCCGAGCACTGGACGGACGAAGCGCTGGAGGCAAACTCATGCCATCACTGAGCGAGCGCAGGATTCTGGTGACCGGCGCCACTGGCGGCATCGGCTCGGCGCTGGTGAAGCGGCTTGACGCCGAAGGCGCCAGCCTGTGGCTGGCAGGGCGTGATGAGGGCAAGCTCAGCGCCCTGGCGGGCGAGCTTGGCAAGGCTGCCTCGAGACACACCCTCGTCGCTGGCGTCGATCTGACCACCGCGATGGGCCGCCAGCGGCTACTCGACCAGCTAAGTCAGGCAGCACCCGAGCAGCGCCCTTCGACGCTGGTCCACCTGGCCGGCATCAATCATCTCGGCTGGTTTCGCGAAACCTCGCCAGACGACGTCATCCGGGTGCTCGATACCAATCTGAGCTCGACCCTGCTGCTGACCCAGGCCCTGCTGCCCTTGTTTCTCGGCCAACCCAGCGCCAACCTGCTGTTCGTTGGCTCACTGCTGGGGCATATCGGCCACCCGGGCTATGTCGCCTACTGCGCCAGCAAGGCCGGCCTCAAGGGCTTCGCCGAAGCGCTGTCCCGGGAGCTCGAAGACACTTCGGTCCGAGTGCAGTACCTGGCCCCCCGCGCCACCCGGACCGCCATGAACGGCCCCGACGCCGAGGCCATGAACGAGGCCCTGGGCAATACCGTGGACAGCCCCGAGCGCGTGGCCGATGCCATCATCACGCAGCTGACAAGTGGCCGGCGTCGCGCCGTCCTCGGCGGCAAGGAGCGCCTGTTCGCGCTGATCAACGCCATCGCCCCCACGCTCGTCGATCGCGCTATCGCCCGGTCCCGAGCCGATATATCCCGCCACCTGGATCCCCCTGCGCAGGTTATCCAGGACTGACCAGCCGATGACCGTATCACCTTGACCCTTGTGCCGCACAAGGGTTTTAGTCTGTGGTGGAGATGCTCGAACTTGCATAGTAGTGACAGAAGCTTCAGGGGCAACCACCCTGGCCTGTCTGGGCTTTTCTCAACCACCACAGGGAGAGGAAATGAGCACGAACACAGCAAGCCCGGCGCAGCGGGCCTCATCCAGCACTGCCCGCCTCTATCGCATGAAGACCGCGGATCACCTCTGCCCCTTCGGCCTCAAGACCTTGTCGCTGCTCAAGCGCAAGGGCTACCAGGTCGACGACCACACCCTGACGTCACGTGAAGCCATCGACCGCTTCAAGCAGGAAGCCGACGTGGACACCACACCCCAGGTGTACATCGGCGACGAGCGCATCGGCGGCTACGAAGAACTGCGCCGCTACCTCGGCATGAGCGTGCCCGGCGACAAGGAAGTCAGCTACCGTCCTGTCATCGCCATCTTCGCCACGGCCCTGCTGATCGGCCTGGCGGTAGGCTGGGTGTCCGGCCAGTCGCTGGTCTCAGTGCGCACCATCGAGTTCGCCGTCGCCTCGGCCATGGTTCTGCTGGGCCTGCAGAAACTGCAGGACGTGGAAAGCTTCAGCACCATGTTCCTGAACTACGACCTGCTGGCCCAACGCGATGTACGCTACGGCTACATCTACCCCTACGCCGAAACACTGGCCGGGATACTGATGCTGGCAGGCAGCCTGATCTGGATCGCCGCGCCTGTGGCCCTGTTCATCGGTACCGTGGGGGCCATCTCGGTGTTCAAGGCGGTCTACATCGACAAGCGCGAACTCAAGTGCGCCTGCGTCGGCGGCAACAGCAACGTTCCCCTGGGCTTCGTTTCCCTGAGCGAGAACCTGATCATGCTGCTGATGGGCCTGTGGATGCCGGCCAAGGCACTGTTAATGTAAGACACGCCTGACCTGACGGCTCCAGACGTGCAGCAAAAACCCGCCAGGCATTGCCTGGCGGGTTTTCTCTGGCACGATGCAACGTTTATTCGAAGCCGACATGCAGACTGTAGCGACCACTGTTTTCATTGGCGCTGCCAAGCACACTGCCTCGCACTTCAAGCTCATAGTTTCCGGGAGTGACAGGCTCCTCCAGCAGGAAGTGGCCGTTGTTGTCCGCGTCGCTGGCCACCAGCTGCCCCGCGGGGGAATACAGCCTTCCCTCGATACTCATCGACTGACTCGAGTCGCTGGCAAGATGTTCACTGCTGACGACGATCATTCCTTCCTCTTCGATCGGCAACCGGTAACGCACGGGTGCACCACGAAGCTGTTGGGTGGCAGACACACCTTGCCGCAAGATTTCGGCTTCCTGCGAATGGCCCTGCGCAGCCCATACCGGTAGAGAAACGCCCACGAGGACAGCTACACCCATCATGTGTTGCCACAATTTCATAACGATTACCTCCTTTGAATGTTGGCACCTTCATGATGTGTCATCTGGCTTAATCTACGCTGAAACATTGAAAAACGGCGTAGTGAAGCAGATCCCGCCAGCGGCCTGAATGGCAACCGTAGGCGTAGAGGCATCAAAACCAGACGCGTAGCCCGGCAACCACTGCGGTGTCTTCCACTTGATCGCCTTCATCACGCGCCATATCGGCAGTATCGCCATAAAGTTTCTGCCAATAGGCGCCGATATAGGGCGCGAACTTGCGATGTAGCTCATAGCGAAGGCGCAGGCCGGTGCGCAAGGAATTGAATCCCTCCCCTACACCGAACTCCTCGGCATCATCGAACGCCACTTCCATTTCCAGGCGAGGCTGCAGATAAAGCCGCTGGGTCAGTCGCAGATCATATTCCTGCTCCAGACTCAAGGAGGTATCACCATCGTCACTGACACGAAGATCCAGCTCGGTTTCCAACCGGTAGGGCGCCAGTCCCTGCAGACTGATCACGCCGAAATAGCGCTCGGGATGGTCATCGCTGCCAAGCCCGCCCTGGTAGCCAAGCCCTCCCTGTAGCTCCCAGAAGTCGGCGATCAGTCGGCTATACAGCAGATCCAGCGATTCAAATTCCGCATCTTCGCCATCCCCTTGGGTATTGTTCCCTTCCCCCTTCAGGTAGACGCGATGAACGTCGCCTCCGTACCAGGCCTGAAAATCCCAGGTTACTGCCTCGCTGTCTTCAGACGGCCAGACGTATTCCAGACGGTCGACCAGCACCGAGCCACGCAGATGCTCCTGCATGGGCGACGGCCAGTGATCTGGCGCGTCGTAGCCATCCTCAGCCAGCGCCAGCGACGACAATGCCAGACCAGATAGCGTTGCCAGGCAAATACGGCCCACACGAATTTCCATGCGTCATCTCTCCTCAGGCAACCTTGACGACGCGGAACATGCCGGCGTCCATGTGATAAAGAAGGTGGCAGTGGAACGCCCAGCTACCCTCGGCATCCGCCGTGATCAGTGCAGAAAGGCGCTCGCCTGGCTTGACGTTCAGGGTGTGCTTGCGCGGAATCAGCTCACCGGCACCATTCTCCAGCTCCATCCACATGCCGTGCAGGTGGATCGGGTGCTCCATCATGGTGCGATTGACCAGGATGAGGCGCAGACGCTCGCCCTTGTCGAAGTGGATCGGCCCCGAGACCTCACTGAATTTCTTGCCGTCGAAGGACCACATGTAGCGTTCCATGTTACCGGTCAGATGAAGCTCGAGTTCGCGACCAGGAGGACGACGGTCAGGCCAGGGCGCGATGGCCTTCAGGTCCTGATACACCAGCACACGACGCTCGCGGGCATCCAGGCCGATTCCAGGCTGATCGAGGCGGGAGCCTGGCTGCGCCACGCCCACCGGCAGCATGGCTGTACCAGTGGCGCTCTCCGTACTGTCCATCTGAGCGTGATCCATTCCCGCCATGTTCGAGTGATCCATACCGGCCATCGAGCCGTGATCCATGCCGCCCATGTTCGAGTGATCCATACCGGCCATCGAGCCGTGATCCATGCCCGCCATGCTCGAGTGATCCATACCGGCCATCGAGCCGTGATCCATGCCCGCCATGCTCGAGTGATCCATACCGGCCATCGAGCCGTGATCCATGCCGTCATGGGCTCCCATGGCCTCCATTCCTCGATCGGCGATACGTCGGCGTTCCGGCACCGGCGCCACCATCCCCATACGCGGCGCCAGGGTCCCCCTGGCAAAGCCGCTTCGGTCCATGGACTCGGCAAAGATGGTGTAGGCCACATCGTCTTTCGGCGTCACCAGAACGTCATAGGTTTCAGCCACCCCGATGCGGAACTCTTCGACGGGCACGGGCCGAACCGGCTGGCCGTCGGCCGCCACCACCGTCATTTCGAGCCCCGGAATCCGCACGTCGAAGTAGCTCATGGCGGAGCCATTGATGACACGTAGCCGCTGCGTCTCGCCGGGGCGAAACAGGGCAGTCCAATTGTCATCGGGTGAATGACCGTTGAGCAGATAGGTGTAGGTGGCGCCGGTAACATCGGCGATATCACGGGAGCTCATGCGCATCCGGCCCCACATGGCACGCGCTTCCCAGGTGGAGGCGAGCCCCTGACGGTCCACATCGGCGATGAAGTCACCCAGGGTGCGCTCCTGGAAGTTGTAGTACCCCTCCCCGGTCTTCAGGTTGTGGAAGATGGTCGAGGGGTCCTCGAAACTCCAGTCGGTCAGCAGCAGCACGTGCTCGCGGTCATAGCGAAAGGGTTCGCGCTGTTCGGCGTCGATGACCAGGGGGCCCACATGGCCAATCTGCTCCTGCAGTCCTGAGTGGCTGTGGTACCAGTAGGTGCCGCTTTGACGGAGGGGAAAGCGGTAGGTAAAGGTTTCGCCCGGCATGATGCCGGCAAAGCTCACGCCGGGGACGCCATCCATCTCCGGCGGCAGGAGAATGCCGTGCCAGTGAATCGAGGTGGGCTCGTCCAGCAGGTTGGTCACCCGCAGCGTCACGTCCTGCCCTTCCTTGAGCCGGATCAGGGGGCCAGGGCTGGTGCCGTTGAGGGTAATCGGCCGTGCAGACTGGCCAGCGATGGGCACGCTCTGGCGACGTATGGCCAGCGAGATATCCGGACCGCTTTCCACCCCCTTGGGGTAACTCGAAGTCTGTCCCCAGGGGTTGGCCCAGGCAGGCGCCAGACCGAGGGCGGCGGTGCCGATTCCCAGGGCTGCGCTTCCCTTGATGAATCCTCGTCGTGATAGCCGATGTGGCGGTAGAAGTGTCGTCGACATGGGTGCTGTCTTCCTGTGCGATGAACTTCTGCCATCTTCCATCGCCAAGCTGAAAGCCAGCTGAATCCTTAACGCACGGCCTCTCTCTCGGAGGTTGACGCCAGCGCCAACGGCAAGCGGATGGTCACCTCGAGTCCACCGCTGGGCGCCGGCTGAAAGCCGACCTCTCCCCGGTACTGTTCGACCAGCTCAAGCAGAATCGACAGGCCAATGCCGTTGCCTGGCCGCCCTTCATCCAGCCTCTGCCCTCGCCGGCCCAACAGCGGCAGCAACTCCGCCGCCACTCCGGGGCCATCATCCTGGATCTTCAGTTCTAGACATCGCCCCAACGTCAGCGCGAGCCACACCGACTGGTTGGCCCACTTGCCCGCGTTGTCGAGCACGATGCCGATCATTTCCAGGAAGTCCTGTCGCTCCATCTCGATGCAGGCATCCTCGGCGTCCCCGAGGGCCATGACGAAGCGCTTGTCGGGGTACAGGCTTCGAAACATGTCAAAAAGCTGGTCGAGTTCCCGCTTGACCCGGGTGTGCTGGCCGCCACCGGGGCCCGCCAGACGCGCCTGACGCAGGTGGGACTCCATCAACTCCTGCATCAGCGTCAACCGCTCCAGCAGACGCTCACGGCGGGATTTATCAAGCTCACGCTTGCTGCGCAGCGCCTGCATCACCGCGGTCAGAGGGGTCTTGAGCGCATGGGACAGGTCGGCAACGGCGTTACGCGAACGCACCAATCGGCGCTCCTGGCTGTCCATCAGACGATTAAGCTGCGAGACCAGAGGGCGGAACTCCTGCGGCACCTTCATTCTGACACGCTGTCGCTGACCACTTCGCAGCTCGGCCAGCTGGCGCTGCAACAGATCCAGTGGCCGCAGGGCGGCATTGACCGCCAACCCGTTAAGCAGCGAAAGAGCCAGCAGCACCAGACCTGCGATGGCGCCAATCCACCAGTGCAGTGCCGCAAGGCCTTCCTCGACGCTGTCGAAGGATTCACCGATGAGCAGCACCCCAGGCCTACCGTCCACCGTAAAGGTTCGCCTCAACACCAGCAGGTGACGCCCCTCCAGGTGCACATCCAGCAGCGACCTGTCAGGCCCATCCAGATGGGGCGTCAGCGCCGACAACCAGCTCGGATGGGAGGTGGTGACGATCTCGCCGCGCTTGAGCACGTACAGGTGATGAAAGACCTCGGCCGACAGGCTCGAGGGCAAGGTGGGGGCCGGTACCGGGTCTGCGGCTTGACGCAGTTGCGCCAGGCGATACTCCGCCTCCTGCCGCAGTCGATCACCCAGAAAGTCCCGCGCGGTCTCGCGCAGCAGCAGGCCATGCATGAACCAGGTCAATCCCATGACCAGTAGGGACACCGCCCCGAGGCTGACCAGCAGGCGCAGACGGAGACTATTGCGTCTAATGCGAAACAAGCACGTACCCCTGGCCTCGGCGGGTCTGGATGACATGCTTGCCCAGCAGACGCCTCAGGCGCGCGATATAGACCTCCACCAGATTGGGCGCCGGGGCATCCTGCTCCAGGGCGTAGAGCTGATCGAGCAGCTTCGTCTTGGAGTGCACCCGGTCAGGGTGGTGCATCAGGTAGCGCAGCAGGCAGAACTCGGTGGCGGTAAGCGTCTGCCATGGGCCTCCCGCGCAACTGACCTGGCGCTGCTCCTCGTCAAGGCGGATGCCATTGACGATCAGCCGCGCCGTCAATTCGGTACGCCGCCGCAGCAGCGCCTGTATCCGCGCCAGCAGTTCCTGTTCGTGAAAGGGCTTGGTGAGGTAGTCATCAGCCCCCCGACGCAGGCCGTCCACCTTGTCCTGCCAGGCATCGCGAGCCGTCAGGATCAGCACCGGAAGGCCTAGGCCGTGTTCACGCTGGAACTCGAGCCAGTCGAGCCCCGAACCATCGGGCAGGCCGATATCCAGAATCATCAGTGCATACTCTTCGCTGTGCAACAGCGCCTTTGCCACGCTCAGTCGCTCGGCTACGTCGACGCGATAGCCATGATCATCCAGCGTATCCTTCAGACTCTCGCAGAGCAGGTCATCGTCCTCGACCAGCAACAGCTTCATCACCATCATCTCCCTGCCAGCGGGCCCCGGCATGCCACGCCTCACTCGAGCCGGACGGGGTGGCCCCGTCCCAGGCTTGCCGCCTATTCTCCCACACTCAGGGTGCCATGCATGCCCGCTTCAAAATGTCCGGGTACATTGCAGGCGAAGGTCAGCGATGCCCCCTGCTCCGGCGCCTTCCAGACAAGCGTTCTGGTTTCTCCCGGCGCCAGAGTCACCGCCGGCATGTTCATGGCGCCGTGCATCTGACTCATGTCGTGGCCGTCACCGTGCATGCCATGCCCTCCCCCCGAGGCCATCTCACGCATCATCTTGCGGTGTTCGTTCTGAGCCTCGGCGGAGCCGATCACGAACTCATGCTCGAGCTGACCGCTGTTGGTGACCTCGAAGGCCACCACCTCCCCGGAGGCAACGCTCAAGCTTTCCGGATCGAACCAGATATCGCCGGCCTCGACGGCGATGGTGCGATCCGCCTGATCGGGGTCCATGGCCTCCGATTGAGCGTGGCCGGGACCTGCCAATGCCTGGGTCGACAACAGGCCAAGAGCGACCACCATCAGTGTGCTGCGCATGACGTCATCCTTCCGTTTTGGGTGTCTCCCTCTGTTTGTAGCGCAAGAACCTGAATCCATACTGAATCGGCGATAGATGGCCATGCGGTTCGCTGCGCCTACGAATGCTTCCACTGTTCCAGCAGTAGATCGATAAACAGCTGGGCGGTGCCCGAGATACTGTGCACGTTGCTGCGTACCAGGCCGATGGTGCGCTGGATGCGTGGCTCCGGCAGCTCCCGCGAACACAGGATCTCGTGATCCGGGCCCGGCATGGTCATGCGCGGCAGAATCGCCACCCCCAGGCCCGACTCCACCAGCCCCAGCGAGGTGGACAGATGCTGTACTTCGTAGAAGCTGTTGAGGTGGATGCCCTCGGCGGACAGCGCATTGTCCAGCAGGGTGCGATTGCCGCTGTCGCGACTGACGGTGATCAGCCGCACCTGCTCGAGGTCTGACCACTCGATTTGCTCCCTGGCCGCCAGAGGGTGATCGGAGCGCAGCGCCAAGACGAAGGGGTCTCTCATCAACTGGGTGAAAGACACCTCGGGCCGCTGGGCGCTGAACATGTTGATGCCGAAGTCGGCCTCGCCGCTGATGACCTTCTCGAGACCCTCATTGGCGCTGACATCCAGAATACGAATACGGATGCCCGGCCAGGCCTCGCTGAACCCCCTGATCACGCTTGGCAGAAAGTAGAAAGCAGCGGTCGGCAGGCAGGCGATGGTCACGGTGCCGGTCTGGTGGGTGGCCAGCTCCCGGATACCGAGGATCGAGGACTCGTACTCTTCGATCATCCGTCGCGCCCGAGGCAGAAAGTCGGCGCCTATCGGCGTCAGCCGCGTACGCCGGGTGGTGCGCTCGAGCAGGCCCACCTCCAGCAACTCTTCGAGCTTCTGGATTCGCCGTGACAGCGCAGGCTGCGACAGGTGCAGACGCTGAGCCGCCTCATGGAAGGAGCCCAGCTCCGCGACCTGGATGAAGGCCTGCAGATCGAGAAATTCAAGACGGTGCTGCATCGGGTCACTCTTGCATGAAGGCTTTTGGACTAATAATCATAGCGCATTAATCCTAATTTCGCATTGATAGACGCCAAACTTTGCATTTGAAGCATCAATAGACGCCTGACAAGCTGATACCACGACCTCCAACAACGGCGTGGCATCACGATGATGAACAGCATCCCCTGCATGATCATGCGCGGCGGCACCTCCCGCGGGCCCTTCCTGCGCATGAGCGACCTACCCGACGACGAGCCCGCCAGGGCGGAAATCCTGATCAGCCTGATGGGCTCCGGCCACGCCCTGCAGATCGACGGAATCGGCGGCGGCGACCCGTTGACCAGCAAGGTGGCCATCGTCGAGCGCTCCAGCCACCCGGACGCCGACGTGGACTACCTGTTCGCCCAGGTGGACGTGCTCAACCGCCGTGTCGACTTCAACCCCAACTGCGGCAACATGCTGTCTGCCGTCGGCCCCTACGCCATCGAGTCCGGCCTGGTGGAGCCGCAACCGGACTACACCCTGGTGCGGGTACGCAACCTCAACACCCAGCGACTGATCGAGTGCCACGTACCCACCGACGCCGGCCAGGTCCGCTACGACGGTGACACTCGCATCAGCGGTGTCCCCGGCAGTTCCGCAGCCATTCAACTGAGCTTTCTCGACATCGTCGGAACCAAGACGTCGGGACTACTCCCGACCGGCCAGGCCGCCGACACCATCGACGGTGTCACCGTATCCTGCCTGGATGCGGCCACCCCGATCATCATGATCGACGCGCGAGAGCTTGGACTGAGTGGCCGCGAGACGCCGCTCGAGCTGGACGCCGACAGCGACCTGCTCAAGCGTCTGGAGAGGATCCGTCGTCATGCAGGAGAGCTGATGGGGCTTGGTGACGTCAGCGACAGCGTGCTACCGAAGCCAGTGCTGGCCTCGCCCGCCGAGGATGCCGAGCGCACCCTGTGCACCCGCTACTTTGTCCCCCATCGCTGTCACAAGGCGATCGCTGTCACCGGTGCCATCGCTGTGGCGAGCGCCGTCAGCGTCCCTGGCACCGTCGCCAATCGCATCGCCATCGATGCAGGGCAACTCAAGGCCGGTGACCTCAAGGCGGCCGTCAGCCTGGAGCACCCGTCGGGCTTCATCGACCTCCAGGTGGAACACCGCGACGGCGACCCCGGCGATATCGCCCGGGCCTCATTGATCCGCACCGCCAGAAAGATCATGAGCGGCACCCTGTTCTACGCCCTGCCCGACCCTACTCTGCCCGGCACGTCTTCCAGCCGCCCCGGCCCGGACTGATCTGCACCGACAAGGACGCTGCCGGCTGCGCCGAGCGCCGCCGCGCCCGACAACCACAACCGCCATAACAATCACCACCTCCCCAACCGACATAACAATCGTCACAACGACCGTCAGGAGACACGCCATGAAGACCCGTAAACCTTCCTCGTTCACCGCATCACGCCTCGCCTTGTCCCGCGTTACCAGGGCCGCGGCACTCGGCATCGCCATCGCAGGCGCCAGCCTCGCCGGCAATGCCCAGGCCGCAGAGGTCGAGGTACCCGCCAATATCAAGTGGACCGTGCCGTTCGGCGTCGGCGGCGGCACCGATGTGTGGGCGCGCTTCTTTTCACCCTGGCTCAGCGACTATATCTCCGGCGAGCCGACCATCATGATCGACAACGTCCCGGGAGGCGGCTCGATCAATGGCGCCAATCTGTTCGCCATGCGCGCCAAGGCCGACGGTTCAAACTGGCTCGGCACATCGGCATCCACCCAGTACCCGGCGATGCTGGATGATCGCCGCGTACGCTATGACTACAGCGAATGGACGCCGATCCTGGCGACCCCCACCGGCGGGGTGGTTTATGGCCAGCCGAGCCTTGGCGACACCGCCGACGCGGCGATCGATGCCCTGCTCAGCCAGCCGGTCAAGCTGGCCGCCCAGAACCCCACCGGTCTCGAGCTGCCCGTGCTGATCGCCCTCGACCTGCTCGGCGCCGACGTCCAAGCGGTGTTCGGTATGCGTAGCCGCGGCGAGGGACGACTGGCCTTCGAACGCGGCGAAGCGGACATCGATTTCCAGACCAGCTCGGCCTACCTGAGCAACGTCACCCCGCTGGTCGAGTCCGGCAAGGCAGTGCCGTTGTTCTCGCTGGGCCTGCTCGACGACGACGGCAAGATTGTTCGCGACCCGGCCTTCCCCGACCTGCCGACCTTCAACGAGGTCTACCAGGCGCGTCACGGCGAGGCGCCCTCCGGGCCTGCCTATGAGGCATTTCGCAAGTTCTTCGCCTCTGGCTTCGCCCTGCAGAAGCTGATCATGGTGCCCAGGGACACCCCTCAGGAGCTGGTCGACGCCTACCGTGACGCAGCCCGCGAGTTCGTCGCCACCGATGAGTTCAAGCAGGACGCAGAGGCCCAGCTCGGCCCCTATACCCCGGTCATCGGTGACGTCATCCAGCGCCACCTGGAAGACGCCATGTCGATCGATGAGGCGACCCGTGAGTGGCTGGCCAAGTGGCTCGAGGAGAAGCACAACGCCAGGATCTGACACCGTTCGGGAAGCGCCGGCCGCGACGGCCGGCGCCTCCTGGCTCAACGACTTCAACAAGACGCCCTCGGGCGTCACCAACAACTCGAGAGCCACACGCCATGCTTGATATCCTTCTTTCCAGCCTGGGACAGCTGTTTACCCTGTCCCATCTGCTGTTCATGACGCTGGGGGTGCTGGTCGGCCTGGTCGTCGGCATCATTCCAGGCCTCGGCGGCATCGCCGGCATGTCACTGCTGCTGCCCTTTCTCTACGGCATGGAGCCCACGGTCGCACTCGGCATGCTGATGGGCCTGGTGGCGGTCATCCCCACCGGCGACACCTTCGCCTCCGTGCTGCTGGGCATTCCCGGCTCCAGCGCGTCACAGGCCACCGTCATCGACGGTTTCTCCCTGGCCAAGAAAGGCCAGGCCGCACGGGCCCTGTCCAGCGCCTTTCTGGCATCGATGATCGGCGGCCTGATCGGTGCCGTGGTACTGACCGGCTTTATCCTGATCGCCAGGCCGCTGGTGCTGTCGTTCTCGTCATCGGAACTGTTCATGCTGACCCTGCTCGGGCTTTCCATGGTGGCAGTGCTGTCGGGTGCGGACCTGTTCAAGGGTCTGGCCGCCTGTGGCCTGGGTCTGCTGGTGGGCGGTATCGGCATGGCACCGGCCACCGGAGAATTTCGCCTGAACCTCGACATCGACTACCTGTTCGATGGCCTGCCGCTGGTGGTCGTCGGCCTCGGCATCTTCGCCCTGCCGGAGATCATCGATCTGCTGGTCAAGCGAGGCGCCATCGCCGAAAAGCCCTGCCGTCTCGGCGAAGGCTGGCGTCGCGGTATCCAGGACGTCGGCGAGCAGCGCGGGCTGGTCGCACGCTGCGCCGCCATCGGCAGCCTGGTCGGCACCATTCCGGGGCTCGCTGGCTCGGTGGTGGACTGGCTGACCTACGGCCATGCGGTGCAATCGGCCAAGGACAGCTCCGAGTTCGGCAAGGGGGATATTCGCGGCGTCATCGCCCCGGAGTCGGCCAACAACGCCTGCGCCTGTGGCGCGATGGTGCCGACCTTGCTGTTCGGGGTGCCCGGCTCGGGCACTGCGGCGGTGTTCCTCGGCGGCCTGCTGCTGCTCGGCCTGCAGCCCGGGGTCGGCATGATCGAGACCCATCTGGACCTGACCTACACCATCATCTGGTCGCTGGCCCTCGCCAATATCCTCGGCGCCGCGCTATGCCTGATCCTGGCCCGTCCCGTGGCCAACCTGACCCGGGTGCCCTTTGCCACCCTGGCGCCACTGATCACGGTGCTGATCATGTTCGCCGCCTTCCAGGCCACCCGCGCCACCGGCGATCTGCTCGCACTGGGTGCCATCGGCGTGCTGGGCGTGCTGTTCAAGCAGGCCAACTGGTCACGTCCGGCCTTCCTGATCGGTTTTGTGCTGGCACCGGGCGCCGAGGCCTACTTCTACCAGGCGGTCCAGTTCCAGGGCACCGACGCCTTCCTGCGCCCCGGCGTGCTGATCATCGGCGCCATGATTCTTGCCGCCATGTTCATTCCGGTGATCGGCAAGCAGATCAAGAAGCGGCGTCAGCCGATGTCGGTGGGCGCCGCGGCCACCGAGCCAAAGCCCGACGCTGAATCCCATCGTCTGGGGATCATCGATATCGTGCTGCTGGGAGCCCTGCTGGCGCTGGCGGCCAGCGCCTGGGTCAACGTCTCGGAGTTGTCACTGATCGGCGGCATCATGCCACGGCTCGCGATTGCCATCATGGCCCTCGCCTGCCTGGCCGAGATCGTCCGCAGCGTGGTACGTCGTCCCCGCTGGGAGCGTCAGACCTTCGCCCGAGAAGCCATCTGGCTGGTCGGCTTCTTTGCCCTCGTCGCCGCCATGCTGACGCTGGGCTTCATCACCACGGCCACACTGTTCACCCTGGTGTTCCTGCTGGCCATCGCCAAGCTCAAGCCCTGGGTCACGGTGCTGATGGCGCTGGGGGTACTGGCATTCCTGCTGGCCATGGCAGAGTTTCTGACCCTGACCTATCCCCAGGGCATCCTCGACCCGCTGTTGTTCTACTGACCCCCGAAGCGACCCGCAGCAGCCCTGCGAGTACGAAAGCCACCGCTGTACACCGTTGTAAAGAGATAAGCCCCGCCTCGGCGGGGCTTATCCTGTAAAGACGTGCGTGAGGGGAACACCATCGAGGTCGACGAGCATCGTCGACGGGGCTCGCTCGCTGGCCGGGCTATCGATCATAGCGAGGGCCACGAACTTGGCCTGAGCCACCTCGAGATTCACCAGCGTCGGCAAGATCCCCTCTGGCGGCAACGAGCCTTAGGAAAACGACTGACTGTCAGCCGCCTGGTGGATACGATTGGAGTCGGGCGTGCCATCTGGACATGACCGCCGCGCCCCGGCTAGCTTCACAATAGGCCGCCTGAGCTCGGAGCTGCTATTCACACTACTTCCTGTCAGGCCTCTCGCACACCATTGCCACGAGAGCAGCACCAGCATATTCGGGCAGGAGAGGTTGAATGCCTACAATTTCAATGTTTTATGGCATCATCATTCGGATGTACTATGCTCCAAAAGAACACCCGCCGCCGCATTTCCATGTCTACTACGGCGAACACAAGGGAACGATCAATATCCGTACATGTGAGATTATTTAAGGAGATCTGCCAAGGAAGCAAACCAAGCTTGTCCTGGCATGGGCCGAGCTTCATCAGGACGAATTGATGGCAGACTGGCGACTGGTCATGAACGGCGAAGAACCCTTCAAGATCCAGCCGTTACAGTGAGGGGGGAAATCATGTACCCATCTGTGAAAAAGGTTACACCGATTGACGACTATCGCCTCTCGATCCATTTTGACAACGGAGAGAATGGCGTCCTGGATATGAAACCCTACCTGGATTTTGGAGTGTTTCAGAAGCTAAAGGATCGCAAGGCATTTGATCGCGTTCGGGTATCATTTGACACCATCGAATGGGAATCAGGAATCGATCTTGACCCAGAGTTTGTCTATGCCAAAAGCCAGCGTACTGACGTGCCACATGGAGAGACAAGCGAAGAACAGGGCACACACAGCTAAGCACGCCACCAGGCCAGACAGCTGGGCTGTCCATGTGCAGATAAAGAACACTCGCTCGGGAATACCTTCCTAATCTTCCGAGTCCCGAGCCACTCAGCGACCCACTTCAAACTATCCTGGAGGGCCGCGCTCGGGCACGCCAGCACTCCCCCGCACCCCTATTGGCTCCCCTCGAACATGCGATGCCGGGCGTTGTCGATATGGGCGCGCATGGCGGCTTCGGCGCGCTCGCCATCCTTGTCGCTGATCGCCTCGACGATCGCCAGGTGCTCATCCTGGACCAGCTTCAAGCGCTCCTGAGAGGCCATCAATGACAGCCCCCGGGTCAGGTTCATGCCTTCCTTGATGCTCTCGTTGAGCGACTTCAGCACGGTGATGTAGTAGTGGTTGCTGGCCGCCTCGGTGATCGCCAGGTGGAAGCGATAGTCCTCGTCGGTGGCCAGATCGTGGCGGGCGTTGGCCTCATCGATGATGTCGTAGCAGCGACGGATCTGGTCGAGCTGGTCCTGGGTGCGTCGCAACGCCGCCAGGTGCGCCGCCCGCGCCTCGACATTGGTACGAAACTCGAAGCAGCGCTGGATATCGGCGATGCTCGAGATCGGCGCGAACTTGAGCACCGCACTGTCGGGCTGACGGATCACGAAACTGCCGGAGCCCCGCCGGGATACCACCAGCTCGTCTTCCTTGAGGCGCGCCAGGGCATCGCGCAGCACCGGCCGGGACACTTCGTAGCGCTGGCACAGTTGCGCTTCGGTCGGCAGCTTCTTGTTGACCGGATACTGGCCCTCGATGATCGCTTCCAGAATCTTCTCGTAGACCGCCGAAGCCAGTGAAAATTTTTCGTCTTGTGCCATCTTGCCCTGCTCCGGTTCTCTGTTCCCTGGAAGCCGCCTGGCTTGTACCATCAGGCGCCACCTCCCTTTTACCACTGCAAAAGGCGCCCCGCATTGGGCCTTTAGGCCACACAGGGCGCCTCTCGCCTCTTCCTGCCCTATCCGGGCGGATCACCACCGCCTGCGGATCAGGATGCCTCGGTGGTGACTCCGCCGCCCTTGCCGGCCTTGCGGCCCTTCCACACGCCGTTGGCGATGATCAGGGTCCAGGTCAGGATCGCCAGCCCCGCCAGCACCATGGCGATGGGTCGGTCGACGAAGGCCATCAGGTCACCGTCTGACTTGAGGATCGAGCGCATGAAATTGCTCTCGATGATCGGGCCGAGAATAAAGGCCAGAATCAGCGGGCCCAGCGGGAAATCATTCTCCATCAGGAATACGCCGACCAGTCCCAGACCGAGCATCACCCAGACATCGAACATGCTGTTATTGGCGGAGAAGGCCCCCACGATACAAAACATCAGGATCAATGGGTAGAGAACGCCAGTGGGCACGGCCAGCAGCCTGCCGGCGCCCTTGATCGCCATCAGCCCCAGCGGCAGCAGCAACAGGTTGGCCAGCACGAACACCATGAAGATGGCGTTGACCAGAGCCCCCTGCTCGGTGAAGACGTCGGGGCCCGGGGTAATGCCCTTGGTGGTCAGCACGCCGATGATGATGGCGGTGACGGTATCCCCCGGAATGCCGAACACCAGGGCCGGGATATAGGCGCCGGACAGGGCCGCGTTGTTGGCGGCGCTGGCCGAGACCAGCCCTTCCGGATGGCCGGTGCCGTACTTCTGCGGCTCCCGCGACAGCTTGCGGCTGATGGCATAGCTGATCCAGGAGGCGATGTCGGCGCCGGCGCCCGGCAGTGCACCGATCATGGTGCCGAGCAGCCCGCCGCGGGCGACGCCGCCCTTGTAGCGCCAGGTGGTACGGGCCACGCCGTCGAGCAGCTTGCCCTTGGGCGTTTCCACCCTTGAGGCGCGCTGCCCGGCGTTGGGCAGGCTGCGCAGCAGCTCGGTGATGGCGAACAGGCCGATCAGCACCGGCAGCAACGAGATACCCGCGAGCAGGTCATAGCTGCCCATGGTGAAGCGCATCTGGCCGGATACACTGTCCATGCCGATCATCGCCAGCGACAGGCCGATCAGCATCGAGATGGCGCCCTTGAGCGGATCACCGCCGGCGACCAGGATCGCACAGGACAACCCCAGCAGCGCCAGCCAGAAGTACTCGTCGCTGGTGAACTGCAGGGCAAATTCGGCGATCCGCGGGGCAAACAGCGCCAGCACCGCGACCCCGATGATGCCGCCGAGCATCGAACAGGTGACGTTGATACCAAGTGCCAGGCCAAGCTTGCCCTTCTTGCCCATCAGGTAGGCTTCGTCGGCGTAGACCGCCGACGCTGGCGTCCCCGGCATGCGCAGCAAGGCACCGGGAATGTCACCGGCGACGATCGCCATGGCGGTGGCGGAGACGATGGCGGCGATGGCCGGCAGCGGCTCCATGAAAAAGGTCACCGGCACCAGCAAGGCGGTTGCCATGGTGGCGGTGAGACCAGGGATAGCTCCCATGAAGAGTCCGAACAACGAGGCGGCGACAATCACCAAAAGCACCTCGCCGTCGAGCACCATGGCAGCGGCTTGCATCAATTCATTCATCAGTAGAGCACCCGTTCAAGCAGTCCTGCCTCCAGCGGCACGTGCAGAAGCTGTGCGAACAGCATCCAGATCACGGTCGTGGCAATCACCGCGATCAACAGCGCACGCCCCCAACCACGACGGTGATAGGCGCGAAACAACAGCGTCAGAAGCGCCACCGCAACGATCGGAAAACCCAGCAGCGGCGTGAGCACCACGTAGGCGATGACACTGGTGACCACCGCCGCCAGCGCCAGCACAAACGCTCGGCCGGTTACCTTGGAGGTCCACCGCGCCCAGGGCTGGCGTTGGCGCAGGCCCTTGAGCACCAATAGCCCTCCCATCAACAGCAGCAGGGCCCCCACCACCTTGGGGAAGGTGCCGGCGCCATAGACCTGGCGCGGCAGCGGACTCAAGTCCGCGGAAGCGACGATGAGGGCGGCCCCGAGGGCCGCCGCCATGGTTCCCGATACCGCGTCACTGGTACGCATGATGACGATCTCCCGGGCGTTACCGCACCTTTGTCAGTGCGCCGCCGATGCGGCGCTCAATCGGGTGTATTGCAGACTGTGCCAGCCGACCGCTCGATGAGCTTTCTGTCACCGAGCGGTCTGTCACTGGGCTCTCGTTTACTGGGCCTTCAGTTTCTGGACTCTCGGTTACTGGGCCAGGCCAAGCTTGTCGATGATGGAGGCGTTGTTGGCATCCTGTTCGGCCATGAATGCCTCAAAGCCTTCCGGTCCTTCCCACACGGCGCCGAAGCCGCGGCCTTCCATGAACGACTGGAAGTCCTCGGAGTTCCACACCGTCTCGGCGGCGCTCAACAGGCGCTCGGAGATGTCTTCAGGCAGTCCCTCGGGGCCGACCAGGCCACGCCAGGACCCGTGGGACCAGTCATCACCGGTCACCTCGCCGGCCGCCGGGATATCCGGGAAGGCTTCTTCGCGTTCACTGGACAGCACCGCCAGAGTGCGGACGCGATCGGATTCACGCATGGACTCGGTTTCCGGCAGCGACGAGAAGACGATGTCGACACC
Source organism: Halomonas litopenaei (assembly GCF_003045775.1). Lineage (GTDB taxonomy): Bacteria > Pseudomonadota > Gammaproteobacteria > Pseudomonadales > Halomonadaceae > Halomonas > Halomonas litopenaei. The sequence continues at coordinate 111,632 of NZ_PXNS01000002.1, read as the reverse complement.
GCCCGCCGCCAGCTCCTGCAGGCCCGGCGCGGCGCCTTCGCTGGGTACCAGATTGACGGTATTCGGATCGATGCCCTGCTGGTCGAGGAAGCCTGCGAACGACAGGTGGTAGGCAGCACCTGGCGCAGAACCCGATACGGTGTACTCGTTGGGTGACGCGGCCAGGTCGGACAGGGCGTCATCCAGGTTCTGCCAGGGCGACTCTGCGTTGACAGTGAAGGCCGCATAATCGAGGTTGAGCAGCGCGATCGGGGTAAAGTCCTCATAGGACAGGTCGGCGGTGCCGATATGGCGATAGGTCGCGATCTCGGCGGTGCCCAGGCCCAGGGTATAGCCATCGGGACGCGCCATCTTCATCGCCATGTGGCCGACCACACCGGAGCCACCGGTACGGTTGACCACGTTGACCGGCTGCCCCAGCTCTTCCTGCAGACCGGCGGCAAACTGACGACCGACGGCGTCGGTGCCGCCACCGGCGGACCAGGGCACGATCAGGGTGATCGGCTTGGAGGGATAGTCGTCACCGACGGCAACCGTGGAGGTGGCCACCAGCAGGGAGGCGCAAAGCAGGCGTGGGAGCGTTCGCATGAGTTATCTCTCTTGTCGTCGAGCGTCTGGGGATCCGGTCAAGGTCGTGGCGACCCGCCACCGGAAAGAACGCTTGCAAGAGTGCCGCCACGGCGCCAACTAGACAAGTTATTACAACTTATACTTTATGCTAACGGGCCCCGTAGACGAGCCGTCACCGCCACCTGTCGAGAGGAAAAATCGATCGCCGACACCCCGCTAAAACCTTTTATTTACAAAGATTTAACAAAACTCTCAATCGTAAGCACCGAGCTTTCCAAAGTTCTCTTTGACAGCAGCTCCCTGCCCACAAGACCAAAGTACCATGCCCACTTGTTAGTATTTGTTTGAAGTCCATCAAGCGCTAGGCTAAGGTTTATCCCACAATCCCAGGCTGGTCGCGCTGCGCCCTCCTTTCTCCTATCAACATCCATGATGCGGCCTGTTGCAGGCCCGATTCGTTCAGGAGCACTTCATGTTCGCCGATCTCAACGACAAGACCGTCCTTATCACTGGCTCCACCAAGGGCATCGGTCGTGCCGCCGCGGTGGCCTTCGCCCGCCAGGGTGCCATCGTCGGCATCAACAGCAGCCAGAAGGACAGCGCCGCCGAGGAGCTGATCGCCCAGCTGGAGTCCGAGGGTGCGCGCTTCGCCTACTATGAGCGCGACCTGACCAAGAGCGGCGAGTGCGAGACCCTGGTCAACGAATTTGTCGATCAGTTCGGCAGCCTTGACGTGCTGGTGAACAACGCCGGCGGCCTCGGCGTGCGCAAGGGCCTCGAGTCCCTCGAGGACGACGACTTCAACCTGGTGATGGACCTGAACCTGCGCTCGGTGATCATGACCACCCGCTTCGCCATGCCGCACCTGAAGGCCTCCGCCGAGAAGCGCGGCGAGACCGCCAGCGTCATCAGCACCGGTTCTATCGCCGGTCGCGAAGGCGGTGGCCTCGGCGCCTCCCTGTACGGCGGCTCCAAGGCCATGCTGCACAACCTGCATCGCAACTGGGTGAAGGAATTCACCAAGGACAACGTGCGCTTCAACATCGTCGCACCGGGCACCATCGACACCGCCTTCCACGCAGACAAGAGCGCTGAGGTGAAAGAGAAGATCGCCTCCACTATCGCCATGGGCCGCCTTGGCACCTCCGAGGAGGTTGCACCGTCCTTCCTGTTCCTGGCCTCCCACGCTGCCAGCGGCTACATCACCGGCCAGGTGATCGACGTCAACGGCGGCCAGATGTGCCCCTGAGGCATATCGCAGCATCCCGGGCCACCGGCGTGACGGCGCTATCGACGTCTACCCCTTGAGCCCCGAGCGGCCGGACATGCTTCCGGCCGCTTCGCTATCCACTCCCCTACTCGGCGTTCGTGCGCGTCGACCCCGGTTTGGCAGCGGCCGCCCCTTGCCACCTTTCATCATCTTCACTGCGCAATAACAGGAGTCCCCATGACACTCGAAGGTCATCATCTGATCGGCTTCGCCTCGGTGGCCGGTGCCACCGACGGACGCACCATCTCGGCGGTCAACCCCGCCTCCGGCGAGACCCTTGCCCCGGCCTACCCCCTGGCGGGCCAGGCCGAGGTCGAGCGCGCCTGCCAGCTGGCCGAGGACGCCTTCCTGGCCTACCGCCGCCTGCCGCTTGCAGACCGCGCGGCCTTTCTCGAGGCGGCAGCCGACAATATCGATGCCCTCGGCGATACCCTGACCGAGCGCGGCATGGCCGAGACCGGCCTGCCCAGGGCACGTCTTGAAGGCGAGCGTGGCCGCACCTGCGGACAGCTCAGACTGTTCGCCGAGGTCCTGCGCAGCGGTGACTATCTCGACGTGCGCATCGAGGACGCCCTGCCCGAGCGCGCGCCCATGCCACGCCCCTCCCTCGCCCAGCAGCAGGTGCCGCTGGGTCCGGTGGCGGTGTTTGGCGCCAGCAACTTCCCGCTGGCGTTCTCGGTGGCCGGCGGCGATACCGCCGCCGCGCTGGCCGCGGGCTGCCCGGTGATCGTCAAGGCCCACTCCGCCCACCCCGGCACCTCGGAGCTGGTCGGGCGCGCCCTGCAGCAGGCCGCCAAGAGCAGCAACATGCCCGAGGGCGTGTTCTCGCTGCTCTACGGCAGCGGCAGCGAGCTCGGCCAGGCCCTGGTCAAGGACCCGCGCATCCAGGCGGTGGGCTTCACCGGCTCGCGCAACGGCGGCACCGCCCTGCTGCGCACCGCCCAGGCACGCCCCCAGCCGATCCCGGTCTACGCCGAGATGAGCAGCATCAATCCGGTGCTGCTGCTGCCGCAGCACCTGGAAGCCAACGCCGAGGCCCTGGGCGACGCCTTCGTCGCGTCGCTGACCATGGGCGCCGGTCAGTTCTGCACCAACCCGGGGCTGATTCTGGCACTGTCCGGCGCCGCGCTTGAGCGCTTCGTCGAGCAGGCCGGTGCCGCGGTACGCGAAGCCGCCCCACAGCTGATGCTGACCCCCGGCATCCACGCCGCCTACGAGCAGGGAGTCGCCCAACTCGTCGACCAGCCGGGCGTCAGCCTGGTCGCCAAGGGCAAGGCCACCGGCCATCTGGCCTGCCCCTGCCAGCCGCACCTGCTGCGCACCAGCGCCAGTGACTTCATCGGCAACGCCGCTCTGCATGACGAGGTCTTTGGAGCCTGCGCGCTGATCGTCGAGTGCGACTCGGTAGCACAGATGCAGCAGGTGCTGACCGCGCTGGAAGGCCAGCTGACCGCCACGGTCCACCTCGAGGAAGCCGACTACGCGCTGGCCGACCAGTTGCTGCCGCTGCTTGAGCGTCGCGCCGGTCGCATCCTGTTCAACGGCTGGCCCACCGGCGTCGAGGTGTGCCACTCCATGGTCCATGGCGGCCCCTGGCCCTCGACCTCCGACTCGCGCACCACCTCGGTGGGCAGCGCCGCGATCCAGCGCTTCCTGCGTCCGGTGTGCTACCAGGCGATGCCCGAGGCCCTGGCCCCGGACAGCCTCAAGGCCGACAACCCTCTGGGGCTGACCCGCCAGGTGAACGGCAAGCGCTAGCCCAGCGTTCTTTCTTTTTCTCCTTCTCTCCTTCTCTACTTCTCTACAACAGGCGACGCCAGCCCACCGGCGTCCCTGGCGCACCATCAACGAGGCCCTCGCCACCGGCGAGGGCCTTTTTTGATGGTGTCGATCTACTCTCCAGCGGGCCCCGACTTGTCGCGTCTGCCCAGAAATGCCCCCAAGATGCCCCTGAGACACCCCGGAGATGCCTTCAAGGAGCAAGCTCGCCTAGGCTAGGCACATCCTTTACATACAAGAGGCTCGCGACGATGCGCAGAGGCTACGTCTTTCCATCCAACCGTTCCCAGGCGGTACGCCAGCCAGAGGCAGCCGCCTTTGCCGAAGACGCAAATAGAGGCGGTATCGTCTCCACAGCTCAAAGAGGCGCTCGCACTCCTGCCGACAAGACCTGGGACGACTGGTTTGACGCGGAGGGAGCGAGCGAAGACTTCATGGAGGATCGTGGGCAACCAGGCCACTCGCCCGACCCTTCCGCTCGGCATCATGAACAAAAAAAAGCGCCTGACCCGGGCGATATGCCGTCGGACAGGCGCTGAAGTTTCCTGCTCTGGAATCTGTACGGGCCTCAGGTCGTGTTCTGGCTACCCTTCAACTGCACCGGCTTGCGGATCGCCAGGAAGTACACGAACACCCCGGTCAGCACGATGAAGAACAAACTGTCGGGCTGGGTCACGAAGACCGTCAGGTCACCGTTGGACAGGGTCAGGGAACGGCGCAGGTACTCCTCGAGGCCCGGGCCGAGGATAAAGCCGAGCAGCAGCGTTACCACCGGATAGCCGTGCTTTCTCAGGTAGAAGGCCAGTACCCCCATGACCAGCGTCATCATCATCTGGAAGGTCGAGTAGGTGGCCACGTAGCTGCCCACCACCGCCAGCATGGCGATCGAGCCAAACAGCACATCACGGCGAATGCGCACGATGCGGATAAAGTATGGCCCGAGCAGGTACATGGTCAGCGGAATCAGGATCAGCGCGCTGAAAATCAGTGCCGCCAGCATGGGCGCGATCAGCCCAGCCTGGGATTCCATCAGCTGCGGCCCCGGCTGGATGCCGTTGATGACCAGCACACCGAGCACGATGGCGGTGATCGGGTCGCCCGGGGTACCAAAGGTCAACATGGGCACCAGGGCGCCGCCGCAGACCGCGTTGTTGGCGCTTTCCGCCGCCGCGATCCCCTGGGGATTGCCCTTGCCGAAGCTGTCCGGCTCGCGCGAGGTACGCACCGCTTCCACGTAGGCCAGAAAGCCACCCATGGAGCCCCCGGCCCCGGGCAGCGTGCCTACCAGATAGCCGATGGTGGAAGACTTCAGATAGCAGGCCGCGCCGATACGGCGGATCGCCGAACGCGACGGGATGAAGTCGCGGCGACGAATCTTCGCCACTCCCTTGAGCTTATCGCGAATGGCCTGGGCCTTGTCGTTCTCGGCAAGCTGGGTCAACAGCTCACTGATGGCGAAGGTACCGATGATCACCGGCATCAGGTCGATCCCCGCCGCCAGGTCACCCATGCCGAAGCTGAACCGGGCCACCGGCACCATGGCGTCGAGCCCCACGGTGGCAAGCATCAGCCCCAGACAGGCGGCGATAGCCGCACGGCGGACATTGCCCCGCTGGGCGATGACGATGACGATCAGCGCAAACAGGATCAGCGCGCACTTGCCGGTGGTCTGCACCAGCAGCGACAGGTCGGCGATCAAGGGCGCCAGCAGCACCAGCAGTACCGCCCCGAACACGCCGCCGATCATCGAGGCGAAGGAGGCATGGCCCAGCGCCAGAGGCCCTTCGCCGCGCTGCTGCATCGGGTAGCCCTCCAGCGCCGTCATCATCGACGAGGGTGCACCGGGAATATTGATGGTGGTAGCGGTGATGCTGCCGCCACACATGCCGGCCATATAGATGCTGGCACAGGCCATCAGCGCCGTGGTCACGTCCAGGCTGTAGGTCAGCGGCAGCAATAGCGCCAGCGCCAGGGTCGCGGTCAGACCGGGAATCGCCGAGAACACGGTGCCGATCAGAAAGCCGGCCACCACATAGAACAGCACCGTGGGATTGAGCAGCAAACCGAAGCTCGCCAGCACCTGGGTCAGGAAGTCCATGGGTCACCCCCGGCGTGTCGCCCGGCAGCGAGCGCCGAGCGGGTTGCATCAGTCATCATGGCTCACCCCCAGAGTGTCGGTAGACGGACGTTGAAGACCTGGTTGAATAGCACGAAGCCCACCGCGGTAATGGCCAGCGCGATCAGGGCCTTGCTCAACCACTTGTCGAGCCCCGAGAACAACAGCATCACTCCCAGTACATAGACCAGGGTGGACAGCACATAGCCGAGTGTCTGAAACACCAGTACATAGACCAGAGTCGCCAGCATCAGGGTCAGCTCCGGCGAAAGACGACGGCCCCTCGGCCTATCGCCTTCATCGGCCGCGTTGTCCCGATCCAGGGCAGCGGCGCTGCGCACCGAGGACCACCACTGCAGCACGCACAGCACGGTGGCCAGCACACCGATCAGCAACGGAAAGAAGGATGGCGTCAGCTTGCCGGCCTCCAGCGGAGGCCCCATCGCCAGGCCACCGATCAGGTAGCCCAGGGCCAGCAGCGCCAGCACGCCGTGGAAACGGATCGCGCCAGCACTGGAGCCAGGGCCAAGGCCAAGCGCACGCGCCAGCAGAGATGAAGATGAACGAGACATGCGAAACCTCTCTCGGCCCCCAATGGCGGGAGACCGACAACACAGTGTTCGTTGGAAGGGAAGTGAAGCGGGCCGGCAGAGGTGGGAGCTCTACCCGCCCGCTCCAGATGATGGCAGGAGGCGGAAGGTCGCCGTTCGACAGTCAGGCGCTTTCCGCCCGGGGATTACAGGTCCAGCTCATCCATGGCGGCGAAGGTCCGCTCCTGGTAGCTGCCGATCCACTCGTTGACTTCCTCGCTGCCGAGCCAGCCCGGGGTGACACCGATACTGGTGACCCACTGCTGGAACTCGTCGCTCTGGTAAGCCTCGTGGTAGGTCGACTCCAGGGTCTCGATGGCGTCTTCCGGGGTATTGGCCGGCGCCGCCAGCACGATGAAGCTGCCGGTCTCGAGATCCACGTCGAATTCGGAGATCGGCGGCACCTCGGGATAGGCCGGGTTCTGCGAACCGGACAGCTCGACCACGCCAAGGGCGTCACCCGAGGACAGGATTCCGGAGAAGTCCCCCAGGCTCGAGATGGCGGCGTCGATCTCGCCGGACAGCAGCGCCTCGGCCTCGGCGGTGGACGACCCCGGATAGGAGATCACGTTGAAGGTGACCCCGGTGGCCGCCTCCAGGCGACGTACCGCCAGGTAGGGGCCAGAGCCTTGGGGCGCCACACCGATGCGCACCGTGCCGGGATTTTCCCTGGCCGCCTCGATCAGCTCCTCGTAGGAGGTGAAGCCCGACTGCTTGGATACCACGATGGCGTCGGCTTCTTGGGTCACGCGGGCGAACGGCTCGAGCTTGTCCAGCGAGTAGCCGGGCACCATGTTGCCCCGCGGCAGGGTGACGACGCTGTCGTAGGTCAGCACACCGATGGTGTGGCCGTCGGGACGCGCCTTGGCCAACTGCATCAGGCCGGTGGCGGTCACCGCCCCGCCGATATTCTCGACGTAGATCGAGGTCGGCAGCGACTGCTCGGCCAGGTTGCTGATCTTGCGCGAGATGGCATCCGCGCCGCCGCCGGCGGGCCAGGGCACGATCATGCGGATGTCACGCTGGGGGAAGTCGGCCTGGGCCGTCGGCACGGCGACGACCGCGGCCAGCGCCACACCGGCCAGGGTAGCGCCGGTCGCGCCCTTGATCAGGCGCTTGCGCAGGGTCGTGCTGAGGGTGGCGTTGAGGGGAGTGAGAGCAAACATGGCGACTCCTGGAATTATTTTGTGATTGTGTGGGGATAGATGAGGCGGCGCTTGTCTGGCCGCGCGACTCCTGCTTCAGCCGCGAGACTTCTGCTCGCGCAGGTAGGCCTGGTACTCCTCCTGGGCCTGTTCGTTGGGCGGATAAAGACCGATGACCGCCGCGCCGTTGTTGACCTTGTCCAGCACGTAGGCTTCGAAGGCCTCCATGCCACTGGCTTCTTCGGCGATCTCGTCGGCCAGCTCGAGCGGCACCACCATGACGCCGTCGCCGTCGCCGACCAGCACGTCGCCGGGATAGACCGGCACGCCGCCACAGCCGATGGGCTGCTGGATATCCACCGCGTGGTGCTTGGTCAGGTTGGTCGGGGCGCTGGGCTTGGTGCAGAACACCGGCATCGACATGCTCTCGGCGTACTCCGAGTCACGCACACCGGCGTCCGACACAAAGCCCGCACATTCGCGCACCTGCAGGCGGGTCAGCAGAATGCTGCCGGCACTCGCGGCGCTGGCATCCTGACGGCAGTCGGATACCAGTACGCGGCCAGGCGGCACACTTTCCACGGCCAGACGCTGGGGGTGCTCCGGATCACGGAAGGCGGCCACCACGTCCAGGTCCTCGCGGGCCGGGATATAGCGCAGGGTGTAGGCCTGCCCCACCATCTTGACCTGGCTCTTGTTCATGCGACCGACGTTCTGGATATAGGTGTTCTTCAGACCCCGCTTGTGCAGCAGGGTGTGCAGCGACGCCGTCGAAGCCCGCATCAGTCGCTCGCGGGTCAGGTTGGACAGCTCTGCGTGGGGGTAATCGTTGATGATGCTCATGGGCTCCGCCTATCGCTGGCAAACTGGGTTGTTCGTTGACGGAGTCACTATAGGAAGCGCCGGAAGGCTTTTCAAACAACTTTTTACAACTTGGCTTTTATCTTGACCTTTCTACGGCACTCTAGACCACATCGATAACCCGAAACAGTCAATTTAATCGTTACCTTTCAATTATTTGAAAAACAACTTCCACTCAGGATCGATCAATATGCCTACCCCTTAGACATAGGTCTAATAAGAAAGAATTTGTCTTTAGAAGGTACAAGATGTGGTCGAGACGGAGCACTGCCATCCGCACGATGCCCCTCCCCGGCCTTTCCCGCGCCCGGGATGCCCACTAGGCTGATACCCCCCGTTGCTATACATGCCTGTCCGATCACTCAGGAGATTTTCGATGGCTGTACTGACGACCTTTGCACTCGACGGCAAGACCGCCCTGGTGACAGGCGCGAGACGCGGCATCGGCGCGGCCATGGCGCTGGGCCTGGCCGAAGCCGGTACCGACATCATCGCCGTCAGCGCCAACATGGCCGCCGACGGCGGCGACCTGGGCGAGCGAGTTCGCGCCCTGGGGCGAGACTGCACAGGGATCGCCTGCGACCTGTCGGACCGCAGCGCGCTGATGGCGATGGTCGAGCAGCTTGCCGACCGGCGTATCGATATCCTGGTCAACAACGCCGGCACCATCGAACGCGCCCCCGCCACCGAGCACACCGATGCGCTGTGGGACAGGGTCATCGACGTCAATCTGAGCGCCCCCTTCATGCTGACCCGGGAGATCGGCAGGCAGATGGTCGCGCGAGGCAGCGGCAAGGTGATCTTCACCGCCTCGCTGCTGTCGTTTCAGGGCGGCATCACCGTGCCCGGCTACGCCGCCAGCAAGGGCGGCATCGCCCAGTTGACCAAGGCCTTCGCCAACGAATGGGCGGCCCACGGGGTCAACGTCAACGCCATCGCTCCGGGTTACATCGCCACCGACAACACCCAGGCACTGCGCGACGATCCCGAGCGTTCCCGCGATATCCTCGCGCGCATCCCCGCCGGTCGCTGGGGGGACGCCGCTGACTTCAAGGGACCGGTGGTGTTTCTGGCCTCCAGCGCCTCGGACTATATGCACGGCAGCGTGATGACCGTGGACGGCGGCTGGATGGGGCGATAGGCAGGAGGACGCACCATCGCGCCCTCCTACGCAAACGCCCCCGACGAAGACGTCGGGGGCGTTGGTTGTCAGGGGCGCAACGTGTCCCCTTGCCTGCTCGATGCTAGGGCTTGTCTGAAAAGTGCCTGCGCTCGGTAATACGGCGTTAAAAATCGGATCAAAATGCTCATTTACACCCCGTAAACTGCGCTTACTCACCGATTTTTGCCTTGTCTAACCTTCGCTCGTCGACTTTTCGGACAGCGCCTAGCGATAGATCAAGGTCGGCAGCCACAGCGAGATGGAGGGCACGAAGGTGACCAGCATCAACACGATCAACAGCGGGATCAGGAACGGCAGGGTCGCCGAGGCGCAGCGTTCGAAGGGCACCTTGGACACCTGCGAGAGCACGTAGAGCACCAGTCCCACCGGTGGCGTCAGCAGGCCAATCATCAGGTTCAGCACCATGACGATACCGAACTGCACCGGGTCGACGCCCAGATTGACCGCGATCGGCAGCAGGATCGGCACCAGGATGGTGATCGCCGCGATGGTTTCCATGAAGCAGCCCACCACGAACAGGATCAGCGTCATCAACAGCAGGATGATGGTGGGGTTGGAGGTAACCGCCAGCATCCAGTTGGCGAAGTTCTCGGCCACATGATGACTGGTCAGCAGCCAGGAGAAGATCGACGAGGCGGCGATGATCATCATGATGATCCCGGTGGTCTCGATGGTCTCCATGGTGACCGCCAGCAGCCTCTTGAAGGTCAGGGTGCGATAGACCACCGCCCCCAGCAGCATGGCGTAGATCACCGCGGCGATGGCGGCCTCGGTCGCGGTGAAGATGCCAAGCACGATGCCGCCGACGATGATCACCGGGGTCAGCAGCGATAGAAAGGCACGACGGAAGGTCAAGGCGATCCAGCCCAGGGCGAAGCCGACGTCACGCGGATACTGATAACGCACCGCGTACCAGGCCACCATCAGCATCAGCGAAAGCGCCATCAACAGTCCCGGGACCAGGCCGGCGGCGAACAGCTGACCGATCGAGGCCGAGGCCATCACGCCGTAGATGACCAGCGGCAGGCTAGGCGGAATGATCGGCCCGATGGTGGACGAGGCAGCGGTGATGCCCACCGAAAAGCCCGGATCATAGCCCGCCCGGCGCATCGCCTTGATCTCGATCGCGCCGAGCCCACCGGCGTCGGCCACCGCGGCACCGGACATGCCGGCAAAGATGACCGAGGCGCCGACGTTGACGTGGCCGAGCCCCCCGGGCATCCAGCCCACCAGGGCCCTGGCGAAGTCGAAGATACGACTGGTGATGCCGGCGGAGTTCATCAGCGCACCGGCCAGGACAAAGAAGGGAATCGACAGCAGCGGGAAGCTGTCCATGCCGCCGACCATACGGTGCAGCACGATAAAGTCGGGGACGCTGCCATCCACCAGGATCGCCGCCAGCGACGAGGCGCCAAGCGCCACCATCACCGGGAAGCCCATCACCAGCATCAGCAGCAGGCCGCCGAACAGGACCAGTAGCGTCATGATGCCTCCTCGCCGGTGGTCTCAGCTCGCTGCGCCGCCAGCCACTGTTTCGGACCGCTCGCCCGCACCAGCTGCCAGGCCTGACGCAGCGCCATGATGGCGATGCTCAACAGCACCACGCTGTAGAGTGTGTCCATGCCGACCGCCATCGAGGTCATCTTCTGTGCACTCATCAGCGGCAGGATCTTCCAGGTGACCCACCCCAGCAGCACGAAATAGACGAGCTGGCCCAGGTCGACCAGCCAGATCATCGCCGCCGAGGCACGCAGGGGAAGGTAGCGATACAGCAGTTCGAGGCGGATGTGGCTGCGCTTGCGCACCCCCACGGTCGCCGCCAGAAAGCCGACGCAGATCAGCAGATAGCGGGCGACCTCCTCGGTCCAGCCCAGCGGCGAGCCAAGCACGTAGCGGCTGAAGAACTGGGCGAACACCACCGCTGCCATGGTCCAGAAGACCACCAGGGTGAGCGCGTCCTCAAGCCCGATGTCGCGCCAGGCGAAGGTCGGGCCGTCGTCGTCAAAGTCGATATCCGGGCCTTGCGGCCCCTCACGGGCATCCTCCCGGGATGCCCGTGCGGAGCCCATAGCCTCGCTGTCAGTGTGGTTCATAATGTTATTCCCGAGGCGTTACAGCGCCTGCAAGCGATCGAATTGTTCCTGGGTCCAGGTCGCCTCGTCGCCGTTGAGCACCGGCAACGTCTTCTCGCGGAAGGCCTCACGCTCTACCTCCAGCACCTCCACGCCCTGCTCCTTGAACCAGTCGATGGAAGCCAGCTCCTGCTCGCGCACATCGTCGGAGACCTTCCTGGCCACCTCGCCGAGCACCTCGCGGAAGATCTGCTGATCCTCCTCGGACAGGCCGTTGAAGAAGGGACCGCCGGCAACGATCAGGTTGGAGCCGGTCACGTGGCCGGTCAGGTTGATGTAGTCCTGGACCTCGTAGAATTTCTTGGCGCGGATGGTCGGCAAGGGGTTCTCCTGGGCGTCCACCACCCCCTGCTGCAGGGCCAGATAGACCTCGGAGAAGGCCACCGGTGTCGGCTGGGCGCCGACCGCACGGGGGAACAGGCTGTAGATCGGCGCATTGGGCACCCGAATCTTGAGGCCTTCCATGTCTGCGGGCTCGACGATGGGGGTATTGGAGGTCACGTGGCGCTGGCCGTAGTAGCAGTCACCCAGGATCACGTTGCCGCCGGAGGCATCACGGTAGCCGTCGGCGAATTCCGCGAACAGCTCGCTGTCGGCGTAGGCCTTCCAGTGCTCGTAGTCACGGAACACGAAGGGGGCGTCGGACAGCGCCAGCGGCCCGTAGGTCTGGGCGGCGAAGCTCTGGCCGGTGTAGATGATGTCAACGGTGCCGAGCACCAGCCCCTGGTTGATCTCGACCTCCTTGCCCAGGGTCGAGGCGGGGAAGACCTCCACTTCGTAGCGACCGTCGGTGCGCTCGGCGATCTGCTCGGCGCCCCACTCGGCCCAGTGATGGTAGGCCTCGGAGGGTTCGTACACATGGGCCCACTGGACGGTGTCGGCAGCCTGGGCAGCACTGGCTGCGGCGGCGAGACCTACGCTCAGGGTCAGCGGCAGAAGAGTCAGGCGTGTCATCGGATGCTCCTTTTTCATTGTTGCTATTGGTTGCTGTCGGTTGCTGTCGGTTGCTGTCGGTGCTTGAAAATCCGTTCAGTAGATCAATGCATCGCCGCCCCGGTGGCCTTCGCCTCGGGCGCTGCAGCGTCGCGCCGGGCGTCCTGGCCCAGGCCGGCATCCTCGCCGATAAAGTCGGCGCAGCGGCTGCCCAGCATCATCGCCGGGGCGGTGGTGTTGCCGGCGGGTATATCGGGTACCGCGGACATGTCGCAGACCCTCAGCCCGCGCACCCCACGGACCCGCAGTCGTGCGTCGAGCACCGCCATGGGGTCGTCATCGGCACCCATGGCCGCAGTACCGGCCGGGTGGTAGTTGGTCTTGACGAAGCGTCGGCAGTGTTCGAGCAGCTCATCGTCGCTGGCGCCGCTTCCGGCGAAGGGCAAGGCCACACCGTGCAGGTTTTCCTTGAGCGGTGACTGTTCGAAGGCGCGCAGAAAGAACTTCTGCCCTTCCACCATCGCCTGCATATCGTCGGGATGGCCGAGCAGGTTGGGCGACACCCGCGGCATGTCGCCGGGGTCGGCCGAGCGCAGAAGAACGCTGCCTCTGGCCTTGGGCTTGACCACCACGGTGGTCACCGTCAGGCCGTAGTCGTCCTTGAGCGCGTCCCGGGTATCCCGGTCCAGGTAGACGATGGGTACGCAGAAGGCCTGGATGGTCGGTGCCGCCTGAGGATCGACGGGGTTGACGAAGGCGCCCGCCTCGACCCCGGCCGAGGTCACCGGGCCACTGCCGAACAGCTTGAACTGGAGCCCGTTGGCCAACATCCGCCAGCCGACGCCCTGGCGATAGTAGCCACACGGGGTCCTGGCGTAGGCGGTGATCGGCACCTCGGGGTGGTCGATCAGGTTCTGCCCCACCCCCGGCAGGTCCGCCTTCACCGCAATGCCGTGCTGCGCCAATTGCTCGGCCGGCCCGATACCCGAGAGCATCAGAAGCTTCGGGGTCACCAGCGCACCCGCCGCCAGGATCACCTCGCCCTGCGCGCGCACCCGGTGCACCTTGCCCTTGCGGTCGCGGTACTCGACGCCCACGGCACGTCCGTCTTCGACCAGCACCTGCTGGACCTCACAGTCGAGCGCGACCTCGAGCCCCGGGTGCTCGCGCAGCGGCTCTACGTAGGCGTAGGCGGCAGAGCAGCGCTTGCCCGCCCGATTCATGAACTGATAGAAGCCGACCCCGGTCTGACGCTCGCCATTGAAGTCGCCGTTGTAGGGCAGCCCCGCCGCCTGGGCGGCCTGGATAAACCAGCGCGAGGCCACATCCACATGACCGGGATCAGAGACCTTGAGTGGCCCGCCGCGCCCATGGTGTTCATTGACCAGACGGTCGTTGTCCTCCATCCGGCGAAAGTGCTCGAGCACCCCTTGCCAGGACCAGTCGGCCCTCGCCGCGTTGCCGGCGAGTCGCCGATCCCAGTCGTCGTAGTCCTCGGGCCGCCCGCGCATGTAGACCTGGGCATTGACCGAGGTGCCGCCGCCGAGCACGTGACCCTGGGGAATGTCATGGACCCGTCCCCCCAGATGAGCCTGCGGCTCGGTCTGGTGATAGCGCATGAACTTCGAGCCATTGATCATCTTGAAGATGCCCGGGGGCATGTCGAGCAGCGGGTGGTGGTGGGACGAGCCCGCCTCCAGCAGCAGCACCCTGGCACCCTGCTCGCGCACCAGGCGGGCGGCTACCACGCACCCGGCGGCCCCGCCCCCGACAACAATATGATCGACGTCGCTCACTCGTTCTCTCCTGCAAAGAAGGTGCTGCGCACAAACTCCCATGAGGCCTCGAGGTGATCGACCAGGGCGCGCTCCGCCGCGTCGGGATCACGCATCAGGATGGCCTCGTAGATCGCCTGGTGGGCCAGGAAGTTGTCGTGATTGCGCTGCTCGCTGCGTGGCATCCGGCTCCACTGGGGCGCCAGCCACTCGACAAAGCCTGCGTGAATGGCCGGATAGGCCGGGTTGCCCGAGATGGTGTAAAGCACCCGGTGAAAGGCCACATCGGTGGCGTAGAAGCGCTCGGAATCGCAGATCGCCGCCTGGTTGTCGTCCAGCGCATCCTTCAGCCGCTTGAGGTCGTCCTTGCCCGCCCCGGTGGCGGCGTCCCGCACCAGCACCCGCTCGAACAACACCCGCACCTGGTAGAGGTCATGTACGCCCCGGGAGTTATCGAGCAGGTGCTTGATCACCCCTCCCGCCGCCTGCATCGCCGAACTCGCATCCGGGCGACAGACGATCGGGCGATAGCGCGGACGACTCTTCAAGAATCCCTTGGCGGTGAGCGCGGTGATCGCCTCGCGAATCACGGTGCGACTGGCGCCGTACTGCTCCATCAGCGCCCGCTCAGCGGGCAACGGACGTCCTTCCTCCAGCTCGCCGGCAACGATGGAGCGCTCAATATCCAGAGTGATCGAGTCCGCACTGCGTCCGCTCATACAACACCTCGTTTATCGTCGTACCAAACTAATCATTAAATTCTCGCCCAACAACTACAACCAATGGCTAATATCGCCATAACAACCAACCAAATTGTTATTTTTCATAAACTTGAAGAAAATATAGACAATGGTCGTAGCACCTTACGCTTGCCAGCCACCTCGACCACCAACAGTATATGGTCGTACCAAACGTCATTTCAGCGTTATCCAACAGACGTTCTGACCACCCCAACGTTGTTCTGGCGTTACCCAATCATCGTTCTGGCCTTACCCAACAGAGGACGCCCCATGGATTTCCAACAGTTCGGTGCCACCCCCCTGGAAGGCCGCATGTGGGTCGACGGTAGCTGGTTTGAGCATGCCGGCTCCCACGCCATCGAGGTGGACAACCCGGCCAGCGAGGCGCTGCTTGGCCAGGTCCCCGCCGGTGACGCCGCCGCCGTGGACGCCGCCGTCGCCGCGGCCACCAGGGCTCAGTCCGACTGGGCCAGGCGACCGGCCAACGAGCGTGGCAAGCTGCTGACCCGCTGGGCCGAGGAGATCGATCGCCATCTCGAACCCTTCGCCCGGCTGATTGCCCTGGAGCAGGGCAAACCCCTGTCCCAGGCTCGCGGCGAGGTCGGCGCCTGCAGCGAATTTCTGCGCTACAGCGCCCAGTGGGCCAGACGCATCGAAGGCGACATTCTGCCCTCGGACAATCGCCACGAGGAAATTCAGATTCGCTCGCTGCCGCTCGGGGTGGTCGCCGGACTGACCGCCTGGAACTATCCGGCGGCCCTGGCCACGCGCAAGGCCGGCCCCGCCCTGGTGGCGGGCAACACCTTTATCCTGCTCGGTCACGAGATCACCCCCTTCGCCGGACTTTATCTGGCGGCGCTGTCCGAGCGCGCCGGGTTTCCGCCCGGCGTCTTCAACGTGGTGACCGGCCAGGGCCCGGTGGTGGGCCAGGCGCTGGTGGAGCATCCCGACACCGATCTGATCACCATGACCGGCAGCACCCGGGCGGGGCGCCAGATCTTTCGCAGCGCCGCAGAGGAACTCAAGATCGTGCGGCTGGAGCTCGGCGGCAAGGCGCCCTTCATCGTGATGGAAGACGCCGACGTCGACGCCGCGGTGAAGGCCGCCGTCACCGCGCGCTATACCAACTGCGGCCAGATCTGCACCTGCAGCGAGCGCATCTACCTGCATCGCCAGATCGCCGACGAGTTCATCGACAAGTTCATCGCCGCCTCGCGCGCACTGAGCATCGGCAATCCGCTGGATGACCCCGACATGGGCCCCAAGGTCAGCCGTGGCGAACGCGACAAGGTCGCCGCCATGGTCCAGCGCGGTATCGCCCAGGGCGACCGCGTGCTGCTCGAAGGCGGCCCGCTCGACTCAGGCGACTACGCCAAGGGCTACTGGATCGCCCCGACCATCGTCGAGACCCGGGACAATCGCTCGCCGCTGATCGACGACGAGGTGTTCGGACCGGTGGTGCCGATCCAGCGAGTCGACGACTTCGAGCAGGCCCTGGCCTTCGCCAACGACACCTCCTACGGCCTTTCGGCCTATGTCTTCACCCGCGACCTCAAGCGGCTGATGCGGCTGCCCTCGGAGCTGCGCTTCGGCGAGATCTACTTCAATCGCGCCAACGGCGAGCAGGTCCACGCCTATCACTCGGGCTGGGGCCACTCCGGCGTCGGCGGCGAGGACGGCAAGTACGGTTTTTCCGCCTACTTCAAGAAGCAGACGATGTACGTCAACTGGGGCGATTGAACGCCCCCTCCCTGCAGCACGGAGCACTGCCGACGCGGTGCTCTTTTGACAACAAGCACAATAGCCCAGGAGAACACGATGCCTTCGACCCACCACTCCCCGACTGCCCGTCACCCCCGCGCCCGCCGCCTGGCGGGGCTTGCCACCGCCGCCCTGCTGGGACTTTCCGCCATGCCCGGCTGGGCCCAGCAGTTGCCGCCGCTGGAACAGAAGGACAGCTACCGGGTGGGCTTCGCCCAGATGGAAAGCAACAACCCCTGGCGCATCGCCGAGACCCAGTCGTTTCGTGATATCGCCCCCGAGTGCAACTGGCAGCTGACGGTGACCGACGCGGCCGGTTCCGCCGCCAAGCAGGTCGCCGACGTGGACAGCATGATCGCCCAGGGCGTCGATGCGATCTTCCTGCCCCCGCGCGAGGAAAAGGCGCTGATCCCGGCGGTGATGAAGGCCCGTGCGGCAGGCATCCCGGTGTTCCTGGTCGACCGTATCGTCGATGACGAGGTCGCCAAGGCCGGTGAGCACTATGTCAGCTTCCTCGGCTCCGACTTCATCGAGCAGGGGCGCATCGCCGCCCAGTGGCTGGTCGACAACTTCGAAGGCGAACAGGCCCACATCATCGAGCTCGAGGGCACCACCGGCGCCTCCTCGGCCAATGACCGCAAGGAAGGCTTCGATGCGGTCATCGCCGAACAGGACAACATGGAGATCATCGCCTCCCAGTCCGGCGACTTCGCCCGCGATACCGGCCGTCAGGTGATGGAGACGCTGCTCCAGGCCCATCCTGAGGTCAACGTGGTCTACGCCCACAACGACGAGATGATCATCGGTGCCATCCAGGCGCTGGAACTGGCCGGACGCACCCCAGGCGAGGACGTGCTGCTGGTCTCCATCGACGGCACTCGCGACGCCCTGCAGGCGATCCTCGACGGCAAGCTCGGGGTCAGCGTCGAGTCGTCGCCGCGCTTTGGTCCGATGGCCTGCGACGTGCTCAACCGCTACGCCGCCGGCGAGACCATCGAGCCATGGGTGCGCGTCGAGGACCGTGTCTTCACCCAAGACAACGCCGCCGAGCATATCGACGACGCCTATTGAGCCACGCCGGTTGATCCCGACCTGACATTCCAACCAGGTACCACGTCATGACAGCGCTTATCGACATGCGCGACATCCACAAGCGGTTTGGAGGCACCGTCGCCCTCGACGGCGCCTCACTCACGATCGCGCCGGGTGAGGTGCACGCCCTGATCGGCCAGAACGGGGCGGGCAAGTCCACCCTGATCAAGGTACTGACCGGGGTCTACACACCGACCAGCGGCCAGATCCTGCTCGACGGCGAGCCTGTGGCCTTCTCCGGCCCGCGCCGGGCGCAGCAGGCTGGCGTTGCCACCATCTACCAGGAGCTCAACCTGGTGCCGCTGCGCTCGGTCACCGAGAACATGATGATGGGCTTCGAGCCGCTTCACTGGTGGGGCGGGATCGACTGGCCCCAGGCCCATCGACGGGCCCGCACGGTGTTCGAGGAGCTGGGGCTGGACATCGACGTCCGCCGTCCGCTCAGCGAGTACTCCACCGCCATCCAGCAGCTGGTGGCCATCGGCCGAGCGGTGTCCCAGCAGGTCAGGCTGGTGATCATGGATGAGCCGACCAGCTCGCTGGACGAACGCGAGGTCCAGCGGCTGTTCGAGGTCATCCGGCTGCTCAAGTCCCAGGGCACCTCGGTGCTGTTCGTCTCGCACTTCCTCGAGGAGCTCTACGCGGTGTGCGACTGCGCCACCATCATGCGCAACGGCGCCACGGTGGAGCAGCGCACCCTCAGCGAGACTCCGCGCCTGGAGCTGGTGGCCTCCATGCTTGGCCGCAAGACCTCGGACATCCAGGCAAGCGGCACCACCAGCTTTCGCGAGATGGAACTCGACACCGACGAGACGCTGCTCGAGGTCGAGTCCCTGGCCACCGACAAGGGCCTGCGAGGCGCCTCACTGGAGGTGCATCAGGGCGAGATGGTCGGCCTCGGAGGCCTGCTCGGGGCCGGTCGCAGCGAGCTTGCCCGCGCCCTGTTCGGGCTCGATCGCAGCACCCGGGGCAGCATGCGGCTGGCCGGCCAGCGCTACGCCCCCCGCCACAGCCGCGACGCCATCGCCGCCGGGGTGGCGCTGCTCAGCGAAGATCGCAAGGTCGAGGGCATCATCCCCGAAATGAGCGTGCGCGAGAACATGACCCTGCCCCTGCTCGGCACGCTGAGCCGTCGCGGCGTCATTCAAAGGCGGCGCGAGCGCGAACTCGCCGCACACTTTATCGAGGCGCTCAAGATCAAGACCGCCTCCATGGAACAACCCATCGGCCAGCTGTCCGGCGGCAACCAGCAGAAGGTACTGCTGGCACGGTGGCTGGCGACCCAGCCGCGACTGCTGATCCTCGACGAGCCGACCCGTGGCGTCGATATCGGCGCCAAGCGCGAGATCCAGCGCATCGTCCAGGACTATCAGGCCCAGGGCGGCGCGGTGCTGATGATCAGCTCGGAATTCGAGGAACTCGCCGAGGGCGCCCAGCGGGTGGTGATCATGCACGAAGGCCACTCGACCCGGGTGCTCGACAACCCCGGGCTCAGCGAAGACGCCCTGGTCACCGCTATCGCCACCGCCCAGCACGACCGAGCCGACGGCGCGGCCCGTGACGACGAGAGATCCCCCGCTACCGCCACCGACCACCAGGAGACCGCACCATGACGTCGCTCCACTCCTCCCGTCAGGCGACGCCCCGGTCGGCCAGCCCGCGATGGCGCCAGGCCATGCCGGTGAATCCCCGCAGCCTGGCGCTGCTCGTCGCCCTGCTGGCACTGATCCTGTTCAATGTCGCGATCACCCCCAACTTTCTCGAGTGGCAGACGCTGTCGGTCAATGTCTCCCAGGTGTCGACCATCGCCATCGTCGCCATCGGCATGACCCTGGTCATCGCCACCGGTGGCATCGACCTGTCGGTGGGCGCGGTGATGGCCCTGGCCGGTGCCCTGGCGCCGCTGATCTTTCTGTCAGAGTTCGGCCAGCAGGCGCCGCTGGCGATGACCCTGGTGGCCATCGTCGTGGCCCTGGCGGTCGCTGTGGCCTGCGGGCTGTTCAACGGCGTGCTGGTCAGTCGCTTCGGCGTGCAGCCGATCATCGCCACCCTGGTGCTGTTCATCTCCGGCCGCGGGCTGGCCCAGGTGCTGACCAACGGCAACCTGCAGACTTTCGACAATCCCGCCTTCGAGTTCCTCGGCGCCGGTCGGCTACTCGGCCTGCCCTTCCAGGGCTGGCTGGTGGTGGTCATCGCCCTGGTGGTGGCCTGGGTCATCGCCCGCACCCGCTACGGCCGCTACCTGCTGGCCACCGGCGGCAACCCCCAGGCGGCACGCATGGCCGGGGTCCCGGTGACCCGCGTCAAGCTCGCAGCCTACACCAGCTGTGCCCTGCTCGCCGGCCTCGCCGGGCTGATCACCGTGGCCATCAATTCCGCCTCGGACGCGGCCAAGAACGGCAATCTGATGGAGCTCGACGCCATCGCCGCGGCGGTGGTCGGCGGCGCCCTGCTCAAGGGCGGCAAGGCCCCCATCGCCGGGGTCATCCTCGGTGCCGCGATCATTCAGCTGGTGCGCTACACCCTGCTCGCCAACGGCGTCGCCGACGAGGTGGCGCTGGTGGTGAAGGCCGCCATCATCGTGCTGGCGGTGTATCTCCAGACGCCCAGAGGAGCCCACTGACATGACCACCGTCTCCTGGCGCCAGCGCCTTGCCGACAATGGCCAGGCCACCGGGGTCTGCGTGATCCTGCTGGCACTGGTCTGCCTCGGCCTGATCCGCTACGACAATTTCGGCAGCGCCTACAATCTTTCGTCCTTTCTCAACTACAACGCCATGTTCGTGCTGATCAGCCTGGGCATGTGCCTGGTGATCATCACCGGCGGCATCGACCTGTCGGTGGGCACGGTGGCGGCGCTGTCCTCGGTCACCGCCGCCTACGTCAGCCCCTACGGTCTGGTCCCGGCGCTCCTGGCGGGACTCGCCACCGGACTGGCGGCGGGTCTGGTCAATGCGGTGATGATCACGCGCCTGCATATCCCTCCCTTTATCGCCACCCTGGCGAGCCTGCTGGCGGCCAAGGGCACCGCCCTGATCATCAGCGGCAACCAGACGGTGCCGGTGGACTGGGCCAGCGGCTTTACCCGACTGGGGATGGAGTCGATCGGCGGCCTGCTGCCCTGGAGCTTCGCCATCACCCTGGTGGTCGGCGCCGGTCTCTGGTGGCTGCTGGAACAACGCCCCATCGGCCGCACCATGCTCGCGGTGGGCGACAACGAGGAAGCCGCCCACCTGATGGGCCTGCCCGCACGCAAGGCCAAGACCCTGGCCTACCTGATCAGCGGTGGTTGTGCCGGGCTCGCCGGGGTCTTTCTGGCCTCGGGCTTCGGCGCCGGCCAGCCGCTGGAGGGACTAGGCTGGGAGTTGACCGCCATCGCCGCCGTCGTCGTCGGCGGCACCCTGCTGACCGGCGGCAAGGGGTCGCTGGTGGCGACGCTGATCGGCGCCTTGATGCTCGGTCTGATCTTCAACCTTTTGAACTTCGAAAACGGACTCGGCACCTTCAACCTCAGCGCCTACTGGCAGATGGTCATCCGCGGCGCCTTTCTCTTCGTCGTGATCGCGATCCAGGTGCAGATCACGCGCACACGCAACACAGGATAATCCTCCCATGTCGACGATCACCTCCATCGAGCTCGACCTCTACCGACTGCCGCTGAGCGAGCCCATGGGCGATGCCAAGCATGGCGTGCACACCGACTTCGAGGTCGTGACCGCCACCGTCACCACCGCGGATGGCCACAGCGGCACCGGCTACACCTACACCGGCGGGCGCGGCGGACACGCCATCCTGGCACTGCTCGAGCACGACCTGGCGCCGATGCTGCTGGGGCGTGACGCCGGTGACATCGCCGGCTGCTACGACGACATGCTATGGCATATCCACTACGTGGGCCGCGGCGGCATCGCCGCCTTCGCCATCTCGGCGCTGGATATCGCGCTGTGGGACCTCAAGGGCCGCCGCCTCGGCCAGCCGCTATGGCAGATGGCCGGCGGCCAGGGCCGCCAGTGCCAGGCCTACTTCGGCGGCATCGACCTCAACTTCTCCCTCGAGCGGCTGCTTGCCAACGTTCAGGGCTACCTCGACCAGGGCGCCGAGGCCATCAAGATCAAGGTCGGCCGCCCGACGCTTGCCGAGGATGTCGAGCGGGTGGCGCGGGTACGCGAAGTGATCGGCCCCGAGCGTCCCTTCATGGTGGACGCCAACTACGCGCTGAGCGTCGATGGCGCCATCGAGGCCGCCAGGGCCTTCGCGCCCTACGACATCACCTGGTTCGAGGAACCCACCCTTCCCGACGACTACCAGGGCTATGCCCGTATCTCCGAGGCGACCGGCATGCCCCTGGCCATGGGCGAGAACCTGCACACCTCTCACGAATTCGGCTACGCCTTCGAACAAGCGCGGCTATCCTTCATCCAACCCGACGCCTCCAACTGCGGCGGTATCAGCGGCTGGCTCGATGTCGCCCGCCAGAGCCGCCACTACGGCCTACCCATCTGCAGCCACGGCATGCAGGAATTGCACGTAAGCCTGGTGTCGGCCCAGCCCAACGCCGGCTGGATGGAGATCCACTCCTTCCCCATCGACCACTACACCCGACGTCCGCTGGTCCTCGACCAGGGTCGCGCGGTGGCCCCGGACAGCCCCGGCATCGGGGTCGAGTTCGACCGCGACCGGATGGCCCCCCATCGCACCGGCGGTGCACGGCTCGGCAGCGACAGCGGTGCCGAGCGCCAGCAGCACAGCGCCTGAATTCTCCCTCTTCACAACGCCCCGACGACACGAGGAACCCCCATGGAAGCACTGGTCTATACCGGCCCCCGCCAGGTCGAGGTCACCGAGGTGCCGGAGCCCGCCGAGCGGGCCGGCGCCGTCAAGGTTCGCATGCTCTACTGCGGTGTCTGCGGCACCGACATCGGCATCTATTCGGGCAAGCACCCGCGCGCCCAGGCGCCCCTGGTGCTGGGCCACGAATTCGTCGGCCGAGTGGAGCAGACGCCGCCGGACTCGCGCTTCGCGGTGGGCGACCGAGTGGTGGCCTACCCATTGATCTCCTGCGGCGACTGCCACCCCTGTCGCAACGGCACCCCGCATGTCTGCGCCAACCTGCGCCTGATCGGCATCGATCGTGACGGAGGCATGACCGACCATCAGTGGATCGACGAAAGCGTGCTGTTCAAGGTGCCGGACAGCCTGTCCGATGAGGTGGCGGCGCTGGTGGAGCCCCTGGCGGTGGTGGTCAGGACGCTGCACCAGGCACGCTTTGCGCTGCTCGACAGCGCAGTGGTGATGGGCGCCGGCCCCATCGGCCTGTTGACCGCCATCGTGCTGCGCCACTCAGGCGCCTCCCGGGTGATCGTCTCCGACGTCGACGAAGGCCGCCTGGGACTTTGTCGCCAGCTCGGCTTCGATACCGTGGACGTGCGTAGCGAGAGCCTGGTCGAGCGGGTGGCCAGCGCCACCGGCGGCGACGGCGCCGACGCCGTGTTCGAGTGCTCCGGCGTCGAGAGCGCGGCGCTGGAGATGACCAAGGTGGTGCGCGTCGGTGGCACCATCTGCCTGACCGCCACCCACAAGGCGGCCCACGCGGTCAATCTGATCGACGTGAACTTCAAGGAGCTGACCCTGATCGGCTCCCGGGTCTACACCCACAAGCAGTTCGGCGACGCCCTGACTCTGGCCGACACCCTGGCCGATGAACTGCGCCAGACCATCACCCAGGTGGTGCCGCTGTCCGACGCGGCCGGTGTCTTCGAGATGATCGCCACGCCCTCCCTCAACACCGTCAAGGTTCTGGTGGACTGCCAATCATGAAGCTGTTCGATCTACACGGCCGCAAGGCCATCGTCACCGGCGGAACCCGGGGCCTCGGCCTCGGCATGGCCGAAGCCCTGCTCGAGGCGGGCGCCGAGGTCGTCATCCTGGGCTCGTCGGACAAGGTCCATGAGGTCGCCTCGGGCCTGTCCACGTCGACCAGCGCCTGTCATGGCGTGGTCGTCGATCTGGCTAGCCGCCAGCAGCGCAGCGAGGGCTTCGACGCTGCCCTTGCCAAGCTCGGCGGTCGCCTCGACATCCTGGTCAACGCCGCCGGCGTCCAGCGCCGCCACCCTTCCGAGCACTTCCCCGCCGATGACTGGGAGGCGGTGCTCGAGGTCAACCTCACGGCGGTGTTCGAGCTGTGTCAGCTAGCCGCCCGGCATATGCTCGAGCGCGACGTCGAAGGGCCCGACGGCCAGGGCAAGATCATCAATATCGCCTCGCTGCTGTCGTTCTTCGGTGGTATGACGGTGCCGGCCTACGCCGCCAGCAAGGGCGGCGTGATGCAGCTGACCAAGGCCCTGGCCAACGAATGGGCGGCCAAGGGCATCAACGTCAACGCCATCGCCCCGGGCTACATGGCCACCGACATGAATAGCGCTCTGCTGGCCGACGAGGGTCGCAACGCCGAGATCACCGCACGCATTCCCGCCGGGCGCTGGGGCAATGGCGACGACATGAAAGGACCGCTGCTGTTTCTGGCCTCCCCTGCCTCGGACTATGTCCACGGTGTCACCCTGCCCGTCGATGGCGGCTACCTCGGCCGCTGACAGGAGACTTGCATGAAGATCGTCTTTACCGACCTCGATCACGCCAACTACGACGTGGAAACCGAGATCTTCAAGCGCGCGGGCTTCGATGTCCCGCTGCTTGAATGCCAAAGCGAAGATGCGCTGATCGAACAGCTCCAGGGCGTCGATATCGCCCTGAACCAGTACGCCCCCTTCACCCGCCGGGTATTCGAGGCCCTGCCCGATCTCAAGCAGATCGTGCGCTACGGGGTCGGCGTCAACAACGTCGACCTCGAGGCCGCCAGCGCCGCCGGGGTCCAGGTCTGCAACGTCCCGGACTACGGCATGCACGAGGTCTCCGATCACGCCCTGGCGCTGAGCCTGGCGCTGATTCGCAAGCTGGTGCCGATGAACGCCGGCTGCCAGGCCGGACGCTGGGAATACGCCGATGCCATGCCGATCCGACGCCAGACCCGGATGACCGCCGGGGTGGTCGGCCTGGGTCGCATCGGTCGGCTCTACGCCCGCAAGATGGCGGCGCTGGGCTTCAATGTCATCGCCCACGACCGCTACCATCAGCCCAACGCCGAAGACGGCACCGACCAGCTTCGCTGCCTGGAACTCGATGAGTTGTTCCGGGAGGCCGACGTGATCGGGCTGTTCTGCCCCTTGACCGAGGAAACCCGCCATCTGGTGGACGCCGCGGCGCTGGAACGGATGAAGGACTCGGCCTATCTGATCAACACCTCTCGTGGCGGCATCATCGACGAGACGGCCCTGGCCCAGGCCCTGAAGGAAGGCAGGCTTGCCGGCGCCGCCCTGGACACCACCGAGCAGGAACCCTTGCCCGCCGACAGCCCGCTCAGGGGCATCGACAACTGCCTGATCACGCCGCACATGGCCTGGTATTCAGAAGACGCCGCGCAAGAGCTCAAGCGCAAGGTGGCCGAGGAAGCGGTGCGCTTCGCCAGTGGCGAGAGGGTGCTGTGGCCAGTGAACCGACTGCCTGCCTGAAGGCCTCGCCGGCCACCGAAAAGCCTGCCTGGAGAGAACGCGTGGAGAGAACACGTGGAGTGAACGCCCGGACACCGCTCCGGGCGCCTTGGGCGTCGTCCGAAAAGTCGACGAGCGAAGGCCAGACAAGGCAACAATCGGTGAGAAAGCGCAGTTTACGGGGTATAAACGAGCATGTTTACCGGACTGACGCACCAGCCGATTTTTAACGCCGTGTTACCGAGCGCAGGCACTTTCTCAGACAAGCCCTAGTAGTCGACCCCGGTCATCACCCATACCACCCGGGTCTCGATATCGCCGGGGTTGCGGATAAGGTGGGGCTGGTCGCCGGTGATGGAGAAGCTGTCGCCCGCCTCCAGCAGATGGCATTGATCACCGATGGTGAGTTCGAGCTGCCCGGCTTCGACGTAGCCGGCCTCTTCGCCCTTGCGCTGCCTGGGCACCTCACCGCCACTGCCGCCTGGTTCCAGCCGCGTCATGATCAGAATCAACTGGCCGCTGAGACGCGGCGACAGCAGCTCTTCACGGACGCCGATGCCTGAAAATTCCATGGCCCGGCGGCCGGAGGCGCGCACGATCACGTCCCGCTCGTGCTCGGGCACGTCATTGTCGGCCTCGAAGAACCAGCTCACCCGCACCCCCAGCGCCTCGCTGATCGCCTGCAGCACGCCGATGGGCAGCGACGACGCGCCCCGCTCGACCTGGCTCAGATAGCCCACCGAGCGGTTGACCCGTTCGGCAAGCTCGGCCAGCGTCATCTGACGCGCCTTGCGCAGATCGCGGATCTGCTGACCGAGCCGCAGGGCGTCCTGACCCTCGCGGGTATCCCGGGTGGCCTCCTTGCTGGCGTCCTTCGTCCTGGCCATCGCTTTTCCCATCATTATTGGCGTGGACCTAGACTACCAGAGGCTCGACCGGGGGCTAAGGCATCGCACGGCGACTAAGGCGTCAACTGGGGTCAAAGGCGGGACGCTGCTTGCGAAACGCCTGCTTGCGGGTGATCTTGCCATCTCGCACGCTGAACAGATCGACCCCGTCCGCCTCGACTCGCTTGCCGTCTGGCTGGGTGGCGACGAAGGTCGACTCGGAGACGATACGCTCGCCGCCAGCGCCTGGCCCATCGCTGCCACCGTCGGCGACGCCGGCCATGACAAAGTAGTGCCTGCCGTTGATCCACTGCACGTCAGGCATGGTGCCCCAGGTGTTCTCGAAGGCCGCCTTGACGGCCTCCCAGCCCTCTATGCGGGTGCCATGGGCCTGGTCCCCGGCGACGGTATCGAAGACGATATCGTCGGCAAAATAGCTCATCACCGCGTCGATATCGTGGGCGTTGAAGGCCGCGAAGAGGCGATTGAGTGTCTCGTTTGTCATTGTCGTCATGGGGTTTGTCTCCTGTCGGGACATGTTGGCCGCTGTGTGTAGCGGTCGTTACGAGTCACGGTTGTGCGTAGCAGTTGTCGTGAATCGTGGTGGTGAGAAGAGGACGCCCGGCCCTCCATTGCCATGGCTATCGCAGGCTGTCGAGCACCTGGAAATACCGGTAAAGGGCACGCTGGCCCAGACGACGCACCGGCCTCAGCGGGTGCCCGGGCAAGGGCGAATTGAAGATCGGCAGGTCGGCCTCCTTGAGCGATTCTCCGGCGATCAGCGCCGCCATCTTTTTTGAGGCGTAGGCGGAAAATGCCACGCCATTGCCGCTGTATCCCTGGGCGTAGAAGATGCTGCTGCCGGGGTCCGGCTGCACGATCCTCGGCATCATGTCGTGGGAGATATCCATCCAGCCGTGGGAAAACCAGGGCGTCTCGATACCGGCGATGGCCGGGAACTTTCGTGCGATGGCATCGTGGACCACCTTGAGGTGTCGCGGGTTCTGGGCGTCGGCACCGCTGATCGCGCTACGGGTGCCGATCTGCAGGCGCCTTTCCGGCAGAAAGCGATAGTAGTAGCGCAGCTTGCGGGTATCGGTGGTCAGCACAGTGGAACGAAAGCCGCAGGCCTCGACCTCGTCGTCGGTCAAGGTCCGGGTCCACACCGAGTTGGCCATGATCGGCATATTGCGGTAGGCCGTGACTCGGTGCAGCTGGGGGCTGGTATAACCCGCGGTGGCGATGCCCACGGCACGCGCCCGCACCACACCCCCCGGGGTCCTGAGGTGATGCACCCCACCCTCGGTGGTCCAGCCCTGGACGGGGCTTGCGGTGTGAATCCTGGCTCCGAGCCGCCGTGCCACCCGGGCGTAGCCGTAGGCCAGCTTGAGCGGCTGAACGGCGATTCCCACCGGCTCCAGCATGGCGCCCTGGGCCTCCTGGTCGCCGATGTAACCCTCGAGCACATCATCGCGGCCGAGCACTCGAGTCGGGTAGCCCAGCAGCCGATTGCACAGCCGTGACTCCTCCTTGAGTCCATCGAGTGCCTTGGCGCTGTGAGCGATCAACAGGTTGCCGTGGTTCTGCGGCTCGCAGTCGATCTCGGGGTCCTCGGCCATCGACTGGAACACCTCGAAGCCCTCGAGGCTATTGGCGTGAAGACGCCGGGCGACGTCCTGGCCCCAGCGCTTCACCCACTGGCTGCGACTCAGGCGGCCCCAGGCGAGATGCCCCTGGCCGCCATTGCGGCTGGTGCAACCCCAGCCGATCTGGTTGGCCTCCAGCACGGTCGCCTTGATGCCGTACTCACGCGCCAGAAAGAGCGCAGTGGCAAGGCCTGTAAAACCAGCGCCGATCAGCACCACGTCGACGTCCATGTCGCGATCCACCGGGCCGTCGTCCTGCGGTGGAGGCCCGGCGTGATGGCGCCAGTAGCTCGGCGCGTAGTCCCGCCCGACACCGGGAGTGGCGTCTTTCAACGGGTCATAGCTGGGGTCGAACGGCGTGAGTACTGACATCAGACACTCCTCCTCGATGGTTGGCGGCAAAGGACGACGACACGGGGTTCAAGCTCGATCATCACTATGCCTCTCGCCATTGGCTCCCTGGCGGCCGATCTTGTAAGGCACCATGCCTCGGTAGAAGACGCCGATCCTGTCGTTGTGCACACCGCCTTTCTTGGCGGACTTGAGCATCCGGTAGACCGACACCATGTAGGCGATACCCACCACAAAGAACGGAGCACCGACCACGATGGCGAGGCTTCTGATCGCGTCGAAGCCACCGGTCAACTGGAACATGATGCCGGTGAACCCGATCACCACGCCCCACAGCAGGCGCATCGACACCTTGGGGTTTTCATCGCCGTTGGAGACCTGCATGGCGGCAAAGAAGGACGCCGAATCGGAGGTCGTCACCGCGAAGATGACGATATTGAAAAGCACCCCCAGACTCAGCCACCAGCCACCCGGCATGCTCTCGAGCAGGGCATAGATCCCCGACTCGGGCTTTTGCTGCACGCCTTCCCATAGAGGCGCGATACCGGTGACCTCGACGTAGCCGGCGGAGCCTCCCCAGATGCTGAACCAGCCGATTGCCAGCAGCATGGGCACCAGGATCACGCCGACGATGAACTCGCGCAGGGTCCGGCCGCGGGAAATCCGCGCGATGAAGCCGCCGCAGAAAGGGATGTAGGAGATGTACCAGAGCCAGTAGAACACGACCCACCAACCGAGCCATTCACGCTGCTCGAAGTTGCCGGCATCGCTCCAGAACTGCAGCGCAAAGACCTCGCCGAAATAGTCGCCGACCTGCTGGGTGGCAAGGTTCAGCAGATATTGAGTGGGCGCATGGCCGAAGAACAGCAGCGCCAGCAGAATCGCCCCAGCCATCACCATATTGGCCTGGCTCAGCACCTTGATGCCGCGCTCCACACCGGTGGCGGCGGAAATCACGTAGGCCACGATCACCACGATCATCACCAGGGCCTGGCCGACGGGACCAAGGTCCCATCCGAACAAGGTCGCCAGACCGTAGTTGATGGAGGCCACCCCGAGCCCGATCATGGTGGCATTGCCGCCGATCGTGCCGATGATCCCCAGGGCATTGGCCAGGCGCCCCCAGACACTGGTGTTGCAGCGCTCTCCCAGGATGCCATAGAGACCGGTGGCCACCGTCAGCGGCAGGCCCAGGCGGTAGGCCGGAAAGGCGATCGCCCAGGCGGCGATGGCAAATACCGCCCAGCCATGCATGCCCCAGTCCAGCAAGGTCAGCTGGACCGCCTTGGCGACCCCGGCGGCTTCTCCCGTCGCCCCCATGTCGATGACGTGGGAGGACTGATAGAGGTGGGTCAACGGCTCGGCCACGCTGAAGAACACGAAGCCGATGCCAAAGCCGCAGCTGAACAGCATCGAGATCCAGGCACCGTAGGAGAACTCCGGCACCTCATCGTCGGCGCCAAGCTTCAGATCACCATAGGGGCTGATCACCAGGTAGAGACAGAACAGCAGCGCGCCCCCCATCCCCAGCAGAAAGCCCCAGCCGAAGTTGAAGATCAGAAAGTCGCGGGTCGAGGACAACACCTGACCGGTCAGGGTCGGAAAGAACAGCGCGCAAGCCATGATCAAGCCGTAGATCAGCAGCACAGGCCAGAACAGCGAGCGATCATACTGGCCGAAGATGCGGCTGACCGGTCCCGCTGGCGGATGGCTTTCGACATTCGTTATCGATTGTTGGGTCATCGAAAACTCCTTGGTGGGTGACACCCGAAGGCGGTGGCGCGCCGCCAGGCCGCAATCCCGGCCTCCGCGACAACGCCGCCGACTTCGAGCAATAGCTGGCGTAAAACGCTTTGACTTCACAAAAATGAAAAATAGCAGCTATTTTTTCACCAACAAGAAAATAATGGATTTATTTTAAGAATCTCGACCAAAGTTCTAGCCTGGCGTCCATCACTCAGATGCCATCCAGCGCGCCAGGAAAGCGGCCCATATGCCGGAACATCAGCACCTTGGCGAGACAGGCGCGTCTGTCCCCAAGCGCTGTACGAAGCGCAGACGAAAACGCCCCCGACGAAGTCCGTCGGGGGCGTTGGTGTTGCAGGCCATCGGCGCCTGGCCGTTACACCGGCGCCGGTGGCAGGGCTGATCAGCCCTTGGCTTTGGCCAGCTGAGCCCTGCGCGCGTGCAGTTTCTTGTAGCTCTCGATCAGGCGCTGGTGCTTTTCCAGCCCTTCGAGCGCCATGCTGGTCGGGGTAAGGCCAGGGAAGCGTAGCTCGCCGCTGACCGCGTTGACCACGCTGTCCATGGTCTCGTCCCCGAACATGCGGCGCAGGTTGTAGAGGAAGTCATCGAGCATTAGCTCGTCGTCCAGGGTGATTTCCAGCACCGCCCGCACCGCCTGGTAGTAAAGGCCACGCTCGACGGTGTTGTCGTTGTACTGCAGGAACATCTCGACCCGATCCAGCGCCTCCTCGTGCTGGCCGAGCGCCAGGTGAAGCATCAGCTTGAGCTCGAGGATCGTCAGCTGGCCCCACACGGTGTTCTCGTCGAACTCGATACCGATCAGGGTGATGATGTCCATGTGCTCGTCGATCTGGCTCTCTTCCAGGCGCTCGAGCAGATCAGCGAGCCGGTCGTCGTCGAGACGATGCAGATTGAGGATGTCCTCGCGGTAGTCCAGCGCCATGTTGGTGTTGTCCCACACCAGGTCCTCGACCGGATAGACCTCGGAATAGCCCGGCACCAGGATGCGGCAGACCGGCGCGCCCAGGTCCTCGTGGACCATCATGTAGGCTTCCTTGCCCATCTCCTCGAGGATGCCGAACAGGGTCGCTGCCTCCTCGTCGTTGCTGCCGGAGAAGTCCCACTCGACAAACTCGACGTCGGGCCTGGCGCTGAAGAAGCGCCAGGACACCAGCCCGGAGGAGTCGATGAAGTGCTCGACAAAGTTGTTGGGCTCGGTCACCGCCAGCGAGTTGAAGGTGGGCGGCATGAAGTCATTGAGGCCCTCGAAGCTGCGCCCCTGCATCAGCTCGGTCAGGCTGCGCTCGATGGCGACCTCGAAGCTCGGGTGGGCACCGAAGGAGGCGAACACGCCGCCGGTCTTGGGGTTCATCAGGGTCACGCAGGCCACCGGGAACTGGCCGCCGAGGGAGGCATCCTTGACCAGCACCGGGAAGCCCTGGGCCTCCAGCGCCTTCACCCCTTCGACGATGTCCGGATACTTCGCCAGCACCTCCTCGGGCACGTCTGGCAGCGCCAGCTCCTGCTCGAGGATCTGGCGCTTCACGCCGCGCTCGAAGATCTCCGACAGGCACTGCACCTGGGCCTCGGCCAGGGTGTTGCCGGCGCTCATGCCGTTGGACAGGTAGAGGTTCTCGATCAGGTTGGAGGGGAAGTAGATCACCTCGCCATCGGACTGGCGCACAAAGGGCAGCGCGACGATGCCGCGCTCGACATTTCCGGAGTTGGTGTCGATCAGGTGGGAGCCCTGAAGCTCGCCGTCGGGATCGAAGATCTCCAGGCAGTAGTCGTCGAGGATGCCCTTGGGCAGCTCGTCATTGGGCCCGGGCTTGAACCACTTTTCACAGGGATAGTGGACGAACTCGCTCGAGGCGATCTCCTCGCCGAAGAACTGATCGTTGTAGAAGAAGTTGCAGCTCAGACGCTCGATGAACTCGCCCAGCGCCGAGCACAGTGCGCTCTCCTTGGTCGAGCCCTTGCCGTTGGTGAAACACATGGGCGAGGCGGCGTCGCGGATGTGCAGTGACCAGACGTGGGGCACGATGTTGCGCCAGGAGGCGATCTCGACCTTCATGCCGAGCTCGGCAAGCATCCCGGTCATGTTGGCGATGGTCTGCTCCAGCGGCAGGTCCTTGCCCTCGATCCAGGTGCTCTGGCCCTCTTCCGGCTCCGCCATCAGCAGCGCCTGGGCGTCCTCGTCGAGGTTCTCCACCGTCTCGATCTGGAATTCGGGACCGGTCTGCACCACCTTCTTCACGGTACAGCGCTCGATGGAGCGAAGGATGCCCTGGCGGTCCTTGTCGGACAGGTCCTCGGGCAGCTCTACCTGGATCTTGAAGATCTGGTTGTAGCGGTTTTCCGGGTCGACGATGTTGTTCTGCGACAGCCGGATATTCTCGGTGGGGATATCCCGGGCGACGCAGTAGACCTTGACGAAGTAGGCGGCACACAGGGCAGACGACGCCAGGAAATAGTCGAAGGGGCTCGGCGCCGAGCCGTCACCCTTGTAGCGGATAGGCTGGTCGGTAACGACGGTGAAGTCGTCGAACTTGGCCTCGAGCCTCAGGTTGTCGAGAAAATTGACCTTGATTTCCATGGAGTCAGCACCGGAGTAATGGGTTTGGGTCGTCGGACACTCGCCACCGACAACGCCTTTGGGGCGCATTATCCAGTTTTCCCCCGGCGACGTCTTGGCCAGCCGGATGAAATTTGCTCGTGATGGCGTGGCGAGTCGACCTCCTGCCGCCCCCAGCCCCTCAACGCCTCAGGAGTCGCGAGATTATCAACTGACACACGGCCACGATCATAAAGAAGCCTGCGCCGAGCCAGGTATCGGCCAGCACCGCCAACAGCAGCGATACCAGCGCGACGTACCGCACCAGTCGCGGCGCCAGCTTGCGCGACGGCCCACCGCTGTCCGGCGTGGTGTCCGCGGCCACCGGGCGCTCCAGCCGGGCAAACAACTCGTCGACCTCTGCCTGGCGGGCGGCGCTTCTGGGCGGTGCATGGACGAAACGCGCCAGATAGACGAAACCCACCACGCTGACGACCTGCAGCACCAGCGAAACCGCCAGCTTGATATCGACCAGTTGGGAGGGATGGATCGACGGCAGGCCGAGCCATTGGCTGAACGCCTCGACGTCGAGCCACAGATAGCTCGTGGTGGTCACCAGGATACCCACCAGCACCCCGCCCCAACCGGCCCAGTCAGGGGCGCCGGTCCTGGCGATGGACAGCATGGCCGGCAGCGCCAGCGGCATCTGGAAGATCACTCCGAACATCACCATGATGTCGAACAGGCTGAGGTGGTGGACCTGGCCCAGGGCGATGGCCAACGTCACGATGATGACGGCACCGATCACCAGGGTGACGAAGGCCACCCGAACATCGAACACCGCGCCGAGAAACAGTGACACGCCATAGAGCGCGATGGAGGCGGTCATCAGGGTGAGAAGGATCTGGCTCACCACATAGAAGAGTTGGGTGACCCTGCCGTAGCTCATTCGAATATTGCAGACATACGACTAAAGACGTATAACTCGAAACCAAGAGATAAAACCCTATTTCACAATTTCTGGAATCTTGGCCCTATGGCTACTGAAGCGAAGGTCGACAACGTCACAGCGGTACTCAAGGTCATGGCGATCCTGGAGGCTCTGGATGAGGGCGGAGAATCCAGCCTGGCGATGCTGTCCCAACGCGCCGTGATGTCAAAGAGCACCGCCTATCGCTTTGTGCAGACGCTCAAGAACCTGGGCTACGTCGCCCAGAATCCGGAAAGCGAGAAATACCGGCTGACGATGAAGGTCTTTGCGCTTGGCAGCTCGGCGCTCGGCAAGGCCGACCTGATCAAGATGGCCGATCCCGACATGGCGGCACTGTCCGAACTGACCCGCGAAGCCGTGCACCTGGGCACCCTGGACACCTCCACCGCCGAAGTGATCTACGTGCACAAGTACAACTCTCACTTCAACCTGTGCATTCACACCCGCATCGGCGACCGTAGCCCGGCCTACACCAATTCCATCGGCAAGGCCCTGCTGGCCCACCTGCCCCCGGCGCAGCTCGACGCCCTGCTCGCGAACGTCAAGTTCGAACCACGCACCCAGAACACCGTGACCACCGAAGCGGCACTGCGCGAAGAGCTGGCCGAGATCGCCGAGAGCGAGCTGTCCGAGGATCTCGAAGAGATGGATGAAGGCGTCTGCTGCTTCGCCACCCCGATCTTCGATCACACCGGGCGCGCCATCGCCGCCCTGAGCATGTCGATCCCGAGCATCCGCTACCACCAGGACAAGACCTCGGAGTACAAGCGCATTCTGGTCGAGGCCGGTCGCAACATTTCGGGCAACCTGGGCTACCTGGCGCGGCGCTGACGCGACCTCCCTGCCCTGCTGCCTGCCATGACGAAAGAAGCCGCCCCTTGGGGCGGCTTCTTTGGTTGCGGCCTGTCCCTCGCATCAAGGGCAGGTGTCGCAACGGGTCAGTGCGAGTTGCGCCTCACACCAGGGTGCGGTGGCCCTTTTTCGCCTCACGACGATCGCGGGCAACGGCGCGGCAGATCAGCAGCAGCACGCCCAGGGTGAGCGCAGGCCAGATCAATACGTAAAAGCCAAAAAGCAGAGTCATGGGGAATCTCCGTCGGTGGGCGCCGCCAGCCTGCGGCGCCCGTCAAACAAGGGTTCAGCGCTGGGTCGCAAGCCCTGCCGGGGCGGACTTGGACGGGCGCTCGTCGGCTACCGTCACGGCCTCGGCGGCATCATAGTTGCCGACCCGCTCGGCGATGGTGTCGAAGTCGAACCGCTCGCGGCTGGCGAGGCTCATCACCACGCACACCAGGGTGCTGGTGCCGTAGGCGGTCAGCGACGCCAGCAGCACCGTGTACTCCCTGAGGAAACCGGTGGCGAACACCAGCATGGCGACAAAGGCAGCGAGCCCGGCGACGGCGCCGGCCACGCGGCCGAGGAAGCCGAACACCATCAGCGCGATGATGATGCCGCCACCGATGCTGGCCAGGAACTCGAAGCCAAGACCGGCCACACCGGTCATCGGCAGCCATTCAAAACGCGCCACGCAGAAGGTCACCATGGCCACCAGCACCGAGGTGGTGAAGGCCGCGTTGGTGACCCGGCTCCAGAAGCAACTGGCGATCACCGGGAAGACGATGGCCCCCCACAGTGCCCCGACGAAGACCAGCATCACCAGGATATCCAGCGAGAAGCTGGCGAAGACGATACCGATGGCGGTGGCCACGATCATGGTGATGCGCCCTACCAGCAGCATGCGGCGGGGGTCGGCCTTGCCTCGAGCGATGTTCTTGCCGTAGACGTCGGCCATCATGATCGCCGACAGTGCCGACAGGTCGGAATCGGCGGTCGAGGACAGCGAACCGATCACCAGAATAAAGAAGGCAGCGATGAACACCGGCGGCAGGTAGCTGGACACCATCTGCGGGATCAGGTTGTTCATGTCACCGTTGAGCGGCTCGACCCCCAGGGTCAACGCCATCAGGCCGATCATGCCAAGGCCGATGACGATGGCACCGTAGCCCACGGTGGCGGTGAGGAAGGTCGGCTTGATGTGATCCTCGTTCACCGCGAACAGACGCTGGGAGATGGTCTGGTTACCGATGGCATAGGCCAGCACCGCAACGAAGAAGGGTGCGCCCTGATTGAGGATGGCGTCCATCGAGAAGAAGTTGGCCTGCTCGGCGGTGAGGTTGTCGAGCCCGGCCACCAGTTCAGTGGGCCCGCCCATGGCGAAGAACACCGCCGGGATGATCACCACGGCGATCGCCATCAGCGCCACCAGTTGGGCGAAGTCCGTCAGCACCGAGGCGCGGAAGCCCGACCATAGCGTGTACAGCAGCACCCCGACACCGGCGATGATGACGCCGGCCTGGAACGACAGCGGCGACAGCACCGATACCAGCGCCCCGGCGGCGGTGAAGTTGACCATCAGGCTGATGATGCTGCCCAGCAGGTTCGATAGCGCCAGGATCAGCTGGCTGGAGGAGCCGTGGCGAGCGTGGATCAGTTCGCCCAGGGTGTGGGCGTTGGGCGCCAGCCGCCGGAAGCGGCGGCCGAACGGATAGATGAACAGGATCATCAGCGCGCCCCACAGCCCGTAGTGGATCGGGCCGGACACACCATAGGTATAGCCGGAAGTGGCAGCGGCGTAGAAAGAAGCGGCCCAGATCCAGGTGGCCGTCATGCTGGCGGCACCGATGCCGAAGCCGACCCGGTGGTTCGAGACCATGAAGGCGTCGGCGTCTTCCTTCTTCTTGCGGATGCTCAGGGTCAGCAGGTAGGTGCCGCCATAAAAAGCGATCATCAACAGGATGACCGTCAGGGTCGAAAACTGGTGGAGGGAGGCGCTATTCAAGGGCAATTCTCTTGTTGGTGGAACACAGGCGAGCGACGGTTCATGCGAACGCATGCCGGCACTTCACCGCGAAAAACTCACTAGACGAGCACGACAACGCCACAGGAATTCCGCCCACGAAAAGGACGAAGCTTCCTCGGGATCATTGAAGTCTCAAGGGCCGAAATAAAACGGATTACTGCCGCTTTTTCGGTACAGAAAGGCGTCGGGACGCGCCGCAGCACATGGCCAGCCATTGCAGCAGAGGCAGGCGGGCCGACATTGCGACAACCGGCGGGGCGTATCGAAGACGCCAGCAGACCACTGGTGGGTCAGGGAGGCGGGCGGCGCGGCATGCAGCGGCCCTGGTCGGTGTAGTGGGGCGACATCTCGGTCCTCTCCAGCGACAACGCAGGAACAGCATTAGACAAGACAAACAGGTCCCCGCCGGGCCATTGGCCCCGGGGTAATCCAGTCGGGAAGGTGCTACATCCATCCAGCGATGGCACTTCTCCTGGCGGTATAACGCCAGCTTGGCATCGGATCGCGAGCCAGGATAAGGGCTCGGCGTCCAGAGCGACGTGACGCCTGTAAAAGGCGGGATAAAACCATCGCTGCGGCGCACATACCCTACTGTGCTGTGCAGAAAATGTCCAACCTGACGGACGAAGGATAATTTACCCATTTTCGACCAGACGTCAAGATAGCGAAAATCCCGCGGCTCGCGACGTAACCTTTCCTGCATTAAACCCAGTAACGCCCCCCTGAATCTGCTTCGGCAATAGACGGATACACCAGAAAAAATCAAGCGAACGATAGCGTTGAATTCGATGCTCCCAGGACGATTGCTCGCACGCGACAGAATACCCGCTTGGACCTGGTACGCATCGGTTACGGCCGCGAGTTCGACCAACTACGATGCTATGGAGTCGTCGTCGGGTCAGCGTGCTGGACGGCCAAGATGAGTTCGGGCGTTCGTGGCAGAGCATCAAACGATGCCTTGCCGGCAACAACATGGCGCCCCTTGCCGATCAGCGGTACGCCGAACACACTGACGATTAGCGGCGGCGGCGATGGACCGGCGCCGCGGTACCCCAGCCGACAACAGACTTCCGTCGCCCCCTCCCCCGGACAAGCGAGGCCGCCGTGACCACATCGACTCCCACTTCCACCCTGTCGGCGGCCTGGAGCCTCTGGGCGCTGCTGCTCGGCGTCGGCCTGCTGATGCTCGGCAATGGCCTGCAGGGCAGCCTGCTCGGGGTGCGCGCCGCCGAGGAATCCTTCGGCAACACGGTCACCGGCCTGGTGATGTCGGCCTACTTCGTCGGCTTTCTGGCCGGCTCCACCCTGACCCCACGCAAGCTTCGCGACGTCGGCCATATCCGGGTGTTCGCCGCCCTGGCCTCGATCACCTCCATCGCCATCCTGGTCCACGTCATGTTCATCGACCCCTGGGTGTGGGCGGCGATGCGGTTAATGACCGGCTTCGCCTACGCCGGGCTCTACGTGGTGACCGAAAGCTGGCTCAACGGCCACGCCAGCAACCACCTGCGCGGGCGACTGCTGGCGTTCTACATGGTCATCAGCTATCTCGGCATGGGCGGCGGCCAGTTGCTGCTGAACGTGGCCGACCCCAGCGGTATCCTGCTGTTCTTGATCGTCTCGATACTGATGTCGCTGGCGCTGGTGCCGATCCTGTTGAGCTACACCCCGCAGCCGGACACCAGCCAGCCCGAGGCGATGAACCTGCTGCGCCTGTATCGACTGTCACCGCTGGGCACCCTCGGTTGCCTGCTGACCGGGATCGCCAACGGTACTGTATTCGGCATGGGCGCGGTGTTTGCCGCCAACCATGGCCTGGAAACCCACCAGATCGCCGCCTTCATGGGGGCGTTCATCCTCGGTGGGGCGCTGTTTCAATGGCCGCTGGGCAAGCTCTCCGACAAGACCGATCGCCAATGGGTGATCCTCATCGTCGCCGCCCTGGCCACCGCCTTCTCGCTGGCCGGGCTGCTGTTCGACCAGGGCGCAAGCCATGCGCTGACGCTGCTCGGCGTGCTGCTGGGCGGCACCACCCTGACGCTCTATTCACTGTTTCTCGCCTGCGCCAATGACGTCCTGACGCCGCAGCAGACGGTGTCCGCCAGCAGCAGTCTGGTGCTGGCGCTCGGCATCGGCGCCATCCTCGGCCCGCTAAGCACGGGGCTATTGATGGACCTGCTGGGCTCTGCCGGCTTTCTGTGGGACCTGGCGCTGATCCACGCGCTTATCGTGGTCTTCGGCGGCTACTGCCTGTGGCGCTATCCGAACCAGCCGTCGGACACCCACGGCCACTATGTTGCGGTCCCCGCCGGCACCGCCTCCCTGGGGGCGACCTGGGTCGAGGAAGCGGCCGACGATCCGGTGCAGCTCGACCTGGAACTCATGGAAGCAGACGAGGAGTCCTCCCTGGAGGAAGGCCCGGCGAGCGCCGCCGAACCCGGGCGCAGCTGACAGGCCCCTGCCGAACGCGCCCGCCAAAACACGCCTACCGTCGTCTTTTCCTGCCGGCGCCTTGCGCTGGCGGGCCTCGCATCACCGCCGATTCCCCTTCCCACCTCCAGCGGCGTCTTCTACTGCCGGCCGCCTTCTGCCAGATCGTCGTCTTGCCTGGTCGTCGCCGCGCCTGGTCGTTAGCCATCTGCTGCTTGCCTGCCTCTCTGCCTCTCTGCCTCTCTGCCTCTCTGCCTCTCTGCCTCTCTGCTTCTTGCCCGGCCTGCTCTTCTTTCCTGACCTGCTCGTTCGCCCGGCCTGCCTGGCGAAGCGCTCCGCCTCTGCGCCACGCATACGTTGTCTGTGCATGCCGCCGCTGAGGAAGGCGATATCTACTCGGCCCCTGCACCAGGCCAATGGTGCCACTTCGCCAAAAAGTTCTGCCGTTTTGTGCATTTGTGGCATCTCGCATAGACAACTTGGCAGCGCTCATAAACACCCGCCAATGGAAACGTGAATAATTTGCATTCTTAAAACATAAACAGGGAACCCCTTTCGTGCCGTACCATTCCGCTCCCCTCACCTGCCTTGTTCCAAGCCGTCTCGTTCCTGGCCACCTCGTTCCTGGCCGCCTCGTTCCTGGCCGCCTGGCTATCGCCATTGCCCTGGCCTCCGGTGCCGCCCTGTCGACCCCGGTGCTGGCCCAGGACGCCGAGCAACTCGCCAGCATGACCGTGGTCGGTGACGATCTGCGTGCCACCACCGAATCGACCAAGAGCTACCAGGTGGCCTCCAGCACCAGCGCCAACGGCCTGACGCTGACGCCGCGCCAGACGCCACAGTCGATCAGCTTCCTGACCCGCCAGCAGATGGACGATGAGGCCATCACCAGCACCACCGAGGCGGTGGAACGGCTGCCCGGCGTCTCGGCGATCCGTCTGGACGGCACTCGCACCAGCTTCCAGTCCCGCGGCTACACCATTCGCAACTTCCAGTTCGATGGCCTGCAGAGCAATACCAGCGCGTTCTGGCCGTTCGGCGACGCCGAGTGGGATACTGCCATCTACGACCGGGTCGAGGTCGTGCGCGGCGCCACCGGCCTGATGACCGGGGTCGGCGATCCATCCGCCACCGTCAACTTTGTGCGCAAGAAGCCGCTGGACGAGGCGGCGGGTAGCGTGACTGCCGTGGTGGGCCGCTGGGACCGGGGGCGCGGCGTGGTCGATGTCAGCACTCCGC
Source organism: Halomonas litopenaei (assembly GCF_003045775.1). Taxonomy (GTDB): domain Bacteria; phylum Pseudomonadota; class Gammaproteobacteria; order Pseudomonadales; family Halomonadaceae; genus Halomonas; species Halomonas litopenaei. The sequence continues at coordinate 71,437 of NZ_PXNS01000002.1, read as the reverse complement.
TGGACAGCGAGGGGCGCGTCGGCGTGCGCTTCGTGGCGGCCAAGGACAGCTCGGACAGCTTCATGGACGGCGTCGAGAACGACCGCGAGACCCTTTACGGGGTGATCGCCGCCGAGCTGACCGACAACACCGAGCTCAGCGTGGGCATCGAATACCAGCACTACGACCAGGATGGCGCCTACATCGGCGTACCGCAGTACTACCTGGACGGTGGCCGTACCGACTTCGACCGCTCCACCGCCAACAACACCGACTGGGCCAACTTCTTCACCGAGAACACCCGCGCCTTCGTCGACCTGACCCACCACTTCGACAATGGCTGGTCTGCCCGCGCCGCCTACAGCTACGGCGACGCCAACTATGGCCTGACCTACAACTACCGCGGCGGCTATCCGGATCGCGAGACCGGTGTGCTCTACTACACGCCCAGCTACGCCACCGAATCCTACCTGGTCGACTATCGCGGCGATCGCACCCAGAAGAATCTGCATGTCAGCGCCGAAGGTCCCTTCACCCTGTTCGGCCGCGAGCATCAGCTCGGCTTCGGCTACATGGACCTGCACGAGGACTACCAGATCAACAGTCGCGGCCCGGCCGGCGACGTGCCGGCGCTGGGCAGCTTCAGCGACCGCAACGACCCGGCCCTGGCAGAACCGGTCTGGGGCGAGTGGGGCCTTACCGATAACACCGTGACCGAACAGCAGGGCTACTACGCGGTATCCCGCTTCTCGCTGGCAGACCCGGTGCACTTTATCGTCGGCGCGCGCATGACCGACTGGAAGATCGACCAGGACTATCGCGGCGAGCGTGAGTACGAATACGACAACGAGTTCACCCCCTACGCGGGTCTGATCGTCGACTTCACCGACGACCTCAGCGCCTACGCCAGCTACACCGAGATCTTCAACACCCAGAGCGAGCGCTCGCCCAGCGGCGCCCTGCTGGATCCGCTGGAAGGCATCAACTACGAGGCCGGTCTCAAGGCCGAGCTGTTCGACGATCGTGCCGACGTGTCCTTCGCGGTGTTCCACAGCCAGCAGGACAATCTGGCGGTGGAAATCCCCGGGGTCTTCGTGGCGGGCACCACCGACCAGGCCTACACCACCACCGACGGCGCCGAGGTCGAAGGCTTTGAGCTCGAGATCGCAGGCGAGGTGGCCGACGGCGTCAACCTGTCCGCCAGCTACGCCCTGGTGGACGCCGAGGACGCCGACGGTGAGCAGCTCAACACCAGCTATGCCCGCCAGCAGGCCAAGCTGTTCGCCAGCTGGCAGCTGCCTGGCCGCTGGTCGAACCTGACCCTCGGCGGCGGTGCGCGCTGGCAGGGTGACACCTACCGCGACAACGACACCCCCAACGGTACCGAGAAGATCGGTCAGGGTGACGTCTTTGTCGCCGATGCCATGGCCCGCTATCGCATCAACGACAGCATGAGCGCCCAGCTCAACGTCACCAACCTGTTCGACGAGGAGTACTACTCGCAGCTCGGCTTCTATAGCCAGGGTATCTATGGCGAGCCGCGCAGCGCGCTGCTGAGCCTGACCTACGACTTCTAGTGCCCTGGAAGCCTAGGGCTTGTCTGAAAAGTGCCTGCGCTCGGTAATACGGCGTTAAAAATCGGATCAAAATGCTCATTTACACCCCGTAAACTGCGCTTTCTCACCGATTTTTGCCTTGTCTAACCTTCGCTCGTCGACTTTTCGGACAGCGCCTAGCGCCCTGGAACGCCGAAACCTCGACATCCGCGTCGGGCGCTGTGCGCCCGACCGGCACTCGCGACACCAATGTCAAACCGGCTCTCCTGCGAGAGCCGGTCATCGCCTCTCTAAGGAAGACCCCATGCCCCTGATCCACCCACGCTGGCCGCTCGGCCTTGTGTTACTCGCCGCCGTCCAGCCTGTCCTCGCCGCTGGCGACGATGGCTATCCGATCGAAATCGAGCACGCGCTCGGCGTCACCGTGATCGAGGAAAAGCCCGAACGGGTCGCCACGGTGGCCTGGGCCAACCACGAGGTGCCGCTGGCACTGGGAGTGGTGCCGGTGGGGTTTCCCGCCACCACCTTCGGCGATGACGATGGCGATGGCCTCTGGCCCTGGGTGGAGCAGCGTCTTGACGAGCTCGACGCCGCCCCCCCCAACCTGTTCGACGAAGGCGATGGCATCGACTTCGAGGCGGTGGCCGCGAGCCAGCCCGACGTTATCCTGGCGGCCTATTCCGCCCTCAGCCGCTCCGACTACGACACCCTCAGCAAGATCGCCCCGGTGGTGGCCTACCCCGAAGCGCCCTGGTCGTCGGGCTGGCGTGACATGATCCGACTCAACAGCGCAGGCATGGGCATGGCCGAGGAAGGCGAGGCCTTGATCGCACGCCTGGAGGCCCAGGTGGAGCAACAGATCGCCGAGCACCCGGAACTCGCCGGCAAGAGCGCCATGCTGATCAGCCATATCAAGCCCACCGACCTCAGTCAGATCAACTTCTACAACGACAACGACGCCCGGGTGCGCTTCTTGCACGAGATCGGCCTGACCTCGCCCCAGTTCGTCACCGACAGCTCCGTTGACGGCCGTTTCGCCGGCTCCATCAGCGCCGAGCGTATCGACGAGATTGCCGATGTCGACATCATCATTACCTATGGTGGCGAGCCGCTGGTGGAGCGACTCAACGAGCATATGCTGACCTCGCGCCTGCCCGCGGTGGAACAGGGCTCGCTGGTGCTGCTCGGCAACAATCCCACCGGAACCGCAGCCAACCCGACGCCGCTGTCGATCCCCTGGGTGCTCGACGACTACGTCGAACGACTGGCCGAAGCCGCTCGCAAGCGTCAGCAACCCTGAATCAAGCGTCAGCAACCCTGAATGGAGCGTCTGGACAGGATGGATACGCACAAATGAGCAGGAAGAAAAGGATATGAAGGCAAGGCCGCTGGCGCCTGGCAGGCCACGCCATTCGGGCCCGACCGGCGTCTATCTGCTGCTGGCGGCGCTGGCCGCCAGCGTCATGATGTCGGTGGTCATCGGCGCCAGGCCGACGGATCTGACCGCGCTCATGGGTCTGCTGGATGGGCGTATCGACTCCATCGACGAAGCGGCAATCGCCAGCCGTCTGCCCCGCACCCTGCTGGCGTTGCTGGCGGGGGCCGCGCTGGCCGTGGCCGGGGCGACCATGCAAGGCCTGACCCGCAATCCTCTGGCCGATCCAGGCCTGCTCGGGGTCAACGCCGGCGCCGCGCTGGCAGTCGTCATCGGCATCGCCTGGTTCGATATGCAGCAGGCCTCTGGTTACATCTGGGTGGCCATCGCCGGCGCCGGCGCCAGTGCACTGCTGGTCTACCTGGTGGCCAACCTCGGACGAGGCGGCGCCACCCCTCTCAGGCTGGCGCTGAGCGGCGCGGTGGTGACCGCCGCCCTGACCTCGCTGACCTCCGCCGTGATTCTGCCCCGCGCCGACATCGCCGGGCTGATCCATTCCTGGCTGATCGGCGGCGTCGGCGGCGCTACCCTCGATCGCATCACCCCGGTGCTGCCCTTCCTGGCCCTGGGCCTTGCCGCGTCGCTGCTGGCGGCGCGCAAGCTCAACCTGATGGCGCTGGGCGATGAGGCGGCGACCGGCCTAGGCGAGCGCGTGGCCATGGCCCGAGCGCTGGCCGCGGTGGGGGCCATCCTGCTGTGCGGGGCGACCACCGCGGCCTGTGGTCCCATCGGATTCGTCGGTCTGGTGGTGCCCCATGCGCTGCGCCTGCTGGTCGGTGCCGACTACCGCCGCCTGCTGCCGCTGTGTGCCCTCGGCGGCGCCCTGCTGGTCATCCTCGCCGACACCCTGGGCCGGGTGCTGGTCCGTCCGGCCGAACTCGACGTCGGTATCGTCACCGCCCTGCTCGGCGGTCCGGTCTTTATCTGGATCGTCCGCCGCCACACGCTGAGGTCACTGTGACGACGACACCGACCACCTCCCCGCGAGCGACGCCCACTCAAGCCATGTCCTGCCGAGCGACGTCCTCTCAAGCCATGTCCTGCCGAGCGACGTCCTCTCAAGCAAGGTCCACCCAAGCAAGGCCCACGCCGTCGACCGTCAGACAGCTGCGACGGCAACGCCAACGCCAGCGCCGGCGGATCATTGCGCTGCTGCTGTGTGCGCTGCTTGCCGGGGTCTGCCTCACCCTGATGCTGGGCCAGTCGTGGATCGACCCTGCCACGGTGATCGCGGTGCTGTCCGGCGAGCAGGTTCCCGGCGCCTCCTTCACCCTGATGGAGTTGAGGCTACCCCGGGCGCTGATTGCCGTGCTGGCCGGGGCCTGCTTCGGCCTTGGCGGCGCCGCCTTCCAGACCATGCTGCGCAATCCGCTGGCCAGCCCCGACGTGATCGGTATCAGCGCCGGCGCCAGCGCAGCGGCGGTCTTCGCCATCGTCATGCTGTCGCTGCGTGGCGCTCCGGTGGCACTGGTGGCCATCGTCGGCGGTCTTGGCGTCGCCGTGCTGATCTATGCCCTGTCGTGGCGCCGCGGCGTCGCCGATACCCGCCTGATTCTGACCGGCATCGGCCTCGCCGCCATGCTCCAGAGCGCCATCGCCTACCTGCTGACCCAGGCCCCGGCCTGGCCACTGCAGGAGGCCATGCGCTGGATGACCGGCAGCCTCAACAGCGTGCACCTGGATCAGAGCCTGCCCCTGCTGCTGGCGCTGATCGTGCTTGGCCTGCCGCTACTTCACTTCGCCAGGGACCTGGAGGCGATGCGCCTGGGCGATGACATGGCCCGGGGGCTCGGTGTCAGGCTGTCGCTCACCCGCCTGGGCATCGTGGTCGCGGCGGTGGGGCTGGTCGCCTTTGCCACCGCGGTGACCGGGCCGATCGCCTTCGTCGCCTTCCTCAGCGGCCCGGTCGCCGCCTGGTTGATCCGTCACAACGGCTCGGTGCTGATCCCCGCTGCCCTGGTCGGCGCCCTGTTCGTGCTGCTGGGTGACTTTATCGGCCAGCATCTGCTGCCGGCCCGCTATCCCGTGGGGGTGGTCACCGGCGTGATCGGCGCCCCCTACCTGATTACCCTCGTCATGCGCGACAACGCCCGAGGATCCACCTGATGACGCCTACCCGGCTCAGTGCCCGAGGCCTGACCGCCGGCTACCGCGACCGAGCGGTCCTCGACAACATCGATCTGGAGGTCAAGCCAGCGGGTATCACCGCCATCGTCGGCGCCAACGCCTGCGGCAAGTCGACGCTGCTGCGTTCGCTGTCACGCCTGCTGGCGCCGCAGCGCGGCCAGGTATTGCTCGACGGACACGACCTGCACCGGCTGCCCGCCAGGCGCCTGGCCCAGCGCCTGGGCCTGCTGCCTCAGGCGCCACTCGCCCCTGAAGGCATCACCGTGCTGGAGCTGGTCAGCCGTGGCCGCCACCCCCACCAGGGCATGTTTCAGCGCTGGAGCCGCGAAGACGATGACGCCGTCAGCGAGGCGCTGGAAGCCACCGACACCACCGGCCTCGCCGAGCGTGTGCTGGAGGAACTGTCAGGCGGCCAGCGCCAGCGGGTATGGATCGCCATGGCCCTGGCCCAGCGCACCGACGTGCTGCTGCTCGACGAACCCACCACCTATCTCGATATCCACCACCAGGTCGAGGTGCTCGATCTGCTCGAGGACCTCAACCGCCAGCGCGGCACCACCATCGTCATGGTGCTGCATGAGCTCAACCTTGCCGCGCGCTATGCCGATGAGTTGATCGCCATGGCCGCCGGTAAGGTCTACTCAAGCGGCCCGGCCAGTGAGGTGATGACCACCACCATGGTCAGGGAGGTATTCGGACTGGACAGCCACGTCTTCGCCGATCCCGTCAGCGGCCGCCCGATGATGGTCCCGCTGGGTCGACAGGACCGCAGGCCACACTCGCAGGCAAGGGCAGTGCACAAGGATCATCGATCGACGGTCCCCGACACCGAAGCGTCATCATCGTGACATGACCTCGGCAGCACGCTGGGACTCGCGGTGGCGACGGTCGGCCGCCCTGATCACGATGCTGGCCATGATGTTGGCCAGGATACGGGCCAGGGTGCCGACGCGATGCTGGCGCGATGGTTGAGCAGCGCCGTCGCGGCACGTTAGGGTCCCGGATTGTCAAACGCCCAGAGGCAAGCGCCCAATGGCCTTGCCAGGCGCTACGCCCAGGCGTGCCGCGACCGTTCCTTTTCCCAGACAGGAGCACGATGATGAAGACCATTCTGATCACCGGCGCCGGCAGCGGACTCGGCGAAGGTACGGCACTGGCCCTGGCCAGGGCGGGACACAAGGTCATCGCTACCACGGAGATCTGGCCCCAAGTCACCTCGCTCAAGGAAAAGGCCCGGCAGCAGGAACTGACGCTCACCGTCGAAAAGCTCGATATCACCGACAAGCGCGACCGCGACGCGGTGTTTTCCAGCTACGGGCACCAGGTCGATATCGTGGTGGCCAACGCCGCCATCGGCGAGACCGGTCCGCTGGCCGAGATCCCGGTGGACCGGGTACGCCGAGTGTTCGAGACCAACGTCTTCTCGACCCTGGAATTCGTGCAGCCCTACGCCCGCGAGTTCGTCGAGCGAGGCAAGGGCAAGATCGTACTGACCTCCTCCATCGCTGGTTTCACCACCTTCCCCTACCTCGGTCCCTACGTCGCCTCGAAGCACGCCCTCGAAGGCATGGCGCAACTGCTCTACGAAGAGCTCGCCCCGCTGGGCGTCAAGGTGGCCACCATCAACCCCGGCCCCTTCCGCACCGGCTTCAACGACCGCATGTACAACACCCTGGACCAGTGGTACGACCCCGACGCCTGCTTCACCCCTGAAAAACCGATTCGCTCGGTGCAGCAGCAGTTTGCCGGCGACGACCTGCAGCAGGACCCGGCGGCGATGATCGACGAGATGGCGCGACTGATCCCGCTGGACGAGCACCGCTTCCGCAATGTCTACCCGGACAGCTTCGAGGCCAGTGCCAGGGAGTATCAGGATGGGCTGTGGGATCGACTCATCTGAGGCTTTCCCGAGAAGTGCCTGCGCTCGGTAATACGGCGTTAAAAATCGGCTTATAGTGCTCATTTACACCCCGTAAACTGCGCTTTCTCACCGATTTTTGCCTTGTCTAACCTTCGCTCGTCGACTTTTCGAATAAAGCCTGGGCGCCCCTGTTGATCGTGTCCCGGGGCCTGTAAGGTTGGTTGCCCTGCTAACGACCAACCCGGGACACCTTTCTTCAGGAGTAGAGGCCGACATGCCCACATCCCCAGATAGCCACGACAGCGACACCACCATCACCGTCGACATCGTCTCCGACGTCGTCTGTCCCTGGTGCATCATCGGCTACCGCCAGCTCGCCGAGGCGGCGCGCCAGAGCGGGATCGACATCGAGGTGCACTGGCACCCCTTCGAGCTCAATCCGCAGATGGGCGAGGAAGGCGAAAACCTGCGCGAGCATATCGCCGCCAAGTACGGCACCAGCGATGAGGACTCGCGCAGCGCACGGGAACGGCTCACCCAGATGGGCGCCGACCTCGGCTTCACCTTCAACTACGCCGATGACATGCGCATGGTGAACACCTTCCGCGCCCACCAGTTGATCGACTGGGCAGAGCAGCGCTCTCCAGACGAAGGCCACCGCATGAAGCAGGCCCTGTTCAGCGCCTTCTTCACCGAGCGCCGCGACCTCCACCGAATCGACGTACTGGCCGATGTGGCGGCGAGTCTCGGCCATGACCGCGACGAGGTCGTGGCGATGCTCGAGTCGGGCGAGCGCGGCGAATCGGTGCGACAGCGCCAGGCCTTCTGGCAACAGCAGGGCATCAGCGGGGTACCCGCCATGGTGTTCAACCGCCGCTACCTGGTCACCGGCGCCCAGGGCGTCGAGAACTACCAGGAAGTCCTTGCGCAGGTGGCCGCCGAGCGAGCCGAAGTGACGTCATGACGACAACGCCGGGTGCCAAAGCACCCGGCGTTTTTGGTCAGGCCCGCGGGCCTGACCCAACGTTCTGACGAACGGAAAGGTCAGTTCAGCTCTTCCCGGGATCATACACCTAGATGGCTCTAAGACTCTTCGAGCGGAAGATCGACCGAGGCATGTAGAAGGACACCACCCAGTTGGGCTGATCGACGATCTCGCTGACCCGTAGCCGCCCTGCCACGCTGCAAAGCGCGTAGGCCAGCTGCTCATCCATGCCGGCCTGACGGTGCAACCGATCGATCATGAAGCGCACCGCGTCACGGGCGCCTTGCATCAGGTCCGGCCCCACCCCGGTGGTCACCAGAAAGCCCGCATCTTCCTCGCTCGACGCTCCCGGCGGCACGTCGAACATCGGCGCAGGAATATTGCCCGCCTTGTGCAGACGCAATGTGGCCGTGGCGGCCATGCGGGTCTCTACCGCGGTTCCGCAGACCTCTCCGTCGCCCTGGCAGGCGTGGGTGTCGCCGATGCTCAGAAGCCCTCCCTTGACCTGCACCGGCAGGTACAGCCGAGCTCCCTTTACCAGGTCACGGATGTCGAGATTGCCGCCGCAGATGCGCGGCGGCACGATGGAGTGCTGCCCCGGCTCGGCAGGCGCGAGCCCGATGGTACCGGCGAAGGGCCGAAACGGAATCACGATGTCCTCGTCGAAGTACACCGACTCGCTGTCGTACTCCGACACCTTGAGCCAGGGCGAGGTGAAATCGTCGGCCAGCAGCCCGAAACCCGGGATCAGCCCCGTCCAGCCCCACTGCCCCGGTTCGAAGTCGACCAGTTCCACCTCGATCACATCGCCGGGTTCGGCATCCTCCATATAGAGGGGGCCACACACCGGATTGAGCTCCCCTGCCGGCAGCCGGGTCAGCGCGTCGGCCTGGCTGTGTCGGGTAATCAAGCCACCGCTGGCATCGAGAATATCGAAGCGCCGAGTATCACCGGAACTGATCGTTTCCTGCGGCTCGAGGGCGTGGTCAAAACAGTGATGAACGTCGTGTATCGTCTTGATCTTCATTCTTGTGTCTCCACCTCGAGGCGCCGGTCGTCTCCGCCGACCGACGCCTCGAGTGTTTTCAATTGGCCCTGGGCGCTGTTCTCAACATCGACGAGCGCAGGCACTTTTCAGGCAAGCCTTAGATTTCTATCTGCACGGCACGTCCACCGCGCTTGGCAAAGGCGTAGACGCCGACACCGACAACCGCCCATGCCAGCCCGATCAGCACGGTATAGGACTCGAACCCGCTCCAGATGTAGCCGACCACGGCCAGGCCAAGCAGCGGACACAGGATATGCAGGAAAGGATTGGCTGCCTTCTTCTTGAACACGAAGTAGTAGAGCGTGGTGATGTTCAGAATGATGAAGGCGGTCAGGGCGCCGATTGTCACGATGGAGGTCAACAACGCCAGCTGCTGCATGAAAGCGATCCCCGCGACGATGGACACGGCACCGACCAGCAGCGCACTGACGTAGGGCGTCTTGAAGCGCGGGTGAACGCGAGCCAGCGGCGCCGGCAGCAGCCGATCACGGCCCATGCTGTAGAGGATTCGCGCGGTCGCGATCTGGGCCACCAGGGAGTCAGCGACGCCCCAGGCGATAGCGGTGGTCGCGGCGGTCAGCACCGCCAGCCAGCCGCCCCCGGCGATACGTGCGGTTTCATAGAAGGCGGTGTCGAGATTGTTGAACGAGGCGGGATCGGGCTGGATCAGCGCCGCCACCCAGGTCTGGGCGATGAACAGGCCACCTATGATCAACAGCACCAGGAAGATCGCCTTGCTGACCGCCTTGCCACCGCCCTTGGCCTCTTCCGCCAGGGTGGAGATGCCATCGAAACCCAGAAAACTGAGCACCGCGATCGGCACCGCAGAGATGATCAGCCCCAGCGAGAAGTCATCGGCATCGTAGACCGGGGCCATCGAGAAGACGGCACCGTTGACGTTGTTGCTGATGGCCACCACCCCCACCACCAGAAACACCGCCAGCACCAGCAGTTCGGCCACCAGCATCCAGCGGTTGAAGGCGGCGGTAAAGCTGATGCCGCGAATATTGATGTAGGTGTTGAATACGACGAAGGCCACCACCAGCAGGATCGGTGACAGCGACGGGAAGATGTCGTGAATCGCCAGCGCCCCCACCACGTACAACAGCGCCGGAATCAGGATGTAGTCCAGCAGCATGATCCAGCCCGCGACGAAGCCGGCAAAGCTGCCCGCCCCGCGGGACACGTAGGAGTACACCGAGCCTGCTACCGGGAATTCCTTGGCCATCTGGGAGTAGCAGATGGCGGTAAACAGCATCCCCACCAGTCCGATGACATAGGCGGTGACGATCATGCCACCGCTGGCGCTCATGACGTGGCCGAAGATACCGAAGGGAGCGATCGGCACGATGAAGATCAGGCCGTAGATCACCAGATCTCTCAGCTTGAGCGTTCGTGAGAGTTCCTGGGTGTAGCCCAGACTCTCCAGGATATTGTCACTCATCGGTGATTTCCTCTTGTTCTAGTTGGCAAGGCGGGGATCTCCCGCCATCGAGCGGTCGAAGACGTCCACCGGGTCGAGGCTGCCTGCGTGGCGACACTGGGCGGCCTCTTGCTGTGCATTCCCTTGGCCGGTCAAGAATCTGACGGCGCCGTGTATACTCGAACCCGCCAGCAGACCCGGACGCGGTTCGCGACCTGCGACAGTGCGCCGGACACAGCGACGTTGGCCGCTTCATTTTTAGAAAATCACACTTAAAGGTATTGTGACAATACCTTTTGGAGAGAACCCTATGATTGAACCGTCTCGAACCGACCTGCCAGGCGCCGGCGGCGCCCGCTCGGCCACCCAGGAGCTGGCGGACCGGATCGTGACGGCGATCGCCATTGGCGCTTACTCCCCCGGGGATCGCCTGCCGCCGGAGCGCGACCTGGCGGAGCGCCAGGGGGTCAGTCGCGTCACCGTCCGCGGCGCCTTGAAGATCGTGGGCGAGCTTGGCCTGATCGAATCCCGCCGTGGTCGTGATGGCGGTACCTTTGTCACCTTCAAACGGGTCGACGAGGCCTCGCCCAACACCGCCCAGCGTATCCTCGGACAGGAGCTGCCCCAGCTCAGGGACTTCTTCGACTATCGCTGTCTGGTGGAGGGGCTGGTGGCCAGAACCGCCGCCGAGCGTCACGACGAGGCCCAGGCCAAAACGTTGCAGGCGCTGCTGGACCGCTTCTGCGACACCGACGACGCCTCCGTCGCCCGCCAACTCGATGAGCGCCTTCACGACTGCATCATGCAGATGGCCGACAATCACCATCTGGTCGCGCAGTCACGCCAACTGACGGCGCGAGCCACCCTGGGATTCGGCTCTGAACCCTACCCCGCCGAATCATTGCCAAGGGCAAGACGGGAACATCGTGAACTGGTCCAGGCCATCCTCGAACGACGCGCAGACGACGCCTTCAGCGTCGCCCAGCATCACTTCACACTGACGCTTGCGATCATGGAACATTCACTGGATGGGCGACCGCTCTAGCCCGACTCCCGGGAAAGCGGCTTTGGTGAGGGGTTTGATGAAGGGCTTTGGCGCAGAGCTCAGGCGTAAACGAAGGGGGAATACTGGCCAAGCGGTAGGGACGTCGCACTAGCCTCAATGGCACCTCCCTGGTGGGGCTCCACCTCCACCATTGTCATGGTGACGAGATGGAACCCTGGTCGTTTGAAAACGTTCTTCAAACAGAAAAGTCGGTCGACTTCATGACCACAGATGGCCGTACCACCCAGGGACGACGATAGCGAAGCGGGCCGGCGACGTCGCCTTTTCTCCCATCGCGTCTTCGGGTACGGCCGGTTGCGCACGGCCCTTCAAGGCAATGGGCTAGCCGGAGGCGTCGTCGATCCAGCTATCGACCAGATCACGATTGTCGTTGATCCAGTCCCGGGCACCCTCTTCGGGATCCCCTGTTTCCTCTATCCGAGCCATCAGCGTTCCAAGGCTATCATCATCCATATGCCAGGCATTGAGCACCGATGTCAGCCAGGGATCATCCTCGTCCAGACCGGGGCGTGCCATCCAGTAGATGTCCTCGTTGTCACCATAGATCCCCTTGGGATCCTCGAGGTACTTGAGGTCGTACTCGGCGAAGGCCCAGTGAGGACTCCACAGCGTCACCACCATCGGCTCTTCGCGGCTGTAGGCACCATCAAGCGCCGCCATCATCGCCGGTCCAGAGCTATTGATCTGGTCAAAGGGCAAATCATAGGCGCTGATCACGTCGTCGGTCAGGCCCGCAATGGCAGCCCCCGAATCGATGCCAAGAATTGAGGGGCCGCCCTGATACTCGTAACGCTCAGCCTGTTCCTTCAGCTCGGCAATGCTGTCGATATCGGCGTAGCTTGGGACCACCAGCCCCAGGCCAGTCCCGCGATACCAGACATCGTGGACGTCGATGCGATCGCGGTATGGTTCCAGAAAGGGCGCATCGGTGGTCGGCAACCAGATCTCGAGTGAAAGGTCGAAGTCGCCACTGGCAAGACCACTGTAGAGCACACTCTTGCCGACATCCGACAGCTCGATGTCATAGTCATGCTCCTCCTCGAGGAGAATCTTCCACATGTTGGCAACGGCGATGTTTTCGGCCCAATTGTTGGTGCCGATGGTCAGTGACTTGTCGTCGGCAACGGACACATTGCCAGCAGACATGACACCCAGCGCCAGCAGAGTTACGGAAAATTTCTTCATGAAAACTCCTTCTTCTGATTGTCGGCAAGGCAAGTGGAAAAGCCTAGCATGAGACGATGCTGATCAAGCCGACGCATTTCTCATACCTTGCATGAGTTAACGGAATGCGCCACCCACGATCGGTGGCGCATCCTGGGGATCGTCAGCCCAGCAGACGGGCATCGAATGGATAGTCCGACAGCAGCTCCACCTGGCCGTCTTCGCGGACGTATAGCTGTTCTTCGAGCTTCACCCCTTCGCCCCCAGCTTCATGACCGATGAAGCTCTCGACACACAGGGTCATGCCGGGTTCGATAACGCCGTCGTAGCCCTTGTCGTCGATGTCCTCGCGGTGCACGATGTAGGGATACTCGCCATTCATGCCGACCCCGTGAGCCAGGGCAAAGTAGCGGCGAGACTTGTAGGCGGGAGGAATCTCCCAGGCACGCTCGGCGTATTCCTTGAAGCTCACCCCAGGCTTGAGATTAGCCATGTTGGTCTGAATCTGGTCGTACGCCATGCGATACAGATCTTTCTGCGTCTGAGATGGGGCATCACGCCCGCACAGGAAGGTGCGCGAAAAGTCGGCGTAGTAGCCGTAGCGTCCGACCACATCGGTATCCAGCGCTACCAGCTCTCCTGACTGGATACGGCGGTCGGAACACTCCTGAAACCAGGGGTTGGTTCTCGGCCCGGAGTTCATCAGACGCGTCTCGATAAAATCCGCATCGGTCGCGACGATATGCTGGTGCAGCTTCGACCAGGCTTCGTTCTCGGTCACGCCGGGCCGAATGCTGGCCTCAAGTTGACGCACGCCCTCCTCCACAGCACGCAACGACGAGCGGATCATCTTGATCTCATTGGGCACCTTGTAGGCACGGGCCTGCTCGAGTGGCTCCTGGGCATCCAGCACCCGGTAACCACGCTCCTTCAGCGCAAACGCCGCCTGGGAGGTCGCGCTCTCCAGTGCCACCTTGCCGCCACCGCCGCACTGGCGCTGAATCAGGTCGTCGATTTCATCGGCCCAGGCCTCGGTGACCGCGTGGGTATTACGCTCGTTGAAGTAGTACGAGATCGCCTTCGCCGGACGGATCTCGTCGATCGTCGGCAGATGAGAGGCCAGATGCTCGCACCCGGAAAACTCGAACAACACTACCGGCCCCTCGGCGGGCACGAAGGCATAGCGCGCCGGGTTGCGCGAGCTGTAGACCTGCATGTTTCTGGAACCGGTGGCATAGCGCACATGGGCCGGGTCAAACAGTACCGCGGCTGAAATGTCGCGCGACTTGAGCTGAGCCCGTACGCGAGCAAGCCGGTCAAGCAGGATCTGCGGGATCTCCTGCTGCGTCGGTTCACAGTCTTCGGGGCGATGGGTCGGGGGCAGGATGCCCATTGCGTCCAGATCCATATTCATCAGCGTTGCTCCCTGGGATTGAATGGCGAAGGGGCTCAGTCGAGCAGGCCATCGGCGCGTTCGGCCCGATCCTGTTCGGCCTGGATATGCAGCTCGGACACCCGGCCATACAGCTGGCGGGTGCGCTCGAGACGACCGACCACGCCAGGCGTCTTGGAATACGCAAAGATCGCCGTCAGTCGCGGCGTGTCACCCTCCACACGAGTCACGCGATGCAGGCTGAAGCGCCCCTTGAACAGCTGAAGATCACCGGGTTGCAGGTCCAGGCGACGCACGCCTTCACGTGTTTCGCCGCGAATCACCGCGCCGACTCCCTCGTAGTTCTCCTCCTGGGGCGTACGGATGTCCGGGCAGTACTCGAAGCTGCCGCCTTCTTCTGGCGCCTGGGTCATCATGGTGACGATGAATTCATTGGTGTCGTAGTGCCATGGCTGCTGGGTGCCGTCGGGCAGCACGTTGAGCACCAGCCCGGCATAGGGATCGGCATACTCATACACCTTGTCCTCGCCAAGGCAGCGGGCGACCAGCGACTTCATGCCTGGCGAAACGTACATGCGCTGCATGATGCGATCCGCCGTGATCATGTCGCGGGTCACGAAACCGCTGGTGCGGGTCATGAACAGCCGGCGAGGATCCTGCTCAGGCAACTCGGGATCGTCAGCGGTAAAGTAGGCGTTCACCTCACGGCTGTTGTAGAAGCTCTTCTGCGCCAGTTCATGGCACTCCTCGCGCATCTGCGCCAGTCGGTCCTGGCGCAGGAAACCGCGAAGCACCGCACAGCCCTCGCGATCAAGGTCCTTGCGGGCCGTGGCGATGGCCGACAGCAGGACAGGATCATCAGGACGATCGAGAGGATAGCGTTCGCTATCGACCAGGTCTGTCAGGTCATGGCGTTCGGCATCGGCCAGTTGCTGTGCAGTAAGCATCAGGGTTCTCCTCGGTGAGCCGGGGAAGGGACGACCAGTCGACGCTGGTCTCGTCTTGGGTTCAGCGGCATAGTGGGGAAACTTCAATCATCGAGGAAACGATTCGTTCCGATGCATTCCATCGACAAAACCGATGGGCATAGCCTGCCGATCCTGGACACCGAACTGCTCAGCGCCTTCGTGGCGGTGATCGAGAATGGGGGATTCACGGCGGCCGCCCGGCAGTTGCACAAGACGCAATCGACCATCAGCCAGCGCATTCGCACCCTGGAAGAGCGCGTAGGCAGTCCGCTGGTATATCGCACCAGCCGTCAACTCAGCCTGACCGAGGATGGCGAGATCTTTCTGGTCTACGCGCGCCGCCTGCTGCAGTTGCAGCGCGAAGCCATCAGCGCTCTCGGTCATGGGGATCGCGACGGGGTGATTCGTTTCGGACTGCCTGAAAACTACGCTGAGATCTGGCTGCCGCGACTGCTGGATCGCTTCGCTCAGCGCCATCCTCGTATTCGCCCGCATATCCACTGCCGCATGTCGAGCGAGCTGATCGAGGCACTCGAGGCCGGCGAACTCGACCTGGCGCTCACGGTGCGTCACGCCAATCATGGCAATGGGGACATCCTGGCCGCCGAATCCCTGGTGTGGGCCGCCCATCGCGACTTCGATCACGACCCTCAGGCAGCGCTACCGCTGGCGCTGTTCCCCGACCACTGCCCCTACCGGCAACGCGCCCTCGACAGCCTGACGCGCCAAGGTCGCCAGTGGTCGCTGCACTACACCAGCCAGAGCCCCACCGGCCTGCGCATGGCGGTGAACCAGCGCGACGCAGTGACCGTCGCTGATCGCCGCACCCTACCCGATGATTGGCGCATACTCGGCGACACCGATGGCCTCCCGCCGCTGCCACCGGCCGAGCTCGAGCTCCATCGTTCGCCAAGCTTCCAGCACCCCGCAGGGGACGATCTGATCATGCTGATCCGTGAACTGCTGACCTCTGACACAACGATCGGCTGAAGCGAATTGGCGCGTTTCCAGTGAGCATCGACGCCACACTCAGGCAGGTGGATCGCTGATCTCCTGGCGCAGCCAGCGACGAAACAGCGCCATGTTGGTGGAATCCTGCTGCTCTTGACGCGTCACCAGCCAGTAGGACTGATGGCCGGTGACCTCGACGTCCAGCAGTTGCACCAGATCCCCGCGCATCAATTCACGGCCGATCATGTGGCGATCGGCCACCGCCACCCCGATGCCATTGATGGCCGCCTGGATGGCGAGCTCGAGGACGTCGAAGGCCAGCCCCCCATCTGTCTCGACGCCTTCGATGCCTGCCGCTCGCAGCCAGTGCTGCCAGGTCTGGAAACGGTCATCGTCTCGAAGTACATGCAGCAGGGTATGACGAGTCAGATCCACCTCACGCCCTCGCCGCCCCTCCAGCAACTGCGGGGCACACACCGCCACATGGGATTCCTGCATCAGCAGCTCGGCGTCGAGCTCCGGCCATTCGCCGGCGCCGAAGCGAATCACGCCGTCCATCTCGGCATGATTCAACAGATCATCTTCGAATCGGGTGGTGATCGACAGGTCCAGCGAGGGGTGCAGCGCGTGCAGCCGACCGAGCCGCGGCACCAGCCAGCGACTGGCAAAGGTCGGCGGCACATTGATCCTCAAGTGGGATAACTGCTGCTGGTCCTCCAGCGCACCGACGGTCCAGGCGATCCGATCAAAGGACTGCCTGAGTACCGGCAGCAGCCGATTGCCTGCAGCGGTCAACCGCAATTGCCCGCCACTTCGGTCGAACAGCGCCACTCCGAGCTGCTCCTCGAGCAGCTTGACCTGGCGGCTCACGGCGCTCTGGGTCACACACAGGCGGGTCGCTGCCTGGGTAAAGCTCAGACACTGGGCGGCGGCCTCGAAGGCCTTGAGGGCGTTGAGTGGTGGTAGTGAACGCTGCATGGGCTCCCCTTAGAAAAACTCGTGACGAATCATCAATTCTGCACAAAACATCGAAGAATACCCCGATCTTCATGACTTTTACGAATGGTGCGACTGCAAAATGGTCGTTTGTTGCAGCGTCTGCTGCTGCCTAGGATGCCGACTACAGTTCATGACCTCGGGAGATTCACACGATGACAGAGCGCTCATTGACCGACTGGCAGCAACTGGCCAGTAGCCTGAGCCTGCCGCACCAGGCCTACCTGGGCGGTCAGTTCTGTGACGCGGCCGGTGGGGCGACCTTCACCGCCGAGAATCCCGCCACCGGCGAATCCCTCGTCGCCGTCGCCGCCTGCCAGGCAGAAGACGTCGATCGTGCCGTCACGATTGCCCGTGACACCTTCAATGCGGGGACCTGGCGCGACCTGCCACCCACCGAGCGCAAGGCTTATCTGCTGCGCTGGGCGCAATTGATCGAGCAACACACCGACGAAATTGCACTGCTCGAGACCCTCGAGACCGGCAAACCCATCTCTCAGACCACCAGCGTCGATATCCCTGGGCTGATCGGTGGTCTGCGCTACTACGCCGAGGCCCTCGACAAGCTCTACGGCGAGACCGCCCCGAATGGACCTTCCAGCGTGTGCATGATCGACCGGGAGCCGGTGGGCGTGGTCGCGGCGGTAGTGCCCTGGAACTACCCCTTGATCATCGCCGGCTGGAAGATCGGCCCGGCGCTGGGTGCAGGCAATTCCCTGATCCTGAAGCCCGCCGAGCAGTCCAGCCTGGCGACGTTGAAGGTTGCAGCGCTGGCCGCCGAGGCGGGTATTCCCGACGGTGCCTTCCAGGTCGTCACCGGACTCGGCCACGAGGCCGGTGAAGCCCTGGGGCGCCACATGGACGTCGATGCGGTTGGCTTCACCGGATCCACCGAGATCGGCAAGCGGTTTCTGGCCTACTCGGCGGAATCCAACATGAAGCGAGTCGGCCTGGAGTGCGGCGGCAAGAGCCCACATATCGTCACTCGTGACGTCGAGGATCTGGACAAGATCGCGATGTATGTCGCCTACGGCGTCTGGTACAACCAGGGCCAGACCTGCCACGCCGGCACGCGACTGATCGTCGACCGCGAGGTCAAGGAAGCCCTGCTGGAACGACTGGAAAGCTGGGCCGACAAGCTGGCACCCGGCGATCCCCTCGACCCCGCCAATCAGATCGGCGCCATGATCGAGCAGCCCCAGCTGGAAAAGGTCCAGCACTACCTGGCCGAGGGCCAGCGGGAAGGCGCGCGGCTACGCTTCGGTGGTGAACGGGTTCACCGTGACAGCGGCGGCTACTACCTGACACCGGCGGTGCTGGATGACGTCAGCAACGATATGCGTGTGGCCCGCGAGGAGATCTTTGGTCCCGTACTGGTGGTGCTCACCGTGGATTCACTCGATGAAGCCATCACCATTGCCAATGACACCGACTATGGTCTGGGCGCCGCTATCTGGACCGACAAATTGAGCGACGGCCATCGCGCCGCCAAGGCCTTGCGCGCCGGTACCGTGTGGGTCAACTGCTATGACCACACCTCCATCAACGCGCCCTTCGGCGGCTTCAAGCAGTCGGGACAGGGCCGCGACAAGTCGCTTCACGCCTTCGACAAGTACACCGAACTCAAGACCACCTGGATCGAGATCTGAGGAGCCCAGCATGCGACAGGACTACGCAAACGGCCGCCAGGCTCCCGTCTTCGCAGGCCCCGGCTGCCTATCTCGCCTCCCGGAACTGCGTCGACAGCACGCAGCCAAGCGCTACCTGCTGATTACCGACGCCGGACTCGAGGCCAGCGGTGTGCTCGCCCCCTTTGTGGCCGAACTGGAGCAGGATGCAGCGCTTAGCCGCTTCGTCGCTCCTCCTGGCGAGCCTACCGTGGCGACCGTCGACCAGGCGGCTCGGGTGGTCCGCGAGCTCGACGCTCCGCTGGTGATCGGCATCGGCGGCGGCACCGCACTGGACATCGCCAAGCTGGTGGCGGCTCTGGCGGGAAGCCCCGGACAAATGGATCAGTATCTGCTGGGCCGCAGCCCGTGGTGTGGCAGGGCACCGGCGGTGATGGTCCCCACCACCTCCGGAACCGGGAGTGAAGTCACCCGCACCTCGATACTGGCCGACGACACCGGACGCAAGATGTGGGCCTGGGGTGACGAGCTGCTGCCCGATGCCGTGCTGCTCGACCCGCGACTCACTTGCTCGCTGCCTGCCCCGCTGACCGCGGCGACGGGCCTGGACGCCTTCGTCCACGCCCTGGAGGCGACCACCGGCCGCAATCGCAACCGGCTGATCGAAAGCCAGGCACTGGCCGCCATTCGCCTGATTGGTGCCTCGTTGCCCGAGGCGGTGCATGACCCGCACAACCTCCAGGCTCGCCAACAGCTTCAGGAAGCCGCCTGCCTCGCCGGCATGGCCATCGACAACGGCGGCACCGGCATCGCCCACAACATCGGTCATGCCCTGGGCAGCCTCTACCATCTGCCCCACGGAGTGGCGGTGGCGATCGCCGTCGAGGCGACGCTTGGCTGGTCGGTCACCGGGCATGAAGCCATCTTCGCCCCCAGCGCCCATGCGCTGCTGCCTGGCAGCGGTGCCGAGGAGTTGCCGGCGCTGATCCGCGAACTCGCCGACGCCAGTGCCTTCGACCTGGCACTCGCGCCGTTTACCGGCGTCGAGATGGACGCCTCGCGATTGGCCGAGGAGATGCGCGACGAGGCCAACGCACCGATGGCCAACAACGCGGCACGCCGACCCGAAGGTGATGACTGGCAGACCCTGGCGGAACTCACCGTTACCAGCTTCCAGCGTCGCCGGCAGCGTCTGCAGCAGGGTTCGTCCGCCGAAGCGCAGGAGGCACTCGCATGACGACGCCGCGACTCAACGATATGCAGACCCCGCTCTTCACCGCCCCCGGCCAGGCGTGTCGAATTGCACGCATCGAAATCAGCCATCACCAGTTCGAGCTTGATCCCCCCTTTCCCGCAGCCTGGGACAGCCAACCGCGCCGTCGTTTCCCGGCGACCCTGGTGCGGGTGATCGACAGCGAAGGACGCGAAGGGATCGGCTCCGGGGATGTGATGTACGGCTTCGATGACTTTCGTCATCTGTTCATCGGCGAGGATCCACTCGATCTGGAGCGCCACGCTGGCGTGATCGATAACATCGGCTTCCACGCTGGCCGCTGCTGGCCCCTGGAGGTCGCCCTGTGGGACCTCGCCGGCAAGATCCTCGAGACCCCGGTCTGGCGCCTTATGGGCGGTGTCTCGAACCGTTTGCGTGCCTACGCCTCGAGCGGCACCCATCGTCCCCTCGACGAGGTGGTCGCTCTGGCAGAACAAGTGAAGGCGTCAGGCATTGCTGCCTTGAAGCTACGCTTCGGGCGTCCCCGTCTGGAAGAGGATCTGGCCGTGCTCGGCGCCGTTCGCAGTGCCGTCGGCGATGCACTGGAGCTGATGGTCGACTGCAACCAGGGATGGCGCATGCCCTGGGACGTCAAGGCACCCTGGCAGTTTTCCCAGGCGCTGGAAGTGGCCCGGGAGCTCGAGAACCAGGGCGTCTACTGGATGGAGGAACCTCTGTACCGCGGCGACTACGAGGGTATGGCCAGACTGAACGAGGCGACCTCGCTGCACATCGCCGGTGGCGAAATGACACGAGAACCCTACGAGTTCACTGAAATGCTGCGTCAGGGATGCCTCGATGTCTATCAGCCCGACGCCGTCTGCTCGGTGGGCATGCTGGGGTTGGCGCGCCTGGCCCGTCAGATCGTCGACGCCGGCAAGCTGTTCACGCCACATACCTGGGGCAACGGCATCGGCGTCATTGCCAACCTGCACCTGACCGCCGGTGCTGTCGGCCCGGCCGGCGCGCCCTATCTGGAGTATCCCTTCGACCCACCGGAATGGACACCGGAAAAGCGCGACTTCCCGCTGACAAGCCCACTACTGGCAGACAAGGAAGGATGGCTGACGCTGTCGGAGGCTCCCGGCCTCGGCCTTGACCTGGACGAAGAACGCCTGGCCGCCAACCGTGCCGACCAGGCCACCTACCAGTAGTTCGACCCACAGTCGTTCAACAAGGCTGGCACAGATCCAACTCGGCCGAGTTTGCACCACGCCGTCCTGCGTCGACGCCTGGCTTCCCCGCTCCACTGACTCTGGCAGGACGCCCCGTGGCGTCCTGCCAGGGCTTCGCCCTCGCCTCCACAATAAAAGGAGTCGCTATGTTCCATCGGATGCGACCTCTGGTCTTCTGGCCCCCCTTCATCCTGCTGATTCTGTCGCTCGCCGCCAGCATGCTCGATCTAGAGCGTTTTCTGGACGTCACCGGCGGCCTCAACAGCGCCATTCTCGACAACGTCGGCTGGCTGTTCTCCCTTACCTCACTGGTGATGGTGATGACTTGCCTGATCGTCTTCCTGTCCCCTCTGGGACGAACCCGGATCGGCGGCGAAAACGCCCTTCCCATCCTCTCGCCGTGGCGCTGGTTCTCGATCACCCTGTGCACCACGGTGGCGGTAGGCATCATGTTCTGGTCGACGGCCGAGCCGCTCTATCATCTGCATAACCCTCCGGCGTCGCTGGATATCACCGCCAATAGCCTGGATGCGACCCGCTTCTCGCTGTCGACCATGTTCCTGCACTGGTCGTTCACGCCCTATGCCATCTATACCGTTCCGGCAGTGATGTTCGCCATCGCCCACTACAACATGGGCAAGCCCTTCTCGCTGGGTTCCCTGTTCACCCCTATCCTGGGCGATCGCCTTATTGGTCGCCCCGGGCGCCTGCTGGATGCGCTGGCGCTGTTTGCACTGGTCTGTGGCATGGCGTCGTCACTCGGCACCGGCGCCATGACCCTGGCCGGTGGTGTCGACCGTTTCCTCGGCACGGGAACCGGGCCGCTGGCACTGGGCATCGTGACCCTGGCGATCGTGGCGGTGTTCACAGCCTCCGCCGCCAGCGGTCTGCAACGCGGTATCGCAATGCTGTCAGCCCTCAACGCTCGAGCCTTCTTCGCCTTCATGGCCTTCATCTTTCTGTTCGGGCCGACGCGTGACATCCTCGGTTACGGGGTGGAGTCCAGCGGTGCCTATCTCGGCCAGTTCATCGAAAAGAGTCTGTTTACCGGCGCCCTGGCCGATGACCCCTGGCCAAAGGACTGGAGCATCTTCTACTGGGCCAACTGGATGGCGTGGGCGCCCATCACGGCGCTGTTCCTCGGTCGCATTTCGCGAGGCTACACGGTGCGCCAATTCATGCTGATCAACCTGGTCGCCCCCGCACTGTTCGCCATTGCCTATGTTTCTGTCACCAGCGGCAGCATCCTGCACATGGATCTGACCTCGGGCGGCAGCATGCATGCCCTGCTTCAGGAAAGCGGTCCCGGGGCCATGGTCTACGCGCTCCTCGACGAGCTGCCGCTGGGTGGGCTCAGCGCCATCGCCTTTCTGACAATTGCCTTTCTCTCCTACGTCACCGCCGCAGATTCCAACACCGAGGCCATCAGCCAGCTATGCAGCAACGACAGCCAGGCCGCCCTCGCCGGCGATGGCAACGATGACAATGCCAGCTACCGTCTTCCGCTGAAGATCCTGTGGGGCTGCACCATCGGTGCGGTCGCCTGGATCATGACCAGCTTCGTCGGCGTTGATGGCATCAAGATGCTGTCCAACCTGGGCGGCTTCCCGGCACTGCTGATCGTCATCCTGGCCACGGCGTCATTGCTGCGCCTGGTCAGTATGGGTACCGCTGGCGCAGGCATGGAACGCACCCCCTCGCGCACCTACTCGCAGGAGGCCCACGAACGCTGGCAAAGACACCAGCAGCTCAACGAGGCCGTACCGCCCGATAACCAGTGAATCCTCTGTCCCGATTCTCAGGCAGGCCAAGGCAAGGCCTGCCCCATAAACTGAGAGCCTCGGCTCCCGCATCCTGTTCGGCAGGCAACCTCGATGCCGGGCGGCTCGACCCTTCACCGCCATCACGTCTTGTCTTTCTACGCCTAAAAAAATGGCCCGCTATTCGCGGGCCATGGTCGTCTCGGCGCGTCCGTCTTCAGGTTTCACAGAACTGCGCCACACCATCCCTGAACGACCAGTCGATGTCCTGGTTCTCGGTGATGGTGATCATGACGTTGTGCGGGGGGATGCCGGGGTTTTCGGCAAGTGACTCGACGACCCTGGCGTAGAACGCCTTCTTGTCGGCGTCCGGACGGCCACTTCGCATCACCAGGTGCATCATGACGCGATCAGAATCACGCCGTTGCAACTGCAGGTTCTCCGGCTCGCACTCATTGATCACCTGGTAGCGATCGTCGTCGGGGAAGCCCATGGTATCGATGACGGCGGCGTTGACCTGATCCGCCACGGCCCTGACGTAGTCTCTCGACTTCCCTTTCACTAGATTGATCGTCACAAACGGCATCCACCCCTCCTGTCCCGGTCAATGATTGACGCTCTGTATTCGACGCTGTTGGTCGTTTTTCGTCGCGAGCTCGGCCGACGTCTAGCGATGGCGAAAGACCGGCGCACGCTTCTTGACGAAGGCATTCATGCCTTCCTTCTGCCCCTCGGTGGCAAAGGCCGCCTGGAACAGCAGACGCTCCTGGCGCAGGCCTTCCGCCAGCGGGGTCTCGAAGGCCGCGTTGACCGCTCGCTTGGCCATCTTGACGGCTGGCGCGTTGTAGCCTGCGATGGTGTGCGCCGCCTCGAGGGCATTCTGCATCAGCTCATCCTTCGGCACGACTCGCGCCACCAGCCCGATCTCCTTGGCCTCCTGGGCGCCGATGTTGCGACCGGTCAGCACCAGGTCCATCGCCATCGCCTTGCCGACCGAACGTGCCAGTCGCTGGGAGCCACCGATGCCGGGCAGGATCCCCAGCTTGATCTCGGGTTGCCCGAACTGGGCGTCGTCGGAGGCGATGATCATGTCGCACAGCAGGGCCAGCTCGCAGCCGCCGCCCAGCGCAAAGCCGGCCACCGCAGCGATGATGGGCTTGGAAATCTGGCGCACCTCGTCCCAGGGGGCCAGGAAGTCATCCATGTAGAAATCGGTGAACGACTTCTCGGCCATCTCCTCGATATCGGCGCCGGCCGCAAAGGCTCTCGGGTTGCCGGTAATCACGATGGCACCGATGCCGGGGTCGGCGTCCAGCTCGCGCAGTACCGCGAGCGTTTCTTCCGCCAGTTGGCGATTGAGTGCGTTCAAGCTTTTCGGGCGATTCAGGATGATCAGCCCGACCCGTTCACGGCGTTCCACCACGATCATCTCTGGCTCACCGTTACCTGCCTCAAACGAAGCCTCCGAGGCGACATTCTGTGTTTGTTCTTCGACCTTCTTGTTCATCTCTTGTCTCCTGACGTTACCCGTAAACCAGCTGCGTATCGGTTCAATACGCTCCCACCTGCGGCCGCCACCTCGCCTGGTCGTGATGCGACCTGACAGCGCCGCGCCACACCGGATATTCACGACCCGGTATCGCCAAGCGGCGTACATCTGATGAAAAAACGCGTTTGACGACTATGGTTTTCCGACCCGCTTGCCCAGATCTCGAGCGGGTGCTTGACCCTGTTTGTCGGAGGCCGACTGGCCACCCTTTATCCGGGTGGCGGCGCTGCCACTCGCCTTGCGCGAGTCTTGCCTGGCCATCGCTGCTTGATCGCTCTGGGCTCCTTGACGTTGCCCCGAAGATGTCGCGCCGGCCTTGGCCGACCGCGCCTTGCCGGCTTGCCCTGGCGTGGAAGGCAGGCAATAGGAACCGTGACGCGCCATCAACTCATCGAGAATGGCCTGTCGATGTTGACCCAGGCCTGGCGCCACCAGCGGTGTGTCGCTGCCAAGGTCCACCCTGCCGGTCATCTTTATCGGGTTGCCCGCCGTCCTGAAGGGCTTCCCGGCGCTTCCCTGGACCTGGACGATCATGTTTCTCGCCTTCAACTGGGGATGATCGAGCAGTTTGTCGATGGTGTTGATCGGCGAGCAGGGAACGCCTTCCTCGTTGAGCAGGTCGACCCAGTGCTGCACGGGCCTGGTCGTCAGGATGCGTTCCATCTCCTCCACCAGTGCCGGGCGATTCTGGCAGCGAAGATCATTGGTGATGAACCGAGGATCGAAGGCCAGTCGCGAGGCGCCGATGGCATCGGCCATCAGCAGAAACAGGGTGTCGTTGCCGGCGGCGATGACCAGCTTGCCATCCTCGGCCTTGAAGCTTTCGAAAGGCGCCAGCGACGGGTGGCAATCACCGGTTCTATTCGGCACGACGCCTTCGATGTCGTAGCGTGCCAGCGCCGTTTCCATCATCGCCGCCTGGCAGTCCAGCATGCCGATATCGACACGGGTCCCCTGGGCGTCCTTGGTTCGGCTGTACAGCGAAGAAATGATGCCCACCGCCGCAAACAGGGCCGCGCTCAGGTCGCCAAAGCTGGTACCGACTCGGGCCGGTTCACCGTCCGGCCAACCGGTCAGACTCATCACGCCGCCCATGGCCTGCACCACCATGTCGTAGCCTGGCAACTCGCTGAACGGGCCGGTGTGACCGAAACCTGAAATCGAGGAATAGATCAGGTGAGGATGGGTCTGGGCGAGACGCTCCGGCCCATAGCCAAGACGCTCCATGACCCCGGGTCTGAAGTTCTCCACCAGCACATCGGCCTCGTCCAGCAGGCGCTCCAGCAACTCGCGATCACGCGGCGACTTGATGTCCAGTACGATGCTTTCCTTGTTTCTATTGAAGCAACTGAAGTAGGCACTTTCGTTTTCGACAAAGGGGCCGAACTCTCGTGTATCGTCACCGGTGCCGATCTTCTCGACCTTGATGACGCGGGCGCCAAGGTCCGCCAGGACCATGGTGCAGTAGGGCCCTGCAAGCACCCGCGAGAAGTCCAGTACCGTCACGCCGTCCAGAGGCCCTTTCTTTGGTTCGTCCAGTGGTGTGTTGGCCATCAACTTGTCTCCTGTGTTGTTGTATCGAGCGCCAGCGTCAGCTGGCGACTGGCCACACCGGAGGCACGGTGGCAGGCGTGCTGATGGCCCGGAGAGGCACGTTCACCGATCTGGCCAGCGACGAGATGGGAAGCGATAGCGGTCATGGGGATCGGCCCTTTATAAAATTTGTTTAATCTGCACCGAGGGGAATCGACCCTTGGCGGGGCTCCTTCTTGGTTATGCCTCAGAATATGGGGACCACAGACCAGTACAATTCAGTTATTCGCAACCCAGATATAAGTTTTGAAAATATCAAAACCCACTAAGTGAGAAGCCGATACGGTACTCACCGCCCGAGGCGCGCCAGCATCACGATGGTGTGCCCAGCCGATCGACATCACGACGACATCTCCCGCTGGTGAACATGTCCTGGCGTTGCATCTAAAGTTGAAGCCACAAACAACGACGCCCGGGGGACCGGGCGGTATTGGGCGTGCACGGGTTGGGGATGGTGTTCGAGCGCCGTTGCCTGGCCATCGGCGTGCAGGGGGCGGACAACTACCGCAAGGGGCTTGCCGTGGGGGCTGTTGAGCAGGCCGATGTGTCTTCATGGCCTGAAAACGGACGCGGACGGTCAGAGGAATCGCTTTCAGGCCCCAGCCGCGCCCTGTTGCAGATCTTAAATCGCCTGCCATGCCTCCGGCAGTTCCACATACCCACTCACTGCCGATCCGACAAAGGAGGCGGCAGCCTCGAGTCCGGCCAGCGCCATGGCGCCACCTTGCCAGCCGAAGATGCCGTCGCCCGAGGCACGAGAAGATTCAGCGCTGAAGGAAGCCTCGTCATCGAACAGGTTACCAAGGTGAAGGGCGTCGTCACGGGCCGCGGCCGAGAAGACGCTATCGCCGGCATCGGCAAGCGCGACCTCTTCCCTCGACCACTCGCCGCCTTGGCCTTCCTGAGGTGCATCGACGAAGGCAATATCGCGATCGAACCAATCGAATCGAAACTCGTCTTCCAGACGATCGTCTTCGATAACGTAGCGCAGGCCGGGACCGGCACCGCGAAAGCCGCCGCCATACTCGAACTCGATGCGCTCGATGCCGCTCGCCAGGGTCAGGGAATCATTGCCGGACACGCCAATCCGCCCATCATCCAGCCGGTAGACCTCGTAGTCGTCCGCCTCTCCCTCAAATAACAGGGTGTCGGTGCCCTGCCCCCCTTCGACCTGATTGGTGCCGGTCGAGACCCGGATCTGGTCGTCTCCGGCAAAGCCTTCGATGTAATCATCTGACGTGCCGTCACGCAGCAGGTCGTCAAAGACACTGCCGACAATAAAGGCCGGCTCGCCCGCGTGATTGGATGTCGGCGAGTCGACGTCGCCCACCCAGTGTATCGCGCGCCCAGCGGCACCAAGCGAGGACACCACCACTACGCTGTCCTGACTCATCAGCTCATAAAATGATGAGGAGACAATGCGCGCGACCGCGTCCGACGTGATGCCACCGAGATGCGCGCCCCAGGCGAAGGGATTCAGCCCGCTGTCGCTGGCCAACAGCCAGGGTGACTTGCTGTAGACAGCATCGAACAGCACCAGATTGTCCACGGAGCTTGAGTAGCTCTCATCGCTGTTCTCCAGAAAGCCATCGAAGCCCGCGAGCGCCGACTTCAGATCCTCGTGGTCACCGACGAAACGATGGATGACGTCGTTCTCGAAACCGATATTGAGCACATTGTCGGCTTCGAAGATCAGCGGTGACGCATGGCCAAGATAGTGACTGTCAGCGAAGAACCCGCCCGCCAACTGATCCGAGAAGCGCGCCTGGATATTGGCCAGCGCCCCACCCAGGCTATAGCCGGTAATGATGGCGTCATCACCCTCAAGCCCATGCTGGTCCATGAACGACGCCACCCCGGACAGCACGGGTGCCATGGTCTTCGCGATCTCCTTGCCGGAATTCAGAAAGGAGTAGTCGACGACATCTACCGGGGCATTGGTACCGGCATAGGCCACGCTGACGCGGCTGATGTTGCCCAGGGCGTCCTGCTCGGCCAGGACCTTGAGCTGCGGGCCACGGGAGACATTGCCGAGCAAGGGGCTCTGAAGCGTGATGTAGCCATCGACGTCCACCAGAGAGGATGGCAACCCCAGTTCGCTGGCCGAGACTTCTCGCCAGCCTCCCGGTAGGCCACTGGTGACCTGATTGGCTGAAAAGGTCCCCGGTCCTGCGATGTTGTCCAGGGTCACCAGCATCTGTCCAAGGGGTAGCCCGAGCGCACGGTCTGTCTGCGAGTAGGTCGCCAGCGCATGCGAGGTGACGGCGAGCTCGGCAGAGGCCGACGAGTCAAGTCCGGAGATCGTAAAAAGTGGCATAGAACATCCTCACCTGTGAACTTCCGCACAAGAAAAGACAACAGCCTAGCCCAGTTTCTACGCTTTCCGACCCCATCATTGCTTCACCGACTTTTCAGGCAAAGCTGCTGCGATAAAGCGTCGAAAAAAGAAGCGATATGGAAAGAAGATTCCTCCCATCCATCTTGTATTTTACGAGCTATCAAGACGGTGAGTTTTACCGGACCACCATGCCCGAACCAGTGTCGATCGCTGCGTAGATATGCCCGAACGGTGCCCTGGCAATGGCCCGCCAAGCACCTGGCCGGCTAGCGCTCACGGGCTATCGCGCTACCGGACCAGCTATGGTTCAGCCAAGGTTCAGCTAAAGTTCAGATAAAGTTCAGAAGAATGGAAATACATCGCTCTACGGGCGCACGAAGGGCGCAACTCTCACTCAGTCTTGGTCCGATGCCTCAAGCACGCGAGTAGCCCCTGAAGCGGATGTGGCAAGTGGGCGCCAGAAAACCGCCGAGCCTGGCAGCGACAGGAATAGCCGCTGGCCAACAGGCGTCCCTGATGATCCGGATCCTCGACTCGGGGCTGCCAGGATTGCGCATAGATAAGCGCAGACGTCTGGCGATGCTCCACTTCATGGCCGTAGGTGCCTGCCATGCCGCAACAGCCGCTTTGCAGCACCTCGAGCGACAGACCAAAGGCTTCGTACAGACGCTGCCAGTCCTTGGCCGCCCCGGACACATGGGTCGCCTCGGTGCAGTGAAGCAGCAACCGATAGTCCGGGTCCTTGACGACCGACGACCGTGCGGCTTGTTGCGCCGCTCGCGGCCTGCTCGTCAGCCACTGCGCCAGCCAGGAGCCCAGCAGTTGCACCAGGGGCACCGCAGCGGCGCCCAGTGCCTTCACGTACTCCTGGCGATAGGTCAGCGTCATGGCCGGGTCGATGCCGACCAGCGCCACCCCGGCCTCGGCCAGCGCCCGCAGGCGCTCGGCCTGCCGTGCGGCGGTGCGTTCGAAGGCTCCGAGAAAACCCTGGACATGCAGCGGCTTGCCGTTGGGGCCATGGGGGGCCACGAACACCCTCACTCCGAGCCCTTCCAACAACTCGACGGTATCCATCACCAGACGGGATTCGAAGTAGCTGGTGAAGGCGTCCTGTACCAGCACCACGCTGCGCGCCTTTTCCGCCTCGTCCAGGCGCTTGAGCGCCTCTGGCGTGGCCCGCTCGACCCCATGGCGATAGAGCCAACCATCAAGGCGCTCTGACGACAGCCGCGGACTGTCGACCACACCGAACACACTGGCCATCAGGCGCGAAACTCCTGGTATTCGCAGCGTGGCGTTGTACAGCGGCGCAAACCGCGAAAGTGTCGGCAGCATGACTTCCAGCCCGCCGACCAGGTAGTCCCGCGGCGCGCGCAGGTAACGGCTGTGATAGAGCTCGAGAAAACGCGCCCGGAAGCTCGGTACATCGACCTTGATCGGACACTGGCCGGCGCAGGACTTGCACGACAGACAGCCGGCCATGGCCTCATGCACCTGATGCGAGAAGTCTCGCTCGCCGCGACGGCGCCACAGGCTTCGCCCCAGCCTTGCGGGGAAGGCCTTGAGCGCCGCCCAGGCGCTGCGCTTGCGCAGCCGTCGGGACACGTCCAGCACATCGACACCCGCCAGTTGCTGCTGGCGTAGCCATTCACGCATCAGGCTGGCACGCCCCTTGGGTGAGTGGATGCGCTGCCGCGTCGCCTTCCACGAAGGGCACATGGCGTCGTCGGGATGATAGTTGTAGCAGGCGCCGTTGCCGTTGCAGTACACCGCCTCGCCGTAGGCCTGCCACACCCGCTCGTCGATCTGGCGATCGAACTGACCACGCAACGCCACCCCATCCACCGCGAGCAGCCCCGGGTCGCTCTCACGGCCCGTCGTCTGGTTGGCGTCGTCGAGTGGATCGGTGGGGGGATCAGTGAGCGGTGTCGCGATCTTGCCTGGGTTGAGCTGATTGCAGGGGTCGAAGGCGCCCTTGAGCCGTTGCAGGCTGGGGTAGAGCGGCCCGAAGAAGGCCGGGGCATATTCCGAGCGAATGCCCTTGCCATGCTCGCCCCACAACAGCCCGCCGTACTTGTGCGTCAGCTCGGCGACCTCATCGGTGATCTCGCGAATCAACGCCACCTGGGCGGGGTCCTTCATGTCCAGAGCCGGACGCACGTGCAGGACCCCGGCATCGACGTGCCCAAACATCCCGTACTCAAGCCCCCTGGCGTCGAGCAAGGCGCGAAATTCCGCGATGTAGTCCGCCAGGTGCTCGGGTGGCACGGCGGTGTCCTCGACAAAGGGCAGCGGACGCTTCTCGCCGGCCACATTGCCCAGCAACCCCACCGCGCGCTTGCGCATGGCATAAACCCGGGTAATCGCCTCGCGTCCCTGGGCCAGGGTGTGGCCCAGACGCCTGACACTCGAGTCTTCGTCCAGGTACCGGCAAAAGGCCTCGACCCGGCGTCCCAGCCGCGCCAGATCATCATCGTTGAACTCGACCAGGTTGATGCCCTGGGTCCGGATATCGCCGGTATCGGGGAAGAACTCGCTGACCGAGTCCCAGACATAGTCACCACGGGCCAGCTCCAGCACCCGCTCGTCCACCGTTTCGATGGAGGTGGGAGCAGCGTCGCTGGTCATCAACGCCCGAGCGTCACCCAGCGCCTCCATGAAACCGGCGTAGCGAACATTGACCAGGGTCGAGTGGGCCGGGATCGGCAGCACCCGGAGCACCGCCTCGCTGGTGATGGCCAGCGAACCCTCGGCGCCGCACAGCACGCTGTTGAGGTCGAAGCGGCCATCCGCCGTGGTCAGATGGGCAAGATCGTAACCGGTGAGGCAGCGATTAAGCGGCGGGAAGGTCTCGTCGATACGCTCACCTTCGCACTCGAGAATGTCGCGGACGACGCGGTGCACGCGGCCCACACCGTCCTTGCGAGCGCACAGCGCCGCCAGCTCGAACTCGTCCACTGGCCGGCTGACCAGGCGCTCGCCGCCCAGCAGAACGCTCTCAAGTTCCAGCACATGATCGCGGGTCTTGCCGTACTCGCAGCTGCCCTGGCCGCTGGCATCGGTGGCGATCATGCCCCCGAGGGTGGCGCGGTTGGAGGTGGACAGCTCAGGGGCAAAGAACAGTCCGTAGGGCTTGAGCGCGGCGTTGAGCTGATCCTTGACCACCCCGGCCTGCACGCGCACCCGGCGGCGTGCCACGTCGATCTCGAGTATGGCGTTCATGTGCCGCGACACATCCACGACCAGCCCATCGGTCAGGGATTGCCCGTTGGTGCCGGTGCCTCCTCCCCGGGGCGCCAGCACCACCTGGCGGAACGCTTCGCGCCCCGCCAGCTCGGCGATACGCACCAGATCCTCGGTCCCGCGAGGATAGAGCACCGCCTGGGGCAGGCGCTGGTAGATCGAATTGTCGGTGGCCAGCACCGTGCGATTGGCGTAGTCAGGGGCGACCTCCCCTTCGAAGCCCTGGCCCACCAGGGCTTCGAGAAAACGCCGATAGCTCGTGGCCACGTCCATCCCCGCATCATTCCAGGCGTGGTGGCGGGAGTCGTGGCGGGCGTCATCACGGAGGGCGATCCGGGCAATCATGGCGTGAGCGTCGCCAACGCGCGCTCCAGCCGCGCCATACCTTCTCTCAACACCTCAGGCTCTGCGGTCAGCGGGGCCAGCAGGCGCAGCACGTTGCGGCGACGCCCACTCGGCATCAACAGCACCCCCGCCTCGCGTCCGGCGGCCAGCAACGCGGCCAGGTGCTCGGCGCCGCTGGCCCCCGCGGTATCGTTGAACACGATGCCGCGCATGGCACCTACCCCGGTCAAGGCCCCCACCATCGGAAAGCGCTCCTTCAGGCGGGCGTGGGTCGCCACGATCAGTGACTCCTGGGCCTCGCTCCAGCCCGCCAAGCGCGCCTCGCTCATCACCTCCATCACCGTACGAGCCGCGGCACAAGCCACCGGGTTACCGGAGTAGGTCCCGCCGAGCCCACCCTTGGGCAGGGCATCCATGAATCGGGACTTGCCGGCCACCGCCGCCAGCGGCAGCCCCGCCGCCATGCTCTTGCCCATCAACAGCAGGTCAGGCTCGACGCCCAAATGGGTGAACGCAAAACGCCGACCGGTACGCCCGAATCCGGACTGAATCTCATCGAAGATCAGCGCCATGCCGTGGCGGTCGCAGAATTCGCGAAGGTGCGCGGCGAAGGTCGCATCGAGCAGGCGGAAGCCACCCTCGCCCTGCACCGGCTCGACGATGATCGCGGCGATCTCGTCAGCGGGCAGCTCGACCTCGAGCAGACGGTCGAGGGCGTGTATGGCCTGCTCGGTGCTGACATCGTTGTCCCGGCTCGGGAACGGCAAGTGATACACCGGCCCCGGCAGACTGCCGAGCCCGGTCTTGTAGGGCTTGACCTTGCCGTTGAGGTTGAGCGCCGCGAGGGTGCGGCCGTGAAAACCGTCATCGAAGGCGATGACCGCCTGACGACCGGTCGCCGCTCGCGCCACCTTGAGGGCATTCTCGGTCGCCTCGGCCCCGCAGTTGGTCAGCATGCACGACAGCGGGTAGGACACTGGCACGAAGGCATCGAGCGCCTGGGCCACCTCCAGATAGCCACGGTGGGGCAAGGCGTTAAAGGCGGAATGCATCAGCCGATCCACCTGGGCTTTCACCGCTTCCACCACCGCCGGATGTCCATGCCCCAGATTGAGCACGCCGATGCCGCCGATAAAGTCGACGTAGTGTCGACCGTCCTCGTCCCATAGCTCGGCGTTGCGCCCATGCTCCACACACAAGGGGTGAACGATGCCCAGCGAGGCGCTGACGTGAGGAAAGTCCATGTCCGGTACCTGTCGAATCGTCGAAAAATTCAGGACGACGATGTAACCAGCGGCACTGGAGCTCTTCAAACGAAAAAAAGCGTCTTATGCATTCCATAAATGAATACCAGGCGCGCCGATATCCTCTCGAAAAACTGCGGCATCGGCACGTAAATGAGCAAAAGGAATAGATCGAGTATTAGATTTCTTTTGTGGGTGATAAAGGCTCGTGGTAACAATGCCCGCCGCTCTGCTTGAGCCAGCAACAATAGCCAAAAAAACATGGCCAGAGAGCCACGACATCACCTCAACGACAGGAACGTCACATGACTCATCCCCTGAAGCCGGCCGCGATCGCCATCGCCGCATCCACTCTTCTCAGCGCCTGCAGCGACGGCGCCTCCTCTACCCCGAACGTCGCGATCGGCCCGCCCGCCAGCACCACCCAACTGGTGTCAAAGCTGCTGCTCGACGCCCACGGGGTGAAGGAAGATGACTACAGCGCCTATCAGGAAGGTTTCGGCGCGGCGCTCGACGGTGTCCAGGACGGCAATATTGACCTGTCGATCGGCATCCTCGGCTTGCCGTCCGGAAGCATCGAGAACCTTCAGGCAGCCGCCGGTGACGTTCGCATGATCGGCCTGAGCGACGACGCGGTGGACT
Source organism: Halomonas litopenaei (assembly GCF_003045775.1). Classification (GTDB taxonomy): domain Bacteria; phylum Pseudomonadota; class Gammaproteobacteria; order Pseudomonadales; family Halomonadaceae; genus Halomonas; species Halomonas litopenaei. Next base: position 37,695 of record NZ_PXNS01000002.1, on the reverse strand, counting down.
ATATCGAAGCCAATAGCGAGTACCGTCGCTTCGTCATCCCCCAGGACAGCTACGAGTTTCTTGACCAGGACGTGACCACGGTGACCGCCTACGCCGTGCTGGTGGGCAACACCCACAGCATCGACGAGGAGCTTGGCTATGAACTGGCTCGCCTGATGCACGAGAAGGCCGAAGAAAACACCCACGCCCAGTCCGCCTTCATGACCCTGGAGAACGCACTGAACGGCTCCGCTGGCATCCCGATCCATCCGGGTGCCAAACGCTACTACGAAGAGCAGGGACTGGAGGTGAGCAACCCGGTGGCTCAGCTCGAGATCCAGGGCGACAAGAGCGAGTACATCCTCGGTACCGGCAGCCAGGGCGGCACCTACTACCCGCTGGGTGGCGAGATGGCCACCATCTGGAACAACTATCTCGACGGGGCCAACTTCACCAACATCGAGACCGGCGCCTCCATCGAGAACCTCGTCAGCATACGTGACGACCGCATGGACCTGGGCATGACCGTGCATGCACCGGCCAAGGACGCGGTATCCGGCAACGGTGAGTTCGACGACAACGCCATCGGCAACGTCGCCTTTATCGGCCACATCTATCCGGAAGTCATCCAGATCGTGACCCGCGAAGACAGCGGTATCACCAGCCTCGACGACCTCGCCAAGTAAACCATGTCATCGTCAGGCGCCGGCGTGTCGGCGCCTGGCGATCATCGGGAGATTCACGCCATGGTCGAAAAAACAACGGCCGATGCCCCTCGGCAATTGCTCGAGAAGTACGACCGGGAGTCCAGCGTTCGCGCTCACCTGGGCCGCTGGGGCTGGGCGGTGTCGCTGCTCGGCATCGCGCTGACATCCTTTCACCTCTATACCGGCTACTTCGGTACCCTGCCATCGCAACAGCAAGGGGCGGTACACCTGGGCCTCGCGCTCGGGATGATCTTCCTGCTATTCCCCGCCTGTCGCGGCGAGCGCGCCCGCCGAGCGGTGCCCTGGTACGACGTGGTACTGGCCTTCACCGCCACCTTTGGCGCCTACTACAAGATCCTGTTCTACGACGAGGTGCTGCGCGCCCGCATCACCGGCTATTCCACCCTGGACCTGATCGTGGCCGGCGCCGGTGTGCTGTTCGTGCTGGAAGCGACGCGTCGCACCGTCGGCTTGCCCATCGTGATCGTGGCCCTGCTGGCGCTGGCCTATGCCCTGCTGGGCAACCATATTCCGACGGCGCTGCTGTCCCACCCCGGGTTCTCGCTCGAGCAGGTCGCTCCCTATCTGTGGTTCCGCGAAAGCGGCGTGTTCGGCACGCCCCTGCAGATCTCGGCGAAGTTCATCTTCCTGTTTCTGTTCTTCGGCGTGGTACTGATCCAGACCGGGGTCGGCCGCTTCTTCAATGACCTCGCCTTCGCCGCCACCGGTCGCTTCACCGGCGGGACCGCCAAGGCGGCGGTGATCGCAAGCTCGCTGCAGGGCATGATCTCGGGCAGCTCGGTCGGCAATACCGTGGCCTCGGGCTCTTTCACCATTCCGATGATGAAGAATGCCCGCTTCCGTCCCGAGGTCGCCGCCGCCACCGAGGCGTCGGCCTCCACCGGTGGGCAGATCATGCCGCCATTGATGGGCGCGGCCGCCTTCATCATGGTCGAGTACGTCGGCGTGTCCTATCGCGAGATCATGTACGCCGCACTGATACCGGCGCTGATGTACTTCACCGGTATCTTTATCGGCGTGCACTTCGAGGCCAAGCGCAGCCGTATCCTGGGCATCCCCAAGGACCAGCTTCCCAGCAAGCGCAAGCTGTTGATGCGTCAGGGGTACATGCTGCTTCCGCTGGCGGTGATCGTGACCACCGTCAGCGTCGGCTTCACCGCCCAGCGTGCCGCCCTGCTGGGCATCGCCGCAGCACTGGCGGTCAGCCTGCTGCGCAAGGAGACCCGACCGTCGCTTGCCGACCTGGTGCGCCTGCTGGACAAGGGCGCCAGGGTCGCGCTGCCGGTGATCGCCGCGGTGGCCACCGCCGGCATCATCGCCGGGGTGGTGGGCATGACCGGGCTGGGCGCCAAGTTCGCCGCTGGCATCATCAGCCTGGCCGACGGCACCCTGATCCTCGCCCTGATCTTCACCATGCTGGCCTGCATCGTGCTGGGCATGGGCCTGCCGACCACCGCCAATTACGTCGTCACCGCGACCATCGCCGCGCCGGCGCTGATCAACGAGTTCGGCCTGGCGCCCATGGCGGTGCACCTGTTCGTGTTCTACTTCGGGATCGTGGCCGACATCACGCCACCGGTCTGCCTGGCGGCCTACGCCGGCGCAGGGATTGCCGGGGCCAATCCGATGAAGACCGGAGTGACGGCGCTGAAACTGGCCATCGGCGCCTTCATCATCCCCTACGCGCTGATCTACAACCCGGCGCTGGTGATGATCGACGCCACACCGCTGGGCCTGGTACGCGATGTCGGCTTCCTGCTGGTGGGCCTGGTCGGCGTAAGCGCCGCTTTGATCGGCCACTTCGTGCGTGATGCCCTGATGTGGGAGCGGGCGGTGCTGCTGGCAGCGGGCCTGGCCATGGTGGCCCCGGCCCCCATCACCAGCAGCCTGGGGCTGGTGGCCCTGGCGCTGGTGGCATTGTGGCAGTCACGCCGCCCCGAGGCGCCGCTGGATACGGCAACGTCGGCCCAGCGCTGACGGCGACGGTGTCGATGAGCGCCAGTTCCCGGCGGCCCTGTTCCCGGTAGCCCAGTGGCCGCCGGGAACTTAAATGAGCACCTCAGCAGGAGGTCGTTTCGAAAAACGTACCGGCAACAGCGGTAGTCCCTCGGTTGGGGTAGAATGGCGGTTTTTTACGCTGGAGTCAGCGTTCGATGAAGGCCCGTCATCTCCCCTCGACCACCACGCTTCAGTGTTTCGAAGCCGCCGCCCGGCACCTGAGTTTCACCCGGGCGGCGGATGAGCTGAGCATCACCCAGAGCGCCATCAGCAAGCAGGTGGCCCAGCTCGAGGACTACCTTCAGCACAAGCTCTTCCGTCGACTCAGGCGCACCCTGGTGCTGACGCCGGAGGGCTCGCTGTACCTGACCGAGGTGCGCAAGATCCTGGCCCACCTCGAGATGTCGGCCAACGCCATCATGACCTACAGCGGCCACGGTGACGTGCTCAAGGTGGCCACGCTTCCCACCTTCGGCACGCGCTGGCTGTCGCTGCAGCTACCGGCCTTCTTCGAGGCTCACCCCGGTATCACCCTGCACCTGTCCGACCGCGTGGAGACCTTCGATCTGGAAAACGAAGGCATCGACATAGCGATCTTCCACGGCCACGGCAGCTGGCCCAACCTCGAATGTCACAAGCTGTTCGAGGAAGAGGTGATGGCGGTCGGCGCACCCGGCTATCTGGCGCGCCAGCGCATCGTCAGCCCCGCCGATCTGGCCAACTGCCGGCTGCTGCACCTGTCGACCCGCCCCGACGCGTGGCACCGCTGGTTCGACGAACAGGGCATTCGCACCGATCGCAGCTACCACGGTATCCGCTTCGAAACCTTTCAGACGCTGATTCGCACGGTCATGGCCGGCGGCGGCCTTGCCCTGATTCCACGCTTCATGATCGACCATGAACTGGAAGCCGGCGCCCTGGTCCCCGCCTGGCCCACCCTGTTGCGCGGTCCCGACGCCTACTACCTGGTCTATCCCGAGCACCTGGGAGAGCTCGCAAAGGTGCGCCAGTTCGTCGACCACCTCAAAGGCTGCGCCGCGCCACAGGCCCCAACCGAGTAGGCCCGGTCAAAGTAGTCCCCGCGCGAGTAATCCCCGTCCGAGCTAGCTCCGCCCGAGTAAGCCCCATCCGAGTAAGCCCCGCCCGAGTAGCTCCCAGGGGGGCAGCCGGCTGAGACCCTCCGTTTTCGGTGGCTCGGCGCATGGCCTGGCCCCTTCCCTGCTCCCGCACGAAAAGTTTTCTTCTGGTTGTAAGGTCCCGCTTTCAGATGCGACACAGCCTCCCACGGCGCTCGCCCATCGAGCGCCATCCCCTAGAAGACGACCAAGGAAGCTCAGATGCACACTGAAGGAAACGAGATGGCGGGCCTCAAGGGCGGGCTGCTGGCGATGCGTATCGGCATCTTTCTGGTACTGCTGGTCTGGACCCTGAGCAAGTTCATCAATCCAAGCCAGGGCAGCGGGATCATGGACAAGTACTTCGGCATCGCCGGCGTCGGCACCGCCGTCGTGGTGGCGCTAGGTGTGCTCGAACTGGTGCTGATCCTGGCCTTCGTCAGCGGCAGCTTCAAGCGCATAAGCTATGGTGGCGTGCTGCTGGTACACGGCGTCTCGACGCTGGTGACTATCCCGGCGATGGTGACCGATCCCTTCGGCCATATGCTGTTCTTCGCCGCCCTGCCGATGCTGGCCGCCTGCTACACCCTCTATCGACTGCGCGACCACGACACCCTGCTGACCCTGGAACGCCCGTCGCCCCTCGCCACCGCCTGAGGCGACGTCGCCAGAACAGACGCGCCCCCGATGAGCAACCACTTGCTCACCGGGGGCGCTTGATGTAGCGACTTCGGTAGCTCACTACTGGTCCAATGCGAGGCTCCAGACGCCTCTCGGGCTCACTGAGTGGTCACCCCAGGCACCCAAGTCTTCCGCTCGACCCAGCCAAGCAGGCTTGCCACACTGGACGTCAGCACAAGATAGATGATCCCCGCCCAGAGAAAGACGTGGAAAAAGTCCAATGTTCGCGAGCCGATATCCTGAGCAATTGCCGAAATCTCAACCACGCCGATGGTATAGGCAATGGAAGTGAACTTGAGCTCGATGATCGCTTCGTTGGACCACTGAGGTATCACCCTCCGTAACGCCTGCGGCAACATGACGTGTCGGATAGCCTGCCATTTGCTCATCCCGCACGCCCTTGCGGCGGTCAATTGCCCTGAAGGCACCGACAGGATCGAACCACGAAAGTACTCTGCCTGGTAGGCGGCACTGTTCAAGGTGATGGCGATCACCGCGGAGGTGAAAGCATCAAAGACAATGCCTACGTGGGGGAGACCCAGATAAATAAAGAACATCTGGACCAGCATCGGCGTCCCGCGAAAAAGCTCTATATATGCGGTACTGATCCAATACCAGACTCGCCCACCGTAGACACGCGCCCAACACAGCGCAAGCCCGAGAAAGAAACCGAGCGTGATCGCAATCACCCAGAGGGCGAGGGTGATCGGAACCCCTGTGAGGAGTTGCGGCAGCCACTCAAGGCCAAAGCTCAAAAAATCCATCATAGCGCTCACCCATGCTCTGCGATGACGTTGAGGAAAGCCCTGGTGCGCTCATTCTCTGCGCCTGTGAACAGGGTCTGCGGGTCACCCTGCTCAACGATATAGCCTTTCTCCATAAAGATGATCTCGTCGGCAGCCTGACGTGCAAAGCTCATCTCGTGAGTTACCACGACCATCGTCATCCCGTCACTGGCGAGTTGCTGCATGACTTTGACCACTTCCCCCGTCAACTCAGGGTCCAACGCTGATGTAGGCTCATCAAACAGCAGCACGTCAGGGTCCATCGCCAGCGCCCTTGCAATAGACACACGCTGCTGCTGACCACCCGAGAGTTCTGCCGGATAAGCATCTGCCCTGTCCGACAACCCCACTCGCTCCAACTCCTCATAGGCACGACGAGTCGCCTTATCTCGCTCGACTCCATTTACCCTGATTTGGCAAATTCGTACGTTGTCCAAGACGGTGAGATGGGAGAACAGGTTAAAATCCTGGAAAACAAAGCCGATCCGCGCCCGCATCTTGTCGATATTACTGTCGGTGACTTCTTCTCCCTTGAGGTAGACCTTTCCATCGTCGGGGTGAGTGAGATGGTTGATACTTCGCAAAAGCGTACTTTTTCCTGATCCGGATGGACCAATAAGAACTTTTGTTTCACCCCGATGAAGAGAAAAGCTGATACCTTTCAGGACCTCTACACCGCCATAGCTTTTCTTCACACCTTTTACATCGAGAACCAGATCGCTGTCCATAACATTATCTCTCATCTTATTTTTCGAACCCCGGAACCGACAATTTCCTTTCAAAAGCATAAAGGGCACTATTCCCGGCTCTATTTAGAATAAAATAGAGAAGAGCGACTACCGCAAATACGATGAGGACGTTTCCTTGGGTACTGGTAATTATATAGTGAGCTTGACGCGTCAGTTCGACAACACCGATCACGTACGCCAGCGACGTTTCCTTTATCTGAGATGAAAACTCGTTTGTCCAAGGCCCTATTGCGTGTCGTATGGCTTGAGGTAAAACGATATATGCAATCGCCTTGGAACTAGACATTCCCATCGCCCTCGCAGCCAGCATCTGGCCCTCAGGAACAGACTGGAAGGCACTACGAAAAATCTGAGATTGATAAGCAGCAGATCTTAGCCCCATTGCCAAAACTGCCGCAGCGAAAGCGGAGATATCGTATACACCAGATAATCCATAGAAAAAAATGAACAGCATTATAATGATTGGAATACCACGAAAAATTCGCTCGTAGACGATCAGCGGCCACTGAACAAAACGAGAACGTGGCCCGTACAGCTGTATCAAGCATATAGCCAGGCCAAGAAATAAACCTATAACCAAAAGACAGAACAAGAGGGCAATCGCGACCCCCAGCCCTTTCAAAAGAAAGGGAAAGTCTCTAATAAGCACATCATAGATATCCATGACATCTGCCCCGATGAAAAAAGGCGCTTCCGGTCGAGGAAGCGCCTACAGCAATATAACGCCAGATTTATTCGTTTCCGAGCTCGGGAAGTCCACTCACCGGCTTGTCATAGGTATCTACAAAACCCGGCATATGGCCAGGAATGGGAGGCGCCACAACCCCGGGGATATAGCTGCTTACGATTTCCTGCCACTCACCGGAGTCATAAATATTCATGATACCCTGGTTCAACTTTCCAAGGACCTCCTGCGAATCATCCTTGGTGACAGCCAGCGCCAAAGGAGCACGAATATAGATCTTGCCAGCCATTTTTACCGGTCGGCCAGAGTTGATATATTCCTGAGCGGACGTATCGTCCACAATGACCGATGAAATCCTGCCGATCGCCATGTCATCGACAGCGGTCACGTAGCTATCGTACTTGGAGAGAGAAACGTCAACATCGCTATTATTGATAACGTTCTCTTCCATCCATGCCTGCTGGGACGAACCACCTTGGACGCCGACACTAGCGCCGCAGCAGACTGCCGTAAAGACATTGGCGTCAGAATCTTCAGGAACCAACACAACATCGTTGGTTTCCCACCAGGGTATACTGAAATCGATGGCCTCTGCCCGCTCCTCTGTCACAGTCAGCCCAGTCGCCAATATATCAATCTTTTGAGCCGCCAGCGCTGGAATCAGAGAAGGGAACGGCATGTCCTGAAATTCAATCTCAAAGCCTTGATCTTCAGCGATAGCACTCATCGCATCGATGGCGATGCCCTTGAACTCACCACTTTCTACATATGCCCAAGGCGGAAAGGAGGCTTCAATACCCACCGTATATGGGTCTTGAGCCAATGCCGTCGAGGAAATTCCCGTTCCTGCAAGACCCACTGCTGCTAGAGAAAAATAGGTGACCCAGGATGGCTTCTTGTTATTCATAATTGCCTCATATTGTCTAACGAATTTATCGATTAACCAATTCAATATGGTGGCTATAAAGGCCGCATGTCAAGCCAGCGACCTTTCGTTAAAAATGAGTTTATGCATTATCGCGAATCAAACAAAAAAACCTTTGCTCTCCCGCTAAATACAGAAAAAATCCATACTCATTGCTGCTCCGACAAAAAAAATGGCAGGCTGGCGCTCCTTGCCATCTTCTTGGGCACTCACCCACGGTGACAGCCATACCCCGGAGCAGTTCACCATCCGGCATGCCCTGCCCTACCCCCGCCGTGCCGCCCTTTCCGCCAGCGTTGCCACCACCGAGCGCACCTGTTCGTAACCGGTCCTCAACAGGAAGGTGGGGGCACGGCCGTAGCTCTTGATGCCCAGGATATACAGCCCCTGCTCCGGATGGCGGAGCTCCTCGGCGCCGTGGGAGGGTACCGAGCCACAGCTGTGGACGTTGGGATCGATCAACGGCGCCAGACGAACCGGACTCTGGGTGGCCGGATCCAGCTCGAGGCGAAGCTCGGACAACAGCGACAGATCCGGCCGGAAGCCGGTAGCGACGATGACCTCGTCTACCGGCGGCAGGCTCTGACCTTCCCCGTGGATGAGCAGACCATCGGCCCCCTCCTCAAGTCGCTCGATCCTGACCCCGGGATAGACCTCGATCCTGCCATCGCTCACCAGGCGCTGAACCTCCAGCCCGAGCCGACCACGTTCCTCGAGAGGATCGTCGGCGCACCCGCAGAACATCCTGGCCAGTGAATCACCACGGATCGCCCACAGCACCCTGGTATCCGGGGCTGCCTCGCCAAGCTCGGCCAGATCGCGGAGTAGATTGAAGGCCGAATGCCCGGCGCCGACCACCAGCACACGACGGTTGGCGTAGCGATCGCGCCCCTCCTTCAGCACCGCCGGCAGACCGTAGGTCACTCGCTGTGCCCATCGCGCTTCCCCTAGCGCTGGCATGCCGTGGGCCCCCATCCAGTTGGGCTGGCCGAAGGTACCGGAGGCGTCGATGACCGCATCGGCCAAAAGGTCCCGATCGCCATCGGGGTCTTCGATCCTCAGGACGAACGGCGCCTCGCAGCGCCCCTTGTCCTTCAGCACATCGATACCAGCCCGGCTCACTCCCAGCACGCGGCTTTGCAAGTGCACGCGGTCTCGGAGCTCAGGCAAGTTCGCCAGCGGCTCCAGATAGTGCTCCACAAGCTCCTGGCCGGTCGGGCAAGCATTGCCGCCTGGTGGCTGCCAACCCCAAGCCTTCAACAGTGCGGCAGCGTGATGATCAAGATTGCATTCCCAGGGCGTAAACATTCGCACATGCCCCCACTGCCGCAGATGCTCACCGACGCCCGTACCCGCTTCGATGACTACCGGATCGAGTCCATGCGCTAGCGCATGGGCGCAGGCGGCGAGCCCGATGGGGCCACCTCCGATAATCGCGATCCTGCCGCTTGTCTGATTCATCTATCGCTCCTTCAATGAGTAGCATCTAGGCAGGAATGCCATCGCACCCGAACTTAGTTGCTAGTACCAACGAAATAGGCAAAAAAACTCAGGTCTCGTCCTCTACAGAACTCAGGGTCCCAGGCCCCGGACCACAGCGCCGATGCGCGGCCTGGGTCAACTGCCGTATCAGGGTCAGCGCCGCCTGACGCATATCCGGGGTGAGACCTTCGAGCATCGCCCGCTCTTCAGCGATCAGGTCGGCGCGAATCGTCTGGTACAGCGCTTCTCCCTGCACCGTGGGGCGAATCAGCGCGGCACGTCGATCTACTGGATCGGCAACCCGGTCGACATGTCCCTTGCGCACCAGGGCGTCCACCACGCGACTCGCCGTGCTCTTGTCCAGGTACATTTCGCTTGCCAGCCCCTGCAGGCGCAACGGCCCTTGATGAACCAGGGTCTCCAAGGCATAGCACTGGGCCACCGAGAGGTCATAGCCGCAGATGCGATCGCGATCTCGAAACTGATGGACCCGAATCAGTTGATTGAGCGCATCGTAGAGTGCTCGGGCATCCCGGTCGAGGTTCTCGCCGCTCGGAAGGTCGCGAGGGTTGTTGCTGTCGCTTTGGGGACGCATCGTGTCTCAGGCAGCTTAGTTGGTACCTGCAACGTAAATGACGGCCCTGCGTGGGTCAAGCCGCTCTCTTGCCCCTCCTTCTCCCCTTTTCTTCACACCGGGCGCCTGTTGCCAGTCCTGCGACCCCCGGCCCCCCGGGCCGAGCTACGCACTGATGATTCGATAGCTCCGCGCCTGCGGCGAGCGGCATCGCCATATAGAAGGGAACGAGAGAACGCTCAAGCAAGCTGCTACGACCTCATTGACAGCCGGTCACCTGCGGGATAGGTTGGGGTCTGCGCCGATTCGAATCTCAGCTTGCGGGCGCTTTAAAAAATGCAGCTAAAGCGACGCCAGAGGCCCGCTTTAGCTATTGCTGAGCGGGTTTTTTGTTGCCCGAACACTTTTTATTGCCGAACAACGTAACGCCGCCGATTTAAGCACCAACTTGCGGGCGGAATACAAGTGCAGCTAAAGCGGCGTGCGACTCCTAACCCCTGGGTCGGCGCTTGCCGACTCACAAGGGGACCAGGAGACAGACATGACCACTTCCACCCGCCCTGCTCGCAGCCTCACCACCTCTTCCAAGCCGTCCGCCCAACTCAAGACACTGTGTCTGACACAGGACGATCTGGTGCGCGCGGAATTTCGCAACGACGTGATTCTTGCGGGTCTCGACAGCCGCTTACGCCACCCCTCGCGCCACCATTCACGCCAAGGCTCGACACCGGATAACACTCGCGACAACTGGCGGCCGTAGAGGGCTCGAGCCTGAGCAAAACCGGGTTAGCTTGACGGCCATGAACCCATCTGTGCGTATTACAGCGTCTACCTCAGGCGTCCGGTACTGCCGGGCGCTTTGCCATCACGGGTATAAAGAAAATGCATGGTGGAGGATAAGCCAGCGCCTCTACTCCTTCGCCGGGAGATGGCTCAGCATGCGCGCCGAACGCTTGCCAGACACCGGAGACCCGCGATGCGAAAGCCAACCTCCCGCCCTGAGTTCGTCATCCACGAACAGCCCCCGGCCGTCGTTGTCGTCGACGGCCAGCAGTCACGCGAGATCAGCCCGCTGTGGCTGCGCGAACGTACCCAGGCGCCGGATCAACTGGAGCCGATGACCCAGCAACGGCTGTTCGACTCCCATGCCATCGACGCGAATCTGACGCTGACCCAGGCCACCCAGGTCGATGAGCAGCATGTGGCGCTGGCCTTCAGCGACGGCCATCGCGAGACCTACGATCTGCGCGTCCTGGCCGAGGAACTCGGAGAGAGCGAGCTGTTTCCGGCCGCCGAACCCTGGGACGCCTCGCTCGATCAGAACAAGGTACGCTTTGACTGGACCCAGGTGCTTGACGACCCCGACGTCTTTCGCGAGTCACTGGATGCCTATCTACGCTACGGCTATCTGGTGCTTTACAAGGTACCCACCGACCCGGAACGCATCCTTCAGGTCGGCAGCCACTATGGCTACGTCAAGGAAACCAACTTCGGTCGCTATTTCGAGGTCTATTCACGCCCCAGCGGCAATGACCTGGCCTATCGCAGCGTGGCGCTTGGTCCCCACACCGACAACCCCTACCGCAACCCGGTGCCGGGTATCCAGCTGCTGCACTGTCTGGTCAACGAGACCAGCGGCGGCCTGTCCACCCTGGTCGACAGCCTCAAGGTTCTCGAGCGGCTACGCCAGGAGACTCCCGAGGGCTACGAGCTACTGAAACATACCCCGGTACGCTTTCGCTTCGTCGACGCCGGCACCCAGCTGGTGACCCAGCGCACCATGATCCAGACCGATGACGACGGTCGCCCCACCGGCGTTCACTACAGCCCGCGCCTGGATGGCCTGCCGCTGCTCTCCGACGCCGAGACACGGCTGTTCCACCGCGCCCGCCAGCGCCTTGGCGAACTGTTTGCCGACCCGACCTACGAGGTACGCTTCGCGCTCGGCGCCGGCGAACTGATGCTGTTCGACAACAGTCGCGTACTACACGGCCGCACCAGCTATGACAGCAACGAAGGACAGCGCCACCTGCAGGGTTGCTACCTGGATACCGACGGCCCGCGGGAGCGTTTCGCCAGTCTCTTGAAGCAACATGCGTCCATCGAGGAGGTCGCCTGAATGGAAAAGGTCACGTTTCGCCAGATGAAGGACGGGACTCGGGAGGAATACGTCTTTCTCGAGCAACTCGAAGATAACTTCAACCAGGGGTTGGTCGACCGCCTGCTGGACGCGCTGCGCCGACTCGAGAACAGCCTGAGCGGCTACCAGGTGACGCGCCTGGAACACTCGCTGCAGTCGGCGGCACGGGCCGAAGCCGACGGTGCCGACGAGGACATGATCGTGGCCGCGCTGCTGCACGATCTCGGTGACGACCTGGCGCCCTACAACCACTCCCAGCTAGCCGCCGCCATCATCCGGCCCTATGTGCGCGCCGAAGTGACCTGGGTGATCCATCACCACGGACTGTTCCAAAAAGTGTACTATGCGCACCACTTCGGAGAGGATCCACACGAACGCGATCGCTACCGGGACCATCCCTGGTACCAGAGTTGCGTGAACTTCTGTGAACGCTACGATCAGGCGGCGTTCGATCCGGACTATCCGACGCCACCACTGGAACACTTCGAGCCCATGCTGCGGCGCATCTTCGCTCGCCAGCCCTTCGATCCGGAGGTGATCGGCGAGGAGCATCCGCTGGAGCCATGAGCCACAGGTCTGACGCGGCGGCTCGCCCCGAGCCGCCGCGCCGACAAGGCCGCTCACGGTAGCGGCAGCGGGATCGCCGGCCCGAGGTCCGGCTCAAGAGGACACAGACTATCGCTACTCCAGAATCATCTTCCCCGGGGTCTCCCCCCGACGACAATCCCCACGCGGTAATGGGCACCGACTACAAGGTGACCGAACTCGAACAACGCGGCCCCTTCCAGGGCATGCACCGCGGCATGACGATCACGTCAGGGGCGCTGATCCTGCTCTTCGTACTGTTCACCGGTCTCAGTTCCGACACCGCCGCCGTGGTCTTCGGCACCGCACGCGCCTGGATCGAGGGCACCTTCAGCGGCTACTACCTGGTGACCGTGGTCGCCCTGCTGGTGGTCTGCGCCTTTATCGTCTGCAGTCGCTACGGCAGCATCCGTCTGGGCACCGACGACAGCCGACCGGAGTTCAGCAACTTCGCCTGGTTCTCGATGCTGTTCTCCGCCGGCATCGGTATCGGCATCCTGTTCTTCGGTGTCGCCGAGCCGATCTTCTATCTCGATAATACCGACTCCTTCGGCTACCCCAACAACCCCCACGCCGACATGGCCGGGGCCACCGCCATCGGGCATGAGCGCGCCATCGACGCGCTGCGGGTGACGGTCTTCCATTGGGGGCTGCACGGCTGGGCGATCTACGTCATCGTCGGCATGTCGCTGGCCTACTTCGCCTACCGCAAGGGCCTGCCGCTGGCGTTAAGATCGGCGCTTTACCCCTTTATCGGCGATCGCATCTTCGGGCCTGCCGGGCACCTGTTCGACATCTTCGGCGTGCTTGGCTGCGTGTTCGGTGTGGCCACCTCGCTGGGACTCGGCGTCAGCCAGATGGGCGTGGGACTGGAAAAGCTGTTCGGCATCGACGATGGCCTGCCGACCCAACTGGTGCTGATCGCGGTGATCTCGACGCTGTCGATCATCTCGGTGGTCAGCGGCGTGCAGAAGGGCATCCGCATCATCTCGGTGCTCAACATCTGGGTATCCGCGGTGGTGATCGGCATCTTCCTGTTCGGCGGGCCGACCCTGTGGCTGATCCAGACCTTCGGCGAGACGCTGGCGGACTACGCCACCGAGGTCATTCCCATGGGCCTGTGGTACGCCGAACAATCCGGTACCAGCGAATGGCAGCAGGCCTGGACCATCTTCTACTGGGGCTGGTGGCTCGCCTGGGCTCCCTTCGTCGGGCTGTTCATCGCGCGCATCTCCAAGGGCCGCACCCTGCGCGAATTCGTCCTCGGTGTGCTGCTGGTACCGACGCTGCTGGCCTTTGTCTGGCTGGTCATCTTCGGCGGCAACGCCATCCACCAGGAGCTGAACGCCGCCGGTGGCGCCGGCACTGCCGGCATCATGGAGATGGTGCGCGCCTGGGATCTGCCGTCTGCGCTGTTCGCCACCGCGGACGGGATCGTCGGCTCTGGCGTCTTCGGCTGGGTACTGTCGGCCATGATGGTGTTCCTGCTGATGAGCTGGTTCATCACCTCATCCGACTCCGGCACCCTGGTGCTGACCACCATCCTGTCGCTGGGCGATGACGATCCGCCCAAGCTGTTCCGCGTCTTCTGGGGTGTGGTGATCGGCCTGGTGGCCGCCGTGCTGCTGGTGGTCGGTGGGCTTTCCGCCCTGCAGACCGCCCTGATCGCTGCCGCCCTGCCGGTCAGCGTGGTCATCCTGGTCATGACCCTCGGCGTGCTGCTCTCGCTGTTCCGCGAACCGGGCGATCCCTATCGCCAAGGCTTCCGACTGCGCCCGCGCCGGCGCTGACAGGCCGCCCCGTGCCCACATCGGGCACGGGGTCCTGGGCCCCGCCCCTCTCTATCCTCGTCACCTCTCTTCCTCTCTTCCTCTCTGCACCTTTGCCATCACCATGGCGAACGCATCCACGCCCAACGCATGCCCTGCTTTGCGTCAGTGCGTCTTATCTACCCCGATCTGGCGCCCCCTCAGCGCAACCGCCCCGGGTCTCCCGAGGTGGCTCCCTCACCACGATGCACCGCGTCCAGCAGCCAGTCCCTGACCGGCTCCGTGACCGCGCTGCGCTGGTGTTTGACGCTCAGCCAGTAGCCATAGTCTTCCCGCGTGACCTGCGGTCCCAAGGCAGTGAGCTGGCCGGTGACCAGATACTCCTCGACCAGGTTCGACCAGCCCAGCGCCACGCCCTGATGCGCCAGCGCCGCGTTCAGCAACAGCGCGTAGTTGTGGTAGGCGAAGATATCCTCCGCCGGGGGTGGAGTGAGCCCCGCATGGCGGCACCACTGGGCCCAGTCGAGCCAACGCGGATTCCTGATGTCCTGGTGCAACAGCGAGAGCCGTGACAGGTCCTGTGCCGACAGGGGGCCGGATAGCCCATGTGCCTGCGCGTAGTCTGGGCTGCACACCGGGAAGACCGCCTCCCGGGCCACCAGCCGCCCTTCTTCCTGGGGCAGATAAGGCCCGAAACGAATCGCGATGTCGGCGGCCAGCAGCTGCGGATCGTCCGAGCGGTCGATCGGCATCAGGTGAAAGCTGAAGTCGGGAAAGGCCCGCTTGAGCGCCGGTAGCCGGGGCAACAGCCACAGGTGGGTAAAACCCGCGTCGGCTGCGATGACGACCGTTGGCGCTGGCCCCTGGCCGTGGCGCACGAAGCGATCACAGGTGTCTCTGAGGGTGGTGAGACTCGGCGCCATCTCGCGGTAGAAGCGCTCGCCCTCGACGGTCAAGCTCAGCCGGCCACCGTGCCGGTCGAACAGTACCAACCCCAGGTATTCCTCCAGCCCCCGGATTCGCTGGGAGATGGTCGGCTGGGTGGTTCGCTCGGCCTCCGCAGCGGCGGTCATGGAGCCGAGCCGGGCCGTGGCCTCGAAGGCGATCAGCGACTTCATGGAAGCGGGGTTGGGGTTCATAGGCAGAAGATGTGATGGGCCGGGTAGTTGGCAGGGACGCCCCTGGGGTGACAGACAGCGGCAGACAACGGCAGATAGCACCAGCCATCCAGTGCAAGGCAGGCGGTTGGCGAGCGCGCCGCGAAGGGTGCGGTGATCTGAAGGGGGTATGGTGAGGGAATCGGCAGGCAGATGCCAAGTCGCCTCCTGTCTCCCACATTCCTGTGTGTCAGTCTGGGACCCCAGTAGCTAGCCAGCGGGTCAGACGCGTACAATGCGCCCTCCACTTTGGTCGAAGCCCCTTGCCGTGCCGGCCCAAGTCTCTCATTCATGTTCATCCCGCGAGATACTCCGCCGTGCTCTCTACCGCCAACATCACCATGCAGTTTGGCCCCAAGCCGCTGTTTGAAAACGTTTCTGTCAAATTCGGCCAGGGCCACCGCTACGGTCTGATCGGCGCCAACGGCTGTGGCAAGTCGACCCTGATGAAGATCCTCGGGGGCGACCTCGAGCCGACCAGCGGCCAGGTGATGAAGGACGCCACCACTCGCCTGGGCAAGTTGCGCCAGGACCAGTTCGCCTTCGAGGACGAACGTGTCATCGACACCGTCATCATGGGCAACGAAGAACTCTGGAGCGTGACCGCTGAGCGCGAGCGCATCTACTCCCAGGCCGAGATGAGCGAAGAAGACGGCATGGCGGTGGCAGACCTCGAAGTCCGCTACGCCGAGCTCGACGGCTACACCGCCGAGGCTCGTGCCGGTGAGCTGCTGCTGGGTCTGGGGATTCTGCTTGAGCAGCACGACCAGCCGATGAGTGTGGTGGCACCGGGCTGGAAACTGCGCGTACTGCTGGCCCAGGCGCTGTTCAGCGACCCCGATGTGCTGCTGCTCGATGAGCCGACCAACCACCTGGACATCAACACGATTCGCTGGCTCGAGGATATTCTTCGTGCGCGCTCGTCGACCATGATCATCATCTCCCACGATCGCCACTTCCTGAATAGTGTGTGCACGCACATGGCGGATCTGGACTACGGCGAGCTGCAGCTGTTCCCCGGCAACTATGACGAGTACATGACCGCGGCCACCCAGGCGCGTGAACGTCTGCAGTCCGAAAACGCCAAGAAAAAGGCAGAAATTGCCGAGCTCAAGCAGTTCGTCAGTCGCTTCTCGGCCAATGCCTCCAAGGCCAAGCAGGCGACCTCACGCCAGCGTAGGATCGACAAGATCCAGCTCGACGAGATCAAGCCGTCGTCACGGGTCAGTCCGTTCATTCGCTTCGAGCAGAACAAGAAGATCCACCGCCAGGCGCTGGAAGTGGAAGCGCTGTCCAAGGCCTGGGACGACAATGTCCTGTTCGAGCGCTTTGGGCTGCGTATTGAAGCCGGAGAGCGGGTCGCCATCATCGGCCCCAACGGCATCGGCAAGACCACCCTGCTCAACTGCCTGGTCGGCGCGATGGAGCCCGACGCCGGTGAGGTCAAATGGACCGATGCCGCCGAAGTGGGCTATTTCGCCCAGGACCACGCGGCGGACTTCGAGGGGGGCGAAACCCTGTTCGAATGGATGCAGCAGTGGACCACCGCCGGTGAACAGATCGTGCGCGGCGCCCTCGGGCGGATGCTGTTCTCCAATGATGATATCGGCAAGTCGGTGAAGGTGATTTCAGGCGGCGAACAGGGACGCATGCTGTTCGGCAAGCTCTCGCTGCAGAACCCCAACGTGCTGGTGATGGACGAGCCCACCAACCACCTCGACATGGAGTCCATCGAGGCGCTCAACCTGGCGCTCGAGCACTATCCCGGCACCCTGATCTTCGTCAGCCACGACCGCGAGTTCGTCGGCTCACTGGCCACCCGCGTCATCGAGATGAAGGACGATGGCATCGTCGACTTCAGTGGCAGCTACGACGACTACCTGCGTAGCCAGGGCGTACTCGGATAAGTCACCACTCACACACGCAGGGCGGCGGATGCTGCCCTGTGTCGATAGTAAGTGGAGACTCTACTGAGAAGCCGCCAGAAGTTTGAAAAACTCGATACGACTATCACATCGACAAAGCCCCCCTGCCGGCACGCACCGGCAGGGAGGCCTGGCCCTTTGTCAGCTCAGGTAATCTGACCCAGGAAGTTCTGCAGCCGTTCGTTCTGCGGGTTGGTGAAGAACCCGGTCGGTTCGTTGATCTCGACGATCTTGCCCGCGTCCATGAAGACGATACGATCGGCCACGGCCTTGGCAAATTCCATTTCATGGGTCACGCACATCATCGTCATGCCCTCCCCAACTAGACAAAACAGTCTGAGCCAATCGGCCAGCATAAACTTGCATCAAAACCGCACGTTTGTTGCACTACCCTTCCCCCTTCTTCTCGTGAATGGGATCAAAAAAAGGCGCGGCGACGAGTATCTTGTTCTCCTGGCTGACCAGGTACCCCGCCTCGGCGCTTTTCGCAAGATACTCCTTCCACTCCGGGTCTGCCTGTAGCTTCTGGCGCTTGGCTGCGCGGTCGGCCGCATCCTCGTACATCCACACATGAACATAGGAGTTGACATCACCCGTTTCAACCGCCCCATAAACAACGGGATAACCCAGGTGTTTACTCTGTACCTTCCACCCGTGGTCTTCATAGAGCTTCATGTGTTTCTTGATGGTACCCGGGCGGCATGTGTATGTTCTTAGATCGTAGATCATCCTACTTCTCCTTCATCATGGTGAAAAATGGCGCTTTAACGTCCGCGATCGATTCAAACAGATCACGCAATGAGTAAATCATCATCAATGTTCCCGAGATGGGGGTAGCGGCATAGAAAAGCCCCGTTGGAAGGTTCAGTACAGGCGTTACTGCACTGCTCCGTGCCGTCAGCTCCCATCCGTACCACGTCATGGCGAGCATGAATCCAAGGGATAGCAATGCCAGAAAGGCCCTGAGCAAAGGTGCCGCACGCTTTTGCCCTATCACCTGCTCGAGCCAATCTACTCTGAAGTGTCCCCGCTCTCGCCATAAGGCAGAGGAGCCCATGAATACCATCCAGGAAAACAAGCCCCTTACCACCTCATCCAGCCATGCGAAGCTCGCAAGTTGAAAGCTGCGCGCAATGACGCTTGAAAACAGCAGGATGAATAACGCTGCCAAACAGAACGAGGCAATCGCGCGCAGGAGTTGGCCCACCACTCGATCAAGTTTATTCATGAGTTCATCACCAGATCAGGCAGCCATGTCGATATCGCTGGAATCATGACGACGGCCATCAACACCACGAAAAGACCAATCAAGTAAGGCGTCAAGGCACGCGACAAGCGGCCGACGCTGATTTTGGCTATCGACGATGTAGCAAAGAGAACCATACCCAAGGGAGGCGTCAGCAAACCGACCATCGAACACATGATCATGATCACACCGGCCTTTAGCCTCAAATTAGTTTATGTCAGTTTGTCTGACAACTGTTTTTAATGCTACCTTTGTCGCACTAGCCCCTTACAGGTCGCATGGCCTACGCTTCAACGACGCGTCGCAGCTTGAGCTGTTCAGACGATCAGGAAGACATCCCAATGCAGGATTTTGAAATCTATGGGCGTATTGATCGCCCTCGCCGGCTACCTGATGAGGTCGCGGTAGCCCTGACCAAGGCGATCGAAGGAGGCCAGCTTCAGCCTGGCGACCGCCTTCCCACCGAGGCGGTACTTTCCAAGAAATTTGGCGTCGCGCGCACGGTGATCCGCGAGGCGATTTCGCTTCTCAAGTACGATGGCGTCGTCGACTCTCGACGTGGCGTCGGCACTTTTATTACGGAAACCACCAATCGGTCGGCGTTTCGCATCAGCCCGGGATGTTTCGAAAAACGCAAGCAGATCATAAAGTTGCTTCAGCTTAGAGCAGAGGTGCAGGCAGGAGCCTCGGCGCTTGCCGCTGGAACACGCACGGCTGAGCAAATGCAGGCTTTAGAAGAACTCTTTGCAGAAATCGAGCGACTCGACGCACTCGGTCCAGATGGAGCGCTTGAGCAAAGAGTCGACACCGAGCTCGAATTCTATCGCCGCATTACCGAAGCTTCTGACAATGAATATTATGTCGAGGTTATCGGCATGATTGAGGGGAATATACAGAGCAACCTGCGCTCGGCCTTTCTGAAGAATGCAGCGGCTTCTGAATTCGGCCCTTCCATTCTGGATGAACATCGCGCGGTGAGAGATGCACTGGCAATACAGGATGCGTCGCTCGCCCGCAGCGCGACACGCCTACGCTTCGAACGCGCGGCTGAGCGCCTGGCAGCTCGCGAAGACTTTCTATAAGAACAAAGGTCTAGATTTATGAGTGAACAACCGTCACGTCATGGTGGAAAAGTTCTCGTCGAAGCCCTCGAGGCACAGGGGGTGGAACGGGTATTTTGTGTGCCTGGAGAAAGCTACCTGGCCGCTCTTGATGGGCTTTTCGATTCCGGCGTGGACACCATCGTGACGCGACACGAAGGCGGGGCCTCGCTGATGGCCGAAGCCGATGGGAAACTTACCGGGCGTCCCGGCATCGCTTTCGTCACTCGGGGCCCCGGCGCCACCAACGCTTCCTGTGGCGTACATGTCGCCTACCAGGACTCGACGCCCATGATCCTCTTCATTGGGCAGGTGGCGAGCGATCAGCGCGACAGAGAAGCATTCCAGGAAGTCGACTACCGGGCCATGTTCCATCCATTGGCAAAATGGGTCGCGGAAATTGATCGCGTCGACCGGATTCCTGAGTACGTAAGCCACGCCTTCCATGTCGCTCAAAGCGGCCGTCCGGGTCCTGTTGTGCTCGCACTTCCCGAGGACATCCTTTCATCAGACTACACTGGCGCCCCGGCTGTACCGGCTGCCACGCTTCCTTCGGGCAAGGCGGCTGAGAGCGATGTCGGCGCCATTGTCGACATGCTGGCGAAGGCCGAACGCCCGTTGGTTATCGTCGGCGGTGGGCCCTGGTCCCAGAAAGCCGCCAATGCGCTCGGACGATTTGCCGACAAGGCCGCGCTACCGGTGGGAGCCTCTTTTCGCTGCCAGGACTATCTCGACAACCGACATTCACACTATGTTGGCGACGTTGGTATCGGCATCAACCCCAAGCTCGCGGAACGCGTCAAGAATGCCGATGTCATTCTCTCACTCGGTGCTCGACTGGGCGAAATGACGACCAGCGGCTACACCTTGCTGACGCCTCCCCTGCCGCGACAGACCCTCATACACGTCCACGCAGACGCTGCGGAAATTGGTCGCGTCTATCGACCGGCCCTCGGCGTCGTCGCGAACGCTGCTGAGCTCGTCTGTCAGCTGGCCGATGCAGCAAGGTCGCCGGAGACACCGCGTGATCAATGGATCACCAGCGCGCGCTCGGACTACGAGGAGTGGCAGCAACCACAGCAGAGCCCCGGTGACCTGAAGATGGAACAAGTCATCTCTCACCTCAACGAGGCGCTCGGTGAGGATGCCATCCTGACAAATGGTGCCGGGAACTACTCCGCGTGGCTTCATCGCTACTATCGCTATCGCAACTGGCCCACCCAGCTTGCCCCCACCAGTGGCTCAATGGGCTACGGCTTGCCGGCAGCGATCGCCGCCAAATTGCGCCACCCCGAGCGAGACGTGGTCTGCCTGGCAGGGGATGGCTGCTTTCAGATGGTGATGCAAGAGTTTGGTGTTGCCTGTCAGTACGGCGCAAATGTCATCGTTCTGGTGTCCAACAACGGCATGTACGGCACCATTCGCATGCATCAGGAACGAAAGTATCCGGACCGCCCCTCGGGAACACGAATGCACAATCCCGACTTCGCTGCATTCGCCAGAAGTTACGGGGGCTTTGGCGCAACCGTGACAAGCGATAGCGAATTTCCAGCCGCACTGCAGGCAGCTAGAGAGGCAGGGGTTCCCGCGATCTTGGACTTGAAGGTAGACCCTCACGCCCTGTCGCCCAAGCTGACCCTGGCCCATCCATGAAGGCAGTAGCCAAGAGATACCCGCGCGGACCTGAAGCAGCCCTACCATCGCCAGGGTAGGCCTGACTCACCGCGACGACCCTGCCGGGCCGCAGCAGCATCTCAGTCTCAAGCTGCACTTAGTAGGAAGCAGCGCTCGCGTAGAAAGCTGCACTCGCGCAGAAAGCCGCACTCGCGGCCCGGGATCGGTTAGCTTGATGGCATCTGATGTACAGCTTGGACTATGGCATCGGCGGCGAGCGAGGATGGTATTTCACAGACCTTTCACTGGTAAGTGATCCACCGCCAATGCGAAAAGCTCGCCACACGTATTTCGATAGCCGGTGATCTTGCGGTACGGGAAATGATCACCACCAGGCCGGTTTGACGCGCCTTTCCACACCACCGCGGGGTGAGATCAGCCCCCTCGTCAGGCCTCTCTGCGCAGGGCGTAGACGTAGGCCTCGACCCTACCGCCATCATCGAGGCTGACGGTGACTGGGGTACGTTGGTACTCGGGCCCCTCAAACTCGTCCAGGGCCGCCCTGTGTTCCGGTAGTGCGTCGGACACGAAGACGTGGCCTTGGATATCGTCGCCGGCGTCATCCAGCACCAGGCCAGGGAAGCCCATCTCGGCGCCCCAACCCGCCTGGTGCAGCCGTCCCTTGATGCTGCCCGGTTGCCAATGGCCGCCGATGGCCTGCATGACATGTTCGTTGGGTCCGCCCGGCCCCAAGGTCCCGTAGATAAATAGGTGTGCCATAAACACCTCCGTGGCCTCCATTATGGGGATTATTGAGATATCCGCTCCAATTGGACCACTTCAATCACTACCCGTCTCGGATGGTGCTTTTAGCATGTGACCGGTGATACCAATGCGGGAGGCGCCTTTCTCAAGCTTCGCCGAGACTGAGAATGCCTGCTGGTTCGCCGTGCCGCCGGCGGGAGAAAGCCGCTCGAGTCTGGCGCCCAAGGAGGCCTCACCCGACAACATCGTCCAAGTAGTCATGACACCTCGTTAAACGCCGAGACTTGAATGACGCGCATGCCCGGCCATGTCGAGATCTTCACCGAACAGGCAGATGCCACCCGCAGGAGAGCTACGCCGCTTACATGCCGCGTGGCAATGAACCATCGCGATGGACTCGCTGAGTCCATGGCGACCGTCAGTGCCCCCCGCAACTCGGCAGCCCCCTTCAGGCCACGATCGATCACCCGCTCCTGGCTGACATCAATCATGCTGCGCAGGCCCTTGGCCGTAGTATATTCATGGGCGAGCTACGGTTTACCCCTCTCGCAGGGATCTCAGTTCGACTCCCGGCCCTGCTCATCCAGGCCATCCACCGTTTGGTTCGGTGCATCATCGCCCACCAGCGTGGGTTTACCGTCCTGCCAAATCACAGCGTACTGGCCCAGACGCCGTTTACGCTCCAAAGTCTCGGAGGCTGCATCACGGAGGCAGTCGAGCATGGCCTGGGTATCCGGTGTCAGTTGAGTCATGGTCGTGCCTCCTTGACGATGGTGTTGAAGTGGCGGTCATCGAGAATCAAACGCTGTGAACCTGTCTGCTCGAACACCGGCTCAGGAGTGCCCCCGGCGTTCATGATCCTGAGACAACACATGAAGGAAGCCCTCGGACTGGTGGAGATCCGGGTCATCGACCTCATTGTGGTGGGTAGCGAAGGGTGTGGGTCCTTTGCGGAGCTGGGATACCTGTGATTCTCATGGAGCCACATAATGCCAGGACTGCCTTATGGCAGTCCTGGCATACCAACGCTTCATGTTTTTTTCAGGAGAGGCCTCTACTCCAAGCGCCAGCTCTCCTGCATCACCAAAGTTGACGCCTCGACCGCCGCCGAGAAAACTAATGGCGGCGCCTGGTCACGCTGAAGAGCGGCCCCAGGCATCTTGCCGTTTGAGGTATTCGGCCACCGGGGCAACTCGGCCTTACTACAGCAATGTCGGGGGGCACGGATCTAATCGCCACTGATCGCCTCACTGGCCAAGACCGGCAATATGGCAAGCGTCTTGCTATGCAAGAGTAATGCCAATCCCGTCGAGAACACCGATATCTGGATACCGCACCTGGTGTGGCAGCTCAACGGGAGCACCGTGGTGCAGGTTCGGATGCACATCGGCGACGGCTTCACGGGCAACGACACGTTGGAGAACCTGACGGGGGCAACTTCTAGTATCTGGACCAGCAGTGCAGCCACACTTACCTTCAGAAGCCGCCCCTGCCTGTACCGCCCGCCGGGAGGCCCTCCCGCCAGCCTCATAGGCCAGTCCATCGATTGCTGGTGGTAACATCAGATAAATGATGCTTTGGTGTGTAAAACGAGACCGATAACGAACAGGGAGAAGGCGTGTGGAGGGGATATGGCTCATCATGCTCGCCATTGTGGGGATCTGGTTCTTAAGCCGCTTGTTCGGTGGGACGCGTAATGGAGGTAGCAGGCCCCCTAGGGTTCGCTCATCTCCCCCGGAGTGCTCAGATCCGAAGCCGCGCTTCACCATCGAGGTGCGCTATGGCCGACATGACGAGGACGACGATCCCTTGCCGAATGCGAAAGTTACCGCGCAAAGCTGCTGGGTGCCGGCCGGAACCAGCAAAACTGTGTGCGGCATTACGATTACATGTGGTCGCATCTTCGTGGGTAGCGGGCTTGCCGCCGGGAATGGCTTGAGCGTCGAGCCCGCCTTGGTCAACCCCGACCTGACGGTGGACTGGCATAGCGCCGATGCCCAGGGCCTCGAGCTTGGCTACTGGCCGCAATATCATAAGATCGGAGCCGAGGCGAGAGCAGGATACCTTCAGTACTTGGCCACGGATCGTGACGATCCCCAAGCTCCTATGGGGTTCGTGTTTCTTTATTTTTACGGATTGGAGCGTCGTTTGCTCATTGACGCCCAGTCTCCCGGGATCGATGACGCGGAATACCGTGAGCTTATTGCCGAAATCGAACGGTTGTTAACCGTCTACGACCATAGTCGCAGTTTCCGCGAATATGCGAGCGGACTGCTCGATTTCCTTCGGGTCCGGGGCACCTCGCGGGACCAGCCCGGTAAAGCTCCTGTAATGCCTGAGCAAAGTCGCGACGTGCCTCTCTCCCTGCAGGTTGACTTAGGGATATTCTCGATTAATCAACGCCCTATCCCTCCCGAGTGGGCATATGCATGGATCATGCAAGATTCGCAGTTCCAGTTCTGGAAACGCAAAGCTGCCGAGCGGTGCACCGAGGAGCTCCGGGAGCTATTCAAGGTCCTCTATCGTCAGCGTCACGGCGAGGGGATCGTCGTGAAGCCGAACAAGACGTTCATTAAGGCTGAATACCATCCAGCCAGCCCTGGGCTTAGGCATGTTTCCGAGCCCCTGGAACTGCCTAACATATCCATCCTGAAGGGCCCCACCAAAAAACTGGCCGCGTTGATCGACACATGTTGCGAGCAGCTGGCTGCCTACAGCCGTTTCATTGGGCGCCACCCTGAACGCAAGGACAGTCTCGAAGCCCTCTCGTTGCTGCCCGCACCGCTGGCCGCCGAGAGAAAATCCGCAGACGTGGCAACACTGGAGGACGCGCTAAGACAGCGGCTGAATGGGCAGGCCTTCTGTCGCGTGCCCTTTTCCGAGCTGACTCTAGGCGAGGCTTCGACCCGCGACAGCAAGCCGACCGCAAAGAACATGCGGGGACTAGCCGGTTTATTGGAACATTCCGGCATCGGCATAGAGCCGGATGCACGCTACACCGGTGCTGTGCCCGACCCAGAAGGCGACTGCATTCTCTTTTCCGTTGAGCGGGGGAGCGAGCTTCCTCCGAGTGAGGCTTTCGAGCACGTTGCCGTGGTCATGCGGCTCGCGGGCTTTGTACTGTACGGGCAAGCCGACACTCTGGGCGATCGGCATACCGCCGTCATCCATGAGTTCCTCGGCGACTTCGAGTCGCTGACGCCCTTGGAGATCCAACATCTCAAGGCCTATTTCTTCTGGGGCATGGGACGGAAGTCGACACTCGCCGGTATGCGCCAGCGGGTGGAGGGCATGAGCCATGAGGATAGAGCCGAGCTCGAGCGGGTGCTGGTGAGGCTAGCCAGTGCAGACGGTGTCGTCGATTCCCACGAGCTCAAGAAGCTCAGGCGCACCGCTAGCCTGCTGGGCCGGGATCCCGAGGCCTTGTATTCGCAAATCCACTCGGCGATGGCCGAACCCACCTTAGTGCGACCTGCCAACGGCAGCTCGAAGGGGTTCCGTATTCCTACTCCTGCACCTGAGCCGGCCGCTGCGTCATCAGATCGTAAGCCCCTGGATGCGGCGGCCATACATCACAAGCGCCAGGAAACCGAGCACATTTCCGATGTGCTGCAGGGGATTTTCGGTGAACAAGCTTCATCGGACGAGGGTGACAGGACGGCCGCACCCGTTACTAAGGAGCCCCAGACAGCGAAGGACGATGCCTCCGATGCGACGGTTGATAACGCATCGAGCGGGGCTTTGGGTGGGCTTGATGCTTCGCATCGTTCCCTCCTGGAGACGATCGCCCAACAAGCGGACGGGCTACCTCGTGGAGAAGCAGAAGCCAAAGCTGCAGAACTTAAGTTGATGCTAGCTGGCGCACTGGACCTGATCAACGAGACCGCTTTCGAGATGACCGATTGCCCGGTTGTCGAGGAGGCCGATGGGGCGCTAGTGGTGGACTTAGATATACTGGAGGAGATGCGAGGGTGAGTCGACTACGCGAACGAGAAAGGCAAGCGATCCTGAATTCCCTGCGGACAGGGGTTGTACCCCGTGTTGGGCAGCAGCATATCCAGGTCGGACGAGCGGCCGAACTCAAGGCTTTGATTGCAGACATCGCCACCCTCGCTGATGGGGGATCGGCAGTCCGCTTCATTATCGGTGAGTACGGGTCGGGTAAGACCTTCTTCCTGAATCTGGTGGGGGCGATCGCCCGGGAGAAGAAACTGGTGACGGTGTCGGCCGACCTTTCCCCCGATCGGCGCCTTCATGCCACCGGCGGTCAGGGGAGGGCCCTGTACGCCATGCTGATGCGCAACATGGCGACCAGGTCAAAGCCTGACGGCGGAGCCTTGGCGAGTGTCACCGAGCGCTTCGTCACCCTGGCCCTGCAGCGGGCCGACCAAGCGGGCATCAGTCCCGAGGCGGCGATCAAGGAAGGCCTCGACAGCCTAATGGAGATGCACGGCGGCTATGCCTTCGCCGAAGTGGTACAAGCCTACTGGCGCGGCCATGACACCGGCAATGTCGAACTGCAGCAGGCGGCGACCCAGTGGTTGCGCGGGGAGTTCAGCACCAAGACCGAGGCGCGTCAGGCGCTGGGGGTGCGGACCATTATCGACGATGCTAACGTCTACCAGAGCCTGAAGCTGATGGCCCGGTTCGTGCGCCTGGCGGGCTTCGAGGGGCTGCTGGTCACCTTGGATGAGATGGTCAACCTCTACAAGCTCTCCAATAGCCAGGCCCGCAACGCCAACTACGAGCAGATTCTCGGCATCGTCAACGACGCCCTGCAGGGCAGTACCGAAGGACTGGGTGTGATGTTCGGCGGGACCCCCGAGTTCCTCATGGACCCTCGCCGGGGGCTGTACAGTTACGAAGCGCTCCAGTCGCGTCTGGCCGAGAACCGCTTCGCCCGGGACGGGCTGGTGGATCTCTCCGGGCCGGTGATTCGTCTCACCAACCTCACCCAGGAAGATCTCTACCTGCTGCTGCTCAACATTCGCCGGGTGTTCGCCCGTGGAGAGTCCGGCCAGGACCTGCTGCCCGACGAGGGGCTCGAGGCCTTCCTCGACCACTGCCACAACCAGATCGGTGACGCCTACTTCAAGACGCCTCGCAACTCGGTAAAGGAGTTCACCCAGTTCCTCTCCTTGCTCGAGCAGAATCCCGGTGTCCGCTGGGACAGCCTGATCAATCGGGTGGAGGTGGCGCCGGAGTCGCCCGACCAGATCCCCGAGGCACCTTCATCGCAAAGTGGCTCACCGTCAGCTGAGGCGCCCCCAGCGCCGGCGGCTTCCCCCGCGCATGCCGGGCAGAGGGATGACGATGACGACGACAGCTTTGCGACATTCAAGTTGTAGGGAAGACAGGGCATGAGCGAAGCCGCCTCCAGCAGTTACTCGCTGCTAGACCCTCACATCCAGCGCTGGATATGGCGCCAACAGTGGGAACACCTGCGCGACGTGCAGGAGCAGGCCATTCCGGTCGTGCTGGCGGGTGAGCAGGATGTGCTAATTGGCGCCGCCACGGCCTCCGGCAAGACGGAGGCGGCCTTCTTCCCCGCACTGACCGGCTTACTCCAGGCCCGTGATGCGGGTCAGGCCCCGGCACCTCTGCTGCTCTATGTGGCGCCCCTCAAGGCCCTGATCAATGACCAGTTCGGCCGGCTGGAGCTGCTGACCGAGGGCACTGACCTGGCGCTGACGCCTTGGCACGGCGATGTCTCGGCCAGCCGCAAGACCCGTTTTGGCAAGACGCCGGGGGGAGTGCTGCTCATTACCCCTGAGTCGCTCGAGGCGCTATTCGTTCGGCGGGGAACCGAGATCGCCCGGTTGTTTGGCGGGCTGCGACAGATCATCATCGATGAATGGCATGCCTTCATCGGCACCGAGCGCGGGGTCCAGCTGCAGTCCCAGATGAATCGCCTGGAGGTTGTCCTGCAACGACGTATCCCTCGTGTCGGGCTCAGTGCCACCTTGGGGGACATGTCACTCGCCGCGAACGAACTGCGGCCGGGAGAGGGGGAAGCCGTCATCCCTATCGTCTCGACTCATGACGAGCAGGCCTTACACGTCCAGTTGCGGGGCTACGAGCGACTGCCCCCCAAGACCTCCGCCAAGGAGGCCGAGGCGCTGAGCCGACAAGGCAAGGATGTCCCGATCGAGGATGTCACCCATGGCGACGAGCTGGTCATCCGTGATCACTTGTTCCGGCACTTGCGGGGGCAATCGAACCTGATCTTTGCCAATCGCAAACGTGACGTGGAGCTCTATGCCGAGCTACTCAGGCGCAAGAGCCAGGAGCAGCGTCTCCCTGAGGAGTTCTTCGTCCATCATGGCTCGCTGTCGCGGGATCTTCGGCACCACGTCGAGCAATCGCTGAAAGTGGGGAAGCCGCTGAGCGTGGTCTGTACCTCGACCCTCGAGATGGGCGTGGATATCGGCAGCGTCGCCAGTATCGCGCAGATTGGCCCGCCCCATCAGGTGGCCAGCCTGCGTCAGCGTCTGGGGCGTTCCGGGCGACGGGGAGATCCGGCCGTGCTGCGGCTCTATGTCACCGAATCGAGCCTGTCCCCTCACACCCCCTTCCTGGATCGCCTACGCCCGGGGGTGTATCAGGCCGCGGCTATGGTCGAACTTTTGGTCGAGGGGTGGTGTGAGCCGCCTCCCAGCGGTTACCTGCATCTCTCGACACTGATCCAGCAGGTCATGTCGCTGATTGCCCAGTATGGCGGGGCCTCGGCGGGCGACTTGTGGCGCTCACTAATCAAGTCGGGGCCTTTCCGCCAGTTGAGCCAGGCGCAATTCACGGCCCTACTGCGTGCCATGGGAACGCACGAGTTGCTGGTCCAGTCCACGGATGGGCTCTTGCTACATGGCCCGGTTGGTGAGCGCCTGGTCAACCATTACGGCTTCTATGCGGCCTTCTCCGCCCCGGAGGAGTACACGCTCTATCATGGCGCCAAGATCATCGGGAAGCTGCCGATTGACTCCCCTATCGAGACCGGCGGCTTGCTGGTGTTCGCCGGCAGACGCTGGCTGATCCAAGACATCGATGCCGACCGCAAGGCGATTTCCCTGGTGCCTTCCGCGGGTGGCATCCTGCCGCTCTTCGGCGGCAATGCCGGCTTGATCCGGCGAGAGATCCGCGAGCGCATGCGGACACTCTATATTGAGGGTCTGACGCCCAGTTTCCTCAACCGTGGGGCCGCGCGATTGTTTGCCCAAGGCGGTGCGTTCTTTCGTGATGCTCAGCTCGAAACCACTCCGATCGTGCAGGAGGCGGACCAGACACTGCTGCTACCCTGGCAGAGCGATCAGGTGCTCAATACCCTGGCGCTGCTACTGCGTCGCTGTGGCTTGACGGCCGAACGAGAAGGGATCGCCGTCACGGTCCAGAAAAGCGATAGCGACATGGTGCGGCGAGGACTGGAGCACGCTGTCGCTCACCCGCCGACGTCGGCGGTGGAACTGGCCACAGTGGCGGAGAACAAGATCAACGAGAAGTACGATGAATATCTCCCCGAGGAACTACTGTGCAGTGAGTTTGCCTCGCGGTTTCTCGACTTGGAAGGTGCCTTGCAAACCGCAGGCACGCTGCTGGATCGCCCATGAGTGAAAGCTCGCAGACCGCAGACCTCCACAAACCTACCGATAAGTCTCTGGCAGTGCAGAGCGAAAAGATCCGTTTTCGTCCCGGCCAATTCCTGTTCCCTCAGCCGAGCCATGCGTGCGGCCACACTACCGAACACTAGATCGGTCAGGCGTCGATGGGCTCGATCAGTTCCGCATCATCGTGAGTGGGCTTGTTCACCCGCGTACTCACCGGCCAGTGGGTGATCAGCTCGGCGGGCAGGTGGTGCACCACGTGGCGGATCGTCTCGCGGTCGGTCAGGTAGGGATCGAGCCAGGGCTCCAGGCTCTCTGCACCCAGGGCCAGCGGCATGCGCGAGTGGATCTCCGCCGCCACGCCGCGGGCCGGCTCGGTGAGGATGGTGCAGCCGGGCTTGCCGTCCAGCCGCTCGTTCCAGATGCCCGCCAGCCAGGTCGGCTCGCGATCCTCGCGGCACAGGAAGTGCGGCTGCTTCCTGCCTTCCACCGGCAGCCACTCGTACCAGCCATCCGCCGGTACCAGGCAGCGGTGATGGCCAAACGCCCCGCGGAAGTAGTTGGAGGTGGCCACCTTCTCGACAGTGGCGTTGATGGGCTCGGGCGCCTTCTCCTTCGCCCAGTGCGGCCGGTAGCCCCACCACACCTCGTCCGTCACCAGCGGCGCGTCATCGCTCGGATGACGCACCGCGATGATCCAGGTGCCCGGCGCCACATATAGCGAGGCGTCAGCTCTCCCGGCTCCAGCGGCAAGCGTAGAGCCTGGGAGAGCTTGGGATACGGGCTATAAAGAGCGAAGCGGCCGCACATAATGTCCGGTTGTTTCTTCAGCGCCCATGAGGAGTAAAAGATTCGCCAAGATCACTAGCCACATATTTCACTTCTTTATTATAAACTGAAAGCGGCCAGTTACTCCAAAAGTAGGTCATGCCATAAGCTGAAATGACATAATATACAAAGAGAACGATCGGCTGCCTAAAGAAATAAAACTCTCCATAACGATCCTCAACAAAATGCCTAATGAATTTCTTCTTATCGAAAATCTCTCTTAGTTTCTCCGAAGAAAACTCTTCAACTGCATCTGCATAACTTTCCAAAATCGCAAAGTGCAGCTGTCTGTCAGGCTCAGCAACCTGCAACCCAAAGTCTTCTGCAAAAACTTTCTCCAAGTCCTTTATCACGAAATCCCGCTTATAGTTCTCCTCCTGAAGCTTTTGCAAAGCAGTACAAAATATTTCATCCGTGGTTTCCATCAAAGCCATGCTTCTTGAAACATATCTTTCAGCTGACGAAGGCACCACCCCTTTAGCTTTATAGATATTATCATGCACTAGCTCAGCATATGCGTGCTGAAGCAGAGTCCTGACTTGAACTTCGCAACAAATAAAATCAGGAACCCTTAGACCATCGACTTCAAAATCCTCCTTAGGCCTAACCTCGTAATGTTTAGATTGGTAGTCAAATACTTTTGGATTCACCTCTATATCGAGCGCAAAATCTTTAGATACTTCCCAGCTCCAATCTTGATACTCTATAATTTTTTCAACAAGGCATAGGTCATCTGTAGTGAGGACAACAAACCTTACCCCAACGAGATCCGTCATCTGCGTCTTAGGGTCATCATACCGTTTTATACTTATTTTGTTCAAAGCCGAATTAACGGCTTTTACTCTTGGAGTAGCGTCAATTTTCAAAAACTGGGGAGATAGAGCGCCAAGCTCACAAGAAATTTCATTCTTAACTATTTCACTGACATAGTTTCCCCAAGCCTGCAAAGCAGGCCTGATAGACTCCAGATACTCTGTAAACTCTTCTTCAGTAGTCATCCTAGGTCACTTACGATACCCTGAATCCTAACTAAAGTATCGTTCTCACCACGTTCCTCTACTGTAACCAAATCCTGGAAGTCGTCAGAGGGTCCCGTGATGGAAACGCCGGAGGTAAAATTAACCTTTCTTTTCTTCCTGAGCTTAGACTCAATATACTCTACATCTTTCTCAACGCCACCCTGAGGAAAGCCTCGATCCTTCATGTAATCAACATAGGTTTCCGAGTGATCTTCTTCAAGATACTTTTCGGCAAAATCTGCTGAGCTAACAATAGCAGTTTGACTTTTCAGCTCTGCCCTCAACGATTCGACATAATCAAATTTTTTATCTTCATCAACATCTAGAGAATTGATGTAGTCAACAGTATACTCATAAAAATTTTGTGTTAACTTTTTAGAAGAAGAGCTAATCCCCATGCCAAGAAAAGTATTGTAAAAATATGAAGCTGCAGTTCGCGTCTCAACACTGGTTAGCAAGTGATCGAACAAAAACGCTCTATAATTTGACTTATTATACTGCCCATTTCCTGGGGGAGCCGAAACAACCTCAACTAAGCAACCAATCTTATAGAGCTTCTGAGTTTCAGTGAGAAAAATATCTCTAACATAGTTCAAAGCTACCGTTTGATCATCTACAGACTCAGTGGTAAACCCATCTTGAAACTCTGCTTTTATTACTGAGACAAACGGTCTGGCATGCTCCCCAACCCGCCCAGAGATAATCGCCATAACTCCGCCTGGAATTCTTCTTGTCAGAGCATCCGTCAGATTGTTTGCTAAAACCTCTGAAAGCTCAATAAAGCGGTCTTTTTCACAGTGCAACATTTCTGCTGAAATTTGAAAAAAGCTCCCTTCATCCGCTTGATCTATACTCATCTCAATGCCATGAGACCTATTGCCAAGCGCTGCAGTTACACGGCTCTGAAGAGCCGACTTCTCTTCAGCATTCAAATTAATAAAATGCTTTTTAACTGCAGGCGGCACCCGAGTCTTATCCTCAGCTGGCGCAAACACACGGTGGATCATCAGCTTTTCAATGATCACACCTTCAAAAGGAAAGTTGCCAGTCAAAACATTTACAGCTTGATTCATAAGCCCTCCCTTGCGTCACAAATAATTCATTAATAATTATTGAACTACTACGAACCCTTAATTTATTTTTCCAATCCGTATCTCATACCGCCCTAGGATCTCTACACCCTTCACCCCCTTCATATCCTGCGGCTTGATCAATTCCTTCTCATAGCGCGGGTTGTCGCTGAGCAGCAGCCAGGCGCCGCCGGCGACGCGCTGCACGCGCTTGATGCGCCACTCGCCGTGCACGAGCAGCAGGAACACGCAGTTCCCGGCCATCCTGACGCTCTAGGCGGCTTGCCTTCCTGCATCGTGGATGCATTTGAAGAAAAATCTGACATCGCCAATGCCCGAGCCTAGTCGTTCTCATAACACTTAGGGCGACACTACCTGAGAGAGGTACGGCCTGTCATGCCTGAATTAGGAAGCGACCGACCGAGGTGGGTGGTAGCAAGATCGAGAATATAGAAGGCGTGGGGGACAGTAGAAGGACACACTGTCCAACAGTATCCTGAGAAGGCTAGAGGAAGCCAGACACAAAGTATGGGCTGAGGTATGGGCCGCGAGGGTACAGAAAAAGAAAAAGCCGCTGATTTCTCAGCGGCTTTCTTAAATTCTGTGGCGGAGGGGGAGGGATTCGAACCCTCGAAGCCTTTCGACTTACACACTTTCCAGGCGTGCTCCTTCGACCACTCGGACACCCCTCCGCATTGTCATCTCGAGAAACATGATGCCCGCGTTGCGCGGTGCTTATCCCTCAAGACGGCGCATACTTTATCGCCTTAAGTTCTCGATTGCAAGCCGTTTTTCGGCTTACATCAGATTCGTCGTGTGGCAGTTCGGGGTCTGATGGCAAAGCGGCGCGATGGCGTCAGCGTGCTGCGATGGGAGGTTCGCTGGCCAGCACGGCGTAGTCACCCCTCGCTTCCAGGCAAAGGGTGTCGCCGCACCACAGCTGCTGGACCAGGGCAATGCGGCCCTTGCCGCGTTCCGCCAGGCGCTGCTCGAGCGCCGCTTCGGCGCCTGTTTCCCTGCTGACCTGCCCGGCACTACCCGGCCCTGCCGCACCACTGGCATCAACGTCTGCGGAGCTGCTTGCCTCGGGTCGGCAGATCAGGCGGTAGTCGCCGGTCACCGGGGCGAGAAAGCGCTGGCTGGCCTCGGCCACCACTACGTCGCGGTTGTAGCCTCGACGGCGCAGCCACAGGGTGGTCCAGCACCAGCCGAGCAAGGTGGTCTGGGCGGCCAGCGAGCCGCCAAAACCGGTGCCCTTGTCGTTGAGGTTAGGGGTCAGGGCAAGCTCCCAGCGCAGCGAGTCCTGGTCGCGCGCCATACGGGTGATGCCAAGCGACCCGACCAGGGGGATGGCCTCACCCAGCCAGTCGAGAAAGGCCCCGGGGTCGTCCTCGCCTCCCTCGGGCGGCAAGACGGGCCGCGGGTGGGCCGTGCCAACGCGTCTGATCAATTCATCCATGAGGGGTTAGTCCCAGCGCTCGACAAAATCCTCACTATCGTGACAGGCGATGGGCTTGTGGCGGCCTCCGAGCTGGCCGATGTAGATAAAGGCGACCAGTTCGTCGTCGTCGCCGAGCCTGAGGCCCTTGCGCACGGTGTCGTCGAAGGCGTACTTGCCACTGCGCCACATGGCGCCGAGCCCCAGGGCGTGGGCGGCCAGCAGGATGCCGTGGGCAGCGCAGCCAGCGGAGATGACCTGCTCGATCTTCGGCACCTTGGGCACGTCCGGGTTCACCTTGGCGACGACGCCGATGATCATGGGTGCGCGCTTGGGCTTCATTCGAGCGCTATTGAGGCACTCGTCTGTCGCCTTGGGGTCTTCGCGAAATTCGGCCTCGGCGAACAATTCACCCAGGCGATCGAGCCCCTCGCCGGAGAACTCGATAAACCGCCAGGGTCTGAGCTCCTTGTGATCCGGTGCGCGCAGGGCGGCGCAGTAGATCGCCTCAAGCTGCTCACGGCTGGGCGCCGGCCCCATCAACTTGCCCATGGAGCTGCGCTCGTGCAGCAGTGTCATTGCATCCATCGTGTCACTCCAGAGGGTCCGAGCCCTGTCACTGTTCAGCGATCGAGAATTCTTCGCATTACCCTACCAGATCACTCGGGTATTGTCTGTGGCGCTGTCGCTATCGCCCGGAGCCATTGCCGACTACTGGCGCGCCAGGCGCAGCGGCGTGGGCGGTGCCTCGCCGAGGGTACCGCGCCAGGGGCTGATATCGAGACCACCGCGGCGCACGTAGCGTGCCAGCACCAAGAGTCGTTCTGGGCGAGCCTTGTCCATCAGGTCCATGAAGATATGCTCGACGCAGTGCTCGTGGAAGTCCTGGTGCTGGCGATAGCCGACGATGTAGCGCAGAAGGCCTTCGCGATCGAGCCGGGGACCGCGGTAGCGGATCATCACGCTGCCCCAGTCGGGCTGGCCGGTCACCGGGCAGTTGGACTTGAGCAGGTGGGACGTCAGCGTTTCCTCGACGATCTCGTCACTGACCGAAAGGTGCTCCGGGCTCGGCGTATAGTCGCTGATCTCGATGTCCTGATCGTCGATGCACTCCCCCGGCAACGGGCGCGGGTTGAGCTCGGCGTCGTCCACCGCCAGGATCTCCACGCTGAGCTCGGCACCGGCGGCCTCGCTCAAGTCGCGCTTCAGCGTTTCGATCAGTTCGTCGTGGCCAGCAAAGCGGGTCTGATTCAGGCTATTGAGGTAAAGCTTCCAGGACTTGGACTCGATCAGCCGAGGCGAGCTTGCCGGCAGACGAAAGCGTGCCACGGCGACACAGGGCTTGCCCCTGGGCGTCAGCCAAGACAGCTCGAAGGCGTGCCATTCATCCTCGCCGACGAAGGGCAGCGCCCCCTCCTCGATTCCCAGCGGTTTGCGGTTGGCGGCGCGTTCGATGGGAAACAGAAGCTGCGCATCGTAGCGCTCGGGATAGTCCGCCTCCCGCCCCAGCGGCGCATCGGTCAGGGTGTCGGGGCGGTGGTGGGGATCCCGGGGGATAGTGGACATGGCAATACCTGAACAAGAGAGAGTCCGAGAGACAAACGGCTACCGGCCGCCCGAGGCGGCCGGTGCGATCAACTGCGAATGCCCTTGCCGTTTTCCAGCATCCACAGGGCGATGGCGAACAGTGCCACGATAAAGCCGAAGATGGCGGCGAGCGCCCAGCCGACCGGGATGTCGGAGACACCAAGGAAACCGTAGCGGAAGACATTGACCATGTAGAGGATGGGGTTGAGCATCGAGGCGCCCTGCCAGAAGGCCGGCAGCAGCGAGATCGAGTAGAAGACCCCACCCAGGTAGGTCAGCGGCGTCAGCACGAAGGTCGGCACGATGGAGATATCGTCGAACTTCTTGCCGAGCAGAGCATTGATGAAGCCGCCGGTGGCGAACAGTGCCGCGGTCAGGATCACCACCCCGATGGTCAACAGCGGGTGGGCCACCTCGATACGGGTGAAGAACAGCGACACCCCGGTGACGATGATGCCGACACCGAGCCCGCGCGCCATGCCGCCGAGGATAAAGCCCGCCAGTATCACCCAGTTGGGCATCGGCGAGACCATCATCTCCTCGACGCTGCGCTGGAACTTGTTGGAGAAGAACGACGAGGCCACGTTGGAGTAGCTGTTGGTGATCACCGACATCATGATCAGCCCCGGGACGATGAAGTCCATGTAGCTGTAGCCGTCCATCTCACCGATGCGCGAGCCGATCAGGTTGCCGAAGATGATGAAGTACATCGTCATGGTGATCGACGGTGGCAACAGGGTCTGCGGCCAGATCCGGGTAAAGCGCCGGACTTCCTTGGCTACCAGGGTCCACAGGGCGATCGCGATCTGACTCGGGTTCATCCTCTCAGCTCCTTGTCGGCGTTGCCGCTTTCCACCATGGACACGAACATTTCCTCCAGCCGGTTGGCCCGGTTGCGCATCGACAGCACCCGCACGCCGTCTGCCTTGAGGGCATCGAAGACGTCGTTGAGGCACTGCCCGCGATGCACCATCACCGATAGCTGGGCGCTGTCCACCTGCTTGACCTCGAAGCCGTCGATGGCGGGGGCATGATCGATGGGTTCGGCCAGATCCAGCAGGAAGGTCTCGGTGTCGAGCTCACTCAGTAGCTCGCGTACGCTGGTGTTCCTGACGATCTCGCCGTGGTTGATGATGCCCACGTTGCGGCACAGGCTCTCCGCCTCTTCCAGATAGTGGGTGGTCAGGATGATGGTGGTGCCTTCCTCGCGGTTGATACGCCGCATGTACTCCCACATGCTGCGACGCAACTCGATATCCACCCCGGCGGTGGGCTCATCGAGGATCAACAGCTTGGGACGGTGCATCAGCGCGCGGGCGATCATGAGGCGGCGCTTCATGCCGCCGGACAGCATGCGCGCACTACCGTTGCGCTTGTCCCACAGGCTGAGGTCCCTGAGCAGACTTTCCGCCCGAGGCAGGGCTTCACGGCGAGGCATGCCGTAGTAGCCGGCCTGGGCCAGCACGATATCGATGACCCGCTCGAACTGGTTGAAGTTGAACTCCTGCGGCACCACCCCGAGATGGTACTTGGCCCGGGCGAAGTCCTCGTCGATATCGATGCCGAAGATCTTTACCTGGCCGGCGGTCTTCTGCACCAGCGAACAGACCACTCCCAGAGTGGTGGACTTGCCCGCCCCATTGGGGCCAAGCAAGGCGTAGAAGTCGCCCTGCTGAACGTCGAGGTCGATGCCCTTTAGGGCCTTGAAGCCATTGCCGTAGACCTTGGTCAGGCCTCGAATGGACAGAGCCGGTTCGGCCATGAGGGATCCTTGGTGTCAGGGTTGAAAGCTTGGGCTTTGAAGCATGAGATCGGACGCCAAGCGCTGCACGCCTTCGCTAGCTTGCCTGTCGCGGGTGACTCGACGTTGACGGTTGGCATCAGCTTGCCCAACCCGTCGCGATCGCGCCGTGCCGAGCGACGGGATTCGCTATTCGATAGAAGGCTTAGCATATGGGGTCGGTCGGGAGCATCTTCAACCGGACAAAGCGGCAAATGCGGCGTCGACGCAGGGGGCACTCGATGGTCTTACGCCGGACTCGCTTCGCGCAAGCACAAAAAAATCGCCGATCAACGCGATGATTCGCGTCGCTCAGGCGACTGTTGCTGCTTCTGGCGATGTGCTTTTCACAGGTATTTGAGACGCTTCTCGATAC
>NZ_PXNS01000019.1 GCF_003045775.1 Halomonas litopenaei | reverse complement strand
TATCACCGTCGCCGTCGGTGAGGGTGTAGTCGATGACCGCCTTGCCTTCGAAGCCCGCCGCCGGGGTGAAGGTGACATTGCCATCGCTGGTAAAGCTCACGCTGCCCTGGCTCGGATTGCGCAGAGTGGCGGTGGTCAGGGAGGCACCATCGGCACCCTGGGTGTCGCTGGTGCCGTCGTCATTATTCAGCACGTTGTAGCTGACCGGGGTGTCTTCGCCGGTGCTGGTGGTGTCGGCCACGGCCTCGGGCTTGGTATCGAGGATGTTGATGTCCAGACTGTCGGAACGGCTTTCACCGGCAGTGTCGGTGACCACTACCTCAAAGCGATCGACAACACTGTCATCGCCGGCCCTGTGATCCGCGCCTTGCGAGTTCTCGGTATAGCGATAATCAACGGCACCGTTGTCAAATCCGATGATTTCGAGCTTGCCCTGCTCGGTTTCTATCACCACCGGATTGTCGGCGGTAGCCTTTGTAATATCCGACCCGGCGATGGTCGCAGTGCCGATTCCTGCGCTGGCTGTCAGCAGCATCTCGCCTGAGACCGTCTCGCCACTGCCCTCCACTACGCTGTTGTCGCCGGCCGTGACGTCACCATCGCTGTCCTGGATCACCACATTGGGATCACCATCCGTGCTGCCGTCGATCAGCACGGTCAAGGTCGCAGTACTGATATCGCCATCGGCGTCCTTGACGGTGTAGCTGAAGGTCTCCATCAGATGCTCGCCATCATCAAGGGCCTGCACCGCCGCATTCACCGTATTGACGGAGTAGCTCCAGGTGCCGTCACCGTGATCGGTGAAGGTGCCATATCTTGCTGAAGTGTCGTCGAAACCTACGAAACTCAGTCCATCGGACCTGGCAAGGTCGTTATCCAGCAGGTCACCGGAAATCGGCGCACTGCTATCTTCGCCGACCCGGGCAGCGTCATCTTCAGCCAACGGCACGGTATCGAGGATATTGATGTCGAGGCTGTCACCGGCTTGCGACCCCCGGTTGTCGGTCACCACCACCTCGAAGCGATCAAACACGCTGTCGTCACCGGCAGAGTGGTCGGCTGGCTGACCGTCTTCGGTATAGACGTAGTCGATCGTCCCGGTATCAGGATCGAAGCCGGTGATCGCAAGGGTACCGTGCTGCCCATCGATCAGGACTGGCGTTGCGGCCGAAGCGCCCGATACATCGACGCCCGAGACAGCAACACGCGCCACACCGGCAGGAGCCGTCACTGTCACGCTGCCGGTGACAGATTGGCCACTTCCTTCAACGACGCTGTTGTCTCCGGCCGAAACGGAGCCCTCTCCCGCTTCGATCGGCGGTAGATCGGGCTCACCTTCCGCCAGGAAAACCTCTTCGTCGTCGGCGACGGGAGTCCCACCGCCCTCTACCGGCTCCAGCGACTCCACTGCTCCCGCCCCACCAAAGGAGTAGCTCTGGGGATCAACAGACTCGGAGATGCGCAACAGGCGCACGAAATCGAAGCCCTCTTCCGCGCCACCGCCACTTTCCCCCAGGCCAGGTGCCTCTATCGCCTCGAGCAGATCGGGTACCTCCGACTCGAGCAGACGCAACAGCTCCGTTACTTGCTGCTGGTCCAGAATCTCGACCGAGGAAGCGTCGCCCTGCCCCATATCCTCGGGCAACGAAACCTGCTGCGCATCGACCAGCGTGACACCGGGCCTGCCGTCCGCAAACTGCAGCGTCACGAGGGCGCCGTCCGCCGTGATGACGATATCGCCGACGTCCAGACGATCCCCTTCTTCCAGAGCGATGACGTCGCCATTCGGCCGTTTGACCCAGGCGTTTCCTTGCAATGAGCTGACAGTAGCGATGGTAACAGGCACGGGGTCCTCGAACTTTTCGTAACGGAGCGTAAGACAATGGCTAGTAAACTGGTACGAATAATACTACTTACGTTACACGTCGTTACACACTGTACCAATGGCCAATAGTCGCTACGATCAAGTAATGCACCTTCCGAGATACTGCTTTCCTACTAGTCACCATAGAAAGCCATGCTTTTTGCTGCCACTTTTGTACGTTTTCTCCTCTGTTTCATGCTGATTTCGGAACAGCGTGGTGCGAAATTGGCCCTTGCCAGGAGCGCTGGCGGCGAGAACACGCAGACTGGGGACGCCTAGGCGCTGTCCGAAAAGTCGACGAGCGAAGGTTAGACAAGGCAAAAATCGGTGAGAAAGCGCAGTTTACGGGGTGTAAATGAGCATTTTGATCCGATTTTTAACGCCGTATTACCGAGCGCAGGCACTTTTCAGACAAGCCCTAGAGCTGACAGCGCAAGGCGCCTGGGAGAAAGCAACAGAAACGCCCGACTGGCCAAGCCAGTCGGGCGTCGTCTTGTCGGTGAGACGTCAGTGAATGGGCAGCTAGCGCATCAAGCGTCGGTCGTCTGCGATACCCGGCGATCGAGCAGGCTTCGCCAGCGCATCAACACTGGCGCATCACTCAGGCTGACCTGGGACAGCAGGCGGCGAAACTCGCTTCGAACCGCATCGTCGTCAGGATCGACACACGTCAGCCAGACTTCCAGGGCCCCGAGCAATTGATGAAGGTTGCCGTCCCGCTCCGCCTGGGTGCGCGCCTGCTCGGCGAGGGTCCGTACCGCTTCGGCGTCGCGACCCAGGCGGTGGCGTACCAGCGCCAACTGGGTGGCAAGCTCCGGGACAAACAGCGTCGTGCGCTCTCGGGCCATCAGCAGACACTGATCCAGATAGTCTTCGGCCTGCTCCAGCTCCCCCATGGCAAGACAGGCGTCCACGTACCACAGGTTCGGACGCTGACTCGGGTCCCGGCCGGTCACTT
Source organism: Halomonas litopenaei (assembly GCF_003045775.1). Classification (GTDB taxonomy): domain Bacteria; phylum Pseudomonadota; class Gammaproteobacteria; order Pseudomonadales; family Halomonadaceae; genus Halomonas; species Halomonas litopenaei. The sequence continues at coordinate 68,610 of NZ_PXNS01000019.1, read as the reverse complement.
CCGCCAGTTCCTCGTGGGCCGCCTGAAGCTGCTGCAGGCCTTCACGACTCCCCGCCAACGCCTGCTGCCATCCCAGTACCGCACGGGAGGCGACCTGCCATAGGTGCAGATCGGAGCTGCCGGTGAGCTCATACGCTCGCTGGGCCCGATTGGCCGCCTCGTGGACATGCCCAAGCTGGCGATACAACGCAGAGGCGTACATCAGCGCCATCGCCAGACTGCCGGGATGATGGATCTCTTCCGCCAGGCGGATGGCCGATTCCACATGGCGTTCCGCCCGCTGGTAGTCGCCACGCAGACACAGCGCCCATCCCTGGAAGCAGGCAGCCGCCACCTGGGGGTGGTCAGAGAACGGCAACCACTCGATCATCATCGGCTTGTTCAGCGGATCCAGCTCTTCCAGATGGTCATAGGCCTGGCGAATTCTGCCAGCCCAGTACTCACAGCTTGCCCCGGCGTAGTCGGCCAGGCGCTGGTAGCGCGGGTCCTCAAGGCGCAAGGCGAGATCGTTCAGCCGCGAGGCCAGCAGAAAGGCGTCGGCGTGGGCGTTGCGCTGACTGCAGCCAACCCATAGTCCCCACTTGACCAGGAACGCCTGCTCGAGATCGTCCTCATCCTCGAGGTCGGTGGTGCACTCAGCCAGCAGCTCGCGTGCCTTGACGAAGCTCTCGTGAGCGGTAGGCGAACCATGCCCCTCCAGGGCGAAAGCGGCCTGGCCACGCACCGTCAGCAGGCTGATTTCGCGCTCTGCCTGGGGCTCGACCTGGCGCAGACTGGCGAGGCCGGCGTCGGCCATCTTCAGCGCCGTGCGATTGGCACTGACCTTGAGCGCCTCCCGGGCGGCAAGCTCGAAGTAGCGCGCGCCTCGAGCGTAGTGACCGCTGCGCCGCAGGTGCATGGCGAAGTCACCGGGATGACGACTGATCCACACCGGGAAACGTTCTTCGATCAACTGAACCACGCGGCGATGCATGTCGACCCGCACGTCACGCGGACAGGAAAGATAGGCTGCCTCATGCAGCAGCTGGTGGGTGAACTGAAATTCTCGCGCCCCCACGTCACCATCGGACGGCTCGATGATCTCGAGTCGACGCATTTCTTCCAGCGCCCGGCTCAGCCGTTCCGGCTCCCAACCGCTGCACTCGGCCAGAAAGTCGAAGCGGAAGTGGCGACCCAGCACTGCAGCGATGTGCGCCACTTCGCGATCGCCATCCAGTTGATCGATCCGACTGGTCAACAGGCCAAGCAGGCCGTGGGGCAGTTCGTCGAGCTGGACGCTACGCCCTTCCCGCCGGTCCATGTCGAGACGACGACAGATCTCCTGCAGGTAGAGCGGGACGCCATCGCAGCGCTCGATGATCTGGCCTCGCAGGCGCGGCGACAGATGCAGCCGATAGCGCCGAGCCAGCTGGGTCAACAGCCGCGACGACTGCATGGCATCGAGCCTGCCAAGCGCAATCTGCTGATCCCAGTGCAGTCGGGTGGGCAAGGATTCACGACCATGATGGCTGGCGATCAACAACAGCGGACAGTTGATCGGCAGCCGCGCCTGGAGGCCGGCCAGCACCTTGAACGATGGCTCGTCGACCCACTGCAGGTCGTCGATCATCAGTACCAGCGGACGTTCCTGTGACAGCTCATGAATCAGCCCATGCAGAAGCGCCACCACTGCTTCTACCGCCTCGCTGCTCTGCGCCAGCAGCGAGACTTCGTGAGGTTCGCGAATACCCATGGCCTCTTCAAGCCAACGAATATCGTCGTCATCCAGCTCGCTTAGCCCCAGGCGCTCGACCAACGCGGCCAGGCCCTCGCTGTCGATCTCGCCCCCCAGATGCCAGCGCACCAGGTGGCGCGCCACACCATAGGATTCCTGCACCGACATGCGAGTGTTGGGCTGCCAGCAGATGGTGGCGTCGCGACTCTGCTCAAGGTGACGAAACCCCACCAGCAGTGCCGACTTGCCAAGCCCCGATGGCCCCTTCACCAGCACGCTCTGACGCAGACCGATACCGGCCCGCGCCAGGGCGTCGCGCAGCATGCGCAGCGCGTTCTCGCGCCCCACCAGGCTTGGTGGCGTCGCGTCACGGCCGCCCTCATTGGTGCCCAGCACCAGGGCACGCAGGCGGACTCGGCCGTCGCTTGCCACCAACCGGGAAAACAACCTCGGTTGCAGGTCCAGCGCCGGCGGCATGTGCTGGCTGGCCTCCTGAGAAATGACGAGTTCGCTGCCCTCGGCGGCGCTCATCAGGTCGAGTGCCCGCTGGGTCACCTGACCCAGCGGATCCACCAGGTGGCGCGACGGCAGATAGACCACCTGGCCGCTGTTCAGGCCCGCCGCCAGGGTCATGCGGGGCAGGCTCCCTTCACCGGTCCAGTGTCGCTGCGACTCTTCCGCCAACAAACGTCGACAGTGTTCGTACAGGGCCACCAGTTCGGCCAGCTGATGCGCCGGCCCATGGGTACCGAAACAGGCAAGCCCCAGCCCGCCCGTGGCACCGGGCAACCAGAAGCCACCCAGATGGTGGCACTGCTTCTCGAGCCAGCGCATCAGTTCGATCTGTAATGCCAGACAGGCCCGTGTCTCGGCCCGGCTGCCCATGTCGCCGTCCAGTGTCAGGCGAATCGCCATGACCGACAGCTGCCGGTGCTCGACCTCCTCTTCGCCGAGCGGCGGACTGTCCATCGCCAGGGTCCGCGAGAAGGCGCCCTTGGGCGACAAGGACGGGTTTTCGGGCTGCCCGTCGGACCAATAGCAAGCCAACTGCAGGAAACTGGGGTCTGGCTGTTGCCCGGACAGCGCCAGCAACTGCAGGAAGGCGTTGTACTGCTCATGCGCCGCCGCCATCTGGCCTTGCTCGGCCAGTTGGCGCACCAGCTTTTCATGAAAGGGGGCGTAGCCGGAAAATCGGCTGACCAGCTCCTGCAACAGCGCATCGGGGATGCTGCCTTCCTGATCGAGCACGTCTTCAGCGAAGCGAATGACTCGCTGGCGCCACTCGTTGCGCACCTGAATCAGCCAACGCTGGAAGTCGGGACAGGCCGGTAGCTGCAGCTCCTCCACCAGGTCGCCTCGATACAACCCCAGCAATTCTTCCAGGGTGTCGATGTCACGATTACCCTCCAGCAGCCTCTGCAGGTCATGAACATCGAACCCCCATTGCGCCGGCAGTTGAAAGGCGATGGTCTGGCGCGACACCGTCAACACCTTGTCGGCCTCATCCCCCAGCGACTGGCGCAGACAGTGAAGGGCATGTCTCAGGTTGGTGCGACCGGAGGACAACCCCTGGTCAGGCCACAGCAGTTCGGCCAGGGTCGCGCGGTTGACCGGCTGCTGATGCAGCAGCAGGTAGACCAGCAGCGCCTTGACCTTGTCGTAGCTGAATTGAACGAGGACATCGTCTCCCAGGTTGAGGGAAAAGTGCCCAAAGAGTGCCAGGTGGTCCTGGTCCGTTATCTGGGAAGCATCGTGTTGGGCGTCCCGCATGATGGTGTCCCTGCGTGGCGGTGCTATCGGCCTCAGGCCGGCACACCGCTGTGAAATCGAAAGGCGACGTCCGGGGTCGTCACAAGTTGCTCTTCGCGGGCCTTGAAGACCGCAATGCGCGCTTCTATCGGCGCGTCTGAAAGCTGGCTCGCCAGTGTGATGTAGTCCTCGAAGTGGCGTCCTTCCGACTTAACCAGACCTCGGTAGAACTTGGCAAGTTCGTCGTCGAGATGTGGAATAAGTCGCGCAAAGCGTTCACAACTGCGCGCCTCGATCAAGGCACCGACGATCAGCACATCCACCAGACGCTCCGGCTCATCGCGCCTGACCAGTTCCCTCAGTCCTTCAGCATAGCGCGATGCGCTGAGATGGCGGTACTCAATCCCCCTGGCGCGCATGATTTTCACGACCTGCTCGAAGTGCAGAAGCTCTTCACGGGCCAATTGCGACATCTTGGTCAGCAGGTCGACGTGATCCACGTAGCGATACATCAGACTCATGGCCGTGGACGCCGCTTTCTTTTCGCACTGGGCGTGATCGATCAACAACAGGGTTTCATTGTCCAGCGCCCACTCGACCCATGCATTCGGCGTCGCACACGGCAGGAAATCGAGAAGCTCCTCAGGCAGCGAGGTGTCGTGGTCGGGGCTGATGGTGACGTTCATGAAAGCGGTTTCCATTGCTGGGCCCCATCGGGCCCGGACTCGAGATGAAGTGTCCGACGTTCTTCGCCGGCCTGCTGAAGGGCCTGGCTGATGGCGGCGTACAACTGCTGAGGCTGGTCCGGCACACCTGGGCGCAGCACGATACCGTAGGCTGCCAGGTCGCCGATACGATCACGCCCCACCCTCAGCAGCTCTATCACCCGCGACGCCGCCGGCTGGGACGAACGAAAACGCACGCGATGGCGTCGCATCTGGCGCTCCAGCAGGTCTTCGTCGATCACCTCGACGAAATTCGCGGCCACCTCGATACGCAGAGCGTCCAGTTCTCCGATCCGCCTCTCACGCTCCTCACCATCCAGCGAGAACCAGCGCAGAATTTCCTGATCATGGCGCTGACAGCCGCGGCAGACGTTATCGCCCACCGTGGTCGAACACAGCCCGACGCAGGGCGACACCACAACTTGGGTCATCGTCGGACACCTCATCGTGCTAAAAATTGAATCGGCACATGGTAACGCCTGCCTCGAGCGGACACACCCCTACCCCAGTCGAATAGGCACGAACCGGCCTCGGCGACCAAAGTTCAAAGCCCGTCATGACGGGCTCTCTTAACATTGTCGACAGTTTATTCTAGAATCCCGGCCACCGTTGACAGCGTGTCCCTCACGTTCGAGCGAGACGCGTTCGAGCGTGACCACCACAAACCAATGAGGGCCCCCACGTGCTTGAAGCCTATCGCCAACATGTCGAAGAGCGTGCCCAGGAAGGCATTCCCCCCAAGCCGCTGAACGCCGAACAGGTCGCCGAACTGGTCGAACTGCTCAAGGCGCCGCCCGCCGGAGAAGAAGAGACTGTCCTCGATCTGCTGACCAACCGCGTTCCGCCCGGGGTGGACGAGGCCGCCTACGTCAAGGCCGGTTTCCTGACCGCACTGGCCAAGGGCGAAGCCGAATCTCCGCTCATCGACAAGGTGCATGCCGTCAAGCTGCTGGGCACCATGCAGGGTGGTTACAACATCGCGACCCTGGTCGAACTGCTCGATGATGCCGAGCTTGCCAAGGAAGCCGGCGAGCAGCTCAAGCACACCCTGCTGATGTTCGACGCCTTCCACGACGTCGCCGACCGCGCCAAGGCCGGCAACGAGGTGGCCAAGGACGTGATGCAGTCCTGGGCCGACGCCGAATGGTTCCTGTCCAAGCCGGCACTGGCCGACAAGATCACCCTGACCGTGTTCAAGGTGCCCGGCGAGACCAACACCGACGACCTGTCCCCGGCCCCCGACGCCTGGTCACGTCCGGATATTCCGCTGCATGCCAACGCCATGCTCAAGAACGAGCGTGACGGCATCGAGCCCGAAGTCCCCGGCACCAAGGGCCCCATGGCGCAGATCGAAGCGGTCAAGGCCAAGGGCTTCCCGGTGGCCTACGTCGGCGATGTCGTGGGTACCGGTTCCTCGCGCAAGTCCGCCACCAACTCGGTGCTGTGGTTCTTCGGCGACGACATCCCCAACGTGCCCAACAAGCGTGCCGGTGGCTTCTGCTTCGGCGGCAAGATCGCCCCGATCTTCTTCAACACCATGGAAGACGCCGGCGCCCTGCCGGTCGAGATGGATGTGTCGAAGATGGAAATGGGCGACGTCATCGACGTCTACCCCTACGAAGGCAAGGTCTGCCGTCACGACACCGACGAAGTGATCTCCACCTTCGAGCTGAAGACCCAGGTCATCCTCGACGAAGTCCGCGCAGGTGGCCGTATCCCGCTGATCATCGGTCGCGGTCTCACCGACAACGCCCGCAAGGCGCTGGGTCTGGAGCAGTCCGACGTCTTCCGTCTGCCCGAGCAGCCCAAGGACACCGGCAAGGGCTTCACCCTGGCCCAGAAGATGGTCGGCAAGGCCTGCGGCCTGGAAGGCGTGCGTCCCGGCATGTACTGCGAGCCGAAGATGACCACCGTGGGCTCTCAGGACACCACCGGTCCGATGACCCGTGACGAGCTCAAGGACCTGGCCTGCCTGGGCTTCCAGGCGGATCTGGTCATGCAGTCGTTCTGCCACACCAGTGCCTACCCGAAGCCGGTGGACGTGGAAACCCACCACACCCTGCCGGACTTCATCATGAACCGTGGCGGCGTATCGCTGCGCCCGGGCGACGGCATCATCCACTCCTGGCTGAACCGCATGCTGCTGCCGGACACCGTCGGCACCGGCGGTGACTCCCACACGCGTTTCCCGATGGGCATCTCCTTCCCGGCGGGCTCTGGCCTGGTGGCCTTCGCCGCCGCCACCGGTGTCATGCCGCTGGACATGCCGGAGTCCATCCTGGTGCGCTTCAAGGGCAAGCGTCAGCCTGGTGTCACCCTGCGTGACCTGGTCCACGCCATTCCCTACTACGCTATCCAGAAGGGGCTTCTGACCGTCGAGAAGTCCGGCAAGAAGAACGCCTTCTCTGGTCGCGTGCTGGAGATCGAGGGCCTCGAGGATCTTACCGTCGAGCAGGCCTTCGAGCTGTCCGATGCCAGTGCCGAGCGCTCCGCGGCGGGCTGCACCATCACCCTGTCCGAAGACTCGGTCTCCGAGTACCTGAAGTCGAACATCACCCTGCTCAAGTGGATGATCGCCAATGGCTACGGTGACAAGCGCACCATCGAGCGTCGCATCCTGGCCATGGAAGAGTGGCTGGCCGACCCGAGCCTGATGCGCGCAGACGCCGACGCCGAGTATGCCGAGGTCATCGAGATCGACCTGGAGCAGCTCAAGGAGCCGGTACTGTGTGCCCCCAACGACCCGGACGACGCCCGTCTGCTGTCCGAGGTGGCAGGTCAGAGCATCGACGAGGTGTTCATCGGTTCGTGCATGACCAACATCGGCCACTTCCGCGCCGCCGGCAAGCTGCTCGAGAAGCAGCCCGCCGGCAGCCTGAAGACCAAGCTGTGGCTCGCCCCGCCGACCAAGATGGACCAGCACCAGCTGACCGAGGAAGGCTACTACGGCATCTACGGCCGCGCCGGCGCGCGCATGGAAATGCCGGGTTGCTCGCTGTGCATGGGTAACCAGGCCCGCGTCGCCGCCAAGAGCACGGTGGTGTCCACCTCCACCCGTAACTTCCCCAACCGTCTGGGTGATGGCGCCGACGTCTTCCTGGCCTCCGCCGAACTGGCCGCCGTGGCCGCCGTGGAAGGTCGCCTGCCGAGCGTCGATGAGTACCGCCGCTACATGGGCGAGTTCGACGCCATGGCCGGCGAGATCTATCGCTACATGAACTTCCACGAAATCGAGGAGTACCAGAAGGCCGCCTCGAACGTGATTCCGGTGGCTCAGGAAGCCTGAAGCATCTGACGGTCAACGGCTCGAGCCTGTCGCCAGACCGACTCGAGCCTAGAATCACAAGGAAGCGCCCCGGGGAGCGAGTTGCGTTCAACTCCCCTGGGCGCTTTTTCATGCCTTGCCAGCAAAGGCCGTGTCACTGGGTGGGCGGCTGACCGCCCACCCCACCTTCCCTGACCTGTTTTACTCGCCTGCTTTACTCGCCTGCGTTACTCGACTCTCAACTGACCATCGTCGAGCAGGTTCTGCAGGAAGGCGTCACCGTCTGCGCCCATCTGCACGCCCTGAAGCACAACGAACTGATCGGCGTTGGCACCTCCAGCCGCCAGGTTGCCTTCGCTGCTGATGGACAACAGGGTATCGTCCCCGTCCTGACTGGCCTGAAGGTAGTCCGCCAGATTGTCCTCGTCGGCGCCCTGAAGAAGATCGGCAAGATCGAGCCGGTCGGCCTCGGCCTCAACGCCATACTCACCGACGGTGAAGTCGGCCACGGTATCCTGCGCCGGTGCCGTTGTGCTGCCCGCGTCACCAAACTCCCAGGCGAAGACATCGGCCCCGGCACCACCGACCAACAGATCATCATCGGCACCGCCGACCAGCAGGTCGTCGCCGCCGCCACCGATCAGGGTGTCATCACCGGCACCGCCGGACAGGCTGTCGTTGCCACCGTCAGACCGATCCGCGATAGCCAGGGTCTCGACGTTGTCCCTGACGTAGTCGATGATCTGCTGATCCGTCGGCTCCGCCCCACCATTCACGCCCCACCTCAGGAACTCGACAAGGCCGAGATAACCCAAGCCATCGTGTTCTCCCGCCTGGAAACTCTCGCCACTGTCGCCATCCACCCAGGACAGTCCATCGCTGTTGACGGTATCGCCGAACAGGACATCGTCTCCCTCGTTGCCTGCCAGGACATCATCGCCCAGCGCGGCCAACTCGGCCTGGCTGCCTCCGCCAAACAGGGCCGCTTCCAGTTCTTCGGCGGTATTGACCACCTCCACCTGCCCGGTCTCGAGAATGTCTCCATCGTCGAGCAGGCGCTGCTCCAGTCGGATCTGATCGATATCGAGACTGTCGTTGGTGCGGTTGCCGCTGTCGACCAGGAACCGGAGACGATACTCCCCCGTCTCGAGAAAGCCGGTATCGACCGTCGTCCAGTTCGGGGCGTAGGTCAGTGAACTGCTGGCGTACTCCTGCCATTGGCCACCTTCCCGCACCTCGACCACATAACCCATCGAATCGTTCGACTGACTGAACACACTGGTGCTGTAGCGAAACAGCAGCGAGGTGTACAGCTGGTCATCGGGATCGTCATCGACGAAGAAAGAGGTACTGACCACTTCCGCCGCCTGGTCGTCATTGGCGTTGTCCCTGATCCGCAACTTGCCCCCGAACTGGGCCGCCACCGTGTTGGCGTCGGAGACCTTGGTCCAGGTCTCTACCCTCAGCGCGTCCGTCGAACCGCGCGTGAAATTGGCAAGCCTGACACCATCGACCACGGTGCCCTGGTAAGACAGCGCCCCGGTGCCCGACACATCCGTATTGTCGAAAAACTCGAGAACATCTTCCCTGGTCGCGTCACCGATGCCGACCGCTCGCACGCTACTGAGCGCGGCCAGCTCGGTATAGGCGTCGGCGGCCTCCTTGATGGCGGTGGCGTCGATCGCTGTGGCGCTCACCGTGCGTCCGGCATCATCCGTGTAGTGTGTGGGCCCACCATCGGTCAGGATGAAGCTCAGGTCCTCGAAATCGGCGAATTGGGGATCGGCGTCCTGCGCCGCCAGCCACCCAGATGCAGTGCGAATGCCGGCTTCCAGATTGGTGCCGCCCTCCGCCCTGAAACCGTCGATGAAGCTCACCACATTGGCGATATCGTCAGCGCTGCTGAGGTCGATGACGATATGATCGACGGCATTGGTGCCGAAATCGACGATCTGCAGATTGATCTGGCCGTCATGGGCCACCAGGTCGGTCAACAGGTTCTTGAGCGCCGCCTGAACCAGCTCGAGTCGACTCAGGCCTGGCGTCCCCGACGGCACCACCATGCTGCCGGTGGTATCGACAATCAGCGAAATATTGTAGTTGGTGGCCGGCGTCAGCACCGCCTCCAGGCCACCTCGATCACCGATCAGCACGTCGCCGCCGGCCCCTGTCGCTTCGTTATCGTCGTCGTTGTCCCCCACCACCAGTTCGTCCGCAGGACCTTCGACGCTGACCGTCGCTTCGGCCTCGGCGCTATCCCCATCGTTGTCGGTCAGGGTGTAATCGATCACCGCCTGCCCGCCAAAGGTCGGGTTGGGGACGAAGGTCAGCGATCCGTCGGTGTTCACACTTACCGTACCGACGCTGTCTCCTCCACGCACCGCAGCCGCCGTCACGCTTGCCCCATCGGCACCCACTTGATCGTTGTCGAGCACCTCGATGACCACCGGCGCGCCGCCGCTCGCGCTTGCCGCGTCGTCCGCCGCCAGCGGCGAATCGTCGTCGACCACGACATTCAAGCTGCCCTGGGCTTCGTCGCCGTCACTATCGCTGACGACGTAGTTCAGGGTCAGATCAATGTCATCCTCGGAGCCAGGGTCGCTGTGGTCCAGCGGACCGGCCAGGGTGACCTGATAGGCACCCGTGAGCAGATTGGTCAGTACCGCCGTCAAGACGACGCTGCCGCCTGCGCTGCCCACCAACTGGCGACCATCGCCGCTGAGCGAGAACATGACCGGCATGCCCCCGGAGGTCAGCCCACTCGGACTCGGGGCCAACCAGCGGAAGTCGCCGGCGCCATCCGTGCCGGCATCGTAGCCAAGCACTCCGGCCACCTGAGTCGCTTCACCCGCGACATCGTCGATACCCCCCGCGATACCTCCCGCCAGGCCATCCTCATCGACCACTGCCACGGGCACGTCATCACCACTCGGCGTCGTCGGGGTACCGTCGGCGTCCACGATGATTGTCCACTCGGCAAAGCGAGGGTCGCCATCGCCGTCGGTCAGGGTGTAACGCACGGTGGCCACACCACTCTGGCCGGGGTCGGGGGTAAAGGTCAGGGTGCCGTCCTGGTTGAGCACTACCGAGCCGGTAACCTCGCTGTCTCCCACCACATTGGCGGCTGTCACGCGGCCACCATCGGCGCCGACGGCATCATTGGCCAGCACGTCCAGGGTCACCGCAGCACCATTGTCGGATACCGAGCTGTCATCCTCTGTCTCTGCGGTGTCGTCATCGATGAGCAGCTCGAGCTGCCCCTGAGCGGTGTCACCGTCGGCGTCGGTGACCGTGTAGGACAGACCAAGGAAGATATTGTCCTCGCTGAACGGCCGCAGATGATCGATGGGTCGATGCAGAACGGCGCGAGCCACGTCCGAGCCGTCTTCCAGACTCACCGTAATGACACTCTCGCCTGCCTCGTTGCGGCCGATCAGGCCGCGCCCCCCATCGACCACCTCAAAGCTCACCTCGCTACCCTGGGAGGTGAGGCCATCGAGATCACTGCGAGGATTGTCGTCGGTAGGGCTCTGGGGGCCTGCGGTCAGCGCGATGTCCGCACTCCAGGCGAAGCCGCCTCCCGCCGCCGGTCCATCGGCACCAAAGTCAATCTGGAGGTCCCTCACGGCGCTGATCGGCTCACCGACCACGTCGCCATTGCCGCCGGCATTACCCCCTGGCAATCCATCCTCATCGAGCACGATGCGATGCACATCACTGGTCACCGGCTTGCCATCGGTGTCCTCGACCTTGACGGTCCAGTGGCCGACCATCGGGTCTCCGTCGCAGTCCAGCACCTTGTACTTGATGCGGGCGGTGCCGCTGAAATCATCAGCGGGGGTGAAGGTCAGCGTCTGGTCGTCATTGATCACCACCTGCCCCTGGCCCGATACCACTTCGGCACTGACCAGGTGCCCCAGATCTGCGCCCGGGCTGTCATTGGCCAGCACATCCGCGTTCACCGACTCGCCGGACCCGGCGCTGGAGTAGTCGTCGACGACCACTGGGGTGTCGTCGTCGACGGTGACCGCCAGATAGCCCTTGGCCTCGCTGCCATCGGCATCCTTCACCACGTAGCCGAAAGACAGATCGATGTCGTCCTCGGTGCCGGTGGCGAAGTGATCCAGCGGGCGCAGCAGGGACACCGTTACCAGATCCGAGTCATCTGCGCGCACCACCGTGAACACGGCTTCGCCGCTCACCTCGTCACGGCCGGTCAGGCTGAGGCCGTCGGCCGACACCTCGTAGACGACGGCGCTGCCCTGGCTCTGCAGATTGGTCGGCAGGCCGTCCGTGGTCCAGTAGAAGGCCCCGCTGGCGGCAGGTCCATCGGCACCAAAGTCATAGCCAAGCCGCGCGCTGGCGCTGGTGGCCTCACCGGCCACGTCCTCAGGGCCTCCGGGGTTGCCCCCAGCCAGGCCGTCCTCGTCGACCACCACCGAGGGAGACCGGGTGTAGGGGTCATCGTCGCTCGTTGGCGTCGTGGGGACATTGGCGTCGGTGATCTCTACCGTGACCTTCGCCCGTCCGCGGTCCCCATCGTTATCGATGGGCCTGAGGGTGAACTCGAGCTCCGGATGGGTGGTCTGGTCGAGCCCGTCCCTGGCCTCGAACTCCCAGCTACCGTCGGAGTTCACGATCAGGGTGCCCACCGACAACTCGATGGGTGTGTCCAGACGGTAGAAGCCGACCTCCTCCGACACGTAGACGCGCATTTCACGCAGACCATCGGCGCCAGCATTGACCGACCAGGTACCGCGCGCCACCTCCCCTTCGGCCACCGAGCTCGGTGCCGTGGCGGTGGCATCGGGCACGTCATCCTTGACGAAAATCCGCAGATTGTCGGTCTGCACCCCTTGGCTTCCGCCGTTCACTTCCACCTTGAACGGATCGTTGATGCCCTCGTCGCCGCGCCCCTGGGAACGGTGATCGTCAGAGTTGTCGGTCAACTGGTAGTCCCAGCGATAGTTGCCCTGGGCGTCCACCGCCACCGTCAGGGTGCCAAAGTCACCGCTGAGGCTGCCGCCACCGGTCAGGTCGACACCGTTGACGACAAAGCCCTCGATCTGTCCTCCGGGCGGCCGCTCATAGACGCCCCCTACCGAGGTCGCAACGGATCCCGCCCGGGTGCCGTCATCCAGCCCCGCCTCATCCACCCTGAAATCACTGCTCTGGTTCGCCATGACGCCATCCCCTGTGTCGATGCCAAGAAGGAAAGACGCCGGGTCCGCGGCGTGCACGATCAACGCACGACTGGAGCTTGGCCGAGTGACGCCTTTCACCTGGCCAAAGATATGCGGACGGCTGGCATTGCGACGGCCGAACTTGGTCATCGCCGATGGCTTATGCGGAAATCGGCAATGACCTCAAGATCCCCTTATCCGCAACGGATCTTTGGATTCAAGTGGAGAGTCTGGCGACACCGCTCTCGCGCTGGCGTCTCCGGCTTCCCCCGCGGCTTACAGCGCTGCATAGTACCGGCCTTGCACGACCGACCCTCGGCCCGGCCCGCTATCGATTCGCCAGCACCACGAAAGATCAGCGCCGGTCTGATGCCGGAATCATGAGAGCAACTCACCACCAACGAATGGAGGCCAACGACATGCACTCGCACTCGGGTGCCAGGCAAGTCATCGTACCTTCAGTGGAAAAAGGATCAGGCGGATTGCCAGGGCGCTTCGCCAAGGCATCGATCACATCTCTGGGCTGAACGTGGACAAGCCGGTGAAACGACGCCACTTTTCAACGACCGATTTGACGACTCGCGCACAATTTATCAGAGATCACCGAAATCCATTCCCACGCTCGACCTCCTCAGCCCGTCATCCCCCGGGGGCTGGATAACATCGACACCTGTGGCATCATGCCAGGACTAGCCACGGAGACGCTCCAATGACCCAGATTGTCACGCCCGATATCTGCGACGCCTACCCAGAGGTGGCGGTGTGCGACCCGATCTTCGTCAACTACGGGGGCCAGGAGGCCTTCTTCGGCCCGGTGAAAACGGTCAAGTGCTTCGAAGACAACTCGCTGGTCAAGCAGGCGGTCGCCGAACCAGGAGACGGCGCAGTGCTGGTGGTGGACGCAGGCGGGTCAACCCGCTGCGCCATGCTCGGCGACATGCTCGCGGAACAGGCGGCCGGCAATGGCTGGGCCGGGGTGATCATGTATGGCTGCGTGCGCGACGTGGACATCCTGGCGGAGACCGATCTGGGCATCCAGGCCCTCGGCGCCCACCCACGCAAGAGCGAGAAGCGCGGCGAAGGCCAGCGTGATGTTCCCGTCGCCTTCGCCGGTGTCGACTTCGCACCGGGCCAATGGGTCTACGCCGACAACAACGGCATTCTGGTCGCCGAGTCCCGCCTCGAACTCGATTGACGGGCCATCGCTCTTCCTTGGTCCACCGACCGTCGGGGGTCCTGTGACCCCCACCACTGACGCCATCGCTCACTCGGTGGGTCCTCGGCGCGCAGCGCCCCCTGCTCCTGCTACCCACGTCCAACGGCACACTTTAGACTCATGACGCTTGCCAGGGATGTCTACACCAGCCTGCATGACCACCTGCGTCCTCTGCTGGCCTACCATCTGCTGTTCACGCTGTTCGCCTCGGCTGCATTGCTGCCGGCCATGGGCTGGCTGCTGGCCGGCTGGCTTTCCCGGGTTGGCCGCCCCCTGGTCACCACGGTGGATGCGGTCGAACTGCTGCTGTCGCCGCTCGGCTTCAGCTGGATCCTCGCCTTTGCCGTCATCCTGCTGACACTGCTCTACCTGCAGCAGGCCGGGATGATGCTGGTGGCGGTGGAGCGCCAGGGCTCCCACGCGCGTCAGGCCTTGATCGCCCTGTGGCAGAGCCTGCATCGTCTTCCCAGACTGTTGGGCCTCGCCAGCCTGCAGGTGTCGATTCACCTGCTGGCCCTGACGCTTGTCGCCGCCTGCGCCAGCCTGGTCCACGATTCCCTGCTCGGTCACCTGGATCCCTACTACGTGCGGCGGGTGCGCCCACCGGCCTTCTGGCTCTACACCTCGACCCTGCTTCCGCTGGTCGGACTCTGGGCCGCGCTGGCGGCGCGACTCTACATCCGATGGTGGCTGGCGCTGCCCTGCGTGGTACTGGAGGGTCTCTCGCCTGTCGCAGCGATGCGCCGCAGCTACCAGTTGACCCGGCACCGCCAGGGGGGACTTGCGCGGGTCATCTTTTCGATGCTGGCGGTACTGCTGGTGCTGCCGTCGGCGGTGTCGATCGCCTTCAGCGCCTGGGTCGCCCCCCTCTTGTCGACACTGCCCGAGATCGGCGCGGTGGTCATCACGACCATGTTGCTGGTGGTCACCGCCGCGACCCTGCTGACGCTCAGTGTCGCCTTCGCGGTGATCGTGCTCAACGCCCTGCTGGCGACCTGCCTGTACCTGCGCCGCGCCCATCGACTGCCGCGCCCCGATCCCCCACCGGCTGACGCCCACCCGGGGCGGTTGGCCTGGGCGGTGGAGGTCGGCATCCTGGTATTCGCCGTCTCCCAGGCGTGGCTGATGGTGGAGCGACAGGAGCTCAATGACGAGGTCGAGGTAATCGCCCACCGGGGTAGTTCGGAGGTAGCGCCGGAAAACAGCCTGTCAGCCATCCGCCAGGCCCTGGAAGACGGCGCCGATCAGATCGAGATCGATGTGCGCCTGAGTGCCGACGGCAGCGTGGTGCTGAGCCACGATGCCACGCTGCAGCGTCTTGCGGGAGATCCGCGGCGGGTCACCGACCTGAACTGGCAGGAGTTGGCAACGCTGGATGTCGGATCAGGCTTCAGCCATGCCTTCGCCGGCGAACGCCTGGCCAGGCTCGACCAGGCCCTGGCTGCGGTGCGTGGCCGCGCCGACCTGATCATCGAGCTCAAGCCGAGCCGTGGCCAGGAACAGGCGCTGATCGAGGCGGTCGTGGCAGAGCTCGACGCCGAACGCCGCTGGCGCCTGCAGTGCCGAGACCAGGCAGAAGACCGCCTGGCGCGCATGATCTGTGGCGATCCAAGACTATTCGAGACCACTTGGCTTGCGTCCTTGTCGTACCGTCAGATCCACCTGATCGACGCCCAGGAACCTCGCGCCAGGACACTGCTGCTGGCAGAGTGGGCCCTGCCCGGCAGCCTGCCGCAGCGTCGCTTCGACGGGCTCGGCCTGCGCAACAGCCAGATCGACGATGATCAACTGCGACGCGCCCACCTCAACCAGACGCCGCTCTACGCCTGGACGGTCAACGATCCTGGCCGCATGGCCAGACTTATCGACATGGGCGTGGACGGCATCATCACCGACCGCCCCGAAAGACTCAGCGCACTGCTGCGCGAACGACGCAGGATGAGCGACGCCGAGCTACTGCTGACCAAGCTGCGCCACTGGCTGGCCGACGACTGAACGAAGAACCTCCGCCCCGGCGGTAGCCGGAAGCGGGGGCAACATCAGTCCGTGGAGGAAATGGCGCGCCTCAGTCGCCCATCACGACGCCTTCACGGCGGGGGTCGGCACCCCCATAGAAGCCATCTTCGGTGACCTTCAGCGCCTGCAGACCGCTGGTCAACTCGCGGGTCTCGACCTCGTGGCCAAGCCCCCGCAGATCGCTCAGCGTGGCCTCGGGGAAGCGCCCCTGCTCCAGATAGACGGTGCCACCGGTGGTGATCGCATGAGGCAGATCGAGCGCCTGCTGGGCGTCCACACCACGCGTAAGCATGGCATCCAGCGTCTGGGCGGTGTAGTGGATGATCGCGGCGCCTCCGGGAGACCCGAGACTCGCTACCAGCTCGCCGCTCTCACGCTCGAACACCAGCGTCGGACTCATGCTCGAACGCGGCCGCTTGCCGGGCTGCACCCGGTTGGCGATCGGTGTGCCCTGCTCATCTGTCGGGGTAAAGGAAAAGTCGGTCAACTCATTGTTGAGCAGATAGCCGCCATCAAGCTCGCCGCCACCGTTGGCCATGATGCGCGAACCAAACGCCTGCTCGATGCTCGAGGTCATGGCGACCGCCTGGCCCCGGGGGTCGACGATGCTGATATGGCTGGTGCCGTGCTCGGGCTGCTGGGGCTGAGAGGCGTAGGCGGTCTCCAGCGAACCGGGGTTGCCGGGGCGCGCCTCGCCGCTACCCATGCTCTGCTGCTTGATCAGCTCGGCGCGCTTGGCCAGATAGTCCGGTGCCAGCAGCGTGTTCCAGTCACCGCCGGGGGGTTCGACGAAATCGCTGTCACCGATGTAGCGGCCGCGATCGGCAAAGGCCAGGCGCGAGGCCTCGAGAAACGGATGCAGCCAATCCACCGTGGGCACGCCCTCGTGGATGGCGGTCTCGATCTCCGGCAAGGCCTCCATCATGCCGAGTATCTGCATCAGGGTCAGGTGTCCCGATGAGGGTGGCGGGAAACCGCAGACCTCCCAGTCACGCCAGGGGGTACACAGCGGCTCACGCTCGAGTGCTGCGTAACCCGCCATGTCCTCGAGACTCAGGGTACCGGGCAGCTCCGGGTGATTCCGCACCCGGGACACCAGATCCTCGGCGAACTCGCCGGTGTGAAGCGCAGAGCTGCCCTCCTCGGCCACCTTGGTCAGAATCGCCGCCAAAGCGGGATTGCGCAGGGTCGTTCCCACCTCAAGCGGCTCGCCCTGGTCATCGAAGAAGTAGGCCCCGGCGATCTCGTCCTCGGCAAGGCTTGGCGTCGACACCAGGCTCTGATGCAGACGCGGGCTGATCTCGAAACCCTCCGTGGCCAGAGTGATGGCCGGCGCAAACAGTGACTTCCACGGCAGCTCGCCGTATTCGTCGTGCGCCAGCTCCAGCATCCTCAAGGTACCGGGCACCCCCACCGAACGCCCGCTCTCGACCGCGGTCATGAAGTCGATCGGATCGCCGTCGGCATTCAGAAACAGGGACTCGTCGGCGCCCAACGGGGCCTTTTCACGGCCATCGAAGGCGTGGACCTCTTCCCCGTCGAACAGCATCAGAAAGGAACCACCGCCGATGCCGCTGGACTGGGGTTCCACCAGCGTCAGCACCATCTGCACCGCGATGGCGGCATCGATGGCCGAGCCTCCGGCCTTGATCACCTGATAGCCGGCGTCGGTGGCCAGAGGGTTCGCGGCCGCCACCGCAAAGGACGAGGTCGACCAGCCGGGCTTCTCCTGATAGCCGGAACTCGATTCCGGCGAGATGTCCGGACGGGCGTATTCAAACCCCTCCTGGGCAAGTGCCGGTGTCGTCAGCAGGCCGGCCAGCAGCAGATTGCCGCAAACGATGGAAGACGCCAGACGCGCCAACCGTGGCGAAGTACGCGATGTCATCACCGCTCCTTTTGTGATGAGTAATACGGGAGAGTCTTTATTGCTTGATTCAGCATAGGCCCTGAGCGTCGAGACGGCACGCAGGCTCGCTGTCATGTGCGTGTTTCACCGGCATCGTGTACCGCCGACGAGCAGCGCTGACTCATTGCCGGCGCTCGTAGCGATCCAGCCGCCAGCGGCAGAACCGCGAGACCAGTGCCAGCGCCAGCAGTGCCACGGCGGTCACACCGAGCACCGACACCAACTGGTGATAACCCTCAGGGGTGCTTTCGGCCCTGGCCGCCATGCCCTTCTCGGCCAGGCGTACCACACCGTATATCAACGCCATCAGCAGGCCCAGCGGCAGCGCCGAGCCAAAGCGTGACAGGCCCCGAGTCAATGCCCAGGGAGGCGTAGGCTCCTTGTTCTTGACCGCCTTTGCCGGAGCAGCCTTGCCCCGTGAGGCCCTGGGTTCCTGCCTGGGTTCTGACTTGGCCTGGGCCTTGTTCGCGGCCTTGCTCGACGCCTTGGTCGGGGAATCGCTGCGACTGCGGGCCCTGGGTCCTGGCTTCGCCTTTTGTGTTGCCGTGCCCGATGACTGACGCCCCCCTGGCAGCAGCCGCCCGAGAGTCCAGCGCCCCAGCGACCAGCAGGCCCAGCCCAGGCACACCCCGATGGACAGCAGCACGCTGCCCATGACCAACAGATACGCCATCACAAGATCCTGAAAAGAAAAGCTTCCCATGGTGCCAAGTTAGCGGGCACTTGGGGAGCCCCTCGAGGCGATTGAGCGAGTTTCGCACACCCGCTGAACGCAACGACGCCGCGGAAGGTCCGCGGCGTCGACATGCGGGCGATCGCGTCGCCGTCTCACAGCATGGTGATGCTCAGCCGATGGTCTCGCCGGCCAGCAGGAACCAGGTCTCCAGCACCGCGTCCGGGTTCAGTGACACCGAGTCGATGCCCTGCTCCATCAGCCACTTGGCCAGTTCCGGATGGTCAGACGGCCCCTGGCCGCAGATCCCCACGTACTTGCCCTTGGCCTTGCAGGCCTGGATCGCCATGGCCAGCAGCTTCTTGACCGCCGGGTTCCGCTCATCGAACAGGTGCGCGACGATACCGGAGTCGCGATCGAGACCGAGGGTCAACTGGGTCAGATCGTTGGAGCCAATGGAGAAGCCGTCGAAGTACTCGAGGAACTCATCGGCCAGCAGGGCGTTGGCCGGCAGCTCGCACATCATGATGACCTTGAGACCGTTGTCGCCGCGCTTGAGGCCATTGGCCGCCAGCAGGTCGACCACTTCACTGGCCTCTTCGGTGGTACGCACGAAGGGAATCATCAGCTCGACGTTGTCGAGGCCCATCTCGTCGCGCACCCGCTTCATCGCCCGACACTCAAGCTCGAAGCACGGCCGGAAGTTCTCGGAGATGTAGCGCGAGGCGCCGCGGAAACCGAGCATCGGGTTCTCTTCACCGGGCTCGTAGAGCTTGCCGCCGATCAGGTTCTCGTACTCGTTGGACTTGAAGTCCGACATGCGCACGATGACCCGCTCCGGATAGAAGGCCGCCGCCAGGGTCGAGATACCCTCCACCAGCTTGTCGACGTAGAAGCTGACCGGATCGTCGTAGCCGGCGATACGCAGGTCGATGGTCTGCTGCAGTTCGCTGGGCAGAGTGTCGTATTCCAGCAGCGCCTTGGGGTGAACGCCGATCATGCGATTGATGATGAACTCCAGACGCGCCAGGCCGACACCGGCGTTGGGCAGGGTGGAGAAGCTGAAGGCACGATCCGGGTTGCCCACATTCATCATGATCTTGAACGGGATGTCCGGCATGGCATCGACGCTGGTGACGTTGCGGTCGAACTCCAGCAGACCATCGTAGACGTGGCCGGCATCACCCTCGGCGCAGGACACGGTGACTTCACGGCCATCGCGCAGCACGTCGGTGGCGTCCCCACAGCCCACCACCGCCGGGATACCCAGTTCGCGGGCGATGATCGCCGCGTGACAGGTGCGCCCGCCACGGTTGGTGACGATGGCAGAAGCGCGCTTCATGATCGGTTCCCAGTCCGGGTCGGTCATGTCGGTGACCAGCACGTCCCCGGCGTTGACCTTGTCCATCTCGTCCGGGCTCAGGATGACCTTGACCGCACCACGACCGATGCGCTGACCGATGGCGCGACCGGTGACCAGGGTGCGCCCCTTCTCCTTGAGCTGGAAGCGCTCCAGCGAGCCGCCCTCCTGCTGGGACACCACGGTCTCGGGACGCGCCTGAACGATGTAGAGCTTTTGATCGTCACCGTCCAGTGCCCACTCGATGTCCATGGGACGGCCGTAGTGCTCTTCGATGGTCATCGCCTGACGCGCCAGCGCCATCACCTGTTCGTCGTTGATGCTGAAACGGCCACGATCGGACAGCGGCACATCCACGGTCTCCACCGACTTGCCGGCGCTGGCATCACCGGTGTAGACCATCTTGATCAGCTTGGAGCCGAGGTTACGCCGCAGCACCGCCGGGCGGCCTGCCGCCAGGGTGGTCTTGTGGACGTAGAACTCGTCAGGGTTCACCGCGCCCTGCACCACGGTCTCGCCGAGGCCCCACGACGAGGTCACGAACACCGCATCACGGAAGCCGGACTCGGTGTCCAGGGTGAACATCACGCCGCTGGCCCCGGTCTCGGAGCGCACCATCTTCTGCACGCCGGCGGACAGCGCCACGTTCTCGTGGGCATAGCCACGGTGCACCCGGTAGGAAATCGCGCGGTCGTTGAACAAGGAGGCGAACACCTCGTGCACCGCCCGCTTGATGTTGTCGTAACCTTCGATATTGAGGAAGGTTTCCTGCTGTCCGGCGAAGGACGCGTCGGGAAGATCCTCGGCGGTAGCGGAGCTGCGCACCGCCACCTTGAGGTTGGGATGCTTGCCGAGCATCAGCTCGTAGGCTTCACGCAGGGCGGCCTCGAAGGCCGGCGGCAGCGGGGTATCGATGACCCACTGGCGAATCTTGCTGCCGGCCTCGGCAAGGGCATTGACGTCATCGACGTCGAGACGCGCAAGCTCCTGGTTGATTCGATCGTTGAGCCCCTCGTGGGAGAGGAACTCGCGATAGGCCTCGGCGGTGGTGGCGAAACCGCCAGGCACCGTGACGCCGGCGCCGGACAGGTTGGAAATCATCTCGCCCAGGGAAGCATTCTTGCCCCCGACTCGCTCGACGTCGTTCATGCCCAGCTGATCAAACCACAGAATGTACTTGTCCACGTGACCCCCTTGGATGTCGACGACCTCGTCCGTGACGCGCCGTCATGACTGGATGCTGGCGACTCTATCAGCGCCTCGCCATATTCGCCATTGGTCTAAGAGCGAAGTCACTGGAGGATTTTTACAACACCCGGGGGAAATCGACGATTCCTGTAGTCAGCGCCCTGACGCCGCTATCGAGGTCTCCGCCAGGGCGCGCAAATCATGAAGTCGGATGCTGGCGTCAAAGTATCTGAAAGGCGCGCGAATGCTTGGCTCGGCCCCGCCGCCAGGACTTTTTTCAGAGGCTGATCGAAAGCCAGCCTATCTTGTAGTCGGGCACGCCTGTGCCGCCTTAGGTTTACTTTGGAACAGCGACAACTTGTCTCACCGCAGCGGTAAACGGACAATGCCATCACTGTCTTCAAGGGAATCGTCATGACCCGAACCGCCTTCTTCATTTCCGACGGCACCGGCATCACCGCCGAGAGCCTGGGCCGCAGCCTGCTGGCCCAGTTCGAGAACGTCGACATCCGCAAGCTGACCAAGCCCTACATCGACACCATCGAGAAGGCGCGCTCGCTGGTCAGCATCATCGAGGCCACCGCCGTGCGCGACGGCGTGCAGCCGATCATCATCGACACCATCGTCGACGAGAAGATCCGCGCGGTGATTCGCCAGGCACCGGGCTTCAAGGTCGACATATTCTCCACCTTCCTCGAGCCGCTGGAGCGCGAGCTGGACACCCACTCCTCCTACAGCGTCGGGCGTACCCACGCCATCTCCAGCGACGATGTCTATATGGACCGCATCCACTCGGTACACTTCGCCCTCGACAACGACGACGGCGCCCGTACCCACCAGTACGACCAGGCGGATGTCATCCTGGTCGGGGTGTCACGCTGCGGCAAGACGCCGACCTCGCTGTACCTGGCGCTGCAGTTCGGGGTGCGCGCGGCCAACTACCCGCTGACCGAAGACGACCAGGACGACAGCGGCACCCTGAAGCTGCCGCCGGTACTGGCCAAGCAGCGCCACAAGCTGTTCGGCCTGACCATCGACCCGCGCAGGCTTGCCGCCATCCGCCACGAACGTCGCCCCAACAGCCGCTACAGCAGCATGGACCAGTGCATGCAGGAGGTCGCCCAGGCCGAATCCATGTTCCGCCAGCTGCATATCCCCTTTATCGATGCCACCCGCTTCTCGGTGGAAGAAATCTCCACCCGCATGATCGCCGAGACCGGCATCAACCGCCGCTTCTCACCGCGCTGACGCCCGCCTGCGTCCGCCGGTCCAAGGCGGGAAGGTGCCGCCTTTCCGCCATCTCCCTGTCGAGTCGCTGCCCCTGCTCGGCTGCATCACAGCGCAGTGTCCGTGGGCTAGGGCATAGGGCTGAGTCACGGGGCTTGCGAACAGGGCTTTGAAACAGGGCTGAGGCTTCGTTCCCGTCGCGGTTTACCGCTGCCGATACCTCGCTCGCCGCTGGACTCGTCGCCGGGCTCACGTCTGCTCCAGCGCACCCAGCGACTTGCAATGATAGTCAATCTCGTTACTATTTCTTTCCGTAGTGGACTCCCCGGCGCAGCCATCCCTTACCTGTCGTCGCCGCGCAAGAATAACCGCCCTGAGAAAAGGTAACGCCCCATGATCTCCCGTCTCGTCCGCCGTCCCCTGGCGCTTGCCATTGCCGCCAGTGCCGTTGTCGTGTCTAGCCACGTCGCCGCCGAAGACGTTACCGCCGAGGCGGTGGTGAGCCACTACACCGATCTCGCCCACACCACCTACAGCGACGCGCTGAAGACGGCCAAGGCGCTGGACGAGGCCATCGACAGCCTGCTGGCCGCGCCGACCCCCGAGACCCTGGCCGCCGCCAAGAAGGCCTGGCGTGAAGCGCGGGTACCCTACCAGCAGAGTGAAGTCTTCCGCTTCGGCAACGCCATCGTCGACGACTGGGAGGGCCAGCTCAACGCCTGGCCGCTGGACGAAGGCATGATCGACTACGTCGCTCAGGACGGCTACCAGCACGAGCTGGGCAACGCCGGCGCTACCGCCAATATCATTGCCTCCGAGCGCATCAACATCGGCGGCGAAGAGATCGACGTCAGTACCCTGAGCCCGGAGCTGCTGGCCGAGTTCAACGAGATCGGCGGCTCCGAGGCCAACGTGGCCACCGGCTACCACGCCATCGAGTTTCTGCTGTGGGGCCAGGATCAGCACGGCTACGAGGCCGGCGCCGGCGAGCGCCCCGCCAGCGACTTCGCCCAGGGCGAAGACTGCAGCAACGGCCACTGCGACCGCCGTCGGGCCTATCTGAAGGCAGCCAGTCAGCTGTTGATCAACGACCTGGAATGGATGGTCGCCCAGTGGGCGCCGGTGGACGGCGACAACTACCGCAGCGAACTGACCGCGCAACCGGCTGAAGAAGGCCTGCGCCGCATCCTCTTCGGCATGGGCTCACTGTCACTGGGGGAGCTCGCCGGTGAGCGCATGAAGGTCGCGCTGGAGGCCAACTCCTACGAGGACGAGCACGACTGCTTCAGCGACAACACTCATAACTCCCACTACTACAACGGTCAGGGCATCCAGAACGTCTACACCGGCAGCTACCAGCGTATCGACGGCACCACCCTGGAAGGCCCGGGCGTGGAAGCCCTGCTGGCGCAGCGCGACAGCGAGCTGGCCCAGACCCTGGAGCAGCAGATCGAGGCCTCCATGGACGCGCTCGGCACCCTCAAGGAGACCGCCGAGCGCAGCGACTCGCCGATGACCTTCGATATGATGATCGCACCGAGCAATGATCAAGGCGCCGCCATCGTCAACGATGCCATCCTGGCGCTGGTCACCCAGACCGGCTCCATCGAGCAGGCCGCAGGCAAACTGGGTGTCACCTCGCTGCAGCCCGACGACGCCGGTCATACTTTCTGACCCCGTCACTGGCCCCCGCTTGATCCAGATCAGGTGATAACGCCTTGGCGGATGATGCAATGAGAGTCATTCGCCCCAAGAAGCCGCACGGCCCGCGTGCGGCTCACCTGTTTCAAGGAAACGCCTGATGCGTCAATTTCCGTCGCTCCCCCCTGCTCTGTCAGCGTTGCTGGCGGCCCTCGTCATCAGCGCGCCGGTCAGCGCAAACGACGCGCCAGTCAGCGCAAACGACGAGCCGCCCATCCAGAACGACCCACGCTCGGGTGGCGAAGGCTCGGTCAGCCAGTTCGACCATAACGCCTACTCGCTGCCCCTTGGCAACATGAGCATGACCAAGCGCCTGGACTTCAGCGTCGGCAACAGTTTTTTCCGCAACCCCTGGGTGGTGGCACCGGCCAGCACCGATGCCCGTGACGGCCTCGGACCGCTGATCAACACCAACAGCTGCCAGGGCTGCCATATCAAGGACGGCCGCGGTCACCCTCCGGCCCCTGGCGAGGCGCCGGTGTCACTGTTCCTGCGCCTGTCGCTTCCCGCCGAAAGCGACGAGGATCATGACATCGTACGGCGCACCGGCGCCGTTCCGGTGCCCCACTACGGGCGCCAGCTTCAGACCGCGGCGATTCCCGGCGCCACGCCGGAAGCCGACATGGTACGCACCCTCGAGGATCGCGAGATCAGCTTCGACGACGGACACCGCGTGGTGCTCGCGGCGCCCGCCTATTCCATCGAGAACCCCGCCTACGGCGAGCTGCCCGAGAATCTGCTGACCTCCCCCCGGGTCGCCCCGCCGATGATCGGCCTGGGCCTGCTCGAGGTGGTCGACGAGGCGCAGATCCTGGCCTGGGCGGATGAGCAGGACGCCGACGGCGATGGCATCTCGGGCCGGCCCAACCGGGTGTGGGACGTGCGCCAGCAGGCCACCGTGCTGGGGCGTTTCGGCTGGAAGGCCGGTGAGCCCACGGTGGAGCAGCAGAGCCTGCACGCCTTTGCCGGTGACATGGGCCTGACCTCGCGCCTGGCCGCGAGCACCGACTGCATGCCGGGCCAGGGTTGCGAGGACTTCCCCGATGGCGGCGATCCCGAAGTCAGTGACGAGGTCGCCGACTTCATCACCTTCTACGCCTCGAGCCTGGCCGTACCCGAGCGACGCGACATGGATTCGCCAGACGTCCAGGCCGGCGCCCGTCACTTCAACACCCTGGGTTGCGCCAGCTGTCATCGCCCGTCGCTGACCACGCCGGAAGACACCGAGCGCGCCGAATTGGCCGGACAGACCCTGTGGGCCTACACCGACATGCTGCTGCACGACATGGGCGAAGGCCTCGCCGACGGTCGCCCCGAGTACCAGGCCGACGGCAATGAGTGGCGCACCCCGCCACTGTGGGGGCTAGGCCTGGCCCAGAGCGTCAATCCCCAGGCTGGCTTCCTGCACGACGGACGGGCTCGCACCCTGGAAGAGGCGATCCTGTGGCACGCCGGTGAAGCCGAATCTTCACGAAATGCCTACAAGGCGCTCGAGGCCCACGAGCGCCAACAACTACTGGACTTCCTGAACTCCCTATGACGACTTCTCCACGACACTCGGGCAGCGCCCTGGCAGCCGCCCTGCTGCTGGCGACCGCCGGCTTGACGCTGGGCGGGCCCGGGACGGCCCTGGCCCAGGGGTCCTCTGACGCAAACGCTGAGACCGCGCACGATGCAGAGAACGAAAGCACCCCACGCAGCGTCTGGCATCAGGATATCGGGCTTGGCTATCGGCAACTGGCGAGCCGGACTCAGGCACTGGCCGAACGCCTGAAGGCCAGCTGCGGCGAGGCCGACCGCCCGGCGCTGCGCAGTGAGTGGCTTGCGGCCTACCAGGCCTGGCAAGCGGTGCGCTTTGTCGACTTCGGGCCGATCGAGGTGGACAGCCGCGCCTGGCAGCTGCAGTTCTGGCCCGACGCCAAGAATCTTGTGGGTACCCGCGTCGGCGCCAGGCTACGCCAGGACGCTCCCGTCAGCGCCGATGACATCGCCGAGGCCGGTGTTGCCGAGCAGGGCTTCCCGGCGCTGGAAGTGCTGCTCTACGACGACGTCATGGCCAGCCGCTCGCTGGGCGACCCCCTGCCCTGCGCTCTGGCTGGGGCCATCGGCCGCCACCTGGTCGCCGTCAGCGACGCCGTGGTGGCCGACTGGCAGGCCTTTGCGCCGCACTACCTGGCCACCGACAGCTACAACGAGGCGACCCTGCACGGTGCGATGCAGTCTCTCGAGATTCTGGAGGACAAGCGCCTCGGCGAGCCGCTCGGCTTGATGGGCGCCGCGCCCAACGCCTATCGCGCAGAGGCCTGGCGCAGTGGCCAGTCGGTGGCCCTGGCGGCCGCCAGCGTGGCGGGTCTGCAGCAGTACTTCGAGCCGGGCCTTGCGACCTGGCTGGACCAGGCCGGCCATGCCGAGCTGGGCGACGCCTTTGCTCGCCAGCTCGAGGACACGCTCGATCAGGCCGAGGCGATCGACACCGGTATCGTCGACGCGTTGGCCGACCATTCCGATGGCGATTCCAGCTCCCCGGCTGCACAACAAGAACTGGCGACCCTCTACCTGGAGGTGGCCCAGCTGCGGGCGCTGCTCGATGATCAGATCGCCCCCGCCCTGGGGGTGGTCAAGGGCTTCAATTCCAGCGACGGAGACTGACCCGGTGGCGTCACTTCCTTCTCTGTCCCGGCGGCGCCTGCTCAAGGCGTCGCTGCTGGGACTGGCCGCCACCGGCCTGCCGGCCAGTCTGTGGGCGCTGGACGATGATGGCCGCCGGCAGTGGTACTTCAGCGCGGTGGACGACAGCGACGGTGGACACCACCTGGCAGGGCTGCGCCGCGACGGCGCGGGTCACTTTCTGCTGCCGAGCCCGGAGCGCTGCCACGGCGGCTGCCTCAGACCGGGCCGCGACGAGGTGGTACTGTTCGCTCGACGGCCAGGCCAACGCTTCCATGTGCTCGACGCCAGGCGCCAGGCATCGACACTCGAGATCAGCGCAAGCCAGGGCCGGCACTTCTACGGCCACGGCGTGTTCGACCCGAGCGGTCGCTGGCTCTACGTCACCGCCAATCGCATCGACGACGCCATGGGGCTGGTTCAGGTGCACGACGCCGAGCAAGGCTACCGGCATGTGGGCGACCACCTTCTCGACGGCATCGGTCCCCACGAGGTCGGCCTGATGCCCGATGGCGAGACCCTGGTGGTGGCGCTGGGCGGTATCCGCACCCATCCCGACAGCGGGCGGGCCAAGCTCAACCTCTCGGACATGGACCCCGCCCTGCTGCTGCTCGATCGCCATAGCGGCGAGATCCTCGAACGCCATCGGCCATCCCACCACCAGCTGAGCTGTCGCCATCTGGACATCGCCCCCGACGGCACCGTCGTCGCCGGCTACCAGTTCCAGGGCCCCGAGTGGGAGACCGACCACCCGCTCATCGCCAGGCGCACCCCCGACGGCAGCTTCAGCGAGCAGGTGCTGCCTTCGCCCCTGCAAGGGCGTCTGGCCCAGTACACCGCCAGCGTGGCGACCAGCCAGGTGCGCCCGAGCGCGGCGATTTCCGCCCCACGAGGCAACAAGGTGCTGGTGCTGGGCAGGACCAGCGGCGAGCTGCTGGCACAGTTCGATATCGAGGACGCGGCAGGCGTTCGCTGCGACGGCGCCGGAGGCTATCTGGTCACCACCGGCAGTGGCGAGGTCCACCGAATAGACGATGGCGGCCGCCATCACCAACTGGCCGCCTTGCCGCTGCGCTGGGACAACCATCTGACCTGATCACCACCCGCGGGTTATCGGCCATCGGGCCGTCCACCAGGACATCGACCCTGGCATCAATCCTGACATCGCCCCTGGCATCAACGACCGCGCCAACAACACGGCCAGGCCCCTTCGGGCCTGGCCGTGTGCACTCAAGTACTGCTGGGGGGCTTAGCGGATGATGCCTTCCCTGCGCAGCCGCTCAATATCGGACGCCGACAGCCCCATCTCGGTCAGCACCCTGTCGCTGTGCTCTCCAAGGCGTGGTGGCGCGAAATCGGCGGTGGCACTGGCCCCATCGAAGCGCAGCGGGTTGGCGACCTGGGGTACGCCGTCGATCTCCCGGGCCATGCCACGGTGACGCACCTGAGGATCGGCGAACACTTCCGGCAAGGTATGGATGGGCCCCGCCGGTATCCCCCGGGCCTCGCATTCGGCGAGCCAGTGATCGCGCTCACCGCCGCTCAGAATGCCCTGGATCAAGGCCACCAGATCCTGGCGATGGGCGACCCGTCCTTCGTTGGTGGCGTAGTCGCCTTCGGCCCATTCGGGGTGCCCGAGCAACTCAGCCAGGCGGGCGAACTGGGCGTCGTTGCCCACGGTGAGCACCAGATGACCATCGCGGCAGGCGAACGCCTGGTAGGGCACGATATTCGGATGAGCATTGCCGAAGCGCTGCGGTGCCACACCGCTGACCAGGGTGTTGAGCGCCTGGTTGGCCAGGGTCGCCACCTGAACGTCGAGCAGCGCCAGGTCCACATGGCTGCCCTCACCGGTCTCGCGCCGGCGATGCAATGCCGCCAGCACCCCGACGGTGGCGTAAAGCCCGGTCATCACGTCGGTGATCGCCACTCCTGTCTTCATCGGCATGCCGTCGGCGTCGCCGGTCAGACTCATCAAGCCGCCCATGGCCTGAATCATGAAGTCGTAGCCTGCCCGGTGGGCGTAGGGTCCGGTCTGGCCAAAGCCGGTGATGGAACACACCACCAGCGCCGGATTGATTTCTCGCAGCGAGGCAGCGTCGAGGCCATAGCGAGCGAGCCCGCCGACCTTGAAATTCTCGAGCACGATGTCGGCGCCCTTGGCCAACGCCTTGATCAGGCGCTGGCCATCCGCGCTTGCGATGTCCACCGCCAACGACTGCTTGGCACGATTGGCGCAGAGGTAATAGGCGGCCTGGCGTTCGACCGCATCACCGTCGATCGGCTCGCCCTGATGCCAGGGCGGCCCCCAGCCGCGAGTGTCATCGCCACGACCGGGGTGCTCGATCTTGATCACCCGAGCGCCGAGGTCGCCGAGCAGCTGGCCGCACCAGGGGCCGGCCAGCACCCGCGACATGTCCAGCACGGTAACCCCCTCGAGCGGTCTGGCGGCGCTGGCAGCTTGCGCGCTCTTGCCTGGACCGCTACCGCCTGTCGTATTGCCGGCGCCGGCCTCCGCTGGGCTGTCTGCCTGGTGCATGGCGGTGTCACTCACCCGGTGAAGGCCTGCAGGCCGGTCTGGGCACGCCCGAGGATCAGGGCATGCACATCATGGGTGCCTTCGTAGGTGTTGACCGCCTCGAGGTTCATGACGTGACGGATGACGTGGTACTCGTCGCTGATGCCGTTGCCGCCGTGCATGTCCCGGGCGACCCGGGCGATATCCAGCGCCTTGCCACAGTTGTTGCGCTTGATCAGCGAAATCGCCTCGGGCACCAGTTGGCCGTCGTCGATCATCCGCCCCACCCGCAGCGACGCCTGCAGGCCCAGGGCGATCTCGGTCTGCATGTCGGCGAGCTTCTTCTGGATCAGCTGATTGGCGGCCAGCGGACGGCCGAACTGCTTGCGCTCCATGGTGTAGTCACGTGCGGCGTGCCAGCAGGCCTCGGCGGCGCCCATGGCACCCCAGCTGATGCCATAGCGGGCGCGGTTGAGACAGGAGAAAGGCCCCTTCAGGCCCTGCACGCCAGGCAGGCGCTGGTCGTCGGAAACCTCGACGTCCTGGATCGCGATCTGGCCGGTGATGGAGGCGCGCAGGCTGAACTTGCCCTCGATCTTGGGCGCGCTGAGACCAGGCATGCCCTTCTCGAGCACGAAGCCGCGGACCACCCCCTCCTCGTCCCGCGCCCAGACCACGAAGACGTCGGCGATCGGCGAGTTGGTGATCCAGGTCTTGGTGCCGTTCAGGCGCCAGCCGGAGTCGGTGCGATAGGCCCGGGTCGACATGCTGCCGGGATCGGAGCCATGGTCCGGCTCGGTCAGACCGAAGCAGCCCACCCACTCACCGCTGGCAAGCTTCGGCAGGTAGCGATCGCGCTGGGCGTCGCTGCCGAAGGCGTGGATCGGGTACATGACCAGGCTCGACTGCACGCTCATGGCGCTGCGATAGCCGGAATCGACCCGCTCGACCTCACGGGCGATCAGGCCGTAGCTGACGTAGTTCATGCCGGCGCAGCCGTAGCCATCGATGGTGGCGCCGAGCAGTCCAAGCTCCCCCATCTCGTTCATGATCTCGCGATCGAAGCGCTCGTGACGGTTGGCCTCGAGCACCCGGGGAAGCAGCTTTTCCTGGCAGTAGTCGTGGGCGGTCTGCTGGACCATACGCTCTTCCTCGTCGAGTTGATCGACGAGGCGGAAGGGATCTTCCCAGGTAACGGGGGTGATGCTGGTCATGGCGGGGGCTCCAGAATTTCTACATTTTCACCAAATGTAGACCTAATGGTCGGTCTTGCCAACCCCCACCTTGGTCGAGCGATGACGAATCACGGGCCTCGACGTCGAACGACGAGGCCCGAACGTCGTCGGCCCGGCTATTGGCCGGACGACTCGCCGGCCCGGTACAGCGACTGGATGCTGGAAAAATCCAGACCGCCGTTGCCCTGGGCACTGTGCAGCGCGAACAGGTTGCGCGCCTGGGAACCCATCGGCACGCTGGCGCGGGACTCAAGCGCCAGCTCCCAGGCAAGCCCCAGGTCCTTGGCCATCAGGTCGGTCAAGAAGCCGCCCTGATAGTCACGTGAGGCGGCGGAACCCTCCATTACCCCGGGCCAGGGGTTGTAGACGTTCAATGCCCAGTTGCCGCCGCTGCTCTGCTTCATGATCTCCGACAGCACAGCCGGATCCATGCCGTTCTTGACCCCGAGAGACAGCGCCTCGGCGGTACCGCTCATCAGGATGCCAAGCAGCATGTTGTTGCAGATCTTGGCCACCTGACCGCTGCCGCTTGGGCCTGCGTGGAACAGGTTCTTGCCCATGGCCTCGAGTACCGGACGGGCCTGCTCGTAGGCGTCGGCGTCGCCACCGACGATAAAGGTCAGGGTGCCGGCCTTGGCGCCCCCGATGCCGCCGGACACCGGCGCATCGAGGTAGGCCAGACCACGCTTGGCGGCCTCGCCCGCCACCAGCCGGGCATCGTCCGGCGAAATGGTGGAGGCATCGAGCAGCAAGGGCCGCGACGAAAGCTGGTCAAGCAGTCCCTCGGCACCGTCACGGCCGAGGTACAGCGCCTTGACGTGCGCCCCCGCCGGCAGCATCGAGACCACCACCTCGGCGCCTTCCGCGGCCTCCAGGGCGGAACTCGCCCGACTCGCGCCCTGCTCTTCAAGCGTCGCCATGGCCGATTCGACCAGGTCGAAGACCCGCACCTGGTGGCCCGCGCCGACCAGATTGGCGGCCATCGGCGCGCCCATGTTGCCAAGGCCGATAAAGGCGATTTGCATAAGATGTCTCCTGGCTATCTAACGAATTGTGATTGTTGTGCTGTCGCGTTTCGCGGCGATCAAAGGTCGTCCAGTGGCCCGGGACCGTTGCCCCAGGGGGCTCCGAACATCGCCGCCAGATCGGCGCTGCCTACGCTTGCGACGTCTCGATGCCGCCACTGCGGTGACTTGTCCTTGTCGATCAACAGCGCGCGCACTCCCTCGGCGAAGTCGCCCAGCACGTTGCACTGGATCGACACCACCAGCTCGTCGCGGAAGGCGTCGGCCAGCGAGGAGTGGCGATGTCGCTCGAGCATCCGCCAGGCCAGGTGCGCGGTCAGTGGGCAGCCCTTCTCGAGTCGTGCGCGATTGGCCGAAAGCCAGTCATCGTCGCGATCATCGCCCAGGATGGCAGCCACGGCGTCCTCCACGCGGCCCTTGAGGGTCAGCGAGGTGATGTGATCCAGCTGAGGCCAGACCTGCGCCCCGGGGGCCTTCTCCGGCGCCTCGAATTCACCGAGCACATCGCACACCAGCGCCTCGGCGTCATCCACGTGGCCGGGGGCGAAGTGGCAGTCGCAGAGTCGCGCGAGCAGCTCGTCGCGACGCTCGCGCGGCACGAAACGATCCGCCATGCCCAGGTCAAGGGCGTCCCTGGCGTTGATGCTGGCACCGGTAAGACCCAGGTAGAGCCCGACCCCCGGCGGCATCTTGTTGAGAAACCAGCTGGCACCGATATCCGGATACAGACCGATGGTGATCTCCGGCATGGCGATCCGAGTGGTCTCGGTCACCAGACGATGCCGACCACCGGCGGTCAGGCCGAGCCCACCGCCCATGACGATGCCGTCCGCCCACACCAGCAACGGCTTGGGATAAGTATGCAGTCGATAGTCGAGGCGATACTCGGCGGAAAAGTAGTGGCTGGCATAGCTGCCGACACCGCGCCCGGCCTCCTGCTCGCGCTTGAGCTCTCGCACCAGCGCCACCACATCGCCACCGGCGCAGAAGGCCTTGTCCCCCTCACCGTCAAGCCATACCGCGTGAACATCGGGGTCCTGGGCCCACTCCTCGAGTTTTTCGTCGAGCAGCTCGATCATCTCGAGCGACAAGGCGTTCAAGGCCTTGGGCGCGTTCAGGGTGGCGATACCGATGCAACCGCCGCCAGCCGCCGGGCGGCGTTCGAATCTGACCAGGTCGTGACTCATCGTTTGGCTCCTTGCACTCTTTTCCATGCGCTGTCTGTTCACTCCGACGTCACTGCAGCGATTCGACCACGCCGTCGGCGAGCAGGCGACGACCGACGATCAGGCGCATGATCTCGTTGGTCCCCTCGAGAATCTGGTGCACCCGGGTATCGCGGACCAGGCGCTCCAGCGGGTACTCACGAATGTAACCGTAGCCCCCGTGGAGTTGCAGTGCCTCGTTGCAGACCTTGAAGCCGATGTCCGTGGCAAAGCGCTTGGCCATGGCGCAGTGGGCGGTCGCCTCGGGATCGCCCTGGTCCAGCCGCCAGGCGGCCTGGCGTACCATCAGACGGGCCGCCATCAATTCCGTGGCCATGTCGGCGAGACGGAACTGCAGCGCCTGAAAGGACGACAGCTCGCGACCGAACTGCTTGCGCTCGCCGAGGTAGTCGCGCGCCAGGGTCAGCGCATGCTGGGCCGCCCCCAGCGAACAGCTGGCAATATTGAGACGGCCACCGTCCAGCCCCTTCATGGCAAACCGGAACCCCTCGCCCTCTTCACCCAGACGATGGTCGGCGGTCACCCGCACACCATCGAAGCTGACCAGCCGAGTCGGCTGGCTCTTCCAGCCCATCTTGTCCTCGTTCTTGCCATAGCTGACGCCCTCGGCGTCCGCCGGTACCACAAAGGCCGAGACGCCACGGGCGCCGCTGTCCGGCTCACCGGTGCGCGCCATCACCACCAGCACCTCGGTGGAACCGGCACCGGAGATGAACATCTTGGCCCCATCGATGACATAATCATCACCGTCTCGCACGGCCTTGGTACGCAGATTGGCAGCATCGGAACCGGCACCGGGTTCGGTCAGGCAATAGGAACCGAGCCACTCACCACTGACCATGGACTCGACGTAGCGATCACGGACGCCGTCGGTGGCCCAGTTGGCAATCATCCAGGTGACCATGTTGTGGATGGTCAGGTAGGCGGTAGTGGCGATACAGCCCTGCGACAGCTGCTCGAAGATCAGCGACGCATCCAGGCGCGAGAGCCCCAGACCGCCGTGTTCTTCCGGGGTATAGATCCCCAGAAAGCCCGCTTCGCCGGCGCGCCGGATGACGTCCAGCGGAAAGTGCGACGTGGCGTCCCACTCGGCGGCGTGATCCTTGAGTTCGACTCGGGCAAAGTCGGCGGCGGCGTCGACCAGGGCCTTCTGATCGTCGGTAAGGGAAAAGTCCATGGTGGCATCCTCATGTTCAAGACGTCGATGGCGAGCCAGACAGCGAGTCGGACAGCGAACCGTTCGGCTGGCCATTCAGCCGGCCGGGCGGCTTCCCCGCCATGCAATGGGACCCAACCTAGCACTTGCTCGGTTTTCGACCTATCAACCCATAGTCGTACACGTCGCTGCGGCCCTGAATACCGGGGCGCCTTGCCCGGGCGAGGGTCAATTTCGCTACATCCACTTTACGTTAACGTAAACTTTGACTAGTGTCTTTTCCAAGGACCCCGCCGCGTCGGGTCCTCCCAACAGGACAGAGCATCATGAGCAAAACCGCCAGCGCCAACCGCGCCTCAGGCTCCTCCAACGAAGCTCGCCAGCCCACCGCGATCTCCCGCACCTACAGTATCGGAGAGCTGGCCAAGATGTTCGAGGTGACGCCTCGGACTATCCGCTTCTATGAGCAGGAGGGGCTGTTGGCGCCCCGACGCCAGGGTCAGAAGCGCATCTATCGCGAGAAGGATAGGGTGCGCCTGAAACTGACGCTCAGAGGCAAGCGGCTCGGATTTTCGCTGGCCGAGATACGCGAGGTGGTGATGATGTACGACGCCATGCCGGACGGAAACGCCCGCCAGCTCAAGCGTCTACTCGAGATCATCGCCGAGAAGCGTGCCGAGCTCGACCGCCAGCTCGAGGATATCCGCCTGATGCGCCTCGAGATGGACGATGTCGACCGGCGAGCCCGGGACGCCCTGGGACAGCTCGGCGAGAAGGGCTAGCTCCCGTCCTCCACGACTGGCTGCTGGTCCCTCGCCTGCTGCGACACCCTGACTGCCAATGCTCTGCCCCGAACAATGACAACACCCTGCCCCACGGCAATCACCAGACGACAAGACGAGAGCCACGATGACACGCCAGTCTGCTTCCTCTCCCGATCTCGCTCCCTCGACCACGCCCTCACCCTCGAGCGTGAGCTACGTCAGCGGCATCAGTGACCTGCCCCTGAAGGGCCAGACCATCGGTGACTGCTTCGACGAAACGGTATCCCGCTTCCCCGACCAGGACGCCTTGATCAGCCGCCACCAGGGGCTACGCTATCGCTGGCGCGAGCTCCAGGACGAGGTGAACCAGGCGGCCCGCGCGCTGCTGGCCATGGGCGTCAAGAAAGGCGACCGGGTGGGCATCTGGTCACCCAACTGCGCTGAATGGACGATCACCCAGTTCGCCACCGCCAAGATCGGCGCCATCCTGGTCAACATCAATCCGAGTTACCGCACCCATGAGCTCGACTACGCGCTCAAGCAGTCGGGCACCTCGACGCTGATCCTCCAGGGCAGCTTCAAGACCTCGGACTACGTGGCTACCCTGGCGGAGCTTGCCCCGGAGCTCAACGACGTCCAGGGGGCTGGCCCGCTCAAACTGGCCGGACTGCCCGAGCTCAAGCGTGTCATCTGCCTCGACTCGGCCAAGACCCTGCCAGGCATGCTGGCCTGGGAGCGCATCTTCGAGCGCAGCGACGAAGTCAGCGCCGAGGAACTGGCCGAGGTGCAGTCAGGTCTGCAGTTCGATGAACCAATCAACATCCAGTACACCTCCGGCACCACCGGTGCGCCCAAGGGCGCCACCCTGTCCCACCACAACATCCTCAACAACGGCATGTTCGTGGCCAGGGCGATGAACCTGACCGATCAGGACCGCATGGTGATTCCGGTACCGCTTTACCATTGCTTCGGCATGGTGATGGGCAACCTGGGCTGCGTGACCCACGGCGCCACCATGATCTACCCCGCCGACGGCTTCGACCCCGAGACCACCCTGGCAGCGGTGGCGGAAGAAAAGGCCACCACGTTGTACGGTGTCCCCACCATGTTCATCGCCGAGCTCGAGCATCCGGACTTCGAACGCTACGACCTGTCGTCGCTACGTACCGGGATCATGGCAGGCTCCATCTGCCCGATCGAGGTGATGCGACGGGTCATCGACCAGATGAACATGCAGGACGTGACCATCTGTTACGGCATGACCGAAACCAGCCCGGTCAGCTTCCAGACCACCACCGATGCCCCGCTGGACAAGCGCGTCACCACGGTGGGCACCATCCACCCGCATCTGGAGGTCAAGCTGGTGCATCCGGAAAGCGGCGCAGTAGTCCCGAAGGGCGAGACCGGCGAGCTGTGCACCCGTGGCTACAGCGTGATGCTCGGCTACTGGAACAACGAGGAAGCCACCGCCAAGGCCATCGACAACGCCGGCTGGATGCATACCGGCGATCTGGCGACCATGGACGATGAAGGCTATGTGGCCATCGTCGGGCGTATCAAGGACATGATCATTCGCGGTGGCGAGAACATCTACCCCCGCGAGATCGAGGACTTCCTCTACACCCATCCCGCCATCTCCGACGTTCAGGTCATCGGTGTACCCGACCAGAAGTACGGTGAGGAGGTCATGGCCTGGGTCAAGCTCAGCGAAGGCGAACAGCTCGACGAGGAAGGACTCAAGGCCTTCTGCAAGGGCAAGATCGCGCACTACAAGGTGCCGCGCTACGTCAAGTTCGTCGACGAGTTCCCGATGACCGTTACCGGCAAGGTACAGAAGTTCAAGATGCGTGAAGAAGCTACCCACGAACTGGGGCTGGCCTGAGTCTGAATAGCAGGACCTGAAAGCCAAGGGCCTGAAAGCCAAGAACTTGAAAGCCAAGCTCCTGGCTTACCTGATACCCAAAAACAGAAGCGCCCCGGAGGGTATCCCCGGGGCGCTTCTTGTATTACTGAAGCCGGACACTGGCGGTCGGTCTTGCCCTTACCTTTTTACATCCCCTTCGGCGCGAAGATACCAGGGGCGTTGCGCCAGTAACCTTTACCGACCTTATATCAGCATCCCGAAACCAAAGACGTAGCGGTCGGTCTTGCCCTTACCCTACATCCCCTTGGGGGCAAAGATCCCCGGGGCGTTGCGCCAATAGCCTTTAATGTCCATCCCGAAACCAAACACATAACGGTCGGCGACCTCCAGGCTGCAGTAATCGGCCTTGAGGCCAGGCACTGCCTTGCGGTCGTGATTCTTGTCCACCAGTACCGCGGTGGAGATGCTCTTGGCGCCGGCCTCGCGGCAATAGTCGAGGATGGCAGCCAGGGTGGCACCTTCATCGAGGATATCGTCGACGATCACCACATGACGTCCGGCCATGGGAATCTCCGGCGAGACACGCCAGAACAGCTCGCCCCCTCGGGTCTTGCCGCGATAGCGAGTGGCGTGCAGGTAGTCCACCTCGAGCGGGAAGCCCAGACGCGGCAGCAGGTGACCGGTCGTGATCAAGCCACCGTTCATTACGCAGTAGAACACCGGCAGTTCATCGCCGAGATCCCGGGTAATCTCCTCGGCCATGCGATCGAGCGCACGCTCGACTTCATCATGGCTGATCAGGCAATCCGCGGTGTCCATCACCTCACGCATATCGTCACGTGAAGCGCTATGGGCAGGGTCCAGTTTCGGCATAACAGTCAACTCGTTTCAAACATCAATCGGAAGTCATCGCCTCGAGGCGAGCGTGTACCCGGCGCCAGCGAGACAGGGCCGGCAAGGCGTCCAGGTCAGGACGAGCGCGGCCATAGCGCAAGCGTGAAGCCCGGCGAACGGTACGCTCGGCGCAGGCATCGAGCACCGCCTTGGCAGCGGCTCGGTCATTGCACACCAGCACCATGTCACAGCCGGCGTCGAGGGCCGCCTGGGCGCGCTCCACCGGCCCACCGGCGACCTGAGCGCCGGCCATGGTCAGGTCATCGGAAAAGATCAGGCCCTTGAAACCCAGGCTCTCACGCAGCATGCCAAGCCAGGGGCGCGAGAATCCTGCAGGCCTTGGGTCAAAGGCCGGATACACCACATGAGCCGGCATCATGCCATCGAGCTTGGGTGCCAGAGACTGAAACGGCACCAGGTCGTGCTGTCGGAGTTCGTCGAGGCTACGTTCGTCACGCGCGACTTCATGGTGGGTATCGGCCTTCACCCCGCCATGCCCCGGAAAGTGCTTGCCGACCGCCGCCATCCCCGCGTCGTGCAGCCCCTCGACAAAGGCACCCGCCAGCAGCGCCACGGTCTCGGGATCACCGGCAAAGCTGCGATCACCGATCACCGATGACAGCCCGACGTCGACATCCAGCACCGGCGCGAAGCTCAGATCGAGGCCACAGGCGGCCATTTCCATACCCAGTAGCCAGCCGGCGTCCTGGCACAGCCGTACGGCCGTCTCGGGTGAGTCCAGGTACTCCTGTCCCAGGCGGGACATCGGCGGCAGCCGGGTGACTCCGTCTTTCAGGCGCTGGACACGCCCTCCTTCCTGGTCGATGCCCAACAGAAGATCAGGACGCACCTCTCGAATCGACCGGCACAGTTCGCGCACCTGGTGCGCATCTCGAGTGTTGCGTCCAAACAGGATGACACCACCGGTGGCGGGATGCTCGAGCAGCGATCGCTCCTCTGCCGATAGCTCATGGCCATCGAGATCCAGCATCACGGGTCCGAACGTCTGGGTCATGTCGCTTACCTGATCGGAAAAAGGGAACAATTTTAGACTAATGGCTGAGCAGGTGACACCCCAAGGGCGACGCAGGAAGCCCGGCAAGGGACGTCCAGGCCCCTGACATCACCCGCTGCCTTGCCGTATCACCAGACAATCGCCTCTTGCCAACGGTAGAATAGCCTCCTTTGACCGCCCCCGAACCACGGAGCTCCTTTTGCTTTTTTCGGATGTCACTTTCGCTTCTCTTGCTCTTGTTGCTCTGCTGGGCTTATGCCTCGGCAGCTTTCTCAATGTCATCATCACTCGCCTTCCAGTCATGTTGATGCAACAGTGGCGCACCGAGGCCCGCGCGGCTCTCGAATTGTCGGACGACATCGAGGAGCCACTATCACTGGCCCGCCCCCGCTCTCGCTGTCCGCGCTGTCTCACCCCCATCGCCTGGCACGACAACCTGCCGTTGCTGGGATGGCTCAAGCGTCGCGGACGCTGCGCCAACTGCCAGGGACGCATCAGCATCCAGTATCCGCTGGTGGAACTGGCCAGCGCCCTGCTAGCGGTCTGCTTCTGCATCCTCCACGGGCCCACCTGGCCTGCCCTGTGGCTTTACGGCGCCAGCCTGACGCTGCTGGCCCTGGCGGTGATCGATCTGCGCACCCAACTGCTTCCCGACGCCCTTACCCTGCCCCTTTTATGGTGTGGCCTGCTTTACCAGCTGCTGTTCAACCCCGCCAGCCTGGATGATGCGGTGATCGGGGCCACCGCCGGCTACGCCGTGCTGTGGGCCATCGGCAAGGCCTTTCACGTCCTCACCGGACGCGACGGCATGGGGCTTGGTGACGTCAAGCTGATTGCCGCACTCGGCGCCTGGCTCGGCTGGCAACTGTTGCCACTGGTGATATTGATCGCCGCCTTGCTAGGTGCAATTTCAGGTCTGCTGATACAGTGGAGGTCCCGACACCTGAAGGGCCAGCCCTTGCCGTTCGGTCCTTCGCTGGTATTGGCCGGCGGTCTCGGCCTGCTCGCCGGCAATGAACTGCTCACCGGATATCAGGCGCTGTCGGGACTGACATGAAGACGGCTGCGCTCGGTGACACGGGGTGAATGGCGTCTCGAAATGCAGGGTTGCACCTCGTAAACTGCGTTCTCTCAGCGCTGCAACCTTTGATCGTCGCTTGCCGACGTTGCACTCAAGGCCCAGGCTACTGCACCACACAAGCACTACGCTGAACACACGAAGGGAGTACGGGTGGCATGATAATTGGACTGACTGGTGGCATCGCCTCAGGCAAATCGACGGTGGCCCGTCTGTTTGGCGATCACGGCGCTCGCTGGGTCGATGCCGACGATATCGCGCGAGAGGTGGTCGCCCCGGGCGAGCCGGCCCTCAAGGCCATCGTCGACCGATATGGAGATGCCATACTGACCAGGGAAGGTCGCCTCGACCGTGCTGCTCTGCGCGCCCTCGTCTTCGCCGACGAAAAGGAACGCCGCTGGCTTGAAGCGACCACCCATCCACGCGTGCGCGAACGGCTGGTCACGAGACTGTCGCTGCTGCGGCAGCAAGACGCCCCCTATGTGCTGCTGGTTTCCCCGTTGCTGTTCGAATCCGGGCAGGTGGACATGGTCCAGCGCACCCTGGTGGTGGACGTACCAGAAGCGCTGCAGATCGAACGCACTACCCAGCGCGATGATGTCGACCTGGCCCAGGCCAAGGCTATCGTGGCCTCGCAGATGGGTCGTGACGAGCGGGTGTCACTGGCCGACGATGTCATCACCAATGACGGTGATCTAGCGGCGCTCTCCGAGGCCGTCAAGGCACTGGATGCCACCTATCGCAGGCTCGCCGCCAAGGCCTGAGCCTTTCACTTCCGCTATCGACGTTTACGTCTTGCATCAGGAGCCCCACATGTCACACAGCACTCGTCAGGGCACCTTGAAGGTTGCCTGCCCACAATGTCGCAAGGAAGTACTCTGGACGCCCGAGAACAGCTATCGCCCCTTCTGCAGCAAGCGCTGTCGTCTGATTGATCTGGGGGCCTGGGCCGATGGCAGTCATCGCATTGCCGGCGAACCCGCCATGGACGAAACCAGCATCGATGAATGGGTCGCCAGAGCCGAACGCGACCTGCACAACCAGGACTGAACGATGGACCGGCCAGGCAATGCCAGCGCCCCGTCACGGCCCGCCTACCAGCTATTGGCAGAGCTCGACGCAGGGTTCGATCGGATCATCGCGTGCGCCAGAGAGGTCGTCGACCGCTGGCAGGCATCACGCCTTCCTGCCTGGTCCTTCGATCACGAGACAGCCGATGCGGACTGGCTGCGCCAGGCGTTACTGGATCTGTGGTATGTCGACGGCCAGGACGGCCGTGTCACCCGCAGCTATATCGGACTGGTGGCCGCGGACCCGGTCACCTGCGAGGCAGCTCTGGCGCTGAACCAGGCCAAGGCGGAGTTTTCTGAACGGCTGAGTGTCATTCGCCAGCAATCGCCCCAACTGATACCCGAGATCAAGGCCAGGCTGCCGATACGCCACCCGGAACTCAATGATCACCTGGGGGGCGCTGGCCTCGCCCGCCTCCATCTGAAACAGACCTGGCGCGCCCTGCCCATTGCCGAGGCGCCGGTGGAGCGGGTTCGTCTGGCCTGGTACGCCAGCGGACGCTCCATCACCCGCTTGAGCGTGGCCGAAGTCGAGCGCAAGCTGATGGCCTTCGACACCGAGTCACCGCACATTCGCATTCAACTCGAGCGCCTCGCCGGCATTCCTTCCAGCGAGCCCCTGGCCCAGGTGCAACGACAGGCACCGCTGATGCGAGCCAACCTCTTTTACCGGGACCCTCTGCCGGACGGTCGCCTCAGGCGTGCCATGAATGCGGCTCTACCCCTGCTTGTGCCCCAGGCGCAGCTCCCCCATCACAACCTTCCGCCGGCACAACCGCCAGCCGAACGCCAACGCGCCCGGAGAAGCGACGAACGCCTCGAGGACACCCCCTTCCTGCCAAGCTTGAGAGTCTTTCGCTACCGCTGAAGGGCCCGGTGCGGCGCACGCCAAAGCGTCCGCTCAACGAGGCTTGCCGCTGACCTGCCAAAGCACCTGCACCCCACCTTAGACGCCTGCGTTCCGGCAACCGCCGAAAGCAGCGCGCGCCTGGCGGCAAGCGCTGACATCAGCAATTGCTGACATCATTTTGCAGTATTTGCGCAAAGACGCCACGGCCTTTACCCACAGAGCCGTCGGAAAATCCCTGTCAAAATCGCACAGGTTGAAGTCCGGCAAGACCCATCTCGATGACCCCTGACAAAGGCAGAGGTCATGCGGTC
The DNA here is from genome assembly GCF_003045775.1 of Halomonas litopenaei. Classification (GTDB taxonomy): domain Bacteria; phylum Pseudomonadota; class Gammaproteobacteria; order Pseudomonadales; family Halomonadaceae; genus Halomonas; species Halomonas litopenaei. Next base: position 27,011 of record NZ_PXNS01000019.1, on the reverse strand, counting down.
AGGCGATGCGCCCCATCGATTGCAGCGTGGCAACCAATTCCCGCACCGATTCAGGGGTCTGGGCATATTCCTGGATCAAGCCCAGCAGCCGCCGCTCGAAGTCCTCTTCCTTTCGACGCTGCTCTTCTTCTTCCAGGCTGTCGATGGAGCGGACCGGAGGGCCGGTGGGGATCTCGGCGGCCTTGTTCGGGTTGTCCAGGCTGCGCAGCGCTTCCGCGAAGGCGTCATCCAATTCACGAAAGCGGCGAAGCTTCTCGCGTTCGTCCATAGGCTTTTGGGAACTCTGAGATTTCATTTGTTACCAGTCGTTAACGTCGATGGAGGTGCGACAGGTTCAGTATCCTGCGGCACCACCTTATCAAGAAAGGCTCGAAAATAACGCCTTTTTTACTTTCACAACAGCATGTTAGATATGCAATCCATCACTGACGTTTTGTGCACAAACGATCAAAACGGCACATTGCACTTGCCAGACAGGCGCGCTAGACTGCATAACTACGTAACAGGATGTATCTTAACGCTACAAACCTACACCATCATACCTCGGGACAGGCGGATGTTCCGACTACAACGACCAGCGATACGGACGCTCGGATTCGCTCTCCGAGGACCCAGGGAGGGTCGAGTCCGCGCCGATGGTTCAGGGAGGCAAGACCATGTTCAACGAGATGATGCGCGCCGAAATCTGGCTCCAGGAAACCCTGGACAGTCAGCTGAGTATCGAAGATCTTGCCACGCGTATGGGGTACTCCTCATCCCAGGTGCGTCGGCGCTTCCGCCAGTCGTTCGGCATTTCTCCAAGTGCCTACCGCGACATGCTGCGACTCGAGAAGGCCGCCAGGCTGCTGATCCATACGCCCCACGGCGTACATGACATCGCCAAGCGCTGCGGCTATCGCAATCACTCGGCGTTCACCCGCGCCTTCCAGCGCCGCTACCGTGTCGCTCCCCGGGAGTACCGCCAGAACCAGCGCCTGGAACTCTATCGCCAGCGCCACAATCTGCCCCACTTCTCGGTGAAGATGGCCGACCTGCCGCTGCGGCGTGCCGCGGTTACCCGCCTCTATCAGCCGCCCGAAATCATCGAGAACCTGGACAACTGGCAGCGTAATGCCGAAGGCGCCTACGATCTGCCGGCACGCCTCACCAACGCGGCACCGATCGCTATTCTTCACGATCACCCGCTGGCCAGCGAGGCGCCCCGTATCGACCTGGGTGTCCACGTCGACGAAGAACACGCACACCGACTGGCGCTGCCACTGCCGTTCCGCCTGGTCATGCTGCCGGCCCAGCGACACGCCTGCATCACCCTCGAGGACAGCTCACACCTGACCAGCGCCATGCTGTTCATGGCCTGTCGCGGCCTGTCTGAACACGGCGTCTACCTGAGCGGCGAAGCGCCTCAGCTGGTCAAAGGCAAGTATGGGCTGGAACTGCGACTGCCGCTACTCGAAGAGGACTGATCGCTTAGCCTCTCCGAGCCCGCAAGCCTCCCTTCTGGTGGCCACTTCGGTGGCCACCTTTTGCGTTCCATCATACCAGAATTCAAGCAAAGTACCGGCAACGACAAGGCCACAGCCCCGCTTCGCCTGGATCACACTGTTCCTGCATCACACCGGTGCAGTGGGAGGCCACGCTTCGTCCCCTCCCCGGAAACCAGAAACATCGCAAGGGGCAGTCGAAGCTACGGGCTTCGGGCTTCGCCTCCAACGAGACGCAGCCGATCAAGGAATACCGTGCAAAAAGAAACCGTCCCGAACAATACGACGACGTCACTGTCATGTCGATGGTTCAAGACGGCTTCTGGCACCGCAAGCCTGAAGATCGAAACAGTGCCGGACCGATGCAACGTCCAAGGCACTCCCTCATCTGCGGCTCAAACAATCATCAGTCTTCTACACGCACCAGCCAGGACTCGACGGTGTCATTACCGTGCTCTTCCTTCCAGGCCTTCAACGTCTTCTGATTGCCACCACGAGTTTCGACGACTTCGCCGGTATTCGGGTTCTTGTAGATCTTGAGCTTGCGCTTGCGACGACCGCCAGCGGCCGGGGCAGCGGCCTTTGCCGGGGAAGCAGCGGCCTTCGGATCCAGGATGGCGATGACGTCAGATGCGCTCTTGTCGAACTCTTTCATCAGCTCTTCGAGCTTTCCCTTGAACTCGAGTTCGGACTTGAGACGGTCATCGTTCTGGAGCTGACCAAGTCTTTCCTGCAGTTGCTGGAGCTGCTGCTCCATCTGCATATAGTCATTCAAAAGTGAAGACATTAAGGTACGCCTATAGTAGTTGCTTTCGGATGCAGGGGCATTATCACTCCTGCATGAGTATATGACAACCAGCCAAACGACGTTATTCAAACGTTATTGGCCAAAAGCAAAGTCAAAATCCTGTCTAACAAACGGTAGATGCTTACAACAAGGGCATCAACCCAAAAACACGTCCCCTCAAGCATATGTGGTAAAAACTCGCCCCACTCACCAATAATACTGAGGCAGCGCCGCCACGAGGGGCATTCCAGCCCTCTACAATTTCTTACATATAAAAAAAGAGCGCTCCCCGAAGGAAGCGCTCTTGACCATTACCAGTCCCGAACAGTGTCGGGGTCCGGCTTAGTCCTGACCCATCTGCTGCTTGATCAGGTCGCCGATGGTGGTCGGGCCACCGGTCTCGACTTCCTGGTCGCGCAGCTTGCTCATGTTGCGACGGGTGTCGTCCTGGTCCTTGGCCTTGACGGACAGGGCGATCTGACGGTTCTTGCGATCGACACCGACGATACGGGCCTCGACGCTGTCGCCTTCGTTCAGCACGTTGCGCGCGTCTTCGACACGGTCAGCGCTGATCTCGGACGCCTTGAGCACGGCAACGACGTCAGTCGCCAGCTCGACGTGAGCTTCCTTGGCGTCAACCTCGACGACACGACCGGTGACGATGGTGCCCTTGTCGTTGACGGACAGGAACTCGGCAACCGGGTCGGTATCGAGCTGCTTGATACCCAGGGAGATGCGCTCACGCTCCGGATCGATGGACAGGATGACGGCTTCGGCCTCATCGCCCTTCTTGAAGGAACGCACGGCTTCTTCGCCAGTCTCGGTCCAGGAGATGTCGGACAGGTGAACCAGGCCGTCGATGCCGCCGTCCAGACCGATGAAGATACCGAAGTCGGTGATGGACTTGATGGTACCGGCAACGCGGTCGCCCTTGTTGAACTGGGCGTTGAAGGTTTCCCACGGGTTGGCGGTGCACTGCTTGATACCCAGGGAGATACGACGACGCTCTTCGTCGATATCCAGCACCATGACGTCAACATCGTCACCGACCTGAACCACCTTGGACGGATGGATGTTCTTGTTGGTCCAGTCCATTTCGGAGACGTGAACCAGACCCTCGACACCCTCTTCCAGCTCGGCGAAGCAGCCGTAGTCGGTGAGGTTGGTGACACGGGCGTGCACCTTGGTGCCTTCCGGGTAACGATCCTTGATGTTGACCCACGGATCTTCGCCCAGCTGCTTCAGACCCAGGGAGACGCGATTGCGCTCGCGGTCGAACTTCAGCACCTTGACGGTGATCTCGTCGCCGACGGCCACTATCTCGCTCGGATGCTTGATGCGCTTCCAGGCCATGTCGGTGATGTGTAGCAGGCCGTCAACGCCGCCCAGATCAACGAAGGCACCGTAGTCGGTCAGGTTCTTGACGATACCGATGATCTGCTGGCCTTCCTGCAGGGTGGCGAGCAGCGCTTCACGCTCGGCGCTGTTCTCGGCTTCGAGAACGGCACGACGGGAAACGACAACGTTGTTGCGCTTCGGATCGAGCTTGATGACCTTGAAGTCGAGTTCCTTGTTCTCCAGGTGCGTGGTGTCGCGCACCGGACGAACGTCGACCAGAGAGCCGGGCAGGAAGGCACGGATGGAGTCGACGTCGACAGTGAAGCCGCCCTTGACCTTGCCGTTGATCACGCCCTTGACGATCTCTTCCTTCTCGAAGGCAGCTTCCAGCACCTTCCACGCTTCGGCACGCTTGGCCTTCTCGCGGGACAGGCGGGTTTCGCCGAAGCCGTCTTCCACAGCTTCGAGGGCCACGTGGACCTCGTCACCGACGGCAATGGTCAGTTCGCCGCTGTCGTCGCGGAATTGCGCGGCAGGGATCTGACCTTCGGACTTCAGGCCGGCATTGACGGTGACCCAGTCACCTTCGATGTCGACGACAGTAGCCGCGACGATCGCGCCCGGCTCCATGTTGATGTCCTGGAGAGACTGTTCAAACAGTTCAGCAAAGCTTTCGCTCATGATGTTCCTACGTGATCAACGTTGAGTGCGGCAGGGCCGCTTCTCCGCACCACCAGCAAGTGCGGGCCATATTCAAAAACCCCCGGGGATGTTGGCACTGGTTGGACCTGACCGAGTTTTCCGTTTCCTGTACTCGGGCACGTCGTGACATCTGGCCGGGGACGCCGCAAGGGAGTTCAGGTGCCGGACAGGAGCCCCTTTCGGGACAACAGTTCGGACAGCCGATCAACCACTTCCGGTATGCTCAGGCGGGTCGTGTCGAGCTCGATGGCATCATCGGCCGGCACCAACGGCGCCACGCTACGCTGCGTATCGCGGTCGTCGCGCGCCTGAATCTCCTTCAAAAGACTCGATAGACTAGCATCCACCCCGGCCTCCCGCAACTGCAGGTGACGCCGGCGCGCCCTTTCCTCGGCGCTGGCGGTCAGAAATATCTTCAGGGGCGCATCGACGAACACCACGGTACCCATGTCACGGCCATCGGCGACCAGGCCGGGCGCCTGGCGGAAGTCCCGCTGGCGCTCGAGCAGCGCCTGGCGCACCGCCGGCAACGCCGCCACCAGAGAGGCACTGTTGCCCACCTGCTCGGTGCGAATCTCGCGAGTCACGTCACGCCCTTCGAGCTCGACCACCGCCTCGCCATTTTCGGCGCGAAAGACCACATCGAGGGCCGAGGCCAGCGCCGCCAGCGCCGGCTCATCGTCCAGCGCGATGCCCTTGCCGATAGCCGACAGCGCGGTCAGCCGGTAAAGGCTACCGCTATCCAGCAGATGCCAGCCCAGTCGCTCGGCAATCAGCCGGCTGATGGTGCCCTTGCCGGCGCCGCCGGGGCCATCGATGGTCAGCACCGGGGCCGAATGCTCGTCATGATCGCTCATGCCTGCTCCTCGCGTACCTCTTCGAGTTCAAGGCCGACACCTCGTGCCAGCTCCACAAAGCCGGGGAAGGACGTAGCCACGTTGGCGCAGTCGTTGACCTCGATCGGGCTTGATGCGCGCAGGGCGGCGATGGTGAAGGCCATGGCGATGCGATGATCCTCATGACTGTCCACGCGCCCGCCGCCATAGTTGGCGCCATCGCCGCCCTTGCCGACGATGTCGATGCCATCGTCATAAAGGGTGTTGTCGATACCCAGCACGCTCATGCCGTCGGCCATGGACTGCAGGCGATCGGACTCCTTGACCCGGAGCTCCTCGGCGCCGCGCAGTCGCGTGGTGCCTTCGGCGTTGGCCGCGGCAATGAACAGCGCCGGGAACTCGTCGATGGCCAGCGGCACCTGGTCCTCGGGAATGTCGATGCCCTTCAGCGGCCGATAGCGGATATGCAGGTCGGCGACCGGCTCGCCTCCTACCTCTCGCTCGTTCTCGAGGCGCAGGTCCGCCCCCATGGCGGTCAGGATGTTGATCACCCCGATCCGGGTCGGATTGATGCCGACGTGCTCCAGCACCAGATCGGAGCCCGGAGTGATGGCCGCCGCCACCAGGAAGAAGGTCGCCGAGGAGATATCCGACGGCACATCGATCGGACCAGCGGCCAGCTTGCCGCCGCCCTGCAGCCAGCAGGTATCGCCCTCGCGCTCGACGGCGTAGCCAAAGCCATTGAGCATGCGCTCGGTGTGATCGCGGGTCGGCGCAGGTTCACGCACTCGGGTCTCACCCTCGGCAAACATCCCCGCCAGCAGCAGACAGGACTTCACCTGGGCGCTGGCCATGGGCATGTCGTAGTGGATGCCCTTCAGCGCCTGGCCGCCCTTGATCCTGAGCGGAGGACGCCCGCCTTCGGCGGTGTCGATCACCGCCCCCATCTGGCGCAGCGGATCGGCCACCCGCCCCATGGGACGACGCGTCAGCGAGGTATCACCGGTCAATTCGGTGTCGAAGGCCTGCCCCGCCAGCAGCCCGGCAAACAGCCGCATGGCGGTGCCGGCATTGCCGACGTAGAGCGGACCTGCCGGCTTCTTCAAGCCGTGCATGCCGACCCCGTGGATGGTCACGCGGCCCTGGTGCGGGCCCTCGATGGCCACCCCCATCTCGCGGAAGGCCTGGAGTGTGGCGAGGCTGTCCTCGCCCTCGAGGAATCCGGACACCTCGGTAACGCCCTCGGACAGCGCACCAAGCATGATCGAACGATGGGAAATCGACTTGTCGCCGGGGACCCGGATGCGACCGGTGACGCTTCCGCCCGGGGCCACCCGGTAGCGCAGCATGGCTGATTCTTGCATCTGATATTCCGCCTGATAGCTGGTCTGATTCAACAGAGTATCGAAATAGTGGCGCGCATGACTGGCGCGGTCGAAGGTGGCCAGCAGACCGTCGCCATCACCACGGTTCACCGCGTCCCTGAGTCGGGCCAGACCCGACTCGAAGTCATCCAGGGCTTCGAGCACGGCGCCCCGGTTGGCCTGAAAGATGTCTCGCCACATCACCGGATCACTACCGGCGATGCGGGTGAAGTCGCGAAAGCCGCCGGCGGCGTAGCGAAAGATCTCGAGGCGCTCATCCTGACGCGCCAGGGTATCCACCAGCGAGAAAGCCAGCAGATGCGGCAGATGACTGGTGCGCGCCAGCACCTGATCGTGGCGAGCCACGTCCATCTCCAGCACCTCGGCACCGGTCAACTGCCACAGGGCCCGCACACGCTCAAGCGCATCGGGGTCGGTAGCGCAGGTAGGCGTCAGGATCACCTTGTGGGCCTGGTACAGCTCCGGATTGGCCGCCGCCACGCCGCTCTTTTCCGACCCGGCGATGGGATGCCCCAGCACAAAGCGCGCGGGAAGCTCACCGAAGGCCTCGATGGCGGCCGCCTCGATCGCTGCCTTGGTGCTGCCGACGTCGGTGATCACCAGATCGCCGGCAGCGCGGCCACGCAACGCGCCTAGCTCGCCCATGACCTGGCCCATGGCCAGCACCGGTACCGCCAGCACCACCAGGGTAGCACCCTCGATAACCTCGGAGAGTTGTGTCGAACCCGCGTCGATCAACCCCATGCGACGTCCGCACTCAAGCTCCTTCGGGTCTGGGTCACAGGCCAGGATGAGACTGTCATCCCCCTGCCCCACCCCCGCCTTGCGCAAGGCGGCGGCCAGCGAACCTCCGATCAAGCCAAGTCCAACGATGACGATGCGTGAAGCCCGAGGCAAGGATGCGGGTACTGCGCCACGCGTTGCGACTTCCTGCATTGCGACGTCCTGCATTCCTTCTTGCTGCATTCCTTCTTCCTGCATTACTACAGGACCCCCTGGGGGTAGGAGCCAAGCACCTTGACCTCGGAGACACGCAGGCGCACCTCCTCGAGCAGCGCCGACACCCGCGGCTCCTCGACGTGGCCACAGAAGTCGATGAAGAACACATAGTTCCAGGCACCGGTGCGCGAGGGTCGCGTCTCCAGACGCGTCAGGTCGATCTGGTGGCGGTGGAACGGCTCGAGCAGGTCGTGCAAGGCACCCGGCTGGTTGCGGGTCGCCACCACCAGCGACGTCTTGTCGACCCCGGACATGGGCACGTCCTGGTTGCCGATGATCAGGAAGCGCGTGGAGTTGTCCGGGCGATCCTCGATCTTCTCGGCCACGTGGCTAAGGCCATAGAGCTTGGCCGCCATGTCGCCGGCGATGGCCGCACTGTGCCACTCGCTCTTGACCAGCCTGGCCGCCTCGGCGTTGGACGACACCGGCACCCGCTCGGCGTGCGGGAAGTGGGCATCGAGCCACTTGCGACACTGGGCGAAGGACTGAGGGTGCGAGTAGATACGCGACACCTTGTCCTTGAGGGTAGTGTCGGCCACCAGCAGGTGATGGTGGATGCGCAGTACCACCTCACCGCTGATGCGCAGCCCCGAATCGATGAAGGAATCCAGGGTATGGTTGATCACGCCTTCGGTGGAGTTTTCCACCGGTACCACGCCGTAGTTCACCGCGCCGGCCTCGACCTCACGGAAGACCTCGTCGATGGCCGCCATGGGCAGGCTGATGGCGCTGTCACCGAAGTGCTTGAGCGCGGCCTGCTGGGTAAAGGTGCCCTCGGGGCCGAGATAGGCCACCTTGATCGGCTGTTCCAGCGCCAGGCAGGCCGACATGATCTCGCGAAACAGCCGTGCCATTTCTTCGCTGTCCAGCGGCCCCTGGTTGAGCTCCATCACCCGGCGCAGCACCTGGGCCTCGCGCTCGGGGCGATAGAACACCGCCTGGGGGTCGCTTGCGGTCTTGGTCTCCGCCACCTGGCGCGCACACTCGGCACGCTCGCTGATCAGGCGCAGGATCTCGGTGTCGATATGGTCGATGCGCTGACGCAGCGACGAGAGGTTCGGCTCTTGCGAATCACTCATGGGTTGTCTCCTTGTAACGCCCCGTGACCGGGCGTTGACGCATGGCTGGCGAAACCTGGCCCCGCCACCTCTTTACTTGGGTGCGCCAGCTCTCGCACGAACCTCAGCCGCGCCGCTTCTCGAAATCGCCCATGAACGCCACCAGGGCGTCCACCGCGGACTCAGGCACCGCGTTATAGAGGCTTGCGCGCATACCGCCGACGCTGCGATGGCCCTTGAGATTCAAAAGCCCCGCCGCCTCCGCCTCTTCCAGGAAGGCGTTATCCAGGGCGCTGTCGGCCAGCACGAAGGGCACGTTCATCTTCGAGCGATTACGCACCGCGATGGGGTTGGAATAGAAGTCGCTGCGGTCGATGGCCTCGTAGAGCTTGGCCGCCTTGCGGTCATTGATCTCGGCCATCGCCTCGAGACCCCCGACGTCGCGCTTGAGCCAGTCGAACACCAGGCCCGCCAGGTACCAGCTATAGGTGGCCGGCGTGTTGATCATCGACCCTGCCTCGGCCAACTGACGATAGCTGAACAAGGACGGCATCTCGCTCACCGCCTGGTCGAGCAGATCATCACGCACGATCACCAGCACCAGCCCGGCCGGCCCGATGTTCTTCTGGGCGCCAGCGTAGATCACACCGAAGCGCGAGACGTCCAGCGGCTCAGACAGAATGGTCGAGGAAAGATCCGCCACCAGCGGCACCTCTACCCCGTCGCCGCGCCGCGCCACGGGCACAAAGTCCAGTGCCAGACCACCGATGGTCTCGTTGGGGGTCACGTGGAGGTAGGCGGCGTCGTCGGACAGCGCGATATCAGCCTGCTGCGGTGCTTCGACATGGCCATTCTCGGCGCTTGAAGCGGCAATGTGGGCGCTGCCGAATAGATGCCGCGCCTCCTTGATCGCCTTGTTGCCCCAGATACCGGTCTCGATGAAGTTGGCCCGGCCGCCGCGGCCAAGCAGGTTCATGGGCACCGCGGCAAACTGCTGGGTGGCACCACCCTGGGTGAACAGCACCCGATAGTTGTCGGGCACGGCGAGCAGTTCACGCAGGTCGGCCTCGGCGCGCTCGGCGATGGCCACGTACTCGCTGGAGCGGTGGCTCATCTCCATCACCGAGAGCCCACGGCCCTGATAGTCCAGCATCTCGCGCTGGGCGCGTTCGAGTACTGCGGTAGGCAGCGCGGCGGGGCCCGCGCAGAAATTGTAGTGGCGTGTCATGGTGTCCTGGCGATTGATCGTCAAGGGCAGGCGTCCGGCGACGCCCGCCAGTCACTATATAGGTGGGCCACGGCGTCCATCGCGGACACCGTGGCACCCCGGATCAGTCGTTATTGTCGGTGTTGCTGTCGTCGGCCGCGCTGTCGTCGCCCGGTTCGGCGCTGCCACCCTCGGCGGCGTCATCTGCCGAGTTCTCGACGGCGTCCTCACTACCTTCTTCGCCCTCGGCATCGAGCTCGTCGTCGCCTTCAAGCTCCTGGATACGCACGGTCTTGACCAGCGCCTCGGCCTCGCCGAGGCGGATCAGGGTGACGCCCTGGGTGTTGCGCGAACTGATCGAGACTTCCTCGACCCGGGTGCGCACCAGGGTGCCGCGATCGGTGATCAGCATCATCTCATCGCTGGAACAGACCTGCATCGCCGCCACCATGGCGCCATTGCGGGCGCTGGTCTGCATCGCGATCACGCCCTGGCCGCCACGACCGCGCAGCGGGAACTCCTCGAGACGGGTACGCTTGCCGTAGCCGTTTTCGCTGCCGGTGAGGATATAGATCTGGCCGTTGTCACCGCTGGCGTCGACATCACCGGCCTCGCCACGCTCACCGCCCTCGGCGTCGGCATCGATCTCGAGGCTCTGCGGGATGATCAGGCTGATCACCTCGGCGCCATCGAGCAGTCGCATGCCACGCACACCGCGCGCGGTACGGCCCATGGCACGGACCTGGGACTCCTCGAAGCGGATCGCCTTGCCGTTGGACGACAGCAGCATGGCGTGGTCGCTGCCGGAGGTAATGGCGGCGCCCACCAGGCGATCGCCCTCCTCCAGGTCGATGGCGATCAGGCCAACGCTGCGCGGACGCGAGAACTGCTCGAGGCTGGTGCGCTTGACCGTGCCCCGGGCGGTGGCAAAGAAGATGTAGCAGTCCGGATCATAGTCCTTGACCGGCATGATGGCGTTGATCGACTCGCCTTCTTCCAGCGGCAGCAGGTTGACCAGCGGCTTGCCACGGGACCCGCGACTGGCCGCAGGCATCTCGTAGACCTTGAGCCAGTAGACCTTGCCGCGATTGGAGAACAGCAGCACGGTGTCGTGGGTCGAGGCCACCAACAGGTGCTCGATGACATCCTCATCCTTCATCGCGGTGGCCGACTTGCCACGACCACCACGACGCTGGGCCTGATAGTCCGACAACGGCTGGGTCTTGGCGTAACCCGAGCGGGACACCGTGACCACCATGTCTTCCTCGGCGATCAGGTCCTCGATGGACAGGTCCAGGTGGCTTGCCTGAATGTCGGTACGACGCTCGTCGGCGAACTGATCGCGCACCGCGATCAGCTCTTCGCGAATCACCTCGAGCAGGCGATCGGCGGAGGCCAGGATGGCCATCAGCTCAGCGATCTTCTCGAGGATCGACAGATACTCGTCGAGCAGCTTCTCGGTCTCGAGGCCGGTCAAGCGGTGCAGGCGCAGCTCGAGGATGGCCTGGGCCTGGGCCGGCGACAGACGGTACTCGCCTCCCGCCTGGTCCAGACCAAAGCCTTCTTCCAGGTCTTCGGGCTTGCACGAGGTGGCGCCGGCGCGCTCCAGCATGCCGGTGACCTGGCCGGGCTGCCAGGACTTGGCCAACAGCTTTTCCTTGGCTTCGGCAGCATTCGGCGAGGCCTTGATCAGCTCGATCACCTCGTCGATGTTGGAGATCGCCACCGCCAAGCCTTCGAGGATGTGGCCGCGCTCACGCGCCTTCTTCAGTTCGAACAGGGTGCGCCGGGTGACCACCTCGCGACGGTGGCGAATGAAGGCCTCGAGCACCTGCTTGAGGTTCATGGTCTTCGGCTCGCCGTCCTCCAGCGCCACCATATTGATGCCGAAGACATTCTGCAGCTGGGTCTGGGCGAACAGGTTGTTCACCACCACCTCGCCACTCTCGCCGCGCTTGACCTCGATCACCACCCGCAGACCGTCCTTGTCGGACTCGTCGCGCAACTCGGCGATTCCCTCGATCTTCTTGTCCTTGACCAGCTCGGCGATCTTCTCGATCAGCCGCGCCTTGTTCACCTGGTAAGGCAGCTCGGTGACGATGATGTGGTCACGGCCGGACTTGTCGTCGTGTTCGATGGTGTGCTTGGCGCGTATATAGATGCGCCCGCGGCCGGTACGATAGGCCTCGAGAATGCCCGCGCGGCCGTTGATGATACCGCCGGTGGGGAAGTCGGGCCCCGGCACATGCTCCATCAGATCATCGACGCTCAGGGTGTAGTCGTCGACTAGCGCCAGGCAGGCGTTGATGATCTCGTTCATGTTGTGGGGCGGGATATTGGTCGCCATGCCCACGGCGATGCCCGAGGAGCCGTTGACCAGCAGGTTCGGCACCTTGGTCGGCAGCACGTCGGGGATCCGCTCGGTACCGTCGTAGTTGTCGACCCAGTCGACAGTATCCTTCTCGAGATCGGCCAGCAGCTCGTGGGCCAGGCGCGCCATGCGCACCTCGGTGTAACGCATGGCGGCGGCGTTGTCGCCGTCGATGGAGCCGAAGTTGCCCTGGCCATCGACCAGCACGTGGCGCATCGAGAAGTCCTGGGCCATACGCACGATGGTGTCGTACACCGCACTGTCGCCGTGGGGGTGGTACTTACCGATCACGTCACCCACCACACGGGCGGACTTCTTGTATGGCTTGTTCCAGTCGTTACCCAGCTCGTGCATCGCAAACAGCACACGCCGATGAACCGGCTTCAGGCCATCGCGCACGTCCGGCAGCGCTCGGCCGATGATCACGCTCATCGCGTAATCGAGGTACGACTGCTTCAGCTCGTCCTCGATATTGACTGGCAGAATCTCTCTGGCGATGTCACCCATGGGTCGTCAAGTCCTTTGCACAGCAACAGGTAGGCGCGTCACGCAGCCGTGACAAGGCGCACAAATACAGCGACCTAGCATACCACCCTTGGGGCCTTCCGCGCAGCGTCTGTCGTTGTGTGCGGCGCCTTGACCGCTGCCGTCATGACACCACCAGCGGCGCCAGGGCATCACGCAGCTCACCCTCGATCGCCACCGCACTGTTGCTGGCCACGTCCAGCAGCACGAAGGTCAGCTCGGCGCGAGCCACCAGGGCTCCATCGCGGCGGCGCAGGATCTCGTGGCGCATCTTGGCGCTGCGCCCCCCCAGGGCCGACAGGCGGGTGGAAATGTCCAGCTCGTCACCGGCCACCGCCGCCTGGCGATAGTCGATATTGAGATTGACCGCGACGAAGGCGACATCTCCCTTTCCCAGGCGAGACATCAGCGCCGGATGCTTGTCGAAATAGTCCCAGCGCCCTTCCTCCATGAACTCCAGGTAACGGGCGTGATTGACGTGGCCATACCCGTCCAGGTGGTAGCCACGAACCTTCAGCGAAGTGGTGCTGATAGCGTCTTCCATGTCATTGCTCCTCATTTAAACTACTGTTTGATTCTGACCTCGAGCGGGCAAAGTGGCAACACTGTCACCAAAGAGGGACGGGCGCGGGCGACGCAGCCTGCTAGGCTTGGCCGCAACCCTGTTCAATCGACCATTGCGATGGCTGGCAACTGGCACCCGAAGGGACCATTCGCCATAATGTGCCTCCTTTTTGACCCGAGAATTGCTCCATGTGGTTCAAGCACTTGCACCTCTACCGTCTGCACGACGCCAGCACCCTGGACAGCGAGCAGCTGGAGACGGCCCTCGCCGAACAGGCTTTCCGCCCGCTCGGTGGCACCGAAGCCCGCCGCATCGGCTGGACGACGCCTGCCGGACGGGGTAGCGATCGCTATCTCCACGAGCTGCAGGGCCAGCGCCTGATGACCGCCCTGCGCCAGGAGCGCATCCTGCCCGCTTCGGTGGTCCGCGAAGAAGTCGACGAGCGCGTCGAGGTCATCGAGACCCAGGAAAGCCGCAAGCTACGCCGCCAGGAAAAGCAGGCAATCAAGGAGCAGGTCTACGAGGAACTGTTGCCCAGGGCCTTCGTACGCAGCCAGAAGACTGACCTCTGGTGGGATACCCGGCGAAACTTGATCGCCGTCAACAGCTCCAGCCGAAAGCGCGCCGAAGAGCTGCTGGATCTGTTGCGCGAGTCCCTGGGAAGCCTCAAGGTAACGCCGCTCTCGGCCCAGACACTGCCGATTCGCGCCATGACCACCTGGCTCAACGACGCCTCCTCGCGCCCCGCCGACATGCTGCTCGGCGACCAGGTCGAACTCAAGGCCAAGGGCGACGACGGCGTGCTCAAGGCGCGCCAGGTGGACCTCGACGGCGACGACATTCAGCAACTGCTCGAAAGCGGCCGACAGGCCAGCAAGCTGGCGCTGGGCATGGAGGGGCGCCTGCGTTTCGTGCTCCACGACGACCTGGCGGTCAAGTCACTGGCCTTCGATGACGCCTTGATCGACGAAGCCAACCAGGCAGATGACGGCGACGATGCCGTGCTGCGCATGGAAACCGACTTCATTCTGATGGCCCAGACCCTGGGTGAAAGCGTCGACCGCCTGATCGATTGGCTGGGCGGCGAAGCCCAGAGTTCTTCTGTTTCGGCTACTGACCTCACTGCGACGACACCATGACTTCGACATCCGATGCCCCGCAGGATCCCTGGCACGATATTCGCCCCTATCAGGACGACGAGGTGGCGACGACCCTGACTCGCCTGGCAGAGGACCCGGAGCTGTTGAGCGCCCTGACCCGCTACCGGCTGCCGCGCCTTTCCCGCATGATGCCCCGTCTGTCACGCACGCTGGCCAGCTGGGCGATCAAGCGCGAGACACGCGACGTCACCAGCGTGACGGCGTTTCAGCAACGCATCGCGGCCTACATGCAGCGCATGCTGAAGACCTCCACCGACGACTTTCGCGTCGACGGCCTCGATCGTCTGGACCCCAATACCGCCTACCTGTTTATCGGCAACCATCGCGATATCTCGCTGGATCCGGCCTTCGTCAACTATGCGCTGTACCTCGCCGGCCGCAACACCGTGCGCATTGCCATCGGTGACAATCTGCTCAAGAAGCCCTACGTCACCGATCTGATGCGGCTCAACAAGAGCTTCATCGTGCCGCGCAGTGCTCGCGGCAAGCGCGCCATGCTGCAGGCCTACCACAAGCTGTCGAGCTACATCCGCCACTCCATTCAGGACGACAATCATTCGATCTGGATGGCCCAGCGCGAAGGCCGGGCCAAGGACGGCATCGATCGTACCGACCCCGCGATCATCAAGATGATGACCATGGCCCACCGTGCCGACAACCGTCATGCGCCGCTCGGGGAAGGCATTGAAGCCCTGCGCCTGGTGCCGGTATCGATCAGCTACGAGTACGACCCCTGCGACGTGCAGAAGGCCAGGGAGCTGAAAGCCGTCAGTGAAGACGGCAGCTACAACAAGAGCGAGTTCGAGGACATCAGCTCCATCGTCGCCGGCATCACCGGCCACAAGGGGCGTGTTCATCTGCGCTTCGGCACGCCGATCGATCGCAGCTTCGATACGCCGGAAGCGGTCGCTGCCGAGATCGACCGCCAGGTGCTGAGCGGCTATCACCTCTTTCCCAGCCACCATCTGGCGCTGGAGGCCCTGGGCAGCCATCCTGAGCTGGTGGACCTGTCCGAGGTGTCAGAGGCCGACCGCGATCGGTTCGCGCAACGTCTTTCCGAAGTCCCGGAAGACCTCAGATCCTGGTGGCTGGCCCAGTACGCCAACCCTGTCATCAACTGCGCGCGGAGCGAGCCTTCGTCGTGAGCCAGAAAAGCCAGCCGGGGCGCTCCAGACACGCCTTTGCCTGGACGGCCCAGGGCGTCACCCTGATCGGCGCCGGCGTGGACCTTGTCGTCGGCGTGCTCAAACTGGTGACCGGTGTGATCGTCGGGTCGGCCGCCCTGATTGCCGACGGCATCCACTCCTTTTCGGATATCGTCACCGACGCCTTCGTGCTGGCGGCCACCCACTACGGCCGCCAGGAACCCGACCGCGACCATCCCTACGGCCACGGCCGAATCGAGACCCTGGCGACACTGTGGCTCGGCAGTGTGCTGATCTTCGTCGCTGGTGCCATCGCCTGGTCGAGTGTCGAGCGCCTGCTCGATCGGTCTTCGAGCGCCGCACCCGGCCTCGTTGCCATCGCCGTGGCCGTGGTCTCGCTGCTGGCCAAGGAAGCGATCTACCACTACACCTTGCGCGCCGCCCGCCGCTTCGACTCACCGCTGCTCGAGGCCAATGCCTGGCACTCGCGCACCGATGCCATGTCTACCCTGGTGGTGCTGGTCGGCCTGGTGGCCGGCCAGTTCGGCGTCGGCTGGATGGACGCGGTGGCCGCCATCGTGGTCGGCCTGATGGTGGGTTGGGTCGGCGGACGGCTGATGTGGCAGTCTTCCAGGGAGCTGATTGACACCGCCCTGCCGGTCGAAGAGCAGCGTGCGATGCGCCGGCTGGCGGAGTCGGTCCCGGGCGTCAAGAGCGTGCACGATCTGCGCACCCGCCAGCTCGGAAGCGACGTCGTGCTCGATCTGCATATCGTGGTCGCTCCCAGGGTCACGGTGTCCGAAGCCCACGAGATCGGTAATGCGGTCAGTCGACAACTACGCGAAGCGCACACCCGCCTGAAGGATGTCACCTTCCACATCGACCCCGAGGACGACGAAGGACAGACCGAACACAGCCTGCGCCCGGGCTTGCCGCTGCGCGAGGAGATCGAGCAACTGCTGGATGAACGCTGGTCGCATCAGCGTGCCTGGCAACACCGTACGGCGCTGAATCTGCACTATTTGGATGACCGCATCGACATTTCGTTGTACGTTGACTCTGATATCCATCATGGGGATCTCGATGACTTGGCTCATCAATTGTGCCGAGACCTCGACACCCTGCCCTGGGTAGGCCAACTGAAGCTGTGGCAAGGGCCCGGCAAGGCCTGACCTCCGCCCGGCTTGGAACTCGCCATGAGCCCAGATGCCGTCTTGTCTCGCCCGTCTCGCCGCCGCCCCCCTTCCTGGCTCGCCTGGGGATCTGCGAGCCTGTTGGGCGCCTTCCTGGTGCTGGCACCTGCACCGGTGGACGCGACGCTCGACCATGCGCGAATGCACGCGGCCATGAGCGCCGAGTACGGCAGTCAGGGGGTAAGAGCCCTGGACGAATGGCTCAACCTGATCGATCGCCTGAGAGGCGCCGACCTTCGTACTCAGCTGCGCGACGTCAACGACTTCTTCAATCGCAAGATGCAGTGGCTCGAGGATCGCACCATCTGGCGCCAGAGCGACTACTGGGCTACTCCCATCGAATCGCTGGGACGCGGCGCAGGCGACTGCGAAGATTACTCCATCGCCAAATACGTGACCCTCAAGGAGCTCGGCATTCCCATCAGCAAGTTGCGCATGATCTATGTGCGTGCTCGACTGGGACGTAGCCAGATCACCCAGGCCCATATGGTGCTCGGCTACTACGAGACGCCAGGCGCCGAGCCCCTGATTCTCGACAACATTGCCGCCGGCATTTCCCGTGCCAGCCTGCGCACCGATCTGGACCCGCTATTCAGCTTCAACAGCAGTGGCCTGTGGGCGGGTGGCACCACCCAATCGCGGGCGGATCCTCTGGCGCGCCTGTCGCGCTGGCGAAACGCCATCGATCGCATGCGCCAACAGGGAATCCAGTGACATCATGCCAATCCTTCATCTAGAGACGTCGCCATGTCGTTGATCAAACAACTCTGGCTCGCCATCATCGCCATCCTGCTGGTTGCCCTGATCGGCAGTCTGGTGGTGGCCGTATCGGGCAGCCGCGCCTACATCGAAAAAGAAATACTGATCAAGAACGCGGACAACGCCAATGCCCTGGCGCTGAGCATGAGCCAGATGCCTGACAAGGATGAAGTGACGCTGGAGCTTTTGATCTCGGCGCAGTTCGATACTGGCCACTACCGCAAGATCCAGCTGCTGGACACCGAGGACAGGCCGATCATTCGTCGCGTCTCATCAGCCCCCGAGGATACCGGCGTACCGGGCTGGTTCCGTGAGCTGGTCGCCTTCGAGGTCCCCGCCGGCACTGCGGTCATCCAGGATGGCTGGCAGCAGCTTGGCACCTTGCAACTCGAAAGCGCACATGGCTTCGCCTACCAGTCGCTGTGGCAGAGCACCCTGCGCATGGCCGCCTGGTTCGTGGCAGCAGGTGCCCTCAGCCTACTGATTGCCTACCTGCTGGTACGCCAGATCCGCACCCCGCTGAAGACCCTGACGCGCCAGGCCAACGATATCGGCCAGCGTCGCTTCACCGTCGCCCCGCTGCCCCGCACACTGGAACTGCGCGAAGTATCCGACGCCATGAACCGGCTGTCGGAAAGCGTGCGCGAGATGCTCCAGCGCGAGAGCGAGCAGATCGACCGGCTACGCCGCCAGTTGCTGCATGACACGGTGACCGGGGCCTTGACCCGGGAAGCCTTTATCGACCGCCTCAACTACAGCCTCGAGCAACAGGGTGAATCCAGCTACGGCGTGGTGGCGATGATCCGTGCCACCGACCTGGCCGCGCTCAACGAACGCCGCGGCCACTTGTACACCAACGGCGTGCTCAGCGACCTTTGCCAACGCCTGACCGCCATCGCCGAGGCCCATGGCGAAGGCTATGTGGGTCGCCTCAACGGCAGTGACTTCGCCCTGATGCTGTGCGGCAACGTCGACGAAAGCTGGGCCCGCGAACGGCTGGACGACAATCTGTCGACCCTGGCCGAACAGAACGCACCGGTACTGCGGCTCCCCGCTGCCCTGGCGGTCTACCACCACGGCCAGGAGCGCACCACCCTGATGGCCGCACTGGATGGCGCCCTGTCGCTGGCCGAGAGCCGTCCTGGACAGGCGATCGAGTCCTGCCACAACGTGGAACAGGAGACGCTCTACCGCAGCCGCGCCGAGTGGCGCTCATCGCTGGTCGAAGCGATGGAGCATGGCGTCCTGCTGGGACAGTATCCGGTGCTGGATCGACGCGGACAGTTGCTGCATCACGAGGCCCCTGCACGGCTCAACATCAAGGGCGAATGGCGTCAGGCGGGTGTCTTCATGCCCTGGATCGCCCGTCTGCGCCTCCACGACAGCCTGGATATCAAGGTGATCGATGCCGCTCTCGACACCATCCATCACCACCGGCAGCCGCTGGGCATCAACCTGTCCCATGCAGCGATTACCCAGCCGAATGTCGTGATCGCCCTGCAGCAACGACTCAGCGCCCGCCCGGACTCGGCCCCCTTCCTGTGGATCGAGGTACCGGAGTCGATCGCCCGAAGCGATCTCGAGAGCTTCCGTTATCTGTGCCAGTCGCTGGCCCCCTTCGGCTGTCATCTGGGCATGGAGCACGTCGGTGCGGCCTTCCGCCAGCTAGGAGATCTGCAGGATCTTGGGCTGTCCTACATCAAGATCGACGCCACCCTGTGTCGTGGCGTGTCGGAGCGGCCGGAGCAGCAGACCATTCTCAGGGGCATGGCGACCCTGTGCCATTCGCTGGCGATCCAGGCCATCGCCGAGGGCATCGACGAGGATCGCGATATCGACACCCTGTTCGAGCTGGGCCTGGACGGTGTCACCGGCCCTGCCGTGTCCGCCAGGATGGAAACCGACAGGCACTCGTGAGCATCGATGACATGAGGGGTACACAGCAAAGGGCCACCCGAAGGTGGCCCTTTGTCTTGCCCAGGTCGACGCATGCGACTTGAGAGGTGCACATGCTCAACGCTTAGATGAGGGGTTCGTCGTCCCCTACCAGATCCACATCGTTGTAGCGACGACGCAGTGACTGGCGGTCCATGATCTTGCGGCGCGCCGCGTCAGGCAGATCGGTGAAGCTGATCACGCCCTTGTCCATCAGCAGATCAAGCACGTCCTCGAGCACCCGCACAAAGGCCAGGTCGGAGGCATGGAACTGGGACTGTTCGTTGCGCTCGTTACCGTCTGACAGGAAGAACAACAGCTCCTGATCATCCGGCGCCATGAATTCGTCGCAGGTCGCTGTAGGCTCCCGGCTGACACAGACAAGCTTTCCTTCCCCGTCACGCTGGACGTACATGTCACGTTCTCCGCAATCTTTGTTGGTCGAGCATATATCAAGTTTCCCTTGATCAGTAGCCCTCGGCGTTTACCGCCGAGGGCCTTGCCCGTTTCGCGCTATACGACGGGACCGAGCGCCTGCCTACACATCCAACTGGCCCTGGTTGAGCAACTGCGTCAGGAAATCATCGGGGCTTGGGGCCGCGTTGGCCACACCTTCCAGAGTAATGACCTGATCAGCGTTGCCATTGTCGTCCGCCAGATTTCCATCGCTCTTGACGTACAGCACAATATCATCCCCTTCCTGCTCCGCGTGGATATAGTCATTCAGCGACTGCTGGTCGTCGTCCTTGTCGTAGCCTTGCAGCAACTCGCTGAGATCCAGCACATCGGCCTCTGGGTCCTGGCTGGCGTCGACACCGGCCGGTGCCACGTGGAAGTCGCTGATGACATCATCGGCGGGATCTCCGGCCGCGCCCTCATCGCCCAGCACCCAGGCGAAGGTATCCGCACCGAGTCCTCCGACCAGGGTGTCATCGCCGGCACCGCCGAGCAGCAGGTCATCGCCTTCCTCACCATATAGCGTGTCGCTACCACCGCCGCCGATCAGGGTGTCGTCACCGTCACCGCCCTTGAGGGTGTCGGCGCCGCCATCCTTGCGCTCGGTGTCCATCAAGGATTCATAGTTACCGCGAATGTACTCGAGCACCTGGGTCTCGTCGGGATCCGCTCCGCCATTTTCCGACCACTTGAGGAACTCGAACAGCCCGGCAAAACCAAGGCCATCATGCTCGCCTGCCCTGAATTCCTCTCCATCGCCATTGGTCCATTCGAGATGGTCGGTATTGATGGTGTCGCCGAAGATGATGTCACCACGATCCGTTCCATCGAGTACATCGTCGCCGAGTTCCGCCAGCTTGTCGAAGGACGAGCCGCCCTTGAGCACCGCCTCGAGTTCCTCGGCGGTGTTGACGACAGATGCCTCGCCGACCGGCGCAGTGGGATACCCGAAGTCGTTGATGGTGATGCTATCGAGCTGGACCAGATCCTGCTGCCCACCCCCGTTGACGACCTCGATGACGATACGATAGACACCGCTGTCAAGCTGATCGGTTTCGAAGGAGGAACCCCGTTGGCTTTCGCGGGGATAACCGGAGTCCACCGTCACCCAGCCACCGCTGCCATTGGATTTCTGAACCTCCCAGCCGAAGTAGTCAGCCCCGCCGTAGGCATCGGTACTGTAGCTAAATTCGAGTGTCGAGTAGCCGGTATCAGGCGTGTCAAGAACGAAGGCGGCACTGGTCGCCACGGTACTACCCGAGAGACGGCTGATATCCGTCAACGTCAGCGAACCATTTCCCACGACTAGCGTACCGGTGGCGTCCCCGGACTTGGTCCAGCTAGTCGCCGAGTCTAGCGGACTATCCAGGCCAGTGAAGTCGGCAAGTTGGCGACTTCCCGTCTGTGCAACCGACGAGTAGGGAATGATCTCACTCGCGCCGGTCACGTCGGTGTTGTCGAAGAACTTCAGCACGTCTTCGTTGATGCCGGAGCCGATACCGATCGCTTCGACGCGACTGATGGCTGACAGGCCTTCGAAGGACTCGATCGCGTTGTTGACTTCATTAAAGCCGGTATCCTGACCGTTACCACCGGTACTGCCATTGTCGTTGACGTAGAACGTCGGCAGCCCATCGGTCAGGAAGTAGGTCAGATTCTCGTAGCCGTTACTGCTCGACTGCTCTTCCAACCAGCCTTTTGATGCCTCGAATGCCGCCTCGTAGTTGGTGCCGCCCCCGTTACCACTGCTGCCATCGACCGAATTGATATAGGTGACGATCCGTTCGACTTCACTGTCGACCGAGCCCAGATCCATGGTTTGGGTAAATCGCGCTCCCGTATCGAAATCGACGACCTGAAGATTGATAACCCCGTCGAAATCAGCCAGTTGCTCGACCAGATTAGCCAGAGCCTGCTTGGCCAATGCCATGCGAGACAGGCCAGCGGTACCGGAGCCTCTACTCATGCTGCCCGAGGAATCGAGAATCAGGGAGATATTATAGTTCTGCGCCGGACTCACCACGGTGAAGTTGCCACCACCATCACCCACCATGACGTCACTGCCGCCACCGCCGGAGACAGTATTGTCGGAGTTGTCACCGACGTATAACTGATCCGGAGCGCTGACTTCGACGGTCAGGCTGCCCGCAGCGTTATCGCCGTCACCGTCAACACCGGTCAATCCGAGCTCGATGTCAAAGGCATCCCCCACCTCACCAAGCCGATAGTCCATATCGCCCAGGGTAAAGGGCGTATTGCTACCGCCCACCACCTCGATACCCTCGAGCCCACCAGCCGGACTGAGTTCGAACGACCATCCATCCTCCATACCATTCAGGATAAGACGGCCGGCCCCATCGATGCTGATGGACACCTTGTTGGTAACATCGGTGCCTGTCTGATCGAGAATGCGGACGTCATCGGCGCTCAGACGAATATCGTTGTCCACCGTCTGGCTGGGAGACCCAGAACCCGGCACATCACTTGCGTAGTTGAACGCAGCCACTGTGACCACTGCCTTGGCGCCGTCACCTTCAACATGGATGGTCTGGGTCACCTCGGACACACTTTCGTGCCCCTGCCAGCTCGGCTCACCGGTGACGGAGAACCCCAGGCTATCGAGGAAGCTGATGCGGATGACCTCGTTAAGCTCGACACCGGGACTTGCACCACCGAAGACGCCGAGCGTGCCGTCCAGCGGCACCATACCAACGCCATTGGGCGTCGAGTAGAGAACGTCGTTGTCACCCTCATCGTCCTGGTGGTTAATGCCGTGGTACTGCACAACACCATCGAGACTCAGTTCAGAGATATCGGCACGCTCGACACGCCCGTTGCTGATCTCGCCATCGGCAACGTTGATCTGATAGCCGTCTCCTGCCGGATCCAGGGTGACCGTAAAGCCGACAACCCCATCCGCAGTCACCGCCTGCAGCTGATGACCGTCGGTGGATACCTGATAGGTCAGCGCCTCACCGTCGAAGTAGAGCGGGTTGCCGTCGGCGTCAGTGGCTGGCTGCCCCTGCACATCGGTGAAGGTCACATCCTTGACCCCATCGGCACCAGACACGCCAGCAAAGTTCAGCTGACCGCCTCGACCATCGACGAGAGCAGCCGAATCCGAGGTAAAGGCCTCCGGGCTGTCGTCGTTGACCAGCACCTGCAACTGGCCACTGGCCGGGCTACCATCGGAATCAACGATGGTGTAGCCGACATTGAACGCCAGAGAGTCTTCCGTACCCTGCTCACCATGATCCAGCGGCTGGTGCAGCGTAACCTTGTAGGCGCCGTTCGCCACCCCGGTCAGGGCAACGGTCAACACCAGTGCGTTGGAGGCGTCACGCCCCGTGACCGTTCGGCCGTCGTCGCTCAACGTGTAGGACACCGCCTGGCCACTGGCCGTTACCGTGGGCAGACCATCAAGACTCCAGCTGAAGGCGCTTGAGCTCGCCGCCCCATCATTGCCAAAGGAATAGCCAAGCGTCCCGGTGACGACGGTCGCCTCACCGGCCGCATCACCCGGGCCACCGGCATTGCCACCCGACAGGCCATCTTCGTCCACGCGAGCGATACCATTGGCGGCCTCCGGCGTGGAGTCAGCCGCCACATTGACCGTCAAGGTGGCGTTGCTGGTGTCGCCGTCGGCATCGACGATGGTGTAGTCGATGACCGCGGCACCCTCGAAGCCCGCCGCCGGAGTGAAGGTCACCTCACCGCTGTCGCTATCGATGGTCACCCTGCCAGCACTCTCGTAGCCCGACGCCATGCTCGCCGACACCAGAGTTGCGCCATCGGCTCCGCCCTCGTCGTTGGCCAGTACGTCGACGGTGACCTCAGTGTCCTCGGCGGTGCTCACAACGTCATCGACCGCCGTTGGCACGTCATCGACAATATTGATGCTGATGCTGGCAGTCGAGCTATTGCCGTGGGCATCGGTCACGGTATAGCTGAACACGTCCTGGCCATTCAGGGTGTTCGGACCGTTGTCCGCCTCGGCGCCGGTCACGGCGGTATCGAGGGTATAGGTGTAGGACCCATTCTCCTCGATGACCAGAGTGCCGTAGCTGCCGCGCAGGGTCGTGGCGGTGAACGTCAGTGCGTCGCCCTGGGCATCGCTTGCCTGAAGCTGGCCTTCCGCCACTTCGCTATTGCTGGCGGCATCGCTGCCCGTGGCAAGCCCGGCCTCGCTGACGGTTGCCGCGCTGGCATTGGCCGTGGGCGAGCCGTCGTTCACCACAAACTTGATGG
This sequence comes from Halomonas litopenaei, assembly GCF_003045775.1. Classification (GTDB taxonomy): domain Bacteria; phylum Pseudomonadota; class Gammaproteobacteria; order Pseudomonadales; family Halomonadaceae; genus Halomonas; species Halomonas litopenaei. Next base: position 2,861 of record NZ_PXNS01000019.1, on the reverse strand, counting down.
TCGCCTGGCTGGTATCGCCATCGGCATCCTTGATGGAGTAGCTCACCACCTCTTCGTAGCTACCGTTAGCGTCCGCGGTGTAGGTGTAACTGCCGTCGGCGTTCCAGCTGAGCTGACCACGCAGCCCGCTGTCATCGACGGAGATGACCGTGGCCCCGTCCGCACCCTGGACGTCATTGGCCAGCATTCCGTTGCCCGCCGTGGTGGTCAACGTGGTACCGGACTGCAGCGCAGCGGGTGTGTCGTTGACGGCCTGAGGCACGTCATCGATGACATCGACGGTAATGGTGCCGGTGGCAGAATTGCCGTGGCTGTCGGTCACCGTATAGACAAAGCTCTCGGCGTCATCGACGGGGTTATCCGACGAGGTGACCGGTTTGGTCAGGGTGTAGGTGAAGGAACCATCGGCGCGGATGTCGATCTCGCCATAGTTGCCCTTGAGGGTCTCCGCCTTGAAGGTCAAGTCGTCGCCCTGGGCATCGGTCGCCACCAATTGCCCTTTCACTTGCTCTGAATTGGTCGCCGACTGGGAACCCTCGTCAAGCCCGGCCTCGTTGACCTGCACGTTGGTCGGCTGAGTCGTCGGCGTACCGTTTTCGACATTGATGGTCAGGGTGGCCTGACTGGTATCACCGTCGGCGTCGGTGATGGTGTAGTTGACCACCTCGGTGTAGCTGGCGTTGTCCTTGGCGGTGTAATCAAAGCTGCCATCGGCGTTCCACGTCAGGGAACCCTGCAGGGAAGACTCGTCGACGAAGGTCACGGTGGCGCCGTCGGCGCCCTGGGTGTCATTAGCCAGCAGACCAACATCGGCACCCTTGCTGATCACCTGCGAAGACTGCACGCCATCGAGCTGATCATTCACCGCCTCCGGCGCGTCATCGACCACCGAAACCTTGACGGTAGCCGTCGCACTATCCCCATCAGCCTGGCTCGCCACCACACTCACGCCCTCGATAGACAGTGAGTTCTTCAGCGTCGCTGCCACCTCATGGGGCAGACTGTCACTCAGCGTGGCCGTGACACTGACATTGCCACTGTTCTGAGCCGCCACCGAGGTCGGCGCCTGCAGGCTCAGGGTCAGCACCAGGTCGTCGCTGCCGGCGAGTCGAGCCTCCAGTTCACCCTCGTCGTTTGCGCTCCAGACCAAGGACTCACCAGCCGCCAGACCCTGGACGCTGATGCCGGTGACGCTGTCATCAGCGCCTATATTGCCAAAGCCAAAGTTCACCAGGCTGTCGCTACCCGCGTTAAACGTCAGTACACCACTGTCCTGATCCGCAGAGACTCCGGTATCGGCGTCCTGCAGCGTCAGATCCAGCGCCTCGGTAGTAGCATCATCATCGCCTTCCTTGATGCTGACGCTCGGGCCGGTGCCGTCGGTAATGGTGACGGTGTGGCTGTCGGTGGCGGTGTCGCCATCGCTGTCTTCGGTGGCGATGGTGAAGTCGATTGACGGATTGCCGGTGCTGTTCTGCACCTGGTTGTCGTTGGCGTCAAAGGTCCAAGAGCCGTCGCGACCGACGGTCAGGGTGCCTTCATCAAGATCGAAGGTCACGGTTTCGGTAGCACCGTCGCCCAGCACCTTGTCGACGCCGCCGGCGGTCACGGTCACCGTGGCGCCATCGGCACCGGCGTCGGTGGTCCAGGTGCCGTTGGCACTCTGGCCTTCGACCACGGTCTCGGCGGTATCCGCGATCTCGAGGGTCGGCTGATCGTCGGCCACGCTCACCCCCACGGTCGCCGTCGTGCTGGTACCGTCGGTATCGGTGCCGACCACGCTGATACCGGTGATCGACAGGCTATCGGCGTCGACCGCGTGGGCCAGGCTCTCGGCCAGGGTCGCAGTGACGGTGACGACCTGCTCCTCTCCCGCGGCGATCGGGTTATTCGCGTCAACCGCCGGACTCAGGGTCAGGGTCAGGACGGCGTCACCGCCTGCCTCTGTGCGCCCTTCCAGCTCGCCGGCGTTGTTGGTGCTCCAGATCAGCTCGCCATCCAGGCCTTCGACCTGAATACCATCGATGTCACCAAAGACGATCGAGGTGATGGCGTCGCTACCGGCGGTAAAGGTCAGGCTGGCCACGTCGGTGTCCGAGGCGGTGCCTTCGGTATTGGCATCCTGCAGGGAAACGGACGCATTGCTGCTGGCCGGATCGCTGCCGGTGGCCGAAACGCTCGGGCCGCTACCGTCGGTGATGGTGACGGTATGGCTATCGGTGGCGGTGTCGCCATCGCTGTCTTCGGTGGCGATGGTGAAGCCGATCGACGGATTGCCGGTGCTGTTCTGTACCTGGTTGTCGTTGGCGTCAAAGGTCCAGGTACCGTCGCGACCGACGGTCAGGGTGCCTTCGTCGGTGGTGAAGCTGACCGTTGCATCACTGGCATCACCCAGCGGCTTGGTCTCGCCTGCCACCGTCACACTGACGGTCGCCCCATCAGCACCGGCGTCGGTGGTCCAGGTGCCGTTGGCACTCTCGCCTTCGACCACGGTCTCGGCGGTATCGGCGATCTCGAGGGTCGGCTGATCATCAGCCACGCTCACACCCACGGTTGCCGTTGTGCTGGTACCGTCGGTATCGGTGCCGACCACACTGATGCCGGTGATCGACAGGCTATCGGCGTCGACCGCGTGGGCCAGACTCTCGGCCAGGGTCGCGGTCACGGTGACGACCTGCTGAGTACCGGCAGCGATCGGGTTATTCGCGTCAACCGCCGGACTCAGGGTCAGAGTAAGGACGGCGTCACCGCCGGCCTCAGTACGGCCTTCCAGCTCGCCAGCGTTGTTGGTGCTCCAGATCAGCTCGCCATCCAGGCCGGTGACCTGAATACCGTCGGTGTCACCAAAGGCGATCGAGGTG
>NZ_PXNS01000018.1 GCF_003045775.1 Halomonas litopenaei | reverse complement strand
TCAAGAGCAGCACCGGCAACGATGACCTGGTGCGCTACGAGGTGAAGGACAAGGACGGCGACTGGGTCCCGATCAACGCCGATGGCACCACGGTCACCGGTGACTACGGCACCCTGACGGTGAACACCGACGGCAGCTGGTCGTACACCCTGACAAGCAGCGCGAGTCAGGACGACAAGGACAAAACGGGTCTGGACGATAGCCTGGCGGAGACCTTCGGCGTGCGGGTGGTGGACAGCGATGGCGATACCTCCGACCCGGCCGATCTCACTATCGCCATCGGTGACGATGGCCCGAGTGCGGTGGCCGACACTACCAGCACCGCCGGGGACACGGCGGTCAGCTACAACGTGCTCAACAACAGTGATGACACCAGCGACACCCAGGGTGCCGATGGTGCCACCCTGACCACCGCCGCTCTGCGCAATCCGAGCCAGGGCAGCGTGAGCTTTACCAGCGATGGCAGCGTCACCTTTACCCCTGCGGATGGCTTCGAAGGCAAGGCGGTCATCGACTACACCCTCACCGATGGCGACGGTGATACCGCCTCCTCGACCCTGACCGTGACGGTGGCGGCCGACTCCACACCGACCATCGACCCGAGCGGCCCGGACGGTGATCCGACGACCGCCGATGGCGCCTATAGCGTGCAGGAAGCAGGGCTTGATGGCGGTGCAGATCAGTCCCCGGGTAGTAACGCCGCCAGCAACAGCGAGACCACCAGCGGCCAGTTCAAGAGTAGCACCGGCAACGATGACCTGGTGCGCTACGAGGTGAAGGACAAGGACGGCGACTGGGTCGAGATCAATGGCGATGGCACCACGGTCGCCGGTGATTACGGCACCCTGACGGTGAACACCGACGGCAACTGGTCGTACACCCTGACAAGCAGCGCGAGTCAGGACGACAAGGACAAAACGGGTCTGGATGACAGCGTGCCCGAGACCTTCGGTGTGCGGGTGGTGGACAGCGATGGCGATACCTCCGCCCCGGCCAATCTCACTATCGACATCGGCGACGATGGCCCGAGTGCGGTGGCCGACACTACCAGCACCGATAAAGGCACATCGAAAACCTACAACGTGCTGAAGAATGATGACGGCACCAGCGACACCCAGGGCGCCGACGGCGCGACCCTGACCGCGGCCAGGGTGCAGGGCGGTGATAGTGTGGGTTCGGTGAGCTTCGCCAGCGACGGCAACATCACCTTCACCCCGGCGGCGGGCTTCGAAGGCAAGGCGGTCATCGACTACACCCTTACCGACGGCGACGGTGACACCGCGTCCTCGACCCTGACCGTGACGGTGGAGCCCGACGCCACACCAACCACACCGTCGACCGACACCGATCCGACCACCCAGAGCCCCGTGGCGATCGTCGATGAGGATGGTTTGTCCGGTGGCAACAAGGGCGGTACTGGCGATGTGGACGGACAGTTCACTGTCGCCACCGGAGATCTGGGTTACCGCTTTGGCGACGATGGTGCGGCCAGCAGCAAGGCTTTCCAATGGAATCTGAAGGACCTGCCCGAGCTCACTACAGCAGACGGGCGCAAGGTCACGTTCTCACTTGTCGACGGTGGACATACCGTGGCTGGCAGCGTAGCCGGCGCCAGCGGCGCCGAGTCAGTCATCACCATTAAGCTGACAGATGAGGTCAACGGCAATTACCAGGTGACGTTGCATCAGGCGCTCGAGCACGCCGAGCGCGAAGACGAGAATGATGTGTCATTTGACGTCGGCTATACCATCACCGATGGCGATGGTAGCAAGGCGATTGGCAAGTTGACGGTAGTGATCGATGACGATACGCCGGTGGCCTTCGATACCGTCGATGGCGTGTTGTCTTCAGGCACCGTTGGCGATATCAACTTCGCAGATGCAGCAGGAGCCGACGGTATCGGCGCCGTGCAGTTTTCCTCGGCGTTGGATGGCAGCGCTGTGCTGAGCCTGAACGGCGCGACCCTGGTGACCTCAAATGGCGAACGTCTCACCTACCGGCTGAACGATGGAGGAAAGACGCTTGAGGCGACGACTGCCGGTGGCGACGTGGCCTTCGAAATAGCTCTGGCGGCGGATGGCTCCAGTTACGAGGTGAATGTCCTTGATGATGCCATCATGACGCTGGCGGACTCAGGCCAGGCTATCAGTGATGGCAGACCAGAAGTCTTTTATGAAGGGCACAATACCTCTACTCAAGGCCATCGGTTTGTGGCGTTTGACGGTAGCGATGGCGGCCCCGATGTGGTGGTGTCCGCTTGGTCTTTCAATTTTCCGGGCGAGTCCTGGTTAAGAACGGATGGCGGCACCCAATTGGCCCCCGGCGGTGACGACAGGACCACGTACAACGAAGTGGCACGTTTCGACTTCGTCGATAATCTGAGCTTTGCCGACGAGGAGCCCAATTGGGAGCAACACCGGGGCGTTACTCGTTTTGAACAGGTAGTCGACCTCGCCAACCTGGATGGGCGGACAACACCCGCATCGTTCAAGGTAACCGCCATTGCATTGGCCCCTGACGGTAACAACACCAGCGGTCATCCGCACGAGGTCAGCGGCGATGCGCTTGCCCTGGATGCTGATGAGCTTCGTTTTCTTGATGGCGCAGGAAACGATATTACCGCGTCCGTGACGATCGTGGAGAATTCTGATGGAACCCTTGCGGTGTCTGGGGTTCCCGATGGCGCTCGGCTCGTTCTCGAGACCGAGAGTGCGTTCGAGGCGGTCGAAATCCGCGCCACGAATACCAATACGCGAGTCGGTTTTACCCTGGGGGATTTCGAGTACACCTGGCTGAACGGGACCTTCGATGCAGACGACGCCTTGTCCCTGGCGCTGCAGGGAACCGACGGGGATGGTGATACCGCCGAGGGGAGTCTGGAGCTTACGCTGCCGGGCAGGGCTCAGTTGGCCGGACTCGACCCTTTCGCTTCCGAACTGATCGTCAGCGAGGCCAACCTGGCCGATGGTAGTCAGCGCAATAGCAGCGAACTGACACGCGCCGGCAGCTTCGATATCGATACGCCGGATGGACTCGAGACGCTGAGCATCGGAGGTCGAAGCCTGACGCTTGCCGACCTGCAAGCCTTGTCCGGCGATCCCGTCGCCCTGGATACCCCGTACGGCACTCTGACCTTGACGGGATACAGCGGTGATGCGAGCGGAGGTACGCTCAGCTACGAGTATCTGCTGGAGCGTAAGGTCGACAACGACAGTCAGAGCGGGGCCACGGATACGGAATTCGCGGATACCTTCGCTGTTGAGGTGGTTGATGTCCGGGGCAATACGGCGTCTGGCGAACTGGATGTCGCCATCATCGATGATACTCCCTCTGATTTTGTGGCAGACACCGGGCTCCTGGTGACGGGCTCCAGCGGCCATATCAACTTCGAAGAGGCCGGCGCAGACGGTCTTCGCGATATCGGCTTCGACGCCTCGCTCGATGGACAGCGAGTGTTTGATCAAGATGGTAACGCGCTTTTCCTGGTGACTCGGCCGCTACTCTGGAAGTTGAGTGCCGACGGCTTGACCCTTCAAGCGGTCGCTGGCGACACAGTGGCCTTTGAGGTGGGCCTGGCAGGAGACGGCTCACAGTACGATGTGACCAGCTTCGAGCGTATCAACGCTGGCCAGGTACAATCTGGTTTCGTTCAACGGGATGCCAAGACCTTCGGGGGAGGAAATAGCGCTCGTACCTTTACCAACTCCGCTGATGACGAAGCCCCGGTCGTGTTGTTTACCGGCTATAACACCAATGCCAACAGTGCGATTGGTGCGAATTTCAACAGTGCCAGTAGTGCGGATCGGCTCTTTGTTGGCGGGTTCAACGGCAATGATGCGGGAACGCAGAAGACCGGTGCCAACGAGGTGATGCGCTTCGATTTTGTCGATTCAGCCACCTATGGCGGCCAAGGCCTATCCTGGGGGGAGCATCAAGAGGTCGTTCGCTTCAGCTACGGTATCAACCCCGGCGCGGCCGGCGGTCCTTCCAGTCAGGCAACCTCTACCCATATCTTGCAGGCTATCGTCTATGACGGTGATGGGGGCGGTTCAGGGATACCCTTCGAGCAGCAAGGCAGGGTGCTTGCGCTTTCGCCAGACGATGTGAGATTGCCGTCGGGTGGCAACGTGACGGTGCTGGCTGACGGTAGTCTGAGGATCAGTGGCGTCCCCAGTGGCGGATACGTGCATCTAAACACCGATGAGCCGTTCGAGGCCATCAACTTGTATGGCGTCAGTAATGCCAGTGCCTTCTATCTGACGCGCACGTCGAACTCGGCCTTGACCGAGGCCGGCAGCATCGACATCGCCCTGAGTGCGACCGACAACGACGGGGATGCCGCCAGCGGTACCTTGACGCTGGAAAACAGGGAGGCAGCGATCCCGTCAACGCCGGAAAGCGATGGCGATCCGAGCACCCTGAACCCGACGGCCACCCTCGACGAGGATGGCCTGGCCGGTGGCAACGCTGGCGGCAGCGGCGATGTGGCGGGTGAGGACACGGTCACGAGCGGAACACTGGGCTACAGCTTTGGCAACGATGGCGCTGCGGCGAGCGGGGCCTTTACCTGGAACGTCGCGAGCCTGCCGGGCGATCTGAAGACGGCAGATGGTCGAGCGGTAAGTTTCCAGTTGAGCAGCGATGGCCACACCCTGACCGGCACGGCGAGCGATGGCAGTGGCGGCAGCGAAGACGTGGTCACCATCGCCTTGACCGATCAGAGCAGTGGAGCCTATCAGGTGACGCTGCACCAGGCGCTCGCTCATGCAGCCGGCAACGACGAAAACGATCTGCTGTTCGATGCCACCTATACCATCGTCGACGCCGATGGCAGCCAGGCCGATGGTGCCCTGTCAGTGGTCATCGATGACGATGCCCCGGTGGCGACGAGCGACACCAACGCCATCATCGAGAACATGGCGCCGGTCTCCGGCAACGTGATCGGTGGTCCGGGGGCGTCCAGTGGTGATCAGGCCGACGCCCCCGGTGCTGATGGGGCCAGCGTCACCGCCGTCAGCCAGGGTTCTACCACGGTGTCCTCGTTGAATGCCGACGGCAAGCTGGTGATCAAGGGGCAGTACGGCACCCTGACCCTCGACACCCAGGGCGGCTATAGCTACGCGCTTGATAGTGACAATGCCGAGGTCGCGGCGCTCGACAAGGGCCAGACCGTCGATGAGAGCTTTACCTATACGCTGACCGATGGGGACGGCGATGCCAGTGACGCCAGCCTGACCATTACCGTGACCGCCACCGACAACGACGCCCTGGTGGTTGGAACCAACAGCGACGATACCGTCCAGGGTGGTGGTGGCAATGACGTCCTGATCGGCGACACCGGCGGCAAGTACACCGTGGTGGAGCCGGCGCAGAACTATAACTTGTCCTTTATCCTGGATACGTCGGGCAGCATGGCGTTTAAGCTTGGCGATACCGGCAAGACGCGGCTTGAGGTCGCGGTAGAGGCGCTCAAGGCCAAGCTTGATGAGCTCGCGACGTTTGAGGGCATCATTAATGTACAACTTGTCGGTTTTGCCCAGGCCGCGAAGTCGGAACCGTTCTTGAACTTGTCACAGGACAATGTCCAGGATGCCAAGGACTTTCTGGATTCTTTAGAGGCGAAAGATGGCACCAACTACCAAGAAGCCTTTAACGTCGCCAGCGACTGGATGACGGAAACCAGCTCCAATGGCTACAACAATGTGGCTTACTTCCTGAGTGACGGTAGCCCGACACTTCATAACACCACTGCGGGCACTGGTGTGACCGCTTCGCCCAACGATTCCACTGCGCTGGACGTCTCGCAGGCTGTCAAGGCGTACGAGACACTTGCCCAGATTAGTCAAGTGGAAGCCATTGGTATCGGCAACGATGTCAATCGCGAGATACTCAAGGTGGTTGATAACACCGCTGACGGTGGCTTGACAATGGTGCCGTTACCCTATGCGTCAGGTGAGACGCAATCGGTCGATTATCCAGCAACCTTCGATGCCGGTGACACGGGCAGCCTGGGACAACTGGAGAACTGGCACCAGACAGGTGGCAGCGGGTCGGTCAGCGTCGTGAGAAATGGCAGCAGGACGTATCTACGTATCGCTGACAGCGGCACCAATGATGGAGCTACCACGGTGGTCAGCGACAGCATCACAATGTCTGAGCCGGTTAACGCCAACGACTTCTACAGTCTTGCCTTTACTTACCAGACAAGTGACAGAGAAAGTTCCAACGGAATTGTTCGGGACCACTTTGTCTGGCGAGTGGAAAAGCTGAACGATGATGGCACCTGGGAAGTCGTGTCAAACAATTTCGAGAATGCGGTAGGTACCACCACCACTACCCAGATCATGGCCAATAGTCTGAAAGGGGGGACGTACCGGCTCGCTTTCGATGTGGATAACGGTACCGGTTCGTCCGACTTCGTATTAGCGGTGGGAGGCGTTTCACGCAGTCTCTATCGCTACACCGACGACGAACTGGTGCCAGCCGGTGAAGATCTTATCGTCAATTCCGCCGAGGAGTTCGAGACCGCACTCGATGGTGGCTCGTCTTCCGATGTGCCGCAGGAGGTGGGCAACGACCATCTGATCGGGGGTGCGGGGGACGATATCCTGTTCGGCGATCAGATCGAACCCGCAGGCGTCGGTGGTGAGGCCGGTAGTGGCTACGACGGTCTGGTCGACTATCTGACTGGCCAGAACGGTGCGGAGCCGACCCAGGAAGAGACGCTCGACTTCATCAAGGCCAACTACGACAAGTTGATCGATAAGACCCGTGCCGATGGCGGCCAGGACCTTCTGGAAGGCGGGCAGGGCGACGATCAATTGTTTGCCAGCGCCAACGATGACATCTTGATCGGCGGCGCCGGTGACGACTTCCTGCTGGGTGGACTGGGGTCCGACACCTTCAAATGGAATCTGGGAGACGCCGGCAGTGCCACCGACCCGGCCCTCGACGTGGTCAGTGATTTCCACGTCGAGGACCAGACTCTGAGCATGGATCCGAATGCCGACAAGCTGTCCCTGGGGGATCTGCTCAACGACTTTGACTCCTCGAGCACTGACCCTGACCAGTCGGCGTTGGATAGTTTTGTCTTCGCCCAAGAGGAAGACGGTGGCACCGTGCTCTACATCAAGAGCGATGGCGGGCTCGATGATCAGCACAGCAACGCCGATCAGAAGATCACCCTGAGCGGTGTCAGCATGGGCGGTCAGTCGTCGGAGGCCTTCCTGACGATGCTGCGTAATTACGGGCAGCTCGACGTGGAGTAGGCCTGGGTCGTCATGACCAGAGTTGCCATAAGAGAGAGCCGGGCCACCTTTGGGTGGCCCGGCATTTTCTTGTTCTTGGATTGCAAACAGGATGTTAAAAGGCAACGTTTATTTCTGCTCGATTCCTTAGGGCTTGTCTGAAAAGTGCCTGCGCTCGGTAATACGGCGTTAAAAATCGGATCAAAATGCTCATTTACACCCCGTAAACTGCGCTTTCTCACCAATTTTTGCCTTGTCTAACCTTCGCTCGTCGACTTTTCGGACAGCGCCTAGTTCTTTGCCCCTTTTCCTTTCGCCTTTAATTGCCTATTCAAGATTCGCCTTTCCTGTATTTTCTCAAGCCGTCGGTCACTTGCAACTGAGTATCTAGCGACACGCTGTTCTAGATCGGGCACAACAGAAAGAAATGTCCTACAAAATCTGCAATAACAAGCATATCCGTTTACGGCGGAGAGTAAAAAAATACCGTAACTGCAAAGAAAAAAGGAAAAATCAGGGCGAAACATTTCAAGATCTGATGTCCTATTGTCCATTGGTACACTGTGTAACCTCCTGTTACACGGATAGCATGATTCGTATTAGTTTGTGGTTATATTCTTACTTTTATATACGAATATTGCGAGGTCCATGTGCCTGTGACAAACGTCGTCGTCACTTCTCTGCAAGGTAAGGCCTGGGCTAAACGCCCGGATGGTGAAGTTATCGCTCTGGAAGAAGGAGATAGCCTGAACGCCGGCGATATCATTGTCACTGCCGAGGGTTCGCGTGTGGCTCTTCAGTTCGATGATGGTAGACCCGCGGCCCTCCTCGTAGGAGCCCAACAGGTTTCGTTGCCCGAAGAGCAGGGACAGGGCGATGCAAGCTCCGTCGACTTTTTGGGCCGGGAGGATGTTTCGAAACTGTTGGAATTGATCGCTGAGGGTTCCACCGACATTCTCGAAGCGCTCGAGGAGCCCAGTGCGGGTGGTGGGGAGGGGGCAAGCCATGATGGGTTTGACTTTGTACGTTTGATGAGAATTACCGAAACCTCTGGCTCACAGTCCTACTCCTTCGGTGATCCTTTCATTGTCGAATCGGCTGGGCGCGGGGAGGTGGGTGGTATAGCTGGTGACATGGATGATAGCGAAGCCGGCTCGAGCGCTCCGTCAATAGAGTTTGAAGACAGTGATGGAGGGGCAACTGCCGGGTTCCACAGTGCCGTCGAGGGCAGTCAGGCGTTTGTGGCCGGCCGTTTTACTGTGTCTGCGCCGGCTGGAGTCGCATCGATCAGTGTTGGTAGGCGAGACATCGCAGGTACTTCCGACGAGAGTCCATTGGTGCTTGAAGGGGAGCACGGTACGTTAACCATTACCGGTTTTAATCCGGAAAGCGGAATCGTTACCTACCAGTACACCGAGAATGGACTGGCTGCCAACCACGCGGCTGGTGACGGTAGCGTGTTTGATCGTTTTGACATCGTGGTGACCGATTCTACCGGTGAAACTGTCAGCGAGAGTCTGGACATCAATATCATCGATACCGCCCCCGACGCCAACGATGACAGCGCGGCACTGGGTGAAGAGGCGGTGACGGCCATCAGCGGTAATGTGCTCGACAATGACAGCGCCGGCGCCGACAGCATGACCTTTGATGGTTTCACCGGCAACGCCTCCGCCAGCTATGGCAGCTTCATCCACAATGACGACGGTAGCTGGAGCTACCGCGTGGATCCTGACAACGCCGACGTTCAGGCGTTGAAGGACAACCAGACGCTGAAAGAAACCTTCAGCTACACCCTCACCGATGCCGACGGTGATACCAGCAGCGCGACGCTGACGATCACCATCAACGGCAGCGACGACGACGTGCCGACGATCGAGATTCCCGACGGCAACGAGCCGGGCGGCAACGAGCCTGATGGCAACGAGCCGGACGGCAGTGATCCGAACGGTCCAGAGGTGGTGGCCGGCGATCACAGCGTGGTGGAAGGTAGCGGAGCCACGGTCACTGGCAGCATGACGGTGGCGGCAGATGCCGGCATCAAGCAGGTGAGCCTGACCGACCAGAGCGGCAAGACTGTCGATATCACTGGGGCGAGCACTGGTCCGGGGGCACCCAAGAGCGTCGTGGTGGAAGGCAAGCACGGCAGCGTCACGGTGACCGACTACGATGCGGCTAGCGGCAAGATCACCTACTCCTACACCGAGAATGGCGAGAGGGCTGATCACAGCGATGACGCCACGGTGCTGGACAGCTTTGCGCTGACGGTGACCGACAACGAGGGCGATAGCACGAGCGCCAACCTGGAGATCAACATCCTCGATACCTCACCAGCGGCGGTCGCCGACACCACCGAGACGGCGGAAAACACGGCGAAAACCTACAACGTGTTGACCAATAATGACGGCACAAGCGACAACCAGGGCGAGGATGGCGCAATTCTGACCAAGGCCTCGGTCCGGGGTGGGGACGGCGTCGGTACGGTGGCCATCGCGTCCAACGGTGAGATCACCTTTACCCCGGCAGGGGCCTTCGAAGGCGACGCCGTGATCGACTACACCATCACCGATGGTGACGGAGACAAGTCGTCTTCGACATTGACGGTGAAGGTGGCGCAAGACTCCACGCCCAGCGTTCCCGGAGATGGCGACAACCCGACTACCCAGAGCCCGACGGCGACGGTCGACGAAGACGGGCTTTCCGGTGGCAACGCCGGGGGTAGTGGTGATGTGGCAGGAGAGGCCACCGTCGTGAAAGGCGAGCTGGGCTACCGCTTTGGCGACGATGGCGCCGCCGATAGCAACGCCTTCCAGTGGAACCTGGCTGGTCTGCCCGACGACCTCAAGACAGCGGACGGTCGTGAGGTGAGCTTTGAGCGCAGTACTGATGGCCACACGCTCACCGGAACGGTGACCGATAGCAACTCCGAAAAAGAACCGGTGATCACCATCACCATGGCCGATGAGGCCGAGGGCAAGTACAAGGTGACGCTGCACCAGGCGCTTGAGCATGCGGCAGGCGATGACGAGAACGACCTGACGTTTGACATCGGCTACACCGTGAAGGATGCCGATGGCAGCGAGGTCCAGGGCAAGCTGTCGGTGCAGATTGACGATGATTCGCCTGTTGTCTGGGAGTCGGAGCAAGCGCTATTAAAATCTGGCCAGACGGGTGAGGTTCTCTTCGACGCGGGTGCCGATGGTGTTGGGCAGGTAGTGTTTGCTGACCCCGGTGCATCAACAGCGGTGATCGATACCAATGGCAACCCACTATATCTCAACGGGGAGGTGCTTTATTGGGAGAAGTCAGCAGATGGCAAGACGCTAAATGCGGTGACGCGCCCCGAAGAAGGTAGTGATGGAGATACTGCCATCACACTGACGCTGTCAGATGATGGCAGCAGCTATAGCGTGGACTTATTCAATACGGATATTGACCTTGGCAGCCGTTACAGCATTGCCAGTGGGGAGCCCGTTGGAAGTGACATCATCTATAGTGGCCAAAACTGGGGTACACTGTATTACCAGTTTGATCGTCCTGACGGCGATACCTACAAGGATGTGCTGGTATCTGGCAGGAGAAATGGTGATGGCGATGACGGTACAGATTTCGATGGTATTAATGACAATGACGGTGATTCTTTGTCGTTTCGCAGCAGTATTATTGATGAAGGCGAAACGGTGCGTTATGACTTTGTTAGTCAGCTCTCATTCAGCAATAATCAGCCAAGCTGGCAAAAGCATGAAGGTGTAACCTGGTTCGAACAAGGTATCCATGTTCGTGACGGTAATCCGTCAAAGTTCAATGTTTCAATATTCGACTACGATGATGCGGCGCGTACCAGTGGCAAACCCTCCAATGAAAGAGGGGAGAACAATACCGTCATTGACCTTGATGTATCGGCTATTACTGTCTATGACGCCAGTGGTATCGACGTTAGCGATCAGGTCATCCTGACGGCGAATGCCAATGGCAGCGTGACCGTTGATGGGATGCAGGATGGATACCGCTTTATTGTGGAAAGTGAGGTTCCGTTCGAAGCGCTTGAAATCGATGGTACATCGCCTCCGCCCGACTATGTCGGAGGTTTTGCTCTTGGCAACTTCAGCTATGAGCCGGTTGATCGGGCCACGCAGGGGGATCTCAAAGTGGGTCTTACGGGGGCCGATGCTGATGGGGATGGTGTTACGGGTAGCCTGGCGCTCAAAGCGGATGGTACTCCGACCACGCCGGATAGCGATCGTGATCCCGCTACCGCCACTCCTGTCGCCACCGTCGATGAGGACGGCCTGACCGGTGGAAACGCCGGGGGTAGTGGTGATGTGACGGGTGAGAATGCCAACACCACAGGCAGCATGGGCTACAGTTTTGGCAGCAATGGCCCGGCCAGCAGCAACGCCTTTCAGTGGAACCTGGGTGATCTGCCCGACGACCTCAAGACGGTGGACGGTCGTGAGGTGAGCTTTGAACGAAGCACCGATGGGCACACGCTCACCGGGACGGTGACCGATAGCAACTCCGAAAAAGAACCTGTGATCACCATCACCCTGGACGATGAGGCCACGGGCGATTACACCGTAACGTTGCACCAGGCGCTGGAGCATGCGGCGGGCGATGACGAGAACGACCTGACGTTTGACATCGGCTACACCGTGACCGATGCCGATGGCAGCGAGGTCCAGGGCAAGCTGTCGGTGCTGATTGACGATGATACGCCTGTTGTCTGGGAGGCGGAGCAAGCGCAGTTAAAATCTGGCCAGACGGGTGAGGTTCGCTTCGAGGCGGGTGCCGATGACATTGGTCAAGTGACATTCAGCGACGTAATGAACGGTACCGAGGTCACGAGTGTCAATGGCGGGACGCTGCTCACGTCGAACGGCGAGGTTCTGACTTACCAATTGAGTGACGACGGCAAGACGTTGGAGGCGAAGGCCGCGAGTGGCGGCGTGGCCTTCAAGGTGAGCCTGTCGGCGGATGGCTCTACCTACGAGGTAGAGGTCATCGATGAGGGGCTCAGGGCATTTGATGATGCCAGCAAGGAAATCAGTGAAGGCAGCAAGCACGTAGTGCGTGAGTATGGCACCGATGGGTCCGGGTCGGGCCATCGTTTTATCGCCTTTGATGGTGCCGATGGAGCAGCCGATGTCGTGGCGTCCGCCTGGACCTATAGAGGACCCTGGGCGTCCTGGTTGCGAACTGATGGGGATACGCAACTAGCCGCGGGTCACGACGACCTGACGGGACTCGACGAAGCTGTGCGCCTGGATTTCGTTGATAACCTGCGTTTTTCTGACACCGCACCAAGCTGGGATAACCACCGAGGCATTACGCACTTCAGCCAGTTTATCAATGCGGAAAACGGGACGTTGACGGATGTCGGGATCAAAGCGATTGCCTCGGCTCCAGATGGTACCGATACCAGTGGCCATCCGGTTGCCGTCAGCGGCCACGTGCTGGAACTTGCGAAAAGTGATGTTCGCCTCGTGAATGGTGCCGGCAAGGATATCACCTCGTTGGTGACGATTGAGGAAAACGCCGATGGCACCCTCAATGTGAAAAACATTCCCGCCGATGCCCAGCTGGTGCTTACAACCGGCGAGGCCTTTGAAGCGATCGAGTTTCGTGGCTTGGACGGCACAAGGCCATTTTCGGTCGGCGACTTCGCCTATTCCGAGGCGGAGAAAGATCCTGCGCTGTCCTTGTCACTGGCCGGAACGGATGGTGACGGCGATACTGCCGATGGCTCCCTGACCTTGTCACTGCCGGATGATGACCAGCTACTCGTCGGAGGCGGTGGCGATGACAGCATCACCGGTGGGAGTGGTAATGATGTGGTTCTAGGTGATGCTGGCGGGAAGCATTCCGTGCTTGAACCTGCCAAGGACTACAATCTTTCCTTTATTGTTGATGTTTCGCCGAGTATGGGCGCCGTGTTGGAAAACGGCAATTCACGCTTCAAGGTGGCGATCGAGGCGATACGTGCCAAGCTTACCGAACTTGCCGATTTTGAGGGGACAATCCATGTCCAGATCGTGGCGTTCGGCGGGAAGTATTCGCCTTCGATCGCATTCAATGATTTCTCACCTGAAGATATGGGTGACGTCAATGAATTTCTGGATAGTAGAGCGATTATTTCTGGAACCAATTTCGAGCAAGCCTTTGTTACCGCTACTGAGTGGATGACGGATGTTAGTCGGAGCGGTTTCAATAACGTTGCCTACTTTATGACGGATGGTCAGCCTAATTCTCACAATGACAACGGTCAAATTGGTGTCAGTGATGCGGGGAATATTACCACCTATAAGGATGTGACCAATGCGCTTGAAGGATACAAACCTCTGGCCGCCATCAGTCGGGTGGAGGCGATTGGGATAGGTGATGATGTAGGTCGCGATTTTCTGAAGATTTTCGACAACACGGCAGATGGTGAGTTGGAAATGGTGCCGATTCCTCTGGAATCCGGGGCTTCGGTAGGCAGTACCGAAATGCTTGCCACTTTTGACACGGGTGACACGGGAAGACTCGCTTCCATCGATAATTGGGCGGTGGAGACAACCAATGGCCACATAGCCATTGATAGAACCCCGGTCGGCACCTATCTGCGCGTTCGAGACAGTGGTACTGGCGATGGCAGTACTGTCGCCACCAGCGATGCTATAGTCCTGGATGAGCCTGCTGGTGCCAATCAGTTTTATACCTTGTCATTTGACTACGTGACCGACACCCCCAACGACTTCGAAAAGGAAGGGAATCCAAGCGACAGATTCTCTTGGTCGCTGGAAATGCAAAATGAGGAAGGCGACTGGGATGTTGTTGCCACCTCGCTGCCAATATCGCCGTCGGGCAGTATCAATAGTAGCTCGACTCAGTTTATGGCAAATGGGTTGAAAGGAGGAACATACAGGCTGCAGTTCGAAGTAGAAAACGCTGCTGGGAACTTCTTCTCACTGCTTATTCATGACATCTCACTCGATCTTTACAGCTACACGGACGACCAGCTTGTACCGGCTGGTGAGGTGGCCATCGTCAATTCTGCCGAGGAGTTTGCAACGGCGCTGGAGGGGGGGGCGTCATTCGATCAGCCAGCGGACCTTGGCGGTGACACCCTGGACGGTGGCGCGGGTGATGACGTGCTGTTCGGTGATCAGATCGACCCTGCAGGTGTCGGTGGTGAGGCGGGTAGTGGCTACGCCGGGCTCGTCGATTACTTGACCACTCAGAACAGCGGGACAGAGCCGACCCAGAAAGAGATATTGGCCTTTATCAAGGACAACTATGAAGCCCTGTCGGGTGACAGCCGTAACGACGGTGGTCAGGATCGCATCGATGGTGGAAAAGGCAACGATCAGCTCTTCGCGGGCAGCGGGGACGACGTGCTGATTGGCGGTGCTGGCGATGATCTTCTGCTGGGTGGGCTGGGTTCCGACACCTTCCAGTGGAATCTGGGGGATGCCGGGAGTGCCACTGACCCTGCCCTCGACGTGGTCAGCGATTTCCACGTCAAGGATGCGGCTCTGAGCATGGATCCAGAGGCCGATAAGCTGGCATTGGGGGATCTGCTCAACGACTTTGACTCCACGAGTACTGACCCCGACCAGTCGGCGCTGGACAGCTTTATCTTTGCCCAGGAGGAGAACGGAGACACCGTGCTTTACATCAAAAGCGATGGCGGGCTCGACGTCCAGCACAGCAACGCCGACCAGAAGATTACCCTGGACGGTGTCAGCATGGAGGGTCAGTCGTCGGAGGCCTTCCTGACGATGCTGCGCAATAACGGGCAGCTCGACGTGGAATAGTTTAGTGCCGTCACCACCTGGGTTGGGGTTTATACAGCCCGGAGTGTCATAAAGAGTGCCGGGCCACCTTTGGGTGGCCCGGCCTTTTCTTGTTGGTGGATCACTGATGAGGGGGCAGTGGAGAGGGCGTCAGTAGGGAGCGCGGTAATGAGGGTTGCCTGAACATAGACAACCGGTGTAGATGATGTTGAGCGACGGCTACTCGGAGTAAGTCAGCCCGATTCAGGTCAGCCCAACTCAGGTCAGGCGTTCGAGTTCGTCAATATTGGCCAGCGCCTGGTCTCGATGGCTGCCGCAGATATCGGCGTCGTAGTCGAAGCGCTCGCACACCGCCGGACGCTCGGGTCGGCCGAACAGGCGGCACAGGTTGTCGTTGTCGAGCTGCACGCAGCGGATGCCGGCGGGCTTGCCCGCCGGCATGCCGGGAATCGGTGAGCTGATCGATGGCGCAATGCAGCAGGCGCCGCAGCCGGGGCGGCAGCCCTGTTCGCCGGTCGCTGTGTGGGCCTCGTGCGGCGAGGAGGAGGCGATCAGTTCGCTCATGACGTTGGTTGGCTCATTGCATTCTTCAAATGCGCTTGGTTGTCTCGGTGGTCGGTCATTCTTGCTGATCTCGAGATGCTATCGACAAGTTATCGAGAAGTTATCGAGACGTTATCGAGATCGTTCGCCGGGGCTTCTTGCCGTCGCGCCTTTGTCGACGCCTTCATAGGCGCGCACCGCGGTGTCCTCTCCGGTGTCCCGGGCGACGGTCGCCGCCAGCCACTGGGCGATGCGTTCCACCGTGGTGGCGCCGGGCAGGACGTGACAGCGCTCGCGGGGCAGGCGCAGGTGAAACAGGCCCTGGGGCGAGCGGTAGCCGCACTGCAGCATGTCGCCCAGGGGCTGTTCCAGGTCGTGTTCGTCCACCAGGTAGGTATCGTCGAGCCAGCGGGCGTAGCGGCGCTCGAGCTCCGGCTGTCGCACGCCGCGCTGAACGACTTCCAGCCGCGAGCGGTGGCCGTGGGCGATACGCTGGCAGTTGCCGGCGTGGCGGCGAAGGCCGTGGCTGTAAGTGTAGGCGGCGCCATCGATGGACTCATCGGCGAGGCTGAGTTCGATGCTGGATACCCGCTCGGGCGGTTGGCGCATCAACTGGCGTGACAGGTGCTCGGCCATGGCCTCGGGGGTGATTCTGCGCCAGGGTAGCAGGGTAAAGGCTTGGCGGGGCCCGCGCACCTCCATCGCGTAGGGCGTCGTGGTGCGTACGCAGATGCCTACGCGACACTCGCTGACGCTGACGCCGGGAGCTTCGGTAGGCACCAGCAGGGTGTGATCGGCGCCGCCGTCGAGACGTGCCTTGATCCAGGGTTTGACCTCGCCGAAGTCGAACAGCATGCCGTCTTCACCGAGCTCTCCATCGAGTTCGACGTCGACCAGCCAGCTCGCGCCGATCAGTCCACGATCGGGACACCACAGCGATACGTCGAGATGTGTCAGTCGTCGTACAAAGAGTGCCATCAGTCGATCCCCGCGATCTTGTGGGTCTGCAGCGACAGCCGCCAGCGTGGATGCGCCATGCAGTGCTCTACCGTGGCTGAGAGCGGCTCCTTGCGAGCGTCGCTGGCCATCAGCCCGGAGGTGTCCATCGGCTGCAGCAGAAAATGGTCGAAGTCCAGGCCCTCGAAACGCTCAGGCGGGGCGTCGGTCTGGGGATGGACGAGCTTCAGCTCGTCACCGCGGGTCTGCACCAGCGGCGCATTGCCCTTGGGGCTGACACATAGCCAGTCGATACCGTCCGGCGCGGCCAGACTACCGTTGGTCTCCACGCCAATCTCGAAGCCGGCAGCGTGCACCGCGTCGATCAAGGCGGCATCCAGCTGCAGCAGGGGCTCGCCACCGGTGAACACGACGTAGGGCGTGACACCCTCGTGGGGGTGTGGCCACAAGCGGGTGATGTGCTCGGCCAGGGCGTCGGCGGTGGCAAAGCGTCCGCCGTTCTGACCATCGGTGCCGACGAAGTCGGTGTCGCAGAAGCGACACTGGGCGCTGGCGCGGTCCTGCTCGCGACCCGACCAAAGATTGCAACCGGCAAAGCGACAGAAGACGCTGGCGCGGCCGGCCTGTACGCCTTCTCCCTGAAGGGTATAGAAGGCTTCCTTGACGCTATACATCCTGGTGCGCTCCGCCCTGGTCTGCCTGTGCAATCGCCGGCTCCTGCCGGGTATTGGCGGCGTAGGCCAACGGATCTTCGACACCCTGGTCGGCGAAGGCGGCGAGCCGCTCCAGACAGCTGCCGCAGCGGCCACAGGCCAGGCGCCGGCCCTCGTAACAGGTCCAGGTGTCGCGGTAGTTCAGTCCCATGGACAGTCCGTCGGCCAGGATCTCGCTCTTGCTGGACCGTAGATAGGGTGCGTGGATCTCTACCGGCGAGAAATTGGCGATGGCGGCCACCGCATTCATCTGCTCGACAAACTCGGGACGACAATCCGGATAGAGCACGTGGTCACCGCCGTGGGCGCCGTAGTCGACGCGACTGGCGCCGATATTCACCGCCTTGGCGATGGCCAGCGACAGCAGCACCATGTTGCGATTGGGGACCACCGTGGCGGCGAGGTTGTCTTCGGCGTAGTCACCGCCAGGGATCTTGCGATTGGCGTCGGTCAGCGCAGAGTTGTCGATCAAGCCATGGATGGCGGTGATGTCGACGACCTGATGAGGGATCTTCAACTCCTGACAGACATGGCGGGCCACCTCGAGTTCGCGGGCGTGGCGCTGGCCATAGTCGAATGACAGGGCGTGAACTTCGAGGCCTTCGTGCAAGGCGCGATGAAGTACGGTGAAAGAGTCCATGCCACCGGAGTAGATCACCACGGTGGAGCGGGAAGTCGTGCTCATGAAGGGGGTCTCGATTCGGAGAATTTGGGGTGGCGACAAGGATCGCCAGCGGCCGGGGTCCGGTCCGGCGCGACAAGGGTAACGAAAGCCGGACGGCAACACCAGTGCGGCGTTGATGCCGGCGACTTGCTCCTTGTCAACGTGCATTGCTCGCGGTTGTGGCAGGCTGCGCGGTTTACTGCTGTCTGCCCGGCTTAACCCTGGCCAAAGCCCGGCCCACGAGAGAGACGCCTGGATGAATGCCCCTGAACTACTGTCACCGGCCGGCACCTACCGGCATATGCACTTCGCCTTCGCCTATGGCGCCGATGCGGTCTATGCCGGTCAGCCGCGCTACTCACTGCGTGTACGCAACAATGACTTCGGCCTCGACAACCTGACCCGAGGCATCGCTGAGGCCCAGGCGCGTGGCAAGCGCTTCTACGTGGCCTCCAATATCGCTCCGCACAATGCCAAGCTCAGGACCTACCTTAAGGACATGGCACCGATCGTCGAGGCGGGGCCGGATGCGCTGATCATGTCCGACCCTGGCTTGATCATGATGGTGCGAGAGCGTTGGCCTGACCAGGTGATCCATCTGTCGGTGCAGGCCAATGTGGTCAATCACGCGGCGGCTCGCTTCTGGCAGTCCCAGGGTATCTCTCGGGTGATCCTGTCGCGTGAGCTGTCGCTTGAGGAAATCGCCGAGATCCGTGCCGAGTGCCCGACCCTGGAGATCGAGACCTTCGTTCACGGTGCCCTGTGCATCGCCTATTCCGGACGCTGTCTGCTGTCGGGCTACTTCAACCGGCGCGACCCCAATCAGGGCACCTGCACCAACGCCTGTCGCTGGAACTACCGGACCCACCCGGCCGGCACTGACGCCTGTGGCGATCTGATCCCTGCGCAGGACGTGGCACAGGGCCGGGAGGAGAGCTCGGCGCTGATCGAGGACCCACAGCGGCCTGGCGAACTGATGCCGGTGTTCGAGGACGAGCACGGAAGCTACATCATGAATTCAAAGGATCTGCGCGCCGTTCAGCACGTGGCGAGGCTCGCCGAGATGGGGGTCAGTTCGCTGAAGATCGAAGGGCGGACCAAGTCGCCCTACTATGTGGCACGTACCGCCCAGGTCTATCGTCGTGCCATCGATGACGCCGTGGCCGGGAGGCCCTTCGACATGGAGCTGATGGATGAGCTCGAAAACCTGGCCAACCGGGGGTATACCGAAGGCTTCTACCGACGCCACGTCCACGACGAGTACCAGAATTACGAGCGTGGGCACTCGGTGGGAGTCCACCAGCAGTTCGTCGGCCAGGTAGTGACGCAGTCGCGACCAGATTGGCTGGACATCGAGGTCAAGAACCGCTTCGAGGTCGGTGATCGCCTCGAGCTGATGCTGCCCTCCGGCAACCGTCGTTTCACCCTTGAGGCGATGGAGGCGGGCAACGGCAGCGCGCTGAAGGTGGCGCCCGGGGATGGTCACCGGGTAAGGCTCAAGCTGCCGGGGAAGGCGCTGTCGCCTGATGAATTCGAGTTCGCTCTGTTGCTGCGGGACCTGCCGTCAGCCTGATGATAGGCACGGCTTTACAAGGGCCTGGGGAACCGGGATGCTAGGCTCCGTAGCAGCCTTACCTTGGAGCATCCCTCAGGCAAGGAGTCGGTCTGGCCATGCCCACCATCGAACACAGCGCCACGCTTCCCGCGCCTCCCGAGCGCGTCTTCGCCCTGCTCGAAAAGGTCGAGGATTTCGCCGACTATTCGGATCTGATCACCGAGATCGAGCCGCTCGGGGACGATCGCTATCGCTGGCATGTCCACGCGGTCGGCATGGACTGGACCTTCGAGGTGCAGGTAACCGAGAAGTCGCCGCCCAGCCGACTGGCCTGGGAGTCGATCGACGGTGTGCGCAATCAGGGCCGCTATGAACTCGAAGCGGTCGATGAAGGTACCGCGGTCAGCCTGATCGTCGACTACCAGATCCGCAATCGGCTGGTCGCCAAGGCGGTCAATCGCGCGGCTCGCCCGCTGGTTGCCAAGGTCAGCGCCCAGATCCTGGAGCGGGTCGAGGCGCGTCTCTAGCGAGTGCCTTGATGTCCACTGACGTCCACGCCAGGCATAGATCTTGTTCTGATCAAGTGCTGCTTCAGGATGTTTCCCCGGCGCGCTCCTGCAGTTGTTCAGCTTTACTGATGCGGGCACGGCCGGCCTGCTTGGCCTGGTACATTTGCAGGTCCGCCTTTTCCACCAGCGACGCTGCGTCGATGCTGTCCATGCCGGGCTGCCATTGGGCGATGCCGATGGAGGCGCTGACGTAAAGGGGGCGCTGGTCGACCTGGGCCATGGGTTGCTCGGCAAGCCACTGCTGTAGCCGCTGCGCGACCCGCAAAGCTCCTGGCTCCGGCGTGTTCCGCAGGGCGATGACGAACTCCTCTCCGCCGTAGCGGGCCGCCAGGTCCGACTCACGGATGGCGTCACGCAGGGTAGCGGCGACATTGACCAGCACGATGTCGCCGAGTCGGTGGCCGTAGCGGTCGTTGAGCGGCTTGAAGTGATCCAGATCGAGAAACAGCACCGACAGCGGCTTGTCTCGGGCATGGGCGTCCTCGAGCATCTCCTCGAGGCGCCGTTCCAGCGCGGAGCGATTGGCAAGACCGGTGAGGGCATCGGTGCTGGCGCGCACATCCAGCGCCTCG
This sequence comes from Halomonas litopenaei, assembly GCF_003045775.1. GTDB lineage: Bacteria > Pseudomonadota > Gammaproteobacteria > Pseudomonadales > Halomonadaceae > Halomonas > Halomonas litopenaei. Next base: position 28,640 of record NZ_PXNS01000018.1, on the reverse strand, counting down.
TTGTCGCGTTGGAGCGAAATCAGCTGGTCCTCTCGATGGTGCAACCGCTCGGCCAGGCTCATGGTCAGCCCGTGCAGGCGCTGCTTGCCGGCGACCAGCAGGCGTTCGATATCCTCATCTGCCGACAGCGTGGTGGCGAGAAAATCCGGCAAGGTCTCCAGGCGACTCGCGAGTTCATCGACAAGACGTGCCTGGGCATTGCCGTCCATGTTCATGCGTTGCTGAAAACGATGAAGCACGGCGGGGATGGCGTCGCTGTCGTCGTCCAGACAGCATCCGGCCAGTTCGTCGGCGAGCTCCAGGCAAAGGCCGTCGAGCCATTCGTGGTGACGCTGGCCTTCCGGCTCGAGAGGGCGCTGAAGGAACAGGTTGGTGGGCAGCTGCCAGCGCCGTGCCAGCCAGCTCGACGCCTGGTCGCGGTCGCAGCCAAGATGCCGGTGTTCCAGAGCCAGGCGCTGTTCGCGGGTGGCGGCCTGGGCGGTCAGCTCGAAGTAGTTCGGGTCCAATGCGTACAGCAGCAGTACCCCGACCTCGCGTAGCAGGGCGCGCGTCGACAATTCGCCCGGATGGCGGGGATTTACCACCTTGGCGATGGCCGGAATCAAGTGCGCGGCTGCGAGGGTGCGTCGCCAATAGTCGGCCAGGGGGCCGCGGGTCGCGTCGCGCACCAGGGTGAAACCCAAAAGCGCGGTGAGGGTGCCATCGATACCGAGGCGTGTCACCGCGTGCTCGCAGCAGATGACGGGATCGCAACCGCGGCGATAGTAGGGGCTGTTGGCCAGCCGCAGCAGCTGCAGGCACAGGGCCGGGTCACGGGACAGCAGGGTCGCGAAGTCGGTCAGCGGTGCGTCGTGATTGCTCGCCAGTACCAGCAGCTCGGATACCACGGCAGGCAGAGAGGGAAGACGCGTGGCGGGCTCGAGCCGCGCTTCGATATCAGGGGGAAGACAGGTCACGTCGAAAAGGCCATCGATTGTCGTTGTGCGATTGGTGTCAGGGCCGATCCATCGGCCTGATAGTGGCGCGAGCCGCCGACATCAGCGGCTCGCGCAGCTTGTAAAGGACTTGTCCGAAGAGTCGACGAGCGCAGCTACTTTTCAGACGAGCCCCAGGCTTTATACGAAAAGTCGACGAGCGATGGTTAGACAAGGCAAAAATCGGTGAGAAAGCGCAGTTTACGAGGTGTAAATGAGCGTCTTGACCCGATTTTTAACGCCGTATTACCAAGCGCAGGCACTTTTCGCACAAGCCCTAGGGTTTGCGCAGTGAAGCGTCCAGATGATCGACTACCTCGGCCCAGTCGGCATCGGCCTCGATGGCTTCGCGCAGAAATTCCGACTGTCCTTCATTCCAGCAGGCCGCATCGGGCAGTTCGACCCCCTCCGGAATCGGCGAGTTGCGATCGATGAATCGTTTGATGGCTTCCGGCTCGGAAGCCAGGCCCAGCTGTTCAAACAACTCGCTGAAGGGATGATCCGGGTGTTCCATGAGCAACTCCTTGTCATGACGGGGACTCCCTAACCTTACTCCATCATGGCCCCTTGAGTGTCAATAGAGCATAAAATTGCTCTGTGACCTGCGGGATGTCAACCTCGTTCTCCGACCAGCGGGGTTCGAAACAGCCGACGTTTCTGTTCCAGCGAGAGGGGCAGCGACAGCAGATGCACCAGTTTGGTATAGGCCGACTCAGGGGTCATGTCGTCGCCGGATACCACCTCGGCGTCGGCCAGCATCTTGCCGGCAGCGTAGTGTCCGATGTCGATGGTGCCGTGTGGGCATTGGCTGATCGCGACCAGTAGCTTGCCCTGGCCGCTGGCCTCTGCCAGCACGGCGCCAAGCTCGGTGTCGTCAGGTACATTGCCGCCGCCCCACACCTCGATCAGGGCGCCCTTGACGCGGTCATCACCCAGCCAGGCCGCCAGCTGCCAGGGTTGAATGCCCGGCCACAGGACCACCCGCACCACCTGCTCCCCCAGGCCATGATAGTCGCCGAGCTCGTAGCGGGGTGCGCCGCGCTGCGTAGCCTCGAGGCTGTGCTCGCGATGCAGCCGGAAGTCGTTTCCGTGGCGCTTCCCCAGCAGGTCAAGGTTGGGGCTTTCGAAGGCATCCGGCTCGCGAGTGTGCCACTTGCGAGCCCGGCTGCCCCGCAGCAGCTTGTCGCCAAAGCTCACCGCCACTTCCTGCAATTCAGGCATGGCGGCGTAGCGCAGCGCGCTCTCGAGATTGTACAGGGCGTCACTGTGCTGCTGGGCCAGCGGCGCCATGGAGCCGGTCACCACCACCGGGCGATCGATGCCCTGAAGCTGGTAGGCCAGGCTCGAGGCGGTCCAGGCCAGGGTGTCGGTGCCGTGCAGCACGACCACGCCGCGATGGCGATTGGCCTGCTCGGCGACAAGCGCGGCCAGCCGGGCCCAGTCCTCGGGACGGGCGCCGCTGGAGTCGATGGGTTGCTCGACCTCGATCCAGGTAAAGGGTGGCAGAGCGGTCCGGCGATCGTCGGGTAGTGTGGCCAGGGCGTCGCGCACCCGGGCTTCCATGTCGGGGCCGGGGGCGAGGCCTGAGGGGGTGTCGATCATGCCGATGGTGCCGCCGGCGTAGATCACCAGCACCGGGTCCAGGGGTGAGTGGGTCATGGGTGGGCTTCCTGCACAAGGAGTGAAGACACGAGTGACAGTATCAGCGTGAGCCTCGGCGAGGCGCGCAGCGGGTGATGACGTTATCGTCGGCGTCGAAGCAGAGCTGACGCTGACGACCGGCGAACCAGGCGAAGCTGGCGGCGGCGGCGGCGATCCCCATCAACAGCCAGGCGATGGCGGTGATCGGTGCCTGCAGGTCAAGCATGATGCCGACGCTCAAGGGGCCCAGGGCGGCCAGGGCATAGCCGCCACCCTGGGCCAGTCCGGACAGGCGGCCTGCCAGACGCGAATCTGCGCTGCGCAGCACGATCAGGGTCAGCGCCAGGGAGAAGTTGCCGCCCTGGCCGAGCCCCAGCAGCAGTGCGCCGAGGTAGCGCAGGGAGGTGTCGGCCATCAACAGGATCCACAGGCCGCTGGCGGTGCTGGCGAGGACCAGCAGCAGCGCCGGGCGCTGATCACGACCGAAGCGGGCCAGCCAGGGTGCCAGCAGCGCAGAAATCAGCTGGACCATCACCGACATGCCCATCAACAGGCCGGCCTCTGCCTCGCCGATGCCGCGCTGCATCAACAGCGTCGGCAGCCAGCCGAAGACGATGTAGGCCAGCGACGATTGGGTGCCCATCAATAGCGCCACCTGCCAGGCCAGGGGCTGGCGCAGCAGGCCACGGGTCATGCCGGTGCCGGGGTCACCCGCCATCCGCGGGGTAGCGGCGGTGCGCGGCATGTAAAGCTCCCAGGCGATCAGCGCCGCCATGGCCAGCAGCGACCAGGCCGCCAGACTGCGTGTCCAGCCACCCAGCAGGTCGCTCAGGGGAATCGCCAGACCGGCACCCAGGGCGCCACCCAGACACAGGGCCATGGTGTAGACCCCGGTCATCAGGTCGGCGCCCCGGGGCAGCTCGCGCTTGACCAGCGCCGGTAGCAGGGCGCCCGATACACCGATACCGGCACCCACCAGCAGGGTGCCGGCGTAGAGCGCGAGGGGGCTTCCCTGCCAGCGCAGCAGCAGACCGCTGGTGATGACCACCAGACCCAGCGACAAGGCGCGTTCCGGGCCGTACTGGCGCGACAGGCGGGGCGCCAGCGGAGCGAACAGGCCCAGGCACAATACCGGCAGGGTGGTCAGGGCGCCGATGGCGCTGGGGGACAGGCCGGTATCCTGCTGCACACGGGCGAGCAGCGGGGCAAGCGAAGAGAGTGCCGGTCTCAGGTTGAGGCCGACCAGTACCATCAGCACCAGAAAGCGCCAGGGCAGGGACGAGACCTTCATCGGGGGCTCCAGCGGGTGGACCACCGCAGCGGGGAAGGCGCGCCGCCGGAGGCGCAGGCCCCGCGGACGGCGGCCGATACGGTTATTTCAGGAAGCGACGCAGATCGCCACGCACCTGATCATTGAAGGTCAGGAACTGGCTGTGGCGATCGCCGTCGACGCCATCGATGCGCACGGCCGTGGCCATCCCCTTGTCGACCAGCAGCTGGTCGTAGATCTCCAGGGTGATCTTTTCGACCGGGGTGTCGCCGGGGGCGCACTGGCCATTCTCCAGGCGGAAGGTCTCGAGCAGGCTGGCGCGTACGCGAGTGGCACCGCCTTCGGCCAGCACGCGACGCACGAACATCCAGCCTTCGCAGGTCAGCGCCACGCCGTCATGGTCGCGCAGGTAGAGGGTGCGATAGCAGGCCCCCTGCTCGGCGCCTTTCTCTGCCATGCTGCGGTAGGCCTCGGTCATGCGAGCGGCACTGACCCGCGCCTCGTCGATCTTGGTCTGGGCGCCGCGATGCTCGTTGTCGAGTTGCGCCTGCTTCTGGAAGGCCCGGAAGCGGCGATATTCCTTGATCAGTTCTGGAGATGCCATATCGCTGTCCTGCTGAGATGGAAGGGGGCGGCAAGCCGCCCCCCGGATTGCTCTTGTCCAGCCGCTCGGGGCTATGCCTGAGGCGATGCTCGAGCTTATGCCTGTCCCTGGCGGTTGCCCTGGCCGGAGCGCCTGCGCCTGCGACGTGCAGGCTGCTCGCCATTGCCGTTGCGGGCATTGTCGCCGCCACCGCCACCGTCACCACGTCGTCCGTTGCCGCGCTGGGAGCTATTGTTGCCACCCTGGCTGCGGCGCTGACCGCCACCGCGCTTGTTGCGGCCGTTCTCGATGGGCTCCGGCTTGGCGTTGGGGTCGGGCTCGAAGCCCGGTTCGATGCGCTTCTCGAGGTCACGCTTGATCATGCGCTCGATGTTCTTCAAAAGGCCATGCTCATCGACGCACACCAGCGAGATGGCCTGGCCTTCGTTGCCGGCACGGCCGGTACGACCGATGCGGTGGACGTAGTCCTCGGCGACGTTGGGCAGCTCGAAGTTGACCACGTGGGGCAGTTCGTCGATGTCGAGACCACGGGCGGCGATGTCGGTGGCCACCAGAACCTGCAGCTCGCCGGCCTTGAACGCCGCCAGGGCGCGGGTACGGGCTGACTGGCTCTTGTTGCCGTGGATCGCCATGGCAGAGATGTCGCGCTTGTCGAGGTGCTCGGCCAGGCGGTTGGCGCCGTGCTTGGTGCGAGTGAACACCAGCACCTGGAACCAGCGTTGGCTAGTGATCAGGTGTGACAGCAGCTCGCGCTTGCGTTCCCGGTCCACTCGGTAGACGGCCTGGTCGACGGTCTCGGCGGTGGTATTGCGGCGTGCGACCTCGATCATCTCCGGGCGGTCGAGCAGCTTGTCGGCCAGCGCCTGGATCTCGCTGGAGAAGGTCGCCGAGAACAGCAGGTTCTGACGCTTCTCGGGCAACAGCTTCAGCACACGGCGGATGTCGTGGATAAAGCCCATGTCGAGCATGCGGTCGGCTTCGTCGAGCACCAGGATCTCGACGCTCGACAGATCCACGTGCCCCTGCTGGTGCAGGTCGAGCAGGCGGCCAGGCGTTGCCACCAGCACATCGAGACCGGGCCGCAGGGCGTCGATCTGGGGTTGCTGGCCGACGCCACCGAAGATCACGTGGTGACGCAGTGACAGGTGCTGACCGTAGTCGCGCACGCTCTCGCCGACCTGGGCGGCGAGTTCACGGGTGGGCGTGAGCACCAGGGCACGGACCTGGCGCTTGGAGGGGCGAGGGCCATCGGCCAGGCGCTGCAGCATCGGCAGGGTAAAGCCCGCTGTCTTGCCGGTGCCGGTCTGGGCACTGGCCAGCAGGTCACCACCCTTGAGTACCGCGGGGATGGCCTGACGCTGAATCGGAGTCGGGGTGTCATAGCCTTGCGCCGTGACGGCGCGAAGCAATTCGGCACGCAGGCCGAGATCGGAAAAACTCATGCAAACTCCAGCACGCACGCACTCGCTGGACGCCACCGTTCTGATGGCGTCGGTCCCGGACAAGGCGTGGGGAAAAATTCGGTGACCGCTCTAGCGGGGGACCCCCGTCACCGTTGCGGGCATGATGCCAGATTTGCCGGCCCGGCGCATCGGCGGGGGTGAAAAGAAGTCGGGCCGGCAGAACCTTGAAGAGGGGCGGGAGGGCGTTGTCGAGACGCTCAGGGAGCGACGCGGACCCGGGCGGCGATATCATCGGCCACCTGATCCCAGGTGCGCCCCAGCGCCCGTACCAGTGCCGAATAGCCGTCGCTGTCCAGCGACTCGGTGGCCTCGAAGCTGTCGCTGTCCACCACCTTGCGCTGGCCGTCACGCAACAGCCACTGACCAGAAGCCACGGCGTAGCCGTCGTAGTGGCCCTGGAAGCGGTCGACGCTCAATTCCAGCGTCAGGGCGTTGCCACTGTCGCCGGACAGCAGCACCCGGCGTCCAGGCAGCCTGGCCTCCAGGCGGTCGCGCAGGCCGCGTTCGAGTTGCTGTGCCAGCGGTGCCGCCCATTGGTGGGACTTGGCCTCGTTCAGCGAGATGTCGTCGAGTTGAAGGACAATGCCTTCGGCCTCGAGGTAGTTGGCGAGCCTGGGTGTGGACACCAGCAACGGCGTTTCGTCGGCGCTGGGGACCCGGGCATCGCTGCTGCCTGCATCCGAGGGCAGCACGTAGTGGTTCATGGGGGCGGTGCCGCTGGCGCAGCCGCCCAGCCACAGCGCCAGCAGGGGAACACACAGGCGATGTATCGGCCTCATGGAGAACTCCTTTCCGGTGAGGTCAGTGTTGTCGATGCTTCCGTCTATCCCGCCCGAGTCCGCTGACTCGGGCGGGAGGCGATCAGCGCGGTGCCCGCGGGATCGGGTCCTCGGTCTGGATGCTGTCGAACAGCAGCGCGCGGGGATCGTCGCTGATCTTGCGAGCGGCCGGCTGCAGGTCACGCACCAGACGTTCGACCTCGTTGAGGGTGCGGGTCAGGTCCTGGTAGACGCTGGATTCCGGCGACAGCCCGTCGAGGGTGCGGCGCAGCTCGACCAGGGTCTGGTTGAGGTTGCCGGGCAAGCCCTGGGTCTCGGGGTTGTCGAGCAGGCTGTTCATGCTCTGCACCAGTGAGCGGGCCTGGGTCAGCATCGCCTCTGAGACCTGAAGGTTGCGGTCGAGTCCCGACAGGATAGGCTCGATTTCGAGGCGGTTGAGCTTGTCGAGCAGGGCGGTGACCTGGGCCTGGATCTGGGCAAGGCCAGCCGAGGCGGTGGGGAACACCGGGCGGTCGGCGAAGGTCTCGGCCAGATACTGGCCCTGCAGCTCTTCGTCGATCTTGAGGTCGACGAACAGCGCCCCGGTCAACAGGCTGCCGCTCTTGAGGGTCGCGCGCAGGCCACGCTCGAACAGCCGGTCGAAGCGCTCACGCCACTCCTGCAGATCCAGCTCGTTGGCGCCGATGCCCAGACGCTGGGGTTCGATGCGGATCAGCACCGGGATGGCCAGCTTGTCGCGGTTTTCCGGCTGGGGCGAGGTGAAGTTCCAGGGGACGGCTGCCACGGTACCGATGCGCACGCCACGGAATTCCACCGGGGCTCCGCGGGACAGGCCGCGTACCGTATCTTCGTTGAGCAGCACGTACTCGAGATAGCGATTGAAGGTACCCTGGCGGGCGGCCTCCTCATCGGCATAGAGTTCGTAGGAGGCGTCCTCTTCCGCCTCCTTGCCGGCGGGAACATCGTCGGGCACGCCAAAGGTGACGCCGCCGCCGAGCAGCGCTTCCAGCGACTCGACCTGCACCTGAAAACCGTCGGAACCGAAGCGCACGTCGATGCCGCTGGTAGCCCAGAAACGGGTGTTCTCGGTGACCAGGGTGTCGTAGGGGCTCTCGATGAAGATGCGGTGGTGCATGCTCTGGGTGGAGACATCGAAGTCGGCCTCCTCGACGCGTCCGACGCTGACCCCCTGGAAGGTGACGGCGTCGCCGACGCTGAGCGAGTTGCCGACCTGGCTGACCAGGTTGAGACGCAGCCCCTGGGCACCCGGCGGCGCCACCGGAGGCTGGTCGCTGACGTCGAATTCGCGGGCATCCACCTCGCTCTGACCCGGCTCGAGCTGGATATAGGCACCGGAGAGAACGGTGCCGAGTCCGCTGATACCCTCGCGCCCGATGCGCGGCTTGACCACCCAGAAATGGGTGTCCTCGACCAGCATCTTCTCGGCCTGGGGTTCCATCTGAGCGGTGATCTCGACGCCGGAGAGATCGTCGCTGAGTGCTACCGAGGTGACCTTGCCGACCTCCACGTTACGGGTCTTGATCAACGTCTTGCCGGCCTCGATGCCGTCGGCGGACGGCAGATGCAGCGCGATCTGGGGGCCGCGGCTGGCATAGTTGTCGTAGACCAGCCAGGCGCCGATCAGCAGTGCCACAAAGGGCACGATCCACACCGGCGACAGCCGTTTCTGCTGGGTCGGCGCGGCGCGGTGCATGTCCTTGCTGGACGGCGCTGGCGGGTTGTCGGGGTGGCGCTTATCGGCGTCACTCATGGTGTGCTTCCTTGTTCATCCGGCGCAGTGCGATGGGGTGAAGGGGCGGCGTCGGACGCCAGGCCCGAGTGGTCGCCGTGCAACCCGTCATCATCCGGGGAGTCCATCGGGTTGCAGGGATCCTCGCTGCCGTCCCACAGCAGGCGAGGCTCAAAACTCATGGCCGCCAGCATGGTGATGATCACCACGCCACCGAAGGCCAGCGCAGCGGGGCCAGGATCGATCGACATCAGCGCACCGGCGCGGATCAGGGCCACCAGGATGGCTACCACGAAGACGTCGACCATCGACCAGCGTCCGATCAGCTCGGTCAATCGGTAGAGCCGCGCTCGCACCACCGAGCGCATGCCCGGTGCCCGCGGCGCCACCAGGCACAGCCAGACCAGTGCCAGCAGCTTGCCGATGGGCACGATGACGCTGGCCACGAAGATCACCAGCGCCACCGGCCAGGAACCGTGGCTGACCAGGTAGATGACACCGCCGATGATGGTCTGCGGGTCCGAGCTGCCGAGGCTGGTGGTGTACATGATGGGATAGACATTGGCGGGGATATAGAGCACTGCGGCGGTGAACAGCAGCGCCCAGGTGGTCTGCAGGCTGCGCGGCCGGCGGGCGTGCAGCTTCTCGCTGCAGCGCACGCAACGGCCATGGCCCTCGCTGTCCAGGCAGTTGATCAGCCCGCAGGTGGGGCAGCCGGTGAGCCCCTGGGAAGCCGCGGTCTCGCCGGTGCGCGTGCCCTCCGGTGCCAGAGGCTCGCCGCTGAGCGAGAACCACAGCCAGTCCTTGTCCAGTGACAGGGTCGTCGCCAGCAGCAGGATGGCGTAGGCGATAAAGGCCCAGAACGACGGTCCGAGGGAAATTTCGGCAAGTCCTGCCACCTTGATCAGCGCCACCATGGTGCCGACGATAAAGACGTCGGCCATCAGCCATGGCGCGATGTGGGAAAGTCCACGGGCCAGGGTGCGGCTATAGGGCAGACGGCGGGGCAGCATCAGGCTGATCTGCAGCCACACCACCGTCAGCAGATAGATCGCCGGCAACACGATGATCGACATCAGCACCACCATGGCGACGATGGGCTGGTGGTGCTCGAGCATCTGGGTGGCGGTCTGGGCCACTTCTATTTCGTTGCCGACGCCACGCGTACTGAAGCCGATAAACGGAAAGGACAGGGCCAGCGCCAATGCCACCAGCGATGCCAGCGACAGCGCCAGGCTGCGCTGGGCGGGGAAGGCATGACGCTTGACCAGGTCGTGACCACAGCGGACACAGTCCGCTTCTTCACCGGGACGCAGCGGCGGCAGCGCCATGATCCAGTCGCACTCGTGACAGGCACGCAGGCGCCGGCGCGACCTGATGCGCACCTCGGGGGGAGGATGCTGGGTGACGGAGGCGTTGCGGATCCGTTCCAGGGGGCCACGTACGGGGGTCGTCACAGTGGTAGGGGGACTCCGGTCTTGAAAGAGGGTTCTGTTCGTCTGCATTTCGTCGCGAATCAGACGCTGATGGCTTAACAAGCTGATCCTGCGAATTAAATAGTGTGGCACGTTGACGTGGGTGACACCATAGACAAAGATGCGACCGATATCATGGGTGAGGAGTTGACATGTTGCTTCCCGTTTTGGCGGTTCTGGGTGGCCTGGTGGTGCTGGTGTGGAGCGCCGAACGCTTTGTCGAGGGCGCCGCGGCCACCGCTGCGCGGCTGGGACTGTCGCCCTTGCTGGTGGGCATGCTGGTGATCGGCTTCGGCACCTCGGCACCGGAATTGACGGTGTCGGCGCTGTCTGCGGCACAGGGCAACCCGGGGCTGGCACTCGGTAACGCCTATGGCTCGAATATCGCCAACATCGGCCTGATCCTGGGGCTGGTGGCGCTGATCTCCCCGCTGGCGGTGCATTCATCGGTGATTCGGCGCGAATTGCCGGTGCTCGGTGCCGCCACCCTGGTGTCGGCGTTGATGATGTGGGGCGGGCTTATCTCCCGGCTGGAGGGCGCGCTGCTGCTGCTGGCGCTGCTGGTGTTCATGGTCGCAAGCGTGATCCAGAGCCGGCGCGAGGAAGCCGCCGCCAGGGCGGACGCCCTGGCCACCGATACCGTGCAGGAACTCGATGCTCATCCCATGTCGCTGGGCAAGGGCATCTTCCTTACCGTGCTGGGCCTGGCCCTGCTGGTCGTCAGTTCCCGGCTGCTGGTGTGGGGCGCGGTGGATATCGCCCAGGGTCTCGGGGTGTCCGACGTCATCATCGGGCTGACCGTGGTCGCCATCGGCACATCGCTGCCGGAACTGGCCTCGTCCATCAGTGCCCTGCGTCGCAAGGAGCATGATCTGGTGCTGGGCAACGTGGTCGGCTCCAACCTGTTCAACACCCTGGGGGTGGTGGGGCTGGCCGCCGTCATCGCGCCGATCGAGGCCGGGCGTGAGGTGCTGATGCGAGACTGGTCGTTGATGACCGCCATGACCCTGATGATGGCGGTGTTCGCGTTGGGCTGGAAGGGCCGGGCGGGGCGCATCAATCGGTTCGAGGGTGGCGTCCTGGTTGCCGTCTACCTGGCCTACACCGCCTATCTGGTATCGCTGGTGCTGGGGCAGTCCTGACCTGACACCTGGCTACGTTCCCTTGTCACGGCAAAGGCAAGGGAGGTGGGCTGACAAGCGGGTAGGTGATCGGCCATGGGTGCGTGCGACAATTGGCCATGGGACAGAGGCCTGCGGGACCTCTATGCTGAGGGCAAGCGGGATCGAAGATGCATGATTGTGCATAGATAGATTGCCAGGCTAGCCGAGCAAGGCTGCGCTCTATCGACTCGATTCCGCTCGGGTTCGATGCTGTCCTGCCAGGGTCGGGTTGTGTTCCCGAGGCAGGGCGGTGCCGTCGGTCATCCCTGCCTCGAGGAGTCGCTCATGGAACTGGATCCCGTGCTTCTGTCACGTATACAGTTCGCCTTCGTCGTATCCTTCCACGCCATCTTCCCCGTCTTTACCATAGGGCTGGCGTCCTATGTCGCTGTCCTGCATGGACTCTTCTACAAGACCGGCAATCCCGCCTGGGATCGACTGGCCGCCTTCTGGGTCAAGGTCTTCGCCGTGGTCTTCGGCATGGGCGTGGTCTCCGGGATCGTCATGGCCTTCCAGTTCGGAACCAACTGGAGCAACTTCAGTCAGGCGACGTCCAATTTCCTCGGCCCCATGCTGAGCTATGAAGTGGTCACCGCCTTCTTCCTGGAAGCCGGCTTCCTCGGGGTGTTGCTGTTTGGACGTGGCAAGGTGGCCGAGGGGGTTCACCTGTTCGCCGCCATCATGGTCGCGGTGGGCACCTTCATCTCGGCCTTCTGGATCCTGTCCACCAATAGCTGGATGCAGACCCCCGCCGGGGTGGAAATGATCGACGGCCACTTCAGCGTCACCAGTTGGGGCGAGGCCATGTTCAATGCCTCCTTCCCTTATCGCTTTGCCCACATGGCGCTGGCTTCCTTCCTGACCGGCGGCTTCGTGGTGGCCGGCGTCAGCGCCTGGTATCTGCTGATCGGCCGCGACGTCGAGGCCAACCGCAAGGCCCTGTCCATGTGCATGTGGCTGTTGCTGGTGCTGGCGCCGGTACAGGCGGTGGTTGGCGACGCCCATGGTCTCAATACGCTTGAGCATCAGCCGACCAAGGTGGCGGCGATGGAGGCCAACTGGGAGACCCAGTCCGGGGTGCCCCTGCTGCTGTTCGCCTGGCCGGACAAGGAGGCCCAGGAAAATCACTTCGAGATCGGCATTCCGCGCCTGGCCAGCCTGATCCTGACCCATGACCTGGACGGCGAGGTACCCGGGCTCAAGGAGGTCCCGGTAGAGGAGCAACCACCGGTGTGGTTCGTGTTCTGGTCATTCCGCGCCATGGTCGGCATGGGCATGCTGATGATCGCGGTGGCCTTCACCGGCCTGTGGTTGCGCCGTGGCGGTCGTCTGTACAAGAGTCGCCCCTTCCTGCAGACGCTGAGGCTGATGAGTGTGGCGCCCTTTATCGCGGTGCTGGGCGGCTGGTTCGTCACCGAAGCGGGCCGCGCGCCCTGGCTGGTGTACGGCATGATGACCCAGGCCGAGGGGGTGACGCCGTCGCTCAGTGGCTGGATGGTGCTCGCCACCCTGATCGGCTACGTGCTGGTCTACGCGGTGGTGTTCCTGACCGGGGGCTACTACCTCACACGGGTGGTGCGCCAGGGCATGCTGGCCGAGGAGCCCCACGACGACGAGGTCGAGACGGCCAAGCGACCGCTGTCCGCCGCCCACGCCACCCTCGAGGCCGACGCCGGCCGCCAGTTCGGGAGCTGATGACATGGAATTGATCAACCTTTCTGCCATCTGGGCGCTGATCATCGGGTTCGGCGTGATGATGTACATCCTGATGGATGGCTTCGATCTCGGGGTGGGTATCCTCTACCCCTTCGCCCCGGACGAGCACGCCCGGGATGTGATGATGAACTCGGTAGCGCCGATATGGGACGGTAACGAGACCTGGCTGGTGCTCGGCGGGGCGGGACTTCTGGCGGCCTTTCCGCTGGTCTACACCATCCTGCTGCCGGCGCTCTATCTTGGGGTCTTCCTGATGTTGGCCGGCCTGATCTTCCGTGGCATTGCCTTCGAGTTCCGCTTCAAGTCGGTACGTAATCGCCACTGGTGGAACCGTGCCTTCTGCTGGGGCTCGATGGTCGCCACCTTCTGTCAGGGGGTCGTGGTCGGCGCCTACATCGAGGGCTTCGAGGTCGCCAACAATGTCTACGTGGGCGGTCCTTTCGACTGGCTGACGCCTTTCACCGTGATCACTGGCCTTGCGCTGATGGCGGGCTATGCGCTGCTGGGGGCGACCTGGACGATTCTGAAGTCCGAGGGGCAGGTGCAGGAATGGGCCTACCGCATCACGCCCAGGCTGCTCGGACTGGTGCTGGCGGGCTTTGCCGTGATCAGTATCTGGACGCCGTTCGTCGACGACTTCGTGCGTGAGCGCTGGTTCGGCCACCTGACACTGTTCTGGGTGTTCCCGGCACTGGCGTTGCTGTGCGCCGCCATGGTGTGGCGTTCGGTGGCCCGTCGCCGTGAGGGCCAGCCGTTCGTGGCTACCCTGGGACTGTTCTTCTTCACCTACCTGGGGCTGGTGGCCAGCAAGTGGCCCTACCTGATCCCGCCGGACATCACCCTGTGGGATGCCGCCTCGGCTCCGGAGAGCCAGCTGTTTCTGCTGCTCGGGGTGCTGTTCGTGATCCCGGTGGTACTGGGCTACACCGCCTGGTCCTACTGGGTGTTCCGCGGCAAGGTAAGAGGGGGCGGCTATCACTAAGTCGTCTGGTGCTGAGTCGTCTCGTCCTGAGTCGTCTCGTTCTGAGTCGTCTCGTTCTGAGTCGTCTCGCGGCGAGGCCACCAGGGCGCGGCGGTGGCTCGACCAGCACACCGGGGCTCAGCGTCGTCCGCTGACCCTGGCCGCGGCCTTCGCGGTGCTGGCAGGACTCGCGGGTGTGGTCCAATGGGTACTGCTGGCCAAGGTGCTGGTACTGGCGATCGAGGGTGAGCGTTCCCTGAGCCAGCTATGGCCCTGGCTTGTCTCTCTACTTGGGCTTCTGGGCCTACGTGCCGGGGCTGGCTTTGCTCAGGAGTGTCTGGCCCAGCGAGCCAGCCAGCGCCTTCGCCGCGCGGTACGCCACGAGTTGCTCGAGCATCTGTTTGCGCTGGGACCGGTGCGTGCCGGTCGCCATCACAGTGCCGGGCTGGCCCATCGCCTTGTCGAGCAGGTCGAGGCACTGGACGCCTACACCTCACGCTTCTGGGTGCAACTTCGGGTGGTGATGGTGGTGCCGCTGGTGATCTTCGCCATCATCGCCTGGCACAACTGGCTGGCGGCGCTGCTGCTGGCGATCACGGCGCCGCTGATTCCCTTGTTCATGGCGCTGGTGGGCATGGGCGCCGAATCGCTCAATCGCGACCAGTTCGCGGCGGTGACGCGTCTGTCCGGGCACTTCGTCGATCGGGTGCGGGGCATCGCCACCATTCGACTGTTCGGTGCCGACGACAGGGTCACCGACGAGGTTGCCCAGGTCGCCGACGACTATCGCCGGCGCACCCTGAAGCCCTTGCGACTGGCCTTTCTGTCATCGGCGGTGCTCGAATTCTTCTCCTCGGTGGCGATTGCGGCGCTGGCCATCTACATCGGCTTTGGCCTGCTCGGGGACCTGCCGCTGGAGGTGGCCGATTCGCTGACGCTGGCTAGTGGCCTGACCATCCTGCTGCTGGCCCCGGAGTTCTTTCAGCCGCTGCGCACACTGTCCCAGCACTACCACGACCGTGCCTCGGCGCTGGCCGCCGCCCAGGCCCTGACGGAACTGCTCGATGAACCCATCGATCCGTCGCGAGTGTCGCCCGTCTCGGCGCCTGGCGCGACGGAAAGTCCCGCTTCTTCAGTGTTGTCCGGTGGCCAGCTTGTGCGGCTCGAAGGCGCCTGCCTGGATCACCCTGGGCGTGGCCGCGTGCTGGGTCCGCTGGACTTTCGGGTGGACGCCGGTGAAGTGGTGGTGATCAGCGGCCCATCGGGTGCCGGCAAGTCGAGCCTGCTGGCGATGCTGGCGGGGTTTGTCGGGCCTGGCGAGGGCTCGCGCCAATCGGCACCGGGCATCGCCTTTGCCTGGATGGACCAGCGCCCGCTGCTGATCCAGGGCAGCCTCGCCGACAATCTTCGCCTGACGGCGCCGAACGCTGGCGATGACGACCTGCGCACTGCGCTCGAGCAGGCGGGCCTTGAGCCGCTGGTCGCGGCTCTGCCCGAGGGACTCGATACCCGGATCGGCGAAAATGGCCTGGGCCTGTCCGGCGGGCAGGCCCAGCGCCTGGCGCTGGCGCGGGTGTTCCTGAGTGATGCCGCGCTGGTGCTGCTGGACGAGCCGACGGCGAGTCTGGATCGAGAGACCGAAGCGGTACTGATTCGCGGCTTTCGGCGTCTGGCCGGCCAGGGCCGGGCGCTGGTCATCGCCAGCCATCACCCGGCCATCCTGGCCATGGGGGACCGGCGTGTGGAGCTGCTCGATGGGCGAGTCACCGCGAGTGGAAGAGAACAGCAAGAGGTGGCCCATGGCGTCGTCGACTGAGCGCACGGATACGGGATTCGCTGCGGGGATTGCCAGTCTGCGTCCGTGGATCGAGGTGCATGCGTCGTTTCGTCGGCGCCTGGTGCTTGGCGTGGTGCTGATGGTGCTGACCGCGCTGTCGGCGCTGGGGCTGCTGGCGGTGTCGGGTTGGTTCATCACCGCCAGCGCGCTGACCGGCGCGGCCTTGGCCGCGGGTATGGCGGCTACCCTGGACGTCTACACCCCCGGGGCGGGCATTCGTCTGTTTGCGGTGTCCCGTACCGTGTCACGCTACATCGAACGCCTCTACAACCACGACACCATCCTGCGACTGCTGGCACGCCTGAGGGCGCGCTGCTTCTCGGGCCTGGTGGCGATGGACGGCGCCAGCCTCGGGGCAAGGCGATCCGGGGACTGGCTCAACCGTCTGACCGCCGATATCGATACCCTGGACGCGCTTTACCTGCGGCTGCTGGCGCCGGCGGCGATGGCGCTGGTGCTGGGGGCGGCGCTGGTAGCGTTGGTAGCGGTGTGGCTGCCCCAGGCCGCGCTGGTGCTGGGTGTCTTGCTGCTGTTCGGCTGGAGCTGGCTGACCCTCGGACAGGCCCGCCTGGGTCTTGCGGCCTGTCGTCGCCGCGTCGTCGGGCTGGAGCGACTGCGCTCGGCCATGATCGAAACCCTTGGCGGTCTGAGTGAACTCGAATCCTACGGCGCATTGGCGCGCCGCCGTGGCGAGCTTGAAGCCCTCGAGGACGAGCTGCTGGCGGCTCAGTGGCGACTGTCACTGATCACCGGGTTTGGCAATGTTCTGACGACGCTGGTGATGGGGGGCGCCTGGTGGCTTGTATTGATCGGTGGCCTCGCCGCCTTCGGTGGCGGCCAGTTGGGCGCCGCCGTGCTGGTGATGCTGCCGTTGGCCTCGCTGGCCCTGGCCGAGGGGTTGGCAAGTCTGCCCGCCGCCTTCACCCAGGCCGGCGCGAGCCTCGCCGCCGCCGAGCGGCTCAACGCCATCGACCAGGGGTGCGCAGCGCCAGCACAAGCCTCAGACGCCACCCGAGCTGTTGCAGTGCACGCTGCGCCTCGAAGCGGGACTGCCGAGTGTGGAGGGCTGGAGATCCAGGCGACCTCGCTAAGTTATCGTTATCCGCGGGCGCTCGATCAGGCGCTGTCGCCCCTGAACTTCCGGCTGGCGCCGGGGGAAAGGGCTGCGATCTGTGGCCCCTCCGGCAGTGGCAAGTCGACGCTGTTGGCGCTGCTTGCCGGGGAGCTGCGTGGCCACCAGGGTCGCTTGACCCTGGACGGCCAGGCGGTGGAAGCCCTGGACCGGCAGTGGTTGAGCAGCCAAGTGGGCTGTCTGACCCAGCGGGTGGAGCTGTTCGACGCAAGCCTTGCCGAGAATCTGCGACTGGGCGCCCCCGAGGCGAGCCCGGAGCGGCTGTGGCAGGCGCTTGTTGCGGTAGACCTGGCCGACTGGGCGCAGGGTCTGCCCGGCGGGCTCGAGACACGCGTGGGGGAAGGGGGGCGACAGCTTTCCGGCGGCCAGGCGCGACGTCTGGGCCTGGCGCGTCTGTGGCTGACCGATCCCGCCCTGGTGGTGCTCGATGAGCCTTATGCCTCGCTGGATGCGGCCACCGCGCGGCGAGTGGCCGAGGGCATCGTCCCCTGGCTGGCCGGACGCACGGTGCTGATGCTGGTGCACCATCATGATCCCGACTCGCCGTCGCCCGGCATGGAGCACATCCCCAGGGTCATCGAGATGGCGGCCGGTACGCCATGGCAAGCCCGGGGCGAATGCGTCACCATGTAAACGACGACACCTGATTTCTACGGTTCGATGCCACAGGGCCAGACACCATGACCGACGACTTTCTGACCCGCCTGCCTAAGGCGGAACTGCATCTGCACATCGAGGGTACGCTGGAGCCGGAGCTGATGTTTGCGCTGGCCGAGCGTAACGGGGTCAGCCTGCCTTACGCCGATATCGAGGCGGCCCGACAGGCTTACGACTTCAGCGACCTGCAGTCCTTTCTCGATCTTTACTATCAGGGCATGAGCGTGCTGGTCCGCGCCCGGGACTTCGAGGACCTGGCGATGGACTACTTCCGGCGCGCCGCCGCCGAGGGAGTGGTGCATATCGAGATGCACGTGGACCCCCAGGCCCACCTGTCCCGTGGCGTGGCGCTGTCCGAGGTGATGGAAGGCCTGACGGCCGCTTGTGCCAAGGCCCGCTCCGAGCTGGATATTTCCACCGCCATGATCCTCGCCTTTCTGCGTGATCAGCCCGCCGCCGATGCCATGCAGCTGCTCGAGGACAGCACGCCCTGGCATGACCACTTCAGTGCCGTGGGGCTGGACAGCGCTGAGCGAGGCAATCCGCCGAGCAAGTTCCAGGAGGTCTTTGCCCGGGCGCGGGAGCTGGGCCTCGAGCGCGTGGCCCACGCAGGTGAGGAGGGGCCACCGAGCTATATCCGCGAGGCGCTGGATGAGCTTCAGGTGTGTCGCATCGACCATGGCGTAAGGGCGATCGAGGACGTCGAGCTGATGGAGCGGCTGGCCGACGAAGGCACCGTGCTGACGGTGTGTCCGTTGTCCAATGTGCGCCTGAAAGTGGTGGAACGGCTCGAAGATCATGGCCTGCCGACGCTGATCGACGCTGGACTGGTGGTAACCATCAACTCCGATGACCCGGCCTACTTCGGCGGTGGCATGCGCGACAACTTCGCCGCCTGTCAGCGGGCCTTCGGCTGGTCCAACGAGACCCTCAAGTGGCTGGCCGGCAACGCCATCGAGGCGGCCTTCATGGATGAGGAGAGGAGGCAGGCGCTGAGACAGCGGCTGGTGGAATCCTAGGCCTTGCCGTAAAAGTGCCTGCATTCGTCGACGTTTCAGACAATGCCGGACGCCGGGACTGGCACATCAAGCGCCGCCTTGCCCCTTGTCGGGGGAGGCGGCGCTGGCGTTTGCAGGGGGCTATTGGTGATAGTACCGGGTCAGGCCTGGCCCGGGGCTGGATCAGGACTGGATCAGGGCTGGATCAGGGCAGCGCAGGCACTGTGACCACCGGTTGCTCTCCTGTCAGGGCATGCAGGAAGCTGACCAGCCGTTCGACGGTGGCATCATCAAGCTCTCGCTTGAGCATCTGCTCGGCCATGATGGGCACGACGTCTTCAAGCGTCTCGGCCGAGCCGTCGTGAAAGTAGGGGTAGGTCAGGGCGACATTGCGCAGTGATGCCGTCCTGAAGGCCTGTCGATCGCTTTCCTCGTTGGTGACCGCAAAGCGCCCGGGGTCATCCGATCCCGGCACCTGAATCGGGTGGAACAGGCTGTCGCTGAAGTTGGCGCCGCGGTGACAGCTGATGCACCCGATGTCCACGAAGTCCTTCATGCCGGCCTTCTGCTGATCGGTCAGGGCAGCCTCGTCACCGAGCAGGTAGCGATCGAGCGGAGCGTTCGGCGTATTCAGCGTGCGCTCGAAGCTGGCGATGGCGTCGGCCAGGTTGCCGGAGGACAGCGGAGCCTCGTCGGCGGGAAATGCCGTCTGGAAGTGATCGGAATATCCGTCGACGGCGGAAAGGCGGGCAAGGGCGCCGTCCAGGTCGTGGGCCATCTCGATGCTGTTCTGGATAGGCCCCAGCGCCTGGCCTTCCAGGTCGGGTTCGCGACCATCCCAGAACTGTGAACCAAGAAAACCCGAGTTGAGCACGGTGGGGGAGTTGCGTTCTCCCACCTGGCCATCGTGGCCGACCGCCGTCGGCAGCCGGTCCGTCCAGGCCAGGGCCGGGTTGTGACAGGAAGCGCAGCTGATGTTGCTGCTCTTTGAAAGCCGGGGTTCGAAGAACAGCATCTTGCCAAGCGCTACCTTCTCAGCGGTGAGGCTGTTGTCGGCGGGGATGGGGGGAAGCGAGGGTAGCGGGGTGAAATACTGTCGATAGTCTTGTTGGTCTGCGGATTCGGTGTCTGATGTGGGTGCCGCCGACGCCTGGGAGGCGACGGCCATGCTGCAGGCCAGAAAAGTGCCGGTTAAAAAAGTGCCGGTTAAAAAATTGCTGGCCAAGAAAGTGCCGGCCAGAACAGGGGAAAGGTAGTTGGGCCAAGGTCGCATCATGTATTCCCTTCGTTGCGTCACGTCACGGTTTGCCGTTCAGGCGGGCGATCTGAGCCTGTCGTTTTTCGGCGAGCGGCAGGGGGAATCAGTAGCGGCACAGGTGGATGGCGAACCCTGATGCTCAAGGCGTGCTTCATGTCACCAGATGGCACTGCGGCTTGCCCGCGCTGGTGTTAGTAATAGGTGATCCTGTGTGGGCGGCGGCCGCTTTTCAGGCAACGGGCGGGGTGGAAGGTTGCTGAGGCATGATGTCGAAGCGAAAACGTCGGAATCTAAGGTGTTTTCGGCGTGATCGCCGACTGAGGCGAGGAAGAGGTTGAACAGGCCGACGCCGTTTCTTTCAGTACACTTGGGGGCGCTTCGGCGCGTCCTTTGCTACCGGCGAAGTCCTCGGTGACACGCAAAAGAGGCGCCCGTCTCTGGTATAAAGCCCAGGGCGCCTCTTTTTTGGTCTGGCGGGTGTTGTGGCGGGTGTTGTGGCTGGAGGGCCGGCGTGCACGAGCCGGCATGCATCAACGGGTGTGCAACACCAGAAGCCGTGTATCAGCCCTGTTGGCGATTGACCTCGCGCGCCGCTTCCCTGGCGCGTCGCTTGGCCTCGCGACGCTCTTCCATGCGTGCCACCGCGTCGGCACCCAGGTGGGCCTCGCCGCGCTCCCGGGCGAGGCGCATCTGGCGCTCACGCTCGGCGAAGCGGGCCTTCTGCTCGTCGCTCAGGCGGTCGTAGCAGCGCGGGCAACAGACGCCTTTTTCATAGTACTCGCTCTGCTTGTCCTGCTCGGTGATCGGCATGCGGCAGGCGTGACACTGGTCATAGCGTCCCGGCTTGAGGTCATGGTCGACGGTGACCCTGTCGTCGAACACGAAGCACTCGCCACGCCACAGGGTCTTGTCCTTCGGTACGTCCTCCAGGTACTTCAGGATGCCGCCCTTGAGGTGGTAGACGTCCTCGAATCCCTGCTCCTTGAGGTAGGCGGTGGACTTCTCGCAACGGATGCCGCCGGTACAGAACATCGCTACCTTCTTGTGGCGACTCGGGTCCAGGGTCTTCTTCACGTACTCGGGGAAGTCGCGAAAGGCGCTGGTGGCCGGATTGACCGCACCCTCGAAGGTGCCGACCTCGACCTCGTAGTCGTTGCGGGTGTCGATCAGCAGCACCTCGGGGTCCTGGATCAGCGCGTTCCAGTCCTTGGGGTCCACGTAGGTACCGACGGTATGGCGCGGGTCGATGCCCTCGACGCCCATGGTCACGATCTCGCGCTTGAGCTTGACCTTGGTGCGCATGAAGGGCGCACGACGGGTCAGTGACTCCTTGGTGTCGAGCTCGGCCAGGCGTGGGTCGGCGCGCAGCCAAGCGAGCACCGCGTCGATGCCCTGGCGGGTGCCGGCGACGGTACCATTGATGCCTTCACGGGCCAGCAGCAGGGTGCCGCGCACCTGATGCTCGAGCAGGGTGTCGAGCAGCGGCTCGCGCAGCGCCTCGTAGTCGTCGAGGGTGACGAACTTGTAAAGCGCGCACACCACCAGGGTGTCTGGACCAGAAGTGGCGGTTTCGGTGGCTGTGTCAGGGGGTGAAGTATCGTGACTCATGGTTGTCCTCGTGCGAGCCGGAGCGTAAATCCGGAGCAGCGTTGGCAGCGTGTGGTATTCAAGGCGCGCATTCTAGCGCACTCGCCGAGGAATTTCCCGGCCAGCCATCACCCCGTGCAAGCGCCGGTCGCCGGCGCCTGTCGTGGGGTTCTTCAGGTCTGGCGGCGGTGCTGCAGGCGTCCCCCCGCCCAGGTCTCGTAGATGGCGCGGTCGTCCCCCAGCATCATCAGGGTGAACAGTTCCTCCGCCAGTGACTGGGTGCGCCCCATGCGTCGGGCCAGCAGCGGCGAGGCGAACAGGTCGATGACCACGAAGTCGGCGTCTCGACCGGGGGTCAGGCTGCCGATCCGATCGTCCAGTGACAGCGATACGGCGTTGCCCCGGGTCAGGTCATGAAAGCCTGCCCAGGCGGTCAGTGGCGTGCCCCTGAGCTGGCCGACCTGATAGGCCGCCTTGAGGGTGGCCAGTCCCGACAGGTCGGTACCGGCGCCGATGTCGCTGGCAAGCGTCAGATTCAGCCCCTGGACCCGGGCGCCGGCCCGGTCGAACAGGCCGCTGCCGAGAAACAGGTTGGAACTGGGACAGAAGGCGATGTTGGCGCCGCGCTCGGCCAGTCGGGTACGCATCTCGTCGTCCAGGTGGATGCCGTGGGCAAAGGTGCTGCGCGGCCCCACCAGCCCGGATTCCTCGTAGACCGCCAGGTAGTCGCGGCTGCCCGGAAACAGCTCGGCCACCCAGTCGAGCTCGCCCAGGTTCTCCGACAGATGGGTCTGCAGCCACAGGCTCGGATCATTGCGCAGAAGGCCACCGGCGGCGTCGAGCTGTGCGCGGGTGGAGGTAGGCGCGAAGCGCGGGGTGACGCTGTAGCCGAGGCGCGCGGTGCCGTGCCAGTCACTGATCAGGCGCTCGCTGTCGCGGATACCGCCGTAGGTGTCGTCGGTGAGCGCTTCGGGGGCATGGCGGTCCATCAGTACCTTGCCGGCCAGCATGCACAGGTCGCGGCGTTGGGCCGCGCTGAAGAAGGCGTCGGTCGAGGCAGGGTGGCTCGAGCAGAACACCTGGGCGGTGGTGGTGCCTACCCGCATCAGTTCGTCGAGGAAAACGTCGGCCATCTGCTCGGCGTGTTCGCGCTGGGCAAAGCGACATTCCTCGGGGAAGGTGTACTCGTTGAGCCAGTCGAGCAGCTGGCGTCCGTAGGAGGCCATGATCTCGAGCTGTACATAGTGCACATGACTGTCGATGAAGCCTGGCATCACCAGCTTGTCGCGGTGGTCGATGACGCTGGCGTCGGCGGGCAGGTGGGGGGCGAGCTCTGTATAGTCGCCCACCGCCTGAACGACACCCTCGGCCCACCACAGCACGCCGTCGGCGAAGTAGCTGACGCTGCCCTCGAGCGGGGTGTCGCCGTCGCCGGGATCGGCGTTGAAGCTGAGGATGCGCGCGCGCATGACCCAGCTCGATGAGCAGGGGCCGCCAGCGGGGCTGGTGGAGGCACCGGCGGAAGTTCCGGAGAAAGCCTCGGGCTTGGGCGCGGTGCTGGCAGAGGCGTTACGGGTCTCGGTCATGGGGCACTCTTTATCGGGTCGTCGCTTATAGGGGCATCGCGTCATCGCACTATGGCGGTGACGTTGTGTTCAGGGGGCGGCAGGCGCGGCGGCCAGGGAGGCAGACGCCTGGCGCTACCCGGCCAGACGGGTAAGGCCGGGCCAGGACAGGTTCAGGAAAACAGGCGTCGTACCTCTGCGCTTTCCAGGCCGCGCAGCGCGTCGCGACGTGCCCCCTCCGGCCTGGGGCTTGCCAGTGGCAGCAGCTCGGCCAGGGCGGCCAGGGCGACGGCGTAGGGCGTCTTGTCGCCGCCGGAGTCGCCGATCGGGCAGCGCACGGCGTCGATGCGATCGTGCGGGATGCCGGCACGTTCCAGTCGCCCGCGGAAGCTGGCCCACTTGCTGCGCGAGCCGATCAGCCCGATCGAGGCCATGTCGCCGCGCCTGAGCAGTGCCTCCACCAGGGCGTAGTCCTCGGCGTGGTCGTGGGTCAGCACCAGCACGTGGCTGCCGGCAGGCAGCGACTCGGCGCTGGCGTTGCAGTCGTCAAGCCTGTGGCGGTGCTGGCCTGAGGCCGGGTCGAGCCCGCTGAAGGCGTCCTCGCGGCTATCGTACCAGTCGAGTCGCCAGCCAAGCGGCGCCGCCAATGAGGCCACCGCGCGGCCCACGTGGCCGGCGCCGAACAGCGCCAGGCGCGTGGCCGTACCGAGATCAGTTTCGAGCAGCACATTGACGAAGCCGCCGCAGCACTGGCCACTGCGGCCACCCAGCGAAAAGGCCTCCAGGCTGAGGCCGGCCTCGCCGCGCTCGAGGCGTTCTCGGGCGCAGGCGATCAGCTGCCATTCGAAGGTGCCGCCGCCCAGGGTGTCGATGATGGCGTCGGCGGTGATCACCATCCTGGCGCCAGGCTCACGCGGGGTCGACCCCTGGCTGGTCACCTGGGTGGCCAGCACATGGGGCAGGCCGGCGCGCCGGAGGCGGGCCAGGGCGTCGTACCAGCGCTCGCCGCTCATGGGGTGCCTCCTGCGCGACTCTCGTGTAGCTTTCGTGCCAGGCGTGCCGCCGCCATGACCCGCTCAGGTGTCGCCGGGGTGTCCAGCCGTACCGCCTGGCGGTAGTCGGTGAGGCTCGCCAGGGCGTCGCGCAGCGCGCACCACACCGACATCCCCAGCATGAAGGGCGGCTCACCCACCGCCTTGGAGCGGTAGATGCTGGCCATGGAGTTGGGGTGGCCCTGCATCAGCTCGACGTTGAAGGTGGCCGGCAGATCGCCGTAGGCGGGGATCTTGTAGGTGGCCGGGCCGAACGAGGTCAACTGGCCCCGCTCGTTCCACTTCAGTTCCTCGCTGGTCAGCCACCCCATGCCCTGGATAAAGCCGCCTTCCACCTGGCCCACGTCGATGGCCGGATTGAGCGAGTCGCCCACGTCGTGGAGGATGTCGACCCGATCCACCTGGTACTCGCCGGTGAGGGTGTCCAGTGCCACCTCGGCGACGGCGGCGCCATAGGCGAAGTAGTAGAAGGGGCGTCCGCTGCCGCTGGCCCGATCGTAGTGGATCAACGGCGTTGCGTAGAAGCCTTTCTCGGACAGCGACACCCGACCCAGGTAAGCGTCCTGGATGAGCTCGCCCCAGGCGATACGTCGTTCGCTGCCACCGATGCCGGCGATCAGCTCGCCCTGTTCCAGACGCATGTCCTGACGGTCGAGCTGGTAGCGTTCGGCGGCGAAGTCGAACAGCCGCGACTTCAGCTTGCTGGCCGCGTCGCGGGCCGCCTGGCCGTTCAGATCGGCCCCGCTGGAGGCCGCCGTGGGTGAGGTGTTGGGCACCTTGTCGGTACGGCTGGCGCTGATGCGTACCGCTTCGAGATCGAGCCCCAGCTCGCGGGCGACCACCTGGCACACCTTGGTGTGCAGGCCCTGGCCCATCTCGATGCCGCCGTGATTGATCATCACGCTGCCGTCGGTGTAGACGTGCAGCAGGGCACCGGCCTGGTTGAGGTGCTGGGCGGTGAAGGAGATGCCGAATTTCACCGGGGTCAGCGCCAGGCCCCTGCGGATGACCGGGCTGTCGGCGTTGAACTCGGTGATCGCCTGGCGCCGAGACCAGTAGTCGCTCGATGTCTCGAGCCGCTCGATCAGGTCATGCAGCAGCGTGATCTGGTCCACCGTCTGGCCATAGTGGGTCTGGTCGCGGCCTTGGCGATACAGGTTGCGCTTGCGCACCGTCAGGGGATCCTCGCCCACGCGGCGGGCGATGTCCTCCATGGCGGCTTCGATCACCATCATGCCCTGGGGACCACCGAAGCCACGAAAGGCGGTGTTTGACGCGGTGCTGGTACGGGCGCGATGACCGGTGACCCGAGCCTGGCCCAGTGAATAGGCGTTGTCGGCGTGGAACATGGCGCGGTCGACGATGGCTTCGGACAGATCCGGCGAGTATCCGCAGTCGCCGATGACGGTGATGTCACCGCCCTGGATCACGCCCTGTTCATCGACACCGAGACGATAGCGGTTGTGGAAGGGGTGGCGCTTGCCGGTGACCTTCATGTCCTCGGCCCGGGGCAGGCGAACACGGCAGCTCTTGCCGGTGCGTCGGGCGATCAGCGCCGCCAGGCAGGCCCAGGGCGAGGCCTGGGTCTCCTTGCCGCCGAAGCCTCCGCCCATGCGGCGCACCTCCACGGTGACCGCGTGGAAGGGGATGCCCAGCACCTCGGCGATCAGCTTCTGGGTCTCGCTGGGGTGCTGATTGGAGGTGTGGACCATCACGCCTTCGTCTTCGGTGGGGTGGACCACGCAGGCCTGCCCCTCCAGATAGAAGTGCTCCTGGCCACCGACGAACTGCTCGTCCTCGATGACGTGCGTCGCCCCGGCCAGGGCGGCCTCCCAGTCACCGCTTTGCTGGCGGTGGGTCGGGCGCACCACGTCGCCGGCCTCGGCGGCGGCCACTGGGTCGAGGCTCGCCTCGACCTCATCGATCTCCAGGCGCGCCTTCTTGACCGCCTGACGCGCCGCACGATGGCTGGTGGCGGCGACGCAGAAGATCACCTGACCGGCGTAGAGTACCTCGCCGTCGGCCATGATCGGATCGCCGGGAAAGACCGGGCCGATATCGGTGTGGCCCGGGACGTCGGCGACGCTGATCACGTCGACCACGCCCGGGGCGCTGCGCACGGCGGACAGGTCCAGCCCGGTGATGCGTCCGCTGGCGACCGGCGAGAGTCCCACCGCCAGGTGCAGCGCGTCCGCCGGCAGCGCCAGGTCGTCGATGTAGGCGGCGCGCCCGGTGACGTGCTTGACCGCGCTTTCGTGGCGAGCGGCGCTGCCCGAGAAGCCCTTGGCCGCCGGCGCGTGGCGGGGAGTATCGGCAGTATCGCTGGACGCGGAGGCAGGTGTGGTCAGATCAGTGAGCGTACGCATGGAGCATCACCTCCTGGGTCGGGTGCTGAGAGTCCTGGGATGCCGCGTCGGCGACGACCAGGCGCAGGCGTTCGATCAGTGCAGCGGCGGCGTGCCGACGATAGTCGCTGCTGCCACGCACATCGCTCATGGGCTGAAAGTCTTCGGTCAGCGCATCGATGGCGGCGGCGAACCGCTCGGGTGAAGGGGCATGGCCTTCCAGTGCCGCCTCGGCGCCGGTTGCCCGGGCCGGGATCGCGGCCATGCCGCCGAAGGCCAGGCGGACCTCGGCCAGGGCGCCGTCATTCAGGGTCCAGCTAAAGGCACCGAGTACCGCCGAGATGTCGTCCTCACGCCGTTTGGACAGCTTCCATACCTTGAGCTGGCGGTCAGCTGCCAGCGTCGGCAGGAAGATCGCTTCCAGGCACTCGTCCGGCGCCAGGGCGGTCTTCTTGTAGTCGATGAAGAAGTCCGCTGCGGCGAGTTCGCGACTGCCGCCGGGCCCGGTCAGGCGCAGGCGGGCGTCGAGTGCCAGCAGTACCGGTGGGGTGTCGCCGATGGGCGAGGCGTTGGCCACGTTGCCACCCAGGGTGCCGCGATTGCGCACCTGACCAGAGCCCAGTCGATGCAGGAGGTGATGGAAGGCGGGATAGCGCTCGGCAAACAGCGGTTCCAGTTGCGTGTAGGTGACGGCGGCGCCGACCCACATCCCTGGTCGACCGCTGGCGTCGTGGCCCGCTTCCAGCACCTTGAGTTGTTCTACCCGGGTGACGTCGATGACCTCGGTGAAGTCCGCCAGATTCTGGGTGACTTCGAGCCAGAGATCGGTGCCGCCGGCCACCAGGCGGGCGTCGGGGTGGCGGGCGCGCAGTTCGACAAGTTCATCGAGGCGGCGCGGCTGGTAGAAGCCGCTGTGGGTAGCCGGCTCACCCACATTGGTGGCAAGCGTTCGGGCAAGGGCGTCATCATCGAGCCATTCGGGCCGGAAGCCCGGGGTGTCGCCCATTGCCAGGGCGGCGTCGCGGATCGGGCGATAGCCGGTGCAGCGACACAGGTTGCCGCCCAGCGCCGCTTCCAGTCGCTCAGGCGTCAGTGGCGCGGGCCGCGCGCGGTCATCTTCATGAAGGGTGAACAGCGACATGACGATACCCGGGGTGCAGAAGCCGCATTGGCTGCCGTGGTGTTCCACCATGGCGGCCTGGCAAGGATGCAGCTCGTCCCCCCGGGACAACCCCTCGACGGTGACCAGGTGGCGTCCATTGAGCTGGTGGGCCGGCATGATGCAGGCGTTGGCGCTGTGATAGCGCAGGTTGCCGTCGGCATCGGGCTCGCCGATCGCCACGGTGCAGGCACCGCAGTCGCCGGAGGCGCAGCCTTCCTTGGTGCCGGTCTGGTTGAGGCGCTCGCGCAGCAGGTCGAGCACGCTGAGGTGGGCCTCGGCGTCGACGCGCCGTGGCCGCCCGTTGAGGAAGAACTCGATCATGGTCAGGTCCGCTTATGTTGTCGTTGTCGTCGTTGATGTCCTGGTCGATGTCCTGGTTGCTGTCTGAGCCGAGTGGTTGTCAGCGAGTCGGTACCAAGGGGCATCGCCATGGCAAGGGGGTAACTTCATTCTTGACCAATCGGTCAGCTTCTTCAAGTCACGCCGTCGAGTTTTTTTTCGGTGCCCGCCGCGTGTTCCTGTCGGCGACCACGGCAGAGGCCTAAAAAGCTGCCCATCACAGGCGCTGGCGTGCCAGGCTAGCCGCTTAGCCCAATTGCCAGCGCGGTGGGGTTCAGGCACTCTTTTCCTCCTTGCCGACCCACCTGCAACCGGCGGTGGCGGGCGATTCGACGATCGGGATAACCATGGGCTCACAGCTTGATGACACGGCGCTGAAGGCGCCGCTGGAGGCGGAGGCTGGTGCCATTCGCCAGCGTAACGAACGCGACATACTCGACGCCGCCGAGCGAGTGTTTTCGCGTCACGGCTATCGAGGCGCCAGCCTGAAGCTGATTGCCGAGGAAGCCGGGCTGCCCAAGTCCAATGTGCTCTACTACATGGGCAGCAAGAAAGCGCTGTACGTTCGCCTGCTGGAAGGGGTGATGGAGCGCTGGAACATGATGCTCGACGATATCTCGGTGGATGATGATCCCGCCGAGGTGCTCAGTGCCTTTATCCGCTCGAAGATGGAGATGTCTCGCCGCCACCCCGAGGCCTCGCGCCTGTTTGCCGGCGAGATCCTTCAGGGCGCCCCCTTTCTGCAGGACTATCTGCGTGGCGAGTTGCGTGACTGGGTCGAAAGCCGTGCCGAGGTGTTTCGTCAGTGGGCCGAGCGCGGCCTGATGGACCCGGTGGACCCGGTATCACTGATCTTCCTGATCTGGTCGGCGACCCAGCACTATGCAGACTTTCAAAGCCAGGTCGCCGGCA
>NZ_PXNS01000017.1 GCF_003045775.1 Halomonas litopenaei | reverse complement strand
CTGATCTGGTCGGCGACCCAGCACTATGCAGACTTTCAAAGCCAGGTCGCCGGCATCACCGGCCATGACGACTTCACCGATGACGATATGCAGCGTGTCACCGATTTTCTGATCCAGGTGGTCCTGAAGGGCTGTGGGGTAAGATCTTCCCCCGCGCCATAGCAGGGGACGTCGCCACCACTACGCTGCTCATTACCTGCCAAAGCCAGGTCGCCGGCATCACCGGCCACGACGACTTCACCGATGACGATATGCAGCGTGTCACCGATTTTCTGATCCAGGTGGTATTGAAGGGCTGCGGGGTGGTGTCGGCGCCACGGGGCTGAGGCCCGGTGGCGCTTGCTTACGCTATTGCGCCGTCACCAGCATGATCGCGGACAGCACCGCGGACACCCACATGGCGGGTTTGATCTCGGTGAACTTGCCGGTGGCCAGCTTGATCAGCACGAAGCTCATGAAGCCGAAGGCGATGCCCAGGGTGATCGAGTAGGTCAACGGCATCAGGATGATCGCCAGAAAGGCAGGAAAGGCCTCCTCGAAGCGTCCCCAGTCGATCTTGCCCACCGGGGCCATCATGAACAGCCCCACCAGCACCAGCGCCGGCGAGGTGGCGATGCCCGGCACCAGCGACAGCAGCGGCGACAGGAACAGAAACGGCAGGAACAGCAGCGCGATCACAAGCGCGGTCAGACCGGTGCGCCCGCCCTGGGCGACCCCTGCGCCGGACTCGATAAAGGTCTGGGCGGCGCTGGTGCCCAGCGGAGCGGCGATCATCGAGGCGAAGGCGTCCACCGTCATCGAGCGCTTGAGGTTGCGCGGGTTGCCCTTGGCGTCCTTGAGCCCCGCGGATTCCGACAGCGCCATGAAGCACGACAGCGCATCGAAGAAGTTGGTGAACAGCATCACGAAGATAAAGGGCAGGTAAGCGACCTTGAGAGCCCCCAGTACGTCGACCTGACCCAGCGCCGAGAAGTCCGGCCAGGCGGCCAGTCCCTGCCATGCAACGACCACCTCGTCACCCCACAGACGCCCCATCGGTGCGGCCAGCAGGGTGGTGGTGGCGATGCCGAGGATCAGGGCGCCGTTGAAGCCGCGGATGACCAGCACGGCGGTCACGATCAGGCCGATGAAGAAGGTGGCGAGGCTAGCATCCAGGCTGCCCAGGCTGACCAGGGTGGCGGGGCTTGCCACGATGAAGCCGGCGTTCTTGAGCCCGATAAAGGTGATGAACAGGCCGATACCGCAGGTGATGGCGTAGCGCAGCGACGGCGGAATGGCGTCGATGATCGCCTCGCGGACGTTGAACATGGCCAGTACGGCGAACATCACACCGGACCAGAACACGCATCCGAGCGCGACCTCCCAGGACAGACCTGCGCCCAGTACCAGGGTGTAGGTGAACAGGGCGTTCATGCCCATGCCGGGCGCCACCAGGATGGGGTTGCGCGCGTACAGCGCCATGGCCAGGCTACTCAGAAAGCTGATGACCACCGTAGCCGACAGCGCCGCCGAAAAGGGAATGCCGGCGTCCGACAACACCGCCGGATTGACCACGATGATGTACATGCCCGCCAGAAAGGTGGCGATCCCGGCCAGCAGTTCGGTCTTCAGCGAACTGCCCCGGCGGCTGACGTTGAAGTAGCGATCCAGCCAGGCAAGCCGGCCGACGGCGTCCTGGTTGGTTTGATCCGGAGTACCGTCGTCGCCGTCAGGGCGACTCGCGCTGGCTGCCGGATGACGGTCGCGCGGTGAAAGCGTGGACGTGGTCTCGCTCATCTCAGGGTCCTCTTGTCGTTGTAGTGGCCGCTGTCGATTGTCTGGGCGATGCCGCGACGGGCGTCGCGCTAAAAACCTGACCTTTCGGTCAGCTTGAAGAGCGTAGACAAAAACGTCATCTACTGGCAACAAAATGTTGTTGCTGGTGTATACAAGTCGGGCCTCGGGCGGGGACGCTGCCGCCGGGCCATGGGGCAGCGGCGTGCTATCATCGGCGGCGCATTGCTGCCTTGCTTGTGCAGTCCAGTCCAGTGCAGTCCAGTCCAGCCCAGCCCAGTCCCGTCCCGTCCCGCCCGAGGAGCCCCCGAGCCGATGTCTTCACCGCCCAGCCTGCCCATCGACGCCCGACTGCCTCAGCTCACCGCAGCGCTTGAACAGCACAACCGGGCGCTGCTGGTGGCCGAGCCCGGGGCCGGCAAGACCACTCGGGTACCGCTGGCCCTGCTGGACTGTGACTGGTGCGGTGGCGACGATGGTCGCGGGCGTCTGCTGCTGCTGGAGCCTCGTCGGGTGGCGGCGCGTCTGGCGGCGGGCCATATGGCCGAGTTGCTGGGCGAGCGGCCGGGCGAGACGGTGGGATATCGCATGCGTGGCGAGAGCCGGGTCGGCCCGACGACTCGCCTCGAAGTCGTCACCCAGGGCGTGCTGTCGCGCATGCTGCAGCACGACCCCATGCTAGAGGGGGTCACCGGCATCCTCTTCGACGAGTTCCATGAACGCAGTCTGGAGGCCGACCTGGGGCTGGCGCTGGCCCTCGATGTCCAGCAGGGGCTGCGCGAGGACCTGCGCCTGGTGGTGATGTCTGCCACCCTGGACGTGGCCGCCATGCAAGGCGTGCTGGGACAGGACGTGGCGGTGATCGAGTGCCCGGGGCGGCAGTATCCGGTCCAGACGCTGTATCGGCCGCTGTCCCAGCGCGCCTCTGCAGAGGAGCAGCAGGGCCGGGTGGTCATGGAGGCGCTGCAGGCGTCCGATCCTGTGTCCCATGGCGGGGATGACGATGCCAGGGGTGGTGGTGATCCTGTTGGCGACGTGCTGGTGATCCTGCCTGGCGTTGCCGAAATCGAACGTCTCGGGCGCTGGCTGGGCGAGCGGCTGGAGGATATCGCGATACTGCCGCTGCACGGACGCTTGCCGCTCGAGCAGCAGCGCGCTGCCCTTCGTCCTGACCCGAATGGCCGGCGTCGGGTGGTGCTGGCCACCGCCATCGCCGAGTCCAGTGTCACCGTGGATGGCGTGCGCAGCGTGGTCGATGCAGGACTGGAGCGGGTGCCGGTGTTCAGCCCGCGTACCGGGCTTTCGCGTCTCGAGACCCGCCGTGTCAACCGAGCCAGCGCCGATCAGCGGCGTGGGCGGGCAGGGCGCCAGGGGCCTGGACGCTGCTATCGGCTGTGGGCGGAAGAGCAGCCGCTGCCGCCCCACGCCGAGCCGGAGATACACCAGGCAGACCTGTCCGGCCTGGCCTTTGAACTGGCTCGCTGGGGCGTCAAGGACGCGTCCGCGCTTGCCTGGGTGACTTCACCAGGGACAGCGGCCCTGGATAGCGGGCGTCGGCTGTTGCAGTCCCTCGGGCTGGTCGAGCCTGATGGCGGCTTGAGTTCGCTGGGCCGGGCAGCCGGACGCTGGCCGGTGCATCCCCGGCTCGCCGCCATGCTGGAGCGGGCCAGCCGCGCTGGCGAGGCGTCGCTGGCCCTGGCCTGCGCCCTGGCCGCCTGGCTCGAGGGTCGTCAGGGCGCCTCGCGGGAGCCGGATCTGGAGCGGGTGTTTTCGCAGTTGTTGTCGTCGCCGAGGCCAGACCCTGCCTGGCAGCGGGAGGCCCGGCGACTGTGCAAGCGCGCCGGGGTGGCGCTGGACAAGGCCCGTATGGGCGAGCCGCGCGGGACAGGCGAGCCGGGCGCATCAATAACCCTGGGCGAGCTTCTGCTCTGCGCCTACCCCGACCGTGTCGCTCAGCACCTTTCGCCCGGACGCTTTCGCCTGCGTGGCGGTGGCCTGGTGACGCTGGCAAGCGATCACCCCCTGGCCCACGCGCCCCTGCTGGTCGCGGTGGACCTGGACGGTCGCCAGCGTGAGGCCAGACTCTATCGCGGCGTACGGATCGAGGAGGCGGCGCTGCTGGCGCATTTTCCTGAACTTTTCGACTGGACCGAGCGGGTCGCCTGGAACGCATCGGCGGGGCGCTTGGAAGGCGAGCGGGTACGCGCCCTCGATGCCGTGGTGCTGGAGCGCAAGCCCCTGGCAGGACCGCCGAGTCGAGAGGCGAGGCGCCGGGCGCTGCTCGACGCCCTGGGGCAGCGCGAGGCGCTGCCGCTGGACGAGGCGGCAGAACAGCTCAGAAGACGGGTAGCGCTGTTGCGACGGACGCATGATCCCCAGTGGCCGGAGCTTGACGACGCCAGCCTGATGGCCGAGCTCGAGGACTGGCTCGGTCCGCATCTGGACGGCCTGTCGCGGCTCGATCAGGTGCTGGCGCTGCCCTGGGAACGGCTGTTGCGCGAACGTCTGCCGTGGCCGTTGGCGGGCAAGCTGGACGAGCTGGCACCGCGACGGCTGGCGCTGCCAAGCGGTGACAGCGCGGCCTTGCGCTATGAGCGTGAGGTCGACGACGGCGACGAGCACGGCACGCGTATCGTGCCGGTTCTGGCCGCCAAATTGCAGGCCCTGTTCGGTTGCGAAGCCACACCCTGTATCGTCGACGGGCGGGTGCCGGTACGCCTGGAATTGCTGTCCCCGGCGCGGCGGCCGCTGGCGACGACCATGGACCTTCGAAGCTTCTGGCACAACGTCTACCCCGAGGTGCGCAAGGAGAACCGCGGCCGCTACCCCAAGCACCCCTGGCCAGAAGATCCGCTTGCCGCCGAGGCGACCATGCGCACCAAGCGGCGCGGGCGCTGAGCGGGCCCTGAGCGGGCGCTGTCGCCCTGGCGATTGACCCCTGCCGGGAAGGGACGTTGACAGTGATGGTGGAGGGGGCGACCATCGCCAGCCTTGTCAGGCTCCTGGAAGAATCACGCTCATGGGAAAGACCCTTACGCCGGAACAACTGCAGGCGCTGGTCGAGAGGCTGGATCGCGAGGCTCGTCAGGCTGGCGAGTGGGGCCAGGTGGCAAGCTATATCCCCGAACTTGCCTGTGTCGATCCCCGCCAGTTCGCCATCAGTGTGTGCACCGTGGATGGACAGGAGTTTCATGCCGGCGACGCCGGCAAGGCCTTTTCGATCCAGAGCGTGTCGAAGGTCTTCACCCTGGCGCTGGCGCTGGGGCGCCACGGCGATGGCCTGTGGCAGCGGGTCGGGCGCGAGCCATCGGGCCGGGCCTTCAACTCCATCGTCCAGCTGGAGGTGGAAGACGGCATTCCCCGCAATCCCTTCATCAACGCCGGGGCGATTGTCACCACCGACGCGGTGCTCGGGTGCAATGCGCCACGCGACACCCTCGGCGAGATTCTGCGCTTTCTGCGCGAGGCCTCCGGCGACGAGGACATCCACATCAACGAGCAGGTGGCGCGCTCCGAGCATGCCACCGGGGATCGCAACTTCTCCCTGGCCTACTTCCTGCGTTCCTGCGGCAACCTGACCAACGACTGTGACCGGGTGCTGGGCACCTACTTCCATCACTGCGCCATCGAGATGTCCACCGCCCAGCTCGCCAGGGCCACACGCTTTCTGTGTGGTGGCTTCGAGGGCCAGCGCATGATCGGGCTCGAGCGGGTACGGGCGATCAATGCGTTGATGATGACCTGCGGCCACTACGATGGCTCGGGGGACTTCGCCTATCGGGTCGGCTTCCCGGGCAAGAGCGGTGTCGGGGGCGGGATCATGGCGGTGGTGCCCAATGTGGCCTCGATCGCGGTGTGGTCGCCGGGACTGGATCGCTACGGCAATTCGCTCAAGGGCACCGCCGCCCTGGAGGGACTGTCCAAGGCCACAGGCTGGTCGGTATTTGCTTGAGGCCGGTACAGGTCGGCAGTCTGTTTAAAGCGTTGCCACCCACGTCGGGTTTTCGTACAAGGCCTGCGCTGTGGCAAAGCGCAAGGTAGATGAGAGGAGAGCCGCACCTTGAACACGACGTCATCCACCCGCTGCCCCTGCGGCAGTGGCCTGGTCCTCGAGCACTGCTGCGGTCTGCTGCACCAGGGCGAGAACGCAGGTTCGCCTGAGGCGCTGATGCGCTCGCGCTTTGCGGCCTTCGCCCTCGGGCTCGAGGACTACCTGCGCCATAGCTGGCACCCGGACAGTCGCCCGGCGCAACTGGGCGGTGACGACGATACCCGCTGGAAGCGTCTCGAGATACTCGATAGCGGTGAAACAGGCGACCAGGGCTGGGTGCAGTTTCGTGCGACCTTTGCCGAGGGCCCGCCGGGGCGGCAGCGCTGGGGCGTGCTGGAAGAGCGCTCGCGCTTTGTGCGCCACCAGGGACGCTGGGTCTATCTGGATGGCGAGGCCAGGGTGTCTCGACTCAAGCCGGGACGCAACGATCCCTGTCCCTGTGGCAGTGCGCGCAAGTTCAAGCAGTGCTGTGCCTGACCCGTCGCCGGCCGCTTCAGGGGCGTCGGCGCACGTTTCAAGTGGCATCGAAGTGAATCACGGTCGTACACGATAAAGGCCGCCCCGAGGGGCGGCCTTTGTGCAGGCGTCTGCGCTTTTTACATGGCGCTCCCGGGCAGGAGGCGCGCTAAGGGACAAGGCGCCTCGATGCCAGGGTCGGGCGCGCCAGCGGCTGGCCGCGCCCGGGACGGCATCAGTCCTTGAGCATCGGCAGGTCGAGGCCGTTGTCGCGGGCACACTGGCTGGCGATGTCGTAGCCGGCGTCGGCATGGCGCATCACGCCGCTTGCCGGGTCGTTGCGCAGGACGCGGGCCAGGCGGGCATCGGCCTCGTCGGTACCGTCGGCGACGATGACCACACCGGCGTGCTGGGAGAAGCCCATGCCGACACCCCCGCCGTGGTGCAGCGAGACCCAGGTAGCGCCGCCTGCGGTGTTGGCCAGGGCGTTGAGCAGCGGCCAGTCGGACACGGCGTCGCTGCCGTCCAGCATGGACTCGGTCTCGCGGTTGGGGCTGGCCACGGAACCGGAGTCGAGGTGGTCACGGCCGATGACGATGGGCGCCTTGAGTTCGCCGTTCTTGACCATCTCGTTGAAGGCGCGGCCGAGGCGCGCGCGATCCTTCAGACCGACCCAGCAGATACGCGCCGGCAGACCCTGGAAGCTGATGCGCTCCTTGGCCATGTCGAGCCAGTGGTGCAGGTGCTCGTCGTCGGGGATCAGCTCCTTGACCTTGGCGTCGGTCTTGTAGATGTCCTCCGGATCGCCGGACAGCGCCACCCAGCGGAACGGGCCGATGCCCTGGCAGAACAGCGGACGAATGTAGGCCGGGACGAAGCCGGGGAAGTCGAAGGCATTCTCGACGCCTTCTTCCTGGGCCATCTGGCGGATGTTGTTGCCGTAGTCGAAGGTGGGCACGCCCATCTTCTGGAACTCGAGCATGGCGCGCACATGCACCGCCATGGACGCCTTGGCGGCCTTGACCACTGTGTCGGGCTCGCTCTTGGCGCGGGCCACGTACTCGTCCCAGGTCCAGCCAGAGGGAAGGTAGCCGTGCAGCGGATCGTGGGCACTGGTCTGGTCGGTGACCATGTCCGGCTTGACGCCGCGCTTGACCAGTTCCGGCAGGACGTCGGCGGCGTTGGCGCAAAGACCGATGGAGATGGCCTTGCCTTCACTGGTGTAGCGCGCAAGACGCTCGAGCGCGTCGTCCAGGTCGTTGGCCTGCTCGTCCAGATAGCGGGTACGCAGACGGAAGTCGATGCTCGTCTGCTGGCACTCGATGTTCAGCGAGCAGGCGCCGGCCAGGGTCGCCGCCAGCGGCTGGGCGCCGCCCATGCCGCCGAGGCCGGCGGTCAGTACCCAGCGGCCCTTGAGGTCGCCGTTGAAGTGCTGACGGCCAGCCTCGACGAAGGTCTCGTAGGTGCCCTGGACGATGCCCTGGGAGCCGATGTAGATCCAGGACCCGGCGGTCATCTGGCCGTACATCATCAGTCCCTTCTTGTCGAGCTCGTTGAAGTGCTCCCAGTTGGCCCAGGCCGGCACCAGGTTGGAGTTGGCGATCAGTACCCGCGGCGCGTCCTTGTGGGTCGGGATCACCGCTACCGGCTTGCCGGACTGGATCAGCAGGGTCTGGTCGTCCTCCAGGCGCTTGAGCACCTCGACGATCTTGTCGAAGCATTCCCAGGTGCGGGCAGCGCGACCGATGCCGCCGTACACCACCAGATCCTCGGGACGCTCGGCGACGTCAGGGTGGAGGTTGTTCATCAGCATGCGCAGGGCGGCTTCGGTCAGCCAGCTCTTGCACGACAGCTCGGTGCCGGTGGGGGCGGCGATCTTGCGCGAAGGATCGTGACGGTCGTTCAGCGAGGGCGTGATCTGGTTCATGTCGGTACCTGTAGTGAAAGGGAATAAAAGGCTCGGTCAGGCGTTGGACCGGGTCAGTTGATGGACCAGGCGGGCGGCGAGACGCGCCGTGCGTTGGTCGATGTCATACGCCGGGTTGACCTCGGCGATGTCGATCAGGCGTAGCTTGCGCGAGCGACGCAGGAACTCGAGGATCGGCTCGAAGTGGGTCAGAATCACGCCCCGCGAGGCGGGAGCGCTGACGCCAGGGGCATCGCTTGCAGGGAAGACATCCATGTCGATGGTCAGGTAGACGTGATCGCAGTCGGCTACCAGACGCTGCACGTCGCGCTTGATGTACGCGATGCGGCTATCGCGAAACTCGCGATCCTCGACCACCAGCGACTTGAGCCGCTTGGCGGTGTGAAACAGGGCACGGGTGTTGGCCGCCTGGCTGACTCCGAGGCAGGCGTAGCGGAACGGCCAGCGACGCCTGGCGCAGTCGGCGGCGATCTGGGCGAAGGGCGTGCCGGAAGACGTCTGTTCGCTGGGGTCGCGCAGGTCGAAGTGAGCGTCCAGATTGATGATCGCCACGGTGGGCCTGCGGTGGCCCTTGTCCAGATGCTCGGAGAGGCCGCGCCAGCTGGCGTAGGCGACTTCGTGACCGCCGCCCAGCACTACTGGCTGGTGACCCTGGTCGAGGATCTCGGTCACCCGCGCGCCCAGCGCCTCCTGGGCATCCTCGAGGCCATTGCCGACGCAGTGCACGTCGCCGGCATCGTAGGCCGGGGCGTCGCGGTGCCAGGCCATGGGGGCTAGGGCACGGCGAATGGCGGCGGGGCCATCGGCGGCGCCCACCCGCCCCTTGTTGCGGGCGACACCGGCATCACTGGCAAAGCCCGTCACCACGACGCCAGGCTCGGCGCCGGAGCGGTAGGCGGCGATGCGCTGGTGCCAGCGCTCGCTGTTGGGCTCGGGGTCGGTACGCCCCTGCCAGATACCCATGTCCGGTTCGGTCAACGGCGCGGTGGGAGACGAGGGGGAAGCGAGCTGCTCATCCATGGGTCAATACGCCCTCCAGCAGGCGATGCTTGAGCCGTCCCGGCTGGACGGCATGGTGTCTGGGTCAGCCGCCGGGGTCATGGATGACCAGGGGGAAGATAGCTGCTCATCCATGGGTCAATACGCCCTCCAGCAGGCGATGCTTGAGTCGTCCCGGCTGGACGGCATAGGCCAGTTCGGCCGGGCTATCGATGTTCCAGACGCACAGGTCGGCGGGAGCGCCGACGGCGATACGTCCAAGGTCTGGCTGGCCGATGGCCTGGGCGGCGTGGCGGGTCATGCCGGCCAGTGCCTCCTGGGGTGTCAGGCGCAGCAGGGTGCAGGCCATGTTCAGCATTAGGGTCGGCAGCACGATGGGCGAGGTGCCCGGATTGGCGTCCGAGGCCACCGCCATGGCGACGCCGGCACGACGCATGGCGTCGATCGGTGGGTGCTGCGTTTCGCGCAGGGTGTAGAAGGCACCGGGCAGCAGGACGCCGACGGTCCCGGCATCGGCCATCGCCGCGATGCCGTCGTCGTCCAGGTACTCGATATGGTCGGCGGATAACCCTCGGAACTGGGCCACCAGGGCCGCGCCACCGGACAGCGAAAGCTGCTCGGCGTGGGCCTTGACCGGCAGGTCAAGCGCCCTGGCCGCCTCGAACACGCGTCGGGACTGTTCGCTCGAGAAGGCGATGCGCTCGCAGAACACGTCGACCGCATCGACCAGGCCCTCGGCGTGGGCCGCCGGCAGGATCTGGTCGCACACCAGCTCGATGTAGCCATCGGCGTCGTCTGCATACTCCGGTGGCAGGGCATGGGCGGCCAGCAGGGTGGTAGTGACGCGCACGGGCAGTTGCTCGCCGAGACGTCGCGCCACCCGCAGCATCTTCAGTTCGTCGGCCAGGGTCAGGCCGTAGCCGGACTTGATCTCGACGCTGGTCACGCCGTCCTCGATCATCGACGTGAGGCGCTTTGCAGCGGCGTCGAACAGGGCCGATTCGTCGGCTTCCCGGGTCGCCGTGACGGTGCCCAGGATGCCGCCACCGCGACGCGCGATCTCTTCGTAGGAGGCGCCTTGCAGGCGCAGCTCGAATTCGTCGCTGCGCTGCCCGCCGAAGACCAGGTGGGTATGGCAGTCGATCAGGCCCGGCGTCATGACGCCGCCTTGCCCCATGTCGACGGCGTCGCGATGTTGACTCGGGTCAAGGGTCTGCATGGTGCCCAGGGCGCAGATCCGTCCATCCTCGACCGCTACCCAGTGACGCTCGGGCAGGGTGGTCAGTCCGTCGAAGATCGCCAGATCGCGCCACAGCAGGCGCTTGGATTGCTCGGACATGGGGATGCTCCGTGTCGGTTAATGTATATACAAATAATGCCTTCAAGCCGTTTCGTCAAGCCGCCGAGTCGCCAGTGATGCATCGCCCGAACCTCGGGTCTGGCCTGATGGATGGTTGTTGAAACAGCGGCTTGCAGGCGTTTTTTGGGCTTGGTTCCAGGCCGTGACGCATCAGTAGACCATGGTCGTAGTGCGCGGATAGGCGTGAAATCTCGACTGATTGCTTCGGTAAACGTATATACAGGGTCGCGGGTGCACTAGGCATGTCCTCTGTGAAGCATCGCACCGGGGGAGCGCAGGTCGGCTAGGCCGAGTGCACCCCGTCTTGGCCACGGGATCGTTACCGGCTTTTCTGAACCCCGAATCGTCCAGGGACCTGAGAGCGTTTCGAGCACGCGCGGGAGACGTCGGGTGCCCAACGGGATCGCTCGACAGCATCATGTATATACAGAAAAGTGTGGTTCTGGAGCCCTTGCCGGTTCGTCCGATGCCCTGACCGGCGGCCTGTCTGCGACGCTGCAGGAAAGAGGTGTGGTGGAGCGTGATAACGCCGTTTAACGAACGAATCTGAGGAGAAGCTTGTGGCATATTAGACCATCGTCTAAAGGCGCTGTGGGGGAGTGCTTTGCCACTATAGCGGTTGAAATGTATATACAAACAAGATGACACTTACGAGTTGGTTCACACTTCGACGAGGTTCCCTTCATGGCGACGACTCCTGGTTCCTCGGTAGGCCAGACACCCCTCGGCCTGCTGTTGTTCAAGCTGTTGGTGCCCAGCGCCATCGGCATCTTCATCTTTTTTGTTCCGGTTGCCTGGGAAGGTCGAACCACGATTCCGCTGGATCATCTGGTGACCGCGGCACGGGCCGGGCTCGGTGACTGGGCGAGGTTCTACGCCCTGGCGCTGATCATCGCCGGCGCGGCCTATCCGTTGATCAAGGGAGACTGGCGACGCAGTCTCACCGACAAGATCTTCACCGTGCTCAAGCTTCTGGGGGTGGTGGCGGCGCTGTTGACCATGACCACCGCCGGTCCGGCACTGCTGCATCAGCCGGACATGCTGCCCTTTCTCTACGACAAGCTGGTGATTCCGGTGGGGCTGATCGTGCCGATCGGTGCCATCTTCCTGGCGCTGCTGCTGAGCTATGGGCTACTCGAGCTGATCGGCATCCTAGTTCAGCCCGTCATGCGCCCGCTGTGGCGTACCCCGGGTCGAAGCGCCATCGACGCGGTGGCCTCCTTTGTCGGCAGCTACTCGATCGGACTGTTGATCACCAGCCGTGCCTACGCCGGTGGCCAGTACTCGGCCCGAGAAGCGGCCATCATTGCCACCGGTTTCTCTACCGTCTCCGCGCCGTTCATGATCATCGTCGCCAAGACCCTGGGGCTGATGGACTACTGGAACGCCTACTTCTGGATCACCCTGGTGATCACTTTCGTTGTCTCGGCGGTGACCGCGCGGTTGTGGCCGCTATCAGGCATGGACAACACCGCGACCGACGGCGAACCTGAAGCGCGGAAGGGGGATCGCCTGGCGCTGGCGTGGCGCACCGGTATCAAGGTGGCCGAGCAGGCGCCGCGGCTGGGATCCAGCGTACGCAAGAATCTGACCGAAGGGCTGGTGATGGCGATCAGCATCCTGCCGTCGATCATGTCGGTGGGGCTGCTGGGACTGCTGGTGGCCAAGTACACGCCGGTGTTCGAGTGGCTGGGCTGGCTGTTCTATCCGGTGGTGGCGATCTTCGGCATCGATAATGCCCAGGAACTGGCCCAGGCCAGCGCAGCGGGCCTGGCCGAGATGTTCCTGCCGGCGCTGCTGCTCGGTGGCGACGCGGGAATCGACTTCGTGGCGCGCTTTGCCGCCGGCGTGGTGTCGGTGTCGTCCATCCTGTTCTTCTCGGCGTCCATTCCCTGCGTGCTGGCCACCCGAATTCCAATCACCATCTGGCAGATGCTGGTGGTATGGGCGGTGCGGGTGGCACTCACCCTGGTGATGGCGATCCCGGCGGCCATGCTGCTGCAGTAACCTTGTCGATCGCTGTCGCCGTAAGTACGAGGGCCGGACAATCACTGTCCGGCCCTCGTGCGTTGGTGGAGGCTGTGTGCGTCCCTCAGTCCTTCCACGCCGAGCGCAACTTGTAGCGATCGCCCGGGTGGATCAACACGGCGTAACTGATGAGCAGGTCATTTGACCAGGTGCGCCGCCGCAACTGCAGGCAAGGGAGGGAGGTGGAGATGGCCAGCTCCTCGGCCTGTCGTGTGTCTGCCGAAACGGCCTCGACCACGTGTTCGATATCGGTGATCGGCCAGGTTTGGATCAGCACCTGATGGGGCGTGGTGAGCGTGAAGTCGGCGTCCAGATAATCGGGCACGTGGCGGGGATTGACGTAGCGCAACTCGAGCTGGATGGGCTCGTCGTTTTCGTGGTGAACGATACGGGTATGGAAGACCTTGCTGCCACGCTTGACCCCCAGTTGCAACGCGATGTCCTCACTGGCGTCGATCGCTTCGGCACGCTGTACCCTGGCCCGATAGTGATGGCCGCGACCGCGGACCTCTTCGGCGATATTGTGGACCTCCATCAGCGAGGATTCCGCCTTGCGTTCGGTGACGAAGGTTCCGGCACCCGGCTGGCGGGTAAGGTAGCCGCGCTGAACCAGTTCGCGGATGGCCTTGTTGGCGGTCATGCGACTGACGTTGAAGTCGAGCGCCAGCTGCTCCTCACCCGGGATGCGATGGTCGGTGGGCCATTCCCCCCGCTGGATCTTGGCCAGGATGTGCTGTTGAATCTCGAGGTAGCGAGGCGCGGGTCGAGCCATGGGCCGTCCTTGGTGAAGATGAAGGGTATCTTTTGCTAGTGTACCGGGACGATCATCGCTTGGCATCGTTGCGCAAGCCGTTGATGCCAGACGTTACCATGCTTCCGTTATATTCGTTTGGCCATTGCCGCTCTTGTTACTCCCCTTGTTTACCGTGAGGTTTTCCCATGTCCGACGCGAGACTCTCCAGTCCAGCGGCGCTTCGCAATCGCGAGCCCATCCACGCGGTGCTGCGCCAGTGCCTGGGACGCCATGCCCGCGTGCTGGAGCTCGCCAGCGGCAGTGGTGAGCACGGACTGTATATGACGCAGTGCCAGCCGGGCTGGCGATGGCAGCCGAGTGACGTTTCCGAGGCGGCGCTGGCGTCCATCGCTGCCTGGCGCGCGCTTGCAGCAGCAGACGATGGGCAAGGGGAAGCGGAGGGTGACAGGCAAGGCGAAAGCGAAGCGCAACGGGCAGGGCCTGCTGGGCGAGAGCCGGAGCAAGCGACGCAAGGGGGCGGCAATCTGCTGGCGCCGGTACGCCGCGACGTGCTGGAACCCTGGCCGGATGACACCTTTGACGCCCTGGTGGCGATCAATCTGATCCATATCTCGCCGTGGGAAGTGACGCCTGCGCTGATGGCAAAGGCCCAGGCTCACCTCGAGCCGGGTGGCGTGCTGTTGCTGTACGGCCCTTACCGACGTGGTGGTGAGCATACCGCGCCGTCCAATGCGGCCTTCGACGCCGACCTGAGGCGCCGTGACCCGCGCTGGGGCGTGCGGGACCTGGAGCAGGTGACCGAGGTCGCCGCCGAGCACGGCCTGAGCCGGGAGGCCATCCACGAGCTACCGGCCAACAATCTGGCGCTGGTGTTCCGTCGGCAGTGATGGCCGGCCTGCCACGGACAGGCCGGCCATGTCGGCTCAAGCGTTCTTCTTGAGCCAGCGATGGTAGTCCTCGAGTCCCTCGCGGATATCAGTAAATCGCGGCTCGAAGCCCAGATCCGTGCGCGCGCGGGTGATGTCCAGGGGGCTGCCACGCACCACGAAGGGGCCAGGCCCCAGACGCATGCCGCTGTCGTGGCCGAGCAGTTCGGTGACGCTGTCGACGATGTCCTGATGGGCGATCGGCACACCGCAGGAAATGTTGTAGTGGCGGTGTGGCACGCTGTCGGCATCGAACAGCGCCAGGATGCCCCTCGCGGTGTCCTCGACGTGGGTCCAGTCGGTGGTCTGGTCGCGTCCGTTGTCCGGGTGCACATCGCGTAGCCCTTCGAGTGGCCCGAACATCGCCTGGTAGACCGCGTGCATGTGGGACGGGCGCTTGCCGGGGCCATACACGAAGAACAGTCGGGCCTGACGGATATCCATGCCGTAGGTCGCCGTGTACTGGTCGCCGTAGAGCTCGCCGGAAATCTTGGTGGCGCCGTAAAGGTCGGTGGCCTTGTAGGGCATGGTCTCGACCTGTGGGCCGGCGGCGTCGCCGTAGACCGCGCCGGAGCTCATGTTGACCACCTTGTCGATGCCCAGCAGCCGGCAGGTCTCGTAGACGTTCAGGGTGCCCATGGCGTTGATCGACAGGTGCTTGAACGGGCGGGTCTGGAAGCTTGGCCCGGCGATCACCGAGACGCCGTGTATGACCCCTTCCAGCTCGTCGCGATAGCGCAGAAAGGTCTCGAACAGGGTGTGGGTGTCGAGCACGTCGACCGCTTCGAAGTGGACGTTGTCGCGCACTTCCTCGAGATAGTCGAGCCCCATGCGGTCGACGTGGGGGGCGGCCATATCGCAGATGATGACCTTCTTGCCCTGGCGGGCGAGCAGGGTGGCGACCCAGGAACCGACGTGGCCGAGGCCACCGGTGATCAGTACAGCCATGGCATGACTCCTATTGAGATAAGCCCGCCCGGCAAGGCCCTGGAGCCTTGCCGGGTC
Source organism: Halomonas litopenaei (assembly GCF_003045775.1). Lineage (GTDB taxonomy): Bacteria > Pseudomonadota > Gammaproteobacteria > Pseudomonadales > Halomonadaceae > Halomonas > Halomonas litopenaei. The sequence continues at coordinate 39,208 of NZ_PXNS01000017.1, read as the reverse complement.
GCGGCGTCATTTGAGCAAGAGGTTGGGGAGGAACATCACGATGGACGGAAACAGCGTGATCACGATCAGCACCGCCACCAGCGGGATGTAGAACGGCAGGGTGGCCCGCACCAGGGTGTTGAAGGGCAGGTCGGTGATCTTCTGGATGGCGAACAGCACCGTGCCCACCGGTGGCGTGATCAGCCCGATCATCAGGTTGAAGATCATCAGCACGCCGAAGTGCACCGGATCGATGCCGTACTGCACCACCACCGGCACCAGCAACGGCGTCAGTAGAAACAGCGCCGGTACCGAGTCGATGAACAGCCCGATCAGCAGGATGAACAGACTCAGCAGCAGCAGCAGCACCATCGGGTCGCTGACCGTGGCGAGCAGGAAGTCGGCGACCAGGGCGGTGACCTGGTAGCGTGCCAGGATCCAGCTATAGAGCGCGCTGCCGGCGATGATCAACAGCAGCACCGAGGTGTCGATGGCGGTGTCACGCAGGATCTGGACGAACTCGCGCAGGGTGATCGAGCGATAGACGCAGAACGAGATGATCATGCAGTAGAGCAACGCCACCACCGAGGCCTCGGTGGGGGTGAATAGCCCCGACAGGATGCCGACCAGGATGATCACCGGGGTCAACATCGGCAACAGCCCCCGCGACAGTGCACGGGTGAACTCGGCCATGGTGGCGCGGGCCCGGGTCGGGTAGCCACGACGATGGGAGATCACCGCCACCATCACCATCAGCCCGGCACCCATGAACAGGCCCGGCAGGATGGAGCCGAGAAAGATCGCGGCGATGGAGGCGTTGGCCAGGGCGCCATAGATGACCGCCGGAATGCTGGGCGGGATGATCGGCCCGATGGTGGCGGAACTGGCGGTGACCGCGGCGCTGAAGTCGGTGGGAAAGCCATCGTCTTCCATGGCCTTGATCTCCACCGCGCCAAGCCCGCCAGCATCGGCCACCGCCGAGCCCGACATGCCGGCAAACAGCATGCTGGCCAGCACGTTGACGTGGCCGAGCCCGCCCTTGAGGTGACCCACCGCGCAGCGCGCCACGTCGAACACCCGATCAGAGATGCCGGCGGAGTTCATCAGCCGGCCGATCAGCAGAAAGGCGGGAATCGCCAGCAGGGTGAAGCTGTTGACGCCGTACAGGGTGCGCTGGGCGATCATCTCCAGCGGGATCTCGGCGAAGCCACGGGTATAGGCCAGCACCGCCGCCGATGAGGCGATCATCGCAAAGGCGACCGGCACCCCCAGCATCAGCAGCACGATCAGGCCGACGAACATGATGGCAAAGATTTCCATGGTGTCTTACTCCTTGGGTTCGTCAGGCAAGTTGGGAGGCTTGCCGCGCAGACGAACGACGAGGTCCTCGACCAGCAGCAGTGCCATCAGGCCGGCAGCGACCAGCTGCATCAGGTACAGGTAGGAAAAGCTCATGTCGAAGGTGCTGGCGAAGATGCCGGCGGTGCGCTCCATCATGTTGAAGGCGCCCCCCATGATCATCAGAAGCACCAGGATGCTGATGGCGTCAGCGGCGACCGCCGCCCAGCGCTGGGCGCCCGCTGGCAGCAGGTCGGTGACGACGGTGATGCGGATGTGTTCCTGGTAGCGCAGCGCCAGCACCGAACCGAGAAAGATCTCCGCCAGAAACAGGTAGCGGGAAACCTCGTCGGTCCAGGGCACCGCGACACCGAGGGCATAGCGTGCGATTACCTGAATGGCCATGACCAGCAGCATCAGGCCGAAGGCACCGACTACCACGGTGGTCAACAACCACCAGAAAGCACCCAGTGCCCGGGACAGGGTAGGAGATGAGGTCATCGGACACTCCGTTGCCCCCGCCGGGTGGCGGGGACTTGACTCAAGAGAGGGAGGCCTCGGTCGGCGAGGCCCCGTGGGACGGTCAGATGCTGTGCCAACCCTCGAGGCGCCAAGGCCTCAAAGGCTCGCGCCGCCTCGGACTTACTGGATCAGTGACAGCACATAGTCACGAACGGCCGGGTCGTAGTCCTGGGCGATCTCTTCCACCGCGGGGCGCGCGGCCTGACGGAAGGCGGCGACATCGGGCTCGACCACCTCCATGCCTTCTTCCTTTAGTTTTTCAAACAGCTCCGCCTGACCATCGCTGACCAGTTGATCACCCCAGGTGGTGGCGTCGTCGATGGCTAACAGGACGATGTCACGGTGTTCGTCGGACAGTTCCTGATAGACGTCTTCGTTCATCAGCCAGTGGAAGAACGAGTAGACGTGTTCGGTGCGGCTGACATAGTCCTGCACCTCGAACAGCTTGCCGGCGTAGATGTTGTCCACCGGGTTTTCCTGCATGTCGATGACGCCGGTCTGCAGCGAGGTGTAGACCTCCGGCCAGGCGATCGGGCTCGGCAGTGCGCCGATCTCGCCCCATACCGCGACCCAGGGCGCGATTTCCGGCACGCGCATGCGCACCTCGCTGACGTCCTCCGGGGTCTCGACCGGGGTCTTTGAGGTCAGGTTGCGGGGGTTACGCGCCGACAGGCCCACCAGGCGCATGTTGCCCTTGGCGATCAGGCTCTGATTCAGCGCCTCGCCGATCTCGCCTTCGTAGATCTTGCGCGCCTGGTCACTGGAGTCGTAGACGAAGGGCAGGTCGGCGGCGGCAAACTCGGGGGCATACAGGGTCATCGGCATGGAGCCACCGAGGGCGATGGCGTACTCGCCGTAGCTGGCGCCTTCCAGGTGGTCGCGCTCGCCACCGACCTCGGTGCCTAGCAGGGTCACCGTCAGCTCGCCATCGGACTCGCTCTCGATGGTGTCCTTGAGGCGCTCGCCGATCTTGAACATGGCGTGGGACGGGTCGGTGTGGATGGCGATGGCCAGGTCTTCGGCGGCGGCGGTGCCGGCGGCGCCGAGCGAGATGGCGGTGACCAGGGCAAGGGGGGTGAGGCTGCGTGCGTTCATTGTCGTTGTCTCCTCGGGGCGTATCGTCCGACGACGCTGTTGCGTCGAGGCGTAGTCGAAAGGTAGTCGACATTGTATGGGTAGCGCTACCATTAAGATGGTAGCGCTACCCATACTTTGGTCTTGGGTTACACTGTGGCCAAAGGAATCTTCGAGGAAGGACGCCAATGGACAGCCAGGAAATTCGCTCACGCAAGCGCCACCGGGGCAAGGGCCGAGTGACCCTGGCTGACGTGGCCCGGCAGGCGGGGGTCGCGCCGATCACGGTGTCACGGGCGCTGAATACGCCGGGTCGAGTCTCCGCCGAGGTCAAAGAACGCGTCGACGCGGCGGTGGAGGCGCTTGGCTATGTGCCGAACCTGATCGCCGGGGGGCTTGCAGCGGCCGGTACCCGGGTGATCCCGGTGATCGTGCCGTCGCTGGCGATCCTGACCTTTATCGAGGTCATCGATGCCATCCAGAAGCGACTGGAGGCGGCGGGCTATCAGATGCTGCTGGCCACCACCGACTGGGATCTGGACCGCGAGGCCAGTCTGGTCGATACGGTGCTCGGCTACTCGCCGTCCGGGGTGATCCTGACCGGTCTGCGCCACCGGCCCCGAGTGATCTCGCGACTCAGGGACTGGGGACGCCCGGTGGTAGAGATCATGGAAGTGGGCGACGACCCCATCGACATGAACGTGGGGGTGGATGGCGTCGCCCTGGGTCACGCTATGGCGTCCCATCTGCTTGAGCAGGGCTATCGGCGTATCGCCTTCGTCGGCTCTCACCTGGGCCATGACTACCGGGCGGCTCAACGCCTGGAGGGCCACCAGCGGGCGCTGGAGGAGGCGGGTGCGGCCTGTGGCGGGGTGCTGGAGTACCACGAGCCGGCGTCCTACGAGGTCGGGGTGCGGGCGCTGGAGGATGTGATGGCGATGACACCGCGACCGGACGCCATCCACTGCTCCAACGATATCGTCGCCAGCGGCGTGCTGCTGGCGGCCAGCCGCCAGGGCATCAGGATTCCCGAGGAGCTGGCGGTGGGTGGCTATCTGGGGTTGCCGCTGGCGGAGCACCTGACGCCGAAGCTGACCACCCTGGCGGTGGCCCGCAGCGAGATGGGCACCCAGGCGGCGGAACTGCTGCTCGAGCGTCTGTCCGGCAAGACCCCGGAACGGCCGATCCGCGATCTGGGATTCACCCTGGTGAAGGGCGGCAGCACCTGAGCGTCAGCAGGTCCTGGCGAGGCCTGTACCACCTGTAAAATGGGGGAGCAAATCGGACGATCATTCTTCAGGGATAACGCCCGGTTCACGATACTTGACGCCTTCGTTCTGGCGCTCCTGTTCGGTCTTGTGCTCATCCACCGGGGGAACGCCCCAGACCGTCTCCTTGTGTCCGTCATCGTAGGTGTAGGTGGTGCAGCCGGCGAGGCTTGCCAGCAGCAGGGCGGCGATCATGGCGGTGATGATAGTGCGGCTCGGCAGGCCGATCCTTGCTTGGTGCAGGAAGGCGCGAAGGCCGGGGCGGGCAACGACAGGCAGGCGAAGGGTCATGAAGGCTCCGGATGTCAGGGTACGGTGAAGCTGCGAAGGAGTTGCCGATGAAGCGGTCCATCGCCAGTATGGCGCTGTGGCAGCAAAGAAAAAACCGCGGATCCTGATGACAGCATCCGCGGCTCGCTTGTTGGCGCTAAATAGGCTCTTTCGCCTCCGGCGTCAGGACGATAGCCACCGGTGTCAGGACGAGAGCCACAGGGGCACGTAGACCACCAGCAACAGCACGCCGATCAGCCCCAGCAGGTAGGGCAGGATGGCACGGGTGATACGCTCGAGCGGCAGTTGGGTCACCGAAGAGGCCACGTACAGATTGATCGCCACTGGCGGGGTGATCATGCCGATCGCCAGCCCCACCACGATGATCAGACCAAAGTGCACCGGGTCGATGCCGAGCTGGGTCACCAGCGGCAGCAATACCGGGGTCAGGATGATCAGGGCGCTGGCGGTCTCGATGAACACTCCGGTCAGCAGGATCACCGCCACCACCAGCAGCAGGATGACGTAGGGATCGGTGGACAGCGACAGCACCGACTGGGCGATCTGGGCCGGCACCTGGGCGCTGGACAATGTCCAGCTCAGCACCGCCGAGGTGGCGATCACCAGCATGATCACCGAGGTGGTGATCGCCGAGCGGATCATCACGGCGTAGACGTCCCGATAGGTCAGGTCGCGATAGACGAACAGCGATACCAGCAGGGCGTAGACCACCGCCACCACCGCCGCCTCGCTGGGAGTGAACACCCCCGAGAAGATCCCGCCGAGGATGATGACCGGCGTCATCAGCCCCCAGCTTGCTGCACGCAGGGTCCGCCAGATGGTCGCCAGCGACAGCGGGCTGCCGTGGGGGTACTGGCGACGGTGGGCCTGGACCAGGGCGATGGCACCGAGGCCAAGACCCATGGCCAGCCCCGGCAGAAAGCCCGCCAGAAACAGGTCCGACACCGACTCCTGGGCGATGACCGCGTAGATGATCATCGGCACCGAGGGTGGGATCACCACGCCGATGGTGCCGCTGGCGGCGATCAGGCTGGCGGCGGAGGCCGGGTCATAGCCCTTGCGCTTGAGTTCCGGCACCAGGCTCGAGCCCACCGCAGCGGTGGTGGCCGCACCGGAGCCGGAGATGGCGGCAAAGAACATCCCGGCCAGTACCGACACCAGCGAAAGCCCGCCCTTGAGAAAGCCGAACAGGCTGTCGGCGAAATCGACCAGCTTGCGGCTGACCGCGCCCTGGGCCATGAGGTCGCCGGTGAGGATAAACATCGGCACCGCGACCAGGGCGAAGGTGTTGATGCCCTGGAACATCTGCTGGGGCACCACGGCGAGCGGTGTGCCCTGTACCACCAGCGTCGCCAGGGTGCTGGCGCCGATGGTGAAGGCGATGGGCACGCCGATCAGCATCAGCACCACGAAGGAGATGAACAGCAACAGCATCACGCCACCTCCTGCGGGCTCGCCGGCGTCTGGCCGGTCAGTTCTCGCACGATCGCCACCAGGGTGGTGAAGGCCATCAAGGCGCCCGCCAGGGGCATCACTGCGTAGACCCAGGTCATCGACAGGCGCAGTGACGCCGACTTCTGGAAACTCTGCAACTGCATGTAGTTCCAGCCGATGATGATCAGCGCCAGCAGAAAGGCCAGCACCACCAGGTGGGCGATGATCCTGGCGATTCGGCCGCCAAGGCCGGGCAGGGCGTCGACCACGAAGGTCACGGCGATATGACGACCGGCGCGGTAGGCCAGGGTGGCGGCCAGGAAGGTGATCCAGACCAGCAGAAAGCGTGCGACCTCTTCGGTCCAGCCCACCGCGGTGAAGGCTACCCGGGAGATGATCTGCAGGGAGATGACGCCGATCAACGCCGCCATGGCGGCGAACACCACCGGGCGTGTCACGGCGTCGAGTCCCCGCTCAAGGCGTTCGAGCAGGGACAGCACTTACTTGGACTCCCCGGCCTTCAGCGCTTCCTGGATGCGCGGCAGGTAGTCGCCGAACTGCTCGCCGTAGGTCTCGTAGACCGGAGCGACGGCGTCCTGGAAGGCGGCGATGTCGGGAGACTCCTCGATCTGCATGCCGGCTTCCTTGAGTTCGGCAAGCTGCTGTTCGGCCATGGCGGCGTTCTGCTCACGCTCGTACTCGGCGGCTTCCTGGGCGGCGGCCTCGACGACCTCCTGGGCGGCCTCGGGCAGCTTCTGCCAGGACGGCATACCCATGACGAAGATCGCCGGGGCGTAGGTGTGGCGCGACAGCGTCATGTAGTCCTGGGTCTCGTTGAGCTTGAACGAGTGGATCACGTTGATCGGGTTTTCCTGGCCATCGATGGTGCCCTGCTGCATGGCGGTCAGCGCCTCGGTCCAGGCCATCGGCACGGCATTGGCGCCGAGTTCGCGGAAGGTGTCGACGTAGACCGGGTTTTCCATGACCCGGATGCGCAGGCCGTCGATGTCCTCGGGGCTTGCCACCGGGCGCTCGGAGTTGGTCAGGTTGCGGAAACCGCGCTCGGCGTAGGCCAGGCCCTTGAGGTTGACGTCGGCCAGCCTGTCGAGCAGTTCCTGGCCGATGGGGCCGTCGAGTACCGAGTAGGCCTCCTCGGGCGAGGCGAACAGGAACGGCAGTTCGAATACCGCCATGGGCTCGACGAAGTTGGCCACCGGGCCGTTGGTGATCACGCCCATGTCGACGGTGCCGATCTGCATGCCTTCGAGCAGGGTGCGTTCATCACCCAGGGTGGCGTTGGGGAAGATCTCGACGTCGACCTTGCCTTCGGTACGGGCTTCGACCAGCTCCTCGAACTTGGTGGCGGCGATATGGAAGCCGTCCTGCTCGTTGACCACGTGGGCCAGGCGCAGCTTGACCGGGTCCATGTCGGCGAAGTCGTTGGCCTGGGCGGCGGACGTGGCAAGCGCAGTGGACAGAGCGATGCCGGCGGCCAGGGTGGTCAGGGCAAGGGGGCGGGGCGCGATGTGGCGTGTCATGGGGGTTCCTTGGTGGTGTTCAGCGAAATGGCGTCTTCTCGGCGGGCCGTCACTTTACGATGGTAGCCGCCTAGCGCCTTGTTTTTGTTGAGAGGTTGGAGTGATCTAGCAGCCACGATCATGCCGGAAGCGGCGCCACGCGGTCAATTCGGCTGGGTTGAGGGGGAAGAGCAAAGGATGAGAGCAGGGGAATTACCCTGTGTCGTGGTGTCGGGAACCGCCATGCGGGGAAGGGTTTCAGGCTAGGCGCTGTCCGAAAAGTCGACGAGCGAAGGTTAGACAAGGCAAAAATCGGTGAGACAGCGCAGTTTACGGGGTGTAAATGAGCATTTTGACCGGGCTGGCGCACCAGCCGATTTTTAACGCCGTATTACCGAGCGCAGGCACTTTTCAGACAAGCCCTAGCCTACTCGCGGAAGAGATCTGCGTGGCTACCTGTCCGGGCCAATTGCAGTTGGTCATCCGCGACGCGATACAGCAACAGCCAATCGGGCTCGATATGGGCATCTCGGTAACCCTTCCAGTTTCCCTGCAATGCATGATCCTGGTAGGTATCCGGCAAGGGCGCTTGCTCAAGCAGCAGGCCCAGCAGTCGGCGTAGCTTGTCCATGTCCTTGCCGCGCTTCTGGACCCGCTTTACGTCTCGCTTGAACTGGCTTGAGCGAACTGGGGTCAGCATTAGATGCCTAGATCGTCGAACAGCGCATCCGCGCTATCGAAGCGCTTGCCCTTTCCGGCTTCCAGCTCTTCCAGCGCCTTGGTCGTGGTGGCGTTTGGTACCTGCACCGCAAACGGCAGGCGCTTTTCGTCGGCGATCCGCAGCATCAGCAGGCGGATGGCGTCTGACACGGTCAGGCCCATGGCATCGAGGGCGGCGGTGGCGCGCTCTTTGGTCTCGCTGTCGATGCGAGCTCGGACCACGGTATCGGTACCCATGAATGTCTCCTTCTCATTGGTAGCCACTGTGTAGCTACATTGTGGCCTGGCCCTGGCAACTTGTCATCAAGGAAGGAGGGCGCCCCGCATCATCGGTGGGTGGGGCGACTACAAGTGATCGGGGTTATGTAGCTCGCGCTCATCGCCGGGAGGCGGCGTCCACTGGTAGATCCAGGTCTCCGACAGCGGCTTGCCTTCGCTATCGCGCAGATACAGGCGCAGATTGATCGGCTCGGTGCCCTCGTCCGGTGGCACCACATCGAACATGGCCCGGTAGCCCTGAATGGCGTCCAGTGGTCGGGCCGAGGTGATCTCGATACGCCCGGCGCTGGTCTCGATGACCGGCTCCACCTCGACCTCGCTTGCGTCATCGAAGGGAAAGGGACCGCCGCGGAAGTCCACGGCGAAGCGCCAGCTGAAGTACTCGCGACGTTGGCCGACGACGCCACCCAGTCCGGTACGGGTCGCCACACAGCGCGACAGGCTGGGTTGCTGTGGCGGCAGGTCGTACCAGCTCAGACGATAGGCGTAGCGCAGCTCCTGGCCGGCCTCCACCGGAGTCTTGGGTTGCCAGTAGGCCACGATATTGTCGAAGGTCTCGTCCTTGGCAGGCAGCTCGACCAGGTCCACGCTGCCTTCGCCCCAGCCCTCGGTAGGTTCGACCCACACGCTGGGTCGGCGATCGTAGTAGACGCCATCGTCCTGGTAGTGGTCGAAGTCGTGGTCGCGCTGGGCCAGGCCGAAGCCCTGAACATTGGTGGCGGAATAGGCGTTGTAGCGAAGCTGGGGCGGGTTCACCAGCGGGCGCCACAACCATTCGCCGCTTTCGGTGTGGATCGACAGCCCATCCGAGTCATGGATCTCCGGGCGCCAGTCATAGTTGACGTCACGATCGTTCTCGCCGACCAGGTACATGCTGGTCAGTGGCGCGATGCCCAGACGCTCGATCGTCTTGCGCGGATAGAGGGTGGCGGCCACGTCCATGACCACGCCTTCGACGTCGCGACGAATATCGAAGCGGTAGGCCCCGGTGGTGCTCTCCGACTCGAGCAGGGCGTAGACGATGAGCTTGTCTTCACCCTCGGGCTGTTCCAGCCAGAAGCGGGTGAAGTCGGGGAATTCCTCGGGTTCGCTGCCGGCGGTGTCGATGGCCAGGCCCCTGGCCGACATGCCGTACTGCATGCTCTGACTGACCGCACGGAAGTAGCTGGCGCCCAGGAAGGAGGCGATATCGCGCTTGGGGTCCTGATGATGGTGCAGGCGGAAGCCGGCGAAGCCGAGGCGTTCGGACAGCGTATCGGTATCGACCACGCTATCCCCATCGCCGTTGGAAAAGTTGAATAGCGCCGGGTCGTAGGCCAATTCCTGCGCCTGTCCCTGGCTGACCTGGTAGATCCTGACCGGGGTGGTGAAGCCACGACCCAGGTGAAACAGCTGGGCCGTATAGGGCGCGTCGCTGTTGCTCCACAGGGCGTGGTCGGCGCGGTAGCCGATGGCCTGGTAGTCGTCCCAGGAAAGGGACTTGAGCTGGTCGGGCAGTTCGCCTTCGTGATCCTGGTGAGGTTGCCCCGACAGATGGCGGGCGAAGCCTTTCAGCCAGGCGTAGTCGAAGGAGACCTTTTCTCCGGTGGTCATGAGCCGCTGGTCCAGCGCGGCCAGCAGCGGGGAGATTGGCAGGGCGTAGGCGCTGAGGGCGGTGGCCGCCTTGAGGAAGTCACGTCGCTGCATTTCCATCATCCTTGTGGGTCGAGCATGTCGGGTGTCGGGCGACTGCCTGGGTAAGCAGTCGCTACGCCTGGTCGAGCACGTCGAAGGGTACGACTGCCCGAATCAGCAAAGGTTCAGGAAATGTGCATGACAGGGTCGCAATATTGTTAACAGGCTAACAAAGTGCTAGTCTACGCGGCCGGTCGACGGGGGACGCCTTCGTCAAATACCGAGCGGCTCCGTCGAGTGAGCCCGCACGTCAGCCGGTCGAGTCGGCCCGTTAAAAAAGCCCGTCGTGTAACCAAGAGGAATACCATGACCCCCGACCAGCGCTTCAGGTGGATCGTTCGCCTGGCCTTGGGCATGTTCGTCCTGATGTTTGCCTATTTTGTGGTGGCAGATACCTACATGCCGATGACCCCGGAGGCGCGGGTCATGCGCCCGGTGGTGCGTATCGCCCCGGAAGTCAGCGGCCCCGTCGAGCGGGTCCACGTCAGCAATAACGACCATGTCGAGGCGGGTGATCCGCTGTTTCGTATCGACCCCGCGCCCTTCGAGCTGGTGCTTGAGCAGGCGCGACTGGAACTGGAGGCAGCGCGTCAGCAGAACGCGACTTTGAGCGCCAGCATCGCCTCTGCCCGCGCCGCCCTCGAAGCGGCCCGCGCCAGGGCCCAGGAGAGCGCCCAGGAGCGCCGGCGAGGCGAGCGCTTGATCAGCCAGAACAGCATCTCGCGCCAGCGCCTCGATGGCCTGGTGGCCACCGACCGTCAGGCCCAGGCCGAGGTCAAGTCCGCCGAGGCCGAAGTGGCGCGCCTGGAGGCTGAACTGGGCGCCGAAGGGGAGGCCAACTTGCGTTTGCGTCAGGCCCGCAACGCCCTGGAGCAGGCCGAGCTCGATCTTGACCACACTCTGGTGCGGGCCCAGCATTCCGGCACATTGAGCAACCTGCAACTCGAGGTGGGTGACTACGCCACCCAGGGACAGCCAGCGCTGGCGCTGATCACCGATGAGGTCGAACTGATCGCGGACTTCCGCGAGAAGAGCCTGCGCAAGGTCGCCGCCGGCGACGAGGCCCGTGTGGTCTTCGACGCCATGCCAGGCCAGGTCTTTGCCGCCCGGGTCGAGAAGCGTGACGCAGGGGTCTACGACGGACAGATCAGCGCCGACGGTAACCTGGCCGACATCCCCACCACCGACCGCTGGCTGCGCGACGCCCAGCGCCTTCGCCTGCACCTTTCGCTGGCCGGGGACGCACCGCTGAGTCTGCCCACCGGCTCCCGCGCCACGGTGCAGCTGTTTCCTGGGGAGCACCCGCTGGCCCATCCGCTGGGGGCGCTGCAGATTCGGCTGATGTCCTGGCTGCACTATGTTTATTAACCGGCTACCGGCGTCGTTTACCAAGCAGCCACGGGCGTCGTCTATTAAGCGGCCACTGGCGTCGTTTATTAAGCAGCCACGGGCGTCGTCTACCAGGCTGCCACTGGCCTTGTTTACCAAGCGGCCACGGGCGTCGTCTATTAAGCGGCCACGGGCGTCGTCAGGGCAGCAGCAACCGAAGGCCTCGAAGCTCAGCGACAACGGCTTGCGCCAGTGTCTGCGTATCGCGGTGGGGGCCTGGCTCGGCTTTCTGATCAGTCAGCTGATGCACTGGAACTATGGTGTCTTCTTCACCGTCTTTCCGATGTTTCTGCTGGGGATCATTCCGGTGTTCAACGCCCATGTGGTGCGCCAGTTCCTGGGTAACGCCTGCCTCAATGTGGTCGAGATCAGCCTGGTGGTGGGGCTGACCCAGCATCTGCCGGTGGTGATGACGGGACTGGTGTTCCTGATGTTTCTGGGACGCTTCACGCTGATGGCCAGGGGGCCGTTGTTCGTGTTCGGCGCCAACGGCGTGCTAACCCTGAGCATCATGCTGCATTTCGCCAGCTACCCCGACCTCGACCTGTTCGATCTGCTGGCCAGCAACACCGTTGCGAGTTTTCTGGCGGTGGCCATCGCCGCCCTGATGCACTGGCTGTTTCCCGATGTCACGCCGCGACAGCCGCCACCACGTCAGGCCAAGACGGCGGCGCTGAAGCGCCATCAGGCGTTGATCGGGGCGCTGACCGCGACCCTGTCCTTTCTGGTGTTTCAATTGCTCGATCTGCGCGACTCCCTGTCCGCGCAGATGGCGACCATCCTGATCCTGTTTGCCCTCGGCTACCATGGCGCCCGGATGTCGGCCTGGCGTCGTGCCATCGGCACTCTGTTGGGCTGCAACCTGGCACTGGTGCTGCAACTGGTGCTGTTCACCAAGAGCGACCATCTGCTGCTGGTGCTGCTGGCCTACGCCATCGGTCTTTTGCTGTTCGCACGGGAGCACGTCATCGAGAACGCCGGCTCCGGCATCGGCTTCGGCGGGCTGACGACCCTGGGTATCCTGTTTGGCCAGTACCTGAGACCCGATCAGGATCTGGTCGTCGACGCCGTCTATCGGTTCAGCTCGATGTGCGTGGCACTGCTGGCCACCCTGGCGGTGATGGCGGTACTGCATCGGTTGCTGGATCTATGGCCTGCGGTCTCGAGCCGGGAAGCACCGCACACGAGCTGAGTTTTCTTATGCTGCTTGCAACAAATAAGGGGGCCGTGTCAGCACGGCCCCCTTTTTAGCTACTTTACCTACCCGCCTGATCTGGCGATTTTGGTCAGCTCTCTGGTGAAGCTTTGTGGCATAGCTTTGTGGCCCAGCGTCGTGGCTCTGGTCGCCGACCCCTAGGCCTGCTCCGAAAAGTCGCCTAGCCGCCCTGGGGCAGCGGGATGGTCACCAGTCCGTAGGAGTGGACTTCGGCACTGCCCGGATAGGCATCGACCACGCTCAGGCTGCCGTCGTCGTGCTGGATCTCGAACACCCAGGTCTTGCCGGTGTTGCCGCTGATGATGTTGACGTAGTTGCCGTCGGCGCTCAGGTCCATGTCGGCGAAATACTCGTTGTAATCCTCGGCGCGGTAGGCGGCTTCTTCCAGCAGAGCGATGCTGCCGTCCTCGGGATCGACGCTGAAGGTCGACAGGCTCGAGGTATGGGAGTTGGTGGTCCAGGCGTACTTGCCGTCCTCCGAGGTGGTGACCCAGCAGGCGGCCTGCTCGCCACCCCAGATGTCGTCGCCAGTCATCACATCCGCCGACACCAGGGTCAGCTTGCCGTTCTCGTCAATGTCGTAGGACGACATGGAGCCGGTCTGGCCCTCGTATTCCTGCAGGAAGGGATACTTGGCCTTCGATTCCTCGGAGGACGGGTGGAACTGGTAGCCCTGGGTGATATAGCGGGTTTCGGTCACCAGCAGGGTGCTGTGGCCGTCCGGGCGAGTGACCAGCTTGGTGCCGATGGGCAGGGCGAAGAAGCGCTCCTCGCTCAGGTGCGGCGACTCGAGGCTCGAGATCGGCTCCTGCGATAGGAGGCCTTCGTCGCCCACCGCATAGACATGCACCATGCCGGTAAGAAAGCCGACAAGCGTCAGGTACTTGCCGTCCTCGGTGAACTCCATGCTGACCGGAGAATCATCCAGCGGCCGAACGGAGTCGGGGATCTCGGTCAGGTTGCCATCGCCATCGATGGTAAAGCCCTTGATCACCCCCGGCTCATCGTTGGCACCATCGGTGCTGGCGACGTAGACGATGTCGCCATGGCCGTCGATGGCCTTGGGTTTGGCACCGCCGGCATCCACCACATTGTTGAGCGTCAGCGTCAGGTCATCTTCGACGTGAAGCGACGACAGGGTGCCGTCGCCGACGTTGGCCACCAGCACGTTGCGGTTGTCTGCCGAACGCCACACGCCGTAGGCCGAACCGAGCGGGTCGAGGCCGCCATCCATGCCGTTGCCCGTGCCGCCGGTGGTGTACTCGCCGACCTTTTCCAGGGTGCCATCGTCAAACTGGCGCCAGGCGATCAGCGAGTTCTCGTCGGCGTTGTTGGTGGCGACGTAGACACCACCCGTCACGTCCTTGGCCATGGCAGGCAGGGAAACCGAAAGCAGGACGAGGCCCATCAAGACTGGATTTTTCATAGCGTACCTTGGTCAGTTTTTGCTTTTCTTGTGCCGCGATGCCGGCAGATCCAGGCATTCAGGCTAGTCGTGGTTTACGTAGGTGCTCGCCGGTGAGTCCTTACACCACCCTGGGCAAGGAGCCCAGGTCAGCTGGCTCGCGCCATGGCCTCGACGGCGTCGCCGGGATCAGCGTGCACGTCATTCAATTGCCATCGTTGAAGTTGCCGGAGTGAGAGCATCTAGCAGAAACTGTGCTTTAAAGAATCGTTGTTGAGATAAAGCTTAGGCAAGATTGCGCCGCAATGATGCAGGTGACTGTCGTCAAACGCGCGTAAAGGTTTGAGAATTTCTGACTGCTTCCGGCGATAGCCTGTGTGATGGCCTGGCGCACAGATTTTCCGTTCGTCGTGTTGGTATCTTGGGGGAAAAGAGGGTGGCCGCCCGTCAAGGTGTGTGTCATACCGACTGCTACAGCCTGGCAATTGGCAGCTCATCCCAGCGAGTGGTGTAGCGCGAGGTGCGATGTTCGCACTTGAGCTGCCAGGCCGCGTCCACGCTGGTCTTGCCAAGGCTCAAGGCGCCGCGACCGTGCTTCTGGTTGATCGCGTCCAGGGTGTCCATCAGGCGCTGATTGCGTTCTTTTTTGCCGTCGTCGACGGCAAACAGATCCTGCTGCAGGCTTGCCTTGTCGGCGATGTCGAGTAGCATCACGCCGGCCTTCATATACTGGTGTCCTGGGCGATAGATACGCGCAAGCGCCCGGGTCGCGGTTGCCACGATCTCGAGGCTGTCGTCGCTGGGACGCGCCAGCGGAACCACCAGCGAAGGGTGGTGCTGGGGCAGATCCTGACGATGCTTGTTGGTTTTCAAGAACACCAGCAGCGCCCGCGCCACGCTGCCCTGACCACGCAGCTTTTCAGCACCGCGGCCGGCATGGGCGCGCACTGCCTGACGCAACTGCGCGAGATCATCGGTGGGCCGACCAAAGGAGCGGCTGGTCATGATCCGTTCGCGCGGGGCGCCGACGTCGTCGAGGCGGATGCAGGATTCGCCGCGAAGTTCGCGTACCGTGCGTTCCAGCACCACGCTGAAATGGCGGCGGATATGCTTGGGGTCGGCTTCACGTAGCTGCCAGGCGGACTCGATGCCGAGCTGCCCAAGCCGGGCGGCGGTGCGCCCGGCGACGCCCCAGACCTCGGTGACCGGCAGGCGTTGCAGCAGCGCCCGGGTTGCCGCCGAATCGGCCTCGAGC
Organism: Halomonas litopenaei; assembly: GCF_003045775.1. Taxonomy (GTDB): domain Bacteria; phylum Pseudomonadota; class Gammaproteobacteria; order Pseudomonadales; family Halomonadaceae; genus Halomonas; species Halomonas litopenaei. Next base: position 23,847 of record NZ_PXNS01000017.1, on the reverse strand, counting down.
ACGTGGACGCCGTCTGCGCGGGGATCCTTCTTGGCCTGGTGGTTGGCGATCTTTGCCAGGGTGCGGCTGGTCGCCACGCCGACGCCGACGGGAATGCCGGTGTGGCGCATCACCGTGTGTCGCAAGCGCCGGCAGTGGGCGTCCAGCCCGGCGGGTGCCATGCCCGCGAGGTCGAGAAAGCACTCGTCGATGCTGTATACCTCGACGGCGGGAGCAAACTCCCGCAGCGTATCGACCACCCGACGCGACATGTCGCCGTAGAGAGCATAGTTGCTCGACAGCAGGATGCACTGCCTGCGCAGCGCGCCCTCGATCTTGAAGGCAGGCATGCCCATGGCAACGCCGAGGTCCTTGATCTCCTGGCTGCGGGCGATGACGCAGCCGTCGTTGTTGGACAGCACCCCCACAGGCTTGCCGCGAAGCGAGGGGTCGAAGACCCGCTCACAGCTGACGTAGAAGTTGTTGCAGTCGACCAGCGCGATCACCGCGCGACTCCCGCTGCCAGGGCGTGGATATTGTGGGTGACCACGCCCCATAGGTCGCAGTCGCGACCGTTGAGCGGAATCGGCGCGAAGGCCTCATTGGCCGCCAGCAGGTAGGGTCGATTGCCGATATAGCCAAGCTGCTTGCAGGTCAGCTCACCGTCGACGCTGGCGATCAGCACCGAACCGCTGCACGGCTCCAGCGAGCGATCCACGATCAGCAGATCCCCGTCGAAGATGCCGAGGCCCTTCATCGACTCGCCCTTGGCGCGCAGGTAGAAGGTGGCGCTGGGGTGGGGCACCAGATGCGCCACCAGATCGAGCTGTCCCTCCAGGTAGTCATCGGCCGGTGACGGAAAGCCCGCGCGAACCTCGGTCGCCGCCAGCGGCAAGGCGGTCCTGGGCGGGTGCGGATCGACCCGCCCCAGCACCTCCACCTCAAGACTCATGGCACAGGCTCCCGTCGTTGCCATAGGCGCTACACGAAAGGGTTCGCCAAACAAGGGAATAGTCGTCGCGCATGGGGGCCTCCTGAATCGCAGATACTGTTTGGATATACAGTATCAGGAGGTGCATGGCTGCGCCAGCACAGGAGGGCGGGGGCAAAGTTGGCTTGGTGAGCGAGATGGGGTTGGTTGGATTGGGAGTAGGGAATTGGAAGGTGGATGACGAGGTTGGTGGGGCTGTCGGTAATAGTTGGTACTCTTGCACGAACTTATGGATTGTGGCTTAGACAAGGCGACGGTTGAAGTGCGTTTATATAGGTAAACGGAAATTTAACGTATAGTAAAATAAGTGCTGTTACCCTCTGATGTATGTGATATTTTTATATCTAGAATAATTGTTATGATGATTAAAAGGTTTGGTGGATTTGATGGCAAAAGAACTTTCTAAAGCTGACTACATTCTTAGGAGTCTGCAGAAAATATCCCACAAAAGATGGGAGCTGTACATTGTTTCTCGAATAATTCATAAAATTGATGATGACGTTGAATTCGTATGTCAGCAGCTTGTATATCGGCCAGAGGGCTATCGCGCCTTGACTGATATTTATTTTCCTCAGTTCAATCTGCATCTGGAGATTGATGAAAAGCATCACAAAAACCAAATTTCTGAAGATGTTGAGAGAAGTGATGATATTGTTTTAGCTACAGGACACGAAATTCATAGGATAAAAACGTATGGCGATGAAGGGATGTTTAAAGACATTTCTATTGTTGCGGAAGAAACTGATAATTTCATCGATAAACTGAACAAAATTAAAGAGATTGGTGTTGACAACGGCACGTTTGTTCCTTGGGACTGGGATTTCGCTTATTCTTCACGGAGATGGATCAATCAAGGATACTTGGACGTTGTCGATAATCCTGTTTTTCGAACGCAGGCAGAAGCCTTGAGATGTTTTGGTTTTAAAGGTAAAGCACTGCAGCGTGGCGCTTGGGGGATACCTGATGGTAGTACCGATGTTGTATGGTTTCCCAGACTTTTTAGACATGGTATGTGGCACAATAAAATAACAAAAGATGGTGAGCGTATTTACGAGTGTGCTGAAAATCTTGACGGGAAAAAATCTATTGAGACTCAGTTGATAGACGCTGAGAGAAATCCGGAAAGAAAAACAATTGTTTTTGCCAAAGCTAAAGACTCCTTGGGAAGAAACCTTCTTCGGTTTGTTGGTACATTTAAATTAAATATTGCAAGATCGACGGAGGATTGTATTGTGTTTGATCGTATAGGTACGAGGGAAAAAGTTCGATTTTTGTGAATAGGTGATTTTTGATTCTAAAATCAACCATTCTGTTTTAGTGTTTTTGATTTTTTTGGTGTGATTGTGGATATGAAAAATAAAACTCATGAAATAAGACAAAAGTTCGTTGGTTGCCTACTAGGGGGCGCTGTCGGTGACGCACTTGGCGCTCCGGTAGAGTTTATGACTCATGTTGAGATTGTCTCTAAGTTTGGTGAGTCTGGTATAACTGAGTACGTGCCTTGTTATGGTGGTATAGGTCGAATTACTGATGATACCCAAATGGTATTGTTCACTGCCGAGGGGCTGCTGCGCGGTCATGTACGGGGCGCCAGACGTGGGATATGTCACATAGCCAGTGTAATCTCCAGTGCTTATGAGCGCTGGCTTTATACACAAGGGTATCGGTCGCGAATGGAAACAGGAGAAGACTGGCTCACTAGTGGTTGGTTAGCCGGACATGCAGAATTACAAAATCAACGTGCGCCGGGTCGTACTTGTATCTCGGCATTGCGATCGATGGAAAGATATGGCGCTTCAGCTAAGAACAACAGTAAAGGCTGTGGTGGACTCATGCGAGTGGCGCCATGTGGACTTTTCATTTGGCCTTCTACGACTGGCAGCGATGCTTTCCATCTAGGTATGCAAGCCGCGAGTATTACTCATGGTCATCCCAGCGGCTATTTGACTGCTGGAGTGCTGTCGGAATTAATCTTGCATCTTATCAATGGTAAAGGTCTCAGAGATTCACTTGGCAAAGTGAAGGAGGCACTTGTGGCATATGAAGGGCACGAAGAGACGCTTGATGCTCTGGAAAAAGCTGAAGCGTTGGCCGATATTTCGAGTAATCACTTCGAGGCTATTAGTAAGCTGGGACAAGGGTGGGTAGCAGAAGAGGCACTTTCTATTGCTGTCTATTGCGCCTTGGTTGCCAAAGATCTCCGCCATGGAGTCTGCCTTGCAGTTAATCATGATGGTGACTCTGATTCTACTGGCGCCATTGCTGGCAATCTATTGGGCGCCATGATGGGGGTCTCGGCCATCCCGGAGAGTTGGTTGGAACCGCTAGAATTACGGGACGTGATAACTGAAATGGCTGAGGATTTAGTGGATAGCAATGAATGGGACTTGGATGATTTTGGCGGCCTCGACAATGATTGGGTATGGAAAAAATATCCGGGATATTGACAGCTTCGACAACAAGCGTTCAAGAAACTAGTCCATTGATTTCTTGGTGACGCCATCTTGCTTGCTGACTCGTCGTGTCGATTGGCTTGCGTCCTAAGGCTGAATTTCGGTCAATCGATGCCTTTTCTACCGAGCACCGACAGGTACTAAATGTTGAATAAGGTCTGCGAGTATGCCAGTGACTGCTTAATTGTCGGGTCCCGGATGTTTGTTAATGACCGTTTCACCGAACCGTCCGCGGGCGCCCCCTTTGGCGCCATCCTTTAGCTCAGGAGGGGGAGCCAAATTGGCCTTGCAGGAGGGCGGGGACGTAGAGGTCAGCATCGAGTTGGGGCCAATGAAGGCCAAGCCCGGTGGGAGAAACCTCTATGTCGGCCAAGGCTTCTGGAGTGGCGTCGGTGAGACCTTCCACGAGGTGCGGCGGAATCGCGAGCTCAAGCCCTGAGTTCAGATGAATGATGACGCGATGGGTGCGACTGTCGTATCGCGCGGAAACAACGTGGGCGTGACCGCGTGCACAGGCCATGCGGGCCTTTGCCTGCCTGACGTCATCTTCAGTAATGGCCACGTGTCTCTCCCCGTTCGCAGGCGTCTCCCTCCGTGCAGTCATCGATTGTGCCACCATCGCATTCCACAGCATTAGCCGTGGTTGTGCCGTGTAGCTTAGCGACCGCGGATCCATCGTAAAGAATAAGCGAGACCTGAATGCCCAGTAGGCCACAGGGCTCCCCCTGTGGCCCGCTCCCTTCACGCGTACTTGTCGTGCCAGCGCTTGACCGCGATACGTTCCTTGAGGAGTTCCAGCATGTCGACCAGCACCTGTTCGGTGATCTGTTCGGTCTCGGGGTCGGTGCGCAGCCAGGCGTCGAAGCCGCTGTCGGCCATATGTTCGACCAGCGAGGAGAATTCCCTGGATTTGAGGCCGTTCAGGGCTTCGTCGACCAGGTGGCAGGCGAGGTCGGACATCGATGACTCCAGGCCCTGGGTGAGCTGGGAGCCCATGGGCAGGCGCTTGAGTCGCTGAAGCTCCGGCGTTTCGGCCAGGGTGCGGGCGACTAGGCCGCGCACGTAGGCTAGTGTCGCGAAACGGTTGTGGTAGGCGATGTCGCCGACCATGGTTTCGAGGCGCTGGCTGACTTCCCGCACCAGGGCCTCCTTGCGTGGCGTGACGATCTTCTCGATGGCTGGTGAGGCCAGGCCGTCGCCGCTGGTGAGCTCCTGCTGGACGTTGTCGAGCAGGCGGATGGCAATACGATCGGTGAGTTCTTCCATCAGGATGTCGGCGTACTTGGCGACAACCGAGTAGAGATACCAGCGACGCACGTCGATCAGTCCCAGGCGGTGCAGGCGGTGCAGCAGCGAGATCACACGCAGGATACGCAGCAGGCGGAAGCCGGCGAGGGGTATACACCCCAGCACGTCGTACCAGTGCACGAAGGGGTAAAAGAACCAGCGGTGGTAGCGGCGTTGGTAGATGGCGACGGCCCAGCCAAGCAGTACGTCGAACAGAAAGACGGCGACGAAGGCCAGGTCGATGCTGAAGAAGTTGGCATGGATATGCCGGTCGTAGGCGCCATGAAGGCCAGGCGCCGCCGCCTCAAAGGCGGCGTTGAGCGGTGGCAGCAGAAACAGGCTGTCGAACAGCAGCAGCGCCAGGTTGGCGATCACCAGCGCGATGATGAACAGGTCCCACACCAGATGAGCCCGCTCCAGGGCGGGCGAGGTCGTGCGGGTGGCGGGCATGAGTCCTCCTTGGATGCGTGTGACACTCCTTTCTTCACCAGCCTAGAGTGTCCTGGCGTTGGTCGCATCCCCACCTCGCCTTGTGCCAAAGCGTCGTTGGCGCTGTGAGGACGCGGCTTTCTGCTGACAGGCAGTGCGACCGGGACTTTGCAGGGCTTATGTTCCGGGTGACTGAAAGAGCCGGCTCTGACGTGCAATCCGTCGTTCGATGGCCTTGGCCAGCACCACGTCGCTTGCGCTGAGCAGAGTGAAGGTCTTCTTGGCGCGGGTGACGGCGGTGTAGACCAGTTCGCGGGTCAGGATCGGCGACAGGGAGTCCGGCATCACCAGGGCGGTATGGACGAACTCCGAGCCCTGGGACTTGTGCACCGTCATGGCGAATACCGTCTCGACCCGCTGCAGCCGGCTGGGCAGCACCCAGCGAATGCCGCCCTGGCCGTCGCCGGCGGGGAAGGCCACGCGCAGGGTGGTACCGGCCTCTGGGTTGGCGAACTCCACCGGCACCTTGAGGGCAATGCCGATATCTCCGTTCATCAGCTTGAGCGCGTAGTCGTTGCCGGTGACCAGCACCGGGCGGCCTTCGTACCAGTGGGTGCTGTGATCCGGCTTGTCGATCAGTCCGGCCCGTGCCAGCGCCTGCTCGATGCGCTGATTGAGCGATTCGACCCCGTAGTGGCCGGCGCGCAGCGGCGTCAGCAACTGGAACTGGGCGTGGGCCTCGAGGATGGCAGAGGCCCAACGGTCCCACTCGGCTCGCTCGGATGACAGCGACGGGCGTGGCCGCAGCAGGCCGCTTTGCTCGAGTGCGCCAGCTTCCGGGGTGTCGGGACGCGGGGTGATGGCACCCAGATAGAAGCGATAGCCCCAGGCCGCGTCCTGGCCTCGGCCATCCAGCGCCAGGGTCATCAGGCGCCGCTCGTTGGCGCGGGGCAGGGCCTGTCGTTGCGCCTGGGGAAAGGCGGTGTCGTCCAGCACCGCGAGCGCCCGCCGGCTGTCGCCGGCGTTGATGGCGCGGGCGAGCTGGCCGATACCGCTGGCGTCATCGAAGCGAAAGGAGTGGCGCAGCATGGCGACGGACTGATCCAGCGCCCGGCCGTCGCCGTCGTGCAGGGCCTCGGGCAACGACAGCCCGGTAGCCGCTTCGAGCCAGTCGCTGACGTCGCGGCGGTAGTGGCCCTGTTCGGCCCTGGCGCACAGGTTGCCGAGGACCGCCCCGGCCTCCACCGAGGCGAGCTGGTCCTTGTCGCCGAGCAGCACCAGGCGTGCATGGGGCGGCAGGGCGTCGAGCAGTGCCGCCATCATGTCGATGTCGACCATCGACGCCTCGTCCACCGCCACCATGTCCAGCGGCAGGGGGTTGAGGCGATGATGATGGAAGTGACGGGTATCGGGTCGGGCGCCGAGCAGCCGGTGCAGGGTCGAGACCTCGTGGGGAATCGAGGCGCGTACCTGGGCGGCATCCGGCAGCGGCAGTTCGTCGAGGGCGGCGATCTGGTCGCGAATGGATTCGCTGAGTCTCGCCGCCGCCTTGCCGGTGGGGGCGGCCAGGCGTATTGCCAGGGGGGCGCCCCGCTCAGCGATGGCCTGGGTCTGCAACAGCGCCAGCAGACGGATGACGGTGGTGGTCTTGCCGGTGCCTGGGCCGCCGGTGATCACCGCGAAGGGCGCGCGTGCGCCCAGCGCACAGGCGAGCTTCTGGGAGGCGGCCTGGTCGGCACGCGGATCGGACGGGGGAAACAGCGTATCCAGCACCGGACGCAGGCGGGCGGCGTCACTGTCGGCGGTTGGATGATCTTTGGTTGAAGTGCCGGGCGTCGACAGCCGCGCGGCAATGGCGCTGGCGACCCGCTGTTCGTTGCGCCAGTAGCGGCGTAGATAGAGGCGCTCTGCCTCCAGTACCAGGGGGCTTGCGCCTGGGCCTTGCGCCACCGCCGACCAGCGCTGAAGCCGGTTTACCCAGTCGTCGCCGAGCCGGCCGAGCAGGGCCTCCGGCGGGGGCGGGGCGGCGTCGTCACGTGCCACGTCGCGAGCGACGGCGATCAGTGTCTCGGGCTGGCGGCGGGCCTGATTCAGATCCAGCAGCAGATGCCCCTGGCCGGCCTGGTGGCTGACCAGCATGGCCGCCAGCAGGCAGCTGGCGTCGCCGTCCGGGGCGAGCCTGGCCAGCCGATGTGGCAGCGCCGCGTCCAGATCTCGGATCCAGCCGTACTCGGCCCAGGCAAACAGCAGCGACAGCAGCGCCTCGGGGTCGGCCAGTGCCTGCTCCGGGGTGGCAAAGGGCGAGGACGGCAGGGCGGTCGAGGCTGCATCGCCCGGTGTCTCGCCCTTCCCCTCGCGGTGTACCTCAGGGTTAGCCTCGCTCATGCCATTGCCTCCCCGCTGGTGTCATTGCCATGGCCGGTGGCGCTGTCATGGGTTGCTCTCGCGGCGTGGCCCGCCTGTCCGGCCAGGATATCGTCGAGTGCCTCGATAAAGGCTCGGGGCGGCTTGATCGCGGCGACGCCGCGCGAGGGCGCGGTAATACCGCGCAGAAAGACCAGCATGGCCCCTCCAACGTGGCGGTCATAGTCATAGTCCGGCAGGCTCTGGCGCAGGTGGCGATGCAGTGCCACCAGGTAGAGCGCAAGCTGCATGTCGTAGCGCTTGTCGAGCATGGCGGCGCGCATGGCGTCCTGGTGGTAGGCGTCATCGTCCGGACCCAGCCAGTTGGATTTCCAGTCGATGATATAGAAGCGTCCCTGATGCTCGGCCAGGAGGTCGATAAAGCCCTTGAGCAGGCCGTTGAGGCGCTGATAGCCCAGTTGGGGCCTGGGCACTCCGGGAAACAGATGCTGGCGGGTGAGCTTGTCCATGGCCGGGGTGATGGCGTCATGGGTGGCGAGCCAGAAGTCGGGCTCGGCGCGGTAGCGCTCAAGGCTCGCCAGCACCGGCCCATCGTCGGCATCCTCGCCGTCGGGGCGCTCTTGTGTGGTCGAGGTCAAGGGCGTGGTCAGCCAGCGATGGATGCCGTCGGTCAGCGCCTGGGTGTGTGCTTCCCAGCCGCGGCGGCGGCAGCGTTGGGCCAGGCGGGCGAGCAGGCCTGCATCATCAAGCGCGCTGTCAAAGCCGTGCTCGGCCAACGCCTCGAGCACGCCGTGCAGGAAGGTGCCCGGGCCAGGGCCCCGCGGGAAGGCGTGCAGGGTGCCGGGCTCCGGGGCGCCGGCTTCTCGCGCCGCGGGCACCAGGCGGGCGTCCAGATGCTCTTCCTCGAGCACTTCGGCCTCGGGTGTCTCGGGCGCGGTGGCTCCCTTCTGGGCCAGCGATGAGTAACTCGCGATCCACCAGGGGGCAAAGGGCCGGTGGCTGGGCGTGCGTGCGCCCTTGGTGGCGAGCTCGGTGGTGACCGGGTGGTACTGGATCTGGGGGCTATCACTGCTGGCGTCGATGGCGTCCAGGGCGATGGCGTCGAAGCCACCGCTCATGCTCTCCCAGCGCTCGCGCAGGTTTGTCAGGTCAGGGATCGCCTCGCCGCCGGCCAGCAGATAGCCCAGCGCTGACTTGTGCAGGGTGGCGCTCCTGGCGTTGCCGAGCTTGAGGGGGGCAAGGCCAACGAAGGTGGCGTGGCGCGCTCGGGTCAAGGCGACGTACAGAAGCCGTACCTCCTCGGATAGCCGTTCGTCGTCGGCAAGCTCAAAGCCCTCCTTGGCCATCTCCTTCTTGGCCGCCAGTTCGAGCAGCGGCTGGTCGTCGACGTGGTACAGGGGCGTGCCGGACTGGCCGCTGATTTCCTTGTAGGTGCAAAGGAACGGCAGGCACACCAGCGGATACTCGAGCCCCTTGGACTTGAAGATGGTCACCACCTGGATCAGGTCGGCGTCGCTTTCCAGGCGCAGGATCTGCTCGTCATGGCCGGGGTCGTCGAGGTGTTCGGCGAGCACGCGAATCAGGGCGTGGTCGCCGTCCAGGGTATCGCTGGCCTGCTGGGCCCACTCGGCCAGATGCAACAGGTTGGTCAGGCGACGCTGGCCCTGGTGGGCGCCGAGCAGTCGCTCGGGGATCCGGTAGTCGTGCAGCAACTGACGCAGCGCCGGTAGCACGCCCCGACGCTGCCAGCGCAGGCGGTAGCCAAGAAAACGCTCTTGTACCCGCTCCCAGGCGGTCTCGTCGCGTTGCAGCCGGTCGAGCTCGGCCAGTCCCAGGCCCAGGGTGGCGGTAGCCAGGGCCGTGCGCAGGGTCGACACCGACTCCGGGTTGGCCATGGCCTTGAGCCAGTGATGCAGGTCGCGGGCCTCGGCGGTGGCGAAGACGCTGTCACGATCCGACAGGTAGACGCTGGCCAGGCCGCGCTCACTCAAGGCGTCGCGGATGGCGCTGGCCTCGCTGCGATCGCGCACCAGGATGGCGATATCGCCGGCCTTCAGCGGTGTGAGCTTGCCGTCACCGGCGTTCGTTGAGGTGGCGAAACCGGCGCTTGGGACGCCCTCGCCAGGACTGGCCTGATTGAGCCAGTCGGCGATGCGGTCGGCACAGTGGCGGGAGGCCTCGCGCAGGTAGCCTTCCTTGTTGAGACAGCCGTTGTCCTTGTTGCCGTCGGCGATCAGCCAGCCGGTCAGCGCGGCGGCGGGCTTGCCATCCAGGCACAGGGTTTCCTTGCGACCGTTGGCGCCGACGGATTGAAAAGGCAATGGATTGTGGTCGTCGGTGGCGAAGCGGAAGGCGGCGCGGGGGTGGCGCTGCTCGGCAAACGCGAACAGCCGGTTGACCGCTGCCACGGCGGCCTCACTCGAGCGGAAGTTGGTGTCCAGGCTGTGGTGGTGCCCGCGGGTGGCGTGACGGGCGCCCAGGTAGGTGTAGATGTCGCCGCCGCGAAAGCCGTAGATCGCCTGCTTGGGATCGCCGATCAGGATCAGCGCCGTGGCGTCATGCTCAGGAGCGCCTGGCCCATTCAGGTCGTGCTGGGCGTCTGGCTCAGCGGTGGTCGCATCGCCGATACGATACACCCGCTCGAAGATGCGGTACTGGGCCGGATCGGTGTCCTGGAACTCGTCGATCATGGCCACCGGGAACTGCTGGCGAATGCGCCGCGCCAGGGTCTCGCCGCCGTCGCCGTCCAGGGCGCCGGCAAGTCCGGTGATCATGTCGTTGAAGCCCATCTGGGCGTTGGCCTCGAGCTGCTCGGACAGCCGCCGGCTGACCCAGTCGCGGGCATCCGCCAGCACCTGGGGGTAGAGCTCGCGCTGCAGGGTCTCGACCTGCTCGTCGTTATCGCGACACGCCTCCAGGGCCTCGAACAGCCCAAGCTCGGGCACCTCGGTACCCTTCTTGACCCGCAGCTTGGAGCGCGCGAGCTTCTGCACGAAGCTTGCCTCGGCAAGGGGTCGCTTGCCGTTTGCCCAGTCGCCGAGCTGTTCCAGCCAGCCGTCGAAGGTGTCGTCGTCATCCTTGCCGCGAAAGCTGCCGCCGTGCATCGCCGGGCGCAGCGCGCGCAGGCAGTCGTGCACTGCCTCCTTGTCATCCAGGTAGGCGCGGCGGGCGGCGTCTTCCAGCCTGTCGGCGCTCTCACGGGCGTCGCTGAACTGGGCGAGATGGGCGCCGAAATCGCCAGCGGCCAACGGCTCGCCGCAGAATACCAGGCTGGCATCCTCGCGGCTCAGCAGATTGCGCAGCGCCTTGTTCAGCCCCTGGGGCGAGCCGAACAGCTCGACCATGGACGCGGCCAGGGGCTCGTCGAGGGGGTAGACGCGGGTGCGCCAGTAGTCGGTAACCGCCTCCTGGGTCATCTCGCCGAGATCCTTGACCACCTCCTGGCGAAACAGCTTGCCGCTGTCGAAGGCGTGCTCCTTGAGCATTCGCTGACACCAGCTGTGGATGGTCGAGATGGCGGCGTCGTCCATCCATTCGGCGGCAAGCATCAGTCGTCGGGCGCAGGCGGGCCAGGCGTCGCGCTCGAAGTCGTCGCGCAGCGCGGCCAGCAGCGGGTCGCGTTCGGCGAGGCCGTCGTCCGCGGCCGTGGTCGAGCCGTCGTCCCTGTCGCCGGCGCGAAAGGCCTCGGCGGCCTGGACCAGGCGCGCCCGGATACGATCGCGCAGCTCCTGGCTTGCGGCCTCGGTAAAGGTCACCACCAGAATATCCGGCGGCACCAGCGGCTGACTGAAGCCATTGTCGCGTCTGCTGGCCGGGTTGTCCGGCTGGCCGTGGCCCAGCACCAGACGCACGTAGAGCAGCGCGATGGTGAAGGTCTTGCCGGTGCCGGCGCTGGCCTCGATCAACTGGCTGCCCTGCAGCGGCAGTGCCAATGGCAGCGGCGTCTGGCCGGCGTTGTCCGGGGAAGGCGGCTGGTCGTCGGTGGAAAAAAGGTCGGACGGCAGGCTCATGCGGATTCCTTCCCGGTGGTGGCGTTACTCTTGCCCGATGACTTGTGAGAGCCCTTGTCCGAGCCCTTGCGAGCGCTGCGCGCCGTGCTGATCCAGCCATGCAGGTCGGCGTAGAGCTCACGACAGGCTTCGGCAAAGCCCTCGGCGCCGATCAGCTCGTCGAGGCTTGGAAATTCGCGCAGCAGCAGCGGGCTTCGCTCCGGCAGTTTTTCCCAGGCCTGCTCCCAGGCCTTGCGTAGTGTGGCTGACGTCTGGGCGTCTGCCGGTGGCCAGGCTGCATCCTCTGCCACGGGGTATTCCTCGAGCAGAGCAAAGGCGATGTCGGGGTGGCAAGGCGTGGCCCCCTGCATGGCGGCAAGCCAGCGCTGCATCAGCGCATCCAGGCGTCTTGCGGCCTGTTCGCGGGGCATGCCGGGGATCTCCAGCACGCCGCTGGGTGATACCAGATGGCTCGGCGAATTCGGGTAGAGGCACTGCAGCGCCAGGTGCGCCGGCCAGTGGCGCAGAATCTGGCTCCAGTGAAAATGCTCGCCCTGGTGGATCTGGCTGGTCAACAGCACGATGCGGGCGACCTCACCCGCACCCGCACCCGCACCCGCGTCGCCCTCGTCGCTGGCCCCGGAGGAGGGGGCAGAGTCGGTCGCGTGCAGGTGGGACAGGGCGTCTTCCAGTACCAGGGTCTCACTCGAGTCGGGCAAGGGAAGGCGACTGTCGTGGCGAAGCTGCGGTGCCCGCTCCAGCGAGCGCGGGTAGCGCTCGAGCAGTTCGCGGTAATGGTCGAGAGCGTCGGGGATTCGCTCCAGCAACTGGCGGCGGATCACCGGGCCCACCGGTGGCGGCGGGTAGTGGCCGGCGCGTTGCTGGCGCTGGACCTGGCGTTCGATCAACAGGGCCGGGTCGCAGGCGCGGTCGTGGGCCAGACGCTGGCCAAGCGGCTGCACCAGGGCCTCGCGCTGCTGCCATCTGGCAAGACCGGCGAAGGCGAAGGGTTCGTCGTCGTCGCTCAGCGTCTGTTCGTCGCGCATGCTGGTGGACAGGCGCTGCTGGAACAGGGCGCTGACGGGATCGCGCAGCAGGCCTGAAAGCTGCGACAGGCCGATGGCGCCCTCGGGGCGCCAGGGCGGCAGCGCCTCATCGGCTGAGGTGGCCGCCATGGGGTCCGGGTGACGAGAATCACGCTGGTGCAGGGTCTGCCACTCGTCTGCGTAGGTATAAAGCGGCGAGTCTGACAGGAAATAGCCGGCGCCGAAGGGCTGCAGCGGGTGTTCGGTGGTCAGGGCGGTGAGCAGGGCCTCGGCCATCTGCTGTTCTTCGGCCAGCGAGCGCTCATCGTGGGGCGGTTGGTCGGGAAGGCGCCAGCCCTTGCCGAGGTGGTCGCGCAGCTGGCCGACCAGCACGCTGGCCGGCTTCTCGCCGTTGTCCTGCGGGCTGCGTCCGCACCAGCTGATGGTCAGCCGGTCCCGCGCCGACAGCAGCGCCTCGAGGAACAGGTAGCGGTCGTCGTCACGCCGGGAGCGGTCGCCGGCGCGATAGTGCCCGCGCATGGCCATCAGGTCGAAGTCCATGGCCTCGGCGCGGCGCGGGTAGGCACCGTCGCTCATGCCCAGCAGCACGACGTGGCGGAAGGGGATCGCGCGCATGGGCATCAGGGTGGCGAAGGTGATGCGGCCCATCATGAAGCTCTGGGACAGCTGGGGCTGGTCGATGCGCGAAAGCCAGCTTTCACGCACCACCGCCAGCGGCAGGCGGATGCCGACCTCGGCCGAATCGACCTCCTCGTGCCAGGTCTCGAGCGCCGCCTGGATGCGCCCGAGCAAGGCCTCTTCGGCGCTGGAGCCGGGGGCCAGGGTGCGCTCCAGCATGGTTCCCAGAACCTGGTCCCATTGGCTGGCCGTCTTGGATTCGATCAGGCTCTGACGAACCTCGTCGAGGGTCATGATCAGCCGGTACAGCGGACCCACGAGGGTGGCGTCGAGGCCGGCGACTTCGTCGTAAGGCACGATGTCGCCCCAGTCCTCGCCGTCGTCGCTGGCCTCGCCCACGGCGTAGCCCATCAGCATGCGCTCCAGGCCGAAGCGCCAGGTGTGCAGCTCGTCGTGTTCCGGCAGGCCGAGTTCGGCTCGCTGGGAGGCATCGAGGCCCCAGCGTACGTTGGCTTCGCGAATCCAGCGTTGCAGGGTGGAAAGGTCTCCCTCGCCAAGGCCAAAGCGCGTGCGGATGGCCGGGATGTCCAGCAGGTCGAGGATCTCGCTGGCGCGAAAGCGCAGACGCGGCAGCGACAGCAGGGTCTCCAGTGCCACCAGCATGGGTTCGCGATGGCGTTCCTGCTGGTCGGCCACGTGGTAGGGCAGGTGGCGCTTCTCGCCCGGGGCGAACTGGCCAAATACCGCGTCGATATAGGGCGCGTAGTCGTTGATGTCCGGCACCATCACCATCACGTCCCTGGGTTCGAGAGTCGCATCCTCGGCGAAGGCCTCGAGCAGCTGGTCGTGCAGAACCTCCAGTTCACGCTGAGGGCTGTGGCAGATATGAAAACGGATCGAGTGGTCGTGCTCGGGATCAAGCGCTGGCCACTCGGCCTGGGTCTCCGCCAGCGGGCGCAGGTTGAGGATGTCGTCCTGCAGCTGGCCCAGCAGGGTGTCGGTGGGCGGCGCCAGGAACAGATCCACCGAGTCGTCGAGCAGGGCGCTCAACGCCTCCACGTCGGTGTGGTCGTGTTCGCTGAGTAGCTGCAGGTAGTCGCGGCCCTGCTTGCCCCATGCTGCCAGCAGCGGATGGGCGTGTAGATGCAGCTGCTCGAGCGAGTGGTGCAGCTCCGCCGGCATGCCCTGGCGACGGCGCTGGCGCACGTGGCGGCGCAGTACCTCCTGGGTCTCGATGATCTCGCCCCAGTAGAACTGGCAGGGGTTGAGCAGACACAGCACCACCTCGCTGATGCTGGACAGGGCGGCCAGCACCTCCAGGGTCTGCTGGGGCAGCGACGAAATGCCGAACACCACGATACGCGGCGGTATTTCCGGGGGGCAGGCCGTCTCGCCCTGTTCGACCTCGCGGGTCAGCTGCTCGGCGGCCCGCTTGAAGCGCTGGTGCACGGCGCCGCGGTGACTGTGGCGTTGGTCAGCAGGCAGGGCGTCGCTGATCCTGCGCCACAGGGCCGGCTGCCAGCGCTGGTCATCGGGGACCTCTGTGACACGGTTACCGGGCAGTGTGAGCACATCGTCCCCGGCCTCCCAGGCGGTGAGCCAGTCGGCGCGATAGACCTGGTACTGATCGAACAGGTCGGCCAGGCGCTCGGCCAGCTGGTAACGCTTGCGCTGCTCATCGTCCTCGCGCAGGTAGCGCGCCAGCGGCTCGAACAGCGGGTCGTCCAGGGCTTCGGGCAGCAGCTTCATCAGGTGCCAGCGCAGGCGGCTCTTGTCCCAGGGGGAGGTGGTCGGCACCTGGCCTGGGCCTTCCACCGCCTCGATCACCGCTCGATAGGCCTGCCACTGAAAGCGCGCGGGCAGGGCAACGTCGGTGCCGAGACAGACGCCGTAGCCCGGTTCGCCCTGGCGCTCGGCGATGGAGGTCTTGAGCCACTGGGCGATACCGTTGCTTTGCACCAGAAAAAGGGTGCGCGCCAGCGGATGCAGCGGGCGTCGCCCCAGCCACTTCAGGGTCAGATCACGCAGATCCTCCATACGGTTGCCCTGCAGGACGATCAAGCCCGAGGCGGCGGTGGTATCGGTCATGGCGAGTTCTCTGTACTGCGTGAAGGCGTGGCAGCCCGAGGCGGTGACGGCGCTAGCTTGAGCAGAACACGCCAAGGCATCGTCGGGACGTCTCGGCATAGCCTAATGGATGCGGCGGCGGGGATCACCATCACCGGATGACCACAGTGTCTGGTCGTAGACGGGCGTCATCTATAGGCCAACATCGCAAGGTAGGCCTCGTCTGCGATGAAGAGGCGTTTCGATGGGGGTGAGTAAATATCGGACTCGGCCAGGCGGCGCTTTGCCTAGCACTACCGAGATGGCAACAGTTCATCGACCGGGGCGATATAGCGGCGAGCCGGGTCGTAGCGCTTTATCAGGCCATCGGCGGGCAACCGTTCAGTCGGCCAGAGCTAAAGATCGATAGTGAGCAGGTAGCGCTTCATGGATGATTTCCATCAAACAACGCTTCGATGACGTCCTCTTTCAGCGGAGCATCCCAGCCAGCCTTCGCCTCGATACGACCCTTGGTCAGACCGTAGAGATCATCCAGGTCAAGTCATTGATCTTTCAGTGCTTCAATGCGTGCTACCGGCTTCCCGTTCTTGCAGATCAGTACCTCCTGCCCGCGCTGAGCGGCAGCGATCAGCCGGGATAGATGGGTCTTGGCCTCGTGCATGTTGGCCTTGAGACAATTTTCTGCAGAGGTTTGAGCAGCCACGATGAGCTTCCTGTTAGCTAACCACTTAGCTAAGGATAGTCTCGAACAGAGAGGGCCGTTGAGTGCGCGAAGCACCTTGGTCACCGTGATCCGCGCGCCCCGGAGTCCTTATCGAGAGTCCCGATTCTTGACCACGAACCACAGCCAGATAGCGACACTCAGCGACAGGTAGACGACCAGCGGAAGGGCGAGAAACAGCGCCAGCACCTTGATCGAGAAACCTTCCTTGAAAAAGTAGACGATCAGCAGCAGCGGGAAGATGCTGGCAACCAGCAGCGGCCCAGCCTCACGCCGTATCCACTGGACGACCGCGGTGGTCTTGTTGCGCATAAGCGTCCTCTGGTGGTCGTGGTTGGTGTTGCAGGAACAGCCGGAGCACCACTGACGACATCTTCCTGCCGGTGATGTCGGCGACGTTGTGCCGGTGATCTTCGCAGGGACTACAACGAGATGGTGACTCGCCTGGCTGCGCGCCTTCAGGGCGTCGAAGAAACGCCGTCGGCGCACGTGTAATCCTGCAGGCGCTGCCGACGGCCTGCTGCATCGCAGATCAGAGCATCTCTTCGATGTTGTTGATGGTGGGTTCGAGAATCAGCTCGCCTGTGCCCTGTTGCACCACGCGATTGGGTTCGATGAAGCAGGTCACCAGGCACCTGGCGCTTTCACCACCATCAGAGATGGTGAAGGTCTTCTTGGTGGAGACAACCCTGCCCTGCACAAAGACCAGGCTGGTTTTTTCGCCTTCCTCCGCCGTGAAGGGAAGCTCGATCAGATCGTCGGTGGCGGGAACTTCCTGCAAGGAGTCGATCTGGTGCTCCGGCATTTCCAGTGGCGTGGGTTTCAGCAACAGCGGCTCTAGGGACTTGGTGTTCAGGGAGTCCGTAAGCTGAAACATCAGTCGGTAGTTCATGTCAGTTCCTGATTGGTGTCGTGAGACGCAGCCACTGCTGTGCGTCGATTTCCTGCCGGCCATTCCTGCTCGCCCTGGCGGCTGCTCGAGACGAGCAGGTCTACCCCGTCTGCTGCCTTGTATCCGTTGGCCGGCAGCCGGCAGATGTCGGGCATGGAACGCCAAAGAATTCAATCATTTGTCGAATAAGATCAGGCTAATATATAGCATTGGTAGTATCCGATCGCCAGTACTTTACGGTGAGCGTTCGATGCGCTAGCTGGCGGTATAGAGGCACTGAGCGCAGGTCGCGGTAGCACCCTGGGGTCTGTAGAGGGTATTGGCACAAGACAGCGCCAGCGACAACTTCACGGGACGAATGTTGGATGCGATAAACGCCATGCTTCTTTATATGCTGGCCCCTGTCGCTCGCAAGAACTATGACGACAGACGTGGTCGGCAGGCCGAGGAGCTGCAGTGGACCCGGGGAAGTCCAGATTACTTAGATTGGTGTCCACCAATGCTGGGTAAGATCACTGTTGTGCGCAAACTGAGTAACTAGGTTATAACCCACCAGCAGACGAGCGTGCCTAGTAGTAGGCACTGCTACCTTTTATGTGGCCAAGAACATTACAAAACTCTCCTAAACTACTGTGAGCCCGTTCGCGCCGGTGATACTCTATGCCGATTCGGTGACTGCCTGGGGCAACAAATAGACTTAGGTTTACTCGTTTGCTGATTTCAGGTGACAGAGGATGGCGGGCCGGCCCACCATCCTCTTCGCTATTCCTGTCGCGGCTCCCTTCTCGGGCAGCCCTCGAGAGGTGGTGTGGCGTGTTTCAGGAGGCTGGTATGCAGGAGCAGGGTGCGCAAGCAAAGGGGTGGCAGGGGGCAGACATATGGGCGCGTTACGACCCGGGTGTTCGGGTGGTGATCCGTGATTGCGAGTGGATCGTCCGTCAGGCCGATCCCAGCGTCGATAGTGGCTATGTGCTTACCGTGGACGGACTCTCGCAGTTGGTCAGCGGCAAGAGCGCGCGCTGTCTCACCTGGCTAAAGGAGGAGGCCGATGCCATCCGTGTGCTCGACCCTGCTGAAACCCGGTTCGAGCAGGATCTGACCCCCGGCTTCGAGAGGAGCCGGCTGTTCATCGAGACCCAGCTGCGCCAGATCACCCCGGCGGATGCGCGCATCCACCTGAGCCATAAGGTCGCCATGGACCCGGTGCCCTACCAGCTCGATCCGGCCCGGCAGGCGCTGAAGCAGAACCGTCAGCGCATCATGATCGCCGACGCCGTGGGCCTGGGCAAGACTCTGGAAGCCGGCATTCTGACTACCGAGTTGATGCGCCGCGGCCGCGGCAAGCGCATACTGGTGCTCACCCTCAAGAGCATGATAACTCAGTTCCAGAAGGAGCTGTGGAACCGCTTCACCATTCCGCTCACAAGGCTCGATTCCGTCGGCCTGCAGCGGGTGCGCAACCACGTTCCGGGCAACCACAATCCCTTCTACTACTACGACAAGTCGATCGTTTCGATCGACACCCGCAAACAGGACAACGAGTATCGCCGCCATCTGGAGCAGGCCTACTGGGACATCATTGTCATCGACGAGGCCCACAAAGTGGCTGAGCGAGGTGCCAGTTCCCGGCGTGCCCGGCTGGCCCAGCTGTTGGCAGGGCGCTCCAACACCCTGATCATGCTCTCCGCTACACCTCACGACGGCAAGGCACGCTCCTTCGCCAGTCTGACGAACATGCTCGACCCCACGGCGATCTCTGACCCGGAGGACTACGTCCGGGAGGATTTTCGCGACAAGGACCTGGTGATCCGCCGCTTCAAGAAAGATATCCGCGACCAGGTGCAGCAGGCGTTCAAGGAGCGTCTGATCAAGGACCTCTATCTAGACGCCTCGCCGCAGGAGGAGGCCGCCTACCAGGCCATACTAGACGTACCATTTACCTACCGCGGCGACCACAATCACCGCTTCGTGCTACACAAGCTCAGTGCCAAGCAGCTTACCGACCAGCGCGAGGCCGCCTTCGCCCGCAGTCCCGAACTGGAAGCCGCCTGGTTTGCCGAGCTGGCAGAGGCCGAAGGCGGCCAGGCTTTTCTGAATGCGCCGCAGAACTACCCGCAGTTGGAGGGGCAGAGGGCAAATCTTTACAAATGCTTCCTGCCCCGCGCCTGGGACAATGCCAACGAGCAGGGCGTCAGCGGCTTTCTGCACCCGGAAGGCATCTACGATGACCCCAAGGGTGCGGGATTTCGGCGTGAGCTTAACCCGCGTTTGTGCCAGCACTTCCAGTTTATTAATGAGACCAAGCTGTTCGCCGAGGTATATAACCAGACGCTGTTCAGCATCAATGTCCATGGTCCCTTCATAGCTCCCGGCTTCAAGCGCGTCTCGAACCTGTTTATTCCCGGCACTATCGACCTGTCCTTTGCCCATGATGGAGAAGGCCAGGTGCCCGGCATCAAGGAGGAAGTGGAGCTGCCGGATGGTCGGGTCAAGGTAAAGTGGGGATTCGCTGGCCATCTGGGCGGAGCACAGAGTGGGTATCTGGAACGAACAGGGCAAGGCGTCCCCAATCCCGGCAACCTTGGCTGGCTGGCACCTCTATCACTTGGAAGAGGTGCGCTAGGCACCTTACCTGCTGTCTCGCCAGCTGATTCAGCAAACCACCGCTTGAGGGAGGGCTCGCCGGGATGAGGATTGCCCAACACCCAGTCCTGATACGGATTTTCCGCAGTTGGCATGAAGGAATCTCCGATGAGGAGCTCTATGAAGTAATGCGTGGGGTGTGGATGCTTGGCGAGCGACGCGAGCTGGTCGAGCTGGCTTTTGCGGTTGCGAACGGTGTCGTGTGCGAGGTCTATCGGGTGCTGTCATGGCCGCCGGCAGGTTCCACTCCCTATCATGCGAGGCCTCACAGCGATGTCAGCATCGACGGTAGCTGGGAGTTCGTTGGAGAGGGAGCCGGGCCACACGAGAGACATAGATACAAGGGTATGGATGTGTCAGAGTGGTTCGAGAAGGGTAGCAGCAATCCGATACTGTACGTCAATATTGGGTGATATTCCATTTAAAGTCATCGGGTAGTGTAAAGAATGATTGAGTCAGTTTCGCATCTTCTTCCCAATTTTACTGCCATGGGCATGTTCCAGTATCAGAAACTTTTGTTGAGTGACTGGTTCTGGTTGGGAATGATGGCGATCATGGTTATTGCGATTGCTTCACTTTTATACTATTTCGCAAAATATCGAAAGAATGTCCGTCTGGTTGAAGATTTGATAAGAGGTCAAACACGAGAAGAGTTGGCCTGGAAGCGTCAGGAAATCCTCGAGAAGGCGAAAAGTTCACGTGTCAAGGCTGGAAAGCTTTGGGTAGAGTTTGATGAAAGCCTAATCTATTCTCCTGATAGAGATAAGCTATACAATACTTTGGACGCCGACCATTTCTTTAACGGGAGAACATTAGCTTATGGTTTGACGTCAAGCCGTCTGCTGGCAGCCACACCGACCTTTCTGACTGCGATCGGTGTGCTGGGTACTTTTATTGGTCTGACAATTGGTTTGAGAGGCCTTCAGGTCAATGCTGATGATGTCGATACCCTCAGAGTGGGTATCGCGAGCATGATAAACGGCACCGCTATTGCCTTTTTGACATCAGTATGGGGGGTTGGGCTTAGCCTTCTCTTGAATGTTATAGAAAAGCTGGTGGAAAGGCGCGCCTTGGGGCGTATAAATGAGCTTCAGTATGAAATTGATTTTCTTTATCCTCGTATGCCTGCCGAACATTCTCTTGTTCACATTGCCGAGTCAAGTCAGGCAAGTAAGGAGGCACTTCAGGAACTTCACGAGCGTATTGGAGACAGGCTTCAGGAAACCGTGTCGGGAATGAGCGATGCCATGCAGCAAGCCATTTCTGACTCACTTAATAATGTCATGGCCCCAGCCATACAGTCTCTGGTTGACAGTGCAAGCAATCAATCAAATGAGGTTCTTGAAAAGCTTGTTTCGAATTTCATGGAGGGTATGAAGACAGCTGGGAGTGAGCAAACCTCGGCGCTTGGAATAGCTGCTGAAGAGGTGAATCAGGCAGTAACCTCAATGAGTACAAGGATGGACGAACTCTTTACGAAACTAACTGAGCAGCAACAAAGAAGCGGTGAGCATGTAGAGACTACATCGCGCGAGCTGTCCGAGCAGCTAGACAGGCAGCGTGAGGCAGCGATGGAACAGCAGTCTGCGCTGGCGGAGAAGTTTGAATCCTTCATGACACGCATGACAGAGTCAATGGATACCCAATTCCATCAGGCATCTGAGCGGGATGAGCAACGGAAGCGAGCGCATGAAGAAAGTCTACAGAAGATATCTGAAGATCAGGCTGCGGCGATTCAGCGCCAGGTTTCCTTGGCAGAGGAACGGGATCAGGTGCGTGCAGCGCAGTTTGATGAGCAGCAAAAGGTTACCGAAGAACGCTTTGGCGGAATGGTAGAAAAGCTTGTCAACGAGCAGCAAGAGTTGATGCGACAGGTTGGAGAGGCATCAAGGAGTGCCAATCAGCACTTGACAGGCATCTCGACTCAATACGAAAAGCTTTCTTCCGCGCTAAGTGAAGCAGCAAGTTCTGCCGAACGTAGTAGCCAGAACATGACAAATAGTTCTACCCAACTAGGCACATTGTCGGCCAATCTTCACAAGGCCACTGTGCTTCTTGATGAAAGGGTCGGTTCCGTTGTAGAAAGCCTGGATAAAATGTCAATAAGAAATAGTGAAGTGCTTTCTGGCATCTCTGAACACGCGCGCACACTTGCGAGCATGCAGGAGGCTATAAGCGATGCTGCTCGCCAGCTTGATTCTGCCGCTAAATTCGCCAATGAAGGTTTCAGCGAGCTGGGGAGCCGTAATGACGAGTTTGTCCGTAAGCTGCGTGATGAATTTACGCAGCTGGGTGATACGCTAAGTGAACAGGTGGAAAACATTGAGAAGCAAGCCGAAGAGTGGCTTAAAGCATATAGTCAGGAGGTGCGCGACCAGGTTTCGGAGAGGATGGAAGCCTGGAATACCAATACGTTATCGTTTGCCGATCAGATGAAGAGAACTGTTACGGCGATCAGTGGTATCGTGGATGATCTGGAGCGTCGCTGATGAGTATTAGTAGGCGCGGAAGGCCTCAAGTAGATGAAGAGAATCCCTACTGGATGTCTTTTTCAGATATCATGTCGGCGCTGCTGATAATTTTTATTCTGGCATCTGTCGTTCTCATTGTTCAGGTAATGGAAATCAGAGAACAGTTGGAGGAGCAGCAGCAGGAGTTTACTGAAGAAATTCAGATGCTGCGACAGGCTGAAGAAGTAAGAAGAACTATATTGCATGAAGCAGAAGAGGAGTTGCAGCGGAGAGGAATACGGGTTTCTGTCAGCGAGAACGACACTGTGCTTAGTATACCTAACGACATTCTGGGTTTTGACACGGCGGAATTCGACCTTGGTTCGCAGTATCAGGATACAGCGACTCAAATTGGTAAAGTTCTTGCTGGTGTTATTCTCCAGGATGATCGAGTAGATTATTTAGATACAGTGTTTATTGAAGGACATACAGATAATCGCTCCTTTCAGGGAATGATGGGAAAGGGAAACTGGGGGCTTTCGGCTTTTCGTGCTATTTCTCTTTGGCAACACTGGTTGGATGTCCTTCCAGAGGACCGTCGCCTGGATAGATTGGTAAATCAGGATGGGCAGCCAGTATTTTCTGTCAGTGGCTATGCTGAAAGTCGTCCTGTCACAAAGGTGCAAGAAACTGAAGAAGAGCTCAGGGCAAACCGGCGAATTGACATAAGGTTTACCATCCGTCGTCCTACGGTTGAAGACTATCGAGAAGTTCAGGATGCATTTGTAGGTGATTCGCAGTGATATTGCCACCCCTCGAGCTAGTCAAGATAAGCTGGAATCCCGTGTCTCTTGAGCCTTGGGTTGAGCTTACCGAGTCCGCAAAGAAGATTGAAGACAATGCCGGTCGCGGTGATGCTTACCTCAAGGCAGAAGAAAAGCTACTGGATGTGGTAAGGAGTCGAAATTACGGAGTGTTATCGGTACTGCTCAAGAAAAGAGTCGCGGTTCGGGCACTGACTCAGCTGTGGCTCGATGACTCCTACGTGCTTAAGAGGCTGATGAGCCCCAGACTGCTTGAAATCATGGTTGAAGTACAGCAACCTAGGCTAGGCAGAGTCCCACTCCTCAATATACTTCAACTCTACTTCCAAGAATTTGACAGGCTAGATCATTATTCCTCGGAAAACGATGGTTCTATGAGAGAGCTGTTTGAGAATGTTCTTGTAGATCAGGCAAAAAAATTTGACATCTTTAGCGAAGTTCTGATGGCAGATGATCTGATCTCGATTATCAAGCAGCAAGGCGACTGGGTTCTGAAAGTTGATGGGCCGAATCAGGTTGTCAGTTTTGCCATAAAAAATGGCATAACGCTAGAGGGTGCTTTTTCGAAGTTTGGATTGAAGGGTGTTGACAACGGTCGATACGCTGATGTCTGCCGTGCCCATTACTATATAGAAAAGCTTCATGAGATAGATGAAAAAGAATGGTCTCCTGTCTTCGATGAGTTGTTGCATCACGATGTCTCCAAGGCGCCATATGGAAGAGAAGGGAAGCGTATAGGCCACGCCGCCTTGGAAGTGCTGATTGATCGTGTCTCAGAGGCTAGTGAAGCCTGGCAGGATTTCATGTTGAGCCTGGCCGGCGACCCTCGTGTCTCAAGTAGGGTCAAGAGCTATCGGGAGTGGTGGGCCCCCCTTGGTGATCAAAGGGTAGAGAAGGTACGCGGCTGGTTTTCCAAGCAGGATCTACGCCTCTTCCTTCAGGCGCTTGAGCAGTATGGTGAAGCCACTGATAACGCTGAGCTGAAGAGGATGTTTCCCGCCCGAAGAACCTTTCTGGAAGGGCTTTTTGTAATGACCCCTTGGTTTCTGCACACCTCATCCAGTTAATGCGAGGTGTGCTCGGGGTGACACATA
>NZ_PXNS01000016.1 GCF_003045775.1 Halomonas litopenaei | reverse complement strand
TGAAGTCCAGGCTGCCGGCGGTGCTGTCCACCAGTTCTGCAGCGGTCAGCTCGGCGCCATCGGCACCAAGCGTATCGGCGCCGGTCGTATTGGTGATGACGTTGATACTCACCGCCGTATCGTCGGTGGTCTCGACGGTAGGATCGTCTTCAGCGCGGGGCGCGTCATCCACGATCAAAATGTCGAGCGAGCCGCTGGCGCTACTGCCGTCCACGTCCACCGCCTGGACATTCAGGCTCTCGAGATAGCCGCCATCGGTGGCGCCGGCAACGCTGTCATTGTCGACGTTGTCGGTCAGTTCATAGGTGTAGCTGACGGTGCCCCCTGCGGCCGACCCGGTGAAGCCGGTCAGCGTCACCACACCATGATCGGTGACGATGGTGACCGGCGAGGACCCCAGAGCATCAAGCTGGGCAAGCGTCAGGGAAACCGGCCCCACCGTCAGGGTGGCCAGGCCATCAGGTGAATCAAACCCAAAGGAGCCGGTGCGAACCAGCTGGGTGGTGTCGCCACGGCTACCGCCGGCCAGGTCCGCTTCGAACAGCACCTGCTCGGCGCCAGCGGCACCGATGGGCAGCTCGCCAGGACCGTCAGGGCCACCGGGACCATCAGGACCACCGGGGTTACCTGGGTCACCAGGACCACCGGGGCCAGTGGGATCTTCGGGGCCGTCAAGACCGGTCAGGGTGACACCTTCGTCGTCATCGCCGGGATCCACCGCGTCGACACCGGTGAAATCGCGCTCGATGGGACCATCGCGCCCCTCAAGGCCAAACTGGAAGGCCAGCGGATCCACCGTCTCCACGATGCGCAACAGACGGACAAAACCACTGCCCTCGTCGTCCCCTCCCCCGCCGGTGCCGCCGGCCGCCGGATCCTCAAGATCATCGAACAGGTCGCCTTCGCCGGAGTCGATGGCGGCCAACAGCTCGTTGAGTTCTTCGTCACCCAGCACGTTGTCGGCCTGCTCGGCGATCTGGGCGAGAGCCGCAAGCTCATCGTCCGTGGAGCCGGACGCCTGGGTTCCCTCGGGTACCGGTGCGTCAATGCCGACAGCCGCGCCAGCCGTCGCCGGGCTGCCCAAAGGGGTCGCGGGTGCAGCAATGGGCGCCGAGTCGTCGGTGGTCTGCACAATACCCTGATCGACCAGCGAAGGGCCGGCCGGCTCGGTGGTGGAAGGCAACAGGCGCACCTGTCCGCTACCGGAAAGTGTCACGGGGTCGCCGACGCCACCGGGCGAAATCGAGATTTCACCACCCTGTGACGTCACCAGGCGCTCCCCGTCGCTGATCACGTCTCCCGGCCTGAGTTCGCGAAGGCTACCATCGGTGCCCTGAACAAAAGCCTGCCCCTGTACCATCACCACCGTCGCCGTGCTCATGTCGCTTCCCCTGATGCTCGTTGTCGTTTATCGAGCGCGCCCAAGGATATTTCTGCCCTCGATAACGCACCTTATCGGCACACTGTGGAAGTAGTATTAGCGAAGCTTTTTTATGACTAGCATTGGACTCAAGTACAGTGACTTTGGGATCCATTTATTCAATTGATGTTTTATGCAAACTTCTGAAAACAAAGCTCATATAATTAACGCCAATAACTTCGCGTCATTCATACTTAACTAACACCAATAATGGCGATAAACCTCATACTCTCCAGTGGACGCATGTGAGCTTCGGTCCCTCCCGGCAACCCTGCCCGCCCCTCATTCAAAGCCTAAGCCACTGTTCAAAAAAAGCATTCCTCCCCTCATTCGCTGATGGCGCTGTTTCACTGCCGGGTCATCCAGCTCGACGTTCGCCGCGGCTCGACGCCTGGCAGCTCTGCCGCTACTCGGCGTCGACAACGTCAGCATGGCGATCGTCATGCCGCAAAAACCGTCTCAAGCATGATGCTCCGATCGGGTGCTGATCGGCGAAACGTAAAAAAACAGTGTTTTCACTTTATTTTCAAAAGCTTATCACACAAAAAATCATTGGCGTATCCATAGAGCAACACATAACTAGCTGATTTTAAATGCTTTATACGAACGTCGCACACCATTGTCTCTTAATGGCGACATTCCGCCCGACCATCGGCCATCCCGGAGAACGCTCACCAGAGCACACAATACAATAACCTATTGTTTTTATTAGATAAAAAGATAACTGGATCGATCCTTGCCCTCATTGCGGTCAGAACAAGGCTTTCCCGGCGTCCCTTCGACGCCCGAGGCAAGGCCGCCAATATCACAAGCGACGGCAAGGAGTGAGTTCATGAAAATCACGATTCACGGCTCGGGTTACGTAGGACTGGTCACCGGCGCCTGCCTGGCCGATGTGGGACACGACGTGATGTGTGTGGACGTCGATCAGGTCAAGGTCGCCCGCCTCAAGCGCGGTGAGGTACCGATCTTTGAGCCAGGCCTCGAGGATCTGATCCGCCACAATATGGAAGACGAGCGCCTGACCTTCTCCGATAGCCCGGAGGAAGGAGTGGCCCATGGCCTGTTGCAGTTCATCGCGGTGGGAACGCCCCCTGACGAGGACGGCAGCGCCGACCTGACCCACGTGCTTGGGGTGGCCCGTACCATCGGCCAGCACATGGACGGATATCGCGTCATCATCAACAAGTCCACCGTCCCGGTGGGGACCGCCGACAAGGTTCATCAGGCGGTGGCCGATACCCTGGAGGGACGCCAGGCCGAGGTCGACTTCGACGTCTGCTCCAACCCGGAATTCCTCAAGGAAGGCGCTGCTATCGAGGACTTCTCGCGGGGGGCGCGGATCGTCATCGGTACCGACAGCGACAAGGTCCGCAAGCTGATGCGCGAATGCTATGCCCCCTACAGCCGCCAGCGCGACAAGCTGATGTTCATGGACGTGCGCAGCGCCGAACTGACCAAGTACGCCGCCAACGCCATGCTCGCCACCAAGATCAGCTTCATCAACGAAATCGCCAACCTGGCCGAGCACCTGGGTGCGGACGTCGAGCAGGTCCGCCACGGTATCGGCAGCGACCCGCGTATCGGCTACCACTTCATCTATCCCGGCTGTGGCTACGGCGGCTCCTGCTTCCCCAAGGACGTCAAGGCACTGGCTCGCACCGCCAGCGAGGTCGGCGCCCCCGCCCGCATGCTGCAGGCGGTGGAAACGGTCAACGACGCCCAGAAGACGCGGCTGTTCGACAAGCTGGAACTGGCGCTCCACGGCAACCTCAAGGGCCGCACCATCGCCCTGTGGGGACTCGCCTTCAAGCCCAACACCGACGACATGCGCGAGGCGCCGAGCCGGGTACTGATGGAACAGCTGTGGCAAGCCGGCGCCCGGATCCAGGCCTACGACCCCGAGGCCTCCGCCGAGTGTCACCGCATCTACGGCGAGCGCTCGGACCTGTGTCTCTCCAAGCAGCGTGACGCTGCCCTGGAAGGCGCCGACGCCCTGGTCATCTGCACCGAGTGGAAGGCCTTCCGCACCGTCGACTTCGACAAGATCGCGCGCACCCTCAATCACCCGCTGGTGATCGATGGACGCAACCTCTTCTCACCCGAGGACGTCGAAGCGGCGGGTCTCGAATACTACGCCATGGGTCGCGGCGCCTCCCTGCAACACCCCCGGGTGTAAGGACGCCACCATGTCATCGCTACCCAAGCACACCTCCGTGGCCAGCAAGGCCACGGAGCTGACCACCCTGGCGCTGCTGCTGTCGCTGCTGATCGTGCTGGTCAGCGAGTTGCCCTCCGAGGTGTTCTCGCCGGCGTCGAAGAGCTTCTTCTTCGCCATTGGCGCGGTCGGTGCGTGGCGCTATTCATGGTGGTTCGTCCAGGCGCTGCGATCGGTGTGGTACAACCGCCGCGTCTTTCCACAGATGCGGGCCGAGGCCGACGCCCTGGGAGAGTCCGGCAAGCCGTCAGAGCTCTACGTGCTGTGCACCTCCTTTCGCATCGACCCCGACGTCTGCTTCCGGGTCTACGACGCGCTGATCGAGGAGACGCGGCACTATGGCGTGCCGACCACCATCTTTGCCTCGGTCTCGGACCAGACCGACGTGGACATCATCTCCCACGTACTGCAGGAACACCGCTGGCCGTCGCACATCGAGGTCCGCTACATGTTCCAGAAGGGCGACGGCAAGCGCTCGGCGATGGCCGAGGTGCTGCGTGCGATCTCGCGCCGGGCCCCGGCCCCCGACGCCCTGCTGGTGTCCATGGACGGGGATATCCTGCTCGAGCCCGGAACCCTGGAGCGCTCGCTGTCGTTCTTTGCCCTGCGCGATGATCTCGGCGCCCTGACCACCAACAACAGCGCCATCGTCACCGGCAACGATGCCACCAAGGAGTGGTACGACCTGCGTTACGCCCAGCGTCATCTGGTGATGAGCTCGATGTCGGTGTCCGAGCGGCTGCTGGTCCTGACCGGCCGCTACAGCGCCTTCCGCGCCGACCTGGCGACCCACCCGGACTTTATCGACATGGTCGAGAACGACCACGTCGAGCATTGGCGCTTCGGCAATTTCAAGTTCCTGTCCGGGGACGACAAGTCGACCTGGTACTGGTTGCTCAAGAACGGCTGGAAGATGCTCTACCTGCCGGACGTCTACGTCTCGGGATTCGAGGAGCTGCCGGACCGCAAGCGCTTCTTCGCCTCGACCACCGACCTGATGCGTCGCTGGTACGGCAACATGCTGCGCACCAGCGGTCGCGCCATTGCCCTGGGGCCGAGGCCGATGGGGCTATTCACCTGGTGGAGCCTGATCGACCAGCGGCTGTCCATGTGGACGACCCTGATCGGCCCCATCGTGGCGATCCTGGTGACGCTGTTCGTGCGGCCGTCGTTCATCTTCGCCTATGCCCTGTGGATCCTGTTCACCCGCGGGATCTCCACCTCGATCCTGGCCTGGCAGCGTGGTCGCTTCAGCCTTCTTTGGATCCCGCTGATCTACTACAACCAGGTCTACGGCGCCCTGCTCAAGACCTACGTGAGCTTTCGCTTCAACCGTCAGAAGTGGTCACGCCAGGGCATTTCTGCCGGTGAGCCTGGTGACGAAAAGGCGGTACGCCGCCAGCGTCGCATGGGTCACCTGCTGCATGGCTTTCATGTCTGCCTGATGTTGTTCGTGCTGACCCTGGCCACCGGCGTACTGAAGGTACCTGACGCTACTTCGCTGAAGATCCTCGAGCGTGCAGGCCCGGTGCCCAGCGACAGTGCCGCGCTGCCTGACGCCAGTCGCTGGCTGGCCAGCCGCATCGAGGACGGCTCGGGCGAGCTACGCCTGCCCGCCGGTGAGCTGCGGATCAGCGATCGGCTGATCGAACGCCTGGGCGCAAGCAGCATCGGCGAGGCCACCAATCTCAGCGGCAGCCCCCAGGGCACCACGCTAGAGGTTCCGCCGACCTTGATCGATCGCCTCAAGGACGCCCAGGGCACCACTCCAGCCCCCGGCGATCTGTTGAGCTGCACCGACCAGCAGCGCTGCTCGCTCGATCTTCACGACACCAGGCTGTCGCTGAGTGACCTGCGCATCCAGGTGCAGCCACGCCACGGCTGACAACGACGACACGGCCACATTTTGTCGCTGAGCCGCATATACGGCCAGACACCGCCACGGCTCAGCGAATACTGACTTCAGGACACCGATATGAGCGATTACTTCGACGACAAGGACACCTCAACACCCCGCCACGAGCCTGCTCGTCAGCCGGACCCCGCGCCGCGCGCCGAACCCCATCTGGGCGATGCGCGCTCTCAACCGCGCCAAGAAGAGGCACCGGCAGGCTCGGGACTGGCCCATGAGCGCCGCGATGAACGCCGCTACATCCGCGTTTCGCCGACCTTCGAGGTGCGCTTCGATGACGGCAACCGCTTCCGCGGGCTGGACCTGTCCCAGGGCGGCTTCGCCATCGAGAGCCCGCGCCCGATGCGCCAGGACGCCAGGGTGCGCGGCAGCATCGCCATCACCACCGCCAGCGGCGAGCTGCTGGTGCCCGTGAGCGCCCAGTGCCGCCATAGCCTGGCGCTGGAAGGTCGCGGTGGTGCACACCACGCCGGCTTCGAGATCACCGACATCTCCCCCTCCCACCTTGAGCTGCTGCGCCGCGTGGTCCGCGCCCATCTGGCCGGCCGGCCGCTGGACGTCGAGCAGATGGTCCAGGGCGAGGATGCCCAGACCCCACGCAAGCGTCGCGGCACCGGCAGCACGCCCCAGGCGGCGGCTCGTCCGCCCAGACCCATGGGCCGCTACGTGGCGCTGTTCATCGGCTTCGCGGTGCTCGCGGTGGTGGCCGCGGCCACCGCCTATCGCAACTTCATGCTGATCGAGCCCAACTTCGCCGCTGTCACCGCGCCACGCATCGACATTCGTGCACCGAGCCCCGGCATCCTGATGGCGCACGAGCTCAAGGCAGGTGACCGTGTCACACGGGACGAGCGGCTCACCCGGGTCAAGGACGTCGATCTGGAGTCCGACCTGATCCTGGCCGAGGCCGCCCAGCGCTATAACAGCCAACTGATCGAGAACCTTCAGGAAAACCTCGACGGCGCCAATGGCGGACAGGTCAGCCTGGCCAACTCCGCCGAGCCCGGCAACGGTGACGCCGTGAGCTTCGAGACGGTGTCCCCGGACATCGCTCGTGCACGTATCGATCAGTTCGAGACCGCCCGAGACTTCCAGGCGTCCAGGGTCACCGCGCTGCAGGCTCGCCAGTCCCAGAACGAGATCTACAGCCCCTGCGACTGCCTGGTGGCGTGGGCGCTGTCGAGCTCCGACGGCACCTATATCAACGAAAGCGAAAAGATCATGACGCTGATGCGTACCGGCGACGACGAGGTCATGGTCGAGGCGCTGGTGCATATGGACGACATCGATCGCATCGAGCCCGATCAACTCGCCTATCTGTCGCTGCCCAACGCCTCCGGCCCGATCAGCGCTCGGGTGCGCAGCGTGGCGCTGGACATCGAGCGCCAGCCGCGTGCCGGCTTCCCGAGCTGGGTACGCCAACAGCAGAACGTCGCCAGCGTGCTGCTGGTACCGGAAAAGCCGCTGCCGGTGGAAAGCGTCGGTACTCCGGTGGACGTGCGCTTTACCGAACAGGCCCTGCTGGGCGCCACCGCCGAGTGGATCTGGCAGAGCGGCCGCCGGGTGGTCCAGCAGGCCAGCCAGCTGTTCTCGGGCATTGGTGACAACGACACCGCCGACACCGCCGGCTGAGCCACGCTCTTTCTTCACACGTATCCGTCCCACTTGCCACGACCACCGCGGTGGTCGTGAGCCAACAGGAGTACGAACGCCATGTCGACACTGACGACGCGCCTGTCCGCCACCCTGCTGGCCATCTGCGCTACCCAACCCGCCCTGGCGGACAACGGCGCCAATGACAGCAAAGCCGATCAGCAGGGCCCCGGCGTCCCCCAGGTCGCCGCCTGCTCGGCGCGCCATCCGCTGGTCGCCTCACCCGCCCCTGCGCTGGGTGAGAAAAGCGCCCACGACGCCATCCGCGAAGGCTTCGACACCACCCGTACCTGGGGCACCGAGGAGAACGTCGAGCTGTTGTCGGGTCATTCGGCGACACCGGCGCTCAGGGTCCTCTATCCCGAGGACACCTCCTCGCCTGGCGACACCGACACCGGGGGCGCCGGCTTCTACACCGAGCCTTCCGCGCTCGAAGGGCGCGATCACGCCTGCCTGAGCTACCGGGTTCGCTTCGAGAGCGGGTTCAACTTCGTCAAGGGCGGCAAGCTGCCGGGGCTCTACGGCGGCGAAGCGCCCAGCGGCGGTGACGACGTCACCGGCGAGAACGGCTTCTCCATGCGCTACATGTGGCGCGAAGACGGCCAGGGTGAACTTTACGAATACGTGGTCGGCGGCGAGGGCGACTACGGCGACTCGGTGGCCCGAGGCCGCTTCACCTTTCCCACCGGTCAGTGGGTCACCCTGGAGCAGGAGATCATCCTCAACGACCCCGGCAAGGCCAACGGCATTGCCCGGGTGTGGGTCGATGGTCGGCCGGTGCTCGAGCAGACCAATCTCACCTACCGTACCGACGACGACGTGCACATCGATGGCCTGATGTTCTCGACCTTCTTCGGTGGCCACGGTGAGGATTGGCGCACCCCCAGTGACCAGCACGCCGACTTTGCCGACTTCCGTTTCTACGCCCCCCGTTCATGATCGCGGCGCCCCCAGGGGCGCCGCCAAGGAGACGCTTGATGCACCCATCCCATGGCTCATCCCCCGGTCCCCTCCCCACCCGAGGCCTAGGCCCATCGATGCCGGCATTCGAATCCGGCCGGTGCCACCACTTCGACCAACGCTCGGCAAATCCGCTCAAGCGTCTGGCACACAGAGTGATGGGATGGCCGACGGCCAGGTTGTCGGGAAAGCTGGCAACGGGCCTGACGCTCGGCCTGACGATGGGTGCCGCCCTGGTATCGTCCGCGCACGCCATGACCCTGGAAGAACGGGCCGAGCTGGACCTCAGCGACTACCGAGTGACCAGACCTGACGCCTCCTACTTCGATGTAGAGGCCCGCATGGAAACACTGGCCGACACCGACAACTCGATCCTGTTGCAGGAGCTCGATCAACTGACCAACGGACCCAGCTGCCAGCAACTGCTGGCCCAGGAGCCGATCACCACGCGCCTGCGGATCCCCGGCTATTATCCCAGCCCCAAGGAGTGGGAACTGGCATCCGAACCCCTGTTCGACTTCGAGGACAGTGTGTCGATGCTCGCCGGCTCCTTCGTGGCCACCGGCGACACCTACTACGCCGACTGCCTGGTGACCTTTCTCGATCAATGGGCCCAGCACGATGCCCTGACCGACTTCCACTACGATCCCAAGGAGCCTCAGGCCTGGTTCGCCACCGAATCGATGATCTTCGCCGCGGGCATGGCCTACTCGGTGGTGCGTCCCCGCGTCGAGGGCAGCGACCAGGCCAAGCAACGTGTCGAGCAGTGGCTCAACCGGCTCGCCCACAAGCACGCCGCCATTCAGGGGCAGCCCGGCAACAGCTGCTGCAACAACCACTTCTACCGCCGCGCCCTCTACGCCAGCATGATCGGCGTGATTACCGAGGACGATGAGCTGTTTCGCTTCGGCGTCAGCGCCATCCATTCGGCGCTCTCCGACATGACTGAGCGCGGCGCCTTTCCGCTGGAGATCGAGCGTGGTCGTCGCGCCACCCACTACCAGAACTATGCGCTGCTCTACCTGATCACCAACATGCAGGTCATCGCACGCCAGGGCTATGACATCTTCGAACTCGAGATCAACGGCCATGACATCCACGACGCCGTGGACTTCGCCATGACCATCTTCAACGATCCCGAGGCGCTTGGAGACCTGGCGCCCCACGAGCAGTACACCGGCTTTCTCAAGGACAACCAGTACTTCGCCTGGATGGAGATCTATCAGAGCCGCTTCGATGACCCGCGCATCGAACGGTTCCTGGCCCAGGTGCGTCCGGTCTACAACCGCAGCGCCGGCGGTTACCAGACGTTGTACTTCATGTCACCCGAGGCGCAGCAGCACCTCGTCGTCGATGAACAGGAGCGCGAGACCACCGCCTTCGAGGGTCTCGACGACGACAGCGCGTCGCAGTGACAGCACACGATCAACCAGGAGGCCTGCTTATGATGCTCCCCCGTTTTCGCCCCCACACCGCCCAGGGCCAACGCTGGTCCCGGGCCTTTCCGCTCACCGCCTCGGTCGCCGTGGCGCTGTGGCTCGGCGGCTGCGCCGCCCCCGGTACCGAGTTCCAGAGTACCGGCGTCGACCCGCTGCCTGCCGAGTATCAGGACTTCTTCGACAAGGAGCAGCCACGCAACCCCGAATGGATGCATGACAACACCCTGGAAGAGGCGCAGCAGCTCGTCGCTGCCGGCCAGACCCGAGAGGCGATCCTCAAGCTCAAGGGGCTGGCCGCCCAGGACATCCCCAAGGCCTACTACGAACTCGGCAAGATCTGGGATCAGGGCAAGGGCATCCAGGCGGACCCCGCCAAGGCCGCTGCCTACTACGAGGACGCCGTGCGCACGCCGTCCTATATCCTTGGCCACGCATCGCTCAACCTGGCCAAGCTGAGCCTGGAACAGCAGGGTGCGCCCTATCGTCCGGTACTGGCCTACTATCTGCTCGAGCAGGCCATGGAAGAGGAAATCGGCCGTGACGAAGGCGTGGTGATGGCCTCATTGCTGGCCCGCGGCGCCGAAGGCGTCGCGGCGGACCCCCAGCGCGCCCTGGCGCTGTATCGTCAGGCGGCGAACAACGGTAACCCGGATGCCATCCTGGCACTGGCCAACGCCTACGCCGAGGGCGGTTGGCTCGACACCGACAAGGCACGCTCGCGCGAGTACGCCGAGCGTTACGCCGAAGGCCTGCGCGAGCGCGCCGGCGGCGGAGATATCAAGGCGATGACCGAACTGGCTGAGCTGTACTCGGCCGACGGCCTGCTGGCCGGCAACGACGATCGCCGCCTGCACTGGCTGACCCAGGCCGCCCAGGCCGGTGACCCCGACGCGGTGGCCAAGGCGGGCCGCGAGATGCTCGACAGCGGCCGCGCCGAACAGGGCGTGACCCTGCTGACCCAGGCGGCCGAGAACGGTGACGTCGACGCCATGGAGCGCCTGGGCCGGATTCTGCTGGAGGGCGACGGCCTCAGGGCACGGCCAATCGAGGCACGCAATTGGCTCGAAAAGGCCATCGACGAGGACTCGGTCGACGCCCGCGTGACCCTGGGTCGCGCCTTGCTGGAAGGCGATGCCCTGCCGGCGGAACCCCAGCGCGGCATCCGCCTGCTCGAGCAGGCCGCCCGACACGACGATCCGCTGGCACTGGCGATGCTCGGCCAGGCCTACCTGGCCGACGAGGTGGTGCCGACCCAGCCGGTGATCGCCGCCCGCTATCTCGAGCGCGGACATGAGCTGGGCCATCCGTTTGCCACCGAACAGCTGGGCGCGCTCTACCTCAGCGGCCGTGGCGTGGCCACCGATCCGGCCCGGGGCGAACGGCTGTTGCGCGAGGCCATCGACCAGGGACAGAGCGGCGCCCTACGCACCCTCGGCGAGGCCTATCTGGCCGAGGACGGCCCCCTGCGCTATCAGCCCCGTGAGGCGGAGCGCCTGCTGACCCAGGCGGTGGAAGCCGGCGATACCAGCGCCGCCACCCGCCTGGGCGAGGCCTATCTGACTGGCGAGCTGAGCGGCGAGCTGAGCCCCGAGACGACAGGCCCGAACCCCACCCAGGAACCGGGCGGCGACGCCATGGCCGTGGCCGATGGTGCTTCGACCCAGCGAGGAAATTCTCGGGTGGATCACGGACGGCGCCTGCTGGAGAACGCCGCCGAGCAGGGCGACGCCTACGCCATGGTCGTCCTCGGCCGCGCCTACCGCGACGGTACCGGGGTGAGCCGTGACCTTGCCCAGGCCACCGAGTGGCTCGAACGGGCCGAGGCCGCCGGCCACCCCTCCGCCGCCGAGGCGCTGATGCGCACCCAGCGCGATCGCGGCCAGGCCGGTGACATCCAGGCGCTGATCGCCTCTGCCCGTCAGGGCAACGTCAACTCCATGGCGGACCTGGGCCGCGCCTATCGCGACGGCCAGGGCGTCGGGCGCAACCTGTCCGAGGCCAGCCGCTGGCTCGAGCGTGCCGCCCGCCAGGGTCATCCAGGCGCCGCCGCCGCGCTTGGCCGCATGTACCTGGACGGTGAAGGCGTCGCCCGCGACCCGGCCAAGGGCGCCGAACTGCTCCAGGTGGCGGTGGCCGGTGGCCACGCCGGCGCGCGTGCTGACCTGGGCGGCATGCTGCTGACCGGAAACGGCGTGGAAGCCGACCCCGAGCGGGGTCGTCGCCTGCTGAGCGAAGCCGCCGAGGCCGGCAACGAGTATGCCGCCCAGACCCTTGGCGAGGCCTACCTCGAAGGCAATGGCGTCAGCGCCGACCCGGCCGAGGCCGAGCGCTGGCTGACCCGGGCCAGCGACGCCGGCAGCCTGTCGGCACGCGCCCTGCTTGGCACCGCCCTGGTGCGAGGCGACCAGAGCCTGGCTCAGGACCCGAGCCGGGGCGAACAGCTGCTGACCAGCGCCGCCGACCAGGGACACGCCGGCGCCCAGGCCAGCCTCGGCCGCGAGTACCTGCGTGGCGAAAACCTCGAGCGGGACACCCGCCAGGGCGCCGACTACCTGCTCAAGGCCGCGCGTCAGGGCCACGAGACCGCGCGGCTGGCGCTGGCCAAGGCCTACCTGGCCGCCAATGGCCTGGAGAACGCCAACCGTGAGCAGGCGCTGGTATGGCTCGACGGGGTCATGGACGGCAACTCCCAGATGGCGTCCCAGACCCTGCACGACCTGCTCTCCGACGAGGCTACCCTGGCCGCCATGCCGGAGACCATGAACGCCGGCGGCTGACCCCTGCCCCTGGCGTCACGCCCCAGGCGCCATGTGCCCACTAACTGGTACATGGCGCCCTGGGTTACCTCACGGCTTCTCATGCCCGCAGCTTCACCGTCGCCTGAGTCCCCCTGAGTCTTCTCCCGCTCGCCTTTCCAGGCGCTCACCATCTTGCCCGGACTGCGCCCTTGCCTGCGTGCTGCCCGCCTTCACCTGGCTTTTTCGGGGCGGCCCTTTTGGATACCTCGACAAACACAGCTAAAGTGCTGAGACGACAGCCACGGCGCCCGTGCGCCCTGACAGGAGACCATCATGAGCTATCGTCCCGCCGAAGACCGTTACGAACGCATGCGCTATCACCGCTGCGGTCGCAGTGGCCTCAAGCTGCCCGCCCTGTCCCTCGGGCTGTGGCACAACTTCGGCCACAACGCCCATGAAGACAACGCTCGCGAGATCTGCCGTACCGCCTTCGATCACGGCATTACCCACTTCGACCTGGCCAATAACTATGGCCCGCCGCCTGGCAGCGCCGAGTCCATGTTCGGGCGCATCCTCAAGACCGACTTCGCCGGCCACCGCGATGAACTGATCATCTCCACCAAGGCGGGCTATAACATGTGGCCCGGCCCCTACGGCGAATGGGGCAGCCGCAAGTATCTGCTGTCGAGCCTCGACCAGAGTCTCAAGCGCCTGGATCTGGACTACGTCGACATCTTCTACTCCCACCGCTTCGATCCCGAGACACCGCTGGAAGAAACCATGGGCGCGCTGGACCAGGCGGTACGCTCGGGCAAGGCGCTCTACGCCGGTATCTCGTCGTACAGCCCTGAGCGCACCCGCGAGGCCGCTCGCCTGCTGCGCGAACTGGGAACCCCCTGCCTGATCCACCAGCCCAGCTACTCGATGATCAACCGCTGGATCGAGGACGACGGGCTGCTCGATGTGCTGGACGATGAAGGCATCGGCTCGATCGTCTTTTCGCCACTGGCCCAGGGCCTTTTGACCGCCAAGTACCTGGGTGGGGTGCCTGACGACAGCCGTCTTGCTCGCGGTGGTGCGATCCGCGAACAGCACCTGTCCGACGACAACCTCGAGCGTGTCAGGGCGCTCAACGCCATCGCCGAGCGGCGTGGCCAGAGTCTGGCGCAGATGGCGATTGCCTGGGTGCTGCGCGGCGGCCGCGTGACCAGCGCCTTGATCGGCGCCAGCCGCCCCGATCAGGTCAGCGACTGCGTCGAGGCCCTGGACAACCTCGACTTCAGCGACAAGGAGCTGGCCGACATCGACCGCTACGCGGTGGATGGTGGGGTCAATCTATGGGCCCAGTCCTCCAAGGCCTAGGGCATATCTGAAAAGTGTCTGCGCTCGTCGACTTTTCGGACAGAGCCTCGGCAAGCCAGCTCGGCAAGCCAGGAAGCATCAAGCCTGCCGCGCACACCGAAACTGCGCCTGCGCTCGATCACAAGGTGACCAGTTGCACCCCGCTGCAACACACCAGTGACTTGTCGCCACGATCGGGCCAGGCCTCGCGCGTATAGGCGTAGATCTGGATGTCCAGGGTGCTCTTGCCGGCGTGCAGATGGCGCTTCAGGGCCTGGGTCACCGGTACCCGCTTGAACGCCGGTGTCATCGGATGGGAAGGCCGGGTATCGAAACGTCTGAGACCATCCGGGCCATGGCAGTGTCCTGGCGAGCCCCAGCATTCGGCGTGGCCGAACAGCGCAAAGGTGCCAGCATAGCCCCGGCTTTGCGGGGTCACCTTGGCCGGCAGGCGCGCGCTGAAGAAGAGCCAGGCGGTGTAGCTCGGGCGCAGGTGGTGGATGCCATAAAGCTCGACGAAGGCTTCCTCGAACTCATCGGCGCGAAGCGCGCCCAGGTCGAGCCGCGGCAGGCGATAGCGTTGCTCGATCATCAGGCCTCCTCCAGACCGCTGCCGGCCAGGGTCAGGTCCGCCACCGAACGGGCATACTCGTAGCCCAGCGACTGGACATTGAGCACTTCACCGACGGTCAGGCCGAAGGGTTCCAGCACGATATCCTCGAGCCCCGGGGGAAAGTTGGTGATGCCGTGGCGCTTCTGCCACAGCGACCAGAGCCGGTCGATCATGCAGTGGTGAGAATAAAAGATCGGATCATAGGCGGCGTAGGTGGTGCTGGCCATGGTCGCACCGACATAGACGTGGAGCTGATCATGCACCGTCTCGATCAGGTCATTGAACTGCTCGAAGGTGTCCACCCGCTCCACCAGGAAGGCCGCGATCTCGCCCAGCGTCGCCCGGCCATCACCGTTCACGTCGGCCACTGGAAAGGAAAACACCGGCAACAGGCCGCCGGGATCACGCTCGGTGACCAGGTCCACCGGTTCGGGCACCTGGGGGGGATAAAGCTGGATGCGCGAGGAGTGAAGCGGATTCTCCTCGCCATCGATCAGCGCAACATCGAAGGCCTCGGGAATGCCCTCGCCTTCGGTCCAGTCCCACCAGGGGATCGAGACCTCTTCATCGATATCCTGCAGCGACTGCTCCAGACGATGGAGGTAGGCCCGGTGCCAGGGGAGAAAAAGCCTGGCGCTCAGGCTGGTGCGAGGCGAGAACTGATGATGCCAGCACCAGCGCCCCGGGGCGCCATGGATGCCAGCGTAGTGGTAGAAGCCTCGATTATCCTGTCGAGCCTTGGACGCGCCCAGTGCAGCGATGTAGCGGCGCATGTGCACACGCTCGGCAGCTTCCACCGGCAGGCGGTACATCATCTGACCCGACATGCTTCCCCCTTGCCGTCGCTGTCGACGGCAGTCCCGGGCGCCGAAGGACGGTTATCCCCAGCTCGTTTCAGCCTAGTTCAGTCCCCCGGGCTCGGCCACGCCACTGTTCGCCCTCATTACCGGCCGGCCAGCCGGCTCGGCTCGCCCCCGAGACATCGTCCTGATGGTCCCAGCCTGGCCGGAGCGACCGCCCGTTATTGAGCAATTACTCAAAATGCGTTTGAATGGCGGCCACCCACGACATCACCGATGTCGTCCCGCGCCCCTCCAAGGAGTCCCCATGGCAAGCGTCACCAATCGAACCCTGCTGGATCTGGGGCGGCTGACCGCCAACCTGGTCACCTACCCCGAAGGCCACAGCGTCTATCGCCACAATGACCCCATGGGTGGCGGCCGCTACTACAAGCTGAACCTGATCCTGAAGGCCCCTCAGGCTGGCGGGGTGTTCGAGACCGAAAAGGTAATCTTCAACCTATTCGACCGGGTGATCCTGTTTCGTCCCGACCTCTACCAGCACAGCGTCTCGAAAATCGAAAAGGGCAAGCGGGTGTTGTTGAGTATTGCCCTGCACACGCCCTGAGCCTATGGCTTTGTATGAAAAGTGCCTGCGCTCGGTAATACGGCGTTAAAAATCACACCAACATGCTCATTTACATCTCGTAAACTGCGCTGTCTCACCGATTTTTGCCTTGTCTGACCATCGCTCGTCGACTTTTCGCCATCCACCTTGCGCCGTCGCCGAAGGCTCTGACCTGAGGCGTTGGCTTTGGCGTTGGCGTTGGCGCGACACGCCTATCGAAAATGCACGAAAGGTGCGCCTTAGGCCGGTGCAAGCGTAGCCCTGGCCTCGGACCTGGGCCTGCTCGATCATCCCCCCCTACTAGGCTGAACGCCCCCGCCACCTACCGGCCAAACTGTTGGCGATCCCCGGCGCCTCACCCCAGGGCCGGCCCCCGGCATCCTGCCCCAGGCTTCGTCAGCCATGCCAACAGGAGGCGTCAGCTGTGACCACCACCCTCGTTCAGGCGGAAATCGCCGCCAATCGCTTTGGCCTCGGCGCGGGGCCAGGTGAGCTTGCCGAGATCGCCAAGGACCCCCAGGGCTGGGTGCTGGCGCAGATCGACGAGGCCGAACGAGCGCCACTGATCGATCCTCTCGCCGCGTTGCCATCCACCATCACCTACCTGGAGCGCTTTGATCGCTTCCGCCGAGACCACGCGGCCGCCCGTCGACGCATGAGCGAGGCCCCCGCCAATGACAAGTCCACACAGAGCCTGCCGACCCTGCTCGAGCGTTTTGGCGCGATGAAACAGGCCGAGATCCAGGCCAGGGGGCGCCAGCAGTGTCTGAGTCCGTTTCCGGTACTCGAGCGCTGGGTGATGTTCTGGAGCAACCACTTCACCGTGTCCGCCGACCGCGGCGGCGTACAGTTGCTGCCCGGGGCCTTCGAGCGCGAGGCCATCCGGCCCTATGTGTCGGGTAGCTTTTCGGCCATGTTGCTGGGCGTCGAGCAGCATCCGGCCATGCTGCTCTATCTCGACAATGCAGCGTCGGTGGGCCCCGATTCGCCGCTGGCCAGAAGTGCCAGAGCCTCTGCGGGGCGGCTCGGGCTCAACGAGAACCTGGCGCGGGAAATCCTGGAGCTGCATACCCTCGGCGTCGACGGCCCCTATCAACAGCAGGACGTGATCGAACTAGCCAGGGCCATCACCGGATGGCGGACACGGCTAGAAATGCCGCCATCGACCGAGGCGCCGGCCCTCGGACCCTACGGTAGCCTGTTTCATGGCGCGGCCCATCAAGGCGGCGAGCGAGAACTGCTGGGGCGGCGCTTCGCTGCAGGCGGGGCCAGGCAGGGGCGTGACATGCTGCGCTTTGTGGCCGGCCAGGAGGCCACCGCAACCTTTGTCGCCACCAAGCTTGCCCGTCACTTTGTCGCCGACGACCCACCCGGTGAGCTGGTATCGGCCTTGGCCTCCACCTTCCAGCGCGAGAACGGTCGCCTGTCGACGCTGTTTCGCACCCTGTTCAGCCACCCCCAGGCGTGGCAGCCGCAAGCGCTCAAGTTTCGCCGTCCGCAGGAATATCTCGTCGCGCTCTATCGCGCCCTGGGCAAGGCACCCTCGCCCGATGGCAGTGACTGGGGCCAGCAGCTTCGCCTGCTGGGCCAGCCACCTTTTCTCGCCGGCGCCCCGGCCGGATGGAGCGATGATGCCAACGACTGGATCGGTGCCGACGCCTTGAACAAACGACTGCTGGTGGCCCAGCGCCACGCCGGTGACGCCAGCGGCGAGGCCATGGAGCTGGCCCAGCAGAGCCTGGGCCCTCGCCTGCGTGAAACCACCGCCGTGGCACTCAGTCAGGCGCCCCGCAACCAGGCGCTGGCCATGGTGCTGGCAAGCCCCGAGTTTCAGTGGCGCTGAGCGCCGTCGCGACACCACCCAATGGAATCCGCCATGTTCAACCGACGCGAGTTTCTCAAGGCGCTGGGCGTAGGCACCAGCCTGCTGCTGTGGCCCTCGCTGGCTGCGGCAGACTCCCCGCTCGGCAAGCGCCGCCTGGTCGTCGTGCTGCTGCGCGGTGCCCTCGATGGCCTCGCCGCCGTCCCCTGCGACAGCGACCCCGCCTACCAGCGCTTGCGCGGTAGCCTGGCATCGCAGGAAGGAGTCGTTGCACCACGACTGGACGGGACCTTTTCGCTGCATCCGTCACTGGCCTTCTGCCACCGTCTCTACCAGGCCGGCGACTTCGCTGTGGTTCACGCCTGCGGACTGCCCTATCAGGGACGCTCGCACTTCGACGCCCAGGAGTGCCTGGAAAACGGCACCGCCACCCCCACAGGAAGCCGCACC
The DNA here is from genome assembly GCF_003045775.1 of Halomonas litopenaei. Classification (GTDB taxonomy): domain Bacteria; phylum Pseudomonadota; class Gammaproteobacteria; order Pseudomonadales; family Halomonadaceae; genus Halomonas; species Halomonas litopenaei. The sequence goes on along the minus strand of NZ_PXNS01000016.1, from coordinate 115,456 downwards.
GGCTGGCTGAACCGTGCGGTGGGCAGCCTCGGCGACACCCAGGGACTGGGCCTCACCTCCTCGCGCCCGTTGTTGATCCGTGGGCCGGCCCCCTTCGCCACCTGGTCGCCGTCGGCGCACGGCACCACCCAGCCGTCACTGGCCCAGCGGGTCGCTGCGCTCTATCGACAGGATCCCCGGCTGGGCCCGGTGTTCGAGCGCGCCCTGGCGATGCAGCAGATGGCCCCCACCGATATCGACAGCGGTGGCCTCCTGAAGGACACCCTGGCGGCGGCAGCACAGTTCCTGGCCGCCGCGGATGGCCCCCAGATCGCCATGGTGGAAGACGACGGCTGGGACACCCACGCTCGCCAGAATGCGGTGCTGTCACGCAAGCTTGAACAGCTGGATAGCGGGCTTGCGGCGCTGCACGGCAAGCTCGGCGAGCGCTGGCAGCACACCGCCGTAGTGGTCATCACCGAGTTTGGCCGCACGGTGGCCGTCAACGGCACCGGCGGCACCGATCATGGCACCGCCAGCTGCATCCTGCTGGCCGGTGGCGCCATTCGAGGGGGGCGCGTCCACGGCCAGTGGCCGGGGCTCGCCAGGTTGCGTGACGACCGTGATCTGATCGCCTCCCAGGACACCCGCGCCGTCCTCAAGGGTGTGCTGCGTGACCACCTTGGCCTCGACCTCGATCCCCTGGCCGAGCAGGTCTTTCCCGACAGTCGGCAGGTGGGCCCTCTAGCTGGCCTGATTGGCTGAGCGGATGGCCTGATCGGACAGCCTGGGCTGACTCACTGAGCCAGCGTCGATAGCCTGGTTTTACCAGGACGGGAAAGGGTCATCCGAGTCGACCCAGGCGTCCATACCGAGGGCCAGCTCCGATTCGCTCAGCAGGCACTCATCCAGCGCCTGACGAATGCGATGCTCCGCCAGGTTCTGGCCGATGAACACCAGTTCCTGGCGCATATCACCGAAGGGCTCCTGCCATTTGGCCAGAATCGCCTCGCGATACTCCGGGTCCTCGGGCCACTGATCCTCGGGTACCGCCCGCCAGAAGCGACCCGCCAGGCCGTGGTGAGCGATGCCTCCCGCCTGACTCCACTGACCGGCGAACTGAGGACGGCTGGCAAGCCAGAAGAACCCCTTGGAGCGCAGCAAGGTGCCACCGAACCAGTCGCCATGCAGCAGTTCATGAAACCTGCGCGGGTGGAAGGGGCGGCGCGCCTCATAGGCAAAACTCGAGATACCGTACTCCTCGGTTTCCGGCACATGCTCACCGCGCAGCTCCTTGAGCCAGCCCGGCGCCCGCTGGGCCCGCTCGAAGCTGAAGCGACCGGTATCCAGTACCCGCGACAGCGCCACCTCGCCCTGGACCATGTGGACGATGTCGGCCTCGGGATTGAGGGCGCGCAGTACCGCCTCGACCTCCGCCAATTGCTGCGCCGAGATCAGGTCGCACTTGCTGATCGCCAGCACATCGCAGAACTCGATCTGGTCCACCAGCAGGTCGGCGACATTGCGCTCATCGTCCTCGCCCAGCGACTCCCCCGCCTCCTTGAGGGAGCGGGCTTCAGCGTACTGGCTCAGAAAATTGGCGCCATCGACCACGGTGACCAGGGTATCGAGTCTGGCGATCTCGGACAGGCACTGACCGTCCTCATCGGCGAAGGTAAAGGTCTCCGCCACCGGCAGGGGTTCCGAGATACCGGTGGATTCGATCACCAGGCTGTCGAAGCGCCCCTCCTCGGCCAGCCTGCGGACCTCGATCAACAGGTCCTCGCGCAGGGTGCAGCAGATACAGCCGTTGCTCATCTCCACCAGGCGCTCTTCGGCACGGTTCAGCGTGACCCCGTCCTCCAGCTCGTCTGATGCCCCAGGCCCACCGCGCACCAGGGCGGCGTCGATATTGACCTCGCTCATGTCATTGACGATGACCGCGACCCGACGCCCCTGGCGATTGGCCAGAAGGTGATTCAGCAAGGTGGTCTTGCCGGCTCCCAGAAAGCCTGACAGTACCGTGACCGGCAACCTGGCATCATTCATGAACCTGTTCTCCCGATGTGCGCTCGCAAAGGAAAGCCCTCGCGGCACGAGGCGCTTTCCTTGTTTTAAATGTTACGTTATAACATTGTAAACACATCCCATGGAGACGCCAAGATGTCGCTGTCCTGCTCACTGTCCACCTGCGTCGACGGGGACGCCCCGACCGCGTCTTGCGAGTCGCAGCCAAGTGTCCACTGGGCCCAGGGTATCGATGCCTCGATCCTGCCGCGCATCTTCGAGCAAGGCACCACCATCGCGGTGATGCAGCGCGCGCTGTCCCCCAGCCTGGAACGCAGCATCCAGGCACAGTGCGATACCGAGCGTCGCTGGAGCTTCCAGTGGCTGGGAGTTCCCGACGCCGCCATGAAGCGAGAACTCCGGCGCAGCATGCCCGCCCCGGAGCAAGCCTGCCCCCTGGTAGACGACGTCGTGCTGTTGACCCAGGCCATGGCGATGCTGTTTGACACCGACACTCTGGGAATACGGCTCCGCCTGCTGGACAGCGCCATGTGTCCACGCTTTCACTGCGACAAGTTGCCGGTGCGACTGGTCACCAGCTATCGGGGGCCGGGCAGCGAATGGCTGCCCGAGTCTGCGGTCAATCGCGCCGGGCTCGGCGCACCCTCGCCGGATAAGCCCGAGACGCTTCGCCAGGCCCATGCCATTCAGCGGCTGGGCACCGGCGACCTGGCACTGTTGAAGGGAGACGGCTGGAGCGGCAACGAGGGCCGCGGACTGGTACATCGCAGCCCGGCGCAGCAGGCAGGGGAGACGCGCCTTTTGTTGACCATCGATCCGAGCTGAGTCGAGCGGCCGCCGACGCTTTGCCAGGGGCGTGGCGGCCGCCTGCGCACGCAACGCGTGGTCAGTGAATCTTCAGGCGTGGCCCGACCGAGCGGCCGAGGACGTCGCTCAGCGCCTCGGCGGTACCCTTGAGCGGCCCCAGCAGGATGAACTGGTGCTGGCGCTGCAGCCCCTGGTAGGCCGCCCGCGCGAGTCGCCCGCGCAACTGGACGTCATCGGCGAACCAGCCTTTCACTTCGCCGACGCTGCCGGCCTCACCCAGCGACAGCAGCGTACCCTTGTCCTCGTAGACGAAGGGCGCCGGCGTTTCCCCCGCGAGAAAACGCGGCAACTCCTTGGCCAGATGTTCTGCCTGCTCGCTGGCCGCCTGGGCGGTGGGCGGTGCGGGCTCGTCGTCAATAACCGAGCAGTCGCCCAGCGCAAAGACGTGATCACTGTCGACACTCTGCAGGGTCGGCTTCACCCGCCACTGGCGCTTCTTGTTGGTCGCCAGCGCGTCGATCGAATCGGCCACCGGCGGCCCCACGCGACCGGCCGCCCAGATGGTCAGGTCCGCCGGAAACTCGTCGCCGCCATCGGTGGTCAGACGGTCGCGATCGACGCGACTGACCTGTTGTTCGGTATGGATGTCGATGCCGACATTCAAAAGGCGCTTGCGGATGGACTGGCGCACCTCATCCTCCATGCCCGGCATGAAGGTATCAGTCGCCTCCAGCAGGGTCACCTTGACCCTGGGCTGGCACTCTCGTGGGGCCACACTCGAGGCCCGCGCCTCGGTGGCCAGCAGCCCTGCCAGTTCCACCCCGGTGGCCCCTGAACCGACGATGGCGATATGGAAGGGATCACTGCGCTGCCCGGCGCGATGCGCCAGCAGACCCGTCGAGAAGCGCTCGAACAGTCGCTCGGCGTCGGCCTCGCTGTCGAGCATCAGGGCATGCTCGAGCACGCCCTCCACGCCCATGTCCGGGGTCACCCCGCCAATCGCCAGCACCACCGCCTGGTAGCCGATGCAGCGACCGGGCACCCTCACCCGACCGTCGTCTTCGGGCCACTCGGCCAGGGTCAGGGTACGCGCCTCGGGATCGATGTCCGCGAGTTCACCGCGCTCGAAGCCAAACCCCCAGTGCTCGGCGAGTCCTGCGTAGTCCAGCTCATCGACCTCGCCACGCCGAAAACCGGCGGCAAGCTCATGCAACCGCGGTTTCCACACATGGGTGGCGCTACGGTCGATCAGCAATACGTCCTTATGGCCTGCCTTGGCCAGCCGGATGGCAAGCTCGAGGCCGCCGGCACCACCACCTACGATCACCACGCCTTCACTGCGAACGTTCATGGGACCTCCTGTCATCGCCCCTGCGGGGGATCCACAGGGACGTCCGGTGTCGATTCGTCCCCACCCTACCACTCCGAGCCCGGCTTGAGGACATGCTCGTTGCAGCGTAGTTTGGGGAGGTCGGAAACGGAACTTCTTCAGGAGATTGCCCCTATGCACACCCCTGAGAACCAGCTGATGACTGACCATGCCTATCTTGGCGGACGTTGGGTCGAGGCCAGTGACGGCAAGACCCGGGAGGTCGAAGACCCGGCCACCGAAAAGACCATCGGCAAGGTGCCCCAGCTGACCGAAGACCAGTTGGGCGAGGCCATCGATGCCGCCAGTCAGGCCTTCGAGCGCTGGCGTGACACCCCCGCCCTGGAGCGCGCCGACGCGCTGATGGCCTGGTACCAGGCGATGCAGGACAACGCCGAGGCGCTGGCCCGCCTGATGACCCTGGAGCAAGGCAAGCCCCTGGCCGAGGCCCGTGGCGAGGTCGATTACGCCGCCAGCTTCCTGCGCTGGTTTGCCGGCCAGGCGCGACGCATCGCCGGTGATACCCTGGCCTCGGATGACCCCGACATCTCGCTTGGCACGCTGCGCCAGCCGGTCGGCGTGGTGGCCATCATTACCCCCTGGAACTTCCCGCTGGCGATGATTACCCGCAAGGTCGGGGCCGCGCTGGCGGCGGGCTGCACCACCCTGGTCAATCCAGCAAGCCAGACCCCTTTCTGCGCACTTGCCCTGGCCAGACTGGCCGAACAGGCCGGGCTGAACCGGGGCGAATTCAACGTCCTCACCTGCCCCGGCAAGCGCTTTTCCGAAAAGGTCTGTGACGACAATCGCGTTCGCGCGCTGTCGTTCACCGGCTCCACCGAGGTCGGCCGGACGCTGCTGGCTCAGGCCGCCGACACGGTCAAGCGCAGCGCCATGGAGCTGGGTGGCAACGCCCCTTTCATCGTCTGCGAGGACGCCGACCTGGACGCCGCCGTGGAAGGCGCCATCGCCGCCCGCTTCCAGACCAGCGGACAGGACTGCGTGGCGGCCAACCGCCTGTTCGTCCACCGTTCTCTCTACGACACCTTCATCGAGCGCTTCACCCAGCGCATGAATGACATGCCGGTGGGCAACGGCTTCGATGAGGACATCGAGATCGGCCCGCTGATCAACCGCGACGCGGTGGCCAAGGCCCGCGAACTGGTAGAGGACGCCAGATCCCGGGGGGCGCGCGTGCTCGGTCGCGGCCAGGACCAGGCCCCAGGGCCACGCTTCTTCATGCCGACCCTGGTGGCCGACTTCACCGATGATATGCGCATCGCCAGTGAAGAATCCTTCGCGCCCCTCGCCCCGGTGCGCGCCTTCGACAGCGATGACGAGGCCATCGCCGCTGCCAACGACACGGTCTACGGTCTGGCCGCCTACGTCTATGCCAAGGACCAGCAGCGCATCCGTCGCTACCAGCAACGTCTGGAAGTCGGCATGGTGGGTGCCAACACCATGGATATCACCGGGCCCCAGGTCCCCTTTGGCGGCGTCAAGCAGTCCGGCCTCGGTCGTGAAGGCGGCCTCGAGGGCATGGAGGAATACCTCGAGACCAAGTACCTGTGCACCGCCCATGGCTAGCGTGTACACACCCTGAGTCCCCCGGGAGAAGCGCAGCCTTCTCCCGGGGAGCACGGTTATCTCCTGCGACCCCGTCCCGCCGAGGATACCCGGCAGGGCCTGCGGCGCCCCCACCGACCCACAGATCCCCCCTCCAGACTCCGTCAGAAACTTAAGAAAAGCTGGCTTTTCAGGAGATTGCCTCACCTCCTGCACAAGGCTGAGGGTAAAGTGAATGCGACACCTGGCCGATACTAATACTTTACTCTCAAGGATCTCACCTGCATGGACCACTCGCTTGCGTCCTACAACCCGGCACTGGTCGCCCTGAGCCTTGGCATCGCCGCCATCGCTTCGCTCACTGCCCTCGATCTCGCCGGACGCGTCAGAGCGAGCCAGGGCCTTGCCCGCCACCTGTGGCTTGCCGGCGGTGCCTTCGCCATGGGCACCGGCATCTGGTCGATGCACTTCGTCGGCATGCTGGCCATGGACCCCGACTCGCACTTCGCCTACGGGATCCCCCTTACCCTGGCGTCCCTGCTGGCGAGCCTTCTCGCTTCCGCCTTGGCACTGGCAACAGTGCAGTCAGGCCACCTCACCGGTCCTCGCCTGGCCGTCGGCGCGCTGATCATGGGTAGCGGCGTCTGCCTGATGCACTACATCGGTATGGAGGCCATGCTGTCGGTAGACAGCCTGCGCTACCGACCGGACCTGTTTGCCCTGTCCGTGGTCATCGCCGTGCTGGCCTCGGCGGTCGCCCTCAGCCTGGCCTTTCGACTCAACCCGGTGGGGGGACGCTCCCCGCTGTGGCAACGTGGCCTGGCCTCGCTGGTCATGGCCGCAGGCATTTCGGGCATGCACTACACCGGCATGGCCGCCACCAGCTACCGCACCCTGAGCTACTCGGCCTCGGCCCCGGGCATCGGCACCGACCGGCTGGCCATCGTGGTGGCGCTGATCGCCACCTGCATCATGCTGGCAGCGTTGATGATGTCGATCTACGACGCCCATCTGTCCTCGCGCAATGCTCAGCTGGCACGTTCGCTACAGCAGGCCAATCAGGAGCTCAAGGACCTGGTCCATCATGACGTCCTGACCCAACTGCCCAACCGACTGAAGCTCGAGGAGCACCTCGATGAACTGCTCGAGGACAACATCGATACCTTCGCGGTGTTCTTCGTCGACCTGGACCGCTTCAAGCAGGTCAATGACGGCCTCGGCCACCATGTGGGTGACGAGTTGATCAAGGGCGCGGCCCGACGCCTGCAGATGGCGGTGCGCGACAGCGACCTGGTCGCCCGGGTGGGCGGCGACGAATTCATGGTGGTCACCCATCAGGTTGCCAGGCGCGGCGACGCTGAAGCGCTGGCCCAGCGCATCGTCAGTTCGCTGGACAAGCCCTTCCAGATCGGCAACAGCATGGTCAAGGTCTCCACCAGCCTGGGCATCAGCCTTTACCCCGACCACGGGCGCAGCAAGCACGCCCTGATGGTCCACGCCGACGCCGCCATGTATCGCGCCAAGCAGCAGGGACGCAACAACTTCCAGTTCTTCGCCTTGGACATGACCTCCGAGGCGGACCGGCGCAGTACCCTCGAGCGACGCCTGACTCAGGCCATCGAGGAGGATCGCCTGAGCCTGGCCTATCAACCGAAGATCCGCGTCGACAGCGGTGAGGTCTCAGGCGTCGAAGCGCTGCTGCGGTGGCACGATGAGGAACTCGGCCAGGTCACCCCTGACGAGATCATTCCCGTCGCCGAAGACTGTGGCCTGATCCTTCCCCTGGGCGCATGGGTGCTACGCACCGCCTGCCGGTTCTCGAGCGAGTGGCTCAAGGAGTCCGGCGAGCCATTGCCGGTGGCGGTCAACATCTCGGCCATTCAGCTCAATCATCGCGGCTTCGTGGCCACCATCGAGGCTGCGCTTGCCGAATCGGAGCTTCCCCCTCACCTGCTGGAACTCGAACTGACCGAAAGCACCCTGGTACAGAACCCTGATCGCGCCCTGGAAGTACTGAGTACCCTGCGCAACATGGGTGTGCTGCTGTCCATCGATGATTTCGGCACCGGCTATTCCAACTTGACCCAGTTGAAGTATCTGCCCGTGGACCGTCTGAAGATCGACCGCACCTTCATGCAAGGCGTGGTCGATTGCGAACAGGACGCGGCCATCGTCCAGGCGGTGATCTCGCTGGCCAGGTGCCTGGGGCTTCATATCATCGCAGAAGGTGTCGAGAGCGAAGAACAGCTGGCCTTTATCCGCCAGCTGCAGGGCCACGAGTACCAGGGCTACCTGTTCAGCAAACCGGTCCCGGCCGAAGAGCTCAAGGCACTGTTGGCCAAGGGTCACCTCGTGGCAGCGGCCGCAGCGGAACCCCGACACGCCCCCCGGGACACGCCGGTGCGCGAGGCCCGCCTATCAGGACTCGAGCCTGAAGGCAGACCTTCCCACCCCACTGGCATCGCCTGAGCGATCGTCCAATACCGTCGATACAGGCTGCTTGACCTTGCCGGTCAGGCAGCGTCACCCTTCTGCCACCACGACAACAACACTCCGCAGCGCAGAGATCGCCGCCATGTCCAATGCCTTTCGCGCCCCGCCCCCGGCGCACCAGGAATCCCCGCCGCTGTCCTCCCCGGAGCGGCTGGTTCATCTGCTGTCCAGAGTCGCCGACAAGGACCGGGAGGCCTTCGCCGAGTTGTACGAGGCCAGCGTGGCGAAACTCTTCGGCACGGTGTTACGTATCTTGAAGCAGCAGGCCTGGGCCAACGATGTCATCCAAGAGGTCTACGTGACCATCTGGCAGAAGGCCGGACGCTTCGAGAGCGAGCGCGCCTCCGCCATCACCTGGATGGTGACCATCGCCCGCAATGCGGCCATCGACGAGCTACGCAAGGCACCGACACGGCCCACCGAGAGCGACAGTATCCTCGAGAACTGGGTCGCCGAGACGCCCTCCGCCTACGATCAGCGTCACCAGGACGAGACGTCGACACAGCTGACGTTGTGCCTTGATGAACTGGAAGAGAGCCGGCAGCAAATGGTGCGCCTGGCCTATCTGGAGGGCTGGTCGCGGGCCGAACTGGCAAGCCACTTCGACCAGCCGGTCAATACCGTCAAGACCTGGCTGCATCGTGCACTGAAACAACTCAAGGGGTGCCTGGGATCATGAGCGACCGCGACGACAAGGACATGCTGGCCGCCGAGTTCGTGCTGGGCACCCTGGATCGTGACGAGCGCGACAGGGTGCACCGCCAGCGTCAACACGACAGCGAACTCGAGCAGCGTATCGGTGAATGGGAGAGCCGGCTGGCGCCTCTGGCCGACGAGATCCAGGACCTCACCCCGGGCCCGGACCTGTTGCCGCTTATCCAGCAACGCATCAAGGCCATCGAGGACGCCGCGCGTGGCGATACGGCATCCGACGCCCCCCCGAGCACCGCCAGCGTCACGCCGCTGCACCGCCGTCTGGCCTTCTGGAAGGCCGCCACCGGCCTGTCCAGCGCCGCGGCGGTCATCCTGGCGGCGGTGCTGCTGGCACAGCCGTCGCCGTCCACCAGTGAGTCCAACTTTGTGGCGGTGTTCCAGCAGGACGATCGCCAGCCCGCCTTCATGCTCAGCGTCAACTTGGAGCAGCGCCGCCTGCATGTCCGCCCGGTCAGCGCCGAACCTCTGCCCGACCGCTCCTATCAGCTCTGGATCAAGCATGATGATCTGGGCTCCGCTCCCCGGTCCGTCGGTGTACTCGACGATGACCTGAGCCTCGACCAGGCCGCCCTGCGCGACTACGAACCTGAATTGCTGAAGCATGCCACCTTTGGCATCAGCGTCGAGCCTCCGGGTGGCTCGCCCACCGGCCAGCCTACCGGCCCCGCTATTCACGGCTACCTGTACCCCACCGAGCCCAGCGGCGGCCAGCGCCTCTGAGAATTTCAGCCCTCACTGAAACCTTTTCGCCTGCCCTGCGTAGCTAGTCGATGACCCCGCCACCGGCAATGGCCGATGGCGGGGTCATCGTGGCGGGCGTGGGTTTCGACACCCTCGAGGCGTACGCCCCGCACCACGACTTCCCTGCTTGGCCACTCGTTCGAGTGGCCTTTTTTATATGGACGTCGGCTCTCTCAGGGCACAACAAATTTTTTCGATGATGTGAAACCCACCGTGGCATCGGCACGTAGCTGTTATCAACTCGGCAGCCATCCTGTCGTGGAGCACCTTCGGCAAGCCAATCAGCAACACCAGGAGACCATCACCATGTTCAAGCCATTGGCAGCACGTACCCTCATCACCTCAGCCCTCCTCGTCGGCGCGGCCACCCTGGCCACCGGCGCCCAGGCCGCCCACCATGGAGAGATGGACGAAGCCGGCCATCTCGGCGTCTGGGCCGAAGATCAGTCGGTGGAGAGCGGCACCGTCACCGCCGATCGCATCGTCGCCGAGAACAACGGTTGGCTGGTCGTCCACCGTACCGACGAAAGCCACAAACCAGGGCGCGTTGTCGGTCACGCCCCGCTCAAGGCCGGTGAGAACACCGATATCGCGGCCATCCTGACTGAAGAGGTCAGCAGCGGCGAACATCTGATGCTGATGCTCCACGGCGAGGACGGCGGCATGCAGACCGGCATCTTCGAATACACCCTGGGCGCCAGCGAAGACGGCCCGGTCAAGGTCGACGGCAACCTGGTGATGAGCGTAATCACCGCTCAATGACACCAGCCCCCTCCTTTTGACGACTTGGCGAGGGCCCTGCCCCTCGCCTTTTTTGTGCCTGCTGCTCGCCCTTCGTACCCCACCGCTGTCCTTCCGCGCCGGCCTCCCGGTCTTTCCTGTGCCTGCCGCTCTTCCTGCTCGCGCCAGCCCCCGCAAAGAATCCTCTTTGATGACTTCACAACGCCTCTTGAAGATTGTATAAAATATAAAACCTGATCAACGACGCCCAGATGATCGTCGATCACCACAACCGACAACAAACCGGGGTACTCCATGCAACGCGTACACGTCATCGATTCCCACAGCGCCGGCGAGCCCACGCGCCTGGTCATGGACGGCTTTCCGACGCTTGCCGGCGCCACCATGACCGAGAAACGCGACTGTCTGCGCGACCGACACGACCACTGGCGCCGCGCGGTGATGCTGGAACCCCGCGGCCACGACGTGCTGGTCGGCGCACTCTACTGTGAGCCGGTATCTCCGGACGCAACCTGCGGGGTGATCTTCTTCAACAACGCCGGCTACCTGGGCATGTGCGGTCACGGCACCATCGGCCTGGTCGCCTCGCTGCATCACCTGGGCCACCTCAGCCCCGGCGACCACCGCATCGACACGCCGGTGGGCCAGGTCGAGGCGACCTTGCATGCCGACGGTGCCGTGACCGTACGCAACGTCCCCTCCTACCGCTACCGCCGGCAGGTCGCGGTGGAAGTGCCCGGCCACGGCATGGTCCATGGCGACATTGCCTGGGGCGGCAACTGGTTCTTTCTGGTCAGCGACCATGGCCAGCGCATCGCCCTGGACAATGTGGAGACCTTGACCGGCTATACCTGGGCCATTCGTCAGGCGCTTGCAGGCCAGGGCTTCACCGGCGATGACGGTGGCGAAATCGACCACATCGAGCTGTTCGCCGATGACGACGAGGCCGACAGCCGCAACTTCGTGCTGTGCCCCGGCAAGGCCTACGACCGATCCCCCTGCGGTACCGGCACCAGCGCCAAGCTGGCGTGCCTGGCCGCCGACGGCAAGCTCGCTCCCGGCGAACGCTGGCGCCAGGCCAGCGTCTGCGGCGGCCTGTTCGAGGCGAGCTATGAATGGCAGGGCGATCAGATTCGCCCCAGCATCACCGGACGCGCCTTCATGAGCGCCGACAGCACCCTGCTGATCGACGAGCAAGACCCCTTCGCCTGGGGCATCGGCGGCTGAAGCCCCAGCGGCTGGCGCCCCAGTACCCGACGACGGCCATTGACGTTTTTACCCACCGGCGGCTGCCCAAGAAGGGCGGCGCCTCCCTGACCCCGTGACACCGTCCCACTCAAGGACCCGACATGAACGACAATATCTTCACCGGCTGCATCCCCGCCCTGATGACCCCGTGCACCAAGGACCGCCAGCCCGACTTCGACGCCCTGGTCGCCAAGGGCCGTGAACTGATCGAGGCCGGCATGAGCGGCGTGGTCTACTGTGGCTCCATGGGCGACTGGCCGCTGCTGACCGAGGCCCAGCGCCAGGAAGGCGTCGCCCGCCTGGTGGAAGCCGGCATCCCCACCATCGTCGGCACCGGCGCGGTCAATTCCCGCGAAGCGGTATCCCACGCTGCCCACGCCGCCAAGGTCGGCGCCCATGGACTCATGGTGATTCCTCGGGTGCTGTCTCGCGGCACCTCGGTGACCGCCCAGAAGGCACACTTCGCCGCGATCCTGGACGCCGCGCCGGACCTCCCCGCGGTCATCTACAACAGCCCCTACTATGGCTTTGCCACCCGCGCCGACCTGTTCTTCGAATTGCGTCGCCAGCATCCCAACCTGATCGGCTTCAAGGAATTCGGTGGCGCCGATGACCTGCGCTACGCCGCCGAGCACATCACCTCCCAGGATGATCAGGTCACCCTGATGGTCGGCGTCGACACCACCGTCTTCCATGGCTTCGTCAACTGCGGCGCCACCGGCGCCATCACCGGCATCGGTAACGCCCTGCCCCACGAGGTGCTGACGCTGGTGGCCCTCAGCAAGAAGGCTGCCAAGGGCGATGTCGAGGCCCGCCGCCGGGCCCAGGAACTCGAGCAGGCCCTGGGGGTGCTGTCCTCCTTCGATGAAGGTGCCGACCTGGTGCTCTACTACAAGCACCTGATGGTGCTCAACGGTGACGAAGAGTATCGCCTGCACTTCAACGAGAGCGACGCCCTCAGTGATGCCCAGCGTCGCTACGTCGAGACCCAGTACGACCTCTTCCGCACCTGGTACGCCGGCTGGTCAGCCTCGCTCGACCTGTCCTGAAGCCCGATATGTCCTGAAACCACCGGGGAGGCTCGCTCGACGCCGGGCCTCCTGTTGTTTTCGGCATGGGCGACAGGGGCGTTGGCACAACCCCCCTTTCGCCCATGCTGCTTCCCGCACTTCCCCCTCGACAGGAGAGTCAAATGACACTGGAAGGCAAGATGCTGATCGGACAGGACGCCGTGACTGGCAGCCAGGCGCCGATCCACGCCATCGACCCCGCCACCGGCAAGCGCCTGGAGCCGGCCTACCCGGGCGGCAGCCAGGCCGAGGTGGAGCGCGCCTGCGCCCTGGCAGAGGCCGCCTTCGATGACTACCGCGAAACCACGCTCGAGACACGCGCCCGTTTTCTCGAGACCATCGCATCGGAAATCGAGGCACTCGGCGATGCGCTGATCGAGCGCGCCATGCAGGAAACCGGCCTGCCCCAGGCCCGCCTTGCCGGAGAGCGCGGACGCACCTGCGGACAACTCAGACTGTTTGCCGACACCGTACGCGCGGGCGAATGGCTCGACGTTCGCATCGACCCTGCCCAGCCACAACGCCAGCCCATGCCCCGTGCCGACCTGCGTCAGCGTCAGATCGCCCTGGGGCCTGTCGCGGTGTTCGGTGCCAGCAACTTTCCGCTGGCCTTCTCGGTGGCCGGCGGCGACACCGCTTCGGCCCTGGCCGCTGGCTGCCCGGTGGTGGTCAAGGCTCACTCGGCCCACCCCGGCACGTCGGAGCTGGTCGGCCGCGCAGTACAACGGGCGGTGGCCCGGTGCGAGCTGCCCGAAGGCGTGTTTTCGCTGATCTTCGGCTCCGGCCGCGTGGTAGGCCAGGCGCTGGTCGAGGACCGCCGAATCAAGGCAGCCGGCTTCACCGGCTCTCGCTCTGGCGGCATGGCCCTGTGGCAAAGCGCCCAGCGCCGACCGGACCCCATCCCCTTCTACGCAGAGATGAGCTCGATCAACCCGGTATTCCTGCTGCCCGAGGCGCTCAAGGCCCGCGGCAAGGACCTCGGCGAGGCCTTTGTCGGCTCACTGACCATGGGCGCCGGACAGTTCTGCACCAACCCGGGGCTGGTGATCGCGGTCAAGGGCGAGGCCCTGGACGCCTTCATCGAGTCGGCCGCCGAAGCCGTCAAGGCCGCGGGCGCCCAGACCATGCTGACCCCGGGCATCCATGACGCCTACACCCAGGGCGTAGAGACCCTTGGCGACAGCGACAAGGTCCGAGAAATCGCACGTGGGCCGCAAGGCGAAGGTGTCAATCAGTGTCAGGCGGGTCTGTTCGTGGCCACGGCCAGCGACTTTCTCGGCGACGAAGCACTACAGGCCGAGGTATTCGGTTCGACGTCCCTGGTGCTGGAGTGTGCCGACATAAGTGAGGTCAAGGCGCTGGCCGAAGGTCTCGAGGGCCAGCTGACCGCCACCTTGCAGATGGACGACGGCGATACCGAGACGGCCCGCGGCCTGCTTTCGATCCTCGAACGCCGGGCCGGACGTATCCTGGTCAACGGCTGGCCAACCGGGGTCGAGGTATGCCATGCCATGGTGCATGGTGGCCCCTTCCCCGCCACCTCCGATGCCCGTACCACCTCGGTGGGCAGCGCCGCGATCCAGCGCTTCCTGCGCCCGGTGTGCTATCAGGATCTGCCCGAAGCGCTGTTGCCCCAGGCACTGCGCGACGACAACCCCTGGGCCCTTGGCCGCCTCATCGACGGCAAGCGCGAGGCCTGAATCAGGTCCCTTGCCCAGGCGGCGGCCCCTAGGGCCGCCGCCTGCCCATGGACATTCATCGCGGTTTGTATACAGTGTGCAATAACATCCGATGGGCAGAGAGAGGCTATGGCGACTTTCAAGACACGCGCACAGTTCGTCGCGGATGACCTGCGCAGGCGTATCCTGGGCGGAGAGTTCCAGGGGGGAACCCAGCTGCGCCAGGATGCCCTGGCAAAGGACTATGACGTCAGCCGTATTCCCGTGCGCGAAGCCCTGCTGACCCTGGAGTCCGAAGGGCTGGTCGAGTTCCATGCCCACCGCGGTGCCTTTACCACCGAACTGTCGGTCGCCAAGATTCGCGAGCTGTTCGACCTGCGAGTATTGCTCGAGACCTACGTCCTGCGCCATGCCATCAGCGAGTTGACGGAAGACGACCTGCTCAAGGCAGAGCGCATCCTCGAGAAGTACGACGATGCCCTGAACAGCGGCGGCGAGATCGACAACTGGAGCGAGTACAATTTCGCCTTCCACCAGGCCCTCTATGCACCGGCCAGGTTGCCCGAAACCCTGGCGTTGATCAGTCAGCTCAACACCAAGTCGGATCGCTACATCCGCATGCAACTGCTCTACACCCAGGAGATCGAAAAGGCCGAGCGCGAACACCATGGGCTGCTCGACTTCGCCCGCCAGGGCAAGGCCGACGAGGCCTGCGAATTGCTCCAGCGCCATATTCAGGAAGCCTGTGAAGGCATCGTGACCCTGCTAGAAGAACGCGCCCAGCGCGGCGACGCCGACTGAAGCGCCATCCCTCCCCTTGTGCTTGCCCTGTCGGCGCCTTGCGGGCGCCGACTCGCTAGAACCCTGGCGTCAACGCCATAGCCCCCTGAACGTCCGCGGGTGAGCTGCCCGCTTTCGCGGTCGTCGCCCTTGGCCTGCCAGTGGCGTCATCGCCCCCGTCGGCGCCAGCCGCCTGTCATCAACGTTTCCTCCTGCGCTGGCTTGTTCAAGGCCCTGCCCTGAACGCACCGTCCTGACGCTCCATCCCCTTCACACGTTTTCTGCGCCCCGAACACGGCGCATTCCTTTGCGCTCCGAACCCAGCACGACTTTCTCGGCGCTCCGAACCCGGCGCGGCTTTCTCGGCGCCCCCAACACGGCGCATTCCTTTGCGCTCCGAACCCAGCACGACTTTCTCTGCGCCCCGAACACGGCGCATTCCTTTGCGCTCCGGCCCCAGCACGTCGTTCATGCGCTCCCCCTCGGTGCGTCGCCCATGCAGACCGTCCCAGCGGATAACGCCAACGTTGAATATCGCCGCTATTGATCCGAAAGGGCACCTATCTTATATTTTATACAATCGACAAAGACAAACGCTGCAGAGGAAAACCATGGGTTCACCCGGCTCGCGACAAGACCGCCAACCCGGCGACACGCGCATTACCGTGATCGGTGCTGGCGTCATCGGCCTCGCCTGCGCACTCGAGCTGCGCCGCCAGGGCTTTTCGGTGCAGGTACTGGATCGTCAGGCTCCCGGCATGGGGGCGTCATACGGCAACGCCGGGCATATGGCCACCGAGCAGGTCTTTCCCATCGCCGACGCCTCGATCCTGACGCAGCTTCCCGCCATGCTGCGTGATCCGATGGGGCCGCTGCGACTGGACTGGCGCTACCTGCCCCGCGCCCTGCCCTGGTTCACTCGTCTATTGCTGAACCTGCGCTCTGCCCCCTACGCCAACAGCGTGGCCGGGATTCGTGCCCTCAACGAGGTCAGCCTGGACGCCTGGCGCAAGCTGCTCGATTCGATCGATGGCCGCCATCTGATGAAGGAGGACGGCTCGCTGCTGGTCTATGAGCAGGACCAGTCAAAGCCCCGGATCGACCACCTGGCCGCCGCCATGTCGGCCCAGGGGGTAGCCCTCGAATCCTGGTCGGGTGACGCCATACGCGAGCTTGCGCCGTCCCTCTCGACCAAGCTCCGTGGCGGCCTCTTCTTTCCCGCCACCGCCCATGTGGTCGACCCCGCCGCCATCTCTCGGGCCCTGGTCGACGCCGCCCGCCATGCAGGCGTTACCTTCGCCACGGCGGAGGTACGCGCAGCCCGTGTCCATGGCCAGGGCGTCACCCTCCAGACCGATTCGGGGGCGCTGGACTGTGAACGGGTACTGCTGGCCTGCGGCGCCCACTCGGCCCCCCTGGCCGCAGACCTCAGCGGTCGCCGGGTGCCACTGGATACCGAGCGTGGCTATCACCTGATGCTGCCGGAAGAGCGGCACCGATTGCCGGTGGCGGTCACCTCGCTGGAGCGCCGCTTCATCATGACGCCGATGAGTGACGGCCTGCGCCTGGCCGGCACTGTCGAATTCGCCGGCCTCAAGCGCCCCCCCAACATGGCCCGCGCCTGGCAGCTCCACCGCCTGAGCCAGGGTCTGTTCGAGCACGACCTGGACGCCACCGATGCCAAGCCCTGGATGGGCTTTCGCCCTTCCCTTCCCGATTCGCTGCCGATCATCGACAGCGCCCGGGACGGCCGCGTGCTGCTGGCCTTCGGCCACCACCACCTGGGACTGACCCAGGCCGCTGTGACGGCACAGCTTGTCGCCCGCCTGGCGACAGGGCGGACGGGCCCAGCGACCGGATCCGGTCCGGTGTCACTCCCGCCACCATCGCCACTCCCGCCACTGTCGCCCTATCGGCTCGAGCGCTTCTGAGCATGACCGCTCGGCCCCTGCACCGCAGAACCCACAACAACACCAAAGGAGATCCCATGACGTCGTCTTCCACCCCCATCCGCCTACCCGGCATGGCCGAGGTTCTGGCCGTCATGATCGGCTTCATCGCCATCATGTTCTTGAGCATCAATGTCCTTGGTCTGCCCATCCAGCTTGCCCTGTTCGCCTCCTGGTTTCTGGTCATGGCGCTGGGCGTCAGGCTCAAGATCCGCTACGCCAGCATGCAGGAAGGACTGATCAACGGCATTCACAACGGCATGGAAGCCGTACTGGTGCTGACCACCGTCGGCGCCCTGATCGGCACCTGGATCGCCGGTGGCATCGTGCCGAGCATCATCTACTACGGTCTGACGGTGATGGACCCGCAGATCTTCCTGTTCGCCGCCTTCATCATCTGTGCCCTCACCTCGCTGGCCACTGGTACCTCCTTCGGTACCGCAGGCACCGCCGGTGTCGCCATGATGGGCATCGGCCACAGCTTCGGCATCCCGCTGCCGCTGGTCGCCGGCGCGGTGATCTCCGGTGCCTACGTCGGCGACAAGATGTCGCCGCTGTCCGATACCACCGTGATGACCGCCTCGCTGTGCAAGGTCAACCTGATCGACCATATCCGCTCGATGATGCTGGTCAGTGCACCGGCAATCCTGATCGCCGGCGTGCTGTTTCTGGTGGTCGGCTTCTTCTTTATCGACGGCGACGTTGACACCTCCCGTGCCACCGTCGCCATGCAGGCGCTGGAGACCCACTTCACCATCAGCCCCTGGCTGTTGCTGCCGGCGGTGATCGTGATCGGCCTGCTGACGCGCCGATTCCCCGCCATCCCGGTAATCACCTTCGGCGCCGTGCTGGGCAGCATCTGCGCCTGGTGGGCCCAGGACGTGTCTCCGGTCGATGCCATTCGCATCGCCTATGACGGCAACGCCATGGCCTCCGATGTGGAATTCCTCAATACACTGCTCAATCGCGGCGGCATCCAGTCGATGCTCGGCGTGGTGGCACTGATCCTTTTCGCCCTGGGCCTCGGTGGCCTGATGGACCGGGTCGGCATCCTCAAGGCGATCAGCAACGGCTTCCTGCGCTGGGCCAACAACCCGGGCCGGCTGACCCTGTCGACCATGCTCGGTGGCTTCTTCGGCAACTTCTTCGGGGGCGCCGCCTACGTCTCGCTGATCACCGCCAGCACCATCACCGAGAAGAACTACGACGACCAGGGCATCGATCGTCGGGTGCTGTCGCGCAACGCCGAAGCCGGTGGCACGGTGACCACCCCGATGGTGCCCTGGACCGATGGCGGCGTGTTCATGGCCACCACCCTCGGCGTGTCCACCATGGCCTACCTGCCCTTCCTCTGGTATCACATGCTGGTCATCGCCATCTCGCTGTTCTACGGCTACGCCAATATCGCCATCTGGCGCACGACCCCGTCCGCCGAGAAAGCGACCACCTCCAGCGGCGAATTTCAGACCACCTGAGCCGTCACCAACAGCAGGCAACCAAAAGCCCCCGCTCGCCTTTACGGTGAGCGGGGGCTTTATCTTGTAGCGGGGCTGGGCAGGCGCGCGCCAGGCTCGTCCCCGGTCGAGGCATCCAGGTCTGGTTCGTGCAGGACGCTTCCTGCCTGGCCTTCTGCTCACGGCGGCGTGTCAGCAACGGCCGCGCGGGTGTCGACGCTGGTCCAGGCATCCTGCAAGCCGAGGACGCCGAACGTCGATCAGCGGCTTTCTGTACCTTCCAGATAGGTCAGGGTGGTTTCCCAGCTTTGGCTACTGACCTCAATCGCGGCCCTGACGGCCGTCTCGTCGCCCGCTTGGAAAGCCGTGTAGATCGCCTTGTGGTCCTTCAGCGCCACCTCAGGCAAGGTCTGCATCGACGTCTCGAGGCCGGCCTCGACCAGTTGAATCAGCGTCTCGCCGACACGAATCGTCATGGGGTTGTGGGTGGCGGCCAGGATCGCGCGATGAAAGGCCGTGTCGTGGCAAGCGGTCTGCTCGTCATTGGCAATGGCTGCCTCGAGCGCATCAATGGCAGCGCCAATTGCCTCATGATCCTCGGGCGTGGCATTGTCCATCGCCTGCAGCGTATAGGCGGGTTCAAACATCTTGCGAAACTCCAGAACGTCACGGGTCATGCCTCTGGCCAGGATCATGCCAAATGCCATCGGATCGACCAGCGGCTCTCCGGGCTCCTTGCGAATCAGCGTCCCCTGCCCCCGCTTGACCTCGACGATGCCGATCGCCTGCAGCATCTTGATCGCCTCGCGCACACTGGACTTGCCGATTCCCAGGCTATGGGTCAATTCCGTCTCCGAAGGCAGATAGTCTCCTGGCTTGAGCTCACCGGCGATCAGCGCCGTCTTGATGCGCTCGAGCAGCTGCACCGCGACCGACTGGCGGTCGATTGAACTCCCGAAGAGATCCATTGGCTTTATCCTTGTTGATGCGTTTCGAACTTGGCGTGGCGCGGCTGGGTAACACGTCAAAAGCGGTCAGCGACAGAAAATATCCAACCAATCTGCGCATCGACACAAGACGGCCGCGACGAAAATCTATTTTTATAGGTTTTATCATTACTTTTTGAGCGCCAGGACTTGCCTGGACAGCAACCTTGAGTCTAGCATGATGACAGACATCTGATGTCTTATGACAACAACAACGAGACGCGAACATGTCCTCCCTACCCCGTATTCTGGTGATGACCACCGGAGGCACCATTGCCAGTGCCCTGGATAGCTCCGGGCGCAGTCTGTCCGGTGCGCTCCCAGGCGACGCCTTGCTGGCAAACGTTGCGCTACCCGAAGCGCTCCGCGCTCGCGTCGACGTGGTTTCGGTCCTGCAAAAGCCAAGCAACGCCATCAGCCGCGCCGACCTTGTAGCGTTGCACCAGCGTTGCCTGGACGCCATGGCCGACCCAGGCGTGCAAGGCATCGTGATTACCCACGGCACCGATACCCTGGAAGACACGGCGTTCTTCCTCGACCTGACCCTGCCGTCGCACAAGCCTGTCGTGGTGACTGGCTCCCAGCGACCGCCACACCAGGCCGGGACGGACGCTTTCACCAATCTGGCCGACGCCATCCGGGTGGCCGCCGACGAGCAGGCACGTGGACTGGGCACACTGGTCGTGTTCAACCAGTCGTTGTTCGCGGCTCGGCAGGTACGCAAGGTCTCGACCTATCAGCTGGACGGCTTTGCCGCGCCTGCCGCTGGCCCCGTTGGCCGAGTGGATGGAGAGAACGTCCACCTGCTGCAGCGCCCCGTCGATCACCAGGTCTTCGAGTTGCCCTTGCAGGCACAACTTCCTCGCGTCGACATCGTTCCCGCCTACCTCGACGCCAGCCCCGCACTGCTCGAATGCGCCATCGACAACGGCGCCGCCGGCATCGTCATCGACGCCCTGGGTAGAGGCCATGTCCCTCCCGACTGGATGCCGGCTGTTCGTGATGCCAGCTCGCAAGGACTTCCTGTACTGGTCACGAGCAGTTGCCTGTCAGGCCCGCTCCACCAGAGCTACGAATTCTCGGGAAGCCTTGTCGATCTGTGTCAGGCAGGCGCACTACCGGTCAGCGGGCTTGGCGCACGCAAGGCGCGAATTGCCCTGTCGATATTGCTGGCCAGCGACACTCCACTGGCGGCAACACTCGATGCACTGGCTCGCTGAATCGAAGCACCAGGTCTTACTCAGCCATCCCCGATGGTGCTCCACCATTTTCATCGCGTTGTACCGACCACAACAACAACCACGACAACAACCACGACAAAAAAGGAACCATCCATGAAAATGTCCCTGAAGCTGGCCCTGCCCCTGGCCATCGCCGCAGCCTCCATCTCCGGCCAGAGCCTGGCCGCCGACTACACCTTTTCCTTTGCCCATGTGTTGATTGAAGACACGCCCAATGGCAAGGCCGCCCTCGCCTTCAAGAAGGAGGTGGAGGAGAACTCCGACGGCCGTATCAGCATCAACGTGCTGCCCGCCGCCCAGGTCGGTGGCGATGTCGAAATCATCGAACAGATCCAGATGGGGCTAGTGGATATCGGCATCCCCCCCACCGCAACCCTGGGCAACTTCGAACCCCGCCTGCAGATTCTTGACCTGCCTTTCCTGATCTCGACCTACGATGACATGGAAGCGGTGCTTGATGGCGACGTGGGACGGGAAATCCTCGATACCCTCGAAGATGATGGCATGCATGCCTTCAACTTCTGGGGCGCGGGTTTTCGCCATATGACGAATAACGTGCGTGCCATCGAGTCCCCCGAAGACCTCGACGCCATTCGCATGCGCACCATGCAGGCCCCGATCATCATCTCGACCTACGAGAACTATGGCGCAAACGCGACTGCGATGGCGTTCACCGAGGTCTACAACGGCTTGCAGCAAGGCGTGGTAGAAGGACAGGAAAACCCGCTGGCCAATATCTACACCATGCGCTTCCACGAGGTTCAGGACTACCTGTCACTGACCAGCCATGCCTACCACGCCTACGCCGCCGTCATGAACAAGGATGCCTGGGAATCCCTGCCCGAAGACCTCCAACAGGTCATGCTCGAAGCCTTCGACAACGGTCGCGATGCCTCACGCCAGATGACGCTCGAGGACGAGGAAGTGATCATGTCCGAAATCAAGGACGAGATCGCCATCAACGAAATCAGCGATGAGGCTCGCCAAGCCTTTGTTGAGGCCAGCATGCCGGTACACAAGGACTACGAAGACGTGGTGACGCCGGAACTGCTGCACAAGGTCTACGACGTCGTCGGTATCGAATACTAAGAGAGAGCTCCGATGATCAAGACGCTGAATGCAGCGATTGATCGCCTGGAGAGCGTTTCGATGGTCGCGTTCATGTCGATCGCGACCGTCATTACGGCGGTTCAGGTGGTTTATCGTTATGGCTTCAACAGCTCACTGTTCTGGGCCGAGGAAGTTGTCATCTATTCCATCATCTGCATGAGCTTCGTCGGTGCCAGCATGGGGGTGCGACACGGCGCTCATATCTCGGTCGATGTGCTCAATGCCATCGCCTCGCCCAGGGTCAATCGCCTGTTGCATCTGGTCTCGGCGGTACTCGGCATCATCTTCGCCGGATTCATGGTCTTCTACGGGTTCCAGCTATTCGGAAAGACCATGGATCGCGGACAGCTGACGGCAGCCCTGAGACTGCCGATGGCATGGTTCTACCTGCCGATCGGTATCTCGGGAGTGCTGCTGATCATCCGTTACCTTGGACTCTTGCAGACGATGTGGTCGAGCCCCCCCATGAGCCACGCTGAACAACTCGCCGCAGAGGCAGACAAGCTCGTCTAACCAGGAGACTCCCATGATTACGGCGCTTCTGCCAATCTTCTTCGCGGTGTTATTGCTCGGTCTACCGATATTCGCCGCACTCTCACTCGCCGTTTTTGTCGCCATTGAGCTGTTCGGCTCGACCAGTGCGCTGATTGTTCCCATGCGCATGTTCACGGGCATGAACAACTTCTCGCTGATGGCCATCCCCTTCTTTATTCTAGCTGCCGAATTGATGCGTATCGGCGGGCTGTCCGACCGCCTGATCAACCTGGCCAAGGCACTGGTGGGCTGGGTTCCCGGAGGACTCGCAGCGGCCACCGTGCTGTCATGCCTGTTCTTTGGCTCCATCTCAGGTTCCAGCCCAGCCACCGTGGTGGCCATCGGCACCATCATGTTTCCCGCCCTGGTCGCGGCAGGCTACAACCGGCTTTTCGCCATTGGCCTGATCGCCACAGCCGGCACCCTTGGCCCGATCGTGCCCCCCAGTATCGCCTTGATCATCTATGGTTCGGTGACCGGCACCTCGGTGGGTCAGCTATTCGCGGCGGGGTTGCTGCCGGCCATCCTGATCGCCTCTCTGTTGATCGGCTACTGCATGGTCTACGCCAGCCTCAAGGGATATGCGCGTGCGCCGATTCCCTCTTTGGGCGAGATCCTGCGTGCCTTCAAGGCGGCAGCCTGGGGCCTGGGACTCCCCTTTATTCTGCTGGGCGGCATCTACAGCGGCGTCTTCACCCCCACGGAGTCGGCCGCGGTGGCCTGCGTCTACGGACTCTTCATCGGCATGGTCGTGTATCGAACCATAGGTCCCCGGGAGCTGGTCGCTACCCTGAGAAGCTCTGGCTTGACCTCTGCGACCTTGCTGCTGATCACTGCCGGCGCCTCTGCCTTCTCATGGCTGCTGGCGATCACCGGTACGCCAACCCAGCTGGCCAGTCAGGTGCTATCACTGACCGACGATCCCATTCAGGTCATGGCGCTGTTCAATGTGGTGATGATCGTCGCAGGCTTCTTCCTCGACAGTGCCTCGGCCATCATCGTGCTGTCCCCTCTCCTTCAGCCTATCGCCGAGCAGGTCGGCGTCGACCCCGTGCATTTTGGCGTGATCACCCTGATCAACTTCTCGGTGGGCATGATCACGCCCCCGGTCGGGCTGAATCTTTTCGTGGCCATGTCCATCTCGAAAATGTCACTGCAGGAAGTGTTCAAGGCGTGCCTGCCCTTCATCGCCATGATGCTGCTGGCGTTGATTGTCATCAGCTATGTTCCCTGGTTCAGCACCTGGCTGCCCTCACTCATCTATTGAGACGAGCACAATGCAACAGCACAGCACATTAGGGCGAGAGGTCGATATCGATCGCTTCTGGCAGGACGTTCAGACCCAGGCGCGCATCGGCGCGCTACCCGAAGGCGGCCTCGGCCGCCTGGCACTGGACGAAAGCGACATCGAGGCACGTCTGTGGCTGATCGAACAGGCCGCCTCTCTCGGCGCGAGCGCCTTCCACGACCCCATCGGCAACCTCTACCTGCGCCGAGAGGGGCGCTCCCCGGAGCTCCCGCCGCTGTTGATCGGCAGCCATATGGACAGTCAGCCTCGAGGGGGAATCTACGACGGGGCGCTGGGCGTCATCGCAGGCCTCGCCGTGCTGCGCACACTGCACGAACAGGACATCACGCTCGAGTGCCCTGTCGAAGTGGTGAGCTGGACCAACGAGGAAGGCGCCCGTTTCGCCCCGGGAACACCGGGGTCTGCATGGTTCGCGGGGGTTAGAGACATCGCGGCGATCATGGCGTCACGCGATGATGCCGGAGTGTCATTCGAACAAGCCCTGGCCCCTTGTCTAGAGGCCATGGAAGCCCGGGGGTCGACCAAGCGAGAAACCCCCTTTTCACCATCGGCCTACCTGGAGCTGCATATCGAGCAAGGTCCCGTACTGGATGCAGGCCAACTCCCCGCCTGTGTGGTCGTTGGTATTCAGGGTGTCAACTGGTACCGCTTTCGCCTCCAGGGACGTGCCAACCACGCCGGCACAACGCCCATGGATATGAGACGAGACGCAGTGATGGGGGCACATGCCCTGATCAGGGAGCTGGAGAACTGCGTCAACCGACGGGGCTCGCAGGTACGTTTCACCATCGGCAAGTTCAGTGTGGCACCAGACTCGATCAATACCATCGCCGACGAGGTCAGCTTCACGGTCGATCTGCGCCACCCCGATGGCTCAGTACTGGCAGCCATCGACGACGATTTTGCCGCCCTGGCAGCGACTCACTGGCAGGGCTGTCCGGCCACGCTGGAACGATTGTCCTCGATCGCACCGGTCACCTTCGATTCGGCCATCCTGGCATCACTTGAACAGAAGCTTGAGACGTACGCCACCAAAGCCCCCCGACTGGTGTCTGGCGCCTTTCATGACGCCATCCATCTGGCCAACCTGTGCCCTGCTGCGATGCTGTTCGTCGCCTGTCGGGACGGCATCAGTCATCACCCGGACGAACATGTCGAGAAGGACGATGCCGCAGTGGCCGTCCGAACCCTGACCGACACCGTCCTCGAGCTTGCTCAAGGCTAAACACGACTGGCCAGGGCACTCTCGTTCGTGGCAACGGGCTAGGCCTGGCGCTCCAGCACCTCTTCCATGGCCTCGACCAGGCGACGGCATCGGCCATCGTCCATGGCGTGGGCATGCGGCGACGAGAAGCTCTTGCCGTCGTTGTCGTAGTACTGGCCGCCGGCGTTGCCGAACTCCTCGGACAACGCCGCCCGGACCAGGATGTCGACGCCGATGGACAGGTCGTTGCCGGCCACGCCAAAGCCTTCCTTGACCATCTTGCTGGCCAGCAAGGAGCCGGGATTGACCGCCACTACCATGGGATCACCGGCACTGGACCTGGCGGCCAGGTCGCGGGTCCACATGATCAGCGCCAGCTTGCTCTGGGCGTAGGCGTCGAAGTCACCGTCGGCGTCGGCAGTGCCGGCAAGCGCCGCCAGCGAAACCGGCGCCTGGGCGGCAGAAGCCAGATTGACCACCCGCCCCTTGTCTCCGAGCAAAGCCGCCAGGCGACGGGCCAGCACATAGGGCGCCAGGGTATTGACCGCAAATCGCACATCGAGGCCGTCTGCGGTGCGGGTGTCCGGGGTGCGGTAGACCCCGGCGTTGTTGATCAGCACATCGATGCGCTCGTCACTCTGCTCGATCTCCGCCGCCAGCGCCGCCGCTTCGGCCAGGCGTGACAGGTCGGCGACATGCCCTGCGGGCACCTCGCCTTGCGAGATCGCTGCCAGCTGTTCACGGGCCGCCGCGAGCTTATCCGGATTACGTCCATGCAGGATGACGCGATGGCCCTGGCGCGCCAGCTCGCTGGCGGTGGCAAGGCCAATCCCATCGGTGGACCCGGTGATCAATATCGTCTTCATGGCAATCTCCTGGCGGCGCCGGTCACCGGATAACGGTGCGGCGACATGTTTTCCCCCATGCTAGTGCAGCCCTGTGCCGACGATAAGCCGGCAAGCGGCGCAATCAGTTTTCGGTTTTCTTGCTAAGCCATCGCCTGCACCACGCCGGCAGCCTCGCCTATCCCGACCCTGGCGTATGACCTGCGCCTTGCGCCCGACATAAAAAAGGCGCAGCCGACGGAGGACGGAAGCGCCAATGGGCGATGCAAAGAGACGAGGCTCAGACTTTAGACAAGCCTTAGGCGCTGTCCGAAAAGTCGACGAGCGAAGGTTAGACAAGGCAAAAATCGGTGAGAAAGCGCAGTTTACGGGGAGTAAATGAGCATTTTGATCCGATTTTTAACGCCGTATTACCGAGCGCAGGCACTTTTCAGACAAGCCCTAGAACAGCAGATGGGTCGCCAGCGCCACCATGGGCATGGCCACCAGGGTGCGCAGCAGGAATACCACGACCAGGTCACGCACCGTCAGCGGGATGTCCGACTCCAGCATGGCGTTGGCACTCTCGGTGAAGAAGATGATCTGCACCGACGACAGGGTGCACACGAAGAACACCGCCATGGGGTCGACGTCGGCGCCGGAGATGATGATCGCCGGCAGCGCGATCTCGGCGATCGACACCAGCACGGTGGGGGCAATGGCGCCGGCATCCGGCAGCTGAAGCGCAGAGATCAACGGCTCCACCAGCACGCCCAGGTAGTCGAATACCGGGGTGTAGGTCGCCAGCAGCAGCGCCAGGGTGGCGATGGCCAGGATGTAGGCGACGATCTTCTGGGCAAAGGTGATGGCCTCCCAGAAGCCCTTGTAGAACACATCGAGCCGAGTCTGGGAGGCGCGCTCGGCGGCGGCGCCACAGGCCCGGGCCAGGATGTGTCCATCACTGGAAACCTCAAGATCCTGGGCTGTCTGGGTGTTGCCCTGATGGTAGACGTCAAGCTTGCGCGACAACGGCGGAATCCTGACCATCAGCGCCGCCAGGGTGAAGTTGATGATGAAGGAGACGATGATCATCTGCGGCAGGTAGGCCATGATGCCGCCGATGGACGCCAGCAGGGCGAAGAAGCCCAGGCTGCAGATACTGAAGTTGGTGGCAATGCTGGCCGACTCCCGCTGGGTATAGTGGCCTTCCAGATAGAGCTTGTTGGTGATGAAGATGCCCACCGCCGGGGCGGCGACGAAGGAGGCAACCGCGTCCACCGCAGACTTGCCCGGCAGACGATAGAGCGGGCGCATCAAGGGCTCCATCAGGGTGCCGACAAATTCCAGGAAGCCGAACTCGGTCAGAAACAGCACAAACAGGCCGGCGATGGCCACGGTCAGAAAGACGCTGCCCCCCAGGTACAGCGCCAGCCCACCGACATCCTTGTGCAGCAGCCAGTCGGGGCCGATCTGGAACACCAGCATGAAGGTGAACACCGCCGCCAGCAGGAAGGTCAGCCCGGTCATGGTGCCATCCTTCTCATGGTAGGCGGCGACGGCTCGGCGCCATGGAGACGACGCCCCGGAGGAAGCCACCAGGCGTGACAGCAGCCAGGTCACACACAACAGGGCGACCAGGCCAAGCGTCAGATACTCGAGGGCCCCGCCGAGCGAAGACTTCAGATAGTCGATGATGATCACCAGCGGGATCTTCAGCGAGCCATCTGCCGTCGGGAAGGGGAAAAAGAAGATGCAAAGGCCAATCAGGCTGCCGACCAGCGAGGTCACGCCAGCGCTGCGTGGAGGGGCTGCCACCTTGGGATTGTTCATGTTGTGTCTCCAGTGGGGCTTGCGATGAGCACCGCCCGCAGGGGCGATGCTCGGTGGTGCCGGCGCCGTCATCGGCGCCAGCGGGATGGATGATATTCAGGGGTTGAATGGCCAGCGCCGTTAAGCACGGAGCTGTGGCCAGCCGCGTCAGCGCTCGGCCAGTGCCTGGTCGAGTTCGGGCAGTGCCTGGAACAGGTCCGCGACAAGACCGTAGTCGGCGACCTGAAAGATCGGCGCCTCCTCGTCCTTGTTGATGGCGACGATGACCTTCGAGTCCTTCATCCCTGCCAGGTGCTGGATGGCGCCGCTGATACCCACCGCGATATACAGCTCCGGCGCGACCACCTTGCCGGTCTGCCCTACCTGCAGGTCGTTGGCCACGAAGCCGGCGTCCACCGCCGCCCGCGACGCCCCGATGGCGCCGCCAAGGGTATCGGCGATACCTTCGAGCAGGGCAAAGTTGTCACCGCTGCCCATGCCGCGACCACCGGAGATGACCACCCTGGCAGCGCCCAGCTCCGGGCGCTCGCTCACCGCCCGGGTCTCGCCGACAAAGTGCGAGCGCTGATTGACGATGGCGATGTCGACGGACTCGATGGGTGCTGCGCTTGAGGCCTCGGCCACCGCCTCGAAGGCGGTGACCCGCACGGTGATGACCTTGACCGGGTCCAGGCTCTGTACTGTGGCGATGGCGTTGCCGGCGTATATCGGCCGCTTGAAGGTATCGGCGGACTCTACCGCGATGACCTCGGAGAGCTGGGCGACATCCGCAAGCGCCGCTACCCGCGGCAGCACGTTCTTGCCACTGGTCGATGCCGCCGCCAGCACGTGGGTGTAGCCCCCGACCAGCGCCGCCACCAGATCTCCCATGGGCTCGGCCAGTTGATGGGCAAGGCTCGCCTGATCGGCCAGCCGTACCCGGCTGACGCCTTCAAGCCTTGCCGCCGCCTCGGCGATACCCGCGACACCCTCACCGGCTACCAGCACGTCGATATCGACGTCACTTGGGTCCGCTGCGGTCTGTGCGATCTGCCGGGCGGCGGCGACTACCCGCGCGGTGGCCTCGCCGAGCTGTCCTTTGTGATGTTCCCCCACGACCAGAATCTTCATGCGATCACCTTGGCGACGTTCTTGAGCTTGTCCACGAGTTCGGCCACCGAGGCCACCTTGATCCCGCCCTGCCGCTCGGGCGGCGGCTCGACCGCCTTGAGCCTGAGCCGAGGGCTGACGTCGACGCCCAAGGCGTCGGGCGTGGTCACGGCCAGGGGCTTCTTCTTGGCCTTCATGATGTCCGGCAGCTTGGCGTAACGAGGCTCGTTGAGGCGCAGGTCGGTGGTGATGACCGCCGGCAGCGCCAGCGCCAGGATCTCGAGGCCGCCGTCGATCTCGCGGGTGACCTTGATCTGGCCCTGCTCTACCTCCAGGGCGGAAGCGAAGGTGCCCTGGGGCATGCCACCGAGGGCGGCCAGCATCTGGCCGGTCTGATTGTTGTCACTGTCGATGGCCTGCTTACCGAGCAGCACCAGCTCCGGCTGCTCCTGCTCGACGACCGCCTTGAGCAGGTGCGCCACCGCCAGCGATTCCAGCGCGACCTCGGTGTCGATGTGCAGGGCACGGTCGGCGCCGAGGGCCAGCGCCGTGCGCAACTGCTCCTGCACCGCCTTCGGCCCGGCACTGACCACCAGTACCTCACTGGCAAGGCCGGCCTCCTTGAGGCGAACCGCTTGCTCCACGGCGATTTCACAGAACGGGTTGAGGGCCATCTTGACGTTGGTGAGGTCAACGCCGGAGTGGTCCGGCTTGACCCGGATCTTGACGTTGTGATCAATGACGCGCTTGACCGCGACAAGGATTTTCATGGGCTATCTCCCTTGCTGGGCGGTCAGGCGGTGATGGCACGGCCGATGATGATCTTCTGGATCTCCGAGGTGCCCTCGAAGATGCGGGTGATGCGGGCGTCACGGTAGTAGCGCTCGATCGGCAGGTCGGAGATGTAGCCGTAGCCGCCATGGACCTGCACTGCGGCGTCGGTGACCTTGGCTGCTGCCTCGGAGGCCACCAGCTTGGCCACCGCCGACTCCAGGCTGAAACGCTGGCCGGAGTCCCGCGCGTCCGCCGCCTTGTAGGTCACCAGCTTGGCGGCCTCGAGCTGGGCGTGCATCTCGGCCAGCATCCACTGGATGCCCTGGTGCCGGCACAGCGGCTTGCCACCGACGATGCGCTCCTTTGACCAGGCCAGCGACGCATCCCGAGCGGCCCGCGAGATACCGACGCTCATCGCCGCCACCTCGACCCGGCCGCGATCCAGCACCTCCATGGCGGTGGCGAATCCGGCCCCCTCCTCTCCCATCAAGGCATCCAATGGCAGCACACAGTCGAAGCCGATCTCGTAGATGTGGCTACCGCGCAGGCCCAGGGTCTTCTCGGGACTCGAGAACTCGAGACCCGCAGTGTGGCGATCGACCAGAAAGGCAGAGATGCCGCGGTGGCCCTGATCGGGGTCGGTCTTGGCATAGACCACCAGGAAGTCGGCGAAGGCGCCGTTGGTGATGTAGTGCTTGGTGCCGGTCAGGTGCCAGCCGTCGCTGGTGCGTACCGCCCGGGTGCGCATCTCGGCGGGATTGGAGCCGGCCCCGGGTTCGGTCAGGGCGAAGGCGCCCAGCTTCTCGCCGCTGGCACACTGGGGAAGCAGTGTCTGCTTCTGATCCTCGGTGGCGCCGATCAGCACCGAGTCGGTGGCCAGAAAGTGAGCGGTCAGCGATGAACAGGTGGCCGCGCAGTGGTAGGCGATCTCTTCCACCGCCAGCGACATGGCGATGCTCGAGATATCCACACCACCGTACTGCTCGGGCAGGTTCATGCCCCAGAAGCCCAGCTCGCCCAGGGCGTCGAGGCTCTCGCGGCAGAACTCCCGCGTTTCGTCGTAGCGCGCCGCATTGGTCTTGAGCACCTCAGCGCAGACGCGGTGAGCGGCGTCCTGGAAGGCGATGTCATCTTCATTGAAGGTAAAGTTCATGCGTCGATCTCCTTGTCGAGGTGCTGTGATTCGAGACAGGCGTTGTGTTGGCCAAGCGTCGGCGCGGGGCGATCGCAGACGACCCGTCGGCCATTGAAGAACACCGGTTGAGCCGGCGAGCGCCAGTGCCCCATATCGAGCAGCAGCTGGCGGTCTTCGGCATGCCGGGATTCGGCAAGCTGGGCGATGTTCCAGATCGGAGACGCCGGCACTCCCGCCTGATCGAGACGCGCGCAGACCTCCTCCACGGTGAACTGGCCGGTCCAGTCTTCGATCAGAGCCTTGAGTTCGGCCTGATGGAGACAGCGCTGCTCGTCGTCGACGAAGCGCGCATCCTCGGCGAGCTCTGGCACCTGCATGCACTCGGCCAGGCGAGAAAACAGCGTGTTGTTGATCACCGCGATGATCACCTGGCCATCGTTGGCCTCGAAGCTATCGAAGGGCGCCGACAGCGGATGGCGGTTGCCGATAGGAGAAGGCGCCTGGCCGCTGGCGACGAACTGCGCCAGGTTGGTGACCTGCATCGAGAACAGGCAATCGAGCATGGACACATCCAGGTGACAGCCCTGGCGCTCGGGGTCACGTTCACGCGCGAACAACGCCGCTGCGATCGACCAGCTGGCGAACATTCCGGCGCACACATCTCCCAGCGACTCGCCGATGCGGGTCGGCATGCCGCCATCGGGACCGGTGGCCGCCATCATGCCCGACAGCGCCTGGGCGATGATGTCGTAGGCCGGCTTGGCGCGCATGGCACCGCTCTGACCGAAGCCGGAGATCGAGCAGTAGATGAGACGGGGGTAGCGCGCACGCAGCGTCGCCTCGTCGATTCCCAGGCGCTCGGTCACCCCGGGCCGGAAGTTCTCCACCACCACGTCGGCGCGCTCGCAAAGCCGATGAAAGCGCTCCAGGTCCTGGGGGTCCTTGAGGTTCAGACACAGGCTCTTCTTGCCACGATTGAGCATCGAGAAGTACAGGCTTTCGCCCTCGACGTAAGGCGCAATATGACGGCTGTCATCGCCCTGCCCCGACTCGACCTTGACCACTTCGGCGCCCAGGTCGGCCAGCATGGCGGTGCAGTAGGGCCCGGCGAGCACCCGGGACAGGTCGAGGACGGTGATCCCCTTGAGTGGTTGCATAGCGTCTTGCCTCCGGTCTTGTTGTTGGCAGTGACATCGAGCGCTGACGGCCGCTCAATATGTATATACACATCTATCGCCAAACTGCTCAGCTTTCCACCCAGACATTCTTGCCAAAAATCTCACAACAAAACTTATTTATTGTTTTTAAACATTTTCTATAAACCAGGCCTTGAAAATTATCGACCAAGGTCTAATGAAAAATGGTGACACCAGGCGCTTGTAGCATATATTGGTATATACATCTAGCGTCATCGACGGCCCGCACCGATGTCGAGGGAGTCCGCGGCACGACACCCTGAAGCCCGCCGGGAACCCGAGAGATGGTCATCGAGGGCAACGTCAGGGAGGGGGAGAACGACGGGCGCCAAGCGTTCGTCAGCGCTGCCAGTAGAGAGACAGCAGAGAGATAGCAGGGTGATAGGAGGGAGTTCGGCGAGAGAGCTTGCCGGGGGGGAGATCACCGAGAGAGTGAGGTGAAAACGCGAGCGCTGCATGACACCAAGCCACAGCCGTCGCCACCCTCACAGTAAAGACCTGCGAAGGGAAGCCTTCCGAACAGCGCGGCGATGCGCCAGGGTAGCCTCAGGTATTGCGGGAGGCGTTCAGCTTGTAACGCTTGCCGGGATGCAGAAGCTGGGTGTAGCTGATCAACAGCTCTCCTGACCAGGTACGCCGCACCACCAGCAGGCAGGCATCGCTGGGAGACATCTCCAGCAGCGCCGCTTCCTCGTCACTTGGCAGCATCGCCTCGACGCTGTTCTCGACATCGGTGACCGGATAGCGCGCCACCAGGATGGCGTTGGGCGTCTGGCGCTCGAAGTCCTGCTGCAGGTAGTCCGGCGCCAGCTTCGGGTTGACGTGGCGTCGCTCGAGCTGGATCGCCACGCCATTTTCCCGATGCACGATCTCGGAGTAGAACACCCGGGTCCCGGTCCTCACCCCCAGAAAGACGGCGACCTCTTCGGATGCGGCCACCTCCTTCAACGCGATGATCTGGCTTGAGTGCTCGCCGCCTCGCAGGCGGATCTCGTCGGCGATATTGCGGATGTCGAACAGCGACGATTCGGACTTGCGCTGACTGACGAAGGTACCGGACCCCACCCGGCGCACCAGCAAGCCCTTCTGTACCAGATCGCGTATGGCCTTGTTGGCGGTCATGCGACTGACCCCAAACTGGGTAGCCAGAGCATTCTCGGCAGGGATTCGATCACCGGCGACGTAGGCCCCGCTCTCGATCTCGGACAGCAGATATTCCTTTATTCTTGCGTAGCTGGGCCGCGAGCTTGCCATGCAACGTCCTGTGGGCAATGGGAAACGCCAAGTGTAGCCATGCTCCCGGCCCCAGGGAAGCCGAGGTGAACATCAAAGCATCGTCGTCAACGGCAGGCACGTCTCGATGCAGGGATTCCGGCTCCCCTCCGAGCACAGCGTTAACACCGTCTCTTGGTTGCCCGGCGGCAGAACTTCACCTCCGTCGCGGCCCTCCTGCTGCTCACTCACTCCCGTCATGACTCGCTGCTGCCTCGATTGAAGCGTTGAGCCGCGAGCAAAAGGTCCGCCAGGCAGCCTGCATGGGTCTCAGCCTGGGAAGGCCATGCAGCGCGCTATGCACCATGCCTTCGGCGATATCCAGAGAAACATGCACTGAAGCGCCCGACCATCGCTCCACGGCATCTGCCGTCATTGCCGTCAGCGGGTCGTGCTCTGCCGCCAGCACATGAACGTAGCGCGACGGCGGAAGGCTCACATCATGACAGGGAATATCGGCCGCGACCGACCGCCACAACGCCATGACATCGTCGCGTGTCAGCAGCGGTGCGTCCGGCCCCAGTGTCGTCATGTGCGGCGTACCGACGACTGGATAGATCAGCCCCAGCGGTGGTACGCCAACGCCTTCCCGAGTTAGCGTGGCTGCTGCATCCATTACCAGCCTACCCCCGGCGCTATCCCCTACCGCGGCGACAGGATCACGGGTTCGCCATACGCCAAGCACATCCGCCAGTGCTTCGCGGTAATTCGCTTCAGGCAGCAGGCGATAGTCCACGCTGACCACTTCGCGGCCCAGCGCCAGCACCAGGGCTTCAGCGACGCCGCGATGGCTACGACTGGACCCGAGCGACCAGCCTCCACCATGGGCATACACCACCACGCCATCGCCTCGACCCACACCATCACGCGCCCACAACCTGGTGACCGGCACACCGGCGATCTCGGTGACGTCGCAAGCGATTGCCGAACTTCTGACCTGAAAACTCTCGCACAGGCGCTCATAGCCAAGCCGGGAGTCGGCGACTGTCATCCCGTCAAGCTGATTGAGCCCCTTTTGATAACAGTTGATGAACTCTTCGATTTCCATGCGACTTTCCGGGCACCTTTCCACGTAATGAAGCGTGAGATCATGGTAGCGATTTCTGCAACTTTCAGTCATTTGCATCTGCAATCGTCCCCATTGCAAAGACTCGTGCGTCGCCCCTTGGCAGCGAGCTCCGCTGGCCTAGACTTAAGGCTCCACCCCATAACCGGACTTCTAGATGACACTTCAACGCCGTGCCACGACAACAATCACCGCCGGACTGCTCACCCTCTTTGCCATGACATCTCACGCTGACGACAACATCGTGGTCGGTGGCAAGAACTTTACCGAACAGCAGATCATCTCGAGCATGACCGCCCAGTACCTTGACCATCTCGGCTACGACGTGGACAAGCGCGCCGGCATGGGCTCGGCGGTGCTGCGTCAGGCCCAGGAAAACGGCCAGGTAGACCTCTACTGGGAGTACACCGGCACTTCCCTGATCGTCTTCAATGGGGTCGAGGAAAAGCTTGATTCCCAGGAAACCTATGACCGCGTCAAGGCGCTGGATGCCGAGAAGGGACTTGCCTGGCTCGAACCTTCCGGCGTCAACAACACCTACGCGATCGCCATGCGAGAGGCCGACGCCGAGGCCATGGAGATCACCAGCATTTCGGACATGGCAGAAGCGGTCAACGCCGGCGAGGACCTGCTGTTCGCCTCCAATGCAGAATTCTACGCCCGACCTGACGGACTGCGGCCGATGCAGGACATCTACGGCTTTCAGTTCGAGCGTTCCGACATCAAGCGCATGGATACCGGCCTGACCTACACGGCGCTGAGAGACGATCAGGTGGACATCGCCATGGTCACCACCACCGATGGACGCGTATCGGCCTTCGATCTACGTATCCTCGAGGACGACAAGGGCTTCTTCCCGCCCTACGCCATGACCCCCGTGGTGCGCCAGGAGGCGTTGGACACCCACCCCGAGCTGGAAGCCCAGCTCAATGCTCTCGCTGCCAAGCTCGACGATGAGGTGATGACCCGCCTCAACGAACAGGTGGACGTGAACCGCGACGTCGTCGAGACGGTCGCCGAGCAGTTTCTCGTCGACCAGGGACTGATCGACTGACCATACGCCAACATCCCCAAGATCCCTTCCCCACCAACCGGTCACAAACGGCCTGGCAGGCGGTTTGTGGCCGCTATTTCGTCTGCATCCTGAGGGCGCCATTGTCCGGGAATTCCGAATAGTGTGTTTGGCGGCCGCCGGTGTTTCACGACTCCATAGCACGCTAAGGTGTTGCCATTGATGAACACCTTACGGGAGATCCCATGAAAGCTATCGGTTACCACGCCCCCGGCCCCATCGACCGCGACGACGCCCTGGTCGATCTGACCCTCGACACGCCTCAAGCCGGCGGCTTTGACCTGCTGGTCAAGGTCGAGGCGATTTCGGTCAACCCGGTGGACGTCAAGATTCGCCAGGCCCGCGCCCCCGAAGAAGGCCAGCCTGCGGTAATCGGCTGGGACGCGGTCGGCGAAGTAGTCGCCGTCGGCGACCAGGCCTCACGCTTCGCCGTGGGCGACCAGGTCTGGTACGCCGGCGATATCTCCCGCCCGGGCACCAACAGCGAGTACCATCTGGTCGACGAGCGCATCGTCGGGCATGCGCCTCGCTCCATCCCCACCGCCCAGGCAGCGGCGCTGCCGCTCACCACCCTGACCGCCTTCGAGATGCTGTTCGATCGCCTGCGGGTGCTGGACCCGGTCCCCGGTGCCGCCCGTGCGGTGCTGGTGATCGGCGGTGCCGGCGGCGTGGGTTCCATCACCATCCAGCTGTTGCGCGCCTTGACCGACCTGCAGATCATCGCCACCGCCTCGCGCCCGGAGACCCAGGCCTGGGTGAAGGAACTCGGCGCTCACCATGTGATCGACCACAGCCAACCGCTGCCCGAACAGGTCGAGGCGCTGGGCCTGGGTGCGCCAGCCTTCGTCTTCTCGACCAACTATTCGGAGCACTATGCCCCCCAGGTGGCCGAGTTGATCGCCCCCCAGGGCCGCTTCGGGCTGATCGATGACCCAGAGACGCTGAACATCACGCCGTTCAAGCCCAAGGCGGTGTCGATCCACTGGGAGCTGATGTTTACCCGCGCGCTCTTCACCACCGACGACATCGCCCGCCAGAGCGAGATCCTCGACAAGGTCGCGGGGCTGATCGACACGGGACGGATTCGCTCCACCGCCACTGACAGCTACGGCACCATCAACGCCGACAACCTCAAGCGCGCCCACGCGCTGATCGAGAGCGGCAAGGCCAAGGGCAAGATCGTGCTCGAAGGTTTTTAAGGCGCAGACGAAAAGACGCCCGCCCCGCTCGGCACTGCCGAACGGGGCGGGCGGCTTGCGTATCGAAGACGGTCCGATCGAATCGATACCACGATCCGCGTCAGTCGAGCGCCAGAACCTCGGACTCGAACCTTCCACCCTGCGGTCAGGACAGGCGTTCGCGGAAGTCCTGATAGCCGAACTCGCGGATCACCCTGAGCTCACCGGTCTCTGAGTTCCACACCGCGATGGCCGGCAGGCGCGTGCCATTGAAGGTGGTGGTCTTGACCATGGTGTAGTGGGACATGTCCTTGAAGATCAGCTTCTGACCGATCTCAAGCGGCTCGGGGAAGCTGTAGTCGCCGATCACGTCCCCGGCCAGACAGGTCAGCCCGCCCAGTCGGTAGGTGTGCGGATACTCGCCTGGCTCCCCCGCCCCCAGCAGACCAGGGCGGTAGGGCATCTCCAGCACGTCCGGCATATGGCAGGTGGCCGAGGTGTCGAGGATCGCCTGGTTCAGCGCATTGAAGCTCGTGTCCAGCACCGTGGTCACCAGCACCCCGGAACCGATGGCGATGGCCTCGCCGGGCTCCAGGTAGACCTGCACCTGGTGACGCTCGGCGAAGTCACGCACGCAGCGGATCAGGTCGTCACGCTGGTAGTCGGGACGGGTGATATGGTGGCCACCGCCGAAGTTGACCCACTGCATGCGCC
Source organism: Halomonas litopenaei (assembly GCF_003045775.1). Lineage (GTDB taxonomy): Bacteria > Pseudomonadota > Gammaproteobacteria > Pseudomonadales > Halomonadaceae > Halomonas > Halomonas litopenaei. The sequence goes on along the minus strand of NZ_PXNS01000016.1, from coordinate 78,304 downwards.
CGAGCAGATGGCCGAAGCGCTCTTCCACCGCCGCCAGGGTACGCTCGAGCGGCGGGAAGTCATGCTCGCACAGGGTATGGAAGTGCAGGCCGCTGATGCCGTCGAGGCTCTGCTCGTCGAGCTCGGACAACGGGATACCGAGCCGCGACCCCGGTGCGCAGGGGTCGTAGATCGGCACATCGCCCTCGGAGTGCTCCGGATTGATGCGCAGCCCGAAGCGCAGCCCCGGGCGACGCGCCAACGCCTCGCGCACCAGCGGTTGAGCCCGCCGCCACTGAGCCGAGCTGTTGAACACCACATGGTCGGCGATCTTGAGGATCTCGGCCAGATCGGCGTCGCTGTAGGCGGCACCGAAGACGTGGACCTCGCCACCATAGTGCTCACGCCCGAGCTGCGCCTCGTGCAGGCCGCTGGCGCAGGTGCCGCTCAAGTAGCGCGACACCATCGGCGCGAAGTGCCACATGCTGAAGGCCTTGAGCGCCGACAGCACCTTGGCACCGCTGGCCTCGGCGACCTCGGCGAGGATCGCCAGGTTGCGCTCCACCGCCACCTCGTCGACGACGTAGCAGGGTGACGGCAGCGCCTCGGCGTCCAGCCGCGTGATATCCGTGAACTGAAGGATCTCCACGCCTTAGAGGTCCTCGCCCTTCTGCACGTCCAGACGGAACGACGGATCCAGCTCGATGACCTTCCACGGCAGACCGTACTCGTTCATGTCGGCCATGAACGGATCGGGATCGCACTGCTCCATGTTCCACACGCCCGGACGCTTCCAGTGGCCCTCGAGGATCATCTTGGCGCCGATCATCGCCGGCACGCCGGTGGTGTAGGAGATCGCCTGGGACTTCACCTCGGCGTAGCAGTCCTGGTGGTCGCAGATGTTGTACAGGTACATGACCTTTTCCTGGCCATCCTTCTTGCCGCGCACCACGGTGCCGATGCAGGTCTTGCCCTTGGTGCGCGGGCCCAGAGTGGAGGGGTCGGGCAGCAGGCTGGCCAGGAACTGGATCGGCACGATCTGCTGGCCGTTGTACTCCACCGGCTCGATGCCGGTCATGCCGACATTCTTCAGCACCTCCAGATGCTTGAGGTAGCTGTCGCCGAAGCTCATCCAGAACTGGGCACGCTTGAGGCTCGGGAAGTGCTTGGACAGCGACTCCAGCTCCTCGTGGTAGAGACGGTAGATGTTGTAGTCACCGACCTCTTCGGGGCAGCTGAAACGCGCCATCTTGGACATCGGCGGCGTGGTAACGAACTCGCCATCTTCATAGTGGCGGCAGTCCGCGCTGACCTCCCGGATGTTGATCTCCGGATTGAAGTTGGTGGCGAAGGGGTAGCCATGATCGCCGCCGTTGACGTCGATGATGTCCAGCTCCTCGATCTCGTCGAAGTAGTGCTTGGCGAGATAGGCGGTGAACATGTTGGTGGCGCCCGGATCGAAGCCGCTGCCGAGCAGCGCGGTCAGGCCGGCCTGCTTGAAGCGATCCTGGTAGGCCCACTGCCACTTGTACTCGAACTTGGCGGTATCCAGCGGCTCGTAGTTGGCGGTGTCGAGGTAGTGCACGCCGGCGGCCAGGCAGGCATCCATGATGCTCAGGTCCTGGTAGGGCAGCGCCACGTTGATGACCAGCTCCGGCTTCTCGGCTTCGAGCAGGGCAGTCAGCTCGGCGACGTTGTCGGCGTCGACCTGGGCTGTGCGAATCGGGCGCGGCAACTGCTCGGCGATGGCCTTGCACTTGGACTCGGTGCGACTCGCCAACAGGATATCGGTAAACACCGATTCAAGCTGCGCACACTTGTGAGCGACGACACTGCCCACACCGCCGGCACCGATGATGATCACTTTTGACATAACAATACGCTCCCGCCTGAGTACAACGACCCGTCAAGATGGATAGGCCCGGTCGAGGTGAGCCGAATCGCGACCCACGAGGCTCGTCCACCCGACGAGCCCCCTACCCTACTACCGGACGGCGCATGCTAACCAGATTTGCCGTTTCACGCCACGGCTTTTCGCCCCTTGCCTGTGCGTCGCCGAGGTGGACGTCAAGGCGTGCCACCGACCTGGCGACAGTGTAGTCAATCACCACCAGATGACAGCTTGATGTGACGCTGTCGAGCGCCTGGTGCGAGCCCATGAACGAGCCGCCCTCACCTCGCGCCAGCTCACTCCACCTCACGCCAGCCCACTCCAGCTCACTCCAGCTCACGCCAGCTCATTCCAGCTCACTCCAGCTCGCGCCAGCTCACTCCACTTCAGGCCACCTGACGTCACTTGCCCCAGCCTCCACCCGACGCTACAAAGCGCGCACGCCACCCATCAATCCACAAAAAAAAGACTACGTAGTCACCACATTAAACTAAAGTATATTTAATTACTATTCAGTGACTTACTTCACATACATGGATCATGGAATTTTCTATTGTTGAATACGTATGTCGTTTGGATTTACAAGTGTGCACTCCGCAGCGCCACCACCTCGAGCGCCGCCGATTGCCCCTCGCTGCCGGCCAGGGGCTCACAACGACAACAGGAGAGCTCCATGCGCCACTTTCACCCCCTCCCCTTCAGCCTGACCGCCCTGACCGCCGCTGTCGGTCTTGGCCTGTCCGCGACCGCCCTTGCCCAGCAGGAACGCACCATCGACGTCAGCCTGCCGCTGGGACCCGAGTCACAGCAGGGCATCGGTATCCTCAAGTTCGGTGAGGAACTTGAGCGCCTGTCGGATGGCCGTCTGACCATCGAACCTCACTACGACAACGCCTTGGGCGCCGAGCGTGAGGTCATCGAGGGCATGGGGCTTGGCATCATCGACGCCGGCATCGCCTCCACCGGCCCCATGGGCGGTTTTGTCGACGAGTTCCTGCTGTTCGACCTGCCCTACATCTTCGAGGACCACGAGCACGCCTACGGCTTCCTCGACAGCGAACACGGCGAACAGCTCGCTCAACTCGCCGAAGAGCAGATGAACGTCAAGTTCCTGGCCTGGATGGAAAACGGCTTCCGCCACAACACCAACTCGGTACGCCCGCTCGAGCACCCGAGCGATCTCGACGGCATCAATCACCGCACCCAGGAAAGCCGCGTTCAGGTGGACACCTGGGAAGCGCTGGGCGCCAACGCCACGCCGATGGCCTGGACCGAGGTCTACACCGCGCTGCAGCAGGGGGTCATGGACAGCCAGGAAAACCCGCTGGCCACCATCTACGACGTCAACTTCTACGAGGTCCAGGACTACCTGAACATCACCCAGCACGTCTATTCGCCGGCGCCGCTGATGATGAGCCTGAACCTGTTCAACTCATTCAGCGAAGAAGATCAGCAGATCATCCTCGAAGCCGCGCAGATCGCACTGCCGGTGCAGCGTGAAGCCAGCCAGGAACTGGAGCAGCGCTACAAGGGTGAACTGGCGGAACTCGGCATGACCGTGACCGAGCCGGACCTGGGTCCCTTCCGTGAGGCCGTGCGTCCGGTGATCGACAAGTGGGCGCCGACCGTGGGCGAGGACCTGGTCGACGCCGCGATCAACTTCGATCACTAAGCAACAAGGCGCCCGCGCAAGGCGGGCGCCGTCTCTTCCTGCGAGGCATCCCATGCAATCCTTCCTGCAATTCGTCAACGCCGGGATCGGGCACTTCAACCGCTTGATCGGCTGGGGCCTGGCGCTGCTGCTGCTGGTCATGACCGTGCTGATCTTCTGGCAAGTCTTCGCCCGATTCGTGGTCGGCAGCCCCTTGTTCTTCTCCGACGAGATCGCGCGCTTTTCGATGCTCTGGCTGACCTTTATCGGTGCCGGCTACGCCTACCGCAAGGGCACCCTGATTTCGGTCGACATCGTGCTGGAGTATTGCGGCGAACGCGTGGGCCGCCTGATGCGCATCCTGGTTGTGCTGTGCTCGGCGGTGTTCGCCTTCGTCATGATCAAGTACGGCTTCGAGCTGGTCGGCCGGGTCTCCAGCCAGACCGCCCCCAGCACCCGTATTTCGATGATGTGGCCTTACCTCGCCATCCCGGCAGGCGGCATCGTGATCATGGTCAATAGCCTCGGCCTGCTGATCGACGAAGCCCTGGGCCAACCGGTCCACCACCATCAGGAGGTGAACTGACCATGGCACTGTTACTGTTCGTCCTGCTGATTTCCCTGTTCATTCTTGGCGTCCCCATCGCCTTCTCGCTGGGGCTGGCCTCGGCCATCACCGTCTGGCATGGCGACCTGATGCCGATGCTGATCGTCGCCCAGCAGATGCTGGCCTCGGTCAATTCCTTTCCGTTGATGGCGATCCCGTTCTTCATCCTGGCGGGCTACCTGATGCAGGGTGGCGGCATCTCCAAGCGTCTGGTCGACTTTTCCAACACCCTGGTGGGCAGCATGACCGGCGGCCTGGCCATGGTGGCCATCGTCACGTCGCTGTTCTTCGCGGCGATCTCCGGCTCCGGCGCCGCCACCACCGCCGCGATCGGCGCCATCCTGATTCCGGCCATGCTGTCCAAGGGCTATCCCGGTGGCTACGCCGCCGCCAACCAGGCCGCCTCCGGCGCCCTCGGCGTGATCATCCCGCCCAGCATCCCGCTGATTCTCTACGGCATCGCCGCCAACGTCTCGGTGGGCGACATGTTCATCGCCGGTATTCTGCCGGGCATCCTGGTGACCCTGACCCTGCTGGTATTTGCCTACTTCTTCGCCCGTGCCAATGGACTTGGCGGCGGAGAAAAAAGCTCGCTCGGCGACGTCTTTCGCGCCGGTAAAAAGGCGATTCTGGCCATCCTGATGCCGGTGATCATCCTCGGTGGCATCTATGGGGGTGTCTTTACGCCCACCGAAGCCGCCGTCATCGCGGTCGCCTACTCCTTCGTCATCGGCACCCTGATCTACCGCGAGATCAAGTTCGCAAGCCTGGTCGGCATCCTCAAGCAATCCGCCGTGACCACCGCGGTGGTGCTCAGCATCATCGGCGCCGCCGGGCTCTATGGGCGCATCCTGCAAAGCCTGCGGGTCCCCGACATGATCTCGGACTTCGTGATCTCGGCCATCGACAGCCCGCTTCTGTTCATCCTGCTGGCGAACCTGTTGCTGCTTCTGGCCGGCATGTTCATCGAGGCCGCCGCCGCCATCCTGATCTTCGTGCCGATCCTGCTGCCGATCGCGGTGAGCTACGGCTTCGACCCGATCCACTTCGGCATCATCATGGTGGTCAACCTGGCCATGGGCATGTTCACCCCGCCGGTCGGGCTCAACCTCTTCGTCGCCTCCCAGATCACCAACATCGGCATCGCTCGTCTGACCTGGGCGGTCATGCCCTTTGTCGCGATCGTGCTCGCCAACCTTCTGATCATCAGCCTGCTGCCGGTGTTGTCCACCTGGCTGCCGTCGCTGTGACCCCACACAAGGAGAACACCATGAACGTCGTTGAAAGCCTCACCCCGCGCCAGGGACTGCGCGTGCTGGTCACCGCCGGCGCCTCCGGCATCGGCCTGGCCATCGCCAAGGCCTTCGTCCAGGCCGGCGCCAGGGTCCACGTCTGCGACATCGACAGCGAGGCCCTGGCCGCCCTGCCAGACGGCATCACCCATACCCGTTGCGACGTCAGCCGCGAAGACGAGGTCGCCCGCCTGTTCGATGACGCCCGCGCACTCGGCGGTCTCGATGTGGTGGTCAACAACGCCGGGATCGCCGGCCCCACTGCGGGCATCGACGAGATCGATCACGCAAGCTGGACCCAGACCATCGACATCAACCTGAACGGCCAGTACCGCGTCGCCCACCGCGCCGCGCCGCTGCTGCGCGAAAGCCAGGGACTGCTGGTCAACCTGGCCTCGGTAGCCGGACGGCTTGGCTTCGCCTACCGCACGCCCTACGCCGCGAGCAAGTGGGCGGTGGTCGGCCTGACCAAGAGCCTGGCCTGCGAGCTCGGCCCGGACGGCGTGCGGGTCAATGCCATCCTCCCGGGCATCGTGCGCGGGCCTCGCATCGAGAAGGTGATCGAGGACCGCGCCGCCAAGCGCGGCATCAGCTACGCCGAGATGGAAACGGAGAACCTGTCGAAGATCTCCATGCGGCGCATGGTCGAGCCCACCGATATCGCCGCCATGGCGCTGTTCCTGGCGGCGCCGGGGGGCACCAACATCAGCGGCCAGGCACTCAGCGTCTGCGCCAACGTCGAATCCCTGTGACCACGGAAGCCTCCTTATGACCAGACCCGTAGGTATTCTCGGCGCCGGCCTGATCGGCCGCGCATGGGCCATCGTGTTCGCCCGAGCCGGCATCGACGTGCACCTGCATGACGCCGCAGACGAGGCGCTCGAACGGGCCCGCGACGCCATCGCCACCTCCCTCGACGACCTCCACCAGGCGGGGCTGATCGAGGACCCGGAGCGGGCGATGTCGCGTATCCGCTACGACAGCGACCTGGCATCGGCCATGGCCGGGGTGGGCTACGTGCAGGAGTGCGGGCCGGAAGATGTCGAGACCAAGCGGCGCATCTACAGCGACCTTGAAGCCGTGGTGGCCAAGGACACCGTGCTGGCCAGTTCGACCTCCGGTATCGCCGCTTCGCGCTTCACCGATCACCTCCACCACCCTGGCCGTTGCCTGGTGGCCCATCCGGTCAATCCGCCCTACCTGATCCCGCTGGTGGAAGTGGTGCCGGCGCCGGCCACCGGGCAAGCCGCGGTGGCGTCCACCATGGCGCTGATGGAACAGGCCCGGCAGACACCGATCCTGGTCAACAAGGAAGTCCCTGGCTTCGTGCTCAATCGCCTGCAAGGCGCCCTGCTCAACGAGGCGCTGAGACTGTTCGCAGACGGGGTGTGCTCCGCCGAGGATCTGGACAAGACGGTCAAGCACGGGCTGGGCCTGCGCTGGTCGTTCATGGGGCCCTTCGAGACCATCGACCTCAATGCGCCCGACGGCGTGGTCGACTATGGCAACCGCTATGGGCCGCTGTATCGCGACGTCGACCGCGAGCGCGGTGACGACGATCCCTGGCAAACCACGACCCTGGCGGCACTCGACCAGCAGCGCCGTCAACAATTGCCGGCCCAGCGCCTGGGCGAGCGACAGGCCTGGCGCGACCGACGCCTGATGGCGCTGATCGCCCACCAGCAGTCGCTGACAAACGATTGACCCGGGCCAACGACGGACCCAGACCAGCCACTGTCCCACCTTACCCGCCTATCCATCATTCAAGGACCCGACCCATGGCAAAGCAACGCAAGGTCATCATCACCTGCGCGGTCACCGGCGCGATCCACACCCCGTCCATGTCGCCGCACCTGCCGGTCACCCCGGAAGAGATCGCCGAGGCAGGCATCGCCGCCGCCGAGGCCGGCGCCTCGATTCTGCACCTGCATGCGCGTGATCCCGACAACGGCAAGCCGACCCAAGACCCGGCCATGTTCGAGCGCTTCCTGCCCCGCATCAAGGACGCCTGCGACGCGGTCATCAACCTCACCACCGGTGGCAGTCCGCACATGACGGTGGAGGAGCGCATGCGCCCGGCCATGGAGTTCAAGCCCGAGCTTGCCTCCATGAACATGGGCTCGATCAACTTCGGGCTGTTCCCGATGCTCGACCGCTACGCGTCGCTTGAGCACCAGTGGGAGCGTGAGCACCTGGAGAACAGTCGCGACCTGGTGTTCAAGAACACCTTCGCCGACATCGAGAAGGCGATGACCTTGGGCGCCGAGAACGGTACCCGTTTCGAGTGCGAGTGCTACGACATCGGACACCTCTATTCCCTGCGCAACCTGCTCGACCGCGGCGTCATCGGCGGCCGCGTGTTCGTCCAGAGCGTGTTCGGCATCCTCGGTGGCATCGGTCCTCACCCAGAGGACGTGATCCACATGCGGCGCACCGCGGACCGGCTGTTCGGCGACGCCTACGAGTGGTCGGTGCTGGGCGCCGGCAGCAGCCAGATGCGCATCGCCGCCCAGGCCGCCGCCATGGGGGGACACGTGCGGGTCGGGCTCGAGGATTCGCTGTGGCTGGGCCCGGGCAAGCTGGCCGAGACCAACGCAAGCCAGGTCGCCAAGGTGCGCGAGATCCTCGAGGGTCTGTCGTTTGAGGTGGCGACACCGGACGAAGCGCGTCAGATGCTGGGACTCAAGGGCGCCGACCAGGTCGGCTTCTAGGGAGACGGGCAATGACCCTGTATCGACTCGGGGGCAAGGCCCCCGATATCGCCGCCAGCGCGCTGGTGTTCGACGAGGCCACGCTGATCGGCGACGTACGCCTGGGTGAGCGCGTCAGCGTGTGGCCCGGGGCCGTGCTTCGTGGCGACAATGCGCCTATCGTGGTGGGAGACGACAGCAACCTGCAGGACGGCTGTGTGGTTCACTCGGACCCCGGCTATCCGGTTACCATGGGACGCCAGGTCACGGTCGGTCACCTGGCCATGCTGCACGGCTGCCGCATCGGCGATGACGTGCTGGTGGGAATGAATGCCACGGTACTCAACGGTGCCGACATCGGTGATCGATGTATCATCGGCGCCGGCGCGCTCGTCACCTCGGGCAAGCGCTTTCCCCCTGGCTCGTTGATCGTCGGCAGTCCAGCCAAGGTGGTCAGAGAACTGACCGAGGACGAGATACAGTCGGTGCGCGACAATGCCAGCGTCTACACCGACAAGATCGCCGCCTATGCGTCTCTGGAGCCTGTCGAGCCGGCGTGATCGCCGGCCATTTCTGCCACCCGACACGACATGACTCGATGAAAAAGAAATCCGTCACCTCACACGATGTCGCCCGTCTTGCCGGGGTCTCGCAGTCTGCCGTCAGCCGGACCTTTTCGCCGGATGCCAAGGTGTCGGACAAGACCCGCAAGAAGGTCATGGAAGCGGCGCGGCAACTGGGCTATCGGCCCAACACCATCGCCCGCTCTCTGATCACGCGATCGAGTCGCACCATCGCGGTGGTCGTCTACAGCCTCGAGAATCCCTTCTACAGCTATATGCTGGAAAAGGCGTCCCGCTTCTTCAAGCAGCAGGGTTACCACCTGCTGCTATTCTCGGCGTCCAGCAGCGACGGCTTCGATGACGTGCTCGACGACATCCTGAGAAGCCAGGTCGAAGGCATCCTGATGCTGGCGATTACCCTCAATGACGACCAGGCGGCTCTGGTCTGCGACTACGGCATTCCGGTGGTGATCATCAACCGTACGGTCGACTACGCGGGCATCAGCCAGGTCGCCTGTGACAACTTCCAGGGCGGCTACTGGGCGGGCCGCCACCTGGTCTCGCTGGGCCATCGCCGCATCGCCTACCTGTCAGGCCTGGTCGACTCCTCCACCGACATCCAGCGTCGCGCTGGCTTTGTCGAGGGCCTGGCCTCCATGGGGGCAGCCCTTCACGACAGCGGCATCGGCCACTATCAATACACCAGCGCCTGCCAGGCCACCCGTCTGCTGTTCGCCAGCACCACCCCGCCCGACGCCCTGTTTGCCGCCAACGACCTGATGGCCATCGCCGCCATGGAAGTCATCCAGAGCGAGTTCTGCCTCAAGGTGCCCGAGGACGTCTCGGTCATCGGTTTCGACGACGTGCCCATGGCCGCCTGGCCGAGCCACTCGCTGACGACCCTGCAGCAGCCGGTACAGACCATGATCATGCGTGCCACCGAATTGCTGCTGGCCCAGATCGACCAGCCGGACACCCCACCACAGCAGATCACCCTGCCGGTCACGCCGATGCTGCGCGGCAGCGTCAGGCGCCCTTCAGGCGACGTCAACGACACCTAGTGAAGCGACGACCCTCTCGCCATCCGCCGACGCATGCGTGAGCATGCGCCGGCGGATGGGCCAGCGCCTATTCCACCTCGAGCTGTCCATGGTCGATCAATCGATCGAGGAAGGCGTCGCTGGATGCTCCGCCCATGCGCACGCCGGCCAGGACGATAAACTGATCGGCGCCGGTGCCGTGTGCGCCGATACCACCATCGGACTTGACCGCGATGACGGTATCGCCACCCTCCTGACTGGCGTGCAGGAAGTCCGACACCTGGTGGTCACGGGCGTCATCGAGCAGATCGGAAAGATCGAGCCGGTCTGCTTCGGGGTTGCGGGCGGTGTTGCCCAGGGTGAAGTCCTTGATCTCGTCTTCTGCAGGCCTGCGCACACTGCCCGCATCCCCCGCCTCGTAGCCAAAGGTGTCGGCGCCAAAGCCACCCCACATCACGTCGCCACCGCGACCGCCGATCAGCACGTCGTCACCACCACCGCCGATCAGCACATCGCGCCCCCCTTGCCCAAGCAGGGTATCGTTGCCGCCATCGACACGGTCTGTATCCATCAGCTCCCGGTAGTGGTCCTGGATATAGGCAATGATCTCGGCGTCGCTCGCCTCGGCGCCATTGCCATGGTGAACCGACCACTTGAGGAACTCGGTCAGCCCTTCGTAGCCGAGACCGTCGTGGCTGCCGGCGGCAAAGCTCTCGTGGGTATCGCCGTCTCTCCAGCGAAGGTGGTCGGAGTTGACGGTGTCGCCAAACAGAATATCGGCCTTCACCCCGCCGGCAAGCACATCGTCACCGAGCAGCTCGAGCGGTGCGTCGGGGCCACCCTGCGCCAGCGCGGCGTTCAGTACCTCCTGGGTGTTGACGATGACCGACTCACCGGCGGGTGACGTCCACTCGGTGCCGTCCTGCAGGGTGATGGTGCGAGTCCCCTGGGTCTCGGTATTGTCGAAGATGTCCAGATAGTCCTTGCGCAGCAGACCCGCAGGATCCGGCTCCCCCGCGACCTCTTCACCGATACCGAAGGTATGCACCTCGGACAGCCGACCGAGTTGAAGGAACTGTTGATACGCCTTGTGGACAGGGGTAAAGGCCCCCGCCACATCGCTCTCCACGATGTGTCCACCCTCCCGGTAGGAGGTTGGGAGACCATCGGTCAGGAACATGGTCAGCGACCTGTCCCCTTCATCTTCCTTTGCGACATGGTATTTTCTGGCGGCGGCGAGGGCTGCCTGATAGTTGGTGGAGCCCTGGGCGGCCGCACCGTTGACGTAAGCGATAAGGCCAGCCACGTTATGTTCGTTCAGACCATCGACCGCTCTGGGTGAATGCGCCTTGTCGTCAAAACGCACCACTTGTACGTCGACATTTCCGTCGTGACCCGCCAGACGTGTGAGCAACAGATTGACGTTCTGCTGCAATAGCTGTAGCCGAGTCAGACCATCGGTGCCGGACGGCTGGCGCATGCTGCCGGACTCGTCGATCAGGATCGAGATGTTGTAGTCGACACCTGACGCAATCAATCCCTGCTTGCCGCCCAGGTCGCCGATCAGGACGTCATCACCCGGGCCGGTCGACCCATGATTGTCCCCGTTGTCACCGACATAGAGTTCGCCATCTTCCCGGCCCGCCATCACATCGACCGTCAGTGACGCCGAGGTGATATCACCGTCGCCATCGGTGCCGGTGTAGTCGATCACTGCGTCACCGGCGAAGCCCTGGTGCGGGACGAAGGTCAGGGTGCTGTCGGGGTTGATGGTGACGTTGCCGACGCCAGCACCACCCTGAACGCTGGCCCTGATGACACCGCCCGGGCCATCGGCACCATGCTCATCGTTGGCCAGCACATCCACACGCACCGGCGTGCCGCTGGCGGTGGTGGCACTGTCGTCATGGGCGATTCCGCTGTCGTCATCGATGATGATCTGCACAGCTCCGTCAGCGCTGTCGCCGTCCCCATCGGTGACGGTGTAGCCCACCGTGAACTTGATATCGTCTTCAAACCTGCTGCTGCGGTGGTCCAGCGGACCCTCGACAAACAACTTGTAATAGGGGCCCGTTGCAGGGCCATGCAGTATCCAGATAACGCGGTCACCGTTGTCGTCGAAACCTTCCAGCGAACGACCGTTACCACTGAGCTGCCAATTGATCGGGACGCCGCCGGAGGTCAGTGCCGGCAGCCCGGCGGTGTGCCAGGTGAAGGAGCTCACGCCGTCGTTACCGACGTCATAGTTCAAACGAGCGGCGGTAAAGCTTTGGCAAGTCAAGGCGTCCCCTACGCCACCTCGAATGCCGCCGGGCAGGCCCTCTTCGTCAACCACCGACCTGATCAGACCGGCGGTCGGGGTATGGTCGTGTGGACTGTCGATCGAGGTGTAGGTGCTCGCATTGTCTGCTTCGGAATCGGTATTCATGACAGTCTCCTGTCCTTGGGTGGGTCGAAATTCGCGTATGACTCCTTGAAGCTAGGCGGTCGATACCGACCTCGACACTGGACTGGTGGCCACCACTTTTCGCCCCATTACTCCTCGATATCTTGCGCCAAACGCGACTTTCATAAAAAACCGACACTTGCGAATCAGCAAAAAACCACTTCGCATAAAAAGCCACGCGAAAGAAAATTCACGAAATCTCTTACCGACTGATACATAACAACTTTATGTTTTTCCACCGATTTTAATACATGAGATTCCGGCATCGAAAAACTCGAAACAGCACAGTTCTGTAGGCCGGATAAACGCCGGCGCTGCCATGGCTTATAAAAGCCAACAGACCACCTTGTAAGTCAACGCCACCTTTTGGAACATTGATCGTTAAATATTGATCACACGACAGGAAAAACATCCATCGATCATCGAGACGTCGAGGCAGAATTTCAGCTGACTTATCGACAAAAAAGATGCAAAAAATATCGCGATAGCCGACAAGACATCACCCAGCCAAAGGCCGGGTGATTGAAGGGGATCTTCGCAGGAGTGATCCACCGCTTACTCCACTCTCTACTCCACTCTCTACTCCACTGCCTACTCCACCAGCAGCGCGGCCTCCTGGCCGATGCGCTCCAGGGTGGTGTCGCCGGCACCGGCGCCGTTCAGGGCCAGCGCTTGTTCGCTGTCTGCGCCGCTGTCACTGCTGCCACTGCCGCCGCCACTGCCCCCTGCCGACGCGGGGCCTACGCTGTCGGTCTGGTCCTGTTCCGGCGGCAGCCAGGCCGCTACCTCCTCGTCGCTCTCGTCGAGCAATTCCGACAGCGCCAGCCGGCCCGCCTGGGCAGCGACTTCCTCGCCTGTCACAAGCACACCCGTGTCGCCAATGGCAGAGGCACTGACGTCAGCATCCGCTGGCGCTGGCGCCACGTTGACTTTATCGACACTGTAAGCGCTATCGTATTCGCTGTCAGCAACAGTTACCCAGACGCGCGTTTCACTGATAAAGCCCCCGTCGTACAAGAACGTCACCGTATGATCGGGATTGATCGTCACCTGGCCACCATCACCGCTGGAGACTCTCACCCCCAGGAAACCGTAGCCATCGCCGCCGAAGTTCACCAAATCGAGGGTCACCGGAATGCCGCTATAAAAGGTAAAGCCTTCCAGATCAGCAGTGATCACAGGCGTGTCGTCATCTACCGTCAGCCGGAGTTGTCCTTCAGCAGTATCGCCGTCACCGTCGGTAATGACGTAGCCGACCGCGACATTGATATCACTCTCCCCAAGGTCATCTTTGTGGTCCAACGGACGATACAGCTCGACGCGGTAGTCGCCGCTGTCGATATCGGTCATCTCGATGCCAATCACAGTATTACCGTCGCTATCGGAGCCTAAAAGGCTGTGGCCGGAGCTACCGAGTGACCAGGCCAGGGGGCGTCCTTGCGACGTTAAAGACGGCATGCCTTCTGTCGTCCAGCGGAAGCTGCCACGCCCTCCCTCACCGAAGTCATAGCCCAGCGAACCGGTCACCACGGTCTGCTCACCGGGAACGTCATACCTACCGCCGGGGTTGCCGCCGAGGCCATCCTCATCGACGACGGCCTCGGCCACCATGGTGGCGGGGTCGCCATCGGTTTCCGGGGTCGTCGGTCTGGTGGGGTCGCCACCCGTCACATCGATAGAGAGCGTCGCCTCGCTGCTGTCACCGTCGTTGTCGCTGCCGCTGTAGTCGATCTCCGCCACGCCGGAGAAGCTCGGGTTGGGTATGAAGGTCACGGTGTCATCGGCATTGACCGTGATGCTGCCGACCCCTGCCCCTCCCTGAAGGCCAAACCCGCCGATACTCCCCGGCCCATCGGCGCCATATTTATCGTTGGTGGACACATCCACGGTAATCGGGGTGTCACTGTCGGTACTGGCGCTATCGTCGCTGGCGCTGCCGGCGTCGTCGTCGACAAAGAGCAGGAAGACTCCCTCGGCACGGTCCCCGTCGCGATCGGTGACGGTATAGCCAACCTCTAAGGCGCGGTTATCCTCTACAACATAAGACAACGAGGGGGACGGCTCGTGATCCAACGGCTGGAACAGCGCCACTCGATAGCTACCGCTGGCAACATCGGTCAATTGCACCGAGATCACCCGGTCGCCACTGCTATCTACGCCTACCAGCGAACGCCCGTTACCGCTTAACTGCCAGGTCACCGGATCCCCGCCGGTCGTCAGCGTCGGCAGATCGTCGCTATGCCAGGTAAAACCACCCTGACCGTTATTTCCGAAGTTGTAGCCCACCAAGCCGGTGGCGACGGTGCGTTCGGTGGCAACATCCCCATCTCCTCCCGGGATACCGCCTGGCAGCCCGTCTTCGTCGACGAAGGTGCTGACAGGGACAGTGTTCGGATCGTCATCGGTTTCCGGGGTGGTCGGGATGTCATCGGTTTCGACGTCCACGACAAGCGTGCCGGTACTGATGTCACCGTCGCCGTCCATTGCGTCATAGTGAACACGCGCAACGCCAGAGAAAGACGAATCGGATTCAAAGGTCAAGGTACTGTTAGGGTGGATCTTGAGGGTGCCGACGCCGTCGGCGCCACCCTGAATGCGGGCGCCGACAAGACGTCCCGGCCCATCGGCGCCGAACTCATCATTGGCCAGCACATCCACCCTGACCCGGTCACCGCTCACGGTGCTGACACTGTCATCATTGGCGCGAACGCTGTCGTCATTCACGCTGACATTGAGCACGCCTTGCGCAGCCTCGCCGTCACGATCGGTGATCACGTAGCCCAGCGCCATGTCGATACTGTCCTCGCTCATGGCATCATCGTGATCAAGCGGTCGGAGCAGTGACACGCGATACTCTGCGTTGAGAATATCGATGATTCTGACGCGCAGGACGTCATTGCCCTCGGTATCGGAGGCCGTCATGGTATGGCCGGTGGCATTGAGCGACCAGCTCAATGGGCGGCCTTGTGACGTCAAGGAGGGCAGACCGTCGGTGCTCCAGCGGAAGGTTCCACGCCCATCAGAGCCAAAGTCATAGCCCAGCGAGCCGGTCACGACGGTCAGCTCGCCTGGCGCATCACCCGGACCACCGGCAACACCACCGACCAGGCCGTCCTCGTCGACAACCGCCGTGGCGGGTCCGGTGGCTGGATCGTCATCGGTCTCCGGGGTGGTAGGACGATCCGTGCCCTGGTCGACACTGACGCTGAGCTGTCCAGCGGTAATGTCGCCGTCTGCATCGCTGCCGGTGTAATCAATCAGCGCGGTGCCGGTAAAGCTTGCCTGTGGCACAAAGGTCAACACGCCAGCGCTGGTTAGCGTGACGCTGCCGACATCCGCGCCTCCCTGGACACTGGCAGCGATCACCCGTCCCGGGCCATCGGCGCCGTGGTCGTCGTTGGCCAGCACGTCCACATCGACCGCGGTAGCGCGATCGGTGCGCGCACTGTCGTCGTTGGCACGACCACGGTCATCATCCACGGTCACGCGCAGCACACCCTCAGCAGTGTCACCGTCAGCGTCGCTGACGCTGTAGCCCACGACGAAGTTGAGGTCGTCCTCGACCCTGGCGTTGGCGTGGTCCAGCGGCCTTGCCACTGCCACCTTGTAGCTGCCGGTCGCCTGATCGACAAGCTGAACCGAGATGGCCCTATCGCCATTGCTGTCAAACCCCACCAGCGAACGACCGTTACCGTTGAGCCGCCAGGTCACCGGATCACCGCCGCTGGTCAGCGACGGCAGGCCGTCGGTGCTCCAGCGAAAGTCTCCCTGGCCATCGCTGCCGAAGTCATAGCCAAGCACGCCCGTCGCGACCGTGAGTTCGGTGGGCGCATCCCTGACACCGCCGTGGATGCCGCCCGCCAGGCCATCCTCGTCGACCACGGCCTTGGCGGGGTTGGTCAGGGGGTCGCCATCGGTTTCCGGGGTCGTAGGCGTACCGGGGGCATCGTTTTCGACCATGACGCTGAGCTCTGCGCTGCGGATATCACCGTCGGCGTCACTGGCTGTGTAGGCAATCAACGCTTTACCGAAGAAGTCCGGATGGGCGACAAAAGTCAGGGTATCGTCGGGATTGATGGTGACGTTGCCAACCGCTGCCCCACCGCGCACGCTGGCGGAGACGAGACCACCCAGGCCATCAGCGCCGTACTGGTCGTTGGCCAGCACGTCCACGCTGATCGGGCTGGCCTTGTCAGTAGTGGTGCTGTCATCGACCAGCAGCATACTATCGTCATCCACGCTGATCCTTAGCTGGCCCTGGGCAGTGTCGCCGTTGCCGTCGGTGATCATGTAGCGAACGGTCAGATCGATATTGTCCTCGAGGCTGGCATCGTCGTGGTCAAGCGGCCGGTGCAGCTCGACACGATAGAGCCCCTGCTCGAAATCGGTGATGCGGACGCTGATCACCTCGTTGCCAAGCGCATCCACGCCCGTCACCTCATGCCCGGTACCGTTGACCAACCAGCTCAACGGGCTACCCTGTGAGCTCAGCGCCGGCAGGCCATCGGTGACCCAGTGGAAGGGAAACAGCCACGGGCCATCCTTGCCGAAGTCATTGCCCAGCGACCCGGTGACGACCCTGGCCTCTCCGGCCACGTCCCCCGGGCCGCCGGCGATGCCACCGGCGAGGCCTTCCTCGTCGAGCACGGCCCGGGCCGAGACGGTGGCAGGGTCGCCATCGCTCAGCGGCGTGATCGGTACATTGTTGCCAGAGGCGCCGACACTGACCTCGACACGTCCGCCGGTCTCATCGCCATCACCGTCAGTGTATCCGAGCTGCAACAAGGCCTTGCCGTGGAACTCGGGATGCGGCGTGAAGGTGGCATAAAAATCACCCTCTTCGTGGCTGACCTGGCCAACGCTATCGCCGCCGACGACCTCGGCGCGAAAGTTGGCGACCCGCTCGAAGTCGGCGCCGATAAGGATGTCATCCCGCAGATCAAACCTGACCGGGGTATCGGTGCCAGTGAAGTACCATCCCCTGTACCCACCACCACGGGGACTGTCGTCGTCCACCAGGATGTCCAGCGAGCCTTGCGCACTATCGCCGTTGCCATCGGTGATGACGTAGCCGACGCTGAAGGTGATGTCGTCTTCCAGGTAGGGGTCGCTGTGATCCAGTCCCTTTAGCAGTTCAACTTTGAAGATGCCCGGCTCCAGGCCCAGGAGCTTTATGCTGATCACGTCTACCTGGTCATAGTAGCCGAAAATATTGAGACCGCGGGCCTTGCCGATCAGGCTGTTACCAGCGGCGTTGAGCGACCAGGTCACAGGCTCACCATTCGCACTCAATTCGGGCAAGCCATCGGTGGACCAGCGGAAGCTGCCAGGCCCAGCCTCGCCAAAGTCGTAGCCCAGAAAACCGTCGTAATAGGCTTGGTAGTATCCGATATCGCCGGAACCACCTTCCAGGCCAGTCATTTCATAGGCATACAAGTAAAGCCGGTCCTCATCGACGATGGCGGTGGGCGCCACGTTCTCAGGATCACCGTCGCTGTCCGGGGTGGTGGGGCCGCCGGCGTCGCCACCTTCGACGACGACGCTGAGTGTGGCGGCGGCGGTGTCACCGTCGGCGTCACTGACGACGTAATCGATCAGCACCTCTCTGCCGAAAAGCTCCGGGTGAGGCACGAAGGTCAGGCTGTTGTCGGGGTTGATCGTGATGCTGCCGACCGCTGGCCCGCCGCGCACGCTGGCGTCGATGATGCCCCCAGGGCCATCGGCGCCCAGCCCGTCGTTGTCCAGCACCGCTACCCTGATCGCCGTGTCGACGGCGATTGTGGCGCTATCGTCTCGGGCCACCAGGCTGTCGTCGTCCACCACGATGTCAAGCCTGCCGGCGGCAACGTCTCCGCCACCGTCGGTGACGGTATAGCCCACCTCGATAGAGAGGTCGTCCTCGATGCCCGAAATGACATGATCCAGCGGCTTGTCCAGCGTCACCTTGTAGCGGCCGGTCACCACGTCGACAAGCTGCACCGCGATGACCCTGCCGCCACCGCTGTCGACGCCCAGCAGCGAACGGCCATTGCCGCTTAGCCGCCAGCTCACCGGATCGCCACCGGAGGTCAGTATCGGCAGGCCATCGGTGTGCCAGCGGAAGCCACCCGGACCATCATTGCCGAAGTCGTAGCCCAGCGATCCGATGGTCACGCGACTCTGGGTAGCCGTGTCGCCGGCCCCCCCGGCGATACCGCCTGCCAGGCCATCCTCGTCGACCACCGCCTTGGGCGACCGGGTGTCGGGGTCGCCATCGGTCAGTGGCGTGATCAGCCCGTCAGGATTGACGGCCGCAACAGACACGGTGAGGGTGCCGACGGGGAAGTCACCGTCGCCATCGGAGCGGGCGTAGTCGATAAGCGCATCGCCGGAGAATCCCACAGCGGGAACAAAGGTCAGGGTGCCATCGGGATTGATCGACACGGTGCCCACAGCGTCGCCGCCCTGAACGCTTGCCTGCATGACCTTGCGTACGCCCTCGGCGCCGATCTCGTCGTTGCTCAGCACGTCCACGATGACCGGGGTGGCACTGAGGGTGGCGGCGCTATCGCTGTTGGCGCGGCCGGCGTCGTCATTGACACGGATCTCGAGTACGCCTTCAGCCGTGTCGCCGTCACCATCGGTAACGACATAGTCGATCACAAAGTCGACATTGTCCTCGATGCTTGGATCCGAGTGATCCAGCGGCTGGAACAGCTCGAAGCGATATTCACCCGTCGTGATATCGACAAGTTCAAGCCTGAATACCGAGCCGAACTGCTCGTCCTTGGCAATCAAGGTCCGTCCATTATTCACCAGTGACAGGCGCGGCACTTCCCCTCTCACCTCCACATCTACCAAATAGGAGCTACGAATCCAGGAGAAACCAGCAACCCCATCGTCGCCAGCGTCATAACCCAGGAAACCGGTGGCGACCGTTGACTCGCCGGCGATATCGCCGATACCGCCAGCAATGCCCCCGGGCAGACCCTCCTCATCGACGACGACCCTGGCCGGTTGGGTATCGGGGTCGTCGTCGGTTTCCGGAGTGGACCGCGTCGTCGAGGCAGCGTCGCGGACATTGACGGTCAGACCTCCTTGGGTGGTGTCACCATCGCCATCGCTGCTGGTGTAATCGATCAGGGCATCGCCCAGAAAGTCCGGGTGAGGCACGAAGGACAAGCGGCCATCGCCCCGGACCGTGACGCTACCGACATCGGCTCCCCCTTGAACGCTGGCCGCGACAACCCCACCCGAACCGTCGGCACCGAGAACGTCGTTAGCCAGCACGTCGACGATGACCTGGGTGTCCTTGGACGTGGAAGCCCTGTCGTCGTTGGCGCGAGGAGCGTCATCATTGACCGTGACCTCGAGCACGCCGAAAGCGCTGTTGCCAGAGACGTCGACGACGACATAGCCCAACTCGAAGTGAATACTGTCATCGTTGCCAGCGCCCGAGTGATCCAGTGCGGCAATCTGGTCGCGGTCAGCAAAGTGTCTAACGTCAGGCAACCGTACCTCATAGCTGCCGGAGGCTAAGTCGGTAAGCACCACCTCGATGACCGCATACTCCTCCTGGGCGTCACTATCGTAGGCAACCCCACGCACCCTGTGGCTACTAGCGTCAATCAACCATGACACCGGATAGCCGTCGGCGGTCAGACGCGGCAAACTGGCGATATCCCAATCGAAGCTGCTCACGCGTTGAATTTCGTAGCCAGTTTCTTCTGAGCAATCGCTGCCGAGGTCATAGCCCAGCGACCCGGCCGCCACGACCGTTTCGCCTGTGCCTGAGCCGCTGGCACTACCGTAGTAAGAGGCGGCTTCATCGACGATAGCGTGGGCCGGTTCGGTGGTGGGATCGCCATCGGTCTCCGGGGTGGTCGCCACCTCGCTGTTCTCACATTCTCGGATATCGAAGTGGGCCTCAATGTTCACCCGGTCGCCGTCACCATCGATGACAACGATCTGGAACTCGAACGATCCCTCGGCATCGGGGTCGGCCTTGAACACCCAATATTCCAAGTTGACGGCGAGCAGGCCTTTGTCGGTGTCGATCATCGCCCCCAGTGGATATTCGGTGTCGTCACCGGGCAGGCTGACAAAGACCCGGTCGAGCCCTTCTTTGCCAGCATCCATCCTCCAGCGATCGACGACAAAGTTCCCCGGAACGACCGAACTGGGAGTATCGATGCCGTTGTACCCCGAGTAGGTGGGTGGCGCTACATCAACCACATTGATGTCGACCCAGGCCTTCTCTTCCCTGCCCTCGTTGTCGGTGGCGATGAAAGGAAACGATAACGACAGAATGTCGTCGAAATCAGGCCCGGTATGGTCCAGTTTCCGATTCACCGAAACAGTGACCAACTCGTCGTCGTCAGTCAGTTGCAGGATCAGCAGGGCTCTTCCCGGATCCTCGTCCAGCAAACTCTCCTCGAACAGCATCAATCGCTGCCCGTCGGGTGAAATCCGAAACCCCACTGGCTCACCGTCCGCCGTCAGTTCGGGGAGGTCAGGAGCCACCCAGCGATAGGGCTCATTGCTGGCAGGATCTCTGTTGTATCCAAAGTCGTGGTTCAGCCTGAAGCTATAACTCCCACCGCCATCGGTGACAGAGAGAAGGACAGCGGGCTCCACGCCGCGGGTATTCATCAGCGCAGTGGCGCTGGCATTGGCTCTTTCAGTGTCGGTATTCATGGGAGTGTCCTCGCCGCCGGTTGGTGGCGGCAAACAACGAAAACAAGGCAACAAGCACGGTGTGATTCCTGCGTCTGCCTTAAACCTAGGCACTGATTTTCGCTCTCGACACTGGACTGACGAACATCATTATCACTCGAAGCCTCCTTGTTTTCCGACATCAAAAATTTCTTTTTTATAAAACAGATAATTGCGCGTCAGAAAACGCCTCATCCGCCAATTCACACTTTGTGATAAAAAATTCACAAATTTTTAAATGATTGATAATTCGACACTTTACTGTATAAATAAATACCAAGATCACTGCCATCAAGCGACTAAACAATCGATTAAGCACAATTTTGCATACTTATTCCACGCCTCGGGCAATGATGACTGCGAACAATCACACAAAACACTCTAGATTTTACGTCACGATTTTCTTCCCTTGTCAGTTCGACAACTGAAAAAACAAAAACCACGCTTCCATCTTTCCATAAGCGAGTACACGCCGGCCTTTACGCACGTCGCTATAACGCCATAACAAAAATTATCACCTTTTGATAAAAACCCCGATTGGCCGAATTCAAGTGCTGATGTTGTGGGTCGAGATCACCGCCCGAAGAACAGCCGATAGTTGCTGCGCTTGCAGGATGCAGTGCACGGCCCTGTCGCTGGGAGGGGGCCGGGAGAGAGGGCTGGGAGCGCTCGTAGCGATGCGAGATAGCCGAGGCGTCTCGTACTCGAGGGAGGCTCGTCGCTATGCAAAAAACATCACCCGGCCAAGGGCCGGGTGATCGAAGGGGACTTTCGCTGGAGTGATCCACCACTTGCTCCACGGCCTATTCGACCGCTTGCTCCACGGCCTATTCGACCGCTTGCTCCACGGCCTATTCGACCGCTTGCTCCACTCTCTACTCCACTGCCTACTCCACCAGCAGCGCGGCCTCCTGGCCGATGCGCTCCAGGGTGGTGTCGCCGGCACCGGCGACGCTCAGGGCCAGCGCTTGTTCGCTGTCTGCGCCGCTGTCACTGCCGCCACAGCGCCATTGGGATGATCAGCCCAGCAGCCTTCGAAGCTCGAATGATCGCATAGACCGGTGTCCACTTTTGTTGGGCAAGATCAGGAAGCACCCGCCTGGCGATGGAGCCCAGGCCGTTATGCCTTTCGGGGGATGGCGCCCTCCCACCTCACTCGCCACACTGCGACCACGCCCGAGCAACACGCCAATGCTGCACATCCTGGCACCACCCGACGGATACCGGGAAGACATCAGGCGCCAGACAGCGTCCTGCTTCAGTGATCACATGTCTCCCCTGGCACCGCGGCTCTCTTCTTTCCCTGGGCCCGACACATGGAGTGGAAAATGAGGACTTCCATCGCTGCGACAATGCTGACCGTGGCCCTGTCGGCAGGCCTGTTGGCGGCCAAGGCCCCCATCGCCATGGCCAGCACGCTGTCCCGGGCGGTGGCGGAAAACGACCATCGTCAACCGGCCATTCCCCACCCCCAGCAGCAGGCTGCGGCCGCCCAGGCACTGGCGGACTTCGAGGCCCGCGCAGGCCAGAAGCCTAATATCCTGCTGTTTATCGTCGATGACCTGGGCTACGGTGACCCCGGCGCCTTCGGTGGCGGTGAGGCCATCGGCGCCCCCACCCCGCATATGGACCGGCTGGCCGATGAAGGCCTGATGCTGACGTCGACCTATTCGCAGTACACCTGCACGCCGACCCGCGCCGCCATCCTTACCGGCCGACTGCCGGTACGCACCGGCCTGATCCGCCCGATCCTTGCCGGCGACAGCGTCAGCGTGAATCCATGGGAAGGCGAGACGTCCATTGCCAGGCTGCTGTCGAACCAGGGCTACTACAGTCTGCTGGTGGGCAAGTGGCATATCGGGGAAGAAGAAGGCATGCGCCCCCACGATGTGGGCTTCGACGAGTTCTACGGCTACTATCGCGCGCAGAAGGAATACACCCAGCGCTTCGATGAGCGTCGCTATCCCGACCTGGTACTGGATGACGACAAGCTTGAGCGCTACGACCGGATCAAGGCCGATGACAACCTGATCCATGGCCTCGCCGACGGCACCACCGAGGTGGTCAGCCAGGTCAGCTCCATCGAGGACATGGCCGAGGGTGACGCCCGACTCAGGGACTACACCGTCGACAGCATCCAGCGGCTGTCGCAGCAGGACGCGCCCTTTTTCATCACCCACGCCTTCATGAAGGTGCACGCCGACAACTGGCCATCGGAGGCGTTTCACGGCGCCAGTCCATCGAAGTATCCCTACAAGGACGCCGTCGTCGAGGTCGACAGCTATATCGGTGACATCGTTCAGGCGCTGGATGACAGCGGCGAGCTGGAGAACACCTTCATCTTCGTCACCTCGGACAATGGGCCCCAGATGGATAGCTGGCCGGACAGCGGCTACACCCCCTTCCGTGGCGCCAAGGGCACCACCTGGGAAGGCGGCGTGCGGGTCCCGGGCATCGCCTACTGGAAGGGCATGATCCCGCCCGGCCAGCGCTCCGACGGCCTGTTCGATCTGATGGACCTGTTCAATACCTTCGCCACCCTGGGCGGCGCCGAAGACGGCATCCCTCAGGACCGCTACATCGACGGCATCGACCAGACGTCCTTCCTGCTTACCGAGAACGGTCAGTCCCACCGCGAGCAGGTCTACATGTGGCTGGGCAACCAGTTCACCGCCCTGCGCATGCGTGAGTACAAGATGCATACCGCCGTGGTGCGCGCCGACGATGGCCTGCGCTGGATCGACATGGCGACGGTGGAAAGGACCGCCCTGGCCCCTTGGCTGTTCAATCTTTACATCGACCCCAAGGAACAGATGACCGTCGGCCACCGACGCAACGCCTGGCAGGCGTCCATGGTGGCCGAAGCCGGCGCCCATCGCGCTACCTTCGAGAAATTCCCGGCCAAGAACATCGGACTGGAGTAGCCCGGGCGCCGGGCTCAAGGCCCGCAGCGCCCATCGCAGGAATCGTCTCTGCCAGGTCGGCAGACGGTGACGACCGTGGCGCCGACGACGTCTGTGCTATCGAGGCGACTTGCCTACTCTGAGGCTGTCGCCGCACGGTGCTTGAGCAGGCTGATGCCGGTCACCGCACCGAGAATCAGCAGCATGCCCCCGACCTGAGGCAGGGTCAGGCTCTCGTCCAGCACGAACAGCCCGAACAAGGTCGCGGTGACCGGTTCGACCATGGCGACGATGGAGGCCATGGTCGGCAGCGTATAGCGCACGCCGACAACGTAGCAGAAGAACGACAGCGCGCCGCCCAGCACACCGACCAGCAGAAACAACGAAACGTCAGCGGACGCCGGCACCGAGGCCAGCGTCGACAAATCCGCCAGCGGCAGGATCAACAGGGCGGCGGTGGCCAGCGCCATCGGCAGCGCCGCCGTGGCCGAGCCATGCAATGCCGCAAAGCGAAAGCCGAAGATGAAGAAGGCGTAACCGACGCCTGCCAGCAAACCGGCGGCGATGCCGAACGGCGTCACCACCCCGGCGTCGGCGCGATAGATGCCGGTCAACAGCACGATACCGCCCATCACCACCGCCATGGCCAGCCACTGCACCAGTGACGGACGCTCGGCCCCGGTGAGGAAGGACACGACGAACACGAAGATCGGCGCGCTGTACATCAGGGTCGCCGCCACCGCCACGCTGCTCTCACTGATGCTGATGAAGTAAAAAGTGAAGTTGGCGGCGATACCGCACCCGGCGAGCATTGCCCACATCGCCATCCGGCGGTTGACCGTCGGTCGCCCGCGCCGCCACCAGGACAGCGCCAGCCACACGAGCATCACACCCACCCCCACCAGCGCCCGCCAGAAGGACACCGCCTCAGGCGTCCAGTCGCGCTGCAACAGCAGGCTGCCGAAACCGCCGGCGAGCCCCCACTGCAGCGATGCCAGCATCACCAATAACGTCCCTGTCATTGCCATGACATGCCCTCGCTTCGAACAAATGAGCTCTCGGTCGGGCGTCGCTGCCCAACCGTACCCCAGCGTAGGAAATGATCACGGCGCGTCCTAGAGGCGCGGCAATGACTTCGTGTAAGCCTCATGTACCTTCGGTGGGGTGGCGACACCTTCGGCTAAGGCGCCCCGCGTCACCTCACGCCAGCAGCGCCTCGATATCATCGAGCAGCGCCTGGGGCACCCAGGCGCCACGGGATTCACTCAGCGCCCGCTCACGGTAACGACGCTGGGCCGGCAAGCGTGCGCCCTGGCCCAGCAGCTCGTCGAACAACCGCTCGGCCCTGTCCATGTGCGCCTCGCTGGTGGCGCCTGCAGTGCGCGCCGGGTCGATGGCGATGATCAGTTCGCCGTGGTACGGAAGTCCTGCGCGACCGGCGTCGTGCTCGCTTGACTCGACGCTCAGCAGGTCGCCGATCATCGGGCCGGCGATCAGCTCGACCATCAGCGCCAATGCCGATCCCTTGTGCTGACCAAACGGCAGCATGGCGCCGTGATCCAGCACTTCTTCGGGGTCGGTGCAGGGCGCCCCGTCGCGATCGACCCCCCAGCCCTCGGGGATCGGCTTGCCCTCGCGGCGATGCAGCTCGATGTCGCCCCGGGCGATGGCACTGGTGGCAAAATCGAACACCAGCGGCTCGCGCCCGGGCCTGGGCCAGCCAAAGGCCAGCGGGTTGGTGCCCAACAGCGGACGACTGCCGCCGTGGGGCGCCATGTAGGCCTGGGTGGGGTTACAGACGATCGCCACCAGGCCCTGTTCCGTCAGCCGCTCGAGTTCGACCCACAAGGCGGTGGAATGCACGCAGTGATTGATCGCCATCAGCGCGACCCCGGCGTCGCGGGCCTTGCCCACCAGCAGCGGCAGCCCCAGCTCGAAGGCCAGCGGTGAAAAGCCACCGCCGGCATCGACCCGCACCACCCCCGCGGCCACGTCTTCTACCTCCGGGACGGCGTCGGCGACCGCCGCGCCCTGGCGCAGCGTCTGGACGATCCCCAGCAGACGGTAGAGCCCGTGTGAGTGGCTAGCGTCCATCTGCGCCGCCACCAGGGTCTCGCCGAGGGCCCTGGCCTGCTCGGCACTGAAGCCCTGGTGCTCCAGCACGCGGCGACTGAGCGACATCAGCGCCTCGCGGGTCAGGTAGGCCCCGTTGTCGGCGGTGGTGTCGGTGTCCTTCATGGGGGCGTCTCCTTTGTCAGTGTCCGGGGTCATTTCCACGAGGGGCCACTCAGCTGCTCGGGTAGCCACAGCGCCAGCGACGGGAAGCTGAGTACCAGCGCCAGCACTACCAGCTGTACCACGATAAAGGGCACCACCCCGATGTACATGTGCTTGAGCGTCACCTCCGGCGGTGTGATCGCCCTGAGGTAGAAGATCGACGGTGCCAGCGGCGGCGTCAGATAGCTAGTCTGCATCACCACCAGGAAGGCCACGCAGAACCAGATCTCGTCGAAGCCGAGTGCACGCACGATGGGCATGGCCACCGGGATGACGATCAGCACCACCGAGATCATGTCGAGCACGAAGCCGGCCAGGAAGGCGATCAGCAGGATCATGCCGAGGATCATCCAGGGGCTCATGCCGGTGTCCATCAACAGCGACTGCACCGTGGCCATGCCACCGGCGGCGAAGAACACCCCGGCGAACATGTTGCCCCCCAGCACGATCAGCAGAATCATCGCCGAGATATTCAAGGTCCGCTTGGCCGAGTTCCACAGCACGTCCAGCGTCAGGTTGCGATAGGCCAGCGCCAGCACCACCGATCCCAGGGCACCGCAGGCGGCCGCCTCGGTCGGCGTGGCGATGCCGAGCAAGATCGTCCCGAGCACCGTCATGATCAGCGCCATGGTCGGCAGCAGCGCACCGAAGGTCATCTTGAGCTTCTCGCCGAGGGTCGCCCGCTCGGCGTCATCCTGCGCCATGCGCGGTGCCATCTCCGGCTTCAAGTAGGCGATCAGCACGATGTAGAGCAAGAAGAACAGCGCCATCAGGAAGCCCGGGAACATCAGGCCGCTGAACAGCGACCCCACCGAGACGCTGGCCACCGGGCCCAGCACCACCACCGTGATAGACGGCGGGATCGCCGTCCCCAGCGAGCCGCTGGCACAGATGGTGCCGGACATCAGCGACTTGCTGTACTGATGCTTGAGCATGACCGGGATGGCCAAGAGCCCGATCACCGCCTCGGTGGCACCGACCACGCCACTGGCCGCGGCGAACAAGGTCCCCATGACCACCGCGCCGACGCCCAGTCCCCCGGGCAGCCGACGGGTCCAGAAGTGGATCGCGGTGAACAGCCGCTCGGCGATACCGGAGCGCTCGAGCATGGCGCCCATGAAGATGAACAGCGGCACCGCCGCCAGAATCGAATTGGAGGCGGTGTCCTCGATCTTGGTCAGCAACTGATAGGCGGCAGCGTCACCGAACTGCATGATGCCGAACAGCGTCGCCACCAGAATCATTGAAAATGCGATCGGAAAGCCGGCGATGATGAAACCGATCAAAGCCGGGAACATCACCAGCGCAAGATAGTCACTCATGCCGCGCCCCCCTGTTCGGGCGTGCGGCCTTGCATGATATGAACCGCCTTGAGGATCTCGGCCACGACCTGCAGCGCCAGCAGCACGAAGCCGGCCCACCAGGTCAGAAATACGGGCCAGATCACCGGGTTCCAGGCCGAGCGGCCAGAGCGCTCGTTCGAGGCGAACGCCTCCAGCGCATACTGCCCCAGCTCCCACACCAGCCAGCCCAGCACCGGCAGAAACAGCAGGTAGCCGACCAGGCGCACCGCTGCGTTGGTGCGATCCGACCAGCGCAACGTCAACAGATCGACGCTGACGTGCTGGCCCAGGCGCAGGGCGTTGGCCATGCCCAGCATGAAGATGGCACCCATGACCATGTAGCTGACCTCGAAGGCCCACAGGGTCGGGCGGCCTAGCACGTAACGGCTGAACACCTCATAGACCAGGGCCGCGATCAGCGGAAAGGTCAGCATGGCGCCCAGCCCTCCCGCCAGGCGGGTCAGCCGCTCGATAGCGTGAATAAGCTTCATCTCGTTTGCCCACAGGTGGTGGTAAAGACAGCGGCCCGACCAGGCAGCGAGGGGGTTAGCTCTTGCTGTCTGGCCGGGCCGCAAGGCGTGTGGTCAGTCGCGACCCATGGCACCGATCGGCAGGCGATACTGCTGCCAGTTGGTCATGCTGGCCTTGAACTCACGCTGGGACTCGAGCACCCGGGCAAACCACTCGTTGCTCTCGGCGTTCTCGTCTTCCCACTTGCGCGTTTCTTCATAGATGGCGTCGATGAACGACTGATCCAGCTGGACGATCTCGTTGGGGCCGTCGACCAGCTCCTGATAGGCCTCGAGGTCGGCGTAGGAGCTCGCGAGCCAGGAGTCGAACACGCTTAGCTTGCCGGCCAGACGCAGCAGCTCCTGCTGTTCGGCGCTCAGCGCATCCCAGGCGTCCTGGTTGACCTGGCACTCGAGGAAGCCACCCGACTGGTGCACACCGGGCAGGATCACGTACTGCGCCACGTCCTGGAAGCCGGTGGGCTTGTTCATCTCGGGGCTGCCCCACTCGGCGGCATCGATCACGCCACGGTCCAGGGCGTTGTAGATCTCGCTGCCCGCCATGACCACGGTGGATGCACCCAGCTGAGAGGCGATCTCGGCCCAGGCGCCGGAGGTGCGCAGGCGCAGACCCTGGAAGTCTTCCAGCGTCTCGACCTTCTTGTTGGAGTGCAGGAAGATCTCGGTGCCCAGAATCGAACAGGGGAAGGCCACCACATCGAAGACGTCACGGCGGAACTCTTCATACAGCTCCACGCCGCCGCCCTCGTACATCCACATCATGAACTCTTCCGGCGTCAGGCCGCTGGAATGCCCGGCCAGCAGCGCCGCGGTGGGATCGGTGCCGTAGTCGTAGTTGACGTAGTTGTGGCTGACCTCGGCCACCCCGGCCTTGACCGTATTGGTGACCCGCAGCGCGCCCCCCAGGGTGCCACCGGGGAACACCTCGATGGCGATGTCGCCGGCCGTCAGCTGGTCGACGTAGTCGGCGAAGGTCTGGGCATCGCGCTCAAGCCAGGGACCGCCGCCCCAGGGAGTGGCCATCTTCCAGTTCATTTCCTCTGCGTTTGCACTCAGCGAGGCACCCGCCAGCGCGGCCGCCAGGGCGACACCGCCCGCCAGTCGATTCAGTTTGTACATTATTATCCCTATTGGATTTTCTTGTGGAAATTCGG
This sequence comes from Halomonas litopenaei, assembly GCF_003045775.1. Lineage (GTDB taxonomy): Bacteria > Pseudomonadota > Gammaproteobacteria > Pseudomonadales > Halomonadaceae > Halomonas > Halomonas litopenaei. The sequence continues at coordinate 49,244 of NZ_PXNS01000016.1, read as the reverse complement.
AGCGCAATGACCGTGCTGGCAAGCGCTTTGGCAACCCCGGGATCACGCCGGAGCACCCGCTCACACGCACACACCTTGCTATTGTCGCGTTCGTGAATGAGGATTGCATATACGCAATATTCAGTCAAAATTATAAAAAAAGACCAACAATCAACGCTTTTTCTTGAAAAATTCAAGACAAAGGCGTCGGAGGCCAGCATGAGCGACACCGTCACCCCGCCCCCACGCGTCAGGGAGCGTCCGCGCAAGGCAGGTTCCATCGGCACCAACCTGAAGGCACTCAGAAACGATAGGGGCCTGACCATCGCCCAGATGGCCGAGGCCTCGGGCAGCTCCGCCGCCAGCATCTCGCGTATCGAGAACGGCCGGCTATCCCCGACCTACGACGTGATCGTCAAGCTGGCCGCCGCCCTGGAGGTCGATGTCAGCGAACTCTTCTATCACAACGAACGCAGCGCCCTGAGCGGCTGGCGCACCCTGACCCGGGCGGGCCAGGGGCCGGTGGTCGAGACGCCCAACTATCGCTTCGAGCTTCTGTGCAACGACATGGTGGCCAAGGACTTTCTGGTGTTTTCCACGACGGTGCTCAACACCAGTATCGAGGAGTTCGGCGAGTTGCAGCGCCACGCCGGACATGAGCAGATCGTGGTGCAGCAGGGTGAAGTGGAGGTATGGACGGAGCACTACGAACCGACCCGGCTCAAGGTCGCCGACAGCATGTCCTTCGACAGCCAGATGGGCCACGCAGTGATATCGGTCGGCGAGCAACCGGCGCGGATACTGTGGATCTGTACGTCCTGAGAGACTCGACCGCCGTAGGCTCGTCCCGACATCGAGCCCCGTGCACACTGCGCCGGCCCGGGACAAGCACCGGCGTGGCCGGCCACACAGGGGCCGACCACGCTCGTCGCCCGTAGCGCTTCCGTACAGGCAGACGAGCGATGGCTCAAGTGCGAGCGATAGTGCCAACGGCTTGCCGGACAACGTCGCAACATCGCCGATACGCTGGCGATGCCTGACGATGGCGACATCGATATCGACTTAGAACCTCCTCGTGCGGAGATCGCCACCAGACCAGCCGATGACCCATGATGCTGCTAGACTGCGCAAGGGCCAGTAAGGCAAGGCTGATCCTGCAGTGGCGGCCTGCGCCCAAAGCAGCAACGCACGGATCACCCGTTCAGGACGAGATATCGCTGGAAGACATTCTTGCGAACCGGCGCCTGCCGAGATCCACCAGGCTACACAGGACAAACACCAAAGCGGCGAGGCTGACGATGGTCGGACCGGTGGGCGTGTCGAGCCAGTAGGCCGCCTGAAGACCGCCGCTAGTAGACGCGGCTCCGATCACCGCTGCCACCAGCACCATGGCTTCCGGGGTGCGGCAAAAGGGTCTGGCGGCGGCGGCGGGAATGATCAGCAGTGCAGCGATCAACAGTACCCCCACCACCTTGAGTGCCACAGCCACGACCACCGCCAGGGACAGTGTCAGCACCAGCTGCTCGCGCCCGGGATGGATGCCATTGGCCCGTGCCAGATCCGCATCCAGGGTCGCCGTCAACAGTGACGACCAGCGCCACCCCACCAGCGCCATGACCAGCAAGGCGCCGCCAGCGATCAACACCAGATCCCCCTTGCCGACCGCCAGAATGTCACCGAACAGATATGCCATCAGGTCGATACGCACCCCGGACACGAAGGACACCGCCACCAGCCCGAAGGCCAGCGCCGAGTGAGCCATGACCCCAAGCAAGGTGTCCATGGCATAGTCGCGCCCGCTGAGCAGTGAGACCAGGATCGCCATCAGCAGCGACACCACCAGCACTCCGGCGAAGATCGAGGTCGACAGCAACAGCGACAGAGCCACACCAAGGATGGCGGCGTGCGCGGTGGCATCACCGAAGTAGGCCATGCGGCGCCACACCACAAAACAGCCCAGCGGGGCGGCGGCCAAGGCCACACCGATACCGGCGAGCGCCGCACGCAGCATGAAGTCATCGAGCATCAGGCCGAGACCCCCAGTGAGTGGGCAGCGCCCACCTGCGCCAAGGCCGGGCTAGCGGCGTCTTTTTCGCGCAGATGTTCGTGGCGGTAGAAGGCGAGCGCGTCAGCGGTATCGGGGCCAAACAGCGCCTGATAGGCCGGGGACGCCAGCACTCGCTCGGGCGTGCCCTGGCAGCAGACGTGGCGATCGAGGCAGATCACCCGGTCCGAGGTGCGCATCACCACATGCAGCTCATGGCTGACCATCAGGATCGCGCAGCCCGTTTCGCGCCTCACCCGCTCGATCTGGCGATAGAAATCCGCCGTACCCCGGTGGTCGAGGCCCTGGGTTGCCTCATCGAGCAGCAACAGGTCGGGCTTCTCCAGCAGGGCTCGCGCCAGCAGAACACGCTGTCGCTGACCACCTGACAACGACAGCAACTGTTGCGAGCCCAGCTCAGGCACGCCGGCCTGCGCCAGGGCCTGCTGCACGGCTTCGCGGGAACGTCGACGCGGCAGGTTGAGAAAGCGTGTGACCGTCATCGGCAGGGTCGGATCGATGGCCAGCCGCTGCGGTACGTAGCCGATGGTGAGCCCGGGCCTTCGCACCAAACGTCCGCCAGCGGGCGTCAGCGCACCGATGATGGTACGCAGTAGCGTCGATTTGCCCGACCCGTTGGGGCCGACCAAGGTGACGATTTCGCCGCATTCGAGCTTGAGGTCTATGCCCTCGAGGATGGTCTGCCCTCCCAGGACGACCCGCAGATCATCGATCGACAATAGCGGCATGAACATTCTCCAGAGCCTTTCTCGATTTCGAAAACAATGTTATATCATAACAAAACATGCCACAATCACCCGCCCCGAGAACGCTCCAAGAGATCGATGACGATGCACACCTCGCTACGCCCCCTTCTCCTCCCTTGCCTGCTGCTTCCTGCGATGGCTGCCGCAGAGGTCCCCTCGGTGGCCGTGGATATTCCGCCGGTCCACAGCCTAGTGGAGCGCGTGATGGGAGACCTGGGGACGCCGCAACTGGTGATCCAGCCTGGGGCCTCTCCCCACGGCTACGCCATGCGTCCTTCCGAGGCGGAAGCACTGGCACAGGCCGACGTGGTGTTCTGGGTCAGCGATGGATTGACGCCCTGGCTTGCCAAGGCACGCCAGTCACTGGCGCCGGATGCACAACAAGTCGAGCTGATGGAAAGCGCCGGCACACAGCGCCTGACCTATCGACAGGGCGCGACCTTCGAGGCCCACGATCATGATGAGCACCATGAGCTCGAGGAGCATGAGGGCCACGAGCACGACGCGCATGACGGCCACGAGCACGAGCAGCATGCCGGCCACGACCATCACGACCATTCAGGCTGGGACCCCCACGGCTGGCTGGACCCGGTCAACGCCCAGGCCTGGCTCGATGCCATAGCAACCTCACTGGCCGAACTCGATCCCGACAACGCCGCCATCTATCGACACAACGCAGAGGAAGCCCGCGGCGAGCTCGACGACCTGATCGATGAACTGGAGACCCGCCTCCAGCAGGCCCAGGGTACGCGCTTCATCGTCTTCCACGATGCCTACCAGTACTTCGAGCGCCGCTTCGATGTGCCGGCGGCCGGAGCGATATCCTTGGGGGATGCATCTGACCCGAGCCCTGCGCGTATCCGAGAGATCCAGCAGCGTGTCGCCGAACTCGGCGTGCAGTGCGTCTTCCGAGAGCCCCAGTTCAACCCGGCGCTGGTGGATAGCGTGTTCCAAGGCACCGGGGTCGAGACGTCGCTGGTCATCGATCCCCTGGGCGTCGACCTGCCGCTCGGTACCGAGCTCTATCCCGCATTGCTGCGCCAACTGGCCGACGGCGTCGCCCGCTGCGCCGCCGAGGCCGAGTGATGAAAGCCCTGTTCTCTCCAAGGCCTCCCCGGGGAGGCCACAACGCCCCACCGACCATCCCAAGGAGCAAGACGATGGACCCGATTCTGACCCGCCGCATGGCCGTCGCCGCAATCAGCGCCCTGACACTGGCGACCGCCCCCCTGGCCCTCGCACAAAGCGATTCCGCGGCCAGTGATGCGCACGATCACGATCACGATCACGATCACGATCACCATGATCATGAGCATGATCACGCCAAGGACATCTACGCCGGCTATTTCGACGACGACCAGATCAAGGACCGACCGCTGTCCGACTGGGAAGGCGACTGGCAGTCCGTCTACCCCTACCTGCTGGACGGCACCCTCGACGAAGTGTTCGCCCACAAGGCCGAACAGAGCGATGACAAAACCGCCGAGGAATACAAGGCGTACTACGAGATCGGCTACAAGACCGACGTCGACCGTATCGTCATCGATGGCTCTACCGTCTCCTTCCACGAAGATGGTCAGGTGCTCTCCGGCGAATACGCCTCCGACGGCTACGAGGTGCTGACCTACAAGGCCGGCAACCGCGGCGTTCGCTACATCTTCGAGTACCAGGGTGAAGACGACAGCCTGCCGAACTACATCCAGTTCAGCGACCATGCCATCTACCCGACCGAGGCCGACCATTACCACCTGTACTGGGGTGACGACCGTGCGGCCCTGCTTGAAGAGGTCACCAACTGGCCGACCTACTACCCCTCAGAACTGGATGGCCAGGGTATCGTCGATGAAATGCTGGCCCACTAAGGACCAGGCACAGAGAGACCAAAGCCCCTCGATCGAGGGGCTTTGTTTTATCGGTGAGTCGGTGCACTAGCCGGAATGCACAGCAGTGCGCCGGACGAACCGTTCACCCACCAGAAACGGTTTGCCAGCGCCATCCTGCTGAACTCGCCTATCGTGCTGACGATGCAGGCCCGCATTATCGCCCTTTACCGCTATGATGTATAATTTTACGCATAGCTGCGTAAAGAGGCGTATTCCATGGTTTCCGCAACTTATGTCTTTCACCGACCAGCCCTCGCACAGTCGATCGTGACAGGCCTGGCTGGCGATGGCCTGATCGACTACAGCGGCGGGCTATTCCTCGCCGCACCACGGCGCACCGGCAAGAGCACCTTCCTGCGGCAGGACCTGATGCCTGCCTGCGAACAGCACGGCTGGGAAGTGGTTTACGTCGACCTCTGGGCAGACCGCCAGATGGATCCAGGCCTGCTGATCGAACACGCCATCATGGCCAGATTGCAGACCTACTCGCCGCGCATCAAGAAGCTCTTGAGTGCTGCCGGCGTCGATTCCGTCACGCTACACAAGACGCTGACGTGGGACCTGACAGGTTCCGCTCTGCCGGATGAAGCCACCCTGACGGAAGCCCTGCAGGCACTGCACGAAGCATCGGAACGTCTGGTCGTACTCTTCATCGACGAGGCACAGCATGCACTGAGTAGCGAGCAGGGGATGAACACCATGTTCGCACTCAAGGCCGCTCGCGATGCGCTGACCCTGGGCAGGGCAAAACCAGGCCTGCGTCTGGTGTTCACTGGGAGCAGTCGTGACAAGCTGGCCCAACTGGTGTTGAGCCGCGACCAGCCCTTCTTCGGCAATACCGTCACACCCTTCCCGCTGCTGGGGGATGATTTCGTGGAGGCATTTACCCACCACGTCAATGCAAGGCTGGCTCCTGGCAACACCTTCCAGGTCGCAGATGTCGCCAAGACCTTCGAACGTGTGGGTCGCCGTCCTGAACTGCTGTGGGACGTCATCAAGCGCGTTGCCTTGGAGCACGGGCGGGCCGACGACCTCGGAAAGCTGCTGGAGCAAGGTGCACAATCGATCCAGGCAGACTACCAGGCCCTCTTCCAGTCCGACTTCGATCAACTGCCCGAGCCACAGCGCGCCATCCTGCTCGTCCTGGCCCGAACGTCGGCGCAACAGCGCCCTTTTACACCCTTCACCAAGGATACGCTCAAGGAGATCCAGGCTCTTGCCAAGCGCAAGACCCAGCCTTCGGCATCCACCGTTCAACGTGCACTCGACTCGCTTCGCGATAAGGGCCTGGTATGGCGCTCTGGTCGGGGAGTTTACGCCCTTGAGGACAGCGGAATGGGAGACTGGCTGCTCTATGCTGATGAGGCAGGCCCAGCGAAGCCCCTTTGACGCGTTAAAGCCGTCAGCAAAGTTTGCTATCCACCACTATCGCCTCTTGGGCAGGTTGAGATACCGGCCTGCCAATCCCGCTGGTCCAGCACGAAGGCCTCCTAGGCTCAGTCCGGAAAGTCGAGGAGCGAAGGTTAGACAAGGCAAAAATCGGTGAGAAAGCGCAGTTAACGGGGTGTAAATGAGCATTTTGACCGGGATGGCGAACCAGCCGATTTCTAACGCCGTATTACCGAGCGCAGACACTTTTCAGACAAGCCCTAAGCCGTATCCAGAAACACTCTTACAGGGATGGCAGCCTTGCCCACCCAGTACCCGGGCCGCTAGAAGCAGACGATCTACAAAGACAGATCATCGCCAGAGATTGATCTACGCAAGACAACCCGAGCATGCGGAGCCCGAAAAGAAGATCAAGGCCGGCCACACACGGCCAGGCCTAAACTTTTCACACACAAAAACGACAAGACCCGCCGAAGCGGGTCTTGTCATTCATCTAAGCTAGCTAACTAGAAGTTAGATAACTTTGATGTTAGAAGCCTGAAGGCCTTTCTTGCCCTGGGTCACGTCAAAAGAAACCTCTTGACCGTCCTGCAGGGACTTGAAACCTTCAGCCTTGATTTCGGAGAAGTGGGCGAACAGGTCGTCACCACCGTCGGCCGGAGAAATGAAGCCGAAACCTTTAGCGTCGTTGAACCACTTAACTGTGCCAGTTGCCATGATCGATTTCCTTAACGCAGAGCGTTGTCATTACAGTTTGCCGGGTGTCATCCCAGAAATATGGATATAACAAGGGGGATATTGCCAGGCTACCGAATGATTCGATCACTACTGAAATATACGACTTGCTAACCAACGAGAAGCATCGTCTCACGGCTCGCCGCGCCTTGTCAAACCTTTTTAAAGCATGGCAACAGAACTTTCGCACGTTGCGCTGCTGGTCCTCGGGACGATCGAAAAAACATCATCAAGATCCGATAAAAAACTGAATTATTAATCACTTACACGAAATCAGCCTGCGTGATCGACATTGGCATCGTCCGGTACGGCCAGGCGATGGCGGCAATCACCCACGCTTTCGTCCTGCTCTCGGCCCAGCACTCCTGTCAATCGCGCGCCGCATGTGTACGACGGTTTCTCCTAATTCAGTCGTGCAAAACGCCAGAGTCTGGCGATTCGCCACGCTTTCCCTCTAGCAAAACGCTTCGGTTGGCCGAACACGGCTACCTCAAGTCATCTCCTCGCTGCTATTCACTACCCCAACCTATTGAATAAAAAGACCAATTGGTCTTTCTGGCACGACTTGAGCAATAGCCATGTCAATCACAGGAGGACGCCAGGATGAAGGTCTCGCTGCCCCACAAACTCACCACCGCCTTAGCACTCACTGCAACCCTGGGTGGCTGCGCCTCCATCGGTACCGATCCCGTGGCACCCCGTGAAGGCTCGCGAGTGATGACCAACCACACGCCCTACACCCGCTGCCTGAGCGCACTCAGCCAACAACCCGGTGAAAACCTGCCAGTGGTCAGCGTAGGACAGATCCTCGACCGGACCGGTCAAGTCAGCTACTCGACCATCACCGAGAGCCGCACCTTGACCCAGGGCGTGTCTGAAATGCTGATCAGCGCGCTCTACAAGACGCGCAAGGTACGCCTGGCCGAGCGCCTCGACATTCGCATTCCGCTAGCCGAGCGCCAGCTCAAGGATGCCGGAGCCATGCAACGCGCGCCCGCAGCGCTCAACGTGCAGCCCGTCAACTACGTCATTCTCGGCGCACTCACCGAGCTCAACTACAACATCCTGACCCAGGGGGCACGCCTTTATGTAGGACTGATAGGCGCAAGCAACCGAGAAGCGGTCATCAACGTAGGCCTGGATCTCCGAGTGGTGGACGCCACTACCTTTCAGACCGTCTACGTCACCAGTTTGCAAAAGCAGATTGTCGGCAACCAGGTGGAAGCGGGCGTCTATCGCTTCTTCGACAATCAGCTCGTGGAATTCGATGCCGGGACGGTGAGGAACGAACCTCTCCAGCTCGGTGTTCGATCCGTCGTGGAAATGGCTGCATACCAGATCCTGACGGAAGGGCTCGGCCTGCCGATCAACGACACCCAAGCGTGTCAGGTGGCAGACGGGCATTACCCTGCGGCTTGAAAACATCCGAAAAAACAAGGAACGCCGTCATGAAAACTCAGCAAAAAACCGCACTGTCCGCTGCTATCGCCCTCACTGGTCTGATGTCAGCCTCCTCGGCCTTGGCCTTCGACTCGGTGACCTGGGTGTGGGATGCCACGGTCAACAGCACGGTCGACACTTCGGCGCTGTCTGAAGTCAATGTCGCCCCCGAAGGCCTGAACATGACCGAAAATGACCAGACCGCCCTGGGCACCATCAGCGCCACTAGCCTGGTCACCGCCGTCGACAACACCATCATACCGCTGCTCGATGGAAACGCCTTTGAAGACCTGGCGGCGGTAGAAAGCATCGCGACCGCAGTGGGTAACAACGCCGCGATCGAGTCCGATGTGTCGACCCAAACCGACAACTCTCAGGTGTACGCGGGGCTCGACGCCTCAGTCGGCACGCCGCTGACCGGTGAACTGGTGGATGCCACGCTGCCTGGTGCCGTCACCGCGACCGCCTCGGCACTCGCCATCCTCAACGCCACAGTAGACGTTGACGCAACGGCCGTAGGCAACAACATGACCGTCGACCTGACCACCCTGTCTGACAACGACGCCTTCGCCATCACCAACAACGAACAGCTCTCTGTGGCACTGGTCACCAGCACTGCCACTGCCGACGGTGTGCTGTTCAACGGCATCAACGGTATGGGAGGAGGCGATACCGCCGCCGTATCCTCCACCGCCACCGCCGTGGGCAACAACCTGTCGGTCAAGGTGGATGGCAACTTCTGATTCCTCATCTCAACCCTGGCTCGGGCATCCGTGGCCTCCACGGATGCCCTGGGAGTTCTCTCATGACACGCACAGTTAACCGACATGTTTCCGACATTGACTGCCTCCCCCTCGACTCTGGTGCCCTTCCCTCTCGGCGATGGGCCAGCTGGATGGCCGCAGCCCTTGGCGCAGCGCTTCTATCTGCCGGTGGCCCCGCTGAGGCGAGAGATCGAGATCCGCTCGTCGGCCCCTACCCCTACGACTTCCCCGCGCGAGCCAGCATCCAGGGTTCCCTCATCCTGCAGGAGGCACGGCGTCGCAATAACGGTAGTGGAGGTTCAGGATCTGGCGGCAGCGGCAGCATTAATGCCGGTGCCATCGTCAACAACAATTCCACGTCGATCGCCGTGGGCAACTGGCAACAGATCGAAATGACTCTGGGCGATGGGGCAGAGGGTCTGATCATGACCGAAAACCATCAGACTAATGAAGCCGAGGCCAACGCCCTGTCAAAGATCAATACCACGCTGAACCTGGATGCCGAGAGCTCAGAGGACGTGCTTTCCAACGAACAAACAGCGAAGTAGCAATAACTTGCCCTAGCAATAATGAGAAATTCAGTACTCAAAGTGGAATAACTACGAATGGAGTACCAGCCAAATCCCAGACAATGTCAAACACTGTTAAAGCAACCTTTAAAACAAGGAAAGCTGCTTCGAGTCTGGCTAGGGTGGCAATTGACTCTTGTACGAATCAGAAAGGCTGCGGCAACCGGTACACCCGTTCATACCGAAGCCATCGGTGTCATCAAACCCGATCGCCAAGCGCTGATCGGACGGCGCACTGAAAGATGGCGACGCACGCATCCAAAGAGCACCTCGAGTGACAACTCGTACAAGCTCTGAAACCGGCTTAGAGCCAGCCAAGGGTATTGCCATGACGTCTTACAATGCGCAGGAGCATCACCTTACTTCAACCACATGTCTCCCCAAGCCTGGAGTGCTGATCATCGTAGTCGAGGATGACACCGATACCGCTCACCTCTATCAGACCATCCTGGCCACGCGTTACCACCACGTGGCCGTCTGCCACAGCGGTAGTGAAGCCGTCGCCAGGCTGGTCAGCCACCAAGGCCCTGCCGTAGTGGTACTGGACTACCACCTTCCCGACATGACCGGTATCGAAGTCATGGCCACCTGTCGTGACCTTGAACACCCAGTCGACTGCATGATGGTGTCCGCCGACCGCCTGAACGACCAGGAGGCCGGATGCGGCGAGGCGATACGTCTGACCAAGCCGCTCGGCTGTCAGACGCTGCTGCAGTGGACCGCAAAGCTCGTGCACAAGGTACAGACTGCAGTTCACGGCGAAGGCCCCGGCGACCATGCCCCCGAAAATCTGCTGATCGGTCAGAGCGCCGCCATGCAACACCTCCGCACGCTCATCCCACGCTTGGCGCAGTCGCGTTCTCCCTTGTGGCTACACGGAGAAAGCGGGACCGGAAAGGAACTCGCAGCGCGCAGTGTGCACTACTGCAGCCCAAGATCCTCCGGTCCGTTTGTGGCCGTTAACTGCGCAGCATTTCCCGAGGCACTGATCGAATCCATGCTCTTTGGTCACGTCAAAGGAGCCTTCAGTGGTGCCACGCGGGATCACAAGGGTTTCTTCGAAGCGGCCGACCAGGGCACCCTGTTTCTCGACGAAGTCGGCGATATGCCACTGCCCTTCCAGGCCAAGCTGTTGCGCGCACTTCAGACCGGCACCATCACTCCCGTGGGAAGCACGCGAGACGTTCGTGTCGATTGCCGGGTGATCACCGCCTGCCACCGAGACTTGGCGCAGTCCGTGCGAGAGGGGGCGTTTCGGGAGGATCTCTATTACCGTCTCAACGTTCTGAGTCTTGCCTTGCCACCCCTGCGCGAGCGACAAGGGGACGCCTTGATGCTGGCAGATCACCTGCTGGAGTCGCTGGCCAGAGAAGAACGTATCGCAGTCTGCCCCCTGGATGAGGAGGCCAGAAACTGGATCCAGCAGCACGACTGGCCCGGCAATGTCCGAGAACTGGAAAATCGTCTGAGGCGCGCCTTGCTGCTATGCGACGGAAAAGCGATAACGGTCAACAACCTGATGCTGAACGATGACGAGCGCCTTCCGTCCGCACTCCCGCCCTCGCAAGCGCCGTCTGGCGTCGGTATACACTTCAGCCCAGGTCGCATGACCTTGCGCCAGATAGAAGACGCGGCCATCGAAGCGACTCTGGAAGCCTGCGACGGCTGTATAGAACGCGCCGCCCGGCAACTCGGAGTGGCGGCGTCCACCTTGCACCGACGGCGCAGGCGCCAGGCCGCCTGAGGCATGTCGAGACCAGCGGCCCGGACACCAGCAAACTCACACACTGTCCTCAGACAAACCTGGGGCGGACGCCGGTCCCCGCCTCCTCGGTACCTGACATGGGACACTCGAACGCCAAGGTCCATCGCCGATGACACTGCGACAAGACCTTATGCATCGGTGCTGCTAGGCCGCTCAGGACAGATCGACACCCCTGCCACGCCATTGGCAAACCGCGTCACTACCCCCGCGCTCGATACGGGCAATTTGCTCGCGACAGTGCGACATTTTTGCCTTCGGCGCCAACTGCTCCAGGCGCGCCGCTTCCGCGGCAAGCTGCCGACACCCCAACGAGGCCGCCGCGCCCTTGAGCGAGTGCGCCTCGCGTTTGATCCGCTCACGGTCACTGCCATCGACAGCCTCGCGCAACGCTTCGACCCGACCATCGAGTCGAGAGAAAAACGCTGCGAGCAGCGACTTCAACGTCTCATGCTCCAGGCTCTGCTTGAGTTCGATCACGGTGTCAGCATCCAGGCCGCCCCTCCCGACGCAGCTGTGATCCTGCACGGGCCTGGCGGCGTCAACATCGGCAACCTGCTCGGGCGCGTAGTCAAAAGGCACGACATGCAAAGCAGCCTGACGGCGCCTGGGTGGGTAAGCGCGAAGGACATCGGCCAGCTCCAGCCGCGTGAAAGGCTTGCTCAGAATGTCGTCCATTCCCGCATCACGACATGCCTGCCGATGCTCCGGCATGACATTGGCCGTCATGGCCACAATAGGCAGGTGGCCCTCGCCCTCTTCGGCACGAAAGCGCCGAGTCGTCTCCACGCCATCCATGCAGGGCATCTGCATATCCATCAGCACCAGGTCATAGTCCTTGCACTTCATCGCAGCCAGCCCCTGCTCTCCGTCTTCGACAAGGTCGAAGGTCTGACCGAGGCGCTTGAGCAAAGCGGCCACCAGATCCCGGTTGACAGGGTTGTCTTCCACCACCAGCAGATGTCGTGAGGCCAGTGCTTCAGACGGATCGTCGAGCAGACGCTCGCTGACACCCTCGGCGGCGCTCAGTGGAAGACAAAAGCGAAAGACGCTGCCCAGGCCCGGCATGCTGTTCAATTCAAGGTTTCCCCCCATGGCTTCTATCAGCCGGTAGCAAATCGCCAGGCCAAGACCGGTCCCCTCGTGACGGCGCGACAGAGATGTATCCACTTGCGTGAATGGCTCGAAAAGCGCGGCCTGGGCCTGTTTGTCGATTCCGACTCCAGTATCACGCACCTCGAAGATGATCGACGCAGGCTTTCGCGATTGGACAGCGAGCGTAATGCTGCCCGCCTGGGTGAACTTGAAGGCGTTGTCCATCAGGTTCATCAGCACTTGTCGTAGGCGGGTCGCATCACCGATCACCACCGCAGGCAAGTCATCACCTAACTGCACGATAAACGACACGTCTCTGGTCTGACGTGATCGATATCCTTCGGCAAGCCTCGCGACCATCCGCGTCAAGGGAAATGGAGAATGGTCAAGATCAAGACGTCCGGCCTCGATCTTCGAGTAGTCCAGTACGTCATTGATGACCGCGCGCAGCGAGGCGGTGCTTTCCCTCAGGGTCGCAAAGTGCTGCTCACGCTTTTCCTGGCAGCGCTCATCCTCGAGCACATCGAGCATGCCCACCACACCATTGAGCGGGGTGCGGACCTCGTGACTCATGATCGCCATGAATTCCGACTTGGCCTGACTCGCCGCTTCTGCCTGCTGCACAGCACGCTGAAGTTCCTGAGACTGCTGCTGCAGACGCTCACCGTGGCGAGCACGAGAGCGCGCCTCGCGCCACAGCGCCATGACAAGATAAGTTCCTGCCAGCATGATCAATATCATCAGCACGAACAGCAGGACGTACACCCGCAGCATGCCCTGCCGGGTCTGTTCACGAACGCTCGCGAGCGCCTTGTTATGGTCGAGCAGCAACCGTTCCGCATCGTCACGCATGGCGCTGATCAGCTGTGACAATTGCCGGCGCTGAGCAGGCAGCGGTGCCAGCGCTTCCTGATAGAGTGGCTGCAGCAGTACATCAATATCTTCAAGGCGGGCATCGAGGTGCCACAATGCTTCGAGGAGCTCAGGTTGTGAAGCCAGATATTCTCGATATTGTCCTTGCTGCAGCAGCTTTATCCGGCCGTAGAGAATGTCGAAACGCTCCATCAGCCGGGTCCAGGAAGAAAGCTCGCCACGAGTACCTGATACGCCGTGCGTCAGCTGGCTGTCCACCTGCTCCAGCGCCACTTCGACTTCACGTGATTGACGATCCAGTTGATAGATCGCCCAGGTGACGTTCTCCAGCCCTTCATGTCGCAGTCGATCGTGACGCTGGAAAGCGGTCACACCAATGACAAGACAGGCCGCGAACAGCAAAAGTGCCGCTGCCGCGGATAACTTGAGACCGCGCGCCTCCTTCATCGACTAGTTGTCGTATACATCAATGGCGGCTACCTGCCAGACGGAGCGGGTGAGATAGGTCTCGGTCAGTAGATCGGGATTGTCATCGAACGGGTAGACGATAAAGAGAGGCCCTTGTTCGCGAATGCTCATCGGCTCACCATCCTTGTGGGTCGCCAGCACGACCCCATGTTCAGCAAAGTCAGAGGCCGGCACATCGGCGGCGTAATCGTTCAGCGCGGTGACGCGCAGATCACTCCCTTGTGCTCCCACCTCCGCCAGCAAGGCGACGCCCAGCGGTCCACTGAAGGACACCTTCCCCTCATGCCAGGGAGTCTGTGTCACGATCTCGCCCTGCTCGAGGCTCGCCAACATGGCCATGTCGAAATGTGCCTCGTCACCGACATTGGTCTGGGTGATGTCACCGCTCACCACCAGTACCGTCTTGCCGGCAGGCGACTCCAGCGCCATTGCCTGATTCGCAACAAGCCCAACCGCCAGGACCAGCAGGACAGGAGTCTTGCACCACAAGGTCTTCATCGACGCATCTCCAAACGTTTGAGCACTTACCTATTCGGTATATGCTAATTTTGGATGTAGGTTTGTGAAACTTTGTCAAACCTGCTCCTGCGAGGCACCAAGACAGGAAACTTCGGTATGCGCATCGCTATCCTCGAAGACGACCCCGACCAGCAGGCTTTGATCGCCGCGGCGCTAGGCGACGGCACAGCCACGCTGACCCCCTTCACCACGGCCCACGACCTGTTTCGGGCAATGCAGAACACAAGTTTCGAGCTACTGGTGCTCGACTGGCGTTTACCGGAGGTCGATGGGTTCGAAGTGCTTGAGACCTTGCGCAATGCGTATCAGTGGCCAGGCGCGGTGCTGTTCATTACTGCCGACGACGCCGAAGACAACGTCGTCCGAGCCCTCGGGGCAGGGGCCGATGACTTTCTGCACAAGCCGCTGCGGGTCCCCGAGCTCAGGGCTCGGATCGAAGCCCTGGGTCGCCGGCTAGGTCACGTAGACAGCGTTGGAACGACGCTGTTCGAATGCGGCCCCCTCCAGCTCGACCTGACGGCAGGGATCATCCGCCTGCATGGCGATATCGTCGAGCTCACCGATCGGGAATATCGGCTGGCTGCCCTGTTTCTCCAGAATCCCGGTCAGCTCTTCACGCGCGCCTATCTGCTTGAGCGAATCTGGAGCGTCAGTGGTGACCTCAATACCCGTACCGTCGACACCCACATCAGCGGCCTTCGGCGCAAGCTGAAGCTGGATGGGCAACAGAACCACCGACTCAAGAGCGTCTATCAACAAGGTTATCGTCTTGAACTGAGCCAGCACTAAACCTCTGCCACGCGACGCCCCCTCCTCCGAGCCCCGCCAAGGCAACAACACGACGCGACAACCAACTGTGGGCCATCTGTCGCGTTTGTAGCGCGGCATGCGTCAACCCGGTAGTTAAACCGAGACCAAGAGGATGGTCAGCGCCGCGCGAAACATCAGCGCAGCCGACCGATAAGGCGGTGAACATCACTCGCTGGACTTGGCTTCCACACCGGGAATGGGCTGGGTTGACCTGGGAAACTGTCCTTTCAACACATCAACACCCGACTGGGGATTGGCCAGCGGCACCAGATCTTGCCGGGCCTGACGCCGCTCCTCTGTGTCGATCCCCATACGTTGGTCTCGATCTTCGACCAGGCCTGGCTGCGGCTCTCCGGTACGATTAAAGGACCAAGCCAGCTCGGGCTTACCCAGTGGCAACGCCTGGTCTTCTTCATCGCTGTGTGAACTGCTCCATGTATGCCACGTCTTGCCATAGCTGTTCATCTTGGATTGCATCAGCTCATGATCAGCGGCTTCAGGCAGGTTGGGAGCGACCAATTGGCCAGACAGAATCTCGCCGTTATGGGGATGCCAATATTGCTTCTCTTCTTCAGGCAGGCTCTCAAAAACGCTTTCGGATATGATGTATTCCACCCCGGTGAGGTGGGCATCCGCGGTATTTCCATCGTAAAGCGCACACTGCATGAAGTCTTCATTGACCTGCTGGCAGAAATGATGCGCTTCGAATTGATGGCTTGGCTCATCTTTCATGGGATGGAAGCCAACAAGATATATATTGAGCTGATCCGTCGGTGCATCGGTCTGCAATGCACTGGCTCCTGCCTCCAGCACATTGGTCTTGGTGCTTTCTGGCTGTCCGGGCACGTCGGCTGCAGGGCCCGTCTCGGCCATACCGGTACAGCCGTTTAGAACGACGACACACAGAGCCGCTGACGCACCGCGATAAAACACTGGAGTTACAGGCACACGCTTATCTTTCATGACCATTCCCTTGGCACGATGAATATCACGCTCACCCATCGCATTATCTGACAGATGCGACTGGATGACGTCTTTGCAATAGCATCACGACTATACAAGCCGGCCCTTATCTACATCAACACGCCGAATGCCAACTGTATATGACGTCAGCCTTGCTCTTGGCGGCTCTCCCAGCCGTTGTTTATCAGTTACTTAGCGGCTTCTGGGCATCGGGATGAGGACGGAGACGGAGACAACATGCGGAAGCCACGGACAGTTGTCAGCCGTTGATTATTGCCATTCGTGCAATAACAAATTGCAGACAGGCGCCTTTTTTGTGTCTGCACCAATGCACTAAGCTCGCGAACCAGCCTGTTGGACTCGCCACAGCACAGGCGGCCGGCCCAAGTGCATGTCAGTGCTCATCCTCTGACGACTCATCGTGAAGGAGGTCTCGATCATGTCAGCGCCCATCCTTACCCGCTTGGCGTTCGTCAATTATCAGCTCGATCGCCCGGAAGGTCTGCAGATCAAGGTGGACCCGGACGGCGAGACCGGTCGGCGCATTGAGCCGAAGCATGATCGCCAAAGCGTCAGCTTGCAGGATCTGCGCGCTACTCAGCCAAGCTTCGCGTCCCAGGGCCTGCTGTTTCTCGATACGCCCGAGCTTGCCGTGGATGTACGCGACGCCAAGGCGCGCGACCGCCTGCACACGCCAGCCATCGAGGTGTTGCTCAAGCAGCAGCTCGGTGTCAGTGAAGTGCATGTGTTCGACCACACCCTGCGCGGCTTCGAAGGTGAACGCGTGCCGGCGCAGCATGTGCATGTCGACTACTCGCCACGCTCTGGCCCGCAGCGCGTGCGCGATCTGCTGCCGCCCGAGCAGGCGGAGCATTGGCTGAGCGGCCACTACGGCATCGTCAATGTCTGGCAGCCCGTCGAGCAGGCCGTCGCGCGTGACCCGCTGGCATTCGCCGATACCCAAAGCGTGCACCACGAGGACTGGGTCAACATCGACATCCTCTATCCAGATCGCTGCGGCCAGATCCAGGGCCTCGTCCATAATCCGGATCACCGCTGGTACTTCGTCTCACATATGCGCCCCGACGAAGCCATCGTCTTCAATGCCTTCGACAGCGCCGGCAAGCCACCGGTCGCGCATACCGCGGCCGAGCTGCTCGACACGCCCGAAGATGCGCCCACACGCACCAGCCTGGAGACGCGGGTATTGGTCCGCTATCCCGACTGAGGTGCAGCGGCCGTTGGTAGCGGCTGAGCGCCAAGGGCAACATGGCGGATACCGGGCCCATCCAGGTAGCTGACTATTTCTCCTCGGTACCGGCACTCACCGCCAGTTGACGGTCATCCAGGCCTTCCTCCCGGCAGGCATCGCTGTCCCCACGTTTTCGTCTCACATTCTTTGTCATTCAGGAGCTTTGCCATGAGCTTGTCATTCCATGTCGTCAGCCACGAACGCGGCTTCTCCCCCACGCCCCTGCCCATCTGGACGGACAACGGCGACGTGTCTGACCTCTTCGAAACCGACGCGACGCCTGAGGTTGTCCGTCAGGAGGTCGAGGGTGTCCCCGGCGCCTTCCAGCTGCTCAATGTGCTGACACCTGCCGAGGCCGACAACTTCGTTGCCGTTCTGGAGGACATGGGCTTCGAGGAAGATGCGCCCGTCTCCCTGCCGCGCTCGGTACGCCACAATCACAACGTCAACTGGATCGTCAGTGAAGCGGTCGATCAGGTCATCTGGCAGCGCTCGGCGCCGCGGGTCACCGAGCAGATCCAGGGCGAGGGAGCCAAAGGCATCAATGCGCGCTTTCGTGTCTATCGCTACGAGGCCGGCGACTTCTTCAAACCGCACACCGATGGCGCCTGGCCGGGCAGTCGCGTCATCAATGGCGAGGTCGTCCAGGACGCCTATCCGGGCCTGATGAGCCAGTACACCTTTCTTATCTTCTTAAGCGATGGCTACACTGGCGGACGCACCGAGTTTCTGGTCAGCCGCCGTGATCCCGACAAGCCGGCTCAGTCGCGGGACGATATCCAGACGGTCTCGGTCTCCACGCCCAAGGGTGGCGTACTGTGCTTCCCGCACGGCTCGCACCCGCAGCACTGCGTGCACGCCAGCGAGCCGATCCGCGACGGAGCCAAGTACATCATCCGCAGCGATATCCTCTACTGAGGACTCTCAGATGAGCACCATCTGATAAACACCGCCTGATGAGTATCGTCCAAGCAGTCGCGACGTGCGCACAGGGCTCGATCTCCCTTTAGATCGGTCCCTTCGTGTATGTGGACGGCGAACAGCGCTCACGCCTGGCTAGTGACAGGACAGCCGCTCGCGGCGGGCCAGCAAGAAGTCGATCCAGGCGCGCACGCGCGGGTTATGCTGATTCTCGCGCGCGTAGACGACATGGATACCGGTATCGAAATCCGATGAGGTGACCTGATAGTCCTCCAGCACCGGCATCAAGCGGCCGCTTGCCAGCTCTTCCCGTATGGCCCAGAGCGGTTGTACCACGACGCCGGCGGCGCCCAGCGCCGCCTGGGTGAGAATGTCGGCATTGTTGGTGCGCAACGCGCGGGCCCGCACCGAGATACGATGCTCCCGATCCCCTTGCACCAGCCGCCAGTGATGATTGGCGGTGGTATAGCTGAAGGTCAGCAGACGGTGCTGCTCCAGGTCTTCCGGCCGATGAATGGGGGGCTGGGCCGCGAGGTAAGACGGCGCGGCGGCCAGCACGAAGCGCTGATCACTGATGTGCCGCGCGATCAGGCTCGAATCTTCCAGGTGACCGATGCGCAGGGCCACGTCGAAGTGGTCCTCGATCAGATCCACACGCTGGTCGCTGCTGACGATATCCAGCGCCACCTCGGGATAGCGCTGCATGAACTCGCTCACCAGCGGCGCCAGATAGAGGCGTGAATAGCGCCACGGCACCGAGATACGCAGCGGCCCCGCGACGCGCTCACTCAGCGTCTCGAGCTCATCCTCCAGTTGTTCCACCTCGGCCAGAATGGCGCGAAAGCGGATCAGCGCTCGCTCTCCAGCGGGCGACAGCCGCACATGGCGAGTGGTGCGCACCAACAGCGGCTCGCCCAGCTGGCGCTCCAGATGATTGACATGACGCGTCGCCGTGGAACTGGCGATATCCAGCTCCCGCGCCGCCACATTGAAGCTCTGGTGCTCCGCCACCTTGAGAAAGGTGCGCAGGCGTTGAGTCAGTTCGTTCATGGTGCTCCTGCGAATCCTCGGCGCCCCTGTCGCGTGCCCCACAGGTCAGCCGGCCGGCCAATCACCTGACCAGTAGACTCGGCAGTCGATGGGCGAAGTTGCCTGGCGATGACGGTTGGCGATGGTCGGGCACGAGCATATCATCGTCGCAACGCTGGATGGCCGAAAGGGAGGACGAATGACATGGACATCATGAGCAGCATGAAAGGACTCGCCGGCGGCGTCCTGATCGGCCTCTCGGCAGTGATGCTGATGGCCTTTCTGGGACGTATCGCGGGTATCAGTGGCATCACGCGGGGAGCGCTTCTGGAATCAGGCCCGGACCACCGCTGGCGTATTGCCTTCGTGCTCGGGTTGATCAGCGGCCCGCTGCTCCTTGTGCTGTTCAATCTTGACTGGGGCAATGTGGCCGAGCGCTCAGATGCGCTGATCGGCAAACCCACCAGCGGGGGTCTGAGCATGATGTTCGCAGGCCTGCTGGTAGGCGTGGGAACCGGTATCGGGGGCGGCTGTACCAGTGGCCACGGCGTCTGCGGTATCGCTCGTCTTTCACCCCGCTCGCTGGTGGCCACTGTGGTGTTCGTGGCCGTCGCCATGCTGACGGTCTTCGTGAGCCAACACCTGCTGGGAGCGTCACCATGAAAGCGATCATCGGCTTCATCACCGGCCTGGTCTTCAGCCTCGGGCTGACACTCAGCGGCATGACCGATCCCGCGCGTGTCGTCGGCTTTCTCGACGTGGCCGGTGACTGGGACCCCACACTGATCTTTGTACTTGGCGGTGCCGTCATCACCACCTTCATCGGTTATCGCCTCGTCTGGCGGCGTGGCACTCCCCTGCTGGGCGAGCGCTTCCAACTGCCCAGGCGTCGCGATATCGATGGCCGCCTGCTGCTCGGCGCGGCCCTGTTCGGTGTTGGCTGGGGCCTGAGTGGTTACTGCCCCGGGCCTGCCATCGTCTCCAGCAGCGCCATGAGTCTGCCATTGGCGGGTTTTCTGCTGACGATGCTACTGGGCTGGTGGCTGGCCACACGCCTGACTCGCGGTCACTGATCCGAGTGCCACGCTTCGCCCAGCAAACGCCGGCCATCCGGCCGGCGTCACAACGGTGTCACACGGGATCTTGTGCGGCAGCTGGTTTATTTATCACTCTGAAATCGGAATAAAAGACCGCTTTTAGCAGATAATTTAAACCTAAGCCGAGTCTCTGGCACTGCTTGAGGCCAAAATCAGTCGGAGGAAGCTTGAGAGACGAGGCCAGGCTGAGAAGTCCGCTGCAGAGAACGAAACGGCCACACAGCATGTCAATCCTGATAGTGCGTGTACTTTTTCGCACTCCCCTTTACCTTATCTGCGGGATATTTCTCAGCATTCTTCTCCATCTTTGCCCGGCACGCCGCTTCGATATCCACGTCCAGCTTGCCTGCCAGCCGGAGCAGATAGAGCTGAACATCGGCGATTTCATCGCGCACGGCGGCCAGTTGCTGCTCATCCAGCTCCCTGGACTGCGCCTCGGTCAGCCATTGAAAGCACTCCTGCAGTTCAGCGGCCTCCACCGTCAGCGCCATGGCCAGGTTCTTGGGCGAGTGGAACTGATCCCAGTCGCGCTCGGTGGCGAACTGGTCCATAGCGTCACGAAGCTGCTTGAACGGGTCTGACATCTGGGGGCCACCTGGTTCTGCGGTATCGGATAGCGCTGAGCATGCCTGCTCTGCCGCTCGCTATCCAGCCAGCACCAACAAAGGCGACCATCCGGCTGGCGACTAGCTCACAGCACGAAGAGGAATTTTCCGATGCCAGTCAGGTCCCCGACCTTCTCGCTCTGATACAGCTTGATCGTGAAGCTGCCGCCGTGGTCCGGGCCCTCAATGGCGCGATGCTGCACCACAACGATCTTGCCTTGCCGTGTGTCACCAGGATTGGCGCGGACCAGACACCAGGCGCCGTTGGGGATGCGCCCTCACCGCACAAACGATGGTCTATCTACCATTGAGCAAAAACAGCGTGATATCCAGAGCCTGACGTGTGTCTCGAATAGTCGGTGCGATTCAGTACCGGTGGTGTACCTGTTCAGGGAAGATGCGAGTGGATGCATGGCATACTTCCCGTGCTATCCCGTGGTCACCGTGTAACACATGAGGATGTGTGTCATGAGCGATGCTACCTTCACCTTTCGGGTCGATGAGGGCCTGAAAGCAGAATTTGCCAGTGCAGCCAAGGCCCACGATCGGACCGGGGCACAGCTCCTACGCGACTTTATGCGCAACTATGTAGCCCAGCAGCAGGAAGCGCAGGACTATGATGCCTGGCTGATGTCCAAGGCGGAGCAATCACGAGCCTCGGCAGAAGCTGGCAATCTAATACCTGCCGCCGATGTGGAAGCCAGGTTTGCTGCCCGTCGTGCGTCTACCCGTGCTCGTCTGGCGAAGCCGAATTGATGGAGCTGGTCTGGACGCCAGAGGCGATGCAGGATCGTGACGACATTTACGATTACATAGCGCCAGAGAATCCGCTGGCAGCCTTAAGTTGTATGAACTGTTTTCAGAGAAGGCGGCACAGCTGGCAGGCCCCCTGGCAGCGGACTGCCTGGCGGTGCTCCGCGAGCTGGTTGTTCACCCCAGCTATATGTTGCTCTATGACGTTGTGGGGATGCAGGTGCGGATACTGGGTGTAGTGCACACAGCTCGCCAGTGGCCGCCTTCACTGGGATAAAAAGATTCTTCGTCACTTCGTGTGGATTTGACCTGATCCAGCATGCGCCACACAGGGCTGCCGATCAGGTAGATCATGGCGATGAAATTAGCCCCGTTCCGGTATCCACGTGCACCTGACCTGGCAGTCCGAAACAGTCCGTTCATACCTTCCAGCCGGGCGTTGCTCAGCCTCGCGTCCAACGCCTCATCAGTTGTTCAGCATGTCGCTTGAGTGTCGACAACGCTTTCGCCATCGGTTTGAGCAGCGGCTGATCACTGCCGGCCGCCTTAATGATCTTGAGATAGTTCGTAATGCGCCAACGGGCTCCGCGCGGCGTCGACGCCTTCTGAATCCAGCGAAGCTTCTCCTTTATCACATTGGCGTCGGCAGTGGCCCCCGGGTTGGCCACCAGTCCCTGGAACGCTGCCAGCTGCTTAGGCGTCACGTTCTCGTTTTCCAGGTTCTTCAGCAATGCCCAGCGCAGTGATTTGGGATGCCCCTTGTCTTGGCGTTCCTTCTTGCGAACCTCATCCAGAGCTTTGGTAAACGTCCGTACGATATGGAACCAATCCACGGTCACCTGGGCGGTGGGGCGACACCTTCATATCGAGTTGCTGATTCTTGAGCTCTCGTGGTCCTTCAAGCCCCAGGCCAAGGGGCAGAATCTGCGTACCGTCCATGCAATGCCTCCCCTTGTCGTGGAGGCCTTATCCTGCCCCAGCTCAGGGGGCGAATTTCACATCCAACTACGAAGAGCCACTTCTTGGTAGGGGTAACATCGGCGAGGTAGCACTTGAGGCCGGCTTAGAGCGTCATCCGTTCCGCGGCGCTGCGCTGGATACGCGATACAAAGATTTCACGTACGGTTTCTTCTTCGGTGCGGCGCGCCCAGTCCTGGTCGTCGTGCTTGAAGCAAAAACGTACAAGGAAGGGAGGGCGCTGGAGAGCCAGCCGATGTGCGCACGCGGACCCGGCGAGGTGGGAGTCAGTGGAAGCACGGCTGCCTAGGGTCGTTAGCGGGCTACATGACGGCCAAACGACGGCTATCGGCCGCGTACTATAGCGACTTATTAAAAGGTTAGGTCCGCTTTGGGTACACGTGATAGCGATCAGTACCCGTTTTCTCGATTACAACCCGACCCCCTGCCGCCAAATTATGAACCTCGAAAAACTCACCTACCCAAGCCCGACGGCGAAATATTTTCTTATCGCCTACGATGTCTGTGCGAACTGGAGACGTGATGCCGCTGTGAACTTCGAGAATCCTCGGTGCGAGGCTGCTGTCGTTGCTGCCTCCAATCGAATCTGGCGGGAAAAACTCGACCACCGACGAGAGGTAAAGGTGATTGTTGTTGATATTGCCTTGGGTTAGCTCGATTTCGACAAATTCCATTTTATGCTTCCTTCTACTTTTAACTGGTATTAGGTAGAGCGCGCGTTTTCCCACTTGAACGCGCATCCGCGTTCAACAATGTTATTCTGCGCGCTCTAACACGACTCCTTATATATTAAGCACAGGTTGGCAGCATACCAAGGATTATCGTGCATGCTGCATATCCCCAATGAACGTTCATGCTGCCTTTGTCGCCATGACCACTTTAGGTCGTTATCCCCCATAAGTGGCCTCTTACCTAGACTGCTACTCAGGACGCAAGTCACGGCTCGACCTCCCCGCCAGCAGCTTCAAAATCAACAGCGCAAACTGCCTCCCTGTCTCTTCGTCCTCCAGCAGCGGCATACTGAGCTTCTCGTGGTCGCTGAGGGCATCAAGCACAGCGTCGGTGACCTTCTTCGGGAAAAGGCCGTGCATCACCTGGTCTGCACTGTGGTTGCGGACCTGGGCCATCACCGCTTCGTCGCGCTCGATACGGTCGGCGATGCCGTTGGCGAAGTGCAACTTGTCTTCGTCGCTGACCTCGGCGCCGTAGAGATCGTTGAGGCGGTCGATGATCTCGGCCAGACGTTTCTTCTCGGGGTCGTGGGGCTTACCGGAGCCCACTTCGCTGACCGGGGTGAGGCCGTAGTCGCCTTCGGTCTCTTCCAGGCGCAGGCGCTTCTCCTCGCGCTTGGTAAGACGGTAGTGAGTCAGCTCCAGCTCACTGACGTCGATGCTCTCCTCCTCCAGCAGCCGGTCGGTGCGCAGCAGCGGGTGCAGATGGCGGGCGAAGACACACAGCTGCTCCAGCTCGGGGTCATCGAAGGTGACGATCTGGCTAAGGAACTCGTAGGTACGCACGAAGCTCTGCAGGTTCTTGCGGATAAGGTCGAGCTCGTCGCGGGTGGTGCCAGCGTCCTTTAGCTCCTGCTCGGCGCGTTTCAGGCCCTTGTCGTCGCCATTCTGCTCGGCGGCCTGGCGAGCCTCTTTCCAAACCTGGAGCTGCTCCAGGGCCAGCTGGTAGCGCTGCTTGAAGCGATCCTGGGCGGGGCGGCAATAGTAGCTGAGGCTGGAGGCCGGCGCCTTGGGGTCAAAGAAGACCTTGGCGAAGGCTTCCACCTCTGGCCAGTGATAGATTCCACTGGCGTCCAGGCCGCGCTGCAGGTCATAGACCACGTTGGGATCAGAAACGTCGGCCAGCTCGGCCTTGCGGTAATAAGGCGCGAAGGCGTCAAGGATTTCCTGCTCGTCATTGTAGAAGTCGAGGATGAAGGTCTGCTTACCGGGAAACAGCCGGTTGAGCCGTGAGAGGGTCTGCACGCAGTCCACATCACGCAGCTTCTTGTCGACGTACATGGCGCACAGCTTGGGCTGATCGAAGCCGGTCTGGAACTTGTTGGCGGCGATCATCACGTTGTAGTCGTCGGTGTCGAACGCCTCAGCCAGATCGCGGCCCTTAAGCCCGGGATTGAGCAGCTTGCTGGTCTCGGTGACCTCTTCGGGGATCTCCTCATCCGGTGGCACGCTACTGGAGAAGGCGACCATAGGGTGAACGTCGGCGTAGCCCTTCGCCACAATGTAGCGGCGCATGGCTAGCTGGTAGCGCACCGCTTCCTGGCGACTAGCGGTGACCACCATTGCCTTGGCCTGGCCATCGAGCAGGTGGCGGACGTTCTCGCGATAGTGCTCGACGATGACCTCAACACGCTGTGCAATGTTGTAGGGATGCAGACGCACCCACTTGGCCAGGGTCCGTGAGGCCTTCTTGGAATCGACTTCCTCGTCTTCCCCCTCGGGATGGGCAAGCTTCCAGGCGGTGCCGTAGGTGACATAGTTACGCAGCACGTCGAGGATAAAGCCCTCCTCGATGGCTTGGCGCATGGAGTAGAGGTGGAACGGCTCGGGCTTATTGTCGGCGCAAGCCGGTAGATCGGGATCCGGCGAACGGCCGAACAGCTCAAGGGTCTTGGCCTTGGGGGTGGCCGTGAAAGCGTAGTAGCTGATGCGCTCGCTGGGGCGGCGTGAGGCCACGGCAGCATCCAGCATGTCCTCTGCACTGATTTCTCCTGACTCCTCCCCGTTGGCCGCTCCGGCGGCAGCCAGCAGGGCCTTGAGCTTGCTGGCCGAGCTGCCTGTCTGCGAGGAGTGGGCCTCGTCGGCGATCACAGCGTAATGGCCCTCAGCAAGCTGAGGGCGCTTGTCCAGGGCGTCAAATAGCGCCGGGAAGGTCTGGATAGTGACGATGATGATGCGGGTTTTGCTGGCCAGCGCCTCGGCGAGCTGCTCTGACTTGCTCTTGCTGCCAACGTCACGGGTGATGGGGCGCACCACGCCGTGGGCATGCTCGAACTGATAGATGGTGTCCTGCAGCTGGCTGTCGAGTACCGTGCGGTCGGTGACGACGATCACCGAGTTGAACAGCTTCTTCCCGTCCTCGGCGTAGAGGTTAGCCAGCTGGTGTGCGACCCAGGCGATGGAATTGGACTTACCGGAGCCAGCACTGTGCTGCACCAGGTAGCGGTGCCCCGGCCCCTCAGCCAGGGTGACCTGCACCAGGCGATTGACCACCTCCCACTGGTGGTAGCGGGGGAAGATCAGCGTCTCCTTGGTGGTGCGCCGGCCGTGGAAGTCTTCGCTGGTCTTCTTCTCCAGGTGCAGGAAGCGACCGAGCACCTTCAGCCAGGCATCCGGCGCGAACACCTCCTCCCACAGGTAGGCGGTGGCGTAGCTCTGCTCGTCTTTCGCGGACGGATTGCCGGCGCCGCCCTCCACCGTGCCGCGGTTGAAGGGCAGAAAGTAAGTATCTTTGCCGGCCAGCTTCGTGGTCATGGCCACCTCGGCCTGACTCACCGCGAAATGCACCAGGGCGCCGCGCTTGAAGCTCAGCAGCGGCTCGGGCTTGCGGGTGACGGGGTCCTTTATCGGGCGGTCCTGGCGATACTGACGCTTGGCGTTCTCCACCGTCTGCTTGAACTGACTCTTGAGCTCCAGGGTGGCGGTGGGGATACCGTTGACGAACAGCACCAGGTCCAGCCGTGGATTGTAGTTCTGGCCGGCGCTCTCGCCCCCATTGCCCTTCTCGCGCGCGTGCGGCGAGTAGGATACCTCCGGCACCACCCGCAGGCGGTTGGCGCGGTAGCGGGCCAGCGAATCCGGATTCATGCCGTGATCAGGCTGGAAACTGCAGAGGTCGAACTTCACCCCCGGTACCTTGAAGCCGTGACGCAGCACCTCCAGGGTGCCGGCCTGCTCCAGCTCGCGGACCACTTTCTGCACAAACACCTTTTCCGGTGCCTGAGGGTTAGACTTGCAAAACTTTTCCCAGCGCTCGGGCCAGGCATCGCGTACGTAGCCGAGCAGATCTTCGGTATAGAGCGCCGTGGCGCGCTCAAAGCCGCTGGCTGTGCCAGCCTTCCAGCCGTGAGCCGTCATGGCATCGATGATGTCCTGCTGGAAGCGAGCTTCCCTGCTGTCCGCCATATTGTCCCCTGCGCTTGGCGTGATTATGCACAACAGCCTAGCGCGTCAGGGATATTTGGAGAAGGCTACTTAAGACAATGCATTGCCCTGAGAGGGTAGTCTTGCCAGTTTTCAGGGAAGGCCATTTCGGCCACTTGAATCGCTTGGCGGTTGATTAGGCCGATAGCCGTTCACGACGATGATGAAATACTCGCTCTAGATGCCGCCGCACGGTATGGCAAAAAGCAACGTTCCTAGATCTGCTTCCGTGAGAGGAGTGGGAGCGTACGCGATGATAGCTGGACACAGCGAACGAGGTGGTTTACCCGCTCTAGACCGATGGTGATCTCCTGCAGATTTAGTTATTTCTCTGAAAGTGGCGCTCTGTGGAGCGATGCCACGCGCATTTGTAAACTGCACTTCGCCACCAGCCACCAGCCACCAGCCACCAGCCACCAGCCACCAGAACAATACTAATGGTGCTTCAGCTAAGCGTCTCGATCAGCTCCGGATCATCCGCTGCTGGCTTGTTGACACGGCTGCTTGTCGGCCAATGGGTCAGCTGGTCGTAGGGCAGCATCGGGGTTCAACGGATCGCCGTCATCGTCCCGGGGTACCGCCGAAATTCAGGTGCCCGGCGTGACGTTGTCGCGGGACGTCAGCTCACCTTCGGACAGTAGCAGCTTTAGAGCGCGCTCCGGACTGTGGAAGTCGCTGTATAGGGCGTAGCAGCTGCACATAGTCTTGGAGCCTCTGTGACAAGAAGCGCTGAAAGCAGCCACAAGCACGTTCGTTTGGGTTGCCAGCAGCAGACCTCATGCCTATCATATGGACATGGATTGGGAATGCCCGATCGGCAAGGGGCCTCGGCGAATGCGTCGGGGCCTTTTGTTTTCAAGGATATACCTTCAGGCCCCACCCTTGGATCCGACCCGCCCGACTACGCCGGAATTTGCCATTCAAAATGTCGTAGGCTCGATTGGGTTGGCCCGGGTTCAATAGGTGCCGGCCTATGGGGCGTGCAACCATGTCGGCTAGCTGCAAGCCAGCCGAATTCACTTTCTTGCTGGCCATGACGATGTCCAAAGTTTCTGCAAGCCCCTCCATTCGTGATCGATCTTTTATGCGTCGAAATTCAAGCTCCAGAGCCTGATCCTCTTGCAGCCCTCTCTGCTCGAAAACCACATGCGTCAACTGACCACTCTGGCCTAGGGCTTGCAGCTCCATGAAAACACGCTCCAGCCCAAACTCCATCGCCACATGATATGGATTACCATCGACCCCATGTCGAGCGGAAAATTCATTTTTCATGATGCAGCTTGCCACCAGGATAAAGGGGGAGTTTGCAATAACATCAGAAAGATCGGAAAGAAAGTCACGCCTGACATTAGGGTTTAGAAGTATATCAAATGGCTTTCTTGACTTCGAATCTCAGCCTCATGCAAAACGACCATATCATGGCCAAAGTAACGAAACTTCAGCTCCTGTATTTTTGGAACAATCTGAGTGAGATAGTCACGTTTATGGATGATACAGAAGGCGAGGACAAAAACGGGGTAATCAGGGTTAATGTTCTTTAGACCATGATCTCCGCTTTCATCGACGTAAACAATATATTCTCCAAAATCCCCCATTCCCATCCTCAACCCTTTTCCTATTCACCTGCTTCATTGACCGCAGCACTCACCTGCAGGTCCTGCCATTCGCCGTAGGTCATGCCGCTACCCTCGGCTTTCCAGGAGATGCGGCCATTAGCGCTGCGTCCAGAGACCACCGCAGCGGCAGCGCTGGGGCTGCTGAAGCTCTGGTCCTCGTTGATGATCCGCGTGCCATCGCTTTCCACCAGCACTCCGTCCTCGCATAGCTGATTGTAGAGGCTCTGGTAACCTCGCTCGGTACCAACCCAGCTGCCCCGGGCCAGGGAACCCTTGAAGACGTAGAACTCGCCGTCGATCTCCTGCCCGGTGGCACGGATACCGTGGCGCGGCACTTCCAGGGTGAAGCGTGGTGATGCCTCGGGCTCGGCAGTCGTAGTCGCTTCGGGCTCTCTCGAAGGGCGGGAGGTCTCGCGCAGGAAGTCTAGGCCCAGCACCGGCAACACGGTGCGTATCTGCTCCATGAAGAACGCCATATCGGCGCGGTCCGACTCGGGCAGGTTGATGTACTCGTGGGCGGTGCCGTTGATCAGCTTGCAGCGGCTGACCTGGCCGGCGCTCTGGATCAGCAGGCTCTCCAGGTACTTCACGTGGGCCTTGGTGAGGTTCTGGTCCTTGCTGATGACCAGGCAGACCTTCTCCCAGAAGTCCTTGCCGCCCTTCTCCTCGGGGCGATTGTGCTGCTTGAGGCGGGTGCCGACGTCGTCGCTCTCGCCGATATAGACCAGCGGGCGCAAGCTGTTCTCGGGGTCCGGGCCGACCAGGAAGTAGATGCCGGTGCGACCGCACTCGGGGCGTTGCACCAGCTCACTGAGCTTGCTGCGCGGCCCAGTGAGCACATGGCCGGTCCAGTTCATGATCTCGGCGGTCAGCAGGCCGTTGGGCGTGCCGTCCACCAGAAAGAGCCGGATGCTGCGTCCTTGCGTCATACCGCCTCCGTTTGCTTGGTTACAGAGGTGGCTGATGAGCCCGCCGGCGGCTGCCAGCCGCGCACGTCGATCTTGCCGGTGACGGCGGCGGAGATCAGAGCAGAGCGGCGCTCTTGGAGCAAGTCGATATTGGCCTGAGCCTCAACCAAAAGGACATCGTGCTTGGCGCTTTCCCGCTTGATATGGCTAACGATTTCTTCTTGTTCCGCAACAGGTGGGGCCGGACATTCGATCATGCCTAACTTGCTTGCTTTGATGCCAAGGGCCGTAGAACCTGTGGCCAATGTTTCCATTCTAGCTTGGCAACTAGTACTCATTAGCCAATACATCAGGTAACTATTCATCATCACTCCCTCCCCCCCCTTAAATTTCACAATCCTTTGGGCCAAAGCAATATCTGTCCGATCTATTAGCGCCACTTGACCTAAGGGGGCTTCCATAGTGAAGAGCAAATCACCTATTTCTGGCTTCCCTCTCTCCAGCAATGACTTGGCTGACTCTGGATCTGCATACTCCTTTGACACCTCATAGTCGATTCGCCCATCGCGAATATTTTTGGCTGTAACAAGGAAAATGCCATCATCAACCTTTTTCGGGGTGCGGCCACGGTAGTCCACTACAGGGCCAATAAACTTCGTTAATCCACCAACCTCCCAATGCGCAGGCACCTCACCTAGCCACTCCACCCCGGAGTCCTTCATCGGCACATCGGGATCCAACCCCTTGGTGACGGCATGAGAGATCACCGCCTGTCGTTTCTCCTTGAGCAGCTCGATCAGTCGCTGTTGCTCTTCAACCAAAGCGTCGATGCGGGCGGTTTCGTGGTCGAGGAAGGCAACAATAGAGCTTTGCTCTTCCACGGAGGGCATCAAAATCCGAACGCTTCCCAGAAAACTTCTGCTTACCCTTTCTCTAGTCCCACCCCTGGATACAGAGGCCATAAACGATAGGTAAGGATCAGAGGAAAGGAAGTAAACGAGGAAATTTGAGCTAATCTCGCTTTTGGTTTTCAGGATGCATACATCCACTGACGTGATCATCCTCGCACCCAAATCAGGAGCTAGACAGGCGCGCCCAACCGGGTCTGCCAAGCGACATATCAAAACATCACCTGGAAAGAACTCCGTGCAATTAAGTTTGCTAAACGTCTCTTCCGAAATATAGCGAAACCCTTGCTCTCGGTACTTTCCTACACCTATATTTCCTGTTTGGATTAGTCTTACCCCTTCATCGGTTATGAAGGGTGTTTCCACCCAGTCTCCATCTGTAAAGCTATAAGCTTCTTGTTTAGCTGCGCCTCGAAGGGGAACCACCCCCCAATGCGCTGGCACCTCCCCCAACCACTCGACACGGGAGACCTTGTACTCGGGATACTTCGGAAACGTCATGCCGACAGCTCCTCGATCATCTGCTTGATACGATCGGTACAGGCCTTGAGGTCGGCGTCGATCTCCTCCAGCGGGCGCGGCGGGGTGAACTCATAAAAGTGCCGGT
Organism: Halomonas litopenaei; assembly: GCF_003045775.1. Lineage (GTDB taxonomy): Bacteria > Pseudomonadota > Gammaproteobacteria > Pseudomonadales > Halomonadaceae > Halomonas > Halomonas litopenaei. The sequence goes on along the minus strand of NZ_PXNS01000016.1, from coordinate 18,356 downwards.
TAAAGGGGATTTCGAAGCCGACGATGCCGATGCGGCCATCCAGCGGGTCGCGCTTGTCCTCGTCGATCCAGGCGTCGGGGACGTGGGGTTTCACCTCGCGCTCGAAGTAGTCGAACACTGACTCGTCGAGCGGCACGTTCTCGTTATCGCGTAGCCCCGTGTCAGGCTCGGGGTTGCCCTTTTTGTCGAGGCATATGTCCGCATTCGGGTCGCGCTCGGAGAGCGCATTGAAAATCGCCTTCTGCAGCGGGGCGCCGACCTTCATGCCCTGCGGCAAGTGTTGCTTGAGCGCGGCCTTTAGTGCCTTGGTAAAGACCTCACGATTGGTCCAGAGCTGCTCCGGGTCCAGGGTCGCGCAGGCTGCCTTGATCGCCTCACGCTCGGCATCAATGAGCTTCTGAATCGGCTTCTCGTCGTCGAGCTTGGCCAGGCGCTCGGGGCTCGCCTGGAAGTTGAGGCGTAGCGGACGCTCCACGGTAATGCGCCGGTAGCCGAAGGCCTCCACCGGGAAAAGCTTGCTCTCCTCGTTTTCCTGGTTGGCGCCGTAGATACGCACGATCTCCTCGATATCGCGGTCGGCGACGAACTGGCGCTTGCTGCCCAGCGACTTGCGCATCTTGCTGGCCCGGCCGGTGGCGTTGATCAGCTGCACCTGGCCGCGTCGCTCGGCAGGCTTGTTGTTCGAAAGGACCCACACGTAGGTGGCGATGCCGGTGTTGTAGAATAGGTCGGTGGGCAGGCCGACGATCGCCTCCACCAGGTCATGCTGCAGCAGGTAGCGGCGGATCTCGGACTCGCCACTGCCGGCGCCCCCGGTAAACAGCGGTGAGCCATTGAGGATGATGCCGATACGCGAGCCGCCATCCTGGCGGGCGCGCATCTTGCTCACCAGGTGCATCAGAAACAGCAGCGAGCCGTCGGAGACCCGCGGCAGGCCGGGGCCGAAGCGGCCGTCGTAACCCTTGTGATTGTGCTCGTCGGTGATCGCCTTTTGCACCTTCTTCCACTCCACCCCGAACGGCGGGTTGGAGAGCATGAAGTCGAAGTGCTGGCCAGCCAGCTGGTCGTCGGAGAGGGTGTTGCCGAGCTTGATCTGCTCCACCGCCTGGCCCTTGATCAGCATGTCGGCCTTACAGATGGCGTAGGACTCGGGGTTGAGCTCCTGGCCGTGCAGCGAGACGGTCACGTCCTGGCTGACCTGCTGGATGTACTCGTCGCTCTCGGAGAGGAAGCCGCCGGTGCCCGCGGTGGGATCGTACACGGTGACAATGCCGTGGGGGCTCAGCTTGTCCTCCTGACCGGTCAGCACCAAGGAGGTGGTCAGGTGGACGATGTCCCGCGGAGTGAAGTGCTCCCCCGCCGTCTCGTTGGAGCTCTCGGCGAACTTGCGGATCAGCTCCTCGAACACCAGGCCCATGCCGTAATTGGAGAGCCGCTGCGGACTCATGTCGATGGAGGCGAAGCGCTGCACCACCTGGTAGAGCAGGTTGCTGGCCGAGAGCTGCTGAACGAAGCCCTCGAACTCGAAGTGCTCGAAGATCTCTCGGGCATCCTGGCTGAACGACTGCACGTAGCTCATCAGGTCGTCGGCGGTCTGGGTATCGGAGAGCGTACCCAGAGTCAGCGGCGAGGCGTTGAAAAAGGGCTGCTCCGCCGCACGCAGCAGCAGCTTCTCGCGCACCGCCTCGGGCTTGGCCTGGTGGGCGTGGGCGGCGTCGAGCACCTTGGCCTTGGTGGGCTCCAGTACACACTCCAGGCGCCTCAGCAGGGTAAAGGGCAGGATGATGCGACCATACTGGGACTGCTTGAAATCGCCGCGCAGCAGGTCTGCCACGGACCAGATAAAGGCTGCCAGCTGAGAGTGACTCTCCGTGTTCACGATGCTTCCCCACGTTTTGTGCAATTGAGAACTTGTCGGGGAGCATCATACACTGGAGGCAGGGCTTCCAGCAGTCCAGCCTTCAGGCATACCCACAGTGTGATTGACCAGATCACTCTCGGAGCTTGCATCACTCATCAGGCGCTTAATGAAGCAACCCGACTGACCTTTCCCCCAGGGACCGCCACCGACATCAACACTTTCAAAACTTTCAAATTCCAACGTCGCTTTCAGCGACGGATCATGTGTCCGGTCGTCATGAAAATTGGAAGTGCTTGAGGTTATCGGTATCCGAGGCTTGGGCGATCTCAATAAATGGTTCAGCACCGACAGGCAGGGTAAGTAGACTCGCGTCATCTCGCAGGCGGTGCAGTGGCTCGCCTGCTTCCAGGTGCTCGAGCCAGTAGCCATCGGTGCCAAGCAGCACCATTTGACCCAGCTTCAGCGAGAACGCTAGGTGTTCAGGAGCTCTGAAGCGCCTAGCGTTCAGGCAACGGGTTAGCTGGTGCTCACGCCGTTCGTGCTCTTCTCTTGAGCGTGGGGATGGAAGGCCAGACTCATAAGCCAGCAGGTGCGGTGTGGTCAGCCATCGTGTCTTGGTCTGCCCTTGTAGGCCTACCCGGCAATCACCACAGTGCCAGATCTGTGCAACCAGCGTTTCCTGATCAAGGCTGACCATGCAGTAACTGGCGATATCACGAAGGAAGCCGTTGCGGAGAGAGGCCTGCTCCTCTCTGAGGCGAGCATGTACCACCGCTTGTGAGCAAGCCGTTACCTCGGCGAGCGCTTGAAGCCCAGCATCCGCCCAATGACGCGCCAGCTCAGCGCCTCGGGGGCCTTTTTCTGCGCCGTCGACCAGCACCGCCAGAAGATGATGGCGTTGCTGCCCCACTGCCGCAGCATCGCTGTTGCAGCTGCGCTCGCGGCCTTGTCTGCTGAACCAGTTTGCCAGCATCAGCCGCGCTCCCCGGCCAGGACCTCCAGGCGCTCGAAGAGCAGCGCTTCGCGGTCGGGGTCTCCGGCCGCACTCTGCACGGCATATCCGAAGAGATCATTGTCGAGAAGTTTGCTGAGCTCATCTGCGATATAGGCCCGAAGGTCGCTGCCGGCGGCTCTCACCTCATCAAGTAGCTCGGGGCGGCCATCCACGAGATTGAGGATGTCCTCGATGTCGTGGCTCGATAATGGATCGCCCTCACCCCGCCCCTTATAGGCTTCAAGCTTGGTGGCAACGAAAAGCGGTGGTGTGACCACGCGGATGGAAAGATCCCCACCTAGCAAGACGGGCTGTGCCGTTTCCAGTGCCTGGGGATACCAGTGATTGCTGAAGCCGAGCACGTCGTCATGGTCCGGCATCAGATCGACGCGCAACTCCCCCAGCTTCATGGCGCAGATTGGCATATCCTCATCTAGAGAAGAGGGCTCATCGAATCCCTTCGCCTTCAGCGCTTGCTTGAAGCGCTGAAGGTCGACATAGCTCATGACGCTGATGATCAGATCCACGTCATCGGTACTGCGCACCTGCTCTCGAGTGAACGCATCGGTAAGTAGTAGCCCGGTCGTACAGCCCCCGACGAAAGCTACCTGATCGCGCAGTTCATCCCCGAGGGCCTCGGCCACCCGGCGCAACATGGCACGCTGATCGTCAAACAAGCTCATCGCTTACTCCAGATACTCAGCCAGGCGCTCCGCAGCGACCTTGCTCTCGCGGGGATGACCCAGTCGAATGGCATCGACCAGAGCCAACATGGCATACAACTCTCGATCCCGACGCACCGCATAGGGCACACTCTTGAACAACGGCTCAACGGCCTGGCCTTTGCTTTTGCCCCGGGCGTCTGGCCATACCATCGGCAGTTCACCTGAGCTATATAGCTGGCCTTCCAGCGCTGGCGCGGCAAAGGTCGTCGCAATGCCGCGGGTAATTTCCCCGGGCTTGGCCGGGAACACGTAGCGCACCCCATGCATGATGAAGTTGAACAGAGCTCGGACGTTGGCGCGCGGCACGCCGGTTCGGTGATCCTTGCGAATCAGACCTACCTCCAGACATCGCTGAAGGGCAAGGCTAACCTGACTTTTGCTGATGCCAGTTTCCTCGGCCAAGGCCCGCACGCTGTAGCGTGCCTGCAGCTGGTCGTCCTCGAGCCCAGGCAAGCTCTCGCGCACCCCGTCCATGTCATCGAGCGCCCAGTCCCTCCAGTCATCTGGGAGCGCCTTCTCTCCCTTGCCAGTGTGAGTATCGGGGCCGCAGCCGTACTTACGCCTCAGGGCCACCAGCTTCAAGAGCAGACCAATATCTTGACTTTTCATAGTGCCACCACCCGTCTTGTCCCGCGTCCTAGGACACGGGACAGGCTCGATGAATCACTACCGAACTGTCAAGAAAAATCGTCCGCTACAAAGGGATTCGCTTGTCAACCGAGATGGCGTCTGCAAGCTCGAGCGAATCCACCTCCGATAGCTCTACATGTTGCCCCTGCATGGCTGCGACTAAGCCACTAGCTACGCAATAGACCCCACCCTCAGGTTCGCCCGACCGATCCCCCTGGCACAGCTCATCCAAGGCGACAGGCGCAGAGTATGAACCCTGGCTGGCCGGAAGGCCCCGGTACCCGATACGAGTAAAGCGAATATCGCGATGGTTGCAGGCCAGATCCAGTATCAGGGCCGTAAGGCTACCCCATTTCACCTACTGCTCCGGCGGACGGGCGGATCTTATGGCGCCGACGTGCTTCAGAGTTCGGACCAATGCTGGGGACTATCTAGATGGAGGCTACGGGGGCAGTAGACGATCGCACACTGCGTGACGCCCGTTCACTCAAGGAAGTGGTGCTGGAACGATATTCGTGGACAGCCAAGCATCGGGAAGCCCCGGCGTACAAGAGCAATGTAAAACCCAGACAGGACAACCAACAGGCAGGAAGGGGGCGGTGGTGGGCCCAGTAGGACTTGAACCTACGACCAAGGGATTATGAGTGCAATTTTGCTAATTTAAGGATCGTGCCTGCAGCGCAGTTATCCTTAAAATCAAATAGATAGGAATTTCCACTATTTACACTAGCCACACCGTTTTCTCGTAATCAGCAACCAAACCGCAACCAAAGCACAGTTCGTTCTATGCAACCGGATCTTATTCAGGGAGGCGCCCTAACCCGCCTGCCCTGCAGGCTCGGGCGCCATCAAAGCTCGTGCTCGTCCCGCTGACGTGCCTTGAGCTAGACATGGGTCAACATCAGCTCTCCTCCCTGAGAGCGTGGACATCATGAGAAGTATGGTGCATGAAGCGCGCACTTGACGTAGCAGGCAAGTAGCGGCGTTCATGCCAGATGCTTCATCAGAGCCACCTACTCGTCCTGCGACTTTCTCCCGCGGCGCAGGCGCTCCGCAATCCCCCTGCACCATTCCACGCAGGTCATGCTCCTCGAACAAGTCTCTGGCAGCCTGTCATGTTCCTTCGGAAAATCTCGCTTATTATTTATAGTCTCCTCAAGTCGATGCCAGTCCAACGCAGAGATGCGTCCTGAGCCTGTCGTTAATGGCGTGCAGTTCCGCCTGGACCTAGGTGATCAGCGGCACCCACAGTCGCTCGCGGTCCGGCCACAAAATGCAGGCTGGCGCGGCCTGCACATCGGGGTTGTAGGCGGCGGCCTGGCGGATCCGTTCAACCAGCTTTTCGAGTAGTATCATGCCTCAGAATTCCCACTTGTCGGCCAGCACTGCGATCAAGTCAGCCTGACGCTTCTGCACCACCTCAGGCGTCCATTGGTCTTCACCGAGCACTTGGCTGGTGAGTGCGTAGGATGAGACATTGCTGCGGCCACGGAAATAGGCGTCCTTCTTCCTCTTGAAGTCGTAGTTCTGAGCCTGAGAGTTCCGTCGCTTGTTCAAGGGTACAAGATTGGCCAGGCGATGAACCCACTGCTCCCGCATCTCTGACTCCGGCCACCATTCGGCCCAACGACTGTTGCTCGTGACGGTTTGCGGCAACACATGCTCGATAGTGAGCACCGTTGGGTCATAGGTTGCCGCACCATCCGATACGAATGAATCCAGTCTCAGCATCAGGTAGTTACGACGACGGGCAGTCAGTGTATAGATGTCCCCCTGAAGAATCCGCCGCATGTCAGACCTCTCCTTGTCCGTCAGTTCGACGGCTTGCACCGGATTGTCGTCGTCATGCGGCTGCTGCAGCGCAGCGATCAGCAGGGCATAGCGCTCGATACGCTGGTTCACGTTTTTCGCACAGATGTGCATGTAGGCCGCCAGACGTTCCAGCTTCCTGAAAAACCACGCCACATAAGCTGGTTCATTCTTGTGGTCTGCCAGGAAGACCATGGCGGGCGGAACCCAGTCCGAGTTATCGATGCGATTCAGCCAGCGCAGGGATCGATTGACCTTGTCGGCGTCGGTCTCGGCGACGTAATGCGATTCCCGCAGAATAGAAAGAGTCTCGGCATAGGGTTCCAGCACACCCTCGATCAGCGTGCGCGTATCGCTAACCTGTGTCAGAACGTGATTGCGGAACTCCTCCAGCAAAGCCCGCTTGGCCTTCTCCTTCGCATGGATCATGCGCACGTAGGCGAACAGATCGTTGAAGCCGGCACGACCCAGGTCGACCTCCATGTCCTCCCAGCGTTCGTTGTAGATTTCCTGCTCGCTGGTGGTTGAAAGCTTGCCGATGACATCCGCCTTGATGATGTCCGTCGGCTGGAGGTCGAGACCACGGCTATTCATGACGGAGAACACACGAAAAGCGGATTTCTGGCTGGGCGTGGAAACGGCTACGAGAAAGCAACGTTGCAGCAGGAAGCTGATGAAGTCACCCAGCCGCTCCGAGGAGTCTCCGAAGTGCGTCCTGAGCCGATCAATCAGAAGCTGGCTATTTGCCTGGATATTTTTCTGAGATTCATTTTCAAGCGACGCGGTCCCCAAGGCCAGGAGATCATTGAACGCCAAGCGCTGCACGTAACAGGTGAAGAACTCTCGATCCTTCTCACGTAGCGTCAACCGCGGCTTTGGTTCCAGGCCCGCGAACTTGTTTCCCGGCTCGATGATGTACTGGCTGAGTGTGCCCCTGTCCTCACCCTCAAGCTGGGCTGCAATGGCAGCAAGCAGGATCGTCAACGTGGTCAGGCGCTGCTGCCCATCGATCACTTCGGCTTTGGGGCTCCCCTCTTCCTTAATGAGCACGATGCTGCCAAGGAAATAGCCTTCATCCTCCTCGCTCCGGAAGAAGTCATATAGATCGTCGAAAAGCTCCGAAGCCTGATCGGTCGTCCAGGCATAGGGACGCTGATATGATGGGATCAGGTATTCAAAATCGGAACTGAAAATCTTGGCAAGCGGAAACTCCGCTCCGCTGATTTTTTTGCTCATGTAGTTTTCGCTCCCTGCTTTTTTCTCGCCGATAGCGTGAGTTGATAACCGGTGAATCGCGCACTGTTTGAATCGCCTGGCCCGCCAACGGCTGTTCGTTTTATCATGTCGTAATCTTGTAGTAGCCGACTTCGTGGCGTCAGTGGCCCGACAAGCACCGGCACTTCGGGTCACCAGCGCGTCTCCCGCAATAGCTACAAGGCACATACCAGGCCCGCTCATCCCGCTGTATCGGGCTCAGTTCATCAACACGCAAGAAGTGGCCGCCAGGCTTGCCCATCTCTTTTCTGATCAGGGCCTCACCGGGCACCAGGTTGATATCCTCGCGAATGGCCACGTTGGGCCGCAGCAGGACACTACCCACCAGGTGTTCGCTCTGGCTGCTGCGACCCTCAGGCTTTTTTACGGATTGCTCGGTCCCACCCGCCTGCTGTTGAGGTTCATTCAGTGAACGGTCGGTGATGCCCTGCATGATGTCCAGCCCGAACTCCAGCGAGTGGATGTCCACACTATCGCTGTCCCCCCTGATGGCAGATTTTGCCGAAGCGTGTAGGACCAAGTTATCGTCCACTTCCAAGTGAAGCATGATCCGCTCGAATAGCTGCTGCATCGAAGGGGTAACCTTGACGTTCAGGCAGGCCAGAGACTGGCGAGAATCGTTGGCCTGCACATGGCGTCCGTGGCGGGTAGGAGAGAGCAGGCTGAGCTTGCCGACGCCGTCGCGAGGGTCGGTGCAGTAGAGCATCAGGGTTTCCGCCTCGCTGACCTCACCGGCAGTGGGCATCTCGTAGCCCGCACCAATGACCGGGAAGTGCTGATTGCGTGCTGCGTGGACCTCGATGTTCTTGGCCAGGCGCAAGCGTGCCCGGTCATGAGCAATCCAGGCGGCCCCTTCCGAGATGATAGAGAAGCCACGTTCGGAGACCTCGACCCGGGTGGCACCGAACATCTCATAAAGGCCCGACTTGACCGCCGGCATGTTGGCGATGCCGCCCGTGGCGAGACACAGCGAGATATCGGAAGTAGTCAGGTCGGCAGAGTCGATCAGCGATTTGGCCCGCTTCACCCCCTGCCGAACTTTCTGGCCGATGATCGCTTCCAGTTCGCCGCGGGTCAGCAGGATGTCGATATCGGGGTCCGTGACGTCGTTTCGGAAGTAGCCGGGAATATAGATGGGCACTTGTTCCTGAGACGACAGCTTGATCTTGGCCTCTTCGGCGCGGGTCAGTAGGCGCAGATGGGCCCCCGGATCGACATCGGCGTCGTCGGGTTCGATGCCGGCCGCCTCGACGGCGCGCTTCTCGATCTCGCGGCGGATGGCCTCGTCCATCACATCGCCACCGAGCTCGTGGGTACCATCGTTACGGACCTGTACGAGCATGCCCTTCTGGACCTGGCACAGTGTCAGGTCGAGGGTGCCCCCGCCCCAGTCGAATACCAGGAGGTACTGCCCCTCCAGGCGACGGATCTCGTTCTCCGGGTCCTCCTTGCCGCGCAGGTAGCCGTAGAGTGCCGCCATGGGCTCATGGACGAACTGTTCGATGACCAAGCCGGCCTGGTGAAAGGCCTCCCGCAGTTCACGGCGTTGCCTGCCATCCATGTCCACCGGAATCGTGACGACGGCGCGACCGATACCCGGGTCAAGCTTATAGCGCGGGTCCTCCTCGGTAGCGCTCACCACGTGCTTGACGATATCGGCGACCATATCGCGGGGGCGCCGCGGGATGCCATCGACATGCACATGCTCCCTATCCAGTAGCATCTTGGGGGAGCGGACTACGTTGCCGATGACACCTATCTCGTGAGTCATCAGGCGCTTCTTGGCCTCGCTGCCGCAAATAACGCTATCGCCCTCGTAGCAGACCACGGAAGGATAGGGCTCGCCCCCCTGGTCGAATACCACCGTCTGGCCACCAGCCACCCGACTGATCAGACTGTTGGTGGTACCGAAATCGAAGCCGAAGACCACCATGTCACTCTCCTTCTGTCTCGCGCAGTATCTTCTTCAGGTGCATAAGTGTCTCTTCCACATAGGGCGAGACGATGTGCAGCTTGGGCGGGTCACGGTGCAGGGCGATCAACGCCTCCTCCAGACGGGGCACCTCGCTCTTTAAGGTCTTGGTGACCCGGGAGCGCAACCGGTGCTTGTCATCCTCCAGGTGGATGCTGGTGGTCTGAGCATTTTGCTTCTCCTGATGAAGCCTCTGCTCAAGCTCACCGGTCTTTTCCAGCAGGGTATCGCGCTCCTGGCGCAATGTGCTGATCTCCTCCTGCGCTCGGTCGCGTTCGGCGGTGAGGCGCTCGACATCTTTTCCCAGTCGTTCCAGTTCGCTGGCCTGTATGGCCTTGGTGTTCTCGATCTGACGCGACAACCAACCCAGTGGTGAAAAATCATCGGCGTTCTGGGTGTAGGCTGTCTTGAGCAGCGCCTCCGTGGCCTGGGTGGGGTAGTGGGTGCCGGTGGTAAAGACTCCATCCGCGCGTAAGAAGCGCAAGATGTCGTCTTCCTTGGCCCAGCCTTGATTGGCCTGCCAGATCATGCTCAGGAACAACAGGTTGCGCAGCTTGGTCAGGCTCTCCTTCTTCTCCTTGGCCGACACATCCTTGTTGACCGCCACCTGCTCCACTCGGCTGGCGTAGCGCCTGAAGAGTTCCCTTAAGGGAGGGCGTTCATCGTCGGTAAGTGGGAGCCAGGCATCGACACTCTCCATGGCCAGATCGAACCCCTCGCGGCCCGCGTCGACGGCGAACTTCAGCAGTAGGTCCTTTATGGTGCGATTGCTGTGGATCTCGAAGGCGGCGAAGGCCAGGTTTACGGTGCGGGAGAGCGAGGTATCCTCGCGCTGGGCGAGGTCGAGCAGCTCCGATCGCTGGCCGGCCGAAAGGGTTCGCTCTTCCAGCTTCTTCAGAGCGGGCTCGGTGATCTTCTTCGACGTGCTCGAGGTTGCATAGAAGCGCTGGATGATATCGAAGACCCGCGAGATGCCCTTGCTATTCTTTGTCTGGTTCCGCGTGGCAGCAGTCGCTGGCTCGCTGCCCTTGCCTTGTTCTTTGTCGATTGCAGGCCGCTCATTACTGTGGACTCGCGAGCTTGGTGAGGTGGCACCTGGTGAAGGCGTCTTCGATTCCGGTTGGCCTTGGTGTTTGCTGGCCTGCTTGCCGCGTCGCTCACCTTGCGAAACAGCGCCGGTGGCCTTGCTGGTGATCTTCACGGACCTACTCTCGTCCTTTTTGGAGTCAGTCATTCTCTACGTCCTCGATGATGCGGTTGGCCAGGGTCTCGAACAGTGGACTGTGACGCAGCATCCTGGCCCAGCTGACGGCCGGTTCATGATCGCCGGCCTCCCAGCAGGTGTTCATGGCCAGTGCCTGGATCTTTACCCGATCATGCTCGGTGGTCAGACTCTTGCTGGCCAGATGCGCCAGTTGAGGCAGTTGCTCCTGCTGCTCTGCCAGCGGCAGGCTGCAAAAACGCATGATCTCGGCGGTGAGTGTATCCACCGGCAGGTTGTGGCCGGAAGCGGTCCTAGTCTCAAGGGGCGGGCAGTGTTTGCCGGAGCGCAGGCCGTTCAATATCCGGCAGGTGATCGCGACCTGGCCACCGGGGGCGAGTATTTCAGCTTCGCTGAAGGCGTTGTCGTTGAAGTTGACCAGTGCCTTGATCAGGTTGGCCAGGGGACGGTCCATGAAGTGCAGTGCCTCGCGGGCAGCATGGAACTTGGCCGTATAATCATCCCGGTTCAAGCTCGTGCCGCCACGCTGGTCCTTGGCCAGCACGCCGTACAGGAAGTCGCTGATGCCCTCGATATAGTACCTGCCGCCATCCTCCCGCTTGGCCACTGTGATGAACTGGGCGATACGCTCGCTCTCCAGTGGCTGGTTGACAATCAGCATGTTGAAGGCCTTCTCGACCGCTAACAGCTGTGCCTCGGTGGGGATATCGAATTCGATCTGGTAGGTCACCGAGTAGTCGGCGCTGGTCAGAGTGACCTCGTGAAAGCCCGAGATGATCTTGCTGAGTCGGCGGCATGCCTCTTGGCTGGAGACGTCCTGCTGGTCGATCACGATCCGCTCCGCCTGCTGGATGATCCAGTCCGCTGGCAGGAATTGGCTGGCCATTACCTCGCCCCGCTCCTTGACCATACGGCTACCCACCAGCAGCTGGGGACGCTTAAAGGGGTGGTGGTCGAAGACGTGCTGCCGCCTTGCCTCGCGCTCCGTGAAGACCTCGCCGCACTTGTCACAATGGAAGGTGACGGGTCGGTTGGGCAACGTCGGAATCTCGGGGATCAGCACGCTTCCCCCGGCGTTGCCGGGGTCCACTGCATCGGTGATCTTGGCCATCGTTAGCTTCTCTGCGCGTTAGTGCATGTTTTTATGATTTTCTCGCTGCTTTCTTCGCCGCCAGCGTGAGGTGGTAGCCATTGATCCGGTCGCCCTTGGCGCCGCCCGGCTGGGGGCCGAGCAAGGGAAGTGTCTTGCCACTCATCGACAGCCACCACTCGATAGGGTGGTGTCCACTGGCCGGCCTCAATGAGTTCAGCCGCCTGGTTGAGCATGTCATCGAAGTCGACCGCCTGCTCGCGATCAAGCCGTTCTTGCCAAGCCTAGAGCACGTCCTCGAACAGGCCAAGGAACAGGTCGCTACGCACGGCAAAGTCGGTGCCCCGGCCGGCTGCGCGTAGGGCTTTGGGGTTATGGCCCTGAGACTTGTAATGCGACAGAAAGGTACGGAACAGCTTGGCCATGCGCGGCACGTCCAACAGCTTTGCCTCTTTGCCAAGGTTGTCCCGAGACGGGATAGGCTTGAGGCCATGAGCTTCGAGGTCACGCTTGAATACCGACAAGCCCTCCAGACTACGGAGGCCCGCCGAGGTGGTCTCGATATAGCGATTACCATCATTCCGGTGCAACTCTCGCTTCCAAGCCACGCCCTCGGCATAGCCGGTGAAGTGCAAGGGAGGATTGCCTTGTGCATCGAGCGCCAGATGCTCGTGGTACAGGCCGGCATCGGGGTAGTAAAAGTCCGGCGTGTACTGCGAATGGGCACTGTCGGCAGTATCGCGATGACAGGGGCGCTCGTAGCGGTAGCTGATGCCGTGATAGGCCAACCAGTCAGCTATAAGCCGTTCCTCCTGGCTCTTCACTCGTTCGCCACGATGCGTGAGGTAGTCCGGGTCGGCCCGGGTGGTCACCGGCGCGAGATTATCCCGGTCTGCCTGGCTGTCGAAGCTACCGACCGATGAACCGAAGACCGCTGCAAAGAGATCCAGCCTGGCCTTGAAGTCAGTGTCGAATTCACAGAGGCTTCGCAGCAAGTGCACCATCACGCCTTCATCCTGGCCATTGGCCAGCCAGTCTGGGACGGATGGCTTACGACCGGTGGCCTCGCCGATCACCTTGAGCGCAAAGGAATGGAAGGTGCTGGTGTGGATCTGGTCGGCATTGGCCACCCAAGGGCCTAGCTTGCTGCGTGTGCGTTCGCCCAACTCTTTCGCCGCTTCGCTGTTGAATGCCAGCATCAGCACCTCGTGCGGCGCAGCGATCCCGGCTCGCACCGCATACCCCGCCCGGGCAACCATGGTGGACGTCTTTCCCGAGCCGGCCGCGGCGATTAGCAGAACTCGATCATCGAAGCACACAGCGGCCCCGGCCTGCTCCCGGGTCAAGGGCTGGGATTCGACCGCTTCGAAGAAGGCGGCTTCGCGTTTGAGCTCCTCTTCCATGAATGCCTGATTGCGCGCCCCAACCGCCTGCTGCAGGGCTGGCCCGAAGGCGCGGCGAAGGGTCGCGATGGGTTCCGAATCGGACAAGCGGGGAATAGCCGGATGACGTCCGAGCTTGCCCATATCCATGGCGGAATCCGGTAGCGCAATGCTATCCCGCCGGGCACGCATACGGGCTTGCTCACTGTGGCGGATCCATCGGTTGCCAGGGAGCCCCTCTGTCGCGTCCTTCAGCCATGCTCGTAGAGCCGGTGCGCCGGCTCTGGCCAAGGTATGCAATTGTTTGTGCATGCTGGCGCTTAGGGTGACGCCCAGCTTGGCGGCGTCCTGCTTCGGCAACCCTTCTAGCGATACGAACGAAGGCCCCTCGAAGCCGTAGAGTGTGACCTCGCAAGATGCCCATATCCAGCCGCGTTTGATGTCCACTGCAGCGACATTCTCCAACGCGTATTGCTGGCACTGTCTTCCCCGGCGAAGCTCCCAATTGGCGCCGGAGAGTGATAGCTTCCATCCTGGGCGGACGAAGAGCAGACGCGCGAGGAGAGAGGGTGACCACTGCATATTGCGTCCTTGGATAGAGATCAAAAAGCGCGGCACTGCCCCGTATCTGCCGACCGATTACCACCCAGCAACGCGACAGAAGCCGAATTTCCCGCCACCATGTCGCCATGTGTAAGCACGGAAATCTCCACTAGTCCAGGACAATTAACTACTAGCTAATCGCTGAGCCGTATCAGCTACCACACACCAGACCGCTCTGCTCGATCTCCCCGGCGCGCGCCGAGCCGATGCCTTTGATGCGCGTGAGCGCTTCGACATCGGCCCAGGGCCTTCCGTCCATAATGTCCCGAGCACGGGCCGGGCCGATGTTGGGAAGCCGATCCAACTCACTCGCCAGCGCTGTATTGAGATCGATGCAGTGACTGCCGCTGCCTTTAGAGGGGCCGCTTGCGGTCACTGTACTGTTCATCCTGCCAAATCCGGGGCTCGCATCGCCCGTGGTCAAATAGATCGGCGCATGATCCGAGACGAGGCGTCTTGCAGTCTGATGATCGATACCCAGTAACTGAGGAAAATGAACAATACCGGTGCCGGTCACTTGGAGCGCCTTTGTGTCGTACCAAAAATTGTCGTAGAGGCTGGTGTATCGGCCGTCGCTTTTGCTGAGCGTCGTGGCGCCTCTGGTAATCGCGGGCTGGGCGCCAGCATAGCGCAGTGGTTGCCAGGAGCGATCGGTGGGCGCTAGATTGAAGTCGCCGGAAATCACGCGGGCGCTGCCGGGGTAGACCTCGCCCATCCAGTCCCAGATGCTGGCCAACTCACGAATTTCCGGCGTACGGTCGGTGCGGCTGTCGCCGTAGACGATATGCACCGCCGCCATGGCGACCGTCGCTCCATTTTCCGTATCACGGAACTCAGCCAGGTAGGGCTCCCGGGCGAAGAGATCGCCCGGATCCAGGTAGACCACTGCGCCTTGGGTGTACTCGACCGCGCTATCGCGCCACAGGAAGGCGTAACTCTCCCGATAGGAGCTACGACCCACCTCGTGTGACGCCATCGAGCTCCACGCTCCGTCAGTCCGCTGCTCCAGACGCCGCTCTAGCTCTTGTACCGCGTCAGTATCCATCACTTCCTGAAGCGCCCACAGATCGGCCCCCTGCAGGATTTCGGCGACGGTGGTGAGGTTCTTGTCGTTCTTCCAGCCAAGGTGCTTGAGATTCCAGCTACCGATCGTGATAGCCGCCGATGCTTGGGCGCACAGGCCAACGGTGAGCATCAACGCGCATGTGGTGAGTGCGGTTTTTATCAGGCGGGGCATGGCGGTCTCTGGTCAGCGAATTCGGCCGCTGCAACCTACCGAATTAATGCGATGGAGCCAACTCAGGCGCGCTCCGCTTCCCGCCGAGGCCTACGTCCATGGGAGCCATTGCGCCACACCCGACGCGATAACCGGAGCGGCCTACCTCGAAGCGATCGCGTTGAAGGAATATTAGTGATTGGCTGTGGTCTGTTTCGCCGTTAATACTGTATAAAAAAACAAGCTGCAGCAGAATGGAGATACGTCATGCCTATCGTGCCCTTTGCCACCCCCGATTTTCACCTCATCATTCAGCGGCTCCCAGGGGAGAGCGAGCGTGACTGGCAGCGCACGCTCAACAGGGTCGAGGTCTTCGGCCGGGCGGCTGTCACCCGCCTTCCCGACGGCAGCGCCGGGCTGCGCTGGGAGCCCCGGGAGGCGGCGGCATGACCATTGCCATCGACATCATTGGACGCGTCGATGAACTCTCAAGGCCGATGTTGCTCCCCCTGGCTGCCGGTGAGGTTCGTGCCGGGTTTCCGTCTCCGGCCGAGGACTACATCGAACGGGATCTCGACCTGGTTGCGCATCTCGTCCAGCATCCTTCAGCGACGTATTACGCCCGCGCCAAGGGCGACTCGATGGTCCATTTCGGGATTTATGATGATGATTTACTGATCGTGGATCGCGCGCTCGATGTCCGCCCGGGGGACATACTGATTGTCGCGGTCGATGGTGAACTCACCTGCAAGCAATTGGGCATGGCCAATGGCTGCAAGGCGCTGATCTCGGGCAATGCGGCCTATGCGCCCATCCTGCTCAGCGGATGCGATGTAACGGTCTGGGGCGTGGTCACGCATAACGTGCATGCGCTGCGCCGAGGAGTGGGTCGATGATCGCGCTGGCCGACTGCAACGCGTTCTACGTGTCCTGTGAAAAAGCCTTCAGGCCAGACCTGGATGGCAGGCCAGTTGGAGTGCTGACGAACAATGACGGCTGCGTGATCGCCCGATCCCCCGAGCTCAAGGCCCTGGGCGTTGCCATGGGCGCCCCTGCACACATGCTCGATCCCCACATCACTCGACAGTGCGTGCTGTTCTCCAGCAATTACGCACTTTACGGCGATATGAGCCGCCGGGTGACGGCTGTCTATCACCAGTACACACCGGACGTGAGCGTCTATTCGATTGACGAGTCATTCTTGGGGTTCGATGGGTTCCCGGGCGAGAGGCTCGAAGATCACTGCCAGGCCATGCGACTCCGGGTAAGGCAAGAAACGGGCATTCCGATCAGTATCGGACTCAGTACCAGCAAGACGCTTGCAAAGATCGCCAACCATTTAGCAAAAAAGGAGGCGGCCTGTGAGGGCGTGGCCCTGTTGCCACCGGAGAGCGACACGACGCGGCGTGTGCTTGAGCGGTTGCCCGTAACGGAGGTCTGGGGGGTGGCGCGGCGAACCGGCCTGCGCCTCGCGGATATGGGCATTCATACCGCCTGGCAATTGCGCGTGGCTGATCCCAGGCAGCTACGGCGCCTATTTTCGGTCGTCATGGAGCGCACCGTGTGGGAATTGCGCGGGCAAGACTGCATTGAGCTCGACGACATGTCGGTTCCCAAAAGGCAGATCATGACCAGCCGAAGCTTCGGCCGGCTTACCGGCGATCGCCAAGAGCTGCATGAGGCCATCAGGCATCATGCGAGCTGCGGCGCCGAAAAGCTCCGCAAGCAGCAGAGCCTGGCGTGTGCCCTGGTCGTGTTCGTCAAAACCAACCCCTTCCGGCCCGAGCTGCCCCAGCACCACGAAAGCCTCCTGCTGGCACTACCGCGTCCCACCGATGACAGCCGATTGATCGTCCATACGGCGTCGCGGGGTCTCGATCGGATCCATCGTGCGGGCGTGGCCTACCAGAAGTGTGGCGTGATGCTGACTGACCTCGTCGATCGAAACCATGAGCAGTTCGACATCCTGGCGGATCAACAAAGCAATGCCGAACGAGAACGCTCGGAGCGCCTGATGGCGACACTCGACAAGCTCAATCGTGAGCTGGGTGCGGGCACCGTCAAGCTGGGTGGAGGGCGCGAGAACGCGGCCTGGCACCTCCGCTGCGCGTATCGCTCGCCACGCTATACGACGCGGTGGGAGGAGTTGCCGGTCGTCAAGATGCGCTGATCAGTACAGCACGCTGGATACCTGGTTCATGCATACCCGGGCGACATGGTCCGGGCTGCGCCAAATCAGCCGCCAGCAAATGCCGTCCTGCTCGAGCTGCGGTTACATTGCCCGAATACGGGCGGAAACCATGATTAATCTCTCACAACAGCAAAGAGTTACATCATGGTAGGTTAGGGTCGGTACTGGACTGGAACCCCAACATGGCACTACTCACACCGCTAGGCCCGCTGGATCAACTGGACGTCGAAAACTGGGAAGTCCAGAAAGACCTGCTTTCCATGGACAAGCATCGGCTACTGGAGGGACTCGCCATAGAGGGCACTATGGAGAGTATCTTCAAGGAGATGCCACCCCTTGGAGCCAGACCACTTCCTCTCTCGCTCCTGCGGGCCGCTCAGAGGGGGAAGCCCAACTCATGGTGGATATGGCGTCACGAGCCGGATGACTCGGGAACGGGCAAGCTTTTCGACATGCTCGAAAGAAGAAATCCGAAGAGCGTGATTATGTGTGACTACAACGAGAGCCAACGGGATTTCGTCATGTCACGCTATTTCAAGCGGACCGGGGAGTCGGTACAGCAGAGACTGATGGCCCAGAGGCGGATCACGGTACCCGATTTCGAGAGCCCCGCCCCGCTACTCCAGGAAACGCTGAGGGTTCTCACCGCCTTTTTTCGCATCACGGAAGGTGCCCATAACCGCAACATGTTCAGGGACGTCGTTCTCCACCGTCTCTTCAAGAACTGCGCCATCCAGCCGTTTTACGACTTCCTGTGGGACATCGACACCATCCTTGAAATGCCGGACGGCCGGCTTGTCCAGCTGGAGATCAAACACAAGTTTCCTGGCGGTCGAGCCGACCTGTTCTTTGGCCTGAACGATGGCCAGGTCAGGACCATGCTCGAGCTCGCGAAATGTGGGATCGACACTTTCCACATCAATGTCGTGAAACCCTACTGGGACAGTAACAGCAGCACCGGCTACCTGATGAACGATCCATCCGTCCGGGACAACATACTCGTGGCGGGGCACTACCTCGATCGTGAGAAGCTCGAGCTGATCACGAGGAGCAGGAGCGGGAGTAGCGGGGAAACCGAATCCCTCTATGGCAGGAAGAAGCAGTCTTTCAAATCTATCCCTGTCACTGAATTCGTTCGGGTCGGCACTCTTCACGAGATTATCGCCTCCGGCCCGGCGCCCATTCTGGCAGGTGCCGGCCGGGAGCTACTTCCTCCCCTGACACAGCAGGAACTGCTGGAAAAGAGACTCGGTTAGCGAGTCGCCGGCAAATCCTCGGGGAGACGGATGTCGTGACGCCAATATTACCCATCAAAAAATGGGTAAGCGGATTAAATGGTTGATCTTACCTTTGCATGAGAGTGAGACAGACCGGCATCTCATCGGA
>NZ_PXNS01000015.1 GCF_003045775.1 Halomonas litopenaei | reverse complement strand
TCCGATGAGATGCCGGTCTGTCTCACTCTCATGCAAAGGTAAGATCAACCATTTAATCCGCTTACCCTATCTATTCAGCCGCGCCAAGCGACGACACGCAATGGCGCAAGCCAATGGGCAGGTCATATGAGCAAGACACCTCCGATACAGGCACAGGACGGCAGGGCGATCGCCGGCAGCACGCCGGGGGGCACCCTGGTCGACGGCGAATTACCGTCTTCGTCGTCCCCGAAGGCCCTGATCGAGGCGGAAGATGACTGGCAGGCGGTGGCCCACTGGCTTGCCGAATACGCTGGCAGTGCGCAGACCCAGCGCGCCTACCGCCGCGAGGCCGAGCGGCTGCTGCTGTGGCTTGAAGAGCGCCGCCTTTCGTTGACCCAGATGACCCGGGGTCACCTTGATGAGTTCGAGGCCTTTCTCGCCGACCCGCGCCCCCGTGAGCAGTGGGTAGGACCGGTCAGACCGCGTCAGGATCCCCGTTGGCGGCCGTTTCGTGGCCCCCTGTCCCCGGCAAGTCGACGCCAGAGTCTGGTGATCCTGCAAGGCATGATGGCCTGGCTGGTGGAGGCGGGCTGGCTGTCGCGCAACCCGTTTCGATTGATGCGCGACAAGCGCAGGCGACTCAACAATGGCCAGCGGCGTGTCGAGCGCTATCTGGAGCGTCCGCTGTGGGACTGGTTGTGGGCCTGGCTCAACGAGCCGCTGGAGCCAGGTGCCGACCGACGAGCCAGATTTCTCTGGACCAGGCGGCGGCTGGTGTTCGGCTTTGCCTACCTGCTGGCCCCGCGGATCAACGAGATGAGCCAGGCGCGCATGGGGGATCTGGTGAGGCGGGAAGGGCGCTGGTGGTGGCAGGTGGTCGGCAAGGGCGGCAAGTTTGCCGAAATCCCGGTGCCGCCCGACATGATCGAGCTGGCCCGGGAGGCGCGGACGCTCTACGGCGAGCCGGCCGATCCCGCCGGGGATCCAGCGCCACTGTTGAGGCGCCTGGATGGAAAGACCGCGCTGGGTGACAACCAGTTGTACCGACTGATACGCACGACCTTCAGTCAGGCCGCGGACTGCCTGGAAGAGCAGGGCGGGGATCCCCAGGCGGTGGCACGGCTACGACAGGCTACGCCGCATTGGCTCAGGCACACCGCTCTGACCCATCAGGCCCAGGCGGGCGTGGAGCTTCGTTATCTGGCGCAGTCGGCACGTCACTCACGCCTGGAGACGACGACACGCTACCTTCACACCGAAGACGAGGAATGGCATCGCCAGCAGTCGCTGCACGGCCTTGGCCAGGCAGAGGGACCAAAATGGGGGCAAGGGAGGGGGGAGAATAAGGAATGAAGAAACAGCCCCCCTGGACAGGTTTCTGGCTGGGGGCGGGTAGCAGAATCCGCCAGTAGAACCCGCCAGTAGAACCCACCAGTGGAGCCCGCCAATGGAGCCAACCAGGCAAGCCTAGTGCTCGAGGGGGCCGCGCTTTCGGGCGATATAACGATTGGCGTGCTCGGTGAGCGCCTTGACGTCGGACTTGTAGCCACGGTCGAGTCGGTAGGCAGCCACCGCCAGCGCCAAGGTGGCGCCCAGCATGATCAGCATGGCGATATGGAATGTCATCACTTGTCCCTCCAGGTGAGCAGGGCCTTGGCATAGGATGCCACGAGAGCCAGACCAAAGCCAACGAAGGCGCCCCAAAGCGGCTTGGCCGTGCTGGCCACCACCAGCGTCGCCCCCGAGCTATCCTTGTCGGCGAAGAACAGCGCAATCAGCGAAAGCGCGCCGACGGTGGTGCCCGCGCGATCCGCCAGATCCAGCAGATTGGTAAGGATGGCCGCTCGCTTGGCCCGGCGCTGGGCGGCCAGGTGAGCGATGATTTCTTCCAGCTGCTGCTGCGTCAGGCCTCGCTCGGAGGCCGGCGTGCCGGTCTTGTCGGCCCGTGACGAGCCCAGATACTGGTCGAGCTCCTTTTCCAGTGCATCGAGTCGTCTATCACGTGAGCGATGCGGGCCCTGTCCTTGGGGGTCTGGCGCTTGCATGTCGATCTCTTTATGTAGCTTAGGCGGCGAGCGACAGCGAGTGCTCCGTTGTCACCCGCTCAGGGCGAATTCTAGCATGACGCCTGGCCGGGTTCTCCGAACCGGGGCTGACCGGGGGAGGACGACGGCGGGGCCAGGCAGGTATAATCCTGGCAGCATTCTAGGGAGTCACCATGACCACGACGAGTACCGCAGAACAGGCCCAGCAGGAGCTGCTGGAAGAGTTTGAACTGTTCGACAACTGGATGGACCGCTATCAGTACATCATCGACATGGGCAAGGCATTGCCGGCCTTCCCCGATGAGCACAAGCGTGACGAGCTGAAGATTCAGGGCTGTCAGTCCAATGTGTGGATGCACCACGAGCGCCAGGGCGACACCCTGCACTTTGCCGCCATCTCGGACGCCGCCATCGTGTCAGGGCTGATCGCCGTGCTGATGCGCATCTACAACGATCGAAAGCCCAGCGACATCCTCGCCACCAGTCCGCATTTTCTCAAGGACCTGGGTCTCGACAAGCACCTGTCGCCGACCCGCAGCAATGGCCTCAACGCCATGCTCGAGCGCATCTATCGCGTCGCGGAGCAGGAAGCTGCCTGACGCTTGAACCCTGGGCGTCGACGAGGCGCCCGCGTCAGTCCGCTGATCTCGAGTCGCTGTCGCCGCGCACCTCAAACCGCTCGTCGAGCTCCGGATCCTGGCGGCAAAGCCTCTCGCTGGGCCCGCCAGGCACAGGATCGATGCCGCCCTTGGCGCCAGGATGGCAGCGCAGAATACGCTTGAGCGCTAGCCAACCGCCCCGTATCGGGCCGTGAACCGTTATGGCTTCGTGACTGTAGTGCGAGCAGCTTGGCCAGTAGCGACAGCGTGGGCCCAGCAATGGGCTGATGACACCCTGGTAGAGGCGAATCAGCGCCAGTAACGGCCATGCCAGCCAGCGCTTCGGTCCGCGCCCTCGGAGTGATGGCTCCTGCGCGGGGGGCGATCGATCATCGCGACCACGGCCGCTGTCAGCCCCGGCCGTCGCCGATGACTCAGGATCCCTTGGTGTAGAGCTCATCGGGATCGATCAGCGCAGCGCTGCTGATGCGGGCGCTGTCAGCCTCCAGGGACAGATAGAAACAGCTACGACGGCCGGTATGGCAGGCCGGACCGGTCTGCTCGACCTGCAGCAGCAGGGTATCGCCGTCACAGTCCAGCGACGCACTCTTGAGATGCTGCTGCTGGCCGGAAGACTCGCCCTTGCGCCACAGCTTGGCGCGGGAGCGGGAGTAGTAGTATACCCGGCCAGTGCGCAGCGTTTCCTCCAGCGCCTCCCGGTTCATCCACGCCATCATCAGCACTTCGCCGCTATCGTGCTGCTGGGCGATGGCCGGCAGCAGGCCATCGCCGTTGAATCGCACATTGGCCAGCACCTCTTCGAGAGAATGACGGCTATCGCAGGGTTCGCGCTCGAGGCGTTTGAGCAGGTCGGTCATGGGGCTCAGGTGGCGTCCTTGGGGGTGGAAGAGGATGTATTGACTGGATCAGCGGTGGCGTCGGCACGCTCCTCGGCACCATCGTTGCGGCTGCCTTGGCAGGCCTGGCACAGGCCAAGCAGTTCGATGGTCTGGCGCTGTACCTGGAAGCCCAGCGTCCTGGCACGGGTTGCCAGTTGCTCGTTGATCTCGTCGAGGTGCAATTCCTCGACGCGCCCGCAGTCCCGGCAGATCAGCAGCTGGAAGCGATGGGCATGCTCGGGGCAGGGGCAGGCGACGTAGGCATTGAGCGACTCGATGCGATGTACCAGCCCCTGTTCGATCAGGAACTCCAGCGCACGGTACACCGTCGGGGGGCGCGCGGCGGCGTGATCCTTGGCTAGCCGATCCAGCAGATCGTAAGCCTTGAGGCCACCGCTGGCCTCACCGATCAGTTCCAGTACACGTCGCCGGATGGGGGTGAAACGCACGCCACGATGTGCGCAGTGAGCTTCAGCCTGTTGTAGCAGGGCGGTTTCGGTCATGGGGTCCAATATTCACGAAGCGGCAACCTAGTCTACGCGCTGGCCCGCCGGCGGGCCAGACACGCGAAACTGTCAAATGGCTTCTGCCGGGGCTTCCTGCAGCTCGCCCTGGCGGGCGAAGTGGTGCTGGGCGAAGGCCACCCGCTCGGCAGCGCTGCGCTCCTCGGTCTGCGCCTCGATCAGATCGAGGCGTCGCCGCAAGCCTTCGCCATTGGCCATCTGGATCGCCAGGCCAGGGCGGGCATTCAGTTCGAGCAACATGGGGCCGCGGTCACGATCGAGCACCATGTCGGTGCCGAGATAGCCAAGCCCGGTCATCTCGTAGCAGCCGGAGGCGAGTTCAAGAAGGGTGGTCCAGCCAGTGATCTGCAGGCTGGCCAGTTCGTGGCCGGTATCGGGATGATCGGTGCGCGAACGATCGAACTGGACGCCTCGTACGGCGCGCCCGCTGGCGATATCGATACCGACGCCCACCGCGCCCTGGTGCAGGTTGGCCTTGCCGTCGGAGGCGGCGGTGGACAGCCGCATCATCGCCATCACCGGGTAGCCCTTGAACACGATGACACGGATATCCGGCACCCCTTCGTAGGTATAGGCAGCGAAGGTGGTATCGAAGTTGATCAGCCCCTCGACCAGGGCAACGTCCGGGGAGCCTCCAAGCGAATAGAGCCCCGAAAGGATATTGGAGACGTGGCGTTCGACATCCTCGATATCCAGCTCAGCGCCGCTGGGCTTGATGAAGTGCTTGCCCTCGACGCGCTCGATGACCAGGATGCCCTTGCCGCCGCTGCCCTTGGCCGGCTTGATCACAAAACCGTTGTGGCCCGCCAGCATCTCGCTGATGTGCTTGACACTAAACTGGGTCGACACCGTGCCGATATGCTCCGGCGTGGTGATGCCGTATTCCTGTGCCAGCAGCTTGGTCTTGAGCTTGTCATCCACCAGCGGATACAGCTTGCGACTGTTATAGCGACCGATGTAACGGATGTTACGCCGGTTCATGCCGATGATGCCCTTGGCCTTGAGCTTGCCGGGACTGGTCCAGTTGAGCATGGCTCAGTCCTCCGTGACCGGCTTGAAACGACGCAGTTCGAGCAGCCGGTAACCGGTGTAGTTGCCCAGCAGCAGGATCAGCGCCATCAGGATGAGCTGCAGGCCGAGGAAGTTGAAGGTGATGTGGCGAATCCAAGGATTGTTCATCGCCAGATAGGCCAGTACCGCGGTCAGCAGGCTGCCGCCGCCCTGGATCAGCACCTCCTTGGGGCCTTCTTCTTCCCACAGGATCGACATCCGTTCGATGGTCCAGGACAGGATGATCATCGGGAAGAAGGTGATCGTCAGGCCCGCATTGAGGCCAAAGCGATAGGACAGCACGGTGAAGATCGAGATGATCGCTATCACCGTTATTATCACCGCCGTCACCCTGGCCACCAGCAATAGATTCAAGTGTGACAGATAGCTGCGGATGACCAGACCGACGGCCACCACCAGCAGAAACCCGACCAGGCCGGTGAGCAGGGTGGTCTGGATGAAGGCCAGGGCAATCAGTACCGGCATGAAGGTACCGGACGTCTTGATGCCGATCAGCACCCGCAGCAGCACCACCACCAGCGCACCGATCGGGATCAGCAGGATGGTCTGGAACAGCGCCTGTTCCTCGAGCGGTAAGCTGTGGATCGAGAAGTTGAGCAGGGTATCGCTGTCCTCGGCGAGCTGGCTGCGCACTGCCGCCGCGGCGGGCTGGTTGCGTACCAGCATGGAGAAGGAAATACGTGAATCGCGACCGCCTTCCACCTCGAGCACGGCATTGCCAGCGCTTTCCCACATCAACAGGTTGTCGGGCTTGCCCTGTTCGCCGGTGGCCGGATTGAACAGTGCGCGCTTGTCGCCGTCATAGACCTGTATCCACGAGGTCAGGCTCTGGCGCCGACGGCCGCTGTCGAGCATCAGGCCACTGACCTCACGGGCGGCAACGCCGGCCTGGTTCAACAGGCGCACGGCCAGCGGCACACGATCGAACTGGGTTAGCAGTAGCCTGGCATTTTCCCCCTGGCGGTCATCGGCGAATTCGCTCAGCAATTCACGGGCGAAGGTAAAGGCGTCGGACGAGCGTGCCCAGGCGCGGTCGATCACCTGCTGGGCGGCGGTGTCGTAGGGACGCTCCCAGGCGACATCGGTCACCGGCGGCGGCGGGGGCGGAGCGGTTGCCTTGCGGGCACCTTCGGTCACCAGTACCTGGGCGGTGTAGTAGAGGCGCTGATCGCCCACCGCCTCGCGGGTGGACCACTCGGCGCGACGTGCGCCGTTTTCCTGCAGGAACGCCAAGCCATAACCCGGCGAGGCGGTGTGCTCGGTCAGCACACGAAAGCCGTCCTGAGAGGAGGGCAGGGCCATGTCCACCTTGGCTGGCTCGCCCTGGCCATCGAAGGTGACCTGAGCCTCGATTTCCCAGACCTGGCGCTGTTCACCCGGCGTCCAGGGGACCTCGAATTCCACGTGGCGGTGAATGCTCATCGCGATGCCAACCACCATCAGCAGGGCGACGATCAGATAAAAGGGCAGTCTGGACATGGGTCTTCCTTAATCGGGAGCGAAAGGCCGACGCCCCGGGGTGTCGGCACACAGCGTTATCTCAGGGCTGTTCCTGATCATCACGATCGGCCGCTTCCTCGTCTGCGGCTTCGCTGGCCGATTCCCCTCCTGGGAATTCGGGACGGTCGTGCAGGTAGTGGCGTGCCACGTCGATGACGGCGATATCCAACAGGAAACGACGGCCAAGCAGGACGGGATAGCTCAGGTGGGTGCGGTCGTTCAGGGTGAATTCGACCTGTTCACGCAGCGGGCCGAGGGTCATCAGCAGGCTGACCACGGGGCGGCTTTCTTCACCGTTGGCCTGGACGATGGTCACCTTGCGTTCTACCGGTGCCTCGATCCATTCATCGCGCACGGCCTCGACCACCGAATCCTCTTCATTGAGGCCCAGCTTGAAGCGCACCCATTCGTCACCATCCCGTTCGAAGGTGGTGACATCGGTAGCGGACAGCGATGAGGTGTTGGCCCCGGAGTCGATCCGCGCCTTCAGATAGGTGCCCACATCGGGCAAGCCAACCCACTCGCTGCGACCCAGCAGTTCTTTGTTGTCGATACCGGACTCGGTGCTGGCCTCGCACTGCGTCGTCCGAGGACCGGGCTCCGCGCTGCCGCGCTCGAGCCCGGCCAGATCTTGGCGTACGCCGCGCAGCAGGCTACCGACTTCGCGGATATCGGCGGTCATGCGGCGATCCTGCGCCGCCTGTTCACTGAGCATGTCGTGGGTCAGGTCGCAGCGTCCCGCCAGGCGCGTCTCGAGCCCTCGGATCTCGGCGTGGAATTCCGAAGGCGTGAGAGGCTCAGGAGGAGGCGGAGCGTCGACCGGTGCCAGAGCACAGCCACCGAGCATCGCGGCGGCGGCCAAAGAAAGAAAACGAGTCGGTCGGAGGGGCATGACGCTAGCGTCCTTGTATCGGCATCGACAAAAATGGTGTGACTCGACAAGACCACTTCCGAGGAAGCTAATCGAACGAGACAAATTGAAGCGATGATAAGGAGCGACGCCAGCGCTGTCCATGCTGGGGCCGGGTTGATCACGCCTCAGGTGCTCCGCTGTACTGCTGAGAACCGCCCACAATCCCGAGCCCGCACCCCTGAAAAAGCGCAAGGGTGTCTACTGAGCGGGGCCCATGTCTACCTCATCAGAAATCGGGACAATAGACCCAAGGAGTTGCCTGAGTATTGGCGGCTACACAAGTCCCTATACACGCCCCTGGGCATTCCGCTTCCACTATGCAGAACCTTTCGTGCTTTGCTGAAGCTAGCACGAGGCTGACTACAATAACGCAACAAGATAGCGACAGAGTCGACTAAAAGGTTCAACGTTCTCGTCGGAGCCCTCGCCATGGATAACAAGATTCTTGTGGTAGTGACCAGTCACGCCAAGTATCCCAATCATGATCGAGCCACGGGTCTGTGGCTAGGTGAAGCCGTGCATTTCATCGATCATGTCGAACAGGCTGGCTGGACCTGCGACATCGCAAGCCCCAAGGGGGGCTATACGCCCATCGATCCCCACAGTCTGGCGGCCGCCGAAGCGATTGACTGGGACTACTATCAGAACAAGGACTTCATGAACCGCCTGGGTACGACGCTGGCCCTGGACGAGGTCAACGCAGCGGACTATCGGGCAATCTATCTGGCGGGCGGGCATGGAGTCATCTGGGACTTTCCGGGCAACGAGACGCTCCAACGCCTGTGTCGGGACATCTACGAGGCAGACGGTATCGTATCCTCTGTGTGTCACGGTGCCGTGGGCTTGCTCAATGTGACCCGGGATGATGGGGAATACCTGATCAAGGGCATGAAGGTGACCGGCTTCTCCAATCACGAGGAGCACCTGGCCAAGCTCGACGACATCGTGCCGTTTCTTACCGAAACGGAGCTTGTCGAGCGTGGCGGGCTCTATTTGAAGGCGGATCGCGCCTGGGAGCCATTCGCCGTAGTCGATGAGCGGCTGGTCACCGGGCAAAATCCAGCCTCGGGCCGACGCGTGGCCGAACTGGTGTTGGAAGCGTTGGGCGACTGATCACCGTCGGTCAGCAAGATCTTTTCTATCCGGACATCACCATGGCAGCCAGACATCGTCAGGGAAGACGCACGATAGCGATTATCGTCACCACGGCGCTGGTCGCCGGACTCGTCATGGGGTTCTACGCAGGAAGCCGTTACCAGCTCTGGCATCTCCAGGACGCCTGCCTGGATGCCGGAGGACGGGTTTCAGACGACGGTGTGGCACGATGTGACATCGAACGTGAGGTTCCTGCCAGCTAGCCTGTGCTCGCAAGCGGAGAGGAAGCGTCGCTGGGTTGTGCAGGATGGAAAAGCAGCCAGACGATCGACATGGAGGCCGCAAGCGCCAAAGGGGAGGCAGCAGAGCATCAGAGGCTTGTCGGGGAGAACCGGCAAACACCTCATTTAACATAATATAGATTATGCGAACCATGGGTCATGAAAGCTTGTGGAGGCTGATAACAGCCTCTTGTTACCAGAACCCCGCATCAATCGCTGTCCTTATCTACCTCGAACTTACCTCGAACTCGGCGGTAGCTTCCCACCGAGCCCAACGGATTCAGATCATCGAGCTGGCATCCCTACGTGGCGGCCACTCACATTCACACGAGCACGATCTGATGCTCTGGTGGCCGGCACTGACTCAACCCTTCTCCTTGAACTGCTGGTAGGTCTCCCGGGCGCGTTCCAGGTGGCGTGCCATGGCGGCTCTGGCGGCGTCGGGCTGGCGTGACAGGATGGCGTCGAGCACGTCCTGGTGCTCGGCTTCCACGCGCTTGAGATAGGTGCTGGTGGAGTCGGTGTTGACCTCGCTGGTCGCCAGCTTCGAGCGCGGAATCGCGCTCAGGTTGAGTTGCTCCAGCGCCTGGGGGAAGAACGGATTGTGGGTGGCCCTGGCAATCGCGTGGTGGAACTCGAAGTCCTCGTTACGCGCCTGGCTACGCTGCTGACGAGCCTTGACGAAGGCGGCATGGGTGTCACGCAGGCGAGTCTCGTCGTCGGCTTCGAAGCGCTCGGCGGCCAACGCCGCCGCCGCAGGCTCCAGATTAAGCCGCAGCTCGATGACATGCAGGATGTCTTCGACGGTGGTCGGACGAATCCGCTTGGCGGGCATGGCCTCGGCCGGTGCGGCCCGGATCACCGTGGTGCCGACGCCACGCCGTGCCTCGACCAGGCCCAGCGACTTGAGGTGAGCCACCGCCTCGCGAATCACCGTCCTGCTGACACCGAAGGAATCACACAGGCCGCTTTCTGTCGGCAGCTTCTCGCCGACGGCGATGGTTCCGGCGGTGATCAGACCTTCCAGCTGGTCGGCCACGTTCATCGACAGACTGCCTTCACGCGTCAGCTTCTTGACGTTTAGCGGTGCCGGTTCCGTGCGGGGTGCTGGCTTGGCTGCCATGGTCGATTCCTCTTCAGTTCGCGTGGCAATCACGCGACGTGCCGCAAAGTGCTATTTTTCAGGGCTATTTATCAGGGCTGTAGATCAGCACTGACTATCAGGACGCCAGTGTATCAAGGCGATGGCGTCAGGTCCCCGATGACAGGCAGGACCCTCTACCTGTACGCAGGCGCTGGTGCCTGGTGGCTTTCCGCGACGATTCAGTGGCTATTCATCGTCAGGGTGGCCCTGGCCTGCAAACTTGCCGCCCTGGAAGCGCACCGAAGGGTCATCGGGAGCCAGCCGCCCTCCCGTGGCCTCGATCTTGGCACGCCAGGGTTCCGAGCTATCCCTGGGCACCCAGCCCAGAAAGCCTGCTTCGCGATTGTCCCACCATTGTTCGGCGTTGTTGGAGGCGCCGTAGACCACGGTGTAGCCCAGTTCAGGGACGCAGAAGGCGCGCTCGAGCAACGCCATGAAATCCTCGACGCTCATCCAGGTGGCCAGCATGCGGGCATCGGCGGGCTCGGGAAAGCAGGAGCCGATACGCACCGCCAGGGTCTCGACCCCGAACTTGTCGAAGTACAGGCTGGCGAGGTCCTCGCCGAAGCCTTTCGACACGCCATAGAGCGAATCCGGGCGTTTCGGCACCTTGGCGTCCAGCCGCTGATGCTGTGGGTAGAAGCCGATGACGTGGTTGGAACTGGCGAATACCACCCGCGGCTTGTCATGACGGCGCACCGCCTCATAGAGGTGATAGGTGCCCATGATGTTGGCCGGCAGGATCTGCTGCCAGGAACGCTCCACCGATACACCGCCCAGGTGGATAACACCATCGCAGCCTTCGACCAGGCGAGCGACAGCATCGACGTCGGTCAGGTCTGCCGTGACGATCTCTTCATGGCGGGTGTCGTGGGTCACGTCCTGGTCGACGGCGACCATGTCGGACAGCCGGACCTCCTTCGCCAAGCGACTCAAATGAGGTCTCAGAGCGGTGCCCAGGCCCCCGGCGGCGCCGGTGACCAGCAGTCGATTCAACATGTCAGAATTCCTTCTCGGGTGTCGTGTCTCGTGTCTCGTGATACGCGCCTTCAGCGACCGAAGCCGTACAGTTCGGCGGGATTGTCGACCAGGATGCGTTGGCGCTGCTGCTCATTGGCCCAGGCCAGCAGTACGTCGAGCTGGTCAGGGTCGTCGGGGTACTGATCTCGCGGGACACCAACATGGGGCCAGTTGCTGCCCCAGAGGATGCGCTCCGGTGCGTGGTTGATGACCCGCCGGGCGATGGCGCCGACGTCGTCGTAGTCGGGCCCTCCGCTCAGGCTGGTTTCATAACCGGCGCAGATCTTGAACCAGGCGTTGCCGCGATCGAGCAACCTGAGAATGGCGTCGACGCGAGGATCATCGGCCGGCACCGGATCGATGAACTTGCCGATATGATCGATAATGTACGGACACTCGATACGTTCCAGCATCGGCAGGTGCTGGTCGAGCTCGCGGCCATTGAACTGCACCATCAGGTGCCAGCCCAGGGGCGCGATCAACGGCTCGACCTCGGGCAGGCGAGCCAACGGCATGGCGCCTCCGCCCAGGTTCATGATGCGTGCGCCGCGCACACCTCGGCCATGCCAGTCTTCGAGGGTTTTCAACGGGGTGTCAGGACTGACGACGGCGACCCCGCGGGCCTTGTCCAGGCCTAGTTGGTCGAGCGATTCAAGCAAGGCGCCATTGTCGAACTGATAGGCGTTGGACTGGGTCACGACCACCCTGTCGAGCCCCATCCAGCGCTGATAGCGCCTGAAGTCCTCGAGGGTCGCGAGCTCCTTGATCGGCGCGGCCTGCGGGTGTCCCTCGAAGCCTTCCAGAAACAGGTGGGCATGGCAATCGGTGGCGCCGGCGGGCGCCTTCAGCCTGGGCGCGCGCCCTTCCAGCGGACGGGTATTGGCCGGTATCACTGTGTTGTCTCCTTGAGGGCGAAACGTGTCAGGGCGTCGCGATCGATCTCGATGCCAAGTCCAGGGCCGTCGGGGATATCGACCCAGCCCTGATCATGCTCCAGCGGCTGGGTAACAATGGCCTGACGGAATGGATTGTGGGTCCGATCGAACTCCATGATGGGTTCGATCGGCTCACGTCTGGGCGGATTGGGCGGCAGCGCCGCCATGGCCTGAAGGCTGGCGGCGATGCACACGGCGGTGCCCCACACATGGGGAATCAGACGCACGCCATGAAGCGCCGCCATATCCACGACGCGCCGCATTTCGGTGAAGCCGCCGACGCCGCATATGTCGGGCTGGCAGATATCGATGGCGCGACTGGCCAGCGGCTCCTGCATGGCGTAGCGGCCATGCCAGTTCTCGCCACTGGCGACCGGTAGAGGCTGGCCATCGCGCACCGCGCGATAGGTATGAATCTGCTCCGGCAGTACCGGTTCCTCGAACCAGTCGACGTCGAAAGACGCCGCCCGCTTGCCGACCTCGAGGGCCTCCAGCAGGTCATAGCCGTGGTTGGCATCGATCATCAGACGCCGATCGGGACCGATGGCCTCGCGCACGGCGGCGATGACCCGAAGATCTTCCTCGACGTTGAAGCCGATCTTGATCTTGACCCCGTGAAAGCCTTCCTCGGCGTAGCCCGCCACCTCCGCGGCGATATCACTGACCCGGTCCACGCCATCGCGACGAAAGGAGCCGGTGGCGTAGGCCTGGACGCGTTCGCGAAAACGCCCTCCCAAGAGCTCCGACACGCTGGCACCGTAGTGCTTGCCCTTGATGTCCCACAGCGCGATGTCGATGCCGCTGAGGGCGGTCATGGTCAGCCCCCTCTGGCCCTGGTCACGCAGCCGGTTGTAGAGCACGAGCCACAGTCTTTCATGCTCCAGCGGGTTGGCGCCGATCAGGGTGTCGGCGTAGGTGGCCACTACCGCGGCGTTGGCCTGGGCCGGACCGAGGCACTCCCCCCAGCCGACGGTGCCGTCTTCGCAGGTGATCTCCACCAGGCAGTGCTGGCGGCGTTCGAAGCGCATGGAAGCACTTTCGAAGGCCTGTTCAAGGGGATGATCCAGCAGATGGGTCTCGACCCTGGCGATCTTCATCGGTGTGCCTCTTTTCCTGTAGGTGGTCAGCGGTGTGTGGCGCCTCGTCAAAGGCTGGCTTGGCATGGTCGCCATCACTCCAGCATGTTGGGCAGCGCCATGGACAGTGCCGGAACGTAGGTCACCAGCATCAGAGCGGCGAACAACGCCAGGTAAAACGGCCAGATGGTGCGAACGGTCTGCTCAATCTTGATCTTGCCGACCACGCTGCCGACAAACAGGCAGGCACCCACCGGCGGCGTGCACAGCCCCAGCCCCAGATTCATCATCATCATGATGCCGAACTGGATCGGATCCATGCCGAACTGGGCGGCAATCGGCAGGAAGATCGGCGTGCAGATCAGGATCAGCGCCGCCATGTCCATGATCATGCCGAGTGCCAGCAGGATCAGGTTCAGCATCAGCAGGATGGCGAGCGGATTGTCGGTGATCCCGAGCAGTGTGTTGGACAGCAACTCCGGCACGCTATAGAGGGCGAGCAGATAGGAGAACGCCGAGGCGCAGCCGACCAGGATCATCACCAGCGCGGTGGTGCGCACCGACTGATAGACCGCCTGCTTGAACGATGCCCAGCGCAGCTCACGATAGACCAGCGCGGTGACGACGATGGCGTAGATGGCCCCGAAGGCGCCTGACTCGGTCACCGTCAGCACGCCGGACAGCACGCCGCCCACGATGATGACCGCGGTCAGCAACCCTGGCAGTGCGGCGGCAAAGCTGATCGCCAGCGCCTGCCAGCCCGGAAAGCGTTCGCCCTGGTAACCACGCTTGACCGCTACCAGATAGGCGGCAAGGGCCAGCAGGCCACACATCAGGATGCCCGGCACGATGCCCGCCATGAACAGCTTGGTGATGGACAGGCCGCCCCCTGCCGCCACGGCGTAGAGGATCATGTTGTGGCTGGGCGGAATCACCACCCCAGCCACCGACGAGGTCACCGTCACGTTGACCGCGTAGTCCGCGTCGTAGCCCTTCTCCTTCATCACCGGAATCAGGATGGAGCCGAGCGCCGAGGTGTCCGCCACCGCGGAACCGGAAATCCCGCCGAACAGCATCGAAGAGGTCACATTGACCACCCCGAGCCCTCCGCGCACCCGGCCCACTGCGGCAGAGGCCAGGCGCACCAGGCGCTGGGAAATACCGCCGTGCAGCATCAGCTCGCCGGCGAAGATAAAGAACGGAATGGCCAGCAGGGAAAACACTGAAATGCCCGAGAGGATGCGCTGGAATGCCACGAACAGCGGCAGTCCCTCATAGAGAAAGCCCCCTACTGCTGCCAGTCCTACCGCAAAGGCCACCGGAGCGCCGACGGCCAGTCCCAGGGCAAAGAGTCCAAAAACGATAGCGAGTCCCATGCTCAGTCCTCCTGGGTCGGGTTGTGCCGGCCGCCAAGCCGCTTGACGATGTTGGCCACAGCGAACAGCACCATCAGCGCGCCACAGATCGCCAGCGGCGCGGCACGCCAGCTTTCGGAGAGTCCGAGCATCGGGATAGGTCGTGCCAGGTTGGTCATCATCAACTGCCAGCCCTGCCAGGCCATGAAGCCGCCAAAGGCCACCACGAACAGATCCGCCAGATGGTGCATCAGACCCTTGATCGGCGCCGGCATGTTGTCGCGTAGCAGGTCGATGGACAGGTGGCTGTTGTGACGAACGCCAGCAGCGGCGCCGAGAAAGGTGATGTAGGCCACGCTCAGAAGCGCCGTCTGCTCGACCCAGGTGGGGGTGTCATTGAGCACGTAGCGGCCAAATACCAGCCAGCCAAAGGTGATGATCAGCAACACCAGCAGCACCCCGGCCACCATGATGCAACCATGGGCGATACTGTCGAGGATGCGGTCCAGTCGGCTGGGTGTTTCTCGCTTGTAGCGTATGCTTCGTGACTCCGGCGATGCCGGAGGAAAGGCACCACGGCGTACCGTGGCGCCCTCTTGCTCTGACTCGGTTTGCTCGGACCCGACGTCAGAGGTGTCGGTGGGTGCGTTCACGCATCAGCCTCCCCGCCCGCCCCCGGCACCGGGGACGGGGCTCTCGTATCAATGGGATCAGTCGGCCTGAGCCGCACGAATGTCGTCGACCAGCGAGGCTAGGTCCGGGTTCTCGGCAAGAAAGCCCTCATAGACCGGTTGCATCAGCGCCTGGAATTCTGATTTGTCCGGAACCTCATTGATCTCGACGCCTGCGTCCAGCGCCGTTTGCCGACTGGCCGCGGTACGCTCTTCCCACAGTTCACGCTGCTGCTCGGTGGCGACCTGCCCGGCCTCCCGGACCGCCGCCTGGTCCTCTTCGGACAGCTCGTCCCAGGTACTGCGGGCCATGCACAGGCACTCGGGAATGACCAGGTGGTTGGTCAGCGAGTAGTAGCCGGCAACCTCGTAGTGACCGCTGGATTCGTAGGACGGGAAGTTGTTCTCGGCGCCGTCGATCACACCGGTCGTCAGCGATTGGTAAACCTCACCGTAGGCCATGGGGGTGGCGTTGCCACCCAGCGCATCGATCATGTCGACGTAGAGGTCGTTGTTCATGACCCGGACCTTCATGCCCTCGACATCTTTCGGAGTCTCGACCGGATGGTCGGTGTTGTAGAGGCTGCGCGAGCCTGCCCCGAACCAACCCAGCGCGACCAGGCCCTGCTCCTCCATCGCTGCGGCGAAGCGTTCGCCGATCTCGCCATCCATCAGTTCGTACATGCGCTCTTCACTTTCAAAGATGAAAGGCAGCGAGAGTACGTTGGCCGCCGGCACCATCGGACCCATGGGGCCCATGTTGAAGTTGCCGAAATCCAGAGCACCGTTGCGGGTCTGCTCGATGGCATCGGGCTGATCCCCCAGCACGGCGTTGTGATAGACCTTTGGCGTGATGCGCCCTTCCGTTCGCTCGTCCACCTCCTTGGCGAAGGTCTCCAGCGCAATGCTGTTGGGGTACTCGGGAGGATGAATATTCCAGCCGCGCCACTGTTCGGCCAGGGCTGGCGTTGCCAGCAAGGCGGTGGTCGCGGCCAGGCCGGCAAGATGGATGGCGCGGGTGAGCTTGCGTGAAGCGGCGGGATTCATGGCGAGTCCTCTGGTTGACCTTGTTGGCGTTGTTGTCATACCCGGTTGGGCAAGTGTCCGGCCCTCTCGTACTGCCATCACATGGCGATGGCCTGAGCCGTTTTCTGGAAACCATGGCATACTATGTATGACAAAGTAGAAGAGAGGACTTCCTGGCTGCAACCCCTTCCTGACACTTTTTGACTAAAGTGCAATGCCACTGTCGAGGTGCGTTAGCCAAGGCGGCCAACATGATCGACATTTTTCGGAAAAGCCCTTTATTCGCAGGCAATAACGACCTGTCCGAAACCTGTCTCTGGTGCAGAGAGGCCCCGCTGCAGCGGCAGTTTATTTGTAAAATGCTGTCATTTTAGAGCGTGACGCGTGACCCGCTGTGTCCATGTGCAGCATAAGCTGCATAGGCGACAGGAAGTCTCGTGGGACGAGCAAGGCCTCGGCTGATAAAGACATTCAGCGCAGACAATATCGATGCAGAACAACGGGAGAATCGGGCGCCGCTGAGCGCCCGAGAACATGGCGGAGATTCGTTCGAGGGAAGAATCGAGGCGGCGCGCCCGAACCATCGGATCGGGCGCTGGTCGGGAGGTGGGGAGGTGGCTAGAAGGCCCAGGCTGCCGACAGCGACACCGTATCACCATCGAAGCGATTTTCGGATGACACATCGTGAAGCCACTTGCCGATCAAGGTGACCGGCGCCTGGCCCAGTGAGACACTCTTCATGAAGGCCGGCCCTACCCCTGCCCCGCTACTGCGAAAACCATCTTCCAGGCGATCCGGTACCGGTCCCGAGTCCGACTCGAGCTGTTCGTAAACGTACCCGGCCAGACCCAGTCCGAAGCTTGGTGTCAGGTACTTCGCCGCCAGAACGTCTAGGTGAAACTCGTCGCCGGTGGTGTAGTCGGTGGCATCGTTCTTGAAGTTGAACAGGATGCCCGCGGTCATCGACAGGTCCCATCCGCTTTCGGGCAGCCAGCTGTAGGTAATGGTGGGATCGATCGACCAGTAGTGCCGCCCCAGGTTGATCCGATCGTCCTCGTCGTAGCGCCCCACCGGAATATTGATACCCACCGCCGCCGTGGTGTGGTGAGTCCCGTTGGCCCAGTTGAGGGCGACCGGCACCAGGTACGGATCACCGAAGCCGCTGTTGCTTCCGGTGTTGAAGCGTTCCTGGCCTGGGATGCTGGCCTCGAGATCGACGCTGACGTCAAACACGTAGGGAAGATTGATCCCGGCGATGTAGGTGGCACCGAGCCACTCGACGTCGGTCACCCAGGTCAGCTTGAGCAGGTTGAACCACAGCGTCTGGTCGAGACCCGCCGACAGCCGCCCGCCCAGGGGGCGCGCGCCGATATCGCCCTCGTAGCGCACCAGGTCGTTGCGCGCATAGACCCCGGGTGGCGGGGCCAAGCCTGCGGCAAAGTCGTTATAGGCGCCCGGTACATAGATGCTGCTGCCACCTTCCGAGGCATGAGCCGTCGCTGGGGCCAGCAGTGCTGCACCGAGGATCGGCGCTGCCAGCAGGTAGTGATACATACCGGAGGTCAGGAGTCGGGGGCGACAAATGGCCATGGGGACGGTTCCATTGAGAAGTTTGCTGCAAAGTATAGGAAGCACTACGAACTTTTGGGCACAATTTTGACGTACCTGCCTCCTATGCCCCCGCGTACCCTGCTGCTCTTCCCGTGACGTCTACCTCCAGCGTCCTGCGACTACTTCGGTCGTCCTGCGATTACTTCGGTCGATTGGCCAGATACGACAACGGCGCCCCAAGGGGCGCCGTTGTCGGGTGCGGGAAGCGAGTTCCGGGTACGCCCTTACTCGCCGGCGGGCGCGTAGGAGCCATCTTCGCGGTGCACTTCCTTGCCCGTCAGGCCCGGAGTGAACACGCAGGCCAGGTGCATGGTCTTGGAAGCACGCAGCAGGTGCTCGTCATGCTGATCCAGGATGTAGATGTCGCCCGGCTTGATCGGCCAGATCTTGCCGTCGGCCAGGGTCTCCACCTCGCCTTCGCCCTCGATGCAGAACACCGCCTCGAAGTGATGCTTGTAGTGGATGTGGGTCTCGGTACCCTCGAAGATACGGGTGATGTGGAAGGAACACTGACCGCCGTCATCGGCGAGCATCAGGCGGGTGCTGTCCCAGTTACCGTTCTCTGCCTTTACCAGGCGGTCGGTCTGACGGGCTTCTTCCAGGTTGCGAACGATCATCGAATTCTCCGTTGTCGGGTGTCGGGGGCGTCGGCGGTGCCGGGCATCGAAAGGCCCTGTGCGAGGCTTCGAGCGCTGGTGGCGTCCGCAGAAAAAGCGAGGGCGAGCCCTCGCTTTACATATTGCTCAGGGCAGGATCAGCGGCACCTTGCTGCTGGCGCCTGCCCGCAGATAGCCTGAGGGCGTATCCTGTTTCAGCTTAGCGCCTCGTGGGTGCTGCGCTCGAGGATATCGAGACCTTCGATCAGATCCTCGTCGGTGATGGTCAGCGGACACAGGCACTTGACCACCTCACCGTCCTGGCCACTGGTCTCGATCACCAGGCCGTTCTCGAAGGCCTTGGCGGTGATCTTGTCGGCGATATCGCCGCTTTCCACGTCGATGCCGCGCATCAGGCCGCGGCCACGCTCGGAAGCCGGATACCCCTTGTCGCTAAGCCAGGCGGCGATCTTCTGAAAGCGCTCTTCCACGATCCGCGCCTTGCGCTGGATGTCACGCTCGAAGGTATCGTCGCTCCAGTACTTGCGCATGGCAGCGGTAGCGGTGACGAAGGCCAGGTTGAAGCCACGGAAGGTACCGTTGTACTGACCCGGCTTCCACTTGTCGAGCTCCGGGCGCATCAGCACGTGGGCGAACGGCAGGCCGAGTGCGGACAGCGACTTGGAGTTGGTGACGATGTCCGGTGTGATGCCGGCATGCTCGAAGCTGAAGAACTTGCCGGTACGACCGCAGCCCGCCTGGATATCATCGATGATCAGCAGGATGTCATTGTCGCGGCAGATGCCCTCGAGACGCTTGAGCCAATCCAGGCCGGCCACATTGATGCCGCCCTCGCCCTGGACCGTTTCGACGATGACCGCGGCGGGCACGTCGAGACCACCGGACTTGTCGCCGAGCAGCTTCTCGAAGTAGTCCAGGGTATCGGTCTCGCTACCCATGTAGCCATCGAAGGGCATGAAGGCCGCACCCTGGGTCGGAATACCGCCGGTCGCCTCGCGGAACTTGCGGTTGCCGGTGGTGGCCAGCGCCCCCATGGTCACGCCGTGGAAGCCATTGGTGAAGGTCACGATGTTGTGACGACCCTTGGCGACACGAGCGAGGCGAATGGCAGCCTCGACGGCATTGGTGCCGGTCGGCCCCGGGAGGTGGACCTTGTAGTCGAGACCACGCGGCTTGAGGATCACCTCTTCCAGGGTCTCCAGATAGTCGCGCTTGGCGGCGGTCCAGAAATCAAGACCGTGGATGATGCCGTCGGTGGCCAGATAGTCGACCAGCGCCTGCTTCAGGTGCGGGTTGTTATGGCCGTAGTTCAAGGTGCCGGCACCGGCCAGAAAGTCGATGTACTCGCGGCCTTCCTCGTCGGTCAGGCGAGCGTTCTGCGCCTTGGTGAAGACCACCGGAAAGGAACGGGAATAGGTACGAACTTCGGATTCCATGCGTTCGAGGATCTGGGTCTGCATTGCGACCTCCTGTCGGGTTCGTAGGGGAAGTTATCGGGTATCGGTGGCGACGGACGCTGGCGCCCTGTCACCACCCTGGAAGCCGTTAGATACGCGTCGTGTCGAAGGGACCGATGCGCACCAGGTTTTCCGGATCGTGCTCTCCACCCAATTGGTCGGTAGAGAAGTACTCGCGGCTGTTCAACGGCGCCTGCCAGCGATCGGCCAGGCGGCGGAACAAGCCCCAGGAAGCCTGGTTATCCGGTGTGATGGTGGTCTCGAGGTGGTGGACCTCGTCAAATTCAGGGCGGGTCAGGATGGCTTCGACCAGTCTGCGGGCCAGGCCGGTACCGCGGGCCTTCTCGCCCACCGCGACCTGCCATAGAAAGTAGGTGTCCGGAGCATTGGACTTCACGTAGCCGGAGACAAAACCGACGATCTCGCCTTCCTCGTTGGTGGCAACGGCACAACTGTCACGGAACTGGGTGGCCAGCAACAGGTAGGCGTAGGCGGAGTTGACGTCCAGGGGCGGGCAGGACTTGACCAGCTCGTAGATGCCCCAGCCATCCTCGGGAGTGGACTTGCGAATAAACAGCGGCGCCGCTTCGTGACCCACCACCGCGTCTGCCACCGTAGGCTTGGCGAGGTCGGCTGATGGTGTGAAGGGCTCAGTGCTTGCGGTCATGTTCGTTATGCTTCGCTGTAGCGAATTTGGACAACCATTATAACAGTCGAGTATGACATTTCAAAATCTGGATTATTCTTAACCCCTGGAAGCATAAAAAAAAATTATGCGAGCGGCGCCAGGCCACGTCTCATGGCGGCTCGGAGCGATCGCTGCCGCTCACCTCCCCTATCCCTTTGGCGTAATCGATTGCCTCTCCAACGAGACGATTTCGTCCGCCTGAAGCAGTATAGTCGGACCTTTCGGATCGGCGAGAAAAGGCCACAAAAAAGGGCACCCACTGGTGCCCTTGTCGTATCGTGACGCCGGTCTCAGGTACGCGTCGGCGTGCGCATGGTGACAAACTCTTCGGCGCCGGTCGGGTGGATGCCGACGGTGGCATCGAAAGCTGCCTTGGTCAGGCCCGCACGCACCGC
Source organism: Halomonas litopenaei (assembly GCF_003045775.1). GTDB lineage: Bacteria > Pseudomonadota > Gammaproteobacteria > Pseudomonadales > Halomonadaceae > Halomonas > Halomonas litopenaei. Next base: position 135,662 of record NZ_PXNS01000015.1, on the reverse strand, counting down.
GATGGCGATGCCCTGGATCACCTCGCCGGCCTCCTCGCCGACCATGTGCGCCCCTACCACCACGTCGCTTTCGTCGTCGACGATCAGCTTCATCAGGCAGCGTTCATCGCTGCCGGACAGGGTGTGCTTCATGGGACGGAAGTCGGCGCTGTAGACGCGGACCGCCTTGCACACCTCGCGGGCCTTCTCTTCGGACAGGCCAACGGTGCCGATGTTGGGATGGCAGAACACCGCAGTGGCGATGTTGTCGTAGTTCATCGGCGCCTGGGGCGCGTCACCGTAGTGGTGTGCGACCAGATGCATGGCCTCGGCCAGGGCCACCGGCGTAAGCTCAGGACCGCCGGTCACGTCGCCCAGCGCCAGGATCGAGGGCACCGAGGTCTCGAAGCGATCGTTGACCTGGATGGAGCCGTTCTCGTTGAGCGCGATGTCGAGCTGGTCCAGGCCCAGGCCTTCAAGATGGGGCTTGCGGCCGGTGGCGGACAGCACCGCATCCACCTCAAGGGTCTCGCCATTGGTCAGGGTGGCCTTGATCCCGCCTTCGACCTTCTCGAGGGACTCGATGTTGGTGTTGAAGTGCAGGTTGACGCCCTTCTTGGCCATCTCGTCGCGGGTGAACTCACGCACCTCCTGGTCGAAGCCGCGCAGGAACAGCTCGCCGCGATACAGCAGGTGGGCGTCGGCGCCCAGGCCGTTGAAGATGCTGGCGAACTCCACGGCGATATAGCCGCCGCCAAGCACCAGAAAGCGCTTGGGAAACTCGTCCAGGTCGAAGATCTGGTTGGAGTTCATGGCCAGTTCGCTGCCGGGGAACGGCGGCACCCAGGGCCAGCCACCCACCGCCACCAGGATCTTCTCGGCGCTGATGGTCTCGCCGCCAACCTCGACACGGTGTTCGTCCACCACCTTGGCGCGACCGTTGATCAGGCGTACCCCGGCGTTGTCCAGCAGCTTGCCGTAGATGCCGTTGAGTCGCTTGATCTCACCGATCTTGTTGTCGCGCAGGGTCGCCCAGTCGAAGCTCGGCGCCTGGTCGAGCTGCCAGCCGAAGCCGCGAGCGTCGTCGAAAGCCTCGTGGAAGTGTGCGGCGTAGGAGTAGAGCTTCTTGGGCACGCAGCCCACGTTGACGCAGGTACCGCCGAGGTAGCGATCCTCGGCGACGGCCACCCTGGCCCCGGTTGCCGCCGCGGTACGGGCAGCGCGGACACCACCGGAGCCGGCACCGATGACAAAGAGGTCATAGTCGAATTGTGACACTTGCGTCTCCTGATTCTGTTGCTGGGGCCCTTGTTGTCGGGACCGCTTTCGGATCATTAGGGGCCTGGCCTACCAGGGACCTGCCTCGAGGCCCACCAGGATGGGAAACCTTCCCATGATACCAGCGGGCTGGCTACCACGGGAGGGTGCTTGACCACCTTGACCGAGGGGGGTAAAAACATGCACCACTTTAGCCATCCACTGCTTGCACGGGGAAAGTTCATGAGTGATATCGACAATCTGCTCGCCAATAATCGGGCCTGGGCCGACAGAATCTGCCAGGAAGACCCTGATTTCTTTGCCCGCCTTGCTCAGCAGCAAAGCCCGGAGTATCTGTGGATCGGTTGTTCCGACAGCCGCGTGCCGGCCAACCAGATCATCGACCTTCCCCCGGGTGAGGTGTTCGTCCACCGTAACGTCGCCAACCTGCTCTACCACAATGACATGAACGCCCTGTCGGTGGTGCAGTTCGCGGTGGACGTGCTCAAGGTACGTCACATCATGATCGTCGGCCACTACAACTGTGGCGGCGTGCGCGCTGCGGTCACCGGCGGCGAGAACGGTATGGTGGACAACTGGTTGCACAGCGTACGCGAGCTCTACAGCATGCATCGCTCGGAACTCGAGCATCTGCCGTTGGACGAGCAGGTGGATCGCATGTGCGAGCTCAACGTCCAGTCTCAGGTCAAGACACTGTGTCGTACCAAGATCGTCCAGCGTGCCTGGCAGCGCGGCCAGGCGCTGTCGGTGCACGGCTGGGTCTATGGCCTCAGTGACGGTCGCGTCACCGACCTAGAATGCAGCGTGCACGGCCTGGACCAGGTCGCCCAGCTCTATCGTATCGATCGCGTCTGTCCGCCCCAGCAGTGACGGCTGGCCTGAACTGACCGATTGACCGCCAGGCGACCCTGGGCACCGCTGTCGCCTCGGCGCTGTGTCGATTGCCCTTTCGCGCCCCCGAATTGCGTTCGGGGGCACTTGCACTTGCTGTTCTTCGGCTGCGCCTGTGGTCTTCAATTTGCCGCCACCACTTGCGGTTACCTCACTCGCCTCCGCCGGCTACCTCAGATCCTCTATTTTCCCTTACTTTCCTGTCTGCGCCACCTTCTCGTCGCTCACCGCTTGTCTGCCCCTTGAGGACACGCTCCCCTGGCCCATATTCGTTCCTCGCATGGGTGCTGTCACAATTTCGATTGTGTTTAAACGCGACACCTCACTATGTTGATGCAGGACATTGACTAGCCGGCGCTTACAACATTGACCAAGGCGCCCGACTGGCAATTACAACAACCTCAACAAGCAGGAACTCCTTCCATGTTCAAGAAGACCCTTCTGGCCGGTGCCCTCGGTGCCGCCATGCTGACGGCTGCCCTGCCCCAGACCGCACTGGCCGAAAACACCCTGCGCATGGCCTACGACGCCGATCCGGTGTCGCTGGACATCCATGAGCAGCTCTCCGGCGGTATCCTGCAACTGTCGCACATGGCCTTCGATCCGCTGGTGCGCTGGACCAAGGACTTCGAGTTCGAGCCCAGACTCGCCACCGAGTGGGAGCAGGTCGACGACACCACCATGCGCATCAGCCTGCGCGAAGGGGTCACCTTCCATTCCGGCAACCCCTTCACCGCCGAGGACGTCGCCTGGACCGTCGAGCGCCTCAAGCGCAGCCCGGACTTCAAGGCGATCTTCGAGCCCATCGAGACGGTCAACGTGGTCGATGAGCACACCGTGGAGATCATCTCCAAGCGGCCCAACCCGCTGCTGCTGAACATGGCCACCTACATCTTCCCGATGGACAGCCAGTTCTATTCCGGCGAGACCGACGGCGGCAAGGCCAAGGACGAGATCGTCAAGAACGGCAACTCCTACGCCTCGCGCAACATCTCCGGTACCGGGCCCTTCCAGGTGACCAACCGCCAGCAGGGCGTTCGAGTCGACTTCGAACGCTTCGATGACTACTGGGACAGCGAGTCCCCGGGCAACGTCGACGCCATCACCCTGACCCCGATCGGCGAGAACGCCACCCGCGTCGCCGCCCTGCTGTCCGGTGACGTCGACTTCATCGCGCCGGTACCGCCCAACGATCTGGAGCGCATCGAGAGCGACGAGGACACCAATCTGGTGACCATGTCGGGCACCCGCATCATCCTGTTCCACATGAACCAGGAGCGGGTCGAGGCCTTCCAGGACCCGCGTGTTCGCCAGGCCTTCAACTACGCGATCAACCAGGAAGGCATCGCCGATCGTCTGATGAAGGGCTTCGCCACCCCGGCCGCCCAGTTCTCGCCCGAGGGCTACTCCGGCCACAACCCGGATCTCGAGCCGCGTTTCGATCTCGACCGGGCCAAGGAACTGATGGCCGAAGCGGGCTATGAGGACGGCTTCTCGGTCAGCATGATGGCGCCCAACAACCGCTACGTGAACGACGCCAAGATCGCCCAGGCGGTAGCCGCCATGCTGGCGCGGATCAACGTCACGGTGGACCTGAAGACCCTGCCCAAGGCCCAGTACTGGGGCGAGTACGACGACCGCGCCGCCGACATGATGATGATCGGCTGGCACTCCGACACCGAAGACTCCGCCAACTTCCACCAGTACCTGACCGAGTGTCCGGACGCCGACAGCGGTGGCGGCCAGTACAACGCCGGCAACTACTGCAACGAGGAGCTCGACCAGCTGATGGTCGACGCCAACCTCGAGGTGGATCTGGAGAAGCGTGGCGAGATGCTGCGTGAGCTCGAGCAGGGCCTCTACGACGATGCCGCCTTCATTCCGCTGCACTGGCAGAACCTGGCCTGGGCCTCGGCGGCCAACGTCGACATCGAGCCGGTGGTCAACGTGATGAACTTCCCCTACCTCGGGGATCTGGTCATCGAAGAAGAGTAAGACGACAGGCACCGCCGCGCGGTGCCTGCAAGCTCCCATTCAGCAGCTGCCTCGGCTCCGTGACATGGTCGCGGAGTCGAGCGCCTGTACCCTGGACAATCCCCATGATCGCATTTCTGATCAAGCGCCTCTTTCATGCGCTGCTGGTGATGTTTGTCATCAGCGTGATCGCCTTCGCCATCCAGGACAACCTGGGTGATCCCATCCAGCAGATGGTGGGTCAGTCGGTGCCCGAGAGCGAGCGCGAGGTGCTGCGCGAGGAACTGGGGCTCAACGATCCCTTCCTGGTGCAGTACTTCCGTTTCGCCGTCAACGCCGCCCAGTTCGACTTCGGCTATTCGTACATCTACAACGAGCCGACTACCGAAGTGGTCCTGCGACACCTGCCGGCGACCCTCGAGCTGGTATTCGCCTCGACCCTCCTGATCATCTTCCTGTCGGTGCCGATCGGCGTCTACAGCGCGATCAAGCCCCGCGCCTGGCTGTCCCGTTTCTTCATGGGGGTGTCGATCATCGGCATCTCCATCCCGGTGTTTCTCACCGCTATCGTGTTGATCCAGCTGTTCGCCATCGGCGTGAGCTTCACGCCCTTCCCCGCCGATACCGGCTGGGGCGCCTGGCTCAACGGCCTGCTGTCCACCGAGGGCGGCATGCCGGCCTACGGTCGCGGCGACCCGGTCCACGTGTTCGGCACCTGGACCACCAACTTCGCCTCGCTGGAAGGGCTGACCTACCTGGTGCTGCCGGCCATCTCGCTGGCCTCGATCATGCTGCCGCTGTTCATTCGCCTGATCCGCGCCGAGATGCTCGAGGTGATGCAGTCGGAGTACGTCAAGTTCGCCCGGGCCAAGGGCATCTCGATGCGTCGCATCTACTTCCTGCACGCGCTGAAGAACACCATGTTGCCGGTCATCACCGTCGGCGGCGTGCAGATCGGCACCCTGGTGGCCTACACCATCCTCACCGAGACGGTGTTCCAGTGGCCGGGCATGGGCCTGATGTTCCTCGACGCCATCGAGCGCTCGGACATCCCCCTGATCGTGACCTACCTGATGATCGTCGGCCTGATCTTCGTGATCACCAACACCCTGGTCGACCTGATCTATGGCCTGGTCAATCCCACCGTCAAGCTGACAGGTAAGCCCGCATGAGCACCCAGAGCACTGCGACAAGCAGCCGGTGGGAGCGGTTTCGCGACTCCTACCTCTTGTACAGTTTCAAACGCGATCTGATCGCCCAGACCAGTCTTCTGATCTTCGTGGTGATGGTCCTGGCCGCGCTGCTGGCGCCTTGGCTTGCGCCGGCCGACCCCTACGACCTGGCCCAGATCGACATCCTTGCATCCGAGCTGCCGCCGTTCTGGATCGACGGCGCCGACCCCCAGTACCTGATGGGTACCGATTCCCAGGGGCGCGACCTGCTCTCGACCATCCTCTACGGCATGCGGGTGTCGCTGGTCATCGGCTTCGGCGCCGTGGCGCTGCAGGCTACCCTGGGGGTGTGCTTCGGTCTACTGGCGGGCTATCTGGGAGGGCGCGTCGACGCCTTTCTGATGCGCCTGGCGGATATCCAGCTGTCGTTCTCGACGTTGATGGTGGCCATCGTGGTGGGCGCCCTGTTCAAGGCGATCTTCGGCGGCGCCACCTACTCCGACTATGCCATGTGGCTGCTGGTGCTGATCATCGGCCTGGCCGAATGGCCCCAGTACGCCCGTACCGTGCGTGCCTCGGTGCTGGCAGAGCGCTCCAAGGAGTACGTCGACGCCGCCCGGGTGATGGGCCTGCGCAGCCGGCGGATCATGTTCCGTCACATCCTGCCCAACACCCTGTCGCCGATCTTCGTCATCTCCACCGTGCAGGTGGCCAATGCCATCATTTCCGAGGCGGCGTTGTCGTTTCTCGGCCTCGGCATGCCCGAGACCCAGCCGTCGCTGGGCTCGTTGATCAAGTCCGGCTTCGACTACATCCAGTCCGGTTCCTGGTGGATCACCCTGATCCCGGGCCTGGTGCTGGTGGTGCTGGTGCTGGTGATCAACCTGCTCGGCGACTGGCTGCGCGACGTGCTCAATCCACGACTGTACAAGGGCTGAGGTAGACATCATGGCACTACTCGACGTCAATCACCTCGACGTGCGCTTCGCCCTGCGACAGGGCGACGTGAAGGCACTGCGCGATGTGTCGTTCAGCCTGGATCGTGGCGAGCGTCTGGGCATCGTGGGCGAATCCGGCGCCGGCAAGTCGGTCGCCGCCTTCAGCCTGCTGAACCTGATAGCCAAGCCGGGCTATATCGCCGGTGGCAGCATCACCTTCGATGGCCAGGAACTGACCGGGCTCGGCGAGCGCGCCCTGCGCAAGGTGCGCGGCCACCGCATCTCGATGATCTTCCAGGATCCGATGATGACGCTCAATCCGGTGCTGTCCATCGGTGAGCAGATGGTGGAATGCCTCAAGGCCCACCGCCGTATCTCCAGCAAGGAAGCCCGCGCGATCTCGCTGCGCAAGCTTGAGCAGGTGCAGATCCCGTCGCCGGAAAAGCGCCTGGACCAGTATCCCCATGAGCTGTCCGGCGGCATGCGTCAGCGCATCATCATCGCCATCGCGCTGCTGCTCGACCCGGATATCATCATCGCCGACGAGCCCACCACCGCCCTGGATGTGACCATTCAGGCGGAGATCATGGCGTTGTTGCTGGAGCTGTGCGAGAAGCACAACGTCGGCCTGATCCTGATCACCCACGATCTCGGCGTGGTCAGCCAGGTGACCCAGCGCATGCTGGTGATGTACGCCGGACGGGTGATCGAACAGGGCCCGACCCGAGAGATCATCAATGATCCGCAGCATCCCTACACCCAGGGACTGATCAACGCCCTGCCCCAGATGGCGACCCCGGGCGAGCGGCTCAACCAGATACGTGGCAGCATGCCGTCGTTGAGTCAGCTCCCCAGCGGCTGTCCGTTTCATCCGCGCTGCGACTTTACCCAGCGCCACGACGGCAGCGAACGGACACCCTGCAAGACCGAGGTACCGGCCTTCGTGCGCTCCGGCAACTGTGAGGTGGCCTGCCATATGGTCGCCGAGATGCAGGATGCCGAGCGCATCGTGGCCAGGGAGGACAACTCATGAGCCAGACCACTCAGGCAGCCGTCAAACCGCCGACCGAGCCGATTCAGCAGGACGGCCCCGCCGACATGCCCCCTGCCGCTGGAGGCGACAGCCTGCTCGAGATCCGCGGGCTGGAAAAGCGCTTTTCGCTGTCCGGGGATTTCCTCGAGCAGCTCAAGTTTCGGCGTGGTCGTATCGTGCGCGAGCAACAGCACGTGCACGCGATCAATGGGGTCGACCTGGACATCCGCCGCGGGGAGTCGCTGTGCGTGGTGGGCGAATCCGGCTGCGGCAAGTCGACGGTAGCGCGTACCGTAATGGGCCTGCTGCGGCCCAGCGCCGGCGAGATCCATTACGACGGCGAGCGTATCGATCATCTCGATTCGAAAGCATTGCTGCCTTTCCGTCAGCGCATGCAGATGATCTTCCAGAACCCCTACGCCTCGCTCAATCCGCGCATGACCATCCAGCAGACGCTGGAAGAGCCGATCCGCCTTCACCACCCCGACTGGAAGCCACAGCAGGTCGTCGACAAGGTCCACGAGGTGATGAGCTCGGTGGGCATCGCCCCGGACTGGGGCTCGCGCTACGGCCACGAGTTCTCCGGTGGCCAGCGACAGCGTATCGCCATCGCCCGAGCGCTGGCGGTGGATCCGGAATTCATCGTCGCCGACGAGCCGATTTCGGCACTGGACGTGTCGATCCAGGCCCAGGTGCTGAACCTGTTGATGGAAGCCCAGCGCGAGCACCATCTCACCTACCTGTTCATCACCCACGACCTGGCGGTGGTGGAGCATTTCGGTACCCGGGTGGCGGTGATGTATCTGGGCCGCGTGTGCGAGGTGGCGCCCACGGCGACGCTGTTCGCCCGTCCACGCCACCCCTACACCCAGGCCTTGATGTCGGCGATTCCCCGGCTGGAAGACGATCGTCCCCAGCATCTGCGTCTGCAGGGCGAGGTACCGACTCCGGTCAACCTGCCGTCGGGCTGTGTGTTCCACGGGCGCTGCCCCCACGCCAACGACCGCTGCCGCCGGGAGATTCCCCGTCTGATCGCCACCGATGAGGGCGGCCAGGTCGCCTGTCATGGTGTCGAGGAAGGTCGTCTGTCTTGACCGCTGCCTTGACCTCCATCGCCGTCACCTGCAACACGCCGACGCCGGGTACGCCCGGCGTCGGGTTATCTGGCACAATCGACGTTTCGCAGGACAGGTGATACTTCCATGGAAATACGTTGGCTGGAAGACTTTCTCGCCTTGGCCCGCACGCGTCATTTTTCCCGTGCCGCCGAAGAACAGAACGTGACCCAGCCCACCTTCTCTCGGCGCATCAAGCTGCTCGAAGAGGAGATGGGCACCACCCTGATCAACCGTCAGACCCTGCCGCTGTCGCTGACGCCGGCCGGCGAGGCCTTCCTCGCCATGTGTCACGACGTCACCCGGCGGGTCGACCTGACCCGCCAGCGACTGGCGCAGATGGCTGAGGAACAGGCCGGACAGCTACGCCTGGGGGCACCCCAGAGCCTGCTGGCGCAGTTCCTGCCCCAGTGGCTCAGCGGCTGGCAGTCGCCACCGCCGCTGCAGCCCTACCTGCGTGCCACCGCCTGGCTGGTGGGCGACTATTTCCAGGGACTTGCCTCCGGCGAGATCGATCTTGCCCTGTGCTACTGGCCGACCAGCGGCAATCCGCTGGAGCTGGCCAACGAGGACACCGATTATTGCGTCATCGGCCGCGAGCGCTTTATGCCGGTGTGCCTGCCGGATGCCAGCGGCCAGCCTCGCTTTGCGCTGGAAGGCGGCAAGGGGCGCGCCCTGCCATTGATCGCCTATCATCCCCGGGGCATGATCGATGCCGCCATCCGCTCCCACCTGGACCGACTCGGCGACGCCCCTACCCTGACGGTGCTCAACGAGAGCGTACAGAGCGGCAATATCCGAGAACTCGTCGCGCTGGGCTATGGGCTGGGCTGGTTGCCCGAGCGCAGCCTGGGCGAGGCGCTGGCCTCCGGCGCGCTGGTGGCGGCAGGACCGCCACGCTGGACGGTGTCCTTCGATATTCGCCTGTATCGCCACCTCTCGACCCGTCGCGCGGCGGTCGACGCCGCCTGGCAGGAGCTGTGTGCTCACGCCCTCGAGACCGAGGCTCAACCATGATGCCCCCGACCACCCAGCGGAGACCTAGCCTTGCCCCAGCCTGACGCCCGTTCAAGCTTGTCCCCTGCCACCTCGGGCCTTCGCGCGGATGCAGCGACACCGGGCGGCTTTCGTGCCGCCCGCTGGCTGTCCAATCCGCATGTCCAGACCCTGCTGCCGAGGGTACTTCGTCCCGCGGAGGTGGACTGGCGACAGGAATTTCTCGACCTGCCCGACGGTGACGAGGTGGAGCTTAGCTGGGTGCTGCCGGAACCCGATGACCAGAGCGCCCCGCTGTTCGTGCTGTTCCATGGCCTCGAGGGGGGAATCACCTCGCCCTACGCGCACGATCTGCTGGCGGCCGCCAGAGACCAGGGCTATCGGGCGTTGCTGATGCACTTCCGTGGCTGTGGCTCACGCCCCAACCGCTTGCCGCGCGCTTACCACAGCGGCGATACCGGCGACGCCAAGGTATTGCTTGAGGTACTGGGCGATCGCTATCCCGAGGCACCCAAGGTCGCCGGTGGCGTGTCGCTGGGGGGCAATATGCTGCTTCGGCTGGTCGCCGAAGAGGACGCTAACTCGTTGGGGCTCGACGCCGCGGTGGTGATCAGCGCGCCGCTGGATCTGGCGGCCTGCGCCCAGCGCCTGGGCGAGGGTTTTTCGCGGGTCTACGAACGCCACCTGCTGGCCTCGCTCAAGCGCAAGGTGATACCTCGGCTCGAACGCGGCGAGCTTTCCCTCAAGGTCAGCGTCGAGCAGGTGCGCCGGCTGAAGCGCCTGCGCGACTACGACGACGTCATCACGGCGCCGATGCACGGCTTCCGGGACGCCGATGACTACTATGCCCGTGCCTCCAGCGGCCCGGTGCTCGATCGGGTGGCCGTTCCCACCCTGATGCTGCATGCCCGTGACGATCCTTTCATGCCGGCCGACCTAATCGAGCGTTTCCCGGCTCGCTCGCCGCTGGTGACCCTGGAAGTCGCCGAACGCGGCGGCCATGTCGGATTCATGGAGCCAGGCCCTCGCCGCCCTCGCCCCTGGCTTGGCCGACGGCTGGCGCGCTACCTGCAGGAATTGTCGCTGGACAAGCAATGACATGGCTCCTGCTCATGCAAGGGCAACTCAGATCAAACAATGTCACGCATCATCACACAAGAGCCCCGGCCATGGCCGGGGCTCTTGTGCTTTACGCCGTGTGTTGCGTGGAGTGCTGCGCGCTTGGTCACTGCAGTTCCGGAGGATCTCCCGGCAGGCTCCAGGTGTAGATCAGGTCCACCGCCTGGGCGGCGCCGGAGACCGCTTCCAGGTAGAGGCTCCTCCATAGCTGGTAGGTCAGGGTCAGCTCGGCGATGGGCGAGAAGATGCCGACGCCGTAGCCCACCTCCAGACGGTCGGTGAGACGGCCGCTGACCACCACCTGACTGCTCTCGCCACTGCCGGAGGTATCCAGTGACAGATCCTGGATGCCGAAGGCCTCACCCATGGCGCCTACCGCCCCCCCGGTCTTGCCCAGGGTCAGGCCGATCAGCGCCGAGGTCAGGGCGCCGCTGGAGTCGCCGCTGTCATCCGGCGCCCGGCCGCGCAGCACGTAGGACAGCGCCCGAGACTCGTCCATCGACGGCTCGGAGAAGATCTCCAGATCGGGCTGGCTGGCGGTACCGGTGACCTTGAGACCGGCGATCACTCCGTCTTCGGTGCTGGCCGGGTTACGGATGGCCTCGAAGTCCAGCGTCGGCAGACTCGGCGGGCCGGCGAAGATCAGCTTGCCCTGGCGAATCTGCAGATCCTGGCCGTAGGCACGGAAGCGGCCATCGACCAGGCTGACGTCGCCGAACAACTGCAGCGGCCCGTTGTTCTGGCGCACCTCCAGATCCCCTTCGAGCTCGGTCTGCAGACCGTAGGCGCTCAGGCGCATGTCGGGTCCCAGCAGCAGCCGTACGCGGATGTCGATGGCCATGCCCGCCTCGGCCATGGCCTCGGCGGTGGATTCTCCTACCGGGTCTTCCTGGGCACGCCGTTCGGCCTCCTTGGCCTCCTCGTCCATCTCGCGGGTGATGATGATCTCGTCACCGCTCGGGGTGACCGCGGACGCCGGAACGTCACCGACCTTGAGCCTGGCCCAGGGGATCCGCACCTCGCCACGTACCCGCAGTCGCGAGGGGTTGGCGGTGATGGTCAGGTCCGGGGCCAGCTTCAGCTTGCCGAAGGCCGGCATGGCGGCGAGCAGTGGATCCTGCACCGCGGACAGCGCCATGTTGGCCTCCCAGCTACCGTCAGGCCAGGCGGCGTCACCGCTGATATTCAGGCGCCCTTCCTCGGCGTCCACATGGCCGGAAATCCGCGCGCTGTCGCCGGACAGCGCGATATCCAGCCGTCCGTCGGTGACCGCCAGGGGAATATCACCACCGTGGACCCTGAGCCCGGTCAGACTGATGTCGCCACTGAGGTCGGGGGCCTCGCGGCTGCCGGCGATACGGATGGTGCCGCCAAGACTGCCCTCGAGTTTATCGAGGCCGGCCGCCAACGGCTGATAGGGTGCCAGGCGCACGTCGGTGATGGTCAGGGTACCGTCCAGGCCGCCGCGTCCCATGGGATCGTCGATGGCCAGGGCCAGGTCGATATCGCCGCTCTGGGCCAGTGACAGCGCCAGGTCCATGTCGATGCGGGCCTCGCTGGCGTCTGCACTGAGCGACATGCTGGTGGCTGGCACCGACCAAGGCTGGCCATAGGCGTCCTCGCCGGTCACGCTGACCTCGCTGTCGACCTGGACGTCGGCCTGCCAGCGACTGCCGCCGGCCGACCAGCCAGCGACGACACGAGCGCCGGTGTCGCCGTCGATGGCCCAGCCCTGAGGCAAGGCCTCGTTGACCAGGTCCATGGGCAGCTCATTGATCTCGAGGGTCAGCGAGCCGGCGTCCGCCGAGGCGCTCAGCGGCTCACTGATGCACACGGCGCCGCCCTGGCGACGTGCCAGGCAGAAGGGCTCGGCCTGGACCGACCCCGCGGCCAGGTCAGCCTCGAAGCTCAGCGGATCATCGAGGGCGATATCGCCCTGGGGCAGCGTGACCTCCAGCGGCGACAAGGTGCCCTGATAGCGGTCGCGGGCCTCGTTCATGGCCCCGTCAAGGGCCAGCACCAGACGGTTGAGTGGCCCCTCCTCGCTGCCTTCCACGGTGAGCTCCAGGCGGTGATCCGACAGCCGCCCATCGAGAGCCAGGGCGATATCGGAGAATCGCTGACCGCCGGCTTCGACCTGTCTTGCCTCAAGACCAATATCGAGCTCGGGGTCGTCGATTCCGGCCACACGGCCGGACAGCGACAGCTCGCCGACACGATTTTCCTCGAACGCTACCCCGCTGCCATTCAAGGCAAGGTCAAGCTGGGGCGCCTGGAGGCTGCCGCTGGCCGTGATGTCTCCGGATAGCTGGCCGGCAAGCCCCGGATACAGGCTCGCCATGTCCGGCAGTGATATCTCGGCGTCGACGTCGAGGTTGGACTCGCTGACCTGGCCGACGGCCTGGATGCGATTGTCGCCCTGGCGGAAATCGAGGCTGTCGATGTCCCATTGCATATTGCTGTTGCCGGCGAGCTGGGCCTCCAGCGACAGCGGTCGGCCATCGAGGGTACCCTCGATCTCCAGCGCCGGCACCTCCACCCGCCAACCCTCATCGGTCTGGGTGAAAGCCACCTGCAGGGTGCCGTCGATATCCCCCGCGAGCCCTTCGACGAAGGGTTCCGGATTAAGGTCCGTGAGGGTCGCTGCCGCCTCCACCGAGACGCCGTCAGACCAGTCGACACGTCCCTCGGTGCTGAGCGCGCCGGCACCCTCCGGTGCGACCTCAAGAGGCGCCCAGGCAAACTGTGAAAGATCCCCCTGGCCCTGAAGGGCCAGGGTGGTTGGCGGTACATCCGGTCCCTCGGCGGCCAGGGCCAGTTGCAGCGTATAGCCGGTCAGGGAACCCTCGATGGCGAGATCCAGATCGCGGGCGATCCACGGCTCCACCTCGGCCGTGGCAGCGGTGGCATTGCCAGCTTCAGCATTGTCTGGTGCGCTTGTCTCGGCGTCGCTCACCTCGCCAGTCTCTTCGATGCCTTCAGGCAGGGGGCTGTCCATGCCAGGCAGCGGCCATTGCAGTCTGGGGCTCTGGAAGGTGGCGCTGAAGGGCAACGTGGGGTCGAGGGCGTCGAGTCGGGCGACCAGGTGGGTGTCCACCGGGCCCGAGGTCTTCAGGTCGATTTCCAGGTCGGCCAGACTGCCGGCTGCACTCAGCTCGACCCGCTCGCCGGACAGCGCCGGGAAGATTTCCGGCAGGTACAGATCGGCGGCAAAATTGAGCTCCAGCGGGTAGTCGCCGCTCAACGTGGCGCGGGCCTGGAGCTCGGCGTCGGCATCGGCGGAGGCCACCGCCAGGGGCTCGATGGTAACGGTCTGGCCGCGGGCATCGAGACTCAGGTCCAGACGCTCGACGTGGTAGTCGAAGGCACCGTCGACGGTGGTGTCCTCGACCACCAGCTCGGGTACTTCAATGGCCAGTGGCAAGGTGACCTCGGGCAGCACCAGACGCTCACGCTCACCCAGCGGGATGTCATCGGCCTTGGCTGCGGCCCCTTCCATCTCGGCGGCGGCCTCGCTCGGCAACGGCGAGCGCACCGCGATGGCGGCGTCGATGGCCTCGGCGCTGACGATGGGCCCTTCGTGTTCGGCGTCGCTCAGGGCCAGCATGGCGCCGGGCGTCAACGGCAGGGTCAGATGAAGACCCGCCAGGCGCGTAGGTCGAACGCTAAGGGTATCGCCCTCGGCCACCGCCGCGGTGGTGAAGCTGTCCCAGGCCAGTCGAGTGCCGTCGGCCAGTTGCACGGCGACGTCCTCGACCGCCAGTTCACGGATCTCGACGGGAAACGGCAGCGCCAGGGGCCCCGGCTCGGCACTGGTCGGCTCGGGTTCGACGGGAGGCTCCTCCGCGGCTTCGCTCTCGCCCAGGCGGACGTCAGTACCCGACACCCTCAGGTAATCAAGACACAGCCGGCCATCAAGAACGCAGTCCTCTGCCCAGGACAGCGACAACGCGTCCACTGACAGCCGCAGGCTGCCCATCTCCATGCGAAAGCCATCCAGCGCAAAGGTGTCGAGCAGCGCGCCTTCGACCGCCTCGTACTCGAGAAAGCCCATGCGCTGGCCCTGATCCAGCGCCATTCGGGTGCCCCAGGGACTCAGCACCAGGCCGCCAATCAGCAGCACCAGGCCAACCAGGGTCAACGGCAGCCAGATCAGCAGACGTGTCAGGGCCCACAGGGCGCGTCCTTTTCTCATTGAAGCCTCGTGTCAGGGGCCAGCGGCATCGGGTTCAAAACTCGGGCCCGATGGCGAAGTGCAGCCGGAAATTGTCGTCTTCGTCATCGAAGGGATGGGCGACATCGAAGCGGATCGGGCCGACCGGAGAAATCCAGCGCACGCCCAGACCCGCGCCCTTGTTCAGGTCGCCAGGCCACCACTCGGAGAAGGCGTCACCGACATCGAAGAAGGCCGCGCCCCACCACTTGCCGGTGATCCGGCGCTGGGCCTCGACGCTGGCGGTGAACTCGTGCTGACCGCCTTCCAGGTCGCCGTTCTCGTCTTCCGGCGACAGCGACTCGTAGCTGTAGCCACGCACGCTGGAGTCACCACCGGTAAAGAAGCGAAGCGAAGGAGGGATCTTCTCGAAATCGTCGGTATTGATCGCGCCGACACCTAGTCGGCCAATAAAGCGGTTGTCGTCACCCAACTTGCGGATCCAGGCGGTATCGCCGGTCATGCGGAAAAACTCGGCGTCAGAGCCCCACGCGTCGCTGGAGTACTGCAGTTCGAGATTCTGGCGATCGCCCCAGGTGGGAAACTGAGGGTTGCGGGTACGGGTGCGCGACCAGCTTACCCCGGGATAAAGCAGCAGTACCTGGTCGGACTGGTCACCCTGGGTGAAGTCCTCGTAGGTGGCGCGCAGATAGATCGTCTGCTCCCAGTCATTCTCGAACACCCAGTGCCGACCAAAATCGACAGTACTCTCGAAGCTTTCGGTGTCCTCGATGTCCTGCTGGCGCAGCCCGTACTGCAGTCGGTAGCTATCGTTGAGCGGATCCTCCAGCGGGATCTTGTAGGTGCCGCTGAACTGCTGATCCGGTGCCGACAGATATAGCTGATTGGTCCAGCTATGGCCGTAGCGGTTGACCCAGGGCTGCTCCCAGGAGAACTGCAGGCGCGGCCCCACATCGGTGGCGAAGCCGATACCCGCCTCGAACTGGTGACGATCCGCCGGCGTCACGCTGACATCGATCGGCATGGTCGGGAATTCCGGTGGATACAGTCCAAGCGCCACCGCCAGAGCGTCGCGGCTGATCCGCGGCCCCTGGTACGGCGTCGGGATCTCCGCGACGTCCACCGAGTACCACCAATTGTCGTTCTCGGGCAGCGCCAGGGAGCCCTTCTGGCGTTCCAGGCGGGGGCGTACCGTCAGCGAGCCGAACCATTCGGTCTCGCTCAACTGGTTGTTGAGTTCGGCGACGTCGCTTGCCAGGTAAGGATCGCCGTAGTCGAAGGGCACCAGATTGCGCAGGCGTTCCTCGACGATGTGATGGCCCTTGAAATTGACCCTGCCGAAGCGATAGCGCGGCCCGCTGTCCATGCCCAAGTACAGCCGGGCGCTGTTGGCCCAGGGGCGAATTTCCATGCGCTCATCGGTGAACTGCCAATCGAAGTAGCCTCGCTCCACGGTCAGGCCCTGCAGCCTACCCTTGAGACTCTCGTAGGGGGCGTGTTTGAGGATGTCGCCTTCCTCTTGCGGATAGGCGTCGATCGCCAACTGAAAGGGGGCGTCATCGCGGGCGTCGCCCTCCAGGGTGAAATCGATCACTTCCAGCTTGACCGGCTCCCCCTTGTCGATGGTGAGGAAGACCTCCTGGGGCTCGTCATCGCGGTCGAAACGCATCTCGATCTGCGGTTCATAGTAGCCGTAGACCCGCATCGCCTCCTGGGTCAGTCGAACCACCTCGTTGCGCAGCCGCTCCACACGATACTGGCTGCCGTCGAGCCCCTGCAGGTAGACCTCGACATTGTTGGCCATATCCCCTTCGATACCGACGATCTCGGCATCCATGCCCAGGGCCGGCACCGACACCGAGACCAGGCAAAGGGCGGCCCCTGATCGACGGACGAACGGACCCAGACCCGAACGAGCGGGAACGCGATTTTCCATAATAGACTGGCTTTCCTGACGTGGGTGCTGGATCAACGCAGCGCCTCCAGTTGGGCGCTGAACGCGAGCTGGGACTGACGCAGTTCGCGAAGATCGGCGCCAAGCGACCGGGCGCTGTCATCCAGCGCATCCAGGCGCTGCTCGAGCCTGGCTTCCATTGCGCGACGTTCCTCCGCACCATCTTGGCGCGATTGGCGCAGGCCTTCAACGTCCTCGTCCAGGGAGGCAAGCCGCTGCTCCAGGGTGTCGAACCGCGGCAACAGCTGCCCCAGCCGGGTATCCAGGCGCGTTACCACCTCATCGACCCTGGTGGTCAGCGACCCCAACCGGCCGGCAAAGGACTCGCGGGCATCATCGAAGCGGTCCATGCGAGCCTCCAGGGCACCTCGGGCATTGTCGCCGGCTCGTTCAACGGCACCCAGCGATGTGCGTGTCGCCGCCAGCGTATCGGCGATGGAGGCGATACGCTCTTCGACGTCCTGCAGAGTGTCGGCGTTGTTGCTGTGTTGGTCCAGCGTTGTCTGTGCCTGTTCGGAAACAGTGTTTCTTATATCCTCGGCGGTCGACTCGAGTCGCTGGGCCAGGGCATCGTCCCGCTGTTCGAGTTCGGCCACTCGACGCTGGATGTCCGCCACCAGGTCCCCTTCTCCCTGCTCGGCATCGAACCGCGCATGAATGTTGGACAACTCCCCCCTCAAGCGGGTCAGCTCACCCTCGAGCCGCTGACGTTCCTGCCAGGCCAGCCAGCCAGCGGCCCCCACTGCACAGATAATCAACAGCACCAGTAGCCATAACGGCCAAAGTCTAGGCGCCGGGGGCCGGCGATAGCGAGCGGCGGATACACTCTCTCCTGGATCGGGTACGATAGCGCCCGGACGGCCGACTTCCGGTGGATGCCCCATGAAACTCTCCTTGCGGTTCAGCGTGTGGCACTGTGGCACCGGATGACATCGCTGGCTCAGGGCCGATCACGTGCCACGGGCCTTGGCGGCCAAAGTTGGCTGATAGTGTAAGGTTTTTTACCATATTTACGCACGGCAGACGGATAACGCGTTAGCGCTATCCCTATCAACGCCTTGCTGTGGGGCACCTGCCATACCTCGCTTCACCATGACGTTCACGACCCCGGAGTCCCCATGATCCTTGAATTGCCTGCGCTGCCCTTCGATAGCCACCAACTGGAACCCTACCTCTCGAAGGCCTGGGTCGAGGATCGCTACCAGGGGGACCATCAACGTCATCTGACAGCGCTCAATCATTGGGCGAGCGGCTCAGGCACGGCTACGAGGTCCCTCGAGGACGTAATGTCAAAGGCCCATGGTGAGGTGCTCGAACATGCGGTCGAAGCCTGGAACCTTACCCTGTTCTGGCACTGCCTGTTACCGCGCCCGACAGCACCGGAGGGTCGACTGAACGAGGAACTGACACAGACGTTCGGTTCCTTTACAGGATTGAGAGAGGCGATGCACGGGCGGGTCGAAAACGAACAGGAGCAAGGGAACCGGCGGCCAGGCTGGCTGTGGCTGCTGCACTCCAACCGTGGCATGAGCCTGACGATCAGTGCGCGTGGCCAGCGGCTTGATGACGCATCGGGCAGGCCGCTGCTGGTCATGGATCTTGGCTGTGGAAAGTCTCCGGTTGAGCAACTCTGGCCGCTGATTCACTGGGACTTTGTCGCCCAGAATCTCGGCGACTGTCATTGACCGATGACACCTCGAGCAGCTCAGTTCGGGCCAGGCCTGGTCTGGCCAAGACAGAACAAGACACCAAAGCAAAGAGCGCAGTAAATACTGCGCTCTTTACGGGACAGACCCGGTGCCGGGCCGATGGTTCGGCTGTCAGGTCCTGATCGATATATCAGGTTGACGGATCGGCGCGTCGGCCGATGCCGCGATAGTGAAAGCCCTGGGCGGCGACATACTGGGGGTCATAGATATTGCGACCATCGAGGACCAGGGCGCCCTTCAGCTGTCGCTTGAGCGCCATCCAATCGGGATTCCAGTAGGCCTTCCACTCGGTGACCAGCATCAGCGCATCGGCGCCATGGCAGGCGTCGAGCGGGTCGTCCTGATGCAGGCTCAACAGCGGGTGGTCACCGACCACCGCACGTACGGCAGGGAGCGCAGCGGGGTCATGCAATCTGACGTGTACACCCTGGGCCCACAGGGCGCGCAGCAGCGTCAGCACGGGCGCATGATCGATGCGCGCAGTGCCGGGCTTGAAGGCAGCCCCCCAGATGGCCACGGTGCGCCCTTCCAGACGCCCCTGATAGTGAGCCCACAGCTTGCGGAACAGCGTCTCCTTCTTGTGCTCGTTGATCTCGAGCACCTGGTCGAGCAACTCGGAGTGGCGGCCGCTGGCCGACTGGACATCCACCAGGCCCACCAGATCCCGGCTGAAATTGGGGCCACCGAAACCACAACCGGGGTACAGGTATTCATAGCCGATGCGCTGATCTGCCCCCATGCCCTGACGCACGTACTCCACGTCCACGCCCAGGGTGTCGGCTAGCCCGGCCATCTCGTTCATGTAGCTGATACGGGTCGCCAGCATGCCGTTGATGGCCAGCTTGGTCAGCTCCGCGGCACGTCGAGGCATCCGCTTGAACACCTCGTGACGCCGATTGAAGGCACGCATCAATTCTCGCACCTGGCGCTCGGCGTGGTCATCGTCACAGCCCAGCAGCCAGCTGCGGGCGCGGGTAAAGGTCTCCCAGGCCCGCCCTTCCTCGAGGGTGTCAGGCAGCGCCACCGAGGTCACATTCTGGCCCTCGAGCACAGACTCGAGCCGCTCGGTGTCGCCCACAGGAAAGGTCGCGTTGTTGACGATAATGGCACCGTCGGCAAGACGCGAGGCGTTCTCCTCCACCAGACGGCTGGCATCGTCGCGCTGGGTCGGTGACAAGGCCAGCCACAGCACGTCGATATCAGGGCCGTCGACCTCGCTGTTCCGCTCCAGGGTCAGGTGCCCGGCCTCCATGGCCTCCGTCAGGCGTTGCAGTACCGAAGGCTCACGGATCAGCCAGTCACTATCCTTGAGCTCGCTCCAGCGGCGATCCAGCGGTTGCCAGCAGACATCATGTCCAACCCAGGAGAGCGCGGCGGCAGCGGTGGCTGCCGAAAGCTCACTTCCATGTATCACGACCTTCATGGCTTCAGTCCTCGGCGGCGTAGCGTTTCAGCAGCTCGGTGAAGCCCTTGCCATAGCGGGAGTGGCGCCGACCATAGGCCAGGATCGCCTCCAGGTAGCCGAGCTGGTGGCCGCAGTCGTAGGTGGTGCCCTGCATGCGGTAGGCGTCCACGCCTTCGGCGACGCGCAGCTCCTCGATGGCGTCGGTAAGCTGAATCTCGTTGCCGGCGCCGGGCGGGGTCTTGGCCAGCAGCGGGAAGATACGACCCGGCAACATGTAGCGTCCGATCACCGACAGGTTGGAGGGCGCTTCCTCGACCTTGGGTTTCTCGACCAGGCCGGAAAGCTCACAGGACTCACCGGGCTCGGGGGACTCGCCCTTGGGCGCAACGATGCCGTACTTGTAGACCAGCTCGCGTGGAACCTCTTCCACCATCAGCTGGGAGCGTCCGGTGCGCTCGAAGGCGTCGATCATGCCGGCAAGGTCATTGCGCTCAAGGCCATCATCGTCGACCAGTACGTCGGGCAACAGCACGGCAAAGGGCTCGTCGTCACCGATCACTGGACGAGCGCACAGCACCGCGTGGCCGAGGCCCAGAGGTTCAGGCTGACGCACGCTGATGATGTTGACGTCGGCAGGAACGATGGCACGCAGCTCCTCGAGCAGCTCGGTCTTGCCCTTGGCCTCGAGCCCGGCCTCCAGTTCAAAATGCTTGTCGAAGTGGTTCTCGATGGCGCTCTTGGTGCCGTGGGTCACCAGCACGATGTCACGAATGCCCGCCGCAACGGCCTCCTGTACCACGTACTGGATCACCGGGCGATCGACGATGGTGATCATTTCCTTGGGGATGGCCTTGGACGCCGGCAGACACCGTGTGCCAAAACCTGCGACGGGGAGAACGGCCTTGCGGATCATGAGACTTCCTTCTTCTCGAAATTGGGTTCGGCTGTCGTCCATGGCGATCTGGGCCATGGGACTCGGAACAGGGAATGCGTAGAATAGCGTACCAGACGAACTCGGTCCGCTGACATCGGCGGCATGGAACGCCCTGGAGATACAGATGAGCATATCCGATACCCCTTCCGCCAACGTGGACCACAACGAGATCGACAAGTTCTCCGCGCTGGCCGAACGTTGGTGGGATCCCGAAGGCGAATTTAAACCGCTGCATGCCATCAACCCGCTGAGGCTCGATTTCATCGACGCCAGAGTGGGACTGGCCGGACGCGAAGTGCTGGACGTCGGTTGCGGCGGAGGCATCCTCTCCGAGGCCATGGCACGCCGCGGCGCTCGGGTGACCGGTATCGATCTGGCCGAGGCGTCGCTGGCGGTTGCGCGTCAACACGCCGATGAGCAGGGGGTCGCTCTCGAATACCGCTACATCAGCGTCGAAGACATGGCCGAGGAAGCGCCGGAGCGCTTCGAAGTGGTGACCTGCCTGGAAATGCTCGAGCACGTGCCCGATCCCGAAGCGATCGTGCGTGCCTGCGCTCGCCTGCTCAAGCCCGGCGGACAGCTCGCGCTGTCGACCATCAATCGAAATCCCAAGTCCTACGCCCTGGCTATTCTCGGCGCGGAGTACGTGCTCGGCATGGTACCTCGTGGTACCCATGACTACGCCCGTTTCATCCGCCCAGCCGAACTGGCCCGCTGGTGTCGCGATGCAGGACTCGAGATCGAGGAGCAAAGCGGTCTGGTCTACCACCCGATCACTCGTCGGTTCTCGCTGTCCGCCAACGACGTCTCGGTCAACTACCTGATGATCTGTCGCAAGGAGACCGCGTGAACGATTCGCTACCTCACGCCCTGCTGTTCGACCTTGACGGCACTCTGGTGGATACCGCTCCTGACCTGGCCCAGGCCACCAATCGATTGCGCCGGCTGCATGGTCTGGACAAGCTGCCCTACCCTGCCATTCGCGCCCAGGTGTCCAATGGTGGCAGCGCCCTGGTCACCCTGGCGCTGGGGCTCGAAAGCGAGCATCCCGACCACGCTGCGGCGCGTCAACAGCTGCTCGACCTCTACGCCGAAGCGGTGGCCGAACACAGCCAGGTGTTCCCGCCGCTCGACCGTCTGCTGCTCCACTGGGATGGCCTCGACCGGCCCTGGGGGATCGTCACCAACAAGCCACGTCTGTATGCCGAGCCCCTGGTCGAGGCGCTGGGACTCGCGCCGGGCGTCATGCTCTGCGCAGACGACCTGCCGGTGAAGAAGCCACATCCAGAACCACTGCTGGAGGCGGCCAGGCGCCTCGACGTCGCGCCCGAGGCGTGCTGGTATCTAGGCGACCACGTGCGCGACATGCAGGCGGCAAAAGCCGCGGGCATGCCGGCCATCGCCGTGGGCTATGGCTACATTGCCGAGGAAGAAGATTACCGGGACTGGCCGGCCGACCGCTGGTTCGATACCGCGGAGGCGGTTCTCGAGGCGCTGAAACGGCACTGAGAGTCTAATAAGAGGACGCTGAGAGGCCATTGAGGGCCATTGAGAGACCACTGAGACGTTGCGGAAAGCCAGACGTCGACGAGGCCAGGGCGGCGGCCGAAGCCCTGCACGACGACAGGAGGCGCGACCTGAGCGTCGCATCGCTGGTGCTGGGGTCGGGATCGGCAGTTTAGGCGGTGAGACGCAAGGAACGGCGGGCCGATCGGCTCGCCGTTCCTTTTGCAACGCTCGTTGCTCGCTTCGCTCGCCTGTGACGTCAGCTTCTCGGCGGCTGGGCGTCGAAGGCTTCCCCGTTGCGGCCCTTGCTGTCAGGGCCCATCAGCCACAGATAGGTCGGCATGATGTCCTCTGCGGTCCGCAGGCTCATGGGGTCCTCGCCCGGGTAGGCGCTCTTGCGCATGGCGGTGCGGGTCGCCCCGGGGTTGAGGGTGTTGATCCTCAGGGTCCCCAGATGATCGATCTCCTCGGCCAGTACCTGGGCAAAGCCTTCGGTGGCGAACTTGGAGACCGAATAGGCGCCCCAGTAGGCCCGCCCCTTGCGGCCAACGCTCGACGAGGTAAAGATCACCGAGGCGTCGGCAGACTTGGTCAGCAGTGGCAACAGCGCCTGGGTCATCCAGATGGGCCCGTTGATGTTGACCTGCATGACCTGATCCCACAGTTCCGGATTGTACTGCTCGAATGGCGTGATCCGGCCTAGCTGCCCGGCGTTGTGCAGGATACCGTCGAGCCGGCCGAACTCCTTGTCCAGCGCCTCGGCCATATCGTGGTAATCCTTGAGCGTCGCCCCTTCGAAGTTCAACGGGAAGATCGCCGGTTGCGGACCTCCGGCGGCCTCGATCTCGTCATACACCTTCTCGAGCTTGGCGGTGGTGCGGCCCAGCAGAATCACGGTGGCCCCGCGACGTGCGTATTCGATCGCCGCGGTGCGCCCGATGCCGTCTCCGGCACCGGTCACCAGCAGAATGCGATCCTTTAGCAGGTCTTGAGGTGCCTGGTAATCAATCTTGCACTCGGTCATGGCGCTTCCTTGATCAGGCCCCGGCCTGACGCAAATAGTCATCGGCAAGAGATGCCGCATTGCTGTCAGGATAGTCCTGCTGGACGGATTCCAGAAGTGCGTGGCCGCCTTCGGTATCTCCCTGCCGCGCTTTCAGCAGCCCCAGCTTGTACATGGCGTCGGGAACCTTGCTGCTGTCGGGAAAACGGTCCAGTACGGTCTCGAAGGCAACGGCGGCATCGCCAAAGGACGACTGTGCCGAATGCAATTCACCGAGCCAGTAGTAGGCGTTGGCGGTCAGGCTGGAGTCGGGATAACGATCGACGAAGGTATCGAAGTCGCTGATCGCCTGATCGAAGTCTCGCGACTGCACCTTGGAGAACGCCGACTGATAGGCCTCCCTGGCATCATCGCTGGCCTGGCCAGAGGACGAAGAGGATGCTCCGCTGCCGCTGCTGTCTGCAGATTCGCTCGGCGGCTCCGTTGCTTCACTCGGGGCGCTTGGCGGCGCTGCCTGGCGCGGCAACTCGGACATGCGCTGATCGAGGTCCATGTACTGCTGGCGACTCTGCTGCTTGAGCTGATCGAGCTGGTAGCGCAGTTCTTCGATCTGCCCGCGCAATTCTCGCAACTCGCGCTGGTGCTGCTCGACCTGGTTGAACAGTGCGAGATTGCCGCTGGCCTGGGCCTGGGTGGCCGTCTGATCGTAAAAGCTGTTGCCACCGCTGAGGTCTCTGACGACCGGCTGCTGAGCCAGTGCAGGTGACAGGATGGCGGGTACCATGACGGACAACGGGAGCACCAGGGCTCCCGCGCCGCACAGTCCCTTAAGACTGTGTCTCATTGACTTCTCCCACGTCCGACGTCAGTGGCTTTCAGTAAGCAAAGACCACACGGCGGTTCTGTGCAAAGGCATCCTCGTTGCTGCCGCGAGCTGCGGGGCGCTCTTCGCCGTAGCTCACCACTTCCATCTGCGAGGGATTGACGCCCTGCAGGCGCAGGTAGCGCTCGACGGACCCAGCACGACGCTCGCCAAGCGCGAGGTTGTACTCGCGGGTACCGCGCTCGTCGGTGTGGCCCTGCAGCACGACGGAGGCGTTGGGGTTGCTGCTCAGGTACTGGGCGTGGGCGTTGACCACCGATTCGAACTCGGGACGGATGGCGTCGCTGTCGTAGTTGAAGTAGATGGTACGCACTTCCGGGATGCGGCCGTCGGCCATCTGGCCGGCACCGTCGGTGCCATAGCCGGAGCCGCTGACCTGGCCGCTGCCGGCGGTGCCGGTACCGACGCCGGTGCCACCCATGGTACCGCCGGTACCGGTGCCTGCGGCGCTGCCGTCCTGGGTGCCGCCGGTGCTGGAGCAGCCAGCCAGAACGGCCAGGGAAGCGGCGATGGCCAGCGAACGGGCGTAGGGCTTGAGAAACATCGTGTCACTCTCCTTGCGTGATGCATCAAAGTCGATTCATCGGCATATGGCCGTCGAATCAGTTCAGAAACGGGGACCAGGCCGGCTCACGGACATCGCCCTGGGCGGCGGGCAGACGGAACTGCGCACGTCCATCGGCGGTGACCGCTCCCAGCACCCCGGTGCTACCCTGCTGGGTGGCGAAGATTACCATGGTGCCATTGGGCGCGATACTGGGAGATTCGGCCTGCTGGGCATCACTGATTTCCACCAGACGCCCGCTCTCGAGGTCCTGCTTGGCCACCTGATAGCCATTGTTGCCGCGGTGGATCAAGAACAATGTTTCGCCATCCGGCGACAGGCGACCACGAGCATTGTAGTTGCCGGTGTAGGTCAGACGCTCGGCCTCACCACCGGACACGCTCTGGCGATAGATCTGGGGGCCGCCCGAGCGGTCCGAGGTGAAGATCAGGGAGCGGCCGTCCGGCGCCCAGGCCGGCTCGGTCTCGATGCTCGAGGAGTTGGTGACACGCTGAACGTTGCGCGAGCCGATATCCATCACGTAGATCTCGGGCTGGCCGTCCCGGGACAGCGCCATCGCCAGGCGACGGCCATCCGGCGACCAGCTCGGTGCGCTGTTGAGCCCCTCGAAGTCGGTCAGCTTGACGCGCTGACCGGTGGCAAGATTCTGCACGTAGATGGCCGGCCGTTCGGTCTCGAAGGACACATAGGCCAGCTTGCCGCCATCCGGCGACCAGGCCGGTGACATGATCGGTTCATCGGACGTCAGGACCTGCTGGCTGTTGCGCCCATCGGCGTCTGCCACATAGAGCCCGTACTGGGTGTTGTCGCCCACCCCCTGCGAGGTGACATAGGCGATGCGGGTCGAGAAGGCGCCGCGAATTCCGGTGATCTCCTCGAAGATCTGGTCACTGATATAGTGCGCCGCGCCGCGCAGATCGGAACTCGATGCCGTGACCGTCTCGCCCAGCAGCCGGGTCTCGCCACTGACGTCGAGAAGCTCGAAGCGCACTTTGACCTGGCCACCCTCCTGACTGGTGCTGCCGACCACCAGGTAGCGCGAGTCGAGACTGCGCCAGTCACCGTAGGTGACCTCCTCGCTGGTCGAGGGCTGGTTGAACATCTCTGAGCGCGGCAACGGTTCGAAGTAGCCGCTGCGCTCCAGGTCATCGGAGACGACCTGGGCGATATCCTCCGGTAGCCCACCCGCCTGGTCGGCGAAGGGCACCACCGCGATCGGTGTGGCCCTTTCGTTGCCGCGGGTGATATCGATGGTCAGATCGGCCTGGGCCGCTGGCCCGGCCAGCCACACCAGCATGCCTGCCACAACAGCAAGCAGACGCTTGGCAAGGCTCGTGTTAGCGACGGTCTTGCTGACCCTCCTGGTCCACCAACTCGCATTCAAGGCTCTCATCAGCGAATGTCTCCCGGTCTGAATCGCAGATTGAATTGACGATAGTCGCGTTGCACGCCGCTGGGAAGGTCTCGCAGTTCGGTGAACGGAGCAGCAGACTCCACCGCCTGGATGGCGGAGTTGTCGAAGGCGGCGTTTCCGCTCGAACGTGTGACCGTTGCAGCAAATACTTCACCCGAGGGCCCCAACCTGACCTGTACCTCGGCGGTGGTGCCGTCGCCCACATTGGGCGGGATGACCCAGGCCTGCTCCACCGCACGCCGCACCAGCTGGATAAAGCCATTGGCGGCCTCGTTCCCCTGTTCGGCGTTGGAGACGGCACTGGAATCGCCCTCGATGATCCGCTGAAGCTGCCGCTCGGCCTCTTCTCTGGCCTTCTGTTCGGCGGCCTCGCGGGCCTGGCGTTCGGCTTCTTCCTGTGCCTTGCGTTCCGCTTCCTGGCGGGCCTGACGTTCGGCTTCCTCTCTTGCCTTCTGCTCGGCTGCCTCGCGGGCCTGACGTTCGGCCTCTTCCTGTGCCTTGCGCTCGGCTTCCTCTCTTGCCTGCTGCTCGGCTGCCTCGCGGGCCTGACGTTCGGCTTCTTCCTGTGCCTTGCGCTCAGCCTCCTCTCTTGCCTGCTGCTCGGCTTCCTCTCTTGCTTTCTGCTCGGCTTCCTCGCGGGCCTGTCGTTCGGCCTCCTGCTGTCGCGCCGCCTCTTCCTGACGACGTCGCTCGGCTTCGGCCTGGCGCTCCTGCTCGGCCTGCTGGCGAGCGGCTTCACGCTCGGCTTCCTCTTCGGCCTTGCGCTGGGCGGCGGCTTCGGCCTCGGCGGCCCGCCTTTCGGCTTCCGCCTGAGCCTGCTCGGCAGCTTCTTCCCTTGCCTGCTGCTCGGCTTCCTGCTGAGCCTGTTGTTCTGCCGCCTGACGCTCGGCCTCTTCGGCGGCCTGCTGCTCTGCGGCCTCGCGGGCCTGACGTTCGGCCTCCTCCTGGGCCTGGCGCTCGGCTTCTTCCTGAGCCTGACGTTCGGCCGCGCGCGTGCGTGCCTCGGCCGCCTGCTGGGCCTGATCGGTACGTGTCTCGGTGCTGATCAGGGTAGCCTGCACGATGGCGTTGTTGGGCGCCTCGGGTTCACTGCTCGGCCACTTGATCACACTGATGACCAGGATACCCAGGTGCAGGGCAACGGCCAGCACCGTCGGCAGACCATAGCCAACTCGCCCGGCGGAACGCTTAAGTGTCTTTCGCCGCTGTGGTTTCGCCATGAGCGCTCCTAACCGTCCTGGGGCGGGGGTTCGGAGATCAACCCGACGTTGGCGACGCCGGCGACCTGCAGCGTGCTCATCAAGGTCACCACCTGGCCGTAGGAGACGTTGCGATCACCCCGCACCATGACCGGCGTGCCGGGATTGCGCTCGAGCAGAATGACCACCCGGTCACTCAACTCGTCCAGGCTGACCTGGGTCTCGTCGCCACCGAGGCTGATGAAGTACTGCCCTTCCTTGTCCACCGAGACGATGATCGGGTCGGTGTCTTCGGTGTCCTCGATCGGCTCCGAGGTCGCCTGAGGCAGGTCGACCTTGACCCCCTGGGTCAGCATCGGCGCGGTGATCATGAAGATCACCAGCAGCACCAGCATGACGTCGATAAAGGGGACCACATTGATTTCCCCCATGGGCTTGCTGCGCCCACGGCGATTGAAGGGTCCAAGCATGCGGCGTCTCCTTGATCAGGCGGCGCCGGCGTCGGGCCGGCCCTGCAGGTTGCGGTGCAGGATGGAGTGGAACTCCTCGGCAAAGTCTTCGTACTTGCCCAGCAGGCGCGACGATTCCGCCGACAGGCGGTTATAGAAGATGACCGCGGGGATCGCTGCAAACAGGCCCATGGCGGTCGCGACAAGCGCCTCCGCGATCCATGGTGCCACCGTGGCCAGGGTCGCCTGCTGGGCCATCGACAGCGACTGGAAGGAGCCCATGATGCCCCAGACGGTGCCGAACAGGCCGATATAGGGGCTGGCCGAGGCCACCGTGGCGAGGAACACCAGGTGCAGGTTCAGGCGCTCTTCTTCACGTGACCAGGCCACCCGCATGCTGCGTTGGACGCCGTCGAGGATCGCCTGGGGGCTGCGGGTCTTCGGCATCAACCGATTGAACTCGCGAAAGCCGGCGCGAAAAATGTGCTCGGCGCCCTGGGTCTCGCCCTCGGCCGGGGCGTCTCGATACAGCTCGTTGAGGTCGACGCCGGACCAGAAGCGGTCCTCGAAGGCGCGATGCGCCTTGCGTGCACGGCGCATCACAAAGCTGCGCTGGAACACCACGATCCAGGAAAGCACGGAACCGATCATCAGCAGCAGCATGACAAATTGCACCACGCCGCTGGCGTTCATGATCAGATGGGGAATGGACATGGAGTCGTTCACGGAAATCCTCGTCTCGGGTCAGTCGTTGGAAGCGTCGAAGGCCTGGTCGTCAGGGGCCATGCCGAAATGGGTCCAGGCCTGGCGCGTCACCACCCGGCCTCGTGCGGTGCGCATCATCAGACCTTGCTGAATCAGGTAGGGTTCGATCACGTCCTCGATGGTGTCGCGCTCCTCGCCGATGGCCGCCGACAGCGAATCCACCCCCACCGGGCCACCGTCGAACTTCTCGAGCATCGCCAGCAGCAGGCGACGGTCCATATGGTCGAGGCCATGGTGGTCAACGTGGAGCATGTTGAGCGCCTGGTCGGCCACCTCGGCGGTGATGCGCCCTGCCGCCTTGACCTCGGCGAAGTCGCGAACCCGCCGCAGCAGCCGGTTGGCGATACGTGGCGTGCCACGGGAGCGCCTGGCCACCTCACGGGCGCCGTCCGTGTCGGTGTGTACCTCGAGCAGGCGCGCCGAGCGTGCCACGATCTCGGTCAGCTCGTCGATGGCATAGAACTCGAGGCGTTGCACGATACCGAAACGATCACGCAGCGGTGACGTCAGACGCCCGGCTCGGGTGGTCGCCCCGACCAGGGTGAAGGGGGGCAGATCGAGCTTGATCGAGCGGGCCGCAGGGCCCTCACCGATGACGATATCAAGCTGGAAGTCTTCCATCGCGGGATAGAGGATCTCTTCCACCACCGGCGAGAGTCGATGGATCTCGTCGATGAACAGGACGTCACCGGCCTTGAGATTGGTCAGCATGGCGGCCAGGTCGCCGGCACGCTCGAGCACCGGCCCGGAGGTCGAGGTCAGGCCCACGCCCATCTCGGTGGCGATGATATTGGCCAGGGTGGTCTTGCCGAGTCCAGGCGGGCCGAATACCAGGGTGTGGTCGAGACTCTCGTCCCGGGCCCGGGCGGCATGGATGAAGATCTCGAGCTGTTCCCTGACCCGGGGCTGGCCGATATAGTCGGCCAGGCGCCTGGGGCGGATGGCGTGGTCCACCCGCCCTTCTCCTTCCTGCGGATCGGCAGCGATCAGTCGGTCGGTATCGATCATGGTCAACCCGCCATGCGGCGCGCCAACGCCGCCTTGATCATGGCTTCGGTGCTGCCCTCATCCTCGAGGCCGGACAACATGCGGCTTGCCTCGGTGGGCTTGTAGCCCAGACTGACCAGCGCCGCCTCTGCGTCAGCCAATGCCGTCTTGCCGGATACCGGTGTGGACGGCTGAGTGTTCCCTTCGAGCGGCAGGCTATCGGGATGCTGCCAGTGGGGAAAGCGATCGCGCATCTCGATCACCAGACGTTCGGCCGTCTTCTTGCCGACGCCAGGCAGACGTGTCAGCGCCTTGACGTCGTCTTCCATCACGCAGCGGATGAAGGCGTCCTCGTCCATGCCGGAGAGTATCGCCAGGGCCAGCTTGGGGCCGATACCGTTGACCTTGATCAGTGCGCGAAATAGCGCGCGCTCCTGCTCGCGGGCAAAGGCATACAGCAGATGGGCATCGTCGCGCACGGTCAGATGGGTGTACAGCGACACCCGCTCCCCGGCGCCCGGCAGGGCGACCAGGGTGGTCATGGAGGCTTCCATCTCGTAGCCGACGCCATTGACGTCGACCACCAGCCAGGGTGGTTGGGTTTCGAGCAGTGTGCCCGTGATGCGTCCAATCATGGCGCGAATACTTCCTTGATCTCGGCGGTAAAAGTGATCGCCAGTGTACCTGAGACGGCGGTCACGAATCGCGGGAGCGGCTACCCTGCAAGCGTACCTTGCATCCCACTATACGGTGGCAGCCTGGGCCCCGCCAGCACAAACAAACGCTGTTCGATAATGCTTCCGTCGCCACTTTGCGACAGCCTGAACGTCAGCCGACGCAGCAACAACAACCCGGCGCATCGGCGTAAAAAAACCCAGGCGCTGCCCGAAAAGTCGACGAGCGAAGGTTAGACAAGGCAAAAATCGGTGAGACAGCGCAGTTTACGGGGTGTAAATGAGCATGTTGATCCGATTTTTAACGCCGTATTACCGAGCGCAGGCACTTTTCAGACAAGCCCTAGGGACGATACTGGCGCCAGGACGTCCCCTTGCCGCCCCCCCTGGAGCCGCTGGGCCGCCCACCGAAGGAGCCCTGGGTGATCAAGCCACGTGACGCGTAGCAGTGCGTCAGGGCGATTCCCAGAGCATCGGCGGCGTCCGCCTGGGGCGTGCCGGACAGTCCCAGCGTCGCCGTGATCATGTGCTGCACCTGGGTCTTGTCGGCACCACCGCTGCCGGTGACCGCCTGCTTGATCTGGCGCGGCCCATACTCGTGCACGTCCAGGCCGTGATTGGCGGCGCAGACGATGGCGGCGCCCCGCGCCTGACCCAGTTTCAGCGCAGAGTCGGCGTTTTTCGACATGAACACCTGCTCGATGGCGAAGGCCGCGGGACGGTGGATGCCGATCAACTCGCTGATCCCGGCATAGACCTGCGCCAGACGCTGGGCCAGGGACTCATCCTTGAGTCGGATGCAGCCACTGGCGATGTAGCGCGGCTGCCGCTCGCTGGCATCGAGCACCCCGTAGCCGGTGATACGCGAGCCAGGATCGATCCCCAGCACGATCATGCCGGGTTCCCCGGCAGGTCAGCGCTCCAGTTCGGCAAGAATGGCATCATTGAAGTCCGCATTGGTGAAAACATTTTGCACGTCATCGAGGTCTTCGAGGTGATCGATCAGGGCGAGCACACGGCGCGCGAGATCGGCATCCTCGATGGGCGTGGTGGTATCGGCGAAGAGTCCGACGTCGCTGTAGACGGGCTCAAGCTCCGCGGCCAGCAGGGCATCCTTGACGGCACCAAAGCGCTCCGGTGATGTCACCACCTCCAGGCTGCCGTCTTCGTCGGTCAGGATATCCTCGGGCTCCGCCTCCAGGGTGGCCGCCATGGCTGCCTCCTCGGAGGTCCCCGGTGCCAGGGTCAGTCGCCCCTGGTGATGGAACATGAAGGCGACCGATCCGCTGGTGCCCAGGTTGCCGCCATGCTTGGAAAACGCGTGTCGCACATCTGAGACAGTTCGATTGCGGTTGTCGCTCATGCACTGCACCAGGATGGCGACGCCTTCCGGACCATAGCCCTCGTAGGTGATCTCCTCCATGTCATCGCCATCATTCTGCCCTGCCCCGCGATCCACCGCCCGCTGGATCGTGTCCTTGGTCATATTGTTGGACAGGGCCTTGTCGATGGCGGCCCGCAGACGCGGATTGTCAGCGGGTTCGGGCCCGCCCTGACGAGCGGCCACGCCCAGCTCGCGGATCAGCTTGGAGAATATCTTGCCGCGCTTGGCATCCTGGGCGGCCTTGCGATGCTTGATGTTCGACCACTTGCTATGTCCTGCCATGGTGCATCCCGTTGGTTGCTGGAAGCCCGCTTCGCACGTCGCCGGGCGATATTGGAAGACAAGGCCCTGAAGGAGCCTGCCAAAAGCACCTGAACACGGCGCTGGATCAAATGCGCGCCATAAAGCCCGCCACCTGATCACCCGTTGTGCTAGCGTCGGGCGCTTGATTTATCGCGCATTCTACCGCGCGTGCAGCTCACCAGCGAATCCAGCTCAGGAGTGACGAATGAAGGATGTGGCCATCATTGGTGCAGGGCCAGTGGGCCTATGCCTGGCGCGAGCACTGGCCGGTGCCGGCTTGAGTGTGGCACTGATCGATCGAATCGATCGCCCTCGACTGGCCGAACCCAGGCCCGATGGGCGCGAGATCGCCATGACCCAGGCATCCTGCGACCTGCTTGCCGACATTGGTGTGTGGCAGCGGATCCCCCAGCACGAGGTGGCACCGCTGACGCATGCCAAGGTGTTCAACGGACAGTCGTCCTTTGCCATGGACTTCGACTCCGGCGACGATCGACCATTGGGTTTCATGGTGCCGAACCATCTGATACGCCGCGCCGCCTTCGAGGAAGCCGAACGCATGGACGGCATCGACTGGCACTTCTCGGCGCTGGAAAGCATCACCAGCGACCCCGGTGCGGCGCGTCTGGCACTGGAAGACGGTACTCGACTGTCGGCACGTCTGGCGGTGGCCGCGGACAGTCGCTTCTCCGAGTCCCGCCGTCAGATGGGAATCGCTGCGCGCATGCGCGACAACGGCCGCAGCATGCTGGTGTGTCGGGTTCGCCACCAACGCGCCCATGACCAGTCTGCCTGGGAGTGGTTCGACCACGGCCAGACCCTGGCGTTGTTGCCATTGCACGAACACCTGTCGTCGGCGGTGGTGACCCTGCCCAGCCAGCAGATGTCGGAGCTTACCGCGCTGCCGCCCGAGGCACTGTCGCAGGCGTTGACCCATCGCTACGGACGCAGGCTCGGCGCCATGACCCTGGAGGGCGCGACCCACGTCTATCCCCTGGTAAGCGCCTACGCAGAGCGCTTCGTGGCCGAACGCTTTGCCCTGGTCGGTGACGCCGCGGTGGGCATGCATCCGGTGACGGCACACGGCTTCAACTTTGGCGCCCAGAGTCAGCACCGCCTGGCCCGCCGGCTGATCCGTGCCCACCAACTCGGACAGGACATCGCCGACCCGCAACTGCTGAAGCGCTATGAGCGCGAGCATCGGCTGGCCACTTGGCCGCTATATCAAGCCACCCAGGCCATCGTTGGCCTCTACACCGATGACGGAGTGCCGGCACGAATGGTCCGTCACCTGGGGCTGCGCCTGGGTGACCGACTGGCACCGGCGCGTAGAATGATCGGACAGCATCTGACCGAGCCTCATGGTGGCTCACCGATCTCACCGCTCTCGCCTCTATCGTCTCTCACCACCCTTCCGTCGCTGGCCCGTCGCGCGGCGTCTTCCTTGCCGTCACCACTGTCCAGGCTGCTGGGCTGATTTCCCATCAACGAAACCCCCCCGCCGATGGGCGGGGGGTTTTCGGTACAGCACGATAGCCTAGGGCTTGTCTGAAAAGTGCCTGCGCTCGGTAATACGGCGTTAAAAATCGGATCAAAATGCTCATTTACACCCCGTAAACTGCGCTGTCTCACCGATTTTTGCCTTGTCTAACCTTCGCTCGTCGACTTTTCGGACAGCGCCTAGCGTTATTCGCTGGCTTCGGGCTTGGCCTTCTGACGCAGGCGGATACTCAGATCCTTGAGCTGGTCGTTGCTGACCTCGCCAGGGGCGTCGGTCATCAGACAGGCTGCACTCTGGGTCTTGGGGAAGGCGATGACCTCACGGATGGTACGAGCGCCGGTCATCAGCATGACCAGACGATCGAGACCGAAGGCCAGACCACCGTGGGGCGGCGCACCGTAGTGCAGCGCGTCCAGCAGGAAGCCGAACTTCTCGCGGGCTTCTTCTTCACCGATACCCAGGATCTCGAATACCACGCTCTGCATGGCCTGATCGTGGATACGGATCGAGCCGCCACCCAGCTCCGTCCCGTTGAGCACCATGTCATAGGCACGCGACAGGGCCTCGGCCGGGTTGGCCTTGAGCTCCTCGGGGCTGCACGCCGGCGAGGTGAAGGGGTGATGCAGCGGGCTCAGGCGACCGTTGTCGTCGGCCTCGAACATCGGGAAGTCGACGACCCACAGCGGCGCCCAGGGCTGGGTGTAGAGATCGAGATCTTCACCCAGCTTGACCCGCAGAGCCCCCAGCGCCTCGTTGACGATGCGCGCCTTGTCGGCACCAAAGAAGATGATGTCACCGTCTTCGGCACCCACACGATCCAGCAGGGTCTCGATCACGCCTTCCATGAACTTGACGATCGGCGACTGCAGGCCCTCGATGCCCTTGGCACGCTCGTTGACCTTGATCCAGGCAAGGCCCCGCGCGCCGTAGATACCGACGAACTTGGTGTACTCGTCGATTTCCTTGCGCGACAGCTTGGCGCCACCGCTCACCTTGAGTGCGGCGACACGGCCGTCATCGGCGTTGGCCGGACCGGAGAAGACCTTGAAGTCCACCTCCTTCATCAGGTCATCGACGTCGGTCAGCTCCAGCGGGATGCGCAGGTCCGGCTTGTCGGAACCGAAACGATGCATCGCCTCATGCCAGGTCATGCGCGGGAACTCGCCAAGATCCACGTCGAGCACGTCCTTGAACAGGCCCTGCACCATGGACTCGGTGATGCGCATGATGTCGGCCTCTTCGACGAAGGAGGCCTCGAGGTCGATCTGGGTAAATTCCGGCTGACGGTCGGCACGCAGGTCCTCGTCACGGAAGCACTTGGCGATCTGGTAGTAGCGATCGAAGCCCGCCACCATCAGCAGTTGCTTGAACAGCTGAGGCGACTGCGGCAGCGCAAAGAAGCTGCCGGCGTGGGTCCGACTCGGCACCAGATAGTCACGTGCACCTTCCGGGGTCGCCCGGGTCAGCACCGGCGTCTCGATGTCGAGGAAGCCCTCGCCTTCGAGGAAGGCCCGCACGCTATGGGAGATGCGAGAGCGCAGACGCAGCTTCTCGATCATCTCCGGGCGACGCAGGTCGATGTAGCGGTGCTTGAGGCGAATTTCCTCACCCACCTTGCCGTGCTCGTCGAGCTGGAACGGCGGCGTGGCGGCGGTGTTGAGCACCTCCACTTCCTTGGCCAGCACCTCGATCAGGCCGGTCGGCATGTTCGGGTTCTGGGTTCCCTCGGGACGCATGCGCACTCGGCCCTGGATGCGCAGCACGTACTCGCTGCGGGCGCGGTCGGCATTGGCGAAGGCCTCGGCGGTATCGGGGTCGACCACGACCTGGGCGATACCGTCACGATCGCGAAGGTCGAGGAAGATCACCCCACCGTGGTCACGGCGGCGGTGTACCCAGCCGCACAGGCTGACCGTCTGGTCCACCAGGGTTTCGTTGAGCTGGCCGCAATAATGGCTGCGCATGTTGGTTCCTGTCATGTTGCGTGAAGGTAAAGGCAATTCGTTGGATCAGGCAGCGGCGCCGTCACCGGAAGCGGAGCCACCACCGGAGGAGGCGCCGCCTCCGCCACTGTCACCCGCCAGATTCTTCTTGGTGCCACCGGTCTTGAAGTCGGTCTCGTACCAGCCGCCACCCGCAAGACGGAAGCCAGCCGCCGAGACCAGGCGGTTCAGTTCGGGAGCTTCGCAGGCCGGGCAGTCGGTCAAGGGAGCGGCGCTCATGCGCTGCAGCTTCTCCAGCCGATGGCCACAGGCCTTGCACTGATATTCGTAGATGGGCATGGTTCTAGGTCTCCGTTCGCATTGTTCCTGCGGGGCGGGAAGCCGGCGTCTGATCTGCCTGACACACCCTCGATCACGCCGCTTCCGATCCCGACATGCGATATAGGGCCGGCCAACAGCAATTCCAAGCCCAAATCAAAGGGGCGCATTATAGCGTGCTGAGCGCCTCAAGGCCCAGCCCTGTGCACCGATCTTCGCCACCAGACTCACCACACCCACCAAACACAACAGGAGAAGCGATGAAAGCTGTATTACTGGACGCCGACAGCCTGGGTACCGACATCGACCTTGCACCGCTGCGCGAGCAGCTCGAGAGCCTCGAGGTTCACCCCACCAGCACCCCTGCCGAAGCGCGTGAACGGCTGGCCGGCGCCGACGTCGCCATCGTCAACAAGGTCGTGCTGGATGCCGATACGCTAAACGCCCTGCCCTCCTTGCGGCACATCTGCGTACTGGCCACCGGCACCAACAATATCGACATGGAGGTGGCGAAAGAGCGTGGCATCCGCGTCGACAACGTCAACGCCTACGGAACCGCCAGTGTCGCCCAGCATACCCTGATGCTGATCCTCGCCCTGGCCACTCGCCTGCCGCAGTACCAGCGCGACGTGGCCGAGGGCCGCTGGGGTGAGAGCCCTTTCTTCTGTCTGATGGACCACCCGACCCTGCAACTCGAAGGCAAGCATCTGGTGCTGGTGGGACAGGGTGAACTGGGCTCCAAGGTGGCCGCCCTGGCCGAGGCATTCGGCATGCGGGTGAGTTTCAGCGCGCGACCAGGCAACGAGGCCAATGACCGGCGCCCGGCACTGGCCGAGCTGCTGCCCGAGGCCGACGTGGTCAGCCTGCATTGCCCATTGACCGAACACAGTCGTCATCTGCTCAACGCCGACAACCTCAAGACCATCAAGAAAGGCGCCCTGCTGGTGAACTGCGCCAGGGGTGGAGTGATCGATGAAGAAGCCGCTCTGGCCGCCCTGCGCGAAGGGCAATTGGGAGGCCTTGCCGTCGATGTCCTTCCCGCGGAGCCGCCTCGTGATGGCCACGCCCTGATTGACGCAGTCAACGAGTCGCCGCGTCTGAACCTGCTGGTCACCCCGCACAGCGCCTGGATCACCCCTGAAGCGCGACAGAACATCGTCAAGCTGACCGTCGACAACCTACGGAACGCTGCGCAAGAGAGCTGACGCCGTCCATGGCGGGCACAGCAGACCGTGCCCGCCTGCCACCAGGCCATTCTTGCCACCCTGCCCCTTGCTGAGCTCTTTCCAGGCTTTCGCCCCGCTGATGCCGCGCTTATGCAACGTTATTGCGCCCCTGATCGGCATGTTCGGGCGAGTTTAGCGAATGCGACGCCTCCCAACGGCCTGTCCTCATCGACTATGAGTAACAAGTCGATGCAATTTGCACGTTCGGGTTTTGGTCAAATCAAGATAACGGTATAATTTTGGAAACAAGGGAACAGCCTCGTTACCGATGGCGGTTGCACCCTTGCGTCGGCCCGGCATCACTCCGATACTTCGCGCTGAGCCCACCCCCTCATCGGACACCCCATGCTGTACAACTACGGGTCGATCAATCTCGACCATGTCTATCGCGTTCCCCATCTCGTTCGCCCGGGGGAAACCCTGGCGAGCCACGAGCACCGAGTCGGCCTTGGAGGCAAGGGAGCCAACCAGTCGCTCGCGCTGGCCAAGGCCGGTGGTCAGGTGGCTCACTGGGGTAGCCTGAATGCCCAGGATGGCTGGGCCCGCCAGCAGCTTGCCGATGCCGGGGTCGACGTCAATGGTATTGCCGAGGTGGCCGCGCCCTCCGGCCACGCCATCATCCAGGTCGACGACGGCGCAGAGAA
This sequence comes from Halomonas litopenaei, assembly GCF_003045775.1. GTDB lineage: Bacteria > Pseudomonadota > Gammaproteobacteria > Pseudomonadales > Halomonadaceae > Halomonas > Halomonas litopenaei. The sequence continues at coordinate 98,227 of NZ_PXNS01000015.1, read as the reverse complement.
CGCCATCCTGCTGTTCCCCGGAGCCAACCACCACCACGCGGCCGACGACCTTTCCAGGCTGATGGAGGGCACTCAGGCCGGCGACTGGCTGCTGCTGCAGAATGAATGCAGCGCCCTGGCCGATGCCATCCGGCTCGGACATGAAAAGGGACTGAACATCGCCTTCAACCCGGCGCCGATGAGCGACGCCGTGCTGGACCTGCCGCTCGACCGGTGCGATCTCCTTTTCGTCAATCGGGGCGAGGCCGCCTGGCTGGCCGGTGTTGCAGAGGATACCGATGCCGACGCCTTGCTCACCGCCCTTTCCGAGCGCCTGCCCAGCACCCAACTGGTGCTGACGCTCGGAGGCGAAGGCGCCTGGCATCAGCACGGCGGACAACGCCAGTTCCAGGCGGCGAGTCGGGTCGAGGCGGTTGACACCACCGCCGCCGGGGACACCTTCATCGGCTACTACCTGGCCGCGATGCAGGAACAAAAGACCGTGGCGGATTGCCTGGCGCTGGCCTCCACCGCCGCCGCCCTCGGCGTTCAGCGCCAGGGCGCGGCTGCCAGCATTCCGACCCGCGACGAGGTCGACACAGCGCTGGCGAGCGGCCAGCACGCCATCCGTTGAGACCTTCAGGCCAATCACAGGAGCTTCCGTGAGCACCCCGATCATCTTCGATACCGACCCGGGCGTCGACGACGCCCAGGCCATCGCCATCGCCCTGCGCCATCCCGACATTGAGCTGCTCGGCATGACCACCACCTTCGGCAACGTCGACATCGAGACGGCGACCCACAATGCCCTGCTGCTCGGCGAGATCGCGGGCCAGCCAGTGCCAGTGGCCCAGGGCTCGGCCTGCCCCATGGTCAAACCTCGTCATCCGGCACCCAAGCATATCCATGGCGACAACGGCCTGGGCAATATCACCCTGCCCGAGGTCAAGGGACAGGCCGATGCTCGCAGCGCCGCCCAGTTTATCGTCGACACCGTGCGCCAGCGTCCGGGCGAGGTCAGCCTGGTGGCGGTCGGCCCGCTGGGCAACCTTGCCGCAGCGCTGCAGCTGGACCCCGAGATCACCCGCCTGGTCAAGCAGGTGGTCATCATGGGCGGCTCCATTCGCGAAGGCGGCAACGTCACCCCGGTGGCAGAAGCCAACATCTTCAACGATGCCCACGCCGCGCAGCGCGTACTGACCGCCGACTGGCCGCTGACCCTGGTGGGGCTCGACGTGACCCATCGCTGCATCCTGACGCCGGAACACATGGCCCGCATCGAGGCAGGCCAGGGCGAGCTCGGCAAGATTCTGGCCGGCAGCTACGACTTCTATCGCGCCTTCTATCGTGAAGCTCTCGGCATCGACGGCTGCTGCCCCCATGACAGTGTGGCCCTGGCCTGGCTACTGCGCCCGGACCTGTTCGAGACCACCCGCGGCCACCTGGGTGTGGTTACCGAAGGGCCGGCCGAGGGGCAGACCATCCTCGCGCCGGAAGGCAGAGGCTTTATCGCCGACCGCTGGTCACAGACACCCGTGGTCAACGTCTGCATGGGGGTAGACGGCAAGGCCGTCAGCGACTGGATCGCGGACACCCTGGCCTGAACGACTCAAGCCAGCAAAAAGCCCCGGGCGGGCACGACGGATAATGTCGAGGGACATTGTCGTGCCCGCCCGGGGCTCTTCTATCGCTGGATCCTTGAGGTCATGGCGCCAGCGGCGACGACCACGGGCGCTCTACACCGGGCTCTAGCCCGTCGTGAAATCCCTCGGCGGCTTATCCAGCGTTACCTCACGGGTGGTGACCTGGGTCACTTCGGCCTGCTCGGGCCCATATTCAAGCCAGTCGGCGACCCGTTCCACCGCGTCACGAGGTCCACACAGCAACACCTCGACACTGCCGTCCGGCAGGTTGCGCGCATACCCCGCAAGCCCCTCTGCCTCGGCTTGCTGCCTGGTGGCAAAGCGATAGCTCACGCCCTGTACTCGCCCTTCCACCAGGGCCTCCAGGCATAGGGTGTCATCGGACATCGTGGCTGCCTCCTGCTGCTCGTCCATTGGTTCCTCTCTGGCGACATCGGCCCCTTGAACCGTATCATCGACGCTGACCTCGTCATCTTCGTTGGCCTGACGGCTCTCCACCGTGCCAGCAGTCTCCGCTCCCCCTGCCTCCAGCTCCGCCTCATGCTGACGCTCGCGAGCCTCCTGCTCGAATTCCCGTTCTTCTTCGGCGCTCAACTGGGCACGCACGCTCTGCTGATCGAGCAGTTCCTGCTTGACCAGCACGGCGCTGTTGCGCGGGATGATGGGCTTGTGCCGGGCGAGTAGATGGACCTTGGTAAAGGCAGCACCAAACAGCAGGATCAGCGAGGAGTAGTAGACCCACAGCAACACCACCACCACCGACCCCGCCGCACCGTAGGTCGAGGCAGTCGCGTTGTAGGCCAGATAGAGCGCGATACCGGTACGCCCTATCGAGAACAGCAAGGCCGTGACAACCGCACCGACGATGACGTCGCGCCAGCGCAGCACCACGTCGGGCAACACCTTGAAGATGGTGGCAAAGAGCGCGGCGATCACGCCGATCGACACCAGCAGCTCCACCCCTCGTGTCAGCAGGCTGACGTAGGGCAGCACATCATCGGCGGCTTTCAGCGCCGCCCTGACGAAGACCCCGAGCCCCACTGACACCAGCAGGATAAAGCCGATCGCCAGCACGATCGTCAGTGACAGCATTCGATTCTTGACGAAGATCCACAGGCTGTTGCTGCTGGGGCGTGCCGCGACGCCCCAGATGGTGTTCAGCGAGAACTGCATCTGGCCGAACACCGTAGTGGCACCAACCGCCAGGGCGGCAAAACCCAGCAGCGTCGGCAACAGCCCGGACTCCTGGATCCGCGACTGGGCGACGGCATGCTCGATGGCGGTGGCCGCTTCGGGGCCCATGGTGCCCTGCAACTGGGCGAAGATTTGCCCCTGTGCCGCCTCCTCGCCCAGCACCACACCGATCACCGTCACCGCGATGATTACCGTCGGCGCCAGCGAAAACAGGGTATAGAACGCCAGCGAGCCGGCGTAGCTGAAGGCGTTGCGCTCGAGCCACAACGCCACCGAGCGACGCAGCACCCCCCACCAGAAGGCGAAAAACTGAATGATCATGGCGTTCCCTCGTCATTATCGTTGCTCTCAGCATACCTAACACCGACGGTATACGCAGGAACATGCGCCAACGCGACGCCCAGGCGCTGCCAGTTCATCATGACCAGATCGTCGCGAAGGGTTGATCGAGCCTCCTTCATCTAGCCTTACCGATCCAGCTCGGGAGCCTATCTGTTTGCGCCGGTCTGTTTGCACCGGTCTGTTTGCGCCTGCCAGTCGTCGCCACCATAATGGCGGCGACGTTTTCCAGGAGTCCTCCATGCCCACCGATCTGGCCACCTCTCCGCCGCAGACCGAGTTCGACTGCCTGGTGTTCATCGGACGCTTTCAGCCCCCGCACCTCGGCCATCTGGCGGTGATTCGGGCGGCCCTCAAGCAGGCCAGACAGGTCATCGTGCTGGTAGGCTCCGCCTGGCAGGCGCGCTCACTGCGCAACCCCTGGCGTTTTGACGAACGCCGCCAGATGCTGCGCAGCGCCTTCGACGAAGACGACAACGCTCGCCTCGAGATCGTGCCGCTGCTGGATGCGCTGTACAACGACGATGTCTGGGTACACGACGTCCAGCGCAAAGTGCGCGATCTAGCCCATCCCGAGAGCGCACGGTTACCACGCATCGGGCTGATCGGCGCCAGCCGCGGTCAGTCGAGCTACTACCTGTCACTGTTCCCCCAGTGGGAGTCGGTGAGCGTACCGCTGGTCGAAGCGATCTCCGCCAGCCAGATTCGTGAACGGCTATTTCGCTCCGAGGGCTCGGCGGTGGAGTATCTCTCCACCAACGCAAGCCACGATCTTCCACCGGGCGTGGTGGAACATATCCGCCGCTTCATGAGCGGCAAGCCCTACCGCCAGCTCGGCGAAGAACAGCAACTGCTCGACCAGTACCGCTCGGCCTGGGCCCAGGCACCCTACCCGCCGATCTTCGTCACCGTCTGTGCGGTTGTGGTGCAGTCGGGCCATGTGCTGCTGGTGCGGCGCACCTCGGCACCCGGCAAGGGACTCTATGCCCTGCCCGGGGGCTTTATCAGCGCCCAGGAACGACTGATGGACGCCTGCCTGCGCGAGCTGCGCGAACGCATTCGGCTGAAGGTGCCGGAGCCGGTACTCAAGGGATCACTACGCGGTCAACGGTTATTCGACGAGCCGCACCGAAGCTGGCGTGGGCGAACCCTGGCCGAAGCCTTCTATTTTGCCCTGAGACCAGATCAGAACCTGCCGAGGCTGAAGCCAGTCAAGGGTGGCGACCATGCCCGCTGGGTACCCCTGGCGGAACTCGAGCCAGAAAGCCTGTTCGAGGATCACTTCTTCATCATCCAGAACTTTCTCGGGCTGCCTGCCGATCGACGCTCCTGAGCCACACGGCAACATCCAACGGCGGTAACGACATGGCGGACAAGGGAAGCCCCCCGTCCGCCAAGTTTGCTGCTTGTGACGGCCTGGCTAACCGTCAATCGTGCTCGGTCAGCAGCGCCAGCGCCTCAAGCAGATTCGGGTTCAGGTCATTCGTCCGGTGATGGGCCCGACTGAGTTGCTCGCTGAACCCTTGCGCGGCAACAGGGGACGATGGCTCACTTTCACTCACGTCCAGCCGGACCTTGTCCAGGTCCAGCACCAGGCGATAGTGATGCGCTTTCCCTTCACTGCCTCGGCTATCGATATCCAGCGTCACCTTTTCCAGCGCCGCCGGCCGTTCGATCAGCAGCTGACCGATCGAGGGACGCTGGATCCAGTCCGGCAAGGCTCGGCCCCCGGGTAACGACACCTTGATGTCGCGTTGCCCTTCCGGCAGCTTGAGCCACGCCCGCTCGTTCTCGACCAGAGCCTCCAGCGTCGCTCGGCCATCGCTGCTTGCCCACGACGTCGCTCGCACCTCACCGGGATGAGCCAGCGACCTGGCCTCGTGCAGCATCGAGGAGTTCCAGGCACTGGATTCTCTCGGCTGATCCTTGTTTGCCACCTCCATTTCGGCGTCGGTCAGCGCCGAAATACCGTGTACCGCCGCTCTTACTGCCCCATCGGCAGACAGATCGGCAAGGCCACCAAGGCCTCCGTACTGATTGACCACCTCATCGACCATGCCATCGGCATGCATCAAGGGCCCTTCAGCATCCGACTCGACATCCTGCGACGAGACTTCGGGCGCACGGTCACCGATATAGAAGCTATCGAGGGGCTCCACCGTCACCGAGACGGTCACGTAGGTTACACCTCCCTGCCCGTCCGACACCGCGACGACAAAGCTGTCGCTGCCGAAGAATCCTGCTTCCGGCACATAGACGAAGGATCCATCCGGGTTCAGGGTAAGCTGACCGTGTCGAGGACCGTCATCCAGCGCGAAGGTGAGATCATCCCCCTCAACGTCCGATGCCACCACCTGACCAGAGGCGGCTTCACCGCTACCGGTGACGATAGGATCGGCACTGGCCACAGGGGCGTCATTGACCGGCTCAACCGAGACGGTGACTACAACGGTAGTGGTGGCACCGCTGGCGTCGGTCACGGTCACGCTGAAGCTGATATCGCCACTGACGTCGGGGTCGGGCACAAAGGTGAAGGTGCCATCCTCATTGAGCGTGACGCTGCCGCCGTCCGGTTGATGGTCGAGACGGAAGGTCAGGTCGTCATTGTCCACGTCGGTGGCGACGACGCGCCCCTCGACCGGGGTATCCTCGGTGGTGACGATGGGATCCACGCTGGCGACAGGGGCGTCGTTGGCGCCGAGAACGCTGATCGTCAGCGTCGCGGTGGAAACACTGCCATCGCTGTCGGTGATGGTGTAGCTGAAGGTCTCGGTGAGCGTCTGCCCCGGTTTGAGCGCGTCCACCACGGGGTTGCTGTTGTCCAGCGTATAGGAATAGCTGCCGTCCGCGTTCAGCACCAGGCTACCGTAACGGCCCTCCACCGGCTCGCCAACGCCGCCCTCGGGCGATGACTGACCTGACCCCACCGCCGTGACCCCGCCATCCACCGCAACGCCATCGACACCATAGTGGTCATTGAGGAGGACATTACCGCTGCAGTCGCTTCCCGGCTCTGAGCCTTCCTCGCTCACCTCACCGCGGTCATTGCCGGTGCCAGGACCATCGTCGATGATGGCGATGGCCAGGGTGCCAATGTTGTCGGTGGTCTCGCCCTCCACGTCGGTGACGCCGATGGCGAAGCTGTCGTTGACCGCGCCGCCGGAGTGATCGGCCCTCGAGGCCAGATGGTAGGTATAGCTCACCTCTCCGGTGGCGGGGTCGTAGTAGCGCAGCACCAGGGTGCCGTGATCGCCGGTCACCTCGATGGGATGGCTACCACAGTCCTTGAGCTGATCCAGGCTGATGGTGCTTCCCCCCAGGGTCAGGCTGGACAGACTGTCGGCTGGTCCGAGGGTAAAGGTGCCACTGTGGCTCAGGCCCAAGCCCTCGTGGCTGCCTCCTGTCAGACCGGCCTCGTCAACCGACCCATCGGTGGTGGCGTCGCCTGCTGAATCGCCCCCTCCTGGCTCACCGCCTCCATCCCCCAGCCCACCGACAGTCACCTTGTCGTCCACCGCCGTGACCGAAATGCTCAGGCTCGCGTCGGAGGTCGCGCCCCCATCGTCACTGACGGTGTAGGTGACCAGTGGCACCTCGCCGTTGTAGTTCAGCGCCGGCACGAAACGGTAGCTGCCATTGGCGCTGATGGTCAGCTCGCCGACGCCTTCGATGACGGCGGTCTGCCCTGCCAGGAAGGTTCCCTCGATACCATCGACACTGAAGCCCGTAACACTGAGGCTATCGCCCTCGATATCGCTATCGTTGGCCAGCAGGCCGTCTTCGGCGGCGACCGTCAGAGGCGTGTCCTCGGCGATCGTGGCCTGGTCGTTCTTGGCGGACGGCGCGTCATTGACCGGTGTCACCGAGACATCGACCTCCACCGTGACGGTGGCACCGGAAGGGTCGGTCACGGTGACGGTGAAGCTGGTGTCGCCGTTGAAGTTGGCATCCGGTGTAAAGGTGAAGTTACCTTTCTCATCGAGGGTAACGGTGCCACCCTCAGGCTGCGCATCCAGACTAAAGGTGAGCTCATCGTCATCGACGTCGGTGGCGATGATCTTGCCATCCACCGGAGTATCCTCGCTGGCGGTCACCTTTTCCGCAGAAGCTTCCGGCGCGTCGTTGGCGCCACGAATGGTGATCGTCAAGGTGGCGGTGGCGAGATCGCCGTCGGCGTCGCGGATCTGATAGCTGAACGTCTCAGTCAAGGTATCACCGACCTGGAGTCCATCCACATCACTATTGGTGTTGTCCAACGTATAGCTATAGCTGCCATCGGCGTTGAGGATCAGGCTGCCGTAGCTCCCTTCCAGCGGGACGCCGGTGGCCCCATCGAGACTTCCGGCTTCAACACCAACCGCAACCACCGCCCCATTGGCATCCGCACCATCGGCACCCGGACGATCATTGGCCCAGACGCTGCCGGCGCCGGCAGCACCGTCCTCGTCGACGGTACCGCTGTCATCGGTCGCACTCGGGGTGTCATCGATGATCTTGATCGCCAGGGTACCGGCATTGGCGGTGACCTCACCCTCCACGTCGGTCACGCTGATCATGAAGTCGTCGCTGACCGGCTCGTTGGCGTGATCTGCGTTTGAGGTCAGCAGATAGCGGTAGCTGACCGTACCGGTGGCGCGATCGTAGCCTTCGATGGTCAAGGTGCCGTAGCGGCCCTCGATCGCGATGGGTGACGACGCGCTGGCCTCGAGCTCGGCAAGGCTGATGCTGCGACTGCCCAGGGTAAAGCTCGCCAGGCTGTCCGCCGGCCCCAGGGTAAAGCTGCCGCTATGGCTCAGTCCGTTACCTTCATCGCTGCCCCCGGGCAGGCCGGCCTCGCTGACGGAGCCATCACTGATGTTGCCTCCCTCGCCGCCATCGTTCCCGTCGCCCAGGCCGCCCAGGTTGACCTGGTCGTCCACCGGCGTGACCGTGATGTCCAGGGTGGCGGTGCTGGTCCCACCCTCGCCATCGCTGACGGTGTAGGTGATCGTTGGCACCTTGCCGTGGTAGTTGAGTGCCGGTTCGAATCGCCAGGCACCATCGGCCTCCACCGTCAGCTTGCCGACACCATCGATGGTGACGGTCTCACCGACATCGATGCTCTCGCTCATGCCGTCGACGCGAACGTCCACGACCACCAGGCTGTCGTGATCGGTCTCGATGTCACTGTCGTTGTCGAGCAGACTAGGCAGACTGTCGTCGCTCGACGAGTCAAGCGGCGTGTCCTCGGGGGTACTGGCGGTCTCGCCGGTCACCTTCGGCGCATCATTGACCGCTTCCACCTTGACCGTGACCTCGACAGTGGTGGTACCGCCATTGCCATCGGAAACCGTGACCTTGAAGGTGATATCGCCATTGACGTTGTCGTCGGGGGTGAAGGTGAAAGTGCCATCGTCGTTGAGCGTAACCTTGCCCCCGTCTGGCTGCGCGACCAGATCGAAGCTGAGGTCATCTCCTTCAACGTCACTGGCCTCGATGGTACCGCTGACCGGGGTATCCTCCTGGGTCGTCAATGCATCGACGCTGGCCGTCGGCGCGTCGTTGGCCCCCTCGATGGTGATGGTCAGAGTTGCGGTGGACGTGCTGCCGTCGGCGTCGGTGATCTGATAGCTGAATATCTCGGTCAGCGAACCACCCGATTTGAGGCTATCGACCTCCGTATTGGTGTTGTCCAGGGTGTAGGTATAGCTGCCGTCGGCGGCCAGGGTCAGACTGCCGTATTTGCCGACAACCTCGCTACCGACACCGTCTGAGCTGACGCTGGAGCCCGGGCCCGTCGCCGTCACCGTGACGTCTCCATCGGCGCCCTCGCGGTCATTGGTCAATACACTACCGGTGCCGGCATCGCCGTCCTCGGCGACGCTGACCTTGTCCTTGGCGGCGATGGGAGCATCGTCGAGAATCTCGATCATCAAGGCCTTGGGGCAATCCCGGGTCGAATTTTCAAGTTGGTCTGTCATGACCACGTCGACGCTATCGAACACTCGCTCTCCACCATGCTCAGCCGCTTCTGTCAGCACGAACCGATAGAGCACGGTGTTTTCCCGCACGTCGGTGCCGTCGCCTAGCTGGTAGCCGATAATCTCGAAATAGCCGTGATCGGTCTCGATGCGTACCGAGGGGTTGTCGGCGGACAACGCCGCCAACTCGCTCGGAGTGAAGCTCGTGCCACCGATGGTCAGGGTTGCGAGCTGCTGCGTCACCCGGTCCACCACCGAGAATGATCCTTCGTAGATCACCTCACCCGAGTCTCCAGGGTCTGTGCCGGTGGCGCCATCCGTGTTGAGTTGAGCTTCGTCTACCTCGCCCCCTTCCGTGCCAACCACCGCCGTCGTGCCGTAGATGCGGATGGTCAGGGTGGCGGTGGCCGTATCTCCGTCAGGATCGGTGATCTGGTAGGTAAAGGTGTCTGAAACGTGTCGCCCGGCAGCCAGCCACTTGACCGTGTCCGAGTCGAAATCGGGTACATAGCGGTAGCTGCCGTCGGCGTTCAAGACAAGGGTGCCGTATTCGCCCTGAAGCCCCTGTCCGATATGGGACGCCGACGGCCCATCTGATCCTGCACCCACTGCACTGACCGTGCCACCGTCACCGCCCAGGAGATCGGCGTCACCGTCCATGGCATCGGGATCGTCGCCTCCGTCGCCGGTCAAGACGTTTCCATCGGCGATGCTGCTGGGTTGATTCGGCTTGTTGATCGTGTCGTCGACGTCGTTCACGGCCTTCGGTGCATCATCGAGTATGGCGATCGACAGGGTACCGGCATCCGCGGTGACGTCACCGTCGACGTCGGTGACGGCGATCGCAAAATCGTCACTGACAGGCCCCTGGCTATGGTCGGCGTGTGCCGTGAGGGTATAGATATAGCGGACCGTGCCACTGGCCCTGTCGTAGCCATTGATCACCAGCTCGCCGTGGCCACCCTGGATCCTGATCGGCGTACCGGCACTGTTGACCAGCTGGTCAAGCGTCAAGGTGGTTCCGCCAAGGCTGATACTGGCGAGGCTGTCCGCCGGTCCCAGGGTGAAGCTGCCGGTATGGGAGACGCCACTACCCAGGGTACCGGTCCCCCCCGCCAGGCCTGACTCGCTGACCTGTCCATCGTTGGCACCATCACCGTCAGCACTACCATCGCCCAGGCCACCGACGGTGACCTTGTCGTCGACCGCCTCGACGCTGAGCTGGAGCGTTCCGGTGGTAGTTCCGCCGGCACCATCGCTGACGCTGTAGCTGATCTTGGGCACGTCACCGTGGTAGTTCAGCGCCGGCTCGAAGCGGTAGGACCCATCGGCGTTCAAGGTGAATTTGCCGACGCCCTCGATGGCGACCGTCTCGCCCGGCTCGAAGGTTCCCGTCACGCCCTCGATGGTAAAGCCGCTGACGCTGAGACTGTCACCATCCACATCGCTGTCGTTGGCCAGTACCCCACTGTCCTTGTTCACCACAAGGGGGGTGTCTTCACTCGTGCTGTTGGTGTCCGGGGTGGCCACAGGAGTATCGTTGACCGGCGTCACCGTCACCGTAACTTCCACCGTGGTGGTACCGCCGTGACCGTCGTCTACCGTAACGCTGAAGCTGACGTCACCGTTGACGTTGGCGTCGGGGGTAAAGGTGAAGCTGCCGTTTTCATTGAGCGTGACCGTGCCCCCGTCCGGCTGGGCCACCAGATCGAAGGACAGCGAATCCCCATCCACGTCGCTGGCCGTGATCTGGCCGTCGACCGGCGTGTCTTCAGGCGTGGATATCGCATCCACGCTGGCCACAGGGGCATCGTTCGCGCCCATGATGGTGATGGTCAGGGTCGCTGTACTGGTATCACCATCGGCATCGATGATCTGATAGATAAAGACCTCGGTCAGGTTCGCCCCCACCGCCAGCGCGTTCACCTCACTGTTCGTGCTATCGAGTTTGTAGAGGTAGTTGCCGTTGGCATCCAGGATCAGGCTACCGTAACTGCCGGCGACGCTGCTGCCGACACCGCCGCTCGGCGACGCCTCACCGCTGCCCACCGCGTTGACCAGCCCCTTGCTGGGGGCGCCATCGGCTCCTGCCAGGTCGTTGCCAATGACCGAGCCGCTGATGTTGCCACCGTCCTCCACGGCCTGACCGGTATCGGCCTTGGCCACCGGTGCATCGTCGATGACGGCGATGGTCAGAGTGCCCGCATTGGCGGTGACATCTCCTTCGACGTCGGTCACCCCAATGACGAAGCTTTCGTGGACCGCACCATCGCCATGGCTGGCATTGGTGGTCAGCGTGAAGGTGTAGCTGACGATACCGGTCTTCTGGTCGTAGCCGGTAATGGTCAGCAGACCATGGGTGCCGTTGATCTTGATCGGGGTGGTGGCGCTGGCTTCCAGTTGCGCCCGAGTAATCGATGTAGTGCCAATGGACAGGCTTGCCAGACTATCGGCGGGCCCCAGCGTGAAGCTGCCGCTGTGGGATATCCCGCCGCCCGCCACATCCGAGCCACCGGTCAGGCCCGACTCCTTGACAGAGCCGTCGGTCATGGCGTTGCCGTCACTGCCATCGTTGCCATCGCCAAGCCCGCCCAGGCTGACCTCGTCATCCACCGGCTTGACTGTGATAGCCAGCGCACCGCTGGTGGTCCCGCCATTACCGTCACTGACGCTGTAGGTGACCTTCGGCACGCTGCCGTTGTAGTTGGTCGCCGGCACGAAGGTATAGGAACCGTCGGCGTTCAGGGTCAGGGTCCCCACCCCGGCAATGGTGGCGGTTTCGCCCGCCTTGAAGCTGCCCGTCATGCCCTCGACACTGAAGCCGCTGACGCTCAGGCTATCGCCTTCCACATCAGTATCGTTGGCCAGTACGCCCTTGTCCTTGGCGACCTCGAGTGTCGTGTCTTCGTTGGTCTCGGCCTTGTCATCCACCACCGTCGGGGCGTCATTGACCGGCGTCACCGTGACGCTGACCTCGACAGTGACGGTGCCTCCGTTGCCGTCGGAGACGGTTACGCTGAAGGTAATGTCACCATTGACGTTGGCGTCGGGAATGAAGGTAAAACTGCCATCCTCACTCAGGCTGACGGTACCGCCTTCCGGCTGGGCGACCAGATCAAAGGACAGGTTATCGCCATCCACGTCCTCGGCCACGATGCTGCCGTCCACCGGCGTATCTTCCGATGTGGTCAAGGCGTCGACCGACGCGGTCGGTGCATCGTTGGCCCCCTTGATGGTGATGGTCAGGGTGGCGGTGCTGGTATCGCCGTCGGCGTCGATGATCTGGTAGCTGTAGGTTTCGGTCAGGGTCTCGCCCTGCTGCAGGGCATTGACCATGGCGTTGGTGTTGTCCAGCGCATAGACATAGCTGCCATCGGCGTTGAGTGTCAGGGTGCCGAAGCTGCCCACAAGGGCGCTGCCGACGCTTCCCCCATCGATGGATTCGGCAACACCCACCTTTGACACCTTGCTGCCATCGGCGCCCTGCCGGTCGTTGCTCAGAACGTTGCCTGTGGAGGCGGCGCCGTCCTCGGTCACCGAACCGGTATCGGCGGTGGCCGACGGCGCATCATCGGTGATGCGGATCGACAGGGTACCGATACCCTTGGTGATATCTCCCTCGACATCGGTCACATCGATGGCAAAGCTGTCCTTCACCGCACCACTTGAGTGGTCGGCGGCGGAGGTCAGGGTGTAGCGATAGCTCAGCGTCCCGGTCTGGCGATCATAGCCCTTGATCGTCAGGATCCCGTGGCTGCCGGTCACCTTGATCGGCGTCGTGGCACTGGCCTCGAGCTGGGCCAGCGTTATGGTTGAACCACCCAGGGTAAAGCTCGCCAGGCTGTCCGCCGGACCCAGCGTAAAGGTGCCGTCGTGGGTCAGTCCTGTGCCGTCGGCATCGACCAACCCTGACTCCTTGACCTCTCCGTCGACGCCGTCCCCGCCATCACCGAGCCCGCCCACCGACACGCTATCGTCGACCGAATCGACCGTGATGCTGAGGGTGGCGGTGTCGCTGACGTGCCCGTCGCTGAGCACATAGGTCACCTTGGGTACGCTGCCATGGTAGTTGAGCGCGGGATCGAAGCGGTAGGAACCATCGGCGTTCAAGGTCAGGGTCCCCACCCCGGCAATGGTGGCGGTTTCCCCCGCCGTGAAAGTGCCCGTCAGCCCCTCGACGCTGAAGCTTGCCACCGACAAGGCATCGCCATCGATATCACTGTCATTACTCAGCACGCCCTCGTCCTTGCCAACGATCAAGGGGGTGTCCTCCGCTGTGCTGGCGCTGTCGTCTGACGCGACCGGCACATCATTGACCGCACTAACCTTGACCGTCACCTCTACCTGGGTCTTGCCGCTGTGGCCGTCATCCACCGTGACGCTGAAGGTGATGTCGCCGTTGACGTTGGCGTCCGGCACGAAGGTGAAGGCGCCGGTGTCCTCGTCGAGGGTGACGGTTCCCCCCTCGGGCTGAGCATCAAGGGTAAAGCTCAAGGAGTCACCATCAGGGTCCTCGCCGACGATGGTGCCCGTGGTCTCGCCGTCCTCTGCACACTTGGCGGTGATATCCTCCGCTGTCGGGGCGTCGTTGGCGCCCTTGATGGTGATGGTCAGGGTCGCCGTGCTGGTATCGCCGTCAGCGTCGGTGATCTGATAGGTAAAGGTCTCGGTGAGGGTTTGCCCCTTCTGCAGGCCGTTGACCGTAGCGTTGGCGTTGTCCAGGGTGTAGAGGTACTTGCCACTGGCGTCCATCACCAGGCTACCGTAGTCACCGGCAATGCTGCTGCCCACACCCCCCGAAGGCGCAGCCTCGCCCTTGCCGACCGCGCTGAGTGCACCGCTGTCGGCGGCCCCATCGGCCCCCAGGGTGTCATTGGAAACGACATTGCCCGTCAGCGAACTGCCGCCGCTGGCGTCCTCGTCGACGCTGCCCTGGTCTGCCTTGGCGGTCGATACGTCATCGACCACCAGGATGGCCAGCGTGCCTGCGTTGTAGGTCTCGTCGCCATCGCTGTCGGTGGTGCCGATGGTAAAGCTGTCCAGAACCGGATCCGACCGATGATCGGCGACCGACGACAGCACGTAGCGGTAGGACACGACCCCGGTATCGCTGTCATAGCCGTTAATCGACAGCTCACCGTAGCTACCCGTGATGGTGATCGCGGTGGTGCCACTGGCCTCCAGCTGTGCCCGGGTTATCATCGTGACACCGATGGTCAGGCTGTCGAGGCTCGAGGCAGGCCCCAGGGTAAAGGAGCCCGTGTGCACACTACCACTGCCGCCGGCGGCAGAGCCCCCGGTCAAGGCCGATTCGTTGACGCTGCCATCGCTGCCGTCGCTGCCATCCCCGAGGCCGCCAAGTGACACGCTGTCTTCCACCGAGGCAACCGTAATGGTCAGGGACCCGCTGGAGGTCCCGCCCTTGCCGTCGCTGACGGTGTAGGTGATCTCCGGGACACTGCCGTGGTAGTTGGGCGCCGGAGTAAAGCTGTAGGAGCCATCTGCGTTGAGCGTTAGCGTCCCCTTGCCGGGGATGCTGGCGGTCTCACCCGCGGTGAAGCTGCCGGTGACGCCGGCCACGCTGAAACCGGAGACGACCAGACTATCCCCTTCCACATCGCTGTCATTGGCCAGAAGTCCTTCGCTCACGTCGACACTCAGCGTCTCGTCTTCCTTGGCATCGCCCTTGTCGTTGGTGACCACAGGGGCATCATTGACGGCGGTTACCGTAATCGTGAGCGTCGAACTGGCGTAGCCTCCGGATCCCTTCAGGGTGTAGCTGATGATCGGCAGTGCACCGAAGAAGTTCGCCACCGGATCGAACCGGTAGGAGCCATCCTTGGCCAGCGTCAGCTTGCCGATGACATTGCCGTCACTGTCCTTGACGGTATTGGCCAGCCCCAGCACCAGGGCGGTATCGGCCACGCCGTCGCCGTCGGTGTCGATGGCCGCCGAGGCGATTTCGGTGGCCCCCGCCAGGGTATCGTTGGTCAACAAGCCCTTATCCTTGGCGACCACCAGCGCCACGTCCTCATTGGTCTTCCCGGCGTCTTCTACCGCCGTCGGCGGACCGATGCTGTCGCGATAGTCCAGGTCGAAACCGGGGGGTGAGGCGTCGCTGCCATCTGCTGCGATATCATCGTCGCTGTCAGAGAGCGCAAAGTTGCCGTCAACAAGGTTCTCATCATTGGCATCAAAGCCATCGTTGGCGTCCGATCCCTCGAAGATGTCGAGGAGCCCGTCGCCGTCGGTATCGGTGCTGTCACTGACCGACGTTGCGCCATCGTCGCGCTCGGCGATATCCAGCTTGCCGTCGTTGTCGGAGTCACTGTCGAGGTAGTCTACTGTGCTGTCGCCATCGGTATCGACCGGCGTCAGCCCCTTGCTGGCCGTAGCGGTGGTATTGCTGGTGTCCTTGTCGTAGGCGTCATCGAGTCCGTCCTTGTCGACATCGGTGCCAGTGGGCTTTATATAATCCTGGGTCGTCTGCGACTCGACATTGTCGGTGATGCCATCATTGTCGCTGTCGATATCCAGGTGATCAAAGACACCGTCTTTATCACTGTCCCTGTAAGCCGCATGATTGCCGGAACTGGCGAGCCCCAATTCCCTTAGCTGAAGCTTATACCCCGCTATCGAGGGTCCTGTTTCATGGGTACTCGTGATAACAACTTCAAACCGGAGAACGCCGCGATACACGTGACTAAAGTTATAAATATCGTGCGTACTCGTGTTATCACAACCAATATTGGCTAAAACTTCCTCGCCCAGCAGCCCATCCTTCCCATACACCCTGATAGTAGCCGACCTTATCCCATCACCAACAACACCGCGATCATTGGCAATATAAAATTGATCGACCGTCAAACCAGAATTCGACAAGGAATCTACTACAGAGACAGATATCACTATCGGCGGATCAAGCTCCCCTTTCCTGCCTCCTGTATCGATATGTATGTAATCGCTACTCGAATCATCACCGTCGAATACATCCCCGGCTTCACCCACGACGATTTCGCCGCCATCCACCTTGATGGAAGAGTTGTCCCAGTAGTCTGTTCCTATCCAATTTCCCGCGACACCCTCACCCCACTCATTGATATCAAGGATTCCATCATTGTCGTCATCGATGTCCAAGCTATCTGCGATTCCGTCACCATCAGTATCAATCTGGCTATCCCGATAATCCAGGTCGGAACCGGGGGGCGAAGCGTCGCTGCCGTCGGCCGCAACGTCGTTGTCGCTGTCAGAGAGCGCAAAGTTGCCGTCAACAAGGTTGTCATCGTTGGCATCATAGCCATCGTTGGCATTCGTTCCCTCGAAGATATCCAGCAGGCCATCATGATCGGTGTCGGTAGCATCCGTGATGGCCCAGGCGCCATCATCGCGTTCGGCAATATCCGGCATGCCATCGTTGTCGGAGTCGCGATCGAGATAGTCTGCCGTGCTGTCGCCATCGGTATCGACCGGCGTCAGCCCCTTGCTGGCCGTAGCGGAGGTATTGCTGGTGTCCTTGTCGTAGGCGTCATCGAGTCCGTCCTTGTCGACATCGGTGCCTGAAGGCTTTATGTAATCCAGGGTCGTCTGCGCCTCGACATTGTCGGTGATGCCATCATTATCACTGTCGATATCCAGGTGATCGGCGATATTGTCACGGTCGGTGTCCTTCGCCACACCACCGATACCAATCCTGACACATGACCCTACATTGGCAGCCACATTGTAGTCAGGATGCCACCCCATGCTCAGGGTCACCGTTTTTACATCAACGACCCTTACTGACCACGACAGTCCGTACAGGTTCCCCAATCCTCTCATGCTGAATGTGAGCGAGTTGAGATAAACCCCCTGAGCGACATTCAGGACATTGTTGGGATCGTAGACCACGATATAGGCACCGGGGCTCGATACGGTAAGCTGGTCATACCTATCAAACTGTCTGCTACTAGGTACGTTCTTGCTGTCGATGACGAAGTCCACAAAGGTATCTGTTGCAAGACTGACCGTTGCAACATTATCCGCGGAATAGTCAAAGTTTACCGCTCCGGCTTCTTGACCATAGCTGAGGCTACCCTCGGTGGTATTTGAGGTCACCTCTACCTTTGTGCCGTTAAAGTCAAGATCCGGTATCTTGTCGTTGGCGATATCGGTCGTGTCGATTTGTTCTTGTACAGAGGTATCTTTTCCTTCGGTAACATCAATGATGCCGTCGTTATCCTGATCGATATCAACCGTATCGATGATACCATCGCCGTCACGATCCAAGACAGCATTTTCCCGATAGTCAAAATCGACAACAAGTGGTTGTGCTCCGTCGCCATCCGCCGGCAGATCGTCGTCGGAATCAGCCAGCGTAAAACCATTCTCCGTGACATTTTCATCGTTTGCATCATAGCCATCGTTGGCGTTCGTTCCCTCGAAGATATCCAACAGGCCATCATGATCGGTGTCGGTCGCATCCGTAATGGAAGAGGCCCCATCATCACGCTCGGCGATATCCAACTTACCATCGTCGTCGGAGTCACGATCGAGGTAGTCTGCCGTGGTGTCCCTATCGGTATCGACCGGCGTCAGCCCCTTGCTGGCCGTAGCGGAGGTATTGCTGGTGTCCTTGTCGTAGGCGTCATCGAGTCCGTCCTTGTCGACATCGGTGCCAGAAGGTTTTATATAATCCTGGGTCGTCTGCGCCTCGACGTTATCGGTGATGCCATCGTTGTCGCTGTCGATATCCTTGTCATCGCAGATACCATCACCATCGGTATCCTTTGAAATATATTGAAACGCCACCCGGTCCATGGCGTAGTCACCGTTTCCTCCGTCCCCGTCCTGATCAACCACCATTACGATGCCATAGTTGCCGGCCTTGCTCAGATCAAACACACCGCTAAACGTCTTGAAAATACCGCTTCCAGGAAGATCGCCGATAAGGCCGTACGCAAGCGTCTTGACGCGCTTCCCAGCATCAAAATCCCAGATAAATACATTATATCTATCCGAACCACGCGAATACGTTTTTGAGAGATCGAAGCTGTATCGATAGTCACCTGCCGCCAACTCCTTGCCGAACTTGTAGACAAGTGACTCGCTGTGGTCCGCTGCATTTACCAAACTATGATTCCCACCGTTCTCACCAGGGCTGATCTCATCAAAAAGCCCCCCGCTCAGCGATGAGTTTTTTGCACTATTAACCCAACTAGGCTTTGAAGTATTGTTATCAACAAGGTCTGAGCCGCTGAAATACCAACCGGAGGAATCCCCTCCGGAAAATCCGCCATTCTCCACCAGGTTTGGTCGACTAAAGTCATACTCGTTATCGTCGATAATCCCATCGTTATCATCATCGATATCGACGCTATTATCGATGCCATCACCATCCGGGTCGAGGCGAGCGCTATCACGATAGTCAAAGTCAGCTACGTTCGGCACCGCGTCTGAGCCATCCGCGCTGACGTCGTTGTCACTATCGGAAAGGGTAAAGTTCCCGTCCTTGATCAGCTCGTCGTTGGCGTCATAGCCATCATTGGCATCCGCTCCCTCGAAGATGTCGAGCAGACCGTCACCATCGGTATCGGTTTCACTTGTGATGGACCATGCCCCGGCGTCGCGCTCGGCGATATCCTGCTTGCCGTCGTCGTCGGAATCGCTGTCGAGGTAGTCTGTCGTGCTGTCGCCATCGGTATCGACCGGCGCCAGGCCCTTGCTGGCCGTAGCGGAGGCATTGGCGGTGGCAGCATCGTAGGCGTCATCCAGGCCATCCTTGTCCTTGTCGATACCGCTGGGCGCCACATACCCCTTGGAGGACTGGGCCTCGATGTTGTCGGTGATACCATCGTTGTCGCTATCCAGGTCAGCAGAATCAGCGACGCCGTCTCCGTCACTGTCGATCCTGCCGAAGAATGCGACTTCTGTCACGGCAATCCCTGAACCGCCTCCCGCCCTACCTTTAATATTGAAAAACTGAATACTAGCCACGCCGTGGATATCTTTTGGTATATCCATATGAAGTGGCCAACCTGCCGCCCCTTCCGGAACAGAGTTAGTGGCAGCATATCGAGTGGTTGAATAGATCAAGTCCCCTGAAGAATTATAAAACCTGATCTCGCCTATCGACCCAATCGATTGTGAATCATTGAGTATACTTCCCGCATTGTTCCACAGATCGATCCCATAGATGCGATCGATGGGTGTGTCAAAGTTGAACGTAAAATCGCTGATTTGCTCTACAGTGGACGAGATAAAGTAAGTTTTGGTATTCCCGTCTACCAGGCGATCCAGAGGAGCCGAAGAAGCCCCGCCGCTCGTCACTCCATTGCAGGTTATTTTCTGTGACCCACCTTCCACTGAATCGAGAATACCGTCCCCGTCATCATCGATGTCGTCGACATCCAGGACGCCATCTCCATCGATGTCGGAGCCCCCGGCAGCACGCTCCCGCCCGCCCTTCTGGGCTTCCACGTGCTGCAGGGCGCTCATCAATACATCATGGCCTGCATCATGATCCGCGGAG
This sequence comes from Halomonas litopenaei, assembly GCF_003045775.1. Taxonomy (GTDB): domain Bacteria; phylum Pseudomonadota; class Gammaproteobacteria; order Pseudomonadales; family Halomonadaceae; genus Halomonas; species Halomonas litopenaei. The sequence continues at coordinate 78,605 of NZ_PXNS01000015.1, read as the reverse complement.
CCCGTATCTGTCGTTGCGACTGCGGCGTCAGCCGCTTGCTTGACGTTATCGACGGTGGCGGTACTGGCAGCATCCAGCAACACCCGGGCTTCGAGTTCGCGAATCAACAAGTCGTCCTTGATCATGTCGGATCTCCCTCTTTGAATTCGGGCTAACCGTCACCTGGACGTGTCAGGTTTCAATGACTGCGACGCCTATGACCCCCACTCACGCACCAGCACCTGGGCCACGCGGCGTGCCATGCTGGCTGCCAGGCTCGACGGTTGCCCCTCCAGGTGAAGCTCCCCGCGAAGCTCGGTGAGCGGCGACGATTGGTCCTGGTCAGAGACTGCCAACAGTTCGAATAGCGCACCTTCCGGTACGGAGCGTTGGTCATCGGGCCGTGCCGCTATAGGCCCGCCGTGGTCTGACGCCAACATCCACTGATCGACGTAGCGGGAAGCGGCGGCGGCGATTCGCTCGACGTGCATGGGGGTCTGCGGCCAGAGACGCTCGTCATCGACAAAAAAACAAGGCTGACCGAGCGCCAGCAATCCCAGATCATCGCTGCTGACGTAGCCACGGGCGGATAGCCGATCCGTACTGGCTACTAACGCCAGACGAAGGTCTGTGCCGACCCAGCGGCCCGGATGCAGGTAGTCGGCAAGCTCAACCACCGTGCCGTCCATGGGGGCGATGACGTCGAGCCGACGACGTTGATCGGTGAGTCCTGCGAGCTGCTGGCGTTGCATGTCCCGTTCGCTCTCCAGCACCAGACTCTGGGACAGGTCCGTGTTGTCGGCACTTCGTCGGTCCAGGCGTCTATCCACCAGATTCAGATGTTCCTGCACCGTTCTTTCCCGCTGTTGCAACGCTGGCACTTCGAGCCTGACCAGTACCTGCCCCCGCTCGACGACATCGCCGACGCGGACCAGCACCTGCTCGACCCTGGCGGCGCGATGGGCAAACACCGGAACCTGTTGACTGGCACCGAACACCACCGGCACCGTGATTCGATGAGGCAGAGGCAAGGCAACGAAGGCAGCGATGCCGGCGGCCACCGCCAGGGTCATCAGCACCCGCCGGCCGGCCTCCCTGCGTCTTTTCCACCAGACCGTCAGCTCACGCAGTATCGGCATGACAATGAACCATAGAATTTCCACGCTGAAGAGAAAGACGCCCAGTACCTTGAAAAAGAGGTGGTAGACCACCAGGGCAATCCCAAGAAACAGAAAGAAGCGATACACCCATACCGCCAGGGCATAGCCGATCAATACCCGGCGCTTGGCACGACTCAGCGCTTCCGGCGGCGTATCGCCAAAACCGAAAAGCCCTTCCCTCAACCACCAGCGCCCCATGGCAAAGCCCCGCTCCTGCAGGTTGACAATGCCGAGCAGGTCACTGAACAGGTAGTAGCCATCGAAGCGCATCAGGGGATTGAGGTTCACCGCCAGGCTCAGCACCCAACCGGTGGTGGCAAGCGCGAAGGCCACGAAGCGCAGTGCGCCATCCGGTAGAAAAACCCAGGCCAGAGTGGCATAGACAGCGATGACCAGTTCCACCGCCACCCCGGCCAGATCGATCAGCACACGTTTGCGCCGCCGGGGCAGCCGCCAGGCATCGGTGGTGTCGGTAAACAGCACCGGCATCATCACGATCAGCGCCACCCCCATGCTCGACACACGAACCCCAAAGTGGGTCGCACAGAAGCCGTGGCCAAGCTCATGCAGCGTCTTCACCAGCACCAAACTCAGGGAAAACGCGACCACGCCGGAAACGCTGAACATCGCCGGCAAGGTGGTGAAGAAGCTCTCCCACTGGCGAGAAACAAGGTAGAGGCCAATGACACCCAGGATCGCCGTAAAGAGCCAAAAGCCTCGATGAAAGAAGATGGCGACCAGCGGTAGGCAGCGCTTCAACCCTCGCCCTGGATACACCAGGGGGATACGCACGAACAAGTAGTGATGAAGCAGCCACTTCCACCAGGATGGCCGGCTGGCCTCACGATATCGCCGAGCCTTGTCGAAGCTGCGGCCTTCGCTGGCCTCGAGCAGGTCGTTGTGATCCAGAAATTGCTGGATCTGGCGAATATCCTCTTCGCTGATGTCGACGTGTCCGCGAGCATCAAGACGTCGTCTCAAAGCCTCCACCGTCCCCGCCGACCAGCAGGCGAGAATATCGACGACCCTGGCATCAATCTCGAAAAACCGTCCGGCCAGTGGGTCATGAATCTTCCAGCGAGCGGCCTTGCCTGGTTCTGCCCCACCTTCGATCAGCTCGAGCTCCTGACGAAGCGACCCAAGCAGCTCCTGCTCTGCTGAATCGGACGTGTCCTGCATTGCCCTGGCCACGGCCTAGACGCCTGTCAACTGTCTGAAGGTGACGATCGGGCGCCGGAACAGATAGTAGAACAGTGATACCGGCTCACCATGGATTCGCGCCGTGCCTCTGAGACCCAGCCGCGGCATGTCTTCGCTCGGCGTTTCCGGTATCGCCATCACCTTGAAATTGGCGATACTGCTGGCGTTCTTTTCGGCCTTGTAGGCGGCCCGTGCCACGACCGCCGACACCGGTTCGAGGGGTGCTGCATCAAGAAACACATCCACCGAGGCTCCACGTTCGAGGGTGACGGCGTCGGCGGCCGCCACTTCGAGCCGGAAAGCAATATCCGCCGGGTCCGCTACCTGCATCACGGCTTCACCCACCCGCACGGGACGCCCTACCCAATCCTGAGGGTCGCCATAGAGGGCGACCCCGCTGCGCTCGGCGCGAACTACCGCCTTGTCAAGCAGGTCATGGGCATAATCTCGCTCGGCTTCGGCAACTCTCAGCTCGCTGCGAGCGATGGCGAGCTCGCGCTTGGCCTCACTGCTTGCGATGGCAGCCTGCTGCAGCCTCAGCGCCTTGGACTGGGCCACCTGAACCTTGCGCTGGGCAACTTCGAAGTCATTACGTAGTTCCACGTCCACCAGCTGCACCAGCGGATCACCCAGCGCCACCCGTGCGCCGGGAGCGACCAGGATGCGGTCGACGACGCCCGCCATCGGTGCCGCCACGACAAACGGCTCACTGGCGACCACCTCAGCGGGCGCCCTCGACGTCAGCGGTACCTGCACCAGTGCCAAGGCTGCCCCCAGGCCCAGCACCGTAGCCAGCGCCAGTCCGCGCGCGCCCCGTGCATGCCCAAGAGACACACGGCGTCGACCTCGGATCGCGCTGGCGCCGTGACCGTAGGCCTGGGCAAGACGACTGGCCAGGGCCAGGTGCGGTGTTTCCCAGGCACGCTCGCGAGTCAGTAACCAACCGGCGCCGATGGGCCGGTCGCCGTGGCTTAATGGTATCCACAGCCCATGGCGCATGGCGGGTATGCCTTCGTCCTCCAGGACGTTGGCAAGATCCAGCAAGCGCGGCTGCGTCTCGTCCCGGTGTTCACGCCAGTCGCTCCCTACCAGATGCTGGTAGGCAAGCACCTGAGCACTGTCATGAGGCACCCGCGCGAGTCCTCCCACCGCCTTGACTCGCCAGCGATTTCTGCCCGACAGGCAAAACACCAGTGACTGGCGAGCCTGGAGCAGGCTCTGCCCCTCATTGGCCAGGTGGCACCACAGCTGGTCGAGGCTGTCACAGTGGCGCAAGGCGCCTTCGATACGAATCAGCCGCTCGCCACCTGCCCCCACCTCCGAGCCACTCGCTCTGGCCTGACCCTCCGCCACCGGGTGTTGCGCCTCGGTAGTAGACTGGCGCTCAATCGCCACACTCGTCATGAGGAGGTCACTCCACAGCGCCTGCCCTCACCGTCCCCGCTAGAGAGCCAGGTCGCGGTGCCGCTCATCCCGGGAAGAACCCGTGCCGGTGCCTTGTCCACTCGGCTGATCACCTTGACGGTCTGGCTGACGGGATCGACGGCAGCCGAGATGCGGGACACTTCTGCGTCAAGCCTGTCGCCGGTCTCGTCCACCTCGAAGCCGAAGGCGCTACCCCGGGTCATCCAACTCAACCAGCAGGAAGGCACCACCATATGCAATTCCAGTGCGCCGTCACTCACCACCTGGATCAGCGGAGCGTTGGCTTCCGGCGTCTCGTTGGGGCGTACCATGGGCTCAACCACTCGCCCGGCAAAAGGCGCCTTGATCTGACAATCCTTGCGTTGCTCCTGGATGGCGGCCACCCGGGCCCGCTGCTCACGCAGCTTGAAACGTGCAATGTCGGCATCCGCCTGTCCGGTGGCGCCCATCTGCAACAGTTCGTTCTGCATGGCGGCGTTACGGGATTCCGCTGCGGCCTTAGCCTCCGTCGCACGCAACTCGGCGTCGAGTCCGGCGCAGTCGAAGCCGACCAGTACCTCATCGGCATCGAAGTGGTCGCCTTCCTTGAACGGCACCTCAAGCACTCTGGCCGATAGACGACTCGAGAGTATCGCCTCGTGCTCGGCCCTCAGGATGCCTCTGGCCTCGCCCATGTCGCTGGCCTGGGCAGCCCCCGACAGCAGCACTGCCAGCACGAGTCCCGGCCAGAGCGTGCGAGTCGACTGGCCACACTGCCCCGCCCCCAGGCTTCTGCTGTTCATCCCGTGCGCCCTCATGGCGATGCCACCACGTCAATGGCCAAGGCATCGCCACGCTGCGCCCACAGAGCACGCAGATCATCGGCAAGCTCCAGGACGCTTTCGTTGCTGCTCATGCCGGCATCCACGGCGTCGATGCCGGTGGCCGTATAGACATTGGCGTAGGCCCCCTGGAGGTCCGACAGCGCCTGATCCATCCGCACCTCGGCCAGCAGGGTATTCATCTGTTCGCGAATCAGGGTCTGCTCGCTGACGTGCCTGGCACGATAGCCGGCTTCCACCTGATGCTCGATCGCTCGCTGCACCTCAAGGAAACGCTTGGCCGTGCCGAGTTCTCCACGTCGCAGTTCATAGCGTGCTCGGGTCACCGATACCTGAGTCGCCACCGCCATGGTCAATGCCAGGCTCCGTGCATCGAGCAGATCGCTCTGGGCGTCGATACGATCCTGACGGGCCGGCAGACTGAACACCTTCAGCAGGTTCCAGCTGGCGCGAGCGCCATAGCTGACCCAGTCACTGTTGTAGAGAAAGTCGTCGTCGCTATAGTTGGCTCCGACGAAGAGTTTGAGACTCGGCAAGGTTTCCAGAATCGCTGTGGTGCCCTCGCGCTCGTTGTTGCGCAATTGGTAGGCGACTTCGCGCAGCTCCGGGCGATTCATCACCGCCAGCTTCAACATGGTGTCGTAGGAAAGGTCGATCCCTTTCCAGGCCAGGTCACGCGGCGGCAACACCAGTTGGTAGGGTTGCTCGGGCGGAAGGTTCATCAGCGCTGCCAACTGCTGCTTGGACACCCGCAGTTCCCGCGTCAGTGACTCGAGGTCGCGGCGAATGGTCAGCAGTTCACGTTCATAGCTAAGCGCAGGAAGCGGCGCCGTCAAAGCGCTGTGCTGCTGCCGGTGGGCCTGATCCAGCGCCCTTCGTGTGCTCTCCTCGAGCTCTCGAGTTTTGGCCAACAGACGTTCTGCGCTGACCGCTCGCCAGTAGGCGGCGCGTACATCCTCGATGATGCGCTGGATGACCTTGCGCTTGCTTTCCTCGGCCAGCATGACGCTGTCGGCCCTCTGCTGAGCCCGCACATAGGACAGGCCAAAATCGAGTACGTCCCAGCTCATGGTAAGGTCGGTCGCCAACTGGTTGCGTTCGCTGGATGACGAAGGTTCCAGCGACTCCTGACCACTCAACAGAGAAATACTGGAGCTGCCCGGTTCATTGTCGCGTCCGGTAAAGTTGAGGTTGCCGACCACCTTGGGAAGCAAATCGTAGTGCGCCAGATCGAGCTCCTTGGTGCGCAGGGCTTGCTCCATCACTTCCACCCGATAGTCCAGGTTGTACTTGATGGCGCGGGCCATTGCCGAATAGAGATCGATTGGGGCAATAACGGGTTCCTGACTGGCCGTGACCCTCGCCAACAGGTCGTCGGCGCGTTGTTCATTGGCCTGTTGCGACATCGGTTGAGGGGTGACAGCGCAGCCGGATAGCACCAGCGCCGTTGCGACGCCGACCCAGGTCTTTCCATATTGCTTTCCGAAGCACGAGGCCCTCTGGCCTGCCACTCCACACTTTTTATCGACCATCCCTGTGCCCCCTGCCGAAATTACCTCAGCCTTCAAGAGTGACGAGTCTTGCCTGCTGGTTGCGCACCTGCCTACCGGCCGCCACCGACAGGCGCCCAACATTGCAACAGCGCACAAACGTCGAGAAAGCGAGCGTATAACTTATGTTACTTCGTGTAATCAACTATCCAGACAGCTGGACAATGGGTCAATATGAAAACCCGAAGAGCGCAAAGGTTGGCCCAGTTTCTTGACCTTGATCACAGTCGTTACCGACAACTTTCGATAGTGCACAGAGTGGAAACTGGAGCGAGAAAGGCCCTCCTTTGTTACACCTTTCATGCTTCTTTTCATTGGCTGGGTACGGATATACACGCAGCAGGTAGCGCGAGAAAGACATGACCGAGCTGCATGCCATCGGATGCAAAACCCTCGCTTAACGGGACAAGCGCCACCAGCTAGCATCGTGAATTTCCAAGCCATCTAGAGCGAAATCGTCGGTACGCGACAGCCAGGATCAGTCAGGAATGCCTGGAGAAAACGTCAGGACACGAATGTAGGGATCAACCAGGAAAACAAAGCGGGATCAAAGACAGGAAATGGGAATAGACACGGGGGTCTTCGCAACCACTGAGCGACATGGCACCTCCATACCGGGTCCAGCAGCTGCTTGCCTGTCTGTCGTCGTACAAGGGGGGATAGCGCCTGACGGGCACAGGCCTGCAGGCGCTTGTCAGAGGTAAAGGCGATCAGGCCTCGAGGAAGTCTCGCGGCAGCTTCATCATCTGGCGCCACAGTTTTTCGACACCGGGCTTGTGCACCAGTGAACAGCGATACAGGCGGATCTCCAGGGGGACGTCCCATTGCTCGCCACCGGCGCGCACCACCGCCCCGCTCTTCAGCTCCTGCCTGAGGCAGAAATCGGGTATCCAGGCCATGCCCACGCCCTGCATGACCATGGCCTTGAGCCCCTCGGCCATGGCGGTCTCGTAGACGGTACGCAAGCGCATGCGCAACGGGTCATTCTTCAACAGCATGCGCACGCTACGCCCGAGAAAGGCGCCCTGGGTGTAGGCCAGGTACGGCAGGGAGTCGTCACCGTCCAGAGGGAAGCGCGGCGCCCCCTGCTCATCAGGCAGGCTCACCGGTATCATCTTGACCCGCCCGATGGAAAAGGAGGGAAAGACTTCCCCGTCAAGCTGCATGCTGGCGTAGGGGTCGTAGTAGGCCAGCATCAGGTCGCAGTTGCCTTCGCGCAGCACATGGATGGCCTCCCCCACGTTCATCGCCACCAGCCGCGTCGGCAACTCCCCGAGCCCCTTCTGCAGCCGCGAGATCCATTGAGGGAAGAAGCTCAGCGCCAGCGAATGGGCTGCCACCACGTCCAGCGCCTCGTTGGCCATGGCCAGGCCGCGCAGATGGCCGAGGGACTCGTTGAGCTGCTCGACGATATTGCGAGCGGTCACCAGAAACAGCTGCCCCTGAGGGGTCAGGTCGATGGGTGTGGTCGAGCGATCCACCAGGGTGACGCCCACCGCCTGTTCGAGTGAGCGAATACGGCGACTGAAGGCCGGCTGGGTGACGTGGCGCTGGCGTGCGGAGGCCGAGAAGCTGCGGGTGTTGGACAGCGCAACGAAGTCCTCGAGCCATTTCGTTTCTAGATTCACCAGCACTCCTTGTCAAGACACCAACCACACGGGACGCCATCGCCTTGAACGTGACCGAAGGGGCCACATCAGACCGCCCGATAAAACGGCTAAATGTACCGGAAAGCGCCCACCTTCCCAAGGGAATACTGACGCTTTATTGCTCCGCTACGCTGCGCGCCACTGTGCCGGACATTGACCAGCCTCCAGGAGAAGCCATGATCTTTTCGCCTCGGGGATGGCAAGGCAGCGGCGGCGACTGCACAGACTACTGCACAGGCGCCAGCAGGTAGGCGGCCCGGGACACCAGCTTGCGCCACAGCGGACGCGAGCGCAGCTCGTCGAGGCTGACCTCGCGGCAGTTGGCGAAGTCCTGTTCCAGCATGGCCTCCACCTCCAGGGCGAACGCCTGATGTGGCACCAGGGCGGTGATCTCGAAGTTCAATCGGAAGGAGCGGTTGTCCAGATTGACAGTACCGACACTGGCGGCGCTGTCATCGATCAGCATGACCTTCTGATGGAGAAATCCCGGCTGATAGCGATAGACCTTGACCCCGGCGCGGATCATGTCCGGCAGGAAGGCGAAGGCCGACAGGAACACCAGCAGATGGTCGGGACGTTCCGGCATCATGATGCGCACATCCACCCCGCGCATGGCGGCCAGGCGCAGTGCATCCTGGACGCCTTCATCGGGAACGAAGTACGGACTGGTCACCCACAGACGCTGATGGGCGCTGTGGATCAGGTGCTGGACCAGCAGGCTCGCGGTCTCCTGGGGATCCGCCGGGCCCGAGGGAACGATCACCACATGGCGCCCGTTGCCTTCATCGAGCGTGGACTGATCCACCTGGGGCGCCCAGGACAGACTCAGCATGGTGCCGGTGGCCCAGTGCCAGTCCTCCCAGAAGGCTTCCTGCAGCCCCAGCACACTGGGCCCGACCAGCTTCAGATGGGTATCGCGCCAGGGTCCGTGGCGAGGATCCTTTCCCAGATACTCCACCCCCACGTTGAAACCACCGAGCCAGCCTTCGCAACCGTCCACTACCAGGATCTTGCGATGGTTGCGGAAATTGAGCTGGAAACGGTGACGCCATCCGCGCGAGGAGTGAAAGGCGCTGACGTGTATGCCCGCCTCGCGCAGCTCGCCCAGATAGCCGTCGCCTAGCTGCCGGCTACCGATCTCGTCGTACAGGAAGTAGACCCGCACCTGACGCCGTGCCGCCCGCACCAGATGTTCCTGCAGCCGACGACCAAGTTCATCATTACGCACGATGAAGAACTGAATGAGGATATAAGAGCGGGCCGCATCGATACCGGCAAACAGGCTGTCGAAGGTCTGATCGCCATCGACCAGCAGCTCCGTCGAGTTGGCGCGGGTCAGCGGCATCATGGCAAGCTTTTCGACCGCCTTGACGTCAGCGTCGGTGGCCCCCACCAGATAGGAATCGAAGCGATCTCGATAGCGCAACAACACGCGCCGCAGCAGCGTATCGCGCTGGCCGCGCGCCGACACATAGCCGTAGAAGCGTGGTCGGCCGAAGACCCAGTAGGCCGGCAACGCCAGATACGGCATGGCGACCAGCGAAATGATCCAGGCGATCGCCCCCTGAGAGGTTCGACTCGACATCAGCGCGAGCACGGCGGAGATGGCCCCGCCCAGGTGAATCAGAAAGATGGCCAGGCCAAGTAGCCATGAGGTCATCGAAGGTCTCCATCCGTGTGACACCGCACCACATCGGCCGGGGCGCACTTGCTAGCGTTATTGCGGACTCCAGCATACCCGTAACGCAGGCGGCCCCGCCAGATGACGGGGCCGCCTATCGTGTCTCGCCGTGCACCGGGGCGAGACATGGCATGGGGAGATCAGACGCTCTCGGCGATGATTTCCTTCCACTTGGCCGGACCGGTCTGGTGCACCGATGAACCCTGGCTATCCACCGCCACGGTCACCGGCATGTCCTCCACCTCGAACTCGTAGATGGCTTCCATGCCCAGGTCCTCGAAACCGACAACCCTGGAGGCCTTGATCGCCTGGGACACCAGGTAGGCCGCACCACCCACCGCCATCAGGTACACCGCCTGGTTGTCACGGATGGCCTCGATCGCGATCTGACCACGCTCGGCCTTGCCGACCATGCCCAACAGGCCGGTCTGCTCGAGCATGGTGCGGGTGAACTTGTCCATGCGCGTGGCGGTGGTCGGTCCGGCCGGCCCCACCACTTCGTCACCGACCGGATCGACCGGCCCCACGTAGTAGATGAAGCGCCCTTTCAGATCCACCGGCAGCGACTCGCCCTTGGCCAGCATGTCGACCATGCGCTTGTGCGCCGCGTCGCGACCGGTCAAGAGCTTGCCGTTGAGCAACAGGGTATCGCCCGGCTGCCAGGTCTTCACCTCTTCCGGGGTGACCTCATCGAGATTGACGCGCTTGACGTTGCCACCGGCTTCACGGGTGATCTCCGGCCAATCCTCGAGCTTGGGCGCCTTGAGCGCCGCCGGGCCACTGCCGTCCAGGGTAAAGTGGGCATGACGGGTCGCCGCGCAGTTGGGGATGATCGCCACCGGCTTGTTGGCGGCGTGGGTCGGGTAATCCTTGACCTTGATGTCGAGCACCGTGGTCAGGCCACCCAGCCCCTGGGCACCGATGCCGCTGCGGTTGACCTTGTCGAACAGCTCCAGGCGCAGCTCCTCGGCGCGATTGGCAGCGCCCCTGGCCTGAAGGTCCTGGATGTCGATCGGATCGAGCAGGGCTTCCTTGGCCAGCTCCATGGCCTTCTCGGCGGTTCCGCCGATGCCGATGCCGAGCATGCCGGGCGGACACCAGCCAGCGCCCATCTTGGGGAGCTGTTCCATGACCCAGTCGACCACCGAGTCGGAGGGATTGAGCATGGCGAACTTGGACTTGGCCTCGCTGCCGCCGCCCTTGGCCGCCACGTGAACCTCGACGGTGTCGCCAGGCACCAGCTTGTGGTGGATCACCGCTGGAGTGTTGTCCTTGGTGTTCTGACGCTTGCCGTCGGGGTCGGCCAGCACCGAGGCGCGCAGCACGTTGTCCGGGAAGTTGTAGGCCCGGCGCACCCCTTCGTTGATCATGTCATCGAGGCTCATGTCGGCCTCGAAGCGCACGTTCATGCCCACATGGACGAAGACCGTGACGATGCCGGTATCCTGGCAGATGGGACGATGGCCGGTGGCACACATCCGCGAATTGATCAGGATCTGGGCGATGGCATCCTTCGCCGCCGGATTCTCCTCCCGCTCGTAGGCGGCCGCCATGGCGTCGATAAAGTCCTTGGGGTGGTAGTAGGAGATGTACTGCAGGGCATCGGCGACACTCGTGATGAGGTCGTCCTGGCGAATCACGGTCATGGCAGACTCCTTGGCTGGGTCGATACGCCCGCTCTCTTGGCGTCCCGTAGGCGACATGGCGGGCTTGCGAGGGCCCGTAGTGTAGCGCATTACGCCACGGCTCGGCAGCCGTCTGTGCCGGTTCGTTTAACGCGCTGTTGACCCGGCGTTTGCTTGCCGGCTGGCGGAGATCCCGCCTCACTCTAGAGAACGAGCCTGCGCTGCGCCAATTGAACAAGATGCACCAGCCAGGGCAGCCAGGCGGAAGATCAGGCCAATCGGCAAGATAACGGTATAAGGCTCGAATAAAGACACCAAGAGCGCGGTCACGGCAGGACGGGCTGACAGATTCGCCCGCCCCGCTTACGCTGCCTCCTCTATACCGCTCCGAGCGCCAGCTGACGCTCTCTGAGCTCCTGCAGGCGATCGCGCAGACTCGCCGCTTCTTCGAACTCCAGATTGGCGGCAGCCTCGCTCATGGCGTCCTCGAGGCGCGTCATCTCCTTGCGCAGCTCCTCCGGGGACAGGCTGGCGGGATCGTAGACCGCTTCCGGTTCGGCCACCTTGCGCTCGCCCTTGCGTCCACGAGTCTTGCGGCTTCCCGGTGCCTGGGCGGCTTCGAGGATATCCGCCACCGAGCGGGTCACCGTCTGCGGCGTGATGCCGTGTTCTTCGTTGTGTGCCGTCTGCTTGGCGCGGCGCCGCTCGGTCTCGTCGATGGTCTTGCGCATCGAGTCGGTGATGCGGTCGCCGTAGAGGATCGCCTTGCCGTTGGCGTTACGCGCGGCCCGCCCCACCGTCTGAATCAGCGAACGTTCGGCGCGCAGGAAACCTTCCTTGTCGGCGTCGAGGATCGCCACCAGCGACACCTCGGGGATATCCAGGCCCTCGCGCAGCAGGTTGATACCGACCAGCACATCGAACTTGCCCAGGCGCAGGTCGCGGATGATCTCGACCCGCTCCACCGTGTCGATGTCCGAGTGCAGGTAGCGCACCTTGACGTCGTGTTCGTCCAGATACTCGGTCAGGTCTTCCGCCATGCGCTTGGTCAGGGTGGTGACAAGCACCCGCTCGCCCACGGCGGTGCGCAAACGGATCTCCGACAGCAGGTCATCCACCTGGGTCGAGGCCGGACGCACCTCGATCTCGGGGTCCAGCAGGCCGGTGGGACGTACCACCTGCTCCACCACCTGGCCGGCGTGCTCGGCCTCGTAGGGACCCGGCGTGGCCGAGACGAAGATGGTCTGGGGCGAGATCCGCTCCCACTCCTCGAACTTCATCGGACGGTTGTCCAGGGCCGACGGCAGGCGGAAACCGTACTCGACCAGGGTCTCCTTGCGCGAGCGGTCGCCGCGGTACATGCCGCCCACCTGGGGCACACTGACGTGGGACTCGTCGATGAACAGCAGCGCGTCGGCGGGCAGGTAGTCGAAGAAGGTGGGGGGCGGCTCGCCGGGGTTGCGTCCGGACAGGTAGCGCGAGTAGTTCTCGATACCGTTGCAGTAGCCCAGCTCCAGCATCATTTCGATATCGTAGAGGGTACGCTGCTCCAGCCGCTGGGCCTCGACCAGACGGTCTTCCTTGCGCAGGAAGGTCAGTCGCTCGACCAGCTCCTCCTTGATCCGATCCACCGCCGCCAGGATGGTCTCCCGCGGGGTCACGTAGTGGCTCTTGGGATAGATGGTCATGCGCGGCACCTTGCCGCGCACCTCGCCGGTCAGCGGATCGAACAGGCTGATGGTGTCGATCTCGTCGTCGAACAGCTCCACCCTGACCGCCTCATCCTCGGCGTCGGCAGGGAAGATGTCGATGACGTCGCCACGCACCCGATAGGTGCCGCGCTTGAAGTCCATGTCGTTGCGGGTGTACTGCAGTTCCGCCAGACGACGCAGAAAGCCGCGCTGATCGATCAGTTCGCCGCGGGTGAAGTGCAGGCGCATCTTCAGATACTGGTCCGGATCACCCAGGCCGTAGATCGCCGACACCGACACCACGATCAGCGCATCGCGACGCTCCAGCAGGGCCTTGGTCGCCGACAGTCGCATCTGCTCGATATGGTCATTGATCGAGGCGTCCTTCTCGATGAAGGTGTCCGACGAGGGCACATAGGCCTCGGGCTGGTAGTAGTCGTAGTAGGAGACGAAGTACTCCACGGCGTTGTCCGGGAAGAACGCCTTGAACTCCCCGTACAACTGGGCCGCCAGGGTCTTGTTCGGCGCCATGACGATGGTCGGCCGCTGCAGCCGCTCGACGATGTTGGCCATGGTGAAGGTCTTGCCCGAGCCGGTCACCCCGAGCAGGGTCTGGTGGGCCAGACCCGAATCGAGCCCGCCGACCAGGCTTTCGATAGCGCTCGGCTGGTCACCGGCAGGCTGGAACTTCGACGACAGACGAAAGGACTTGCTCATCATGACTCCTGCTGGGGGACACCACCCAGATCGGGGCGGCTGGCGCCGACTTCAAGTCTCGCGCACGCTCGCCGACGTCAGGTTTGGGCCGTTGGCGCCAGCGTTCGCGTGGTGATTTCCACCGTGGAAGTGGTCATCAAGCGGTGGATCGGGCACTTGTGGCTGATCTCCTCCAGCCTTGCCAGCCGCTCGGGATCCTCGATGCCGTGGAAGGTCATCGCCACATCGAGCCGATAGACGCCCTTGCGCTCGTCGCGCTCGTCTCTGGTGACCTTGACGCTGACGCCATCCAGCGGCCACTCCTTGCGCTGCGCGTACATGCGCGAGGTGATCGCCTTGCACGCCCCCAGCGACAGATCGAAGTAGTCGTGTGGGTCCGGCGCCAGGCCGTCGCCGCCGAAGGCGGTGGGCACATCGACCAGCAGGTCGTCGAAGCTTTCGATGCTGACCCGCTGGCGCAGCTTGCCATCCTTCTCGGTAGTAATCTCGATACTCATCATTTCACCTCGATGCCGAGCTTGAGCCGCTTGATCGCCTCGATCAGGGCCTCGCGACGCGCGCGCCCTTCCACCTCGGCGCCATGGCGGCCGACCTCCACGCTGTCGACGCCGTCGAGCATCATCAAGGCGGTGGTGATCTGGTTGACCTGGTCGGCGTTATCGACGCCCTGGAAGGTCAGGGATTGCTGGGACATGAGGCGCGCCTCCTTGGCGGGTAAAGCGGAAGGACCGAAGATCGTAACGCAAGCTTGAAACTGGTGGAAAAGCTTAGCACGACACCCCGTGCGGGTTCTTCTGCCCGTACCTTGCAAAAGGGGCGTCTCACCCTCACATTGCTGACAGGCGCAAACTTCACCTTTTTTCGATACGCGCGACAGGATTGCTCATGACGGATTGGATCACCGCCCACGGCGGCCGCTTGACCGGCTCGGACCAGGTCGACTTCGACACCCCCGACGCGGCCCGCCTTGCCCTGGACAGCACCGTGGCCACCCCGCTGGTCCATCTCGGCGCGCTGGACGTGGTCGGCCCCGACGCTGAGCGCTTTCTGCAGGGCCAGACCAGTGCCCAGCTCGCCCACGCCAACGGCCACTTCGCCCCGCTGACCTGCTTCTGCACCCCCAAGGGCCGCATGCTTGCCAACGGCCAGCTGATGAAGGTCGACGACGAACGCTTCAGGATCGTGCTGCATCGCAGTCTGGTGGCCCCGCTGGCCCAGCACCTGGGCAAGTTCGCCGCCTTCTACAAGGCCGAGCTGACGGCTCGCGATGACCTGGCGCTGATCGGCCTGATCGGCCAGGAAGCACCCGCCCTGACCGAGGTCGACTGCGACCTGACACCGCCCGATCCCTGGCGCCAGGCGAGCCACGGCGAGACCCTGGTGCTCGGCCAGCCTGGCCCTCGCCCCCGCTACCTGATCATGCTGCCGGAAGACCAGGCAGAGGCCTTGTTCTCGCGCCTGATCGAGCAGTGTCAGCCGGTGGGCAACCAGGTATGGCGGCTGGCGGATATCCAGGCGGGGCTGTGTTTCATCGACGCCGATCAGCAGGATGCCTACCTGCCCCAGATGCTCAACTGGGAGGCGCTGGCAGGCATCAGTTTCAAGAAAGGCTGCTACACCGGGCAGGAAGTGGTGGCTCGCGCCCACTTCCGCGGCCAGGTCAAGAAGCGCCTGTATCGCGCCCAGCTAGAGGGGACTCGACTGCCGCCGCTGGGCAGCGAGGTGATCGACGAAAGCGGCAAGCGCCAGGGCGAGGTGGTGGCAAGCGCCCTCGATGCCTATGGGCAGGCCGAGGTACTGGCGGTGCTGAATACCCGCGCCGATGAGGCCGCACTCAGCTGCGAGGATCAACGTCTGAAGCTTCTGCAGCTGCCCTACGCCATCGATCGCCTCGACCCCGAGAGTCTGGTCTGACACCGCTGACGCCTGGGCATTTCGACCCGGGCGATATTCCTGCCGTCGCCGTGGTCAGGGTGCCGGCAGGCCGAACAGCCGGCGGGCGTTGTCACTTGAGTTCAGCGCCACGGTTTGCGGTGTCTGCCCTCTGATGTCGGCCACGTGGCGACACACCTCGGCCACCAGGGCAGGTTCATTGCGCTCGCCCTGGTGGCCGGACAACGGCATGTCAGGGCTATCCGTCTCCAGCACGAAGGCGTCATCGGGCAGCGACGCCACCGCCCGGCGCACCCTCCTGGCCCGGGGATAGGTCACCGCCCCGCCGAGCCCCAGCGTAAACCCCAGATCGACAAAGCGGCTCGCCTGCTCCGGAGAGCCGGCGAAGGCATGGATGAGGCCCCCTGCGGGGAGGCCCAACTGGGCCAGACGCTTGGCGACGTCGTCGTTGGCACGCACACAGTGAATCACTACCGGCAGGCGCAGATCCCGCGCCAGCCTGAGCTGGGCATCGAACAAGTGCCATTGGCGATCGAGGGTGTCGCCAAAACGCGCATCGATCCCACACTCCCCCAGGGCGACGCAGCGAGGGTGGGCCTTCAACGCCTGGCCCAGCGCGCTGATGTCGTCATCCTCGCCATCCAGCCGATGATGCTCCAGAAACACCGGATGCAGACCGAGACAGGCGTGCAACCCCGTCTGCTCGGCCAGGCCCAGGGTGCCCTGCCAGGCGTCACGGTGGGTACCAGCGACCACCAGCTGTTCGACGCCCGCCCGCCTGGCCCTGGACAGGACCGCGTCGCGATCGGCGTCGAAGTCGGCAAAGTCGAGGTGGCAGTGAGCGTCGATCAGCATCAGAGCTCCTCTTTCCACGGAGGCGCCGTAAAAACGTCGCGAGCGATTCGAGCGCAGCAGTTTTTCCGGTGTCTCCTCAGTGCTCGCGGGTCTCCCTGAACCTGATATCCGGCCAGCGCTCCTGGGTCATCTGCAGATTGACCCGGGTCGGGGCGATATAGGTCAGGTAGCCACCGCCGTCGATGGCCAGGTTGGTGCTGGCCTTGCGCTTGAACTCTTCAAGCATCTTCGGATCGTCGCAGTAGATCCAGCGGGCGGTGTTGACGTTCACCCCTTCGTACATGCAGTCGACCTTGTACTCTTCCTTGAGGCGATGGGCGACCACATCGAACTGCAGGGTACCGACGGCGCCAAGGATCAGATCGTTGTTGTCCAGCGGCATGAACACCTGGGTGGCGCCCTCCTCCGAAAGCTGCTGCAGGCCCTTCTGCAAGGCCTTCATCTTCAGCGGGTCCTTGAGCCTGACCCGCTTGAACAGCTCCGGGGCGAAGTGTGGAATGCCGGTGAACCGCATGTCCTCGCCCTGGGTGAAGGTGTCACCGATCTGGATGGTGCCATGGTTGTGCAGGCCGATGATGTCACCGGGCCAGGCTTCTTCCACGTGGGCACGATCGGAGGCCATGAAGGTCAGGGCGTCGGCGATCTTGACGTCCTTGTTGATGCGCACATGGCGCATCTTCATGTTCTTCTGGTACTTGCCCGAGCACACCCGCAGGAAGGCGATGCGGTCACGGTGATTGGGATCCATGTTGGCCTGGATCTTGAACACGAAGCCGGTGAAGCGCTCGTCCTCGGCCGGCACCTCGCGCACGTCGGTTTCCCGCGCCTGGGGCGGCGGCGCATACTCGACGAAGCCATCGAGCATCTCGCGCACACCGAAGTTGCCCATGGCGGTACCGAAGTACACCGGCGTCAGCTCGCCACGGCGATAGGCCTCAAGGTCGAAGCTGTGGGAGGCACCGCGCACCAGCTCGACTTCCATGCGCAGTTCCTCGGCCAGATCCTCGCCGAGCACCTCGTCCACCTCGGGGCTATCGAGGCCTTCGATGCGCTTGTCTTCCGGAATCCGGTTGCCCTGCCCCTGGGTGTACAGGTGGATGACGTCATTGTAGAGGTGATAGACCCCCTTGAACTGACGCCCCATGCCGATCGGCCAGGTCATCGGCGCACACTGGATATTGAGCACCGTCTCGACCTCATCCATCACCTCGATGGGGTCACGGATGTCGCGGTCCATCTTGTTGACGAAGGTGAGGATCGGCGTGGTGCGCAGGCGGCAGACCTCCATCAGCTTGATGGTGCGGTCCTCGACGCCCTTAGCGCCGTCGATCACCATCAGCGCAGAGTCCACCGCGGTCAGGGTGCGGTAGGTATCCTCGGAGAAGTCCTCGTGGCCCGGCGTATCGAGCAGATTGACCATGCGACCGCCGTAGGGGAACTGCATCACCGAGGTGGTCACGGAGATACCGCGCTCCTGCTCCATCTTCATCCAGTCCGAGGTGGCGTGGCGATCATCACGCTTGCTCTTTACCGAACCGGCCAGCTGGATGGCGTTTCCGAACAACAGCATCTTTTCGGTGATGGTGGTCTTGCCCGCGTCCGGGTGGCTGATGATGGCAAAGGTGCGCCGAAGCCCGGTTTCCTGGGCCTGCTTGGGGTTGGACATGGAGACGGTTGCCTGCTTGCTCGTAAAAAAGTGGGGCACGGGGACAAGGCCCCATGCGCAAGGGCGCCATGATACCGCGACAGGGGCCCTGGCTGCATCTGACTATACTGGCACCATTATCCTCTCTACCCAGGCCCCTCGCGTTTCGTTGCGGCTCTGCGGTTCATAGCGCTTCGCATTAATGCAATAGATTCGCGATCAAGCTGTCATCGACGGCCGCAATGCTAGGCGACTGGCCGCGACCGCTCCCCTCGAAGGGCGACGCGCCACCCCGCCAAGACCACCGGACGCAACGACAAGGAGAGCCCCATGCAACCCACCCGACGCCAGTTTCTTGGACTCGGCCTCAAGGCCGGTGCCGGCCTCGGCCTGATCACCGCCGCCCCCGGCATCGTGCTGGCCGAATCCCGTCGGCCCGTGATCACCTCCGGGGTAATGAGCGGCGACGTCGGCACCGACCGCGCCATCATCTGGTCGCGTGCCGACCGCCCCTCGCGGATGCTGCTGGACATCGCCGACAACGCTGCCTTCAACAACGCCCGTACCCTGCAGGGACCCACCGCCCTGCCGGCCAGCGGGCTGACCGCCAAGCTCGACGTCACTGGCCTTGCCGACCTGCCGGAGGTGTTCTACCGCGTGCGCTTCGCCGCCCTCGGCGACGACCGCGCCGTCAGCGAGCCGGCTATCGGCAGACTGGTCATGCCGGGACGCTCACGCCGTTCGGTACGTTTCGTGTGGTCGGGCGATACCGTCGGCCAGGGCTGGGGCATCGACGAATCCCGCGGCGGCATGCGCATCTACGACACCATGCTCAAGCAGTCGCCGGACTTCTTCCTGCACTCCGGCGACACCATCTACGCCGATGGCCCGCTCGAAGAAAGCGTGAACCTGGAGGACGGCAGCGTCTGGCGCAACCGCATGACCGACGCCAAGAGCAAGGTGGCCGAGACCCTGGACGAGTATCGCGGCCAGTACTTCTACAACCTTTTGGACGACAACCTCAAGCGCTTCAACGCCAAGGTACCGATGTACGCCCAGTGGGACGACCACGAGACCGTCAACAACTGGTACCCCGGCGAGATCCTCGATGATCCGCGCTACACCGAGAAGAACGTCTCGCTGCTGGCGGCGCGTGCCCGCCGCGCCTTCCTCGAGTCGATGCCGATCCGTCAGCGCCCCGAGGCCCCCGAGATGATTCGTCGTCGTTTCACCTACGGCCCCGAACTCGAGGTGTTCATGCTCGACATGCGCACCCATCGCGCGGCCAACAGCACCAATACCCAGGGCGCCGACGACCCGGCCTCGAGCCTGATGGGGGCTCGCCAGGTGGATGAACTGATCGCGGCGCTGAAGGCCTCGACGGCCACCTGGAAGATCATCGCCTCCGACATGCCGGTGGGCCTGGTGGTCGCCGACGGCGAGCACTTCGAAGCGGTGGCCAATGGCGAGGGTGGCGCCCCTTCCGGGCGCGAGCACGAGATCGCCCGACTGCTCAAGGCGATCCACGACAACGCTATCGCCAACGTGGTGTGGCTGACCGCCGATGTCCACTACACGGCCGCCCATCACTATGCGCCAGAACGTGCCAGCTTCAAGCAGTTCACGCCCTTCTGGGAATTCGTCAGCGGCCCGCTGCACGCCGGCACCTTCGGCCCCAATACGCTGGACGCCACCTTTGGCCCGGAAGTGGTGTTCCAGAAGGCCCCCGCCGATGGTCGAGCCAACCTGCCGCCTAGCGAAGGCTTTCAGTTCTTCGGCCAGGTGGATCTGGATGGCGACAGCCTGGCGCTCACCGTCACCCTCAAGGACACCGAGGGCAACAGCCTGCATCAGCAGGTATTGACGCCCCAGCAGGCCAGCTAGTCAGGCGATGCCGCCTGTCGCTGCCAAGACCCGACAGCGCCGCCGTCAAGGCGGCGCTTGTCCTTTGCCCCTGAGGCCACGGGCCCAATGGAGCGCACGACAGGCCCACCATGCGCTGGCCCGAGCGCGCCCTCTATAGCGGCCTAGCCCTCAGACGTGGTGTGACGTGATGTCCGTGAGGCCAGCGCGGCCTTGAGGTGTTCCAGGTAGCTCAGCAGCACCGGGATCACCGCCAGCACCAGCAGGGTCGAGACACCGAGGCCGAAGGCGATGGTCACCGCCATGGGGATCAGGAACTGAGCCTGCAGCGAGGTCTCGAACAGCAGTGGGGTCAACCCGCCGATGGTCGTCAGGGATGTCAGGAACATGGCCCTGACCCGCTGCACCACGGCCTCGTTGAGTGCCGCGTCGATATCCCGCCCGGCGTCACGCTCGTGACGATAGAAGGTCACCAGGATGATCGCATTGTTGACCACGATCCCGGACAGCCCGAACAGCCCGAACATCGACAGGATGGTGAGATCCAGCCCCATCACCCAATGGCCCAGCAGGGCTCCCACCAGCGCCAGCGGAATGGTCGCCATCACGATCAGCGGCAGGCTCCAGGAGGCAAATACCCAGGCCAGCACCACATACATCAGGCCCAGCCCGATGATCAGGCCGGTACGCATGTCGGCGAAGGTATCACGCTGGTCCGCCGCCTGGCCCTCGAAGGTGTAGCTCAGGTGGTAGCGCTCGGTCAGCGCCGGCAGCACCTCGGCTTGCAGCGCCTCGACCACCGTGGCGGTGTTGGTCACCTCGGTGTCGAGGTCGGCACTCACCTCCACGGCCAGACGCCCATCGGCGTGACGCAGCGCCTCGAAGCCCTGGCGGTGATCCAGCGCCATCACCTGGTCCAATGGCACCAGGCGGCCATCGTCCACTCGCACCATCAGCCGCGGCAGGGTCGCCAGGTGCTCACGCTGGTCCTGCGGTAGCAGCACCCGCACCTCGATCTCGTCGGCACCGTCCTGGTAGGTCTGCACCAGCACGCCATCGAAGGCTGCCCGCAGCTGGCGCCCGAGTTCCCGGGTGGTCAGGCCCAGCGCCTGACCATAGGCGTTGACCGAGTAGATCAGCTGTTCGCGCCCCCAGGGCATGTCGTCCTCGGGCTCCAGCACCCCGGGCAACTGTCCGAGGCTGCGGGTCAGTGATTCCGCCGCCCGCTTCAGCGACTCGGCGGACTCGCCGACCAGGCGCACGTTGACGTCACGCCCCGGTGGCCCGCCGCTGCGCTCGACGATGGACAGGGTGTCGAGTCCCGGGACCTCGGACAGACGCTCTCGCCAGGCACGGATAAACGGCAGGTTGCGCACCGAGCGCCGGTCTGACGGCACCAGCTCGACCATGATCGAGCCGACATTGTCACCGGTACGCCCGCTGGCGTCGGCGGACAGGGTGCCCCCCACGCGCACCACGGCGCTGCGCACCAGATCCCCGCCGAGGGCCTGTTCGGTGTCGTCGAGGGCCTTTTGCATGGTGGCCAGATAGTCCTCGACCCTATCTCGAGAGGTGCCGGTGACGAAGCTCAGGTTGGCGTAGAGGATGTTCGGCTCCGGCGTGGGGAAGAAATTGAACGCCAGACGCCCGCCCGCCAGGAGTCCCACCGTCACCAGCACCAGCGCCAGCGCCGCGCTCAAGGTCAGCGCCCGATGGCGCAGGGTGCTGGCGGAGAAGCGTCGGAAGGGCCCCTGGCGAAAACGATCGAAGCCTCCGTCGAAGGCACGTCGTAGACGCCCCAGCGGTCCCGGACGGCGCTCGCCGCCGGCGCGAGGCGAGAAGGCGTTGCGCAGGTGGGCCGGCAGCACCACGAAACACTCAAGCAACGAGGCCACCAGCACGCAGATCATCACCACCGGAATGTCGCGCAGGATGTTGCCGATGATGCCCCCCACCATCAACAGCGGCATGAAGGCCGCCACGGTGGTCAAGGACGACGCTACCACCGGCCACAGCATCCTGCGGGCCGCACCCGCCGAGGCCAGGCGTGCCGCCTCGCCTGCTCGAAAGTGGGCATCGGCGTCCTCGCCAACGACGATGGCGTCGTCGACGATCACACCCAACGCCATGATCAGCGCGAACAGCGAGATCATGTTGACCGAGCCGCCGATGCCCCAGAACACCGCCAGTGCGCCGAGAAAGGCGGTGGGAATACCGATGGCTACCCACAGCGCCACCCGCGCCGGCAGGAACAGATACAACAGCGCCAGTACCAGCACCAGTCCGCCCAGGCCATTGTTGATCAGCAGACCGATGCGATCGGCGATCAGCTGCCAGGTCTCGTCGTGGACCTCCAGCGTGATGCTCTCCGGCAGTTCCGCGCGGGTTTGCTCCAGCCAGCCATTGAGCACCTCGGCGGCGGCCAGTGAGTTGCCGCTCTCCGAGCGCTGCAGCATCAGCTCCACCGCCGGCTGTCCATGGTGGAGCACCTCCACCTGACGCGGACGGTTCTCCTGGCGGATCACCGCGATGTCACCGAGCGCCAGACGCACCCGCTGGCCCCCGCGCACCGCGATATCGGCGAACTCCTCGGCGCTGCGGCGCTGTTCCACCGCGCGCAGCTCGCGCTCGCCGTCCTGACTGCCAAGCAGCCCCGCCGGCAGGTCCAGCGACAGTCCCTCGATGCGCTCGGCGATCTCCGGCAGGCTCAGGTCCAGCTCGCCAAGCCGCTCCACCGGTACCTCCACGCTGATCTGCTGCTCCGGCAGCCCGACCAGCTCGACCCGATCGATCCCGGCCGACAGCAGCTCGTCCTCGAAGCGACGGGCCAGCCGACGCAGCGCCTCGCGATCGACGTCACCGGACAGTATCAGGCGGGCCACCGGCTCGAAGTTCTGGGCCCGCGAAACGCGCGGCTCCTCGGCGTCCCCGGGCAGATTGGTGAAGCCATCGACCTGCTCGCGCACATCATCCAGCGCCAGCACCGGGTCGGTACCCTCGTAGAACTCCAGGGTAATGCTCGACACCCCCTGGGCCGAGGTCGAGGTCATGCGCTTCAGGCCATCGAGATTGCGCAGGCGCTGCTCCAGCGGGATGGTGATGCCCTGCTCCACGTCTTCGGCCGAGGCGCCACTGTAGACGGTCTGCACCGAGACGATGTCCAGCGCAAAATCGGGGAAGAACTGGATGTTCATCCGCGACAGGCCCAGGGCGCCGCCGATCAGCATCACCAGCATCACTAGGTTGGCCGCGACCCGGTGGCGGACAAAGAAGCCGATCGGGCCTCTGGGGGCATTCGGCTGGGTATCTTCGCTCACGGGCCGGCCTCCGCCCGAACATCGTCGCCCGCGGACGGTGAGTTCACAGACTCACCAGACCTCTGGCCAGCCGGCACCTGGGTTGCGCTGATATCGGCGGGCCCGCTACCCCGGGACAGGTCCACCACTCTTAATCCTTCGATGGCGTTGGGCAGATGGGTGGTGGCCAGGCGCTGGCCGTCGGCCAGCCCCTCACCGCTGACGATCACCCAGGAGCCCCCGTCAGGCCCGCTGGTCTCGCCGTGTCGCCTGACCTCAATCGGCCGCAGGCGCCCCTGTTCGATGACGTAGATCCGATCGGCACCGTACAGGGCGCTGAAGGGTATCGCCGCACTGTCGGCCACCTCGGGACGGGCGAGTGACAGCGATACCAGCGAACCAGGCCGCAGGCGGGCCGGCGAGGACACCACCTCGAGGATGGCCTCGGTGCCGGCGGGGTCCCCCTGGCCCGACAGTGCTCTCAGCCGATAGCGCCCGCCCTCGTCGTCGACGGCCTCAGGGCGAGCGCCATCGGCCAGGCTCGACACCAGTTCGGACTGCACGCCCCTGGGCACCCGGGCACGCACCTCGAGGCCATCGAGCGGGATCAGATCGAGCAGGGCGTCACCCTCGCGCACCCGGTCACCCGGCGCGACTTCAACAGCGGTGACGATACCGGCGAAAGGCGCTTCGGCCCGAGCCCTTCGCGCATCGCGACGGGCTTCGGCCAGCGACGCCTCGGCCTGGCGCCGCTGGGCCTCGAGACTGGTCAGCCTGGCGGGGTGTCCGTCGAGTTCGCCCTGGCGACTGACCAGCGTCACCTGGGCTCGGGCGATTTCGTTCTCGTCGGCGTCAAGCTCGGCCCGGGAGGCCAGATTACGCCGCACCAGCGAGCGCATACGCTCGAGCTGACTGCGGGCGTTGTCGAGCAGCGACTGTTCCCGAGCCAGCGCCTGTCGATCGCTCTCGAAGCGAATCTTTTCCGCCTCGATCTCGGCCTCCAGCCGTGCCACCTCCGCCTCGGCCCGCGTCACCACCGGCACCACGTCTTCCTCGGCCAGGGCTACCAGCAGGTCGCCCTCTTCGACCCGGTCACCATCACGTACCGGGCGCTGCCCGACGTGGCCATCCAGCGACGCCACCAGCCTCAGGCGATCCGGCGCCAGCACCTCGCCGTAGAGCGCCAGGGTCGGTGCGTGGCGGCCCAGCGACAGCGTCATGGCGGCGACCGGCCACTCGCGTTCTTCCACCGTTACCGGAGGCGGCGCCGGCCGCGTCACCTTCAACAGCCAGAACCCACCCACGCCGATCGCCAGAACCACGATCGGTAGCAGTCGCTTCAGCATTCCATCCATTCCCTTGTTCAGACCGCGCCCTTTGCCGATGAAGCGCTGTGTCAACGCATGCCGATAAAGCCACTTGGCAGTGTGCTCAAGCCGACAGTCACGTCGAAGACACCACCTGGCGTCTTCGCTGCACAGGCTCCTGCCACTGTTGCCCAGCCACGGGCGAGACGCAATCGCTCGCCGCCAACGACTTTATCCCTGGTGCGCATGACCCCAGGCCGGAGCCGCCGATTCGGGCACCAGGCCTGTTGCGCGCGCCCCACGACGGTCGGCCCTGCGATGCGCTATCATGCCGCCACTCATCGAGGGAGAGATCATGCCTGCCGCCCTTCCATTGCCGCTGTCGACGCCCAACCGCAATCTGATCCGCCTGACCTTTGTACGCGGCATCACCTGGACCGGCTTCCTGGTCGCCATCATCGTCGGCATCGAGCTGCTGGACTTCGCCCTCGACGTTCCTGCGGTGATCGCGGTGATCGTCGCCATGGGCCTGATCAATATCGCCACCTGGTGGCGCCTGGGCCGGCCCAGGGATGTCAGCCATCACGAGTACCTGATCCACCTGCTGCTGGACGTGGCCGGGCTGACCCTGCTGTTCTACTTCACCGGCGGTGCGACCAATCCCTTCATCACCTACTATCTGGTGCCGGTGACCATCGCCGCTGCCACCCTGCCCTGGCGTCACGCCTGGATCCTGGCACTCACCGCCATGGCCGCCTACAGCGCCCTGATGGTGGTCTACCATCCGGTGCCGCAGCTGGGCTCCCACTATGCCTCCAGCGTCAACCTTCACGTGCTGGGCATGTGGCTCAACTTCTTCCTGTCGGCAGGCCTGGTGACCTTCTTTATCTACAAGATGGCCCACGCCCTGCGCCATCGCGACCAGACCCTGGCTCGGACTCGCGAGGCGGCACTGCGCTCGGAGCAGGTGCTGGCGGTGGCGACCCAGGCCGCCGGCACCGCCCACGAACTCGGCACGCCGCTGTCGACCATGGCGGTAGTGCTGTCCGAACTCAAGAACGAACACCACGACGACCCCAGGCTGGTGGAAGATATCGACCTGTTGCGCCAGCAGGTTGACACCTGCAAGGCGCGCCTGCGCAACCTGGTCGAAAGCGCCGACCTCAGGCGCAAGGACGAGCCGGAGACCCGCGACGCCCAGAGCTGGCTCGACGGTGTGATCGACCGCTGGCTGGTGCTGCGCCCGGACGTTACCCATCGCCTTGAGGTCGCACGCCGACGCGGCCAGCCATCGATCGCGGTGGATACCACCCTGGACCAGGCGCTGACCAACCTGCTGAACAACGCCGCCGACGCCCAGCCGGACGATATCGAGATCCAGCTCGACTGGACCGCCGACAAGGTGATCATCGATATCCGCGATCATGGGCCAGGCATCCCCATGTCGATCGCCGACCAGCTCGGCGAGACCTTCGTGTCGACCAAGAGCAAGGGACTGGGAATCGGTCTGTTCCTGACCCACGCCACCATCAATCGCTTCGGCGGGGGCGTCAGTCTGTATAATCATCACGACGGCGGCACCCTGACCGAGGTCACCCTGCCCCGCGTCGGCTGAGTCTCCATTCACGAGGACATCATGCAAGACACCGCACACCGGCTACTGATCATCGATGACGATGAGGTCTTTTGCCACGTACTCGAACGCGCCATGCAGCGCCGCGGCCACGAGGTCGAGGTGGCCCATGACGCCACCCAGGCACTGGAACTGGCGCGTCGCCACCAGCCTGAGGTCGCCACCCTGGACCTCAAGCTCGACCAGGACTCGGGGTTGAAGCTGTTGCCCGAACTGCTGGAGGTGGTTCCCGACTGCCGCATCGTGGTGCTGACCGGCTACTCCAGCATCGCCACGGCGGTGGAGGCGATCAAGCTCGGGGCGGTCAACTACCTGTGCAAGCCAGTGGACGCTGACGAGGTACTCAGCGCCCTGGAACAGCGTGAGGGCAATCCCGAAACCGAGGTGGCAGACAACCCGCCGTCGATCAACCGCCTGACCTGGGAGCATATCCAGAAGGTGCTGCAGGAACACGACGGCAACATCTCGGCCACCGCCAGGGCGCTCGGCATGCACCGTCGCACCCTGCAGCGCAAACTGCAGAAGCGGCCAGTCCGGCGTTGATGACACCATCGTACGCTGCTGGTGATACCCCCCGCTAAAGCAGACGCCCGATACAGCGGACACCCGATACAGCGGACACCCGATACAGCGGACACCCGATACAAAAGAGACGCAGCCCAAGGGCTGCGTCTCTTGTTTGAGCTCAGCACGATAGTGCATGCCCGACGTCGGGTGTGTCTCTACCAGGTCTCTCTACCGGCCCTCTCTCTACCAGCCCTCTCTACCGCCCTTCATTGCGCCAGGCGCCTCTAGATCAGAGGTCTTTGCGCCCGTGCATTTTACCCCCAGACTCTCAACACGAAGGGCCAAGCGCCAGGGGGTCTTCAGCAGAGGCTCTGCAACGGAGGCTCTGCAACAGCGTGCTTTACTGGGCGGTCCAGCCCAGATCGATATTCCAGCTGGCGCCGGTGACTGCACCGGCCGCATCCGAGGCAAGATACCCGACCAGGCTCGCCACCTCGGAGGGGTCGATCAAGCGCTTCACGGCGGCATTCTTGAGCATGATCTGTTCGATCACCTCCTGCTCCTCCATCCCATGGAGTCTGGCCTGGTCGGCGATCTGATTGTCCACCAGTGGCGTCTTGACGTAGGCCGGACACAGGGCGTTGGCGGTGATGCCCTGGGCGCCGCCTTCCAGCGCAGCGGTCTTGGTCAGTCCGATCATGCCATGCTTGGCGCTGATGTAGGCGGCCTTGCCGGGCGAGGCCACCTGGGCATGGACCGAGGCGATATTGACGATGCGCCCCCAACCATTCTCGCGCATCGACGGCCAGGCCGCCTGGGTCAGCAGGAAGGGCGCGGTCAGCATCAGATCGATGATCTGACGCCATTTTTCCTGGGGGAACTCCTCGATGGGAGCGACGTGCTGGATGCCGGCGTTGTTGACCAGAATATCCAGCCGCCCGAAACGCCTCAGGGCTTCATCGACGGCGCCGCGACAGGCCTCGGCCTGGGTGAGATCGGCCTCGTGGAAGACCGCACCCTCGGCCTCGGCCACCTCCCGTCCGGCCGGGTTGAAGTCGACCGCCAGGACTTGATGCCCCTGAGCACGCAAATGGGCGACGACCGCCGCACCGATGCCGCTGCTGGTGCCGGTCACCAGGGCAACTCTGGGAGTGGAATGATCGCTCACTATTGCTCTCCTCTGGGTCTGGAACACATCACCCATCGAACGGGTGGCGTCTCTGATGACGATGCCTGCCAATGCCTACATCAGCATCCCAGCATATGTCAGTGCTGCATTGCAGCGCCAGCCGGACAAAGGTCTCGATCGCTCACTCGGGGGCCGTCATCACCTTGTCCATCAACCGCTGTGCCAGGCGACAGGCCTCGCCCATGTCGTCGACATCGCCAAGGTCGTTCAATAGCAGGCAGCGCCACAGTATGTCCCCGGCCATGATTTCCGGCTCCAGCTCGAATTCCCCCCTTGGCAGCTCCAGCACCTGAGGCCCGGCCGTGCCCGTATCGCACGCCTCGGCGGATTCCCGCACCAGCGCCAGCGACAGGTCGCAGGGCGTCAGCCAGGCGCCAACCAGCCATCCAGGCCGGCCAGGACAGGGCGCAAAACACAAGGCATCCACCGCAAGCCGGGGGTGAAACTCCGGACGCGCCTTGAACGCTCGCAGGTGACGATCACTGAATTCCCTGGCAAGACGTTCCAGCCGCCGGTACTGCTCCATCGATAGCGCAGACATCACACCTTCCTGTCACTGTTGAACCCTTGATTCCCCGTTACTGTCCTCGACACCCACAGGCACGCGCCGAACGGGAATGTTAGACTTCAGCCAAAATCCCTCCCCCTGCAAGGAGTCGCCCATGACCCTCGAGGAACGTCTGGAAGCCACCATCGACATCGCCACGGCGGCTGGCAAGATGATCCGCGATGCCCGCGAAGGTGACGACCTCAAGCATCACTTCAAGGAAGGCCAGGAGCTGGTCACCGATACCGACGTGGCGGTGGACACCATGATCACCGAACGCCTGGAATCGGCCTTCCCCGGCGAGGACCGCCTCAGTGAGGAGCTGGCCCCCGACAAGGATGCCGTGGAACAAGATGGCGCCCTGTGGGTGGTCGATCCCATCGATGGTACCGTCAATTTCGCCCACGGGCTTTTCCATGTGGCGGTGTCGATCGCCTACGTCAAGGATGGCGTCACCCAATTGGGCGTGGTCCATGCCCCCTTCCTCGGCGAGACCTTCACCGCAATACGCGACAAGGGCGCCTGGCGCAATGGACAGTCGATCAGCGCAAGCCAGAGCGAGTCCCTCGAGCAGAGCCTGGTCGGTACCGGCTTTCCGTACCGGCGTGACAGCCGTCTGCCCCTGATGCGTCGCCTTGGCGCGGTGCTTCACCACTGTCGCGATGTGCGTCGCAACGGCGCCGCCGCCCTGGATCTGTGCGATGTCGCCTGTGGTCGCCTGGACGCCTACTACGAAACCGTCTCTCCCTGGGATTTCGCCGCAGGCTGGCTGATCGCCCGAGAGGCCGGCGCCCGCACCGGGCACCTGTATCCCTGCCCGGAGGGCCTGCCCGAGGACCTTTACGGCGAGAACCTGCTGGTCAGCGCTCCAGCGATCTTCGACGAGCTCGGAGAGCTGCTGCGCCAGGCCGACGCAGGGGAATTGCGCGATATCGGTATCGGTTGAGCGTCGACTTTTCGCCATGTCGATAGCCGTGTTCGATCGAACGGCATTCAGCAACGCTATTGGCCTTCCGCGATGCAATCCGTCACAATGCGCGCCATCCACTTACTCATTGACCGTCCCGCCGCATGGCGCCGGACAGGTCGCTGATTCAACACTACCCACTGCATCAACGATGCGAGGAGCTTTCATGATTGTTGTCATCTTCGGTCGCCCCGGCTGCCCCTTCTGCGTACGCGCCAAGGAGCTCGCCAACTCTCTGAGTGACGCCGGTCGCATCGAGGGCTACCGCTACGTGGATATTCACGAAGAAGGCATCACCAAGGCCGATATGGAAAAGACCATCGGCAAGCCGGTCACCACCGTGCCGCAGATCTTCGTCGACCAGACCCACGTGGGCGGCTTCACCGAGTTCGACCAGTACGTTCGCGACAATGAGCTGATGCCTGCCTGAACCGACGGCACAGCCGGTAACAAGACGGGAAGCCCACACGGGCTTCCCGTTTTTTTGCTGAAGACCCCACGAAACGTGCGCCTGGTCATGCCACCTGCCCTGCCCATCCTGGCCAACAGAGCTTGCCGTCACCCGTCTGGCCGCCGAAACCGTTGAACGTTCGCCCGTCGTTGAAAGATCGTCCCTCCTTCCTGCCTATACTCACAGGACAGGCTTCCTGGCAGGCAAGGATCGGCAATGACAGAGCAGCAGCGCTTCGTTCAGCAATTGTGGCTGGACTACGTCCATCAGCACCCTGACATCGGTGCGCTGCGCCTGTGGCCGGTGGATGCGCCGGTCGAGTGCTTCACGCTGGTCACCGTGAGCCAGTCCCCCTGGAGCCTGGCCTCCCTGTTGCCGGATCTTGAACAGCACGGCTACCGCCCTCTATATCGTTACGCCCTGCCCGACCGAGGCCTGCTCGCCTGCCTGTTCGCCGGCCGTGAAGAAGGGCCGAGACTGAACATCGTCGAGCTGCAGACCACCCGTCTGTCGCGCCAGCCTCGCGATACTCTGCTGAAGCTGGTCGCCACCGGCAACGCAGAACGAACCCCATTGCTTGGCGCCAACCGCCCCTGGTCGATGCCTGACTGGGACAGCTACCAGCAGCTTCATCGCGCCCATCCACTGGCCGGCTGGCTGGCGGTCATGGGCCCCCGGGTGCATCACGTCGCCTTCGATTGCCGCAGACTCGACAGAAGCCTGGTCGAGCTGGACCAGGCACTCCAGCAACATGGCCTGCACGCCGGACAGAACGAGGATCTGGCGCTTCCGCTGTCGGCGATGGTCGAACACCGCTTCTACCCGACCTGTTCTCGGCGTCTGGCGTTCGCCTTGGGAGATGAACATCGGGTGCAGCTCGGCGGCCTGCTGCTGCTGGAAAAACAGGCCAGTGCGGGCCAGCAACGCACCGCCGACGTGATGCTGCCACCCCACAGCCGCTGCGAAATCACCTGACGCCCTGGCGTCAGCCGACGGCGTCGGCTGTGTGCTCTTCTTCACCCTCCAGGTCCAGCTCAAGCTGCTGGGGCTCATAGCGGGGATCGATCTCGGCGAAGTGCGGAGTCTCCATCACCGGCTGAGCGACGAAGGGCTCCTGCTCGACCGACTTGCCCCGCTCACCGTGGAGCCTGACCATCACGAACATGGCCAGGGCAAAGGCCGCCATGCCGAGAAACAGCCATAGTCCGTCGGGACCCGCCGCCTGCATCACCAGCGAGGCACTGAAAGGCCCGATGACCGAGCCGATGCCGTACCAGATCATCAGCTTGGCATTGGCAGCGACCACCTCCTCGGGTTCGAGCCAGTCATTGGTATGGGCCAGACTGAGCGAATACAGGGTGTGCAGCATGGCAGTGTGGCCGCAGGCGATCGCCAGCAGCAGCCAGAAGCTGGCACCGGCCGCCGCCGAGATCAGAGCACCGGTGACGGTCATCACGATCGCCATCCACAGAATGACGCGACGCCGGTCGAGTCGATCCGAAACCCGTCCCAGCCCCCACTGGGCGACCAGCGCCACCAGGGTGGTAACCGCCATGAACTTGGCGGTCTGGGCGGTGGTCAGGCCGATTTCCTGACCGTAGTACGGAGTCATGGCGAAGAACGCCTGCACCATCAGGCCGCCGGTAAAGGCACCGACCAGGCCCACCGGCGCCCGCCGATACAGGGTCGACAGACGAATCTTGCGCGGCGTCACGTCGTGGTGACGACTGGGCCCCTGGATACGATGAATCGACAACGGGACCAGCGACAGCGCAAACAGCATCCCCACCACCGAGAACAGTACCGGGCCGCCCGGGTCGGCCAGATTGAGCATCCACTGGCCGCCGGCCAGCGAGGTGGTCGAAATCACCATGTACCAGCCCAGCACGCGACCGCGATTATCGTTGCTGGACTCCCCCGACACCCAGGACTCCATGACCATCAACAGGCCCGCCGTGGCACCACCCCCGATCAGCCGCCAGACCAGCCAGGCCCAGGGATTGATCCACAGTCCATGAAGCATGGCGGTAACCGCCAGCGACGCCGCACAGGCGGCGAACACGCGAATATGGCCGACGCTGCGAATGCGCTTCTCGAGCCAGTAGCTTCCGGCCACGAACCCCAGCGAGAAGCTCGACATCAGAAGCCCCGCCATCTGGGAGGGGAAGCCCTCCAGCGACATGCGGACCCCGAGCAGGGTCATGATCAGACCGTGACCCAGCAGGAAGCTGATCTCACACAGGAACAGAACCGGGAGAGTGGCAGGGAGTGCGCGCAACACAGACCTCCGTGGCGATGGCGAATGGCCGGCCGAGAGCCCGTCTCGACCAGTGACCTGGGCGCCGCATTGTACCTGCCAGGGCTCGAGTCTCCATCCCTCCCACGAGGTTCATCCACAGATTCTGTGGATAAAGCTGTGCATCAAGGCGTTTGAACCGTCCAAAAGCCCGATCACTGCGGCACCGGACTCAAGATGGTCATAAATTCGGCAACCGCGACAGGGTCTCGCAAACGCCAGCGGCCCGGCGTAAGCCGGGCCGCTGCAAGGGTGCCAAAACCTTGTTCTCGCTCAAGGTATCAGCCAGCAGAACATGCTGGCTCGGCAAGGGTGACGCTGGTCAAAGGGCGTTTCGGTCAGTCGAAGACCATTTCCGGGACGTCATCCGGCACGATCAGCTTGCCGGCGGTCTTTTCCTTGATCTCCTCGACACTGACGCCCGGTGCCCGCTCCTTGAGGATAAAGGCGCCGTTATCGATCTCCAGATAGGCCAGATCGGTCAGCACACGATTGATGCAGCCGGCACCGGTCAGCGGCAGGCTGCAGGACTCCAGCAGCTTGGAGGTGCCGTCCTTGGAGGCGTGGGTCATGGTGCAGATGATGTTTTCGGCACCCGCCACCAGATCCATGGCTCCGCCCATGCCCTTGATCAGCTTGCCCGGGATCATCCAGGAAGCGATATTGCCGTTCTGGTCAACCTCGAAGGCGCCCAGCACCGTCAGGTCGACGTGACCGCCGCGAATCATCGCGAAGGACTCCGCCGAGGAAAAGATCGCCGACCCCGGACGCGCGGTGACGGTCTGCTTGCCTGCGTTGATCATGTCCGGATCGACCTCTTCCTCGGTGGGGTAACGCCCCATGCCGAGCAGACCGTTCTCGGACTGCAGCATCACGTCCATGCCTTCCGGAATATAGTTCGCCACCAGGGTCGGAATGCCGATGCCCAGGTTCACGTAGAAGCCGTCTTCGAGTTCGCGCGCGACACGCTGCGCCATCTGTTCACGAGTGAGTGCCATCTTGATGCCTCTTTGCTGTTCTTTGGAGAAGTCGTTGCGTCAGGGCGATGCGCCTGATCAGCCCTGGTGTACGGTGCGCTTCTCGATACGCTTCTCGAAGGTGCCCTGGATCAGGCGGTCGACGTAGATACCGGGCGTGTGGATCTCGGCCGGATCCAGCTCGCCCGGCTCGACGATCTCTTCGACCTCGACCACCGTGATCTTGCCGGCGGTGGCGACCATGGGATTGAAGTTCTGGGCGGTCTTTCGATAGACCACATTGCCGTAGCGATCGGCCTTCCAGCCCTTGACGATGGCGAAGTCACCGACGATGGCCTCTTCGAGGATATAGTGGCGACCGTTGAATTCGCGCACTTCCTTGCCCTCACCGATGGGGGTGCCATAGCCGGTCGCCGTGTAGAAGGCGGGAATACCGGCACCACCGGCGCGCATCTTCTCGGCCAGGGTCCCCTGCGGGGTCAGCTGCACATCGATCTCGCCGTCGAGCATCTGACGCTCGAACAGGGCGTTCTCGCCCACGTAGGAGGCCAGGATCTTGCTGATCTGACGGTCCTCCAGCAGCACCCCGAGGCCAAAGCCATCGACGCCACAGTTGTTGGAGACCACCGTGAGGTCCTTGACCCCGCGACGCTTGATCTCGGCGATCAGGTTCTCCGGAATGCCGCAGAGACCGAAGCCTCCGGCCAGCACCGTCATACCGCTCTCGATGCCGTCCATCGCCTCTTCATAGGAATACACGCGCTTGTCGAATCCGGCCATGTGGGGCGCCTCGTCTGTCGATGAAAGTGAAAGGAGAGGTGGCGAACCGGCACCGTTCCGGTGCCCCGCCCTGCCTCAAGGTAGCACTGAAGGCAGTGTTGCTCGCCCCCATATATTTGTTAAGTTTGTTTTCTTTATTGATTATTTATATCTTTAAATAAATTTGACCTTGGTAGCATGTCGTGACCGTCAAGCAACTGCGTGCCTTTCTGGCGGTAGCCAGAACCCTGAGCTTCACCCAGGCCTGTGAACAGCTCCACCTCTCCCAGCCGGCGCTGAGCCTGGCGATCAAGGGTCTCGAGGACAGCCTAGGCGGTAGACTGCTGATCCGCACGACCCGAAGCGTCCGCTTGACTCCCGAAGGTGAGTCCCTGGTGCCGCTGGCCAAGCGCTTGCTGGTGGAATGGGACAACACCGAGGACGCCCTGCGCCAACGCTTCACCCTGCAACTTGGACGGCTCTCCCTGGCCGCCATGCCGGCCTTTGCCGGCAATCTGCTAGCCCCGGCGCTGGGGGTGTTTCACCGCCAGCACCCGCGCATCAACGTCACCGTACATGACGTGGTCAACGAGCAGGTGATCGACATGGTGCGCCAGCGCCAGGTGGAGATGGGCATCGCCTTCGAGCCGGAGGCCACCGGCAGCCTGCACTTCACTGCGCTGTTTCACGACCGCTTCGTGGCCGTGCTGCCCCCACGCTCGCCTCTGGTACAGCATTCAAGCCTCGACTGGGAAAGCCTGATGAGCTGGGACTTCGTGGCGCTGCAGCGGCCTTCCATGGTACGCCGCCTGCTGGAACAGCAGCTCGGTGCCCGACACGGGGCCCTCAAGGTCGCCTTCGAGACTCATCAGCTCGCCAGCGTCGGGCGCATGGTGGCCAATGGCCTGGGCGTCAGCGCCGTGCCCTCGCTGTGCCTGCGTCAGATGCAGGAGGCCGGCGCGGTCTGCCGCCCGCTCAAGGATCCCGTCATCGAGCGCGCCGTGGGGGTGGTCACCTGGAATCCCCACGAGCTGTCGGTGGCCGCCCGCGCCATGCTCCAGGTACTGGTCGACAATATCGAGACACCGACCCTCTCCGAAGCATGACGCCGACATGGCCGTGGGCCCTCGCACTGGGCAGCCGGCACCGGATCCATTAGGATTGGCGGGCCTGCCTCGCCCACTGTCACGGCCAGGCGACACCCGCTCTATCTGCTGTTGCGAGGTTATCCAAGGAATGTCGACCCTCAAGGGCCTGATCAGCGTTCTGCTGCTGGTTGGCAACACGCTATTCTGGACCATCCCGTTGGTGATCCTGACCCTGCTCAAGGTGGTCACCCCCGGGCGACGCTGGCAGCGGCGCGTGCTGGCCGGGCTCAACGCCATCGCCCTCAACTGGATCGGTTTCAACCTGTGGTGGATGCGTCACTGGATCAAGCCCGACCTTCACATGTCGGTGCCCGAGGGACTGAGCCCGGACGCCTGGTACCTGGTGCTGTCCAACCATCGGAGCTGGACCGACATCTTCCTGCTGATGATGGCGTTTCATCGCAAGATCCCGATGCCGCGCTTCTTTCTCAAGCAGCAGCTCATCTGGATCCCGGTAGTAGGCATGGCCTGGTGGGCACTGGAGTTTCCCTTCATGCGCCGCTACAGCAAGGAGCGCCTGGCCGCCAACCCACGCCTGGCCGAGCGCGACCGCAAGGCCACCGAGCGCATGTGCGAGCGTGCCCGCGACGTCCCCATTGCCATCATCAACTTTGTCGAAGGGACCCGTTTCACCCCGGCCAAGCGCGAGGCCAGGCAAAGCCCCTTTCGCCATCTGTTGCGCCCCAAGGCCGGCGGCATCGCCCAGGTACTGAACCTGCTCGGCGATCGTCTCGACGCCATCATCGACCTCACCATCGACTACCAGTCGAGCCAACCCAGCTTCTGGCGCTTTCTGTGCGGCCAGGAGAAGGCCATTCGCCTTGATGCACGCCGCCTCGACGTGGCGCCGTGGATGCTGGAGGGGCGCTATCACGACGACCCGCACTACAAGGAACGCTTCCACTCATGGCTCAACGCCCTGTGGCAGAACAAGGACGCCTCACTCGACTCGCACCGCTGGTGATCGCCCTGCTGCTGGCCGGCTGCGCCGGTCAGGGGGCATCGCCGGCGTCATCGCAACGCAGCGCCAGCGTCGCCGGCAGCAGCATTGCCGGCGACTGGATCAGCGTACAGCGCGGCGACACCCTCGGCTCCATCGCCCGCCGCGCCGGCGTACCGCTATTGCGGCTGCAGCGCTTCAATCCGGGTGTCGACGCCCGCCACCTTGCCGTGGGTCAGCGCCTGCTGGTGCCCTCTCATCAGGAGCGGGCGCCGTCCGGCGGCCCCTATCGCTATCAGATCCGCCCCGGCGACACCTATAGCGCCGTTGCCAGGCGCTTCGGCACCACCGCTCAGCGCATCCAGAGTGCCAACCCTGGCGTCCGCGCCACCGACCTCAAGGTCGGCCAGGTGATCCAGGTGCCGCTGGCCAGCCGATCGGTCGCCAGCCGCTCATCATCCAGCAGCTCAGGCACGTCCAGCCCCTCTCGCTCCGCTTCGTTGCCGGATCCCGGTCCGGTCGCCTCAAACGCTCGTGGCTGGCCCTGGCCGCTGGACGACTACCGGGTGGTGCGCCGTTACGGCAAGGACAGCCGCGGCAGCCTGCAGCCGATGCTGCTGGCCACCGACGAGGGCGCCCGGGCCAAGGCCGTTGCCGATGGCCAGGTGCGGTTTGCCGACGGCATGCGCCAACTGGGCCAGGTGGTGATCGTGCACCACGCCGACAACCTGCAGAGTGTCTACGCGCTGTGTGACGACCTGCTGGTCAAGCAGGGAGAACAGGTCAGCCGCGGCACCCCACTATGCGTGGTCGGCAAGCATGCCTCGACCGGTCGCCACGATCTGCTGTTCGACATGCGCCATGGCGGCAAGCCCATCGACCCGGACACCATCCTTCGCTGAGCGCTGCGGGCCGAGTCGACGCAAGCACAGACCACTTGTCCGTCGCCCGGCCCCGTCGACACCGTAACAGCCTGTTCATATCGCTGACCTGGAGATGTCATGCTGGAGCATCACTCTGTCTCGGGAGCGGGCCATACGGGGCCCGACCGGTACGAGGAATTCCATGCGCATCTGTCTGGTCAGCGAAACCTGGTCTCCTGATATCAATGGGGTCGCCCATACGCTGGGGCGCATCAGCCAGGAACTGCGTGCTCTTGGCGTGACGCTGCAGCTGGTCCGGCCGGCCCCCGTCGACGGCTCCACCGAACCCGCTACCGGGATGGCCCACGAACTTCGCGTACGCGGCATGTCGATGCCGCGCTACAAGGAAGTGCGTATCGGCTGGGCCTCCGCCAGTCGTTTGCGCAGGCTATGGCGCGACAATCGTCCCGACGCCATCTATGTAGCGACCGAAGGCCCCTTGGGCTGGTCAGCCCTGCGCGCGGCAGAAAAGCTGGACATTCCCGTGGTCAGCGGCTGGCACACCAACTTCGATCACTACTGCCAGGACTATGGTCTGCCGTGGCTGGCGCCACTGGTACGCAATCGCCTGCGGCATTTTCACAATCGCTGTGCGGCGACCCTGGTACCGACCCATCAGCAAGCCCGGGAGCTTGCGCAAAGAGGCTTCGAGCGCGTCAGCGTCATGGCACGCGGCATCGAAGGCGATCGTTTCACCCCCGCCAAGCGTAGTCAGCAACTACGCGACAGCTGGGGTGTCGGCCAGCACCAGCCGGTGGCGCTTTACGTGGGCCGACTGGCGCCGGAGAAGAACCTGGAGCTGTTGCGCGACACCTTTCTCGACATGCTCGAGGCGCGCCCCGACATGCGCCTGGTGGTGGTGGGCGACGGCCCCGGGCGGGCATCGCTGGAAAAGGCCCTGCCGGACGCCATCTTTACCGGCTTCATCGATTCCGCCGAGATGCAGATCCACTACGCCAGCGCCGACATCTTCGTCTTTCCCTCGCTGTCGGAGACCTGGGGCAACGTCATTCTCGAAGCCATGGCCAGCGGCCTGGCGGTGGTAGCCTTCCGCCACGCGGCCGGCGCCGAGTTGATCACCACCGACAAGGATGGTGTCAGCGTCGCCGCCGGTGACAACGCCGAATTCCGCCAACAGGCGACAGCGCTATGCCAGCAGCAGGCACGCTACGCCCGCCTGGGCCGCGCCGCCCGGGAACGCGCCCTGGCCTACCGCTGGCCGTCCATCGCCCAGACCTTCCTCGACGCCCATCACCAAGCCCTGACGTCGGGAACCGGCCTGTCGGACCCCGCCAAGGCCTAGATCGCTCGTTGAACACCCCGCCGCCGGCCCGAGCGGCGGCGTGGAGGCCACAGGCAGCGGGCCCTAGCACGACACATGACGACAAAAGACGCTAGAAGACGACTTACCGCCAGGGAGATGTGACATGCCCACTAAAATCCCGCAGATGTTCGACCGCCTGGATATGCTCGAGTGGCAACTGTGCCAGCGCACCGCCGGCCTCAGCATTCACCGCCCCTGGCTATCCACCTTGAAGATCTCCAGCAAGCTGGGCGACTGGCCGATCTGGGTGGCGCTGATCCTGGCGCTGCCGGCGATCCACGGCCGCGATATCGGTCTGCGCCTGATGCTCGAATACACCGTCACCGCCGTGGTGGCGATCGCGGTGTACAAGCTGCTGAAGACCCGTCTGTGTCGAGAGCGGCCCTTCATCACCTTTGGCGGCAGCATCCAGTGCAACGAACCGGCCAGGGACCGCTACAGCTTCCCCAGCGGCCACACCATGCACGCGGTGATGTTCTGCACCCTGGTCGCGGTACACAGCCCCGCCCTGCTGCCCTGGCTGCTGCCCCTGGCGGGCCTGATCGCCATCTCGCGGGTGGGTCTGGGACTGCACTACTACAGTGACGTCCTTGCCGGCGCGGCGCTCGGCTATGGCATGGCCCTGGCTAGCCTCGGGCTTTCCTCGACCACTCTGCTGATCGCGGCGTCCCACTGACGCCGCCTCGGGGGGCATCACTGCCGCTCGCCCGCATCTCGCCCGCACCTCTAGAACAAGCGCCACCGCTCCTGATCGGTGGCGTCAGCCAGCCTTCACTGGCATCCTGCTTGAATGCCTCCACATGACCCCAAAGCGCTGCTCGAATTGCTACACGAAGCACCACTCGAAGCGCCATCCCAAACCTTGGTCGAGACCCCGCCGCTTTACTACCTGCCCGGGCTCATAAGCGAGTCCGACGCCAGCGACCTGCAGGATAGGCTGCGCCAGGAACTCGACTGGCAGCAGCCCGAACTGACCCTTTACGGGCGCAGTCATCCCATTCCCCGCCAGCAGGTATGGATGGGCGATCACGCCTATCGCTACTCCGGCAGGGACTTCGCGCCCTGCCCCTGGCATCCGACGGTGGCGGCCCTGCGTGATCGTCTCAATGACCTGCTCGAACGGTTTTCGGCCGTCGACAAGAGCACACCGACCAGCGCCTTCAATAGCGTACTGATCAACCGCTATCGCAACGGCGAGGACCGCATGGGCTGGCACTGCGATAACGAAGCGGAACTTGGCGACTGCCCTACCATCGCCTCCATCAGCCTGGGAGCGACCCGTCCCATGCGCTTTCGCTGGAAGGGCCGCTCGTCCGAGGCCTTCAACGTCTGGCTCGAAAGCGGCAGCCTGCTATGGATGGGGCCAGGCTGCCAGGAACAGCTCGAACACGCCCTGCTGCCGCGCAAGATCCCGGGCGAGCGAATCAACCTGACCTTTCGTCGGCTTGTCGTCTGACCTGCAATGCCGGCGCCAGACCCGAGCCGTCTCTTTCTCCAGGACATAAAAACGGCGCCCTGTGGGCGCCGTTGATCGTTCATCCGATGGCACTTTCCGCCACGCAAGATAACGGTATAACGCGTTGTCTATCGAGATATCAGCCGCGTCATCACCCGCGATAGTAACCCGGTGTGATGACCGGCATGCGCGTCACCGTCATCGGCAGACGCTTGCCACGCACCTCGGCGTACACGGTGGTGCCGATCTCGGCGTGATCGAGGCTGACGTAGCCCATGGCCACCGGCTTGCCGACGCTGGGGCCAAAGCCACCGGAGGTCACCTGCCCGAGTAGACGATCGTCCTCGCTGTAGAGCTCGGCACCTTCGCGCACCGGGGCACGCCCCTCGCCCAGCAGGCCGACGCGCTTGCGCTGGTGATCCTTGACTTCGACTTGGTGCAGCACCAGATCAGCCCCCGGGAAGCCACCGGCGCGCTCGCCGCCACGACGACGTGGCTTGCCAATGGCCCAGATCAGCCCCGCCTCCACCGGCGTGGTGGTGGTATCGATATCGTGGCCGTAGAGACAGAGCCCGGCCTCCAGGCGCAGGGAATCACGCGCCCCCAGGCCAATGGCCTCGACCTCTTCCTCGGCCAGCAGCTTGCGCGCCAGGGCGTCGGTCTGCTCCGCCGGCACCGAGATCTCGAAGCCATCCTCGCCGGTATAGCCGCTGCGGCTGATCCACACCGGGATACCGTCGATGTCGAAGCGACCATGCTGCATGAACACCATCTCGCAGGCTGCCGGACACAGGCGCGCCATGACATCGGCGGTCTTCGGCCCCTGCAGCGCCAGCAGGCCGCGATCGACCACCTCGACTTCGTGGTCGGGCAGCCCGCGACGCAAATGGGCGATGTCCTGATCACGACAGGCCGCGTTGACCACCAGGTAAAGGTGGTCACCGGCGTTGACCGTCATCAGGTCATCGAGGATACCGCCGTCTTCGCTGGTAAACAGGCCATAGCGCTGCATGCCTTCGGGCAGGCCGACCAGATCCGCCGGCACCAGGGTCTCCAGCGCGGCCAGCGCGTTCTCGCCACGAATCAGGATCTGCGCCATGTGCGAGACGTCGAACAGGCCGCAGGCCGCGCGGGTATGCTCGTGCTCTTTCTTGACCCCCAGCGGATACTGAACGGGCATGTCATAGCCCGCGAACGGGACCATCTTGGCCCCCAGCTCTCGATGCAGGGCATTCAGCGGTGTCGTCTTGAGTTCACTCATGGCGTTTCGTCTCGTGGTTCGTGAAAGAACCCTTGCAACGACAGGAGGTGCCCCTGAGGGCACCTCCCGTGGTCGGCTCAGGCTCAGGACTTGTCGTGATCAAGGGCCTCGCCCGGCAGGATGTCCTTGCCGTCGAAGTAGTCCTTGGTCAGCTTGAACACCACCGGCGACAGCAGCGCCAGGGCGATCAGGTTGGGAATCGCCATCATGGCGTTGAAGGTGTCGGCCATCAGCCAGATGAAGCCAAGCTGGGCCAGGGCACCCACCGGAATGGCCAGCACGAACAGTACCCTGTAGATCATGATCGAGCGGGTACCGAACAGGAACTGGAAGCACTTCTCGCCATAGAAGGACCAGCCAAGGATGGTGGTGAAGGCGAAGATCGCCAGGGCGATCGACACGATGGCCTCACCCCAGCCATTGGGTAGGGCATTGTCGAACGACAGCGCGGTCAGCGAGGCGCCGGCCTCACCGGTCTCCCAGATCGGCGCGGTCAGGATCACCAGGGCAGTGATGGTGCACACCATGATGGTATCGATAAAGGTACCGAGCATGGCGATCAGCCCCTGGCGAACCGGGTTCTTGGTCTGGGCCGCGGCGTGGGCGATCGGCGCGCTGCCAAGACCGGCCTCGTTGGAGAAGATACCCCGAGCGACACCGAACCGGATGGCCGCCATCACGGCTGCGCCGGCGAAGCCACCCATGGCGGCGTGGGGATTGAAAGCGTAGTAGAAGATGTTGCTCAGGGCGCCGCCGATCTGGTCGGCATTGACCGCCAGGGCACTGACACCGGCGATGATGTAGGCGATACCCATGATCGGGACCAGCTTGCCGGCCACCTTGGCGATGCGCTTGATGCCGCCGAGGATCACCGCACCGGCCAGCACCATGATCACCACACCGGTAATCCAGGGCTCGATGCCGAAGCTCGACTCGAGGGCGTCGGCCACCGAGTTGGACTGCACGGTGTTGCCGATACCGAAGGCGGCCACGGCGCCGAAGAAGGCGAAGGCGCCACCCAGCCACAGCCATTTGCGGCCGAGTCCGTTCTTGATGTAGTACATCGGTCCGCCGATATGGAAACCGGTGTCATCGGTCTCGCGATAGCGCACCGCCAGCACCGCCTCGGCAAACTTGGTCGCCATGCCCACCAGGGCGGTGATCCACATCCAGAACACCGCACCGGGGCCACCCAGGGCGATCGCCGTGGCCACACCGGCGATGTTACCGGTACCGATGGTCGCCGACAGCGCCGTCATCAAGGCGTTGAACGGCGAGATCTCACCTTCATCCTTGCTTTCGGACTTGCTGTCACGCCCGCCCCACATCAGCTTGAACCCCATCCCCAGCTTGCGGATGGGCATGAGCTTGAGACCCAACTGGAGATAGATACCCACCCCCAGCAACAGGATCAGCATGATCGGTCCCCACACCACCCCATTGATGGCGGAGAAGATATTGTTGAGTGCTTCCACGGAAGTCTCCCTTTTGACTCGGCACTTGTTGTTATGCGCTGTCGACCAGCAGAAAGCCTGTTTACCGTGAATTGTTATCGGAATAACAGGCATATCAGACGAATCGACAGCACGGACCCGCCTACGATAGCGGATATTGTCGCAAGGGCACCAGCAACGCTTGTCCACGCTAACGCCGCTTCGCCAGCCGTTGTTTGCGTGAACGTCAACCGTGTTTCCTATTGGAAACTTTTGCCACCTTAGCCAAGGCGTTTGGTCTTGGCAAATCCCCCTTTGGTCGCTGAAGGCCCCCGCGCCTCTTCGACGTCTGTAGCATAGTCGCCAACGTCGAATCATGCCGGGTCTCGCCACCAACGCGTCCATCACGTGCCATCCGCCCATCCCCTCCACCTCACCGTGGCTTCAGCCACGGGCGTGGACTGGACGCCAACCGCGAGTCGTTCCACCCTATGTCTTGAGAGTGCGGCGACCACCCCGTTTTTCTCTCATCATGGACTCGCCAAACGCCGAGAATGGCGTTAGCATGCGCGAAACCGGAAAACCTTTTTCGTATAGGAAATCGAGATGAGCTCAATCCCCGCCAACCTGCGCTATGTCGACAGCCACGAATGGATTCAGGACAACGGCGACGGAACCGTCACCATCGGCATCACCGATCACGCTCAGGAAGCCCTGGGTGACGTGGTCTTCGTCGACCTGCCCGAGGTCGGCACCAGCCTCGCCAAGGGCGACGAATTCGGCGTTATCGAGTCGGTCAAGGCCGCCTCTGACCTCTATGCGCCGGTGGACGGCGAGATCGTCGAGGTCAACGAGTCCCTCGAGGACGCTCCGGAGACCGTCAACGAAGCGCCTTACGAGGATGGCTGGATCATGAAGGTGCGCCTCGACGACCAGAGCGCCCTCGACGACCTGCTCGACGCCGACGCCTATCAGGCGGTGGTCGACGCCGAAGGCTGAGCCGGGCCTCTGCGACCCGCGCCACCAGGGGGAGCCACTCCCTCCCCTCGCCGGGGCCATGTGGCCCCGGCCAACGCGCCCGCCACCACGCGAGGCAACCCGTTATTCATCCGGATCTTCGGGGTCCGTCACACTCAAGGTGTTCCATGGCTTTCGATACACGTCGCCTGGCCGAACTGGCCGATCACGATGCCTTTCTCCGTCGTCACAATGGTCCCGATGGGGACGACAGGGCCAAGATGCTGTCGGCCCTGGGTGTCGAAGGCGTGGAGTCCTTGATCGACAAGACGGTGCCCGCCAACATCCGCCTGGGCCGTGAGCTCGATCTGGATCCCCCCAAGGCCGAAGCCGAGGCGCTGGACTACCTGTATCGTCTGGCCCGCCAGAACAAGGTCGCCCGCAGCTACATTGGCCAGGGCTACTACGACACCCACCTGCCGGCGGTCATTCAGCGCAACGTGCTGGAAAACCCGGGCTGGTACACCGCCTACACCCCCTATCAGCCCGAGATCTCCCAGGGCCGCCTGGAAGGCCTGCTGAACTTCCAGCAGATGGTGATGGACCTGACCGGGATGGAATTGGCCAACGCCTCGCTGCTGGATGAAGCCACCGCCGCCGCCGAGGCCATGGCGCTGTGCCGACGCTCCAACAAGAAGGCCAAGACCAATGCCTTCTTCGTTGCCGACGATGTATTCCCCCAGACCCTGGACGTACTCAAGACCCGCGCCTCCTGGTTCGGCTACGAGATCGTCATCGCCCCGGCGGAAGAACTCGCAAGCCATGACGTCTTCGGCGCACTGCTGCAGTACCCCGGCAATGACGGACGCGTCCACGACCTGGCACCGCTGATCGCCGAGGCCAAGAAGCGTGGCGTGATGACCTGCGTTGCCACCGACCTGATGGCCCTGGTACTGCTCAAGGAGCCCGGCGCCATGGGCGCCGATATCGTGGTCGGCTCGAGCCAGCGTTTCGGCGTGCCGATGGGCTTCGGTGGCCCCCACGCTGCCTTCTTCGCCACCACCGACAAGCTCAAGCGCTCGATCCCCGGCCGTATCATCGGGGTGTCGAAGGATGCCCGCGGAAACACCGCCCTGCGCATGGCCATGCAGACCCGCGAGCAGCACATCCGTCGCGAGAAGGCCACCTCCAACATCTGCACCGCCCAGGCGCTGCTGGCCAACATCGCCGGCTTCTACGCGGTGTATCACGGCGCCGAGGGCCTGCGCACCATCGCCGGGCGCATCCATCGGCTGACCACCATCCTGGCCACCGGCCTGGCCCAGAAAGGCGTCAGCCTGGCCAACGACAGCTACTTCGACACCCTGCGTCTGACCGGGGTCGATCGCGGCAAGATCCACGGTCGAGCCATGACCCACGAGATCAACCTGCGCTACTTCGACAACGGCGACGTGGGTGTCAGCCTCGACGAGACCACCACCGCCCACGATCTGGACGCGCTGTTCGACGTGCTGCTGGGCGAGGAGCACGGCCTTGGCGTGCGCGAACTCGACGACGGCATCCTCGAGTCCCAGGCCAGCGGCATTCCCGCCGCCTGCCGACGCGAGAGCGACTTCCTTGAGCACCCGACCTTCCAGCGCTATCGCAGCGAAACCGAGATGCTGCGCTACCTCAAGCGCCTGGAGAACAAGGACCTGTCGCTGGCCCACGCGATGATTCCGCTGGGCTCCTGCACCATGAAGCTCAACGCCACCACCGAGATG
Organism: Halomonas litopenaei; assembly: GCF_003045775.1. Lineage (GTDB taxonomy): Bacteria > Pseudomonadota > Gammaproteobacteria > Pseudomonadales > Halomonadaceae > Halomonas > Halomonas litopenaei. The sequence continues at coordinate 33,717 of NZ_PXNS01000015.1, read as the reverse complement.
ATGCCGATCACCTGGCCGGAGTTCGCCCGCATCCATCCCTTCGCGCCGAAGGATCAGGTCGCCGGCTATCGCCAGATGATCGACGAACTGGCGGCCTTCCTGGTGGAGATCACCGGCTACGACCACATCTCGATGCAGCCCAACTCCGGCGCCCAGGGCGAATACGCCGGTCTGCTGGCGATCCGTCGCTACCAGGCGGCCCAGGGCGAGGGCCACCGTGACGTCTGCCTGATTCCCAGCTCCGCCCACGGTACCAACCCGGCCTCTGCTGCCATGTGCAGCATGCGCGTGGTGGTGGTGGAGTGCGACGAGGATGGCAACATCGACCTGGCCGACCTCAAGGCCAAGGCCGAGCAGCACTCACAGGCGCTGTCCGCGATCATGCTCACCTACCCGTCCACCCACGGGGTGTTCGAGGAAGGCGTGCGCGAGGCCTGCGACATCGTCCACGCCAACGGTGGCCAGGTGTATATCGACGGCGCCAACATGAATGCTCAGGTCGGCGTGGCACGTCCGGGTGACTTCGGCGGCGACGTCAGCCACCTCAACCTGCACAAGACCTTCTGTATCCCCCACGGCGGTGGTGGCCCCGGCATGGGCCCGATCGGTGTCAAGGCGCACCTGGCGCCCCACGTGGCCAACCACAGCGTGACCCCGATCGACGGTGTCGAAGAGGACTCCGGCGCGGTGTCCGCGGCGGCCTTCGGCTCGGCCTCGATCCTGCCGATCTCCTGGGCCTACATCAAGATGATGGGCGCACGCGGCCTGCGCGAGGCCACCGAGCTTGCCATCCTCGGCGCCAACTACATCGCCACTCGCCTGGAAGCGCACTATCCGGTGCTCTACAAGGGCCAGAACGGCACCGTGGCCCACGAGTGCATCATCGACATCCGTCCGCTCAAGGCGGCCTCCGGCATCAGCGAGGAAGACATCGCCAAGCGCCTGATGGACTACGGCTTCCACGCCCCCACCATGTCCTTCCCGGTGGCCGGCACCCTGATGATCGAGCCCACCGAGTCGGAGTCGCTCTACGAGCTGGACCGCTTCTGTGACGCCATGATCGGCATCCGCGAGGAGATCGCCCGGGTCGAGAGCGGCGAGTGGAGCCTGGAGGACAACCCTCTGGTGAAGGCCCCGCACACCATGGCCGACCTGATGGACGCGGACTGGAACCGGGGCTACTCCCGCGAGATCGGCGCCTTCCCCTCCGAGGCGGTCAAGGGTGCCAAGTACTGGCCGGCGGTCAACCGGGTCGACAACGTGCTGGGCGATCGCCAGCTGATCTGCTCCTGCCCGAGCATCGACGAATACCGCGACTGAGCGCCCACAACGCTCCTGCGGTGACAAACAACGACGCGGCCCTTGGGCCGCGTCGTTGCGTTTGCTGTATCTCCTTGTTTCGGAGCTTGTCGAAGGCGGGCTTCAGCCGGCCCCCTGGCCATCCCGATGACGATGTCGCATCTCGCTGGCCGAGCAGTCGAAACGGCGTCGAAAGGCACGGCAGAACTGCGCCTGGTCGCTGAACCCCCAGCGGTAGGCGATCTCACCGATGCTCACCCCTTCCGCCAGATCGCACAGGTCCCGACGCGCGGCCTCGAGCCGCTGCATGCGAATCCAGTCGTTGACCGAGTGGCCGGTCTCGGACAGCAACTTGTGCAGATAGCGCAGCGAAATGCCACATCCCTCCGCCACCATTGACGGCCCCAGTTACGGGTCGCCAAGGCGGGCAGAGATAAATCGCTCGATCCGCATCAGGTGGGCGCTTTTCAACTGGGACTGGTCGCTGACCAACACCCGGTCATCCTTCTCCAGCACCAGCGACAGCATCGATAGCGCCTGCTCGAACAGGCGCTGACGCTCATCGCGGGAGCACTCATCGAAGCGACTGGCACAGATCGCCAGAAACTCGACGAAGGCCCGCCCCATGCCAGTGTTCGCCTCGAAGCAGTGCTGAGCGTAGCGCTCGACACCGCGCACCCGATGCTTCATCGATGCATCCGGCACCTTGAACACCCACATGGCATTGGCCTGCTCGTAGCCGAAGCGATAGGGAAGATCCCCCCGCTCGACCAGAAACTGCCCCGGCTCGCAACGCAGCGAACGTCCGCCCTGCTCGAAGAACACCTCGGCACGTTGGGGGATGGTCACCAGGAAAGAACTCTCGGGATCGGCGGCGATCTGCGCCTGGTCGCGGGAATACACTAGCCCGTCGGAAGTCAGGCGTGACAGCGAGAAGTCCTGATCGTCGGTCTTCCACACCTTGAGATCGCCGCGAAACGGCGCGTTTTCGTCGCGGTAGCTCAGGCTCAGGGGAAAGTAGGTATCGGAGATCCAGCGCGACCAGCGCGCCCTGGTATCCTGTGTCGTGACCATGTCACTCATGCCAACCTCCTCGGCACTCGTGCCTCTCGTTATTGTTGTTGCGGTCTGGTGTGGCTGTCTCGTGGCGCAGAACCCGAGATCGATCCTGCCGATCCCGGGAAACCGTCGCCTCAGCCGTCGATCGGGCTGAGCACATAGCTTGCAGTGCTCGACAGGGTCGCCTTCCAGCCGGGTGGCAGCACGATATTGGTGGTGGCCTCCTGGATGACCGCTGGCCCTGTCACCTCATGCCGGGGGTCCAGTGCCTCGCCGTCGTAGACCGGCGTGGGCACGGGTTTGCCTTCACCGTCGAACAGCATATCACGGCGACCCAGCAGCGCCGCCTCGAGCTCCCCCCCTCGGGCCTCCAGGGTCGGCATGGTCGGCGGTTCCACCTCACCGATCACCGAGCACTCCAGGTTGACCAGCTCCACCTCGCTGTCCGGCTCGCAGTAGGAATAGACCGCCTCATGGCGAGCGTGGAAGGCGTCGCGCAGCTCGCACCAGCCGGCCTCATCGAACTCTCCGCGCTCGCTCTCGACCGTACACTCGTGGATCTGGCCGCGATAGCGGATCTCGAAGCGATAACGGCAGGCAATGGCGTTATCCTCGAAACCGTCCCGCTTGAGCTCGGCCACGCCTTCATCGCGCAACTCGGCAAGGCGCCGGTTGACCCGCACGCGGTGCTCCGGGTCGTCATCCAACGGCAGCACCAGGGAGGTCAGCCGCTCATGCTGAACATTGGAAATGATCTGGCCGAAGGCGCAGAGTCCTGAGGCCACCTTGGGTACCAGCACCTGGCGCACGCCGATCTCCTCGGCCAGGCGCACCAGATGCATGCCGGCTGCGCCACCGGCGCCGATCAGGGTGAAGTCACGGGGATCATAACCCTGCTCCACCGATACCCGGCGAATGCCATTGACCATGTTCAGGTTGACCAGGGTGCAGATGCCGAAGGCCGCACGCTCGACGCTGATGCCCAGCGGCTCGGCGATCCTTTCGTGGATCGCCGCCACCGCCGCCTCGCGGTCGAGGCGCACGGTACCGCCGAGCACCGCTTCGGGATCGAGGTACCCAAGCACCAGATTGGCGTCGGTGACGGTGGGTTCGCGCCCGCCCTTGCCGTAGCACACCGGCCCCGGCGAGGCGCCGGCGCTGCGCGGCCCCACCTGCAGCATGCCCTGCTCGTTGAGGTGGGCGATGGAGCCACCGCCGGCCCCCAGGGTCTCGACCTGGATCATCGGCACCCCGATGCGCTGGCGCAGGAAGTCCACATCCTTGCTGTAGTTGGTCTGGCCACCCCGGGTCAGGGTGATGTCGAAGGAGGTGCCGCCCATGTCCACGGTGATGACGTTGTCGACACCCAGCGGCCCGGCCATGTACAGCCCGGCCTGGGGCGCCGAGGCCGGGCCCGAGTTGATCGCCGCCACGGCCTTCTCGCGCATCACCTTGCCCAGCGCCAGTCCGCCGTTGGACTGGAAATACTGTACCGGCTGGCGAGCCCCCAGTTCCTCGAACAGGGCGTCGATGCGCGAGACATAGCGCTGCATCACCGGGCTCAGATAGGCGTTGACCACGGTGGTCGAGGTACGGGTGTACTCGCGCACCTGGGGATAGACCTCACTGCCGCAGCAGACGAAGGTGTCGGGCATCAGCTCTCGCACGATGGCCAGGGCGCGCTGCTCGTGGTCTGTGTTGGCCACCGACCACATAAACGAGATCGCCACCGCGTCCACCCCTTCACGCTTGAACAGCGCCACGGCGTCACGAATCGCCTCCTCGTCCAGCGGCTGACGCTCGCTGCCGTCGGCCAGCATGCGGCCGCCGATCGGCCGGCGAAGATAGCGCGGCACCAGCATATGCGCCGGGGGATACTCCGGATCATAGCGATAGCCGTCTTCCTTGTGGCCGAGGCGGATTTCCAGGCTGTCTTCATGGCCCTCGGTGCACAGCAGGCCAACCTTGGCGCCCTGACGCTCGATCAGGGCGTTGAGCGCCACCGTGGTGCCGTTGATGCAGAGATCGGCATTGGCCACCACCTCACTGGCGGGGCGTCCCAGCGCATCGGCGATCTGGGCAAGCCCCGCGCGGATCGCCTGGGTGCCGTCCTCAGGGGTTGAGGGGCTCTTGAACAGGCTGACGCCCTTGCCCCGCTCTGCCAGGATGAAATCGGTAAAGGTGCCGCCGGCGTCGATGCCGAGTCGATAGATTGCGGTCATGGGAATCTCCTAGCGTGTCTGGCGCAGTTGACGGGTGGCGGACTCATCCAGGTGCAGCTGGTCATCGACCACTACCCCGTAGTCCTGGCGGGCGCCCACACGGGACACCAGACCATCACGGACGTCGCCGGCAACCTCCTGCGGCGGTCGTGTCCAGGGGTCGCCGAAGCCACCGCCACCAGGATTGACGTTGATGACCCGCTCGCCGGGTTCGATGGTCAACAGCGCATTGCGGTCATAGACCGTCTCGCTGCCGTCTCGGTGGCGATGCACCAGCCGCCCGAGCTTGGGCTCGACCAGGGCATTGCGCGCACCGCCTGCGCCAGCAGTGGCGTACTGTCGTCCCTCGCCGAAGGCTACCGCCGTCATGGCGTGGTCCAGCGGCTCGATTTCCAGCCAGGTCCCGGACCCGCCGCGCCGCTCTCCCGCGCCACAGCTGTCGGTCACCAGACCGTAGCGATGGATCAGGATCGGATAGGAGGTCTCGAGCAGTTCGATGTCACCGGACATCAGCGCACCGAAGCAACACAGCGGACCCCGTGAGTGCCAGCCGTCCATGGTCCGGGTGGCACCGGCGCCGGAGATGATCGACGCCAGCACCATGGTCACGTACTGCTCGTTGCCATGACGTGGGTCGAAACCGGCGATATTGATGCCGCTGGCGTGTCCCCAGGACGCGCTGACCCGCTCGGGCGCCGCCTGCTCGAAGGCCAGGCGTACCGCATCGGTCAAGGTCTCCATGGGCGTGGTGGTGCAGTTGGCGTGGGGTGCCGGCTCGCTGGCGTTGCACAGGGTCCCGGGCGGGCCCATATCGACGCTCAGGCAACGATAGAGCCCCTCGTTGTAGGGTGGCGGTAGCTGGGCGAACATCATCAGCCCCAGCAGCACACCGGACATCGAGTTGCCCTCATAGGAGTTGATGAAATAAGGCACCTGAGGGGGGCTATCGATACGAATGGCCACTTCGTCACCCTCAATCTTCACATGGGCGGTGATCTCGAGATCGCCAAGCCCATGGCCGGAATCCTCCAGCACGGCGGTGCCGCTGTACTCGCCGTCGGCCACCTCGGCGATCAAACTGCGCATCTGGCGGTCCGCCATCGCCTTGAGTTCGGCGATCGCCGCCTTGACGGTATCGACACCGTAGCGCTCGAGCAGGCGTAGCAGGTGACGCTCGCCGACGCCGCAGGCACCGTACTGGGCGTTGAGGTCGCCTTCCTGATGCTCGCGGGCACGCATGTTGGTCAACAGCAGGTTGATCACGTCTTCGCGACGGCGCCCCTTCTCCCACAGCTTGACCGGGGGAATCCTCAGGCCCTCGGCGTAGATCTCCTTGGCGTCGGGGTTGTAGCCCGCCGGGACCGGGCCACCGATATCCGTCAGGTGGCCCTTGCACACCGTCCAGAACACCAGTTCGCCCTCGAAGAACACCGGCTTGTACATGCAGCAGTCGATGATATGACTGCCCTTGTAGGCCGGGTCGTTGTGGTAGACGACGTCCCCGGGCGCGATGTCCTCGCCGTAGAAGCCGGCCACCGCCTTCATGGCAGGAATCAGGGAACCCAGATGTATCGGGATGTCCTGGCCCTGCAGGATCATTTCGGGTACGGCATCGAACAGGGCATTGGAATAGTCATGGGCCAGATTGAAGACGCTGGATCGTCCGGTCTTTTCCAGCGTCAGGGTCATCTCGCGCTGCGCCGTCTCCAGCGCTCCCCGGACGACCGCCAGGGTAATGGGATCCACAGTTGTCATGGTCACTCCGCGCTCTTGTGGTTGTTGGAGTCGAAGCGGTGCGCCGCTCCTCACCGTCATCTTCTCGCCGACAGCCATGCAGGGATTGGCGTTGAAGGAGGCAGGAGTTGACGCTGAGTGCACTGGAGGGTGGGCTGGCGGCAAATGCACAAGGTCCGCACCTGCGGAGGGAAACTCCGAGCGCGGACCTTCGTCGCCTAGGCACCGGGGGCCCTTGTGCAGGTCAATCCCGGGACGGCGACAATCCAGCGACGTCGATGGAACCGCCTGGCAGCAGGCGTGACAGGGTGAAGGCCAGCAGGAAGGTGGCCGGTGCCGAGAAGCTGGTGAGGGTCGGCTGGTGCATCAGCACCACCCCGACCAGGCAGGCGCCGGCCCAGGCACCGAGCCCCGCCAACCGGTAGACCGGCTCGTCTTCCTCGACACTCGCAGGTGCAGTTTCACGAGCGGCGCGGGACAGGATATGACTCAGCGCGACCCCGACCCAGGCGACCACAAAGATGCCTTGATAGGCCAAGGCGGTAAGCAGATAGCCGAAGACGTCGGCCGACATCAGCGCCCAGGCCAGAGCCGCCACCAGTGCCATGGCCAGTCCATAGCACGCCTTTCCAGGGCGCCATTGTCCCAGCAGGCTGGCGAGGTTGGAGGTAGCGAGGAAGTAGTTGGCGGTATTGATGCGGCTCTGGGTCACCCACACCAGCACAAGACCCGCCAGCCCCATCAGCTCCAGCAGGCCCATGACGATGGCCGCCTCGGAGAGCCCTGCGGTGGGCAGGGTGGCGTCCAGCAGGATGCCCACCACGGCGCTGAAGCCGAAGGCCAGCGCGTAGAACGGCAGGCCGAAGGTGATGCGAGCGTGGAAGCGACGATCGCGGTCCTTGCCAAAACGGGCGTAGTCGAAGGTGAACATCATCAACACCCAGATGCCCATGTAGTAGGTGAAGGTGTGCCACCAGCCGAAGGCCGGGGCGCCACCTTCAGGCACCCGGGTCAGCCAGCCCTCGGGATAGCCGTATCCATCGATGGCCAGCCATACTGCCGCCAGCATGCCCAGCAGATAGACCGGTAACAGCCAGGCGTTGAAACGGTCCAGGAAGCGCTGGACGCCGGCGCCGATCAGGGCGATGCCGACGATCACCACGACCAGGGTGGTCAGCGCCATCGGCCAGCCACTCTGGTGGCTCAGCGCCAGGGCCATCACGTAGCCTTCGAAGACGGCGTAGTACAGCGCCGTGGCAAAGAAGATCAGGGTCGCCACCAGGGCTCCCAGGCGACCGAAAAGCGTACGGGAAAACTCGGCAACGGTGAGACCGGTGCGCTGGGCGAAACGGCTCAGTACCGCGTTGATGGCGCTGTAGACCAGGATGCTCATGACGATCCCGATCAGCGCATTGGCGGTGCCATAGCTTCTGGCCATGGCCGCCGCCACGACCAGATAGAAGATGGCGCTGAGCACAGCCCACCAGGCCATCATCAGGCTTGAGCGGGACATGCGGTCAGCGTCTTCCTGCGCCTCGCTTGCGCGGTGTTCAGTGATGGGGGGACTAGCCATGGTGATTTCCTCTTGTTGTTGTCGGCCGGGTCCTGACGCAGCACGACAGCGCACGTCAGACGCCTGTCGGGCGTCGGCGGGCAACTTGCCCAGCGCGGATCACGGCACTGCCAGACTGAAAGGTCACAAGAGAAAAGGCTTGGCGCTCAGCGCCCCGGCGCTTGCGTCCCAGGGCACTGACGGAAAACTGGCGGTTGATACAAGGAGGAAGGACTGACGCCTCAGCCCTCGGCCTGGCGACCCTCGGGGTGGCCGAAGCGCTCCAGATGGCGCTGCTCGCGAAAGGCCTCGAGCAGGTGGTGGTAGCGACTGGGGACCCGCGCCCCCCGTCGACTGACGAGATAGAGCGTCTCGTCCATGGGGTGGGTCAGGGTCATCTCGCGCACCTGACGTTGCCAGGGCGAGGTCTCGAGCACCAGGCGCGAGACCACGCTGAAGCCGAGGCCACGGGCCACGGCGTCGAGCACCATGCCCACCTCGTTGGTGAAGCCCTGACGCGGGAAATGGCTCATGGAGCTGAAGTCGTCGGGAAAATTGGCTCGCAGCAGGCTACCGGCCTTGTCCAGACCATCGGTATAGCTGATGAAGCCGAGCCCCAGCAGGTCATTGAGGCTGGTGCCGGTAAAGTCCGCCGGCACTACCAGGCTCAAGGGTTCGTCGTGCCACGCCTCACACTCGAGATCCGGGTGACGGGTGACTTCGGTGACGATGCCGAGATCGTGCCGACCGGCCAGCACGTCGGCCAGGATCTCCTGATGGAAGGCGAAGCAATAGGATACGGTCAGCCCTGGATGCCGCTGCTGCTGGCCCAGGATAAACGGATAGAGCATGAGCCCGATGCTGCCGGGTGACGCCAGCCGACACTCGCCACTGTCGAGACTCTCGTCGTCCAGAGAGTGACGAAACTGTTCATGCTCGGAAAACAGCTTTACCGCGTAGTCGTAAGCTCGGCGACCGGCCTCGGTCAGCCGGAAGCGGCGCCCCTGGCGCTCCAGCAGGGTCTTGTCCAGATAACGCTCGAGCTTGCGCACGTGCTGGCTCACCCCCGGCTGGGTCATCTCGAGACGCTGGGCGGTACGGGTGAAGCTGCCGGTCTCTACCAGGGTGATGAAGGTGCGGAAGTACAGGGCATTGAACATGGAGTGACGCCAGGGTGATCCGTCCGGTTTGCAGGCCAGCGACAAGCCAGGTCACGGCTGCTGCAAACCAAGGCCAATTGAGGAAATGCCCACGCAGTGACCGAGGCCCTTTCCTTGGGTCGGCATAGTCTACCACTTCAGCACGAAGCCCGCAGCGGTGCGCCCTGACGCCCGGCCGTGGTAGCATCGAGCCATGATCGAGCGTTCATTTCACACCACCTCCGACCAAGAGTTCACCACCATGCATGACCCCATCGCCGCCCGTGCCGACGCCATCCATGATGCCCTGATCGACATGGAGCGTGACGCCAGCGCCGAGGAGCTGTTTCCGCTGGGCTATCTGATTCCCCAGATCCCCCTGGTGGTGGACCAGCTGGACTACGACCCGAGCGAAGTCACCAGTGACGATTTCGACGCCGTCTTCCATGAATGGCTGGACGGCGCCTTTGCCCAGGACGGCATGAGCGACGCGGATCAGAGCGCCGTGCGCGCCCTCTTCAATCAGGCGTGTGCCAAGGCCCCTGCGCCCTGACACCCGCCCAGACAAGGAAGCCTTGTATGCCCGAGACCATTTCCACCACGATCTCCCCCGAGGGCAGCCTCGAGATTCTGTCCCAGCACGAGGTCAATCGTCTGCGCGACAGCTCCCAGACCGGCCTGCACGAGATGCTGCGTCGCTGTACGCTGGCGGTGCTCAATTCCGGCAACCCCATGGATGACGGCCTGGCCCTGCTGGAGACCTACCCCAACTTCGATATCGAGCTTTTGCAGCAGGACCGCGGGGTACGTCTGAAGCTGACCGATGCCCCCGCCGAGGCCTTCGTCGACGGCCGCATGATTCGCGGCATCCGCGAACATATCTCCAGCGTGCTGCGCGACATCGTCTACGTCTACAACGAGATCCAGAACCAGTCGCGCTTCGACCTGGCCACCGGCGAGGGCACCACCAACGCGGTGTTCCACATCCTGCGCAAGGCCGGCACGCTCAAGCCTAGCCGGGATCCGAGCCTGGTGGTGTGCTGGGGTGGCCACTCGATCTCCCGCGAGGAGTACGAGTACACCAAGGACGTGGGCTACCACCTGGGGCTTCGCGATCTCGACATCTGCACCGGCTGCGGCCCTGGCGCCATGAAGGGACCGATGAAGGGCGCCAACGTCGCCCACGCCAAGCAGCGCCGCTACCCTGGCCGTTACCTGGGGGTGTCAGAGCCCGGCATCATCGCCGCCGAGGCGCCGAATCCCATCGTCAACGAACTGGTGGTGATGCCGGACATCGAGAAGCGCCTGGAAGCCTTCGTGCGCCTGGGCCACGGCATCATTGTCTTCCCCGGCGGGGTCGGTACCGCCGAGGAAATCCTCTACCTGCTCGGCATCCTGCTGCACCCGGACAACGCCGACATGGAGTTCCCGGTGGTGTTCACCGGCCCCGCCAGCGCCGCCGAGTACTTCCAGCGAATCGACGAATTCCTGGTCTACACCCTCGGCGAATCGGTGCGCGAGCTCTATCAGATCATCATCGATGACCCGACCGAGGTGGCCCGCACCATGCGCGCCAACATCGACAAGGTCACCGAGTATCGGCGCGCCCGCCAGGACGCCTTCTACTACAACTGGCGCCTGACCATCGCGCGTAACTTCCAGGAGCCCTTCGTGCCGACCCACGAAGCCATGGCGTCGCTGGCGCTGAGCCGTGAACTGCCCAAGCACGAACTGGCCGCCAATCTGCGCCGCGCCTTTTCCGGCATCGTCGCCGGCAACGTCAAGGAACAGGGCATTCGCGCCATCGAGGCCCACGGCCCCTTCCGTCTGCACGCCGAGGCCGACCTGATGGAGAAGCTCGACGCCCTGCTGACGTCCTTCGTCGCCCAGGGTCGCATGAAACTCGCGGGTGACTATGTCCCCTGCTATACCCTGGGCGGCGCTGTCGCCTGATCGGCCTCATCCGTACCCGCAGCACCATAAAAACACATCGCCCCGAGCCGCAAGGCTCGGGGCGATGTGCATTGAGACCTTCAATCAATCCCGCTTCGAGAACACCAGCACCACGGCGTGCAGCAACAGTCCTGCGGTCGCGCCTTGGGAAAGCACCGCCAGGCCAAGCGCCATGCCATCGACCAGGGTGCTGTAGATCGCCATTACCACCAGGCCTACGACCATGCAGCCCAGCAGGGTGAACAGCATGCGTAGAAAGCGCGAGCGTCCCGCGCCATCGAGCAACCGCCACTGAAACAGGCTGGCCAGGGCCAGTACACCGAGCACGATATAGCCCAGCGTCTCGCGGGTATCGAGACCGGCCATCTGGTAGCGCGGCAGGGTCAGCGCCAGCACCAGCATCAGGCCGACCATCAGGCTCAGGCGAGCTGGGCTCGCGATCGCCCTGGCCATCAGGCCACCTTCAGGTTCTGACGGGCAATCCAGCCCTCGACCCAGGGCAGCGCCTCGTCATCGGCCATGAAGGTCTCCATGGCGTCGATCTCGAGCCGGTCGTCGAGGCGTGTTGCGCCCTGTTCCTCGAGCAGCTGGTCCAGGCGGCGCCCGGCGCCGCAGAAGGTTTCTCCGTAGGAGCTGTCGCCCAGGGCGATCAGGCCATAGCGAAGTTGCCCAAGGCCGGGGCTCTTGTCCTGCAACTCGCGCACGAAGCTGACGAAATTTCCCGGAAAGTCGCCGCTGCCGGTGGTAGACACGCAGAACAGCGCCAGATCGGGTGCGTCGTCGGTGACGTCGGCCAGGGTCGGGTTTTCGAGCACCGAAACCTCGTAGCCCGCGTCCTCGAATAACGGCTTGACCTGTTCGGCTACGTCGAGAGCACCACCGTACATGGTGCCAACCAGTATCTTGAGAGTAGGCATGTGATGGAATTACCTGAGAATTTTGGTCGGATTCTAGCACGTAGGCTGGCGCCTGCGCATCCCTCGGGCGCTGCAAGCCGTGTCTGGACCGGATACCATGGCAGGCCAGTTCACACTCCCCCGCCCACCGCCACCACACAAGCGAGAGCCCCATGCGCGAGACCTTCGAGGCCTGGATCACCCCCATCATGATCGGCGGCCTGATCCTGTTCATGTGCTTTATCATCTGGGACCTGGCGAAGCAGTCGAAGGCTGGCCGCTTCGGCACCCTGATGCTGTTCATCGTGCTTGGCGCCGGCATGCTGGGCTACGTGGCAAAGGTCGTCATTACCTGGTATCTGGAAGGCAAGGGGGTCTAGCAGCGCTCCTGGCGACATTTGCACTCGTCGACTCTTCCACCAGAGCCTCGGCCTCCAGGTCGACATCGTCATTGTCCATGGCGTCGTTGTCTTACCGATTCTGCCGTTTTGTTCGTACCGCCGATATCAGGTATCGAACCATTGTTGTATACAGTTTGTCGTCCTACATTGGATACACTAACGTTGCATAGTGTATTCAGTGACTACCGACGCCCTGACAACAACCACAATGGCCAGGATCATGCAGACACCCCCCACGACGCTGTTCGACTTCCACGGCCGGCCCGGCATAGCCCGGGCGCTGCCCATTTCGCTTCAACACGTGCTGGCGATGATCGCCGGTGTCATCACGCCGCCGCTTATCGTCGCCGGCGTGGTCGGCGCCACCCCGGCGGAAAAGCTCCAGCTGATTCAGGTAGCGGTGCTGGCCTCCGGCGTCTGCACCCTCTTCCACCTCTACGGCGTCTGGAAGTTCGGCGCCCGCCTGCCGGCCATCTTCGGTGTTGGCTTCGCCTATGTGCCAACGCTGATCGCCGTCGGCGCCCAGTACGGCATCGAAGGCATCCTGGGCGCCCAATTGATCGGTGGCATCACCATGATGGTGGTGGGCTACTTCATCCAGTTCATCCGCCACCTCTTTCCCCCGGTGGTGGCGGGCACCGTGGTGCTGGTGATCGGACTGTCGCTGTACGACATCGCCATCCGTTACATGGCTGGCAGTGGCAACGTCAACGCCGAAGGCTTCGGTGACCTCGTCAACTGGGGCCTGGGCGTTCTGACGCTGGTCACCGTTCTGGTGGCGTCCCAGTTCGGGCGCGGCGTGGTTAAGCTGTCGGCCATCATCATCGGCATGCTGGTGGGCTATCTGGTCGCCATACCGCTGGGCATGATCGACTTTTCCCCGGTGAACAACGCCCCATGGCTGGCGGTGCCGGAACTAATGCCGTTCGAGATGGAGTTTCACTCCGCGGCCATCATTTCCATGGTGGTGATCTGCGTGATCAATTCGGTCCAGACGATTGGCGATCTCTCCGCGACCAGCGTGGCGGGGATGAACCGGGAACTGGCGACAAAGGAACTCACCGGCGGCCTGCTCGGCAATGGCCTGACGACCACCCTGAGCACCTTCTTCGGTGCCCTGCCGACCTCCACCTACAGCCAGAACGTCGGCATCGTGGCGATCACCAAGGTCATCAGTCGAAGCGTCTTCATGCTGGCGGGTGTCATCGTGCTGCTGGCCGGCCTCAGCCCCAAGTTCGGCGCGCTGATGACGACCATCCCCTATCCGGTCATCGGTGGCGCCACCATCACCGTGTTCGGGATGATCACGGTGACCGGCATCCAGCTGCTGATCAAGGACGAGATGACCGCCCGCAACATGACCATCGTCGGGCTGTCGCTGGCCCTCAGCCTGGGCATCACCTCGGTGCCGTCGGCGATCGAGCAGTTCCCGGAAACGGTCAAGGACGTGGTCACGGGCGCACCCATCGTGATCGCCGCGATCAGCGCCTTCCTGTTGAACCTGCTGTTGCCACGCAAGACACTGGCCCAGGAGGCCCAGGAAAGGGAGGAAGAAGCCCGACAGACGAATCTCGATCGCCAGAGCACCGAGGAAGGCTGAGGCCCGGTGTGCCGGTGACCCTGATATCAGCAACGGCTGCACAGGCTCTGTTGCAAGGCTCCACTCCAGCCCCGCCACAAAAAAAGCGCCGCCCTCTTGGGGCGGCGCTTTTTACGATGACACTTTCCGTCACGACCTTCGGTTACGACACTTCTTCAGGGTGACGCCTTTACGGGCCGGAACCTTTCAAGACGGCGCAAGACGTCGCAAGACGACACCATCGTGGAGCGACGCTTGGCGATCGGACGAGGCCGGCAAAGCCAAGGCTTCACACCTCTAGGCTTCCTCGGGATGCCCCACCTGGCTTTTCAATTTCTGCCCGGGCCGGAAGGTCACCACACGCCGAGCCGAGATCGGAATCTCTTCTCCCGTCTTGGGGTTTCGCCCAGGCCTTTCACGCTTGTCGCGCAGGTCGAAATTGCCGAATCCCGACAGCTTGACCTGCTCGTTTTCCCGCAGACAGGCGCGAATTTCCTCGAAGAAGGCTTCCACCATGGTCTTCGCCTCCCGCTTGGACAGGCCGAGCTCGGTATGCAGATGCTCGGCCAGTTCTGCCTTGGTCAACGCTCCCATGTTCTTATCCTCATGGTGATGGTCACGCCAACCGTCCGCGCCCGTCAGGGGAAAGCGTCAGGCACGCAGCTCGGCATCGAGTCCCTGCCGAGCCGTTGCCACGATGGCATCGACCAACTGATTGATTTCTTCGTCATTTAGCGTGCGCGAAGGATGCTGCCAGGTCAAGCCCAAGGCCACACTCTTACGACCTTCGGCTACGCCTTTACCCTGATAGACGTCGAAAAGCCCCAGTTCGGTGAGCCATTCACCGGCTTCGGCACGCACGCGGTCGAGCAGCGCCTGCACCGGCTGGTCCTCATCCACCACAAAGGCCAGGTCGCGACGCACCTCGGGATACCGTGACAGCGGCGCAAAGGCAGGGATGCTGCCCTGGCTGAGCGCGTCGAGGCGCACCTCGAACAGCACGGCGTCGGTCTTGAGACCGAGCTTGGCCTTGACCGCCGGGTGCAGGGTGCCGATCCAGCCGGCTTCCTCGCCGCGATGGAGGATGCGCGCGCACTGCCCGGGATGCAGTGACGGGTGCTCGCCCGGCTCGAAACGCCAGGCGTCGGCGCTGCCGGTCACTTCGAACAGGCTCTCGAGGTCACCCTTGAGATCGAAGAAGTCGACCTTGTCGCGACCGCCGGCCCAGCCTTCGGGAAGGCGCGAGCCGCAGACGATGGCGCCGAGCATCGGCACCTGCTCCAGTTCATCGAGCTCGCCGCGGAAAACGAGGCCGCTCTCGAACAGGCGCACGCGGGTCTGCTGGCGATTGAGATTGTGCTCAAGCGCCCTGACCAGGCCCGGGAACAGGCTCGCCCGCATCACCGACAGATCCGCCGAAATCGGGTTGGCCAGCACCGGCGACACCGCTTCAGGCAGCAGCACACGCTGCAGCTCCGGGGCGACGAAACTGTAGGTGATCGCTTCCTGGTAGCCACGTGCGGTCATTTGACGACGCAGCCGCGACAACGGGCTCCTGGACTCATGGTCCGCCTTGAGCGCCAGACGCACGGCGGGGCGACGCACCGGCAGACGGTTATAGCCGTGAATCCGCGCCACTTCCTCGATCAGGTCTTCCTCGATGGTGACGTCGAAACGCCAGCTCGGCACCTTGACCCGGAAGCCAGCCTCGATGCTTTCCACTGCCATGCCCAGGCGCTCGAGGATCTCGCCGACCTCGGCGTCGTCCAGGCGCTTGGACAGCGCCTTGGCCAGCCGCTCGGTGCGCAGGGTCACCTCACGCTGAGCCGGCAGGTGAGCGTCGGATGCCTGCTCATTGAGCGGCCCGGCTTCGCCGCCGCAGATGGCGATCAGAAGCTCGGTGGCGCGCTCGATGGCACGGCGCGTCAGCTCGGGATCGACGCCGCGCTCAAAACGATGCGAGGCATCGGTGTGAAGCCCGTAGGAGCGCGCTTGCCCGGCCACCGCCAAGGGGGTGAAGAAGGCGCCTTCCAGGAAGATATCGCGGGTGGCCTCGCTGACACCGGAGTGTTCGCCGCCCATCACCCCGGCTAGGGCCAGCGGCCCCTTCTCGTCGGCGATGATCAGGGTGCTCGGGTCGAGACTGACGGTCTGGCCATCGAGCAGCACAAGTTCCTCGCCCTGGCGCGCCAGACGCACAATCACGGCACCCTCGAGGTTGGCACGATCGAAGGCATGCAGCGGCTGCCCCAGTTCCAGCATCACGTAGTTGGTCACGTCCACCGCCGGGTCGATGGCGCGCACGCCGCTGCGGCGCAGACGCTCCACCATCCACATCGGCGTGGGACGGCTGATATCGACGCCCTTGATCAGACGGCCGATATAGCGCGGGCAGCGCTCTGCGTCCTCGACCCTGACCGGGAAGGTTTCGTCATGACTGGCCGCAACCTCGGAGATCTGCGGCTCGTTGAGGCCAAGACGGTTGAGCACGCCGACTTCGCGGGCCAGACCCTGGACGCTCAGACAGTCGCCGCGGTTCGGCGTCAGATCGACCTCGATGGTGTGGTCATCCAGGCCCAGGTAGTCGCGCAGGGCGGTGCCCACCGGAGCGTCCTCGGGCAACACCAGGATCCCCTCGGAGGTGCCCTCCTCCAGGCCCAGCTCCGAGGCGGAGCAGATCATGCCGCGGGACTCGACGCCCCTGAGCTTGGCCTTCTTGATCTTGAAGTCACCCGGCAACACCGCGCCCACGCGGGCGAAGGGGATGTGCTGACCGGCGGCCACATTTGGCGCGCCACACACCACCTGCACGGTCTCGCCGCTACCGTCGTCGACCTGACAGACGTTGAGCTTGTCGGCATCAGGGTGCGGGGCCTTGTCGACCACCTTGGCCACTACCACCTCGCTGAAGGCCGCCGCCACGGGTTCGACGGCGTCCACCTCGAGCCCCGCCATGGTGATCTGGTCGGCAAGCCCTTGGGTGGAAAGCTGCGGAGATACCCACTCACGCAGCCACTGTTCGGATACTTTCATGAGGACTCCTTGACGTCCTGTTCCTGCATTCGGTGTTCTTTATCGAGCCCTCTGGCCCGCAGCGCTCAGTGAAACTGACGAAGAAAGCGCAGATCGTTTTCAAAGAACAGGCGCAGATCGTTGACGCCATAGCGCAGCATGGCCAGGCGCTCGGCACCCATACCGAAGGCGAAACCGGTATAGCGCTCGGGATCGATGCCGCCGTGACGGAAGACTTCCGGGTGGACCATGCCGCAGCCCATCACCTCGAGCCAGCCGGTGTGGGAGCACACACGGCAGCCCTCACCGGCGCACATTACGCAGGCGATATCGACCTCGGCGGAGGGCTCGGTGAAGGGGAAGTAGGACGGACGGAAACGTACCGACAGGTCATCGCGCTCGAAGAAGGCATGCAGAAAGTCTTCGATGGTGCCCTTGAGGTCGGCGAAACTGACGTCTTCCTCGATCAGCAGGCCTTCGACCTGATGAAACATCGGGGTATGGGTCAGATCCGAGTCACTGCGGTACACCCGACCCGGGCAGACGATGCGGATCGGCGGCTCCTCGGCCTTCATGGTACGCACCTGGACCGGCGAGGTGTGGGTGCGCAGCAGCCGGGTGGCGTCGAAATAGAAGGTGTCGGCCATGCCCCGCGCCGGATGGTGGGCCGGGATGTTCAAGGCTTCAAAGTTGTGGTGGTCGTCTTCGAGCTCTGGCCCCACCGCCACCTCGTAGCCGATGCGACGGAACAGGCCTTCGATACGCTCCAGGGTGCGTGTCACCGGATGCAGGCCACCGGTTGGCTGTCCACGACCCGGCAGGGTCACGTCCAGGCGTTCTGCGGCAAGCTTGGCGTCGAGTTCGGCCTTGGCCAGGGCCTCGCGCCGGGTATCGAGTTCCTTGGCCAGCTCCTGCTTGGCCTGGTTGATGCGCTCACCGGCCGCCGGGCGCTCCTCGGCGGGCAGCTTGCCGAGCCCCTTGAGCAGCGCGGTCAGTTCGCCCTTCTTGCCCAGGTACTTGACGCGAATCTCGTCGAGTGCGGCCATGGAGTCGGCTGACTGGATGGCGTCGCGAGCTTGTTGAACCAGGTCGGGAAGGTGGTCCATACGTTGAGCTCCGATATCGTTGATCGTTCAGTGGTGGAGTGGTCGCGCAATAGTAGAGAGATCGCGATGAAAAAGGGGTCGCCAAAAAAACAGGGGAAGAGCGGCTGCTCTTCCCCTGGGGCGATCATGAACGCTCGTCTCCCCATGGGGAGAGCTCGCTCATCATTCGAACGCGCTTACTGGGCAGCCTTGGCCTTCTCGACGATGGCAGCAAAGGCTGCCTTCTCGTGAACGGCCAGGTCAGCCAGGACCTTGCGGTCGATTTCGATACCGGCCTTCTTCAGACCACCGACGAAGCGGCTGTAGGACAGACCGTGCTGACGGGCACCGGCGTTGATACGCTGGATCCACAGGGCACGGAACTGACGCTTGCGCTGGCGACGGTCGCGGTACGCGTACTGGCCGGCCTTGATGACGGCCTGCTTGGCAACGCGAAAGACGCGCGAACGGGCACCGTAGTAGCCCTTGGCCTGCTTCATGATCTTCTTGTGACGACGACGGGCGACGACACCACGCTTGACACGAGTCATAGCACTCTCCTGACGTTAAAGGGGGTTCACCAAGGGTTTATACGTACGGCAGCATGCGACGCACGAGTGCCTTGTCGGCGTCGTGGATCTGCTGCATGCCGCGCAGCTGACGCTTACGCTTGGTGGACTTCTTGGTCAGAATGTGACTACGGAAGGACTGCTTGTGCTTGAAGCCGTTGGCAGTCTTCTTGAAGCGCTTGGCAGCGCCGCTGTTGCTCTTGATCTTCGGCATGAGAATAACTCCGCTCGAGTTTCTTTAGAAAATCCGGGGCCAATGGCCAGCCTTCACAGGCTGACCAATCGTTGAACCGGCCGTCGGATCACTTCTTCTTGGGGGCAATGATCATGATCATCTGGCGCCCTTCCATCTTGGGGAAGGATTCCACGGTCCCGATTTCCTCGAGATCCGCTGCGATCCGTTCCATCAGCTTGCGGCCGATGTCCTGGTGCGCCATTTCACGCCCGCGGAAACGCAGGGTGACCTTGCCCTTGTCGCCACCTTCGAGGAATCGAATCAGGTTCTTCATCTTGACCTGATAGTCACCCTCGTCGGTGCCAGGACGGAATTTGACTTCCTTGACCTGGATTTGCTTCTGCTTCTTCTTCTGAGCAGCCTTCTGCTTCTTCTGCTCGAAGACGAACTTGCCGTAATCCATGATCTTGCAGACGATCGGATCGGCATTGGAAATCTGTACGAGGTCCATCCCTTCCGCTTCGGCACGCTCAAGGGCGTCGCGGGTATCCACGATGCCAAGCTGTTCGCCGTCGCTGGCGATCAGGCGGACCTGATCTTCGGTGATGCGCTCGTTCATTGGCGGACGCTTGTCCTGGGGGCGTCCTCTGGGGTTGCTTCTCTTGATGGTTCCGTCTCCACTGTAGCTTTGGAAGGTGCGAGAGCTGGGAAGGTGCGTGCCTAGAGCCTCACACGAGGGGGCGGCCCATGCCGCCTACCCGTTAGTACCGCTCGGCCTGAACTCGTTCAATAAAGGCGTCCACGGTCATGGTGCCCAGATTTTCGCCGCTGCGCGTACGCACAGCCACCGAGTCGGCCTCTACTTCCTTATCTCCGACCACCAGGAGATAGGGTACCTTCTGCAACGTATGCTCGCGAATTTTAAAGCCGATCTTCTCGTTCCTCAAGTCCGACTTGACGCGAAGACCGATTTTTTGCAGTCGTGAGGTCAAGGCTTCGGCGTATTCCTTCTGGGCATCGGTGATGATCATCACCACCGCCTGCTCCGGCGCGAGCCACAGCGGCATGGCGCCGGCGTAGTGCTCGATCAGGATGCCGATGAAGCGCTCCATCGAACCGACGATGGCACGGTGCAGCATGACCGGCGGCTTGCGCTCGCCCTCTTCGGTCACGTACTGGGCACCCAGGCGCGTGGGCATCATGAAGTCGACCTGCATGGTGCCGACCTGCCACTCGCGGCCCAGGCAATCCTTCATGTGATACTCGATCTTGGGACCATAGAAAGCGCCCTCGCCCGGCAGCTCCTGCCACTCGACCCCACAGGCCTCCAGCGCGCCACGCAGGGCGTTCTCGGCACGATCCCAGGTGTCGTCGTCGCCGATGCGCTTTTCCGGGCGCAGGGCGATCTTGATCGCGATATCCTCGAAGCCAAAGTCGCTGTAGACCTTGAGCGCCTGGCGATGGAAGCTCGTCACCTCAGGCTGCACCTGCTCTTCGGTACAGAAGATGTGGCCGTCGTCCTGGGTAAAGGCGCGCACTCGCATGATGCCGTGCAGCGCGCCGGACGGCTCATTACGGTGACAGCCGCCAAATTCGCCGAAGCGCACCGGCAGTTCACGGTAGCTGCGCAGGCCGGAGTTGAACACCTGGACGTGGCCCGGGCAGTTCATCGGCTTGAGCGCGTACTCACGCTTCTCGGACTCGGTGAAGAACATGCCGTCGGCGTAGTTATCCCAATGGCCGGACTTCTTCCACAGCGACACGTCCATGATCTGAGGGCAGCGAATCTCCTGATAGCCGCCCTCCTTGTAGACGCCGCGCATGTACTGCTCGACGCGCTGCCACAGGGTCCAGCCGTTGGGGTGCCAGAACACCATGCCCGGCGCCTCTTCCTGCATGTGGAAGAGGTCGAGACGACGCGCCAGCTTGCGGTGATCGCGCTTCTCGGCTTCCTCGAGGCGGTGCAGGTAGGCCTTGAGCTGCTTCTTGTCGCCCCAGGCGGTGCCGTAGATGCGGGTCAGCATGGCGTTGTCGGCGTTGCCGCGCCAGTAGGCACCGGCCAGCTTGGTCAGCTTGAACGCCTTGAGGTGACGCGTGTTGGGCACGTGGGGCCCACGACACATGTCGGTATATTCCTTGTGGCGGTAGAGGCGAATAGTGTCGCCTTCGGGAATCCCGCGCACGATTTCCTGCTTGTAGGGCTCGTCGCGATGCAGGAATTCCAGCATCGCGGCATCACGATCGACGTACTCGCGGACCACGTCGTACTCTTCATCGATCAGCTGCTTCATGCGCTTCTCGATGGTCTCGAGGTCCTCCGGGGTGATCGACTGGCCGAAATCGATGTCGTAATAGAAGCCGTCGGTGATCACCGGGCCGATGGCCATCTTGGCCTCGGGATAGAGCTGCTTGACCGCGTGCCCGATCAGGTGGGCACAGGAATGCCGGATGATCTCCAGGCCTTCCTCGTCACGTGCGGTCAGGATCGCCACCTCGGCGTCCGTCTCGATCAGGTCCGCGGCGTCCACCAATACGCCGTCGATCTTGCCGGCCACGCAGGCCTTGGCAAGTCCCGGGCCGATGCTCTCGGCCAGTTCCATGACGCTAAGGGGGGAATCGAAGGTTCTCTGACTGCCGTCAGGCAGTGTCACGATGGGCATGCAAGCTGTCCTTGTGCGCAGTGGTGATCCATACCAGGGATCACGTGTCGCCAAAATGGATTCGAGGGGTGAAACAGCGACATAGAATATCAGAAATGGCGCCGCCGGCGCCATGCTCTACCCCTGCGAAGGGCGTCGCCACACCTCTGGCGAGCGGGATGGCAAGACAGGCCACCACCACCCGAAACGCAGCGAGGCGCCCGAAGGCGCCTCGCTGATGTCATCGCGCTCGATCAGGTGATCGAGACGGACTCGGTCAGGGCAGACTTACTGCCACTCACCCAGTTCCACACGACGGTTTTCCGCACGACCTGCATCGGTGTCGTTGGTCGCGATGGGCTGCTCTTCACCGTAACCGATGGCACGCATGCGGTTCGGCTGAACACCCTGGCTCGCCAGGAAGCGAGCAACGGAAGCGGCACGCTCCTGAGACAGCTGCTTGTTGTAGCTGTCGGAACCGACGCTGTCGGTGTGACCTTCGATGCGCACGCCGACGTTCGGATTGGCGCGCAGACGCTCGGCAACACCAGCCAGAACCTGCTCAGCCTGAGCGGTCAGGACGGCGGAGTCGAACTCGAAGTTCACGTCACGCAGGACCAGGTCCTTTTCGCAACCGAGGGAGTTGACCTCGACGCCAGCCGGAGTACCCGGGCACTGGTCCTGGAAGTCCGGCACGCCATCGTTGTCGGAATCCAGCGGGCAACCCACTGCGTCCACGGCGACACCGGCCGGAGTACCCGGGCACTGGTCGTTGGCGTCGTAGACGCCGTCACCGTCGGAATCCTTCGGAGCGTTCATCGGCTCCTTGTTCGGCTCGGCACACAGCAGAGCGCCAGCCACGGTGCCGACGGTCGCGCCGACAGCAGCGCCGGTTTCCTCGTCGTCATCGCTGGTGGTGCCGTAGCCGATACCACCGCCGATCAGACCACCAGCGATACCACACACCATCGGGTGCTGGTACCACGGCTTGGCGTCAGATGCGCTCATGCCGGAGGAGGACTGAGAGGCGGAGCTGGCGCAGCCGGAGAGGCCGACAACCAGTGCAGAACCGAGCAGCAAGCCAGTCGTTGATTTTTTCATGTAAGACTCCTTCTTCTATCTGACACTCAATGCTGAATACGGGTAACCCTGTTCTTCAGCGGGTCCAATGTTGTGCCGATCGAGAAACAGGATAGGTACCCTACTTCCTCATAGGCAAGAAAAGCATGAAATACAGCGCCTAGCCAGTCTATTAGTCGCCAATATCTCAACGTCTTCTGCCAACGGCCCATCGTGCAAGACAATTGCTGCACGACCAATCCCTTGCAGGCGATATCATGACGTATCGCTTCTGTACAATCAAACTAGCACAGGCGATACCCGCCCGTCATTCACTTCATCGAACAGTGTTCGAGATCGCTCAATTGAGAGAGTCGGGGTAACGGGCTTGAAAATCCAGCGCAGCCTGTGCCGCAGCCAGCACATCGTCGCGATTCGCTTCTTCCACGGCCAGTCGCTGCTTGTCTTCAGCGAACCGCTCCTTGGGCGTAAGCTCTTGACGCGCCTGATGTGTGTGCAGATGACGGGTCTGTTCGTAGACCTCGGCAAAGACTCTGAACTCGCGCCGCTCAAGCAGTGCCGGATCGATGATCTCGAACAATACTTTCAACCGCCAGCAGCCTTCGGTCACATCGACCTGACGCTGCAATAGCGCCGACGCAACCAGACCGAGGTTTTCCAGGCCATTTTCCCTGGCACGACGTTCCTCGTCCCGAATCACTCCCTCTCGGCGCCGCACCTCATTCTTCAACGACCAGGCGTACCACGCCAACGCGGCAATGATGACAATGCCAAGCCCGAGCAAGGCATAAGCGAGCGTCGTGGACATGCAGCCCCCTGTGCGATGGTCAAAGGGGGCATTCTACACATCTACCAGAGAGGCTGAACCATTCATCGCGAGAAAGACCGGTGACTGCCGCCTGCATTGTTGCCACCTGCCGATGACACTCCCGTGACACCGGACCGTTGAACGAAGGTAGTCGGCCCTCACGGACTCAAGGCGATGCTCAGATAGTGATCCAGCAACAAGGCCAGAAAGACGCCGAGCAGATAGCGAATGGAAAACCAGAAGGCCTGCAAGGGCGCCTGTTCGTCGTGTCCACGCCAGACCCTGAGATTCCACTGCATGAAGCGTAGATTGAGCACACAGACGCTGACCAGATAGAGCCAGCCACTCATGCCGATGGTGAACGGCAGCAAGGTGGCGGCCACCGTCAACCAGCCATATAGCCAGACCTGCAGTCTGGCAAAGGCGAGGCCATGGGTCACGGGCAGCATCGGTACCCCTGCCTCGGCGTATTCATCGCGCTTGTAGATCGCCAGCGCCCAGAAGTGCGGCGGCGTCCAGGCAAAGATGATCAACATGAGCAGCAGCGGCTCGGCTCCCACTGTCCCGGTCACACTGGTCCAGCCCAACAGTGGCGGCGCGGCACCGGCGACTCCACCGATGACGATATTCTGCGGCGTGGCCCGTTTCAGAAACACCGTGTAGATCAACGCATAACCGACCAGCGACAACAGCGTAAGCCAAGCGGTCAACGGATTGACGGTCAGCGCCAGCAGCGCCACCCCCGAGGTGGACAATGACAGCGCCCAGGCCAGCGCCAGTGGCGTCGACAAGCGACCGGACGCCAGCGGGCGCCGCGAGGTGCGATGCATCCGCGCATCCAGCTTGCGATCCACCACGTGGTTGATCGCCGCCGCCCCGGCGGCGGCCAGTGCAATCCCGATAAGCCCGCACACCATGGCGTTAAGCACAGCTGGCGATATCGCACCGGGGATCGCCAGCAACATCCCCACCAGGGCGCATACCAGCATCACCATGACCACTCGCCATTTGCACAACGTCAGCAAGTCACGCCATAGCGGATGGGTCGCTGCCCCCATGGCCTGTGCATCACGCATGGAGCCACCCTCCTCTGGTCTGGCGTTGACGTCCCTTCACCGCCTGTCTTGAATGGCGCAGCTTCCACGCTACCAGGGTAAAACTGAAGACCAGCAGTACCGCGCCGGCAGTATGTAGAAGCGCCAGTCCCAGCGGCAGCCACAGCAGCACATTGGCGATACCCAGGGCGACCTGCAAAGCTGTCGCTCCTGCCAGCGTCAGCAGCCAGGGCCGCATCTCACGGCGATGCCAGCGACGGATCACCACCAGTGCCAGCGCCAGCGTCAACGCCAGCGCTCCCAGCCGATGGGCCAGATGGATCGTCGTGCGTGCTTCGGCGTGCAGGGCCCCGTGCAGATAGTTGGGCCCCACCGTCTGGGTAAGGTGAAAGCCCTCACCCCAGTCGGTGTCGGGAACCCACTGGCTATTGCAGGTGGGAAACCCCTGACAGGCGATGCCCGCGTAGTTGCTGGAGGTCCAGCCTCCCAGCGCCAGTTGCAGCACCAGCAGCATGGTGGCCACCCCCATCAGCGCCCCCAGTGGTCGGGCAGCGAGCGCCGCCTCGCCCCTGGCGACGCGACGCAGGCGCAGATGCAGCCAGATGAACAGCGTCATCACCGTGAGACCACCCAGCAGGTGAAGGGTTACCACCTGGGGCCACAGCTTGAGGGTCACGGTGTAGGCACCGAAGGCCCCCTGCACCATCAAGGCGGCGAACAGCATCAGCATCAGACGCCAGGGAAACCCAGGCTTGCGCCGCCTGGGCCAGGCCAGCACCAGCAGGGCCATCACCATGACCCCGAGACATCCGGCCAGGTAGCGATGAATCATTTCCATCCAGGCCTTGGATGCATCCAGCGGTGCATCCGGACTATGCAGCAGAGCGCTGCTTTCATCGGGCACGACCAGCGCCCCATAGCAGCCCGGCCAGTCGGGACAACCCAGCCCCGCATCCAGCAACCGGGTGAAGGCACCGGCCATGATGACCAGGGCGGTGAACAGCGCCCCCACAAGACTCAGGAGCCGCAGCGTCGCCAGGCGTCGATCATTCATGGCGCACCTCCTGGCGGGCGTCTTCGCTGGCACCTTGGCTGTCGTGCAGACTGACCAGTTCGGTGGCACCTTGCGTAGCCTCGGCCTCACCGGGATCTTCGCCCAGGGCAGCAAGCGGTGGCTCGGGGTTGCGCTTGAACAGATGCTCGATGTCGTCCATCACCGCCCGGGTCTCCACCCCGGCAGGATAGGCGACTGCCACCCACCCCTGGGGGTCAAGCAGCCACGCCTGCCCCTGACTGGCCCACTCCGGCGACTCGGTCCAGGTCATCAGCGACTCGCCAGGCAAGGCGGCAGCGTCTCCACCCAGGCGCACCCGACTCAGACGATGGGCGTCCTTGCCCAGCGCCCGATGCAGGCGCCACCAGCGATCCGCGTCTTCGGCGCAGCTATCGCCGCAATCGTAGGCCAGGGTCCAGGCATGCGCCGCGAGCTCCCCTCCACGATCGCGACTGGCAATGTCTGTGCGCTCGAGAGCCGGCCACCGGGACAGCGGCGGCACATCGGCATCAAGCGCCCCGTGGGCGGTACGGTTGCCGGGAATCCCGATACGGAACTCGACCATGCCCCAGGCAAGCGCCATGGGCATCACAAAGATCGCGATCAGTGCGACCAGCTTCAGCCGCTGCCACCCCATCGTCGTCATCCTCGCACCTCCACTCCTTGCGTCGACACGTTCGGTCCTGTCGTGTCCGCTGGGCTATCGATAGACTCTTGTTCTCGCGGTGATCTGTTGGTCTCGTAGTCGTCTCTTGTTCTCGCGCTAGCCTCTTTTTCTCGTTGATGTCGCTTGTCTTTCGACCCTTTCCTGTCTTTCGCGGCGTTATTGTCTTCCGCGGTTTTCTTTCGCAGTCTCGCCATCTCAGGGCCTTAGCGCTCTTGCCTGGCGGGCATATCAACAATTGACCTTTCAGCGCTCGTGACGCCCGCCGCGCAAAGATCGCGATAAAGTCGTCGACCTCCAAACAGCAGCGCCAGCAGCGCCACCAGCGAAAGCCCCCACCACTGCAGTGCATAGGCCAGATGTCGCTCTGGTGGCATGACGTTAGGCGTCCACCAGTCCTCCAGATGCCCGGGACCCTGGCGCTGATGCAGCCAGCCGGCAAAGCTGAACTCCTCGTTCCAGGCTCCGAGTTCGATGCGCTGCAGTCGCGTGCCTTCGAGGTTGTCACCGAACCGCGGCGTACGCCGGCCATCCGCCTGCCAGTCACCGCTCAGCGACACCAGCCCCTTCGGCGTCGCTGCATAGGGCGCCTGGCGCGACACCCCTGTCTCGAGAAAGCCACGCTCCACCAGCCACCGCTGCCCCTCGACGTCGACAAAGGGCGTGAGCACCGCCACCCCGAGTCGATTGCCGAGCATCCGGTTGTCCAGGTAGAGGGTTTCGTCGGCCTGAAAGACGCCTTCGAGCGACAGGCGGCTGCCGTCCGGCGGCAATGTCCCTGGCATGTTCAAGGTCGGTGCCTCGGCAAGGTTTGCAAGATAGTCGCGCTTGCCGGCGGCGCGCTCCCACTGCCATAGTCCAAGGCCGATACCCAGCACCATCAGCGCTGCACACAGCAGGCACCAGGCCACCAGCCGACCCGGACCACGCCTTTTCCCCTCACTCGAACGGACTCTCACCATGCTGCTCAAGATCCTGATTCTGATCGTGTTCGTGGCCATGCTGGCCAGTCTCGCGGCCGGGGTCGGCTTCCTGCTCAAGGACGACAGCCACTCACGCCGCCTGCTGGTCTCGCTCAAGATCCGGGTAGCCCTGGCCGCCCTGCTGCTGGCGTTGCTGGCCTATGGCTTCGCCACCGGAACGATCGGCTGAGCGGCCCCCACGCCGCCTGCCTCAGAACACGTAGACAAAGATGAACAGCCCCAGCCAGACCACGTCGACAAAGTGCCAGTACCAGGCCGCCGCCTCGAAACCGAAGTGGTTGTCGCCACTGAAATGGCCCTTGCGGATACGCATCAGGATGCTGGCCAGGATGATGGTGCCGATGATGACGTGAAGGCCATGGAAGCCCGTCAGCATGAAGAAGGTCGAGCCGTAGATGCCCGCCTCCAGGGTCAGGCCCAGGTGATGGTAGGCTTCGTAGTACTCGACCCCCTGGATGATGATGAAGAAGGTGCCCAGCAGCACCGTACCGAACAACCAGTTGTGGGTAGCGCGACGCTCCCCCATCTTCAACGCTTCGTGGGCGACCGTCAGGGTAATGCTCGAGGACACCAGCAGCAGGGTGTTGACCAGCGGCAGCTGCCACGGACTAAGGGTCTCGGTCGGCCCCGAGATGGCGCTGTCCGGTGGGTTCTCCAGCGGCCAACTGGCGGTGAAGTCGGGCCACAGCAATGCCGACACGCCCTTGGCACCTTCACCATCGAGCCATGGCAGCGCCAAAGTCCGCACATAGAACAGCGCACCGAAGAAGGCGCCGAAGAACATCACTTCCGAGAAGATGAACCAGCCCATTCCCCAGCGGAAGGACCGATCCATCTGGGCGTCATAGAGCCCTGACATGGACTCCTTGATGACATCCCTGAACCACAGCACCATCACCGCCAGGATGCCCACCAGCCCCGCCAGCATGATCGGCGACCCCGCCGCCCCGTGCACCAGCCAGGTGCCCCCGCCGACCATCATCACGCCCATGGCCAGGGAACCGAGGATCGGCCACTTGCTGGTCGCGGGTACGTAGTAGCTGCCACCACTCATGCTTCACCTCCTGGATCTTCGCCAGACGCCGGTCGGCGTCCCTTGTCACTGCCCGGTGCGCCGTCGGCCACCGTCGCCACCGCCACGTCCGGTCCCTGGTCCTGCGGGTAGAGCGTGTACACCAGGGTCACGGTCTTGATCTCTTCGGGGAGATCGCGGGTCAGTTGAAACACCAGTGGCGCCTCGAAGCTCTCCCCCGGCGCCAGCCGTTGATTGTCGAAACAGAAACAGGCCAGCTTGCGCAGATGTAACGACGCCGGAGATGGGGTCACGCTGGGCACCGCCCTTGCCACCAACGCCTGGTCACCCAGATTGCGAAAGGTGAAATACACCTCCGTGCTCTGCCCTGGGTGAACCCGAACCTGGCGACTGTGGGCCTCCAGCTTCCACGGCAGTCCCGCACTGCCACGGGTCACGAACTGCATCGTCACCGTGCGTTCGGTATCGACCTCTTCGTGCACCAACGTCTGAGCGCTGGTCGAGGTCTTGCCGTTGAGGCCCGTCACCTGGCAGAAGACGTCGTACAGCGGGACCAGGGCAAACGCGAAGCCAAACATCCCCGCCAGCACCACCAGAGTCTTCACCACGGTTCGTCGAACCTGGGGACTGCGATCCTCGACGACGTCCGTCATGGCGACACTCCCGACTCAGTGCTCCACCGGCCGATACTGAGGCGGGTGCTCGAAGGTATGCAGAGGCGCCGGGCTCGGCACCGTCCACTCAAGATCCTCGGCGCCATCCCAGGCCTTGGCCGGCGCCTTCTTGCCGCCCCGCACGCACATGATCACGATGACCACGAACAACAGCTGCGAGAAGCCGAACATGAAGGCACCGATACTGGAGAGCATGTTGAAGTCGGCAAACTGCAACGAGTAGTCGGGAATTCTTCGCGGCATGCCGGCAAGCCCGGAAAAATGCATCGGGAAGAAGGTCAGATTGACCCCGATCATCGACAGCCAGAAGTGCCACTGAGACAGGCGCAGGTGCGGGTAGTGGCCGGTCCACTTGGGCAGCCAGTAGTAGACCCCCGCCATGATCGAGAACACCGCGCCGGGCACCAGCACGTAGTGGAAGTGCGCCACCACGAAGTAGGTGTCGTGGTACTGGAAGTCCGCCGGCGAGATCGCCAGCATCAGCCCCGAGAAGCCACCGATGGTGAACAGCACCACAAAGGCGATTGCGAACAGCATCGCCGGCTCGAAGCTGATCGAACCCCGGAACAGGGTGGTGATCCAGTTGAACACCTTCACCCCGGTCGGCACTGCGATCAGCATGGTGCTGTACATGAAGAACAGCTCCGCCACCAACGGTAGCCCCACCACGAACATGTGGTGCGCCCACACCAAAAACGACAGGATGGCGATGGATGCGGTGGCGTAGACCATGGAGGCATAGCCGAACAGCCGCTTGCGGGCGAACGTCGGAATGATCACCGAAACGATGCCGAAGGCCGGCAGGATCATGATGTAGACCTCGGGATGCCCGAAGAACCAGAACAGATGCTGGAACAGCACCGGATCACCACCGCCACCGGCATTGAAGAAGCTGGTGCCAAAGTTGATGTCCATCAGCATCATGGTGACCACCCCGGCCAGCACCGGCATTACCGCGATCAGCAGGAAGGCGGTGATCAACCAGGTCCAGACGAACAGGGTCATGTCCATCAGGCGCATGCCCGGTGCGCGCAGGTTCAGGATGGTGGCGATGATATTGATCGCCCCCAGGATCGAGCTGATACCGGCGATGTGCAGCGACAATATAAAGAAGGTGGTGGACGGCGGCGCGTAGGTGGTGGACAGCGGCGCATAGAAGGTCCAGCCGAAATTCGGCGCCCCACCCGGCATGAACAGCGTACTCAACATCAGGGTAAAGGCGATCGGCAGCAGCCAGAAGCTGAAGTTATTGAGCCTCGGCAACGCCATGTCCGGCGCCCCGATCTGCAGCGGCACCATCCAGTTGGCCAACCCGACGAAGGCCGGCATCACCGCGCCGAACACCATGATCAGGCCATGCATGGTGGTCATCTGGTTGAAGAACTCGGGCTGCACCAGCTGAAGACCGGGCTGGAACAATTCGGCCCGCACCACCAGCGCGAAGACCCCACCGATCAGAAACATGGTCAAGGAGAAGATCAGATAAAGGGTACCGATCTCCTTGTGATTGGTGGTCAGTACCCAGCGCATCAGACCGCCTGGGCGATAGTGATGCTCGTCGTGTCCCGCCGAGCTGGCCTCGGAGGCCGACGACTCGAGTCGATGCTTGGGAGGCAGTGACGCCATGGCGAAGATCTCCCCTGTTGGCCGCCTGCCTGACTCTTGGCGGGCGTCGATGGTGCGTTCAACGTGACTCCTGAGAGCCCCCGGTTGCTCGGACTGGTCATTCGTCGACCATCCCTTGTTCGCTATTCCCTTGCTCGTTCATTTCTTGTGCTTGCATTTCCCGGCACCTGAACCGCTCTCCAATCGCGATCCCGACAGCCGTCCGTCCGGCTACTCGGACAGCATGTCGGCGATATCGGCCGGCTGGGTCACCTCGCCTGTCTCATTACCCCAGGCGTTGCGTTCGTAGGTGATGACGGCGGCGATCTCCACCGGATTCAGGGTGGTGCGGAAGGCCGGCATAGCGGTACCCGAGACACCGTTGACGACGGTATCCAGATGGCGCTCCGGTTCGTCCAGCAGTGCCTGGTTGCCCGCCAGCGCCGGGAAGGCAGGCGGCAGGCCACTACCATCGGCCTGGTGACAGGAGGCGCAGATGGAGCCGTAGACCTGCTCGCCACGCTCCATCAGTTCGTCCATGGTCCATTCGCGATCCACCCCCTGGGCCTCCTGGGCCGCGGCGGCCTTGCGCTCGGCCAACCAGGTATCGAACTGCTCCTGCTCGACCGCCTCGACCACCACTGGCATGAAACCGTGATCCTTGCCGCAGAGTTCCGCGCACTGGCCGCGATAGATGCCGGGCTCGTTGATGCGCACCCAGTTTTCGTTGACGAAGCCTGGCACCGCGTCCTGCTTGACCGCCAGTTCGGGCACCCACCATGAGTGGATGACGTCGTCGGCGGTCAGCAGCAGGCGTACCTTCTTGCCCACCGGCAGCACCAGGGGTTCATCGACTTCGAGTAGATAGTTTTCCCCCTTCTCGCTCTCGCCGGAGATCTGCTCGCGGGGGGTCGCAAGGTTGGAGGTAAAGTCGACATCTTCACCCAGGTAGCTGTAGTGCCAGCGCCATTGCTGGCCGGTCACCATCACATCCAGGTCGGCGTCGGAGGCGTCGTACATCTTCTTGAGCGTGGCGGTAGCCGGCACTGCCATGCCGACCAGAATGAGCAACGGCAGGGCCGTCCAGATCACCTCGACGGTGGTGTGCTCATGGAACTTGGCGGCCTTTGCGCCCTGGGAGTGACGATAGCGGAACAGCGAGTAGAACATGGCGCCGAAGACCACCACGCCAATGATCACGCAGATCCAGAAGATCGTCATGTGCAGCGAATACACCTCACGACTGACGTCCGTCACCCCGACCGGCATGTTCCAGTCGGACGCCTGGAGGTGCCCTCCGAGTCCTGCGAACAGCGTTCCCGCAGTCATCCACACATGCCGCATGCGCATCGATGCCTCCTGGAGCTCGTTGTTATCTTGTTGGCTCGCCAATGGCTCGAGTATAGAAGAGCCTGGTCACTGCCCCGCCTGTAGCGGGCCGAGCCGTCAACGCAAGACGCCACCCTGCCAACGGGTCACTCAACCCGCCGCCAGGGTGGCGATCACAATCAGAATCACGACAAACAGCACCCCCATGAGGATGCCTACGACGATAAAGCTGGACGCCTTGCCGGTGGTGAAGTCTTCCTGACGCCGGGACTCGCGCTGCACGCCGAAAAACGCGGCGAGTACCGACTTGATGGTCTTCCACATCTTGACCTCCGGCCCAGTCCCTTCGCTTGACCATAGTTCAGCCGGAGACAATTTGCGTTGCGCATTAGACGAAGGTCAGAGTCCGAATATCGCCACAATCAGCGGCAGCAAAAAGGCGGTGATCAAGCCCGTCAGTCCCATGGCAAGGCCAGAGAAGGCGCCGGCCATGGCCCCCAGCTTGGCGAACGCCTGGGCCGTACCAAAGCCGTGGGCGGAAAGTCCCATGGTAAAGCCCTGGATCACTGGGTCCTTGATGCCGAGTAGACGAAAGATGAACGGCCCCAGCGCACAGCCGATGGAGCCGGTAATCAACACAAGCCCCGCCGCCAGTGACGGAATACCACCAATCTTCTCCGCCACCCCCATGGCGATGGGCGACGTTACCGAGCGCGGCGCCAACGACAGCACGGTTTCTGGCGCCGCCCCGAACAACAGGGCAATACCAAGGGTCGAGGCAACCGCGGTCACGATACCCGCGCCGCAAGCTACCAACAGCGGCAGCAGTAGCTGACGCACCCGCTCGCGATGGTCATACAGCGGGATGGCCAGCGCCACCGTGGCTGGCCCCAGCAAAAAGTGGATGAACTGGGCGCCCTCGAAGTAGGTGGCGTAGTCGATCCCGGTGACCAGCAGGAAGGAAATGATCAAGGCAATACTCAGGGTTACCGCGTGAAGCAGCGGCGTGCCGCCCAGCCACTTGTTGATGCGCACCGCCAAGGCGAAGGCCAACAGCGTGACCAGCAGCGACAACAGCGGATTGCCGGACAGATAGACCCATAGCTCGTCGAGTTCGGCCACATCCATTACCGACCTCCCCGGCGAGCAGCCAGCCTTGCCATGACCCAGGCGGTGACCGCCAGGGTCAGCGCCGTGGACAGCACCAGCGTCGCCGCGATGGCGAGCCAGTCATCGGCGATCAGGCGGCCATGCACCATCAACCCGACACCCGCAGGCACGAACAGAAGCGTCAGGTAGCGCAGCAGACCTTCCCCTGTCGTACGCAGGCTCTTCGGCACCTTGCCGCGAATCGACAGTCCGATCAGCAGGATCACCATTCCGATCACCGGCCCGGGTATCGGTAACGTCAGCCCCCGCGCGATCAACTCACCAGCGAACTGACACGCCAGCAGTAGACTCATTCCCAGAATCAGCGGCATTCCCTGGTCCTCCTCGTGTCCCATTGCCTACCAATAGTGTGTCAGAGCACGGACAAAGTGGGCAGCGCTGACGCCCGGGGCTGGTCAATTTCCAACCAATTGAAATAAAAGCGCAAAAGGGGCTTTTCATTTTGAAATGAACGCGCTAGTATACGCCTCGTCTTAGGGGGACAGGCCAGACGGTCACACAACCCATAGGCCAAGTCGGAGCGTGGCGCAGCTTGGTAGCGCGTTGCAATGGGGTTGCAAAGGTCGCAGGTTCGAATCCTGTCGCTCCGACCACTGAACATGCGAAAAACCGCCACTAACGGGTCATGCCGAGTGGCGTTTTTTCGTTTGACTGGTCCACTACAGCTCCATGAGCACCATTCACCCTGGTTGCCCTGCCACGCAGGTTTCTCAGCGCGTCTAATTTTGCTTGAAGCTTCGTTAATGCCTAATATGAGTTGGCAAACAACCAAAAAGGCCATTGAGCAGGGAACGACAAAATGCGAGCAGAACGACCAGCATACTTCGAGCGCGGGCACTTGCCGAGATTGATTCCGTCCGTAGCCGATACAAACCGCGAGGAAAGAGCACGGCGGTCTCAACCTACAAGCGCAACACTATTGGAGTGCCGGAGATCCGGGCACTGACT
>NZ_PXNS01000014.1 GCF_003045775.1 Halomonas litopenaei | reverse complement strand
ATACTGTCGAAGCAGACCATTGGTATTCTCGTTAGACCCACGTTGCCACGGGCTGTGTGGATCGGCGAAGTAGATGGCTGTCCCGGTACGTTGGGTTATTTCGGCATGCTTGACCATCTCGCTCCCTTGGTCGTAGGTCATCGACAGCCGTAGTGAGCGTGGAACACGGTTCAATTTGTCACTAAAGCCGACCATCGCATCCGTCGCGGTCGTACCGTCCATTTTCACCAGGATGACGAAGCGTGTCGTGCGCTCAACCAACGTGCCTACGGCAGAACGGTTGCTGGCCCCCATGATGAGGTCGCCTTCCCAATGCCCGGGCATCAACCGATCTTCGATCTCAGGCGGCCGGAGATGAATACTGACCAAGTCAGGAATTTGGCGGCGACGATCCTTGCCACGACTGCGTGGACGCCGCTTTCCCTTCCCCTGCCGAAGGCAAGCAATGAGCTCTTTTTTCAGCGAGCCTCGGGGCATCACATAGAGCGCGTTGTAGATGGCCTCGTGGGAGACCTGACGTGTAGGGTCGTTTGGATACATGCGCTTCAGTGTGATGGCTATCTGCCTAGGAGACCAGTACTTGCGCAACAGGTAGGTCACCAGATCGAAGAGAGGCGTACCAAGGCGCAACTTAGATTGTCGTCGTGCTCGATGTCGCGTCAGCGTGGCCCTGAAACCCGCCAGACTGGCGTCATAGCCAGCATGAGAAGGTACCGCATGCCGAGCCAGTTCTCGAGAAATCGTGCTGGCAGCTCCCCCAAGGAACTTGGCGATGGAGCGTATCGAGTGACCTTCACGCATCAGCATGATGGTGGCACGTTCTTCAGCAGTAAGGTGGTGGTAGCAATGAGTCATAGCGATAGCGTACCTGATCGATCAGGTGTTGCACTTGCTCATTGAGACCGCCCTGCTGGCTGTGCAATCATCACATCCCGCAGAAGGCATTGAAGCACCAGGCCCCCATTTCAGCGATGAAAGACTGGCAGAACCGGCGTCCTGAGCTTTCCACCAAGCCTGTGATTAATTATCCGGGACCTGACACTTAACCGGAAACATGTAAAATAGCAACAGTCACCTTCAGGTGGCACTAATCAAGCCCAAGCGATCTCATCACCTCGCTCTCACTGACAGCATCTGTAGTGACAACTGCATCCTTCAAAAGCAGTTTCCCACTGAGTAGCTTGTCGAGATGGACATCAAACGAATCAAATTCAGGATGTAGGGCGGTTGGGATATGTATATACACGTCCTTTTTTTGGCCAATACGGTAAATCCTATCAGTAGCCTGTGCCTCCTTGGCCGGGTTCCAGTGACGCTCCAGGTGAATGACATGGTTGGCACCTACTACGGTCAGCCCAACACCGGCAGCTACCGGCGACATGATTATAATATTAAAGCCATCAACGTTTTCGAATTGCTCGATCAGGCCCCTCCTAGTCAGAGTGTCACCTTTTCTTTCTACTGCGGAAGTGTCTCCATTGATAATACTGACATCAAGGCCATATATTTTATCTATCCACACTTTCATGAAACGCTGCACATTTTTAGAAAGTATAAATATAATAACTTTCTCTTGCGCTGATCTTATTTCATCGAGCACATCAAGAGTCACTTTCATCTTTACCGATTCTGACATGATCGTACGATATGAATCAGGCTTGCAAACAAGGGATTGCAACGGTTCATTTACTCGCGGATGAAGAGATATTGCCCTCAGGCTCTGAAGCGTCGATAGCGCAAAGCCACGAACATCTTCCTCTTCTGCGCGGCGCTTCCGATACTGGTCTATGGCCTCATTATAAGCCGAGAGCTGGGAACCATTCATGAAAGCTGACAGCTTCGGGTTATAAGAGGCCCCATGGGAGGCAGTGGGAACACCACTAAGAATGCTCTTCGGAGGCAACCCTGCTAACTGATCCTCCTTGATACGACGCAGCATAAAGTCACCGACCGCCTCGCGCAAGTCCTTCCCGACCGCCTCACGCACGGAATCCTTTTCTTCATCCCCGGCGCGAAGTATCGGGGTTACCCAGCGATCCCTAAAATAAGGCCAATCCCCAAGAAGCCCTGGCTGAGCGGTATCCATCAGACACCAAAAGTCACCGAGCGAATTTTCAACAGGCGTACCAGTTGCCAATATCTTGATATCACTATTAAGTCCTTTTGCCGCATGGGTCTGCAGGGTGTTGGGATTCTTGAGGTTTTGCGCCTCATCAAAGATCACCATGCCCCAGTCAACGAGACAGAGAGAGAACTGATAGTCACGAAGCGTTTGGTAGGTAGTAATAACGAAGCGCCTGTTGATATCGAGCCTCTTCACACCTGCATCAGGGCCCACATGAAGAGCAAAGCGTATCTTGTCAGGCTCCATCTGCCCCTCCTCGTTCAGGAGCTCAGATGCTTGAACGGACTCTCGCTTCTCGCCCTTCTTTTTGAATTCCGCAAGGTCCCTTCCGGACTGTAATACTTTGACATCTTTAAACGGAATGCTCTTGTAGGTCAGTGAAACTTCCTGCTCCCAATTCTCGAGTAGACTTAGAGGAGCAACGATAAGAACAGGCTTCTCTGGTAAACCTTGCAGTTTCCTGTGATAAAGATACTCATTGATGGCGACAAGTGACATGTACGTCTTACCCAGGCCCATGTCATCGGCGAGAAGTCCGCCTTGAATTCGATCAAAGCTGTCAGTGTCGTCGAGAGCACTTAGCTCAATCAACTTCAGCATCCAGTTTACGCCCTCTTCCTGATGAGGGAAAGGCTGCCTGGCATAAGCCTCCCAGTCAGGCTGGCGCTGAATATTATAGTGCTTGAGCTTTTCTAATAATGCCTCACCAATATCTTCGGCATCTTTTACAATGACACCGACCTGTGTTTCATTCATCGTGGCAGTATCTTCGGGAAAAGTTCTTGACTCCTCTGGCTTATCAAGCGAAGTCGCCACCTTGCCAAGAATGCTCTTTACCTTGTCATGGTCAGATACATCGACACTCTCCCCTTGATAGTCAATCGTATGAGCTCCCTGAGAGTATGCCGCATCAATTTTATCCTGTAGTTCCGAAAGCTCCTCATGGCTTTTGACAAGCTTATTAATAATCTCAGGGGGCGAAGCCGAGCTTTCGACACCGAACCAGTCGCTTTCACCTTGTCCCAGCCCTCCGAAGTCCATGTGCTTGATTTTACCTACACCAAGCACCCGCACCGAGAAGCCAAGATCCAGATTAACAAGAGAGGCATCAAGAAACGCAGAAGGAGATTTGATAAAATCGGCAACACTCTCTGGCGGAATTCGCCGATTATTCATAATCTCCCCTATACCATTCATCTTCTCCTCGTCAAGTATTACAACATTATTTTTTATTCTAATCACACCACCATGCTCATTTAGGTCCAGCTGACCTAACCGCCCCTCTATCTCATCAAGCCCATAACCATCACCTACACTGGGAAAAAGCTCCAGGCTGCCATCGGGCAGCTGCTTTGCAATAACACCAACATCTTTAGCCGATTCCACATTGATTCTTTCAAAGTGGCTAAGGTCAATATTCATGCCACTGCGCTTGGCCAATTGTAATGTTGCTAGAAGCAACAGGTTCTCGCTGCTTGTCTTTAAGGATTCGGGAAGCAATGAATGCCTGTCAAGGGCCTGAAAGGCTTGCATCTGCGGCTGATTCATCAGATAGCGGTGACCAGACCCTACTTCCACCAACGCGCCTTTGGTACGACAAGGGACCTGAGCTCCATCATACTCTGGAAATATCTTTACCGAAAAAGCCTTGCTGTTGGAGTGTCCATCAATAGAGACTTTGAACTCGCCAGAAAAACGTGGTGGGAGCCCCAGGATTTCTACCTGTTCATTATCAAGAGAGGCAGCAACACTAGCATCCAGGCTGAATCCATTAGGAAAACGCGTGGCAAGACCCTGCTCTTCAAGCATACGAAGAACAACACCCTGCAGATTGATATTGGGCGAACCTTCTCCGGAAAGAAACCTTTCAAACTCAGACTTTTCAAGGTACAGTTTGACACCATCAGCATCAAACATAATCTCAAAGCTCTCCAGTCCGCCGTGGTGATCGCCAGCGTCAGGAAGAAGTCTCTTGATGATTTGAGCAAGCTTATTCTTCATCACCCAGCACCCCGCTATTTATCAGCACTCTCTCGCCTTCGGCCGAGTTGATCCAGTTGAAGTTGGAGACTTGTATGCAGTACCCCTTGAGGTCTAAATGCAGCACATGATTGATAGCTTTCAGAGGAAGGCCCAAGTGCCTGGAAATATCCCTTGCCTTGCTATCAGGGTGCCTGTGGAGATAAAGCAATATCTGAATAGCCAGGGGTGAAAGAATTCTCTGACCAGGACTGGCATTTGAATGGCTTCCTTTGTGATCGTCACCAACATCATTGGCAGATTCACTAGACACTCTAGAAACACAGCTTTTAGCTGGCCTCACAACGGGAAGCCCAAACCTTGTTACATACCTTCTATAATCCTCCTTGTTGAGGAGGGCTTCGACATCCAACCTAATACCGTTTTCAGCCAGAAACTCAAATACCTTGTTCTGCCAAGTCGAAGGGCTATGAACAACATCGGTGTACTTAAGATTGGGATACTCCTTTTCGTAGGCCTCAGGCACCATGTTTGTTAAGTCGAAGTGCGAAAGACTCGTTACTTCATAGCCTACATACTTACGGCTTGGCGGAGCCAGATACACCCAAAGCTTGAAGCTATGCGAGCCTTCAATCAAGTAAAAATCACCACAATCCAGATAGATAATTGCTTTGTCGGAAAGCTGACCATCTAACTTTATGTAGTTTACCTTCAACTCATTCTTCAAAATCTTTCTGACCGAATACTCAGCCTTGCTTCCAAGCATCAATCTGGTGCTCTTGATCACCTTGAGCCGAAAAATGAAGTGACCCCCTCCATAGCTGCACAGGATATAGTGCAGTCATAAGGAGGACAGGATGAGCGACG
>NZ_PXNS01000013.1 GCF_003045775.1 Halomonas litopenaei | reverse complement strand
CCGATCGAGTGGCGAGCATTTTACCGATTTCTCGTTGCCCGTCAAGTGGAGAATTTTTCGAAGACTTGAAAAAGCCTTTTCAAAACAATCACTTTACCACCCTTCACCGCCTGTGACGTTTGCTCGTCGCCGGCAGCGGATGCGTACTTTACGCATCACTTCCGGCCTTGGCAAGCGCTTTTCGTAAAAAAATGCCAGATCATCGAGCAGTGTCGATCCAACAGCGGCACCATCTTGCCCACACCGCTCTATGGAACCCCCTGTGGATGAATGCACAGACTGCCCCAGAAGGCGCTTTCGGCACTCATACAAGAACAGGAACGCCCGCGCTAGGCGGGCGTTCCTGTCGGTCGTCAGTATAACGAAGCGTTGGGCTTGCTGCTCACATCGGCCTCTATTGTTACCGCAAGATGATCCTGGGCTAGGTCTTGAGCTTGCGCATCAGCGCCATCGT
Source organism: Halomonas litopenaei (assembly GCF_003045775.1). Classification (GTDB taxonomy): domain Bacteria; phylum Pseudomonadota; class Gammaproteobacteria; order Pseudomonadales; family Halomonadaceae; genus Halomonas; species Halomonas litopenaei. The sequence goes on along the minus strand of NZ_PXNS01000013.1, from coordinate 192,052 downwards.
CGGACCGGACGCCACATAGGTACCGAACAGCAGCAACAGCATGACCGACGGCTCGATCGAGATCACGACAAATCCCAGCACGATGGCCAGCAGGGCCACAAAGGGCACCGGCCCCTTGAGATCGACATCCTTGAAGCTGTAGTAGCGAATGTTGCTGACCATCAAAATGCCAGCCGCCCCCACCACCAGCAGCATCAACAGCTTGAAGCCAAGAGCGGTGGCGTCGAAGCTGTGGAACGTCCACACACTGGCCGCCACCAGCGCCGCCGCCGACGGGCTGGGCAAGCCGATGAACCACTTCTTGTCGACGCTGCCGATCTGCACGTTGAACCGCGCCAGGCGAAGCGCCGCACAGGCCACGTACAGGAACGCCACCACCCATCCGGTCTTGCCGATGTCCTGCAGGATCCAGGTAAAGGCGACAAGCCCCGGCGCCATGCCAAAGGAGATCATGTCAGCAAGGCTGTCATATTCGGCGCCAAACTCGCTTTGTGTATTGGTCAGCCTGGCTACCCGGCCGTCGAGGCCATCGAGCACCATGGCGATGAAGATGGCCACCGAAGCGGCGGTGAAATCGCCATTGAGGGCGGCGACAACGGCGAAGAATCCCGAAAACAGCGCCGAGGTGGTGAACAGGTTCGGCAACAGGTAGATCCCCCGCCGTCGCACCTTCTTGCCGTCCTCGACCGCTTCTTCCACGACTTCGGATTCCCGCATGAAGGCGCTGGCCAGATCTTCATCCTGGGGCTCTCGTGGTTCCTGCTCACGCTTGCCTGCGTCTTCGCTCATCTCTGTCATCCATTGGCTTCGAGTATGGGATCATTCTACACGACCGGCCGGCCGTTACCGCCAACCTCGCGGCAGCCGCCCTCTCCCCCAGCCTCGGGCACCTGCGGGCCAAACGCAAGGCACAGCGCAGGATTCATGCGGCAGCACCATGACCACTCAGTCGTTCACCCATGACGCAACGGGGGAGGAGCACTGAGTGTGCTCCTCCCCCGTTTCTGTCCCCATCGGCGGGCAAGCCCGACGATGGGTTACCAGGAACCAATCAGTTCTTGGATTTGTCGACCAGCTGGTTGGCGGCGATCCAGGGCATCATGCCACGGAGCTTCTCACCGACCTGCTCGATCTCGTGCTCGGCGTTCAGGCGACGACGTGCGGTCATCGAGGGGTAGTTGCTGTTGCCCTCGTTGATGAACATCTTGGCGTACTCGCCGGTCTGGATACGCTTGAGGGCGTTGCGCATGGCGGCACGCGACTCGTCGTTGATGACCTCAGGGCCGGTCACGTACTCGCCATACTCCGCATTGTTGGAGATGGAGTAGTTCATGTTGGCGATGCCGCCTTCGTACATCAGGTCAACGATCAGCTTGAGCTCGTGGAGACACTCGAAGTAGGCCATTTCGGGGGCGTAGCCCGCTTCTGTCAGGGTCTCGAAGCCGGCCTTGACCAGTTCGACAGCGCCACCACACAGGACAGCCTGCTCACCGAACAGGTCGGTTTCGGTCTCGTCCTTGAAGGTGGTCTCGATGATGCCGCTGCGGCCACCACCGATGGCGGCGGCGTAGGACAGGCAGAGCTCCTTGGCCTGGCCGGTGGCATCCTGGTGGATGGCGATCAGGTCAGGAATACCGCCGCCACGGGCGAATTCGGAACGCACAGTGTGGCCCGGCGCCTTGGGGGCGATCATCACCACGTCCAGATCCTTGCGCGGCTCGATCTGGTTGTAGTGGATGTTGAAGCCGTGGGCGAAGGCCAGGGTAGCGCCTTCCTTGAGGTTCGGCTCGATTTCCTGCTCGTAGATGGCCTTCTGGTTCTCGTCCGGCGCCAGCACCATGACGACGTCGGCGGACTGGCAAGCCTCGGCCACAGAGGCCACCTTCAGGCCGGCGGCCTCCGCCTTGGCGGCGGAAGAAGAACCCGGGCGAAGCGCGACGGTGACGCTGACGCCGGATTCCTTCAGGTTGTTGGCGTGGGCGTGGCCCTGGGAGCCGTAGCCGACGATGGTGACCTGCTTGTTCTGGATCAGCTGAAGATCGCAGTCCTTGTCGTAATAAACGCGCATCTGGTGCTCCTGAAAACGAGTGCCTGCTCGGCGATAGAAGAGATCTTGTCTGTGTCGTGTTGCGTTCAGCGTTGATGGCCACCCGCGCCGTCTTGTGCGGCGCTGGGCAGACGAGGGGGCTCGCCCTCCGTCGATGCATCCCACCTTACGCCAGCGCCCGTATTGCGTAAAACGCTATATTTGCAATACTACGTGCCAAGATATGCAATTACAGGTCAGGACTCCCCATGGACTTCCGCCCCCTGAAGCACTTTCTGATGCTGGCCGATTCATTGCACTTCGGCCGTGCCAGCGAGGCCTGCCACGTGAGCCCATCGACCCTGAGCCGCTCCATTCGCCAACTGGAACAACAGCTCGGCGTGGTGCTGTTCAACCGTGACAATCGCCACGTGGTGCTGACCCCCCAGGGAAAGCGCTTCCAGCGCTATGCCAAGGAAGCCCTGGAAGAGTGGGAACAGGTCCGCCTGTCGTTGCAGAGCGAGGCCAAGCGCCTCAGTGGTGAAATCAGCATCTACTGCTCGGTGACCGCGAGCTACAGCTTTCTCTACAGCCTGCTGGCCGACTTCCGCCAGCGCTATCCCGCCATCGAGCTCAAGCTGCACACCGGCGACCCAGCCCGAGCCATCCAGCGAGTGCTGGCCGGCGACGAAGACATGGCCATTACCTCACGCCCGCGCCGCCTGCCCGATGGTCTCGCCTTCAAGTCGCTGACCCGCTCGGCACTGGTGTTCATCGCCCCACAAGAGCAACGACCGTGGGTGCCACAGCAACCGATGAGCCCGAGCCAGACACAGTGGCAAGGGGTGCCAATGATCCTGTCGGAGGCAGGGCTATCACGGGAACTGGCCGACACCTGGTTCAAGGCGCTGGGCGTGACCCCGACCATCTACGCCCAGGTAGCCGGCCACGAAGCCATCGTCAGTATGGTCGGACTCGGCTTCGGCATCGGTGTGGTGCCACGCATCGTGCTGGAGGCGAGCCCGCTGGCCGAACGCGTGAGAATACTCCCGGTCAAGCCGGAACTGCCGCACTACGACGTGGGCCTCTGTGTGCTGGAGCGGCGCCTGAAGAGCCCGTTGATCGATGCCCTGTGGCAGGAAGTCGTGGAGCGTTGAGGCCGGGCACGAAAACGCCGCCCCGAGAGGCGGCGTAACAGGTTCACCGGCTGCCCACCAGGGCCAACGGCTTGCTAGAGGCTCAGCACCTTGTCACCACGGGCGATACCCGAGACGCCGGTGCGCGCTACTTCGAGAATGCCCACGGGGCCCATCGCCTGCAGGAAGGCGTCGAGCTTCTCGGCATCGCCAGTGATCTGCACGGTGTACAGACTCGGGGTGACGTCGACGATCTGGGCACGGAAGATGTCTACCGTGCGCTTGACCTCATCGCGGGCAGCGCCCAGCGCCTTGACCTTCACCAGCATCAACTCACGCTCGATATGGTTGCCTTCGGTGAGATCCACCAGCTTGACCACGTCGATCAACTTGTTGAGGTGCTTGGTGATCTGCTCGATCACCCGGTCGTCCCCGACGGTGGTCACGGTCAGACGCGACAGGGTCGGGTCATCGGTGGGCGCCACGTTGAGGGTTTCGATGTTGAAGTTGCGCTGGGAGAACAGCCCCACGACCCGCGACAGCGCACCCGGTTCGTTTTCCATCAGAATCGAGATGATATGTCGCATCAGGTCCGCTCCGTCTTGGAAAGCAGCATGTCACGCATGGAGCCCAGAGGCACCTGCATCGGATAGACGTGCTCGTGCGGGTCCACCGCGACGTCGAGGAACACCAGCTCATGGGTGTCGGCGAAGGTACGCGCCAGCGCCTCTTCCAGATCCTCTTTCTTCTCGACCCTGAGCGCGGTGAAACCGTAGGCCTCGATCAGCATCTGGAAGTCCGGCAGCGACTCCATGTAGGAGTGAGCATGGCGGGACTTGTAGTTGAGGTCCTGCCACTGGCGCACCATGCCCAGCGAGCCGTTGTTGAGATTGATGATCTTGACCCCACCACCGAACTGCTTACAGGTGGAGAGTTCCTGCATCATCATCTGGAAGCTGCCTTCGCCGGTCACGCAGACCACCTCCTCATCGGGGAAGTTCTGCTTGACGCCCATGGCCGCGGGAAAACCGAAGCCCATGGTGCCGAGTCCACCGGAGGTGATCAGCCGATTAGGCTTGTCGAACTTGTAGTACTGGGCTGCGAACATCTGGTGCTGACCCACGTCGGTGGTGACGTACGCCTCGCCACGAGTCACCCGGCAGATGGCCTCGATCACCTCCTGCGGCTTGAGCACCTCGCCGGGCCTGGACGGCTCGTAGAGCTTGCCCTTGCGCTCGTCGCGCCACTCGTCGATGGTCTTCCACCAGTCCTTGAGCGCGTCGGGATTGGCGATCTCATGGCCCTGCACCAGGCTGATCATTTCGTTGATCACGCTGGCCGCAGGTCCAACGATGGGCACGTCTGCGCGCACCGTCTTGGACACCGAGCTGGGGTCGATATCCACGTGGATGATCTTGGCCGTGGGGCAGAACTTCGAGGTATTGTTGGTCACACGATCGTCGAAACGCGCGCCGATGGCGATCACCAGGTCGGCGTGATGCATCGCCATGTTGGACTCATAGGAGCCGTGCATGCCGAGCCAGCCCAGGCACTGATCGTCGCTCTGGGGGTAAGCCCCGATGCCCATCAAGGTGGTGGTGATCGGAAAGCCGAGCTGCTTGACCAGATCGGTCAGCCCCTCGCAAGCACGCCCCTGGACCACGCCACCACCGGTGTAGAACACCGGACGACGGGCCTTGAGCATCAGCTCGACGGCCTTCTTGATCTGTCCGGTATGGCCTCGACTGACCGGGTTGTACGAGCGGATCTTGACCTTCTTCGGATAGACGTACTCGTAGCGCTCGGTGGGCGCCGTCATGTCCTTGGGTATATCCACCAGCACCGGACCGGGACGCCCGGTGGCAGCGAGATAGAAGGCCTTCTTGAGCACCTCGGGAATCTCGCTCGGGTGCTTGATCGAGAAGCTGTGCTTCACGATCGGCCGGGTGACACCGACGATATCGGTCTCCTGGAAGGCATCGTCACCGATCAGATGGCTCATCACCTGACCACAGAGCACGACCATCGGGATCGAGTCCATATAGGCAGTGGCGATGCCGGTCACCGCATTGGTGGCCCCCGGCCCCGAGGTGACCAGTACCACCCCGGGCTTGCCGGACGCCCGTGCATAGCCGTCGGCGGCGTGGGTCGCGGCCTGCTCGTGGCGAACCAGGATGTGCTTGACCTTGTCCTGACGGAACAAGGCATCGTAGATGTGTAGTGCGGCGCCGCCCGGATAGCCGTAGATGTATTCCACGCCCTCATCCTGGAGGAAGCGGGCGATCATGTCCGCGCCTGAAAGCAATTCCACAGATGTATCTCCCCTGGAGGTCTCGAGTGCGATTCGCACCTGTCGTGGGTACGAAGTCGAGTGCAGCGGTATGCTGCTGCCGGCGCACCGGCACCTGATGCCAAACCCTGGCGTCCGTCGGCCCGGTTGGGGCCTGCACTCTCATCACGGCGGGTCACCGCGTCGGGGCGTTGGCCAGGCGGGGCGGTTAACCCGAACCTGGTAGTCCTTCGGCGGGTAGAGGCCCATTGGCCTACCCTTCACGCGGCGTTGGGGGTCACCCATCGTGCCGCGCCCGCAGTCAGGAACCCTCAAGATTCCAATAGCGCTCTGTGACTGTCAACCGCCGTTCCCATCGCGCTCGGTCAGAGCACTCTGAAAGGCCTCTTTTCGCGGGTGCAGCAAGACCAATGTCTAACGCCGTTTTCTCGAAATCTGGCCATGACGCTGCTGTAATGACGCCAGGTGACACGATTCACTTACTTTACCAGACACCGATGGAGAGGGTGCGGCGGAAAGTCGCCACGACAGCCGGAGCATGACGACAGGAGAGTTTCTCTCTGCCCCGCCCCGGGTCTGATCGGCACCGCTGACGATCAGCGAACGACTCGCCGACGCTTTCAAATCGGGTCGCTGACACTTGCCATCTGGATCGCTGACGCCTCAAGAGAGAATCGATTCACCCAAGGATTTCTCTAGGCGCTGTCCGAAAAGTCGACGAGCGAAGGTTAGACAAGGCAAAAATCGGTGAGACAGCGCAGTTTACGGGGTGTAAATGAGCATTTTGATCCGATTTTTAACGCCGTATTACCGAGCGCAGGCACTTTTCAGACAAGCCCTAGACAACCACAAGGTCTTTTCGACAACCACAACAACGCCCCCCTTTCACAGGAGGTAGCACTACATGTCTCGCATCGTGCAATGGTCCATCACCGTGGCGCTGGCAGGATTCCTGTTCGGCTTCGACACCGCGGTCATCTCCGGGGCCGACAAGCCCATCCAGGCGCTGTGGGGTCTCAGCGACCTGCAGCATGGCCTGCTGATCATGTCCATGGCCCTTTGGGGCACCGTGATCGGTGCCATCTTCGGCAACTGGCCCACCGATGCGCTGGGAAGGCGCGCCACCCTGCTGATGATCGGTGTGTTGTACCTGGTCTCCGCGGTGGGCTCGGCGGTGGTGTCCGACCCCTGGCTGTTCGCCTTCTTCCGCCTGATCGGCGGCATCGGCGTCGGCATCTCGTCGGTGGCGGCCCCTACCTATATCTCCGAGATCGCCCCGCCGCGCCATCGTGGCTTTCTGGTCGCCATGTACCAGTTCAATATCGTCTTCGGCATCCTCATGGCATTCGTCTCCAACTATGTGATCGGCAGCCTGATGAGCGACGACGCCTGGCGCTGGATGCTGGGTATCGAGGCCATCCCTGCACTGATCTACACCCTGATGATTACCCGTGTCCCGCGCAGTCCGCGCTGGCTCATCCTCAAGAAGAACGCTATCGAGGAAGCCGGCCAGGTACTTCGCCAGATCAACCCTGACGCCGATGTCGACGCCGAGATCAACGCCATTCGCGCCGCCGAAACCGACGAAGCGTCCGCCAAGGCCCCCTTCTTCTCGCGTCGCTATCGTCTGCCGATTCTGCTGGCCTTCCTGATCGCCTTCTTCAACCAGCTCTCGGGCATCAACTTCATCATCTACTATGCCCCCCGGGTGCTCGAAGCCGCCGAACTCGGTAGCCAGGCAGCGCTTCTGTCCACCGCCGGCATCGGTCTGGTCAACCTGGTCTTCACCATGATCGGGATGTCGCTGATCGACCGCTTCGGCCGCCGCACCCTGCTGTTCATCGGCTCGGCCGGCTATCTGCTGTCGCTGGTGCTGATCTCTCGCGCCTTCTTCGCCGACGCCCTGGGCGGACTCGAAGTCCCGCTGCTGCTGGGACTGTTCATCGCTGCCCATGCCATCAGTCAGGGTGCGGTCATCTGGGTGTTCATCTCCGAGGTCTTCCCCAACCACGTGCGTGCCCGCGGCCAATCCTTCGGTGCCTCGATCCACTGGGTCTTCGCTGCGCTGATCACCCTGGTCATGCCCTGGGTGCTGGGCACCTTCAGCGGCGGGCCGGTGTTCACCTTCTTCGCGGTAATGATGCTGCTGCAACTGGTGTTCGTGATATTCCTGATGCCAGAGACCAAGAACGTCAGTCTCGAGGAACTGCAAAAGCACCTGGTGGGCGACAACGTACGCCTGCGACGCGTGCACCTGTCCGGCGCCCGGGCGACGCGCTAGGCGCTGTCCGAAAAGTCGACGAGCGAAGGTTAGACAAGGCAAAAATCGGTGAGAAAGCGCAGTTTACGGGGTGTAAATGAGCATTTTGACCGGGCTGGCGCACCAGCCGATTTTTAACGCCGTATTACCGAGCGCAGGCACTTTTCAGACAAGCCCTAGGGCTTGGCAAGAATAAGCCCGCGCTCGTTGCCCTTTCGGGCAGAACCCAAGCCTTGATGAACGCCACGAAAAAGCCCGCCGGGTGGGGAACCGGGCGGGCAAGGGGGTCACAGGACGCAACCTGACCTTCAGTATAGCGACCGATTAACCATTTGCTTGAGAATGGGTATTCGAATTACCCATCATGCACGAATGCCAGCCGAAGGCATCAGGCCCCTCCTTGATGAAGGGGCCTTCTTGCGTGATCGACCCGTGGTCAGCGGTCGAAACGTAACTGACCATCGTCGGCGACCACGCGGATCACGTCGCCAGCGCTGAACTTGCCGGCCAGCAGGTCCTGTGCCAGCGGGTTCTCGATCCGGCTCTGCAGGGCGCGCTTGAGCGGACGAGCGCCATAGACGGGGTCGAAGCCGACCACCGCCAACAGTGCCAACGCCTCGTCGGAGACCGTGAGCCCGAGATCGTGTTCTGCCAGCCGCGTGCGCAGACGTTCAAGCTGGATGCCGGCGATCGCCTGGATCTGATCCTGGCCGAGGGCGTGGAACACCACCACTTCATCGATGCGGTTGATCAACTCAGGCCGGAAGTGGCTTCCGACCACCTCCATCACCGTCTGACGCATGCTGTCGTAGTCGGCGTCGTCACCACCGAACTGCTGGATGATGTCGGACGCCAGGTTGGAGGTCATCACGATGACGGTGTTGCGGAAATCCACCGTGCGCCCCTGGCCGTCGGTCAGGCGACCATCCTCCAGCACCTGCAACAGGATGTTGAAGACGTCCGGGTGGGCCTTCTCCACCTCGTCGAGCAGCAGCACCGAATAGGGTTTGCGGCGCACCGCTTCGGTCAGGTAGCCGCCTTCTTCATAGCCGACATAGCCGGGAGGCGCGCCGATCAACCGCGCCACCGAGTGCTTCTCCATGAACTCGGACATGTCGATGCGCACCATGGCTTCCTCGGTGTCGAACAGGAAGTTGGCCAGCGACTTGCACAGTTCGGTCTTGCCCACCCCGGTCGGGCCGAGAAACAGGAAGGAGCCGTTGGGCCGGTTGGGGTCGGCCAAGCCCGCGCGGGAGCGCCGCACCGCGTTGGCCACGGCGGTGACCGCTTCGTCCTGACCGATGACCCGCTGGTGCAGGGCCTCCTCCATGCGCAGGAGCTTGTCGCGCTCGCCCTCGAGCATCTTGGCCACCGGAATGCCGGTCCAGCGTGACACCACCTCGGCGATTTCCTCCTCGGTGACGTTGGAGCGCAAAAGCTTGTGGTGACGGGTGTCCGCCTCGGCATCGCCGCTCTCGGCAATCTTCTTCTCGAGCTCCGGAATCACCCCGTACTGCAGTTCCGACATCCGCCCCAGGTCGCCCTGGCGGCGAGCCTGCTCCAGGTCGACCCGCGCCCGGTCTAGCTCGTCCTTGAACTGGGCCGCGCCCTGGATGCTGGCCTTCTCGGCCTTCCAGATCTCGTCCAGGTCGGCGTACTCGCGCTCCAGCTCGCCGATCTGTTCCTCAAGGGTATCGAGGCGCTTGCGCGAGGCCTCGTCGGTTTCCTTCTTGAGGTGCTCGCGCTCCATCTTCAACTGGATCAGGCGACGATCCAGACGGTCCATTTCCTCCGGCTTGGAGTCGAGCTCCATGCGAATGCGCGACGACGCCTCGTCGATCAGGTCGATGGCCTTGTCCGGCAGCTGACGATCGGTGATGTAGCGCGTCGACAGCTTGGCCGCCGCGATGATCGCGCCGTCGGTAATGTCGACGCCGTGGTGCACCTCGTAGCGCTCCTTGAGGCCACGCAGGATCGCCACCGTGTCTTCCTCGCTGGGCTCGTCCACCTGCACCTTCTGGAAGCGCCGCTCCAGCGCCGCATCCTTCTCGATGTACTTGCGGTACTCGTCCAGGGTAGTGGCACCGACACAGTGCAGCTCACCCCGGGCCAGCGCCGGCTTGAGCATGTTGCCGGCGTCCATGGCGCCCTCGGCCTTGCCCGCACCGACCATGGTGTGCAATTCGTCGATGAACAGGATGACCCGCCCTTCTTCCTGGGACAGCTCGTTGAGCACCGCCTTCAGGCGCTCCTCGAATTCACCGCGGAACTTGGCCCCGGCCAGCAGCGAGCCCATGTCCAGCGACAGCACGCGCTTGTCCTTGAGCCCCTCGGGCACCTCGCCGTTGATGATGCGGCTGGCCAGCCCCTCGACGATGGCGGTCTTGCCGACGCCAGGCTCGCCGATCAGCACCGGGTTGTTCTTGGTGCGCCGCTGCAGCACCTGGATGGTGCGACGGATCTCGTCGTCTCGCCCGATCACCGGATCCAGCTTGCCGTCGGCGGCCCGCTGGGTCAGATCCAGGGTGTACTTCTCCAGCGCCTCGCGGCTGTCCTCGGCGTTGGCGTCATCCACCTTCTGGCCACCGCGCACGCTATCGATGGCGCCCTCCAGCGACTTGCGCGCAAGGCCAGCCTGGGTCAGCGCCTTGGCCACGGCATGCTTCATGGCGATTGCCGCCAGCAGTACCAGTTCACTGGCGATGTATTGATCGCCACGCTTCTGGGCCTCGGCATCGGTGAGGTTGAACAGCTTGATCAGATCCCGGGACGGCTGCACTTCGCCGTCGAACTGGGCGACCTGGGGCAGATCGTCGATCTGGCCCGCCAGGGCGTCACGCAGCCGACCGGCGTCGCCCCCCGCCTTCTGTACCAGCGCCTTGACGCCGGTGTCGCGGTTGTCGAGCAGCGCCAGCAGCAGGTGCGCAGGTTCCATCTGATTGTGCCCGCGCCCCACGGCGAGGGACTGGGCGTCGGCGATAGCCTGCTGCAGCTTGGCGGTAAACTTGTCAAAACGCATCGATATCTCCTTTCGGGATGGCGATGCGTTCGGACGCACCGCTTGACCCTGTCAATGTGACTTGACAGAGATATGGCGGTGCTTTAGGGACGTTTCAAGTCTAGTGAAGCAGTTTCACGTCTAGAGGGGAGTCTCGGGAAAAGTACGACGTCGGTCCGTTCTATCGCAGCCAGATCACGCTGGCCATGCGCCCGGTGACGCCGTCGTCACGACGATGGGAATAGAAGCGTGATTCACAGGCGGTGCAGAAGTGCCCGCCGCTGACGTGGGAGACGCCAAGACGTTCAAGCCGCAGACGCGCCAGCTTGTAAAGGTCCGCCATATAGTGCCCCAGGCGATAGGGACTCGGTTCAAAGGCGCTGGCTGCCTCGGGGTGCACGCCGCAGAAGGCCTCACGCACCTCGGGGCCAACCTCGAACTGAGCGTTGGAGATCGCCGGCCCCAACCAGGCCATCAGTTCCCCAGGCGCAGTGCCCAGGGAGGCCACGGTAGCCTCCAGCACGCCACCGGCCAGGCTGCGCCAGCCAGCGTGGGCCAGCGCCACGCGCTCTCCGCCACGATCACAGAAGAACACCGGCAGACAGTCCGCCGTCAGTATCACGCAGGCGTAGTCACGGGTGGTCGCCACCGAGGCATCGGCCTTGGGTATGGTGTCACTGAAGCCATGCTGGACGCTGGCACCGTGGACCTGATCGAGCCACAGCAGCGGACGCTCATCGCCCAGTTCCTTGCTCAACTGGCGCCGACAAAGCTCCACATGTTCCGGCTTGTCGCCGACGTGACTCGCCGGGTTGAAGGCGGCGTAGGGCCCCTGGCTGGGGCCGGTCTCGCGGGTGGTGACGAAGGCACCGACATTGGCCGGAGCAGGCCAGTCGGGCACGATCACGCTGGGGCGCAGGTCGAGGGCATCGATCATTGCATGGTCTCCGCATCGTCACGCAGGAAGTCCAGCAGCATCAGCAGGTCATCCGGCAGCGGCGCCTGGAAGCTGACCTCCTCGCCGCGACTCGGGTGGACGAAGGCCAGTCGACGCGCGTGCAGCGCCTGGCGCGGAAACTCGCGCAGGATTTCCTTGAGCGTCTGCTCCGCTCCGGGCGGCAGTTTGAGTCGCCCACCGTAAACCGGGTCGCCGATCAACGGAAAGCGCCGGTGCGCCATGTGCACGCGAATCTGGTGAGTACGGCCGGTCTCCAGCTTGCAGCGAACGTGGGTATGGGCACGAAAGCGCTCCACCACCCGATAGTGGGTCACCGCCGGCTTGCCCGAGGCGGTAACCGCCTGGCGCTTGCGGTCCTTGGGATGTCGGCCGATCGGCGCATCCACGGTGCCGCCGGAGGTCATCTTGCCCACCACGATGGCGTCATACTCCCGCGACACGCTACGCGCCTGCAGCTGCGCCACCAGGTCAGCGTGGGCGGCCAGGGACTTGGCCACCACCATCAGCCCGCTGGTGTCCTTGTCGAGGCGATGCACGATACCGGCACGAGGCAAGGTGGCGGCGTCGGGAAAGTGGTGCAGCAAGGCATTGAGCAGGGTCCCGTCGGGGTTGCCCGCAGCGGGGTGAACCACCAGCCCCGGCGGCTTGTTGACCACCAGTACCTGGTCGTCCTCGAACACCACCTCGAGCGGAATATCCTGCGCCTCGAAGCGAGTGTCATCCTCGATGAGGGCCTTGAGCACCAGCCTTTCACCACCGTGGACCTTGTCCTTGGGCTTGGCCGCAGCCCCATCCAGGGTCAGGGAACCGTCCTTGATCCAACCCTTCAACCGCTCCCGGGAATAGTCGGCAAACAATTCCGCTGCGGCCTGGTCCAGGCGATAGCCTGCCATGTCGAGGGGAATGCGACTGTGGACGTCGAGGGTCTGTGACATGGTTCGGAACACTTCTCTGTGGGGATCGAAGATTGATGGCAACTCGCGCACAAAACACGTGGCCCGCAGCAGGAAGACTGCGTTTCCAGGCAAGGTGCTTTATAGTGGGCGGATCGCGGCCGATTCTACCACGGCCGACCCGGGTTGTTTGACACGAGGACCAAGATGCGCGTTTTCACTACTTCCGCCGCTCGCCTGGGCGCCCTGGTGTTGATGGGCGCGGTACTCGGCGGCTGCGCCAGCAACGACGTCGAGGAAGAGCGCTACGACGGCGCCACCGAACGCCAGCTCTACCAGGAAGGTCGCCAGGCCCTGGAGAACGGCAGCTTTACCACGGCCATGAACCGCCTGGAAGCCATCGACACCCGCTTCCCCTTCGGCGACTACGCCGAACAGGCCCAGCTCGAACTCATCTATACCTACTACGAGATGGATGACTGGGAAGCCGCCCGGGCCGCCGCCAGCCGCTTCATTCGCCTGCACCCCAACCATGCGCAGGTCGACTACGCCTACTACATGCGCGGGCTGGCCGCCTGGCAGGCCGGTCGTTTCAGCCTGGAGTCGCTCAAGGTCATCGATATCTCGGAGCGGGACCTCGGCGCTACCCGAGACGCCTACACCGACTTTACCGACCTGATCACCCGCTATCCGGACAGTCCGTACGCCCCGGACGCGCAACAGCGCATCATCTACCTGCGCAACCTGCTGGCCCAGCAAGAGCTGCATGTGGCCGACTTCTACCTGCGCAAGAAGGCCTACATGGCCGCCGTGCAGCGGGGTCGCTGGGTGTTGGAGAACTACCCCCAGGCCGAGGCTACCCGCGACGCCCTGGCGGTGATGGTCGAAGGCTACCTCGGCATGGGCCTGCGTGATCGCGCCAGCGAGACGCTGCAGGTGCTGATCGAGAACGACCCGGACAACGAGCGCCTCAACGGTCGTCGCTTCGAACCCAAGTACGTCGACGACGCCCCACTGAGCGCCTGAACGACCGCAAGGCAGGCGGTGCCGTGAGGTGACCGGCAGGCCAAAGAAAGGAGAAGGGGCCGCCCATGGGCGGCCCCTTCTTGTTGCAGCGCTTGCTGTCATCCGCTCTGCGCTTCGCTTCGTTTCCTTTCTCTTCGTCCAGCTCCCATCTTGGCGCTCCAGGGCTGCGATCCACCGTCCTTCCGCCGTCGCTGGCCTGTGGCTGCCCTTGGCGTCCACCGCAGGCCAGGCTCCGGCTATTTTCTGCTTCTACTCAACCTGTCGATGCCTGGGACGGTGTGCCTTCGGGCTCCCGACGCTTGAACTGCTTGGAGCGCTGCAGGCCCCAGTAGGCGAAGACGAAGTAGATAACCGTGCACCAGATGGTGATGTCGTAGAACAGCTCACGATTGACGTAGTACTGATACAGGTCGGGGCTTTCAAACATCACCCGCCAGGCCAGCACCGCTGGCACACCCAGTCCAACGATCCCCCACATCACCTTGATGCCCTTGGATAGCAGTGTCTTGTCCTCCACGCCTTCGCGGTACTTTTCCGCCGCCTTGCGCCGGTGATGTTCGACCACCCGCTCGTTGAACTCCTGCTGGGCCTTTTCCTTCTCTGGATAGGCCTCACAGGCACCGGCCCTTCGCGCCAGCACCACGTAGACCAGGATCGACACAAACCAGGTCGGCAGGAACAGGTAGTAGAACGGCATCACGTCGAGGACATTGAGCCCAAAACCGAAGATCAGCGAGATACCCCAGCTGGCGATCGCCGGCCGGTTGTCGGCAAGGCCCTTGAAGTTGGCCCAGTAGCGGGTCATGCCGAGCCGCGGGAACAGCTGGTACTCAGCAAAGGCGATGCCGCCCACCGGCACCAGGATCAGGCCAGCGTAAGTCAGCAGTGGCAACATGCTGCGGTAGACGAAGGGGAAACAGCTCGCGCCCATCACCCCGAGCCCCACCAGCATGGTCACCTTCCAGCGCTTGACCTCGGGCATCAGCGCCTGGGCGGCCAGACCGGCGCGGTACAGGTTGGAATTCGCCGTGGTCCAGCCGGCCACGATCACGATCACGAAGCCGGACATTCCCAACGCGTAGAACGCCACATCGCCGGGGTCGACCACCAGGATACTGAGCTTCATGGTGGCGGCGGTGGCCGCCCCCATCAGGCCCGCCGAGATCCAGGCCACATAGTGGCCGAACATCATGCCGGTACTGGTGGCCAGGGCGTAGCGCTTCTTGCGGGCATAGCGCAAAAGCGCCATGTCGATCAGTCCGAAGTGGGCGAAGGTATTGGCGGCCCAGGCGAAGCCGATGACCTCCCACAGCCCGATCCCCGGTTCGCCATCGGCGTTGATGCCGGTGAATACGCTGGCACTGGCGATGGCGACGAAATCCGAAAAACTCGTCAGGGTGGTAAAACCGGTCACCGACTCCGACAGCGCCGGTATCAAGACCATGCCGCCGGCGGTGAACATCACCATCAGCCAGGGTGCACAGATGCTGGCGAACTCGCTCAGGGCGTTGAAGCCGAAGGCCGCGACCAGCACCACGATGGCCCCTACGGCAAAGGCGATGATGACGAAGGCCATGTCGGTGGGATAGGGCGCCACCTGAGGTGGCACATCGAAAAGCACCCGCACCGCGGTGGCAGAGACCGTGATCATGGCCGCCGAGATGGCAGCAAAGATCACCACATTGGCGCCGTTGTAGAGCTTCGCCATGACGTTGCCGGCGATGCGTTCCAGGTAGGCGAAAAGACTGAGCCGGGTGCCGACGGCGATCGGTGCGGTGATCAGAGTGAAACTCAGTATCGCCAGGGTGTTGCCGATGACCAGACCGATCAGAATGTCCCAGATGCCGGCACCGAGGCCGACGAAGGTGGCACCGATCACGAACTCGGTCGCGGCCACGTGCTCTGCGGCATACAGTCCGAGAAAGTGCTTGGCACCGTGCTGCTTGTGGGGCGGAACCGGCAGCTGTTCATCGTCGACGCTGTCTAGAGATTGCTGCGGGTCAAATCCGGATGTCGCCATGGGCGCCTCCTTGTGTGTCACTCATCTCGCTTGCGGGTGAACGTCGCACCTGCGGGCTCACCCGTTCCGCCGGCTTCCTTCGAGGAGCCGATCGCCACTACTGCTGAGCAAAGCGTGCCTGCTCGGTCACCTTCTCGGTGACCCACTGAGCATCTTCGATGGCTTCCTCGGCGGAGATGTCTCCGGCCAACGCCTTGGCGAAGCGGTTACCCACCGCCGTACCGATACCCTGAAAAGCGGGGATCGCCACGTACTGAACGCCTCGATAGGGCACCGCCTGTACCGTCGGGTCATCCGGATTGGCGCTTCTCAACGATTCCAGCACCAGCTCACTGTAGGGCGCGGCCTCGCGGTAACTCGGATTGTCGTAAAGCGGAGCACGGGTCCCCGGCGGCACCTGGGACCAGCCCTCTCGCTCGGCTACCAGTTCCTGATAGCCCCGGGAGGTGGCCCAGGCGACAAAGCGCTTGGCCGCCTCGCTCTGCTCGGAACTGGAGGGAATCGCCAGCGCCCAGGCCCACAGCCAATTGCTGCGCTTGTCCAGTCCGTTATCAGGCGCCAGAGCGAACCCCACGCGATCGGCGACCTCGGAGGCCTCGGGATCGGTCACCGCGGATGCGGCCACGGTGGCATCTACCCAGATGCCGCACTTGCCCTGTTGAAACAGCGCGAGATTCTCGTTGTAGCCGTTGTCTTCCGGATTCGGCGGGCCGTACTCTCCCAACAAGGTCAGATAGAGATCCAGCGCATCGCGCCAGCCACCTCCCTCGAGCTGTGGCTGCCACTCTTCATCGAACCAGCGACCGCCGAAGGCGTTGGCCATGGCGGTCAACAGGGCCATGTTCTCGCCCCACCCCGGCTTGCCCCGCAGGCAGATGCCGTAGTGTTCATCGGAGTCCGAGAGCTTTTCTGCCGCCTGTGCCAGAAAGTCCCAGCTCGGCGCCCTGGGCATGCTCAGGCCCGCATCCTCGAACAGGTCCGTGCGGTACATGGTGAAGGCGGACTCCGCATAGAAGGGAGCCGCGTAGAGAACATCCTGATAGGACAGCGCCTGGCGCACGGTGGGCAGCAGATCCTCGGGCTGGTAGTCGCCAGGCATGTCGGCGATGGGTACGAGCCAGCCACGTTCCGCCCAGATGGGGGCTTCGTAGGTGCCGATGGTAACGATGTCGAAGCGCCCCCCGGAGGTGGCGATATCGGTGGTGACCTGCTGGCGCAGCGTACTCTCGTCCAACGTCACCCAGTTGAGCTGAATATCGGAATGCTCCGCGACAAAGTCCTCGCTCAGCTCTCGCATCCGCAGCATGTCCCGGTTATCCACCGTGGCAATGGTCAACTCGGCAGCCACGCCATGCTGGGCAAACACCGCCCCACCCCCCATTACCAGCGCACAAGCGGTTTTAACTCGAAAGGACGTCATCATTCGCGCTCCCTCTGCCGGCGTTATAGGTTCCTTTTCTAAAAAAACCTTAGCACCATGGCGTCGTCCCAACATTGAAATGTCGCGCTTTATTTACCGGGACATTGGTCTAAACACACCCAGAAACCACTATTAAAAATTAATTTAATTAGGCACATATGATTTCAAAAAACCCATGAAAAACAATGGCAAGGAATAAATCTGCGCCTATCCCCCTGAAAACAACCATACTAGTTCAGCAAGAACTGCGATATCGCCTACACCTCGCACCGCACTCTTCTCCATTACCTTTACGATGCCTATTGGCGCTTCAGTCATGAAGGCTTAAATCATCTCTTCCGACGAATATGCAAAGTGACGTCGATCACCGTGTAAAAACGGCGTACGCATCAAAGCAAATACCATCTAATGGTCGCGGGGCTTTAGGCGCTGTCCGAAAAGTCGACGAGCGAAGGTTAGACAAGGCAAAAATCGGTGAGAAAGCGCAGTTTACGGGGTGTAAATGAGCATTTTGATCCGATTTTTAACGCCGTATTACCGAGCGCAGGCACTTTTCAGACAAGCCCTAGCGAGCGCAACAGAAATCCCGGCCCGGGAAATCATGACCAACGACGGGAAGTGACGTCACAAACAGCGAAGGGTGGGCATAACATCACCACCCGCCGAGCCGATCTGGCCCGACGGGTGGGGTACCGACAAGAGGAAAGAAGCAGGTCTCGTCAGAGGCCCGGTTGCCATCCATTGACGATAGGATAACGACGGTCACGGCCGAAGCCGCGCTGGGTCACGCGCACGCCTACCGGTGCCTGGCGGCGCTTGTACTCGCAGCGGTCCACCAGCTTGACCACCTTGTAGACGTCCTCGGCGCTGAAGCCTGCCTCGATGATCGCCTCAGCGCTCATGTCGCCTTCGATGTAGCGCACCAGAATGGCGTCCAGGGTGTCATAGTCCGGCAGCGAGTCGCTGTCCTGCTGGTCCGGCGCCAGTTCCGCCGAGGGCGGACGCTCGATGACACGCTCCGGGATCACCAGGTTCTCGGTGTTGCGCCAGCGCGCCAGGCGATACACCCAGGTCTTGTAGACGTCCTTGATGGCGTTGTACCCACCGACCATGTCACCGTAGAGGGTGGCGTAGCCCACCGCCATCTCGCTCTTGTTGCCGGTGGTCAGGACCATCAGGCCCTTCTTGTTGGACAGCGCCATCAGCAGCACACCGCGACAGCGCGACTGGAGATTCTCCTCGGTGGTATCGCGCTCGGTACCCTCGAAGCTCTCGGCCAGGGTGTCCATGAAGGCTTCAACCATGGGCGCGATCGGCATCACTTCATAGCTGACCCCAAGCAGACGGGCCTGCTCGGCGGCGTCTTCCTTGGAAATGTCGGCGGTGTAGTGATACGGCATCATCACCGCATGGACCCGCTGGGGGCCGAGTGCATCCACCGCGATGGCCAGCGACAGGGCCGAATCGATGCCGCCAGACAGCCCCAGCACCACGCCCTTGAACCCACTTTTGTTGACGTAGTCACGCAGACCGGTGACCAGAGCGCTGTAGAGGTCCTCCTCCGGTGCCACGTCCAGATCCACCTCGCCCTGGCGCGGGCTCCACTTGCCCTGCTCCTCGACGAAGTGCACCGGGCTCAGCCAGATATCCCAGTGCGGCGCCTGTACCGCCAGCTTGCCTTCGGCGTCGACACAGCAGGAGCCACCGTCGAACACCAGCTCATCCTGACCGCCGATCTGATTGACATAGACCAGCGGCAGGCCGACGTCACTGGCACGCTGCTCGAGAAGCTCGAGCCGCTCGGCCGGCTTGTTCTGGTGGTAGGGCGAGGCATTGAGGGTGACCAGGATATCGGCACCGGCGTCGCGAGCCTGGCGGACCGGCGCTTCCTGCCAGATATCCTCGCAGATCAGAATCCCGAGCCTGGCGCCCTTGTGTTCCACGACCAGCGGCGTGTCTCCGGGCTGGAAGTAGCGCTGCTCATCGAATACCTGATAATTGGGCAGGGCCTGCTTGGCGTACTCATCCAGCCACTGGCCGTTGTAGAGCACGCCGGCCATGTTGTGCAGCGCGCCCTCGCGACGGCCGGGATAGCCCACGATGACCATGACGTCGCGGACCATCTTTTCCGCCATGCGGGTACGCGCCTCGCGCAGGCGGGTCTCCATCGACGGCCTCAGCAACAGGTCCTCGGGCGGATACCCGGTCAAGAACAGTTCCGGCAGAACAACCACGTCGGCACCGTGCTCGAGGAAAGCCTCGCGTACGGTCTCGATGGCCCGGTCGGCGTTGCCGGGGATGTCGCCGACCAAGGGGTCGAGCTGCGCCATCACCAGAGTCAGGTCTTGCATGAGCGGAGAAATCTCTCGAGAATCGGGGGGATCAGCCCCCATTGTCCCGCAAGGGCCGCCAACAGGCAAAGGCCGCCTCCAATCCGTGTGGAGTAAGGATGAACCTCTTGATAATCCGCCTTCTGATCTTCGCCGTGGTGTTCTTTGCCGGGCTCAAGCTTTATCGCATGTACCGCGAGTGGAAGTTTGAGCAGCAGGATCAAGGCCCCACCTCCCATGAGGGAGGAAAAATGGTGCGCTGCACCTGGTGCAAGGTACACCTGCCCGAACAGGACGCCCTGCGCGAAAAGGGCGAGTGGTTCTGCTGCGGTGACCATCGTGACAAGTTCATCACCGAAAGCCGCCAAGGCGACGATGCTGACGGCGATAACGGCGATGACACCCAGGGGCGTTAGACGCCCCTCGTTAAGAGCTTGACGCCCGCAGCATGGCGACGACCGGACGTCGAGCCTCGCCATGCCGCGCGCCTGCCGCACTCACTCGTTCTCGCCAAAGACTGCTCGCCTCCTCCCGCCTTTCTCGCACCTGCACGAACAAGCGATATTCGTAAGACATTGTTCATGTCGATGTTCTTATATTCTTAATTTCTAATCTTTAGCGCTTCCCCTATCTCTCTGCTCGTTTTCCCATCCGCCTGACTATGGCTTATTGACCACAGGCATCAAGTCGCTTCGTCATCTGGACAGGACGGTTCATCGCTCAATCCCGTCCGCGACTTGGCGCCGGTGCCGACGCCAACCACCGAGGAACCCGTCTTCGTGACGCCCTCGAGCGGCAGCGTGGCATCAGTGGCCGACGGACTGGCAAGGGAAGTGATTGGCATGGAGCAAGATGCAAAGGGCGATCTGTTGTCGCTGATGAACCCCACATTGAACCAGGGCGGCCAACAACATGGGCACGTCTGTACTGCACGGTCTGCGTCCTGGCGACGACGCCGACCGGCACCCCATCAAATAGAGCCTGCTCGGGCTTACCGACCGGCAAGACAGCGACCTCACCCTGGCCCGAACACTCCCACCAGGGAGGTTTCAAAAAACAATAGCTATAATTGCATTTCTATCGAAAAGTACATGCATAGCAATCTACCACCTAAACCTCTGACGCTTCATGTTGGTTTTATCAATCAAAACAGGCCAATCGATATAAAAAAAGACTCGTTAAAATCAGGATATAGCCATGCCCCACTACGTCAAGAAAATCTCGATAGTCCTATTTATCATATGTGCAGCAACGTGCTTAACAGGTTGCGACGAAATTTCCATTTTCAACTTTATGGATTCTCGAGAAACAACCTTTACGGAAATGGAGGAATCGCCATATTTTATTGCTAACAACCCGGACCGCTACGCGCTCGCTGATTTCTACGACAAAACATCGATCGAAAAGTTGATTCGTGACAACCAGAATGGTGACATAACAGCCAAGTTCCTTCTCGGTTTGATCTATGCGGAGTTGATAACAGGGTATGAAGAGTACGTCGATAGGTCCCAAGGGCTACCACTCGTGAAGGAGTCGTGGAAGATGGGGGTCATCGACGCAGGGTACTCGCTATTCACTGCTTATAACTGGGGCATCGGCACCCGAATCAATAAACCCTTGGCACTGGCCTACCTCCAGGCAAGCGCGGAAAAGGGCTATATCCTCTCCCAGAAAAGACTGGGCTTCGCCTACCGAGGTTCCGACCCTCGCGGACTGGTGGAGAAAGATATCCAGCAGGCGAGGATCTGGTTTACCCGCGCCGCCGAACAGGGCGACGCCGAATCAGCCTCACAGCTTGCCGGCATCTATCGTAAAGGCCTTGGCGTGCCAAAGGATGAGCGAGCAGCGTTCGAGTGGTTAAAGCGTGCCGAAAATATGCCATTCGATGGACGTATTAGTCATGGTGGCCTTGCAGTGTACTACGAAGAAGGCATCGGTACCGAGGTCGATTTAGTCCAGGCCTACAAGTACTATGACCTCCGGGACCCTGCCGGAGCGCCGGATAAACGACGGCTTGCCGAGCAGATGACGCCGGATCAAATACGGCAAGCCATCGAGCTCTCTAGAGCCTGGCAGGAGGAGCATGGCATCTTTGTACCGAGCTACTACGGACTGGAATACCAACCGGACGGGAGTTTCAAATAATGCAACAAACACGTGATTTCTTTCTTGAGGAATCACTATACAATGCTGGCTTTCGACCTCATTCTCGATCACCTGAATTCGAGAAAAAAAGGCTAGCCTTCGGATCTATGGCTATTTCTTCCCATCACCTATAAATATCTTAAGCTCTCTCGTCTTGTTGCCTGCGTCGAAGACTGGGTCAATCGCTGTCGCTATGGCAATCACCAGGGACAGCGACTTTCCTATGAAGCCTTGGCATGGAAGCACAATCTCTCGGAAAAATTTCAAGGGTCAGCGGATACCATGCCGTTAAAATAGAAAAATATTTACGTAGCAAAAACCCTCCCATACCACTAAAACTTTCCGTCAGCTTAGTTTCTTCAGACACTTCATCAGACACTAAAGCTGATATATTCAGGATGAGCATCTGACCATGGACAGGAATAGAAAGATACTTGACATGCCAGCCTTTATTCTAATTTACTTCTTCCTTTTAACAGGTTGTGACGGCACATCCCCTTTCAGCACCACTAGAGGACACAGCACTTCTACCATAGAGATGGAAGCGTCTCCATACTTTATCGCAAACTCCACCGACAATAGCCCTCTTTGGGACAACTTTGAAGGTATCACAGTAGAAGACCTTACAAATAAAGCTAAAGCTAGTGATGGCGAATCCACATTTCTGCTAGGGCTTGTTCAGTTC
The DNA here is from genome assembly GCF_003045775.1 of Halomonas litopenaei. GTDB lineage: Bacteria > Pseudomonadota > Gammaproteobacteria > Pseudomonadales > Halomonadaceae > Halomonas > Halomonas litopenaei. Next base: position 169,865 of record NZ_PXNS01000013.1, on the reverse strand, counting down.
GGCCATATCACGGGATTCGAGCGAGAACCAGATACAAGTGAAGGTATACGACTGCTTCAAGAAGCATGGCGATTGGGAGTGATCGACGCGGGTCATTCTCTTTTCACCGTCTATTACAAGGGCATCGGCACCCGAATCAATAAACCCTTGGCGCTAGCCTACCTCCAGGCAAGCGCGGAAAAGGGCTATATCCTATCCCAGAAAAGACTGGGCTTCGCCTACCGAGGTTCCGATCCTCGCGGACTGGTGGAGCAAGATATCCAGCAGGCGAGAATATGGTTCACCCGTGCAGCCGAACAGGGCGACGCCGAATCAGCCTCACAGCTTGCCGGCATCTATCGTAAAGGCCTCGGCGTGCCCAAGGATGAGCGAGCAGCCTTCGAGTGGTTAAAGCGTGCCGAAAATATGCCATTCGATGGACGTATTAGTCATGGCGGCCTTGCAGTGTACTACGAAGAAGGCATCGGTACCGAGGTCGATTTAGTCCAGGCCTACAAGTACTATGACCTCCGGGACCCTGCCGGAGCGCCTGATAAACGACGGCTTGCCGAGCAGATGACGCCGGATCAAATACGGCAAGCGATCGAGCTCTCTAGAGCCTGGCAGGAGGAGCATGGCATCTTTGTACCGAGCTACTACGGCTTGGAATACCAACCAGACGGGAGTTTCAAATAATGCAACAAACACGTGATTTCTTTCTTGAGGAATTACTATACAATTCCAGCTTTCGACCCCAATCTCAAGCACCTGAATTCGAGAAAAAAAGCTAGCCGTCGGATCTATGGCTATTTCTTCCCATCACCTAAAAATATCTTAAACCTCTCCTCTTGTGGCCGGCGTCGAAAACTGGTTCAACCGCTGTCGCTATGGCAATCACCAGGGACAGCTACTTCCCTATGAAGCCTTGGAAGAGGAAAAGAACGGCCTGGAACTGCTGTTCAAGGGTGTCACGGTGGAGATGACCTGGGAGAAATACGATGAGGCGTTTGAAAGCAGAGGTCCTGCCCCACTAGATGGACGTTGGGAAGATATCTCTAAAATCGCTACCAACGATATAAAGATCAACATCTTGGTCACGGTGCCCGACCTTGAGGGGATGGAGCTGGGGTTGAAACTCGAGATTGGTGAAGAAAAAAACGACGACTACGCGGTTTTATTCATAGAAAATCACATCAAGACAGTGGCACCTACAATCCTTGAGGAGCGCGACGGAGGAAATCTGTCCAATGAGGAGTCTCTTAACATAGAAATTCTAAAGAACAATAGCTATCACTGCATTTCTATCGAAAAGCACATGCATAGCAATATACCACCTAAACCTCTGACGCTTCATGTTGGTTCTATCAACCAAAACAGGCCAATCGATATAAAAACAGACTCCTTCACAATGAGGATATAGCCATGCCCCACTACGTCAAGAAAATCTCGATAGTCCTATTTATCATATTTTCAGCAACGTGCTTAACAGGTTGCGATGAATCTTCCATTTTCAACTTCATGGATTCTCGAGAAACAACCTTTACGGAAATGGAGGGAACGCCATATTTTATTGCTAACAACCCGGACCGCTACGCACTCGCCGACTTCTACGACAACACATCGATCGAAATGTTGATTCGTGAAAACCAGAATGGTGACACAACAGCCAAGTTCCTTCTCGGCTTGATCTATGCGGAGTTGATAACAGGGTATGAAGACTACGTCGATAGGTCCCAAGGGCTACCACTCGTGAAGGAGTCGTGGAAGATGGGGGTAGTCGACGCAGGGTCTTCACTATTCTCTGCTTATAACTGGGGAATCGGCACCCGAATCAATAAACCCTTGGCGCTGGCCTACCTCCAGGCAAGCGCGGAAATGGGCTATATCCTCTCCCAGAAAAGACTGGGCTTCGCCTACCGAGGTTCCGATCCTCGCGGACTGGTGGAGAAAGATATCCAGCAGGCGAGGATCTGGTTCACCCGCGCCGCCGAACAGGGCGACGCCGAATCAGCCTCACAGCTTGCCGCCATCTATCAAGAAGGGATTGGCGTGCCCAAGGATGAACAGACAGCTTTCGAGTGGCTAAAGCGTGCCGAACATATGCCATTCAATGGGTTCTTGAGCCACCGAGGTCTTGCCAACTACTACGAGAAAGGCATTGGCACCGAGGTGGACCTGGTACAAGCCTACAAGTATTTCGACCTCCAAGGCACGGCCGGCGTCCCCGACAAGAAACGCCTGGAAGCACAAATGACACCGGAGCAGGTCCAGCAAGCCATCGCCCTGTCGCGAGCCTGGCAGGAAGAAAATCGTACATTTTTCCCGAGCTACTACGGCCTGGAACACCAATCGGATGGCAGCTATCGGTGAGGTAGCGCCCTGGTGCGATATTCAAGACTCGCTGACACAGTCCCTTTGCAAGGCCAGCCTGCGGATGTTGGGTGTTCCTGTTTCTCCTATCCCCTCGGGCGCTCTTCCACACGTCCTTGCAACCGATAGGGCGCGGGATCAATGATCGGCTCTCTTCCCAGTAGTTGATCCACCAGCAGGCGCGTCGAGGCCGGCGCCAGCACCAGCCCATTGCGGTAGTGCCCGGCGTTGACGTGCAGGTTGTCCCAGCCGGGGGCCTGGCCAATATAAGGCACCCCGTCCGGTGATCCAGGCCTCAGCCCGGCCCAGTGGTGCTCGATCTCGCAGTCGGCCAATGCCGGAATGATGGCGGTAGCGCTATGCCATAGTGAGCTACGGGCGTCGTCGTCGGTGCCCTTGTCGAACCCGGCGTCTTCCAGGGTGGAGCCGGCCAGGACCCGCCCGTCGCCGCGAGGAATCACGTAGCGTCCATCCATCAGCACCACCCGCTCGACCAGTCCGGGTGGTGCCTTGAACAGAATCATCTGACCCTTGACCGGACGTACCGGCAGATCGAGCCCGGCCATGTCGGCAAGCCCCGCCGACCAGGCGCCGGCACAGATAACCACTTGATCGGCACTGAGGTTGCCCTGGTCGGTGTTCACCACCGCCACCCGCTCCCCTTGCCGCTCGAACCCGGTGACCGTGCATTGCTCGCGCAACGTCACCGACGTCATGTCTTCCAGTCGGGACCTCAGCGCGCGCATCAGACGGGGGTTACGAATGCTGCCCAGGGTCGGCATCCACAGCGCCTCGTCGATATCGCGGCGGGCGTTGGGCTCCTTTCGGCGGATCACTTCAGCGCCTACCCGCGACAGCGGCTTGCCAACCTCCCGCGCCCACTCGAGTGCGCGCGTTTCGTCATCCACCCTCAGGTAGAGAAGCCCTTTCTGACGATACTCCGGGTCGACCCCGGTCTCCTCCAGCAGGCGCAGGGCCAGTTCGGGGTAGGCCCCCTCCGACCAGCTCGCCAGGCGCGATACCGGCGAGCTGTAGCGCCAGGGATAAAGCGGCGAGACGATCCCGCCCCCGGCCCAGGAGGCCTCGCTACCGCAGCCGCCTCGCTCTACCACCGTCACACTGTGACCGGCATCGGCCAGTTGCAGTGTCGTCATCAGCCCTATGACGCCGCCGCCAATCACCAGGAAATCACTCAAAGCGCTTCTCCAACGTCTGTTCTCCCTTCTCCGAGCTAGGCTCAAGGAACCCTGAATTCAAACAACAACCACAAGGAAGCGTTCGCCATGGACGACGACGCCCGACGCCCCCGTCATGTCTGCATGTCCCAGGCTTACTGGCACACACCTCACCACCCCGAACCTTACCGTCCCAAGTCTTGCCATCCCGAACCTCATCGAACCGCTTTCCGCCAGTCCGGAACTACCTTGCTGGAGCTGTTGCTGGTGGTGGCTATTGTAGGCCTTCTGACCAGCGTGGCCCTGCCGGGCTACCGGGCAATGGCCGCCCGACAGGATATCGCCAGCGAGCTTTCGCGACTAGAAGGCGCCCTGATGCTGGCCCGGGGCACGGCCATCACCCGGGCAAGACCCGTCACCCTGTGCCCGAGCGACGACGGCGTGCACTGCGGCGAGGACTGGAGGGGGAAGCTGTTGATCAAGGCTGGAGCGCCGAGTTGGGAGGGCGCGACACTTCATGTCTTTGCGCCCAGCCGGCTTGCGCGTATCGACTTTCGCGAGGATGCAAAGCCGGTACGTTTTCTGGCCAATGGACGCGCCAGTGGACATAACGGGACTTTCGATATCTGCGCGCGAGAAAACACGGGCGCTAGGCTGGTACTCAGCAATTTTGGAAGGATCAGAAGTGAAAAGGGTCGGTGTGCTGGACCCTCGTTTCCGCCTTAGTCATCACGATCGATCCAGATTACGCCGCCGTCACCTTCTCCACCTTCTTCGGGGCTGATTTCGACCTTGCCATTTATCGTGACGGGACCTTCGGCAACTAGTCTGCCATTGATCGTGAGCCCCCCGCCCCCGCTTATCGCCATAGACCCGGTACTCCAGATGTCTCCATTGAGTTCCACCTGTCCGTGAGGAGCGAGCGTTGGCGCTCCAGAAACAACGATCGAGGTATCATAGCTCCCAGCTGGGGCTTCGATTGTCACGCTCTGGCTCGGATCGGCAGGATCCACCACGATCACGATCTGATCCGCATCAGGGTAATCCGCTAGATTCAGACTGCCATCAAACCCGTGAGTTCTAGCGTCGCAATAGACGATCCCTTGGTGACTCGCACAGCCATCCGGCCCAAAGTCGGCATCCTCGAAGTCTTTGGCGACCTCATCGATATAGCTGTCTGGACCGTAGTCGTTACCGGGGTGGGCAAGTCCGTTTAGTTGGCAGTTGGCGGGCTGATCCAGCTCAGGATGTGCCACCACAGGCCCCCCCGCATAGACCATGCAATCGTCAGGGATGAGATCGGGCAATTCCAATCCAGAGCTTTCCTTCTCTCGCCCCACCATCAGAAAGTGCCTTGCCAATACCTGCTCACCATCGCTGACCTGCCCCATGATCAGCTGCACGACAACATCCTGTTCTATACAGTCGATATGTCGATAGCCCACTGTGTCGCTATTGGTCAGTGTGTGTACGTCCGACCAATCAGCGGATACGCCGCCCTGTTCCGCTCGGTCTTGAATCTCGGCACACTCCAGTAGCCCGCTCGATTCAGGCGTTTCACTTAGCCTCTCGGCCCCACCCCAATCCGCCGCCATCTGGGCCTGGGCCATGGCGCGCATATTGCCGGCCAGGCGTTCGTCCACCAGCGCCGACTTGACCCCGGCCATGGCCACCACCGAGGCGATCGCTACCAGCGACAGCACCACCAATAGTGCCGCGCCTCGCTGCCTCGCTGGCGCCTTCATTCGGCATTCTCCGCCGCGGACACGGCCTGGAGACGATCCACCGCGTGCAGCCGGATCGGTGTCCTTGCGTGGGGCAGGTTCAGGGTGATGCGATAGAGTCCCCCACCCAGATCTTCCAGCACTTGATCGTCCTCGCAGGAACCATCGTAGGCCAGGCCATCGACCAGAGGCTCGCCGCTGTCGACCTCGTGGAGCGTACAGGACTCGCCATCTGGCGCCGGGCGCAGCACGTAATCGCCGGGGGAGGCGTCGCCCCGGCGCACCGCCGCGGTGATGGTATCGAGGGCGTAGCTCAGGACCGCCTGGCGATCGGCCAGGCGCAGCACCTCGCGCGCATTGGCGTTGACCTCCTGAAACAGCGAGCCCGCAGCCAGGATCACCAGGCTGCCGACGACCATGGCCACCATCAGCTCGACCAGGGAAACGCCGCGCTGGCGACGCAACGACTTGCCCGGGGAAAGGACGCGGTGCGGACTCATGACGCCTTCCGAGCGGGCAGCTTGACCCAGTACTGAAACAGGCTAAGTTCGGTGAAGCGCTCGTCCTTCCAGCCAATACGCAGCTCGAAGGCGCAGTCGTCCTGAGCGATCACCGCCTCATTCAGGGCAATGAGACCGGGAAGGAAATCGGCCCAGTGCTCCCGCCAGTGCTCTCGGGAAAGGCTCTCGGGCACACCTTCAGGACAGTACCCGCCATTGGCCACCAGGCTTGCCCACAGCAGTTCCCGTGCATCCTGGGCGGCCAGGTCCGCCAGCGATCTCTGGATACTGGAATGGGCGCTTTGCAAGCTGCGCAACTGCATCCCCGCCACCCCTAAAAGTCCCACCGACAACAGCACCAGCGCCACCAGTGCCTCGAGCAGGGAAAATCCGGCCTGGGATCGCAGCCTTCTCACGCGGCATCTTCCTCATCGCCGGAGCGTACCACGCCGCTTGGCTCCACCGAGACCCAGCGACCCTCGCCTCCTGTCCCGCGAAGCTGCCAACGGCAGGGGCTACCGTAGCTGCACTCATCCAGGCGCCCCATCAGATCGAAGCTGACCCCACCGGGCGATACCCGGGTGCCGTCAGTGTGCGCTGCTTCATCGACCATCAGTACATCGCCATGCGCGGTTGGAGTGGACTGGCAGCCGCCGGCGTCCGCGTCTCCCGCCAGCACCTCGAGCCGCCAGCGTCCCGCGCAGTCGACCACCAGTACCCTGACCTCCTGGCGTCGGGTCAAGGCGGTGGTGCGTGCCAGGGTCAGTGCGCCGACCAGGCGATTGGTATCCGCCACCAGACGCTCGCCGGCCAGCCAATGGTGCAGACTTGGCACCGCCACCGAAGCCATCAGGCCGATCACCGCGACGCAAACGACCAGCTCCAGCAGGGTGACCCCGCGCTGACGGCTACCAGCAGTCATCTGGTGCCCGTTCGCCGGTCTGGTCCATGGTCAGGCTATCGCAGCCTTCCTTCACCGACTGGGCGTCGAGGGCCCTGGCCTCGAGAAAATAGCGCCCTGGGTGGCGTTCCACCGACAGTTGGTAGAAACCGGACTCCGACGGTCGCTCAAGGCCGTCACAGGCGGCGATATCATAGGCCTGGTCACGGCTGTAGCAGCGTTCCAGCGACGAGGCGGTCGTCATCAGAAGAGCGCGGCCATCGGCGACACGGGTCTCGCGTAGATGCTCGGTGTACATGGGGTAGGCCACCGACGCCAGCAGACCGATGATGGCGATGCACAGCAACAGTTCGATCAGGGTGAAACCGCCCTGACGTTCCATCGAGCCTGGTGACGAAGCCCGTGTCGAAGCGGCACTGACTTTCTGGTCCAGCTCACTGAATCCATGCTCATCCCAGCGCGTCTGTGCGTAAATTGAGCCTCGCGTTTTTCGTATTCCCTGCATCGGGCTTCTCCGGCTCGTTTTCCCTTCGAGTATGTCGCACGTCCGCCATGGACGGCAGGCGCTGGATCAAGGTTGTGTCGCGACACCACGCTTAAGCACAGACTTGAGGCTTTCTCCTACGCCTGAAAACAAGGACGCCGCCCTTGGGGGCGGCGTCGAGATGCTGCACTGGAAAAACGAACGGTGGAATGCCTTCACGGCAATCCTCTGGTGGCATCAGTCGCTGACGATGACCCGCTCGCGCAGTTCACGCGGCATCGAGAAGGTGATGGTTTCCTCTCGGCCGGCCAGTTCCTCAGGGGCCTCGGCGCCCAGCTCGGTCAGGCGGTCGATGACCCCCTTGACCAGTACCTCCGGGGCGCTGGCCCCGGCGGTCACGCCGACCGCGCCGATATTCGCAAGCCAAGCCGGATCGATCTGCTCGGCACTGTCGATCAGGTAGGCCGGGGTGCCCACTCGCTCGGACAGCTCGCGCAGGCGATTGGAGTTGGAGCTGTTGGGGCTTCCCACCACCAGTACCAGGTCGGAGCCCGCCGCCAGTTCGCGCACCGCGTCCTGGCGGTTCTGGGTGGCGTAGCAGATATCGTCCTTGCGCGGTCCCTGGATGTCGGGGAAGGTGGCGCGCAGGGCCTCGATCACCCGAGCGGTATCGTCCATGGACAGGGTCGTCTGGGTGACAAAAGCCAGCCGACTGGGGTCCTTGACCTCCAGACGGGCCACGTCCTTTTCGTCCTCGACCAGGTAGATCTGGCCACCGTGAGAGGTGTCGTAACGCCCCATGGTGCCTTCGACCTCGGGATGCCCTTCATGCCCGATCAGGATGCACTCCTGGCCACGGCGAGCGTAGCGCAGCACTTCCATATGCACCTTGGTCACCAGCGGGCAGGTGGCGTCGAAGACCTTTAGCCCACGCCGCTCGGCCTCCTCCTGCACCGCCCGGGACACCCCGTGGGCAGAGAAGATCACGATGACGTCATCGGGAACCTCGTGGAGTTCCTCGACGAAGATCGCCCCACGCTCGCGCAGGCTATCCACCACGAAGCGGTTGTGGACCACCTCGTGACGCACGTAAATGGGCGGCCCGAACACGTCCAGCGCGCTGTTGACGATGTCGATGGCCCGGTCGACGCCGGCGCAGAAGCCGCGCGGGTTGGCCAGCTTGATTTGCATGGTTTGCCTTGCCTCGGTGCCGTCTTGGCACCTGGTTGAGCGGATGATTCGCGTGGTCATTGCGTGGTTGTCACGTACTGCGCCTTACCGGCACACCGGGGACGTGAATCGCCTAGTGGGTGGTGGCGGGCTTGACGCCCAGCACCTCGACCTCAAAGGTCAGGGTGCGCCCGGCCAGCGGATGATTGAAGTCCACCTCCACCATGTCGCCGTCGATCTCGGTGACCACCCCGGGCAATTCGTCGCCGTTGGCGTCGGCAAAGGACATCACGGTGCCGACCTCCGGCTCGTCGCCGTTGAACACCTCACGTTTCATGCGCTGGATGTTCTGCGGGTTGTGCTGACCGAAGGCGTGCTCGGGACTGACCTCGAAGCTGCCGCTGTCGCCGTCGGTCATACCCTTCAACGGCTGCTCGAACCCGGGCGGCAGGTTGCCATCGCCCAGTTGAAAGGTCGCCGGGGCCTTGTCCCGGGTGGAGTCCACCACGGTGCCATCTTCCAGCTTGAGGGTGAAGTGAAGGGTGACTTCCATGCCCTCGTCGATACGGTAGTCGCTCATTGGGATCTCCGAAAGAGTGACGGACCGGCAGGGACCGATACGTCGCTGCCGGCAACAGATAATTAGCCGCGCCGGGCGCGGCGGCGCTCGCCGAAGATCGACTCCCAGATCAGGCCGATGGCGCCTAGGGTGATGCCGATATCCGCCACGTTGAACGCCGGGTAGTACCAGCCCGCCGCGTGAAAGGACAGAAAGTCCACCACGTAGCCGTGCACCAGGCGGTCATAGAGGTTGCCCAGGGCGCCGCCGATGATCAGCGCGAGACACGCTCCCAGCAGCTTTTCGTCACGCCGCAGGCGACGCATCCAGATCGTCAGGCCGACGGTGGCCGCCACCGCGATGGCGGCGAACAGCCAGCGCTGCCAACCGGGGTGATCGGCCAGGAAACTGAAGGCCGCCCCGGTATTGTGCAAAAGCGTCAGATTGAAGAACGGCAGCACCTCCACCGGCGTAGCGTAGGTCAGCGTCTGGCTCATCAGTGCCTTGGTGCCCAGATCGAGCACGACCCAGGCCAGCGCCAGCCACCACCAGCGCAGCGGCTGGCGCATCGGTTCCACCTGTGAACTCATGTGCCCGTCACCCTCCTTGGTCGTGGAATCCGTGGCGTCAGGCATAGTGACGCACCTCACCCGGACCGTCCGGCAGGTTGCTGACGCAGCGCGAACACAGGTCCGGGTGCTCGGGCAGCGAGCCCACCTCGGGGCGATGGTGCCAGCAGCGCTCGCACTTGGCGTTGTCGCTGGCGCGCACCGCCACCTTGAGCCCTTCGACGTCGGTCTCGGCGGCATCGACTCCTTGGTCGAGCGGCGCCAGGTGGACCTCACTGGTCAGCATCACGAAGCGCAGCTCGTCGCCCAGGCGCGAGAGCAACTCGTCAAGTTCATCGCTGACGTGCAGGGTCACCTCGGCGGCCAGGCTGCCCTTGATGGTCTTGGCGTTGCGGGCGTCTTCCAGGCACTTGTTGACCGCCTGCTTGACCGTCAGCACCCGCTCCCAGAAGTCACGGCCCATGCTGGCGTCGTCGCTGAGGGTGGACAGGCCTGTGTAGTAGGTCTCAAGCAGCACGCTGCGGCCTTCGGCCAGGCCCTTCTCGCCGGGGATGTTCTCGAAGATCTCCTCGGCGGTGAACGACAGGATCGGCGCGACCCAGCGCACCAGCGCCTGGACCACGTGATAGAGGGCGGTCTGGGCGCTGCGACGGGCCTGGGAGTCGGACTGGGTGGTGTACTGGCGATCCTTGATCACGTCCAGGTAGAAGCCGCCCAGCTCCCGCGCGCAGAAGCCGTGCACCTGCTGGTAGACGTCGAGGAAGCGGTACTCGTCGTAGGCCGTCTCGATGCGTGCCTGAAGCTGCGCGGCGCGGTCCACCACCCACTGGTCCAGCGCCAGCATGTCGTCGAAGGCCAGGGCGTCACGCTCGGGGTCGAAGCCGTTCAGGTTCGCCAGCAGGAAGCGCGCGGTGTTGCGGATACGCCGGTAAACGTCGGCGGTGCGCTTGAGGATCTCGTCGGACACCGCCATCTCGCCGGAATAGTCGGTGGAGGCCACCCACAGACGCAGGATGTCGGCGCCGAGCTTGTCCATTACCTCCTGCGGGGCCACCACATTGCCCATGGACTTGGACATCTTGCGGCCCTGGGCGTCGACGGTGAAGCCGTGGGTCAACAGGCCCCGGTACGGCGGGTGACCGTCGATGGCGCAGCCGGTCAGCAGCGACGAGTGGAACCAGCCGCGGTGCTGGTCCGAGCCCTCCAGGTACAGATCGGCACGCGGGCCGCTCTGGTGGCCGTGGGGATGCGAGCCGCGCAGCACGTGGCGGTGGGTGGTGCCGGAGTCGAACCACACGTCCAGGGTATCGGTGACCTTGTCGTACTGACTGGCCTCTTCGCCCAGAAGCTCGGCCGGGTCCAGGCGGAACCAGGCGTCGATGCCGTCGCGGTCGACCAGGTCGGCGACCTTCTCGGTCAGTTCCACGGTCTGCGGGTGCAGCTCGCCGCTTTCCTTATGCAGGAAGAACGGGATCGGCACGCCCCAGTTGCGCTGACGCGAGATGCACCAGTCCGGGCGGTTGGCGATCATGCTGTGCAGCCGCGCCTTGCCCCAGCCCGGGGTGAACTCGGTCGCCTCGATCCCTTCGAGCGCGCTTTCGCGCAGGGTGCGACCGTCATGGCCAGGGATGTCCATGCCGACGAACCACTGGGCGGTGGCCCGGTAGATCACCGGGGTCTTGTGGCGCCAGCAGTGCATGTAGCTGTGGGTGATGGTCTTGTGAGCCATCAGCGCGCCGGCCTCGGACAGTGCCTCTACGATCTTGGGATTGGCCTTCCAGATCAGCATGCCACCGAACAGCGGCAGGTCGTCGACGTAGACGCCGTCGCCCTTGACCACGCTGATGAAGTCACTGAAGTCCATGCCGTAGCGGCGGCAGGAGTCAAAGTCATCGACGCCATGAACCGGCGCCGAGTGGACGATGCCGGTGCTGCCCTCGTCGCTGGTCACGTAGTCGGCGAGATACATCGGCGCGGTACGCTCATACAGCGGATGATGGAACTCGATCAGCTCCAGCCGTTCGCCACGCGCTGTGGCGATGACCTCACCGCTCAGGCCGAAGCGCTCGAGGCAGCTCTCGACCAGTTCCTCGGCCAGCAGCAACAGCCGCTCGCCGGTGTCGACCAGGGCGTAGTTGAACTCCGGATGGACGTTCAGCGCCTGGTTGGCCGGGATGGTCCAGGGGGTGGTGGTCCAGATGACCACCGCCGCCGGCTTGGGCAGGCTGTCCAGCCCGAAGGCGGCGGCCAGCTTGGCGTCGTCTGCGCAGGTGAAGGCCACATCGATGGCGTCGGACTTCTTGTCGGCGTACTCGACCTCGGCCTCGGCCAGGGCCGAACCACAGTCGAAGCACCAGTTGACCGGCTTGAGTCCCTTGAACACGTAGCCGCCCTTGACCATGTCGGCCAGGGCGCGGATCTCGCCGCCCTCGTTGGCGTACTCCATGGAGCGGTAGGGATTGTCCCAGTCGCCGACCACGCCCAGACGCACGAAGTCCTGAAGCTGGCCCTTGACCTGCTCGTCGGCGTACTCGCGACACAGCGCCCGGGCCTTTTCAGGCTCCAGGTGCTTGCCATGAGTGGTCTCCACCTTGTGCTCGATGGGCAGACCGTGACAGTCCCAGCCCGGCACGTAGGGTGCATCGAAGCCGGCCAGGTTCTTCGACTTGACGATGATGTCCTTGAGGATCTTGTTGACGGCGTGACCGATGTGAATGCTGCCGTTGGCGTAGGGAGGGCCATCGTGCAGCACGAAGACCTCCTGGCCCTGGCGTGCTTCGCGCAAGCGCTGGTAAATGTCCAGCTTCTGCCACTGCTCGACCCGCGCCGGCTCGCGCTTGGGGAGCATGCCGCGCATGGGGAATTCGGTTTCTGGCAGATTCAGAGTGTGCTTGTAGTCGCTCATAGTCCTGGGGTCAGCCGTCGTCATGATCGGCGGGGGCCTGCCCCGCCGGGGAATCCTGGGTTGCGGCCTCGCGCGCACGTGGCGCCGATGCCAGAGGATAGGGTCGTGGGCCGTCAGGGTCCCGGGCAAAGACTGCTCGCGCCCGGTCGATGTCGGCATATATCTGGGTCTTCAGCGCGGCGAAGTCCGCGAAGGTCTCTTCACCGCGCAGCTTGGCGCAGGGCACTACCGTCAGGCGTTTGCCATACAGGTCCGCCTGCATGTCCAGCAGATGCGCCTCCAGCACCGGACGCGGCGACCCTACCGTGGGCCGCCAGCCGATATTGACCACCGCGGGATGACGCTGGGACGCCTCGCCATCGCTGCCGTCGTGGATCTCCACCGTCGCCGCATAGACACCGCGCAGCACCAGCGGACCCGGCAGCAGCGGCAGGTTGGCGGTGGGCACACCGATGGTGCGCCCGCGCTGCTGGTCACGCACCACCCGGCCGCTGACGCGGTAAGGCCGGCCCAGCAGGCGCGCTGCCGCCTCGAAGTTGCCACAGGCCAGCAGGGTGCGCACCCGTGTGCTCGACACCCGGTCATCGTCGATGCGAAAGGTCAGGGTGTGTTCGACGCTGAAGCCGCTGCTACGGCCGGCTTCGGTCAGCAGGGCGAAATCACCGCGACGATCGCAGCCGAAGCGGAAGTCGTCGCCCACCACCAGATGGCGTACGCCGAGCCCTTCCAGCAGCACCCGTTCGATGAATTCTGCCGCCGTCAGCTGGCGCAGCGATTCATTGAACGGCAGACACAGCACCCGATCGACGCCGCACTCCTTGAGCAGGCCGACCTTGTCGCGCAACCGCGTCAGGCGCGGTGGCGCCTGGTCGCCGGCAAAGTACTCGCGCGGCTGGGGTTCGAACACCACCACGGTCACCGGCAGTCCGCTGCGCGCCGCCTCGGCGTGGCACTGCTCAAGGATCGCCCGATGGCCCAGGTGCACCCCATCGAAGTTGCCGATGGTCGCCACCGTGCCACGGTGCTCCTCGCGCAGATTGTGCAGGCCTCGAATTACTTCCATGAGTCGGGTCACACCGAACCTAAAGGGAGTCGATTATAGCGAAGTGCGGGGCGCCGCGTCTTCCCACCGTCTGAAGGCGTCTGGGTGGGCAGACAGCTTTCTGACAAACCCCAGCCCTAACCCTTGAGCCGGAACTGGCGGACTCTGACTCCTGTCAGCCCCAGCCAGGCGAAGTACGCAAGTCCGCCGGCCGCCACCAGCGCCGCCATCCACAGCACACGAGGCGTGAGCCCCCAGCCGAGCCACTGGTGCCACTCCGGCGCCAGCAACACAAGCACCAGGCCCATGGCCACACAGCCGCCTCCAAGCTGCACGGCAAAGCGCCCCCAGCCGGGCTGGAAGCGCAGCACACCCTGCCGGCGCAGCAGCCAGGCCAGCATCCCGGCATTGAGGAAGGCCGACAGTGCGGTGGCCAGCGCCAGCCCGGCGTGGGCCAGTGGCCAGATCAGGATCAGGTTGAACACCATATTGGCGACCATCGCGATGATACCGACCTTGACCGGCGTCTTGGTGTCCTGGCGGGCAAAGAACCCCGGCGCCAGCACCTTGATCAGCATGAAGGCGACCAGGCCGAGGGCATAGGCACGCAGGCTCATCGCCGCCATCACGATATCGTTGTCGGTCATGGCGCCGTAGTGGAACAGCGTGATCAACAGCGGCTCGGCCAGCAGCGCCAGCGCCAGCGCCGCTGGAAGCCCCAGCAGCAGCACCGCTCGCAGCGCCCAGTCCAGCATCTGGCTGAAGTGCTCGGTGGAGGCCTCGGCGTGGCGCCGCGACAGCGCCGGCAGTATCACCGTACCGATGGCCACGCCGAACACCCCCAGTGGCAGCTCCACCAGGCGGTCGGAATAGTACAGCCAGGACACGCTGCCCGCCGCCAGCAGCGAGGCCAGGATGGTGTCCAGCAGCAGATTGATCTGCGACACCGAGACTCCGAACAACGCCGGCGCCATCAGTCGAAGGATGCGCCGCACACCCTCGTGGGCGAAGTTGGGCCAGGGCCGGGGCATCAGCCCGAGCCTCACCAGAAAGGGCACCTGAAACAGCAGTTGCGCGGCACCGGCGATCAGTACGCCCCAGGCCAGCGCCATGGCCGGCTCGCTCATCATCGGCGTCAGCACCAGCGCCGCACCGATCAGCGACAGGTTCAGCAGCACCGGGGTGAAGGCCGGTACCGCGAAGCGATTCCAGGTATTGAGCACGCTGCCGGCGAAGGCGGTCAGCGAGATCAACAGCAGATACGGGAACGTCAGCCGAAGCATGTCGGTGGTCAGCGCGAGCTTGTCGGGATCTCGCGCAAAGCCAGGAGCAAACACCCAGGTCAACCAGGGCGCGGCGACGATAGCCAGGGCGGTAATCAGCGCCAGCACCGCCGCCAGGCTACCGCACACCGCATTGAGCAGTTCGCGTATCTCTTCGCGGGTGCGGGTGGTCGAGTACTCCGACAGCACCGGCACGAAGGCCTGATTGAAGGCGCCCTCGGCGAACAGCCGACGCATGAAGTTCGGGATCTTGAAGGCCACGAAGAAGGCGTCGGCGCCCTGTCCTGCACCCAGCAGGGTGGCGATCACCACGTCGCGCACCAGCCCCAGCACCCGGGACAGCATGGTCATGCTGCTGACCACCAGCCCAGAGCGCATCAGGCCCCGACGCACGGGCGCCTTGGCGCCCCCCACCGAGGTGCCCGCTCCCTGCTCCAGGGCCTGATCAATGTCCTCATCCGAGGCCTGCTGTCGACGCTCGTCGGTCACGTCACTGATTCCTTGCTTGCGGGTTCCCTGCTCAATTCCCGGCTCGTTTGTCCGGCCCTCTTGTCCCACTGACATTCCCCGCCCTGTGGCTCGCCATCGCCCGGAGAAGGGCGACGAAGGGGCACCGGGGCGCCGCGGGTCATCAATTGGCAGGCACAAAAAAACCGGCCGTAGCCGGTTTTTCGCGTGCGCGACACGGACGCATCCGCGTCACGCCGAAAGCGCGGGACCGGCTTACGCAGCCAGCGCCTTGATGCGCTTGTTCAGACGGCTCTTGATGCGAGCGGCCTTCTTCTTGGACAGGGTGTCCTTGTCGGCGATGCGGTCGATGACCGGCTGCGCCGCCTTGAAGGCGTCCATTGCCTGAGCGTGGTCACCGCTGTTGATCGCCTTGATCACGCGCTTGACGTAAGTGCGGACCATGCTGCGCTGGCCTGCCTTCAGGACACGACGAGATTCTGCCTGACGGGCGCGCTTACGGGCTTGCTTGCTGTTAGCCACTGACTGTCTCCTTGGAGAAAGTTGTCGTCACCGTCGCACGATGACTTGATAACGTATTGATCCAACAGGGAAATAAAAAAATCCCCGTCGGCCTGGCCATCTGGCCGACCGCCATCGCAAGCACTGTCGCGAGGCAATCGTTACGGGCCGTGTCTGAGAGGATGGCGCATCCTATCATGTCAAGGTACTGCGCGCCAGCCTTTTAGGGCCTGGCGCGCCTGGCTCACTCCACCGACCCTGTGCCCGGCCAGCGGCGGCCACCGCAACGGTCATCGCGCCACTTGTCACGACGCCACGGGCGTCTCAGGTCACCGCAGACGTCGCCGCCGCCATCACCGCTCGAATCACTTCAGCTTCGACTGGATCATCTGCTTGACGAAGCGCTGACGCTCCTGCAGCCGCAGCCCCTGGATCGCCTCCGCCAGATCATGAGCCTCTTCGCCCACGTGCCAGTAGAGCTGACGGCGAGTGCTGATCGCCTGGTAGGCGGCCTCCGCCACTTCCTTCGGGCCCAGAGTAATCTCCTGCTCCGTGCACACCATGGAGTCAGGGTTGTTGGAGTTCATCGGTGTATTGATCAGACCGGGTTCGATGATCCCTACATAGATGCCATCGGACTCCAGCTCGATACTCAGCGACTCGCCCAGCGACGTCACGAAGGACTTGGTCGCACCGTACACGCTGAACATCGGCAGCCCGGTGATCGCCGACGCCGACGACGTCAGCAGGATGGCGCCTGCCTCGGACGCCATCACGTAAGGCAGCGCCTCCTTGATGATGTAGATCGTGCCCATGGCATTGATCAGGTTCATCATCTCGTACTTTTCGAGCTCGACGTCCTTGAACAGGCCACTCGCCTGAATCCCGGCATTGGAGTGGACGACATCGATTACTCCACCGCAGACGGTGGCGAACTGCTCGATGGCGTCATGCACACCGGAACGACAGGAGACATCGCACTTGTAGGCAAACAGGTTCGCCTGCCCTTGCGCCTGCAGCTCGTTCAGCGCCTTGACGTTGATATCCAGGCCACCGACCTTGAAGCCCTTCTCCAAAAACAGCTTGACGACCTCAAAGCCGACGCCGGAACCGGCACCCGTTACCAGAATAGACTTCATCGACAACGCTCCCTCTTCTCCAAAGACCGCTGAGACCACGCACCGGGGCACGCTTCAGCTTCAAGGCTCACGCGACAGGACAGATGTCGCGCATGCGCCGCCGACAGCGGCTGCTGTCGGCGGCGCATAAGAGCACGGAGAAAAGACGGGAACCATATCCCTAAAGAGAGGCGCCGGGGGCAACAAGGCGCCTGATACCGACCTGGATCAAGCCAGCACCACAAGATTGTCGCGGTGAATCAGCTCCGGCGCTTCCATATAGCCGAGCAACTCACAGATGCGCCCGCTGGGTTGGCCGAGAATCTTGCGTGCGTCCTCGGCGTTGTAGTTGACCAGTCCCTTGGCGATCCGCTCGCCCTGCTCGTCGACGCACAGCACCATATCGCCGCGCGCGAAGTCACCCGAGGAGGCCTTTACGCCCACCGGCAACAGCGACGAGCCACTGCCGCGCAGCACCCGTACCGCGCCGGCGTCCAGGGTCAGGGTACCGCGCACCTGCAGCTGGCCGGCGAGCCAGCGCTTGCGCGCAGCGATGGGGGCCCGGTCCGGCGTCAACAGGGTGCCCAGCCGCTCGCCATCGGCCAGCCGCTCCAGTACCCGGGGCTGGCGACCGCTGGCGATCACCGTGACCGCCCCGCTGCGCGCGGCCAGGCGCGCCGCGCGCACCTTGGTGGTCATGCCACCGCGCCCCAGGGCGCCGCCGCCGCCGGCCACCGCCGCCAGACGAGCATCGTCGGCGCGCCCCTCCTCGATCAGCCGGGCGCTGGGGTCGTGGCGCGGGTCGGCGTCGAACAAGCCCTCCTGATCGGTCAGGATGACCAGCGCATCGGCCTCGAGCAGGTTGGCCACCAGGGCGCCAAGGGTATCGTTGTCGCCAAAGCGGATCTCGTCGGTGACCACGGTGTCGTTTTCATTGATCACCGGCACCACCTTGAGGTCCACCAGCGTGCTCAGCGCCGAGCGCGCGTTGAGGTAACGCTTGCGATTGGACAGATCGTCGTGGGTCAGCAGAATCTGCGCGGTCACCAGGCCATGGCGCCCGAAGTGATTCTCGTAGGTTTCGGTCAGCACGTTCTGCCCCACCGCCGCAGCGGCCTGGAGCTCTCGCACCGATGACGGGCGAGCCCGCCAGCCGAGACGCACCATGCCTGCCGCCACGGCCCCGGAAGACACCAGCACCACCTCGATGCCGCGACTCGCCAGGGCGGCGATCTGATCCACCCAGCCACCGATGGCGGGGTCATCGAGGCCACGCCCGTCGTTGGTCAACAGGGCGCTGCCAATCTTCACCACCACCCGTCGCGCGCTGGACAGGGCGTCACGCCCCGGGACCCGCTCTCCGCTGTGCATCCTTTTCTCGCCCCGCTGCTCTGGCCGAACGGGGAGGCTGTCGACTCCCCTGACGACCGCTATTGAACGTATTCGACCTCGACGTCGTAGTCGTCGTCATCGAGATCGTCATCGTCGTCTTCGTCACGCTTGCGACGACGACCCAGGCGCGCCTCTGTCCTGGCCACCGCCTCATCTTCCATGCGCCGGCGCATCTCCTGCTCGCGCTCCATGGCCTCTTCATCCTCGTTCTCGAGGGTGCGCTGCTCGGTCAGCCAGCGATGGGCCGCCTGCACCAGTGCCTCGGTGCCGACGTTGGAGATCGCCGAGATACGAAAGACCGGGCCTTCCCAGCCGAGTCGACGCACGATCTCGTCGGCGGCAGCCTCACGCTCGTCCTCGGGCAGCAGGTCGAGCTTGTTGAGCACCAGCCAGCGCGGGCGCTCGGCCAGGGTCGGCGAGAACTCGCCCAACTCATGGATGATCGCCTCGGCGGCTTCCACCGGATCGGACTCATCGAACGGCGCCACATCCACTACGTGGAACAGCAGGCGGGTACGCGTCAGGTGCTTGAGAAAGCGCAGCCCCAGGCCGGCACCGTCGGAGGCACCCTCGATCAGCCCCGGCACGTCGGCCATGACGAAGTGCTCGTGCATGCCGAGCTTCACCACTCCCAGGTTCGGCACCAGGGTGGTGAAGGGGTAGTTGGCCACCTTGGGCTTGGCCGCCGACACCGAGCGGATCAGCGTCGACTTGCCGGCGTTGGGCAGGCCCAGCAGACCGACATCGGCCATCACCTTCATCTCCAGGCGCAGGTTGCGCCGCTCACCTTCGGTGCCCGGCGTGGTACGCCGTGGTGCCCGATTGGTGGAGGACTTGAAGTGAATGTTGCCGAGCCCACGGCGACCGCCCTGGGCCACCTGCACCACCTGGCCGATCTCGGTCACGTCGGCGATCACCTCGAGGGTATCCTCGTCGATCACCGTAGTACCCACGGGCACCTTGACGTGGAGATCCTCGCCAGCGCGGCCGCTCATCTGGCGACCCTGGCCGGGCTGGCCGTTCTGCGCCTTGTAGAAGCGCTGATACTTGAAATCGATCAGCGTATTGAGGGCATCGTCACCGATCAGGTAGACGCTGCCACCATGGCCGCCATCGCCGCCATCCGGGCCGCCCTTGGGCACGTACTTCTCGCGCCGGAAGCTCAGGCAACCGTTACCTCCGTTGCCTGCCTCCACGATGATCGAGGCTTCGTCGACGAACTGCATCTATCACTCTCCTGGCGGATGCTTTCCACCATGATACAAGAAGGCCCCGCGCTTGGCGGGGCCTTCCGGGACCTGTCGGCAAGCGAGTCACGCTCGCCGGCGGCCCATGGCGTTCGGGCGGTCTCAGGCAGAGACGACGCTGACGAACTTACGGTTCTTCGGACCCTTGGTCTCGAACTTGACCACGCCTTCGTCCAGAGCGAACAGGGTGTGGTCCTTGCCGATGCCAACACCGGTGCCGGCGTGGAAACGGGTGCCACGCTGACGCACGATGATGTTACCCGGGGTCACGGCCTGGCCACCGAACAGCTTGACGCCAAGGCGTTTGCTTTCACTGTCGCGACCGTTACGTGTGGAGCCGGCTGCCTTCTTATGAGCCATTGCAAAGTCCTCGCTCGTTGAGGGAATAGTCCGCTACGCATTCGCCCGAGGGCGAGGCGTATTTAGGCAGAAATTCCGGTGATTTTAACTTCGGTGAACCACTGACGGTGGCCCTGACGCTTCATGCTGTGCTTGCGGCGACGGAACTTGATGATAGTCACCTTCTCGCCACGGCCGTGGGCGACGATTTCGGCGCTGACCTTGGCACCCTCGACCAGCGGGGCACCAACGGTGACGTCGTCATCGTTGCCGACCAGCAGAACCTCGTCGAACTCGACGGTATCGCCGGTGGGGATTTCCAGTTTCTCGAGCTTGAGAGTCTGGCCTTCCTGAACGCGGTACTGCTTGCCACCGCTCTTGATCACTGCGTACATGCTGTTTCTCCAGAAACTCATCGGGGTTGGCTCTTGATCGACCTGCTTCGAGTGGCGCCCCTTTTGGCAGCCATCTGACAGGGAGCATGGATGAGTGGGCCGCGTATTATAGCGATACCCTCGCGTGGGCACAACCCGACAACCAGCGTCAAGTGGCGAGACCGGAAAAAACCCCGCGCGAGGCCGCCGCCGGGCGCTAATCGTCTTGACGCCCCCATGGGCGGCCCATAGCATGACCGGCAACCCAAGGCCCACGGCCTCCCTCACCTCCAGTCGAAGCCGCCTTCATGTCAGTCAACGCCACCCCGTCACCATCAGCAGCTCCTTCGCCGATTCACGCGGTGGTCGCCGACGACTTCGCCGCCGTCAACCAGACCATCCTCGACCAGCTCGCCTCGCGCATCCCGCTGGTGGAGACCATCGGCCAGTACATCATCGAAAGCGGCGGCAAGCGTCTGCGCCCTCTGCTGGTGCTGCTGGCGGCACGCGCGCTGGAGTATCAAGGTGATCGTCACATCACCCTGGCGACGCTGATCGAGTTCATGCACACCTCGACGCTGTTGCATGACGACGTGGTCGACGAGTCGCACATGCGTCGCGGCAAGGCCACCGCCAATGACGCCTGGGGCAACGCGCCCTCGGTGCTGGTCGGCGACTTTCTGTATTCGCGCTCGTTTCAGATGATGGTCGAGGTCGGCTCCATGCGCATCATGGAGGTGCTGTCCGCCGCCACCTGCACCATCGCCGAGGGCGAGGTTCAGCAGCTGACCAATGTGGGCAATCCCGACACTGACGAGGCCGCCTACTTCGACACCATCCTCGGCAAGACCGCGATGCTGTTCGAGGCCGCCTCCCACAGCGGCGCCATCCTGGCCGGCGCCGACGAACGCCAGGAACAGGCGCTGGCGCTATACGGACGCTACCTGGGTCTGGCGTTCCAGCTGGTCGACGACCTGCTCGACTACGAAGGTGACGCCAAGGCCATGGGCAAGAACGTCGGCGACGACCTGGCCGAAGGTAAGCCCACCCTGCCGCTGATCCAGGCCATGGCCGCCGGCACCCCCGACCAGACCCGCCTGGTGCGTCGCGCCATCCGCAAGGGCGGACTCGACCACCTCGACGAGGTACTGGCCATCGTCAAGTCCACCGGTGCGCTGGACTACACCCGCCAGAAGGCCGAAGAGATGGCCGCCAAGGCCCTGGCCGAACTCGACCATCTGCCGCCCTCGCCCTACCGCGACAGCATGGCCGAACTGGCCCGCCTGGCGGTGGAACGCAAGACCTGAAAATCACCGGGCAAGTGCCCTCAAGTGACGGGGAAGCTGGAAAAAAGTGGCTGACTCGGGCTCGCGAGGGTTGCATCATCCACAAGGATCCGTATACTACGCATCCGTTGAGGGACACACCTCAAACATCGGAGTATAGCTCAGCTTGGTAGAGCGCTGCCTTCGGGAGGCAGAGGTCGTAGGTTCGAATCCTGCTACTCCGACCAAGAATTTAGTAAAGACGGCCACTTAGCTCATCAGAGCGGTGGCCGTTTTTCGTTGCACGCACCCCTTCACCTCCCCACGTCTTGCAAGTCCGTCACCGCTGACCCACTCTTTCTAGATGCTCGACGCTGCACAATAAAGGCAGCGTCATACGTGGAGATCATGGATTCGATCTCGCCCTCCCCTAACCGACAAGGACCTCTCCCATGGAATGGATCTCCAGCCACGGTACCTTTCTGCAATTCATGACCAGCCTCGGCACTTTGGCGGTCTGGATCTTCTACGCTCAGTTGCTCTACGCCGGCTTCCGTCGCCAGCGGCGCCCCAAGGTGGTCATCAATCAGGTGATGGGCTTGTCCACCCAGGGCCGCTGCCTGATCAGCAACATGAGCGCCGAGGGCATCCATATCGAGACCGTCCAGGTGTGGCTGCACGAGAAGTGCGGAATACGCCGCTGCACCGTGTCGGAGGTGGAAACCGACGAAAACGGAGATACCCCCACCTCCATCGCCAGGGGGACGCTGCAGGGTCCACTGCCATCCAACGCCCACCTGGATGCCGGCGAAATCGATAGTCTGGTGCGCCGGGCACGCGCCGCCGACATCGAGGACGAAGACAACACCCTGTGTGAGGGTGAAGACAGCGACTACGTGCTCGAGTTGCTGGTGCTGTACATCTACAGCTCCGCCCCCGGCATCATGGGGGCCAGCCGCTCCTTTGTGTTCGACGACAACGGACAGGCGCGCCCCCACCACCTGGAAACGCAACAACTCAGGGGCTACCGCGACCGCAAGCGCATGGCGCGCATCTATCGCAACTATCTGGACCGCTAATCCGTCGCCCGTCCAGGCCACGCCGTCGTCAAGGCTGCCCTTCACCACCGTCGAGAAACAGTAAAGTCTCGGCAAATAGCTGAGGGGCATGCTTTTCCAGATTAAGAAAGTGCGATCCCTCTCCAATCACCACATAGCGCTTTTCCTCAGCTGCCAGCTCTGCGAAAAGCCCTCTGGCATCAGCGTCGGTCGCCGTAGGGTCGTCATCGCCGCGAATAACCAGCGTCGGTACGCTGATGCGCGAAGCCTCATAGATCGGTCGCGCATTGAAGATCTCCCACAGATCAACCAGAACGCCGTTAGGCGCCTTGACGACGTCGGAATCCTCGGCGGGCTCCATAGCCAGCATCTCGTCGAACCAGCGGTCGAAAACCGCCCGATCACGCCACTGTTCAAGTGCCTCGGGCGGGATCTGGTTGGCCCAACGCTGGTCTGCCTGCTCTCGATTCACTGTCCGGTAGGCGCCCACGTCGGCCAACTTGCCAGGATCATTCGCATCGGCCAGGCTGCTGGTCCAGTTCTGGTTACGATGGCTATAGACCGGCGCGAACAGCACCAGGCGATCCACCTTTTCATCGTTACGCGCCGTGTACATGCCACTGGTGACGGTACCCCAGGACCAGCCCACCAGATTGACCCTGTCGACTCCAGTGCGCTCGCGAATGAAATCGATGACACCCTCCATATCGTCGATGACCGTCTCTGCCCGCGCGAAAGGTGCGTTGTCTTCAGAGGGCTGCGCCATCACCTCCGGCCGAGTCGAATTGCCATACCCCCGCTGATCAAGGTAGTAGGTGGCAAAGCCTGCCTCCGCGGTGTGATCCATCCAGCTCTTGCCGTCTGCCAGGTCGGTGTCGAAGGAAATGCCGGGATAGGTGGCACCGTGAACAAACAGCACCGCCTCGGACATGTCGGCGGGCGACACTCCATCAGGCAGACGCTCCCTGACATAGAGCTCGATGGCATCGTCCACAGAGCTCTTGATGCGGTGCTCCTGCATGACGGTTTGAGCCAGAAGCGACATCGGGGCAAGCATAGTGGCGAACGTAGTGAAAACGAGGGCGGTTCTGCACGAGGCGAGCATGAGCATCTCCTTGTCATTGGCGGTCACTGAACCGACAGGAGAAGCATAGACGGCGAACTCAGCGGCAACCGCTAGACCTTGGGCAAGGGCCGGAGCGCCCGATATGCCAGCCATCCGCTGCCCCTTGGCATGCGCATCGCCCCTGTCTCCCGAGGCCTGGCCGGCAGCGGAAGACGGGGGCGATAAAGGCGTTGATGGACAGCGTGTGCGACTTACGATGCCACGCTCAATTGAACACCGACAGCAATACCAGCGACAGCTGCGGTACGTAGGCGATCACCAGCAAGGTCAGGATCATCACGATCACGAAGGGCACGATGCCCTTGATCACGGTGCCAAGCGAGGCATTGCCGATGCGCGAGGCCACGAACAGGTTGATCCCCAGCGGCGGCGTGATGAAGCCGATGGCCAGGCTGACCACCATGACGATGCCGAAGTGCACTGGATCGATACCCATGGAGGTCGCCACCGGATAGAGAATCGGTGACAGCACCAGAATCGCCGGTGTGGTATCCATGACGCAGCCCACCAGCAGCAGCATTACCAGGATGACCAGCAGCAACACCGCAGGGCTCGACGAGAACTGCAGCATGAAGTCGGCGATCGCCACCGGGATCTGCTCGATGGTCAGGATGCGGGCGAAAGTCGAGGCGCAGCCCAGGATCACCATCACCGTGCCGGTGGTGGCGCAGGACCCTGCGATGGTCTTGAAGATATCCCGGGGCGACAGCTCGCGATGGATGAACACCCCACAGACAAAGGCGTACACCGCCGCCACTGCCGCCGCCTCGGTGGGAGTGAAGATGCCCGCATAGATGCCCCCCAGGATGATTACCGGATTGAGCAGCGCCCACTTGGCCTCCCATACCAGGCACAGGGTCTTGCGCCCATCGAAGGGGGTATCATCGCCCTTCCAGCCCATCTTGCGGGAATAGAAGTAGGCGTAGGTGATCAGCACCAGACCAATCAACAGCCCCGGCAGGACACCGCCGAGGAACATGTTGGAGATAGAGGTGCCGGTGGAGACCCCGTACAGCACCATCGGGATCGAAGGCGGAATGATCACGCCGATACTCCCGGCCGCCGCCACCAGCGCCAGCACGAAGGACTTCGAATAGCCGGCCTCGAGCATGGTCGGCACCACCATGGACCCCACCGCTGCGACCGTGGCCGGGCCCGAGCCCGATACCGCGGCAAAGAACATGCACACCACCACGGTGACGATGGCAAGACCCCCGGTGAAGCGACCAAAGAAGGCGGAGGCCACCCCGAGAATCCGCCGCGACACGCCGCCGGCCCCCATCAGGTCGCCGGCCAGAATAAATAGCGGTATGGCCATGATCGGAAAGCTGTCGGTGGCCGACACCAGAGTCTGGGCCACATAGAGCTCTGACAGGGTGCCGAAGGACAGGATGGTCACCACACAGGACAGACCGATGGCGATGCCCACAGGGACGTTCAGGATCAACAACACGACCAGGCTCAAGAACAATACCGTCGCGGTCATCTCACACCTCCTTGTCGTGTACGGCGTCGGGATGCGCAAGCCGCCAGCGAATGCTCTGCACCTGGCGCAGGGTGGTCAGCGCAAAGCCGACGAAAGGCGCCGCGTAGACCACCCACATGGGAACACCGATAGCCGGGGAGGCCTGGCCGAGCATCAGCTGGCGCTCTATGACCGCCCAGCTGGTCCAGACCACATAAAGCGCGAAGGCCAGAAACAGCAGGTCCCCCAGGATGACCACCCAGTGACGCGCCGAGCGCGGGAACAGCTTGAGTGCCGCGTCGATCTTGATATGCCGCATTTCCCGGGCGCCGTAGCTGATCCCAAGATAAATCAACCAGATAAAGAAGTAGCGCGCGAGCTCTTCGGACCAGGACAGCGACGCGCCCATGATGTATCGCATGAACACCTGCACCGCGAGCAATAGCGTCATCGCGGACATCAGCGCCACGCAGATCGAGATCTCCGCGTACTCATCGAGCCATCTCACAAGTTTCATCCGCTCTCTCCCTGGCAGCGGGGTGATGACAGAAGTCGGCAAGGCTACAGCGAAGCGCCCGCGTGCGGCGGGCGCCTTCTGGCCTCATCGGGTCATGGCTTCAACAGCTCGTCGAGGTACTCGGGATGCTCCATCTTCGATTTGACCAGCGAGTAGATGTCGGCCTCGACGGCGGCATCACGCCACAGTTCCTTCTGCTCCGGGGTAATCTCGGTCACCGTCACCCCCTGATCGGCAAACTTGTCGAGGATCTCGCCTTCCAGCTGCTGGGAGCGCTCGCGCTGGTAGGTCGTCATCTCATCGATGGTGGCGTCGAGCGCCTCACGCAGGGAGTCGTCGAGGGCGTTGTATCTGTCGAGGTTCATGAACACCAGGTAAGGCGTATAGACGTGCTGGGTCAGCGACACATGGTCCTGCACTTCCTGGAAGCGATTGCCGTCGATGATGCCCAACGGGTTTTCCTGGGCGTCCACGGTCCCCTGCTGCAGCGCGGTAAACAGCTCGGTGAAGGCCATCGGTGTCGGATTCGCACCGTAGGCGCGCCAGGCCGCCAGATGGACTTCATTCTCCATGGTCCGCACCTTCATGCCGTCCAGATCTGCCGGCTCGGCCACCACCTTGCCGCTGTCGGTGAAGTTGCGAAAACCGTTCTCCCAGAACGCCAGCCCCTTGAGGCCCTTGCTTTCCAGCGACTCGAGGAGCTTGTCGCCGACCTCACCGTCCAGGGCACTGTAGGTGGCCTCCGTCGACAGGAACAGGAAGGGAGCATCGAACACGTACAGGTCCGCAAACAGCGTGGCCATCGGACTGGTCGAGGAGATACCGATGTCGATATCACCGAAGATGGTGCTTTCCACCACCACCCTGTCATCGCCTAGCTGGTTATCCGGGAACAGCGTGATCTCGAGCTCGCCGTCGGTCCGCTCTTCGACCAGGCGCTTGAACTCGACACTGGCGTCCTTGGCCGAGGTCGAGGTCACGCTGGACATGCGCAGCGTTTCGGCCTGGGACAGCGCCGGGGTCATCGCCAGTGCCGCGGCGATCAGGGACAGCTTCATTCTGGAGAGTCTTAACATGAGGTCTTCCTTTGTTGGCGTTGTTGGCATTGAAGAGCACGGGCACCAAGGCGCCCGTCGTCACAGCGATCCTGCATCCGCTTCTCGAGGGTTCGTCACGCGAGCCGATTGACGGCCCAGTACACCGCCTCCCCTCTGGCAAAACGCACCGCCTCCTCGGCCACCTTGCGCTTGAGCTCGGCAGCCGCGTCCTCGGAATACCAGGCCATGTGCGGTGTGATCAGACAGCGTGGCTGGGCCCACAACGGGCTATCGGGTTCCAGCGGCTCCCGTTCGGTGGTGTCGAGTCCTGCCCCGGCGACGTGACCGGAGGCGAGCGCCTCGGCCAGTGCCACCTCGTCGATGATCCCGCCTCGTGAGGTGTTGACCAGAAAGCCCCCGGGCTTCATCGCGGCCAGTGCCCCTGCGTCGATCAGGTGACGGGTATCCTCCGTCAGCGGGCAGAACACCGCCACCACGTCGGCCCGGCCGTAGAGCGAATCAAGTTCGACGGCTTCGATATAGTCGGTGCCATCCTCGGCACTGGGGCGGTAGAAGGCGTCGTAGCCGATGACGCGGAAACCGAGGGCGTTGACTTTCCGAGCGTACAGTCGACCAATCCGCCCCAGGCCGATCAGACCCACCGTCTGAGTCGACTGCCGCCGCAATGGAATGGCCTCGACGTAGTCCCAGCGACCCTGGTGACAGGCAAGGTTCATCGGCACCAGCTTGCGCGTGAGCGCCAGCGTCAGCGCCAGGGCATGGTCGGAGACCTCGTTCATGCCGTAGTCAGGTACGTTGCATACCTGCACCCCGGCGTCGGTAGCCGCCTCGAGGTCCACGTTATTGACGCCGACACCGTAGCGCACGATCAGCTTGAGTCGTGGCAGTGCCTCGAGCACCCGACGGGTGAAGGGGGCGTACTGGTTGAGCGCGATGTCCACGTCAGTAAGCTGATCGACCAGATCCTGCTCGCTGCGACAGGCCAGCATCGGTGCGTCGAATCCGGCGGAAGCCAGGATGTCCTGCTCGATGTCATGATCGGCGTGATCCAGATCGGAGAAGACAATGTTCATGGCAGGTGTCCTTTTCAAGATCCCAGGCAACCACTGTCCGCAGGCGGAACGGCCTCTCTGACATCGTCAGAGACAGCTGATGCCAGCATCATCGGTGGTCCATTCATGTCATCCCCGGCGCTGCAGGGGCCGGTATCGACCAATACGTCCATCTCACGCTCCAGTGTGGGCGGTGGCTGCCAGGTACAGAGCGCCACGCGCGACCGCGCATGGACGCGATGCTGCTTGCTAACTTTCACCACGAAGGGCCCGCGAGATGGTGTCGGCGGTGCGTTTGACCTGGGGGCCCAAGGCTGCCATGCGGTCTCTCGGCATAAAGCTGATGACACTGGTGACACTGACGGCGGCCACGGCGTTATCGACATGATTCTTGACCGGTGCCGAGACACAGCGGATGCCGTACTCGTTTTCTTCCCAGTCGAAGCTCCAGCCGCGCACGTCGGCTTCCTTCAGATCGTGACGGACCTCCGCGAATGACTTGAGTGCAGGAGCATCCTCGCGAGGCCTGGCTACCCGCTGCACGGCGGCATAGTAGGCGGGCCAGCTGGAGGGATCCTTCGATGCCAGCATTGCCTTGCCCAGGGCAGTGGCCAGCGCCGGCATGCGCCCTCCGGTGCGCGAGCGCATCTCAAGAGTCCGCTTGCCCGGCAACTTGCACAGGTAGAGCACATCGCCACCGTCGAGCACCCCGAAGTGCACGGTATCCCGCGTCTGTTCGGCCAGCGCCTCCAGGTACGGCCTGGCAATATCGACCAGGGGCTGCTGCTCTGCCGCCCGTTCGCCCAGCTCGATCAACTTCGCCCCGAGGTAGTAGCCCTTGTAGGGCACCTTGTGCAGGTAGCCGTCTCGGACCAGGCAGGACAGGGAACGGGCCACCGTACTGCGAGGAAGCTGCATCGCCTGGGACAGCGCCTTGATCGTGGAAATACCACGCCCGACGCACTGCAGCACTTCGAGCCCTCGACTCAGGGTCTGGGTGCCGGAGCGGTCTTTTGGGGGAATCAGTTCATCCATGGCGCCTCCTTGATTCATCCCATTCAAGGCAAGGCCCCATACACGGTCAAATAGTCAACCAATCCGCCACATAGTGAGTCACTTGAATAAGTAACTAACGGAAAAAGCAACAAAAAACCGCCAACTTCGTGAAAGTGGCGGTGGCAGAAAAAACAACGTCTCACCGATCAGTACGTCATCGCCGATATCTCTTGCAAGACATCTCCTGATGACTCAACCAAGGTCGATATCAGATCGGGCAATGATGCGCACTTCAGGCAATTTATTTAGCTTGAGGGAACCGTCTTTACTCCTGCAACTTTCATCCAGGTGACGCTTACACCGGCTGGTGCTTGAACTCAGGGTCACCAGTGGTGCGCTTGAGCGGAGCCGAAGAAAAAAATGTGGCGGTCTCAACGAGTTACTATCGCTATTGGGGAAAGGCCAAGCTAGCTGTCGACAACGAGCCTTACCGAGGTCGAGAGGGCGGCACCCCGTCCTACCGTTACCCGCAACCGCGGGGCTCAGCAGTATGGCTCGGCACTCCTTCTCCACGTGTCATCACGGCGGACACCTACTCCCCGCTGTCCTGATGAAACCGTTCCGGTACCTGATAGCGCGTGCTGCGGCCACCTCCTGGAAGCTTCACCAAGCAACCCTTCTCGACCAGCCCAGCGAGATGACGGGTGGCAGTTGCCTTACTGACCTTGGCGACTTTCTGGTACTGCGACGCACTGATGCCGTGTTCGAAGCCTCTCTCACCGCCATCCAGCAGGCGGTTCAACACCTTCACCTGCTCAGGCAACAGGCCGGCTGCCCTGAAGTGCTGCCAGAAACGGGCCTTGGCCAACGTCCTATCGACCTTCCCCAGGACATCCAACAAGGTGGCATCCAGCGTCTCCAGGAACCAGACAAGCCAGGCCGTCAGGTCAGGCGTGCCACACTGGTTCGCTTCCAGGCGCCGATAATAGTCAGCGCGGCGCTCCAGGATGGCAGCCGACATGGCATACAGGCGGATACTCTGCTGATCCGCCTGCGCCAAGGCGCGATCAGCGATAGCCCGGGCAATTCGACCATTGCCGTCTTCAAATGGATGCAGTGTTACAAACCAGAAGTGTGCCAGGCCCGCTCGAACCAGGGGATCCAACTCGGGGTCATGACGGCTGGACGCGAACCAAGTGAGGAACTGATCAACCTCATGTTCCAACCCCTCTCGCGGCGGCGCTTCGAAATGCACCTTGGGTCGATCGAGGCGACCCGAGACCACCTGCATGGGCTCCACTCCGCGCCACTGCCCGGGCCTTAACGTCGTAAGCCCCGCGTCAGCATCAGGGAACAACCACCGATGCCACTGAAACAGCCTGGTGGTGTCCAGCGGCGTGTCAGGCTTGAAGGTGGCATCCAGCATCAACTCCGCCAGGCCTTCAGCACGTGGTGAGGTAGCCCCCTCCGGCTCCTCCACACCAAGGCGTCGGGCCAAGGAAGAGCGAACTGAGGCCACGTTCAGACGCTCTCCCTCGATGGCCGAAGAGGTAACGATGCTCTGCAGTAGCGTATCCAGGGCGGCTCTTGCCTCAGCGTCCTGGTCATCCGCGGATGTCAGAGCCCACGAGCGTCCCAGCAAGATGCCGAGATCCCTCCAGCATGCCTGGACCCGCGGCTGAATCTTGGCCGCGTGCCAGGTGAAGTTCGGCCAGTCAGGATGCTGCCAGATCCATGTCGAGGCGTGATCGGTCATGCCAGGCCTCCAAGAAGGCGGAGGAGCCGAATGACAACGGCATTCGACTCACATTGTGAGCCGAATAGTGATTGGTTTCGGCTCAGCTGGCAAGTCTGGGAGTCATAAGGCCTCGGCGACCATGAGGACAGGCTTCAGATCAGGCCACCCAACCCAAAGGTGGTCAAAGGTGGCCCTCATGGCGGCCCGGGGAGCGATGCCCCGCTGCATGAGGCGGCGTGCCGTCCACGAATACAGGGCATGGGTAAGACCGGCCAATAGCCCCAACAGCAAGCCGTGGATCAGGTCCGATCGGCGGATGGCCTATGGATACCGCGACACGGCGTACTTCTTCCTGAAGATCCGTGCCGCATTTCCCGGCAAAGTGCGATGAACCCAAAAAAAGCCCCCGAGTCTCCTCGGGGGCTGCTGTGCTGACCGCCTGTTCAAAGGGGTCTGCCATCGCCGGACCTCAGGCCGGCATGTCGTTGGCCTTGGCGTCGCGCGACCAGACCCGGTGGCCACGAATCGCCTCCTGGAAATCGGCGTAGAGATCGTCCACGGTCTGTGCCGAGAACACGCCGTCTTCCGGCACCTCGATGCCAGCCGCCTGCAGCACATTGGCACCGTCGCCGAGTGCAGCGATCGGCTTGAGGTGCTTGTAGGCCTCCTGCACGTAGTAAAGCCCCAGGCCGGAACCCGCCAGCGCCTTGACACTGTCATCGCCAGGGGCCACCGCCACGGCGTCCAGAGTCACCGACGGCAGTCCGTTGAGCATGGCATCCGGGGTCAGGGTGCCGCCTTGAACGGTCGCCACCGGCGCCATCGACGGCGCGATGATGAGCCCCTGGGCCCCCTCGGCTTCCAGGCGCTTCTGCAGCGCTTCCACCTGGTCACCGTCGACCCCGTCGGCGGCCAGGATCGCCACCTTGCGATAGCGAATATCCGGCTGACCGCGATGCATCAAACTAAGCGCCGAGGAGGCGTCCAGCGACGTGATGCCCAACTCTTCCGAGGGTGCCGGCGGATGCTCCGGCGGCTTGACACCATGCACCTCGCCTACTCGGCGCGCGAGCTCCATGTCGATATTGGGCAGGATCTCCTTGATCACCCGCTCACGGATCCACGGACGCTCGACCTTGGACAACTCGAAGGCGTAAGCAGCGATGATGTGCTCTTTCTCGACGTCACTCTGGCTATGCCAGAACAACCTGGCCTGGGAGTAGTGGTCGCCGAAGGACTCGCTGCGCGCCCTGACCTTGTGGGCATCGATGCGCTCCTGATAGCTCTCGAAACCGCCGTTTTCTTCCGCCGGCGGGGTCTCCCGGGGCCAGCCATCCTCGATCGAGTTGGGTTCGTAGGAAACCTGGCCCTTGTTGATGGTCTGACGGTGCGGAGCATCGCGCTGGTGATTGTGGAACGGGCACACCGGCTGGTTGATCGGAATCTCGTGGAAGTTCGGGCCACCCAGGCGCAGCATCTGGGTATCCAGATAAGAGAACAGGCGCCCCTGAAGCAGCGGATCGTTGCTGAAGTCGATGCCGGGTATCACATTGCCGGGGTTGAAGGCGACCTGCTCGGTCTCGGCAAAATAGTTGTCCGGGTTGCGATCCAGCACCATCTTGCCGATGGGAGTCACCGGCACCTGCTCCTCGGGAATCAGCTTGGTCGGATCGAGGATATCGAAGTCGAAGGCATGCTCGTCTTCTTCCTCGACCACCTGAATGCCGAGCTCCCATTCCAGGGCATCGCCATTCTCGATGTCGCCCCACATCTCGCGGCGGTTGAAGTCCGGATCACGACCCCACAGCTTCTGGGCCTCGTCCCAGATCAGCGAGTGGGTGCCCGCCAGCGGCTTCCAGTGGAACTTGACGAAGCGGGCCTTGCCTTGTCGATCGATCAGCCGGAAGGTGTGGACGCCGAAGCCTTCCATATAGCGGTAGTGCCGCGGGAAGGCCCGGTCGGACATGGTCCACAGCACCATATGGGCGCTCTCGGGCATCAGCGAGACGAAGTCCCAGAAGGTGTCGTGGGCCGACTGTCCCTGGGGAATCTCGTTGTGGGGCTCGGGCTTCACCGCGTGCACGAGGTCGGGAAACTTCATCGCGTCCTGAATGAAGAACACCGGCATGTTGTTGCCCACCAGGTCCCAGTTACCCTCGTCGGTGTAGAACTTGGTGGCGAAGCCGCGCACGTCGCGCACGGTGTCATTGGAGCCGCGCCCGCCCTGCACGGTGGAAAAGCGCACGAATACCGGCGTCTTCTTGCCGGTATCCTGAAACAGTCCCGCCTTTGAGTACCTTGCCGCCGCCTCATAGGGCTGAAAGTAGCCGTGGGCCGCCGCACCGCGGGCATGGACGATACGCTCGGGAATGCGCTCGTGATCGAAGTGATTCATCTTCTCGCGGAAGATGAAGTCTTCCATCAGCGTCGGGCCGCGCTCGCCGGCCTTCAGCGAATTGTGGTTGTCCGCGAT
Organism: Halomonas litopenaei; assembly: GCF_003045775.1. GTDB lineage: Bacteria > Pseudomonadota > Gammaproteobacteria > Pseudomonadales > Halomonadaceae > Halomonas > Halomonas litopenaei. Next base: position 137,017 of record NZ_PXNS01000013.1, on the reverse strand, counting down.
CCGGGTGCCCTGGTTGGTACGCAGGTCATGCCCGGTCGCATCACTGCGGTAGGTCTCTAGATTGTCGGACTTGCTGTTGGCGTCGGTACGACGCTCAGTGTCATGAGCCTCGTCTCGATTCGGTTGGGTGTACGGATTCTTCGCCATGACAAACACTCCGTTGTTTGCTCGGGAAATGAGCCTTCCACGCCACCAGGCGTGGGCCGTCATCGGTCCGGTCGGCGCCAACTACCAGTCACACCGCCAAACAAGCCATTCCCTTATAGGCAAGAGATCTACAACTCTCAAACCTCCATCTCGGCACCCCACATGCGAAATATCAGAATAATTCTTCTATATCAATAAATTAAACCCTATACACAAAATTAACAAAAGTTAGACATTTACATTCCCACACCTGCATTACATTGTCTTACGACACAACCTCGGCGCGTGCCAGCTGCACTTGTTCAACCAATACTGATATTTTTCCGCTTCGGCACTGATCGCTCTGCTGCCGGAAGACAAGACCATCACGGAGCTGGTGCGCGTCTACGCCAGCGAAGGCTTCGAGGACGCAGGCTGGAATGTGGTCAACAGCGCCGACGGACTTCCACCGAGGCCTCCTGTACCACATGCAACCGCTGTGATCTGGACAGCAATGAAACACGCCACCATGTCGTCCCACATATGTCGCATCTTAATGCCCTGTTTGATGTGGCTTTGGTGTCTGATCTCGGTACTTTCCGGAGCAACTTTCCTTGAAAGGCCTTATCGAGCCCAACCTTGCTTACACCGCGCGCCTATCGACATGTGCGCCAATCAGAAAAAAACGCGACCAAACACCCCTTTTTCGACGTAATACTGATAATTAACGTGCTTGGATAGGTGCAGATTTAGCGGTAAAATTTACCTTTTCGCTCAGGCGGATTTTAAGCATGGAACAACTACGCCTAAGTGAATGGCTTGGTTGGGATCCTCTCCGCGAAGAAAACGCGACGAAGGATGCCCGACTACTGCCCTCCGACAAGCCGGGAGTCTCGCTACCGGCCATGCTCCGGCGCCGACTGGACAATGCCGGTCGGGCCACCTGCGATATTCTTGCAGGGCTCGATCCCGAGGCGCGTTGTCCCTTGATCCACGCATCCCGCCACGGCGACGCCAACTTTACTCTGTCGATGCTGAAGGCTCTGGCGAATCAGGAACCGCTCTCGCCTACTCGGTTTTCGATGTCGGTGCACAACGCCACCCTGGGCGTCCACGCCATCGCCAACCATCACTACCGCCCGCTACAGGCGCTCGGCGCCAGCGGCAACGAGTTCAACGCCTTGCTGTGGGAAGCCCGTGGCTACCTGGCCGAAGGCCATGGAGCGGTAGTCATTGTGTTCAGCGAAGGGACGCTTCCCGGCGACTATATCGACTGCACGCCGCACCCGGGGCACGCCTGCGCGGTGGGCCTGCGACTGTCACTGACCCAGGGCCGGGCGCTGGTAGCCGAGGACGCCACGCCCGGGGCGGCACCGACGCCGCTCGACATCATCGACTGGCTTGGTGGCTGCAGTCCACGTCTCGCCGCCGCCCCGGGCTGGCGCCTGGAGGAAGCATGACGCTGGACCAGTGGCGGCGCGGCATCGGCACCTTCCTGTCCTTCACTGCCTTCGGCATTGGCGGCTTGATCATCGGCCTGGTGGTGGCACCACTGCTGCACCTGGGGATGCGCGACCCGGTGCGTCGCCAACGCCTGGCCAGGCGTCTGATCCAGCGGGTCTTTCGCGCCTTCATTGCGCTGATGAAGGGCCTCGGGGTACTCGACTATCGCCTGGAAGGTCGTGGGCGACTCGCCCGTGGCGGCCGTTTGATTCTGGCCAACCATCCGTCGTTGATCGATGTGGTGTTCCTGCTGGCCTATACCCCCAACGCCGACTGCATCGTCAAGGGCCGGCTCGCCACCAACCCCTTCACCCGCGGGCCGATCGGTGTCGCCGGCTATATCACCAACCGCGATCCCCAGGCACTGCTCGAGGCCGCGCGGGACAGCCTTGCCCGGGGCAATTCGTTGATCCTGTTTCCCGAGGGCACGCGCACCACGCCCGGTCGCCCGATCAAGTTTCGCCGTGGCGGGGCAAACATCGCCCTGCGCACCGGCAGCGCCATCACCCCGGTGCTGATCAAATGCTCGCCCACCACCCTGACCAAGGGTGAGCCCTGGTATCACATCCCCCGGCGCAAGGTTCAGATGGACCTGCACATACTCGACGACCTGCCGCCAGAGCCGGCGTCAAACCAACCGACCAGCCAGCAAGCCCGACAACTGACGCGGGAACTGAGCCACTACTTCAACAGGGAACTGGAGCGCCTCCACCATGAACCAAAGCGTACCGCTGTCGCTTGATTTGAAGCACATGATCATCGACACCCTCGAACTCGAGGATGTCACCCCCGAGGACATCGACGACCATGCGCCGCTGTTCGGCGAGGGCCTCGGGCTCGACTCCATCGATGCCCTCGAACTGGGGCTGGCGCTGCAGAAGCGCTACGGCGTCACCCTTGACGCCGAGGCCGAGGATACTCGCCGCCACTTCGCCAGCCTGGCGGCGCTGCAAGCACTGGTGGAGGAACGCCGTGTCAACTGAAGCCGCCATCAGCCGTGAACAGATTCTCAGCCACGTGCAACGTACCCTGGTCGAGCTGTTCGAAGTCTCTCCTGCCGAGGTAACCCCGGAGGCCCGTCTTTACGAAGACCTCGACATCGACAGCATCGACGCCGTCGATCTGGTGGTCGAACTCAAGCAGTTCACCGGTCGGCGCATCGATCCCGAGGCCTTCAAGTCGGTGCGCAGCATCGATGATGTGGTCAACGCCGTCGATCAGCTGATGCGCGACTGAGCCCGGTCTTGCGCACGCTGTCCACTACCGCCGTGGTGCTTGCCACCGCGTTGTCGTTGAGCTGGCCGCTGTCGGTGTGGTGGCTGCAGGGCACCCTGGGGCCCTGGCCACTGCTGCTGATTGGCTGCGGGCTGATCGCCTGGCGCCTGCCCCAGGCACGCGGCCTGGCGATCCTTGCCGCTCTGGCGCTGCTGGCGGTGGGGCTTGCCGTCGATGCCGAGCTTGGCATGCGTGGCTACCCGGTGGCCGTCAATGCGGTACTGCTGGCGTCCTTCGCCGCCAGCCTGTGGCGAGGCATGCCGGTGATCGAACGCCTGGCGCGTCTCAAGGAGCCCGACCTGCCCCCCGCCGGGGTGCGCTATACCAGGCGCGTCACCCAGGCCTGGTGCCTGTTCTTCCTGATCAATGGCGGTATCGCTGCCTGGACGGCGGCCTTTGCGGACCTGGACGTCTGGACCCTGTACAACGGCGTTATCAGCTATGGCCTGATCGCCCTGATGTTTACCGGCGAATGGCTGTGCCGTCGCCGGTTGCGGAGCTCCTCCTCATGACACGCCCCATCATCGGCGCCCCGACAACCCGTGACGGCTATCTGTGTATGGCAGATCGCCCCTGGCGCCAGGCCTGGCCGGACGCTCGGCACCTGCCCACCCGCTGGTGTCATTCCCGGGATCTTGGCCGGCGAATCGACGCCTGGCTCGCCTGGCTCGCCCCTCGCCCGCACGGTCGCTGGCTGCTGCTCGACCCAGACCCGATCACTTTTACTGCAGCCTTGCTGGCACTCTGGGAGAGCGGACAAAGCGCGCTGCTTCCCGGCGATGATCGTCCCGCCACTCTGGCGCGACTGATGCCGCTGGTCGTCGGCCGACTCCCCGCCGAGCCATCGCCGGAAGACACCCAGGATCTGTCTGCCCGGGATTCCCTCGCCACTACACAGCGGGAAACCGATCGGAACTCTGCCGGTGCGACGGTGGTGGCGGCTGACAGCGAGGCAGCGGAAAAAGAGGCGGTGGTGCTGTGCACCTCGGGTTCCACCGGTCAACCAAGCCTCGAGCCCAAGTGCTTTCGCCAACTCGACGAAGAGCTCGAGCGTCACGCCGCACTGTGGCCGCTGGCACAGACAGCCGTGGTCTGTCAGGTCAGTCACCAGCATATCTACGGCCTGCTCGCCGGTATTCTGGCACCGCTGTGTCACGGCGCCCCCTTCTGTGGCGACGACAGCCGCTTCCCCGAGGTGATGGCCCAACGGGTCAGCGAGGCAACCTCGGTCGGGCTGGACGCCTGCCTGGTCGCGAGCCCCGCGCAACTGTCGCGGCTGCCGCAGCACCTGGCCCTGCACCACCAGCGCATTGCCCGGGTACTGTGCTCCGGAGCGCCGCTGTCCAGGGACGACGCCATACGCTGCGAGCGTCTGCTCGATAGCCCGGTGATCGAGATCTACGGCAGCACCGAGACCGGCGGCATCGCCCATCGTCGGCAGTCGAGCGGTGATCTCTGGACCCCGTTCCCCGGGGTCGAACTGGACCTGAATGACAGCGCTCTGAAGTTACGCTCGCCCTTCCTGGCCCGGCCGGAGCAGTGGTGGGACCAGGCCGACCGGGTCGAGCGCCAGGGCGAGGGCTTTCGACTGCTGGGGCGCCGCGACCGACTGGCCAAGATCGGCGGCAAGCGTGTTTCGCTGACGGCGCTGGAACAACGTCTGTGCCAGCACGAGGTTGTCCAAGACGCCCGCTGCGTGGATCTCGACTTGCGCGACGGAAGGCTCGGCGTGGTGCTGGCCGTGGCCGGCGATGCGCTACCCCAGCAGCACGAGGCCAGAAAACGGCTGATCTCGACCCTGCGCGAGCACCTCGCCAGCGAACACGAGCCGTCGGCGATTCCGCGCTACTGGCGCTTCGTCGAGTCGCTTCCACTCAATCCCCAGGGCAAGCACGATCACGCTACCCTGCGTCGCTTCTTCGATGACCTCGACGACGATCGTCTGCCGCGCTGGCTGGGCGCGGTGGACGTCGACGACGAGCAGCGCATCACCCTCGAGGTACCCGAGCGTCTGCGCTATCTGGAAGGCCACTTCGAGGGCTTCGCGCTGGTTCCCGGGGTAGTGCTGGTGCAGTGGGCCATCCACCACGCGCGTGAGCGGTATCCGGCGCTTTGCGCCTTTCGCGGCGTCGACCGGCTGAAGTTCCAGAAGGTTCTGCGTCCCGGCCAGCGCCTGACGTTGACGCTCAAGCGTCGTACCGATGGCATCGCTTTCTCGTTCGACTCGCCGAAGGGTCGCCACGCCGGCGGCAGGGTCCGGCTGGAGGCACGCCATGACTGAGCTCCGCCCCTGCGCCGTGGTACCGGTCTACAACCACCCCGACAGTGTGGCCGGAGTGGTCGGGCGGCTCGCCGATCTGGGCCTGCCGGTGATCCTGGTGGACGACGGCAGTGAACCGTCCTGTCGCCGGGAACTCGAGCGTCTGGCCAGCGACGGCCACGCGCTGGTGACCCACCAGCACAATCGTGGCAAGGGCGCGGCGGTGCGCAGTGGGCTGCTCGAGGCCGAGCGGCTGGGCTACAGCCACGCATTGCAGGTCGACGCCGATGGCCAGCACCACCCGGACGACCTGCCAGCCTTCATCGATGCCATGCACCAGACGCCCCATCGTCTGCTGGTCGGCTACGCCCGCTATGACGACAGCGTGCCCAGGGCCCGGCTGTACGGCCGCTACGCCACCCATGTGTGGGTCTGGATCAACACCCTGTCGCGGCGGATTCGCGACTCCATGTGTGGGGTACGTCTCTACCCCCTGGCCGCCGTCAATGGCCTGCTGCGTCGGCACCCCTGTGGTGATCGCATGACCTTCGACACCGAGGTGCTGGTGCGCTGGTACTGGGCCGGGGGCGAACTCACCAACCTGCCGGTACGGGTGCACTACCCCGAGCAAGGAGTCAGCCACTTCGCCCTGTGGCGCGACAACGCCCAGATCAGCGCCATGCACGCCCGCCTGTTCGTGGCCATGTGGCCCCGCCTGCCCGGTCTGCTGTTGCGCCATCGGAGGCAGCCATGAACCGCCACTGGGCCGCCATCGGCGAGCGCGGCACCCTCTCGGGGATGCTGTTCATGGTCTGGTTGAGACGCTTCGGCGACTGGCCCTTCCAGCTACTGCTGTGGCCGGTGATCCTGTGGTACTACCTGTCCCACCGCACCGCCCGGCGCGCCTCCCAGGACTACCTGACACGGCTCGATCCGGCGCTCGAACGACAGCCACTGCGGCTGCGGGCGCGTAGCTTTCGTCACTTTCTGAGCTTTGGTCGATCGCTGATGGACAAGGTGGCCGCCTGGAACGGCGAGTATCCCCCCTCGCGGCTGTCCGGCGACGGTGTACAGCACTTCGCCCAGGCCGTGGACGGCGGCCAGGGGGGCCTGATTCTGGTCGCCCACCACGGCAATCTGGACATCGTCAACGCCCTCAGCGAACGCCACCCCTCGCTGGACCTGACGGTGATCATGCACACCCGCAACGCGCGCAAGTTCAACGAACTGCTGGAGCGCGCCACCGGCCGCCGTCGCCCCGAGATTCTCGAGGTCAGCGAGATTTCACCGTCCAGCGCCCAGCGCCTGGACGCGCGCATCCGCGCCGGAGGCTTCGTGGTCATCGCCGCCGATCGCATTCCCTTGCGTCAGGGCCGTACCCGTGCGCTCGAGTTTCTCGGTGCACCGGCGCCCTTCCCCGAGGGCCCCTTCCTGCTCGCCAGCCTGCTGCGCTGTCGGCTCTACCGGCTTGCCTGTGTGCGTGATGGCGACGGCTTTGTGGTCGACTTCGACCTGATCGACGACACCTCGCGGCTGGGGCGCCGTGGCCGCAGCGCCTGGATCGCCGAGGCCATGCAACGCCATTGCGCCGACCTGGCCTGGCGCGTCCAGCGCCACCCGTTGCAGTGGTTCAACTTCTTTCCTTTCTGGATCGCCGACGAGACGACTGACCATGACCCATCCCGCTGAGCCGACCGCCCCCTTGATCCTCGATGGCGGCGCCCTGAGCCTGGAGGACGTACTCGATGTGACACAGCGCCGCCGGCGCGTCACCTTGTCGACCGCTCCCGAGTTTCGCGCGCGCATCGAGCGTGGCCAGCGCTTTCTCGCGCGCCTGCTTAAAGAAGACGGCGTGGTCTACGGCGTCACCACCGGCTACGGCGACGCCTGTACCCGACCGGTGGCCCATCAGGACATCGACGACCTGCCCCGCCAGCTGTACACCTTCCATGGCTGCGGCATGGGCCAGATCCTCGATATCGAGGCAGCTCGGGCGGTGGTGCTGGTGCGTCTGGTATCGCTGTGCCAGGGCGTGTCCGGGGTCAGCTTCGAGCTGCTCGAGCGGCTGGCCTGGCTGCTCGAACACGACGTGCTGCCGGTGATTCCCGAGGAAGGCTCAGTCGGCGCCAGCGGTGACCTGACGCCGCTGTCCTATCTGGCCGCGGTGCTGTGTGGCGAGCGCGAGGTCATCGACAATGGTACCCGCCGTCCGGCCTCCGACGCCCTGGCCGAGCGCGGCCTGGCCCCCTATCGACTGAAGCCCAAGGAAGGCCTGGCGCTGATGAATGGCACCGCGGTGATGACCGCGCTGGGCTGCCTGGCCTTCGCCCGTTGCGCCTACCTGGCACAACTGTCGACGCGCATCACCGCACTGTCGGTCCAGGCGCTGGACGGCAACCCCTACCACTTCGATGCCGAACTGTTTGCCGCCAAGCCGCACCCGGGACAGCAGCAGGTGGCCGCCAGGCTGCGCCAGGACCTGCACGCACCGCGTACCCCGCGTAACTCACCCAGACTGCAGGATCGCTACTCGACCCGCTGCGCGCCCCACGTGATCGGCGTGGTCGAAGACGCCCTGCCCTGGTGGCGACAGTTCCTGACCAATGAACTCAACAGCGCCAATGACAACCCCTTGATCGATGCCGAGGCCGGCAAGGTGATGCACGGCGGCCACTTCTACGGTGGCCACGTGGCTTTTGTCATGGACAGTCTGAAGCAGGCCGCCGCCAATCTGGCCGACCTGCTCGACCGGCAGTTGGCTCTATTGGTGGACAGCCGCTACAACCATGGCCTGCCAAGCAACCTGAGCGGCGCCAGTGCCGAGCGCCTCGCGCTCAATCATGGCTACAAGGCGGTACAGATCGGCGCCTCCGCCTGGACCGCCGAGGCGCTCAAGCTGACCATGCCGGCCAGCGTGTTCTCGCGCTCCACCGAGTGCCACAACCAGGACAAGGTCAGCATGGGCACCATCGCCGCGCGCGATGCCCTGCGCGTGCTGACCCTGGTCGAGCAGGTGGCTGCCGCGACCCTGCACGCCGCGGTGCAGGGCGTCGAACTGCGCAGCCGACTGAACGACGCCGGCGCCGTTCCCGAGCGCCTGGCGGCCTTCGTCGACAGCGTGCGCCGCGACGTCGCCCCCCTGGCCGAGGACCGCGCCATGGACAGCGACCTCAACCACCTCTGTGGCCTGATACGCCGCCGTCACTGGAGGTTCTATGACGCCTGACGATCGCCCGCTACCCCGAGCCGAGGTGGAGCTCGAGGTGCCCTTTCACGACGTCGACATGATGGAGGTGGCCTGGCACGGCCACTACGTGCGCTATCTCGAGATCGCCCGCTGCCGGTTGCTCGACGCCATCGACTACAACTACCTGCAGATGCGCGCATCGGGCTTCGCCTGGCCGATCATCGATCTGCGCCTGCGCTACGCCGCGCCCGCTCGTTTCGCCCAGCGCCTGGCCATCGAGGCTCGCCTGAGCGAATGGGAAAACCGCCTCAAGATCGACTACACCATCCGCTGCGCCGAGAGCCGCAAGCGCCTGACCCGCGCCTGGTCGGTCCAGGTCGCGGTGGGGCTGGACGATGGCGAGATGCGCCTGGCCTCGCCACCTGCGCTGATCGAGCGGCTGATCGCCTGGCAGGAGGCGCAACCATGAACCACAGCTCCACGCACCACCGTTCACACCGGCCTCGCTGGGCTCACGGGAAAAGCCGAGCCTTGAGGGGCGCCCTGGCGGGCATCCTGCTGGTGCTGCCGATGCTGGCAACGGCTGCTGTTGCCTCCACCGGCACGGTACCGAGTCTGCCGCAGTTGAGCCGGCAACTGGAGCAGCATCAGCCGGCCTGCGTGAGTTTCGAGCAGAACCGCTGGATGGCGGACCTGCAGACCGAACTGCCCAGCGCCGGCTACTTTCGTCGCGAGCCCTCTGGGCTGGTGTGGCAGACCCTGAGCCCGATCGAGGATCGGGTCGTGCTGTCCGCCGACAACCCCGAACTGCCACCGGGGCTCAAGGCCCTGCTACCCGTTCTGACGGGACTGTTCGACGGCAACTGGGCGAGCCTTGAAGGGCATTTCAGCGTGCGCCTTGGCGGCAACCTCGATGACTGGCAGGCACAACTTGCGCCCCTGGACAGGGCCATCGCCGAGCGTCTGCAAGGGATCGAACTGGACGGCGCCGAGCAGGTCGAGCACCTTCAGGTCAGCTTCACCGACGGCGATCGTCTGCGCCTCGAGTTGTCGCCGCTGCCCTGTGACGCCCTGACCGGAGCCCCCGGCGCATGAGTCTCGGGGGCACTGATTCAGCCCGCGGCGCGCTGCTGGCGAGTCGCGGCTGGGGACTGGTGCTGCTGGCCTGTATCGTGCTGCTGGCCGTGCAAGTGCTGCGCGGTGCGCCACTGGATACCCGCATCACCGCCCTGCTGCCCGAACATCAGCAGGGCGAGTTGATCGCCCGCGCCGATGACAGTCTTGCGTCCACCTTCGAGCGCCGCTTCTTGTTGCTGGTCGCGAGCGACGCGACGCCGCACGCCGCCCCCGTGGAGGCGGTCAACGAGCTTCGCCAGGCGCTGACGGCCAGCGGCATCATCGCAAGCCTGGATAGCCAGTCGCCGCCGCGCCCGGATCAGACCCTGACCCCCTATCGCTATCGCCTGCTGACCGATTCGCTGGCCCGCCAAGACGCCGAGGCCTGGCGCCAGCGCGGCCTGTCACGGCTGTTCGCCCCAGGCGTCGACGCCGATCTCGAGCGCGACCCCTTCGGCCTGCTCGACGGCTGGCTCGAGGCGCGCTTCCAGGGCCCGGTCAGCTGGCACCCCGGCGGCCCCGGGGTGGTCACCGACAAGACCGAGTGGAGCCTGATCGGCGCAACCCTGGCGGCCAGCCCCTACGACATGGCACTGCAGCAAGAGCTGAGTGCGGTGCTGGAGCGCTTCGGCCAGGCGCATCCCGAGCTGACCCTGCTGCGCGCCGGGCTGGTGTTCCATGCCGCCGCCGGTGCCAGGCAGGCGAGTCACGAGATCGCCACCATCGGTCTGGGCTCGCTGTTCGGCATTCTGGCGTTGCTGGCGCTGGTGTTCCGCCGCCCGCTGGTGATCGCCACGCTGCTGTTGCCGGTAGCCACCGGTCTGGTCTTCGCCAGCGCGTTGACCTGGCTGATCTTCGGCTCGCTCAACCTGATCACCCTGGCCTTCGGCGCCAGCCTGATCGGTCTGTCGGTGGACTACGCGCTGCACCTGCAATGCACCCGCCAGCTCAACCCGGGGCGCTCGCTGCGCTTGTTCTGGCCGGGCCTGGCGTTGGGCCTGGCCTCGAGCCTGTGCGCCTACCTGGTGCAACTGGCGACTCCCTTGCCGGGGCTGCGCCAGATGGCCACCTTCACCGCACTCGGCCTGATCGGCGCCTGGCTCAGCGTGCGTCTGTGGCTGCCACGGCTGCCGCTCTATCACCACCCGGCTACCGCCACCATCGCCAGGCGGCTCGATCGATTGCGTGTCGGCCGCGGCCAGCGTTGGGTGTATCCCGCCCTGGCGCTGGTGCTGGCCGTGGCTGCCGTGCTGGCGCTGACCGGGAGTACCACCAGCCATGACCTGCGCCAGCTCAATCCGTCGCCGGCTGCGCTGATCGCCGAACAGCAGCGGGTGCAGACGCTGCTCGAGCGTCCGGCCAGCTTCCGCTACCTGATCGTCAGCGGCGAGACCCCGGATGCCTTGCTGAAGCGCCTGGAACAGCTTGACGAGCCGCTGTCCCGGCTCGAACGGGAGGGCCACCTGTCCTCCCATCGCCACCTGGCCCAGGCGGTACCGTCGATGCAGACCCAGGAGCACAACCTCGAACGGGTGCGCGAGCGCTACGCCGCGGCCCTGCCGGAGCTGCTGACGGCCGCCGGCTTGCCCTCGACGCTGATCCCGCGCCTTGAAGATCCTCTGCACGAGGTGCCCTACCTGTCCCCGCAGACCTGGCTGTCGAGCCGCGCCGGCGAAGCCGACCGTGCGCTCTGGCTCGATGGCCTCGAACATCCCGCCGCCCTGATCACCATCGGTGAGGTGGACGCCACCGCATCGAAGGCGCTGACGCAGCTCGCCGAGTCACCGGACGTGATCTACCGCGATCGGGTCGCGGCGCTGTCGCAGCAGCTCGCCTTGCTCAGCGAAGAGCTGGTGCGCTGGCTGGCACTCGCCCTGGCACTGCTGGTGGTGGTGTTCGGCCTGCGCTACCGTCGCCACGCCTGGCGGGTGCTGCTGCCGCCGGTGGGCGCAGTGATCATCACCCTGGGTCTCTACGCACTGAGCCACACCGGCCTGACCCTGTTTCACCTGCTGGGCCTTTTGCTGGTGCTCGGCATCGGCCTCGACGCCGGTATCTTCAGCACCGAGCACCCGCAAGACCCGGGCGCATGGCTGGCGATCAGCCTGTCCTGCGCGTCCAGCCTGCTGGCGTTCGGCCTGTTGGCTTTCAGTGCCACGCCGGCACTGCACTTTCTTGGTCAGACCTGCCTGATCGGACTGGTTGCCACCTGGTGCCTGGTCCCCCCGGCCCGAGGCGCGACGGAACGCGCTGGCGTGGCCGCCCACCGGGGTGTCGCAGGAAGCGACACCCAAGAACTGGAGAGTTCATCCCATGGAAGATCGACCTGATACCGACGTCGCCATCATCGGTGCCGGCCCCTCGGGCGCAGCCGCCGCCGCCTGGCTTGCGCGCAAGGGCTATTCGGTCAGGGTGCTGGAGCGCACCCACTTTCCGCGCTTCGTCATCGGCGAAAGCCTGCTGCCCCAGTGCATGGTGCACCTGGAGCGCTGCGGCCTGCTCGAGGCGGCCAAGGCCGGTGGCTACCAGCCGAAAAACGGCGCCGCCTTTTGCCGGGGCGACGACTACGCGGCCATCGATTTCCGTGACAAGTTCAGCGATGGCCCCGGCACCACCTGGCAGGTGCCCCGCGAGGACTTCGACCAGCGCCTGATCGAGGGCGCCAGGGCGGCGGGGGCGCGCGTCGATTTCGGCGTCAGCGTCAGCGACTTTCGCGCCGATCCGTTCAGGCCGCGACTGAGCTGTGTCGACGATGACGGGAAGTGCTTCGACATCGAAGCCCGCTTCGTCCTCGATGCCAGCGGCTATGGCCGCGTGCTGGCACGCCTGGAAGCGCTGGACCGCCCCTCCAGCCTGGCCACTCGCTGCGCGCTGTTCACCCACGTCGAAGACCGTATCGATCGCGCCGAGCATGACCGCGACAAGATTCTGATCGGCGTCCACCCGACCCACCCCGACGTGTGGTACTGGCTGATCCCCTTCCGTGACGGGCGGGCCTCCGTCGGTGTCGTCGCCAGTCCCGAGCTGCTCGAGAGCGCCGGCGACAGCGACGACCAGCGGCTGTGGGCGATGCTGGGTCAGGAGCCCCGCTACGCTCGCCTGCTCAAGGACGCGACGGCCACCCGCGAGGTCCAGCGCATCGACGGTTACTCCGCCGATATCACCCGCCTGCACGGACCCGGCTATGCCATCCTCGGCAACGCCGGCGAGTTTCTCGATCCGGTGTTCTCTTCCGGCGTCACCATCGCGCTGGACTCGGCGCTGCGCGCGGCGCCACTGGTCGCAGACCAGCTCGACGGCGACGCCGTGAACTGGGCGCAGGACTTTGAAGCACCGCTGCGCCGTGGTGTCGCCACCTTCCGCGAGTTTGTCGATGCCTGGTACGACGGCCGCCTGCCACGCGTCATCTTCCATCCGGATCAACAGCCCCGGGTGCGTCAGATGATCGCCTCGGTGCTGGCGGGATACGCCTGGGACATCGACAACCCCTTTGTCGCCGCCAGCCGTAGACGCCTCACCAGCCTGGCCGAGCGTTGCGAACTGGACAGCCAGGCCGTCGCTCCGTGAAGGTGCGCTCTACGCTCCCGCACCACCCGCCAAATGGCGGGTGGTCGAGCCCCTGGGCCAGGCTGCGTGGGCCAGGCAGGTCCTTCGCGGCGCTGGTGATACTCTGCCTGCTCGGCGCCTGCGGGTTGGGTCCAAGCGTGGCGCCGATGCCGGCACTGCATACGCTAGGGCCCATCAGCGCTCAGACCCAGCGGCTGACCTTCGAGCACCAGGGCGAGCGCCGCGTGCTGCTCGGCGTGCTGCGTCATGACCACCAGCAGCTTCAGTTGGCGCTGATAAGCCCTCAGGGCCAGCGACTGCTGACCCTGGTGCAGGATGACGAGGGCGCGCGCTTCGCTCCGGGCGCCGCCTTCGAGCCGCCTTTCAGCGCCGACTGGCTGGCCAGCCGCCTGAGTTTCAGCCTGTGGCCCGAAGCACGCCTGCGCGAGGCCTTCGCCGGCAGTGACTGGTCGCTCGAGCAGCGCGACCACGAGCGCCGCATCTATCATCAGGGCCGCCTGGCGGTGCGACTCGAGATGACGCCGACCTGCCACGTGATTCATGATATCGAGGCTGACTACCGGCTCAGCGTGGCGACCCTCGCGCCCTCCCCGGATGCCCGCGAGAACAAAAGCCCGAACAGCAGCGTCAGCACGACCACCACCAACCATAACGCAGTGACCGATTCACCATGCCCCTCGACGTGACACCTGCGCAGACACCCTGCCGACTGCATGCGCCGGCACTGGTCTGCCCCCTGGGGGATGACCTCTCGACCATCGCCGCGCGGCTGTTCGACGGCCAGCACGGCCTGGTGCGTAGCGATAAATACACCCCCGGCAGGCCGCTGTGGCTGGGCACCGTGACCACGCCGTTGCCCGACGACGGTGACTGGCCGGCGCGCCATCGTTCGCGCAACAATCGCCTGCTGGACGCCGCTTTCGCGCGTCTGCGGCCGACCCTTGATGACTACCTTGCCAGCCATCCCGGGGCACGCCTGGGCGTCGTGCTGGGCACCAGCACCTCCGGTATCGGCGAGACCGAGGCGGCAGTGGCCCATCGTGCCGCCAGCGGCCAGTGGCCAGAGCCCTTCCACTACTGCCGCCACGAGATCGGCGCAGCGTCCGACTTTCTGGCCTGGCGCCTGGCCGCCGAGCGGCCGGATATCCGTCTGATCACCGCCTATACCCTGTCGACCGCCTGCACCTCCAGCGCCAAAGCCCTGGCCAGCGCCAGGCGGATGCTCAAGGCGGGGCTGTGTGACGCCGTCATCGCCGGCGGCGCCGACAGCCTGTGCGGACTTACGGTAAACGGCTTCGCCGCCCTCGAGGCGGTCAGCGACGAGCCCTGTCGCCCCTTCGCCGAAGATCGCGCCGGCATCAATCTGGGCGAAGGCGCCGCACTGTTCCTGGTCACCGCCGAACCCGGCGGCGTTCAGCTCAGCGGCTGCGGCGAGACCAGCGACGCCCACCATATTTCCGCCCCTCGCCCCGACGGCATGGGCGCTCTGGAGGCCATGCGCGCCGCTCTCGAGATGGCCGGCCTCGGTCCGGATCAGATCGACTATCTGAATCTCCACGGCACCGCCACCCGACAGAACGACAGCATGGAGTCCCGGGCGGTCGCTCAAGCCTTCCCCGATGGCGTGGCCTGTGGCTCGACCAAGAGCCTCACCGGCCACACTCTGGGCGCCTGCGGCGCGCTGGAGGCAGCCTTCTGCTGGCTGGCCATGCACCACAACCGGCGGCCGCCACATCTGCACGCAGCAGACCCGCAACTGCCCGCGCTTTCGCTGTGCGGATCCGACACGACGCCAGCCACCGAGGTGCGCCGTACCCTGACCAACGCCTTCGCCTTTGGTGGGAACAATATCGCCCTGGTGATGGAGCGCGCGCCATGACGACACTTCCGACTCCCGTGACAGCACCCCTTATGTCCACTGATGCCTCTTCATCCGGCAGTGCAGACGCGCTGCCCCCTATCGCCGACCTGGTGCCCCACTCCGGCGCCATGTGCCTGCTCGACAGCGTGCTGGAGATCGGTGAGGAACATCTGATCGCCCGTATCACGCCCGACCGGCAGGACCCCTTTGCCAATGACCACGGCATTCCCGGCTGGGTCGGCCTGGAGTGGCTGGCCCAGGCCATTGCCGCCTGGTCCGGGCGGGCCGCCCGCGAGGCCGGAGGCGAACCCCGGATCGGCTTTCTGTTGGGCTCACGGCACTATCACTGCGACGTCGAGCATTTCGTCTTCGATTCCCCTGTCGAGGTCAAGGTCGAACTCGACTACCGCGCCGACAATGGACTCGGCGCCTTTCGTGGTGAACTGCGCGACACCGAGGATCGGCACCTGGCCCACGCCACCCTCAACGTCTTTCAACCCGACAGCGCCGAGACCCTGTCGGCCATGCTCGAGGATTCAGCGCCATGACCGATACCCTGCTCGTCACCGGCTCCAGTCGGGGCATTGGCCGCGCCATCGCCCTGAGGCTCGCCCGCGATGGCTTCGATATCGTGGTCCACTGCCGCAGCCGCCGTGACGCCGCCGAACAGGTGGCCGACGAAGTTCGCGCCCTAGGCCGTGACGCCCGCGTGCTCTGCTTCGACGTCACCGACAGAGACGCCGCCAGAGCCGCTCTCGAGGCCGACATGGAGGTCCACGGCGCCTACCACGGGGTGGTCTGCAACGCCGGCATCACCGCCGACGGCGCCTTCCCTGCGCTTACCGATGACGACTGGGACAGCGTCATCGATACCGGTCTCAACGGTTTCTACAACGTGGTCAAGCCGATCACCATGCCCATGGTGCGACGCCGCAGGCCAGGCCGCATCGTGGTCATGTCGTCGGTGTCGGGGATCATGGGCAATCGTGGCCAGGTCAACTACAGCGCCGCCAAGGCCGGCCTGATCGGCGCGGTGAAGGCCCTGGCGGTGGAGCTGGCCAAGCGCCGGATCACCGTCAACGCCGTGGCCCCGGGACTGATCGACACCGACATGACCGAGGGTCTGGCCAGCGAGGAAGCGCTGAAGGCGATTCCGATGCGCCGCAGCGGTCGCGCCGAGGAAGTGGCCGCCACCGTCAGCTTCCTGTGCTCCGAGGACGCAGGCTATATCACCCGCCAGGTCATCGCCGTCAATGGAGGCCTCTGCTGATGCATCACAATGGACATCGAGCCGATGGACTTGGCCGCCGCGTGGTGGTCACCGGCATGGCCGGCTTTTCTCCCGTCGGCAACGACTGGGACACGATCAAGACCCGACTGCAGCGCGGTGAAAGTGGAATTCGCCACCTTCCCGAGTGGGACGTCTACGATGGGCTCAACACTCGCCTCGGCGCCCCGGTGGAAGACTTCAGCCTGCCCGCCCACTACCATCGCAAGGCCCTGCGCAGCATGGGGCGCGGCGCGCGCATGGCCACCCGCGCCAGCGAGCTGGCGCTCGAGGATGCCGGGCTGCTCGACAGCGACCTGCTGGGCAGCGGCGAGATGGGCATCGCCTACGGGGCCTCCGCCGGCGAGCCCGACGCCGTGGCCGACTTCGGCAACATGCTGATCAACAAGTCCACCGACGGCCTCAACGCCAATTCCTACATCCGCATGATGGCCCACACCGCGCCGGTCAATATCGGCGTCTTTCTCGGCCTACGGGGACGGATTCACACCACCTCAAGCGCCTGCACCTCAGGCAGCCAGGGCATCGGCTACGCCTACGAGGCGATCCGCTTCGGCCGTCAGAAGGCGATGATCGCCGGCGGCTGCGAGGAACTGTCTGCCTCGGAGGCGGCGGTCTTCGACACCCTGTTCGCCACCAGCACCCGCAACGACACCCCCGAGGCAACGCCGCGCCCCTTCGACCGCGACCGCGACGGTCTGGTGATCGGTGAAGGCGCCGGTAGCCTGATCCTCGAGGACCTGGAGCATGCCCAGGCTCGCGGCGCCCGCATCTACGCCGAACTGGTCGGCTTCGGCACCAACAGCGATGGCCGCCACGTCACCCAGCCCGACGCCGCCATGATGGAGCGCGCGATTCGCCAGTCCCTCGACGATGCCGGCGTCAGCCCCGCCCAGATCGGCTACGTCAGCGCCCACGGCACCGCCACCGATCGTGGCGACATCGCCGAGAGCCAGGCAACCCGGGCTGTATTCGGCGAGCGCCAGCCGGTCAGCGCCTTCAAGAGCTTCACCGGCCACACCCTGGGGGCCTGCGGTGCCCTCGAGGCCTGGGTCGCCATCGAGATGATGCGCGAGGGCTGGTTTCACCCCACCCTCAATCTCGACCATCCCGACCCGGCCTGCGCCGAGCTCGACTACCTGCGCGGCGAGAGCCGACACATCGACTGCGAGTATGTGATGAGCAACAACTTTGCCTTCGGCGGCATCAACACCTCCTTGATCTTCCGCCGCTGGCCGTAGCTGAAGCCCAAGGGGCCACCAGGCCTCCCACCAAAAAGAAAGGAAACGACACCATGAGAAAGGGAATCCTCGCACTGACGCTACTGGTCGCAGGCCTTGGCGCAGCCGCCAGCGCACAAGCCAGGGACACCCCCTACTTCCTGCCGATCCAGGAAGCCCTGGCCACACCGGCCGCCCAGGAGAAGCTGGATCCGAACATCCGCCTGGTGTTTGCCGATGCCGGCGGCAACGTCAGCCAGGACTTCGGTGAGGTGGTCACCAGCCGCAAGACCAACGCCTTCAACAAGACCGACGAAGAGGCCTGTCGCTGGGTCATGCTGTCGGCGCTGATCGCGCTTCAGGATAGTGCCCGCCAGCAGGGCGGCAACGCCGTAGTCAACATCGAGAGCTTCTACGACAGGAACGCACGCGCCTCGACCAGCGAGTACGAGTGCCACGCCGGCGCCTTGATGGCCGGTGTCGCGCTGAAGGGCGATGTCGTCACCCTGCGCTGAGGCTCGTCTCCCACGCCTGCTGCTGGTCATCGCCGAACTACCGGCCAGCGGCACGCCCGATCAGGGTGCGGCACGGGGGAGACAACAGGGAATTGGGTCGCAGCAAGCACGCCAAGGACACGACAACGGACGACAGCCGCGACGCATTCAAGCAGGCATTCGCGGCGAGGCTGCCTCGCACCTGGGTCGTGAACGGCTCAGCCGACTCGCCGCCGGACTCGGCTTTGACTGCCCGGTGGCGGGCTGGTCCCCTCGCGGTGCCGGACCACCTCGCCATCCCGGGCTACCCTCGCCCTGGACCGCGTGCCTCAGCCACAGCGGCAGCCTGGTCGTCGTCGGGCTCGCCGAGGTGCCGGTAGGGCTGGATATCGAATGTCCCGATCGGCGACAGCGACAGCGTCACCGAAGCCGCCTCGATGGCCTGATCGCGACGCTGCCCGAAGCCTGCGTACGCAGGGCCATCCAGCGGGCGCCGGATGCCCTGGCAGCCTTCTACCGCGCCTGGACCCTGTACGAGGCTCACTACAAGCTCGGCTGTCTCGATGGCCAGCCCCCGGACCACGTCCTTGCCACCCGCATCGGCTCATTGATGACTCCTGGCTTGACCGACATGATCAGCCATTCGAATAGCCATACGAATAGTCAGCAGTCGGGCGATCCCCTCTACGCCTGGCAGGCCCAGGATGACCGCCTCACCCTGAGCCTGTGCGCCCGTGAACCCGGGCTGACTATCGAGATGTGCTTGGGTGGATTGGAGTTCCCGGACTGGACGGGGCTTCCACAGACATTCGATTGAGAGAGCTTCATCGGCGCCGGATGGGGCCATCTGGAAAGCAGGATGTGGGCCTTCATGTGCTGCCGTCCTGCCTCATGCTTGTCTTCTCAGCTCCGTCACCTGCTCAAGCTCGAGTCCGCAGATCTCTGCGATTTCGCGGTCATCCATGGCGGTGCGCGCAAGCAGGTTACGCGCGGCTTCCAGACGCCCTTCCTCGCGCCCTTCCTCGCGTCCTTCCTCTAGACCTATCTCTCGCCCTAGCCGTCGTCCTTCCTCTAGTCCCTTCTGCTTCCAATGTTCGGGCCATCGTTTGGCACGTTCCGACAGCATGGTGTGTACCTCCTCAAGGTCATTGAGCGCCTGCCACTGCTCGTGGTCGTCCTTCCCGCCCGGCACCCAATTGGGCAGCAGGACACGCTTGATCCATGTCGCGAAGTGGCGCCGCAGCCGAGCCTGCCCGGGTGATTTCAACCACTCCACCAACTGGCCGATGGTGTCGATCACGTCCTGTTGGCTGTGGTGATACTCCAGCCGAAAGATGGCGGCAACCAGGTTGCGGGTGTCCGCGGGCCAGCGCTCGTCGGCGACGATTGCACCTTCATCCAGCAACAGATAGGACTGCGAGGGCTGGTAGCGAGCCAGTTGTGCCGCTGCGGGATGAATCAGTTCGGACAGCTCCTTCGCGGCACTCCAGCGCCTTTCTCCATTGTAGAGGACGATGGGCAGTACCGGCGGCAAGCTGCGCTCGCTGGCCAACTTTCTCTGCTTTATCAGGTCCTGATACAGCAGACCCACGTAGGTCATGATGCGCAGCGCCATGAAGGGGTCGACGCTGCTCTGAAACTCGATCAGCAGATAAAGGTACAGCCAGTCATCACCAGAACGCACCCGCCAGATCACGTCGCCTTCGCGGTCGCGAAGATCATCCGTCACGAAACTGCCGCTGACCTTCTCCAGGCTGTCCAGGTCCAGCCGCTCGACCCACTCGCCTTCGACGAACCCGGTCAAGAGGTCACGTATCACCCTGGGCTCACTGAACAGCAGCTTGTAGCTCTGATCATGTCTATCACGCATGGCAGGCTGGTCCGTCAATACATCCTGCATCGCAGCGTGGCGGCAAATCACACTCTTCTCGAGCCCACACGTAAGCTGCAGCACAGACAAGGCCAGCATGTGAGTTGCATGGGGCAGAATGACGGAGGCTGCCGAGAATCAGGCAGCCACCAATCGGCGAGTTCACAAGCGCACGCGTTCAGCACCGCACCTTCCACCAAGGTCTACCCCATTCGAGGCATTCCTGCCTTGCCTAAAATGTCAGACATTAACTATAGTAACGTCGAACATTATGGAGGCCTGGATGGACGCTCTCGCTTCACTCCCGAGGCCCGCCGAGGGTCGCGGTGCCGCGGCGCTGGCCGAGGTACTGGCACGGGCGATTCTGTCGGGACACTGGCAGCCGGGGGATCTGTTTCCTCGGGAGCTGGATCTGTGCCAGCACTTCGAGGCCAGCCGCAATCGGGTGCGTAACGCCCTGGGCGAACTCAGCTCGGCGGGTCTGATCGAGCGCACCGCCGGTCGCGGCACCGTGGTACGCGATATCGTCGACTGGCATCTGCTGGATCCGCAGATGAGCGGCTGGATGGCCAGCCTGGACGCGCCCCACCCGCAACTGGTCGAGGCGGTGTTTGCCTTTCGCCTGGCAGCGGAGCCCTATATCGGCGAGCTGGCGGCGCTTAACGCCTCCGGCGAAGACCTGGCACGCATCGAACGCGCCTTCGTCGGCATGCGCGAGACCGCCGATGCGCCCTCGCAACGCCTGGCCCACGCCGAACACGATGTGGCCTTTCACGACGCCATCTATCGCGCCAGCCACAACCTGGTCTGGCGCCAGATGGGGCTGCTGTTGAGGCCCTCCATCGTGGCCCTGATCCAGCGCTCGCAGCGCCATGCCGGGAGTTCCTCTGACGGCCCCACGGACGACGCAGCAAGTAGCCATGCGCGTGGACTCAGCGACAGCCTGGAACGCCACCGCCAGCTACTCGAGGCGATTCGCCTGAGGCAGCCAGAGCAGGCCCGCCGCGCCACCGAACTGCTGCTCGAGCGCACCGCCCGAGACCTGGACAAGACGCGCCCGGCCAGTGGCATCACGACACCTGCGTCGCGACACCTTTAAGCCCGTCCGCTCGCTTCACCCAACCCCATCGACATCGGGCCAAGCAGGCCCCCACAAGAGGCATCGACCATGAAGATCACCCGACTCAAGACCTGGCAGGTTCCGCCGCGCTGGTGCTTTCTGAAGATCGAGACCGACGAGGGCGTCTACGGCTGGGGCGAGCCGGTCATCGAGGGCCGGGCCGCCACCGTGGAAGCCGCAGTGCACGAGCTGTCGGACTACCTGATCGGCCAGGATCCGCGCAATATCGAGCACCTGTGGAACGTCATGTACCGGGCCGGCTTCTATCGCGGCGGCCCGATTCTGATGTCCGCCATTGCCGGCATCGACCAGGCGCTGTGGGACCTCAAGGGCCGCGAACTCGGCGTCCCGGTGCATCAACTGCTGGGCGGCAAGGTGCGTGATCGCATGCGCATGTACGCCTGGACCGGCGGCGATCGTCCCGCCGACGTGGGTGCCGGCGCCAAGGCACTGACCGATCAGGGATTTACCGCCTTCAAGATGAACGGCACGCCGGAGATGCAGATCGTCGACAGCCATCGCAAGATCGACGAGGCGGTGGCCCGCGTCGCCGAGGCTCGCGACGCCGTCGGCCCCGATGTGGGCATCGCGGTGGACTTCCATGGCCGTCTCCATCGGCCCATGGCCAAGACGCTGATGCGCGAGCTCGAGCCCTATCACCTGATGTTCATCGAGGAGCCGGTGGCACCCGAGCACCTGCCGGTGCTCAAGACCATCGCCCAGGATCTGGCCACCCCGATCGCCACCGGCGAACGCCTGCACACCCGTTTCGCCTTCCGTGACCTGCTCGCCGACAACATGGTCGATATCGTCCAGCCGGACCTGTCTCACTGCGGCGGCATCAGTGAAGGCTTGAAGATCGCCACCCTGGCCTCGGCCTACGACGTGGCCCTGGCCCCCCACTGCCCGCTGGGCCCGCTGACCCTGGCGGCGTCGCTGCAGCTGGATGCGGTATGTCACAATGCCTTTATCCAGGAACAGAGCATGGGCATCCACTACAACAAGGACAACGACGTGCTCGACTATCTGGTCGACAAGAACGCGCTGGCGATCGAGGACGGCTTCTGTGCCATTCCCGAGGGGCCCGGCCTCGGCGTCGAGATCAACGAGGCGTTCGTCGAGGAACGCGCCAAGGTCGGACACCGCTGGCGCAACCCGGTATGGCAACACGATGACGGCTCCGTCGCCGAGTGGTGAGCGACGGCTGATCGCGTTGCCGAACAATGACAACAGTCCTGGTGGATGCGCGCTCCAAGGTGCCATCCGCCAAGTTCGAGGAGACGTCATGTCCCGTTCCGCATCCCCCTGCCTTGGCGAGGCTCGCGCCATCGTCGAGGCACCCTGCGAACTCGGCGAGGGCCCCAGCTGGGACGCCCGGCGTGGCGAGTTTCGCTGGCTCGATATCCTCGGGCGCCGCTTCCATCGCTACCGCCTCGAAGACGGCGATCATCGGTCCCAGGCGCTGGACGAGCTGGTGTCCTTCGCCGCCCCCTTGACCAGCGGTGATGATCTGCTGGTCACCGAACACGGCCTCAAGGAACGCGACCACGCCCACGGCGGCGTGTCACCCTGGCGCGAGGTCGAGGCTGCCAACCCGGTGACGCGCAGCAACGATGCGCGCATCGATCGCCACGGCGGGCTGTGGTTCTCGACCATGGGCAAGGCCGCCGAAGCCGCAGCCGGCAGCCTCTATCGCCTGCACCGCGGCGAGGTCTTCTGCCTGAAGCAAGACATCACCATACCCAATGCCCTGTGCTTTTCACCGGATGGTCGCCTTGGCTACTTCACCGACACCGCCACCGGGGTGGTCATGCGCTGGGCGCTCGACGCCGAGGGCTTCCCGTTGCGCCAGGATGGCGGCGCCTTCCTTCAGGACGGGGTGGCGGCAAGGCCCGAACAATTGGCCGAGCCCGAACCCTGGGCGGACTTCAACGACGACCCGGGAAACCCGGACGGCGCAGTGATCGATGCCGATGGCTACATGTGGCTGGCGCTATGGGGGTCAGGGCGG
The DNA here is from genome assembly GCF_003045775.1 of Halomonas litopenaei. GTDB lineage: Bacteria > Pseudomonadota > Gammaproteobacteria > Pseudomonadales > Halomonadaceae > Halomonas > Halomonas litopenaei. The sequence continues at coordinate 114,119 of NZ_PXNS01000013.1, read as the reverse complement.
GTTGCCCGGCTGACGCCGGATGGCGAGGAGGTCGGTCATGTCAGGGTCAACGCCGACCAGCCCTCCTGCCCGGCCTTCGGCGGGCGTGAGCTGACCACCCTGCTGATCACCACCGCCACCGAAGGACAGCGAGAACACAAGGAAGGCCGCCAGGACGGCGCTACCTTCCTGTTCGACCTGAGCGAAGCGCTTCCCGGCGTACGTGGGCTCGATGATCCACCGATCGCACTGCGCTGAATCGCTGCTCACATGCCGCCGCTTTCGGCTTGTCCATCGGCGGCGCCCCCAGGTTTACGACGCACCCCCAGAGGCCTGAAGCATGAGCGAATCCGACTCTCCCAAGGTCGCCATCATCACCGGTGGCTCACGCGGTATCGGGGCCGACATCAGTCGGCGTCTGGCCAACGATGGCTATGCAGTGATCGTCAACTACGCCCATCACCGCGAGGTCGCCGACGGCCTGGTCGAGGAGATCCTGGCTCAGGGCGGCGCGGCGCTGGCCGTTCAGGCAGACATCTCACGCACCGACGAAGTGGCGCAGCTTTTCGACACTGCCATGCAGCGCTTCGGTCGCGTCGATGCGCTGGTGAACAATGCCGGCGTGCTCAAGGCGGTGCCCATCGCCGAGGCGGCGGACGACGACTACGACACGCACTTCGAGACCAACACGCGCGGCACCTTCAACACCCTGAGGGAAGCCGCCTCGCGCCTGGAAGATGGCGGCCGAATCGTCAACCTGTCGAGCAGCGCGCTGGCGCTGAATCTGCCTGGCTACGGGCTCTACAACGCCACCAAGGCTGCGGTGGAGTCGCTGACCCGAGTGTTTGCCGGCGAGTTGCGCGGCAGGCGGATCACCGTCAACGCGGTAGCGCCGGGACCGGTGGATACCGAACTGTTCCGCTCGGGCAAGACCGAGGAACAGATCGAAAGGTTCACCCATATGCCACCACTGGAGCGACTGGGCCAACCGCGTGACATCGCCGCGGTGATCGCCTTCCTGCTAAGCCCCGAGGCCGAGTGGATCAATGGCCAGGTCATCCGCGCCAATGGCGGCTTCGCCTGAAGCAGCGTCGTCAAGGCTCAGCGCAGTTCTTCGTTGGCGGCGTCGCGGATGCCGTCCCCGACGCGACTGCGCAGCCACTCGGTGGCGGCCTCGGCGGTCATTGGTCGTGAAATCAGGAAGCCCTGCAGCATATGGCAGCCTTGCTCCGCCAGGTGGTCCGCCACCGTCTGGTCTTCCACCCCCTCGGCGACCACGCTGAGCCCCAGATGGTGAGCAAGCTCGATCGTGGAGGACACGATGACGTCGTCCTCGGACCCCTTCACCAGCTGCATGACGAAAGACTTGTCGATCTTCAGCTCCTGGACCGGCATGCGCTTGAGCTGGGCCAGCGACGAATAGCCTGTTCCATAGTCATCGATGGCCAGCTCCACCCCCATGGCGCGCAATGACTGCAGCTTGCGCGCCCCCATCTCCGGCGATTCCATCAGCGCGCTCTCGGTGAGCTCGATGCACAGACACTCGCCGCGCAGGCCATGGCGGTCCAGCGCCCGCTCGACCCGCTTGATCAACCCTGGCTGCTGCAGGTCCATGGCCGAGATATTCACCCCGAGGCGCACATTGAGCCCTGCCTCGCTCCACCTGGCCAGCTGCTGGCAGCCGGTGTCGATGACCCACTGGGTCAGCTGGTGGATCAGCCCCGAGCGTTCGGCCAGGGCAATGAATTCATCCGGAGGAATGCGTCCGAGCCTGGGGTGATCCCACCGCAGTAGTGCCTCCATGCCGAGGGCCCGTCCTGTCAGGGCCGACACCTGGGGTTGATAACGCAGCGAGAACTCACCGTTGCTGGCGGCGTGCTGGAGATCGCGCACCAGAGACAGATGGCGCAGATGGCGTTCGTCCTGGCCGTGCAGGTAACACTGGTAGGACTGGCGTAGCTGACGTGCTCGATCCAGTGCGATCTCGGCCCGCCGCAGCAGCAGGTTGGCCTCGCCGCCATGCTCCGGATAGCGCGCCTCGCCCATGGCGCAATCGAGTGTCACCGGCGACCCATCCAGACGGATCGCCCGGGTCAGTCGACGATGCGTATCCTCAAGCCACAGCGGGTCGAGATGAGACACCGACAGCAGCAGCAGGAATTCGTCGCCACTGAGACGGTAAGCCCCTGCCTTGGGTGCCGGCAGATCCGCCAGGCGTCCGGCCAGCGTACTCAGTACCTGATCACCGAAGTCATGGCCGAAGGTGTCGTTGATCCGGCGCATATGGTTGATGGTCAGCCGCAGCAGGGTAAAGGGACGCCCGGTGGCGATGGCAGCCTCGATATCCTCGTTGGCGCATTGGCGATTGCCTAGCCCGGTCAACTGGTCCTGGCGTGAGCGCTTGCGAATGTCGGCTTCCCGGCGCACCAGGTCGTTCTGCATCTTCAGCATGGTCGAGGACAGCAGACCAAATTCTCCCTTGCGGGGAAGTCGATCGAGATCCAGAGGTTCCCCACGCCCCACCCTCTTGGCCGCCCCGACCAGCCGCAACAGCGGCAGACTCACGCCTCTAGCGATCAAGCTGGCGGCCACCAGCATCAGCGCCAGGCTGATCGCCAGGATGATGGCCAGCTGGCGCTTTATCGCCTGATAGTCGGCCAGCAGAGTCTCGTAGGAACGTTCCACCACGAGCTGGATACGCCCCTTTGCATCCTCGAACAGCGTCGAGGCTCGGCGCAGACCCTCGCTCCCCACAAGGCCAACGTCCTCACCTTCACCCACCTGCACCTCGAAATGGGTGTCGCTGCGAATCAGCGCCGACAGCGCCGTTGCCATGTCCTCGTCGAGGCGAAACCCCATGACCAGCCAGCCCACGGACGTCGTCCCCCGCACCGGATGCAGGACAAGTTGAAAGGCCTCGCCATCATGAATGAACAGGGTGATGGTCCCATCGGTGCGTCTCGCCTGATCCCGGAGGTCAGGGAAAGCATCCGTGGCCCCGGCATCATGATGGCTCGACACCATCACACGGCCCTCATCATCGAGCAGGCTCACCATGTTGGCACCCATGCGCTCCGCGTACTCGCCAAGCACGTCCACTCGCACCGCGCTGTCGAGCGGGTCGATGGCCTCGCGGAAACGCGGATCTTCCACCAGCAGATCCACACTGTGCAGCAATTGCTGGCCCCAGCCATCGAGCAGGGCTTGCGCCACGCCGGAGGCCACGCCCAGTTCCTTCTCGCCCTGCTCCATGGCGGTCGTCTTGAGCGCACTGAGTACCGCCCATGACACGACCAGCTGGATCCCGATGGTCAGGACCAGCATCACCAGCAGTAGCCGAGCACGAAAGGACATCGAAAGGCCTCCACAGATTGTCGATGGCGCCACCACCACACAAACGCTGCACACAGAGTGGCAGATAAAGTCACCCGTAACCCCCTCACGGGCACTGCGGTCTAACCGGCTTAGGCCACTTCAGGCACAGGCTTCACCCTTTGGCTTCTAGAATAGCCATACTGTTACTAAATGTAACTAATATTCACAAAATCTTTGCCGTCCAGCCCTGCGCAGTCGCGGCAACCCTGACCGACGAGGTGGCGGCCAGTCCGTCATGAGCTCTGATATGCTGTGGTTTCATCACCGACGAGAGACCAACATGACCGGATCGACACCTCGCAGACGACCCTATCAATTGGCAGAGACCATCAAGGGCTGGATCGTCGAACGCGAGCTGTCACCGGGTGATCGCCTGCCCGGTGAGGCGGAGTTGATGGAGATCCTCGGCGCCTCCAAGGGCACCGTTCGTGAAAGCACCCGGGTGCTGGAAGCCCAGGGGCTGGTCGAGACGCGTACCGGACCCGGCGGCGGCGTGTTTATCCGGGAAATGAGCGAATCCCGCGCCATCTCGCTGCTCAGCCACTATCTCTATTTCAAGGACATCTCGATCCGCGACATCTACCAGATCCGCCTGGCGCTGGAGCCGGAGCTGGTAGCCTCGCTGGCGGGGCAGGTCGAGGCTTCAGAGATCGCCAGGCTGCGCCAGTCGCTTGCGAGCTACGCCGAGCCCGCCTGTGACCTGGACGCCGAGCGCCAGCAGCACATCGACTCGCTGGACTTTCATGAACAACTGGCGCAGCTTTCCGGCGGCAACCCCTTGCTGTCCTTCATCATCCGCTTCACCGCCCAGGTGCTGTCAGATCTTACCGTCTATCGGCGGCTGTACGAGCCCGGCGACCATCATATCGGTCCCGCCGGCTGCCAGTATCACGCCTGGCTGCTCGACGCCATCGAGGCCGGCGACGGAGAACGCGCCCGCACCCTGATGCGCGAGCATCTGCTGGAAGCCCAGGCGGTGATGCACGACAACGAAGCGCAGGTGCGGCGCGGGTTTCTCAACGAAGGTTAACCACTAGGGCTCGTCCGAAAAGTGCCTGCGCTCGGTAATACTGCGTTAAAAATCGGATCAAAATGCTCATTTACACCCCGTAAACTGCGCTTTCTCACCGATTTTTGCCTTGTCTAACCTTCGCTCGTCGACTTTTCGGACAGAGCCTAGTAGTTGCGGAGGTGCGAGTCTCGACGACGCCTATTGTTCCTTCACGGTCAGGTCCTTGAGAAACTGCATCAGTACACGCGTGGCCGCCTCACCGTCGGCCGCGGTGATGGCTTCGTCCGGATGGTGGCTCAGGCCATCGGTACAACGCACGAACAACATGCCGATACCGGTCAGGTCGCACATCGCCAGACCGTCATGACCGGCGCCGCTGAACAGCAGATCAGCCGGCTCATCGCACCGTTGGCAGGCATCCCCCAAGGCCTCGATCAGCCAGTCCGCGCAGGCCACCGCCTCGGCCTCATAGGTCGTCTCCACCGTCAGTGACAACTCGCGCGCCTGTGCCAATTGTCGGCAGGCGGCCAGAATGTCCTCGCGACCACGACGCCGAACCTCGGCGTGGGGAGAGCGCAGCTCGAGGGTGAACACCACCTCGGCAGGAATCACGTTGACCGCGTTGGGGCGTACCTCCAGCTTACCCACCACCCCGACAAAATCCTCGGTGGCGTTAAGGATGCGGTCGACCTCGGCGATCATCTCGGCAGCCCCCACCAGCGCATCGCGACGGCCCGGCATCGGCGTGGTGCCGGCGTGGCCTGCCTTGCCGGCAACCGTCAGCCGGTGACGCTCGATCCCGGTCAAGGAGGTCACCACGCCGAGAGCGTGATCGCGCCGTTCCAGCACCGGCCCCTGTTCGATGTGGACCTCGACGAAGCCCAGCACCGAGTCAGGATCTCGGGCCAATGACGGAATTTGCTCAGGATCACCACCAAAGGCCCGAAGCGCCTCGCCCACGCTGACGCCATCGGCATCCCTGGCCTCCAGGCTGGCAGGATCGAAGGTACCGGCCAGGGCACGACTGCCGATCAGCGTCGACTGAAAGCGGGTCCCCTCCTCATCACCGAAGGCCACCACTTCGACGCCGTAGTCGAGCTCGATCCCATCCTTCTTCAATCGCTCCAGCGCCAGCAGCGGCAGCGCTACGCCGAGCATGCCATCATACTTGCCACCTTCGACCACGGTGTCCTGGTGTGACCCCATGATCAGCGTGCGCGCGCCAGCGCGCGCCTTGTCGCATCGCCCAACCAGATTCCCGGAGGCATCCAGTTCGGGCTCAAGTCCAGCCCGGCGCATCCAATCGGCGATAAGTTCGAGTACCTGGCGGTGTTGCTCCGAGCAGAACAGCCGGGTCACGCCGGCGCCAGGCTCCGAGAAACACGCAGCCTCGTCGAGGCGCTCGAGCAGTTGTGCGCCGAGCGTCATGGTCTCGTGGTCAGCGGTCATGATATCTCCAGATCGGGTGCCTTGAGGCACCGGAATAACGAAGGAATGGCGTCAGCGACGCGGCAGGGACGCCAGAAAGTCGGCAAAGCCAGGCGCGCGCACACGCCTGGCCAGGGCGCGCAACTCGCCCGCGATATCGCCCTCACACCAATCGACACGCAGATCGAGGGGGGCCTGGGTAAAGGACTCGATACGCAGGGCGGCGGAGCGCGTGCCTCTGACGTCGCCCCCCTCTGCCAGGGCGGCCTCCAGGGCGTCGATCAGTCCCTCGAGCAGCGTCGCCTCATAGTCGTCGCGGTACTCGGGCGTTGCACCCTGGCGCACGGCGTCGGCGTTGCTACAACAGGTATCGACAAAGGCGTGGGCCAGGGTCTCGACCACCTTGGCGCTGGCCAGCAGGTTGCCCGCCGCGGCCACGCCGGGGTAGCAGCAGGAAGCGACGGTGGCGAGGTTGTCGGCACCGCTATGCAGCGCTGAGCGCCCCCGGGCATCCATCACCAGGCACTGGCGCAACGAGGTGCCCTTGTCGGCGTCGACCTGCCGGGCAAGCGCACCGCGGGCATCCTCCCCCCGTTCCAGCGCCCGGCGGACACCGTCGGGATACCAGGGGTGGGTAACCCGCCCCTGGGTCGCGCAGGCGCCGACGCCACGCCACACATGGTGAACGTAGCCGCCCACCGCCACACCTCCGGTGGCGGTGAGGGCGGCTACCGTGCCGGTAGCCGGATGAACATGCAGCAGCGACAGTGTCATGGCGCGACCTAGTAGCCGACCATATGGCCGATCACCAGACCACCCCAGGACAGCAGGTAGACCAGCGCCATGAAGGGCAGGATAGCCTTCAGCCACTTCTCGTAGGACACCCGGCCCAGCGCCAGCATCGCCAGGGTGCCACCGGAGGTCGGCACGATCAGGTTGGTCAGGCCGTCACCCACCTGGAAGGCGGTGATCATCAGCTGGCGGCTCATGCCGACCAGGTCGGCCACCGGCACCAGGATCGGCATGGTCACCAGCGCCTGGCCAGAGCCGGATGGCACAAACAGATTGATCACCCCCTGGACGACGCTGGCCATGATCGCCGACAGCGCCCCCGGGATGTCCTGAATCAGACCGCTCAAGGCGTAGACGATGGTGTCGATGATCTGGGCGTCCTTGAGGATCACCTGGATCGAGGCGGCCAGGCCGATGACCAGTGCACCCGCCGTCACGCCGGATGCCCCCTCCATCATCTGCTTGACGATCTCGTTGGCCGACAGGCCGTTGACGATGCCGATCACGATGGCGATCAGCAGGAACATGCCGGCGATCTCATTGATGTACCAGCCCTGGGTAAAGACCCCCACCAGCATGGCGGCGAGGCCACCGACGAACACCACCAGCGTGAGCTTGTCGCGCTTGCTCATGTGGTACTCGTCCAGCGACTTGCTCATGGCCTTGGCGTCGTTGGGCTCCTCGAAGTCCATGCGGGTGACGAAGCGACAGATATACCAGGACAACAGGCCCAATGAGGTCAGCACCAGCAAGGCGCGCAGCCAGGCGCCGGAAAAGGTCGGTAGCTCGGCGATGCCCTGGGCGACGCCCACGGTATAGGGATTGATCGGCGACAGTGCAAAGCCCACGCCGATGCCACCCACCGCCATGGTGGTGCCCACCAGGCTGGAGCAGCCCACCGCGCTGGCGATCAGCACCGCGATGGGCACCAGCGCAATATTGTTCTCGAAACCGACGGCCACACCGAAGAAGCCGTAGATGAAGGTGCCGGCGGTGATGATGACGTTGCGCCGTTCGACGCCGACGCGATTGACCGCCACCCCGATGGCGTTCTCCAGGGCGCCGGTGCGTTGAAGGATATGGAACAGCCCGCCGGCGATGAACACGATGAACAGGTACAGAGAGGCCGCGTTCAAGCCCTTGGGAATCGCCACGAAGATGTCGAAAGGCGAGATCGCCGCCACGTCGCTCAGAAAATGAAAGGAGTCCGGCACCACGCGGGTGCGTCCATCCTGCATGACCCGCTCGAACTCGCCGGCGGGAATGATGAAGGTCAGCGCATAGGTGGCCAGCAGGATCAGGAAGATCAGCACCATCGGATCTGGCACCGTGCGATACCACTTCTTGCGCTCTTTCAGCGTCTGGTCGTGGGCACTCATGGAGTTGTCCTTGTTGTGGAAGAACCGTTCTGGATCGTTTGTCGAAGAAAGTATTTATCATGATAAATAGAGGGTCAAGTCGGAACCGACGAGGTATCCGGACTGCCAGCGTTGGCAGGTGACGCGCGATTTGCCTGGCGCCCCGCTATGCTCAGCAACAAGGGCGCGGGATAGTGCGCCCGCCGCCTGAACATGGCCCGGGAGGATGCGATGGAAGAACTGGAACAACTACCCTTCGTGTCGCTGCTGCTGGGAGAGGTTCAGGCCTACCTGTCAGACATTGGCTCTGCTGCCCCACGACTGGCCGCCGGCCTGCTGCTGATCCTGGTGACCTGGCTGGTGGCGAGACTCGGCCGCGCCCTGGTGGCTCGGGTGGCCGACAAGGCCAAGCTCCGACGTAATCTGCGCGATGTCCTGACCATGCTGACGGGTCTCTGTCTTTGGCTCGGGGGACTTCTGATCACCATCACCCTGATCTTCCCCACCGTCACTCCCGGCAAGGCCCTGACCACCCTGGGCCTCGGTTCCATCGCCATCGGCTTCGCCTTCAAGGACGTGTTCGAGAACTTCCTCGCCGGCCTCTTGATCCTGTGGCGAGAACCCTTCCAGATCGGCGACCACATCGCCCTTGAGGCCAACGACGTGGAAGGACAGGTAGAGCAGATCACGGTGCGCGACAGCCGTATCCGCCGCACCGACGGCCAGATGATCGTGGTGCCCAACGCCCTGCTGTTCCAGCAGCCGGTCATCGTTCGCACCAACCGCGATATCCGGCGCACCTCCATCATCGTTGGCGTCGCCTACGACGAGGACGTGGACCAGGCTCGCGAGATCATCCAGGGCGCGGTCGCCGAGGTGGACTCGGTGCGCAGCGACGTACGTGCGGTGCAGGTATTCGCCAAGGCCTTCGGCGCCAGTTCCATCGACTTCGAGGTGGCCTGGTGGACCGGGTCCCGCCCCGTCGACATTCGCGCTTCCCGCGATCAGGTGGTGGCATCCATCAAGCGCGCGCTCGATGAGGCCAATATCGAGATTCCCTTCCCCTACCGCACCCTGGTGTTCAAGGACCAGGGGGAGGCCGAACGCTTCCATCCTTCGGAAGCAGGTCGCCCACCAGACTTATGAACCAGCACTATTTACGCGGTTCGTACTAGAAACTACGTGATCGCCCATCTAGACCAAGGGAGAAAATGGGTAGGATTCAAGTCGGAAGGACGCAGCTTATCGAACCAGTCTCCCTCAACTGCACACCGGCATCACGCTGGATCTACAGGACGAGATACCGATGCATCGCCCTACTGCTCCCGGATTTCCCGACCCTGTCGCCCCCGGTCACTCATCGCCCCAGGCCTTCGAGCTCAAGCGAGTGCTGCCGGGCTACTGGTTCGACAGCCTGGCGGGGCGCGAGAGTCGTCTCGACTTCTGTCTCAACGCTACCCTGGCGCTATCGTTCTACTATGCCGCCCTGTGGGCGACCACCATCACCGCCCCCGCCCTCGAAGACGCATTGACGATCAAGGCAGGCCTGCTGGGGATCTGGTGGGTTGTCATCAGCCTTCAGCCCTTGGTGCTCCACGGCACTCGTCGCCTGCACGACCTGGGCCAGGCGGGGTTGTGGAGCCTGATGCTGCTGGTCCCCGGCGCCAACCTGCTGCTGACGGTGGTACTCGCCATGCAGCCCGGGGAGTCCAGCGACACCGAGCACGACGAACGGGGCTCCACCAGCGGTGCGGTATTGGTACTGAAGCCACTGCTGATCCTGGCCACCTGGGTCGGGTTCTTTTACGTCTTCCGTCAGTAGGTGCCCCAGAGCTCGGCCCTTCATCACCGGTCACCCGATCCGCAACCCATGCTGCTTGAGCTTGCGCACCACGCTTGGCTGGCTGATGCCCAGGTGTTCGGCGATGGCGTAGGTGGTGGGAAGGGTACGGCAGCAGTCGGCAAGGATCTCACGCTCGCGCCGGGCCAGGGCGGCCTTCAGGCCCTCGCCCCGGGCAAGCGGCAGCTCGGGTCGCGCTGCACCTGGTGCGGATGGTGTCGCGGGTGACATAGCGCCATCAGCCAGCGCAGCGGAGTCTCCGGTGAGGGACGCCGCCGTCTGCTGCGCTTCACGCTGCTGCCCGCCGAGCTGCCCTACCGAGGCCCCCGTGGACGGCACCAGCAGATCGCCCTGGATGACATCGTCACTGGATAACCAGGCCCTTTCCAGGGTGTTTTCCAACTCACGCACATTGCCCGGCCAGTCCCAGCCCATCAGCGCCTGCCACACGTCTCGCGCCAGCATCTTGTCGCGTCCATAACGCCGATTGAGGCGCTGTAGCTGGCGCTCGACCAGGCCGGGAATATCCTCGCGGCGCTCGCGCAGGGGCGGCAGGGTGACCGGAATCACGTTCAGCCGGTAGTACAGATCCAGGCGAAACAGGCCCTGCTCGACCCGTGCCGACAGGTCCTGATTGGTGGCCACCACCAGGCGAAAGTCGACCCGTCGCGGGGCCCTGTCCCCAAGCCGGGTAATACTGCCGTCCTGGATGGTCTTGAGCAGCTTGGTCTGCACCGCCAGGGGCAGCTCGCCGATCTCGTCGAGAAACAGGGTGCCGCCCTCGGCCTGCTCGATCAGCCCCTTGCGCCCCCCGGGGGCCGCGCCGGAAAACGCGCCCTTTTCGTGGCCGAACATCTCCGATTCGAACAGGCTTTCGGGGATGGCGGCGCAGTTGACGTCGATAAAGGGGCCATCGCGGCGAGAACTCCAACGGTGCAGCTGGCGGGCGAAAGCGGTCTTGCCCACCCCGGACTCGCCCAGCATCAAGACCGTGGCGTCGGTGGGCGCGACCCGCTTGAGCAGCAGCGCCACCTCGCGCATCAGCTGGCTTTTCACCTCGAGATCATCGAGCTCGGCCTCGAGCGCTTCGCTGTCGCTCTCCAACGCATGGCCCCGGCGCAAGTGCTCGCTGAAGCGGCGCTGCAACAGCGCGTACTCCTGCTGCAGCAGCTGCAAATCGGTCAGGTCCATGGAACGACTCACCACCGCCACCAGCCGGTCACCCTCGAATACCGGGTGGGCCTGGGCGATGACCCGGCGCCCGGTGCCGGTGCGCTGGACCAGTTGGGCCGGCCGGCCGCTGCGAATCACCTCCAGGCTGACCGACGGGGTCAGCACGCCATCGGCCTCGAGCCGCTGCACGCTGGTGGCGCAGAGCTCTTCGCAGGACATGCCGTAGACCGCCGCCGCCCCGGGACTGACGTCGCGGATACGACCGTCCGGCGCGACGATGAAGAAGTGGTCGTGGGCGGTATCGATGATGGTCTTGAGAACCTTGGTGTCGTCGTCGCTCATCCAGCGATCCATAAATGCATCATTGATCCAGAAGTGTATCACGATGCGTCGAGATCGTGATTCACTTCTGGATCACTTCTATCACCACAGCAGACCTTCCCCTGGAATCCCTGCACCTCTATTACATCTTTAGTATAAATGCTTAAAAGATGGCACGGCGTCTGCATCATCCACAACAACCGTCAGGCCCAGGGCCGCGACCGTCCCCATCCACGATGCCAGGAGTTCCCTGTGAGCGACTTCAATCAACCTCTCGGCGGCAACGAGATGCCGCGCTTCGGTGGCCCTGCCACCATGATGCGTCTGCCCACCCAGACCAGCGCCGAGGGTCTGGACGCCGCCTTTATCGGCATTCCCATGGACATCGGCACCTCCAACCGCCCGGGCACCCGACTGGGGCCGCGCCAGATCCGCGACGAATCGCGCATGCTGCGCCCCTACAACATGGCCACCCGTGCTGCACCCTTCGACAGCCTGCAGGTGGCGGACATCGGCGATGTGCCAATCAACACCTTCAACCTGCCGAAGAACCTGGACATCATCAGCCGCTTCTACGACGACGTCCTGTCCCACGACTGCGTGCCGCTGACCCTGGGCGGTGACCACACCCTGACCTGGCCGATCCTGCGCGCCATCGCCAAGAAGCATGGCCCGGTCGGGCTGATCCATATTGACGCCCACGCCGACGTCAACGAGCACATGTTCGGCGAAGAGGTGGCACACGGCTGCCCGTTCCGCCGTGCCCAGGAAGAAGGGCTGCTGGACGCCAACCGGGTCGTCCAGATCGGCCTGCGCGGCACCGGCTACGCCGCCGAGGACTTCGACTGGTGTCGCCAGCAGGGCTTCCGCGTGGTCCAGGCCGAACAGTGCTGGCACAAGTCTCTCGAGCCGCTGATGGCCGAGGTGCGCGAGCAGATGGGCGATGGCCCGGTGTACATCTCGTTCGACATCGATGGCCTGGACCCGTCGGTGGCGCCCGGCACCGGCACGGTGGAAATGGGCGGCCTGACCTCGGCCCAGGGCCTGGAGATCGTGCGCGGCGCCCAGGGGCTCAATATCGTCGGCGGCGACCTGGTCGAAGTCTCCCCGCCCTACGACCCCAGCGGCAACACCGCCCTGATGGGCGCCACCCTGCTCTATGAAATGCTGTGCGTGCTCCCCGGAGTCGCGCGCCGCGACTGAATCCTCACAGGGCCAGGGAGTGGCCCTGGCGACAGCCAACGAGGCGCCCGCGTCAGGGCGCCGACCATTACAACAGCAAAGAGTGATCGCCCATGTCCTCCCACCTGCATTCTGCCGACAAGATCACGACCGACGGGGGCAAGCTAAGCACCCATGGTCTGATCAAGTTCCTCGTCCCGTCGTTGATCGGCATCCTGCTGTTCCTGGTGCCCTTCTCGGTCGGTGACACCATCAACATCGGCATGGGTCTGGCCGCCGACTGGCTCAAGGCCACCCTCGGCGACGCCCTGCCCGCCATCGCCACCGTAGTGCTCACCCTGTCCATCGTGCTGACCCTGGTGGTCAAGCTGACCAAACCAGGCTGGGCCCGCCAGGGCGCGATGAAGGAGCTGTTCGACATCGCCCCGCTGTGGGTGGTGATGCGCGCCCTCGGCGCCGCCTTCGCGCTGATGACCTACTTCCAGGTCGGCCCGGAGATGGTCACCGCCTCCTTCACCGGCGGGGTGATGCTCAATGACCTGGCGCCGGTGCTGCTGACCTTCTTCTTCTTCGCCGCCATCCTGCTGCCCTTCCTGGTGGACTTCGGCTTCATGGAGTTTATCGGCTCCATGGTGCGCACGCCCTTTCGCAAGATCTTCGGGCTGCCCGGGCGCAGCGCCATCGACGCCACCGCCTCCTGGATGGGCTCCGGCACCGTCGGCGTACTGATCACCACCCAGCAGTACGAGCAGGGCTTCTACAACGCCCGCGAGGCCTCGGCCATCGCCACCAACTTCTCGATCGTGTCGATCGCCTTCGCCCTGCTGGTGACCAGCTTCATCGGCATCAACCACCTGTTCGTGCCGTTCTACCTGACCGTGGTGGTCGCCGGCCTGGTCGCCGCCGTCATCGTGCCGCGCCTGCCGCCGCTGTCACGCAAGGCCAACACCTACTACGAGCCGGTGGGCTGCCAGATCCAGGAAGAAAACACCGGCAACCAGAGCCTGTTGCGCTACAGCCTGGGCATCGCCGTGGCCCGCGCCGAGACCGCCCCGGGCCCGCTCAAGCTCGCCCGCCTGGCACTGTTCAACGTCGCCGACATCTTCTTCGGGCTGCTGCCGCTGGTCATCGCCATCGGTACCGTGGCGCTGGTACTGGCCGAGTTCACTCCGCTGTTCACCTGGCTGTCCATGCCGATGGTGCCGGTGCTCGAGTGGATGGGTCTGCCCGAGGCCGAGGCCGCCGCGCCGGCGACCCTGGTGGGTTTCGCCGACATGTTCCTGCCGGCGGTACTGGCCAGCGATATCGAGAGCGAACTGACCCGCTTCGTCATCGCCTGTCTGTCACTGACCCAGTTGATCTACATGTCAGAGATCGGCGCCCTGCTGCTGAAGTCACGGATCCCGCTCAAGCTGTGGGAACTGGTGGTGATCTTCCTGCTGCGCACCGCCATCACTCTGCCCATCATCGTGGTCATGGCCCACTGGCTGGTGGGTTGATCGGGAGGCCGACATGACAGACCCAAACGATGCTCACGCCGCCGGCAAGGCGGCCTTCACCCGCCTCGACCAAAGCACGGCAGAAGACTGGGCGGTGATCGCCGCCCACGACGCCGACTACCTGGCCGGCCTCGCCGACAGCGTACTGGATACCCTCGCCCGGCTGGGCGAGGGCCACCAGCCCTACCAGATCACCCGGCTGGAGCACTGCCTGCAGAGCGCGACCCGGGCCGAGCGTGCCGGCGCCGACGAAGAGATGATCGTCGCCGCCCTGGTCCACGACATCGGCGACGAACTGGCGCTTTTCGACCACGCCGCCTTCGCTGCCTCGATCCTGCGCCCCTTCGTCAGCGAGAAGACCCACTGGATCGTCCAGCATCACGACGTCTTCCAGGGTCACTACTACTGGGACAAGGTCGGCGGCGACAAGGACGCCCGCGAGCGGTTCCGCGGCCACCCCTGGTTCGACGACTGCGAAGCCTTCTGTCGTGACTGGGACTGCCCGTCCTTCGACCCCGCCTATGACACCCTGCCGCTGGCGCACTTCGAGCCCATGGTCAGGCGGATCTTCGCAAGAGCCCCCTACTCGGTGGCCCCGGACCCTGCCCTCGCCCCTGGCTCGTCTCAAGCCCCTGATCCGTCTCAAGCCCCTGGCCCGTCTCAAGGAAGTACCGCATGACCTGCGCTGAACTGCTGATCCGTCTGCTGCGTGACACCTACGACGTGGACACCGTCTTCGGTATCCCCGGCGTCCACACCATCGAGCTCTATCGTGGCCTCGAAGGCGGCAATGGACACGACCACCAGGGCAGTGGCATCCGCCACGTCACCCCGCGCCATGAACAGGGCGCCGGCTTCATGGCCGACGGCTACGCCCGCACCACCGGCAAGCCCGGCGTGTGCTTCATCATCACCGGCCCCGGCATGACCAATATCGCCACCGCCATGGGCCAGGCCCTGGCCGACTCGGTGCCGATGCTGGTGATCTCCAGCGTCAACCGCCGCGACACCCTGGGACGCGGCCAGGGCCGGCTGCACGAACTTCCCGGCCAACGCGAGCTGATGGCCGGCGTCTCGCGCTTCAGCCACACCCTGCTCGACCCGAACGGCCTCGGCGAGGTGCTGGCCCGTGCCTTCGCCGTGTTCGATGGCGCCCGCCCCGGCCCGGTGCATATCGAGATCCCCATCGACCTGTTCGACGCCCCGGTCAGCGAGCCTGTCAGCACACGACGCACGGCGCTGGCCAAGGCCGCACCGGCCCCCGCCGCGCTCGAGCAGGCGCTCGACTGGCTAGTCGACGCCAAGCGCCCGCTGGTGCTGCTCGGCGGCGGCTGCGTCGATGCCCCGGACGCCGCCCGTCGTCTGGTCGAGAGCCTCGACGCCCCCACCGTCACCACCATCAACGCCAAGGGCCTGCTCGGCCGCGACCATCCGCTGGACCTGGGCGCCAACGCCTCGCTGCCAGCGGTACGGGAGCTTGCCCATGAAGCCGACGTGGTGCTGGCCATCGGCACCGAGCTTGGCGAGACCGACTATGACGTGGTGTTCGACGACGGCTTCACCCTCGACGGTCGACTGATTCGCATCGACCTGGACCCCGAGCAGCTTGCCCGCAACCAGCATGCCGACCTGGCACTGGTGGCCGACGCAGCCTCCAGCCTCGAAGCGCTGGCCGCCGGCTGCGACCAGCGCCTCGGCGGTGAGCGGCTTTCGCGCGATGGCCGCAAGCGTACACATGATGCGCTGAGCGCCCTGGCGCTGGCCGATGATCCGGCCTTCCGCCCCTATGTGCCGCTTTTCGACACCCTGCGCGAGAGCCTGCCGGGGGCGATCCTGGTGGGCGATTCCTGCGCCACCACCTACGCCGCCAACCATCTGGTCAGCCAGGACGCGCCGCGCCGTTTCTTCAACGCGTCCACCGGCTACGGCACTCTCGGCTACGGCCTGCCCGCGGCCATGGGCGCGAGCCTCGGCCAGCCGGACCTGCCGGTGGTGGCGCTGGTGGGCGACGGTGGGGTGATGTTCACCCTGACCGAGCTTGCCTGTGCGGTGGAGGAAAGGCTGCCGGTCATCGTGCTGCTGTGGCACAACCAGGGCTACGAGGAAATCCGCCGCTTCATGGACAACGCCGGCGTCACCCGCCTCGGCGTGGACATCCAGGCACCGGACTTCCAGACCCTGGCGGCCGGCTTCGGCTGTGCGGCGACCCGGGTCGGCAACCCCGCCGGCCTCGCCCGGGCAATCGCCCATCGCCCCGAAGACGGCCCGATGCTGATCGAAATCGACGCCACGGCATGGAACGCCGCGGTGGCCTGATCGAGCAACGACCCCTTTGCCGGCGCCACGGCGCCGGCCCTTTTGCTCCTTTTGTCCGCCCCTTTTATCTGCTCCGTTTTGCGCTCCCAATTTAGCGCCCCTGCGGTACCTACCAACCATAACCACAAAGGTTTCCTAGATGATTTCACTCAAGCGGCTGATCGGCCACGACACCCTGGATGAACACCAGCACAAGAGCATGGGAGGCATGGCCACCTTTGCCCTGTGGCTCGGCGCCAACGTGGTCGTCACCACCATCCTCACCGGCATGCTGCTGGTGCCCGATCTGCGCTTCCCGGTCGCCATGACCTGGGTCCTGATCGGCTCGCTGATCGGCGCCATTCCGCTGCTGCTGGTAGGACTGATGGGCCAGCGCACCGGCCTGCCCTCGATGGCCCTGACCCGCCGCGCCTATGGCCCCACCGGCTCGAAGATCATTTCGCTGGTCAACATGGCGGTGCTGATCGCCTGGAGCTGGATCCAGGCGCTGCTGGCCGGCATGAGCCTGGACTACGCCATCGAGGCCACCACCGGCTACTCCAACCTGCCGCTGATGACGATCCTGTGCGAGACCATCGTGGTGCTGATCGTGCTGCGCGGCCACCTGGGTATCGAGCGCATCGAGCGCTGGGCGGCGGCGGCCATGATGGTGCTGGCGGCCGGCGTGGTCTACCAGCTCAACCGCCACTACGAGGTCGGTGCGCTGTTCGAGATGCCCGCCGAATCCCGCAACGGCATCACCCTGGGCATCGCCTTCGACATCGTCGTCGCCACCGCCTTCTCGTGGATTTCCACCTCCGCCGACTACAACCGCAACTGCAAGAGCGGACGCATCGCGGTACTCGGCACCTACGGCGGCTACGTCTGCGCCTCGATGATCGCCATGGGGCTGGGTGCCGCGGTATCCGGCCTGTCGGTGCTCGGCGGCATGGAACAGACCTACGACCCGACCCGGCTGCTGTCCAGCTTCGGCTTTGGTCTGCCCGCTGCGCTGGTGATCTTCTTCTCGGTGATGACCACCAACGTGATGGCGGTCTACAGCGCCACCCTGTCGTGCATGAACGTGTCCCCCGGCATGGCCTTCTGGAAGCCGGCGCTGGTGATCGGCGTGGTGACGGTCTTTGGCGCCCTGATCCCCGGTATCCTCGACCAGTTCCAGAACTTCCTGTTGCTGATCGGCGCCTTGTTCATTCCGGCCTTCTCGGTGATGATCGTCGACTACTACCTGGTCGGCCGTGACGGCTATAGCGCCGAGCTGCTGCGCTCGCCGCACCAGCTCGGTCGGCCCACCGCCGGTATCGCCATCGGCGCCTACCTGATCGGTGCGGCCCTGGCGGCCTACTGGACCCTGGTGGCACCGCTGTCCATCGGTGCCTCGCTGCCGGTGTTCGTCATCACCGGCGGACTCTACTGGCTGGGCTGTGCCCTGTTCACCCGTTCCAGCCTCGCTGCCCAAGGAGACTGATCCATGCGCCTGATGCTGGCCCAGACCGACCCCGTCCACGCGGATGTCGCCGCCAACCTCGATGCTCTCGATGGCCTGTGCCAGCAGGCGGTGGCCGCCGGCGCCCAGCTGCTGGCCCTGCCGGAACTGGCGCTGACCGGCTACAACGTGTTCGAACGGCTCGATGAGCTGGCCGACGAAGGCGAGTTGATCGATCAGGTCGCCCGATTGGCGCACCAGTATCGCCTGCACCTGCTGTTCGGCCTGGCCCAGCGCCAGGCCGACGGCCGCCTGACCAACTCGGCGGTGCTGATCGACGATGCCGGCACCACCCTGGCCTGCTACCACAAGCGCCAGCTATGGGATCGTGAGCACCAGTACTTCATCCCCGGTGACGAGCTTTGCGTGGTCGACACCCGGCTCGGCCGCCTGGGCCTGATGATCTGCTACGACAACGAGTTCCCGGAGATAGCCAGAGCGCTGGCCCAGGCCGGCGCCGAGGTGATCCTCTCGCCCACCGCAAACATGGTGCCCAACGCCGAACGCCAGCAGTTGCAGATCCGCGCCCGGGCGCTGGACAACCAGCGCTTCGTCGCCTGCATCAACCGCGCCGGCATCGAGGGCGAGCTGCACTACTGTGGCAACAGCCTGGTGGCGGGACCGGACGGCGAGGTGCTGGGGCGCCTTGGCAACGACGCCGGGGTGCTGGTGGTGGACATCGAACACTCGCGTATCGACGAGAGCCGCAGCCACCAGGACTACCTGAAGGACCTGCGCGCCCTGCCGGGAGGCAACACGTGAGCACCTTCACCCTGCCCCGGGGTGACGCCGCCAGCTGGTATCGCACCCAGCGCCTGGCCGACGGCATCACCCTGATCGACGAACCGGCCATCAAGCCGTTCTACCGCTGCAATATCTGGCACGTTCGCGGCCGCGAGCGCGATCTGGTGGTGGACTTCGGCCTGGGCGCGGTGCCACTGCGCGAGCGCGTGGCACTGCTGGCCGAACGCGAGATCGTGGCGGTGGCAAGCCACACCCACTTCGATCATATCGGCGCCGCTCACGAGTTCGACTGCTGCCACGTTCATCGCGCCGAGGCCGATATCCTGGCAAGCCCCGACAACCGTCGCACCCTGGCCGAGGCCTTTCTCGACGACGCCATGTTCGACGCCCTGCCACCGCTGCCCTACGCCCACAGCGGCTATCGCATTGCGGCGCCGCCGCGTATCGAGACGCTGGAGGACGGCGACGTCATCGAGCTGGGCGATCGCCATTTCGAGGTGATCCACACCCCCGGCCATTCGCCCGGCGGCATCGCCCTGTGGGAGGCCGCCAGCGCCACCCTGATCAGCGGCGACATCATCTACGACGGTGAGCTGATCGAGGACGCCTATCACAGCGACCTGGACGACTACGCGGCGAGCCTCGAGCGCCTGCGGCGGTTGCCGATCGCCACGGTGCACGGCGGCCACTTCCCGAGCTTCTCGGGCCGTCACTGCCACGCCATGATCGATGACTGGCTCAAGCGCCACCAGGCGTGAGCGCGTAACGAGCCCTCATCTCGCCGATCATTTCATTCGCTTATTCCTTCCAATGTCTTTGCCCCTGGAGTCCCTCCGTGCAACAGCTGACACAACAGTTTATCGACAACCGCTGGGTCGATAGTCACAGCCGCCGGCGCCTGGCGGTGACCGATCCCTACCGTCAGACCCAGATCGCCGAGATCACCGCCGGCGATGCCAGCGACGTCGACGCCGCCGTGGCCAGCGCCCGTGCCGCCCTGCCCGCCTGGCAGGCGCTGGGCGGGCAGCGTCGTGGCGACTTTCTCGAGGCCTTCGCCACGGCCCTCGAAACCCGCCGCGGCGATCTCGAACGGCTGTCCTCCACCAACAACGGCAAGGCCCTGGCCGAGGCCGCCATCGACCTGGACGACGCCATCGCCTGCTACCGCTACTACGCTGGCCAGGCCCGCGCCCTGGAGCAGCGTCAGGGTCGCCTGCTCGAGCACGGCATGGACGGCGTCGAGGCGCGGGTGTTCGAAGACCCCGCCGGCGTGGTCGGACTGATCACCCCCTGGAACTTCCCGCTGGTCACCAGCGCCTGGAAGATCGCACCGGCACTGGCCGCCGGCTGCACCCTGGTGTTCAAGCCCTCCGAGGTCACCCCGCTGCCCGAGGTGGCGTTGGCCGACATCGCCGTGGAGATCGGCCTGCCTGCCGGTGTGCTGAACCTCTTGCTGGGTGACGGCGAAGGCATCGGTGCCCCCCTGTCCGCCCATCAGGGTGTGGATAAATTGTCCTTCACCGGCAGCAATGCGGTCGGCGAGAAGGTCATGCGGGCCGCCGCCAACGGCGTGCGCGGCGTATCACTGGAGCTCGGCGGCAAATCGCCGATCCTGGTGCTCGATGACGCCGAGGTCGAAGCCGCCGCCGACTGGGTGATGGCCGGCATCTACTTCAACTCCGGGCAGATCTGCTCCGCCACCTCGCGACTGATCGTGCATCAGACGCTGGCCGAACCGCTCTACCAGGCGCTGGCCGACCGTATCGACGGCCTCACCCTGGGTGACCCGCTGGCCGAGGGCACCGACATGGGCCCGATGACCAGCGCCCGTCAGCGCGAAGCCGTGGAGCGCTACCTCGAGATCGCCAAGGAGGAAGGTCTGACGCCGGTGCGTGACGGCCGCCATCGTGACCTGCCGGCCCAGGGCGAGTTCGTCGCCCCGACCCTGTACCGCGATGTGCCCACCTCAAGCCGTCTGTGGCGCGAGGAAATCTTCGGCCCGGTGCTGTGTGCGCGCAGCGCAGAGAGCGAAGCCGAGGCCATCGCCCTGGCCAACGATAGCGCCTTTGGCCTCGCCGCCACCGTGATCTCTGGTGACGCCGAGCGCGCCAGGCGTGTTGGCCGCGCCCTGCGTGC
This sequence comes from Halomonas litopenaei, assembly GCF_003045775.1. Taxonomy (GTDB): domain Bacteria; phylum Pseudomonadota; class Gammaproteobacteria; order Pseudomonadales; family Halomonadaceae; genus Halomonas; species Halomonas litopenaei. The sequence goes on along the minus strand of NZ_PXNS01000013.1, from coordinate 93,481 downwards.
AGGCAGCATCTGGTTCAACTCCGAACAGCTGGTGATGCCCGAGGCCAGCTGGGGCGGCTTCGGCGCCAGCGGCATCGGACGTGAACTCGGCCCCTGGGGACTGTCCGGGTATCTTGAGGTAAAGCATCTGATTGGCCCTTCCGCTTAACCTCTCCCGGTCCTGTTTCCGGACCATCGCCTCAGCGACGACTCAGTATCACCGCGGCAATATCTCAACAACATCACCCCGATGGCAGGGCAAGGCGCCCGGCCATCGGGGTGTTTTTTTGTCGCAGCGACGCAATTTCGTGCCAGTTCGGCCAACCCGAGGTCAAATAATTAGAAAATTCTTAAAAAGAGAAAGGATGTAGGACATCCCCCATATCCCCTGACGAAATGGCTTTCTAGAGTCGCAGTGAAGCCTTCGCTGCAGGCACCAATGATGCGTTCCTCATGCAAGGACAACATGCGCCACCGCCAACCATTGCCATGACGACTGACCATCCATCAAGGCATGGGAAAATCCGACAACGCCTTGACACCTTTGATGAATCGAAGACCGATTTAAAGAAGGAAACAGGAGAAGAAGATGAGACTCAACTCCATGTCGTCAGCCACCTCATCTTCCGTCACCTTGCCGCTGCCGCTGTATAGCGTACCCGGTAGAAGCAGCAGACTCTGGTCAACTCGTGGCCGTATCGGGCGCATTCGCTACTGTAGCCGACTTGCCGCAGTAGGACTCATCTATAACCTCGCGCTCTTTCTCCCACTTTATCTCGACTACCTGTACCCTGCGACACTCACCCAGAGCACCTTTACCATCCTGTTCTACGCCTACGCAGGCCTGTACTCAGTCTTCACCCTTTTCGCCATTCTTCAGGCAAAACGTCGCCTTAACGATCAGGGGCGTTCTGGGTGGGTACTGCTTCTTGGTCTGATTCCCCTGATCAACGTATGGCTGGTCATCACCCTAGTCTTCTCTCGTGGCACACCAGGAAGCAACCCCTTCGGACCACCACCTTCTCCATCGACTTCATCGGAAACGAAGCGCTTCTGGTGCTTGCTCATTCTTAACATTGCCGTGGCGTCAGCGGCCATCTGCTATGGACCACTACAGTTTCACCTGGGTCTTTAGACCCTCCCAGTGGACTGCTAAAAGCATAGATATTAACCGACTCGGCGAAAGGATCGCCGGAACTCTTACCCCAAGGAAGGAAGCAGCAAGATGACAAACGAAAGCACTACGTTAGATAACTCAAATGAAATCAACTTCCCTTCAGATACAGAAATCTCCAACACGCAAGGTGATGCAAACGACCGCCAGGCAGCAAATAAAAACCCTGGACTATGGTCGACCAATGGTCGTATCGGTAGAGTAAGATACTTTAATCGCTTAACCTTGCCGGTATTGTTCGTCTATGCCGTATACGGGATACTTATCTACTATAGTCTGACGGCAACACCGGCCGCTGCAGAGACAGCCGCCAGCGCCTTTACCATCAGCCAATTCGTGCTTGGAATTCCATTGACTATCTTTGCGCTAATCCAGGGAAAGCGCAGGCTAAATGACCTGAACAAGTCAGGCTGGCTCATGCTACTTTTCTTTATCCCCCTTATAAACCTCATCCCATTTATCATGGTGACCTTCATCAAGGGGAGTGATGGTGACAACCGCTTCGGTGCTGAACCTTCCCCCCTCACTTCTAATGAGATGACCCTGTTCTGGTTCCTGACCGGACTGTCGGTCGTTGCTTGCGTAGCGCTGGCTTCTCTAACGCTCTAAAAAAACATTCCCTGCGCTACTACCAACAACGACAACCACAAGAGCTCCACAGCCCCGCCAGCATGGCGGGGCTGTCTTTTACTGCCAGGTGAGCGGAGGCCGATCAGACGGCTGCGACCTCGGTGGTGCCCTGCTTGCGCCGCCGAAGCAGGATCGAGACAGCCAGCACCACCAGCATGGCCCAGGGGTACGGGGTCAGGAAGGAGGCAAAGGCTGACGGCGCGGCGACCTCGTTCTGCACCGCGGTGGAAGCGATGACCTCCTGCCAGACCGCCACCACGATGTGCCAGGGAAGCAGAAAGAACACCGTGCAGACCGCGCAATCCATCAGGTTGGCGGCCCGCGCCGGCGAGATGCCGAACTGCTGAGCCAAGCTTCGTACCAATCCCGGCCCCACCAGCAGCAGCGCCGGGGCGTTGGCCGACAGCGGAGTAGATGCGGCAATCGTCACTGCCACGATGCTGGTCTCGGCGCTGGCCCGGTCCTTGACCAGGCGCTTCCTGGCGCCGTCCAGCAGTTTTTCCATCAGACCGGTATCGAGAATCACCTGAGTCAGCGCCAGCACCATCAGCGCAAACAGCACGGCGCCGGTTACCGAAGCAATACCATTTTCGATCAGGCCGGTGCTCTCGCCCCTGGCCTCGGGCAACGAGAACAGATCGCCCAGGCCAATGGCACCGATCGCCAGGGCGCACAGCATGGCCACCAGATTGCCGATAAACATGGCTTCGACGATGTGTCGGCGCTTCAGCGCAAAGAACACCACCGCCGCGAGCGGAATCAGCATGACCAGGCCGGAGGCATGACCGGAAGGTACCTCCACGGCTGACGCCGAGGCCTCGCCGCTGGCACCGAACAACAGGAAGATCAGCATCGAGATCGCCGCCGCTGACAGCGCCAGCGGTAGACGGGTGCGGATCACGTCGGCGATTTCCGCCCCTTGGGTATAGGAGGACACGATGGTGGTATCCGACACCGGCGACAGGTTGTCACCGAAGGCCGCACCGGACAGGATCGCCACCGCCAGCATGGACGGATCCGCCCCCAACAGTACGCCCGCTGGGTACAGCACCGGCGACAGCCCGATGACGGTACCGGTACTGGTGCCGGTCCCCAGGGCAAACACCATGGCCATGGCAAAGGCCAGCAGGGTGAAGGCCGCACCCTCGGCGCCCACCGCTGCTCCCAACCACATCAAGCCATCGATCAGGCCGCCGGCGGCCATCAACTTGCCGAAGACACCGGCCAGCAGCCACAGTGCGATGATGGCCGTCGCGGTGGAATTGCCCATCCCCTTGAGCAGGCTGTCACAGTACGCCGTGCGTTGCCGACACAGAAAGAGTCCCACGCCCATGGCCACCCAGGCGCAGGCCCAGAATGGCTTGGTGCCGGCACGCTCGAACACCGACAGATAGATAAGGCCTAGCACCAGCAGGATCAGAGGCGTCAAGGCACCCAGGGTGCCCCCACGAAAGGACAGTGAAGGTGTTGCGGTTTGTGTTGTCATTGTCAGGGACCTTATTGTGTTTTATTGGTGTATCAGCAAGAGCAGCGTTCCATCGCCGCTCAGCTACCCAGCCCGCCGAAGACCACCACCCCCAGCACGATGGCCAGCAACAGCAGGGTCTCCAGCACCATCAGGATGACCGGCTTCCAGCCGACCACCGCGAGCTTCTGAAAGGAGGTCTTGATGCCCAGGGCGGCGATGGCGGTGACAAGACACCAGCGCGAGAGCGTCGACAGTCCTTCGTTCACGCTTTCTGGAATCAGCCCCAGGCTGTTGATCAGCACCAGCGCCACGAACCCCACCAGGAAGCCAGGCAGCATCGGCACCTGGCGCTTTCCTTCGCTGTTGCGCGAGGCGCGATAGAGCCAGCTGAAGATCATCACCACCGGCACCAGCATGGCCACACGCACCAGCTTGACCAGGGTCGAGACGTCGCCGGTCTCCTCCGAGATGATGTACCCCGCCCCGACCACCTGGGCCACGTCGTGGATGGTGCCCCCCAGGAAGATGCCGGCCTGGGTATTGGCAAGGTCGAGCACCCCCACCAGCAGCGGGTAGGTCACCATGGCCACCGTCGACAGCGTGGTCACGCCCACCACTGTGAGGATGGTGTTGCGCTCGCTGGTGTCGTTTTTCGGCATCACCGCCGACAGCGCCAGCGCCGCCGAGGCCCCGCAGATCGCCACGGCACCACCGGTCAGCAGGCCCAGATCACGGTGCAGGCCAAGCGCCCGGGCCAGCAGCCCCCCTGCGCAGATCACCAGTCCCACCGCGGCGAGCACCGTCAGCACCGGTCCAAGCCCCAGGTCACCGACTTGCTCGAGGGTCATGCGTGCGCCCAGCAGCGCCACGCCAAGGCGCAGCACGGTGCGCGCGGCAAACTCGATCCCCGGCAGGCAGCGTCCCTCTTCGCTCAAGAAGTGCAGCGACATGCCAAACAGCAAGGCGTAGAGCAGGGTCGGCCCACCGTAGTGATCGGCGATAAAGGTGGTGGCCAGGGCAATGGTCACGCACACCAGCAGTCCTCGCCCGATCGGGCTCAGGGACGCCAGTCGACGGCTTAGCCGCTGTCGCGAGGTCGCCGTCGAGGGGGAAGAAGAGGGTGAGGTCATGGGACGACTCCGGATCGTGAAAACGAGCGACCCCGGTCCTGCCGGATGAGGCCAGCGGACGAAGGCGTCTCTTTGGTGAACGGGACAGGAAGATCGACGTGCTGGCGGCGCTCGACGCCGCCCTGTTTCAACCTCTGAGCAGTGCTCTCGTTACAGTGCTCTCGTTACAGTGCTCTCGCTTCAGTGCTCGACTCGGTTCTCCGAATCAACCGCGCGGTGCCTTTCCGGTGGCCGCAGCGACCACGTCTTCGGCCAGCACCTGTACGGTATCGATGATCGGCACGCGACCATCGAGCGCATCACGGATCACCGAAAGCTCAGTACAGGCCAGGACCAGCACGTCGGCACCACGCGCCTGGACGTCATGGGCGGCCTCGATGAAGGCCGCGTGGGTGGCGGGCGCGCGCCCGGCACCACGCTTGACCGCTCGGATCACGTCGAGCACGCGATCCTCGTTGTCGGGATAGACCAACGACAGCCCCCTCGGCTTGATGAATCCCTCGTAAAGACCAATCTTGCGAAGCGCCGGCGAGCACAGCATGCCCACCCTGGCCCCCGGCATCTCGGCGGCGACCCGGTCCAGGGTGCGCTCGACGATATGCCACACCGGAATGTCCACCGCCTGCTGGGCGGCCGACCAGTAGTAGTGGGCGGTATTGCAGGGCATGACCAGAAAATCGCAGCCTGCCTGCTCGAGTCGTCTGGCCATGGCAGCGATGGCAGGCGCCGGTGACTCGCCGTCGCCGTCGATCAGCGCCTTGATGCGTGATGGCACCTTGGGATTGTTGTCGACCAGCATATGCACGTGGTCGATATCGTCCTCGCCGGGCGTCACCTCGATGACCTTCTGCATGAAGGCCACCGTGGCGTCCGGTCCCATGCCGCCCAGCACGCCGACCATCGTATGGTCGGCGATTGTTGCGGAGTTATCGGTGGAAAGCGTCATAGCGGGTCCTTTGACGAGTGATGACCGGTATCAGAAGCCGAGAAGGTTGGGCAACCACAGGCTGAGCTGCGGGAAGAAGGCCAGCAGCAAGGCGATGACCACCATGGAACCCACCAGCGGCAAGGCGCGCACCGAAATCTTCTCGATGGAGACATTGGCGATCGACGAGCTGATGAACATGTTCTCGCCCAGCGGAGGCGTCGAGAAGCCGATGCCCAGGCTGACCACCAGCACGATGCCGAAGTGCACGGGATCGACGCCGAGCTCAACCATCACCGGCAACAGCACCGGCGTGACGATCATGATGGTGGCCAGGATCTCGATGAACATGCCGACGATCAGGAGAAAGCCGATCACCAGAATCCACACCAGCCACAGGCTGTTGGTGATATCCAGGATGCCCTGGGCGATCATCGCCGGAATGTGATTCTCGACCAGGATGCGGCCGAAGGCGGTGGCGGTGAACATGATGATCAACACACGCCCGGTCAGCCAGGTGGTGCTCTGGAAGGCCTCGTTGAGCCCGCGCAGCGACGACTCCTTGTGGATGAAGACACCGACGAACAGGGCGTAGAAGATCGAGACCACGGCCGCCTCGGTGGGCGTGAACATGCCCGAATAGATGCCGCCCAGGATCACCACCGGCGCCATCAGCGACCAGAAACCATCCTTGAGCACCGCGACCACCCGCTTGCGATCGTAGGAAGTTCCCTCGGTCTGGTAGCCGTTGCGCTTGGCGGTGATGTAGTTGGCCACCATCAGGCCCGCCCCCAGCATCACGCCGGGGATGACGCCGGCCATGAACAGCGCAGAAATCGACTCGTTGGCGGTGACGCCATAGATCACCAGCGGCATGCTGGGCGGAATGACCACCCCGAGACCACCAGCGGTGGCGGTGATCGCCGCCGGGTAGCTTCTGCCGTAGCCGCGCTCGATCATCGCCGGTATCACCAGCATCCCCACCGCTGCGGTGGTGGCAGGTCCCGAGCCCGAGATCGCGCCAAAGAACATGCAGGCCATCACCGCAGCGGCGCCTAGCCCACCAGCGGCAGGACCGGCCAGCTCCTCGGCGATCAGGATCAGGCGTCTGGCGATACCGGCATCCCCCATCAGTGCGCCGGCCAGGATGAACGACGGCAAGGCCATCAGCGGAAACGAGTTGATGGCCGAAAAGGCCAGCTCGATCAGCGAACTGAGATCGTCGCCGTTGAGTATATAGACGGCCATCGAGGCCACGCCGAGAGAGACGACGATAGGGGTGCCGAAGAACAACAGCCCGGCAAACATGGAAAACAGTACGGTTGCGGCCATGGCTTAGCCCTCCGCCTTGGACGACGTCTTGCCGTCGCTGTAGTGGCTCGTTTCCTCGGTGATCCTGGACACTTCCTGGGCGTCCACGTCACCTGGCTCGATGCCCTTGAACAGCTTCAGGTACTGCACCTGCAGCACGCGAAAGGCCATCAAGGTAAAGGCGATGGGGAAGACGAAGTAAACGTAGGCCAGCGACCAGCCCAGGGCCGGCGAGTCATAGGGGAATTCCAGCAACAGCCCGATCAGATCCAGGCTCTTGTAGGCCAGCACCAGACAGAAGGCGACCCAGATCAGATCCACCAGCAACAAGAGGGTATTGGCCACCTTGCGTGGCATCAGCTTGATATGGGTCTGCAGGCGGTTATGCGCGCTCAAGTGGGCTGCGTGGGCTGCGCCCAGAAAGACGAACCAGACGAAGGCGTAGCGCGCGAGCTCTTCGATCCATGCCATGCCGATGCCCAGGGTGACGCGCATCACCACCTGAACGAACAGCAGAATGACAAAGAGCCCGAGCAGAAAGCGGCAGGCGTAGTCTTCGATATAGTTGAGTTTGGCCAGCATGGAGGCCTCCTTCCCGACGGGAATGCAGCAGCAATGACAACAAGACCCGGGCGGCGGTCAGCGACCGCCGCCCGCGGCGACAACGATCAGTGACCGAGCGCCGCCTGCATTTCCTCGAAGGCTTCCTGGCCACCGATGTCCTCGTAGAACTGCGGCCACACCTCTTCCTGGGCGATGCGGATCCATTCATCCTCGTCTTCCAGGGTGGCCACCTCGACCCCTTCGGCTTCCATGGCAGCACGCGCCTCGGAGGCCTTGGTCAGCTGGAACTGCAGCGCGTACAGCTGCGCCTCCAGGCCGGCGCGATCGATGATCGCTCGCTCCTCGTCGGACAGACGCTCGTAGCTGCGCACCCCCATCACGATGGGCTGCAGCGAGTACTGGGCGTGAAGTTCGGTGAGGTGGTCCTGCACCTCGTGAAACTTCATGGTGCTGTTGACGATGTAGGGGTTGTCCTGGCCATCGATCACGCCCTGCTGCAGGCCGGTGAAGACCTCCGGCCAGGACATGCTGATGGGGCTGGCGCCCCAGGCCTCGTAGCTGGCCAGCATGATCTCGTTCTGCGGCACGCGAACCTTGAGTCCCTCGACATCGGCGAGGGTCGTCACCGGCCGCTGGGAGTTGGTCAGGTGACGGAAGTTGGAGTACAGCCAGCTGACGATGTGCACACCGGCCTCTTCCTCGGCGATCGTGTTCCACCGATCGGCCAGGGGGCCGGTGGTGGCCTTGACCGCATCGGCGTGGCTACGCAGGGCATAGGGCATGGTCAAGGCGCCCAGACGCGCTGCGTAGGGCGTCAGGTTGCCGACACCGACCAGCGCAAAGTCCAGCTTGCCGATGCGGGTGTCCTGGATCATGCCGGTCTCGGAACCGAGCTGGCCGCCGGGGAACAGCTCGACCTGCATCTCGCCGTCGGACAGCGATTCGACCAACTCCTCGAAGCGCTGGGCCAGGGCCCCCTGGTCGGAGTCCATGGGATCGCCCATGCCGACCTTGAAGGTCTTGGCCTCTGCGGCGGTGGCAGTGGCTGCCATGACGATGGCGGCGGTAAGTAGAGTCTTCTTGAACATTATTGTCACTCCGGATGTCTTGTTATTGCGTCGTCAGACGTGGCTCAGCGAGAGCCGAGCGCCTTGTCGGGTGTTGCCTCGGGGGGCTGCACCGCCTCTTCCATGGCGGCGCTCATCAGCGCGACGATGTCGTCGCAGTCTGCTTGATCGAAGGTCAGCGGCAGGCGCAGGTCACACAGGGTGGCGAGTACTCTGTCGGCGATCGGCAGTGCACGTGTGCCGGCCAGATAACCCCAGCTGTCGTAGCGGCTGGTGTAGTCCTCCGGCAAGGGTTTGCCATACCACTTCAACGGAATGCCGCGGGCCTCGCAGCCCTCGACAAAGCGCGCAATGGTGTCGGCGCCCAGCGCCGGCAGGCGGAACTGGATGGAGCTGCCGACGAAGTCCTCCCTGGCGGGCCGGTCAATCAGGCACACCTCGGCGATATCTCCAAGACGCTGCTCCATGCGCCGATACAGCGAATTCCAGCGCGTCTTGCGGTGCTCCATCTCGGCCAGCTGAGGACGCAGGATGGCCGCCCGCAGATTGTCCATGCGGCCACTCATGTTGGGTGTCATCAGACGCGTCTCGGCGAAGCTTTCGGGCGCGGGTGCGGCCAGGTGCCGATCGAACAGCATGTAGGAGCCGGAGAGGATCACCGCACGCCGCATGACCTCGGCATCGGCGGTGGCCAGAAGTCCGCCCTCTCCGGAATTGATGTGCTTGTAGGTCTGGGTGCTGAAGCAGCCTGCCTTGCCGAAGGTGCCGCTGGGTCGGCCATCGTAGGCCGCCCCCATGGTGTGGGCACAGTCTTCGATCAGCACGATGCCGTGGGACTCGCACACCGCGACGATGGCGTCCATGTCTCCGATATGGCCGCGCATGTGCGACAGCACAAAGAAGCCGGCACCGCTCTCGCGGGCGGCGCGATCCAGGTCGTCGGGATCGACGGTGGTATCGTCCAGGATGTCCACCAGTACCGCCTCGCCACCCGCCGCGACGATACTGCCGGGCACCGGCGACAGGGTGAAGGCGTTGCACAGCACCTTGTCGCCGGCCTCGAGTCCGCAGGCGCGCAGCGCCAGCTGCAACGCATAACCGCCGGAGGCGCAGGCCAGTGCGTAGTCGACACCCAGGCTCGCGGCGAACTCGGACTCCAGCAGGGCGGTCTCACCGGCCTCGCCTTCGGCCAGGTTGTAGCGATGCAGGCGACCGCTCTGGAGCACGGCCACCGCCGAGGCGATGGCGTCGTCAGAGATGGCTTCCTGCTGGGTGAAGGATTTGGCAAAACGGCGCATGGCTGGCTCCTCCGCTGGCGACTCAGTAACGAGCCTGACGGTGAACAGGGAAATCCCATTCCTGCTCGGGGAAGTACTTGGCCAGGCGCCAGTCACAGGCCCGGGCGTGGCCTTCCATGCCCTCGGTACGGGAAATCCGGGATCCCACCGCGCTAAAGGTCAGATTGGCCTCGACGCTCAACTGCTGGGTGGTCAGCACCTTCATGAACTTGTGGACATTGAGTCCACCGGAGTAACGCCCGGCACGCTTGGTCGGCAGGATATGGTTGGTACCGGAGCACTTGTCACCGTGGGTGACGGTGCTGCCCTCACCCAGAAACAGCGAGCCATAGTTGCTCAGATGCTGCTTCCACCAGTCCAGATCCTCGCACAGCACCTGCAGGTGCTCGCAGGCGTACTGATCGCTGATCGCGACGATCTCCTCGCGGCTGTCGCCCACGATGACCTCACCGAAGTCGCGCCAGGCAGCGTGAACGATATCAGCGTTAGGCATGTCGTCAGCGACTTTCGGCAGAATCTCCATCACTTCGCGGGCGGTCGCTTCGCTTGTGCTGAACAGCCACACCGGTGAATTCGGGCCGTGCTCGGCCTGGGACACCAGGTCGACGGCGATGGTCATCGGGTCGGCGGACTCGTCGGCGATGATCGCCGACTCGGTGGGGCCGGCAAACACATCGATACCCACTTCACCGAACAGCAGGCGCTTGGCTTCGGCCACGTAGGCGTTGCCGGGACCGACCAGGATGTCGGCCTCGCGGCCACCGAACAGGCCGAAGGCCATGCTGGCCATGGCGTGGACGCCGCCCATCTCGAGGATCATGTCGGCGCCGGCCACATGCATGGCGTAGGCCACCGCCGGGTTGATGCTGTCGCCCCGGGGCGGCGAACAGGCCACCACGTGTTCGACACCGGCGGCCTTGGCGGTGGCCACGCTCATCAGCGCCGAGGCGGCGTGAGCGTAGCGGCCGCCCGGCACATAGCAGCCGGCGCTGTGTACCGGCAGCACACGCTGACCGAGCAGCACGCCCTCTTCGGTCTCGATCTCGAAGGAGGTCAGGCTGTCACGCTGGGCCTCGGCAAAACGGCGGATCTGGCGGTGGGCGAAGTCGATGTCGTCCTTGACCGACTGGGGCACGCTGTCGATCAACTGACGCCGCTTGTCGTCGCTCAACACAAAGTCGCCGGTCCAGCCGTCAAACTTCTCGGCGTATTCGCGCACGGCCGCCTCGCCGCGGGCACGAATATCCTCGAGCATGCCACGCACCGCTTCCGTCACGCGCTGGTCTTCGGCGGCAACGCCAGCGGCGGCCTCCGCCTTCTTGAGATGACGAATGGTCATTGTTGTCTCCGAATAACGTCGTCGAGGGCGCCCGAACTCAGCGGGCGCCTGCCCTGAAGCGCCCTGGGCCTAGCCCTTGTAGTCGGGGAAACCGAAGGTATCGGGATAGCCGAACAGCGCAACGGCGCCGCCGGTGTGCAGGAAGACGACGTTCTCGTCCTGCTTGAAGTGGCCCTGGCGGATCAGGTCGATCAGCCCTGACATGCCCTTGCCGGAGTACACCGGGTCCAGAAGGATGCCTTCGTGACGGGCCAGCAGGGTGACCGCCTCGATCATGCTGTCGGTGGGCACACCGTAGCCCTCACCCACGTAGTCGCAGTTGGCGACCACCTGTTCGCGGCTGACGACGCCGGACAGGCCGAGCTTGGCTTCGGTCTTCTGGGCCAGGGCAAAGACGTTGGCTTCCTGCTTGTCCTTCGGCGCGCGAACGCCGATGCCGAGCACCGGGATACCGGCGTTGCAGGCGCTGAGGCCGGTGACCAGGCCCGCCTGGGTGCCGGCGCTGCCGGTAGCGTGGACCAGATGATCGATGCGCAGACCCATGTCGTTGGCCTGGGCCAGAAGTTCCAGGGCTGCATTGACGTAGCCCAGGGCACCGATCTCGTTGGAGCCGCCGCCGGGGATGATGTAGGGCTTCTTGCCTTCACTCTTCAGACGATCGGCCAGGCCTTCCATCTCGGCGGCCATGTCGGCACCGCCCGGGCGCTTCTCGACGCTGGCGCCGTGGAGCTGATCAAGGAAGACGTTGCCGTTGTAGTTGTAGTTGGGGTCCTCGCTGCCGGTGCGGTCTTCCAGCAGGATGTGGCACTCGAGCCCCAGCTTGCAGGCGGCGGCCACGGTCTGGCGGGCGTGGTTGGACTGGGTGGCGCCCTGGGTGATGATGGTGTCGGCGCCCTGTTCCAGGGCGTCGGCCATCAGGAATTCAAGCTTGCGGGTCTTGTTGCCACCGGTGGACAGGCCGGTGCAGTCGTCGCGTTTGATCCACAGCCGCGGACCGCCGAGCAGCTTGCTCAGGTTGTCCATGGGCTCCAGCGGAGTGGGCATATGGCCGAGACGGACACGGGGAAAACGGGACAGGTGCATACGGGCCTCCAGGCGAGTCATTGTTGGCATTGGCGTGCTCTCTTGACGACCTACGTCGAAAGACACAGCAGGCCTGAAGGCCTGCCCTCGAGCGATCGCTTCCAAGTTAAGCCTCGCCTGGAACATGAGACCAATGCCAAGTTGCTCGCCAGCTGTTAAATTTTTGCATAGCCACTGCTTAGCCCCGGCCGCCACCCACTAAGGCAGACCAAAACACCAATGAAGATCGAATGGATAGAGGATTTTCTCGAGCTTATCGAAGCGGGCACCTTTTCCCAGGCGGCCGAACGGCGCCACGTCACCCAGCCGGCATTCTCGCGCCGTATCCGCCAGCTGGAAGAATGGCTGGGGGTGGCGCTGATCGATCGCAGCGCCTCGCGCCTGGAGTTGACCGCCCACGCGCGGGCGTACGAGCCCCAATTACGAGAGTGGCTGGCACGCCTTTACGCCATGCGCAGTCGTCTTAGAAGCGATGCCCGCCAGGGGCCCAGGGCCATTCTGACCACCCAGCACACCCTGACCGTCAGCTACCTGCCGCGCCTGTTGCGCCACCTGCGTCATCACGCGCCTGAGGTGGGACTGCAGATCACCTCATCCGACCGCAGCCAGTGCATCCACGACTTCGAGCAAGGCAAGGCCGACCTGTTGCTGTGTTCGGAGCTGGAGGGCGCCCCCCTGTTCAGCGGCAGCGACAGCGTCGAGCGGCTGTCACTGGGCGTTGAACGGCTGTTGCCGGTGTGCGCATCGGATCATCACGGTGGTCTCATGCACGAACTCGAGGAAGGTCAACGACTGCCCTTGATCGGCTACGATCCGGACAGCTTTCTTGGCCAGGCCCTGGCGACGCCTTACCTGCTCGATGCCCAACGCCACTACGAGATCGAACTGGTCTGCGAGACCGCCTTCACCATCGGCATTCGCCAACTCGCCCTGGCCGGTCTCGGCATCGGCTGGCTACCCCACGGGTTGATCGAGGAAGACCTCGAGAGCGGCAAGCTGATTTCCTTGCAGGAAATCCTCGGCGGCCCCTCTCTGGAAGTGGCCTGCTATCGCCATCGCGACGAAGCGGCAGTGGCAGCCCCCCTGTGGCACCTGCTGGAAGAACGCCCTCCCGCGGTCTAGCACTCCCCTGCAGTTCGAAGCCCCTCGATCTCGCACCTCAAACTCCCTGAGGGGCGGCGGAAAGCGTCAGCTCGATGGCGTCGTGGCGCCAGTACTCATCATCACAGTCGATGGCACGGCCGTTCTGGTCGTGGTTGATGCGGGTGATGCGCTGGGCGGGGCTGCCGCGTACCGCGTTGAGCGCGCTGGCGGCGTCGCTGGAAAGTACACAGGTGCCGAGCTCGTAGCTGACCCGCCCGACCCGGATGCCGTACTCGCGGCGGTAGAGCTCGGTCAGCGATTCCCGCGCCAGATCGAACTCCAGAATGGCGGGAAAGCAGCGCGGCAACAGATGGTGTTCCACGTAGAGCACCCGGCGTTCGTCCACCAGCCGGGCACGACAGATGCGGTAGACGCGCTCGCCTTCGGCGAGTCCCAGCCGGCGGGCGACCGTGACGGGCGCGATCACTTCCTCGGCACTGAGCAACAGGGTGCGGGCGCTGCGCTGCTGGGATCGCACCATCTCGTGAAACGGCAGGCAGGCCAACAGGTCATAGCGTAGCCGTGGCGGCGACACGAACCAGCCGCGCCGATTCTCGCGATACACGCAGCCCTCCGCCTCCAGCTCATTGAGTGCCTCGCGCAGGGTGATGCGGGTGGTCTGGAGGCGCGCCATCATGTCTCGCTCGCTGGGCAGACGGCGATCGCCCCGTGTCGAGGCCAGACTCAGCAAGGGCGCAAGACGCTCGCGCAGGCGATGGGAGGGGGAGGCGTCGTGCGAGGTGTCGTCAGGGACAGTAGGCAAGGCGGACTCTCGAAGCTCTGACCAGGATCGCCGCCGGGCAGTATCCGGCGGCGTCCAGCTTTCTGGTATAGACCAAAGAAGGTTCAACGTAATTTCAGCAGTCTAGTGGCAAGCCGGTGACAACGCGATGACAGTGCTCGAACGAGTCGGGTTTTTCGTCCTTTACCTAGCTCATATGGACTGAGACGAGACTGCCACGCAACTGACACGAGGCTGTCACGCTAGCTCCTTAGGGTGATCGTCAACGGGAACTGATCTAGACCAGAAAGGCGCATCGGTTTCCGTCGACTTCTCGCCCCTGACCCGGAGACCCTCTCGTGATCGTCACTTCTCTGCGTTACCCGACCCTGACCGCCCTGGCCTGCGTTGGCCTGCTGTCCACCGCCGCCCAGGCAAACACCGCCGAGCTTGAGTCACTGATCGAGGCCGCCAAGCAGGAAGGCCGCGTCGACAGCGTCGGCATGCCCGACACCTGGGCCAACTGGAAGGACACCTGGGCCGACCTGGAAAGCGTCTACGGCCTGGCGCACACCGATACCGACATGAGCTCCGCCGAGGAAGTCGCCAAGTTCAAGGCCGAGGGCGAGAACGCCACCGCCGATATCGGCGACGTCGGCTTCGCCTTTGGTCCGATCGCGGTGCAGCAGGGGGTGACTCAGCCCTACAAGCCCACCACCTGGGACGAGATCCCCGACTGGGCCAAGGACGACGATGGCCATTGGATGCTCGGCTACACTGGCACCATTGCGCTGATGATCAACAAAAACCTGGTGGAAGAGGACCAGCGCCCGAGTTCCTTCGCCGACCTGCGCGAGGGTGACTACTCGGTATCGGTGGGCGCCGTGGGCCAGGCTTCCCAGGCCAACAATGCGGTACTCGCCGCCGCCTACGCCGCCGGTGGCGACGAGGGCAATCTGGCCCCGGGCCTCGAGCTGTTCGCCGAACTGGCCGAGCAGGGCCGACTGTCGCTGGCCGACGTGTCCATCGCCAACCTGGAGAAGGGCGAAGTGGAAGTGGCCCTGCTGTGGGACTTCAACGCCTTGAACTACCGCGACCAGATCGACCGTGACGCCTTCGAGGTGGTGATCCCCTCGGACGCTTCGGTGACCTCCGGCTATGCCACCATCATCAACACCCACGCCCAGCACCCCAACGCCGCCAAGCTGGCCCGTGAGTACATCCTGTCCGACGAAGGGCAGTTCAACCTGGCCGAGGGCTACGCTCGCCCGATCCGCGCCGAGCACCTGACCCTGCCCGACGACATCGCCGCCAAGCTGCTGCCCAACGAGCAGTACGCCAGCGCCCGTCCGATCCAGGACTTTGCCGCCTGGGAACAGAGCGCCAAGGTGCTGCCGCGCCAGTGGCAGTCCGAGGTGCTGATCCACCAGCAGTGATCAAGCGCTGAGGACAGCGCCGCTACGTCGATCGACCGCTGAAGACAGTGCCCAAGTGGCCTGTCTTCAGCGCATTCCACGTCTTATCGCGACAGCGCCGCGCCCTGTATTGCCGCGCGGCCGGGAGTCATCATGACCAGACCCGTCATACTGGTGGTGCTGGACGGCCTCAATCACGCCGTCGGCCATCACGCCATGGGCCACTTGAGCGCCCTGGTAGAGGCCGGACGCGGCTACACCACCCACCTCGACTGCGAGCTGCCGGCCATGTCTCGGCCGCTCTACGAGTGCCTGCTGACCGGCGATCGCCCGGTGGACTCCGGGGTAGTGCACAACGACATCGTGCGCCGGTCCCATGGCATCAGCCTGTTCGACCTGGCCCGCGGCCAGGGCCTTGCCACCGCTGCGGCGGCCTATCACTGGGTCAGTGAGCTCTACGTCAAGGCGCCCTTCGAGCGCACCCGCGACCGTTTTCTCGACGACCCTGCGGCGGCCATCCAGGCCGGCATCTTCTACTGGCAGGACCACTATCCGGATGATCACCTGTTCAGCGACGCCGAGGCCCTGAGGCAACGCCACGCGCCGGACTTCCTGCTGGTTCACAGCATGAACATCGACGATACCGGCCACCGTCACGGCGGCGACTCGCCCCAGTACAGAAACGCCGCCCGCCACGCCGACATCGCCCTGGCCGACTACCTGCCAGGCTGGCTGGCCGACGGCTGCCAGGTGATGATCACCGCCGACCACGGCATGAACGCCGATCGCTCCCACTCGGGCCTGCTGGAAGAAGAACGCCGGGTGCCGCTGTGGCTGTTCGGCGACGCCTTTGCCGACCCCGCCGGACGGGTCATCCGCCAGACCCACCTGTGCGGCACCCTGGCAAGCGTCCTCGGGCTCTCCCACGACAAGCCCTGGCATCCCGAGTTGCTGGCCGCGTCCAGCAGCGCAGGCGTCGCATCCACCGCGAACGCCACCTGCAACGAGGAGGCCGGCTCGTGAAGGCGCCCCTACCGGCCTGGCTGTGGCTTGTGCCTTTCGCCGTGATATTCACCGCCTTCCAGCTGGCGCCGATGGCCTGGGTCGCGATCAGCGCCTTCAACGTCAACGGTAACTGGGGCCTTGGCCACTTTCAGGAGATCGCCCAGTCGGCGTTCTTCCGCCAGGCGATCTGGAAGAGTCTGACCATCTCGCTGGTGTCCAGCGCCATCGGCCTGGTCATCGCCACCCTGACCTGCCACGCCCTGGTACGTTCCGGCGGACGCCTGAGGCGAGCGATGATCGCCTTCACCAACATGACCTCCAACTTTGCCGGCGTGCCCCTGGCCTTCGCCTTCATCATCCTGCTGGGGGCCAACGGCGTGCTGACCCTGGCGCTTCAACGACTCGGCATCATCGAGGACGTGCGTCTTTACTCCACCGGCGGGCTGATCGTCATCTACACCTGGTTCCAGATTCCGCTGGGCATCCTGCTGCTGTTCCCGGCCTTCGCCGGCCTCAAGGCCGAATGGCGTGATGCCGCCAGCCTGCTCGGCGCCGGGCGCATCGCCTACTGGCAGCGCATCGGCCTGCCGGTGCTGTGGCCGGCCCTGGCCGGCACCTTCACGGTACTGTTCGCCAACGCCATGGGCGCCTACGCCACCGTCTACGCGCTGGTCAACACCAGCTACAACCTGATGACCATTCGTATTGCCAACCTGGTGGCCGGCGACCTGTTCCTCGAGCCCAATCTGGCAAGCGCCCTGGCGCTGATTCTGGTGATGCTGCTGGTGCTGGTCACCCTGGTCCAGCAGTGGCTGTTGAGAAGGAGTGCACAGCATGGCTCACGCTGAAACCCTGCCGGCTCACAAGAGCCCGACCGCAGCGCCGCTGTCGGCGACCTTCAACCCCTACGCCTGGATCGTCGGCAGCGTCTTCGCGGTGCTGGCCCTGCCGCTGGTGGCGACCCTGGGTTACGCCCTGGCCACCCGCTGGGGCGCGACCCTGGTCCCCGATGGCCTGACCCTGGCCTGGTTCGTGGAGCTATGGACCACCCCGCGCTTTGTGGCGGCCTTCGCCCGGTCGCTGGCTGTCGCCGTGGGTGCCCTGGCGCTGTCGCTGGTGCTGGTGATGCCGGTGGCTTTGCTGGCCCACACCCGCTATCCGTGGCTGGACCGCTGGATGAACACCCTGATCCTGATGCCCTTCGCGGTGCCCCCGGTGGTGTCCTCGGTGGGGCTACTCAAGCTCTACGCTGGCGGCCCGCTGCCGCTGGTGGGCACCCCCTGGATCCTGATTCCCACCTACTTCACCATCGTGCTGCCGTTCATGTACCGCGCCATTGCCAACAGCCTGCGTGCGGTGGACGTGCAAAGCCTGATGGACGCCGCCCAGCTGCTGGGTGCCGGGCCGCTTAAAGCCTTCTTTCTGGTCATCCTGCCCAACCTGCGTGGCGGGGTGCAGATCGCCATCTTCCTGTCGTTTTCGTTCCTGGTCGGCGAATTCGTCTTCGCCAACATGCTGGTGGGCACCCGCTTCGAGACGCTGCAGGTCTACCTCAACAATATGCGCGGCGCCAGCGGCCACTTCACCAGCGCCCTGGTGATCACCCTGTTCGCCTTTACCCTGATCCTGACCTGGCTGGGCAATCGCCAGGCCGAGCACACCATCACGGAGGCCACACGATGATGGCTGCCACTACACCTGCCACCCAGCGCGCCGCCCCGTCCACGGTCCCGTCCACTATCCCGTCCTCGGTCCAGACCACGACCCCGTCCGCGCCAGGCCGCCAGGAAAGCGGCAACGCGGTCTCGCTGAGGGGGCTGGCCAAGCGCTTCGGCGAGACCTCGGTGTTCGCCGACATCGACGCCGATATCGAGCATGGCGAGTTCATCACCCTGCTGGGGCCGTCCGGCTGCGGCAAGTCGACCCTGCTGCGGGCCATCGCTGGGTTGACCTCGCTGGACGCCGGCAGCATCCACATCGGCGGTGACGACATCACCCGCCTGCCGCCCCAGCGGCGCGGGGTCGGCATGGTGTTTCAGCACTATGCGCTGTTTCCCAACCTCAAGGTCGCCGACAACGTCGCCTTCGGCCTGCGCATGCAGAAGGTCCCCGGTGACGAGCGCGCGCGCCGGGTGGACGAGGTGCTGCGCCTGGTCGAGATGCAGGACCAGGCGCACAAGTTTCCCCACCAGCTGTCGGGCGGGCAATGCCAGCGGGTGGCACTGGCACGCTCGCTGGTGGTGGAACCCAAGGTACTGCTGATGGACGAGCCGCTGTCGGCGCTGGACGCCCGCATTCGTCGACATCTGCGCGACCAGATCCGCGAGATTCAGAAGACCCTCGGCCTGACCACCCTGTTCGTGACCCATGACCAGGAAGAGGCCATGTTGATGTCCGACCGGGTGTTCCTGATGCACCAGGGGCGGATCCTGCAAAAGGACACCGCCGAGGTGCTCTACACCCGGCCCCGGGACGAAAACGCCGCCGGCTTCATGGGCCACTACTGTCTGCTCGACGCCGTCGAGGCCGCGCCACTGCTGGGCTTTCGCAGCCAGGCCGGTCGTGTCGCGCTGCGCCCCGAGGCGCTCTATCTCAGCGTGCAGGGCCGCCCTTTGGGTGGCGAGCGGCCGGCGCGGGTGGGACCGGGCGTCAGCGGTCGTGTGCGTCGACATCGCCTGCTCGGTAACATCGTGCGCTACGACATCGACTGCGATGGCACCAGCCTCGCCGTCGATACCCTCAATCGCTCCGCCCGCAGCCTGCTGCCCGCCGGCTGCGAGGTGACGATCCACGTCGATCTCGACGAGGTTCAGGAGCTGGATGCATGAACGACCTGACGAGCCCTGTCACCATGACCACTGACGCCTGCCACGGCGATGCCGCCAAGGCCCCCGACGCGCCCATGACCCTGGCCCTGTTCGACCTCGATGACACCCTGCTCGACGGCGACATCACCGGACTATGGAGTCAGTGGCTGATCGATCTCGGCTGGATCGAGGACGGCGACGCCTACCGCGCCGCCTTCGCCGAACACATGGCCGCCTACGCCGCCGGAACGCTCGACATGGAAGCCCATCTGGCGCTGTTGCTGACGCCGCTGGCCGGCCGCAGCGAGGCCGACGTCAGGCAACAGGTCGACGCCTTCCTCGAGGCCAAGGTGGTGCCCCGGCTCTTCCCTCAGGGCCACGAACGCCTGGCCTGGCACCGTGACCAGGGCCATCGGGTGGTGATCATCTCGGCCTCGCCGATCCACGTGGTCGGCCCGCTGGCCGAGCGCCTCGGTGCCGATCAGGCGCTGGCCACCGCCCTCGAACTCGATTCGCGCAGGCGCTACACCGGCAAGGCCGAGGGCATCCGCACCTTCCAGGGCGGCAAGCTCGAGGCGCTGCGCGAATGGCTGGCCGAGCACACCCCGGTGGAGAGCTTCGGCTACTCCGACTCGCGTAACGACCTGCCCCTGCTGGAATTCGTCGACCGTCCCTTCGCCATCAACCCCGACCCGACGCTTGACGCCACCGCCCGCGAGCGCGGCTGGCCGGTACAGTGGTGGCGGCAGGTCGACTGAGCGTGGAGGCACCGGGCGGAAGAGGTTAGGCTGTTACCTACTTTCTAATCTACAACGAGCCGCCCGTATGACCTCTCCTGCCACCATCGCCCTGCTGGGCACCGGTATCATGGGCCTGCCCATGGGCCGTCATCTGATCCGTGCAGGCTTCCCCCTGCGTGCCTGGAATCGCAGCATCGACAAGGCAGCCCCGCTGGGCGAACTTGGCGCCACTCTGGCCGAGACACCCATCGAGGCAGCGACAAACGCCCAGGCGGTGGTGGTGATGGTAAGTTCGGGCGCGGTATGCGAGACGCTGCTGTTCGGCGACGACGGCATCGCCCGTCAGTTGTCTCCCGGTACCCTGCTCATCGTGATGTCGACCATTGGCCACAGTGAAGCAATCGCCTTGGCCGAACGCTGTCGCGAGCTTGGCCTTGGCTGGGTGGACGCCCCGGTCTCCGGCGGCGAAAAGGGCGCGCGCGAAGGATCTCTTTCGATCATGGCCGGAGCAGACGCCGTCGATTACGACAGGGCAAAGCCCATTCTCGAGGCCATGGGCCATCCCCTGCATATTGGCCCGGCAGGCAGCGGCGCCCTGGCCAAGCTGGTCAATCAGTTGACGGTGGCCAGCACCATCGCGGCGGTGTCGGAAGCCCTGGTGCTGGCCGAAGCCGGCGGCGCCGACCCCGCCAAGGTGCGCCAGGCCATGCTGGGGGGCTTCGCCTACTCGCGGATTCTCGACCAGCATGGCCAACGCATGCTGGACGGCGACTTCGCACCCGGCGGACCGGCCAGGCATCAGATGAAGGACACTCGCGCCGCCTGCGACGTCGCCCGGGAACTCGGCCTCGACTTGCCGCTGCTTGAGTTGACCGACCGCCTGTTCAGCGATCTGGTCAACGCAGGTGGTGCTGACCTCGACCACAGCGCCCTGCTGCTCGAGGTCCGGCGACGCAACGGCATGGACGCCGGCGAACTCGACCGCAACGGCTGACGGACGGCGAGCCCGCCTGGCGTTATCGGCTATTGGCTGAACGGCTATTGGCTGATCGGCTATTGGCTGATCGGCTATTGGCTGCTCGGGCCATGGCCATCCTCCCCCTGCCCCTCCTCCAGGCGCTCGATAATAAAGGCCGCCATGGCAGCGGCGGCCGGCGACAGGCTGCGACCGGCCAGGCGCACCAGTCCCACCTGGCGCTCCACCACCGGGCACTCCAGCGGAACGAACCTCAGCCGCTCGTACTCCTCGGCGAACGCCAGTCGCGGCAGGGTGGTGATGCCGAGCCCCGCCACCAGGCTGGCGGTCAGCGAGATCATGTTGGAGATAAAGAAGGTGGGACTCGCCAGCAGCGCCTCGGCCTCGGTGCCCTCGAGCAGCCGCGAGGTGCCGTTGCCGATCAGGGTCTCGCCGGCAAGCTCGCGCCAGTGCAGGCTCTCGCGCCCGGCGAAGGGATGGTCATCGCGACACACCACCCCCACCTTGTCGCGCAGCAAAGGGGTGAACGCCAGGGCATCGTCAGGCTGCCACAGGCTTGAAAGCCCGATATCCACCTCACCGCCCAGCACCTGCTCGCGCACGAAGTCGGCGTTGCCGTCGTGCAGCGCCACGCGGATGCCCGGATAGCGCTCAACGAACTCCGACAGCAAGTTCGGCATCAGGCGGCTGGCCACCGACGGTACCGCCGCCATATCCAGATGCCCCGCCTGGCGCTCGACCTGGGCGAGCAGGTCACGGCTCAGGCGATCATGCTGGAGGATCAGCTCGCGAAAGCGCGGCACGCAGTATGCGCCGAAGGGGGTGAGGCTCGCCTGGGCACCCTTCTCGAACAGCGCCTCGCCAAGCCGCGCCTCCAGCTCGCGCACCGCCATCGACACCGCCGGCTGGCTGCGGTGAAGCTGGCGCGCGGCGGCGTGAAAGCCGCCGTGGTCGACGATGGCCAACACGTAGCGCAGCGGCTGGATCTTGAGGTCGGGGAGCATACTGTATCCATCTGCGAGTGCTTGATGATTCCAAATTTTTTACAGGTTTCGCTATATGTCTACAGCCACTGCCGGCATTTCCTGCCATGACTACGCAGCAAATCGACAAATATACACCTGAGACCATAGTACACCTGAAGCCACCGAAAGCAGCACACTTCATCATCCGAAGAGCATTAATATTCGCCGCCACCTGAAAGCACAAACACCTCCTCCACGTCAGGCTTCACAGCAGCACAATAAATATTGTGTAAAACACTAACCCCTAGCGCAACAGATGAAAAAAACACGCACATTCTACGATCACAACCATTTTTTTGCTGTGCCAGACAAGCAAAACCACCAGACTTGACATTGGCTCATGACAGCAATAAAAGTCTCACTTCCCCGATATGAACCACGCCAACGAAATCAAAACCATCGCGCCACGAACCTATCGAAACACCAGCTAACGATAGAAGTATATTTTCCCAGACAACACTCACCCCTTTTTTGCGAGAAAGAAATGCATACAACACAGAACTATAGCCAAAATACCATTACATCCACGTCATCTTCTCGAATAGGCAGATTGAAATTTTTCTACATCATTTTCACTGCCTTCATCATCCAATTGGTGCTCTTCTCAGGAATCTTATATAGCGAGTTAACACTACCGATACCCTCTCCCAGGGCGACCATCATAAGCTTTAGCATAGGAAAGATCTTACTCTCTATCGCTTCACTTGCCATAATCCTCCTCGTTTCCAGGTGGCGGCTAAATGACAAGAACCTTTCACCTTGGTGGTTAGTTCTTCACTTGCTTCCAGTTGCCAACATCGCTCTATTTCTCTTTCTTCTTTTTTCTGCAGGTCAAAAGGAAGAAAATCGCTACGGCCCCCCACCCGCAAAGCCTTCCACATTCGAACAGCTGTATACCTGCGGCCTATTTATCGTTGCGCTGGCTCTCGGGTACGAGGCATCGACCATCACACTGAACTGACCGTGACGAACACTAACTCAGTCACCCTTCCTTTCGTCTCTCGTCCCGGCTGGCGCCTTGCTCCAGGAAGTCCGCCCCGAGACTAGCCCAGGCCTCGCCAGCACGTAGCGCAGCGGCTGGATCGGGAGCATGGCATTTCCTCACACGGGCCGTCACACAGACAGGCGGTAAGCCTTACTTATCATATGCTCGTTATTATTGATTATCTTTATTTTGGTGGCTCTCCTAGGCTGTGTCGCATTCGTCACAGGAGGTCATCATGTCTCAGCAGTCAGCCTACGCACTCTATATCGACGGCCAGTGGATCGACGGCGTCGACCAGATCGAGAACCGCAGCCCGTCGGATACCAGCGACCTGATCGGCGTCTACGCCCAGGCTTCGACCGAGCAGGTCAAGGACGCCATCGCCGCCGCCCGCCGGGGTGGCCGCGAATGGGCCAAGAGCGGCCTGGAGCAGCGCTACGGCGTGCTGATGGCGGTGGGCGACGAACTGATGGCGCGCAAGGCCGAGCTCGGCGAGCTGCTGGCCCGTGAAGAGGGCAAGACCCTGGCCGAGGCCGTCGGCGAGGTCCACCGCTCCGCCCAGTTCTTCCACTACTACGCCGCCGAGGTACTGCGCCAAATCGATGAGCGCGCCGAGTCGGTGCGTCCCGGCGTGGAAGTGGAGGTGCGCCGTGAGCCGGTGGGGGTGGTCGGCGTCATCAGCCCCTGGAACTTCCCCATGGCCACCGCGGTGTGGAAGATCGCCCCGGCGCTGGCCTTCGGCAACGCCGTGGTGTTCAAGCCGGCCAACCTGGTCCCGGGCAGCGCCTGGGCGCTGACCGAGATCCTCAGCCGCCAGGCGCTGCCCGCCGGCACCTTCAACCTGATCATGGGACCGGGCTCGAGCGTCGGCGACGCCCTGATCGCAAGTCCCGAAATCAACGCCCTGACCTTTACCGGGTCGCTTGAGGTCGGTCGCCGGGTGGCCGGCGCCACCGCCGCCAACCTGGTCAAGTGCCAGCTCGAGATGGGCTCGAAGAATGCGCTGATCGTGGCCGACGACGCCGATCTCGACCTCGCCGTGGAGGCCGCCTTCAACGGCGCCTACTCCGGCACCGGCCAGAAGTGCACCGCCTCGTCGCGCTTGATCGTCACAGAAAAGGTCCACGACGCCTTCGTCGAGCGACTAATCGAGCGCCTGAAGCAGGTGCGTGTCGGCCCCGCCCTGGAAGACGGCGTGCACATTGGCCCGGCGGCCGACGCCCGCCAGCTTGCCTCCAACCTGGCATGGGTCGAGCACGCCCAGGCCGACGGCGCCCGCCTGGTGTTCGGCGGCGAGCGCGTCAGCGCGGCAAGCGACGGCTACTTCATGGCACCGGCGCTTCTGGTGGATACCACCAACGACATGGCCATCAATCGCGAGGAGGTGTTCGGCCCGATCGCCTGCGTGATCAAGGTCGCCGACGCCAACGAGGCCATCGAGGTGCTCAACGACACCCACTTCGGCCTGACCGCCGGCATCATTACCGACTCGCTGAAGCTTGCCAGCGAGTTCAAGGCCCGCGCCGAGACCGGCTGCGTGATGGTCAACCTGCCCACTGCGGGCACCGACTACCACGTGCCCTTCGGCGGCCGCAAGGCGTCGAGCTTCGGCCCCCGCGAGCAGGGCCGCTACGCCCGCGAGTTCTACACCGTGGTCAAGACCTGCTACGTCAAGGCCTGAGGAGAGACGTCATGTCCCGAGAAATGCTGACCGTCGACGGCCTGCAGTACTCCAACTGGTCGCGGGAGATCTTCGAGCAGATGCGCGAGGGCGGCCTGGACGCCGTCCACGCCACCCTGGTCTACCACGAGACCACCCGCGAGACGCTGTCGCGCCTGGGCGAGTGGAACCGCCGCTTCGAGGCCCATGCGGACCTGATCATGCCGGTGCGCGGGCCCGGCGATATCGCCAGGGCCCAGGCCAGCGGGCGCATCGGGGTCTTTCTCGGCGCCCAGAACTGCTCGCCCATCGAGGACGATATCGACATGGTCGAGGTGATGCGCGATCTCGGCCTCTTGATCATGCAGCTCACCTACAACAACCAGAGCCTGCTGGCCTGCGGCTGCTACGAGGCAGAAGACAGCGGTATCACCCGCTTCGGGCGCCAGGTGATTCGCGAGATGAACCGGGTCGGCATGGTCATCGACATGTCCCACAGCGCTGAGCGCTCGACCCTCGAGGCCATCGAGCTGTCGAGCCGTCCGGTGATCATCTCCCACGCCAACCCCGAGAGCTTCCACCCGGCCAAGCGCAACAAGTCCGATCGGGTACTCAGGGCCATCGCCGAGTGCAACGGCCTGCTGGGCTTCTCGGCCTACCCCTTCCACCTGCGCAACGGCCCGGACTGCACCCTTGCCGAGTACTGCGAGATGATCGCCCGCACCGCCGACCTGATGGGGGTCGAACACCTGGGCATCGGCACCGACCTGTGTCAGAACCAGCCCACCTCGGTACTCGACTGGATGCGCAACGGCCGCTGGTCCAAGGACATGGACTACGGAGAGGGCAGCGCCGCCAACGCCGGTTGGCCGCGACCACTGGCCTGGCTCAAGGACAGTCGAGACTTCCCCAACCTGATACAGGGCCTGCGCGACGTCGGCATGAACGAGGACGAAGTGGCCGGCATCATGGGCCGCAACTGGCTGGCGCTGCTGGAGCGCGCCGCCACGCCTCAGGGTATCGCCAAGGTCGCCTGAGGCGGCCCTCGGAGCAGCCCCCGACCAGCCCTCGACCAACGTTAGACCAGCCACCCGTCAGCCACCGACCCGCCGGCATCCCAGATCCCAACAACAACCGAATGCCTGCGGCCATCAATCACCATAACAGGCACCGCCCCGACGGTGCCGCACGCCAGAGGTTCATGCCATGACCACCTCCACCACCGGCACCTCGTCACCCGCCGATCGCTCGGCGCCAGCGACCACGGACTTGCCCGCCGGCCAGTATCGCCTGGGCGACCCCGTCGTGCTCTGTCTCAGTATCGGTTTCATCCTGCTGTTCGTCGGCCTGTCGCTGTACGACATCGACGGCGTCGCGGGGGCCATCGGCACGGGCTTCGCCTGGACCGCCAAGGCGCTCGGCAGCTACTTCCAGATCCTGCTTTTGTTGACCTTCTTTATCGCCATGGGGCTGATCGCCACCCCGGCGGCGAGTGCACGCATCGGCAACACCCGCACGCCGGAACTGTCCACCTTCAAGTGGGTGTCGATCATCATGTGCACCCTGCTGGCAGGGGGCGGGGTGTTCTTCGCCGCCGGCGAGCCGATCTACCACTTCGTGGTCACGCCGCCGGCCTTTGCCGGCAGCGCGGCCATCGAGGCCGGCAGCGACTCCGCCATCGCCCCGGCCCTGGCCCAGTCGTTCATGCACTGGGGCTTTCTGGCCTGGGCGGTGCTCGGCAGCCTGACCGCGGTGGTGCTGTCCCACGCCCACTATGACAAGGGCCAGCCCTTGCAGCCGCGCACCCTGCTCTATCCGGTACTCGGCGAACGGATGATGAAGGGCCCGCTGGGCGGCGTGGTCGACGCCCTGTGCGTGATTGCGGTGGTGGCCGGTACCGTCGGGCCCATCGGCTTTCTTGCCACCCAGGTCAGCTTCGGTCTGCACGAGCTGTTCGGTGTGGCCAACACCTACATGACCCAGTTGATCATCCTGATCGGCCTCGGCGCGGTCTACGTCACCTCGGCGGTTACCGGCATCGACAAGGGCATCCAGATCCTGTCGCGCTTCAACGTCTTCCTGGCGCTCGCCATCGCCGCGGTGATCTTCCTGTTCGGGCCGACGCTGTTCATGGTCAACGCCTTCACCCAGGGTTTCGGCGAGTACCTGACGTCGTTCTTCGCCATGTCGACGATGACCGCCCAGAGCGCACCGGACTGGTGGATGCAGTGGTGGACGGTGTTCTTCTTCGCCTGGTTCATCGGCTACGGCCCGCTGATGGCGATCTTCGTCGCGCGCATCTCCAGGGGCCGCACCATTCGCCAGATGGTGCTCACCGTGGCGGTGCTGGCACCGGTGGCCACGGCCATCTGGTTCACCCTGCTGGGAGGCTCCGGCATCTTCTACCAGATGACCGGAGCCATCGACCTGACCGAGGCGCTCAACAACTTCCAGTTCGACGTGGCTACGCTGACCGTGGCCCAGGCGCTGCCAGGCGGTACCGTCATGGCAGTGGCGATCCTGGTGCTGACCACCATCTTCGTCGCCACCACCGGTGACTCCATGAGCTACGCCATCGCCGTGGTGGGTGCCGGTCACGACGAGCCGAGCCCGCTGGTTCGCGCCTTCTGGGGCATCGCCATGGCGCTGATGGCGGCTATCCTCCTGTACATGGGCGCGGGGCAGATCAGCGCCCTGCAGCAGTTCATCGTGCTGACCGCCATCCCGGTGTCGCTGGTGCTGCTGCCGTCGCTGTGGACCGGCCCCCAGGCCGCCCTCGCCATGGCCCGCGCCCAGGGCATCACCAGCCACAAAGCCAGCGCTACAGGGGAGGCCTGAGATGAGACGCGAAGACCTCGCCAGCCGCCTTTCCGACGTCGAGCAGCGCCTGCGTCTGCGCGCGCCCGACGAGGTGATGCAACTCGATCGCCTGGGCAGCCTGCACGCCAGCCGGCTGAGCTTCGTGCGTAGCCTGGTGCGCCAGATGGCGCGCCAGCGCTGGCAGATCAGCACCACCCGCTTCGAGCTCGACGCCGAGGGCCACGGTGTCGCCATCTATCGTCTGCAGACACCCCAGGCCCGCTACCACGGGGTGATCTTTTCCCAGCCACTGGACGACGCCGCCCGCTCCGACCGGGTCATCGCCGAGGCCTGGGACGTCACCTTCGGCGTGGTCGAAGGTGACGTGGACGACTCGCTACTCGAACAGATGGCCGCCAATGTGCCGCTACAGGAGGCCGGGCGCCAGCATCCACGTCTGCTGGTGCTGTCCCGGGCCAACCGCAGCCTCAGAAACTTCGCCGCCTTTCTCGACGCGCTGTGCGCCGGGCGCCAGCCGGACCCGGCCTGGCTGACCCGGGTCGGCTATCTGTATCGCACCACCGCGGTCTACGGAAATGGCAAGTTCGGCATCGCCGACTTCGATCGGCTCAAACACAACCCGGACTTCCAGCGCCCTTTCTCGACCCAGATGCTGGCGGTCTACCTGCTGCGCCACTTCTCCATCGAGCAGATCGAGCATATGGCCCGGGCCCGCGCGCCGGGCAGCGCAGTCGCCATGGCCGCGCCGCTGCGCCGCTATCTGGGCATCGGCAATTCCACCGGACTGGGCATGGCGCCCTTTCTGATCAACCACCCGCAGCTGATCCAGCGCTGGGTCGAGAGCCGCGAGAAGGCGCTGGCCCAGGTCAGTGGTCAGGTTCCCGGTGAACCGGAGCGACAGCGCCTGGTGGCGCTTGTCGCCCGGGCCGAGCGCCACCTGGCCCAGACCGTGACCGAGGATAGCGAGCAGAGCGCGCGTAACCGCGAGACCGCCAGCGCCCTGCCAGCGGTACGCGCCTGGCTCGAGCAGGTACCACTGGCCGAGGAGCTGTGGCAGGAGTTGATCGACTGGAGCCGCCAGACCCTGAGCCTGGAAGCCCAGGAGCTGATCCACACCCTGCTGCTTGAGCTCTACCCGGAGATCGTCGATCCCTTCGAGGACCAGATGGGGGTCGAGGAGGGCCTGGAGCTGACCCCGGACATGCCGCTGGTCAGACTCAAGCAGTTGATCGAGACCCACTACGACTGGGCCCTGCGTCATGACTTCGGCGACCCCGAGGAGCGCTACTGGTTCTGGTATCGATCGGTCGAGAAGGAGGAGCCGCGCCTGGGCGTGCGCGACGTCGAACCCGGCGCCGACCGTGAACTGAAGCTCGCCATCGCGCCTCGGGTGGCCGATACCCATGGGGTCATCGACGACTTCCTCAGCGCCCATCCGCGCGCCCTGGTGGTGGAGTTCCTGATTCACCACCCGCGTCACAAGGACATCATCCGGCGCATCCAGAGCATGGCCGAGACGCCCTTCGGCGAGATCCGCGCCAACCTGTGGGCCCGCGAGATGAAGCCGATGCACCTGCTTCGCACCAAGCTGTCGTTCTTCGGCGCCAGTCGCTTCGATCCCAAGTCCGATCGCTGGGTGCGCATCACCCTGTTCCAGGGCGCGCCATTGGTCGAGGAACTCAACGCCGAGCCCAGCGACCTGATCGACTTCGACGACTGGAGCTTCCCGCTGGAGCCCGACCAGGACGCCGCCGGCACGCTCAAGGAAGCCGATGCCCAACCCCGCCAGCACGCCGGAGCCAACTCATGAAGGTGTCTTACAACGAACTCCAGGGACTCTGCCGCAAGGCCTTCCAGGCCATGGGCTTCGAGGACGGAGACGCCAGCGACGCCGCCGACATGGTGGCCTGGATGCAGCTCTACGAGCTCGGTGGACTGGCGGCGCTGGGACGAGGCCTCGACTTTCTGCTCGCGGATCAGGGCGAGCGCCCCCCGGAACTCGTCTACTCGGACGGCGACCTGGCGGTGCTCGACAGCCACGGCGCCAGCGTGCTCAAGAGCTCGACCCTGGCACTGGAGCTGGGCTTTGCCAAGGCCCGGGCGCGAGGCCTTGCGGTGATCAAGATCCGCCACTGCCACAACCGCCAGTTGATCATGGGCTACCTGGCGCGGCTGGCCGGGCGCGGGATGAACGTCACCGCCTTCTGGCGCAATGCCCAGGCGCCTGACGGTGAGGCCCGGACCGCTGGCGCAGAGCAGGCGGCAGCCACCCCGCTGATCGAGCAGGTGGTGGGCTTTCGTGCGGGAAGTTCGGTGCCGGAGATCCGCGTCTACGCGGTGCACGAGGTGCCCGAGGAAAACGAACCCAACGACGGGGTGACGCTGATCATGGCCAACCACGTGGACCTGCTGCCGTCGCTGCGCTCCGAGTATCAGCTCGACCTGCTGGCCCGTCACCAGGAGTCCGACCTGCTGGCTTGCCGCGAGCGTGCCATGCAGCAAGGCATCGAGGTCGACGACGGCCTGTGGGCGCAGCTCAAGGCGCTGGCCACCCGGCTGCTGGTGGAATCTACCGAGGCCTCTCGCAGCGGCGCCGGCGCCGGCACCCACGACAACGACTGACACACAACCCTCACCCCTTGGCACTCTCTTTGCCCTACTACCCCCGACTTCCAACGTTCGAGGATACCCCATGGTTCACCCGGTCAAGACCGAGCTGTTCGCCTCCCGCGCCCCACTGTCCTGGGCCAGCGTCGGCAACGGCATCCTGTTCACCGCCCAGATCCCCATCGACAAGAGCGGCGAGGTGGTCGACGGCGGCATCGAGGCCCAGACCCGCCAGACGCTGGACAATCTGGTGCACACCCTCACCTGCGCCGGTGGCGGCGTTGAATCGCTGACCCAGGTATTGATCTACGTGACCCGGCGCGAGGATCTGGCCACGGTCAACCGGGTCTACGCCGAGTACGTCAGCGAGCCCTACCCCAACCGCGCGGCGGTGATCGTCTCCGGCTTCGCCCGGGAAGAAATGCTGGTCGAGATGGTGGCCTACGCAGCGCTACCGGTGACGCCCTAGGGCTTGTCTGAAAAGTGCCTGCGCTCGGTAATACGGCGTTAAAAATCGGATCAAAATGCTCATTTACACCACGTAAACTGCGCTTTCTCACCGATTTTTGCCTTGTCTAACCTTCGCTCGTCGACTTTTCGGACAGCGCCTAGCCGCCTATTGCACCGTGCCGCCGACGGCGTAAATGGCCGAACCCCCGACACCAACGAGCCCTCCGATGGAGGGCTCGTCGCATGGTGGGCTCCTTACATAGCGGGCTTTCACGCCTCTCGTCTTCCCCCCGCGGGAGGTCGACTCCGCCGGTGCTATTTCTCGAAGTAGCGTGCCCACAGCGCCTGGTAGTCACCGTCGTCCTTGAGCCCCTGGATGGCCTCGCTGAACGCGATGGCCAGTTCGCGATCGCGCTGGCGGAAGGCGGCGCCGACGCCGGGCCCGTAGATCGACTCGGGGCCGGTCACCAGCTCGCCCTTGCGCGCAAAACGCTCATCACTGAACAGCCGCTCCTGGGCCAACGGGAAGGCGGTAAAGACCAGGTCCAGCCGACCGGTGAACATGTCGTTGACCACGCCGCCGGAGTCCGAGTAGCGACGAATGTCCGCCTCGCCGTGGTAGGTGGTCACGTACTCGTCCTGGATGGTGCCCTGCTGCACACCGATGGTCATCTCCGACAGGTCGCCTTCGGGATCGATCTCCGCGTCGGCCTGGCCGACCCACACCGAGGGCACCTGATAGTAGGGATCGGAGAACAGCACCTGTTTCGCGCGTTCGTCGGTGATGTTCATGGCCGAGGCGATCAGATCATACTTGCGCGCCAGCAGCCCCGGGATGATGCCGTCCCAGCCCTGCTCGACCCACTCGCACTGGCGCTGCATGCGCTCGCAGGCGGCCTCGACCAGCTCGACCTCGAAGCCGGTCAGGCTGCCGTCGGGCAGCTTTTCCTGGTACGGCGGATAGGGCACGTCGACACCGATGCGCAGCGGACGATCGTCGGCCTGGGCGGTGGTGGCAACAGCGGCGCCGGCGCCAGCAAGGGCCATCGCCAGGCCAAGGGAGGCAGACAGCAAAGCGTTAATTTTCATGGTCGTTTCTCGCTCTATTGTGATTGTGTGGTCAGGTGATCGGAGGGCGCCAGTGCCAGCTCGCCCAGCGTGATGGAGGTCAACGGAGGGCGAATGCGGTAGTAGCCGACCTCGTCCATGTCGCGGCCCTGCTCGCGGGCCATCAACCGCGACACATTGGTGCCGCATAGCCGTCCCTGGCAGGGGCCCATGCCACAGCGGGTGAAGGCCTTGAGCTGGTTGGGCCCGGCAGGCCCCGCTCCCAGCGCTGCCTTGAGCTGGGCCTGGCTCACCCCTTCGCAGCGACAGATCAGGGTCTCGCCGGGCTGTCGCTCGACCCAGTCCGCCGGTGGGGTGAACAGCGCATCCAGCAGACGTCGACCGGACAGATCCAGGCGGCGCCGACGCCTCAGCGCGGCGCTTTCCCTGGCGATCGCCCTGGCGCTCTCCCTGGCGCTATCCCTGGCGACCGCCCGGCGATTATCGGCGTCTGGTCGCGGCGCCGCGGCGCCTTTCGCGTTGGCTGTCGTGTCCTGCGGCTTATCCATCAGGTCAGCCATCAGCTCATCCAGCACGGCCAGCGCCGCCAGTCGCCCTTCGCGTTCGGCGTTCATGGCGCCGCCGATGCCGCCGCCGTCACCGGCCAGCCACACCCCCGGGCGCACCGAAAGATCGTCGCGACGATCAGGCACGAACGCCTGCTGCGCCTCCTGCCAGCGGTGCTCGATGCCCAGTCCTCGGGGGAGCTGCGGCTCGGGCACCACCCCCATATGGGTCAACAGCCAATCGGTCTTGAGCTTGTGCTCTTGGTCATCTCCACGCCGGCGATAGCGCACCCCGGTCAAGCGCTGGTCGCCCTCGGCGGCCAGCGACTGGACGCCACGTACGACCGGCACCCCAGCGCGCCTCAACGTCGCCAGCATGCGAGCGCCCTTGGCGAGGTAGCCGCGCGCCCGCCAGGCCCTGAGCGGGTGACGCAGGGTCCGCGCCAGTCCCAGGTTCGGCGCCGTATCGAGGATCATCCGGGGCGGGCAGCCGGCGTTGAGGTACTGCCAGGCCAGCAGGTACAGCAGTGGCCCGTTGCCCGCCAGCACCGGCGGCCCCTCGGTCAGCAGCGCGCCCTGCTTCATCAGGATCTGGGCGGCGCCGGCCTGCATCACCCCAGGTAGCTGCCAGCCGGGGAAGGGCCAGCCCCGCTCCATGGCGCCGGTGGCGATGATCAGACGCTCCGCAACCAGTTCCCGGCTGATGCCATCGTGCCCCCGCACGCCCAGGCGATGGGCGTCGTTCAGGCCGTCGTTCAGGGCGTCGTTCAGGGCGTCATCCAGCGCCTCGATCCACCACACCCGCGTGCCTGGGCGATAGTCGATCTCCCCCCGCCTGGCGGCGTCCAGGAAGGCGCCGACCAGGGCCCGACCGCGATGGTAGTCCTTGCCCATGACGGCGGCGTCGAGCTGGGGCTGGTCGAGATCGCGATAGATCTGCCCGCCCGGCGCCCTGGCCTGGTCCAGCACCAGCGCGCGCAGGCCGGCCTCGGCCAGTCTCAGGGCCGCCGCCATGCCGGCCGGGCCGGCGCCGAGCACCACCACCCGGGCCCGCTCCTTGCTGCCGTCGGTGCCGACGGTCTCCCTCGGCTCACAGGTCTGCATCGTCGCGCCCCCTCTGCTCGTCACCACTGGCATGGTTGGCGGTGTCCCACCGGGTGGCGGTCGCGGCCGCCTCGTCGAGCTGGCGGCGTACCCGCATGCCCTGCTCCACCGTGACCAGGCAGCCCTGTCGATTGGGGGCATCGTCGATGGTGATCAGGCAGTCGTGGCAGACCCCCATCATGCACAGCGGCGCGCGATGGCCACCGGCGGCATGTCGGCGGTAGCCAGCAGCGCCCTGGTGCATCAGCACCGCGGCCGCCACGCTAAGCGTCGAGGGCACCTGGTATGGTGCGCCGTCGATGGTGATGGTGACCTCGGGCGTGGCCGTGGCCCTTTCATGCCGCTTGAACATCGAAGCGTCCTCCCGAGAAGAGCGGATAGCGCTCGGTGAGCCGATCATCGTCCAGCGCTGCGGCCAGGTCATCGGCGTGAAAGGCGGCCAGGGTGATGCCGCTGTGGCAGCTCAGGTTGTAGGCCCCGGGATAGCGCTGCGAGGCCTCGTAGACGGGGCAGCCGTCCGGCGTCATGATCCTCAGCGCCGCCCAGCTGCGCACCAGCCGCGCCGACGCCAGATCGGGATAGATGGTCACCGCCCGCCGCGCCAGGGCGTGCAGGGTATCGAGGGTGACCCGGGTGTCGTGGCCAACGTGCTCAAGCACGTCGCCGATCAGGTAGCCGCCGCTCGCCGTCTGGCGAATCTGCGGTGTCGGCAGGCGGCCGGCGGCGGGCAGACGCTCGCTGACCAGCA
The DNA here is from genome assembly GCF_003045775.1 of Halomonas litopenaei. Classification (GTDB taxonomy): domain Bacteria; phylum Pseudomonadota; class Gammaproteobacteria; order Pseudomonadales; family Halomonadaceae; genus Halomonas; species Halomonas litopenaei. The sequence goes on along the minus strand of NZ_PXNS01000013.1, from coordinate 59,694 downwards.
CCTGGCCACGCACCGGCGTGACCCGACCGCAGAGCCCGAGCGGCGGTGCCAGCCGCGCCGCCCCCAGTCCGCAGGCCAGTACCAGCCGTTCGGCACGCACGGCGCCACGGGCGGTATGGGCAACAAAGCCCGCCTCGCCGGGGTCGATCGAGGCGACCGGATGATGAGGCCGTACGTCCACGCCGAGCGCCTGGCAGGCACTGTAGAGTGCGCGCAGCAAAAACAGCGGATTGCAGTGGCCGTCGTGGGGTGTCCAGATGCCCCCCGGGACGTCGCCGCCAAGGCCCGGCAGCAGCCGTTGTAGCCGCTCGCCCTCCAGGTACTCCCAGCGCACGCCAGCCTCACGCGCCCAGGGCACGTCGTACAGTGCCTGGTACTCGGCGCAACGGCTGCGCACCTCGTTGTCGTCAAGACACAGATCGACGCCTCCGGGCTGCTCGAATTCCAGATCCACGCCGGTGCGCTCGCCAAGCTCGCTGGCGAATCTCGGCCAGGCTCGACTCGAGGCCAGCGACATCGCCGCGTAGGCGGGCATGCCGGCGCCCTTGCCCTGAACCCAGACCAGGCCCGCGTTGCCCCGGGAGGCCTTGAGCGCGGTATCGTGCTCATCGAGAACGCAGACGCGACGGCCACGGCGCGCAAGCCCGTAGGCCACCGCCATGCCCACCACACCCCCGCCAATGATCATCACCTCGTGTGCCATGGAAGCCTCGATCCCCTAGCCGTCGATTGCCGATGACTCGACGATAGAAGCCACATCCCATACGATCCAATACCAATCAATGGCAAACCCATACCCTGATGTTATGGTCCCTTTCGATGCAGGGCTGGATGCAGGGCTGATGGGTGGGGCTGATGGATGGGTTCAGTGGAGGTTTCGATGGAGGACAGCGATGGACAGCCCCCGGCTCAGTGACCGCCAGTTGCAGGCCTTTCAGCACACCATGGACAGCGGCAGCGTCACCGCCGCCGCCAGCCGCATGCGCATCGCCCAGCCAGGCGTCACTCGGCTGTTGAAGCAGCTCGAACATGACCTCGGCTTTGCGCTGTTCTCGCGGATCAAGGGACGTCTGGTGCCGACGCCGGAGGCGCGCCTGTTCTATCGCGAACAGCAGCGCCTGTGGCAGGGACTCGAGCACCTTAGAGACAGCGCCCGGCGGATTCGCCAGCGCGAGCTTGGCGGGCTCGGCATCAGCGCCATGCCGCTGCTCGGCCTGACCTTTGTCCCGGACGTCATCGCCGGGATGGCCAAGGATCACCCGGACCAGCACCTGCGGTTGTCCACCTACCGCTCCGAGCAGGTGGTGGAAGACGTGGTCACCCAGCGCTCGGAGATCGGTTTTTCCCTGCTGGGAGGCCAGGACGAACGCCTCGGTGCGTCAGCCTTCACGCTCGATAGCGTCTGCCTGCTGCCCCGGGATCATCCGCTGGCAGGGCACGAAAGCATCGCCGTTGAGGACCTCGATGGCCAGACGCTGATCCACTATGAACCGGGAGACCCCAGCCGCCAGACGCTGGAGCGTGCCCTGGCCGAGCGAGGCGTCGCGCCGCGCTCGCGGCTGGAGGTGTCGCTGGCGCTGCAGGCGACCCGGCTGGTTGGCCAGGGCGCCGGCATCGCCATCGTCGACGCCCTCAACGCCCGCGCCATGGGCGGCAGCGACAGCATTGCGCTACCGCTGCAAGAGCCCCTGACCGAGACCTTCTACCTGCTGACACCCCGGGACCAGCCGCTGTCGCGGCTGGCCGAGGAGTTTGTTCAGCGCTTTCGTCATCGGTTTGCCGAGGTGCAGGCCGGGCAGGATAGGCCTGGCACGACATAGCGTTGACGCTCAGCCAGTCGACTAACCAGTCCTCAGCTCCGGTATGACCAGCGAGAACCACGGCACGAAGGTGATGATCAACAGCGCAATGATCATGGCAAAGATGAAACCAATCACCGCACGGGACAGTTTCTCGATCTCTACCTGGCCGACCTGAGAGGCCATGAAGAGGTTCGCCCCCAGTGGCGGGGTGACGAATCCGATGGCCAGGTTGACGATCATCACGACACCAAAATGCACCGGCGACATCCCTAGCGACGTGACAATAGGAAGCAGCAGCGGCGTCAGGATGACAATCGCCGCCAGCGTTTCCATAAAGGTGCCCACCACCAATAGCAGCATGAGGATAGCCAGTAGTATCAGAACCTTGCTATCCGTAACGCCGAGCACCCAGTTGGCAATGTCGGTCGGGACTCTCTCGATGGTGAGGATTCGACCGAAGGCCGTCGAGGCGCCAACGATCACCAGCACGGCACCCACCAGCAGCGCCGACTGTAGGATGATTCCGTAGAGATCCTGTGGCTTTATCTCGCGATAGACGAACACTCCGAGCACCAGTCCGTAAACCACGCCAACGGCAGCGGACTCGGTGGGTGTAAACAGGCCGGAATAGATACCGCCAAGGATGATGAACGGCATCAGCAGGGGCAATATGCCCTGCTGGAGAATCTGCAGCGCTTCCGCTTTGGAAAACTTGGTATCCGACCCCTGGTAGCCATGACGCCTGGACTGGATATAGGTATAGACCATCAGCGCTACGCCGATGATGATGCCAGGCAGAATCCCCGCCAGGAACATATCGGTCACCGATACCTGCGCGGTGATGGCATAAACGATCATCACCACACTAGGAGGAATGATGACACCAATCCCCCCGGCAGAAGCGACAATAGCGCCAGAGAAGGCACGGTCGTATCCCTTCTGAACCATGGCAGGAATCATGGCAAGTCCGATCGCCGCTACCGTCGCCGAGCCTGTACCCGAAATTGAGGCAACCACCATGCAGGCCACGATGGCAACGATACCCAAGCCTCCCGTCACCCGCCCCAGAAACAGCTCCGCAACACGAATCAGACGATTGGCGATACCGCCACGGCTCATGATGTTTCCGGCCAGGGTAAACAGGATGACGGCAAGCAGAGGAAAAGAGTTCAACCCATACACCAGCCCCTGAAAAAGAAAATCCGGATTAAGAAACGGCAGGCTATAGATCACGATAAGGCTGGCAACCGCAAGCGCGATACCGATGGGAACCCCCACCACCAGCAATCCCAGAAATGAACCGAACAGCAAGGTGGCCGTCATGACAAGGCTCCTTCCGTGGTGGGCGAAGCGTGCCGTTCCTTGAGACGTTGGGAAATCTTCTGCAGCAGCCGGATCACGTTCAAGGCACCACCGAGAACAATGGACCCGTACAGAATGGCGACAGGGATCTCGAGCCCGGAGGATATCTGGCCCAGCTCGAGGCTTCGCTCAATGATGTTTGCGCCGTAATAGACCACCAAGACGGAGTACACCAGAAAAATCATATCCGCCAGGATCAAACAAGCCACTTGTCCCCTCTTCGGCAGCAAGGCGATGGCCGCGGTTATCCTGATATGTCGATCGTCTTTAATGGCGTAGCTGATACTTAAATAGATTACCCAGACGAACAGGTAGCGTGAGAGTTCTTCGGCCCAGCTGATGGGATTGTCGAAGACACGCAGCACTATCTGCAGCGAAATAAAAAAAGTGATAAGTGTTACACCGATGACGATAAGCACCGGCTCGAAGTGCCTGTCGAAGGCACGCAACAACGCCATGATCTTCATCTTTATTCTCCTGAAGACGGCACAGAGAAACACCAACAATCATGGCTTGAACGATCTATCGCCGCGCCCCAGGACCAGATGCTCGACATCGGTTCAAGGACGCCTGTCACCACCGGCAACCGATCCATCAAACCCAGCCGTCATGACGGCATTTCTCCGAAGCGGTCACACCGTGACCGCATGTCGGCGGCAGTTACCGCAAGCGTTCAACAGCGTCCACCATCTGCTCGAACAGTTCAGGGCCTGTACGATCCCGAAGCTGCTCGCGCACGGCGCCGTTCATGCGTTCGGCCATGACTTCCTTCAAGGAATCAGGCATCTCTGACACCTCGACACCAAGTTCTTCCAGTTCGCCAATGACCTGATTGTTGGCTTCCATCGCCAGTTCACGTTGATACGCTATCGCCTGATCAGCCGCTACCTCGACGGCCTGCTGCTGCTCTTCCGTCAGACCCTCATAGAATTCGGCGTTCATGAACCAGACAAAGTTGGTGTAGATGTGGCCAGACATCGTCATATGGCTCTGAACCTCATAAAAGCGCTGAGACTTTACCGAAAACGCCGCGCTTTCCTGAGAATTGATCAGGTTCTGCTGCAATGACGTATAAATTTCGCCCCAGGCCAGCGGAATTGGCGTCGCCCCCACTGCCTCCCAGGCAGCTATCTGCATCGGGTTGTTGGCGGAGCGCAAGCGCACATTACCCAGCGCTTCCTCGCTATCGATGGGGCCGAGGTTGGAGGTGATATGACGAAACCCGACCTCACCAAACCCCAGACCATGCAAACCCCGCGACGTCATCGCATCGAGCAAGGCTTCACCACCGTCCTCACTGTCCAGCACCCGATGGGCATGCTCTTCATCGTCGAACAGGAAAAACAGATCCAGCACATTGAACTCGGGAATATAGGGTGCAAGCAGAACAGACGCTGCCGCAGTCATCTGCATATTGTTGTTTTGCACCATGTCGGTCACCTCGGCGACACCACCAAGCTGACCGCCCTCATATATCTCGACGCCAAGATCCACTTCTTCGGCTTCGAGATCCTCCTTGAATTTCACCAGCGCCTTATGAAGAGGCGTGTCGGCCTGATTATCGTGAGCGATTCTGATGACTTCTGCATGGGCCGACGAGGCGGCCAATATTACGGAAGACATGAGAACTGACGTGAGTATTTTATTCATTATTTTCTCCGTAAAGCGTAAGCTATTTATAACTTCCCACCTGGCGGCAATACTGCCTGGGGGGATATATCGCTGGAAGCGAGGTGACAGCGTGATGTCATTCAGCCTGGCGTAGCCATCGAGCCAATCCCTCGGCGACACTTTCAGGCTGCTCCAATGGCAAGTAGTGGCTCGCGCCTTCCACCCACACTAGTCGACTTGTGGGTGACGCGGCGTCGGCAGATGTTGGTTTCTCTGGCAAGCACAATGCATCACCTGTACTGGCCAAGAGCAGAGTTGGACGAGAAAACGCTGCCAATACGTCGTGCTGATCTCTTCGAGTAATCGCCATCAAGGTCTGCCGCTCAAACCCTTGGAGGCCGGTGTCGATCGCCATCTGTCGTATCAGCCTTTCACTCTCTGAATATCCCGGATGCGAAGCGCGAAGGCCGGCAGGAACAAACTGCTCGCTGACCAGCGCTTCGAGACCACGGCTCCTGGCCAGCTCAAGCTGGTCCTGACGAGCCTGGCTCCCTGCTGGAGTATCGGCCTGGGCATGGCTGCAGATCAGCGCCAGACGGTCGACTGACTCAGGCGCCTGACGCACCAGTTCTAACGCCGCCAGTCCGCCCAGTGAAAACCCGGCCAATGCAAATCGGGCCGGAAGCTCCTTTCTGAGCGATGCCACCACCTCGGTCATGCTGCTGCCTTTGCCGTAGCGGGGCGTCACCACCTCGACGGCGTCAGGCATGAACGACAGCATTCGAGCCCACAGCCGTTCATCGCAAAGGGTCCCCGGCAACAGCACCAGTGGCAGGACACTCATCAGCTAGCCTCTCTCAGCATCTGAATACGCTGCATCGCTTCGCTGCGCATCAGCTGCGTATCATTGCCAGGCGTTACCAGGGACGCACCCGCCGACTGCATCGCATGGGCCATGGCCAGATCGCCACAGAAAATGCCTGAGTATTTTTCGTACCGTTGGCAAAGCTCCAGCAGGTCATGAATGTGATCTGCCAGGACGGACTCCTGCCAGGGGGTTGCCGGTGAGATCCCCAGGCTCAGTGCCAGATCGTTCGGGCCTATGTAGATACCATCCAGGCCCGGCACCTGCAGGATATCTTCGGCGTTTTTCAAGCCATCCTGGGTTTCGATCATCGCCAGCACCAGCACCTCTTCGTTGGCATGCGCCAGGTAGTCGGAGCCGCCGTACAACAGTCCACGAGCGGGGCCAAAGCTTCGGCGTCCCAGCGGCGCGTAACGGGTGGCACTGACCAGCTGCCGAGCTTGTTCGACGGTTTCGATCATCGGACAGATGACGCCGTAGGCACCCATATCCAGCAGCTTGTTGAGCTCGGCCATATCGTTTCCGCTACAGCGCACCCACGGCATCGCGGGCGTGGCGGAGATAGCCTGCAGCAGGCGGGGAACCGCATCGATACCAAACTGACCGTGTTGAAGATCCACCGTGACGGCATCAAACCCGCAGTGACCCAGTACCTCGGCAACGTAACCGCTATCGCTGGAAAGCCAGGCGTTGATCGCGGTGGTACGCTGACTTGCCAATTGCTTCAAACCGTTGTGACGCATGATGGAACTCCTTATCAGGCACGCAAGGCGATGGTGCTGGTCGACGCAACGTAGCCGTTTGGATCCAGGGCGTAGCCAGCGGCCTCTGCCTGCTCGACAACCTCGGGGGACCACTCCAGTTGCGTCCGGGCATCGGAGCCAGTGATGACCAGCACTCGGCCGCAATCAGTCCCGATGTTCTTCAATGAGCGCCAGACCCCGGCGGGCACTGACACCAGGTCCCATTCACCCAATCTTGTGGTGACATCAGCCTCGCCATTGAAGGCGACCTCCCACTCGCCATGGCGTACAAGAAAGACCTGACTGTCATGGTGACGGTGGGCCAGCAGCCCTTCCCCCGGCTCGGCCTCCAGCCACGCCATGGCAAAGCCGTGGGGGTTGAACACGCGCGGTTGCTGATCGCGGTCTTCCGTGAGGCCGTGGCCGATCACACTGGCCAGCCTTTTCCGACCACCGGGCAGCACCGAGTCGAGGGTCGGCCGGTCGGACCAGACAAGGTCTTCCTCCAATGTCACCCGTGCGCGCATGTCCTCCAGAGACCAGCGCTTGAGTTGGTCAATATCTTCCTGGGGCATTGGCTCGAGCAGCTCGGGCAACGCCTCGCCTTCAAGCGCGTTCAGGTCGACCAGCTTGGAATCGGCAGCAGCAAGCGCCAATCCCGTTTCTCTGGCCTGTCGGATGACATCGGGACTCCAGATAACACCACCGGTCTTGTTCTGCCCCAGGCAGGTGAAGAGAAAACCGTCGTCGGGGCCGGTGTTGGTAAAGCCGCGGTAGATCCATGTGGGCACAGAGAGAATCCCTCCCTCGCCCATGGTGAACTCGCCTTCCTTTCCATCGACGCCCCAGCGGAAGGTCCACTCCCCGGAGAAGCAGATGAATACTTCCGCGGTGAAGTGCAGGTGCAGATTGTTGGTGACGCCATTGGGCATGGCAGCGCCACCTATATTGAAGCCATGAGCTTCCTGAAGATTGATCACCTGCTTGTTGGATTGCGACACCCCTCCGCCGATGAAGGCATAGTTGTACTTTGGCATCGATCCTGGGATGCGGCAGTCGATAAAGGCTTCTGAGCAGCCTTGGTGGTCCGCGCGCCGCACGACCCTGCGCTCTGCTTGTGAAGGCTGAATGGTAGTCATCAGGCGTCCCTTTCGTAGTGGTTCAACGAAAGGTAGTAGGGACACAAAAATACTTACAATATATATTTAATGACCATATCATTCGCAGAAAGTATCAAAGGGCAACAATATGCTGGAGCTCAGACACTTTCGATACTTCATCGCCGTCGCAGAAGAGCTGCATTTTGGTCGGGCCGCAGAGCGGCTGTGCATGACCCAGCCGCCGCTGAGCATGCAGATACGTCAGTTGGAAGAAGACGTGGGCGTACCGCTGTTCGTTCGAGGGCACCGTCCCATCAAGCTCACTGCGGCCGGTGAAGTACTGCTAGAGCATGCCAGGGCGGTACTTTCCCAAGCCGATTCGGCTCTGCAGAAAGCACGTCTGACCGCCCGAGGCGAGGCGGGTCATCTCACTATCGCGGTTACCTCCGCATCCGTGCTTGGCCTGTTGCCACGGCTTATCGCGGCGTTCAAGCGGCGCTACCCGGCGGTAGAGCTGAACGTCCGAGAAATGGTGTCTCGGGATCAACTGGCTGCCCTGAGCCAATCCGACATCAATATTGGTCTGATCAGACCCCCCGCCGACCACCCGGATATTGACGTACAGACCATTCACGTCGAGCCCATTGTCGTGGCCATTCCTGCCAACCACCCACTAGCCGAACGGGACAGCATTCCCGTCAGCGCCATGAATCGAGTGCCCTTTATCAGTTTCGACAGCAGGGCAGCGTCCTATTTCAATCGCCTGGCACACGATCTTTTGGACGCCCGTGGGGTGAGGCCAGACGTCGTGCAGTCGGCGACCCAGTTGCACACCGTGGTCGCCCTGGTGTCGGCAGGACTGGGATTGGCGCTGGTTCCGCAGGCCGCTTCGCGTATTCAGTTCGAGGACGTGGTGCTAAGACCACTGGACATGGAGCCACCACCGATGGCCGAGCTATGTGTTGCCTGGAACACCCAGGACAAGAACCCCGCTGTCGGGACGTTTCTCGAACTCGCAAGGGAGAAATGGTCGCCAGCGGGGCCATCCGCGTCACCGGAGGGTTGAACCTTGAGATCAGACGCGGTCTGCGCCGGGAGGTCGTATCCTGATCGCTGCCCCAGGCCCTACCACTACAGCCGCAGCCTGGGCTGGATAACATCAAGAAACGCCTGAATGCGGGCAGACAGGGCGGTATTGCGGTAGTACACCGCCTGCACCAGTTCCCGGGGCCCGCCGTGGCGCATGGCGTCAGGCAGGATGACCTCGAGGCGTCCGCTGGCGATATCATCGCCCACCATGAAGTTCGAATGGCAGGCGATGCCCTCCCCGGCCAGGCACAGGTTTCGCATCACCTCGCCACTGGAGGTCGCAAGCGTGGGCGTGATCTCCTCGTCCAGGCCCTCCACCGGCCAGCGATTAAGCGCTGTCGGCGCGAGAAAGCCAATCAGCTGATGATCGGCCAGCTCCGCCACCGAGGCTGGCCGTCCGGCCCGCTCGAGATAGGCGGGGCTCGCCACCAGATACAGTCGCGAGCGCCCCAGCAACCGGGCATGCAGGGTGGAGTCCGCCAGGGCACCGATGCGAATGGCCACGTCGGCACGCTGCTCTAGCAGATTGATGATGCCGTCGCTGGCGGAGAGCTCCAGCTCGATACCGGGATAGCGACGACGGAATTCTCCCACCAGAGGTACCAGCTGGTGCAGCACGAAGGGGCTGGCGGCATCCACCCGCAGGCGCCCGCGGGGCTCGCCGCGTCCCAGCGCCAGCGACTCTTCGGCGGCGATCAAGCGCTCGAGCCCGACACGCACCTGCTCGATAAAGCGACAGCCTTCATCGGTCAGGGCGACGCTTCGCGTGGTGCGGTTCAACAGCGGCACCTCGAGGCGCTGTTCCAGGCGCTGCACCGCCCGGGAGACCCGCGCCACCGGGACGTCCAGGCGCGACGCAGCGGCGCTGAAGCCGCCGCTATCGACCACCGCCAGCAGCAGTTCCAGATCTTCTGAGCGGGTCTTCATCGTTGCGGTTCCTGTTCGGTTCGGCGCTGTTCAGTTCGTTTCTGTTTAGCGCGCAATTGTCTCGATAGCGACAAAGGTGTTTCTCGATTGGACGCGTTTATCGCAAAAGTCTCCTCCCCCAGACTCCGCGTCGTCAAGTCGTCTCCCGAGACGACGCCATCTCTACAGGAGAAACAGATGCCCATCGCGTTATTTGCGCTGACCCTCAGCGCCTTCGCCATCGGTACCACCGAGTTCGTCATCGTCGGACTGGTGCCCACCATCGCCCAGGACCTGGGCGTCAGCCTGCCCTCTGCGGGACTGCTGGTCAGCCTCTACGCTGCCGGTGTCGCGGTAGGGGCGCCGGTACTGACCGCCCTGACCGGCCGTTTCAATCGCAAGTGGGTCCTGCTCGGCCTGATGATGCTGTTCATCGCCGGCAATCTACTGGCCTGGCAGGCCCCCGGGTATGGTTCGCTGATCACCGCCCGCATACTGACCGGCCTCGCCCACGGCGTGTTCTTCTCGATCGGCTCCACCATTGCCACCAGCCTGGTCGCCAAGGACAAGGAAGCCAGCGCCATCGCCATCATGTTCACCGGCCTGACCGTGGCGCTGGTCACCGGCGTGCCGCTGGGCACCTGGATCGGCCAGACCTTCGGCTGGCGCGCGACCTTCCTGGTGGTCTCGGCGCTCGGCCTGCTCGCCCTGATCGGCAGCGCCCTGCTGATTCCTGGCAACCTCAAGCGCTCGGCTCCGGCGACGCTGGGTCAGCAACTCAAGGTACTGACACATCCGCGACTGCTGCTGGTCTACGCCATCACCATCCTGGGCTACGGCGGCACCTTCACCGCCTTCACCTTCCTCGCCCCGATCCTCGAGCAGACCACCGGCTTCGCGCCGTCCATGGTCAGCCTGATCATGCTGGTCTACGGCGCCTCGGTGGCCATCGGTAACCTTTATGGCGGCAGGCTGGCCGACCGTCTCGGCCCCATCCCCGCCCTGACCCTGATCTTTGCCGGACTCGTCGCCATCCTGCTGGTGCTCAGCGCCAGCGCCGTCCACCCGATTGCGGCAGTGCTGACGATCCTGGTGTGGGGCGCCTTCGCCTTCGGTAACGTGCCGGGGCTGCAGGTCTACGTGGTCAAGCTGGCCGAACGCTATGTGCCCGAAGCGGTGGACGTGGCCTCAGGGCTCAATATCGCTGCCTTCAATATCGGCATCGCGCTGGGCTCGGTGGTCGGAGGCCAGGTGGTCACGCACCTCGCGCTGACCGACACCGCCTGGATCGGCGCCATCATCGTGCTGGCGGCGCTGGTGCTGACCCGGCTGTCCGGCAGGCTCGATCAGCGTCGCGCCGCTCGCCTGGCCAGCGCCTGAAGTCCGCGACCCGCGTCCCGCGACAGCCACCGAGCGAACAGGAGAGCCTCGTGGCTGTCGCATCATTGCTTCGCCTGCTAAATTTTTGTGACGAACCCTTGAAGTCGCAAGGGTCTCCCCGCATGTCATTAGCGACACATCGAAGCACGTATCGGCAAAACACCGGCCTGCCGGTGACAAAGGAATCCAGGGTCCCGCTGTGCGGGCCTCGCCACGACAATGGAGCCAAGATGTCTCAGCCTATCCCCAACCCCGGTCTCGGTACCTTTCGCCTGACGGGCGACACCCTGCGTCACGCGGTCACCACCGCGCTGAAGCTTGGCTATCGGCATATCGATACCGCCCAGTTCTACGGCAACGAAGCCGAGGTCGGCTCCGCCATCGAGGCGAGTTCGGTCCCCCGCAACGAGATCTTCCTGACCACCAAGGTGTGGTGGGATCGTCTGGATCCGGTATCACTCAAGGCAAGCGTCGAGGAGAGCCTGTCCAAGCTGGGCACCGGCTACGTCGACCTACTGCTGATTCACTGGCCGTCGCCGGACGATGAAGTCCCCATGCGCGACTACCTGACCGCCCTCAAGGAAGTGAAGGACGCCGGTAAGGCGCGCCACATTGGGGTGTCCAACTTCACCAAGGCGTACATCGATCAGGCGGTGGATATCCTCGGCAAGGGCGAGATCCTGACCAACCAGATCGAGGTCCACCCCTTCCTGCAGAACCGTGAACTGATCGCCCACTGCGAACGCCACGGCATCATCCCCACCGCCTTCATGCCGCTGGCCGTGGGCAAGGTGCTCGAGGACGAGACGCTCAAGGCCATCGCCGAGAAGCATGGCGCCAATCCGGCCCAAGTCGCCATCGCCTGGCTCAACCAGCTCGGTATCCCGACCTTCCCCTCCTCGACCAAGGAGCAGAACCTCAAGAGCAATCTCGAGGCGCTGAAGCTCGAGCTGTCCCAGGAGGACATGGACGCCATCGCCAAGCTGGACCGGGGCGAGCGGGTCGCCAGCCCCGATTTCGCACCGAAGTGGGATCAGTAGACCGGCAGACCGACGCTGCCATCACTGATCTCTTGACGGGCTGATCGTCGATCAGACCTGACCAAAGGCGCCACCTGCGGTTCACCGCCGGTGGCGCTTTTTTTCGCTTCTTGCGTCAGGTGTCTTGGCACACGGTCTGACAATCTAGGCATCACCTGGCCCACCTCATGGTGAGTCGAGCAAATGTTTCCGATAGTGAAGCAACGGGTCGACCACGGGGTCACTCGTTTATCGTCTTCACGGGAGCACGCGCATCATGGCCGATACTCTTATCAAGATCGATCTGCACCAATCCCCCTACGACAACGCCCAGGTGCACAACCGCTGGCATCCGGACATCCCCATGGCCGCCATGGTCAAGCCTGGCGACGACTTCATCATCGAGTGTCACGACTGGACCGGAGGGCAGATCCACAACGACGACAGCGCCGAGGACGTGCGCGACGTGGACCTTTCCCAAGTGCACTTTCTGTCGGGTCCGGTGGGCGTCGAAGGGGCCGAGCCCGGCGACCTGCTGGTGGTCGACATCCTCGACATCGGTGCCTTTGGCGACAGCCAGTGGGGCTTCAACGGCTTCTTCTCCAAGCAGAACGGCGGCGGCTTCCTGACCGAGCACTTCCCCCAGGCCCAGAAGTCGATCTGGGACTTCAACGGGATGATGACCTCTTCTCGCCACATTCCTGGCGTCGAGTTCGCCGGACTCATCCATCCCGGCCTGATCGGCACCCTGCCGTCCCGGCCCCTGCTCGAGGAGTGGAACCGACGCGAAAAGACGCTCTACGACAGCGACCCTGACCGTGTGCCGGGCCTGGTCAACCTGCCCTACGCCGACACCGCCCATATGGGAAAGCTAAACGGTGATGCCCGCGACCGCGCCGCCGCCGAGGGTGCCCGCACGGTGCCGCCACGCGAGCACGGCGGCAACTGCGATATCAAGGACCTGTCTCGCGGCTCGACGGTGTACTTCCCGGTCTACGTCAAGGATGCGGGTCTGTCGGTGGGCGACCTGCACTTCAGCCAGGGTGATGGAGAAATCACCTTCTGCGGCGCCATTGAGATGGCCGGCTGGATCCACCTGAGGGTCAAGCTGATCAAGGACGGCATGGCCAAGTACGGCATCAAGAACCCCATCTTCAAGCCGTCGAAGATCGCTCCGCGCTACGACGACTACCTGATCTTCGAGGGAATCTCCGTCGACGAGCAGGGCAAGCAGCACTACCTCGACGTTCACATCGCCTACCGTCAGGCCTGCCTCAACGCAATCGAATACCTGACCAAGTTCGGCTACAGCCGCTCCCAGGCCTATTCGCTGCTCGGCTGCGCGCCGGCCCAGGGTCACATCAGCGGCGTGGTGGACGTGCCCAACGCCTGCGCCACGCTCTGGCTACCCACCGATATCTTCGACTTCGACATCAAGCCCGGTGCCGATGGCCCGACCAAGCAGGTCGACGGCAAAGACCTGCCGCTGGCGCCCGACAAGGCCACGGACCAGACATCGGACAAGGACCATTGAGGAGGAGCTGACAGATGCCCGTCTACGACTACAAGTGCCCTGCGCACGGTCTGTTTCATGAACTGGTCGCGATGGATGCCAGCGGCGATACCCAGCCCTGCCCAGAGTGCGGCGACCTGGCACCAAGGGTGTTGCTGGTGTCACCGGGGCTGCTCGACATGGCGCCGGAGCGTCGTCAGGCCATGGACAGAAATGAACGCGCGGCCCATGAGCCACGCCACGGCAACCACGCAAGCGAGCAGGACGGCGGCTGCCGGCATCGACCGCGCGACAAGCCCAGGCTGTTCTACACCGCCGACGGTCACAAGACCTTTCCGTCTGCGCGCCCCTGGATGATCAGCCACTGATCCTTGATGTGCCGGCGGCAATGGAGGCGGTCACTGGATAAACCCGTCCCGCCTCCCCTCTCGCCGGGCGGCCGCGCCACCGCCCCCTTGGCGCTGTCTTCAATCCTTGGCGCCTGGTACCGCTGGCGTGGCGTCATCCTCGGGTGCTGCCAACGGCTTGATCGTCCAGCCGGTGTAGCCGTAGAGCACGGTGACCAGCGGCGACAGCCAGCAGAAGAAGTTGAACGGCAGATAGGCAATCGTCGCGACCCCCAGCGTCGCCGCCTGGTAGGCGCCGCCGGAGTTCCAGGGCACCAGATTGGCGGTGACGGTGGCCGAATCCTCCACCGCCCGGGACAGGTTCTCCGGCGCCAGTCCCCGCTCTCGGTAGGCCTCGGCGTAGGTGCGTGCGCCCATGACGATGGCCATGTACTGATCGCACAGCACCACATTGGCGCCGATCGACGTCAGCACCGTGGACAGGATCAGCGAGCCCCGGGTCCTTGCCGCCTTCAGAATGGTCTCGGCGATGGTCCTGAGCTGCTGGGTGCGCTCCATGACCCCGCCGAACATCATCGCCACGATGACCAGACTGATGGTGTAGAACATCGAGTTCAGGCCGCCGCGGCTAAGCAGGCTGTCCACCGCCTCGACACCGGTATCGGAGGTCACGCCACCAAAGGCCACCTGCATCAGTTCAGCGTAGTCGGCCCCCTGCATGCCCAGTGCACAGAGTCCACCGGCGATGACCCCCAGGGTGATGCCGGGTATCGCCGGCAGACGCTTGTAGGACACGAACAGCACCAGCAAGGGCGGCAGCAGCAGCACCGGGTTGATGACATAGTGCGCCGCCAGGGTCTGCTGCATCACCTCGACCCGCTCGAGCCCGCCGGACGTGCCCGAGTAGTAAAGACTCAGCGCCATCTCGATCACCAGGGTCAGGCCAATGCTGACCCCGGTGGTGTAGGACATATGCTTGATATGGGTGAACAGGTCGGTACCGGCCATGGCCGGCGCCAGGTTGGTGGTATCCGACAGAGGCGACATCTTGTCGCCGAAGTAGGCCCCGGACAGCACCGCCCCGGCCACCAGCGGCAGTGGAATCCCCAGCGAACCGCCGATCCCCATCAGCGCCACCCCCAGGGTGCCGGAGGTGCCCCAGCTCGACCCGGTCGCCAGCGATGAGATGGCGCAGATGACCACCGCCGCCGGCAGGAAGATCGTCGGCGACAGCAGCTTGAGGCCATAGGAGATCAGCGTCGGCACCACCCCGGCCTGAATCCACACCCCGATCAGCACCCCCACCACCATCAGGATGATCAGCGCCGGCAGGGCGTTGTGGATACCTCGCACCATGCCTTCCTGGATATCGTCCCAGCGGTAGCCGCAGCGCAACGCCACCAGGCTTGCCACGATCACCCCCAGCAACATGGGAATCTGCGGATCGAGGCCGTAGACGACGATGGACACGCCGATGCCGACCACCAGGGCGATCAGCGATACCAGCGCCTCCGTCAGGGTCGGGGGGCGCTGCACTGGGGAAAAGAGGCGGTGGATCAAAAGGGGCACTCCTGAGCAGGGTCGGTCGCCGACAGAGCCGGAGAGAATCTGCGAGCCCTGGCCACTGCTCGAGCGCTCCCCCCGACGATTCAGGAAAGCTAGGCGGCGATTCACAACGCTGCCATCAAAGCGTCATCAATCGTTTCAATTCAGCAAAGTCGCTGGCGTATGTCGGCGCCCTATAACGTCAATGTCCAACCGACTAGGGGTCATGAAGCCTCCCCCACACCGCCAGCCCCTCTTGTCCCTAACTGGATGTCCCCCGCTCCGCCTCGGCCAGAAAGTCCTCGACGTTGCCTTGAAAGCCCTTCAGATGGGCCTTGATACGCTCGTCCGACCAGTCCCACCAGGCCAGTCGTTCGAGCCGTTCGGCGATGGCGGGATCATCGAAGCGTGGCCTGAGCACCCGGGCGGGGTTGCCCACCACGATGTGGTAGGCCGGCACGTCTCTGGTCACCACGCTGCCGGCGCCGACGATGGCGCCGTGACCGATGGTCACGCCGGGCAGCACGATGGCGCCGTGGCCGATCCAGACGTCGTGGCCGATGACCACCCGATCGGCCTCGCGCCAGGCGAATACCTCGCCGTCGAGGGCCTCGTCGCTGAAACCGAACTTGCCGGGGCGATAGCTGAAGTGATGCAGGGTCGGCCGCCACCAGGGGTGGTTGCTCGGATTGATGCGCACGCTGGCGGCGATGGAGGTGAACTTGCCGATGGTAGCGAACATGACGTCGCCGTCACGCTCGATATAGCTGTAGTCGCCGAGACTGACATGGTTGAACACGCAGCGACTGCCGACCTCGGTGAAGCGCCCAAGCTCACTGTGGTGCAGGCGAGCGTCGGCGGCGACGTTGGGCCGCTCGGACAGACGCGGGGACGTCGGCTGGTCCAGCGCGCTGGATGAGTCTCTGGATGAGCCACTGGGCGAGCCACTGGGCGATTCACAAGATAAGGAGCCGTCAGACACAGACGGCGTGGGGATATCGGACATGATCAGGGGGGCTCTCGCAGATAAGTCAGCATGAAGGAAGCCAAGGCCGCAACTGGAGCAGCGCCTTGCCTGGGCTTAGTACGAACAGCCGGCGAGCGATGGTTAGACAAGGCAAAAATCGGTGAGACAGCGCAGTTTACGAGGTGTAAATGAGCACGTTGATCCGATTTTTAACGCCGTATTACCGAGCGCAGACACTTTTCATGCAAGCCCTAGCAGACGGCGTCCAGGCGATCCCAGTCCTCCAGCGTCTCGCCGTCCCGGGCGATGCGCACCTTGGGCGGCAAGGGGGTCGGCTGGTCCAGGCGCTCGGCGTCCAGTTCATGGCTGATGTGGGTGAGATAGGCCCGGGGCGGGTCGAGTCGGGTGATGATCTCCAGCGCCTGAGTGATGCTGTTGTGGTTGCGCGTCTCGAGCTGGCTGGCCGGGTGGCAGGCGTCGAGCACGACGACGTCGGCGTCCCACTGGCGCAGAAAACGCTCGGTGGCGCCGGGCAGACCCTGGGTGTCGGTCAGGTAGGCCAGGCGGGTGCCGCCATCATCCAGGCAGTAACCGAGGGTCGGCTTGCTGTGATTGAGCGGCACCGGGGTCACCGTCAGCCCATCGAAGTCCAGCGGCTTGAACGGCTTGAGCCCCGGCTGGAAGTCGAGGATGCCGCTGTTGCGATAGAGATCGGCGCAGCCGCTGGGATCCTTGGGACCGTAGACCGGGATCGACGTGCCGGTCCCCCAGCGCAGGTGAAACAGCCCCTGCACATGGTCGGCGTGGTAGTGGGTGACGAAGAAGGCGGCGGGACGCTCCAGCTCGCAGCTATGGGCCAGGTCCATGCGCCCGGCGTCGAGCAGGTAGCGCCGGCCGTCCACGCTCAGCTCGGCGCAGCAGGGGCCACGCTGATGGCTGGTGAACACCCTGGCCCGAGTGCAGGCGCGACAGTCGCAGCCGAAGCGAGGCACCTGGGCGCTGTCTCCGGTGCCGTTGAAGCGAAACTCCATGGAAGTCTCCGAGCTGAAGCAAGAGGCACAAGCCGCTTGCGCTGATGAGGTGGTACGCACTGCCGCTGTAGTCGACGATCGACACAAGGCCGGCGCCGACAGACTCGACGCCGGCTCCGTCAGAGGCGGGAGGCGATGATCGCCTCCAGCGCCCGGACGCTCTCGTCCAGGCTGCCACCGTTGTCGACGCGATCCAGCGCCGGATGGCAGCGCTCGAGTTCGGCCTCCACCTCGGCGTGGCGCGCAAGGCGCGCCTCGATCTGATCGTCGCTCTCGCGCCCGCGCCTGGCGAGCCGCTCACGCAGCACCTCGGGCGGGGCGGTCACCACCACCGGTTTGAGGCGCTCGCCGAAGCGCGCACGGGCGGCCGCCAGCTCGCGACGACTGCCGTTGAGCAGCACCGTGACCCCCGCCGCGAGCCAGGCCTCCACCTCGATGCCGACGCCGTAGTGAAGCCCGTGGGCGACCCAGTCAAGGCAGAACAGGCCGCGTGCCCGCCGGGCATCGAACTCGGCCGGCGACAGCGCCACCGAGTCCTCGCCGACGCCGCTTGGCCGGGTGATGTAGCGGTGCGCCACCAGCAGGTCCGGGCGCCGCTTTCGCACGGCGTCGAGCAGGCTGTCCTTGCCCACGCCGCTGGCGCCGATCAGGTAGACCAGCATCAGTGCACCTGCCTGCCCGCGCACCACACGCGCTGGACCAGCGGATGGCCATCGACCTCGCGCACCCGCACCAGGTCGGCGCGCAGCCCCTGAGCGATGCGTCCGCGATCGTCCAGGCCCACGGCCTCGGCCGGCCTACGCGAGGCCGTGGCCACCGCGCGAGGCAGGTCGTAGCCGTCCTCCATGGCGGCGATACGGAATACCGCGTCGAGCAGCGCCGCCGGGTAGTAGTCGGAGGACAGGATGTCGAGCACGCCCAGGCGCACCAGCTCGGCCGCGGCGATATTGCCGGAGTGGGAGCCGCCGCGGACCACATTGGGGGCGCCCATCATCACCGCCATGCCGTGACGATGGGAGGCCTCGGCGGCCTCCCGGGTGGTGGGAAACTCCGCTACCCGGGTGCCGTACTCGAGGCTTTCCGCCACGTGGGCGACGGTGGCGTCGTCGTGGCTGGCCAGGGCCAGGCCGCGCTCGCTGCACAGCTCGGCGATGGCGCGACGGTGGGCGCTGGAATAGGCGGCGCTGTTGGCCAGCTGCTTCTCGATAAAGGCCTCGAGGCTGGCATCGTCCAGGCCGTACTTGCCCTGGTAGTAGACCCGGTAGGCGTCGAGGCTGGCGAACTGGCGCTGGCCCGGCGAGTGATCCATCAGCGACACCAGCCCCAGCAGCGGCGAGTCCATGAAGCTCTTGAAACGCGCCAGGGTATCCGGGTGGCACACCTCGCAGCGCAGGTGCAGACGGTGGTCGACCCGGGCCATGCCGTTGTCGTTGATATCAGCCAGCGAGGAGACCATCTCGTCGAGGGCCCCGTGGCGCATGCTCTGCTCGTCGACGTCACCGATCGACACCGCGTCGAACACCGTGGTGATGCCGCTGGCGGCCATCTGGGCGTCGTGGGCCAGCGCCGCCTGGCGGCCCGGCCAGGACACCTTGGGCCTTGGCTGGAAGTACTTTTCCATATTGTCGGTGTGCAGCTCGATCATGCCGGGCATCAGGATATCGCCCTGGCAGTCGGTCACCCCCGGGAGCGACACCGGGCCACGTTCCAGCGCCTTGATCACGCCGTCCTTGATCACCAGGCTGCCGTGCACCACCTCGTCGTCGAGCACCAGCCTGGCGTTGGTCAGAATCTGATCCTGGTTCATGAAAGGGACTCCCCGGAGTCGGTCTGACGAAATGAGGTATGGTCTGACGCGGTGCGGTCAGCGTCGGTGCCACCAAGCAGCATATGCCCTTCCAGCTCAAGCAGGCGATCGGCGACCCGCTCGCGCACCTCCTCGTCGTGGAAGATGCCGAGCATGGCGGTGCCACGGGCCTTGGCCTCCTCGATCAACTGCACCACCACCTCGCGGTTGGCGGCGTCCAGCGACGCCGTGGGCTCGTCGAGCAGCAACAGCGGGTGCTCGGCGATAAAGCCACGGGCGATATTGACCCGCTGCTGCTCACCGCCGGAGAAGGTGCCCGGCGCCAGCTCCCACAGTCGCTCGGGCAGGTTGAGCCGCGCCAGCAGGGCCTCGGCACGGGCGCGGGCCTCGGACACGTCACAGCCCCGAGCCAGCAGCGGCTCCATCACCACCTCCCGGGCCGAGACCCGGGGCACCACCCGCAGAAACTGGCTGACGTAGCCGATCACGTCGCGCCGCAGCAGGTGCCAGGCGTGGGCCGGCAGCGCCGACAGCTCGAGTTCGCCATCCTCGAAGTGCAGCGTCAGCTGCCCGCCGCTGACCCGGTAGTTGCCGTTGACCATCTTCAACAGGGTGCTCTTGCCGATGCCGCTGCGCCCGGCCAGCACCAGGCACTTGCCCGGCGACAGGGACAGATCGAGACCGCGCATCACCGGCAGCGCCTGGCCGCCCTGGGCGTGCAGCACGAAGGTCTTGTCGAGCCGCCGGGCGGTAAGAAAGGGGGACGTCATCTTGGACTCCTGAGAAAGCGAATTCATGGCGTCAGCACCGAGGACACCAGCAGCTGGGTGTAGGGATGCTGTGGATCGTCGAGGATCTGATCGGTCAGCCCGGCCTCCACCACCCTGCCCCGGCGCATCACCATCAGGCGGTGGGCCAGCAGCCTGGCCACCGCCAGGTCGTGGGTGACCAGGATCACCGACAGGCCGAGCTCCCGGGTCAGGGTGCGCAGCATGTCCAGAAGGCGCGCCTGGACCGAGACGTCGAGGCCGCCGGTGGGCTCGTCCATGAACACTAGCCTCGGCTGGGTCACCAGGGTGCGGGCGATCTGCAGGCGCTGCTGCATGCCGCCGGAAAAGGTCTGGGGGGCGTCGTCGATGCGCGCCGGGTCGAGCTCGACCCGGCCCATCCAGTCCTGGCCGGCGGCGCGCAGTTCGCCATAGTGACGCTGGCCCAGCGCCATCAGCCGCTCGCCGACGTTGGCCCCGGCGGAGACGCCCAGGCGCAGGCCATCCCGGGGGTTCTGGTGGACCAGGCCCCACTCCATGCGCAGCAGGGCGCGGCGGCGTGCCTCGCTGATGGCATAGAGATCGAGCGCTTCGTCCTTGCCGGGGGAGCCGCCGACCGAGCCGGCCTCCCCGGCGTGATAGACCACCTGACCGCGATCCGGCGCCTCGAGCCCGGAGAGCACCCGCAACAGGGTCGACTTGCCCGAGCCGGACTCGCCGACGATGCCCAGCACCTCGCCCTGGTGCAGGGTGAAGTCGATCTCCTCGCAGCCCTTGCCGGGGCCGTACAGGCGCTGGATGGCGCGGGCCTCGAGCAGGGCGGGACGTTCAAGCTGTGGGCGCTTCATGCCTTCTCCTCGCTGCGGGAGTTGCAGTAGTCGGTATCCGAGCACACGAACATGCGTGCGCCCTGATCATCGATGATGACCTCGTCCAGGTAGCTGTCGGTGGCCCCGCAGATGGCGCAGGGCTCGTCCCAGGCCTGGATCTCGAAGGGGTGATCCTCGAAGTCGAGGCTCTCCACCCGGGTGTGTGGCGGAATCGCGTAGAGGCGCTTCTCGCGGCCGGCGCCGAACAGCATCAGCGCCTCGCTCATATGCAGCTTGGGGTTGTCGAACTTGGGAATCGGCGAGGGGTCCATCACGTAGCGTCCGTCGACCTTCACCGGGTAGGCGTAGGTGGTGGCGATATGGCCGTGGTGGGCGATGTCCTCGTAGAGCTTGACGTGCATCACCCCGTACTCCTCGAGGGCGTGCATGACCCGGGTCTCCTCCTCGCTGGGCTCGATAAAGCGCAGCGGCTCGGGGATCGGCACCTGGAAGATCAGGATCTGGTCGGCGCGCAGGGTCTTCTCGGGAATCCGGTGACGGGTCTGGATCACGCTGGCCTGTGCCGTGGCGGTGGTGGTCTCGACCCCGGCGACGCGCTCGAAGAAGGCGCGGATGCTGACCGCGTTGGTGGTGTCGTCGGCGCCCTGGTCGATCACCTTGAGGGTGTCGTCGGCGCCCAGCACGCTGGCGGTCAACTGCATGCCGCCGGTGCCCCAGCCGTAGGGCATCGGCATCTCGCGCCCGCCGAAGGGCACCTGGTAGCCGGGGATCGCCACCGCCTTGAGCAGGGCGCGACGGATCATGCGCTTGGTCTGCTCGTCCAGGTAGGCGAAGTTGTAGCCGCTGTCGATGGCGGTGTTCATCGGACGTTCTCCTGGACGTTCTTGGCCTGGGTCTTTTCGGGATCGGCCTTGTCGCCATCGCCTGGTGCAGGACGTGCGCTGGCGGCTTGGGTGTCGGACACGGCCTCGGCCGTGGCGGCGGTACGCTCGGCGTGCTCTCGACGCAGGCGGCGAATCAGCTCAAGCTCCGACTGGAAGTCGACGTAGTGCGGCAGCTTCAGGTGCGAGACAAAGCCCGAGGCCTCGACGCTGTCGGCGTGGGCCAGCACGAACTCGGCCTGCTGGGCCGGGCTCTGGATCGGCTCGCCAAGCTCCTCGGCGCGCAGGGCGCGGTCGACCAGCGCCATGGCCATGGTCTTGCGCTCGTTGCGGCCGAAGGCCAGGCCGTAGCCCCGGGTGAACTGGGGGGCGGTGTCACCGCTGCCGGCGAACTGGTTGATCATCTGGCACTCGCTCATGGCGATCTCGCCGACGCACACCGGCCCGTCGAAGCCCTCGACCTCGATCTCGACCTCCACCGCACCCTGGCGAATCTCGCCGGCGAAGGGGTGGTTGCGCCCGTAGCCCCGTTGGGTCGAATAGCCCAGCGCCAGCAGGTAGCCCTCGTCGCCACGCGCCAGCATCTGCAGCCGGGTGGCGCGATCCACCGGAAAGTCGGGGGGATCGCGGGTGATGTCGTAGGGCTCGCTGCCGTCGTCCTCTTCCCGCTCGATCAGGCCTTCATGGTTGAGACAGTCAAGGATCTGGGGGCAGGCCTCGAGACCTTCCTCGGCACCCTGCGGCGCTGGTGTATCGGTCTCGACCTCCACGCCGGCCAGCAGCATGAAGTCGAGCAGCCGGTGGGTGTAGTCGTAGGTCGGGCCCAGCACCTGGCCGCCGGGCACGTCCTTGAAGGTGGCGCTGATGCGACGCTCGATGCGCATGGCGCCGGTATCCACCGGCAGCGTCTCGGCCAGCCTCGGCAAGGTCGTGCGATAGGCGCGCAGCAGAAACACCGCCTCGACGGTGTCGCCGCTGGCCTGCTTGAGCGCCAGGGCGGCGAGCTCGGGATCGTACAGCGAGGCCTCGGCCATCACCCGGTCCACCGCCAGCCCCAGCTGCTGCTGGACCTGGGACACCTCGAGTTCGCGCTGGTCGCGCGCTCCACGACGACGATCGGCCATCCAGCGATGGGCGTTGGCGATGGCCTTCTCGCCTCCTTTCACGGCGACATACATCAGGCGGTCTCCTCTTGATGTTCGGCGTCATCGGTGGCGGCCAATCCAGGTCCGGCCAGGCGGGTGCTGCGGGCGATGGCAGTGAGTCGCATCTCGCTGCTGATAAAGGCGTCCAGTCCCCGGGGGAAGTGGGCACGATTGGCGGCGAGCACACGCATCAACGGCAGCGCGCGCTCGGCGTTACCCAGCGCAAGGCCGCGCTCACCGGGTACCCCGGGGCCGGACAGCCACCAGTCATCGCCCTGCGCCAGCGCCTCGACCATCACGATCAGGGTGGTGCTGCGATCGGGCCAGGCGTCCGAGCCCAGCGCGAAGCCGTCCTCGCGGGACAGGGTGTCAGGGGTCACCAGGGCGAAATCGGCCTGGGCCGGGTCGTCGGTCAGTCGCGCCCCGGTGTGGAAGGCCAGGGCGGCGGCGAGGTTGGCGCGCGCAAGCCCCTGGTCCACCCACACCCGGGTATCGAGGTCGCACAGCGCCAGCAGCGCACCCCAGGCGGCGGGCGAGATCGCCGCGCCGGTCGGCAGCTCCGGCAAGACAAGCTCGGTCAGGGTGCCGGGCTCGGACATGGCGCCGAGCAGCTGACGAAACAGCCGCTGGCTGTCGTGAACGGGATCGGCGAGTCCCGGCCAGTCGTGGGGCCGGACGGCCTCGGAGGTCTGCTGAGTCATGTTCATTCGCCCCTTACCATGGTGAAGAAGTCGACGCGGGTGGCGGCGGCGGTCTGCGAGGCCTGGTTGCACTGCTCATCGAGTGCCTGCTCGAGCGGTGCCATCAGTTCGCTGTCGATACGCCTGGCCCAGTGGTCGTGGTGAGCGCAGGCGTCGACCAGGGCGATCAGCTCGGCGTGGGCCTTGTCGCGACCACGCACCCAGCCATGGCCAAGGGTGCCGTCATCGAGGGCGACGCTGGCCCGGGTCAGGGTCATCTCGCCCAGGTTGAAGGCCGATCCACTGCCGCCCATGCGGCCACGGACCATCGCCATGCCGGTCTCGGGGCCACGCACGCAACGGTGGCTCGCCTGGATGCCCAGGGACTGCCAGCCTTGCGCAAGACGGTCGAAAGGAGTCAACGCGAGCAGGCGATGACGTTGCGTCGGGGTCATGGTCGGTGTCATGAGAAGCCCTCGTCGTCGTGGGACTGCGGACGCTCGTCCGCGGGAAAGTCGAAGTGATAGGCCAGCCGATCGGCCCGTGCCCGACTGACGGAGATCTCCACCAGACGACCATCGGCGTCGACGTTGTCACTGGTCAGCACCACCAGCGGCGCCAGGCGGGCGCACTGCAGCATGCGGCTGTCGTCGGCGTCGGCCTGGACCGCTTCCAGGCGCACCCGGGAGCGCCTCAGGCGCAGCCCGTAGTGCTGGTCCAGCAGCGCCCGGGTCGAACCACCGCGATAGCGATCCAGCCAGCCCGGCACCCGTTCGGGGTCGAACCAGTGGCGCAGCCGCAACAGCGGGGCCCGGTCGACGTGGCGCATGGTGTCGACACACAGAAGGCTCTCGCCCGGCCCACGCGCAAAGCGCTGGGCGATGGCCTCCGGCGGCACCGCCAGGCCCTGGGTCAGGCAGCAGGTCTCGGTGGCCAGGCCCAGTTCCGCCAGGTTGTGGGTGACCTTGCTGGCGGCGTTGACCGCATAGTCCAGGCGGCGGTCCACCACCTGGGTGCCACGGCCCTGGTGACGGGTCACCATGCCGGCGGCCACCAGTTCGTCCAGCGCCCGGCGTACGGTGTGGCGGTTGACGCCGAAGCGCCTGGACAGCGCCGCTTCGCTGGGCAGCAGATCGCCGGGAGAGTACTGCGCCCGGACTTCGCGCGAGAGGACATCGGCCAACTGGCGATAGCGCGGCGGGCTGCCTGCCTCGGTCACTTGTCTAGACATCTTCGCTCCAAAAAAGAAGGTATCGGGTGGTGGCCGAAGCCACCGGCAGACCAGCCGTTCTGGTCTGCTTACTCGGCTCTGCTGTGTCAGCCTAGATGAAGCGCTTGCGTACGAACTGCGAGGCCATGTCCAGCGCCGTCACGGCGATGATGATCACCAGCATGATGGTGGCCGTCTCGGCGTACTGGAATCCGCGCATGGTCTCCCACAGCGCCACCCCGATACCGCCGCCACCGACCATGCCGAGCACCGTGGCCGAGCGGATGTTGGACTCGAAGCGATACAGGCTCACCGAGATCCACAGCGGCAGCACCTGGGGAATCAGACCGAACACGATCTCCTCGATGCGCCCTGCTCCGGTGACCCGAATGCCTTCCATGGGCCCGGCCTCGGCGGCTTCCACCGCTTCGGAAAACAGCTTGGCCAGCACCCCGGTGGTGTGGATGAACAGCGCCAGGGTTCCGGCGAAAGGCCCAAGCCCCACCGCCACCACGAACAGCATGGCGAATACCAGCTCGTTGATGGCACGGGTGGCGTCCATCAGTCGGCGCACCGGCTGGTAGACCCACCAGGGCACCAGATTCTCGGAGCACAGAAGGCTCGCAGGAATGGCGACCAGGATGGCCAGCAGGGTGCCCCAGATGGCGATCTGGATGGTCACCAGCATCTGCTCGATGTAGTGGACGAGGTTGCCGAAGGCCGGGGGAAAGAAGTCGCCGGCCAGGGTCGCCATATTGTCGGCGTTGGTCACCAGCAGGCTCGGGCGCATCTCGACGCCCTGCCAGGACCAGGCCAGCACCGCCAGGCCGACGCCCCACAGCGCCAGGGTGGTCCAGCTACGCTTGGGCGGCAGGCTGATGCCGGAAAGTTGTGTCTGGGTGGTCATGCGTTTTCCTGGGGGAACTTGAGAAAGCGGTGACAGCGTGAGCGGTCCAGGCCGCGCCGGGCCTTCGTCCCGGCGCGGCCTGGCGTCACATCAGCCGGCGTTGGTGGCGGCATCCTCGGGCATCGCCTCGGCGGCCTGCACGTCCTTCATGCGCGCATCGAGATCGTCGAGCTGGCTGTCGATCTCGGCCAGTCGGGCCTCGCGATCGCCTTCGTCCAGGCTTTCGTCCTTGGCCACCTCGGAGCGCTCCTTGAACAGCGCCAGCTGACGGATCGGCAACAGCTGGTCGTTGTCGGAGGCATCGAAGCCAGACCACTGCAGCGGCTCGAGAATCTGCTGCTCTTCGGCGTCATCGCCGTAGTTCAGGAAGAACTCACGCAGCTTTTCCTTGGTGGCGTCGTCCAGGTCGCCGCGCCACACCAGCGGGTCGGACGGGATCAGCGGCGACTTCCAGATCACCCGCAGCTGCTCGGCCTTGTCCGGCGCGGTCACTTCCAGACGCTCCATGCCTTCGGTATTGAAGGTGGCCACGTCGACCTGCTGATTGGCCACCGCCAGGGCGTTGGTCTCGTGGCTGGAGTTCAGGGTGCGCTTGAAGGCTGACGAGGCGTCGACACCGTTCTTGGCGAAGACGTAGTAGCCCGGCACCAGATAGCCGGAGGTGGAGTTGGGATCGCCGTTGCCGAACACCAGCTCGGAGGCGTTGGCCAGGACGTCATCGACGCTTTCGATGTCGCTGTCCTGGTGGGTGATCATCAGACTCCAGTAGCCCGGGGCTCCGTTGGCCGCCACGGTCTGGGCGAAGATCTCGCCGTCGGCACGATCGACGGCTTCCATGGCCGACTTGTTGCCGTACCAGGCCAGGTCGATCTGATCAAAGCGCATGGCCTGGATCACCGCGGCGTAGTCGGTGGCGAAGAAGGGCTCGACCTCCATGCCGATCTGCTCGGACATATCGGCCAGGAACGGGTCCCACAGCGGCGCCAGATTCTGGCTGGCCTCGGTGGAGATGATGCCGAACTTGAGGGTCTCGGTCTCGGCGGCGGCCAGCTGGGCACTGGCGGCAAGGCCAATACCGGCGATCAATGGCAGCGACAGGCGACGAAAGGATGCGAGAGACATGGGATTCTCCTGAAGGTTATCGGTCGTTGTGGGAACAGGTGTCGCAGGATGTGGTGGCTCAGCTATGGACGACCTGCGCCGACACAGCCGTCTGGGCCTGGGTGTAGCTCGGCTCACGCAGCGGTGACGGCAGGTCGGGTTGACTGCCGGCACGCAGCTCGTCGAGGCCGGCGTTCTCGTACAGGGTCTTGAGGCGTGCGTCGGTCAGCTCGGAGGTCTTGCCGTCGAAGTACAGGCGCCCATCCTTGAGCGCGATGGCCCGGTGGCAGTAGCGCCGGGCGATATCGACCTGATGCAGGGTGATGACCACGGTGCGGCCATCCTCGGCGTGAATCCGCTCGAGGATCTCCATCACCTCCCGGGCGCTGCGCGGGTCCAGCGAGGCGATGGGCTCGTCGGCGAGGATGACGTCGGCGTCCTGCATCAGCACCCGGGCGATGGCCACCCGCTGCTGCTGACCGCCGGAAAGGGTGTTGGCACGCTGGTAGGCCATGCCCTCGAGGCCGACCCGAGCCAGGCACTGAAGGGCCCGTTGGCGTTCCTCGTCGCTGAAGCGACCGAGCAGCGCCCGCGCCCGCGGCATGCGCCCGAGCTGGCCGATCAGCACATTGGTCAGCACGCTGAGGCGATTGACCAGGTTGAACTGCTGGAAGATGTAGCCGACCCGGCAACGCTGGCCACGGCTGGCCCGGCGCAGGCGACCGCTGGCCTGGATCTCGCGCCCCAGCAGGCTGACTCGGCCACCGCGATCACGGTTGCAGCAGGTCAGTCCGACCAGATGACGCATCAGGGTGGACTTGCCGGAGCCGGACGGGCCGATCAGCGCAACGATCTCCCCCGGGGTGATCTCGAAACTGACATCCTCGAGCACTCGGCTATGGCCGAAGTTCTTGTTGAGCCGCTCGACGATGATGGTGGGAATGGACATGACGCCTCTCCTCTAGGAATGGCGCCAGTCTGGACATCAAAGATGAAGGCCAGTTGTCTAGACAATGTCATTGAGATGACAAATTTCCCTGCACACGGAGCAAGCGCACCGGCACTACCTCGCCAGAGGTAGAAAAAACAAGGAGTTGGGGGCGACTGTCATGCAGCGGTCACGTCATTGCCGCCGATTCGTCATACTCAGGCAGGGCGACCTATGGACGAAGACGTCGTCCATCTGTACGAAAAGGAAGATGGACAAGACGCCCTGAAAAGTCTTGCAAGGAGGCACCAGCAAGCGGCCAATCGCCACGCCCATAGCGCCAGGCGATAAAGGCCATAAACAGGCTTGAAGGGAAAACCGGCGGCTTCGGCGCCAGACTGAATCCGACACATGATCCCACGGAGGCATGTCATGCAGCATCTCAGTCTGGAGCCGGGCGCCCTGGAGGTCAGCGACCTAGCGGGAATGCGTCGGTTCTTCGAGACGACACTGGGCCTTCGGGTGCTGGTCGCCAGCGACACTGGGGTGACCCTTGAATTGGGAGGCGGCGAGAACACCCAGGTGCTGATGTTGCTGGCGAGCCACACCCCGACGCCGCCGAGAACACTGAATCTCGAGGTCGACGCCGCCAGCTTTCCTGCGCTGCGTCGACGCCTGGAAGACTGCGGACACGAGTGCGGCTTTGTACAGAGCTGGGAGGGAGACAACAGCACCTCGCGTCAGTGCGCCTTTCGGGTGGTGCTGTGCCGGATGCCGGAGGGGCACTGGCTGAGGCTTACCGCCATCGATCCGGCCCGCTGCGCCTCATCGACCCGAGAGGTCCGGGCCTGACGCCGTTGATCAATCGCGACCCTCGCCGTCTCCCGCTTCTTCGTCACCCTCGTCATCACCCAACAGCCGCTGGCGCCGTTCGTCACGGAACTTCTGCAGGCGGTTGTTGCGGTAGCGCCGGACGATCGCTACTACCAGCGCCACCACCAGCATCAGCCCCAAGGTGAGCCCCTGCCACGGGCGCGGGTGGTCCAGGGTGGTGCCGAGCACAAAGATCATCACGAAGCCGAGGGCCTGGCTGCCGATGGCCAGGGCGCGCAGGGGGTCGAAGGCCTTGGGTGGTGACATCACAGATCCTGAATCAGAGAGATGGCTCGAAAACCGATGGCCCGGCAGGCGGCTCGGGATGACAGCGCGCATCGGGCGCAGTAGCCTTGCCGGATCGAGCCCACCAAGTGTACCTGCTCGCCTGCGCATTTTCGTGCTTTCGCGTTTCCCCAATGGAGTTCGCCCCATCCATGGATGCCATCGCCATCGGACCGGTGCTAGTGAGCCTGCCGCGTCTCTACGCCCTCGTCGTCACCCTGTTGCTGCTGGCCGCCAGCGCCTTCCTGCTGGGCCTGCCCCGCCGCCGCCACGGTCGCTGGTTCAACGGCCTGATGCTGGCTTGGCTGGTCGGCGCTCGGCTCGGGCACGTGCTGCCGCACTGGGCCGCCTATCAGGACAACTGGCTGGATATCATCAAGCTGTGGCTACCCGGCTACAGCGGGGTCTGGGGGCTGGTCGCCGCCGCCCTGTGGACCCTGTGGTCACTGCGTGATCGCCTTGGCGCCCTGCTCGGTGCCCTGGGTCTGACGCTGGTCGCCTCGCTTGCCTGGCTGGCGCTGGTCAGCTGGGCGCCGCTGTCGGCAAGTCCGGCGCCGCAACGCGTGCCAGAGCTGACCCTGGAAGACGTCGATGGCGCCCCCATCGAACTGGCCTCGCTGGCAGGCGGCCCCACCGGCAAGCCGCTGATCATCAATCTATGGGCCACCTGGTGCCCGCCTTGCCGGCGCGAGATGCCGTTGCTGGCCGACATCGACCAACGCGACGACGTCACCGTGGTCGTGGCCAATCAGGGCGAGCCGCTGGTTCAGGTCGCGCGCTACCTGGACGAGGCCGGCCTGGACTTTCGCTACCCCCTGCTCGACCCGCGCCAGCAACTGCTGGCCGCGAGTCAATCTCCCGGGCTACCCACGACACTGCTGTTCGACGCCGAAGGGAAGCTGCTCGAGCGCCATGTGGGGGAGCTGACCCTGCCTCTGCTGGACGACTGGCTGGCGCGCTGAAACTTTGCCAACCTGAGCACATACTGCAGGTGAACCGCACCCGCAGTCTCAGGGCCGAGGGGGACACCCCGCCTCGGCCCGCCCAACCTGTCTTTTCCTGCACTGACGTAGCCTGAATCCGCCACCTCACGGCCGAGCTCATCGCTGGCCCGGGCACGGCGGCAAGCGCGGGGGCGTTTCGGGAACGCCTCGATGCGAAGGTTTCAGCCGCCATGCGACATCTGATCACGGGCATGACGATGGCGCTTAAGCCAGACTGAAGATTGCTGTAAGATACCGCGCCCTGTCGGCGGCGGGCCTGGCCCGCGACCACGAACCGTAACGACGCATCTCCCGAGGCATCATGAGCGACTTCTCTCCCGGCCAGCGCTGGATCAGCGACGGCGAGGCCGAACTCGGCCTGGGCACTATCCTGAACTGCGACGCGCGCAGCGTCACCGTGCTCTTCGGCGCCAGCCAGGAAACCCGCACCTACAGTACCCGTCTTGCCCCGTTGACCCGAGTCGCCTTCGGCAGTGGTGATCGCATCCAGTCCGCCGAGGGCTGGCAGATGACGGTGGACGACACCAAGGAAATCGATGGCCTGATCGTCTATATCGGCGAAGACGACAAGGGCGAGCTGTGCGAACTGCCGGAGGCCCGGCTGGCCGACAGCATGCAGTTCGACCAGGCCCGGGATCGTCTGCTGACCGGCCAGGTCGATCGCAACGACTGGTTCGACCTGCGCTTTCGCACCCTGCACCACTACCACCGCATCGAGCAGAACCCGGCGCTGGGCCTGGCCGGCCCACGCATCGATCTGATCCCCCATCAGCTGTACATCGCCGACGAGGTCTCCTCACGTCAGGCGCCCCGTGTGCTGCTGGCCGATGAAGTCGGCCTCGGCAAGACCATAGAGGCCGGACTGATCCTGCATCGCCTGCTGCTGACCGGGCGGGTCGAGCGGGCGCTGATCCTGGTGCCGGCGAGCCTGACTCACCAGTGGCTGGTGGAGCTGCTGCGACGCTTCTCGCTGTCGGTGACCCTGCTCGACGAACAGCAGAGCCAGGCCCATGGCGACGCCAATCCCTTCGAGGCCGGCCAGCTGGTGCTGGCAAGCCAGGACTGGCTGTTCGCCAACGCCCACCGTCAGCAGCAGGCCGAAGCCTGCGAGTGGGACCTGCTGATCGTCGACGAGGCCCACCACCTGGAGTGGAGCGAGGACGAGGTCGGCCCCGGTTACGCCTGCGTCGAGCGCCTGTCCGGCGCCACCGAGGGCGTGCTGCTGCTGACCGCGACGCCGGAGCAGATGGGGCTGGCCAGCCACTTTGCCAGGCTGCGTCTGCTCGATCGCGATCGCTACTCGGACCTGGAAGCCTTCCGCGCCGAGGAGCAGGGCTATGTGGCGGTGGCCGAGGCCATCGACGCCCTGGGCGATGTCGACGGGCCGCTGGATGCCGGCGCCCGGGACACCATCGGAGCGGTCGCCGACGACGGCGACAGCCAGGCACTGCTGGCGACCCTGTCCAACCCCGAATGCAGCCTGGAACAGCGCCAGCAGGCCAGCGCCCAGCTGCGAGACCAGCTGCTCGACCGCCACGGCACCGGCCGGGTGATGTTCCGCAACAGCCGTCGCCACGTAGGCGGCTTCCCTGAACGTCGCCTGCACGTCGACAAGCTGGAGCTGCCGTCGTCCTATCGCCGAGTGCTGCGTCGCCTGGCGCGGGACGAGGACTACCTCGACGAGCTGCTGATCGAGACCGGCCTCGACCACCCCGAGGTGATGGTCTACCTGGACGGCATGTACAGCGCCCTGACCGAGGACCCGCTCAACGCCGAGCCCTGGTGGCAGTTCGACCCCCGGGTGACCTGGCTGCTCGAACGGCTGACCGAGATGGGCGACGACAAGGTGCTGGTGATCGCCCACGACCGCGAGACCGCCCAGGGGCTGTCCGACGGCCTGCGCGTACTCGGCGGCGTGCAGGCGCCGGTGTTCCACGAGGATCTGTCGCTGGTCGAGCGCGACCGCGCCGCCGCCGCCTTCGCCGACGACGAGGACGGCTGCCAGGTACTGGTGTGCTCCGAGATCGGCTCCGAAGGCCGCAACTTCCAGTTCTGTCGCCATCTGGTGATGTTCGACCTGCCGCTGCACCCGGATCAGCTCGAGCAGCGCATCGGCCGTCTCGACCGCATCGGCCAGCGCCACGCCATCGAGATCCATGTGCCGGTGTTCGAAGGCAGCCCCGGCGAGAAACTGCTGCGCTGGTACCAGGAAGGGATGGACGCCTTCAGCGCACCGCACGGCATCGGCAACGACCTGTTCGACGCCTTCGGCGACGACCTGGCCGAGAGCCTGCTCGACGACGAAGCCCTGGAAGAAGTCATCGGCGAGACCCGCGCGCTGTTCGACGCCAAGCTGGCCGAACGTGACGCCGGCCGCAATCGCCTGCTGGAGCTCAACGCCTGCCGTCCCGAACGGGTCGAGTCGGTCAAGGAAGCGATCGTCGAACTCGATGAAGACCGCGCCCTGCCGCGCTACCTGGACCAGGCGCTGGACATCTTCGGCGTCGACAGTCGCGAGCTAGGCAATGACCTGACCCTGCTGTCACCGGGCTCGCACATGCTCGACGGCCTGCCGGGGCTGGTGAAGGGTGAGGAAGGCTTCACCGTGACCACCTCGCGTTCCCGCGCGCTGGCCCGGGACGACGTCCAGCGGCTGTCCTGGGAGCACCCGCTGCTGCGCGAGATGATGGGCCGCATCCTCGACGGCAACATGGGCAACACCGCCCTTGCCCTGCTCAAGCATCCGGCGATCCCTGCCGGCCGGCTGATGGCGGAGCTGGTGTTCCGCACCCACTGCCCGGCACCGAAGCGCCTGCACCTCAATCGCTTCCTGCCGCCCACCGCGGTGCGGGTGCTGCTCGACGAGTCCGGTGCCAACCTCACCGACAAGGTGTCTTTCACCGGTCTTTCGAAGAACCTCAAGAAGGTCAAGAAGGCGGTGGCGCGGGACCTGATCAAGAGTCGCCACGACCAGCTGCGCGACCTGCTCGACAGCGCCGAGGCCGAGGCCCAGCGAGAGCTGCCGACGATCGTCGAGGCCGCCCAGGTGCGCATGCGCCAGACGCTGGACAACGAGCTGACCCGACTCGAGGCCCTGGCACAGCGCAACCCGTCGGTACGCGAGGACGAGATCACCGCCCTGCGCGACGAGCGCCAGGCGCTGGACCAGGCCATCGAAGGCACCCGCCTGCGCCTGGACGCCGTGCGTGTAATCGTGACCATCGACGACGACAGCGCCTAAGGATCGTCTCGGATATGGCGCCCCCGCGCTGCGACCGACAGCGCGGGGCTCCTGCTGTTTGCGAGATGTATCCGGTGCAAGGCCTTGGCGTAACGTGAGTCGCCTGGGGTATCGACCGGCAGTAGCGAGCGCCGGTGTCGAACAGCGGAACTCGCGCCGTCTTAAAGAATGTCGTCCAGCGCCTTGTCCAGGGTCGGGTAGCGAAAGCTGAAGCCCTCCTCCTCGAAGCGCTGCGGCACCATGCGCGCGCCGGTCAGCAGCAACCGCGACATCTCGCCGAAGGCGGTCTCCAGCACCATCGCCGGCACCGGAAAGGGCGTCGGGCGCTTCAGGTGACGCCCGATCGCTTCGGTGAACTCGCGGTTGGTGACGGGCTCCGGGGCACTGCCGTTGAAGGGCCCGCTCAGGTGCTCCTTCTCGATCAACCACAGGATCATTTCCACCAGATCCTCGCGATGGATCCAGGGCATGTACTGATCGCCCTTGCCGAGCCGCCCCCCCAGCCCCAGCTTGAACGGTGGCAGCAGCTTCTTGAGCATGCCGCCGCCTTCATCCAGCACCAGGCCGGTGCGCAGGATCGCCAGGCGCACGCCGAAGTCCTTCACTCCAGCGGCGGCCTGTTCCCAGCGCTTGCACAGGCGGTGGGCAAATTCATCATGGGGCGCTGTCTGCTCGGTTACCATCGGCGCATCCTCGCCCCCGCCCTGATCGCCGTAGAAGCCCATGGCCGAACCACTGACCAGCACCCTGGGGGCCTTGGCGGTCTGCGACAGCTGTTCGCACAGCATCACCAGTTCCCTGGTGGCGTTGATGCGCGAATCGATAAGTCTTTCCTTCTGGGTGTCACTCCAGCGCTTGTCGGCGATGGGCTCGCCTGCCAGGTTGACCAGCACCCCGGGCGGCGCGTCGACGAAGTCCAGCGCGCTGACCCGTACATCCGCCCCCTCGGGCAGCACCTTCGCCGCCTGCGCCGGTGAGCGGGAGACCACCTGTACGCGGTGACCGGCGTCCACCAGGCGTCGACACAGACGCTGGCCCACAAAGCCACTGCCACCGGTGATCAGTACTCGCATAGCTTGTCCTCTCGCAATACACAACGATCCCTGGCCCCGACCACATACCGTCGGCCCTCTCTGACGGCAGCGACCACCGCAGCGTGCGACCAGCCTGATTTCAGCCTAGTCGGTTGTGCGCTGGCCGGTCTACGGCTTGTCTGAAAAGTGCCTGCGCTCGGTAATACGGCGTTAAAAATCGGCTGGTGCGCCAGCCCGGTCAAAATGCTCATTTACACCCCGTAAACTGCGCTTTCTCACCGATTTTTGCCTTGTCTAACCTTCGCTCGTCGACTTTTCGGACAGAGCCTAGGACTTCATTTGACTCAAGTTGTACATCACTTATACGCTACATCCAAGATATTGACACTACAGGCTCGAGGAGGGCTTCCGTCGATGCTGCAGGTCGCCATCATTGGAGCGGGGTTCAGCGGCCTGGCTTGCGCCGGCCAGCTCCGCCGACACGGTCACCGTGCGGTGCTGTTCGACAAGGGCCGAGGGCCCGGTGGGCGCGCCAGTTCTCGCCGAGAGGGAGACGAATCCCTCGACCTGGGTGCTCAATACTTCAGCGTGCGTGATGCAGCCTTCGCCGCCGAGGTCGACCGCTGGGAAGCCGCAGGGGTGGCCACGCCCTGGCCGCCCTCCAGCTATCGGGTCGACGCCTCGGGCGCCTGGCATGAGGAAGGCGACGATCAACATCGTTACTGCGGCACTCCACGCATGAGCGCCATCACCCGCCACCTGGCCGCCCCCCATGAGCTGTTTGCGGC
The DNA here is from genome assembly GCF_003045775.1 of Halomonas litopenaei. Classification (GTDB taxonomy): domain Bacteria; phylum Pseudomonadota; class Gammaproteobacteria; order Pseudomonadales; family Halomonadaceae; genus Halomonas; species Halomonas litopenaei. Next base: position 24,933 of record NZ_PXNS01000013.1, on the reverse strand, counting down.
GACTCGCGTCACCCGCCTGACCGATCGCCTGGACGGCTGGTGGCTAGAGGACCCGCAGGGCGACAGCTACGGCCCCTTCGACCGGGTGGTGGTGACCGCGCCGGCGGCCCAGGCCGAACCCCTGCTGCGCCCCCACGACGAGGCGCTGGCGAAGGCCTGTCGTGAGATCCGCATGCTGCCCTGCTGGAGTGCCTGGGTGCGCTTCGACACAGCGCTGACGCTCGAGGGCATCGACGCCGACTGGCCAGTGGTACGCTTTGACCAGGGGCCGCTGCGCCTAGCGGTTCGCCAGAATCGCAAGCCCGGACGCGAGCACCAGAGCGAGACGCTTTCGCTGCTGGCCCAGGACGAGTGGAGTCAGCGCCATCTCGAGGACGACGCCGAGGACGTGGCCAGCAGGCTGACGGCAGCCCTGCAGAAGGCCCTCGCAACCAGGTTGCCGACAGGTTCCTCTCTGCCCCAGATCACGGCCAGCGGTGCCCATCGCTGGCGCTACGCCACCGCGGACCTTACGCTGGCGGCGCCCGATCACCGTCTCGGCGAGGATGGCCTGGCACTGGCCGGTGACGGTCTGCGCGGCGGACGTATCGAGGATGCCTGGCTGTCGGGCGTGCACGTCGCCGAGGCCCTGCATCGTACTGCCACCGACGCCTGAAGCGGGCGCCAGTCGCAGGCTTACCCATTTTCAGGTCATCAGGAAACCGAACATGTCATACGCACTGGTACTACTCGCACACGGCTCCAGCGATCCCAACTGGCGGGCGCCCTTCGAGCACTTCCGCGACGCCCTGGCGCCACGCCTTGGCACGCCGATCCGGCTGTCCTACATGGAGCTGTGCGAGCCGTCGCTGGAGACCACCGTGGCCGAACTGAGCGCAGCCGGCGTTACCCGCATCGAGGTGCTGCCGCTGTTCTTCGCCGCCGGTCGTCATCTGCGCAAGGATGTGCCTGCCCAGATCGACGCCCTGCGCAGCGAACACCCGGGGCTCGAACTGACGCTGCTGGCACCGGTAGGAGAACACCCCGTGTTCGTCGAGGCGCTGGCAAGCGCAGTGGCCGACCAGGTCGGCGAGACGCTGTCACCGGCCCCCTGATCAGCCCCCTAGGGCTTGTCTGAAAAGTGCCTACGCTCGGTAATACGGCGTTAAAAATCGGATCAACATGCTCATTTACACCCCGTAAACTGCGCTGTCTCACCGATTTTTGCCTTGTCTAACCTTCGCTCGCCGACTTTTCAGACTAAGCCTAGACGTTCAATCAGCGTGAGCGAAAAGCGGTAAAACTGTTGTACACTTTGTAGCGTCTGTACAGCTACGGAAACGTCGAGTCACCTACGCCATCGACAACTTCCAGGGACAGGGCGCAGCTTGCGCCTTCACAATCGCACCAGGACACGCATCGAGGCCCTCATGAGTCATACGGCGCCCCCCACCGAATCTCCTCTCTACCCCATCCGCGAAGTGTCGCGGCTCACCGGGGTCAATTCGGTGACCCTGCGTGCCTGGGAGAGGCGCTACGGACTGATCGAGCCGCGCCGCACGCCCAAGGGGCATCGCCTCTACGCTCGGGAAGACATCGAGCGGGTCGAGCGTATTCTGCAATGGCTCAACCGCGGAGTCCCGGTCAGTCAGGTCAAGGATCTGTTGACCCAGCCCGAGCCCGCCGAGACGGCACCGCCCGCCGCCGGTGACTGGACCTCGCAGCGCCGCCAGATGCTGGGTGCGGTGGATGCCCTCGACATGGATCATCTGGACGGCCTGTACCAGCAGTCCCTGGCCCTCTACCCGGTCGGCACCTGCATCAGTGAGCTATGGCAGCCGGTGGTCCAGGAGCTCGAGGAGCGCTGGGAAGGGCAGCTTGGCGCGGCCTTGCAGCGACGCAGTCTGGAGAGCTTCCTGCGCACGCGCATCGGTATTCGCCTGTTTCACGCCAATCGCACCGCCCGTGGTTCCACCCTGCTGCTGGACACCCTGCCGGACGATGACGGTTCGCTGTGGACCCTGATGCTGGCGCTCGCCGCCAGTGAACGCGGCTACCGCATCGCCCTGATGGATGCGCCGCTGCCGTTCACCGATCTGCCGCTGGCGCTGGAGCGCCTGCGCCCCGGTGCGGTGGTGCTGTGCAGCGGCAAGGCCGAACGCTCCGACGTGGTCCGTCGACTGCTGCCTCGCCTGGCCGAACAGCTCGACACTCCGCTGGCGCTGTGCGGCCCGGTGGCACGCATCCGCGCCGCCGAACTGGCCGACAGCCAGATCGAGGTGCTCGGTGACGACATCCCCATGGCGCTGGACCGGCTGAGGCCGCTGATTCGCCAGCACTGAGCCACGACAAGACAGCCTGATCATCCCCGTCGCGGCGCGATGCCCACTCTAACCACGACACGATTCGCGGGAGCTCCCCATGCCTGTCACTCTGGTCTGGTTTCGCAGCGATCTGCGTATTCACGACAATACTGCGCTTTACCACGCCGCCCGACGCGGCCCGGTCATCGGGGTCTTTCTGCACGCCGAGCAGCAGTGGCGCGAACACGGCCACGGCGACAACAAGCTCGACTTTCTGTGTCGTGGCGTGGAGGCCCTGGGCGAAGCCCTGGCCGAGCGCAATATCCCGTTGATCCAGCGTCAGGTGCCGCGCTTCGATGACGCCCCCCAGGCACTGATGGCGCTGGCCGAGGAGCTCGGCGCCGACGCCCTCTATTTCAATCGCGAGTACCCTCTCGATGAGGTCAAGCGCGACCAGGCGGTGCTGGCGCAGGCCGAGCACAGCGGCCTCGAGGCACGTGCCCTGCGCGACGCCGTGGCCTTCAGTCCCGGCGAGCTGCTCACCGGCAAGGGCGACTACTACGGCGTCTTCACCCCCTTCGCCAAGGCCTGGCACAAGGCCATCAGCGCCGAGCGACTCGAGGTGCTGGACCCACCGGAGCGCCAGGCGCCGCTGGAGCTGTCCTCCAGCGCCAGCCAGCGCCCCGACTATCCGAACAAGAGCGTGGATGGTCGCCACTGGCCGGCCGGCGAGGAGGCCGCCAGTGACCGCCTGTCGCGCTTTCTGCGAGGTTTCCCTGACAGCCCGGCGAAGCGCTACAAGGAGCAGCGGGACTTCCCGGCCAGACGCGGCACCAGCGAGCTGTCGCCCTATCTGGCGCTGGGCATGATCTCCTGGCGTCAGTGCATGCAGGCGGTGATGGCGATCAACGACGGTAGCTTGAGCGACGGCGACGCCGGCCTGACCGCCTGGGTCAGCGAACTGGTGTGGCGAGAGTTCTACCAGCACGTGGCCACAGGCTTCCCCAGGGTGTGCCGCCATCGGGCCTTTCAACGCCACACCGAGGCCCTGGACTGGCGCGATGCCCCCGAGGATCTTGCCGCCTGGTGCGAAGGACGCACCGGCTATCCGCTGGTCGACGCCGCCATGCGCCAGCTGGTCGCCACCGGCTGGATGCACAATCGCCTGCGCATGGTGACCGCCATGTTCCTGTCCAAGCATCTGTTGATCGACTGGCGACGTGGAGAGCGATTCTTTCTCGAGCACCTGGTCGACGGTGAATTCGCCGCCAACAACGGCGGCTGGCAGTGGGCGGCGTCCACCGGTACCGACGCCGCGCCCTACTTCCGCATCTTCAACCCCACCACCCAATCCGAACGCTTCGATCCCGAAGGCGAATTCATCGCGCGCTGGGTGCCGGAGCTTGCGTCACTGGCGCCGAAGAAGCGACATGCCCCGACCCGGGATCTGCTCACCGACCTCGACTACCCCGCCCCCATCGTCGACCACCGCGCCGCCCGCGAGCGCGCACTCGACGCCTTCAAGAGCCTGTCGAAGGACGCGGGATAAGGACACTGTCTGGCTTGGCCTGGCGTGAGATAGCCCGGCACAAGCCAGCGTCATCCTGTGGTCCCTTTGCTGATCCGCCCCAGCCCGATCCACCTCAGTCCGATCTGCCGACGACAACAACACCGACAAGGAGCCCCCATGATCCAGGACCCTGTGCTGGCGACCTTCTGCGACACCTTCAATAAACTAGACAATACCTGTACAGAAAAGCTATACAGTATATATTCTAGTGACATCGTCTTTATCGACCCATTGCATCGGGTGGAAGGCATTGAGGCACTGAAGCGCGACTTCGACGCCCTGTACGCCAACGTGATCGACTGCCGCTTCCGCTTTCACCATGGACTGCGGGACGGCGACCGGGGCTTCGTGTGCTGGACCATGGCGCTGCGCCACAGGCGCCTTTGCAAAGGCCGCCAGATCGACGTGGAAGGCTGCTCGGTATTGCGCTTCGCCTCACCGGACGGCGGCAAGGTGGTCCACCACCAGGACCATTTCGACGCCGGTGCGCTGCTCTACGAGCGCCTGCCGTTGCTCGGCGCGGTGATACGCAGCATCAAGCGACACGCCGCCGGTTGAGGCTGACAGCGCCGGTCGATGCCCGCGCCTTCGGTAAATATACGCACCGTCGGCTGAAACCATGGACAGCGCCGATACGTAGCTGACAGCAGGCCCAGAATTCTGATCCGACCTTGTACAACAAGAGTGAGTCTCGACAAGCGTGAATCGCAGCGAGCTTGAATCGAGCCCACAGCAAGCTCAGACAGCAAGGCCGCACCGCAAAAGGAGCGACAGTAGATGGCACGCGACCCCAACCCTCAGCGCATCTGGCTGACCGGCGCCACCTCCGGCATCGGCGAGGCACTGGCACGACGCCTGCTCGACGATGGCCATCGCGTCGCCCTGACCTCGCGCGGCAAGGCTGGCCTGGAACGACTGGCCAAGGACCATGACAACGCCATGCCGGTCCCCGCCGACATCACCGACCGCGCGTCGATGCAGGACGCCGCCGCACGCATCGACGAGGCCTTCGACGGCCTCGACATGGTGATCTTCAACGCCGGGACCTGCGTCTATCTCGACGGCGGCCGCGTCGACACCACCCTGGTTCGCGACAACTTCGAACCCAACTTCTTCGGCACCATCCATGGCATCGAGGTGGCTCTGCCGCTGTTGCACAAGGCCCGACGCCAGGGTGCCCGCCCGCAGATCGTGGCGACGTCCAGTGCTTCGGCCTATCTGGCGCTTCCGCGTGCCGAAGCCTACGGCGCGTCCAAGGCGGCACTGAGCTACTTTCTCGAGTCGCTGCGACTCGACCTGGCCCATCAAGGCATCGACGTCAGCGTGATCCACCCCGGCTTCGTCAAGACGCCGTTGACCGAACGCAACGACTTCCCCATGCCCATGGCGGTCACGCCGGAACAGGCGGCCAAGGCGATCTTCGAAGGACTGTCGGCACGCCGACGGGACATCCACTTCCCGCGGCGCTTCACCTACCTGGTCAAGTTCATGGGCATCCTGCCCCTGCGGCTGAGGATCGCCCTGGGCAAGCGCCTGGTCAGGCGCGAAGACGATGACGCTTCCACCCCCCACAAGGAACGCAACCAATGACTCGCCTTCAACCGCCGTTCGAGGCCCAGCGCATCGCGGTGATCGGTGGGGGTATCAGCGGCCTGGCCGCCGCTCGCTACTTGAGCGCGCGTCACCAGGTGACGCTGTTCGAGGCCGCCGACCGGCTGGGGGGACACACCGCTACCGTGGATGTCAGCCTGGACGGGCGGGACTACGCCATCGATACGGGCTTCATCGTCTTCAACGACCGCACCTATCCGCACTTCCAGCGCCTGCTGGCACACCTCGGGGTGAACGCTCAGGCCACCGAGATGAGCTTCTCGGTGCATCGCACCGACCGCGACTTCGAGTACAACGGCCACACCCTGACCTCGCTGTTTGCACAGCGTCGCAACCTGCTGCGCCCTGCGTTCTACCGCCTGCTGGGCGAGATCCTGCGCTTCAACCGACTGGCCATCGCCGATCTGGCGCGACCGGGCCAGGATACGTCCAGCGATGCCCTGCTGATGCACCTTGGCGACTATCTCGATGGCCATGGCTTCAGCGACGACTTTCAGCGCCACTACCTGCTGCCCATGGGAGGCGCCATCTGGTCGGCCAGCCTGGCCGATATCCGCGCCTTTCCCACACGTTTTTTCCTGCGCTTCTTCCACCACCATGGGCTGCTGTCGGTCAACGACAGGCCCCAGTGGTACACCGTGGAAGGGGGATCGCGCGGCTATATCGATGCCATGGTGGCGCCCTACGCCGACGCCATCCGCCTGGCGACGCCGGTGCGCGGTATTCGTCGGGAACACGACGGCGTGGTGCTGCGCACCGATGCCGGCGAGGAACGCTTCGACCAACTGGTGCTGGCCTGCCACGCCGACCAGGCGCTCGGGCTGCTCGATGACCCCAGCTACGCCGAACGCGAGGTGCTGTCGGCGTTGCCCTACGCCGACAACGAGGTGGTACTGCACACCGATACTCGCCTGCTGCCGCGCCGTCGGCGCGCCTGGGCCAGCTGGAACTATCGCCTCGACAGCCGCAGCGACGCTGACCGGGTCTCGGTCACCTACGACATGAATATCCTCCAGCGCCTGAGCGCGCCGCACACCTTCTGCGTGACCCTGAACGACGCCGACAGCATCGACCCGGCCAAGGTGCTCGGGCGCTTTCGCTACGCCCATCCCCAGTTCACGGCCCAGGGTAGCCTGGCCCAGGCGCGTCATGCCGAGATCTCCTCTGCGGCGCTGCGTACTCACTTCTGTGGCGCCTACTGGCGCAACGGCTTTCACGAGGATGGCGTATGGAGCGCGCTGCGGGTGGCAAAGGCGCTGGGCTGCGAGGAAAGCGACCATGAGCGGCTGGAGGCGGTGGCACCATGATCGCCAAGCCGCGTTCGCGGATCTACCGCGGCACCCTGCGCCATCGGCGCTTTCTGCCGCGACCCCACGAGTTTGCCTATCGCGTATGGATGGCCTGGCTCGACCTGGAGGAGCTGCCCGAACTGTTCGACCGGGTGCCCGGCTTCAGTGCCCGCAGGCCGGCGCTGGCCCGCTTCAGGCGCGAGGATTACCTGCCGGCACGGGGCAGCGAGATAACCCTGGCCGACGCCGCCAGGGCCGAGGTCCGCGAGCGCCTGGGCCAGGCGCCCCAGGGCCGGGTCTGCCTGCTGACCCAGCTTGGCTCTCCCTGGGTGTCGTTCAATCCCATCTCGCTCTACTACCTCTACCACGAACCCGACGGCGAGGGACGCGAGCGTCTGGGCGCGATACTCGGTGAAGTCACCAATACCCCCTGGCGCGAGCGCACCCGTTACGCTGCCGTGGTAGACCCCGAGCGTCACAGCCACCGCGCTGAGTTCGACAAGGACCTGCACGTATCGCCCTTTCTGCCCATGGGCATGACTTACCACTGGCGCTTCAATAGCCCGGGGCGTGAGCTCGCCATGCACATGGAGACCTGGCGGGATGGCCAGCGCCACTTCGATGCCACCCTGACCCTGGCAGGCCGGCCGGCTACCCGACCGGCGCTGCTCGCCGGCCTTGCGCGGCAACCCTGGATGGCCACCAAGACCCTGGCTGCCATCCACTGGGAGGCAATCAGGCTGTGGCTCAAGGGCGTCCCGCTGCACGATCACCCACCGCCGGCCGAAGGCCTCTCATCCAGATCCGAGGAGACTCCGTCTTGACCACACTCAGGAGCGAACAAGGCGTCACCATCAGCCGACGCGGCGACAGGCTCAGCCACTGGCTCAAGCCTCGGGTGCTGGCGCAATTGGGCCAACTGCGCCACGGCAGCATCACCCTTGTCGACGGCCATGAGCGCCATCAGCTTGGGGAACAGGGGGAACTGAGCGTGACTCTGGTGGTACGCCGCAGTCGGGTGTGGAAGCGCATGGCGCTGGGCGGCACCCTGGGGGCGGCAGAAGCCTACATGGACGGCGACTGGGACGTGGACGATCTGGTCGGACTGGTGCGTCTGTTTGCGCGCAACATCGACCGGGTCAATGACGATGTGGAAGGCGGCCTGGCCGGCCTGGGACGCGCCCTGCTGTCCACGCTGCTGCGTCTGCAGCGCAATACCCGCAAGGGCTCCCGGCGCCATATTGCGGCCCACTACGACATCGGCAATGACCTGTTCGCGACCTTTCTGGACCGTGAACACTGGATGTACTCCAGTGCCATCTTCCCCTCCCCGGAGGCTACCCTCGAGCAGGCCTCGACCCACAAGCTCGATGTCATGCTCGACAAGCTGGACGTCAGGCCTCACCACCACCTGCTGGAGATCGGCACCGGCTGGGGCGGACTCGCGATTCATGCCGCCCGCACCCGCGGCTGCCGGGTGACCACCACCACCATCTCCCGCGAGCAATACGAGCATACCGCTCGCCGCCTGGCCGAGGAGGGACTCGAGGACCAGGTCACCCTGCTCAACGAGGACTACCGCGAACTTAGCGGGCGCTATGACCGGCTGATTTCGGTGGAGATGGTGGAGGCGGTCGGCGCCGACTACCTGCCGCGCTACCTCAAGACCCTGGACCAGTTGCTGGCGCCCCAGGGGCTGGCGTTGCTGCAGGCCATCACCGTACGTGACCAGCGCTATGAAGCGGCGCGCAGAGAGATGGACTTCATCAAGCGCTACATCTTTCCCGGTGGTTTTCTGCCATCGCCCACGGTACTGCTGCAGAACCTGACGAAACACACCTCGATGAACCTGGTCGATCTGGATGATATCGGCCCGCACTACGCCCGCACCCTGCGTGAGTGGCGCCAGCGTTTCGAGGCGAGCCTCGATCAGGTCGGCAAGCTGGGCTACGACGAGCGTTTTGTGCGCATGTGGCGCTACTATCTGTGCTACTGCGAGGCGGGGTTCGCGGAGCGCACCATCAGCACCTGCCACCTGTTGCTGGCCAAGCCCGATGCGCGGCCGCGAACTCGGCTCGGCAAGCCGTGATCAGGGGACCGATGCCCCCCCGCTGGCAGGCCTCGCTGCTCAATGTGGCGGGCTTCCAGCTGGGCTGGTTCGGCTGTGTGCTGATGGGCGCCTGGGCCGGCGGAGCCATTGCCCTGGCGGTGATCGTGGCTCACCTGCGCTGGTTGGCCAAGCCCGGAGAATGGCGCTGGTTGCTGGGGTTTCTGCTGGCTGGGGTCGTGATCGATGGCTCGCTGGCGGCGTTGGGCGGCTATCGCTTCGACCCGCAGAGCCCGAGCCTCGGTCCGCTGGCGTTGTGGCTGCTGTGGCTATGGCCGCTGTTCGCCACCCTGATTCATCACTCGCTGGAGTGGCTATGGGCGCGCCCCTGGCTCGCCGCCCTCGGCGGCCTGATCGGCGGCCCCTCGTCCTACCTGGGCGGCGCGGTACTGGCGGGCGTCGAGCTGGCCGACTGGCTGCTGCCGACCCAGGCGCTGATCTGGGCCTCGCTGTGCCTGGTCATCGGCATCGGCCTGCGCCGACGCTCAGGCTGAACAAGGGCTAAAGGCGCCATCAGGCCACCGCCTGACGGGTATTGGCCTCTTGACGGGTAGCGCTTTCCCGCCACAGGGCTTCGAGCTCGTGGGCCGGCATCGGCCGGGCGTAGAAGTACCCCTGCACCTCATCACAACCGGCCTGGCGCAGGTAGTCGCGCTGTTCTGCGGTTTCGACGCCCTCGGCCAGTATCTCCAGTGACAACCCTCGGGCCATCGCCGTGACCGCGTTGACGATGGCCGCATCGGCGCTGTCACCCGGCAGCGCCTTGATGAAGGCACGATCCAGCTTGAGCTTGTCCAGCGGCAACTCCTTGAGATAGCCCAGCGACGAATAGCCGGTACCGAAGTCGTCGAGGGCGATGCGATGGCCCAGGTCACGCAATCGCTCCAGGCGCGGCACGATATCGCCGCCACGATCGTCCAGCAGCACCGACTCGGTCAGCTCGAGCCCCAGCCACTGGGACGCCACGTCATGGCGCGCGCGGCCGGTGGCCAGGGTCTTCTCCAGGTCGCCCTGGAACAGCTGCATCGCCGAGATGTTGATCCACACCGGCAGCGGCGATAGCCCCCGCGAGCGCCAGTGGGCGAGCTGGGTCAAGGCCTGATGAATCACCCAGTCACCCAGCGGCGCCATCAGTCCATGACGCTCCGCCAGGGGGATGAACTCCGCCGGGGAGATCATCCCGTCGCGGGGATGACGCCAGCGCAGCAAGGCCTCCATGCCGATCATGGCGTCATCGGAGAGTCGATGCTGTGGCTGGTAGTGAAGCTCAAGCTGTCCTCCCTGGGCCAGCGCTTCCCGCAGGTCATTGAGCAGCGTCAGATTGGGACCGTCACCGACGTCCAGGGCAGGCCGAAAGCGCTGGCAGCAATTACCGCCATGGCGGCGGGCGGACGCCAGCGCCGCCTCCATGCGCTGAAACAGCACGCCATCATCGTTGCCGTCTTCCGGGGCACGACAGCTGCCGATGGTAATGCCGAGCCTCAAGGTGCTGCCGTCGATCTCGAACGGCTCCCCCAGATGGCTCCTCAAGCCCTCGACCCAGCGCTCGTGATCGTCGTAGGTAGTGGTACGCAGGACCATGAATTCGTCCCCGCCCAGCCGCCCGACCACACCGCCGGCCACATGCCCGGCCAGGCGCTTGCCGAAACGTGCCAGCAATCGATCACCGGCGCTGACACCGAGGCCGTCGTTGATCTCCTTGAAACCATCGATATCGATCAGCGCCAGATCCAGACACTCACCGGCACGCAGATGACGCAGACGCGAGGCCAGCAATTCATGAAGACGGAAACGGTTGGGAAGCCCGGTCAGCGGGTCTTCCCGACCGATCCGCCTGAGGTCCTGCTCCCGGGCCTTGCGCAGCGAGATATCGGTAAAGGTGGCGATATGGTGCTCGGCGCGGCCATGGGGGTCGGTGATCACCTGGACCTCCAGCCACATGGGGTACTCGCTGCCATCCTTGCGTCGCTGCCACAGCTCGCCTTCCCAGCGACCGGCGCTGATCAGCGCCTGCCAGAAGCGCTCGAAGAAGGCGCTATCATGGCGCGCCGCCGCCAGGTTGCTGGCGCTGAGGCCGGCCACCTCGGACAGCTCGAACCCCGAGAGCTCGGTAAACGCCGGGTTGACCGCCTGGATACGGTGCTGATCGTCGGTGATCATCACCGCCTCACCCGACTGTCGCATCACCTGCTCGGTCAACCGCGAGCGACGCTGCTCGAGCTTCACCTGACGCCAGCCGTCCCACATGGCCACCGCCATCAGCAACAGCGCACCGAGCCTGAGCGAGACGCTCGGCAGCCACAGGACGGCTGACATCGCCGAGAGCCCGAGCCAGATCAGCGGGCGATTGAAAGATAACCGAGGCCACATGGTCGAATTGGACTCCCGCGATAGAGAACGCGAAAAAAGTGTGCTGTCGTTATCGGCGCTTTGCCCGGAATCTGTAGTGTCAAAGCAGACTTTCTGTCTACCACGACCATGATCGAAGGCCCACGGGGTGCATTCAGCCCCCACGAACAGTAGACTAGGCAGGCCGCATGGCGGCAGATTGCCGTGCGCGGCGTACATCACTTCGACTCTCGGAACGCTCCAGTGACCAAGCAACACTCTTTTGATCGCGATGAACTGCTGGCTTGCAGCCGCGGTGAGCTGTTCGGCCCGGGCAATGCCCAGCTGCCGGCCCCCAACATGCTGATGCTCGACCGCATCACGCGCATTTACGAAGAGGGTGGCGAGTACGGAAAGGGCGAACTGATCGCCGAGCTCGATATCCGCCCTGACCTGTGGTTCTTCGATTGCCACTTTCCGGGCGACCCCGTCATGCCCGGCTGCCTCGGCCTCGATGCCATGTGGCAGCTGGTGGGCTTCTACCTCGGTTGGCTCGGTCACCCCGGACGCGGCCGGGCGCTGGGCTGCGGCGAGGTCAAGTTCAGCGGGCAGATCATGCCTGACGCCCAGAAGGTCACCTACCGCATCAATATCAAGCGCGTCATCACCCGCCGCCTGATTCTGGGCATGGCGGACGGCACCGTTTCCGTCGATGGCCGCGATATCTATCAGGCCAACGACCTGCGTGTCGGCCTGTTCACCTCCACCGCGAATTTCTGATCAGGAGGCTCCCATGCGACGAGTGGTAGTCACCGGTCTGGGCATCGTGTCGTGCCTGGGCAATGACCGGCAACAGGTACTCGAGGCACTCAAGAACGGCCAGTCCGGCATTCGTTTCAAGGAAGAATACGCCGAGCGTGGCTTCCGCAGCCACGTCGCCGGCGTGGTCGACATCGACCTGGACGAACTGGTGGACCGCAAGCTGCGCCGCTTCATGGGTGACGCTGCGGCCTACGCCTATGTCTCCATGGCCCAGGCCATCGAGGATTCCGGCCTCACGCCCGAGCAGGTGTCCAACGAACGTACCGGCTTGATCGCCGGGTCCGGCGGCGCCTCCAGCGCCAACCAGGTGGAGGCCGCCGACGTGATGCGCGAGAAGGGTCTGCGCCGTGTGGGCCCCTACCGGGTCACCCGCACCATGGGCAGCACCGTCTCGGCCTGTCTGGCGACCCCGTTCAAGATCAAGGGCGTGAACTACTCCATCTCTTCTGCCTGCGCCACCTCTGCCCATTGTATCGGTTCCGCCATGGAACAGATCCAGCTCGGCAAGCAGGACGTGGTATTCGCCGGCGGCGGCGAGGAGGAGCACTGGACGCTGTCGTGTCTGTTCGACGCCATGGGTGCGCTGTCGACCAGCTACAACGACGACCCGCAGACCGCCTCTCGCCCCTACGACAAGAGCCGCGACGGCTTCGTCATCGCCGGCGGCGGCGGCATGCTGGTGCTTGAAGAGCTCGAGCACGCCAAGGCTCGCGGCGCCAAGATCTACGCCGAGGTGGTCGGCTACGGCGCCACCTCCGACGGCAAGGACATGGTCGCGCCGTCAGGTGAAGGCGCCATTCGCTGCATGCGCCAGGCCATGGCCAGCGTCGACGGCGACATCGACTACATCAACACCCACGGCACCTCCACGCCGGTGGGCGATGTGGCCGAACTCAAGGCGGTGCGCGAGGTCTTCGGTGACAGCACCCCGGCGATGAGTTCCACCAAGTCTCTGACCGGGCATTCGCTGGGCGCCACCGGCGTGCAGGAAGCGATCTACTCGCTGCTGATGATGGAGAACGACTTCATCGCCGCCTCGGCCAACGTCAGCGACCTGGACGACGAGGCCCAGGGCTTCGATATCGTCACCAGCCGCCGTGATGGCGTGAAGCTGGATCGCGTACTGTCCAACAGCTTCGGCTTCGGCGGTACCAATGCCTGTCTGGTGCTGCAGCGCTTCAACGACTGATCAAGCCCGGCCAGGTAGTAACACGACGGCGCCCCTCGGGGCGCCGTCGTTGTTTGTGGATAGCGCTATTCCCACTCCCAGGGAGAGCAAGACGATATTGCTGACAAAGTGTTGTCTGAAAAACACGAAAAATGGGTAGGTTTGTTGCGCTGCAATAGCGCGTGCTACAACTCCGAACACGGTCAGCTTGCGCTCCAGAAACTCCCGTCGCGATCCTGCGCGCGCAACCGCCGATCAGGACCTTGTCCTGCAGGAACCATCCCGACTCCCTCTTTCATCAAGGATGATGAGCATGAACCTACGCCTTACGCTTTCTGTCGCCGTGCTTGGCTGCACCACCCTGTTGACCGGCTGCGAGAACATGTCCACCGACAGCATGATCAACACCGGGCTCGCCGGCTTCAACGCCGCCACCATCAGCGATGCCGAGGTCAAGGCCATGTCTGACCAGAGCTGCCAGCAGATGGACAGCCAATCCGTCCTGGCGTCGCCTGACTCTGAGTATGCACAGCGCCTGGAACGCATTGCCGACCGCCTGGGCCACCAGATCGAAGGCACCCCGGTCAACTACAAGGTCTACATGACCGACGACATCAACGCCTGGGCCATGGCCAACGGCTGCGTGCGTGTCTACAGCGGGCTGATGGACATGATGAACGACAACGAGATCGAGGGTGTGCTGGGTCATGAACTGGGTCACGTGGCCCTGGGGCATAGCCGCAAGCGCATGCAGACGGCCTACGCCACCGCGATCGCCCGGGATGCCATGGCGGCATCCGGCAACAGCGCGATGGCGACCCTGTCAGACTCTCAACTGGGTGATCTGAGCGAGAAGTTCATCAACGCCCAGTTCTCCCAGAGTCAGGAAAGCGACGCCGACAACTTCTCCTTTGATCTACTGACCGAGCGAGACATCCCGCGCGAGGGCCTGATGACCGGCTTCCAGAAGTTCGCCGAGCTCGACGGCGGTGAAAGCAGCCTGATGTCGTCACACCCGGGCTCCAAGGAACGCGCCGACAATATTCGCGAGCGCCTGGCCAACGGCTAGTACTGGCGATAGGTGGCAGCTTCAGCCCTTGCGTGCTCGGAGCTGCCGCACTCGCTTGGCCCGCACCAACGACAAAAGGAGAAGACCATGAGCGACAGCACCTCGAATGAAAGCGTTATCGCAACGCTGAAGCCTTCGATTCTGGCGGGAGTGGGTTCGCTGATAGTTGGATTGTTGCTCGCATCGATTGGAACGTTATTCGCAAAGCAAATCTGGCGATTTTTTTATGAGATATACATCGGCATATACTACGGGGACCCATTGTTTCCTCTGAAAGAATCACATGTTGTTATTGCGCTTTGGGCGATCTGTCTTATTATCCCCATCTGCAAGATCATTGGCTTGGCCAACACCAAGTTTGATATCACACCGCGCCGAGTCTACTACTATCACGGCGTCTTGAATCGCCGCGTGGATCAGTTGGAGATCGCACGCATCCGCGACCTGTCGACATCAGAGCCTTTGCTGCTCAGGCTCTTTGGTTTGGGCAACCTGATACTGCTGACGGCAGACCGGACCCATCCGCAACAACTTATTCCCGGCATCAAGGACGTCCACGGCATGCGAGAGCGTGTACATGACCTGAGCGTTGCCGAAAGACAGCGGACAGGCTATCAGGAGATGGAAAACACCACCGAAGCGACGGCTTGATCGCCTTTTCTTTCGGCGATCGGCGATGATGCCGAGCGCCCCAAGACCGGCCCCAGTGGGGCCGGATCGCGTTCAGCGACTGACACTGCGCGCCAGTTCTTCGGGCGCGGGCCTCGGCACGCTGGAGATCTCTTCCAGGCGCGCCTCGATCCAGGCTTCGGTCTCGACCAGCACCTCTTCAGGGGTGCGTCCTTCGGTGGCGATGGGCTCGCCCACCACCAGCGAGATGCGGCCAGGCCGCTTGATCCAGTCACGCCCCGGCCAGCATTCGCCGGCGTTGTGGGCCACCGGCACCACCGGCACCCCGGCGCGACAGGCGATCACCGCCCCACTCTTGTTGTAGCGGCGACGCTTGCCTGGCTCTACCCGGGTTCCCTCGGGAAAGATCAGCACCGACAACCCCTCCTTGAGCCGCTGGCCTCCCTGGCTCAGTACCTGGCGCATGGCCCGGGCAGGCTTGGAGCGGTCCAGGGCGATGGGGTGCAACAGGCGCAGCCCCCAGCCAAAGATCGGAAAGTTCAACAGTTCCTTCTTGAGCACCGTGCACACCGGAGGCTTGAGCAACTGCAGGTAGACGGTTTCCCACTCGCACTGGTGATTGGACAGGATCACCACCGGCCCATCGGGCAGTTTTTCACGCCCCTTCATCTCGTAGCGCACCCCGCACACCAGGCTGAACCAGGCGATGATGAAGTGGTTGTAGAGGTTGAGCAGCCGATAGCGCGAGCGCAGTGGCAGCAGCGGCGCCGGCGGCAGAAACAGCAAGCCACACACCAGCATCGCGGCAAAATAGCCAATATAGAAGATCACGCTGCGCAGCAGATTCATGCGTCCTTCCCCTGACTCGTCGCCTGGCAGGCCACGTCTTCCCGCGCCCGACACCAGGTGTCGAGCATACGACCCACCTCGAGCCGCCAGGGCTTCTGGTGTACCCCGAACACTTCCAGCACCCGGCGACAGTTGAGTACCCGGCGCAGCGGCTGATCATGGTGGTGGCTGAGCGCCTTCACCTCGCCCAGCGCGATGTTTTCGCCCTGGCCTTCCAGACGCGTGCCCAACTGGGTGCGCACCATGCACACGAAGGTGTAGGCGCTGACCGGCTCTACCCCGGCCAGATGGTAGCTGCCCCAGGCATTGGCGCCGCAGGCCTGCTGCTGCAGCATGCCGATCAGCGCCATGGCCACGGCGTCAGCGGACGTCGGGCACAGGGTCACGTCGGTCTCGGCGGGCACGGTGCCGCCATCGATCAGGGTATCGAGCAGTTCGCCGAGCCAGGCGTGGCTACCCTCCAGGGCGAACATGGGACCGACCCGCACGATCAGGTGCTCGGGGCACTCGGCACGGATGCGGTCGCCCGTCGCCACCAGCCGGCGCAGCCCCTCGTCCCGGGGGGCCGGAATCACGTGCTCGTCGATGGGCGAATCGTGGCCATCCTCGTAGAGCTGGTCACAGACGCACCACACCAGCGGTATGCCGACGTCACGGCACGCCTCCATGCAGGCCTCGACCGCCTCGGCGTGTTCGACCACCGCGGCGGGCGGCACGCTGAAGGGGCGCGACAAGGGGGGAATGATCAGCGCGTCCGGCGCCAGCGTACGCAGCGCTTCAGGATCCACGCGGGTCGCGGGATCGATCACCAGCTCGGTATCACCGCGCCGATTGCTTTCCCGCGCCAGGGCCAGGGACAGACAATGCCCGGCGTCCAGAATCAGCAGCTTCACGACGACTCCTCGTCCATGAGAGCGCCGCACGAGACTCGCACGACGCCCTGGGCGTTACGGCCGGTGTCCCAGACGCTGCGACAAGAATAGCGGCGAGAACCACCGCTCGCACATCACGCCCGAGGACACCAAAGGGCCATATTCTACACCAACTGCTCATCGATCAGCGCCCCTCTTGGAGGTAGCAGACTCTCGCCATCCATCGAGGTGGAAACGTCTGGCTGCCGGTTGGCGCGATCAGCCGACGCTGGTCGCAAGGCCCACCAGGCTGACCGCCACCAGCACCACCCCGAGCACCCGGAAGAACACCTCGGAGCGAGCACCGAGCAGCGCCTGGTGGACTCGCTCGCCGAGTACATGGCCCACCATGGCGCAGGGCAACAGCCACAGGTGATGCTCGAGCTGCAGGTCCACTCCGGCGATGATGAAGGACACCATCTTGATCACCACCAGGATGAACCACAGCACAAACAGGGTGTCGCGCAACTGGTGCTTGGCCACATGGGAAGCGAATACCGCGACGATCAGCGGAGCGCCGATCAGCGATGCTCCGCTGACGTAGCCGCCCAGCGCCAGCAGCACCACGTCCACCGTCTTGCTGCGGCTACGAAAGGGGCGATTGAGGGCGTAGCTGGCGCCGTAGACGATCACGATCACGAAGATCACCGCCGTCATCAGCTCAGCCGGCAGGGTCAAGAGGCCGACCACCCCGATCAGCTTGGGCACGATCATGATCGCCAGCGCGCGCTTCAAGTAGCGCCAGTCGATATTGCTGTCGCCGGTATTGCCGGTCTGCTGGATCTGACGATGGCCGCGCCAGGCGATCCAGCTCGAGAAGATCAACAGATGCACCGCCACCAGCGGCAGGAACACCAGTGGCTCATCGAGCACCAGCAGCAGGAAGGGCAGCGCCAGCACCGCCCCACCGAACCCCAGACTGGAGCGCACGAAACCGCTCCAGCAGAAGATCAGCCCGATCAACGCGTACTGGTACCACAACAGATCCTGCATCCGCCGCTCCCTCTGGATCACCACTAAAATTATTTGTCTGCTTATCACTTTAGCCTGTCTGGCTGCACGGCAACATAAGACATCAGTGGAGATAGAGAGGCATCCGTCTCGCAAGGAGTGGGTTGGAAGACCCGGCCTTCAGCCCCTATGCTGAATTTGCCAAAACGAGCATTTCCCACTCTCATCATCGCAGGAGAGCACGCCATGGAATGGCTGGAAGATCTTGTCGACTACCTGACCGAGCACGACATCAAGCTGGCCACCGCGGAGTCCTGCACCGCCGGTCTGATCGCCTCGGAACTGGCCCGCGTACCTGGCAGCGGCCAGGTCATCGACAGCGGACTGGCCGTCTACTCGCCCGAGGCCAAGAACCGCTACCTCGGGATCCCCTTCGAGACCATCTCGCGCTACGGCCTGACCGGCGAGGAGATCACCCGGGAGATGGTGCTGGGCACCCTGAACAACTCCAACGCCAAGCTGGCGATCGCCAACACCGGCATCGCCGGCCCAGGCGAACCCGAGGATGGACCGCCCAAGGGCACGGTGTGCCTGGGCTGGGGTTTTCGCTACGAGGACAAGATCTACGTGATCACCACCACCGAGCATTTCGACGGGGATCGCAACAAGGTCCGCCTGGCGGCGGCCCATCATGCCCTCAAACGGGTGTGTGACTGGCACCGCGACATTCGCGACGGCAAGCTCGCGCCCTACTGGCGTGAGCACGACTGACACCCCAATCCCGCAAGGAGGCACGGATGACCCACGACGATATCGACCAGTTGCAGCGCATCATCGCGCGTGAACTCGAAGTCCAGCCCGGGGCGGACATCAGGGATGAAATTCAGCGGCGCCAGGCGTTTCTGATCGACCAGCTTCACACCACCGGCCAGCACTGCCTGGTGCTCGGCATCAGTGGCGGCGTGGACTCGACCAGCGCCGGCCTGCTGGCCCAGCGGGCGGTCGAGGCAGCGCGGGAGCGACTGCCCGAAGCACGCTTCATCGCCATGCGCCTGCCCTATGGCGAGCAGCAGGATGATGACGACGCCAGGCAGGCGCTGGACGCCATCCAGCCGGACGAGTGCCTGACGGTCAATATCAAGCCGGCCAGCGACGCCATGCTGGAAGCGCTGGAGCAGGCAGGCCTTGAGTTTCGCGACCAGGCCCACCGCGACTTCGTGATGGGCAATATCAAGGCGCGCCAGCGGATGATCGCCCAGTACGCCGTGGCCGGTGCTCAAGGTGGCCTGGTCATCGGCACCGACCAGGCCGCCGAGGCAGTGATGGGCTTCTACACCAAGCACGGTGACGGCGCCTGTGACCTGGTGCCCCTGGCCGGCCTGACCAAGGGCCAGGTCCGCGACATGGCTGCACAACTGGGCGCCCCGGATACCCTGGTCAACAAGGTGCCGACGGCGGACCTGGAGTCACTGCGCCCGCAGTTGAGTGACGAGGAAGCCCTCGGCGTCAGCTACGCCGCCATCGACCGCTTCCTCACCGGCGAGAGTGTCGCCCCCGAGGACGCCGAGCGCATCATCGCCACCTGGCGGCGCACCGCCCACAAGCGTGCCATGCCCAGGACGCCCTGATACCCCGGGCACTTGAGGCGAAGCGCCTTGGCCGAAGAGAGACTCTGCAAGAGAAAGAGGCACTTGGCGAGAAGAGGCACTGCACTGAAAAGGCGCTGACCAAAAAAGGAGACCCGGAACGCAAGGAGGCCCTGCCGATGCAGGGCCTCCTTGGTTTGCTAATGACGCCATTTGATGGCATCCACAACGCATCTTATTCCGGCTAGAACGGGATCTCGTCGTCGAAGTCGTCGAAGTTGCCCGGGTCCGGTGCGCCGAAGCCGCCCTTCTGACCTCCGCCCTGGTTGGGCGCCTGCTGGGGCGGACGGTTCTGCTGAGCGCCACCCTGCTGGCCACCGCCAAAGTTGCCGCCCTGCTGGGGCTGGCCGCCACCGAAGTTGCCACCCTGCTGGGGCTGGCCACCACCGAAGTTGCCACCCTGCTGGGGCTGACCACCACCGAAGTTGCCACCGCCCTGCTGGGGCTGACCACCGCCGAAGTTGCCGCCGCCCTGAGGGCCGCCGCCGAAGCCGCCACCCTGGCCGCCTTCACCGCGACCATCGAGCATCTGCATGTCGTTGGCGACGATCTCGGTGGAGTAGCGATCCTGGCCGTTCTGGTCCTGCCATTTGCGAGTCTGCAGGCGGCCTTCGATGTACAGCTTCGAGCCCTTCTTGAGGTACTGCTGGGAAATCTCGGCCAGCTTGTTGAACATCACCACCCGGTGCCATTCGGTGCGTTCCTGGCGCTGGCCGCTCTGGCGGTCCATCCAGGTATCGGTGGTCGCGAGGTTCAGGTTGGCCACGGCGGTGCCGGACGGTGTAAAGCGCACCTCCGGATCCTGGCCGAGGTTGCCGATGAGGATGACCTTGTTGACGCCACGGGCCATGGTTGACTCCTTGATGCAGACAATGGGTGCCGGGCCGGCGGGCAGGATAGCTGCCACGCCCCCGGTGACAATCGGTCGGCGTCGATCGGTCGACGCCACAAAAGCGGATGTCGCTACTATACGCGAGATCGAGACGATTCGCCGCCGTGAAGAACGGCTCGGCACTCGAGCGCAGACAGTGTGCGGCGACGTGTATCTGCCGCGGCTATCTACCGCAACTATCTACCGCTACCTAGGAGCGCTGGGTCGAAGAACGGGTCAGCCGCGCCAGCGCCTCGGTGTCCAGGGTGGCACGATCCACCTTCAGGTAGGCCAGCCGCTCCTCCGGCACCACCAGCACGTCCTCGACACCGGCGACGGCGGCAAAGCGCGCCATCAGGTTGTCCAGGGTATCGCTCTCGTGCTCGTCGGCCAGGGCCACCACCTCGCTCGACAGGTGGCGCGGCGCGCGCATGCCGAGCATCAGCACGAACCAGCCAAGCCCCAGCAGCGCTGCCCCCAGGAACACCGCCGACAGCCCGAACTGCTGGGCCAGGAAACCGCCCATCACGCCACCGAGGAAAGCCCCCAGGAACTGGCTGGTGGAATAGACCCCCATGGCCGTGCCCTTGGCCCCGGCCGGCGCCAGCTTGCTGATCATCGACGGCAGGGTGGCCTCGAGCAGGTTGAAGGCGGTAAAGAAGGCCAACAGCCAGGCGCCCAGGGCTACTAGGCCCGAACCGGCGAGGCCCAGCCCGACCAGACTCAGGGTGATGGTAGCGATGGCACCCAGGCACATCAGCTTCATCTTGCGCTTCTTCTCGGCCACGATCACCAGCGGCACCATGGCGACGAAGGACAGTCCCATCACCACCAGGTAGACCAGGCCATGGCGGGCTTCGACGACGCCGGCATCGACCAGCTTGAACGGCACGGCGGTGAAGATCGCCATCAGGATCAGGTGCAGGCTGAAGATGGAGGCGTCCATGCGCCACAGGTCCATGCGCCCGAGGATGCTGGCGAGCTGCCCTCGATCGAGGCCGACGTCACGATGGCCGCGCCGGCGCGGCGCCGGCGGCACCAGCTTCCACAGCACCAGCATCCCCAGCGCCGCCAGCAGGGCCGTGAAGTAGAACACCCCGGCCAGGCCAAAGTGGCTGGCCACCAGCGGGCCGAGCACCATGGCGACGCCAAAGGCCACGCCGATCGACAGACCGATGGTCGCCATGGCGGCGGTGCGAACCTGCTCGCGGGTCTGGTCGGCCAGAAGCGCCATGATGGCGGCGGCCACCGCACCGCTGCCCTGCAGACTGCGACCGACAATCATCATGGCGATGGAGTCCGCCTGAGCGGCGACCACGCTGCCGATCAAAAACAACCCCAGGCCAGCAGCAATCACCGGCTTGCGCCCGATGCGATCCGACAGCAGACCGAAGGGAATCTGCAGTACCGCCTGGGTCAGGCCATAGACGCCGAGCGCCAGCCCCACCAACAGAGGGGTGGCCCCGACCAGGTGGTCGGCGTTGAGGGCGAGTACGGGCAACACCATGAACAGCCCGAGCATGCGTGTGGCGTAGAGCCCCGCCAGACCGACGATGGCGCGCCGCTCGGAGGCTAACAAGAGTCTGGCCTTGGACATGAACGAATTCCGGCTTGAGAGCGGGGAGAGAGCCCCGAAGGTGGACCGCATATTCTAGCGCCTGGGGGCGATCCAGAAAATGCCGACACTCGAGTCATTTCACAAGCGTCTTTTCACCGGTGGCTTTGCCGGCCGGGCGACCGGCCACGTATAATCGACCTTTTGCCGCGTCTTCGAGGTGGGAATGGACAAGATTCTGGTCAGGGGTGCCCGCACCCACAACCTCAAGCAGATCGACGTCGAACTACCCCGTGACAAGCTGATCGTGGTCACCGGGCTGTCTGGCTCCGGCAAGTCGTCGCTGGCCTTCGATACCCTCTACGCAGAGGGGCAGCGCCGCTACGTGGAGTCGCTGTCCACCTATGCGCGCCAGTTCCTGTCGATGATGGAAAAGCCCGACGTGGACCATATCGAGGGGCTGTCGCCGGCGATCTCCATCGAGCAGAAGTCCACCTCCCACAACCCGCGTTCCACCGTCGGCACCATCACCGAGATCTACGATTACCTGCGCCTGTTGTTCGCCCGTGCCGGCACCCCACGCTGCCCGGAACACGGCGAGGACCTCGAGGCCCAGACCATCTCGCAGATGGTCGACCAGGTGATGGCGCTGCCGGAAGGCAGCAAGCTGATGCTGCTGGCCCCGGTGGTCAGCGGACGCAAGGGCGAGCACCTGCAGCTGCTGGCGGAGCTGCGCTCCCAGGGCTTTGTACGCGCCATGGTCGACGGCCAGGTGCTGGAACTCGACGACGTGCGCCCGCTGGACAAGAACCGCAAGCACGACATCAGCGTGGTGGTGGACCGCATCAAGGTGCGCGAAGGCCTCGAGCAGCGCCTGGCGGAATCCTTCGAGACCGCCCTGGGTCTGGCCGACGGTACCGCCATGGTCCACTTCATGGACGGTGAACAGGACGACATGGCGTTCTCGGCACGCTTCGCCTGTCCGGTCTGCGGCTACTCCATCGCCGAACTCGAACCGCGGATGTTCTCGTTCAACAACCCGGCCGGCGCCTGCCCCACCTGCGACGGCCTGGGGGTGCAGCAGTTCTTCGACCCGGAAAAGCTGATCAGCCACCCGGAGCTGTCTCTGGCGGAAGGCGTGATCAAGGGCTGGGACCGGCGCAGCGTCTACTACTTCAACCAGCTGAAGTCGGTGGCCGAGCACTACCGCTTCACCCTGGAGACCCCGTGGCAGGATCTGGCCCGCCACGAGCGCGAGGTGATCCTCAACGGCAGCGGCAAGGACGACATCGCCTTCAGCTACGTCAATGATCGTGGCAAGAAGGTCACCCGCGAGCACCCCTTCGAGGGCGTGCTGCCGAACATGCAGCGCCGCTACCGCGAGACCGAGTCGAGCATGGTCCGCGAGGAACTCGCCCGCTATATCGCGGTGCAGCCCTGCCGCACCTGCGAGGGCTCGCGCCTGCGCAAGGAAGCCCGCCACGTGTTCGTCGACGACACCACTCTGCCCGAGGTGGTGCGCCTGCCGATCGGCGACGCCCAGCGCTACTTCAGTGAACTGAGCCTGCCTGGTCGGCGCGGCGAGATCGCCGAGAAGATCCTCAACGAGATCTCGGCCAGACTCGAGTTTCTGGTCAACGTCGGCCTCGACTACCTCAACCTGGAGCGCAGCGCCGAGACCCTGTCCGGTGGCGAGGCCCAGCGCATCCGCCTGGCCAGCCAGATCGGTGCCGGCCTGGTGGGCGTGATGTACATCCTCGACGAGCCCTCCATCGGCCTGCACCAGCGCGACAACGACCGCCTGCTGCAGACCCTGGAACGCCTGCGCGACCTGGGTAACACGGTGATCGTGGTCGAACACGACGAGGACGCGATTCGTGCCGCCGACCATGTCCTCGACATCGGCCCCGGCGCCGGTGTCCATGGCGGCGAGATCGTCGCCGAGGGCACCCCGGAGGAGGTCATGGCCAACCCGGCCTCGCTGACCGGTCAGTACCTGTCCGGTACCCGCGCCATCGAGGTACCGCCCTGGCGCATCCCCGGCAACCCGGAAAAGATGCTCAAGCTCACCGGCGCCTCGGGCAACAACCTCCAGGACGTCACCCTGGAGCTGCCGCTGGGGCTGTTCGTGTGCGTCACCGGGGTGTCCGGCTCGGGCAAGTCGACCTTGATCAACTCGACCCTGATGCCGATCGCCGCGCGCGAGCTGAACAAGGCCACTACCCTGACGCCGTCGCCCTACACCGGCATCGAGGGGCTCGATCAGCTCGACAAGATCATCGACATCGACCAGAGCCCGATCGGCCGCACGCCGCGCTCCAACCCGGCGACCTACACCGGCATCTTCACCCCCATTCGCGAACTGTTCGCCGGCACCCAGGAGGCGCGCTCACGCGGCTATAAGCCCGGCCGCTTCTCGTTCAACGTCAAGGGCGGGCGCTGCGAGGCGTGTCAGGGCGAGGGCATGATCAAGGTCGAGATGCACTTCCTGCCGGATATCTATGTGCCCTGCGACGTGTGCAAGGGCAAGCGCTACAACCGCGAGACCCTGGATATCCACTACAAGGGCAAGACCATCGATGAGGTGCTGGAGATGACCGTGGAGGAGGCGCTGGAGTTCTTCAGCCCGGTGCCCGCCATCGCCCGTCGTCTGCAAACCCTGGTCGACGTGGGCCTGACCTACATCCGACTGGGCCAGAGCGCCACCACCCTGTCCGGCGGCGAGGCCCAGCGGGTCAAGCTGGCCCGGGAGCTGGCCAAGCGCGATACCGGCAAGACCCTGTACATCCTCGACGAGCCCACCACCGGCCTGCACTTCGAGGACATCCGCCAGCTGCTGACGGTCCTGCACCGGCTGCGCGACCACGGCAACACCGTGGTGGTCATCGAGCACAACCTTGACGTGATCAAGACCGCCGACTGGCTGATCGATCTGGGCCCGGAGGGCGGCTCCGGCGGTGGACGCATCATCGCCGAAGGCACCCCGGAACAGCTCGCCGAGATGGAGGTCTCCCACACCGGGCGCTTCCTCAAGCCGCTGCTCAAACGCGCCGCCCCCACCTCGCGCAAGGGCGACAAGGAAACCGCGACCGCCTGAGGACGCCTCGGAACACAACGAGCGGGTGTCGCAACATCGCCAACGCAAGACGCCCGAGATAAGGCAAATGAAAAAAGGGGAAGGCCAAGGCCTTCCCCTTTTATCTTCCATGTAATGACCCCTTGGTTTCTGCACACCTCATCCAGTTAATGCGAGGTGTGCTCGGGGTGACACATA
>NZ_PXNS01000012.1 GCF_003045775.1 Halomonas litopenaei | reverse complement strand
CGGCCAGACCCTGGCCTGGCTGCGCTATGGCTCCGGCCATGTCCACGCCATGACCCTGGACCAGCGCCAGCTGATGGCCTTCGAGCGCGACGACCTGCATCGCGAAGTGCGCCGTCACCAGGGCAGCTCGGCATGGTGCGGTTGATGCATTCAGGCACACAGTACCTACCACAAAAGGAATCCTATGAATAATAACGATGAATTTCATCAGACAGTGTCCGTAATTATTGACTTACCTAGGGTGTACTCCCCTGGTGAGTCAAACAGAATCCTTAAGACCGCCGGAGCAAACTTAAATTATGACACTTATAGTTTTTATCGGAAAGAGAAAGCCCCTGCGTGGCAATCTGAAACAATCATACAGCTAAAGCTTTTTCTTTCCGGAAAACTTGTGGACGCACAAGATCCGATCGACAAAATTGAACTTGAATACCCACTGGCAACATTAGACTCTAAATATATAGGACAACTTGGTGCTCTAGTCGATGAAATCTCTAGCATATTTGGTGGTGCTTCAACTTTGTGTGGGAATAAAGTTTCTGGAAAAGATGTAATAGCACATTGCGACAAATTATCTTCAGAGCTAATGGAGTCATGGGGAGAAGAACCTGGAAGCAAACATCTTAGAATAATGATTGAATCCATGTATTCAGGGTAAGTGGCTTTCTCAAACTCTTGGATGCAGAAAACATCCGGCTCTTCGATGCTGGATGTGGAGTTCGCCATATAAAGTTTCGGGAGGTCACGCCCCTACCAACCAGCACTATCGACTCTTCACAACGACAAGCGGCAAGGGCGAGCCGACCGAACGCCGTGCCCCCATGGTCCAGCTCTTATTATTTATATTCGAGCTACCACTACGACCGCCTGCTGCGGCTCTCGGCGCTAACCAACCAGAACAGCGACCGCCGGCAGTTCCGCTATGACTTCCGTGGATGGCTGATCGCAGACACCGGCTCGACAGGGGGGGGTGCCTGTCGCTCCCCAACCAGTCTCGCGCGCCCCTACCCCTAATGGTTTACCCAAACACCACAACGCCGCTCCATGGAGCGGCGTTGTTGATTCACCTTTGATCCTGAGGGCGGAACCTCAGTGCGCCAGTCGGCCGGTTGAACGTCAACGGTAGTAGGCGTTGGTGGTGTCGGTGTGGTCGGTGACGTCGCGGATGCCGGCGAGTTCCGGGATGCGCTCCATCAGCGTCTTCTCGACGCCTTCCTTGAGGGTCAGGTCCACCGCGGCGCAGCCCTGACAGCCGCCGCCGAAGGCCAGCACCGCCACCTGGTCGTCGGTCAGCTGCATCAGCTTGATCTCGCCACCGTGGGCCGCCAGGCCCGGGTTGATCTCGC
Organism: Halomonas litopenaei; assembly: GCF_003045775.1. Classification (GTDB taxonomy): domain Bacteria; phylum Pseudomonadota; class Gammaproteobacteria; order Pseudomonadales; family Halomonadaceae; genus Halomonas; species Halomonas litopenaei. The sequence continues at coordinate 101,435 of NZ_PXNS01000012.1, read as the reverse complement.
TGTAGAGGATGTAGTTGATGCGATCCTCGAGCGGGCTGTCGGCGTTGACCTTGGGCATCTTGGCGTTGGGCGCCTTGATGGTCAGCTGGCCGCCCATGCGGTCGGCGTTGAAGTCGACCACCGCCTCTTCCAGGAACGGAATGCTGTTGGCGTCGAGATAGACGGCGATCTTGGAAAGCTCCAGGCGCTCGTCGCTGGGCTCTTCCTCGCCCGGCCGGCAGTACGCCAGGCAGGTCTCGGCGTAGGGCGTGCCCGGCTGGGTGATGAAGATCCGCACCGCGATACCTTCGACGTTCTGCTTCTCGAGCAGCTCCGCCAGGTAGTCCTGTGCGCTGTCGGTGATCTGGATATTCTCGCTCATGGGTCTCTCGCTAGTTCGCCCCGCCTGACAGCGGGCGCTGTGGCCCCGCGGGTTTGGTCAGGACCATGGTAAGCGACACCTGCGTCAGACTCAATCCCGAGTATTTTACTCGGATTTTGGTTTCCGCCTTCGCAGGTACGCTGCCCCTGCCGCCAGGCCCGGTGCTTTGGTACCATATGGCCCCTTCGACCGACTCCCGAGACATCGCCGTGTATTCCGGCATGCACATGGGGGTCCTGCCGCGTGGACACAAGCGCTGGCCCATAAAAATTTTATCGTTCGTCGACCTGACAAGCGTCTAGCTGGAGACACACCCGCCCATGGCCGTAGCAGCACCGACCCCTCAGACAGCCCGCCTCATCGATAGCCTGAAAGACCGCATTCTGATGCTGGATGGCGGCATGGGCACGATGTTGCAGAATGCGGCCTTGAGCGAGGAAGACTTCCGCGGCGAGCGCTTCAAGGACTGGCCGTCGGATCTCAAGGGCAACAACGATCTGCTGGCCCTGACCTGCCCGGACCTGGTGGCGCGCATCCATCGCGACTATCTGCTGGCCGGTGCCGACATCCTCGAGACCAATACCTTCAACTCCACCCGCCTGTCACAGTCGGACTACGGCATGGAGGAGCTGGTCCCGGAGCTCAATCGCGAAGCCGCTCGGCTGGCCCGCCAGGTATGCGACGACGTCGGCGAAGAGACCGGGGTGCCCCGCTACGTGGCCGGGGTGCTTGGCCCTACCTCGCGCACCGCCTCGCTGTCGCCGGACGTCAATGACCCGGCCAAGCGCAACGTGACCTTCGATGCCCTGCGTGACAACTACCGCGAGGCAGCCCTGGCACTGATCGAAGGCGGCTCCGATCTGATCATGATCGAGACCATCTTCGACACCCTGAACGCCAAGGCGGCGATCTACGCCCTCGAAGAGATCTTCGACGAGACCGGCGAGCGCCTGCCGGTAATGATCTCGGGCACCATTACCGACGCCTCCGGGCGCACCCTGTCGGGCCAGACCACCGAGGCCTTCTGGAATTCGGTGCGCCACGCCCAGCCGCTGACCGTGGGCCTCAACTGTGCCCTCGGCGCAGAGGAGCTGCGCCCCTACGTCGAGGAGCTGTCGACCAAGGCCGACACCTTCGTCTCGGCTCACCCCAACGCGGGCCTGCCCAACGAGTTCGGCGAGTACGACCAGACCCCCGAGGAGATGGCCGAGATCGTCGCCGAATTCGCGCGCAGTGGCCTGGTCAACATCATCGGTGGCTGCTGTGGCTCCACACCCGAGCATATCGCCGCCATCCACCGCGCGATCAAGGATCTGCCCCCGCGCCAGATTCCGGACCGCAGCAGAGCCTGCCGTCTGTCCGGCCTTGAGCCGTTCAACATCGAGCACGATTCGCTGTTCGTCAACGTCGGTGAGCGTACCAACGTCACAGGCTCTGCTCGCTTCAAGCGACTGATCAAGGAAGAGGACTACACCACCGCCCTGGAGGTGGCGCTCGAGCAGGTCGAGAACGGCGCCCAGGTGATCGACATCAACATGGACGAGGGGATGCTCGAGTCCCAGGAAGCCATGGTGCGCTTTCTCAATCTGATCGCCGGTGAGCCGGACATCGCTCGGGTGCCGATCATGGTCGACTCCTCCAAGTGGGAGATCATCGAGGCCGGCCTCAAGTGCATCCAGGGCAAGGCGGTGGTCAACTCGATCTCGCTCAAGGAAGGCGAAGAGGCCTTCCGCCACCAGGCCACCGAGTGCCGCCGTCATGGCGCTGCCGTGGTGGTGATGGCGTTCGACGAGTCCGGCCAGGCGGACACCTTCGCGCGCAAGACCGAAATCTGCCAGCGCGCCTACCGGGTGCTGGTGGACGATATCGGCTTCCCCGCCGAAGACATCATCTTCGACCCCAACATCTTTGCCATCGCCACCGGCATCGACGAGCACAACAACTACGCGGTGGACTTCATCGAGGCCACCCGCTGGATTCGCGAACACCTGCCCCACGCCATGGTGTCGGGTGGCGTCTCCAACGTGTCCTTCTCGTTTCGCGGCAACAATCCAGTGCGCGAGGCGATCCACTCGGTATTTCTCTACCACGCGATTCGCGCAGGGCTCACCATGGGCATCGTCAACGCCGGCCAGCTGGCGGTCTATGACGACCTGCCGGAAGAGCTGCGCGAAGCCGTCGAGGATGTGGTGCTCAATCGCCGTGATGACAGCACCGAGCGGCTGCTCGATATCGCCGACAAGTACAAGGGCGACGGCTCCGGCGGTGAGAAGAAGGAGGACCTCGAGTGGCGTAGCTGGGAGGTCGAGAAGCGCATCGAGCATGCTCTGGTCAAGGGCATCACCGCCTACATCGAGGATGACACCGAACTGGCCCGCCAGCGCGCGACCCGCCCCATCGAGGTGATCGAGGGGCCGCTGATGGATGGCATGAACGTGGTCGGCGACCTGTTCGGTGCCGGCAAGATGTTCCTGCCCCAGGTGGTCAAGTCGGCGCGGGTGATGAAGCAGGCGGTGGCCTACCTGATCCCCTACATCGAGGCGGAAAAGAGCGAAGACACCCAGGCCAAGGGCAAGATCGTCATGGCCACGGTCAAGGGAGACGTCCACGACATCGGCAAGAACATCGTCGGCGTGGTGCTCCAGTGCAACAACTACGAGGTGATCGACCTCGGCGTGATGGTGCCCGCCGACAAGATCCTCAAGACCGCCCGGGAAGAGAACGCCGACATCATCGGCCTGTCGGGACTGATCACCCCCTCGCTTGACGAGATGGTCCACGTGGCCAAGGAGATGCAGCGCCAGGGCTTCGAGCTGCCGCTGCTGATCGGCGGCGCCACCACCTCCAAGGCGCACACCGCGGTCAAGATCGAACCCCAGTACGAGCAGCCGGTGATCTATGTGACCGACGCCTCACGTGCCGTGGGCGTGGCCGGCAAGCTGCTGTCACCGGGGCTGAAAGAGGCCTACGTCAACGAGATCCGGGAAGAGTACGTCAAGGTCCGCGAGCGCAACGCCAAGCGCCGCCCCAAGGCCGCTGACCTGTCCTACGCCGATGCCCGGGCGCGCAAGCCGGCGCTGGACTGGCAGGGCTATACCCCGCCGGCGCCGACCTTTACCGGTCTCAAGGTGTTCGAGGACTACGACCTCAACGAACTGGTCGATCGTATCGACTGGACGCCCTTCTTCATGAGCTGGGAGCTGGTCGGCAAGTATCCGAAGATCCTCGACGACAAGGTGGTCGGCGAAGCCGCACGCCAACTGTTCGACGAGGCCCAGGTGATGCTGCGCAAGTTGATCGACGAACGCCTGATCCAGGCGCGCGGGGTCATCGGCCTGTGGCCCGCCAACAGCGTCGATGATGACGTCATCGAAGTCTATTCAGACGAGACCCGCGGCGAGGTGATCGAGCGTCTGCACCATATTCGCCAGCAGACCACCAAGAACCGAGAGGGAGTCTGCTACAGCCTGGCCGACTTCATTGCCCCGAAGGACAGCGGCAAGCCGGACTGGATCGGTGGCTTCGCGGTCACCGCCGGTCACGGCGTCGAGGAGCTGTCTGCGGCCTACAAGGCCAAGGGCGACGACTACAACGCCATCATGGTGCAGGCGCTGGCCGATCGCCTGGCCGAGGCCTTCGCCGAACTGATCCATGAGCGGGTGCGCAAGGAGTTCTGGGCCTACGTACCCGAGGAACAGCTCGACAACGAGGCGTTGATTGCCGAGAAGTACCAGGGCATCCGCCCTGCCCCCGGCTACCCCGCCTGCCCTGACCACACCGAGAAGGCGACGCTGTTCCGCATGCTCGACGCCGAGGCCAGCACCGGACTCGAACTGACCGAGAGCTTTGCCATGTGGCCGGCGGCGGCGGTGTCCGGCTGGTACTTCTCCCACCCGCAGTCGAAGTACTTTGCCACCGGCAAGATTACCCGGGATCAGGTCGAGGCCCTGGCCAGTCGCAAGGGCATGGAGCTGGACGTCATGGAACGCTGGCTGTCGCCGGTACTGTCCTACGACGCCTGATGCGTTCCCTGCAACAACAGGCCCTGCTGCCCGACCTGACGCGCTGGCGTCTGATCCTGCGCCTGGCGCTGCCGATCATGGCCGGCATGTTGAGCCAGAGCCTGATGAACCTGGTCGATGCCGCCCTGGTGGGCCGGCTCGGCGAGACCGAGCTGGCCGCCGCCGGCATCGGCGGCTACGCCATGTTCATGGTCACCGCCTGCCTGTTCGGGCTGTCGTCGGGGGTTCAGGCCCAGGTAGCGCGGCGCCATGGCGAACGCCATCAGACGCCCGTTGCCTCGGCGGCCGCCGACCTTGGCGTTGAGCTGCGCCACGATCCACGCGGGGAGCCGCTGGCGGCGGGACTTACCCTGGCCGTCATGATCGGCCTGCCGTTGATGGTTCTGTGTCTGTGGCAGGCCGGTCCGATCATGGCCTGGCTCAACGACGATCCGCGGGTGACGTCGATGGCGGTGGACTACTTTCGCTGGCGTCTGATCGCGCTGCTGCCGGTGGCGATGATCTTCTGCTACCGAGGCTACTGGAACGGCATCCAGCAGACCGGCCTGTACCTGCGGATCATGCTGGTAATGCATCTGGTCAACCTGCTGGCCAGCATCGGCCTGATCTTCGGCTACTGGGGCCTGCCCGCCATGGGCGTCAGCGGTGCCGGGCTCGGCAGCAGCCTGTCGCTGTTTGCCGGTGTCGCCATCTGGGCCTGGTTGAGCCATACGCCTGGCCATCGCGGCCCTCGTCACAGGCCGTGTCATTCGCCTTGGCGACTCGGCGGCAGCACCATGGCCACCACCCTGAAGCTGGCCACGCCGCACTCCTTTCAGCAGCTCTGGTTCGCCGCCGGCTACGCCGTGCTGTTCTGGATCCTCGGTCAGGTCGACACCGCCAGCGTGGCGGTGGGCCATGTGCTGGTCAACTTATCGCTGTTGCTGATTCTGCCCGGCGTGGGCCTGGGCATGGCGGCGATGAGCCTGGTCGGCGAGGCGCTGGGGCGCGAGTCGCCGGAAAGGGCCCACCGCTGGGGCTGGGAGGTGGTGCACATGGCCTGGTTGCTGCTCGCTGCCCTGTCCCTGCCCATGGCGTTGATGCCGGAAGCCGTGCTGGGCCTGTTTCTACATGACCCCGAACTGATCGCCCTGGGCGTCGATCCGCTGCGCCTGACCGCGCTGATGATCGTGCTCGACGCCGCCGCCCTGGTGTTCACCCAGGCATTGCTCGGCGCCGGCGCCAACCGTACGGTGATGCAGCTGACCTTGACCGGTCAGTGGCTGGTCTTCCTGCCGCTGGCCTGGTGGTTCGGCGTGCATGAAGGCTTCGGCCTGGCCGGCATCTGGTGGTGTCAGCTAGGCTACCGCGCGCTCAACTCACTGTGCTTTGCGGTGATCTGGCAACGCCGCCGCTGGCAGAGTCTGAAGGTGTAGCGCCCCGCACGACGCCTATCAACACCTTTTAATTACCTTTTGCACCCAAACTATGACTATTTATTCTTTTATAGCATAATGGCGTGCAGGTAGAGTAACCCGCAACGTCCCGTCATTCCCTGGCTGCAGGAAAGCGCTGAATGTATCGCTACGACAACCATGATCAGACCCTGGTCGACGAACGCGTCGCACAGTTCCGCGACCAGATGCGTCGCTACCTCGAAGGCAAGATCAGCGAGGAAGAATTCCTCCCGATCCGGGTGCAGAACGGTCTGTACGTACAGCGTTACGCGCCCATGCTTCGCATCGCCATCCCCTATGGCATGCTGGCCTCCTACCAGCTGCGCAAGCTCGGTGAGCTGGCCGCCCGCTATGACCGCGGCTACGGCCACTTCACCACCCGTACCAATCTTCAGCTGAACTGGCCGAAGCTCGAGGACGTGCCCGAAATGCTGGCACAGCTCGCCAGCGTGCAGATGCACTCGATCCAGACCAGCGGCAACGATATCCGCAACACCACCACCGACCAGTTCGCCGGCATCGCCGCCGATGAAGAAGTGGATCCGCGTCCCTGGTGTGAGCTGATTCGTCAGTGGTCGACCTTCCACCCGGAGTTCTACTACCTGCCGCGCAAGTTCAAGATCGCCGTGACCGGCGCCGCCGAGGATCGTGCCGCCATTCAGGTCCACGACATCGGTCTGCGTCTGTGGCGCAACGACGCCGGCGACGTCCGCGTGAAGGTGCTGGTCGGTGGTGGTCTCGGCCGTACTCCGATGATCGGCGAGACCATCTGCGAGGACCTGCCCTGGCAGCATCTGCTGACTTACCTCGAGGCAGTGCTGCGGGTCTACAACCAGTTCGGTCGCCGCGACAACAAGTTCAAGGCGCGCATCAAGATCCTGACCAAGGCACTCGGCATCGACGAGATGCGTCGGCGCGTCGAGGAAGAATGGGCCCACCTCAAGGACGGCGCCCAGACCCTCAATCAGCAGGCCATCGACGACATGGCGGCGCACTTCGTCGATCCGCCCCGTCGCAAGGTGGATGACGCCGCCATCGAGGCCTTCGAGGCGTTGCGTCGTGACAACCGGGCCTTCGCCCGCTTCGTCACCAACAACGTCACCGACCACAAGGTACCGGGCTACAAGGCCGTTACCCTGTCGCTCAAGCGCAGCGGTCATTCACCGGGTGACGTTACCTCCGAACAGATGGCTCAGATCGCCGACCTGGCCGACGAGTACAGCTTCGGCGAGCTGCGGGTGACCCACGAACAGAATCTGGTGCTGTCCGACGTGGCCGTCGACCGTATCGAGGAACTGTGGCACAAGCTCGAGGAGCTGCGCCTGGCCAACCCCACCGTGGGCACCCTGGCGGACCTGATCTGCTGCCCTGGCGGCGACTACTGCGCCCTGGCCAACGCCAAGTCCATTCCGGTGGCCCAGGCGATCCAGGAGCGCTTCGACAGCCTCGACTTCCTCTACGACCTTGGCCCGCTGGATCTCAACATTTCCGGCTGCATGAACGCCTGCGGTCATCACCACGTCGGCCACATCGGCATTCTCGGCGTGGACAAGAAAGGCGAGGAGTATTACCAGATCTCCCTCGGCGGCAGTCAGGGCAACGAATCCTCGCTGGGCAAGATCCTCGGCCCCTCCTTCTTCCGCGAAGATGTGCCGGAGGTCATCGACAAGGTGCTGCAGGTGTATGTTGGCGCCCGCGAAGCCGACGAAACCTTCATCGACACCTATCGCCGCATCGGTCTGAAACCCTTCAAGGAGCACGTTTATGCCTGAGCAGACGCCGCAACGCCCGCTTATCAAGGAACGCCGCCTGGTGGAAGACGCCTGGGTGCTCCAGTCTGACGTCGATGACGAGGGTGCAAACCCCGTCAAGCCCATGACTATCGTCCGCCTGGACGTCTGGCTGGCCGCCGAGCGTCGCGACGACCTGGCGCCCTGGCTGCCCAGCGACACCCAGCTCGATGAGGACACCGTCGCCGCACTCAGAGACGCGCCGCTGATCGCCATCGACTTTCCCAAATTTACCGACGGCCGCGGCTATTCGCTGGCCCGGGTACTCAGGGAGCGTCACGGTTTCAAGGGCGAGATCCGTGCCGTGGGCGACGTGCTGATCGACCAGTTGTCCTATATGGCGCGCTGTGGCTTCGACGCCTTTTCGCTGCGCGAAGACCAGGTCGTGGAAGACGCCCTGGCTTCGCTCACGGTGTTCTCGCGCCACTACCAGGTGTCCGTCGACAACCCGGAGCCGATGTTCCTGCGCCGTCAGCGCGAGGCGCGTGAACGCCAGCGGGAAACTGCCGTCGCCTGACCCTATCCGGGTTGGACAGCTTGCCTGGTTCGACCGACCTCCTGCCAGGCAAGCAGGAAGCATCACCATCAACAATGCCGCGATCTCCGGCGCCATCGCCCCAGTGGTGACAGGCTGGCGCCAGCAGGAATCGCGGCATTGTCGTGTCTGGTGGAAGGGGCACCAGCAGATGGGATATCGATGTGCCGCGCTTTATACCCGTTCATGCCCATCCATGCTTATTCATGCACAATATGTAAGCCATAGATCCTGAAAGACGAGCCAATCTCATCTTTTTCTCAGGCATTGGAGGTAGCTCGCCACTGGCCGCCGAACCAGTTGGCGTAGTGATCTATGCTGAACAAGCGCTGCTCGAACGCGCAACAGATGATGATCACGCACCCCAGACCTTGTTCAGGCTCCTTATGTCCAGCGAAGCGCCATCCCCCCTGGCGGCCTTTCAGCGTCACTCGACGATGGTGGTTGCACCAGAGTTACGCTTTGACTACTGGCGCAGTCTGCATCCCTCCATAGCGCTCGACCTTCCCCAGGGCCGCCATGCCGGCGACTATCGTGCCAACCTGATCAACGCTTCAAGCACCGAGGGCACGGTCCTTGGCTGGTGCACCAACGATGACACCAGCGCCCACTTCGCCCAGGACAACACCGACTTTGTGCTGGTCAGCCTGACGCTCGCGGGGGAAGCACGCCTACAGCAAGCCGACGGCCAGCGACATCGTGTCACCAGCCAGAGTGGTCTGGTGGTGCTGGATAGCTGCCAGCCACTTTCCAGCCTCGCCATGCAGCACTCGATGCTGTACCTGATGATTCCCCGACCCCAGGTCAAGGCCAGGGCGCCTGATGCGCTGACGCGGGCCGAGTCGAGCCCCTTCAGCCTTCCCGACAACGCCATGACCCGGTTGCTCACGACCCATCTGCTTGGCGTCATCAAGGAGCAAGAGGCCCTCGCCGGCGAGGACTTGGCCTGCGCACTGGATACCGCTCGCGACATGAGCCTGGTAGCGCTGGCGCAGTTGAAAGGGCCGCTGTCGCTCGAGTGGGAGGCGACCCAGCGCCAAAGCCTGCTGAAGGCCGCCTGCCGCTATATCGAACTGCATGCCAGTGAACCGGGCCTGGACGTCGCTCGCATCGCTCACGCTCTTGGCTGCTCCCGTGCCGGGCTCTACCGCGCCTTTGCGGCCCATCCAGAGAGCGTGGCCGAGACCCTCAGGCGAACCCGGCTGGAACAGGCAAGGGCCAGGCTCAAGACCCGCCATCCGCCCAGCATCGATCAGCTGTCGTACCACTGTGGCTACCTGAACGCCGCCAGCTTCACCCGTGCCTTCAAGCGTCAATACGGTGCCAGCCCCCAGGACTGGCACCGAGAGTGGTGCGAGCGTCAGTTGCTGCTCTGATGTCTGGCGACATCAACGTCCTTGTCTGTCGTCTCCGCCCCCGATGCCAGAGGTCGACTAGCCAAGCTCTTCGAGCAGATGGGCCCGGGCATCCTCCAGAGGCTCGATGACGTGAAGCGTATAGAAAGACAGCAGCAAGGCCCGCTCTTGCTCGTCAAGCGGTCGAGAGCTCCCCTGGTCGCCCAGCGCCAGTCGCTGCTGACACCTTGTCGCCGTTTCACTCGCCTGCTCGACAAGTGCCATGGCGCGATTACGCAGATGATCCAGCTTTTGCTGGTCATGGTCGGTGAATACCGGGCCGAAGTCCTGAATCCGCCGGTTCGCCCGGTCTAGCCGGCGCAGCAATGGCATCAGCTCATCACAGTGCCAGTAGCGGTGCCCCAAGGTAGGTATCGAGTGATGCTTGAACCACTGCCAGTGATCGTGAAGTTCCGCGATGATCATGTAGCCCCCTGCCAACTGAATGACGTCATAAGGCCACTGCACCGACAGTGGATGACTCATCAAGTCGCTCCCCACCTTGCCGTGACCCTGCCAGCGCATTGCTTGCCACTATCGCGCTATAGGAACCCTAGTCGCGGCAGCCAGTGCAGACTGTTCCAACTTGATGCCGATTGTCTCGATGGCGTCCTTGGCGAGGCCACGCAAGCGACCCGGCGCCATCTGCAGGATGGCGCCGGGTGGAAAGGAAGTAACAAGAGGATCGATGCAGGAAAGCGGCCGGGAAGCCGCAACAGGCTTCGCCAGGTCTATCCGCGACGCTTCTGCTGGCGTTCACGGTTCGCCGCGCGGGCACGCTCGCTCTTTCTGAGCATCACCCAGGTGGCGCCGAGTCCACCGTCAGCCTCCTGAGCAGACACGAACGCCTGGACCTCGTCGAGGGCGGGTAGCCACTTGGCCAGACAGGAGCGCAGCACATTGGCGGCGCCATCGATCTCGCGGCTGCGTCCATGGACGATCAACACCGAGCGCAGATCCGCCGCGTAGGCGTCGCGGATGAACTGGGGCAGACTCCCCCGGCATTCATGCAACGGGCGCCGCAGCAGGTGAAGACTGGCCTGCACCGGATACCCGCCCTGCCGCAGGCGCTCGACCACCCCGGTCTGAATGCCATCGCGGCGGTATTCCAGCGGATCGAAGGGAGGCACCAGGTCGACGAAGTCGTCACTGAGACCATCAAGCCCGTCGTCTCCACTCAGGGCATGACGACGCCTGGCCAGCTGTGATTCGGTTGGCGCGCCTCGGCGACGGCCGGCATCGGCACGATTGTTGGCCTGACGCAGTGGTTGGACGTCCCCCATCATGGCCTTGAAGTCCACATCATCATGGGCACCATCAAAAGACTCGGCGCGGAGAAATTCGCTCATGGGGCACCTCCTCGTCTTGGCGGGAATCTTTATCCTAGCAAGGCCGGGACCGCCGCCGATAGAGGGGAACCTCGGTTCGACAAGCCGGCCGCCTGGTGAGAGGCTAGTCAAGCGAGACACGCCGCCTTTCGATTTCCTGCACACACCGCTCATTTGTCATTGGTCCCCCATGAACACCCTGACGCTCTGGCTTGCCCGCCTGCTCTGTCTTGTTGGCGCACTGATCATCGGCCTTTACGGCTGGTTCTGGTACACCTACCAGAGCCCTTATGGCTATACGTCTCCGGCCGCCATGGAGCAGTCCACTGACGGCCCCCACCGAGTCTTTGTCTACGGCACCCTGCGCTCCCCCTGGGTGCGCTGGCTGGTGACCGGACAAAGACTCGAGTCGACGCCCGCACTGCTCCCGGGGTATCGCCGAGAGGGGCTCGACCTGGAGGTCGATCGTGATGACCAGGTGGCCGGACAGCTACTGGCGGTGGATAGCGAGACCCTGGCCGAACTGGACCGCTACGAGCGTCTGGGCGTGCGCTATGAACGCGTCAGGCTAACCCTCGCTCGCGGCGATGAGGTCTGGGCCTATCGCCTTCTCGAGCAATGACCTGCCTTGGCGGCGCGTCGTTGTGGCCGGTCGCGCCGGCGATCTACAATAGCTGCCGATTCCCACTCGACCGGAGCTGTCATGGCCGCACTCACGCTATTGCATAATCCTCGCTGTTCGAAGTCCCGCGAAGCCCTTGCCCTGCTGGAGCAGGCCGGCGCCGAGGTCCAGGTCCGCCGCTACCTCGACGATCCCCTGGACGGTGAGGAATTGCGTGGCCTGATCGCCCGGCTGGACGGCAAGCTCAGCGACCTGGTGCGCGCCAACGAGACCGAATGGAAGAGTCTGGGCGCCGACCGTGAAGATGAATCCCAGGTGGTGGCTGCCATCCTGGCCCATCCTCGAATCCTCCAGCGCCCGATTCTCGACAACGGCGAGCGAGCGGTAATCGGCCGCCCGCCCGAGGCCATCACGTCACTGCTGGAGAGTTGAGGCCAGCCAGCCTCTTCGCCCGTTGCCTCGGGCTTTCGTCAACCCATAGGCTCTTGCCATAAGGAAAGTGCATGTCGGATCTGCCCTACGTTCTGGTCCTTTACTACTCCGGCCAGGGCGCCACCCGGGCGCTGGCCGAGCGCATCGCCGCCGGTGTCGAGTCTGTCGCCGGCGTCGATGCTCGCCTGCGTACCGTGGCTCCGGTGTCACCGACCTGTGAAGCGGTGGACCCGGAAATTCCCGCCGAAGGCGCTATCTACGCTGACCTCGACGATCTTCGCAACGCCAGTGGCCTGGCGCTCGGCAGCCCCACACGCTTCGGCAACATGGCGGCTCCTCTCAAGCACTTTCTCGACGGCACCAGCGAGCTGTGGCTGTCAGGAGCGCTGATCGACAAGCCCGCCACCGCCTTCACCTCCACCTCGAGCCTGCACGGCGGCCAGGAGACGACGCTGGTAACGATGCTGATGCCGCTGCTCCACCATGGCATGGTCTACGCCGGGCTGCCCTACAGCGAGACGGCCCTGACCCGCACCCAGGGCGGAGGCACCCCCTACGGCGTCAGCCACCTGGCTGGCGTTCGCAGCGATCGCCCGCTGGACGAACACGAGCGTGAGCTGGCCTTCGCCCAGGGCGCGCGCCTGGCGCGGCTGACGCTCGCTCTGGCTGACGCCCGCAAGGGGGCCTCATGAGAGCCTGGCTTGAGGGGGTAGAACAGCGGCGCGGGCTTGACCGCCTGACCCGACAGTCGCGCCAGCTGGTGCTGGTCGGCTTTGGCCTGCTGCTGGCAATGATGGTGTACCGCGGTATCGCGGTGGAAGCCGACGGCAATCGTTTCGGTCCGATGATCGCCTTCGTGCTGCCTCTTGTGCTGTTTCTGCCATCCATCCTGACCCGCCGTCCACGGGGCCATGCCTGGCTGGCCTTCGTCAGTCTGCTCTACTTCGCCCAGGGGGTGATGATCGCCACCCTGCCGGGACTCGGTCTGCGTGGCGTCGCTGAGGCACTGGTGGCGCTGGTGCTGTTTACCGGCTGCATGGGCTACGCACGCTTTCGCTCTCGTCAGATGCGACAGCACCAGGGCAATTCATAGCTCTTGTTCAGGCCGACCGTCATGCCCTTCTGGCGGCAGCCGCTCTCCTTGCTATCTTGAGGATGTCGTTGCATTCGCGACGCCATCCTCGACAACGCCCGGCCCATGTCGCCAGGCAAGGAGTAAGGACAATGACCGTGACCCCGTTGCATGCCCTCGTGACCGGACTTGGACTAACGTTGGCCAGCGCCTGTGCACTCGCCGAGGAACTCCCCGATGCCAGCGTCGAGATCGAAGACGCCATCGAATACCGTCAGGATGCGCTGGGCGTGATGGCCTGGCAGATCGGCCCGCTGGGCGCGATGGCCCAGGGCAAGCGCGACTTCGACGCCGAACTGTTTCTCGAGAAGGCGCGTCGCCTCGCCGCCGTGGCACCGCTACCCTGGGAAGGTTTCGTCAAGGGCTCACTGCAGGGAGACGACCATGGCGTCGAGACCGATGCCCTGGCGGACATCGCCGATGACTACGAAGACTTCGACCAGCGCTACCACACCCTGATCGAGGAAACCGCAAAACTCGCCGAGATGGCCGACGGTGGTGACCAGGATGCGCTGTTCAAGCAGGTGGCCACCGTCGGCAATACCTGCAAGGGGTGTCACGACAACTTCCGCGCCGAGTGACCCTCCGCCGCTTCACAAGCGCCCCCACAGCCACATCACACACCCCGTACTGAACAGGGCCAGCAGCGCCGCTCGTACCATCAGGGCCGAGCGGCCAGGCTCTACCCCTTTGCCGCTGCTTCCACGTTGCCCCTGCTGCTGATCTGACGTCCGATCTAGCTCTTGATCTGACTGTTGCTCTGGTTGTTGGTGGGTCTCTGTGTCCGTCTCGGCCCAGTGCGCACCCCGCGGCAGCGTCTTGCGGCCGCTGAACATGGCGCCTACCAGTCGCTCGCCGAGGCAGCGATGGGCTAGCAGAGCCCCCAGGTGAAGCACGATCAGCGCCAGCAGCACATTCGCGTTGAGGTGATGAATCCACAGAGCCGTGTCGCTGACTGCTGCTGGCACCAGGGTATGCAGCGGCGCCTCGAAGAAGATGTCATCGGTGACAAAGAGCCCCGTCAGCGCCTGAATCGTCAGGCTCGTCAGCATCGCCAGCACCGCCCAGCCCCCCAGCGGATTGTGACCGGCAAAGATATCGGCACGTCGCTTCATCAGGTCTCTGGCATAGGACAGCGTTACCGAAGGAGAGCGCAGCCAGGAGCCGATGCGTGCGTGGTGATCGCCGACCAGCGCCCACCCCCAGCGAAACAGCAAAAGCCCAAGCGCTATCAGCCCAGCCCTGGCGTGCACGTTCTGCGGAAAGTCGAACAGGTCGGTCTCCACCTTCATGGTCAGAAATGAGAGTACAACGCAGGCCACCAGCCCCCAGTGGAATAGCCGGATGGCCAGGCTCCAGACACGCCGGCTACGCCCTGACGGCCTGTGCTCGGCGGCTGACGTTGACTCGACAGATGGCATGGTCGCTCCCCTTCGCTGATAAAGGCACAACGCCTGGCGCCAGTGACGATATACTCAAGATAGCCACTCCCTGTGGTGGCGCCTTGCCAAAGCGGTACTTGCTAAAGCTGTAGCAGCTGACATTCATCATGACTCGCGACGATGAAGGTGGTGTTCCCGGCGACGCGGGGCGACATCTCGGACACAAGGTGCGATGATTTATCAATTGGACGACGGTACCCCTAGTGGCCGTCCTTTTTTTGTCTGATTCCACCGGAGATACCGATGACCCGTGATATTGCGGACATTCGACGTGACTATGAAGGCGGCAGCCTGGACGAAGGCCAGGTACCCAAGGATCCCTTCACCATGTTCGATGAGTGGTTCGCCCTGGCCCTGGATACCGATCCCCAGGATGCCAATGCCATGACCCTGTCGACCGTGGACAGCCAGGGCCTGCCCCACGCGCGGGTGGTGCTGCTCAAGGGGTTCGATCAAAACGGGATGGTCTTCTACACCAACTATCACAGCCACAAGGGTAGCGAACTGGCCAACGTCCCCCATGCGGCCCTGACCTTCTGGTGGCCCAAGCTGGCGCGCCAGGTGCGCATCGAAGGACGCACCGAGCAGGTCGCAGAGCAGGAGTCGGACGAGTATTTTGCAAGCCGTCCCCGCGGCAGCCAGCTCGGGGCCTGGATCGCCACCCAGAGCGTGGTCATCCCCGATCGCGACTGGATCGAGCAGCGCCAGCGGCGCTTCGAGAAGGCCTACGAAGGCCAGGATATCCCGCGCCCGGTGCACTGGGGCGGCTACCGCGTCGTCCCCGAAATGATCGAGTTCTGGCAAGGACAGCCCAGTCGCCTGCATGACCGGGTTCGCTACGGCCGCCGCGATGGCCACTGGGAAGTGGTGCGGCTGGCACCCTGAACGAATCATCCGACCGGCTCCCGCCTTGCAAGCACAGGCGGGAGGCCAGGCCGGCGGTCCTGGAATCGAACCGACCTGCTACTCCATCGGCCGTTCCAAGCGGTGGCGCTGCCAATCGTTGCCCGGCTCGTTGAGGCGCAGCACTGCGTCCACCACCTGCTCCTCCATGTTGAAGCTTTGTCGGAACCCGAGGTGCTTCATCAGTGCGCGCATGGGGTGATTGTCGATCATGATCTTGCCGACCATCTCCAGGGTGCCGACCCCCTTGCAGTAGCGGATCATCTTTTCCATCAGACGACTGCCGATACCGAGCCCCTGAAGGTCATCGCGGATGATGATCGAAAACTCGGTTCGGATATTGTCGGGATCGTTCCAGACCCGAACCACCCCCAGCATCTCCTTGCTGCCGTCTTCGCAAAGGCGCTCGGCGATAAACGCCATCTGTCGGTCGTAGTTGATATGGGCCAGGCGCGACAGATCGCCCTGGCTTAAATCGGTCTTGTTGTGGAAGTAGCGAAAGCGGATGCTCTCCTCGGACAACTGCCCGTGGAAGTCGGTAATCAGCGGGGCATCTTCAGCCCGAATGGGCCTGAACTCGACGTCCCAGCCGTTTCTGAGCTTGACCCACTCCCTCAGTTCTTCGGGATAGGGCATGATCGCGAAGCGCGCCGGAGAACCGAGGTCCATGGCGAAGTCCACCGCCACCATGCCGTCGCGATTGAGCAGCAGCGGGTTGATCTCGAGACCACGCAGCCGAGGCAGGTCGGTAGCCATCTGCGACAGGGTGACCAGTAGTTGGCACAGCCTTTGTTCATCGCGCTGTGGATCACTCGAGTGCTCACGAATCAGCCGCGCGGCGTGGGTACGAGACACCATGTCCGCGGCCAGCGTCATGTTCAAGGGCGGCAGGGAGACCTGTCGATCCGCCAGAATATTGACCTTGTAGCCGCCGATGCCGAATAGAATCAGTGGTCCGAAGACCGGGTCCCGGGAGATGCCTGCGCACAGCTGCATCGAATGCTTGCCCCGTTGCATGGGCTGGAGACAGAACTCTCGCACGCGAAAGCCGGGAAATTTCTCGGAGACCTTCTCGCTGAGGCGATCCACCGCCTCGGCCACGTCGCCGGGTCTGGCCAGATCCTGGACCAGCCCCGCCGACAGCTTGTGAGGATGTCGCCGGTAACGAAATGGCCGACTGTTGCCGTCGTGCACGATCTTGATCGCGAAGGGGCCCGTCAGCTCCCGGGCGGCCTCCTCGGCGGCCTGGGCACCGTCGGGATAGCGACTCTCCGCCACTGGCAGGCCGTAGGCCTTGAGCACCTGGGCGGTCTCGCTATGGGTCAGGCTCTCGCGACCATCGGCGAGCACCTCGTCGATCAGCCGGTGGCAGCGCTCTCGCACCTCGGACGAGGTCGAAAACGGCAGGCTCGGGGGCGTCTGCTGCAATAACGACTGGACCCGCTGATAGTCGACCATGTGCATGAAGGCCTTCACCGCCTTCTCCGGCGACAGATAGGTGGGTACACCCGCTTCGTGACACAGGTGACGAGCGCCGATCGCCTGTTCGAAGCCCATCCAGCTGGTCAACAAGTTACGCCGAAAGCGCTTGCGTTCACGGATCAGCGCCTCGGCGGTCGCCTTGGAAGGCGCCAGACGCGTCGGAGCATGGACCACCAGTACGGCGTCCACATTGGGGTCGGCGGCGACGATCTCCAACGCCGCCACGAAGCGTTCCGGGGTGGCGTAGCCCCCGAGATCCACCGGGTTTTCGCCGGGCTTGCTGATATCGAGGTCTCGCTCACGCAGCGATGTCTGGGTAGCCTCCTCGAATTCGGCCAGACGACCTCCGGCGTTGATCAACTTGTCGATGGCCAGCATGGCCGGCCCCAGCCCGTTGGATACGATCGCCAGACGGTCACCCTTGAGTGGGCGCATCCGTGACAGTGTCTCCAGGGCGTCATACAGCTCGTCGGAATCGTTGACCCTTACCACGCCCGCACGCGCGAAGGCCGCATCGAAGACCCGATCACGATGGGTGACGCCTGGCGTCGGTGGCAGGCCGCTGAGGTCGGCTTGGCTGGTCCTGCCACTCTTGATCGCCAGTACCAGCCGATTGCGCGACGCATCACGCACGGCGGTCATGAAGTGCTGGGCGTCGTGGACCCGTTCAAGGTGCAACAGGATCGCCTGGGTGGGCGAATTCTGGTTGATGTAGTCGATCAGGTCGGGAAGCATGACATCGACGCTTTCCCCCAACGTCAGCAGGTGAGAAAAGCCGATCCCGCGCCCGGCCGCCCAGTCGATCATGGCGTTGGCCAGCATGCCCGACTGCCCCAGATACGCCACCTTGCCCCTGGGCACCGTATGACTGGAGTAGGACGCATTGAGCCGTCGTCCCGGCACGATCAAGCCCATGCACTCCGGCCCCAGTATTCGAATGCCGGAGGACCGGGCCGCATCGAGCATGCGCTGGCGGATCGACGACTTGCCGCCTTCGTCCTGTTCCAGCTGACTGCCACCGGACAGCACCAGGGCCGCTCGCACCCCGCGTTCACCCAGCCGGCTCAACAGTTTCGGCAGGGTCGAGACCGGCGAACACAGGATCGCCAGGTCCACCACCTCGGGAAGTTGAGAGGTGCGAGCGACACACTCGACCCCGTGGACGCTGGCGTACCCCTTGGGGTTGACCGCCCACAGCTTGCCGCCGTAGCCGCCGTCAAGCAGATTGC
This sequence comes from Halomonas litopenaei, assembly GCF_003045775.1. Lineage (GTDB taxonomy): Bacteria > Pseudomonadota > Gammaproteobacteria > Pseudomonadales > Halomonadaceae > Halomonas > Halomonas litopenaei. The sequence goes on along the minus strand of NZ_PXNS01000012.1, from coordinate 83,327 downwards.
GAATGACCTGCCCACCCGTGGACTCTGGCTTCTCGGAGGCACCCACCACGGCGATCGAGGCGGGATCGAAAAAGCGACGAAGAAACTGGGTGCTCACAGGTGGTCTCCTCAGGCGACGGGTAGCCGACACCCTGGCGGCGAATTGTGCGCACTTGCGCACTTGAACGTTTGGAAATAGTGCCGGAGTGTGGCGCCACCCCACAACCACGTCCAGCGCTAGCTTGACCAGGAACAAGGCATCCTTGGCATCACGCTTCGACCATTTGCCACTGTCTCGGGGTTCGTATTACTCCTAAGGTGGCGCCAGACCAGTCGGAGATATCGATGATCACAGCCTTTCTCAGTCACCCGTACTGCCAGCGTCATGACATGGGGCCGGATCATCCCGAGAGTCCCTTGAGACTCGATGCCATCAGGGCGCAACTGATGCGCTCTGGCGTGCTGCAACACGCGATGCAGGCAGACGCTCGGGAGGCCACTGAAGAGCAGTTGCAGCGCGTGCATCCCGAGGCGCACCTCGCTCGGCTGGAGCAGACTTCGCCCCAGGAGGGGCACGCCTCGATCGACGCCGATACCCTGATGAACAGCGACAGCCTGCAGGCCGCACGTCTGGCCGCCGGCGCCGTGGTCAAGGGGGTCGATCAGGTGTTCCGCGGTCAGGCCGACAATGTCTTCTGTGCGGTCAGGCCTCCCGGTCACCACGCCGAGGCCCAGGAGGCCATGGGCTTCTGCTTCTACAACAATGTTGCCGTCGGCGCGGCACACGCCCGCGCCGTCCACGGAGCGCGGCGCATCGCCATCCTCGACTTCGATGTCCACCAGTGCAACGGCACCATCGACATCTTCAAGAATGACCCTGAGGTGATGGTCTGCACCAGCTTCCAGTATCCCTTCTACCCCTGGCGCTATCTGGATACCCCTTACCCCAACGTGGTCCACACGCCGCTGCCCGCCGGCACCGAAAGCGCTGGTTTTCGCGCGGCCATCGAGCGTGACTGGTGGCCCGCTCTTGAAGACTTCCGCCCGGAACTGATACTGGTCTCGGCGGGCTTCGACGCCCACCGCGACGACCCCATGGCAGAGTTGTGTCTCGCCGACGAGGACTACCACTGGATCACCCAGGGTATCCTCGATATTGCCCGGCGACATGCCGAGGGCCGCGTCGTCTCGGTGCTGGAAGGGGGCTATGACCTGGCGGCGCTGGGACGTTCGGTGGAAGCCCATCTGCGGGCCCTGCTGGGGTTGGCCTACCAGCCCTGACGACGGCGACTGGAGCCGTCATGGCGAATCGTCTTTCACCTGGTGGCTTGGCTTACCCCTTGCGCTTGCTTTGCCCCTGCCATCGGCCTGTGTTTCCCGATGCCGGGAAACATGTCCGGGAGATATCGACGCGCCGAACTGCCTCATGGTGGACTCGGCTGCCAGGCCTCCAATAGCAGGCCGGGGCAGATAGCTCAGATAGAAAACCCGGGTCGAAGGCCCGCTGAGACACAGGCAGGGAGTGGCGACGCTGTGGTAGCCTAGAGGAAACCTGGTTTCCTATTGTGAACACGACATGGCGCAACACACCGATCAGGAGGCGGCACTCAAGATCGCCTCCGGCCGCAAGGCCTTCGTCGAACCCCTTCGTCTGGGGGAGCGACTCAAGGAGATTCGTCTGGCCAACCAGTGGACCCTGGAGGACGTCAGCCAGAAGACCGGTCTCGCGCGCTCGACCCTGTCGAAGATCGAGAACGATCAGATCTCGCCGACCTTTACCGCCGTGCAGAAGCTGATCGGCGGCCTCGACATCGACCTGCCCCAACTGCTGTCACCGCCCAGGCAGCAGACCCGCACCATGGGCAGGCGAGACATGACGCGCCGCGGCGAAGGCCAGCGCCACCCTACCCCAACCTACGAACACGAGCTGCTCAGCTGTGAGCTGGCGCAAAAGCGCATGATCCCGTTCAAGACCATCGTGCGCGCCAGACACTTCGAGGAATTTTCCGAGTGGGTGCGCCATGATGGCGAGGAATTCCTGATGGTGCTGGACGGCGAGATTCTGCTGTACTCGGAATTCTACGAGCCGCTGCGCCTGATTGCGGGCGACAGCATCTACTTCGACAGCGACATGGGTCACGCGCTGGTTTCGGTGAGTGAAGAGGACGCCACCGTACTGTCGGTCTGTACCCGTCGCGAGAACACCTGAGCGAAAACGTCTGGAAAGCCTCCGATCACGCCTGGGGCTTGTCTGAAAAGTGCCTGCGCTCGGTAATACGGCGTAAAAAATCGGATCAAAATGCTCATTTACACCCCGTAAACTGCGCTTTCTCACCGATTTTTGCCTTGTCTAACCTTCGCTCGTCGACTTTTCGAACAGCGCCTAGTCTTTCGTCTGCCGGCGCTTGATATCTCCGGGACGCCGGGTCGGCTGTGCGTCGAAGTCGAAGCGCTCGCGCCCATGGACAATCTGGAGCCTGCGCCCCTTGGCCCGAGCGATCAGCAGCACGCCGAAGCGCCGGGCCAGCTCCACGCCCTTCTGGGTAACGCCTGAGCGCGACACCAGCACCGAGATACCCATCTGGGCCACCTTGAGCACCATCTCAGACGTCAGCCGTCCGGTGGTATAGAAGATGTCCGCCTGGCCGAGTGGCAGGTCGTCGAGCCACTCTCGGCCAGCCAGGGTGTCCACCGCATTATGCCGGCCCACGTCTTCGACAAAGTCGAGCACCTCGGTCTGACGACATAACGCACAGCCATGGACCGCCCCCGCGCTGCGGTAGGTCTCGTTGTAGTCTCCCAGGTTGTCGAGCAGCCGATAGATCACCGACTGACTCACCCTGGCCTGGGACAGCCGGGTCTGTGGCACCGCATCGAGCAGGCGGCCGAATACCGTGCCCTGACCGCAGCCGGTGGTAACGGTGCGCTGGCCTAGCCGTTGCTCCAGATCCTCCGGCGAATGGCGAGTGACCACCGCCGCAGCCTCGACTTCCCAGTCGACCATCACCGCCTCGAGGTCTTCGCGCTGCGTAATCAACCCCTGATTGCGCAAATAGCCCACCACCAACGCCTCCGGGTCCGCTCCCAGCGACATCAGGGTGACGATCTCCCGCCGGTTGAGGTAGACCGTCAGCGAGCGCTCCGCGGCGATAGCCTGACGGTGCGATTCGCCGAACTCATCGACGACGTCGATCTCGATGGTGGGCGGCAACAGGGCGTGACTACGTTGTATGGTCGACATCTCGATCCCCGATAAACGTTCCCGATAAACATTCCCGACAAACCTTTCCGATAGACCTTCCCATCGGACAATAAGCGCTGAGGTGGCCGGATAACGTCGAATTGACGGCGTGATGCGGAAACTGCTTTGCTAATACTGCTTGCTGACACGAGTCGGCCGATAAAAGCAGTCGGAACCACGGATCAGGTTCGACGGCATGACTGACCGCATCCTGCCATTGCCAAGGACATTACGCCATGACGAGGCTAGCCAATCGCCGGCCACTCAGTGTGACGATCACGCCACAGGACAAGGTGATCAAGGGCTTTCGCCAGCGTAGCTGGGCAGTCGAGCGTCTGGAGCCTGGCGATCAGGGGCCCAGCGTCGTGACGCTGGTGCTCAGCCTGACCGAGCGGGCGGCTTATCGGTTCAACCTTCAGGCCGCTGCCCCACGTCTGTTTATCCGCGCCGGACACAGCGACGGAGAGCCCCATATCGATGCCGTCACCGCCAGCCAGGACGTCGCGGCCAATTGGATGGACGGAGAACACCGCGTGCTCGCCACAGAGATGCCACTGGCGATCCAGGCCTGGATAGAGGCCTATCTGGTGGCCCATGGCGAGGCGCCGATCGAGGGGCGCAAGAAAAAGCGCAAGGGTGCCGGACGTGCCCGGGAGAACACCCCATGAGTCGCCTGTCACAGTGGTCCCGCAAGAAAAGACGCAAGGGCGCTGGTCCAGCTTGGGAGAACACCCCATGAGTCGCCTGTCACAGTGGTCCCGCAGAAAGCTCAAGGACCCGTCGGTTGTCGACGGCACACCCCCTGACGCCACCGCCGCCAGTGATGCTGCTGTCGACACGCAGCGAGCCCCCGCCGCCCCAATTGCCAGCAGCGATGCCGAACCGTGCCACTCCGAGGTCGATACCGCTGCCGCGCCCGAGCACGATGCGCACGACGGCGCACCACCCGCGGACGCGACCTCTGATGCGGACGTCGAGCTACCGCCTCCCGAGTCGCTGGCGCCCGGCAGCGATATTCGGGCATACCTCGCCTCGGGCGTGGACCGGGCGCTCAAGAAACGCGCCCTGCGCCAGCTGTTTCGCGGTGAACGCTACAACCTGCGCGACGGGCTGGATGACTATGATGATGACTTTCGCGCCAAGCTGACCCCCTTGCCCAGCGAGACCGCCCAGCGCCTGCGCCGGTGGTGGGATAACGTCGATGACGAGGATGCCGCGGAAGATAGCGTCGCCGACTCAGCCGGCGAAACGCCAGACGCTCTTTCAGACACCCCGCCAGACGCCCTGCCAGACACCCCGCCAGGGCACAGCGATCAGGAAGACGGCGCTAGCGACGAGGACGTCGCCGATACCACCACGACGCCATCACCGTCACAGTCGCAAGCCAACGCCACAACGTCGGAGGCCATGACACAAGCTGGCGAACGAGGTGTCAGCCACACCTCCGCATCCGCCAAGGCAGGCCGTGCAGCGCCAGCCGCTGGCCGGGCGCTGGCTGCCAGCGAGGAAGATCCCGAGGGGCCTGGTCCCACCTCGTCATAGCGGTGCTTACCGCCTTCGACCAAGGAGTGTTGGCGCATTTGATGTACAGCGCTCACACTTGGGGATGACACATAAGAAAAAAATCATAACGAACACAAAGTTTTCGACCGTGAGTCAGCATGAACCAGAAAATCGCAACCGTGCCGGTGGACACCGAGGTCAACCGGCAGGCCCGTGAGCGAGCCCTAGGCGCCGTCTCCTGGCCGCTCAATCTCGTCGCAGCAACGGTGGGTTACCAAAGCCATGGCCATCTACTGGCGATTGGCGACAGCGCGTCCCTGCTGGAAGTGCTGGAGCGTGCACGAGGGCTTGAACAAGGGCTTGAACAAGGGCTTGCCAGTATCACGCTGGTGGTGACCGATGTGCCGGATGATGCTCTGTTGCAGCGTGCCGAGGCTGCCGATGTGCAGCTCCAGCCGCTACTCGCCTCCCAACTCGGACGGCTGCACCTGGAAGGCTACCTTGGCCACTTCAGCGCCTGGCTCGACGGCCATGAGGGCCCCATCGAGCTTGCCCGGGCGCTGCTGGGCCGAGAACACCATGACCTGGTGCTGGATCTGACACCGACACCGCGCCTGCCCCTGGAACTCCCGCCTCCCGGCTATTTTCATGCCCCGGTCGCCGGTGAAGCGCGCACGACGCTGATCGACGGCCTCGGCGACTATATCGGTGAATTCGAAAAGCCCCGCTACTTCGAGGTCCACGCCGATCGCTGCGCCCACTCCACTCGTGGCTTCGGTGGCTGTACCCGCTGTCTGGAAGTGTGTCCCGCCGACGCCATCAAGAGCGTCCCCGGACGCATCGATGCCCGCATCGAGATCGATCCCTACCTGTGTCAGGGGGTCGGTAGCTGTACCAGCGCCTGCCCCACCGGGGCCATCGAATTCCGCCAACCGCATAGCCTGCGTCAGCAGGACACCCTGCTCGCCTGGCTCGACCACTACCACGCCGCCGGCGGCCAGTCGGCGGTGCTGCGCTTCGTTCAGGCCGATCACGCCCAGCACCTGCAACCCGACGCGGCCGGCCACGTCATCGATGTGGCGCTGGAAGATCTGGGTTCTGCCGGCGTCGACCATTGGCTGTCGGCCATTGCCGCCGGCGCCTGCGAAGTGCGCATCCAGGCCTACTCCGACATGCCGGACAGGCTGGTCGCTCACCTGGAGGATCAGCTGACCCAGGGCAGAGCGATCCTCGAGGCGCTGGGGCAGGATCCCGGCCGACTGCAGTGGTTCAGCGACGAGGAGCAGGAAAGCTCGCTCGCCCTGCCTCGCCATGCGGGTCTGACGCCCCGGCTGCGCTCCCTGGAACAGGCTCAAGCGTTCGGGAGCGACAAGGACACCCCGTCGGCCACGGTACAAATGGCCGGCGGGCGAACCGGCAATACAGGGGCAACAGATGGCGCAGAAGCGCCGGGCAAGCGCGAGCGTCTCAACCTGGTACTGGACCATCTGGCCACCACTGGCCATGTCGACGGCGAGCGGCACCCGATGCCTCCGGGCAGCCCATTCGGGGGCATCGAGGTCAATGCCGATGCCTGCACTCTGTGCATGGGCTGTGTTGCCAGCTGCCCGACCGGCGCGCTCGGCGCCGGAGGTGACACCCCGCGCCTCGACTTTCGCGAAGCAGACTGCGTCCAGTGCGGCCTGTGCAGCAAGAGCTGTCCAGAATCCGCCATCCGCCTGTCTCCCGGCTTCCTCGCCAGCGCGGAACGCAGCCAGTGGCGAGTGTGCCACGAAGACGCACCCTTTCACTGCATCGTCTGTGGCAGCGCCTTCGCCAACGCCCGCACCATCGCCGCCATCCAGCAGAAACTGGCCAACCATGCGTACTTCAGTGGTGACCAGGCACGTCGGCTGGAAATGTGTCAGGACTGCCGGGTCAAGGACGTATGGCACGAGATGGCGACCAATCCGGAGGCCCAGCTCAAGCTATGACCACGCACGACATTCCTGACTCCCGCACCGAAGAAGCCGATCTGAGGGCCGACATCTACGCCCTGCTGGCGGCACTGCTGCGCGAGCCCCCCAGCGAAGCCCTTCGCCAGTGGCTTGCCGGCCTCGAGGGAGAGCCGGACGACATTCGTCTGAGCCAGGCCTGGAGCCGGCTGGCCGCCGCTGCTGCCGACAGCGACGTCGAACGCCTGGAGCGTGCCCACTTTCGTCATCTGATCGGGGTCATCCAGGGCGACGTGCTGCCCTACGCCTCCTACTACCGCGAAGGCGGCCTGATGGAAGCATCACTGGTCGCACTGCGCCGGGACCTCAAGACGCTGGGCATCCAGCGCTCTGCCGACGTCTCGGAGCCGGAAGATCATCTGGCGGCAATGTGCGAGGTCATGGCGATGCTGATCGGCCAGAACGATCAGCGAGCCGGCAGCTTCTTCCATCGCCACCTGGCACCCTGGGCCAACCGCTGCATGCACGATCTTGCCCGGGTCGACACCCCCTTCTATGCGGCGCTGGGTGAACTGGCGACGCTGTTTTTCCAGCGCGAGAGCGCCATCCTGATCGACAACACTACCCTTGGAACCCCTGTGCCCGGCACCAGCGTCCACGAGGACCGAGGCCAGGCCCTTGGAGCAGGAGAATGAGCATGAGCACAACGCCCAACACTCAACGCCGTCGTCTTCTCAAGGCCCTGGGGGGCGGCACCGTGGCCGCCGGTGCCGCGGTGGTGGTCGGCCAGGCCTCGGTTGCTGTGGCGCGCGATGACAGCGCCACGACCGCCACCGAGAAAGCCGATGACAGCGCCGGTTACCGCGAGACAGAACACGTACGTGCCTTCTACGCATCCCTGCGCGACTGACAACAAGGAGAGCCTGCCATGCGACTGACACGTACCTCCACCACACCCAAGGTCTCCGGTCTCGGCATTTCCCGGCGCCAGTTCCTCAAGCGCAGTGGCGCAGCGACCAGCGGTGTCGCCGGTCTTGGACTGTTCGGCTCACCGATGATGCAACGCGCCGAGGCGGTCGAGAAGACGCCCTACAGCGATGCTCCGGTGGAAACCCGCCGCACCATCTGCTCCCACTGTTCGGTGGGCTGTGGCGTCTACGCCGAGGTCCAGGAAGGGATCTGGACCCACCAGGAACCGGCCTTCGATCACCCGATCAATCGCGGTGCCCACTGCGCCAAGGGCGCTTCACTACGCCAGCACGGTCACTCCACCCGCCGCCTCAAGTACCCGATGAAGCTGGTCGGGGGCGAGTGGCAACGTCTGTCCTGGGACCAGGCCATCGACGAAATCGGTGCCAAGGTGCTGGAACTGACCGAGCAGCATGGCCCGGACAGCGTCTACTGGCTCGGCTCGGCCAAGTTCAGCAACGAACAGGCCTACCTGATGCGCAAGTTCGCGGCGCTGGCCGGCACCAACAATACCGACCACCAGGCGCGCATCTGCCACTCCACCACCGTGGCGGGCGTCGCCAATACCTGGGGCTACGGAGCGATGACCAACTCGCTCAACGACCTCCAGAACAGCCGCTCGATCATGTTCATCGGCTCCAACCCCAGCGAAGCGCACCCGGTGGCCATGCAGCACATCCTGCTGGCCAAGGAGCGCAGCCAGGCCGAAATCATCGTCGTCGATCCGCGCTTCACCCGCACGGCGGCCAAGGCCGACCACTACGTGCGGATCCGGCCGGGTTCCGACGTGGCCTTCATCTGGGGCCTGCTCTGGCACATCTTCGAGAACGGCTGGGAAGACCAGCAGTACATCGACCAGCGCGTCTACGCCATGGACGAGGTCCGCAACGAGGTCGCCAACTTCCCGCCGAGTGAAGTGGAGCGCATCACCGGGGTGCCGGAAGCCGCCATGTACGATACCGCCAGGCGGCTGGCGGAAAACCGTCCCGGCTGCATCGTCTGGTGCATGGGTGGCACCCAGCACACCACCGGCAACAACAACACCCGTGCCTACTGCATCCTCGAACTGGCGCTGGGCAATATCGGCAAGTCAGGCGGCGGCGCCAACATCTTCCGGGGGCACGACAATGTCCAGGGGGCGACCGATCTCGGCCTGATGTCGCATTCGCTACCCGGCTATTACGGTCTGTCGGAAGCCGCCTGGAAGCACTGGGCGCAGATCTGGGACCTCGATTACGAATGGCTCAAGAGCCGCTTCGATCAGACCGAGTACGCCGACGGCTACCCCATGCACTCCAGCGGCATCACGGTATCGCGCTGGATCGATGGCGTCCTCGAGGAAGACCAGGACATCTCCCAGCGCACCAGCCTGAAGGCGATGTTCTACTGGGGTCACGCGGTCAACTCCCAGACCCGCGGCACCGAAATGCAGAAAGCCATGCAGAAGCTCGAGATGATGGTCATCGTCGACCCCTATCCTACCGTCGCCGGGGTCATGCACGATCGCAGCGATGGCGTCTATCTTCTGCCGGCGGCCACCCAGTTCGAGACCTACGGCAGCGTCACCGCCACCAACCGCTCTCTGCAGTGGCGTGACCGGGTGGTGGAACCCGCCTTCGAGGCCAAGCCCGACCACACCATCATGTACCTGCTGAGCCAGCGCCTCGGCTTCGCCGACGAGCTGTTCAAGAACATTCAGATCAACGGCGAGGAGCCGCTGATCGAGGACATTACCCGGGAGTTCAACCGCGGCATGTGGACCGTAGGTTACACCGGGCAGAGCCCCGAGCGGCTCAAGACCCACCAGCAGAACTGGCATACCTTCAGCTTCCGCGATCTGCGTGCCGAAGGCGGCCCGGCCGACGGCGATTACTACGGCCTGCCATGGCCCTGCTGGGGTACCGCAGAGCTCAATCACCCCGGCACCCCCATTCTGTACGACACCAGCAAACCGGTGTCCCAGGGCGGCCTGACCTTCCGTGCGCGTTTTGGCATCGAGCACGAAGGCACCCCGATTCTCGCCGACAACTCGTTCAGCGCCGGTTCCGACCTCGAGGACGGCTACCCCGAGTTCAGCGCCCAGATGCTCAAGGACCTGGGCTGGTGGGATGAGCTGACCGACGAAGAAAAGGCCGCAGCGGAAGGCAAGAACTGGAAGACCGACCTGTCCGGCGGCATCCAGCGCGTTGCCATCGCCCATGAATGCTCACCTTTCGGCAACGCCAAGGCGCGCTGCAACGTCTGGACCTTCCCCGACCCGATTCCGAAGCACCGCGAGCCGCTCTATACCTCACGCCGGGATCTGGTCGAGGACTACCCCACCTGGGATGACGTCGCCTCGCACTACCGCCTGCCGACGCTGTACCAGAGCATTCAGCAGAATGATGCCAGCAAGAAGTACCCGATCATCATGACTTCTGGCCGCCTGGTCGAGTACGAAGGCGGCGGCGAGGAAACGCGCTCCATGTCCTGGCTGGCCGAGCTGCAGCAGGAGATGTTCGTCGAGATCAACCCTGCCCTGGCCAACGACCTGGGGGTCAAGGACGGCAACATGGTGTGGGTGGAAGGCGCCGAAGGCGGCCGTATCAAGGTCAAGGCCATGGTGACGCCTCGGGTAGCGCGGGAAGTGGTGTTCATGCCCTTCCACTTCGGCGGCATGTTCCAGGGCGAAAGCCTGGCCGATCGCTATCCGGATGGCACCACGCCTTACGTGATCGGTGAGGCGGTCAACACCGCCACCACCTACGGCTACGACTCGGTGACCCAGATGCAGGAAACCAAGTGCACCCTGTGTCGCATCGAACTCGCCAGCTAGACACCGACGTCACCGAACCAACAGGAGTTTCGACATGGCCCAGATGAAATTCATGTGTGACGCCGAGCGCTGCATCGAGTGCAATGGTTGCGTCACCGCCTGCAAGAACGCCAACGAGGTCGAGTGGGGCATCCAGCGCCGCCGGGTGGTCACCCTGAACGATGGCGAGCCGTCCGAGGTGTCCATCTCGGTGGCCTGCATGCACTGCGATGACGCACCCTGCATGGCGGTCTGCCCCACCGACTGCTTCTACAAGACCGACGACGGCATCGTGCTGCACGACAAGGATCTGTGCATCGGCTGCGGTTACTGCCTGTACGCCTGCCCCTTCGGCGCGCCGCAGTTTCCCCAGCAGGACGCCTTCGGCGAGCGCGGCAAGATGGACAAGTGCACCTTCTGCGCCGGCGGCCCCGCCGACAGCCCCGAAGAAGAGTACGAGAAATACGGCGCCAACCGCATCGCCGAGGGCAAGCTGCCGCTGTGCGCCGAAATGTGCTCGACCAAGGCGCTGCTGGCAGGCGATGCCCAGACCGTTGCTGACATCTTCCGCGAGCGGGTGGTGCGCCGTGGTCACAAGGATGGCGCCTGGTCGGATATCGGCAATGGCTCGCCCTCGGCGATCGACGCCATGGCCTACGACGCCACACGTAACCAGTGAGGAGGCCCCATGAACCTTCGTGATGCCTTGCCTCGACCGGGTGGAGCCCTGGGGCTGGTGCTGCCGGCACTGCTGCTGTTGTTGCTGGCCTGCGCCGCTCCCGCCATGGGTGCCGACCCCAATGCCGAGATCGCCACCGCCGTACCCAGCGCCGACGCCGACACCTGGCGCCAGGTGAAGGATGGCGAGTCCTTTATCGATACTCGCCATGATTCGACCTACAGCCTGATCAACCAGAGCGGCGAGAGCTGGCGCCAATGGCGCAACAAGTGGGTCTCGCCCTTCGGGCTGATCGCCGTGGGCGGCATGCTGGCGATGATCACCATCTTCTATCTGATCGTCGGCCGCAGCCGCCTCGATGAGCCACGCACCGGGCGTAAGCTGTTGCGCTGGTCGGTACTCAGCCGGGCGCTGCACTGGACCCTGGCGACGCTGTTCATCATCCTGGCGCTGACGGGCCTCAACATTCTCTACGGCAAGTTCGTGTTCAAGCCAGTGTTTGGCGACGCCTTCTGGGCTGCGATGATCAGCGGCACAAAGTTCCTGCACAACTACATCGGTCCGTTCTTCGGTCTGCTGCTGATCTTCGTGCTGTTGCGCTTTCTCAAGCACAACTGGATCAAGGCCCACGATATCGAGTGGTTCAAGCAAGGCGGCGGCATGGTCGGCGACAAGCATCCAGACGCCGGCTTTGCCAACGGTGGCGAGAAGGCCTGGTTCTGGCTGTTGGCCACGGCCGGCATGGTTGTCTTCGTCAGCGGCCTGGTACTGGATTTCCCGAACTTCGACCAGAGCCGGGACACCATGCAGTGGGCCAACATCATCCATGCGGTGGGTGCCCTCGCGCTTACCGCCGTCTCCTTCGGTCACATCTATATCGGCACCCTGGGGACCGAGGGTGCGCTCGAGGGCATGACCACCGGCTACGTCGACGAAAGCTGGGCCAAGCAGCACCACAACCTGTGGTACGAAGAGGTCAAGGATCAGGCCGAGGCCCCGGCTGACGTGGAGGCAACCGACGATACCAAACCGGAATCTCCCAGCCCTTCCTGAGCGCAGCCCCACCCACGGTGAGCGCTATCCCTCTCGCCGCCCCGGGCTCACTCGGGGCGGCATTCTTTTGCCGCTGTTCTTGTGACGGTCTTGCGTTACCATCGTGGGACAGTCGCCCGACTGATCGTTTTCTGTTACTGGAGTCCCCCATGCAGCACCTCGATGAGGCCACTCGCACCGAACTCGAGGCGGCCGCCTTCCGCCGCCTGCTTCGCCACCTTGACGACAACAAGGATGTGCAGAACATCGATTTGATGATTCTGGCGGACTTCTGCCGCAACTGCCTGTCCAAGTGGCTGGTCGCCGCCGCCGAAGAGCGCGGTGAGACGCTCGACTACGAAAGCGCCCGTGAACACGTCTACGGCATGCCCTACAGCGAATGGAAGGACATGTATCAGGCCAAGGCCACCCCCGAACAGATGGCGGCCTTCGAGGCTCGCCAGCAGGCCAAGCAGCAGCGTACCGGTGACAAGGAGTGACGCCAGTGAGTCAGGACAGCATGATCGGGTTGAAGGTGGCGGTGCTGACCGTCTCCGACACCCGCACCGAAGACACCGATCGCAGCGGTCAGGCGCTGGTGCAGCGGCTCGAGGCCGCCGGCCACCAGCTCGCCGACAAGCAGATCGTGATCGACGACATCTATCGTATCCGCGCGGTGGTGTCAGGCTGGATCGCCGACCCCGAAGTGCAGGTGATCCTGACCACCGGCGGTACCGGCTTCACCGGACGGGATTCCACCCCGGAGGCGGTATCGGCCCTGCTCGACAAGCGCATCGAGGGCTTCGGCGAGCTGTTCCGCCAGCTGTCCTATCAGGAAATCGGCAGCTCCACCGTGCAAAGCCGCTGCCTGGGAGGCATGGCCAATCACACCGTGGTGTTCTGCCTGCCGGGTTCCACCGGCGCTTGCCGCACCGCCTGGGACGGCATCCTTGCCGAGCAGCTCGACAGCCGTCACCGGCCCTGCAACTTCGCCAATCTGGTGATACCGGAGCGGGGGCAGCATGACGTCTAGCCACGCAGCGTCACTGGCGCCCATGGAGGACGCCCTGGCCACCCTGCTCGATGGCGTCGCGCCGCTGCCGGTAGAGCGCCAGCCCTGCGAACAGGCCGAAGGCCGTGTGCTGGCTGCCCCGGTCGTGGCGGCCCTGGATGTACCGCCGTTCGACAATAGCGCCATGGACGGTTACGCCCTGCACCATGAAGACGCCGGACAACGCCTGCCGGTGGCCCTCCGAGTGGCCGCGGGGGCCCCGGGCGAGCGACTGGAGCGCGGCCACTGTGCCCGCATCTTTACCGGTGGCCAGCTGCCCGAAGGCGCCGACTGCGTGGTGATGCAGGAGAAGGTCCAGCGCGTAGGTGATGAGGCCGTCATTCCCGCCGACATCCCGGCGGGCGACAACGTGCGCCGGCGCGGCCGCGACGTACGCGCAGGCGCCCCGCTGCTGGACGCCGGCACTCGGCTGGACGCCGCCGCACTTGGCCACCTGGCAGGCCAGGGTATCGTCGAAGTGGACGTCCACCGCCGACCCAGGGTGGCCTTGCTGTCCACCGGCGACGAGATCATCGATCCGGGCAAGCCCCTGGCAGCTGGCCAGATCTACAACTCCAACCGCCCCATGCTCAAGAGCCTGCTGGAGCGCTTCGGCGCCGAAGTAGTGCTCACGCGCAGCGTACCGGATAGCCCGGAGGGTACCCGCGACTGTCTGAAGGAGGCCGCCGAGGTAGCGGACCTGGTGGTCTCCACCGGCGGCGTCAGCGTCGGTGAGGAAGATCACGTCAAGGCGGCGCTGGAGACACTGGGCACGCTGAACCTGTGGCGCCTGGCCATTCGTCCCGGCAAGCCGCTGGCCCTGGGCCAGATGGAAGGTCCTGGCGGCACGCCGGTGCGGTTTGTCGGCTTGCCCGGCAATCCCGTGTCCAGCTATGTCGGTGCCTGGCTATTCTTGCGCCCGCTGCTGGGTGCCCTACAGGGCTGTGAGTCCATGGCGGAGCTACCGCGGCTATGGGCCCGCAGCGACTTTGCCACCTCCACCGGTCCGCGCCAGCACTACATGCGGGTGCGCCTCGCCTTCGCCCCACAGGGCGTCAGCGCCCTGGCGTTTTCCGACCAGAACTCCGGGGTACTGTCATCCTGCATTGATGCCGACGCCCTGGCGGTGATCCCGCCCCATTGCGAGATAGCGCCGGGCGACAAGGTGGAATGCCTGTGGCTGCGGACCTGGTAGCGGTCCGCTGAAGCAGCGCGGTAGTCGCTAGGCGCGGTCCGAAAAGTCGACGAGCGAAGGTTAGAGCCCTAGGAACCCGAGGTCTCGAGTTCCGCGCGGGTATCGCGCCACAGGGTCGCAAAGTCGTCGTCCAATTGACGATAGTCATCGCGCAGATGCGGCACCAGTTCGGCCAGTCGGTTGGGCCCGGACAGGCGTGAGCCAATGCCGGCGATGGCACGGCAGGTGAAGGCGAGGCTGGCGTAGCGACGCAGCCAGTCCTCACGCACCAGTACCGGCACCATGGTGGCCAGCCGCTGCGGTGCGCCGTGGTACTCAAACAGTCGATAGCATCGCTCGATCACGACCTCGCGCTCGTGCGGGTCGCTGGTAGCCAGATCCCGAGCGAGAAAGTGGTCCCACATCAGATCCAGGGCGATACCGGCCACACGACGACTCGCCGCAGGTGCCCGACGTCGAGCGGCAAGTACCGAGGGATGACGATCGACGAAGGCGTCCACCCGCCGGTGATGTTGTATGCCTGCGGCGACGGCTTCGGGCCACTGGCCGAGATCGCGCCCCTTGACGCCGTCGGCGATCAGGTTGCCGAGCAGAAAGTCGTCGTCACCGGCACGGGCGAGCCACGCGTGGGCGAGAAAGTTCAACGCCGCACGTCTACAGGCAGTTGGTTGGTTTGGGCAGCCCCGCCAAGCGGGCGCCCAGCTTGGGGGGACTGCCGGGGAACAGCTTCATCAGGTACAGCGAGCTCCCCTTGTCCTTGCCCAGCGCCTGGCCCACCGCCTTGACCAGCGGGCGCATGGCCGGTGCCTGCTCGAAGCGCGCATAGAAGTCTCGCAGGACGTCGATCACCTGCCAGTGTTCGTCGCCGAGGGTGATGCCCTCTTCCGCAGCCAGCGCCTCGGCGACGGCGGGACTCCAGTCATCGAGATTGACCAGATAGCCTTCCGGGTCCAGGGGGACTGAGGCCTGGCCGAGATCCAGGGTTCGTGCAGTTTCAGTGCTTGCCATCGTGTTACCTCAGTACCAGCTGACCACTTTATCGGCCTCTTCGGTGAGCCTGACAAAACCGTCCACGTCGATGACTTCGATGCCGGTGGCACAGTGTTCGCTCAAGCCGCGCGCCTCGAGATCTTCGGCCAGCGCCAGTAGACGACCGGGCAGAGACGACCACAGCGCCTGCTGGGCCGGCAGAGCGCCAAGCACGCCGTCTTCGATCAATAACAGCTTGTCGTCTTCTGCCAACGCCCGTAGCGCCTGCCGATAGACCGTCGACTCCAGCGGTGAACGATTGAGGGTGTGCAGTATCATCCCGATTCCTGGTAGTGGTCGTGGGTGAGTCCAGTGGCTGACGTCGATGGGTGAAACCTGGTGGGAGCGAGCCCCGACAGAGACGCGGTCTCGAGTCGTCTGTGACGCTGATTCAGAAGGTCAGCACCAATGCGTGCTCCGCCATCAGGGCGGCAATGGCGTCACCCTCGATGACAGTGGCATCCGGCGTCAGCGTCTCGGGCGCCACGCCCAACTCGGCAAGCCCTGCCCCATCCACGAACAGCCGGTCGATGTCGTACATCTCGAGCATGGCCAGCGTCGGCTGGGTGCCCTTCTGCCCCAGCGGGCCGGCGCCCTGCCCCGGCACCAGTGCCGCCACGCCACTGGCCAGGAACAACAGGGATACCCGGCGTCCGAAGGCGGCGGCCACCAGCGCCGTGTCGAGACCTTCTTTCAGGTAGCTGGTGCCATGGGGGCCATGACGAAGAATCACCAGCAGATCCCCCGAATCGTCGTTGGGTTCCTCAATCATCGACCTTTCACTCTTCTCGGTTCAGCGTTGCCCTGCTCGGGACCCATTGCCTGGCGGCAGTCGGCAGCAGCTCGGTGTTGTTCAGGCACCAAAGGTTACCAGCCTGTCACACTCGAGGCCCAGGTCCACCAGCTGGCCGAGGCCGGTCAGCTCGAACGGCGCCTGGACGCTGTGGCCTTGCTTGCCGTGCCTGGCCGCCTCGTCGGCGTCGACGATGCCTCGGCGCAGTGCGGCGGCGATGCACACCTCGAGACGCACGCCATGCTCCTGGTTCAGCGTGGTCCAGCCGTCGACCAGATGAGGCTCGTCCTGGGGCGGCGATGCCAGGCGCGCGGCGTTGTGAACGCCATCGCGATAGAAGAAGACGGCCTCCAGGTGGTGACCGCGGGCGATCACCGCACGGGCGAAGCGCAGCGCGCTGTGTGCGGCCTGATGGCTGTAGGGGGCACCCAGCAGCAGGATGGCATAACGCATGGTATTCCCTTGGCTCCCGCCAACGTCGGGAGTTGAACAAAGCGGGTCATCAAAAACACGTCGGCCCCGCCAAGGCGGGGCCGACAGTGTACGACAGTTGTGCCAGAACGTCTTGCGACGATCAGTCCTGGCTTACCACGCCCAGCAGCGACAGCAGGCTGATGAACAGGTTGTAGATCGACACATAGAGAGTGATGGTGGCGAGGATGTAGTTGGTCTCGCCGGCACGGTGCACGATCTCGCTGGTCTGGTACAGGATCGCCGCGGAGGAGAACAGCACGAAGCCAGCCGATACCATCAGCGACAGCGACGGAATGTTGAAGATCAACGCCGCCACCATGGCCAGGATCAGCACGATGGCGCCAGCCATCATGAAGTTCGCCAGGAAGCTGAAGTCCTTGCGAGTGATCAACGCCACCGCCGACAGACCAAAGAAGGTCAGGCCGGTCATGCCCAGTGCGGTCATGATCAGCTCGGGACCGTTGGACAGCGTCAGATAGGCGCTCAGGATCGGGCCGAGGGTGAAGCCCATGAAGCCAGTGAAGGCAAAGGTCGCCAGCAGGCCGAGGGCCGAGTTGGCGGTCTTGTGGACCAGGAACATCAGGCCGTAGGCGCCGATGAAGAACACCAGAATGTTCATCTGCTGTACACCGAGGGCCACGGCGGCCCCTGCGGTGATGGCAGAGAACAGTAGTGTCATCGCCAGCAAGCCGTAGGTGTTGCGCAGAACCTTGTTCGTCGCAGCGACCTGCGTCTGGGTCTGACGATTCACCTGTGACTCTTGATAAGCCATGTATCCAGAGCTCCCTGTTGGTTGACATGCATTCGACACAGCATGCCCCCAGCAAGTTCCCGACGCAAGCCGCCTGGCGACGGGGTTTCAACGCCGTTCAAGCGATCAGACTGGCCCATGGGCCCGCCATGGGCGGCGCGAACACTGTTTCCTATCGGCGACAAAAAATTGCTTAGCTGCACAATTTTTGCGCAGTCACCCTATTGCAACAGCTCCCTTGAAGGCATCAGGGAGGGGTGTCGCTCTCTCGCGTAAGACATTGATCGCACAGAAGTGTTGACGTGAGGAGAAAAGCTGGTAAAGTACACCGCCGTGAGCCGGAGGGATGGCAGAGCGGTTGAATGCACCGGTCTTGAAAACCGGCAAGGGTTAACGCCCTTCCAGGGTTCGAATCCCTGTCCCTCCGCCACCTCGAATCCAGAATGGGATCAGTCGACAGACTGATCCCCTTCTTCGTTTCTTCCCTCTTCCCTCTTCCCTCTTCCCTCTTCGTTCAACAGCTCCCTGCCTGTCGGCACGCCAGTCCTTCGACGGTCTCGAGGCGCTGCCCCGCCATGGTTCTTCACACCAGGGACTGCACACCAGCTACTGCACACCTGGTTCTGTACACCAGCCCCCCCAGCAGCAAGGTTTGTTCACCGGTTGTCGTGAAAAGGTCACCGATTGTCGTTGATGGATTGGCGACAACGCCGCCAATCGTGCACCCTGCTTACATCTGTTGCTCCAGGCAGCACGACAGGGACGAACCAGACACGATGCATCAAGGCGCCAGAGCACTTCAGGTGGCGCAACGTGCATGTCGGAGGAGCTAGCATGAGGTCTCTTTCCAGCACCGGTTTTGCGATTTTCGGCGCGGCCCTGGTCGCCATCAGCTACGGACTCGCCCGTTTTGCCTTCGGCCTGTTTGTCCCCCAGATTCGCGATGAGCTGTCGCTGACGCCTGATGCCATCGGCATCATCGGCGCCCTTCCTCTCATCAGCTTCCTGCTGTCCACGGCGGTGGCGCCTTACGCCACCGATCGTCTTGGCGCCCGCTACGCAGCGGTACTGTCCGGGCTTTTCGGTATCGTCGGCCTGGCACTGATCAGCCGAGCGGCCGATGCGACCATGCTCAGCATCGGGGTTTTCGCCTGCGGCATCTGTACCGGCCTGATGATGCCCGCACTCACCGCCGGGATGCAGGCGCTGGTGAGACGCTCACTGCATGCTCGTGTCAGTTCGGTCATGAATGCGGGAACCAGTATCGGCGTGATCGTCGCCGTACCAACGGTACTGTTCATGGCGGACGCCTGGCGACTGGCCTATCTGTCCTTCGCCCTGCTGACGGTCATCGGCGTGTGCGCTACCTGGCTGTACCTACCCTCGGTGTCGCGCATCACGCCTTCCAACGCCGCTGACCCACCTGCATTGCGTGAACTGCCGTGGTCACGGCTCGTGAGGCTCACCCTGTTTTCCTACGCGATGGGCTTCATCTCGGCCGCCTACTGGATCTTTGCTCCGGACCTGGTGGTGACGCTTGGCGGTCTGTCGCCAAGCGCCACGGGGTGGCTGTGGCTCGCCGTCGGCATCGCCGGTCTCGGCGGTGCGGTGGTGGCGGATCTGGCCGACCGCAACAATCCGCCCATCACCCAGGCCTTGATGCTGACCATGCTGGCGGCAAGCCTGGCATTGCTTGCCGCCAGCCCCGCCCAACCCGTGCTGGCGGCATTCTCCGCTCTGGTCTTTGGCCTCGCCTACATGAGCTTGACGGGTCTTTACCTGATGACCGGCATTCGCCTGCTGCCCGGACGCCTGGCGATGGGGCCGGTGCTGCCTTTCATGGCCGTGTCGCTTGGCCAGGCCACCGGCTCGCCGGTCATCGGCGCTCTGCTCAATGTCTTCAGCTATGCCGAGGGGTTCGCCATTTTCGCGTCAATCGGCATCCTGGTTGCCCTGCTGTCGCCCTTGTACCCAGGCCATATTCATCAGGTAGGCGATGAAGAGGTGGAGGATCCTCCAGGCCTCCAGTCCGCCTACGATCTACAGCTTCAGAACGAAGCGGGCGAGCCACTGGAGGACCCTGAATACTTGCCCGGGGAAGACCCACGAGATGAGCCGACCGCCGGTCTTGAACACAGCCATAAAGAAGAACGGGCTGACCCAAGACGCAGCAGCAACATAGCGGTATGCCCGGCATAAGCCATGCCCCTGCCAGGACCATGCGGCAATCCTGACCGGGGTCAATCACCCCAGATAACGTCGCGTCATCTCCCCTCGGTGTTATCGCCGCCGATAGCTCGGGCTGCTGTGATAGGCGCTCAACGATTTCTGAACGAGTCGCTACCGAAACACAGCAACGATTGTCGCCAGGGACACGCCCGTCGAGCCAGCGTTTCCATGCGCAGCAATCCGCTATCGAGGAAGGTGTGTCATGCAGAGGTCCGTGCAAAGGTCCATGCAAGTCATGGTCGGCGTCCTCGCCGGCCTGGTTCTGCTTTCTCCCGTATCGGGCCCGGTTGGGGCAAGCCAGTCCGAGACCGGTCGGCCCGAGACGGACGGAGCGTTATTACCCTTCGCCCCCGCCCCCATGCCGAGCGATGTACCACCTCGCCTCCAGGACGCCACCATGCAGTGGCCGGACGAGCCGTCCCACCTGCCGGAGGACGCCCCCAATGTTCTGATCGTCATGCTGGACGATGTGGGCTTCGGGGTGTCCGAGGTCTTCGGTGGCGAGGTCAGGATGCCAGCGCTGTCGCGCCTGGCCGATGAAGGCATCGAGTACACCGGCTTTCATACCACGTCCATCTGTTCTCCCACGCGGGCGTCCTTGCTGACCGGTCGCAATCATACCCGGGTGGGCTCCGGTACCATTGCCGAACGGGCGGTGGCCTTCGACGGCTATACCGGCGTGATTCCGAAGAATGCCGCCACCATGGCCGAGGTGCTCAAGCAGTACGGCTACCACACCGCCGCCTTCGGCAAGTGGCACAACACCCCGGCGGTCGAGACGACAGCGATCGGCCCCAAGGATCGCTGGCCCACCGGCTATGGTTTCGAGCACTTCTACGGCTTTCTGGGGGGCGAGACGTCTCAGTGGGAGCCACGCCTGACCGTGGACACCCTGCATGTCGAGCCCCCCGAAGACGATCCCGACTACCACCTGACCGAGGACCTGACCGACCAGGCGCTCGCGTGGCTCGCCGACTACCGGGCCTTCGATCCGGACAAGCCGTTTTTCATGTACTGGGCGCCGGGTGGGGCCCACGGCCCCCATCACGTTGCACCGCAATGGGCCGATCGCTACGACGGCCAGTTCGACGATGGCTGGGATGCCTACCGCGTGCGCACCCACCAGCGACAGCTCGAGATGGGCATCATTCCGCCGGGCACAGCACTCACGCCACGCGACGACAGCCTGCAAGGGTGGGACGAGATTCCCGAGAGCCAGCGCGACTTCCAGACTCGCCTGATGGAAATCTACGCCGGCTTCGTGGAGCACACCGACAGCCAGGTCGAGCGACTGCTCGAGGGCATGGCGGAAATGGGGCTCAGAGACAATACCCTGGTCATCTACATCGTCGGGGACAATGGCTCCAGTGCCGAAGGCCAGCACGGCTCGATCAGCGAACTGCTGGCCCAGAACAATATCGGCAGCAGTGTCGCCCAGCAGCTGGAGGTACTGGATCGCATGGGCGGCCTCGATGTTCTCGGCAGCCCCCAGACCGAAAACATGTACCACGCCGGCTGGGCCTGGGCGGGCAGCACTCCCTTCAAGGGCACCAAGCTGCTCGGTGCCTATTTCGGCGGGCCCCGCAACCCCATGGTCATCTCCTGGCCCGGCCATATCGCACCGGATGAGCAGGTACGTCACCAGTTCCACCACGTGGTGGATATTGCCCCGACCCTCTACGACATTCTGGACATCCCGCTGCCGGACGTCGTCAACGGCTACCCGCAGATGCCGATGGACGGTATCAGCCTGGCCTACACCTTCGACGACGCCGATGCCCCCGGACGCAAGCACCACCAGTTCTTCGACAATAACGGCAGTCGAGGGCTCTACCTGGATGGCTACTTTGCCGGTACCTTTGGCCCGCTGGTTCCCTGGGATACCTCGAGCGCGGCACAGCGGATCGCCGACTGGGATTCCGCCGAAGATGTGTGGGAACTCTACGACCTGCGAAGCGATTTTTCCCAGGCCAGAGATCTGGCCCACGCTCAGCCTGAGCGACTGGCCATGATGAAACAACGCTTCATGGATATCGCCGAGGACAACAAGGCCTTCCCCACCGGTGCGGGCAACTGGCTTCGCGTCCACCCCGAGGACCGGGTCAAGACGCGCTACGATCACTGGACCTTTACCCAGACAACTCAACGCATGCCGGAATTTTCGGCCCCCGGCGTTGGTCGCCAGAGTACCCGGGCCAGCCTGCGTATCGACACTGGCCAGGGCGATGCCGAGGGCGTGCTGTATGCCATCGGAGGTGCCGGCGGCGGGCTCAGCGTCTATCTTGATCAGGGCAGGCTGACCTACGAGTACAATATGCTGCTGATGGAGAATACCCGCATTCACACAGCCGCCCTGGCCCCGGGCAGCCACGACATCGTCATCACCACCCGGATCCCGGTGCCCGGTAAAACGGCGCAGGTGACGATCGAGGTGGATGGGCAGACCGCGGCGGAAGGTCAGGTGCCCTCGACGGTTCCCCTGGCCTTCAGCGCCAGCGAGACCTTCGACGTGGGCCGCGATCTGGGCTCCCCCGTCTCACGCCACTACGCAGAGCGACGCCCTTTCGCCTTTGGCGGCAAGATAGAAGCCTTTACGATCGAGCTGCTCTAATTGGTGAGGCTTTCGAACTTTACATCGGCAATCAGGGTCATACCCGTGAACTATGCCGAGATGGATGGACATGAAGCATTATCGTGTGGAGAGTTATCAGACAAGAACGATGAAGCGCACTCGCTGGGCGGTGGTGGCATTTTCGGATTCCTCTCCCAACGCCTCACGGCGGGTGGTCTCTCGCCACGATGGACAGGACGAAGCCAGGGCCGCCGCCGCGGCCCTGGCCTTTGAAGACAAGCTCGGTCGAACGCCTACCAACGTCTGACGCGCCTGTTGATCTGATTTTTAACGCCGTATTACCCAGCGCAGGCGCTTTTCGCACAAGCCCTAGGCGCTGTCCGAAAAGTCGACGAGCGAAGGTTAGACAAGGCAAAAATCGGTGAGACAGCGCAGTTTACGGGGTGTAAATGAGCATTTTGACCGGGCTGGCGCACCAGCCGATTTTTAAAGCCGTATTACCCAGCGCAGGCACTTTTCAGACAAGCCCTAGCAGCGGCTGGGCGAAACGCCTCTGTAAACCTCCTTGGCCTGCACCATCTCGGCACGCAACCCTTCGATACGTGACTGATGCCCCGGGTGGGTGGACAGGATCTCCGGCGGTTGATCACCGCCAACCGATGCCATGTTGCGCCAGAGGGCGACGCTCTCGCCGGGATCGAATCCGGCGCGCGCCATGATGGCCAGCCCCATCACGTCGGCTTCGGACTCATGGGCACGGCTGAACGGCAAGGCGATACCGAGCTGGCTGCCGATGCCCAGCGCCTGGAGCAAGGGTTCCTGACCCACGTCGCCCTCGCTCATCAGTCCTACCACCAGCAGCACGGCCTTGATGCCCAACTGCTGGGTCAATCGCTCGTTGCCGTGGTCGGCGAGCACATGGGCGATCTCGTGACCGACCACCGCGGCCAGCTGGGCGGGCGTCTGAGCGACCTGCAACAGCCCCGAGTGCACGCCAATGCGCCCTCCCGGCAAGGCAAAGGCATTTGGCGAGGGATTGTCGAACACGACCACCTGCCAGTCGTCAGGCATCTCGACCTTGGGGTAGACAAGCCGCGCCGACTTGATCAAGGCGTCGCTGACACATTGAACCTCGGCCTTGATGGCGGCATCGGTGGAAAGCGGTAGCTGGCTTCGCATCTGCTCAAAGGCGTCACCCCCCATGTCGCTCATCACGAAGCCAGGCACCAAGGCAAGTTGGCTACGCCCGGTGGGTGTCTCGTCGCAGCCCCCCAGCCCGACGGCCAGCAATAGCGTCAGTACCACGGGAAAATAGGATCGTTTCATCGAGCCTGACCTTTTCATGAAAAGCTGCTGGGCGACCATCGCCCTATCGTCTGAATGATGCCGTTTGTCACGGTGTTTGACTACGGCCGACGTCAGACGCATCTGGAATTCGCCATAAAGCGCATCCTGCTGTCTGACAAGCCGCCCCACTCCTATAGTGAACGAGCCAGCGACGGCACAACGCCGAAGGAAGCCTCAAGAAAGGAGACGCGGCCGTGGATTACCTGCACAACACTCTGGAAGGGCTGAAAGCCACCAGTCCCGCCCAGGCGGAGTTCTATGCCGCTGCAGAGAAGATCCTGGCTTCCCTGAGGCCCCTGCTCGAGTCAGACGCCCGCTACCTCGAGCACGCCATCATCGAGCGACTGGTGGAGCCCGAGCGCCAGCTGATGTTTCGCGTCTGCTGGACCGACGACAACGGCAAGATCCAGGTCAACAAGGGGTATCGTGTCCAGTTCAACTCGGCTCTCGGCCCCTACAAGGGGGGCCTTCGCTTTCACCCCAGCGTCAACGCCAGCATCATCAAGTTTCTCGGGTTCGAGCAGATCTTCAAGAACGCTCTGACTGGACTCGCGCTCGGTGGCGCCAAGGGCGGCGCCAACTTCGACCCGCGCGGACGCTCCGACGGGGAAATCATGCGCTTCTGCCAGGCGTTCATGACCCAACTGGTGGATCATCTTGGGCCCACCGTGGATGTCCCTGCGGGCGATATCGGCGTCGGCGCCAGAGAGATCGGCTACCTCTATGGCCAGTACAAGCGACTGACGCGACGTCACGAAGGGGTGATTACCGGCAAGGGGCTGGACTGGGGCGGATCGCTGGGCCGCAAGGAGGCCACCGGCTACGGCGCCGCCTACTTTGCCCAGCACATGCTGGCAGCCCGGGGTGAAGAACTGCGCGGCAAGACCTGCCTGGTCTCCGGCGCAGGCAATGTTGCCATCTATACCATCGAGAAGCTTCATCAGCTGGATGCCCTGCCGGTCACTTGCAGCGATTCCGGTGGCTGCCTCCACGACCCGGACGGCATCGATCTGGAGGCTCTCAAGCGCTTGAAGGAGGTCGAGCGCGTCTCGCTTGAAGGCTACCTGAAGGATCACCCCCGGGCCCGCTTCATTGCGCTGGACGACTACCCCGCCGACGGCCACGCCGTCTGGCGCATCCCTGGCCAGGTCGCCTTTCCCTGCGCGACCCAGGGCGAGGTCACCCTGGCCGACGCCGAGGCGATGCTCGCCAATGGGCTCGAGTGTCTATGCGAGGGGGCCAACCTGCCGACCCTGCCGTTGGCGGTGGACCGTCTGCTGGAGGCCCGCATCGCCTACGCCCCCGGCAAGGCGGCCAACGCCGGCGGCGTCTCCACCAGTCAACTGGAAATGGCGCAGAACGCCAGCATGCAGATCTGGCCGCTGGAGAAGGTCGATGCCCACCTCCAGGCGATCATGGCCAATATCCATCGCTGCTGTGCGTCCACCGCAGAGGAATTCGGCGAGCCCCACAACCTGGTGCTGGGCGCCAACATTGCGGGATTCAGGCGCGTCGCCAATGCCATGATCGACCAGGGGGCCTGGTAAATCCTGGGACAGGTTTGTCCGGGGGACGGTTGGCAACAAGGCCCCTGCCGATCTAACCGCCGGCAGATAAGCACAAAAGCGCATATTACATGCAAGACCGACTACACTATGCCGAAATAGCAATCGAGCCCGCGTTGCAGGGGCTCTCTCATCGGCTGGGGGAATGTCGGGATGCATCAGGGAAGAGTCAGGATTCGGGGCGGCGAGCTCTGCGAACAGAATGGCCTGAGGGTGAACGTTCCGTTAGCCAGCAGATCCGTTGGTGCCGCGCTGCTGATCGGCACACTGGCGATCAGCCCCGGCGTCCTGGCCGAGCAGGAACTCGGACAGGCCGCCTCCGACCCCACTGCGCCACTGATGAACTTCCAGCTACAGAATTCCTGGAGCCCGGAAGTCCACGGCACCAATGATTCACAGAACATCGTCCAGTTCAGAACGGCGCTGCCCTACCGGCTGGCGGGCCACCAGCACATCTTTCGCCTGACGGTGCCCTCACTGACCGAGGATCCCGGCGGTTCCACCGGCCTTAGCGATTCTACGGTGTTCGACCTCACCACCTTCGAACACTCCTGGGGTCGTTCTGGCTTCGGTGTGGTCGCCCTTCTGCCGACCGGCGGTGAGCATCGTGGCGCCGAACAGTGGGGTCTGGGTCCGGCGGTCGGGTTTGCGGCCTCGCGGGGCTCCTTCCTGTATGGCGCCTTCAACCAGAACATCTTCAGTGTCGCCGGTGAGGACGATCGCGAGGACGTCAACCTGAGCATCCTGCAGCCCATCATCAATCTCGGGCTCGGCCAGGGCTGGTCAGTGGGCACTTCGGAGATGAACATCACCTACGACTGGGAGCACAGCGACTGGAGCAGCCTGCCCGTGGGTGGCCGACTCAGCAAACTGGTAAAGCTGGGAGACTCCCCGCTGCAGATCAGTGGTCTGTATGAACACAACTTCGCCGACGACTACGCCGTGCCCGAAGACCAATTTTCGCTGCAGTTCAAGTTGCTGGTGCCCTGACGGGCTCTTCCAGGGCATCTTGGCAAGGGGCTTTCTCGACAGACCCCGCTCGATAATTTCCGCCCGGTTATTTCCGCTCGATTCTTTCCGATACTGGAACGCTGCGCCTCAGTAGAGGCGCAGACCCACACGGGTGATATGGTTGCCTTCCATCTCGCTCACCACCCAGTGGATGCCATGCCAGTCGACGTCGTCGCCTACCACCGGATGCCCGCCCAAGCGTAGCCCCATGAATTCGCCCAGTGTCAGCGAGGCCTCGCCGGGGCTCAGGGTCAACGCATAGGCATCGGCCACATCGCCCATCCTGGCGTCCGCATCCAGGGTAAAGGTGCCGAAGAAGGCTCGCTGCTGGCGATGCTTGGCGTCGCCGTTGAACAGCCGGTTCAATGCTGGCAGATCGTCGCTCTTGCCGATGACACAGATGATATCGTCGATGCGCAACTGTGTACTGCCCTTGGGGTGCAGCATCACGTGCTGGCGGAACAGGGCAGAGATCAAGGCACCTGAGGGAAAGCGCAGCAGCCGAATCGGGACGTCTTCGAGATCGGCATTTTCGACCTTGTAAACGAACATCTCGAAGTCGTTTTCAGGCAGGATGCCAAGTGGCCCCCGATGATTGGGAGTGGCACTGTCCGGCACCATGACCTTCATGCGGCGTGCCATCCAGGGCAAGCTTCCGCCCTGGATCAACAGCGACAGCAACACCACCGCGAAGGCCACATTGAAGTAGAGGCCAGCTTGCTCGACGCCACCGATGACAGGAAAGATCGCCAGCACGATGGGCACGGCACCGCGAAGCCCCACCCAGGAAATGAATCCCACCTCGCGCCAGCGGAAATGGAAGAACGGCTTGAGCGTCAGCACCACCGCCAACGGACGCGCCACGAAGATCAGCGCCAGGGCCACCACCGATGCAGGCAACAGCACCTCCAGCAGTGCAGAAGGTGTCACCAGCAAGCCAAGCACCAGAAATAGCCCGATCTGACTTAGCCAGGCCAGTCCGTCATGCACCGGCAAGATGAAGTTGAGGTGCCGCCCCGGCTGATTGCCGATCATCAATCCGGCCAGATAAATCGCCAGGAAGCCACTGCCCCCCAGGGCACTGGTCAAGCCAAAGACGCAGAACCCCAACGCCAGGGCCAGCAGCGAGTAAAGTCCCGGTGCAAGATCCACATAGCGCAGCAAGCGACCGATCAGCCAGCCCGCGCCAAGCCCGATGGCGATGGCCATGGCGAACTGCTGAACAAAGAACAGCAGCATGTCCATGGGGCCACCGAGGTCCCCCACCAGCGCCTCGACCAGCACCAGGGTGAGAAAGATCGCCATGGGATCGTTGGTGCCGGACTCGATTTCCAGGGTGGCGCCGACCCGTTCATTGAGGTTGAGCCCTCTGCCACTGAGCATCGAGAAGACCGCCGCAGCGTCGGTAGAACCGACGATGGCCCCGACCAGCAGGCCCTGCAGCAACGATAGATCGAAGACCCACATCGCCAGCAGACCGACCAGACCGCTGGTGATGAAGACCCCGACGGTAGCGAGCCCCAGGGCGGGTTTGAAACCGACACGAAAGGTCTTGAGCCGTGTCCTCAGGCCACCATCCAGCAGGATCATCGCCAGGGCGAGATGGCCGATGACAAAGGCCAGCGAGTAATTGTCGAAGTCGATACCCAGCAGGCCGTCTTCACCCGCCAGCATGCCGAGTATCAGGAACAGCACCAGCAGTGGCACACCGGCCAGAGCGGAAAGCCGACTGGCCAGCACACTCAGCGCAATCAGCGTTCCACACAGAAGAAAGAGACTATTGATCGAATCCATGCGCATCCCTTGCAACGTTCATCATGATTGTCTCACGCCCGGCCCCACGCCGCGATCTGTCGAGTGTAACGTGATTCATCGAGCGCACTTCGAATTACCAGGATGTTGATGGATGCCGCTGGTGAACGAAGCTCGCCCTTGGATACACTAGCGCGCTGGTACGAATGCCTGACCCATGGAGATTGTTGATGCCTAAGTCGTCGCCCAGGCAACACCGGCTAATCCGGCTTGCGGGCTTGAGCTTGCTGCTGGCAAGCCTCGGCGCGTTGCCCCCGGCCCTGGCCGAGCCGGAGGCGCCCGCTGAAGCCGCAGCGCAGCAACAGGCAGCGCCGCCCCTTGCCCAGGAGCAACGGGTCGAGACTTCTTTCGAGCAGATTGGCGGAACGCCCCCTACAAGCGCCGAAGCGGCGGTGGTGAGCGATATCCTCGAGCGCTACCGTGGATTGCCTGGTGGACCCGGTATCGACACGCCCGCGATGCCGGTGGCACCGTCGGCCACGGCGGCTCCTGCCGATCCGATCGCACCGCCACCGGTCACCGAGCTGACTCTAGTGCTGGAATGGTCACCCGGGCCGCAGCACGCTGCCTTGCTGGTGGCTCAGGAGAGGGGGCTGTTCTCGCGGCGCGGACTGAACGTCGTGCTGCAGACCCCCGCCGATCCCGACGTACCTGCCAAGCTGGTGGCGGCATCCCAGGCGGATCTGGCACTGACCGACCAGCTGACCCTGCACCGGCTGGTGGACCAGGGGCGCCCCATCATCAGGGTAGCCACCTTGAGCGAATTGCCACTGTCGGCACTGCTGGTACGCGAAGATGCGGACATCGACTCGGTGCTGGGACTGATCGATCACCGGATCGGCTACGCGCAGCGCGCGGGACAAGACGTCTTGCTCAGGGCCATCCTTCAACACGAAGGATTGAACCTGTCCCATGTCGAGGCCAAGGACGTGCACTTCAGCGTGATACGCGCGATGAACGAAGGCTGGATCGATGCCTTTATCGGCGGCGCGGCACTGTCCCTGCCGCGAGAGCTCGCCGACCTCGGCATCGCTACCCGCGCCATGCCGACCGAGACACTGGGTATCCCTGTGCATGACGGCCTGGTCGTCGTGGCCAACCAGGACCACTTTCAGGCACAGAAGGACGCCATTCGCGCCTTCGTCGACGCACTGGAACAAGCCACACGCTGGATCATCGACCATCCCGCCGCGAGCTGGGAGATCATGACTCGACTCGAGCCGACCATGGACAGCCCCGCCAATGCCGAGGCCTGGCCCGACATCAGGCGCCGACTCAGCCTGCGCCCCGGCGCCATGGACCACGGCCGCTATCGTCGCCTGGAGCGCTATCTACATGACCAGAAGATCGTCGAACGCTTGACCCCGATCTCGCGCCTGGGCAAGGACCCCGGCTAATCACTGGCGCCTGGGCATGGACCCCGGCCAATCACCGGCGCCTAGGCATGCACCCCGGCTAAACCACAGACGCCTGGGCAAGGACCCCGGCTAATCAGCGGCACCTGGACCAGGACCCCGGCCAATCACCGGCGCCTTGATTGCACTGGCTAGTCGTCCAGAGAGGCCAGAAACTCGGCCACTTGCTCCTGAAACTCCTGCGCCCTCTCGGTGTGCAGCCAGTGACCAGCGTCCAGGGTCTTGACTTCGGCCCTGGGCAGGACGGCGCGCAGCGACTCAAGCAGGTCATCGGCGACGTAGTCGGAGCGA
Organism: Halomonas litopenaei; assembly: GCF_003045775.1. Taxonomy (GTDB): domain Bacteria; phylum Pseudomonadota; class Gammaproteobacteria; order Pseudomonadales; family Halomonadaceae; genus Halomonas; species Halomonas litopenaei. The sequence goes on along the minus strand of NZ_PXNS01000012.1, from coordinate 53,661 downwards.
CTACCGCGCAACACCAGCGTCGGCACATCGATGCTTCCTTCGCCACCGGGCGGTGCCATGATCTGGCCGTAGCCGGCTTCGATCGCATCGAGATTGACCCTTAGGCGTAGTACGCGATCGTCGTCGCGCACCAGATTGGTAGCCAGAAACATGCGGGTGGGCTTGTCGTCGATCACCTCAGCCATCAAGGCATCGGCCTCTCGCCGGTCGGTGGGCTCACCCTGCTCGACACGCCGCAGTGCGCTGAAGACGCTATCGTGCCGGTGTTCATAGGCGACCGGCGCGATATCGGCAACGATCAGCGACGCCACCAGCTCAGGATGCAGCCTGGCCAGGGTCATCACCACCTTGCCGCCCATGGAGTGGCCAAGCAGGTGCCCTCTGGTGACGCCGCAGCGGTCCATCACGGCTGCCACGTCCTCGGCCATCTGGTCATAGTCCATACCCTCGGCATGGGGAGAACGGCCATGATTGCGAAGATCCAGGGCGATCACACGGCGCTCGCCCGACCACTGTTTGACATGGGAGCGCCAGTTGTCGGCGCTACCCAGCAGGCCATGAACGATGACCAATGGCTCTCCCTGACCACCACTGTCCGTATATTCCAGGGAAACCGTCATAGCTGCACTCCTTTGAGCGATCGAAGGTTGGTAGAGAGCCGGTAGAACGTCGTGCTTCACGACACCAGCATAGTACTGAACGTGCCAGGCGGGGCGCGGAGCCAGGCAGCAAGCACAGCCAGAGCAAACCAAGGCGGGGCTAGATCGGGACCAGAGCAGAACCAGATCGTAACACCGGCCCAGCAGGCTCAACCGCCGGGGATCGAGGCCCTTATCAGCGTCCCTCTCCCCGAGCGACCTGCTCCGGCCAGACGTCCTGACTGCCGGTCACCGCCACCAGTCGCTGGCTCAGATAACGCAGCAGCACGCCGTACAGGGGCAGGAAAAAGACCAGACTGATCGCAAGTTTGATGGCGTAGTCGACCGCTGCGATTTCTGGCCAATGCTGCGCCATGAACGGGTCAGGGCCAGCCTCGAAGGCGATGGAGAAGAACGCCACGGTATCGACCAGATTACCGACCAGGGTCGACGCCGCCGGCGCCACCCACCAGTGCTTGAGTCGCCTGAGCCGGTCGAAGACCTGCACGTCGAGCAATTGTCCGAGCAGGTAGGCCATGAAACTGGCCAGTGCGATCCGGGCGACAAACAGATCGAAACCATCGAAGGCTGCAAGGCCAGCGAAGCCGCCCTGCGGGAAGACCACCGAGACAACGTACGACACCACCAGCGCGGGCAGCATCACGCGCATCACGATAGCGCGCGCCGGCCCCTTGCCGAACAGGCGTACCGTGAGATCGGTGGCCAAGAAGATGAAGGGAAAGCTGAAAGCGCCCCAGGTCGTGTGCAAGCCAAACACCGTAAACGGCAACTGGACCAGGTAGTTGCTGGCGGCGATGACGACGATATGGAAAACGACCATCAACGCCAGCAGGCGACGGCGCTGTTCGAAGGACAGAGTGAACATCATGATTCCTTTTTCGCAAGGGGTGAGGGAACCCTGGGAACAACCACAATACGGGTACAGGCACGCCTGGCTGCGATACCTCTGGAGGGCGCTGCAGCATGCTGGCTTGAGCAATACCTGGTGCTGTTTCGCCGTCGACTCGCCATCGTCTGCTCAGTGGCACACGACGACTGACGCGAATCGCACCGACCGGGCCGAGCCGGATGGCTCAGAATTCCAAGCCGGATGGCGCACGATTTCGAGCCGTATGGCGATAAGTCTCGCGCCACCGCGTGGGGTGCAAATTTGGCGGCGGAAATTATACGAGACAAGCCTGCGCCTTGCCAGCACTCCCTTGCTCGACCCCTTCCCCTTTACCCACAGGCCACCCCGGGTAGACGGGCAAAATCAGATAACTGCAGATCCAGGCACCAGATGTGCCATACAGGATACCTAGAGAAACCTGATATTGCACAATATTGTCAGTCTGCTAAATACAAATACAATAAACAACGCGATGGACACACTTTGAAAAACTTATTATCTAATTCTGCCGAAACGGTCACAAACACGCGTTTAAGACGCGTTTACTTCAACAATGCGCTATTATTGAGAAGTTTCTTAATCACTAACGGAAAGAAAGGCTTCGGCTTTCATCAGCGACCAAATGAAAGGAGTCCTGCGCCCCGGACCAACACTATTCCGAGGAGCCGGATACGCCGAATCCGACTAGCGGATCTCTTCGATGAGGATGACAAGCCATCCATGCACAACACCTCGATCCCTATTGCCGTCCATCTCGGGTGGCGCCTAGCGCCACGACGTCCAACGGGTGAAATTCGTGTCAGTCACCGCTGCAAGGGAGAGTGCTGATGAACAGCTCACAACGTGTTGCCGGCCGCCTGCTTGAGGGTGGAGATGCCGTGGTAGACAGAGCGAGCGGCCTGCTGAAAGCCATCGCCAACGACAATCGCCTACGAATCCTGTGTCTACTTGAAGGCAACGAGCTGTCCGTGACAGAGCTCAATCAACGCCTGAGCCTGAGCCAGTCGGCCCTATCCCAGCACCTTGCCATCCTCAGGCGAGCCGAGCTGGTCAGTACTCGGCGCTCCTCCCAGACCATCTACTACTCATTGCAAGGCGACAGCGCGAGCATCATGATCGCCGCCATCGTCAAGATGAACGCAGCCAACGACGACTGAAGCGCGACCACAGACTCTGGTCAGGCGCTTCGCACCCGATAGCCCTCGCTGGAGGGCATCGGGCTCGCTCGATGGACAGAACGACTTGGACAGGCGGAGCTGGGGCGGCTCAGGTCAGGCAGTATTGCGATCCAATATTGCGATCCAATGTTATGAACCGCGACGCACGCTTCGTCTACCGATGCTCCCAGCCGGACGCATCGACACGCTCTTCCACCCGGTCGAGCGCCTGCTCGACCATGCCAGAGGCGGAAAAACCAAGACGCTCGGCCAGTGATGGCACCGCCGCAAGCCTCAGGCTCAGCACCTTGCCACGTTCCATCGCCTTGCTGAGATAAGCCTCGCTGGTGGTGACCTCATCCGCCAACCCTCTGGACACGGCCTCTTCTCCGTACCAGACCTCGCCGGTGGACACGGCGTCGATATCCACGCCGGAGCGGCGCTGGTCGACGTAGTCCTTGAACTTGGCATGGATGGCGTCGAGGTCCGCCTGCAGCTTGTCTCTGCCTTCCTCGGTGTTTTCGCCCAGCACGGTGAGCGTGCGCTTGTAGCGCCCGGCGGTCACCAGCTCCACATCGACGTCATGGCGCTTGAGCAGGCGGTGGACATTCGGGATCTGGGCCACCACCCCGATGGAGCCGATTACCGCAAACGGGGCCACCAGGATGCGGTGTGCGTTGCACGCCATCAGGTAGCCGCCGCTGGCCGCTACCTTGTCCACGCAGACCGTGGTCTTGAGCCCCCCCTCGGTGAGCCGGTGCAGTTCCGCCGCACCCTGCCCATAGGTGTGGACCAGGCCTCCGGGGCTCTCCAGTCGAATGACCACCTCGTCCCCTTCCTTAGCCACACCAAGCAGCAAGGACACTTCGCGAGCCAGGCGGTCCACGCCGCTGGCCTTGAGGTTGCCATGAAAATCGATCACCCAGGTGGTGGCGCTCGATGCCACGCCTTCGTCCTGCCTGGGCTTGGTATCCCGACGCCACGGCCAGCGCAGGCGAGACCGCTTTTCTGTGCCTGTCCTGGCGTGTATCAAACGCTCACGCCACTGACGCTGACGCTGACCCAGGTCCTCGATCCTGAGTTGCTCCCTGGGTACACTGCCGCCACCCTTGGCCCGGGCAAGCACGATCAGCGCCAACAGCACGACCCCCGCCACCAGCAGCAGCTGAACAAAAAAGGTCAGGATCTCACCCAGCCAGTCTTCCATCGCTCTCTCCCTGTCACCCGGCACGATTCTGCAAAGACCTGGACCTTGACGGTCATAGGCCCTGAACGGCGCCCGGCCTTGATTGAAACATTCGTTTGAAATACGCTGCCTGACAGCGACTCACACAACTGCAAGGAATTCTCATGTCACAGACACTCGATACGCTACGCTCTCGCTTCAATCCTGACGCTGCCCAGGGCATGCACGAGATCTTCCAGTTCCACTTCAGCGATACCGAGGATCACTATGTCGTCATCGACGATGGCGCACTGGACATCCAGCAGGGCGAGCACGACGATCCCTCTGTCAGCCTGAGCATGAGCAGCGACACCCTCAAGGGCATCATGACCGGTGATATCAACGGCATGACAGCCTTCATGACCGGCAAGCTCAAGGCGACCGGCAATATCATGCTGGCGACCCGCCTGACCGAGCTGTTTCCCGAGAAGTGATGCTCAAATGGGCAGTGGCTCCTCCCGGCGACTGCCCGTCAGGACCGACCGTCACGCACCTCGGACAGGTGCAACTCGATCAACTCCCGCGAGATCGAATAAAGCGGCGGCAACTGCGGTAGCTGCCGTGGCGAGAACCAGGCGGCGTCTTCGATCTCGTGGCCGTCGATCACGATGCGTCGGCTTGCCGCCTCGACCAGATAGCCCAGCATCAGGGAGTGGGGAAAAGGCCAGGCCTGACTGCGAATATAACGCAGCCGCCCCAGCTTCAGACCGACCTCCTCGTGGACCTCGCGATGCACCGCCTGCTCCGCCGACTCTCCCGGTTCGATGAATCCTGCCAGGGTGGAATAGCGTCCGGGTGGAAAACGCGGGCTACGAGCCAGCAACAGCGACTCCCCGTGGGTCACCAGGGTGATGATGCAGGGCGAGATGCGCGGGTAGTTGCGATGGCCGCAATTGTCGCAGTGCATCGCAAACTCGTGTTCCAGGCGCCTGGCTTGGCTGCCGCAACGCCCGCAAAACCGGTGGTTGCCCATCCAGGCACCCACCTGCAGCGCCGTTGACACCAGCCCGTACCATGACTCGGGCAACCTCGACAGCCAGCTACGGCCGTCTGGCCAGTCGGCGGCTGGGCTGTCTTCAAGACGCAGCCCCACCGGTTCGTCCGACCACCAGCACAACGGCTGAACACGCTCATCCCAGGGCTCGACCGGCCCCAGCGGCGTATTGTCCAGGCCAGGCGCCATACAGCCTTTCGCCAGGCGAATGATACGCCCCGACTCGACACCTCTTGGCAGCTCCCGATGCAGCATCAGACACCGTCCTGCGTGGCGCTGCCGGGGCCGGCGTAGACAGGGTCCAGGTCGTCCCAGCGACACTCACCTGCCTTGCCACGCACCTTGTCGAGCTTGGCCAGATGGGCCGCCATCTCCTGCTCTGTCGGGCGTACCACGCTCAACCGCCCCGGCTCCAATGACAGCCGACGCACCGAAAGCTCGCCGGGCACTGCCGCCTGCTGGTCGCTGTCGTTGCCCGCATCCAGGGTCAGGGCAGTCTGCCCACCGGTCATCGCCAGATAGACGTCTGCCAGGATCTCGGCATCGAGCAAGGCCCCGTGCAGCACGCGGTGACCATTGTCGATATCGTAGCGCTTGCAAAGGGCGTCGAGGCTGTTGCGCTGCCCCGGGTGCAGCCCCCGTGCCATGGTCAGGGTATCGAGGATACGACAGTGATCCTTGACGGGCCCTGCATATAGCTCGGGGTGGGTGGCCTTCAACAGCTTGAATTCGTGGTCGATGAAGCCGACATCGAAGGGCGCGTTATGGATGACCAGCTCGGCCCCGCGAATAAACTCCCAGAAGTCGGCCGCCACCTCGGCGAACACCGGCTCATTGGCGACCCGCTCGTTGGTGATGCCGTGGACACCGATCGCCTCGGCATCGATCTCACGCTCGGGATTGATGTATTGATGGTAGGAATTTCCGGTCAGACGCCGGTTTATCATCTCCACGGCGCCGATCTCGATGAGACGGTGGCCGTCGCGAGTCTCGATACCGGTGGTCTCGGTATCCAGTACAATCTGTCGCATTCTGGGTCCCTGATGTCGGATGGGCTGTGGGGTGTGGGCCGACGGCGTCAGGCGCCTTCCAGCAACTCGTCGATGGCCTCGTTGACCAGGGCGTCGGCGGCCTCGTTTCCAGGGTGGCCGCTGTGCCCCTTGACCCAATGCCAGCTGACCTGGTGTCGGCGTGTCTGCTCATGCAGCTCGCGCCACAGATCGGCGTTCTTCACCGGCTGCCTGGAAGCCGTCTTCCAGCCACGCTTGATCCAGCCATGGATCCATTCGGTGATGCCCTTGCGCAGATACTCCGAATCTGTCCAGAGATCCACGTGACACTCGCGCTTGAGCGTCTTCAGCGCCATGATCGCGGCGGTCAGCTCCATTCGGTTGTTGGTGGTATCACGCTCGGCGCCCTTGAGCGACTTGCGGTGATCCCCGCTTTCCAGCAGCGCTCCCCAGCCGCCGGGTCCGGGATTGCCGCGGCAACCCCCGTCGGTGTAAATGGTCACGACAGGGAGTGAATCGGGAGTGGTCAACGCATTGCTACCTTCTTCTGCTTGGGGGTCTGCCGCACACTGGGCTCGAGCCTGGTGGTGCCGAGTGCGGTGTTACCGACCGGCAAGCCGAACAGCGGGCGTTTTCCCTGGGTACAGGCCAGCTGCGAGCGGCAGCGAGCCTGGATGATATAACAATCGCCCAGGGGCAGGTTGTGGCGCCGGCCAAGGGTCTCCAGCATGCCATTGCCACCGGCGAGCCCCGGCAGGCGAAATCGGCAGTAGTCTACCCGCTCGATCTCGAAGTCGACAAACTGAAGCCAGTCCTTCATCGTCCGCGGCGTTCGCCATACGCCCTGCCCCGGCAGCTGCCGCCGGCGGCGAGGCCGAACCCTCATCAAGCCCGACGATGACAGCGGAGACCAGCCGAGCAGCACCAGTCGCCCCTGCGGCGAGACCACCCGGGCGGCCTCCTGCAGAAGCTGGTGGGGGTGGGACACCACCTCCAGCAAGTGATTGAGCACCACCACGTCCATCGCCCCATCGGGCAGAGCCAAGCGCTCAGGACGGCAAACCAGCGTGCTGGAACTTTCCGCCAGCTCCCTGGTCGGAGACCACCGTATCCAGTGGCGCACCGCGCTCATGTCGGCCAGTGGCTCGGCCAGTGACATTTCAAGACCGTGCTGGCCGCACCAGCGTTCGGCCAGCGGGCCCAGGCAGGCTCGCTCGGAACGCCGCACGGCGCATCCGCTGTCGCTGGACCAATAGCGTCGAGCGTGCCGCACCAGGCACGCGAGCTCCATCGGCTCCGACGCATTTGACATAGTCGACCTGTGCCTCCAAAGTGTCTGATTTTGCAAGGCGAAAAAACGAAGTTTACTGAAGTCTGCGCCGGCCGCCCAGCTAGATGCTGCCCGCTCAAGGCTCGCTCCGAGGACCCTGCCGACCATGTTAAGCGTGACACCGATTCCAGCCTTTAGCGACAACTATATCTGGCTGCTGCGCCAGGATTCGAGTCAAGAGGTCTGCGTCGTGGATCCCGGTGACGCCGAGCCTGTTCTGCGCTTTCTCGAACGTGAAGGGCTGAGCCTGGGCTGCATCCTGCTGACCCATCACCACCATGACCACACCGGCGGCGTTGCCGAACTGATCCAGCGCTATTCGCCCCGGGTGATCGGGCCGGATAACCCCGAGATCGCAGGCGTCGACGAGATCGTGCGTGACGGTGACGAGTTTCGCGTCATGGGCCGCCTGTTCGAGGTGATGGCGGTGCCTGGGCACACCCTGGACCATCTGGCCTTCTTTACCGCAGGCATCCCGCCGCTGCTGTTCTGTGGGGACACCCTGTTCAGCGGTGGCTGCGGACGCCTGTTCGAAGGTACCCCGGAGCAGATGAAGGGGTCCCTCGACCGACTGAATTCCCTGCCGGCGGATACACTGGTATTCTCCGCGCACGAATATACATTGGCTAACCTCGCTTTTGCGAAGGCGGCCAACCCCGGCAACCCCGACGTTGCCACCGCCTTCGACGAATGTCAGAAGGCACGAGATCTGGACCGACCCACGCTGCCTACAACGATGGAACGTGAGCGCCGCATCAATCCCTTCCTTCGTTGCGATGATGAAGATGTCAAGCGCGCTGCCTCAGCCCATGGGTCGACCGATAGCACGGACGCCACCTTTGCCACGCTAAGAGCCTGGAAGGATTCCTTCTGAACGGCTCGGCGTCCTGAACCATCGTCCCACAGGACGCCCGCGATAAGCATCGCGGGCCAGGAGTTTCTGTACGCATGACATTTCACACGACCCGTAGACGACTTCTTGGCGCGGCCAGCAGTCTGGCCCTCCTTGGCTCGTTGATGGCCGGTGCCTATACATCCCAGGCCTCGCCACTCCCCCCCGGTGGCGCCATGCCATATGGCGGAACCAGCGCTGACGCAAGCGCCGCGCCTTCGCATCAACACCTGACTCGCCACTTCTGGGATGCCCTGGAACTCGAGCCGCAGGATGCCTGGACGAGTCTGCGGGCGGATTTCCAGTGGCAGGACCAGCCGGTCAATGCCCGCGTGCAGGAATGGATCGACTACTACCAGGACAGCCCCCATAACGTGGCGGAGATCACCGAGCGCGCCCGCCCCTGGCTCGCCTGGATCACCCAGCAGGTCGAATCACGTGGTCTGCCGGGCGAGATCGCGCTGATCCCCTTCGTCGAGAGCTCCTTCGATCCCAAGGCACGTAGCCACTTTGGCGCCGTCGGACTGTGGCAGATCATGCCGCGTACCGGTGACGCCCTCGGCCTCAAGCGCAATGGTGCCTGGGATGGCCGCAATGATGTCGTGGCCTCCACCCGCGCCGCCCTGGACTACATCGAGATGCAGGCGGATCAGTGGTACGAGGGCGACCTTCAGTTGTCACTCGCGGCATACAACGCCGGCGCCGGCACCGTCAACAATGCCCGCCGTGCGGCACAGGCTCGCGGACTCGCCGGCGACTACTGGGATCTCAACCTGCCCTCGGAGACCATGGCGTACGTGCCGAAGCTGATGGCCATCTCGCGGATCATCAATGATCCCGAGCGCTATGGCGTCAACCTTCCGGAGATCAGCGGCTCGGCGGCCTTTGCCAAGGTCTCGGTCACCGCACCGATCTCGTTGAACAAGGCAGCCGCTCTGGCCGGAGTGACCACCCACGAGCTGAGCGAACTGAACCCCGGACTCAAGTCGCGCAACGTCAACCCGCGTCACACCCGTCAGATTCTGGTGCCGGCAGAAAGCGCCGCCACCCTGCGCAATGCCTTGAGCAACCTGGGGCAGATCGAAGTGGCCAGCGCCTCCGACGAGACCCATGTCGTCGAGAGCGGAGACACCTTGAACCGCATCGCCATGCTTCATTCCATCTCGCCTCGGGACCTGGCACGCTGGAATGGCATCGACAACCCGCAGGCTCTTCAACCCGGTCAGCAACTGACACTTTCCGGTCGGTAAAGCGGGCGCCACGGTGGCGCCCCTCAGGACAAGGACTCCACCGCCATGCGACAGGTGGCAATTGGCGCCTGCCTGCTGGGCGCCCTGCTGGCGACCGCTAGCGAGGCCGCAGACGTTTCCAGCGTGCCCACCGTGCACGCCCTTCCGCTCTATGGTGAGCCGGCCCTGCCGGCTGACTTTCGCCACTTTCCCCATGCCAATCCTGATGCTCCGTCAGGCGGTGATTTGATTCGCGCCGCCCAGGGCAGCTTCGATTCGACCAATCCGTTTATTGTTCGTGGCACGCCAGCCTCTGGCCTTACACAGATCTACGACACCCTGCTCGAATCGAACCCGGGAGAGCCCTTCACCATGTATGGGCTCCTGGCCGAGGGTATCCGCCTGGACCCCGAACGGCGCTGGGTCGAGTTCGACCTGCGCCCCGAAGCGCGCTTCCATGACGGCGAACCCGTGGACGCCCAGGACGTGGTATTCAGCTTCGAGACGCTGACCACCAAGGGGCAGCCCTTCTACCGCGCCTACTACAGCGATGTCGACAGCGTCACCGCCATCGACAGCGACACCGTGCACTTCGACCTCGGTGACAGCGAAAGCCGTGAACTGCCGCTGATCCTGGGCCAGATGCCGATCCTGCCCGAGCATTACTGGCGTGATCGCGACTTCGAGGCGGTGACCCGCGATTCGCTGCTCGGCTCCGGCCCCTATCGGATCGCCGAGGTCGATCCGGGCCGCCGCATCGTCTACGAGCGCGTCGACGACTACTGGGGTAGCGAGGTACCGGTCAACGTCGGCCGACACAATATCGGACGGCTGATCTACGACTACTATCGCGACCAGACGGTGGCACTGGAGGCCTTCAAGGCCGGCAATCTCGACTTCCGTCTCGAGAATTCCGCGAGCAACTGGGCCACGGCCTACGACTTCCCGGCGCGCGAGCAGGGCTTCGTCAGGCAGCTTCAGGTCCATGACGGCCAGCCCGCTGGCATGCAGGCCTACGTCATGAACCTGCGCAAGGCCAAGTTTCAGGATCGCCGCGTGCGCGAGGCGATCACTCTTGCCTTCGACTTCCCCTGGCTGAACAGAAACCTGTTCTACGACGCCTATGCGCGCACCGACAGCTACTTCGAGAATTCCGAGATGGAAGCCACCGGCTTGCCGTCCGAAGACGAGCTGGCACTGCTCAAGCCCTTCCGCGACCAGCTGCCGGAGAGCGTCTTCAGCGAGCCACTGCCGATGCAGCAGCCCCAGGAGATGCGTCCACGCCTGAGGAAGGCCCTGGAACTTCTGCGTGAGGCCGGCTACGAGGCCCGTGACGGGGTAATGATCGACCCCGAGAATGGCGAGCCACTGCACGTCGAGATCCTGCTTTACAGCACCCAGTTCGAGCGCATCGCCCAACCGCTGCTGCGAAGGCTGGCCCGACTGGGGGTGCAGGGCAATATCCGTACCGTCGACGTCAATCAGTACCTCAATCGTCTGCGCAGCTTCGACTTCGACATGGTGGTGGGCAGCTTTCCGCAGTCCTTGAGTCCCGGCAATGAACAGCGTGAGTTCTGGGGCAGCGAGTATGCCGAACGCCCCCAGAGCCGGAATCTGATCGGCCTTCAGGATCCCGTCATCGACGCTCTGGTCGATCGCCTGATCGCCGCCGACTCGCGCCAGGCACTGGACACCGCCGCCCAGGCGCTGGACAGAGTGCTGCGCTGGGGCTTCTACGTGGTCCCGCAGTTCCATCTGGCCGCCCACCGCATCGCGGTGTGGGACAAGTTTGCCTGGCAGGAGCCCTTCCCCGAGTACACGCTGGACCTGAGCGCCTGGTGGGTAGACCCTGAACGCGAGGCGGTCATCGAGGATCGTCAGCGTAGCCGTTGATTCAACGGCGGCCCAAGGGCGCTGTGCTGTGGTAAGAAGGTCAAAGATTCAGAGGGCAGGCGCACGTGTCCAGCCCGAACGGCAGGCCCGACCACGCCGGCGGCCCTGATACAGAAAATGTTTCTGGTGGTGCGAAGCGTCGTGCGAAACGACGCTTCGCCTTGGCAAACCCAATCCTCAAGGAAATGCCGTGGGTGCCTACGTACTGCGCCGTCTGCTGCTGATGATCCCCACCCTGCTGGGGATCATGCTGCTCAACTTCATCATCGTCCAGGCCGCGCCGGGCGGGCCCATCGACCAGTTGCTGGCACGTTTCGAGGGCTTTTCCAGCGAGGCCAGTACGCGCCTGCAGGGCGGTGGCGGCGAGACCATCGATAGCGGCGAGTCTCGCGGCAGCCGCGGGATCCCCGAGCAGTTCATCACCCAGCTTGAGCAGCAGTTCGGCTTCGACAAGCCGGCCCATGAACGCTTTATCGACATGATGGTGGACTACGCCACCTTCGACTTCGGCGAGAGCTTCTTTCGCGGCGAGGCGGTCACCACCCTGATGTTCGAGCGACTTCCGGTGTCGATCTCGCTAGGTCTGTGGACCACCCTGCTGGTGTATCTGGTGTCGATCCCGTTGGGGGTACGCAAGGCCCTGAGACACGGCTCCGCCTTCGATGTCTGGACCTCCGGCCTGGTCATCGTCGGCTACGCCATTCCCGGCTTCCTGTTCGCTATCCTGCTGATCGTGCTGTTCGCCGGCGGCAGCTACTTCGACGTCTTCCCGCTGCGAGGGCTGACGTCACCGGACTTTTCCGAGCTCAGCGCCTGGGGCAAGGTCAAGGACTACCTGTGGCATATCGTGCTGCCGGTCAGCGCCTCGGCCATCGGCAGCTTCGCCACCCTGACCATGCTGACCAAGAACAGCTTTCTCGACGAGATCCACCGCCAGTACGTGCTGACCGCCCGGGCCAAGGGTGCCAGCGACAGGCGGGTGCTCTATGGCCACGTCTTCCGCAACGCCATGCTGATCATCATTGCCGGGATGCCGTCGGCGCTGATCGGGATCTTCTTCACCGGCTCGCTGTTGATCGAGGTGATCTTCTCGCTCAACGGGCTGGGCCTGCTCGGTTTCGAGGCGGTCATGCAGCGTGACTATCCGGTGATCTTCGGCACCCTCTACCTCTACACCCTGATCGGCCTGATACTCAAACTGGTTTCCGACCTGACGTACGTCTGGGTGGATCCGCGCATCGACTTCGAGACACGGGAATCCTGATCGTGCCTAGCCTTTCTCCCATCACCCGCCGTCGCCTCGCCGTCTTTCGCCACCAGCGCCGTGCCTGGTGGTCACTGTGGGCCTTCGGCCTACTGTTCGTGCTCAGCCTCGGGGCCGAACTCATCGCCAATGACAAGCCGCTGCTGGTGCAGTATCAGCAGCAATGGTACTTCCCGATGCTGGTCGACTATCCGGATACCGTCTTCGACGGCTTTCTGCCGACCGCGGCCGACTATCACGATGACTTCACCCGCAACGCCATCGAGTCGGATGGCTGGATGCTGTGGGCGCCGATTCCGTTCTCCTACGACACCCTGGACGAGTATCTCGACCACCCTGCGCCGTCACCCCCGGATGGCCGCCATTGGCTGGGTACCGATGACCAGGGACGTGACGTGCTGGCGCGGGTGATCTACGGCTTTCGCCTGTCGGTGATCTTTGCTCTGGTGCTGACCGCCGGGTCGCTGGTGCTGGGGGTGCTGGCCGGCGGGGTGCAGGGCTATTTCGGCGGCAAGGTCGACCTGATCGGCCAGCGCCTGACCGAGATATGGTCGGGTTTGCCGGTGCTGTTCCTGCTGATCATCCTGGCCAGCCTGGTGGAACCCAATCTGTGGTGGCTGCTCGGGATCATGCTGCTGTTTTCCTGGCTCGGACTAGTGGATATCGTGCGTGCCGAGTTTCTGCGTGCGCGCAATCTGGAGTACGTACGGGCGGCCAAGGCCATGGGGCTGCCGTCGCATCTGATCATGTGGCGCCATGTGCTGCCCAACGCCATGGTGGCGACCCTGACCTTCATACCCTTCCTCTTCACCGGCGCCATCACCACCCTCACGGCGCTGGATTTTCTCGGCTTCGGGCTGCCGCCAGGTTCGCCTTCCCTGGGCGAGCTGGTGGCCCAGGGCAAGAACAACCTCCAGGCGCCATGGCTTGGGATTACCGCCTTCATGACCCTGGCGGTCATGCTGTCGCTGCTGGTATTTATCGGCGAGGGGATTCGCGACGCCTTCGATCCGCGCCACGTCCAAAGCGCCAGCGGCAACACGACACCGCAAGGAAGCCCCGCGCATGAACAATGACACCCTGCTGTCGCTGGATCGGCTGTCGATCGGCTTCGGCGACACCACCGTGGTCAAGGAACTGTCGCTGGACGTCAGGCGCGGAGAGACCCTGGCGCTGGTGGGTGAGTCGGGGTCCGGCAAGTCGGTCACCGCGCTTGGCGCGCTCAACCTGCTGCCGCCCAACGCCACAATCAAAGGCGGTAGATGGCTCGGCGACACCGACCTGTCGCGGCTGACGCCGCGCAAATGGCAGGGGCTGCTCGGCAACCGCGTCGGTTTCGTGTTTCAGGAGCCGATGACCTCGCTCAATCCGCTGCACACCATCGGACGACAGCTGGCGGAGACCCTGCGCCTGCACCAGGGCCTGCGAGGCCGCGGGGCTCGCCACCGCTGCCGCGAACTGCTGGAACAGGTAAGACTGCCGCGAGCCGAGGAACTGCTCGATGCCTGGCCCCACCAGCTTTCCGGCGGGCAGCGTCAGCGGGTAATGATCGCCATGGCCATCGCCAACCAGCCTGAGCTGCTGGTGGCCGATGAACCCACCACCGCCCTGGACGTGACCGTACAGCAGGAGGTACTCGCCCTGCTGGCCGAGCTGCGTGATCACCACGGCATGGGCATGCTGTTCATCACCCACGACCTGAATCTGGTGCGTCGACACGCCGATCGCGTGTGTGTCATGCGTCATGGCGAGCACCAGGAAACCGGGACCGTCGAGCGGGTCTTCCAATCCCCCCAGAGCGCCCACGCGCGGGAGTTGCTGGACGCCGAGCCGGAAGGTGTCCCGACCCCCTGTGGCGATGCCCCGACCCTGATCGAGGCCCGCCAGCTAAGCGTCACCTTCGAACGGCGCCGACGCCTGTTCCAGCGTCGCCAGCCTGGCTTCGAAGCGCTGGCCCCGCTGGACTTGCACATCGCCGCCGGCGAGACCCTGGGCGTGGTCGGCGAATCGGGTTCCGGCAAGACCACCCTGGCCTCCGCTCTGCTGCGCCTGAACCAGGCCAAGGGGGTCATCGACTTCGCCGGCGCCAGGCTGGATCAGCTATCGGGCAAGGCACTGCGCCAGCAGCGCAGAAATCTGCAGATCGTGTTCCAGGATCCCTACGGCTCTCTCTCTCCGCGAATGCCGGTGGCGGATATCATCAGCGAGGGACTTCGCTATCATCAGCCTGAGCTTTCCGAGCAGGAAGTCAGCGCTCGGGTCCGTGCGACCTTGCGTGAGGTGGAGCTCCCCGAACACGTCGCCCAACGCTATCCCCACGAGTTCTCCGGCGGTCAGCGCCAACGCATCGCGGTGGCCCGAGCGATCATCCTCGAGCCGCGCCTGATCGTACTCGATGAACCGACCTCGGCACTGGACAGGACAGTGCAGAAACAACTGATCGCCCTGCTCAGGGACCTCCAGGCACGGCGCGGACTGAGCTATCTGTTCATCAGCCACGACCTGGCGGTGGTGCGCGCCATGGCCCACAGGGTGATGGTGCTGAAGGAAGGCCGCCTGATCGAACAGGGGCCCTGCATGGACGTACTTTCCCGGCCGGCCGATCCCTACACCAGGGCTCTGGTCAAGGCAGCGGGGCTTGTGCCCCAGGGTTGAAGCAAGGCTGACAGGAGGTGTCCCGACAGGGGGCGGTAGAAGGCATGGCATCCGAGCGCGGTTGCAGCCAAATGCGCTCCATGGCGGTTCATGCCGGGACTGGGGCCGTCCAGGCCTCAAACGTTTATTCTTTCGACTATGCCGTCGAATGTTGTTATTGCCACCTCGTTCTATACTGGCCGGGTTACCGTCCATAGGTCTCGCCATGTTCCGCTGCATCACGCTTCTTGTACTCGCCCTGCTCTGGCTGCCCGGCAGTCAGGTACTGGCTGGCGAGCTCGCGTTGAATGATGACTGGCAATATCGTTGGGGGGACTCGCCCCGCACTCCTGACGGAGAATTTGAGTGGCTCACCGCCGCTGAAGGGGAATGGAAGTCCCTGGAGGGCATCGGCAATCCCCCTGGTCGTGACGGTCGCGACAGCCTCTGGCTGCGTCGGGAGTTGCCCGCCGGTGACTGGCTTCAGCCGGCGCTGTTCGTCTCAAGCCTCAACCTGGTCGCCGAAGCCTACGTCGATGGGCAACACGTCTATCGCCACGGTCAGCTCGAAGGACCGGACGCCGGGGCCTTCGCCGGCTGGACCTGGCACGCCATCGAGCTGCCCTCGCCCACCCAGGGCAAGACCCTGTACCTGCGCCTGAAGTCGTCCTACAAGGACATCGGGCTTTGGGGCAAGGTCGTGATCATGGAACAGTCACGGATACTGCCCTCGATTCTCGAGGCCACCAAGGGCGAACTGGTGATCGCGCTTGCCTGCCTGATCGTCGCAGCCCTGGCGCTCGTATTGATCCTGACCCAGCCCGAACGCTGGCGGCTGGGTAGCCTCGGGCTCTTCTCGCTGGCGGTCGGACTCATGGTGCTGGCCGAGAGCGACGCCAGCCAACTGATCGTGTTCGCGCCCCTGGCATGGGACTATGTGGCCGCCATCGCCTATTTTTCGTTGCCGGTGGCCATGGCGCTGATCCTCGAGCACTGGTTTCCGCAGATCCCGCGACAGGGCATGCGACGTCTGTGGCTAGGCTTGCTGGCCTACGCCATCATCGCCCCGGCGCTGGCGATGCTGGACGTGGTATCGCTTCCTCCGACCTTTCCCTTGTTCGACCTGATACTGCTCGGGGCGCTGGCCTATATGGCACGCTGGCTGTTTCGCTATCGACGAGAGTTCGACAGCGACCAACGCCTGATCGTCGCGAGCTACGCCATCTTTGCTGCCATCGCCATCACCGACATGCTGGTGGCCCACGGCCTGGTGGGCTGGATCAGTGTACCGGTGCATCTTGGTGCCCTGGCCTTCATCGTCGCCATGATCGTCATCTCCACGCGCCACTATGCTCGCTCCCAACGCCAGTTGCAGCGACTTAACGATCACCTGGAGCAAGAGGTGGCCGAGCGTACCCGGCAACTGGAAAGCCTCGCAGAACAGGAGAGACAACGTGCCCTGGTGCTGGCCACCGAACACCACAAGACCCAGCGACTGGCCAGTCTGATCGACACGCTGCAGGCATGCACCAGCCTCGAGGAAGCGCTATGCCTGACCCAGCGGGCCATGCCGGAGATACTGGAACCGATGCAGGGCGCCTTCTACCGGCCTCAGGATCAGCCGGACAACATGACGCTGGAACTGTTCTGGCCCACCACCTATCGCCCCCCGGCTTGGCTGGACACCACCGCGATTCCGCCGCTTCGAACGCGCACGGAAGAAAGCCTGCCCGCCCTGGACGACCTGCTCACGATCTCCACCAGGAGGCCGCCCTCGGACCCTTCGGCACCTTCCACTGCCGACAACCTGCCTCACTGGATCTTTCCGTTGGACTTGACCGGCCCGGATCGCCAGCACCGCCGACTGGGCGTGATCTGCGTCGTGCCCGACGGGCCACTGGTCAAGCGCCCGCAGTACTGGGATCGCACCCGCAGCTTCATCGAACTCGGCGTCAGCCGCCTGGCCCTGGTATTGTCGAGCATCGCCCTGCAGGAAGAACTATCGGCGCTATCCTATCGCGATGATCTGACCGGACTGCACAATCGTCGCTACTTCGATGAGCTTTTTGCCCACGAGACGGCTATTTCGTTGCGCAAGAAGAGCCCCTTGGCGGTGGTCATCCTGGACATCGACCACTTCAAGAAATTCAATGATCGCTATGGTCATGCGGCGGGTGACACGGTGCTTGAAGGGGTTGGCAGAATGCTGGCCAACAGCTTTCGTGACATCGACGTGGTCTGTCGCTTTGGTGGAGAGGAGTTCGTCGTGCTGCTGCCCGGCGCCGAGGCCGACGACGCTCACCATCGCATGCAGCGCATGTGCCACGCCCTGGCCAGCGCGAGCTTCCGCCACGAGGGCCAGAGCCTGGGTACGGTATCGGTATCCTGCGGCATCGCCAGCTTCCCGGCCACCAGCGACGATCCGAGCTGCCTGCTGGCGATGGCAGACAGCGCCCTGTACCGGGCCAAGCACGCAGGGCGGGCGCGCATCGCACTCGCCACGCCTCACGAGAACGACTAGCCGGCCGGGCAAGCCGCCTGGAGGGGCCTGAAGCGCTCTCGCTACAGCGCCCGGCCCCGCGCTATCCAATCAGCACCCGGCCCCGCGCAGTCAATCCAGCGCCCGCTGCTGCGATCCAAACCAGCGCTGTCACACCAGCGCCCGCTGCTGCAATCCAAACCAGCGCTGTCACACCAGCGCCCGCTGCTGCAATCCAAACCAGCGCTGTTAAAACAGCTCGCGTTCCTCGGCTGTCAATTCGCGCCATTGGCCGGGTTCGAGTGACGCATCCAGTGTCAAGGGTCCGATCGTGTGGCGATGCAGCGTTTCGACATGGTTGCCGATGGCGGCGAACATGCGACGGACCTGATGATAACGCCCTTCGACGATGGCGAGTTCGACCTCCCTCGGCCCGTGACAGGTCAGGGTAGCGGGACGCGTCGGGGTCTCCTCGCCCTCCAGCATGATGCCCTCGGCAAAACGTGCGACGGCCTCGTCAGGGTCGTCCAGGTCCCGTGCCAGCAGGGCCTGGTATATCTTGGCGCTGCGATGGCGAGGCGAGGTGATGCGGTGGGACCACTGGCCATCGTCGCTCAACAACAGCAAGCCAGTGGTGTCGACGTCCAGCCGCCCTACCGGCTGCAGACGCTCGGCCTTGGGCAGATCGATCAGGTCAACCGCCCGCGGGTAGAGTCCCCGTCTGGCCGTGCACTCCACCCCGACGGGCTTGTGCAGCATGATGTAACGAAGTCCAACCAGCTCAAGAAGTCGTCCCTCCCAGCGCACCTCGTCATCACTCGCCACATGTCGCGCAGCCTTCTTTTCAAGCTCGCCGTTGACCGTTACCTCCCCGCGCACCAGGGCCCGCTTGGCCAGGCTACGCGTCAGGTCGGTGGTCTCGCTGAGAAAGCGGTCCAGACGCATCAGTTGGCCTCGTCATCGGCGAGTTGAAAGGCATCGGCATCCTGCCATGCCGGGAACTTCTCCCGGAATGCCGCCAATTCGTCGCGGTCGAGCACACCGGTCTTGACAAAGGGCTCATCACGCGCCTCGTCGATCAGCGCCTCACCCTTGGCATCGATCAACATGGAGTCACCCGAGTAGGCGAGGCCCTTGGCGTCCTCACCGACGCGGTTGACACCGATCACAGGGGCCAGGTTCTCGATGGCACGCGCCTGCAGCAGTGTGCGCCAGGGGTGGCGCCTCGGCGCCGGCCAGTTGGCAACACATAGAAGGGCGTCATATTCGAAGTGGGTCGATGGGTTCTGGCGTTGACGCAGCCATACCGGAAATCGCAGGTCGTAGCAGACGCTCAGCAGGATGCGGAAGCCATTGAGCTCGACGATCACGCGCTCACGACCCATGTCGTAGCGTTCATGCTCGCCTGCCATGCGGAAGAGATGGCGCTTGTCGTACCAGCTGATGTCGCCGTCCGGTCGCGCCCAGACCAGGCGGTTGAAGTACTCGCCCTGCTCCTCGATGGCAACGCTGCCGGTGACCACGCAGCCTCGTTGGCGAGCCTGATCCACAAGCCATGCCACCACGCTGCTGTCCGCCATGGGCTGGGCCATCTCGCGTGAGTTCATGGTGAACCCGGTGGCGAACATTTCCGGCAGCACGATCAGGTCGGTATCGTTGGCGCCCAGGTCCGCCAGGCTGTCCTCCAGCATCCGGCAGTTGGACTCGGGATCTTCCCAGTGAAGGTTGCACTGGACAAGCGTCGTACGCAGCTGTGTCATGGTAGTCTCATCAATTGACGTCGTCCCCCTAGCCTAAACGACACAGCGCCTTGTCGCAGCAGGTGGCAACGGTCGAATGCCCCAGGCCCCGGCAAACCCCACCGTCATCCGGCCTGACGCGACGCGGCGATCAGCTCAACCTTCGCTACCAACATCGATACCAACGTCGACACCAACTCTGAACGGGAATTCGCGGCATGAAAGGACTCTCCACTCCCTCGGCCCAGGGCGTCGCCTTTGCGCTGCTGGCTTACGGCACCTGGGGTGGATTCCCCCTTTTCTTCGCATTGTTCGACGGCGTAGGTGCACTCGAGATACTCGCCCATCGTGTCATCTGGTCGTGCCTGTTTCTGGCACTGGTCATCAGTCTGCTCAAGCGCTGGTCGGTCATCGCCAATATTCGCCAGGCACCTCGACAACTGCTGCCGGCGCTCGCCTGCGCTCTGCTCATCGGCGCCAACTGGGGCCTTTATATCTACTCGGTAGAGACTCATCGGGTGCTGCAGGCGAGCCTGGGATATTTCATGACACCGCTGGTCAACGTGGCACTGGGCGTGGTGGTGCTCAAGGAACGCGTCGCGCCGACGCAGCGCCTGGCGATTGGCCTTGCCCTCGGTGCCATCGTGCTGCAGCTGTTCCAGTTGGGCACCTTGCCCTGGCTGAGCCTGTGCCTGGCGGTGTCCTTCGGCACTTACGGACTGCTGCGCAAGCAGCTTGCGCTGGACGGGCTGTCGGGCCTGTTCATCGAAACGCTGCTGCTCCTTCCACTGGCGCTGCTGCTGATACAACAGCTGCCGGTCAGCCACTTCGATGGGGCGCTATTCTTCACCGCCCCCTACAGCGCCGCGCTGCTGATGGCCTCCGGGGTGCTGACCGCCCTGCCGCTGCTGGCCTTTGCCGGCGCTGCGCGCCGGCTGACCCTCGGTACTCTGGGATTTCTGATGTACATCAATCCGACGCTGCAGTTTCTGATTGCGTTGTGGGTGTTCAACGAGCCCCTGGCGGTCGAGCAGCTTACTACCTTCGTGCTAATCTGGATCGCGCTGGCGCTCTACTCCTGGTCGAGCCTGCGTCAGCAGCGCCGAGTGCCCACCTGACGCAGTACCGTCGTCGGCATCGGGCCCGCTGGCTTCTCGCCATAGACCGCGACCAGATCCTCCAGCTCCATCGGTGGCGCGAAGAAGTAGCCCTGCCCTTCCTGGACCCCCAGGGTGATCAGCCAACTTGCGTCCTCGACGGTCTCGACGCCTTCCGCCACCACCGTCAGTTCCATGCGATGGCAGAGTCCCACCAGCGCCGCATACGCCTGACGCGCCTGATCGAAACGCCGCGCGGCGTGAAGTAATGAATAATCCAGCTTGATCGCCGCCAGGGGCAGGCGCTGAAGCAGGTTGAAGGCCGTGTAGCCGCTACCGAAGTCGTCCAGGGCGACGCCAATACCGCGTTCGTGGAGCCGCCTCATCTGTCGCTGAACCCGCTCGACGTCATCGACATGCTCGTGCTCCACCAGTTCGAGTGCCAGGCAGCGCGGAGGCAGCCGACGTCGCGCCAGTTCAGTCACCATGAAATCGGGGAAGTCATCGGCCACGAGCGTCGAAAGGTGGACATTGACCGAGACGGTACCGAGCCAGTCCGCGCCTCGCAGTTCCAACAACCAATCCAGGGTGCGGCCGATCACCCAACGGTCGAAACGCTCCGCCAGGCCGAGCATCAGAATGACCGGAAGAAACTCCGGCGGCGGAATATTGCCCGCGTCGGGATGACACCAGCGGATCAACACCTCGGCACCGACCAGGGTTCTGCTCGAGGGCGCCATCTTGGGTTGGGCCACCAGACGCCATTGATTGCCGGGATTCTCGATCAGCAGACTGACCTGCCGGCACAGCCAACGCAGCTGAGTCTCGTGATAGGGACCCGCCGCGGTCACCCTGAGCACCGGACGTACCCAACCTTCGCTTTCCAGCCGCTGCACCCCCTCTTCCAGCGAAGCCAGACAGTTGCTCAGGTCCGTGGAGTGTCCGGGCACCACCACCACACTGGCATGCCAGCGCAGGACCCGTGCGCTGTCGCGTTGCTGAAACTGCCCCACCAGGGCCAGGTAGCTATCGAGCTGGGATTCCACGTCGGGTCCGTGGGCCTGGGCAGGGACCATGCCAATCAGCTGCTCTTCGCCCCCCAGATACAGCCGCCAGCCCTTGGGGAGGTGCGCCTTGAAGACATCGATACTGATCCGTAGAAGACCCTCCAGACTGCCGCTGCCAAAGCGCCTGCGATAGCTCCTGAGTTCGGGTGAGACCAGCACAAACAGCCACTCCACCTCCTCGCATCGACTGCCTCGATAGTCGCTTACCAACGCCAGCCTGGTAGGCAGACCAAAGCGCTGATCGACCATCAACTTGCGACGAAGACGTCGTGACCTGTTGCGCGCCACCAGCAAGGCCCCCACGCCCAGCAGCGAGCCAACCGCCACCACCGACACCCCGTACAACGCCTGACGATACTCCCGCGCGACCTGCTCCAGCCGCCCGCGAACGCCGATCCACTGGAACGGGAGGTTGTCATGGCCCTCGAACAGACGGTACCAGCGGGCATCGATCAGGTGACGCTGGGCCATCACCGAGGAACTGGCCGGTACCAGGTCAAAGGCTGGCGTCAGCGCCAGTTCCACGGCGGCGTGGGCAAGGAAGTCGACATCGAGAATCGCCCCGCCGGCACAGCCTATCGCCATCTGGAATTCGAAATGGCAGAACACCGGATAGCCTTGGGCGGCCAGCGCTTCCAGTCGATGGGCAGTGCTTCCTGCCCCTTCGGACCAACCGGAGTCCTGCCCCCCTTGCATGTACAGTCGAGTTCCCGGGGGACTTCGCGACAATCGCTCGATCACCTCCTCCGGGGTCCAGCCAGTGACCACATCGACCAGGGTCACATCGGCGACACTGCCGATCACCTCCACCATGTCATCGACGACATTGAAGGCGTGTTCGGAGTCTTCGGCCAGCAGCATCAAAGGCACCGGTGAGCCAAAGGTTTCCACCAGCATATTGAGCGACTGCGCCATGACCGGGTAGGACTTGAGCAGTTTCACTCCAAGCGCCTGGGCCTGCTCCCTGAAGCGGTCATCATTGAGTCCCAGTGCCACCACCTTGCGCGGCCAGGGGAGCTCGTCACGATACTCCAGATAGAAGGCCATGGCGGGGTCATCGGCAATGATCAGACTGCCGCTTTCATTCAAGGTGCTGGCGGTCAATCGCTGGAGCAGGGCCTCATGGGCCAGCGGCCGCGCCAGGCGCAGCGCATCGACATACTCCACCAGCAGTTGTCGGTCTGCGCTGGCTTCGTGACGAAAACGCGCCTCGACACTGCTGACCACATCGTCATTCCACCGGTACCCCTGGTGGTAAGAGGTCAACAGTGTCAGTGAAGCACCCTGCGACTCGTCCAGTTCATCACCCGATAGCATCGCAGAAGCGACCATGGCCAGCAGGCCAAGGGTGGTCGGCACAAGTCTCCTGAGTCTCACCAGTAGCAGTGACCTCAACCACGGGAGAGGACACGGCCCGAGCAGGATGTGCATGAGTAAGGCTCCCACGGGAGCGTCTGCTGGCGACGTTCGATCAAGTGCTGTCTCGCCCCGTAGATGAAGCCTAGAAGTCGCCGATGCTCCCCTCGCGCTCCCTTTGGAGGTAGCGATGGACTGAAGATAGGGTTAGGTCCAGCGCGCACCGACTTTGACCTCGCGCATGTCAGCCGGGATGATCGCTACTCGCTTTCAGGATGACGGCCGCCCATGTCCTCGACCACCGCGCGATCCCGCCCTACCGCTATCGGCAGCAAGCCACGGCTGCTGCTGATCGGGGCAGGCCACGCCCATCTGCATCTGCTGCACCAGAGCTCCTTGCTGTCGCGCTTCGATGTCACCCTGGTCGATCCCGGCGCCTTCTGGTACTCGGGCCTGGCCAGCGGCGTGCTGGCCGGCGACCATTCACCTGCGACCGACAGGATCGATCCTGCGACGCTCTGTCTTGGGCGAGGGGTTGCACTGGTCAGGGCGCGTCTTTGTGGGCTGAACACCGACGTGCGCCAGGCGCTGCTGTCCAACGGGACCTCTCTGGCGTTTGATCGACTGGGGCTGAATCTGGGCTCTGCTCCTGTGTTGCGGTCGAGCGATGATGAAGCCAGCGGCGATAGCGCAGCCTCGCTACCAGGCGACAAGCAGACACACTGGCAGATCAAGCCCATCCCCCATCTGGTGCGGCTGCGGCGCAGCCTCGAGCGTCGGTTTCAGCGCCGACAGTCGGTGAGCGTCGAGATTCTCGGTGCCGGCGCCAGCGGGGTCGAGATCGCCTGCGCCATCGAAGCACTCGGCCGCCACCACCAGCTCGCCGCTGGTGCTCTGACCATTCGCCTGCGACATCGCGGCTCGGGCCCCTTGCCAGAAGCGCCCGCGCGAGCCCGACGCTACCTGTTGGCAGCCCTGGAGCGTCGCGGAATCCTTGTCGTCGACAGCCACCATGACCGACATCTGCCGGCGTCCGACATCGTCGACGCCACTGGGCTGGGTCCTCCGCGAGGACTCGAGAAGTTCGGCCTGCCGACGATCGATGGTCGCGGCATAGCCATCGACCCGTCGCTGAAGGTCCAGGGGACCGACGGCGTCTTTGCCAGCGGGGACTGTGCTGCACTGATCGACCATCCCTTGCCACGGCTGGGCGTCCACGGGGTTCGTCAGGGTCCCGTACTGGCCCGGAACCTGATCGCATCGCTGGACCCGCAGACGTCACTGACCTCTTACCGCCCGCCTGCGCGGGCCTTGTCCATCGTCAATCTCGGCCACGGCGAAGCCCTGGCGCTCTACGGGAACGCCTGGTGGGGCGGACGCCTGGCCAGCCGCCTGAAACGTCATCTGGACCTGAGTTTCATGCAGCGTACCAGGAGCCTGCGCTGACAAGACTCTACTCGCTCAGCGCTTTCGGCTAGGCTAGAGGTTTCTCGGCAAGCGCCTGCGCCAGGCCCCCCAATACCCTGACTAGGACGTCGGTATTTCCATGATCAAGCGTTACCTCCCGATTCTTGCCTGGTTGCCACACTATACGCCGCGCCTGCTGGGGGGCGATCTGCTGGCGGGTATCATCGTCACCGTCATGGTGATCCCCCAATCGCTGGCCTACGCCATTCTGGCGGGTCTGCCTGCCGTGGTCGGACTCTATGCCAGTCTGCTACCGGCGGTGGTCTACGCCATGCTGGGCACCAGCCGGTCGCTGGCGGTGGGCCCGGTGGCGATCATCGCTCTGATGACTGGCGCCGCTCTGTCCAAGGTGGCCACTCCCGGTAGCGCCGCGTACGTCGAGGCGGCGCTGGTGCTGGCACTGCTGTCGGGACTGATGCTGACCGCCATGGGCATGCTGCGCCTGGGCTTTTTCGCCAACTTTCTCAGCCACCCGGTCATCGGTGGCTTTCTCTCAGCCTCGGGGCTGCTGATCGCCATCAGTCAGCTATCTCACCTGCTGGGCATCGAGGCCGGTGGCTATACCGCCCTGGCACTGATCTACAGCCAGCTATCCCACCTCGACCAGACCAACCTGATGACCCTGGCGATGGGCGCCTCGACCCTGCTTTTCCTGTGGGCGACCCGCCGCTATGGTCAACACGCTCTGACGGCACTGGGCCTGCCCAGAGGGCCTGCCAGCATGCTGGTACGCGCAGGTCCCGTGGCGGCGGTGGTCGTCACCACGCTGATCAGCTGGCGATGGGATCTTGCCTCCAGGGGGGTTGCGACCGTGGGGCAGATCCCCGCCGGCCTGCCAGCCTTCGGTCTGCCGGCATTCGAGCTGGGCCTGTGGCACGCGCTGCTGGTGCCGGCGCTGTTGATCAGTGTGGTGGGCTTTGTCGAGTCCATCTCGATGGCCCAGATGCTGGCAGCAAAGCGCCGCGAGCGCGTCTCCCCCAATCAGGAGTTGATCGGACTCGGCGGCGCCAACCTGGCCGCTGCTGTCACCGCCGGCATGCCGGTCACCGGTGGACTGTCACGCACCGTGATCAATCAGCAGTCTGGTGCACGCACCCCCATGGCCGGTCTGTTTGCCGCCATCGGTATCGGCGTGGTGACACTGGCGCTCACTCCCCTGCTGGAACATCTTCCGATCGCCACCCTCGCCGCCACCATCACCGTGGCCATACTGACGCTGGTGGATATCCCGCTGATTCGCCAGACCTGGCGCTACTCCCGCAGCGACTTCTCGGCCCTGGCGGTGACCATGCTGCTGACGCTGGTGGAGGGCGTCGAAGCCGGCATCATCGCCGGGGTAGGTCTCTCGATTGCGCTTTTCCTGTACCGTACCAGTCGCCCCCACAGCGCCATCGTCGGTCGCATCCCTGGCAGCGAGCACTTCCGCTCGATCACCCGGCATCAGGTCGAGACCGTCAGCCATCTCGCCCTGTTCCGGGTCGACGAAAGCCTCTATTTTGCCAACGCCCGCTACCTCGAGGACACCCTCTATACCCTGGTGGCCCAGCGCCCCGAGCTGAGCGACGTGGTACTTATCTGCTCTGCGGTGAATCTGATCGACGCCTCGGCGCTGGAAAGCCTGGACGCGATCAACGCCCGTCTGAAGGACTCTCGCGTCACCCTTCACCTGGCCGAGGTCAAGGGGCCGGTGATGGACCGGCTGAAGCATTCCGACTTTCTCGATGAATTGACCGGCCGCGTGTTCCTGAGTACCTATGCCGCCTGGACGGAGCTTCGACGTACCCGGGACTGAGGTTCACCAGACTCGCCTCGCCGGACGATACCCGGTATCTGCCCGGTAGCTGCCCGGTATCTGCCCGGTATCTGCCCGGTAGCTGCCCGACAACCACCAGGCGAGGCTGGAGCCGCGTCGCTCTTGCGGGTCAAAGGGCCCGCCTCGAGCCATCGGTGCCGTAGATAGGAAAGCCGCACCTGCTGCCATCGACACAACTGGGTGCCGACCGATGCCTTAGGAGAATATCGACATTGTCGGCATTGCGGTAAGATGGCCCGGTGATACATGGACGGGCCACGAGATGGAAGACTCACCCAAGCAGAACCTCGCCATCAGCGCTTACCGCTGGCTCAAGCAGGACATCATTCGTGGCGTCTTCGCCCCGGGCGAAAAGCTGTTGATGGCAAGGCTGAAAGAACGCTACGACCTTGGCGTGGGGCCGCTGCGCGAAGCCCTGTCCCAGCTGGTTGCCGATCGCCTGGTGGTTGCCATCAGTCAACGTGGTTATCGGGTGGCCCCCATGTCGCTGGCGGAGCTCGAGGATCTGTACGATGCCCGCGCCCAGCTCGAGGGGCTGATGCTGGAGTTGGCCATCCAACGCGGTGACGATCGCTGGGAAGCCGATATCATCGCTACCGCGCACACCCTGGCCAAGGTCGAAAGCGTCAGCTCCTCCGAGGAGCTGCTCGATATCTGGGACAGTCGCCACAAGGCCTACCACAGTGCCATCGTGGCCGGTTGCAACTCGCCTCACCTGATGCAGGTGCGCGAGACCCTGTTCGACCAGGTCGAGCGCTACCGCCACCTGTGGCTTCGCGAGACGGTGTTTTCCAGCGAGGCCCTGGCGGTCAAGCGTGACGAACATGCGGCACTGACCGAGGCGGTATTGAGTCGGGACGCCGGCAAGGCCCGGCGCATGATGCGTGACCATCTGATGACGCCGGTACCGATCATCACCGAAGTGATGGCCCGGCGCGGCCTGGATTGAGTCACCATGACGGCGCGTACGCTTGAGCAAGGCAGTGGGCCTGCGCTCACCTGCGCTCAAAGAAGGGCCACACTCCCGCCTCGGCGCGCAGTGAGCTACTCCCCAAGGGAGAGCGACAGCGCCAGACGGATAGCTGCACACTTGGAAGAGCACCGTGCCTGGTCCTGAACCTCGATGGGCGCGGGCACCGTCTGGACAGGGCCCGGGATTGTCACCGGACTGTCACCCGTAACACCTAGACTTTTCATAAATCTGATAGCCGTACGCGTTGCCACCGGAGGAATACCATGCCCCATCTACTCAGATTCTCGCGGGACCTGGAGGCACGCCTGGATTTCCTGGCCGAAAAGACCGGCCTGTCGAAGGCTGCACTGATCGAACGTCTGGTCAGCGAAGGCGCCGAGGTCCTCGAAGCCGAGCTGGCCCACGAGGGCGCCGGCAGCCAGCGTGCGGAGCGCTCCATCGATCAACTGCTGCGCGAAAGCGGGCTCGGCGCCTGACGACTCGTCGCCTCCTCCCTCCATCATCGAAAGGTGAACAGCGCGCGGGGAGGCTCAACAGCGAGAGCGCGTCGAACGTCTGGCTAGCGCTGCGCCTGGTGCAGACCTTCTCGCAGCGCTTCTGACTCCCCCCCGGCCGGCTGCTCGGACATCGCTCTTGCCAGCGCCGCTCTGGGGTCGCGAGGATAGTAGCGTTCCGGCTGACGCGCCACGTGGGGAAAGAACCGCGTGTCCTTGTAGGGCATCTTCATGAAGCCGGAGATACCCAGTCCCTCGATCAGCTTCACCGCATCGACGATGTCCTCGAGACAGTCATGGAATTCCTGCTCCCTTGAAGGGTCGAGCAGCCGATAGTGGTGGTGAATCTTGAGATGCGACGGCAGCACCTCGAAGATGATCATGCCGGTGTGGTGGATATCATTGAGCGCCTGCAGCGAGGTGATGATCGCCTCCGGCAGGACCAGCAACTCCTCAGGGTCGGGTCCGTCCTCGAAATAGCTGTGCAGACGAGAACGATCCTCCAGTTCCGGTACCGCGCTGACCTCATAGGACAGTTTCAGCGACGGATCGACCACGAAGGGGTGATCCGGACTGGTCCGTTCCAGGTGCAGGGTATCGCGGGCATTGAACAGGCAGCTCTTGAAGATACCCCGCCGATGGATCGCCCGCGCCAGGGTCACCATGTTGTTGACCGCCGCCACGAAGGCTCGCTTGAGCCCTGCGTCGTGCAGATTCAATGACGAGTCGATATAGACGCCATCGGCCTCCCAGCGCACCGCCAATCCTCCGACCACCGGGTACTTGCCCAGCCGGCTGACGGCGGCCAGAAAGGCCTTTTCGGTCTCCCCCATGCCCTGCATGAAGTTGCGATAGTAGCGGTCCAGCTGAACATCGTTGACGTCATTGAGCGTCTCCTCCACGCCCTCTTCCCTCAGAAATGCCTTGCGCGAGCTGTACACCACGGTATCGATCTCGCGACTCAGCGCACGGCTCCACACCGGCACCTGCGCCACTTCCTGGGGCCGCGGCAGATCGAGCATCACCAACCGTCCCAGGCGCGGCATTTCGGTAATGAAGTGGTCGCCGGCCCTCAACCGCACCGCGGGGTCGGGATCGAGCATCCCGTCCAGGGTCCTGGCAAACTCCATCGGCAGACCCAGCGAGGTGGCGGGAATGGCGCGATGTCCAAAACGGCAGGACTGCGCCGAGGCCAGCGCGTAGAGGGTCCCGGCGACACCCTGCTCGTCGAAGCGCGGTGATGACAGCGCGCCCCCAAGCTGGTCCTCGCCGATGAAATAGACGTCCCCGAGCCTGGCGTTGGTCTGCTGCAGATTGTCGGACATCAGCTCCATCACGTTGGCGGTGACGAACTGCAGCCGTGCGTCGAGCTGTGCAAATACCGACGACCCCCAGTCGATCAGCGCCACCGTTTCGTCGCGGGCGTCAAAGACCAGATTCGACGGTTTGATGTCGCCATGGACCACCGGCTTTCTCGGGGCGCCGGCGGGGGTGGTTTCACGCCTGAGCTCACGCAGGATATCGGCCAGTTGGGTGGCGATACGCACCACCAGCCGCGGTGACAGCCGACCCTGACGCAGCGATACCTCTTCCAGATTGAGCCCCGGGGCCCGCTCCATCACCAGAATCGCCTGGTGGCGCACCCGCTGATAGGCGACCAGCGCCGGCACACGGGGATGCACCACCTGCTCGAGCATGAAGGCCTCTTCCTCGAGGCGATCCTGCAGGTGCTGCGGCAACGTGACCCGGCTGAACTTGAAGACGTGATGGCGCTGGTCGGGACTGACCCCGGCAAATACGAAACCGTAGGCGCCCTTGCCGACCAGTTCGATGCGCCGATAGCCCAGCTGCTCTAGCTGGGTACGACACAGCGCTACCCACTCCTTGAGCTTGCGCGCGTCGTCCTGGCTGAGCAGGTAGATCGACTGATCTTCCGGGATGTAGAACTGCTGCAACGGGGCCTGGGGCATGGCGGTATCCTCCACCGATACACGATGCCACGGCGGCGCCTCGGGCGCACGCCGTCACAACCGTTCAGGACAGGTGAAGCAGCATGCTTTCAGGGTCCTCGAGGTAGCCTTTCCAGGCATTGCAGAAACGCGCGATGGTGCCGCCATCCAGCAAGCGATGATCACCGGCCCAGGTCACCGTCATGATGCCCCGCCGCACGACCTGCCCTGCCTCATCGAAGCGTGGCAACCACTGGGTCTTGCCGATGGCCACGATCGCCGACTCGGGGATATTGATGATGGGGGCGGCATAGGTCCCGCCGAGGGCACCGATGTTGGAGATACTGATCGTACCTCCCTTGAGGTCGCTGGCAGCCACCCGCCCCTCGCGCGCGGCCTCGGTCAGACGCTGCACCTCGGCGGCGATCTCAAGCAGGCTCAGGCGCTCACAGCCCTTGATATTGGGCACCATCAGGCCGGCCTTGCCGTCCACCGCCATGCCCACGTTGCAGTGGGGCGGATAGTGGATTTCGGTGGCCTCGTCATTGAGACGCGCATTGACCAGGGGATGTTCATCGATCGCCAACGCCAGCGCCTTGATGAAAAACGGCATCAGGGTGAGCTTGACGTCCCTGGCTGCGGCCTGGGGCTTGAGCCGGCCGCGCAAGGCCAGCAGGTCGGTGACGTCGATCTCTTCACCGTACTGGAAGTGCGGCACGCTGCTGGCCGCCGCCACCATCTGGCGCGCCATGGCCGCCCGGACCCCGCGCAGCGGTTCCACTCGCACCTCTCCCTCGTCGCGGGCTGTTCCATCGGTGCCGGCGAGAGAGCCCGTCCCTGCTGACTCGGCCCCGGAATCGGACCCGGAATCGGCCGCGGAGACGGCACCGCTGTGTCGAGCGCCATCGAGAAAGCTCAGCACGTCTTCCTTCAACACGCGGCCCTGGCGACCGCTGCCGGGAATGTCCTCGAGTCGCAGCTGGTGTTCTCGGATCAGTCGGCGTACCGCCGGGCTCGCCGGGATGCGCCCGTAGGGGCCCTTGCCCCCCTCGGACGCAGCCTTGTGCACGGGAGAGTCACTCTTTGGGGTCGGGGTCGGGGTAGGGGGCGACGCCTCCTCGACCGCCAGCGTTTCACCAGCGGCGGCGGCACCCGCCACCTGATAGGCAAACAGCGGCGCATGGACCTTGGCCATCTCGCCCTTGGCCACATACAGCTCGGCGACGACCCCATCTTCCGGCGCAGTGATCTCGACCATGGCCTTGTCGGTCATGACATCGACCAGCCGCTGGTCTTCGCTGATCTCGTCACCCTGGGCCACGTGCCATTCGACGATCTCGCACTCGACGATGCCCTCACCGATATCGGGCAGAATAAAGTCCACCCGTCGCCCCGCACCGCCCTTTTCGCTGGAGCTCGACGGCGGTTCTACTGGCTCTGCCTGCTTATGGACAGGCGCCTCTGCGGCGCTCTCCGCCAGCTCCGGCGTATTGTCTTCGCTATCTGCCTGGGCCTCTTCGCCCTGCCCATCGCCGCCCTGATGCTCGCCACGATAGGCAAACAAGGGCGCATGGACTCGCGCCATTTCACCCTTCGCCACGTGCAGCCTGGTAACGACGCCGGCCTCCGGGGCGGTGATCTCCACCAGCGCCTTGTCCGTCATCACCTCGACCACAGGCTGGTCTTCGGCGATGGTATCACCCTCGGCAATCTTCCATTCCATCACCTCACACTCGACGATGCCCTCGCCGATGTCAGGCAGCTTGAACTCTGTCATGTCTTGGCTCCCGGCGCCGTCTCAGTAGTGGAGTGAGGTCTTGATGGCCTCGTAGATCTTCAGATGGTCGGGCAGATACTCCTTCTCCAGCGTCAGCGGAAAAGGTGTATCGATGCCGGTCACCCGTTGGATCGGCGACTCCAGGTAAAGAAAGCAGCGCTCCTGAATGGCAGCGGCGATTTCTCCGGCGAAGCCCCCTGTGCGGGGCGCCTCGTGGGTGATGACCAGGCGGCCTGTCTTCAGCACCGACTCGGCGACGGTATCCTCGTCCCAGGGCAGGATGCTGCGCAGATCGATCACTTCGCAGGACACCCCGTCCTTTTCTGCCATCTCCACCGCCCGATCGATCACCTCCATCTGGGCCCCCCAGCCCAGCAGCGTGATATCGGCCCCTTCCTTGGTCACCTCGGCTTCTCCCAGCGGCAGCTGGTAATCCTCTTCCGGGACCTCGCCGGTGGAGGCGCGATAGAGGCGCTTCGGCTCGAAGAACAGCACCGGATCTGGGTCACGAATGGCGGCCAGCAACAGGCCCTTGGCCTCGTAGGGATTGCGCGGCACCACGATCTTGAGACCCGGGGTGTGGGCGAAATAGGCCTCGGGCGACTGGGAGTGATAGAGGCCACCGGAGATACCACCGCCGTAGGGCGCGCGGATGGTCAACCCGCCGACGTTGAACAGATCGCCGGAGCGGTAGCGAAACTTGGCGGTCTCGTTGACGATCTGGTCGAAGGCCGGAAAGATGTAGTCGGCGAACTGGATCTCCGCCACCGGCACCGATCCCTGGGCCGCCAGCCCATTGGCGAAGCCGATGATGCCCTGCTCCACCAATGGCGTGTTGAAGCAGCGCGCCTTGCCGTACTTTTCCTGAAGGTGACTGGTCGCACGGAAGACGCCACCGAAGCCCCCGACGTCCTCACCGAAGCACAGCACCTTGTCGTCTTCGGCCATGGCGATGTCCAGCGCCTGGTTGATGGCCTGCAGCATATTGATGGTCGGCATCTCAGTCCCCTCCCTGGTCGGCATCGCGATGGCTCAACGCCGGGTCCAGCGACCTGGCCCCACGCGGATAGGCCTCCGGGTAGCGACGAACATGCTGCTTGAGAGCATCGAGCTGATGCTGCAGCGCAGGCGTCACGTCGGCATAGACGTCGGTGACCATGGTATCGATCGCCGGAGGTGGGCGCTTTTCGGCCCGTTTCATGGTTTCCAGCACCTCGCGACGCAGTTCGTCCTGCAACGCCTTTTCCTCGTCTTCGCTCCACCAGCCCTGGGCCTCGAGCCACAGCTGCATGCGCCGGATCGGGTCCTTGGCCCGCCAGGCGTCCTCTTCCTTGCGCGAACGATAGCCCGATGGGTCATCGGAAGAGCTGTGGGCCGCCAGACGGTAGGTCATGGCCTCGATCAGTACGGGCTTGTTCTCCTCCACCGCCAGACGTCGTGCCTTTTCGGTGGCCCGGTAGACCGCCAGCACGTCGTTGCCGTCGACGCGGATCACGTGCATGCGATATCCCAGCGCCCTGGGCGCCACGCCATCTGCGGCGAACTGCTCCACCGACGGCGTGGAAATGGCGTAGCCATTGTTGCGACAGAAGAAGATCACCGGCGCTTCGTGTACCGCCGCCATATTGAGCGCCGCGTGGAAATCGCCCTCGGAGGCAGCGCCCTCACCAAAATAGACGATGGTGCAGAGGCCCTCTCCCGCCAGCTTCTGGCCATAGGCATAGCCCGTGGCCTGGGGAATCTGAGTCGCCAGCGGTGATGAAATGGTCATGTAGTGCAGCTTGCGCGACCCATAGTGGATCGGCATCTGCCGGCCCTTGCCGTAGTCCAGTTCATTGCCGAACAACTGGTTCATGAACTCGTCGAAGCTGAAGCCGCGATAGGCCAAGGCGCCCTGCTCTCGGTACTGAGCCATGATCATGTCGGCGTCGTCCAGGGCGGCGGCGCTGCCGATGACCGCCGCTTCCTCGCCGGTGCACTGCATGTAGAAGCTCAGGCGTCCCTGACGCTGCGCCGCCATCATGCGCTCGTCCAGCACCCGGGTGGCCACCATGGCGTGGTAGATTCTCAGCGCCTTGTCGCGCTCGAGATCCGGCCCTTCGGCGCCGTCATGGAGGGTGCCATCCTGGGATAGCACCGCATATGTGGGAATGCTGTATTCGTCGCCGGACAGAAAGTCCGGGCGGTGGGTCTGTGCGGTCGTCGTCATCGTGCTGTTCCTTTGCCCCTTTTGAGGGCAGTGTTGTCTTTATTCCCGCCCCTTGCCAGGGGATTGCCCGTGGCGGGACCAACGCACTGACTTGACGTTAACGTAAACTGAGACGCCTGCCTAGCCGCGACTTTGGTCGAAAATTCGTCTCGAATTGCCTCGATGGACCGCTTTGCGGCGAGCACCATGGGACGCCCGAACCGGGCCACCGTGACGGGGAGACCGGCTGGTGAGAGACGCAGGCCACCACGAAGCCCCCCTCTCTGCACGGGGGCTTCGCGGATACGGAGATCAGGAAAGGGAAAGCGGACCAGGTCTCGGTGTTCGGACCCGGACGACGCCATCAGGCCCGGCGAGCAGGAGCCAGGCGCGCGAACACGCTGTCCACCGTCAGCGCCAGCAGTGCAATCAGCACTGCGCCCTGGACGATGTAGGCGGTGTTGCCATTGACGATACCGGAGATGATCGGGTCCCCAAGGTTGCTTGAACCAACGGTAGCACCCAGGGCGGCGGTGGCGATGTTGATCGTCACCGAGGTGCGAATACCGGCCAGGATCACCGGTGCCGCCAGCGGCAATTCCACCTGGCGCAGGATCTGGCCACTGGTCATGCCCATGCCACGGGCGGCCTCCCGCACCGAGGGATCGATACCCTCGATCCCGGCGAGAGTGTTACGCACGATGGGCAGCAGACCATAGAGCAGCAATGCCACCACGATGGGCAGGGTGCCGAAACCCAGCACCGGCACCGCCAGCGCCAGTACCGCCACCGGAGGAAACGTCTGTCCCAGCGATGCCACCTGGGCGACCAGCGGCAGAAAATCGCGTCCTCCCGGACGGGTGACGGCGATGGCGCCGCCCACCCCGATCAAGGTAGCCAGCACGGCGGCAACGCTGACCACCAGCAGATGGCGTCCCAACAACACCAGAAAGTCCACCCGCGAGAAGATCACGTCACGGCTATCGGGCTCGACCCAGCGAAACAGCGCTTCCAGCTGCCCCATCAACAGACAACCCGCCAGCAGCAACAGCCCCCAGATGACAGGAACCCGCCAGCGGCTGGCCCAGTGCTCAGTCATGGCCCCGGGCTCCCACCAGCCGACGAAAGCTCAGTTCGCCGATCGGAATATCA
This sequence comes from Halomonas litopenaei, assembly GCF_003045775.1. Lineage (GTDB taxonomy): Bacteria > Pseudomonadota > Gammaproteobacteria > Pseudomonadales > Halomonadaceae > Halomonas > Halomonas litopenaei. The sequence continues at coordinate 18,934 of NZ_PXNS01000012.1, read as the reverse complement.
TCGTCATCGACCACTGCCAGGCGCTCGACCCGGCGCCATAGCATCACCGATAGCGCCTCCCTGAGCGAGGCGCCCTGGTCGATCCGCTCGCGCGCCACGCCACCGGTGCCCAGAGGCATCATCCGCTCGCTGACCGGCAGTAGCGCTGCCTCCTTGAGGCCGCGATCCTCGCCCCCCAGCAACGAGGCGACGAAATCGTTGGCGGGGTCTCTCAGCACGCTCAATGGATGCCCCTGCTGCATGATCTGCCCTTCGTGCATCACCACCAGCCGGTCAGCCAGGGTCAGGGCCTCGTCCATGTCGTGGGTCACGAATACGATGGTCTTGCCCAGCCGCGCCTGAAGATCACGCAGCTCCAGTTGCAGGCTCTCGCGGGTGATCGGGTCCAGGGCGCCAAACGGCTCGTCCATCAGGAGGATATCCGGGTCCGCCGCCAGGGCGCGGGCGACCCCGACCCGCTGCGCCTGCCCCCCGGACAACTGGTCGGGGTACTTGCCGGCAAATTCGTCCATCGACAGCCCCAGCAAGGCCATCAGCTCCTCGACCCGTGCGTCGATCCTGGCCTTTGGCCACTTGAGCAGTCGCGGCACTAGGCCGATGTTGCGCGCCACGGTCCAGTGGGGGAACAGACCGGTGCTCTGGATGGCGTAGCCGATCCGACGCCTCAGCGTCTCTTCCCTGAAGCTGCGAATGGGCTGCTGGTCGATATGGATCTCGCCATCGCTGTGTTCGATCAGCCGGTTGATCATCCTCAGGGTGGTGGACTTGCCGCAGCCGGAGGTCCCCACCAGGCAGCAGAACTCCCCGCTCTCCACCTTCAGCGAAATGCTGTCCACCGCAGTGGTCGACCCGAAACGCTTGCTGATATTGATCAATTCGATCATGCGGCCTCTCCTCTCCCCAGTCGCCTCGACAGGTTGCCGAGTACCGCATCGGCGAGTATTGCCATCACCAGAATGGGCAAGGCCCCCAACAGCACCAGATCCATGGCGGCCTGGCCCAGCCCTTGAAAGATGAAACGCCCGAGCCCACCGGCGCCGATCAGGGCCGCCACCGCGGTCAGGCCGATAGCCTGCACCGTGGTGATGCGCACCCCTTCCAGCAGTACCGGCACCGCCAGTGGCAGGCGCACCTGAAAGAAGATCTGCAACCGACTCATGCCCATGCCGCGCGCCGCCTCGATCACACCGGGGGAAACGCCCTCCAGGGCAACAAAGGTGTTTCTGACCATCGGCAACAGGCTGTAGGCCACCAGGGCCAACAGCGCCGGCGCCCAACCGATGCCGCTGATGCCGAGCGAATCGACCCAGGGGTAGCGATTGGCAAGCCACGCCAGCGGTCCGAGCAACAAGCCGAACAAGGCCAGACTGGGGATCGTCTGCAGGAAATTGAGTACCGCGAAGGCGCCCCGTTGCACTTCGGGGTAGCGCCGCATCAGCAGCGCGATGCCGGCGCCGAGGACCAGACTGACGCCGACGGTGGTAGTGACCAGCAGCAGGTGCTCGCCGATGGCCAGCCAGAAGTCATCGGCACGGCCCTGGTACTCCTGCCACAACGCCAGACGATTCAGCCCCAGCGGTAGGCAGACGGCGAGCAGCGCCAGCGGAGTCAGCATCAAGAGCCAGGACACCCCGGTCGACAGCCGCTGTCGAGTCCGCAGGTCCAAAAGCGCCAACATCAGCACAAACAGCGCACACCAGATGCCTGAACCGATCCCGAGCCGCGCCTGGGGCAGCTCAGGATCGATGAGCTGGTGCACCGCCAACACCAGCCACAGCGGCAGGCCCGCCAGCGCCAGCAGCACCAGCCCAAGCGAGCGCCAGCCGGGGTCAGCGCTACGCGCCGACAATGCCGCAAGGGCCATGGGCAGGCTGGCCAGCAGCGCCATGGCGGGCCCGGCCACCTCCCAGGCGTAGCGAGCCTCGCCGGGCACAATACGATTCGGTGCGACGCTGACCACAGGCAAGGCCCACCAGGCACCGAGCCCCACCAGCATCAGAGTCAGCAATACCGTATTGCCGCGCTCACCGTTCACTGCACTCAAGAGACCGATGGCTCAGTCCTCGAGAGTCGACAGGTAGTCGGCGGCCACCTTCGCCGGGTCCAGACCGTTCACCGCCACGTCACCGTTGAGACGCTGCAGGGTCTCCAGATCCAACGACTGGAACACCGGCGCCAAAGCCTCTTCGATCTCGGGGTGAGCCTCGAGCACCTCCTTGCGCACGACGGGAGCCGGCTGATAGACCGGCTGAACACCCTTGGTGTCGGTCATCACGGTAAGGTCCAGCGCCTGCAGGCCACCATCGGTGCCGTAGGTCATCGCAGAATTCACGCCGCTGGTCTGCTGGGCCGCGGCGCGCATGGTCGCGGCGGTATTACCCCCGGAGAGTACCAGCAGGTCATCATCGTCCAGAGAGAAGCCGTAAGCCTCCTCGAACGCCGGCAAGGCAAAGGCGGACTCGACGAAATCGGTACTGGCCGCGAGCTTGTATTCGCCCCCCTGGTTGATGAAGTCAGCCATGTCTTCCAGGGTCTCGAGCCCGTTGTCACGGGCGACATCTCCGCGCACGCTGATGGCGTAGGTATTGTTGGCCGAGGCCGGCTCGAGCCATACCAGCCCCTGCTCGGCGTCCTTGCTCTTCACCGTTTCATAGGCCTTGTCCGCGTCATGCCACACCGGGCTGTCGGTCATATCGTGGAAGAAGGCACCGTTGCCGGTGTATTCCGGATAGATATCGATCTCGCCGTTGATCAAGGCCTCGCGCACGATGCTGGTGCCGCCAAGCTGAAGCCGATCCTCGACCTCGAGCCCTGCCGCTTCCAGGCGCTGCAGGATCATCTGACCCAGCACGGAGCCCTCGGTATCGATCTTGGAGGACACCACCAGCGGGTCCTGTGCTTGAACCTGCCCCGCCAGGGCAGAGGCGACCATCACGGCTAACACCAGGGGACGTTTCATATATCTCACCCAATTCCTTGTGTGTGTATGCTGAGTATAAGGAGGCAAGGCCAAGCCTGCTGAACGTTTCACCAACGTGAGTCCATCATGACCTCATGCCAAGGCGCAACCACCGCCGTCCAGCTCGGCGCAGTACCCAACCATCCCATGGTGCGTGATCTGGCATGGCTGATGACGGCTCCCGACCTGATCGACACCGACTGGCCCGGGCGTCCGAGTCTGACCCAACTCGGGCTGGGCGAGCCGGAGCACCGACACGCCTATCTGGCGGCCATCGACGCCGACCCGAGCGCACTGGAGGCGATGGTGGGACGGACCGCCACCACCCGGCTTGGACAATATCACGAGTTTCTTTGGCAATTTTTGCTCTCTACGGCACCGGCTACCCAGTTGCTGGCTCACAATGTGCCTATTCGAGAAGAAAAGCGGACCCTGGGCGAACTGGACCTGCTCTACCGCAACGTCGATGGGCGCCTTCAACACCTGGAAGTGGCGATCAAGTTCTTTCTCGGCCTCCCCTGCGGTCCGGGGGACTCGGGCGATACCTGTCGCTGGATAGGCCCCGGGGGGCTGGACAGCCTGGCGCTGAAGGTCAGCCATCTGCTGCATCATCAACTGCCCCTGCTGCAGAGCCAGCGCGCCCGAGAGCTTTTGCGTCTGGGCCTGAATGACAGCCCCGCCAACACGATCAAAGGGGCTCCCCTGGCGTCACTGCAACACGGAATCGAGGCCCACCTGGCGATGCCCGGGGTGTTGTTTCAACCCTGGCACTGTCCCATGGCGCTACCCCGCGGCGTGCCGGATTCGGCGCTACAGGGGCTCTGGTGTCACTGGCGCGACTGGTCGGCCCTGTGCCGACAATTCGAGAACATGCGCTTCGGTACCTGCCTGGCGAAACCCCATTGGCTGGCCCCGCCACAACCGCGACACTGGAGCAGCCGTGACGACCTGACACGGGCGCTGGCGGCCCATTTCGCCACCTATGCGACACCGGTTCAGGTGATGCTGACAGAGGACCCCCTGCGCTTCGAGCGAGAGGCACTGGACCCGCCGCTGGATGGCTCATGGGTCCTTGGCCAGGATGCCGATGAGCCTGCCACGCCGGACATGAAAAATGCGCCGCCCGCGGCATGCGGACGGCGCATCTTCGTGGTCGGCGACGACTGGCCCCGACAGGTCCCCCTGCCGCCCCGCGCGGTGCACAAGCGACAGGCGACTACGGGCTGAGCTCAGCCCTTGTCGACCACCCAGGTGGTACCTTCGCGGGAATCCTTGAGCACGATCCCCAGGGCGGCGAGCTCGTCGCGGATGCGGTCCGCTTCGGCGAACTGCCTGGCCTTCTTGGCCTCCGCCCGCGCCGCGATACGCGCATTGATCTCGTCTTCGGACAGCGCTACCGAACCACCCTTGAGGAAGGCGGCCGGCTCCTGGGTCAACAAGCCCAGGATACCGCCCAGACGCTTGAGCTCGAGCGCCAGGGCAGGAACGTCATCGCTGCCTTCCTTGCGCGCACGATTGAGCTCGCGTACCAGTTCGAACAGCACCGACAGGGCCTCCGGCGTGTTGAAGTCGTCGTCCATGGCGGCGCTGAAGCGTGCGGCGTAGTCGCCCGGCCCCACTTCGATTTCCGCCGGCAGCGCGACGCCATCAAGCGCGGTATAGAAGCGCTCGAGTGACTTGCGTGCCTCGCCAAGCGCCTCCGGGGCGTAGTTGATGGCACTGCGATAGTGGCTTGCCACCAGCAGATACCGGACCACCTCTGGATCGTGGTGCTCCAGCACCTCGCGAATGGTGAAGAAGTTGCCCAGTGACTTCGACATCTTTTCGCTGTCGACCCGCACCGCTCCGGCGTGCATCCAGGTATTGACGTAGCGCTCGCCTGTGGCCGCCTCGCTCTGGGCGATCTCGTTCTCGTGGTGCGGGAAGGTCAGGTCCGGACCTCCACCGTGGATGTCGAAGGTGTTGCCCAGGCAGCAGGTGGACATTGCCGAACATTCGATATGCCAACCCGGACGCCCCTCGCCCCAGGGAGAGGCCCAGCTGGCCTCACCCGGCTTGGCACCCTTCCACAGCACGAAGTCCAGCGGATCTTCCTTGTGCTCGTCGACCTCGACGCGGGCGCCGGAGCGCATATCGTCGAGGTTACGATTATTGAGCTTGCCGTAGCCTTCGAACTTGCGCACGCGATAGTAGACATCGCCGTTACCCGGCGCGTAGGCAAAGCCCTTGTCGATCAGCACCTCGATCATGGCGATGATCTCGGCCACGTGACCGGTGGCCCTGGGCTCCTGGTCCGGACGCTGGACAAACAGTCGACCTTCATCCTCGTGCATGGCGTCGATCATGCGCTCGGTCAGTTCACCGATGCTCTCGCCGTTCTCTTCGGCGCGACGCAGGATCTTGTCGTCGATATCGGTGATGTTGCGCACGTAGGTGACGTCATAGCCACGATGGCGCAGATAGCGGCTGATGACATCGAAGGCGACCATGACCCGGGCATGTCCCAGGTGGCAGAAGTCATACACCGTCATGCCACAGACGTACATGCGTACCTTGCCCGGCTCGATGGGCGTGAACTCTTCCTTGGTGCGGCTCAGCGTGTTGTAGATCTGCATGTCAGCCCTTCTTCTGCATCTTGGCCCAGGTGTCCTTGAGACCGACCGTGCGATTGAACACCAGGTGATCGGGGCGGCTGGCGTAGCGGTCGGCACAGAAGTAGCCGACGCGCTCGAACTGATAGCGATCCTCGTTGCCGGCATCAGCCAGGCTCGGCTCGCCGACACCCTGGACGGTCACCAGCGACTCGGGGTTCAGGTGCTCGAGGAAATCGGCGTCCTTGTCCTTGTCCGGCTGCTCGACCAGGAACAGATTGTCGTAGAGCCGCACCTCGATCGGCACCCCGTGGCTGGCACTGACCCAGTGGATGACCCCTTTCACCTTGCGCCCTTCCGGGTTCTTGCCCAGGGTGTCGAAGTCCACACTGCAACGCAGCTCCTGGATCTCGCCAGCCTCGTCCTTGACCACCTCGTCGCAACGGATCACGTAGCTGTTGCGCAGGCGAACCTCCTTGCCCGGGGCCAGACGGAAGAACTTCTTCGGCGGCTCTTCCATGAAATCGTCGCGGTCGATCCACAGCTCTCGGGTAAAGGGGATACGGCGTACCGGCATGTCGTCACGGGCCGGGTGTCCCGCCACCTCGTAGACCTCTTCGTGGTCGGCGTCGACATTGGTCAACACCACCTTGAGTGGCTTCAGCACACACATGGCACGAGGCGCATTGTCCTCGAGGTCGGAGCGGATGGCATGGGTCAACATGGCAATGTCCACCAGACCGCCGTCGGCCCGGGTCACACCGATCATCTCGCAGAACTTGCGAATCGACGCCGGTGTATAACCGCGCCGACGCATCCCGGAGATGGTAGGCATGCGCGGATCATCCCAGCCATCGACGATGCCGTTGTCGACCAGCAGCTTGAGCTTGCGCTTGGAGGTCAGGGTATAGTTCAGATTCAGGCGCGCAAACTCGATCTGCCGGGGCTTGGCCGGCACCGGCAGCTGCTCGAGAAACCATTCGTAGAGCGGCCTGTGGTCCTCGAACTCCAGGGTGCAGACCGAGTGGGTAATCCCTTCGATGGCGTCAGACTGCCCGTGGGTGAAGTCGTAGGACGGATAGATCTTCCACTTGTCGCCGGTCTGGTGGTGGCTGGCATGCCGAATGCGATACAGGATCGGGTCGCGCAGGTTGATGTTGGGCGAGGCCATGTCGATCTTCGCGCGCAGCACCTTTTCGCCTTCGGCAAATTCCCCCTGGCGCATGCGCTCGAGCAGATCGAGGTTCTCCTCTGCGCTGCGGTCGCGGTAGGGACTGGGGCGACCGGCTTCGGTCAGGGTGCCGCGGTATTCGCGAATCTCGTCCGGAGACAGATCATCGACATAGGCCTTGCCTTCCTTCACCAGATGCTGCGCCCAGGCGTAGAGCTGGTCGAAGTAGTCGGAGGCGAAACGAATGTCGCCCGCCCACTGGAAGCCCAGCCAGTGCACGTCTTCCTTGATGGCGTCGATGTAGGCCTGCTCTTCCTTGGCGGGATTGGTGTCATCGAAGCGAAGATGGCAGTCACCACCGAACTGCTCCGCGAGTCCGAAGTTGAGACAGATCGACTTGGCGTGCCCGATGTGCAAGAAGCCATTCGGCTCGGGGGGGAATCGCGTCACGATCTTCTGTGACCGTCCGGCCTCGATTTCCTCGCGAATCTGATTGCGAATGAAATTCGGCGCGTTGCTGGTCTCGGTGGTCATGTTGATGAATCAACCTCTGGTGAAGTAAGGGCTTTGAAGGGCACAGATCCGCCCCCGGCTTCGCGCTGCGAAGCAAAACGGCTATTATAGCGTCACGCCAGGGCCCGGCGCCAAGCCGGGCCGAGAACGAGAAAGGCGCCAAGAGGCGCTGTAAACGCTACAGGACCACTCCATGATCATTCTGCAGACCAATTTTGGCGACATCTCGATCGAACTCAACCATGAAGAGGCGCCAAAGACCGCGGCCAACTTCGAGCAGTACGTCCGCGATGGCTTCTACGATGGCACCCTTTTCCATCGCGTGATCGACGGCTTCATGGTCCAGGGCGGCGGCTTCGACAGCAACTTCGAGCAGAAGCCCACGCGTGACCCCATCGAGAACGAAGCGGACAACGGCCTCAAGAACGCTACCGGCACCCTGGCCATGGCGCGGACCCAGGACCCTCACTCCGCCACCGCCCAGTTCTTCATCAATGTGGCCGACAACGACTTCCTCAATCATACCGGCAAGAACATGCAGGGCTGGGGCTACTGTGTCTTCGGTCGTGTGGTCGACGGCATGGACGTGGTCAACCGGATCAAGGACGTGGCCACCACCCGACGCGGCATGCACGCCGACGTGCCTGCCGAGGACGTGATCATCCAGCGCGCCTACGTCAAGGACGACGCCTGATCCTCCTGCCTTTCCACCGAGCACGCCCGCACTGCGGGCGTGCTGCGTTCAGGAGACCATGAACACCATGACCACTCTGTTGATCGCTGACCTGCACCTGCATCCCGAGGCGCCGCAGATCACCCAGGGATTCTTCGACTACCTCGAGCGCAACACCGCCGAAGGCACCGATCTTTACCTGATCGGTGACATCTTCGACGCCTGGATCGGCGACGACCTGATGGATCTCGGCGCCGCGGATCCGTCTGGCCACGCGGCTCTGGCCTGCCAGGTGGCCGAACGCCTCAAGGCTGCCAGCGACGCCGGCATGCGACTTTTCCTGATGCACGGCAACCGCGACTTCCTGCTGGGCGAAAGCTTCGCCCAGCGGGCCGGCGCCACGCTGCTCGACGAACCAGAACGACTTGACCTTGGCGGTGAGCCTACCCTGGTGATGCACGGTGACAGCCTGTGCACCAGCGACGAAGCCTACATGGCGTTTCGCGCCAAGGCCCGTGACCCGCAGTGGCAGGCAGGAGTCCTTGCCATGCCGATCCCGGAACGTCTGGCCTTGGCAAGCCAGTTGCGTCAGCAGTCCGGCGAGGCCAACAGCACCAAGGCCGCTGACATCATGGACGTCACCCCCGAGGAAGTCGTCGACGTGATGCAGGCCCACGAGGTTCGCAGGCTGATTCACGGTCATACCCATCGTCCCGCCGTGCATGACTTGAGCCTTGCCGGTCCTCAGGGCGATCCCGTGTCGGCGCAACGTATCGTGGTCGGCGACTGGACCCGCGATCAGGGCTGGGAGGTGCGCATCGAAGACGGCGAGGCCCCATCACTCAACCGCTTTTCCTTCTGACGCAGCCTTTATCGACGCCCTGCCCGCCCTGGGCCTTCGGGCATCGATGACACGCCGGACGCTCAGGCGTCCGGCCCCGCCTCACCCGACGGCCGACGTCGACACTGCTCGAGCGCCCGCTCCAGGCCATCGATATCGAGTTCCATATCCTCTGGCCAGATCATCTCGAGCCGCGAATCCTTGCGCCAGGACGCCTGAGCCTCTTTGCCGGGAACGGACGGAAGCGGGAAGGTGCGCCAGCCCCGGCCGGTTCGCATGACCCCTTTCACCCGCACGCCAGATGGCAGTTGCTTCCACCACTGCTCCAGCGCTGCGAGATCGAAGCACTCCTCGCGGTGCCAATGCCAGCTTGCGGAGCGATACCCCAGACCGTGTCCGTTCTGTCTTGCTGCACCACCGGCGATGGGCGCCGGGACCTCTGGCGTACCTGGCGACGAGTCGATCGCCTCGGCATGCAGCGAAGGCCGACGCAGCAGCAGACTCTGAGCATCGCGACGAGCGTTCTGACGGCATCGCGCCGGGGAGTCGAGCAGATGGCTGATCGGCAACCCTTTCGCGCCGCTTTCCACCATCCAGGATGGTGCCAAGCCACTCTCCTGGCGCCATCGCTCGAGCCCTTGGCGATGCTCGTCCTCGAGCAGGTCCTGCATGGACAGCACCCATCCATCGGCCACTGCCAGCTGATCGATAAAGGTGGAGTGGTTAGTGACTCTGGGATCATCGAAACGGCGTGCATCGAGCACAGTGATGACCTGGCGGAGATCCAGCACCTGGGCAAGATCGCCGCCCCCCAGCACCTCCAGCAGGCCGGCCGGGTGGCCGAGCCCGGAGGGCTCGATCAGCAGTCGATCTGGCCGTTCGCGGCGCAGCAACTGCACCAGCACCGAGCGGAAGACCGTCGCCACCTGACAGCAGAGACACCCTCCTGGCACCCCCTGCACGGTGACGTCGTCGCGCTCCCCGACTATCGCTTGGTCGATGCCCACCTGACCAAATTCATTGATCAGGATTGCCCACCGCTCACCAACGGGTTTGCGATCGATCCAATGGCGGATCAACTGGCTCTTGCCGCTGCCGAGAAATCCGGTGATGACATGGGTGGGGATGCTGGCCAGTGGTTGCATGACGGTTCTTGGCTCCGGCTAGAAGATTGGCAACAGATGACGACCAATAAGATAACGGTATAAATATAAACAGCCTATGCAGAGGCCTTGTGCGACGCTATACCCTGAACGCCGTATGCGCTTCACCAGAACGCAAGATAACGGTATAAAAAGAACCATCGAGCAGGCACGCAATACCCGAAACATCGCTCCAACAATCGTTCCAACAGGACTTCACAGGCCGGCGCCAACGAAAAGGAGCGCCAGATGGCGCTCCTTTTCGACAGCAGGGGGACCGCGACACGCGTATGGCCCCTCTCCGCGCTGGCTAGACGAGTTGGCTAGTAACGCTCGATCTCGCCGGTATCGCGTAGATGGGTCAACAGGCCATCCAGCACCGCCTGGGCACGCAGCCGCTCGGCCATGCTGGCGACAAACTGCTCCATCTGCTGGTTACCCTCACCCTGGCCAATGCTCTCCAGCGCAATAAGACTGACATCGGCGCCATCGACCGCCCGGCCGTAAACCACCTGGCCCTCTTCAGGATGCGGCAGCTTGAACGCGGTGGTCAGCACTGCATCGGGTACGCTGGGCGCGTCCTGACGGCTGATGTTGTCAGCACGCTGCCAATCGATGTCCAGCGACTGGCCCCCCTGCAGCTGCGACACTCGCTCTTCAGCAAGCTCGATCAAGGCGTCGCGGGTCTTGGCCTGACGCACCGCCGCTTCGACCTGGTCCTTCACCTGCTCCAGTGGGAGCGTCGCCGCGTCGCGGTGATCGAGTACCCGCAGCACCAGACGCCGTGAACCATCCAGCTCGATGACCTCGCTGTTGAAGCCCTCTCCAAGCACCTCATCGCTGAAGGCCTGATCCATCACGCCAGGTTCGGCCAGTACGCCTTCAGCGCCTTCACGACCGACCCAATCACTGGTCTGACGCTCGAGTCCAAGGTCGTCAGCCACACTCTGAAGATCGTCGGCAGCGAAGCTCTCGTCGATCAACTGCTGGGCCTTGTCATTGAAGGCGTCACGCACCTGTGCCTGAGCAAGCTGATCACGCAGACGGTCACGCTCGGAGGCAAAGTCCGCACGATCAATCTCGGTCACCTTGATCAGGTGCAGTCCGTTGTCGGTCTCGACCGCCTCGGAGACCTGGCCCTCGTCGAGGGCAAAGGCGGCCTCTTCAAAGGCCTCGCCGAAGATACCCCGGGTGATCACCCCAAGATCGCCACCATCGTCGCTGGTGGATGTGTCATCGGAGAACTCGGCCGCCAGATCGTCGAACGCGTCGCCATCGGCCAGTCGCGCCTTGATGGCTTCGATACGGGCCTCGGCCTCGTCTCTGCTGCGCTCGTCGCCGAAGGTCACCATGATATGTGATATCTGACGATCGGCGTTCTCCGCCTGGGCTTCCCAGGCTTCGCGCAGGTCCTCCTCGCTCACCTCGATATCGGCGGCCATGGCCTCCTGATCGAGCACGATGTAACCGAGCTTGACCTGCTCCGGCCGCAGGAATTCCTGCTGATGCTCGTTGTAGTAGGCTGTCATTTCCGCCTGAGACACCTCGACAGGCGCCTCGAGGTCCGCCTCGGTCAGCCGGTGGTAGCGGAAACTACGCGTCTGGCGCTGCAACTCGGCAAGCCGCTCGCGTTCACCTGGCAAGGTGAAGTCGCTGGCGATCAGGCCTTGCTGAATGTGCCCGCGCATGACGTCACGACTGAGCTGCTCGCGGAAGGACAATGGCGTATAGCCGACACTTGATAGACGGCTGCGGAAGAGCTCCTGGTCGAACTGGCCATCGGCATTCTGAAACTCCGGGCGACTGACGATCAACTGGTCGAGTTGATTGTCCGAAACCGCTAGTCCGCCGTTCTTGGCGTAGTCGATCATCAAGCGGTCACTGATCAAGCCTTCGAGCACTTCGCCGCGCAGCGCGCGCTCCTGGTCGGCCGGCACCTGGTTGGAGCGCATGGCGCGCTGGACATTCAGTTCGACCTGCTGGCGATTGATGGGCTCACCATTGACCGTGGCGACCTCATCGCCGGATTGTCCGAATAGACCAATCAACGACTCCACGCCAAACAGTGCCATGGTGACGATCACGGCACCAATGATGATCTTTGCGATCCAGCTCTGGGATCGGTCGCGAATACTCTGCAGCATGCATGCCTCTGCGAAAGGATGGGGATTCTTCGCGCACCAGTATACGCACCCGAGGGCCTGGCGCGACCTCCCCCAAACTCATGAAAAAGGCGCACCGCGATAGCGATGCGCCCTTGGCGAGTCCGGCGTAGGCGGTGGCCGCCAGACTCGTGTCAACGTGACGATGCTCGACGTGCCGCCGAGACCACGCGTCTTAGTTGACGGAATCCTTCAGAGCCTTGCCGGCCTTGAAGCTCGGCACCTTGGCGGCACTGATTTCGATCGGCTGACCGGTCTGCGGGTTGCGGCCGGTACGTGCAGCGCGCTCCTTGACGGAGAAGGTACCAAAGCCAACCAGTGAAACGCTGTCGCCCTGCTTCAGGCTCTCGGTCACGGATTCCACCATAGCATCCAGCGCGCGAGAAGCGGCGGCCTTCGGAATATCGGCAGACGCGGCAATGGCATCAATCAGCTCGGACTTGTTCACACTTCACCCCTTGACTATTACAGAAAAAAATTCGAAACGGCGATACTTCTTGCCGACAGGCTCGATCGCAGCATGGCGATAATTTATAGCAATGCTGCAAAAGACCTGTCAAGCAACCTTCCTTGCCAATCCGCATGAACTCGGCATTCTACACCCAAGATCATGGAAAAAACGTCACTAGTGTGTGCTGACCATTGAGTGTGTCGCAGACGACTCTGTCGACAGTGAATCGTCGGTTTTTTGATCCACCTTTTGTGACAGAGCGAGCTCGAGCACTTCATCAATCCAGCGAACCGGATGGATCGTCAGAGCATCCTTGATATTTTCAGGGACCTCCTTGAGATCGCGACGGTTCTCCTCGGGTATTAGCACCGTCTTTATACCACCGCGCCTGGCCGCCAGCAATTTCTCCTTGAGCCCACCGATCGGCATGACTTCGCCTCTCAGGTTGACCTCACCGGTCATCGCAACGTCGCAACGCACAGGACGGTTGCAGAATGCCGAGACCATGGCGGTCACCATGGCGATACCCGCGCTGGGGCCGTCCTTGGGGGTGGCTCCCTCCGGCACGTGGATATGCAGGTCTTCCTTCTCGAACCGCTCGGGATCGATCCCCAGCGCCTCGGCGCGGGCCCGCACCACCGTCTGGGCGGCACTCACCGACTCCTTCATGACGTCACCCAGTGAACCGGTCTTGTTGAGACGCCCCTTGCCAGGCGTCACCACCGACTCGATATTGAGCAACTCACCTCCCACCGAGGTCCAGGCGAGTCCGGTCACACGACCGACCTGGTCCTGCTGGTCGGCCAGACCGTAGCTGTAACGCCGCACGCCAGCGTAGGCTTCGATATCCTCGGCCGCCAGCGTCTGTGAGCCCAGGGCACCTTCCTTGCCTTCCTTCTCGAGCCGCTCACGCAACACCTTGCGACTGACCTTGGCGATCTGCCGCTCGAGCTCGCGAACGCCGGCTTCGCGGGTGTAGTAGCGAATCAGCTCCAGCAGCGCATCCTCACCAAAGCTCAGCTCATCTTCCTTGAAGCCGTTAGCGGCCAGCTGCTTGGGCACCAGATAGCGCGTGGCGATGGCCAGCTTCTCATCCTCGGTGTACCCCGGGAGGCGTATCACCTCCATGCGGTCCAGCAGCGGCCCCGGAATATTCATCGAGTTGGCGGTACAGATGAACAGGGTTTCCGACAGATCGTAGTCCAGCTCCAGGTAGTGGTCACTGAAGGTGTTGTTCTGTTCGGGGTCCAGCACCTCAAGCAGCGCAGACGCAGGATCTCCACGATGGTCCATGCCGACCTTGTCGACCTCGTCAAGCAGGAACAACGGGTTCTTCACCCCCGCCTTGGCCATGCGCTGGATCGGCTTTCCGGGCAGAGAGCCGATATAGGTCCGGCGATGCCCACGGATTTCCGATTCATCACGCACGCCGCCGAGGGCCAGACGCACATACTTGCGATTGGTCGCCCGGGCGATGGACTTGCCCAGCGAGGTCTTGCCGACGCCGGGAGGCCCCACCAGACACAGCACCGGCCCCTTGAGCTTCTTGACCCGCTTGTGCACGGCCAGATACTCGAGGATGCGTTCCTTGACCTCATCCAGTCCATAGTGGTCCTCGTCGAGCACCTTCTGGGCATTGATCAGATCGTGCTTGACCCGGGTACGTTTCTTCCACGGTACCGACACCAGCCAGTCGAGGTAAGAGCGCACCACCGTCGCCTCCGCCGAGGAAGGTGACATCATGCGCAACTTGCCGAGCTCCTGGTTGGCCTTGTCGGCGGCCTCCTTGGGCATCCCGGAGTCCTTGATGGCCTGCTCGTACTTGTCGGCCTCGTTTGGCGCGTTCTCGAGCTCGCCCATCTCCTTCTGGATGGCCTTCATCTGCTCGTTGAGGTAGTACTCGCGCTGGGACTTCTCCATCTGGTCCTTGACCCTGGAGCGAATGCGCTTCTCTACCTGCAGCAGGTCGATCTCGGCTTCGATCAGCGCCATCAGGTGCTCGATACGATCGCGGACGCGATCCATCTCGAGCAATTCCTGCTTGTCGCCGATCTTCAGCGACAGATGGGCGCAGATCGTATCCACCAGGCGGCTGGGATCCTCGATCCCGGACAGCGAATTCAGTACCTCGTTGGGCACCTTCTTCGACATCTTGACGTACTGCTCGAACTGGTTGAGCAGCACCCGCACCAACGACTCCTGCTCACGCTCGCTCAGGGGCTCGCTGGAACGCAGTATCACCTGGGCCGTGGAGTAACCCTCTTCGGCTACCGAGATCTCACCGATATCGGCGCGAGACTCGCCCTCGATCAGCACCTTGACGGTACCGTCCGGGAGTTTCAGCAGCTGCATGATCTCGGCTACCGTGCCGATGGCGAACAGATCTTCGTCATCGGGATCATCCTTGCTCGCCTCACGCTGGGCGACCAGCAAGACCCGCTTGTCATCCGCCATGGCGGCTTCCAGCGCTTGAATCGACTTCTCTCTGCCGACAAACAAGGGGATGACCATCTGCGGGTATACCACCACGTCACGCAGTGGCAAAAGGGGCAGACTCATAGTCTGTTCGGCGTTCTGCTGCATCGCAGACGTTCCTCAAACTTAGCGGGTGAAACCTAAGGGGATGGGGGCAGCCCCGAGGCATTGCAAGGGGAAACGCCTAGCCGAATCGCCATCGAAGGCTCCGGCAGACAAAGGGGCCGCGTCTGCGGCCCCTTTTGACGGCGTCGCGGGAAGCGCTGACGGACTAGCCGTCGGTGCCGTCCACGCGAGTGTCTTCCTCAGCGTCGCTGGCCTGGCTGTAGATCAGCAGGGGATCACTCTCCCCACCGATGACAGAGGCGTCGATAACCACCTTGCTGACGCCCTCGAGAGAGGGAATCTCGTACATCGTGTCGAGCAGCACCGACTCGAGAATCGAACGCAGGCCACGGGCGCCGGTCTTGCGCGCCATTGCCTTGTGGGCCACCGCGCGCAGGGCATCCTCGCGGAAGTCCAGCTCGACGCCTTCCATGTCGAACAACCGAGCGTACTGCTTGACCAGCGAGTTCTTCGGCTCGGTCAGAATCTGAATCAGTGCGTCTTCGGTCAGCTCGGTCAAGGTTGCGATGACCGGCAGACGTCCGACGAACTCGGGAATCAGGCCGAACTTGACCAGATCCTCGGGTTCCACGTCCAGCAGCAGATCGCCGACACCCTTGGTCTCATCCTTGCTCTTGACCTCGGCATTGAAACCAATGCCACCGGTCTCGGCACGATCCCGGATAACCTTGTCGAGGCCGGCGAAGGCACCGCCGACGATAAACAGGATATTGCCGGTATCGACCTGCAGAAACTCCTGCTGCGGATGCTTGCGACCACCTTGCGGAGGCACCGAGGCCGTGGTGCCCTCGATCAGCTTCAACAGCGCCTGCTGCACGCCCTCGCCAGAAACATCCCGGGTGATCGACGGATTGTCCGACTTGCGCGAGATCTTGTCGATCTCGTCGATGTAGACAATGCCACGCTCGGCCTTGTCCACGTCGTAGTCGCACTTCTGCAGCAGCTTCTGGATGATGTTCTCGACATCCTCGCCGACGTAGCCCGCTTCGGTCAGCGTGGTGGCATCGGCGATGGTGAAGGGAACATTGAGCAACCGCGCCAGGGTCTCCGCCAGCAGAGTCTTGCCGCTACCGGTGGGCCCGATCAGCAGGATGTTCGACTTGCCGAGCTCGACCTCATCCTTGCCACTGTGACGCAGACGCTTGTAGTGGTTGTACACGGCCACCGACAGCACCGTCTTGGCGCGGTCCTGACCGATCACGTAGTCGTCGAGGGTGTGTCGAATTTCGCGCGGAACGGGCAGACGCTCCTCGTCGCTCTCGGCATCGGCATCGAGAACTTCTTCGCGAATGATGTCGTTGCAGAGATCGACACACTCATCGCAGATATAAACGGACGGACCGGCGATCAGCTTGCGTACTTCGTTCTGGTTCTTGCCACAGAACGAACAATACAGAAGCTTGCCGTTGTCGTCCTTGCCTTTGCCGTCGGCCATTCGCGTACCTCTCTGGCAGCGGTGGCCCCAGGGGCCACCGGTAATCACGTAGTCATCGCGCGAGCTATCACGCTATCAGGATGCCGGGCGCTTATCCAGCACTGCGTCGATCAGGCCATACTCCGCGGCCTGGGCGCCGTTCATGAAGTTGTCGCGATCGGTATCCTTGGCGATGGTCTCGATATCCTGGCCGGTGTGGTGCGCCAGGATCTGGTTCAGTCGCTCGCGGATGCCCAAAATTTCACGGGTGTGAATCTCGATGTCCGAGGCCTGCCCCTGATAGCCACCCAGCGGCTGGTGGATCATCATCCGCGAGTTGGGCAGGCAATAGCGCTTGCCAGCGGCACCACCGGCCAGCAGCAGGGCTCCCATGCTCGCCGCCTGACCGATACAGACGGTCGAGACGTCAGGCTTGATGAACTGCATGGTGTCGTAGATGGACATCCCCGCCGTCACCGAACCGCCGGGCGAATTGATGTAAAGGTGGATGTCCTTGTCCGGGTTCTCGGACTCCAGGAACAACAGCTGGGCGACCAGCAGGTTGGCCATATAGTCTTCGACCGGCCCCACCAGGAAGATCACCCGCTCCTTCAACAGCCGGGAGTAGATGTCGTAGGCACGCTCGCCGCGGGCGCTCTGCTCGACCACCATGGGCACAAGGCCGCCGGCAGCGTTGATATCGAACTCGGTGTTCATGAGGAGATGTCCTTGTTTCCTTGCGTGACAAAACGACGAAGCCGGCCCGACGGGGCCGGCCAGGAGAGGCGCCTCAAGCGTCCTCGCCTTCCTCCGCCTCGTCGCCCGGCTGCTGCTGCGCGGCAGCCAGGGCCTGCTGGTAGGACATTTCCACGTCCTTCACATTGGCCTGATCGAGCAAAGCGTCGACGGCCTTTTCTTCCAGCAGTGCAGACTTGACCTGGGTCTTCATCTGCTCGTTGCCCATATAGTACTCGACGACCTGCTCGGGCTCCTGATACTGCTGTGCAAGCTCCTCGACCTTTGCCTTGATCTCGTCGTCGGAAGCATCCAGCTCGTTGACCTTGATCACCTCAGCCAGCAGCAGACCGACCTGCACGCGGCTCTTGGCCTGTTCGGTAAACAGCTCGTTGGGCAACTGGCTGACGTCGAAGTCCTCGCCCAGACCAAACTGCTGCGCCGCCTGACGCTTGAGGCCATCGACCTCCTGCTGGACCAGCGACTCGGGAACGGGGATCTCGTTGGCCTGCTTGAGGGCCTCGAGCACCTGCTGCTTGACGCGATTCTCGACCGCCTGGTCAGCCTCACGGCTCATGTTCTTCTTGACCTCGGCGCGGAACGCCTCGACGTCACCACCTTCGACACCGAATTTCTCGATGAATTCCGCATCGACTTCCGGCAGCGCCTGGCCCTTGACCGCGTTGACCTTGACCTTGAAGGTCGCTTCCTGGCCGGCCAGCTGCTCTGCCTGGTAGTCCTCGGGGAAGGTCACGCTGATGACCTTGTCCTCACCCGCCTTGGCACCTTCGAGCTGATCCTCGAAGCCGGGGATGAAGCTGCCGGAACCCAGCACCAGATCGTGGCTCTCGGCGCTGCCGCCTTCAAACGGCTCGTCACCCAGGAAGCCCTGGAAGTCGATATTGACCTGATCGCCCTGCTCTGCAGCACGCTCAACCTCTTCCCAGGCAGCGTTCTGCTTGCGCAGCGTCTCGATCATCTCGTCGACGTCGGCATCGGTCACTTCAACCACCGGACGCTCGACCTCGGCGCCTTCAATGGTCGCCAGCTCGAACTCAGGATAGACCTCGAGGGTGGCAGTGAACTCCAGGTCCTTGCCGGTCTCGTTGACGGTGGCTTCGATCTGCGGGTAGCCGGCCGGATTGAGCTTCTCATCGGTAATGGCGCGAACATAGCGCTCACGCATGACCTCGCCCACCACCTCGTTGCGCACATCAGCACCATAGCGCTGGCGGATGACCGACATCGGCACCTTGCCCTTGCGGAAACCGTCGAGACGAACGTTCTTGGCGGCATCCTTGAGACGGGCGGCGACGGCCTCGTCGATCTCGGCGGCCGGCACCTGGACGTTGATGCGGCGTTCGATCTGGGAGGTCGTATCGACGGAAACTTGCATGAATAATCCTCTACCGACTGGGGGCGTACTGAAAAATTGAAAACGTCAAAGGGGAGATTCTAAGAATCCCGCCGGGCACTGGCAAGCGCCAACGCCCACAACATGGGGCCTGGCATGTCTTTTACAAGGGGCTATTGGAAAATTCGTGGCCACCGAATGACGACACGACCGCCGCCGAGGGCGAAACACAGGCACGACAAAACGCCGGACAAGCAACTTTGCCTGCCAGCTTCAGATTCGACAACGACTTGTTCAAGAAAGAAACTCGGGGAAGGAATCAGGTTG
>NZ_PXNS01000011.1 GCF_003045775.1 Halomonas litopenaei | reverse complement strand
TTCAGATTCGACAACGACTTGTTCAAGAAAGAAACTCGGGGAAGGAATCAGGTTGATGGGGTGGATGATGGGGATCGAACCCACGACCACCGGAGCCACAATCCGGGGCTCTACCACTGAGCTACATCCACCACAACCTGTCAGCTACCGAACCCACGTTCGGGCTTGACCACACTTGCATCGCCTGAATGGGGTGGATGATGGGGATCGAACCCACGACCACCGGAGCCACAATCCGGGGCTCTACCACTGAGCTACATCCACCATATCAGGACAATACCGCTACAACCTTTGCCCGAGCCTGTCAAAAGCAGCTACCAGCAAACTTCACTGGCGCGCCCAGCAGGACTCGAACCTGCAACCTACGGCTTAGAAGGCCGTTGCTCTATCCGGTTGAGCTATAGGCGCATTCTACAGAACCGAACTCTTCACCACAACCCGCTTTTCGAGAAAAACTTCTTCTTCAACAAGCTGTTGTGGTCGGGGTGGAGGGATTCGAACCCCCGACATCCTGCTCCCAAAGCAGGCGCGCTACCAGACTGCGCTACACCCCGCCGGCCAGCCGCTCGGCCATGCAAACCGCCGAAGCAGTCTCTGCAAGCGCTGCGTATTCTACGGAACTTTCCCGCCAAGTCAACAGGCTACCGAGACATTCCTGTTGTCATTCGGGCTCAAGCTTTGCCTGGATGGCGGAGCGTGCGAAAATCCGTGGCCGCCAATTTCATCCAGCACACCCACTTCTGACCGAGGGAACCCCATGACCGCCCAGCTCATCGATGGCAAGTCCATTGCCGCCACAGTACGCCAGCAGGTCGCCCGTCAGGTACAGGCGCGGATCGATGCCGGAGAACGCATCCCGGGGCTTGCTGTGGTGCTGGTCGGTGAAGACCCCGCCTCCCACGTCTATGTACGCAACAAGCATCGCGCCTGCGAGCAGGCGGGTATTTCATCTGTTCAACACGCCCTGCCCGCTTCTACATCACAGGCAGAGCTCGAAGCCCTGGTCGACCAGCTCAACGCCGACGCATCCATCGATGGCATTCTGGTTCAACTTCCGCTGCCCGACCACCTGGACGCTCGCCCTATCCTCGAGCGCATCCTGCCAAGCAAGGACGTGGACGGCTTCCATCCCTACAACCTGGGACGGCTGGCCCAACGTCTGCCGCTGCTGCGCCCCTGCACCCCCAAGGGCGTGATGACGCTGCTGCATCACTCGGGTCTAGCGGTGCGAGGCCTCGACGCCACGGTGGTCGGTGCCTCCAATATCGTGGGACGGCCGATGGCACTGGAATTGATGCTGGCGGGCTGCACGACCACCGTCTGTCACCGCTTTACCCGTGACCTCGAGGCCCAGGTACGCAAGGCGGAACTGCTGGTGGTTGCGGTCGGAAAACCAGGACTGGTGAAAGGCGAATGGGTACGTGACGGCGCGATCGTCATCGATGTGGGCATCAATCGACAGGAAGATGGGCGCCTGGTGGGCGACGTCGACTTCGACGAGGCCGCCCGACGTGCAGGTCACATCACACCGGTCCCGGGTGGCGTTGGCCCGATGACGGTAGCCAGCCTGCTGGAAAACACCTTGATGGCCGCAGACATTCATGACGGCCAGCATCGCGAAACTCCCGACGGCTGAACCTGCACTTGCGACATCCATGCGTGATGGACTCAATTGACGTAGCATCGCGCCCATCCAACACAGGATCACGGAGACACTCCATGAGCGACAAGAAGATGAATGTCGAGAGCTTCAACCTCGACCACACCAAGGTTCGCGCCCCCTATGTGCGTCTGGCAGATATCAAGACCGGCGCCAACGGCGATCGCATCCACAAGTATGACTTGCGGATTTGCCAGCCCAACAAGGAGCACATGGAGATGCCTGCCCTGCACTCCCTGGAGCACCTGATGGCCGAGCTGTCGCGCAACCACTCGGACAAGGTTGTCGATATCAGCCCCATGGGCTGCCAGACCGGCTTTTATATCGCCATGATCAACCACGACGACTACGACGACGTGCTGGCACTGATCGAGGGTACGCTCAACGACGTGCTGTCAGCGACCGAAGTTCCTGCCTGCAACGAAATGCAGTGTGGCTGGGCCGCATCCCACAGCCTGGAAGGCGCCCAGGAGCTGGCAAAAGGCCTGCTGGCCAAGCGTGACGAGTGGCACCAGGTCTTCGCCTGAGCCGAAGCTCCACCTCAAGAGGAATCGCATGAAACGCATTGGCATCATCGGAGCCATGGCGCAGGAAGTCGCCCAACTGGCGGCCCAGCTGGAAGACGTCAGGACCCGCACCCACGTCGGCTCCACCTTCTACATCGGCCGCCTGCATGGGGTCGAGGTCGTACTGCTGCAATCCGGGATCGGCAAGGTCAACGCCGCCATCGGGGCGACGCTGCTGCTGGACAACTACCAGCCCGAGGCGATCATCAACACGGGTTCCGCAGGCGGGTTCGGCGAAGGACTGTCGATCGGCGACGTGGTGGTGTCCAGCGAGGTGCGCCACCACGATGTCGACGCGGTGGTATTCGGCTACGAACATGGCCAGGTGCCCAATATGCCGGCGGCCTATCTCCCGGATGAACGCCTGGTTCGGGTGGCACGGGACTGCGTCGAAGGCATGGCTGAGGTCAAGGTGGTCGAGGGCCTGATCGCGACCGGCGACGTCTTCATGGCGTGCCCCGATCTTGTCTCGCGCACCCGCAACCGCTTTCCCACCATGCTGGCGGCAGAAATGGAGGCGGCCGCGATTGCCCAGACCTGCCACCTCTACGGTTGCCCCTTCGTGGTGATTCGCGCCTTGTCCGACATCGCCGGGCAAGGTGACAACCACCTGTCCTTCGAGGAATTCCTCGAGCAGGCGGCGGATCACTCCAGCCGTATGGTGACGGCAATGGTGCAACGACTGGCGTCACCGCAACCTGCCGTTGACCGACAGCAGCCGGCCTGACAACCCTGTCTGGCCAGAAAGCACTGCCGTCATCCTGCCAGCACGCCCGGCTACAGCCGGGCGTGCTGCCACTCGCTCAACCGATATCCGGCTGTGAACTCTCCAGCAGCCTGACCAGAAAGTCGTCACTGCTTCCGTCCATGGACACCCCCGTTAGCGTCACCTGAACATCCGCATTGCTGCCGTCCTGCAAGAGCCCTCCATCGAGCTTCACGTGGACCACGGTGTCTTCGCCATCTGCGATGGCCAGGACCTTTTCACCACCTTCCAGATCACCAATGTCTTCGAGCAACTCTCTTAGATCCAGCATATTGCCCAAGACATCGACCGCAGTGGCATAGGAGCTGTCAGCGCTGGACGCAGGCTCTCCTAGACTCCAGGCCAGCTCATCCTCTTCCGCCAACAGCGGTAGCGCGGCTGCTCGGCTTGACCCTTCCATCGCGGCAATGAATCCCTCCGGATCGATGCCGGTGATGGTTGGCGTATCGTCATTGATCACCACCTCAAGCGTCCCGCGCACTGTCGAGCCGTCCTTGTCGGTAATGGCGTAGCCCAACTCGAGCGACAGATCGCTTTCCTGAGCGCCCTCCGGGTGGTCGACATCCTTGCTCAGGTAGACCACCACATCACCGGTCTCGGCATCCACCAGATTAATGGTCAGGACCCGCTCGCCATCAGCATCATTGCCCATCACGGTGTAGCCGTCTGAACTCACCACAAACTCGACTGGAGAGTCTCGGCTGGTCAACTCAGGCAGCCCGTCGAGGTCCCAGCGGAAAGCACCCTGCACGGCAGCACCATCAGCCCCAGAGTCGAACCCGAGGTTGGCGCTCGCGCTGTCGTTACAGCCGGTGTTCACCACCTCGGTTCCCGGGGCGTCGCCGGGACCGCCGGCGATACCTTTGGGCAGGCTGTGCTCGTCGAGCAGGCCCTTTCCCCCATCTATTCGAGCCACTCCCGTCGGCCCTGTTACCAGAACACTCCCCTCTTCAAGGCGATCTCCCGCCAAGGCCACCTTCAGATTTCCTTCGGCGTCTTTTATCCAGACGCCTCCTGAAGCGGCGACGATTACGGCATCTTCCATGACACTTTACCTGTCCCTAATGTGATTTCATCCATACAACACTAAAAATGACAGGCAAGGGAGCACACGCACCGTACTAAAGAACAATCCTCGCACAAACGAAGGAAGAAATAGCGAAGCTGCAAAGCAAAACATGACAAGGCGTCAGCAGCTGGATGATGTCTCCTTTCCCGGCATCGCTAAGACCACCACAGTCATCACTGACTGCTTCTGAAGGAAAGTCCTGCTGTTGATACTCGAATGTGAACTGACGCATACAAAAAGGGCCTGGCATCGCCAGGCCCTTTTGCAAAACGCATCGTCACTCGACGATCAATTGTCCATCATCAAGCATCTGCTGCAGCACCTGTTCACCACTTCCG
The DNA here is from genome assembly GCF_003045775.1 of Halomonas litopenaei. Taxonomy (GTDB): domain Bacteria; phylum Pseudomonadota; class Gammaproteobacteria; order Pseudomonadales; family Halomonadaceae; genus Halomonas; species Halomonas litopenaei. Next base: position 85,969 of record NZ_PXNS01000011.1, on the reverse strand, counting down.
GCCACACCAAGGCCGCCCAGTTCGATGGTCAGGTCAGCGTTGTTCCCGGACGCGTCAATCCCGCCATCGGTCTTGATCTTCAGGAGAATATCCTCGCCTTCGTCGACAGCCACCAGATAGCTGGACAGGTCCGACGCAGCGCCATCGATCAACAGACCGCTCAGATCGAGCTTGTCAGCTTGATCGGTGGTTCCGAGAGTGAAGTCCTCGATACGATCAACAGAAGGGACCTCGGCGTCTGCGGCATCCCATACAAATTGATCACTATCCAGGCCTCCCCACAGAACATCATCTCCTTTACCGCCCACCAGAACATCCTGCCCTGCGCCGCCTATCAGGACATCATCGCCCTGTTCACCATATAGCTCATCGATACCACCGTCCTGGCGCTCCAGGTTCATCAGTGAATCTACGTTGGCCAGAACATACGCCTTGACCTCATCAGTCGTTGGCGCGGTGCCATTGCCAAAATCGGGAGACCACTTCAGAAACTCATAGAGGCCTTCATAACCTAGACCATTGTGCTCTCCCGATGAAAACTCCTCCCCGGAATCGCCGTTAACCCATTCGAGATCATCGGAGTTGACCGTGTCTCCGAATACAAGATCATCCCCCGCCCCGGCAAATACCTGGTCACTCCCCAAGGGTTCTAGATCCGAGGTACTTGACCCCGTATCAAGAGCAAGATTCAGATCTTCCTCGGTGTTGACCACGTTGATCTCACCGGCGGATCCGGTATAGGTATTGCCGTCTTCCAACGCAGTCTCGACGTCACTCGCCAGGATGTCGGTATTGTCAAAATGGCGGATGTAATCAACCAGACTATCTTCCCCTATGCCGATCCCGTGGACCGAATCGGCCACTTCGAGCAGTGCTTCGAAGGACGCCACCGATTCCTCCACCGCCGAAAGAGAACCGGGCTCCAGCGGATCCGGGATCACCAGCTTGCCATCCTCGTCCAGCCAGATTGTCGGTAGCCCGTCGGTGACAAAGACCGCCGTTGACTCGAAGCTGTTGATATCCGACATGCGGGTGAAGAAGTCCGTACTGGCAACGAAGCCTGCATCGAAATTGGTGGATCCCTTGGCTTCCATACCGAGGATATAGGCCCTGGCCGCAGCCAGGTCAGCACTACTGAAGTCTTCGAACACGACGGGATTTCGTGCTACGCCGTCGAAATCGATCAGTTGAAGATTCAAGGTACCTTCGAAGTCTGCCAGGGTCTCGAGCTGTCGCAGCATTGCTGCCTTCAGCAGCTCGAGGCGGGTATAGTTGCCCGATCCATCCGGCCTGGGCGTATCGACTTCTGCATTCATGCTGACCGACGAGTCGAGAATAAAGGAGAGGTTATAGTTGCCTGCTGGGTCGATGATGATCGTTGCCCCACCCTTGTCCGCGATGACGACATCGTCGCCCCCACCTGTGGTGATTGTATTGTTGGCATTGTTGCTCACCACGAGCTCACCCGGGCCTGACAGGATCAAGGAAAGCTCACCGGACGCCTTGTCACCGTCGCCATCGGCAGCCTCGAGGGGCAGCGGCACCGATGCGTCTCCTGGCGCAGCCCCACGGACGATGTCGACGCTGCCAAGCCCAAAGGGTTCACCGTTCCCGCCTTCGATGATGATGGCCTGGATGCCCTCGGCGCTGTTGATGACAAACGACCAGCCATCCTGCAAGCCTTCAACCTTGAGATCCCCATCGATGACATCGATCTGAACCTCCGACGTCACATCCACGCCCCGTTGATCGAGAATGCGCAGGTCCCCGGCCGACAGCGGCAGAGGCTCATCTTCCCCCTGCTGTGACGAGTAGGCCCGGGCACTGAGCAGCAGGGTGGCTCGCGCGTTGTCAGCGCCAGCCATCGAGATACTCTGGCGAAACTCGCCGACGCGCACATGTGAGTCCCAGGACACCACACCGCCGGTTTCCTCGGCCCCCGCGACCATATCGACACGCAGCTGGTCTCCTTCATCAATCTGTCCCGCCCCGACGATGAGTGATCCGTCGGCAATCGCAACGCCGGCCACCGCGGAGAACACCAGCTGCGAATCAAGACCGCCCTCGGAGACATCCAGCACACCCTGGGTCGCGCTCTGCGAAATGGCGGTCGCCACGATGTCACCATCAAGCCGAGTGAAAACAGACAGCTCACCTTCCCCGACAACGAGACGGGCCTGATTGCTTGATTCATCCAGCACCACGCTGAAGCCTACCTGTCCGGTGGCTGTCACCGCCTCCAGCTCGACCCCATTGTCGGCCAGCCTCCAGGACAGTGGTCCGCCATCCAACATGATGGTGTTGCCATTGACGTCTTCCACCGGCGCCCCATCCAGCGCACCGTCGAAGCGGATCGGGGCCCCTTGCCCATCCGCACCATACCCGCCCGGAAGTGCCAGTTCTCCAGTGCTGCCATTTTCAAGCAGTAAAGCTTCCGAGACGATGCCCTCCGGCGCATCATCATCGATGCGAATGTCGAGCTGGCCGGATGCCTCGCTACCGTCAACATCGGCGACGGTGTAACCGACCGACATGGCCAGATCGTCCTCGGTGGAATTTTCCGGATGGTCGAGCGGACGCAGCAGGCTCACCTCGAAGGCACCGCTGGCAAGGTCTGTCAGGGTGATGCGCAGCGCCTCTTCGCCCGCTGCCGTGGCCGCAACCAGGCTCAGGCCATCATCCGACACGGCAAAATTCAGCACCTCACCGCGCGAGCTCAACGCCGGCAGACCCACCTGCGACCAGGCGAAGGCGCCGCTGACTGCCGGGCCGTCGTCGCCGAAGTCGTAGCCGAGCGCACCGGTGATGACCGTGGCCTCGCCCGCGACATCGCCATCACCGCCGGGGATACCGCCATCCAGGCCGTCCTCATCGAGCACCACCTCGGCAGGCGCCGCATCCGGATCACCGCCATCCGTTGGGGTGGTGGGCCCCGATGCGTCCAGGATCTCGCCACTGATATCCAGTTCGACGACGTCACCGTCACCATCGGTCACGCGAAGCACGACATCGACGTTCTGCGGCGTACTGTTGTCGAGTCCGCTGGCTGCCGTAAAGGACCAGCTACCGTCACCTCTCAGGGTCAGGTCGCCCTGCGCCAGGGTCAACGTGGTCTGCTCGTCACTGCCAGGCAGACTGGAAAAGCTCAGGGGCGCCCCATTGATCAGTACGTCGATGACGGAGAGTCCATCCGCGCCGGGGCTCAGAGACCAGTTGCCTTCGACGGTGGCGCCCTCGGCCACCTGGATAACGCCTGAGCTGGCGTTGGCGTCGATCAGGGTGTTCCCCGTGGTCACCGACGCCACCGGGGTATCATCATCGATGCGAATGTCGAGCTGGCCGGATGCCTCGCTACCGTCAACATCGGCGACGGTGTAACCGACCGACATGGCCAGTTCGTCCTCGGTGGAATTTTGCGGATGGTCGAGCGGACGCAGCAGGCTCACCTCGAAGGCACCGCTGGCGAGGTCTGTCAGGGTGATGCGCAGCGCCTCTTCGCCCGCTGCCGTGGCCGCCACCAGGCTCAGGCCATCATCCGACACGGCAAAATTCAGCACCTCACCGCGCGAGCTCAACGCCGGCAGACCCACCTGCGACCAGGCGAAGGCGCCGCTGCCTGCCGGGCCGTCGTCGCCGAAGTCGTAGCCGAGCGCACCGGTGATGACCGTGGCCTCGCCCGCGACATCGCCATCACCGCCGGGGATACCGCCATCCAGACCGTCCTCATCGAGCACCACCTCGTCCGGTGCCGCATCAGGATCACCGCCATCCGTTGGGGTGGTGGGCCCCGATGCGTCCAGGATCTCGCCACTGATATCGAGTTCGACGACGTCACCGTCACCATCAGTCACGCGAAGCACGACATCGATGTTCTGCGGCGTACTGTTGTCGAGTCCGCTGGCTGCCGTAAAGGACCAGCTACCATCACCCCTCAGGGTCAGGTCGCCCTGCGCCAGGGTCAACGTGGTCTGCTCGTCACTGCCAGGCAGACTGGAAAAGCTCAGGGGCGCCCCATTGATCAGTACGTCGATGACGGAGAGTCCATCCGCACCGGGGCTCAGAGACCAGTTGCCTTCGACGGTGGCGCCCTCGGCCACCTGGATAACGCCTGAGCTGGCGTTGGCGTTGGCGTTGGCGTTGGCGTTGGCGTTGGCGTTGGCGTTGGCGTTGGCGTTGGCGTTGGCGTTGGCGTTGGCGTTGGCGTTGGCGTTGGCGTTGGCGTTGGCGTTGGCGTTGGCGTTGGCGTTGGCGTTGGCGTTGGCGTTGGCGTTGGCGTTGGCGTTGGCGTTGGCGTTGGCGTTGGCGTTGGCGTTGGCGTTGGCGTTGGCGTTGGCGTTGGCGTTGGCGTTGGCGTTGGCGTTGGCGTTGGCGTTGGCGTTGGCGTTGGCGTTGGCGTTGGCGTTGGCGTTGGCGTTGGCGTTGGCGTTGGCGTTGGCGTTGGCGTTGGCGTTGGCGTTGGCGTTGGCGTTGGCGTTGGCGTTGGCGTTGGCGTTGGCGTTGGCGTTGGCGTTGGCGTTGGCGTTGGCGTTGGCGTTGGCGTTGGCGTTGGCGTTGGCGTTGGCGTTGGCGTTGGCGTTGGCGTTGGCGTTGGCGTTGGCGTTGGCGTTGGCGTTGGCGTTGGCGTTGGCGTTGGCGTTGGCGTTGGCGTTGGCGTTGGCGTTGGCGTTGGCGTTGGCGTTGGCGTTGGCGTTGGCGTTGGCGTTGGCGTTGGCGTTGGCGTTGGCGTTGGCGTTGGCGTTGGCGTTGGCGTTGGCGTTGGCGTTGGCGTTGGCGTCGATCAGGGTGTTCCCCGTGGTCACCGACGCCACCGGGGTATCATCGTCGATGCGAATGTCGAGCTGGCCGGATGCCTCGCTACCGTCAATATCGGCGACGGTGTAACCGACCGACATGGCCAGTTCGTCCTCGGTGGAATTTTCCGGATGGTCGAGCGGACGCAGCAGGCTCACCTCGAAGGCACCGCTGGCGAGGTCTGTCAGGGTGATGCGCAGCGCCTCTTCGCCCGCTGCCGTGGCCGCCACCAGGCTCAGGCCATCATCCGACACTGCGAAATTCAGCACCTCACCGCGGGAGCTCAACGCCGGCAGACCCACCTGCGACCAGGCAAAGGCGCCGCTGACTGCCGGCCCGTCATCGCCGAAGTCGTAGCCGAGCGCACCGGTGATGACCGTGGCCTCGCCCGCGACATCGCCATCACCGCCGGGGATACCGCCATCCAGGCCGTCCTCATCGAGCACCACCTCGTCCGGTGCCGCATCCGGATCACCGCCATCCGTGGGTGTGGTCGGGACTGTTGCGTCGAAGATCTCGATACGCTGGTGAGCATCGGCTTGATCACCGTCTCCGTCGGTCTGTACCAGACTGAACTCCACCGACGGTGATGCTCCCTGATCGAGTCCGACGGCAGCGGTGAATGACCAACTTCCATCAGCCTCCACGATCAACCGTCCTTCCTCGAGCACGATCTCCTGTCCCAGCGCAAAGGACTCATCGATGCCAGCGACCGACACAACGAGACTGGCCACACCATCGGCACCATCGACGGCGCTCCAGCTCCCCTCGATGGTACTGCCTTCCCCCACGTCGGCGGGACCGCCCAGCTCGATGCCGGGAACATCATCGAGAATCAGCACATCCAGGCTGGCAGTGCGGCCGTCACCATCGACATCCGTCACCGTCACTTCGATCTGCTCCAGGAAGCCGCCATCGGTGGCCCCCTGCGTCTCGTCATTGTCGACGGTATTGGTCAGCTCAAAGTGGTAAAGCACGGTCCCGCCACTGGCGTCACCCTGAAAACCATCAAGCCAGAGGATGCCATGGGGCGTATCGAGGGACCTGGGAGTGCCCTCCAGGGCCTGAAGGTCCGCCAGCGTCAAGGAGAGCGTCCCTCCCAACGTCAGCGCGCCGAGACCATCGGGAGTATCGAAGTTGAAACTGCTGGACTGCGCCAAGGCGTCCGCCGATGGATGACTACCCTGGGCTAGCGCAGACTCTCGTACCACGAGCTCGGCACCTTCCAGCCCCCCCGGAAGATTACCGGCGTCTGGGTCTATACCGGAGCCGTCTGGACCACCTTCCAAGCCGCCTAGGCTGACATCGTTGTCTTCTTCCTCTTCGCCACCCTCCTCGCCAGGGTTGTCGCCATCGACGATATCTCCCAGGAATAGTCGGGGTTCCTGTCCATCGGACGAGTCCAGGCCGTACTCGAAGGCGAGTGGAGAAACCTGCTCGAGAATACGCAAAAGACGGACGAAAGAATGCCCATTGTCGTTGCCGGGGCCAGCACCCGGACCCGCGTCAGGCTCGTCGAAGACATCGAAGAGGTCCCGGCCCGATTCCAGCACCTCGAACACCTCTTCCAACTGCTCGTCCTGCAGCAGCGAAGCCTGAATCAACTCGGCCGGGACAGTCTGCGCAAGAAGCAACTCATCTGAGGGAAACGATTGGGCGTCGCCCTGGCCCAGCGGCATTTCCATTGTCTCGCCTGATTCAAGCACCAGCGGTAGCTGTCCGGAACTTGACGAAACAACCACTCGCCCGTCATCTCCGGCGACAAGTCGCTGGCCTGGCTGCAGCACATCGCCGGGCCTGGCCACCCGCTGTTCGCCTGCCTGGTCGACAATCCACACACTTCCTGCGGTAGCAATGATATTCATGGGTTTAGCCCCGTGCTTTCTGCTTATTGGGTTTCCACAGAAAATAGGGGCGGCCCCGTGCGGGCGATACTGTCTAGTAGGTCAAGTGGGAGAGTTCCCCATCGGAACAACCCACAAAAGCACAGTTAAGAAGTGTTTATTGCAAAATATAAAGATAATCTCTTACTTCAACCAAGGACTGTCCAAGACCGAAAAGTAACGGCACTATTCCAGGGCTCTATTTCCGGAGTAAGGTGCAGAGACCGAGACGCCAGCACTTGACGACATCAGATCAACCGTTCTACCACAGAAAAAGGGGGCAAAAAGCCCCCTTTAAACTGTCGCGCGGTAATGACCACTTCTTTCGCCGTCAACGATCCCTGGAGAGGCGCAGGATCAACTGCATCCGATCCTTGACCCCCAACTTGCGGAAGACTGCCCCGAGATGGGCCTTGACGGTTCGCTCGGTAATACCGAGCTCTCGCGCCACCAGCTTGTTGCTTTGGCCCTCCGCCACAGCCAGCGCAACATCCTTCTCGCGCTCGGTCAAACCTTCCAGCAAGTCGTGGTGCACGGCAGGCGCCCCACCCATGGCCTTGAAGACACCGCCCACCAGGCTGTCCATCAACTCGGGCCAAAGCCAGATGCCCCGGTGCCTCACCACGACATCGACCTGACGCAGCACTTCGGGGGTAGAAAGCGCGTGGACATAGCCCCTGGCGCCAGCGGTGAAGGCTTCATACGCTTCTGCGGAATGCGGGTTGAAGGACAGCACCGACACCAGCACTCCCTTGCTGGCCAAACGCGTGCACAGTCCCGTCCAGTCGCCGCCTTCAACCACTACCCATGCGAGATCGCCCTTGACGGCATGGTCGATGACACTGTGAGGAGCGACCACTTCCAGTTCACTGAAGGCATCATTCCAGCGCGGTACCTCGCTACTTCCTTGGTAGACCAGGTATCGAGTCATCACCGCTCTCCCATCGCGTTACCCCAGGCGCGCAGTACCGGCTTCAGCAGGAACTGCATCACCGTTCGCTTGCCGGTCAGGATATCCACCTGAGCGGTCATGCCCGGGATGACATCCACCGCTTCGGCTTCAGCGCTGTCTTCGGTTCGCACTCGAACCCGATAGTAGGTGTTTCCCTCTTCATCGGTGGTAGTGTCCGCGCTGATGTGCTCCAGCTGGGCATCCAACCCGCCATAGATGGAAAAGTCATAGGCCGTCAGCTTGATGGTCGCAGGCAGGCCCGGGCGTAGAAACGCGATGTCCTGCGGCGCGATCTTGGCCTCGACCACCAGGGCGTCGTCGGTCGGGACGATATCGACCACCTCCTGACCGGGCTGAGCCACCCCGCCGATCGTATTGATCGCCAGACGCTGAACGACACCATCGACCGGCGAACGTATCTCGGAGAGGCGCACCCTGTCCTGAAGCCCCTCGCTGGACTCGTCCAGGGCCGACAGTTCACCCAGGGTCGCCGACAGCTCCTGACGCCACTCATTGCGCGCCTTCGCATCGACCTCGCGAAGCTCACCCAGCGCCTCCTGAATCGCCGACTCCAGCCGCGACACCTGAGCCGTCGCTTGATTGCGCTCACCACTCGCCCTGGAGACCTCACGCTGCAAACGCAGCACTTCAACCTCTGAGACCGCCCCGCTGGACAGCAGAGGGCGCGTCATGTTGAGTTCCTGACTGGCAAGATTCAGCTCGCGACTGGCTGCGTTGCGACGCGCAGTCGCCTCGTTGAGCTCCGCCCGGCGCTGTGCCAGTCGCTCCTGCAGTATCTGCTTCTGCTCATCCAGCGTTTCCAGACTACTGTGGTATAGCTCGCGCTCACGGGAGACGATATTGGGCGCCTGCTCGATCAATGCCTCCGACGGAGAGAAGTCCGACCCGGTAGCCAGCGCCCTCAGTCGCTCGGCCTTGGCTTGCAGGGTTTCCGCCTTCGCCCGGTTCTCGTTGAAGTTCGAGAGAAAACGCGTCGGGTCGATGCGCATCAGCAAATCGCCGGTGGAAACAAAATCACCTTCGCTGACGCGAATCTCCTGAACCACGCCTCCATCGAAGCTTTGCACCCGCTGAAGCTGGCTGGAGGGTATGACCCTGCCGCTACCGCGTGTCACCTCATCGATCGGCGCAAAGCAGGCCCAGACGATCACGCAGATGATCGCTACGACAACCATGTACAGCATCAGCCTGGCGCGCAGAGGATCCTGCTGCATTCGCGCCCAGTCAGCGTCGCTCGCCCAATCTCTGTTGAGATGGGATGCGCTGACGCGACGCGCAAACAACCGGTCGATAAAGGGGCGAAAGACTTTGCCACCTTTGCGTGATACGCGACCGACGCCTTCGAATCCCTTCTGTTCGGCACTCTTGCTGGACATCAGCTGGCCCTCCCGATCTGGCCTTTGCGCAGCGCATCCATGACGCTGTCACGCTCACCATCTGCGACCACCTTGCCAGAGTCGATGACCACGATACGATCCACCAGCGACAGCAGTGACGTGCGGTGCGTCACCACCACCATCGTCTTGCCCCCAGCGTAATCCTTGAGGTTGCGCTTGAAGGCCTCCTCGCTGGCGTGGTCCATGGCGCTGGTCGGCTCATCCAGCAACAAGATCGCCGGATCGTGCACGATGGCACGCGCGATCGCTACCGCCTGCTTCTGACCACCCGAAAGCATCTGTCCGCCTTCGCCTACCTGCAGCTCGACGCCCTGCGGGTGTGTGCTGACGAGTCCATCGAGCCCACTGATACGGATGGCCTTGAGCAGCAGATCGTCATCCACCCCTTCGCTGCCGGCACCGGCGATGATGTTGTCCTTCAATGAGCCGTAAAACAGACGAACGTCCTGAGGCACATAGCCGATATGTCGCCTCAACTGCAGAGGGTCGAACTGACGAATGTCCACATCGTCGATCAGCACCGCTCCCGACGTCGGCTGGTACAGACCGAGCAACAACTTCTGCAACGTGGTCTTGCCACAGCCGACTCGTCCCAGCAGCGCCACCTTCTGGCCTGGTGCTATCGACAGAGAGACGTCGCGAAGGCTGTCATTCTCGGCCTGGGGGTAGCGGAAGGTAACCTTGTCGAACTTCACCAGTCCCTTGACGGCGGGACGATCGATGTAGCTCTTTTCCTCACGTTCCACCGGCATTTCCATCACTCTATCCAACGACTCCAGGGCCGTGGCCGATTGATGATACTGAGCCAGCAGTGCGGCGGCCTGGCTGACCGGTGCCAGCGCACGAGACGACAGCATATAGGCAGCGATCAGCCCGCCCTGGGAGAGATTGCCGTCGATGATCAGATAGACGCCGATAAGGATGACGCAGATACCGACGGTATTCTGGGTCCACTGGGCGATACTGGTGACCGAGGTTCCGAGAAACTTCAGCTGAGCGCCGGTACGCGAAAGGAAGGCGCTGGCCTGCTCCCATTGCCCCTGAACTCGGCTCTCGCCCCGCAGCGTCTTGACCGTCTCGAGCTGGGAGACCGATTCCACCAGAGTAGCGTTACGTTGCGCCCCTACCTTCAAGGTAGTTTCCGACAAGTCGTGCAGCTTTCCCTGGGCACCGAGGGCGTAGAGCAAGATAAACAGCACGCCAACCACGATAGGAATGACCAGTGCAGGTCCTATCAGGCCAATGATGGCGATGAACATCAGAACGAACGGCAGGTCCACCATGGCGATCACGGTGGCGGAGCCGATAAAGCTCCGAACCGACTCGAAGGATTGCAGCATCGAGACAAAGGAACCGGTCGAGGCAGGCTTGGCCTCCATCCGCATCCCCATGACGCGAGACATGATACGCGACGAGAGCTTGACGTCAGCTCGACTGGCCGCAAGATCGACAAAGCTCGAACGCATCAACCTGAGCGTCAAGTCGAATGCCAGTACGATCAGGGCACCGATGGACAACACCCACAGCGTCTCGGTGGCGTGATTGGGCACCACGCGGTCATAGACATTGAGAACGAACAGGGGCATCGCCAGCGCGAAGATGTTGATGGCGACAGAGCCCAGTATCACGTCACGGTAAAGGCGTCTGTTTTCCTTGATCACGCTCCAGAACCAATGCCCAGAACGCTTCTCGTTGACATCCTTCGACCGGGCGTCGAAACGGAACCGCGGCCGCGTATAGATCGCCGTCCCGCTGTAACGTTCGTGAAGCTCGTCCAGCGAGATTTCTACCGACGCCTGCCCCAATTCGGGGTAAATCACCTGAGCGGTACGCGCCTTGACATCGATATCGAGCAATGCGCAGGCGCGCCCCGGCTCCAGCAACAGCACGACAGGAAATAGCGCAGGGTTCAACTGAACGAGGCGACTCTTGACGAGTCGCGCCGTCAGCCCGGCACGTTCCGACGCCCGGGGAAATATCCCTGGCGTCAGTGCGCCATCTTCCAACGGCAGGCCCGCTGTCAGGGAATCCGCACTGACATCATGCTCGTGATAGTGAGCAATCGACAGCAGCACTTCCAGCAACTCATCCTTGACTGGGCCTCTGTCTTCGTCCTGCTCCTGCGCTTCAGGTGTTGTAAATTCTGCTTCATCCGCAACTCGTGAATCGTCCACGTAAACCTCTCTGTCGGCCGATGGCTGTACCAGAACGCCCTTTCCGTGCGACCCGGCCTATCATCCCTGCTGTCGTCACGGCTTCCTTTGCGGCAATGCAAGGACCAGAACGTGGCAGTTGCATCCATATTCCGGGAAATGGCGTCCCCGAGAAGCGAGGACGCGATCATCCACTGAGCTTCTAGCCCTCCAGGCCGCGTCCCTGTTCCCCTCGCGCCCAGGCAAGGGACACACTGTCATCACCGGCGGAACCAGGCAATGCCCCCATGTCCAGATTCTCGCCACTGCGTTCAAGTGTGATCTCCACTCGACGGTTCTGGCGACGACCTTCGACGGTGTCGTTGGACTGAACAGGCCGATGCGAGCCGTATCCCCGGGTTTCAATCAGCGAAGCACTGACGCCCTGGCTGACCAGGTACTGGCCCACCGCTGCCGCTCGATTACGCGACAGTGGATCATTGATGGCATCGGTACCCGAGATGTCCGCATGGCCAGCGATGAATACCCGGACCAGGTCGTTACGGCCACGGATACGGTCGGCCAACGCACTCAGTTCCTGCTTGGCGCTCGCGCTCAGCACGTAGCTGTTGATCTCGAACAGAGCGTCCGCAGGCATGACGACGTCCGGAGCCCGTGTGGAGCCGGTGAGCTCCTCGATGCTGTAGGACCGCGGACCTACCGCCGGACAGACGATATCCGGCGTGATCGACACACCGTTGCTGTCCAGCTCGGCGAGGCTCGGCAGTCCATCCTTGCGCACCTCCAGCACCTCCAGCAGGCTACCGGTGGCACGCAGGGTGCGCGCATCTGCCAGAGCGACGTCATACTGCGCGTTCACATAGGCACGACTCGCCTCGAAATACTCGTTCTCGATGTCCAGCAGGTCGAGCAGCGAACGCTGACCGATATCGAACTGCTGCTTGTAGGCTCCGCGTACGCGATCGGTCGTCTGACGGTGCTCGTTCAGGTATTCCAACTGGTCGCGCAGACGACGGGTGTCGTTGTAGGCGATGGTGGTGGTCTGACGAATGTCGACGCATGCCTTGTCACGCAGATTGACCGCCTGCTCGACGCGATCACTGGCGGCGCGGAACGACGCCAGGTCGCTGCCGCCGCGATACAGATTGAGGCTACCCACCAGTTCGATGCTGTGACGGTCTTCATGATCATTGTCGGAAATGAAGTCGCCGTCGGTGTCACTGCCCTTGTAGGTACCACTGCGGCCCACCAGGTCAAGCCTGGGATGGAAGGGCGACTTGGTGCCTTCACGCTCGGCGCGGGCGGCCTCGATGTTCTCGATGGCGGCATGGAAGTCCGGGTTACCCTCGTAGGCTAGCTGCAACGCCTGGGCGACGTCAGCGGGTAGCTGCTCGGCGAAGGTCGGCGCCGGCGCCAACGCTTCCGGCGGCAATTCCCCCACCAGACGCTGGAATCGCGCAGACACATCGTGCAGGTTGGAGGCTTCGGTGATCAGGTTCGATTCGGCCAGTGCCAGACGACCGCTGATCTGCTCCAGGTCGACGCGACGACCGGCACCTGACAGAGCGCGGGCCTCGATCTGCTGGTAGACCTCCAGGTGCTTCTGATAGTTGTCCTGGGCCAGGCCCACCAGGCGACGGTAACGCTGAACATCAAGATAGGCATTAGTTGCGTCCAACGCCGCGTCCTGACTCGCCCCCAGCAGCTCGTAGTAGCGTACCAGTTCTGCCCGGCTTAGACGCTCGACCTCACTGGCGGTGGCGAAGCCGTCATAGATCATCTGGTTCAGCGTCACCTCGACATAGTCGGTGTCGTAGCTGCCCTGTTGATCATTCTGACGATCCTCGAGGCCGACGCCTGCATTGACGTCAATCTGAGGCAGATAGCCCCCAAAGGCCACCCGCTCATCGTGGCCCGCCGCCTGGAAGCCATTCCAGGCCGCTAGCACCTCAGGATTGGTATTGATGGTCTGCTCCACGACGTCACGCAGGGTCGCCGCACCGGGCGATGTCGTGCCAGGCGGCAACGTCTGCGCGTCCTGGGCCATGACTCCTGACCCCATCAGCATTGACGTAGAGGCCAATGCGATGGCACTGACCAGCGGCCGCACCATGGAAGAGCGAGGTTCTCGGCGGATCGTTTTCATTCGTGTTCCCTTAATTATCAATGGCCGCAGCCAGTACAGTTGAATCTAGTACCAACGAACTAGCCCAACAACCCCGGATTCTGCAGGACCAGCCGTGCTGCTTCGGCGCTACCATTCTCATCATCCCCGGGATGGGCGAGCAGTTTCCCTGTAGCGCCGATTGTCGAGCGCTTCCCCAACGCTGCTAACATCCCATCCAGCCACAACTACTGTTACAACTACAATCCTCTCACATTCGAACACATTCAGTAACATCTCGTCATTCAATGTCATCATGGTCAGGCAAGGCACCACTTGACAGAATCCACAACATCGCCCTACAGCAAACCTGTCCCGTAGCAGTCCACAAACATGCTATCGTAATCCCTTGGATCAAGCGCCTAGCCAAGGAGTCACCGATGGCCTCATCCGAAATTCAAAAAACCCGTGTCATCAATGAATTGACCGGCTTTATCAAAAAGTTGCTGCAGGACCCCAAGGTCCTGGAGACCTCTCTCGAGATCGCCCGCCGGCACCTGGAAAGTGGCAGCGACAGTGGCGTCATGGCCGACATTGCCAACGAAATCTCGGACACCACCAGCATTCATATCCCTGACAGCGCCGAGGAGCACTCCGAAGCCGACCGGCTCTTCCTGGAGCTTCTCAAAGAGGTCGTACAGGAAGAAAAAGCGCTGTACTGACGCATTTTTTCGTCTTTTTTTCCTGCCCCCCCGCCGATCGCCCCCCTGCCGTCGGCGGAATCTCGAAGATCTCCATCAAACTTGATCTGGATCAAGGTTACTATTCTTACATCGTAGTTTCGGCGTTCACACCATGGAATATCGTCTTTCCCTTTCTGCCGACATCGCCACCAAGTCCGCCTCGGTGAGACGCCACATGGGTCGCTGCCTGGCCACCAATCTGCGCAATGCACTCAGGCGCCAGGAGCCCAAGACCAAGGTCGTTGCCCAATGGGACCATCTGGTCGTAAGACTTCCGCGGGAGCTTTCTCGCGGCGATCGTCTGGCACTGGAAGCAAGCATGACCCGGATACCGGGCGTTCAGCGCGTGGCCAGGACACGTAACAGGCCGCTTGGGGACTGGCAGAACACCATCGAACAACTGGCGTGCGAACGGGCATCGGACATCGAAGGCAAGCGCTTCAAGGTCAAGGTCAAGCGCAAGGGACATCACGACTTCGGTTCGGTGGAGGTAGAGCGTGCGTTGGGCGCAGCGCTGCTCGCCCATGCTGCTGATGCCAGGGTCGACCTGAGCACCCCGGAGGTAGTGGTGCCACTGCGGATCGATGGCGACACCTTGATCGAGGAAGTCGACCTTGGGCCGGGCCTCGGTGGCTTTCCACTAGGCACCCAGGGAGAGGCACTGGTACTGATGTCAGGGGGTTATGACTCCCCGGTGGCGGCCTATCGGATGCTCAGGCGCGGCATCAAGTGTCACTTTGTCCTCTTTCGTTTTGGCGGACAGGAACAGGAAAGCGCGGTCAAGGCGCTGACCCGAGACCTGTGGCAACGATACAGCGCCTCCCACAAGGCCAACTTCATCACCGTTCCCTTCGAGGAAGTGGTCGAGACACTGCGTCGCGAGGTACCTGATGGCCTGGTGTCGCTGGTGCTCAAGCGCTTGATGATCGAGGCCGCCGCAAGAGTCGCGCAACGCGCGCGCATCCCCGCCCTGGTGACAGGAGAGGCGATCGCCCAGGTATCGAGCCAGACACTGACCAATCTCGGCCTGATCGACCGCGCCAGCCACCTGCCGGTGTTGCGACCGCTGCTGACCGATGACAAGCAGACCATCATCGATGAGGCCCACCGGATCGCTACCGCTGAGGCGTCGAGCCGAATGCCCGAGTACTGCGGCGGGATGTCCAGCCGCCCCAGGGTCAAGGCGTCGGAGAAGGAACTTCAGGTGGCAGAGGCCAGGCTACCGACCGACCTGCTGGATCGCGCCCTGGCCAGCGCCACTCGCCAGCCTGTCGATGCGCCAGTATCCAAAGGCGTCAGCGCACCCTCCCAGGAGCCCCTGGCAGAAGTCTCCTTTGGAGGGCTCCACGACTTCGCCCGAACGGCGACCCGGGTCATCGATGTGCGGCCCCCGGACGACGTCGAGCGCCGTCCGCTTGGGCCACTCGCCTGTCCCGTCGATCATATTCCCTTCTATGAACTGGCGACCCGCAGCGATGCGCTGGATCCCGACACCCGCTATCTCCTCTACTGTGACCAGGGCGTCATGAGCCGCCTCCAGGCGCTGCACCTCAAGGACCGAGGCCTTGAGCATGTCGGCCTGCTGGTGGCGTCCTCCTGACAATGCACCGTCTGCGCAACGGCTTTTTCATGGCTGCGCCCAAGCACGATAGCGGATGCACACGACCTCGATCCTAGCTACAATCGTCGCCTGATTTTCAACGGGATATCACGTCACACCATGTCCATCACCGCACCCGACAAGCGCCAGATTCTGGTCACCAGCGCCTTGCCCTACGCCAACGGCGCCATTCACCTGGGCCACCTGCTGGAGTACATCCAGACGGATATCTGGGTGCGGTTCCAGAAGAGTCGCGGCCACCAGTGCCACTACGTCTGCGCCGATGACGCCCACGGCACCGCGATCATGCTGCGTGCCGAGCAGGAGGGCATCACCTCCGAGGCGCTGATCGACCGCGTATCCCGCGAACACCAGCAGGACTTCGCCCGTTTCGGCGTGGCCTTCGACAACTACCACTCGACCCACTCCGAGGAAAACCGCCACTTCAGCGAGCTTATCTATAAGCGCCTGCGCGACAAGGGGCACATCGCCACCCGTGACATCGAGCAGATGTACGATCCGGTCAAGGGTCTGTTCCTGGCCGATCGTTTCATCAAGGGCACCTGTCCCAAGTGCCACACCGCGGATCAGTACGGCGACAACTGCGAGGCCTGCGGCGCCACCTATACCCCTGCCGAGTTGATCGATCCGGTATCGGCTATTTCCGGCGCCACCCCGGAAGTCCGCAGCTCCACCCACTACTTCTTCAAGCTGCCTGACTTCGCCGACTTCCTCAGTGCCTGGATCAAGGACGACCATGTCCAGCCGCAGATCCGCAACAAGCTGATGGAATGGTTCGAGTCCGGCTTCAACGAGTGGGACATCAGCCGCGACGCGCCCTACTTCGGCTTCGAGATTCCTGACGCGCCGGGCAAGTACTTCTATGTCTGGCTGGACGCTCCGATCGGCTACCTGGCGAGCTTCAAGAACCTGTGCGAGCGTGAGGGGCTGGACTTCGACAGCTACTGGGAGCGCGATTCAAAGGCCGAGGTCTACCATTTCATCGGCAAGGACATCGTCTACTTCCACGCCCTGTTCTGGCCGGCGATGCTGCACGGGGCCGAGATGCGCACCCCCACCGCAGTCAACTGCCACGGCTTCGTCACGGTCAACGGCGCCAAGATGTCCAAGTCACGCGGCACCTTCATCAAGGCCGCGACCTACGCCGAGCATCTCAATCCCGAGTACCTGCGCTACTACTTCGCCGCCAAGCTCACCTCCCGTGTCGATGACCTCGACCTGAACCTCGAGGACTTCGCGCTCAGGGTCAATGCCGACCTGGTGGGCAAGGTGGTCAACATCGCCAGCCGCTGCGCCGGTTTCGTCAAGAAGCTCGGAGGTGGGCAGCTGTCGACTCACTGCGCCGAGCCGGACATGCTGGCACGCTTCATCGCCGCCGGTGACGAGATCGCCGACTACTATGAACAGCGGGAGTTCGGCCGCGCCATGCGCAAGGTGATGGAACTGGCCGACGAGGCCAACAGCTACATCGCCGACCAGGCCCCCTGGGTGCTGGCCAAGGAGGCAGGCCGCGAGCAGGAAGTGCTCGACATCTGCTCCATGGGAATCAACCTGTTCCGTCAGCTGATGGTCTACCTGGCCCCGGTGGTACCGGCCATGGCCGAACAGGCCAGACTGTTCATGAATCTCGACACCCTCGACTGGAACAGCCGCGAGACCTGGCTGGGCGATCACCCCGTCAACAAGTTCAAGCCGCTGATGACCCGGGTCGAGAACGATCGTATCGATGCCATGATCGAAGCATC
Organism: Halomonas litopenaei; assembly: GCF_003045775.1. Taxonomy (GTDB): domain Bacteria; phylum Pseudomonadota; class Gammaproteobacteria; order Pseudomonadales; family Halomonadaceae; genus Halomonas; species Halomonas litopenaei. The sequence continues at coordinate 68,559 of NZ_PXNS01000011.1, read as the reverse complement.
GAAGGAGGATCTGGTGGAAGAACAGAAGCTCAAGGAAACACCCAAGGGACCGCTGGCCGAGACGCCGATCGCCGACGAGATCAGCTTCGACGACTTCGCCAAGGTGGACCTGCGTATCGCCCGCATCGCCAAGGCGGAATACGTCGAAGGGGCCGACAAGCTGCTCAAGCTGTCGCTGGATCTCGGCGGCGAAAGCCGTCAGGTCTTCGCCGGCATCCGTCGCGCCTATTCGCCGGAGGCTCTCGAAGGCAAGCTGACCGTCATGGTGGCCAACCTGGCACCGCGCAAGATGCGCTTTGGTGTTTCCGAAGGCATGGTGCTGGCGGCTGGCAACGACGACGGCATCTATCTGCTCGAACCCCACAGTGGCGCAGAACCCGGCCAGCGGGTCAGCTAAGGGGTTCCATCACGCCCATGCGCCGGCGGGGCCCTGCCCGCCGGCCGTTATCTCGTGTATTCCATGACCGACGTTCTTCTCGTCCTCGTCAGTACCGCCCTGGTCAACAACTTCGTGCTGGTGCAGTTTCTCGGGTTATGCCCTTTCCTGGGGGTGTCCTCGAAGCTGGAATCGGCGCTGGGCATGTCCCTTGCCACCACCTTCGTACTGACCCTGTCATCGGCGGCCAGTCACCTGCTGCACCGTTATCTGCTGGTGCCGCTGGATCTTGAGTACCTACGCACCATCGCCTTTATCGTGGTGATCGCCGTGGTAGTCCAGGCCACCGAGGTCATGGTGCGCCACCTGAGCCCCCTGCTGCATCGGGTGCTCGGCATCTTCCTGCCGTTGATTACCACCAACTGCGCGGTGCTGGGCGTGGCGCTGTTGAGCCTGGGTCGCGACGGCGGCTTCTTCGATGCGCTGCTGTACGGATTCAGCGCCGCTCTGGGCTTTTCGCTGGTGCTGATCCTGCTGGCGGCCATGCGCGAACGCCTGGCGGGCGCCGATGTACCGCGCCCGTTTCGCGGTGCGGCCATCGCCATGATCACCGCCAGCCTGATGTCGCTGGCCTTCATGGGCTTTACCGGGCTTGCCACCGGGGGCTCTCCATGAGTCTGACGAGTCTTGTCGGCGTGGTCCTGATGGTCGCACTGATCGGTGTCTGCGGCGGACTGCTGGGCTGGCTGAACCGTCGCTTCAAGGACGGCGAGGATGGCCTGGTAGAGCAGATCGACGCCCTGCTGCCCCAGACCCAATGTGGCCAGTGTGGCTATCCCGGCTGTCGGCCCTACGCCGAAGCCGTCGAGCAGGGAGAGGCCATCAATCGCTGTCCACCGGGCGGTGAGGCAACCATCCTTGAGTTGGCCGAACTGCTTGGTCGGGAACCGCTGGCGCTCGACGGCGACGCCGACGATACCCCCCGGGTGGCCTTTATTCGGGAAGATGAATGCATCGGCTGCACCAAGTGCATCCAGGCCTGCCCGGTGGACGCCATCCTCGGTGCCTCGAAGATGATGCACACGGTCATCGCACACGAATGCACCGGCTGTGATCTGTGTATCGCTCCCTGTCCGGTGGACTGCATCGACATGCTGCCAAGAGAGCCACAACCCCGCTGGACCGCCGGCATCATCGCCAGCGACCGCACCACGGAGACGCTTCATGGCAGTACTTGAGCGGCTCTGGCGATCACTGGCGGCGGGTACCCGGCCCGCCGGCGGCGTGCTGCCCCCTACCCGCAAGTCGCAGACCCGTGACCTGGGCATACGCACGCCGCCGCTACCGGCCAGGGTGACATTGTTGCTGGAAGATGGCCGCGACCAGCCCTGGCGAGAGGTCCAGCCCATCGTCAAGCCAGGCCAGTACGTGCGTGCCGGCGAGCGAGTGGCACGCGCCGTCGGCCATCTGGCGCTGCCGGTGCACGCCAGCATCTCGGGCCACGTCAGCGCGCTGTTCATGCACGACGAGGCGGACGCCGGCGGACAACATCGACCTGCCGTGGTGATCGACGCAGACGGCGCTTCACAGCACCACTGGCTGCCGCCGCTCGACTGGCAAGGCGCAGCCCCCGGCGAGATCATCCAACGGATTGCCGATGCCGGCATCGCCGGCATGGGCGGCGGCGGATTTCCAGCCCATCTCAAGGTCCGCGCGGCACGCCAGGCGGGCATCGATACCCTGGTGGTCAACGCCGCCGAGTGCGAACCCTACCTGAGCGCCGATGACCAGACACTGCGCCAGCACACCGACCGGGTGCTGCTCGGTGCAGCGATGGTGGCCCATGCCACCGGGGCCAGCTCTATTGTCATCGGCATCGAAGACGACAAGCCCGAGGCGGCCAGCGCCGTGCGGGCCCGGCTAGGCGAGCTGCCCTGCCCGGCACGACTCGAGGTGATCCCCACCCGCTACCCCAGCGGCGGCGAGCGCCAGCTGATCGAGCGCCTGCTGGGCCGCCGTCTCGCCTCGGACCAACTGCCGGTGGACGCCGGCGTGCTGTGTCACAATCCCGGGACCCTGGCGGCCATCCACGACGCGGTGGCGCTCGGCAAGCCGATGATCGAGCGCACCCTGACCCTGGCGGGCCGAGCACTGGCACGCCCCGGCAATATCACCGCGCGCCTGGGCACCGCCATCGAACACCTGCTGCAGGACGCCGGCCTCGATCGCGCCAGATTGTCTCGGGTGATCGAAGGCGGGCCGATGATGGGCCAGGCGATCGGGTCGCTTGACCAACCCATCACCCAGACCACCAACGGCCTGATCGCCGCTGACGCGGCTGAACTGCCGACGCCGCCCCCCGCACGCCCCTGCATCCGTTGCGGCGACTGCCAGCCGGCCTGCCCGGCGGGCCTTGCCCCTCAGCAGCTGTGGTGGCACGCCCAGGCAGGTGAAGACCACAAGGCCGAGGCCAACGGCTTGTTCGACTGCATCGAGTGCGGCGCCTGCGATTACGTCTGCCCCAGCCACCTGCCGCTGGCCAACGGCTTCGGCGAGGCCAAGCAGCGCCTGCGCACCGCGCGCGCCGAGAGCGACCGGGCCGACCAGGCCCGCCACCGCTTCGAGGCACGCCAGGCCCGCGAGCAGCGCGAGGCGGCCGAGCGTGAAGCACGTCGCCAGGCCCGTCGTCAGGCCGCCACCCAGCGCGGCCAGCAGCGTAACGCAAGCAGCGCCAAGGATAGCTCAGCCGACGCCAAAGGAACCGCCAGCGTCGTAGACGTGCGTGGCCTGCGCATCGCCCAGGCAGCCGCCAAGGCCGCGGCACGCAAGGCTGAGAAGGCGCTGGAGCGCGCCGCCCAGCAGCAGCAATCGGCGGATGTCCTCGCCGACCTCGAGACTCAGCTGGATACCGCCAGACAGCACCTCGACGCCGCCGATGCTCGACTCAAGGCCGCCCGTCAGGAGGAAACCCGGCCATGAGCCACCTTCACCGCCACACCAGCGCAGACAGCGCTCGCCGTGGACACGACAGCGCTACCTTGATGCGTCGGGTGACGCTGGCCTGCCTGCCCGGACTCATCACCCAGAGCTGGTTCTTCGGCCTTGGCGTCGTCACCAACGTCATCACCGCAGCGGCCTGCTGTGTGCTGATCGAGGCGATGATGCTGGTGGCGCGTCGGCGGCCCGTCTCGCCGACCATCGCTGATGGCAGCGCCCTGTTGACCGGGGTACTGCTGGGTGCGGCGCTGCCGGCGGGCACCAGCCTGTGGCTGATCCTGATCGGCTCGCTTGCCGCCGTGGCGGTGGCCAAGCACCTTTACGGCGGGCTCGGCCAGAATCTGTTCAACCCCGCCATGGTGGGCTACGCCCTGCTGCTGGTGTCCTTCCCCACCCAGATGAGCCTGTGGCCCGCACCCTCGGGGCTATTCGGCCCCGACGCCGTCGAGCCCTCGACCTGGCTGGCACGTTGGCTGGGCCAGCACCCGCCAGCGGCACTGGATGCCATGAGCGGTGCCACACCGCTGGACGCCTACCGCCATCGCCCCGCAGACGCCAGCCTCGCCGAGTTAGTGGCACCAGCGGCGCTGGAGGCCTGGCGCAACGTCGCCGTGGCCTGGCTGGCCGGAGGTCTTTACCTGCTCTACCGCCGGCTGATCGACTGGCGCCTGCCGCTGTCCATGCTCGCCTCCATGGCCTTGCTCGCCTGGCTGTTCGATCAACTGTCGGCCAGCGGCGGAGTCGGCTTCCACCTGCTCGGCGGCGCGGCCATGTTCGGCGCCTTCTTTATCGTCACCGACCCTGTCAGTGCCGCCAGCGGTCGTCGTGCACGCCTGGCTTATGGTGCCGGCATCGGCGCTCTGACGATGATCATCCGTGCCTATGGCGGCTACCCCGACGCCGTGGCCTTCGCCGTGCTGCTGATGAACCTGGCAGCCCCCCTGCTCGACCAGCTGGTGCCCGACCGGCCATCGAATGCTCGAGCCACCCGGAGGCACAACGATGACGGCTAGCCAGCGACCCGCCTTGGTCAAGAGCGCTGATGGACGACCGCCTCACTTGGAAAGCACTGATAGACTGCGCTGATGAATAGCCCTGATAGCAACACGTCGGCTCCGCGAACACTGGCCGTGAAACTTGCCCTGTTCGCCCTGGTGACCCTGGGTGCGGTCAGCCTGACCCAGGCGCTCAGCGAGGGGCGTATCGAGGCCAATCGCCAGGCCCACCAGGACGCCCTGCTGGAAAGCCTGGCGCCTCAGGGCACCGCCAGGCTGGTGCCGGCGCCGGCCGGTGACCAAGGCTGGCAGGCGCTGGACGAAAGCGGCACGCTGCTCGCCACCCTGCAACCCTCTTCAGCGCTCGGCTACGCAGGCCCCGTCGAGGTGCTGGTGGCACTGACACCGCAGCGGCGTGTCACGGCAGTGCGCGTCGTCGATCACCGCGAGACGCCAGGGCTTGGCGACGCCATCGAGCGCCGCAAGGGCCCCTGGGTCGATCAGTTCGAAGGCCTCGCGCGCCGCCAGCTCGACCTGGCCCCGCAGGGCGCCATCGAAGCCCTGACCGGTGCCACCATCACCTCTCGCGCCGTCATCCAGGCGGTGAACGAAGCGGTGCTGGCTGCCGGGTCGCCGCGTGATACGCCAGATGCCAGTAACCAGGAGCCCAGCCCATGACCCGCAGCGACGCTCGCGACATCGCCATCAAGGGGCTGTGGAGCAACAATCCCGCCCTGGTCCAGTTGCTCGGCCTGTGTCCGCTACTGGCCGTCACCGGCAGTGTGGTCAATGGCCTGGGGCTCGGGATCGCCACCCTGGGGGTGATGCTCGGCGCCAGTGCCTCGGCCTCGGCGCTGCGCCACCAGGTACGCCCTGAGGTACGCCTGCCGGCCTTTGTGTTGATCATCGCTGCCTTCGTGACCTGCGTCGAACTGGCCATGGCGGCGCTGGCCTACGAGCTCTACCAGGTGCTCGGCATCTTCCTGCCGCTGATCGTCACCAATTGCGCCATCCTGGCTCGGGTCGAGGCCTTTGCCTCCCGCCAACCGCTCAAGCCGGCCCTGTTCGACGCCCTGATGAACGGCCTCGGCTTCTCTCTGGTGCTGGTGTTGATCGGGGGTATCCGCGAACTGCTGGGGCAAGGCACCCTGTTCGCCGGCATGGACCTGCTGCTGGGCGACGCAGCCGGTGATTGGACAGTGCACCTGCCGGGTGATGGCGGCATGCTGTTTCTGGTGCTGCCGCCAGGCGCCTTTCTGATCACCGGGCTGCTGATCGCCGCCAAGAACGCCATCGACGACGCCGTGAAGCGCCGACGCCCGGCGCCGACCCGGACGCCCAGGGACGAACGCCGGGTGCGGGTTACCGGAGTCGTGCGCTGAAGATCCGCCCGGCCTGGCCCGCTGTCGATTCAGCCCCTGGCTTGCCAACCAAAGAGACGAGCATGAACGCTGCCAAACGCCACGAGATCTTTACCCGCCTGCGGGCCCACAATCCCGAGCCGACCACCGAGCTCAACTGGAGCACACCGTTTGAACTGCTGGCCGCGGTACTGCTGTCGGCGCAGGCCACCGACGTCGGCGTCAACAAGGCCACCGCTCGCCTGTTCCCGGTGGCCAACACACCCCAGGCGATCATCGATATCGGGATCGACGCGCTCAAGGAACACATCAAGACCATCGGCCTTTTCAACACCAAGGCCGAAAACCTGATGAAGACCTGCCATCTGCTGATCGAGCGCCATGGCGGCGAGGTGCCGGCCACCCGTCCGGCGCTGGAGGCCCTGCCCGGGGTCGGACGCAAGACCGCCAACGTGATACTCAACACCGCCTTCGGCCAGCCCACCATCGCCGTGGACACCCACATCTTCCGGGTCTCCAACCGCACCGGCATCGCCAAGGGCAAGAACGTAGTGGAGGTCGAGGAACGGCTGGTGCGCCACGTGCCCCGCGAATTTCGCCAGGACGCCCACCACTGGTTGATCCTCCATGGCCGCTATACCTGCGTGGCGCGCAAGCCACGCTGCGGCAGCTGTGTCATCGAGGATCTGTGCGAGTTCAAGGACAAGACCGACATCTAGACCTTGCATGGGCCGCGACTGCACCCAGCGACGGTTTTCGCCCGTCCTGGCCCCCAGCACCACAGGCGAAAGCGCCCATCACCAAGGATGCAGCGCCGGAAGCCGAAAGCCGAAAGCCGAAAGCCGAAAGCCGAAAGCCGAAAGCCGAAAGCCGAAAGCCATGCGAATTACGCCAAAGTTCAAGCGCAGCCGGCGGCCAGACGCGTTAGCCTGAGGGCCCAAGTCTCAACATGAGCGGTTAACGATGCAGGAAGTGCTACAGCAACTCTGGATTCCGCTGGCCATGGCCGTGAGCTTCGGCGCCTTCACCGGCTCGCTGTTCCGGCTTAGTGGCCGCCCGGGCTCCGAGCGGCCTCTGATGTTCCCGGTGCTTGGCCTGCTCGGCGGCCTGACCGCCTTCATGATCCACCAGGTGCTGGTGTGGACGGTGGGCGCGCCGACCTGGCTGTTACCGATCCTGGTAGTGCTTCAGGTCTGGCTGTGGCTCGGGCCGCTGGGGCCGAAGATCCCCCGCCGCGAACAGGACCCACGAGAATGATCGTCTCCCCGTCAGACTGACGACCACAAGAGGCGCCCCTGCCATGGCAGGGGCGCCTCTTTTATCGCCAATGCCTTCACACTAGGGTGAGCCCACAGGGCCTGGACCGAGAACCGTCACCGAGCGCAGGCATAATTCCAGGCTTTCTACGAAAAGTCGGCGAGCGCAGGCAATTTTCATGCAAGCCCTATTGGCGAGTGGACGGGCACGGCGCCCCACAGGGCGCACAGGCGCTGGCGTCACGCTGGTTCAGCGAGGTCCGAGCGTGGCCGTCGCCCATGTTGAAGGCAAAGGTGGGACTGGCCAGGTGGTCGGCCATGATCAATACCAGAATCGCCAGCAACAGACCGATGACGCGGCTTCGATGATAGGCGGCTTTCATGGGAATCACCTTGAACAATGGATCAGTGGGTCGGTCGATCAGTTGGGCAGCCGGAACCAGGGGCGCAGGCGAATCCCCACCAGCGAACCGACGAAGGCGCAGGCGAACCACACCCAGGCGTGCAGGCTGCCCGAGGCCAGTCCCGAAAACAGCGCGCCGATATTGCAGCCGAAGCCCAGGCGGGCACCGTAGCCCAGCAGCAGGCCGCCGATGATCGCCGCCAGGAACTGACGTCCCTCGATGGGCTTGCGACTGGCTTCATTGAAGCGATTGGCCAGACCCGCCGCCAGCATGGCACCCAGCAGCAGACCGAAGTTCATCACCGAGGTGATGTTCACCAGCACCGAATCGGCCAGCGCCATGGCCGGGTAGTCCCAGGTCCAGAACTCGAACTGACTCATGTCCACGCCGATGGCCTGCAACGCCTTGGCGCCCCAAAGATTGAAGGCGAAGGTGATGCCCCAGGGCGCCCCGCCGATGGCCAGGGTCAGGGTGTTGCCGATCGCCAGCACCAGGATCGCCCAGACGAAGGGCCAGCGTCCCTGCACCAGGGTGCGCAGCACCCCGCCTTCGGCAGGTGCCAGGCGCAGCTCGGAGCGCTCCAGCGAACCATGGGCGCGGCGTTCCACGCGATTGACCCACAGCATCACCAGCGCCAGTCCCGCCCACTGTACCGCGATGGCGCCGATGACACCGACACTGTCGATCAGGCTGACAGGATCCAGGCTCGGCAGGTCGAGCCACCACGGCAGGTGGATCGAACCGACCACCGCACCGATGATGAAGAACGCAAGTGTCACCAGCATGCGCAGGTTGCCGGCGCCGACGGTAAACAGCGTGCCTGAGCCACAGCCTCCACCGAGCTGCATGCCCAGGCCGAACACGAAGGAGCCCACCACCAGCGAGGTGCCGATGGGCGCCACCGCCCCCACCATGCCGGGCTCTCCGCTGCCGAGCAGCGGAATCATCAGCGCAGAGGTCAGTGCAAACAGGATCAACTGGGCACGCATGCCGGCGCCGCGACGCTTGGTGACCAGGTTGCGCCAGCCGGCGGTAAAGCCAAAGGCCCCATGGTAGAGCGCCATCCCCAGCGCGATACCGACGCCGAACAGCGCCACCAGGAAAGGAGCGGTCTCCAGCCACACCAGCCCGCCCAGGATCAGCATCCCGGCCAGGGCCACGCCGACGACGAAACGATCGACAGGAAGGCGGCCCTGGACGGGGGCCGCAGCGGAAGTCTGTGTCATGGTAGTGATCTACTCGTGATGAGAGGGCCACGCCGGCGACCCGGGGTCGGCGGCGTGGCGATAGCGTCAAACCCTGCCATCCAGCAACAGGTCCGGCACGGACGCAGAAGCGAGGCAACGATAACGTAGCAAAGGCGCAGCAATTGCGCGAAATCGACGCTTTAACAAGGCGCCAACCGGAGCCTCAGGGCAGCCGGAGCCTCAGAGCGATCAGTCGTCACCAAGGCCCAGGGCGTCGAGCACCTTGCCCAGTCCCTGCTTGGCCACCGCCAACGGGCGTGACTCATCCTGGGTCCACTCGGCCATGGAGCCGTCGTACAGTGCCACATTGTCGAAGCCGGCGATTTCGCTGAGCACGAACCAGTCGGTGGCGGCCCAGTGGCCGGTGTTGCAGAAGGCCACGGTCTTGGCGCTGGCGTCCAGCTCGGCCGCCTGTATCCGCGAGGTCACCTGGGCGGTGTCCAGACGCCAGGCGCCGCCATCGTTGGCCAGCAGGCTCTGGTGAGGCAGGTTCAAGGCACCCGGGATGGTGCCGGGGGCCGCCGCCGCCGGCGACTGATTGTCCCCCTTGAAGTAATCCTCGGGGCGAGCGTCGACCAGCTGCCCCTGGGACTCCCGTGCGGCCTCGACCTCTTCAGTGGTGGCCAGCAGTGACTCGTCCAGGGCGCCCTCGAAGCGCACCGGGTCGGGATATTCGACGGGGCCACTGACGACCTCCAGCCCCTGTTCCTTCCAGCCCGCAAAGCCACCGTCGAGGATCGCCACCTGGTCATGGCTGAGTACCTTGAAGGTCCAGTAGACCCGCGCCGCGCTGCCGAAGTCGGTGGCGCCCGTGCCCGCCGGTACCAGCACCACGGTATCGTCGTTGTCGATACCGAGCCCACCGATCAGCCGCTGTAGACTCGACACCGGCGGCATCACCCCGGTGACGCCGTCACGACTCTCGCGCCAGCCGTCTTCGGTATAGCTCGAGTACAGGCTGCCCGGGATATGGGCGTCTTCGAAGCTCGAGCGATCGCCGCCATTGTCGATGCTGGAGCGAATGTCCAGCACCACCAGATTATCGTTGTCCAGATGCTCGCTCAGCCAGGCGGGGCTGACCAGCGGATCGACCTCAAGCGCCTGGGCGGAGCCTGCCACCAGCAAGGCACCGGCAAATGTCAGGGACCTCAGCATGATCTTGACCTCCTAGGTGGGTGTTGACGCCCATTATCCCGCTCGGAGCAGCAAACTCAATATGCTTGCAATGAATAATAATTTTCATGCTCATAACTAGCCGACATGAATATTCGCTCCAGCGAATGCCGAGCAACGCAGCAGGCGCAATGCCTTGTCATGCAAGGCGCTTGGTAGCACACCCCTCGTGCACGCGCCTCGTGCACGCCCCTACTGTCACGCTCCTCATGCAAGGTCCTTCCCAGACGGTCCTTCGGCCATACCCACAGGATCCTTTCTGCCAGGCGATACGCGAGCGGCCTTCCCCACCAGGTTACAGCGACAGTTCGCCTCCCCGTTCGACGGCGCGGACATAGCCGGGCCGTTGGCGACAGCGCTCGACAAAGGCGCCAAGCTGCGGGTTGTCGCCCAGCTGGCCACGACCTTCCAGCGCCAGCAGCGGGAAGCTCATCTGTATGTCGGCGGCACTGAAGCGCTCGCCCGCGAACCATTCTCGCCCTTCCAGGCTGTGCTCCCAGAAGTCCATCAGACGGCGGATCTCCGGCCCCAGATACTGCTTGCGCACGCCCTCGGCAAAGAGCCGGCCCAGCGGCCGCATCAGCGCCGGCACCGGCGGTTTGCCGAGTCGGCTGAACACCAGATTCATGACCAGTGGCGGCATGGCCGAGGCCTCGGCGTGGTGCATCCAGAACACGAAGTCGGTGGTATCGGCGCTTGACGGCTCCGGCCACAGTCGATGCTCGGTATCGAAACGCCTGAGCAGGTAGTCGATGATGGCGCCGCTCTCAGCCACCACGCGGCTACCTGCGTCTTCATCGGTGATCACCGGGGACTTGCCCAGCGGGTGCACCTGCTTGAGTGCGGCGGGTGCCAGCATGGTCTTCGGATCTCTGGCGTACTGGCGGATCTCGTAGTCCACGCCCAGCTCTTCCAGCAGCCAGACGATACGCAGCGAACGCGAATTTTCCAGATGGTGCACGACGATCATGGAGCTCTCCTTGGAACGAGTCATGCCTTGAGGCGGGTCTTTCCCTGAGACAGGCAATGGCCTGAGGTGTGGCTCTCCCCGACATGGGCCGGGGCGTGTTAGATGGGCTGACGGGTGCGGCGACGACCTGCCTGAAACAACCGCCCCACAGACACAAACGGCGCCCCGGAGGGCGCCGTTGTCGCGGTGAGCAATCAGCGCGGTTCGAACATCTCGTCGCCGACTTCATCGATGTAGCGTTCGGCCTTCTGACGCATCAGGGCGTCACAGGCTTCGCGTCCCGGCACCAGGTCAGAACGCTCGAACCGATGCTCCAGGGTCTCGCCGCCCTCGATGGGCTTGCGGATGACACCGCTGACGCGGAACTGACCACCCTGCTCCTCGGGTTGCGAGATGATCAGGTAACCACGGTACTCGACCGCTTCGGCCTCGGGCGCGGCCCGGGACGACGACTTGCCGTCCCCCTTGAACAGCGCTCCGAACAGTTGCTTCAGCATGGGAACTCCTTTGGCCTGTCGCGCGACGTTACCACTCAGTCCTGACGACGACCCTTGCCGGCAGCGATGCGCAGACGCAGGGCGTTGAGCTTGATGAAGCCTTCGGCGTCCTTCTGATCGTAGGCGCCCTGGTCATCCTCGAAGGTGGCGATGGACTCGTCGAACAGCGACTCGTCGGAGCGGCGACCGGCGACGATGGCGTTGCCCTTGTAGAGCTTCATGCGCACCACACCGGAGACGTTCTTCTGGGTCTCGTCGATGGCCGCCTGCAGCATGCGGCGCTCGGGGCTCCACCAGTAGCCGTTGTAGATCACCTCGGCGTACTTCGGCATCAGCTCGTCTTTCAGGTGGGCCTCTTCGCGGTCGAGGGTCAGCGACTCGATGGCGCGGTGAGCACGCAGCATGATGGTGCCCCCGGGTGTCTCGTAGCAGCCGCGGGACTTCATGCCGACGTAGCGGTTCTCGACGATGTCGAGACGGCCGATACCATTGTCGCCACCCAGCTTGTTGAGCTTCTCGAGTACTTCGTGGGGCTTCATCGGCTCGCCGTCGATGGCCACGATGTCACCCTTGTCGAAGGTCAGCTCGACGTAGGTCGGGGTATCGGGGGCGGCCTCCGGCGACACGCTCCAGCGCCACATGTCTTCCTCGGCCTCGGCCCAGGGATCCTCGAGGATGCCGCCCTCGTAGGAGATATGCAGCAGGTTGGCGTCCATGGAGTACGGCGACTTCTTCTTCTTGCTGAAGTCCACCGGAATATCGTGCTGCTGGCAGTAGGCCATCAGCTTCTCGCGGGAGTTGAGGTCCCACTCGCGCCACGGGGCGATCACCTTGACGCCGGGCTTGAGCGCATAGCCGCCAAGCTCGAAACGCACCTGATCGTTGCCCTTGCCGGTGGCGCCGTGAGAAATCGCGTCGGCACCGGTCTGGTTGGCGATCTCGATCAGGCGGCGGGCGATCAGCGGACGGGCGATGGAGGTGCCCAGCAGGTACTCGCCCTCGTAGATGGTGTTGGCGCGGAACATCGGATACACGTAGTCGCGCACGAATTCTTCGCGCAGGTCCTCGATGTAGATTTCCTTGACGCCCAGGGCCTCGGCCTTGGCACGGGCAGGCTCGACTTCCTCGCCCTGACCGATGTCAGCGGTGAAGGTCACCACCTCGCAGTCGTACGTTTCCTGCAACCACTTGACGATGACGGATGTGTCCAGTCCGCCGGAATAGGCGAGCACGACCTTCTTTACATCGGACATGCTAGGGGCTCCTTCTTGTAACCAACCATGGTGTGACCAACGCATTCGCGGCGCGAATAACGCCCGAAGAGCGCCGATTATAGCGTGCATCTGGGGTGCCGAATACCGGCCACGGGACGCCGCTTCCCCAAACTGCTAGACTTTCGCCGTTTCGGCCTGCCAACAGCAGGCCCCCTGACCCCACACGGCCCGACTAAGGAGAGGTGCATGAGCGAGCTGATCGCCCGCGAACTCATGGCGCAACGTTTTCGCAGTTTTCTGCCGGTGGTGGTGGATATCGAGACCGGCGGCTTCAACCCGGAATCCGACGCCCTGCTGGAGATCGCCGCCGTCACCCTGACCATGGACCCGGAGGGCAACCTGTTGCCCGACGCCACCTTCGCCTACCACATCGAACCCTTTGCCGGTGCCAATGTGGAGCAGGCCGCGCTGGATTTCACCGGCATTCGCCTCGATGACCCGCTGCGCAAGCAGGTGGCGGTCAGCGAGTCCGAGGCGCTTGGCGAGATATTTCGACCGGTGCGCAAGGCGATCAAGGCCCACGGCTGTACCAGAGCCATCCTGGTGGGTCATAACGCCGCCTTCGACCACGGCTTTCTCAACGCTGCGGTCAATCGCTGCGAGATCAAGCGCAATCCCTTCCACCCCTTCTCGAGCTTCGACACCGCCTCACTTGCCGGTCTGGTCTACGGCCAGACCGTGCTCGCCCGAGCCTGTCGCGCCGCCGGTATCGAGTTCGACAACAACGCCGCGCACTCGGCCCGCTACGACACCGAGCGCACCGCCGAGCTGTTCTGCGCCATGGTCAATCGCTACAAGGACCTGGGAGGATGGCGGCTGGCCCAGCAGGAACAGGGCATGGAAGAGGATTGACCCCTTCGGCCACTAAAGTCTCAAGACGATAAAGGCCCCGATGGTCGATGACCATCGGGGCCTTTATCGTAGGTGCGAAGCTTTCGCGGCAGCCGGTCGACGCGGTCCCGCCGGACAACGATTTATGGAAAGGCGTTGGCCTGGCGGGCGCACGGCCACCAACAGCGCTCTTTAGTCTGCAGCGCCTTCCTCGTTCTGACGGGCACGCTCGGCGGCCTGCTTGACCAGCGGCTCGAGTTCGCCGTTGTTGTGCATCTCGACGACGATGTCGCAGCCGCCGACCAGCTCGCCTTCCACCCACAGCTGCGGGAAGGTCGGCCAGTTGGCCACCTTGGGCAGCTCCGCGCGGATGTCGGGGTTGTCCAGCACGTTGACGAAGGCAAAGCGCTCGCCACAGGCCATCAGCGCCTGCACGGTCTGGGCGGAGAAGCCGCACTGCGGCAGCTGCGGAGACCCCTTCATGTAGATCAGGATGGGATTTTCGCTGATCTGGCGCTGAATATTCTCGACGGTGGTACTCATCACGGCTCCTCGTTGAAACGGGCTTGGCTTGCTCGCCCTTGCTAAGTGACGCAGACCGGGACAATGGGGGCATCCCGCCCCATTTTCAATGCGGCCCCGGCGGACTACCTCGCAGGAGGCAATACCCGATGGCCACACTCGGCCTTTGCATGGCCGCATTGTACGGCCCGGCGGCGCGTTGCGCATCCCCTCGGGGCTGGCTAGGATGGTCGTTTTTTACCTCGTTGGAGAGATGCCATGGCCACCCGCCACTTCCTGACCCTACTGGACCTGAGCCAGGATGAACTGCGCTACCTCATCCAGCGCGCCATCACCATCAAGAACGGCCTCAAGGCCCACGGCCCCACCTACACGCCGTTTACCAACCGCACCCTGGCGATGATCTTCGAGAAATCCTCGACCCGTACCCGGGTGTCCTTCGAGACCGCCATGGCGCAGTTTGGCGGGCACGCCCTGTTTCTGTCACCGCGCGACACCCAGCTGGGGCGCGGCGAGCCCATCGGTGACACCGCGCGGGTGCTCTCGGAGATGGTCGATGCGGTGATGATCCGCACCTTTTCCCACCAGGGTCTCGAGGAATTCGCCGCCGCCAGTGACGTACCGGTGATCAACGCCCTGACCGACGACTACCATCCGTGCCAGCTGCTGGCCGATGTCATGACCTGGACCGAGCTGCGCGGCAGCGTCAAGGGCCGCACCGCGGTGTGGATCGGCGACGGCAACAACATGTGCCACTCCTGGATCAACGCCGCGCGCCAGTTCGACTTCAAGCTGCGTATCTGCTGCCCCGAGGGCTACGACCCCCGCGAGGATATCCTGGCCGCCGCCGGTGATCGGGTGGTGATCGAGCGCGACCCGATGACCGCCGTGGCCGGCGCCGACCTCGTCACCACCGACGTCTGGGCCTCCATGGGCCAAGAGGAAGAGCAGGCTCGTCGCGAGGCGGACTTTGCCGGTTTCCAGGTCACCGAAGCGATGCTCGACGCCGCCGCCAAGGACGTGCTGTTCCTGCATTGCCTGCCGGCCCACCGCGGTGAGGAGATCAGCGAGACCCTGCTCGACGATCCCCGCGCGGTCGTCTGGCAGGAAGCCGGCAACCGCCTGCACGCCCAGAAGGCGCTGCTGGAGTTCTTGATGCTGGGTCAGGTCAACGGCTGAGATCCTGGTCGACGCACTTATAGACTTTGGTCTAATTCGACGATTGTCGTATACTGGTCCCATCTTCTTATTCGGGATGGGACCATGGCCCTCACCGCTGATCACAACGACACCGCCCAGCGCATCGACCTCACCGCCTTCATCGAGGATCTCTACCGCGATGGCGAGGTGCTGGAGGCGATCACCCAGCCCAGTCGCGGGCTCAGCGCCGAGCGGCTCGATTCTCTGACCCGCTCACGGTCCCAGGCCTCGCGTCTGCGCCGCCTATTGCGCCAGACGCTGGTGGCCCACAATAGCCAGGGGCGGCTGGTGCTCACCACCACCGGACGTGAACTGGCCTTTGATCTCTATGGTGTCGGCGCCGCCGACCTTCACGCCAGCGCCTGAGGTCTAAAGCGAGCGACCGACGCTGCTGTCTGGGTGTCGCCAGCCATCAACAGCCAGGCGGTAAATAGCCCGGCGGTCTCCTGACACCAGCCAGATATGCCAAGGGCGCCCAGCGGGCGCCCTTGGTGCTTCTGCTATCGGCTCTTGGGCGTATCGGCTCTTGCCACTATTCGTTTTTACCATTAGCGGCTCTTGCCAATATCCGTTGTGACCCCTGGCCTTTTCCAGCGGCGGTCGTTGTTACCTACGGCCTATGCAAACAGCAGTCTGCCGCTTGGCTGCCCGCCACTGCGTCGCCGGTGAAGGCCCCCTCGATCAGGCTCCCTCGATCAGGCCGCCGCGTCGGTATCTGCAGCCCCCTTCGTCCAGGCGTGGCGCTTGAAGGCGTCGTCGATGGGCGTGTCCGCCAGGTGATTCACGTAGTTCGACAGAATCTTCTGGCTCACCCCCAGCACGATATCCAGCAGCTGCTGCCGGCTGAAGCCCGCCTCGAGGAAGTGCTCCACCACGGCCGGATCCGGACGTCCGCGATCACGCACGATGGCCAGCGTGGTCTGGCGCAGCAGTTCCAGACGATCATCTTCCAGCGGCTGCTGGTCGCGCAGCGCCTGGGTGATGGCGGGGTCCACCTTCATCATGCCGGCCACCGCCGTGTGCACGGCCACACAGTACTCGCAATCATGCTCGACGTTGATCGCCTGCCAAACCACCGTCTTCTCGGCGGCATCGAAACTCGAGGCGAGAAACAGCTCATGCAGTCGCTGGTAGGCCTCCAGCACGCCCGGCGCTTCGGCCATCACGCTATACAGGGCCGGGATCATGCCCATCTCCTTCTGCGCCTTCTCGAGCAGGGGGCGGCTTTTTTCGGGGGCGCTGGACAGATCGTGCTGAGTAAAGTCGGTCATGGGTCTCTATTCCAATACAGAGGTGAAGGGATACGTCGATGAACGTGCTACTTGGTGGCGCTCGTTGCCGAATCCTTTCCTCGCACTCTCCCTACCCTCCTCATCACGCCTGTTCTGGCACAGATTGGCAGCGACACCAAGGATGTCGCATGACGTCAACAAAACGACGGTTGGTGCCAAGTGACAGGCCGTCATCTTCGCCACACTGCGCCCATTCACGACGAGGAGAGCATCATGAACCGCAACGTCATTCTGACCTGCGCCGTGACCGGCGCCGGCGACACCACCGCCAAGAGCGACAAGGTTCCGGTCACCCCCGAGCAGATCGCCAACGACTGCATCGAGGCTGCCAAGGCCGGCGCCAGCATCGCCCACATCCACGTGCGCGACCCCGAGACCGGTGGCGTCAGCCACTCGCTGGATCACTTCCGCGAGGTGATGGAGCGGGTGCGCGAGGCCGACACCGACATCGTCATGAACATCACCGCCGGCGGTGGCGGGGACTGGATTCCAGACAGCCAGGATCCGACCCGTGGTGGCCCCGGCACCGACATCCAGACCCCTGCCCAGCGCCATGAGCCGGTGGGCGAGCTGCTGCCTGAGCTGTGCACCCTGGACTGCGGCAGCCTCAACTTTGGCGACATGATCTACGTCAACTCCGCCGACTGGCTGCGTGAACACGCCCGCCTGGTGCAGGCCGCCGGGGTCAAGCCGGAGCTCGAGTGCTTCGACCTGGGCCATGTATGGTTCGCCCGCCAGCTCCAGGCCGAAGGCCTGATCGACGGTGACCCGCTCTACCAGCTTTGCCTGGGCATCCCCTGGGGCGCCGAGGCCGACACCGAGACCATGCTGGCCATGCGCAACAAGCTGCCGACCAACGCCAACTGGGCGGCCTTCGGCATCGGTCGCCACCAGATGCCCATGGCCGCCCAGGCGGTACTGCTCGGCGGCCACGCCCGCGTCGGCCTCGAGGACAACCTCTACCTGGAAAAGGGAGTACTGGCCTCCAACGCCCAGCTGGTCGAGAAGGCCGGTCGGATGATCAACCACCTTGGCGCCAACGTGATGACCCCGGCCGAAACCCGCAAGTTCCTCAAGCTGCGCGACCCGTCCACCGGTCAGATCGCCGGCGACAGCGCTGGAGGTGATGCATGAAACAGCTATCCGTCATCGGTACCGGCGTCATCGGCAACGGCTGGATCGCTCGCGCCCTGGCCAACGGCTGGCGTGTTGCCGCCTTTGACCCCGACCCCAAGGCCGAGGCACGCACCCGTGCCTTCGTCGACAATGCCTGGCCGTCACTGGAAAAACGGGGCCTGGCCGAGGGCGCAAGCCCCGACAACCTGCGCTTTGCGACGTCGCTGGAAGCCGCAGTGGACGGCGCCGACCTGATCCAGGAAAACGTGCCCGAGCGCCTCGAGCTCAAGCGCAGCATCCTGGCCCAGATCGACGCCGCGGCGCCGCCTGAGGTGCTGATCGGCTCCTCGACCTCGGGCTTCAAGCCCAGCGACCTGCAACAGGGCTGTCAGCACGCGCCCGGCCGGGTCATCGTCGCCCATCCCTTCAACCCGGTGTATCTGCTGCCGCTGGTCGAGCTGGTCGGCGGCGAGGCCACCCAGGCCGAGCACACCGAGCGGGCCCAGGCGCTGTACCAGGCAATCGACATGCGCCCGCTGGTGGTGCGTCGCGAGATCGAAGGGCATATCGCCGATCGCCTGATGGAGGCGCTGTGGCGGGAGTCCCTGCACCTGGTCAACGACGGTGTCGCCACCACCGAAGAGATCGACGCCGCCGTGGTCTACGGCTGCGGCCTGCGCTGGTCACTGATGGGCACCTTCCTGACCTTCCATCTGGCCGGCGGCGATCAGGGCATGCGCCACATGCTGGAACAGTTCGGCCCCGCCCTGAAACTGCCCTGGACCAAGCTCGAGGCCCCGGAGCTGACCGACGAGCTGATCGATCGGGTGGTCGAGGGCTGCGAGCACCAGGCCGCGGGTCGCAGCGTGTCCGAGCTGGATCGCCGTCGTGACGACTTTCTGGTCGAGCTGCTCGGGCTGGTCCAGAAGTACTGGCCGGAGGCGGAAGGCCTCGAGGGGCGGATCTGATGGCGCTGCTCGACACCGACGTCAAGCCTGACTGGGTCGACTACAACGGCCATATGAACGACGCCGAGTACGCCAGGGTGTTTTCCCTGGCGGTCGACACCCTCATGGAGCGCATCGGCCTCGACGAGGCCGGGCGCCACCGGCACGGCTACACCCTCTACACCCTGGAGACCCATCTGCGCTACCTGCGCGAGGCCCACCAGGGGCAGCCCCTTCAGGTCGAGGTCGCGCTGGTCGATCGTGACGCCAAGCGCCTGCATCTGTGGTTCGAGCTGTACAGCGGCGAACAGCTGCTGGCCACCAGCGAACAGATGTTGATGGGCATCGACCTCGACAGCGGGCGCCCGGGACCTTTCCCCGAGGCGGTGGACACCGCCATCGCTGCGCTGCCGGTCATCTCATCGCCCGCTCCCGAGGGACTCGGGCGGCGTATCGGCATCGTCCGACGCTGACGGCGCCATCAGCGCAGATTCGGCCAGGGAACACCAGACCATGACCATCGATGACTTCGCCGAACGTTTCCAGGCCGGGCTCGACGCCATGGCGACGATGCCGATGAACCAGGCGAGGCGCCACTACGACGAGCTCTGCGCCAGCTTCGCCGGCCCCGTACCGGCCACGATCGCAGTTACCGACGAGGTCATCGACGGCGTCGGCGTGCGCCGCTATCGACCGCACCTCGGCGCCGAAGGCGTCGTGCTCTACGCCCACGGCGGCGGCTTCACCATCGGTTCGGTAGAGAGCCACCAAGGTGTCGCCGCCGGTCTTGCCCAGGCCCTCGGGCGAGAGGTCGTCAGCCTGAACTACCGGCTGATGCCCGAGGCGTGCTATCTCGCGCTGCTCGACGACGTCGAGGTGGTCCGTCGGCGGCTTGCGCCGGTTGCCCTGGTCGGCGACAGCGCCGGTGCCCGGCTGGTGCTGGACGCCGCCAGGCGTGCTGCCGACGACAGCCCCCTGGGCCTGGTCTACCCGCTGCTCGGCACGCCAAGCGACACAAGCCTCGGACCGGACGCGCCGCTGCTCAGCCGGCAGGACGTGTTGGCGGCCTGGTCAATGATCGCCGAACAGGCTCGCCGAATCCGCGACAACCTGCCCGCCAGCCGGGCCATCGAGTGCCTCGCCGTGGAGCATGACCCGCTGACGCCCCCCTTGCTGGCAACACTGGATGAATGGCGCCGCTGCCACCACCAGGTCGGTGTGCATATGGCCGAGGGCATGTTGCACGGCGCCCTGCACGCGCGCTCGTCACTGCCTGCCATGGAGGCTGCCTGGCGAGCATTCTGCCGTGCGCTTGCCGCACATCTTGACTAGAGTCTTTTCTATAAACGCCTTGTTTTTCAAGTGCTTGAATCGACTATCCAGCACATTTTCGTCGCCTTTACCCTGCCCAACCGAGGACACCGCCGACCGCCCGCCCCTCCAAAACGACAACGAGACGCCAATGAACCAGAACATCACCACTTCGGTCGCCACCGTGGCCACCGTCATCGCCCTGATCTCCTTTGCCGCCCTCGCCCCAGGCCCCTTCCAGACGCTGCTTGACGCCATCAAGGTCAACGTCATCGGCAACTTCGGCTTCATCTTCACCTACCCGGCCTTCGCCGCCTCCATCGTCTTTACCGTGCTGATGTTCACCCCCCTGGGGCGGCTCAGGTTCGGCCAGGGAGATCCCGAATTCTCCACCCTGGCCTGGCTCGGCATGCTGTTCGCCACCGGCATGGGCATCGGCCTGGTGACCTGGGGCGTGCTGGAACCGCGCTACCACGTCGATGCCGGCCACAGCACCGACCAGGCCCTGCTGTACGCCTTCAACCACTGGGGCCTGCTGGCCTGGGCCGGCTATCTGGCGATCGGCGTGATCTTCGCCCACGCCATGTACAACCTGAACATCGACAAGCCCGCCGAGACGCTGCTTGGTGGCGGCTTTCTCAGCAAGCTCAACCTGGTCAGCCTGGTGGTGTCTACCGTCATCGGCCTGTCGCTGACCTTCTCCTACGCCACCGATCCGCTCAAACAGAGCCTCGAGCAGTTCTTCGGCATCGACGCCAGCCCCACCCTGATCATCCTGGTGCTGTCGCTGTTCGCGATCGCCTCCAGCGCCTCGGGACTCCAGCGTGGCATCAAGTGGCTGAGCAACTACAACACGCTGTTCGCCCTGTTTCTGATGGTCAGCGTCTTCGTACTGACCTCACCGCTGGACATCCTCGGCACCTTCACCCGACTGTTGCCGGAATACCTGGTGAAGTACCCGGCGATGGCGACCGATATCGGCCTCGGCGATCCCGAGCACAAGGCCTGGCTGGCGGACTGGCTGTACGCCTTCGAAGCCGCCTGGTACGGCTGGTTTGTGTTCACCGGCGTATTCATCGCGCGTATCTCGAAGGGCCGCACCCTGCGCCAGCTGGTACTGGGGGTGATGCTGGTGCCGAGTCTGTTCTCCTGCCTGTGGTTTACCACCTTCGGCCTCGGCGGACTCGAGACCGGCTCCGAGGACGTCTTCGCCCTGATGGCGACCCTCGACAGCCATGGCGTGCTGTCGGCCGTCCTGGCGCTCAACATCCTGCTGTTCTTCGTCACCAGCGCCGACTCGGCGGGACTGGTCTGCGAGATGCTGACGGTGCGCCGCTCACGAGCCTTCTGGATCGTTGCCATGGCCGCCCTGGCGGTGGTGATCAACTGGCTGGAAGGCGACATCTTCAAGGTCATTCTGACCCTGATCTCGGTCGCCGCCGTGCCTGTCGCCTTCGGAATCTTCGCCCTGGTCGCCGCCTTCCTGGTGCGCATCCGAGGCAGACACGATGATCTGAGCGACAGGCAGGGCCAGGACTCCTGAGCCGCATTGTCGAGTGCCACCCCAACGACCAACGCAGACAGGGCCTGTAAACAGGCCCTGTCTGCGTCATGACCAGGTGTGGTTGGCGGACTTACGTCCAGGGGCCAGCGTCGGCAGACGCCGGCCCCTTCACGCTAGCTCTGGGATGCTAGCTCAAGGGCAGTTCCATCAGAACTTGCCCAATTCGGCCTCCAGCGGGAACATCGCCGCCGACAGCTCGCCTACCGTCATCACCGGAGACTCCGGCGCCTTGGCCGTCGGCCAGGCCTCGAGCAGCCCGTCGTAGCCCTCGACCAGGGCATCGTAGGCACCCGCCTGACGGAACATGTCGGCGTGGCGCTCCAGCGACTCCCGGGCGGTCAGCACAAAGCCACGACCGTCCTGATACTCGACCACGTTCTTGAACTCGCCGTCATCCACGGCTTCTTCGTACTCGTGCAGCGCGGTCTTCAACAGCGCCAGCTGGACCTTGGCCTGAAAGCCCGCATCCTGCTCGAGGCCATCGTCGACGTCGGCCATGGCCGAGAGGATGGTCTCGCGAAGCGATGCGTAATCCTGTTCGACCTCGCTCCAGTCACCGCCCTGCTGCACCTTACCGGAGAAGGCTTCCAGCTCAGTATCGAAAGC
Organism: Halomonas litopenaei; assembly: GCF_003045775.1. GTDB lineage: Bacteria > Pseudomonadota > Gammaproteobacteria > Pseudomonadales > Halomonadaceae > Halomonas > Halomonas litopenaei. The sequence continues at coordinate 46,620 of NZ_PXNS01000011.1, read as the reverse complement.
GTCAATGCCACGGCTTTCCAGCGCAGGCGCGATACCGGGGTACACCTCGTGGTAGGGATGACCAAAGTGGGGGTAGGACGCGGTCTTGGCCCCCTCGGTGTAGAGCTCCTTGGCGACCTCAAGGTGGCCGAGCATCAGCGCGAGCTCAGTGGTGTAGACGCCAGGGTTGGCCGCGTCGACGTGGCCACCTTCGCCGCCTTCGCCACCTTCACCGCCTTCACCGCCTTCACCGCCTTCACCGCCTTCACCGCCTTCACCGCCTTCACCGCCTTCACCGCCTTCGCCGCCTTCACCACCTTCGCCGCCTTCACCGCCTTCGCCGCCTTCACCGCCTTCGCCACCTTCACCACCGGAAGACGCCGTCAGATAGGCAAAGACCGCATAGGGATCGCTGGCGAGGGAGGCACTTTCACCGCCTTCGCCGCCTTCGCCGCCGTGGCCGTGCTCGCCACCTTCACCGCCTTCGCCGCCGTGGCCCTTCTCGCCACCTTCGCCACCTTCGCCACCGTGGCCGTGCTCGCCGCCTTCACCGCCTTCACCGCCTTCACCGCCTTCACCGCCTTCACCGCCTTCACCGCCGTGGCCGGATTCACCACCTTCGCCACCTTCACCACCGTGGCCGTGCTCGCCACCTTCGCCACCTTCACCGCCGTGGCCGTGCTCGCCGCCTTCGCCACCTTCACCACCGTGGCCGGCTTCGCCACCTTCACCGCCTTCGCCGCCTTCACCACCGTGGCCCTTCTCGCCACCTTCACCACCGTGGCCGGCTTCACCACCTTCGCCACCTTCGCCACCTTCACCGCCGTGGCTCTGTTCGTAGGCAGTGTCGTCCTTGTGCATATCGTCGCCATCGCCGTGATGGTCGGCCCAGGCGGCGCTGGATCCGAGCAGGATGCTGGCGCCAACGCCAATCCACAGCTTGGTACGGGTCTCTTGCGTCATGGGGTGCTCCTTCCTTCTACGTCTACTTGGGGCCAATTTCTTGTTCAGGGCTCGCGCTCGATGGAACCAGGATCCACTTGCCGCAAACCCATGTCCGATCTGGCAATGTCTGCGCCAGTCAAACCATCAGGTGCCTGCCCACTAGACTGGCGTGTCACGAAGTGTAATGCAAACGATTAACAGTCGGGTATACTGACGGCCATTTGCGGGAGCCTCCGATGATTCTGTGTATCGACAAGGTGCTGACCGACGACCAGCTCCAGCGTATTCGCCAGACACTGGACGCCAGCGACTTTCGTGACGGACGGGAGACCGCCGGCTGGCATGCGCGCACGGTCAAGCGCAATCAGCAGGCGAGCAGCCAGGAGCCCGCCATCGCCGCCCTGCGTGACGAGGTCATGCAGACCCTGTCCGCACACACCCTGTTCCAGATCGCGGCGCGCCCGCGCCGAATGAAGCCGGTCATGTTCAGCCGCTACCAGCAAGGCATGACCTACGGCAATCACGTCGACGACGCGGTGATGCCCACCCCCCAGGGGCCGATGCGCACCGACCTGTCCTTCACCATCTTCCTTGGGGATCCGGACAGCTACGAGGGCGGAGAGCTGGTCACCGAGACCACCCAGGGCGAACAGCGCTTCAAGCTGCCGGCGGGTTCGATGATCCTGTACCCGTCCTCGACGCTGCATCGCGTCGACCCGGTCACCCAGGGGCAGCGACTGGCCGCGGTGGGCTGGCTGCAGAGCCAGGTACGCCAGCCTGAACAGCGTGAAGTGCTGTTCGACCTCGACACCACTCGCCGCCAGATCTTCGAGCGCGACGGCAAGACCGCCGAGTTCGACAACATCTCCAAGAGCTTGGCCAATCTGCTGCGGATGTGGGCCGAGATCTGACTTGAGTGCCGGTCAGCCGTGGTGTCGAAAGCCCTGCGGCGCGGTTCCGAACGCCCTGCGGAAGGCGCGACTGAAACTCGACGCCGAGCCGAATCCACAGCTGAGCCCGATCGCCAGCACATCGAGGTCGGTATCCTTGAGCAATTGGGCGGCACGTTTGAGGCGCAGCGACAGGTAGTAGGCACTGGGAGAGGTGCCCAGCACATCGGCAAACAAGCGCTGTAGCTGGCGACTCGACACGCGGCTGCGGCGTGCGATCTCGGCCAACGGCAGGGGCGTTTCCAGGTGCGACTCCATCAGCGCTACCGCATCGACCAGCCGCGGCTGGTGGGTGCCAAGACGCCTGACCAGGCTCATTCGCTGCTGGTCGGTGCGCGAGCGCAGGCGGTCGTGAATCAATTGTTCGGACACGTCCACCGCCAGCGCCATACCGTGGCGACGGGCGATCATCTCCAGGGTCATGTCCATGGCCGCCGCGCCGCCGGCACAGAAGAAGCGCCGCTCCTCCAGCAGGAACAGCTCGTCGCAGGTGCGAATCGAGGGATAGCGTTCGTTGAAGGTGGGCAGCGTCTCCCAGTGCAGGGTCACCGTATGCCCCCTGAGCAAGCCGGCCTCCGCCAGCACCACCGCGCCGGTGTCCAGCGCGCCGATGCAGCAGCCACCCTGGTCGAGCCGGTTGAGCCAGGCGCTGAGCCCGTGGCCGATCCACAATTCCGGATCGAAGCCGCTGCATACCGCCAGCCACGGCAGATTGCGGACGTCTTCCATGGGGTGGTCCACCAGCAGGGTCATGCCGTTGCTGGCGGTCACCGGCCCTCCGCCCAGCCCGATCAGCGTCCAGTCATAAAGAGCGCGACCGGCGATGCGGTTGGCGATGCGCAGCGGCTCCACCGCCGAGAAAAACGCCATCATCGAGAACTGCGGCAGCAGCAGAAAACCCAGCCGCTGTTCGGCCTGCTCGATTTCACCGGCGCTCGCCTCCAGGCGTTGACCACTGAGCTCTACCATCGCTGTCCGCCTCCTTACCGACGCCCGTGACTGCGGCGCAGCATAGCATGAGGATATCGACGATAACGTCGAAAGGCTGAGTAGAGTGGGGCCGCGCCTCCTGGCTGGCCGTGTCTCGCCTGCGCCCTGAGTTGAGGGCAGCGCACGACGGTGGCACCCTTGCAGCGCGGTGTGGACCGGGCCGATCGTGAATCCGCTGCCGCTGGTGCGCCGATACCCGAACCACCGATCCTGGCGCGGCCAGCGCCGTCCCGCCCCCGCCATCCATGAGGCCACCATGCGTCTGACCTACCAGGGCCCTGTCCCGGAACCCATCGGCTTTCTGCTGCTGCCGCGTTTCTCCATGGTGGCGCTGTTCTCGGCCATCGACCCCTTGCGAATCGCCAATCGTCTGGCCGGACAGCCGCTGTTTCGCTGGCACCTGGTCAGCCGCGACGGCGAGCCGGTCACCGCCAGCAACGGCATTCCCCTGAGCGTCGAGCATGACCTGGACAATGCCCCCTGGCTCCCTAGTCTGGCGGTGTGCGCAAGCTTCGAGCCGATGGCCGCGGTGGACCAGCCGCTCAGGGACTGGCTGGCGCAACGCCGGGCCCAGGGCGCCTGTCTGGGGGCACTGGACACCGGTGTCTTCTGCCTGGCCGACGCCGGGCTGATCGAGGACACCGTGACCCTGCACTGGGAAAGCCTGCCCGAGTTTCGCCGTCGCCATCCCGACATCGAAGCGGTGGAGTCGCTCTACGAGGTCGGCCCGGTCGGCTTCTACGGCGCCGGCGCCAGCGCCTCCATTGACCTTGCGCTGGACACCATCCGCCGCCGCCACGGCGATGCCCTGACCCGTCGGGTCAAGCAGCAACTGGTGCACGACCATCGTCGCCTGCCGGCCAGCCGCCAGCGCGACGCCAGCGAATTCGAGCGGCTGCCCGAACGCCTGACCAGGGTCATCGGCCTGATGGACAGCCACCTGGAGTCCCCCTTGGCCATCGCCGAACTGGCCGCCCAGATCGGCCTGTCGGAGCGTCAGCTAGAGCGCGACTGTCAGCACCATCTGGCCCGTACCCCGAGCCGGCTGTATCTGGAGCGTCGCCTTGCACTGGCCCACCATCTGGTGACCAGCACTCGTCACGGCGTCATGGACATCGCCCTGGCCAGCGGCTTCGCCTCCGCCTCGAGCTTCACCCGCGCCTTTCGCCAGCACCACGGCGCCAGCCCCCGGGAGCTAAGACGCCGCCTCATGTGACACGGGCCTACAATCTGTCGCCCTGTTCGCCCTGGCCAGCGGCTTCGCCTCCGCCTCGAGCTTCACCCGCGCCTTTCATCCACACTCATCAACAACACGGCGCCAGCCCCCCCGGGAGCCAAGACGACGCCTCCTTTGACACGGGCCACCATCTGTCGCCCTGTTCGCCCTGGCCAGTTGGCATACCTGGCGTACCTGGCGCGCCCTGAATGTCGGCTTCTGCACGATACCTGTCGATTTATGCACGACTTCGGTGCTGCCTGACAGGCAAGCTGGTCCCCACTTGAGCGCCAGTCGGCGCTGCCATCCATGACGCACAGCGCGGGCGCTGCCATCCGTGACGCACCACGCGCCCGTCCCAGCTTCGACGGAGTCCCGATGAACCAGCCACAGCACACCAGCGAACACCAGCAGTCCGCCTCGGTCGATCTACCGCGCACCCCGGACTATGACGCCTGGCCGATCGAGGTGCCCATCGCAAGCGTTGCCTCGACGCCAAGGGTGCTGACCGTGAACTGGCAGGACGGCCGTGTCAGCCGCTATCACAGCGTCTGGCTGCGCGAAAACGCCGCCGACGACAGCACCATAAATCCGGCGACAAGGGAGCGCATCCTCGATCTGTCGAGCCTGGACGCCTGGCCGGAAATTGCCCAAGCGACGCTGGACACCAGCGGCGCCGTTGAACTGCTGATGACGCCGGAACAGCGCAGCCTGCGCTTTCACCCCGGCTGGCTGAGAGCCCACGACTACGACAACACCGAGGATCCGCTGGCGCCGCTGGTACCGGTCGAGACCTGGCTCGGCGGCCAGGACAAGGAACCGGTCACCCTGGACGCCGGCGGCTGGACCACGACCCAGGCCGACAGCCCCGAAGAAGAGACGATCCTGGCCCCGGCGCTCGACGCGCTGCTGCGCCACGGCCTCGTGCGGCTGCGCGGCCTGCCCACCGAGCCCGGCACCCTGGAGAACATCGCCGAGCGCTTCGGGCCGTTGCGGGCCACCAACTTCGGCACCCTGTTCAACGTTCGCGCCAAGCCGGACCCGGACTCCAACGCCTACACCTCGATTGCCCTGCCGCCCCACGTGGACCTGCCGACCCGCGAGTACCATCCCGGTCTTCAGTTCCTGCACTGTCTCGAGAACAGCGTGGCCGGCGGCCAGGCGGTAATGCTCGACGGTTTCGCGGTGGCCGAGGCCCTGCGCGAGGAAGACCCCGAGGCCTTCGCTACCCTGACTCGCGTCCACTGGCGCTACGCCAATACCGCCAAGACCACCGACTACGTCTGGCACTCGCCGATGATCGTGCTCGATGAACAGCAGCAACTGCTCGAGGTGCGCATCGCCGACTTCCTGCGCGGCCCGCTGATGACCGATTTCGACCAGGTCGAGGAGGCCTACCGGGCACTGATGGCGCTCCAGCAGCGCCTGCGCGAGCCCCGTTTCGCCCTGCGCTTCACCTACGCCCCCGGCGACCTGGTGATCTTCGACAATCGCCGCCTGCTGCACGCTCGTGACGCCTTTGAAGGCGACTCCGGCCACCGCTGGCTGCAGGGCTGCTACCTCGAGCGCGACGAGGTGCGCTCACGCTATCGCATCGTCCAGCGCCGTCGCCGCGAGCGGGAACTGGCCGAGGCCGGACAGGCCTAGCAGCGAGGCAAGGCCACCGGCTAGCCTTCCGCCGACGCCGGTGGCCGCAGCCCACGCCGGGCGGTCACGCTCGGCGCCTCGCCAAAGCGCTTGCGGTAGGCTCTGGAGAAGTGCGCCAGGTGGCTGAAGCCCACCGCCACCGCGGCCTCGGTCACCGCAATGCGACTGTCGGCCAGAATCCGCTGGGCCTGGTCCAGCCGCATGTTCAGATAGCACTGCTTGGGCGTCTCGCCGAACTCCTGCACGAATAGCCGGGTCAACTGGCGCTGGGACAGGCCCGCCAGACGACAGACGTCGGGAATCGGCAGCGCCTGGGCGAGATTGGCCTCCATTACCGCCAGTGCGCGCAGCACCCCACGCGGCAGCTCCCTGGGCGAAGCCCGATCCGCTACCCAGCCGGTGCTGGCCCCAGCCCTCCCTGCTACTTGCTGCGCTGTTGCGGCTCCCCTCGCCTCCGCAGGCCGCGAATGCACGATCTGTCGCCCCACCGCCTCGGCCAGCGAAGGACCATAAAGGGTCACGATCCACTCGAGCATCATGTCGATGCTGGCGGCGCCGCCGGAGCCGGTGAGACGTCCGCCTTCCCAGACGTAGCTGTCCGCTCGCACTATCAGCTCAGGGAACTCCTCGCGAAAGGCCGGCACGCTTTCCCAGTGCAGCGCCACCGGATAGCCCTCCAGTACGCCCGCCCTGGCCAGGATAAAGGGGGCGGTGTCCACCCCCCCAAGCCAGACGCCATGGGCCGCCAGTCGCTTGAGCAACGCCAGATCCTCGACACCGATACAGGCTTCCGGCTCATAGGACGACACCACCATCAGACGCCCCTTGGACGCCAGCCCCTGGTACCAGTCGGCCTCGGTAACCTCGGACAGACGTCCATCGACATCGATGCGTACGCCATTGCTGGCCGTCACCGCCTCGCCATCGGCAGACAGCAGGCGCCAGGCAAACAGATCCCGACCAAAACGGTTGGCCACCCTGAGCGGCTCGAGCAGGCAGAACAGCGTCAGCATCGAAAACTTGGGCACCAGCCACACGTCCAGGGTGTGTTCGGCCTGGTCGGGCGACAACAGCGGCGGCGAGTCCGGGCGCGGATAGGGATGGCTGTCGGGCCAGCGGGCCTCGCTGTCTGCCTGGCTTTTGGCGTGGCCGTTGCCGTGGCTGTTGGCGTGGCTGTTGGCGTGCCTGTCTATGTCACTGTGCAAGTGGTGATCAACGTCCGACATGGGGCGAATTTTATCAAGGCTATGGCGAATTTGATCAAATTGTATCCCAAATAGCACAGTAACCTGTAACCCAGACAGCGACGCCAGGTGTCGAACCGCCCTTCCTCGACCTGGTGAGCCTTTAACAACGCCAGACCGATCGAATCCGGAGAGAGCCTCGACGATGACCCAGCAGACGCCCCCGCAACTGACCGATGACGGCCGCCAACTGGCGCTGACCCTTGGTGAAGGGCATCACCGTCTTGATGCCTTGTGGCTGCGCGAACGCCTGCCCGATGCCGAAACCCTGGACCCCCAGACCGGGCAGCGTCTGATCGAGGCCGCCGAACTACCGCTGGATCTGATCCTCACCCAGGCAGAAATCCAGGATGAGCGGCTGGTCGTGGCCTTCTCCGATGGCCATCGAGGCAGCATCACGATCGACGAGCTCGAGGATGCCGTGCGCTGCCAGCGCTCGGACGACAACGCCTCACGGGTGTACTGGGACTCGACGCTCGCCACACCCCCGCAGGCCAGCTTCAAGCAAGCACTGGAAAGCGATCCGGCGCTGCTCGATCTGCTCGACCAGCTACATCGCTTCGGTTTCGTGCGCGTCACGGACGTACCGGTCAGCGAAGACGGCATGCAGCCGCTGATCGACCGTATCGGCCCGCTGCGCCGGACCAACTGGGGCGGCATCGCCGACGTCAAGTCGGTGGCCAACGCCTACGACCTGACCATGACCCAGCGCGGCCTCGAGCCCCACACCGACAACCCCTATCGCGATCCGATCCCCGGTTACATCTGGCTGCACTGTCTGACCAACGCCGCCGATGGTGGCGACAGCACCCTGGTGGACGGCTTCGAGGCCGCTCGACGCCTGCGTCAGCAGGATCCCGACGCCTTCGCCTGCCTGACCGAAGTGACCCCGCGCTTTCGCTACCACGACGAGACCACCCGTCTGGAGAGCGAAGGTCCGCTGATCGAGCTAGACGCCCGGGGCGAGGTGACGCGGGTACGCTACTCCAACCGCACCGAGCGTATCGACCTGATGGACAGCGCCCTGCTGCGCCGCTACTACGCCGCCCGCAAGGCCTTCTACCAACTGATTCGCTCGTCCGAGCTTACCCTCGAACTCAAGCTGTCCCCTGGCGAGATGCTGATCATGGACAACTACCGCCTGCTGCACGGGCGTACCGCCTTTCAGCTCGAAGGCGGCGTACGCCACCTGCGCCAGGGCTACGTGGACCGTGACAGCACCGCCAGTCGACGCCTGTTGCTGAAGGATCGGCTCAAGCCCGCACACGACTCGGAAGCCGGTACCGCCGACAACCTCCCACGAACCACCCAGGGGGCCAGCGTATGAGCACCAGCGATCTCGCACTGACCCAGGCCCGCTTCGCGCGCTTTGACCAGAGCACCGCCGAAGAGTGGCGCCTGATCGACCGCCACTTTCGTGCCTACCAGAGCGACGCCTGCCGTCGTGTGCTCGCCCACCTCGAGCGACTCAAGGGCGACACCCACGGCTATCCGGTGGACCGCTACGAGCACTGTCTGCAGACCGCCACCCGCGCGCTGCGTGACGGCGCCGACGAAGAGACCGTGGTCTGTGCCCTGCTCCACGACATCGGCGACGACCTGGCCCCGGCCAATCACGCCGAGATCGCCGCCGCCATCCTCGAGCCTTTCGTCGACCCGCTCAATGTCTGGATGATCCGTCACCACGAGCTGTTTCAGGGCTACCACTACCGCCACTTCTTCGGCCAGGATCGCCACGCCCGTGAGGCCTATCGCGACCACCCGGCCTACGCCCGCACGGTGCGCTTCTGCGACGACTGGGACCAGACCAGCTTCGACCCCGACTACGACACCCTGCCACTGGACGCCTTCCTGCCGATGATCGAAAACGTCATGGGCCGCGAACCCTTCGGCGGCCTGCCGAGCGTGGTAGAAGACAGCGACTCCAGCCCCGAGCCCCAGGCGAATGCCCAGGAGGCCTCCCGATGACCACCTGCGCCCAGCGCCTGATCGAGCTGCTCGAGGCCCAGGGGATCGACACCGTCTTCGGCATTCCCGGCGTGCACACCGTCGAGCTGTACCGGGGCCTTGAGCATTCTGGTCTTCGTCATGTCACGCCACGCCACGAACAGGGCGCCGGTTTCATGGCCGACGGCTACGCCCGGGCCAGCGGGCGTCCCGCCGCCTGCTTTATCATCACGGGCCCGGGCATGACCAATATCGCCACCGCCATGGGCCAGGCGCTGGCCGATTCGGTGCCGATGCTGGTGATTTCCAGCGTCAATACCGTGTCGACGCTTGGGCGCGGCCAGGGCCGTCTCCACGAGATGCCCCACCAGGGCCAGACCCTGGCCGGGGTGGCCCGCTTCAGCCATACCCTGCTCGATCCCGAGGCGCTGCCCGAAGTGCTGGCCCGCGCCTTCGCCGTGTTCCAGGGCGCACGCCCGGGGCCGGTGCATATCGAGATCCCCATCGATCTGTTCGCCGCCCCGGTCAAGGCACCGATGCCTGCGGCGATGCGCGTCTTTCCACCGGCGCCAGCGCCCCAGGCCGTCGCGGCCGCCAGCCGACTGCTGGGCGAGGCACAGCGCCCGCTGGTACTGGTGGGAGGTGGCGCCTGCGCCGCCGCCACCAGCGTCACCGCCCTGGTCGAACACCTGGACGCCCCCACCCTGACCACCATCAATGCCCGCGGGCTGCTCGGTGCCGACCATCCGCTGGACCTGGGCGCCACCGCCAGCCTGCCGGCGACACGCCGACTGGCCCGGCAGGCCGACGTCATCCTGGCCCTTGGCACCGAACTCGGCGAGACCGACTACGACCTGGTGTTCGACGACGGTTTCAAGCTCGAGGGCAGCCTGATCCGGGTCGATCTGGACGCCGAGCAGCTGGCGCGCAGTCACATCGCCGACCTGGCCCTGGTGGCCGATATCGGGCTGACCGCCGAGGCCCTGCTGGTCGCACTGGAACGCGGCGAAGATGAAGGCCGGCCACAACGAGAAGTCGGTCGCGAGCGCTGCGAGCGCGTGCGCCACGAGCTGGCCCTCGCCGATGACCCGGAGCTCGCGCGCTATCGGCCGCTGTTTACCACCCTCGACGAGGTGCTGCCCGAGGCGATTATCGTCGGCGACTCCACCGGCCCGGTGTACGCCGGCAACGTGGTGGCCAGACGCCCGGCGCCACGTCGCTGGTTCAACGCCGCCACCGGCTTCGGCACCCTGGGCTACGGCCTGCCTGCGGCCCTGGGCGCGGGGCTGGCACGACCGGATCTGCCGGTGGTGGCGCTGGTCGGCGACGGCGGCCTGCAGTTCGTGCTGGGAGAGCTTGCCACCGCCCGGGATATCGCCCTGGAGGCCGACCGCGCTCGCGCCGAGCAGGGGTCAATCGACCGTGATTCGAGCGATTTGGCCTGCGCCGACACCGCCCTGGCAAGGCCCTTGGCGATCCTGATCTGGAACAACGACGGCTACGACGAGATACGCCGTTACATGAGCGCCGACGGTGTGGCTCACGTGGGGGTCGATCTGGCTCCCCCGGACTTCGCCGCCCTCGCCCAGGCCTTCGACTGCCGCTATCGTCAGGCCGCCAGCGCCGACGACCTGGCGTCGGCGCTTTCAAGCCTGAATGATGCCGGTTCACCGCTGATCGTCGAGATCGACGCCCTGGCCTGGTGTCGCCAGCTCGAACACTGAGGCAGGACGCCGGCACCGAGCGGATCGACGGCGTCCCGACCATGCATCACTTATGCATCAGTTATGCATCCATAAAATAACGAAGGAGTTCCCCGTGACTCGATGTTTCTCGCACAAGCCCCGTTCCATCGCCCTGGCAGCCGCGCTCGGCCTTGCCGCCGCCTCCGCCCAGGCCGCTGACCGCGACGATGAGCTGAGCCTGGTCGTCCCGCCCTGGCCCGGGGTCACCGTCAAGAGCGAGATCCTGGCGCAGCTCGTCGCGCCCCTGGGCTACCAGGTCGAACGCCAGGAGCTCAGCTCCACGGTGGGCTACAAGACCCTGACCACCGGCGACAGCGACGCCTTTCTGGCCGGCTGGCTGCCGGCCCAGCAGGAAAGCTACGACGCCGCCATGGCGGCGGACGCCATCGTCGATCTAGGCAACAACGTGACCGGCGCGCGCATGGGATTCGCCGTGCCCGGCTACGTGGCCGAGGCCGGTATCACCGACGCTTCCCAGTTGGGCGAGGCGCAGAACGCCGAGCGCTTCGAGCACACCTTCTACTCGATCGAAAGCGGCTCCACCGTGACCGACTTCATCCACGCCGCCATCGACAGCGACACCCACGGGCTCGGTGACTGGGAGGTCATGTCCTCCTCGACCCCCGGCATGCTCAGCGAAGTCAAGGCGGCGGTGAACGAACAGCGCTGGATCGTCTTCTACGGCTGGACGCCCCACTGGATGATCCCCGAGTACGACGTGCACATTCTCGACGACAGCGAAGGCGTGTTCGGCCCCGACAACGGCCGCAGCGACGTCAAGACCATCGTCGCCAGCGAGTTCGCCGAGGCCAATCCCAACCTGACCCGACTGCTCGACCAGTTCGTGTTCAGCGCGCATGAGCAGAGCGAGTTCATCAAGGCCTTCAGCCTCGAGGAGCGTGACCTCGACGAGGTCGCCCGAGAGTGGCTCGAGCAGCATCCCGACAAGCGCGCTGCCTTCCTCGAAGGCGTCACCACCCGCGACGGCGATGACGCCCTGGCCGCCCTGGAGGCGAGCCTGTGAGCGAAGACAGCCGCCAGCAGCGCATCCGCCGCGACCTGGCCGCCGCCTACCGGCTGATGGCCATGGATGGCATGGACGATGGCATCTCGACCCATATCTCGGCGCGAGTCGGGCCGGGGCGCTTCCTGCTCAATGCCTTCGGTCTGCGCTTCGAGGAGGTCACCGCCGACTCTCTGGTGACTGTCGACGAGCACGGCCAGGTGCTCGACGATCCCACCGGCCTCGGCATCAACCCGGCCGGCTTTACCATCCACAGCGCCATCCACGCGGCGCGTCCCGACGCCCACTGTGTACTGCACTCCCACAGCGTCGCCGGGGTCGCCGTGTCCTGCCTCGAGCAGGGCCTCGCGCCACTGAACCAGTGGGCGATGCAGTTCTATCGGCGCATCGGCTATCACGACTACGAGGGCATCGCCCTCGACCTGGACGAGCGCCAACGGCTGGTACGTGACCTCGGCGAGCACATGAGCATGATCCTGCGCCAGCACGGCCTGCTGGTGGTCGGCGAAAGCGTCGGCGACGCCTTTCTGCGCATGCGCGACCTGGAGCGCTCCTGCCAGGCCCAGCTCGCGGCCCAGGCCACCGGGGCGGCGCTGGTCAGCGCCAGTCCTGAGCTTTGCGAAAAGGTCGCCCGCCAGTACGACGACTGGGCCGCGAGCCCCCAGGGCACCGAGCTTGCCTGGCGGGCGGAACTGCGCCGCCTCGGCATCGACGCTCCCGCCGCTTCCGACAACAAGGACCCTTCACCATGAAAGTCTCCGCCCTGACCCAACGCATCGCCGGCGAAGGCGCCGCCGCCTGGGACATCCATGTGCGTGCGCTGAAGCGCCAGGCCAGCGGTGAAGACATCACCGTACTGTCGGTGGGCGATCCCGACTTCACCACCCCCGCCCCGATCATCGAGGCGGCCAAGCAAAGCCTCGACCGCGGCGCGACCCACTATGCCGACGTCCAGGGCAAGGGTGAGCTGCGCGAAGCCATCAGCCGCCACTATCGTCGCCATCAGGGTGTCGAGGTGTCCCCCGAGCGACTGATCGTGATGGCCGGCGCCCAGTGCGGGCTCTACGCCACCGCCCAGTGCCTGCTCGACCCTGGCGACGAGGTGATCGTGCCGGAGCCGAGCTACGTCACCTACGAGGCGGTGATCCAGTCGACCGGTGCACGACTGGCCCGAGTGCCGCTGCGGCCAGAGGCCGGCTTTCGACTCGACGTGGCCGATATCGCCGCCGCGATCACCGACAACACCCGGGCGATCCTGCTCAACAGCCCCCACAACCCCACCGGCCAGTCGATGACCCGGCAGCAGTGGGAGCAGATCGCCGAGCTGTGTCACCGCCATGACCTCTGGCTGATCTCCGACGAGGTCTACGCCGAGCTGATCTTCGAGGGCGAGCACCACAGCCCGCTGGCGCTGCCCGACATGGCCAATCGCAGCGTGGTGATCTCTAGCCTGTCCAAGTCCCACGCCATGACCGGCTGGCGGCTGGGCTGGGTGGTCGCGCCCGAGGCGCTGATCGAGCACCTGGACAATCTGGCGCTGTGCATGCTGTACGGCTGCCCGGACTTTATCCAGGACGCGGCGATCACCGCGCTCGACAGCGACCTCCCCGAGCTTGCCACCATGCACGCCGCCTACCGTGAACGCCGCGACAGCGTCTGCCGCGCCCTAGACGGTGCCGACTCGGTCAAGGCGATCTGCCCGGACGCCGGCATGTTCGTGATGGTCGACATCCGCGCCACTGGTCTGTCATCGGCCGAGTTCGCCGATGGCCTGCTCGATGACTGCGGCATCTCGGTGCTGTCCGGCGAGGCCTTCGGCCCCTCGGCGGCTGGCTTTGTGAGGCTGAGCCTGACCCAGCCCCCGGAGCGCCTGAGTCGCGCCGCAACACGGCTTCGTGAGTTTGCCGATGCCTGTCTTGTCACCAGCCCCTGAGTCGCCTATGCCACCATCCGTCACCACCAGCGACGACTTGAGCCCGACCTCCCCCGTGGTCGAGGCTCGTCACCTCGTCAAGCGCTACGGGGACACCAGCGTGCTGCGCGACGTCTCCCTGAGCGTCGCCGAAGGCACTGTGACCACCATCATCGGCGCCAGTGGCTCCGGCAAGAGCACCCTGCTGCGCTGCATGAACCTGCTGGAGCGACCCCAGCAGGGCAGCCTCTCCATCGCCGATGAACGCATCCGCTTCACCGAGCAGGGCCCCCGCAGCAGCCATACCGACATGCCGCTCAGTCGCCATCAGCTGCAACGCCTGCGCGGCAAGGTCTCCATGGTATTCCAGCAGTTCAACCTCTGGCCGCACCTGACCGTGCTCGGCAACGTCAGCGAGGCCCCGGTGCGGGTCAAGGGAATCTCACGCAGGAAGGCCAACGCCCTGGCCGCCCACTATCTGGAGCGCGTCGGCATGGCCGAGCGTGCCGACGCCTACCCGGCGTTTCTCTCCGGTGGCCAGCAGCAGCGCGTGGCCATCGCCCGAGCGCTGGCCATGGAGCCCGAGATCCTGCTGTTCGACGAGCCTACCTCGGCGCTGGACCCGGAGAGGGTCAACGAGGTGCTAGGGGTCATCCGCGGCCTGGCCGACGAGGGGCGCACCATGCTGATGGTGACCCACGAGATGGCCTTCGCCCGGGAGGTATCCGACCAGATCGTGTTTCTCGACCGCGGCGTCGTCGGCGAAGCCGGCCCCCCCGAGCGCATCTTCGAACACAGCGACAACGAACGCTGCCGGCGCTTCATCGCCCCCGCAGCTTGACTGCCAGTCACACAACAACCAGGAGTTCCCATGACCGTATCCCATCCCCTGCGCCCGTCAGCCGACCTCGCTCGTCGCCTTGCCCTGGGCGTCGCGCTCGCCACGACCCTCGGCGCCGCCACCATCGGCAGCGCCCATGCGACCGACCAGGCAGCCAACCAGGACGCTGGCGAGCCCCTCAAGATCGGCATCTCCGCCGAACCCTATCCGCCCTTCACCTACACCTCCTCCGACGGTGACTGGACCGGTTTCGAGGTGGAACTGGCATCGGCCATCTGCGACCAGATGGGCCGTGAGTGCGAGATCACCCCGACCGGCTGGAGCGGTATCATCCCCTCGCTCAAGGCCGGACGCATCGACATGATCATGAACTCCATGTCGATCACCGAGAAGCGCCTGCGGGTCATCGACTTCAGCTCGCCCTACTACTTCACCCCCGGTGCCTACGTCGCCGCCCGCTCACTGGACATCGAGCCGCCCGAGGGCCTGGACGGCAAGGTGCTGGGGGTGCAGAGCGCCACCACCAACGCCACCTACGCCCGTCGCGCCCTTCGCGATAGCGGCGTCGACATCCGTCTGTACGACCAGGCCGAACAGGTCAATCGCGACCTGCTCTCCGGCCGCCTGGACCTGATCCTGGCCGACGAGATCGCCATGACCGAGCTGGTCGAACGCGATGAAGCCGCGGACTTCGAGATCAAGGCCACGGCGCCGCACCACGAGGCCTACGGTGAAGGCGTCGGCATCGGCCTGCGCCAGGAGGACGACGCCCTGACCGAGGACGTCAACGCCGCCATCGAGGCGGTCAATCAGCAGGGCATCTGCAGCGAGCTGTCCGAGCGCTACTTCGGCACCGACGTCTGCGTGGGCTAGGGCCTGTACGAAAAGTGTCTGCGCTCGGTAATACGGCGTTAAAAATCGGGTCAAAATGCTCATTTACAAACGTAAACTGCGCTTTCTCACCGATTTTTGCCTTGTCTAACCATCGCTCGTCGACTTTTCGTCTAAAGCACAGGACCTATCGGCGACGCGCTCGTGTGAACGACGCTTCTGCCTGAGGCCGGGGCCTGGGCGAACGCCGGCAACAGCCGCCGGATGCGCACCAGGCCCCCTGCCATCGCGACTTTCACCCACGACGAGAATGCCCCATGAACAACGCTTCTCAGGAGGGGCTGGCCGACTGGGCCGGACCGATCCTCGACGGCGCCCTCACCACCCTGCAGATCGCCTGCCTGGCCTACGCCATCGGCGTGCTGCTTGGCTTTGTCGGTGCCGCCTGCCGGCTGTCCCGACACGCCTGGCTGCGCGGAATCGGCGGCGCTTATTCCACCGGCGTGCGTGCGGTGCCGGAGCTTCTGCTGATCATCCTGCTTTACTATGCCGGCTCCCAGGCGCTGACCGCCCTGACCAACGCCCTGGGCCTGCCCGGGCAGGTCGCCATCAACGGCTTCGTCACCGCCGTGGGGGTGCTGGCCTTCGTCCAGGGCGCCTACATGACAGAGGTTTTCCGCGGCGCCATCTCGGCCATCCCCAAGGGCCAGCTCGAGGCCGCCGACGCCTTCGGCTTTTCCCCCTGGGCACGCTTTCTCCACATCACCCTGCCGGCGATGCTGCCCAACGCCCTGCCAGGGATGTCGAACCTCTGGCTGATCCTGATCAAGGACACCGCCCTGATCAGCGTGATCGGCTACAGCGAACTGTTCTTCACCATCCAACAGGCCGCCGCCAGCACCCGTGCGCATTTTCTGTTCTACGCTGCCGCCGGCGTGCTCTATCTGATGATGACGCTGTCGTCCAACCTGGTCTTCGCGCTGATCGAGCGCCGGGTCAGGCGTGGACAACCCCAGAGTCAGGAGACCTGATATGCGCTGGTGTCATTTCACTGCGCCCTTTGGTCGTTCACGGCGTGTCAAACGCGGCCAGCCCCACTCTCACCTTCAGCCCCGGGAGACCTGATATGCGCTGGTGTCATTTCATTGCGCCCTTTGGACGTTCACGGCGTGTCAAACGCGGCCAGCCCCATTCTCACCTCCAGCCCCGGGAGACCTGACATGGACTTCGGCTGGTTGAGCGACCCTTTCTATCAGGAATACCTCATCGAAGGCCTGATCAATACCCTGTGGCTGCTGCTGGTATCGGCCATCGCCGGCCTCACCCTGGCCATCGGCATGGCCATGGCACGCATCAGGGGCCCCCGACCGCTGGCCTGGACGGCCACGGCGGTGACCTCGGTCATTCGCGGCACCCCATTGCTGGTGCAGCTGTTCTTCTTCTACTACGGGGTGGGTCGGCTGCTGGAAGGCATCCCCGGCATCCAGGACAGCATCTTCTGGGGCTTGCTGCGCGACCCGTTCTTCTACGCCACCCTTACCTTCACCCTCTCGGTCGGCGCCTACAGCGGCGAGATCCTGCGCGGCGCCCTGCTCAGCGTACCGCCAGGCGAGCGCGAGGCCGGGCGGGCCTTCGGCCTCAACCCGTTCCAGGTATTCTGGCGTCTGTGGCTACCCCGCGCGGTACAGTTGTGTCTGCCCACCCTCACCGGCGAGATGATCCTGCTGCTGAAGTCGATCCCGCTGGTCTCGACCATCGCCATGATGGATCTGCTCCAGGCCGCCAACATCATTCGCGACGAGACCTTCCTGACCTACGAACCACTGCTGCTGATCGCCGCCGTCTATCTGCTGCTGACCATCGTGCTGACGCTGTGCCTGCGTCAGGTCGAACACCACTTCCCGGGGGTACAACCGGTACGTCGCGCCTGGCGCCCCTTTGGACAACCTCGTCGGGTGTAAAGGCGCTTCGCCATCCGCACCGGCATCGACGCCCATGTCGATGTGACCTTCCCGCCTTTCCCTGTGCCTGCCAATGTCGATCGACCGCCGGCACAGGGCGCCTTTTCCCCTTTTCCTCACGCGCCTGCTCGGCTTGCCCCCTCCGGCATTCCTCCCCGGAAACGTCAGTGGTTCCACATCGTTTTCGGCGTTAACCCTCACGTTATTTGCTTCAGCGGGCATTCCTGACGTTCGCCCTCCCCCAAAAAAGGGCCCTGCCAGCCCTCGAGTGAAGGGCTGGGGCCTTGGCGCCAGCCGCCTACCATAGCCTTGTCACTACCGTCCTGATCCGCGTAGCCACTCCTCCACTTTTTCGGCACAGAATGAGAATCAACGTCTATGTTTAGAGTATTGTGCAGATATGGCATTAAAAGCGTCATCTGCCATCGATACAGTGACAACAAGGAAAGGCAGGAGTCGGTATGAAGGGAACTCGTTCACGGCTGATCGCGCTGGAGCCACGCCTGCTGTTCGATGGCGCCATGGCGGCCACCCCCGACCCCGCCAGCGATGGCGACGGTGGGAAACCCAACCAGCAGCCAACGGACGGCGACGGCCAGGCACCGGCCACCCAGGGCGACAGCGACAGCCCCCGTGGTAGCGGAGCGCCGGCTCGCCATCTGGTGGTGGTGGACGCACGCCTCTCCGACGCCCAGCGCCAGACGATCCGCGAGGGTCTTGCCGACGACGCCGAACTGCTCGAGGTCGACGCCGACGAGAACGGTATCGAGGCCATCACCGCTGCCCTGGCCGGCATGGACCAGGTCGAGAGCGTGGAGATCTTCAGCCACGGCGCCTCAGGCCAGTTTCAGCTCGGCGATACCCTGGTCGGCAACGACACTCTCACGAGCCTGACGGCGAGCCTCGGCCAGTGGCGCGAGGCACTGACGGCCGACGCCGACCTGCTGCTCTACGGCTGTCGCATCGGCGCCACCGACGCTGGGCTCGAACTGGTGGAAGGTCTCGCCAGCGCCACCGGCATGGACGTGGGCGCCTCCACCGATGATACCGGCCACAGTGGCCTGGGCGGCGACTGGGAGCTGGAGCGTCAACAGGGGCAACTGGCTGACGACCGTGGCGTGGCACTCGCCGCCCTGGCACCCTTGGATGGCCTGCTGGCCGACGCCGAGCCGACGGCGTCGCTCGGCGAATCTGCCGCGGAGGTGCCGCTGGGCGAGGAATTTCAGTTCACCGTCAGCGTGTCCAATGCCTCCACCGCCCAGGAGGGCTACGCCCCCTTTGTCCAGTTGATCGTGCCCGCTACCGGCAAGGACGGCGCCGGCGCCGAGGTCGACGATGGCATTGTCATCACCTCGGCAAGCTACCTGGGAGGGCAACTCGACCTCTACCAGGTGACCTTCGACGCCAACGGCGAGGCGGTGCATCCCCTGGCAAAGGACGCCAATGGCGAACCGATCACCGTGCTGGCCTCGGCCTATGGCGCCCAGGCCGGCGACACCCTGGTGGTGGCGGCGCTGCCCTTCGCCAGCCTGACCAGCGACCAGCCAAGCATCGACGTCACCTTTACCGGCCAGCTCAGTGAGCTGGCTGACACCTCCCAGACCAACGGCAGCCCGGACCTGGTCATCCAGGCCATGGCCGGCTTCGAGCTCGGCAACGATGCCCTGTCCAACCCGGAGCAGGACCCCAGCCTGATCGGTAGCGCGGTCGCCTTCACCATCACCCCCACGGTCATCGCGGTGGAGCAGAGCCTCGACATGAGCGAGGGCGACACCACCACCGGCGAGAACTACCCCCACAGCCTGGTCACCACGGTGCGCCCGGCAGGCGCCGGGGCCACCGCCCAGACCCTGACCGACGTAGTCATCACCCAGCCGGTTCCGGACAACGTTCAGGTCACCGCCATCGATCCCGGCAACGGCACCCTGACCTCCATCACCCTGGCCAGCGGCAACACCTACACCGGTGACCTGACCATACAGGCGCTGATCGACAGCGATGCCTTCATCACCTCCTACACGGTGACCTACGACAACCTCACCGAGGCCCAGTCCAGCCGGGTCGACTTCTATGTGCCGGAGACCGATGCCAACGGCGCCCCTGTCCTCGACCCGGTGACTGGCAACGACACCACGATCAAGTTCGGCGCCCCCACCGGCAGCGGCGTCTGGCTGCCGCTGGACGATCGCGACCGCAATCCCGACGATCCCGACGGCAAGGTCAGCTTCGAGGGTACCGGCGATGAGCTGAGCTTCGTTGCCAAGTCGATCACCCTGGAAAAGACCGCCACCCTGGCCATCGATACCGGCACCAGCGGCCTGACTCCGGGTGACACCCTGGAATACCAGCTGGAGATGGCGCTGTCGGACTACTTCGCCTTTGGCGAGGACACCCAGCTCGTTGGTCAGTTTGTCGTCACCGATACCCTCGGCGACGGCCAGACCCTCGAGGGCACCCCGACGCTGATCCTCTACAGCGGTGATGACGCCACCACCATCGATCTGGTGGTCACCACCAGCGTCAATGCCGATGGCACCACCACCCTTGGCTTCG
Source organism: Halomonas litopenaei (assembly GCF_003045775.1). Taxonomy (GTDB): domain Bacteria; phylum Pseudomonadota; class Gammaproteobacteria; order Pseudomonadales; family Halomonadaceae; genus Halomonas; species Halomonas litopenaei. The sequence goes on along the minus strand of NZ_PXNS01000011.1, from coordinate 26,835 downwards.
ATATCGCCCTGTCGATCCAGAACGCTCTGGGTGACCAGGCCTGGCTCGCCGGCGACGCCGCCTTCGATGGGGTGATCGACGCCGGCGCCACCCGTGCGCTGATCAGCTATCGCGCGGTCATCGACGACGCCTATGCAGACGAGGACGTGACCGACCACCCTACCATCAACGAAGGCGACAGCCTGGGCAATGCCGCCGAGGTCGATGCCACCCTGCTGCTCAACCCGAACAACCTGACCGGCGATAGCGAGACCGACGACTCCAGCACCGAACTGACGGTGCCCACCAGCCAGGTGGACATCGCCATCGAAGGAGGCGTCAGCGAACTGGCCCCCGGCGACGAGGTGACCTTCACCCTGCGCTACGAGCTGGTCACCGGCGACCACGAGAACTTCCAGTTGATCGCCTACCTGCCGCTGCCGCTGCTCGACACCTCGGGCATCAGCTGGACGCAAGGTACTGACTCCGGCCAGTGGTCCCTGGCAGCGGACAACAGCTGGGCGGGCGAGATCACCAGCGTAGCGAGCGGTCCCGGCAATGCCATCGTCTTTACCCTGGCAGACCTGTCCACGACAGAGGCCAGCACCATCGCCTTGAGCTTTACCATGACGGTGGGGGATCAGCCCTTCGCCGACGGCCGCTCGCTGGATGTGCTGGCCGAATCGCGCCAGACCACCACCCTCGACCAGACCGAACTGGTGACCCAGGACGTGGTCAAGGTGCAATCGGTGGCCGAGCCGGTCGTCACCATCACCCATGGGGTGGTGTCTTCGACCAACGGCAGCGTCAGCGGCACCAGCGGCAGCTGGAATGCGCCCGGCTCGGCGGGTGCGCCCTTCACCGGCAGCATCACCGACCCGGCGGCGGTGGACGGCGACGTCACCGACATCGACGCCGGCGACACCCTGCGCCTGGCCACCCTGCTCGAGAACACCGGCGGCGGCGGCGCCTTCGACGTGACGACCGAGATCGAACTGCCCACGGACCTGGACTTTGTCGGCGACAGCCTGGGTAGTGCCAACCTGACCCTGACGCTCGGTGACGGCAGCGTGCTGATCGAGGGCACCGACTATAGCGTCAGTGGTACCACCATCACCCTGCTGGATGCCGGCGGCCAGGCCACCCTGCAGGCCGGGCGGGATGGCAGCGCCAGCGACGCCGCCGGCACCAACATCATCGTCATCACCTACGACGTGACCGTGGCCGCGGCGGTCAGCGCCAGTCGCACCCTCGGCACCACGGCAACGCTCACCAACTATGCAAGCGTCGACGGCGGCACCGACTTTACCCCGACGGACCTCGAGGACGACGCGACCCAGCAGGTGGCGGCGCCAACCATCACGACCACCTTCGCGGACGGCGGCGCCGCCACTGATAACGACTCAAGTGCCAGCCATACCGACGGCGCCGATCTGGTGGTCGGCGAGTCGATGTTCTACGACATCGTGGTGACCCTGCCGGAAGGCACTACCCAGGAACTCAGGGTCAATGACCTGATACCGCCGGGCATGGCGCTGGATACCTCCTACAACGGATCCGGCTATCGGCTGATTACCGCATCCGCCGACAGCAACAACTTAAGCGCCAACTTCGCCGGCAGCGTCTCCGTCTCAGGCCTTGCCGGCAGTGGAGGCACCCTAGGCGTCGATGGCGTCGATGGCGTCGATGGCCAGTTCACCTTCAGCGCCGCCGGCGCCACCGGCGACAACGACACCGGCAACAATACCTTTGTTCTGCGCGTCCGCCTGATTGCCACCAACACCCTCAACAACCAGCAAGGCACCGAACACGAACACAAGGCGGGCCTGACCTATCAGGACGTCGACGGCGACGAGATCAACGGCGCCACCGCCGTGGATCGCGACGTCAGTCAGCCCGGTAAGGGTCCGACCACCACCCTGGTGGAACCCACGGTCAGCATCGAACAGGCGCTGACCACTCCCTCCGACCCGGGTCTCGGAGTCGACTCTGGTGACGCCATCGAGTACGCCGTCACCTTTTCGAACACCTCGGGGGTCGACGCCTTCGACCTGGGGCTGTCTGTCCAGCTACCTGCTGAACTCGACGGCGTCAGCCTTGAGGCGGTGAGTTTCAGCGATGCCAACGGGCCCGCCGTGGGTGACTTCGAGATCACCGGCAACGACACCGACGGCTATCTACTCAGCCTCAAGAGTGGATTCGATCTCGACCTGCGTACCGGCCATTCCATCACCCTGACCATCGGTGGCACCGTGGGCGCCACTGCCGCGGATCTGGCGAACCTCACCTCCGAGGCCCGGGTCGACTGGACCAGTCTCGATGACACCAGCTCCAGCAACGATTCCGAACGTACAGGGGCCAACGGGGAACTGGGGGATGGCTCCCTCAACGACTATCGGCAGATCGATATCCAGGCGATCCCGATCGCTCAGACACTGCAGGTGTCCCGCGTCGGCGGGCTGGACAGCACCGCAGCTGCAGACCCGACCGGCGACACCCGCGAAGACGTCGCGGTGGGTGAAATCATCCGCTACCGGGTGGTGGCGCTGCTGCCCGAAGGCACTACGGACAACTATTAACTGACGATTCAGGTCGATGAAGGTCTCACCATTCTCCCGGAGACGGCCAACCAGATCAAGATGGCCTTCATCGCCAACGGTGGCGGTCTGACAAGCAACCTTAACACCGGCGCCGGTTCCGTCGAGGGCAATGGCCAGTCCCCCGAGGCCGGGTACATCCAGAGCGACCTGAGCGGCGGACTGAAGGATGTGCTCGACCCTGCCCGCTACACCATCAGCGGCGATGGACGCACCCTGACCATCGACCTGGGCACCATCACCAACGACGATAATGACCTCGACAAGGAAGGCATTTCGCTCGAGTTCAATGTGCGGGTCGACAACGTCTCGACCAACCAGGCAGGGACAGAGCTTGGCATGGTCGTGACCGAAAGCCGCGACGGCACCAGTTTCCAGAGCGAGGAAATCTACGAACGAATCGTCGAGCCGTCCTTCGAAGAAATGACCAAGACGGTGGTGGACTTCGATCCTGCCCCTGATGACACCACCGGCAGCGCCAGCGTCACCGTTGCCTTTACCCAGAACGGCGGCATGCCCGCCTACGATGTGGTGCTGACCGACGCCTTTCCCTCGGGCAGCGGTTATGTCATCGACAGTGTGGTCATCGATGGCCAGAGCTACAGCCTGGGCGGCCTGCCGGCCGGCGTCTTGGCCAACGCCACCGCCAGTGGAATCGAGGTCACCTTTGCACAGCTCGACCCAGGTACCAAGGTCAGCGTGTCCTATAGCGTCGAGATACCCAACAACGCGCCGGTGGCGGCCGATGATGCCGAGGCCCGTCTTGCCTGGTCCAGCCTGCCCGACGACGGCAGTTTCGATGGCTTTGCTGGCAGCGATGTCGGCCCCGACGGCTCGGCAACCGGCGAGCGTACCGATGCCGACGGAAGCGGCAGGCTCAATGACTATGTGTTGACCGCCGGGGCGAGTCTCGGGCTGATCGAAGGCACCCTGTGGAATGACACCCTCAGCGCCGACGCCAGCACCGCACCCGATGTCGGTGAAGATGGTCTGGCCGGCGTCAGAGTGATCCTGACCTGGGACGGCAACAACGACGGCGACTTCGATGACGACGAAGATCTCACCTTTGACACCGTCACCGACGCAAACGGCAACTACTCCTTCGGGGTGCTGCCCAAGGGCAGCTATCGCATCTCGGCCGGCGAAAGCCTCACCGACGCCGATGCCGGCGAGCTGAAGGCACGTATCGACAGCGGCACCTTCGACGACGGCAGCCTGTCGTCGATCACCGGTGCCATCGACGGCGACACCTACGAAGCCAATATCGGCTATGTCGAACTCAACGACGCCCCGGTTCACACCTTGCCGGCCTCGCCGGTCTCCGGCAACGAAGACACCGAATTTGCCATCACCGGCATCTCGATTGCCGACCCCGACACCCTGACGCCCGGCCAGTACGGCGCCGAGCCGATCACCACGACCTTGAGCGTCGACCACGGGAAGCTAAGCGTGGACGACGACTATGACTCCATGACCACCGTCGAAAACGACGGAAAAAAATTAAAACTCACCGGCAGCGTCGCCGAGATCAACGCCGCCCTCGCCACCCTCCACTATAAAGGCGACGACAACTTCAACGGTGACGATACCCTGACCATCGTCACCAGCGACAACGGCAACTTCGGCGATCACCCGGACAACGGCAACGGCATCCCCGGCGAGGAGATCGACGACGCCCTGACCGACCGCGATACACTGGCCATCGAGGTCATCGCGGTCAACGACGACCCTGTCGCCATCGACGACAGCGCCACCGCCGTGGAGGCCGGGGGGCGCTTCAATATCGGCGGCATCGACCCCAACGGTCTGGTCTTCGGCAACGACAAAGACCCCGACAAAGGTGACGCCGACCCCGACGTGCTGACGGTGGTCCGGGCGGGCCCCGACGACAGCTCACTGCAGGCGGTCAACAGCGACCCCGCCTCGCCCACCCGTATCCAGGGCACCTACGGCACCCTGGTGATCTCCTCGAGCGGCTCGGCGGAGTACCAGCTCGACAACGACAACGCCGCCGTCGAGGCGCTGAGGCTGAGCGGCAATACGCTAGACGAGACCTTCGTCTATGAAATCGGCGATCGCGCGGGTGCCACCTCCCAGGCCACCATCACCATCACCATCGAAGGCGCCAACGACGCCCCGGTGGGCGTCGACGACAGCGGCGTGGCCATCGAGGCGGGCGGTATCGGCAACGCCACCGCCGGCCAGGACGCCACCGGCAATGTGCTGACCAACGATACCGACGTCGACCTCAACGGCGAGACCAAGGCGGTCACAGGTATCCGCGATGGCGATGAGCTCCTAGGCAGTTTCGATGAGGTCACCGGCGCCACCAACGTGATCGGAAAATACGGCACCCTGACCATCGACCAGGATGGCAGCTATACCTACGTCATCGCTGACGACAACGCAGACGTCGAAGCCCTGGCGGTGGGCGATACCCTGAGCGAGACCTTCAGCTACCTGGTCACCGACGCCGAGGGACTCGATGACATCGCGGTGCTGACCATCACCATCGAAGGCGCCCAGGACAACCCCGTCGCCACCAACAACACCACCAGCGCCCAGGCACCGTCCACCGACGGCGCCACGCCGGCGGTGGACGGCACCGGCAATCTGATCGCTGATGACGACGGCGATGACGTCGACGCCGACGTGGATACCATCGACCAGGGTGCACTCGCCGTCGGCGCCATTCGCCCCGGCAGCGAGACGGCCGGCGGCGCCATGACCAGCCTCGGTGGCGTCAGCGCCAGCGTCGATGGTCAGTACGGGCGCCTCACGGTAAACGCCGACGGCAGTTACCGCTACGTGGTCGACGGCGACAACGCCGCCGTACAGGCCCTGGCGGCAGGCGCCACCCTGAGCGAGACCTTCACCTATAGGCTGATCGACACCGCCGGCAATCCGGACCTGGCCGAGCTGGTCGTCACCGTCACCGGCGCCAACGATCCACCGAGCCCGGTGGCCGACAAGGCCATCGCGGTGGAGGCCGGGGGTACCGCCAACGCCACCCCAGGTGACGACCCCAGCGGCAATGTCCTGACCAACGACGACGACGTGGATGGACAGACACTGAGTGTCGATCAGGTCCGCTTCAACACCACCACGGTAAACGCCGGCCAGCCGCTGGCAGGACGCTACGGCACCCTGACCCTGAACGCCGACGGCAGCTTTTCCTATGTGGTCGATAACAGCAATCCGGCGGTGGAGGCCCTAAGAACCGCCAACGATACCCTCACCGAGGTCTTCGTCTACCGCAGCGTCGATCCCCTGGGTGCCAGCACCACGGCGCGTCTGACCGTGACCATCGAGGGACGCGACGATGCCCCGGTGGCCGCCGACAACGTCGCCCTGGCGGTGGCCGACAGCGATCAGGGCACCGGCCGTGATCCCAGCGGCAATGTGCTCGACAACGATAGTGATATCGACGCCGGTGACCAACTGGCCGTGAGTGGCGCCCGCCCCGGCACCGAGGCCGCAGGCGGGGCCCTGTCCACCCCCAGCGCCGGCACGATAACCCTGACAGGCCAGTACGGCACCCTGACGCTTGCTACCGACGGCAGCTACAGCTACGCGGTCGACCAGTCCAACGCCGAGATCCTCGGGCTTGGCCCCCTGGAGTTCCGCCGTGACGTCTTTACTTACGAGGCCCGTGATCTGGCGGGACTGGTGGACCTGGCCGAACTGACGGTGTTCGTGCGCGGCCAGAACCAGGCGCCGGTGCCCGGCACCGACGATGGCCTGGCGGTGGAGGCCGGTGGCCGCGACAACGCCACGCCCGGGGCGGACGCCGTGGGTAACGTGCTCGACAACGACAGCGACGTCGATGGCGACATCAACCTCGGCGTCAACCTGCTCGGCCCCAACCTGACGGTGACCGGCGTTCGCACCGGCGATGACCCAAGCGCCGGCACCGAAGGCACCCTCGGCAAGGCACTCAAGGGCCGCTACGGCAGCCTGGTGATGGAGGCCGACGGCAGCTACCGCTACCAGGTCGATGACGACAACCCGGAGGTCCAGGCGTTGCGTCAAAGCGGCCAGACCCTGGTCGACGTCTTCACCTATGCACTGGAGGACCGCTGGGGCGGCCCCGCCAGTGCCAGCCTGACGATCACCATCGATGGGCGCAACGATACACCGACGGCCCGCGACGACAGCGGCGACGCCGTGGACATCGGCGGAGGCGCGAGCCGCCCCGACGCCACCGGCAATGTGCTGCCCAACGACACCGACGTCGACGCCGAGCGCTACGGCGAGACCCAAAGGGTCACCCTGGTGGCACAGGACGGCGTCAGCGCGGCGCCCGGCGAGCGCCTGGCGGGCCGCTACGGCACCCTGATCATCGAGGCGGACGGCAGCTACCGCTACTTTATCGACCGCACCAACAGCGAGGTACTGCGCGCCAGCGGCCTGGGTCCGCTGTTGCAGGAGGTCTTCGTCTACACCCTGACCGACCAGGCCGGCGCCAGCGACACCGCCACCCTGACCCTGACCCTGGATATCGCCGCACCCTATATTCCGATCAGGGATGGCGCCGGCCCCCACTTCCTGCGCCCGGACGATGGGCGCCAGTCGCGCGCCACCCTTGGCGATGTCGACCCGGTGGTCTATGTCACCCCGGAGGTCGAGCGCAACAGCCGCCAGGTCTTCGATTACCTGCGCCTGTCCCACGGCGCCCAGCCCTGGCTGGTCCGGCCGCTGGAGACGCAGATCCCGTCGCTGGCCAACGGCCTGGGTGAGGTGCCAGGCCAGTACGTGCTACGCGGCGTAGCCTTGAGTCGCCTGTACGCCGAGCAGGATCAATTGCTGATGCTGGGCCGCCACGGCCGCACCGACCTGACGGCGGATGGCCTGCTGGCCGATCCATCGGTCTACGCTCCCACCCGCGAACAATTGCTGAACAACGCCACTGGTGCCGATGGCGAACCGACGATTCCGACGCGAAGCTCGACGCCGGGCGACGCTCAACCTGGCTCGGCCGAGGCGCCGAATCGCGATGCGACAGATGACGGCCGGCCTGAGCTGCCGCCGGGGGCCGAATGGATCGCCGATGGTGACCAGGACGATCGCCTCGCGCCAGCAGCGCTGGCCCAGGACGGCTGGCGCGGGCCAGATGAGACCTCCGGCGCCTCTCCCAGAGTCGCTGCAGGCTTTCGCGCACAACTGACGGCCATGGCCGGCTCCACCGCGCCGCTGCGAGGGGAGCACGACCTGTGAGATTCGAACGACAAGGACACCGCATGCATCGACTACCGCTCACCACGCTGGCGGTCACCGCCGGCCTGACCCTGAGTGCCTGCTCCAGCCTCGAGCCCCAGCCCTTCGACGCCACCGAGATCCGTCAGCGGGCGATCAGCGACCAGGCCCAGATGTATCGCCTGCAGGAGCCGCTCAATCAGCCGGTTACCTTCTACGAGGCCGCCGCCCGGGCACTCAAGTACAACCTCGACTATCGCCTGAAGCTGATGGAAAGCGCCCTGGCCTCGAACCTGCGTGACGTCTCGCGCCATGAATTGCTACCACGCATCGTCGCCGAGGCCGGCTACAGTGATCGCAGCAACGACTCCGGCGGCACCTCCATCGGTATCGAGGACGGCGAGGAAAGCCTGCGGCCCTCCACTTCGGAGCAGCGCTACCGTTCCACCGCGGGCCTTGGCCTGTCCTGGAGCCTGCTCGACTTCGGCCTGGCCTACTACGAGAACCAGCAGAAGGCCGACCAGATGCTGATGGCCGAGGAACGCCGGCGCAAGGTCGCCCAGAACGTGCTGCGCGACGTACGTAACGCCTACTGGCGGGCGCTGGCCGCCCAACGCCTGATTCCTCGCCTCAATGTACTGCTGGCGCGCACCGAGGTAGCGCTGGACGCCGCCCGTGAGGCCCAGCGCCAGGGACTGCTGCCACGCCAGGAGGTACTGGCCTACCAGCGCGCGCTGCTCGACTCCACCACCCTGCTGACCGCGCGCCGCCAGGATCTGGAGCTGGCCAAGACCGAACTGGCCGCACTGATGTCGCTGCCCCCCGGTACCCGCCTGATCCTGGCCGACGAACCGGAACCGGATCTTCCCCCGGACGTCAGCGATATCGAGCGCCTGGAACAGCTGGCGCTGCAGCACCGCCCGGAGATCATGGAGGAGTGGTACCGCAAGCGGGTCAACCAGAACGACCTGGAAGCCGCCAAGCTCAGGCTGTGGCCCAACGTCACGGTCAGCGCGGGCATCGAGTACGACTCCAACGACTACCTGTACAACAACGACTGGACCGAGACCGGCGTCAACGTGTCCTTGAACCTGTTGAAGCTGTTGTCCTATCCCGATCTGAACGAAGCCCAGGACACCCAGGGTGACGCCGACGACCTGCGCCGTACCGCCCTGTCCATGGCGGTACTGACCCAGGTGCGGGTGGGCGCCCTGCGCTACCACCTGGCCCGCGAGGAGCTCGAGTACAGCGACGAGAGCCTCGAGGTGGACGAGGACCTGCTGGCCTACGCCAAGGCCGCGGCCTCCTCTTCCATCGGCTCGGAGCTCGAGGTGATTCGCGCCGAGAGCCGCTACCTGCTGTCCCAGTACCAGCGCGAGGCGGCCTACTCCCGCGCCCAGGCCGCCTGGGGCCGGTTGTTCAACTCGGTGGGCCTGGACGTGCTGCCCGAGACCGTCGCCCAGCACGATGTACAGACCCTGGCCGGCGAGATCGAGCGGATCATGACCACCCACGAGCGCCAAGGCATCATTGCGCCTCACCCGGGCCAGCCACCGGCGCCAGCCGGCGGGCCCACCCTGGAGCCGCGTCGCCCGCAGCCGGGGACGGGCGCCGATAAGGGGGGAACCGATGCCGTCTAGTCGTCTTCGCCCGCGCTCGGCCGGGATGCTCCTCGGCCTCGCACTGCCCCTGCTCGGGCTGTCGGCGCCAGCATCGGCCCAGCAGTCGGCACCTCAATCGACCCAGCAGTCGACCCAGCATTCGGCACAGCAAAGCCGGAGCGAGCTGACCATGCGCGCCCTGCTGGCCCCCCAGCAGGAGGCGACCCTGTCGAGCCGCATGGAAGGCACCCTGGACGAGCTGGCCGTGTCGCTGGGTGCTACGGTGGCCGAGGGCGATGTGCTGGCCCGCTTCGACTGCCGAATCGAGCAGGCCCGGGTCAACGTGGCCAATACCGAACTCGGCGTGGCCCGGCTCAACAGCCAGGCCAAGGACCGCCTGCGCCGCCTGGACGCGGTGGGCGATCTCGAGGTGGCGCTGGCCCGGGCGGAGGTCGACAAGGCCCAGAGCGCCTTGAACCTTGCCGCCGTCCAGCGTGATCGCTGTACCTTGAAGGCGCCCTTCGCCGGGCGCATCGCCGCGGTTCACGTCAAGCCGTTCCAGACCATGGCCGCCGGTACGCCGATCGCCGATCTGGTCGGTGATGGCCCTCTCAAGGTCCGGCTCAATGCCCCCTCGGCGCACCTGTCCGAGCTCGGTGAAGGCCAGCCAGTCAGTCTTGACGTCAGCGAGACCGGCAAGCGCTACGCCGCCACGCTCAGCGCGGTGAGTGCCCGCATCGATGCGGTGGCCCAGACCGTCGAGCTCGAGGCACGCCTCGACCAGGCCCATGACGAGCTGATGCCGGGCATGACTGGGCGTGCCACCCTGGTGGCCGAGTCGCCCACCACAGAGGACAGCGACGAAGGCACGCCATGAGCGCCAGCGAACACCCACGCCCGGCATCGCTGGCGTCACTGAGCCTGGCCCTGCGAGATCGCGCGCTGGACGCAGAGTCACGCACCACCCTGGCCTTCTCCATCGCCAACGACCCCTATCCGCTGCTGCGCTTTCGTCAGGCCCTGGTGGTGGAGGGCCGTGCCCGGGGCGCGCTCAGGCTGCGCTGTGTCTCGGGGCTGGCCACGCCCACCGAGCGCACCCCCTTCGTCAACTGGGTGGAAAGGCTCAGCGCCTGGCTACTCGATCAACACGACATCGATGGCCCCAGGCTGCTGCTGCGCGATCAACTGGAACTCCCCGAGGACCTGGCCGAGGGCTGGGCCCAGTGGTGGCCAGAGGTGCTGTGGCTGGTGCCGCTGGGTCCCGGCGGCGCCGACGTCGACCGAAAGTCGTCCAGCGACCATGCCTGGGCGCTGTTTCTGCTCGAGCAGCCACCGCCCCAGGCGCTGCGCCAGCAGCTCGGTGGCCTGGCCGCCACCTGGCGCTACTGCTGGCAGGCCCTGGCGCCACGCCGCCGCGCCTGGCAGCTACCGCGTCGTCGGCTCGGCTGGCTGTTATTGGTTGCAGTGATCGCCGCGATGTTCCTGCCGGTGCGCCAGTCGGCCCTGGCCCCGGCCGAGATCGTGTCGCTGGACAGCGCCGCCATCACCAGCCCGTTGGACGGTGTGGTGGCCGAGATGCTGGTAGAGCCCAACTCACGCGTCGAGGCCGGCACCCCCCTGTTCCGCCTGGATCGTAGCGAACTCGAAGGCCGCGCCGGGGTACTCAGGCGTCAGCTCGAGGTGGCCAGCGCCGAGCTCGACGCCGCCGGCAACCTGGCCTTCGACGACCGCTCGCGGCTCGCCGATATAAGCCGCCTGAGGCGCCAGCAGGCACAGCGCCAGGCCGAACTGGAGGCACTGGAGGCCAGGCTCGAACGCACCCTGGTGACGGCTCCGACGGCGGGAGTCGCGGTCTACAGCGACCCCGACGACTGGGAAGGACGCCCCGTCGCCACCGGCGAGCGCATCCTGCGCCTGGCCGACCCCGATCAGCCGGCGGTGGAGATCCAGCTGGCCGCCGCCGACGCCATCACCCTGGCACCCGGGGCCGAGGTCAAGGTGTTCCTCAGCGCCCGTCCGCTGGAACCGATCGGCGCGCGCCTCACCCAGACCAGCTACGAAGCCTCGACCGACGCAGATGGCGTCGCCGCCTATCGCCTGCTGGCCGAGCTTGCGCCGACCGAGGTGAAAGACAGCGCCGGACAGAGCCTCGACCAGGGGACCGATACCCAGACCGACTCGACAGCGAACCAAGTACGCCTGGGGCTGCACGGCACCGCCAAGGTCTACGGCGAAGAGGTCAGTCTCGGCTACTACCTGCTGCGCCGGCCGCTGTCGGCCCTGCGCGCCTGGACGGGGTGGTAGCCATGGCCTCAGCGACACCCGCAAGCCATGGCCCGGGGGCTTCCCACGGCGCGGCTGCCTCACCCACGGAAGTCAACGCCAGCCCCTTTAGCGCGACGATGGCCCATCACACCGCCGGCGTCGATGAACGCTCGGATCGTCCGCCGCCGCCGCTGCGCGAGGACCTGGTGCTGGTGGATGCGGGTCGTGATCGCCATGGCGAGCCCCAATGGTCGATCCAGGACCCGGTGACCAATCGCTTCTACCGGATCGGCTGGCTCGAGTTCGAGTGTCTGGCGCGCTGGGGGGCGAGCCCCGCGCGGATTCGCGACGAGATCGCCGCCCAGACGCCGATGCAGCCGTCGCTCGAGCAGGTGCTCGAACTAGTGGACTTTCTCGAGCATCACCGTCTCTTGCGGGCCGGGCCCGACAGCACCGACCGATTGGCCCGCGAGGCCGCCACAGGCGCCGCCTGGCGCAAGCTGTCCTGGTGGCTGCATCACTATCTGTTCTTTCGCCTGCCGCTGGTGCGCCCGCAGCGCTTTCTTGGCGCCGTGGTGCGCGCCCTGCCCTGGCTGTTCAGCCGTGGCATGGTCACGGCGGTGCTGTTGCTCGGACTGCTCGGGCTGGTGCTGGTGGTGCGCCGCTGGGACCACTTTACCCACGCGGTGATGGACGCCTTCTCGATGTCGGGCATGCTCAGCTTCGCCTGTGCACTGGTGGTCGCCAAGGCCTGCCACGAGCTCGGCCATGCCCTGGTGGCGACCCGGCTGGGGGTAAAGGTGGCGCATATGGGCGTCGCCTTTATCGTGCTGTGGCCGATGCTCTACACCGACACCGGCGAGAGCTGGAAACTCAGGCGCAGTCGATCGCGGCTGGCGATCTCGTCGGCGGGCATGCTGGTGGAGCTTGGCCTGGCAGGCCTGGCGACCCTCGGCTGGGTGCTGACCGAGCCGGGCGCCGTCAACTCGGCACTTCTGTACCTGGCCACCACCAGCTGGGTGCTGAGCCTGGCGATCAACGCAAGTCCCTTCATGCGCTTCGACGGCTACTTCGTGCTGACCGATCTGCTCGACTTCCCCAACCTGCACGAGCGCGCCGGCGCCCAGGCCCGTGTGTGGCTGCGCCGTCGACTGCTGGGGCTCGACGAGGCCTGGCCCGAGCCCTTTCCCCGTCATCAGCGACGTTCGCTGGTGCTGTTCGCCTTCGCCACCTGGCTGTATCGACTGGTGCTGTTCCTCGGCATCGCCCTGGCCGTCTATCATCTGTTCTTCAAGGCGCTGGGCATCGTCCTGTTCGCCGTGGAAATAGCCTGGTTCATCCTGATGCCCGTCACCCGAGAACTGCAGCACTGGTGGTCCCATCGCCGCGCCGTCCCCCGGCGCTTTCGCCTGGCCTGGCTGTTGGCCCTCGGCCTACTGCTGTTGCTGGCCTGCCTGCCCCTGCAGACCCGCGTCAGCGGGCCTGGCGTGCTCCACGCCGAGCGCGAGCTGACCCTGTACTCGCCGTTTCCCGCACGCCTGGAGACCATCGCCGCCACCGGGCGGGTCGAGCGGGAGGCGGCCCTGGTGCGGCTGAGCGAGCCGGATATCCGACGTCGTGAGCTGGCCCAGGAAAGCGAGCTCGACCTGCTGGAGGCCGAACTCGCGGGGCTGCTCGACGCCGACGATGGGCGTAATCGCGACAGCGCTACCCTGGCGCTACACCGCGTCAGCGAAAGTGGACGCCAGGCCGCCCGGCGGGAGCAGCAGCGACTGGTCATCAACGCCCCCTTCGCCGGCGAATGGCAGCGCTTCGATCGACAACAGACGCCGGGGCAATGGGTCGCGACCCAAGAGCCGCTGGGCGTACTGGTGGCCCCCTCGACCTGGGTCATCGATGCCTACGTGCCTCAGGACGAGGTCCACCGCCTGAGTCCTGGTGCTCGGGTGCGCTTTCTGGTGGAGGGCCACACCCGACCACTGGCCGGACACGTCACCAGCATCGGTGCCACCCGCGCCGAGCACCTGAGTCACACCCTGCTGGCGGCACGTCACGGCGGCCCGTTGTCCACCTACGAGGACCCGGAGGAGCGCGGCAAGTTGCGTCTTGAACGCGCGCTGATCGCGATCGAAGCCCGCCTGGATAGCCCCTGGACAGGCGGCAGGCAGGCCGCCGGCCAACTGCACATCGACGCCGAGCGTCAGAGCCTGGTCGGACAGTTCACTACCTGGCTCGCTTCGGTGGTGATCCGCGAGAGCGGCTTCTGAGAAGACGGTTCCCTCTAGACTGCCTGCCCGCGAGCCCACCAGCGCTGCCACTGTGCCCTATTGTCGCTATGCCCCGTTGTCGCTATGCCCCGTTGTCGCTATGCCCCGTTGTCACTGTGCCCCGTTGTCACTAAGGCGCATTGTCACTATGTTGCACATTCGCTAGCATCGTCACTGCATTCGCCAGGAGCAAGTCAGTGGCCGTCCCATCTCGCAGCAACAGCAAACGCCCCAGCGTGGCCGACTACCTGGCCGAGGCCATCTTCGGCGGACGCTATCGCCCCGGCGACTTCGTGCCCAAGGAGGTCGACCTGGCCGAACAGTTTGCACTGAACCGTTCGGCGGTCAGGAGCGACCTGCGCCAGCTGGTGGACGTGGGCATCATCGAACGCATTTCCGGCCACGGCTCCAAGGTGCGCGAGGTCGAGGCCTGGAACATCCTCGACCCGTCGGTCACCGACTGGATGACCCGCTACGCGGCTCCCAACCCCGAGATCCAGCGCGAGATCCTGAGCTTCCGCCTCGACGTCGAGCCCTACGTGGCGATGACCGCAGCCCGCCGCGCGACGGCCCGCGATCTGGTCGCCATCGAGGAGGCCTTCGAGGGCATGGAAAGCGCCATGAACGCCGCCGAGGGCGACGCCAAGCGCTTGCACAGCGATCACGACATCGCCTTCCATGTGGCCATCTTCAAGGCCACCCGCAATATCGTCTGGTCCCAGCTCTCGCATATCCTGCGCCCCTCGATCTACCTGCTGATCGAGACCTCCAACGAAAGCGCCAGCGACCCCGAGGACAGCCTCGAGCGTCACCGCGAGCTGATGGAGGCGATACGCACGCGACGCCCCCAGGACGCCTTTCGCGCCGCCCAGGCGGTGCTGGCCGGTACCGCCGACGCCCTGGGCATCAAACCCGGCGACTCGGTGCTCGGCAGCGACCTGGAGTTGCCACCTACCGGCTGAGTCAAGGTCCTGTGGGAGCCGCCATGCTATGCTGGCGGCCTGGCGCAGCCCACGCACCCGCCAGCCCCGTCCCCCTCGCCTAGCCCGTCAAAAAGGACCTTTGACATGGCCTCCGTGTATGATTTCAAGCCTCGTTTTCAAGCCCTGCTGCGTCCCTTGGTGGGCCGCCTTCACCAGCGTGGCGTCAGCGCCAATCAGGTCACCCTGCTGGCCGCCGTGCTGTCACTGCTGGTGGCGGCAGTGGTTGGCCTCAACGTGCAGACGCAGCTCTGGTTCGTACTGATCGCACTGTGGCTCCCCCTACGCATGGCGCTCAACGCCATCGACGGCATGCTCGCCCGTGAACACGGCCAGCAGACGGCCCTGGGCGGCTACCTCAACGAGCTGTGCGACGTGGTCTCGGACGCCGCCCTGTTCGTCCCCTTCGCGCTGCTGCCCGAGACAGGCCCCGGCGCCGTCCTTATCGCCATGGTGCTGGCGATCATCGTCGAGTACGCCGGCGTCATGGGCCCCCTGGTCGGGGCGACCCGACGCTACGACGGCCCCATGGGCAAGAGCGATCGCGCCCTGGTCATCGGCATACTCGCCCTGGTGGTGGCGGTGGGCCTGGCGGCAGGCTGGTTCATCGCAGCGGTATTCTGGCTGATGGCGGTGCTGATGCTGGTCTCGCTGTACCATCGCGTCCAGCGTGGCATCGCCGAGGCCACTGGAGACGACAAGACCCCGGCGCCTTGATCTCGCCGGGGTCCCACCATCAGCAGGCGTGGCACCTAAGATGCAGGACGACAGCCCCGTTCACCATGGGCAACCCGCCTGCTGCCCAACCCGAACGCATGGGTTACTCGTAGGCCATCTGCTCAAGCTCCCGTCCACGGGTCTCCTTGACCCACTTCATCACGAACACCACCGAGCAAGCCGCGAAGAAGGCGTAGACACCGTAGGCCCCGGCAAGGCCGATTCCCGCCAGCATGATCGGGAAGGTCATGGTGATGGCGAAGTTGGCCAGCCATTGGAACAGCCCCGAGACCGCCAGTCCCGAACCGCGCACCTGATTGGGGAACATCTCACCGAGCATCACCCACATCACCGGCCCCCAGGACACATTGAAGAACAGCACATAGGCATTGGCCGCCAGCAGCGCTAGCACCCCCATGTCACCGGCCAAGGCCAGCTTTCCGTCGACCATGCTGGCGGTGGAGAAGGCGTAGGCCAACAGGCACAGGGTCAGCGCCATACCCACTGAACCTGCCCACAAGAGCGGCTTGCGACCGATCCGATCGATCAGCGCGATGGCGATCAGACAGGCGCCGATCGACACCGCACCGCTGATCACGTTGATCAGCAGGGCATCACCCTCGGAGAAGCCCACCGCCTGCCACAGCACCGCACCGTAGTAGAACACCACGTTGATCCCGACCAGCTGCTGGAACACCGCCAGCCCGATACCGACCCAGACGATGCCGTGCACCTTGCCACTGGTGGCGTTGATCAGATCCCTGAGGCTCGGCACATGGTCGGCGTTCAGCGACGCCTTGATCTCGGCGACCTTGGCCTGCCCCGCCTGCTCGCCGAGCAGGGTGACCAGCACCCGTGTCGCCTTGTCGTCGCGTCCGCGGCTGATCAGAAAACGCGGGCTCTCCGGGATACCCAGCAGTGCCAGCAGAAAGATCGCCGCCGGCAGCATCTCGATCCAGAACATCCAGCGCCAGGCGTCGAAGCCGAACCACAGACTGGCGGTGGAGGCGCCGGCGATCTTGGCCAGCACATAGTTGCTGACGAAGGCGATAAACAGCCCCGAGATGATCGCCACCTGCTGGATCGTGGCCAGCCGTCCGCGCCGCTCGGCCGGCGCCACCTCGCTGATGTAGGCCGGCGTCATCACGCTGGCCGCGCCCACCGCCATGCCGCCAAGCACCCGGTAGATCACGAACTCCAGCGAGCCGGTCGCCACCCCGGAGCCCCAGGCGCTGACCAGAAAGAACACCGCCGACACGATCAGCAGCGCACGACGGCCGTAGCGATCGGCCAGGCGGCCGGCGAAGAAGGCACCGATGGCGCAACCCAGCAGCATCGAGGCCACGTTGAAGCCGGTGCCGACGCTGTCGGAGTCGAAGGCCGTCTGCAGACCATCGACGGTGCCGTTGATCACGCCGCTGTCGAAGCCGAACAGAAAACCGCCGATGGCGGCGATACAGCAGATGGCGAACACATAGCGTTGTCGCTTGAGCGAGGCGGCGTCCGCCGCTGAGGATACGATAGGCATGCTGAACTCCTTGTTGTTTTGATATCGCAGTTGAAGAAAGGCTGGGTCACAGCCAGCCGGCGTCCACCCAGTGGTTGTGCGCGGTACAGCCGCTGGCCGCGTCGGAGGCGAGAAATACCACCATCGCCGCGACGTGATGAGGCTCGAGGCGCACCTTGAGCTTCTGCTCGGCGACGATCTGGGCCTCCTGTTCGGCGCTGTACCAGCGGGACTGGCGCGGCGTCTTGACGTTGCCGGGGATCACGCAGTTGACCCGGATGCCCTGTTCACCCAGTTCCTGGGCCAGCGCCCGGGTCAGCCCCTCGATACCGGCCTTGGCCGTTTCGTAGAGCGCCAGGCCTGCCTGGCCCAGATGCCAGCTGATCGAGCCGAGGTTGATCACCGCTCCGCCGCCACGTCTGGCCATGCCCGGCGCCACCGCCTGGGTGGCGAACACCAGGTGGCGGAGATTCACGGCGATGCGTTCGTCGAAATAGGCCGGGGTGATGTCCGCCAGACGATGGCGATCGTCGTTGGCCGCGTTGTTGACCAGCACATCGACATCACCGATCGCGCTCAGCACCTCGTCGAGACGCGCCAGATCGGTCAGGTCACAGTGATGGAATTGCAGCCGATCGCGGCCGGCACCCTGCTCGGTCAGACTCGCCACCAGCGCCTGTGATGGCGCCTCGGCGAGGTCGAGAAAGTGCACCTCGGCGCCCTGCTCGACAAAGGCTTCCACCAGCCCTTCTCCGATTCCCGAGCCGCCACCGGTGATGACCACCCGCCTGCCCGCAAGGCCTGGATAAAGCGCCACCGGCGCTCGAGATTCCTTCGTCATGTCAGCGTGACTCCCGTTGCTGTTGTAGGGGTTGTACCTAAGCCATCCAGGACTTGCCTGGAAGCGCCTGCGCTCGTCGACGTATCGGCTTGGCCTGCTGGAGGCGGCGTCTGTCACCGCTTTCGCCTTTCGATCGACGAAGCCTTTCGATTGGCGAAGCCTTTCGTCTGGCGAGATCCGTTCGTTCGACGAGAGATGTTTGTTATTTCTCTTTACTAATATTTCGTTAGTAATTTGTCCTAACTAAGTGCACAGTCTTGTCGAGTCGGACGCCTTGTGCCATTGCACTTATGTCGAACAGAAGCCTCCCAGCGGAAAGGTGCTTGATGGCGCCCGGTGCTCTTCTGAAATCCAGTGCTCTTCTGAAAAGCGGCACAGGCGTCGCACGGATTCACTCAGGATCCTTGTTCGGCCGATGTAGCCGGCCGATGCAGTCGGTCGATGCAGCCGGGCGCTACTGTACGGCGCTAGGCGCTGTCCGAAAAGTCGACGAGCGAAGGTTAGACAAGGCAAAAATTGGTGAGAAAGCGCAGTTTACGGGGTGTAAATGAGCATGTTGATCCGATTTTTAACGCCGTATTACCGAGCGCAGGCACTTTTCAGACAAGCCCTAAAGTCCGGCGCTGCGGCCCGTCGCCCGCCTTGGTACACTCGACGCGACCTTCCCCATCCCTGACAGGGTCGGAGACTTTCGTTCATGACCGCCTCTTCCACCGCCGGCGACCTTGGTGCGCTCAAGTCACGCAACCGCGCCTCTCTGCTGGAGTGGCTGCGCCGCCAGCCCGGGCTGACCCGTGCCGAGCTTGCCCAGCGCACCGCCCTGACCAAGGTAACCGTCGGCGCCGCCGTACAGACGCTGCTGGACCAGGGCTGGCTGGTCGAAGGCGATCTGCTGCGTGGGGGTAGCGGCCGCCCCGGACGGGCGCTGTCCCTCAATCCCGACAGCCATGCCATCCTGGGCATCGAGATCGGGGTCCATGGCCTGCACGTGCTGGCCATCAACTTTCATGGCCAGATCCTGGCCCAGCGACACCAGGCCGTGGTGCCGACCCGGCCAGACGATACCCTGGATCAGATCGTGCCCATGGTGCGCGAGCTTATCCGGACGGCGCTTTCACACAGGACACTGCTCGGTGTGGGACTGGCGGTGCCGGGGCCGACGTCGCCGGAGCAGTCGCGGCTTAGCCTGGCGCCCAACCTGGGCTGGCGAGACGTCCCGCTGCTCGAGATGCTCAGGCAGCGCCTGCCGGAACTCGGCGATGATTCGAGACGATTCTGGTGCATGGACAACGAGGCCAAGGCGGCGGCCTTTGGCGAGCTCTATTGCAGCCCGTCCAGCGGCCAGGATGCCGCGACACCGTCCTCACTGTTGTACGTCAGCGCGGCTACCGGGATCGGCAGCGGGCTGGTAGTGCAAGGCACGCCGCCCCGGGTGATTCGTGGCGTGCATGGGCTGGCCGGAGAGATCGGCCACACACTCCTGGCGCCGGGGGGCAAGCCGTGTCACTGCGGCAACCACGGCTGCGCCGAGACCCTGGTCAGTGGCTGGGCCCTGCGTGATGCCCTGGGTATCGAGGCCGGCGCCTCCTTGAGCGAAGGCATCAAGCATCACCACGACCCCGACCTGGTGGCCGAGACCCTCAACCAGGCAGGGGAAGCCCTGGGCCTGCTGCTGCTCAATCTCCACCTCACCCTGAATCCCGAGCGCATCGTCATCGGTGGCTCGCTGGTGAAGCTGGGCGCACCGCTGCTGGACCCGGCGCTTGCGTTCTTCACTCGTCATCAGAACCATCTGCTGCCACAGGCGCCGCCGATCCCGGTGCGCATCCTCGACGACAGCCTGGCGACCGCCGCCCGCGGCGCTGCCGCCCAGGTACTGTGCCAGTTGCTGGCTCGCCACGACGAATTCGCCACTGACGAATAACCCGCTGCTTCTGGCGGGTTCAGCTCACACCAAGGGAGCGACGGCGTCGTGGGTCATCGAGAGATCGACGCGAAGTGGCGTGTTCAGGCGCTGCCATCATCGTCGACGAAGGCCTCGGTGGCCTGGCGATGCCCCAGCATCAGGGCGTCGGCCACCTGCTGCAGCGGCGTGATGTCCATATCGCGCTGGCCAGCCTCGAGCAAGCTGTGGAAATGCGCGTAGACCCCCTGGTACTCGCGCTCCGGCTCATCGATCAGCGTCCTGCCATCGGCGATCAGACGGGCGCCCCCTGCCTCCAGGGTCAAGGTTCCCCCATCGGTGACGAAGGTCATCTCCCAGCACGGCGGATCCTCGTGGCGGAAGTCAAAGTCACCGCTCAGCAGGACGCCATCGGCGGTACGCCATTCAAGCGTCGCCGCGATGGGTGTCTGGGCGTTGGCGGGCACGACCAGATTGGCCCGCTTCAAGAAGAACGGATCGGGCAGCAGTGCGGTAACGATGGACAGGGCGTTGATGCCCGGATCGAACACCCCCATGCCGCCGGCTTCCCACAGCCAGGCCTGGCCTGGATGCCACACCCGCACGTCCTCGTGCCAGCGAATATCGACGCCCTCGACCCGGCGTCCAGCGAGCCACTCGGCGGCCGCGGCGATGCCCGGGGCAAAGCGCGAGTGCCAAGCGGCGAACAGCGTAAGTCCCGCCTTTTCGGCCTGTGCCTTGAGGTCCTGCACCTCGGCCAGGGTGGCACCCGGCGGCTTTTCCAACAGCACCGCCTTGCCACGGGCCAGCGCCTGACTGGCGAGCCTGTGGCGCAGATGGGCAGGAGTGCAGATCGCCACGGCGTCGATATCCGGCTCGGCGTCGAGCATCTCCTCGAGACTTGCGTAGGACGCCACGTCCTCCAGGCGCGAATGAGGGTCCGCCGACGCCACCAGCTCAAGTCCTTCGGTGGCACGGATGGCGTCCAGATGCTGATCCCGGACGATCTTGCCGGCGCCGGCCACGCCCAGTCGAAACTGCCGCATTACTGCCTCCTGGAGCGGTCCCCGCGGAGACCTCAACGTAATCAAGGAGCACAGCATAATTGAGCCGAGGGGCGTGACCAACCCTGCCCCAGCTACGCCAGGGACCTGTCGCCACCCTCGCTACCCCGGGCAAAAGGTCGGGTCAGCCCTGGTGTGCTGCTGCGAAGGCCCTGGCGGGCGCCCAGACAAGGACGAGGATCACCCTTTCAGTGATTGTCCCTGGGCGGACTCTGGCGCGCCACGTCACGGTAGGCGTCGGCGCCGCGCAGGGTCATGCCGCGATCCAGTGGTTCGATCAGGGTGCGCTGGATCTCCTGCCACGGCGTCTGGTGGGCCGGATAGGGATAGCCGCCCTGGGCGTCGAGACGCTGTCGACGCTGGGTGATTTCGTCATCGTCCACCAGCAGGCGGACCTCGCAGCGGCCCAGATCCACGCGTAGTCGATCGCCGGTCTGGACCAGCGCCAGCGGCCCGCCGGTGGCGGCTTCCGGCGAGGCGTTGAGGATCGAGGGCGATCCCGAGGTCCCCGACTGACGCCCGTCGCCCAGACACGGCAGCGACTCGATCCCCTGGCGAATCAGCGCCTCCGGCGGCTGCATGTTGACCACCTCGGCGCCGCCAGGATGGCCCACCGGTCCCGCCCCACGCATGATCAGGATGGTGCTGGCGTCGATGCCGAGTTCGGGATCGTCGATGCGGGCGTGGTAGTCCTCGGAGCCGTCGAACACCACCACCCGGCCCTCGAAGGCATCCGGGTCGTCCGGGTTCTCGAGAAACCGCCGACGAAAGTCCGGCGAGATCACGCTGGTCTTCATCAGCGCCGAGTCGAACAGGTTGCCCTTGAGGTTCAGGAAGCCGGCGTGTTCGACCAGCGGATTGTCGAAGCGTCGGATGACCTCCTCGTCCTGCGTCTCGCGGCCCGCGATGCTGTCGGCCAGGCGGCGGCCGTCGACGCCGGTGACGTCGCCGTGCAGCAGTCCGCGCTCGAGCAGCTCGTGCTGGACTGCCGGCACCCCGCCGGCACGATGGAACTCCTCACCCAGATAGGCACCCGCCGGCATCACGTTGGCCAGCAACGGAATCCGGTGGCCCAGTCGCTGCCAGTCGTCGTTGTCGAGCGCAACGCCTGCATGGCGGGCGATGGCGTTGACGTGGATCGGCGCATTGGACGATCCCCCCAGCGCCGAACACACCACCACCGCGTTCTCGAACGCCTCGCGCGTCAGGATGTCGAGCGGACGCAGGTCCTGCCATACCATCTCGACCGCGCGCTCGCCGGTGTCGTAGGCGACCATCGCGCGTTCCTTGTAGGGCCCGGGAATCATCGCCGACCCCGGCAGGCTCATGCCCAGCGCCTCGGCCATGGAGTTCATGGTGGAGGCGGTACCCATGGTGTTGCAGTGGCCCACCGAAGGCGCCGAGTCGCTGGCCCGGGCAAGAAACTCGGCGTAGTCGATGTCGCCGGCGGCCAGACGCTTTCTCAGCTCCCAGATGATGGTGCCGGAGCCGACCCGCTCGTTGCCCCGCCAGCCATTGAGCATGGGGCCGCCGGACAGCACGATGGCCGGAATGTTGACCGTCGCCGCCGCCATCAAACAGGCCGGGGTGGTCTTGTCACAGCCGGTGGTCAGCACCACGCCGTCCAGCGGATAGCCGTGCAGCACCTCCACCAGGCCCAGGTAGGCCAGGTTGCGGTCCAGCGCCGCCGTGGGCCGGCGCACGTTCTCGTGGATCGGGTGCAGGGGGAACTCGAAGGGCACCCCGCCGGCAGCGCGTATACCGTCCTTGACCCGCTTGACCAGCTCGATGTGGTGACGATTGCAGGGGGTCAGGTCGGAACCGGACTGGGCGATGCCGATGATCGGCTTGCCCGAGGTCAGCTCATCGAGGGTCACCCCGTAGTTGAGGTAACGCTCGATGCACAGCGCAGTGGTGCCCGGGTGGTCGGCATTGTCGAACCACCAGCGGGAACGCAGCTGGTCGGGGGTAAGGCGGGGGCGCTGGGTCATGGTGTTCTCCTGCGGTTGCCGCCGGCATGCGAGCGGCAACGGTCTGCCATTGGGTGCGAAGGTCGGGAGCGCTCAGTGGGAGTGTCGCGGAACGTCCGCGCCACGACAGCCCACCAGAAAGTCGAAGTCGCAGCCTTCATCGGCCTGCAGCACGTGCTCGATGTAGAGCTGACGGTAGCCGCCGCTGGAGGCGATACGGCGCGACGCCTCGGTGGGATCGCTGGCGGACAGGCGCCGCTCGAGCTCGGCCTCGTCGACGTCCAGATGCAGACGCCCGTCGTAGGCATCCAGCTCGATCCAGTCGCCGTTCTCTACCGCCGCCAGGGGACCGCCGGCCGCCGCCTCCGGCGCCACATGCAGGACCACGGTGCCATAGGCGGTACCGCTCATGCGAGCGTCCGAGATCCGCACCATGTCGGTCACGCCCTGGGCCAGGAGCTTCGCCGGCAGGCCCATGTTGCCCACCTCGGCCATGCCGTGGTAGCCCTTGGGACCGCAGTGCTTCATCACCAGCACGCTGTCGGCATCGACCTCCAGATCCGGGTCATTGATCCGCGCCTTGTAGTCGTCGAAGTTCTCGAACACCACCGCGCGACCACGGTGACGCATCAGCTCGGGGCTCGCCGCCGAGGGCTTGAGCACCGCGCCCTTGGGCGCCAGGTTGCCGCGCAGCACGCACATGCCACCGTCGTCCACCAGCGGGTTGTCCAGCTCACGAATCACCTGATCGTTGTAGAGCGGCGCATCCTTGACGTTGTCCCACAGGGTCTGGCCGTTGACCGTCAGCGCCTCCTTGTGGGGCAGGCGGTCTGCCTCACCGAGGCGCCGCAGCACCGCCGGAAGCCCGCCGGCGTAGTAGAACTCCTCCATCAGAAAGCGCCCCGACGGCTGCAGGTCGACGATGGTCGGGGTGCCACGCCCTACCCGGTTCCAGTCATCGAGCTCGAGCTCGACGCCCATGCGTCCGGCGATCGCCTTGAGGTGGATCACCGCATTGGTCGAGCCACCGATGGCGGCGTTGGTGCGAATGGCGTTCTCGAAGGCCTCCCGGGTCAGCACCCGAGACAACCGCAGGTCCTCCTTGACCATGTCGACGATGCGATTGCCCGACAGGTGCGCCAGCACATAGCGGCGCGAGTCCACCGCAGGAATCGCCGCATTGTGGGGCAGCGACACCCCCAGCGATTCCGCCATGCAGGCCATGGTGGAGGCCGTGCCCATGGTGTTGCAGGTGCCGGCGGAGCGTGACATGCCGGCCTCTGCGGCCATGAAGTCGTGGATCGATATCTTGCCTGCCTTGACCTCCTCGGACAGCTGCCAGACCACGGTGCCGGAGCCGATATCCCGGCCCTTGTGCTTGCCGTTGAGCATCGGCCCGCCGGTGACCACGATGGCCGGGATGTCGCAGCTGGCCGCCCCCATCAACAGCGCCGGAGTGGTCTTGTCGCAGCCGGTCAGCAACACCACGCCGTCCAGCGGATTGCCGCGAATGGCCTCCTCCACGTCCATGCTCGCCAGGTTGCGGGTGAACATGGCGGTGGGACGCAGATTGGATTCGCCGTTGGAGAACACCGGGAACTCCACCGGGTAGCCGCCCGCCTCCAGCACCCCCTTCTTGACGTGCTCGGCCAGCTTGCGGAAGTGGGCGTTGCACGGTGTGAGCTCGGAGAAGGTATTGCAGATACCGATGATCGGGCGGCCATCGAATTCGTGATCAGGAATCCCCTGATTCTTCATCCAGCTGCGGTACATGAAGCCGTTCTTGTCCGCGCTGCCGAACCACTCGGCGCTACGAAAGCGTGCCTTCTGGGGCACTTCGGTCGCCGCTTCGTCGCTTGCAGCCTCAATACCCACGCTTGGGGAATCCTGATCACTATCGGCCATTGCCTGGCTCCTTCAACTCTGTCACGGGGCGAGCGGCAACCGGTCTGCCTGCTGTCTCGGGCCAATCGCTGGCCTTCGACGTCATGGCGAATACCGACCCGCTCGTCGGGTCCTGGGCAAGCCTACGTCGCGGGCGCCACAAAGTACACACATACGAAAGTATATGTTGAACATACTCGCAACTCGGTCAAGACTTGCCGCCACACCAATAACGATCACGCTCTCATCAGGGAGATCGACCATGCGAGCTATCCCCAGGCTTTCCCGTCTTGCCGCCTCCATCGGTGCGGCATCCATCGCCATCACTGCTGCCGCCAGTGCCCAGGCCGCTGAATACGAGTGGACCTTCCAGGCCTCCGAGACCGCCGGCGAGCCGAGCTTCAAGATCAAGCAGGAGTGGGCCGAGCGCATCGAGACCATGACCGATGGCCGTGTGGCCATCGAGGTGTTGCCGATCAACTCGGTGGTAGGTCCCACCGAAACCCTGCAGGCGGTGAGTTCCGGCATCCTGCAGGGCCATATGACCGACCCCAGCTACTTCTCCGGCCAGAACCCGGCCTTCGGCATGCTCGGCAATCTGGTGGGCGCCTGGAACGACCCCTACGACTTCCTCGAGTTCATGAACAACGCCGGCGGCGAGGATCTCTACAACGAGCTGGTGGAGCCCTACGGCGCCCATCTGGTGGCGGCGGCGACCTTCCCGCTGGAGTCGATCCCGTCCACGGTGGCCATCGAGTCGCTGGAAGACTTCGAGGGACTCAAGATTCGTGCGCCCCAGGGCATGGTCTACAACATCTTCGAGCGCATCGGCGCCACGCCGGTCAACCTGCCCGGCTCCGAGGTCTACACCGGCCTTGAGAAGGGCGTGATCGACGCCGCCGACTCCACGGTGCTGTCGAACAACGACGCCCAGGGCCTCCATGCCTTTGCGCCCTACCCGCTGTACCCGGGCTTCCACTCCATGCCGATGATCGCGGTATCGGTGAACAAGGATATCTGGGACGGCCTGCCCGAAGACCTTCAGACCACCCTCGAGACCGCCTTCGACGCCATGGCCTACGACCTGATCGCCCGACTCAAGGCCCAGGACATCGAAGCGCTTGCCCGTCTCCAGGCGGACCCGGAGGTTCACCCGTTCGACCTGCCCGACGAAGAACGCAAGGCCTTCCGTCAGGCGGCTGAACAGGAATGGCAGGAGTGGGCCGGCAAGAACGAGATGACCCAGAAGGTCTACGACGCCGCCACCGGCTTCCTGACCGCCCGCGGCCAACTGTAAGCCTCGCCAGCCGTCCTGCCCCCCGAGAGGGCCCCTGCCCCCCGGTCCAGCCTGCTGACACCGGGGGGCAGATCCGTGACGACTTGCTGACCGCACCCGTGGTCGTGACCTTCAACCTGTTGACCAACGCCGCCAGCGGCCTGGAGCAACCATGACGCCTCCCTCCTCCCACAACACCCCCGCCGGATCGCCACATGACGGCGCCGGGCGGCCGCCCGATCCTTCGCACGAGCCTTCTCGCGGCCCGAACCCCGACCCGTCGGCGGACAGGACGCCCGAGCGTGCCCCCGATGTGGTGCGCAGTCGTTTCGATCGTGGCGTGGTCCGGGTGGCCCAGTTCGCCGCCTGGCTGGTGTTCATCGCCATGGCCATCAGCGTCTATGAGGTGATCATGCGCTACGGCTTCGGCGCGCCCACCTCCTGGGTCCACGAGAGCGTGGTCATGCTGGTGGCGGTCAGCTTCTGTCTCGGCGGCCCCGCCGCGCTGGCCTCCAACCGCCATATCCGGGTCAAGGTGCTCTACGACGCCGTGGGCCCGAGGTTCCGGCTGTGGCTCGACCGCTTCAATGACCTGGTCACCTTCGGCTTCTGCCTGGGCATGACCTACGCCGCCTGGGTGATGTTCTATGGCGCCTCCCACAACCCCCTCGGCGAGTGGCAACTGGAGCGCTCCGGCACCTCCTGGAACCCGCCGTTCCCCGCCCTGGTCAAGGGCATGATCCTCGCCGCGGTGGCGATCATGTGCGTCCAGGCGCTGATTCACCTGA
>NZ_PXNS01000010.1 GCF_003045775.1 Halomonas litopenaei | reverse complement strand
TCAGGTGAATCAGCGCCTGGACGCACATGATCGCCACCGCGGCGAGGATCATGCCCTTGACCAGGGCCGGGAACGGCGGGTTCCAGGAGGTGCCGGAGCGCTCCAGCTGCCACTCGCCGAGGGGGTTGTGGGAGGCGCCGTAGAACATCACCCAGGCGGCGTAGGTCATGCCCAGGCAGAAGCCGAAGGTGACCAGGTCATTGAAGCGGTCGAGCCACAGCCGGAACCTCGGGCCCACGGCGTCGTAGAGCACCTTGACCCGGATATGGCGGTTGGAGGCCAGCGCGGCGGGGCCGCCGAGACAGAAGCTGACCGCCACCAGCATGACCACGGTCTCGTGGACCCAGGAGGTGGGCGCGCCGAAGCCATAGCGCATGATCACCTCATAGACGCTGATGGCCATGGCGATGAACACCAGCCAGGCGGCGAACTGGGCCACCCGAACCACGCCACGGTCGAACCGACTGCGCACCACATCGGGGGCACGCTCGGGCGTCTTGTCCATTGACGGATCGGGTGATGGGTCGGGCCCAGGCCCTGCACGTGTCTCGTCACTCATGAGACATCCTCGACATTGATGTATCGCGACGCCCGTAATCTATCGCGCCAACGGGCGCGGACATCGCAAGATGAAAAGGAGGGGGCGGTGCCTCGGCACCGCCCCGGGTTCCACTGGCGTACGCCAGCGAGGGTTACAGCAGGTTGTGGTTCTCGAGGTAGGCCACCACGGACTCGTAGAATTCCTGGGTGATCTCGTTCTTCTCGGCCCAGTTCTCCCACTCCTGCTTGGCGATATTGCGGAACGCCACGCGCTCCTCCTGCGGCAGGTCGATGATCTCGATATCCGGGTTCTGGCGGGCCTCGCGCACGGCTTCCATGTCGCGGGTCTTGAGCTCGGCCACCATCTCGTAGGCCAGGGCGTCGACCGAGGTCTCGAGGATGCCCTTCAGGTCATCGGAGAGGCTGTCCCAGACGTCCTTGTTGAGCGACACCGCCACCATCGGCAGCGAGTGGAAGCCCGGGTACAGCGGGTACGGCGCGAACTCGTGCAGCCCCTGGGCCTGGTTGGTGGCGAACACGGTGTAGTCGGCGGCGTCGATGACGCCCTTCTCGAGGCCGGTATAGACCTCGGAGCCCGGCAGGTTGACCGGAGTCGCGCCGGCGGCCTCGAAGATGTTGTAGACCATGCCCTCGGGTGCACGCAGCTTGAGACCCTGCATGTCGTCGATGGAGCGCACCGGCTTGGTCGACGGCAGCGACTCGAGGCCGGTGGCGGCGGCGCCGATCAGGTGGACGCCGTAAGGTTCGACCAGCTTGTTGTAGAGCTCTTCGCCACCGGCGTTGTTCATGTAGTCGAGGAAGTCGTAGGGATCGCTCCAGGCGCCTACCAGGTTGCCGATCATGCCGAAGGCCGGGTTCTGGCCGGTGAAGTAGCTCGGGTCGGTCAGGTGGCCCTGAAGAATGCCGGACTGCACGGCCTGCAGGGTCTGGTTGGCCTGGACCACGGCGTTGACCGGCAGGATCTCGATGGAGATGCGGCCGTTGGACATGGTCTCGACGTTGTCGGCCCAGGCCTTCTTCATCTCGAACTGCGGCTCACCCGCGGTCTCGGAGGTCTGGAAGGTCCACTCGTACTCGGCCGCCTGGGCAGAGGTCGCCGTTGTCGCGAGGATCGCCGCGCCCAACGTCGTGAGCGCGAAACCAGAGAACTTGAGCTTGGTGCTTGCCATCATGGGAATCTCATCCTTCTTGTTGGCGAGTTGCAGGGAATTCGGGAGCGTCGAAGGTGGTCTCGATCGTGGCGGGCGACCTTGTCACCCCTTCGAGACCCAGGTCCTGCCCGGTGCGCTCCAGTACCGCGAGAGCCGCTCGGGCGGCTTCCTGCGGCTGGCGAAGCCGGATCGCCTCCATCACCCGGCGGTGACGATCCATGCTGTCGTTGAGCCTGTCGGCGCTGTGGTTGGAGCGTTCCACCAGCAGCGCGATGGCGGGTTTGAGAACGTGGCTGATCTGGGCCCACACCAGATTGTGCGATGCGGTAAAGATCGCCTCGTGAAAGGCCACGTCATACTCGTCGTGGCTCTTGCCATCAAAGCGTAGATCATCGTTGGCCAGCGCTTCGATCATGCCCTCATAGGCCGTCTCGATGGCCAGCAGATCGGCGGCGGTGGCGTGCTCGGCGGCGAGACGGGCGACGAAGGGCTCCACCGCCACGCGAAAGGCGAAGACTTCGCGCTGGATCACCGGATTGGGATGGGCAAAGCGCGCCAGCCAGCCGCTGACCCTGGGGTCCAGCAGGTGCCAGCCCTCCAGCGGTTGAACCCGAGATCCCTGGCCCGAGATCCGCGTGATCATGCCCGCCGCCACCAGTACCTGCAGTGCACTGCGCACGGTGGAGCGGCTGACTTCGAAGCGCTCGCACAGATCCACTTCCCTGGGCAGGAAGTCCCCCGGCGCATACTCACCGGCGAAGATCGCCTCGGCCAGGGCATCGGCGATGTCCGGGCGCGCGCGACGCGTGGAAGTGGAACTTGCCGACATGGAGCCATCCATACAGGGAACGAGAGAAATCGGACATGTAACGCCATGTGTCGGACGGCGTCACACGCTATGTCCGACATAGCTTGACGAAAACGTATTTCAAACGCCTTTAGACTTTAGTCATGATTGGGTAGCGCCCTGCCGCCACGCCCTGTCCATGGCGCTCCTTGGGGAACCTCGCCGATTCGGCACAGTCGTAGTGGATAGGCCTCGGATCCAGGAAGACAATCGCCCCCCCTTTACGAAACAGACCGACTGGTCTATTGTAGCGACCGTACACCTATCGATGATCACGGAGCGAGGCGTGAATCCGAGTGACCCTCGGCCACGCTTCGCACTCTCCGGAGCGACAGCCAATCGACTTCCGGTTCATCACGCAAAGGAGGCATGATGCAGTCGAACTACTACACCATCAGCGAGTATCCCACCGGCACCCCCAGCCAGGACGTCTTCAAGCTCAAGCAGCAGGACCTGCCGGCGCTGGCTGACGGTGAAGTGCGCATCCGCAATCGCTGGCTGTCGGTGGACCCCTACATGCGTGGACGCATGAGCGGTGTCACCACCTATATCGAACCCTTCGAGCTCGAGGCACCGCTGGAAGGAGCCGCCGTCGGCGAGGTCATCGAATCCGGTGACGATCGTTTCAAGGTGGGTGACAAGGTCAGCCACATGGGTGGCTGGCGAGACGTGGCCCAGCTGCCCGCCGACGGCGTGACCGCCCTGCCCGATCTGGACGTGCCGGAGCAGGCCTACCTGGGCGTGCTGGGTATGCCGGGGATGACCGCCTGGACCGGCCTGAATGCCATCGCCGAGATGCAGCAGGGTGACAATGTGCTGGTCAGCGCCGCCAGCGGCGCGGTGGGCTCTCTGGCGGTACAGCTGGCGAAGGCCAAGGGTGGTGTTGTGGTCGGCCTGGCCGGCAGCCAGAAGAAGCGCGACTGGCTCGAGTCCCAGGGCGTGATCGCGGTGGACTACCGCGACAAGGACGCCGCCACCCTCAGCGAGGATCTGGCCAAGGCCTGCCCGGACGGTTTCGATGTCTACTACGAGAACGTCGGCGGAGTCTGCCTGGAAGCCGCGCTGAACAACCTCAGGGTCGGCGCCCGCATCGCCGTGTGCGGCATGATTTCCCGCTACAACGATGAAGGCCCGGCACCGGGACCGGCCAACCTGGCGATGATCCTGATTCGCCGAGCGCGCATGCAGGGCTTTATCGTGTTCGAGCACTGGGACAACTACCCGGCCTTTCTCAAGGACGTCGGTCCCAAGGTCGCCGCCGGCGAGATCGACTACCAGGAGACCGTGCGCGAAGGCCTCGAGGCCACGCCGGAAGCCTTCCTCGACCTGTTCAAGGGGGCCAACACCGGCAAGATGCTGGTGCGCCTGGGCTGATTGCTGATTGCCCTTGCTGGACGATTGACCCAGACACCGCCTACGGGCGGTGTCTCTGGTTCAGCGCTGCTCGAATGACAGCCGCGCCATCAACGGCCACGGCTGGCAATCATTACGCCGGACACCACCATCAGCATGCCCACCGCCGTGACCCCACCGATCGTCTCGTCCAGCGCCCACCAGGCCAGCGCCGTGGCCGCCACCGGGGTAAGCGAGCCCAGCGCCGAGGTCGCCTCGGCCCCCAGCCGTCGAATCGCCACGCCCATCAGCAGGCCAGACCCCAGCCCCACCAGGATGCCCTGCACCACCAACTGCACCAGCCACTCCTTCGTGGGCACCAGATGCAGGGACAGCCCCCCCGCCCCGCTCGCCTCGAGCCCGATCACCGTCAGCACAATGACCAGTCCACTGGGCACCGTGACCACCGCCGTGGCCTCGAGCGCCGACAGACCGCTCTGACGCACGCTGAGGGTGAACACCGCCCACATCACGCTGGACAGCAGGAACATGCCCTGCCCCAGCAGCAGGCTCTGCAAGCCCTGTCCCCCGGACGCCAGCAGGCAGACGACGCCGAGTCCGATGGCGACCAGGCCGGCGGCACGCCCCCGCGACAACGGCTGAGCGAAGACCCAAACCGCCAGGGTACTGACGAACAGCGGCGCTGCCCCGGGGATCAGGGTGCTGCCGTGGGCCACCGGGGCCAGCCCCATGCCCACCGCCCCCAGCAGGAAGAAGGGTATGCCGGCGCCGGCCATCATGCCGACCAGCCACACCGGGTTGACCGCCAGCAGACGCTGGCGCCGACGCAGCGCCAACGGCAGCAGCGCCAGGCCAGGCACGGCGTAGCGAAACAGGGTCAGGTCGAGCGTTCCCAGTGGTGACAGCGCCCCTTGGCGCAGCGACAGGAAGTAGCACGACCAGATCAGCACCGCCCCCAGCGCAGCGGCGACCCCCAACAGGGCGCGCCGGGGAGAGGCGACAAGCGGTGCCACCTGGGTCAAGGAAGACGACATGAAAGAACTCCGTGAGGTTCGATGGGCGCCTGAACGAGCCCCCTGCTGACCCTCAGTCTGCCGCCAACGGTCGGGCAAATGTAGGCAAAGACAACGACGCGATGGACCCATATTGGCAGGACATGCCAATATTTTTCTTCGACCCGCAAGATTGAGCCAATCCGTTGAAAAAACTGGACCGTATCGATCGCCATCTGCTCGCCCTGCTCCAGCAGGATGCACGACTCACCAGCCACCAACTGGCCGAGCGGGTGGGGCTGTCGCCGTCACCCTGCGCCAGGCGCATACGCCGGCTGGAGCAACAGCGGCTGATCCAGCGCTACCGCGCCGAGCTGGACCGCGAACGCCTGGGGCTGGGGCTGACGGTGTTCGTCCACGTCAAGCTCAGCCGCCACCAGGACGCCCTGGTGGAAGCCTTCGAAGCCGCCGTGGCGGACATGCCCGAAGTCATCGAGTGCCACACCGTGTCCGGCGCCTTCGACTATCTGCTGCAGATCGTCAGCGCCGACCTGAAAGGCTACGAGCGCTGGGTGCGACAGCTGCAGACCCTGCCCATGGTCAATACCGTGGATTCGAGCTTTGCCATCCGTGCCGTCAAGCGCGCCGGCGCCCTGGATCTGCGCGACGCCCGTCCAACTGACGACGATTCGTAAGGCTCCACACGAGGATCCGCTGCACAGCCCCACCAGGCAGACGTCGCCTCAGCCGGTGATCACGGCTGACGCAGCTTCGCCAGCATCGAGCCTAGCTGACGTCGGCGCTTCACTTCGGCGTCATCAATCGTCAAGCTAGGGTCGATCCCATTGCCGTCCGGGCCCACGTACCGCCACCCAGGAGAGTTGCATGCCGACCCCGCCCGCTCCCCCACGCCTGACCCTGGAGGTCTTCAGCGATCTGCGCTGCCCGTTCTGCTACCTGGAGTTGCCCGAACTGGAGGCGCTGGAAGACAGGTTCGGTCATGACATCCGCGTCGTCTGGCGCCCCTTCGAGTTGCGCCCCGAGCCGGAACCTGCCCTCGATCCCCACTGCGACTACCTGAACGAGCTGTGGCGAGACGCGGTGCTGCCGATGGCTCAGGAGCGAGGTCTGAGCATGCGCCAGCCGAACATCCAACCACGCTCGCGTCTGGCCCTGGAAACGCTGGCCTGGGCCGAGCGCCGCTATCGCGACACCCCGTCAGCCAGCCAGGTCGCTGCGCTGCGAAAGGCCCTGTTCAGCGGCTTCTTCGAAGATAGCCTGGACCTGTCGGATCCCCGCGCCCTGGCCGAGATCGCCAATCAACTGGGGCTGGACGGCGCGGCACTCGAAGCGAGTCTTGCCGCCGGTGAAGACCGCGAGGCGGTACAAGCTTCCCGCGAGGAAGGTCAGGCGCTGGGGGTTCACGGTGTTCCGGCGCTGCGCTTTCTGGTCGACGGCGAACACGCCGGCATCCTGTCCGGCGCCCAACCCAGGCGCCAGCTCTTTCTTGCGGTGGAACGCCTGCAGGATGCCCTGCGCCAGCATGAGGGCAAAAGGACGTCATGAGTGACCGCACACGTCCGGTGGTGGTGATCGGTGGCACCGGCTTTGTCGGTGCTGCCGTGGTGCGCGAGCTCTACTTCGCGGGCCATGCGGTCCGCGTGGTGGCCCGCCACCCGAGACTTCCGGAAGAGGTGGAAGACGGCGATCCGGTCGAGGCGATCCAGGCGGATATCGAGGATCCGGAGAGCCTCAAGGCGGCCCTTGAGGGGGCCAGCGCGGTGATCAACGCGGTCAGCCTCTACCGCGAGAGTGGCAAGCGCAGCTTCGAGCAGGTGCATGTCGAGGGCGCCGCCAGGCTGGCGCGGCTCGCCCGGGAGGCGGGCATCGATCGCTATGTGCTGCTGTCCGGCATCGGCGCCCGGCTCGATTCGCCCTCGCCCTACGTGCGCGCCAGGGCGAGAGGCGAACAGGCGGTGATGGGCGAGATACCTCGCGCGGTCATCGTTCGCCCCAGCGCCCTCTATGGCCAGCAGTCAGGCCTGGTGGCGACCCTGGCAAGGCTGGTGAAGATGCCGCTGGTGCCGCTGTTTGGCGCCGGAGAGATGCGCCTGCAACCACTCCACGTGGGTGATCTGGCCAGCGCCCTGGCACGCCTGGCCACCCGGGCGAGCCTGCCCAGGGCGCTTTACGAACTGGGCGGGCCCGACCCGCTGCGCTACCGCGATCTGGTCACCCAGGTGGCGCGACACCTCGGCAGAGAGCCCAGGTTCATCAAGGTCCCCCTGCCCCTGTGGCGCGCCCTGGCACTGGCCCTTTCGCCCTTGCCCTCGCCGCCGCTGACCCGCGATACCCTGTGGCTGATCAGCGAAGACAATCTGGTCGCCAACGGCGTCGGCAGCTTCGCCGACCTGGGCCTCAATCCGCGCAGCCTGCGCGACAGCCTGCCGCACTGTCTGCCAACGCAGGCGGGCTGAGCCCGACGGACGGGCCTCGATGGCCCCCGGCCCTATGCCGCC
Organism: Halomonas litopenaei; assembly: GCF_003045775.1. GTDB lineage: Bacteria > Pseudomonadota > Gammaproteobacteria > Pseudomonadales > Halomonadaceae > Halomonas > Halomonas litopenaei. The sequence continues at coordinate 198,796 of NZ_PXNS01000010.1, read as the reverse complement.
GGGGCTTGGCGTTAGATAACCGCTTCAGGCGTCGCCCATGTTCGCCATCAGGCTCGGCTGCACCACCTCGATCCAGTAGCCGTCCGGGTCCTTGACGAAGACCACGTCCTTCAGCTTGCCCTGCTCGGGGCGCTTGATGAACTCGACGTCGTTTTCATCGAACCAGGCCACCGCCGCGTGCAGATCCGGCACCGCAAAGCAGATATGACCAAAGCCTTGGGGCTCGGCGTTGCCGTCGTGGTAGATCCGCCCTTCCTGCTCCTCGCTGCCCCAGTTGTGGGTGAACTCGAGCAGTCCTCGCTGCTGAAAGGTCCAGGTGGAGCGGGCGGCGGCGTCCTCGGGAACCTGATCATCCGCCTCGAGGTTGGCGAGAAAGTACAGCGAGAACTGCATTTCCTCGAAGTCCAGGCGCCTCAGCACGCTCATGCCGAAGACCCGTGAATAGAACGCCAGGGACACCTCGGGATCCTTGACCCTCAGCATGCTGTGATTGAGGCGAAAACCGCGCGTGGCCTCGGGGGCCGGCTCCACGCCGGGGTGCTGTTCGCCTTGGAAATTGTCGTGCATCTCGGTCTCCTTGGATGAGGGGTCGATTGTCGTTCAGGGGTCGTCAGATCGCCTGCTCGGCCATCTGCTGCGCGATATATTCTGCCTGACGCAGGGCCAGCGAGACGATGGTCAGGGTCGGGTTTTCCGACGCCGAGGTGGTGAACTGACTGCCATCGGAGATGAACAGGTTCGCCACCTCGTGGGTCTGGCCGTAGCCGTTGCAGACGCCGTCCTCGGGGCGCTCGCTCATGCGGCAGGTACCCAGGTTGTGGGTCGAGGGATAGGGCGGCACCTCGTAGACATCCCGCGCCCCCACCGATTCGTACAGCGCCTTGCCCTGCTGATACCCGTGCTGCCTCATGGCCACGTCGTTGGGGTGATCGTCGTAGTGCACGTTGGCCACCGGCAGGCCGAAACGATCGGTCACCTCCGGGTTCAGGGTGATGCGGTTGCTGGCCTGGGGCAGATCCTCCCCCACCAGCCACATCCCGGCCATATGATCATACTGGTCCATCGCGCCGGCGAAACGCTCGCCCCAGGCGCCGGGGTCGAGGAAGGCAGCCATGAACGGCAGCCCCAGCGACAGCGTCTCCATCTCGTAGCCGCCGACAAAGCCCCGCGACGGATCATGGCGCGCCTCATCGGAGATGATGCCGGCCATGGTGGTGCCGCGATACATGTGCACCGGTTCATCGAAGGTGGCGTAGACCGAACCCGTCATATGGCGCATGTAGTAGCGCCCGACCTTGTCCGCGCCATTGGCAAGCCCCTTGGGGAAACGACTGCTCGTGGAATTCAACAACAGCCGCGGCGTCTCGATGGAATTGCCGGCCACCGCCACCACCCGGGCCTTCTGTCGCTGTTCGCGGCCCTCGCTATCAAAGTAGACCACCGCCTTGGCACGACCCTCGTCGTCATGCTCGATACGCGCCACATGCGACTCGGGCCGCAACTCCAGGTGTCCCGTGGCGATGCCTCTGGGCAGCTCGGTATAGAGCGTCGACCACTTGGCCTGGGTCTTGCAGCCCTGGAAGCAGAAGCCGCGCTGCTGGCAGGGCGCCCGGCCATCGCGGATCTCGCTGTTGATGGCCATATGGCCGGTGTTGCAGGAATAGCCGAGCTTCTGCGCCCCGGCGTACATCACCTTGAAATTGTTGTTGCCCGGCAGCCCCTTGTTGTCGTGGGTGCGGGTCACCCCCATGCGCGCCTCGGCACGATCGTACCAGGGTGCCAGTTCCTCGTAGGACAGCGGCCAGTCGAGCAGGTCAGCGCCGTCCACCGCGCCATAGTGACTCAGGGCCTCGAACTCGTGGGGCTGAATGCGCAGGCTGGCACCGGCCCAGTGCACCGTGGTGCCGCCCACCGACTTGACGATCCAGGCCGGCAGATTGGGAAAGTCCCGTGCCAGCCGCCAGCTTCCCGAGGTGGTCCTCGGGTCCAGCCAAGAAAGCTGGTTGAAGGCGCCCCACTCGTCGGCCAGAAAGTCCGAGGTGGTGTGCAGCTTGCCCGCTTCCAGTACCACCACGTCGATGCCCTGCTGGGCCAGTTCGTTCGCCAGGGTGCCTCCACCGGCCCCCGAGCCGATCACTACCACCACACTGTCATCGTCCAGCGCAAAGGTCTTTTGACTGTCGGTCATGGCCATGACGACGTCTCCTCATCGGTCCGTATTGTTAGTTGTTGTCTGTAGCTGGCTGTTGTTGTCCGTGGCTGTCGCCAGCGGTCACCGACGCTCGCCTCACCCGCCGCGACAGCGTCAGCCCGGTACTTCATGGGGCAGGTAGCCGCCCTCGGGCCGGGGCGGATCCGGCAGCCAGTCCAGGTCATTGAAGCCCTTGGTCAGGTAGCCGGGATTGCCCGCCTCACCCTCGTAGCCGAAGTGGGCGTAGGCCAGATCGTTGTCATAGAGCGAGACGACGGCGTCGCCGCGCACCAGTTCGAAGAATGGCGAGCCGGCCCGCGCTTCCAGCAAGGCGAAACGCTCGCTCGGCGACAGCGATAGCCAATCACCGCCCGCCTCACGGTCGAGCACATCGATACCTTCGGCTACCAGGGCCGCGACCTGGGGATCGGCGGCCTTGGTGTCCAGACTCTTGACCACGAGGGCGTAGACCGCGTCTTCAAGGTCTGGGTGAGGGAAGATGTGACGCGTCATCGCCAGCAGCACCTGGCCCTGGCGACTGGTCAGGGTTTCAAGGGACATGGCCCAGCTACGACTGGGCGCCAGCAGGGCGATGGGACCGGAGGCCATCGCCAGTGTGCCCATCAGCACACCACCGCTGGCCTTGAGAAAGACACGACGAGAAAAAGCGCTACCCTTCATAGCAGGACTCCTTGCCCCAGGCCGTAGAATTCAGATTCGACAAGCGCCACATGCGACACTGCGTCTCTCCAAAGCCTATGTCGCCTCCGCCTACGGCGGGTAACACTGGGGTACTACGTCGACCATGGTCTAATGCTCCTTGACGCAAGAGCCAGGCAGGGTCAGAAGACGGCATCATCGATAACGACCGGACGCCAGCGAGAGGACCACGCCATGTGCCATATGTACGCCTCCACCGACCCTGCCAAGTACGAGTGCACCACCCGTTCCATCCGCCTGCAGGGCTCGGTGACCAGCGTCAGACTGGAAAACGAGTTCTGGGATATCCTCAACGAGATCGCCGCCGGCCAGAACCTGACCACGGTTCAGTTCATCAGCGAGCTGCATCAGGAGGTGATCGAGATCCGTGGTGAGGTGCCTAACCTGGCATCGCTGTTGCGGGTGGCCTGCGCCGTCCACCAGCAGAATGCCATTCAGGAGAATGCCATTCAGGAGAATGTCATCCAGGGGAATGCCGCCCAACAGAATGTCGCCCAACCCGCTGTCGAACGCCTGTCTCGGGCATCGCTGGGCATAAACTGAAACGGCGCCGGGTAAAGGGGCTCACCGACACCTCGTTCGGCCTCACATGTCTGGCCTGAGGTGCCATTGAGAACAGCACCCTTCTTGATGCGACTAAAGTCTATATCTTTTTTCTCGAAAACTACGCCTTATCTCAATCTTTTCTCTACGCTCCTTGTCATACGCGGCAATTCGTGAAGAATGGCCTCCGCATTCCTACCCAATGGACAATTTGACATGGATTCCATCGCCACCTGGTTCAACGATGCCGTCTCCGTCGGCAACGGCCTGATCTGGGGTAAACTGCTCGTTTACCTGTTGATCGGCGCCGGTCTCTACTTCACCGTCATGACCCGCGGCATCCAGTTCCGCTTCTTCGGCCATATGTTCGCCCTGCTCAAGGGATCCCGTGATGGCGGCGAGGGCATTTCCTCCTTCCAGGCCCTGTCCACCAGCCTGGCGGCCCGTGTGGGTACCGGCAATCTGGCGGGTGTCGCCGTGGCCATCTATCTGGGCGGCCCCGGCGCCATCTTCTGGATGTGGATGACCGCGCTGGTCGGCATGGCCACCAGCTTCGTCGAGTCCACCCTGGCCCAGGCCTACAAGGTCGACCACGGCGACAAGACCTTCCGCGGCGGCCCGGCCCGCTACATCGAGCGCGGGCTCGGTCAGCGCTGGATGGCCATCGCCTTCTCGATCTGTCTGATCATCGCCTTCGGTCTCGCCTTCAACAGCGTCCAGGCCAACTCCATCGCCCAGGCCATGGAGCAGGCATTCAACATCCCGACCTGGATCGTCGGCATCGCCCTGCTGGTGGGGGTTACCCCGATCATCTTCGGCGGCCTGCGCTCCATCGCCAAGGTGGCGGAGCTGATCGTGCCGCTGATGGCCCTGCTCTACCTGATCCTCGCTCTGGTGGTGGTGGCGCTAAATATCGATGAGCTGCCGAGCGCCATCGCGTTGATCTTCAACAGTGCCTTTGGCCTCGAAGAAGCCGCCGGCGGTGCCGTCGGCTACGCCGTGGCCCAGGCCATGATGCAGGGCATCAAGCGCGGCCTGTTCTCCAACGAGGCCGGCATGGGTTCCGCCCCCAACGTGGCCGCCACCGCCAGCACCCGACCGAACCATCCGGCGGCCCAGGGCTTTATCCAGATGCTCGGCGTGTTCTTCGACACCCTGGTGATCTGTACCGCCACCGCCGCGGTGATCATCCTGTCGGAGCCGGCGCTGCAGAGCGGCGACGCGCCCAACGGCATCCAGCTGACCCAGGTCGCGCTGTCCGAGCACGTGGGTGACTGGGGCGGCATGTTCGTGGCCATCGCCATTCTGCTGTTCGCCTTCACCTCGCTGATCGCCAACTACTCCTACGGTGAATCCAATATCGAGTACCTGGCGGGCTCGCGTCGCTCTGCGGGCGCGGTGTTCATCTATCGCCTGGCGGTGCTGGCAATGATCATGATCGGCTCGATCGCCCAGCTCGGCACCATCTGGAACTTCGCCGACCTGTCCATGGGCATGATGGCACTGATCAACCTGACCGCCATCCTGCTGCTCTCGCCGCTGGCCTTCGCCCTGTTCCGCGACTACGAGCGTCAGCTCAAGGCCGGCCAGGAGCCGACCTTCAACCCGGACGAGTTCCCCAAGCTCAAGGGCAAGGTGGACCCGAGCGCCTGGCCGAGCCTGAGCAACAAGGCCTCGCAGGCCTCATCCTCTGAAGCGCCCAAGGGCAGCGGAAAGGACGCCTGATCAGGCACTGGACCAGCAAGATCGCAGGGGCCGCTTGAGCCCCAGCACCAACAACGCCACGGCCCATGCCGTGGCGTTGTCGTTTCCGACGGCCGGACACGGGCCGTCTCGTCAGGCCCGGCACCGTTGCGCCCCGATCGTCACTACGCCCTGGGCAGCGGCGCGTCGTCCTCGTCCAGGGCACCGTCGAGAAAGTCGAGCAGTGCCCGTACCGACGGTAACTGTCCGCGGCGGCTGGGGTAGACCGCGTGGATCAGTCCGGCCCGAGGCTCCCAGCCCGGCACCACGTCCACCAGACGCCCGGCGCACAGATCGGCGCCCGCGGCCACCAACGGCAAGCGTGCCACCCCCTGGCCATCGAGCACCGCCCGGTGCAAGAGCCCCACGTCGTCGGTCACCAGCCGTGGCCGGTGCTCGATGATTCGCTCCTCGCCGCCGGGACCGTCCAGGCGCCAGCGATGGCGCCGGTCCGGTTCCTCGAAGTCGAGACTGGGCCAATCGCTCAAGGCTTGCGGCGCTTCCGGCATCCCCAGGCGCGCCACCAGATCCGGTGATGCCAGCAGCCGCTGGGGGCTGCGCGACAGCCTGCGCATCACCAGTTCGCTGTCTTCCAGCGGCGGATAGCGTACCCGGATCGCCAGGTCGAAGCCTTCTCGCACCACGTCGACGCGGCGACTGGTCGCCACCACGTCCAGGTCGATGCGGGGACAGCGACGCAGGAACTCGGAAAACAGCGGCGTGAACAAGGTGGCGAGAAGGCTCGGCGGACAGCTCAGGCGAATGCGCCCGCGCGGTTCGGCCTGGTGGCGCTCGACCACCTCCACCGCCGCCTCGGCCTGCCACAGCATGGCCTGGCAATGCTGATAGAAGGCCTGGCCCAGTTCCGTGACCACAAACTGACGGGTGGAACGCTGAATCAGGCGGGTATCGAGGCGTGCCTCCAGTGCCGCGATACGTCGGCTGAGCCGTGACTTGGGCAGCCCCAGGGCGCGGCCCGCCGGAGCAAAACCGCCGTGGTCCACCACCTTGACGAAATAGAAGAAGTCGTTGAGATCCTGCACGGCTCGGGTCCTGTCGAGGGTGATTGAGCGCACCATCGTTTCATGTATGCAACGATGCGTCCGAATTTTGCCTACTACCGCCTCCATCGTCTCGATTCTATGCTGTCACCATGACGGATCGCCAACGATCCTTCCATGACAGGAGGTGTCCCATGAAGACCATCAACGCCGTACACGCTGCCCCTCGCGGTCACTGGGTGGGCGACGGCTTCCCGGTGCGCTCGCTGTTCAGCTACGACCGCCTTGGCGCCGAGCGCATCAGCCCCTTTCTGCTGCTGGACCACGCCGGGCCTCACCACTTCGCGCCCAGCGAGCAAAAGCGTGGCGTCGGCGTGCACCCCCATCGGGGCTTCGAGACGGTGACCTTCGTGCATCGCGGCGAGGTCAGCCACCGCGATTCCTCCGGCGGGGGCGGCACCATCGGCCCGGGCGACGTTCAGTGGATGACCGCCGGCGACGGCATCCTCCACGAGGAGTTTCACTCCGAGGACTTCACTCGCCAGGGCGGCGACCTGGAGATGGTCCAGCTATGGGTCAATCTGCCGGCGCGCCACAAGACGACCCCGGCGACCTACCAGAACCTGACCCGTGACGAGATCCCGGTGGTGACACTACCGGGCGAGTCGGGCCAGCTCAGGGTGGTGGCCGGCGAGTACCTGGATGCCCGCGGTCCGGCGCGGACCTTTACCCCGATCAACGCCTGGGAACTGGCATTGAACGAGGACGCTGAAACGACCTTGTCGCTACCCAACGGGCACACTAGCCTTCTGGTAGTGCTCGACGGCACCCTGCTGGTACAGGATCAGGAGGTCGTGCGCGGTGGCAGCGTGGTAGAGCTGTCCCGCGATGGCGAGACACTGGCCCTGGCCGCCAACACCGCCGCCCGGCTGCTGGTGCTGACCGGTGAACCGATCGACGAGCCGGTGGTGGGTCATGGCCCCTTCGTGATGAACAGCGAGGCCGAGATCCACGCCTCCATCGACGCCTTTCGACGTGGCCGGTTTGGCCGCCTCAGTACCTGAGCCCACGGCGCCCAGGTAGCTGCTCCTATCGCCCTGCGACGCCTTGCGAAACACCCCGACGGCAGCTGCCGCCGGGGGCTGTACCTCCAGGCTGGATGCCGGAGACCTCTTCCAGGGAAGGCTTCCCCTGACTCCAGGAAATCGCCATGACTCGCCCCTATGTTCGTCTCGACAAGAATGACGTCACCGTGCTGCTGGTCGACCACCAGGCCGGCCTCTTGTCGGTAGCACGTGATTTCGATGCCGACGCCTTCAAGAACAACGTGCTGGCCCTGGCCGATATCGCCAGGTTCTTCGAGCTGCCGACCATCCTGACCACCAGCTTCGAGGATGGACCCAATGGTCCCATGGTCCCCGAACTCAAGGAGATGTTCCCCACCGCGCCCTACATCGCCCGCCCCGGCCAGATCAACGCCTGGGACAACGAGGAGTTCGTCGCCGCCATCGAGAAGACCGGGCGCAAGCAGTTGCTGATCGCCGGGGTGGTCACCGAGGTGTGCGTGGCCTTCCCCGCGCTGTCGGCCATCGAGGCCGGCTACGACGTCTTCGTCGTCACCGACGCCTCGGGCACCTTCAACCCGGTGACCCGCGAGGCCGCCTGGGATCGCATGAGCCAGGCCGGCGCCCAGTTGATGACCTGGTTCGGGGTGGGCTGCGAACTGCACCGCGACTGGCGCAACGACATCGAAGGCTTCGGCGGCCTGCTGGCGTCCCACCTGCCGGCCTACGCAAACCTGATGCAGAGCTATTCCCAACAGACCCAAGGGTGAGCTTCAGGCCTGGGCGTACCGCGCCCAGGTCTTGTTCTTTCTGTCGATCCCACCCAGGTACAGCCATACCAGGTCTAGCCATGACCGCCCAGGAGGCCACCATGAGCCTGCACGAAACGCCCCATCGCCCATCATCTTCTTTGGACTGCCCGGTGGTCGATGGACGCCGTTGTATCCAGCGCATCGGTTCCCGGGAGGCCGACGTCGGCGGCCTGCCGATCCACCGCGTGCTGCCCACCCGCGAGCGCCGCCTGATCGGCGCCTGGTGCTTTCTCGACCACGCCGGCCCCAGCATCCTGCGCGAAGGCCAGGCCATGCGGGTCGGCCCCCACCCCCACACCAGCCTGCAGACCTTCACCTGGATGCTCTCCGGCGAGGTCCACCACCGGGATAGCCTGGGCAGCGACTAGGTCATCCGACCGGGTGAGGTCAACCTGATGACCGCCGGCCACGGCATCAGCCATACCGAAGAGAGCCTGGCCGAAACCGACAGCCTGCACGCCGCCCAGCTATGGATCGCCCTGCCCCGGGACAAGGCCGACACCGCGCCACGCTTTGATCACTACGCCGAGCTGCCGCGCTGGCGCCGCGACGGCGCCGACTTCACCCTGCTGATCGGTGAAGCCGAAGGCCATCACGCCCCCACCCTGAGCTTTTCGCCGCTGGTGGGACTCGACGTTCAGGCCAGTGACACCACGAAGCTGGCGGTGCCCCTGCGTCCCGACTTCGAATACGGCGTGCTGGTGCTGGAAGGCGGCCTTGAGCTCAATGACGAGGCCTTCACGGTGGACGAGCTGGGGTATCTGGGGCGTGGACGAGACAGCCTCGAACTATCGCTGTCGGCGGGCAGCCGGATCCTGTTGATCGGCGGCGAGCCAATGCAGGACGAGATCCTGATCTGGTGGAACTTCGTTGGCCATTCGCGGGAAGCGATCATCCAGGCCCAGCACGACTGGGAAGCCGCCAGCGAGCGCTTTGGTGACATCCCCCAGTGGCAGGGAGCACGCCTGGAGGCGCCACCGCTGCCCTGGTCTTCCTGAAGGCCGCCTCGCTGACGCAGAGGGCGATCATCCAGACGCCTTGTCCTCCTGCGCGTTCAGGCTGGCCCACCAGTCGGCGTAGGAGCTGTTGTGGGGTGCGCGTCCGGACTCATCCTCGGCGCCGTCGGACCACCACACCGGGCCACGCTCGCCCAGCGCCTCCTTGGCTGCCTGGACCTGGCGGCGCGCGGCCTTGAGCGCGTCGTCATCGTCGACCTTGCTGGCCTCCTTGACCGCGCGTCGGGCCGCCATCAGCGCCTTGACGTGGCGCTTGCGCGTGTCCTCGTCCAGGCCGGGATCGGTGCAGCGCCAGAGGCGATTGCGGGCAACAAAGTAGCGCCCATCCGGCGTTGTGGGGTACTTCACATCGACCTCCTTCTGCCATCTTGATGCGATATGTTGCAGGATGAATGCACAAGATCGGCGCTGGCAATGGCTGACAGAGCGTGCTCCATTGGCTATTGGTCCATGCCTTGCCCTTTTGCGCTTCCGTTCACACCGCAGGAGAACCCCATGAGCGATACCCGTCCCCGTATCCTGGTCTTTGCCGGCAGCGCCCGGGAGGATTCCTTCAACAAGCGTCTGGCCAGACTGATGGCACAGCGCATCGACGCCCTTGGTGGTCAGGCCACCTTTGTCGACCTGCGCGACTTTCCCATGCCGATCTACGACGGCGACCTGGAGGCCGGCGAGGGTCTTCCCGAGCACGCCAGCCGCCTCAAGCGGATGTTCATGGAGCATCAGGGTCTCGCCATCGCCTCCCCTGAGTACAACGGCTTCATCACACCGCTTCTGAAGAACACCATCGACTGGGTCTCGCGCCCCGACGGCGACCTGGGCGCCCTCGAGCCCTACCAGCACAAGGTGGCGGCCATCGTCGGCGCCTCACCCGGCGGGCTGGGCGGGCTACGCGCCCTGCCGCTGCTGCGTCAGCTCTTGAGCAATATCGGCGTCACGGTACTGCCGGACCAGCTTGCAGTAGGCGGCGCTGGCAGCGCCTTCCATGAAGACGGCAGCCTGGCCGACGAAGGCAAGGCCAAGGCGCTGGACAACATTTGCCAGCGCCTGGTCACCACCCTGGCGCGGTCGTCACAATGACGGCCGTCGGCCCCTGACGGTCAAAGGGCTGAACGCCGGCGGACAACCGCCCGCCACCTGTCCCGTTTCGGGGCGGCTACCACAGCGCCCCGATCATGATCGTCAGACACGCCAGCATGCCGATGGCGAAGATGATGGAGCGGGTCCACTGCCAGTTCAGGGCGTAGGCCAACGGGTGGAGCAGGCGTGAGGTGAGAAAGACCAGCGCCGGCACGTCGAGGCTCTCCAGCTCCACCCCGGCGCCGATGGACACCACCGCGGTGGTGGCGTAGACGATCAGCGCCTCCCAGGCGTTGGACTGGGCCGCCTGCAGCCGCGCACCGACGCCTTCAAGACGCGCCTGCTGGGCACGCGGGTGGCGATTGTCCAGGTGGCCGAACTGGCGCACACGCCAGGCGGCGCCGATCCAGGCCAGCAGGATCGGCAGCAGGGAGGCAACAAAGAGGGTGACGAGAAAGATCGACATGGGAGGCTCCGAGGGCGAATTGTCCCCAGCATGGCACAGGGAATGGCTGACAGGCGAAGGGCCAGGCGTCAGCATGGCGGTAGTTGCCTGACACCGGGCAATACCGAATCCCCGAGGTTTCCTTCATGCCAGCGAGCCGAGCCCACTACGTCACCCACGCCCCCGATGTCCACCCTGCCCGTCATGCCGTGACCAGCCGCGCCCTGCACGCCTCGCTGGCGTTGACCATCGGTCTTCTCTACCTCACTGCCTACGGGCGCAAGTGGGCGACCACCCAGCTCGAGTCGGCCAACTGGTACCTGCTGGTGGTCCACGTCAACCTGGGGCTTTTGAGTGTGGCGCTGTCGCTCGGGCTGCTGGCGGCCCACCTGTGGCTGCCGCAGCCGCCACCCCAGGGTCTGCCACGAGTGACTCGCCTCGCCCACCGTGGCCTGCTCGCCGTGCTCCTGGCGCTGCCCGTGGCGGCCTATATCGGTACCGGCTTCGACCTCAGGGTGCTGGGCCAGTGGACACTGCCCGCGTTTCAGCGCCTGCCATTGGCGGCGTCGCTCACAGTCTTGTTCGAAGTACCGCTGATCACCCTGATGGAGCCGTTTGGCCGCTTCCATCGGGACTGGGGCGCCGATCTGCTGCTGCCTTGCCTGCTTGGTGGCCATATCGCGGCGGCCCTGTTTCACCATCTTGTGTTGAAGGACGGCGCCCTCGACCGAATATGGTCGCTGCGCCGTTGAGCGGCGCCCCATGCTCCTCGCCACCGCGGCAGACATGCGAAGAAGCCCGCGCAGTCACCTGCGCGGGCTTTTGTGCTTCGGCCTGGAGAGCGGTCTTCAGGCCTTGGCGGGACCCTTGCGCAGCGGCACGTCCGGCACCGCCTCCATGCGCTCGCGCTCTTCGGTGATCAGCTCGAGTGCCTGGTCTTCGCTGAGCTCCGAAGCCGGGGTAAACAGACTGACCACAATACCGGCGGCCATGGCCAGGCCCACCGCCGGGATGCTCGGGTTGCCCCAGTACTCACTCCAGCTCTCCACCGAGATGACCGTCAGCGAGGTGGCGGACGCCACCACCAGCGAGGCAATCGCACCCTGCCAGTTGTAGCGCGGCCAGAAGCGTCCCAACACGCCGCAGACGAACATGCCCGCCAGCACGGTCGCCACCATCTTGGTGATGTAGGCGATCACGTTGTCGGAGGTCAGGGCGAAGGCCAGCGCCAGGCTGATGGTGCCGACCAGGCCGACCCGCGACAGCATGACCACGCTCTTGGCCGACGGCGCACGGCCCTTGACCAGCACGTAGAGATCGCGGATCAGTGTGGTGACACCGGCGATGGCGTCACTGCTGGCGCTGGACATGGTCGCCGACAGACCGGCCACCAGCAGCAGCAGGCCCAGCCACAGCGGCAGCACCTCAGTAGCCAGATACGGGAAGGCGAAGTTGCTGTTTTCCAGGTTGGGGTTGAGGGCGTAGGTCGCCATGCCGATGATCGCCGGCACGATGGAGAACAGCATGTAAAGGCAGCCGGTCACCAGGAAGGAGCGGCGCACCGAGCCCACCGAGGCGCCGGAGTAGATGCGCTGGCGGAAGGACGGGGTTGCCAGCACACCGACGGCGATCACCGTGATCAGCGACAGGGCGGGCACCAGGCCGACCTTGTCGATGGCCAGGAAGCTGGTCGCCGCGGCGTCCATGGAGGCGGTCATCTCGGAGAAGCCGCCGACCTCGACCACGGCCACCGCCGCCATCAAAAAGAAGCCGACAAACAGCACGATGGCCTGCACGGTGTCGGTCCAGACCACCGCCATGTAGCCGCCGATGACGCAGTAGACACCAAAGCCCAGCGCCACCACCATCTTGGCCTGCCAGGCGGGGATATCCGCCATCCAGGCCAGATACAGGCCGCCGCCGAGGATATGGGCGCCGAGCCAGCCGATGCAGGCGACGTAGATGAACAATGCCACGACATTGCGCACCAGGCGGTTGGCCCCGACGTAGAACGACAACTCTTCGCTCATGGTCATGAAGCGGTAGCGGCGCACACCGGCGAAACACAGCGCCAGCAGCAGCACCCCGATCGAACCACCCAGACCATAGAGTGCGCCGCCCCAGCCGTTGGCGTAGCCGAAGCCCACCGCCCCCATGCTGGAACCTGTTCCCACCATGGTGGCCACGGTGGTACCGATGGTCAGGAATATCGGTACGCTGCGCCCGCCAAGGAGAAAGTCATCGCCGGTGCCGCGATCGTTCCGCGACATCCACCAGCCGAAGCCGATCATCAGGACGATGTAGACGCAAAAGGTAGCAAGGAAAAGATGACTGTTCATACAGACCTCTTATACTTGTCGTCTCGGTCGTTGCCGCGATCGAGACAGTGAACGTGAACGTGAACGTTTGCTGTGCCTGGCGTCGGGTCCTTGCCGGGATCCGGCGCCTTCCTGTCGCTACGATGCGGGCATCCCTGCCCCGGTCGAGTTGCCGCTCGACGCAATATCCCTGGTTTAAGCGCGGTCGGCGCGGTAGCAGGTCAGGTCCACCTCGACCTTGCAGTCCACCACCAGATCCTGAACGCTGCAGATGCGCGCCGGCGGGTGATCCTTGAAGTACTCGGCGAACACCTTGTTGAACGACTGGAAGTAGCGCGAGTCGGTCAGCACGGCGGTGACGTGGACCACGTCCTCGATGTCGTAGCCCGCCTCGCGGGCGATGGTCAGGGCATTCTCGAAGGCCAGTCGGCTCTGCTCGACGATGCCGCCTTCCACCACTTCTCCATCGGTCATCGGGGTCTGACCGGACACCTTCAGCCAGCCGCCGGCTTCCACCGCGCGGGAGAAGGGAAGTTTCTGACCGCCGGTACCGACGCCGCCTTCGGCGCCATAACGCTTGATCGTCATGTCAATGTCTCCTGAAAAAGGCTGATGCAATAAACGTGGCTAGAGTGGCGTGGCCGCAAGGCGCACGCTTCGGCGCAACATGCGCCCGGATCGTTGGCCCGACGCCTGACCGTTGGCGTAGGCCGTCGTGCCGTTGACCAGCACCCGAAGGATGCCGCTGGCGGGCGTCTTCGGCTGGTCATAGGTGGCGCTATCTTCCAGGCGCTCGAGATCCAGAAGGACCAGATCGGCGAAGGCGCCTGGACGAATCACACCGCGGTCTTCCAGGCCAAAGGTGGCGGCGGAAAGACCGGTCATCTTGCGTACCGCCTCGGCCGGCGGCATCAGTGCCAGGTCGCGGCTGTAGTGGGCCAGCACGCGGGGAAAGGCGCCCCACAGGCGCGGGTGCGGATGCGGGTCATTGGGTAGGCCGTCGGAGCCGACCATGGTCAAGGGGTGCGCCAGCACCTGGCGCATGTCGTCCTCGCTCATGTTGTGATAGACCGCGCCGGCGGGTTGCAGGCGCCTGGCCGCGTCCATCAGTGACAGCCCCCAGTCGGCGGCGATGTCGGCCAGCGGCCGACGCGCCTGCTCCGGATGCGGCTTCGACCAGGTGATGGTGATGTCGATCTCGTCGGTGACCTGCCCCAGATCCAGGGTCGAGGAACCGGCGGTATAGGGGTAGCAGTCGCAGTGAACACGCTGGCGGCTGGCGGCGTCGGTCAACTGCGCCAGGGCCCGTGGCGCCTGGCCCCAGTTACCGGCACCGGCGCACTTCAGGTGCGAGATCACCAGCGGTGCACGGGCCTCGGCGGCGGTGGCGAAGGCCTCGTCCATCGCCTCGGCCTGTCCGGCGAACTCGTCACGCAGGTGGGTGGTGTAGATTCCGCCCGCCTCGCTGACCGCGCGTACCAGGGCGCCGACCTCGGCATTTGGCGCCTGACGGGCGTTGCGATAGGCAAGCCCGGTACTCATGCCGATGGCGCCCTCGGCGAGTGCCTGTTCCAGGGCAAGGCGCATGGCGGCGATCTCGTCGTCGCGGGCCGGCCGCTCGAAGTCATCCATCACCAGTGAGCGCAGGCTGGTATGCCCCACCAGCGCCGCCACATTGACCGCCGGGCAGGCCGTCGCCACGGCATCGGCGTAGGCGGCGAAGCTGGGGTAGGCGAAATCCTCGGCGTCGCCCAGCAGGTTCATCGGATCGGGCACCTCGCTGCCGCGCAGCGTGACCGGCGAGGCGCTGATGCCGCAGTTGCCGACCACCACCGTGGTCACCCCCTGGCTCAGCTTCGGCAGCATCTCGGGGGTGCGCACCACATTGGTGTCGTCGTGGGTATGAACGTCGATGAATCCCGGGGTCAGCACCAGCCCCTCGGCCTGCACCACCTCGCTGGCCTCGTGCCCGGCGAGATCCCCCACCGCCACGATACGATCCCCCTTGATCGCGACATCCGCGATACGAGGATCTGCGCCGGTGCCATCCAGCAGCGTGGCGCGACGAATCAAGAGGTCATGGTGCATGTCAGTCTCCCAGCGGCTGGCGATTGTCACCGCCGCGATGGTCATCAAGTGCAATCTTCAAACGCCTGAGCTTGGTGCGCGCCTGGTCGCGATGACGCATGGCCAGCTCCAGCGCCAGCACGTCGATGGCGGCCATCAACGCATAGCGCGACGCCGAAGGGTGAAGAATGAAATCGGTCTCCCGGGCGGCGATGGGCAGCACCACGTTGGCGGCGGCGGCAAGCGGAGACCCCACGGCGGTGATGGCGATCACCTGGGCCCCGTACTGACTGGCGATCTGGGCCGACTCGACCATCTCCGGGGTGTAACCGGACACCGACAGCACCACCACTACGTCCTCGGGCTCCAGGGTGGCGGCCACCATCCTCGGCAGCAGACCGTGAGGATAGGCGCTGACCGCATAGCCCAGGCGCATCAGGCGAAACTGCAGCTCCTGGCACATCACGCTGGAGCCACCACCACTGCCGAAGGTCAGGATCTGGCGGGCATTGTCGAGTCGCTCCACCGCGCCTTCGATATCGGCCTCGAACAGCAACTCGCGGTTGAGCGCCAGGGTCTGGGCGGCAACGTCGTAGACGATGCTCGATCCCCGGGCGGGATCGGCGTCCTCGATAAAGCGACGACCGGCGGCCAGGGCGCGGGTCAGGCGCAGCTTGAGGTCACGCACGTTGTCGCAGTCCACCGAGCGGGCGAAGCGCGTCACGGTGGCATCACTGACGCCTGATCGCCGGGCGATCTCGCTGATGCTGGCCTCTGTCACGAAGTCGATGTCGTCGAAGATCAGCTCCGCCACCTTGCGCTCCGACTCGCTCAGGGAGCGAACCACCGCGGTGATGCGCGACAGGATATCGATCTGTTGACTCACGGCTTGCCTCCCTCCGTTGCGACGTTGCCAGATCACGAAGCCTGTCCAGGGCCCTCGTCATCTGCGGTATCCTTACGCTATGTTAGTTTCTAACAACCATCCACAGTTTTTTGAAAATTTCCGACAATGGTCGTAGTCAGATCAATCTTCGAACATTGCCAATCGTCCGGCGCGGCGTAACATGAGCCGCGTTCCGCCTTCAGGAGAACTTCCATGGCCCACTCCCCCTCTTCCTCCTCCTTCGATGCCAAGGGCTGCCACAAGGGCACCCTGGAAACCGGCGACCGGCTGCTGGCCGACGTCAGCCTGCCGGCGGCGGTGATCCACCAGGCGCCGCTCGCCCACAATCTGGCATGGATGCAGGACTTCGCCCGCCGTCACGGCGCCGAGCTTGCGCCCCACGGCAAGACCACCATGACCCCGGCGCTGTTCCGGCGGCAGCTCGAGGCCGGCGCCTGGGGCATCACCCTGGCCACCCTGCCCCAGTGCCGCGCCGCCTTCGCCGAGGGCGCCCAGCGACTACTGGTGGCCAACCAGATGGTCGGTCAGGCCAACATGGCCATCGCCGCCGACCTGATCCGCGCCGGCGCCGAGCTCTATGTCACCGTCGACAGCGCCGAGAACCTGGACCAATTAGGCGCCTTTTTCGGGGCGGCCGGCATCTCCCTGAATATCCTGATCGAGGTAGGTGTCGAAGGGGGAAGGTGCGGACTTCGCGATGATGACGAGGTAATGGCGCTGGCCCGCCGGGCGGCTACCCTGCCCGGCATAGCCCTGGCGGGTCTGGAGGGGTATGAGGGCGTGGTCCATGGCGACGATCCGGTGGCCGGTATTCGTCGCTACGCCCAGCGCCTCGTCGACGGCGTCAAGCGACTGGCCGACGAAGGCCTGGTCGATCGCGACAAGCCCATCGTCACGGCGTCGGGTTCGGCCTGGTACGACCTGATCGCCGAAGCATTCCGCGACGGTGGACTCGAGGGCCGCTTCACCCCGGTGCTGCGCCCGGGCTGCTACGTGGTCCATGACCACGGCATCTACCGCGAGGCCCAGGCCGGCGTGCTGTCCCGGCGCCAGGACCTGCACCAGGGGCTTGAGCCGGCGCTGGAGGTGTTCGCCCAGGTGCAGTCGCTGCCCGAGCCGGGGCTGGCCATCGTGGCACTGGGCAAGCGCGATATCGGCTTCGACCTGGCGCCCGAGGTGCTCAGGCGCTATCGCGAAGGCGGACAGGCCAGCGAGCTTCTGTCGGTGGAAGGCTGGCAAGTCGTCAAGCAGATGGACCAGCACACCTTTATCCAGCTCCCCGACAGCGCCCGCGACATGCGCATCGGTGACGTCCTGGCCTTCGGCGCTTCGCACCCCTGCATGACCTTCGACAAGTGGCGCCAGCTCCATCTGGTCGATGACGCGCTCAGGGTCGTCGATACCTGGGCGACGCGCTTCTAGACACTCTGACAAGCGAACGACCAAGGGGCGGGCGGAAACCATCCACCCGCCCCGCTCCTGCAATCTTTGCCGCAGCGCTGACGGCACGACCGATCGACGCCCTTCGCCTCTGCGCTCAATTTTCTGGCCACGCCCCCGACATACACTGACAGCGACCACCGGGCATCGCTCGGATCAAGAGGGCTGACAGCAAGGGAAGCCGATGGCCAAGAATGTCGCGCTGTTCTTCGATGGCACCTGGCAGGTGCCGGACATGGACCTGGAAGACGGTGACACCAACACCAACGTCAGCCGGCTCTACCAGGCGGTGGCCGATAACCCCATGGCCGAGGGCGGCACCGTCAAACGCTACTACCATGGCGTCGGCAGTGACCTGCACTGGTACGACCGCCTGGTGGCAGGCGCCACCGGACTCGGGCTATCGGAAATTCTGGTCGAGGCGTACGTCGAGCTGGTCGAACTGTTGCGCCCGGACGACCGGCTGTTTCTGTTCGGCTTCAGCCGAGGCGCCTACACCGCGCGAAGCCTGAGCGGGATGCTTCACACCAGCGGACTGCTGCACCCCGAACACCGGCAGTTGGCGGGACGCGCCTACGCGCTTTACCGCGATCGAAGGCGTGGCCCGCAATCCGCCGAGGCTCGACGCTTCGCCTCGCGCTACGCCTGGGTGCCGGAGATCCACATGATCGGTGTGTGGGACACCGTGGGCAGCCTGGGGATTCCACTCAGGAGCTTTGCCGCCTTCAACCGCCGCCGATTCGAGTTCCATGACACCCGCCTGAGCCCGCTGGTGCGCCACGCCTACCAGGCGCTGGCGATCGACGAGCACCGCAAGGCCTTCGCCCCCACCCTGTGGTCGCCGCAGACCACCACCGCCACCCTCGAGCAGGTATGGTTTCCCGGCGCCCACTCCAACATCGGCGGAGGCTACCGGGACCGCGTGCTGTCGGACGTCAGCCTGGACTGGATGATGGGCCGCGCCTGCGAACAGGGGCTGCCGCTGCTGCCTGACAGCCGCCCCTTGCTTGGCTCACCACCGCGCGAGGACGACATCGTCGACTCCTACCAGAGGTTTCTTTCGCGCCTCTATCGGCTGATCTCGCCCCGGCGCTATCTGCGGCGCATCGGCTTTGCCTCCTTCGGCAACGAGACGCTGCACCCGAGCGTCGCCACCCGTCGTCTTGCCCTGCCCGGCTATCGCCCCGCCAATCCTATCCACCCGCGTCTTGCGGTGACGCCGCCATCCACCTCGACACCGACAGCCCCCGAGTGAGGGCGCGAGCGCCTGCCACGGATACGACAACGCCCACTCGCAAGGAGTGGGCGTTCGCGGTGGCCTGAGGCGCTCTCCCTCGTCGGGGGTCCGAGGCCGACGCTGCGCTTGCTGGACGAGCCTGGCCTCGAGAGCGCGCTAGTTCGAAGGGAAGTTGAACTGCGCGCTTTCCCTGTCCTGGCTCCTCGGCCAGCGCTGGGAGATGGCCTTGCGCCGGGTGTAGAAGCGCACGGCGTCGGGGCCATAGGCATGCAGATCGCCGAACAGCGACTCCTTCCAGCCGCCGAAGCTGTGGAAGGCCACCGGCACCGGCAGCGGAACGTTGATGCCGACCATGCCGACCTCGATGGCGTCGGCGAAGCGACGCGCGGCCTCGCCATCCCGGGTGAACACGCAGGTGCCGTTGCCGTACTGGTGGGCATTGATCAGCGCAATGGCCTCATCGTAGCTGGCGACACGCACGACGCACAGCACCGGTCCGAAGATCTCGTCGCGATAGACGCTCATCTCGGGCGTGACCCGGTCGAGCAGGCTCGCGCCCAGGAAGTAGCCCGGTGACGACTCGACCAGCGGATGCTCGCGCCCATCCACCACCAGCTCGGCCCCGGCGTCGACGCCCTGCTGGAGATAGCCCGCCACCTTGTCACGGTGCCCGGCGTTGACCAGCGCGCCCATATCCAGGCCGCGCTCGGTGCCGGCACCGATCTTGAGTTCCCGAGCCTCCTGCGAAAGCCGTTTCACCAGGGCATCGGCGGTGTCATCGCCGACACACACCGCCACGCTGATCGCCATGCAGCGCTCACCGGCGCTGCCGTAGGCGGCCCCGATCAGGGTGCTGGCGGCGTTGTCCAGATCGGCATCGGGCAGCACCACGGCGTGGTTCTTGGCGCCACCGAGCGCCTGCACACGCTTGCCGTTCTCGGCGCCACGCTGGTAGATCGCCTTGGCCACCGGGGTCGATCCGACGAAGGACACTGCCTTCACATCCGGCGCATCGATCAGCGCCTCGACCACCTCACGGTCGCCGTGGACCACGCTGAACAGGCCGTCGGGCAGACCGGCTTCGGTGAGCAGCTCGGCCATCTTGAGCGCCGCCGACGGCACCTGCTCAGAAGGCTTGAGGATAAAGGCGTTGCCGCACGCCAGCGCCATCGGATACATCCACAGCGGCACCATGGCCGGGAAGTTGAACGGCGTGATCCCGGCCACGATGCCCAGCGGCTGATGATTGGACCAGGTATCGATGGCCGGCCCGGCGTTGTGGGAGTACTCGCCCTTGAGCAGCTCCGGCACGCCGCAGGCGTACTCGACGTTCTCGATACCGCGCTTGAGTTCGCCCATGGCGTCTTCAAGCACCTTGCCGTGCTCTTCGCTGACCAGTGCGCAGATCTCGTCGGCGTCACGCTCGAGCAGCGCCTTGAAGCGGTACATCACCTGGGCGCGCTTGGCCGGTGGCGTGTCGCGCCAGGCCGGCTGGGCACGGCGGGCCGCCTCGATGGCACGCTCGACGGTAGCAGCGTCCCCCAGGGCGACACGACCGACCGGCTCGGCGGTGGCCGGATTGATGACATCCAGATGGCGCTGCGACGGCTGTGACTCACCGCCGATCCAATGATTCACGTCTTTCATCAAAACTCTCGATATGACTTTCTGAAAAGGCGTCAGCGCCGGGCGGCCATCTCACATGGGGCCCGGCGCAGCATGGTACACAGATGACGCGGCTCAGAACTGGCGGTCGAGCAGCGCCTCGTCGAAGGGATAGCGGGACAGCTTTTCCACACCGCTGTCGGTGATCAGCACTTCTTCTTCCAGCTTGACCCCGTCGGCGGCACCCACCTCGCCGATGTAGCTCTCCACGGACACCACCATGCCGGGTTCGAGAACGCCATCCTTGGAGAAGCGATCGAAGTCCATATGGTGGGCGACCAGCGGGGTTTCACCGTGCATGCCGACGCCGTGGATGATGGAGGGATAGCGACGGTCGAGGAAGCGCTCGGGGATCTTCCAGGCCTGCTCGGCGATCTCGCGATAGCTCATGCCCGGCTTCAAGATGCCCATGTTGTGGTGCACCTGGTCGTAGGCCATGCGATACAGCTCCTTCTGGTAGGCGCTGGGGCGATTCGGGCCGACGTGGAAGGTCCGCGAGAAGTCCGAATAGTAGCCGTGACAACCGATGGTATCGGTGTCCAGCGCCACCAGCTCGCCCGGACGAATGACCCGGTCACTGGCTTCGTTGAACCAGGGATTGGTGCGCGGGCCGGACGACAGCAGACGGGTCTCGATGAACTCTCCGCCCTGGCGGATGACGTTGCCGTACATGATCGCGAACAGCTCGTTCTCGGTGATGCCCGGCTTGATCGCCGCCTCGACCTCGGCCACCGCAGCCTCGCTGCCGGCCATGGACTGGGCCAGACAGGCGATCTCCTCGGGGGTCTTGATGCGCCGACAGTGCAGCGTGTCCTGCATGCAGTCGAAGACCTCGAGGCCCTGGGCCTCGAGTGAGCGCGCCAGGTTGAGCGCACAGCGATCCAGCCCGATCTTGCGGTTGCCGCGTCCGTGCTCTTCGATCAGTTCGGCGATCTCAACACCGAAGGGGTCCGAAGAGAGGTTGTCGCGCTGGTTGACGGCGGACCACACCACCTTGGACGTGCGCGATTCATCGATGGTCTCGAGCCAGGTAGAGACGTGGGCGCTGCCCGGGTACTCGAACAGGATCACCGGCCCTTCCAGGGGCACATAGATGTAGCGGGTCGAGTTGCGCAGGAAGTAGCCGAACATGTTGCGCGAACCGGTGGCATAGCGCTGGTTGTTGGGGTCGAACAGCACCATGGCGGCGTAGCCTTGCTCCGCCATCGTCGCGCGCAGCCGCGCCAGGCGCCCGGCGCGCAGCTGCCTGGGATCGAAGGCGGTGGGGATGCTGTCGCCGTTGGCCATCGGCGCAGAGGGCACGACCGGAATATGGTCCGGCTCGTTGTCGGTCAGGTTGTCGAAATCGACGATGCTCATGTCAGGGTCCTGTTCGAATATGGCGGGGTCGCAAGGGGCACAGGCCGAGCCTTTACGTGCTCGGCTTCGATGTCATCGGCGTGGGCTCAGTCGGCCAGCGAATCACTGCGATTCATGCCTTCCTTCAACAGGGTCTCGTGAATCGGCGCCATGCGCCCGAAGATGCGCTGGGCACGCTCGGGGCGACCGATGAAGCCGGGTTCCTTGGCGTAGGCGAAGATCACGGTGTGACGTTCCTTCTGGCCTTCCACCGGCGTCACCCGGTGCAGCGAATAGCGGCCGAAAAACACCTGCAGGTCACCCGGTTGAAGGTCCAGCGCCTTGAGCCGCGAACGGTCGCCGTCCAGCACCTGTTCGACCTCGTCGAAGTTCTCACCCTCGGGGCTGCGGATGCCCGGGGCATACTCGAAACGGCCGCCGCCATGGGACTGGCGGGTCATCATGGTGACGATGAACTCGTTGGTGTCGTAGTGCCAGGGATGCTGGCAGCCCTCTCTCAGCACGTTGACCACCAGGTCCGCCAGCGGGTCGGCGTACTGATGAATCTCTTCCATGCCCACCACGGTGGCGATAAAGCGCTGGAAGTCCGGGTGCTGGTAGACCTGGCGAATGATGGTGTCTTCGCCGATGCGATCGCCGGCGACAAAGCCGTTGGTGCGATCGTCGAAGCGATTGAGCGGATGGCGGGCCGGGCGCTCGGGATCGCCGGCATTGTTGTAGGGGTTGGTCTCGGTCTGGTTGTAGTGCGCCTCGGGCGACAGCCGCTCGGTCTCGCGCTCCAGCCGCGCCAACGCCTCCTCGGGGACAAAGTTCTTGAGTACCACACAGCCATCGTCGGCCAGCTGTTCGTGACAGCGCTGGATCAGCGCCCGTCCGGACTCGCCGTCCAGGTCATGAATCGGGTAGTGCTCAAGGTCGATCAGACCGTCCAGCGAGGAAGTGGTGGGCGCATCGGTGGCCTGCATGAGGAACTCCTGCCTGTCTCAAGTGATGTTGGACAGGATAGAGAGCGCCTCTTCATAATAGAAATGAATGGTTGAGATATCACTTATTTCAAAGGCTCATCGATTATGGATACCGACCTGCTCCGCGCCTTCGTCACCGTGGCCGAGTGCCAGGGCTTCAGCGCCGCCGGCCGCGTGCTGCACCGCACCCAGTCCGCCGTCAGCCTGCAGATCAAGCGACTGGAGGACCAGATGCACAAGTCGCTGTTCGAGCGCACCAGCCGCAGCGTGCTGCTGACGTCCGACGGTGAACGGCTGCTGCCCTATGCGCGACACATGCTGACGCTGGAGGACGAGGCCAGGGCGGCACTCGGCGACCGCCAGCACGGCGAGAAGATTCGTATCGGCACCTCCGAGGAACAGGCCAGCGCCTACCTGCCGGAACTGCTGCCCCGGTTCGCCGAGGCCTATCCGCATACCCGCATCGAGGTCATCTGTGGCATCAGTGCCGACCTGGTGGACAGCTTCCAGCAGGGCCTGCTCGACGTGGTCCTGTCGATCCGCCACGGACCGACGCAATCGGGCCAGTTGCTCGGCTGGGAACCCATGGTGTGGGTCGCGGCAGAAGATGCCGATCCTACCCGTGGCAGCCGACTGCCCCTGGCACTGAATCCCGAAGGCTGCATCTTTCGCGCCCACGCCCTCGCCGCCCTGGGGCGTCAGGAACGCGCCTGGGAACTGCGTTACTCGAGCCAGTCCCCCACCGGCATCAACCTGCCGGTCCAGGCGGGGCTCGCGATCACCGTCAAGACACCCCGCAGCGTACCGGCGGGCTGTCGGATTCTCGGCGAGGAGCAGGGCCTGCCGGCGCTCGGCCAGGTGGAAATCGAGATGCACCGGCGCCCCGGACATGCGAGCGACGCCTTCAACACCTTCTGCCAACAGCTCGAGGAGGTCGTCACCCACAACGACGCAGTCGCCGTGCCCGAGTTTCAGGACCAGGCCTGAGCCTGGCTCGACCGCGTGTCGGTCGAATGCCTGAGTCGCAATATCATGATCGTGACGGATTAATGGTTTGATTACCTCGTCATTACAGGCGAACTACCCCCTGATCCCTATATCGCCACAAGGAGAGATACGCCACACTTCAATAACCAGGATTCTCCGATGGTCTCGCCTGCCCGGCGGTGCCCTTGTCCTGGTCCGGAGATGACAGTGACCACGCCATTTGACGACTCCCTCGAACCTCGGGCTGCCCAGTTTGCATCGGTTGGAATGGATGGAATGGAGCTCCTTGAACAGGAACTCGAACACCTCAGAGCTCGGCATCTAAAGCTTCGCGAAGAGGTCGCAGCCATTCGCCACTATGCCGGCGACAACCTGCCCGCCAAGGCCGGCCTCGTCATCGTAAAGATGCTGGAAGACGCCTTGAAATCCTGACCGTCTTCTCTTCCCGAGAACCAACATTCTTGCCGCTGCCAATGCATCTTCTTGCTCGTTTATCGGGGAAAGGGCCTCGACGACCTTGCCGCTTTGTCGCGCCTCGGGATTACCCGCCAGCGGGCAATAGTGCGCCTCTGGCCTCTCCTTTTCTTGCCGCTGCCATAAGGTATAGTCACGGCTATATGTCTTTGTTTTGGCTTAAACTTGCAGCCTTGGTAAAGAGTTGCATCTGTCAGCCTGCGCGCTAATATCGCCATGCAAATTCGCTATCGTGTCCATAGCCAACGCCTGGAATATCGGTCGTGACGCTGGGCACGAGGCTTTTTCAGCGACATCACGTATTTTCAACAGGCAACCGCCGGATTCGCACCTTCATGACGCCCACTTCGACCCTGCTGCTCGCCTTCTCGCTGTCTTCCGATGCCTTTGCGGCCTCGGTCAGCAAGGGTGCCTGCGTGCGTCGGCTGCGTTTCGTGGTGGCCCTGCAGACCGGCCTGCTGTTTGGTCTGGTGGAAGCCACGACGCCGATCATCGGCTGGCTGCTCGGCACCAGCGCCTATGACACCATTGCCCACTGGGATCACTGGATCATCTTCTTCCTGCTGCTCGCCCTCGGCGGCAAGATGATCCACAGTGGCCTCGCTCCCGCCCCCAAGGACTGCGCCAGCTGCGATTGCGGCACGACCAGCGATCGCACCCGCTGGTGGCTGATCATCGCCACCGCGATCACCACCAGCCTGGACGCCATGGCGGTGGGCGTAGGTCTGGCGTTCATGAACGCCAACATCTGGGTGACGGCACTGGCGATCGGTGGCGCCACCACCCTGATGGCAACCCTGGGCATGCTGCTGGGACGCCGGCTCGGCAAGACGGTGGGGCCGCGTGCCGAGATCATCGGAGGGCTGGTATTGATCGCCATCGGCGCCACCACCCTGTATCACCACCTGCTCGCCTGATCCTCTTGCCCGGTCGACCCTGTCGCGATCCCGGGCAGGTTAACTGCCAATGACTCGCTCCTAGCGCTCATCCATGCCGGCAACACGCCTGCTATAGCAAAGTTCGTCCACGATCTCGCCCGTTTTGTCGATAGTCTGGTGCACTATTGCCGGTATCAGACGGCTGGACACCTCATGATCCTCAAGCCCAGCGCACAGGCGGCTCGATTGCCACGATGGATAGCGGTAACCGTTCTGGCCGTTCTGCTGACCGGCTGCGCTGAGCACTCCCCTCTCTCGCCAGCAGCGTCCGCCACCAGAACAGCCACCAGACCAGCCACCGAGATGACGTCAGCCCCCCTTGCGGGTCACGGCTTCCAGTCGTCGGTACAGATCGTTCAGCGTGATCAGATTTCCGGCGACCGACAGCACCTTTCGGCCAGCCCGGTGCTGCCCAGCGCCTCCCGTTCCGCCGAGCTGGTGGCCGGGGGGATCGGACGGATGACCGCCAACCAGTTCACGACTCAAGGAACCGCCGTGGCCCGTGCTGTCGGTGCCAACGGATGGGCCAGCGCTACCGAGTCCGCCCTGGCAAGCACCGGGGCCTACCTTGAGGGACCACTGGGGGGATCTCTGGAAGCGGTTGAGGGTGTGCTCGACAGCGTCGCTGCTCTGCCGTTACTGCATCGCTTCGATGACCGGCTGCAGCGGGTGCTGTCACTGGACGGCTATCGACGTCGCCTGACCAGCACGCTGGGCATCGGACAGCAGGAACTCGATCTCGAGGAGCCATGGGGCGATCTTGAGCAGTCACTGACCACCCGAGTGGCTAGCGCTATCCAGCTCGGCCTGGAACCGATCCTGATCACCTCCGACTCCTTGCTGTGGCCAAGCCTGGCGGCGGACCTGATCGTCGCCGGAGGCGATGCGCTGTCAGACGTCAGCGCCACCACCGGCAACGCCCTGGTCGACGCCTCCGCCAGTGGGCTGAGTCGTGCCGGCCAGTGGGTCGCCCTGGCCGGTCAGGTGCTGGGAGGCCAGCGTGATGAGACCAGCCTGCAAGGGGTGGCGGCGCGCACGGCGCTGCGCCATGGCGGGATCAGCCACAGCGGCATCCCCCGGCTGGATGAGCAGGCCGTCGTCGGACTGGTCGAGAGTATCGGAAACGATGAGCGCAGCACGCTCACGGCAGCGGCGGACCTGGGCCGAGGCAGCCTGAGTCAGATGCTGGCCACCGAGGCGGTGGGCCTGACCGGTGAGTTCGGCGTCATGGTCACGCGTCCCGGCGACATGCTCGACGACCGGGTGACACTCGCCCTGGCCCCGGCCCAGCAACTGGGCGACATGTCGGCCAATCTGTCATCGCTGGTAGGCGACACTCGCACCACCCTTGAGGAGGTCGGACGGCTGGTCGATGCCGGCCAGGACCTGTCCGGGCGTTTGCAGGGTCTGGTGCTGGCGGACAGCCTGGACAGTGGTGTCACGACCCTTGGGCGCGTCGATCAGGGCCTCGACAGGACCGGCAACCGGCTGCTGCCCCTGGCCGACACCCTGGTCGAGGGGCTGGCGCAGGCCGATACCCGCATCGAGACGCTGGCCGATCGCCTGGGAGGCACGCTTGACCCCGTCACCAGCGCCCAGCAGGACGGCGTCAACCGCCTGGCGGACGCCGTGGTGCAGGCGCCGATGTCCAGTCGCCCGTTAAGCGAACTGGGAGACGCCGTGGTCGCACTGGGCGACGGCATGCGCCTTGCGCCGATCGCCGCCGGGCTCGACTGGATGATGGTGGTGCCGGTACCCGGGCGCGAAGGCCCGCTCGCAGGCGACGCACCTGCCGACTCGCCAACCGCCGGCACAGACACCGACCGCAGTCCCGGCCACCCCACCGTCGACGGCCACGCCCTCGCCGGCTCCCGAGCAGACCATATGCCCTGAGATGCCGTTGCCTCCGTGGCCTGAGCACGCCGCCACCGCAGCGCCATCTTCGCTTCAAGCTCCCGGGCATCTCAGGCGACAGCAGCGGCTGCTGCACCGGCTACCCGATCGATTTCCTTTAAAGCAGAGCCAGTTGAAACGTTGCTAAGACAGGCCCTCTCCAGCACGACCCTGTCTGGATCAACCCTGCCTATATCAACCCACCCCAGGGCGAATGGGCCAGAGCGCTGGCCGGCGTCGGCGCCAGCGGCAGGAGGGGCAGCAGGGTCGCCTGAAAGGCGTGATAGATATCCGGCTTGCCTTCCGGCCAGTAGCGCGCGCGGGGCTGGCTGCTCTCGTCGAGTTCGTGAATCCAGCCACCCCGGTCATGATCGATGATGTGGCGATCGATGTAGGCCCACCAGGTGGCGTACCAGTCGGCATACTGCTGACGCCCGGTGCGCGCCAGCAGCGCATGCGCCGCCCCCACCGCCTCGCTGGTGACCCAGTGGCGTCGGGCGGCGATCACCGGACGCTTGTCCCAGTCCAGGGTGTAGACGAAGCCCGGCTGCCCGTCGGCCTGCCAGCCATGCTTGGCGGCGGCGGCAAACAGCCCTTCGGCGTCCTCCAGCAGCCAGGCCGGCGCTGGTCGTCCGTGCCTCAGGCACGATGCCTCCAGGTTGAGCAGCAGGCGCGACCATTCCAGCGAATGTCCTGGCGTCAGGCCGAAGGGCCGGAACTGATCGGCGGGCAGGTCCTTGTGAAAGTCGTAGAGCACCGTCATCCGGCGATCGAAGTGCTCGGGGACCAGGTAATCATGCTGGCGGGCGTGGGTGTGGATAAAGCGCTCGGCGATCGCCACCGCACGATCGAGCCAACGTAGCTCTCCGGTAGCGTCGCACAGTGCCAGATAGGCCTCCACCGAGTGCATGTTGCTGTTGGCACCGAGATAGTCGTCGAGCTGCGTCCAGTCCCGCTGGTAGCTTTCCAGGCACAGCCCCATGTCGTCCGACCAGAAGTGGCAGTCGATGACGTCGATGGCCCGATCCAGCAGTTCGCGGGTTTCGCGACTGCCCAGCGCCATATGCGCCGACGAGGCGGCCAGCGCCACGAAGGCGTGGGTATAGGCGTGCTTGATGGTGGCGGCGCCGGGCTCCTGCTGTCCCTGGTACCAGCCTCCGTGTTGCTCGTCGGCGAGCAGCCCAAGCCCGGCGATGCCGTGTTCGACCTTGGCGCGGGCGAAGGGCACGCCGAGGCGGTGGGCGAGCGAGAACACATGGGTGAGTCGCGCGGTCTGCAGGGTCGTTACCGGCCTCGCGGCGTCCAGCTTGCCCTCGATATCGAGCCAGCCGTAGCCCCCCTGGGGGTGCTCGGCGGCGGCGCCGAACTCGAGCAGGCGCATCCCGGTCTTGGCGAGCCAGCGTCGGTGTTCGTCCTTGCGCAATAGACAGTCGTCCGGTGCAGCGATGTAGGTGGGATGTGACATGGCGTCCTCCGGGGTGACGAATAAAGGCGGCGAGTCGAGATGAGACCAAAGTGCTATACGTCCAGGCCTGACAGCGCGCTCTCGCTATCCTAGTATGACTACCATACAAGTCATATCAGACCAAAGCTCAAAGGCCTGACGCCTTAACGGCTCAAGGCTTCAACGGCCTCAAGGCTCAGAAGCCGGAAAGCCGGAAAGCTGGAAAGCTGGAAAGTCGAAAAGCTGGAAAGACTGAAACGCTCAACAACAGGTAGGTGCCCCCATGCTGACCCCCGCAATCGCTGAACTCTGGGAACAGGATGCCGCCGGTGGATCGGTGCGTCAGCGGCTCTACCGCGTGCTTAGACTCGCCATCATCCGGATGCAGTTCGCCCCTGGCCAGGCACTGTCCGAGAAGGAGATTTCCGACGCCTTCTCGGTCAGCCGACAGCCGGTACGCGAAGCCTTTATCCGCCTGTCCGAGGCAGGTCTGGTCGACGTTCGACCACAACGCGGCACCTATGTCGTGGGCATCTCGCAGAAGTCGGTGCGCGAAGCGCGCTTCGTCAGGGAGGCGGTCGAAACCGCCGTCAGCGCCTCCGCCGCTAGGCAAGGGCTCGCCGACAAGGTGATCTACGAGCTGCGGGATCTGATCGAACGCCAGATTCGCTGCGCCAGCAGCGGCCAGTATGACCAGTTCTTCATCCTCGACGAGGACTTCCACCGCGTGCTCGCCCTTGGCGCCGGACACGAGACCGCCTGGCGCGTCATCGAAGAGGTCAAGGCACAGCTCGACCGGGTGCGCTACCTCAGCGTGCCTGACACCACGCCCTTCGAAAAGCTGGTCCAGCAGCACGCCGACATTGTCGATGCCATCGAACAGAGAGACGAAGACAAGGCCCGCCAGGCCATGCTGGTGCATCAAAGCGAGATCCTGATCTCCCTGCCCCAGATGGTGCAGCGCTTTTCGTCGATCTTCGAGGACACCAACGGCTGATCGTTATCTACCCGGCAGACGTCTCTCATGGGCAAGGGCCAGCCGGCCACTGCCCTGCGGCCTGCCGGGTCACTCCCCCGGAAGCAACTACAACAGCAACGACAACAACTGAAGCGACAACAACAAGTGATAAGGAGACGCCCCATGTTCAAGAAGTCTGTCATTCTCGCCGCCGCTGTCCTCAGCAGCACCCAGGCGCTTGCCGCCTACGAACTGAACCTGTCCACCGCCCAGAGCAGCCAGGACCCCATGGTCAAGGCGATGGAAAACGCCGCCGAACGGATCGAGGAAAGAAGCGAGGGCGAGGTCACCCTGAACATCTTCTCCAGCAGCCAGCTCGGCGCCGACAACGACATGATCGAGCAGATCCGCAACGGCGCCAACATCGCGGTACTGACGGACGCAGGCCGCCTGTCCGAGTTTCAGCCTGAACTCGGGATTCTGGCCGCGCCCTACCTGGTCGAGAGCCACGAGGACTACGACCGCATCACCTCTTCCGAGCCCTACCACGAGTGGGTCGAGCTGCTGGCGGAAAACACCGGCATGCGCCTGATGAACTACAACTGGTTCCAGGGCACCCGCCAGATGTTCACCCAGAAGCCGATCGAAGGTCCCGAGGACCTCGACGGTGTGCGCATCCGCACCATCAACTCCCCGGGCTGGATCAAGACCATCGAAGGCATGGGCGCGACCCCGGTACCGCTGCCCTGGTCGGAAATCTACTCGGCCATCCAGCTCGGCACCATCGACGGCGCCGAGGCGCAGTTGACCGGCGCCCACGGCCTGCGGCTGCAGGAAGTGACCAGCAACGTCACCCTGACCAATCACATCCACCTGATGACGGGCCTGCTGGTTTCCGAGCGCTGGTACCAGGAGCTTCCCGACGAGCTGCGCTCCATGCTCGACGAAGAGCTCAAGAAGGCCGGTGACGAAGCCACCCAGATGACGGTCGACGCCCAGGCCGATGTGCGCAAGGAGATGGAAGAGGCCGGCGTCGAGTTCACCGAGGTCGACACCGAACTGTTCAGCAGCCAGATGCAGGCGGTCTACGATGACATGGGCTGGACCGAACTGCGCGAGCAGCTCGAGCCTGTGCTCAGCGCCGGCGAATAACCCCCCTCAAGACCTGATCCAAGCGTCCACCGCTGCCGACGCCGGCAGCGGCTGGGGAGGACCCATGTGGAAGCACTATGACACTTTCGAGGAGTGGCTGGCCGTCGCGCTGCTGTTTCTCACCGCGGCCAGCATCCTGTTCAGCGCCACCACCCGGGCCATGGGCAACCCCATGCTCGGCGGCGCCGAACTGGCCCAGCTGTTCTTTATCTGGGCCTGCATGTTCGGCGCAGATATCACCCTGAAGAAAGGAGGCCAGATTCGGGTCGATGCCCTGCTGACCCGGCTGCCCCGATCAGGCCAGTGGCTGGCGAACCTGGTGACGGTGGGACTGATGATCGTCTTTCTGGCTTGCCTGGCACGCTATGGTTTCTCGCTGGCATTCTCCAACTGGCAGCGTCCCCTCGGCTTTGCCGGGATCAGCTACGGCTACGTGACGCTGGCACTGCCCGTGGGCGCCGTCATGATGATCGTCTCGCTGGTCAGGCGGCTTGCCGCGGTGGGCATTGTTCAGGCGCTGGAGCCCGACAGCGACCAGCAGGAGCAGCTTCTGTGACGACACTCGCCATCCTGATTCTCGGCCTGGTATTGATGGCCATCGGCATGCCGGTCGCCTTCGCCATCGGCATGGCCGGTTTTACCTATTTCCTGTTGCCCGAGACCTTCCTGCCGACCAGCACGGCGGTACAGCGGATCGTCTCGGCCAGTCAGTCCTTTCCGCTGCTGGCGGTGCCGCTGTTCATCCTGATCGGACACCTGATGAACGCCAGCGGCATCACCCCACGTCTGCTGCGCC
Source organism: Halomonas litopenaei (assembly GCF_003045775.1). GTDB lineage: Bacteria > Pseudomonadota > Gammaproteobacteria > Pseudomonadales > Halomonadaceae > Halomonas > Halomonas litopenaei. Next base: position 167,581 of record NZ_PXNS01000010.1, on the reverse strand, counting down.
TGGCCACCCTGTTGACCGGCTGGATGACCGGTGGCCTGGCCCAGTCGAGCCTGGCCCTGAGCGCCATGATGGGGGGCATCTCCGGCTCGGCGGTGGCCGATGCGGCGATGCAGTCCCGGGTGCTGGGCGGCAACCTGATCGCACGGGGCTATTCGCCGGGCTTCACCGCCGCCCTGCTGTCCATCGGCGGGCTGATCACCGCCACCATTCCGCCGAGCATCGGCCTGATCATCTACGGCTTTCTCGGTGAGGTGTCGATCGGCCGGCTGTTCATCGCCGGCGTGGTGCCGGGCATCCTGCTGCTGGTGGCGCTGATGATCGCCACCAGCGTGATGTCGCACCGGCGCGGCTACGTGCCAGAACTCGAGAAGGCGCCGTCGCTGGGCGAAGTCTGGCAGGCGACCAGGAGCAGCATCTGGGCGCTGCTGTTCCCCGTATGGCTGCTGGTGGGCATCCGCTACGGCCTGTTCACCCCGTCCGAGGCCGGTGCCTTCGCGATCGTCTACGCCATCGTGGTGGGCTGCTTCATCCACCGCGAACTGACCCTGACGTCGATCATCGATGCCTTCCGTGCCGGTGTTCGTGACGTCGGCATGATCATGCTGATCATCATGTTCTCCGGCGCCATCAGCTACGTGGTGTCCTTCGAACGAGTACCGCAGACCATCACCGAGGTCACCCTCGGGGTGTTCGAAAGCCCCACCACCCTGCTGCTGGTGCTGTCGCTGTTGCTGGTCGTGCTGGGCATGCTGCTGGAGGCGACGGTGGTGGTCATGCTGCTGGCCCCCATCCTGGTGCCGGTGATCAAGGCCGCCGGCATCGACCCGGTGCACTTCGGCCTGTTGATGATGACGCTGGTGACCTTCGGCGGCATGACGCCACCCGTCGGGGTGTCGATGTACACCGTGTGCGGCATTCTGCGCTGCTCCTTCATTTCCTACACCCGGGAAATGCTGCCCTTTGCCCTTGCCGTGTTCGCCGTGGTGCTGGCCATCATCTTCTTCCCGCAGATCGTGCTGTTTCTGCCCGACTATCTGATGGGATAGCGGATGCACCAGGATTTAGTGAAGCGGACATGTCAGACACCCGCACCACACAACCGAGCGAGCCCACGGGCCTTCCTCCGGGACTGAGGTAGAGAACAAGATGACCCACTTCGTCGAAGCGCCGAACTTCGCCTGCGACATCGGTATCGTCCACCTGGGACTCGGTGCCTTTCACCGTGCCCACCAGGCGGTCTATCTGGCGCGCTATCTCGAGCGCAGCGGTGACACCGCCTGGGGGCTGTGCAGCGCCAACCTGCGCTCCAGCGTCGGCCTGGTCGATGGGCTGCGTGCGGCGGGCCATCGCTACCATGTGGCCGAGTTCACCGATAGCGACAACGTCACGCTCAGAGAGATCGGCGTGATTCAGCAGACGCTGTTCACCGGCCGCGACAGCGAAGGCCAGCAGGGCCGGGACCTGGAAGCACTGCTGACGCGATTGACGTCTTCCAAGGTACGCATCGTGACCCTGACGGTGACCGAGAAGGGCTACTTTCTCAGCCCGACCAGCGGCGATCTGCTTGTCGACGATGCGATGATCAAGGCCGACATTGCCTCACCGAACACACCGCAGACCGCCCCCGGTATCCTGGTCGAGGCGCTGGCCCGCCGTCGCGCCGCCGGCCTGCCCCCCTTCACCGTGCTGTCCTGCGACAATATGCCGGACAACGGCCGCCGCACGCGCAACGCCATCGTGCAGCTCGCCGCCCTGCGCGACAGCGACCTGGCCGACTGGATCAGCGACCAGGTGGCGTTTCCCTGCAGCATGGTCGACCGCATCGTGCCGGCCATGACCGACGCCGACTTCGCCCGGCTGGGCGAGCTGGGTGTCGAGGATCCCAACGCGGTGGTGTGCGAGGCCTTTTCCCAGTGGGTCATCGAGGATGACTTCCCCCAGGGCCGGCCCGACTGGGAAGCCGAAGGGGTCGAGATGGTCACCGAGGTGGCCCCCTTCGAGACCATGAAGCTGCGCATGCTCAACGGCAGCCACTCACTGCTGGCCTACCTGGGCGCCATCGATGGCGTCGAGACGGTCTACGATGCGGTCAGCCGCCCCGAGTTCCGCGCCCTGCTGCGTCGTTACATGCTCAAGGAAGCAGCGACAACGCTGCACATGCCGGACGGGGTCGACCTCGAACGCTACGCCGACGAGTTGCTGGCCAGGTTCGCCAACGACAGTCTGCGCCATCGGCTGGCTCAGATCGCCATGGACGGCAGCCAGAAACTGCCCCAGCGCTGGCTTCACGGCGCCCTCGAGCGGCTGCAGGACGGCCACGAGGTACCCTGCACCGCACTGGGACTGGCCGCCTGGATACGCTACACCTCCGGCGTCTCGCTCGACGACCGACGACATGAGGTGAGCGACCCGCTGGCATCGCGCTTCATCGAGCTGCATGAACGTCACGGCGATGACCCTGAAGCGCTGGTGGCGGCCTTTCTGGCACAGCAAGACATCGTCCCTGCGGCCCTGGCGGCGCAGCAGGGGTTTGCCGATGCTGTCACCGATGGCTACCGCCGACTGATCAATACCGGGCTTGCGGCGTCACTGAGCACCCTCTAGCCGGACCCGAGAAAAGGAGATTTCCATGCAACACACCTGGCGCTGGTTCGGCCCCAAGGACCCGATCCGACTCGAGGAGATTCGCCAGACCGGCGCGACCGGCATCGTCACCGCGCTGCACGAGGTGCCCAACGATGAGGTCTGGTCCCGGCAGGCCATCGCCGAGCGCAAGCAGATGATCGAGGACGCTGGCCTCGAATGGTCGGTGGTGGAGAGCGTGCCGGTGCACGAGGCGATCAAGAAAGGACTGCCCGAGCGCAACGCCCTGATCACCCGCTACTGCGACACCCTGCGCAACCTGGCGGCCTGCGGCATCGATACCGTGTGCTACAACTTCATGCCGGTGCTCGACTGGACCCGCACCGACCTGCGCTGGGCGATGCCGGATGGCGCCCTGGCGCTGCGCTTTGACCAGACAGCCTTTGCCGCCTTCGACCTGTACCTGCTCGCCAGACCAGGCGCCGAGAACGAGTACAGCGACGACGAGAAGACCGAAGCCAGGAGCTACCTCGATAGCCTGGACGCCGAAGCCCGCCAGTCACTGGTCGATACCCTGATCGCCGGCCTGCCCGGCGCCGAAGAGCACTACACCCTGGAGCGCTTTCGCGAGGTACTGGCCGGATACGCCGAGATCGACGCCGCGCGCCTGCGCGAGCACCTCGGCTACTTTCTGAAAGCGGTCATCCCGGTCGCCGAAGAACTCGGCATCAAAATGGCGATCCACCCCGATGACCCGCCCCGGCCGCTGCTCGGCCTGCCCCGGGTGGTCTCGACGGCGGCGGACGCCGAGTGGATCCTTGAGGCCGTCGACAGCCCCGCCAATGGCCTGACGCTGTGCACCGGGTCCTACGGCGTGCTCGCCGCCAATGACCTGGCCGCCATGGTTCAGCGCTTTGGTCCCAGCATCCACTTCGTGCATCTGCGCTCGACCCGGCGCGAGTCCCCCGACCCTCGCTCCTTCCACGAGGCGCCGCACCTGGACGGTGACGTCGACATGGTCGCGGTCATCAGCGCGCTGGTCGCCGAGGAACGCCGTCGCGAGCGCGAAGGCGGCCGACGCTTACCGCTGCGCCCCGACCACGGCCACCACATTCTCGACGATCAGCACCGCGCCACCGCCCCGGGCTACCCGCTGTACGGCAGGCTGCGCGGCCTGGCCGAGCTGCGTGGCGTCGAGACCGCGGTGCGCCAGCTCACCTGACGCCCTGGCGTTCTACCAACCGCTGCGCTGGCGACGCCCGTCGCAGCGGCTGTGGCCCAGCGCAGCGGGAGTGGCCCTTCACAACGAAAACGACCAGGCGGGGAGGCACATTCCCCACCTGGTCGGCTCAGGACACCTTCAGCCCGCCTGGTCGACTCAGAACACCTTCATCCCGCCTGGTCGGCTCAGCGCAAAAACCCCGCGCCGAACACCACTCAGGTCGGCAGGTACTCCTCGCTCCAGCTCTCCGACACGACGCCTTCGGCGATCAACCGATCGATCTCCTCTGGGCTGTGCCCCAGCTCCTCGAGCACCTGACGGCTCGAGCTGCCGTACTTCTCCGACGGCGCCAGCGGATAGATGCGCCCCCGCTTGGGACGAATGGCGTACGGATCGAGCTGCGTGATGACGTGACCACTGGGGTGCTCGTCGTAGACGGTGAAGGAGTAGCTGCCACGATCGATGCCCGGGGTGTTGTCCCAGCGCCGCGAGTTGTAGGAGCGCAACGCCTCGATGTTCTCGCACACCGCCGCGGCGATGCCCGCCTTCTGCAGCCGTTCCACCCAGTCGGTGGCCACCGCATTGATAAAGCGAGGTGCCAGATAGGCCGCCCGCTCCTCCGGCGGAACATCGACCACCCCTTCGATCCCCGGCACCTGGGCGAACTTGTGCAGGTCTCGCTCGTAGGCGCTGATCAGCACCACCCCGTCGGCGGTAAAATAGAAGCGTGACAGATCGTCGTAGCCGTTGAGTTCACGGCCCGAGGGCTCGTCGAACAGACTGCGACGCTCGTAGTCGTAGCAGAACGGCATCTGGGCCAGGCCGCTGAGCGCCGACAGCGAGGTCTTGACCCGGCTGACACGGCGGGTACGCAGCTTCTGGTACAGGGCGGTGGCGACACCAAGAGAGGCACCGAAGCCGCACATCACGTCGATGGTGCCGACGTGGGCGTGCTCTTCTGGCGTGTCCATGCTGCCCCCGAAGCGCAGCATGATGCCGGTGGTGGCCTGCACCAGGTCGTCGTAGCCCAGGTAGTTGGTCCTGGGGCCCGGCTTCACCCCGCTGAAGCAGTCGAGCTGGCAGAAGATCGCCTCGGGATTGATGCGCTGCATTTCCGCCTCGGTCAGCCCCATCCGCTCCACCTGCCTGTCGGTGGCATTCCACACCACCACGTCGCTCTGGCGGATCAGCTCGTCGAGGATTTCACGCCCCCGAGGCACCTGGATATCGGTCAGCAAGGAGCGCTTGGAGCGCATATGCGACAGGCCGAAGATGACCGTGTTCCAGCAGTCGTAGAACGGCTTGGCGGGGTCCACCTTGATGATGTCGGCGCCGAAGCGTGCCAAAAAGGCCACCGAGTGGGGACCGGCGATGACGTTGCACAGGTCCAGCACCTTGACGCCTTCGAGCCAACCGTCCTTGGCGTTGCGCGCACGAACCCGGGGCAGCTTGGTCTCGATGCGATGCAGCACCGCCAGCGCCTGGTCGAACGACACCCAGCGGCGCGGCGTCGGGGTGAGCATCTCGTGGCCGCTGTCGTGCAGCCAGACCATCGGGCCGGGCTGGGTCATCAGGCCGAATTCGGGGTCGTCCACTTCGATCATCAGCCCGGCGGTCTCGGCGTGGTCGTCGTGGATCCACTCCTGCAGCCAGCGCTGCGGCGCGCCGGGGAACTTGCCACGGCCGAAGATCTTCTCCCACTCCTTGGAGGTGCGGGTCAGGAAGACCTCCTTCATACGCGCGGCGATATGATCCGCCCAACGCTTGGGCAGCGGGTAGACGCCAAGTGACACGTCACTCTGCCACTGGCTGGTTGGCGCATAGGTGTCGGGCTCTTCCACCAGCCCTTCTTCCACAAGTTCATCGTAGAGACCGAGCACCTTGAGGCAACGCTTGGCGTGCTCCTTGTGACTCGGGCAGACCACGTAGAACATGCGCCCGTCCTTGCACTTGTAGCTGCGATAGAAGGGATCGAGCAGCTCCTGCAGTTCGTCGTAGTCCAGGTTCATCGGCGCGCCTTCGATGCGGCGACGCTCGATCTCCTTTTCGCGCTGGGTCTTGTAGCGCTCCGGCAGGCCCTCGATCTTGATCGAGTTGTAGCAGAGGCCTTCCATCAGGGCGCAGGCGATGGGCACTTCGATCTCGTCGCCGAGGCCGGTGCGCTCACGCGCCTGCAGCGCCAGGGTGACGGCGGTGGCCGCCAGCATGGTGCCGTAGGCCGAGCCCAGCGGCAGCGGCGAGAAGGACGGATTGATACCCATCAGCACCCGGTTGAGCCCCATGTCGGTAAACACCCCCGAGTGGGCGGCGATGACGCTCTCGAAGGCCCGCCAGTCACGGCGCAGCTCGTCGTTGGAGGCAAAGCCCGGCATCGACAGGGTGATCAGCTCCGGACGCTCTTCACGCAGCGCGCTGAAGTCGATGCCCAGGCGCTGCATGACACCGGGCCGGAAGCTTTCGATCACGATATCGGCCTCCTCGATCAGCGCCAGCGCCTGTTCGAGGCCCTCTTCGGTCTTGAGGTCGATCGTCACGATCAGCTTGTTGCGCTGCAAGGTGGCGTTGGCCGGTGACTCCCACATGGGCCCCGTGGGCGGGTCCACGTGAATAACCGTGGCGCCCAGGTCGGCGAGGATCATCGCCACCGCAGGGCCGGCCATGTACTGACCGAAGTCGATGACCTTGACGTCCTTGAGCGGCAGTTGGGAATGAGGATTCGGTGACATCGGGGTCTTCCTGTAAAGCAAGGGTGGCAACGGGAGGAGGCCGAAGCCTCCTCGGTGACGTCAGTGTTTGCCGTCTTCGATGACCAGGTGGGGTTCAAGGACCTTCTTGGCGAAGTCCTGGCGCAGCCAGCGCGGCAACGTGAGGAGGCCGAAGCCTCCTCGGTGAGGTCAGTGTTTTCCGTCTTCGATAACCAGGTGGGGTTCAAGGACCTTCTTGGCGAAGTCCTGGCGCAGCCAGCGCACCAGTGACCATGCCAGGATCGCCAGCACGGGAATCATCGGCAGCGCCACCACGATGGTGGAGGTCTGCACCGGTTTGAGCCCGCCAAGCTGGATCAGCGCTACCCCGACGCCGGCGATCAGAAACGCCCAGATCAGGCGGATCTTGCGCTGCGGTTCCTGATAGCCAGACAACTTGCGCGAGGTCACCGACGCCAGCACGTAGGCGGAGCTGTCCAGGGTCGTCGCCAGGAAGATGAAGCACAGCAGCACGAACAGGGTGGTAATCACACCGGACATCGGCAGGGTGCCGAGGATCGCCTCAACGGCGGCGGGGATGCCTTCGGCCGAAAGAATGGCCGCCACGTCCAGGGTGCCGGATATCTGCAGGTCCAGCGCATAGCCGCCCCACACCGCGAAGAACACCCAGCAGCCCAGGGAACCGAACACCATTTCGGCGATGATCAGCTCACGGATGGTGCGACCGCGCGAGATGCGGGCGACGAACAGGCCCATCATCGGGGCGTAGGCGATCCACCAGGCCCAGTAGAACACCGTCCAGTCGCGCCAGAAGCTGGAGTCCCCCACTGGGTCGGTCCACATGCTCATGGGCACGAAGTTGGAGACCATCTTGCCGAGGCTGTTGACCCAGCCCTCCACCATGAACAGGGTGTCGCCCACCACCAGGGTGAAGACCAACAGTACCCCCGCCAGCAGCACGTTGATGTCCGACAGGATCTTGATGCCCTTGGCCAGGCCGAACCACACACTGGCGGAGAAGATGGCGGTCCAGATCAGCAGCACCGCGATATCCAGCATGAATGACGGTGACACCCCGAGCAGTCCGCTCAGCAGTTGCGATACCAGCGGCACCGCCAGCCCCAGCGAGGTACCGACGCCACCGACGATGCCGAACACCACCACCGCATCGAGAAGCGCGCCCCACCAGCCGTCGGCATGGCGCCCCAGCACCCCGCGGGCGGCCACGGACAGCCTGACGCCCGGGCGGTTGTGGACGAACATGGAGTAGGCGATCGGGATGGCCGGCAGACAATAGAAGGCCCAGGGCGTGAAGCCCCAGTGGAACTGGCCGTAGGTCAAGGCCCACTCGGCCGCTTCCTGTGAGCTCGGCTCGACGCCGAAGGGAGGGCCGGTGAAGTAGTAGATGGGTTCGACCCAGGCCCAGTTGACGATGGCGATGCCGATACCACCGGCAAAGATCATCGCCACCCAGCTGAAGTAGGAAAACTCCGGCTTGTCATCGGGGCCGCCGAGCCGCACGTTGCCGTAGCGACTGATGGCCAGACCCACCAGAAAGACCACCACGGCGATGCCGGCGAGCAGATACAGCCAGCCGAATCGCCCGGTGGCAAAGGCAAAGGCCGCATTGACCAGTGCGGCCCCCGACTCCGGGAACACGATGATGGGCAGGATCAGGCCTGCGATGACCAGCACGGCGGGTACGAAGACCCGCAGGTCGAGCCGATCGGAATGGGACTCTGGCGCGTTCATCAGGGATACCTTTATCGTTTGTTGTTGTCACGCTTGCTGCGCAGGACGCCGGCGTCAGCCGGCGGCCTCGAGCATCCAGCCCGCCGCTCGCTCGGCGATCATCAAGGTCGGCGAGTTGGTATTGCCGCTGGTGATGGTCGGCATGACGCCGGCGTCCGCCACGCGCAGGCCCTGGATGCCCCTCACCCGCAGGCGTGAGTCGACCACCGCCATGGGATCGTCGGGCTGCCCCATCCGGGTGGTTCCGACCGGGTGGAAGATGGTGGTGCCGATGTCACCGGCCAGCCGCCACAGCTCTTCATCGGTCTGGTACTGGACGCCGGGCTTGACCTCCTCCGGTTCGTACCTGGCGAACGCCTTCTGCTCGGCGATCCTGCGGGTGACGCGCAGCGAGTCCGCCGCGACCCGCCGGTCCTCGTCGGTGCTCAGGTAGTTGGGGGCGATGGACGGCGCCTGGGCCGGATCGGCGCTCTGAATCCTGACGCTGCCGCGGCTGGTCGGATTCAGGTTGCAGACGCTGGCGGTGACCGCCGGATAGGGATGCAGCGGCTGGCCGAAGGCCTCCAGACTCAGGGGCTGGACGTGGTACTGGATGTTGGGGTGCTCGTGCTCGTCGCTGCTGCGGGTGAAGATACCGAGCTGAGACGGCGCCATGCTCATCGGGCCGGTGCGCTTGAGCAGGTACTCCATCCCGATGCCGGCCTTGCCCCACAGGGTGCTGGCCATGGTGTTGAGGGTCTTGGCGCCCTTGACCTTGTACACCGAGCGTATCTGCAGATGGTCCTGCAGGTTCTCGCCGACCCCCGGCAGTTCGTGGACGACGTCGATGCCGTATTGCTTGAGCAGTTCACCAGGCCCGATGCCGGAGAGCTGCAGTATCTGGGGCGAGCCGATGGCGCCGGCGGACAGCACCACCTCACGGCGCGCCCTGGCCAGCTGGGTGGTGCCCTCGCGCTTGACCTCGACGCCTTCACAGCGCTTCTCGCCGTCGGGCTCGCTGCCCGCGACGATCAGCCGGTTGACCTGGGTGGAGTGCCACAGCGTCAGGTTCGGCCGCTTGAGCGCCGGGCGCAGGAACGCCTTGGCGGTGTTCCAGCGCCAGCCGGAGCGCTGGTTGACCTCGAAGTAGTCGACGCCCTCGTTGCTGCCACGGTTGAAGTCCTGGGTCCGTGGGATACCCGCCTGGACCGACGCCTCGGCGAAGTCGTCCAGCACCTCCCACTTGAGCCGCTGCTTCTCGATGCGCCACTCGCCGCCGTGGCCGTGAAAGTCCCGGTGGGCGGCGTCGGCGTCGCCGCCCTCGTCCAGACGATAGTGATCCTCGTGCTGGATAAAGGCCGGCAGGCAGTGCTCCCAGCGCCACTGATCGTCACCGGTGACCTCGGCCCAGTGGTTGTAGTCCCGGGCCTGGCCGCGCATGTAGATCATGCCGTTGATGCTGGAGCAGCCGCCGAGGGTCTTGCCGCGCGGGTAGAGTAGCGAGCGCCCGTTGAGGCCCGCGTCCGGATCGGTGCGAAAGCGCCAGTCGGTGCGTGGGTTGTCGATGCAGTACAGGTAGCCCACCGGCACGTGGATCCAGTGGTAGTTGTCGCGACCACCGGCTTCGATCAGCAGCACCCGGTTGTTGGGGTCGGCGCTCAGGCGATTGGCCAGCAGGCACCCGGCGGTGCCTGCTCCGACCACGATGTAGTCAAACTCGCTGTCGTATTGTTGTACGGTTGTCATCGCAGGTCCCTCGATTCAGGGCGTTATTTGGCGGTCGGCATCACGAACTCCGCGCCCGCCTCGATGGAGTCGGACCAGCGCTGCATGATCGACTTCTGCTTGGTGTAGAAGCGCACGCCCTCTTCGCCGTAGGCGTGCATGTCGCCGAACAGCGAGCGCTTCCAGCCACCGAACCCATGCCACGCCATGGGCACCGGAATCGGCACGTTGATGCCGACCATGCCCACCTGGATGCGACGGCCGAACTCGCGGGCGACCTTGCCGCTCTCGGTGAAGCAGCTGACGCCGTTGCCGAACTCGTGGTCATTGATCAGCTCGATGGCGGTGGCCACGTCCGGCACGCGCACGCAGGCCAGCACCGGGCCGAAGATCTCCTCGCGGTAAATCGTCATCTCAGGGGTGACGTGATCGAACAGGGTGCCGCCCATCCAGAAGCCCTCGCTGCAGCCTTCGCCGGTATTGCTGCTGTCGAAGCCACGGCCATCGACCACCAGCTCGGCACCCTCCTCGACGCCCTTGTCGATGTAGCCGGTAATACGCTGATGGGCCTGGGCGGTGACGATCGGCCCCATCTCGGCGTCCAGCTGCATGCCGTCCTTGACCTTGAGACCCCGGGCGCGTTCGGCCACGCGTGCCACCACGTCATCGGCCACGTCGCCGACCAGCACCGCCACACTAATGGCCATGCAACGCTCGCCGGCGGAGCCGTAGGCGGCACCGATCAGCGCGTCCACCGCCTTGTCGAGGTCGGCGTCGGGCATCACCACCATGTGGTTCTTGGCGCCACCGAGGGCTTGCACACGCTTGCCCAGGGCCGCACCACGCTGATAGATCAGGTTGGCGATGGGAGTGGAGCCGACGAAGGACAGCGCCTTGACGTCGGGGTGGTCGATCAGCGCGTCCACTGTTTCCTTGCCACCCTGGACCACGTTGAACACGCCGTCGGGCAGCCCGGCCTGCTTGAGCAGGTCCGCCATCATCAGCGAGGCGCTGGGATCGGTGGGGCTGGGCTTGAGGATGAAGCTGTTGCCGGCGGCGATGGCGACCGGGAACATCCACATCGGCACCATGGCCGGGAAGTTGAACGGGGTGATGCCGGCGACCACACCAAGCGGCTGGCGCAGTGTCCAGTTGTCGATGCCGGTGCTGACCTGGTCGGTGAAGTCGCCCTTGAGCAGCTGCGGGATTCCGCAGGCGAACTCGACGATGTCGATACCCCGTGCCACCTCGCCCTGGGCGTCGGTGAAGACCTTGCCGTGCTCACGGGTAATCGCCTCGGCCAGGGCGTCCTTGTTGGCATTGAGCAATTCGAGGAAGCGGAACATCACCCGGGCGCGGCGGATAGGCGGGGTGTCGGCCCAGCTCGGGAAGGCCGCCTTGGCCACCTCCACCGCCTTGTCGATCTCGCTGGCGGAGGCCAGCGCCACTCGGCCACTGACCTGGCCGGTCGCCGGGTTGTAGACGTCCTGATGGCCCAGGGAGGCGCTTTCGTCGATCTGGCCGCCGATGAAGTGAGGAATCGTCGAGGTCATGGAGTGCTCCTTTATAAGCGTTGTTTAAGTTATTCGAGCGTGGCCGTATGAGGAAAGGTGCCCAGCCTGCTCGTCTTGTCGCTGTACAGCCTATCTCTGGTGGCGATCTGAGCAATTGAGTTATTTGAAACCCAGATATAAAGTTCTCAAATAACACGCTCTGTTGAAGGAAGGCGCCATGCAGGACTACCCCACGCTGCGAGCATTCGTCACGGTGGCGCACCTCGGCAGCGTCTCCCGCGCCGCCGAGGCGCTGCATCTCACCCAGCCGGCGGTTAGCCTAAAGTTGAAGCAGCTGCAGGCAACGCTGGGACTGACGCTGTTCCACCGCCGCCCCCAAGGACTGGAGCTGACGGCCCACGGTCAGGCACTGCTGCCCACCGCCGAAAAGGCCCTGGAGAGCGCTCGGGTGTTCGATCAGATGGCCCGCTCGTTGCACTCGACGGTGCGTGGGCTGTTGAGGATCGGCACCATCATCGACCCCGAGTTCATCCGTCTGGGCAGTTTTCTCAAGGTGCTGGTCGAGCGCGCCCCCGAACTCGAGACCGAGCTGCACCACGGCATGAGCGGTTACGCCCTGTCGCGAGTGGAGCGCGGCGAGCTGGATGCAGGTTTCTATCTGGCGCCCCCCGGAACAGGCAGCACCCACGCCGACGGTACCGGCGAACTTGCGTTTGTCGAGCTGACCCACTTTCGCTACTACGTGGTGGCGCCCTCAGGCTGGGAATCACGGGTCGAGGACACCCGCTGGTCGACGCTGGCCACCCTGCCCTGGATCGTCACACCCCCCGACTCGGTCCACCATCGACTGCTCAAGCGCGCCATGCAGGACAGCGGAGAGACGCCCCGGCGGGTCGCCCAGGTCGACCAGGAGGCCTGCATGCTCGATCTGGTACGCGCCGGGGTGGGGTTGAGCCTGGCCCGGGACTCGCTGGCCTTGACCGAGCGCCAGCGCAGCGGCCTGACCATCGTCGAGGGGGTGACGCTGGACTGCGCCCTGTGCTTTGTATGGAAGAAGGAACGCACCCGCGAGCCGCCGCTGCAGGCCGCGCTTGCCACCCTGGAGAGCGTCTGGCCCAACCGCCCTGGGTGAGGCTTGTAGGAAAAGTGCCTGCGCTCGGTGGCTTTTCGTACAAGACCCAGGGCCTGAGTCAGCCCGGGGGTAGACCCCGCTGATAGGCGCCCGAACCTGCTAATGGGCGCCCCAACCCGCTGGTACGCGCCCCAACCCGCCGATACGCGCCCGAACCCGCTTTGGCAGCAGCGCCAAATGCACCAGAGTTGCGCCTTTCTGCGCCTGGCGACGCTCGAATCCGTCGTCGGGTGCTACCCTCCAGACGTTGGCTGACGGCTTTCCCCGGTTCAGGTCAAGGGCGACGCCTGTCTCGATCGCTCCTTGCTCGCACCGTCAGTTCGTACTTCCAGCCACCAGATGTCAGCGTCACGCTCCCTTCGTTCTTCACCACAAGGAATGTCCCCATGACCGACCTTTCCCGCTTCCCCATCACTGCCAAGTGGCCGGCGACACACCCCGAGCGCCTGCAGCTCTATTCGCTGCCGACCCCCAACGGGGTCAAGGTCTCGATCATGCTGGAGGAAGTCGGGCTGGACTACGAAGCGCACCGGGTCAACTTCGATACCAGGGACCAGCACTCTTCCGAGTTTCTCTCGCTCAGCCCCAACAACAAGATTCCCGCGATCCTCGATCCCGACGGCCCTGAAGGCCAGCCGATCGGACTGTTCGAGTCAGGCACGATTCTGCTGTACCTGGCCGACAAGACCGGCCAGTTGGTGCCCCAGACGCCCCAGGCGTACTATCAGGCCCTGCAATGGCTGATGTTCCAGGTCGGCGGCGTGGGCCCGATGTTTGGCCAGATCGGCTACTTCCACTTCTTCGCCGGCAAGGAACTCGAGGACAAGCGCCCTCTTCAGCGCTACGTGGACGAGGCCAAACGCCTGCTTGGGGTGCTGGACAAGCGCCTGGAACAGCGCGAGTGGATCATGGGCGAGGATTACTCGGTGGTGGATATCGCCATCCTTCCCTGGGTACGTAACCTGGTCTACCGCTACGACGCCGGGGATCTGGTCGAGTTTGCCAACTTCCCCCACGTCGACCGCACCCTCCAGGCGTTTCTCGAGCGCCCCGCCGTGCAACGAGGCCTCAAGGTCCTGGCCTGAGGCGATATAGCAGGCACTACCAGGGTGAAGGTGGCGATCGGTAAACGTGGCGATCGGTAGAGGTAGAGCGAGACGAAATGAGGTGAGAGCCGCACGATCGAACCTCAGCCCACGGGTGACTCGCCGCCGGGTTCAGGCGATGATTGTGCCGGCACAGCAGACTCCGTGAGCCTTCAAGGCGCGCCGTCCTGTGCCTGTCCGCCTGCCCCTTGGCCCCACTGCCTCGGGCAACACCCCCACACGACGGAATCACCGCTCATGCCCGTTCGCCCCGTTCATCTTCTGCCCCTCGTCCTCGCCGTGGGGACCACCTCCGCCCAGGCAGCCTCCGCGCCAAAAGACGCCGACCGGAGTACCGTCGAGCAGCAGAGTAGCCGATCCTGCGAAAACCCGACCATGGACCAGCAGATCGAGGCACTGATGGATCACCACGGCATCCCGGGCGTGTCGGTGGCACTGATCGACCACGGCAACATCTGCCTGAGCCACTACGGCGTCGCCAGCCGGGAGTCCTCGACCGGCGCCGCAGTGAACGACGACACCCTGTTCGAAATCGGCTCGGTCAGCAAGACCTTCACTGCGGCGCTGGGCGCCTGGGTGCAGCAAGGCGGAGCCTTCTCCCTGAGCGACAGCGCGGCCAGCATCGAGCCCGACTTCGAGGGTCGTCCGGTAGGCGAGGTCAGCATGGTAGAGCTTGCCACCTACACCGCCGGCGGCTTCCCGCTGCAGTTTCCCGCAGGCGTCGACGACGCCACCCTCCACGACTACTTCGTGAACTGGCAGCCGGACTTTGCCGCCGGCACCAAACGCCTGTACTCGAACCCCAGCATCGGCCTGTTCGGCCTGCTCGCGGCCCAGAGCGAAGGCTCAAGCTTCGCTGAGCTGATGCAGGACAGTGTGCTGCCCTCACTTGGCCTCGATGCCACCTGGCTTACGGTGCCCGACGACCAGGCCCGCCACTACGCCCAGGGCTACAACAGCGACGATCAGCCTGTGCGCGTCAATCCGGGCCCGCTGGACACCCAGGCCTACGGCATCAAGACCACGGCACGGGACCTGGCACGCTTCGTTCAGGCCAATATCGACGCCTATCAAGGCAGCCAGGACGACCAGCGCATGGCACAAGCCCTGCTGGCCACCCACCAGGGCTACGCCGCCGTCGGCGAGATGCAGCAGGGACTCGCCTGGGAAAGCTACGCCCTGCCGACGACCCTCGATACGCTGCAAAACGGCACCACCGCAGAGATGGCGCTGGAGCCCCAGCCTGTCACCATGCTCGAGCCGTCAGGCGAGCCACAGCCCCAGCGCTGGTACCACAAGACCGGCTCCACCGGCGGCTTCGGCGCCTACGCCGCCTTTATGCCGGCGCATGAACTGGGCATCGTCATCCTCGCCAACAAGCGCTACCCCAACGGCGAGCGCGTCGAAGCCGCCTGGCGGATACTGGAGGCGCTGGAGCACTGACGATCACGTTTGGATCACTGGATCTCAGTGATACTCCTGGGCCGAATCAGACGCAGGGCCTCATCCTGGCCCCACACGCGACGCCGCCGCCCTATGGGCGGCGGCGTGATCGATGACATGGTGGGCGGAAGCTCAAGGTTAAGCAGATGTCTCGTTCATCAAACTCTCGTAGGGGATCCGTAGCCCATGATGCAGCCGGCGGATCATGGCCAGGCTGAGCCCACGCTTGCGATTCAGCACCTCCGAGACCCGTCCGCTACCGCCGATATAGGCTTCCAGGTCTCTTGGCGTCAGCCCTTGCTGTTCCATGCGAAACTTGATCGCTTCGATGGGATCCGATGGACCGATCGGGTAGTGCTCGTCTTCATAGTGCTCAATCAGAATCGACAGGACCTCAAGTTCGTCGGCCTCGGGACTGCCGTCTTCGGCATTCCATAGCGCCTCCATCCGAGCGAAGGCCCGCTCCAGATCGGCATCGTTGTGAATCGGCTGGATATTCATTCACACGGTCTCCGCGTCGATTTGATCGTACTGGGCGTGAGTGCCGACAAAGCGAACCCAAGCGATCTGCTGGGCATATCGGATCGCGACCGATGACCCATACTCCACACGATGAAAACGCACCCTTAGGGCTGGCACACCACGCGCTCTCTCCCGCCCGATCTCTTGATGCCGATGGCTGACCGAGATCCCCTGGCCCGCATCAAGAGGATACCGCTCGAAAGCGTCAAATCAGTCGAGCGCATCGATCTGACCTTCCCTGACATATCGCCTGTGCCTTGCAAGAGGCTATTGAGCCCCCTTATCGAAAGGCGCACAGTCGGATGTGCTGGACTCAATTCTCCTCATGGGCATCAGCCACCGCACGCTCGATAAGTTCCGGAGCCACACCGCGAGCCTTCAACGCCTCCACCAAACGCCGCACACCATCATCGAGATAGCGAGCCTCGTCGCGACGCAGTCCCTCGCTGACGTAGGCTTTCAGCAGCGTCTGGTAGCCTTGAAACCCCTTCAGTGGCGCTATCGCCTTCAGCGACTCCACCACATCAACCGGCACCCGCAGCGTCACTGTCGTCATGGGACGGTCCTTCGCCAATCGCCTTTTCAAGGTCTCATTGAGCATAAATCGCCTCCTCTCGCCTGGTGGCCCGTCGCGCCGAGGTAAGGCGCAATCCCTCGTCGGTACCACGATACTCGCGTCGCCGGAAGGCCAGCGCCAGCAGTCCTCTATCTGCAAAGTTTTCCTCACTGCTCCAATTTGGCGGTAGAACGCAAGGCCAAGGCCAGACTGCGAAGCACCTCTGCTCCCGCTCGTACCCCCCCTCCGTCACCACACCAACAATGAAAACGCCCCCTTGGGGCTGGTACACTACGCGCCCTCTCCTGCCCGACTTCTTGATGCCGATGACTGACCGAGATCCCCTGGCCCAGGCCCGCCGCTTTTCCGTGGCGCCGATGATGGACTGGACGACACGCGACTACCGCGTATTCGCGCGCACCCTGACGCGCCGGACGCTCTTGTACACCGAGATGGTGACCACTGGTGCGATCCTTCACGGGCGTCCGCGCGAGCGCTTCCTCGGCTACGACGAGGTGGAGCATCCGCTGGCGCTGCAGTTAGGTGGCAGCGATCCTGGGGAACTCGCCGAGTGCGCGGCGATCGCCGAGGAGTGGGGCTATGACGAGGTCAATCTCAACGTGGGTTGCCCCAGCGACAGGGTCCAGAACAACCTGATCGGGGCCTGCCTGATGGGTCATCCGGACAAGGTGGCGCTGGCGGTGGCGACGATGCGCGAGGCGGTGTCGATTCCGGTGACAGTGAAGTGCCGTATCGGGATCGACGATCAGGACGAGGACGCCGATCTCGAGCGCTTTATCACCCAGGTGGCCGACGCCGGCTGCGAGGTGTTTATCGTGCACGCGCGCAAGGCCTGGCTGCAGGGGCTGTCCCCCAAGGAAAACCGCGACGTGCCGCCGCTGAATTATCCGCGGGTGCATCGCTTGAAGGCCAGTCGCCCCGATCTGCATATCGGCATCAACGGCGGCATCAAGAGCCTCGAGGAGTGCCAGACGCAGCTTAATCACGTCGACAGCGTGATGGTGGGTCGCGAGGCCTACCAGAATCCCTGGCTGCTGGCCCAGGTAGACCAGGCGATCTACGGCGAGCCGGGGCCTGCTGACAGTCGCCACGCCGCCGCCATGGCGCTACGCCCTTACATCCAGCGCCGCCTGGAAGAAGGCGCCAAGCTCAACCATATCACCCGCCATCTGCTTGGCCTGTTCCAGGGCTGCCCCGGCGGGCGCCGCTTCCGGCGACATCTGTCGGAGAACGCTCATCGCGACGGCGCGGGCCTGGCGGTGTTCGACGATGCCCTGGGCCTGGTGCCGGAGCCCGTCAGCGCCTGACAACGGCTGCACGACACTCCGCTGCACGGGCAAAATTGCCCTGCAAAAAAGAGAGCGGCCGAGCGATCTGCTCGGCCGTTCTTTATTGGGTCCGGGGTTGGGGACTCGATATTCATCAAGCCCTCCGGACATCTGTCTCGCTAGCCCTACCGCTACTGCTGCCGCTACCTCTGCCGCTACCCCTATCGCCACCCTCATGCCTTAAGGTAAGCGAGTGCTCACCTGCATGTGCAACCTTGGCTCTTGGGTGAACCGCTTCACGCCTTGAGGCCTAGTAGAGTGAATCGGGCGGCGGCTCCAGGCTCGAATGGAAGGTCTCGATGGCGCTTTCGGCTTCTTCGATGGCGTCGAAGCGGGCGATATGGAACAGCGCCTCGCCTTCGTTGGCCAGGGGCAGCCGGCTCATGCCGATGACGATGCCGTCGGCCATGGACAGGATCTCGCCTTCGGTCTCACCGAAGGGATCGGCGACCTTGCCCAGCACCTGCCCCTTGGCGACCCGGGCACCCAGGCGCACCTTGGGCCTCAAGATGCCGTCGATGGGCGCACGCGCCCAGCTCGACCCATTGGCGACCTCCGCTGCCGGCGGCTTGCGCCGGCGTTGCTCGCCGGTGAGCATGTCGAGCCGGCGCATCACCCGCAGCACCCCTCGGACACCAGCGGTGATCGCCCACTCGTCGAAGCGCAGCGCCTCGCCGGCTTCGTAAGTGAGCACTGGCGTACCGCGAGTCTGGGCGTAGTGGCGAAGGCTGCCTTCGCGCAGCTCGGCGTTGAGAATCACCGGGGCGCCGAAGGCGTCGGCCATGCGCCGGGTCTCCTCGCCGGCGTCACCCAGCTGGGCGCGGATCTGCGGCAGGTTGGTGCGGTGGATGGCGCCGGTATGAAGGTCGATGATGTGGGTCGCGTGATCGACGATCTGCTCGCGAAACAGCGCCGCGATACGCCCCCCGAGCGAGCCTGATTCACTGCCGGGAAAGCAGCGATTGAGATCGCGCCGATCCGGCAGATAGCGAGAGTGCTGAACGAAGCCGAAGATATTGACGATCGGCACCGCGATCAGGGTGCCGCGCAGACGGTTGATCTGGCGCGAACGCAACAGACGCCTGACGATCTCGACGCCGTTTATCTCGTCGCCATGGATGGCGCTGCACACCAGCAAGGTGGGACCGGGCTGGCGTCCGTGAACGACCTCCACCGGGATGTCCAGCGGTGCATGGGTGTAAAGTTTGGCCACCGGCACGTCGATCTGGGCACGCGTGCCCGGCTTGACGGTAATGCCGGCCAGTTCGAAGGGGGCTCTTGCCATGGAAGTTCCTTAGTCGCCATGCCGCGCCGTCGAAAACACGACAGCACCTGTCGTCCTTATACCTTTGTGACGTCGCCAAAACGAGCCCAATTTACCTCAGTGCGCGTATCGATGCCGCTGATCTCGCGGGGCCAGTCCGGTAGAATACGCGGACTGACCCACCGCCGGAGCGCCCCGCCCCCATGCCCCGCCGTACCAAGCAAGAAGCCGCCGCCACCCGAGCCGCATTGCTCGACGCAGCAGAGGAAGTGTTCCTCGAGCGCGGCGTCTCGCGCGCCTCGCTCGAGGTCATCTCGCGACGGGCCGGCGTCACCCGGGGCGCCCTTTACTGGCATTTTCGCAACAAGGGCGATCTGTTCAGGGCCATGCTGGAGCGTGTCCATCTGCCGTTCGAGGACCTGCTCAATGAGCTCGACGACTCCTCGGTCGATCATCACCCTCTTGAGGCCATTCGCTTGAGCTGTCATGCCGGGCTGCGCCAGGCCGATACTCCGCGCCACCGCCGGGTTCACGGCATCCTGCTGCACCACTGCGAGCGTACCGACGATTTCGACCCGCTGGAGGCCAAGGCCGAGATCGCCCGAGAAACCTGCCAGGCCTTGCTGCGCCAGTTCAAGCAGGCTGATCTCAAGCAGCAGCTACGCCCCGGGCTTAGCCCGGAGCGTGCCACCGACCTGTTTCACTATGCCCTGAGCGGGCTGTTCTGGGAGTGGCTACGGGCGCCCCAGGCTTTCACTCTCAGTGAACGAGGCCCTGCCCTGGTCGATGACCTGATCCGCCTGATCGGTCGCGACTGACCCGTCGTCGCGAACTGCTACTCGATCGACTCGAGAAGGGCTCGACACGCTTCAATGCTGATGGCCGTGGGAGTGACGATGGCCGTGGTAGTGATGCCCGTGCGTCGGTGCCTCATGGGGTGGTACCGGTTCATGGCGCTCGATCAGCTTGAGCCTTACAAGCCGGGTACGCGCATCGAGGAACTCCTGCTCGGCCACCGAGCGGAAGCTGTCGTGCTCTTCCAGGTACTTGACCAGCACCCGTACTTCCCCTTCCCGAGGCATCGCCCCCGGCTTGCCCCTCAGGCAGATCTCCCGGGTTCCGTCCGAGCAGAGCACCGCACGGCAGCACCCCTGGCCATCGATGAAGCCGACCACCTGGACACGCTCGCCCAGCAGGCAACGGCGGTTGAACGAGGGCCGATCGCGATAGCGCTTCAACAGTACCCGACAGAAGCGGGATGCCAGCGGGGACGACAGCGCAAAGGCTCCCCACAGCACCACGATGCCCAGCGGCACGATCACGATCGCCAGGTTGACCCACTGCAGAATCAGCAGTTCCGCCACCAGCGTGAAGACCGCGGCAAACAGGATCAACGCGGTCAGGGCCACCGTCACTGGCACCCCGGCAAACCCCAGCGATACCATCGTGCTGGCCATATGATCGTCACGCAGGCTGTCACGTTCGAACAACTGCAGCGGCACCAGCTTCAATGCCACCAGGATCCAGTAGAGCGCGACGAGTGGAAGCAGCACCGTGAACAGAATCAGCGGAAAACTCAGGGCAATGTCCCTGATCAGCGTTATGTCCATACCACCTCCCGTGGCGTTGCCACTTGCGTACTTGCTACCCGCAGCATAGCGCCATAGGCCACAAACCTCGACCCGCACATCCCAATTTTTCCTTTGGCGACAGCATGTTGCAATGCACAACATGCTGCGCTGCACACTTCCCCCAGGCCCGCCACAAGCGTGTAATACGCAATAAAAAACTCCCTGTCACCAGCGACTCACCGCCTCTGCAGCATAAAAAAAAGCGCCGCCTGGAAAGGCGGCGCTTTGACCTGCATCAACCATTCTACCGATGAGGGGCGGTCATGTTGACCCGCCCACTGGTTCAATGATCGGTGGCAGTGCCCTTGGCTTCTGAGGCGTTCTCGTCCTCATCGTCGTCGGAACCACGCTCTCCGAACAAGCGCAGGGAGAGCGACGCGATCATGGCGTAGAACGACGGCACGAAACAGCTACCCAGTATCGCCACCGAGGCCATGCCCATGGCCACCGTGGTACCGATGTGGTGGCTGCTGGTGTCACTGGCGCCGGTGGCCATGGCCAGCGGCAGGGTGCCGAAGATGAATGCCATGGAGGTCATCACGATGGGCCGGAAACGCAGCTCCGCCGCGGTGATCGCCGCCTCGCGGATGGTCTTGCCCATCTCCTTGCGCTGCAACTCGGCGAACTCGACGATCAGGATGGCGTTCTTTGCCGCCAGGCCGATGACCACCAATACCCCGATCTGGACATAGACGCTGGTATCCAGACCACGCATGGCGATACCGGCGATGCCCCCGAGGAAGGCGAACGGCGTGGCGGTCAGTACCGCCAGCGGCAATGACCAGCTCTCGTACTGCGCCGCCAGGATCAGGAACACCATGACCATGCCGAAGATGATGGCGATGGTGCCGGCGTTACCCGCTTCGCTCTCCTGGTAGGCGGTACCGGTCCAGCCCATGCCCCAGTCGCTGCCAAGCGTATCCTGGACGATCCGCTCCATGGCCTGGAGCGCCTGAGTCGAGGAGTAGCCTTCCGCCGGGCCACCCTGGAACTGGGCCGCCGAGTAGACACCGAAACGGGTGACTACCGCAGGGGCGGCCTTGCGCTCGAGGGTCACGAACTCCGACAGCGGAATCCGCTCACCGTTGCCGCCGCGCACATAGACGTTGTTGATATCGTCCGGGGTGTCGCGGTACTCCGCCTCGTTCTGCAGGTAGACCTGGAAGTTGCGGTTCTGGTAGCTGAAGAAGTTGACGAAGCCATTGCCGAAGGTGTTCGACAGAGTGGCATTGAGGTCGGTCAGCGACACGCCGTAGCTCAGCGCCTTCTGCTGGTCGATCTCGGCCCGGAAGGACGGCACGTTGACGCTGAAGGTCGAGAACACCTGGTTGAGCGCCGGATCCTGATTGGCCGCCTGCATCACCTTGAGCGAGGCCTGGTAGATCTCCTCGGGGGTGGCACCGGAGAACGACTGCAGGTAGCCGGTGAAGCCGCCGGTGGTGGACAGGCCGATGATCGGCGGCATGTTGAAGGCCATGACGTTGCCGCCGTCGACCTCGGCACCGATCTGGAAGATCCGGCCGATCAGGTCATCCACCGTGGTCTCGCGCTCGTCCCAGTTGTCCATGTTGATGAAGATGATGCCGCGCGCGGTGTTGACCGAGCTGGTCAGCATGTCGTAACCGGCGATGGCCGAGGAATAGCGCACACCGGGCACTTCCTCGATGCGCTTGCTGACCTCGGCCATATAGGCCTTGGTGCGGCTGAGCGATGCCGAGTCCGGCAGGCTGACGGCTGCCAGGGCGATGCCCTGGTCGGTTTCCGGCACCAGCGTCGAGGGCGTGTTCTCGTAGAGCCAGAAGGAACCGGCCCCGACCAGCCCCACCAGCAGCAGGGTCAGCACCCAGGCCTTGACCAGCGCCTTGACCGCCACCATGAACACCCTGGTGACGCCGTCGAAGAAGCGGTCGAACAGGCGCAGCGGGGTGCGCACCGCCCGCATGAAGGAGGATTCCTTCTTGTGCAGGTCGTGCTTGATGAAGATCGCCGACAGCGCCGGGGTGAAGGTCAATGCCATCAGCGCCGAGAACGCCACCGAGATGGCGATTGTCAGGGCGAACTGCTGATAGATCTGCCCGGTAAAGCCGCCGAGGAAGGCCACCGGCACGAACACCGCCGCCATGATCAGCGAGGTGGCGATGACCGGCCCACCGACCTCCTTCATGGCCTGGATGGTGGCCTGGCGAACCGTGATCTCCTCGTCCTCCGACAGCACCCTTTCGACGTTCTCCACCACCAGGATGGCGTCATCCACCACGATGCCGATGGACAGCACCAGAGCGAACAGCGTCAAAAGGTTGATCGAGAAGCCGAACACGTAGAAGCCGGCAAAGGTGGCCAGTACCGATACCGGCACCACCGACATGGCGATCACGGTAAAGCGCCAGTTCTGCAGGAAGATGAACAGGATGACGCCGACGATCAGGAAGGCTTCGATAAAGGTGTGGAAGACGGTTTCCACCGAGGCGTCGATGAACAGGGTGGTGTCGTAGGGCACCACGTACTCGAGGCCCGGCGGGAAGCGCACCTCCAGCTCGTTCATCTTTTCCTTGACCATGTCTGCCGTCTGCAGCGCATTGGCGCCCGGCTGCTGCTGGATCATGATCGGCGTCATGATGGCGCCGTTGAGGCGCGCCTCGACGCCATAGAAGGAGGCGCCCAGCTCGATCCGTGCGACGTCATCCAGGCGCAGCGCAGAGCCGTCCTCGTTGGTGCGCAGCAGGATGTCGCGGAAGTCGTCGGCGCTGGACAGACGTCCGCCGGCGGTGATGGTGTAGGTGAAGGCTCGCGGGCTGTCGATCGGCGTGGACGCCAGGCTACCCGCCGGTACCTCGGTGTTCTGGGCACGAATCGCCGCCGCCACCTCGGTGGGGGTCAGGTCGTACTCGGCCAGCTTGTTGGGGTCCATCCAGATGCGCATGGCGAACTCGCCACCGCCCAGCACCTCGGCCTCACCGACGCCGGGAATCTGGCGCAGCTCGTCGAGAATGTTCAGGGTGGCGTAGTTCTGCATGTAGATGTTGTCGTAGTCGTCCTGGGGCGAGATCAACGACACCAGCATCAGGATCGAGCTGGAACGCAGCTCGACCTGGACGCCCTGCTCCTGCACCGCCTCGGGCAACTGGGACAGCGCGCCCTGGACCCGGTTGTTGACGTTGATGGTGTTGATATCACCGTCGGTCCCGATGTCGAAGGCCACGCTCAGGCTCATGGAGCCGTTGTCGGAGCTGGTCGAGTTCATATAGAGCATGTTCTCGACGCCGTTGATCGCCTCCGCCAGCGGCGCGGCCACCGTCTGCGCCACGGTCTCGGCGTCGGCCCCCGGGAAGGTGGCGCTGACCGACACCGTGGGCGGCACCACGCTGGGATACTGCTCGATCGGCAGTACCCGCATGCTCATCGCCCCGATGATGGTCAGGATGATTGCCAGGACCGAGGCGAAGATCGGCCGCTTGATGAAGAAGTTGGCGAAATTCATTCGTTACCCTCTCCTCGAGCCTCCTCGGCCTCCTGATCGCCCTGCGGCGCGTTCATCGGCGCCTGCTGGGCGGCCTGGGTGGCACTCGCGGCATCCTCGCCCTGACCAGCGCTCTCCGCAGTGCCCTGCCCGCTCTGATCGGCCGCTGGCTCGCCCGGTGACGCCGCTTCCTGCTCAGCTTGCTCGGGCGCGGCCTGGCCGGCGCCCTGCCCCTGCTGCTCGTACTGGGCTTCTTGCATCAGTGCCTCGGCGTCGCCGTCGAACGGCTGGGGATCGATCGGGGTACCCGGCTTCAGGCTGCCCGGATCACCGACCACCACACGCTCGCCGGGTTCGACGCCGTCGAGGATGATCTGCCAGGCGCCCGCCAGCTCGCCGAGCTGCACCGGACGCGCCCTGGCGACGTTGTCTTCATCAAGCACGTAGACCTGCGGGCCCATCAGGCCCTGGGTCAACGCCAGCTCCGGCACCGCCAGCACGCCGAAACGCGCCAGCCCCTCGATCTTCACGCGCACGTACTGACCCGGCAGAACCGCGCCGTCCGGGTTGGCAAAGGTGGCCTCCGCCTGGACGGTGCTGGTCTCGGGATCGACACGGGAGCCAAGGAAGTCCAGGTGGCCGCTGAGCACGGCAGGCTCATCCCCACGCGAAGAGAACGCTTCGAGCGAGGCGGCGATGTCCTCGATGCTCATGTCCTTCAACTGACGACGCAGCTCGAAGGCGTCGTTCTGAGGCATCTGGAAACGGACCTCAAGCGGATCCAACGGAGTGATGGTGGCAAGTTCGGTATTGGGTGACACAAGGTTGCCGACATTGACCTCACTGAGACCGATCACGCCAGACACCGGCGCCGTGACCTCGGCGTAGTCCAGGTCGAGCTGGGCGCTCTTCAGCGCCGCCTCGGCCTGGGCCACGCTGGCCCGCGCGACGCGCGCGTCGGCCAGGGCCTGGTCGACCTGCTGACGGCTCACCGAGTTCTGGGCTGCCAGTTGCTGGAAACGATTGGCGTCACGCTCGGCCCGCGACAGCTCGGCCTGGGCGCTGGCCAGGTCGGCCTCGCGCTGGGCCACGGTGGCCTCGTACAGGTCCGGCTCGATGGTGTAGAGGCTCTCACCCTGCTCGACCTGATCGCCGGGTTCGAACTTGCGCTCCTCGAGCACACCGGTGACACGTGCGACCAGGGTGACTTCCTGCTCGCTCATCAGCTTGGAGGGGTAGGACTTGTCCAGTGGAATGTCCTGGTAGGCCAGCTCGGCCACCTCGATGGCCTTGGCGGGTGGCTGACCACCGGCCTGACCGGCGGACGGGTCTTCTTCCTGACCACAGCCGACCAGCAGCAATGCCGCCGCCAGTGCGGCCCAGAGGCGGCCGCGATAGATGGTGGTTTTCATCCCTTGATTCCTTCGGGGTAATTGGATCGTCAGATGCCGGGCGCTGACCGCCTCGAGGGAGGAGGCGGTCAGCCTGGACGCCAAGGCGTGCGTCAGCCGTCCTGACTCGGCGGTGCGCCGATATCGAGAACCGCGTCGTATTCGTCGGCCTCGCCCTGCTCCGGCAGGGTGAAGTTCACCTGCCCTTCCTCGACCAGGAAGGCGTTGAGCTCGGCGATATCCTGGGCGTCGAGCACCCCCGCCTGACGGTGCAGACTGAGCAGGTTGATCACGTAGTTGAAACGGGCATCGGCGTAGTCAGCGATGGCGTTATACAGGTTCTGCTCGGCGTTGAGCACGTCGACGATGTTGCGGGTACCCACCTCGTAGCCCGCGCGGGTGGCATCCAGGGCACTCTGGTTGGAGACGATGGACTGCTTGCGCGCCGCCACCGTGGAGACGTCATTGCTGACCTGGGTATACAGCGAGCGCACCTGCAGCACCGTCTCGCGACGCTGGGACTCGAAGTCGTACTGGCTGGACTCCAGGTCGTAGGTGGTCTGGCGCACCGAGGCGCTGGTCCGACCGCCGGTGTACAGCGGCATGCTCGCGCTCACGCCCACCTGGCTATTGGAGTTGTAGTCCTCGAAGTTGTCACGCTCGTCGTCGCTGTAGGCGTAGTTGGCAAAGGCCTCCACCACCGGCAGATCGGCGGCCCTGGCCACATCGATCCGCTCACGCGCCACATCGACGCCAGCCTGCTGCGCCAGCAGTTCCGGATTGCGCTCGATGGCAAGCTCGATCCAGGCATCACGACTGGACGGCTCGGGCAGCGCAATGGGCAGATCGTCCTGGAGCATCTCGATGCTGTCGTAGCGCTTGCCGGTCAGGCGCTCCAGCGCCTCGAAGGCCACCTGGAGGTCGCTCTCGGCGACGATCCGGTCGGCCCGTGACTGGTCGAAGGTCGCCCGCGCTTCCTCGACCTCGGTGATCGCGATCAGGCCGACGTCGAACTGCTCCTGGGCCTGCTCGAGCTGACGCCCGATGGCGCGCTCCTGGGCCCTGCGCGCTTCGAGGATCTCGTAGGCGCGCAGAATATCGAAGTAGGCCGACGAGGTGTCGATCAACACCTGCTGCTCGGTAGCCGCCAGGGTGTAGGTCTGCTGCTCCAGCTGGGCCTCGGCCACGTTCACTTCGCGGCTGTTCAGGGCGTCATAGAGCTTCTGGGTCGCCTGCAGGTTGAGGCCGTAGCTGAGGTAGTCGTCATCGCTGCCGGTGCCGCTGAAGCCGGACTGCGACTGGGTCTCGAAGATATGGTTGTAGGCCGCCTCGCCGGAGGCGGTCACCTGAGGATTGAGATCCGCCTGTTCGACGTTGATGCCTTCTTCCGCACTACTGGTGGTGGACCGCTCGGAGGCCAACTCGGAGTTGTTGTCCAGCGCGTCGCGGGTAATGGTCAACAGATCGGCGGCCTGGACCTGGCCCATCATCAGGGCGGCGACAGCGGCACACAGAAGGCGGCGGCGAGAAGGAACCCGCGAGGTCAGAGTGACGGGGACTGGTCGGGAAGGCGTCATTGATAGCATCCTCGGATCTGTTGCTCGGCGTTGTCCACAAGTCCCTTTGACCAGGCCACAGAGACATCACGCCAAGGACGCCGCGCGACGCGAGCACGACCTCCCTGACACACTGTCCTTGCCATTTCCTGGGCGCCTCGACTTCCTGGAAAGCACCGGGTGGCGTTCGAATCTAGGGGTATTCGATATACATACATTGTCGCATGTTTGGCGTCGTATTCTACCGCCCTTCATGCAAGGATGGTGAAAAATTCGCAATTCCGCACTATATTGCTGGCTAAACCACAATGCTGCACTGCAACATAGCCAAGATCACCCTCCCCTGCAGGACCATCACCAGGAGCCACCATGGACACTCTGAGACTGGTCACCTTCCGAGAGCTCGAGATCGCGGTACGCGTGTTTCATCCCGAGGCACCCAGAACCGTCATCGCCTGGCACGGACTGGCACGCCACGGCGGTGACTTCGCTGCCCTGGCCCGGGAACTTGGCCCCGAATGGCGAGTCCTGGCACCCGACACACCGGGGCGAGGACTGTCGAGCTGGTCGCTGTATCCTGCCAATGACTACTTGTACTCCCACTACATGACAGTCGCGTTGGCCGTCATGGACCACTTCGAACTCGACCGGGCAGCCTGGGTGGGTACCTCCATGGGAGGGCTGCTCGGCATGCTGCTGGCCGCCGATCCATCCAGTGCAGGCCGCATCGAGCGACTGGTGCTCAACGATGTCGGTCCGGAACTGGTGCCACAAGGCCTCGCCGAACTGGCCACCTACTTCACCGTCCCCCACCGCTTTTCCCGCTTGAGCCAACTGGAGGCGGAGCTGCGCCGCCACTACGCCGGCTTCGGCATAGATGACGAGGACGCCTGGCGCCAGCTCACCCTGGAGAGCGCGCGCCGCCTGCCGGACGGTAGCTGGACCTACCACTACGACCCGCGCATCGGCGAGCAATTCGTCCACGACACGCCCCGGGACACCTGGGCCGACTGGAAGGCCATCCGCTGCCCCTTGATGGTCGTGCGTGGCGCAGACTCACCTTTGCTGTCCGAGGATATCGTCACCCGCATGGGCGAGGCTCAGTCAGAGCTCGAGACGCTGGCGGTCCCGGGCTGCGGCCACGCCCCGATGCTCGATCGCCCGAGCCAGGTTGCACCGATCAAGGCCTTTCTCGAGAAAAGCCTCGCCGAGCAGCCTCACGAGCCGTCCAGGGCGGTTGCGCGTCCCTGGTGGCGACGCCTGCTGGGGCTCGGCGCCTCCTGAAGCCCGCTCTGTCTAGTCGTTGGAGTCCTGCTCCAGCCGCGTGATCGTTCGCAGCACTGCCGCGTGATAGCCACGGCCGAACAGCAGCAGGTGATTGAGCAACGGATAGAGCTGGAAGGCGGCTTCGCGCCGGGGCCAGTCGGCGGGGGCGCGCTCCCGCCCCTGCGCCTGCCAGTAGGCCTCGAAAAATGCCTCACCCGGCGCGCCGAACAGCGTCAGCATGGCCAGATCCACCTCCGGGTAGTGGCGATAGACCGCCGGGTCGATCAATGCCGGGCCGCGCGAACTGTGGATGACGTTGCCGGACCACAGGTCCCCGTGCACCAGACTCGGCGCCTGGTCAGGCAGCCACGCCTCGAGCTGGTCGGCCACCTGCTTGAGGCGGGCAAGTTCACTGCGCGACAGCAAGCCGCGGCCGAGGCAGGCCTCGCCCAGGGGCATCAATCTTCGCTCACGCTGGAAGGCGCGTCCGTCGTGCAGCGGCGCATTGGGCTGGGGCGTCGCCCCGCAGGCGTTGTCGTGCGCCCAGCCGTGGGCGGCCTCGCAAGGCGCGTGCAGCTCCGCCAGCCCTCGACCCAGCGCCGTCCAGTCGGCGGGCCCCGGCTCCAGTGCTTCCATCACCAGCCAGGAGCCGACCTGGCCCATCACTGCGGGTATCACCAGCGAGCTACCGGCATCGCCGAGTGCGGAAAGGCCCTCGGCCTCTCCTGCCAGGCGTTCAGGATCGTCGCGCTTGGCCACCACCGCGCCCTGCGCGGTCTCGATCCGCCACACCTCGGCCATATCACCGCCCGACAGGGCACGTGGCGGTGCCGTGGCGGCTAGCCCCAGCGTCTCGAGGGCGTCATTCAGT
The DNA here is from genome assembly GCF_003045775.1 of Halomonas litopenaei. Classification (GTDB taxonomy): domain Bacteria; phylum Pseudomonadota; class Gammaproteobacteria; order Pseudomonadales; family Halomonadaceae; genus Halomonas; species Halomonas litopenaei. The sequence continues at coordinate 138,557 of NZ_PXNS01000010.1, read as the reverse complement.
TTCATGCTGGCTCCTGCTGGCTGCTGGCAGATTCGCCGGGCGCAGGTTGCGCGTCGCCACCCTCGGGTGGTACACCCGGCTCGACCATCCCCCAGCTTACGCAAGGAGACCCCATGTACAAGCTTGCCTTCTTCGTGCCCAGAGACGACGCCGAGGCGGTCAAGGAAGCCGTGTTTGCCACGGGTGCCGGACGCATCGGTGACTACGAGGCCTGCTGCTTCCAGACCGCCGGTCAGGGCCAGTTTCGCCCGCTGGACGGCGCCGACCCGCACATCGGCCAGGTAGGCGAGCTTGAGCGGGTAGAGGAATACAAGGTGGAGCTGGTGTGCGAGGACGAGCTGATCGGCGCCGCCATCTCCGCGCTCAAGCTGGCCCATCCCTACGAGGAAGTGGCCTACGACGTCTGGCGGCTGGCAGACCTATAACGCGAACGAAAGCGGACGAGCCGGCCGGTGACCTTTCGAATCTGCGGCCGGCCACCGGGGGCAGCCCTGGCCCCGCCCCCGGGAAGCCTTGGACGTGTGCTGTCAGGCGCTGCCGAAGAAGCGCTTGCGCTGATCCGGTGTGATATCGCTGATGTGTAGCGGGAAGGTCGCGCTTGCGCGGTCCTCGAAGAAGTGACGCAGGGTACGCTCGATGGTGGGAAAGGCCAGTTCGTCCCAGGGCACCTCGTGCTCCTCGAACAGCGCGACCTCAAGACTCTCGGGACCGGCGGCGTAACCTCCATCGAGCTCGGCGAGAAAGATCATGAACACCTGGTTGATATGGGGCAGGTCGATCATGGTGTAGAGCCCCGACAGCGCTACCTCGGCGCAGGCCTCCTCGCGGGTCTCGCGCCGTGCTGCGTCCGGGGTGGTCTCGCCGTTTTCCATGAATCCCGCCGGCAGCGTCCAGTAGCCTTCACGCGGTGCGATGGCGCGACGACACAGCAGCACCCGTGACCCGCAAACCGGCAGCGTGCCGGCCACGATGCGCGGGTTCTGGTAGTGGATGGTACCGCAGTCGTCACACAGGTAACGCGGACGGTCGTCCCCCTCGGGGATGACGAAACGGACGGTCTGCCCGCAATGGCTGCAAAAATTCATGGGCTGCAATCGTTCATGTCGCTCCCGGCTCGGGAATGGAGGACGGGCTTGACGCCACTGCACGGGGCTGGGTACAAGGAGTGAAACCCTGCGGATCCCCCATGTTAGAGAAACTTCGCAAACGCCTGCAAGCGCATTCCCCCCGCCGCCTGACGCTGAAGCTGCCCGAGGCGGCGGTACTCATTCCGTTGGTCGATCGGCCCGAGCCCGGCCTGCTGTTCACCCGCCGCGCAAGCCACCTGTCGACCCACAGCGGCCAGGTCGCCTTTCCAGGCGGCAAGCGGGAGCCTCATGACGCCGACCTGCTGGCCACCGCCCTGCGCGAGTCCGAAGAAGAGATAGGCCTCCCCCCCGGCCAGGTAGAGGTGCTCGGCCAGCTCTCGGATGTGCTGTCGCTGCATGGTCTCAAGGTCACCCCTTTCGTCGGGCTGATTCCGCCGGATCTGCCGCTGGTCCCGGACCTGGGCGAGCTGGACGCGATCTTCGAGGTGCCGCTGTCGCACTTTATCGATGACCAGCGTACCCACACCGACGTGATCCCGGTGGACGGCAACGACATCTATGTGCCGAGCTACCTGATCCCCGCCGACCAGGGCGACGACTACGTGATCTGGGGGCTGTCCGCCATGATGCTGGTGGAGCTGCTGGCCAAGGGATGCGACCTGGACATGAGCCTTTCTCGCCGCCCGGAGGGTAGACTACGCCATCTGCCTCCGAGAAGAGCGCCAAGATGACCAGGCATGGCCCCGCGATGACAAGACGAGCACCGATTTCATGAGCTACCCCGATCCCTGCCCCCTGCCGCCGCAACGGATGGAGGAGCTGGTGGACGCCCTGGTGGAACGCGGCTTCTATGTCGGTGAAGGGATGATCGACGCCGAGCTGTGCCAGGCGCTGCACGCCGAGGTCGAGGGCCGAGCGCACCAGCAGGCCCTGGCCAGGGCCGGCATCGGCCGCGGATCCGACTTCGATACCCGCGAAGACATTCGTGGCGACGCCATCCACTGGCTCGATCGGGAAACCCTGGCCCAGCGCCGCTATCTCGATGCCATGGGCGAACTCCAGCAGAGGCTCAACGAGAGCCTGTTTCTCGGCCTGTTCGAGTACGAGGCGCATCTGGCCCGCTACCCTGCCGGAGCCTTCTACCGTCGCCATCTCGACAGTTTCCGAGGCCGCGCCAACCGCGTGGTCTCCACGGTAGGCTATCTCAATCCCGACTGGCCGGAAGATGGCGGTGGCGAGATGGTCATCTACGCTGAACAGGACCCGCAGAGGGAGCTCACCAGGGTCGCCCCCAGGGCCGGCACCCTGGTGTGCTTCCTGTCCGAGCAGGTGCCGCATGAAGTACTGCCGACCCGCCTGCCCCGCGCCAGCATCGCCGGCTGGTTCAGACGCAATGCCTCGCTGGGTGGCGTGGTAGACCCGGCTCGCTAGGGCCTGATGACCATGCGCCACGACAGCAACGACGCTAAAGCCTCCAGCGCCGAACCGCGAACCGAAGAGGAACGCTTGCGCCAGCAGGTAGAGGCGCTCAGCGAACGGGTACAGCAGCTCGAACAGGAGAAGCGCCACTATCAGTGGCTGGCCGAGAGCACCACGGATCTGATCTCGCGCCACGACCACAACGGCGTCTTCCTCTACGCCTCCCAGGCCGCCAGGACCCTGCTGGGCTATGATCCTGACGACTTGATCGGTGTATCGGCCTACGACCTCTTCCACCCGGACGATCTGGCGGCGCTGCTGTCCAAGTCCCCTCGCATCTACTACCACGAGGGCTTCTACGAGCAGACCTACCGTTTTCGCACCCGCAGCGGCCACTACATCTGGTTCGAGACCACCAGCCGTACCCGTCGCGACCCCGCTACCGGCGAACTCACCGACGTGCTGTGCGTCTCCCGCGACGTCAGTCGGCGTGTCGAGTCCGAGGCACGCCGCGAGCGCCTGGCAAGGGTGGTGGAATCGACCACCGATTTTGTGCTGTTCTGCGACCAGGACGAACGCGTGGTCTACTGCAATCAGGCCGCACGTAGCCTGTTCAGGCTCGACGAAGAAGGCGCAAGCACGACCATTGCCGAACTGTTGGTGCCAACGTCGGCACAAAGATGGCGTGAACAGGTGCTGCCTGCCGTCACCCTGGAGGGGCGCTGGAGTGGCGAGCTGGCCCTGGCCTCACCCTCAGGCGAGATCCCGGTGCTCAGCGTGGTCCAGCTGCACCGTGAACAGGGAGGGCAGACGCGACTGTCGATCCTCAATCGAGATCTCAGTCTGCGCCTGGAGGCGGAGGCCCAGGCACGCCGCCATCAGGAGCAGATCACCCACGCCAATCGCCTGGCGAGCCTGGGTGAACTGGCCACCAATATCGCCCACGAATGCAATCAGCCGCTGGCGGCCATGGGCAACTACGCCAGCGGCGCGCTGATGCAGCTCGAGCGCGACCCCGACCAACCCGCCCACCAACTGGCGCTGCCCCTCAACCGCATCAACGATCAGATTCAGCGCCTATCCGAACGCTTCAAGCATATCCGTCGCTTCGTTCGCCGCGGCAGTCTTCACCTCGCGCCCCAGGATCTCGCCGAGATCATTGGCCAGGCCTGCGACCTGTGCGAGCCCCAGTGTCGGCACGAAGGCGTGCATCTGGCGTCACGCCTGGCCCCTGGCCTCGACCTCGTCATGGCCGACGCCATCGGCCTGGAACAGGTACTGGTCAACCTGATCCGCAACGCTCTCGACGCCTGTCGCGACATCGCCACTCCGCCCAGGCCTCCGTGCATTCGCCTGGAAGCCTACCCGCTTGGCTCCCGTGAATGCTGCGTGGACATCGTCGACGACGGCCCCGGCGTGGCACCAGAGCAACGCCAGGGCCTGTTTACGCCCTTCGTCAGCGGCCGCAAGGACGGTCTCGGCATGGGGCTATCGATCAGCCTGTCGTTGATCGAGGCCATGGGCGGCAACCTGGTGCTGATCGATGACGGCGACCCACCGAGCGCAGACGCTCTTCCCCCCGGTCCCGGTGCGAGGCGGCCAGAAGATCCTGACGCGCCACAGGGTGCGCGCTTTCGTATTACCCTGCCCTCCGCCTGAGGGCTCGCCCCGCTGATACCTCGGCGCGTCCCCTGACTTGAGGCGCCAAGCGCCAGCCAGGCGGAGATCAGGCACCAGGCTTTGTACGAAAACCCGGCGACCAGGCATCGCCTGGCACGGTCCCCTTTGGCCGGGGGATCGGCTAGCATAGGGGCCTGCCCGCGAGACTCGCCCAACCAGCGAAGTGACCATCATGCCCGTCGACACTGCTGACCAGCCAACCATCGCCATCATCGACGACGACGATGACCTGCGCGAGTCGCTCGCCTGGTTGTTGCAGTCGGTGGGACTTGGCAGTCAGGGCTACGCAAGCGGCGACGCCTTTCTCGCCTCGTCGCGGCACCATGAGGTGCTGCTGCTGGACGTGCGCATGCCCGGCCTCAGCGGTCTGCAGGTCCAGCAGCGGCTGGCCGAGCGAGACCGTTGTCCTCCCCTGATCATGATGACCGGTCACGGTGACGTGCCCATGGCGGTCGCCGCGTTGAAGGCGGGAGCCTTCGACTTCATCGAAAAGCCCTTTAATCAGCAGCAATTGATCGATGTCATCCAGCAGGCGCTGGCTCACCACCAGCACCGGCAGCGGGCCCAGGCCGATCTCGAAGAGCTGCGGCAGCGATATGAAGGGCTGAGGGCCAACGAACAGGCCATTCTGGTCGAGGTGGCCCGCGGGCTTACCAGTCGCGAGATCGCCGAGAAGCTGACGCTGAGCGCCAAGACCGTGGAGGTCTACCGTCAGCGCATCATGAAGACACTCGGCGCCGATAGCCTGGCGCATCTGGTCAGGCTGGCCGTGGCGCTGGGATTGGTGTCAGCACTGCCCGGGCAGGATAGCGACGTCAGCCGAGATGCCGGCGCGCCGTCATGAGTCTGGTGACAAGGGCAGATTGAGAGGCCACCAACTGGCAGCCGGCTCAGTTCGACATGCAGCAGGAAGTGAAGCAAAGCGGTTCAGGCCGAACGCCGTAGCCAGTCATCCGGACCCGCTAACCCCGGTCCCCTCAACCGTGCCAGACGACTGGACAGCGGCTCCAGCCCGAGCGCCTGACGACGCCGATCGACGTCATCCGGCCGTTCGATGACGCTGGGCACGGGCCAGCCGTCGTCGCCGATCTCGAATTGGGTGCCATAGCGCTGGGGCCGACCGGTCAGGACCCTTATGCGATCTTCGAGAAAGGCCAGCTGCCGCCCGGGCGCCTGGCCGGCGGCAACCGCCTGAATCAGTGCAGAACAGCAACGTTGCATGAAATCCACGTCGAAAACCGCGTGCATCGCGATGTACCAGGCTGCTTCGCTGCCGTCTTCCCCGACGGTGTCCTTGCCCGGCCAGCCGTGACGATCGATGACCGCAGACAGACGCTCGGCATTGGCCTGATGCAGCGCACGCACTCGCGGATGATAGTCGGCGGAGGGGATCTCCCCCGAGGCCGCGAGTTCATCCAGCAACGCTCTATCCTGCTCGGCCAGCGCCACCATCTGCTGGGCCAACATGGTATTCCTCGTGTTCATGCAACGCACCTCATTTGCAGGCCAGCTTGCCGACAACCTACAGCGTCCTAGGGTTACCCTTCGGCATCAATAGTCGATCCGCCGGGCGCTGCGTAGGAAAATGCCGACGCCAGAAGCATATTTCAGTGAAGAATCACGTATCTGGCTGTCCGTCATCGGACAACTTTGGTCCATGCTAGAGTCAAGCCAAGGCCACAGATATCCCTCCCCGGAGGCATCCTTCCCCAGGCAGGAGGCCGCCCGCGGATCATCTTTATGAGGAATACTGAATGAATTCGACCGATCGTCAGCACCTGCGCCGCTGCGTTGACCTGGCCAGGGAGGCCCTCGAGGCTGGTGACGAGCCGTTCGGCTCGCTGCTGGTGGACCCGCAAGGGCAGGTTCGCTTCGAGGATCGCAACCGCGTCGCCGGCGGTGACGCGACCCGCCACCCCGAATTCGCCATCGCCCGCTGGGCGGCCGAGCACCTCAGCGTCGAAGAGCGCGCGCACTCGACCGTCTATACCTCCGGCGAACACTGCCCCATGTGCGCCGCGGCGCATGGCTGGGTCGGACTCGGACGCATCGTCTACGCCAGCTCCTCAGAACAGCTCGGCGGCTGGCTCGGCGAGTGGCAGGTGGCACCTGCCCCGATCGCCCCGCTGCCGATCCAGACCATCGTGCCGAGTGCCGAGGTGGAGGGGCCGGTTGAGGAGTTTGCCGACGAGATTCGCGAGCTGCACCGGCGGCTATACGGGAAGTGACATCGGGAAGGAGGAGGGGAAGGACGGGAAGGACGTGAGAGCATCGAGAAGGCGGACAGCGGCGTCGAGTTGTTGGCCGGCAACGCCGGTGATCAACCGTCAGCTCAGGCTATCGAGCACGTCACCCACACGCAGGATGGCCCCCACGCCCTGCTCGACGACGGCATTCTGGCCAAAGAAGGCGCCCTTCCAACCGGGCTGGGTATCCATTTCCACCAGGGTCTTCAACGGCTCCTTGGCCGAGGGCGCCTCACCGCTACGCTGATCCAGGGTGATGATCTTGCAGCGCTTGCATGGCTTGCGCAGGCCGAGGCGATAGCCGGGCCCGGCCAACGAGGCCCAATCCCGTTCGGCGAAGGGATCACCGCCCGACACCACCAGGTTGGGGCGGAAGCGCTCCATCGGCACCGGCGCCTCCCCCTTGGCTTCCAGCCGCTGGTTGAGCGCCGCCAGCGAGGCCTCGGAGGCGATCAGCAGGGGGTAGCCGTCGGCAAAGGCGGTATGCACCACACCGCGCTCCGCCGGCGGCAGAAACTCGGTCTCTACCCAACGGCGCTGCTCGTGGGGCAGGCGCACCAGCCGCAACCGCCGGAAACGTCCCGCTTCGCCCCGGGGTGCTGGCAAGGACTCTGGCAAGGACTTTGCCAGCGCTTCTGCCAGCCAATTCGCCGCACCGTCGCCTTCGTCCAACGCCTGGCATTCGCTCTGCCAGACCCGCACCCGGCGCACCGCCGCCTTCGGCTCGTCCAATGACAGGACGAGCGGCGCCATCCTGTCGTGGACCAGGCGCAGCGTGTCGGACGACAGTTCGACACCGATGGTCGCCAGGGCGGGGATCTCACGCTGGGTGACGAAACGCCCGTCGTCGTCGACCAGCATCCAGCGCCGATCGAAGGCGAGCCCGCGCTCGGTGAGTTCAGCCCTGGACAGCGCGATGCCGCGCAGCGACTTGACGGGGTAACAGGCGAGAGTGGAAAGCTTCATGGGCATCCTTGCCAGGGGCCATCGTCTCAAGTTGGTGGCACGGGCACTGCACGGAGCCAGTACCAGTGCTAATAACCAGTACCAGTATCAGCCTAGCGCCAGTTCGACGGCCCTGCGGGCGTGAATGGCCGTCGTATCATACAGCGGAATCTCGGTGTCGGCCTGAGCGACCAGCAAGGCGATCTCGGTGCAGCCCAGTATCACCGCTTCCGCACCACCGGCCTTGAGCTCTTCCATGATCGACAGCATCACCTGGCGTGACGACTGCTCGATTTCACCATGGCAAAGTTCATCGTAGATGATCCGGTGAACCTGATCGCGCTGAGCCTTCTCGGGTACCTGTACCTCGATACCGTAGGCCTCGAGCCGGTCCTTGTAGAAGCCCTGCTCCATGGTAAAACAGGTGCCGAGCAGCCCCACCCGCTTGACCCCGTCGGCGATCAGGGCATCGGCGGTGGCGTCGGCAATGTGCAACAGAGGGATATCTACCGCCTTTTCGATGTCTCGGGCCACCTTGTGCATGGTATTGGTACACAGCACGATAAGGTCCGCGCCCGCCTCCTGAACGCGCCAGGCGGCGTCGGCGAGCAGCCCGGCGGCATCCTCCCAGCGGCCCTGATGCTGAAAGGCCTCGACCTCGGCGAAGTCCAGACTGATCAAGGCAATCTTGGCCGAATGATGTCCACCAAGTGCGCGGTTCACATCCCGATTGATGACCTGGTAGTAGCTCACCGTGGACTCCCAACTCATGCCGCCCAACAGCCCGATGGTCTTCATAGCGCCCTCCCGAGGACTTCCCTGGCCCAGTCAGTGTTGCGGTACCGTCTACTTCAGCATACAAGAGTCATCGGTGGCTCACAGCACCCTCACCCTCAACGGCTTTCCTGTTTCGCGCATCTCGCATACTCTTAGCGGGCTAGCAAAAGTGCTGCCACTACCTCCACCGTCCCACGACAAGGAATCTCGATGACGGCCTCAGACACCCTCAAGCTGGTCCTGCTGTCGAGCCTGTGGGGACTGTCCTTCATCTTCATGCGGGTGGCCTCGCCGGAGTTCGGCGCCGTCCCAGTGGTGATGATCCGCATGGGGGTCGGCGCCCTGCTGCTGCTGCCCCTGCTGGCATCACTGCACTACCTGCGCCAGGTGCGCGACAATATCGGACGCCTGGCGCTGCTCGGCTTCATCAACCACGTGGTGCCGTTTTCACTGCTGGCCCTGGCGACCACCCAGCTCGAGGCGGGCTTCACCTCGCTGATCAACGCCACCACTCCGATCTTCACCGCGCTTATCGGCGCCGCCTGGTTCGCCACGCCGATTCGCCGACGTCAGTACCTGGGTCTGGCGCTGGCCTTCGTCGGTGTCTACGTGTTGTCCGCCGATCGGCTGGACTTCCAGCTGGGCGGCGATGGCTGGTACATCCTGGCGATTCTCGGGGCCACCTTCTGCTATGGCATCGCCGGCAACTATTCGAAGACCCACCTCGGCCATCTGCCGGTACGCGTGCTGGCTGCCGGCAGCTGCTCGATGTCCGGGCTGATGCTGCTGGTACCTGGGCTCCTGATGTGGCCGCAGCAAGCCGTCAGCATCGAGGCCTGGGGCAGCGCCCTGGCCATGGCGGTGCTGTCCACCACTGTCGCCTTTCTGCTGTTCTTCAGCCTGCTGGCCAGCGCCGGGGCTACCGCCGCCTCTACCGTGACCTTTCTGGTACCGGTCAGCGCCCTGCTGTGGGGCTATCTGCTGCTCGACGAGACCCTGGGACTGCGCACCCTGGTGGGCATGGCCATCACCCTGGCAGGCACCGCTGTGGCCACCGGCATGCTGTCGCCGGGCCGGGACAAGGCCACGCGACCATTGCCCCGCTAGGCGCCCCCAGAATCCTCGCGCCTGAACGACGAAGCGGCCATGGCATTCGCCATGGCCGCTTCAGTGCTAGGCGCTGTCCGAAAAGTCGACGAGCGAAGGTTAGACAAGGCAAAAATCGGTGAGACAGCGCAGTTTACGGGGTGTAAATGAGCATTTTGATCCGATTTTTAACGCCGTATTACCGAGCGCAGGCACTTTTCAGACAAGCCCTAGCTGAAGGCTTGTGAAAGGGACTCAGAAGTTGGGCTTGCGCTTCTCGACGAAGGCGCTCATGCCTTCGCGCTGCTCGTCGGAGGCGAAGCACAGGGCGAACAGGCTGGTCTCCAGCGCCAGGGCGCTGTCCAGATCCTGGTCCATGCCGTCGTGGATCACCTGCTTGGCACTGCGCACCGCGCCGGGGCCATTGCCGGACAACTGCTTGGTCAGGGTGGCGGCGTAGTCCTCGAGCTCGGCCTGGGACATCACCTGGTTGACCAGGCCAATGCGCAGGGCCTCCTGGGCGTCGATCTTGCGACCGGTGGTGCAAAGGTCAAGCGCCATGGCCGGGCCGACCCGACGCGGCAGACGCTGGGAGCCACCGAAGCCGGGAATGACCCCAAGCAGTACCTCGGGCTGGCCAAACACCGCGTTGTCGCTGGCCACCGCCCAGTCACAGGCCAGCGCCAGCTCGCAGCCGCCGCCGAGGCAGAAGCCGTTGACCAGCGCCACCACCGGCACCGGCAGCGTCTCGAGACGCTTGATGGTCTTCAGCGCCTGACCGGCGAAGTCGCGCGCCTCGAGCGGGTTCATCTCGCGCATCGCGGTGATGTCGGCACCGGCCACGAAGGACTTCTCGCCGGCGCCGGTGATCAGCACCGCGCGCAGGCCCTCGCGACCTTCGAGCCGATCAAGGATCTCGGCCAGCGCCTCGATGACCTCGCGATTCAGGGCGTTCAACGCCTTGGGACGGTTGATGGTGAGGCGTACCACGCCATCGTTGTCGACCATCTCGACCAGTTGTTCGCTCACGAAATGCTCCTTGTCAGAGTTGTCAGTTGTCGGCGAGGCCCGCCTGGCGTCGGCGGAGCCTGGCGCGTTCGTCACCTTTGGCCCAACCCTAGCGAACGCTTGGTAGGCTCACAAGCCATCCTTTCGGCGCATGCCACCGCCTCAACCGCTGTAGTCGTGAAAGCCGCGGCCACTCTTGCGTCCCAGATAGCCGGCGTCGACCATCCGCTTGAGCAGCGGGCAGGGACGATACTTGGGATCGCCGAAGCCATCGGCCAGCACATTCATGATCGCCAGGCAGACGTCCAGGCCGATCAGGTCGGCCAGCGCCAGCGGGCCCATCGGGTGGGCGGCGCCAAGCTTCATGGCGGTGTCGATGTCTTCAGCGCTGGCCACCCCTTCCTGCACCAGGAAAGCCGCCTCGTTGATCATCGGCACCAGCAGGCGGTTGACCGCGAAGCCTGGGGCGTCGCCGATCGCCACGGCGGTCTTGCCCATGGACTCGGCCAGGGCTTCGACACGGGCCACGGTCGCGTCGCTGGTCTGCTCGGCGCGGATGACCTCGACCAGCTTGAGCACCGGCACCGGATTGAAGAAGTGCATGCCGACGACTCGCTCTGGCCGCTGGCACACCGCCGCCAGACGGGTCAGCGACAGCGAGGAGGTGTTGGAGGCCAGCACCGCCTCGGGGTTGAGCTCATCGAGCTCCCGGAACAGGCGTTCCTTGAGCTCCGGCGCTTCCGGCGCCGCCTCGATGATCACCCCGCAGTCGGCCAGGGCCTGAAGCGAGTTGACCGTGGTCAGGCGCGCGCGGGCCTCGTCCCGCTGTTCGGCACTCAGCCGCTGCTTTTCCACCAGCTTGGCAAGGCCCTTGTCGATCGCCGCGCTGGCCCGCTCCAGGGCGGCCTCGGCAACATCATAAAGGCTCACCTCGAAGCCGCTTTGCACCAGCACCTGGGCGATGCCCTGACCCATGGTTCCACCACCGACCACACCGATCCGCGTCTCGCTCACTTGCTTTCTCCCTTGATGGATATTTCCCTCGATCATGACACAACCACGCCGCCCCCGGTCACCCCGAAGGCGGCGTCTGATGATCTGCTCCCCGCTCTGTCGCGGGCGGGCTTACCCTGCCATCAGCGGATGGCAGGCGGCGATCAGCTCTCCTTGGCCTGCTGACGCAGCACGAACTTCTGGATCTTGCCGGTCGAGGTCTTCGGCAGTTCGGTGAAGACGACGCGCTTGGGCACCTTGAAGCGCGCAAGCTTGCCCCGACAGTGCTCGATGATGTCCTCTTCGGTCACCTCACCGCTGGTGGCCTTGAGCTTGACGAAGGCGCAGGGGCTTTCGCCCCACTTCTCGTCAGGCTGCGCTACCACCGCGGCCTCTTCCACCGCCGGGTGGGCGTAGAGCGCATCCTCGAGTTCAATGGTGGAGATGTTCTCGCCGCCGGAGATGATGATGTCCTTGGAGCGATCCTTGATCTCGATGTAGCCATCGGCGTGCCACACTGCCAGGTCGCCGGTGTGGTACCAGCCACCATCCAGCGCTTCCCGGGTGGCGGCCTCGTTCTTCAGGTAGCCCTTCATCACGTTGTTGCCACGCATCATGATCTCGCCGATGCTCTCGCCGTCCTTGGGCAATGGCTCCAGGGTCACCGGGTCGGCCACGCAAAGCGCCTCCAGCATGTGCCCACGCACGCCCTGACGGGCCTTGATGCGGGCACGCTCCTCCAGCGGCAGCTCGTCCCAGGCCTCGCGCCAGGCGCACACCGTCACCGGACCATAGACCTCGGTCAGACCATAGACGTGGGTCACATCGATGCCGAGTGACTCCACCCCGGCGATCACCGCAGCAGGCGGCGCCGCCCCGGCGGTGGTGGCCTTGACCGGGTGGTCGATGGCACGACGCTGGGACTCGTCCAGATTGACCAGTCCGTTGAGCACGATCGGCGCGCCGCTGAAGTGGGTCACCTTCTCGTCGGCGATCAGTTCCATGATCTTCTTCGGGTCGACCTTGCGCAGGCAGACGTTGACCCCGGCGTTGGCGGCGATGGTCCAGGGGAAACACCAGCCGTTGCAGTGGAACATCGGCAGCGTCCACAGGTACACCGGGTGATGCGGCATCGCCCACTCGAGGATGTTGCTCACGGCGTTGAGGTAGGCGCCGCGATGGTGATAGACCACGCCCTTGGGCTTGCCGGTGGTACCGGAGGTGTAGTTCAGCGAGATGGCGTCCCACTCGTCTTCGGGCAGGCGATAGGGGTAGTCGGCGTCACCTTCGGCCAGCAGGTCCTCGTACTCGATCTCGCCCAGGCGCTCGGCCTGGCCCTCGAACTCGGGATCCAGCACGTCGATGATCAGAGGCGGTTTATCGAGGCCCTTGATCGCCTCACGTACCACCTCGACAAACTCCGGGTCCACCAGGATCGCCCGGGTCTCGGCGTGTTCCAGCATGTAGGCAATCGCCGAGGCATCGAGACGGATATTCAGGGTGTTGAGTACGCAACCGACCAGGGGCACGCCAAAGTGAGCCTCGAACATCGCCGGCACATTGGGCAGCATCACCGACACCGTATCCCCCTTGCCGAGTCCACGACGCTCCAGTGCCGAGGCCAGTCGCCGGCAGCGCTGCCAGGTGGTGGCCCAGTCGCGGCGCGTCTGGCCGTGGACCACCGCCGGCAGGTCCGGATAGACGCTGGCCGCGCGTTCGATGAAGGTCAACGGCGAGATAGCCACGTGGTTGGCCGCGTTGCGCGGCATGCCCTGGTCGTAGATGTTGCTCATTAGACACTCCTGATTGAAGGTCGCATGCGTAGCCACTGGCGGCCTGCGCCTCGCTACGAGGAAAATGACGATGGCCGATCCTGAACAGAAGATAGCCGCCGGTGGACACCGACGGCCAATCGGTTCAGCCAAGCGATACGGAAAGCAGTTCGTCGAAGCCGGCCTCGATGACGCGACGCTGGGCGCGTCCCTCGGGGAGCCACTGGCGCACGGCGAAGTCGGCACAGGCCAGCTTGCGCCGGTAGAAGTCGTCGTCGCTGCCGGCGTCCAGCGCGGCCCGGGCGATGATCGCCGCGCGCCCCATCTGCCAGGCGCACAGTACGTGGCCGGTCAGCGACAGAAGCGGTGTGGCGTAGGCCTGGATGGCGTCGGCGCCGCGTTCGGCGTCTGCCCCCGCCTCCAGCACTAGGGCCGCACAGGCACGCAGATCCTCGGCACCGGCGGCAAGCTCTGCCCCCAGCGGAGCAAGAGAAGAATGGGCTGACAGCGCTTCGGCGGTGGCCTGCACTTCGTCGATCAGCAGTGACAAGGCCGCGCCGCCATCGCGCTGGAGCTTGCGCCCCGCCAGATCGAGCGCCTGGATGCCGTTGGTGCCCTCGTAGATCGGTGCGATACGCACGTCCCGCAACAGTTGCGCGGCGCCGGTCTCCTCGATGAAGCCCATGCCGCCGTGGACCTGAACACCCAACGAGGCGATGTCCACCGCCTGGTCGGTGGAGAAGCCCTTGACCACCGGGATCAGCACCTCGGCCCGCGCCTGGGCCTCGCGACGGCGCGGTTCGTCCTCATGGTGACGAGCCACGTCGAGTTGCTGAGCGCACAGCAGCGCCAGCGCCCTCAGGGCGTCGGTGCGCGCCCGCATCGACAGCAGCATGCGGCGCACGTCCAGGTGCTCGCCGATGGTGCATGGCTCGCCTCCGCGGGACGGTGGTGTGCGTCCCTGGGAGCGATCGTTGGCGTAGGCCAGGGCGTGCTGGCAGGCACGCTCGGCGACACCGATACCCTGGATACCGACCTTGTGGCGAGCCTCGTTCATCATCGTGAACATGTGGTTGAGGCCGCGCCCGGCCTCCCCCACCAGATAGCCGACGGCGCCGTCCTTCTCGCCGAAGCTGAGGGTGCAGGTGGGACTGCCGTGGATGCCCATCTTGTGTTCGATGGAGGCGCACACCACGTCGTTACGCTCGCCAAGCGAGCCGTCCTCATTGACCAGGAACTTGGGCACCAGAAACAGCGAGATGCCCTTGTTGCCCTCGGGGGCGTCGGGGGTGCGCGCCAGCACCAGGTGGATGATGTTCTCGGCGGCCTCGTGTTCGCCCCAGGTGATGAAGATCTTCTGGCCGAACAGCCGGTAGTGATCGCCTTCCGGCACCGCGCGGGTGCGCACCCGGGACAGGTCCGAGCCGGCCTGAGGCTCGGTCAGGTTCATGGTGCCGGTCCAGCTGCCTTCCACCAGACGCGCCAGGTAACGCTGCTGGAGTTCGTCGCTGCCATGGTGAGCCAGCGCCTCGATGGCACCCGCGGTCAACATCGGACACAGGCCCAGCGCCATGTTGGCGCCGTGCAGCATCTCCTGCACGCTGCTGGCCACCACCTCGGGCAGCCCCTGACCGCCACGCTCCTCGGACACACCGATCCCGTTCCAGCCGCCCTCGGCGTAGGCCTGGTAGGCCTCGGCGAAGCCGTCGGGCAGTGTCACGCTGCCGTCTTCCAGCCGGCTGCAGCCCTGGCGATCACCACTGGCATTGAGCGGCGCCCAGACATCAGAGGCGAGCTTGGCGGCCTCCTCGAGCACAGCGTCGACCAGCTCGGGGCCAACCTCGGCAAAGGGGGCCAGGTTCAAGGACTCGTGCTCGAGCATTTCCGACAGCACGAAGGACAGGTCTCGCAGGGGAGCGGCGTAGGGATACATGGGGCACCTCGTGAAAACGATACCCGGGATAGTAGTTTCCCTAGTCGGCTCACACTATTGGGCCAAGGTCGCAGTAGACTTCAGGGTTGATCGGGGACAAGCGGCGTGCTCGATAGCGCACGGTAAGGAGGGAACGGACAGAAAATGGGAGGCCGTGGAAAAGGTGCGGAAGGGAGGCCGCCGCCGAACGGGAACGGCGGCGGCCGGTGTGATCAGCGGGTCTGGCGGATCACGTCGGTACCCTCGGGCACCTCGAAGCGGTAGCGCTGGTCATCGATGTTGCCGTTCTGCTCGGCATTATCGAAGGCGATGGCGGTACGCTGACCGGTGCTGTCGGTCATCTCCAGCGCCGCCAGCTGCTCGCTGTAGAAGGTCAGGCGCAGGCTTTCGAACAGGGTGTCCGAGGCCTTGGGCTCCAGGGTGAAGGTCTCGGCGGTGCCTTGCTGCGAGCTCTTGACCTCGTAGCTGTCGGTGAGCTCGTTGGCGCTGCCGGACAGCAGCAGAGCCGGGGTGTGGGTGATGCGCTCATCCAGCGGCTGGATGGTGGCCTGCTCGAGATCGGGGTCATAGAGGGTGACCTCGTCGCCGTCAGAGACCACGATCTGCTCGTAAGGTGCCTTGACCTCCCAGCGGAACTTGCCGGGGCGCGACAGCCACATGTGCCCTTCGGTCTGCTGCAGGCGCTGGCCACTGCCGTCGAGGATCTGCTGCTCGAAGTCGGCGGAATAGGTGTTCAACGGCTCCAGCATGCGGGTCAGGCGCTCAGCGCCGTCGGCCAGGGCGGTGGCGGGGATCGCCAGCGCCAGGGCCAGCGTGGCAAGACCGGAACTCAAGGTAAGGCGTGCGGGCATAGCGTCTCTCCGTCGAAATCGTCGAAATCCTTGTCGCGCCGGAGCGGCTCCGGCGCCGGGAGGATGTCCGTTTGAGTCCAGTATGCCTGGCAAGTTGCCGCTGAACCCGGTCGTGACACCCTCTTGCATGGTGATTACATCCTGACGCGACACTGTCCCCAAATGGAGACAGTGTCGCGCCGATCGGGTTAGCCTGCGGTGGGCGGCGGTGCCAGCACCTCTCGCCCGCCGTTGCTGCCCATGGACGATACCACCCCGGCCATCTCCATGGCCTCGACCAGGCGTGCGGCACGGTTGTAGCCGATCTTGAAGCGCCGCTGGACCGCCGAGATCGAGGCCCGGCGCGTCTCGGTGACAAAGGCCACGGCCTCGTCATAGAGGGCGTCCTGCTCGGCGTCGCTGTCATCGCCGGTGCCTTCGGCCTCGAGCCCGGTCAGGGCATCGGCGGAAACACCACCGGAGAGGATCTCGTCGATGTACTCGGGCTCGCCGCGCCGCTTCCAGTCTTCCACCACTCGGTGCACCTCATCGTCATCGACGAAGGCGCCGTGCACGCGGGTCGGCTGACCGGAGCCCGCCGGCAAGTAGAGCATGTCACCATGGCCCAGCAGGTTCTCGGCGCCGCCCTGATCGAGGATGGTGCGGGAGTCGACCCGCGACGACACCTGGAAGGCCATGCGGGTGGGGATGTTGGCCTTGATCAGGCCGGTGACCACGTCCACCGAGGGACGCTGGGTCGCCAACACCAGATGGATACCGGCGGCGCGGGCCTTCTGCGCCAGTCGGGCGATCAGCTCCTCGACCTTCTTGCCGACGATCATGAACATGTCGGCAAATTCGTCGATCACCACCACGATGTAGGGCAGCTTTTCCAGCACCGGCGGGGTCTGGTGCATCTCCCAGGGCTGGGGCTCCCATAACGGATCGGCAACCTGGGCACCGGCCCGCTCGGCCTCATCGAGCTTGCTGTTGAAGCCGGCGATGTTGCGCACTCCCATGGCGGCCATCAGCTTGTAGCGACGCTCCATTTCGGCCACGCACCAGCGCAGGGCGTTGGCGGCCTCCTTCATGTCGGTGACCACCGGCGCCAGCAGGTGCGGGATACCGTCATAGACCGACAGCTCCAGCATCTTGGGGTCGACCATGATCAGCCGAAGCTCGTCGGGGGTCGCCTTGAGCAGCATCGAGATCAGCATGGCGTTAACCCCGACCGACTTGCCCGAGCCGGTGGTACCGGCGACCAGCACGTGGGGCATCTTGCCCAGGTTGGCCACCACCGCGGCGCCGCCGATGTCCTGACCCAGCGCCATGGTGAGACCGGAGGCCTCGTGCTGGTAACGGTCCGAGTCGATCACCTCACGCAGGCGGATCATCGCGCGATTGGGGTTGGGGATCTCGATACCCACGGTGGGACGGCCGGGTATCACCTCCACCACCCGTACGCTCTTGACCATCAGCGAACGCGCCAGGTCCTTGGCCAGGTTGCTGATCTTGGACACCTTCACCCCCGCTGCCGGCTTGATCTCGAAGCGGGTGATGACCGGGCCCGGCCAGGTATCGACGACCTCGGCCTTGACGCCGTATTCGCGCAGGCGCATCTCGAGCAACTCCGCCATGTCGGCCAGTTGCTGCTCGGTGTAGTTGGGCTGATGCGGCTCCGGCGGGGTCAATAGCCTGAGGCTTGGCAGCTCGCCGTCGGGTTCCGGCAGGTCATCGAAACCGGGACGCTGGCTTTGCAGGTGCTCTACCGTCCACAGCGTCGGGCCGTCGTTGTCGGCGGCCTCACGGGCTTGCTCGGCGGTAGCCACACGTCCTTCGCCCACGCTGTCGTGGCCTCCGGCAACATTCCCGCCCGCGGCGTCGTGACCTGGCTCAGCGCGGGGAGGCTCGGCCGGCGTGCCGGCGTCGCTGCGCTCCGCTTCCTGCTGCACGCGCTGACCAGCATCCTGACCAGCGTCCTCAGCAGAAGACGGACGGGAAGAAGAACTGGGGGCCTGACTCGAGACACTACGCGGCGCCTCATGGGTGGCCGCCAACAGACCGGCACCCGCCCCTGCAGCGATGGCGCCGCCAGCCAGGGCGCCACCATCATCAGGCAGCACCGGCTCGGGGATTTCCTCGGCACGACGCTCCTCTCGACGAGGCTGCGTCTGGTGGCTCGACGGCTCCTCCCCGCTCGAGAGCCCCTCCTGGCTCGACGGCTCCTCCCCGCGAGCGGGCTCTTCCCGACGCGGCTCCTGTGGAGCGCCAGTCGCCGGCGCGGACGGCACAGATTCGGACTCCTGAGACGAGCCAGGCGCGGCTGGCGCGGCTTCGGGCGTCTGCGGAGAGCGCTCCTGTGGATCGGCTGGCGCGGCGGGCGCGGTTTCGGGCGCCTGAGAAGAGCTAGGCGCGGCTGGCGCGGCTTCGGGCGCCTGTGAAGAGCGCGCCTGTGGAGAGCGCGCCTGTGGAGAGCCAGGCGCGGTTTCGGGCGCCTGTTGAGAACCCTGCGCGGCTGGCGCGGCTTCGGGCGCCTGTGGAGAACGCGCCTGTGGAGAGCGTGCCTGAGCAGTAGGCCCGGCTTCGGGGGCCTCTAAAGAGCTCGGCTCGCTTGCACGTTCAGGCGAAGGCACCGGCGCATCCCTCTCTGCACGCAGCGACATCGGCTCTTCTGCCCTTGCCGCCGAAGGTGCCCCTGCCGCAAAACTGCCGCCCAGGGTCGGCTCTCGCCGCTCTCTGGAAGCCGTGGGCTCCGGGGTCAGGGTCGGCTCTCGCCGCCCGCCCTCAGGTTCGGTGGGACGGGTGTCCCGCGGCGTTGTGGTGCCGTCCTGAACGCTACCTTCATGGCGACGGCGAGGCGCGGCCTCGGCAAAGCGTTCGGTATAGGCAGCGCCAGGCTGCTTGGCCGACGGCGTGGATTCCGCCACGTCCCAGGGAATATCGGTGTTGCCGTCGTCGCCCATGGACGACCCCGCGGCCTCATTCAGGTCGGTCGGTGTCCCCTTGCCGCGCAGGCGCTGCCACAAGGACGGCCGGGGCGTCGTATCGCTTTCCTCGCCATCTTCGCTGTCGATCGGCGATGACGCCTTGGCCCTGGGCTCAGGTGCACTGTGCTGGTCGGCGCTCTGCCCTGCGTCGTCCTCGTCTTTAGACGACGCGAAGCGGGACTTGAGCCAGCGTCCCAGCAACAGACAACGGTGGCCCGCCTCGTCCATGACATTGAGCCAGGACAACCCGGTAAACAGCGGCATTCCGCCCAGGATAGCGACAACGGCGAGCAGACCTGTTCCGCCGACACCCACCAGTGGCCGCAGGGCGCCGACCAGCCCGACTCCGAGGATGCCACCGGTGGAGTATGGCAACACACTGTCGGGCTGATGGAAGTAGAGCGCCCCCAGAGTGGTGCAGCCCAGCAGCAGCAGAATCAGCCCGCCGCAGCGCACGGCCAGGGCGGTCGCATCCCACTCGAACTCCACTCGACGGGAACGGATCAGGTACCAGGCGGCAAACGCCAGCATGCCTGGCCACCACAGGGCGCTGATGCCAAACAACGAATACAGCACGTCGGCGAGCCAGGCACCGATGGGGCCCATCCAGTTGGCCACCGCGGTCTCGGGGCCACTGCTCGACCAGCCGGGATCCGCCGGCTCGAAGCTGAACAGAGCCAGCAGCAGGAATACGCAGGCAGCCAGCAGTACGATGATCACACCTTCCCTGGCAGAGCCATGCAGACGCAACCCGACCTTGCGGGCGGTCTCCTTGGCGGCTGCCGCCGTCGCGCGCGACGACATGGACTTCTTGTTGGCACTCAAACGGCCTTCCCCTTGCGCCATAACGGCGTCTTCCATCCTTCTGACTGGAGGTCATGATACCGAGCCAGCCGGTGAGCGAATAGGCCCAGCATACCTTGAGCGAAGCGCGGGCTGGGGGCACACTGCCCCATCTTCCACCCGGTATTGCAAAGGGAGCCCCATGCTGCCCTGGCTCAACGAACATCCTGTGACCTTTCCTTCGGTCGATATTGCCCTCGACGACCCGGACGGCCTGCTGGCCGCTGGCGGCGGCCTATCTCCCGAATGGCTGATAGAGGCCTACCGCCGCGGAATCTTCCCCTGGTACAGCGACGACCAGCCGATTCTCTGGTGGAGCCCCGATCCGCGCATGGTGTTGCACCCCGAAGAGCTACGCGTGCGCCGAAGCCTCGCCAAGCGGCTACGCAACGGGAACTTTCGCGCCACCGCCGACCAGGCGTTCGACGCCATCATCGATGCCTGTGCTGCACCGCGCAACGATGGTCATGCGTCAGGCACCTGGATCACCGATGAAATGCGTGACGCCTACTGCGACCTGCACCGGGAGGGGGTCGCTCACTCGGTGGAAATCTGGCGTGACGACCGGCTGGTCGGCGGGCTCTACGGTGTCGCCCTGGGACCGGTATTTTTCGGCGAATCGATGTTCAGCCGCGAGGCCGACGCCTCCAAGATCGCCCTGGTGCATCTGGCCCGCGCCATGGCGGCCGGCGGCGGGCGTCTGATCGACTGCCAGATGCACACGCCCCACCTGGCCAGCCTCGGCGCTCGAGGTATCGCTCGATCAGCCTTCATCGGCTATCTTGAGAGGTGGCTGGATGATCTGGACAGAGACAGCCTGACGACGCCGGCATGGTCATTCACCGGCATCGGTGAATGACGTGGTATCAGTAGGCAATGTATGACGACCACCATTGACACGACCCATACCAACGCCTGATCCATCACTCGATGCCATCCGACAGGGAGACGGCAGCCTTGAGCAGCAATACACCGCGTCAACCCGTACGCGACCTGCGGTTCTTTCTTACTGTGCCGCACGCCTGCAGCTATCTGCCGGGCAAGGAAGCGACCACCCTGTTCCTGGATCCCAAGGAATCCCCGGGACAGGGCGTATATGACGCGCTTACGCTACTTGGCTTCCGTCGCAGCGGTCTGCATCTTTACCGCCCTCACTGTGAAGGCTGCCACGCCTGCATCTCCGTGCGAATCCCGGTAGCGGACTTTAGCCCCAATCGCACCCAGCGACGCCTGATGCGGCGCAATGCCGACCTGACCATCGAGGTGGTGCCGGCGCAGTTCGACTCCCGCCACTACGACCTCTACGCCCGCTATATCTGCACGCGCCACCATGACGGCGACATGTTCCCACCGAGTCACGAGCAGTACCGTACCTTCCTGAGCCTCGATCAGCCCTACGCGAGACTGCTGGAGATGCGCCTGGACGGAAAGCTGGTAGCGGTATCGGCCTTCGACGAGCTGCGCCACGGCTTGTCCGCCATCTACACCTTCTTCGACCCGGACCACAGCCTCGAGCGCCGTTCTCTTGGCACCCAGGCTGTGCTGGCTCTGATCCAGATGGCATCCCTGAAGGGACTTCCCCACGTCTATCTGGGCTACTGGATCGAGGAGTGCCGCAAGATGAGCTACAAGAGCAGCTTCTCGCCCCTCGAGCGCCTGGATGGCCGGCTCTGGCGACGACTGGTACCGATCGACAGCGAGTAACCGCCCAACCCGATAGCTCAAGCACGTTCTCTGCTCTCTAGAGAGCGGCAGAATATCGCGCACTTTGAGGGTCTAACCTGCTCTCAATGGCCATCTGCCTTTGCCCTCTGACTCCGGGGATACTGGAAAGCGGCAGAATATCGCGCACTTTGAGGGCCGACCAGCCATCTGCCTTCGCCATCTGGCTCCGGGGATACTGGAACGCGGCAGAATATCGTGAACTTTGCTTATCCTTGAGCGCTAACCTGCCATCTGCCTTTGCCATCTGGCTCCGGGGCTACTGGAAAGCGGCAGAATATCGTGAACTTTGCTTATCCTTGAGAGCTAACCTGCCATCTGCCTTTGCCATCTGGCTCCGGGGATACTGGAAAGCAGCAGAATATCGCGCACTTTGAGGGGCTAGCCTGCTATCAATGGCCATCTGCCTTTGCCATCTGACTCCGGGGATACTGGAAAGCGGCAGAATATCGCGCACTTTGAGGGCCGATCAGCCATCTGCCTTTGCCATCTGCTTCTGCATCCGGCAGAATATCGCGCTATCCTGACCACAGTAACGGCAGTGACGCCTCAAGGTCAGGCATCTTTTCGATTTCACCAGCGAGGATTCGCCTATATGGCACGCGAAGACCATATCGAAATGGAAGGCGTGGTCGTCGACACCCTTCCCAACACCATGTTCCGGGTCGAACTGGAAAACGGCCACGTGGTGACCGCCCACATCTCGGGCAAGATGCGCAAGAACTACATCCGCATCCTGACCGGTGACAAGGTCAAGGTCGAGCTGACTCCCTACGACCTGTCCAAGGGTCGCATCGTCTACCGTTCCCGTTGAGAACGGCCGGCGTCAGCGCTTCAGCGCCGACGCTACTTGCCGGTAACGCGCCTTAGCGGCGCGCCCCACCCCACCGGCAAGCGCAGCCCCCTTTCGCAAGACAGCAAGACTCTGGTGCAGCACCAGCCCTGCTTTGCCTGACGCAGCAGGGCGGCACCGCCTCGTCCAAGAGCCGGGCAACGACCCGCTACCGGGGACTCGCACGGCTGTTGCCGTCCAGACCCTGCTGGATACAAACGACGACGCCCCGTCGTTGACGGGGCGTCGCGTAGTTTCACTTCCTGACCAGTCGAAGCAACCAACTTGCTGATAGTCTCAGCAGGCAGGCCCAACAGGCAGGCTTCAGGCTTGGCCACACCCCACAAAGCCTGCCTCGACGCTCAAGGCGCGTCGGCCATTTCCACGTCGGTGGACAGGTGAAGCTCTCCGTCCTCCAGACTGACGTGCACCAGCCCACCGTGCTCGGCCAGATCCCCAAACAGGATCATCTCGGCCAGGGGCTTCTTCAGCTTTTCCTGGATCAGTCGAGCCATGGGGCGGGCGCCCATGTCCGGGTCGTAACCCATGGTCGCCAGCCAATCGCGCGCCTCGTCGTCCACCTCGAGCTGCACCCGCTTCTCGTCGAGCTGGGCCTGCAGTTCCACCAGGAACTTGTCGACCACATTGCGTACGACAGGCTTGGCCAGCGACGCGAACTGGATGATGCCATCCAGACGGTTGCGGAACTCCGGCGTGAAGGTCTTGCGAATCGCCTCCATGGCATCGGTGGAGTGGTCCTGGGTCTGGAAACCGATCGAGCGACGCGTCGCGATCTCGACCCCGGCGTTGGAGGTCATGATCAGAATGACGTGACGGAAATCCGCCTCGCGCCCGTTGTTGTCGGTCAGACGACCGTGGTCCATGACCTGCAGCAGCAGGTTGAAGACCTCGGGGTGCGCCTTCTCGATCTCGTCGAGCAGCAGCACGCAGTGGGGCTGCTTGGTGACCGCCTCGGTCAGCAGACCACCCTGGTCATAGCCGACATAGCCAGGAGGTGCGCCGATCAGCCGCGATACCGTGTGCCGTTCCATGTACTCGGACATGTCGAAGCGCAGCAGTTCGACCCCCATGATATGGGCCAGCTGACGCGCCACCTCGGTCTTGCCGACGCCGGTGGGGCCGGCGAACAGGAAGCTGCCGACCGGCTTGTCCGGCGACTTGAGCCCGGCGCGGGACAGCTTGATCGCCGCCGCCAGGCTGTCGATGGCCTCATCCTGACCGAACACCAGCATCTTGAGATCGCGATCCAGGTTCTCGAGCAGCTTGCGATCGGAGCTGGATACGCTCTTCGGCGGAATCCGCGCGATGGAAGCGACCACCGCCTCGACCTGATCGACGTCGATGGTGTCCACGCGCATTTCCGGCGGCAACAGGCGCTGGTGGGCACCGGCCTCATCGATGACATCGATGGCCTTGTCCGGCAGGAAGCGGTCGTTGATGTAGCGATCCGCCAGCCGCGCGGCGCTGTCCAGCGCGGCGTCGGTGTACTTGAGCTGGTGGTGCTCCTCGAAGCGTGAACGCAGCCCCTTGAGGATCTTGATGGAGTCCTCGACCGAGGGGGCCATCACATCGACCTTCTGGAAACGACGTGCCAGGGCACGATCCTTCTCGAAGATACCGCGGAATTCCTGGAAGGTGGTGGAGCCGATACAGCGCAGCTCGCCGGAGGACAGCAGCGGCTTGAGCAGGTTCGATGCGTCCATCACTCCACCGGACGCCGCACCGGCGCCGATCACCGTATGGATCTCATCGATGAACAGGATGGCGTTGGGCAGCTTGCGCAGTTCCGCCAGCAGGCTCTTCAAGCGCTTCTCGAAGTCACCACGATACTTGGTACCCGCCAGCAGCGCGCCCATGTCCAGCGAGTACACCACGGCGTCGCCGATCACATCGGGCACGTCTTCCTCGACGATGCGCTTGGCCAGGCCCTCGGCGATGGCGGTCTTGCCGACGCCGGCCTCACCGACCAGCAAGGGGTTGTTCTTGCGCCGCCGTGCCAGAATCTGCACCACCCGCTCGAGCTCGTGATCACGCCCGATCAGGGGGTCGATCTTGCCCATGCGGGCCTGCTCGTTGAGGTTGGTGGCAAAACCGGTCAACGGATTGCCGCCGGCCTCGCTGCCGGCTTCCTCGGCGTCCTCGGCCTCGGGAGCCGCCGAAGACGGGCTCTGGCCGTGGCCGGTGACCTTGGAGATCCCGTGGGCGATGTAGTTGACCGCATCGACCCGTGCCACGTTCTGCTGCTTGAGGAAGTAGACCGCCTGGCTCTCCTGCTCGGAGAAGATCGCAACCAGTACGTTGGCACCGGTCACTTCGCTCTTGCCAGAAGACTGCACGTGGAACACGGCCCGCTGAAGCACTCGCTGGAAGCCCAGCGTCGGCTGGGTCTCGCGCTCGGTCTGGTCTTCCGGAATCAGCGGGGTGGTGGAATTGATGAAATCCTGCAGGTCGGACCGCAGCTTGTCGAGATTGGCCCCACAGGCACGCAGCACATCTGATGCTGAAGCATTATCCAGAAGCGCCAGCAACAAGTGCTCCACGGTCATGAACTCATGGCGCTTGGAACGCGCCACGGTGAAGGCCGTGTTCAGGGTCAGTTCAAGTTCTTTGCTCAGCATGGCAGTCCCCTTCTCGCCGCATAGGGCTTGCATCGGATCTTTTGTGGTCCGGCACCATCAACATCGGGTACAAATGGCGCCGTTGCAAGTTCTTCGTCAACGCAGCAACCGTCTCTCGTTAACGCGGGGCCGGCTTGTGCGGATCTGTGACCACTCGTCGCCGCCAGCGGCAGCACTGTCAGGGCGATCCGATATCGACCCGTCTCAGTCCGCTGCCTCGATATCGCTCAACAGCGGATGCTGGCACTCTCTCGCATACTCGTTGACCTGATGGCTCTTGGTCTCGGCGATGTCATGGGTAAAGACACCGCAGGTTGCCTTTCCGTGGCTGTGGACCGTCAGCATGATCTGCACGGCGGTCTCGCTGTCCAGATGGAAGAAGGTCTGCAGCACCTCCACCACAAACTCCATGGGGGTGAAGTCGTCGTTATGCAAGACAACCTTATACATGGGTGGCCTGGCCACCTCGGGGTCAGCCTCCTGGGTCGCCAGGTCACCGTCATCCTGCTCGCCCGGCTCACTGGGCGGACGGGTCATTCCGGCGAAGGGGGCACGGATCCAGACAGGATCCTCCTCTCTTGCGTTGAACATAGGCCTCACACTGTCAATCGGGTGCCTGCGCCCACCCGCGTCGAGCATTGGACGTCGGCGGCGCGGCAGGGTTCCGTTCCGTCTCCCATTATCGGAAATCCGACGGACGCTTTCACGCAAAAAACGTACAAAGCAAAAAGCCCCCGCCCGAGCGGGCGAGGGCCTTTTCAGAGCGCCGCGATGAACAGCCGGTACGGGCGATAGCGATCACCTGCACCAGACGCTGTCATCGGACGATCGGTACGTCGCTTACATGTTGTCGGCGACGGCCTGACCGAACTCGGAGCACTTGAACAGCGTGGCGTTTTCCATCAGGCGATGGAAGTCGTAGGTGACCTCGCCCTTGCTGATGGCCTTCTCCACGCCCTTGAGCACCAGATCGGCGGCCTCGACCCAACCCATGTGGCGCAGCATCATCTCGGCGGAGAGGATCAGCGAGCCCGGGTTGACCTTGTCCTGGCCGGCGTACTTCGGCGCGGTGCCGTGGGTCGCCTCGAACATGGCGGTGGTGTCGGAGATGTTGGCGCCCGGCGCGATGCCGATGCCGCCCACTTCCGCCGCCAGTGCGTCGGACAGGTAGTCACCGTTCAGGTTCAGGGTGGCGATGACGTCGTATTCGGCCGGACGCAGCAGGATCTGCTGCAGCATGGCGTCGGCGATGACGTCCTTGACCACGATGTCCTTGCCGGTCTTCGGGTTCTTGAAGGTCATCCAGGGGCCGCCATCGAGGAGTTCGGCGCCGAACTCTTCCTTGGCCAGCTCGTAGCCCCAATCCTTGAAGGAGCCTTCGGTGAACTTCATGATGTTGCCCTTGTGCACCAGGGTCAGCGACTCGCGGTCGTTGTCGATGGTGTACTGCAGGGCCTGACGGACCAGACGCTTGGTGCCTTCGATGGAGACCGGCTTGACGCCGATGCCACAGTTCTCGGGGAAGCGGATGTTGGTGACACCCATCTCTTCACGCAGGAACTTGATGACCTTGTCGGCTTCCGCGGTACCGGCCTTCCATTCGATGCCGGCGTAGATATCTTCGGAGTTCTCGCGGAAGATGACCATGTCGACGTCGGCAGGCTTCTTGACCGGGCTCGGCACGCCTTCGAACCAGCGCACCGGGCGCTGACAGACGTACAGGTCCAGCTTCTGGCGCAGCGCCACGTTCAGTGAACGGATGCCGCCACCGACCGGCGTGGTCAGCGGGCCCTTGATGGAAACGATGTAGTCCTTGACCGCTTCCAGGGTCTCTTCCGGCAGCCAGGTGTCCGCGTCATAGACGTGGGTGGCCTTCTCGCCGGCGTAGACTTCCATCCAGTGGATCTTGCGCTCGCCGTTGTAAGCCTTCTGCACAGCGGCGTCGATGGCGATCTTCATCGCCGGGGTCACGTCGACACCGATACCGTCACCCTCGATGAAGGGAATGATCGGATTATTCGGTACGTTCAGGCTGTTGTCGGCGTTGGCGGTGATCTTTTCGCCGCCCTCAGGGACGACAATTTTCTGGAAACCCATTGAGAACTCCCCTGTCAGGTCTATTCAGTGGAGCGCGGAGTATAGCATTACCCCCCGCGCCCGGAGTAGGCTTTGTCGACAATCTTTGGAAAAGGCCTAAACGGCCCGCCGCCACGCCTTCCGAGCCAGATCATCGAGCCCGCCCATGAGTCAACTTTATCTGCTGCACAAGCCCTATCGGGTGCTGTCCCAGTTCACCGATGACCAGGGACGCAATACCCTGGCCTCGCTGATCGACGTGCCGGACATCTATCCGGCCGGCCGCCTCGACTACGATTCCGAAGGCCTGTTGTTGCTCAGTGACGATGGCGAGTTGATTCATCGTATCAGCCACCCGCGCCACAAGCAGCCGAAGACGTATCGAGTGCTCGTCGAGGGACAGCCGGACGATCGGGCCTTGAAGGCGCTCGCCGAAGGGGTCACTCTCAAGGATGGACCCACCCGGCCGGCCAAGGTCCGGCGACTGACGACCAGCGGGCTGCCCGAGCGCACGCCGCCCCTGGACCCGAAGCGCCATCCCGTTACCTGCTGGCTGGAGCTGACCATCAGCGAGGGGCGCAATCGCCAGGTGCGCAGGATGACCGCCCATGTGGGCCACCCGACGCTGAGGCTGGTACGCGTCGCCATCGGCCCCTGGCGGCTCGACGGCCTGGCCCCGGGACAATGGCAGCGCCAGACGCTGCACGCGCCAAAGCGCCCCCGGGGCTCAGCCCCTACAACAAGGAGACGCCGATAATGCGCTGGACCCCCTACGTGACCGTGGCCACGGTGGTCGAACGAGCCGGTCGTTTCCTGCTGGTGGAAGAAGACCGTGGCGGCCCCCATACCCTGTTCAACCAGCCCGCCGGCCACCTGGAACCCGGTGAGCGCATCCGCGACGGCGCCCTGCGCGAGGTCGCCGAAGAGACTGCCTGGCGGGTCGGCATCACCGACTACCTGGGCATGTACGTGTACGAGGCCCCGGACGGCAAGACCTTCCACAGCCACGCCTTCTTCGGCATGGCGCTGGCCCACCTGGGCACCGAACTGGACCGGGATATCATGGCCATCCATTGGCTGACCCTGGAGGACGTCGAGGCGCTGGAGCGCGAGGGCCGCCTGCGCAGCCCACTGGTGATCAAGCGCATCCGCGACGCCCTGGCCGGCAAGACCTTCCCGATGGAGGTGCTGCACGAACGCTGAGGCTTCGGTTGACGGGTGCAATTCGTGTATAATCACCGCCCATTTGCCCCACCACTCCGAGAGTCGTTATGTCAGCGTCCACCGGCAAAGTCATCGTCGGCATGTCCGGCGGCGTCGATTCCTCCGTTTCCGCCCTCCGCCTGATCCAACAGGGCTATCAGGTGGAAGGGCTGTTCATGAAGAACTGGGATGAGGACGACGGCACCGAATACTGCACCGCCATGGAAGACCTGGCGGACGCCGAAGCGGTGTGCAAGAAGCTCGGCATTCCCCTGCACACGGCCAACTTTGCCGCCGAGTACTGGGACAACGTGTTCGAGCACTTCCTCGCCGAGTACAAGGCCGGACGCACACCGAATCCCGATATCCTTTGCAACCGCGAAATCAAGTTCAAGGTGTTCCTCGACTACGCCGAGATGCTCGGCGCCGAGATGATCGCCACCGGTCACTATGTTCGCCGCGGCGAGCGCGACGGCCGCCCGCGACTGCTCAAGGGACTCGACGGCAACAAGGACCAGAGCTACTTCCTGCACGCCGTGCCGGAAGCCGCCATCGCGCGCACCCTGTTCCCGGTGGGCGAGATCGAAAAGCCCGAGGTTCGCGCCATCGCCGAACAGCACGATCTGGTTACCGCAAAGAAGAAGGACTCCACCGGTATCTGCTTCATCGGCGAGCGCCGCTTCAGCGACTTTCTCAAGCAGTACCTGCCGGCCCAGCCGGGGACCATCGAGACACCGGACGGCGACGTTATCGGCGATCACATGGGCCTGATGTACTACACCCTGGGCCAGCGCCAGGGCCTCGGCATCGGCGGTCTCGCCAACTATTCGGAAGACCCCTGGTACGTGGCCGGCAAGGACCTCGAGCGCAACGTGCTGATCGCGGTTCAAGGCAAGCATCACCCTCTGTTGTACACCGACAGCCTGGCCACCGAGGCGATGGATTGGGTCGCCGGTGAGCCGCCTTGCGCCGAGGGGCGCTTCAGCGCCAAGACCCGCTATCGTCAGGACGACGTGCCATGCACGCTGACGACCCGGGCCGATGGCGGCGTCGCGGTACACTTCGACGACCCACAGCGGGCCGTGACACCGGGCCAATCGCTGGTCATCTACGACGGTGACGTCTGCCTCGGCGGCGGCGTCATCCGGTCCACCTGGAACGCCGAGGAGCGAGCGGCATGACCGATTCGGTACCTATCCACCGCGCCCCCGAGTCCCCGGCGGCTCGCCAGGCGATCGCCCTGGCCGGCGTATTTCAGGCCGCCCATCTGGTCGACGAGCTGGCGCGCACCGGCCAGGTCGACAGCCGCGCCTGGGACACCCAGATCACCGCCACCCTGGAAACCAACCCGCCAACCTTCGAATCCATCTATGGCGGGCATCCCAACAATCTGCGCCTGGGGCTCGAGACCCTGGAGGCAGTGCTCGGCCGACGCCAGGCCAACCCGGTGGTGATGCGCTACGGCTTCAGCCTGATGCTGCTGATGAACAAGCTGCGCACCCAGCCCGACATGATGGACGCGCTCGGCACCCACCTGACCCGCATCCAGGGCCAGGCCGAACACTTCGGACCGACCCACGAGAACGTCGTGGCGAGCCTCGGCGAGGCCTACCAGCAGACGCTTTCCACCTTCAAGAACCGAATCGTGGTCCAGGGCGACCCTTCGCTGCTGCAAAGCCGGATGATGCCGGAGCGGGTCCGCGCCTGCCTGCTCTCCGGCATTCGCTTCGGCCTGCTGTGGCACCAGCAGGGCGGACGTCGCTGGAAGCTGATCTTCCAGCGGGGCAGCCTCAAGCGCGCCCTGGACACCCTCTGATCGCTCGATCTTCCTTTCCTACCCGTACCGGAAAACCGCCATGCAACTCTCCGCTCTCACCGCCCTCTCTCCCGTCGACGGTCGCTACGGCAGCAAGGCCGAATCACTGCGCGAACACTTCAGCGAATTTGGGCTGATCCGCGCCCGCGTCATCGTCGAGATCCGCTGGCTGGAGCGCCTGGCCGCGCACCCGCAGATCACCGAGGTGCCGGAGCTGTCGGCCACCGCCACAGCCTTCCTGGATGGCCTGGTCAAGAACTTCAGCGAAGCCGACGCGGCGCGCATCAAGGACATCGAGCGCACCACCAACCACGACGTCAAGGCGGTCGAGTACTGGATCAAGGAAGCCATTGCCGAGAATGCAGAGCTGCATGCCGTCACCGAGTTCGTGCACTTCGCCTGCACCAGCGAGGACATCAACAACCTGTCCTACGGCGTGATGCTGCGCGATGGCCTCGACAGCCTGCTGCCGACCATGCGCCAGGTGGCCGACGAGATCGCCCGTCTGGCCGAAGAACACGCTGCCGTGCCAATGCTGTCGCGCACCCATGGCCAGACCGCCAGCCCCACCACCCTGGGCAAGGAAATGGCCAACGTGGCCTACCGTCTGCGCCGCCAGCTCAAGCAGATCGAAAGCGCCGAGGTACTGGGCAAGATCAACGGCGCCGTGGGCAACTACAACGCCCACCTGGCCACCTACCCGGACATCGACTGGGAGGCCAACGCTCGCACCTTCGTCGAAGGCCTGGGCCTGACCTTCAATCCCTATACCACCCAGATCGAACCCCACGACTATATCGCAGAGCTGTTCGATGCTGTGTGTCGCTTCAACACCATCCTGATCGACTTCGATCGTGACGTCTGGGGCTACATCTCGCTGGGATACTTCAAGCAGCGCACCGTGGCCGGCGAGATCGGCTCCTCGACCATGCCGCACAAGGTCAACCCGATCGACTTCGAGAACTCCGAGGGTAATCTGGGCCTGGCCAATGCCATCCTCGCCCACCTGGCCCAGAAGCTGCCGATCTCCCGCTGGCAGCGTGACCTGACCGACTCCACCGTGCTGCGCAACCTGGGCGTCGGCCTGGCCTACGGCCTGATCGCCTACCAGGCCTCGCTGAAGGGTATCGGCAAGCTCGAAGCCAACCCCCAGCGTCTGGCCGAGGACCTGGACGCCAGCTGGGAAGTACTGGCCGAGCCAATCCAGACGGTGATGCGTCGCTACGGCATCGAGAAGCCCTACGAAAAGTTGAAGGAGCTGACCCGCGGCAAGCGCATCGACCAGGCCGGTTTCGCCGCCTTCATCGATGGCCTGGAACTGCCCGACGAGGTCAAGGCAGAGCTCAAGCAGCTGACCCCCGGCAACTACATCGGCAATGCCGTCGAGCAGGCTCGCGCCCTGCCGCAGCACTGAGCCGGAGCCGCTGACAGAACCCCGCTTCACCCCGCCAATCGGTGGGGTGAGGCGTTTCTGGAGCCCTCTCTTCGGGGCCGGGGCCGATACCGAGCCCGCTACTCCCAATCACCATCAGGATTCCTCATGTCAACTGATACCCCCCTCACCCTGCTGGGCGGCCTGACATCGGCAGAGTTCCTGCGCGATGTCTGGCAGCAGCAACCTCTGCTGATCCGTGGCGCCTTTCCCGACTTCGACAACCCGCTGACGCCAGACGAACTGGCCGGGCTCGCCTGCGAGGACAATATCGAGGCACGCCTGGTCGAGGAACAGGGCCCCGACGGACCCTGGCAGGTCAGCCACGGCCCCTTCGACGAGGCCACCTTCGCCCGCCTGCCGGAGCGCGACTGGACCCTGCTGGTACAGGCGGTGGATCACTATGTGCCGGAGGTCGCCGCCCTGCTGGAGGACTTCACCTTTCTGCCGCGCTGGCGCCTGGATGACATCATGGTCAGCTACGCGCCGCCAGGCGGCAGCGTCGGCCCGCACCTGGACCAGTACGATGTCTTCCTGCTCCAGGGCAGTGGTCAGCGCCGCTGGCAGCTTGGCGGCAAGGTGGCCGATGACGCCCCGATCCTGCGCGGCATCGACCTGCGCATCCTCGAGACCTTCGAGGTCAACGCCGATCAGGACTGGGTGCTGGAGCCCGGCGACATGCTCTACCTGCCCCCCGGCTGGGCGCACCACGGGGTCAGCCAGAGCGATGACTGCATGACCTACTCGGTGGGCTTTCGCGCCCCCTCGGCGGACGAGGCGATCACCTCCTTCGCCGACTACCTGGGGGAGCAGCAACCCCCCTCTCGCCGCTACGGCGATGCCGGCATGACCCCGGCCGAGGACCCGGGCGAACTCGATCAGGCGGCGCTGTCACGCATGCGCCAGTTGATCCTCGAGACCCTGGACGATCCAGCCCAGATGGCCCAGTGGTTCGGCCGGGTGATGACCCAGCCCAAGTACGTGGACCAGCTCGAGCCCAGCGAGACACCGACGGCGCCAGACGAGCTTGTCGCTGCACTACAGGAAGGCGAGGTGCTGGTGGCCGCGCCGGGCTCTCGCTTCGCCTGGCACGCCCTGGCGGACGACCGGGCCACCCTGTTTGCCGACGGCGACGGCATCGACTGCGATCTGGCGCTGGCCCGCGAGATCGCCAACCGCGGCGAGTTCGACGCCTCGCTGCTCGACTACCCCGGCGCCGCCGAGGTGCTGACACGGCTGTTCGACGCCGGCAGCCTTGGCTGGCCGGTCGACGACATGGAGGACGACGATGCCTGAGGTGGTGATCGAACAGGGAAGCTGGGAACAACTTGGCGAAGCGGCCGGTGACATTCGCTATCGCGTCTTCGTCATCGAACAACAGGTGCCGATCGAGGAAGAGTGGGACGGCCTCGATCCTGACTGCCTGCATTTCCTGGCAAGCCAGGACGAGCGTGTACTGGGTACGGCGAGACTGCTGCCCGATGGCCATATCGGTCGCGTGGCGGTGCTTGCCGAAGCCCGGGGACTCGGCGTCGGCGTGGCGCTGATGCGCGCCACCATCGAGGCTGCGCGACAGCGTGGTCACTCGAGCGTCGAGCTCGCCGCCCAGACCCATGCGCTCGGTTTCTACGAAGCCCTGGGCTTCCGCGCCGAGGGAGATATCTTCCTCGACGCCGGCATTCCGCATCGCAATATGACCCTCTCCCTGAACGACTGACCTCTCCGTCAACTCCTCCGTTCAGGAAACTCGACTACAGGAATGTGCCTCTACGGCGCTTTCCTGTAGTCGGACTACAACGCCTTGTCCCCCCAAGTACCAATGGCGAACCCCCGCCGCTGTGGGCCATAGTCACAACCATGGCGCAGCGGACAGACCTCGATGGCGAGTCAGATCGCTCACTTTGTAGTCGACCTCTACCGTTCCGCCAAGATTCGACCAAGGCCGTAAAGACTTCTCGGCCAAGGTGCAGGAACCTGACTACACTTCGCAGGTGCAGCATGGCATGGCGAGCAGTCGATCCTCTTGCAATGACGCCAACCGCAAGAGCCTGCAAGCCACTGGAGCCAAAGGCCGGTCGAAAGCGACCGCCCCGACACCGCCCCTGACCATGGATGCCAGGCAAGTCGTATCAGAACGTCGAACCAAACAGTCGATTCAACATCAGGACGGCCCGATCATGACCTTTCGTGAAGAACTGAAGACCCTGACCCAGCTTCGTGAAGCCCAGCGCGGCAAGTGGGACAACATCGATCCGGAAAGCGCCGCCCGCATGCGCGTGCAGAACCGTTTCCGCACTGGTCTCGACATCGCTCGCTACACCGCCGCCATCATGCGCGAGGACATGGCCGCCTACGACGCCGACACCGCCAACTACACCCAGTCACTGGGCTGCTGGCACGGCTTCATCGGTCAGCAGAAGCTGATTTCCATCAAGAAGCACTTTGGCAACACCAAGCGCCGCTACCTCTACCTGTCCGGCTGGATGGTCGCCGCCCTGCGCAGCGAGTTCGGTCCGCTGCCCGACCAGTCCATGCACGAGAAGACCAGCGTGGCATCGCTGATCGAAGAGCTCTACACCTTCCTGCGCCAGGCCGATACCTGGGAGCTCAACCACCTGTTCCGTGCCCGAGAAGAAGCCAAGGAAGCCGGTGACAGCGCCAAGGTCGACGATCTGACCAACCAGATCGACAACCACGAAACGCACATCGTGCCGATCATCGCCGACATCGACGCCGGTTTCGGCAACGCCGAGGCCACCTACCTGCTGGCCAAGAAGATGATCGAGGCCGGTGCCTGCTGTATCCAGCTCGAGAACCAGGTGTCCGACGAGAAGCAGTGCGGCCACCAGGACGGCAAGGTCACCGTGCCCCACGAGGACTTCATCGCCAAGATCAACGCCGTACGTTACGCCTTCCTCGAACTGGGCGTGGATGATGGGGTGATCGTGGCCCGTACCGACTCCCTGGGTGCCGGCCTGACCCAGAAGATCGCGGTCACCAACGAGCCAGGCGACCTGGGCGATCAGTACAACAGCTTCCTCGACGGTGAAGAGATTTCCTCGGCCTCCGATATCGACAACGGCGACGTGGTGATCAAACAGAACGGCAAGCTGGTCAAGGTCAAGCGTCTCGCCTCCGGCCTCTATCAGTTCAAGCCTGGCACCGGCGAAGACCGGGTGGTGCTGGACTGCATCACCAGCCTGCAGAACGGTGCCGATCTGTTGTGGATCGAGACCGAAAAGCCCCACGTCGGCCAGATCGCCGGCATGGTCAACCGCATCCGCGAGGCGGTGCCCAGCGCCAAGCTGGTCTACAACAACTCGCCGTCGTTCAACTGGACGCTGAACTTCCGCCAGCAGGTGTTCGACGCCTGGGAAGCCGAAGGCAAGGACGTCTCCGCCTACGAGCGTGCCGACCTGATGAACGCACGCTACGACGACACTGAGCTTGGCCAACTGGCCGACGAGTGGACGCGCAATTTCCAGCGTGACGCCGCCCGCGAGGCAGGTATCTTCCACCACCTGATCACCCTGCCGACCTACCACACGGCCGCCCTGTCTACCGACAACCTGGCCAAGGGCTACTTCGGCGACGAGGGTATGCTGGCCTACGTGGCGGGTGTGCAGCGCCGCGAGATCCGCGAGGGTATTGCCACCGTTCGCCACCAGGACATGGCCGGCTCCAATATCGGTGACGACCACAAGGAGTTCTTCCACGGCGATGCGGCGCTCAAGGCCGGCGGCAAGGACAACACCATGAACCAGTTCGGCTAAGGATCGCGGGCCAGCGGCACCCAGTCACTGAGCCCAGACACTGAGCCCTGTGACTGTGAGAAAGGGAGGCCGTCGGCCTCCCTTTTTGCTGTCCGTGACCTTGCCCTGCCAAGCCAGCCTTTCCTTCTTCCCTGGCAAGGGCCTACTCTCGAACTAACACGTCTGGCTCCAGCGAGTCCGACAACTGCAGCCATGCGACTCCCTCCGATGCCCATTGGCCTGGCAGGTCCGGTTCGGCATATGATGAATGTCAGGAAAGCGCTGTCGGCGCGACTCAGTGGCAGTCGCGGGGCGACAAGGGCGACAGGCGGCAGGCGGACGTCCAACATGGGACGGACGAGACCCGATCATCGTTGGATCCGGGGAACCATCGCCCTGTCAAAGCCTCCAAACAGGCGTTACACTATTTTCGAACAGCGTTTGCGAACTTTGGTGCGGTACCACTACAAGCGAATGTGACCCGAACCGATGCGTTCAGAATGCGGCGCAGAAGACATTCAAGGAGAATCGCCATGAAAACTTCCATCCTTCCTGTCCTGGCGCTGAGCGTCGTGGTGCTTGGCGGCTGCACCGCCACCAACCAGTACTCAGGTAACGTCTATTCTGGCAACCAGGCACAGACCGCCCAGAACGTGCAGTTCGGCACCATCACCGCCCTGCGTCGCGTCCAGATCCAGGGTGAAAGCTCCGCCGGCGGCATCCTCGGCACCGGTGGTGGCGCGGTGATCGGTGGCCTGCTCGGCAACCAGGTCGGCGGCGGTTCCGGTCGCACCATCGCCACCGCCGCAGGTGCCATCGGTGGCGCCGTGGCCGGCAACCAGATCGAGAAAGGCGTCAACCGCACCGACGCCTGGGAGATGGAGATTCGCAAGGACAGCGGCCAGACCGTGGTCGTCGTGCAGAAGGCAGACCAGGCCTTCCAGGTGGGGCAGCGTGTTCGCCTGATCGGCAGCGGTTCACGTCAGAGTGTTGCCCCCTACTGAGGGCTTGACGAAGGCGCTCGCGAAAGGGGCTTGTCCTTGTAAGCGACAACAGCACTTCGCTCCGCCGCAAACATCTCTGCGTTACATACTCTCTGCGTTATATACAAAGGGCCCTGAGGCGTATCCGCCTCAGGGCCCTTTCGGTGATCACCTGGAGAAGGCCAGGTGATTCACGTCGTCACCGAACTAGTGGACCTTGCCCATCACCCAGCAGCCCAGCTTGCAGCCCACCAGGGCGATGATGCCGATCACCAGCAGTGTCATCAGCATATCGATGGGGAAGACGATGAAGGTGGCCCCCAGCACGGCAAGGGCGGGGCACCAGATCCACTGGTCATCGTCACTGCGCAGCACCGCCGGCAGCAGGCTGCCCAGGGCACAGCTCAGGCCCTTGTCCCAGGCCTTGATCATCACCGCCAGCAGTACCGCAAAGGCCAGCACCCAGATCACAAATAGCGTCATGTTCAGCTCCGCAAGAAAAGCGTGAAAGGCAGAATCGAAAAATCTCACAAGAGGGTATCCCCACCACCGATACTGCGCAACAACCCGAAGGTGGCAGAGGGCGCGCGTGAATACCGTTCAGGATATGACCACACAAGGTGAAAAATGTCCCACGCCCCTGACAGCCCCAGCACCCACGCGTTACCATGCGTCCTCACACGCACTCACCAAAGGTTCATCAATGCAAATTGCGCAAAATTCCGTTGTCGCGTTCCACTACACCCTGACCAATGATGCAGGTGAAGTGCTGGACAGCTCGGAAGGCCGCGAGCCGCTGACCTACCTCCACGGCGCCGGCAACATCATTCCGGGTCTGGAAAAGGAACTCGAAGGCAAGGCCGCCGGCGACAAGGTCAACGCCAAGGTTGCCCCCGCCGAAGGTTACGGCGAAGTACAGGAGCAGCTGGTCCAGGAAGTGCCGCGTGACGCCTTCCAGGGTGTCGAGAGCATCGAGCCGGGCATGCAGTTCCAGGCGCAGACCCAGGGCGGTCCGCTGATGGTCACCGTGACCCAGGTCGAAGGCGACACCGTCACCGTCGACGGCAACCACCCGCTGGCCGGCCAGAACCTGAACTTCGACGTCGAGATCGCCGAAGTCCGTGAAGCCAGCCAGGAAGAAATCGAGCACGGCCACGTGCACGGCGAAGGCGGCCACGAGCACTGATCAGCGCTACGCTCGTTGGAAGCACCACGAGCATGCATGATCAAGTGCCGGCATGATCAGGTGCCAGCAGGATCAAGCGCCAGCAGGGTCAAGAGCCGGCATGGTCAAGAGAAAGGGCAGCCCAGGCTGCCCTTTCGCGTGTCTGAGTATCACGTCTGATGAAAGGCCCCTCGCCTCGCGAGCCACGACCGGGGATCAGCTTCTGTCCTCGACGCCAGCGCCTCGCTCGATTGCCCTGAGGGTATGATAGCCGCCCCATAGCCGAGTGGCGGTGGTCAGCAGACAGGCCGCGGCGAACAGCCCTGCCAGCACAGGAAAGTGCGCCGGCCACAGACAAAAGGCCACCAGCGCCAGCACGGTCTCGGTACCCTCGGTCAGGCCGTGCAGATAGTAGAAGGCCTTGCGCTGGAAGCGTGGGCGCTCGAGATCATGGCGCGCCGCCATGATGGCGAAGGCCAGAAAGGACGTCCCGGTGCCGATAAAGGCAAACAGCAGCAGCGCTGCCGGCAAGGCGTTGCGCTCGCTGTCGGCCAGGGCAAAGCCGAGCACCACCGCGGCGTAGAAGACGAAGTCCAGCCCGATATCGAGAAATCCCCCGGCATCGCTGGGCGTACCCCGACGGCGCGCCAGCGCCCCGTCCAGGCCATCGGCGAGTCGATTGAGGAGGATCGCCGCCAGTGCCCATCCATAGGCCTGAACGGCCAGCAGCGGCAGTGCCAGCAAGCCGATAAGAAATCCCGCCAGAGTCACCTGATCAGGCGTCACCTTGCAGCGCTCCAGCATCTTGACCAGAGGCGCCAGGGGCGCCTGGGTTCTGGGCATGGTCCAGCGATCCAGCATAAAAGTCTCGTCAGCAGTAAAACGTCGGTTCGGTAGAAGGAAAGCACAAGCGGCGGGCCAGGGCCCACCGCTTGTGTCTTCAGGTCCAGGCTACTACCTGGGCGGTTCGCTCAGTCGTTGGACTGGGCAGAGGACAGCGACGATGCTTCGTGTCGCTCGGGGCTCGCACCGGCTCGGTCTCCCGTCACCGGCTGGCTTGAGGAATCGGCGTCGTCTCCCCCGCCTCGCCGCCAATTGAAGTAACGCTCCAGATACCCCAGGACCCGCTCGGGCTTGTTCGCGTTCTTCCACACCCCGGCGGCGGCCTTTACGGCTTCCGAATGGGTCGGGTACGGGTGGATGGTCCCCAACAGCTTGTTCAGTCCGATACCGCGGGTCATTGCCAGGGTGAACTCCGCCAGCATCTCGCCAGCGCCAGCACCGACAATGGTGGCACCGAGAATGCGATCCTTGCCCGGCACGGTCAGCACCTTGACGAATCCGGTGGTATCGCCCTCGGCGATGGCCCGATCGAGCTCGGACAAGGAATAGCGGGTGACCTCGAAGGGCACCTTTTGCTCCTTGGCTTCGCGCTCGTTGAGCCCCACTCGCGCCACCTCCGGGTCACAGAAGGTGACCGCCGGCAGCGCCCGATAGCTCACATTGAAGCGCTTGAACTCGCCAAACAAGGCATTGACGGTGGCGTGCCAGGCCTGGTGGGCGCTGGCATGGGTCAGCTGGAAGGGCCCGACCACATCGCCACAGGCCCAGACATTGGGCAGCACAGACTGCAGCCCGCCATCCACGTCCAGGGTGCCGTTGTCGCGAGTGCCCACGCCCAGTTCTTCAAGCCCGAGCCCCTCGACGTTGGCCTGTCGACCCACCGCCACCAGCAACTGATCGAACTCCAGTTGCTCGATACGCGTCTCGCCTGCCTCGTTGACCTCGATCTCGAGTCGATGGAGATCGCCGTCACCGGCCACCACCTTGAGCGCCCGGGTCGACAGGCACAGCGTCACGCCGCTGGCCTCGAGCCCCTGAGCCGCCTCCCTGGCGACGTCCTCGTCTTCGCGTGGCAAGAGTTGCGGGCCCATCTCCACCAGGGTGACCTGGCTACCCAACCGGGCGAAGCTCTGGCCCAGCTCACTGCCGATCGGACCACCACCAAGCACCACCAGGCGCTTCGGCAATGCCTTTAGCTCCCACAGGTTGTCGGAGGTCAGCACCTCGATATCCTCGATCCCCGGCAACGGCGGGACTCTGGGGCGGGCACCGCTGGCGATGATCACGTGACGGGTGGTCAGCACCTGTTCGCCAACCTGCACCCGCCAGGGATCGAGCAGCCTGGCTTCTCCTTCGACCACATCGACGCCCAGGCCCCGATAACGTTCCGGACTATCATGAGGCTCGACCTCGGCGATGGCGCCGTGGACGTGGCCCATCACAGCGGCGAAGTCGACGCTTGGCTCACCGGCGCTGACACCATAGGACGGCGCCCGACGAATGTCCTCGGCGGCGCGAGCGGCGCGAATCAATGCCTTGGACGGCACACAGCCGGTATTGAGGCAGTCGCCGCCCATGCGGTGGCGCTCCACCAGGGTCACCTTGGCCTTCACCGCCGCGGCGATATAGCTTGCCACCAGGCCCGCCGAGCCTGCACCGATCACCACGATATCCCGGTCAAAACGCGACGGGCGCTGGTATTCGTCGGCGAGCCGGCGACGCTTGAGCACCGCCACCACGGCCTTGGCGATCCAGGGAAACAAGCCGATCAACACAAAGGACAGGATCAGCCCTGGCGACAGGATGCCCGCCAGCGACTCGAGTTCACCCAGTTCCCGACCAGCATTCACGAACACCATGGTACCCGGCAGCATGCCGAGCTGGCTGACCCAATAGAAGGTGGACAGACGCATGCGGGTCAGGCCGACCACCAGGTTGATCACGAAGAAGGGGAAGATCGGAATCAGCCGCAGCGTGAACAGGTAGAAGGCGCCTTCGCGCTCGATGCCGCCGTTGATTCGCGCCAGCTGGCGCGAGAAGCGCGTCTCCAGCGTCTCGCGCAGCAGGGTTCGGGCGATCACCGCGGCCAGGGTCGCGCCCAGCGAACTGGCAAAGGACACCAGCACCAGACCGATCCAGAAGCCGAACAAGGCCCCCGCCAGCAGCGTCAGCAACCCCGCCCCAGGCAGCGACAGCGCCGCCATCAGGATATAGACCGCGAAGAAGCCACCGGCCACGGTCCAGGGGTCCTCGTGGAACCATTGTTGAAATTGCGCCTGCTGGGCCTTGATCGCGTCCAGCGTAAAGGCCTCGTTGGCGCCGGTGACAAAGAACGCCACCACGGCGACGGCAATCAGTGCCAGCAAGATCCATTTGTTACGGGTCACCCGCGTCTCCTTCTAGGTCAACTGGTGTCGATGATCGGGTCGATGATCGATGGGTAGCCGTGGCCAGCAGCAGCGGCGCCCGTTGTCCTGCGCCCGTCCTGCGACGAGACGATGACCTTACCAGGAGCTGTGCGGCCGGCTATCGGGATGCAATCGAGAGTAGCAGTCTGCCTGAGTCGCGCACAGGCGACCGAGCCTTACGACCGAAAATGCAAAAAATCATCCCCTTATCGACAGCGCATGTAAGGATGCGCCTGCCACAATGACTGAACCAACCGGGAACTGCCCTACTCGAACCTTACAATGACGCCATCCTGACGGAGCCTACGAATGCGATATCCCTTCAATCAGCGTACCTTCCTGCTGGCCGGCCTGCTGACTGGTGCCGTGCTTTCCACGACCCCCGCCCTCGCCGCCGAAAAAAAGGCCATCTTCGCTGGAGGCTGCTTCTGGTGTGTCGAGGACGCCTTCGACAAGATCGATGGCGTCGAGGCTACCGTCTCTGGCTATGCGGCGGGCAACACCGACAATCCCACCTACGAAACCGTCAGCGCGGGGGGCACCGGACACGCCGAAGTGGTGGAAGTCACCTTCGACAGCGACACGGTGAGCTACCAGGATCTGCTCTACGTCTTCTGGCGCAATATCGATCCCTTCGTCGCCAACCGTCAGTTCTGCGATGAAGGCGATTCCTATCGCTCCGCCCTGCTGCCACTCAACGATGAACAGCGCGAACTGGCCGAGGCCAGCAAGGCGGACATCGCCGAGCGCTTCGACCAGCCGATCGAGACCACCATCGAAGATCCCGGCACCTTCTATCCGGCCGAAGACTATCACCAGAACTACTACCAGAAGAACAAGGTGCGCTACACCTTCTACAAGAACGCCTGCGGCCGTCCTGATCGACTCGAGGAAATCTGGGGAGACGAAGCCATGCCCCACGACGTGCCTGCCTCGTCCGCAGCATCCTGAGGGCGCGGCGCTGACAGCAACGTCATGACACACCGATCGACCCTGGTGCGAGCCAAGGTCGATCGGTCTCTGCAACGCATCTGCAACCTATCAGCAACCGCGTCGCTGTAGCGAACTCATACGTGTTCGAGTCGACGCTCGACGACGCGCTGGTGTTGTACACGCTGCAGCCGCTTTCCTAGCCGCCAGGACAGCCAGCCCGTGGTCGCCAGCACCAGCCAGCTGGCTGCCACCACCCCAGGCCAGCCCCGCCACAGCCAGAACGGCTCGAGCCACAGCGGCCCGAGACTCGCCCCCAGGTAGTAGAAGACCAGATAGAGCGCCGATGCGCCGCCTCGTCCTTCGCGGGCCTGGCGACCGACCCAGCCCGAAGCGGTGGCGTGGCACAGAAAGAAGCCGAAGGCGCTGAGGGTCAAGGCGGCAATGATGACGGCGAGCATCGGTATCAGGGACAGACCCAGCGCCAGCATCATGATGACAACGCCCAACCCCATGGTGGCGGGCGCTCCCGCTCTGGCGACGACCCTGGCAGATAACGTCGAGCCCAGAGTGCCGCCCAGGTAGGTCAGAAACAGCAGGCCCAGCCAGCGGGGTCCGAGAGCAAAGGGTGCCTCGGCCAGACGAAAGGTCATGTAGCTGTACTGGTTGATGAACACCAGGAAGTTGAGACCACCGATCAGATAGGCCGACAGCAGCCATGGGTTGGCCAGGTGGCCACGCATCTGGCGGCAGGCGTGCCCCACTCGAAAGGGTTGAGGGGCAAAGGCGCTGGCCGCCGGTAGCAGCCACCAGAACACCGCCACGCCTACCAGGGTCAAACCGCCAACCGCCACGAAGCTCGCCTGGACGCCATACCATTCACCGATGACGCCTCCCAGCACGCGACCACCGATACCGCCCAGGGTATTGGCCGCGATATAGAGCCCCACGGCTCGACTCATCGCCTCCGGCGAGAACTCGTCGCCCATCCAGGCGATCGCCACCGCCGGCAGCCCTCCCAGGGCGACCCCCTGCAGCACGCGCGCGACCAGCAGCCAGTCGAGCCCAGGCGCAAATGCCGCCAACAGTGTCGCGAGAGCTGCCACCGACAGGCTCGCACGCATGATACCGCCCCGCCCGATGGCGTCGGACAAGGGCCCGTAGACCAGCAACGAGAGCGCCAGGGTCAGGGTGGCAAGCGACATCACCAGGCCCACCTTCAGGGTTGAAGCCTCATGGATATCGCGCAGCAGCGGCAGCAATGGCTGGGGGGCGTAGAGGTTGATGAACACCAGCATCGAGCCCAGACACAGGGCGAGGGTCGCCCTGCGCCAGGCAGGGGTATTGGCGTGAATCATGGTGGTCTCCGGTTGGCCTCGCCCATCTTCCATGCTTCACTACCATCACACCAACAGAAGAAAATGATGCTATCCATCACATTCGCTTATGTCGCTACCCTTTGACCTGCGCTCGCTGTCGCTGTTTGTCGCGGTGGTGGAGCACGGCGGCTTCAGCGCCGCCGCCCGCGTCCGTCACATCGCCCAGTCCGCCGTCAGCCAGACCATCGCGGGCCTGGAGCGACGCC
This sequence comes from Halomonas litopenaei, assembly GCF_003045775.1. Taxonomy (GTDB): domain Bacteria; phylum Pseudomonadota; class Gammaproteobacteria; order Pseudomonadales; family Halomonadaceae; genus Halomonas; species Halomonas litopenaei. The sequence goes on along the minus strand of NZ_PXNS01000010.1, from coordinate 95,564 downwards.
TCGACACTCGTCTGTTCGAACGCCACGATCGGCGTGTTCGACTGACACCAGAAGGTGAGGTGCTGCTGGAACATGCCCGACGGCTACTCGCCGACGCCAGTGCCACCGAACTGGCGCTGAAGGAACTCAACGGCCTGGTAAAGGGCGAAGTGCGCATCGGCATCCCCTCGATGCTGGGCTCCTACTATCTGCCGCCGCTGCTGATGGGCTTTGCCGCACGCCACCCTGGCATCCGCATGACGGTGATCGAGGCGGGCGCCCGCCGACTGCAGGCAATGATCAAGGCTCGCGAGCTGGACCTGGGAATCGTGGTCGAGGATGGCAGTACCTGCGAACTGGAAACCGAGGCCCTGCTGCGTGCCGAGATGGTGGTCTGCACGCCCCGGGACCATCCCTTCACGGCACGCCACAGCGTGACCCCGGAAGCCTTTCTGAGCGAGCCCCTGGTGCTGTTTCAGGACGGCTATTTTCACCGCGAGTTTGTCGACGCCATGGCCCGACGGCTGGATATCCAGCCCCGCCTGACGTTCCAGTCGAATCTGATCCCGCTGACCAAGGCCATCGTCCGCCAGGGCTTTGGCATCACCACCTTTCTGCGTCGGGTGATCGAGGAAGATGACCTGTCGGCGGTGTCCTTTGACCCCGCCGCCTGGCTGACCCTGTCGCTGGCCTGGCAGCCACAGGGCTACCTGTCACGCGCCGAGCGCGCCTTTATCGACTACGCCCTGTCGCAACGCGACTCCCTGTAACCAGGAGTCGTCGAGGGCTAGCCAGGGCCTGCGAACGCAAACGGGGCGAGCCCAGTACAAGGCTCGCCCCGTTGTGGTGGCGACGTCGATGGCGCCGAGGACGCTTCAGCCGCCCATGCCCGCCGGGCTGTAGGCGAACTGGCGCATGCTCAACCGGGTGGGTTCCAGCGGTCGACGCGCCTGCCAGTAGTAGCGGCGCCAGTAGCTGTTATCCAGCTTGGAGATCATCACACCGCGCGACGATGAGGCGTGCAGAAAGCGCCCCTGGCCGACGTAGATGCCGACGTGGCGGTTGCCCGGAGGACGAAAGAACACCAGATCGCCGGGAGACAGCTGATCACGCGTGATCGGTTCGCCGGTATGCACCTGGCTGCCGGTGGTGCGCGGCAGTTGCACCTGGAAGGCGTCGCTGAAGATGTTCTGCACCAGCGCCGAGCAGTCGATGCCGCTCATGCCGGTGCCGCCGAAACGATAGGGCGTACCCGCCCAGCGATCGTGCTCCGCCATCAGCGCCTCGCGGATGGCAGCGGCGGGATCTTCAAGGAAGCTTCCCCCTGCCGCTGGGTCCTCCAGCGGGGACATGCGCGAGGCGGCGCGTTCGGCCAGGCTCGGCATATCACGGGAAAAGTAGTCGTTATCGGCGGTATTCTGGTAGTTCGATGCCGCACAGCCTGACAGCAGGCCAAGCAACACCATCGCCGCTGTCACGCGGCTTGTCTGGGCGACGCTCATGCGACACACACCTCATTCCCTGAACCGGCCTGGCTGACGGCCTGCCGGCGCCCAAGAGCCGCTGTGGAAGTGACGCACTCGTGTCACTACCATAACGCCCCTCAGCTGCAAGTTTGACAATTCGGCCTCCTTCTTGATGGGAGGCCTGACGAAAGATCAATACGATACTAGCCAAAATTATCCGATCTGACGATAGATCAGGACAATTTTTTGGCGTTTTTTTCTGCTGTTTCGCGACGATCAGTGCAGGGTTCGTCCATCTCCCGGCAAGGTATCGATGTGAAGCGGTGCCCAATGGCGGGGACGCGCACCCGGGAAATCCAGGCTGGCCCAGGTGCCGGCGAGGGGCGGAGCGCCCGACAGCCAGGCCACCAGCGCCTGGCGGAAGCTGGCCAGAAACGCTTCGCGCTCAGGGGTTTCCCCCATGAAGAACGAAAATCCTGCATAGAGACCCCGGGCATACTCCTGCCAACCGGCGTAGTGCTCCGACGCCAACTGGTGCGCACGCTCCAGCAGTGCCAGGAAGTCCTGCTGAGCCAGCCAGCCCAGCTGGCGACCGGCGATCGCCAGGTCGACCGCCTGGGCCAGGTCCCAGGCACACATGTCGACGTCATTGCACTGGTCGGCGTTGTCACGTACCCGCAGCAGGCGCTCCAGGTGGTTGCGCTCTTCCTCGTTGCACTCACCGGACTCCAGGGTCGCAATCTCGGAATTCAGGCGCGCGCTGTTGAGGGTGTAGGGCGCGTAGTTGATCTGATATTCCTGGCGATCACCGGCGTCCAACAGAAAGCGCACGAAATCGATCAGCTCGGTGGCGGAGTGCAGGCCGTAGTGTCCATCGATCCACTCCAGGATCGAAGCCCCTTCCCGGTCGCTTTCCGGCTGCGGCAGGCTCCAGGCGGCGGTGTTCAAGGGTCCCACCAGCGACAGCGCGGTAAAGTGCATCAGGCTCGGACGCTCGCCAGGCTCGCGCCAATCGCCGCTGCGCCACTCGAGCCAGTGGAACAGGCTACCCGGATCGTCCAGGTGCCAGCGAATCTCGTAGGTCAAGGAAGGCTGATCCGGTTCCGGCAACAGCGCATCCCAGGTCGCCCAGGCCTCGAGCAGGCGCTTGGGGGTGCTGTAGAACCGACACAGCACATCGCGCAGGGACGCCGCCATATCGGTCAGGCTGTCCTCGTCGAACTGCTCACTGTCCATGCTCATCAGCAAGTAGAAGGCGTACTTCTCGGCCATATGGATGGTCGCCGAATGGCGGGTCGCCCTGGCCAGGCCATCACGACCTGCCAGATCCGCCTGGGGCGCATCGCCAAAGGGGGTTCTGGCCGATGGCAGCGCTCGATGCGCCGCGTCAGCCGCCAGCTGATTGAGATGATGGGCCTGGGCCGGCAGCCAGTAGCGCACCAGTGAGCGGGCGCCCTCGTCGGGGTGCAGATCGAGGGTCTCCGCCAGGTACTTGCGCGCCTCGTCACGACGTGCCTGGGGCAGCGGCGGAATCGGCCCCTGACGTGCCGCCAGCTCGGGTTCACGCACCGAGGCCAGCGCCAGCACCCAGTGGCGAGGTGAGGCGCGCCACTGCCTGGCCGCCTGGCGTGATGCCTCGACCTGCTCCTGGTCGAGCAACTCCTGCAACGAGCCATGCCAAGGGCTCACCGGCGAGCCCATCAGCAACTGCCAGTCGGCTGCCAGGGTCGGCAGCCGGTCCTGACCTTCGAACAGACCACGGCCGCGCTGATAGGAGCGCGCCAGGGCGCTCCAGTCACTGTAGCGACGCTGGACCAGATCGCCTGCGTGATGCGCCAGCAGCGACGCTTCCTGGGGTGTCAGCCAGCCGATGCAGCTGCCGGCCCAGGCCAGATCCACCGCCCTCAGCCAGTCCCAGGCGGCCCACTCCAGCGGCTCCCCCTGATCCACGTAGCGGCACAGAAGGCGGCCGTATGGGCGCTCCTGAGGCGCCAGCCCCTCACACCAGGCCTGGCGTTCGCCGGCACTGACCGCCATCAACCGCGCGGCGTCGATATCCCAGCCCTGGCGATCCCCCTGACTGGTCAGCCACAGCAAGGCGCGCTTGAGATCCTCGGCGCCGTGAATCTGCCAGACTTCCCCCAGCCAGGCCTCGACCCCGTCCCAGTCATCGATGCTGGCCGGCGTCATCAGTACCGGCGAGAAGGCCGCCCGCAATCGCCAGACACGATCTTCCGGGCTGTCGGGCCAGAGGGCGGCGGCAGGCTCGCGACTCAGCGCAGTGCCGAGCAACGGCCAGGTGATGCCGGCGCCCTCGCCTTCCAGCTTCGACAGCGCCCGGCAGGTATCGAGCAAGCCCTCATCGCCGCGAAGCCAGCCTTCGCCGCTGCGGGAGGCGCAGAGTGCCTCCAGCCATTCATCCAGGCTTGCGTGACGATGGTGGATGTCGCTGCACAGGCGTGCTGCCCAGCCACGACTTACCTCGGCCGACATCCATCCCGACGCCCCTGCCAGGGCCACCAGCTCAAGCGCTCCCAGCAGGTGGGAGGCAGGCACCGTGTTCGCAGCATTGAGCTCGAGCAGGCGCCACCCCAGTTCGCCCCGGTCGGGGATCTCGAGGGCGGCCAATCGCTCACGTGCCGCCTCTTCAGGCAGCATCAAGGGGTCAGGCATAAAGGCCCAGTCGCACAGCACCAGTTGCTGAGCCCACCAGGCATTGAGCGGATCAACCAAGTCTCACCTCGCAGAAACACGGAGTCAGGCCAGCCCGGTCCGGCCTGACACAAGGCGCCAAGGACCATCGCTTCGGGCAGCTAGAAGTCGGCGACACAGTGTACCGGAAACTGTTCGCCACGCCGATGGCGATTGTTGCCGATAGATCTTCCAGACCTGGGCCTCGAGGGCCCGGCAAGCCTCATCGATGCATTCTTCGAACGGGCGTAAAAAATTCCGATCACAGCCCTTGGCGAGATGTTTCAAATAATGCACACTCGTCAATCATGACATAACACCCCTCTTCTCTGACCCTTTCCGGAGCTCCCGCATGTCCCACGTTCAGGACCTGATCATCGACAAGGCGTACATCGGCGGCCAGTGGCGTGACGCCGATCGCCACTTCAGCGTCACCAATCCCGCCACCGGCGAGACCCTGGCCGAGGTGCCGGACTTGAACGCCGAGGAAGTCCGCGAAGCCATCGGTGCCGCCGATGCGGCCTGGGCCGGCTGGAAGCGCAAGACCGCCAAGGAGCGCTCGGCCCTGCTGCGCGCCTGGTTCAACAGCATCATGGACCACCAGGAAGCCCTGGCCGAACTGATGACCCGTGAACAGGGCAAGCCGCTGGCCGAGTCCCGTGGCGAGGTCGCCTACGGCGCTGCCTTCGTCGAGTTCTACGCCGAGGAAGCCAAGCGTGTGGCTGGCGAGACCCTGCCGGGCCACGGACCCGACAAGCGTATCCTGGTGTTCCGCGAGCCGGTCGGTGTGGTCGCCGCCATCACCCCCTGGAACTTCCCGCTGGCGATGATCACCCGCAAGTGCGCCCCGGCCATGGCCGCCGGCTGCACCGTGGTGGTCAAGCCGGCCGAGGCCACCCCGCTGACCGCCCTGGCGCTGGCCAAGCTCGCTGAAGACGTGGGCATCCCCGCCGGCGTGCTCAACGTGGTGACCTCGAGCTCCCCGCGCGAAGTCGGCCCGGTACTGACCGGCGATGCCCGAGTACGCAAGGTGTCCTTCACCGGCTCCACCCCGGTGGGCAAGATCCTGCTGGCCCAGTGCGCCGACACCGTGAAGAAGGCCTCCATGGAGCTTGGCGGCAACGCGCCCTTTATCGTCTTCGATGACGCCGACCTGGACGCCGCCGTCGAGGGTGCCATCGCCTCCAAGTACCGCAACTCCGGCCAGACCTGCGTATGCACCAACCGCTTCCTGGTTCAGGACGGCGTCTACGATGCCTTTGTCGAGAAGCTGGCCAAGCGCGTGGGCGAGCTGAAGGTCGGCAACGGCCTCGAGGACGGTGTGGTTCAGGGTCCCCTGATCAACTCGGCAGCGGTGGACAAGGTGCAGTCGCACATCGCTGACGCCCTCGACAACGGTGCCCGCCTGGTCGCCGGCGGTGAGGCCCTGGAGGGCACCTTCTTCCAGCCCACGGTACTGGCCGACGTGACCACCGACATGCGTGTCGCCCGGGAAGAGACCTTCGGGCCGCTGGCCCCGGTGTTCCGCTTCTCCAGCGACGACGAAGCCATCGCCATGGCCAACGACACCGAATTCGGTCTGGCCGCCTACTTCTATGCCACCGACTATCGCCGTATCTGGCGCACCATGGAACAACTCGAGTACGGCATGGTCGCCATCAATGAGGGCATCCTCTCTACCGAGCTCGCCCCCTTCGGCGGCGTCAAGGAATCGGGTCTCGGTCGCGAAGGTTCACGCCATGGCCTCGATGAGTACACAGAGCTGAAGTACGCCTGTGTCGGCGGCCTCTAAGGGCCAGCCCCGTCTCCCCGGGGCACGCCCTGCGTGTCCCGGACCTAGCGTCTACCCTATACATTCAGTGCCCTCAAAGGAGTCACGACATGAATAACGCTCAGCTGAACGAACTCAAAGACAAGTACGTCGCCAAGGGCGCGGCCAGCCCCGCCACCGCCTTCGCCGATCGCGCCAAGAACGCTGAACTGTGGGATGCCGATGGCAACCGCTTCATCGACTTCGCCGGCGGTATCGGCGTGCTCAACATCGGTCACTGCCACCCCAAGGTGGTGCAGGCGGTCAAGGACCAGCTCGACAAGGTGATGCACACCTGCCAGACCGTGATGCCCTACGAGGGCTACGTGAAGGTCGCCGAAAAGCTTGCTGCGATCACCCCGGTGCGCGGTGAGGCCAAGGTGATGCTGGCCAACTCCGGCGCCGAGGCGCTGGAAAACGCGGTCAAGATCGCCCGCGCCGCCACCGGTCGCAACAACGTCATCTGCTTCGACGGCGGCTACCACGGCCGTACCTTCATGACCATGGCGATGAACGGCAAGGTTGCCCCCTACGCCAGCGACTTCGGCACCATGCCGGGTTGTGTGTTCCGCGCCGGCTACCCGGTGGCCGAGCACGGCATCAGCGAGGAAGAGGCGGTGCGTCGCCTCAAGATGGTGCTGAAGACCGACGCCAACCCCAAGGATACCGCCGCCATCGTGCTCGAGCCGGTACTGGGTGAAGGCGGCTTCTACCCCGCGCCGCAGAGCTTCCTCGAGAAGATCCGCGAGATCTGTGACGAACACGGCATCCTGATGATCGTCGACGAGGTCCAGAGCGGCTTCGGTCGTACCGGCAAGATGTTCGCCATCGAACACAGCGGCGTGAAGCCGGACCTGATGACCATGGCCAAGAGCATGGCCGCAGGCATGCCGATCTCCGCCGTGGTCGGCACCGCCGAGCACATGGACGCCTCCGGCGGCAACTCGCTGGGCGGCACCTACTCCGGCAGCCCGGTGTCCTGCGCCGCGACCCTGGCGGTGATGGAGGTGTTCGAGGAAGAGGACATCCTGGCCAAGAGCCAGGCGCTGGGCGACAAGCTGGCCAAGCGTTTTGCCCAGTGGGCGAGCGACTTCGACGCCGTGGTCCACCCGCGCAACCTGGGTTCCATGGCCGCCTTCGAACTCAACGGCAAGGACGGTCAGCCGGCTCCGGATCTCGCCGCCGCCCTGTGCAAGCGTGCCCGGGAGCAGGGCCTGATCCTGCTGTCCTGCGGCATGTTCGGCAACACCATCCGCTTCTTGATGCCGGTCACCATCGAGGACAAGGTACTCGAGGAAGGCCTGGACATCGTCGAGCAGAACCTCAAGGCCCTGGTCGGCAGCGAAGCCGCCGCCACCGCCTGATCGTGAAGCCTTGACGGCCTGAGCCGTCAGCCGATGACGCCACCGGTCCCGCCGGTGGCGTCATCGTTTGTGGGGGTTGGCAACACTATGCCGAATCAAGCTAGGGTAAGGGTCCATCCATGGACGCGAGGGACCCGACCATGCAAGAGGACGAACTGGGCATTCTGGGCGTTGCCGCGCTGACGGAGCACTATCGCAGCGGCGACGCCTCCCCCCTGGAAGCTACACGGGCGGCGCTTGCGCGCATCGAGCGCTTCAACGACGCCGTCAATGCCTACACCTACGTCGACGCCGAGGGTGCCGAAAAGGCGGCCAAGGCGTCGGCACGTCGCTGGGGCCGGGGCAAGCCGCTGAGTCCGATCGACGGTGTTCCGGTCTCGCTCAAGGATCTGACCAACGTGGCCGGCATGCCGACGTCCAACGGCTCGCTGCTGGGTTCAAGCGAGCCCTGCGATGCCGACGCGCCACCGGCGAAACGCCTGAGAGAGGCCGGCGCCATCCTGCTGGGCAAGACCAACACGCCGGAAGACGGCTGGAAGGCGGTCACCGACAATCGGGTGTTCGGCGCCACCTGCAACCCCTGGGATACCCGCCTGACCGCAGGAGGTTCGTCCGGCGGTGCTGCCGCCGCAGCGGCCCTCAACATGGGGGTGTTGCACCAGGGCGGCGACTCCGGCGGCTCGATCCGCATTCCCGCCGCCTTCTGCGGGGTGTTCGGCTTCAAGCCGACCTTCGGCTGGACGCCCCAGTGGCCGCCGGCGGAAGAACCGACGCTGTCCCATATCGGACCCATCGCCCGCAGCGTCGACGACGCCGTGGCGATGCTCAATGTCATTGGCCGCTACGACTATGTCGATCCCTACGCCACCCGGGGCCAGCCGGAGGACTGGGGCCAGGATATCGGCAAGGGGCTCGAGGGACTGCGCATCGCCTTTTCCACCGATCTGGGCTTCGCCGAGGTGGACCCTCAGGTCGCCACACGGGTCAGAGAAGCGGCGGATCGCATGCGCGATCTGGGCGCGGAGATCTGCGAGGTGGATCCAGAGCTGCCCTCGCCGCTATGGATCTTTCAGCGGCTGTGGTTCACCGCCTCGCTGGAGATGGTCTCGCAGCTCAGCGACAGCGAACGCGCCAAGCTGGACCCCGGCCTCTACGAGAACGCCCTGCGTGCAGAAGAGTGGAAGGCCGTGGAGCTGTTTCGCGCCCAGGCGGCCCGAGCCGAGCTGACCATGCGTCTTGAGCAGTTCAACCAGGACTACCACCTGCTGATGACGCCCTCGGTGCCGATCAGCCCCTTCGAGATCAACCACCAGGTGCCGCCGGGTAGCCAGATGCGCGACTGGGAGGAGTGGGCGCCATTCTCCTACCCCTTCAACCTGAGCCAGCAGCCGGCCGCCTCGGTACCCTGCGGTTTCACCGACCGTGGCCTGCCGGTGGGTTTCCAGCTGGCCGGCGGCAAGTTCGACGACGCCCGGGTACTGCGCGCCTGCCACGCCTTTCTCGAGGCACATCCGCCGCGCTTCCCGACCCTGCCGGACCCGGCCCAGCGCGCCGGCTGAGCGGTGCATCAGGCCCCTGGCAGGGGCCACCTACGACAAGGGCCCGGTGCAGTGCACCGGGCCCCTTGCGATGACGGCGAGTCGCCGCCATTCGGTCGCTGATCAGAGCGCGCTAACCGCGTAGCTTGCCCACACCCCACAGCAGCACCACGGCACCCACCACCGCTGTGACCAGTGAACCGATAAAGCCGCCGCTGGACAGCCCCACCAGGCTGAACAGCAGGCCGCCAATCAGGGCACCTACCACGCCGACGCCGATGTTGCCGAGCAGGCCGAAGCCGCCGCCACGCATGATGTTGCCCGCGATCCAGCCCGCCAGACCACCGATGATCAACCACGCGATAAAGCTCATTGCGTTCTCCTTTCGTCACTGAATGGAAACTTGCGAATCATTCACCCTCGCTCCTTCGACCAAATCCCTTGACCAGGGCGCGAGGTGCCGCGTCGATCGCCCGCGGACGATCTTCACCGCTCACAGCTATACCATTACATCAATGCATACGAAAGTAGGGATATGTCACGTAATGTGAGACGCGACAGCACGAATGCCGTCCGGTGACGCTGGGTCAGCGCCGATGACAGCCCCTTCGTCGCGACTAGAATCGGTTGCCGGGCTGGGCAAGAAAGGCCAGCTCCTCGGCGGTGGACGCTCGTCCCAGCGCCTCATTGCGCTGAGGATAACGACCAAAACGCACCAGTACCTCGCGGTGGCGATGTTCGTGGTGCAGGTTGTGCTCGAGTCCCGGTTGGTCGAACAGACGCAGCGCCTCGTCGTGCACACGCAACGACTCGCTGTGCATATAGGGCATGTACAGGAAGGCTCGCCAGGGAGGATCGAGCACCCGATCTGCGCGCTGGGACACCGCCTCCTGGGCCAGTACCAGGGCCTGACCGTCACAGGCGAAGGCTCGCGGCTCGCCGCGGTAGATGTTGCGAGAGAACTGATCGAGCACCAGGATTTCCGCCAGCCGCCCGCGGGCCGAGGTACGCCACTGCCAGGTCTCGCCGGCGGCCGCCGCCGCCAGGGTCGCACCGAAGTCATGGCGGATACGGCCATCCAGCGCATCATCCTTGGCAAACCACTGTTTTGGTGTCAGCGTCTGAAACCAGAACTCGATCACTTCGTCGGCTCGCACCACCCTGTCGGTCATGGCAGACTCCCCTTCGCTCGCTTGTGACCCAGGCGGCCGCGCCCTTTCGCTCGCGGATTCCGCCACGTCGCCCCTCTGCCACAGGATGCCCAGGGACAGCCCATGACCTCGTTTGAACTGCTTCGATCGCTCGCCGTGGTGTTTCATCTCACGGGCTTGCTGGTCTGCCTGCTCGGCCTTCACCTGGCACGCCACCCGCAGCGCCGATGGCCCGGTCGTGCACTGGCCCTGTGCGGCTTTATCATCGCGGCAACGCCGACACTGCTGCAACTGTTCGGCATCATCGAGCCTGTGCCGATTTCAGCAGCTCCGCCAAACTGACCCGCTGCGACAAAAGACGTATGGCTCGCCACGGCGAGCCGATTAGACTTGCGATCACGTAGTTGGAATACGCAACCGTCGGTTAACTTAATCCTTTAAGTTCGACGTCTTTCTGGAAAAAGACGAAGACTTTCGGAATTTCCACCGACTTGACGTCAATGCGACACTGCGCGAACCCGCGCTGCTTCAGCGCCAAAAGATGCACTGCAGCGGGCAGGATGACGCAAGCGCTGCAAAGATACTTCCTGGGTGTCGGCGCCACTGGCCTGCCAGCTGGCGCTCGGCACGGACATCGACCCAAGTGCGGTAATCGCCATGCCCCCTTTGGGAGGTGGCTCACGACCACGCCGCACCGGACAACGACCGCAAGGATGACACCATGCCCCTACTCACCTTCGCGTCCTTCCTGTTCTTTACAGGACTGGTCGCCTTCATCACCTGGCGCATCACCCGCCGTGACGACCATTCAAGCACCAGCGGCTTCTTCCTGGCGGGACGCAGCCTGACCTTCCCGCTGATCGCCGGCTCGCTGTTGATGACCAACCTGTCCACCGAGCAGATGGTCGGCCTCAACGGCTCCGCCTTCACCGATGGCCTCAGCGTGATGGCCTGGGAGGTGGTGGCGGTCATGGCGCTGGTGGCGCTGGCGCTGTTCTTCCTGCCGCGCTTTCTGAAAAGCGGCATCGCCACCCTGCCCCAGCTGCTCGAGATTCGCTTCGACAAGGGCACCCAACTGATCACCAACGTGATCTTCCTGATCGCCTACGCGGTGGTACTGCTGCCGATCATCCTCTACTCCGGCGCCATCGGCCTGCAGGGCATGCTCGACCTGTCCGGGCTCACCGGCATCGAATCCAGCACCACCCTGCTGTGGCTGACGGTGTGGATCGTCGGCATCATCGGCTCCATCTATGCCCTGTTCGGGGGCCTGCGCACCGTTGCCGTGTCGGATACCCTCAATGGCGTCGGCCTGTTGATCGGTGGCTTCGTGATCGTCTACTTCGGCCTTCAGGCGGTCAGCGACAATGGCGGTGTGCTCGCCGGCTGGGAGATCCTCAAGGAATCCAACCCCGACAAGATGAACTCCATCGGTGGCAGCGAGCAGAGCGTCCCCTTCTTCACCCTGTTCACCGGCGTCTTCCTGATCAACGTCTTCTACTGGACCACCAACCAGCAGATCATCCAGCGGACCTTCGCCGCCAAGAACCTGGCCGAGGGCCAGAAGGGCGTGCTGCTGACCGGCTTCTTCAAGCTGCTGGGGCCCCTGTACCTGGTCCTGCCGGGCATCATCGCCTACCACCTGTACGCCGATCAGGGCGTCAAGGCTGACGCGGCCTACGGCCACCTGGTGTTCAACGTGCTGCCGGCGCCACTCACCGGCTTCTTCGCCGCGGTGATGGTCGGCGCCATCCTGTCTTCCTTCAACTCGGCGCTGAACTCCACCACCACCCTGTTCAGTCTGGGCCTCTACAAGGCGGTCCTGAAGAAGGACGCCACCGAGGCTCAGGTGGTCAAGTCGAGCCAGGTGTTCGGCTGGATCATGGCCATCTCCGCGATGATCATCGCGCCACTGCTGGCCGGCCAGGAAAGCCTGTTCGGTTATCTGCAGAAGATGAACGCCATCTACTTCATCCCCATCCTGGCGGTGGTGGTGGTCGGCCTGCTGACCCGGCGGGTGCCCCCCATGGCGGCCAAGATCGCCCTGGTGGGTGGCTGTCTGGCCATCTTCTGTGGCTACTTCATCCCGCCCTTCAACAAGCTGCCGGTGATCATGCACGAGTTCCACTTCGTCGCCCTGGTGTTCGTGCTGCTGGTGGCATTGATGCTGGTGATCGGCAAGCTGCGCCCGCGCGCTGAGGCCTGGAAGCAGGAGGACGTGGGCGCCGTCGACCTGACGCCCTGGAAGGGCGCCGTGCCGGCGGGCATCGTGCTGGTGATCCTGGTCATCGCCATCTACCTGGCCTTTGCCGGCTGATGCTCCCGATCTCCGACGGACCAGAACCTGACCGTCACCACGGTCTGCTCTGACCGCGACGCCCCGCCCTGTCAAGGCGGGGCGTCGTCGTTGTGGACACCGTATGTCCATATCGGTGGGGTATTGGTCCTTGCCGACATTCCTGACCTCCCCCAGACTCCAGAGATTCGCTGTCGCGCCGTTGTCAGGTGCGCCCCCCCTTCTCTGGAGCCCCCATCGTGACCACGACTCGAGACGTCGCCCTGCTGGCCTACCCCGACTGTCAGATGCTCGACGTCAGCGGCCCCTGGCAGGTCTTCGCCAGCGCCAACGACGTGCTGGGCAAGCCTGCCTACCGGCTACGTCTGATCGGCCGAAGTGCGAGCGAACTGGTCACCAACGGCGGTCTGCGACTCCTGCCGGATCTTGACTGGGAAGGGTGGGAGAGCGAACTCGACAAGCCCCCCGATGCTGGCGGCAACGGCCGCGACCTGACCACCCTGCTCATCGCCGGAGGCCACGGCGTCTTCGTCCAGTGCCAGCAACAGCGCTGGCGCGAACGACTGACGCGGGTGGCGCCGCACCTCGGGCGCCTGGGCGCCGTCTGCACCGGCGCCTTCCTGCTGGCCGATGCGGGCCTGCTCGACGGACGCAGCGCCACCACCCACTGGCGCCACTGTCGACAGCTTGCCGACGACTTTCCGCAGGTAAGGGTCCAGGCCGATGCGCTCTACGTCCATGACGGCGGGCGCTACACCAGCGCCGGGGTCACCGCCGGCATCGACCTGGCACTGTCGCTGGTCGAGAGTGATCTGGGCGCAGAAGCCGCCGCAGCGGTGGCCCGCGAACTGGTGATGTTCCTCCATCGCCCCGGCGGCCAGTCCCAGTTCAGCGAACTGCTGTCTCGCCAGCATCGTTGCGGCCCCCGCCTGCGCCCCTTGATCGATCGACTGCACGCCGACCCCGGCGGCGCCTTCGACCTGGAGAGCATGGCCGACAGCCTGAAGATCACCCCACGCCACCTGACCCGGCTGTTTCGCCACCACCTGGACACCAGTCCCGGCGAGTATCTCACCGGACTGCGCCTGGAGGCGGCTCGGCGCGAGCTGGTGCGTGGCGAAACCTCGCTGGAACGCCTCGCTTCACGCTGGCGCCTGGGCACCAGCGAACAATTGAGACGCCAGTTCCATCGCCACTATGGCGTTTCGCCGTCGATCTACCGCGCGCGCTTCGGCGCCGATTCAGCGAACCATCGCTGAGTCACCGCCTCAGTCTTTTTTATCCACGACCTTCGTTACCGGAGACTCCGCCATGCCCCCTGTGACTTCATCCCGCCTCCCCGGCGGTGTGCTTCTGCTGTCGCTGTGTCAGGCGCTGCTGGTGAGCGGCAACATTCTGTTGATCGCCGTCTCGCCGCTGATCGGCCAGAGCCTGGCGCCCTCGCCCTGGCTGTCCACCCTGCCGGTGGCGACTCAGTGGCTGGGGTTGATGCTCGCCACCCTGCCGGCCTCCTTGATCATGGGCCGATTGGGGCGCAAGCGAGGCTTCGTGATCGGCAACCTGATCGGCTTCGCCGGCACGGTAGCCGCCTACCTGGCGTTGCTGGCCAATCACTTCGCCGCCTTCACCGTGGCGACCATGGCAATCGGCGTGGGCATCGGCTTCGGTCAGCTCTATCGCTTCGCGGCGATCGAGCTGGCCCCGAGCGGCGCCAGGGACAGGGCTATCGGTCTGGTCATGGGCGGTGGTGTGCTGGCCGCCTTCTTTGGCCCCTGGCTTGCACGTATCAGTCAGGATGCTGTCACGACGCCCTTTCTCGGAAGCTTTGTCGGCCTGGGAGCGCTCTACCTCATCGCTCTGGCCCTGTTGCTGGTGGTACCTTTGCCCCCGCTGGACCCGAGCACCCGTCATGGCAAGAGACGTCCGCTCGGGGAGCTGCTGGCACAGCCCAAGCTTTGGCTTGCGGTACTCGCCGCCATGATCGGCTACGGCGTGATGAACCTGGCCATGACCGCTACCCCCCTGGCCATGGCCTCCGATGGCCACGCCTTTCACCACGTCTCGATGACGATTCAGTGGCATGTGCTGGCGATGTTCGCGCCCTCGTTCTTCACCGGCCAACTGACCCAGCGGTTCGGCACGACACGCATGATCGCGCTGGGTTGTGTGCTGCTTTGCGCCAGTGCCCTCAGCGCCCTGGCACCCTCCAGCCTGGCGGGCTTCAATGTCACCTTGATCCTGCTGGGACTGGGCTGGAACTTTACCTTTCTGCCGGCCACTGGCCTTCTGACCGAGTGTCACCTGCCCGCAGAAAAGGCCCGTGTTCAGGCCGCCAATGAGTTCCTGGTGTTTTCCACTGCGGCGATCACCGCCCTGGCGGCCGGCCCGCTGATCCAGTGGCTTGGCTGGCAGACGCTCAATCTGTGGCTGTTGCCGATGGCTGCCCTGCCGCTGATACTGATCGCGGCGCAGCGTCTTGCCTTTGACGCCGGTCGCCCCCAGATTAAGGAATAACTTTCACCGACGGAGTGGCAATGCCAACGGACCTGACCCGTGATCTGATGGACCTGATCGAGCGCGGCCGAGACCGCCAGTTGCGTCTGGCGGTGACCGGGCTATCTCGGGCCGGCAAGACGGCATTCTTGACCTCCCTGGTGGACCAGTTGCGTCACGCCGGGCTCGAGGCGCGGCTCGACCTGCTCTCGGCCAGCCGCGAGGGGCGCCTGCTGGGCGCCCAGCGGGTTTCCCAGCAGGATCTCGCGGTCCCCAGGTTTCCCTTCGACCGAGCCCGCGCCAGCCTCGAGAGCACGCCTCCCGAGTGGCCCCAGCCCACCCGTGGCATCAGCGAGTTACGCCTGAAGATTCGCTATCGCCCTGGTCGCCAGCAGTGGTTGCGACCCGATACCGCCGAGTTGACCCTGGACCTGTTCGATTATCCTGGCGAGTGGCTGCTCGACCTGCCGCTGCTGGACCACGACTTCCTGAGCTGGAGCCTCGCCCAGTGGGACGCGGCGGGGCCAGCAAGGCGCGCCATGCTGGCCGACTGGGAAAGCGCGGTGCGTGAACTTCGGCTCGACGACGAGGCCGACGAGGCCCGCCTGGCGGAGATCAGCGAGCGCTACGCCGAAGGCCTGCGCGCCGCCAGGGAGGCCGGCTTCTCCGACCTTCAGCCCGGCCGTTTTCTGCTGCCGGGGGAGCTGTCCGGCGCCCCGGTGCTGCAGTTCTTCCCCCTGCCGGGGCTGGAGCAGGCATCGCCCGACGAGCTCGAACGGCTGCCCGAGACCAGCGTCTACCGTACCCTGGCCCGGCGTTTCAGCTACTACCAGCAACATATCGTCAAGCCGTTCTACCGCGAGCACTTCCGGCGCTTCGATCGCCAGATCGTGCTGGTGGACGTGCTGGGGGCACTGAATGCCGGGCCGGAACGCTTCGAGGATCTGTCCAAGGCGCTCCATCGTCTGATGCAGAGCTTCAACTACGGCCAGCGCAGCCTGTTCTCGCGGCTGTTCACGCCACGCATCGACCGCCTCGCCATCGCCGCCACCAAGGCCGACCACGTGACCCCGGAACAGCATGCCCGCCTGGTCGGGCTGCTCGAGGCGCTGCTGGCCGAACCACTGAAGAACCTCAAGTACGCCAATATTCCGGTCAAGGCCATGTCGCTGGCGGCCATTCGCGCCACCGAGGCCCGCGAGGTCACCCACCAGGGCAGGAAATCCCCTGCGCTCAAGGGCGTCACCCTGGAAGGCGAGCCCTTGCTGGCCTTCCCCGGCGAGGTGCCCAGCCGCCTGCCTGACCCAGCCTTCTGGGATCGCCAGGGGTTCGATTTCACCGCCTTCCGCCCTCAGCCCTCGACCACCGGTGCGCTGCCCCATATTCGCATGGACCTGGCGCTGGACTGGCTGATTGGAGACAAGCTCGCATGACTCGAGATAGCCGTGACGACCCGCGCCCTGCGGTACGCTTCGCCGATGACGACGATGCGCCCTCCGCTGCCGGCGTCGACAACACCACCTTCAGTGACCCGCGTCCGGGCCTGCGCTTCGACGATCACCTGGATAGCCGAGCGCTGACCCCAGCCGAGGCGCCGGAAACCGATACCAAGGTAGATCTCGAGGGCTCTCTGGGACGCCCACGCAAGCGCCGCTGGGGCCTGATCGCAGTGCTGGGAGCGGCGGTGGGACTGGGCGGCGCCGAACTGGTGACCGGGGTCCCCGCTACCCTGGCCGGCGGTGACCTGATCGCCACCGGCTGGCAACTGCTGGGACTTGCCACCATCGGCCTTGGCGGGCTCGCCCTGAGCCGGGAGCTGTTTCGCCTCAGGCGCCTCAAGCGCCACGACCAGTTGCGTGAATCCCTGGCCGAATTGCCGTCGCGCTCCCCCAGGGACGCACTGTCCATGGTCAGACGGCTCAAGCATCAGCTGGCCCTCGGCGACGACGATCCCCATTGGCTGGCCTTCGAGGCGGCCCGTGAAGACCACCATGACGGCCGTGACCTGCAGGCGCTGGTGGCCCACCATCTGCTCGCCCCCCGTGACCGAGAGGCGCGCCGGCTGATCTCGCGCATGAGCGGAGAAACCGCCGTGATGGTGGCGGTCAGCCCGCTAACCCTGGTCGACATGGCGCTGGTGGCCTGGCGCCACCTGGCGATGATCGATCGCCTGTGCCGACTCTACGGATTGGAGCTGGGCTACGCCGCCCGGGTACGCCTGCTGCGCAGCGTGCTCTATCAGATGGCCTTCGCCGGCGCCACCGAGCTTGCCGCCGACGCCAGCATGCAGATGCTGTCGCTGGACCTTGCCGGGCGGCTGTCCACCCGCGCCGCCCAGGGCCTCGGCGTGGGGCTGCTGGGGGCACGTCTGGGACTGCGCACCCAGCGTCTGGTGCGCCCGCTGGCCTTCGACCCTGACGAGCGCCCCCGAGTGGCGGACCTGCGCCGCGATCTGTGGCGCCAGCTCAGGCGCATGGAGGCACCGAAGAAGGACGCCTGACGGCCCAGGACGGTGTGGAGCGCCGGCCGTGACATGGCATAGGCCGGCGCCGATGACAGATGCCTAGCGATCCAGCCGCTCGAGCACTTCCATGACTTCCTGACAGGCGCCCATGGTGTGGTAGTCAACCTTGCCGGCAGGGCTCTTCAGGTTGTCGTAACGACGATTGTCCGGCGTCAGGATACGCACCCAGGCGCCATGGTGGTGGTCGATCATGTGCTGCCAACTGTAGTCCCACAGCCGCTGGTACCAGCGGCGATAGCTGGCCTTGCCAGTGACCTCCCAGAGCACGGCGGCCGCGGCGAAGCTCTCCGCCTGGACCCAGAAGTACTTGTCGCCGTCACATACATGCCCGTCGAGATCCAGGCCATAGACCAGGCCGCCATGGGTCCTGTCCCAGCCCGCTTCGCAGGCGCTCGAGAACAACCGCTCGGCGGTGGGGATCAACCAGGCATCATCGCGATAGCGTGCCAGCAGCACCAGCAGCTTGGCCCATTCGGTCTGGTGGCCCACCTGATAGCCCCAGGGACGGAACAGGTGCTTGGGATCGTCGCGGTTGTAGTCGAAGTCGCGCTGCCATTGGCGGTTGTAGTGCTCCCAGATCCAGCCATGAGGATGGTCATCGCTGGCCTTGGTGATCGCGCGGGCGATGGCCATGGCCTGGTCCAGATAGGGGGTCTCGCCGGTGGCCTCGAAGGCGGCGATCAGCGCCTCACAACCATGCATGTTGGCGTTCTGGCCGCGATAGTCGCTGAGATTCCAGTGCTCATCTGCCTCATCGGCGAAGCGCTGCCACTGGGGTTCCCAGAAGCGCTTGTCGAGCATGGCGTGTACCCGACCGATACCCTCGTAGGCTTCATCGATGCCGGCGCGATAGGCCTCGGCGTAGGCCAGCAACACGAAGGCCAGGCCGTAACAGTGATGGGTGGGGTCTTCGACCTTTCCATCGCGCAGGGTCCAGGCGTAGCCCTGGTGGCGCGTCTGGAAGTGGGCCTTTTCGAGATAGGCCAGACCATGGCGGGCCCAGTGCAGATACTCGGGATTGCCGGTCTGGCGAGCAAAGCGAGCATAGGTCACCACGAAACGCGTACTCGAGACCAGGTGCCGATGTCCGGCGTCGACGATGTGGCCATCGTCACGAAAATACTGGAAGAAACCGCCGTGCGGATCGATCGCCCGCGGATGATAGAACGCCATGGTGTCGCGCACATGGCGATCGAGAAACATCGGGTCAAATCCGTTCATCACTGCCTCCTGTTGCAGGGGATGCAAGACCTCGGTATGACGGCGCTAGGCGCTGTCCGAAAAGTCGACGAGCGAAGGTTAGACAAGGCAAAAATCGGTGAGAAAGCGCAGTTTACGGGGTGTAAATGAGCATTTTGACCGGGCTGGCGCACCAGCCGATTTTTAACGCCGTATTACCGAGCGCAGGCACTTTTCAGACAAGCCCTAGCCCGCCGCCCCACCACTGCCCCAAGTGTGGCCTCAGTGTAGCGCGCTGCCTTTGCTTCGGCCGCCCCGTCAGCCGTCCAGCCCGAACCGCTGCCGCAGGTGCTGGGCCACCGCTGCCTCGGCGTGGTGACCGATCACGCGGGCCTCGGGCAGGTCCTCGGCCAGCCTGGGATGGGCGTTGGCCATCACCTGGGCCTCGCCGGCCAGCGCCAGCATCTCCAGATCATTGAGGTTGTCGCCGAAGGCCAGGCAACGGGTGGCGGGGATGCCGAGGTCGTCAAGCAGTGCCGAGACGGCGGTGCCCTTGTTGACCCCGGCGGCCATGATCTCCAGCGAATGACTCATCGAGTAGGTGATGTGAAGCGCCTCGCCTGCCGCCTCCCGGGCGCCGGCTTCGATGTCGGCGAGCAGACTGGGGTCACCGATATAGAGCACCTTGCCGACCCCCTGGACGTCCATCTCTCCCGGTCCTTCCACCCGGTAGCCAAAGCCAGTGGCCTCGTGCAGCGACAGCAGGCCCGGGGCGTGATCATCGATCACCCAGGCCTCGTCGCGGTACATGTTGAGGCGTACGTCGGGATGACGCGGCAACTGGATCAGGGCCTCGACCAGCTCCGGGGCGAGGTGCGCCGACCGCACGCAGCGGTCGTTCGGGTCCAGTGTCCAGGCGCCGTTGCTGGAGATGATATGGGCGCCCACCCCCAGGCGATCGCGAAAGCCGATCATGTCGCGATGATGACGGCCCGAGGCCAGGGCGATGCTGTGGCCATCGGTGGCCAGTCGACGCAGGGTCTCGACGGTCAGCTCGGCCAGGTCATGGTTGGCACCCAGCAGGGTACCGTCGAGGTCGGACACGATCAGGTGAGGCAGCATGGCGACTCCGGGTCTTCAGGGGGAACGGGGAAGTCTACACCAGATGGCCAGGCGTAGAACGCCAGCGGCGGCACACCCTGAAGTGTGCCGCCGCTGGCGGTAAGGCGAGATGACCGCAGGTGGCGGGCGCATCACACTCGCCACCTGCCACCCAGCGGGCTGCCACTCAGCGGGCTGCCAGCCCTGCCTGGTGCAGACCACCGGCCAGGGCCTCGGCGTCCTTGCCCACCACCAGGTGCCAGACGCCATCGGCTACTCGCATCACGCCGTGACAACCCAGCTGCGCCAGCGCCTGCTCGTCCAGCGCACCGTCGCTGCCGACCTCCAGGCGCAGACGGGTCGCCGCCCGGGCTTCCAGCGCGCGAACGTTGTTCGAGCCACCCAGCGCTCGGGTCCAGGCGTCTATCTGCTCGTCATTGAGACTCTTGGCGCTCACCACCTTGGGGACGCCGGTGGCGATAGGCGCGGGGTCGGCGCCCACCGGCGGAGTCTGGCCCTCGGCGGCCATGGCGGCGCGGATCTCATCGGACACGCTGTCGGCGATGGGGCCCAGGATGACCTGGATGCCACCTCCGCCTAAGCGCATGATGCCACGCGAGCCCAGCGCCTTGAGTGCCGGCTCGTCGATCTGCTCCGGCTCCTTGAGCACCAGCCGCAGGCGTGTGGTGCAGGCACCGACGGCCTCGAGGTTGGCGGCACCGCCGAGCGCCGTGACGAAGGCCGGCCCCCGCTCGCCCAGGTCCTCGGCCTGTACCTTGGCGCCCTCGTCCATCGGCTCACGCCCTGGCGTCGGCAGATCGAAGCGCACGATCGCCCACCGGAACAGCACGTAGTAGACGCTACCGATCGCCAGCCCCACCGGCAGCATCAGCCAGCCGTTGGTGGACAGACCGTAGGACAGGGCGTAGTCGAAGGCCCCGGCCGAGAAGGTGAAGCCAAGCTTGACGTCGAGCCACTGCATGATCGCCATGCTCAGCCCGGTCATCAGCGCGTGGAAGGCGTACAACAGCGGCGCCAGGAACATGAAGGTGAACTCGATCGGTTCGGTCACCCCGGTCAGGAAGGCGGTCAGCGCCAGTGACATCAAGAGCCCGCCGACCTGGGCGCGACGGCCCTTGTCTGCGGTGTGGTACATGGCCAGTGCCGCCGCCGGCAGACCGAACATCATCACCGGGAAGAAGCCGGCCATGAAACCACCCGCCGCCGGGTCACCGGCGAAGAAGCGATTGAGGTCACCGGTGGCGTCACCGAAGCTGCCGAACACGAACCACACAAAGCTGTTGAGCACGTGGTGCAGGCCGGTGACGATCAGCAGTCGATTGAGCGCACCATAGACGAACTTGCCAAAGGCGCCGGCGTCGATCAGCCAGTGTCCCAGGGTGTCGATGGCGTGCTGGATCGGCGGCCAGCCCCAGCCGAAGGCGATCCCCAGCACCACCCCGGCAAGGCCGGTGGCGATGGGCACGAAGCGCCGTCCGCCGAAGAAGGCCAGATAGTCGGGCAGTTTTATCGCCTTGAAGCGGTTGTACAGAAGCCCGGCCACGGTACCCATGATGATGCCGGCCAGCACCCCCATGTCGATCTCGGGGTTGAGGCTTTGCAGCACCGCGTCCAGCACCAGATAGCCGATCACCCCGGCGAGCCCCGCCGCGCCGTTGCTGTCGTCGGCAAAGCCGACGGCGAGGCCGATGGCGAAGATCAACGCCAGGTTGGCGAAGATCGCCTGACCGGCGCTGGCGACGAAGGCGATGTCCAGCAGGTCCGGCTGGCCCAGGCGCAGCAGCAGGCCGGCCACCGGCAGCACCGCGATCGGCAGCATCAAGGAGCGCCCGAGCAGCTGAAGCGCCGCCATCAGGCGTGAACCAAAGGAGGTGGTCATGTCAGGATCCTCTCGGGTGTGGGTTCGACGTCGAGGGCGGCGTCCACCAGCGGTGCCAGAGCCTTGCGCACCGAGGCCGCATCGGGCATCGCCAGCAGGGTGTCGATTTCACGCGCGATCACGGCGGCATCAAGCCTGCGCAGGCGGGCCTTGACCGAAGCGATACGCGACGGCTCCACCGACAATTCCGACACGCCCATGGCCACCAGCAGCGGGCCGGCCAGGTCGTCCCCCGCTGCGGCGCCACACACCCCCACCGGACAGCGGTTGGCGGTGCCCGACAGGGTGGCCTGAATCAGCCGCAGCACTCCGGGATGCAGCACGTCGGCCTGGGCCGCCAGCTGAGGATCTTCACGGTCCATGGCCAGGCCATACTGGGTCAGGTCATTGGTGCCGATCGACAGGAAGTCCGCGACCTTGGCCATGGCGGCGGAGCACAGCGCTGCGCTGGGCACCTCGATCATGGCGCCGAGCAGCGGCAGTTCGGTCAGCCGCATCTCGGCGGCCAGCGCCTCCATGCGTTCGCGTACCCACTCGAGTTCGCTGGCGTCGCTGACCATCGGCACCATGATGCGCAGATGCCGCAAGGGCTTGACTCCGAGCAAGGCCCTCAACTGGGTGTCCAGCAGAGCCGGTTGGGTCTGCCACAGGCGCATGCCGCGCACGCCCAGCGCCGGATTGGGGACGGCGGGCAGGGTGAGATACGGCAGCTGCTTGTCGGCGCCGATATCCAGGGTTCGGATGATCACTGGCCTGGACCCCAGCGCATCGACGCTGGCCTGGTACTCCTGGCGCTGGTCGTCTTCTTCGGGCGCGGCGTCACGCCCCAGAAACAGAAATTCCGAGCGCATCAGGCCGACACCATCGGCACCACAGTCGCTGGCCTGGCGGGCTTCCTCGGCGCTGCCAATATTGGCCGCCACCTCGATCATGCGGTTGTCCCGGGTGACCACCTCCAGGTGAGCCTCGGCACGTTCTTCCTCGGCACGCGCCTGGCGGGCGGCGATGTCCGCCACCACCTGATCGCGACGCGCCTGGTCGGGCTCGAGTTCCAGCCGGCCGTTGTCGGCATCCAGCACCACCGCCCGATCCAGACACGACTCGGTCGCTTCCATCAGGCCGCCGCCCATGGCGACCAGGCACGGCAATCCCCTGGCCCTGGCCATGATGGCCACGTGGGAGGTGGTGCCACCAGCGGCCAGGCATATCCCTGCCGGCTTGAGCGCACAGAGATCGACAAAGGTGGACGGTGTCAGATCTTCTGCGACGACGATGGCGCCGGGGGTGATATCACCGAACCCACTGCCCTCGCCTTCGCTGAATTCCAGCATCACCTGGCGTTGCAGATCACGCAGGTCGGCGATCCGCCCGATCAAGATGGGGTTACCAGTGGCCCGCAGCCGATCGGCCTCGGCGTCCAGCGCCTCGCGCCAGGCCTGGCCAGGGCTTAGTCCCTCTTCCAGGCGGCTGATCGACGAGGCCACCAGGTCAGGGTCTTCAAGCCACGCCTGGTGCGCCTCGAACACCTCCGCCTCAGCGGTCTGGCCGCTGCGCTCGGCGCGCTCTCGGGCAGCCTCCAGTTGACGCCCGACGCGCTCGAGCGCCTCTTTCAGACGCGGGCTTTCCAGCTTGCGCCCCAGCCCTTCCAGCGGCACCTCGGGTAACTTGACCGACAGTGTCGCCAGCGGACCGGTCGCGATCCCGGCGCTGGCGACAAGACCTGCGAGCTGTCCGGCGGGCAGATCGACGCTGGGCGCTGGCGATGATGTGGCGGCCTCAGCCTGCCCTGGGCCATGCCCTTCCGGCGTGGTCAACAGCGCCATCGCTGCCGCCAGGGCCGCTTCGGCCTGACGCCCCTTTACTCTGATGACCACGTCGTCGCCGCACTCGAGGCCCAGGTTCATCAGGGCGCTGACACTATCCGAACTGGCCGTGCGAGCGTCGCGCAGCAGGCTCAGGCTTACCTGGTGATCACGTGCGATGGCACGCAGGCGTGCCGCCGGCCGGGCGTGCAACCCTGACTCGATCGCCAGTACCAGAGAGCGCTCCAGCGCCTGGCCATCGCTGCCTTCTTCATCGGTGACATCATCGTCAAGCCTTTCGGGGCCCAACACCACCAGCGGATCACCGCGCTGGACGATATCGCCGGCACGCAGGTCCAGCGACACCCACTCACGACCTCCGGCATCCAGCACCACCAGTGGCGTCACCAGCGATACCGCCTCGCATACCAGTTGATCCACATCGAAGTAGCACAGCGGCTCGCCCACCTCGATGCGCTGGCCCAGGCTGACGCAGGGCTCGATGCCCTTGCCTTCGAGGGCGACGGTGTCGAGGCCAAGATGAACCAGTACCTCGACGCCCTCGTCGCTCTTGATGGTGAAGGCGTGATGGGTACGGGCACACTGAATCACCTCGCCGGCGCAGGGCGCGTGCAGGCAACCGCCCAGGGGATCCAGGGCGATGCCCTGGCCGAGGGTACCCTCGGCAAAGACCGGGTCCGGCACGTCGGCCAGGGGGACTACCACCCCCTTGACCGGCGCCACCAGAGTGACATTGCTGGAAGTCATGATCGGCTCCGTATGATTGTCGTAGTGATTAGAGCGTGCAGGTCACCTTGCGCAGGTGCCTCGGTTGATCTGGATCGATACCGCGAGCCTCGGCCAGGCGGGCCACCATCGGATAGAAGCTCTGGATCACCGACAGCGGCTCCAGCGCCTCGTGACCCGCCGAGGTCAATGTCAGATGGCGCTTGGCCACACGGTCGTCGGCGGCCAGCAGCACCTTGGCACCCACGCTCTCGAGCCACTCGGCCAGCTCCAGCAAGCCCTGCTGTTCAGCGCCGGGGGGGGCGAACACCAGTACCGGGTAGCCTGGCTCGATCAGCGCCATGGGGCCGTGCTTGACCTCGGCGCCACTGAAGGGCTCTGCCTGAATGGCGCAGGTTTCCTTGAACTTGAGCGCCGCCTCCTGGGCGATGCCAAGCCCGGTACCCCGGCCGATGACCATCAGCCGATCGGCGTCCTTGAGCGCCTCTACCGCCGGGCTCCAGTCCTGGGCGGCGGCGTCGGTGAGGCGGTCGGGCAGCTCATTGAGCGCCCCCAGCAGCATGGCGCTCTCGTTCCAGTGGGCCATCAGCTGGGCACCGGCGGACAGGGTCGCCAGGAAGCTCTTGGTGGCCGCCACACTCTTCTCTTCACCGGCAAACAGCGGCACTTCCAGATCGCTCGCCCGGCCCAGTGGTGACTCCGGCGTATTGACCAGTGCGATGGTGGTGGCGCCACCCTGCTTCAGCGCCTCCTGGCTCGCCACCAGGTCGGGACTCTGGCCCGACTGGGAGATGGCGATGGACAGCTGGCCGGCCAATCGCCAGGGCGTACGCGACAGGGTCGACAGTGACGGCGGCAGCGAGGCCACCGGAATGCCGCGAGTCTGCATGCACAGGTAGGCGAGATAGCTGGCGGCGTGATCAGAGCTGCCCCTGGCCACGGTGACGGCGCCTGTCGGCGGCTCGGCACGCAGGCGATCACCCAGTTCCCGCAGCACTGTCTGGTTACGCGTCAACTGACCGCGCAGGCGTTCCGGCGCGTTCAGCGCCTCTTCAAGCATGAGTGACATGGGGTTCTCCAGAGACAAGACGACCGTCCAGATGGACAGAGGTAAGGGTGAGTTCGGGGTCGAGGGTCACGATGTCGGCGCGGGCCCCGGCCTCCAGGCGACCGATGTCACGGCGCCCGAGGAAGTCCGCGGGAAAGCGCGACAGCCGATCCGAGGCCTCGGCCAGGCTGAGCCCGACACTGACGAAGTTGCGCAGCGCCTGATCCATGGTCAGGGTGCTGCCGGCCAGGGTGCCGTCGGCCAGACGCACGCCGCCCAGGCACTTGGTCACCTTCTGCTCGCCCAGGCGGTAGTCGCCGTCGGGCATGCCAGCCGCCGCGGTGGAATCGGTCACCGCATAGAGCCGCGGAATGCAGCGCAGCGCGGTGCGAATGGCGCCGGGATGTACATGCAGCAGATCGGGAATGATCTCGGCGTACTCGGCGTGGGCCAGCGCCGCCCCGACCATGCCCGGCTTGCGGTGGTGCAGCGCGGTCATGGCGTTGAACAGGTGGGTAAAGCCGCAGGCGCCGTGGGACAGCGCCTCGACACCTTCTTCGTAGCTGCCCAGGGTATGGCCCAGCTGGACGCGCACGCCCTTGTCGGTGAGGTGACGGATCACCTCGCCATGCCCGCTGATTTCCGGTGCCAGGGTGATCAGCAGGATGGGCGCCAACGCCATCAGTTCATCCATTTCGGCGACGCTGGCGACCTGGGCGTGGGCCGGCTGGGCGCCGAGCTTGCCAGGATTGATGAAGGGCCCTTCGAGGTGTACGCCGAGCACCCGGGAAGCCGCGGGGTCCGGGGCTTCCATATAGCCTGAGATCTCGCCCAGCACCGCACGCACCTCTTCCGGGCGCGCGGTCATGGTGGTCGCCAGCAGGCTGGTGGTGCCAAACCGCAGGTGAGTGCGGGCGAGGGTCGAGACGGCCTCGCGCCCCTCCATGGCGTCGGCTCCGCCACCACCATGCACGTGCAGGTCGACGAAGCCGGGTATCAGCCGAGGGGCATCATTGGTAGAGGGGTCCACGGGGGAGCCCTCGATGGCGGCGATCCGGCCCTGTTCCAGCCGAATCTCACCCAGGCGCCAGCCCTCGGGGGTCAGCACGTTACCGGCAAGGCGGGTGGGAGCGGTACTCATGGCGGTCTCCTAGCGGGCGAGTTCGACGGTGAAGTCGTAGTAGTCGGTACGGCAGTAGGTGATGGTCAGCTCCGCCGGGGTGTCGTCGGCCAGGTAGCCCAGCCGCGTCACCTTGAGCAGAGCCTGGCCTTCGGCCACCTGGGCAAGCCCGGCGAGTTCGGCGTCGGCATTGACCGCGGTGACCTGCTGACGGGCACGCACGATGGGGCGACCAGCCTGCTCGAGCCATTGATACAGCGAGACGTCGACCGCCATGGGGTCCGGCAGCACCGTGACCGGCAGGCAGCTCTCCTCCACCGCCATCACCACGTCATCGGCCAGACGCAGACGCTTGAGTCGCGACACCTGGGCATTGCTCGACAATCCCAGGCGCAGATTCTCCTCGGAGCTCGGCTGGCAGCGCTCGCGTCTCAGCCACTCGGAGCGCGGCGAAAACCCCCGCTGGATCAGCATGTCGCTGAAACTCGCCAGCCGGGTCAGCGGCTGATCCATGCTGGGGCGAATAAAGGTGCCGGAGCCGCGGTCGCGTCGGATCAGGCCGCTTTCCTCCAGCTGGTCGAGGGCCTTGCGCGCCGTGATGCGTGACACCGCCAACGCCTCGGCCAGGTTGCGTTCCGACGGCAGCGCCTCTCCGGCGCGCCAGCTGCCACTGCGGATGGCCGCCTCCAGGCCGTTGGCCAGCTGGCGGTACAGCGGCGTGGCAAGCGAGGCGTCGAGGTGCAGGTGCTCGAATCGTGAATCCATGGCGGCGTGGTCCCTGGGAGCTTGGTGATAACCACTATAGCTCCACATAGAGACCAATTGAATACCAATCTAATACCACATTGGTCGAACCCTGACTGTGCATTTCACGGCGACCCACACGCCCCCCTCAACTCCTCTACCGAGGTATTCCCACGGGAGCGAAAGGAGGCGTAGCAAGGATGCCGCGCAGGAAGCGGTGAAATTTTGCCGGATACCGTTTCCAACCCCTTGATTTGTGGCCTCGGGCTCCACGGGGTTTGGCCGGGGCTGCAACAATCCGTATAGTGGCCCCCTTATTCCCGCCACTCGATCGTGACCATGCTGCAGAACAACGCCTTGCTGGCTCAGCTCAAGCAACAGATCCGCGATAACACCCCCCGCGTCACGGGTGTCATCAAAGCCACCGAAAAGGGCTTCGGCTTCCTCGAGTGCGAGGACGGTGCGTCCTATTTCGTGCCGCCCCCCGCCATGAAGAAGGTGCTGCACGGCGACCGCGTCGAGGCAGTGCTGCACGAGGAAGGCGAGCGCAAGTCGGTGGAACCCGACACCCTGATCGAGAGCAACATGCAGCGCTTCGTTGCCCGGGTGCAGAAGCGTGATGGACGCCTGGCGGTGGTGCCTGATCACCCGTCGATCAAGACCGCCATGAAGGCACGCATCAAGCGCAGCCTCGAGGAAGACGCCATCGGTGACGGCGACTGGGTAGTGGCACGTCTGGTGCGCCACCCGCTCAAGCCCGACGATCGCGCCTTCTTTACCCAGATCGACGAGCTGGTGGCCAAGACCGATGATCCCGCAGTACCCTGGCGCGTCACCCTGGCCCGCCACGCCCTCGAGCAGGAATGCCCCGACGCCGGCAACGACTGGCCGCTGCGCGACGAGGGCCTGGAGCGAGAGGACCTGACCGCCGAGCCCTTCTTCACCATCGATGGCGAGAAGACCCGGGACATGGACGACGCCTTGCGCGTCGAGGTCCGCGAGGACGGCGGCTGGCGCCTGTCGGTGGCCATCGCCGACCCTACCGCCTACGTCGAGGAAGGCCACGCCGCCGACCTCGAGGCCCGCACCCGCGCCTTCACCGTCTACCTGCCGGGCCAGAACGTCACCATGCTGCCCGAGCAGCTGGCCGACGATCTGTGCTCGCTGCACGAGGGCCAGGAGCGCCCGGTGCTGGCCTGTCGCCTGGACGTCAACGCCGATGGCAGCCTCGGTGACTATCAGTTCTTCGCTGCCACCGCGCGTTCACAGGCTCGCCTGGTCTACGACAACGTCTCTGACTGGCTCGAGGGCCAGGGCGACTGGGTACCCGACGACACCATCGGTGAACAGCTCAAGGCTCTCCGCGATCTGACCGAGGCACGCACCGCCTGGCGTCAGGAGCACGCCCTGGTGTTCAAGGACCGTCCCGACTATGTCTTCGACCTGGACGAGGCCGGCAACGTGCTGGCGATCCGCACCGAAGAGCGGCGCATCGCCAACCGCATGATCGAAGAGTCGATGATCGCCGCCAATGCCTGCTGTGCGGCGCTGCTGGCCGACAAGGTCGGTCACGGCATCTTCAACGTCCATCGTGCCTTCGAGGACGACAAGGCCGAGGCCGCCCAGAGCTTCCTGGCGACCCAGGACATCGCCGTCGAGCGTGAGGCGCTGACCGACCTGTCGCGCTACAAGGAGCTCAAGCGTGCGCTGGAAAGCCGCGACGATGCCTGGCTCGACGCCCGCCTGCGCAAGTTCCAGGGCTTTACCGCCATGTCCGCCCAGCCGGGCCCGCACTTTGGCCTGGGACTGGCCGCCTACGCCACCTGGACCTCGCCGATCCGCAAGTACGGCGACATGGTCAACCACCGCCTGATCAAGCGTGTGCTCAAGGGCGAGCAGGCGCCGAAGGAGGCCAGCGTCGAGTTGACAGAGCAGCTCACCGAGCGTCGTCGCCTCAACCGCCTGGCCGAGCGCGACGTCAAGGACTGGCTCTACGTGCGCTACCTGACCCCGGCGGCCAAGCAGCAGGACGTGTTCGATGCCGAGATCATCGCCATCAACCGCGGCGGCATGCGGGTGCGCCTGACCGCCAACGGCGCCACCGCCTTCGTGCCGGCACCGCTGATGCACGCAGATCGCGACAAGGTGGTGGTCGACGACAAGGAAGGCCGCATCCAGATCGAGGGCGAGGAGCGCTTCAAGCTCGGCGACGCGGTACGCGTCGCCCTGACCGAAGCCAAGGAAGAGACCCGCTCACTGGTGGCCCAGCCCGCCGCCTGAGCGATCCTTCCTGCTCGGTCGCGGCGGTAACACCGCTATCGACCTGGAAGTACAGAAAACGGCGACCTTCGGGTCGCCGTTTTTCGTTCTCCGCCCGGGCGATTCTTCCAGGCACCTTTCCCTGTCGCTGAACTGACTTATTTCCCTCGTAGGCTCATGGCAATGACGCGCTCGCCATGGAGGCCCCTTTTGCATCTCGCCGACGTCACCATGTTTCACGCCCCCGCCAGCGGCGGCGTACGCACCTACCTTCAAGCCAAACACCGGGTGTTTTCGCGCTTCCCGCAGTTGCGCACCAGTCTGCTGGTGCCGGGGGCCGAGCGAGACAGCCTCGGCGACCATCACCAGTTGCCTGCACTGCGCATCCCGCTGGGCCAGAGCTACCGCTTTCCGCTGCGCCGCCGGCCCTGGCGCGACGCCCTGGTGGAGCTATCGCCGGATCTGATCGAAGCCGGCGACCCCTACGTCACCGCCTGGGCGGCACTGGACGCCGGCCAGCGTCTCGGCGTGCCGGTGGTGGGCTTCTACCACTCGGACCTTCCTCGGTTGATGGGGGATCGCTTCGGGCCGATGGTGCAGCGACGGCTGGAGCGCTACGTGGTCGACCTTTACCGCCGCTTCGACAGCGTACTGGCGCCCTGCCAGGCGATGGCCGACCGTCTGACGTCCTGGGGCGTCAAACGGGTGCGGGTGCAGCCCCTTGGCGTCGATCTGGCGACCTTTCACCCGGACAGGCGCGATCCCGAGCTCAGGCGCAAGCTGGGGCTCGGCAACGACAGCCGTCTATTGGTGTTCGTCGGGCGCTACTCACGAGAGAAGAACATCGAGGTGTTGCTGGACACCGCCAGGCGCCTTGGGCCTCCCTACCACCTGCTGTTGATGGGCCCCGGCATGCCCACCGAGGTGCCCGCCAACGTCAGCGTCATCAATCGCTGCGTCGGCGTGCATGAGGTCGCCCGTGCGCTCGCCTCCAGTGATGCCCTGCTGCACGCGGGCACCCGCGAGACCTTCGGGCTGATCGCCCAGGAAGCCATGGCCAGCGGCATCCCGGTGATCGGCGCCAGGGCCGGTGCGCTGATCGAGAACGTGCCATTGGGCGGCGGCGTGCTATGTCAGCCACATTCGGCAGCCGCCATGGCCGAGGCCACCGAGGCGCTGTTCGCCAATGATCCGCAATCGGCCGGGCGCCACGCTCGGCGCTTCGTCGAGCGCCAGTTCGACTGGGACAAGGTGATGATTTCGCTGCTCAACCATTACGAAGCCGTCATCGATCCGGTCTGCCCGCGCGATCGGCGCCATGGCTAGGTTTGGGCCAACACCATCGCTGGACAGGCGCCTGCGTGCCCCTGCCGGGATGCAATCACGCCTGTGGTGGAAGGCCGCCCTGCTGATCCTGACCCTGGCCATCACCCTGCTGCTGCCGTGGTGGCTGGGGGGCGCCGGCACCTTCACTGCGGTTATCGCCTTCCCGCTGCCCCTGCTGGCGCTGATGGTAGCCCTGGCGGTGATCTGCTGGAACCTCAACGCGGCGCGCCTGCGGCTGATGCTCGACGGACGAGCCGGCCGCCTCGGTCAGGGCGGTGCCCTGGCGATCGAGATGTCGTCGAAGTTCGCGCTATGTGCCACCCCGGCCGGGGGCGGAGGCGTCGCCACCCTGCTGTGGCTGCTGGCACGCCGGGGCTATCCGCCGGCCCAGGCCTCGGCCATCTTTCTGGTCGATCAGCTCGCCGACATGCTGTTCTTCAGCCTGATGCTGGGCGTACTGGTGTCGCTGTCGATGAGCGGACTGGCCAGCTGGCCTCACCAGACCCTGGTCGAGGCCTCCCTGGCGGCGCTGCTGCTGGCGCTTGTGGTGTTTGCGGTGGTGATCGTGTGGCTACCCTGGCTGCTGCGCCATGTCTCTCCCCCTCCCTTTGTCGGCTCGGGGCCCAGGCGCTGGATGACCCGACGCCTGCTGCGCTGTCGCCGGACCCTGGCGAGTACGCTTGCGCTGCCCAAGGGCGTGCTGATGGCGATCTTCGCGCTGTGCTGCCTGCACTGGCTTGCGCGCTATAGCCTCCTGTATCTGGCGGTGCTGGGGGTGGGCGGCGGCGCCGACTGGGCCTGGACCTTTCTAGTGCAGATGCTGGCCATGGCCGCCAGCCAGTTGAGCGTGCTGCCGGGCGGCGCCGGCGCCGCGGAGGTCAGCGTAGGCGCCCTGCTGCTGCCGCTGATGGCCCGAGAGCAGGCCGCGGCGGCGGTGATCGTCTGGCGCCTGGTCAGCTACCACCTCTATCTGGTGGCGGGCGCGCCGGTGTTCGTGGCACAGGTGGTCGGCTGGTGGCGCACGCGGGCCAATCAATCGTCGCCTCGTCCCTAACGCCTTCCGCGTACTTCCCCCTTCGACCCGCCCCTTCGTCGCATCTGGTGGAGTTCCAGCCACAAAAAAGGCCACCCGGAGGTGGCCTTTATTCTGACGCTTATTCTGACGGTAGGACCGCTTACCAGCCGGTCGCTTCCTTCAGGGCGTCGCCGATCTCGGCCAGGGAGCGCACGGTCTTGACGCCCGCGGCTTCCAGGGCGGCGAACTTCTCGTCCGCGGTGCCCTTGCCACCGGCGATGATGGCGCCGGCGTGGCCCATGCGCTTGCCGGGAGGAGCGGTGACACCGGCGATGTAGGACACCACCGGCTTGGAGACGTGCTCCTTGATGTAGGCAGCAGCCTCTTCCTCGGCGGTACCGCCGATCTCACCGATCATGACGATGGCCTCGGTCGCCGGGTCCTTCTCGAACATCTCGAGGATGTCGATGAAGTTGGAGCCCGGGATCGGGTCACCGCCGATGCCCACACAGGTGGACTGGCCGAAGCCGTGGTCGGTGGTCTGCTTGACCGCTTCGTAGGTCAGGGTGCCGGAACGCGACACGATACCGACCTTGCCCGGCTTGTGGATGTGACCCGGCATGATGCCGATCTTGGTCTCGCCCGGGGTGATGACACCGGGGCAGTTCGGACCGATCAGACGCACGCCCAGCTCATCGCACTTGACCTTGACGTCCAGCATGTCGAGGGTCGGGATGCCTTCAGTGATGCACACGATCAGCTTGATGCCGGCGTTGGCGGCTTCCAGGATGGAATCCTTGCAGAACGGGGCAGGCACGTAGATCACGCTGGCCTCGGCGCCGGTCTGCTCGACGGCTTCCTTGACGGTGTTGAACACCGGCAGGCCCAGGTGCTCCTGGCCGCCCTTGCCCGGGGTCACGCCGCCGACCATCTGGGTGCCGTACTCGATGGCCTGTTCGGAGTGGAAGGTCCCCTGTCCGCCAGTGAAGCCCTGGCAGATGACCTTGGTGTTCTTGTCGATCAGGATGCTCATTACTTGCCCTCCGCTGCCTTGACGACCTGCTGAGCCGCATCGGTGAGGCTCTTGGCAGCGATGATGTTCAGACCGCTGGAGGCCAGTTTCTCGGCACCCAGCTCGGCGTTGTTACCTTCCAGACGCACCACGACCGGCACATTGACGCCGACCTGCTCGACGGCACCGATGATGCCTTCAGCGATCATGTCGCAGCGCACGATACCGCCGAAGATGTTGACCAGCACGGCCTGCACGCTGTCGTCGGACAGGATGATCTTGAACGCCTCAGCCACGCGCTCCTTGGTGGCGCCGCCGCCGACGTCAAGGAAGTTGGCCGGCTGGCCACCGTGGAGCTTGATGATGTCCATGGTGCCCATGGCCAGGCCAGCGCCGTTGACCATGCAGCCGATGTTGCCTTCCAGGGCGACGTAGTTCAGGTCCCACTGGGCAGCGTTGGCTTCACGCTCGTCTTCCTGGGACGGGTCACGCATTTCCTGCAGATCCGGGTGACGGTACAGGGCGTTGCCGTCCAGGTTGATCTTGGCGTCGAGGCAGTGGAGATTGCCTTCGTCGGTGATCACCAGCGGGTTGATCTCCAAAAGCGCCAGATCCTTGTCGTGGAACATCTTGGACAGACCCAGGAAGATCTTGGTGAACTGCTTCACCTGCGCGCCTTCCAGGCCGAGGGCGAAGGCCAGCTCACGCGCCTGGTAGGGCTGTGCGCCGACCAGCGGGTCGATCTCGGCCTTGAGGATCTTCTCGGGCGTCTCTTCGGCGACCTTCTCGATCTCGACACCACCTTCGGTGGAAGCCATGAAGACCACACGCTGGGTGCCACGGTCGACCACCGCGCCAAGGTACAGCTCATTGGCGATGTCGGTGCAGTTCTCGACCAGGATCTTGGCGACCGGCTGACCGTTCTCGTCGGTCTGGAAGGTCACCAGGTTCTTGCCCAGCCACTGCTCGGCGAAGGCCTTGGCTTCGTCCGGGCTCTTGATCAGCTTGACACCACCGGCTTTGCCGCGGCCACCGGCGTGGACCTGGGCCTTGACGACCCACATGTCGCCGCCGATCTTCTTGCAAGCCTCGTAGGCTTCTTCGGGGGTGTCGCAGGCGAAGCCCTTGGAAACGGGCAGACCATAGTCGGCAAACAGCTGCTTGCCTTGATACTCGTGAAGGTTCATCGATTCATGCCATTGGTTGCATGTGACTCGAACGGCGACCCACCCTGCCCCGAGGGACGAAAGTCATCGGGTCGCCACCGACCGCCACCGATACATGGTCGGCGGCGATGCGCTCGCGGAAAACACCGGCAAGCCTGCCAAAACTGCACAGGCTTGCCTAGGATTACCGGGCGCTTGTTGTCTTGCTAGCGCTTCTTGCGGTTGGCCACGTGGATGGCGTGCCCTTCCACCGCCAGCGCTGCCTCGTGCACCGCCTCGGACAGGCTCGGGTGCGCGTAGCAGGTCAGCGCCAGATCTTCGGCGCTGGAGCCGAATTCCATGGCGATAACGCCCTGGGCGATCAGCTCACCGGCGTGCTGACCGACGATGTGCATCCCCAGGATGCGATCGGTCTCGGCGTCGGCGATGATCTTGGCCTGGCCTTCGGTGGCGTTGTTGGCCATGGCACGGCCACTGGCGGCGAACGGGAAACTACCGGTCTTGACCTTGATACCGGCGGACTTGGCGTCCTGCTCGTTCATGCCGACCCAGGCCACCTCGGGGTGGGTGTAGATCACGCTGGGAATGGCGTCGTAGTTCATCTGCGCCTTGTGGCCTGCGATGATGTCGGCCACCATCACGCCCTCTTCGGAGGCCTTGTGGGCCAGCATCGGGCCACGCACGCAGTCGCCGATGGCGTAGACGCCCGGCACGCTGGTGCGGCACTGGTCATCGACGTGGATGAAGCCGCGCTGATCCAGTTCGACGCCCAGGCCGTCGGCTACCACGCCCTTGGTGTAGGGACGACGGCCGACACAGACGATCAGCTTGTCGAAGGTCAGTTCCTTCTCACCCTCGTTGTCCTCGTACTTGACGACGACTTCCTCACCCTTGACCTCGGAACCGGTCACGCGGGCGTTGAGCTTGATGTCCAGACCCTGCTTCTTGAGCAGCTTCTGGGTCTCCTTGGCGATGGCCGAGTCGACCATCGGCAGGAAGCTGTCCATCGCCTCGAGCACGGTCACTTCGCTGCCGAGGCGGCTCCACACGCTGCCGAGCTCAAGGCCGATGACGCCGGCGCCGATGACGCCCAGACGCTTGGGCGTCTCCTGGAACTCGAGGGCGCCGGTGGAATCGACGATCAGACCCTCGGTCAGCGGGGTCGGCGGGATCTCCACCGGCACCGAGCCGGCGGCGATGACGATGTTGTCCGCCTCGACGGTGCTGGACTCGCCGTCCTTGTCGGTGACCTCGACCTTGTTCTTGGCCACGACCTTGCCGGTACCTTCGATGGCGGTGACGCCATTGGCCTTGAACAGCCCGGAGATGCCGCCGGTCAGCTGCTTAACGATCTTGTCCTTGCGCGCCATCATCTTGGACACGTCCATGCTGACGTCGCCGGCCTGGATGCCCATGTCGTCGAAGTCGTGCTGGGCCTCGACGAACTTGTGGGAGGCCTCGAGCAGTGCCTTGGACGGGATACAGCCCACGTTCAGGCAGGTACCGCCGTGCACCACCTTGCCTTCCTTGCCGATCCACTTCTCGACGCAGGCGGTCTTCAGACCCAGCTGAGCAGCACGGATGGCGGCCACGTAGCCACCCGGGCCCGCGCCAATGACGATCACATCATACTTGTCGGCCATGTTGGCTCCTGTTCGTTCTGTGTGCAGAGGCTCTGCAGTAAATCCCTGTCGCTGCCACGGTCTGGCTCAGATTTCCAGCAGCAGACGCGCCGGATCCTCGAGCAGCTCCTTGATGGTGACCAGGAACTGTACCGCATCCTTGCCATCGATCATGCGGTGGTCATAGGACACTGCCAGATACATCATCGGGCGAATCTCGACCTTGCCGTTGACCGCCATCGGACGCTCCTGGATCTTGTGCATGCCGAGGATCGCGGTCTGCGGCGGATTCAGGATCGGGGTCGACATCAGCGAGCCGAAGATGCCGCCGTTGGTGATGGTGAAGGTACCACCCTGCATGTCCTCGATGCCCAGCTTGCCTTCGCGTCCGCGCTTGCCGAAGTCGACGATGCCCTTCTCGACGTCGGCGATCTTCATGCTGTCGGTATCGCGCAGCACCGGCACCACCAGGCCACGGTCGGTGGATACGGCCACGCCGATGTCCTGATAACCGTGGTAGACGATGTCGTCACCGTCGATGGAGGCGTTGACGTCAGGGAAGCGCTTGAGTGCCTCGGAGGCCGCCTTGACGAAGAAGCCCATGAAGCCGAGCTTGACGTCGTGGGCCTTCAGGAAGGTGTCCTTGTACTGGGAGCGCAGCTCCATCACCGCACCCATGTCCACCTCATTGTAGGTGGTCAGCATGGCGGCGGTCTGCTGCGCCTGGACCAGACGCTTGGCGATGGTCTTGCGCAGACGGGTCATCGGCACGCGCTTCTCGGGACGCTCGCCTTCCACGGCCGGGGCTGCGGTGGCGCCGGAGCTGGCCTTCTTGGCCGGCGCGGACTTCTTGGCGCCGCCGTCCTTGACCGCCTTGAGCACGTCTTCCTTGAGCACGCGACCATCCTTGCCGG
This sequence comes from Halomonas litopenaei, assembly GCF_003045775.1. Lineage (GTDB taxonomy): Bacteria > Pseudomonadota > Gammaproteobacteria > Pseudomonadales > Halomonadaceae > Halomonas > Halomonas litopenaei. Next base: position 59,297 of record NZ_PXNS01000010.1, on the reverse strand, counting down.
TGCCCTTGATGGCACTGACGTCGAGGTCGTGCTCGGCGATCAGCTTGCGCGCGGCAGGCGCCACGATCTTGTCACCGACCTGCTCGTCGCTGTCGCCATCGTCGGCGCTGGCCTTGGGCGCTTCCTGGTCGGCGGTATCGGCAGAGCCACCGCCTGCACCCACCTCGAACACCGCCAGCACGGCCTCGGACTCCACGGTGTCGCCTTCCTCGATCTTGATCTCGGCCAGGGCGCCATCTTCCGGTGCGACCACCTCGAGCACGACCTTGTCGGTCTCGATCTCGGCCAGCACTTCGTCACGCTTGACCGCTTCGCCGACCTTCTTGGTCCAGCTGGCGACGGTCCCTTCCTGCACCGACTCGGGGAAGCTCGGCGCCTTGACGTCGCGCTTCTCGCCGCCGCCCTTGGGCGCTTCAGCCGGCTTCTTCTCGGCCTTGTCGTCGGACGCTTCGGAGGCGTCTTCCTTGGCGTCGTCCTCGTCTTTCTCGGACGACTCCTCGGACGCTTCCTTGGACTCGCCGCCGCCTTCACCGATGCGGCCCAGGACCTGCTCGGACTCCACGGTGTCGCCTTCTTCCACCAGCACCTCTGACAGGGTGCCGGCTTCCACCGCCACCACCTCGAGCACGACCTTGTCGGTCTCGATCTCGACGATCAGTTCGTCACGCTCGACGCTGTCACCCGGCTTCTTGTGCCAGGTACCTACGGTGCCTTCGGCAACGGATTCCGGAAAGGATGGTGCCTTGATCTCGGTAGCCATGTCGTATCCTTAGTGTTCTCTCTCTTCCCGATGGTCGCCTTAGAGATTGAAGGCGTCTTCCACCAGTTGGCGCTGCTGTTCGGTGTGTACGGACATGTAGCCCGCCGCGGGAGCCGCCGATGCCGGACGTCCGGCAAACTTCAGCTGACCGCCCAGGCCGTCCTTGAGCGAATCGGCGACGATGCGCAGATTGTGCTGCATGGAATACCAGGCGCCCTGGTTCAGGGGCTCTTCCTGACACCAGACGATGTCGGTGACGCCGCTGTAGTCCTTGAGCGTCTCGATCAGCTCTTCCTTGGGGAACGGATAGAGCTGTTCGACGCGCACGATCGCTACATCGTCACGCAGGTTCTCCTCGCGCCAGTTGGCCAGATCGTAGTAGACCTTGCCCGAGCACATGATGATCCGCTCGACCTTGGACGCATCACGCTGTCCCTGGTCGGGCAGCACCATGTTGAAGCTGCCGTTGGCGAGGTCCTCGAGGCTCGAGGTGGCTTCCTTGTGGCGCAGCAGGCTCTTCGGCGACATCACCACCAGCGGCTTGCGCAGCGGGCGAATCACCTGACGGCGCAGCAGGTGATAGATCTGCGCCGGGGTGGTCGGCACGCACACCTGCATGTTGTGCTCGGCGCACAGCTGCAGGAAGCGCTCGAGACGCGCCGAGGAGTGCTCGGGGCCCTGCCCTTCGAAACCGTGGGGCAGCAGCATGGTCAGGCCACACAGACGACCCCACTTGGTCTCGCCGGAGGAGATGAACTGGTCCACCACCACCTGGGCGCCGTTGAAGAAGTCACCGAACTGCGCTTCCCAGATCACCAGCGCGTTGGGCATGGTGGTCGAGTAGCCGTACTCGAACGCCAGCACCGCCTCCTCGGAGAGGAAGGAGTCATGGATAGTGAAACGCGGCTGACCGTCCGCCATGTGCTGAAGCGGCACGTAGGTGGAACCGTCGGCCTGGTTGTGGATCACCGCATGGCGGTGCGAGAAGGTACCGCGTCCGACATCCTGACCGGTCAGGCGAATCGGGTGCCCCTGCTCGAGCAAGGTGGCGTAGGCCAGGGTTTCGGCGAAGCCCCAGTTCATGGCCAGCCCACCGCCCTGCATCTTGCGGCGATCATCGTAGATCTTGGCGACCTGACGCTGCACCTTCACCCCGTCAGGGATCTCGCACATCTTGGCGGCAAGCTGCTTGAGCCGCTTCATGTCGAAGGTGGTATCGGCGTGCCCGGTCCACTCGTGACCGAGGTACGGCTTCCAGTCGACGAACAGTGAGGTGTTGGGTTCCTGCACCAGGGCGTTGGCCACGTGATTGCCGGCGACCAGATCATCGCGATACTTCTCGACCACCGCCTTGGCTTCGTCTTCGCTCAGCACGCCCTGCTTGACCAGGCGCTCGGCGTAGATCGCACGAGAGGACGGATGGTCCTTGATCTTGCGGTACATCATCGGCTGGGTGCCGGAGGGCTCGTCGGCCTCGTTGTGGCCGCGGCGGCGGTAGCACACCAGGTCGATGACCACGTCCTTCTTGAACTGCTGACGATAGTCCAGGGCCACCTGGGTCACGTGGAGCACCGCGTCGGGATCGTCACCGTTCACGTGCAGGATCGGCGCCTGCACCATCTTGGCGATGTCGGTGCAGTACTCAGTGGAACGCGCGTCCTCGGGATGCGACGTGGTGAAGCCGACCTGGTTGTTGATGACGATGTGCACCGTACCACCGGTCTTGTAGGCACGGGTCTGGGACATCTGGAACGTCTCCATGACCACGCCCTGACCAGCGAAGGCGGCATCGCCATGGACGTTGATCGGCAGCACCTTGCCGCCATCGACATCGTCGCGGCGATCCTGGCGAGCGCGCACCGAGCCTTCCACCACCGGCGCCACGATTTCGAGGTGCGAGGGGTTGAAGGACATCGCCAGGTGAACCTCACCGCCCGGCGTCATCACGTTGGAGCTGAAGCCCTGGTGATACTTGACGTCACCGGAACCGCGCTCGATCAGCTTCTTGCCGTCGAACTCGTCGATCAGCTCGCCGGGGTTCTTGCCGAGGATGTTGACCAGCACGTTGAGGCGACCGCGGTGGGCCATGCCGATGACCACTTCCTTGGTGCCGTAGCTGCCCGCGCGCTGGATCAGCTCGTCCATCATCGGAATGAAGGTCTCGCCACCCTCAAGGCCGAAGCGCTTGGTGCCCGGGTACTTGGAGGCCAGGTAGCTTTCGAGCCCCTCGGCCGCGGACAACCGCTCGAACAGCTGCTTGCGGCGATCATCACCATGGTCCGGAGCCGAGCGCACCGACTCGAAACGCTGCTGCAGCCAGCGCTTCTCTTCGGTATCGACGATATGCATGAACTCGCAGCCGATCGAACGGCAATAGGTGCGATCCAGCGCATCGACGATTTCCTTGAGCGGCGCCTGGTCCTTGCCCAGGAAGAAGGAACCGGTCTGGAACTCGGTATCGAGGTCGGCCTTGGACAGCTGGTGGAACGCCAGATCAAGATCAGGCACCGGCTTCGGATCACGCAGCCCCAGCGGGTCGATGTCGGCCTTCTGGTGGCCCCGGAAGCGATAGGCGTTGATCAGCTGCAGGACCTTGACCTGCTTGCGGCTCTCTTCGCTGTCGACAGGCGTGCTGCCGGCAACGGCGGTGCGACGTTCGCGGCCAAGCTGATAGAACTGATCACGGATCGGTGAGAGGGGGGTCTCGTCGGACGGGGCGCCTTCCTGGCGTGACAACTCGTCGAAGTAATCGCGCCATTCATCGGTGACGGCGCTAGGGTCGTCGAGGTACTGCTCATAGAGCGCTTCCACGTAGTGGACGTTGCTGCCCGTCACGTGAGAGGAGCGCCACATCAACTCCATTATGCCTTGTTGCATCTCTCGGTCACCCTGCACTGATGGGGTGGTAGTGGGCTCGATGCTCGTGATCTACCGCGGGCGTGGCGCAGGCCCCTCAGTGGAAGGCGTCCTGCCCATCGTCACCCTTGGCACTGACCATCATCGAGCGCCCTGGTGGTTCTGCCGCGGTCATCGGGGCCGCGGTCGATCTGCCTAGCGGTCTTGCATCATGCTCAAAAGCCGGTGCCCATGGCACCGGCTCCTGACGCTGTCATCCGGGGGCGCGACAGGATGCCGCGCCCCCGGACCGAGCCCATGATAACAAGCCCGGCGCCACGATTTAAGTGGCATTCGCCAGCAACATCTCACGGATCTTGCCGATCGCCCGAGTCGGGTTAAGCCCCTTGGGACAGACCGCCACGCAGTTCATGATGCCGCGGCAACGGAATACGGAGAACGGATCCTCCAGCTCCGACAGACGCTCCTGGGTCGCCGTATCGCGGGAATCCGCGAGGAAGCGATAGGACTGCAGCAGGCCGGCGGGACCGACGAACTTCTCCGGATTCCACCAGAACGACGGGCACGAGGTCGAACAGCAGGCGCATAGAATGCACTCATACAGACCGTCGAGCTTGTCGCGCTCTTCCGGAGACTGCAGGCGCTCGATGGCCGGCGCCGGCGTGTCGTTCTGCAGGTACGGCTGGATCTTTTCGTACTGCTTGTAGAACAGCGCCATGTCGACCACCAGGTCACGAATGACCGGCAGACCAGGCAAGGGACGCAGTACCAGCTTGTTGTTCTTGACCACCTCGGACAGCGGGGTGATACAAGCCAGGCCGTTCTTGCCGTTCATGTTCATGCCGTCACTACCACAGACGCCTTCACGGCAGCTGCGACGGAAGGCCACGGAGCTGTCGTCCTCCTTGATCATCTCAAGCAGGTTCAGCACCATCAGGTCGCGACCCTGGGTGTCGACCTCGAACTCCTGCATATAAGGCGCGGAGTCGGTTTCCGGGTTGTAGCGGTACAGGGATACCTGAAGCTTGGACATGTTGACTCCCCCTTAATAGGTACGGATTTTCGGCTCGAACTTGTCGACGGTCTTCGGCGCGAAATTGACATCGCGCTGGCCGACCCGCTTCTCGCCGGGGAAGAACATGGAGTGCTTCAGCCAGTTGGCGTCGTCACGATCCGGATAGTCGTAGCGGGAGTGCGCACCGCGACTCTCCTTGCGCTCCAGTGCCGCGATGGCGGTGGCCTCGGCCACTTCCATCAGGTTGTCGAGCTCGAGAGCCTCGACCCGGGCAGTGTTGAACGCATGGGACTTGTCGGCCAGATGAGCGTTGGCGATCCGTCCACGCAATTCGGCCAGCTTCTCGACGCCCTCGACCATGTTCTTCTCTTCGCGGAACACGCCGAAGGAGTTCTGCATAATGCTCTGCAGCTCGCGCTTGAGCTCAGGCACGCTCTCGCCGCCTTCGGACTCGTTCCAGCGAGTGATGCGTTTCATCGCGGTCTCGATGTCGGACTCGCGGGCATCCAGGTACTCGATGCCTTCATTGAGCGCGCTCTCGATGTACATGCCGGCGGCACGCCCGAACACCACCAGATCCAGCAGCGAGTTGCCGCCCAGGCGGTTGGCACCGTGCACGGAGACACAAGCTGCCTCGCCACAGGCGTAGAGACCATTGATGATCTGGTCGTTGCCGTCGGCATCCTGGGCAATCGCCTGACCATGCACGTTGGTGGCGATACCACCCATCATGTAGTGGCAGGTCGGCACCACCGGGATCGGCTCCTTGGCCGGATCCACGTGGGCGAAGGTCTTGGCCAGCTCGACGATGCCCGGCAGACGCTTGGACAGCACCTCCTCGCCCAGATGGTCGAGCTTGAGGAAGACGTGATCGCCGTCTTCACCGCAACCACGGCCTTCGAGGATTTCCATGACCATGGAGCGCGCAACCACATCGCGGCCGGCGAGGTCCTTGGCGTTCGGCGCATAACGCTCCATGAAGCGCTCGCCGTCCTTGTTGACCAGGTAGCCGCCTTCACCGCGACAACCTTCTGTCACCAGCACACCGGCACCGTGGATACCGGTCGGGTGGAACTGCCACATTTCCATGTCCTGCATCGGCACACCGGCACGCAGCGCCATGCCGATACCGTCACCGGTGTTGATCAGGGCATTGGTGGTGGAGGCATAGATGCGACCGGAACCGCCGGTGGCCAGCACGGTAGCCTTGGACTTTACGTGCACCACTTCACCGGTCTCGATATCCATGGCGATACAGCCGACCACGTCACCGTTGGCGTTCTTCACCAGGTCGACGGCGTACCATTCATTGAGAAAGGTGGTGTTATTTTTCAGATTGTTCTGGTACAGCGTGTGCAGCAGAGCGTGTCCGGTACGGTCGGCCGCGGCGCAGGTACGGGCCGCCTGGCCGCCTTCGCCAAAGTTCTTGGACTGACCGCCGAACGGGCGCTGATAGATCCGCCCATTGTCGAAACGGGAAAACGGCAGGCCCATGTGCTCGAGTTCGAACACCGCCTTCGGCCCCTCGGAACACATGTATTCCGCAGCGTCCTGGTCGGTGATGTAGTCACCGCCCTTGACGGTGTCGTACATGTGCCAGCGCCAGTCGTCGTTGGGGTCGGAGGAAGCGATGGCACAGGTAATGCCGCCCTGGGCGGACACGGTGTGCGAACGCGTCGGGAAGACCTTGGACAGCACCGCGGTCTTCTTGCCGGACTTGGCCAGCTCCAGCGCCGCACGAAGGCCGGCACCACCACCACCGATGATGATGGCGTCAAAGGTCAAACTACGCATGGTTGACATGTATCAGGCTCCCCACAGCACTTGGATGCCCCAGACCAGGAACACGAAGATGGCAATGATGATGACGGACTGGGTGCCGACACGAATGGCGGTCGGCTTGATGTAGTCGGTGGTCACGGTCCACAGGCCCACCCAGGCATGGGCGGCCAGCGAGACGAAGGCCAGCAACGAGAAGATTCGCATCCAGGTCTGCTCGAACAGACCGCTCCAGGTGGCATAGTCGAGCTGCGGATGAGCCAGCAGATAGACCACCAGAAAGACCGTGTAGAGCGCCATGACAACCGCACTGGCGCGCTGGATGATCCAGTCGGACAGGCCGCTGCGGCTGAAGCTCGTGATGTTGGTTACCATACCCAGACTCCCGCCAGAATGATCAGGACAACGCTCGCCACGATGGTGATCTGCGCCTTTTTCACCGCACCTTCCAATGACACGCCGATGTTGGCGTCCATAATGAAGTGCTTGCAGCCGGCGACGAAGTGGAAGGCCAGAGCGGACAACAGTCCCCAGGCCACCAGCTTGGCGAAGAAGTTGTGCGCCAGCGCATCACGTACGGCGTCGAAACCGGCCGGCGAGGACAACGAGGCGTCCAGCGCCCAGAAGCCGAAGATCAGACCGACGAAGAGAATGACGCCAGTGACCCGGTGGGTAATCGACGTCAAGGCGGGAAGGGGGAAGTGGATCGTGGATAGATCCAGATTTACGGGTCGTTTGCTATTCACGGCTCTCTACACACTCTCTTGGCCCACTCTACGACATACGGGCCAGAGGCCCGAGCGGGCGGTGGTTTTGGGAAGGGCGCTGTCGTGACCCAACCTGCGACAAGTTGGACACGACCTCCTGTTCCTGCCAGTCGCGGCCTGAATTATAGGGACATGCCCCCACCATGACAAATGGCATGACCATGCAATTTGGCGAACGCTTCGTCGGAAAATGCGGCAAAGCTGCATAAAAATGCGACTTCGTCAAGTTGCTGCACTGCAAAAGGACAGCCTATGATGCAAAGCATCATAACCTGTACAACACCTATACTGCTAAATGAGCATAGTACAACAGCAAGCGTTCAATGGGAGAATTGACAATATCCTGAACGCTTCTATAGTGGGCGAACCTTTTTTGCCGGGCGACCCCCTATTCGTCGGCACGTTAGTGAGAAATGACAACGTATCGCTCCATATCGAACACGAAGGAGGCCTGACATGGCTGAGAGAAAAGCGACCCTGACGGTGGATGGTCTGGAGAAACCTGTCGAACTTCCCGTCCATTCAGGCACCCTCGGCCCCGACGTCGTTGACGTGCGCGGACTCGGAGCGGAAGGCCTCTTTACCTTCGACCCCGGCTTCCTGGCCACCTCTTCCTGCGAATCCGGCATCACCTACATCGATGGCGCCAACGGCGTGCTGCTGCATCGCGGCTACCCGATCGAGCAACTGGCCAAGCATTCCAACTTCGTCGAGCTCTGCTACACCCTGCTGTTCGGTGAACTGCCGGACGAAGAGCAGTACAAGGACTTCGAGCACCGGGTGCGCAACCACACCATGGTCCACGAGCAGATCGCCAACTTCTTCAAGGGGTTCCGTCGCGACGCCCACCCCATGTCGATCATGTGCGGCGTGATTGGCGGCCTGGCGGCGTTCTATCATGACCACCTGGACATTACCCAGGCCAAGGACCGCGAGATCAGCGCCATTCGCCTGATCGCCAAGATGCCGACCATCGCGGCCATGTCCTACAAGTACAACATCGGACAGCCTTTCAACTACCCGCGCAACGACCTGAACTATGCAGAGAACTTCCTCTACATGATGTTCAGCAATCCGTGCGAGCCCTACGAGATCAACCCGGTCTACGCCAAGGCCATGGACCGCATCTTCATGCTGCACGCGGACCACGAGCAGAACGCCTCCACCTCCACGGTGCGTCTGGCAGGCTCCACCGGCGCCAACCCGTTTGCCTGCATCAGCGCCGGCATCGCGGCCCTGTGGGGTCCTGCCCACGGTGGCGCCAACGAAGCAGTGCTCAACATGCTCGACGAGATCGGCGACGACTCCGAAGAGAACATCCAGCGCTTCATCGACAAGGCCAAGGACAAGGATGACCCGTTCAAGCTGATGGGCTTCGGTCACCGCGTCTATCGCAACTTCGACCCGCGCGCCAAGGTCATGAAAGAGACCTGCGACGAGGTCCTGGAAGAACTGGGCAAGGCCGACGATCCGCAACTCAAGATCGCCAAGCGCCTGGAGCAGATCGCCCTGGAAGACGAGTACTTCGTCGAGCGCAAGCTCTACCCGAATGTCGACTTCTATTCCGGCATCATCCTCAAGGCGATGGGCATCCCGACCAACATGTTCACGGTCATCTTCGCGGTATCCCGTACCATCGGCTGGATCTCGCACTGGAACGAGATGATCAGCGAAAGCTACAAGATCGGTCGTCCGCGCCAGCTCTACACCGGGCATCCCAAGCGCGACTACCCGTCCAAGTAATTCGCCGACCAGGTAATTCGCGTGGCGCCCGCTGCCCCATGCAAGGGAATCGCCGCCACGCCAGAAGACGCACCATCCCGCGTCGCATTACCATGAAAAGGGCCGCCCTCCGGGGCGGCCCTTTTTTTGTTCAACTTTTTTGCCCAACGGATGAACGGACACGCCTACCGGCGCTATGCTGACCCCCTCTAGCGAAACAACAAAGGAGCGCTTTCATGAGTCAAGACATCTCCACCGTCGCCTTTATCGGCCTTGGGGTCATGGGCTACCCCATGGCAGGACATCTCGCCGAAGCCGGGCTGACAGTGCGCGTCTACAATCGCACGCAAAGCAAGGCCGAACAGTGGTGCGAGCGCTTCGACGGCAGCCATCATGCGACACCCGCCGAGGCCGCCAGCGGCGCCGATCTGGTACTGGTGTGCGTGGGCAATGACGACGACGTTCGCGAGGTCACCACCGGGCCCGACGGGGTACTGTCGACGCTCTCCCAGGGCGCCATCCTGGTGGACCATACCACCGCCTCCTCGAGCCTCGCCGAGGAGCTCGACCAGGCCTGCCAGAAGCAGGATGTGGGCTTCATCGATGCGCCGGTCTCCGGCGGCCAGCAAGGAGCAGAGAACGGCGCCCTGACCATCATGTGCGGCGGCCAGGAGGAGCACTTCTCCAGGGCAAGGCCGGTACTCGAGCACTATGGCAGAGCCGTAACCTTGATGGGCGGCGTCGGCGCCGGACAGCTGACCAAGATGGTCAACCAGATCTGCATCGCGGGCCTTGTCCAGGGCCTCGCTGAAGGCCTTCATTTCGCCGAGCAAGCGGGTCTCGATCAGGAGCGGGTGGTCGAGGTCATCAGCCAGGGAGCCGCCGGATCGTGGCAGATGGAGAACCGTCACGCGACCATGATCCGTGACGAATACGAGCATGGCTTCGCCGTCAACTGGATGCGCAAGGATCTGGATATCTGTCTGAACCAGGCGCGTCAGCTGGAGGCTCGCCTGCCGGTGACCGCCCTGGTGGACCAGTTCTACGCCGACGTGCAGGCAATGGGGGGTGGACGCTGGGACACGTCCTCGCTGCTGCGACGCCTGCGCGAAAGGTCTGACAGCAAGGACTGACATTTTCCATACCTGCCGGGCCAGCGCCCTCCTGCTGGCCCGACCTTCCCGCGCCGCCGGCATGCGCTCATGGGCCAACATCCCCCTCTCTCCCCAAGCCCCCTTCACCCCGCCCAGCGTTTTCCACACTTTCTGTGGATAACCCTGTTCACAACCTATCGAAACCGCCCTCGAATCGCCATGAACTGGGCATTGGACTTAGATTGGTTAATTTTTAACCTGTCGCAACACGTTGATTTTGAAGGGAAAAAATATAAATCGCGCAACCACGGGCGTTATCCCCGTAGCAGAGGCTGACCGGGGGAAAAATGCGTCACTGGTGGACAAGAGGAAGGTTCTGTCAAGCCGTACAAGACAGTTTTTGCAAACCATCCACAAGCAAACTGAGGCTTCGTGCAAATCACGAAGAGCTCACAAAGCGAATGGTGATAACAAGAGGAGAGACCACGGAGTTCACAACGATTCATGCGAAAGCATGAATCCATGCGGAGCAGACGCAACGCACAGGAAGTGGCGTCCCATAGGGGGTTCGAACCCCTGTTCCCGCCGTGAAAGGGCGGTGTCCTGGACCACTAGACGAATGGGACGCAGCCTGAAACGAGATTGGTGGAGCCTAGCGGGATCGAACCGCTGACCTCGACACTGCCAGTGTCGCGCTCTCCCAGCTGAGCTAAGGCCCCATCTCGTGAAGACGAGACGTATCTTACGGATATCATAAGATTTGGTCAAGCCCGGAAGCGCCAAAATTTTTCGGCGCGCCGGCCATGGCGATACCAAGGTGATGGGGTGCCAGCAGGCCTCCCCATCTTTTTCATCATGCCGCCGGCAGCTCGCGCTTTTTCTCAGGTCAGCTCGCGGCGCGCCTTCTCGAAGCGCTTGGCCTGCCTCCTGGAGACGCCACCCAGCACGCCGATGGCGTGACGCAGGCGGGCGCGGGGGAGCTGAACGCAACAAGCGCCATGGCGATGGGGGCTCGCAATAACGCCTCTCCCCCACCGCCATCACTTGTCACTATTCCGCCGGCAGCTCGCGATATTCCTTCTCGAAGCGCTTGGCCTGCTTCTTGGAGACGCCACCCAGCACGCCGATGGCGTGACGCAGGCGGGCGCGGGTCATGTCGGAGCCAAGAATCGCCATGGCGTCCATCACCGAGGTGCTCGACGAGGAGCCGGTGATGGCGATAAAGACCGGTGCCAGCAGTGCCTTCATCTTCAGATCGAAGTGGCTGCCCAACAGCTTGATCTCGGCCAGCAGCGCGTCCTTGTTCCAGCTGGACACACCTTCGAGCCGCCAGACCAGGAACTGCAGCAGCTTGACGAGATCTTCACGCTCCAGGTTGATCCCGTCGAAGCTTGCTTCGCTGATGGCGGGCAGCCCGGAGAAGAAGTGCCCCGCCAGAGGCGCCACGTCGGACAAGGTATCGACCCGCGTGCGCACCTGGGGCAGGATCTGCGCCACGTAGTCTTCATTGAAGGCCCAGGTCATCAAGGCCTGGAGAAAGGCGCGGTCGTCCAGGTCCTCGCGCAGGTAGACACCGTTGAGCCAGGTCAGCTTCTCGAGATCGAACACCGGGCCACCCAGCGATACCCGCTGAATGTCGAAGTTTTCCATCATCTCGGCGAGGGAGAACTTCTCTCGTTCGTCCGGCATGGACCAGCCCATGCGTCCGAGATAGTTGGTTACCGCCTGGGGCAGGAATCCCATACGCCGATAATAGTTGATCGAGGTAGGGTTCTTGCGCTTGGACAGCTTGGACTTGTCGGGATTGCGCAGCAGCGGCATATGGCACAGCTCAGGCATGTCCCAGCCAAAGTACTCATACAGCAACTGGTGCTTGGGCGCCGAATTGATCCACTCCTCGCCACGCAGCACGTGGGTGATCCCCATCAGGTGATCGTCCACCACATTGGCCAGGTGATAGGTCGGCATGCCGTCGGATTTGAGCAGGATCTGCGCATCCACCTGGGCCCAGTCCACCTCGATGGCGCCACGCAGCATGTCCTGAACGACGCAGGGGCCGCTTTCCGGCACCTGCATGCGCACCACATAAGGCATGCCCTCTTGCTCGCGACGGGCCTGTTCGTCGGGATCAAGCGCCAGATCGGCCGGCTTCAGCGCCAGGTGCAGCCCCTGGGCCTTGCGCGCCTCACGCAGCTCGTCGAGCTCCTCGCTGGTGCGGTAACACTTGAAGGCATGACCGGCATCGATCAATCGCTGGGCGTGCTCGGCATAGATGTCTCCTCGCTCGCTCTGACGATAGGGACCATGCGGGCCGCCGACATCGGGTCCTTCGTCCCATTCGAGCCCCAACCAACGCAACGAATCGAGGATCATCTGCTCCGACTCGGCGGTGGAACGAACACGATCGGTGTCCTCGATGCGAAGGATGAACTCTCCCCCATGCTGTCGAGCAAAGCACAGGTTGAACAAGGCAATGTAGGCGGTTCCTACGTGGGGGTCCCCGGTGGGCGACGGGGCGATACGCGTGCGAACAGTCATAACGTCCTGCATCCTGAAGTCGTTGAAGCCAAGCTGGCGGCGTGGGCGCATTATACGCACCGACGAAGCAATTGCGCAGGACCCGGCGGGATTCGCGAAACTCTGAAATCGTCACCCCGTGCGGGACTCGAACAGGTTGCCACCCCACCCAGGCCAGGAGAGCGACATGGACAGACTTCCCGACGGCTATCGCGCCCTCGTCATCGGCGGCAATGGAGGCATAGGTCGCGCCGTCGTCGATCGACTGCTCGCCGACCCACGGCTGGGGCAGGCGACCGTCGTCAGCCGAACCTCCTTTCAGGCCTCCTCTTCTCGCCTGGAAGCGATCCAAGGCGATGTCACCACTGCACAGGGCCGCGCTGACCTGGGTCGAGCCCTTCACGGCCCTGCTGGCCAAGCCGTTCCTCTTCACCTTGTGGTCAACGCCATTGGCCTGTTGCACGACGAAGCAAGCAACATTCAGCCCGAGAAACGCCTGGAGGACCTCGACGAAGCCGCCCTGACGACCCTTTTTCAGGTCAACGCCGCCACGCCGGCCTTGATGCTCCAGACGCTGCTTCCCCACCTCAAGGGCTCCCATCCCACCACCGTGGTCAGCCTATCGGCACGGGTCGGCTCGATCGGCGATAACGGCCTGGGCGGCTGGTACGCCTACCGCGCCAGCAAGGCCGCCCACAACATGCTGATGAAAACCGCTGCCATCGAACTCAAGCGATTGAATCCCCAGTCCTGCGTGCTGAGCTTCCACCCGGGTACCACCGACAGCTTGCTGTCACGCCCCTTTCAGGCCCGAGTCCCTGAGCACAAGCTATTCACCGCCGACTTTGTCGCCGACCGACTGATGACCATGGTGCAGCAGCGTGGCCCCGACGACAGCGGCGGCTTCTTCGACTGGGCCAACGAGCCGATCACCTGGTAGTGCGGCATAGGAACCGTCGAATATCGTTGACGCCTGATATTGCACAAGAGGTGCTTATGAATGAGTATTCTAAATTCTCTTTATGTGTCGACAGGAAGGTTCCATGGACGCGCTGGGTCCGCGCATCAAATCTTTGAGGTTGGCAGCCGGCTTGAACAAGGCGGCGCTGGCTCGCCAGGTCGGGGTCTCTGACGTCACCATTTCCTACTGGGAGTCCGGCACCATCAAGCAGATCGGGCATGAACGCCTGGTGGCACTGTCACAGGCCCTTAACTGCCCCCTGGCACACCTGCTGGAAGGAGAACCGAGCCGACCATCTCCCCTCTACCTGAGATCGACCCTGCCGCTGCCCTGGCAGGAAGTCGCCCACAAGGGGATCGATCTGCCACTGGAGCTGATCCCGGAGCAGCGTTGGGACGGTGACTGCCACCTGGTGACGCCAGCGCCGGATGAGCACTTCGATTTTCTGGGACCGCTGGATCTGGCCGCCGTGGCTCCGACCGAGATATTCCGGCAGCCGGGACTCTATCTTGTGGCGGAGGAAGATACCCTGTACCTGCGCCGGGTCGCACAGGACAACAACGGGCAACTGACCTTTCAGCGCCAGGGCCAGACCACCACCATGCCTTATCACAGCGGCATGCGACTCAAGGCCAAGGTGGTAGCGCTATGGCGTAGCGAGTCAGCGACCTGAGGTGAGACGAAAAGCAGAGATGAAACCAAAAGCAGTCGGCCGGGCCTGACGTTTCATCTCTCGCCTACCCAGATCATCCAACCAGGCGCCCAAGCCCCGAGAGCGAGCCCGACGGGTCAGGTCGGTCACTCCGGCCTGACCGTCCCTTGCCGCCTCTGCCCTGCCCGGCAGTCTTGTCGCCACCGCTCTCTGTGCCTTGCCCTTCTTATCCCCTGCGCTTCTTATCACTTGCGCTTCTTATCACTTGCGTTTCTTATCTCTTGAGCTTCTTATCCCTGGCGCCGTTTATCCCTCTAACTTATAAGTCGGCGATGGCGTCCAGGCGCGTTCGACGCATGACGTCCGCTTCCAGCCATCTTCCAGGACGCTTTTCTGGAACACTTCTCCAGAACTCTTCTCAGTCTTTTCCAAGAACTCTTCTCAAGAACGTTGCCCCGAGAACTCTTCCCAAGAACTTTTCTCAAGAACTTTTCGCAAGAACTTTGCCAGGAACACTTCTCAAGAACACGTTTCCGGAACGATTTCCAAAAACGATTTCCAAAAGCGACTTCCACGGGCGGTCTGTAACAACTTCCTGCTGCGTTCGCGTCTTAGGGACACTTATCAAGAGGTGCTTTCAAGGTTGATTCAGGGGCTCTGCTGCACTTCGACATCGTCCAGCGTTCGTCGCACTTCCTGCCCTACCAGAAACCGCTGGCTAGCCTTGATGATCTTGCCCAGTCCATGCTCCGACGTGGCAACCAGTGGCCCATCAAGGTACTCGCCGCTCGGCCCGATCCGCGCCTTGACCTCGGCGGGCTGCACGTCAGCAGGCGCGGTGACCAGTTCGATACGATAGTAGCCATCGGGCAACCCGCTACCGGGACCGTAGGGCCCGGCTGCCACACTGCCCTCACGCACCTCAGTGCGTGACTGCCAACGCACATTGCTGGCCTCGCGCACCACTCGAAGCTGGACTTTAGTGCCTTCCGGCAAGTTGGTCGTGGCCGCCACATGCATTCGCCGATCCGACGCCAGCCGGATATCCAGCGATACCGTCACCGGCTCGTCCAGCGCCGCTACCGTCATCGGTTCAGGTTCAGGTTCAGGTTCAGGTTCAGGTTCATCAACTCGGGACGTCACCCTTTCGACAGAACCGGACGCGATGTCTCGCTCACCGCTCGGCTCCGAAGGCTGACTCACTGTTGAATCTCCATCACAGGCCGCCAGCACCCCGGCAACCATGGCTCCTGCGACCAACATTACTACAAAACGCCAAGGGCTCATCATCACCTCTCCTTGCTGCTACATGAGCCTAGCACGGTGCTAGTTCAGTGTACGCCCGAGCGCCCCGCCCTTTTCAAAACAATCTTCAGCACAATCACTTCATAACACTTTTTATTACGTCTGGTAACACTTAGACACTAATTAAAACCCATAAAAAGCTAATAAAAAGGAATTATGCATAAAGATGCATCTACGCTAAATATTCAACTACAAGAGTTTTAGAAAGCCCATACAGGCTTTATTGCCTTTCCACCAAGATAACCATTACATCCGGACTAGGTGAGGTATAAACCGATGACTTTGCAACGAAAACTACTCGTTATTGCTCTCGCCAGCGCGATGGCGACCCTGACCGCCTGCTCTGGTGATTCCAGCAACTCTCGCACCCTGGCCAGTAACAGCCAGGACCCGATTACCAGCGGTGGCGACGATGGCTCTGGTGGCGATGGCTCTGGTGGCGATGGCTCCGGTGGCGATGGCTCCGGTGGTGATGGCTCCGGTGGTGATGGCTCCGGTGGTGATGGCTCCGGTGGCGATGGCTCCGGTGGCGATGGCGGCGATGGTGATGGATCCGACGGCGGCGATGGCGGCGATGGCATTGCCCGCTCATCGCTGGAAGGTGTATTCCTGGCGACAGCCGATACCAGCGACGGTGTAGACACCACGCTTACTGACATCGGGAACGGCATCTCCCAGCAGAGCGCCGTCCCTCAATTGGCCAGCGTCACCGAACCTGCAGGTACGATCGTCTCCGAAACGGGCGATGCGGTCGGCGACATCTCGAGCGGCATACGCGATGGTGTCGGCAGCCTCAGTACCAATGACAACTATCTGGGCACCACCGCCGCAGGCGTGACCAACGGTGTCGGCGAGCTTGGACAGGCAGTTTCGGCGACAGGAGACACCGTTGCCGGCCTGGGCGAACTGCCCGTAGTGATGGAACTCGACGCCCGAACAGGACTGGTGACCAAGCTCGGTACCACCGTCAATGGGCTCGGCGGCAAGGTGGAGCGCGCAGGCGACGCACTCAGCGTTAATTTCGAGGATTCCAGCGAGGTGCTCGGGGCCACCACTACCAAGCTTGGTGTTGCCCTTCGTCCTGTGCTGCTGGGCACCGACGGCAAGGTCACACGCGTCGGTCAAGCGCTGGTGTTGCCGGCCCAGGCCGGCAACCTGCTGCTACGCACCGGTGGCACCCTGGCCGACCTCGGTCAGCGTATCGGTGAACGCTACTCTCTGCTTGGCGGCGCCGGCGATAGCGTGACCGGCAGCGGTAATATCGTCATCGCGACCGGCGAGCTGCTCGGCGGGGGTGAAGGCGACAATGGCTCAGGCGGCGGCCTCGGCGGACTGCTCGATGGCGATACCAGCGCGCCTGAAGACGGCCGCACCGACCTGGAGCGCACCGTCGCCAGCGCAGGACAGACCGGCGCCGGTGCTGGAGACGCCGTCACCGCCCTGGGCGATGGCATTTCGCAACAAAGTCTGGGAGGACGTGGAGAGTTCGTCACCGACGGGCTGGGCAATGTCATCAGCAATGGCGGCCAAGCCGTATCCGGGCTCAGCAACGGACTCGACAATGGTCTGGGCAACTTCTCGAATAACCCCAACGCTGTGGGAACCACCTTGGCCGGCGGCGGTGTAGCGGTCTCCGAAACCGGAGAGGTGGTATCCAGCCTCGGCGCCACCGTCGGCAACCTGAACCAGCTCCCCCTGGTCATGCAGCTCGACAACCGCAGCGGCGCCATCACCCAGCTCGGCAGCAGCGTCGCGGCCCTTGGTGGCGGCGTGACCCAGGCCGGTAACGTGCTGACCCTGAACTTCAACGACGATGGCTCGCACCTTGGTGGCCTGACCCGCGAAGTGTCGGCGGTATTGCGCCCCGTTGTCATCCAGACGGATAGCGGCGTTACCCAGCTCAGCCAGGCCCTGGTGGTCGGCCCCGAGGTAGGCAACGTGCTGATCCAGGCCGGCGTAGCGGTAGATGGACTGGGTGGCCGCCTGGGCCAGGGCAATGACCTCGCCGCTGGCGTGGGTGGTGCTGTCAGTGGTGTCGGAGGCATCGCCGCCAACACCGGCAGACTGCTGGGCGGTGATGAGGCTCGACTGCTTTCACGCCTCGATGGTCAGGGACTCAGTCAACTGGAATCTGCCGGACTGCTGGGCCAAGGGGCTCTGCTCTCGGACCTCGGAGGAAGCCAGCAAGGCGGCCTCGGGGGCGGACTCGAGGCAGGGCTTGGCGACCAGCTTGGTGGTGACAGCAACCTCATCGCCGGACTCAACGATACGCTGGGCGGCGGCAGCGGCTTGACTGCCGGACTGGGCGACACCCTCGGTGGCGACAGTGGCGGCGGCCTGGTCTCTGGCGTCTCCGATACCCTGACCAGCACCCTCGGCGGTGGCGATAGCGGCGGCGGCCTGGTCTCCGGCGTCTCCGACACCCTGACCAGCACCCTCGGCGGTGGCGACAGCGACAGCGGCGGTGGCCTGGTCGGCGGCACCCTGGACGCCGTCGGTGGCGTGACCGAGAAGCTTACCGGTGACATGGAAAGCAGCCAGGACGGCAGCAGTAACGACGCCGGCAGCAATGACGGCCTGGTCAGCAGCATTCTGGGAGGAGTGCTGGGCAGAAACTGATCTCGCCTGACCAGCCATGCCAAACGCAGGCCCGATACCCCCGCGGGTATCGGGCCTTTTCTTGAGGTCAAACCCAACACCAGTCCAGACGCTGTTCACAACAATATTCGAGCCCCCTTGAGGGGCCTCTACCAGGGATCGACAAGGAAGCCTATGCCAAGCACTACGCCGCAACCAACGCCCTACACCAAGCCATCTTCCCCGCCACGTTCGCGATACAGTCCCCTTCACCTAGTGATGGCCGCCGGCAGCCTGCTGGCCGTGTCCCCCCTCCAGGCCCAGCAGACGCTGGAGACCGTCGACGACATCATCGAAAATCGCCGGCTGGCGCCACAACAGCGCAGCGTGGAAACCGAGGTTGACCTGCCCAGCGACGCCAGCGCCGGCATCCCTGCCCGCGTCACCGTGAGTCACGTGCGCTTCATCGGCGACAGCGTGCTAGATCTGGCCGAACTGAGTCAGGGACTTCAGGCCATGATCGGGCAGAGCGTGAGCCGAGAGGCCATCGAGGCCGAAGTCCAGGCGATCACCGACGCCTACCAGGACGGCGGCTATCCGCTGTCCTTCGCCTACCTGCCAACCAACAACTTTCGTGACGGCAACGTGCGCATCGTACTGGTGGAGGGGCATATCGCCCGTACCGAGATCGTGGTGGACGATGACCCCGTGGCGGGCCGGGTGGAGAAACTGGTCCAGCCATTGCTGGAAGAACGCCCTCTGACGCGCAGCACCTTTGAGCGTGTCAGCGGGCTGATCGAGCGAATTCCCGGTGCCAGCCTGACCCTGAAGGCACCGGTGCCGCGCACCCCCAGCGGTGCCACTACCCTGCGTGTCGAAGAACGTCGTATCGATCATTTTGACTATTCGGGCAACCTCAGCGGCGGCGACGAGCAGGACGCCGTCTTCATCAACCGGGTCTCGACCCAGAGCCTGACTACCTGGGGCGACAGCCTGGGCTTCTCCTGGCTGTGGCCCATCGACAACGACAACGAGCTCTACGCGTTGGACTATCGTACCGATATCGGCAACGACGGCCTGACCCTGACCGCCTCCGCCGACAGCTATGACGGTGAGGACGAGGAGAATCTGATCTACCTGCTCGACGGACAGCGCTTCGATCTGCGCCAGGATCAGGATACCGACCGCAGACGCTATCGCCTGGGGCTGTCCTACCCCTTGCTGCTGTCACGCTCCTCGAGCCTGACCCTGGGCGGCGCCTTGCGTCATCACGACGAGACCAAGACCACATCACTCAGCTTCGAGGAACAGACCCTCAACCAACTGGTCGAGGAATCCGAGTATTCGGCCGCCGATCTGGACCTGAACTATCGCACCCAGCGTGGACGGCAGTTCTGGCTTGCCTCGCTGGCCCTGCGCCAGGGCGTAGATCTGGGGGCCAACGAGCAGCAGCGCCGGCTCAACGGTACACCGCTTGCCGACAACGGAGATCTACACTTCACCCGCTGGCAGCTGGACGCCCAGTACAGACGCCTGTATGGCGATCACTGGCGCCTTACCGCCAGCGCCAACGGTTTCTACTCCGACGATGCGCTGCCGGAACCCGAGCGCGGCAACTACGGTGGCCAACGCTTCGGGCGCGGCTATGACGCCGGCCAGGCGGAGGGCGACTACGGTTTCGCCGGGGCGCTGGAACTACGCTATCTGCAGCCTGTGAATAGCGCCTGGCTTTCGCGCATCGAGCCCTACCTGGTGCTGGATGGCGCCCGCACCGAGTTTCAGGAGCGCGACGCGGATAGCCACCTGGCTTCGGCGGCGGCCGGCGTCAGCCTGGGCAAAGGACGTTTGTACGGCCTCACCCTGGAGTACGCTGAGCCCATCGGCGATCGTGACCTCGAGACCGATAGCCGTGAGGGTCGCATCAACGCCCGCCTGACCTGGAACTTCGAAGGCTGATCTCTGCGCTATGGGTGAACTCGCCAGGGGCCGCCACACCGGGCCCCTGGCCATATCACCCGACCCAAGGCCCTCATTTACGGCAGGGCCGGCCGCTCGCTCAGTCGGCCTCCCGGCCGTCCTTTCAGCCGCCCTGTCAGCCGACCCCAGCGCCACTTCCTATTGCCCTGCACACGACAACCCTGCGCGTGTCTCGTCGTGCAGCGAGACCGCGTGTGGTGAAACATTGGCGTCGCCTCATTTCTTGAGCCAGGCCAGCAAATTTACCTCTCATCTCGCCGCATCGTCGCCGTCCTTGCAGCGGATCAAGCATTGTGCCGACCCAAGTCCCGACAGACTGTCGAGGCCCGTAGACTCGAAGACAGGCGGTCACACAAGGGCCGTCTGTCCCTGATCACACCGACAACAAAAGAGCCTACACCATGACCTTCTGAAACGAGGAAACCGAGATGGAAACGCAAGCGACCTCCTCCAAACGGCGCTCCGGCCTGCGCATGCCCACGGTCTATACCCTGCTCTTTGTGATCACCGCGCTGGTGGCGGTGCTGACCTGGGTCATGCCCGCCGGCAAGTACGACTACCATGTGGAAGGCAGCGATCAGGTCATTGCTGCCAGCGACGTGCTCGACTATCAGGGTGACGGCCGCCTGTTGCCGATTCCCGGCACCTACCAGGTGCTGGAAAGTTCTCCCCAGGGGCCGCTGGATGTGCTGGTGGCACCGATCCAGGGATTCCACAAGGCCGTGGACGTTGCCCTGTTCGTGCTGGTCATCGGCGGCTTCCTGGCGGTGACGATGCGCTCGGGCGCCCTGGATGCCGGGATCGGCGCGGTGGTCGAGCGCTTTGGCGGGCGCGAGCAGTACCTGATTCCCGTACTGATGGTGCTGTTTGCCCTCGGCGGGTCCACCTACGGCATGGCCGAGGAAACGGTCGCCTTCTGGGCCATCATCCTGCCGGTGATCACCGCCGCCGGCTACGACCGCATGGTGGCCGCAGGCATCATCCTGCTCGGCTCCGGCACCGGTGTGCTGGCCTCCACCGTCAACCCCTTCGCCACCGGCATCGCCTCGGGCTTCGCCGGCCTGCCGATCGGCGCCGGTATCACCCTCAGGCTGGTGCAGTTCGTGATCCTGGTGTCGCTGGCTATCTGGTTCGTGATGCGCTACGCCGCGCGGATCAAGCGCGACCCGCAGCGCTCGGTGCTGGCGGACCTGCAGCTGACAGCCGGCCCTCAGGCCAAGGAGGCCGCCTCGCCCCAGGCGTTCACCCTGCGCCACAAGCTGACCATGACGGTGTTTTTCATGACCTTCGGGATCATGGTCTACGGCGTCGTGCCCTGGGAAGACATGGGCATCACGGCTTTTCCGACCCTGTGGTGGTGGTTCGATGAACTCTCCACCCTGTTCCTGAGCGCTGCCATCCTGATCGCCCTGATCAATCGACAGTCCGAATCCGACTTCATCGAGACCTTCCTCGATGGTGCCAAGGACCTGATCGGCGTGGCCCTGGTGGTGGCCGTGGCACGCGGCATCTATGTGGTGATGGACAACGGCGTGATCATCGACACCATCCTCAATTGGGCCGAAGGCGCGGTAGCCGGCCTGTCCTCGGGACTGTTCGTGGTGGTGGCCTACGTGGTCCACATCGTGCTGAGCTTCTTCATCCCATCGACCTCGGGGCTGGCCACGGTGTCCATGCCGCTGATGGCGCCACTGGCCGACTTCTCGGGCGTGGATCGCGAACTGGTGGTCACCGCCTTCCAGTCCGCGAGCGGCTGGATCAACATGTTCGCTCCCACCGCCGCCCATCTGGTCGCCGGACTGGCGCTTGCCAAGATCCCCTACGAGCGCTTCGTCAAGTGGGCGCTGCCTTATATCCTGATGACCCTGGGAGTCACCACCGTGACATTGTTCGTGGGCGCCAGCCTCACCTGAGCACAGGTCGCGTCAGGGCAACCAACGCAAGTCGAGCATAAAAAAACGCCAGCGCTTTCCAAGCGCTGGCGTTTGCCCTTGCATGACGCCTCAAGGGCCGCATTCAGGCCTTCTTGACGTACATCGACTTGAGCTTCATGGCGCCGATGCCATCGATCTTGCAGTCGATGTCATGGTCACCATCGACCAGGCGGATGTTCTTCACCTTGGTGCCGACCTTGACCACCGAAGAAGAGCCCTTGACCTTCAGATCCTTGATCACGGTGACGCTGTCGCCGTCGCTCAGCACATTGCCGTGGGCGTCCCGCACCTGGTCACCGCTCTCATCGGGCTCGGCGTTCAACGACCATTCGTGGCCGCACTCGGGACAGACCAGGGAATGGCCATCCTCGTAGCCGTATGGGGACTCACAGGCGGGACAGGGGGGCAGGTCGCTCATGACACTCTCGCAGGTGGGAAAAGCGAAGACGGTACTCCGCCCCCCGCCGGATTGCCAGTCGTCCAATGGAAGGAGAGCCTTGTCAGGCGCTGTCTTCCTATTGCTTCCTATTGCTCCCTATCTTCCTTTTCCGCCTTTTCGCCCTCGCCTTGGGCCTGGCGCTCGTGAATGCGCTTGATATCGGCCTTCAGGGCCCGCCGCTGGCGGCGAGTACTGAACTGCAGAGTGTCCCAGGTCTCGGGCACCAGGGTGCAGGAATTCTCGCTCTGGTGAAACACGAAACGCCGCTCGGCACCGATCGGCAGGTTCTCCGAACAGTAGGTGCCGATCACCCGTACACAGACGGCCTTGAATACCAGCCCATCCCGCGACTCGTCGATGTCGGCGATGGTGGTAATACGTTCCTTCAAGGCATTGAACGAACCGATATGAACGAAGCCACCGCTGTCCAGCGGACCCTGGTGGGTACAATGGCTGGCGTTGTGGCCCGCTTCCTGCTGGTCTTCATCATCATCAAGATCCGCCTCGTGGTCACTGACATCCAGCGTCCAGTCACCTTCCGAGGTCTCCAGCGTCATCATGATATGTTGCAAGTAGATGGGCTCGGCGCTCATGTTGCTGATCACGCACAGCGCATCCAGATTCTTTCGCTTGCCGCGATTGATGATCAGCCGGGGTCGACGCTGGCGGCGAAAGCCAAAGTACAGAAGCTGCGCGTAGATCAGCCAGATCATGAAGGAGCCGACGCTGGCCAGCGTCTGCAATACATCCTTGTGGGCAGAAATCCATTCGTACATGGGCGTCATCCTTGAACGAGAAGCCCGTTAAAAACGGGCTTCAGTACGTCATGTTCTGATGGAGGCCGAGGCGCCTCAGGCGTCGCGCTGATAGCTCCCCACCAGCCGATTCATGCCGAGCAGGTGCGGCTCGACCTCGGACAGCAGTTCATTCATGCCGAGGCCCTCCGGCAGGTTCGTCTCGGTGTCCAGCGCCAGTACCCAGAAGTAGTAGCGGTGCACGCCATGCCCTTCCGGCGGCATCGGACCATTGAAACCGAGGTTGCCGGCGTCGTTGATTCCTCGGGTGCCTTCCTCGGTGGCCTCCTCCAGCGAGGAGAGGGACGCCGGCAGGTTGTAGAGCACCCAGTGAACAAAGCCGTAGCATCCCTTCTGGACCAGCGGCGCGTCGGGGTCGTGACAGATGACCGCCACCGACTTGGTACCCTCGGGCAGGCCGTCCCAGGCCAGCGCCGGAGACAGATCTTCTGCCTCCTGGGAGTGCCGTGCGGGGATGGCGCCATCATTGTCGAAGGCGGTGCTGGTCACTCTTAGCGAAGAAAGCGCAAAGGGCATGGTGATATCCTCCCTGGATCGAAATGGTTCACAATCTGCAAAGGGCGTCTGCGTGATTTTCATGAAACCGCTAGGCGATATTTCACCGCGGCAGCCATGTCCAGCCTTGACGAGTCGCCCCGGGCTGTCAAACCCGCATGTCTTTGACATGATGGTGATCCCCCATGGCTTCAAGGGGGCAGCCGGAAGATCGACGCACTGAACCGTCGCTCGCCGCTCTAGCCACCATCCTCGCACCAGCCTTGCCGGAGCTCTGCATGAAACGTCTGCTGATCGTCGCCCATGCACCCTCGCCCAACACCCTGGCACTAAGGGAAGCGGCCGAGCGTGGCGCCCGCCATCCGGACATCGACGGCGTGGACGTCCAGGTACTGGCGCCGCTCGATGCTGGCCCCGAGGATGTCAGGAAAGCGGACGCCATCCTGCTTGGCACCACCGAGAACCTCGGCTACATGAGCGGTGCCCTCAAGGATTTCTTCGATCGTAGCTATTACCCCGTGCTGGAACACACCCAGGGGCTGCCCTGCGTGCTGTACATCCGCGCGGGTCACGACGGCACCGGCACGCAGCGGGCGGTGGAAGGCATCGTCACCGGTCTACGCTGGAAATGGGTCCAGGCGCCACTGGTGCTGCGGGGTGAATGGCAGGACGACTTCATCGGTCAGGTAGAAGAACTCGCCATGACCCTGGCGGCGGGAGTTGATGCGGGGATCGTGTAATCCGCAGGCGGGAAGCATGAAGCTTCCATCTCCAGAAGCAGCGCTAGTTCAGGTAGCGTGTATCACCATCCAGAGTCGAGAAGCCCCGCTACCGAGTCGCCGTCTGGTCAGCGCGTTATCTGCTCGACAAGCAAGCCTGAAGGCGCGGTCGGCTAGATATCTCCTTGTCACTTCTCAGCGACACGCCTGCTCCAACCGTCGGTAAAGCGTCGAACGGCTGATCCCGAGCGCCCTGGCCGCAGCACTCATGTTGCCACCGTGGGCAGCCAGCGCCTTCTGCATATGCTTGAGGGTCAGCTCCCGGATCGCCAGGTCCGAAGGTTCTGCCGCCGGCCGCACCGGTGCGCTCTGCCCAAGGCTCCCCGGCGTGACATCCATCAGCTTTCGTTGCCAGCGTGGCGATAGATCCTCGAGGTCGAGCCGAGACGCGTCAGGCTCCAGCCCCACCAGCGCGGTTTCCAGACAGTGCTGCAGTTCCCGCCAGTTTCCTGGCCAGGGGTAGGCGGCCAGGCGCGCCAGCAGCGCCTCAGCGAGCACCACCCGTCGTTGATACTGTTGCTCGAGCCGCTGCCAAAGTTCGTGGATCTGCTCGACCAGCGACGACTGTTGTGCCAGCGACGGCAACTCCACCACCACGCCTTCCAGACGATAGTAGAGGTCCTCGCGAAAGCTTCCCGAAGCCACCTCCAGCTCCAGATGACGGTGGCTGGCCGCAACGATGGCGGCGGTCACCGGCACTTCGCGATGCTCACCGAGCGGTATGACGACCTTTTCCTGAAGCACTCTCAATAACCGTGCCTGCAACGAAAGTGGCATGTCCCCGATCTCGTCGAGCAACAAGGTGCCCCCGTTGGCCTCGAGCAGGCGACCTCGATATCCCCCCTTGCGCGCCCCGGTGAAAGCACCTTCGACATAACCAAATAGCTCCGCCTCGATCAGGCTCTCGGGAATCGCTGCACAATTGAGCCCGACAAAGGGACCTTGCGCGCCGCTCTCCTCGTGCAGCCCTCGCGCCAGGGCCTCCTTGCCACTCCCGGTCGGCCCCTGCAGCAACACCGGCAATCCGGCTTTCAGCACACGTACGGCACGCCAGGCTTCTCTAGCCTGCTGAGGCTCCCAGCCCGCCACCAGACTGTCGAGACACGGTCGAGTGCGGCCTTTGTCGTCGGCCACGCTGGCGGATGCAGAGCGGCCGAGTGCCGCCACGGCCCCACGCCACCGGCGCGGTGCGTGCAATCTCGCCATCCGGGTCCCCGAGAGCGACTGGATCGCCAGCAGTTCGGCGCCGTCCCGACATTGGCGCTTGAGCCTGGCCCAGGGCTGACCAAGCAGCGCCTCGATGTCGGTCCCTTGGGGGATTTCCATGCCCAGGACCGCGATTGTCTGGCGCTCGTGTCCCCTGATGACACCATCTTCATCGATGGCCAGCAGTGCAGCACCCATCCCATCGAAGGCCATGACGTCACTTTGAATTTCCAGCACCCAGTGGGTCTCGTGCCGCTGGATGAACATGTCGCGTTTCAGTGCTCTGGCCACCTGTTCCAGCCGCCCCAGATAGTGCTCGGGATAGCGGTGGCGGGCATCGAAGGTCAGATCGAGGATGCCCAGACAATGCTCGTCCGGATCGACCAGGGGCACCGCTACACAGGACACCGGATTGTCGGGAAATAGCAGATGCTCACTGGAGCGCACCAGCACCGGTGCCTTTTCGAACATCGCCACCGCTGGCGCATTGGTACCGAACCAGCGCTCGTCGAGCTGGATGCCGGCGGCGATATCCAGCCGCGGTTCCAGCGAGAATCGCCGGCCGCAAGCCTTGAGCACGGTGGCATCGCGGGAAGTCAGCACCAGCTGGCAGTCCTTGAGCTCACCGGCCAACGCTGCCAGCAGCGGGTCCGATAGTCTCAGCAGTGTGTCGTGGGAGTCGCGCAGGTCCTTCAGCTCTGTCTGGCTCAACCGCGGAATCTCGTGCGTCCCCCCAGGCAACACCCCCAGGGCCAGACAACGCTGCCAGGAGCGCCCGATACAGGGGTCGAGCATGTCCATCGCGACGGTGCCTTGGCGCAGCAGGTGTCGGGCCTGGCGGATGACGTCGGGGGATCTGACGGCGGAACGGGGCATGGGAGACTCCTGCGGGTGCATGCTGGTACGACAGGGCCACCACCGAGGCCGTCGCGCCGATTCCCATCTCGAGCCCGGCTGTCGCATTCTGCGACAGTACCCTGTCGCAGCCTCGCAAGACCTACGACCGCCCCGAAGATAGCAATTTCAACCCGCTGTTTTTCTTTGTGTTTGTTCTTTCACCAAAGCTGGCACGCGCCTTGCTATTCAGGTTGACAGGAGCCGCCTGAAGACGCTGCCCTGACGCCATCATAACGCTGGTTCACCTTCGGAGAACAACCATGACAAACACCGACGCCACTTTGACATTCGACCGCCTTCGTCATTGGCTTGCCACGCCACGCAGCATGTTCATCGACGGTCGCTGGGTCGACGCCAGCAAAGGCGGGGTCATAGAAGTGACAGACCCGGCCAGCGGCGAGCCGCTGGCCCAGGTGCCCGAGGGCACAAGCGAGGACATCGATCGCGCCGTCGGCGCAGCAGCACAGGCGTTTCGAGCCTGGCGCAAGGTCCGCCCCAGTCGCCGCGAAAAGCTGCTGCTGGCCCTGGCCGACGCGCTGGAGGCGCGGGCCGATGAGCTGGCGCTGCTCGAGACCCTCGACAACGGCAAGCCCATCACATTCTCGCGTCACATGGACGTCGCCCTGAGCGTGGACTTTCTGCGCTACACCGCCGGCTGGGCGACCAAGATCGAAGGTCGCACCATGACCCCCTCGATCCCATCGGTCCCCGATGAACGCGAGCTGGTGGCCTACACCCGCCGCGAGCCCATCGGCGTGGTCGGCGCCATCATTCCCTGGAACTTTCCGCTGCTGATGGCCGCCTGGAAGATCGCTCCGGCGTTGGCAGCCGGCTGCACCGTGGTGCTCAAGCCTGCCGAGGACACACCGCTGAGCGCCCTGATGCTGGCCGAGCTGGCCGAGCAGGTCGGTTTTCCCGCCGGCACCCTCAACGTCGTCACCGGCTACGGCCACGACGCGGGCGCGGCCCTGGCGGCCCACCCCGGCTTAGCCAAGGTGGCCTTCACCGGCTCCACACCGGTGGGTAAGCTGATCGCCCGCTCGGCGGTGGACAACATGACCCGTACCACCCTGGAACTCGGCGGCAAGTCACCGGTCATGGTGCTGAAGGACGCCGACATCGAGGCCGCCGCCGCCGGCGCCTCCCAGGCGATCTTCTTCAATCAGGGACAGGTATGCACCGCCGGCTCACGCATCTATGTGCACGAAGAGGCCCACGACGCCTTCGTCAAGGCCCTTACTGCCCAGGCTGAGGCGCTGGTGCTGGCACCGGGCACCCAGTCGGACGCCACCCTGGGGCCGCTGGTCTCGGCCAAGCAGCAGAGCCGCGTGCTCGACTATATCGAAAGCGCCCGTCAGCAAGGCGGCACGATCGCCACCGGTGGCGGCACGGGTCGCAGCAGTGGCTTCTTTGTGGAGCCGACGGTGATCACCGGCCTCGACCAGCAGAGCCGTTGTGTCCAGGAAGAGATCTTCGGCCCGGTGGTGGTGGTCCAGACCTTCCGCGAACTCGACGAGCTGATCGAACTGGCCAATGACACGCCCTACGGCCTGGCTGCCAGCATCTGGTCCAATGACCTGGCCGCCGTGCATCGCCTGATTCCCGAAATCGACGCCGGCAGCGTCTGGGTCAACGGCCACAACCTGCTGGATCCCTGCATGCCCTTTGGAGGGTTCAAGCAGTCCGGGATCGGCCGCGAGATGGGTGACTCGTTGATCGAACACTATACCGAGACTAAATCGGTGGTCATGATGCTCTAGGGCTTATCTGAAAAGTGCCTGAGCTCGGTAATACGGCGTTAAAAATCGGATCAACATGCTCATTTACCCCCGTAAACTGCGCTGTCTCACCGATTTTTGCCTTGTCTAACCTTCGCTCGCCGACTTTTCGGACAGAGCCTCGGGTCCATCGAACGGCGCCGGCGCTCGCCGAGCAGTCGGATAACGCCTGTTCGGCTAGCGCCGGCTAGCACGACACCGCCGCCCATGCCGAGCGCAAAGAGAACGGCGCCTGGGCGGCTTTGGTAGGATAACTCCCTGATTCCACAGACAGCGCCGAGGACATGAGCAACGACATCGACGTGCTGATCGCCGGCGGCGGCCCCGCCGGCGCTGCCCTGGCGCTGCTGCTGCATCACGCTGGCCATCGGGTCGAGGTGGTGACCCGCCTGCGCGACTACCCAGCCATCGAAGGCATCAGCCGACGCAGCGGCGACGCCATGGCACGCCTTGGACTGAACCGCGCCCTGGCCACCGCCCACGGCCCGGTCGCCCGTCGGGTGCACTGGGGCAACGAAGACCGCGCGCCCAATCAGGAGTGGCTGCTGCCCCGCCCTGCCTTCGACCGTGCCCTGCTCGCCGACCTCCGTCAGGCCGGCGTGAGCGTCAGAGAAGCCCGAGTGCGCGGCTGGCACCAGCACGAGAGCGGCATCACAGTGGAATTGGCCGATGGACGCCAGCGCCATGCTCGCTGGGGGGTGGAAGCCCGCGGACGTCAAGCGGCGCGCGGCCACCAGCGCGACGCAGCGCCCTGGGCAACGCCGGCACTGATCCTACGCGGTAGCAGTAATGTCAGCTCTGCCGCCAGCCTGGCGAGCTCGCTTCCAGGCGGCGGCTGGGGCTGGTGGGCACGTGCAGCGGGCCATGCTTACCTGCAACTGGCCTTGCCCCAGGACCAACTGGACGAGGCACGGGGGGCTCCGCTTGAGTGGCTCGAATGTCATCCGCGACTGGCCCGCTGCTGGGACGATACCGCGCTGGAGCAGCACTACCTGCGCCCTGGCCTGGTCGCCCGCACCCTGGTACGCCAGGGCCGGCTATGGCGCCTGGGCGACGCCGCCATGTCGGTGGATCCGCTGTCCGGCCAGGGCATCTTCAATGCCCTGTCGTCGGCCCATGGGCTGGCCCCGGTCATCCTCGGTGCCCTGGCCGGCGAACCCCTGGCACCGCTGACCCGTTTTCACCAGCGCCGTCAGGACCTGCTCTACTGGCGTTTTGCCCGGGCCGGCCGGGACTTCTTCCGTCTTGCTGCCAAAGACGACCCTGCCCCCTACTGGCTTGGCCGCTGTCACTGGCCGGATCATCTGCCGATGCATGCTATCGACGCCTGGGCTCGGGTGCGCGTGGGCCAGGCCGCCGCCATCATCGGAACACACCTGCGCCAGCGCGAGCTGGTGATCACCCCGGACCAGCCCCTGGGCATCTACGCGGTGTCCGGCGTCGCGCTGGCACCGCTGGTCGCGGCGATGAAGGCGGGTCGTCTCGACCTCGTGCGCGAGCGGTTGGCGGACCTGCCCAAGGCCCAGGCGACAGGGCTGCGTCAGTGGTGGGCACAGCAGTCTGACTGGCCTGCGTTGCCGCTACCGGTCAACGCCGGGGCTCCGCCCAGGGCGCGTAGGTGAAGGGCCGGCAGGGCCGAGACTCGCGTCACCGATCCACTGCCCCAGAGCGTGGGCGGCGGCAAAGCTCGACCCAGCCAGCCAGGTGTGGCCGGCCTCACCAAGTGGCGGTGGTCCCGTCCACCAGGGTTGCCAGGCCCCCTCGGCGACGGCCCAGGCGCAGGCCAGGGCGCGACCTTGGTGATTGCCCCCGCACTGCCCCGGCAGGCGCCGGGCATCGCCACTGACCGCCTTCACACCGGGACAGGATGCCGGGTAGACCGCAGCGCCATGCCGAGCGCTCGACGCCACCAGCACGCTGCCGGCGCGCACCAGCATTGCAACGGCTGCAGCCAGTCGCGGCTCATCACGGGCTAGTCCGGCGCTGACCAGCACCCAGTCGGGGGGCTCGTCGGCCAGCAGTTCCAGCGCCATGGCCAGGCGCGTCGCGGTCGTCGTCAGTCGCCGGTCGAACAGCTTGATCAGTACCAACTCGCGACCGGCCAGCGCACCGTACCAGTCCAGGGTCCTGATGATGGCACCGCCGTGCCCCACTCGGTCGAGGGCGTCGTCGCTGTCACACAGGCTGGCGAAGTCGGCCAGTCGTGGCAGCCATCCGGCGGGGACCCCGCTATCGAGCACTGCGATACGGCCTCGGTGCCTGCCCCTGCACCCGTCCAGGCTCATGCGCCCACCTCGTCAAGCCGACCGTCCAGCAGACGATAGCGGCGATCCAGTGACGCGAAGTGCTCCCCCTGATGACTGATGATCAATCGCGTGGTCTGTCCCAGAGCCTCATCCAGCACCGCATCGAAGGCCCTGGCAGCTACCGGATCGAGGGCGCCGGTGGGCTCGTCGAGCAGCACCAGACGAGGCTTCGAGAGCAGCGCACGAGCCAGCGCCAGGCGAGCCCGTTGGCCACCGGATACGCTATGACCGTGATCGCTGATCGGCGTGGCCAGTCCCTGCGGCTGTGCCTCGAACCAGCTCCCCAGGCCGACCCGATCAAGGGCGGCGATCGCCTGCTCGTCGCTGGCCCCCGGCGCGGTCAGACGCAGGTTGTCGCCAAGGCTTGCGCGGATCAGGCTCGGATGCTGCTCCACCCACGCCACCTGCTTCAGCCAGGCCCGCCGCGACAGCGTCTCGAGATTGACTTCGCCGACCTCCACCGTCCCCGACGAGGGTGACTCCAGCCCCAGCAGCAGCGCCACCAGGGTGCTCTTGCCCGCACCGGACGGGCCTTCCACCAGTACCTTGTCGCCCTGGCCGAGGCGCAGATCAAGCCCATTGAACAGCACCGGTTGACCGGCGTAGGCAAAGCTCACCTTGCGCAGCACAATATCACCCGACGCTGGCGCACGGCGTCCCACATAGGGTGACGGCAGGGTCGGCTCGGCGAACAACTCGGCCAATCGTTCGGCGCTGACCCGGGCTCTCTGCCAACCCCCGTAAAGCCCGATCAGCCCACCGATGGGCGCCATCACCATGGCCAGATAGCTCAACAGGGCCACAAGCTCCCCCAGCTGCAGACGACCTTCGATGACCAGATAGCCACCACCGAGCAACAACGCCACACGAGCCAGCGCCGTCAACAGTTGCGGGCCCAGGTCGCTCAGGTAACCCACCAGGCGTACCGCCAGCAGACGCCGCATCTGCTCGTGGCCAAGTGCCTGCAACAGATTCAGGCGCGGTGCCTCCAACGCCTGGCCCTGCCACCACTGGCCGTGGGACAGGGTGTCCTGCCAGAATCCGGAGACCTCACCACTATGCGCTCTGAGCGCCTGCTGGCGGGCCATCAGCCGAGGTCGCCAGAGATGCAACCACAGCCACTGGAGCGGCACCAGAAGGGCCACCAATAGCATCAGCTGGACGTTGAGCACGCCGATCATGGCGAGGGCGCCGATCAGCCCCAGGGCGTTGGAAAACCCTGACAGCAGGCTGTCCAGCGCAAAGCCTTGAAGGATCGACAGGTCACCGTCCAGACGACTCATCAGGTCGCCCCGCCCACGCGCCTGCCAGCGCGACCTGGGCAGCCGCAACAGGTGCCTGAGCAGCGCCCTGCGCAGGCTCAGCAACAGCGTCGCCGATAGCCTGACGTGGCGCAGTCGGATCACTCCCTGTAGCCCCAGCGAGGCCAGACCTACCGCCACCATGGCCAAGGCATAGCCCACCACCTTGTCGAATTGGCCGGCCATCAGCCCCTGGTCGATCAGGCGTTGGGTCAGCAGCGGCGGTGCCAGCGCCAGCAGCGTAGCGCACAGGCTCATTCCCAGCAGCACCAGCAGCGATGCGCGGCGAGCCTTGAGCGGACGATACAGCCAGCTCCAGGGCAAGGCGTGTCGGTCAGGCGTCATGGCAAAGGCATCCTTGTAGAACGCAGGACGCCGATTCCTGCCAGGAACCGGCGTCCAGGGGCGAGCCCAGGGTAAAGACCAGGTGATCAGAAACGGGCCACCTTGAGGGTCGCCGTGCTCATGTCACCGGGCAGCTCGATACGTCCTAGATCATTGAACGCCTTATCATAAATGGCGATGTCGCTGGATGCACCGCCAACATAGAGCGTCTCGCCGTCATGGGAGGAGTTGATGTTGTAGTAGGTGTGATCGAGATCGATCACCTTCTTCAGCTCCTGGCTAGCGGCGTCGTAGTGGCTCAGCTGGGTGTAGACGCCGTAGAGATCATCTCGGTTGTTCGGGTCGGACACCATGGAGAAGATCAGGAATTCGAACGGGCCGATCTCCTTGTTCTCGGTTTCTCCTGTGGTCAGGTCGACCCGACTGATCCCCCAGTGATAGGCACTGGGCTCACCCTGGTCATCCAGCTCGGCCACTGTGTAGGGTCGCAAGTACTCGTCGGCCACCTCGCCGGTGGACCACATGGCCAGAGAGTCCGGTGCGCTGAACCCCGGACGGTCCCAGTGGCGGTTGGCGATGGCAATCTCGACCTCGCCGCTGGCGGGATCCACCCGGTAGATGTCGGCGCCGCCCATGTACAACTGACCCTCGGCGTCGGTGGCCATGGTCGTGATCTGGCGGGGCACTTCGAAGGTCTTGAGAGGCTCAGCATCAAGACCCGCCGAGGTGTCGAAGACAGCCAGCCGAGGCGGCTTCACCCGATACTCGTCGATCAGCATCTCTACCGGATTCTGTACGGTGTAGAGTCGCGAGCCATCCGGACTCACCGCCAGCGAGGCGATCGACTTGACCCGCTCGTTGCCGCGGGACTGACGTGCCCTGAACACCTCCTCACAGTTGGTCAGGTCGACCCCGACCACGTCTTCCCAGCGATTGTGCAGTACGTAGGCGGTACGCTCATCCGGGGACAGCTGGATGGCGCCGGGCCCAAAGGCTCCACCCAGCGCACAGGTCCTCACTACCTCGCGGCTGCTGGCATCGATCAGGTGGAGCTTGTCGGGACGGGTCAGGGTGACCAGATATTCCCGGGGAGCCCCAGTGTCTGCGGTGCTCCCGACCGACTCGGTCTGAAGTGACTCGGTCTGAAGTGACTCGGCCTGGCTCGACTCGGTCTGAGCGTAGAGCGGTGCAGCAACCACCAGAGCGGCCGTCGCCAGCCAGTAACGATAGTCGCTCATCAGGAGTCCTCCCCGGTCGGATAGACGCTGTCCAGCTTGCGCCAGTCGCGTTCAGCCTTGGGTGCACCCTTGTCCCAGTCGGGATAGGTATTCATGGTGTCGGGCACCTGAGCAGGCCACCAGCACGGATCGGCGCAGCCATAGAGGTCGGCCTCCATGGGCTGGCACAGGGCGGCCACACCGCCGAAGGGATCCACCTCCCAGCCCGGATCGAAGCTCGAGGTGCAGCCGGCGATGGTCTGCATCGCCTGGACCTCGTCGCGCTCGGCCATGGTACCGGCCTGATCGAGGCGACGCGCCTTCTGGTTCATCGGCGTCAAACCGAGCGCCTGCAGGGATTTTGGAGTCTTGTTGTTATCGTTCATGCGCTTTGCCTCCTGGCCAGAGGGCCATCGAACCAGTCCGGTCGGCCACGTTGAATGCGTGCATAGGCCTGGATGCCGAAATCCACCCAGTCTCGCATCAGGTCGCAGTAGTGATAGGTCGGTGTCATCGGATCGCCGTGGCGTGCGTAGCTTTCGTGGTAGCAGCCACCGGAGCACAGGTTGCGGATGCGACAGTCGCTGCACCCGCGCTGGCTGCGATCGCTGCGCGCCTCTACGAACTGCTTGAGCTCGTCATGCTTGAGCCCGGTCTCCACGTTGCCAAAGGTCGGCATGCTGGAACCGGTGAAGCGGTGACACAGATGAACGTCGCCCTGGTGATCCACCGCCACCAGCCCCAGGCCGGCACCGCAGGGTACCGCCTTGCTGCGCCCCTCCCACAGATCAGTCAACAGCTGGTTGAAGTTGCCAAACCCCAGATCTCCGCCCTCCAGGGCGCAGGCCACCGCCCGCTCGCCAAGCTCGACCATACCGTCGAAGACCTGCTTGAGTTCTTCGGCGCTCAGGTTGTACTCGGCCATGTCGCCGGAGGTCACCGGCGCGAAGCCCGCTTCATGGAAGCCCAGCTCATTGACCAGGTGGTGGTGGATACCGACCACGTCGGTGACACCGCGGGTCAGGGTGACCCTGGCGCCGATCGGCCGCGAGCGGTAATTCTGGAGCAGCGGCTTGATACGCCGGGCGACCAGGTCATAGGTACCCTGGCCATTGACCGCGATACGGTTCTTGTCATGGATCGCCTTTGGACCATCCATGCTGATGGTCAGACCGAAGCGGTGGGCGTCGAAGTAGGCGATTCTTTCCTCGGTGAGCAGGGTGGCATTGGTGGTCAGGGTGAAGTCCACCTGCTTGCCGAGGCCGTGCAGGCGAGTCTCGGCCCAGTCCACCACCTCACGGATCAACGGCATGTTGGAGAGTGGCTCTCCACCAAAGAACACCACATTGTAGCGGTCCCGCCAGGGGGCCTCCTTCAGCATCAGCTCGATCGATGCCTGGGCCGTCGCCAGATCCATCTTCTTGCCGTCACGCGGATTGTCGAGGTCTTCCTTGTAGCAGTAGCTACAGCCCAGGTTGCAGCCGGTATTGACGTTGAGCACCACCGTGGAAAGCGGAAATTCCTCCACCTCCACGCGTGGATTGAAGGCCACGACGTCGCCCTCGGTGACCAGCTTGAGCGCCTTCAGCTGGGCCAGGCGGTCATCAAGTTCCGCCACGCTAAGCTGGCCATGACCACCCTCGACCAGCGCCTGGCCAAGAGCCTCCGGCGACAACCCCTGGGCGTCGTCCAGCTGGCGCAGGATATCCTCGGACAGCGCGTCCGGGGTAAACAGGCTGGTCGTCGGAATGTGAAACCACAGCGGATCACCGTCGACCTGGACCCGGTGCAGGTTGTCCGGGATCGTCTTGAGCATGCCCATATTCGACTCCTGATAAAAACATCGGTGAACCCGGTTCAGCGCAGCGGCGGGTTGTTCCAGCGCTGCACAGTCACGATCAACTGGGCGTCATCGCTGACCGCCTCGGACTGCCCCCTGGCCGTTGCGCTGACGCGCAGATTGCCGGCATTGTTGGTGTCGTACTTGCGCTCGGGGTTGGGGCCTGCACCGCTCGGCGAGAAGATCCCGGAGGCCTTGTCCATGACCCCGGCAAAGGTGACGTCTCCGTCTTGCTCTGCGGTCTCGTCCCAGGGGCTCACCGACCAGTTCACTGGCACCTCGCCCAGTGCGATGGGCTGCTGCCCCTCCGCTTCCAGGTAGCCTTCGACCCGGAAGACACCACTCACCGCCGGCGTCTGTTCAGCACCGACCCGCGCCACGGCAAAGTCCGGGGATATCTCCAGACGATCCACCCTGTCGTAGACGGCGAGCTCACGCTCAAGCGTTGCGTCTCCCTGTCGCAGCGTCCTCCATCCCGGTGTCGCCGAGCCGTCCACCGCCACCTCCAGCAACAGCAGGCCACTCTCCTGCTTCAGCACCTCGATCACCTCGACGCCTTCACCGACCTCTAGTGCATCCGCGTCCAGACCAGTGCCGATAACCGCGAGCGTAGTGCGCTCTCCGGCCTTGAGGCCGCGCGGCAGCACCGCCTCGATGGCGGTCTCCTGAGCCTCAGGCAGCAACGTCACCGGCATGCCCATGGCTTCGTCGTCGGCATCGAGCACGCGGCCGCTGGGTATGTCCTGAGAGAAGTCCAGCACCTGCAAAAGCGACTGCCCATCCAGGGTCAGCTGGGCACGCCATTCATAGCCGGTAAACAGGGTCGCCATTCCTTGCCCCTGCAAGTCGCGACCGTCGAGGAAGTGACCATCCACCGTCATGCGATAGGCGTCGTCGCCCTCCGCCGCTTCGATGTCGACTGCGGCCACGAAGGCGCCCTGACCTGGCCAGCTTCCCCACATCTGAAAATGTCCGGTCGGGTCCACCGGTGTCGCTTGCTGCCAGGCCTCCCACGCATCCGTCTGCACAGAGAAGTTGTCGCCAAGCCAGGGCACGATGTCGTTCAACGCCACGCCCAGCCAGTCGCGATCCCGTGCGTTGGACTGGAATTCCAGGGTCTGGTACTGGCCCACGTGGAAGTTGACCAGCTTGGCCCAGTCCTCTTCGGTACGCCGCTGCAGCAGCACCCGACCGCCGGTGTGACAGCGGGCACACATCTGCTGAAAGGTGGGATGGTCGAAGGACTCGACACGGTTGAGACGACGTTCGATCAGCGCCCGTTCTGGTGCGCTTTCCTGCGGGGCGAGACCGCGGCTGTCGGCCAGGTACTTGACCAGTTCCCGACGATCCTCGCCGGGCACCTGCACCCCGTGCATGATGCCCATGCGCGCGATCGTCATGTCCCAGCCTTCCGGAGTCTTGCGCTGGGCGCTGATGCGACTCCAGCTTCCTTCACCTGCCTGCGGCTGATGACAGCCGGAACAGTAGCGATCGACCAGTTGCGCGCCCTCTGCGGCCATGCCACTTGCCGGCAGGACGCACAGCACTAGCGCCATCAGGCCTGGTCTCGGACGGAGTTTCGTCACGGCAGTTTCTCCTTGAGCGTTGTTGTTATATCGACAGGAGTAGGACTCCTTCGCCTGCAAAGGCCATGAAACATTCACGCCAGCGCATAGCAAAAACTTATTTTTCAAATAATTACCACACACTCACTGTGCACAAGCAGCGGCCTGATCAGGAGACTGTCGCAAACTGCGACAGTCTCCTGCGGAGCCAGCCGGTGCCCACGACGCAGGTCCCCGCTGTCGGGCGCAAGCGATATGCCCAGACAAGATCGCTGAACGGACACCGGGGCTCGAGGATAAGCGTGGCGCCAGCATCGTTATCACGGTGGCGATGCACTGGGAGTCGAGGCCAAGACCTCGTAACTATGCACCATCACATCGCCAATGGCGTATTAGATAGGTCGCATAAAGCCTCGGCATTGCCAGGCCACGGTCCCTCTGGAGACACTCTCACCAACGTACAGATGGGCCTTTGGCAAGATGCCTGATGTCGCCCGGACTGTGCGTCACTCACTCGATACTCGTCCGTTCAAGGGATGCCGTAAATCACGGCGAGGTCGGGGTCTACAGGGAAGTACAACGGCTCCGGCCAACGGAGCCACAGGAGATGCGCATGGATGCACAGCAGACGCTGGAGGACCTACCGATCGAATTCGAAGGTCCCTCCTACACCGGTGATACTGTCTTTGGCTATCTGGTCATTGCGGTGTCGCTGATTGTCTTGATCATCGCCGTTCTCATCATCATTTTCGGCCCCGAGTACGTCAGCGTATCGATCGCCCGCGGCCCCACCTTCACCCAGTTCTGGCAGCTCTACCCGGGCCCCATCGCTACCGTCGCGGGGATCGTGACGCAGCTTGGCTGGATGTTGGTCAAAAAGCAGGATGAGGTATTGTCAGAGGAGGTCTTGGATCGTGTACGCCGGCTCCTCCCGGCCTCCGCCGAGATGCCCGAGGGCCATCGGTTCGTGTTGACCCACCTCGCCGGACATCGCTACAGGGTGGAACTCGAGGAAGTGGTCGAACCATCGGACCAGCAGAACCCGCCGGACAACGTCGGTCAGATCGTGCCACTGGGACGAGGAGGCGCCATGGTGCGCCTCTGCCACGATCAGATGATGGCCACGGCAGCATCCAGCGGTTGAATGACTTGCGCGTGTACACTGCACTCTCGCAACAACGCCGGCACTGTCAGACAGTGCCGGCGTTTTCCGCTCTGCTCCGCCCGAAGGCGGCAAGAGTTCAGTCGAGGCGTTCGAACACGGTCGCCACGCCCTGCCCCATGCCGATACACATGGTGGCGAGACCCAGGCGGGTGTCCTGGCGCCGCATCACGTTCAGCAGGCTGTTGCTGATACGGGTGCCGGAGCAGCCCAGCGGGTGACCCAGGGCGATGGCGCCGCCGTGCAGGTTGACCTTCTCGTCCATCACGTCGAGCAGCCCCAGGTCCTTGAGTACCGGCAACGCCTGGGCGGCAAAGGCTTCGTTGAGCTCCACCGTGTCGATGTCATCGATGCTCAGTCCCGCCGCCTTGAGCGCCTTCTGGGACGCCGGTACCGGGCCATAGCCCATGATCGAGGCGTCGCAGCCGGACACTCCGGTGGAAAGCACCCGAGCAATCGGCGAAAGACCAAGGGCCTGGGCGCGTTCGTAGCTCATCACCAGCATGCCACTTGCGCCCACCGACAGTGCCGAGGAGGTGCCGGCGGTGACGGTACCGCCACGCGGATCGAACACCGGCTTGAGGCCCGCCATGCTGTCCAGGCTGGCCTCGGGACGAATCACCTCGTCACGCTTGACCAGAATCCGGCGGCCGTCGGCGTCATGGCCTTCCACACCGATGATCTCGCGGTCAAAGGCGCCGCTCTGCTGGGCCTCGTAGGCACGCTGATGGGAGCGTACGCCGAAGCTGTCCTGCTGCTCGCGGGAGATGCTGTGCAGCTTGCCCAGCAATTCGGCGGTCATGCCCATCATCATCGCCGCCTTGGCGGCGTGCTTGCTGGCGCTGGGGTTGACGTCGATGCCGTGGGTCAGCGGGATGTGCTCCATATGCTCGACGCCACCGACCAGGTAGACGTCACCCATGCCGGCCTTGATGTTGGCGGTGGCGATGTGCAGTGCGCTCATCGACGAGCCGCACAGGCGGTTGACCGTCTGGGCCGGCACGCTGCGCGGCATGGCGGTCATGATCTGGGCGTTGCGTGCGACGTTGAAGCCCTGCTCCAGGGTCTGGTTGACGCAGCCCCAGATGACGTCATCCACCTCGCCGGGATCAACGGCGGCGTTGCGCTCGAGCAGCGCATTCATCACCGCCGCCGACAGGTTCTCGGCACGCACGTGGCGGAAGCCACCGTTCTTGGCCTTGGCCATGGCGGTACGGGCACCATCGACCACCACCACATCTCTCGGGTTCAAGCTCATCTGTCTTCTCCTGTCTGGTGGGGTCACTTGGCGTCGGCGTAGAAGGTCTTGCCACTGTTGGCCATCTCACGCAGGCCATCGGTGGGCGCATACAGCGGCCCGAGCTCCTCGGCCAGGCTGTCGGCCAGGGCGACGAATTCGGCCACGCCCATGGCATCGATATAGCGCAGCGCACCACCTCGGAAGGGAGGGAAGCCAATGCCGTAGATCAGCGCCATGTCGGCCTCGGCCGGGGTGCCGACGATGTCATCTTCGAGACAGCGCACGGTCTCCATGCACAGCGGCACCATCATCCGCGCGATGATCTCCTCGTCGGAGAACTCGCGGTTCTCGCTGACCACCTGCTTGACCAGCTCGATGGCGGCCTCGTCGCTGACCTTTCTGGGCTTGCCCTTGCGATCCTCTTCGTAGGCGTAGAAGCCCTTGGCGTTCTTCTGCCCCAGGCGATCGTTGTCGAACATCACCTGAATGGCGGTCTTGGCGTCACGCGCCATGCGGTCGGGGAAGCCTTCGGCCATCACCGCGTTGGCGTGCACCGCGGTATCCATGCCGACCACGTCGAGCAGATAGGCCGGGCCCATCGGCCAGCCGAATTTCTCCATCACCTTGTCGACGCGCTGGTAGTCGGCACCCTTCTCGACCAGCAGGCTGAAACCGCCGAAATAGGGGAACAGCACGCGATTGACCAGGAAGCCCGGGCAGTCGTTGACCACGATCGGCGTCTTGCCCATGGCCTTGGCGTAGGCCACGGTGGCGGCAACGGCAGCGTCGCTGGTCTTCTCGCCACGGATGACCTCGACCAGCGGCATGCGGTGCACCGGGTTGAAGAAGTGCATGCCGCAGAAGTTCTCGGGACGCTTCAGGTTCTCGGCCAGCCGGGTGATCGAGATGGTCGAGGTGTTGGACGCCAGGATGGTGTTGTCGCTCACCTGCTGCTCGACCTCGCTGAGCACCGCACCCTTGACCTTGGGGTTCTCGACCACCGCCTCGACCACCAGATCGACATTGTCGAAATCACCGTAGGACAGCGTCGGACGAATGTTGGCGAGCTTCTCGGCCACGCCTTCGACGGACAGCTTGCCGCGGGAGGCCTGCTTGCCGAACAGCTTGCGCGCCTCCTTGAGGCCCAGCTCGATGGCGTCTTCCTTGATATCCTTCATCAGGATCGGGGTGCCCTTGGAGGCGCTCTGGTAGGCGATTCCGCCGCCCATGATGCCGGCACCGAGCACCGCCGCCTGGCGCACCGGTTGCGCCTTGCTGGCGTACTTGCCGCCCTTCTTCTTGACCACCTGGTCGTTGAGGAACAGCCCGACCAGGTTGTAGCAGACGTCGGTCTTGGCCATCTTGCAGAAGGCCTTGGCCTCGATCGCCTGGGCCCGCGCACGACCTTCACCGGCGCCCTTCTGGATCACCTTGATCGCTTCCACCGGCGCCGGATAGTGCGGCCCGGCCTTGCCGGCGACATATCCCTTGGAGGTCTCGAACACCATCATCTGCTCGACCGGATTGAGGTTCAGCGCGCTGTTCTTTTCCTCGCGCCGGGCCTTGAAGTCGAGTTCGCCGGCGTTGGCTCGCGCCAGCATGTCGAGCGCCGCCGCCTCGAGGTCATCGGCGGGCACCACCGCATCCACGGCGCCGACCTTGAGGCAGGCGTCGGCACGGTTCTCGGTGCCGCCGGCGATCCACTCGATGGCGTTGTCGGCGCCGATCACCCTGGGCAGACGCACGCAGCCGCCCCAGCCGGGGACGATACCGAGCTTGGTCTCGGGCAGGCCGATCTTGGCGTCAGGCGTCATCACGCGGAAGTCGGTGGACAGCACCACCTCACAGCCGCCACCGAGGGCCAGGCCGTTGATCGCGCTGACCGTCGGGAAGGGCAGGTCCTCGAGGCCATTGAAGATACCGTGGACCTGCTCGAGCATGCCCTGGATCTCCGCCTCGTCCTTGCCGAACATGGCGTGAAACTCGGTGATGTCGGCACCGACGATAAAGGCGTCCTTGGCACTTTTCAGCATCAGGCCCTTGACGCCGCTCTCGCCGCGCACCGCGTCCAGCGCTTCGCCCAGCTCCTTGATCACCGCGCCAGAGAGCTTGTTGACCGATTCATCCTTCAAGTCGAAGGTCAGAGTGGCGATATCGTCGCCATTGCGAGCCACCGAAATGGCATTGCCTTGATAGATCATCCACGCATCTCCACTGAAGTCATGCCGTGTCATCCGGAAAGGGCCCGACAATCGATGGGCCAGGCGACATTCATACGCCCGTTTGATTTCGCCAGCTTGGTGCAAAGATTCACTTCCGTCAACCCCTACCAATACCTTAGAGGGCTTGCGAGGCGTTGAAGCATGCAGCGGCGCTTCACCAGCGTTTAAGCATACTGATAGCATGCCCCTCCCAGCCGCCGCGGACCACGCCATGCCCTCCTCGCCCCCTCAGCGCACCACCCTCAACGCGACGCAGCGATTCATCGAGACCTGGGTAGCGCGTCTGCGGCCCTGGCACTGGCTGTGGCCACCGCTGGCCTTCGCTGCCGGTGTCGCCAGCTTCTTTCTGGTCGAGCGCCAGCAGTGGCTCGGCGTGCTGCTGGCCGGGGGCATGCTGCTGGCCTGGACCCTGCTGCTGTCGGAGAGTCTGATCGGACGCCTGATGGTGCGGCGCGGCTATCCTGCCCTGCCCCGTGGCGTGACCACCTTCATCGCCCAGATGATCCACCAGGAGACGCTGTTCTTCGCCCTACCCTTTCTTGTCGCCACCACGGTGTGGAGCAGCGGTCAGGCGCTGTTCACCCTGTTCATGCTTGGCATGGCGGTGCTGTCCATCGTTGATCCGCTCTACTACCGACTGGCCGAACGCAAGCGCTGGCTCTACTTCGTGTTCCACGCCCAGTGCGTGTTCCTGGTGGTGCTGGTGACCCTGCCGTTGGTCCTGCACCTGAGTACCGGTCAGAGCATGCTGGCGGCCGCCGTGGCCATGGTGGTATTCAGCCTGCCGAGTCTGTTGCATCTGCTGCGCCCCATGAGTCCCGCCCGCTGGCTGGCGATGTTCGCGCTGCTACCGCTATTGGCCGGGGTCGCCTGGCTGGGCCGGGTGTGGGTGCCGCCGGCGACCCTGTGGTTGTCCGGCAGCGCCCTGTCGCCGGCCTTCGACGAGGCCGCACGCACGCCGCAGGGCTCCATGGCGCTGACACCGGAGGCGCTGTCGTCCCGAGGGCTCTATGCCTACACCGCAATCCATGCGCCACGCGGCTTGAAGGAAGAGGTGGTACACGAGTGGCGCCACGAGGGAGAACTCGTCGACCGCATCGCGCTGAATATCTACGGCGGACGCGCCGAGGGCTATCGCGCCTGGACCCGCAAGCAGAACTTCCCCGAGGCCAGCAGCGGCAGCTGGCGCATCGATGTGATGACCGCCGGCGGCCAACGTATCGGCGTACTGCGCTTCGAGGTTGCCGAAGACCCTGGGGCGGCGACCACCGCCGACGCCAGCATCGATACCCAGGCGGGCATTCCCGGCCTCAGGCTGCGCTGGTTGACCGCCCGTCCCGAGGGACAGCAGGAGACACCGGACATGGCATCCGACAAGGCACGCCAGCAAGAGCCGCCGAATCACGAGGAGCCAGCCCCTGCTGAAGAGGATGCGGGTGAGCCGAAAGATGACACGGGACAAAGCGGCGAGACGAGGGAGAGCGATTCGGCAGGCGAGCAGCCGGCTGAACAGAAAGGTGATCGCGAGGGCAAGGAGGAGCAAGCGCCGCAAGCAGACGATGAAGGGGAACACGACAACGGTGAGACAGGGCGTGAGTCGTGAGTCGCGAGCGAGCGACAGCCAGGGAGCGGCTGTACCCCCGAAGAGTGAAGAATAGGCGCAGTTTCGAAGCAAAGGAGGGAGTTGGCTTGCATTACCGCCGCTGCGTTCGGACAATCAAATCATTTGCAGCCTTGCGATCTTGATCACTATGAAC
The DNA here is from genome assembly GCF_003045775.1 of Halomonas litopenaei. Taxonomy (GTDB): domain Bacteria; phylum Pseudomonadota; class Gammaproteobacteria; order Pseudomonadales; family Halomonadaceae; genus Halomonas; species Halomonas litopenaei. Next base: position 16,017 of record NZ_PXNS01000010.1, on the reverse strand, counting down.
GAGAACATCGGATTTCAACTGTCTCGGGCACCACGCATCTGGCGTGCGGTGCTCGATCAGCGCCTCGCACCGTTGGGACTGACCCAGACGCGGTGGGTGACGCTCTATCACCTGTGGCGCATGCCGGACGGGCAGCCCCAGTGCGACCTGGCGCGGGCCATCGGCGTCGAGGCGCCGTCGCTGGTCAGGACGCTGGATCAGCTTTGCGAGCAGGGCCTGGTCGAGCGCTGTCCGTGTGACCAGGATCGCCGCACCAAACGCGTGCACCTGACCAAGCAGGCGACGCCTCTGCTCGAGAAGATCGATGCCATCGTGCAACAGGCCAGGGAAGAGATGCTCAAGGGGCTGGACGAGCAGGAACAGGAAAGACTCAGCGACATGCTCAGCCGCATCGAGGCCAACGGTCAGGCCTTGCTGACGCCGGATGATTGCCAGCGCTGACACCTGAGCCCGACGAGTCCAGCAAGAGCCTCGCCGAGATCGCCTTCAAGGCCCGCCCTGACACCTGGGCCGGATACCCAGCATGCCGCAGCCCTGTTCGATCCTGGGTGGTCGATCGCCATCGTCCAAGTTAGAGCCGCCAATATCAGGGCGGCGAGTTCGGCAAATTGGCGGCGGGACGATCCGGACGTCCCTGCAGGGCGTCGCGTAGCGCCGTCGCAGGCGCCGCCAGGCTGCCGAAGGCGTCAGCCTCCAGCGACTCTTCCCACCACAGCGTCAAGGCCTTGTCGCTGGATTCGACCACGCAGGCGTCCTCGGGCAACTGGGTCAGCAGACGCGACAGTCGCGCATTGATCACCGATGGCAACGGCTCCAGCGGCTGAATCCGCCAGCGCCAGCCATTGTCGTAGTCGAACGACTTGAGCGCCTCGCTGGCACGTTCTGTGCGTACCAGCACAAAACGTGGGCCAGGCCGCTGGCTCGGATAGACCCAGCGATAGGCCGCCATCTTGTCGATCTCGCCGTGCAGCGGTGGCGTCTCCAGCTTGACGCTGGCCCCCGCCTCGATCGCCACCTGGCGCAGCGACCCCTGACGACGCTCTCGGGCGGTGGGGCGCAGCCACATGGCCGGGGCAAAGACCATTCCTACCACCCCCAGGATCAGCAGCCACAACATACGGTTTCCTCAGAAAAATCGTTGATCATCAGCATTGTTTTGACGGGACTGGCGGCCTAGAGTGGAAGCACAGACCTTTTCTCAACCGACCGCCGCTGGAGGCGTAGTCCCGTGAGCAATGAATATCGTCATGTGCTGGTGGCCGTGGACCTCACCAAGGACTCCCACAAGATCCTCGAACGCGCGCTGCAGATCGCCGATCGCAACCACGCGAAGCTGTCGATCATGCATACGCTGGAGCCCCTCGGCTTTGCCTACGGGGGCGACATCCCCATGGACCTGACCAGCATCCAGGACCAGTTGGACGACCATGCCAAGCAGCGCCTGGCCGAGATCGCCGATGCCCACGTGGCGCGCGACGACCAGCACGTGGTCGTCGGCATGCCCGATACCGAGATCCATCGCTTCGCCGATGAGCACGACGTCGACCTGATTGTGGTCGGCTCCCACGGCCGTCATGGCTTCGCCCTGCTGCTCGGCTCCACCTCCACCGGCGTGCTCCATGGTGCTCAGTGCGACGTACTGGCCGTGCGCGTCGGCAAGGAAAGCGAAGAGTAACCCCAGCGGTTGACCGGATCGCACCTCGCGGCAACCGCATCGCGCCCACTGCCCCGTTCATTCCCGGGAGCTTGCCCTCGCCCGTCCACCCAAGCGGTGGACGGGCGAGGCTCCTTTCGCAAGGCGCCTTTCGAGCGACTCCTCGGTACCACGCAAAGGGGCCAGAGCGCGTCCGTGTCTACTCGCCGGCGGCCATGGCCTCGAGTTCCATCCAGCGCTCCATGACCGCGTCGAGGCGTTCCTGAGTCTCCTGCAGCAACGCCAGACGCTCGGTGACCACACCGGATGGCTGCTGGTAGAAGTCGGGCTTGCCCGCCTCCGCCTCGAGCTCGGCCACCTCAGACTCCAGCCGTTCGATCTCCGCCGGAAGGCCATCGAGCTCCCGCTGCAGCTTGTAGGATAGCTTGACCGGCTTGGCCTTGGCTGGCGCTGCGGCCGTGTCCGCCGTATCCGTCTTGCTGGATGCCGGCGCCGGTGCCGCGTCATCCGCGGTCGGCTCCACCCGCTGGCGCGCCGCACCCTCCCAGGGCGCCGGCGGCAACTTGCCGCCCTGGCGGACCCAGTCGCTGTAGCCACCGACGTACTCGCGTACCTGCCCCCTGCCTTCGAAGGCCAGCACGCTGGTCACCACGTTGTCCATGAAGGCGCGGTCGTGTGATACCAGCAACAGGGTGCCGTCGAAGTTGAGCAACAATTCCTCGAGCAGCTCCAGGGTCTCGACGTCCAGGTCGTTGGTCGGCTCATCGAGCACCAGCACGTTGGCCGGCTGGGTGAACAGCTTGGCCAGCAGCAGGCGGTTGGACTCGCCCCCGGACAGTGCCTTGACCGGCTGACGCGCACGCTCCGGCGAGAACAGAAAGTCCTGCAGGTAGCTCATCACGTGGCGGTCCTTGCCACCCACCGTGACCCGATCACTGCCCTGGGCCACGTTGTCGTAGACGGTGCGCTCAGGCTCAAGCCCGGCGCGGAGCTGGTCGAAGTAGGCGACCTGAAGCTTGGTCCCCAGCCGCACCGTGCCTTCGCTCGGCTCGAGTTCGCCCAGCAGGATCTTCAACAGGGTGGTCTTGCCGGCGCCATTGCGCCCGATCAGACCGATACGATCCCCACGCTGAATCTCGATATTCAGGTCACGGATGACCGTCGCATCCTCGAAGTGCTGGGTGACGTGAGACAGCTCCACCACCCGCTTGCCGCTGCGTTCGCCGGTATCTACCGTCAGCGAAGCATTGCCCTGGCGCTCGCGCCGCTGGCTGCGTTCGCGGCGCAACTGCTCGAGCGCCCTCACCCGTCCTTCGTTGCGCGTACGTCGGGCCTTGATCCCCTGACGAATCCAGGCTTCTTCCTGGGCCAGTTTCTTGTCGAACTCGGCGTTCTCCCGGGCCTCGACCTCAAGCTCGTGCTGCTTCTGGGCCTGGTAGGTGGCGTAGTCACCGGGATAGCGCCCGAGCTTGCCACGATCCAGCTCGAGGATGCCGGTGGCCAGACGCGACAGAAAGGCGCGGTCGTGGGTGATGAACAGCACCGCTCCGGCAAAGGCGGCAAGCTGTTCCTCGAGCCAGGCGATGGTATCCAGGTCCAGGTGGTTGGTCGGCTCATCGAGCAGCAGCAGATCAGGTTCGGCGACCAGCGCCCGAGCCAGCGCCACCCGCCGGCGCCAGCCGCCCGACAGCGAGGACATCTCGGCGTCTTCGGGCAGCCCCAGGCGGGTCAGCACCACATCGATCCGCTGGTGGAACGACCAGCCGTCGATGGCCTCCAGCCGCGTCTGCAGCGTGGCCATGCGGTTCATGTCCGGATCCTCGGACTGCACCAGATGGTGATACTCGGACAGCAGATCGCCGGCCTCGGGCAGGCCCTGGGCCACCACATCAAAGATGGTCTCGCCGCTGGCCTCGGGCAGGTCCTGCTCGAGCACCCCGATCTTGAGGCCTGGGGCGCGCCAGATGGTGCCGCTGTCGGCCTGATTCTCGCCCGCCACCAGTCTCAGCAGCGTGGACTTGCCGGTGCCATTGCGGCCCACCAGCGCCAGCCGCTCTCCCCGCTCGAGCACCAGGTCGGCACCGTCGAGCAACACATGGTGGCCATAGGCCAGTTGCAACTGCTCCAATCGTAGCAGGGTCACGCTTCACCTCTTCGCTTGATCATCGCGACAGTGTACCTCATGCCCCCCTCCTGCTGGCATGACCGATCCCACCTGAGAGTCAAAATCAGAGACCACGCGATCAGCGACATGGCCACCTCGAGCACCGCTCCACGTGGTTGTGCCGCCGACACACAGGTACAATGCGCCTCCATCGATATAGCCGCCCCAAGGAGACCGCGTTGTCCGTCCCAGACAAGCCAGCCCCAGACGAGACGCTGCCGAACCCGCTGCCGGAGCCGCTGCGCTTTCACTCGCCTGCCCCTCTGGTCGACATCGGCGCCAACCTGACCCACGAGAGCTTTACCCACGATATCGATGCCACCCTCGCCCGTGCCCGCGCGGCCGGCGTCGAGACGCTGATTCTCACCGGTACCGATCGTGAGCATGCCGAACAGGCGGTGGCCCTGTGCCAGGCCCACGAAGGCCTTTACGCCACCGCCGGCATCCACCCGCACCAGGCCAGCGAATGGGGTCCGGAGCTCGAAGCCGCCATGGCCGAGCTACACCAAAAGCCCCAAGTGGTCGCGGTGGGAGAATGTGGCCTCGACTTCAATCGCAACTTCTCGACCCCGGCCGAACAGGAACGCGCCTTCGAGGCGCAACTCGCCCTGGCTGCCGAGTCGGGGCTGCCATTGTTCCTGCACGAGCGCGACGCCGGTGCCCGAATGCGTGACATCCTCGGCGCCTGGCGAGATGATATTTCACGGGCGGTGATACATTGCTTCACCGCGGATCGCGAGACGCTCCACGGCTACCTGGATCTTGACCTGCACATTGGCCTGACCGGCTGGATCTGCGACGAGCGCAGGGGCCATCATCTACGTGATCTGGTAGGCGACATCGCCGCCAATCGACTGATGGTGGAGACCGACTGTCCCTACCTGTTGCCGCGTAATCTGCCGGCCAAGCTCAAGGGCCGCCGCCACGAGCCGGCGCTGCTGCCCTGGATCGTGCGAGAGATCGCCCACTGGCGCGGCGAAAGCGAAGCTGAGCTTGCCGCCAGCAGCACCGCGACGGCCCGCGCCTTCTTCGATATCAAGGAGTCCTGACATGGGCGACATGCCTGCCTTTATCGCCGTGGAGACCGGCGGCGACGGCGATCTGCCCCTGGCCATCGCCTGGAGCCTCGACGATGGCCGCATCAAGCACACCCTGATCCAGCCCGACGAGGACTGGCTCGATGCCGAGACGGTGTCCCTCGGCGACTACAGCCGCGAGGAACTGGCCAGCATCGGCGTGAGTCCGCTGGACGTGATCCGTGAACTGGAAACCGATCACTTCAATGCCACCCTGCTGACCGCCGGCGTATTCGACGACGAGGCGGCCATCTCACGGCTGTTCGACACCTACGGTCTCGACCCCTTCGTCGAGCTGGCCCCGGCAGAATCCCTCTATCCCGACCTGGATCCTGGCGAGTGGGCGCGCGCCCGCAACGAGCTGTTTGCCGAACTGGGCCTCGAGCCCATGCGTCCGGAGCAGGAGGTAGAGGTAATGTTGCATCTGCACAAGCGACTCAGCGACAGCGACTGAGACCGCAAACGAAATGCGACCGCTGACGGTGCGACTCGGGCCGTCAGTCCTACCAGCAGTCCTCCCGTCAGCCCTCCCATAGCTCCATCCCCTGTTACCAGGGCTTCAGGCGTTCTCGCGAACTATCGCTTGGTCACGAAGCAGTACCGCCCCTCCCGGCGCGAAGCAAAGCAGCGGCTGGCGTCACCCCGGCGTGGTGGTCGCGGTATACCTTGGTCGACTGGTCTCCTCCCTCCTCTCGGGCCAGGCTTGTTCTTCCCAACAAATCGAACTTAAGTGCGCTATACGAACAACAAGCTTCGAGAGAGTGAGCCCATGCCCATTGCCACGAACATTGCCACGAACATTGCCACGTCTTTTGCCCAGCCCCGGCGTCTTGCCGGCCCCCGACCTGCCCCCCGCGCCATCGCCACCTTCCTGGCCCTGGCCAGCGCAGCCCTTTTCAGCGCAACCCTGTCCACCGCCGCCCAGGCCGACACCAGTATCGTGATGCTGGGCACCGGCACCCCGGTACCCGACGGAGAGCGGGCCGGTTCGGGGGTCGCGGTCATCCATGATGGCGAGGCCTATCTCTTCGATGTTGGCCCCGGCGTCGTCGAGCGCGCCAGCCAGGCCCAGGAGCGAATGGGCATCGAAGCGCTCGCCCCGGTGAACATCGAGCGGCTGTTTCTGACCCACCTCCACAGCGACCATGTACTGGATTACCCGGAACTGCTCGGCACCTACTGGTGGCGCCGCGAACAGCCCATCTCGGTGGTCGGCCCGGTGGGTACCGAGGCCATGAGCCAAGGGGTCTACACCATGCTGGCCGAGGACACCAATACGCGCCTGGCCGACAAGAGCCCTGTCACCAATCCAGCGGCGGCCAGGGTCCTGGTGACCGAAATCGAGAAGGAGGGGCTGGTCCACGAGTCACCCGGCATCAGCATCCACGCCTTCGGGGTAACTCATGGAGACTGGGAGCAGGCCTACGGCTACAAGGTCGTCACCGATGACCTGACCCTGGTGATCTCGGGTGACACGTCGCTTTCCGAGGAAGTGCGTCGCCAGGCAAGCGGCGCAGACGTACTGATCCACGAGGTGATCAGCCGTCAGGGGTGGGAACAACTGTCACCGCAGTGGCAGGCCTACCATCAATACGCCCACACGCTGAGCGATGAACTGGCAGAGTTGGCCCGGGAAGCGCGTCCCGGCACCCTGGTGCTGACCCATGTTCTGCACTACTCGGCCCCGCGGGAGAGCGTGCTTGACGAGGTTCGCGCCGACTATGATGGCAGGGTGCTGCTACCCGATGATCTTGACGTCATCGAGTGACCGACACCATCAGGCGATGGCAGGCTCGAGCTGCTCTCGTCCGAGCTCGATCGCCTCGCTCAACGCCAGCCCTTGCCGATAGAAGCCGCGCAGCGCCGCTTCGAAGGCTGCCGCACGGCGCGGCAGTCCTTCGTCACGGTAACGGCGGGCACGCTCGGCCACCCGTCGGGCGAAGCCTTCACGATCGACCTCCACCTCGCCGAGGTTGTCGACGCTGACGTGAAAGGTCAGCCCGGCCGCCTCGCTGAAGATGCGCTCCAGCGCCTGGGGCGCCACCTCGACCTTCTCGAAGGCCTGCTGCTGCATCTCGCTGCGACCGTCAGGCTCGTACCAGTAGCCGTAGTCTTCCAGCAGTCGCCGGCGCGGCCCGGCGATACACCAGTGACTGACCTCGTGCAGTACGCTGGCAAAAAAGCCCCGTGCGAAGATCACCCGATGCCAGGGCACCTGATCGTCGGCGGGCAGATACAGTGGCTCATCACCGCCACGCACCAGACGGGTATTGCAGGGGCCCAGAAACAGCCCATCGAACAGTTCGATCACGTCTTCCAGGCGGTGCTCCACGAGGGCTCCTTCACGTCGGGCGTTTGACTAAAGCGGCGGCGGGTTGTTGACCAACGCCACTACCGAGCGATGTTGGCGAGGGCGCTTGCCAAGGGCGCCTGCCGACAACGATGGCCGAACCCGCCTGGCGAGAACAGTGGCCGATGCCGATTGGCGCGAGCCGGCAAGGATACCAAGGCTTGGCGCACAGCCAAACTCTCGAAGCATTCTATTCTGGCGACATCGCTGGTTTGATTGACCAGACACCGATGACGGCGCTCGGCCTTCGCGCTCTGGCACCAGGGCCTGCGGCGCCAAGATGGTGCATCGCTGGTACACTCTCACGGTACCCCGTGTCCCGAGTCGGCGCTCGCCCGGCGATCACCTCTTGGCCGTCTGTCCCGACAGCGGCCCGCTGACTCAAGGCACCAGGGCAAGAAGCCCGTATTCTTTGCATGGAGCCCACCAACGTGCGTCCTTTCCCCACCGGCCTCGGCGCCACCAGCCGCCGCGAGAGCTGGCCCTTGATCCGTCTGGCATTGCCCATCTGTGGCGCCCAACTGGCCCAGGCCGGCATGAGCGTCGTCGATATCATGATGACTGGCCGCCAGAGCGCCACCGACCTCGCCGCGGTCTCCGTCGGTGCAAGTCTGTGGATGCCCTTGATGCTGTTCATGACCGGAACCCTGATGGGGCTGACGCCGATCGTCGCCCAGCTGCTGGGGGGGGGGCGCCAGGCGGGCATTCGCCCCAACGTGCACCAGGCGCTGTGGGTGGGCCTGGTACTGGGGCTGGTCTCGGCGCTGCTGCTGCGCCTGGCGGTGGCGCCGGTATTCGCCTGGATGGAAGTGCCGCCGGAGGTGGCCGAACGCGCGCGTGACTATGTTGGCGCAGTGGCCTTCGGAATGCCCGGCGTCGCCATCTTTCTGGCACTGCGAGCGTTCTCCGACGGGGTCAATCATACCCGACCGGCGCTGTGGATCAGCCTGATCGGGCTTGCCGTGAATATTCCCAGCAACTATGTGCTGATCTACGGTGGCGACGGTTTTACTCGCCTGCTGGGCGACGCCACCCCCGGCTGGTTGGCCGACCTGCCGGCACTGGGCGCCTATGGCTGCGGCATCGCCACCGCCATCGCCATGTGGGTGATGACCCTGGCGATGGTCCGTTACACCCAGAAGAGCCGCGCCTATGGCAGTATCGAGCTGTGGCACTCGCCCACCCGTCCGAATCCCCGGATGATCGCCGAACTGCTCTACGTGGGCGTTCCCATCGGTGTGGCGATCTTTGTCGAGGTCACCCTGTTCACCCTGATCGCGCTGTTTATCGCAAGCCTCGGCGAGATCGTGGTGGCCGCGCACCAGGTGGCGCTCAACTACACCTCGGTACTGTTCATGCTGCCGCTGTCACTGGGTATGGCCTTGACGGTGCGGGTCGGCAACACCCTCGGCGGTGGCGACCCTCGGCTGGCGCGACTGGTGGCCTGGAACGGCATCCTGATCGCGCTACTGGTGGCGCTGTTCAACAGCCTGCTGCTGTGGCTGACGGCGGAGACCATCGTCGGGCTCTACACCCATAACGTCGAGGTCCAGGCACTGACCCTGTCGCTGGTGGGGCTGGCGATGCTCTATCAGGTATCGGATTCCCTGCAGGTGGCCCTCGCCGGCGCCCTGCGCGGCTACAAGGATACCCGGGTGATCATGTTCATCACCCTGCTGGCGTACTGGCTGGTCGGCCTCGGCGGCGGCCACCTGCTGGGACGCTACGGGGTTGGCGACTGGATCGAACCGATGGGGGTACACGGCTACTGGATCGGGCTGATCGCGGGGCTGACCGTCGCCGCGCTGCTGCTCGGTGAGCGCTTCCGGCGCAAGGCCCGAAGCGTTGCCAGGCGCGCGGAGGACGGCTGAGCATGAACGGCTTTCGTCCTGGCCGGTGGCGACCGCTGCTGCTCGCCTCCTGCCTGTCGCTGCTGGTGGGCTGTGGCGACTCGGCGCTGGAACGTGATCTGCTGGCCTATCAACAGCGGCTAGCCGAGGCACTCGACCAGCCACCACCGGAGCCCGCGCCGGTGGCCAACATCGGCGACTTCCCCGAACGCCGTCAGTTGACGCTCGAGATCCCGCCGATCAGGGAAGGCATGCTCGACGTCTTTGCCCTGCGCGGCTGCCATATCGCCAACCTGGTCGCCGAGCGCAACAACCAGCTTGGCAAGACCGCCGCCCCCAGCCAGCGCTGGCTCTACGAGCTGCGTCTGTGGCGCCGCCTCAGCGCCTGCTGGAACGCCGAGGCCGCCGACGCCCTGGCCGAGGGTGACCGCCAGCGCCTGGCTCGCCTGACCGACATCAAGACACGCCAGCTACCGCTGGCCAGCTACAACGCCCTGGTCTCCTCCGAGGAGTGGACCGGCAGCTTCTCGCGGGCAAGCTCTCCCCTGCCTCTCGACGAACTCTCGGCGGTCGACGAGCAGCTTGCGGCGCTTGGCTATCTGAACGAAGCGGTCATCCATCAGTTCGACCGCCAGTGGACGCCAGAGTCCGGGCCACTGGAACAGGCGCTTGCCACCCTGCGGGATCGTCCACTGAGTGCCGAGCTGATGCGCGCCCTGATGCTGGCAAGCCAACGCCTCGAGGAAGCCAGTCGACTGCTTGAGAGCGCCCTCGCCTCCCGCCATGGCTCAGACGACGACCGGACCGGCGCTGATGCGGCATGTTCACAGACGACGACGCTGCCCGAGGAAGGCGACACCCTAGCGTCACTTGAGCGCCTCGAGACGCAGGCGCTACGCTGGTTCGCTGGCATGGACCGACTGCTGGACGCCCATGTGGCGGGCAGCCAGGCCTTTCAGGACTACCGCCGGCAATGGCTCGACCTGGACAGCGAAACCACGCCACTGGCAAGTTTCGTGCGCGTACGAGACGATCACCTGTGGTTGCGTCAGCAATGGCGTCAACGCTGTGATACCCACGAGGACTTACGCTAGTTGATGAGTCTGTGCTATTGATGAGAACAGGGACGTAGAGCGCAGCGTCCGGCCCCGGGCCGAGATGCGATGCCGTAAGCAAGCAGCCGCTGGAGGGAGATCATGGGCATTCCACTGTCACCCCGCCCCGCTCGGGTCATCGACCTGGAGAGCATGCGCCAACGCCAACTGGCCCGCAGACGCCTGGTTCGCCTGGCCCCGGAGCTCGATGGACTGGAGATGGTGTACCGACTCGACGCGCACCCGGATACCCTGTACGGCATGCCGATACTGGCCTGGGGGATGCGTGAGAACGGCGATATTGTCGGGCTGGTCCCGTGGATGGAGTCGCTGACGCCATGCGAGCAGCTCGACGATCCGGACCACGGTCACTTCGTCGGCTACCGTGATCCGGAAACCGAGGAGCTGTTCGACCAGCCCCCGGAACACAAGGAAATGGAACTGGCCCACGCGGCGGCCTACTTCGAATACGAGGATACCCGCGAAACCACCCTGATCCAGAGCCTGCCGGATCATCAGGGTACCCACGCCCTGTGCATGGACGAGGAAGGCGCGCCCTGGCAGCTCAAGCAGGTCTTCGGCTGGCGCCTGTACAGCGACGGCACCATCGAGTCCCTGCTGGCCGACGAGAACCTGATCGAAACCGTCCCGGTACTGCCCGGCGACGCCTGTCTCTACCCGGGCCACAGCCGACACCGGGTGGTGTACTTCTTCCAGCGCCAGATCGCCAATCGTATTCGCCAGGAAGACCCGGCGACGTTGGAAGCCCTGGCCATGATGGTCATGCCTGACGACGATGAGGAAGCCTCAGAATAGCGTCGGAAGGAGCGTCAGGATCAGCGTCACCACCGGGGAGGGGGCTCAAGCGTTGAGTCCCCTCCCTCGGCAATATCATCCCAGCCGGATAAAGTAGAAGTGCGAGCCATCTTCAAGACTGCGATGCTCCACCAGCTCGTGCCCGAGAAACAGGCAGAACTTGGGCACATCTCGGGTGGTCGCCGGATCTGTCGCCGTGACCTTGAGCACCTGGCCAGGACTCATGTCCCGCACCGCGTTGTGCATCATCATGATCGGTTCAGGGCAGAACAGACCGCTGGTATCCAGTTCCTTGTCGCTTGCGGGCAGCGCATCGGAAGAATCCACCATCAATACCTCGGAGTTGGAGTGAAAGCATGATCAAGATCATCATCGAGCGCCGCATCATGCCGGGCCTGGAAGAAGAATACGAGCAGGCCGCACGAGAGGCCATGCGCCAGTCGCTGGGCGCCGATGGCTTCTTCGGCGGCGAGAGCCTGGTCGAACAAGGACGCTCCGACCGCCGTCTGATGATCACCAAGTGGCGCGATCTGCGCGCCTGGAAGGCATGGTACAACAGCGAGGCCCGAGAAAGAGTGATGCAGCACGTCCAGCCGCTGCTGACCGAGGCAGAGAACGTCCGGATCTTCGAACCGGCCTACTGACCCACGCCCATCTGCTGCCCGTGTCGCCGCCTCAATCGAGGCGAACGTGCACGGTGACCTCTTCCCTGTCGTGATAGAGGTGACGACAGCGTATTTCGGCCCGAACCCCGGCCTCCTGCAAGCGTGACGCGAGGCCGGAAAGACACAGCGATACCTCCTCCCAGCGCTTCTTCATCGGCAGCTTCAAGTTGAACACCGCCTCGCGACACCAGCGCTGCAACAGCCAACGCTCCATCATGGTGATGACGCGCGAGGGCTTGTCGACGATGTCGCAGACCAGCCAGTCCAGGCGCATCGGCGGCTCCCACACGAAGCCATCCTCACGCAGATGCTCGACCATGCCGCTGGCCATCAGGGCCTTGTCCATGGGGCCATTGTCGATGGCGTAGACCTGCATCCCCCGCTGCACCAGCTGCCAGGTCCAGCCCCCCGGGGCAGCACCAAGATCCGCCGCCTGCATGCCCTCCCCGAGCCGCTCGTCCCACTCGTCACGCGGCACGAATTCATGCCAGGCCTCCTCGAGCTTCAAGGTCGATCGGCTTGGCGCAGCGTGGGGGAAGCGCAGACGTCGAATGCCGCCGGGGAATTCACTGCGATTGCCGGGAAAGCTCATCGCCAGCTGGACCCGGTCACCGTCACGCCAGACCAGGTGCAGCCGTCGTCCTCCCGCCTTGCGGCGCAAGGCGCCACGCTTCTTGAGCTGGGAGTTGAGCGGGCGCTCCAACGCCTTCAACAGGCTACTCAGCGCCTTGGCCTCGTTGGTATCCGGGGTCTCCTGCCAGATCGACTCGAAGCTCCAGCCACAGGCCTTGAGCTGCTCGAAGATGGGCGAGAGCCGATCGTCCCGGGACAGCGAGAGCTCCGGCAGGGCCAGCAACGACTGGCGGGCAAATACCAGCTCGTCGAGACGCAGGCGACGATGCAAGTCATTGGCCGGGTGCTCGCCGTCCATGCTGACCCTGACCAGCCCCTCCTCCATCAGGGGCTCGACGCTGGCGCCCTCGCCTTCGGCCAGGAACTCAGCGTGCAGGCGGTCGGTCAGCTCGGCGGCCAGGTCCGGCTCGAACCCCGGGCGACAGAATAGAAGGATTTGATCAGGCGTCATGGGTAAAGGTTCTCTTTCTCCAGTCGAGTCCGGCGCGTCCCTCGGCGGTCAGTTCGATATCCTTCAACTGAACATTCAGGGCGTTGGTGGAGATCACCACCTCCCACAACGAAAACACCAGGGATATCGACAGCGATGCCAGGCTGATGCCGAACAGCAGCATACCCAGCGGCGTCCATGACAGGAACAGCGCAAACATCGACAGGGTACACAGCAGGAAGCTGAAGACCCCGGCGATCTGCATTCGCTTGGTCAGCGAGATGCGCCGGCGCAGTAGTCGGATCTGGGTGACGTGATCCTCTTCCCCCTCCTTTACCTGCTCCGCCAGCTTGCGGATCAGTCCGGCCAGGGTCAGGAAGCGGTTGGTATAGGCCAGCAACAGCAATGAAATGGCGGGAAACAGCAGGGCCGGCGTGGTTAGATTCACGGGGGCACTCCAGAGGATCGACGAAAGTCGATCATGGTAGCAGTCACGGCGCCTGGCGACGAGTCGCGCGGCCCTTCCCCCAGCCTCGAAGGTCAGCTTGACGCACCAGGTGCGACACACCCGGTACGCTGAGACAAGCTCGCGTGGAAAGACGCACAACTTGCCGATCCGGTAGCGACCGCCGGACCGCTGTGCCTTATACGAAACTGCCCCCGACGCAAGCGTCGGGGGCAGACAATGGAGCGGAGGCCGCAATCAGGACTCAACCTGCAGAGCCATCAGGCCGCGGCCAACAGAGGCGATGTCCCGATTACAGGATGCCCTGCTCCTTGGCCATCTGACGAGCCGCCCGAGGGGCCGTCCACAATGTCGGCAGCAGCACCAGCGACACCGGGATGGCGGTGATCACGATAAACTGCTGCAGGGCACTGATCTGGCCTGCGCCCATTCTCAGCAGAATGGCGGCCATCAGCGCCATGGCGATGCCCCAGAAGGCACGAACCAGTGCGTTGGGCTCGTCGTGACCGGCACCGACCACGGAAATGGCGTAGCTCATGGAGTCACCGGTCGTCGCCACGAAGATGGTGGTCAACAGCAGGATGGCCATGGCCATCAGGCTTCCGCCGGGCAGCGACTGGGCCACGGTCAGGGTCGCGACATCAAACTGGAAGTTGTTCAGCGCCTCGGTCAGATCGATGGCACCGCTCAGTTGATAGTAGATGCCGGAACCACCCAGCAGGGTAAACCAGATCATGGTGGCCACAGGCGCCATCACCGCCACCGCCAGAATCATCTGCCGGATGGAGCGTCCACGAGAAATCCGAGCGACGAAGATCGCCATCAGCGGGCCGTAACCGATAAACCAGGCAAAGAAGAACACTGTCCACCACTGCATCCACCAGTCCGGTGCGGTCTGGGTGGTCATGGTCGCCATCTCGAAGAACGAGCTCAGATAGGCGCCCGCCCCCTGGGTAAAGGCATCGGTCAGAAACAGCGTCGGTCCCAGGATAAAGATCGTCGCAGCGATCGCCAGAGCCAGAAACACGTTGAAGCGGCTGAGGATCTGGATCCCCTTGTGGATTCCGGTGACCGCCGAGGTCACGTACACCACCCCCAGAGCAGCAAGCACCATCAATTGGGTGCTGTAGCCTTCACTGACACCGAACAGCTCATGAAAACCGAAGCTGACCTGAGTCGCCAGGAAACCGATGGGGCCGACGGTACCCGCCACCACGGCGATTACGCACAGAGCGTCGACCAGGCCACCGAAGGGCCCCTTCATGACCTTTTCGCCCAGCACCGGATACAGCAGGGTCCGCGGCTGCAGCGGCTGTCCCTTGACGTAGTGGGCATGAGCCAGCACCACCGACGCCAGCGTACCCAGCACGGCCCAGGCCAGCAGCCCCCAGTGCATGAACGACTGGGCCAGAGCCCCTGAAATGGCCTCGGCCGTCCCGGCTTCGCTGTCGAAGGCCGGCGGCGTCACCACGAAGTGATAGACCGGCTCACCGGCGGCGAAGAACACACCGCCGCCCGCGAGCAGCGTGCACATGATCATCGACAGCCACTTGAAGGTACTGATCTCTGGCGTCTCGAGATTGCCGATACGCGCCTTGGCGCTGGGAGACACGGCGATGCCCATGGCGATGAAGAAGGTCGCCAGCAACAACAGCTGGAAATAGCTGCCCAGGGTCTTGGCGGTCCAGGCGAAGCCTGCCGAAATGCCGTTGGCAACCATCTCGATGTCGTACACAGACAGGGCGACGAAGCCCATGATGAAGCCGATGCTCAAGATGAGCACGATGGGATCACCCAGTCGAGAACCGGCCGAAGAAGCCCGCGAGTCGGAGGAAGCGGTGGTATGACTCATGTGGTGGGTAGCGACAGCAGACTAGGGTCAGGCTGTCGGACTCTCCTTTTGGGAAAGATGAATGGCGCCCTGATGGGCATGAAGGAAGCACGGAGGATTCCGCGATTTCATGACAGCTCTGTGGCTGAAGGGAAAGGATTCACCGCGCCTCATGCGCGAATCGAACCCGGCGACGCGCCTGGAACCCGTTCCAAGCGTATCGTAAAAAAAGCATGACAATGTCGACGCCGCATGACCACCCCCTGAACAGCGCGATGGTTCAACGCTTGAGTCTTTTTCCGGTCATGCCAGCATGCCACTGGAGGGGTATACGACCTCCGGGCGTCACACAAACACCAGCGCCCTCGCATGGGGGTGAGTCACCCCGAAGCTCTTTACAAGGGCTGCTGCGAAGCTGCAAGGGGTGACGAACGACGCGAGCTTCTCCTTGAGAAGAGCCAGGCCGGACCGCGCCGAGGGGGTTATCGTCCCGCGCCCGCTTATAGAAAGCGAGCTTAACCTTGTGGAAAATTCCGGTATCCGGAGTTGTACTAGAAACAAGGCAGCTTATCTCTCGCATGGGGGTGAGTCACCCCTAGCTTTTGCGGCAACGCCGCAAGGGGGGACGAACGACGCGAGCTTGCGAGCGGCCGGACCGCACGCAGTGCGGCCCCACATATAAAAAGCGGGGTCTTCCCCATGCGTACGAAAAAGCCCAACTCCTCTCGGAATTGGGCTTATTCTGAATAAATGCCTGACGATGACCTACTCTCGCATGGGGAGACCCCACACTACCATCGGCGCTGAGCGGTTTCACTTCTGAGTTCGGCAAGGGATCAGGTGGTTCCCACTCGCTATGGTCGTCAGGCGGAAAAAGGCAATGTACATCACTACTGACAAAGTCCTGCTCGATACGTCCCACGTATCCGTCAATTGATTCGAGACATCATCGACCAAAACCCTTTGGGTGTTATATGGTCAAGCCTCA
>NZ_PXNS01000001.1 GCF_003045775.1 Halomonas litopenaei | reverse complement strand
GCTCAGGCGACTGTTGCTGCTTCTGGCGATGTGCTTTTCACAGGTATTTGAGACGCTTCTCGATACTGGAGCGGGAAACGAGATTCGAACTCGCGACCCCAACCTTGGCAAGGTTGTGCTCTACCACTGAGCTATTCCCGCTTGATCGATGCAGTCCAACGATGTCTTCATCGTGTCCTGCCTGCGCTGCGAAGTGGCGTCCCATAGGGGGTTCGAACCCCTGTTCCCGCCGTGAAAGGGCGGTGTCCTAGACCACTAGACGAATGGGACGCATGGAGCGGGAAACGAGATTCGAACTCGCGACCCCAACCTTGGCAAGGTTGTGCTCTACCACTGAGCTATTCCCGCTTGATCGATGCAGTCCAACGATGTCTTCATCGTGTCCTGCCTGCGCTGCGAAGTGGCGTCCCATAGGGGGTTCGAACCCCTGTTCCCGCCGTGAAAGGGCGGTGTCCTAGACCACTAGACGAATGGGACGCATGGAGCGGGAAACGAGATTCGAACTCGCGACCCCAACCTTGGCAAGGTTGTGCTCTACCACTGAGCTATTCCCGCAAACGCATCGCAAATTGTACCGGAAAGTGGCGTCCCATAGGGGGTTCGAACCCCTGTTCCCGCCGTGAAAGGGCGGTGTCCTAGACCACTAGACGAATGGGACGCATGGAGCGGGAAACGAGATTCGAACTCGCGACCCCAACCTTGGCAAGGTTGTGCTCTACCACTGAGCTATTCCCGCAAACGCATCGCAAATTGTACCGGAAAGTGGCGTCCCATAGGGGGTTCGAACCCCTGTTCCCGCCGTGAAAGGGCGGTGTCCTGGACCACTAGACGAATGGGACGCATTGGAGCGGGAAACGAGATTCGAACTCGCGACCCCAACCTTGGCAAGGTTGTGCTCTACCACTGAGCTATTCCCGCGCTGCGCACTACTGCCGCATTCCGGCCTCGAGATTCGAGTTGGCGTCCCATAGGGGGTTCGAACCCCTGTTCCCGCCGTGAAAGGGCGGTGTCCTGGACCACTAGACGAATGGGACGCATCCGCCTCGTCTCATCTCGAGGTGGCGCGTATGTTACTGAGCACCCTCAAAAGTGTCAACCCCGGCTGAAGGATTTCCTGCTCGATTCAGCGCCCTTCTCTATATAGGCTCTTTCTATACGCATTCGCTCTCCATCGACGCTTTAGCCACCCTCCCCTGCATCGTGGAACGCAGGAGTTGGTCAAACTGCAGCAAACGTCTTAGCTTGAATACCGAGGCTGCGACTTTGATGCAGTCGTGGGTGCCGCATCGACGCGAACCACGATGCGCAAGCCTCGACCGAACGTCACGGGAGACCGTCCATGCGCAAGAAGATCGAGAAGTCCGACGCCGAATGGCGAGAGCAGCTTACCCCGGAGCAGTACCACGTCACCCGCGAAAAAGGCACGGAACGTCCCTTTACCGGTGACTACCAGATCACCGAGGTGCACGGCATCTATCACTGCGTGTGCTGCAACGCCCCCTTGTTTGAAAACGAGCACAAGTTCGACGCTGGCTGCGGCTGGCCCAGCTTCGACCGCCCGCTGTCCTGCGAAAGCGTGCAGCGCCACGAGGACACCAGCCACGGCATGCACCGCATCGAGGTCACCTGCCATCGCTGCGATGCCCACCTGGGCCATGTGTTCCCCGACGGGCCGACCAGCACCGGAGAGCGCTTCTGCATCAACTCGCTGGCCATCGACTTTCATGAGGGGGAGTAGGCGTTGAGCCATCCCCTGGCCTACGCCTCAGACGTCTCTCTCCCCTTGCCCCTTTCCTTCTCGCTGCAAGCCCCTGTGCCCGCCGCCAGGTGTTTTTCGGCGGGCCTGGCGCGCTTGTCGCCCGGACCTTGCGACCTCGCCTCCCGCCGTGTGCGACCCTGCCCTCCATCATCTGCGGCCTTGTCATCCACCGCTCGCGACATTTGCCTCGCATTTCCATAAGATGGGGAGCCATTTGCGCAACACCCTTTAGAAAAGGCAGGAGAACGAGATGCTGGGCTGGTTTCCGGGACATATGAACAAGGCGCGACGCCAGATTCTCGAGGCGCTGCCGGAAATCGACGTGGTCATCGAGGTGCTGGACGCGCGCCTGCCCTATTCCAGTGCCAACCCGATGCTGGCGAGCCTGACCCGCCACAAGCCGGTACTCAAGATCCTGTCCCGAGCCGATCTGGCCGATCCTGAGGGTACCCGCGCCTGGACCGCCCACTTCGACGCCCAGCCAGACACCCGCGCCCTGGCGGTGACCACCACCAATACCCGCGAGCTCAAGCGCATTCCCAAGCTGTGCCATGAACTGGCTGGCCAGGTGCGTGCCGACCGCGACGTGCGAGTGATGGTGATGGGCATCCCCAATGTCGGCAAATCGACGCTGATCAATGGTCTGGCGGGACGCACCATCGCCAAGACCGGTAACGAACCGGCGGTGACCAAGCGCCAGCAGAAGGTACGCATCCAGGGTCGCGTGGCGCTGACCGACACCCCGGGCGTGCTGTGGCCAAAGATCGAGGATCAGGCCAGTGCCTATCGTCTGGCGGCCAGCGGCGCCATCCGCGATACCGCCATCGACTATGTCGATGTGGCCCTGATCACCGCCGCCGAGCTGGCCAAACGCTATCCAGAGGCGCTCAAGGCACGCTATAAACTCAAGGCGCTGCCGGCCTACGAGGCCAATCCCGACGCCGACAAGGTCGAGGCCGACGGAGACGCTCGCCCGGACCTGATGGCGCTGGCCGGCTTTGATGGCCACGCCATCCTCGCCGAGATCGCCGCCAAGCGCGGTGGCCTGCGCGCCGGTGGCGAGATCGACCTGCACCGCGGCAGCGAGGTGCTGTTGCACGAACTGCGTGACGGCAAGCTCGGGCGCCTGACCCTGGAGACCCCGGAGGACATCCCGGCGCCTGAGGAAGCCGCTGTCGAGGCCGAGGAAGATGCCTCGGAAGACGGCTCGCAGCAGGCCCCGGAAGGCACCTCGAGGGAAGCACCTCACCAGGGCGGCCAGGGCGAAGCGGCGAGCGACGACTAGGCCGCACGCCCGGCCACCGCCGCCCCGGCAACGCATCGACAGGACTCACCAACAACGACACTCCCGCCCCGGCGGGCACGGACACACGGACCCAGCGAGACCCGCGCCATGGACACGCCCACCCTTTCCAAGTCTCACAAGCTCGACAACGTCTGCTACGACATCCGCGGGCCCGTGCTCGAGCACGCCAAGCGGCTGGAGGACGAAGGACAGCGCATCCTCAAGCTCAATATCGGCAACCCGGCGCCGTTCGGCTTCGAGGCGCCGGAAGAGATCCTGCAGGACGTGATGCGCAATCTGCCCACCGCCCAGGGCTACTGCGACTCCAAGGGGCTCTACTCGGCGCGCAAGGCGATCATGCAGGAGTGCCAGCGCAAGGAGATCCCTGGCGTAGGTATCGAGGACATCTACATCGGCAACGGCGTCTCCGAGCTGATCGTGATGGCCATGCAGGCGCTGCTCAACGACGGCGACGAGGTGCTGATCCCGGCCCCCGACTACCCGCTGTGGACCGCTGCGGTGAACCTGTCCGGCGGGCGTGGCGTGCACTATCTGTGCGACGAACAGGCCGACTGGGCGCCGGCGATGGACGATATCCGCGCCAAGGTGACCAGCCACACCCGCGCCATCGTCATCATCAACCCCAACAACCCCACCGGTGCGGTCTATCCCCCCGAGGTGCTGCGCGAGCTGCTCGACATCGCCCGTGAGCACAACCTGGTGGTGTTCTCCGACGAGATCTACGACAAGATCCTCTACGACGACACCGTGCACGTGGCTACCGGGGCACTGGCCAGCGAAGACCAGCTGGTGGTGACCATGAACGGTCTGTCCAAGAGCTACCGCTGCGCCGGCTTTCGCAGCGGCTGGATGACCCTGTCCGGGGCGGTGGCACGTCAGCGCGCCAACGACTTTATCCAGGGCCTGACCATGCTGGCCTCGATGCGCCTGTGCGCCAATGTGCCCGCCCAGCACGCCATCCAGACCGCACTGGGGGGCTACCAGTCGATCAACGACCTGATCCTGCCCGGCGGGCGCCTGCTGGCCCAGCGCGACATCACGGTGGAAAAGCTCAACGCCATCCCAGGGGTCAGCTGCACCACGCCCAAGGGGGCGCTCTACGCCTTTCCGCGCCTGGACCCCAAGGTCTTCAATATCCAGGACGACCAGCAACTGGTGCTGGACCTGCTGCTGCAGGAGAAGATCCTGCTGGTCCAGGGTACCGCCTTCAACTGGCCCGACCCGGACCACGTGCGCATCGTCACGTTGCCCTGGGCCGATCAGCTCGGCGACGCCCTGGATCGCTTCGCCCGCTTCCTCTCGCGCTATCGCCAGTAAGCGGTCACGCCGACGTCATCGCCGGGTGCCAGCATCGAATCCGCTATCTCGACGCTGGCACGGTGATAGCGTCATCCGCGCCCGGGCGCTTGAAACTTGTCGCTCCAGGGCTTATCTAAGCATCTGATTCCTCCCGTCGAGCCGATTGGCTCGGCAGGTTTCCTTCCTTACGGAGAATGTCGGCAATGATGAGAATCCTGCTCTTCCTGGGCACCAACCTGGCGGTGATCCTGGTGGCGAGTATCACCCTGCGCCTGCTCGGCGTGGAGCCCTACCTCAACGCCCAGGGCATCAACTTCAACAGCCTGCTGATCTTCTGCTTCGTGTTCGGCATGGCGGGTTCCATGGTGTCGCTGTTCATCTCCAAGTGGATGGCCAAGCGCTCCACCGGCACGGTGATCATCGAAAATCCCTCCAACGCCACCGAGCAGTGGCTGGTCGACACCGTCGCCGAGCTGGCCCGCGAAGCCAACATCAAGACCCCGGAGGTCGGCATCTTCCCGGCCCAGCAGTCCAATGCCTTTGCCACCGGCTGGAACAAGAACGATGCGCTGGTCGCGGTGTCCGCCGGCCTGCTCAACCGCATGCAGCCCGAAGAGATCAAGGCGGTGCTGGCCCACGAGATCGGCCACGTCGCCAACGGCGACATGGTCACGCTTGCCCTGATTCAGGGCGTGCTCAACACCTTCGTGATGTTCTTCGCCCGGGTGGTCGCGCAGGTGGTCGACAGCTTCCTGCGGCGTGACGACAACGAGGGCCTCGGCTTCTTTGGCTACATTGCCGTGGTCATGGTCGCCGAGATCGTGTTCGGCATCCTGGCCTCGATGATCGCCGCCTGGTTCTCGCGCTTCCGCGAGTACCGCGCCGACGCCGCCGGGGCCAAGCTCGCCGGTTCCGGCGCCATGATCAATGCCCTGGCTCGACTCAAGGCCGAGACCCAGATGCCCGACCAGATGCCGGACACCCTGACCGCCTTCGCCATCACCACCGGCCAGACCCGCAAGCTGATGGAAAAGCTGTTTGCGAGCCACCCGCCGCTGGACGACCGCATCCGCGCGCTCAAGGAAGCCGCCTACCGCCAGTAAGCGCACACTTGATGCGCTCGCAACGCCCCCGCCCGGCCCTGCCTGGCGGGGGCGTTATCGTTGGAGCCGGCTTTCACTTACTCCTCTCGGCACACCCAGGATCGCTTCGCCATTTGCGCGTACGCCTCGTCACGACAATAGTTAAGCAGCGTACAACGAGGCGTTCTGGCCGCACGGCCAGCGGCCTGCAACGATCTACCGAAAACACGAGGGTATGCCATGTCAGTCTCCTACTCCCTGCGCGGGGCAATCGCAGGCTCGGCGCTAGGGCTCGCTCTGGGTCTCGTCTCGACCTCGGCGCTGGCCGACAGTCAGGCGATCCTGGAAGGTGAACGCTTCCATCCTGAGGTCAGTACCCGCGGCATGGTCGCCACCAGCCACTTCCTGGCCTCCGAGGTGGCCCGAGAGGTGCTGGCCAACGGCGGCAATGCCGTGGACGCCGCCGTCACCGCAGGCTTTGCGCTGGCGGTCACCCAGCCGCGTTCGGGCAATATCGGCGGCGGCGGCTTCATGCTGATCTCCGACGAGAACAGCGATGAAGTCATCGCCATCGACTACCGCGAAAAGGCGCCCAAGGCGGCCTACGAGACCATGTTCCAGGACGACAACGGCGACGCTGTGGCCGAGTTGTCCCGCTACACCCACAACGCCGCCGGCGTACCCGGCACCGTGGCTGGTCTGGCACTGGCGCTGGAGCGCTACGGCGCCATGAGCCTGGCCGAGACCCTGGCCCCGGCCATCAAGCTTGCCGAAGAGGGCTTCGCCGTGCCCCAGCGCTTCGTCGACGGCATCGACAGCGCCAGCGAACGCTTCGAGCCCTGGGAGGCCAGCCGCGCCAAGTTCTTCAAGGAGGATGGCTCGCGCTACCAGGTCGGCGACATCTACCGCCAGCCGGACCTGGCCGCCACCTTGAAGCGCATCGCCGAACAGGGCCCCCGTGAGTTCTACGAGGGTGAGACCGCCGAGCTGATCGCCGCCGAGATGGAGCGTCACGACGGCCTGATGACACTGGAGGATCTGGCCAGCTACGAGGCCACCGTGCGCGAGCCGGTGCATGGCAGCTACCGTGGCCACGACGTTTACGCGATGAGCCCGCCGTCCTCCGGTGGCGCCCATATCGTGCAGATCCTCAACATCCTCGAGGACGACGATATCGGCGAGCTGGGCTTCAACTCGGCCCGCACCATCCATCTGATGGCCGAGGCGATGAAGCGGGCCTACGCCGATCGCTCCCAGTACCTGGGTGACACCGACTTCGTCGAGGTGCCCCTGGCCGGGCTGACCTCCGAGGAGTACGCCGCCGAGCTACGCAGCGATATCGCCGCCGACCAGGCCACCCCGAGTGCCGATATCGCGCCAGGCAACCCGCTGCCCTACGAGTCCAATGAAACCACCCACTTCTCGATCGCCGACGGCAACGGCCTGGCGGTGTCCAACACCTACACCATCAACTTCAGCTATGGTTCGGGCATCGTGGTCGACGGCGCCGGCTTCCTGCTCAACAACGAGATGGACGACTTCTCGGCGAAGCCCGGGGTACCCAACGCCTACGGCCTGATCGGCGGCGAAGCCAACAAGATCGAGCCGGAGAAGCGCATGCTGTCGTCGATGACGCCGACCATCGTCAAGCGCGACGGCAAGAACTACCTGATCACCGGCAGCCCCGGTGGCTCGCGCATCATCACCACCACCCTGCAGGTGCTGATGAACGTGATCGACCACGACATGAATATCCAGGCGGCGGTCAGCATGCCGCGCATCCACCACCAGTGGCTGCCCGACGAAATCCGTATCGAACAGGGCGTCAGCCCCGACACCCTGGACCTGCTGGAGAGCATGGGCCACACCGTCAACCAGCAGGAGGCCATGGGTGCCGCCCAGTCGATCCTGATCGAGGACGGCGTCTTCTACGGCGGCGCCGATCCGCGCCGTTCCACCTCCTCGGCCATGGGGCTGTAACCTGCTGACACCCAGGCAACGCCAAGACTTGGCCGCAACACACGATGGAAGTCGCAGTAGAGGGTGTCCGCCCCAACAGACAAGGGCCCGGCGCATGGCGTCGGGCCCTTGGGGTGTCCATGCAGCTGGTCGGGCAAGACCACTTGGGCGGCGGTACCGTCTGTGTCAGCAGGTGCCGTCTGTGTCAGCGGTGCCGTCTGAGTCAGCGGCAGTCCACTTGAAAGCCGGCCCCGGACAGCAGGGGCGCCAGCTCCTGCGCCTGGCCGACAAGCTCCAGCGTCAGGGTCGAAAACTCACGACGCAGCGGATAACTCGCCCGACACTGATCAAAGCCCTTGCCCGGGTCATCGACGGCCATGGCTCGCAGCAGTCGATCATGATCGCGCCGCGGGTCATACACCGCCCGCATGCAAAGCGCCAGCGCCTCCTCCGGCGACAGGCCGCCATCGAGCACCAGGCGTGACAACGCGGGAGCGGGCAGCAGCTCCGCGAGGGAAACCCTTTCCCCCAGCCCCAGGTGGGCCACCAGCGCCTGATGGATCTGATGGGTACCGCGCAGCTTGCCGTCCAGGCTATGCCCCGCGATATGGGGCGTGGCCAGGGCGACCTGGTGCGCCAGTACCTGGTCGATGGAGGGCTCTTCCTCCCACACGTCGAGCAGTGCGGCGAGGTCATCACCGCGAGCCAGGCGTCGGCTCAGCGCCTGACCGTCGACGCAGTCGCCACGTCCGGCATTGAGCAGCAGCGTACCGGGCGCCAGCGCCTCGATGCGCCGGGCGTCGAGCAGGTGGCGAGTAGCGTGGCGTCCCTCGCGCACCAGCGGGGTATGCAGGCACAGCACGTCGCAGCTGTCGATCAGGGCGTCCAGCTCGACAAAGTCCTGGCCGTTCTCGTCACCGGCTCTGCTGCCGGCTTCTCTCTCTGCCCTTGGTGGGTCGCACAGCCGGTGCTCGATGCCCATGGCAGCCAGACGGGCCGCCAGCCGGCCGCCTACATTGCCGACGCCGACGATACCCACGCGACGCTCGAGCAGCGACTGACCACGACGCTCGCAGGCCAGCATCAACGCCGACAGCACGTAGTCCACCACCGGCTCGGCATTGCAGCCAGGGGCGCTTGCGAAGGTGATGGCATGGCGCGCCAGGGCGGCCTGGTCGACGTGGTCGGTGCCAATGGTGCAACTGCCGACGAAAGACAGCGGCGAGCCCTTGGCCTTGGCGGCCTCGATCAAATCGGCGTCGAGACGCGTAATCGAGCGAATCACCAGGGCATCCACATCGGCCAGGCTGTCGGCGTCGATCTCGCGCCCCGGCCGACGGCTGACCTGGCCAAGCGGCGCAAAGCAGGCATCGGCGGCGGGCACGTTGGCATCGACAAGAATCTTCATGGGGCTCCCCGGGTCGCAGGTATCGGGCTCCCGGTCATGCAACCGGGCTATTTGTGGATTAGCCTCAAGGGCTTACAATGCCCATGATAACCATAATGGAAACACTGCAAAGGCTTTATCAGCGTTTCCAGACACGGAGCCGGCGCCCGCCCTCCGTAGCCACCAAGTGATATGACGGGAGTCGCCGTGATCGTCCGCTGGGAAACCGACCATGACTATGTCCTCGTGCACGTGCACCAGGACATGTTCGGCGACTGGATCTTCAGCCGTGCCTGGGGCCAGATCGGTACCCAGTTCGGCGGGCTCAAGCATCAGCTGGCCGATGACTACGGTCAGGCCATGATGTGGCTGGAAGACGAGAAGACCATCCTCGGATCGCGAGGTTTCACCAAGGTCCTGGAAGCCGACGACCATAGCCCGGAAGGCCGTGAGGCCATGGGGCAACTGTCACTGCTGGACGGCCACTGAACATGGCGGACACCTCCCCTGCCAGCCTGGCTCCCCGACTGCGTGCCCTGCTGGAGAGCCTGCCCGACAGCGCCCTGCCGATCACCTACCAGCAGGCCGCCGAGGCCCTCGGACTCACCCCGCCACGCACCATCCGCCGGGTGGCCGAAGCCCTGGAAATCACCATGCGCGAGGACGTCGCGGCCGAACGACCGCTGATCGCCGCCCTGGTGGTCAGCCGCCAGGCACCCCAACTGCCGGGCCCTGGCTTCTTCGAACTGGCGGTGGCACTGGGGCGTCTTGACGAGGAGCCGACGTCACATCTCGAGGCCTACCAGCGAGAGCTGGCGGCTGCCCTGGCGACCCGCCGCTAACGCGGTGGCCGCCATGGCGACGAGGCCACCACCACGGGCGCTCTCGACATAGCCCTTGTTACAGTCATCCTACAGCCATCCCGGCACCCGTTCAGAGCTTGCCGAAGACGCGGCGTCCTTTCACCCGGGTCGCTGTTACTGCGGGAGCCTCCCTCCCCTGGCTCGCCGAGTCCGCTTCGGCTTGCACAGCGACCGCTTGCTCGCTCAACCACCCGCGTGTCGCCAGCCAGCGCACGACGGCGTCGGGCTCCACCCGCCCCTCCAGGACGTCATCGGGACGTTCAGCGTCGATCAGCACCGGGATCCTCTCGCCGTACCGGCGAAGCAGGGTGTCGTCTTCGCTGATCTCGATACGCTCGATGGTGAAC
This sequence comes from Halomonas litopenaei, assembly GCF_003045775.1. Taxonomy (GTDB): domain Bacteria; phylum Pseudomonadota; class Gammaproteobacteria; order Pseudomonadales; family Halomonadaceae; genus Halomonas; species Halomonas litopenaei. The sequence goes on along the minus strand of NZ_PXNS01000001.1, from coordinate 1,002,108 downwards.
TCCACCCGGGCAAGGGCACGCACCAGGGCTTCCATCTGCTCGCACAGATGGCAGCCCAGGGTGGTGTAGAGCGTCAGCACCATCACGACGCCTGCCGATGGCGGATGAGGAAGCAGTGGTGCAGGTCCGGCCGGCGGCTGAAGTCAGGGTCGAAGGTCTGACGCGAGATGTCCTTGACCTCGAAGTCGACGGCAAGCTCGTCATCCATCTGAAAGCGCCGCTGGTTGTTGGAGAACACCAGGGTACCGCCCGGCGCCAGCCGAGCCATGGCCAGGCGCACCAGGCGCGGATGGTCCCGCTGGACATCCAGGGTGTCTTCCATCTTCTTGGAGTTGGAGAAGGTCGGCGGGTCCATGAAGATCAGGTCGAACTCGCCGCCTGCGGTCTCCAGCCAGCGCAGGCAGTCGTCGCGCACCACCCGGTGGCGCGACGGGTCGAGCCGGTTGAGCGCGAAATTGTCCCGCGCCCACTCCAGGTAGGTGTTGGACATGTCGACGCTGACACTGTCACTGGCGCCGCCCTCGGCCTCGCTGCCGAGCGCTGCCTGCACCGTGGCCGTGGCGGTGTAGCAGAACAGGTTGAGAAAGCGCTTGCCGGCAGCCATCTCGCCGAGCATACGGCGCACCGGGCGATGATCGAGAAACAGCCCGGTGTCCAGATAGTCACGCAGGTTGACCCATAGCGTCGCGCGACCTTCGGTGACCTGGAAGCGCTGGCCGCTGCGCCCCTGCTTCTCGTACTGGGACTTGCCCTGCTGACGCTTGCGCCGCTTGATCACCACCTTGCCGGGGTCCACTTCCAGCACCTCGGGAATCACCCCGAGGGCATCGAACAGACGCCGCTGGGCCTGGGACGGGTCGATGGACTTGGGCGCGGCGTACTCCTGGACGTGGACGTGATCGCCGTAGACATCGATGGCCAGGGCATACTCGGGCATGTCGGCGTCGTACAGCCGATAGCAGCTCTCGCCGCTGCGCTTGAGCCACTTGCGCAGCTTCTTCTGGTTCTTTTCCAGACGGTTGGCAAACATCTGGGCGCCCTCGCTACGAGGTGCCGTGGATGTTGCCTGGGTATCGGAGGACGCCGCCCCTTCACCTGCCCCGGTGGCCGGGCTGGCCTGGCCGTCGACCGTCGACGTCGCCTCACCGTCATGGCCGCGACCCTGGCTCCGATCCCGGTTCTGATCCTGGTTCTGGTTCTGGCTCTGGCCATCGCGGCGTGCGATATCGATCAGCAACAGCTTGGCCTCGAGCGGGCCGTTTCTCAGCGCGTACTGCTTGTGGGCGCGCATGCCGAGACGGTGGCCAAGGTCCGGATTGCCGGTGAACAGCGCCAGGCGCCAGCCACCGAAGTCGGCCTTGAGCCGCTCGCCCAGGTCCGAATAGAGCCGCACCAGCTCCGGCAGCTCGCCGATACGCTCGCCGTAAGGCGGGTTGCTGATCACCAGCCCCGCAAGCTCGGGGTCGAGCACCCGCGGCCGCGCCAGGCGATGCACGCTGGCGCCATCGAGGTGGATCAGCGCCGGGATGCCGGCGCGCATGGCGTTGGTCTTGGCCGCCGACAGCGCCGGCGGGCTCTGGTCGAAGCCAAAGATCACCGAGCGCGCGCGTTTTCGTCCGATGCTCGCCCGGGCCTCGGCCTCGCGCAGGACCTCGCGCCACAGCGCCGGGTCGTGGCCGGCCCAGCGGGCAAAGCCGAAGCGCTCCCGGTTCAGGTTGGGCGCCATGTCGGCGGCCATCAGCGCGGCCTCGATCAACAGCGTGCCCGAGCCACACATGGGGTCAACCAGCGGCGCGCCCTGCTTGGCCAACTCCGGCCAGCCGGCGCGCACCAGCAGCGCCGCCGCCAGGTTTTCCTTGAGCGGGGCGTGGCCGGTATCGCGACGATAGCCGCGCCGGTGCAGGCTGTCGCCGGACAGGTCGATGCCCAGCGTCAAGCGGCCACGGTGCAGGTGGGCATACAGGCGCACGTCGGGATTACGGACGTCGACATCGGGACGCGCCTGGCCGGCCGCACCAAGACGGTCGACCACGCCATCCTTGACCGTCTGGGCGCCGAAGCGGGTATGTCGAATCTCGTCACTGCGACCATGAAAGTCCACCGCGATGGTGGCACCGGCAGGCAGATGGCGCTGCCAGTCGACGGCGGCGGCGGCATCGTGCAGGGCATCCGGCGTTTCGACGCCTTCCGTTCGCGACAGACACAGGATGACCCTGTTGGCCAGGCGCGACCACAGACAGGCCCGGTAGGCACCCTCGAGATCGCCCTCGGCGTTCACGCCTGCCACGGTGGTCTTGCCCGGTGTCAAGCCGAATGTGACTAGCTCGTCGGCTAACAGTTGTTCGATGCCCCGTGGACAGGTTGCCAGAAGGTCAAGCTTCTCAGGCACTTGCTTCTCCTACATTAATGATGACTGCGAAAGCCATTATTCGGTTAACCATTTCATGACGACAAGGTGAACAGGTTGTTACAAAACAACAGTCGACAATGCCGAGCGGCTTACGCTATCAATGGAATGGTAGCTACGAGATACGACACATGTGTCCCTGTCAACAAGCCTTCATTTCGTGCGACTCGGGAGAGCCTGCACATCGCAGGGCTTGGGCATCACGGGCCTGCCGCTTGCATCCCCCGAATTTCCCGCAGGGGCAGGTCAGATTGGTACCTTTGTCACGAGGTAGACCCATGAAACGACAGAAACGTGATCGCTTCCAGCGTGCCTATGTACATGGCTACAAGGCCGGTCTCTCGGGTAGATCCCGCGATGACTGCCCCAGCCAGGACATCAATCTACGGGAATACTGGATGAGCGGTTGGCGTGAAGGTCGTGGGGACCAGTGGTCGGGCATGACGGGAGTGTCCGGCATTCACAAGAACCCCATGGTGCTCTGATAACGCAGTACTGTCGAGGTAAAGGAAAGACCCGCCAAGCCCATGGCACAAGACGCCATGGGCTTTTTGCTGCCCGCCCTTTCAGCGCGCCGACGCCAGCGCCCTGGCGCACTCCCGGACCAGCCCCGGTCCGCGGTAGATAAAGCCCGAATACACCTGCACCAGATCCGCCCCTGCCTGACGCTTGGCCACCGCCGCCTGGCCACTGTCGACGCCGCCGACGCCGATGATCGGCATGTCGGGCAACGCCTGGCGCAGCCGCTCGATCACAAGGTTGGAGGCATCGAACACCGGGCAACCCGACAGTCCGCCCTGCTCATCGGCGTGCGCAAGCCCTTGCACCGCTTCACGGGATACCGTGGTGTTGGTGGCAATCACCGCGTCGATGCCATTGTCCGCCAGCGCCCGCGCCACCAGAACGACCTCTTCCTCGTCCATGTCCGGGGCGATCTTTACCGCCAGCGGCACACGACGCCCACTCTGTTCATCGAGGCGAGTGCCTGTCGAGCGCAGGCGTCCGAGCAACTCATCGAGGTGGTCGCCGAACTGCAGGTTGCGTAGCCCCGGAGTATTCGGTGACGAGATATTGACCGCCACGTAGTCGGCGTGAGCGTGAACCCGCTCCAGGCAGTAAAGGTAGTCGTCACCGGCGTCCTCCACCGAGGTGGTCAGGTTCTTGCCGATATTGATGCCGATCACCCCGCGGTAGCGGCTGGCCTTTACCTGCTCCACCAGGTGATCCACGCCGAGGTTGTTGAACCCCATGCGATTGATGATGGCGCCACGCTCGGGCAGGCGGAACAGCCGGGGCTTGGGGTTGCCGGACTGGGCCCTGGGGGTCACGGTGCCGACCTCGACGAAGCCGAAGCCCAGCGCCCCCAGGGCGTCGAGGTGATCGGCGTTCTTGTCGAGCCCCGCCGCCAGGCCGATACGGTTGGGGAAGCTCAAGCCCATCACGTTGACCGGATCGTCCACGCGGGCACCTGCCAGCAACCGCGTCGCCTTCACGCGCGCCGCCCAGTCCAGCGACGTCAAGGACAGGCCGTGGGCCCGTTCGGGATCCAGGCGAAACAACAGGGAGCGGGCGAGATCGTACATGGCGTCTCCGAGGCGAAAAAGGACGAGGGCGCGCGGCCGGGCGCGAGTATAGCGCAGCCGCGACGCCACGACGACTTCCTGAATCAGACCTCAGCCGTTTTGCCCAAACGGGCTTTCATCCCAGGTCGTCAGTGTCCAATGTCCCCTTCGGTAAACAGAAACTCGCGTAGATACTTGTCCATGGCGGGATCCTTGCGGCGCAGCCACTCCAGGGTCATGGCCGCGTGCTCCTTTTCCTCATCACGGTTATGTTCGAGGATCTTGCGTAGATCTTCGTCCTGACAGGCGTCAACTCGCTGGTTGTACCAGTCGACTGCCTCCAGTTCCTCCATCAACGACACGATGGCGCGATGATAATCCCGGGTCTGCGCCGTCAACTCTTCCACCGGTTCGTGGTAGCCCTCGCTCGATCCAGCCATTCGCCACTCCTTTTCTTTGTAAATAGTTGTGTTCTACTAACTCCATCAACGTAGGACACGATCGTTGTCTTGTCAGTCAGCGACATATGCCGGGAGGGCCCATGACAGAAGTGACCGAGACGTTTGAAAGCCAGCTGTCGCGCATCCACCTGGCCCTGGAAGACGAGAACCCCCAGGAGGTCTCCGAGGCCCTGGAGGATCTCGAACCCGCCGAGGTCGCCCTGCTGCTCGAATCGCTGCCGCTGAGCGAGCGCATCAGGCTATGGGAACAGGTACCAGCGGAGGACGACGGCGAAGTCCTGCTGCACGTCCATGACGAGGTGCGCAGCACCCTGCTCGAGGACATGGACCCCGAGGAGATCGTCGCCGCCACGGCAAGCCTGGACACCGCCGACCTGGCAGAGCTGTTCGAGGACCTGCCCAAGCAGGTGGCCGAGGACATGCTGCGCACCATGGACGAGATGCAGCGCACTCGTCTGCAGGAGACCCTGTCGTTCGAGGAAGACAGCGCCGGGCGCCTGATGCGCACCGACGCCATCGGGGTGCGCTCCGACGTCACCCTCGAGACGGTGCAGCGCTTTCTGCGCTGGAAGGAGTCGATCCCGGACAACACCGACAACCTGATGGTGGTGGACCGCATCGGCCACTTCGTCGGCGTGCTGCCGCTGGCCCGGCTGGTTTCCCATGATCAGGAGACCTCGGTGGCGGAGCTGATGGACGCCGACGTCGACGTCATCCAGGGCGACATGAAGTCCCGCGACGTGGCCACCCTGTTCCAGACCCACGACCTGACGTCGGCCCCGGTGGTGGACAACGACGGCATGTTGATCGGCCGTATCGTCATCGACGATATCGTCGACGTCATCCAAGAGAACTCCGAACAGGCGCTGATGAACATGGCCGGCCTCGACGAGGAGGAAGACCTGTTCGCGCCGGTGTTACCCAGCGCCAAGCGTCGTGCGGTATGGCTCGGCATCAACCTGCTGACCGCCTTTCTCGCCGCCTGGGTCATCGGTCAGTTCGAGGATGCCCTGGAGAAGGTGGTGGCGCTGGCGGTACTGATGCCGATCGTCGCCAGCATGGGCGGCATCGCCGGCAGCCAGACCCTGACCCTGGCCATTCGTGGCCTCGCCCTTGGCCAGATCAGCAAGACCAACAGCAACTGGCTGCTGCGCAAGGAGGTCGGCATTGCCCTGCTCAACGGTGTCGTCTGGGCACTGGTGGTGGCGGTGCTGGCGGTGCTCTGGTTCAAGAGCGTGGCGATCGGCGTGATCATCGCCGCCGCCCTGGTCATCAACATGCTGGCCGCCGGGGTCTGCGGCATCGTGATTCCCCTCGTGCTCAAGCGCATGAACATCGATCCAGCGCTGTCCGGCTCGGTCATTCTGACCACCGTCACCGACGTGATCGGCTTCATGTCCTTCCTCGGCCTGGCGACGATCTTCCTGCTGTAGCGCTTCGCTGAGCGGATTCATCGACCGGCCATCACTGCCCCACGGGCACTGATGGCCGATCGATGGTCCCGCCACCTGCATCGCTAGTCTGCCGGCACCTGCCTCCCGCTTGGTGCGCCCCTCGTCTGCTGTCGCTTATCTGCCGGCTCTTGTTTACCATCCCTTGCCTGCCGTCTCCTGTCTGCGACACCCCCCGTCGCCGGTACGCTACTCTTGTGCTGCTGTGCTGATTCGTTAGCATGGTCAGCAAGGCGCGGGTGACAAGCGCCCATCCCTGCTGGAAACAGGGATCCCCGAGACGGAAAAGGAGAGACCGCATGATGATCAAGACTCGCCCCATGATGCTTGCCCTCGGCGCCGTTGCCGCCCTCGGCCTTGCCGGCTGCGCCAGCGACAGCGCCTCGATGGAGAAAGAGAGCACCGACTACATCGTCACCGGGCTCGGCGATGATCGCCAGGAAGCCCTGGAAGAGGCCAAGGAGCGCGCACTGGAGCAGTGCGAGGCCCAGGATCGCGACGAATTCATCATCGAGGAGCAACAGGTGCTTGGCCCCAACACCAGCCCGGAAAAGCGTGAGCGCGCCGAGGCCATGGTCGAAGGCGGCACCGTCAACGAAGACACCAACCTGGCGGCGCTGAACGACGACAGCGAAGGCTTCAAGGCAATCTGGAGCATCAGCTGCCGCTAAGCCTCGGTCCGTTGGTTGCCGACAATGCCTGCAAAGGCCAGACGCAAGAAGGGCGCCCCTGGGGGCGCCCTTCTTGCGTTGTGTGTACCGCCACTTAGCAAAAACCACCGCGTTGTGTGAACCAACGCCACGGATTCACTCGATCGGTGTCGGCTACGACGAGGACGCCCGTGGGCGTCCTCTAGTGGTCGACTCACTGACCCGGGGTCTAGACCTCGCTGTTGCTCTCGGCCAGATCCACCAGCTCACGCACCGCCACGGCAAACAGCGGGAAGCCGCCCTGGGCGCCACTGTCGACCTCGTTGATCAGGCGGCACCAGCGCTTGTGCATGGACTCGTGGTGCTTGAGCCACTGATCGACACGTCCGGCGGTATCGCGGGCGCCGCTCTCCATCTTCATCACGCTGGCGGTCAACGCCATCTGCTGACGCTCGATGTCGTCGCGGAAGGTCTCCCGCGCCTGGGCCTGCCAGCTATCCTTCACCGGCAAGGCGGTAACCTGCTGGATCATCCACGGCAGCTCCAGACGGGCGCCGATCTCGTAGCAGACCTCGGCCACCTTCTGCGGCTTCTCGTTGACCTGGCGGGCGGTCTGGATGATGCCCAGCGCCGCGTACAGGCTATCGGCCGCGGCCACGGTGGAGGCCAGCGCCTCGGGCACCCCGGCGTCGACGAGTTCGTCACGGCGGGCCTGCCAGGCCTCGAGTTCCTCGCCACGCAGACGCTTGCCGATATTCTCCTGCAGCTGGGCAATACGCGGCTGGTAGTACTCGATGCAGTCACCGGCAGCCTGGCCCGAACGATGGCGCAGGAACCAGCGTGAAGCGCGGCGAATCATGCGCATCAGGTCGAGCATCATGCCGTACTGGATATCGGTCGAGATCTGGTTGTCGAGCGCTTCGATCTGCTCCCACAGCTTGGGCAGCTGGAAGCTGTCACGGGCGATGACGTAGGCCCGCGCGATGTCCGCACGCCCCATGCCGGTGGAGTCGATCAGCCGGCGGGTGAACACGATGCCCATGTGGTCGACCAGATCGTTGGCCAGCTGGGTCGCCACGATTTCGCGCTTCAGGCGGTGGCTCAGGACCTGGTCGCGGTAGCGCTCCACCAGGCTCTGGGGGAAGGCCCGGGTGGCGTGCTGGGCGATGATCTCGTCGTCGGGCACGTCGGAAGCGATCAGGTCGCCCTTGAGCGTGCTCTTGGCGTAGGAGATCAGCACCGACAGCTCCGGCAACACCATGCCCTGGTCATTGGCGGAACGCTCCTGGAGCTCCTCGTCGGAGGGCAGGAACTCGAGTTCGCGATCGATCTGACCGGCCGCTTCCAGTTCGCTGATAAAGCGGCGATAGGGCCCGATCCCCTGGTGGGACAGCCGCTCGGACAGATCCAGCGCCAGGGTCTGACGATAGTTGTCGGTCAGCACCAGCTCGCTGACTTCCTCGGTCATGTCCGCCAGCAGCTGATTGCGCTGCTTGTCGGTCATGTCACCGTTGGCCACCACCTCATCGATCAGGATCTTGATGTTGACCTCATGGTCGGAGCAGTTGACCCCGCCGGCGTTGTCGATGAAGTCGGTGTTGACGCGCACACCACGCGCCGCCGCCTCCATGCGCCCGCGCTGGGTCAGGCCAAGGTTGCCGCCCTCGCCTACCACTCGGCAGTTCAGTTCCTTGCCGTCGATGCGCAGCACGTCGTTGGCCTTGTCGCCGACCTCTGCGTCGGTCTCGGTGCTGGCCTTGACGTAGGTGCCGATGCCGCCGTTCCAGATCAGGTCGACCTTCGAGCGCAGCATCGCCTGGATCAGCTCATTGGGCGGCAGCTTGTCTTCGCTGATGCCGAAGACCTCCTTCATCTGCGGCGTGATCTTGATCGACTTGGCCGCACGGGAGAAGACGCCGCCGCCTTCGGAGATCAACGAGGAGTCATAGTCTTCCCAGCTGGAGCGCGGCATCTCGAACAGGCGCTTGCGCTCCTTGAAGGTGCTGGCCGCATCCGGCGTCGGATCGACGAAGATGTGCATATGGTTGAAGGCACCGACCAGGCGAATGGTCTCGGACAGCAGCATGCCGTTGCCGAAGACGTCACCGGCCATGTCACCGATACCGACCACGCTGAACTCGTCGGACTGGGTGTTGATGCCGAGGCCACGGAAGTGGCGCTTGACCGACTCCCAGGCGCCCTTGGCGGTGATGCCCATCTTCTTGTGGTCGTAGCCGTTGGCGCCGCCGGAAGCAAAGGCGTCACCCAGCCAGTGGCCATACTCGATGGAAATCTCGTTGGCGATGTCGGAGAAGGTGGCGGTGCCCTTGTCGGCCGCCACCACCAGGTAGGGGTCGGCCTCGTCGTGGCGTACCACGTTCTTCGGCTCGACGACCTCGCCACCGACCAGATTGTCAGTCACGTCCAGCAGCGCGCGGATGAAGGTCTGGTAGCAGGCGATGCCTTCCTTCTGGGTGGTCTCGCGATCGGCACCTTCCGGCATGCGCTTGCACACGAAGCCGCCCTTGGCCCCCACCGGCACGATCACCGAGTTCTTGACCTGCTGCGCCTTGACCAGCCCGAGCACCTCGGTACGGAAGTCCTCGTGGCGGTCCGACCAGCGCAGGCCGCCACGGGCGACCTTGCCACCGCGCAGGTGAACACCCTCGACCCGCGGCGAGCAGACGAAGATCTCGAACATCGGGCGCGGCTTGGGCATGCCGGTGACCTTGGACGGTTCCAGCTTGAACGACAGGTAGTCCTTGAAGCCGCCGTCTTCGGTCTTCTGATAGTAGTTGGTGCGCAGGGTCGCCTGGATCAGCTCCACGTAACGACGCAGCAGCCGGTCGTCGTTGAGGCTGGCGACGTCGTCGAGCAGGCCATTGATGCGCTCGACGCAGGCCTCGATCTCACCCTCGGCGGGACGATCCTCGGGATCGAAGCGCAGCTCGAACAGGGTCACCAGCTCGCGGGTGATCTGCGGGTGGGCCACCAGTGCATTGGCGATGAAGTTCTGGGAGATGCCGAAGCGGATCTGCTTCAGATAACGCGCGTAGGAGCGCAGCATCGCCACTTCACGCCAGTCGAGGTTGGCGCCGATGATCAGACGGTTGAAGCGGTCGTTGTCCGCCTCGCCGGCCCAGATGCGCTGGAAGGCCTCGATGAACGGCTTGCGCATCTCCTGCAGGTTGACCTCGGTGTCGGTGTGATGCTCCAGATCGAAGTCGTGGATCCAGTAGCTCTCGTCCACCGCCTCGACCTCGTAGGGGCGTTCACCGATGACCCTGAGCCCCAGGTTTTCCATCATCGGCAGCACGTCGGACAGCGGAATCGGCTTGCGCTTGTGGAACAGCTTGAGGTTGACGCCGCTGCCCTCTTCCTCGATCAGTCGGTACAGCGACAGCGCCAGCGGCTTGCCGTTGTCCAGCTCGCCGATGTGCTGCAGGTCGTAGACCGCGGTGCGGGCACTGAAGTCTTCCTGGTAGCTGGCCTGGAAGGCGTCGCGGAAGCGATCCAGCAGCTGGTTGGCGTGTTCCTCGCCGAAGCCTTCGATGGCGGCATTGAGCAGATCGTCACGCCAGTTGCGGGCGAGCCGCGCCAGCTTCTCTTCCAGCGCCTTGATGTCGTAGTCGGTCGGCGTGTCGCCGTTGAAGCGCAGGATGAACTGGATCCGCGCCAGCACCGATTCGGACAGGTAGGTGTTGAAGTCACCGAAGGTGGCGTCGAGTTCCTCGCAAAGCAGGTTCTGCAGACGCAGACGAAGCTCGGTCGAGAACACATCGCGCGGTACGAATACCAGGCACGAATAGAAGCGACCGAAGCGATCCTCGCGGATGAACAGCCGCACCCGGCGACGTTCACGGATATCGAGGATACCCAGCGCCGTCTGGGCCAGCTCGTCGGTGTCGATCTGGAACAGGTCGTCGCGGGGATAGACCTCGAGGATCTGGGTCAGCTGCTTGCCGTTGTGGCCCTTGGGGTTGAAGCCGGCGATATCCATCACCGTCTTGAGCTTGCGCCTCAGGATCGGAATATGACGCGGCGAGTCGTTGTAGACCCCAGCGGTGAACAGCCCCAGAAAGCGACGCTCGCCGATGACGTTGCCCTTGTCGTCATAGCGATCGATGGTCACGTAGTCCGGATAGGTGGGACGGTGGACGCGGGCGTGGAAGGCGCTCTTGGCGAATGACAGAAGCTGCGGCACCAGCACGTAGCGATCGCCCTCGACTCCCTGGTCGGTGCGGATACGCTGGCGATACTGGGCATCGGACAGACGGAACAGACCGAGCTCGCTGCCGTCGACCTGATTGAGGCTCTGGCCACCGTTGTCCTTGTCGACGGTGAACTCGTCATAACCGAGGAAGGTGAAGTTGTCTTCCAGCATCCATTCGAGGAAGGCCACCGCCTCGTCGTGATCGGCCTTGTCGATCGGGCCCGGGCAGCAATTCTTGAGCTCGTCGATGGTCTCGCGGATGCGCGCGCGCATCGGATCGAAGTCCGCCACCGCCGTGCGCACTTCCTTCAGCACCTCGTGGATGCTCTGCTCGATGGCCGACAGCTCCTCGGGGTCGGAGTGACGATCCACCTCGATGGCGATCAGCGACTCACGATGCTCGGGGGCGTCCTTTTCACCCGGAGACGACACACGCTCGACCCGGTGCTGCTTGTCACGAGCGACCGACAGTACCGAATTGTGGATGGCGTGGACGGTCATGCCACGACGGTTGAGCTCGATGCGCACCGAGTCGACCAGAAACGGCATGTCTTCGTGCAGCACCGCGACAAAGGTGTGGGTCGACTGCCAGCCGTGCTCCTCGAAGTCAGGGTTCATGACCTTGACCTTGGGTGAGGCCGGATCGAACTGCTGCAGGAAGTGCCACACCGACAGGGTGGCGCCGTACAGATCATCCAGGCGCCGCTCGCTCAGATCCTCCAGCGGCACCGTGGAGTAGAAATGGCGAGCGAAGTCACCCACCAGACCGGCCTTTTCCTGATCGAGGCGTCCTTCCAGCTTTTCCTCGAGTTGCTTGAGCAGATCCTCGCGACTGTCATCCTGTGCGACGTGTAACATCCTCACCTCGGTTGGCGGCGGCCACTTCACTGTGGCCTGTGTAAAGGTAGTGACGAGCGTGCTGCGCGGCGCTACGCATCCGGCGCTCCTGGCGCATTCGGCAAGCTTACGCCAATCCCCACCCCACCCCCATCCAGATGCCCGCCTTCTCATGGAGCATGACGGTTACGCATCCCCCCTTGACAGCACGCTTGCGTTAGGCTCGTTGGCGCCTCAGGAGCGCCGTTCCAGCAAGACCCCGCACTCACAGTGATGGGTGAAGGGGAACTGGTCAAACAGAGCGAAACGAACGATGCGGTGCGTCCTGGTGAGCTGTTCGAGATTGACGGCCAGGGTGTCCGGATTGCATGAAATATAGACGATACGCGGGTATTCACTCAGTTGATCACAGCTGTCGGCGTCCAGACCGGCCCGCGGTGGGTCCACCAGCACTGTGGAGAAGTCATAGTCACCCAGGCACATCTCGTCCACTCGCCGGCCTGTTTTCTCCCCTTTGAGCGCAGAAGAGAAGTCTTCGGCAGACATCCGCGCGACAAAGGCATTGGTCACCGCGTTGGCCTCGAGATTGACCCTGGCGCTGGCCACCGAGGTGCGCGAGATCTCGGTGGCCAGAACCCGGCGAAAATTCTCTGCCAGGGCGATGGTGAAGTTGCCGTTGCCGCAGTAGAGCTCGACCAGGTCCTGCTGCTGGCTGCCCGCGGTCACCTCCCGTGCCCAGGACAGCATGGAGGCGCAGATGCGCGCATTGGGCTGGGTAAAGCTGTTTTCCACCTGCTGGTAGTGCAGTACCTGTCCGTCCACCTCGAGACGTTCCCACACGTGGTCGCGGGTCAGCACCAGCCGCTGCTTGCGTGAGCGGCCGATGATCATCACCCCAAGCTCGCGCTCGAGTTCCCGGGCATCCCGCTCCCAGTCGTCTTCCAGCGGCCGGTGGTAGATCAGGCTGATCAACGTCTCACCCGCCAGGGTGGTCAGAAACTCCACCTGAAACAGCTTGCGCCGCATCACCGGGTTGTCACGGATGGCGTCGAGCAGCGCCGGCATCAGGGCATTGATGCGTTCACTGGCCACAGCGAACTGGTCCATGCGTACCAGCCGCTTGTCGTCGGGGTCCTCGGGATTGACCTCGAACATCACATAGTAGAGATCGTCGCCCTCATGCCAGACGCGAAACTCGCAGCGTTGCCGGTAGTGACTCGGCGGTGACGGATAAACCTCGAGCTCGGGCGGAGAAAACCGCGCAAACTGCTCGACCAGGCGATCACGCTTGGCGGCGAGCTGTTCGGCATAGCGTTCGGGTTCAACGACGGGTATGGCCACGGAAACTCCTGGAAAACGATGAACAATAAACAAATGACGTGGGCGATGACGGCGTGGTCAACGCCGCTGCCGGACGGTGTACAAGAGGTGGGTCAAGCGCTGGGCACGTCCAGCAGGCAAGGGGCCGCAAAGCCGAAGGACGCAAGCCCTCGCGTCAGCCTTTCCGAGGCGTCCGTCGCACCTGACGAATCCCGCAATAGACTCGTGACCCAGGCCGCATCGAGGCCCTGTCGGGCATCCGGGCCCACCGCCACCTGGGCCGTCCGTCGGGCAATGGCGTCGCCGGAGTCTACCCAGGTGACGGCCCGCGGCATGGCCTCGTCGAGCCAGCGACGCAGCAAGGGAAAGTGGGTACAGCCCAGCACCACCGTATCGATACGGGCATCCTCCACGAGCGCTGACAGCGCCTGGCGAACCACCGCAGGATCGATAGCGTGCCCCTGGATGGCGCGCTCCGCCTCGGCCACCAGCGCGTCGGCGGCCACCTTCTCGACCTGGCAGTGCGGCGCATAGCTGTCGATCAGCCGCTGGGTGTAGGGCCGGGCGACCGTTGCGCTGGTGGCCAGCAGTGCCAGATGCCCACTGCGACTGGCCTGGGCGGCCGGCTTGATCGCCGGCACCGTGCCCACCACCGGCACGTCCAGGCGTTCGCGCAAGGCCTCCAGTGCCAGGGTGCTGGCGGTATTGCAGGCCACCACCAGGGTATCGGCACCGGTACGATTCACCGCCGCCTCGCACACCGCGACGATCCGCTCGACCAACCAAGGGTCCGGCCGCGTACCGTAGGGCAGCATGGCGTTGTCGCAGCAGTAGGCAAGCGCCGTATCGGGCAGATGGCGTCTGAGCGCCGCCACCACGGAAAGCCCGCCCACGCCGGAGTCGAACACCAGCACAGGTCCGGCCATCAAGCCTCCTCCCTGACGGGCAAAGCCCATGCCCACCGCCACTGCCGGACGGCGGGGAAATATCCACCACGATCGGATCGGGCCGCCATCGAGGCCGACCGGAGACGGGGAAGGAGGAGGGGCAAGAGGCTGAGCAAGGGAAACGGCACCTGAATCAACATGGGCGCCATTCTACCCGACATTGGCGGACCTGCATAAGCGCAGCAAGGGCGCCCACGGATACGCCAGCGCGCCGAGGTGAGCGCAGACGTCATGCGGCCCGAACCGGAGTTCGGGCCGACGACGTGATGCTCGAGAAGCAAGGAACGAACGAGGGAAAAACCGATCAGGCGGGTACCGGCTCCTCGCGTAGCTCGGCATAGAGTTCAGGGTAGGCCGCCTGGAGTCGCTCAAGTTCGGCGGTGGCGTTCTCCGGCAGGGCGTGGGCCAGGCGATCGAGATCTTCGTCCGAGAAGTGCTCGCTGATCAGCGGGAAGAGTTCCTCACGCTCTTGGCGAAGGTAAGCACGGTGGCTGTCCAGGTACTGCTTGAGGTCATCGGCAAACTGGTCCATGGGGATGGCGACATCCATCAGGATCATGTCGATGTCACGGGACAGGCGCGTCAGCCGGGCCTTGAGCTTGCGGTAGTCGCCGGACAGTTGCTCGGCCACTGCCTCGCTTTCGGGGGCCAGCTCCTTGAGACGGTCGGTACAGATCTGCTCCAGGGGCAGGGTGAACCCCGCCATGTAGTCGAGAATATAGTCAACCACCTCCCTGACGAGCTGGAAGTTGGGCCGCTCTCCCTGCGCGAGGGTCTTTTGCTTGAGTTGCAGGACGTGCAGTATGCGCGCCATGTTGGCATGATCCCGTCGCAGTTGCTTTAGCATGGGCATGACGGAAACCTCCTGTGGTCAGCATGAGCTGAAGGCACCCTAGCTTAGACTGGCCTTCTCGGGTCAGGTTCCGGATCGTGCGGGAACCGGAATGTATCACCCTAGACGCATAATCGAGTTTTTGCCCGACGAAAATTGCCACATTCAGAAGGGTTGATTTCCTACACACCGCCTGAGCGTTGACGTCTGGCGCTCAATTCATTCTTCCCAGGAGTCGACGATGGACATGTTCGAACAGGCCCACCAGGAAGACGCCGCGCCCCTGGCCTGGCGCATGCGCCCGAGGTCCCTGGACGACTACGTGGGCCAGCCGTCGCTGGTGGGGCCAGGTAAGCCATTGCGGCGCATGGTAGAAGCCGGCCAGGTACGCTCGATGATCCTGTGGGGGCCACCCGGCGTCGGCAAGACCACCCTGGCCGATATCCTCGCCAGCGCCTCCAGCGCACGGCTGGAGCGCTTGTCGGCGGTCATGGCCGGGGTCAAGGACATTCGCGAGGTGGTGGAGCGCGCCCGGGTGGCCCAGGGCCAGGGGCAGACCACGGTATTGTTTCTCGACGAGATCCACCGCCTCAACAAGAGTCAGCAGGACGCCCTGCTGCCCCACGTCGAGTCAGGCCTTCTGACGCTGATCGGCGCCACCACCGAGAACCCCTCCTTCGAGGTCAATTCGGCGCTGTTGTCCCGGGCCCGTGTCCATGTGCTCAAGGCGCTGGACGAGGCCGCGCTGATCGAGGTCATGCGCCGCGCCCTGGCCGACCCCGAGCGCGGCCTTGGTCACCGCGACATCCGCGTCGAAGACGAGGTGCTAGCGATACTGGCGCGCGCCTCGGCCGGCGACGCCCGGCGCGCCCTGGGCCTTCTGGAGACCGCCTGCGACTTCACCCTGGCGGAAGGCGGTGCAGAGCGTCTGCCCCGCGAGGCGCTGGAAGACGTCATCGGCCACACCGCCAGCGCCTTCGACAAGCAGGGCGATCACTACTACGACCTGCTGTCGGCGCTGCACAAGTCGGTACGCTCATCACGCCCCGACGCCGCCCTTCTGTACATGGCCCGCTTTATCCAGGGCGGTGGCGATCCGCTGGACGTCATCCGTCGCCTGGCGGCCATCGCCTCGGAGGACGTCGGCAACGCCGACCCGCGTTGCCTGCCGCTGGTCATGTCGGCCTGGGATGCCTACCTGCGTCTGGGCGACTACGAAGGCCAGCGCGCCATCGCCCACGCCGCCATCCACCTGGCGGTGGCGCCTAAGAGCAACGCCATCGACCAGGCCTGGAAGAAGGCCCAGGCCTTTGTCGCGGCCCAGCCGAGCCTGGAGGTGCCGACCTACCTGCGCAACGCACCGACCAAGCTGATGACTTCCCTGGGCCACGGCGACGGCTACCGCTACGCCCACGCCGAGCCCAACGGCTACCCGGCGGGGTCGGCCCACGACTGCTGGCCCGAGGCAGTGCCGACCGAGCGCTTCTACCACCCCACCGATCATGGCCAGGAAGAGCGTTTCGCTCGCATCATGGCCTGGCGGGCGCAGCTCGATGAGGCCGCGGATGGCGGATGAGATAGCAGCGGAGGTGGCAGCGCAGATACCACTTGAGAAAAACCATCGGTCTTCGACGTGGGAAGGAAATAGGCCGCTGCAGCACAACCACGTATCGTAAGGAGCGAGCCAGGACCGCGACTACTGTGGGACTCAAGTGCCCATGGTGGGCACCCGATGCTCCGGAGGGACTGTCATGTCGGCCACCCAGCTACAGCAAGCTCGTCAGATCCTGGTACAGAACGCCCGTCACCCCAACCATCACGACGTGCTGCTGGCCTACGCCCGCCAGCAGGCGACACCCGCGGTACGTCGTGCGCTGTTCAAGCTGCTGTTCGGACCGAACTGAGGCCCACTGTCTGCCACATGTTGACCGCTCAGGCCGGCGCCTCTGGCCAGGTCTGGGCCGCCCACGGCGACCCAAAGGGACAAGTTCGCCGGCCACGTTGATCAGCCCTTGGGTGCCTCGCCCGGCTCAGCCGCCGACGGCGACTCCTGCTCCCAGCCGGGTTCGACGGGCGTTGGCTCGATAGCGGCGGCGTCTTCATCAGACTCGTGATGGTTCACCTCCAGCACGCCATCGTGGTAGCCGTCTTCATCGAAATAAGGCACGTACTGACCTTCTTCCGCTGGCGGCCCCACCATGGGCTCGGCCACGTCCACGTCCGGCACCACGTCGGACAGGTCTTCCATATGCTCGTGCTCCTTGGCGCCCGCCACCCACTCGTCGGTGACCACGAATTCCGCACCCACCGACGACAACGGCGTCGCCGGGGAGAACGGCACCACCGGCACCGGCGCCGGACGCACCAGGCGACGCCAGGCGAAGAACAGCACCAGGGCGCCACCGAGGGCGCCGAAGGCCATGAACAGGGCGGTATCGCCAAGCGCCGCCATTACCGGGCTGACCAGCGGCGGACTGACCGAGGAGCCAAGCGCGCTGATCAGCAAAAGGCCCTGACTCATGGGCACCAGGGCGCCGGCGGGTGCACGGTCCGCCGAGTGGCTGACCGAGACCGGATACAACGAGAAGACGCCACCGCCCAGCAGGAACAGCAGCGCGGCCAGCCCCCAGCTCGGCAACGGCAGCAGCAGCACCGCCAGCGAGATGGCCAGGCAGAACAGACCGATCAGGATCAGCACCAGCTGGCGGTCGTGACGATCCGACCAGCGGCCCACCGGATACTGCAGCAGCATGGCGCCGAGTACCGTTATCGCCATCAGCTGGCCGACCTCGGCCAGATCAAAGCCGGTACGCTGCAGATACAGCGGCATCAGGGCGTACACCGCAGCCGCCAGCATGCCGGAACCGAAGGCCCCCACCACCCCGGTGGGGGTGAGGATCATCAGGCGCAGCGGCGACAGCGGCTCGACCTTGTCGAGCAGTGGCGTGACCCGCGGAATCATCGCCATCGGCAGCACCGACAGCGAGGCCAGGGCACCGATGACCATGAAGGGGGCCGTTTCGCCCATATTCTGGGTGATGCCCAAAAGCAGCTGACCGAGCACACCTGAGCCGTACAGGGCGATCATGTACAGCGCCAGCAGACGCCCGCGCACCTTGGAGTCTCCGGAGGCCAGCAGCCAGCTCTCGATCACCAGGAAGACCCCGACCGTGGCCCAGCCACCGATCAGACGCAGGCCGAACCAGGCCACCGGATCCAGGATCAGCCCCTGCAGCAACACCGTCACCGCCACCAGCGAGGCGAAGCTGCCGTAGGCACGAATATGGCCGATGGCGAGCAGCAGCCGGTCGTTGAACAGGGCACCCAGGCCAAGACCGATGAAGTAGGCGCCGGAGACCCAGCCGATGACCACCGGCGATTCACCGGCGGCGTCCAGGCGCAGGGTGATAAGCGAAGACAGAAAACCGTTGCCGATGCCCAGAATGAATAGCCCCAGAACGGGGGGCAGGGCCATGGCCAGGAGTTGGGGAGACATGAGGAGTCGGGCTCCAGGGATGCGGACGACGCGGACGGCGGCGGCGGGTGGGTGTTGATGTTTCGAGTCCGTCCGTCGCGGTGCGTATCGACGACTCTTGGGCGGCGAATATACCCCCCTTTTCGCGCCTGTCAATGTCTTTCGAACGGCGTCACCCATGCATCTGTAACGCATTGTTGGTCAAGCATAAATCCGGCCTCAGTGACTCGTGTCACGGCGCATCAGAACCACATCGGCCGCGGGGAAGTCGACACTCATGCCAAGTGCCTCGGCCAACCAGCGAAAGCTCGTCTCGCTGAAGAACACCACATGGGTGGGATCACGAATATAGTGCCAGCGGGCAAAGTCCTCCGGCGTGCGCTTGGTCATCAGCCCCAGCCAGCCACCGGGTCGCAGTTGTCGCGCCAGCGCAAACAGCACCGGGCCGGGCGCGAACAGGTGCTCGACCACCTCGGTGGCGGTGATGAAATCGTAATACCGCTTCAGGTTCTCCGGCGCGGGATGGTAGTAGGGATCATGGATCCGAGTGGCAAACCCCGCCTCCTCGAACATCAGCGACAGCGTCGGACCGGGCCCCGCACCGAAATCGAGCCCCTCGGCACCCGGCGACAGACGCTCGCTCAGGGGATCAAACAGGCGCCCCAGAAAACGACGGTAGCCGGGATCATCCGGGCGGTTGTCGTGCTGATCGTAGACCGCCTTCTCGGCCTGCGGTCCCAGTCGCTGCTCGGGAGGCACCGCCACCAGGTCACATACCGAACAGCGAAAATAGTCGCGGCGCCCGTCCGCATGAAAGTGGTGCGTCGTCGGGTTTGCGCATAGCGGACAGCTTGGCATCGTCGTATTCTCTGGGACTTGGATCATTTGTGGAGAGAGGCATGCTGTCAGGTCTAGATCACCTGGTCATCACCGTGACCGATATTTCCCGCGCCGTGGACTTCTACACCCGCGTTCTGGGCCTGGACGTCCGCTATCGCGATACCGAGCGGGTCGACCTGATGCTCGGCGAGCTGGCCCTGCGCCTGCACTGGACCGCCACCGACGTGACCCCCAGGGCCGCCACCCCTACCCCAGGCAGCCTCGACGTCTGTTTCAAGAGCCATCTGCCGCTGGCTGAGGTGAAGGCTCACCTCGATGCCCTGTCGGTCGAGGTGGAACTGGGCCCCGTGGAACGTCAGGGTGCCACCGGCAAGATCGAGTCGCTGTATCTTCGCGACCCGGACGGCAACCTGCTGGAGATCAGCCGTCCGCTCAAACAGGAGTAACGTCGGTCGTCCCTGCGGGTCGCTTCGCCTGTCATGGCAATGCGGCACAGGCTGGGTATGATAACGGGGCCGTATGACATGCACCCAAGGGACCATGGATGAGCCAACACGACCTTACGCCTCAACGACCCACTGTCGAGCCTCCCTCACCTGGCGACACGCCCCCCGCCGACACCACCATGTCGCTGGTGGGCTACGCGCTGCTGCTGGCCAACCTGGTCACCGGCTTCACCGCGGTGATAGGGGTGATCATCGCCTACGTCTACCGTGGCAAGGGCCCCGAGTGGCTAGACGAGCACTATCGCTACCAGATCCGTACCTTCTGGATAGGCCTGCTCTACGGCATCGTGGCGTCGATCCTGACCTTGATCGTGATCGGCCTGCCGCTGCTGCTGGCCCTGGCGGTGTGGTTGATCGTGCGCTGCGTCAAAGGCTTCAAGGCACTGCAGGAAAAGCGCGCTCCGGACAATGTGGAAAGTTGGTTGATCTGATATGAACGTCCCCTGGCAACAGCGACTCCAGGCTACCGCGATATCACGCCTGTGGCGGATACTGTCGCGTCTGTCACCGACGACCCTGTGGCGACTCAGCGTCGCCCTGGTCAATGTGGCCTACCCCCTGCTCAAGCGCGAACGCGCGGTGACCAGGCTCAACCTGGAAGTGGTCTATCCCGACCTTACCGAGGCCCGTCGCGCCACCCTGGGGCGCGAAAGCCTCAAGCATTCCACCGCCACCATGCTGGAACTCGGCTTTGCCTGGCAGGGCGACCCCGACCGAGTGGCCGACAGCATCGTCGAGGTACATGGCCGCGAACTGCTGGATGATGCCCGCGCCGAGGGCAAGGGCGTGATCATCCTGGCGCCTCACTTCGGCAACTGGGAGGTGCTGAACTTCTGGCTGTCGAGCCACTTCCCCTTCACCGCCATGTACGAGCCGCCCAAGCTGGCACCGCTGGACCCGATCATCCGCGCCGGGCGCGAGCGCTGCGGCGCCAGCCTGGTGCCGACCAACCCCCGAGGCGTGGCGGCGCTGCTCAAGGCGCTCAAGCGATCCGAGGCCGTCGGCATCCTGCCCGATCAGGAACCCAGCTGGGGCAGCGGCGTTTTCGCGCCCTTCTTCGAGCGCCCCGCCTACACTGCCACCCTGTTGCCCAAGCTGGTGTCGCGCACCAATGCAAGGGTCGTGACCGGCGTCGCTCTGCGCCGTCCCGGGCGGGGCTTCGCGCTGTACTTCCTGGCCGCCGACGAGCGCGTCTACGATGAAGACGAGACCATCTCCTGCAGCGGGGTCAATGCCAGCATCGAGGCGGTGATCGCACTCGACCCGGCCCAGTACCAGTGGGAATACAAGCGCTACACCAAGACCCTGGAAGAACAACGTGGCGATCCCGACTTCCGCCGTTACCGCCTCTACAGCTCGAGGAACATGAAGTGACGACAGCGTCAGTGTCACCGCCGCCGGAGACTCGCGTCGGCCACGTCCTCTATCTGCTCTACCTGGCAGGGCTGGTGAGCGGATTCGTGACACTGTTGATCGCGCTGGTCGTCGCCTACGTCTATCGCACCGACGCCGCCCCCTGGCTGCGTGCCCACTACCAGTTTCTGATCAGCACCTTCTGGATCGGCCTGCTCTACATGGTCGCCGCGGTGGTACTGTCGGTGCTGATCATCGGCCTGGCACTGCCCCCACTGCTGGTCACCGCCTGGTTCGTGATCCGCTGCATCGTCGGCTGGCGTGCCCTGCACCAGCGCCTGCCGCCGCCCAGGCCATCCAGCTGGCTATGGTAGGCGCGGCAAGACTCTTCCCCCAAACATGCAACCTCCCTTCCTGGACTCCCAGTCGTTCGCTCTTGGCCACCTGAACGTTACCGCTCAGTAACCTGCCCACCCCGACACCGTCGCTAATCGGCGACACGGAACCCGAACTGGCACAAATCCTCAAATGCACTCCGCTGACATCTATTGCAACTTTTGTCTCGGCCAATAGGCTAGATTAAAGACTGGCTCGATTTGGCATAGAAAGCGACATAGAAAGTGGCATAGAAGGTCGCATAGAACATGCCATCGATGTGAACGGCAGAAGGATCCCCTACACCCCCAGCGGGCGACCCCGAGCCACCGGGCGTTCGTCCGCTCGCAAGGAGAGCGCACTTGGACACGGCAATATCTCGAGCACGACACACCCTTGCACGGCGGCGACCTGGCTCGCGCAACCTGGCGCTCGCCTTCGTCGGCGTCATCACCAGCGCCGCATTGACGACGCCGGCCATGGCCGTCGAGACCGGCGCGCTGTTCGAACAGGTCACGAACCGGGCCAAGGAACTGGCCGCGTCCCCCTATGAAGAGGCCTCTGCCGAGCTGCCCGAGGCCCTCACCGAGATGGACTACGACCGCTACCGACAGATTCGCTACCGCGATGAGCGGGCACTGTGGAAGGATGATGGCGATTTCGAGGTTGAGCTCTTCCACCCAGGCTTTCTGTATGACCAGCCGGTGGATATCCACCTGCTGGAGGATGGCGAGGTACGCTCGCTGCCCTTCGAGCCTGAGCGCTTTCGCTACGACGACGATGCCGCCGACCTCGCCGAGCTCGACCTGAGTGGGCTCGGCTATGCCGGCTTTCGCCTGCACTACCCGCTCAACCGCGCCGACTACAAGGATGAGTTCGCGGTATTTCTGGGCGCGTCCTACTTCCGCCTGGTCGGCCGCGACCAGGGCTACGGCCTGTCGGCCCGTGGCCTGGCCATCGACACCGCCCTGCCCCAGGGCGAGGAGTTTCCCGCCTTTCGTGAATACTGGCTGGTCAAGCCGCAGCCCGGCGATACCCACATGACCGTGCTGGCGCTGCTGGACAGCCCGTCTCTGGCCGGCGCCTACCGCTTCGACATCGCCCCGGGCAAGCGCACCCAGGTCGACACCGAGGCACGCCTGTTTGCCAGGGAAGACGTCGAGAAGCTCGGCGTCGCACCGCTGACCAGCATGTTCCTGCATGGCGAGATGGATCGCCGCCAGGAGGACGACTACCGCATCCGGGTACATGACTCCAGCGGCCTGCTGATGGCCACCAGCACCGGCGAGTGGACATGGCGCGTGCTGGAAAACCCCGAAAGCCTGCAGATCTCCGGGCTGCAGGACACCTCGCCCAAGGGCTATGGCCTGGTCCAGCGGCCCCAGCACTTCAACGCCTACCTGGACATGGAGGCCCGCTACGAGCGTCGCCCCAGTCAGTGGGTCGAACCCCAGGGCGAGTGGGGTGAAGGCCATGTCGAGCTGGTGGAGATCCCCACCGACAGCGAGGCTCACGACAACATCACCGCCTACTGGGTGCCCGCCACCCCGCTGATGGCCGGCGACTCCCGCACCTATCGCTATCGTACCTGGACCTTCGGCGACACCCCCACGGCCGAGCCGCTGGCTCGTGTGGTGCGTTCGCGCCAGGGCTGGGGCGGTGTGCCGGGACAGAGCGATCCCCCCGACGAGCGCCTGCGCCAGTTCATCATCGACTTCCGCGGCGGTGAGCTCGAGGGACTCGATGCCAGCCAACCGGTCGAGATGACCCTGACCACCTCCAGCGGCGAGACCGCCGAGGCCAAGGTCACACCGCTGCCCGACAACGACACCTGGCGCGCCAGCTTCACGCTGCTGCCCGACGGCGACCAGCCCGCTGATATCCGCCTGACCCTCATGCTTCGTGGCGAGCGCCTGAGCGAAACCTGGAACAGCATCTGGAGCCCCTGATGAACGCTCATACTCCCGAGGTACCCTGGCCACGCCTGCGACGTCTTGGCGTCGGCCTGGCCATTGCCGCCACCACGGCGCTGGGGGTCTGGACCATGTTCAGGATCCTCTACGTGGAGGGCATCAGTCCGCTCGAGATGGCGATCATCGGCCTGTTCGCGATCACCTTCGGCTGGATCACCATGGCCTTCTGGAGCGCGCTGATCGGCTTCGTGCTCAACCTGACCGGGCGTGACCCGCTGAGCCTGAAGCCGCGCCATTCCTATCCCATGCGGCCCGAAGGCTCCCACTCCCGCACCGCCCTGGTGATGCCGATCCACAACGAGGACGTGCTGCGAGTCGCCGCCGGACTCGAGGCCACCTGCAAGGATCTGGATGACCTGCCGCAAGGCATCGAGGTGGAAGCCTTCGTGCTCAGCGACAGCACCGACGACGAGGTGGTGGCCGAGGAAAAGGCCGCCATGGCCGAGCTCCAGAAGCGCCTGGAAGGCCACTGCCAACTGCACTACCGCCACCGTGACAGTAACGTCGGGCGCAAGGCAGGCAACCTGGGCGACTTCTGCACCCGCTGGGGCAGCCACTACGACTACATGCTGGTGATCGACGCCGACAGCCTGATGAGCGGCACCACCGTCATCGAGCTGATCGACGAGATGATGGCCAACCCGCGCCTTGGCCTGTTGCAGACGGTGCCGATTCCAGTGCGCCAGGACAGCCTGTTTGGCCGCGCCAACCAGTTCGCTGCTGCACTCTACTCGCCGATGCTGGCCAGCGGTCTGAGCTTCTGGCACGCCACCGCGGCCAACTACTTCGGCCACAACGCCATCATTCGCGTGGACGCCTTCACCGATGCCTGTGGCCTGCCGGAGCTGCCCGGCAAGCCACCGCTGGGTGGCGATATCCTGAGCCACGACTTCGTCGAGGCGGCGCTGCTGCGCCGTGCCGGCTGGCAGGTGCGCATGCGCACCGACCTGGGCGGCAGCTTCGAAGAGATGCCGAGTCATATCCTCGACTACGCCAAACGCGACCGGCGCTGGGTCCAGGGCAACCTGCAGCATATGCGCCTGCTCGGCGGGCGCGGACTGCACGTGCTCAGCCGTCTGCACTTCTTCTTCGGTGCCCTCGCCTACCTGTCGTCGCTGGTGTGGCTGGCGATCCTGGTGATCAGCACCATCGACGCCCTGATCCGGGCGCTGGTGCCGACCAACTTCTTCACCTCGAGTTCGCAGCTGTTTCCCGACTGGCCGATCGCCCCACCCAACCTGATCATGCCGCTGCTGATCGGTACCCTGGGCATGCTGCTGATGCCCAAGGTACTGGGGCTGGTGCTGGGGCTGATCCAGAACCCGCAGGCTTATGGCGGACGGGCCCGGCTCGTCGCCAGCATGCTGCTCGAGACGCTGTTTGCCATGCTCATCGCGCCGCTGATGATGGTGTTCCACAGTCGTTTCGTGATTCAGGTACTGAGCGGCCGCACCGTCGCCTGGGATCCACAGTCCCGCGAGGGCCGCGCCCTGCCCTGGAAGGAAGCCTTTCGCCACACCTGGCTATGGTCACTGATCGGCGCCTTGTGGGCGCTGGTGACCTGGGCCTTCACCCCGAGCTTCTTCATCTGGCTGACGCCGGTGTGGCTCGGCCTGGTGATGGCCGCTCCGCTGGTCCGCTGGAGCTCCAGCCTGAGCATCGGCCGGGCCCTGAGGCGCGCCGGCCTGTTGCTGGTCCCGAGCGAGACCCGCCCCCCGGCGGTGGTAGGCGAGCTTCGCGTCGCCGAGGCACCACCGCCGCCGGCGACCCCGGCCGAGCCGCCACGGGAAGTCCCCCGCGAGATGCCGGTGCAGTCCTTTCGCGAGCACGGCACGGAATCGGCGCCGGAGGTCTCCGGCGAGAAGCCCGTCGACTGAGCCGGTGCCGTGGCACAGCGTTGTGTCCTCCCCCTCCTTTTGCATCATCCGGAGGGGGAATCCCAGCGGACTACGACACGTCAAGCATAGTAGCGTGATCCATGATTCATCTGTTTGCCGCTGTCTGGTGGTAACGCTTTGCTCTACAAAGAGCGTTCTCCAGCTCCGAATAACACACATCCGCCAGGAAAACCCTTTGTCAATCTCTACTTAAAAAGCAGGATAGCCACTTTTTCCCGAACTCTTCGTTCATATGCCTGATATCATGGTCTGGATGCGCTTCCTCATCCATGGCATCCCCTACAGGCAATCTTTTACTTCCCTTCGAGAGCTCCCGCTCCGTAAAACATCCGTTGACGATGGTATCAGCAGGCTGAGCGATCAACTCGGCATTGCATTTATCATACACTTCATCGTTCATCAAATTTATTCCGGACAGGTAGCTTTCCGGAGGATAACTTCTATCATCACCTTTCTTCTGAATAGGCAGGGGATTATGTCCAACATATATCTTTTTGTTGGTCACGCTCCTGATCATTTCCATGATCTTCCAGGACGTCGTACCCTTGACACTATCCAGCACGGTTTGCTTTATTACTGCTGATGAAAAAAATTTGCCAGGTTCGACAAAAAAAACTTCCATCTGAAGTCCGTAAATCAAGAATAGATCATACTCAACGATATCAATCTCACTCTTGCCACCCGATGTATAGGTGATGGTTCTCTTTAATCTATCTGTTTTTGGAACCAGTTTATTATCGATGAGAATCAGTCCACCCAAGCCATTACTTCTAGCGGTAAAGAAGACAAGATTATATTCTTGATGCCACTCTGTCATCAGGTCCCAGGCTCTTTTCAAAGCACCAACGTGGCTATTGCCCAGCACACAAATATTCTTCTTCATTCCTTACCTCCAAAGGCGTCGAAGATCTCTTCTTCGCAAACCAGATCATTCATTTTCTTTACGCTACCTACCCTCTTGTTTTGTTTTCCGAAAATCTCAGCGCCGAACTTTGTCCTCAGAGAAGAAAAAAAATGATTCATCACAAAATCGACACCGTGGGGGTTAACACTTCGTTGATTGGGTTCGAAAAACACCCCCTTGAAAACCGGGCTGTTGATTATTTCATACGAAGGAAAATAATCCACATAATTACAACCTCTAGAAATCTGCCCAGCCACGGCACGCAACACTGACTTGGATTCCATTGTAGCGACGATCACGTTGTTCCTGGAGTTTGTCGCTACCAAAGGAACAGGGGAAACTGTCAATATAAAGCGTAACTCAGGATTCTCATGACGCATTATTTCTATGGCATCTCGCAGATCATTCATCACAGAGGGATACATCTGATTCTTGAACGCATGGATACCTTTCAGGTAGGTCCCTGCTGAAGTCCCGGGACACATCGGATACTCGTAGCCGTATTCCGAATTGAACCAGCTTTCAGTCAACCCTAGGGTGAAGACAAAGAAGTCTGATGAGACGATGCATTCCCTAAACGCTTTTATTGTCTCCTCTCGAGAGAGCATTAACTCTTCTTTACTACAGAAACCCTCTGGTTCCACCACGGGGCGAAAGGGATCATAGAACCGTCCGTTCTTTTCCCAAATCTCCTCAGGCGGCTCTTTTATCCCTGTTGCCCACTCTACCCACTGCTTCAACAATGAGGTGGTGTATATATTCCCGGTTCTTGCCGAAAATATATTGTAATTGTATTTTTTTGCATTTTCCTGCGAGAGCCCCTTGGGTGGAGTTTCTGTCGAGACCCAGTTGAACCCTCTGCTATCAAGAGCATTTCCAATATGTTGCGCAAAGCAGGAACCGAAGGTAACCACCCTACTATCCTTTGTGATCTTGAACTTTGGAGACCACAAATTGGATATGTCAAAAATCGACTTTTCGGATACAGCTTTTTTCCAGAAGGCACGGTCTGGAAGTGTCGAATATGGATTCATATTAATCACCTCAGATATAAGATATAACATCGGTCGTGAACGAACAAAATTGATAACGTCTATCTTAAATCACACATTGCCACGACGAATAGGAATGTTTACGCCAACACTGGCATCTCGTCTTCCTTTCTAAAATATTTGCATAAAAAAAGATAGGCGAAATATTTGTCTATTGTGTTGAGAAACGAGCACTGACAACGGCCCCGGAGCCCTTCATAAAAACCTTCCCCATGCACCATTTACCTGACCCACGGGTGGTTCAAAAGAGAACAAAGCAAGCATTTTTAGCTTCCATGAAAACTCGGCGAACCAATGCTGCCAATAAAACGGGACCAACACACCTGTCACTTTCTTCCCTTCTTCACAAAGGAGTCATCAAGCGCACAAAGACTGTCAGAATATCGATAAAACAAACGTACTTTTTTCACTCTAGATTCTCTCACATATTCTCTATCAGGCAGCCGCAAAACACGCAAATACAATCCAGAGAACATCCAGGAAAAACCACGCAAATATCCCTTTAAACAACAACAAAATCGTCGAAACTTTGTCGAATTGATCAATGAGGACTCTACTTCGCCACTTTTCCTCAATCGGATAAAATGCATTCTCAACCATGCGGAAACTTCTCCAGATATCTGGGCAGTTGCACTCTCGCGATATCGTGGAAACCTCCTCCCCCCAGCGGCGTATCTACTGATCGGGATCGGTTCTTGCCAAGCCGAGGTGGACTCCCTTCGAGGTCATGCTAGACTCGATCCAGACTCGCTTGACGGGGTGCCGGTGAATCCGGCTGAGATGGCGCAGGGCCAGGGTGACGAATCACCGGCCGCCAGCGCCGATCCCGTGGAACCTGATCCGGGTGCGGTGTGGCTTCACACCTTGAACCGGCGTAGGGAATCAGGCGGTGGTGCCAGCCCCTGCGCGCGCACCTCCCTCCTTTCTCGTCGCCGTGTCCTTGGCCGCCGCCCTCCGGATTCGCACCAACCGGAGGCAACATGGGCTACCGCTTTACCGATCTTGTCGACGCCTGCCGCGATGACTGGCACGCCTACATCGAACACGACTTCGTGCTCGCCCTTGGCCGTGGTGAACTGGCCGACGCCAGCTTCCGTCACTACCTGAAGCAGGACTATCTGTTTCTGCTGCAGTTCTCCCGGGCCTACGCCCTGGCGGCCTACAAGAGCCACAGCCTCGACGAGCTGCGCGGCGCCTTCGACGGCATGAAGACCATCCTCGACGTGGAACTCGGCCTGCATCTCGCCTTCTGCCGCGACTGGGGCATCGGCGAGGCCGAACTCAGTGAGCTGCCCGAAGCCCGCGCTACCCTGGCCTATACCCGCTACGTGCTGGACGCCGGCAGCCGCGGCGACCTCTTGGACCTGCACGTGGCGCTGGCCCCCTGCATGGTCGGCTACGCCGATATCGCGAGAACGCTCAACGCCCGTTCGGACACCCTGCGCGGTGCAGACAATCCCTTCGACACCTGGATCGCCATGTACGAAAGCGACGACTTCCAGGCCGCCGCACGCCAGGAGCAGGCCTGGCTCGACGATCAGCTGGCCCAGGTATCCGGCGAGCGCTTTGCGCGACTGTCACGGATATTCGCCGACGCGACACGACTCGAGATCGACTTCTGGCAGATGGGGCTCGATCTAAGCGACTAACACAATCAGCACCACGCTTGACGGGGGGCCGCCAGAGGCGGCTGAGATCATGCAGCGCATGGGACCCGTTGAACCTGATCTGGGGGTAACCCCGATGCCATGGCATCGCGGTGAGGACCAGCGTAGGGATCAAGCGCTCACGGCCCAGGCCACGACGCCCCCTCCTTCCTCACGCGATGCACACAACAACGCCAGCACCCAGTGCCGTGAGAAGGACAAGCCTATGCCACTCGATCAACCCGTTTCCGCCAGCAAACCCCGCCATAGTGCGCACTTCCTGGCCGAGACCGCCCAGGTCGACCAGGCCGCGGTTACGCCCCTGCCGGGTTCGCGCAAGGTCTATGTAAAGGGCTCCCGCGACGACCTGCGGGTGCCGTTTCGCGAGATTTCGCTGTCGGCGACCCGCACCTCCGGGGCCGACGAGGCCAATCCGCCGCTCTTGGTCTACGACACCTCCGGCCCCTACACCGATCCCCAGGTCGAGGTCGACCTGCGTCGCGGGCTTGCCGAGTTGCGCCGGCCCTGGATCGAGGAGCGCGACGACACCGAATGGCTCGATGGCCCGACCTCGGACTACGGTCGCCGACGTGCCAACGACCCGACGCTCGCTCCGCTGCGCTTCGAACTGACTCGTACGCCGCGCCGCGCACGTCGTGGCGCCGATGGCCGCGCCGGCAATGTTACCCAGCTGCACTACGCCCGCCGCGGCATCATCACCCCGGAGATGGAGTTCATCGCCATCCGCGAGAACCAGCGTCGACAGGCCCTGGCCGATGGCTATCGAGGCAGCGATGAGGTCGAGCGCATCCTCGGCCACCAGCATCCCGGGCAGGGCTTCGGCGCCCGTCTGCCAGAGGAGATCACCCCCGAGTTCGTGCGCCAGGAAGTCGCCGCCGGGCGCGCCATCATCCCCGCCAACATCAACCACCCGGAAGCCGAGCCGATGATCATCGGGCGCAACTTCCTGGTGAAGATCAATGGCAATCTGGGCAACTCGGCGGTGACCTCCTCCATCGAGCAAGAGGTCGAGAAGATGACCTGGGGCATCCGCTGGGGCGCCGATACCATCATGGATCTGTCCACTGGCCAGAACATCCACGAAACCCGTGAGTGGATCATCCGCAACTCGCCGGTACCGATCGGCACCGTGCCGCTCTATCAGGCGCTGGAGAAGGTCAAGGGCGTGGCCGAGGACCTCACCTGGGAGGTGTTCCGCGACACCCTGATCGAGCAGGCCGAACAGGGCGTGGACTACTTCACCATCCACGCAGGCGTGCTGCTGCGCTACGTGCCGCTGACCGCCAACCGGGTCACCGGCATCGTCTCCCGCGGTGGCTCGATCATGGCCAAGTGGTGCCTTTACCATCACCAGGAAAGCTTCCTCTACACCCACTTCGAGGAAATCTGCGAGATCTGCAAGCAGTACGACGTGGCCTTCTCGCTGGGCGATGGCCTGCGCCCGGGCTCGGTGGCCGACGCCAACGACGAGGCCCAGATGGCGGAGCTCAAGACCCTGGGTGAACTGACCCGTATCGCCTGGAAGCACGACGTCCAGGTGATGATCGAAGGCCCCGGCCACGTGCCCATGCACCTGGTCAAGGAGAACATGGACAAGCAGCTCGAGTACTGCGACGAGGCGCCCTTCTATACCCTTGGGCCACTGGTGACCGATATCGCCCCGGGCTACGACCACATCACCTCGGGCATCGGAGCGGCGATGATCGGCTGGTACGGCTGCGCCATGCTGTGCTACGTCACCCCCAAGGAGCACCTGGGCCTGCCCGACAAGGACGACGTCAAGACCGGCATCATCACCTACAAGATTGCCGCCCACGCCGCCGACCTGGCCAAGGGGCATCCCGGCGCCCAGCGCCGCGACAACGCCCTGTCCAAGGCGCGTTTCGAGTTCCGCTGGGAGGACCAGTTCAACCTGGGCCTCGACCCTGACACCGCCCGCGCCTATCACGACGAGACGCTGCCCAAGGACTCCGCCAAGGTGGCCCACTTCTGCTCCATGTGCGGCCCCAAGTTCTGTTCCATGAAGATCAGCCAGGAGGTCCGCGACTACGCCCGCGACAACGGCCTGGAGGGTGACGGCGACGCCGTCATGGCTGGCATGGAGGAGCGCGCCCGGGTCTTCCGCGAGCAGGGCGCTGAGCTCTACAAGGAAGTCTGAACAAGGAGGTCTGAGACAAGCCACTCCCCTGCGCATCCCCGGGCAGCGTTCGACCGCCCGGGAATGCACGTCTTGTACGCTCAGGCTCAGCCCTGCCGCACAGAGTTAGACAAAAGTCTAACTCAAAGATTCATGCACTTGACGCTCATCACGGCTTCGTCGGATCCACCAGCAAAGCCGCTCGACTACCTCCCCAGGCCAATTATTCGTGCCCCGGGGCGGTGCTAGATTCGGCGCCATCCCACGCATTCTCGCCTCACCAAGGCGTCTTTTCTGGAGATGGCATGAAAGCCCCGATTCTGGTGATCAACTGCGGCTCCTCTTCGATCAAGTTCGCGCTGATCGATCAAGCTCCCGACACTCCTCGACTGTCCGGTATCGCCGAGCGCCTGGGCAGCCACGAGGCTCGCCTCAAGCTGACGGACGAACACGGCAGCGCCCGTGATATCTCGCTTCCCCGTGCGACTCATGCCCTGGCGCTCAAGACCATCCTCGAGCACCTTGAAGTCCACCGGCCCATCGGTATCGGCCACCGGGTGGTGCATGGCGGTGAGCGCTTCACCGCCGCCACCCTGCTCGACGACGCCGTGGTGCGCACCATTCGCCAGACCATCAGCCTGGCCCCCTTGCACAATCCAGCCAACCTCGACGGCATCGTTGCCACTCGCCGGCTGTTCGAGGCGTTGCCTCAGGTGGCGGTGTTCGACACGGCATTCCACCAGACCCTACCGCCCCACGCCTACCGCTACGCCATCCCCGAAGAGCTCTACAGCCGACACGGTATTCGTCGCTACGGCTTCCACGGCTCGAGCCATGCCTACGTGGCCAGCCGTCTGGCAGAGGTCAGCTCCCGTGGCGAGGGCGGCTGGCTGATCGCTCACCTGGGCAATGGCTGCTCCGCTACTGCGGTATGGGCCGGCAGAAGCCTGGACACCAGCATGGGCATGACCCCGCTGGAGGGCCTGGTGATGGGCACCCGCAGCGGCGACGTCGATCCCGGCCTGCACCTGCATCTGGCCCGCCAGTTGGGCATGTCGCTGGAGGGCATCGATCAGTTGCTCAACCAGAAGAGCGGACTGCTGGGGCTGTCCGAGCTGACCAATGACATGCGTGAGCTCGAACAGGCCGCCAGTGAAGGCCACGCCGGTGCGAGCCTGGCCATTGAGGTCTTCTGCTATCGCCTGGCCAAGACCCTGGCGGGCCTGGCCTGTGCCCTGCCCAGGGTCGACGGCATCGCCTTCACCGGCGGCATCGGCGAAAACTCTCCCCTGGTGCGCGCGCGTACCCTCGGCCACCTGGAGGCCCTCGGTGTGCGCCTGGACTCTGACGCCAACGAGGGCCTTGGCCGCGGTGTGGAAGGCCAGATCCATGCCCAAGGCGCCACCCCGACGCCGGAGATCCGCGTCATCCCCACCGACGAAGAGGGCTATATCGCCAGCCAGACCCGGGCACTGATCGCGAGCCTGGCGTCCACGCACCAGACCGAGGAGGTTCTGTGAGCACCCAGTCCCGCACGCTGCTGCTGATCCCCGTCGACGATGGTGTCGCCCTCACTTCTGCTGGCCTCGGCTTACTCCGGGCACTGGATACCCTGGGGCTGGACGCAGGGTTTCTTCAGCCCTTCAGCCAGTCCGAAGGGGGCGAACAGGCGGGCCACAACGACGAACGCGCCCGCTCGCTGGTGGCCAGCACCCTGGGCATAGGTTCGCCACGACCGATCTCGCGCCAGACACTGGAGCAGTATCTCGGCCGCGACGATCGCGATGGTCTGCTGGAACTCGCCGTGGAGCGCCACGCCCGCGTCGCCCGCCCTGCCACCGGCAAGGCACCGGCGCTGATCGTGGTGGAGGGCGTTCGTCCACTGCCGCGAAACGCCTACGCCTTCGATCTCAACGTGCGCCTGGCCAGCGCCCTCGACGCCCAGGTGGTACTGGTCGCCGATGGCCAGGTTGCCGATCCCCAGGAGCTTGCCAAGCAGCTGCAGTTCCATCGCCAGAGCATCGACGCGGTGGGATCGGTGCGCACCCTGGGCGCCATGCTGATGCGCCTGCCGGGAGACGGCGACGGCTCGGCCATCGACCAGACCCTGGCCTCGGTCAGCGAAGTCGAGGCCCGAACCCACCGCCAGCACTGGCAGCAGCAGCTCGCTATCGGCGCCGACCTGACCCTGCCGGTGGTCGCGGCGGTGCCCTACCGGGCCTCCCTGACCGCGCCGCGGGTGGTCGACGTGGCCCGCGCCCTCGATGCCAGGATCCTGCACCATGGCGAGGCCGATCGCCGCCGCGTCGCCCATTCGACCCTGGGGGCCCGCAGCGCCGAGCACTTGCTCTACGCCCTGCGTCCCGGCGAGCTGATCGTGTCCCCCGGGGATCGCGACGACACCCTGCTGGCGGCGGCCCTGGCCACCATGAACGGCGTGCCCCTGGCGGGTCTTCTGCTGACCCACGGCGAGTCACCCAGCCAGCAGCTGATCGACGTCTGTCGCCCGGCGCTGGCCTCGGGGCTGCCGGTCCTCTCGGTGGACACCGACAGCTATGCCACCGTGGCCCGGCTCACCGAGATGTCCGGCGGCATTCCGGTCGATGATCACGAGCGCGCCGAGGCCATCTGCGCCTTCGTCGCCGATCACCTGGATCGTGACTGGCTGCTGGCACTGATCCACGACGACGCCCAGCGCCGCCTGTCACCGGCAGCCTTCCGCCATCAACTGGTCAGCATGGCCCAGCACAAGCGTCGGCGAATCGTGCTGCCTGAAGGCGACGAGCCGCGCACCCTGGAAGCGGCCATCCTGTGCCAGCGTCGTGGCATCGCCAACTGCGTGCTGCTGGGCAAGCGTCGCGCCATCCTGGAGGTGGCCAAGGCGCGTGGTCTGGAGCTGCCCGACGACCTGCAGATCCTCGACCCGGACGCCGAGCGTGGCCGCTTTATCGCGCCCATGGTCGAGCGCCGACGTGGCAAGCTGACCCCACTGACCGCCGAAGCCCAGCTTCATGACAGCGTGGTGCTGGGCACCATGATGCTCGCCGAAGGCGAGGTGGATGGCCTGGTCTCCGGCGCCGTGCATACCACCGCCAACACCGTGCGCCCGGCCTTTCAGCTGATCAAGACCGCCCCCGGTTACGGCCAGGTGTCGTCGGTATTCTTCATGCTGCTGCCCGACCAGGTGGTGGTCTACGGTGACTGCGCGGTCAACCCCGACCCCGACGCCGAGGCGCTGGCCGAGATCGCCCTGCAGAGCGCCACCAGCGCCGAGGCCTTCGGCATCGAGCCGCGGGTCGCCATGATCAGCTACTCCACCGGCGAATCCGGCAGCGGTGCCGACGTCGACAAGGTCCGCGAGGCCACCCGCATCGCCAGGGAACGGGCGCCGCACCTGGCCATCGATGGCCCGCTGCAGTACGACGCTGCGGCCATCGCCAGCGTGGCCCGGCAGAAGGCACCGGAGTCACCGGTGGCCGGCCGCGCCACGGTGTTCGTGTTCCCCGACCTGAACACCGGCAACACCACCTACAAGGCGGTCCAGCGCAGCGCTCGGGTGGTCAGCATCGGCCCCATGCTTCAAGGCCTCAACAAGCCGGTCAACGACCTGTCCAGGGGCGCCCTGGTGGAGGATATCGTCTATACGATTGCGCTGACCGCGATCCAGGCCGGTCAGTAACGACCAGCACAGCGCCACAGACCGTCAGAAATGCCAAGGCCCCGGAGAACCGGGGCCTTGGCGTTTGTGTGGATTCGCGTTCTAACTCGCCCGGGACCGCTCGCTACCACTCGGCGATGCCGGTATACAGGCACACCAGCACCAGCCCTAGCAGGAAGACGGTCTCGGCGACCATCAGGATGACGGGCTTCCAGCCGACCACGGCAAGCTTCTGGAAGGAGGTCTTGATACCGAGTGCGGCGATGGCGGTGACCAGGCACCAGCGCGACAGGTCGGTCATGCCCTCGACCATCACCTGGGGGATCACGCCAAGACTGTTGATCAGCACCAGCACCACGAAGGCCACCAAGAAGCTCGGGAACATCGGTACCTTGCCGCCTTCACCGCCACGGGCGCGGCGAAACAGCAGCATGAACACCATCACCGCCGGTACCAGCATGGCGACCCGCAACAGCTTGACGAAGGTAGAGATGTCGCCGGTCTCGTCGGAAATCATGTAGCCGGCACCGACCACCTGGGCGACGTCATGGATGGTGCCACCAAGAAAGATGCCGGCCTGGGTGTCGGTCAGTCCCAGCGCACCGACCAGCAGCGGGTAGAGCACCATGGCGGCGGTGGACAGCGTCGTCACGCCAACCACGGTCAGGATGGTATTGCGCTCGGCGATCTCGTTGCGCGGCATCGCCGCAGACAGTGCCAGCGCCGCCGAGGCGCCGCAGATCGCCACCGACCCGCCGGTCAGAAGCCCCAGGTCATTTTTCAGCCCCAGCAGTCGCGCCAGCACGCTTCCCGCCAGAATGGTCAGCACCACCCCGGCGACCACCGTCACCACCGGACCGATACCGAGTTCCGCCACCTGCTCCAGGGTGATGCGCACCCCCAGCAGGGCAACACCCAGCCTGAGGATGGTGCGGGCGGCAAACTCCACCCCCACCAGGCACGGGCCCTGCTCGCTGAGAAAGTGCAGGGTCATGCCGAACAGCAGTGCGTACAACAAGGTCGGGCCACCGTAGTGATCGGCGATAAAGGTGGTGGCCAGGGCAATGGTGATGCAGATCAGCACCCCCGGCATGCGCTCCCGGGCGGGCTCCAGATGGCGACGCCATCCGGTCACGGGCGTCTCGGGCTTGGCGTGTGTCGTTGGCTGGGACATGGGCGTCCTCTCGTTTATTCGTTGTTCGCGTATCAGGGGTCGCGCTCAGCGGGTCAGCCGATGACGCGCTATTGATTTGATCCTGGCCCAGCCCGCTACCGCGACGTTAGGGCCAGAGCGCGGCCTCGAGTAAGGCCAGGCCCCGATGGCATCGATCCGCTGTCGAGGTTCCAGCGCTGCACGTCAGGCGACGCGCGCCTGGGCACGGCGATCGGCCTTGATCATGTCCGCCGCGCGTTCGGCGATCATGATGGTCGGGGCGTTGGTGTTTCCCGAGACGATGATCGGCATGATCGAAGCGTCCACCACCCTCAGTCCCTCGAGGCCGTGCACCCGCAGTCGGTCATCGACCACCGCCAGGTCGTCGTGGCCCATCTTGCAGGTGCCCGCCGGGTGGTAGATGGTCTGACTGTAGCGCCGGGCAGCCTCGAGCAATTGCTCATCGCTCTGATACTCCCGCCCCGGCACGTATTCATCGGTGATCACCTCGGCAAGCGGTGCCTGCTCGGCGATGCGTCGCGCCACCTTGATGGCGTCCACCGCCACGCGACAGTCTTCTTCGGTGCTCAGATAGTTGGGCTGGATCGAGGGATAGACGGCGGGGTCGGCGCTGGTGATGCGAATGCGCCCTCGGCTGGTCGGGCGAAGCTGGCACACCGAGGAGGTGAAGGCCGAGAACGGATGCACCCCTTCGGCCGGCTTGTCCGCCGACAGCGGCTGCATATGGAACTGGATATCCGGGCGATCCAGGCCGTCCCGCGACTGGGTGAAGATGCACACCTGACTGGCCGCCAGGGTCAGCGGTCCGGTGCGGGTCAGGGCGTACTGGGTGCCTACCGCCAGCTTTCTCAGCGGATGACGCACCTCGTCGTTGAGGGTGCGGCAGGAGGTCTTGAACACCAGCCGGATCTGCAGATGGTCCTGCAGGTTCTCGCCGACGCCTGGCAACGCATGACGGCAGTCGACGCCGACCTCGGCCAGGTGGTCGGGATCCCCGATGCCGGAGCACTGCAGGATCTGCGGCGAGCCGATGGCGCCGCTGGACAGCAGCACCTCGAGTCTGGCACTTGCCCGCTGGATGCTCTGCCCCTGGCGGTACTCGACCCCGACCACCCGCTTGCCCTCCAGCAACAGCCGCTGGCAGTGGGCGCGCTTGACCAGGGTGAGGTTGGACCGCTTGAGCGCCGGACGTAGAAACGCCTTGGCGGTGGAGCAGCGAAAGCCCTTGTAGGAGGTCTGCTGGAAGTAGCCCACCCCTTCCTGCGTGGCCCCGTTGACGTCGCGATTCTCCGGGATTCCCGAGGCCTTGGCCGCCTCGATGAAGCGCTCGGCGATCTCGCGGCGCAGGCGCAGATCCGAGACCTTCAAGGGACCGTCGGCACCGTGGTAGTCATCGGCGCCCCGCTCCTGGCACTCCGACTTCTTGAAGTAGGGCAGCACCGAGTCGTAGTCCCAGCCGTCGTTGCCCAGCTGCGCCCAATCGTCGTAGTCCTCGCGCTGACCGCGAATGTACAGAAGCCCATTGAGCGAGCTTGACCCTCCCAGCACCTTGCCTCTGGGCCACTGCAGCCGGCGACCGTCGATGCCCTCGTCGGGATCGGTGAGGTAGCACCAGTCGGTGGCCGGATTGTGCATGGTCTTGAAGTAGCCCACGGGCACGTGGATCCACGGATTCCAGTCGGACCCGCCGGCCTCGAGCAGCAGTACCGACACCTCGGGGTCCTCGCTCAGGCGGTTGGCCAGCACGCAGCCGGCGGAGCCCGCCCCCACGATGATGTAGTCGAAAGCCTCTGGCGGTGGTGTTGTGGTTGTCATGTCGCTCACTCAATCGAGACGTTTTGTCTCAATTGATGCTAGACAATTTTCTCAAAAGATCAATATCGAGACAAAAAAACTCATTTTTATTGATCTATTCCCGAGAGACTTCTAAGGTGTGGTCAAGGCCCTTTGTCGGGCCCGGTGCCAGGCGACGATCGCCAAGCGCGAACGCCTCGGCACTACCCTGCATCCCTACACCAAACACAAGACTGGGAGCCTTCCATGAGTTCACGCCTCTTCTCATCAGACGTGTCGCGCCGCGACTTCCTGAATATCTCGGGTCGCTTCGGCATGACCTCCACGCTGCTGGCCGCCAGTGGTCTGGGCGCTGGCCTCACCGCCTCGAGCCTGGCCCGAGCCGCCGACGCCGAGCAGCAACGCCGCTATCAGACCGAACCCAAGTTCCAGCTGCGCTTTGGCGCCTCGGGCTTCAACGAGCGCAATCTCGATATCCAGAAGTCCGGGCAGCTGTTCTTCGCCCGTGACGTCGAGGAGCGCACCAACGGCGCCATCCGCGTCGAGTTCATGGGCTCCAACGAGGTCTGCAACCAGCTCGACTGCGTCAGCAAGGCCCAGCAGGGCATCGTCGACATCTTCTCGGCCTCGACCCAGAATTCCGCCGGCGGCGCGCCCTACCTGAACGTGCTGGACTTCGCCTACATGTTCCCGAGCGTCGCCTCGATGTTTCACTTCTTCTACGACCCTCGCAGCGAGGCCCTGCTGCGCGAGCCGATGCGCCAGCGCCACAACCTGCAGTTCCTGTTCACCCACTGCGACCTGCGCGGGCTGATGATGGGCCAGAGCTGGGCCGACAAGCCGCTGGTGGACAGCCTCGAGGTGCTGCAGGGCACCAAGAACCGCGTCACCGGCACCCAGCTTGGCCGCATCGCCATGGAACAGCTTGGCCTCAACCCGGTCCCGGTGGCCTGGGAAGAGACCCTGGACGGCCTGCGCCAGGGCCTGCTGGACGGCGCCGAGACCTGGATGAGCGCGGTGGCCTACGCCGGCATGGCGCCGGTGGTGTCCCAGGCGGTCGACCTGCGCTTCTTCGCCGGTACCGAGCACACAGCCATGAACCTGTCGAAGTTCGAGGCGCTGGATGCCGAGCTGCAGGATCAGGTGATGGAGTCGGCCTACGCCGCCCAGATCTTCACCCAGGGCATGAACGAGGCCGGCCGCTACCAGATCGTCGGCGCCACCGAACACCCCGCCGCCGGCACCGTGTTCGCCGAGAACAACGTGCGGGTGGCCCCGCTGTCCGACGAGATCCGTGCCCAGGCCGAGCAGCTATGCGCCCCGGAGTTCAACCCAGAGCCCTGGGAGCAGTGGCGCGAGCGGCTCAATGCCTGGGCCGGCGACGTCGACATCTACAAGGAAATCCACACCATCGCCCGGGAGATCCCGCGTGAGATGGCGGCGGTCAACGTGGCGCCGAAGCGCTGGTGGAGGGCGTAATGACCGATCACAAGGCCACCGCGGCCCAGGCGACGTCGAACGACGTCGCCGATCGGCCGACCCCCGCCTGGCTCTCGCCACTCAAGTGGCTCGACGCCAATCTTGAGAAGGTGATCATCCTGGTCTCCTACAGCGGCATGGCGGGCATCATCTTCGTCGAGGTCATCCGCCGCTTCTTCTTCAGCCTGCAGGCGCCCTGGAGCACCAGCATTCCGGTGCTGCTGTTCCTGTGGCTGACCTGGTTCGGCGCCTCGCTCAACGTCAAGCAGCGTACCCACCTGTCGCTCAACGAGATTCGCATGCGCCTGCCCTACGCCGGTCAGTTCGCCTGCCAGGTGCTCGACGCCGTGCTGTGGATCGGCTTCGGCGCCCTGGTCATCCACTTCACCATCGCCCAGGTGGAACTGGCGCACATGAACTTCGCCATCGTGCCGGGCACCGACAACGTGATGCAGTGGTGGTTCTACCTGGCCACGCCGCTGGCCTGGGCGCTGATCATCTTCCGGGTGCTGCAGAACCTGGCCAGCGACATCGCGCGCTTCCGGCGCCGCGAGCCGTTCAACCTGCAACCGTCCATCATGGACTAGGAGAGACGTCATGACCGACGGCATGCTTATCGGCCTGGTCACCGCGGGCTGCACCACCATCTTTCTGCTGGGGGTACCGATCTTCCTGGTGATCGGCCTGTGGGTGGTCGGCACCAGCCTGATCATCGACTTCACCCTGGCCAATATCGGGGTCACCCTGTTCCAGGGCCTGAGCTTCTTCGGCCTGCTGGCCCTGCCGCTGTTCATCCTGACCGGCGACTTGATCAATGCCGCCGGCATCGCCAAGCGACTGTCCGACTTCGCCTACTCGGTGCTGGGCTGGCTGCGTGGCGGCATGGGCATGGCCACCCTCGGCGCCTGCGGCCTGTTCGCGGCGATCTCCGGGTCCAACGCCGGCACCACCGCCACCATCGGCTCGATCATGCAGCCGGAGATGGTCAAGAACGGCTACGACGAGCGCTTTTCCGCCGCCACCGCCGCCTCCGGCGGGACCGTCGGCATCATTATCCCGCCGTCGATCATCTTTATCGTTTACGGCTTCATGATGAACCTGTCGATCAGCGACCTGTTCATCGCCGGCATGATCCCCGGGGCGATGATGGTGTTCGGCATGATGGCTGCCTGTCACCTGGTGGCGCGACGCCACGGCTGGGGTACCCTGATTCCGTTCAAGGCCGGCGAAAGCGCACGTTTTGCCAGGCGCGCCTATCTCGGCTTCGCCACCATCGGGGTGGTGATCTACGGCATCTATTCGGGCAAGTTCTCGCCCACCGAGGCCGCCGCCATCACCGTGGGCTTCACCCTGATCGCGGGGCTTCTGATCACCCGCGAGATCCGCTTCACCGCACTGCCCTCGATCATGCTGCGCTCGGGCCAGATCGCCGGCATGCTGGCGCCGTTGATCGCGATCTCGGTGGTGATGCAGCAGCTGCTGTCGGTGCTCGGCGCGGGCCAGGCGCTGCAGGACCTGCTCAGCGGCCTGGGCAACTACTACGTGATCCTGGGCGCCTGCATGCTGATGATCCTGCTGGCCGGGATGATCCTCGAGAGCCTGCCGGTGACCATCATCCTGGCACCGATCCTGGCACCCATCGCCCAGAACGCCGGAGTGGACCCGATCCACTTCGCGGTGATCTTCCTGGTCGGCGCCGCCATCGGCTTCGTCACCCCGCCCTTCGGCCTCAACCTCTACGTGGCCTCGAGCATCACCGGGATCCCCTACCTGCGTCTGGTGAAGTTCGTCATCCCCTACTTCATCGCGCTGATCACTTGCTGGATCGCCATCTCGATGTGGCCGGCGCTGTCACTGATGCTGGTGAACCTGTAGCACCAACAGGCAGGCAGGAGCACGCGGCAAGCCTCACCGGGCTTGCCGCGTTATCATGAGTGCCTGCCACCATTTTCCGTCGTCAAGGATCGCGTATGTCTACAGCAAGCACTCGGACCACGACCAATTCGACGCTGCAACGAGGCCTGGTACTGCTGGAAACCATCGCCACCTCGATCCACGGCGTCAGCGCCTCGGACCTGGAGCGTCAGCTCGACATTCCCAAGCCCACCCTGCATCGCCTGCTCAAGCAGCTCGAAGAGCAGGATCTGATCGTGCGCGACGTGGAAGGACGGCATCTGCTTCCCGGCGAACGACTGCACCGCATGGCCATGGGCGTGCTCGCCAACGAGAGCCTCAAGGCGCCGCGCCGTATGCTGCTCAAGCGCCTGGCCGAAGAGGTCAACGAAACCTGCAACCTGACCCTGCTCGAAGGTCACGAGGTGCTCTACTACGAACGGGTGGAGACCAACTGGCCGGTACGCATACAGCTGCCGCCGGGCTCACGTCTTCCGCTGCACTGCACCGCCAGCGGCAAGATGTTTCTGGCGCTGATGGGGCCGGCCCAGCGCCGCCAGCTGCTCAAGCACCTGCCGCTGGAGGCCTATACCCCCTACACCGCCACCGAAGCAGACGAGCTGGAGCGACGCCTGGCGGACATCGCCGAAAAGGAGCTGAGCACCGACAACGAGGAGTTCATCCAGGGCATGGTGGCCATCGCCGTGCCGGTGTACGACCAGACCGGGCGCATCCAGGCGACGCTGGCGATCCACGCGCCCCGGCTGCGCCACAGCATCGACTCGCTGATGGAGTGGGCGCCCTTGATGCGGCGTATCGCCGGGCAGCTGCAGGATACCTTCGACCACTGAGCATACGAACGCATGAACGCATGAACGCATTGCCAAGGTACGCTGACTGACCGATCGGGTCAGGACACGCTCGGCCAGCCAGACTGACGTTCTTCGTGGCTACATCGGTGGCACCACCACCACCGGCACACTGGCACGCTTGATCACGCCCTTGGTCACCCGGCCTGCATAGGACGAGGCGAAGCCGCGCTTGTTGGTGGCCATGATGATCATGTCGCAGTCATGGCGCACGGCGTAGCGGGTAATCTCCGATGCCGGGTAACCCTCCAGCACCGACTTGGCGGCCACCACCTCGCGCCCAGGCAGGTTCGCTTCGTGCTCTTGCCAGAAGGCCTCGACAAATTCGTCCAGACGCTCTCGCGCCAGACGCAGGCGCTGCTCCATCAAGCCATCCAGGGTGGCGCGTTCACCGATGTTGGCCTTGAGGGTATGCATGACGTCATCGGACAACGACTTGACCGCATGCAGCACGTGAACCTCGGCCCCGGTGGCCTTGGCCAGCGTCAGGGTGTGGG
The DNA here is from genome assembly GCF_003045775.1 of Halomonas litopenaei. Lineage (GTDB taxonomy): Bacteria > Pseudomonadota > Gammaproteobacteria > Pseudomonadales > Halomonadaceae > Halomonas > Halomonas litopenaei. Next base: position 959,884 of record NZ_PXNS01000001.1, on the reverse strand, counting down.
CAAGCACCTGGCGGCAATCGTCCTTCAGCCCCAGGCAACAGAGAAGACGCGAGATCGAAACAGGCATGGCGTGACTCCTTGGCGAGAGGCCGGGTCGCCGCGACATGCGAAGACACCCGGCCTTTTTTGCGGTGCGCTGACGGTGCGCAATCAATACCCCAGCATACGGGGTAGCCACAGCGATATTTCCGGGAAGTAGGCGATCACGAACAGCGCGAACACCGAGCTTGCGGCAAACGGCAGCGCCTTGATCGATATCTCCTCGATGGAGGCGCCGCCAATGCCCGAGGCCACGAACAGGTTCTCCCCCAGGGGCGGCGTCTGGAAGCCGATGGCCAGGGCACAGACGACGACGATACCGACGTGCACCGGGTCCATGCCCAGCATGTACATGATCGGCAGCAATACCGGCGTCAGGATCATGATAGCCGCCAGGGTTTCCATGAACATGCCGACAAAAAGCAGAAATGCGATAACCATGGCCCAGATCAAGTACAGGTTATCGGTCAGTCCCAGCATGCCCTCGGCGATCACCGCCGGCACCCGCTGTTCGACCAGCAAGCGGCCGAATACCGTGGCGGTGAACAGGATCAACAGCACCCGTCCGGTGATCCAGGTGGTGGTCTCCAGAGTCTTGAGCGTAGGCTTCCACTTGAGCTCGCGGTGCAGGAAGATGCCGACGATCAGGGTGTAGGCGATGGCCACGATGGCCGACTCGGTGGGCGTGAACAGACCGCTGTAGATACCGCCGAGGATGATCAGCGGCGCCAGGATCGACCACACGCCACGCTTCAGACTCCTGGCGATGGTGTCCCAGGACCAGCTGTCGCTCAGCCCGCTGTAGCCGCGCCGGCGCGAGATGATGTAGTTGACGGTCAACAGGCAGCCAGCGATCACCATGCCGGGCAGGATGCCGGCGATGAACAGCTTCGGAATCGACAGCGTCTGGAAGGCGCCGTGAGCGGCCACGGCCTCCGCCGGTGGCTGCAGCCCCATCCCCGAGATACCAAAGATGACCATGGGAATGGACGGCGGTATCACCACGCCGAGGCCACCGGAGGACGCCGTGATGGCAGAGCCATAGCCGCGATCATAGCCGCGGTTGGCCATGGCCGGGATCATCAGCATGCCCACCGCCGCGGTGGTGGCGGGCCCTGAGCCTGAAATCGCGCCGAAGAACATGCAGGCGAACACCGTGGCGGCGGCGAGACCGCCGGTCACCGGCCCGGCGAAGGCCTCGGCGATATCCACCAGGCGTCGCGAAATGCCGGCGGCTTCCATCAAGGCCCCGGCGAGGATAAAGGCCGGCAGCGCCATCAGCGGAAAGGACCCCACCGAGGTGAAGGCGATCTGCACGAAGGCCATGGGGTTCTCCCCCAGCGACAGATAGGTGGCAAGCGCGGCCACCCCCAGCGACACCGTGATCGGCGCGCCCAGCACCAGCAGCAGAAAGAACACCCCGAACAGCACGTAGATGATGGTCGTCTCCATGGATCAGTCTCCCTTCTCGTTGGATGACGACAGCGTCGAGGACTTGGCCTCGGCGATGGCCTCGGCCTCGGGATCGACGGGCTCGCGATGCTTGACGAAGCGCAGGTAGTTGTTCTGCAGGATGCGCAGGGTCATCAGCACGAAGGCCAGCGGCAGGATCAGGTAGAACACCTTCATCGGAATGCCCAGGGTCTGGGACTTCCAGAAGGTATTCATCTTGTTGAACACGAAGTCGTAACTGAGCCAGATGAAGACCAGGTTGAAGGCGATCCAGATCAGGTCGGTCAGCGCACCGCAGGCCAGCTCCACCCAGCGCGGGAAGAAACGGAACTGGAAGGTGACGCGGTTGTGGGCCGACTTCTTGGCGGCGTAGACCGCCCCCAGGTAGGCGAACCAGACGAAGGCGTAGGTAGCCAGCTCATCGGCCCAGGGCAGCGAATAGCTGAACAGGTTGCGCAGCATGATCTGGGCAAACAGCAGCGCCACGAAGGTCACCAGCAACAGCTGGCACAGCCAGTTCTCGAGGTTGTCCACGAGCTTCCATAGACGATTCATCACGACGACCTCTGAGCAGGCACCACCTGGCGTCCAATGGCAGACGTCCGGCGGTGCCATGATTCATGGCGCCTGGAGTCAGGCGCCGGGAGGATTCAAGACGATAGCGACGTCGTGACAGATCAGGGAGCTGGCTCACGTCCCAGCGCGGCGAGCGCCTCGTCGAGCTTGGCCTTGCCGCCGATGCTGTCGTAGAAGTCGGGCCAGATGGAGGTGGCCTGTTCGATCCACGCCTGCTCGCCATCGGCAGGCTCGGTGATCTCCATGCCGTGCTCTTCCACCAGCCGGGTCTTGATCGCGTCTTCCTGGGCCAGCAGATACTCGTAGCTGTGATCGGTGGCCTCCTGAGCGGCCTCCAGCACCCACTGCTGCTGCTCCTCGGACAGGCTCTGGAACATGCCTTCACCCATGATCAACGGCTCCATGGAGAACACATAACAGCTGTCGGTGACGTGATCCTGGACCTCGTAGAACTTCATCGCGTCGATGGTGATGTAGGGGTTGTCCTGACCGTCGACGACGCCCTGCTGCAGGGCGGTAAAGGTTTCCGACCAGGCCAGCGGGTTGGGATTGACGCCCCAGGACTGGTAGGCGGAGATCATGATCTCGTTCTTGGGCACCCGGATGACCAGGCCATCCAGATCCTCGGGGCTCGCCACCGGCCTCGCCGAGTTGGTCAGACGGCGACAGCCGGAGTAGGCCCAGCCCAGTATCCGCACGCCGGCGTCACGGATGGTGTTGTCGACCATCTCCTGGCCGATCTCGCCCTGGGTCAGGGTGCGGGCGTCCTCGGGACTCTGGATCACGTAGGGCAGCGTCATCACCCCGACCGTGGGCGAGAACGGCGTGATGTTGTTGATCGCCAGTACCGACAGGTCGAGCAGGCCCATGCTGGCGTTGTTGACGGTGTCCTGCTCACTGCCCAGCTGGCCGTTGGGAAACAGGTCCACGCTGACGTCGCCGCCGGACTTTTCCTCGATCAACTTGGCGAAGGTCTGACCCATCTCGTGCTGGGTGCCGCCGGCGGCGTCGCCCAGCGCCATCTTCCAGGTCGCCGCCTGGGCCGAGCCAGCGGCGCCCAGCAGCGCCAGGGCGACCGCCGCCACCAGCGGGCGTGGGCCGAAGCGCCGGGTCGAGGCGGCAGCGCCGATGGCCGCAGGGGTCATGTTGCGCGGGGGCGTGGTACGGAGGAAAGGGGACTTGGTGTGCATGCGGAACTCCCATCATTGTTGTGCCGCTTAAAGCGGAATCTTGTTGCGGGTGTCACATCTTGATCGTCATTGGCTGGCGAGCGCCGTCAGGTCCGACCCGCCATGTGACTCACTCTCCCCCGTCGAGCATCGACGCCATAGGACCAGTGGCCCCACATCGATTGGGCCAGGCACCCGCGAGCCCTCGACAAGACGCCGACGCTGTAAGATCGTAGGCGGGCGTGGCCGCCAGGCCTGGGCCACGCCGGAACTCGTCCAACAACCACCATCCGGGAACCCGTCGTCGGTATGAGCGCCCCCCTGTTTCGACTCGACGCAAAGCGTCAGGAAAGCCTTCAGTGCCAACTTCGCGAGCAGATCGCCCACGCCATCCTCGAGGGGCACCTGCCCACCGGTGAGGCGCTGCCTTCGAGCCGCAAGCTCGCCAAGGAGCTGGGTGTGGCCCGCAACACGGTGATGATCGCCTACGAGCAACTGCTGGACGACGGCTACCTGGTCGCCCGGGAGCGCAGCGGCTACTTCGTCAATCCGGATATCCTCGCCGGGCGCGTCACGCCCCCGGCCGACATCGCCCCCCCAGCCGCCAGTGCGTCCCTTCACTCCGGCACAGCGACGCCCTGGGACGAGCTGTTGACGATGCGACCCTCGCGCCAGCCGACCATCGTCAAGCCGGCCAACTGGCTCGACTATGACTACCCCTTCCTCTACGGCCAGATCGATCCCAACCTGTTTCCCACCCAGCACTGGCGGGAGTGCAGCCGCGACTCGGTCAGCGTGCCAGCCATCCGCCGCTGGTCGGCAGACCACCTGAGCGAAGACGACCCGCTGCTGATCGAACAGATCCACCAGCGACTGCTGCCCCGCCGTGGCGTCTGGGCCCGACCGGAGGAGATCCTGATCACCGTGGGCGCCCAGCAGGCGCTATGGATCACCGCCATGCTGATCCTGGGGGCGGGTCGACGCTTCGCCATGGAGAACCCTGGCTACGTCGACATGGTCAATATCGCCCGCACCTTCACCGACGATATCGTCGCGGTGGACGTGGACGACCAGGGCTTGGTGATCGACCAGCGCCTGGCCGATTGCCACCTGGCCTACGTCACCCCAAGCCACCAGTCGCCCACCGGCGTGACCCTGCCGATGCAGCGCCGCCGCGACTTGCTCGACAGCGCCAGCGCCAACAACTATCTGGTCATCGAGGACGACTACGAGAGCGAGACCAACTTCGTCGACAACCCGACGCCGGCACTCAAGAGCCTCGATAGCGATGGCCGGGTGATCTACGTGGGCAGCCTGTCCAAGACCCTGGCGCCGGGCCTTCGGCTCGGCTACATGGTGGCGCCCCCCGCCTTTATCGCCGAGGCGCGCGCCCTGCGCCGGCTGATGCTGCGCCACCCCGCCACCAACAACCAGCGCAGCGTGGCGCTGTTTCTCGACCGCGGCTACCACGACGCCCTGCTGCGCCAGATTCGCCAGACCTACCAGCGCCGCTGGCTGTTGATGCGTGACGCCCTCGCATCCCACCTGCCCGAGCTGCGTATCCGCTCCACCTTCGGCGGCTCCTGCTTCTGGCTGGAGGCCCCCGCCGACACCGACGTGGCACTGCTGAAACGGCTGGCCGAGGAGCACAGCATCCTGATCGAGAACGGCGAGGTGCACTTCCTGACCCCGGCGCATCGCCCCACCCTGAGGCTCGGCTTCTCGGCCATCGACGAGACCCGCATCGAGCGCGGCATCGAACGCCTGGCGGCCCTGCTGCCCCAGGCACGTCGCACCAGCTGAATCCGGGAGGCACTGGGCTAGCGCCCGATCGGTGCCATCGGCGCCGTATCAGTCTCGCTGTCGAGCTGCGCAAGCTCCTCCATCAACCGAGTAAAGCGTTCGCCCCGGCGACCGATGCACACCAGCACGGCGCCGGTGGCGGGCGGCCCGTGGCTCTGCCAGGCGAGGCGCTGTCCGCTCAACTGCAGACTTCGCCATTCTTCCCCGTCCGCCAGCCGACAGCGGACGAAGCCCTTGGCGCGAAACAGGCAGTCGCGGTAGCGCTCGAGCAGCGCTTGCAACTCCTCGGCCACCAGGGGGTGGCGAAGGTGCAGGGTGGCATCGGTCAGCCCCGAGTGTCGGGCACGCTCGGCGAACGGCTCCGCCGATGGCTTGGCGCCATTTCCCTGCCAAAAGGCCGGGCCAGAGGACGTCGTCCTGGACGACGCGGGAGCGACTTGTACCGGCTCTGTCGCCACCGCCGCACCAGGGGCGAGCTGGCCCAGCCACCCGAGCAGCTGGTCGCGCGCGCTGTCCTCTTGGGGCAGACGATTGACCAGCAGACGATGGGCGGCGTGCACCTGGGCGCGCCATAGCTCCCCCACCTGGGCGTCCAGCGCCAGACGGCCAGCCTGGCTCGCATCCACCAGTACCACGATATCGGCAAGCTCAAGCCCCGGCGCCAGCCTGGCGATATCGGCGATCCGTTGAGGATTGGCCACGCCGCTGGCCTCGATCAGAATTTCCGTTGGCCTGGCCTTGAGTCGCAGCGCCTGGGACAGCTGCTCGGCCAGGGTGCCCCCCAGGGTGCAGCAGACGCAGCCGTTGGACAGCGACAGCACTCGATCATCGCGGTAGTCGATCGCCGCTACATCGACGTTCACCTCGCCGACGTCGTTGACCAGAATCAGAGCATCCTCGATATCCCCCGACGCCAGCCGACGGTTGAGATAACTGGTCTTGCCCGCCCCCAGGAAACCTGCGATCACCGTCACCGGCACCCGATCATCACACCTCATGCACCTGTCCTCCCGACACCGTGGCGTGTACCCGGATGTGTCGCAGATCCTGTGCTAAAACTTGCAATGGGTCGTCATCCAGTACCGCCATATCGGCAAACTTGCCGACGTCCAGGCTACCCACACGGTCGTCCATGCCCAGCGTGATGGCAGCGCCCAGGGTGATCATTTCCAGTGCATCTTCCACGCTCACCGCCTCATGGTGACCCAGCGTCTGGCCACTGGCGCTCTGCCGGTTGACCGCACACCAGGCGGTGAACAGCGGCCCCAGCGGGGTCACCGGCGCATCGCTGTGGATAGCGGTGACGATGCCCAGTCGGCGGGCCGAGGCCAGCGGCTCCAGGCGCTGGCAGCGCGTCGGTCCCAGGGTGCGTTCCAGGTGCACATCGCCCCAGTAGTAGAGATGATTGGCGAACATGTTCAGGCACAGTCCAAGACGGGCGGCGCGACGTAGCTGAGCATGGTCGATGATCTGGCAGTGCTGCAGGGTATGGCGGTGATCGAAACGCGGCCACAGGGTCAGCGCCTCCTCCAGGGCGTCCAGCATCAACTCCACGGCCTCGTCACCGTTGGTGTGAATGTGCAGTTGAAGCCCCGCCTGGTGGTAGGCGTGTACCAGCGCCACCAGTCCCTCTGGCTCGGCGTTCCACAGCCCGTTGGGATGACCATCATGGTAGTGGGGCCACTTCAGCCGCGCGGTGTAGCCCTGGATCGAGCCGTCGGTCATCAGCTTGGCCGGGCCAAACACCAGCCGCTCATGGCTGTGGCCCATCGCCGCCTGGAGCCGCGCGATGCCCTCCTCGGCCGACCACGCCAGCACCCCCATGGCCGGCACCAGGCGCACCGGAAAATCGGCCTCCCGGGTCACCTCGACCATCGAGGCGATGGCGTCATCGCTCAAGGGGTTGTACAAATCGGTGATGGTGGTGACGCCCTTGGCCGCCGCGATGGCGCCGTAGCGCCTGAGCACCTCGGGTGACGCCACCGCCTCGAACAGATTCCTGCCAAGGGCATCGAACACCACGAACATGGCGGCCATTTCCTGGAGCTCGCCATTGGGCTGGCCGTCCTCGTCGAGCATGATGCCCTCGACCCGCGGCCCCTCGCTGATGCCGGACAGTGCCAGCATGGCCGAATTGACGGTCATCACGTGCAGGCTTGCGTGCAGCACCACCAGCGGTCGATCTCCGACCGCCTCGTCGAGCTGGTGGCGACTTAAGCGCTGGCCGGGAAAGTAGACCGGATCAAAGCCCCAGGCGACCAGCGGCTCGCCCGGCGGCAGGCTATCTGCATGCTGGCGCAGCCGTGCCTGCATCTCGGCGACGCTCTTCAGCCCCGGCCACTCCTTGCCCTCGGCATCGACCCGACTGAAATACCCGAGATAGAGGTAGTCCCACATGGCGCCTTCCAGAGCGTGGCTATGGCCTTCGACGAAGCCCGGCAGGATCACCTTGTCGGCAAAGCGATCATCGATGCGGGCGTCGATTGGCATCGCTTGCGCATCCCCCACCGCCAGGATGCGATCTCCCTGCACCGCGACATGGGTCGCCTCGGGCTGGGACGGATTCATGGTCAGGATGCGTCGAGCGGGATAGACGGTGATGCTCATCAGGAGGCAGCTCCCTTGCTGATGGTGGGCGAAGACGCGGAGGCTGAGTCTGACTGGGCAGCGGCATGGCCTTGTGTGGGAACACCCTCGGCCCAGCCCGACGAGGGCGATGAGGCTCTGCCGTGCCGCCCCCACATCAGCATCAGCGGGATGCAGGCGATCAGGGCGATGGCGGTGCCGCCGAACACCAGCAGATAGATCGCCGGCGTCAGCGACGGCACGATGGGGGCGAAGATCATCAGGATGTGCAGGTTGACCACCACGATGGCCAGATTGAAGAAGGCAAGCTCCTTGGGCACCGAGGTGGAAAAGTCGGCGTCCATCATGCGCAACAGCAAGAGCCCGGTACCGGTGGAGCCACAGCAGCATCCAAACGAGGTCACGGTACGCTCTGGTCCCAGATTGCCGCTCAACCGCCCGATCAACAGACAGCCCACCAGGGTGGCGATCGTCACCGTCACGGTCACCAGCAGGATCGGCGCCAGCAGCGCGTAGAGCACCGCGAACTGGATGCTCATGAGGGTCCCCACCACCATGAAGTCCACCGCGCTGCCGGTGATCCGCTTGAGCGTCTCGTCATCGACACGGTGGGAAAGCCCGAGCCGATCGATCACCATGCGCATCAGCACGCAGACACCCAGCCCGTGCAGAAAGAACAGGTTGTGGCTGAACAGCACCCCGACGTTGATGCCGAACGGCGAGGCATTGCCGATGATGCCCTGCACGAAGGTCAGCCACAGGTGGGTGATCACGTAGGCGATGGCAAGCAGGCCCAGATGGTAGGCCAGCGAATCCAGATTGCCCGGGTGCGACACCATGCGCCCCATCCCGGGAGCCTGCTGGTTGCCCTCGTCGTCGCCCGCCCGGGTAAAGAAGCCCAAGCGAAAGTTGTCATCCAGGCGCGAGGCGCGATTGGCGTTCAACCCCTTGGTCAGGTAGCGCCGGGCAAGCGGCACGCCCAGGGCAAACGCCATCAAGAATCCCAGAGAGGCATAGATCAGCCCCACCTGGGCGGCATTGGCGATGCCGTACTCGGTCTCCCAGATGGTGCCGTAGGTCAGCGCCTGGCCCGGCCCCTGGGTAAAGCCGTGGGTCACGATGGCTCCCAGAAATCCGCTGACGTCGCTGCCGGTCACGGCGTCGTAGCCGGTCACCACCAGAAAGCCGATGGCACCTTGCATGCCCAGGCTGATGCTCCAGGCAAGCGTCAGCCAGAGTCCGCCGCGCACGATACTGCCGCCACCACCGGGCGCGTCCTGGCGACCACCCCCGGTAAGGCATAGCGACATGAAGCTCAGGGTGAAGAAATGAAAGGTCAGAGCGGTGAAGTCGGCGGGTGAGTAGCCCGGCAGCAGATCCAGCGAAAGCGCCAGGAAACCGATCAGGCCGCCGACGATGCTGGCCGGAACCAGCGAGGCCCGAAGCCAGCTCAGCCGGCTTCGCAGCTGGCTGCCGACCCACAGCATGAGGGCAAGCAGCGCGAAGGCGATCACCCCGTGAAAGGAGTCTTGCATGATGGAGTCACCTCGACGTTGTCGTTGTTGGAAGTGAAGCGAACACTTCCAGCCTAGGCACGCCATCGTTGCGCGTATAATATCATTTAACGTTCACTTGATACCTGTGAGGCATCAATGCGCATTGAGCTTCGCCACCTTTACGCCTTTGTCGCCGTGGCCGACAGCCTGCACTTTCGCCGCGCCGCCGAGCGTCTCAACGTCGCCCAGCCGGCGCTGAGTCGCACCATCGCTCAGCTCGAGGACGCCATCGGTGAAGCGCTGTTCGTGCGCAACAATCGCCAGGTCCGCCTCACCGATCCGGGACGCATCATGCTCGAGGAGAGCCGCCAGATACTGCGCCAGGTCGATGATGCGGTGCTCAAGACGCAGCGAGCGGGCCGTGGAGAACTGGGCCGGCTGGCCATCGGCTACACCGACTTCGCCATCACCGGTGAGTTGCCGGCACTATTGGACGACTTTCGCCGCCAGAATCCGGACATCCACTTCGACCTGAGCTTCGGCTCCACCGCCCAGCAGCTCGACGAATTGACCGAGGGACGCCTGGACTTCGGCTTCGTTACCGGCCCGGTGCTGACCCCGGGGCTGCGTTCCCGTCCCATCCAGCGAGATCACTTTATCGCCGCGGTCGGTGACAACCACCCGTTGGCCGGGCGCAAGAGCATCCGGCTGGAGGAGTTGGCCCGGGAGCCGTTCATTCTTGGCGCCCGCAGCATGTGGCTGCACTTTCGCCAGATGCTCGAGCAGATCTGTCGGCAGGCGGGCTTCGAACCCCATGTCGCCCAAGAGACCTTCAACAGCGAGACCATGTTTGCCTTTGTCGCCTGCGACTTCGGCGTCACTGTGCACCTGGAGTGCGCCACCAACTATGTGCGCAAGGGCGTCACCCTGCTGCCGCTGGAGGGGGTGAAGGAGTGTCTGGTCACCGAGGTGGCCTGGCGGGAAGACGGCGTGACAGCGGTTCAGCAGGCCTTTCTCGACCGTCTCGACAAGATGCTGCCACCGGAGGAAGTGAAGTAGCCGCAGCACCCGCCGCAGCACTGCAGACATTGAAAAGCCGCGACCCCAGGGTCGCGGCATCGTCGTGAGGGTTACCCATATCCAGAACGGGACCGATCAGGTTCAGAGCACCTCGTCCTTGAAGTAGTAGTAGCGATAGAGGAAGCGCTGGCCGAATCGGCGGAAGGGGGCGAAGGCCTCCGACTCGATACGTTCGCGCAGGTTGGGAAAGGGCAGCTTCGAGGTGAAGATCGGCAGATCCAGCGACCTGCCCTCCCCGGCGATCCACTGGGCCAGGCGCTTGCCGGCCTGGGCCGAGTACATCACCCCGTTGCCGCCATAGCCCAGGGCGTAGTAGACGCTCTCCTTCGGGTCCGGCTGATGGATGCGCGGCATCATGTCATGGCTGACGTCGACCCAGCCCCACCAGGAGTAGTCGATCTCGATGCCGGCGAGCGCCGGGAACTTGCGCTCCAGATCGCCCCTGAGCACCGCCGCGTAGCGCTCCCTGGGGGCATCGCGGCCACTGATGGCGCTGCGACTGCCGATCTGCACGCGGTTGTCCGGCAGCAGCCGATAGTAGTGGCGCAGGATTCGGGTGTCGGTCAGCACCTGACGTGTGCGGAAACCGGTGGCCTCGATCTCGGCCTCGCTCAGCGGCCGAGTGACCATGGAGTTCGACAGAATTGGCAGCAACCGGTTCTTGAGGTGGGGGCTCAGCTGGCCGGTGACGTAGCCGCCGGTGGCCATGCCCACCGCCCGCGCCTTGACCACGCCGCCTGGCGTGCGCAGATGGTGCACGTCGCCATGGGTCTCCCAGCCAAGCACCGGGCTCGCCGGGTGGATCTTCACCCCCAGGGCGCGCGCCTTGCGATGGTAGCCGAAAGCCAGCTTGGCGGCGTGGATACCGATGCCCTCGGGCTCGTGCATGGCGCCGGCCGCCTCGCTGTCGCCCACCCACTCGCGCTTGACGGTGTCGCCGTCGATGATGCGAGCGTCGTAGTCGAAGGTCTCGCGCAGAAGCCGTGCCTCCTTCTCCAGGCTCGGCATCACCCTATCCTTGTGGGCGATATACAGGTGCCCGCCGGGCTGCGGGTCGCAGTCGATATCGGCGATCAGCGACTTGAAGGTCTGCATGCCTTCGACACACTCGCGGTGCAACTTGAGTGCGGTATCGAGGCCATAGCGCTGGATCCACTGAGACCGCTTGAGTCGCCCCGAGGCGCATTGGGCCTGGCCGCCGTTGCGGGTGCTGCATCCCCAGCTGACACGGTTGGCCTCGAGCACCGTGGCCTTGATGCCGTAGCGCTCGGCCAGAAAGATCGCCGCCGTAAGGCCAGTGAACCCGGAGCCGATGATCACCACGTCGGCGTCGGTGTCCGCCACGATCGGGCCATCGTCGGCCGGGGGCTCGCCGGCGGTGGCGATCCAGTAGGTCGGCGCATAGTCACAGCCGGTACCGACCTGCCTGGCGGTCAACGGGTCATAGGCGGGATCATAAGGGGCCTGGGCCGGAGTGGCCCGGGCGGCATCGTCCGACGAAGCGGCCAGCGGGGTCTGTAGATCCAGCATGTCGAAGCTCCCGAGTCAGGTATCCGAGGTCGCTCAGCCGTTGTTGACCGGCGTGGCGGGGCGCTGCTTGCGGTAGGCGTTCTTCACCGCGATCTTGCCGTCACGGAAGGTGAAGGCGTCGATCATCCGCGCCTCGGAGCGCATGCCATCGGCGGTGGTGCCGCTATAGGTGCTTTCGCTGTAGCCGCGATCTCCCACGACCTGATGCACGCCGTCGAGCCATTGGGCGTCCGGCGCGTTTTCCCAGGCGGCACGCAGCCCGGCGCGAACCTCCTGCTGACCACGAAAGGTCTTGCCGAGCAGGTCTGGACCTGCGACTGCATGAAATTCGCAGTCGTCGGTCATCATCGACATCACCGCATCGATATCGTGACGGTTGAGGGCGTCGGCGAAGTCGGCGAGAAACTGGGCGTCGGGCTGGCTCATGGTGAGACTCCTTGTTATTGGCAGCGCGGGTGGGTGTCGCTCACGCTGTGTCAGCAAAGTGGTGGCGAGGCGCAGCGCGCCTCGACTCACCTTGAGCCTATAGGGGCCGGTCGTCTGCCACTTAGCACCAGTTGCCCGCCGTCGATTGGGCCAGCCCCGCCACGGACATCGAGCCAGGGGTAGAGACAGGGCCCGCCGGCTCTTCGCGCTGGATGCGATAGGGAGCCGGATCCACGCAAGGGGTGCGCCCCAGCATCAGCTCGACGCCCAGCCGCGCCGCCGCCGGCGCCAGCACCAGGCCGTTGCGAAAGTGACCGGCATTGACGTGGAGGCCACGACATCCCGGCACCTCACCGATAAAGGGTATCCCCCCGGGGGAGCCCGGACGCAGACCCGCCCAGTGGTGCTCGATCGACGCCCGGGCGAGCGCCGGCAGCAGGCGCACGGCACTGCGATACAGCGACACCCGGGCCTCGCTGGTGGTGCGCTTGTCGAAGCCTTGATGCTCAAGGGTGGACCCCACCAGGATGCGGCCATCACGCCGTGGAATCAGGTAGCGTCCATCGGCCAGCACCACCCGCGACAGCGGCCGCGGCGTGCCGGGAGCCGGTCGCAACACCATCATCTGGCCCTTGACCGGTGCCACCGCCATGCCGACCCCGAGGTGCTTGAGCAGGGCACCGCTCCAGGCGCCGCCGCATACCAGCACCCTGGACGCGGTGAGCACGCCGGCGGCGGTGTCGACGCCCTGGATCTGCCCGGCCACGGCCTTGAAGCCGGTCACCTCACAGCCCTCGCGCAGCTCGACCCCCGGATGCCGCTCGAGCCGCGCACGCAGGGCACGGCCCAGGCGCGGATTGCGCAGACTACCCAGGGTCGGCATCCACAGTCCGCCCTGGCCCTGGCGGACCCAATGGGTGTCGGCCAACGCCGGCTCCATCCGGCGGATGGCATCGGCGTCGATGTCCTCGAGCGGCTTGGCCTGACACCTGGCCCAGCGACGCGCCGCGTCGGCATCTTCCACCGCCAGGTACAGAAGCCCGTGTCGGCTGAACTGAGGGTCGACGCCGGTGGTCTCTCTGAGTTCATCGCAGAGCCCCGGATAGACCTCTTCCGATAGTGCCGACAACGCCGACACCGGGGCGCTGTAGCGCCAGGGGTAGAGTGGCGAGACGATACCGCCACCGGCCCAGGAGGCTTCCCGGGCACAGCGCCCGCGCTCCACCAGGGTCACCGAAAGCCCCGCCTCGGCTAACTGCCAGGCGCTCATCAGGCCGATGACCCCGCCGCCTACCACCACTACATCGCTCATGCTCGCCTCCTCGCTCGTCTGCCCATGTCAATTCAGCGCCGCTGTCGCGACCGCTGCCACCGCCGTTATCACCGCTGTTATCACCGCCAAAGGCCAATCGTCGCAGCGACACAAGATCAATCAAATCTCATTTTTCGATACAATTTGCGTTATTTTTTAAAACAGGTCTATAGTAACGACACACCTTTCCACCGCGTTTCAGGATTGACGACCATGGCCGACGCCTCACCCCTGCTCGACGACGCCCTCCCCGCCCAGCGTTGGCACAGCGCCCGGGAAATCTTCGGCATCGACTCCGACCTTCAGGTCCCGGTGTTCGAGACGCGCGACGACCATGTGCCGGCCATCGATGACGCCTATCGCTTCAACCCCGACGTGACCCTGGCGATCCTGGCCGGTTTCACCCGCAATCGCCGGGTGATGGTTCAGGGCCTGCATGGCACCGGCAAGTCGACCCATATCGAGCAGGTGGCCGCCCGCCTCAACTGGCCCTGCGTCAGGGTCAACCTGGACGGCCATATCAGCCGCCTCGACCTGGTCGGCAAGGACGCCATCGTCATTCGCGACGGGGTCCAGGTCACCGAGTTTCAGGAAGGCATCGTGCCCTGGTCGCTGCAGCGCCCGGTGGCGCTGATCTTCGACGAGTACGATGCCGGGCGTCCCGACGTGATGTTCGTGATCCAGCGCATTCTGGAGCGCGACGGCCAGTTCACCCTGGTCGACCAGAACCGGGTCATCAGCCCGCATCCGATGTTTCGTCTGTTCGCCACCGCCAATACCGTGGGGCTGGGCAACCAGGACGGCCTCTACCAGGGCACCCAACTGCTCAACCACGCCCAGGTGGACCGCTGGAACATCGTCGCCAAGCTCGACTACCTGCGCCGCGACGAGGAAGTGAAGATCGTGCTCGCCCGGGTGCCGAGCAAGGACAACGAACGTGGCCGTCGCCACATCGACGCCATGGTGGCGGTGGCCGAGCTGACCCGTAAGGGCTTCGCCAACGGCGACCTGTCGACGCTGATGTCGCCGCGTACCGTCATCACCTGGGCCGAGAACTGCGAGATCTTCCGCGACCCGGCGCTGGCCTTCCGGCTATCGTTTCTCAACAAGTGCGACGAGCACGAACGGCCCCTGGTCGCCGAGTTCTACCAGCGCTGCTTCGATGCCGAACTCAGCGAATCCGTGGCCAGTGTGTCGTCAGACGACGATTCACAGGCCAGCGATTCACTGGACAAAAAAGAAGACGCCGGGGAGGCGCCATGAGCGCAGCGGGCGAGGCGGCGCTGGCGCTCGCCCGCCAGCGCCGCCAGCAGTACCTGGAGGAGTTGGAGGCCGCCGTGCTGCGCGCCCATACCGGTGAGCACGACTGGTTCTACGCCGGTCGCAGGCTCTACCGAGGGGCGTCCCGGGTGGCCCTGCGCGCGCCTCACCTCAAGCTTGCCGAGGACTGCCTGTCACTCGCCGACTATCGCGCCGTCAGCGACGCCCTGGCATTGCGCCAGCGCTTCAGCGACGACCGGCTGCACCAGCGCCTGCGCCCCGAGGAACCCGAGCCGCGACTGATCTACGACTGGCTCGAGCAGTGTCGGGTCGAGGCCCTGCTGGACGGGCCTGCCCCAGGCATGGCGCGCAACCTGAAGGCACGCTTCGAGCGCTGGTCGCTGGACTATCACCACGCCCAGCTCACCGAGAGCGCGCTGGGCCTGTTGCTGTTCTGCGTGATCCAGATCAGCCGTTCACGGCTGATGGCGGCGCCCATGCTCGAGGAATTCGAGGACTTGCTGGAAGCGACCCGCGCCAATATCGTACCGGCGCTGGGCCACGCCCTGGCGGGACTGCGGCGCGAGCGCCACGACCAGCAAGGATTCCAGCGTCACGCCCGCGACATCGCCGACTGGATCGCTGCCCAGCTCGAAGGTTACGAGCCCCAGGGCGAGCGCGAGGACGAAGCCAAGGACCCACGCCGGGCGCTGGCACTGCTGCTCGACAGCGAGGACGAACTCGACGACGAGGTGCCCCTGGCCGCCACCGGCCAGAGCCGCACCCTAGCCGACGGCGCCCATCGTTATCGCGCCTTCACCACCGCCTACGACAGCGAGCGCGAGGCCGACAGCCTGGTGCGTCAGGCCCAGTTGGAAGAGTACCGGGCGCGCCTGGACGAGCGCCTGCACGCCCAGAAGGTCAATGTGCGTCGTCTGGCCCGCCAGTTTCGTCGCCACCTGTCGGTGGCCGATCGCGATGGCTGGCAGGACGGCGAGGAAAGCGGCGTCATCGACGGCCGCCGACTGTCCCAGATCGTCTCCTCCCCTCAGGAGCGGCGCGTCTTTCGGCGCGAGCGCTACCGTCCGGTCAGTGACGCCCAGGTCACCCTGCTGATCGATTGCTCCGGCTCGATGAAGGCCCACGGCGAGTCCATCGCCATGCTGGTCGAGCTGTTGACCCGGGCGCTGGACATGGCCGGTGTCGACAGCGAGGTGCTGGGCTTCACCACCGCCGCCTGGAACGGCGGCCGAGCCCAGCGCGACTGGCTCAAGGC
The DNA here is from genome assembly GCF_003045775.1 of Halomonas litopenaei. GTDB lineage: Bacteria > Pseudomonadota > Gammaproteobacteria > Pseudomonadales > Halomonadaceae > Halomonas > Halomonas litopenaei. The sequence continues at coordinate 943,879 of NZ_PXNS01000001.1, read as the reverse complement.
CGGGCGCCCCGCCACGCCGGGACGGCTTAACGAGGCGCGCCATCTGATCTTCAAGGACGCCCAGCAGCCGTGGCGACGCGCGCGAAAGCGCTTTGCCGCCCTGCTCAAGGCCGACCTGTACAAGGAAGGGATAGACGGTGAAGCGGTCGAGTGGGCCTGCCAGCGCCTGATTGCGGCAGACGTCAATCGCCGCCTGCTGGTGGTGATCTCCGACGGCAGCCCCTCGGACAGCGCCACCAACCTGGCCAACGACCGCCACTACCTCGACAGCCATCTGCGCTCGGTGGTCGCGACCTTCGGCGGTGGCAACGGCCGTCGCCCTGGTCCCATCGATATCATCGGCCTCGGCGTCGGCCTGGACCTGAGCCCCTACTACGCCCGCCACCGGGTCATCGCCCTGGACCAGACCCTCGACAACGCCCTGCTCGACGAAGTAGTAGAGCTGATGTTGTCGAGGCGTCGTTACTAGGGCTTGTCTGAAAAGTGCCTACGCTCGGTAATACGGCGTTAAAAATCGGATCAACATGCTCATTTACACCCCGTAAACTGCGCTGTCTCACCGATTTTTGCCTTGTCTAACCTTCGCTCGCCGACTTTTCGGACTAAGCCTAGCGCTCGTCTATCAGTGCTGATCTCAAAGTGCTCGTCTAGAATCGCCCTTCCTAAAACCGTGCTGGAGACAGGCTGGCGACGTAGTCAGGCAGGGCTTCGCCGTGGATCATGGCCGCGATCAATTCGCCGGTGTGGGCGGACTGGGTCAGCCCCAGGTGGCCGTGGCCGTAGGCCACGAAGAGCCCTTTTCTGCCCGTTACCTGCCCTACCACCGGCAGGCCGTCCGGTGTCGAGTGGCGCACGCCCATCCAGCGCTCCGCCAGGCTCAGGGGCCGTCCGAACAGCGCTTCCCCCCAGCCCTTGAGCCTTTCCCAGCGGCGCTCGTCGGCGGCGCGGTCAGGAGCGGTAAACTCGGTGGTGCCGGCCAGGCGAACGCCGCCATGCATGGGGGTGGCATAGAAGTGGCGGGCCAGCCAGCCCACCGGGCGCGACAGCGAAAGCGGCGTTTCAAGCCGCACATGGTAGCCGCGCTCGCTCACCACCGGCAGCGACACACCGAGCGACTTGAGCAAGGCATCATTGGCGATGCCCGCGCACAGCACGACCTGGTCGGCCTGGTACTCACGGGGCTTGCCATTCTTGCCATTCTCGCCGTTCTCACCATTCTCGCCGTTCTCGCCGTGCTCACCATTCTCGCCGTTCTCACGGTTCTCACAGATCAGGCGCCAGCCCCCCGCGGCCAGCGGCACCAGCCCCCTGATGCGGGTACCATGCTGCACCACGCCCTCGCCTGCTAGTCGCTTCCACAGGGCTCGGCTCACCGCCAGGGAATCCTTGAGGTGGCGCGTCTCGGGGAAGTACAGGCCGCCGACGAGATCCGCGGGATGGATCGCGGGTTCCAGATCGCGCACCTCCTGCGCCGTAAGCGCCTCACAGGCCACCCCATCGGCCCGCTTGGCACGGGCCGACGCCTCCAGGGTCGCGGCCAGGGGGTCGCCTTGGCGGGCGAGTTGCAGACAGCCGGTGTCGGCGTACAGATCCGGCGCCTCGAGCGACTCCAGCAACGCGTGCTGAGCCTTGACCGCATCCTGAATCAGCGCCACCAGATCCGACTTGTGGCGGGCAAAACGCGACGGCGTCGCCGCCTTGAGAAAGCGCGGACCAAAGCCCGCCAGGCGGGCCAGATAGCGAGGGTCAACCGACAGCGAGGCGTCACGCCGACACAGCTCTCCAGGCAGTTGCCTCAAGGTATCGATACTGGCCATGGGCGAGGTGGCGTAGTTGGCGATCAGGCCGGCGTTGCCGAAGGAGGTGCCCTCCCCCGGCGGGCCCGGGTCAAAAAGCTGTACCCGGTGGCCACGTCCCGCCAGCGAACGCGCCACGGCCAGCCCGACGATGCCGGCACCCACGACGGCGATGGTATTCATGCACTGTCTCCTGTTGGACGAGGGCGGCCGGCCCGTCTATGGGGCCAGCCGCGTCTTGTGGGCGATATCGTGGGTTCAGTTGTCGCGGTAGAAGCGCCAGGAGGCGATACCCACCCCCACCGCGGTAAGGATGCTGACGGCACTGACGGTATACAGAGCAAGAGCGTACAGAGTCATGGGAATCTCCTTCACTGAGCCTTGGCGGCGACAGGGGCGTCGGGGACCGAGCGGAACAGCCGGTAGACCAGTACAAACACCAGCACATTGGCGATGACGCCGGCGATCAGCGCGGTCAGACCGGTCGCCGCCTGCAGGTCGAAGGGCCCCCACTTCCACAGGATGGTCACCAGGGCGCCGGCGAGCATGGCGGCGACCGCCGAGCGGGTGCAGCGCAGATCGAACAGCACCGCGAACACGAAGGGCAGCAGAATGGTCGGCGCCCACAGCGCGTAGCTGAGCAGCAGCGCATCGATGATCGAGGTGGCGTAGAGGGCGAAGACCACCGCACCGAGGCCAATCAGCAGGTTGACCAGTCGCTCGATCCACAGCCGCTTCTTCTCGCTGACGTCAGGCTCGATAAAGGGCTTGTAGATGTCACCGACGAAGATCACCGCCGCCGAGTTGAGGTAGGAGTCGGCGGTGGACATCACCACGGCCAGGAGCGAGGCCAGCACCAGTCCGGTGATGCCCACCGGCAGGGCGTCGCGGATCAGGGTCGGCATCGCCTGGTCGGGCGAGATGGTCGGATAGAGCACCAGCGCGACCAGCCCGATGGTGGCGCTGACCAGATAGAACAGGAAGCCGAAGCCGCCGGCCACCGAATAGCCGATGCGGGCGTGGCGCGAGTCAGGGGCCGACAGGGCGCGCTGGGTGTAGGGCGGCACCAGGGTCTCGCCGAGCAGAAAGGCGATGAAGATCGACAGGAACATGCCCACCGAATAGTCGCCCATCAGGCTGAAGTGGCCCTCGGGCAACCGCTCCACCAGCGCCTGGGGGCCGCCCAGATCATGGATGCCGATCAGCATGGTCACCGGCAGGAACACCGCCAGCATCAGAAACTGCACCACGTCGGTCTGGATCACCGCCCACATGCCACCCACGGTGGAATACAACAGCACCACCGCCATGCCGATCAGGATGCCGGTGGAGACCTCGATACCGAGGATGGCGTGGAACACGGTGCCTACCGCCAGGGCCTGGGCGCCGAGGATGCCGATGCAGAACACCAGCGAGAAGATGCCGGTGAACAGTCGCGCGCTGGCACCGAAGTGCTGCGCCATGATGTCGCCTACGGTCTGGGCGTTGACGTAGCGCTTGAGCCGGGGGGCGATGAACAGACCCGCCAGTACCGTGGCCAGGGGAAAGGCCGAGGCGGCGACCATGAAGGCGTAGCCTTCGTCGAAGGACTTGCCGGCACGCCCCATGGAGGCGCCGCCGCCGAGGAAGGAAGCCGCCAGGGTGGCGAACAGCACCGGCCAGATGATCTTGTTGCCGGCCACCGCAAAGTCCGCGCTGCCGGACACTTTCTTGGCGCTGCGATAGCCGATGTAGATCAGTATCGCGAAATACAGAAGCAGACCGCCGAGGTCGATGGGATTCATGGAACTACCCTCGTTATGGTTGTTGGGGGTGGTGTCAGCATCGACCGCCATTGCCATAAAGACAACTTTGAGATAACTATGAAACCATAAATACAATTTAGAGGCGCTCGCTCACTTCCTGAGGGCGCCCGGAGGGACGCCCATGAAGGTTCGTCACCAGCTTCGCCAGCTCCAGATATTTCGCGAGGTTGTGCACACCGGCAGCCTGTCGAAGGCCGCTCGTCGTCTGGAGCTCAGCCAGCCGGCGGTCAGTTCGGCCATCGCCAATCTCGAGCAGGAGGTGGGGTTCTTGCTGTTTCGCCGCAACAACTACGGCACCGAGCTGACCCCCGAGGCCCGCTATCTGATGGAGGGGGTCGACAAGGTACTGGCGTCGGTGTCACATCTGGACGAACTCGCCGATGGCCTGCGCCAGGGCCGCGCGGGCAAGCTGATCCTGGGCTGCATGCCGGGGCTCTCGCCCACCGCCATGCCCGGGATCATGGCCGAGTACCTGGCCGACTATCCCGATACCCGGCTGTCGTTGCAGACCTTCAGCTCGCGCAAGATCCGGGACTGGGTGGCCGAGGGCCAGTTCGATGTCGGCGTGATCGAACGCCAGGATGACCTTAACGACCTCGATGCCCGCCACCTGTCCCTGCGCATGCACCTGGCGGTACCGCGCCACAGCCCGCTGGCGGGCCTTGCTCAGGTAGAGGCGGCGGATCTTGACGGCAAGGCTCTGGTGACCCTGGACGAGCACCACCAGAGCACACTCAAGTTGAAGCAGGCGCTCAGACAGGCCGGCGCCGACTGGCAGATCGCCGCCGAAACCCACCTGTTCCCTTCCGCCATCAGCCTGGTCAATGCCGGCATCGGCCATGCCCTGGTGGACCCGGTCTCGGCCTGGAGCTTTCTGATGCGTCGCGACTGCGCCGTAGCGATCCTGCCCTTCGTTCCCGCCATCGACCTCGATATCGCCGTGATCACCTCGCGCTTTCACACCAGTTCGCGCCAGTGCCAGCGGTTTCTGCCCTATCTGGAAAAGGGACTCGACACCTGGCACCGGCGCGCGCTGTCGCCGCTCAGCCCGTGACGAGCGGGTCCGGCGCCGATTGCTGCCTGCCGGCAGCGGAGCGAAGGATCAGCTCGAGTGCCGGCACAATATCGTAGACCGGGCAGCCCGCCTCCCGTCGCACCACCTCCACGAAAGCGCTCAGGTCGGTACACTCCAGCACTACCGCGTCCAGCGGCGCTTGCGCTTTCAGTCTTCGGGTTGCCTGTGCCAGCTCCTGCGCCATGGCGGCGAGATCCAGGTCATCGCGTCGACCTTCCAGGATCACCTGACGAAACTCATCACCGTCTTCGAGCCCCTGCACCACCGGCAGAGGCCCTTGCCAGCCAGCGCCGACGAAGTGGGCGCGCTTGAGCGCCCCCGAGTCTGCGGTCAGCACGCCGATCCGTCCTGTGCCACCGTGCACGCTGGCGAGCCACGGCAGCAGGGTCAGGCTGGACAATACCACCGGCACCGTCACCGCGGCCGCGACCCGTTCCTGATAGCGCGCCATGAAGCCACAGCTCCCGGCGATGGCACACACCCCCTCACGCTCCAGACGCCTGGCGCGGTCCACCAGCAGCGCGCCCAGCTCATCCCCGGGTGCATGCAGCAGGCGGGGAATATCGATGCCCTGCAGCACCTCGTAGCGTATCGGGTGGCGAAAGGTGTCGGGGTTGCGCAGATGACCAAGCGGCTTGGTAAAGGAAGAATCCAGACACAGCACCCCAAGCGGTGCCTCTTCCATGGCGACTCTCACGGGCAAACTCCTGTTCCGTTGTAGTATCTGTGCGAACCTCAAGCCCTGGTCCACAGCGCCAGGCTGCCGTCGAGCATCAGCCCCACGCCTATCACCATCAGCGTCAGCATGGCCACTCGTCTCAATAGCACGGCGCTGCAGGGCGGCGGATAGCGGCGTCCGGCCCAGGTGGCCAGCGCCACCGCCGGCAGGGTCCACAACGCCAACAGCCAGACCTGGGCATCGAGCCCGCCGGCGGCGCCGACATACAGGGTGCGCACCCCCGAGGTCATGGCGAAGCAAGCGATCAGCAATAGCCGGATGGTCTCGGTGGGCAGCGGCTGGCGATAGCAGTGGTAGATGACCGGGGGCCCGGGCATGCCAAACATCCCGGCCAGAAGGCCGGTCATGACGCCGTTCGCGGCGAAGCCTGCCGAGGACGATACTGCCGCGCGTGGGCGCGGCCGCAAGCCCACGCTGAGCCCGCCGTAGAACACCAGCGCCCCCAGCATCAGCATCAACAGCGCCTCGGCGCTGACGCTCAGCCAGTTCAGCGCCCACACCCCGAGGCCGATGGACGGCACGATGCCGAGCCCCAGTGCCAGCAGGTGGCGCCGGTCGAGATGATGCAGCTTGCCGGGCAGCGCCACGGCGCTGTTGACCAGGGTCACCAGACTGACCACCGCCACCAGGGTGGCGACGCTGACCAGCTCTAAGCCACTGGCCACGCCGATGATGATCATGCCGATACCGAACCCGGACACCGTGTGCAGGTAGCCTGCCAGAACGGTGATCAGTATCACCGCCAAAAGGCCAGACAGCTCCATTCCCTCGGGTACCAGTGTCATCTTCCCTCCCGGCCGGCCAGATGAATGTTACGCCACCGACAGGCGCTGGGCCTGGACCGTGGTGACGGCGATCACGTTGACGATATCCTCTTCGCTGCAGCCCCGCGAGAGGTCATTGGCAGGCCGCGCCAGGCCCTGCAGCAGCGGACCGATAGCCTCGGCGCCGCCGATCCGCTCGGCCAGCTTGTAGCCGATATTGCCAGCCTCAAGGTCCGGGAAGATCAGCACATTGGCGTTGCCCTTGACCCTGGAGTCCGGCAGCTTGCGCTCGGCGATCTCGGCGACGATGGCGGCGTCGAGCTGCACGTCCTCGTCGATGGCCAGGCCCGGGCGCGCGTTCTTGACCTTGCGCGCCGCCTCCACGACCTTGTCCACCGAGGCGTGATGAGCGCTGCCGCTGGTGGAGAACGACAGCATCGCCACCCGTGCCGGTTCGTCGAGCAGCGCCTCGGCGCTGTCGGCTGCGGCCATGGCGATCTGCGACAGCGCCGAGGCGTCGGGGTCCACCACCAGCCCGCAGTCAGAGAAGATCATGCCTCCCTTCAGGCTATGGAACTCCTTGCACAACATCATCAGAAAGAAGCTCGACACCAGGCTCGCCCCCGGCGCCTTGCCGATCAACTGGATGGCCGCACGGACGACGTCGGCAGTGGTGTGCACCGCCCCGGCTACACAGCCGTCGGCCAGGCCGTCGCGGACCATCAGGTTGGCAAAGATCAGCGGCTCACGTACCCGCTGGGCGGCATCCTCCTCCGTCATGCCCTTGGGCCCGCGCAGTTCAAGCAGGAGCGTTGCCAGGCGATCGGTGTGCTCGGAGTCGGCGGGATCGATCAGCTCGATCGCGCCAAGCTCGAGCCCTTCGGCCTCGGCGCGGGCGTTGATCGCCTGACGATCCCCCACCAGCAAGATGCGGGCATAGCCGGCCTGGCTTGCCGCCAGTCCTGCCTTGAGCACCCGCGCATCGTCGCCCTCGCACAGCACGATACGTCTGGGGTCCTGGCGGGCCATGTCGCGTATATGATTGAGCGCTTTCATCGGAACAGCTCTCCCGGGGTCATTGTTATCGGAGACTCCGCCCATCCCTTCACTCGGCCGGGGCTCTTTACCACCCTCTGGCGAATGTAAAAAAGCCCTGGCACCAGGCCAGGGCAATGTCGTCATACCGGACGAGAGAGTCTTGCGTGGCGAGTCAGACAGGGGAGTCCTTCGCCGCCGGTATCAGACGTAGTCCTGGTACTTCTCCAAGAGACGCACCGGCTTCTTCAGGGCGTCACGGCGGAAGGGGTCGCCCAGTTCGCGGGTACACATGATCTCGATGATGCAGGTCTTGCCCTCGTTCATCTGCATGTCCACCGCCTTCTTCAGCGCCGGGCCCACGTCTTCCAGACGGTCCACGGTGATGCCCTCGGCACCCATGGCGCGGCCGATCTCGGCGAAGCTCTCGTTGTCGAGCTCGCCGGCCACGAAGCGGCGATTGTAGAAGTCGACCTGGTTCTTCTTCTCGGCGCCCCACTGGCGGTTGTGGAACACCACCGCGGTGACCGGGATGCCATGACGCACGGCGGTCATGGTCTCCATCAGGCTCATGCCCCAGGCACCGTCACCGGCGTAGGCGATGGCCGGACGATGCGGCGCGGCGGTCTTGGCACCGATGATGGTCGGCAAGGCGTAACCACAGTTGCCGAAGCTCATCGGGGCGAAGAAGCTGCGCGGCTTCTCGAAGCGCAGGTAGCTGTGGGCCACCGAGTTGATGTTGCCGATATCGGTGGAGACCATCACGTCTTCCGGCATGGCCTTCTCGAGCTCACGCAGCACCTGACGCGGGTGCAGGTACTCGCCGCCGGAGAACGGCTTTTCGTCCTTGGCTTCCTCGATGGCGTCGAGGCTGAACGGATCACGCTCGTGGGTCCACTCGTCGAGTTCCTTCTCCCAGGCGTCCTTCTCGGCCTTGATCTTGGCAAGACGCTCGTCCTTGGAGGCGTCGCAGGCCAGGTCACGGCCCTCGAGGCGCTGGCTCAGCTCGACCGCGGCGGCCTTGGCGTCGCCGCAGATACCGACGGAAATCTTCTTCACCAGGCCGAGCATCTTGTGGTCGGCGTCCACCTGGATGATCTTGGCGTCCTTCGGCCAGTAGTCCATGCCGTGCTGCGGCAGGGTACCGAAGGGCCCGAGACGGGTGCCGAGTGCCAGCACCACGTCGGCCTGGGAGATCAGCTTCATGCCGGCCTTGGAGCCCTGGTAGCCCAGCGGACCACACCACTGCGGATGGCTGGCGGGGAAGGAGTCATTGTGCTGGTAGCTGTTGACCACCGGCGCGCCGAGGCGCTCGGCCAGGGCCTTGCACTCTTCCACCGCGTCGGCCATGACCACGCCACCACCGGAAACGATCACCGGGAACTTGGCCTCGGCCAGCAGGGCCGCCGCCTCGTCCAGTGACTGAGCGCCACCGGGGCCGCGGTCGATGCGACGCGGCTCGGGAATCTCGGCCTCGATCTCGCCGTAGAAGTAGTCACGCGGAATGTTCAACTGGGTCGGACCGATCTCCGACATGGCCCGCTCGAAGCAGCGACCGGTGTACTCGGCCATGCGCGCCGGGTGGGTGACGTGGCCCTGATACTTGGTGAACTCCTGGAACATCGGCAGCTGGTTGCACTCCTGGAAGCCGCCCAGGCCGATCCCGGTGGTGCCGGTTTCCGGGGTGATCATGACCACCGGGCTGTGGGCCCAGTAGGCCGCCGCGATACCGGTCACGCAGTTGGAGATGCCGGGGCCGTTCTGGCCGATGACCACACCGTGGCGGCCGGAAACACGGGCATAGCCGTCGGCCATGTGGGCCGCGCCCTGCTCGTGCACCACCGGAATCAGACGAATGCCGGCGGGGGCAAAGATGTCCATGGCGTCCATGAAGGCCGAGCCCATGATGCCGAACATGTCGGTGACGTCATTGGCGACGAGGGTTTCGACGAAGGCCTCGGAGGGCGTCATCTTCTGCTTACCCTTCACGACCTGGCGCTTGTTGGTGTTGTCGTTGTGACTCATGGGGCTCCTCCAGGGAACAAAAGCGGATGCTGGCGGCGTCGGCCATCAGGGCCTCGGGCCTTGTCTTGGCTTGAGCCGCTCCGGATCGGTCGCCTCAAGCTTTTCGATACCATAAGTTCCGATTTGCGAAACTTGACCCAAAGGTAGCGGCCGATTCGTGCCCGGTCAAGACGAATTTCATTATTTGATACGTTACGGTTCGTTTTTTATAAAAAAAGACCGTCGTCGTGCCACCCTGTTTGCTCCGCCAAGCCCCTGCAGCGCCTCCCGCCGCTCGCCCGCCCCTCCATCCGCGCCCCTTGCACCCTTGCCTGCAGGATCGATCACGCGCCTTTTGCCGAACACCCGCATCCCGCTGAAAGGCCCGCCATTGCTGCATTGCAGCGGCATTTCGGAGGGAAAAATACGTTGACAGTCCCGCGGGAGACTTCTAGACATACAACTCATGTACATCTGTTAAATGACTTGATCAAAACCCTCTACACACTCACCAACCTTGATGCGACCGCCATCAAGCCCGTGAAAGAAAGCACGCCAAAGGCAAACGCGCTTATCCCAACTGAATGACAACGACAACAGACGCCCGCCCCTGTGGCGTCACGGGAGGCTCAAGGTGGAACTACTGCATTACCTTCCGCAGGTTCTCAGCGGCTGGAACCTGCTTATCCTGATCGGCGGCACGATCGTCGGATTGATTCTGGGGGCGACGCCGGGGCTCAGTCCGACGATGGCGGTGGCGCTACTGATCCCCTTCACCTTCAAGATGGACGCTACCTCGGGGCTGATCCTGCTCGGCGTTCTGTATACCTCGACGGTCGCCGGCGGCGCGGTCAGCGCCATCCTGATCAACATCCCCGGGGCGCCCGCCAACATTGCAACGATGCTGGATGGCCACCCCATGGCCAAGGCCGGCAAGGCGACCCAGGCGCTGTACTACTGCTTTATCAGCTCCGCCGTCGGGGGCGTGCTGGGGGTCCTGGTGCTGATCTTCCTGACCCCTTACCTGGTCAATGTGGCGCTGAAGTTTGGCCCCCCGGAGCTGTTCTGGACGGCCATCCTCGGCATCACCGTCATCGGCTCTCTGGGCAGCGCCTCGGTACTCAAGGGCTTGCTCGGCGGCGCGATCGGCGTCTGGATCTCGCTGATCGGCTTCAACCCGGTGACCGGCACCGAACGCTTCGTCTTCAGCGAGCATCTGCAGGGCGGCATCACCATCATCCCGGCCCTGATCGGCCTGTTTGCGATACCCCAGGTGCTGCAGATGGTAGAGGGCGCCAAGGGTGCCAACGGCGGCGAACGCTTCGACATGGCACCCACCTCCGTGATCAAGGCGATCATCTTCAACCTGAAGAAGGTCAAGGCGCTGGTGATCGGCAGCCTGTCCGGCATCATCGTCGGCATCATTCCCGGCGCCGGTGGCCAGATTGCCGGGCTGATTGCCTACGACCAGTGCAAGAAATTCAGTCACAACAAGGACAATTTCGGCAAGGGCGAGCCGGAGGGCATCATCGCTGCAGAAAGTGCCAACAACGCCATGGTCGGGGCGTCACTGGTGCCCATGCTGTCGCTTGGCATACCGGGCAGCCCCACCGCCGCGGTGCTGCTCGGCGGCCTGTTGATTCAAGGCCTCTTTCCCGGACCAGACCTGTTCACCCAGCATGCTTCGGTCGCCTGGACCTTCATGGGAGCACTGCTGATCAGCCAGATTCTGCTGGTGGTGTGTGGGCTGTGGATCAGCGGGATCGGCAAGTACGTCATTCGGATTCCTCGCCACATCATGGCGGCGGCGGTGACCACGCTGGCCATCTTCGGCACCTACAGCGTCCAGAACAGCTTCTCCGACGTCATCATCATGATGTCCATGGGCTCTCTGATGTACTTCGGCATGCAGTACGGCTTCACCCCCGGGCCCATCGTACTCGGTATCATTCTCGGCCCTATTGCCGAAACCAACTTCCTGCAGAGTCAGATGCTGGCCCAGGCCGGCGACGGCATGCTGCGTTACATGTTCGGTGGCTGGCTCAATATCCTGCTGGTCTCGCTGTGCCTGCTGTCGGTGGCCTACAGCCTCTACGCCAGTTGGCAGGCCCGCAAGACCCGCCAGCGTGCGACGCCCGATCATCGAGTCCAGGTACATCCGGAGGCCAACCATGATGCTCACTAAACCGCGTCAGGTGGCCCTCGGCGCACTGATCATTGCACTTGGCCTGGTAGCCGCCTCCTGGGCAGGCGGGGCATACGGCTACAGCTTTCCCCGAGTGGTGTCATTGATCGTACTGACTCTGGCAGTCGTGCTGCTCGCGGTGGAAATCCTGGCCCCAGGCCAGGCCGAGGAAGGCGCCATCTCCATCCCCTGGGGCAGCATCATCCCGGCGCTTGCCATCTTTTTCCTGCTACTGCTCGCACTACGAATTCTCGGCTTCTACGTCACCACCCTGGTGGGGTTCGTCGTCATCAGTAGCGTCTATATGCCCGGGCTTTCCTCGAGCCGAAAGATCCTTCTCAACATCGTCATCGGTACCGGCTTTCTGGCGGTGCTCTTCGGCGTATTCACTGCCCTGTTAAAGGTGCAGTTTCCCAAAGGCCTACTTCTGTAGAAGGCATAAAACAATGACCATTCACGCCACCTCAGTAAAGCGTCAAACAGCGTCAACCCTCGCGGTCTGTCTGTTGCTTGCTCCCCTCCCCAGCCTGGCGGACTTCCCGGAAAAGCCCTTGAATCTGACGGTCGCCTATTCGGCTGGTGGTGCAACAGACTTCCAGGCCAGGATCGTCACCTCGAAGGGCGATGAGTACCTCGGGCAGCCGGTCACGGTGATCAACCGCCCGGGTGCAGGCGGACAGATCGGCTGGAATCAGTTTGTCAGTACCGGCGCTACCGATGGCTACGATATTGCGGCCTATAACGTGCCGCACTTCATCGCTCAGTCGATCATGTACGACACCGATTACAGCATCGAGAACCTGCAGCCCATTGCAAACTGGGGCGCAGACCCTGCCGTACTCATCGTCGGCAAGGACAGTGAGTTCGATTCCATCGATGACGTGGTGGAGTACGCCAGAGCCAATCCTGGAAAGTTGACGGTCTCGGGCGCCGGGCTCTACGTCGGACACCATATTGCTGCCCTTCAGCTTCAGCAAAGCGCCGAGGTGACCCTGAAGTACCTTCCTACCTCAGGAGGAGTGGACGCCCTCAGGTTTGTTGTCGGTGGTCAGGTGATGGCGGGATTCAACAACTTGTCCGACGCCTTCCGCAACCAGGACCGCATCAAGATCCTCGGCATTGCCGATCTCGAAAGAAGCGAAGATTTCCTGCCGGATGTACCCACCTTTATCGAAGCGGGATACGACGTCGACGACACCAGCCTCAACCTCAGGGGGATCATGGTTCCCAGAGGGGTCGACGCGGAAACGGTCGACTACCTCTCTTCCAACTTCATCGACATGTTCCAGGACGAGGGAATCGCCGAGCAGATGAAAGAAGGCGGATCGACCCTTCGCGTCATGGAAGCGTCCGACCTCGAGGCGCTGTGGAAACAACAGCAAGCGTACCTGACTGAACTCTTCGCTCAGCTCGAGACACCGTGACCTCTGCGGATTTCAGGCCAACGGCAACAAAAGCAAGGGTAGCGACGCGTGGAACACAGGCCTCATTCCCCTGCACCGCAGGGAGCCGCCATCCATACCCTGAGCCGCCCTTGCTTACCCCATCGACACGTCGAGGTAGCAACATGGATACCAACCACAAGCATTCTTCTGACGACAATAGCGCCTACCGGCTGGTAGCCCCCATTGTCGAACGAGCCCGAGAAGCCCAGCGCCGGTTCGAGCAATACGACCAGCAGCAAGTCGATGAAGTCGTGCTGGCCGCCGCCTGGGCGTTGATGGAGCCCACGCGAAATGAGGAGCTGTCACAACTCGCAGTGGCCACCACCGGGCTTGGCAAGGTTTCCGACAAGATCGCCAAGAACCACCGCAAGACCCTTGGATTGCTGGCCGACCTCGAGGGCAAGCGTACCGTGGGTATCGTCTCCGAAGACCCGAGCACAGGCATCGTCGAGATATCCCGCCCGATCGGCGTGGTCGGCGCCGTGGTGCCTTCCACCAACCCTGCGGCCACGCCCACCAACAAGACGATCAACGCACTCAAGGGTCGCAACGCCATCGTGCTGGCTCCCTCGCCCAAGGGCTACGCCGTGTGCGAACGGCTGGTGAACTACATGCAGGACGAGCTCGCCCGTATCGGAGCCCCCCGGGATCTGGTGCAACTGCTACCGGACCCGGTGACCAAGGCGAGCACCCATGCCTTGATGCAACTGGTCGACCTGATCGTCGTCACCGGCTCCCAGAACAATGTGCGCTCCGCCTATTCCAGTGGCACCCCGGCCATCGGCGTCGGGGCAGGCAACGTCCCGGTCATCATCGATGAAAGCGCCAATATCGCAGATGCCGCGCGCAAGATTCTTGCCTCCAAGACCTTCGACAATGCGACCAGCTGCAGCTCGGAGAACAGCCTGGTCATCCTCGACAGCGTTTACGACAGCATGGTCTCGGCACTGCGCGACCACGCGGCGGTACTGCTGACCGAACAGGAAAAGCGGATTCTCGAAGGTCGTATGTGGACGGATGGCAACCTCAGTCGTGACGTGATCGCCCGGGATGCCGGCAGTATCGCCAGCACCGTGGGGCTCGATCGTCCGGCGTGTCTCGACGCCTCGATCCTGCTGGTGGAAGAAAGCGGTATCGGGGCGGACTACCCCTTTTCGGGCGAAAAGCTGTCACCGGTGCTGACCCTCTACCGGGCCAGAGACTTCGAGGACGCCTTTGCTATCACCAGGGAACTGCTCGAATACCAGGGCAAGGGGCACTCCTGCGGTATCCACAGCACCACCGATGAGCACATCGAGAAGCTGGGACTGGAGATGCCGGTCTGCCGGGTGATCGTCAATCAGGCCCACGCCTTCGGCAATGGTGGCAACTTCGACAACGCCCTTCCGTTTTCCTTGTCGATGGGCTGCGGTAGCTGGGGCAAGAACAGCATTTCCGACAACATGAACTACCGCCACTACCTCAACACGACCCGCATCGTGCGCACCATCGAGGCCTCTCCCCCTCTGCCACAGGATCTGTTTTCCGGTTTTTTCGACAAGCACGGCATCGCCAATCCCTTCTAGAGGCCGGCCAGATGATGACCATTCAAGACACCATCAAGCATCAGTGTGAACGCCAACCCGCCACTGATTTCCTGATCTGTCCCGACACTGGCGAGACGGTCTCAATGTCCCGACTCCAGGAGCGAGTCGAGTGGGTGCATGGCCTTCTTCAGGCGCGCGGCTGCCAGCCCGGCGACTATGTGGCCATGCTGATGGACAACGGACTGTGGACCGCCTCACTGCTGCTGGCGATCATGGCCAGCGGTCGTGTCGCGGTCTCCTTGAACGCCATCGCAGGGGATGCCCAGTTGCGCTACGTGCTGGAGCACTGTGATGCCACGACTGTCATCGTATCGCCCCACTACGAGCAGCGCCTTGATGGCCTGCTCGACGGGAGCGAGAAGGAAATTCTGGTCGCCTGTCCTCGCAACGGGCCGCGGCAGCAAGAGCGTATCGCGTCTTCGCCCTTGCCCGTGGTAGCGCCCGACGACACGGCATTGTTGATGTATACCTCGGGCACAACAGGCAAGCCCAAGGGCGTCGTGCTGACCCACGCCAATCTGATCGCGGGGGGAAGGTGCACCATGGAGGCCCACTCGCTGTGCCAGAAGGATCGCGCCCTCTGCGTTCTGCCGCTTTACCATATCAACGCCCAGGTGGTCACCATCATGGCGCCACTGATCAGTGGCGGCAGTGTGGTGCTGCCGGAGAAGCTGAGTGTCTCGGCATTCTGGGACTGGCTGCTCGACAACCAGTGCACCTGGTTCAGTATCGTGCCGACGATTGTCGCCTACCTGCTGGAGCATGCCGAGAAGCCGGAGTCGAAGGACCTGCGCGAGGATCCGCGCATGCGTCAGGTGCGTTTCGGGCGATCTGCCTCTTCGGCACTGCCGGCGGAGAGCCACCGCCGTTTCGAGACCACCTTCGGTGTCAGCCTGGTGGAAACCATGGGACTGACCGAAACCGCGGCCCAGATCCTGTCCAACCCCTTGCCCCCTTTCGAATCTCGCTACGGATCCCCCGGTATCGCCTACCGCAACGAGGTCAGTGTCTTCGACTCGACAGGACAGGTACTGCCCTGCCACCAGATCGGTGAAATCGTGGTCCGCGGCGACAACGTCATGAAGGAGTACTACAAGAATCCCGAGGCCACAGCAGACACCATCGATAACGAGGGTTGGCTGCACACCGGCGACCTTGGCTATCGCGATGAGGAAGGCTTCTTCTTCATCACGGGCCGCATCAAGGAGCTGATCATCAAGGGTGGCGAGAACATCGCCCCGCGCGAGATCGATGACGCCCTGCTGGCCCATGAGGCGGTGCTGGAGGCAGCCGCCTATCCCATGGAAAACCGGCACTACGGGCAGGTCGTAGAGGCCGTCGTGGTGCTCAAGGAAGGCCATCGGGCGACCCAGCAAGAACTTCTCGACTACTGTCGCGAGGGGGTCGGTGACTACAAGGCGCCTGAACATGTTCACATCGTGAAATGGCTGCCCAGAGGGCCCTCCGGCAAGGTCCAGCGCCTCAAGATTGCGGAGATGATCGACCATCTGCATCAAGCACCGGCCTAGCCTGGCGCCCGATGCCCTGGCCTGCGCTCGCGGTACCCAGGGTCCTGCCTGATCGATGTTTCGGGCGGGCCTGGCGCCGGCGAGCCCGGCCTTGGCGTCGAAGGTGCCTCGGCCACGTCGGTTCACCGCCTGCGCCATCCAACCTTTGTGAGGATGAAGCCATGAGCTTCCAGATATCCCGGCTGCTGTATGCCACTGACCTCAGCGCCCACAGCCCCGACGTCTTCCGCAAGGCCATCGGTATCGCCGAACGCTTCGGCGCCGCGGTCCACCTGCTGCACGTCGTCGAAGATCCGGCACTGTTGAAAGACAGCCTGGCCAGCCGCTATACCGCCGTTTCCCCGCTGGACAACTATCGCGAACGAGCGACCCGGCAGGCCATCGATGAAATCAAGCGCCGCCTTGAAGACTTCGGCCACTCGACACTGGCCTCGGAAGACAGCTACCACGCCTCCCTGAAGGAGATTCACGTCCGCATTGGCAAGCCATCCCGAATCATCCTGCAGGAGGCCGACAGAATCGATGCCGATTGCATCGTCATGGGAACACAGCGCCAGTCCGGGCTGGGTCATATGGTGCTTGGCTCGGTGGCGCGCAAGATCAGTCGTCGCACCCGCCGCCCGCTGTTTCTCTTTCCGGTCTGAGGCCAGGGGTCACACGGCCGGAAAGGTGTCTGCACAGGAGCCCCGTGATAGATTGATGAAATACCACTTAAGAATGAAACGGATGAATCAAGGTGTGAAAGGGGCGAGCGCCGTCACGCTGCTGCAGGGCAGCGGCGAGTCAGACAAGCGCCTGACCCGAGCAGCCTCCCCTTCCGACCTTGCCAGCAGCGGGATCTTGCGAATGACCAGTGAAAACGAATCTGATCGCCTTGGCCTCTTCTCCCCCGAGGTGATGGTGGCACAGCCGGGGAAACCGCTGTACCGACTGCTGCAGGACCATATTCGCGGCCTGATCGAACGGGGGGACCTGGCCCCGGGCGACCTCATTCCACCCGAATGGCAGCTCGCCGACCGGCTGCAGATCAGTCAGGGAACGGTCAAGAAGGCCATCTCCAATCTGGTCTGGGAAAAACTGCTGTTCCGCCATCAGGGCAAGGGCACCTATGTCTCGCGGACCGACTTCGAGGAAACCCTGTTTCGCTTTGTCAGCTACGGGGACGCCGACGGCAAGGACGTGCGTATCCACAAGACCACCACCGATCGCGCCATCCGCCAGGCTCCCGATGAGGTCTATACCCGCCTCGGCCTGAGCCAGACCAGTCCAGTCACCTATATCGAGCGCCTGGGAGTGGTCGATGACGCCCCGACCCTGGTGGAGTACAGCTGGTGGCCAAGCGTACTGGTGCCGGGGCTGGAAGATTCCGAGCTTTATATTCCCGACTACTTCTATGCCTTGATCCTCGACCGATTCGGCATCCCCGTCGTCCGGGCCGACGAAACCCTGACCGCAGAAGCCGCCGATACCCACACCGCCGCCCTGCTGGACATCGCTCCCGGCACCCCGGTGGTGGTGCTCAAGCGGATGACCTACACCAGCCACGACCGTATCGTGGAAGTCCGTACCACCAAGGGAAGGGCCGACCGCTTCAGCTACCGTGCCGAAATCCGCTCGGACTTTTGACTCGGTGCAAGCTCAGACAGGGCAGCCTATGCCGGATACCGCGACAACCGGTTGGCCATGGCCGAGTCCTGGCTCATGGGTGCCTGTCCACTCACGTCCACAGCCCGGTTCCCGACGCCGACGTGCTCCAGTCAGAGACGACAGCGATCTCGGTGAATTCCGTTTTCCGATACACATTGATTAATTTTTAGATACGTATAGGCTTGTAGTATCGAGGAGACCCCGCCATGAGCACAGCAAGCTTTGACACCCGGATCATCGAGGGCGACACCCCGGCCCAGCGCCTGCTGGCGCTGCTCGAGGTGATCGCGGAGAAGGACCAGTACTTCACCCTGCAGAGCCTGGTGGACGAGACCGGCCTGCCCAAGCCAACGCTGCACCGGATGCTGCAGCAGCTCGAGAACTCCGGCATGCTGCAGCGCGAAGCGGACAACCGTCACTACAGCAAGGGCAGCCGCCTGCGCCGGCTGGCCGAGACCCTGCTGCTCAACGACACCGTTCAGGGCGCACGTCACGGCGTGCTGGCTGAGCTGGTCCGCGAGGTCGGGGAAAGCTGCAATATCACTGCCCTGTCCGGCAGCGAGGTGCTCTATCTGGACCGCGTCGAGACCTCGGCGCCGCTGCGCTTCTATCTGCATCCCGGCTCCCGGGTGCCTGCCCATTGCTCCGCCAGCGGCAAGCTCTTTCTGGCCCAGATGAGCGCCTCCCAGCGCCGTCGGCTGCTCGCCGATGCCACCCTGGAGGCCTTCACCCGAAACACGCTTACCGACATCGACGCTCTGGAAGCGGAGATCGAGCAGGTCAAGCGCGACGGCTACGCCTTCGACGACGAGGAATTCCTGCCGGGGCTTCTGTGCATCGCAGTGCTGGCCCCCAACCCCACCGGGGTCTCCAACGTCGGCCTGGCGATCCAGGCACCGGTGATGCGCATGGATAAACAGCGCGCCCTGGATTGCCTGCCCGCGCTGGAGCGCGCCGCCGCCGCCATCGCGCGGATCAACCAGGGTGCCCTGCCCGAGCCCATCGCAGAACCGGAAACCTCTGCCTGACGCCCTCGCCTGGTGGCAACGCCCGCCATGTCCGGAATGCGTGCCCCCGACGTCAACCCGCAAGACGTCAAACAGCCAGGCATCAAACAGCAAGGCGCCACCACCGCGACAACGGTGATGGCGCCAAGGTGCATCGGTTAGTCGCTCACGCAACGAGAGCAACGAAAGCAACGAGCGCTGCCGAGGTGACACAGGCCTCAGTTGTAGAAGAAGCTGACGCAGCGCACGAAGCTGCTGCCTCCCGCGGTCACACAGCGATGTCGTATCCAGCGGTCTCGCTTGGATAGCCCCTCATACCGGGTCCACTGCCAGTAGCCTGAAGGCAGGTGAAAGGTATGTAGATGCTTCCAGTTGCCAAAGACATTCTTGTAGTAGTGCAGGGTGGCCGCCGGCCCATGGCAGGCAGTGGTGACACCAAGAGAGTTGCGACGCTTGCGGTCAGAGGTCCAGCGATCCCGGAAGGAATAGTGGGCCTCCCGGTCGCACCACCACCAGGTGTTGCTCGGGAAGGAGACGGTCTCGCAGTTGTGGTTGCGAAACAGATGATAACCATCGCCCGGGACACAGTATTGCTGGCCTGCTCCGCCTCCTGCCGAGGACCCTGCCCTGGCAGTGTCCGGCGTTATGCCCAACTCGTCCAGATCCACCTCGATGGGTTCTTCCAACCGCTCCACGGTGCGATTCTTGAACGCCTTGCGGTCGATGTCGGGATTCAGCTCGAGCAGCATCTTCGGGATGGGCACCTCCTGCGGGGCGAGCATAAGGTAGTGATCCAGCGCGGACTTGCCAACTTCGCTTGCAAAGGTTCGCGGGGTCGCACGATCGCTCACGCCCAACTCCCGCATACCTACCTGGGCCTCCTTGTCGTCGCCTCTAAGCCCGACGAATTCGACGCGGTTGCCGTTGCTGAGATCGAAACGGGCCAGCGGCATGGGCTCCGCAGGACCGCTGACCAGCGGCGCCCCGTCCGGCCCCAGTCCCACCGCGGCCAGGTCATCTGGCCTGTCCAGCTCTGCCGGTTCGGCCAGTGTTTGCTGATATCGTGCCGACAGTTCCTGTGCCAATTGCGGGTTTCGCGCCAGCAGCACGTCGAGCTGCTCAGGCGTCAGTCCAGCGGCCTGACACGTACATGATGATGGTTCGTTCATGATCGACGTCCTCCACCTGGGAAGATCGTGCTCCGCCGGCCGGACCTCCCGGCGTCACCGACGGCGTTAGACGAAACACGCTGCGACGCCTTATTGGCAGCGGTCTTCTCAGCATGGTCAAAGTTTGCTTTGCCAGCCATCGGTCATGCCGCGCTGCTTCAGCTACTGAGATGACATCTACGCGAAATGGCTGATAAGTCTCATGAAAATCCTTATTGGCGGGTTAGGCCGTTTTTTACTCGAATCAGTACAAAAACACATATCACGACGGACTCGGATGTAACGACAGTCACACAAGGAAAATGACCGCGCCACGCGCGAGCCGCCGTCCTCTGGCCGCCACCGCCCTTTAACCTTATGCTGTAGAGAATAATGAGCGCCGAGCCCTAGCCGCTCGGCGCCGTCGTCGCTGACGCAGTCCGCGTCTTCGGCTTGTTCAACGCCCACTGTAAGGATGCGCCTCATGCCTGGCTTGCTCCCGGACGTCGATCCCGATGGCCTGCTGGAATACTCCGTGGTCTATACCGACCGCGCCCTGAACCATATGTCGCAGAGCTTTCAAGGCGTAATGCGCGACATCTCCACCACCTTGAAGCAGGTGTACAACGCCCACAGCGCGGTCATCGTGCCCGGGAGCGGCACCTTCGGCATGGAGGCGGTAGCCCGCCAGTTCGCCCAGAACCGCAGCGCCCTGGTCATCCGCAATGGCTGGTTCAGCTACCGCTGGCACCAGATCCTCGAGATGGGCAAGATCCCGGCGGAACTGTGCGTGGAGAAGGCCCGACGTCAGCAGGACAGCGATCCGACCTCGGCGTTCGCCCCGCCCCCCATCGAGGAGGTCGAGCAGGCCATCGAGCGACTGCAGCCGGACATCGTCTTCGCCCCCCACGTGGAGACCTCGTCCGGCATGATCCTGCCGGACGACTACATCCGTCGCGTGTCCGATGCGGTGCACGCCCACGGCGGCCTGATGGTGCTGGACTGCATCGCCTCGGGCACCGTCTGGGTGGACATGCAGGATACTGGCGTCGACCTGCTGATCAGCGCCCCCCAGAAGGGCTGGAGCGGCTCACCCTGCTGCGCCATGGTGATGCTCTCGGCCCAGGCGCGAGAGATCATCAAGGAAACCACCAGCACCAGCTTCGCCGCCGATCTCAAGAAGTGGCTCGAGATCATGGAGGCCTACGAGAATGGCGGCCACGCTTACCACGCGACCATGCCCACCGACAGCCTGCGCGAACTACGCGAGATCATGCGCGAGACCGACGCCTACGGCTTCGACAAGGTGAAACAGGAACAGTGGGCCCTGGGTCAGGGAGTGCGCAGCCTGCTGGCCGAGTACGGCTTCAAGAGCGTCGCCGCCGAGGGTTACGAGGCGCCCGGTGTGGTGGTCTGCTACCACAACGACCCGGGGCTGGTCGGCAAGTTCGCCGCAGCCGGCGTCCAGGTCGCCGCCGGGGTCCCGCTGATGTGCGATGAAGGCGACGATTTCCAGACCTTCCGCATTGGCCTGTTCGGCCTGGACAAGCTGCATCAGCCCGAGCGCAGCATCGACCACCTGCGCAAGGCGCTGGACAGTATCAAGGGATAGACGGACTGGCACCCACCAGATCGGGCCGCACAGAAAAGCCCAGATAGAAAAAGGGGCGACGCATCAGCGTCGCCCCTCTTGTCTTACCCGTGTTGTCGGACTGAACGGCCAGGTCTTGCACGCCTCGAGTTTCATTGCTCTCGGGTCATCCCCGTCAACTTGTCACTCTTTAGCCGACCTTTGATCGATCTTTAGTCGACCTCTTGCCACCCTCCAGTCACCCTCTAATCACCCCAGCAGCGACAGAATGATGCGCTCTCCGTAGCCCCACAGCAGGACGGTCATGCCGAGCAGTCCTTCGAGCACCAGTACCCCCACCGCAAGGGTGGTGCTGGAGACGACGAAGCCTTCCTTTTCGCTGATATCGAGAAAGGAGGGAATGCCCAGATACAGCAGGTAGGCGGTGTAACAGAGGCCGATAACGCCGGCCAGCAGGCACAGCCAGATGATCGGGTAGATCGCCACGATGCCGCTCAGGAACATCGGGGTCGCCACATAGCCGGCAAAGATGATGCACTGGCTCTGGCTGGGTGTCTTGGGAAAGCGTTTGGCCGAGTAACGGATGGTCTTGCCGACGATGTAGACCGCCGCCAGGATCACCAGATAGAAGGCGATCCCCGCCCCCAGGGCGTCTAGATAACTGAGCTTGATGGTCGTGCCGCCGCCGAGACTCCAGCCGACCTGGGTGGTACCGATGTACGAGCAGATCACCGGTATGGCGGCCAGCAACAACACGTGATGCGCGTACAGGTGCGTTATCGTCTCCCTTTCCTGCTTGATCTGCTTCCATTCGCGATTCGGGTGGGCCATCAATCCCCAGACGTGTGTCAGCATACTGACTCCCTCCTGCTACCGCTGAAGTAAGTCCCGAGACCGGCACTCGGCGCCCGCGACTCCGTTGTCCTTAACTTGCAGTATAGAAGCGATTTTTCGCTTCGCTACCAACGTTACCGTACATGCTATACAAGTCCTGTACAACACTTGATCTCCAGTCACGCTTCACCCATACGACTGATAAACACAAAAAAAACCCCGCATCGGTGAAGATGCGGGGTTTCGGTTTCAGCGCCACCCGATCAGGACATGGAGGTCCACATCGGCGTGCTTGGCATCAGCGTCGCGTCCAGTGACATCATCAGGCTCAGCGCCGTGATGGTGAGGATCGAGATGCCGAATACCTGTCGCGCCCAACGCACGTTGTCGTCGGTACGGTAGCCCTTGGCCGCGATATACAGCCAGTAGACGCCCAGCACCAGGGCAACGATGAAGTAACCGGGTCCAGCGTAGCCGGCCAGACTCAGCGACAGCGTCGCACCGATAAAGGCCAGGATATAGCCCAGGATATGGTGCTTGGCCGTACCGATACCGCGAACCACCGGCAGCACCGGAATGTTGGCGGCGCGGTAATCTTCCATGCGAAAGATCGCGATCGCGTAGGAGTGCGGCATCTGCCACAGGCTGAAGATCACCAGCAGGGTCAAGGCCCCGGTATCGAAGCTGCCGGTCACCGCGCAATAGCCCACCACCGGCGGCACCGCCCCGGAGAGGCTGCCGACCAGAGTGCCGAACTCGGAATTGCGCTTCATGTAGAGGCTGTAGGCCCCCACATAGATGACGAAGCCGAAGGCCGCCAGACCCACCGTCAACGCATTGGTCCCCAGCGCCAGCAGACCGAAGCCGGCGATGCCCAGCAGGGTGGCAAACCGAAGTGTCGCCGCTTCGCTGACCCGCCCCTGCACCAGCGGGCGGTTGCGGGTGCGCTCCATCAGGGCATCGATGTCCTTGTCGATGACGTTGTTGTAGGCGCAGCCCGAGGCGATTACCAGGGCCAGACCCAACAGCGCCGACAGGAACACCACGGCATCGAACTGGCCCTGGGCGGCCAGGAAGTAGCCGCCCAGAACAGAGATCACGTTGCCGCCGATGATGCCCGGCTTGGTGATGGTGAGGTAGTCCCTGAGAGTGTCCCTGAACATCATGCGAGTCGGCGTCAGCCGATCATCATGTTGCGATGCAGGTGGTACATGATCCATAGGGAACCTCCGATGACCAGAACCAGGATCGCCACGGTGAAGACGAAGGACATGAAGTTCCAGCCTTCATCGGCCTTGGTGTTCATGTGCATGAACAGCACGAGCTGCACCAGCACCTGAGCCACCGCGGTACCGACGATCACGATCAACGTCGCGAAGGTGTCGAAGGCGCCGGTCATCACCGCCCCGAAGGGAATGACGGTCAGCACGATGGACAGGATCAGGCCGATCACATAGG
The DNA here is from genome assembly GCF_003045775.1 of Halomonas litopenaei. Taxonomy (GTDB): domain Bacteria; phylum Pseudomonadota; class Gammaproteobacteria; order Pseudomonadales; family Halomonadaceae; genus Halomonas; species Halomonas litopenaei. The sequence continues at coordinate 920,231 of NZ_PXNS01000001.1, read as the reverse complement.
ACTTGACGCTGCCATGGCTGTGATGGTCGTTGGCGTGTCCGCTCATATCACAGGGCTCCCATCAGGTAGACGAAGGAGAAGACGCAGATCCAGACGATGTCCAGGAAGTGCCAGAACAGGCTCAGACACATGATGCGCGGACGCACCATATCGTCGAGACCACGCTGCTTCACCTGGATCATCATCACCAGGATCCAGATCAGACCGGCGGTCACGTGCAGACCGTGGGTACCGACCAGCAGGAAGAAGGCCGACAGGAAGCCTGAACGATCCGGACCAAAGCCCTCATGGATCAGGTGACGGAACTCATAGAGTTCCAGCGCCACGAAGGCCGCGCCCAGCAGGAAGGTGATCCCGAGCCACTTCATCACCTTGGATGCCTGATTGGCGTTCATGGCGAGCACCGCCATGCCGTAGGTGAAACTCGAGAACAGCAGCAGGAAGGTCTCGACCAGGATGAACGGGAGCTGGAAGATCTCGCCCGGGGTCGGACCATCGGCCGTGCCCCGAAGGAGCACGGCGTAGGTGGCGAACAGTGACCCGAAGATCACCAGGTCGCTCATCAGATAGACCCAGAAACCGAAGACCTTGGTGCCCGCGGCATCATGATGGTCGTGGTCGTGATCATGGTCATGCCCGTGGGCATGACCTTGCTGGTTGAGGGTGTCGGTTGCCATGGTTATGCCTGCATCTCCACACGGTTCTGGTGTTCGCGCTCGATACGCTCGACTTCCGCGGCCGGCACGTAGTAGTCGACGTCATCGTTGAAGATACGCGCGATGAAGGTGGCAAACATGCCCAGTGCGGTCACGATGGCAAGCCACCAGATATGCCACACCAGGGCGAAGCCGAAGACCGCGGAGATCAGACCGATCACCGGACCTTCCCAGGTGTACTTGGGCATGTGAATGTCCTTGTACGGTCCCTTGGACACGCCGGCCTTGCCGCCGTTGGCCTGCTTCTGGTTCCAGAAGTCGTCGATGTCCTTGATCTCGGGCAGATGCGCGAAGTTGTAGAACGGTGCGGGAGACGAGGTCGCCCACTCCAGGGTACGCGCATCCCAGGGATCGCCGGTGACGTCCTGGTTCTTCTTACGATCACGGATACTAACGTAGAACTGGATCACGGTGCAGGCGATACCACACAGAATCAGCACGGCGCCGATCCAGGCGATGATCATCCACGGCTGCCAGGCGCCGTTGTCATAGGACTGCATGCGACGCACGGCACCGAAGAAGCTGAGCACGTACAGCGGCATGAAGGCCACGTAGAAGCCGGTCAGCCAGAACCAGAAGGAGCGCTTGCCCCACTTCTCGTCGAGGGTGAAGCCGAAGGCCTTCGGGAACCAGTAGGTCAGACCCGCCAGCATGCCGAACACCACGCCGCCGATGATGACGTTGTGGAAGTGGGCGATGACGAACAGGCTGTTGTGCAGCACGAAGTTGGCCGCCGGTACCGCCAGCATCACACCGGTCATGCCACCCAGGGTAAAGGTGATGATGAAGCCGATGGTCCACAGCACCGGAGAGGTGAACTCCAGACGACCGCGGTACATGGTGAACAGCCAGTTGAATACCTTCACCCCGGTGGGGATGGCGATGATCATCGTCATGATGCCGAAGAAGGCATTGACGTTGGCCCCGGCCCCCATGGTGAAGAAGTGGTGCAGCCAGACGATGAACGACAGGAAGGTGATGGCGATGGTCGCCCACACCATGGTGCCGTAGCCGAACAGCCGCTTGCGAGCGAAGGTCGCGATGACCTCGGAGAACACCCCGAATGCCGGCAGGATAAGGATGTACACCTCAGGATGGCCCCAGGCCCAGATGAGGTTGACGTACATCATCATGTTGCCGCCAAAATCGTTGGTGAAGAAGTGAGTCCCCAGGTAACGATCCAGCGTCAGCATCGCGATGGTCGCGGTCAGAATCGGGAAGGACGCGATGATCAGCACGTTGGCGCACAGCGACGTCCAGGTGAAGATGGGCATACGGAACAGGGTCATGCCCTTGGTGCGCATCTTCAGGATGGTGACGAAGAAGTTGATACCGGTCAGGGTCGTACCGATGCCAGATATCTGCAACGCCCATATCCAGTAATCCACCCCGACGCCGGGACTGTACTCTATCCCCGATAGTGGCGCGTAGGCCAGCCAGCCGGTCGCGGCGAACTCACCGACCACCAGCGAGACGTTGACCAGGATGACACCGGCAACGAACAGCCAGAAGCTCAAGTTGTTAAGGAAGGGGAAAGCCACGTCGCGCGCGCCGATCTGCAGCGGCACCACCAGGTTCATCAGACCGATGACCATGGGCATGGCGACAAAGAAGATCATGATCACACCGTGGGCGGTGAAGATCTGATCATAGTGGTCAGGCGGTAGATAGCCCTCGGCTCCGGCCGAGGCCATGGCCTGCTGGGTACGCATCATGATGGCGTCGGCGAAGCCACGGATCAGCATCACCAGCGCGACCAGGAAGTACATGATACCGAGCTTCTTGTGGTCGACGGAGGTGATCCACTCGCGCCACAGATAGCCCCACTTCTTGAAGTAGGTCAGGCCGCCGACCACGGCGATCCCGCCCAGGGCGATACCGATCGCCACCACCATGATGATGGGCTCCTGGATCGGAATCGAGTCTAACGTCAGTTTTCCAAACATGATTTACTCCGCTGCCTCTGCGCTCATGGACTCGCCGTGAGACTCGCTCTCGTCGCCATGGCCGCCTGCGCCGTGCCCGTTGACCACGCCGCCGTAGGTCTCGACGAACTCGGCATGCTTGCCGCCGGCCAGGAAGCTCTTGATGATGCGCTCATAGAGCGCCGGGGTGATCTCGGAGAAGTACTGGACCTCGTTGTCCTCGCTTGGCGTGGCGAGATCGTAGTACTCCTCGGGGAAGGTCAGCGTATCGGACGAGGAACGCACCTTCTCCACCCACTCTTCGAAGTCCTCGACGGAACCCACGTGGGCGTCGAAGGTCATCTCGGAGAAGCCTGCACCGCTGTAGTTGGTGGAGCGGCCCGGATAGACGCCCTGCTCTTCGGCGATCAGGTGAACGTCGTTATCCATGCCGGCCATGGCGTAGATCTGGCTACCCAGGCGCGGAATGAAGAAAGAGTTCATCACCGAACCGGAGCTCACCCGGAAGCGCACCGGAGTGTCCTCGGGGAAGGCCAGTTCGTTGACCGTGGCGATGCCCTGCTCCGGGTAGATGAACAGCCACTTCCAGTCCAGCGATACGGCCTGGATTTCCATGGGCTCGTTCTGTCCTTCCTTGGCCTCGAGACTGCGGTGCGGGTCGAGGCTATGGGAGGTGTACCAGGTCAACAGCGCCAGGAAGACGATGATGACGCAGGGAATGAACCAGACGATGGCCTCGATCTTGGTCGAATGGGCCCAGTCGGGTGAATAGGTGGCATCGGTGTTGCCACGGCGATAGCGCCAGGCAAACCACAGGGTGAGCACGATGACCGGCACCACCACGATCTGCATCAGACCGAAGGCGGTGAGGATCAAGGTACGCTGCTCACGGCCGATCTCCCCCTTGGGGTCGAGCAGCGCCGATTCGCAGCCCGCCAGCAACAGGGGCAGCGCCAGCATCAGCACAACGCTGAGCACGCGCAGGTACGACTTTCTTCTCATGTAGCAACCTCGTCAGGGCTTGGAGGCGGAATACCAGAGATTACGAGCTCAGGCTCGCGCGATGTGCAGGGGCCGCTGAGGTGGAACATTGCATGCACCTTTGGCAAAAGTTGCATGAAATGTGCCGAACCACGGACTAGACCCGCAAAATTTCGCATCCCCTACCCTGCCTCGGTACCACGACAAGACGTCGTCACCTGAACAAAAGAAGTAGATGGAATGCGACCGGGGCGTATTGTCGACAGAGCGACCAGACTTGAGAAGCGACGATTTGCCGCAGGGGTGTCGCACCTTTCCTTGATCTGTCGCACCCAGACGTCGCAACAGTGCACAAATGGCCAATTGCCTGGGCTAGCAGAACCTGCCCTGCGACCCAACACCACACCCAGCAAGCACCACCAGGAACCGTATCAGCGAGGCCGGACCCCACCCCCATGGGAAAGGCGATCTGATGGAAAAGAACGATATCCGTCGCCACGCTATCGTCTGACGTTATTTCCCCCGACGCCATCGCCCCAACGCCCCAACGCCAGGACGAAAGCGATGACGATGCCGAGAGGGCCAAACCGTGAAGTGTCAGATAAGGAAGGGACAGATAAGGGAGGATCGATAAGGAAGGGCCGGCTCACCAAGGGCCTGGTCATGAAAGAGCGAATCGGCGACGAGGGCCAGATCAGCAAGGAGGCCAAGGGAAGGCTCGAGCAGAAGGGACAGACCACAACGAGAGGCGCAACCGTGCGCCCAGGGGACCACTATCGAGAAAGGCCGTCAGAGACTGAAAGGCCAATGATCCGCAAGACAAGAAGTCACAAGACAAGGATCCACAAGCCAAGAATCCGAAAGACAAGGATTCACGCTGGGCAAGAAACCGAAACCGGGGAATCAGGGATGAACCAGCCGAGACGCCACTTCCGGCGTGCGTGACAGGCCTGCGGCACCCTCGCCGTGGGTGATGATGACATCGGCGTCGATCAGGGCGCCAAAGAAGGCGGGACGCAGCACGCCCCACTTGCTGTCGTCGAATACCAGGATCCGCTGGGCGGCGGTTTCGATGGCGGCCTGCTTGGGCGCCACTTCATGAAAGTGAAAGCAGCTCAGGCCCCGTGCGGCATGCACCCCGGCGGCGGAGAGAAAGGCGCGATTGATGCCGAGTCCCCGGACCTGGCGGGCAATATCTTCGCCGTCGAAGGACTGGGAGACGCCCTGATAGACGCCGCCCAGCAGGATCAGTCGGATGCCATCGAAATGGCTGACCGCATTGGCCACGTTAAGGGCGTAGGTCACCACCGTCAGGTCTCGTCGGCTGGCAAGTTCTGCGATCATCGGCACCAGGGTGGTGCCGCAATCGATAAACAGGGTATCGCCGTCTTCCACGTAGCCACTGGCGCGGCGACACAGACGCGCCTTGATATCGGCGCCGCGATCCTGTTGAGTTTCCAGGTCGTAGACTGGCGTGAAGTGGGGGTCGTCGCGGCGAACCAGATGCCCGCCCATCAGCATCAGAGGGCTGTCCTTGGTGGACACGTCGCGCCTCAGGGTCATCTCTGACACACCGCAGAGGATGGCGGCGTCCGCCAGCCTCAGGCTGCCGCCTCCGGCGAGCGCCTGCAAAAGGCGCTCCTGTCGCTGAATACTGCGCTGATTCATGGATTCTCCCCCGCGCCTCGACGGTCATGGCTTGCTGCCGTCGTTTTTCAATAAGCATGCCCTGAACTACCGGGTTCAGCCAGTGCCCGGGCAGGTAAGAAAACGCCACTGCACAAATGTTATTTTTCTCACATCAGGTGTTACTATACACTCATTGACGGATGGGCCCAGCCCGTGCCGGCCAATTCCGCTCGACAACAATCACTCGACACGAGCCGCCGCCATGCCCCATCACCTCTATAATTCCTGTTCTGATACCCCATTCGGCATAAGAGATTTCCGCCCCGTTCGAGGCAATTGCCCGCTATCAACGCGATGCGGGACGCCAGACCAGGCCCGAAGTGCGATGATCTATTCTTCAACGTTCATATTTTGATGAGGCGAAGGAACCTATGACACTCCTGATGAGCCTGGTCGGCATGGCCACCCTGATCGCCATCGCCGTCGCGTTCTCCTACAACCGCCGTGCCATTCGCCTGAGAACCGTGGGGGGCGCCTTCCTGATCCAGGCTGGTCTCGGGGCCTTCGTCCTTTACGTGCCCTTTGGCCAGAAGGTCCTGAAGACCGTATCGGACGCCGTCAGCCAGGTGGTGCTGTACGCCAACGACGGCATCGATTTCCTGTTCGGCGGCCTGGCCAACGCCGACAGCGTCGGCTTCGTGTTCGCGGTCAAGGTGCTGCCGGTCATCATCTTCTTCTCGTCGCTGACGGCGGTGCTCTACTACCTGGGCATCATGCAATGGGTCGTGCGGCTGCTCGGCGGCGCGCTGCAGAAGCTGCTCGGCACCTCACGCACCGAGTCGCTGTCCGCCACCGCCAATATCTTTGTCGGCCAGACCGAGGCGCCGCTGGTCGTGCGGCCCTTTATCGCCCGCATGACCGCCTCCCAGCTATTTGCGGTGATGTGCGGTGGCCTTGCCTCGGTGGCGGGCTCGGTGCTTGCCGGCTACGCCGCACTCGGCATCCCCATGGAATACCTGGTGGCCGCCTCCTTCATGGCGGCCCCCGGCGGCCTGCTGTTCGCCAAGCTGATCATGCCGGAGACCGATCCCGAGGCGGACAAGGCCGACCGCGTCTCCGAGGTCATCGAGGACGAGGACAAGCCGGCCAACGTGCTTGACGCCGCCGCCGGTGGCGCCTCGTCTGGCCTCAAGCTGGCGGCCAACGTGGGCGCCATGCTGCTGGCCTTCATCGGCTTGATCGCCCTGCTCAACGGTATCCTCGGTGGCGTCGGTGGTTGGGTCGGATTCGAGGATCTCAGCCTCGAGCTGATCCTGGGCTGGGTGTTCTCGCCGCTGGCCTTCCTGCTCGGCATTCCCTGGGAAGAGGCGACCCTGGCGGGGTCCTTCATCGGCCAGAAGCTGGTGGTCAACGAGTTCGTCGCCTTCATCAACCTGGCCCCCTATATCGACGGCGAGCAGCTCGTGGCCGCCACCGGCGAGGTGATGAGCGACCATACCGCCGCGGTGCTGTCCTTCGCGCTGTGCGGCTTCGCCAACCTGTCCTCCATCGCCATCCTGCTGGGCGGGCTCGGCAGCATTGCCCCGAGCCGTCGTCACGACATCGCCCGCTATGGCCTCAAGGCGGTACTGGCCGGCACCCTGTCCAACCTGATGTCGGCCTGCATCGCCGGCTTCTTCATGACCCTGGGCGCCTGATCCCACGTCGCGGATCCAGCGCCCGCCCTCATATCTTCGGCCGCCCGAGGCGGCGGCCTGTCCCACTCCAGGAGCCTCCCATGTCCCCCCAGTCGACCAACCCCTCCGTGATCGCTCGCCAGGCACTGTCCTTGATGGATCTGACCAGCCTCAACGATGACGATACCGACCATGTCGTCGAGGCCCTGTGCCAGCGGGCCAAGACGCCGCTGGGCCACACTGCTGCGGTGTGCATCTATCCGCAGTTCGTGGTGCCGGCGCGGCGCGCCCTCACCGCCCACAACCTCAGCGGCCAGGTCAAGATCGCCACCGTGACCAACTTCCCCCACGGCGAAGACGATGTCATGGCAGCCGCCCGCGCTACCCGCGAAGCGGTGGCTTCCGGTGCCGACGAAGTGGACGTGGTCTTCCCCTACCGCGCCTTCATGAATGGCGATGATCAGATCGGCCAGGAGCTGGTCGAGATGTGCAAGGCCGCCGCCAGCGGCCGCACCCTCAAGGTGATCCTGGAAACCGGCGAGTTGAAGGACGCCGAGCTGATCCGCCGGGCCAGCGAGCAGGCCATCGCCGGTGGTGCCGACTTCCTCAAGACGTCCACCGGCAAGGTCGCCGTCAACGCGACGCCCGAGGCCGCCCGAGTGATGCTGGAAGTCATCCGCGACGCGGACCGCCCGGTCGGCTTCAAGGCCGCCGGGGGCGTTCGCAGCGTCGAGGACGCCGCCGTCTATCTGGAGCTTGCCGCCGAGATCATGGGTGCCAACTGGGCCCGTCCCGAGACCTTCCGTTTCGGCGCCTCGGGCCTGCTCGACAACCTGCTGATGACCGCCGGTGTCGGTGTCGACGGCGGGGGCCAGTCCGGAGGCTACTGATGCTGTTGCAGGATATTCTTGCCGCCAAGCGTGACGGCCAGGCGCTGTCCAGCGAGGCCATCCGCCAATTCGTGATGGCCATCGCCGATGACAGCGCCGGTCAGGAGCAGATCGGCGCCTTCGCCATGGCCACCTATCTCAACGGCATGACGCTGGATGAGACGGTGGCGCTGACCGAGGCGACCCGGGACTCCGGCAGCGTGCTGGACTACCGACAGCTGGACCTGCCGGGGCCTATCCTCGACAAGCATTCCACCGGCGGCGTGGGCGACCCGGTATCGCTGATCCTCGGCCCCTGGCTCGCCGCCTGCGGAGCCCACGTGCCCATGATCTCCGGTCGTGGTCTGGGCCACACCGGCGGCACCCTGGACAAGCTCGAGGCCATCGCCGGCTATGACGTCACTCCTCGGCGCACCACCTTCGAGCGCCTGCTCAAGGACGTCGGTGTGGCCATCGTCGGACAGAGCGGCGATCTGGCGCCGGCGGACAAGCGCCTCTACGCGGTGCGCGACGTCACCGCCACCGTTGCCTCGTTGCCGCTGATCGTTGCCTCGATCCTCGGCAAGAAGCTCGCCGAAAACCTCGATGCCCTGGTCATGGACGTCAAGATCGGCAACGGCGCCTTCATGGCGAACGACGACGAGACCCGAACCCTGGCAGCCACCATCGCCGACGTCGCCCGACGTGCCGGCACCCCGACCACGGCGGTGCTCAGCGACATGAACCAGACCCTGGCCGAAAGCGCCGGCAACGCCATCGAGGTACGCGAGTGCCTGGCGATCATGCGCGGTGAGCAGCGCGATTCGCGGCTGTTGACGCTGACCCGCCGCCTGGCGGTGGAAGCGCTGCTGGCCGGCCGACTGGCGACGTCCAAAGAGGACGCCGAACGCCAGCTCGAGGCACGCCTGGCCAGCGGCGACGTGGCCGAGCGCTTCGAGCGCATGGTGGCAGGTCTTGGCGGACCGACCGACCTGCTGGAAAACGCAGGCGCCCTGCCCGCCCCGGCCCCGGTGATCCAGGACGTCCTGGCCGAGCATCCGGGACGGGTGGCACGCCAGGACGTCAAGGCGCTGGGCATGGCGGTGGTCGAGCTGGGCGGCGGGCGCCGCCGTGCCGGCGACGCCATCGACCATCGTGTCGGACTGGACGCCATCGCCGCCATCGGCCAGACGGTCGACCGTCACACCCCGCTGGCGCGCATTCACGCCGCCAGCCAGGCGGACGCTGACAGACTCGCAGCACGAGTACGTGAGGCCTTCACCCTCGGCGACGAGGGCACGCCCCCGCCACTGGTGCACGAGACCTTGTGCGATCCTTCGATAACGGGAGAGACACCATGAGCCGCGCGATCGTGCTGGTGATGGATTCCTTCGGCATCGGTGCTGCCCCCGACGCCGAGCGCTTCGGCGACGCCGGCGCCGATACCCTGGGCCATATCGCCGAGGCCTGTGCCCGCGGGCAGGCCGACGACCGTGGCCGCCGCGGCCCGCTGCAACTTCCCAACCTGGCCCGCCTGGGGCTCTATCACGCCCACCGCGAGGCCACCGGCGCCAGCGCCGCAGGCATCCAGCTAGGCGAGATCGACGGCGCCTACGCACACGCCATGGAGGTGTCCTCGGGCAAGGACACCCCGTCCGGGCACTGGGAAATCGCCGGGGTCCCGGTGCGCTTCGACTGGGGGTACTTCGAGGACAGGGAGCAGAGCTTTCCGCCGCAACTGCTCGAGGCATTGATCGAGGAGGCGGCGCTACCCGGTGTGCTGGGCAACTGCCACGCCTCAGGCACCGAGATCATCGCCCGTCTGGGTGAAGAACACTGCGCCAGCGGCAAGCCCATCGTCTACACCTCCGCCGACAGCGTCTTCCAGATCGCCGCCCATGAGGACAGCTTCGGCCTTGAGCGCCTGCTGTCATTGTGCGAGACCGCCCGGCGGCTGCTCGAGCCCTACAATATCGGTCGGGTGATCGCGCGCCCCTTCGTCGGTGACGACGCCGCGAGCTTCCAGCGCACCGGCAATCGTCGCGACTATAGCGTCGAGCCGCCCTCGCCCACGGTGCTGTCGAAGCTTCACGACGCCGGCGGCGAGGTCGTGGCGATCGGCAAGATCGCCGACATCTATGCCCACTGCGGCATCAGTCGTCTGATCAAGGCGTCGGGCCATGACGCTTTGATGGCGGCGACCCTGGCGGCCATGGATGAACCGGTAGCGAGCGACACCCAGCGCCTGATCATGACCAACTTCGTCGACTTCGACATGGTCTACGGCCATCGCCGCGACGTCTCCGGCTATGCGGCGGCGCTGGAAGCCTTCGACCGACAGTTGCCGGCGCTGCTCGAACGGCTGACCGACGACGATCTGCTGGTGATCACCGCCGACCACGGCTGCGACCCCACCTGGCAAGGCAGCGACCACACCCGCGAGTTCATCCCGGTACTGGCCAGTGGCGCCGGGCTTGCGGCCGGATCGCTGGGGCGTAGGCAGAGCTTCGCCGACATCGGCCAGAGCCTGGCGAGCTATTTCGGTCTTGCCCCCATGGCCGACGGTGAAAGCTTTATCGAGCGCAAACGAGCATTGGATAGACGAGGAGCTTAGATGGCTACCCCCCACATCAAGGCCGAACGTGGTGATTTCGCCGACACCGTGCTGATGCCCGGCGATCCCCTGCGCGCCAGATACATCGCCGAGACCTTTCTCGAGGATGCGCGACTGGTCAACGAGGTGCGCAACATGTACGGCTACACCGGCCGCTACAAGGGACGCGAGATCTCTGTCATGGGCCACGGCATGGGCATCCCCTCGGTATCGATCTACGCCAAGGAACTGATCACCGAATTCGGCGCCAGACGGCTGATCCGCGTGGGTTCCTGCGGCGCCGTGCGCGACGACGTCAAGGTACGTGACCTGATCATCGGCCTCGGCGGCAGCACCGACTCCGGCGTCAACCGCTCGCGCTTTCGCGGCCTCGACTTCGCCGCCATCGCCGATTTCGACCTGACCCGTGCCGCCGTGGACGCCGCCGGCCCCCAGGGCACCCCGGTCAAGGTCGGCAACATCTTCTCCGCCGACCTGTTCTATCACCCGGACCCGGCGCTGATCGACTGCCTGCGCAAGTTCGACATCGTCGGCGTCGAGATGGAGGCCGCCGGGCTCTACGGCGTCGCCGCCGAATTCGGCGCCCGCGCCCTGACCATCTGCACCGTATCGGACCATATCGTCAACGGCGACAGCCTCTCCAGCGACGAGCGCGCCACCAGCTTCGACGAGATGATGACCATCGCCCTCGAGACCGTGCTCGAGGACGACCGCCAGCAAAACAGCCGCCAGGAGACCACCCGATGAGTGATCCAAGGACGCCAGAGACCATCGACGCCGATATCGTCAAGGCGCTGATCGAGGTACGCGGTCGCGCCTACGTGCCCTACTCCAGCCACCCGGTAGGTGCCCTGCTGATCAGTGACTCGGGAGCCCGCTATGTCGGCGCCAACGTCGAGGTCGCCCACTACAAGGGGCTGTGCGCCGAGGCCTCAGCCATCGCCGCCATGGTCACCAGCGGAGAGACCCGGCTGAAGGAGGTCTACGTCATCGGTCCCGGCGAGCACCTGTGCACCCCCTGCGGTGACTGCCGTCAGCGCCTGCGCGAGTTCTCCGCCCCCGACACCCTGATCCGGGTGGTGGACGCGGACGGCCGACTGCTCAGGCGCTACACCATGGACGAGTTGCTGCCGGACTCCTTCGGGCCGGAAAACCTGGGCAAGGACTCCGCCTTCGCCAGCTAGGCGAGCGAATTCACTTCCTCGGAGTTGTCCGATCTGACGCTGCCGAATCGGCTCGATTTGCTTGGCAGACCTGCCTGAGCGCCAAACGAACTGACTCGGCAACCGGAGCGCTACTGGATGCCCTGAAACAATCTCGGATTGTAGATCCGTGCCCGGATGTCGATGAGCGAGACTTTGTCCATGTCCGGGTGCAGCGGGTTCACCACCGCCACCTGATCAATACCCGCAGCAGCGGTACTTGGCACCAGCAGTATCAAGTTGCGGGCCGCCGACAGGAACGCGGTACCGAGTCGCCGCGTGTGTTCAGGAGGGGGAAACAGGTCCCAGCCATCAGGCAATTCATCGACTCCGACCTTCTCGACGGCACTGCTTTGTACGTCATAGATGCCCAGGCGAAAATCCTTCGGGACCAATCGCGGGTCTGGAATATAGTTACCCATTTCCAGCATGGCGACGGAGGCACTGGTACCGAAATACAGCACCGGATGGCCGGGGTCATTCCAGCGCGCTCCATCGTGATAGCTGGCACCGCGCCCGGACAGGTTCGCCAGAAAACGCTCAGGAGCGATACGGTACAGCCTCATCAACTGAAGTCGCCGTGACTGATCTTCCGCAGCACCTGTCGTACCAGTTCACGGCCAGCAAAGGTATCCAGGAGTTCGATCGGGCGCGAGCCGGCGAGTGCGGGTACCTCGGCGTGCAGCCATTGATGACCGACCGCTTCGTCAGCGAACACCTCACCTACCTCGACAAACAACTTCAGCGTGTCGAGCACTTCTTCGCTTTGCGCACGCCCCAGCGCCTTGCGCTTGTAGAAGCGATGCAGATTGCCGGAGTCCGTCTCCAGCAGTCGTACAAAGAGATCGCGGTCGGCCGACAGTGCATCGATCGCCTGTTTGAGCACGCTTCCCGGCAGCCCTTGCCTGACGGTTCTGATAAAAGCGGCTGAATCGGTGTACACCTCGCGGGGCAGGTCGATCTGCGCCATCACCCCGCCACCCGCTGCACGGTCCTTTTCGAGAAGCTCCATCGCGTTCTCCCGGCGCTCACTCGCTGGCACGGCGCCAGCAACATTCCCACCTGTACGCTTCAGCATACCTCAGATCGAAGTTTTACCAACATCAATATGACCTAAGCCCAGCAAGGGTGCCGACTCGCCACCGCACAGCTGAACGCGTCACCGCCAGCGGGCAGCACCGGCCCGAGCCAATTCGGCCTATGCTCAATACTGTTCAGCGCGACCCCGCCCGGCTCACCACACTCGCTCGAGACGTGACATTCGCTTTGGCCGCGAGGCAGGACGAGGGTCACCCGCGCTGCATCACCCTGTGCAGGTCATCGGGGTGGCGGCCATCACGGCGCAAACTCCTGCGTTCAAGTACCCGCCTCAATTCAAACAACAAGGTAACGGTCCATGACCACAGACTTCTCTCCCGGCGAAAATATCGCCATGAAGATTCCCGCCCACGAGTACGAGGCGACCGTTGCCTTCTACCGCGAGATCCTGAAGTTCGAGGAATTGACGCCACCCGGTGTCCGGGAGACGCCGCGCTTTGCCTTCGGCGACAAGATACTGTGGCTGGATCGCGAGCCGCACTTGAGCCAGGCGGAGATCTGGCTTCAGATCGTTGCCAGCGACATCCAGGCCGCCTCGAGCTACCTCGAACAGCGTGGCTGTCAGCGCTGCGACGAGATCGAGCGCCTGCCGGAAGCATTCAACTCGTTCTGGATCACCAGCCCCTGCAATATCATCCACCTGGTGTCACCCGCCGATGACTCGCCCCCCGACGATATGACAAAGGAAAACTGAGCCGACGGTATTGCGACTGCCACCGCGCGCCAGACGCAAAAAAGGCCACCACTGGTGGCCCACAAGGCTTGCTGGACTTGCCTGAGATCGGTTCCATCAGACGTGCTGTAGCGTCTTTCGCGTGGCGAGACTGGCGGTGACGCCACGCGATGCGAAGGCTCGTTTGTCCCAAGTGGTGGCCGCCCTTGCTTCAGGCCACCATTGCTTCAAGCCACCCTTGTTTCGAGCCGCTTCCACTTCAAGAGCCCCACAGCGTCAGACGCTTTGCTTCAGGCTACCTTTCCCTTGCTGAAGCGCTTCTTCAGATAGGCGACGATGTCCATGGATTCGTACATCCAGGTCTCGCTGCCGTCTTCATTGGTGATCAGCAGGCACGGCACCTGAATCTTGCCGCCGCCTTCCTTCAGTGCCTTGCGGTGCGCCGGGTTGGCGCCCGCGTCGCGGATATCCACCTCGACGCCGAGCTTGTCGAGTTCACGGCGCACAAAGGCGCAGAACGGGCAGTGGGCGAAATGGTAAAGCGCGAGATCCTTGGCAACGGTCATGGTGACGACTCCCTCGTGGGTGATACCGCTCGTTGACGATATGGTCGGTGACGTCACTCCCTTCAAGAGTCGACGACACCCGAAACAGTTGGTGCAGGCGACGGCGCGTTCCGGAGGTTCAACCTTGGCGCTGAGCCTTGGTACCAGACCTTGCCGCCGCCCGACTTGCTAACTTGGTGTCGCCGCTCGCGAGTTCCTGACAGCCTTTCCCGACTTTTCTCACCTCAGTGCAATGCATGCCGGGCACAGCACAACGCTGTCAGGTCCCCGGATCGGGCGAGGCGCCGGTAGCACTGGTTTGATGGTGGGGGTCTGCCACCCCGGCCTGGCCTCGGGCGCGGCCGCTGGCATCGCGCCCCTGGTGGTCGGCCTCGCCCTCGCTGGTGGTGCCATCGAGACGCCCGCCGCCACGGCCTTCCATGCTGACGCTGAGGCGCGGCGCTCCGAGTTCGACGCCCATCTCCTCCATGCGCTGCTTGAGCAGCATGTTGAAGGCACGGGCCACGTCCCACTGCATTTCCGGCGAGGTGCGAAAGCGCATCCGCAGGATCGCGCAGCCATCCTCGAAACGATCGATACCCTGCATTTCGAGCGGTGACCAGATGTGGTGGCGCATGATCGGATCCTGGCGCAGATCCCGGGCGGTCTCCTGCATCAGGGTGGTGGCGTCGTCGATCTTCATGTCGAAGGGAATGCGGATCTTCATCAGCGCCACACCGAACTGCCGCGACATGTTATGGATGGAGTCGATACGCGAGAAGGTCAGGATATGCACGATGCCATCCAGGTCACGCAGGCGTACGGTCCTGAGCGTCAACCCTTCCACCGTGCCCATGTGGCCGTTGATCTGAACAAAGTCGTCCACCGCCAGGGAGTCCTCGATCAGGATGAAGATGCCGGTGATCAGGTCCTGCACCAGGGTCTGGGCGCCGAAGCCGATGGCCAGACCGATCACCCCGGCACCGGCCAGCAGCGGCGTCACGTTGACCCCCAGATTGGCCAGGCCGACGATGGAGGCGATGATCACGATGGCTGCGAAGATCACGTTGCGAATCATCGGGGTGATGGTCTGGGCCCGTGCCTGGTTGACCCGGCGCCCCCGCGAGCGCGCCGAGGAGGTCAGTGCCCGCTGGATGGCGGTATCGGCGAAGATCCACACCAGCCAGGCCAGCAATACGGTAAAGGCGATCGCCAGGATCGCCTGGCCGATGCGCACGCTGGCCACCCCTTCGCGGCCGATGCCCACCAGCGAGCCGCCCCACACCTGCAGCGACAGCTCGGCGAACACCAGCCAGGCAAGCACATGCCCCAGGGTATAGGCGAAACGTTCGAGCCTGCGGCGATACTCGCTGTGGTGGCGGTGGCGACCCCGGCTGTGGTCATGACGCTCGTTCTGGCGGCGCAGCAGCGCGGTGACCACCAGCGTCAGCACCAGCAGGGCGGCGTTGATGATCGAACGGGCCAGTGCGGTACCCACATCACCGACGGTGACGAAGATCGCCACCAGCGAGGCCCCCACCAGCAGCAGAGCGGGAATATGCCACAGCCGACCGATCACCCGGGTGACCTCGGTAGGACTCGAGCAATCGCTGCGGATGGCATAGGTGCGGTTGCGAATCAGATGCTTGATCGGCCGCTTGAAGCGAACGATGAAGCGGAAGGTCAGCACCGCGGCCAGGATATTGGCCAGCACCGAGGCTAGCGAGGACAGATCGACCCCCAGCAGGTCCACCAGACGTTCGGTCTTGAAGGCGTCGCCGAGGGCGATCAGTGCGCCGATGACGAACAGCGGACGCAGAGCCCGCTGCTGCAGCAGCTTGACCGCGGTATAGCGATGCCCGCGGGTGAACACCGAGATGACGATCTCGACCACCACCGACAGGATGCGCCCGCACAGTGCGGCGTAGGCGATCACCGATACGACGGTGCGCCCGGCGCTGCCGGGCACCAGCTGTGACACCCCCAGCACCGCCAGAAAGGCCAGCGCCCAGGGCAGCATGCGGCGCAGAAAGTGAGCCGCCAGCAGCCACGCCTTGGGCTCTCTCGGCAGGTCCATCGGCCAGCCTCGGCGGGACCCGATCAGACGCCCCAGCGCCACCAGGATGATCACCATGCCACCCCAGATCGTCAGCAGGATGCTGAACTCCACGGCGAACTGGGCCAGCTCGCTATGGCTGGTGTCGGCGATCAGGTCATTGATATCGCGCCAGCCCTCCGCCAGCTTGGCGCGCCACTGGGCCATGGGCGACCCGGCGCCTTCGGCCTGCTCGCCAAGCTCGGTGAAGGTGTCAGCAAGCGCCCCCAGCAGTCCCTGGGAACTGGTGCCGGTTTCCGCTGCGGCCTGGCCCGCGTCGCGCAGTGACCTGAGGCTATCGAGCAACTCCTGACGGCTCTGGTCGCTTTCCAGCGTCTGGATCAGGGTATCCAGAGATCGCTGCAGCTCTTCGGAGGAGGCTTCCTGTGGGGCCTGTTCACCGCCCCCGGCCAGGGCCTCCAGCGCCAGGCCCTGGGCCGACGCCTGAACGGGCAAAATACATGCCCCAATTAGAAAGAGAAGCACAAACCATTGAAATATGTGAACTATTTTACTTCTATGCAGCAACATTCGTGCTCCCTGCCGGTGAGGACTCGGCGCCGCCGCCGATGAAAAGTGACCGCCTATGGTAGTCTGCGAAGTAACGTCCCACTAATGCCTTATCAGGATGCCGCCATGAAAGCTCAAGCGCCACCCGAGCCCACCACCGCCGACGGAGACATCCGCAAGGTGGGAGTGGAAATCGAGTTCGCCGGCCTGGACCCCATGGCCACCGCAGAGATGGTCCAGTCCCTGTTCGACGGTCGTATCGAGGTCCAGAGCGCCCACCGGATGAAGGTCAGCGACACCCAGTGGGGCGACTTCAAGATCGAACTGGACTCTCAGTACGTCCACCCCGAATCACCCGAGGACGCGGCCAAGACACCCGGCGACGACTGGGATCGCATGCGCCGCGACCTCGACCGTCGCTCTCGCGAGCTGCTTGGCGACATGGTCACCGGACTGGTGCCGACGGAGATCGTCTGCCCCCCGGTCCCCTGGGATGAGCTCGACAAGCTCGACGCGCTGTTCGACGGACTGCGCGAGCACGGCGCCAAGGGCACCGAGGCCAGCCTGATGTACGGTTTCGGTCTGCATCTGAATCCGGAGCTCCCGAGTCTTGAGGCCGAGGACATCCTGCGCTATCTGCGCGCCTACCTGCTGTCCGCCGACTGGCTGCGCGAACAGATCCGGGTCGATATCACCCGGGAGGTGCTGCCCCACGCCAATCCCTTCCACAAACGCTACTGCCTCAAGCTGTTCGACGAGGACTATGCTCCCGATATCGACCAGTTGATCGATGACTATCTGGCCGACAACGACACTCGCAACCGCGATCTGGACATGCTGCCGTTGTTCGCCCACCTGAGGCCCGACCATCCCCACGAGCTGTTTCGCAAGGAACTTGTCCAGCCGCGACCCACCTTTCACTACCGTCTGCCCAACGCTCAGCTTTCCGAAGCCGACTGGGGCGCGGTGACCGAATGGAACCGCTGGCTCGAGGTAGAACGCCTGGCCTGCGCGCCCGAGACCTTGCATGAGCGTATGGCGGAGTATCGAGCCCGTCACCTCGACAGCTCGCTGTGGCAAAAGATAAAGCACAAGCTCAAGGGAGACTCCAAGGATGGCTGAACGCCCGGTGATCGGTATTTCCACCTCCGACCACAAGAGCCTGCTGGCCTGGTGCTTCGACTGGTTCGCGGTGTGGCGCCATGGAGGCAAACCGCTCAGGCTATCGCCGTCGCGGCCACGACCGGACCGGCTCGATGGCCTGATCGTCGGCGGAGGTGATGACATCCAGGCGCATCTGTACGGCGGCGAGATGCAGCTCGACGTGCGCGTCGATCCAGAACGTGACGAACTGGAACTCGAGCTGCTGGCCCGCGAGATCCCGCGCAATACACCGGTACTCGGTATCTGCCGCGGCTCGCAACTGATCAACGTCCACCTGGGTGGCACCCTGGACAGCGACATCTACACCACCCACGAAGGGCTCAAGCGCCGGCGCACCGTGCTGCCACGCAAGACCGTGGACATCGTCGAGGGTAGCCGACTACATCAGCTGCTGCGGGTCAGCTGGTGTCGCATCAACAGCCTTCATCACCAGGCGGTGGAACACACCGGTCGCGGTGTCGATATCGTGGCACGTGACCGGGACGGCCTGGTTCAGGGGATCGAGTCCCGTGAGCACGACTTCCTGCTGGGGGTTCAGTGGCACCCGGAATTCCTGATCTTCAATCGCCCCCAGCAACGACTCATCCGCGCTCTGGTCGACGCGGCGAGAAAGCCCCACGCCGAGCGCCAGGTGCCACCGGAACCCCGCGCCGAACGTCCCACGCAAAGCGCCTCCTGAGCACGAGCCTTCGAGGGTCAATGCAGCTGCGCGAAAAAGCCCGCCAATCGGCGGGCTTTTCCATGTGGCAACAACATCGTGGCAACGACGTCGCTGACGCGACCCGGCCGGATCAGGCCAGCTTGGCGTCCAGGCTGATCTCGGCGTTCAACAGCTTGGAGATCGGGCAGCCGGCCTTGGCCTTCTCGGCGGCCTCCTGGAACACCGACTCGTCGGCGCCGGGGATGCTGGCGCGAGTGGTCAGATGCACCTTGGTCACGGCGAAGCCACCGTCGACCTCATCGAGGGTCACCTCGGCGCTGGTGTCGATGCTGTCGGCTTCAAGGTCGGACTCGCCCAGAATCATCGACAGTGCCATGGAATAGCAGCTGGCGTGGGCCGCACCGATCAGCTCTTCCGGATTGGTCCCGGCCTGGCCTTCGAAGCGCTGCTTGAAGTCATAGGGAACATCGCTGAGCGCGTCGCTGTTGGTGGACACAACGCCCTTGCCCTGCTTGAGACTACCCTTCCACTGCGCGGATGCGGTGTTGGTGATACTCATGACGACTCCTTCCAGTTGAGATACACGGGCTGGTAAACACACTACGGTGGCGCCTCTTCCTGAGGCGCTCGCCCCGCCACCTCCCATCAATGGGCGGTACCTGCGGTGCCAATCATCCCTGGCGGGACAACTGATGACTTCACCATGCATCTTGTACCGAGGTCTGTCCAGCCTCGTCTTGCGCGCCGACGGTCATGGCTGCGATAGTCGATCGCATCTCTGGAAAACTATTCCGCAAAGGTGTGCGACATGACGACTGCCAAGGTTCTGCTGGAAACCGGAAGCACCGCCGAGGCCCTGCCTGCCCTGGGCCAGGGCACCTGGTACATGGGTGAAGGGCGTGCGCCCCGGCGCCAGGAAATCGCCGCCCTGCAACGTGGGCTGGAGCGAGGTCTGCGGCTGATCGACAGCGCCGAAATGTACGGCGACGGTGCCGCCGAACGCCTGGTCGGCGAGGCCATCCAGGGTCGCCGCGACCAGGCGTTTGTGGTCTCCAAGGTCTACCCCTGGAACGCCGGTCGCGACAGCGCCATCGCCGCCTGCGAAGCGAGCCTTGAGCGCCTGGGCACCGATTACCTGGATCTGTACCTGCTGCACTGGCCGGGGAGCATCCCGCTGGACGAAACGCTGGAGGCCTTCGATCGCCTGGTCGCTGCCGGCAAGATTCGTCGCTTCGGTGTGTCGAACTTCGACGTGGACGATATGCAGACGCTGGCTCGCCTGCCCGGTGGCGGCGACTGCGCGGTCAATCAGGTGCTCTACCATCTGGCGTCGCGGGGAATCGAGGTCGCCCTGAGGCCATGGCAACGCCGGCAACGGATGCCGCTGATGGCTTACTGTCCGCTGGCCCAGGCCGGCGCCGTCGGCGCAGATCCCCTGGCCGACCCGCAACTTGGCGAACTCGCCACGGACCTCGGCTTGACCCCGGCGCAACTGCTGCTGGCCTGGGCCATCCGACCGGTCGAGGGCCAGCACGAGGTCATCGCGATTCCCAAGGCCGCCTCCCCCGAGCACGTCGACGACAACGCCAGGGCGCTGGAGGTAACCCTGGACGAGGCAACACTTGCGCGACTCGACGCCCTGTATCCGGTGCCCCAGCGCAAGGTGCCGCTGGATATCGTCTAGCCGGGCCGGGCTCGACGAGACACGGGAGTTCGCCTTCGACTCAGCGAAAGCGTGCTTTCAACTCGGCCAGTTGCTCGGCCAGACTGTCACTGCCGATCTCCCTCAACCTTTCGATATTACGCTCGGGGATAGCCTCGGGGTCGGGATAGTGGGCCAGCGCCCTTTCCAGGCCCTCTTCACGCAGCAGATGCCAGACCGGCCAGGGAGAACGATTGGTGAAGTTGGCCGGATCATCATCATCCACGCCGTCGAAGACATAGTCAGGGTGGAAGCTCGCCAGCTGGAAGACGCCCTCGTAGCCGCGGTCGGCGAGCAATGCCTCGGCCATGGCCAGGGCGTCGAGATAGTCGTCGAAATCGGCAAGCCCTCGGGTGAACACCAGCAGACTGGTCTCCACCTCGGGTGTCGTCTCGAGGTGGTGGCAGGCCTCCATCAGCGCCACCAGGGCGTCCTCGAGCCTGCGCCCGTCGACCTCGATATAGCGAATCGACCCGCGAGTGACCTCTCGTCCGGCGAAGGGGCAGACGTTGAGGCCAACCACGAATTCCTCGACCCAGGCTGCAGTGGCGGCAACGCCGGGTGATACCTCTGTGTCGGACATGGCGAGTTCTCGGATGCTTGAGTGAAGGCCGGCTCAGCGCCGTGACGCCAGCCTGTCGGCCAGCCTTGTGGGTTCTGGCAACTTGTAGCGGCCGAGGCAGGCCACCGCCCAGGTCCTGGCCGAATCCACCGACAGCCGGTGGCCCGGCGACACGAACACCGGCTTGACGCCGGCGCGCGAGCGTAGCACGACCCCGATGCGCTCGTCGCCGTCCATCAGGTCGGTACTTTCCGCACGCCCCTCGGGGACCTCGCCATGGCGCCCGGTCAGGCGTTTCTTGGCCACGCCCAGGGTGGGCAGATCCAGCCACAGTCCAAGGTGCGCCGCCACCCCGAGGCGCCGGGGATGGGCGATGCCGTGGCCATCCACCATGACCAGATCCACGCGGCTGTCGAGTCGTTCGAAGGCCGCCAGGGCCGCCGGTATCTCACGAAAGGACAGGAGCCCCGGCACGTAGGGCATGCGCGTCGGCTGACGCGCCACCACCTGCTCGATCGGCGCAAGCCCCGGCCAGGACAGCACCACCACCGCGGCGCGGGTGGTGTCGCCTCCATCTTCGAAGCCGATATCCACTCCGGCAATGTGTTTCACTTCACCGAGAGCGTCCTCGCGTATCAGGCGTCCTGCCAGGGTACGCTGCAAGGCGATGGCCTCCTTCGGTGCCAGGTCCCAGTCGTGCAGCGCAGTCTCTCGTGTTCTGGGGTGCTGGGTCATGTCACCTCCCTGTTGATGACCTGCGGTGGCTGAAGACACCACCCGCTCGCGGTAGACTACGCGCCAGTCACGGGGATCAACAAGCTGCCGGCCGCAGGGCCTGGCGCTCCATCAGGGAGGACGGATGAGGATCATCCACACCGCAGACTGGCATCTGGGCCAGAGCTTTCACGGCCAGGAACGTCACGAGGAACATCGCGCCTTCCTCGACTGGCTGGTCGACATCCTCGCCGAACGCCAGGTGGACGCGCTGCTGGTCGCCGGCGACGTCTTCGATGTGGTCAATCCGTCGCTGCGCGCCCAGGAGCTGCTCTATGACTTTATCGTCAGGGTCCACCAGCGCTGTCCCGACCTGACCATTGCGCTGATCGCCGGCAATCACGACAGCGGCAGCCGTATCGAGCTGCCCGCCCCGCTGATGCAGCACCTGCGCACCCATGCCCTTGGCCGGGTGCGCTTCGTCGATGACGGCGCGCTGGACAGCGATCGCCTGCTGGTGCCCTTGCGCGATGCCCAGGGTGAGGTCCGCGCCTGGTGCCTGGCGCTGCCCTTCCTGCGTCCGGCGGAGATCACCGGTCGTGGCCGGCAGAGCAGACAAGCGGCGGACGCAGCAGAAGAAGAGACGAACGCCGGCGACGACTATGTGGCCAGCGTCGAGCGGGTCCATCGCGAACTGATCGCGGCGGCCCGGGAAAAGCGCGAGCCTGGCCAGGCGCTGATCGCCATGAGCCACGCCCATCTGCGTGGCGCCACCGTCTCCGAGGCCAGCGAACGCCCTATCGTCATCGGCGGCGAGGAATCGCTGTCGGCCTCGCTGTTTCCCGAGGACATCGACTACGTCGCCCTGGGGCACCTGCACCGCGCCCAGCGGGTCGGCGACGAACGCATACGCTACAGCGGCAGCCCGCTGCCGCTGGACTTCAGCGAGGTCGACTACCCCCATCAGGTGCTGATGGCGGACTTCGCCGATGGCGCCCTTGCCCATGTCGAGCCCATCAGCGTGCCGCGGGCGGTGGCCATGCGTCGCCTCGGACCTGCTCCGCTGGAAGAGATCCTGGGCGCGATCGAGGCGCTGCCGGCCCGCGACGGGGCCGGCCCGGTCGAGCGCTGGGACTGGCTCGAGATCAACGTGCGTCTGGACGCCCCGATGCCGGAGTTGCGCTCGCGCATCGAGCAGGCGCTGGGCGACCGGGCGGTACGCCTGCTGCGACTGAAGCGCGAGCTGCCGGTCACTGAGTCACAGGCACCCGGACGTGGCGAGCGCCTTGAGGACATTGGACCCCGTGAGCTGTTTTCGCGCACCTGGAAGGAGCGCTGGGGCGAGGCGCCGGACGACAGCGTGATCGCCGACTTCGACTGGTTGTGCCAGCGCGTCCAGGACGCGGATGCCGACGACCAGAGCGCGGATGGACAAGACCAGGGCGCCGCCGAAGGGAGCACGCAGCCATGAAGATTCTCGCCCTGCGCCTGTCCCAACTGGCCTCCCTGCCCGGTCCAGTCGAGCTGGACTTTACCGCGGCGCCACTGGCCGATGCCGGCCTGTTCGCCATCACCGGCCCCACCGGCGCCGGCAAGAGCACCCTGCTCGACGCCCTGTGTCTGGCGCTGTTCGGCAATACGCCCAGGCTTCGCCACGCCCCGGGGCGCGACTCCCATCTGGAGGACCTGGACGGCTCGCGGATCGCCACCGCCGACCCCCGCAGCCTGCTGAGGCGCGGCGCCGCCAGCGGCTACGCCGAGGTCGACTTCATCGGCCGCGACGCTCGCCGTTACCGCGCGCGATGGGCCGTGCGGCGCGCCCGGGACAAAGCCGACGGCAAGCTGCAGGCGGTGGAGCAATCGTTGACCGACCTGGACGACGAACGCCTGTTGACCGCCCAGAAGCGCGAATTCGCCGAGCTGATCCCCGAGCGCCTGGGGCTATCGTTCGAGCAGTTCACCCGCGCCGTGCTGCTGGCCCAGAGCGAGTTCGCGGCCTTTCTCAAGGCCGACGACAACGCCCGCTCGGACCTGCTCGAGAAGCTCACCAACACCCAGGAATACTCGCGCATCTCGGTCGAAAGCTACGCCCGGGCCAAGGAGGCCCGCGACGCGGTGGCCCGCCAGCAGGCGCTGCTCGCCGAGGACGCGCCCAGCGACGACAGCGCACGCCAGGCCATGGAGCAGGAACTCGCCGAGGCCGAAGGCGAGCTGGACACCTGCCAGCGACAGATGAAGGCGCTGGACGAAGAGGCCCAGTGGCTCGTCCAGGACGCCCAGTGGCGCCAGCGCTGTGAACAAGCCGACGCCAGCCTGGTCGAGGCAGAGGCCCGATGGGAGGCACTGAGCGACCAGCGCCGTGAGTGCGAGATGCTCGAGCGAGTCGCACCCTGGCGCCCCCAGTTGCTGCGCCAGCGTAGCCTGTCCCGACAGTTGCCGGACCAGCGCCAGCAGCTCGAACTAGCCACGTCAGCCCTGGCCCAGGCACGCACCGCCCTGGAACAACAGCACCAGCAAACCAGCCGTCGTCGCCAGACCCTGGAGGACAGCGAGCAGGCGCTCGAGCAGGCCCGTCCCGCCATCGCCCAGGCCCGTGAAATTGCCAGCGAACTCAAGGGCCGCGAGCAACAGCATCGACAGCTGGAGGACGAACACCAGAAGCGCAAGCGCCAGCGCGAGGATCTCGACGGGCAGCAGCGAGCGCTGGCAGAGCGCCATCGCCGCCATCTGGAGCAGCGCGACGCCGCCACCCGCACCCTGTCACGCCATCTTGGCCAGCATCAGCAGGTTGCAACGGCCAGGGCCGAGGCCCAGCAACACCTCGAGGACGCCGGCCATCGTCTGCTGGCGCTGTCCGAACTGGAGCAGCGCTGGCGTCTGCTGCGCCAGCTCGATGAGCAACAGCGCCGGCTCGACGCCGAGCGCCGCCGCGACAGCGCACAGCGCGACGAACTGCTGGACCAAGGCAAGCAGGCGCGGGCGCGCCTGGACCACGCCACGGCGGAGCACGAGCAGCTCACGCGCTTTATACAGCGCGCCCGCGCCACCCGAAGCGACAGCGTCGCCGACATGCGCGCCACCCTGGAACCGGACACCGCCTGTCCGGTGTGCGGCAGTCACGAGCACCCCTGGCGCGACTCGCCCCCCGCCACCCCGGAGGCCACCCAGCTCGCCGCCCAGATCGCACTGGAGGATGATCAGCTTGCCGTGTCCGAAAGCCGACTCGGCGAGCTGCGCGAGCAGCGTGACGCCCTGTTCGGGCGCTTTCAGGCGCTGAAGGCCAGCGTCGAACAGGCCGAGACCAGCCTGCTCGCGCTTGAACCTCGACGCAACGAGGCCCAGGCCGGTCTCGAAGAAGCCCAGGCCAGGCTCGACGACCCGGCGCTCGCCGAGCAGTGGCGCGCCCTCGACGCCGACGCCCGCCAAGCCTGGCTCACCGAGCACAGCGAAAAGGCCCGCCAGCGCCAGCAACAGGCTCGCGAGCGCCTCCAGGCACTGGACGACGCCGAGCGCCAACTGGCCCCGCTGGCAGAGGCCATCGAAGACGACGAGCGAGAGCGTCAGGCGCTTGCCTTGCGCGCTGCCAACTTCGACGAGGAACTCAAGCGGCTCGACGATCAGCGTCCCGAACTGACCCGCAGCATCGACGAGCACAGACGGCGCCTGGCCGAGGCGCTCGGCGATGACCGCTCGGCAGATGCCTGGCTCGAGCGCCTCGAAGCTCAGGTCCGCCAGGCACGTCAGGACCATGAGCAGGCCCGCCAGACCCATGACCAGGCCCAGCGTCAGGTGCTGAGCCTGACCCAGAGGATCGAGCACGAGGGCAAGGCGCTCTCGGTGCTGGAGGACGAAAAGACCCGCCTGGACGCGGAGCTGGAACGCTGGCGCAACGAGCACCCGGACATCACCGATGGCGACCTGGAGCGGCTGCTCGACCAGGCCGATGATGCGCTCAAGGCCCTGCGCGCCCGGCTGGACGGCGCCCGCGAGGCCTGCCAGACCGCCCGCACCAGTCGCGACGAGCGTCGCCAGGGCTGGCGCGCCTGGCGCGCCCGCCATCTGCCAGAGCAGGACCCGCAGACACTGCTCGACGAGGCCACCCAACGCCAGCTGGATGCACGCCAGGCCGACCTCGACGCCAGACGTGAGGCCAACCGGCCGCGGCTGGAGGCCGCCCAGCAACGCCGCGATGGCGCCCTGCACGCCGTGCGCGACGATGATCGACGCCGGCAGCGCCAACGTGACGGCCTCGAGGCCCTGGAAAGGGCCAGGGCCGAGCATCATCGCTGGGGCCGCATCGCCGAGCTGATCGGCGCCGCCGACGGCAAGACCTTCCGGCGCATCGCCCAGGCCTGGAACCTGGAGCGCCTGATCGACGAGGCCAATGTCCACCTGGCGGGCCTCAGCCGGCGCTACCGCCTGGTGAGAGGAGGCAGCCCGCTGGGGCTCCTGGTGATCGATCAGGACGTCGCCGACGAGCGCCGCTCGGTGCACTCGCTATCCGGCGGCGAGACCTTTCTGGTGTCGCTGGCCATGGCGCTCGGGCTCGCCTCGCTGGCCTCGGGGGAGCTGGCCATCGAGTCGCTGTTCATCGATGAAGGCTTCGGCAGCCTCGACCCCCAGTCGCTGGCGCTGGCGATGGACGCCCTCGACGGCCTCCAGGCCCAGGGCCGCCGGGTCGGGGTCATCTCCCACGTCCAGGAAATGCACGAGCGCATTCCGGTGCAGATCCAGGTGCATCCCGCCGGCAATGGCGAGAGTCGGGTCGCGCTGTCTGACTGAACCCCGTCCGCCCCGCACGTCGCTGTTGGGCGGACCTGGTCTTGGGCGGACCAGTCTTGGGCGGTTCCTGTCTTGGGCGGCCTCAGTCTTGGGTGACTCAGGAGAGCAGCGTGCTCGGGCGGTAACCCGGGGCGATACGCTGGGGCGCGTCGCCTGGCCATGGTACATTGACGCTCCTTGTGACCTCAGTCGACGGAGCCTTCATGACCGCACACGACCTGCTCAAGACCCTGGTGGGCTTTGCCACCGTGTCTCGGGATTCCAACCTGGAATTGATCGCCTTCGTCGAGCAGTGGCTCGACCGCTACGGCGTCGATCACTGGCGGGTCGAGAGCGACGACGGTTCCAGGGCCAATCTGCTGGCGCGCATCGGCCCGGCGGTCGAGGGCGGTGTGGTGCTCTCGGGCCATACCGACGTGGTGCCGGTGGTGGGCCAGCCATGGACCAGCGATCCCTTCACCCTGACCGCCGGCGAGGGCGACAATGCCGGGCGCCTGTACGGTCGCGGCACCTGTGACATGAAAGGCTTCATCGCCTGCGCCCTGGCCGAAGTACCGCGCTGGAGCGAACTGGAGCTTGAGGTGCCGATCTGGCTGGCGCTGTCCTACGACGAGGAAATCGGCTGCGTCGGCGCCCCGCGCATGATCGAGACGCTGATGGCCGAACACCCCCGCCCTGCCGCCGTGGTGGTCGGCGAGCCGACCCTGATGGAGCCGGTGGTGGCCCACAAGGGGGCCAGCAACTTCCGCACCACGGTGATCGGACGCGAAGCCCACTCGAGCCAGGTGTATCAAGGGGTCTCGGCGATCCACGTCGCCGCCCGCCTGGTCACCCGCATCGAGGACGTGATGGCGGAGCTCAAGGAAGAGGGTCGGGTCGACGAGGCCTTCAGCGTGATCCACTCGAGCCTGCACGTGGGCAAGATCGAGGGTGGCACCGCCATCAACATCATGGCCAGGCGCTGCAGCTTCGAATGGGAAATTCGCCACCTGCCCACCGATGACGCCAAGGAGCTGCTGGCCCGGGTCGAGACCACCGCCCGCGAACTCGAAGCCCGCATGCGCCAGCGCGCCCCCGAGGCCTCGATCACCACCGAGGCGCTCAACACCACCGTGCCGGCCCTGGCCGATCGTGACAACAGCGAGGCGCTGGGCCTGTGCCGCGAACTGCTCGGCGACAGCCCCGACGGCGCCGCCGTGGCCTACGCCACCGAGGCCGGTCAGTTCCAGCTCGCCGGCCTGCCCACGGTGATCTGCGGTCCCGGCAGCATCAGCCAGGCCCACCAGCCCGACGAATACATCGAGCGCGAACAGCTCGACGCCGGCAGCCGCTTCATGGTCGCCCTCGGTGATCGCCTCAAGCGCGGCTGAATCTACACCTGCAAGCGCCCCTGGATTCCCCTTTTCGAGCCAAGACCGTGACCCACACTGCTTCAAGCCCGGCGAGGCCTGTTGAGCCGCCTCGCCTAGCCATCTTCAAGACCGGCGACAGCTTCGCCGATGTCGTCGCCGAGCACGGCGACTTCGAGGACCTGTTCAGCGCACGCCTCGACGGCTTTCGTCGTCGTGGCGGCGTCATCGAGGTGATCGACGTTCGCCGCCAACCGCTGCCGGCAATCTCTGATCAGGACGGGGTGATGGTGACCGGGTCACACGCCATGGTGTCCGACCGGGAAGCCTGGAGTGAAGCGCTCAAACCCTGGCTGAGGGAGGCGCTCGACTGTGGCCTGCCGATGTTTGGCGTGTGCTATGGCCACCAGCTGATGGCCGAAGCCTTCGGCGGCAGCGCCGGCTACCATCCCCGAGGGCGGGAATGCGGCACGCGTACCCTCACGCTGACCGAGGCCGGTCGTGGGGATCCGCTGTTCGGTGCGCTGCCCGATGCTTTCGCCGCCCAGCTGACCCACGCCCAGAGCGCCCTGTCACGCCCCGAGGCCGCCACGGTCCTGGCGGCCAACGACCATGACCCCAACCAGGCCCTGCGCTATGGCCCAGCCCAGTACAGCGTGCAGTTCCACCCGGAATTCACCGTCCAGGTGACCGCGGCCTACCTGGCGCACCAGCGCGACATTCTTGTCGCTCAGGACGAGGACGTCGAGGCACTCGAGCGGTCTGTGGTCGAGACCCCCGAGGCCAGCAGCCTGCTGGACGCCTTCGCCCTGACCCTGTTCGATCGGCGAAGCTAGCCAGACGAGACATCTCCAGGCAAGCAGGTGGCCTGGCGCTGGGCGACACGCGGCGCTGCACCCTGGTGCGGCGTCGCCTCGCGTTGCGGCTCCAGTGTCAGGCGGCAGCGCTCCCGCGGGCTCGGCCCCCAGCGAAGCTGATAGCCCCGGTGTGCATCGATTCCCCTGACCACTGCCATGCGCCCCTGACCCAGCACCGCCAGCACGTCGCCATCGGCGTCGATCAACTGCGCGCCGAAAGGCGCCGGCGTGGTCACCCGCACCAGGGTCGGCGCCCCCACCAGGGTGTCGTAGGTCAGCCTGACGATAGCGCCTCGGCGAGGCGCTACCCGCCTGGCATTGCCCTTGAGCTCGACGCCATCGGTCATGCCGGAGGGATCCAGCGCCACCCGGTTGTAGCGGTAAGGTGTCAGTCCGCTGATCGCCCCCTTGCCCCGCCCGTCCAGCAACACCTGGTCATGTTGAGAAATCGCCGCGCCCTTGGCGCCCGGCGCCTCGATGACCGCCATGGTCTCGCCTTGATCCCGCGTCAGCACCAGGCCACCCGCATAGGCAATGGCGGTGCCATCGGCGCTGGCGCTGTAGCTGCGGTAGTCATCTCCGGCGCTGAGGTTGAGGCCAAGACGTACCCTGGAGGTGTCCATCCCCAGGTTGCCGCCATAGCTTGAATCGTGCGACCGGTCATCACGGCTGTGGTTGACGTAGACACCATAGTTCAGCGCACCGCTGTCGCCGCTGAGGTTCAACTGGCCCGAGCGATGATCGCCCCGATGGGCCAGATTGGAGGTCAGTTGCAGGTGGCCTCCCAGCGGAACGCTGAGATTGAGGTAGAACTCGTTGGTGTAGTCGCCTTCGGTCTCGCTACGGCCTGCGGTGGCGCTCAGGGTGCCCCAGGAGAAGCCACGACTGACACCGACCTGATAGGTGGTCGCGTCCTCGCGATCCCAGTAGTCGGCGCTGATGCCAGAGGCAAACAGCCTGGTGCCGCCGGCCAGGGTCTGGGTCAGATTGACCTCGAGACGTTGGCGCTCGCGGTCCCGTGGTGAGGATGTCGTTCCGTCATCGCGCAGCAGCGCAACGTCCGAAAGGCTCAGATAGTGCTGACTGGAAAAACGGTAGTTGACCACCGACAGCTCGGTGTCGGTGGGATCAAAACGGGTGTTGTAGCTCACACGAAAGCTCTCGCCACGCGGGCTCTCCGGCTCACCGCTCAGCGCCTCCAGGTGATTCGCCCGGGTCATGGTGGCATCCAGCGCGAAGGCGCCCAACAGGGTCGACACGGCGCCACCGGCAAGCCCCGCCATATAGTCCTCGGCCAGGATGGCGCCGGAGTATAGCGTCAGCCGATTGCTGACCCCGCGTCGGTATTCGGCCTGAACGAACCGGGGCAGGTCGACGAGGCCGTCATCCCGATACTCCCCCAGGGTCAGGTGGAAGCGGTGGGCGCCGGGTCGCAGCAACTGTGCCACCGAGGTATAGGGCAGCACGAAGGCGCGCTCGCTGCCGTCGGCCTCGGTAATGGTGACCTCAAGGTCGTCAGCCACATTGGTGGCGTAAAGGTCGTCGATGGCAAAGGGGCCGGGCGTCACGCTGGTCTCGTAGATGACGTCCTCCCCCTGACGGACCGTCACCCTGGCGTTGGTGCGAGCGGTGCCTCGCACTACCGGGGCGTAGCCCCGCCGGGAAGGAGGCAGCATGGCATCGTCGCTGGCGAGCTGGACGCCGGTGAAGGGTATCGACTCGAATCCCATCCCGGAGGTCTGATACTCGCCGATGACCAGGTCGGCCTGCCAGGGCGTCACGTCGTGGCGCAGGTAGGTGTTGGTGACATGATAGTGGGCGGTCTCGCCACTGGCGTCATCGAGACTGGCATTGTGACGAAGCTGCCAACCGCCAAGGTTCACCCCGGCGTTGATCCCGAGTCGATAGTCCTCACGGGACTCCTGCCCGTCGCGCTCGCCACGGAAGGCATTGCTGTTGTAGCGAACAAAGGCGCCATTGATGCCGTCCTGCCACGCCTCGGCCGGCACCTTTCCCCTGACGCGATGCCGCAGATAGGCCTGGGGCACGCTCAGTTCAAGTCGCATGTTCGCCGAGTCGATCGAGCTATCGACGTAGGGATAGCGAGCGGCCAGATCGACGCACTCGCGGCCTGAGTCGCCTCCCCCTGCCGCGGGCTTCAGCGGCAGGCGCTTTATCGCATCAAGCGACAGACACAGACGCGTCCCTTCCGGGTCCTCACCGATCGTCACCGTCTCGCGACCGAACGCCTGGCCATTGACCAGAACGTCGAGTTCATAGCGACCAGGGGGGATCGTCATACCCTGCTCGAAGCGGGTCAGGTCCATGCCCTGGAGTGATCCTTTCAGCAGCTTGGCGTTGAAGGCGTACTCGACCCGGCGCTCGGACGCACCACCGGTCACCCTGCTACCGTCGTCGGCCCGGGCGGACAGACCGGCGTCGGTGACGAGTGACAGCCCCAGCGCAATGAGCACAGACAGGCCTTCGTGCCGCCGCAAGCCTCGAACCTTGCCGGCTGCTGTGCCAGACAGACGTTTCACAGCTCGAATCGGCGCCGCTGCGTCACCCCGTAGTCATTGATCCAATCGAAGAAACCCTGGGAGGTTGCCAGCGGTTCGATGCCGAAACGGCGGGAGCTCTGGGCCGGGATCAGGCTGCCACGAGCCGTGACCTGGTGCTCTTCGTTGCCTAGCCCGACCCGACGAAGCGACACACTGTAGGGGCTCTCATTACGGGCCACCAGCGTCCAGCGGCCTGGCCCCCGCTCAAGCTCCCAGTGAAGCTGCTCGGCGGCCTGCTCGGGGGAAGCGGCAAGCCCGACGGGTCGATAGAACAGCTTGATGCGGGTGCGGTATGCCAGCTGCAGCACGTTTCGGTCCGGCGCCGCCTGGGTGGCGGGCACCTCCAGCACGTTCAACCAGTAGACAGACTCGCGATCGACAGGCGCCACCTCGCCCAGATAGGCGATCCGAATCGCCTGTCCGCCATGGGCATTGATGCGTGTCACCGGCGGTGTCGTCAGAAACGGCACCTCGACACTCTCCGGCGTGGAGTCCGGGTCGCCACGATCGATCCACACCTGCACCAGCGAGGGCGTATCGCCCGCATTGGTCAGCGCGACGCTCACATCCCTGGCATCGGCGGGGTAGATCACCCGGGTGCCCGAAACCACCACACTGGCATCGACACGACTGACAAGGCTGCAAAGCGCCACCAGCGCCAACAGCGCCACTCCCCTTCCCCACGACTCCCGTACACGCATGATCCCTATGCCTTTCTGTAGCCTTTATGAAGCCTTGCCAGACGCCCTACCTCCGCGCACTTCTGCCAGTGCGGGCGGACTGCGAGATCTATTGGTAGTTCAGGGTATACACCGCTGAGGTGCTGACGGTCCCCGCGACGGCGTCCGCGCCACTGGCGTAATAGCGCGCGGTGTAGCGAAGTTGAGTCGCCGTGGTGTCGTCGGCCAGATCCATCGCGGTGGCATCATTGGCGATCAGATTGATCACCTTGTTGGTATGGTCGAGCAGTTGTATCTCGACGTTCTTGGCGCCGGCGGTACCTGCGGTATTCACCAGATAGCCGGTGGCGGCATCGACATTGGTAGGCTCGAAGTACGGCTTCACATTGTCCACGGCAGCGGAGCAGTTCATGTCGATGGTGAAGGAGGTGTCACCCGCCGTCTCACCGCTCTTCAAGTCGCTGACACTGACCGTGGGAAGCACCACAGTGCCATCCCCGGTTCCCGCATTGTTGACCTTTACCGTACAGGTCGTGGCAAGCACCTTCCCGGATATCGTGATGGTGCCGGTGGCGGCGTATCCATTGCCTGCCAGGGTAAAAAGCATGACGCCAAGCAGCCATCCCTTGCCTGTTTTCCGTTCCATGTCCCGTCGCTCTCCATTGCAATCATGCCTTCAGCCCGGCCGGGACAAGAGAGACCCTGTCACCGCACCCGGATGTTACACTTTGCAACATTATGTCGTGCTTCGGCCATCAGGAGCGGCAGCATCGGGTCAGAGGTTGACGTAGGTCAGGCGGGGAGAAAGTCGACATGCAAGGGAATGGGATGAACATCGGGCCCGATCCCCGGGAGCCAACGCCCAGGAAGCAGCGAAACATGCACACGCAAACGGGCCGGTGGATATCCACCGGCCCGTTCACGAAACTTGCCTTGTCGTGATCCGATGCGTCATCGGATCAACAGGGGCCTTGTACCAGCTGTCGGCTCAGGCCCCTGGCACCTCGATCAGGCGCGCGACTGGCGACGCACAGGCGTCTCGTCATCGCGACGACGACGGGGAGCACGCTCGCCGCTGCGCTCGCCACCACGCTCAGCGCGATCACCGCCACGGTCTTCGCTGATTTCCAGCGGACGACCGGCCACACGGGCACGTGCCATCTTGGCCAGGATGCTGGCCGGCAGACCATTGGGCAGCTCCACGGTGGAGAAGCCGTTACGGATGTCGATGCGGCCGATACGGGCGCCTTCGATACCACCTTCGTTGGCCAGGGCTCCGACCAGTTGGCCAGGCTTGACGCCATCCTTGTGGCCGACGGAGACGCGGTAGCGGGTCATGCCTTCGCTGGGTCCACGGCTCTCGCGGCGACGCTGCGGCTTGCCGTCACGCGGGGCGCGGTCATTGCGCTCCTTGCGCGGCGCCTGCAGGCGACCGATGGGTGCCTCGTCGGCGCGCGCCATGGCGGAGAAGGCACAGGCCAGCTCGATGGGATCGTAGCCTTCCTCGACCAGACGCTCGACCAGAGCACGCTGCTCTTCGGCACCCTTGGTGACGGAGGCGATCACGCGCTGATGGAAGACGTTGTCGCGGTGGGCACGAATGGCGGCCTCGTCGGGCAGCTCCATGACCGCCATCTTCTGGCCGGTGGCCTGCTCGAGCCAACCTACCTTGCGGCCTTCACGGAAGCCGGCGAAGGTGATCGCCACACCGTTGCGGCCGGCACGGCCGGTACGGCCGATGCGGTGGGTGTAAGCCTCGGCATCCTGGGGCAGGTCATAGTTGATGACGTGGGTGATGCGCGGCACGTCGAGACCACGAGCGGCCACGTCGGTGGCGATCAGCACATCGACCTTGGCGCGCTTGAGGCGAGTGATGGTGCGCTCGCGCAGGCTCTGGTCCAGATCACCGGACAGGCTGGCGACGTTGACGCCACGCGCAGACAGCTGCTCCATCAGAGTGGTACAGGCGGCACGGGTGCGCACGAACACGATGGCGGCGTCCACCGGCTCGACTTCAAGGATGCGCGACAGCGCTTCCAGCTTGGCGCCACCATCGACGCGCACCAGGCGCTGTTCGATGCTCTCGGCGGTGGTGGTACGCGCCTCGATGGCGACCTTGACCGGATCCACCAGGTAGCGATTGACGATGCGCTCGATCTCGGTGGGCAGGGTCGCCGAGAAGAACACACGCTGGGCGTTCTCGGGGGTATCGGCGACAACACGCTTGACGTCGTCGATGAAGCCCATGCGCAGCATCTCGTCGGCTTCGTCCAGCACCAGAGCGTTGAGGCCGGAAAGCTTGAGGCTGCCACGATCCAGGTGATCGATGACGCGGCCGGGGGTACCGACCACTACCTGGGCGCCACGACGCAGCGCGCTGAGCTGCTCACGGTATTCCTGGCCGCCGCACAGGGTGGCGACTTCCAGACCCTTGAGGTTCTGGCCGTACTTGCTGAAGGAGACGGCTACCTGCTGAGCCAGCTCGCGGGTCGGCGCCAGCACCAGCACCTGGGGCTCACGCCGATCGAGTTCAATACGAGACAAGATGGGGAGCGCGAAGGCAGCGGTCTTGCCGGTGCCGGTCTGGGCCTGGCCCAGCATGTCGCGGCCTTCCAGCAGGGCTGGAATGGTCTGCGCCTGAATGGGCGAGGGAGTCTCGTAGCCCAGGGTCTCGATGGCGGAGAGAACGGCAGGCAGCAGGGCCAGATCACCAAAAGACGGTGAAGCGACAGTCGTCGAGGTCATGAATCACACCTTGGTAGGCCGGGGTTACCGGCAAAATAACGTGGTTGGCGTCCCTGACGCGCCCGTATTCGGGGCGAACAGAAATACGTCGCTCTACTCGTGGTAGAGCAAGGTCAACAAGTCTGTTGTCAACATTCGGAGTCGGGGACGCCGGTCGCACCTGGCATCGGCTCACGCAACTGCGTGGAGCCATCGTGGCGACCGTTTGCACCGCGGGCGTCGGGATCGACGTCGGGTGCTCCATCTTCACAATTCGAACGCGTCTTGCGCGTTGCAGCATCTGTTTGAACTCTCGAGGCCGCTTGGGCGTCGGAGGTCGCTGCGTCATGATGGTGGGGTCAACACATGCGAGGAGGGCGCATGCTACCATCGACTCATGGCTCTGACCAGCCCTTTTATGATCGAGCCCCCTTTTTCTGCCCCGGAGACACCAATGCCCCAACTATGGGTCGACGCCGACGCCTGCCCCAGAGTCGCTCGCGACATCATCGTCCGCGCCGCCGAACGCACCACCACCCAGACCTGGTTCGTCGCCAACCACCAGATCCCGTTGCCCAGTTCGAAGTGGGTCAAGGCCATGGCGGTGAGCCACGGCTTCGACGCCGCCGACAACGAGATCGTCAGCCGCATCGCTCCCGGTGACCTGCTGGTCACCGCCGACCTTCCGCTGGCACTGGAGGCGCTGGACAAGGGGGCCATGGTAATGACCAACAGAGGCGAGACCCTGGATCGCAACAACATCAAGGCACGCGTGCAGATGCGCGACTTCATGGAGACGCTGCGTGCCAGCGGCGAGCACACCGGCGGCCCCAAGGGCTACTCGGACAGTGATCGACGGGAGTTTGCCAACGCCCTCGATCGCTGGCTGGCCAGGCACGCACGCTGATCGAGCCGCCCGGACCGGCTCGCGAGCCGGTCCCCTCCTCCCCCACCAACGGCTCACCCGCGGATCCTCTCCGCCAGCGTCTGACTCAGCCCTGGTAGACGCCTTCTGAGGCCAGACGCTCTCTGTCGTGGTCCCGATCCAGTCTCAGCACAGGTCCCAGCGGCACGATGGCGTTGGGATTGATGGTGTCGTGGCTCATATAGTAGTGGCGCTGGATATGATCCAGGTCCACGGTCTCGGCGACACCCGGCCACTGGTAGAGCTCGCGCAGGTAGTGCGACAGATTGGGATAGTCCTCGATGCGATAGAGATTGCACTTGAAGTGGCCATGGTAGACGGCATCGAAACGCACCAGGGTGGTGAACAGACGAATGTCGGCCTCGGTCAGCCAGGCTCCGGCCAGATAGCGATGATTGGCAAGCCTCGCCTCGAGCCTGTCGAGACAGGCGAACAGCGCCGAGACGTGACGTTCGTAAACCGCCTGATCGGAGGCAAATCCCGCCTTGTAGACACCATTGTTGATGTTGTCGTAGACGTCGGCGTTGATCTCGTCGATGGTCTGGCGCAGGAACTCGGGATAGAAGTCGAGGCGATTGCCGGTCAGCTCGTCGAAGGCCGAGTTGAACATTCGGACCAGTTCGGCCGACTCGTTGTTGACGATGCGCTTGCGCTGCTTGTCCCACAGCGCCGGGACGGTCACCCGACCGGTGTAGTGAGGGTCGGCCAGGGTGTAGAGCTCATGATGAAAGCTCACGCCGTTGATCGAGTCACCACTGGAGCCTTCGGCCTCGTTGTAGCTCCAGCCCTTGTCGCCCATCAGCGGACTGGTGTGGGAGACGTCGATCAGCGCGTCAAGCCCCTTGAGTCGGCGCATGATCAAGGTGCGATGGGCCCAGGGACAGGCCAGACACACGTACAGGTGAAAACGTCCCGCCTCGGCCTTGATGCCTGGCTGGCCATCGGGGCCCGGCGCGCCATCGGCGCTGACCCAGTCTCGCAACTGGGCGGACTCTCGCACGAACTCGCCGCCGGTACTCTCGGTGTCGTACCACTGGTCGTGCCAGACCCCATCGATTAACAGTCCCATACGGTCTCTCCCGTGAAGCGCCTTGGAGAGCCCAGCATACGGTGGAAAGAATCGACTACAAGCGCACATTTTGCCGCCAACCTTTCGATTCTTTCGAACCCATTGCCTCCGATGTGCCCAGACCTCAGCAACTGCAGTCCCGGACAGCCTGGCGCAGATGCTCCGCCATGGCCCTGGTGGCGGGTCCCGCCCGGTCGGCGTCGCGATGATACAGCTGGATGGGCACCTCACGCGTACCGCCGGCCTGCAGCGGCAATGGCTTGAGCCGGCCACTGGCCAGTTGGTCGCGAATGCGGGTCTTGGGCAACCAGGCAAACCCCAGCCCGTGCTCGAGCATCTCTACCGAGGTGGCGATATGGCTGACGGTCCAGCGCTGCTCGGCCTTGAGCCAGCCCGAATCACGCGACGCCCTTTGCGACGAGTCCCTCACCACGACCTGGCGATGGTGCTCCAGATCCCTGAGGTCCAGCGGCCTGCTCATGGCATGTAGAGGGTGGTCCGGGTGAGCGACCGCGATAAATGGCACGCTGACCAGGGGTTCGCCCAGATAGCCCGACGTGGTCACCCCTGACACCACCAGGTCGGCTCGGCCATCCTCGAGCATTTCCACACCACCATTGAGTACCGACTCGTGCAATTGCAGCCTGACTTGCGGAAGAGCGCTGGAGAAAGCTTCCATCGCCTTGGCCAGTACGTTCGAGGGAAAGATCTGGTCGATGCTCAGCACCACCTCGGCCTCCAGGCCTTCTCGCAGTCGAGCGGCGATATCCACGAGCGCGTCGGAGCTCTCCAGCAGCTGGCGGGCACGGCGCAGCAGCAAGGCCCCTTCCTCGGTAAGCCGAACCTGGCGCCCCACCGGTTCCAGCACCTTGACCCCCAACTGCTCCTCCAGCTTGTGCACTGCATGGTTGAGGGTCGAAGGGCTCTTGTGAACGGCTTCGGCGGCCCTGGCAAAGCCACCGTGATCGACCACGGCGGCCAGCATCTGCCACTGTGCGAGCGTGACACGCGACATGCTTGAATCCTTTTGACGATATCCATTGAGCATGCCAGCCGACGGCGCCAATGGCACGACTTGGCATCGATGAACGTCGCATCGATGAAAATCACGATACGCCCCTCCCGCGCGAGGCCTTGTACGGCGCCTGGCCAGTCATTGGACTTATATCAACAAAATGAGACTTATCGTCCTTCAGGGGGAGTAGAAAGCACTACGACTTACCGGGGGGTTGCATTTGTTCAACGCTAAGGGTCCAATGAACAACAGTTAATAAACAGCGTTCGAACAAGGTTTTGTCACAGCTTCATCCATTCCTGGCGCCCCCGGTCACATAAATCACCGGGCGATGCGCCATCCGCTGTATGGCCATACAGTCTAGGCATACCATACTTCATGGGGTATGGTGCAATAGCCTATATATTTACCTTCATCAATTTTTCTATGGCCCTTTTACCATGATGCGAATCCTCCATTCGCTGCCCCGCACGCACAAGCTGCTGCTGTTACCCGTTGCCACCATGGTCACCGTGCTGGGCGCCCACAAGATTGTCACCACCTACGAAGACGTTCAGCGAGGCAATGAATCGCTGGAGTCAGTTCTGGTTCCGCTAGGAGAGTCTGCCTCGCCGGAACTGCCATCGCTGAACTTCGAGCGAACCCAGGTCGCCGAAGCCATCGACCTGGCGCTGGATGCCACCAGCCAGCACATCCCGATTTCTCAGCTCAAGGCCAGCGAAATCGTCGACATCGACTTCGTCGACGAGGCCCACGCCGACGTCAAGTTCGAGAACGCCATGCGTTCATCGTCGGGACTACCTCCTCTTACCTTACAATCCTCTCGCACGCTTCCTGGCGCCGCTGATTCATCTACCGCGGCGCCAGTTGCGTTGGACGGCAATCCGCAGCCGCCCGCCTTCAAGCTCGACGAAGGCTCCCTGCATATCGCCGTGGTGCTCGGTACCGTGGCCAGTGGGCTGCTGGAGCAGCAGTCACTGGACGTCGCCAGCGACGCCACTTCCTATGAGGATGTCAGCGAAGACGAGCTCGAACTGTTCGATGAAGGCCCGATCGTGCTCGAGGAAGAGATTGCGGCCAACGAGCCGTTCGTCCCGACCTGGCAGACCTATCGCGTCCAGCAGGGCGACACCTTTGCCGAAATGGCCGAAAAGACCCTGGGGCTGGGCTACAGCGAGGTCATGGCGCTGCTCGAGGACCTGCCCGACCAGAACGTGCTGACCCGCTGGCGCGTCGGTAACACCTTCGAGTATCAGCTTGGCGAGGACGGTCGACTGCTGGCGCTGCGCATCATGAAGAACGTGCGCGACGGCTACCTGATCGAACGCCAGGATTCAGGCTTTGACGTGGCGACCATCGAGCGTGCCGGCGAAGCCTCACAACGCCTTTACGCCGGCACCGTGAGCGGCAGCTTCGCTCGCTCCGCCGAGGCCGCAGGCCTGAGCCGTGCCGAAGTCTCGGAGATGGCGCGGGTGCTCGAGAAGAAGCTCGACTTTCGCCGCGACACCCGTCGCGGAGACAGCTTCCGGGTACTGGTCGAGTCCGACATCATCGACGGCCAGCGCCTGGACCCCCGCGTGCTGGCGGTGTCCTACGACGGTGAGCGCATGGACCTGACGCTGGTGCGCAATCCCGAGGACAACAACTTCTACACCCCCGAAGGCCAGAGCCTCGACCCGGCCTTCAACCGCTACCCGTTCTCCGGCAGCTACCGCATCAGCTCCAACTTCAACCTCAACCGCCGCCATCCGATCACCGGCCGCGTCAGCCCGCACAAGGGCACAGACTTCGCCATGCCGATCGGTACCGGCATCGAGACCCCGGCCAATGGTCGCGTGGAAAAGGTCGGCAACCACCCAGCGGCGGGTCGCTATATCGTGATTCGTCACGACAATGGCTACAAGACACGCTACCTGCACCTGTCGCGCCCGCTGGTCAGCACCGGACAGCGCGTGACCATGGGCGAACGGATCGCCCTGTCGGGTAACACCGGTCGCAGCACAGGACCTCACCTGCACTACGAGGTCATGGTCAACAACAATCAGGTCAATGCGATGCGCGTGGCCCTTCCGGAAAACCAGAGCCTGTCCGGTCAGGCGCTGGCCTCCTTCCAGCAGGAAACCGGCCCCACCCTGGCCGCGCTTCAGACCGCCAAGCCCGGCTCCGAAGTGGCGCTGGCCAACGACCTGGCCGCCGACAGCGACATCTGATGCTCCGCTGCGGTTGATCACGACAAGACCCTGCAACAAGGCCCTGCTGCGACACAGCAGGGCCTTGTCGTTTCAGCCCAGGAGACAGAGCCAGAGGAGACAGAGCCAGAGGAGACAGGGACACACGAGAGACAGGTGCAGAGAAGACAGGCTCAGTCGGTTCGGCGCCAGGCGCAGCAGCACCCTACAGCGCGTGGTATTCACCCGCCTGCCGTCCTCAGGCGCGCCCGCGCCAATAGTCCATGCGCCGGACCAGCTGGTCCTTCCAGTGTTGCGCCAGGGCTTCGACACCGTGCAATTCGGCCATGGTATCCAGGGGCGCCCTGCGGTCTTCCAGCACCCGCCAGCAGGCCTCCACGCTCCACCTTTCATCACCGCGCTCGACCACCTCGATGACAGGCCCCGGCGCAATCCATCCTTCCTCCAGCACGCGGTAGAGCCAGCCCATCCGGGCCTCCTGCATAAAGGCCCGCGCCAGCCCCGGCTGGCCGGTACGGGCATCGACCTTGGCGCAGGGTTGCCTGGGCTGGGTCACCTGCACCAGCGCTTCGCCGATGCGATAGACGTCACCGATACGCACCTCGCGCTCATCGGCGCCTTGGCTCGCAATATTCTCACCCAGCACGCCGGCCTCCAGCACCACACCGGCGTCGGGATAGCGCTCGTTCCAGCGGGGATAGTGATCGGCGCAGTAGTGACACAGGGCGCGGTCCACCCCGCCGTGGTCGACCTGATTGGCCTGGCTGTCATTGGAAAGCCCCAGTCGGGACAGCCATTGAGGCTCAGCGGCGGCGACCTTGTAGATACCGCTCTTCTCACCGAAGCCCGGCAGCATCTGGGGCTCGCTGATATAGGGCCCCCTGACATCTGAAAATTCCATCCTTGCCCCCATCCTCCTTCTCTTGTCGCTATTCGCCGCCCATGCTTGAGCGCTTGTCGTGCTCCTTGCCCCCGCTTGCGAACGCCGCCTGGGAGTCCTCCGGCTCCGCTGGACGCCCTGCAGCAAGACGCACCGTTATTCAGCCGCCACGAGCGCCTTCATACATGACCATCCAGGCGACGCCGAAGCGATCCTTCACCAGGGCAAAACGCTCGGCCCAGAAGGTTTCCGACAGGGGCAACATGATCTCTCCACCTTCAGCAAGCCCGGAACAAAGCCGTTCGGCTTCTTCGCGCGTGTCCACTGACAGCGCCAGAGAAAAGCCCTGAGGCGCCTCCCCAGAGGCGTCCGACCCCATCAGCACATGACCCGCCACCTCGATCTGCATATGCATGATGTGCTCTGGTGACGGTGTGCCCGCTTCCCCGCATCCAGCATCAGGTGTATCGGCGGGCATGTCCCTGTAGCGATGAAGCTCGCTCACTCGGCCGTTCATCAGCTCGGCATAGAACGCCAGGGCCTCTTCACACTGGCCGTCGAAAAACAGGTAAGGGTAGATTTGCATGAGCTTTTCCTGATGACTCAACGACGTTCTTTCGATGCTCGGGTCGGCGGTCCGAAGGACTGGCGCCGGACGTCATCAAGATAGCCCAGAAATCACTTCGACGAGGCGTAGTAGTCGTCCAGCAGCCGCATTCCCTGCTCGATGTCGGCGGTCACCGCGCGACAGAAGGCGTCCCTGTCCCCCCGGCGCAGCGCCTGGGTAATCTCACGATGGTGATCGTCGGCGATGGCGGAGCCGCCCCAACGCGTGCAGATAAAGCCCATGCTGGGACCGTATTGCTGCCATAGCTGCTCGACCAGCGGCAGCAATACCGTCGAGCCGCTCAGCCGGTAGATCAGAAAGTGAAAGGCGTGATTGCCACGCATATAGCTCTTGAGATCAGCAGCTTCGATGGCTCGATTGATGCCATCGTCCAGCGCCTCCAGGGCGTCGATGTGCTGGTGCTCGATCGCGGTAAAGGCTTGCCGGGCCAGCTCGGTTTCCAGCCGCCTGCGGGCGAACAGCACCTCGGTGAAGCGCTCCCGGCTCAAGTGCGGCACGATGATCTTGCGGCTGTCGACAAACTGCAGAGCCCCCTCGCTCACCAGCCAGCGCAGCGCCTCCCGAGCAGGCATGGCGCTGGTGTCATAGCAGGCGGCGATGCCGCGGATCGAAAGCACCTCGCCCGGACTGAAGGCCCCTTCGCACAGACGACGCCTCAGGTCCTGGTGAATTCGGGTCGAGGCGGTATCCGGCAGGTAGGGCGGAGGCGATGGTTCCGTGCCGATCGGCGCGACCATGGCGTCATCGCTATTGTCAGTATGAACGTCGGTCATTGCGCTTCCTTGTCACTCCTCTGTCCATTCCTCTCTCCATTCCCCTCGCCATTCATCTCTGCCATTCCGCTCTCTATTCCCTTCTCCATTCCCCTCGCCATTCCTTTCTCCACTTCACTCCTCACGCCAACCCACTATAACTTTTCTATCACTCCCCTTTTGCTTCTTTTGCCGGCCGCCCGTCGACCGCTCATCTGTCGCCATCGGCGAAAAATCCGACAGGCCGCTGGCCTGCCACCATCACGGCGATATCTACCTGCGTCTGGCGTCAAGACTAGCCCATCGCGATGACGAT
The DNA here is from genome assembly GCF_003045775.1 of Halomonas litopenaei. GTDB lineage: Bacteria > Pseudomonadota > Gammaproteobacteria > Pseudomonadales > Halomonadaceae > Halomonas > Halomonas litopenaei. Next base: position 878,168 of record NZ_PXNS01000001.1, on the reverse strand, counting down.
AGCCCAGGCCGGGACGCCGCAGCCTGGGCCGCCCAGGGTCGAATTCGCATCTTGTGCGCATCTGCAAGCCCTGCTAGTGTGATCACAACATGTGATCACACCAATAACAAGCTGTCATCGTTTCGGGAGTCGTCATGAGCGAACCGCGCTGCGCGTCCTACTACGCCGCGACCATCCACGAAGAAACCGAATATCCCACGCTCGAGGGCGAGCATCGGGTCGACGTTGCGGTGATCGGAGGCGGCTTCACCGGCGTCAACACCGCGCTGGAACTCGCCGAACGTGGCTACCGGGTAGCGCTGGTCGAGGCCAACCGGATCGGCTGGGGGGCCAGCGGTCGCAATGGCGGTCAGGTCACCGGCAGCCTGTCGGGGCAGGATGCCATGCTCAAGCAGCTCTCCGGCCCGCTAGGGCGAGAGGCAGCCGAGAACTTCGTCTGGGATCTTCGCTGGCGAGGCCACCGCATTCTGCGTCAGCGTGTCGACAAGTACGCCATCGCCTGTGACCTGAAGTTCGGCCACCTGCACGCCGCCTACCGACCGAGCCACATGGCCGAGCTTAAGCGCGACGTCGAAGCGGCCCAGGGCCACGAGATCGCCCAGCACCTGAGTTTGCTGGACGCCGATCAGACGCGCGAACTGGTGGGCACCGAGCTCTACCATGGCGCGGTGCGCAACGACTTCAACATGCACCTGCACCCGCTGAACCTTTGTCTTGGCGAGGCCCGCGCCCTTGAGGACCTGGGCGGCTTGCTGTTCGAGGACACCCGGGTCACCGAGATCCGCCACGGCGCTACTCCTTGTGTCGTCACCGAGCGTGGCCAGATCCACGCCGACAGCGTGGTGCTGGCCGGCAACGCCTATCACCGGCTGGAGCGCAAGGCGCTCAAGGGCAAGCTGTTCCCCGCCTCTCTCGGCATCGTCACCACCGCCCCGCTGAGCCGGGAGCAGCAGGCCGCGATCAATCCCCAGGACCTGGCGGTCTACGACACCCGCTTCGTGCTCGACTACTACCGCCTGACTGCCGACGGTCGCCTGCTGTTCGGTGGCGGCGCCAACTATTCCGGCCAGGACTCAGCGGATATCGGCGCCGAACTGCGCCCCCGGCTCGAACACACCTTCCCGCAGCTCAAGGGCATCGCGCTCGACTACCAGTGGCAGGGCAAGGCCGGCATCGTGATCAACCGCATCCCTCAGCTCGGCAAGCTGTCACCCAACGTCTTCTACGCCCAGGGCTATTCGGGGCACGGCATCGCCACCTCGCATATCGTCGGCAACATCATGGCCAGGGCGGTCAGCGGACAGCTGGAGGAGTTCGACCTGTTCGCCGACATGCGCCACTGGCGCATCCCGGTCAGCGAGCGCCTCGGCAACGGCCTGTTGGCCGCGGGCATGTGGTACTACCAGTTGCGCGAAAAACTGCGCTGAGCGTCCGCCACCGACTCGCCGTCGGCAGCTCGATATCGACCGGACCTTTCACCATCAACGACGCCAACGACAACATCAACGACAACATCAACGACAACCAATAGCTGTCACGCCACGCTCCTGATCGACGCGACCCACGGCCATCGCCAGGTCGCTTCACCAACAACAATGATCGTCCAGGAGGACATCCATGGAAGCGTTTTTCCCCGCAGGCGGCTGGCTGGTGCTGCTGCCCACCGCCGTTGTACTGCTGCTGGCACTGTGGAGCCGTCGCGCGCTCGAGCCGCTGGTGGCCGGCGCCTTCGTCGGCACCCTGTTGATCGAGCCGACCAGCGCCCTGTCCACCCTCTCGGAGAGCCTGCTCAACGTCCTGACCGACGAGGACGTGGCCTGGGTGATCGCGGTATGTGGGCTGATGGGTTCGATTATTGCGCTGCTGCTGAAATCCGGCGCCTCGCGTTCCTTCGCCGAAAGCCTGTTGCGCTACATCACCAGCAAGCCTCGGGCGCTGCTCGGCTGCTGGTTCATGGGCATCGTGCTGTTCGTCGACGACTACCTCAACTCCCTGGCGGTCGGCACCTCGATGCGTCAGGTGACGGACCGCTTCAAGACGTCGCGAGAGATGCTGGCCTACGTCATCGACTCCACCGCCGCACCGATCAGCGTACTGATCCCGATCTCGACCTGGGCGGTGTTCTTCGGCGCGCTGATCGAAAAGAACGGCCTGGCCGCCGACGGCCAGGGAGTCTGGACCTATATCCAGGCCATCCCCTTCATGTTCTATCCGTGGATCGCGGTGGCCATGGTGCCGCTGGTCGCCTACGGCAAGATTCCGCTGTTCGGCCCGATGAAGCGCGCCGAGCAGCGCGCCCAGCTCGAGGGTCGCTGCGTGCCGCCCGGCGCCGAGCACATCGATGAAGAGATCGCCCACCTGGCGGCCAAGGACCAGACACGCAGCAGCGTCTGGATGTTCCTGCTGCCGATGATGTCGCTGGCCTTCTTCACCTGGTACTTCGATCTCGATTTCCTGATGGGTATCTTCGTGACCCTGGCCGGCATGATCGTGGCCTTCATCGGCCTGAAGAAGCTGACCCCCGGCGAGACCTTCGACAACATTCTGGAGGGCTTCAAGTCGATGCTGGATGCCCTGGCGGTGCTGGTGGCGGCCTTCATGTTCAATGACGTCAACACCACCCTGGGACTCAACGAGTACATCATCACCACGGTCGAACCGCTGATCAACGCCCAGATCCTGCCCTTCATCATCTTTGCGCTGATGGGCTTCGTCTCCTTCGCCACCGGTTCCAACTGGGGCGTGTTCGTGATCATCCTGCCCATCGTCACCACCCTGGGCCACAATCTGGGCGCCGACATGACGCTGGTGATCGGTGCCACCCTCTCGGCCAGTACCTTCGGCAGCCACGCCTGCTTCTATTCGGACGCCACGGTGCTGACGGCCCAGGCCAGCGGCTGCACGCCCTTCCAGCACGCCTTTACCCAACTGCCCTACGCGGCCCTGGCCGGCTTGCTGGCCGCCGCCCTCTATCTGGTACTGGGATTCATGTGATGACGAAAGCACCGTCCAACGACGCCATCTTCTGGTCACACCGAGACAACGGGCGAGTCCCACTCGCCCCCCTCTCCATTGATAAACAGGCCATCAACGAACAGGCCATCGATGAACAGGCCGGGGATAAACAGGCTATCGATGAACAGACCGGTGATGAGCAGGCAGACGTGGTCATTGTCGGCGGTGGCTTCACCGGCCTGTGGACCGCCTATCACCTCAAGCGCCTGGCCCCCGAGAAGGACATCCGGGTCCTCGAGGCCAGGCGCTTCGGCCACGGCGCCTCGGGCCGAAACGGGGGCTGGGTGGTGGGCAACCTGGCGGGCCTCGAGCGGCACCTGAAGGGCCTGCCCCTGGCCCGGCGCCAGGCGCTGTGCGAGCTGTTGTCCGCCAATGTCGACGAGATCGGCGCGACCCTCTCGCAGGAAGCCATCGACGCCGACTTCCACAAGGGCGGGGCGCTCTACGCGGCGGCCCGCTACCCGGCCCAGGAGGCGCTCCAGCGGGACTACCTCGCACACCTGCTGGAACTCGGCCATCGCCAGCATGACTGCCGCTGGCTGTCCGCCGACGAACTCAGCGACCGGGCCCGCTTCCGCCGCCCCTTCGGTGGCATCTTTCATCGTCAGGTCGCCACGCTGCACCCCGGCAAGCTGATCGTTGGGCTGGTCGCGCGACTCGCGGCCATGCAGGTCAGGCTTTACGAACAAAGCCCGGCGACGAGCATCGACGACGGCAAGGTGACCACGCCCCAGGGCAGCATCCGCGCACCGATGATCGTGATGGCCACCGAAGGCTACAACACCCTGTCCCAGCTGCGTCCCCACCTGGTCCCGGTTTCCAGCCTGGTGATCGCCACCGAGCCCTTGAGTCAGAGCCAGTGGGACGCTATCGGCCTGGCACAGCGACCGACCTTCGCCGACGCCAGCCGGTTGATCAACTACGGCCATCGCAGCCGCGATGGTCGCCTGATCTTCGGCGCCAGGGGTCGCTACCGCTTCAACGCCCGTCCGCGTCACCAGGCCTCCATCACCCAGGGCGACATCCAGATGCGCAAGGCGCTGCTCCAGGATCTGTTTCCCGACCTCGGCGAGGTCGATATCAGCCACGGCTGGGGCGGCACCCTGGGCCTCTCGCGCAGTTTTCGCCCCCACGCCCTCATCGATCGGCGAGCCGGCATCGCCACCGCCGGCGGCTATGCCGGCGAAGGCGTCGCCGCCAGCCACCTGATGGCGCGCACCCTGGCCGAGATGCTCTGTGGACAGGACACACCGCTGACACGGGCCCCCTGGGCCTTCGATGGCTGTGCACTGGACCAGGTGGTTCGTCGCTGGGAGCCCGAACCCCTGCGCTGGCTGGGCGCCCAGACCATCACCCTGAGCTACGCCACCGAGGAGGCCCTGGCGTCGCGTGAGCGCCACCTGCCGCTGATCGGCCCGGCGCTGAGCCGACTCAACGACCGTTTTGCCGCCGTGATCGAGTAGACAGCGACAGCCGCGATGCAGGCCGCACACTCGTCACCTTGCCCCGGAACTGCCAAAGGAGACACCGCCATGTTGATCGTTCATAGCGACGCCACCCGCGACCGTCGCACTCTCACCGAGCTGTTTGCCGGCCAACTGGTCGCGCCCTTCGAGTGTCCCGAGCGGGTGGACTACATCATCGAACGCGCCAGGACCGAGTCCATCGGCGAGATCCGCGGCCCCGACGAGCATGGACTGGAGCCGGTGCTGGCCATCCATGACGCGGACTACATCGACTTTCTGCGGGTTGCCTGGCGCGACTGGCAGGCGGCCGGTTACGAAGGCGAAGCGATTCCCAATATCTGGCCGACACGACGGATGCCCGGCGGCCCCATACCCCGCCATATCGAGGGCCGCCTTGGCTACTACGCCCTGGCCGGAGAAACCTCGCTGAACGCAGACACCTTCGAGGCGGCCCTGCTCAGCAAGGACATCGCCCTGACCGCCGTGGACCAGGTGCTCGACAGCGGCGCGCCAGCCTTCGCCCTGTGCCGACCGCCCGGCCATCACGCCGCGCGGGACCAGTACGGCGGTTACTGCTTCATCAACAATGTGGCGGTATCCGCCCAGCGGGCACTGGACCGGGGCCACCAGCGGGTCGCCATCCTCGACATCGACTTCCACCACGGCAACGGCACCCAGGACATCTTCTACGAGCGCAGCGACGTGCTCACTCTCTCGCTGCACGGCGACCCCATGGACGAGTTCCCCTACTTTCTCGGCTTCGCCAACGAGACCGGACGAGGTGAGGGCGAGGGCTACAACGTCAACTACCCCCTACCCAGCGGCACCGACTACGCCCGTTGGGCGCAGGCGCTGGATGACGCCATCGCGCGCGTCAGGGACTTCGCCCCGGACATGCTGATCATCGCCCTCGGGGTCGACACCTTCGAGAACGATCCGATCAGCTCCTTCACCCTGCAAAGCGACGACTATCTGGACATCGGCGCCCGCCTCAAGCGCATCGGTCTGCCCACACTATTCGTGATGGAAGGCGGCTACGCGGTGGAAGAAATCGGGGTCAATGCGATCAACGTGCTCAAGGGCTTCGACAACGCCTGAGCCCCGGCACACGGCACAGGGCACAAGGCACAAGGCACAAGGCACGACCGATTCGACGAAAACGCTCGACGCCCCGTACGACATCAGTAGGTCGCTTGTCCCGGACGGGCGTCAGCGCCACGCGAGCACCGCCGGTTTCCCATACTGGTTTGCCACGGGGACCGTGCACAGCTCGGCGAAACGTCTCCCCCGACGCAGCCGCCAGACCGCATCGACGACGGCAACCTGGAACGGGCGGTAGACCACGCCCTGAGCAGCGCTCAGAACAACAACAGCAACAACAGCAACAACAGGAACCGACCCATGACACAACAACGACGTTCCAGCCTCCCCGAGGCCCCCGACGGCCAGGACAGCGGCCTCAAGCGCATCCTGGGCCTGCCCGCCCTGGTGTTCTTCGGCCTCGCCTACATGGTGCCGCTGACCGTATTCACCACCTACGGCGTGGTCACCGAAACCACCGGCGGCCATGTGCCCATGGCCTACGTGATCACCCTGGCGGCGATGTTCTTCACCGCCTACAGCTACGGCAAGATGGTCGAGCACTACCCTACCGCCGGCTCCGCCTACACCTACACACGCCGCGCCTTCGGTGGCCGTGTGGGCTTCATGGTGGGCTGGGCACTGCTGCTCGACTACATCTTCCTGCCGATGATCAACTACCTGGTGATCGGGATCTACATGAAGGAGGTCTTCCCCGCCATCGACCAAGGCGTCTGGGTGGTCGCTGCCATCATTGCCGTGACCGCGCTGAACATCCTGGGCATCAAGCTGGTGGCCAAGATGAACCTGATCATCATCGGCTTTCAGTTCGTCTTTCTGGCCACCTTCATCGCCATCTCGCTGAAGGTCATCGCCGGTGGCGAAGCCCCCTCGCTGCTGGCGCCTTTCCACAGCGAAGGGCTCCAGTGGACCACCATCGTCGGTGGTGCCGCCATCCTGTGCCTGTCGTTTCTTGGCTTTGACGCCGTCTCAACCCTGTGCGAGGAAACTCGCGAGCCCAAGCGTGACATCCCCCGCGCCATCATGCTGTGCACCCTGATCGGCGGCGGCCTGTTCATTCTGGCCTCCTGGGTCGGGCATCTGGTGTTTCCCGACTATCACAACTTCGGCAGCGCCGACTCGGCCGCGGTGGACGTGATGCGCCGCGCCGGCGGGGGCTTTTTGGTCGCCTTCTTCACCGCTGCATATGTAGCAGGCTGCTTCGCCTCGGCCATGGCCGCCCAGGCCAGCGTCTCCCGGATCCTGTTCGCCATGGGCCGCGACCAGGTCCTGCCCAAGGTCTTCGGCAAGCTCAGCCAGCGCTACGGTACCCCGCTGGGGTCGACCCTGATCGTCGGCGCCATCTCGCTGATGGCGCTGGTCATCAGCCTGGAGCTGGCCGCCACCATGATCAGCTTCGGTGCTCTGGTCGCCTTCTCCTTCGTCAACCTTTCTGTGATCAAGCACTACCTGGTGGATGAGCACCTGATGCAACCCAAGAACCTGCTGCGCTACGGCGTCATGCCAAGCGTCGGCTTCCTGTTGACCATCTGGCTGTGGTCGAGTCTGTCGCTCAACACCTTCCAGGTGGGCCTCACCTGGGTCGCCGTCGGCTTTGCCTACCTGCTCTATCTGACCCGCCTGTTCAAGGTCGAAGTACCGGACCTGGAGCTCAAGGAAAACTGAGCGCTGACCGCGGCGCCTCCGATCATAGCGTCGCGGTTTAGAGCATCTGCCTACAGCCCCTGCCCACAGCCCCTACCTACAGACCCTGCCCACAGCGCCGACATCCCGGGATGTCGGCGCTCTTCTTTGGCGCACCACAAACCTTGCAAGATCGCGCATCGAGGCATCGTATCGACCTTTTTTCCGGCCGTGTTGTGGCAAGGCACAGCCATGAAGAGCACCGCTGCAGGACTGCCCTAAGGTAAGAGACAGCTATCGAGAGTCCCTTCCCATGGAGAGCCCCGCCCATGACGCTACGCCTGCCCACCCTGATGCTGTTGACACTTGCCCCGCTGTCCACCTGCCTGGCGGCAGAAACGATCTACGTGGTCACCAACAAGACCGAAGGCAACTCGGTCGCCGCCTTCCATGCCGACGATGACGGCACGCTGTCCCTAGCCTCCGAGTATCCCACCGGGGGCCTTGGTACCGGTGATCTGGAGATACCGGCTCTGGAGAAGAACCCTGACCACCCGCTGGCCAACGGCGACGACCCCCTGATCTCCGCCAACGCCATCGCGGCCTCCGCGGACGGCGGCTGGATGGTCGCGGTCAACCCAGGCGACGGTACCCTCAGCCTGATGAACCGCGCCCCCGACGGCAGCCTTCAGGCCGTCAACAGCGTGACGGCCTCGGACCGTTTCCCGATTTCTGTCGCCATCCACGGCCACCTGGTCGCCACCGCCAGCGTGGGTGACAGCAATCAGGCCGGCTCCATCGCGCTGTATCGCCACACTCCCGAAGGACTGATCGCGATCCAGGGCAGCCGGCGCGACCTGGGCGCCCGCCCCTCGACCATCGCCTTCTCGCGTTCCGGAGCCTTCGTCATCGTCAACGAGCTGGTGACCGGCAAGATTCACAGCTTTGCGGTCAGTGACGATGGTCTGTCCGCCGATCCGATCGCCAGCGTGGACAGCCCGCGTGCGCCGGCCGAACGCTTCCACGCCATACCGGTGGGCTTCGCCATCGGCCAGGGGGACCAGGGCGAGACCCTGTTGATGTCGGAGGCACGCTTCCTGACGCCGGAGTTCGGCCTGCGTGAAGAGGCCGACAAGGTACCCCAGAGCCCGCTCTACAGCTGGCAGACCAGCTCGGTCTCGAGCTATGTGCTGGATGATCAGGGCGGACTCACCCTGAAGACCGCCGACGCCCTGACCGGCGCTGCCATGGAAGGAGGCGAGATCGCCAACTGCTGGGTCGCGCTGAACGCCGACGGCGACACCCTCTACACCGCCAACGCTCTGTCGAGTTCCATCAGCCGCTACAGCGTCAAACCGGACGGCAGCATCGCCCTCGAGGATGCTACCGCCTACAAGGACGACGGCGAATTGCTGTTCTTCTCGGACATGGCGCTGAGCCCCGACGGCGACACCCTCTATCAGCTGGTCGGCAACACCGGCCAGGTGATGGCCTTCGATGTCGCCGAGGATGGTGGTCTATCGCTGCGCACCAGTGCAGGCGGACTGCCGGAGCTCGGCAGCTACGGCCTGGTGGTGCTGGAAGACGGCTAGCCTTGTGGCACTGGAAGACGGCAGATACGGCGACGCCTGGAGCCCTGCCCGAATAGTCGACGAGCACGGGCACTTTTCAGGCTAGCCCTAGCGAAAGTGCGGATTCAGCCTGCCGATTTCGTAGAGATCGTGAAGGTAGACGTCCAGCTTGTAGACTAGGTGGGTGGCGACGATCAGCAGCGCGATCAACGAAAGCAGGATGGCGGGATCGTTGGCCCAGGCGAACGCCGGTGAGCCCAGTTCATAGCCGATGGTATAGACGCTGAGCCCACCCAGCCCCAGCACCGACAGGCACAGCGCGATGATCACGATGATCAGGGTGCCACGCAGGTCCCGGCTCGGCGGGCGGGTCGTCCAGCTGGCCAGATGGCGGACCATGATGCGCCCATTGGTGACGATCTGGCGACGCCGGCGTAGCAGCATGGCGGCATTGACCGGCTCGTCGTCCCGAGAAAAGGCCGCCAGCGCTACCCTGGGGTCGACGCGGCCATCGAAGCGCTCGTTCACCGCCCGGGCAAAGGCCTCGCGATCACCGGTATTCCTGGCCTGCTCGGCCAGCCGCGACAGCTCCTCAAGCGCCTCGGCGTCCATTCCGGGACGCTTCTCGAAGTCGGCAAAGTGCTGCTCGTAGTAGATGTAGTAGACCTGATAGATCGACAACAGCACGGCCGCGTAGATCATCACGTAGAGGACGATATCTGACATGCGTTTCTCCCTGTCCCTGGCGGTAGGCCGTCGGGACACACGATCCCGAAGCGGCACAAAGATCCCCATTATCTGAATCTTTTATTATGGCCGGTAGCGGGTGTTTTGCCGCACCCCGGTCATCCGCCCCGTTACCTAAGCAAGAGCCCCCGTCGGGTATCCGACGAGGGCTCTTGCTGCAACGGCGTTGTTTCAGGGCAGGAGCCGGATGTTCGGCTCCCCTCCCTGCTCGCCTACTGTGACGCCTGATCCGGCAGCTTGTAGGCCATCACGTAGTCACCGATGGTGGTGCCGATCGAGCCATGCCCCCCGGCCACCAGCACGACCATCTGCTCGCCTTTGCTATTGAGGTAGGTCATCGGCGTGGCCTGGCCGCCGGCTGGCAGCCGCGACTCCCACAGCTGCTCGCCGGTGGTCAGGTCGTAGGCACGGAAGTAGTCGTCCACGGACGCCGCCAGGAAGGCCACTCCTCCGTCGGTGATGATCGGACCGCCGATACCCGGCACCCCCATCTCGAAGGGCAGCGGCAGCGCTGTCATGTCTTCGATGGTGCCGTTCTTGTGCTGCCAGGCGACCTCACCGGTACGCAGGTCGGTGCCGGCCACGTAGCCCCAGGGCGGCTGCTGGCAGGGAATGCCCAGCGGCGACAGGAACGGCTTCATCTCCACCGCGTAGTCGGCACCGGCGTTCTCGTTGAGCCCCTGCTCACCCTGGTTGGTCTCGCCGAGTTCGGCGCCATCCTTGGGCACCAGGGTGCTGGTGAAGGCCAGATACAGCGGCATGCCGAACATCACCTGGCGCTTGGGGTCCACCGCCAGGCTACCCCAGTTGAAGACGCCGAAGTTGCCGGGGAAGACGATGGTGCCCTGCTCGGACGGCGGGGTGTACTGACCCTCGTAGCGCAGCGAGCGGAACTGGATACGGCAGACCATCTGGTCGATCAGGCTGCCTCCCCACATGTCGGCCTCGCGCAGCTTCGGCGGACGGAAGCTCAGGGCAGACCTGGGCTGGGTCGGTGCCGCGTAGTCGCCTTCGATGGTGCCCTGCGGTGCCGGCTCCTCGGTGATCGGGAAGATCGGCTCGCCGGTGGCGCGGTTGAGGACGTAGACGTCCCCCTGCTTGGTCGGCACCACCAGCGCGGGCTGCATGCCCTCGTCGGTCTCCAGGTCGACCAGGCTCGGCTGCGCCGGGGTGTCCATGTCCCACAGGTCGTGGTGGACGAACTGCTGGACCCACTCCACCTGGCCGCTGTCCAGACGCAGCGCCACCACCGAGGTGGCGAACTTCTCTTCGGCCTCACTGCGGAAGTGGCCGAGCTGGTCCGGGGTCCGGTTGCCCATCGGGAAGTAGATCAGCCCCAGCTCTTCGTCGGCGCTGGCCACCGCCCAGCTATTGGGGGAGCTGGTGGCGTAGGTCTCGTCCTCACCGATCGGCGCGGTCTCGTTCGGGTTGCCGGAATCCCAGTTCCAGCGCAGCTCGCCGGTCCTGGCGTCGTAGGCGCGGATCACGCCGGAGGGTGAATCGACGGCGTAGTTGTCATTGACCGCCCCGGCCACCACCACCAGGCCATTGGCCACCACGGGGGGCGAGGTCGAGTAGTAGAAGCCGGACTGGGTGAACGGCATGTTGTGCATCAGGTCCAGCTCGCCGTTGTCGGCGAAGTTGGCGCAGCGGGCACCGGTGGCCGGATCGACGGCCAGCAGGCGCGCATCGGAGGTCGGCATGAACAGCTGGGCGTCGCACTGGATCGGCTCCAGCGCCTCGGCCGGCTGGCTCGCCGCCGCGACGTCGAGGCTATCGCCATCGCCGGATGCCGGCGGCAGGTAGGAGACGCCACGACAGGTCTGGTGCTGGCGTGAGCTTTCCGCCGGCACCTTGGCGTCATACTGCCAAAGCTTCTCGCCGCTATCGGCGTCAAGCGTCACCAGCCAGTTGTGCGGCGTACACAGAAACAGCGCATTGCCGACTTTGAGTGGCGTGGCCTCGTAGGTGGTCTCCCCGACGTCGTCGGGGCCCTTCCTGTCACCGGTCTGATACTGCCAGGCCAGTTCCAGTTCGCCGACGTTATCCGGGGTGATCTGGTCCAGCGGCGAGTAGCGCTGACCCAGGTTGCTGCGGCCGTAGGCATGCCAGCTCGCCTCCGGCGAATCGCCAAGCTCGGGTGACTGGACGATCTCGTCCTCGTTGAGTCGCCCCTCGATGCGATGGGCGTCCGCCGCCAGACTACCCAGCAGGCCTACACCCAGCACCGCCCAGACCGGCAGCAGCACGACCGTGCCCAGACGCTTGCCGGCACGCGGCGGCCACAGCAGCGGAATGGCAAGCAGCATCAACAGGCCCATGCGGGTGGCCAGCGGCCACCAGTCATAGCCGGATTCCCAGAGGGCCCAGGCGGCCGTGGCGACAAGCAGACCGGCGTAAAGCAGCTGCGCCGGCACGCGACGGGAGCGCGCCATGGCGCCCACCGCGATCAGCACCAGACCGGCCAGGGCGTAGTACCAGCTTCCACCCAGGGTGGCCAGCCAGGCGCCGCCCCCCAATAGCGAAAGCCCCACCAACAACAAGATGAGGGAGTAGATGATCATGATCCAAGGTCCTTGCGCTGAATCGTTTAAGTGGCCGGCATGTTAATTGATTAGCATGAGAATTAACATGCCGGTGCACAGCTTCAGTGTAGGCCCTCTTCTTGCTATACAGGCAAGTTGCCTGCGTCTTTTCAAAGGCCGGGCAAGGCGATCCGGAGTCACCCTGGAAGGCGACAGCGCCTCAGCAAAGGCTCTCGCAGCGCTGCGGACGATCCCCCATCCTGGCCAGTCCTGCGTGCAATGCCTCGAGCTCGGCCCGACGCCCCCGGGCGCCGGCTTCGAGACAGTCGAGCGCCCAGTCGGGCAGCTCGGCGCTCAGTCGGTAGTGGACCCACTGGCCATCGCGACGATCCTGGAGCAACCCACAGCGGCGCAACTCCGCCAGGTGGCGTGACACCTTGGGTTGCGACACCTCGAGCACCGCGGTCATTTCGCAGACGCAGAGCTCTCCTTCCTGCAGCAGCAACAGCATGATCGACAGGCGCGTCTCTTCCGACAAGCACTTGTAGAGGCGTAACGGGTCCAGCGACATCATCGGCGTTTCCTGTTCATCTTTGCCTGTTCATCTTTTTTCCCTGGGCAGCGGCTTTCTTCGTTCAGCGCCACGGGGTTCCTCCGCGGGCCGACTATCCTAGGCTCTGTCCGAAAAGTCGGCGAGCGAAGGTTAGACAAGGCAAAAATCGGTGAGACAGCGCAGTTTACAGGGTGTAAATGAGCATGTTGATCCGATTTTTAACGCCGTATTACCGAGCGTAGGCACTTTTCAGACAAGCCCTAAGCGGGCCTTGCCTCGTCGTCAGCGGCTGCGGACTCAGGCTCACCATCGCCGGGCAAGGCCAGTGCCATCAAGGCGCTGGCCAGCACCAGCGCCGCCGACACCCACAGGCAGGCCGAAAGCCCCTGGCTTTGATACAGCCATCCCGACAGCAAGGTGCCGAGCAGGCGCCCCATGGCGTTGGCCATGTAATAGAAGCCCACGTCCATGGAGGCACCCTCGGCGCGGGCGTAGTGCACGATCAGGTAGCTGTGCCAGCTCGAATTGATGGCGAACAGCACCCCGAACAGCAACAGACCCACCACCAGCCAGCCCACCTGAGCCAGCGGCAGCACCGCCAGCAGGGCTGGCAGCCCCGCCAGGGCCAGCGCCCAGAATACCGTCGTGCGTCGCTGGCTTCCTGCCATCAGCGAGGTCAGCCGGGGCGCCTGGGTCTGGACACCGCCGTAGCCGATCACCCAGATCGCCAGCAGCCCGCCCACCGTCCAGTGGCTCCAGCCATGCTGGTCATAGAGAAACACCGGCAAGGCCACCACGAACCAGACATCGCGGGAGGCAAACAGACACAGGCGCGCGGCCGACAGGACATTGATCGCGCGGGACTTGGAAAATATCTCGGAGAACTTGGGCTTGCGCTTCGCGCGCCCCAGATCGGCCTTGAGGCGAACCAGCGAGAGGACCAGCACCGCCAGCAGCATCACCGCCATGACGATGACCGCACCACGAAAGCCGATCAGCGTCAGCAGCAGGCCGCCGAGGAAGAAACCGGCTCCCTTCAGCGCGTTCTTGGAGCCGGTCAGGATCGCCACCCAGCGATACAGGGTAGAGCTTGCCGAGGCACTCTCGGCGGGCACCAGTACCTTGACCGCGCTCTTGGCACTCATCTTGTTGAGGTCCTTGGCGATGCCCGACAATGCCTGGGCCGCCATGACCCAGGCCACGCTCAGCGCCGAGGACGGCACCATCAGCATGGCCAGCGCCACGATCTGCAGAGCGAGTCCCAGATTCATGGTGCGATTGAGCCCCAGCCGTGCTCCGAGCCAGCCCCCCACCAGGTTGGTGATCACTCCGAAGGCTTCGTAGAACAAGAACAGCATCGCCACTTCGAGGGGCGAATAGCCCAACTGGTGGAAGTGCAGCACCACCAGCATGCGCAGGGCGCCGTCGGTAACGGTAAAGGCCCAGTAGTTGCCGGTGATCAGCAGGTACTGGCGGATTTCGAAGGGCAGCGCCTTCACCCGCGCCATCAACGATTCAGCCACGACCCACCTTCAGCGCCAGCTCTGCGGTGCGGTTGGCGTAGCCCCACTCGTTGTCGTACCAGGCGTAGAGCTTGAGCTGGGTGGCGTTGACCACCATGGTCGACAGCGCATCGATGATCGAGCTGCGCGGGTCGGTGCGGTAATCGATGGACACCAGCGGGCGCTCCTCGTAGCCGAGAATGCCGGCAAGCTCCCCTTCGGCGGCCTCGCGCAGGGCGGCGTTGACCTCATCCACCGTCACCTCGCGCTCAAGTTCGAAGACCATGTCGGTGAGCGAGGCATTGGCCAGCGGCACGCGGATGGCGTGGCCATTGAGCTTGCCCTCGAGCTCGGGAAAGATCGCGGTGATCGCCTTGGCCGACCCGGTCGTGGTAGGGATCAGGCTCATGCCACAGGCCCGCGCCCGACGCAGGTCCTTGTGAGGCGCGTCGAGGATGGTCTGGGTGTTGGTGATGTCATGCACCGTGGTCATGGAGCCATGACGGATTCCGAAACGCTGTTGAATCACCTTGACCACCGGGGCCAGACAGTTGGTGGTGCAACTGGCGGCGGTGACGATGCGGTGACGCTCGGGCTCGTAGAGATCATCGTTGACCCCCATGACCACGTTGAGCACGCCCTCCTCCTTGACCGGCGCGCTGACCACGACGCGCCGCACGCCCTGGTCGAGATAGGCCTGAAGCCTATCCAGGGTCTTGTGCTTGCCGGAGCATTCGATCACCACGTCGCAGCCGGACCAGTCCGCGTCGGCCGGCACGCTTGCTCCGCTGAAGGCCACCGCGCGACCGTCGAAGTTCAGCTGCTCGCCCTCGCCATTGATCCCGCCCTCAGGCGAAAAGTGGCCGTGCACCGAATCGAACTCCAGCAGGTGGGCGAAGGTGGCGGCGTCACCACCGGGATCGTTGACGCGAACCAGGTCGACCTCCCCGGCGGCGATACGCGGCCACAGGCTGCGAACCACCAGGCGGCCGATCCGCCCGAAACCATTGATACCGATACGTAGTGTCATGAAAGTCTCGCTTTAGAAAGTGAGTATCGCGCCCCGGCACCCGCCAGGCTCTGCCGACAGAGGGTTACGCCATCAATCGTCGGCCAGGTGGCGGGCGCGATCACGATCCTTGATCTGCAGCCACAGCATCAGGCGCACGCGGATTTCCTGAAGCGCCTGGGCATAGGCGTTGTCACGCTCGATGCCACGGGGATCGCGGATATCCCAATAGAGATGCTCGTCGCGACTGCCCTCCCAGTCGCGACAGGTTTCCTGGGCCTTGTCGCACAGCACGATGACGGCATCGAAGTGCTGTCCCTCGAAGCTGTCGAGGGACTGACTGGCGAGCCCCTCGGTGCTGATGGACTGCTCCTTGAGCGCGGCCAGCGTCTTCTGATGCGGCTCGTCCGGCTCGGTACCGGCGCTGAAGGCATCGAAGCGATCACCGGCCAGGTGGCGCAGCAGCGCCTCGCCCATCAGCGAGCGAGCGGAGTTGGCGTGACACAGAAACAGCACGCGTTGCTTGCGGGACTCTTGTGACATCGTCATCGGGGGCGCCTCAGGATATATGGAATTTCATATATACGAGACAAGGATGTCAATTCCGTGACCGTTTCGCGTCCACCACAAGGAATCGACGACAGCCGCCAGGATCAGTGAGCGGCGGCCGAGGCCTGGCGCCTCAGGCGCACGATGGTGATGATGTTGGTGGCGAAGATCAGCGTCTCGGCCAGAGTGCCACCCAGCGAACCTGCCAGCAGATTGCTGATGATCCAGCAGAAGGCGGCGCCGGCCAGTACCAGACGCATCGCCACCCCTCTGAGCATGAACATGGCAAAGGTCCCAAGCAGCCCTGCCGCCAGGGCAGGAAGATCACGCGCATCGCTCCAGGTCAGCGCCGCTACCAGCAAGGTGGCGAGCAACATGCCGAGCATGATCGCCAGATTGCCGGGAAAGCGTCGCGCCAGAGCGATGCGCAGGATGATCAGGGCCGAGATCGACGCGGCTACCCAGCTCCCCAGCAGGGCAAACTGGGTCGCGAAGGCCAGGTTGGCTCCCAGCAGCAATACCAACAGCTTGTCGTCATGCCGGCTGGCGAAGCCGATCACGCAGAGCGTGAGCGCCACCAGGCTGACGGCCTGCCCGGCGAGCCATCGCAGCCCCATCTCCTCCATGCCAAGCCCCCAAGCGATCGAAAAAGGATCGGTCATCCTAGCACGGCTGTTGCGCTTTGCCGGGCAGGCAGGCAAGCGACCGAGCCTGTCCGCATGCGTGGTGACGACGCGCGAAGGCTGGCAAGGCCGCTGCCCTCGCACTAGGCTAAACCGAACTTTGCTACGCGTAACCGCCCATGCCCCTCTCGGACTTTCCCTGCGACCAATACCTTGAGCGTATCGGCCTTGTGCAACCCGTCGAGGTGTCTGCCGAGTGCTTGCGCGCGCTGCATCGCGCCCAGCTCACCTCGCTGCCCTTCGAGAACTTCGATATCTGCCTGGGCCGCGGCGTGGATGTCAGTGCCCAGGGCATTCTGGCCAAGCTCATCGGTCAACGCCGGGGCGGCTACTGCTTCGAGCTCAACGGCCTGTTGCTGATGGCACTTGAGGCCTTCGGATTCGAGGCCAGGGCCCTGTTGGGACGTGTGCATCTGTCGGGGACCCCCACCGGGCGCAGTCATCAGGTATCGCTGGTGACGCTGGACAAACGCCAATGGCTGGTCGACGCCGGCTTCGGCACCAATACGCCCCGAGCACCGATCCCGCTGACCCCGGACACCCCGCTCCACATCGGAGACCAGACACTACAACTGGTGGAGAACGCTCGCTACGGGATCATGCTGCAATCATTGATGGGAGCCCAGTGGGTCGACCTCTATAGCGTCGATTTCACCACGGTCTGCGAAGGTGATATTCAGATGGCCAATCACTTCACCTCCACCTGGCCAGGCCTGCACTTCACCACCTCGCGCATGGCCGCGCTGGCCACCCCCGAGGGCCAGATCAGCCTTTCCGACTTCACCCTGAAGATCCTACGCGGGGGCGCGGCAAGCGAACAGCTCCTGCCCCCGGGCGCGGCCTACCTGGCGGCGCTTGAAGAGCACTTCGGGATCGTGCTGGAGGCGAGCTACGAGGATCTCGCCCCACTCTAGGGCTTGTCTGAAAAGTGCCTGCGCTCGGTAATACGGCGTTAAAAATCGGCTGGTGCGCCAGCCCGGTCAAAATGCTCATTTACACCCCGTAAACTGCGCTGTCTCACCGATTTTTGCCTTGTCTAACCTTCGCTCGTCGACTTTTCGGACAGCGCCTAGTCGATCCCGCTGTCGATCTCTCGATCGATCCCGCAGTCGCTCCTGCTTCCACGCTATCAGAGGTCGACCGGGTCTTGTGTAGGGTTGGGTTGGGTTGGGTTGGGCTGGGCTGGGCTGGGTTGGGCTGGGCTGGGAAAAAGAGAAAATCCGACATGGCGCCGTGGTCAGTGCCCTTAACCCCTCGCGACAGTCGCCAACAGGCCCCATTCCGTGTTGAACTATGCCCCGAGCCTTTGTCTGCCAATGGATTTGGAAAGGAGCCTGCCGTTTATGTTCAATCGCCTTGCGTCCGGCCTGCGTGCCGCCGGTGTGCTGAGCCTGCTGGCGCTGTCGCCGCTGACCTTCGCCCAGAGCACCGGTAATGCCGGACCCGCCGTCAACACCGAAACCTTCCAGTCCTGGGAGGTCAACTGCCCGGTCAACCCGTCCGACGGCTCCTGCTCCATGACCCAGCTGGTCAATGGTGCCGATGGCGAGCCGGTCCTTCGCGTCGTGGTCGGCAACCCTGCTCAGCTGGACGGTTCTGCCATGACCTTCCTGGTTCCGCTGGGCGTACGTCTGGCCCCAGGCCTGCAGCTCAAGGTCGATACCAATGAGCCGGTGGGCATGCCCTACCAGGTGTGTGTGCCCCAGGGCTGCCGTGCCGACATCCCGCTGCAGCCGCAACTGCTCAACCAGTTGAAGGCCGGCAGCACCGCCACCGTCAGCATCGTCAACCCGCGCGGCCAGCGTCAGGACCTCAACGTGTCGCTGATGGGCTTCAGTGCCGCCAAGGATCGCGTCGACCAGAACTGATCGATCCTTCACGCCACCCGCCTTCGGGTGGCGTGTCCCTAATCTCTTCCCCCTCCTGTCTCTTCTCCCCACCTGTCGATTTTCTGCCAGTCGCATTGTTACCGATCTTGCGCTCGCGCATTCCTTTGGCCCCCTCTCCCCGCTGGCGTTTTCGGTCGGCAGAGCCGAGGCCGTGCTACGGCACTCGTGCACCTAAGTACGCTTAGCCAAGGGCGCCGACTTCGGCCCAAAGTGGAACAATAAGTTGCAGGTAAATTGCCTATGATCAGCTGCAGGGGCAAAGCCTCGACCGTGACACGCCAAGGCAACGGCAAGCATGGCGACAACGACCAGTGCAGTGCCAGTGAAGAGCGCAGCGATATCGCAAGCGCATCGACACTAAAGAGCACAGCGCCAACAAAGAGCGCATCGACAACAACAAGCACCAGGAGGTGAACGGTGATAACCCTGACGATCAACGACCAGCAGCATGAACTGGACGTGCCCGAGCAGATGCCGCTGCTGTGGGCGCTGCGCGATGTGGTGAATCTGACCGGCACCAAGTTTGGCTGCGGCATGGGGCTGTGTGGCGCCTGCACCGTTCACCTGGACGGCGCCGCCGTGCGCTCCTGCGTCACGCCGGTAGCGGCGGCCGCGGGCAAGCGCGTGACCACCATCGAGGCCATGGCCACTGACGCTGTCGGCAGCAAGGTGCAGGAGGCATGGCTGGATGTCGGCGTGGCCCAGTGCGGCTACTGCCAGGCCGGCCAGATCATGAGCGCGACCGCCTTCCTCAAGGACAACGCCAACCCCAGCGACGATGACATCGCCAGCGCCATGGGGGGCAACATCTGCCGCTGCGGCACCTACAACCGGATCCGTACCGCGATCCATCGTGCAGCCGGACAGGAGGAGCAGGCATGAACCGTACCGTCGATACGCTGCTGCTGGCCAACGTCAGCCGCAGACGCTTTCTCCAGGGACTGGCCGCCGGAAGCGCGCTGGTGGTAGCCGCCCGCTGGGACCTGGCCGCCGCCGCCGAGGACAAGCAGTACGGCGCCGCCGGCATGGCCTACGGCTGGGTCGACAATCCCAACGTGTTCATCCAGATCGACGAGGACGGCAGCGTCACCGTGACCAACCATCGCGCCGAGATGGGCCAGGGCATCCGTACCAGCCTGGTGATGGTGGCCGCCGATGAGCTGGGTGCCGACTGGAGCAAGGTCAAGGCTACCCAGGCACCGGGGGATTCCGACACCTACGGCAACCAGGACACCGACGGCTCGCGCAGCATGCGCCACTGGTTCGATCCCATGCGGCGGGCCGCCGCGTCGGCCCGTCGGATGCTGGAACAGGCCGCCGCCCAGCGCTGGGACGTACCTGTAGACGAATGCCAGGCCGGCGTCCACGTCATCGTCCACACGCCTAGCGGGCGCGAACTCGGCTTCGGCGAGCTGGCCGCGGCGGCCAGGGAGCTCGATGTCCCCTCCCGGGACACCCTCTCGCTCAAGCCTGAAAGCGAATGGCGACTGATCGGCAAGTCCCTCGGCCCCAGCCACGACAGTGATACCGGCAACCTCGAGCGCGCCCCCGCGGTGGATGGTGAGGACATCGTCAGCGGCAAGGCCATCTACGGCGGCGACATGCGCCTGCCGGACATGGCCTACGCGGTGATCGCGCGCCCCGATGTGCTGGGTGCAAGCGTCGCCAGCGTCGATGACAGCGAGACGCTCAAGATTCCCGGGGTGATCAAGACCGTCAGGCTCGAGGGCACCTCCCAGCCGTCGTCCTTCCACCCGCTCGGCGGCGTGGGGGTGATCGCCGACAACACCTGGGCGGCCATCGAAGGACGCAAGGCGCTCAAGATCCAGTGGAATACCGAAGGGCTCGACGCCAACGCCGGCTACGACACCAAAAGCTACCGCGAGATGCTCGAGCAGCGCGCCGATTCCCCCGGCAAGGTGCTCAGGGCCAGCGGCGATATCGAGGCGGCGCTGGCCGACGCCGAGTCCCGCCACAGCGCCACCTACTACATGCCGCACCTGGCCCATGCCACCATGGAACCACCGGTGGCCATCGCCCGGGTGAGCGCAGACGGTGCCGAGACCTGGGCGCCGGTGCAGGACCCGCAGAGCGCCCGCGACCAGGTCGCCGAGCAGCTCGGTATCGACGGCGCCAGCGTCAAGGTCAACCAGACGCTGCTGGGCGGCGGCTTCGGGCGCAAGGCCAAGCCTGACTTCGTGGTGGAGGCGGCGCACCTGAGTCGCGCCCTCGACGGCCGCCCGGTACAGCTTCAATGGACCCGCGAGGACGACCTTC
Source organism: Halomonas litopenaei (assembly GCF_003045775.1). Taxonomy (GTDB): domain Bacteria; phylum Pseudomonadota; class Gammaproteobacteria; order Pseudomonadales; family Halomonadaceae; genus Halomonas; species Halomonas litopenaei. The sequence continues at coordinate 857,658 of NZ_PXNS01000001.1, read as the reverse complement.
ACCACACCTACTTCCACGCGCTGTCGGTGGACCGCCTGGAAGCCGGCCTTGGCAGCGACGGCAAGGTCCAGGGCTGGCGTCATCGCACCCTGGCGCCGACCATCATGTCGATCTTCCAGGACGACCCCAGGTACAAGGCGACCTACGAACTCGGCATGGGCCTGACGCCCCTGCCCTTCGACATTCCCGCGCTATCGCTGGAAAACGGCGAGGCCCCGGCGCACAAGCGCATCGGCTGGTTCCGCTCGGTGGTCAACCTGCCCCACGCCTTTGCCATCCAGAGCTTCGTTGCCGAGCTCGCCGCAGCCGCCGGACGCGATCATCGCGACTACCTGCTGGAACTTCTGGGGCCGGCGCGCGAGATCGACCCGCTGGCCGTCGGCGCCACCTGGAACTACGGCGAGGACCCGGAGCGCTATACCATCGATGTCGGACGCCTGCGTGGCGTCGTCGAGCGAGTGACCGAGGAAGCCGACTGGGGCAAGTCGTTGCCCGAAGGCCGCGGCCAGGGCCTGGCGGTGCATCACAGCTTCTGCTCCTACACCGCCATCGTGCTGGACGTGGAAGTCAACGATCAGGGCAGTGTGATCGTCCACCAGGCGGACGTGGCCTTCGACTGCGGCCCCAGGGTCAACCCCGAGCGCATCCGTGCCCAGATGGAGGGCTCGGTGGTGATGGGCATCGGCATCGGCCTGCTGAACGAGATCAGCGCAAGCGGCGGTCGCATCGAACAGGACACCTTCCACCAGTACCTGCTGCCACGCCAGGCCAACGCCCCGCGTGAGGTGCGTGTCCATCTGGTCGACAATCCCGATGCGCCGATGGGCGGCGTGGGTGAGCCAGGGCTTCCCCCGGTGGCGCCGGCCCTGACCAACGCCATCTTCGCCGCCACCGGCAAGCGCATCCGGGAGCTGCCGGTGGGCAACCAGCTGAAGGGCTGACGTCCACCGAGGTGAGCCCCCTTGCGCGGTGACGTCCGCGCAAAAACGAGCGGCCAGGCTACCCTGAAAGGGTCGCCTGGCCGCTTTTTTACCGCCATTCCTTGACCGGACGGCTACCTCAACGTGAACGCACCTCGGTCCATAGCTGCTGCAGCATGGTCAGCGATTCCCCCTCGATCAGCGGCGTGGTCACCAGGTGACCGCTGGTCTCGGGATCGAGCCTGGAGGCCTCTCGCAGCGCCTCGTCGACCATCGGCAGGGCGGCCTCATTGGGGGTTCTGTAGTAGGCATAGTTCGCCGCCTTGGCGGCATTTTCCGGACGCATCATGAAGCTGATGAAGTCCTGGGCCAGTTGGGGATGGGGGGCTCTCGCCGGAACCACGAAGGTATCCATGCCGAGCTGGGCGCCTTCCTCGGGGGCGAAGAAGGCCAGATCACCATAGATCTCGGGGGAATCGGCCTTGCGGTAGTCCACGTCGCCGCTGTAGGTCACCGCCACTGCACTGACGCCTCGTGCCACCTGCTCAACCGCCGCGGTACTGTCGACGAAGCCGGTGAAGTTGCCCCGCTCCAGGGTCTGGCTGACCAGCTTGGCGGCGTTGATCCAGGCCTCCTGACCGACGCAGTCGAACCCAGCTCCCTGGTAGGCGCAGGCCATGCCGAGTGATACCTGGGGATCGCCACCCAGCAGCGCGAAGGGCTGGTCGGGATTGATCTCGGGGTCGAACAGCACGCTCCAGGAGTGCGGCAGCTCGGCGAAGGTGCTGGTGTCGTAGACGATACCGGTAACGCCCCACAGGTAGGGCACACTGTAGCGCTCTTCGGGGTCATGGGGCGGCTGGCGGAAGGCTTCCATCAGATCCTCTCGCCCCTGCTGGATGCGCGGGTCGTCGAGCTCCCTCACCAGGCCGGCGTCGATCAGCCGGGTGACGTAGTAGTCGGTGGGCACCACCACGTCGTATTGAGCGTCACCACCGGCGGCCAGCTTGGAGAACATCTCGGCATTTGAGGTGAAGTAGTTCTGCACCACCTCCACCCCGAACTCCTGCTCGAAGGCCTCGACCAGCGCCGGGTCCATGTACTCGGTCCAGTTGAACAGAAACAGCTTGTCGTCATCCTGCGCCCAGACACCGGTACTGACCATGCCCAGTGCTGCCACCGCCATCCATCGTTGCATGACTTCGCCTCATTCCATGTCGTTGTTGTTTGATCTTGTCTGAAAAGCGCTTGGTTCGCAGGCAAATAATGCGCCAGCCAGACAGCGTTGTACAACGCGAAACTGACAGGCCCGCCCCTCCCCCTCACAAGGCACGACGCCGCTTGCAAGAGCGGCGTCGTGGATACTCCAGGCCTGTTACAGGATGACCGGGGCATCCAGCGCCGTTACCACCGCCTGGTCGCGGTCGTAGATATCGGGACGGAAGGCCAGGTGGCCGTCGGTCTCGGGTTGCACCGTCCAGTAGTTGAGCACCACCGGAATGCGCCGATCCAGACGCACGTTGCGGGTCTTGCCGTCGTTGATCAGGCGGCCGACGTTGGCGGAGGTGTCCGAGTCGTCGAACAACAGCTGGGCCAGCTCCGCCACCCCTTCCACGCGGATACAGCCTGAGCTCAGCGCACGCTGAGTACGGTTGAACAGCCCTCGCGACGGGGTGTCGTGCAGGTAGACCAGATGGTCATTGGGAAAACGGATCACGACCCTCCCCAAGGGGTTGCGAGGCCCGGCCCCCTGGCGCAGCATCACCCCGCCGGGGCTCGACCAGTTGACCGAATAGGGATCAACGCGCTTGCCGGAGGGTGATAACGCCACCATGTCACGGCTGGCCAGGTACCCCGGATCGCGCTTCACTCGAGGCAGAATGTCCTCACGATAGATCGTGGGTGGCACCGTCCAGGTGGGGTTGAGGGTCAGGTGGGTAATCTCCGAACGCAATGTCGGCGTGCGCCGGTAGGGTTGGCCGACGACGATACGTGAGCGCCAGACGTCGCCGTCGGGGCGGAAGTAGCTGAGCCGATAACCGGCGATATCGACCAGCACGAAAGACTCCGGCAGGCCATGCAGCAGCCAGCGGGCACGCTCCAGGTTGGCGCGGATCTGATCGATGCGAAAGCCCACCGGAAGATTGAGCGCGGTCTGGGTATTGGGTCCGACCACCCCATCGTCGGCGAGCAGGTGGCGGCGCTGGAAACGGCGTACCGCCTCGGCCAGGGTGCTGTCGTACACCTCGGCTTCGGGGGCCTCGAGTTCCACGTGCGGGTAGTGGCCGGTGTCGGCGGACATCACTTCCAGTTCACCGATCATCGCCAGGCGCTGTCGCAACAGCGCGACGTCGGTGTCCTGATCGCCGGGACGCAGCGGCGTCTCGCGACTCGGCAGCAGTGGCCAGCCCCCCAGACGTTCGATGTTGCGATAGCGTGCCAGGGCGGCCCTTAGCTGACGATACGGCTCGAAAGGAGGCCGGGCCAGTGCCAGCGCAGCCTCGACATCGCCGTCGTCCAGGGCACGCGACAACGCCACCAGGTCGAACGACGGTGGCGCAATATCGACCTCCCAGTCACTGTCGATACGGTGTGGATCCACCTTCCCACGTTGCAGATGGGCCATGGCGGTCAGCAGCGTTTCGGTGGCCTCGAGCTCGAAGCCTCCGGGGGTCTCGAGATTCGCCCCCCTGGCCTGGCCAAGCAGCGCGTCGGGCGCATAGTCCGAGGGTGAGAGCCCATCGTCCTCGAGCGTCCTGAGTCCGTCGGCCAGGGCCTCCACGCGGCCCATGTCGGTCCACACCGGACGCTGGCCACGCAGACTGTAGAATCGCTGTGCCATCTCGGAGGCGCCGACCAACTCATTGGCCAGGGGACCCGGCACGACCCCGTCGAGATCCTGAAGGTTCTGCTCGACGCTGGCATCGCTGGCAAGCCCCTGGCCGTTGGCGCCCTCACCACTGACGTCACCTCCATCGCTTGCCGTTGCCCCCCAGACCGGGGCAACCAGCAGACCACAACAAAGCGCTACAGCGACGTCCCTCCTTGGCATGAGTCGCAATAGAACATTTGGGCTAAACATGGCATCTACTCCCTGCAACATGACGTCAATACTGGCCATCCTGGGCGGTATTGTCATAATAGAGTCGTCGGTATCGGGTTCCGCCGAGCCGACCTGATTTTTCTAGCGTGCGCGAAGATCATGTTTCTCCGCTCTGTGTATTAGCGTATCGCGTTATTTAATCTTGCGTAACGCCTGTTCGCGTATCCGCGACATCACCGACAGGAAGCCTAGAGATGTCACGAAGCTCCTCTCATGACAATGCATCACCTCGTCTCTCGATTTTTCGTTACCTCTTATTATTGACCCTAAGTGCCTTTTTTGCGGCGCCTGTTCTCGCTCAGGACTTTCTCAGGACATCCGTCAGGGCGAATGCGCCGTCAGGCACATCGCTCGAACAGACCCTGGCCCGCCTCGCCCCCAAGGCCAACCCGGGGGTACTGCGCCTGGCCGCACGGGCGCTCAACTGCGCCGACCCCGGCGCCGAGCGCCTGGCGGTCATCGACTTTTCCCTGCCTTCAACCGAACGCCGCCTGTGGGTCTTCGACCTGCGCCAGCCCAGGCTGATGTTTCGCGAATGGGTGAGCCACGGCAAGAACTCCGGCGACGCCATGGCCACGCTGTTCTCCAACGTGCCCGAGAGCTACCAGTCGAGCATCGGACTGTTTCGCACCAAGAACAGCTATGTAGGCAGCAACGGCTATTCCCTGCGACTCGAGGGTCTTGAGCCGGGGGTCAACGACAACGCCTTCGATCGCGCCATCGTGATGCACGGTGCGGACTACGTCAGCCAGGAGTTCATCGACCGTACCGGACGCATCGGCCGCAGCCACGGCTGTCCGGCGGTACGTACCGAGGTGGCGGTACCCTTGATCAACAGCATTCGCGACAATCAGTACCTGTTCACCTACTACCCGGACCAGCGTTGGCTCAACAACTCGGCCTTTCTGCGCTGTCCGAACAGCAGTGAGCGCCTAGCCCTCAACGACTGAGTCCGTCGCTTGAGGTTCCAGCGTCGGCGTCACCCGCCAGCGGCGGGTGACGCCTCCTCCTTGTTCTCTTTTTGTTCGCATCTCTGTTCGCAGTTCTGTTCGCACATCTTCTTGAGTCGTTCTCCTTTCTCTTTCTCTCCCTTCTCTCTTCCTGTTCCTTCTCTCTTCCTGCTCCTTCTCTCTTCGCTGCGCTCCTCTACCTTCTCCCTTTGGCACCAAGTCGGCGCACTGGGGCGGTGTCGAGTGCACAATGATGCAGCGCAATGATGCGATCCTGCTGAAGTGCTATTCCGCACAAAAACCACAAGATGTTGATATAACAAGGTTTCAATAAAAACAGGCATCCCGCTTGCTTGGTAGTGGTTAGCGAGAGCCAGACGTAGACCAGGCCCCAGCGGTACGAGTGCGTCGGACCCGACCTTCAATGGCGAAGGCCACACAAGTTCGAGTGTTCGTCCACCCAGCGAGGGCTGTGTTCATGAATCTGCGCAACAAGGCCAACAGGATTCGCCTGTTTTCCTTCTCGACTCCCCAGATGCGAGCCTTTCACTTCTCCTGGTTCGCCTTCCACCTGTGCTTCTTCGGCTGGTTCGGCATCGCGCCATTGATGGCCGTGGTCAGAGATGACCTCGGACTAACCAAGACCCAGATCGGCAACACCATCATCGCCTCGGTGGCCATCACGGTAATCGTGCGCCTGGCCATCGGCGTCCTGTGTGACCGTATCGGGCCGCGCCTGGCCTACACCTGGCTGCTGTGCCTGGGCGCCATCCCGGTGATGAGCATCGGTTTCGCCGACAGCTTCGAGTCCTTTCTGATGGCCCGCCTGGCCATCGGCGCGATCGGCGCCTCCTTCGTCATCACCCAGTACCACACCTCGGTGATGTTCGCGCCCAATGTGGTGGGTACAGCCAACGCCACCTCCGCCGGCTGGGGCAACCTGGGCGGTGGCACTACCCAGATCCTGATGCCGTTGATCTTTTCTGGCCTTTTGATGCTGGGCGTCAGCGAGACCCTGGGCTGGCGCCTGGCCATGGTGGTCCCAGGTGTGGTGATGTTCATTGCCGGTCTGTGCTACTACCGCTTCACCCAGGACGCGCCCGACGGCAACTTCAAGGACCTGCGTGCACGCGGCGAGCTGCCGGAAGCCTCCGGCGAAGGCTCCATGTCCAGCACCTTCGGCGCCGCCGCCCGGGATATCCGCGTGTGGGCGCTGTTCGTGGTCTATGCCGCCTGTTTCGGCGTCGAACTCACCATCAACAACATCGCCGCCATCTACTTCTTCGACAACTTCGACCTGACCCTGGCCACCGCCGGCATGATCGCCGGACTGTTCGGCCTGATGAACCTGTTCGCTCGCACCATGGGCGGGGTCTTCTCTGACCTGTTCGCCCGCAACGCCGGGCTCAAGGGTCGCGTACGCTGGCTGTTCATCGCCATGCTGTGTGAGGGCGTGGCGCTGATGTTCTTCTCCCAGATGCACGTGCTGGCGCTGGCCATCGGCCTGATGCTGGTGTTCAGTCTGTTCGTGCAGATGGCCGAAGGCGCCACCTTCGGCGTGGTGCCCTTCATCAACCGTCGCGCCCTCGGCGCGGTGGCCGGTATCGTTGGCGCCGGCGGCAACGCCGGTGCGGTGGCGGCGGGATTCCTGTTCCGTTCCGAATCGATCAGCTACCAGCAGGGGCTGTTCTACCTGGGCGCGGCGGTGATCCTGGCCTCGCTGTGCGCGCTGCTGGTGCGCTTCAGCCCCGAGGTCGAAGCCGAAGAAGCCGCCGCCTACGAACAGGCGGCCTCAGGCGAGACAAGGGGCGCGCTGTCGCTGCGCTGAGTCCGCTGTTGCGACCCCTGGCAAGACGAGCTGGGCCCGGCATCCTGCCGGGCCTTCTCGTATCGGGCCCAGCCTGACGAGCCCCTCCAGTGCAGGTCCGTCCGCCGATTTCCGACAGGACTCATCCTTTCTGCTGCCGGATATCCGGGAAAAGATGCCCCTTGAAAGTCGCAGACGCCGCCCGAAGGATTGCAACAAAGGCAATGGACGAGCATGCTGAATCAATCATACAGAGATAGCCCGTCAAGCCCCGTCACCGAGAGACCAGGAGGAAGCGATGCGAGAACGAGTGTTGCTGATCACCGGAGCGTCAAGCGGCATCGGGGCCGCCACGGCCAGGGCGGCCGCTCGAGAGGGCTATCATCTCGTCCTAGCGGCCCGTTCGAAGGATGGACTCGAGGCCCTGGCTCAGGAGCTGGGGCCGGAGAACGTGCTGACGGTCGGTGTCGACGTGACCGATCTCGAGGCCCAGAAGACCATGGTGGACGAGACGCTCGAGCGTTTTGGTCGTCTCGACGCGGTGTTCGCCAACGCCGGACGTGGTGGCTCTCCCGGCGGCTTCAGCGAGGCCGACCCGGAAAGCTGGAAGTCGATGCTGATGACCAACGTGTACGGGTTGGGGCTGACCATCCAGGCCTGCCTGCCCGAGCTCAGGCGTAGCCACGGACACATCCTGCTGACCGGCTCGGCAGCGGGGCGTACCACCATCCCCGGCTCCATGTACGGTGCCACCAAGTGGGCGGTCTCCGGCATCGGCTACAACCTGCGCGAGGAACTGCGCGGCAGCGGGATCCGAGTCACGCTCATCGAGCCCGGCATGGTCAACACCCCCTTCTTCGATGAACCACCGGAACATGCTCTGGAAGATCGCGACGTCGCCAACGCCGTGATGTACGCCATCTCCCAGCCTCACCATGTCGACGTCAACGAGATCCTGGTGCGTCCCACGCCACCGCTGGAAGAGTGAGCGTCTTCACTCTTCGGACACCACCATCACCGACGCGATTTCACCACACCCTGATGGAGACCTCATGACCATTGCTACCGGCGAACGTCTGCCCGACGTGACCCTCTTTACCAACGGCGACAAGGGTCCAGAGTCACTGACCACCGACGCCTTCTTTTCGGGACGCAAGGTGGTGCTGTTCGCTGTCCCCGGCGCCTTCACTCCGGGCTGTTCCAACACCCATATGCCCGGCTTCGTGGTCAACGCCGACAAGCTGCTGGAAAAGGCCGATGCGGTCGCCTGCCTGGCGGTCAACGACGCCTTCGTCATGGGCGCCTGGCAGAAGGACCAGAACGCCGAAGCGATCACCATGCTGGCCGACGGTAACGCCGATTTCACCCGAGCCATCGGCATGGACAAGGATGCCAGTACCGCAGGCATGGGCGTGCGCAGCCTGCGCTACGCGATGATCGTCAACGACGGCGTGGTCGAGTATCTGGGCGTCGACACCGAACGCGGCGTGATCGAGGCGTCCAGTGCCGAGACGGTACTGGCCAGGCTCTAAGGCTTGTACGAAAAGTGCCTGCGCTCGGTAATACGGCGTTAAAAACCGGCTGGTGCGCCAGCCCGGTCAACATGCTCATTTACACCCGGTAAACTGCGCTTTCTCACCGATTTTTGCCTTGTCTAACCATCGCTCGCTGGCTCTTCGTATAAAGCCTGGCACTGCAAGCGGGGGCTGACGCCCCCGCCTTCAAGCCCCCGCCTTCACCCCCTTCTTCAAGGCGGTCATCCAGCACAGTTCTGCTAGTCTTGGGGAGTAGCCCCCACTGACGAGAGCACGGTCCATGAACGCGACAGCAGACCAAGCCATGCGCCTGAGCGGTACCTGCCTGTGCGGTGCGGTGACACTCAAGGTAGCACTTGAACAGCAGAGCGTCGGCGCCTGCCACTGCCAGATGTGTCGAACCTGGGGCGGCGGCCCGCTGTTGGCACTGGAGTCGGTCAGTCAGCTGACGCTCGAAGGCGAAGAGGCTGTCACCTTCTATTCATCGTCCGACTGGGCCGAGCGTGCCTTCTGTCGCCACTGCGGCACCCACCTGTTCTACCGATTGAAGAACGGCGAGCACACTTCGGTGCCCGTTGGCCTGATCGACAGCGGAGAAGCCTGGCGGTTCGACCTCCAGTTCTTCATCGACGAGAAGCCCCACTGGTACCACTTCGGCAACGACACCCGCAATCTGACAGGCCAGGAACTGTTCGAGGCGTTTTCCAAGGACACCTGAGACTGGCTCCTGCCAGGCCCTTGGCCAGCGTTGGTGACTTTCGCCACTTGCGTCAGAGCCCGTCCTGTTCCCCCAGATAACACCAGGACGGCCAGCGCAATGCTGGCCGTCCTGTCTTTGTATCGAGCCGTGTCGAGCCGAGTCTTGTCCTGGCATCTCGGCACTTGCCGCTCGGGACGCTAAAGCATCCACTCCACCGGCAGCACCGAGATCAAGGTTACCGCCGCCCGGCGGAAGATGCCCACGTTGGGCTCGCCGTCGTACTGCACTACCCCTTGCGGCGTGCGCTCCAGCCAGATCATGCTGCCGTCTTCGTCCAGCTTGACCTCGTAGGCGTTGTCGAGCACGTCGGTATTGAACACCCGCTGCATTTCCTGAGCGAGCTCCGGACTCTCGATGATAAAGCCGAGTTCGGTATTCAGTCGCGCCGAGCGTGGGTCGAAATTGAACGAGCCGACGAACAGCCGATCGCCGTCCACGGCGAAGGTCTTGGCGTGCAGGCTGGCACCCGAGCTGCCGAAGGGGCCGGCAGATTCGCTGCGCCCCGGCGCATCTGGCGCCCGCTTGAGCTCGAACAACCGGACGCCAGCCTCCAACAGCTCGCGTCGCCGCTTGGCGTAGCCGGCGTGCACCGCGGCCACATCGGTCGCCTCCAGTGCGTTGGTCAGAATGGTCACCTCCACGCCGCGCGCCTCTAGATCGGCGAACATGCGAGTGCCCTTCTCTACCGGCACAAAATACGGCGACACCAGATGCACGCTGTCCCGGGGCGGCCCCAGCAGGCCGCGTATGCGTCCGGTCAGCAGGTCTTCATCGGCGGCCAGCCCCAGGCCCTTGGCCGGATCGTCGCTGACCATTCTGGTGTTGGCCCAGACCAGCTCAAGGCTACCGTCCTCGATCGACTCGATGAACTGGCTTTCGTCCAGCGCCTGCCGGTACTCCAGCGAATCAGGGGTACGGACGATTTCCGCCGAGGCCTGCTCGAAGCGTGCCAGCCCCTGGCGCCCCGCCGAGTCGAGCACCCGACTGGCCGGGTAGGAGGACTGGCTGGCCCAGTACAGATCGAAGTCTTCAGAGACCTGCTCGACCACCGGCCCCACGGCGACGACATCGAGATCGGCGAACATCACGTTGTCGCCGGCGCCGAAATACTCGTCGCCGATATTGCGCCCGCCGATGATGGTGGCCTGGTTGTCCACCGTCAGTGACTTGTTGTGCATGCGCCGATTGGCCCGGGAAAAGTCGGTCAGGTAGCCGATAAACCGCGGTGAGCGCACCACGAAGGGATTGAACAGGCGTATCTCGATATTGGGGTGAGCATCCAGCGCCGCCAGCTTGTCATCGAGCCCTGCGGTGTTGGTGTCATCGAGCAGCATGCGGACGCGCACGCCACGATTGGCGGCGTCCAGCATGGCCTGATACAGCATCGAGCCGGTGATGTCGTCGTGCCAGATGTAATACTGGACATCGAGGGTCCGCTCTGCCGCTTCCGCCAGCAACAGTCGTGCGGCAAAGGCGTCGTGGGGATTGCGCAGTGTATGGATACCACTCTTGCCGGGATGGGCATCCACATAGGGTGCCAGCATCTCGCCGAGCGCCGTGTCGCGGGCCTGCTCCAGCGTCAGATGCTGTGTCTGGCTACGCCCTTCCAGGGAGGGCAGGCCGCTGCATCCAGTCAACAACACGGCCACCGATAGCCACAGGACAAGCATCAGCGGTTTTCCGATAACGGGCATTCGAGAGTTCCATTCGTCGCAGGGTTGGCCGTTACAGCATAGCGAAGTTGCAGAAGAACCACCGCAAGGCTTTTTCTCATCGCCGGCCCCCTCGACCGCCCCCTCGACCGCCCCCTCGATCAACCTCTCGATCAACCTCTCGATCAACCTCTCGATCAACCTCTCGATCAACCTCTCGATCAACCTCTCGATTGCCCTCTCGATGCCCCCCAACGCCGCCACCGTTGCCACCCGAACGACGTATTGTCCACAACGGGCACCCGCAGCCTTCGTTCGTCGCTGCACTGATTTACGTCAAATCTAATTTTACTTTTTCTAATAGCCTTTCCCCGATCCCCTCACGCAGGCCTTCTCCACCGCCGTGAAAAGCCGACTGCCCCGAACAAGAGGAAACCACGATGCCCGTCCGTCACTTCTCCATCGCCCGGCTGAGCCTTGTCGCTCTGTTGCTTGCCGGCACCTCGGCCCAGGCCGCCGACGGCACCATCAGCTTCACCGGCGAAATCGTCGCGGCCAACTGCACCATACCGACGGCCGCCACTACCGTGACGCTACCCAAGGTGTCCACCAGCGCCTTCGGCGCCTCCGGCACCCGAGCAGGCCAGAAGGCCTTCCAGCTCGTGCTGAAATGCGCCGCCGGCACCACTGGCCGCAACAAGGTCTCGGTGCGCTTTACCGGAGATGACACCCAGGTGGATCCGGTCACCGGGCTATTCCTGCTCACCAGCGACAGCACTGCCAAGGACGTGGGGATCGCCGTCTACGACGCCAACGACGATTGGGTCAAGGCGGCCGACAACGACAGCACCCCGCCGGTGGACATCGTGGCAGGCGATGACACGACGGTCATTTCCCTGAGCGCCTGGTACCAGTCCACCGCCGCCACGGTAACCGCCGGCACCGTCAAGGCCAGCGGCAATATCGAGATTGTCTACCAATGACCGCGATAGAAGGCCCCGGCGCCTCGCCCTTTGCCATGCGGGCGTGGCAGCGACTGGTGATACACGCCCTCGGCCTGGGTCTGAGTCTGTGTCTTGCGCTCATGATCGCGGCGTTGCCAGGCCACAAGGCCGAGGCCAGCATCACCATCAATGGCACCCGCGTCATCTATCAGGAGGCCCAGCGGGAGCAGACGCTCCGGCTGGAAAACCAGGATAGTGTCCCGGTGCTGGTCCAGGCCTGGGCCGACCGCCACGCCGGAGGGCGCCCGGCGCGGGACGCCGAGTCGCCATTTCTGGTGACGCCATCGGTATTCCGTCTCGACCCCGGTGAGAGTCAGACCCTGCGTATCCTGCGCATTCGCGACGTGGAAAGGTCCGACCAGGAGTCGCTCTACTGGCTCAACATCAAGGAGGTGCCACCGCTACCCCAGGGGACCACCAACCGACTGCAGCTAGGCATCCTGACACGCCTGAAACTGTTCTATCGTCCGACGGGCCTCGCCGGTGAACCCGGCGACGCCATCGCCAATCTTCAGTGGCATCTGGCGCCTGGCCCCGACCTGCGCCTGGTGTGCGACAACCCCTCGAACTACCACGTGTCGTTGATCGGCGGTGCCTGGCGGCAGTTCAGCGACCACGATGATCTTTCCCTCGACATGCTGGCTCCGCACAGCGAGGCAAGCTGGTCACTGCAGACGAGGCCTGCGCCAGGGTCATCACTGTGGTACCGGGCGATCAACGACTACGGCGCCGTCGTGGTGCGCGAGGCCATCCCGGACACCGAATGAACCGACGACATGGCACTACCGTCTACCGAGTCGACGCCGCTGGCCGCTGCCAGACATCCTCCCCCCTGCCGGTGGTGCTTCACCGCCGGGCGCTACCGGTGGCGAGCGGCATTGGTGGTCGCGGCTGCTGTGGTGGCGACGGTAACTGGGCCACGGCCGGTCCAGGCCGACGAGGTGACCTTCGACCCAGCCTTCCTCGAAGACGCCAGTCTCGACATGCGTCGCTTCTCCCGACCGGACTACGTGCTACCAGGCGACTATCTGGTCGATCTGACCCTCAACCAGACGCCGCTAGGACGCTATCCGCTACGTGTCGAGGACATCCCGGACGGAACACAGCGACTTACCCTGCCCTTGGACGCCTGGTTGGCCGCACGCCTTGAGCCGGCCCTCGAACAGGAAGTGCGACATAGCTGCCGGCTGGACGCCAACTGCTTTCTGGGGGTGGACGCCGCCCTGCCCGGCGCCAGCCTGGATCTCGCCATCGGTGACCTGCGTGCCCACCTCAGCGTGCCCCAGGCGTTGCTTCATCGGCTGCCTCGTGGCCAGGTCGACAGCGCGCGCTGGGAGCCCGGCACCACCGCCCTGCTGGCCAACTATCAAGTGAACGGTTATCGCTCGAGCACCGACGAAGGGCACTATCAAAGTGCCTTTCTCGGCACGACGCTCGGCGCCAACCTTGGCCTGTGGCAGTTTCGCAGCAGCCTCAACGTTTCCCGCAGCGATGACGGCGACGTCGACTGGGACAGCCTTCATCACTACGTTCAGCGGCCCCTGCCGGACCAGGGCTTGCTGCTGCGGGCCGGCGAGATCAACACCCGAGGGGACTTCTTCGATTCGCTGGCGCTGCGCGGGGTTACGCTACGCACAGAGACCCGCATGCTGCCCGACAGTCGACGTGGCTACGCTCCCGTGGTCCGCGGCAGCGCCAGAACCCAGGCGCATGTCACCATCTCCCAGCAGGGACGGCGTCTGCTCGAGACCAGCGTGCCTCCCGGCCCCTTCGAGATCGACGACCTCTATCCCACCGGCTACGGGGGCGATCTTGAGGTGAAAGTCACCGAGGCCGATGGACGCGTCGAGCGTTACAGCGTGCCCTACGCTGCCGTCCCGGGCCTGCTGAGACCGGGGCAATCGCGCCTCTCGCTGGCCGCCGGTCAGTACCATGCCAAAGGCCTCGATGACCCTCCCTCACTGCTGGAGGCCGGCTATCGACGGGGGCTCGGCAACGCCATCACCGCCTACGGCGGCGCCCAGCTCAGTGAACACTACTGGTCTCCACTGATCGGCGTCGCCTTCAATACCCCCGCGGGGGCCATTGCTGTCGATGCCCAGTACGCCCATGCCGACCTTCCCCAGGGAGAGCGCAACGGCTGGAGTCTCGAGGCCTCCTACAGCCGCCACCTGCAATCCACCGATACCGACATCAATCTGGCGGCGTATCGCTACTCGACCACGGGGTTCGTGTCGCTGGCCGACGCCGCCTGGATTGCCGACGCTGACGACGACGGCGCTCAGGCAGACGGAGGATACGTAGACAACAGCACGACCATCGATCAACGCAGTCGTCTGCAGCTCAATCTGAGCCAGCCCCTCGGGCCACGTACACGCATCTCCGCAACCGGCAGCCTGGCGGACTACTGGCATCGCGGCGGCACCGAGTCGTCCTACCAGCTGAGTCTGAGTCACCGCATCGGGCGCGTCAGCCTGGCCCTCAACCTGTCGCGCACCGACAACCGCGAAGGAGAGGCCGAGCACCGGGCGCTGGTATCGCTGACGCTGCCACTGTCCAACGCGTCCTTCGCCCCACGTCTGGGTGTCTCCGCCAGTCGTGACAGCCGCCATCATGACGATGCCCACCTCGACCTCACCGGCACTCTGGGCGACGAACGCGAGCTGTCCTACGGGCTATTCGCCAATCAGACCCGCGGCCCGAAGGAGCGCTACCGCTCCTATGGGCTCAACCTGTCGAGCGGAACCTCCGTCGGCCGCTTCACCGCGGCAGGCTCGAAAAGCGACGACTACCGGCAACTTTCCATCGGCGCCAGCGGCGCCGTGCTGGTACACCGCCACGGCGTGACCTTCGGCCAGAGCACCGGCGATACCGTAGGCCTGGTCAGCGCCCCGGGGGGCGCCGGCGCTCGCGTCACCAACGCCGCCAACCTGACCCTCGACGATGACGGCGAGGCATTGGTCCCCTATTTGACGGCCTACCACGACAACGAGGTCCAGCTGGACCCGCGCGGCGCCGCCACCTCGGTGGAATTTCAGCGGACTTCGATCGATGTCGCGCCCTATGCCGGCGCGGTGGTGCCACTGCGCTTCGCCACTCGAACCGGGCTGCCGGTGGTGATCGTGCTGGAGCAGAACGGCCGGGGCGTACCGCTGGGCGCCGAAGTCAGCGCCACCGACGGACGCAAGCTGGGGGTGGTCGGCGCCGGCGGCATGCTGCTGCTGCGCGATCTGACGCCCGGTACCTCGCTCCAGGTGACGCTGGGGGGCGAACGACGCTGCTGGGCACGTCCTGTCTGGACGCCTCCGACGGACAGCGACGAGATACCGATCGTCACCAGTCCCTGCCAGCCGACACCACCGAAAGACCTGCTGGAGACAACGTGAATGCGCACCATCGGCTTGAAGACCCGCAGCGCGAGCGCTCCGCTGCGTTTCGCCGTCAGACTTCTCGGCTTGCTGCTGTCGATCGCCGCACTGCTGTCGGTGACCTCGGTGGAGGCCAACTGCGGACGTATCAACCCACCATGGAGTGACAAGCCTCTGACGGTAAATTTTGGCGCCGAGATCGTGCTCGACGAAAACGTGGCCGTCGGCACGCCCATCGCCACGGCGGTCATCCCCGGCAGCCAGCTCTATGCGATCAAAGGAGGCTGGGTCGCTACCTGCAACAATCAGGACGACGCGATCAAGTACTGGTGGCTCGAGCAGCACTACTCCCAGTCCAGCGGCTACTTCCCGGTCCCCGGCATCAGCGTGGACAGCGCCGACGGGCGCGTCTACATCATGCAGGACAGCGGTAGCCGCAATCCCTACGGCGGCGGGGGCAGCGGCAGCGTCGGCTATACCACCGAATTGCTGGTCAACGGCAACGCCCATGCGTTCTCCTGGGTCTCCGCTTCCCCCAACAAGAACCTTCCGCCGATCGGCGAGGAGATCCACGGCATCCCCTGCCGCGACGCCCTGCTGGGGACGGGTGCCGCCGAGGGTTACCCCCCCTTGATAGAAATCAACTGCCCCATCGGCGACTACGCCGTCAACTGGCGCCAGCTTCCCCCCTTCCAGATCAAGGTCACGCTCTACCGCATGGCCGGTTCCCCCGGCACCAGCGGTGTACAGCTTCAGAACAACAACAACGCCGGCTTCAGCCTGTTCTCGTTGCTGAACAGCCAAGGCACGCCCTCCGGGGCCAACCACGAACTGTTCAATCTGGTCAGGCTGCAGTTGGCCCAGGGCACTCGGGTTCGAATCAATCCCTGCCATGGCATCAACAATGTCTCGGTGTCACTGGGAGAGGTAGGCAGCCATCGCTTCACCACCCTGGGCCAGCCCGCCACGGGCGTCGCCGACACCCCGGTGCACGTCACCGCCTGGTGTCACACCGACGGCGACATCAAGTGGGCCGTGCTGGGCAAGGCGGCGGCCTACGATCCCGGCGGGAATCAGGGCATTCTGGCCTTGGACAACGAAGAGGAAAGCGCCAGCGGCGTGGGTATCCAGCTGATCCACACCGGTAGCCTGGCGCCACTGCCGATCACCCCCGAAGGCAGCGCCTTCGACGCCTACCGCTGGATCGACACCAACCTTCATGCGCAGGGCGGCAACATCTTGATGCTCGACTTTCTGGCCCGCTACGTGAAGACCGGCACCGTCACGCCAGGTACCGCCAACGGCCATGCCACCCTGGTACTATCGCCTAAATGAGTTTCCACCGTCTTCGCTCTACGACAGGCAGGCAGCCGGTTCAGCAACGCTCGCCCGGCTGCCGGCGACCCGCGACACCACGCCGCCGACGATGATCAGGCAGGGGGATGGCAAGGGGTTCTCCGCCAGGCGCTGATCGATATCGCCAAGGGTGCCCACCAACGAGGACATCTCGGGAAGACTGGCGTTGGCCACCAGCATCACCGGCCAGTCCTGTGGCAGGCCTGCACCACGCAGGCCACGGGTAATCGCGCCAAGCTTGTTGAGCCCCATGTAGAACACCAGGGTCTCGTCGCGTCGGGCCAGCGATGCCCAGTCCGGCTCGCCCCCCTCGCGACACTGCTGGGCGGTGATCAGACGAAGACTCTGGGCGTGGCCGCGGTCGGTCAGCGGAATCCCCATGGCGGCGCAGGCGCTGGCCGCCGCCGAGATGCCGGGCACGATCTCACGCGCAATGCCGGCCTCGTCGAGGGCGTCGAGTTCTTCCCCGAGGCGCCCGAAGATGCCCGGATCGCCGCCCTTGAGGCGCACCACTGTCTTGCCCTGGCGCGCCAGCGCCACCAGCAGAGTGCCGATCTGCGCCTGATCGACGCTGTGGTGGCCCCTGGCCTTGCCGACATAGTGGCGCTCGACGCCGGCCGGAATCATCGCCAGTACCTCGGGCCCCACCAGGCGGTCGTAGACCACCGCGTCGGCGTGTTCGATCCGATCCAGCGCCTTGAGCGTCAGCAGTTCACCCGCACCGCTGCCAGCCCCCACCAGCGCGACCCGGCCAACAGCGCCGCCTGACCGATGGCCAGCGCCGCTGGCAGCGGACAGGGAAGCCAGCCGGTCGGCCCAATGCTGGCTTTGCCCTGCCAGTCGCCCCAGCAGCATCGACAGCCCGTCCAGACGACGTGCCAGCCAAGGCTTCGTCCCCGCTTCAGCAAGGTGACCCTGCCGGTCTCTAGGCCGACTGGGGTTGTGCGCGCTCGATGCGACCACGGCTCTTCTCCTCTTCCACCAGACTCTTCAATTCGGGAATACAACTGCCGCACTGGGTGCCACAGGCCAGCCGCGCACCGAGCGCCTCGACGCTGTCGTCGCCGGCACGAATCGCCCGCTGGATCGGGGTACGCCCCACCTGATGGCAGCTACACACGATCGGCCCCTGGTCGGCGGCGCCGTCATGACAGGCCGCCAGCACTCGCCGCCGATGCTGCTGCCCCATGGCCTCGCCACGCGCGGCCTCGTCGAAGCGCTCGCACAGCCAGCCAAGCCCCGGCAGTTCGCTGACGGGGCCAACCATCAGCCACCAGCACAGGCGTCCTTGCTCGAACCCCGCCAGGCGCCAGCGACCGCTGGCCGGGTCCTGGGCCACCGGGCCCAGCTCCCCCGGCAACTGGCGTGCGGCCCAGTCGAGCCAGTCGCGTTCGACACCCGCTTTCTCGACGCTCCCTTTCTCAACACCCCCTGGCTCGATCGGCTCACCGGCCAGTTGCCATCGCTCCGCCGAGGCCAGCGGGACCCGCGTCCAGTAGTTCGTCCCCTCGACCACCCGGGCCGCCAGGCCCGAACCCTCGGGCGGTCCCTGCTGGGCCAGTGCCCGGGAAACCACCAGGGTCGCCTCCCAGGCGTGCTGCAGCGGCGTGACCGCCACCGCGCCATGCTTGGTCTCCGGCTGGCCAGAAAGCGGATCGACGTCCGGGGCGAACAGGCTCCCCGCCAACGGCGAGTGACTGAAGCGCGGTGTCCAGTGGATGGGCACGAACACTTCCCCACGGCGCTGGGCGGCAGAGACCCTGACGCGGGCGCGCATCTCGCCGCTGCGCGAGCGGATCCTGGCGAGCCCCTGGTCACACAGCCCCAGGGCCTCGGCGTCATCCCGATGGACCTCGACGAAGGGCTCGGAGCGGTGATTCATCAGTCGGCTGGCCCTGGCGGTACGGGTCATGGTGTGCCACTGATCGCGCACCCGCCCCGAATTCAGCCGCAGCGGAAAGTCGGCATCAGTCGCCTGGCGCGGCGCCCGGGCGCTCACCGGCCACAGCCGGGCCCGGCCGCTCTCGGTGTAGAAGCGGCCGCTTTCGAACAGCCGCGCGGTGCCTCGTGGTGCGCTTGCCGTCACCGGCCACTGGATCGGTGCGAGATCGTCGTACTCGACCCGGGACAGCCCCGCCAGCCCGGAAATATCGAAGGCCCGCCGTCCCTGGTTGTCGAGGCCCGACAAGCGCGCATGCTCGTCGAAGATCTCGCAGGGGTGGTCATAGGCGAAGGCCTCGCCGAAGCCCAGGCGCTCGGCCACCCGGCACAGGATCCACCAGTCGTGGCGGGCCTCGCCCGGCGGCGGCAGGAGACCGCGCTGGCGCGAGATACGCCGCTCGGAGTTGGTGACGGTACCGTCCTTTTCCGACCAGCCGCTGGCCGGCAGAACGATATCGGCGAGTTCCACCAGGTCGGTGTCGGCCATGCACTCCGACACGATCACCAGCGGACAGCGCTCGATGGCGCGGCGCACCCGGTCGGCATCCGGCAGGCTCACCAGGGGATTGGTGGCCATGATCCACAGCGCCTGGATGTCGCCGCGCTCGACGGCCTGAAACAGCTCGACCGCCTTGTGGCCAGGCTCCCGGGGAAGCCTTGGCACCAGCGCCTCGGTCGACCAGAAGCGCGTCAGCCGTTCGATGGCGCCCGGGGTGTGATAGTCCATATGGGCGGCCAGCTGATTGGCCAGTCCGCCGACCTCGCGCCCGCCCATGGCGTTGGGCTGGCCGGTGATGGAAAAGGGGCCGGCGCCGGGCAGGCCAATCTTGCCGCCTGCCAGGTGGCAGTTGAGGATGGCCTGGCACTTGTCGGTGCCGCTGGTCGACTGGTTGACCCCCTGGGAGTAAAGCGTGACAACGTGCAGCTGGGTGGCAAACCAGTAGTAGAAGGTCTCGAGGCGCTCGGCGTCGAGATCGCAGGCCGCCGCCACCGCCTCGATGTCCGAGGCCTCGTCCAGGGCGGCGGCAATCGTCTCTTCGGCGCCGTCCACATGGCGCTTCAGATAGACCTCATCGAGCCGTTGGCGATGGGCCATCCAGGCCAGCAGGCCATTGAACAGCAAAGCGTCGCTGCCGGGGCGCAGCCCCAGGTACAGATCGGCGATCTCGCAGCTGTCGGTGACCCGAGGATCGATGACCACGACCCGCATCAGCGGATTGCGGGTCTTGGCCAGACGCAGCCGCTGATACAGCACCGGATGATTCCAGGCCAGATTGGACCCCACCAGCACCACCAGTTCGGCCTCTTCCAGGTCCTCGTAGTTGCAGGGGACGGCGTCGGCGCCCAGGGTGCGCTTGTAGGCTGCCACCGCTGACGCCATGCACAGCCGCGAGTTGGTATCCAGGTGCGGTGTCCCGAGAAACCCCTTGAACAGCTTGTTGGCGACGTAGTAGTCCTCGGTCAATAGCTGCCCGGACAGGTAGCCGGCAATGGCCTGTGGGCCGCTACCCTCGGCAATCGCTCCCAGACGCTCGGCGACGGCGTCCAGCGCGCTGTCCCAGTCGGTCTCGCGACCGTCCACCCTGGGTCGCGTCAAGCGCCCCTGAACGCCAAGGGTCTCCGCCAGGGCCGAGCCCTTGACGCACAGGCGACCGAAGTTGGCCGGGTGATCCCGATCCCCCCTGAGGGTAACCGCCTCGCCATCGCGACGAAGCTCGACGCCGCAGCCGACCCCGCAGTAGGGACAGGTGGTACCTGTGGCCTCGCCGCCTGCACCGCTGTCGATCTCCGTGCTGTCGCTATCCGTCCGGGTCATCGCGCTCTCCTGTCGGCCATCTTGCTGCCTTGGCATATCGTCGGCATCTCATCGGCAGATCATCGCTCCGCTAGCGGCCGGGCCTTGATCGGTCGGGCCTTGCTGCGGCCCAAACGCACAACGCCCATCCCGTCGAGCGAGGCTCGAGGAGATGGGCGTCGTTGCCGGATGAAATCCCGCGCTGGATTTCGTGTGTGCTAGCGCCCGTTGCGGACGAGTTGTCGGACCGGCCCACCCGCCACCAGCGTCGGGACCCTTCCTGGCTCGGCCTAGTGATCTGGCTCGGCTGAGTGATGCCCATGGCACCAACAACGGCACTAGCTTTGGCAGTAATCAAAGCAAACCCTATGCCAGAACACCGCAATCGCCCCTTGTCGCGCGGAATGCCGGTGCCAGCCAATTGAAGGCACGACGTTTTTTTCTGACGTTTGCCCAGGCGATGGTGGCGAGAAGACGTCTGACAGACCCCAGGCTCGCACCACAACGAACGATGGAGGCCACCGTTTACGCACCCTTTCGGTGCGCGAGCGCCTGCCCGGTATATCTGCGGGGGCTCGGCGGCGGCTTTGCAGGGGGTTATCTCCCTGACAGAAAACGACAAGATCGAAAATGGAACGCCTTTTGCGCTGACAGGTGCAGAGGCACCCAAGGTGCACCCCTCATCACGTCGACTCGAGCTCTATCGAGCGACAGCATCATCGAGCCACGCCCATGCCCGAACACGACACCTTGAAGGTCCTGCTGGTCGACGACGAGATAGTTCGCGCCGCCATGGTCGAAGAGGCGCTTGCGCTGGACGGACACCAGGTGGTCTGCCGACTGTCAAGCCCGGCCAGCCTCAACGACATGGTGCAGCAGCATCAACCCGACGTGGTCATCATCGACATGGAATCGCCTGACCGGGACACCCTGGAAAGCATGGCGCTGCTGCAGCGGGAAAACCCTCGACCGGTGGTGTTCTTCGCCGACCAGCACGACCCTGAATCGCTCAAGGCGGCGGTGAAGGCCGGCGTCAGCGCCTATGTGGTGGACGGTCTGGCGGCCAACCGCGTCAAGGCGGTCATCGATGTCGCCATCGCCCGCTTCGAGGCCTTTCAGGGAATGCGCCGCGACCTCGACAAGGCACGCAACCAGCTCGCCGACCGCAAGCGCATCGAACAGGCCAAGGGCCTGTTGATGAAGCATCAGAGCTGCGATGAGGAACAGGCCTACCGCATGCTGCGCAAGCTGGCCATGGACCGCGGCCAGCGCATCGCCCAGGTCGCCCAGAACGTCATCGACATCCTCAAGCCACTGGAGAAGGGATCATGAGTCCATCGCTGTCTTCTGACGCGGCCAGCACGTCCAGAACTGGCGCGCCGCATCCACCCGAGCTCGCCAGCCTGACCCTGGGATTCGTGCCACTGCTGGATGCTGCGCTGTTGATCATCGCCCGGGAAGGCGGCTTCTTCGCCGTCCAGGGGGTCGAGGTCAGCCTGTCACGCGAGAACGCCTGGTCCACCCTGCGCGACAAGGTCGCCGCCGGCCTGCTTGACGGCGCCCAGATGCTGGCGCCAATGCCGCTGGCCATGAGCCTGGGGCTGTCCCGCGCGCCTTGTGACACCCTGGCCGCCGCGGTGCTGAGCCGCCAGGGCAATACGCTGGTGCTGTCTCGCCGCCTGGCCGATGCGGTCGGCGCTTCGGTCGACAACGGGGAGCCCGGCGCCTTCGGCGCGGCCAGCGAACTGGCCCGACGCTTCAAGGCCTCGCTGAAAGAAGGCACCCGGCCACGCCTGGCCATGGTCTACCCCTACTCCTGCCAGCACCTGTTGCTGCGTGACTGGCTGGCCCGCGGCGACATCGACGTCGACAGCGAGGTCGAACTGGTCGCGCTGCCGCCCCCGCGCATGGTGGACGCCCTGCGCGAAGGCGAGATCGATGGCTTCTGCGTCGGCGAGCCCTGGGGCAGCCTGGCCCAGCATCGTCAGGTGGGTCGAGTGGTGGCCAGCGGTGCGGAACTGATGCCGGCGCATCCCGAGAAGGTGCTGGGGGTGACGGCCTCCTGGGCTCGGCGCTACCCGAATACCCTGTCCGCGCTGCTGCGCGCCCTCCAGGCCGCCGCCCTGTGGCTGGACAAGGCGCCCGAGGCCAGACGCCAGACCCTGGCCTGGCTGGCACTGCCCCCCTACCTCGATGAAGCCGTAGGCCATCTCGACGAGCTGCCGCTGGAAGCCGCCCCGGGCTACCCCTGCATCGGTGAGCGACTGCGCCCCCTGACGGCCGACTTCGAGGGGCTGATCCAGCGGTTGTCGCCGCTGCTCGAGGCTCGCGGGCGACAGCTCGACACCGCCACCCTGGAGGAGTGCTACAGCGCTGTGCATTACGACGCCGCCACGCACCAGTACGGTGCCGACACGCCCTGAACCCTGCCTGACCGGTGCTGACGCCCGCCACCAGGGCCTGCACCAACAGGCTGTTTTACCAGCACAAAACGTAAAACAGGCATGAAACTTGGATAGCCTGTAGCAAGTGCCGGCGAATGCCGGCGGCGGTCAACGGCGATCGCACCGACACTAGACAAAGACGTCTCTTCACCCTCCGACGCCGGAGGTGTGAGAGACGTCTTTGGCGTTTTTGGAGCCCATGCGATGCCTTATTCCACTGGTCCTTCTGACTCCAGGCCCCGTTCCTCTGACCTGCCTGACTCAAGGTCCCGTTCCGAAATGACCCAGGCCGGCTCGTCTTCCCCGACGAGGTCTGATGACGCACGTCTTCCCCACCTGGTGATCGTCGGCAACGGCATGGCCGCGCATCGATTGATCGAGACCCTGGCGGCCCAGAGTGGTGCCCCACGACACATCACCGTGATCGGCGCCGAACCGCACGCGGCCTACAACCGCATTCTGCTGTCGAGCTGGCTGGCCGGCGATGTCGAGCAGGATGGGTTGACGCTGACACCGCCGCATGACTCCGACGTCACGGTCGATCAGCGCCTGGGCGCGCGGGTGGAACGGATCGATCGTACCCGGCGCCTGGTCGAGTGCGACGACGGCGAGGTGATCCCCTACGACCACCTGGTGCTGGCGCTGGGTTCGCGCAGCGCCATGCCACAGATCCCCGGCATCACGCTGACGGGCGTGTCGGGCTTTCGCGATCTGGACGATGCGGCGCACCTGGCCGAAGCAGCAAAGGCTGGCGGCGCGGCGGTGGTGGTCGGTGGTGGTCTGCTGGGCCTGGAGGCCGCCGCCGGCCTCGCCGCCAGAGGCATGCAGGTATGCGTGCTGCAACGCTCACCGCGCCTGATGAACCGGCAGCTGGACGCCACCGCCAGCACCATGCTGGCAAGCGAAATCGAAGGCCGCGGCATCCATCTGAAGACCGGGGCGCGGTTGGCCGAGATCGTCGGCGATGAAAACGGCCAGGTGGTCGGTGTGCGCCTGGAAGACGACGAGCGCCTGCTGCCGGCGAACTGCGTGGTGATCGCCGCCGGCATCACCCCCAACGCCGAGCTGGGCAGGGATGCGGGGCTCGATTGCGATCGCGCCATCGTCGTCGACGACACCCTGGCCACCTCAGACCCCGACATTTCTGCCCTCGGCGAATGCTGCCAGTTCGAGGACACCACCTACGGCCTGGTGGAGCCGATCTGGCATCAGGTCGAGGTACTGGCCAGTCGCCTGTGCGGCGAGCCCTCGGCGCCTTACCACGAACGCGCCTGCGCCACCAAGCTCAAGGTTTCCGGCGTCTCGCTGTACGCCTTCGGCCCCACCGAGGCCGAGGACGGACATGAGGTCCTCAGCTACCGCGACCAGGGCGAATACCGCCGACTGCTGCTGCGCGACGGCCGACTCGAGGGCGCCGTGCTCTACGGCGATACCCGCATGGGCCCCTGGTTATTCCAGCTCGCCGAGCAAGGCCAGCGACTGGACCGAGTGCGCCACTCGCTGCTGCTGGGCCAGGCCGATACCGAGGCCCTGCTGGCGGACGACGCCACCACCGACACCGACCCATCGACCACCGAACAGGATGCCGCCTGATGTCCAGTACAAAGCACAATCTCGCCGCACACAATGCTCCCGACAGCGACGCCACGGATACCCGCCCCACCCTGGTCGTGGTAGGCAACGGCATGGTAGGTCACCACCTGGTCGAGCAGCTGGTCGAACGTGATCAGCACCGCCGCTACCGCATCGTGGTATTCGGCGAGGAACGTCATCTGGCCTACGACCGAGTGCACCTGTCAGAGTACTTCAGTGGCCGCGACGCCCAGTCCCTGGCGCTCTCCACCGCCGACTACTACGCCGAGCACGGCATCGAGCTCAAGTTGCACCAGGCGGTCACCGCCATCGATCGCGATGCACGGCGCGTTCACACCGACGCTGGCTACCTCGACTTCGACCGTCTGGTGCTGGCCACCGGTTCCTTCCCCTTCGTCCCGCCGATTCCCGGCAATGATCGCGAGGGCTGCCTGGTCTACCGCACCCTGGACGATCTCGACGCCATTCGCGCCGCCGCCGCCACCGCCAATACCGGCGTGGTGGTGGGGGGCGGACTGCTCGGGCTGGAGGCCGCCAACGCCCTGCGCGGCCTCGACCTGGACACCGCGGTGGTCGAATTTGCCCCGCGTCTGATGCCGATGCAGGTGGACGAGCAAGGCGGTGAACTGCTCAAGGAAAAGATCGAGGGCCTGGGCGTCCAGGTGCTGACCGAAAGAGCGACCCGCGAGATCGTCCCCGGTGAAGCCAGCCGTCTGCGCATGGTATTTCAGGACGACAAGGTGCTGGAGACCGATCTGATCGTGTTCTCCGCCGGCATACGCCCCCGGGACGAGCTGGCCCGCGAGTGTGGGCTCGAGATCGGCGAACGTGGCGGCGTGGTGATCGATGACCACTGCCTGACCAGCGATCCCGCCATCCTCGCGGTGGGTGAGGTCGCGCTGTACAACAACAGCATCTTCGGCCTGGTCGCCCCCGGTTATCAGATGGCCAAGGCCGCGGCCGACACCCTGTGCGGTGGCGATTCGACCTTCACCGGGGCCGACATGAGCACCAAGCTCAAGCTGATGGGGGTCGACGTGGGGGCCATCGGCGACGCCCACGCCAACCGCCATCCCGGCGCCAAGCAGTACCGATACTTCGACCAGATCCAGCAGGTCTATCGCAAGCTGGTGGTCTCCGGTGACGGCAAGCGCCTGCTCGGCGCCATGCTGGTGGGCGACAACTCCGCCTACGACAGCCTGATGCAGTACTACGCCAATGGCCTGGATCTGCCGGCGGACCCCGCCTCGTTGATCGTGCCCTCCAGCGAACCGGCGCCGACGCTGGGCCCGGACGCCCTGCCGGACAGTGCCACCATCTGCTCGTGCCACAACGTCACCAAGGGCGCCATCAGCGCCGCCATCGACGCCGGCTGCGAGGATCTCGGCGCGGTCAAGGGGACGACCAAGGCCAGTACCGGCTGCGGCGGCTGTGCGGCGCTGCTCAAGAACGTCTTCGACCATGAACTGGCGGCCCGCGGCATGGAGGTCGACACCTCCCTGTGCGAGCACTTCGCCCACACCCGCCAGCAGCTCTTCGATATCGTCCGGGTCGAAGGTATCAAGACCTTCAGCGAGTTGATGACCCGACACGGCACCATCCTGGACGACGGGGCGCCGAGTCTCGGCTGTGACGTCTGCAAGCCGGCGGTGGCCTCGATCCTGGCCTCCTGCTTCAACGAACCGATCACCGACGCGGCGCATATCCCGCTGCAGGATACCAATGACACCTTCATGGCCAACATGCAGAAGAACGGCACCTTTTCCGTGGTGCCGCGTATCGCCGGCGGTGAGATCACCCCGGACAAGCTGATCGTGCTGGGCCAGGTGGGCAAGAAGTACGGCCTCTACACCAAGATCACCGGCGGCCAGCGCATCGACCTGTTTGGCGCGCGCCTGGAAGACCTGCCGGCCATCTGGGAGGAACTGATCGACGCCGGCTTCGAGACCGGGCACGCCTACGGCAAGTCGCTGCGCACGGTGAAATCCTGCGTCGGCAGCAGCTGGTGCCGCTACGGCGTCCAGGACAGCGTCGGCATGGCGCTGCGACTCGAGCATCGCTACAAGGGGCTGCGCTCGCCGCACAAGCTCAAGTTTGCGGTGTCCGGCTGCACCCGCGAGTGCGCCGAGGCCCAGAGCAAGGACATCGGCGTCATCGCCACCGAGCATGGCTGGAACCTGTACGTCTGCGGCAACGGCGGCATGCGTCCGCGTCATGCGGAGCTGTTCGCCACCGACCTGGATGACCAGGCCCTGATCCAGGCCATCGACCGTCTGTTGATGTTCTACGTACGCACCGCCGATCGACTGCAGCGGACTTCTGTGTGGCGCGAAAACCTCGAGGGAGGCCTCGACTACCTCAAGGCGGTGGTGCTCGACGACAGTCTGGGCATCGGCGAGGAGCTCGAACGCCAGATGCAGCACGTCATCGATACCTACGAGTGCGAGTGGGCGGGCGCCCTGGCCGATCCGGACAAGCTCAAGCGCTTTCGCAGCTACGTCAACGACAGCCGTCCCGACCCGGACATCATCGTCACCGAGGAACGCGGTCAGCTCCGCCCAGCCTGAGCAAGCCTCAGCCAACCCCCGTTTCCGCCCTCGTGACCACACCTCGTCACGAGACGGGCCGCCGACAACACCACAAGGAGTCTTCCATGACCGCTTCTTCCATCAGCCGTTCGCTGGACTGGATACCGCTGTGCCAGCGCAGCGACCTGGTGCCCTTCTCCGGTGTCGCCGCCTGGATCGACAGCGCCGAGGGCCCCGCCCAGGTGGCGCTGTTCTACCTGCCAGGGCATAGCCAGGAACTGTTCGCCATCGACCACCACGACCCCATCGCCAAGGCCAATGTGCTGGCCCGAGGCATCGTCGGCGACATCCAGGGAGAGCCAGTGGTGGCCTCTCCCCTGTACAAGCAGCACTTTCGCCTCAAGGACGGCCGTTGCGTGGAAGACGACAGCGTCTCGCTGCGCATCTGGGCGGTGGCCTTCGACCAGGACAGGGTAATGATCGCACCCTGAGCGCCGCAGCATTTCGGCCCGGGCCTGTGCGGCACGAAAGCTGGCGGGCTCGGTCCTGACCGTCATCTCGGGGGATATGGCCGTCGCGGCCGAATCGCAGAGGTCCAGCCCGTCGTGACCGGGAAGGTTGACCGAAGAATTGACCTGATAGCGCAGCGTTGACACTTCGCCCTTGCAGCATTTTTGTCATCGTCCATGCTTGACTCAAGGGCACCGCTGGACCGAAACAGGGTCCAATGTAAAGAAGCGCCGTTGGCAGCACGTCTTGCGCCACAGCGGGACAAGCTGCAAGGAACGGCCAACCAGCCCAAGGGTTTGAGAACCGATTGAGAACCGGTTGAGAATCGGTTGAGAACCGTTTCATGGCCACAGGAGGAGCCTATCGTGTGCAATCCGACACCTTGGCGGCTGTCACATTCCTGACATCGCGCGCTGAGAGTGTCGACATCAAGGCGTCATGTTGACGCCCAAGGTGACAATCAGGAGAGCTGTGCCGATGGTACGCATCGACAAGAAGGCCACCCGACTGTACGTGCTGGACACCAACGTACTGATCCATGATCCCAGCGCCCTCTACCAGTTCGAAGAGCACGAAGTGGTTATCCCCATGACCGTGCTCGAGGAGCTCGACAAGCACAAGAATGGCATCCGCGAAATCGCCCGCACCGCCCGGCAAGTCAGCCGGACCCTCTCTGACCTGACCGCCAACGTCGACATCGACCAGATACGCCAAGGTATTCCCATCACCCGCGTCAGCGGACCAGATGGCCGACTGAGACTGCTCTGCTACTCCGACCTCACCCTGCCCGACAACCTGGAAGACAGCCCCGACAATCGTCTGCTCGGCGAGACCTGCCGACTGCGTCAGGAACGCCCCGACGCCTCGGTGATCCTGGTCACCAAGGACATCAACCTGCGGGTCAAGGCCGCCGCCCTCGGCGTGCCGGTCGAGGACTACCTGACCGATCGCGCCTTCGATGACTCCGACGCCATGACCGACGGTGTCGCTGTGTATGAGGACGCCGGCCGTGGCTTGTGGGACGCCATGGCGCTGGACGTCAAGGTCGAGCGCGACCATGACCGTGTCATCTATCGCCTGAGTGGCGAGATTCCCCAGCACTGGCACCTGGGTATGCTGGTGTCCGACGCCGACGGCGAGGCCAGCTTCGAGGCCATCGTGCGCGAACTCGCCCCCCACCAGGCCACCCTGGAGCTTCTGACCAACTATCGCCACGGCGCCAGCGTCTGGGGGGTACACGCCCACGACAGCCGGCAGAATTTCACCCTGAACCTGCTGATGGACGACGCCGTGGACCTGGTCACGGTGGCCGGTAGTGCCGGTACCGGCAAGACCTTCATGACCCTGGCCGCGGCCTTCCAGCAGACCCTCGATACCAAGCGCTTCGAACGGGTGGTGTTCACCCGAGCGCCGATCTCCATGAGCGAGGACATCGGCTTTCTGCCCGGCACCGAAGAGGAAAAGATGTCGCCCTGGATGGGCGCCTTCCACGACAACATGGACAACCTGCTGCGCGACGAGCATGACGGAAGCTCGACCTGGAACCAGGACGCCACGCGCCAACTGCTGGGCTCACGCGTACAGATCCGGGCGCCGGGCTTTATGCGTGGACGCACCCTCAACGACACCTTCCTGATCATCGACGAGGCCCAGAACTTTACGCCAAAGCAGTTGAAGAGCCTGATCACCCGAGCGGGGCGCAACACCAAGATCGTCTGTCTGGGCAACGTCGGCCAGATCGACACCCCTTACCTCACCGCCAATACCTGCGGCATGGCCGCAGTGGTTCAGAACTTCAAGAACTGGCCCCATGCCGGCCATGTGACCTTGAAGAGCGTCGAGCGCTCGCGCCTGGCCCTGGCCGGCGAAGAGCTGTTGTAAGCGCCCCAGCGAAACGAAAGCGCCCACCAACGAAACGAAAGTGCCCCCCAACGAAACCAAAGCGCCCCCGCCTGCAAGGCGGGGGCGCTGGCGTTCGGCCCGGAGCTGACACTTCCAGTTGCCCCGGTCACTTGTCCCGGTTCATGGCCTTCTCGATCAGTTCCTCGGACTCGCTCTTGGGTGTCTTCTCGATCATCTCCTCCGCTTCGGCGTAAAGGCAGACGTAGGTCTGGCAGGAAGCGCAGTGCACCTTTTCATCGGGATTCTTGGTGCTGGGGACTCGCATGTTGTAGCTGCCGCAGTTCGGGCAGGGCTTGGGGATCCGCAGATCTTCGCTCAACGCCATCTCGATCTCCTTGTAGATGGTGGATGATGCCAGGGCCTTGCTCAACGCGAGGTTATCGCGTTCATACTCAGGAAGGAGGCCCTTCAATTGGTTGCGACCGGCACGCTTGGCATCGTAGAGCGCTCCGTCCACACGCCGCATGGCCATGTCGAGACTTTCGTCCTGCCCGACACAGATGGCTCCCATGCTCACTGTTACCTTGAGGGCACGACGGTCGACCTTCAAGGTCGATGCTTCCACGTTGCTTCGAAGACGCTCCAGTATGTCCCAGGCGTCTTCGGCATGAACGTCACCGAGCAGTACCAGAAATTCTTCGCCCCCGATACGCGCCAGCAGGTCATAGGGGCGCAGGCTTAGACGACAGGTATCGGCGAAAGCCTTCAGCACCATATCCCCGGCGGCGTGGCCGTAGGCATCGTTCAGCGACTTGAAATGGTCAAGATCCAGCATCGCCAGCACCGCTGGCTCGCCACGGCGCCGCAACCTGGCGAGTACCCGCGCTCCTGCCTCGAGGAAGGCTCGGCGATTCATCACGCCGGTGAGGACATCGGTGCTGACCAGCTTGGCGACACGCGACTCTGCCTGCTTGCGCTGGGTCACGTCCAGCAGCAGGCCATCCCAGACCACGGTGCCGTCATCGAATCGCTGGGGCGTCCCCCTGGCCTCGAACCAGCGCTGTCCTTCCGCGACGGTCTCCTGAGCATCACCCAGGGTGATGTCCAGGTGCCAGGGTGTAAGGCTGACCAGCGACTGGGCTAGCGCCAGCGTCAACTGCTCACGCGCGTCTTCGTCCAGCCTGGAAAGCACGACCTCGACGTCTTCCAGGGCACTTTGACGAGACAGCCCCGTCTGGGATTCGAAGCCAGGTCCCAGGTAGTCAAACGACAAGCCTCCCCCGGGCGACTGGCGCAGCCGGAACACCACTCCCGGGAGCCTCGCCATGCGGCTTTCAATGGTGCGGCTCAGTCGCTGAGCTGATGCCGCCTGCAGTTGCAACCGGCTGACGTCGTGCTTCATCAGCATCCAGCGGGCAGCGCACCACGACACCGGGTGGATGCTGGTACCAAGGTGACGTAGACGACCAACCCCGTCACAGGCCACCACGCCTTCCCAGCTCCCGCCTCCCTCGCGACAACGCGCAAGGGCCAGCTCCAGTGTCTCGGCTGCCGTACTGCAATGAACATCGGTCAGGCTCAGCCCCCTGATGTCTGCCAGAGACTTGCCCAGTTCATTGCACTGACGAGCGTTCGCCCAGACGATGGTTCCTTCATGGTCCAGCAACAAGGCGGACCCCGGCGCGGCGCCCAGCAGGGCCTCGGCCCCCGACTCCCCGTCACTGACCGTCATGGTCTGTGGGGGTGTGCCACTCTCAGCCTTTGTCTTGTCGCGACGGAAAAACCTCCATACAGACATCACCCTGCATCCCGTAAGCTTTTTCTTAATTTTTTGTACGAAAAAAGCTTAGAAGAACCAGACTTCCTTTGCAGGATGAAAAGTCTCATGTTCGCAGGCTGAGCAAAGCAGCCTAAGGACTCACTGTCCCAGCAGCTCACTCATCCACTCGCCGATATCCCCGATCTGCTGCGGGCAGACCGCGTGAGCCATGGGATACTGACGATAGACGGTGTGATAGCCAAGCTCCTCCAGACGAGCGAAGGCGGCTCGGCCCAGGGATTCGGGTACCACCGGATCCATGCTGCCGTGATGGATTTCCACCCTCAGGTCGCGATTGGCCTCGTTCAGCTCGATCGAGTTCGCGGTGGCGAAGTAGGTGGACATCGCCAGCAGACCACCCAGCGGCTTGTCAAAGCTGAAGGCGGCCTCGTAGGCAACGGCCCCACCCTGGGAAAACCCGGCGAGCAGGATACGTCGGCTGTCGATGCCGGCATCGATCTGGGACTGTATGACGCCCTTGATCCGCTCGGCCGACAGCCGCAGCTGCATCTCGTCCACCCGACGGTCCAGGCTCATCTCGAGAATGTCGTACCAGGCGGGCATGACCATGCCACCATTGATGGTGACCGGCAGGCGCGGTGCATGGGGCAGGATAAATCGGATCTGAGCGTAACCGGGCCTTGGCAGCATGGGCACCACCGGCTCGAAGTCACGCCCATCCGCTCCCAGGCCGTGAAGAATGATCATGCAGGCGTCCGCTTCGCCTCGGGGCTCGATGACCAGCTGGTCGTTGTCGCTCATGGGCAGATCTCAGTCTATGTTGCAAAGCACAACCTCCTAGCCTACCGCAATGCGCCAGAGGGGACGAGCCAAACAGGTGAAGTCACCCGGCTACCGAGAAGCACACAGGGCTTTTTAGAAGGGCCAGAAAAAGGGGGTCAGCACCAGCACCACGACCGCAGTCAGCAGATTCAGGGGGCCGCCGAGCTTGAGGTAATCCTGAACCCGGTAGCCACCGGGGCCCATGACCATCAGATTGGTCTGATAGCCAATCGGGGTGAGAAAACTGGCCGATGCGGCAAACATCACCACGACCACGTAGGGCAAAGGATTGACGCCGAGACTCTCGGCCCCTGCCATGGCGATGGGGAAGGTAATGACCGCTGCGGCATTGTTGGTCACCAGCGAGGTCAGCAGCGCCACCACACAGTAGGTGCCCACCAGCAGCGCCCAGGGACTGTCGCCGACGACACTCAGCAGCCCACGGGCCACCACATCTGCTGCCCCGGACGTCTGCAGTGCGGCGCCCAGGCCAAAGGATGCGGCGATGGTCAGTAACACCTGGGTGTCCATGCCGCGACGGGCACTGCGGACGCTGACACAGCCGCTCAACAGGGCTGCCGTGGCGCCCAGCATGGCGGCGTTCATCATGCTCATCAGCCCGGTGGAGGCCAGCACCACTACCGTCGCCAGGATCGCCCAGGCGCGCAGCGCTCGGTCGAAGGCGGGCCTGGCCTGACCATTGACCTGGCTGATCAACAGGAAGTCCTGAGACTGTCGATGACGTTCGATAAAGGCCGGGCGCGCCTCGAGCAACAGCACATCGGAGGGTTGCAGACGAATCTGCCCGAGGCTACCCGCCACCCTGCGCCCACCACGACAGACCGCCAGCACAGCGGCGCCATAGAGCGTGCGAAAATGGCCATCGCGAATCTTCTGCCCGATGAACTGGCACTGGTCGGAGACTACCGCTTCCACCAGGCGGCGCTCGCGAAACTCCTTCTCAAGATGCGACTCCCCCAGACGGGATGGCCTCAGACCGCGCATCTGCTGCAATTCCACTGCCCCCTCAGTGGTGCCGGCAAAGACCAGGTGATCCCCGCCCTTGAGACGTTCACCCGGCCCCACCACGCTGACCACATTGCCACCGCGTTCGATTTCCACCAGGAAGAGCCCGGAAAGATGCCGCAGCCCGGCCTCTTCGACGGTGCGGTCGACCAGCGGCCCCTGCGGATCCACTTCCATTTCGATGGTGAACTCGCGCAGGTTGGCGAAGGCCTCCTCACTGCCGGGGCGCCTGGACAGCAGACGAGGCGTTACTACCAGCAGGTAGACGACCCCAACCAGTGCCATGGGCACGCCCACCCAGGCGATTTCGAACAGCCCCAGGTGGAGGTCCGGGAAGCGCTCCTGCATCAGCGAATGCACCACCAGATTGGTACTGGTGCCCATCAGGGTGACGGTGCCGCCGAGGATCGAAGCGAAGCTCAGCGGCATCAGCAACAACTGCGGGGCAATCGAGAAGCGACGCCCCCAGCTGATCACCGCAGGGATGAAGGTGGCCACCACCGGCGTGTTGTTGAGCAGCCCGCTGACGGCGGTGACGGGCCACACCAGGCGTGACAAGGCGTGACGTTCGCCGGAGGGGCGTCCCAGCACGTGACGAATGATCAGATCGATACCACCGGTATCACGCAGGCTGGCGACCAGGATGTAGAGGAAGGCGACCGTGAACAAGCCACTGTTGGAAAAGCCGCCCAACGCCTGCTCGGCGTCGATGACCCCAAGGCTCAGAAGCACCACAAGAGCCCCCATCAGCACCATGTCGGGGCCGAGGCGGGTCAGCGCCATCAACGGGAAGACGGCACAGGCAACGGAAAGGGCGATCCAGGCATCCAGCGACATGAGGTGGCCTTGCTGAAGAGAATCAGCCTATTGTGCCTCCCTCACCTTATTCTAAATAGTTACAATGTATTATTTTTTTATCTCTTTCAGGCATATAGACCCTTCACCCTATGCCACAGCGCCTTTGCGAGAGATTCACCTCGTTTACGGATGTCCTTCACCGGCACCCACCCGGGGCGCAGAACGACACATCAGAAACGCAAAAAGGCCCGCCGAAGCGAGCCTTTTCCATGCATCAAGTGCGATGCATCACGCCGCCTGAGCGGCCATCAAGCGATCGACTTAGTCGATGACCTTGATGTTGGAAGCCTGGAGGCCTTTCTTGCCCTGAGTCACCTCGAAGGAGACCTTCTGGCCATCCTGCAGGGACTTGAAGCCGTCGGCTTGAATCTCGGAGAAGTGAGCGAACAGGTCGTCACCGTTGTCGTCCGGAGAGATGAAGCCGTAGCCCTTAGTGTCGTTGAACCACTTGACGGTACCAGTTGCCATGATCGAATCCTCGACTAGCGTATATACATTACCGGGAGATACCCGAGTTGCAGTGGGTAAAACAAGAAACCTTCCCCCGGAACATCGTCGCCAGGATGCTTCGATGACCTCTGAGACGTTCAACTTGCTAACCAACTGCGAGCAGCATGCGCCGTCTTGGCGCTCAGGTCAAACACTATTTGCACTTGGTTACGAGACGATGACGCTTTGCAGTCACCTGCAGCAGCACCTCACGACTGGCCGCCTGCCGCCGTTAGCGCGGCCTCTCTCCCGAGCCATGCCTCCGCCTTTTGCTCCACTGTGCCTGGTCGTCACCCGGTGCCGCGTGCTCTATGCCGGTGACAGGTAATGTGCTTGCATGAGTAAAGAACACAAGAAAACCGTGACTCAGGGAGAACGACATGGCCTCGTACCTTTCACGCCACGCCTCGACCCGCTTCGGCGCCTACTACATCGCCGTCGCCGGCCTGATCGTCAGCCTGCTCGGGCTACTGGCGTCACTATGGTGGCTGACGGGGGTGCTGGCGTTTGGCGCGCTGACCGCGCTGGGCACCTATGACATCGTCCAGCGTCGCCGCACGGTCAGTCGCAACTACCCGATCCTGGCGCATATTCGCTACTTCCTGGAATCCATCGGGCCCGAGTTCCGCCAGTACTTCATTGAGGCGGACACCTTCGAGTCGCCCTTCTCCCGCGAGCAGCGCTCGCTGGTCTATCGACGGGCCAAGAGCACCATCGACAAGAAGCCCTTCGGCTCGCTCCGGGACATGAACGCCCCCGGCTACGAGTGGATGGGGCCATCGCTGTCACCGGTGGAGATCACCGATCATGACTTCCGCGTGGTCGTCGGCGAGCATCGCGCCAAGCCCTACAAGGCCAGCGTGCTCAATATTTCCGCCATGAGCTTCGGTGCCCTGTCGCCCAATGCCATCAGCGCCCTCAACGAAGGTGCCAAGCTCGGGGGCTTCTACCACACCACCGGGGAAGGGGCGATATCGCCCTACCACCTGCGCGGCGGCGACCTGGTGTGGCAGATCGGTTCCGGCTACTTCGGCTGTCGTCGCGACGACGGTGGATTCGATCGCGACAAGTTCAAGGAGAATGCCCGTCGTGACGAAGTGAAGATGATCGAGATCAAGCTGTCCCAGGGCGCCAAGCCTGGCCATGGCGGCATCCTGCCGGGGGCCAAGGTGACCGCCGAGATAGCCTCGACTCGCGGCGTGCCCGAAGGCCAGGACGTACTTTCGCCGTCCAAGCACTCCGCCTTCTCGACCCCCTGCGAGATGATCCACTTCATCCAGGAGCTGCGCACCCTCTCCGGCGACAAGCCGGTGGGCATCAAGCTGGCCCTGGGCCATCCCTGGGAATGGTTCGCCATGGTCAAGGCCATGCTGGAATGCGGCGACCGCCCCGACTATATCGTGGTCGACGGTGGCCAGGGCGGCACCGGCGCCGCACCGCTGGAATTCATCAACCGCCTCGGCATGCCGCTCAACGACGCCCTGATCCTGGTCCACAACACCCTGGTCGGCGCCGGACTGCGCGACGAGATTCGCATCGGCGCCAGCGGCAAGATCATCAGCGCCTTCGACATCGCCCGTACGCTGGCGCTGGGCGCCGACTGGGTCAACATGGCCCGTGGCTTCATGTTCTCGCTGGGCTGCATCCAGGCCCAAAGCTGCCACAACGACCAGTGCCCCAGCGGGGTCGCCACCCAGGACAAGGCCCGCGGCAACCGCCTGGACGTCGAGGACAAGTCGGTGCGGGTGAAGAACTTCCACGCCAATACCAAGTTCGCCCTGTGCGAGATGCTGGAGGCGGCGGGGCTGCATCACCCCAGCGAACTTGGCCCCGAACACATCATCAGGCGCCTCTCCAATGGCAAGGCGCTGCCCTACATCAGCCTGATCGACAGCCTGGCACCCAAGGAGTTGCTGGAGGGCGGCGCCAAGAACCATCCGCTGTATCGTGAGTTCTGGGATCTGGCGGATGCGAACAGCTTCGATGCCCCCTGCGCCCTGCACAGTCTGCGACAGACCAAGCTTCTCTAGTCGCCGGCCATCC
Organism: Halomonas litopenaei; assembly: GCF_003045775.1. Taxonomy (GTDB): domain Bacteria; phylum Pseudomonadota; class Gammaproteobacteria; order Pseudomonadales; family Halomonadaceae; genus Halomonas; species Halomonas litopenaei. Next base: position 821,532 of record NZ_PXNS01000001.1, on the reverse strand, counting down.
TCGCCCTCCCTGCCTCCAGGGGGGGGCGGCCACCCGCTCTTCCCTATCGGCTTGCCTTGCGCCTGCCTGACTTCATGCAGTGGTGTTGCTCAGCGATGATCGACGCAGTCCCCCACCTCTTCCAGTTGCATCGTGACATGCTCGATATCGAACCCTTGGGTCAGCACCTCCCGCACTGCCACCAGAGTTGTCTGGTGGTCTTCTCCCGAGCGCACGCCGACGTGCATCGACACCAGATGCCGTCCGGGTGTCAGCGACCAGGCGTGAACATGATGAACGTCGCATACCGCCGGTACCGCCTCGACGACGGCCCGCTTCATGGCATCGATGTCCAGGGATTCCGGAACGCCTTCCAGCAGGATGTGCCCACTCTGGCGCGTCAGTGTCCAGGCATTCCTGAGGATCAGCAGCGCCACCAGCACCGACAGCAGCGGGTCGATCGGCGTCCATCCGGTCGCCATGATCACCAGCGAGGCAACGATCGCCGCAACGGAACCGAGCAGATCGCCCAGCACGTGCAGTGCAGCACCGCGAATATTCAGATTGTCGCGATCGCCGCCGTGAAGAATGACGAAGACCACGATGTTGACCAGCAGTCCCGCCACCGCCACCGTCAGCATGACAGGCCCCAGCACCTCGACCGGACTCAGCAGGCGGCGGACCGCTTCGATCGAGATCCAGACGACGATGGCGATCAGGGTCAAGCCGTTGACGAAGGCGGCGAGGATCTGCACCCGGTCATAGCCAAAACTGCGGGCGTCGTCGGCAGGTCGCTTGCTGAGGCGTGCGGCAAACCAGGCCAGCACCAGGGCAGCGCTGTCGGTGAGCATATGGCCGGCGTCGGCCAGCAGCGCCAGCGATCCGGAGACAACACCTCCGATCACCTCGGCCACCATGAAGGACGCGGTCAGCAGGATGCCCCAGGCCAGCCGACGCTGGCTGTCGGTGTGCACATGGCCGATGCCATGGCCATGGCTGTGCGCGTCATGGGCGTGGGGATCGTGCCGATGCTTGTCTCGCTCAGCGTGCTGGTGAGCAGGGCCGTCCGCTGTGGCGCTTTCGGTCGTTCGATGTTCATGAACCATGGGAGTCTCCCGGGAAGACGAGGTCCTCATCCTTGATGCTAGCATTTGCCAGGTGCTGACCCGGACCACTCGCGCAGCCAGGTCAAGACAAGCGCTACCAGACCAGTCAGCTCAACGGCCACCTCGGGAACAGTCTGCAAGGCATACACCGGCGCTCTGGCCTCCTTGCCGCTTACCGTTGATACTCTTGATGTATTCGCCATGCGCGAGGTCTCCCCCCGGAACGGGGCTTACCGACAGCGAACCGACACAGGACCGCCATGACCGACACCGGAACGTCTCCCGACGACCTTCCCGCCATCCTCGCCGGCCCCATCCTGCGACGCTTGAGTCCCGAACGTCTGCGCATCTGGCTGGTGGCGAGCCGTCCGCTCAGCTTGACCCTCGAGCTGTCACCCAGCGGCGAGTCACCGCGCCGACAGCCGCTTGGTGAGGACGATTACCGGCTGGTGCCACTGGGCCGCCATGCCCTGCTCTACCTGATCGATGCACCGCTGGATGAGCCTCTGCCCCAGGACACCCGGATCGACTACGACCTCAAGGTGACGGACGAGCGCGAAACCTCACTCGGCGAGCTGGCGCCCCATCTGTGCCATGAAGGGCACGAGACGCCGGCATTCGTGCTGGCATCGAGCCACCGACGCCTGCTGCATGGCTCCTGCCGTCGTCCTCACTACGATGGCCCGGACGGCCTGGCCCATCTGGACAGCTGGCTCGCCCAGCGTCTCGACTGTCCTGAACAGTGGCCGGCCTGGCTGTTGATGACCGGCGACCAGATCTACGCCGATGACGTCGCCGGCCCCTTGCTGGTGGCGATACACGCGCTGATCGAGCGCCTGGGGCTGTTCGACGAGACCCTCGAGGGCTCAACCATCGACGACAGCCAATCGCTCTACGCAAGCCCCTTCAGCTACTATCGACGCGAAGAGTTGCTGCCCGACGTCAAGAGCTCGGCTGCCCTCAAGGATCGCTTCTTCGGGGGCGTTCGCAAGCCGGTGTTCACGTCGGCCAGCGCCGCCAATCACCTGATGACCTTCGCCGAGATGGTGGCCATGTACCTGCTGGTCTGGTCGCCGACGCCGTGGCGCCTCATCGAGTGCCAGCCTCCTGCACTTGAAGAAGAGCGACGAGAGACCTACGACGACCAGGCCCGGATCATAGACGACTTCGTCGCTACCCTGCCTGCCGCCGCCCGCGTCATGGCCCAGTTGCCGAGCCTGATGATCTTCGATGACCACGACGTCACCGACGACTGGAACCTTACCGCGCAGTGGGAAAGCACGGCTTACGGCCACCCCTTCTCCAAGCGCATCATCGGCAATGCCCTGCTGGCCTATCTGCTGTGTCAGGGCTGGGGCAACGCCCCCGAGCGGTTGAAGACACCGCTGGACGAGGCCCAGGCGCTGTTGAGCGACGCCAACGATAACCAAGGCTGGCTCGACAAGGATCAGCAGGATGCCTGTCTCGAGCGCCTCTTTCGCTTCGAGGGCTGGGAATTTCAGGTGGAGGGCAGTCCACGTCTGGTGGTGCTGGATACCCGCACCCGACGCTGGCGCAACGGGCGCAAGCCCGAACGGCCATCCGGCCTGATGGACTGGGAGGCGTTATCGGAATTTCAGCAGGAGTTGATCGACGCGCCGTCGGCGGTCATCGTCTCTCCGGCGCCGATGTTCGGGGTCAAGCTGATCGAGACCATCCAGAAATTGTTCACCCTGGCGGGCAAGCCGCTGCTGGTGGATGCCGAGAACTGGATGGCCCATCGTGGCGCCGCCAGCGTGATGCTCAACATCTTCCGCCACTCGCGGACCCCGGGGCACTACGTCATCCTGTCCGGCGACGTGCACTACTCCTTCGTCTACGACGTGCGTATACGTCACCGGCACCAGGGCCCGATGATCTGGCAGATCACCTCCAGCGGTCTCAAGAACTGCTTTCCCGACACCCTGCTGGATACCTTTGATCGTCTCAATCGCTGGCTTTACTCGCCACGCTCGCCGCTCAACTGGTTTACCCAGCGCCGGCCCATGGCGGTGGAGCCCAGGGACCCGGACCGCGCCAAGGCCGGAGAACGCCTGTGGAACGGGCCCGGCATCGGCCTGGTCACCCTGGCCGAGGACGGTAGCCCCGAGGACATCCGTCAGCTCGACGCCCGCGGCATGGAGGTGGTGTTCCCACCGCCCGAGAAGGCGCCATAACCCCGTCCTTGGCTCGCTTGCGTTCGAGTGGTCCGTATCGCTGGCTTATGCGCCCGGTCGGTTTACTTGCGCTGGACCGATTCGACCTTGCGTTTCAGCTTGCTCATGCGAGCACGCTCGGCCAGTGGCCGGCTGGCGTCCTCCACCGGGCCACCCTTGGCCGGTCCCAGCAGGTGGGCCATCCAGCGGGTCTGGGGGTGGCTGTCGAGGGCGATCTTCAACGTCATCGTCAGCACCACCGACAGCAACATGCCGGTGACCCCGAAGATCCAGCCCCACACCACCAGCGACAGGAAGGCGACGAAGGTGGACAATCCCAGCGCCCGCCCCATGACCCGTGGTTCGACCAGATTGCCCATGACGAAGTTGATCGACAGATAGGCAAGGCTCAGCAGCAGAGCATCGCCCATGCCCCCGTCCGGAGACACCAGCACCAGCAGCACCGCCGGCACCGCGGCGATGGCCGAACCGATGTTGGGGATATAGTTGAGCGCAAAGGCCAGCACCGCCCACAGCAGCGGGAAGTCGACCCCCACCAGCAGACAGGCCACCCACACCAGGGCCCCGGTGACCAGGCTGATCACGGTCTTGACCGCCAGGTAACGCTTGAGGGTGTGGCTGAACTCGTTGAAGCGCTCGAGGCTCGGGGCGGGGTTGGCTAGCGCCCGGGATATCTTGTCGCGGAAGTTCAGCGTCTCGAACAACATGAACATCACCAGCAGTGCCACCACGACACTCTGCATCATCAGATTGCCGAGCTGGCTGAGCAGTGCCGGAAGCCATTCGCCAAGCTTCTGGGTGTCGAGAAACCCGGCCAGCCGCTGAGTGTCGATGGCAAGCCCCATGCTGGCCAGTCCATCGAGCAGGCGCAGGTAGTATTCGTAGAGCTTTTCCTCGATCCCGGGCAAGGCCTCGGCAAAGGTACCGACACTATTGGCCAGCAACAGCGCCAGCAGGATCAGCATGCCGCCGATCACCACCAGCGTGACCCATACCGATAGTCTCAAGCCCAGCCCCCGCTCGTGCAGCCACTGCACCGGGGCGGTACACACCACCGCGATGAACAGCGACAGCAGCACCGGCACCAGCAGGTCTGCCCCCGCGCGCATGCCGGCGACGATGACCACCAGTGCAGCCAGGGCCAGCGTCAGGTTCAAGGGGAGCCTGCGCTCCTGCGCCTCGACTTCATCTTCCATGGACGGTAGCTCCTCTCGTTAACCAGCCGTCGGCTCGACGGCGTTATCGGCGCCATCATGCCCCGCCAATCGTTTCAGCACAAAGAATCATGACACATGGCGCAACATTGCCAATGTTCCGTGTATCACTCCGGCGACATTGGCCGGCCCAGCCTCAACCATGCAAGGATCGTGGAGACGCTTGAGATCCGGGAACGTCTCGCCGAGGACACCGTCCCAGTCAGTAGGCCCTGGCCGGTGCGGGTACCTGTCAGACTTGTCTGCGACGCGCCCCCTGTTGTTCGCCCTGTCGTTCATCCCCCACGTTACAAGGAGAATCCGATGTCACTCGCCACTCCCTCCGCCCGATCACGGGCGATGCCGAGCCTTCGCCTGCGCCACCTCAACCGGCTGGCGACAGTGGGGCTCGGCCTGGCGCTGGCTTCTCTGGCCGCCACGCCCTCCCTGGCCGCCGAGTCACCCACGCCACGCTATCTGGATATCCAGGCCCAGTCCGAGCTCAAGGTCGCTCCGGACGAGGCGACCTTGAACGCCCGACTGTGGGAGCTGACACCGGCCATCGCCCAGGAAAAGGACAGTGGTGACCACGGCCAGGCCCTGGCTGAGGCCCGCCAACGCCTGGAGGATCGTGCCGCCGAGCTGATCTCGGCGCTGGAAGACGCGGGTCTTTCCCGCGAGGCGATCAACGCCGGATCGCTGCGGGTACAGCAGGAGATGCTGCATCAAACACGCCAGGGCAACGACAACCCCATCCCCATGGTACGTACTCGCCTTGAACGTCCGGTGACCCTGGCGATCAGCGATCTCGATAGCCTTCCGACCCTGCTCGACGCCCTGACCGAAGCCGGCGTCAATGCACTGGACGGCGTCAGCTACGATCTTGCCGACCGCGACGCGGCCAGCGACCGCGCACTGACCCAGGCGCTCGAGCGCGCCAGGGCCAAGGCCGAACTGATGGCGGACGCCCTGGGAGTGGAGCTCGGTGAGGTGATCCATGTCAGCGAGACCAACGCCCCGGTGTTTCAGCCACGCATGATGGCGATGCGCGCGGACATGGCCGAAAGCGGCGGCAACGCCGACTACAGCCCCGGCAGCATCACCATCGACGCCGGCGTCCAGGTCCGCTGGGGGCTGGCCGAGGCAACCGCGGATATCGATCAGGATCGCCAGCAGGTCCCGGCTGCGCCGCAATGACGATAGCGGTGACGTCAGTCCGACGGCCATGGCACCGGTGGCCAACGAGTCCCCCCGCCCAACGGAAAGCGGCCGGGGTCCGGTGCCATATCGCCTAAGCCTGTTACGCCTAAGCCCGTGACGTAAAAAGCCCCGGTGGTCGCGACCACCGGGGCTTTTGCTTTTGCTTGTGCTTAAGCAAGGGCTTGAGCAAGGGCAAGCGCGCCCGCCCCTCTCAAGGACGGATCAGACGTTGATGCACTCGACCCCGCCCATATAGGGACGCAGCACCTCGGGAACGGTGATGGAGCCGTCCTCGTTCTGGTGGTTTTCCATCACCGCGATCAGGCAGCGGCCCACCGCCAGGCCGGAGCCGTTGAGGGTGTGCAGAAGCTGCGGCTTCTTTTCACCCTTGGCGCGGAAGCGCGCCTGCAGGCGGCGTGCCTGGAAGTCCTCGCAGTTGGACACCGAGGAGATCTCGCGGTACGTGTCCTGGCTCGGCAGCCAGACCTCGAGATCGTAGGTCTTGGCGGCGGAGAAGCCCATGTCACCGGTGCACAGGGTCACCACCCGATAAGGCAGCTCGAGTGCCTGAAGGATCGCCTCGGCGTGGCCGCGCATTTCCTCCAGCGCCTCGTAGCTCTTGGCCGGATCGACCAGCTGCACCATCTCGACCTTGTCGAACTGGTGCTGGCGGATCATCCCGCGGGTATCGCGACCGTGGGAACCCGCCTCGCTGCGAAAGCAGGGAGTATGGGCGGTCAGCTTCAACGGCAAGGCGCCAGCGTCGACGATCTCGCCACGCAGCAGGTTGGTTAGCGGCACCTCGGCAGTCGGGATCAGGTGGAACTCGCGCTCGTCGTCGAGCTTGAACAGGTCCTCGCCGAACTTGGGCAACTGGCCGGTGCCGTAGAGCGAGTCCCGGTTGACCATGTAGGGCACGTAGCACTCTTCGTAGCCGTGCTCCAGGGTCTGCTTGTCGAGCATGAACTGGGTCAGGGCGCGGTGCAGGCGAGCGATCGGCCCGCGCATCACGGCGAAGCGAGCGCCGGTCAGCTTGGCGGCAACCTCGAAGTCCAGATCGCCCTTCTTGGCTCCCAGATCGACGTGATCCTTGACCTCGAAGGCGTACTCGCCGGGGTTGCCCCAGCGCGACACCTCGACGTTGTCGTCTTCGCTTGCGCCTTCGGGCACGCTGGCGTGGGGCAGGTTGGGGATCCCCGCAGCGATGTCTTCCCACTGGCCCTGCACCTCGGCCAGCGCCACCTTGGCGGCGTCCAGGCGCTCGCCCAGGTCACTGACCTCGTCGAGCAGCGGCTGGATGTCCTCGCCGGCAGCCTTGGCCTTGCCGATCGCCTTGGAGCGAGTGTTGCGCTCGTTCTGCAAACGCTCGGTCTCGGTCTGCAGCTCGCGACGGCGGGATTCCAGCGAGCCAAGCGCCTCGCTGTCGAGAGAGTAACCGCGGGTGGCCAGTCGTTGGGCGAGCGTATCGAGGTCGCCGCGCAGCAGTTTCGGATCGAGCATGGAGTCTGGTCCGTCGCCTGAGTGAAAAGAACATGTCGGATGCGGAAGGCGTCACCTGGGACCGTGCGTCACCATCGCCAGCGTCGGACGCTGCTCTCGGGCCCCACCATGAGGACAGCCGAAAAGCGCCCCGCTGGTGTGCCCTGGGACCACCCTCCGCGCAGGCGACACATTGTAGGCAAAAGCGAGAGGCGGCGCCATCGACCGGGGGCGAGCGCCGGCTTCTCTCGCGATCGGGATGCACCTACCCCCCGAGACGCGGTAAAGTGGACGCCCTCCCATTCTCCTGCCCTGTCGATAGCGCCAGCCGCGCCGCCGCGGGGCCTGTATCGACCGAGACCATGATCGCACCACTGCCCCTAGCTGATGCCGCGACCCCACTGGACCAGCACTACGTCGACTTTCTCAAGGCCCTGAAGGCGGAAGGTTTCGAGGGCGAAATCGCCCCGGACTACGCCAGCCGCACGGTGCTGGCCACCGACAACTCGCTCTACCAGCGTCTGCCCCAGGCGGCGGTGTTTCCGCGTCATGCAGCTGACCTCGAGCTGCTCGGCCGGCTCGCCGGGCGCGAAGCCTTCCGCAAGGTGGCCCTGACACCGCGTGGTGGCGGCACCGGCACCAACGGCCAGTCGCTGAGCGACGGCCTGGTGGTGGACGTGTCCCGGCACATGAACCAGATCCTCGAGATCGACGTCGACAACCGCCGGGTGCGGGTCCAGGCCGGGGTGGTCAAGGACCAGCTCAACGCCGCCTTGAGGCCCCATGGGCTGTTCTTCGCACCGGAATTGTCCACCTCCAACCGGGCGACCATCGGCGGCATGATCGCCACCGACGCCAGCGGCCAGGGCAGCTGCGAATACGGCAAGACCCGCCACCATGTGCTCGAGCTCGACAGCGTACTGATCGGCGGCGAGCGCCTAATCAGCGCCGCGGTCGACGAGGACGAACTCGAGACCCTGTGCGCCGAGGACTCGGCCCGGGGCCGCGCCTATCGCGCCGCCCGCAAGATCATCGAGCAGGAGCGCGAGCGCATCGAGGCGATCTTCCCGCCGCTCAACCGCTGCCTGACCGGCTATGACCTGGCCCACCTTCGCGACGACGACGGCCGCTTCAACCTCAACAGCGTGCTGTGCGGCGCCGAGGGCTCGCTGGCGCTGACCAACGAGGCGGTGCTCAACGTGCTGCCGATCCCGCGCCACTCGATCCTGGTCAATGTGCGCTACCCGAGCTTCATGGCGGCCCTCGCCGACGCCAAGGCGCTGATGGCCGGCGGCTCATCACCTGAAAAGCCGCAGGCGCTTCGCCCCACCTCCATCGAGACCGTGGACGACAAGGTGCTGAAGCTCGCCATGGAGGACTTCGTGTGGGACTCGGTGGCCGAGTTCTTCCCGGTGGATGACGGACCGGCCATCGAGGGCATCAACCTGGTGGAGTTCAACGACGACGACCCCGAGCGCCTCGAGGCCCGGGTCGACGCCTTCTGCCGGGGACTCGAAAGCGACACCAGCGTCACACGCCTGGGCTTCACCCAGGCCATCGGCCGTGACGCCATCGGTCGGGTCTACGCCATGCGCAAGCGCTCGGTGGGCCTGCTCGGCAACGTCAAGGGCGAGAAGCGCCCGCTGCCCTTCGTCGAGGATACCGCGGTCCCCCCCGAGCACCTGGCCGACTACATCGCCGAGTTCCGCGCCCTGCTCGATGCCCGCGGGCTCGAGTACGGCATGTTCGGCCACGTCGACGCCGGGGTCTTGCATGTGCGCCCGGCGCTGGACATGAAGGACCCGCGCCAGCAGGCGATGATCCGCGAAATCTCCGATGAGGTGGCGGCGCTGACCCAGCGCTACCACGGCCTGTTGTGGGGAGAGCACGGCAAGGGTGTGCGCTCGGAGTACGCGCCAGCTTTCTTCGGGGAGCTCTACCCCAGCCTGCGACGCCTCAAGGGTGCCTTCGACCCGCACAACCAGCTCAATCCCGGCAAGATCGCCACGCCGCTGGTGGAGACCGACGAAGCGGCCAACAGTCAGCCCGAGCCCGGCGCCAGCCTCAGCGACCCAGGCCTGCTGGCCATCGACGCGGTGCCCATGCGCGGCGACTTCGACCGTCAGATCGACGAGCGGGTATGGCAGGCCCACGCCGACGCCGTCTACTGCAATGGCAACGGCGCCTGCTACAACTATGATCCCGACGACGCCATGTGCCCGTCGTGGAAGGCCACCCGGGATCGTGTGCACTCGCCCAAGGGCCGCGCCAGCCTGATGCGCGAATGGCTGCGCCTGCAGGGGAAGGCCGGCATCGACGTGGTCGAGGAGTCACAGCGCAAGAAGGATGAGACCGCGCTCGGCTGGCTCGCCCACCTGCCCCGCCGCGCGCTCAACAGTCTGCGCGGCAAGGACGACTTTTCCCACGAGGTCTACGACGCCATGGCCGGCTGCCTGGCGTGCAAGTCCTGCGCCGGCCAGTGCCCGATCAAGGTCAATGTCCCGGCCTTCCGCTCTCAGTTCCTCGAGGTCTACCACGGACGCTACCTGCGACCACTGCGCGACTACCTGATCGGCGGGCTCGAATTCCTGCTGCCGGCGCTGGCGCCACTGGCCCCGGCCTACAACGCGGCACTCGACAACCGCCTGGTGGACCGGCTGATGGCCCGCGGCCTCGGCATGGTCGACAGCCCCCGGCTGTCACGCGCCCGGCTCAAGAAGCAGCTCAAGGCCTGGGGCGTGGCCGAGGCCACCCCGCTGACGCTGGGACGCCTCAGCGAGCGCCAGAAGGCGCGCAGCGTGATCCTGGTGCAGGACGCCTTCACCAGCCACTTCGAAGCCAGACTGGTCGCCGACGTGGTGGAACTGCTGTCGCGCCTCGATATCCGCGTCTTCGTCGCGCCCTACAAGCCCAACGGCAAGCCGCTCAACGTCCAGGGCTTCCTCGGCGCCTTCGAGCGCACCGCCCGTAAGCGTGCCCGAGAGCTCTCCACCCTGGCCGCCAGCGGCGTGCCGCTGGTGGGCATCGACCCGGCGATGACGCTGACCTATCGCCAGGAGTACGTGAAGGCACTCGGTGAGCAGGCGGTGCCTGAGGTGCTGATGCTGCAGGAGTGGCTTTCGAGTCTGGGCGCCTCGCTGGTGCCCTCGGGACTCGACCTGAGCGAGGAAGCCCCCTTCCAGCTGCTGTCCCACTGCACCGAGAAGACCCAGGCGCCGGGCAGCCCCAAGGCCTGGCAGCAATTGTTTGAACGCTTCGGGCTGCGCCTGGCGCCGCTGCCCTCGGGCTGCTGCGGCATGTCCGGCACCTACGGCCACGAGGCACGCAACCTTACGACCTCGCGTACCATCTACGCCCAGTCCTGGGAACCGGTGGTGCAGGAGCACGGCGGCAGCGGTCGCCTGCTGGCCACCGGCTACTCCTGTCGCAGCCAGGCCCGACGCTTCTCCGACAGCCAGCTGCCGCATCCGCTGCAGGCGCTGCTCGGCGCACTTCGTCGGGCGAGCTGAGTCAGACCATCGTTGACGCCTATGATGGCGATGGTTTGCATGATCGACGCCGCGTCAGTACGCTGCGCGGCTTTTCCCGTTTCGGAGTCGACCGACCATGGAGCATGCCGGACTCACCCTGGCGGCCGTTGGCCTGCTGGCGCTGGGCTCACAGTGGCTAGCCTGGCGCCTCAAGGTCCCCGCCATCCTGACGCTGTTGATCGCCGGCATTGCCGCAGGCCCGGTGACCGGCCTGCTCGACCCCGACGCCTTGTTCGGCGAGCTGCTGTTCCCGCTGGTGTCGCTGGCGGTGGCGGTGATCCTGTTCGAGGGTAGCCTCACCCTGAACTTTCGCGAGCTGGGAGGGCATGGCCGCACGGTGCGCCGCCTGGTCACCTGGGGAGCCCTGATCACCGCCCTGTGCGGAGCGCTGGCCGCCCGCTGGCTGCTGGGCCTTAGCTGGGAGATGGCGAGCCTGCTGGGGGCGCTGCTGGTGGTCACCGGCCCGACGGTGATCCTGCCGCTTCTGCAGACCCTGCGGGCCCGCGAGCACCTGACCCAGATCCTGCGCTGGGAGGGCATCCTGATCGACCCGGTGGGCGCCATCGGCGCGGTACTGGTCTACGAATTCGTCGCCCTGGGCTCCGGCACCCAGGCACTGCCGCACACCCTGATGCTGTTCGCCCAGACCGCGTTGATCGGCTTCGGCTTCGGCGTCGCCGGCGGCTATCTATGGGGCCAGGTACTGCGCCAGCACCTGCTGCCGCAACGGCTGCACAGCTTCGGCACCCTGATGACCATGCTCGGCCTGTTCACCCTGTCCAACACCCTGTTTCACGAGTCCGGCCTGTTGACGGTGACGGTAATGGGCGCCTGGCTCGCCAATATGCGTGGCGTGCCCACCCGACCGATCATCGAGTTCAAGGAGACCCTGTCGATCCTTCTGATCTCGGGTCTGTTCATCCTGCTGGCGGCACGTCTGACGGTCGAGCAACTGGCGCTGCTGGGCTGGCCGGCCTGGGCCTTTCTGGCGGTGCTGTTGCTGCTGGTGCGTCCGCTGGCGGTGTGGCTGTGCACCTTGGGCAGTGGCCTGGACTGGCGCGAGAAGAGCCTGCTGGCGTTCATCTCGCCCCGCGGCATCGTCGCCGCCGCGGTGGCCTCGCTGTTCGCGCTGCGGCTGGAAGAGATAGGTGTGCCCGGCGCCGACCGGCTGGTGCCGGTGACCTTTCTGGTGATCATCGCCACGGTCGTATCCCAGAGTCTGCTGGCCCGCCCGCTGGGCGACTGGCTGAAGGTGCGCCGTCCCTCGGCCCACGGCGTGCTGATCATCGGCGCCAACCCGGTGGCCCGGCAGATGGCCCACTGTCTGCGCCAGGCCCGACTCGGCGTGCTGCTGACCGACTCGAGTTGGGACGCGGTGCAGGCCGCCCGCGCCGAGGGGCTCTCGGCCTACTACGGTGACCCGCTGTCCGAACACGCCGCCCAGCATATGGAGCTGAGCGGTATCGGCTACCTGATGCCGCTGTCGCCCTACCGAGAGCTCAATGATCTGGCCGCGCTGCACTTCGAGCATCTGCTGGGCCAGGGCCAGGTGTTCCGCCTGGCGGTCAACCTGGGGCGCCAGGCCCGGCGCCAGCACGCCACCGCCATCGAGCATGTTCCCTACCTGTTCGGCCGCGAGATGACCTTTGCCCAGCTCTCGAGCCTGGTGGAGCGTGGGGCTCGCTTCGAGGTCGAAAGGCTCGACGAAGCACCCCGCTCACGGGCGCTGCTGCGCGCCAGCGGCGACAAGCGTGCAAGTGGAGAAAGGGGAGAAAGGGGAGAAAGACGCCCAGGCCACATCCACAGCACAGACACCCGTCAAGCGCCCCTCCAGGCCAAGGACGTCGCCAGCGCGAGACGTCAGGGGGCTTTCCCCGGCGACACCGACTCGGCGCCGCTGATCTGTGTCGGCACTTCCGGGCGGCCGCGCATCGCCACCGCCGACGCGCCGCTGACACCACGCAAGGGCGATCATGTGATCCGCCTGGTCATGCCGGACCGGCAAAGTAGTCAGAAATAAAAACACCTCGGGCCGGTCGATGACCGGCCCGAGGTGTCTTCAGGCGAGTACAGGACTCAGAAGAACAGTCGCCGCAGGGCCTCGCCCGGATCTTCTTCGCGCATGAAGGCCTCGCCCACGAGGAAGCCGTGGACGTCGTTCTCGCGCATGCGCAGCACATCGTCGCGGCTGTGGATGCCGGACTCGGTGATCACCGTGACCTCGGGCGGAATCCGCGGCAGCAGTTCCAGGGTGGTCTCGAGTCGGGTATTGAAGGTATGCAGGTCGCGGTTGTTGATCCCGACCAGATCCAGATCGAGCGCCAGCGCCCGCTCCAGTTCCTGGGCGTCGTGGACCTCCACCAGCACGTCCATGCCAAGCTCGCCAGCCTGCTGGTGCAGGTCGCGCATCTGGGCGTCCTCCAGGGCGGCGACGATCAGCAGGATGCAGTCGGCGCCGATGGCCCGCGCCTCGCTGACCTGGTAGCCGTGGACGATGAAGTCCTTGCGGATCACCGGCAGACTGCACGCCTCGCGGGCGGCAATCAGGTAGTCCTCATGGCCCTGGAAGAAGTCAGCGTCGGTCAGCACCGAGAGGCAGGCCGCCCCACCCCGGGCGTACTGAGCGGCGATCTCGGCCGGGCGAAAATCCTCACGGATCAGCCCCTTCGAGGGTGACGCCTTCTTGACCTCGGCGATCACCGCGGCGTCGCCGTCGCGGATCCGCTCGGCCAGCGAGATGACGAAACCGCGCGGTGCATCCTGCTCTCGCGCACGCGCGAGCAGCGCCTGCTCGCTGACCTGGCGGCGTCGGCTGGCGACCTCCTCGTCCTTGCGCTCGAGGATTCGCTCGAGGATCGTCGGGGTGGCATTGGCCATGTTGTGATTCTCCTTGCGGCCCGTCGGGCTCTTTTCAGAAAGGTCCTACTGAGCGAACACCCGGGTAAAGTGGGCCAGTTCCTTCATCTTTTCCAGCGCCAGCCTGGTTCCCTGGGCGTCCTGGGCCATCAGCACGCCTTCCTTGAGGGAATCGGCCACGTCGGCGGCGTAGAGGGCAGCGCCGGCGTTGAGGGCGACAATATCCGCCGCAGGCCCCTCGCCTGACAGCGCCTTCTCGACCAGGCGCAGGCTGTCTTCGGCGGTCTTGACCTTGAGCGGAGCGAGCGACTGACGCTCGATACCGACATCCTCGGGGGTCAGGGTATAGCGGTGGATCTCGCCATCCTTGAGTTCGGCGATGCGGGTCGGCGCCGCCAGCGAGATTTCGTCCAGGCCGTCTTCGGCGTGGGCCACCAGCACATGCCGACTGCCGAGCTGACGCAGCACCTCCACCATCAACTCCAGCAGGTCGGCGTGGTAGACGCCGAGCAGCTGATTGGGCGCACTGGCAGGGTTGGTCAACGGCCCCAGAATATTGAACAGGGTGCGCACACCCATCTCGCGGCGCGGACCGATGGCGTGACGCATGGCCGGGTGGTGATTGGGCGCGAACATGAAGCCGACGCCGACCTCCTCGATGCAGCGGCCTACCTGTTCGGCGTCCAGATCCAGGCCGATGCCGGCCACCTGGAACAGATCGGCGCTGCCCGAGGACGACGACACCCCTCGGTTGCCGTGCTTGGCCACATGGGCGCCGGCGGCGGCGGCGACAAAGCTCGAGGCGGTGGATACGTTAAACAGGTTGGCGCCGTCCCCACCGGTGCCGACGATATCCACGACGTTGTCGCAGGACAGCGTTACCGGCGTCATCAGGTCGCGCATCACCTGGGCGCAGCCACTGATTTCCTCGGCGGTCTCGCCCTTCATCGCCATCCCCATCAGAAAGGCGGCGACCTGGGCGTCACTGGCCTCGCCGGTCATGATGGTGCGCATCACCGCATAGGCCTGCTCTCGGCCCAGGTTCTCCCGGCGCATCACCGCCGCGATGGCATTGGTCATCTGCATGCAAGTCTCCTGATGGTAGTCAGTGGCGCTCGAGGAAATTGGCCAGCATCTCGTGTCCCTGTCGCGACAGGATCGATTCCGGGTGGAACTGCACCCCTTCGATGGGCAGCTCCTTGTGGCGCAGGCCCATGATCAGGCCGGGGGTGACGTCGTCGTCATCGGTCCAGGCGGTGATCTCGAGACACTCCGGCAGACTCTCGCGCTCCACCACCAGCGAATGGTAGCGGGTCACCGAGAGCGGATCATCGAGGCCCTTGAACACGCCCTGTCCGGCATGGCGAATGTCGGATGTCTTGCCGTGCATGACCTGGGGCGCACGGACCACCTTGCCGCCGAACACCTGGCCGATGGCCTGGTGGCCGAGGCACACACCGAGCAGCGGCAGCTTGCCGGCGAAGTGGCGAATCAGCTCCAGCGAGATGCCGGCCTCGTTGGGCGTGCAGGGCCCCGGCGACACCACGATGTGGCTGGGCGCCATGGCCTCGATCTCGTCGAGGCTGATGGTGTCGTTGCGTCGGGTTACCACCTCGGCGCCCAGTTCGCCTAGGTACTGGACGATGTTGTAGGTGAAGCTGTCGTAGTTATCGAGCATCAAGATCATGGTGGCTCCAGGATTCAATATTGGGCTTCACCCAGCGAGACGACCCACACACAAAAATGCCGCCTCGCGGGCGGCACTTTCGCTGTCCTGACCGTCGTTGTCCAGACCGTGGTCCGCGACACCCCGGCGCTCAGGGTTCCTCCGCCCGCTTCAGTCGAAGGGGCGCCACCACTGCTGGCGATTACGGGACGGTGCGGAGGTCATATTCATCATGGGCTTATAGTGTGTGTCGTGGTCATGGCTGTCAAGCGGATGTCAGGCCGAACTCAGCGCAGTCCCTGCTCGGCCATGGCCACGGCACGAAACAGCGCACGCCCCTTGTTCAGGGTCTCGTCCCACTCGGACTGGGGCACCGAGTCCGCCACCACGCCGGCGCCGCATTGGACGTGCAGCTGACCGTCCTTGATCACCGCGGTGCGGATGGCGATGGCGGTGTCCATGTTGCCATGCCAGGACAGGTAGCCGACGGCCCCGGAGTAGACGCCGCGCTTGACCGGTTCGACCTCGTCGATGATCTCCATCGCGCGGATCTTGGGCGCTCCGGACAGGGTGCCCGCCGGGAAGGTGGCGCGCAGCACGTCCATGGCGCTGTAGCCCGGCTTCAGCTTGCCGGTGACGTTGGAGACGATGTGCATGACGTGGGAGTAGCGCTCGATGGCCATCTGATCGGTCACCTCGACGCTGCCGGTCTCGGAGATGCGGCCGACGTCGTTGCGGCCCAGGTCGATCAGCATCAGGTGCTCGGCGACTTCCTTGGGGTCGGCCAGCAGGTCCTCCTCCAGCGCCTTGTCCTCCGCCTCGGTCTTGCCGCGCACCCGGGTGCCGGCGATCGGACGCACCGTCACCATGCCATCCTCCAGGCGGGTCAGGATCTCCGGCGAGGCGCCCACCACATGGTGGTCGTCAAGGTTGAAGAAGAACATGTAGGGCGACGGATTGAGGCTGCGAAGAGCCCGATACAGGTCCAGCGGCTCGGCCTGGAACTCGATCGACATGCGCTGGGACGGCACGCACTGCATCACGTCGCCGGCCAGCACGTACTCCTTGATCCTTTCCACCGCCGATTTGAAGCCCTCTTCGGTGAAGCCGGAGGTGAAGTGCCCCTCCTCCACCGCCGGGCGCGCGTCACCGGGCACTCGCGAGGCCACCGACAGCGGGCTGCGCAGGGCGTCTTCCAGGGCGCTCAGCCGGGCCTGGGCGGCGCTGAAGGCCGAGGGCGTGGAAGGATCGGCGTGGGTCCACAGGGTCAGACGCCCATAAAGGTTGTCGAACACCACCAGCTCATCGCACACCATCAACAGGATGTCCGGCACCCCGATGGGGTCGTCCTTCTCCACACCGGCCAGGCGCGGCTCGATATAGCGGATGGTGTCGTAGCCGAAGTAGCCCACCAGTCCGCCGTCGAAGATCGGCTGGTTGTCGAGCACCGGCACCTTGAAGCGACGCTGAAACTCCTCGATCCAGGCCAGAGGATCTTCCACTTCGGTGGCGCCGGTCACGTCACCATCGACAATATGCTGAACCTGATAGCCCCGCACCTCGATGCGTTCGCGACAGGGCAGACCGATGATCGAGTAACGCCCCCACTTCTCGCCGCCGGTCACCGAC
Organism: Halomonas litopenaei; assembly: GCF_003045775.1. Taxonomy (GTDB): domain Bacteria; phylum Pseudomonadota; class Gammaproteobacteria; order Pseudomonadales; family Halomonadaceae; genus Halomonas; species Halomonas litopenaei. Next base: position 804,699 of record NZ_PXNS01000001.1, on the reverse strand, counting down.
TCGAGCAGAAAGGTCCAGGGTTGATCGGCCAGTTTCAGATAGGTGGACAGCGGCGTGTCCAGGTCGGCCATCATCTCGCGGGTGATGGGAATACGGTTGTAGCCGGCCTGGGCCAGCTCGTCGAAACGCTCGGGGGTCATCATGCCCAGATCCTCAATTCAAGAGACGAAAGTGACAACGACAAGAACGGAGTAACGGTCACCATCGCCAACCGCAGGACGTCGTAGGCAGCGACGCAGACAGATGCGGACAGGACATCGAGGAGAAGCAAGGCTGGGCCATGGGCAGTCCACCAGCGAAACGAATGAATGAAGCCAACGAGTGACAGACCGCTACCGCGAGACCCGTGCGCCGCGCTCGCGGATTCCACACGACGGGATTCCCTGTGACGGGCGCCTGGCAAGGCCTGCAATAGCGAGGATTTATCGGCATGACGCTAGCGATAGTGTCATGCCAAAAAACCCTAAACGAGTTGTTCCAGCGATTCAACCACCAGATCCGGCTCGCTCAGACTGATCGGCTCGCCGTGATTGTAGCCGTAAGGCACCGCCACGGTACGGAAACCGGCGGCCTTGCCCGCCGCGACATCGTGACGGGAGTCGCCCACCATAAGACAGTACGAGGGACAGACGTCGAACTGCTGGGACAGGTGTCGCAGCGGCATGGGGTCAGGCTTGCGACGAGGCAGGGTGTCACCACCGAGGCAGGCGGAAAAGAAGCCATCGATACCCAGGTGCTCGAGGATCGGGTGGATGAAGGCCTCGGGCTTGTTGGTGACCAGACACAGGATCAGACCCCGCCCGAACAGCCGCTTCAAGGTCTCCGTCACCCCCGGATAGAGCCTCGTCCTGTCGCAGGGACGGCGATGGTAGTGCTCGAGGAAGCGCTCGTGGGCGGTCTTCAACAGCACCTCGCTGGGGGCCTCGCCCAGTGCATCGGTCAGGGCACGTTCCAGCAGCACCCAGGCACCATTGCCGACCCAGTCGCGCACCCTGGCTTCGCCTGCCGGCGCCAGTTCGACGTCGATCAAGGCGGCATCCACCGCCGCTGCCAGGTCCGGGACCGAATCGATCAGGGTGCCATCCAGATCGAAGGCCACCAACAGCACCCCCTCCAGGGCGTCACCCATAGGCCGTCTCCTCGACTATGCCGAAATTGGAATATCTATGCGCGGCGCACATTCTGGCGCAAGCGCCGTGGTCAGCCAAGCACTTATCTGTCTATGATGGCGCTCCACCTTTTTTCTGGAGCTCATCATGAGCAAACCCACCATCGTGGTTGTCGGCGGCGGCGCCGGCGGCCTTGAGCTGGTCACGCGCCTGGGACGACGGCTCGGCAAGAAGGACAAGGCCGACATCGTGCTGGTCGATCGCAATTCGACCCACATCTGGAAACCGCTGTTGCATGAGGTCGCCACCGGCGTCCTCGACTCGGGCCTCGACGAGATTTCCTATCAGGCCCACTCGGCGGCCAACGGCTACCGCTTCCAGCGCGGCACCCTGTGCGATCTGGATCGCGAGTCCCGCCAACTGACCCTGGCCCCCATCGTCGATGACGAGGGCAACGAGATCCTGCCGGCGCGGCGTCTCGACTACGATCACCTGGTACTGGCGGTCGGCAGCGTCAGCAACGACTTCGGCACGAAAGGCGTGGCGGACCACTGCCACTTCCTCGACAGTCCTGCCCAGGCCGAAGGCTTTCGCCAGGCACTGCTCAATACCTTCATGCGCTACAGCACCCGGCTCGAGGATCAGGATCCCTGTATTACCGTGGGCATCATCGGGGCCGGGGCCACCGGCGTCGAACTGGCCGCCGAGTTGCACGACGCCTCGCGCATGCTCAAGAGCTACGGCTTTACCGCGCTGGGCCGCGAGCACCTGCGGGTCCACCTGATCGAGGCCGCACCCAAGGTGCTGCCGGCGCTGCCGGACCGCATCAGCGGCGCGGTGCACAAGGAACTCGAGAACCTGGGGGTCAAGGTCCATGTGGACACCCGGGTGACCATGGTCGACGAGCGCGCCATCCACACCACCGACGATGACGCCATCGAGATCGACCTGGGGGTGTGGGCCGCCGGCATCAAGGCTCCGGCCTTCCTGGCAGAACTGGGGCTGGAGGTGGAGCGCAACAACAGGGTCAAGGTGGCCGCCACCATGCAGAGCATCGATGACCCGCGCATCTTCGCCTTCGGCGACTGCGCTAGCTGCCCCCAGGAAGACGGCACGGTGGTGCCACCCAGGGCCCAGGCCGCCCACCAGCAGGCCGGCGTGCTCTACCGCAACCTGTGTGCCGTGGTCGACGGCAAGCCGCTCAAGGAATTTGTCTTCCGCGACCGAGGCTCGCTGATTTCGCTGGCCCACTTCGACGCCATCGGCAGCCTGATGCGCGCCGCCTCGGCCCGTAGCCTGTTCATCGAGGGTAACCTGGCGCGCTTCTTCTACGCCTCGCTCTACCGCATGCACCAGCGCGCCATCCACGGCACGGTCAAGACCGCGATGATGGTGGTGGTCGATGGGCTTAACCGCTTCCTCAAGCCCAGGCTAAAGCTGCACTAGGGCTCGTCTGAAACGTGCCTGCCCGCACACCCCTGAAAGACTTCGCACTGTGCGTTTACAGCAAGAGAGGCTGCCCCAGGGCAGCCTCTCTTGCTTGTCGTCATCGACAGCACCACATCCTGCTCAGGCGTTGGCCTGGGGCTCGTCCTTGGCGTGGTGATAGAGATGCACGTCGCGCTGGGGAAAGGGAATGCTGATGCCTTCGCGATCGAAGCGACGCTTGATCTCCTCGGTCATCTCCCAGTAGACGTCCCAGTAGTCGGATGCCTGCACCCAGGGCCGCACGATCCAGGTGATGGAGGAGTCGCCCATGGCATTCATGCGGATATTCGGCGCCGGTTCGCTGAGCACGCGAGGGTCGTCGGCGACCACGCTCTCCAGCACCCGTCGCACGGTATCGATGTCGTCGTCATAGCCGACCCCCACCGTCAGATCGACCCGACGAGTGGCGTGGGCAGAATAGTTGACCACGGCACCGCTCATCATCTGGCCGTTGGGCACGATGATCTTGCGATTGTCCGGCGTGCTCAGCTCGGTGCTGATGATCTGCACATCCTCGACGGTGCCGCTGACCCCACCGGCCTCCACGTAGTCGCCGATCCGGTAGGGGCGGAAGATGATGACCATGACCCCGGCGGCGAAGTTGGCAAGCGACCCCTGCAGGGCCAGACCCACCGCCAGACCGGCGGCACCGATCACCGCGATCAACGAGGCGGTCTGGATACCGATCCGGCTGATGGCGGCCAGGATCACGAAGGTCAGCAGCAAGGCATACAGGATGTTGCCGAGGAACTTGACCAGCAGGGGTTCGACGTCGGCACGCTGCATGCCCTTGACCACCACCCGGTGTACCGCCTTGGCCACCCAGCGCCCGATGATGAAGATCGCCGCCGCGGCGACCAGATTGATCAGAAACTGCAGCCCGGTGGTCGAGGCAAACTCGATCAGGGCCTCCACGTCCAGCTTTTGCAGGAACTCCATCTACCTCTCCTTGTATGTCGTTTTCGTTATCGAAGTACGATCCTGCTCAACCACCGCCCTCGCTTCGTCAGTGCTGATGCGCGCCGCCAGCCACTGGCGCTTGCGACGCACCGACATGCGCTTGACGGCGATTTCCAGCCGGCTGGCGTCACCTCGCGTGCCGACCGGCTCCTGATGGCGAAGCGTCAGCGGGCCCTTGCCACGCAGCGCCTTGGCGCCCTTGCCGCTGCGGTGTTGCTCGACACGCCTGGCAACATCGGTGGTAATGCCGGTATAAAGCGCCCCGGCCGCCGTCTCGACGATATACAGGTACCACGTCGTCGTCGCCGCCGCCGGCAGCTCGGGTACTGGCTCGCCTGAGACAGGCTCATCTGAGACAGGCTCGACTAAGCCCGGCTCATCCAAGCCCGGCTCGCCTAAGCCCGGCTTGCCTGAGCCAGCATAGTCCGAATCGCCAATCACCGCGTAGAGGCCAGGCGCGAGCGAAAGTCGGCGATGATGCTGTCGTAGCCGTGGGGGTCCTCGTCGCGACGCGCGCCGAACACCGCGGAGCCCGCGACGAAGGTGTCCGCCCCGGCGCGCGCGATCTCGGCGATATTGTCTACCTTCACGCCACCATCCACCTGCAGACGAATGTCCCGTCCGCTGGCGTCGATGCGCGCACGCGCCTGGCGCAGCTTGTCGAGCGTCGCCGGGATGAACGACTGACCGCCGAAGCCCGGATTGACGCTCATCAGCAGCACCATGTCGACCTTGTCCATCACGTAGTCCAGGTAGGACAGTGGCGTCGCCGGGTTGAACACCAGCCCGGCCTTGCAGCCGCCGTCACGAATCAGCTGCAGCGAGCGATCGATATGTTCGGAGGCCTCGGGGTGGAAGGTGATGTAGCTGGCACCGGCATCGATGAAGTCACCGATCAGTCGATCCACCGGCTTGACCATCAGGTGGGCGTCGATGGGCGCGGTGACGCCATGCTTGCGCAGCGCCTCACAGACCATCGGCCCGATGGTCAGGTTAGGCACGTAGTGATTGTCCATCACGTCGAAGTGGACGATATCGGCACCCGATGCCAGCACGTTGTCGACCTCTTCTCCCAGGCGGGCGAAGTCAGCGGACAGGATCGAAGGCGCGATCAGGAAGTCGTTCATGGAGTCATCCGAGGAGAGAGTCATGGTGGAGGCCACAAGGGCTCGACGAAAAGCGGCATTCTAGCAGTTGGTCCCGCCCGCATCAGCGATCTTCCTCCACGTCTTCTGCCGACTCGTCCGGTTGCAGTCGTCTATAGTATGCGCGTTGCGACATCTTATATTCCAAACAGTTTTAACAAACAGGATTGTAATTCCTTAAAATTAGCCTTAGCCTTCGTTGCGATTCGCCGATTTCCCCGGCCCACCCCCGACGTCAAGGAACCCCGACATGAAGCTGCCCCCGATCCTGCGCCGTACCGCCCTGTCCCTGTCCCTGTCCCTGGCCGCCGGCCTCGGCGGTGCCATGGCCTCGCCGGTAATGGCCGAGGACAAGGAGCTGCTCAACTCGTCCTATGACATCGCCCGCGAGCTGTTCGCCGCCATCAACCCGGCGTTTCAGCAGCACTGGCAGGCAGAGAATGACGGTGAGCTGACCATCAAGCAGTCCCACGGCGGCTCTTCCGCCCAGGCCCGCGCCATCCTGCAGGGCCTGAAGGCCGACGTGGTGACCTACAACCAGGTCACAGACGTCCAGGTACTGGCCGATGCCGGCCTGGTCGCGGAAGACTGGCAGAGCCAGTTGCCCAACAATGCCTCGCCCTACTACTCCACCACCGCCTTCCTGGTGCGCAAGGGCAACCCCCAGGGCATCGAGAGCTGGGAAGACCTGGCCGCCGAGGGCGTCGAACTGGTGTTCCCCAACCCCAAGACGTCCGGTAACGGCCGCTATACCTACCTGGCCGCCTGGGGTGCCGCCGAGCGCAACTTCGACGGCGACGAGGACCAGGTGCGCGAGTTCATGAGCGACTTCCTCGGCAATGTGAAGGTGTTTGACACCGGCGGCCGCGGCGCCACCACCAGCTTCATCGAACGTGGCATCGGCGACGTGCTGATCAGCTTCGAGTCCGAGGTCAACAATATCCGTGACGAGTACGGCAGCGACGAATACGACGTCATCGTGCCGCCGGTCAGCATCCTCGCCGAGTTCCCGGTGGCGGTGGTCGAGGAAAACGCTGAGCGCAACGGCAACCTCGAGCTCGCCCGTGCCTACCTCGACTACCTCTACACCGAGGAGGCCCAGCGCCAGCTGGCAGGCTTCAACTACCGCGTCCACAACGAAGCGGTGAAGGAAGAGTTCGCCGATAGCTTCCCCGAGACCGAGCTGTTCGAGGTTCAGGACGTGTTCGGTGGCTGGAACAGCGCCATGGACACCCACTTCAAGAGCGGCGGCGAGCTGGACCAGCTGCAGCGTCGCTGATCGTCAAGGCAAGCGACCTATCCCATGCACAAGGCCATCTCCCTGCCCTTTGCCCGATCCGCCCGGCGCCGCGTGCTGCCGGGCTTCGGCCTGTCTCTGGGCATCAGCCTCACCTTCGTCTCGCTGGTACTGCTGCTGCCGCTGACCGGCCTGGTCGGCCAGCTCAAGGGGCTGTCGCTGTCCGAGTACTGGTTCATCATCAGTGAACCCCGCGTGGTGGCAAGCTACGTCACCACCATCGGTGGCGCCCTGGTGGCGGCGCTGGTCAACGCCGTGTTCGGGCTGTTGATGGCCTGGGTGCTGGTGCGCTACGACTTCCCCGGCAAGCGCCTGCTCGATGCCCTGATGGACCTGCCCTTCGCGCTGCCCACGGCGGTCGCCGGCATCACCCTGGCAACGCTCTACTCGTCCAAGGGCTGGATGGGACAGCTGCTGGAGCCGTTGGGCTGGCAGGTGTCCTACACCTGGGTCGGCATCGCCCTGGCCATGGCCTTCACCAGCATCCCCTTCGTCGTGCGCACGGTGCAGCCGGTGCTCGAGGACCTGCCCGCGGAAATCGACGAAGCCGCCATGAGTCTGGGCGCCCGCGACGGTGTGGCCTTTCGTCGGGTCATCCTGCCCCACCTGTGGCCGGCCCTGGTCACCGGCACCGGGCTCGCCTTCGTGCGCTCCCTGGGCGAATTCGGTGCGGTGATCTTCATCGCCGGCAACATGCCCTACGAGACCGAGATCACCTCGCTGATGATCTTCGTCAAGCTGCAGGAGTACGACTACGTGGGGGCCTCGGCCATCGCGTCGGTGGTGCTGGCGACCTCGCTGGCGCTGCTGCTGGCGATCAACCTGTGGCAGGGACGCTTTATCCGCCGACTGCACGGAGGACGCGGCTGATGCAACGAATCGGTGACGCCCCCTGGCTCAGGCGCAGCCTGATCGCACTGGCGGTAACGCTCTCGGCACTGTTTCTGCTGCTGCCGCTGCTGGCCATCTTCGCCCAGGCCCTGGCCGAGGGTGTCGGGCCCTTCATCGCCAATGTCACGGATCATTTCACCCTGGCGGCGATCGGCCTGACCCTGTTCATCACCCTGCTGACGATCCCGGTCAACCTGGTCTTCGGAGTCATGCTGGCCTGGCTGGTGACCCGCTTCGCCTTCCCCGGACGGCGCCTGCTGCAGACACTGATCGACATCCCCTTCGCCATCTCGCCGGTGGTGGCGGGCCTGGTCTACCTGCTGCTCTACGGCCGCAACGGCTGGGTCGGCGGCTGGCTGGATGCCCACGACATCCAGCTGATGTTCGCCTGGCCCGGCATCCTGATGGTGACCATCTTCGTTACCTGCCCCTTCGTCGCCAGGGAGCTGATCCCGCTGATGCAGGCCCAGGGCTCCCGCGAGGAAGAAGCGGCGGTAACCCTCGGCGCACGCGGCTTTACGCTGTTTCGCCGGGTGACCCTGCCCAATATACGCTGGGCCCTGCTCTACGGCGTGATCCTGACCAACGCCCGGGCGGTGGGTGAATTCGGCGCGGTCTCGGTGGTCTCCGGGGCCATCCGCGGCGAGACCAACACCCTGCCGCTGCACGTGGAGCTTCTGTATCAGGACTACAACACCGTCGGCGCCTTCGCCAGCGCCGCCCTGCTGGCGCTGATCGCCCTGCTTACCCTGGCCGCCAAGGCCACGCTCGAATGGCGCGCCACGCGCCGGGAGGCCCTGACATGAGCATTCGTCTCGACCATATCCAGAAGCACTTCGGACGCTCCCAGGCGCTGTCTCCCATCGACCTGGACATCAACAGCGGCGAGCTGATCGGCCTGCTGGGCCCGTCCGGTTCCGGCAAGACCACCCTGTTGCGGATCATCGCCGGGCTCGAGACACCGGACGACCACCCCGACTGCCGCATTCTGTTCGGCGAACGCGACGTGACCCACGTCCACGTACGTGACCGGCGTATCGGCTTCGTGTTCCAGCACTACGCGCTGTTCCGCCATATGAGCGTGTTCGACAATGTCGCCTTCGGCCTGACCGTGCTGCCCCGCCGCGAGCGTCCCTCAAGCGGTGAGATCCGCTCCCGGGTCATGCAGCTGCTGGAGATGGTGCAGCTGTCTCACCTGGCCGAACGCTTCCCGGCGCAGCTCTCCGGCGGGCAGCAGCAGCGTGTCTCGCTGGCACGCGCCCTGGCGCTCAAGCCAGAGGTGCTGCTGCTCGATGAACCCTTCGGGGCGCTCGATGCCAAGGTCCGCCAGGAGCTGCGCCGCTGGCTCAGGCACCTGCACGACGAGCTGGGCTTCACCAGCGTGTTCGTGACCCACGACCAGGAGGAAGCGCTGGAGCTGTCTGACCGTGTGGTGGTGATGAGCAACGGCCGTATCGAGCAGATCGACACCCCGGAGACGCTGTACCGTCAACCGCGCAATCGCTTCGTGTTCGAATTCCTCGGCGACGTCAATCATCTGGAAGGCGAGGTTCGCGGCGGCGTGCTGACCTGCGGTGAGGCGCGCCTGACACTGGACCTGGACGACGGCCCTCAGGAGATTCTGCTGCGCCCCCACGAGGTACAGGTGGCCGCCGCCCCCAGTGCCGACGCTCACCTGCCCGCGGTGGTCACCGCGGTGGTCCCGGTGGGCGCCGAAGTGCGCATCGAGCTGAACGCCGACTGGATGGACGAGCCCTGGATGGCGACCCTGAGCCATGGCGACGCCGAACGCCTGGCACTTGGCCGTGGCTCCCGGGTCTACGCCCTGCCCCGCCGCTGGCACCACTATCCAGACAGTCGGCCCGATAGCCAGCAACCGGACGTGTCGGGTGATAGATCCGCCAAGAGTGGTGCCAAGCGCCGAGAATCCGGCGCCACCGTCTAAGCGCCGAGAATCCGGCGCCACCGTCTAAGCGCCGCCAAGGGTGGCGCCGCTGTCCAAGCGCTGCGGGCCCGGCGCCACTGTCCAAGCGCCGCCAAGGGTGGCGCCCTGTCCAAGCACCGCGAGTGCGGCGCAGACGCCCACCTGGCGGGCCTTGTCCGCTTCGATCAGCCCAGGAACTTTTGCTGCACGCCCCCCTCTGATAGACGTACTATCGCCCGTCCAGGCAAAGCCTCGTCCGACGAGTGCGCACTACGGTGCGATTTCTACCGATAATACGACAAGGAGTTCCCCCTATGCTTCGTCGCCTTCTGTTGGGCGCCGCTGGTGTGACCGCGCTGCTCGCGCTCAGCGCCTGCTCGAGCCCCCACCATCTGCAGCCCGACCCCAAGCGCAGCGTGGCCGTGCCGGCCTCCGGCTCTGGCCAGGCGGTCACCGTCATCGCCGCCGATGACCGCCCCTCGGACGTGCTCGGTACCCGCAGCGGCAGCGCAAGCTCCACCGCCACCATCAGCGTCAGCCCCCACGAGATCGTGCCGAGGCTTCAGGCCGAGGTGGAGCGGGCGGTGCGCGAGATGGGCTTCAGCCCCACCGCCGAACCGGCTCCGGGCCGCCCCAGCCTGACGCTGACGCTGAAGAAGCTGAGCTATGAACGCGGCCAGAGTCAGCCGCTGGTGGACGAGGCCAGACTGGAAAGCGTCATCGAGGCCGAAGCCAGCAATGACGGCCAGACCTACACCGGCACCTACACCTCGCGCCGCGTGCAGAGTTATGCGGTGAAGCCGGACAAGGCAACCAATCAGCGCATGGTCACCGACCTGCTCACCGACGGTCTGAACCGGGCCTTCGCCGACCCGGAGCTGGGCCAATTGCTGGCCCGCTGACGCTCGCCCGCCCCGCGGGGCGGGCCAGGCAGGCACACGACAGCGCGCTGCCCCTTGAGGGTGGCGCGCTTTGGTTTGATGCACTCAATCACTCGTCGGTGGTGGGACCACGCCGTACCAGCGCCCAGACCGACTCACGAAAGCCATTGGCTTCGGGCTCGCCGTCTTCCAGGTGGGTTACGATGAAGTTGGGGTCGAACAACCGCCTCACCTCGGCGCCGTCCACATGGAACGGCGGACCTTCGTCGCCGCTCCGACTCAGACTGACCAGCAGCCCCCGCGCGCCAGGCGGTATCAGCTGGGCCAGGTGAAAGGCGTAGCGCTGGCGGGTGGCCTCGGGCAAGGCGATCAGGGCGGCGCGATCATAGAAGGCGCCGATCTCCGAGGCCTGGGCGATATGGAAGTGAAAGAAGTCACCGCACCATAGCTCGATACTGCCCTGTCGCAGAATCGCGAAACCGTCCTGCTGGTAGCGCGACACCTCCCCTCGGCCATCTTCCACAAACTGTTCGAGCGCGCGCTCCGACAGCTCGATGCCGAGCACCGGATGTTGATGCTCGGCCAGCCAGCGCATGTCCAGGCTCTTGCCGCACAGCGGCACCAGCACCTTGGTCCCGGGAACCGCCCCCAGCATCGGCCAGTGGCGGATCAGTGCAGGATGAACGCTATCGCGATGAAAGCCGATGCGCCCCTCTTCCCAGCGTTTCAACCAGTGTTCGTGCATCGAATTCTCTGTCCCGGGTGCTAGAACCAGCGGTCGCGCTTGCGCCGACGCCGCGGCAGGTGCGGCACGATCAGGCCGACGATCAGGCCCGCCCCGGCGACGCCCCCGCCGTACATGAAGTAGCGCATCAGCAGGTCTTCCTTGCGGGTCTCCAGGCGAGCCTCGAGGTCCTTGTTGGTCTCGCTGATATCGCTGAAGGCGCTCTCCAGCTCATGATTGCGTGCTTCCAGTTCGGCGATGCGGCTCTCGCGCACCTCGAGGGTCTCGGTCATGGTCCGAGTGCGCTCTTCCCAGCTTTCGTTGATGCCGTCGAGCTCCTCGGTGAGTTCTTCCACCCTTGCCTCGAGCTTGGGCAGCTGGTCGCTGGCGCTGGGGGTCTGTTGCAGTTCGCTGCTGGGGACCCAGACCACGTCTCCGCTGTCGCTTCGGACCTGGGAATAGTCGCCGGAGGTGTCCAGCAGGGTCACCGGCTGGCCGGCGGTCAAGGTGCCGACGATGCGGTAGCCGTCGGTGGGGCCACTGCGCACATAGGTGGTGAGTTCGTCCGACACCCACCGTGAGGTGCCGTCGTCCTGAGCCATCGCCGGCAGGGCGGCGCCGGTCAGGGCGAGGCCCAGGGTCACTGTCTTGAGAAATTGCGTTTTCATGCCGTCTTTCCTGGCTAATCTGGGCTCGGTTGCGACTCGAGTGACGCTGCGCCGGCTTCCTGCCAAGCCGCAACGTGCGATGAGACCAAGGAGGGTGACAAACGTTCCACAGCTCCTGTGGACAAGTGTCGGGAAAACCGCTGGACATCGCTGTCCTGCGGGCGAGACACCTGGGGTTGGCACAAAATGGTCATAAAATAGCCAGCCCGCGTTCCCATCCGCCCGCAAGACTATCACATTGGCTCACCGGGATACCCCGGCCTGTGGACCAAGATCCACCGGGATCTCCGCGCGCTCTGCCCTGGTCCCTGGCCGGTACGTCGGCAAACTGGCCCCACCCGGGCCGGGTGCGTATAATGCGCCACGGTCGTTCGACCGCCAGTCTCGCGCCCATTCACCACCACTCACGTGACCAGGCACCCCTGGTGCCCATCGGGCCGGGAGCCCGACATATTGCTATGACGAAGAAACTCTTCATCAAGACCCACGGCTGCCAGATGAACGAGTACGACTCTGCCCGCATGGCGGATCTGCTCGGCGACTCCCATCAGATGGAACTGACCGACAACGAACAGGACGCGGACGTGATCCTGCTCAACACCTGTTCGATTCGGGAAAAGGCCCAGGAGAAGGTCTTCCACCAGCTCGGTCGCTGGAAGAAGCTCAAGCAGTCCAACCCCGATCTGGTGATCGGCGTCGGTGGCTGCGTGGCCAGTCAGGAAGGCGAGGCCATTCGCAAGCGCGCCCCCCACGTCGACATGGTGTTCGGTCCCCAGACCCTGCACCGGGTGCCGAGCATGCTCGACGCCAGCCGTGACAACCAGATCTCGGTGGTGGACGTCACCTTCCCCGAGATCGAGAAGTTCGATCACCTGCCCAAGCCCAGCTCCGACGGCGCCAGCGCCTTCGTCTCGGTGATGGAAGGCTGCTCCAAGTACTGCACCTTCTGCGTGGTGCCCTACACCCGTGGCGAGGAAGTCTCGCGGCCGTTCGAGGCGGTCATGGACGAGGTCTTCCACCTGGCCGACCAGGGCGTTCGCGAGATCAACCTGCTGGGCCAGAACGTCAACGCCTACCGCGGGCTCAACGACGACGGCGACGAAATCGATCTGGCCGAACTGATCGCCTGCGTGGCGGCGGTGGACGGCATCGACCGTATCCGCTTCACCACCTCGCACCCGGTGGAATTCAGCGACAGCCTGATCGAGGCCTACGCCGAGATTCCGGAGCTGGTCAGCCACCTTCACCTGCCGGTGCAGGCCGGTTCCGACCGTATCCTGGCGGCGATGAAGCGCGGTCACACGGTCGAAGAGTACGTCGACAAGATGGAGCGCATCCGCGCCCTGCGCCCGGACATCAGCTTCTCCTCGGACTTCATCATCGGCTTCCCGGGCGAGACCGAGGAGGACTTCGAGGCGACCATGGACCTGATCCATCGCATCGGCTTCGACGTGTCCTTCAGTTTCGTCTACTCCGCTCGCCCGGGCACCCCGGCGGCGGCGCTTGACGACGAGACCCCGGAAGAGATCAAGAAGCAGCGTCTGGCGATCCTGCAGGAGCGCATCAACCAGCAGGCGATGCAGATCAGTCGGCGCATGGTGGGCACTACCCAGCGTGTGCTGGTCAGCGGCTTCTCGCCCCGCGACCCGGGCCAGTTGTCCGGACGCACCGAGAACAACCGGGTGGTCAACTTCCGCGCGGCCAACCCCACCGAGCTGATCGGCTACTTCGTCGACGTCGAGATCACCGAGGCCCTGCCCAACTCGCTGCGTGGCGAACTGGCTTCCGGCGAGCGCTACTAAGGCTCGCCCTGCTCCGGGACGGGCGGCTTGGCCGTTTCACCATGACGATCGCCAATGCACAGGACCCGGAGCATTGCCCTGGCCCACGCCGGGGCAGTAAGCTGAACCTTCAAAGCCACCCAAACACGGATTCTTCACGCCTTGAGCCAGCCATCGACCCAGGCCAACCGCATCATCACGCTCAACCTCGAACCCAACGAGCCCCGCCGTCTTGCCAACCTGTGTGGCCAGCGCGACGAGCATCTGAAGCTGATCGAAAGCCGGCTCGGCGTCACCCTGCGCAACCGCGGCAACATGTTCCAGCTGGCCGGCCCCGGCGCTCGCGTCAAGGCGGCCGCGAACCTGGTGGAACACCTCTATCGTGAGGCCGAGGCCACCGAGCTGACCCCGGACACCGTGCACCTGTTCCTGCAGGAAGCCGGCATCGAGGCCCTCGACGAGGACGCCGAAGAAGACGCCGGCGAGGGCGAGGTGCTGATTCGTACCCCGCGCACCCTGATCAAGCCGCGCGGCCTCAATCAGCAGGGCTACGTCACCAGCATCCGCAACCACGACATCAACTTCGGCATCGGCCCCGCCGGTACCGGCAAGACCTACCTGGCGGTGGCGGCTGCGGTGGAAGCGCTCAACCAGCAGCAGGTGCGACGCATCCTGCTGGTGCGCCCGGCGGTGGAAGCCGGCGAGAAGCTCGGTTTCCTGCCCGGTGACCTTGCCCAGAAGATCGATCCCTACCTGCGCCCACTGTATGACGCCCTGTACGAGATGATCGGCTTCGAGCAAGTCGCCAAGCTGATCGAGCGCCAGGTGATCGAGATCGCGCCGCTGGCCTACATGCGCGGGCGCACCCTGAACAATGCCTTCATCATTCTCGACGAGAGCCAGAACACCACTCGCGAGCAGATGAAGATGTTCCTGACCCGCATCGGCTTCGGCTCCACCGCGGTGATCACCGGCGACGTGACCCAGGTCGACCTGCCCAAGGGCCAGAGCTCCGGCCTGATCCAGGTGCTCGATGTGCTCAAGGACACCGCCGGTATCGGGGTGACCCACTTCGCCGCCAAGGACGTGGTTCGCCACCCGCTGGTGCAGCGTATCATCGAGGCCTACGACCTGTTCGAGGCCAACCAGGAAGCCGAGGAGCGCGCTCGCCGCGAGGCGCGTGCCGAAGAGCGTCGGCTGGAGCGTGCCGAGCGTCTACAGTCCATGAACGGTGACGGAGACGCCCACCGATGAGCGCCTGCGTGGACCGTCAGGTGGCCAGCGAGGCCAGCGACCTGCCAGAGGCCGATGACCTCGAGCGCTGGGTCGACGCCGTGCTGGCCCGCTTCCCCGAACGGGCGGAGTCGGAACTCACGATTCGCCTGGTCGACGCCGACGAGAGCCAGACCCTCAACCGTGACTACCGTGGCAAGGATGCCCCGACCAATGTCCTGTCATTCCCTTTCGAGGCCCCGCCAGGCCTCGAGCTTCCGCTGCTTGGCGATCTGGTGATCTGCCATCCGGTGGTCGTGCGCGAAGCACGCGAGCAGGACAAGTCGCTGATCGATCACTACGCTCATATGGTCGTGCACGGCACCTTGCATTTGCTGGGCCATGACCATATCGAGGATGAGGAGGCCGACCTCATGGAAGGCCTCGAGCGCAGTATCCTTGCCGGCCTGGGCATTGACGACCCTTACGCCCCGCCGGCCCCATCTCCGGATCCCGGTAGCGAGGACGAGAGAGCCGACGCATGAGCGAAGACCGATCGAGTAGCCAGGCCCCCAACAAATCCTGGTTCGACAAACTCTTCAGTGCCCTGTCCAGCGACAGTGACGAACCCAGCTCGCGAGAAGAGTTGCGCGAATTCCTGCGCCAGGCGGGCAGCCGCCTGAAGCTTGAGCAGGATGCCATGACCATCATCGAAGGCGCCCTGAACATCAGCGACCAGCAGGTCAGGGAGGTGCTGATCCCGCGCTCCCAGGTCACCGCCCTGGAGCTCGATCAGCCGCTGGAGGACTACCTGCCGATCATTCTCGAGACCGGTCACTCGCGCTACCCGGTGATCGGCGAGAACCTCGACGAGGTCAAGGGCATCCTGCTGGTGAAGGACCTGCTGCCGTTGCTGCAGGGGTCCAGCGACGACCGCCCCTTCCAGCTTGAAGAAGTCCTGCGCCCTGCCATGTTCGTGCCGGAGTCCAAGCGCCTCAACAGCCTGTTGAAGGAGTTCCGTGACACCCACAGCCATATGGCGGTGGTGGTGGACGAGTACGGCGGCACCGCCGGGATCGTCACCATCGAGGACATCCTCGAGGAGATCGTCGGCGACATCGAAGACGAGCACGACACCGACGAGGAAGAGGACATCCGCCAGCTGGGCGATGACCGCTACGCGGTGCGAGCCCTGACCCCCATCGAGGACTTCAACGAGCGCTTCGGCACGCGCTTCTCCGACGACGAGTTCGATACCCTGGGAGGACTGGTGATGCAGCGTTTCGGCCACCTGCCGGCGCGCGGCGAACATACTCTGATCGGGGGCTGGCGCTTCACCGTGCTCAACGCCGACAATCGGCGTATCCGGCTGCTCGAGGTCGAACCCGAAAGCCGTACCGACGACTGAACCCGTGCGTCCCCGTCCGGGGACGCCTTGCCTTTCTCGCCCACACCAAGGATGGACCCCATGCTCGAGCGAGTGCTCGGCGGCAGGGCCGGCTACCTTGCCGCCCTGATTGCCGGAGGGCTGACGACCCTCGCCGCCGCCCCCTTTTCCTGGTGGTGGCTGGCCCCGCTGGCCGCCGCCCTGGTCTACGCCGGTCTCTATCGTCGGGGCGCACGCCAGGCGCAGCTGCGCGGCTGGTGTTACGGCCTCGGACTGTTCGGAAGCGGCGCCTCCTGGGTCTACGTATCGATCCACGACTATGGCTACACCAGCGCACCGCTGGCGTTCTTCCTGACCGCCCTGTTCGTGGCCAGCATGGCGCTGTTCGTCGCCTTGCCGATGGGGCTGTTCCGGCGCCTGATGCCGGCCCGCCCCACCGCGCTGGCGGGCGGGCTCGGCTTCGTCGGCTTCTGGGTACTGATGGAGTGGATCAGGACCTGGCTGTTCACCGGCTTTCCCTGGCTGCTGCTCGGCAGCACCCAGGTCGACTCACCGCTGTCGGCGCTGGCGCCGCTGGGCGGCGTCTACCTGCTGTCGCTGGTGGTGGCGGCCAGCGGTGTGTTGCTGACGGAGCTCGCGCGGCCACGACCGCTGGCCGCCCTGCCGCTGGTGGCCCTGTGGGGTCTGCCCTGGCTGCTGCCGAACCAGTGGACCTCGCCCACCGGTGATCCGCTGAACGTGGCCCTGTTGCAGGGCAACCTGCCCCAGGAGATCAAGTGGCTGCCAGAGGGCCAGCGTCAGGCGGTCAATACCTATCTGGGCATGACCGGTGACCTGGAGGCGACCGTCCCGGTGGAGCCGGACATCGTTATCTGGCCCGAGGCGGCCCTGCCGATGTTCGAGGACCAGGCCGAGCCGATCATGGCCCGCGCCCAGGCGGCGCTGGCCCCCGAGACGGCGCTGCTGACCGGCATCCTTCAGCGCGAAGCCGACGGGCGCTTCTTCAACGCCGTGAGCGCCTACGGCAACGCCAGTGGCGCCTATCGCAAGGCCCACCTGGTGCCCTTCGGCGAGTACCTGCCACTGGAAAGCCTGCTCAGGGGCGCCATCGCCTTCTTCGACCTGCCGATGCCGGCCATGACGCCGGGACCGGATACGCAGCCGCCGATGACCGCCGCCGGTCACACCCTCGGCAACGCCATCTGCTACGAGATCATCTACGCCGACCTGGTGGCCGAGCGTGCCCGTGATTCGGAACTTCTGCTCACCGTCTCCAACGACAGCTGGTTTGGCGATTCGATCGGCCCCCACCAGCATCTGGAAATGGCCCGGCTGCGCGCCCTGGAAAACGGCCGCTACGTGATGCGAGCCACCAGCAATGGCATCACCGCCATCATCGACGATCAGGGACGCCTGCTCGACCAGCTGCCCCAGTTCGAGACGGCTCGCCTGGACGGTCAGGTGCAGCCGATGCAGGGGCTGACGCCCTTCACCCGCACCGGCAGCTGGCCCACCTGGCTCGTCGCCGGGCTGATGCTGCTGGCGGGCGCACTGTGGCGCCGGCGGGACTGAGCCAACGCAAGCCGACGCAAGCCGACGCAAGCCAACGACCGTCGACGCCGCTCTGGCCGCGAACGACATTCACCACAAACGACAACGCCGCGAGGGCTCAGGCCCTCGCGGCGTTGTTGTGTTGCAACCGTGTTGCCACCATGTTGCAACAGTGCGGATTAGTGTACGAGCGTCAGGCGGGTATCAAAGGCCAGATGCGTTCCTCGGATACCCTCCTGCCTGTCACGCTGACGAAGGTTACTCGGCGGCCTCGTCGTCCTCCGCCTCGCCCAGCACTTCAGGGATGCTGGTCTTGACGAAACGCCCCGGCGCGGGCTCCAGCAGCGGCAGCTCACCGCCACCAGGCTCGCGGGCATCGACCATCTTGTCGGCGTCCACGTAGCCACCCTTGACCATCCACTCCTGCCAGTGGGGCCACCAGGAGCCTTCATTGGCCTTGGCCCCGGCCAGCCACTCTTCGTGGTTGTCGGGTAGCTCGTCGTTGGTCCAGTAGCCGTACTTGTTCTTGTGCGGCGGGTTGACCACGCCAGCGATATGGCCGGAGCCCCCCAGCACGAAGGTCACCGGGCCCTTGGGCAACAGCGCGCCGTAGTAGCTGCTGTTCCACTTGGCGATATGGTCTTCCTTGGTGGCGATGAAGTAGCTCGGCGTCGACACCTTGCGCAGGTCGATCTTGACGCCGTCGAGCTCGACACCGCCTGGCTCGACCAGCTGATTCTCCTGATACAGATGGCGCAGGTACCAGCCGTGGGTGCCCGCCGGCAGGTTGGTGCCGTCGGTATTCCAGTACAGCAGGTCGAAGGCCGCAGGATCCTCGCCCTTCAGGTAGTTGTTGACGTAGAACGACCAGAACAGATCGTTCTCCCGCAGCAGGTTGAACGAGTAGGCCATGACGCGGCCATCCAGGTAACCGTCCTGCTCGAGCTTGGCTTCGATGCCCTGAAGTACCGGTTCGCTCAGGAAGACGCCGATCTCGCCGGGGTCACGGAAGTCCTGCAGGGTCGCCATGTAGGTCACCGACTTGGCCTTGCGCCCGCGCCGGGTACTGGTCAGGTAGGCCATGGTCGAGGCCGTCAGGGTGCCGCCGATGCAGTAGGACAGGAAGTTGGCCGACTTCTCGCCAGTGGCCTGCTCGATACCGTCCAGCGCCGCGATCGGGCCAAGCTGCATGTAGTCCGCCCAGGTCAGATCGCGCTGCTCCGGTCCGGGGTTGCGCCAGGAGATCAGGAACACGGTGTGGCCCTGGTCCACCAGCCACTTCACCAGCGAGTTTTCCGGGCGCAGGTCGAGCACGTAAAACTTGTTGATCCAGGGTGGCACGATCAACAGCGGCGTCTTGAACACCTTCTCGGTGGTGGGCGCGTACTGGATCAGCTGGATCAGCTCGTTTTCCATCACCACCGCGCCTTGTGACACCGCGATGTTTTCACCGACCTCGAAGGCGCTGCGATCGGTCATGGTGACGTTAAGACCCTCGGCCGAGTTGGCCAGGTCCTCGCGCAGACGCGACAGACCGTCGACCAGGTTCTGGCCCCGGGTCTCGAGGGTCTTGCGCATGACTTCGGGATTGGTGGAGACGAAGTTGGTCGGCGACATGGCGTTGACCATCTGACGCGCGTAGAAGGACAGATTGCGCTTCTCGCCGGGGCTCAGATCGTCGAGCTTGTCCACCAGAGTCTCGACGGTGTTCGAGAACAGCAGATACTGCTGCATGATGGCGTTGTAGCCAGGATCGCTGGTCCAGGCCTCGTCCTTGAAGCGGCGATCGCCGCGGGACGGCGTCACCAAGGGCTCGAAAGCGCCACCGCTGGCCGCCGCCATGGCCTGTTGCCACAGCGCCATCTGATCCTGCATCAGCTTGGCCTGGGTCTCCCATAGCAGGGTGGGATTGCGCATCAGCGATTCGGCACCGGCCTGGAAGCTGTTGCGAATGTCCTCCATCACCGAATCCGCTGCGTCATTGGGCACCATGCGCGAAAGGAAATCTTCCATCAACGCCTGGTACTCGGCGCCCAGCACCGATAGCTGGTTGCCCCATTCCTCCGGGTTGTCCGCCGCCTGATCACCTGCCGCCATTGCGTTCTCCTCTGGCCTGCCCTGCAAAAAAGGGTGGACCACCGTCGGCCTCGCGGCGTCGCAGCTATCCACCCTCGTTTCGTCATCGTTGTTGGGGGGCGAGTCGGCCGCCGCTGTCTATGCCGTCGTGCGGCAGGCGCTTCACGCCAATGCCTGCACTCGCCTGCGGCCGCTCACTCATTGGCACGTCCAACAGTACTCTTGTCTCAGGTGCGCTTGCCTCAGACCCGCTTGCCTCAAGTGCGCTTGCGGCTGGAGGTCGCCTTGGCGGTTCCGCCGGTCGACTTGCTGGCGCTGCTGGTCTGAGACGAGGCCTGGGAGGCCGCCTGTGAAGTCGCCTGGCTGGCCTGCTGGGTGGCCTTTTCGGCTGCCTCGGTGACCTGCTGGGTGGCCTTCTCGACCGCCTCGGTCGCCTGGTCGCGGGCCTGGGTCGCCTGATCGGCAAGCTGCTGGCCGGACTCGGCAAACAGCGACTCCAGTTCGCTCTTGAACTCGAGGCTCATTTCGCTCATGGCGCGGGCATCTTCGAGCATCTGCGCCGACAGTTCGTTGAGCATCTCGGCCTGACGGGTAGAGAAGTCGCGCAGCCCCTCGGCGTCGTTGATCGCGGTGGCTTCACGCATGCGCTCGGTACCCATCTGGCTATAGCGCTTCATCGACTCCATCTGGTACTGGGACATTTTCTGCATGTTGTCCAGCATCAGGGAGTTGAGTTTGCGCATCGGCTCGAAGAACTGACGAGTCTGCTCGTTGAAGTTGTCGAACATCTTGTCTTGCATGACCGAACCTCCTGGAATCGTGTCGATGGTGTCTGTCCACTCGGCAATCCGCTGCCACTGTCCGCCAGGGAGCCTCCGTCCAGGAAGCATGCTGAGGACAGCGTTGTTGCAGCGCAACAAACTCAGTCTGGCACACCCTCGGTGACAACGCCATGACAGGCGTCGCCTCCTGCGCGATTGTGCATCAAGACGCCCCGCACCCTCGCCATCGGCGAATCTGCCCTCCCCGCCATACCCGTGGCCGCTTTCCTGCGGGCCCCTGGCGGGCACTTGACGAGCACCTGGCTAGCTCTTGCCGCCCTTGGCGCTGCGCGAGCTGGCCTTGGCCGCCCCACTGGACCGCGACGCCGCGGAGCTTGACGCCTCCTCGGCCTTGTCATCCTTGGCAGAAGAACCCTTGGCGCTCTGGGCGGCCTGGGTCAGCATATCCATCATCATCTTCTGATAGTTGCCGAAACTGGCAAGCCCCTGGGACAGTCCCTGCTGCAGCGCCGGCTGTTGCAGGAACGGCTGCATCAGGCTCATCGGATCGTAGCCTTCGACACCGGACTCCATCTGCCGATGAATGCGATCGAGCAGGTCCTGCTGGAAGGCCTCGATATTGGGAAGCCCCAATGCCTGGCGTAACTCTTCCGGGGTCAGATCGAATTCGACGTTGATCTTCATACTGGCCTCGTGATCCTTGTATGGCGGTGTGTGGCGCCGGTAGCCCGCGCTATCGGGCGCAAAGATGCCTGCATCCTGCACCTTCCCTGCCACAGTTACTTGAGTGTAGCAGTCCTGTCATGCTCTGCGATTCAGCGTAGCCGTGGTGTGCTGACTCGCACATCACTGTTCTGTGCGCGATGACGCAGCAGGTGGTCCATCAGGGTCAGCGCCATCATCGCTTCGGCGATGGGCGTGGCACGAATCCCCACGCAGGGATCGTGGCGTCCCTTGGTTACCACCTCCACCGGATTGCCGTCCACGTCGATGGAGCGCCCAGGAATGGTGATGCTGGAGGTCGGCTTGAGCGCCAGGTGAGCGATCAGCGTCTGGCCGCTGGAGATGCCTCCCAGTACGCCACCGGCATGATTCGACAGAAAACCCTCCGGGGTCATCTCGTCACGGTGCTGGCTGCCACGCTGGGCCACGCTGGCAAAGCCGTCACCGATCTCGACGCCCTTGACCGCGTTGATGCTCATCAGGCCGTGGGCCAGCTCGGCATCGAGGCGGTCGAACACCGGCTCGCCAAGCCCGGGCGGCAGCCCTTCGGCGGTGACGGTGATCTTCGCCCCCACCGAGTCCTGGTCACGGCGAAGCTGGTCCATGTAGGCCTCGAGTTCCGGCACCCGTTCGGGGTCGGGACAGAAGAAGGGGTTGTCGTTGACCGCCTCCCAGTCACGAAACTCGATGGCCAGCTCGCCCAGCTGACTCATGTAGCCACGCACCACGATGCCCTGGCTCGCCAGGTACTTCTTGGCGATGGCCCCGGCGGCCACCCGCATGGCGGTCTCGCGGGCACTGGAACGTCCGCCACCGCGATAGTCGCGCTCGCCGTACTTGTGGTGATAGGTGTAGTCGGCGTGGGCCGGCCGGAACTGGTCCTTGATCTTCGAATAGTCCTTGGAGCGCTGGTCGGTGTTCTCGATCAACAGGCCAATCGAGGTACCGGTGGTGCGTCCCTCGAACACGCCCGACAGGATCTTTACCTGATCAGGCTCGCGACGCTGGGTGGTATGGCGCGACGTGCCTGGACGGCGACGATCCAGGTCGGCCTGCAGATCGGCCTCGCTGAGCTCGATGCCAGGCGGGCAGCCATCGACGATGGCGCCGAGCGCAAGCCCGTGACTCTCGCCGAAGGTGGTGACGGTAAACAGCTTGCCGAAGGTATTGCCGGACATGGGCGCTCCTCTATTGTTGTGCAAAGGACGCCGCATGGGCGTCGAGTTCTTCGGCGGTGAGGGCGAACACGCCCTGGCCGCCGCGCTCGAATTCGAGCCACAGGAAGGGAACCTCGGGGAAGGCCGCTTCCAGATGATGATCGGAGTTGCCGACCTCGACGATCAGCACGCCGTGGTCGCTGAGGTGCGCTCTTGCCTCGCGCAGGATACGTCTGACGATATCAAGGCCATCGCTGCCCGCCCCCAGCGCCAGCGCCGGCTCATGACGGAACTCCTCCGGCATGGTGGTCAGGTCGCGGATATCGACGTAGGGCGGGTTGGACACGATCAAGTCGTAACGCTGCCCTTCCAGGCCATCGAAGACGTCGCTGTGCACCGCGCGCACGCGCCGGCCTACGTCGTGGCGATTGATGTTCTCACGGGCCACCGCCAGGGCGTCCTGGCTGATATCGGACAGGTCCACCTCGACGGTAGGCAGATACTCGGCGCAGGCGATGCCGATACAGCCCGAGCCGGTGCACAGGTCGAGGATGCGCCGAGGCGGCTCCTCGGGGAACCAGGCCTGAAAGCCCGACTCGATCAACTCGGCAATCGGCGAGCGCGGAATCAACACCCGCTCGTCCACACTGAACACAAGCCCGGCGAAGAAGGCCTCGCCGAGCAGGTAGGGCAAGGGCCGCCTGTCGCTGATCCTGGCGCGCACCAGGCCGACGATGCGCTCGCGTTCCATCGGCAGCAGCCGCGCATCCAGCACGCCGGGGTCCACGTTCCAGGGCAGATGCAAGGCGCCAAGCACCAGGGCCACCGCCTCGTCCCAGGCGCTGTCTGTGCCGTGGCTATAGGTCAGCCCCGCCAGGTGAAACTCGCTGGTTGCCCAGCGCAGACAGTCGCGCAGGGTGAACAGGCCGTCGGCCAATTCAGCGTCGGGGAGCGCCAGCGTCGAAGACCTGGAAGTGGACGGAGAGGAGGAAGAGTCGGCCAAGAGGGCATCCTGTCGATCGGGTTCAAGAAGAGGCGTGCGCCAGGATCGCATGGACCATCACCGCCTTCGACGACCTTCACGCGAAGGTCCCTTCCGTTCCAGGGGCGAAGGCAGATGCAAGATCCTGGATAGCGATATAGATAGAGATCGAGATAGCGATATAGATGGCTATCTGACTCGCAAGGCATTGTATCCGTGCCGGCGGTTCACTGCCACGGCCACCACGGTATACTGGGCCTCCCTTTTTCCGGACCCGAGGACCCCATGAGCCAGCGCCAGCCACCGCCCGACGACGAGATCAGCGCGTTTCGCCAGGCCCTGGAGCAGGCAGGTGTCCGTCGTATCCGCCACAACCGCGCCGACACCGGCAAGCCGCGCCCGACCACCCGTGCCCAGCGAGATCAGGCCGCCGCCGCGCGCCGCGCTGCCGCCGTCAGCGCGGGTGATGACGTGGCCACCGGGCGCACCTCGGATGGCCGAGTCGAGCCGGTACGCCCATCGGAGTATCTGGACTTTGCCCTTCCCGACCTGCCCTATCGCACCCGTAGCCAGTTGAAGCGCGGGATGATCGGCTGGGAAGGCGGTCTGGACTTGCACGGCTACAGCCTCGAGGAGGCTCGCTCGGAACTCGAGAGCTTTCTGCGTGACTCGGTGGCCAGTGGTCATCGCTGCGTGATCGTGGTCCACGGCAAGGCCTGGGGCGCCACCGCCGACTATCCGGTGATCAAGAGTCACGTCAATGCGTGGTTGAGAGAATGGCCGAGCGTGCTGGCCTTCTGTTCGGCCACCGACGCCGAAGGCGGCACCGGTGCGGTTTACGTGCTGCTGAGACGGCGCGGCCAGACGCCCTGAGTCCCGGTCAGACAGACACCCTGCCCCCCTGTCAGAAGGTGCATCGGTGCGACCCAGATGCTGCTGAGGCGGCGCAGTCGATATGGGCCTGGAAGTCGCGGCCGATGCCCTGGGTCAGCCTGCTGGCTTTTCAGTCTGCTCGACGATACCGCAGGTCTCGATGCGATCCAGCGCCTGGCAGGTCAGGTGACGCCCCAGACGGATCAGATCCCTGGCACGGTGGAATTCGAAGGAGCCGCAGACGGTCTTGGGTATCTCCACCAGGATGTCCGGCGGATAGCCCGCCTCCTTGTAGCGCGCCAACGCCGCCTGGGTGATGTCGAAGGAGGTCAGGATGGTGGCCAGCCGTCCCCAGTCCTTGCGCCCCAGCGCGGCATTACCGCGCTCGGCACGGTCGGCTTCGGCCTCCGATTCGGCGCTTTCCTGAAAACGCCGCGCCATCAGCGCACCGCGTCGATCGCCCCTGCGGCGTTCTCCGTTGGTACCTTTACCGCCTCGGGCCTCATCGCAGCTCGGGCACTCCACCGGCAGCAACTCCTCGAGAGAGACAAGGTTGGGGCTGTTGGCGGTGACGTTGACCGCCATCACCAGGTCCGCGTGGACCGACACGTTGGAGATGATCGGCAGCGGATTGAGCAGACCGCCATCGACCAGCAGCCGAGGCCCATCCTCGACCGGCGTGAAGACCCCGGGTATGGCGATGGAGGCACGGATAGCCTTGAGCAGGGACCCCCGCTGAAACCACACTTCTCGCTGGCGCATCAGGTCGGTCGCCACCGCGGTGAAGGGAATGGGCAGGTCCTCGATGGCGACGTCACCGATAAACGACTCGATCTTGCTCATCACCTTCCTGCCCTGCATGGCACCCATGGAGGTGAACGACATGTCGAGCAGGCGAAGTACGCCGAAGGAGCCCAGCTCCTCGACCCACTGACGGTAGGGCTCGAGCTTCCCCGCAGCAAAGATGCCCCCGACCAGGGCGCCCATGGAGCACCCCGAGATAGCCACCACTTCATAGTCGCGGGCGACCAATTCCTGCAGCACACCGATGTGGGCATAGCCTCGGGCACCACCACTACCCAATGTCAGCGCAATGCGCTTGCCGCTCGATCCCGGGGGACAATCGTGGCGATAGACGGTCATGGCAATGCCCTCCTGCTGCGGATTGGCCGCGCGGGCAGCGCTTGAACAGCGCATGCCTCGCACTCGCAGGCCTGTCTATAAGCTTAGACTAACCCACCGTGGAAAAGCTTACGCGGCCTGTCACGGCGCAGCGGCCAAGACTCATCCACCGACTGGCTGCCAAGATCGTCTTTTCGATCAAGGTGTTGCGGACAACGCCTCGACGATGGCATCGGCCACCGCGGGGGCGTGCTGCGGCGAGGCATGAAGATGGTGTCCGCCCTCCAGCACGCGACGGGTCAGGCGGAGAACGCGTGCTCGCGAAGCCACCCCTCGTGGACGTTCCCCGAGAATACCGTCACGCCCTTCGACCAGCAGTACCTCGCAGGCAATAGCCTCGAGCAGATTCGCGACCTGGTCATCGGTCAGCCGCACGGGGGAGGGGCGCAGCAGGCGCGGGTCGGTGCGCAGCCGCAGGCCGCCCTCGTCGCAGGGGGTCAGGTTCCTGGCCACGATGTCGCGCACCGTCTCGGCATCCACCGGGGTGGCGCCACCGGCGACCCGCGCCGCCACCGCGGTATCCAGATCGGCATAATGAGGAATCCGCGAGCGACGGCGACGCTGGGCCCGCAACGAACGCCCCAACTGGCCAGCGGTATCTTCAGGTGGGGTGGTCAAGGCCCCCAGACCGTCGATCAGCACCAGGCGCTCGATGCGTTCGGGCCAGGCCGCGGCGACCAGGCAGGCCACCCCGGCGCCGAGGGAGTGAGCCAGCACCGGGGCACTATCCAGTCCGAGATCATCCAGTGCATCGAGCAGGTCGTGGCAGTAGTCCCAGATGGCGTAGTCGTAGTCACCGGGCAGCCGCTCGGAGTGACCATGGCCGGCCATGTCGATGGCCACCAGGCGTATATCGAGCCGTTCGGCCAGCACCGGCGCTAAACGCGCAAAGCTTGCGGCGTTGTCGAGCCAGCCGTGCAGCGCCAGCCACACCGGCGCCTCCGTGCTTCCCCAGGCCAGTGCGGCCAGGCGACCCTGTGCCAGGCGAAGCGCTTCTCCCGCTGGCTTCATTGCGTTGCCCCTTCGCCCAGCAGACGGTCGATCATGGCAAGCAAGGCGCGTCGCGTTGCCTCGGGCTGCTCCATCGGAAACATATGACTGCCGGGCACCCTGTCTAGGGCGATACCGCGCCGGCTGAGACGTCGGCAACGTGCCTCGGTCAGCAAGTCAGACGTCTCCCCTGCCAGCACACCCAGAGGTACTCGTACCTCCGTGGGCAGACGATCCAGATGGTGGGGCAGATGACGGAAGATCTCGACCTCGATATCCGGGTCATAGCTCAACACCACCGCGCCGTCCTCCAGGGTCGTGGTGCCGGCATCGATGTAGTCGTCCAGCGCCTCCTCGGTGAAGCTGCGAAACAGGCCCTTGCGCCGAAGTTGAGCGCGCATCGCATCACGGCTTTCCCAACGGGTACGGCGCCCCTTGCTCTTGCCTGCCGGCGTCACTCGATCCACCATGCCGAGCCACTTGCTGACGCGCATGGCCAAGGCGTCGATGCCCAGCATCAGCGGCGGGTCGAGCATCACCACGGCCTGGAACCGCTCCGGCTCCTGGCGCGCCGCCATGGCGGTGATCACCCCGCCCATGGAGTGGCCGACACCGATAAAGGGTCCGGCCAGGTGACGGGTGCTCTCGAGGTATTCATCACGCAATGCCAACCAGTTGTGGCCCACGGGAAAATCGGGATGGTGGCCCAGGCGATCGAGCGGGTGGACGTCGAAGCGCTCTGCGAGTGGTGCCAGCAGGCTTCTGTAACTGCCGCCGGGAAAGCCATTGGCGTGGGCGAACAGCAAGGTTGGGGTATCTGGCATGATTCTGTCTCATCCGATGAGAGGCGGCGACCCGCCGCTGTAGCCTTGGCAGGCTAACGGCATTACCCTAGGCCGCCAAGTGAACCAAAGCCTAGATTCCCCGGAATTCCCCCTGACTCCCCGCTACCAAGGAGCAACGCGTGTCCCGTAAACCCGCCCGCGATACCCGCCTGCGCAACCGTCTGTTCTTCACCACCGTGGCCGTGGCGGTGGTCATCGGACTCTGGCTGGCGCGCTGATATCTCTCCCTGACCCCGTCTCACTGCCGCTGACTTGCCGACCCTGTCTCGCTGAAAAGTGATGATGGCGTGCATTATGAGCCAAGCCCTGCCGCGCCACCTCTCGTGCCCTCCCCCGACGTCCTGGCGTCCCTCCCTGGCGAAGGGTTAGCTTCAGGGACTGTCGACGCGGCAGCGCCAGCATCGAACGTCATGAATCAGAAGGAACGGGCGCGCTCGATCAACTGCTCGAGCTGCTTGCGCTCATCATCGCTTGGCATTTCCAGTGGGGCACGCACCGCGCCGGACGGACGGCCGATCAGGTCGGTGCCGGCCTTGATCAGGCTGACGGCGTAGCCTGCCTTGTGGTCACGCAGGGCGACAAAGGGCAGGAAGAACTCGCGGGAGATCTTGCGCACGGTGTCGCTGTCGCCGGCACGCAGGGCCTTGTAGAAGGTCACCGCCATGTCCGGCACGAAGTTGAACACCGCGCTGGAGTAGGTGTTTACGCCCACCGCCAGGTAGGCCTCGGCGATGATCTCGGCGGTGGGCACGCCACCGACGTAAGCCAGTCGATCGCCGACGGTCTTGATCACGCGGTTGAGCGCCTGCATGTCGCCCTTGCCGTCCTTGAGTCCCACCAGGTTGGGGTTGGCGTCGGCCAGCCGCTTGGCGGACTGAGCGTTGAGCACGCCGTTGCCACGGTTGTAGTAGATCACGCTGACGCTGGTGGACTGGCAGATCCGGCTGGCGTATTCCACCAGGCCGCCCTGGGGACACTCTGTCAGGTAAGGCGGCATCAGCAGGATACCGTCGGCGCCCTCTTCCTCGGCGATGCGGGCGAACTCGGAACCGGTGGCCACGCTCAGACCGGCGCTGGCGATCACCGGCAGCTTACCATCGACGACTTCCACGGCCAGACGGACGATCGCACGGAATTCCTCCAGCGACAGGCTGAAGAACTCGCCGGTGCCACCGGCGACGAACACCGCCGAAATCTTGTGGCTGATGAACCACTCGAGACGCGCGCGATAGCTCTCGGCGTCGAAACGTCCTTCGGCGTCGAAGTCCGTGACCGGAAACGACAGCAGACCATCGCTGATCGCCTGCTTGACCTGGGCATGGGAAAATTTCACCGAAACGTCCTCCTGTCTTCGTCGTGAACGGACATGAGGGTTTCGATTCCCGCCATGTCATACATCATACAAAACATAAGCTAGACGTCGGGACGCTGACTGACAATAGCCACTGTGGTAACTTTAGACCAAAGTTCACACTCCTGTTTCACCCGCCGCAATGCCGACGAGAGACTCGAAGCGGGCCCCCGGGGCCATCCGACACCCTCTCCCTGGAGGCCCAAGGACGCGCCCATGTCATTGATCGATGTCTTCCTGTCGACGCTCAACATCAGCCTGCCGGTGTTTGCCATGGTGTTTATCGGCATTGCGCTCAAGCGACTCGGCTGGATCGATCAGGCCTTCGTCAATACGGCGTCGCGACTGGTGTTTCGCGCCACCCTGCCGGCCATGCTCTTTCTCAGCCTGATCCACGCCGATCTGGAACGCACCCTGAACCCCTGGATGCTGGCCTTCTTCGCACTGGCCACCATTGCAAGCTTCGTGCTCGCCTGGGGCTACGCTGCGCTTAGGGTCAAGCGTCACCAGCGCGGGGTCTATGTACAGGGCGCCTTTCGCGGCAACTGCGGAGTGGTTGGCCTGGCACTCGCCCACGGCATGTACGGCGAGGTGGGGCTATCGCTGGGGAGTCTGCTGCTGGGGGTGGTAATCCTCTGCTACAACGTGCTGTCGGTGGTGGTGCTGGCGGCATACCAACTGGACGAGGACGGCCGGCGCAAGGCCATCGACTGGAACAGCATCTTCCGCCATATCCTGACCAATCCGCTGATCCTGGCGGTTGTGGTCGCCACGCCCCTGGCGGCGCTGCAGGTCAGCCTGCCCGAGTGGATCGAGACCACCGGTGACTACTTTGCCTCCTTGACCCTGCCGCTGGCGCTGATCTGCATCGGCGCCACCATCTCCACCCGGGCGCTCAAGACCAGCTATCGCACCGCCGTCAGCGCAAGCCTCGCCAAGATGGTGGTGATCCCGCTGGTGGCCACCCTGGCGGCGCTGGGGCTTGGCTTTCGTGGTGCCGAGCTGGGCGTGCTGTTTCTGTTCTTCGCAAGCCCCACCGCGGCGGCGGCCTTTGTGATGGCCAAGGCCATGGGCGGCGATGAAATTCTGACGGCCAATATCATCGCCCTCACCACCCTGGTGGCCAGCATCAGCGTGACGGTGGGTGTCTTCGCCCTGCGGCTCAACGGGCTAATCTAGTTCAGCCCTTGGCTTCAGTCCCCTCGACTACCTCGAACTGCTCGATACCGCCGCCCTCGCGGGTGGCCTCCGCCGGCAGCGGGTTGGCGTGGGCACGCTTGAAGTCGTCGCTGCCGACCCAGGCACGAAACGCCGCCTGGCTCTCCCACTGGGTCTCCACCACGTAGGGCGCCTGGTTGCCCAGCGGCCTCAGCACACGCATGGCGACAAAGCCCGGCTGCTTGTCGATCTCTCCGGCGCGACGGCGAAAGCGCTCTTCGAACTCGTCCTCAAAGCCCGGATTGACGAAGATGCGGTTGTTGACGAAAAAACTCATGGGCGTCCCTTCAGGTGAAAGCCCGCCAGTGACGGGCCCGTTCTATCGAGTGCGAAATATGTCAGACAGGTCGCTCGCACCACGCCAACCACTGCGGTCAGGGTCAGCGAAGTGACGATGGCGTGGTCATGCCCACCAGCCGCGCGCAACCAGCGGCTCTGACATCGGCCTCCAGTTCGGCGATTGCCGCGGTGACAAAGCCCACCCCGGCCCCTGCCCTGCCCTCCGCCAGCAGCCCGGTCAGGGCCGCGACCAGCGGCATATGGCTGACCAGCAGCAGCGGGCCCTCGTCACTTTCCAGCGTCAGCCAGTCCACCACGGCCTCGGGGGAATCGTCGGGGGTGATGATGTCCAGGGTATCGAGACTCACCTCGTCCGGCAGAGCGTCCAGCACCAGGGCGGCGGTCTGCTGGGCACGCACGTAGGGACTGGCCAGCACCTTGAGCCGGCCCCAGTCGATGTCGTCACGACTCGCCAGCCAGCGGCCCATGGCGCGAGCTTCGTCCTCGCCGCGGGTGGTCAGCCTGCGCGCCTCGTCGGGAAAGCCCGGAGTGGCCTCGCCGTGACGCATGATCCAGAGTCTATCCGCCATTCTTGGCCTCCGTCTGTCGCCGGTCCTGCTTGACGTCCTCGCGGGGGAGCACGAACTCGACGTCGCTGCTCTGCTCGCCGCGCATCAGCAGCTTGGCCATGTCACGGGCCGGCACGCCGCGAAACAACACCTGATAGAGCCCTTCCGCCAACGGCATGTAGACGCCTTCGGCATCGGCCTTGTCGCGCACCAGCTTGACGGTATTGACCCCTTCGGCCACCTGGCCGAGAGACGCCACCGCCTCGTCCAGGCTCTGACCCTTGCCCATCGCGAAGCCGACGCGATAGTTGCGCGACAGTTCCGACGAGCAGGTCACGATCAGGTCGCCGACACCGGCCAGCCCCAGGAAGGTCATCGGATTGGCGCCCTGGGAGACGGCGAAGCGGCTCATCTCGGCCAGCGCACGGGTCATCAGCATGCTGCGGGTATTCTCGCCCATGCCCAGCGCCGCTGCCATGCCGGCGGCGATGGCGTAGATGTTCTTGAGCGCACCGCCAAGCTCGACCCCGTAGCGGTCATTGCTGGCGTAGACGCGGAAATAGTCACAGCCCAGCGCCGCCTGCACCCGCGATCTCGTCTCGGCGTCGTGGCTGGCGATCACCGTGGCGGTGAGCTGCTTCTGGGCCACCTCGGAGGCCAGGTTGGGCCCGGACAGCACGCCCACGTGGGCAAACCCCGTCTCGTCCTCGAGGATCTGGCTCATCAGCTTGAAGCCATCCTCCTGGATGCCCTTGGTGGTGCTGACCAGAATCTGCTCGGGCTTGAGCCAGGGACGTGCCTGGCGCACCACCTCGGCGAAGGCCTTGGAGGGAATCGCCACCAGCACCAGGATGGCGTCCTCGAGCACCCACTCGAGTTCGGTGGATGCCTTGACCCTGGGGTTGATGGCGTAGTCGGGCAAGTAGCGCGGATTGCGATGATCACGATTGATGCTTTCCACCAGCGCGCCGTCCCTGAGCCATTGGCGCACGTGGAAGCCGTTATCGGCGGCGATGCTGGCCAGCGCGGTGCCGAAGCTCCCGCCCCCCAGCACCGCCACCCTGGTGTCCATGTCGGTCATGCTTGCTCCGCAGTCGATGAGTCTTGGTGGATTGTACCGAATCTGACGTCACGACGAGGGATCTCGTCGCCACTTTGACTGACCTGGTGCCACAACGAGCAACGCCCCTCGAAAGGGGCGTCTTTGGGCCCCTTTAAAGAGGGGCGTCTTCGGGCCCCTGTGAAGAGGGGCGTCTTCGGGCCCCTGTGAAGAGGGGCGTCGTCGGGCCCCTGTGAAGAGGGGCGTCTTCAGCCCCTACAAGGAGGGGCGTCTTCGGGCCCCTTTAAAGAGGGGGGCATCATCGGGCCCCTCTAAAGAGGAGCCCTGTACTACACGCAGCTCAGTTCAGTCGATCAGCGGAATCAGCGAATCGATACTGGCCCGGGCATCGCCGTAGAACATCCGGGTGTTCTCCTTGAAGAACAGCGGGTTCTCGATGCCCGAGTAGCCGGTTCCCTGACCACGCTTGCACACGAACACCTGCTTGGACTCCCACACCTTGAGCACCGGCATGCCGGCGATGGGGCTGTTGGGGTCTTCCTGGGCGGCCGGGTTCACGATGTCGTTGGAGCCGATGATGATGACCACGTCGGTGGAAGCGAAGTCATCATTGATCTCGTCCATCTCCAGCACGATATCGTAGGGTACCTTGGCCTCGGCCAACAGCACGTTCATGTGACCCGGCAGACGACCTGCCACCGGGTGGATGCCGAAGCGCACCTCCTTGCCGGCGGAGCGCAGCTTGCGCACCAGTTCGCTGACCGCGTTCTGGGCCTGGGCCACCGCCATGCCATACCCCGGCACGATAATCACGCTGTCGGCGTCGTTGAGGGCGCTGCTGACGCCACCGGCGTCGATCGACACCTGCTCGCCCTCGATCTCCTGGGCCGGCCCCTGGGTACCGCCGAAGCCACCGAGGATGACGCTGACGAAGTTGCGGTTCATCGCCTTGCACATGATGTACGACAGGATGGCACCGGAGGAGCCCACCAGCGCACCGGTGACGATCAGCAGGTCATTGGACAGGGTGAAGCCGATAGCGGCCGCGGCCCAGCCCGAGTAGCTGTTGAGCATCGACACCACCACCGGCATGTCGGCGCCGCCGATGCCGAGGATCAGGTGCCAGCCGATGAAGAAGGCGAGCAGAGCGATCAGCAACAGTGTCCAGAAGCCGGCACCGTTGAGGTAGGCGATGGCCAGCACCAGCGAGAGAATCGCCGCACCGGCGTTCAGGGCATGACCGCCGGGGTACTTCTTCGGCTTGCCGTCGATCTTGCCGGCCAGCTTGCCGAAGGCGATCACCGAGCCGGTGAAGGTCACCGCACCGATGAACACGCCCAGCACCACCTCGACCTGCAGGAAGGTCAGCTCGGCAGGTGTCTTGTAGGCCAGAGTAGCGGCGAACGCCGACAGGCCGTCGAGGGACTCACCGGCCGCCTTCAGCGCCAGCACCCGGGCACGTTCCATCTCGGCGTTCCAGCCGACGAACACCGCCGCCAGACCGACGAAGGAGTGCAGCGCCGCCACCAGCTGCGGCATCTGGGTCATCTCGACCCGCTTAGCCACCATGGTGCCGACCACGGCACCGACGATCATCAAGGGGATCATCAGCCAGTAGTTGCCGATGTTCGGGCCGAGCATGACGGAGAACACCGCCAGGCCCATACCGACGATGCCGTACCACACCGCGCGCTTGGCCTTTTCCTGATTGCTCAGTCCCCCCAGCGAGAGGATGAACAGCACACTCGCCGCGATCGCCGCGGCGGTTACGAATTGTTGTCCTAGCATTTCGTCTCTCCGCGGTTCAGGACTTCTGGAACATGGCCAGCATCCGGCGTGTCACCAGGAAGCCACCCACGACGTTGATGGAAGCGATCAGCACCGAGATGCCCGCCAGCAAGGCGACCAACCAGCTACCCGAGCCCACCTGGAGCACGGCACCGAGGATGATGATCCCGGAAATCGCATTGGTCACCGCCATCAGCGGCGTGTGCAGAGAGTGACTGACGTTCCAGATGACCTGAAAACCGACGAAGCAGGCCAGCGCGAAGACGATAAGGTGCTGCATGAAGGACGCCGGCGCCACCAGACCGAGCAGCCCCATGACGATGCCGCCGACCGCCAGCATGGTGACCTGGCTCTTGGTCTGCTTCATGAAGGCAGCGTGTTCGGCAGCCTTGCGCTCCTCCGGTGTCGGCTCCTTCTCCTTGGGCTTCGGCTTGGCCGCGGCGATGGCCTTGACCTTGGGCGGAGGCGGCGGAAAGGTGACCTCACCCTGGTGGGTGACGGTCGCGCCACGGATCACGTCGTCTTCCATGTCGTGAACGATCTTGCCGTCCTTCTCCGGCGTCAGATCGGTCAGCATGTGACGGATATTGGTCGAGTACAGCAGCGACGACTGGGTGGCCATGCGCGACGGGAAGTCGGTATAGCCGACCACGATGACGCCGTTGTCGGTAACCACGCGCTCATCAGGCTTGGTCAGGTCGCAGTTGCCGCCCTTCTCGGCGGCCAGGTCGACCACCACAGAGCCCGGCTTCATCGCCTTGACCATGTCCTCGAGCCACAGCTTGGGAGCCGGGCGTCCGGGGATCAGGGCGGTGGTGATGACGATATCCACCTCGGGGGCCTGCTGACGGAACAGTTCGAGCTGCTTTTCGCGGAACTCGGGGCTGGAGGGCGCCGCATAGCCACCGCTTTCGGAGCCGTCCTGGGAGTCCTCGAAATCGAGGAACAGGAACTCGGCGCCCATGGACTCGATCTGCTCGGAGACCTCGGGGCGCACGTCGAAGGCACGCACCACCGCACCAAGGCTGGTGGCGGTACCGATGGCGGCAAGACCGGCAACGCCGGCACCGATGATCAGCACCTTGGCCGGCGGCACCTTGCCCGCGGCGGTGACCTGACCGGTGAAGAAGCGCCCGAACTGGTTGCCTGCCTCGATCACCGCGCGATAGCCGGCGATGTTGGCGGTGGAGGACAGCGCATCCATCTTCTGGGCGCGGGAAATCCGCGGCACCATGTCCATGGCGACGACGCTGGCACCCTTGTCCTTGCAGGTCTCGAGCATCTCCTCGTTCTGGGCCGGCCAGAAGAAGCTGATCAGGGTCTGGCCCTGGCGCAGCAGGTCGGACTCTTCCTTCTGTGGCTCGCGCACCTTGACGACCACGTCGGCCTGCTCGAACACCGCCTCCATGCTGTCGACGATAGTGACACCGGCCTCTTCATAGGCGGCGTCGGTAAAGCCGGCAAGCTCACCTGCGCCCGTCTCGATCAGGCACTCGTGACCCAGCTTCTGAATGTGTCCGGCGCTCTCGGGCGTCAGCGCGACACGCGCCTCGCCCTTATGCCGTTCCCTTGGTGCTCCTATCTTCACGATGGATCTCCCATGTGGCCAACGTTATTACGATTGCTTGTTATGGTTTCTTGTTGTCATTCCTACCAGTGTTACCTCTTGTGGCTAGTCTGCACAAGAGGGGATCGCCAGTAATTTGTGCACTGCAATGTGAGAGCAACCACCTGAATCCATTAAGAGAACCGGCACGAAGCGGGGTGTAACCTTATGCCCTTCCGAGCCTCCCAGGCCCGGCGTGCCCGGTCTGGCGGCGTGATCACACCCTGAAGGCAACCTCCAGCGAACAACAACGGAAAATGCAGCCTGAGGTCGACCGCCCATTCACGATTGAACAAGCGCTCACTCAGCTATCTATTCGCTCAGAAAAAACGTCGACCATCTGCGCCACCTTGCCGACAGGATGGACGAAAAGATAGCTGAAAGGATGACGAATAGCGCTGGCGACAGGGCTGACGACAGGGCTGGCAAAAGCGCTGGTGAAGCTACAGGCGACGCACAGCGCGTCCACTCGACATCGCCTGTTCAGAGCGCTGCTCCGTGCCAACGCGGCCCTTACGGATACAGAATGACCTTGGCGGCGGCGCTGCGCCCGCTTGCCAGCTCCTCGAAGGCGGCCGGCCCCTCGACCAGAGGCCGCTTCTCGACCCAGGACAGCTCCCCCAGCGCACCGGCGTCGAGCAGTGCGACGGCAGCGCGAAGATCACCGAAGCTGTAGGTGTAGGCACCAAGAAAACTCAGCTCCTTCAAGGTGATGGCGCGGGTATCGGTGACCCCATCGTTGTCCTGCAGACCAAGGTGCATGATCGCGCCACCAGGACGAGCCGAGGCCACCGCCATCTTGCGCGTGGGGCCGGCCCCCACACAGTCGAACACCGCTTCCACCGAGTCGGCCCGGGGCGGCGCTTCGCGCGGGTCGAAGGCCTCGAGCCCGACCCTGAGCGCCGCCTCCCGGCGCAGCGGGTTGAGATCGGCGATACGCAGCGAGCGCACCCCGCGCTGGCGCAGGATCAAGGCGGTCATCAGGCCGATGGCGCCGGCACCGATCACCAGCACCCGGGACTCCGCCAGCGGGCGATCGAGCACCCGCTCCAGGCGGTGAATACCATGCACTGCGGTCGCCACCGGCTCGGTCATGGCGGCGACCTCGGCGCTGAGCGTCTGTGGCAGCTCGATCAGGCTGTGATCGGCGATGTTGACCGTCTCGGCGAAGCTGCCGGGGCGATTCATGCCGATCATGCTGCGGTTCTCGCATAGATTCTGGCGCCCGGCCTGGCAGTACTCGCAGTGGCCGCAGACGATCAGCGGGTTCATGGTGACCCGCTTGCCCTTCCAGGCACCCTCGACCACCCGTCCCGCGACCTCGTGGCCCAGGATCATCGGCGGCATCCGCCGGGGATCATGGCCATGGTAGGCATGCAGGTCGGAACCGCAGATGCCGGTGGCCTCCACCTGCACCCGCGACTCCCCCGGCTTGAGCGGCTCGGGCTCGGTGCCACGCATCTCCATCTGCTCGCGACCGACGTAGAACAAGGCTTGCATGGTGAGTCTCCTGAATCACTTGGCGGTAAAGCCGCCATCGACGTGAAGGATCTGGCCGGTGACGTAGGCCGAGGCCGGGGACGCCAGGAATACCGCTGGTCCCGCGATATCCTCAAGCCTTCCGTTACGGCCGATGGCGGTCTGGCGCGCCAGCGCCTCGGACCTGGCCGCATCGTCGAACACCGGTGAGGTCAGCTCGGTAGGAAAGAATCCCGGCGCCAGCGCATTGGCGTTGATACCGTGGCGCGACCAGGCCTCGGCCATGGCGCGGGTCAGCTGGGCGATACCCCCCTTGCCGGCCCCGTAGGGGGCGCTGTCGGGAAAGGCACGACTAGACTGCAGCGAGGCCAGGTTGATGATGCGACCGTAGCCCGCCGCGCGCATCCCCGGCACCAGCGCCCGTGACAGAAAGAACGGCGTGCCCAGGTGGAGCTGCAGGGTCAGCTCCCACGAGGCCAGATCGACCTCTTCTGCCGGCTGGCGCAGGTTCACCCCGGCGGCGTTGACCACAATCTGGGGATCGCCAAACGCTTCGGTAGCGCGACGTGCCACCTCATCAAGGCCCCTGGCGTCGGCCAGGTCGGCGCTGAGGGCGGCCGCCTGGCCGCCCATGCTCCGAATCCGCTCCACTCCCGCATCCAGCGCGTCCTGACGCCTGGCGGCCAGCACCACCCGGGCGCCGCTCGCCGCCAGTGCCTCGCCGATGGCAAGACCCAGCCCGCTGCTGCCCCCGGTGACCAGCGCCACCCGTCCGTCGAGGTCAAAATCGGGACGCATGGTCATACATCCTCTTCCACCGCCAGCACAAAGCGCTCATCCGGATAGTACTTGGCCAGACGGATATCGCCGGTACGGGCATGGCCTTCCATGCCCTCGCAGCGCGACAGCCTGGCGGCGGTGGCGGCTACGGTGCGGGTGGCCTCGCGGCTCTGGCGCTGGTAGGTCACGATCTTGAGGAACTTCTGGGCGCACAGCCCGCCGGTGTAACGCGCCGCCCCCTTGGTCGGGAGGATATGATTGGTGCCCGAACACTTGTCGCCGAACGCCACCGAAGCCTCCTCGCCGACGAACAGCGAGCCGTAGCTGTTGAGGCGCTCCATCCACCAGTCCAGATCCTCCACCTGCAGTTCCAGATGTTCGGAGGCATAACGATCGCTGACCTCGACGGCTTCCTCCCGGGTATCGCAGACGATGATCTCGCCGTAGTCGCGCCAGGCGGCGTCGGCGGCCTTGCGCTGGGTTTCCGGCAGGTCATCGATGCGCGCCTGGATGCGCTGATCCACCGCTTCGGCCAATTCACGCGAGGTGGTGAACAGCCAGGCCGGCGAATCCGGGCCGTGCTCGGCCTGGCCGACCAGGTCCTCGACCACGATATCGGGATCGGCGCTGTGATCGGCGATGATGCCGATCTCGGTGGGCCCGGCAAACATGTCGATGCCGCAGCGTCCGAACAACTGACGCTTGGACTCGGCGACGAAGCGGTTGCCCGGGCCGACCAGAATGTCGGCGGGCTTGCCGGTGAACAGTCCAAAGGCCATGGAGGCGATGCCCTGAACCCCGCCCATCTGCAGGATGACGTCGGCACCGGCGAGATCCATCGCATACAGGATGGCCGGGTGGATGCCGTTCTCGTCCCGCGGCACCGAACAGGCCACCACGTTCTTGACCCCGGCCACCTTGGCGGTGGCTACGCTCATGATCGCCGAGGCAATATGCGCGTAGCGCCCACCTGGCACGTAGCAACCGGCGGTCTCCATCGGGATCAGCTTCTGCCCGGCGAACAGGCCCGGCGACAGCTCGGTCTCGAAGCCCTGGATACTGTCGCGCTGGGCGGCGGCAAACCGGCTGACGCGCTCATAGGCGAAGTGGATATCCTGCTTGAGCTGCTCGGGGACCTTCTCCCTGGCCGCCTCGATCTGGTCACGGCTGACGATGACGTCGCCTTCCCAGCCGTCGAGTTCACGACAGTATTCCCGCGCCTTGGCCTCTCCCCCAGCCTCGATCTCGGCGAGCATGCGCGAGACGACTTCATGGGTCTGGGTGTCGTTGCTGGAGGCATTCTTGTCGGCTTGCTTGTAGTAGTGAATCGCCATGTTGAGTCTCCTTGAGGTCATCGGCCGGTATCGGTCGCCACACATGCTTGAGTCTTGAGCATGCGCAGTGCCTAGGGTATGCCGTCGACTCGGCCGTGATGCGCCGACGGCGTCGTTGTTTTGGTGAGCGTTGCTCTGTCGAGGCGTGGGCCGGCCAGTCGCCTAGCGTCGCCCTCGCCCTCACTTTGCATCTTTGCACCCACACTTTTGTAAGCGCTTACAAATTCGTTAAAAAAAAGGGGGAAGACAGCTCTCCCCCAACCTCTCCCTGGGCTCAGTCCGAAAAGTCGACGAGCGAAGGTTAGACAAGGCAAAAATCGGTGAGAAAGCGCAGTTTACGGGGTGTAAATGAGCATTTTGATCCGATTTTTAACGCCGTATTACCGAGCGCAGGCACTTTTCAGACGAGCCCTACCCTATCGCCCAGGTCGACAACCAAGGCAAATAAGCGATCATCAACACCACGATCAGCATCCCCAGCACGAACGGCAGCGCGTAGCGAGCGATCGACAGGACCGAACAGCGGGTCAAGCCGGACACCACGAACAGGTTGAGTCCCAGCGGTGGCGTGATGAAGCCCAGGCCCAGGGTGGTGACCATCAGGATCGCGAAGTGGAACTCGTTCATCCCCGCCTCCAGCGCCAGTGGCAGCAGCAGCGGCGCCAGGATGACGATGTTGGGGGTGGTTTCCATCACGCAGCCAGCCAGCACCAGAATGCCGATCATCATCAGGATCATCAGCCAGGGGGCGTCGGTGACACCGCTGATTCCGCTGACCAGGGTCTGGGGGATATCGAGGCTGGCCAGGCTCTGCGCCAGCGGCAGGGACACCGCGATGATCGGCACGATGACGCCGCACACCCGCGCCGAGCTCTCCAGCATGCGCGGAATGTCACCCAGCGTCAGGCGCCCCTGGCGCAGGCCGATGATGACCACCACCACCACGGCCACCGATGCCGCCTCGGTAGGAGTGAAGATGCCGGTGTAGATGCCGCCCAGGATCACCACCGGTACGAACAGCGCCCAGCGGGCGTCCCATACGGTGTCGATCCAGCGTCGCCAGGAGAAACGCTCGCGATCGCCTTCGAAGCCGTAGATGCGATTGAGCACCATATTGGTGGCCATGACCGAGATCATCACCATCACCCCGGGGATCGCCGCCGCCAGAAACAGCGTCGAGGCGGACATGCCCAACACCAGGCCCATCACGATATAGGCGATCGATGGCGGGATCAGGATGCCGGTGCAGGCGCCGGAGGCCACCAGCGCGCAGGCCGCCGGCAACGGATAGCCGCGCTCCACCAGCCGGGGAATGGTCATGCGCCCCACCGCCGCGGCACCCGCTGCGTCCGAGCCGGAGATGCAGGCAAAGAAGCCGCAGCCCAGCGTCGTCGAGCTGCCAAGGCCGGTCTTGAGCCCGCCGACGCTGGCCTCGGCCACATCCAGCAACTTGCCGGAAAGCCCCGAGCGCACCAGGGCATCGCCGGTCAGGATAAACAGCGGCACCGCGATCAGCGCAAAGGCGTTGATGCCCTCGAACAGCGACTCGCCGAACACCGACAGCGGCAAGGTCTCGGTAAAGGTCAGCATGCCCAGGGTGCCGAGACCGATGGCGACCCACACCGGCACCCCGACCAGGATCATCACGATCAGCGCCGCCAGCGGCGCATAGAAGGTCCAGTCCAGGGAGGCCGCGGCCTGTTGAAGTTCCATGAATTCCATGACGGTCCCCCTCAGTCGAAGAGCTTCTGGCCATCGAAGACCGGATCACCACGCTGCATGCGCCGGATATCCGCCAGCATGCTCTGCACCACTCGCCAGGCGATCAGCAGAAAGCCCACCGGGATGGCGGCCAGAAAGAACGCCTGGGAAACCCGCAGTCCCGCGGTGACCGAACCGAAGTTGATCGACGTCAGCACCGGTGCGATCGACAGGTACAGTGCCCACACCGCCAGCACCAGGGTGGCGATATCCGAGATCCACCAGCCCAGGCGCTTCATGCGAGGCCCACCCAGGTTGATCAGCACATCGATGCGGATATGGGCGCGGTCTCTGACCGCTGCGGCGGCGGCGAGCCATGCCAGGTAGATAAAGGCGTAGCGCGCCAGCTCCTCGCCCCAGACCGAGGAGTAGTTGAGGGCGAAGCGACGAATCACTTCCACCGCCACCGTCAGGATGATCAGCGCGTAGAAGGTCAGCAGCAGCCAGCGCTCGGTGCGGCGATCGACGTCGTCACAGCGCAGGCGCAGGGCGCGCCAGCGCGTGTCCTTAGGCGTTGCTGTCGACGAAATAGCCATTTTGCACCTCCGTGGCGGCCAGCAGTTTGTCGAATGCCTCCAGCGACCCCGCCAGTTCACGCTTGGTCTCGTCCCAGGCGGGCAGCTGATGGCCGCAACGCTCGACCCACTGGGCCTTTTCCTCGTCGCTCAGGGAGTAGACCTCGACGCCGGCCAGGCGCATCTGGTCATGGGCGTAGGCTCGCGCCGCCGGGACCTTGGCGAGGTTTTCGCGGAAGGTGACATCAGACGCCTGCATGACAGCGTCCTGAAGCGCGCCATCCAGGCTGTCGAACCAGGCCTTGTTGCAGGTGTAGACCTGGGCATCCGGCACCGACTGGATGGTGGAGATGCTCGACAGCACGTCGGTGAAGCCGAACACCAGCAGGGCCTGGACGCTGGGGTCGAGGGCATCGGCCACGCCCTGCTTGATCGCCGACGAGGTCTCGCCCCAGGCCACCGGCGTCGGGTTGGCACCGGCCAGTCGATAGACCTGCTGCAGGATCTGCGAGGACGGCACCCGGAACTTGATGCCGGAGATGTCATCGGGGACCCGCACCGGGCCATCGAGCAGCCCCTCGCGCACGGCGACGGTCCTCGGGTCGATGCAGATATAGGACAGCACCTTGAAGCCGCGCTCCTCGACCTTGTGGTGAACGGTGTCGCGCCAGGCGTCCGAGGTCACCAGATTGATCAGACGCTGGTTCTCGCCACACCAGTAGGGAATGTTCACCAGGTCGGCTTCCGGGGCGAAGGACGACAGGTTGGACAGCGAATGCTGGGCGATGGCGATGGAACCGTTCTGGACCATCGAGATCAGCGCCCCGCCGGTGGCGAGCTGACCACCGGGCGCCAGCTTCACGTAGAGCCGACCGCCGGAGAAGTTCTGCAGGTTCTCCTTGAAGTTGAGCTGCATGATCGGATAGGCCCGCGAGGCGCCCAGGGTATAGCCGGTGGCGAGCACGATGGTGCTCTCGGCCGCGTTCTCTCGCTCGGACTCTTCCTTGGCGGTGGCCGCCATGGCGCTTTCCGAGAACAACGCACCGCCGACCGCACCGACCACCGCGGCGGTAAAACCGAACTTCGCCACGGTGCCCATGAACAGCCGTCTTTCCGGCTGACTGGGAGCACCGCTGTCATTGGTGATGAAACCTCGCATGGTCATTGTCCTTGTTGTGTGGTTGGCGTGCCCGGCTCGGCGCCAGACGGCGCCTTGCCCTCGAACTTGAGGCAGGCAGAGACGAAGAAGGCGGTAGCGAGCGTCAACAGCACCGCCTCGTAGGCGGCTTCCAGCGCCCACATTCCCGGTACATAGCGCTGGATGGCGACGTTGACGAAAAAGGCGGCGAACAGACATATCGACAGCCATAACATCAACTTGGCTGAGGACGAAGACGACCTGGACATGGGTGGCGACTCCCGACTCTCGTTGTATTTGGTGGTACGCGTCGTTGTCGATCTTGCTGAGCCTGGACCGGCTCCGCTCGAAGCCGTGGTCAGGCTAACGAGGCAAAAATGCAGCAGTGAACTACGATCAACGCTGTCTGCTGCTATAATTGTAAGCGCTTACATGGCGCACTATTCAAGGTAGATTCCTCTATAGGACTTGTCCAGCCAGAATCCTGTAAAGGACCTTCGACTTTAGCCGCAACCGTGGCGCCGATCGGATCACACCGGTGGCGCCACCCAGGAGAGGCCAGATGAACGATCGTCCCACCAGAGCGTTGCTGGAAGATGTGGCCCGGGAGGCCGGGGTCTCGACGGC
Source organism: Halomonas litopenaei (assembly GCF_003045775.1). GTDB lineage: Bacteria > Pseudomonadota > Gammaproteobacteria > Pseudomonadales > Halomonadaceae > Halomonas > Halomonas litopenaei. The sequence goes on along the minus strand of NZ_PXNS01000001.1, from coordinate 762,566 downwards.
GTCTGTCTCGCGGGTGCTCAACGGCGCACCCCACGTCAGCGACCGCCTGCGAAAGAAAGTGGAGGCTGCCGTCGGCCGCCTCGGCTACGTGCCGGATGGTTCGGCCCGTGCACTGGCCTCACGCCGCATCGGCGCCATCGGTCTGCTGGTACCGACCCTCGACAACCCGATCTTCGGCACCATGGCCAACAGCCTGGAGCGGCGCCTCAAGGAGCATGACTGTCGTCTGCTGCTGGCCACCTACCGCTACGACCTCGAGGACGAACTGCAGGCGTTGCGGACGCTGGTCCAGCATGGCGTGGACGGCGTCGTGTTGATCGGCCATGAACACCTTGCCGACGCCTACCGTCTGCTTCACCAGCGTCAACTGCCCTTCCTCACCAGCTGGCAGACCCATGACAAGGCCGAAGCCCCCTGTATCGGCTTCGACAATCGCGGCGCCGCCAGACAGCTGGCGAGCCACCTAATCGACCTGGGCCACCGCCACCTCGCCATCGTCACCGCACCCTATGAACACAATGACCGTGCCCGGGCCCGCTTCGAGGGGTTCAGCGATGCGATTGCCGCTGCCGGTTGCCCGGCGCCAGACGTCGAGGTGGTGGAGTATGGTGTCGCCGAGGGCGCCGACGCCTGCGCCAGACTGCTGGAAATGCCCTCCCCGCCCACGGCGCTGCTCTGCGGCAATGACACCCTGGCCTTCGGCGCCCTGCTCGAGGCCCAGCGACGCGGGCTCGACCTGCCTCGGGAACTGTCGATCACAGGCTTCGACGACCTGCCCCAGGCGGCCTACATGTCGCCATCGCTGACCACCGTCTCGGTGCCCGCCAGTGACATCGGAGTGCATGCCGCCGACGCCCTGATGACGTGGATTCGCCATCGCGAACGGCCCAGCGACCTGCACCTGGATGCCAGCGTCCAGCTACGGGGATCGACGGCGCCGCCACTTACCGGAATCGGCCAGTAGGCCGGCTGAGCTGGCTGATAAAGCCATTCAGCAAAGCTATTCGGGAAAGTCGTTCTAGGCGCTGTCCGCGAACTGTATCCGCGAACGCTATCCAGGAAGCCGTACTTCTAGGAAGCCGCAATCGCCGTCAGGTCATCCACCACCGCCGTCGGCAGCGTCAACCGATCATCGCTCTGGCGTCGCAGCTGGTGGCGCCGGTCGCCGGGCAGGCGTACGCCCGGCTGCTCGAGCATCGCGGCGAACAGCACTTCACAGCGCGCGAGCACATCGGGTGCGAAGCGATCGACGTCGAACAGCAGCATCAAATGACCGACCCCGGGTGGCTCTCCCTGCGCCTCGAAGAAAGACCCCGCCTCGAAACCGAAGCGACTACCGGAAAGCCCCGCGCACAACAGCTCCACCATCATCGCCAGCGCCGCCCCCTTGGCGTCTCCTGCCGGCACCATGCTGCCCTGGATGGCGGTCTCCGGATCGGTGGTAGGCGCCCCATCCGGCCCCACCGCCCAGCCCTCGGGAATCGGCTTGCCGGCCTTGCGCGCCAGCATCACCTTGCCCCTGGCCACCTTGGACAGCGACAGGTCCAGCAGCATGGGTTCGGCCTCGGGTCGCGGACAGGCGAAGGCGATGGGGTTGGTGCCGTAGAGCGGCTTGTGACCACCCCAGGGCGCCATGGCCGACGGTGCATTGCTGAATGCCAGCGCCATGAAGCCCTCCCGAGCCGCTCGCTCCACCGGTGCACCGGCCACCCCAAAGTGGTGAGAGCGTCTGATGGAAATCGCGCATAGCCCCTGCTGCCGCGCCACCTCGAAGCCGGCGTCCAGCCCGCTGGCGATGGCCGGGAAGGCCAGTCCATGGTCGGCGTCGACCCGCACCACCGCGCCATCGGCTTCGGCCCTGGGTATGGCGCCGGCGTTGACCTTGCCGCTGGCGGCCTGGTCCAGATAGAACGGCAGGCGCGAGAGCCCGTGGGACGGCAGACCGTCACGCTCGGCGTCGAGCAGCGCCTCCACCGTGATGGCGGCCTCGCGCTCGGGGAAGCCTCTGGCACGCATCGCCTCCATGGCGAGTTCCCGCGCCTGTTCGCGGGCAAGTGTTGTCGTCTGGCTCATGCCACCCCCTCCGGCGTCAGTACCGCAACCACGTTCTCGGCGGTCATCTGGCTGATACGCGCGTTGGACTCCTCGGTCACCCCGGCGATATGCGGGGTCAGTACCAGATGGGGCACCCCTTCGAGCACCGAGCCTGCGCCAAGTGGCTCCTGTTCGAACACATCGAGCATGGCCCCCGCCAGGCGTCCACTGGTGAGCGCCTCGGCCAGTGCCGGCTCGTCCACCACCCCACCGCGGGCGGCGTTGATGACCACTGCGCCGGGCTTCATGACGGCCAGGCGATCGGCATCCAGCAGGTGTCGGGTCTGGTCATTGAGCGGCACATGCAGACTGACCACATCGGCCTCGGCCAACAGCGCTTCCAGCGTCTCGCAGCGCTGGGTCTGGCCCCAGGCCGCAGACTTGGCCGGCAGGTGGGGATCAAACGCCAGCACCTCCATACCGAGGGCCCGGGCGAGCCCGGCGGTGACCTGGGCGATGGCACCAAAGCCCACCAGACCCAACCTCGCGCCGCTGACCTCACGCCCCATCAGCGCCTGGCGGGGCCACTCCCCTGCCAACATGGCCGGGGTCGAGGCGTAGGCACCTCGGCGCAGCATCAGCGCCCCGGCGATCACGTACTCGGCCACCGAGCCGGCGTTGCCCCCCTGAGCCGGCTTGACCTCGACGTCGCGCTCGGCACAGGCCCCGAGGTCGATATTGTCGAGTCCGACACCAAGACGCCCCACCACCTTGAGGCGCGGCGCCCTTGTCAGCAGTTCGCTATCGACCTGGGTCCGATTGCGCACGATCAGCGCATCGGCGTCGGCCACCGCGTCCAGAAGGCGTCCTCGATCCTCGACCAGACGGGTGTCACACAGCACTTCGTGGTGCTCACTGAGCCAGGCCACCGCCTGCTCGTCCATGAATTCCGAAATAACTATCCTGGCCATCGTTTTACTCCATCGATGTTGCCGTCGAATCGGCCTCACAGCGTGAACCAACGCCCCGCCGGCAGCGGCACATTGAGTACCAGCGCGAACAGGGCATAGAAGAAGGCCACCAGCATGGCGCCGGTCAGCAGGTGTCCGGCCAGGCGACGAGGACTCCAGCGCCGGTACTGCGCCACCACCATCAGCCCGACGAAGCTTGCAAGGCCGGTCAACAGGAAGCCGAGCCAGGGCAGCGCCAGGGCCCAGGCCAGCATGATTCCGACCAACGCCAGACGCCGCGGGGTCGAGCCGGAGCCCGAGTCCGAGCTCGCATCAGAGCTTGAATCAGAACTTGGATCAGAACTCGAATCAGAGCCCCGCTCATGGTTGGCCACCACCCCGCGCAGCCCAAGCTGCCCCAGGCGCAGCAGTCCCGCGACGATTACCACCAGCGAGATCACCGCAGGGAATACCGCCCCGAGCTGACTCATCTCACGGGTCTCCCACAGGCATAGAGCGGCGCCAGCGACGAATAGCGTCGGCAGCAGATACTCGCTTGCGCGGGAGCAGGAGGCCTGGATGGCGTGCTTCTTCTTGCCGGCAGCGCTGGTGTTGTGGCCAGTGCTCGTGTCGTGACCAGTGCTTCTGTTGTGAACAGCGCTCATGGCGACGCCTCCCCATTGATCGTCTTGTCCTGACGTCTTGCCTCACGCCGTGCCTTGACCATCGGGTAGAAGACGCTCAGCAACGACAACGCAATGATCGTCAGGCTGATCGGACCACCGAAGAAGGTAGCGAACAGCGATCCGCTGGCCCGCCCCATCAGGAAGCCCTGGACGAAGCCCTGCTCGGCAATGGGTCCGAGGATCAGCCCCAGCACGATGGGCGAGGGCCGAAAGCCGTAGCGATTGAGCACCCAGCCCAGCACCCCCAGGCAAAGCATGATCACCACGTCGCTGGCGCTGTTGCGGATGGCGTAGGTGCCGATCACCGTCATGAAGGCGATGGTCGGTACCAGCAGCGCCTTGGGAATGGAGATGATCGACTTGAAGGCGTAGCGCCCGATCAACAGACCCAGCGGCAGCAGCAGGCAGGTGGCCAGAAACAGCCCGGCGACGAAGGTGTAGGTGATGCCGGCGTTGGTGGTGAAGAGCTCCGGCCCGGTACGAAAGCCCTGCACCAGCAAGGCCCCGAGGATCACTGCATCCGGCGGCGTGCCCGGGATGCCCAGCACCAGGGTCGGAATGAAGCCGCCGCCCACGGTGGCATTGTTGGCGGCCTCGGTCGCCAGCACCCCCTGAGGATTGCCCTTGCCGAAGCTCGCCGGCTCGTCGGCCACCCGGCGTGCCTCCGAATAGGACACCAGGCTTGCAATCGAGCCGCCCGCCCCAGGCAGGATGGCGACGCCGGTGCCGATGGTCGCCGAGCGCAGCAGGTTCAGCTTGCCCTTGATGGCAATCGCCATGCCCTCGCGAAAGCGCACCCCGCGCGACACGCCATCCACCTTGAGGTGGGCGGCGGGGGTTGCCACCAGATCGATCAGCACCGGAATGCAGTACAGGCCGATCAGCGCCGAGACCGTCTCGATGCCACCAAGCAGCACCGGCGAGCCGTAGGTGTAGCGGATATCGCCGCCGATCACCGCGACGCCCACGGTGGACAGCAACAGGCCGAAGCCCGCCCCCATGAACCCCTTGAGGGTCGAGTCCTCGGACAGCGCCGAGATCAGCGTCAGCCCGAAGATCGCCAGCCAGAAGTACTCCACCGGCCCGAAGCTGAGCGCGACCTGGGCCAGCAGCGGCGCCAGCAGCAGCAGCGCCAGCACCCCGACTAGCCCACCGACCACCGAGGCGATGGTCGATAGGGTGACGGCCAGATCACCGTCACCGCGGCGGGCCATGGGATAGCCGTCGAAGGTGGTGGCGATGGCCGAGGGCGTACCCGGCGTATTGACCAGTATCGCCGAGTAGGAGCCGCCGTAGATGGCCCCGGTATAGATGGCGCCGAGCATGATCAGGGCCGACTCCGGGGCCATGCCGAAGGTCACCGGGACCAGCACCGCCACCGCCATGGTGGCGGACAGCCCCGGCAGGGCACCGATGACGATGCCCGCCGTTACCCCGAGCAGGGCCAGCGCAAGATTGAGCGGCGACAGAGCGCCGAGCGCGTGAACGATAAGATCCATGGCGTTGACCTCAGTCGATCAGGCCGAGTTCTCGCGCGCTGGTCTCATACTGCTGGCTCTGTTCGGCCAGAAAGTCGGCAACGTCATCATTGCCGACGTCCATCAACACGAAGCCCAGATCCTCCATCTCCTGGCGGAACTGGGGATTCTGGTTGATCTGATCGAAGATCTCGGACAGTCGCGCCTGCACCTCCTCCGGCGTCTCGCTGGGCACCGCCATGCCGCGATAGGCGCCGCCCACCATGTCATAGCCGAGTTCCTGGAAGGTCGGCACGTCGGGGAACAGCGGATGGCGCTCCTCGGCGGCCACCGCCAGCATGCGCACCTTGTCCTGATGGTTGGCGGCCACGGTGGTATAGCCCCACTCGGCCTGGACCTGGCCACCCAGTAGGGCTGTCACCGCCGCGCCGGTGCCCTTGAAAGGAATGTAGGTGGTGGTGACGTCAGCCAACTGCTGGAAGCGGGTATTGGCCACGTCATTGGCACTGTAGGTGCCGCTACCGGAGAAGGTCACTACACCGGGCGCCTGGCGCGCCGCCTCGACCAGATCTTCCAGGGTCTGGTAGGGGCTGTCCTCGCGGACCAGGATGGCGTCCGGCGAGTAGTGGAAGAAGTAGAAGTTGTTGACGTCCTCGGTAGCAAAACCGGCGTCCTTGCCCATCGGCTTGAGCACGATATGGGGCAGATTGGAGCCCATGATGGTATGGCCATCGGCGGTCATGTCGTTGAGCTGGGACCAGCCCACCGCGCCGCCGCCACCGGGCATGTACTGGATGATCAGCTGCTGGCCGGTGATCTCCTCGAAGTACTTCTGCTGCAGTCGGGCACTGATATCGGACTCGCCGCCCGGACCGAAGGGGATCACGTACTGCACGTCCTTGGCGGGAAAGTCCTCGGCGTCGGCGAGAGCCAGTGGGGCCACGAGGGTTGACGCCGCCAGCATCGCGGTCAGGGTCAAGGTGTGGGAAAGGCGCATGACGTTACTCCTGATGTTGTCGTTATGGGGTGGTCAGGATCTTCGCTACGAGCAACTCGCTTTCATTGCTCGCCGTTCTTGCACAACCTTCTTTGCTACAACGGCCTGCCCCTCCCGACGAACGGCGGGAGGAGCCGGTTTTTTTGCCAGATCGCCGCCTCGGGCGCTGGCTTAGGCGCTTTCGTACAGACGGGTCAGCACAAACTCCCGATGCCCCAGCGCCTCGGCGGCGGTATTGCGGCCATTGGCGGTGCGCAGCATCATTTCAAGCAGCTGATCACCGGCCTCTTCCATGTTGATCTCGCGCTTGAGGATCGAGGACACATCGACGTCGATGTGCTCGCTCATGGTGCGCACGGTGCGCGGGTTGGCGCAGATCTTCACCACCGGCAGGATCGGGTTGCCGATGACGTTGCCCTGCCCCGTCGGGAAGAAGTGCACCACGTAGCCGGCGGCGGCGCACAGGGTCACCATCTCGGCGGCGGCGGAAGACGAGTCCATGAACCACAGGCCCGGCTTGTCCGGCGTTTCGGCCTTGTCCAGTACGCCATCCACCTTGCAGCGACGGCCGATCTTCTGGATGTTGCCCAGCGCCTTCTCCTCGATGGTGGTCAGGCCACCTTCGATGTTGCCCTTGGTCGGCTGGGACTCGGACAGGTCGCTGGTCTTGTGGCGGTCGATCATGTCGCTGTAGCGATCGAACATCGCCTGGAACTGTTCGCGCACCTCGGGGGTGGCGCAGCGCTCGGCCACCAGGTGTTCCCCGCCGGTCAGCTCTGAGGTCTCGCCGAATACCAGGGTGCAGCCGGCGTCGTACAGCTTGTCGAAGGCGTCGCCCACGGTGGGGTTGGCTCCGCAGCCGGAGGTGGTGTCCGACTCGCCGCACTTGGTGGACACCCACAGTTCGCTGACGTCGCACTCCTCGCGCTGGATCTCGCTGGCGTACTGGACGAATTCCTTGGCCTTCTTGGAGGCGGCACAGATGGTGTTGTGATCACCGTTCTGCTCGATCCAGAAGCCTTCGACCGGCTTGCCGGTGGCCTTGATGCCGTCCACCACCTTGTTGGTCCAGCCTGGCTCGATACCGATCACCACCACCGCCGCCACATTGGGATTGCAGCCGGTGCCGATCAGCGTACGGAAGTGCAGGTCCAGATCGGCGCCGAACTGCAGGCGGCCGTAGGGATGCGGCAGCGCCAGTGCGCCCTTGATGTTGTTGGCAACCGCTTCGGCGGCAGCATTGGAAATGTCGTCCACCGGCAGCACGATCACGTGATTACGGACCCCTACACGGCCGTTTTCACGCCGATACCCCTGGAACTTGCGACCCTTGATTTCCATGCTTACCACCTCTTTGTCTTGACGTTGTGTACGTGCAGGTGCTCGCCCTGCTTGATCGGCTGGACGACGCGCCCGATATCGACGCCGTACTTCATCACGGTGTCGCCCTCATCGAGGTCACGAATGGCCAGCTTGTGACCGATGGGAATGGCGTCGCTCACCTCGAAGGTGACCGTCTGGTCCTGATGCATGACCCAGCCTGTCAGGGTCTGCCCCGCCTCGACGCCTTCGACCACCACGACCCCGACACTGTCGTCGGCATCGTGCACTACGAAATCGATGCTCATGCTGCCCCTCTCCTGAACGAATGTTGTTGACGTTGTGATATCGCCGGTTGGCCCTGGGCAGGTCTCGTTTGCTGCCCTCACAACTCATGTATAGGACATAGGATATAGGTTAGTCAAGTATCAACTAGATTTCCCTCGAGCTATACTGGCGGCGAAGAAACGGGCCTCGCCCAACGCAAAGAAGGAACCCGCATGGATCAGCCAAGCCTCAGCTACCGACCGCTCTACCAGCAGATCAAGGAGGTGCTGCTTCAGCGCATCGTCTCGGGAGAGTGGGCACCCGGCACCTTTATCCCCAGCGAGTCGGCGTTGGCCAAGGAGTATCAGGTCAGTGTCGGCACCCTGAGAAAGGCGCTGGACTCCCTGGCCAGCGACAACGTGGTGATCCGCTACCAGGGCAAGGGCACCGTGGTCGCCACCCACGATCAGGACAGCTCGCTGTTTCGCTTCTTCCACCTGACCCGGCTCGATGGCACCCGCTCGCTACCGACGTCACGCATCCTGGTGCGCGAAAGGCGTCCGGCCAACGAAGAGGAAATGGAGGTGCTGGGATTGGAGGACGCAGACGACGTCATCCATATTCGCCGTGTCAGGGAGCTCGACGAACGCCCCGCCCTGCTCGAGGACGTGGTGGTCGCGGCGACACGCTTTCCGACGCTGGAAAGCCTGCCGGAGACCCTGCCAAACACCCTCTATCAGCTGTATCAGCAGCGTTTCGGCTGCAACGTCAGCCACGCCGAGGAACGCCTGTTCGCGGTGGCGGCGGGCAAGGACGAAGCCCACCACCTGGAGATCGACGAAGGCAGTCCGATCCTCGAGATCCGGCGGGTAGCAAGAGATATTCAGGAGCAGGCGCTGGAGTACCGAGTGTCCCGTTGCGAGACCCGGCATCACTGTTACTTCAACGAGTTGTAGCGCCCCGACCCAGCCAGGCTTGCTCGATTGATGGCCAGGCAGCGTGCCCGATGTGGGCAGCCACTACTGGCCTTGAAGGGTCGATCATTCTCTCCCCCGTGGACGATATCCTGGCCACGGGGGAGCCTCTCTCATCAGCTTCTCTCCTCATCTACGCCAACGCAGCGCCCCGCCTTGAGCCGCCACGTCCCCGCCAGAGATACCGCGCGAGCCACTTCGTCACTCCCGGTTAGTTTGTACTGATCTTCTTACAAATCCACCGCTTCCATTCATCCATCCATATCACCGATTCCCCCAGACAACCGATGATGCCTAATGTAGCCGTAACCATTAGATAATGGTTCGCCGTCGCTCGCCCCGTACAAGTCCGACCCGAAGTTCGACACACCTGAAGAGCGTTCCCGGACACGTTCTGGCGGAAGCGTGGGCATGGACACGCACAGGGAGCGCAAAGCAATGGAGAATGGCTCGGGCCGCTGGCTGGGATCACTGTTCGATACGGAACTCACGCAGGACGAACGACTGCTGAAACTCAGCGTCGGCAAGCATCCACTGATTCCCCATCGACTGGTGGGCAATGAGCGAATGTCCCACCCCTTCCGCTACACCCTCGACTGCATTTGCCAACACGGAGATATTGAGCTCAAACACCTGCTGGCAATGCCGGCCGAGCTCGACATTCGCCAGGCAGACGGCAGCTATCAACGACGATCAGGCTTCGTCGATACGGCAGCGCTGCTGGGAGAGGATGGTGGAGTCTTCTATTACCAGCTCGGGATAGTGCCCTGGCTGTCGCTCCTGCAACTCGGCCAGGACAGCCGCATTTTCCAGGACATGAACGTGCTGGATATTCTGGAAACGGTATTCTCGGCTTACGACATGGCCAACGGACGCTGGCTCATCCGCAGCCAGCGCCCGTATGCGGCCCGCAGCTATTGCGTTCAGTACCGCGAAAGTGACTTCCACTTCATCAGCCGGCTGATGCAGCAGGAAGGCCTCTACTACTTCTTCGAACACAGCGCCGATCAGGACCGCTATCCGGGGCATCGCATGGTGATCACCGACGACCTCAACGTCTGTCCGGCGGTCTCCCCCAGGGCGATTCGCTATCACCGTCAAGCCGCCACGGAGCACCAGGACAGCATCACTCAGTGGGGAGGTATCCGTCGCCAGCAACCGACCCGCATGACCATCGGCACCTGCGACTACCGGCAACCATCACGGCCCCGCCAATACGCACTGGATACCCTGCCCGACCAGGGAAATCTCAGTCCCCAGGAGTTCTACGACTATCCCGGGGCCTACTACTACGATACCTTCGATCGCGGCCGTACCCTGGTGGACAACCGCCTGCAGGCAGTGGAATCCCTGGCCAAGCGTTTCCGAGGCGCCGGTGGCACCCGACAGTTGCAGGCTGGCCATATCTTCTCGCTGGAACAACACGAACGTCACCTGCACGGCGATGCCAGCGAGCGTGAATTCGTCGTGCTCGACCTCAATATCCAGGCCGAGAACGCCCTGCCGGTATCCGCCCACCTCAGCACCCTGCCGGGCAGCCTGCAGCAAGCCCTGGATCAGGCAAGAAGCGCCCACGGTCTGCAGGACGAGAGCCCTCACCAAGACGACTACCAGCGTGCCGGCACCGGCCACTACCTGGTTGACTTCGAGGCGCAGCGCACCGTCGTGCCCTTTCGATCCACACTGGATCATCCACGCCCCGTTGTCGGCGGCCCCCACACTGCCATCGTCGTCGGCCCCGAAGGCGAAGAGATCCATACCGACCGCCTCAACCGCGTCAAGGTGCAGTTCCATTGGGATCGCAACGGACAGCACGACGATCGCTCGAGTTGCTGGTTACGGGTGTCCGAAGCCAATGCCTGCGCCAGCTGGGGGTCCGTGTTCGTGCCACGCATCGGCCAGGAGGTCATCGTCGACTTCCTCGAGGGCGATCCGGATCGTCCCCTCATTACCGGCCGGGTCTACAACGGTGATGCACAACCCGAGTGGCATTCCAACGGCCTGCTTTCGGGCATCAAGTCAAAGACCTACAGAGGCAGCAACTACAACGAACTGGTGTTTGACGACGCCACCGACCAGGAGCGTATCCGCCTCAACTCGGAACACGCCAAAAGCCAGCTCAATCTGGGCTACCTGATACATCAGCACGGCAACACCCGCGGGGACTTTCGTGGCACCGGCTTCGAACTGCGTAGCGATGCCTTCGGCGCAATCCGCGCGAATCAGGGGCTGTTGCTGACCAGTTGGGGGCAGCTGGGGGCTGCAGGCGACCAGCTTGCGACAGGGCCCATCCATCAGGAGCTGTCCAGCGCCTGGCACCTGTCCGATCGCCTGAGCAAGAGCGCCATGGAACACGGCGCCGATGTGCTGGAGACTCGCCTCGACCTCAAGCAGGCCGCCGAGGACACCCGGCAGATCTACGGCGAGCCAAACAGTTGTGCCGCCGACAACGACGAGCAGTCCACCGCCGAGGCCGGCAGCCAGGCAGGCACCGGACAGGCATCCGGGCTCCAGCAACCCTGGCTGCATCTTGCCTCACCGGCCGGCATCGTCTTGAGTACCCCCGCATCGACACACCTCGCCCAGCACGAATTGTTCAGCGCCAGTTGTGGCGAAGACATCAACCTGGCCAGCGGACGCAGCCTGGTGGCCACTATCCGCGAGCGCCTGTCGCTGTTCGTGCAGCGAGCCGGCATCAAGCTGTTCGCCGCCCGAGGCAAGGTAGAGGTGCAGGCCCAGAGCGACCAGATGGCGCTGAGCGCGGAAAAGACCCTCTCCATCACCTCCACCGAGGGCAAGGTGCGTATCGAGGCCGCCCAGGGCATTGAGTTCATCAGCGGCGCAGGCGTCCTGCGCATCAAGGACGGCGATATCCAGATCCACGGCCCGGGTCTTGTCAGCCTCAAGGCCACCACACACAGCTTGGCCGGGCCTTCGTCGCTGGATCCCGCGCTTCCCTACCTGCCGGACTTCGCGCCGAAAATCTGCCCACGCAGCAACGGCCAGGCCAGCAAGGACGGCGGCGGCATCGTGGAGGGCAACTGATGTCGAGCGAACCGGCAAGCTCAACTGACAACACACTCCAGCGCCTTCGTCTGCAGGCCAGCACCTCCAGGCTCTACGCACTGATCGATCCTTCCCAGGACGAGCGCTGGCAACTTTCCTGCGACGAACTGGAACTGGCGACCAGACAGTTTCGCATCATCGCCAACCCCTTTATCGACCTGCCTCCATGGCGGCGGCTCTACCTCAAACCGCTGGAGGTGCGGGACGTCGACATCCCCGAGCTGGTAGCGCAGCAACGTAGCAGCCTGCCAAGCAAGCGCACGGAGCCAAGCGGGTTTTGCGCCTTGGTCACCTCGTCGGTCCTGTCGATCTCCCTGAGTCGGTGGATCGAACGCCAACTGACGGTGACCAGTCCCGAAGGCAAGACATGCCTTCTGCGTTTTTTCGATCCAAGGGTGATGGAGTTGCTGGCCTTCCTGCTGGAACCCGGTCAGAGAACGCTGCTATTGCACCCCTTCACCGGCTGGTTCTATTTCGACCACCAGCAGGTCCTGCGTGAGATGGAGATTCCCCGGGAGCCGCCTCCAGCGCCCTTCACTTTGTCACCAGAACAATGGGCCTCGCTCAAACGCAGCGGCACCATCAACCACCTGATCGACAAGTGGCGCTCGCTTGAGCCTGACAGTGCAGCGGAGGCATCACCAGAGCGTATCAACGCGCTGATGCGTACTGCTGAACGGCATGGACTCCACTCACCTGCCGACCAGCAAAGGTTTGCCCTGCATGGTCTCCACGTGGGGGATGACTTTCACCGACACCCCTTCATGCAGCGCCTTTTGGAAAGCATCGGTCCGAGCCAGCGCTACGGCGATCTGACCGCCGCCCTGCCGGTTGCCGAGTGGAACGAGATCTCAACCTGGACGAGGAATACGGCTCATGGTCAATCCAGACCTGCTCAAGCGGATTGATGACGCCTGCATCGATCTACCCGGCGTGCAATCAGGACAGTGCCCTCTGTGCGAGAGAGTGGGTCTCCCCATCCTGCCGGTGCGCTTGACTGTGTGTGAGCGCACCTCAATAACCTCCGGCTTCACCGAGCTACCGACGGACAGGGTAGCGGAGTTCACCGATATCCGGCTCAACCAGGCCGTGACCGACCAGGGGACGTCACCACGCGCGCTGGGAGAACCCGTACGCAGCTATCTGGGCGACACCACCGATAGCCAGGTCAGCAAATATATCCTGCGCCAGCTCAGACCCGGCTACTTCTATCTGCTCGACGACGAGAACACTCGCAATACCAGCGACGGCGAGACGACGGGAGATCGCGTCAACCACAATTGGTATGCCTATGTCGTCACGACCGACGGCATGTTCTATCAGTTTGCTGTCAGTGAGGCGCCCCCCTCCCCGGAACAACCCGAATTTGCCTGCGGGCTGAACGACGAGGAACGGCGCTTCAAGACGGTCAGCGCTTCGACCATCGCCCTGGACAGCGTCGACACCGCCACCAACATCTACTACCTGTACAGCGAGCACGCGCTTCCCATCACCTTTCTCAACCACCTGCGCACCGCCTCCCACAGTGACGGTCGGCGCCTGCGCGACGTAGCCATGCAGCGCTTCGACGTCGCCGCCTGGCGCGACAACAAGACCCAGCAGCCCTTCGCCTTCAGCGCCGAGGAGCTCTCGCTGGTCGCCGAGTACAGCGACAATGCCGCCGGCATGGAGGCCTTCTTCTGGCCCGATCAGAACAATCGCCAACTATTCACCCGCGAGGAACTGCGCCAGGCCATGGGACAGCGTCTTCGCGCCGCCTCGCAGCAACTAAAGGACAAGAGTCTGGTACTGGCGGTGCATGATGAAGTCGGCCTGATCAACGAACTCAACGCCTACCGCCAGCGACCATTGGAGCTGCTCGAGGAGTTTCTTCAGCAGCATGACCCCCAGGGTTACCTGAATCGGCGCAACCTGCTGTGCTACAAGGCCATCGAGATCTTCGAGGAAAATTACCGAATACAGCGGCAGATCGCCCAGGCCCCCCTGAACCAGCGGATTGAAGAGGCCAGCCAACCGACAATCGACTCCAAGCAGCAACGGATAAATCAGATAGATCGGCAGATCGAAGCGATACGCTCCGACGGCGATCCCAACTGGCTAGATAGACAGCGGATCGAAACACTACGTATTGAAAGGCGCGACCTGCAGCGTCAGATCGATGCAGAAAGGAGGAGCATCGAACTGCTGACCCAGGAACCCGAGCAACTTATCTCCGCCTACAACAAGGAGCTAGCGGACTACTATACCTTGCCGGACGCTCCCGTAGATCCCGAAACAGGGAAACGCATCAACCCCGAGCTTGAAGACTTCAAGGCGAAGTACAAAGCGCTGGTGGAGCGGATCAATCAGCTGGTACGGGCCTTTGATGAGGACTACTCCCTGTGGGTCGAGGCACACCTTGATCGCGTCACAGTACGCTACTCCGACGATGTCTATGCACCCGGGCTGGGACTGAGCGGAGTACTCTCCAACGCACTGCTGGGCGGCATTCTGAGTGATGCCAGCAAATGGTTGTGGGACAGGCTAGCCAGCGCCATCGACTCAGCTGACTCATTGCTGATGAAGGCCATGTTCTCCAACCAGCGTCACTTGATCGACGACGCCATTACCGTTCGCCAGGCGCTACCGGCCAAAGCCTACGTACCGCCCAGGGTCTTGCTCAGATGGCGGGAGCAGTATCGTAAGCTGCTGCATGGCGAGCGTGAGTTTCGCTACGACACCACCATGGCCGGACTCATCGCCACCATGGGCAACAGTCTCTACGCCCAGGCGCTACAGGACGCCTCCAAGGTCATTCCCGACACGCCACCGGACCCAAATTCTACCGCTGACGCGGACGCCGGCAACGATGGTGGTACAACAAATATCAACAGCAACAACAACGCGATCGACGCGGCAGACCTCCCATCCGTCAAGGCGCTGGAAAGTTTCAACCGCTATCAGCAGTTGATCATTACCGGCAGCTACGACGTGCAGCAGATCCAGGCGTCACAGGACGCCAATGACCCTGCCCAGTACCTCCACCTGCCAGTGCTGGCGAGCGTTTCCGTCGGCCGCAAGGACTTCCACGACTGGCTGGATACGCTGACGCGCCAACTCTATCCCAAAGGCAAGGCCAACCCCGACGCCTCCGGTGCTCTGCAGTTCCACGAGGACGACGGCGTGGGAGGCAACTTCTCCGTCACCCATATCGAGAATGACCATCAAATCACCGTGGTCATCCCCATCGATACGACCGCCCCGGACTTCCTGGATCGCTACAACACCACTACCGATGACTTCGGCGAAGACGATATTGCAAAAAGCAACTGGAACGATCGGCAAAATGCGCGCGATCTAGGCAGCTACATTGCACAGGGCATCGGCGGCACCAACCACCCCGCCGTCGCAGGCCTCAGGAATACGTCCACGAGGGTTCAACTGCTGCTGATCTACTACAACAACTTCAGCATCCTCAACAGCGAATTTTCCTCAGGCGACGCAGACGGCATCCAGGTAACGCTTGCCTTGACAAAACTCATCATTGCCTCCGTCGACACCTTGCAATTCGCTGCCACTCTTTTGGCCAGTACCGACGGCGCCCTGGCATCGCTGGTCCGGCGCCTGCAGATCCTCAGGCTGCCAGGCGACGCCATCATAGGGGTACTCAGTATCGCGGATGGTCTTGACAAACGTGCCAACGCCCATCGGGCGGCCTTGTTGGGCCTGCCGGAGAGTATTCAGAATAAACACAGGACCGCCGGCAATATCGATGTTGCCAACGGTGTCGTCGCCTTGGTCATTGTCGTAGCTGTCGCTGTCGGGCCCATTAGCGCACCTGTCGCTCTTTTCGCGGGTGTTGCCAACGGGGTGGTTACCTCCGTTTTGAAACTCATCCTTGGGCCTGGACTCAACATCCTGGTCGCCTTCGCCGTCTCCTGCTGGGTGACCCGCTGCCGATATGGCGTTCGCGATGAGCTAGGCCAGGTACTGCCCTACGACTCCATGGAAGAGGAACAGAATGGCCTGGAACTGGTGTTCAAGGGCGTGACGGTGGAAATGTTGCTGCAAGAGCCAGATGACTACGAAAGCTATGGGGTGGTACCGACTCAAGGGCAATGGGATATCGTCAGGGAGCGCTCCCGTCAGCTACCACGCACACTTAGCATTCTGATCACCGTACCGGATTTGGATGAGATGGAGATTGGATTAAAACTGGAGCTAGGGGAAGGGCTCGACAGAGAACCAATATTTCAAGATAGTTACATCAAAACCGAAAATCCAGGCATTTTATCCAATAGAATCTACGAAAGTAATAATGACCCAAGAATCTCAAAAACAGTCGATATCAAAAAAATCAAAAACTCATACCTATTAAGTTACGAACAACATATCCAAAGTAATCAACCACCAAGATTACTATCACTATTCGTCAGCTTCACAGACTCTAAGACGCCAACTGAAGAGAAGAACGGCACATTCAAGATAATGGTATAAAATGATGATGATTTCAGAGAGAACCAAAAATAACTCGACAATTATAGCTATATACATATTAGTTTCTTTAATATTATCTGGATGCGACAACGGTAGGGACCATCTACCGAATGGACTAAATCCTACAGCGATCGCAACCATGGAAAACACTCCATATTTCATTTCCAATGCGCCCAGTCGATATGCACTGTCGGAAAGGCTTGAAAATATCGACATGACGCAACTAGCAGAAGATAGCAAAAAAAACGACGGAGAGGCCAAACTTATCCTTGGATTGATATATTTAGATATGGTCACAGGGATTGAAGAACCCGTGGACAAAGCATACGGGTTAACACTGCTTCAGGAAGCATGGCAGCTTGGCGTGGTGGATGCGGGCCATATCTTATTCAAAGTTTACTTCTACGGACATGGCGTCCGCGTCAATCATCCCCTTGCATTGGCCTATCTCGAAGCATCGGCAGAAAAAGGCTATATACGTTCGCAAAAAAACCTTGCTTATGCTTACAGGGGAAATAGCCAAGGTCCTCAACCACGAGGCATCGTCGAGCTGGATATCGAGAAGGCACGATACTGGTTTACCAAAGCGGCGGAACAGGGCGATGCCGAGTCTGCCACTCAGTTAGCACAAATTTACTATAAGGGATTAGGAGTACCTAAGGACGACAAAGTCGCTTTTGAATGGCTAAAGCGAGCAGAGAACATGCCATTTGAAGGGCGCATGAGCCATAGTGGTCTTGCCATGTGTTACGAACAGGGCATCGGCACCGAAGTAGATCTGGTACAGGCCTACAAATACTACGACCTTGAAGATCCTGCTGGAGCGCCAGACAAACGCCGCCTCGAGGAAATGATGACACCCGAGCAGATTCAGGAAGCCATTCGCCTTTCACGCGAGTGGCAGGAGGAACACGGCGTTTTCGTACCAAGTTACTATGGACTTGAGTATCAACCCGACGGCAGTTTTAAGTAACACTGACAACACTACAGTGACCTTCCACCGGTACCGCCAACCGGCGGTTCTTCGGGGCAGTTCTCTATGCCACCCTAAAAACCACCACCGTCTTCGTTGGCGCGGAGATCATCGAACGCCGTCCTTTGTTCACCGTTCCAAAAAATGCGGCTTGCCCTCAACCCTCACCGTATACGCTGCGCGATCCGTCTCCTGCTGGGTGACCCGCTGCCGATATAGCGTTCGCGATGAGCAAGGCCAGGTACTGCCCTACGACTCCATGGAAGAGGAACAGAATGGCCTGGAGCTGGTGTTTAAGGGCGTAAGGGTGAAAAGGGTTGTTGAGTACCACACCTAAACTTAGATAGTCCAGTCGGCGACAATTCCGGGGCATTCACGATGAGAATATAACCGTGCCAAACATTCAACTGCGCCTAGCAACTTTTATTTTATCTCTTCTGACAATAGCCAGCATTTCGGACTGTGATAACGCCTCCACTTTAAGCTTTATAAAATCTCAGACCACAACCATTGTCAAAATGGAAGGAACGCCATACTTTACTTTAAACACACCCCAAAACAAATCATACTGGGACCACTTCAGTAACATAACAGAAGATCAAATGAAAGAGAGAGCCAGCAACGGAGATGGCGAAGCCACCTTCCTATTGGGTCTTGTTTACTTTGGTCAGATCATAGGATTCGAGCTGCAGCCTGATACGAGCGAAGGCACGAAGTTACTTCAAGAGGCATGGAGGCTTGGCGTTATAGATGCCGGTTACTCTCTCTTCACTGTCTACTACAGGGGAATTGGCTCCCCAGTCAATAGGCCGCTTGCCCTCGCCTATCTCCAGGCATCGGCGGAGAGGGGCTATATTCTCTCCCAGAGGAAGCTGGGCCACGCTTACCGAGGCTCCAATCCTCGGGGCTTGGTGGAGGAAAATATCCAGCAGGCGCGAACCTGGTTTACCAAAGCCGCCGAACAGGGTGATGCCGAGTCCGCCACCCAGTTAGCCGGGATCTACCGGAAAGGTCTTGGTGTTCCTAAAGATGAACAAGCGGCCTTCGATTGGTTGAAACGCGCGGAAACCATGCCGTTTGAGGGACGTATCAGCCATAGCGGCCTTGCCATGTACTACGAACAGGGCATCGGCACCGAAGTAGATCTGGTACAGGCCTACAAATACTACGACCTTGAAGATCCTGCTGGAGCGCCAGACAAACGCCGCCTCGAGGCAATGATGACACCGGAGCAGGTTCAGGATGCCATTCGCCTTTCACGCGAGTGGCAGGAGGAACACGGCGTTTTCGTACCAAGTTACTATGGACTTGAGTATCAACCCGACGGCAGTTTTAAGTAACGCTGACAACACTACAGTGACCTTCCACCGGTACCGCCAACCGGCGGTTCTTCGGGGGCAGCTCTCTATGTCACCCTAAGAACTACCACCGTCTTCGTTGGCGCGGAGATCATCGAACGCGGTGCTTTGTTCACCGTTCCAAAAAATGCGGCTTGCCCTCAACCCTCACCGTATACGCTGCGCGAACCGTCTCCTGCTGGGTGACCCGCTGCCGATGTGGCGTTCGCGATGAGCAAGGCCAGGTACTGCCCTACGAGTCCATGGAAGAGGAACAGAATGGCCTGGAGCACCAGCCGGATGGTAGCTACAAGTAGCAAGAATGCTATGTCTTCGTTTTATATGTTCGTTTCCCTTCCCCAGTACTACCACACATCCAGTTTTTGGGGACGCTTCGACACTTGGTGTAGACGTATGCTGCCTACCTTACATATGTGAAATTCACTCAGGAAAAAAGGAGCCTTGATAAACCAGTCGCAACTTATTACAGGAAGTAAACTACACAAAGGAGTGTGTAATGCCTAAACGTCCTATTTCCATATCAATCATCTGCTGCGCCCTGATGATATTTTCCACAGTACAATTTGGGTTAATGATGAGAGGCTATGAAAGCATCGACTTTACCATAAAAATGCATATGATTGGGCTGCCTAGGGGAATGCAGTCATTATTACTAACCGTTAATGCTACTATGCTACTATATACAGCAACGATGATATTCGCTCGTCTAAAAAGAGGGAGAAATATCTTTGTATTCTGGCACGGCTTAACTCTTCTGTTTTTGTTTTTTTTTAACTTCGACAAATCAATAACAAATTTATTATTGTTGTTTTTTATAATATCTACCTTTTTCCTATATCGTCAAAAAGCCAATATCTATTTCAATTCTCTTGTCTCATGACGGTATCATCATGAGAAAATTATTTGGTATTCTCTTTCTAACGATCTGCGCCTTTTTTGTATATACAGTGGGCCTGCTGGCCTTCTTCGATGTCCCAGAAACCGGGAATGTAAAGTTTGAAGTAATGGGGGAATATTGCATACCTCTGGCAGGATTCCTGTTACTTGGCCTGGTGGTATACCCTGGGTCAAACTGGATGACATTGTCAGGCATCACGCTACTATCAGGGCAGGCAGTCAATGTCTTTATTACTTTTCTATTGATATCGTTCAAGCGATCGGAAGAGCTTTCAAACGTTATGGACACAAGCGCTTTCGATTATTTCAGCGACTATCTCTCCGGCTTCTCGATAATGATCGGCGTCGCTTTGCTTGGCGTCATTCTGCTTGCTTTGGGGCGCGTATACAGAAAATCACACGAGGCTCTCGATGGAGTGCCGCCGTAAATTCACCAGCAAAGGGAATCGGTGACGGTTATCGATAGAGCGCAAAAGGCCGGCATCACTGCCGGCCTTTTCTGTTGCGCCCGTCGCTTGGGTCAGGCGACCTGACGATCAGTCACCGAAGGGATTGCGCAGGACGATGGTCTCGTTGCGGTCCGGGCCAGTGGAGATGATGTCGATGGAGGTGCCGACCTGCTCCTCGAGGAAGCTGATGTAGGCGCGGGCGGCGTTGGGCAGGTCCTCGACGCGCTTGACGCCCAGAGTCGACTCGCTCCAGCCCGGCAGGTCCTGGTAGACCGGCTCGATGGCCTCGTAGCCTTCGGAGTCCACCGGGTTGTCGAGCACTTCGCCGTCCTTGCTGCGATAGCCCACGCAGACACGGATGTTCTCGAGCCCGTCCAGTACGTCGAGCTTGGTCAGGCAGATGCCGGATACCGAGTTGATCTGCACCGCGTGACGCAGCGCCACGGCATCGAACCAGCCGCAACGACGGGCGCGACCGGTGGTGGCACCGAACTCGTGGCCCTTCTCCGCCAGGTGACGGCCGTGCTCGTCGAACAGCTCGGTGGGGAACGGACCAGAGCCGACACGGGTGGTGTAGGCCTTGGTGATACCCAGCACGTAGTCCAGATACAGCGGGCCGACGCCTGAACCGGTAGCGGTGCCGCCGGCGGTGGTGTTAGAGCTGGTGACGTAGGGGTAGGTACCGTGGTCGATGTCCAGCAGCGAGCCCTGGGCGCCTTCGAACAGGATGTTCTCGCCACCCTTGCGCAGGTCGTGGACCAGGCTCACGGTGTCGGTGACCATCGGACGCAGCTCTTCGGCCATCTCCATGGCGCTTTCCAGGGTCGCCTGGAAGTCCACCGGCTCTTCGCCGTGGTACTTGGTCAGCACGAAGTTGTGGTAGTCCAGCACCTCGCCCAGCTTGGAGGCGAAGCGCTCACGATGGAGCATATCGCCCAGACGCAGGCCGCGGCGGGCGACCTTGTCTTCGTAGGCCGGACCGATGCCGCGACCGGTGGTGCCGATCTTGGCGATGCCACGAGCCTTCTCGCGAGCCTGATCCAGGCGCACGTGGTAGTCGAGGATCAGCGGACAGGCCGGCGACAGACGCAGGCGCTGGCGCACCGGCACGCCCTTGCTCTCGAGCTCGCGGATTTCCTTGATCAGTGCCTCCGGCGACAGCACCACGCCGTTGCCGATGACGCAGGTCTTGTCCTCGCGCAGCACGCCGGACGGAATCAGGTGCAGGACGGTCTTTTCACCGTCGATGACCAGGGTGTGGCCGGCATTGTGACCGCCCTGAAAACGCACCACGGCGGAGGCGGACTCGGTCAGCAGGTCGACGACCTTGCCCTTGCCCTCATCGCCCCATTGGGTACCCAGTACGACTACGTTCTTGCCCATTGCAGTTCTCGTCTCTTCTTGGTTGCGCCTTGGCGCCACAGTCGATTAAAGCGCCACGCCCCGGCGCCCCGGTATTGCTTGCCAGGCAGTGCCAGGCACTGCCGGCAGGATCATGTCGCCAGCGGTTCGAGCACCCAGCGCTGGTCTCGGGCCACAAGCTGCTCGCTGCAGCCGTGTCCCGCCGCGCGCTGGCCGGGCAGCCCCTGGATCACCCGGCGCCCCTGACGCCTCAAGGCCTGAACCGCCTCGTCGAGGCCCTCGGCGTCACCTTCCGCCGGCGCCCAGACGCTGTCGCTGGCGGCCTCGCTGGAGGCCAGCGTCGCCAACAGCTTCAGATCCATCGAGAAGCCGGTAGCTGGCCTGGCGCGACCGAAGGCACGGCCGGTGTCGTCGTAGCGCCCGCCCTTGGCCAGGGCTTGACCGTACCCCGGCACGTAGGCGGCGAACATCATGCCGGTGTGGTACTGATAGCCGCGCAGCTCGGCCAGGTCAAAGTAGCAGGCCACCTCGGGGTGTTCGCGATGCACGCCCTGATACAGCTCGCACAGCTTGTCGAGGGCGTCGTTGACCGCCTGGGGCGCCTCGGCAAAGGCTTCGCGGGCCTGGTCGAGCACCTCGGGGCCGCCGTGCAGCTCGCCCAGGGTGCGGAACATGGCCGCCAGAGCGGGATCGCTTACCGCCCTGGACACCTCTGCCTCTAGCTGCCCCGGCGACTTGAGCGCCAGCGCCGCGGAGATGGCGTATTCGGCCTCGGCGTCGAGCTCGGCGACCTCGACCAGGTTGCGGTAGATGCCGACGTGGCCAAGCGCCAGGTGCACCTCGCCGGCGCCGGAGGCCGAGAGGCTCTCCAGCGCCAGGCGCAGGATCTCGAGATCCGCCGCCAGGCTGGCGCTGCCGAACAGCTCGACACCGACCTGGACCGGGCTGCGCCCGCCCTGATGCTTGTCGGCCTTGGCTCGCAGCACATTGGTGCAGTAGCACAGACGCACCGGCCCTTCGCGCTTGAGCGAGTGGGCATCGATGCGCGCCACCTGCGGCGTGACGTCGGCGGTCACCCCCATCATGCGCCCGGTGAGCTGGTCGGTGAGCTTGAAGGTCTGAAGGTCGAGATCGGTGCCGGTGCCGGTCAGCAGGGAGTCGAGAAACTCCACCGGGGGCGGCATCACCTGGTCGTAACCCCAGAGATGGAAGAGGTCGAGCAGCGCCCGGCGCAGCTCCTCCATACGACTGGCCTGAGGTGGCAGCACCTCGTCCATGCCGTCGGGCAGGAGCCAGCGGTCAGCGATGGTCATGTCGATATCCTGCTTGGTCGATATCTTGCTTAGACGGTGGGCCTGGTCCGCGCGCACGCAAAACCTCGCGCACTGGTGAAATCCGGGAACTCATCTCGGAGCGGTCTCGGAACTTCTGGCGTGCTGGCGAATGCGTCGGACGGAACGATGTCGGGGATGACGGCCACAAAAAAACCGGGCCACGCCCGGTTTACCGATTCTATCACGTTTGGCCGCCAGTTGAACCCCGCAAGGGCAGCATTCGCCCTTGCGGTCGGCGGCCAGGGGCCACCGCTAGCCCTGGGGCTGGCTGCCAGCTCCCTGGGGATCGGCGCTCTTGAGGTAACGGAAGAAGTCGCTGGAGGGATCCAGCACCATCATGTTGCCCTCGCCGGCACCGAAGGAGTCGCGATAGGCGTTGAGGCTACGCCAGAAGCGATAGAACTCGGTATCGCCCTCGTAGGCGTCGGAGTAGATACCGGCGGCCTCGGCGTCACCCTCACCACGCAGGGTCTCGGCACGCTCGTTGGCCTGGGCCAGCAGTACCTGACGGCGGCGATCGGCGTTGGCACGAATCCGCTCGGACTCCTCCTGGCCTTGGGCGCGCCACTCGCGGGCCTCACGCTCACGCTCGGAGCGCATGCGATCGTACACCGCCGAGGACACGTCCTCGGGCAGATCGATACGCTTGACCCGCACGTCGAGGATGGCCACCCCGATCTCTTCGCGCATCAGCTTGTCGAGCTCCTCAGTGGGGCCGGACATCAGCTCGTCACGCTTCTCGGAGATGATCTGCTGCAGGTTCAACTGGCCGAACTCGTTACGCAGGCTCTCGTCGACCCGCGGCTGGATCAGGCGAACCGCCATCAGTTCGTCACCGGCCGTGGCCTCGTAGTAGCGAGTGGGGTTGACCACCTGCCACTTGACGTAGGAGTCCACGATCACCGCCTTCTGCTCCTGGGTCAGGTAGCGGCTGGCGTCGGTGTCCAGGGTCAGCACCCGGGTGTCGAACTTGCGAATGGTCTGGGTGATCGGCACCTTGACGTGCAGGCCCGGCTGGATATTTTCCTCGATGATCTCACCGAAGCGCAGCTTGACCGCACGCTCGGTCTCGTCGACCACGTAGAGGCTGTTGCTGGCCAGCCAGGCGGCGGCGGCCAGGCCGCCGACGATGAGCAGGGATCGATTATTGATCATTTAGCGACCCTCCCGCTGAATACCGGTGTCACGACCGTTGCGGTTCGAGCTTGAATTGGAGGCCGCGTTGGCGGACTCGGCACGGATGCGCTCCAGCACCTGCGGATCGAGCTGATTCTCGGCGTCGGCAGCGGTGGACGTGCCCAGACCACGGCCGATACGGTCCATCGGCAGCACCATCAAGGGGCCATCCTGATCGACGTCCACCAGTACCTTGTTGGTCTGGCCGAGCACCTCGGAGATGGCGTCGAGGTAGAGACGCTCGCGCATCACCTCGGGGGCATTGCGATACTGGGTCAGCAGTGCGGTGAAGCGGTTGGCCTGACCACGCGCCTCGGCGACCACTGATTCGCGGTAACCCTGGCCCTGCTCGACGATACGCTGCGCCTGACCCTGAGCCGCCGGGATGATGGCGTTGGCGTAGGCCATGGCCTGGTTGATCGTGCGCTGACGATCCTCGCGGGCACGGATGACGTCATCGAAGGCGTCCTGCACCGCATCGGGCGGCGAGGTGGACTCGACGTTCAGGGTCACCAGACGGATACCGGTACCGTAGTTGTCCAGGTAGGTCTGCAGACGGCTGGTCACGGCACTGCCGAGGATCTCACGACCCGAGGTCAGGATGTCGATCATGTCGGTGCCACCGACCACGTGACGCAGCGCCGAGTCGAGGGCGTTTTCCAGCGACAGCTCGGGATCACGCACGTTAAGCACGTAGTCACGCGGCGCTGCCACCTGGTACTGGGCCGAGATCTCGACCGAGACGATGTTCTCGTCCTGGGTCAGCATCGACTGGGTCTGGCTGACCGAACGCACGCGGGTGACGTTGACCATGCGCACGTCGTCGATCAGCGGCGGATTCCACTGCAGACCCGGGGTGACGACTTCCTGGAACTTGCCGAAGCGCAGTACGACGCCACGCTCCGACTGGTCGACCAGATAGAAGCCGCTGGCCGCCCATACGGCGAGACCGATGATGATCAACAGTCCCGGCAAGGCGAAGGTATTGCGCGGGCGATTGCCGCCGCCCTTGCCGCCACCCTTGCCACCGCCGCGCTTGCCGCCGCGGCCGCCGAGCATGCCATTGAGCTTGTCCTGAAACTTCTTCAGGGCCTCATCGAGGTCGGGGGGACCCTGATTGTCGCCACCGCGGTTGCCACCGCCCCCATTACCGCCACGGCGCCCCCCGCCACTCCAGGGGTCGTGCTGGTTGCCGTTGCCGCCACCAGGCTCATTCCAGGCCATACGTCGTCTCCACTCTGTGCCCCCGCCTAGACGAGGCGCATCGATTGCGATCCTTGGAAAACACTGCATACATTGCTGCGCTCGGCATCTCGGCCGCCGGCGGTGCTCAAGGTTCTCATTTAACCCTGTGTCAACTCCGACCTTTGCGCTCCGGCGGCGACCAACCTGTCGTCGCTCGCGACATTTCTTCAGTGCTTTCCTTGTGGCGTCACCATCCGGGCGACGCTCTTGCCGACCCGTCAGGCGGGTCGGTTCAGGCTTCCCAGACGTCGCGTTCCTGCAGCGCGACGGGAAGGTAATCGGCGGCACGCTCGCCAAGGCGTGCCATCAACTGATTGAAGTCACGACGCGGCAGACGCACATCCAGCTGCGTCTGGCCGTCCTCGTCGAAGGACTCGTCGCGCACGGCATTCAGCTCATGCAGCGCCGCGCGCAGCTTGCCCTGCTCCGGCGTCAGGGTCAGCGAGAAGTCGATGATGTCTTCCGCCAGCCGCTCGGTCAGGGCCTGGGTCAGCAGGTCCAGCCCCAGCCCCTTCTGCGCCGACAGCCACACCGTCTGCGGTACCCCGTGCTCGTCGCGCTCGATGCGTGGCGAACTGTCGAACAGGTCGATCTTGTTCATCACCTTGAGCGTCGGCACGTCCAGCGCGCCGATCTCGTCGAGCACCGCCTCCACCTGGGTGACGTTGAGCTCACGATCAGGATCCGCTGAGTCGATCACATGCACCAGCAGGCTGGCCTCGGCGGCCTCCTGCAGGGTGGCACGGAACGCCTCGACCAGCTTGTGCGGCAGGTGGCGGATAAAGCCCACCGTGTCCGCCAGCACCACCGGCCCCACGTCCTCGACCTCAAGACGCCGCAGCGTAGGGTCGAGAGTAGCGAAGAGCTGGTCCGCCGCATAGACCTCAGACGCCGTCAAGCTGTTGAAAAGCGTTGACTTGCCGGCGTTGGTGTAGCCCACCAGCGAGACGCTGGGGATCTCGGCACGCGAGCGGGCGCGACGATTCTGACTGCGCTGACTACGCACCTTGTCCAGGCGCTTGTGGATCGACTTGATGCGCGCACGCAGCAGGCGGCGGTCGGTCTCGAGCTGGGTTTCACCCGGACCGCGCAGGCCGATACCGCCCTTCTGGCGTTCCAGGTGGGTCCAGCCTCGCACCAGGCGCGTGGACATGTACTCGAGCTGGGCCAGCTCCACCTGCAGCTTGCCCTCGTGAGTCCGCGCCCGCTGGGCGAAGATATCCAGAATCAAGCCCGTACGATCGAGCACACGACACTTCAGCGTCTGCTCGACGTTGCGTTCCTGGGAAGGACTGAGCGCGTGGTTGAAGATCACCAGCTCGGCCTTGTGTACCGCCAGGGCCTCGCCGATTTCCTCGAGCTTGCCCGACCCCACGAAACTCCTGGGGTCGGGTCGTTGCCGCGAGCCGGTCACGAGGGTTGCGGGTTCGGCACCCGCCGACCTCACCAGCTCGTGGAACTCACCGGGATCTTCGCGCTCCTTCTCGTCCTGAAAGTCGATATGGACGAGTACCGCCGTTTCACCGGCGTCGGGACGTTCAAAAAACAATCAATACCTCACGAAATATCAGCTCTCCGGCTGCGCAGCGGGATCCTGGGCCGGCAGACGCACATTGCGTGACGGCACCACCGTGGAGATGGCGTGCTTATAGACCATCTGGCTGACGGTGTTGCGCAGCAGGATGACAAATTGGTCAAAGGATTCGATCTGGCCCTGCAGCTTGATGCCGTTGACCAGGAAAATCGATACCGGAATGCGCTCCTTGCGCAGAATGTTCAGGTACGGGTCTTGAAGGGACTGCCCTTTGGACATGTTGCTCTCCCTGAAGTGTCTTAGGGTTTTAGGTTATGGTGCCGCCCGCCGATGTCTTCAAGACGGCGGGCGACAGGTATTCGGTTGTTCGGCGGGACCCTGCAAGTGGTCGCACGAACTCGTTATCTTACGCTAAGTCCCCGCTTCGCGCACGAGTTTCACGAGGCGCTCGGCGGGGTCGGCCGCCAACGGGTCCACCCAGGTCAGCGCAGGCCAGCTACGCATCCAGGTCAGCTGCCGCTTGGCCAACTGACGCGTCGCCACCACGCCACGATGAATGAACGTCTCACGATCAAACTCGCCATCCAGGTACTGCCATGCCTGACGATAGCCCACGCTCTTCATCGATGGCAGCGACAGCGTCAAATCGCCACGCGCCTTGAGCGCCGCCACTTCATCGAGAAATCCGCCGTCCAGCATGGCGGTGAAGCGCCTGGCAATTCTCTCGTGCAGCACGGAGCGCTCGGCGGGAGCGAGCCCTATGGACAGCAGACGAAAGGGAAAGGTTTCACGACGCTGCTCATTCCACAGCTCGCTCATCGGCCGCCCGGACAGCTCGAACACTTCCAGCGCCCGCATCAGGCGCTGAGGATCATTGGGGTGAATGCGCGCGGCCGACTCGGGATCGACCTCGGCCAGGCGGCGATGCAGCGCCTCGAGGCCGTCCTGCTCGGCCAGGCGGGACAGGCGTTCACGCACGGCGCTGTCCGCCGAGGGCAGGTTGGCGACCCCCTCGACCAGGCGCTTGTAGTACATCATGGTGCCACCGACCAGCAGCGGCAGCCGGCCACTGCCGGCGATATCGTGCATCTCGGCCATGGCATCGTCGCGAAACTCTGCCGCCGAGTAGGCCTGGGCCGGATCACGGATATCGATCAGTCGATGGGGCGCCCGAGCGAGTTCCTCGGCCGAGGGCTTGGCCGAGCCGATATCCATGCCGCGATAGATCATCGCCGAATCGACACTGATGATCTCGCCCCCCAGGCGCTCGCGGATCTCGATGGCAAGATCGGTCTTGCCCGCCGCCGTGGGGCCCATCAGCAGCAGCGCCAGCGGTCGGTCGTCCTGCGCGGGCGGCGTGGCCGCAGCCGGAGCGTCTGTCGGCGCCATCATTGCCCTCGCAGAAACAGCCGGTCCAGATCCTTGAGGCTCATCTGGGTCCAGGTGGGGCGGCCGTGGTTGCACTGACCGCTGCGCTCGGTGCGCTCCATGTCACGCAGCAACGCGTTCATCTCGGCAATGGTCAACTGGCGATTGGCGCGTACGCTGCCGTGGCAGGCCATGGTCGACAGCAACTCGTTGATGTGGGCTTCGATGCGATCGGAGCGGCCGTAGCGCTCCAGGTCCGAGAGCATCTCGCGCATCAGCGGTTCCACGTCGGCATCGGCCAGCAGCGCCGGCACCTGGCGCACCAGCAGGGTCTCTGGACCGGCGGCATCGAGTTCGACACCAAGCCGGGTGAACGCTTCGCGCTCGCGCTCGGCGGTCTCGACCTCGGCGGCGCTGACCGCCAGCGACACCGGTACCAGCAGCGGCTGGGCATCCAACGCGCCACCGTGGACCTGGGTCTTCATGCGCTCGTAGACGATGCGCTCGTGGGCCGCGTGCATGTCCACCAGCACCAGCCCCTGGGCGCTCTGGGCCAGAATGTAGATGCCGTGCAACTGGGCGATGGCGTAGCCCAGTGGCGGCGCCTGGGTGGCGTCGTCTTCCGGCATCACCTCATGCGTCGACGAGGTGAGCGATGCGCCGCCGACCCCAGCAGGGGACTCACTAGCCGCGCCAGCGGCGCCGGGCCAGGTTCTTGGCGTGGGGCTATGGCGCTCGGCCTGGGCCGTGCCGGCGGCCAGACCGCCGGCGCCTGGGCCTCCTGGCTGCGGCGTCAGCAGGCTGTCTTCGTGGTCCGGGTGCAGCTTGCGGTAACCGTCCATGAAGGCGCGCACCCGGTCCGGGGTGACACCGCCCTCGCCCTCGTCGCGGCGCGGGTGCAGCGCCATCGGCTGCTGCTGCCAGGAAGGCTGTTGTCGGGACGGGTGTTGGCCGGGATTCCCGCCCTGGGGGGCCGGCTCGCGGATCTCGCCGGTCTCGGGGTCGACGTCGAGGCCATCACTCTGGATGCTTGCCTGCTGCTGCGAAGACTGACCATCCTGATGCCCTGCGCGGGCCTCGCCCAGCGCCCGGTGCAGGCTCGAGAACAGGAAGTCGTGGACCATGCGCCCGTCGCGAAAGCGCACCTCGTGCTTGGTCGGGTGGACATTGACGTCCACCACGGTGGGGTCCACGTCCAGATAGAGCACGAATACCGGGTGGCGACCATTGAACAGCACATCGCGGTAGGCCTGGCGGATGGCGTGGGCCACCAGCCGGTCGCGCACCACCCTGCCATTGACGAAGAAGTACTGCTGGTCGGCCTGGGCGCGGGAGTGGGTCGGTAGTCCCACCCAGCCCCACAGGCGCAGGCTGCCGGTGGCGATGTCCAGGGTCAGGGCATTGTCCAGGAAGTTCTTGCCCAGCAGCGAAGCGAGACGTCGCTCCACCGCGTGGTCATCCCGTGCCACCGGCAACTGGTGGATGGTCTTCTGGTTGTGGCGAAGGGTCCAGCCGATGTCGAAGCGCGACAGCGCCTGGCGCCGAAAGGCCTCCTCGACATGGTTGAACTCGGTCTTTTCGGTACGCAGGAACTTGCGCCGGGCCGGAGTGTTGAAAAACAGATCACGCACCGCCACCGAGGTACCACGCGGATGGGGAGCCGGAGTGACGCGGGGCTCCATGCGCCGCCCTTCGGCCACCACCCGCCAGCCGCCCTGAGGGTCCTGCTCGACGTTGGAGGTCAGTTCCAGTCGCGACACCGAGCTGATCGAGGCCAGCGCCTCGCCGCGAAAGCCGAGGCTGGCGACGCCCTCGAGCTCCTCCAGCGACAGGATCTTGCTGGTGGCGTGTCGTGACAGCGCCAGCGGCAGGTCCTCCTCGCCGATGCCGGAGCCATCGTCACGGATCCGGATCAGCCGGGCACCGCCGGACTCGATGTCCACCTCGATGCGGGTGCTGCCGGCGTCGATGGCGTTCTCGATCAGCTCCTTGACCACCGAGGCCGGGCGCTCCACCACCTCGCCGGCGGCGATCTGGTTGGCCAGCCGGGGGTCGAGAATCTTGATCGAGCGGCGCTGTGACACCTGGACGCCAGGCTCGCTCTCACACGGGATATCACTCATGAACTGGGAATCCTCAACACCTGGCCGACGCGAATGACGTCCCCCGACAGCTCGTTGACCTGCTTGAGCGCGCTGAGCGCCACGCCGTGACGCGAGGCGATGGCGGACAGGGTGTCGCCTGGCTGGATGCGATACTCGTTGGTAGCGGTGGACCGCCCCTGATCGCGCTGCCAGGCCAGCAGGCTTGCCGGTGGCGGGTTGCGCTCGAAGTGCGAGCGGATGCCGCCGAACACGGCACTCATCATCCGCTGCTGGTAGCCGCCGTCCTTGAGTCGTCGCTCTTCCTCCGGGTTGGAGATAAAGCCCGTCTCCACCAGCAGCGAAGGAATGTCCGGAGACTTCAGCACCACGAAGCCGGCCTGCTCGACCCTGGGCTTATGCAGGTCGTTGATGCGCCCGATGCGACTGAGCACCTCATCGCCGATGGTCAGGGAGTCATTGAGGGTCGCGGTCATGGTCAGGTCCAGCAGCACGCCTCTGAGCACCTGATCCTTGTCATCCAGCGACAGGTTGCCGTCGACCCCGCCGATCAGATCAGAGCGGTTCTCGCTGGCCGCCAGCCACTTGGCGGTCTCCGAGGTGGCTCCGCTCTGGGACAGCGCGAACACCGAGCTGCCGTGGGGACGCGGACTATTGAAGGCGTCGGCGTGAATGGAGACGAAGAAGTCGGCCTTCTGCTCGCGGGCGATCAGGGTGCGCTGACGCAG
Organism: Halomonas litopenaei; assembly: GCF_003045775.1. Classification (GTDB taxonomy): domain Bacteria; phylum Pseudomonadota; class Gammaproteobacteria; order Pseudomonadales; family Halomonadaceae; genus Halomonas; species Halomonas litopenaei. The sequence continues at coordinate 731,792 of NZ_PXNS01000001.1, read as the reverse complement.
CCCGACGTAGTAGTCGCCGTCGCGGATCAGCACCGCCTTGAAGCCGGGGGAGTCGTTGATCATGCGCGCCAGGCGATCGGCCATCTGCAGCACCACGTCCTTCTCGCGGGTACCGCTCGGGCCCAGCGCGCCGGGGTCCTCGCCACCGTGCCCTGCATCCACGGCGATGATGATGTCGCGCTTGGGATGGGGCTGAGCGGTGTCGATCACCGGTGCTGCCTCCACCGGGTCACGGCCCTCGGCCACCGCCACGGTCTTGGCCCGCTCGGCGGCGATCTCCTGCTCACGGATCATCGACTCGATGGGATCGATGGGGTCTTCCACCGCGCTCTCGCCGGGGTACTCCAGATCCACCACCAGACGATCGCCGTACTGGTTGTTGGGCGCCAACGAGAAGTGACGCGGCTCGATGGCGCGGCTGAGCTCGAGCACCACGCGTAGATCGCCGCCGTCGCGCACGCCTGTGCGAACAGAGCTGATGGCGCTGTTGGACAGGTCCATGCTGGCAGGATCGGCGGCCAGGCTGGTGCCACTGAGATCGATGACCAGCCGGCGCGGGTTGTCGAGCTCGAACACGTTGGCAGTGGCCGGCGCCGACAGGTCGAACACCAGCCGCGAGTGATCCGGCGCGGCCCACAGGCGCATGTTGTCCACGCTGGCGGCCTGGGCAAGGCTCGAAAGCGTAAGGCCCAGTGTGGCCACCAACGTCAATAGACCAGCACCCATACGGGCCGGAAGGCGACGCCTCATGCCTTGCCTCCCGCCAGTCGTTGATCGCGGGAGACTTCGTCTTCCAGGCGCGTCAGCAGTGCTTCACCCAGGGTCGTGGCGGCGCTGATGCGCGCCTCGCGCCCTTCTGTCTCGGCGTGGCGTAGCGCCACCTCGAGATCCGGCGGCGTCAGCCAGCCCTCGCCGCGCTCGGCCCACTCCACCAGGCACAGATGCCCCTCGGCGAGCAGATCGCGCCCACCGATGAACTCAAGCTCCTCGGGATCGCCCAGGCGGTAGAGGTCAAAGTGGTGCAGCGTGACCAGCGCCCCGTCCAGCGAAAGCTCGTAGGGCTCCACCAGGGTATAGGTAGGACTCTTCACCGCACCTTGATGGCCGTAGGCGCGCAACACACCGCGAGCCAGGGTGGTCTTGCCGGCCCCAAGCTCTCCCGACAGGTGGACGCGTCCTCGTCCTTGCAAGGCCCGTCCCAGGCACTCCCCCAGTGCGACCTGGCGGTCTTCATCATCGAGTCGCAGCTGCATCTTCCTCGCCCATCGTCGGATTGACTAATTTTCGTGCACAGGATGCCAGATCGCTGGCCAACAGACCACGCTCACCGCCCTCTCTCGCCGCCATGTCACCGGCCAGGGCGTGTACCAGCACGCCCAGCCGCGCGGTGCGTTCCAGTGACCAGCCCGGGGCCTGGCCCTGGGCCATCAGGCCCGCCAGCACACCGGTCAGGGTATCGCCCATGCCGCCGCTGGCCATGCCCGGGTTGCCAAAAGGACACAGCGCCAGGCCGTCGGGACCGGCGATCAGGGTGCCGGCCCCCTTGAGCACGATCACCCCGCCCCAGCGTTGCTGCAGGGCGCGCGCGGCACCGGGGCGGTCCGCCTCGACCTCGGCCACGCTGGTCTCGAGCAGGCGTGCCGCTTCTCCCGGATGGGGGGTCAGGATCCAGTCGTCACGCCGCTGATCGGCAAAGCGGCTGACCAGCAGATTGAGGGCATCGGCGTCCAGCACCAGCGGAATCGAGCGCTTCAGCGCGGTCTGCAGCACCGATTGGCCCCAGCTCCCCTGACCAAGCCCTGGCCCCACGGCGAGCACACTCAGGCGATCCAGCAGCTCATCGAGTTCGCTGGCATGGGTCACCCCACGCGCCATGACCTCGGGGCAGCGCACCAGACTGGCGCCGACGTGTTCCGGCGCGGTGGCCAGCAGCACTCGGCCAGCGCCCACCCTGGCGCAGGCCTCTGCCGCCAGCAGCGCCGCCCCTCCGAACCCGGGCGCGCCACCGAAGATGCCGGCGAATCCGGCGGCGCCCTTGTGCATATCGCGCTCACGCGGAGGCAACGCCAGGTTCACCAGGCTCGACTGCAGGCGCCAGGCGGTGGGCGTGATATCGTCATGGGCCAGGGCGTCCACTCCCAGTGATTCCACCACCACCTCGCCGGCCAGGGCGGCGCCACGCCCGGTGTGCAGTCCCAACTTGTCGGCGATAAAGGTCACCGTCATCACCGCCCTGACCGCCATGCTCGGCTCGGCGCCGCCGTCGGCGGTGATGCCCGAGGGAATATCCACCGCCAGCACCGGACACCGGCTTTCATTGATGGCGGCGATGGCCGCGGCGTAGGTCGGACGCAGGTCGCCGGCAAAGCCGGTACCGAGCATGGCATCGACCACCACGTCCCCTTCCACGCGCAATCCTTCTCGCCATTCGATAAAGCCGACCCCGGCGTCGTCGGCCATCTCGGCCGCGCGCAAGGCGTCACCCTTCAGGCGTTCACGCGGGGTCAGGGAAATGCGCTGCACCTGGCGCCCTTCGGTCGCGGCCAGCGCTGCCAGTACATGGCCGTCGCCGCCGTTGTTGCCACCACCGCAGAACACTGTCAGCGACTTGGTCGCCGGCCAGCGCGCCTTCAGCCAGCGCCAGGCGACGCCGGAGGCCCGGTGCATCAGGGCGAAGCCGTCGCTCTCGCCGGCGATCGCCCGTCGGTCCAGCTCGCGTACCTGCTCGGCGGTGTACAACGGAGTCTGTCCTGGCTCAATCGCGCCGCCGTCCAAGATGTCCATGCGGTTCTCCCTTCGATCGTGATGGTCTACCATGGCGGTCACTTCCTTCCCTATGAAGTCTAAGCCCTTCTCCTCTCGCGCCAAGCGCAGAGCCGGGCTGTCTTGCCATTTGCCGGGTATGTCCTCATTTATGTCTGCATCGTCCCCGTCCACCGACGTCGACTTCAACGACCTGGCGGCGCGCATCCGCACCTGGGGGCGGGAGCTCGGCTTCCAGCAGGTCGGCATCACCGACGTCGACTTGAGCGACGATGAGGCCCATCTCGAGCGCTGGCTAGAGGCAGGTTTCCACGGCGAGATGGGCTTCATGGCCAAGCACGGCACCAAACGTACCCGTCCGGCCGAGCTCGAACCCGGCACCATCAGGGTCATCAGTGTGCGCCTGGATTATCTGCCGCCGGAGGTGGAGACCACCAAGGTGCTGGGACAGCCCAGCCGCGCCTATGTGTCACGCTATGCCACCGGGCGTGACTACCACAAGCTGATGCGCAAGCGGCTACAGCGCCTGGCAAAGACCATCGAGGCGGAAGTCGGGGACTTCGGCTACCGCGCCTTCGTCGACTCGGCCCCGGTGATGGAGCGCGGCCTGGCGCGCAAGGCCGGAATCGGCTGGTTCGGCAAGAACGCCATGCTGCTCAATCCCAGAGCCGGCTCGATGTTCTTTCTCGGTGAGCTTTACACCGACCTGCCGCTGCCGGTGGACGAGCCATTCGAGCAGGAACACTGTGGCAGCTGCAGCGCCTGCCGCACCGCCTGCCCCACTGGCGCCATCGTCGAGGACAAGGTGGTCGACGCCCGCGCCTGCATTTCCTACCTGACCATCGAGCTGTTCGGCGCCATTCCCGAGCGCTATCGCGAGGCCATGGGCAATCGAGTGTTCGGCTGTGACGATTGCCAGTTGGTGTGCCCCTTCACCCGCTTCACCCGGGCAAGCAGCGAACCTGACTTCGCGCCGCGCCACGATCTCGACCGGGTAGAGCTGCTGACCCTGTTCACCTGGAGCGAGGAGGAGTTTCTCGAGCGCACCGCCGGCAGCCCGATTCGTCGTATCGGCTACGAACGCTGGCTGCGCAACCTGGCGGTGGGGCTCGGTAACGCCCCCTGGAGCGCCGCCATCGAACGCGCCCTGCTCACCCGCCTGGCCTATCCCTCCGAGCTGGTGCGCGAGCACGTACGCTGGGCTCTCGCCCGCCAGCGCCAGCGGCGCGCCGAGCTGATCACCTCTGCTTGAGCGTCTCGAGCTAAACGCGCCCCTCGCCTCGAACCCAGCGTCAACTGCTGACTATTCCCCAGCCTTGAGGAACGTCTTGCGATAGTGCGCGAGTTCGGCGATGGATTCCTTGATGTCGTCCATGGCCAGGTGCACGTTGCGCTTGGAAAAGCCCTCCAGCGCCTGGGGATTCCAGCGCTTGGCCAGCTCCTTCAAGGTCGAGACGTCGAGATTGCGGTAGTGGAAAAATGCCCACAGCTCGGGCATCTCGCGCTCCAGAAAGCGCCGGTCCTGGTGGATCGAGTTGCCGCACATCGGCGAGGTGCCTGGGGCCACGTGGGCTGAGAGAAACTCGAGCGTCCTGCGCTCGGCCTCGCGGGTATCGATCTGGCTCTTGCGCACCCGCTCGACCAGCCCGGAATTGCCGTGGGTACGGGTATTCCACTCATCCATGCCGGACAGCAGTGCGTCGCTCTGGTGAACCGCGATCACCGGCCCCTCGGCGATGACATTGAGCTCGCCGTCGGTGACCAGGGTGGCCACCTCGATAATGCGTTCACGCTCCGGGTCGAGCCCGGTCATCTCCAGGTCGATCCAGATCAGGGCGTCGTTTCGCGGGCCGGTCTTGGCATCGTCAGGACGCGGGTTGAGGGTATCGTCGGGGCTGGCGCTGGCATCGGACATCGTCGCTTCCTTGATCAGGCGGTGGCCCTTGTCGGGACAGGGGCTGTGCGTGTAGGTACAATGCCGACCATTGTACCGACCATCGGGTGCTCATGAGCAAACGCAAGTTGAGCCGCCAGCAGCGCTGGCGCATCGAGAAGATCCAGGCCGAACGCGCCGAGCGCGCCGCCAGAAAGGCCGGCCAGGACGACGAAAAGCTTGCCGCCGGCGAATACGGCGCCGAGCGCGACGGCCGAGTGATCGCTCACTTCGGACGGACCCTGGACGTCGCCAGCCGTGCCGGCGAGACGCCCACCCGCTGCCATCTGCGCGCCAACCTCGAGGGCCTGGTCACCGGAGACCGCGTCATCTGGCGGGCCGGCGAGGACGGCAGCGGCGTGGTGGTGGCCCGAGGCGAGCGCGACAATGTGCTCGAACGCCCGGATATGCGCGGGCTACTCAAGCCCGTGGCGGCCAATATCGACCAGATCCTGATCGTCTTCGCGGTGGAGCCAGAGCCCCACGCTGGCCTGATCGATCGCTACCTGGTGGCGGCCGAGGCCACCGGCATCACCCCGGTACTGGTGCTCAACAAGACCGACCTGCTGCCCGACGAGGGCGGCGAACTGCGCGGGCTGCTCGACCGCTACCGCGGCATCGGCTACCAGGTGGTGGCTACCTCCACCGAGGTCGACGGCGGACTCGACGCCCTTTACGCCCAGCTCGCCGACCGCACCTCGGTATTCGTCGGCCAGAGCGGGGTCGGCAAGTCCTCACTGATCGACCGCCTGCTGCCCGACGAACAGTTGCGCATCGGCGCGCTGTCGGAGGACTCGCGCAAGGGTCGCCACACCACCACCACCGCCCAGCTCTACCACCTGCCCGCACCGGACGAGAGCCTGGCCTCGGGCGAGCTGATCGACTCCCCCGGCATCCGCGAGTTTGGCCTCACTCACCTGACAGAGCGCGAGGTCACCGAGGGCTTTATCGAATTCGCCCCTTACCTCGGCCTGTGTCGCTTCCGCGACTGCCGCCACCGGCAGGAGCCGGGCTGCGCCATTCGCGACGCCATCGACGAGGGGGCGATTCACCCCGAACGCTTTGCCAGTTATCGTCGTATCGTCGATAGTCTGGATAGCCAATAGGGAAACGCCAGTAGCGTCCCCTCGCGAAGTGCCAGGCGCCAGACACAGCGCCCGCCCCTTTCATCCGTGTGGATCCGCCAGGAGAGAACCATGAGCTCAGAAGACAATCTGTTGCCCTTGATCGCCGAGCCCGAGGAACTCGCCGGCGTGCTGGATCACGAGGACATCCTGGTGATCGACGTGCCGCTGAAGGCGGAAAGCTACGCCGAGGGCCATGTGCCCGGCGCGATCTTTCTCGACCATCGTCGTCTGCTGAAAGGTTCCGGCGACGTCCCCAACGACGTCCCCGATGAAGAGGCCCTGTCACAACTGTTCTCGTCGCTGGGCCTGACCCGGGACACCCACGTGGTCGCCTACGATGATGAGGGCGGCGGCTGGGCCGGGCGCCTGCTGTGGACGCTGGAGCTGATTGGCCACAAGCGCTATTCCTACCTGAATGGCGGCATTCACGCCTGGCGTGACGAGGGGCTGCCACAGTCCACCGAAGACCATGCGCCGGAGCCCTCGAACTACCAGGCCGAGGTCCTCAATCCCGAGGTCGCGATCGACCGACTCGAGCTTGAAGAGCGCCTGGGCAGCGACAACTTCGCCATCTGGGATGCCCGCTCCGTCGACGAGTTCGATGGCAACAAGGGCCAGAACCGGCACCTCGGCCACCTGCCCGGAGCGGTCAACATGGAGTGGACCGACGCCATGGACCGTGAGCGCTCACTTCGCCTGCGCGACTACGCCGAGCTGATCACCGAACTGGGCGCCATGGGTATCACCCCGGATATGGAAGTGGTCACTCACTGCCAGACCCACCATCGCAGCGGCTTCACCTGGCTGGTAGGCAAGGCACTGGGGTTCGAACGCATGCGTGCCTACCCGGGCTCGTGGAAGGAGTGGGGCAATCGCGACGATACCCCCATCGAACACTGACGCCCTTGTTCCTCTGCCCATCTAGGGCTTGTCTGAAAAGTATCTGCGCTCGTCGACTTTTCGGACTGAGCCTAGGGCACTTGATTACACCAGCGGCGCGGCCGTGAGGCCGCGTGCGCGTCATTGACCACCCGGAGATCGTCCCTTCGTGACCCTCGCCAAGCTGTTTTCCCTGATCCAGTACCCCATCCCCCACCACCTGCTGTCGCGCCTGGTCGGTCTGCTTGCCGACTGCCGTATCGGCTGGCTCAAGAACCTGTTGATCCGCGCCTTCATCAAGCGCTTCAAGGTCGACATGAGCCAGGCGGTGGAATCGGACCCCAGGGTCTACCCGAGCTTCAACGCCTTCTTCACCCGGGCGCTGGCGGCCGGCGCCCGCCCGCTGGAAGACGGCCTGTTGTGCCCCGCCGACGGCACCCTGTCCCAATGGGGCGCCATCGACCATGGTCGGCTGGTCCAGGCCAAGGGCCATCGCTTCAGCATGACCGAGCTGCTCGGTGGGGACCCCAGGGCGGCCACCCGCTACCAGAGCGGCAGCTTCGCCACCGTCTACCTGTCGCCCAAGGACTACCACCGGGTGCACATGCCGCTTGCCGGCACCCTGACCGAGATGGTCTACGTGCCCGGGCGCCTGTTCTCGGTCAACGACGCCACCACCCGCCACGTCCCGGGCCTGTTCGCCCGCAACGAGCGGCTGGTGTGCCACTTCGAGACCGAACACGGCCCCATGGTGCTGGTGCTGGTGGGCGCGATGATCGTCGCCGCCATTGAAACGGTGTGGGCCGGCCAGGTGACACCGCAGTCCGGCCGGGTCGAGCGTGTCCGCTTCGATCGCCCGATTCACCTCGCCAAGGGTGCCGAGATGGGCCGCTTTAAGCTCGGCTCCACCGTGGTCATGGCCTTCGCCGAAAAGGTCGACTTCGATGCCTTGAGCGGCAAGGCCGGCAGCCCCGTCGCGGTGAGCATGGGCCAACGCCTGGGCGGCGAGCCGGGAACCAGCGCAGCACCGGCGACGGCAGACGACGAAGCGACCGCCAGCGCGGACTGAAGCGCCAAGGTGTGTCGGCAACGCCGGTGGCATGACAACGCCTTTGGCATGAGAACACTATTGAAAGGGGCGGCGGTGGCCGCCCCTTTTGAGATTCCTCTCAACAAAATGCAGCAAGTAATCAACACTCACTTCCTGTGCGCTCTTAGGTTATCGTTTCAACGAAACATAAACCAGAAAAATCACTTCATACATTCATCTTCCTACCCCCGTCGACAATTTACTTGAAAATACTAAAAAATTTTGCAAAACTCGCTCGCCCTAACCAGAATTTTTAATCAAGCATCTCAACCACAAAAAATCCAACCAACGCTGCAGCATAAATAAAAACATTAAAAACGTGAAAAATTCAGTATCGATTGCAGAGAAAACAGATGGCGACAAAAAACCAAGCCTCAAAGTATAAAACTTTAAAACTTACACTATCGACAGCTTGAAAGCCAAATACCAAGAGACTAGAAGATTGAAAAGAACACTATTTCTAATTGCATTTTCTTTTATTTCTGGTTGCGCCGCCACAGACTATAAAGACCTTAATCTTGACACAACCTCTGACTTTAGGTCACCAACCCACGGGAAGTCTGGGGTATACGTTTACCAATGGAAAACTGGGATACTAGGAGCGGGTTCAGATGTCGACTTCGAAATAAAAGGATACCCAGAACTATCATTAAACACCGGTGAGTATGGTTATTTTGAAGTCAAGCCAGGAAACTATGAATACAAGCTATCAGGAGGAATATTTCCTCAGTACATTCCCGTCGAGTTTGAACCGGATCAAAATTATTTCTTCAGAGCCTTTCTTTTAAACTTCTCTGACTATGCAGTTTTGGTTAGAGAACAAAATGAAATAAATGAAGCCCAAGAAAACATATCATCCGGAAGGTATGAGCCACATTCCAATGACTAAAAAATAATCATGCACGAATAACGACTGACCAATTATTACCAAGGAGCTGGGAACAACTTCTCAACTTTACGACAACAGCCCCCCTCAACAGCGCGGTGTGGGAAAGGCGATCACTTCTTCAAGACGCGACTTGCCCAGCGCCAGCTGGATCAGCCGGTCGAGTCCCAGGGCGACCCCGCTGCCCTCGGGCATGCCGGCGCCCAGCGCCGCCAGCAGGCGCTCGTCGACGTCGACCTCGGCAAGGCCTTCCTCACGCCTGGCGCGATTGTCGTCGGCGAAGCGTGCGCGCTGTTCGTCCACATCGGTCAGCTCGTCATAGCCGTTGGCAAGCTCTAGCCCATCGAGATACACCTCGAAGCGCGAGGCCACCCAGGCGCCGTCGCGGGGGTCCTGGTGACGCCGGGCCAACGCCGCCTGGCTGGCCGGGTAATCCAGCACCACGTCGATGCCGTCGCGGCCTAGCTCGGGCTCGATGACGAGGCTCATCAGCAGGTCGAGACACTCATCGCGCGGCGCCTCGGCCATGTCGAGGCCACCGCGTTCACCGGCAAGACGTCGAAGTGATGCGATTTCCACCTCAAAAGGATCGATATCCAGCACCTCGCCAAACAGCTCGCGATAGCGACGCTTTCGCGTCGGGCCAGGATCGAACGGCAGCACCTCGCGGATCAGCGCCTGGGTTTCTTCGATCAAAGCATCGAGACTCCAGCCCGGGCGATACCACTCCAGCATGCTGAACTCGATATTGTGGCGGCGTCCCACCTCGCCGTCGCGAAAGCTGCGGGCGATCTGGAAGATCGGCCCACTGCCGGCCGCCAGCAGGCGCTTCATGTGAAATTCCGGCGACGTCTGCAACCACAGGGTTTCGCTGCCCGCCGGGGTGACCGCTCGACAGGACAGCGACGCCAGGTGCACGTCGGTGCTGCCGCCGTGACCGAGACAGGGGGTCTCCACCTCGAGCACGCCGCGCTCGACAAAGAAACCGCGCACCCGCTGCATCAGCACGGCGCGGCGGCGCAGGGTGTCCAGCGAGGCCGTGGGTTGCCAGTCTGTCATCGTTCGTTCCTTACCACTTGCCCAAACGACAAAGGCCACGCGATCGCGTGGCCTTTGTCTGTATCTCGATCTGCCGATCCGGGGATATCGCCCTCGCCTCAGGCGCGGGAGACGTAATCGCCGCTACGGGTGTCGATCTTGAGCACTTCGCCCTGGTTGATGAACAGGGGAACGCGCACCACCGCGCCGGAGGACAGGGTCGCCGGCTTGGAGCCGCCCTGGGCGGTGTCGCCCTTGAGGCCCGGGTCGGTCTCGACCACTTCCAGCTCGATGAAGTTGGGCGGGGAGACCGAGATGGCGTTGTCGTTCCACAGGGTCACGGTGTACACCACCTGCTCCTTGAGCCACTTGTCGCTGTCGCCCAGGGCCTTCTTCTCGACGGCGTACTGCTCGAAGGAACCGTCGGTCTTCATGAAGTACCACATGTCACCGTCGGTGTAGAGGTACTCCATGTCCAGATCCATGACGTCGGCGCCTTCCAGCGACTCGCCGGACTTGAAGGTACGCTCCCACACGCGGCCGGTCATCAGGTTGCGCAGCTTCACGCGGTTGAAGGCCTGGCCCTTGCCGGGCTTGACGAATTCGTTCTCGACGATGGCACAGGGGTCACCGTCGAGCATCACCTTCAGACCGCCCTTGAATTCGTTGGTAGAATAGTTCGCCATGAGATCTCGTTCCTTTCGGTGCCCGGCCCGGCCATCGGCTCAGAGCGGCACTCAACTGACATTTTGCGAGGACAAGCCCCTCGCACGCATCGATGGATGGCCCGCATGATAACCCGAAGCTCGACGCTTTTGCATTGCTCTGCCCCGGATGAGCCGGGACTTCCCGCCCCCGGCGGCTGGCAGCGCCAGCTGGCCGGCGCCATTCGTGACCCGCGCGAGCTGTGCCGCCGCCTGGGGCTCGACGCCTCCCTGATCCCCGGCGCCGAGGCCGGCCACTCCCTGTTCGAGGTGCGTGTGCCCGAGGCCTTTGCCGCGCGCATGCGCCACGCAGACCCGGACGACCCCTTGCTGCGCCAGGTGCTGCCCCTGGATGCCGAGCAGACAAGCCCTGAGGGCTACGTCACCGATCCGCTCCAGGAGGCCCAGCACACCGCCCGTCGCGGCCTGATCCACAAGTACGCCGGACGGGTACTGCTGATCACCAGCCCCGCCTGCGCGATCAATTGCCGCTACTGCTTCCGTCGCCACTTCCCCTACCAGGAAAACGCGCCCTCACGCAGCCAGTGGGACGACACCCTGGACTACCTGCGCGAGGACGCCACCCTGCGCGAGGCGATCCTGTCCGGTGGCGATCCGCTGGCCGCCAGCGATCGCCAGCTGGCCTGGCTGGTCGAGCGGCTCGACGCCATCCCCCATCTCAAGCGACTACGCCTGCATACCCGGCTGCCGGTGGTGATCCCCGATCGCGTCGACGGCCCCCTGCTCGAGTGGCTCACAGGCACCCGCCTGCAGAAGGTCATGGTGCTGCATATCAACCACGCCAACGAGATCGACGAGGCCGTAGCCGGCGCCTGCGCGCGGCTCAAGCAGGCCGGCGTGACCCTGCTCAACCAGAGCGTGATCCTCAAGGGAGTGAACGACTCGGTAGATGCGTTGGAAGCGCTCTCGGAGCGGCTGTTCGAGGCCGGCGTACTGCCCTACTACCTGCACGCCTTCGACCCGGTGTCCGGGGCAGCCCACTTCGACGTGGCCGACGCCCGCGCCAACGCCCTGGTCGACGAGTTGCGCACCCGCCTGCCCGGCTTCCTGATGCCGACCCTGGTCCGCGAGGTCCCCGGCGAAGCCAGCAAGACGCCGTTGTAGCCGACACCAAGCTTGCTGCAAAAAAAACGCCCCCGGGGTTTCCCCCGGGGGCGGTGCGTTTACGCCATTTGCCGGCGGCGCGGATCAGGCCACGCTGTCGGCGGTGACATTGGGCGCTACCTCTTCGGTGGACAGGCAGCGGTTGATCGCGCTCATCACACCCTTGATCGAGGCGCTGGTGATGCTCTCGTCGGTACCGACGCCGAACACCGCCTCGCCCTTGACCCGGACCTCGACGTAGGCGATCGCCTCGGCGTCGGCGCCCTGACCACGGGAGTGCTCGTGGTAGTCGATGATCTCGATGTCGTGGCCCTCGCTGCGCAGCGCCTTGACGAAGGCCGCCAGCGGGCCGTTGCCTTCGCCGCTGATGGTGTGGCGCTCACCGTCCTTGGCGATGCAGGCTTCCAGCGTCACCGTCGGGCTGTCCGGCTCGGACGACAGGCGGTGGCTGACCAGGCTGTAGGGCTCGGTCTTGGCCAGGTACTCGTCGACGAAGGTCTGGTAGATCATCGCCGAGGTGATCTCCTTGCCGACCCGATCGGCCACCTCCTGCACCACCAGGCTGAACTCCATGGACAGCCGGCGCGGCAGTTCGATGCCGTGCTCCTGCTCCAGCAGGTAGCTGACGCCGCCCTTGCCGGACTGGCTGTTGACGCGGATCACCGCCTCGTAGCTGCGGCCCACGTCGAGCGGGTCGATGGGCAGGTAAGGCACCGCCCAGACGCTGTCCGGGTCTTCCTTGCGCAGCGCCATGCCCTTCTTGATGGCGTCCTGGTGAGAGCCGGAGAAGGCGGTGAACACCAGATCGCCGACGTAGGGATGACGCGGGTGGACCGGCAGCTGGTTGCAGTGCTCGACCTCACGCATGATCGGGGTGATGTTGGAAAAGTCGAGGCCCGGATGGACGCCCTGGGTGTAGAGGTTCATCGCCAGGGTGACGATGTCGACGTTGCCGGTGCGCTCGCCGTTGCCGAACAGGGTGCCCTCGACCCGGTCGGCGCCGGCCATCACCGTCAGTTCGGCGGCGGCCACACCGGTACCACGGTCATTGTGGGGGTGAACGCTGACGATCAGGTGATCGCGGTGCTCGACGTTGCGGCAGAACCACTCGATCTGGTCGGCGTAGTTGTTGGGGGTGGCGCACTCCACCGTGGCCGGCAGATTGACGATCATCTTGTTGTCGGCGCTGGCCCCGAAGGTCTCGCGCACGGCATTGACGATCTCCACCGCAAAGTCCATCTCGGTGGTGGTGAACAGCTCCGGAGAATACTGGAAGGTCCAGTTGGTCTCGGGGGCCGCCTTCATCAGGTCACGGATCTGGGTGGTGGCATCGACCGCGATCTGGATGCACTGGGGCTTGTCGACATTAAATACCACGCGACGGAACACCGGATCGGTGGCGTTGTAGACGTGAACGATGGCGTTCTTGGCGCCCTTGAGCGATTCAAAGGTGCGCTCGATCAGGTGCGGACGGGCCTGGGTCAGTACCTGGATGGTGACGTCGTCCGGGACCTTGTCTTCCTCGATCAGGCTGCGCACGAAGTCGAAATCGGTCTGGGAGGCGGAGGGGAAGCCCACCTCGATCTGCTTGAAGCCAATCTTGACCAGCAGATCGAAGAAGCGCTGCTTGCGCTCCTGGTCCATCGGATCGATCAGCGCCTGGTTACCGTCGCGCAGATCGACGCTGCACCACTGGGGCGGGGTCTCGATGCGCTGGCTGGGCCACTGCCGATCAGGCAGGTCCACGGCCACGAAGGGGCGGTACTTGGTCGAAGGGTCCTTGAGCATCATGGCGTTTTCTCCGGAATAGGGTGTGTCGAGCGAAGCGTTATTGGAAGGCCTGTTGGGCGACCCGGCCAGCGCCTTGTGAGCAAAGGCCAGGTGAAAACGGCGACGCCCCGCTCGCCAGAGGCGAGCGGGGCGTCATAAGTCGTTCCAGGACCGAGACGATAGCGACCACGACAATTCGCGCACCAGCCATCCGTACATCGTCGCAACGACGAGAGCGGACACCACAGGTGGCGTGACGGGACGGGTTCATGGTGGGGCACTGGGTACTGACGGACATCTTGCAACCTCGACTCAACCTGACTGGTGGCGATCCTGCCGGCGACGCAAGCACAAAGGGCGTCGCCACGCGCATTCAAACGCGTAGTAGTAGTCGTAGGTCGAGGTGGCGAGATGTCATGTTCATGCGCTCTAGAAAATCAGTCTTCAGCGACGTTGTCAACTGCGGCGCGCCAGCGCGGGCGCCAAGAGCGCTCGCTGTCATGTGAATGTCCTCGAGCCGGACTAGGGTAATAGAGCGATTCCGGCGCCCCGGAACCACCGTAATCTCTGACAACACCACCAGACTCGTGCTGATGGTTCAGCATGGCTGACACAAAGGAGACGCTCCATGGATGCCCATCACCACCGCCGCCCCGCTCCCCTCGCCGCGTTACTGTCATGCGCGATCACTGCCATCGCGCTCTGCGGGGCCAGTGTCGCGCCCGCCATGGCCGAGGACAACGCCTCCAACGCCAGCGCTTCTTCCTCCCTGCCGGTCAGTCTGGGCCCCCGCCCCTACTTCCTGATCGACGACATGGACGAGGACAATGCCCAGTCCGCCGAGCTCAAGGCGACCCTTGAGCAGTGCGCAGCCAACCTTGAGCAGCCCACCCGGAGCGACTTTTCCATCGGCCACCGCGGCGCCCCCCTGATGTTCCCCGAGCACACCCGGGAATCCTACCTGGCCGCCGCGCGCATGGGCGCTGGCGTGCTCGAGTGCGACGTGGCCTTTACCGAGGACAAGGAACTGGTCTGCCGCCACTCCCAGTGCGACCTGCACGGCACCACCAATATCCTCGAGACCGAGCTTGCCGAGCAGTGCAGCGTGCCACCGACCTTCGATGCCGATGGCAAGTTGACCAACGCCGCCGACGTCCAGTGCTGCACCAGCGACATCACCCTGGCCGAGTTCAAGACCCTGGAAGGCCGCATGGACGGCGTCGACACCAGCGCCGACACCCTGGAGGCCTACCTGGCCGGCAACCCGCGCTGGCGCACCGAGCTCTATGCCGATCGCGGCACCCTGATGAGCCACGCCGAAAGCATCGCGCTGTTTCAGGACCTGGGCGTCAAGATGACCCCGGAGCTGAAGACACCGAGCGTCGAGATGCCCTTCGACGGCATGAGCCAGCAGGACTATGCCCAGAAGCTGATCGACGAGTACGTCGAGGCCGGCGTGCCCCCGGAAGACGTCTTTCCCCAGTCGTTTCTGCTCGATGACGTGCGCTACTGGGTCGACAACACCGAGTTCGCCGACCAGGCGGTGTACCTGGACGATCGCTATGACGTGGAAGGCTTCGACGTGACCGACCCCGCAAGCTGGGAGCCGTCGATGCAGGAGCTGGCCGATATGGGAGTGAAAATTCTGGCCCCGCCGATGTGGATGCTGCTGGCCGAGGGGGACAGCGAAGACCGGCCCATCGTGCCATCGGTCTACGCCGAGAAGGCCAAGGAGGCAGGACTGGAGCTGATCGCCTGGTCCTTCGAGCGCTCGGCGCCACTGACCCGTGACGGTGCCTGGTACCACCAGACCATCGACGATGTCGTCGACAACGATGGCGACAAGATGGTGGCGCTTGACGTGATGGCCCGCGATATCGGGGTAAAGGCGGTGTTCTCTGACTGGCCGGCAGCGGTCACCTTCTACGCCAACTGCATGGCCGACGAGCTGGCAAGATGAACGGCAATGACCAGCCGCGAATCTAGTCGGAACGCATAAAAACGGCCGGGTGGATAACCACCCGGCCAGAACGCCTTCCGTGGCGTTGGCGCCCCTAACGCCATTCCGAGGGCTCCATCCTAACGATCGTCAACCTGGAGAGCGCTCCCCCATCGGCGGTAGCCAGCCGCCTCCAGACGAGGGCAGGCAACCAGGCATGTCCCGCTCCTCCTTCAAGGAGTCGTCGTCTCCTGGGCGAAGCTTATGCCAGTGGCCCTGATACTCACCCGAGTGCCTGCGTGGCCTGCGACGATAGCCTCGATATCGGCCAGCGCCCCGATAACTGCAGTCTTGCCGCTTGAACGAGCAAACTCACAGGCCGCCTGCACCTTGGGCCCCATGGATCCTGCGGCAAAACCCTGGGCTTCCAGGCTATCGGGATCGGCCATCGCCACCCGACGGCTATGCGGGGTCCCCCAGTCCAGGTAGACCCCGTCCACATCGGTGGCGATGATCAGAAGATCGCTGGCGAGTTGCTGTGACAACAGCGATGAGCACAGGTCCTTGTCGATGACCGCCTCGATGCCCTCGAGCTTGCCATCCTCCCCGTAGACCGTGGGGATGCCGCCACCGCCGGCACAGATCACCACGGTGCCCTTCTCCAGAAGCCAGCGCAGCGGGCGAATCTCGAAGATCCGTTTGGGTCTAGGGCTCGGCACAACGCGGCGGTAGTGATCGCCGTCTCGCGCCATGGTCCAGCCCTTGAGCTCTGCCAGCCGGCAGGCCTCGTCGCGCTGGTAGATGGGGCCGATGGGCTTGCTCGGCTGCTGGAAGGCAGGGTCGTCGGCGTCCACCTCGACCTGGGTCAACAGCGACGCAAAGGGCACATCCGGCGGCAACAGATTGCCGAGCTCCTGCTCGATCATGTAGCCGATCATGCCTTCGGTCTCGGCACCCAGCACATCCAGAGGAAAGGCATTGTCCTCGTCGTAGGCCGCCCCTTGCAGGGCCAAAAGGCCCACCTGGGGCCCGTTGCCATGGGCAATCACCAGCTCGTTGCCTGATGCGATGCGCGCGATCTGCTCGCAGGCGATGCGAATGTTGGCGCGCTGGGCCTCGCCGTTCATGACCTCGCCACGCCGCAACAGGGCGTTGCCACCAAGGGCAATCGTGATACGCATAACAGTGTCCTTCCCGTTCGGGGTTGCTGGCGGCCCAGGGGCCGCCAGGCTATCTTGCCGATCCGTTGGTGCGTGGCTTACACATCGCCAAGGGTCGAGACCATCACCGCCTTGATCGTATGCATGCGGTTCTCTGCCTGTTCGAAGGCGATGCAGGCCGGCGACTCGAACACCTCCTCGGTGACCTCGATGCCGTCCTTCAGCATCGGGTACTGCTCGGCGACCTGGCGCCCCACCTTGGTGTCACAGTTGTGGAAGGCCGGCAGGCAGTGCATGAACTTGACCCTGGGATTGCCGGCGGCCTCCATCAGCGCCTTGTTGACCTGGTAGGGCAGCAACTGGTCGATGCGCTCGGCCCAGGCCTCCACCGGCTCGCCCATGGACACCCAGACGTCGGTGTGGATGAAGTCGACGCCCCTGACCGCCTCGCGGGGGTCCTCGGTCAGGCAGATGCGCGCGCCGCTGTCCTCGGCGAAGCGCCGGCAGTTGGCCAGATGCTCCTCGTCCGGCCACAGCGAACGTGGCGCGGCGATCCGCACGTCCATGCCCAGCTTGGCGCCGATCAGCAGAAGCGAGTTGCCCATATTGTTGCGGGCATCGCCCAGGTAGGCGAAGGAGATCTGGTGCAACGGCTTCTCGGCGTGCTCGCGCATGGTCAGGACGTCGGCGATCATCTGGGTCGGGTGGTACTCGTCGGTCAGGCCGTTGTAGACCGGCACCCCGGAGAACGCCGCCAGTTCCTCGACCACCTCCTGGCTGAAGCCGCGGTACTCGATGGCGTCGTACATGCGACCCAGTACCCGGGCGGTATCGCGCATGGACTCCTTGTGCCCGATCTGGGACGAGGTGGGATCGATGTAGGTGACGTTGGCGCCCTGGTCATAGGCGGCCACCTCGAAGGCGCAGCGGGTCCGGGTGGAGGTCTTCTCGAAGATCAGGGCGATGTTCTTGCCCTTGAGTCGCTGGGCCTCGCAGCCGCTGTACTTGGCCCGCTTGAGGTCCCGCGACAGGTCCAGCAGGTAGCGCAGCTCGCGCTCGGAGTGATGCATCAGCGACAGCAGGTGACGGTTGTGGATATTGAAGGACATGAGGGTCTCCTTGACGGCCACCAGGGCAGCCGTCGATTCACAGTTAAATAAGCGAAGTAACGCGTAACGACGTCGTCAGAAGTCGACGGGATCTCGCTGAATCGGACAGGTCATGCAGTGACCGCCGCCTCGGCCACGGCCCAGTTCACTGGCGCTGATGGTGATCACCTCGACCCCGGCCTTGCGCAGCAGGGTGTTGGTGTAGGTGTTGCGGTCATAGCCGACCACCACGCCTGGCTCCAGGGCGACCACGTTATTGCCGTCGTCCCACTGTTCGCGCTCGGCCTCGAAGCTGCCGCCACCGGTCTCCACCACCCGCAGTTTCGGCAGCCCCAGCGCCTCGGCCACCACCTCGATGAAGCTTCCCTTCTCGCGGCGCACGTCGATGCCACTGGGCTTGCTCTCGTCGGGGCGCAGACTGAAGGGAACGATGTCCTTGACCACGTCAGGGAAGACCGTCACCAGGTCGCGATCGCAGAAGCTGAAGACGGTGTCCAGGTGCATGGCGGCACGCGACCGGGGCAGTCCCGCCACGATCACCCGTTCGGCCTCGCCGGCCCTGAACAGGGCGCTCGCCACCTGACCGATGGCCTGGTGCGAGGTGCGCTCGCCCATGCCGATCAACACCACGCCGTTGCCCACCGGCATCACGTCGCCGCCCTCCAGGGTGGCCGAACCATGGTCCTGGTCGGGATTGCCGTACCACACCTTGAAGTCGGCGCCGGCGAAGCGCGGGTTGAAGCGATAGATCGCCGAGGTCAGCAGCGTCTCCTGGCGACGGGCCGGCCAAAACATCGGATTGAGTGTCACCCCGCCGTAGATCCAGCAGGTGGTGTCGCGGGTGAACAGGGTGTTGGGAAGCGGCGGAAGAACGAAGCTGGACTGTCCCAGATAGTCGCGGAAGGTCTTGAGGGTCTCGCCTCCGTGGCTCTCGGTGATGTCGGCCCAGGACACCCCGCCGATCAGGAACTCGGCGAGTCTCCGGGGCTCCAGTTCACTGAGCCAGGCGCGGACCTCATCGGCAAGGCCGAAGCCGACCAGGTTGGAGGTCACCTTGCGCTCGAGAATCCAGCGCATGGCGTCGCGATTTTCGAGGGTTTCGGTGAGCAGGTTGTGCATCTCGAGCACTTCGATGTCACGCTCGCGCATCTTGGTCACGAAGTCGAAGTGGTCGCGCTTGGCCTGGTTGGTCCACAGCACATCATCGAACAGAAGGTCATCACAGTTGCTGGGGGTCAGTCGCTGATGAGCAAGCCCAGGCGAGCACACCATGACCTTGCGAAGCTTGCCTACCTCGGAATAGACACCCAATCGTGAAGATCCACTTTTCATTCTGTTTCTCCTTCCCTTTTGCGGGACTGTCACTACCGCATCATCAATGAACCTGACCGCTGTAACATGTCGAACATCGAGGTCTAACTACATAACTACAGACTCAACCACCCCTGAT
The DNA here is from genome assembly GCF_003045775.1 of Halomonas litopenaei. Lineage (GTDB taxonomy): Bacteria > Pseudomonadota > Gammaproteobacteria > Pseudomonadales > Halomonadaceae > Halomonas > Halomonas litopenaei. Next base: position 712,819 of record NZ_PXNS01000001.1, on the reverse strand, counting down.
AGAGCCCCAGCGTGGCCACCAGCGCCGAGGCGATAGTGACCGCGAAGATAATCTTCTCGATGGGGGTAAAGACCTTTTCATCACGCTCGCTCTTGGCCTTGTAGAAGAACACGGCACCAGGGGCGTAAAGCAGCGCCGACAGCAACAGATAGTCGATACCGCCAGCAAACAGCAGCCAGATCGCGTAGAGGGTAGCCAGGCCGCCGATAAACAGATCCTTGCGGCGTACCTCAGGCTCCTTCTCGTAGGTTTCTCCCTTTACCGCGAGCAACAGGGCGTAGGCTGCCGACCACAGGTAAGGCACCAGGATCATCGAGCTTGCGAGGTAAAGAAGGCTCAGGTAGGTGGACTCGTTGACCAGCGTCAGCAGCAGAAAGAGCTGGATCAGGCCGTTGGAAAGCCACAGGGCGTTGACCGGCACCTTGTTGGCGTTTTCCTTGCTCAACAGTTCAGGCATGGTGCCGTCGCTGGAGGCCGCGTGAAGAATCTCGGCGCACAGAAGTGTCCAGGACAGCAAGGCGCCAAGCAGCGAGATCACCAGGCCAAGGCTGATCAGATGTCCGCCCCAGGGGCCGACCACCTGGCTCAGCACCAGCGCCATGGACGGGTTCTTGAGCTCGGCGAGTTCCGGCTGGCTCATGATGCCCATGGACAGCACATTGACCATCACCAGAAGCAGAAGCACACCGACAAAGCCGATCACGGTGGCGCGCCCGACATCGCGACGATCGCGAGCCTTGGCGGAATAGATGCTGGCACCCTCGATACCGATAAATACCCAGACGGTGACCAGCATCATGTTGCGAACCTGGTCCATCACGCTGCCCAGATCGGCGTTGCCGGTGCCCCAGAAGTCCATGGTGAAGACGTCCAGGTGAAAGCCGATGGCGGCCAGCACGATGAACATGATCAGCGGGACGATCTTGGCGATGGTGGTCACCAGATTGATGAACGCCGCCTGCTGGATACCCCTGGCCACCAGGAAGTGAACCGCCCACAACAGGATCGAGGCACAGCCGATGGCTGCAGGCGTATTGCCCTCGCCGAAGATGGGGAAGAAGAAGCCCAGGGTGCTGAACAACAGAACGAAGTAGCTGACATTGCCGAGCCAGGCGCTGATCCAGTAACCCCAGGCGGAAGAGAAGCCAAGATAATCGCCGAAACCGGCCTTGGCGTAGGCATAGATGCCGGCGTCGAGTTCCGGCTTGCGATTGGCCAACGTCTGGAAGACGAACACCAGTGCCAGCATGCCGACCGCGGTAATTCCCCAGCCGATCAGCACCGCCCCTGGTGCGGCGCTCGCCGCCATGTTCTGCGGAAGCGAAAAGATGCCGCCCCCGATCATCGAGCCGACGACCAGCGCAAGCAAGGCGCCGAGTCTCAGCTTTCCTGTGTCATTTTCCATGGGAAGGGTTTCCTCGTGGGGACCAAAAGTTTGCCAATTCAGGCTACTCTCTTTTTGGCCCCGTGAGGCTACCGAAACCGCCGTACACACCTCTCTGCTGACTCGTGTCAACTACGCCTTTCGAAGTACATAATAACGACCCCGATCAGGTTATATCGCTCCACCACCACTGTTTGATCTCGGCCGCTTGCAACGACCTTTCCCTCGGATTTGCGGTCAATGGCTCGTCCCGATCGAGGGAACTTTGCTTCGCGGGTGCCTGCAGCGCCATGTCGCTACCAGGTTCGCGACAACGTCCAGGCTCGCTGGCACCGTGCGGGAATGGGAGACACAAAAAAAGGGAGCCCTGGGCTCCCTTGCAGTAGAAGTAAACATCGCGTCCAGGCAGCGATGACGTCCGAACTAGTCGTGGCCCGGTGCCTGGCAGGACAGATCCGCCTGGCGATAGCCGATCAGATAGAGCACGGCGTCAAGCCCCAGGGTCGAGATGCTCTGACGGGCCTGGGCACGCACCAGCGGCTTGGCGCGAAAGGCGATACCGAGTCCGGCGGCGGCCAGCATCTTGAGATCGTTGGCGCCATCGCCCACGGCGATGGTCTGTTCCATGGCGATCCCCTCGCGCTGGGCGATCTGGTGCAACAGCGCGGCCTTGCGATCGGCATCGACGATCGGCTCGCGTACCTCGCCGGTGACCTTGCCGTCCTCGATCACCAGTTCGTTGGCGTGGATCTCGTCAAAGCCCAGCCGCTGTTGCAGATGGCGGGCGAAGTAGGTGAAGCCGCCGGACAGGATGGCGGTGCGGTAGCCCAAGCGCTTGAGCTGGGCCATCAACTGTTCCACCCCGTCCATCAGCGGCAGCTCTTCGGCGATCTCGGCCAGCACCGACTCGTCCAGGCCCTTCAACTTGGCCATGCGCTCACGGAAGCTCTGCTGGAAGTCGAGCTCACCGCGCATGGCCCGCTCGGTAACCTCGGCGACCTCGTCGTAGACCCCGTGGCGGCGCGCCAGCTCGTCGATGACCTCAGCCTTGATCAAGGTCGAGTCCATGTCGAAGCACACCAGGCGACGGTGGGTGCGCCAGATGGAGTCTTCTTGCAGGGCGATATCGACCCCGTGGGTCGCGCCCAGCGCCAGCGCCTTCTCGCGCAGCGACTCAAGGTCGACGTCTTCGCCGCGCAGCCAGCACTCGACGCAGCTACCCTGGGCCGGTGCCTCGCCGTCCAGCGGCTCGCGCCCGGACAGGCGATGGATCAACTCCACCGTCAGCCCGTGCTCGGCGGTCAGCGCGCCCACCTCGGCCAGGATGCCGGCAGGCAGTCGCGGCGCCAGCAGGGTCATGATCAGGCGCGGCTGACTCGCGGTCTCGCTCCAGCGATGGTACTCCTCGGCGCTGATCTGGATCGCCTGGACGTCCAGGCCCAGTTCATCACCGGCGCCCGACAGGGCGCCTTCCAGGTCGGCCTCGTGGTCAAGCGCTACCAGCGCCTCCAGCGAGACGATACCGAAGGTCACGCTCTGGTTGATGTCCAGAAGGCGCGCGCCGCTGCGGGCCAGGATCCGCCCCAGGCCGGCCAGCTGGCCGGGCCGGGCCCGGCCGGTGGCGCGCATCAGGATTCGTCGTGTCATGGTTGTGTTCCTTGGGCACCCGCAGCAACCGGCGGGCGCCGTACCGTCGTAAGGGTTACGCCTCGAGGCGCTCGAGCCGGTCGACCTTCTGCAGCCCGCGAGGCAGCTTGCTGCCTCGCCGTCCGCGATCTCCCCGATAGTAGTCGAGCTCACCGTTCTTGAGCGACAGCTTGCGCTTGCCGGCGTGCACCACCAGGGTATCCCCTGGCGCCAGCACCACCAGGCCGCGCACAAACTCTTCGCGCCGGGCCGCCCGAGCACCGGGAATATCCAGCATCTTGTTGCCCTTGCCCTTGGACATCTCCGGCAACTGTTCCAGCGGGAACAGCAGCAGTCGGCCTTCGTTGGAGACCGTGGCCACGGTCAATTCCTCGGCCGCCGGCAGCTCCACCGGGGGCAGCACGTTGCAGCCCTTGGGCAGGCTCAGCACCGCCTTGCCGGAACGGTTCTTGCCGGTCAGGTCCTCGAGCCGGGCGACGAAGCCGTAGCCGCCGTCGGAGGCCAGCAGGAAGCGGGCGTCCCCCGGTGCCAGCATGACGCCGGCCATGTGCGCGCCGGCCACCACATTGACCTTGCCGGTGACCGGCTCGCCCTGGCCGCGGGCACTGGGTAGCTGGTGGGCCGGCAGGGTATAGGCCCGGCCGGTGTCATCGAGCAGCACCAGCGGCTGGTTGGTCTTGCCTCGCGCGGCCAGGTGGAAGGCGTCGCCGGCCTTGTAGGATAGCCCGGAGGGGTCGATGTCGTGGCCCTTGGCGGCACGAATCCAGCCCTTCTCGGACAGCACCACCGTCACCGGATCGGCGCCCACCAGTTCGACCTCGGACAGCGCCCTGGCTTCCTCGCGCTCGACGATCGGCGAGCGGCGCTCGTCGCCGTGCTCCTCGGCGGCCTTGCGCAGCTCCTGCTCGATCAGGTCGGTCATCGCTGCCTCGTTGCCGAGCAGCTCTTCAAGACGCTTGCGCTCCGCCTCGAGCTCGTCCTGCTCGGTGCGGATCTTCATCTCCTCGAGCTTGGCCAGGTGGCGCAGGCGCAGCTCCAGGATCGCCTCGGCCTGACGGTCAGTCAGACCGAAGGCCGCCATCAGCGCGCTCTTTGGCTCATCCTCCTCGCGGATGATGCGGATCACCTCATCGATATTGAGGTAGGCGATCAACAGGCCTTCGAGCAGATGCAGGCGATCGTTGACCTTGCCCAGCCGGTGCTCGAGGCGACGGCGCACCGTGGTGCGACGGAAGTCGAGCCATTCGCCGAGCAGCTCCGGCAGCGGCATCACCCGTGGGCGGCCGTCGAGGCCGATCACGTTCAGGTTAACCCGCACGTTCTTCTCGAGGTCGGTGGTGGCGAAAAGGTGCGCCATCAGCGACTCGATATCGACCCGGTTGGAGCGCGGTTCGATCACCAGACGGGTCGGCTCCTCGTGGGTCGACTCATCGCGCAGGTCGGCCACCATGGGCAGCTTCTTGGCCTGCATCTGCGCCGCGATCTGCTCCAGCACCTTGGCCCCGCTGACCTGGTAGGGCAGCGCGGTGATCACCACCTGGCCCTCTTCCTGCTCGTAGCGGGCGCGCATCTTGACGCTGCCGCGACCGCTCTCGTAGAGCTTTCGAAGGTCCGCGCGCGGGGTGATGATCTCCGCCCGGGTGGGAAAGTCCGGGCCTGGCAGGTGCGCCATCAGGTCGGCGGTGGTGACGCCGGGATTACGCAGCACCTCGCAGGTGGCCTCGACCACCTCGCGCACATTGTGGGGCGGGATGTCGGTGGCCATACCCACGGCGATGCCGGTGCCGCCATTGAGCAGCACGTGGGGCAGACGTGCCGGCAGCACCACCGGCTCGTTCATGGTGCCATCGAAGTTGGGCGCCCAGTCCACGGTGCCCTGGCCGAGTTCGCTGAGCAGTACCTCGGCGAACTTCGACAGCCGCGCTTCGGTGTAGCGCATGGCGGCAAAGGACTTGGGATCGTCCGGGCTACCCCAGTTGCCCTGGCCGTCCACCAGCGGATAGCGATAGCTGAACGACTGGGCCATCAGCACCATGGCCTCGTAGCAGGCGCTGTCACCGTGGGGGTGGAACTTGCCGAGCACGTCGCCGACGGTACGCGCCGACTTCTTGTACTTGGCGTTGGCGTTCAACGCCAGCTCTCGCATGGCGTAGATGATGCGCCGCTGCACCGGCTTCATGCCGTCGCCGATATGGGGCAGGGCCCGGTCGAGAATGACGTACATCGAATAGTCGAGGTAGGCCTTCTCGGTGTATTCGCGCAGGGACAGTCGCTCGACGTCGCCCTCCGCCACCTCAATGTCCAGAGTCATGATCCCTCGTTCTCAATCCTGGTCGCCTGAACCGACGACGTGAAATCCGGGAGCGTCACTGCGTGCAAGTCACCGCGATGGCGGCCCGTCACACTTCGATATCCGCCAGGTTGCCGTAGTCCTCGAGCCAGCTCTTGCGGTCCGAGGCGCGCTTCTTGGCCAGCAGCATGTCCATCATCTCCATGGTGCCGTCGCCCTCCTCCCGGGTCAGCTGTACCAGCCGCCGGGTCTCTACCGCCATGGTGGTCTCGCGCAGCTGCAGCGGGCTCATCTCGCCAAGGCCCTTGAAGCGCTGCACGTTGGGGGTGCCGCGCTTGCCTTCCAGCTTGCGCAGGATGGCCGCCTTCTCGCTCTCGTCCAGGGCGTAGTAGACCTCCTTGCCAAGGTCGATGCGGTACAAGGGCGGCATGGCGACGAAGACGTGGCCGGCGTCGACCAGCGACGGAAAGTGGCGCACGAACAGCGCACACAGGAGGGTGGCGATGTGCAGCCCGTCGGAGTCGGCATCGGCGAGGATGCAGATCTTGTGATAGCGCAGCTTGGACAGGTCGGCGCTGGCCGGGTCGGCGCCGATGGCCACGGCGATGTCGTGGACCTCCTGGGAGCCGTAGATATCGTGGGAGTCGACCTCCCAGGTGTTGAGGATCTTGCCGCGCAGCGGCAGGATCGCCTGGGTCTCGCGGTTGCGCGCCTGCTTGGCGCTGCCCCCGGCGCTGTCACCCTCGACCAGAAACAGCTCGCTCAAGGCCGGGTCCTGGCCACTGCAGTCGGCCAGCTTGCCGGGCAGCGCAGGGCCGGAGGTGACCTTCTTGCGTGCCACCTTCTTCGAGCTCTTCTGGCGCCGCTGGGCGGCGCTGATCACCAGTTCGGCCAGCGCCTCGGCCTGGTCGACATGGTGGTTGAGCCACAGCGAGAAGGCGTCCTTGACGACGCCGGAGACGAAGCCCGCCACGGTGCGTGACGACAGCCGCTCCTTGGTCTGGCCGGCGAACTGCGGATCGAGCATCTTTACCGACAGCACGTAGGCGACCCGCTCCCACAGGTCCTCGGCGGTCAGCTTGACCCCGCGCGGCAGCAGGCTGCGGTACTCGCAGAATTCCTTGAGTGCCTCGAGCAGGCCGGAACGCAGGCCATTGACGTGGGTACCGCCCTGGGCGGTGGGGATCAGGTTGACGTAGCTTTCCATCAGCGAGTCGCCGCCTTCGGGCAACCACTGAATCGCCCAGTCCACCCCCTGCTCGTCGTCGGCGAAGTGACCGACGAAGGGCGAGCTCGGCAGCACCTCGTAGCCGTCGGTGGTCTGGGCCAGATAGTCGCGCAGACCGTCCGCGAACTGCCAGGTGGTGGCGGTGCCGTCGGCTTCCACCAGCTCCACTTTGAGGCCGGGGCAGAGTACCGCCTTGGCCCGCAGCAGGTGCTTGAGCCGTCCCACCGCCAGGTTGGGGCTATCGAAGTAGCTGGTATCCGGCCAGAAGCGCACCAGGGTGCCCTTGGCACGCTTGGCGGCGGTGCCGATGACGTGCAGGTCCTCGACCTTGTCGCCGTGCTCGAAGGCCATGGCGTGGCGCTCGCCGTCGCGCAGGACCTCGACCTCGAGGCGTCGCGACAGGGCGTTGACCACCGACACCCCGACCCCGTGCAGGCCGCCGGAGAAGCGGTAGCTCGACGAGGAGAACTTACCGCCGGCGTGCAGCCGAGTCATGATCAGCTCGATCCCCGACACCCCGTGCTCCGGGTGAACGTCGATGGGCATGCCGCGACCGTTGTCCGTCACCTCGATGCCGCCGTCGTCCCGCAGTACCACGCGGATCTCGTTGGCGTGTTCGGCGAGCGCCTCGTCGACGCTGTTGTCGATGACCTCCTGGACCAGGTGATTCGGACGGGAGGTGTCGGTGTACATGCCGGGGCGCTTGCGAACGGGCTCCAGCCCGGAAAGCACCTCGATCGAACTGGCACTGTATTGGGTCATGCGTGGTCCATCATCAGGATGACTGGGATCGTCTTTGCGCCGTCGACTGAACGGCTCACTCGGCCGGTACCGGCGCCACTCGCCCGGGCGCCAGGGCGTGGCCACCGTGGGCGAACACCGCCGGCAGGTAGTCGGCCAGGGCATTGAAGCCGTGCTCGCCGCCGGGATGCAGGATCGCCTTGGCCCCGCGGTAGGCGGCGAAGGCGTCGGCGCTGTCCAGCGTCTCGTCCTCGGTCACCAGCAGCAGCAGATAGCGCCCGGGGGTCACTACCTCCGGCGTCATCTCGGCGATCTGGTCACGGTGGCCCTGCTCGACCACGAAACGCTCACCGGTGTAGGCGTTGACGAAGCTCTCGCCGAGCATGGTGTCGACCAGCCTGGCCGGTCGCACCGCCGGATTGACCAGTACCGCCGGCAGCTCATGGCGCTCTGCCAGCACCGTGGCCAGAAAACCGCCCATGGAGCTGCCCATCAGCATCGGGCTGGGCCCCAGCCGGGGTAACAGCGATTCGGCGAGCCGCAGGGCGTCGGCCGCCTGCGAGGACAGGTCCGGGGTCTCGCAGGGAAGCCCCAGCTCCGCACAGGCGGCCTTGATCAGCCGCGCCTTGGGCGAGGCGCCGGCACTATTGAATCCATGCAGGTAGAGCACGCCGCTCGCTGCGGCAGCACTCGACGCTGTTGATGGGCTCAGCATAACGGAAAACCTGTATAAATGGCCAGTTTTCGACCCTCCCCTGCGCCCGCAGGGGCGCTGTCGCTATCGCCATCACTCATGCCAACGGCCATCAGTCCCGCGCGGCTTGCCAGGTGGCCTCGATCAGCCCGCGGGTGGAGTCATCCATCGCCTCCAGGCCCTGGCGCCCCTCGATGATGTCACGGGTCTCGTTGGCGATCTTCTTGCCCAGTTCAACGCCCCACTGGTCGAAGGGATTGATACCCCAGATGGTGGCCTGGACGAACACCTTGTGCTCGTAGAGGGCGATCAACGCGCCCAGAGTCTGCGGGGTCAACCGCTCCAGCAGCAGGGTGGTCGAGGGCTGGTTGCCACGATAGCGCTTGTGCTCGGGCCTGGGACCGTCATCGGCGATGGCGTCGTCGCCCAGCATCAATACGCGGGACTGGGCGAAGCAGTTGGCCAGCGTCAGCCGGTGCTGGCCCATCAGGTGCTCGCGGGTGGCCGGATCCTCGACGTCATCGTAGCGGGCCAGCGGCGCAATAAAGTCGCACTCCACCGCCTGGGTGCCCTGGTGCAGCAACTGGTAGAAGGCGTGCTGGGCGTTGGGCCCGAGCTGGCCCCACAGCACCGGACAGGTGGAGTAGTCGACGATATCGCCGTCGTTGGTCACCGACTTGCCGTTGGACTCCATCTCGAGCTGTTCGAGGTAGGCGGCGAAGTATTCCAGGCGTCCGTCGTAGGGCAGAATCGAGTGGGCACGGATATCCAGGAAGTTGTTGTTCCAGATACCGGCCAGCGCCAGCAGCACCGGCAGATTGTCCTCGAGCGGCGCCTTCTGGAAGTGCACGTCCATGGCGTGGGCGCCGGCCAGGAAGTCGCGGAAGCCGTCCATGCCGATGACCAGGGCGATGGGCAGGCCGATGCCACCCCACAGCGAGTAGCGCCCGCCGACCCACTCCCAGAACTCGAGCTGGTGGTCGCAGGCGATGCCCCACTCGGCCATCTTGTCCGGGCTTGCCGAGACACCGATGAAGTGCTGGCGCAGCACCAGCTCGCGATCCACGCCCTCCTGGCGCGCCTCGACCAGCCGGGACAGCAGCCAATCCCGCGCGGTGTTGGCGTTTGAAAGGGTATCGATGGTGGTGAAGGACTTCGACGACAGCACGAACAACGTGGTCTCGGGGTCGAAGCGCATCAGGTAGTCGACCAGCTGGGAGCCGTCCATGGTCGAGGCGAAGTGGACCTCGACCGGATGGGTATCCGCCGGGCGATAGTCGGCCAGGGCGTGGGTCACCATCAGCGGCCCCAGGTCGGAGCCCCCGACCCCCAGGTTGACCACGTCACGGATCGGCTTGCCGGTGGCGCCGCGCCACTGGCCGGAATGGAAGCGCTCGACCATGGTCGCCATCTTGTCCAGGGTGGCGTGCACCGCCGGCACCAGATCCTCGCCTTCGACCACCAGAGATGCATCCTGCGGCAGACGCAGCGCGGTATGCAGCGCAGGGCGGTCCTCACTGACGTTGACCCGCTCACCGGCCAGCAGGCGACGGATGGCGTCGGGCACGCCGGCCTCGTCGGCCAGCGCCAGCAGATCCTCGAGGGTCTGCTGGTCCCAGCGCTGCTTGGACAGGTCGAGTTTCAGCCCCGCAGCCTCGTGGCTGAAGGTGGCAAATCGCCCGGCATCCTCGCGAAACATGTCGCACAGGTGCCGCTTGCCGACTTCCTGTGCCTTCTGCTTCAACGCCTGCCAGGCCGGCGTTTGATCGATCGATGGCATGATTCCTCTCCTTGGGCCCTGTCTGGTGGGCAAAGCTGGGCCGAACGGCGACGGCAAGCCTCATCGTGCAGCCTGACCGCGGGGCGCGTACAATCACTCCCCCCGAGCCCGACAACACTGGCAATCCATGAGTGACGCATCTTACCGTGACGCCATCTTTTCCACACCCCTGGACAAGGTGGCGCGCTTTTCGTTCGACGAGCGGGTCGTCGCCTGCTTCCCCGACATGATTCGCCGATCGGTCCCCGGCTACGGCCAGATCCTCGGCATGCTGGGGGTGATCGCCGAGCGCCACCTGCGCCACGGCGCCCACGTCTATGACCTTGGCTGCTCGCTTGGCGCCGTGGGCCTGGCGCTGGCCGGCCAGCTACCCAGGGACGCCTTCAGCCTGACCGGGGTCGACCTGTCCCCGGCGATGGTCGAGCGCGCCCGCCAGACCCTCGAGCACGAGTGCCCCGACCACGCCATCGAGGTGATCGAAGGCGACATCCGCCACCTCGACTACCGTCCCAGCGGCATGATCGTGTTGAATTTCACGCTGCAGTTTCTGGCCCCGGAAGACCGCGATGGTGTGCTCGAGAAGCTCTACCAGGCGCTGGAGCCCGGCGGTGTGTTGATCCTGTCGGAGAAGATCAAGGCCGGTGACGAACAGGACAATGCCTGGCTGGTGGAGCGCTATCACGACTTCAAGCGCGCCAATGGCTACAGCGACCTGGAGATCAGCCAGAAGCGCAACGCGCTGGAGAACGTGCTGGTGCCCGACACCCTGGAGCAGCACCACCAGCGCCTTGCGCGGGTAGGCTTTGCACGCTCGCTGACCTGGTTTCAGTATCTGAATTTCGCCTCCATGGTGGCCTTCAAATGATTCCCGAGCATCAGCGCGATGTGTACCGCGCCTTTCTCGAGCAATCCTTCCGCCACGCCGGCATGGGCGACTGGCTTGCCCGCCTGCCCGAGCAGTTCGCCCGTGGCCTCGACCGCCAGCGTCACGGCGACCTGCCGGCCTGGGAGAAGGCGGTGGCCAAGCTGCCGGCGCTGCCCGACAAGCGCCAGGTTCAGCTCGATCGCGACGAGGTCACGGTCGAGCTGGAGCTTGATGACAGTCGTCGTCGCCAGAGCGAGAACCTGCTGCGCGCGCTGATGCCGTGGCGCAAGGGCCCGTACCGGCTGGCAGGCATCGCGATCGATACCGAGTGGCGCTCGGACTGGAAGTGGCAGCGGCTGGCGCCGCACCTGTCGCCGCTGCGCGGTCGACGGGTGCTCGACGTGGGTGGCGGCAACGGCTATCACGCCTGGCGCATGGCCGGCGCCGGTGCCGACTTCGTGCTGGTGATCGATCCCTCACCGCGCTTCTACTGGCAGTTCCAAGCGGTCAAGCACTTCGTCGGCGATGCCGACGGCGGGCGCACCCACTTCCTGCCGGTGGGCATCGACGATGTGCCCCAGGGCCTGGGCTTCTTCGACAGCGTGTTCTCCATGGGCGTGCTCTACCACCGCCCTTCCCCCCTCGACCATCTGATACAGCTACGCGACGCCCTGCGTCGGGGCGGCGAACTGGTGCTCGAGACGCTGGTGGTGGAAGGCGACGAGACCCGGGTGCTGGTGCCGGGCGATCGCTACGCGGCGATGCCCAATGTCTACTTCCTGCCATCGTCACGCGCCCTGGTGGGCTGGCTCGAGAAGGTCGGCTTTCGCGACGTTCGGGTGGTGGATGAAGCACCCACCAGCCTGGAGGAGCAGCGCTCCACCGACTGGATGACCTTTCAGTCGCTGGGTGACTTCCTGGACCCTGAACGCCCCCACCTGACCCGAGAAGGCCACCCGGCCCCACGTCGGGCCGTAGTGATCGCGACGCGCCCAGCCTGATCCCGCGCCCCCCCCTGCCCCCCCTGCCCCCATAAGACACGACGCCCCGCTGATCCAGTCAGCGGGGCGTCGTCGTCAGGGGCAGTGTCAGGGGCGGTGTCAGGGGCTATGTCAGGGGCGGACCCGCGTCACACGAAGTCCAGCACCATGAAATGGGGGTTGTCGACCAGCACTTCCATGCGGGTAATGTCGTCGAGCACTACCATGCGCTCGCCGCGCTCTGTCTTCAGCGACAGACACTCCTCGCGATCCTCGTTGAAGGCGGTATCCAGTGCCTCGCCGTGCTTCTCGTCACCGTCTCGCAGCGACAGCTTGACCGGAAAATGGTACAGGCAGGCGATTTCGATATTGTCATAGAGATGGCAGGCCACCATGTTCATGCCCTCCCTGCTTCCGTGGGGGAATGGAAGACGTCGTCATGACGTCACACGCGACGCATCCTGCCTTTGGTCTAGCCCAGGCACCAGCCCGCCACCATCTGGCTGCGCAGTTGGAGTTAAACCCATCGAAAAGCACTAGCATTCTGGTTCAACCAAGCCACTGAGAAGCGGCTATTACTGTGCTCTTTCAGTGCTCATCTGACAGCGGCCCCTGCGCCGTAGCGCAGGGGCCGCTGTTGCAGCGAACCAACGATGGTGAAGCCGGTCCCGGACGTCAGCGCTTGAGCAGCTCGCGCACGTCCTTAGCTTCCCAGTGGGGGAAGTACTTGCGCACCAGGGCGTTGAGTTCCAGCTCGAAGCCGGCCCAGTCGACCTGCTCGGCAGCGCCGCCTTCGACACTGGCCGCACCGCGAATCATGCCGGCGCCCACGGTGACGTTGGTCAGCCGGTCGATGACGATAAAGCTGCCGGTGCCAGGCACCCGCGCGTAGTCATCGATGGGTACCTCGGCGGTCAGCGCCACCCGGCAGCGGGCGATGGCGTTGAGCTCGAGTCGCTCGGCGCCATGACGCTCCAGGCTGTTGACGTCGACCTGATAGTGGATGGCATCGACGTGTCCCGCCACGGCGCGCCCGGCCATGCGGATATCGTACTGACGCCCAGGCTCGAGGGCGTCGTCGTGCATCCACACGATGTCGGCGTCGAAGGCATTGGACAGGGTGATGTCCGCGTCCGCCGCCACCAGCCAGTCGCCACGCGAGATATCGATCTCGTCTTCCAGGGTCACGGTGATGGCCTGGCTCGGGTAGGCGTCGTCAAGATCGCCTTCGAAGGTGACGATACGCTCGACCCGGCTGAGCTTGTTGGATGGCAACGCCTTGACCGCCTGGCCGGGGCGCAGGATGCCCGCCTCCAGGGTGCCGGCGTAGCCGCGGAAGTCGAGATTGGGGCGATTGACGTACTGCACCGGGAAGCGCAGGTCGCTCAGGTTCTGGTCGCGGCTGACCTCCACGGTCTCCAGAAGCTCCAGCAGCGCCGGGCCCTGGTACCAGTCGAGGCGCTCGCCGCGATCGACCACGTTGTCGCCCTTGAGCGCCGACAGCGGCACGAAGTGAATGTCGCTGGCGTCGAGCTGCTCGGCGAAGGCGCGGTAGTCGGCGACGATCTCGTCGAAGCGCGCCTGGGAGTAGTCGACCAGGTCCATCTTGTTGACCGCGATGACCAGATGCTGGATGCCCAGCAGGTCGGCGATGAAGCTATGACGACGGGTCTGGGTCTGCACGCCGTAACGGGCGTCGATCAGGATCACCGCGAGGCCGGCGGTGGAGGCACCGGTGGCCATGTTGCGGGTGTACTGCTCGTGCCCCGGGGTGTCGGCGATGATGAACTTGCGCTTGTCGGTGGAGAAGAAGCGATAGGCCACATCGATGGTGATGCCCTGCTCGCGCTCCGACTGCAGACCGTCGACCAGCAGCGCCAGATCCACCTCTTCGCCGGTGGTGCCCTTGGTCTTGGAGGCCTGAGTGATGGCCGCCAGCTGGTCGTCGAAGATCATCTTGGAATCGTGCAGCAGGCGACCGATCAGGGTCGACTTGCCGTCATCGACGCTGCCGCAGGTGATGAACCGCAACAGGTCCTTGTTTTCGTGCTCGTGCAGATACTGCTCGATGTTGTCAGCAATCAGACTGGACTGGTGAGACATGCTGTACCCCTGATGGTGACCCGACGTCGTGCTGGACGCCGGGCCCTTGATCTGTCATCTGCGTCCTCGCTCCCGATCCCTGTCGGCTGGAGCAAGGCGCGTGGCTGCGTGCGGTCGGTGCCGGCGTCAGAAGTAGCCTTCGCGCTTCTTCTTCTCCATGGAACCGGCCTGGTCATGATCGATGGCACGGCCGGAGCGCTCGCTGGTACGGGTCAGCAGCATCTCCTGGATGATCTCCGGCAGGGTCTGAGCCTTAGACTCCACCGCACCGGTCAGCGGATAGCAGCCCAGGGTGCGGAAGCGCACCCACTTCTGCTCGGGCTCTTCGCCCTCGGCCAGGGGCAGGCGCTCGTCATCGACCATGATCTGCATGCCGTCGCGTTCCACCACCGGGCGCGGGGCGGAGAAGTAAAGCGGCACGATGTCGATGTTCTCGAGGTAGATGTACTGCCAGATATCCAGCTCGGTCCAGTTGGACAGCGGGAAGGCACGGATCGACTCGCCCTTGTTGATGCGGGCGTTGTACAGATTCCACAGTTCCGGACGCTGGTTCTTGGGGTCCCAGCGGTGGTGGCGGTCGCGGAAGGAGAACACCCGCTCCTTGGCACGGCTGGCCTCTTCGTCGCGGCGGGCGCCACCGAAGGCGGCGTCGAAGCCGTACTGGTCCAGCGCCTGCTTGAGGGCCTGGGTCTTCATCACGTCGGTATAGCCGCTGGAGCCGTGGTCGAAGGGGTTGATGCCGGCGGCACGACCTTCCTCGTTGGTGTGGACGATCAGCTCCATGCCCGCTTCCTTGGCCATGCGGTCGCGGAAGGCGATCATCTCGCGGAACTTCCAAGTGGTATCCACGTGCATCAGCGGGAACGGCGGCGGGCCAGGATGGAAGGCCTTGCGCGCCAGGTGAAGCATCACCGAGGAGTCCTTGCCGATGGAGTAGAGCATCACCGGGTTCGAGAACTCGGCGGCCACTTCACGGATGATATGGATGGACTCCGCCTCGAGCTGCTTGAGGTGGGTCAGTCGCTTCGGCGTGAGCGACGCCTGGGCGGCGCGCTCACGGGCTGGTGCGGAAAGGCTGGTCATGGCCGGACACCTCGCATGACGGGAAAAGTGGAGATGTCAGCGAGGATACTGCGGGGCGAGTAATAACGTAAAAGAATTAATAACTATCTTTTTAGAACCAAGCGTAAGACTCCTAGATATCGACGCGCTCCACCCAGGTCTGCCACTCTCCCTCTCGTTTCAACTCCACCACCCGGTAGCCGGGGCGCGACGCCTCGTCCACGGCGAAGTCCTCGCTGCCGGGCAGGAACTGGTCAGAGGTGGAGGGACAGGCGTAGACGTCGACCCGTCCATGGGCCAGGGACATCACGCCATGGAAGGCCTGATGCACATGACCGCACAGCACCATCTTCACCTGGGGATAGCCGTCCAGCACCTCCCAGAAGCCGTCGGCATCTACCAGGCCCAGAGCGTCGATCCAGGCGCTGCCCACCGCCAGCGGCGGATGGTGCATGGCGATCAGGGTCGGCCGGTCGTCCTCGGCCAGACGCGCGCCGAGCGCGGCCAGGGCCTCTTCTCCGAGCTGCCCGGTGGTCTCGCCGACAAGCTGGGTGTCGAGCTGCAGAAGCCGCCAGTGGCCGGCCTCGACCTCGGGCAGGATGTCCCGCTCGGCGCCCATCAATGCCACGTCGTCGTGGTTGCCGGGAATCCAAAACCAGGGACAGTCGAGCTCGCTCAATCGCTCGGTGGCGAGCCGGTAGGCGGCCTCGGACTCGTCCTGGCTGATGTCACCAGTGACCAGCACCAGGTCCGGGCGGTCGGCGTCCACCGCCTTGACCACCGCCTCCAGCTGATGGGCGGGCAGGCCTCGGCGCGAGCGCGCCATCGGGTCGGCGTACAGGTGGCAATCGCTAATCTGGATCAGGCGCATGGAGATCTCTCGACGGGCGGCAACGGCTAACCGGCTCAGGGCAACTGCGGCAGATCCAGCGAGTGGCCGTGGGCCAGCCCGTGATCGAGCCATTCGCCGAGGAAGCGATTGATCTGCAGCTTCTCGTCGGGCTGGTGCATATGCGCGTTGGGATAGCGGTAGCGGCCATCGAAGTGGCGCCGGCGCTGAAAGTCGGTGACCTCGGCCATGCGCACATCGTGATACAGGTGCACGCGCATGCGCGGGCTGTCGATGACGCCGTCGAGGATACCCTCCTGGCTGACGCGAATGATGCTGGTATAGGGCGCCAGCTCTTCGACATGCAGGCGCAGGGCACCGAGTCGACGCTCACCGTTGAGCAGTTCGACCTCGCGGCTTTCGCCCTCTTCCAGCTCGCCCAGCAGTCGCGTCAGGCGGATGTAGTTGGCCGTGCACTCGCTCTGCAACGTGCGCAGATCGGTGACGTAGGCGCTGCGTTGGGTCACGCTACCTCCTTGCTCTCAACGACGCCCGTTCGGCGGCCAGCCAGTAAAAGCCGATCAGGCACATGGCGTTATCGAGTCTCCCTTGATTGAGAAGTTCCCAGGCACGATGAAATGGCAACACATGGACGCGGATATCCTCGTGCTCTTCGTCCAGGCCATGCACCCCACCCAGTCCGCTGGTATCGACGAGGCCGCAGAAAAGCGTCACACGTTCGTCGCAGGCACCCGGACTAGGATAGTAGCTATGCAGCAAGATGAGGTCCCCGACCTCGCAACCGGCCTCCTCGAGGGCCTCGCGACGGGCCACTTCCTCGGCAGACTCGTCCTTGTCGACCAGTCCGGCCACGCACTCGAGCTTCCACGGGGTGTGGGCGTCTTCCATTGCGCCGGCACGGATCTGCTCCACCAGCACCACGCTGTCGCGCTCGGGGTCATAGAGCATGACGCCCACGGCGTCGTGCCGGCTATGCACCTCGCGCACCACCGCCTCGCTCCAGCCACCTTCGAACTTGCGATGACGGAAGGTCAGCTTGTCCAGACGAAAGAAGCCCTGGTGCAGGCAATCGCGTGACACCAGTTCGACGTCCTGGGCGGTAAAGGGGGCATCGATGTTGCTCGTTTCCGGCATGGGGACCTCCGCAGACAGATCGGCCCATTATCCGGATCGGTCAGGGGCCCCACAAGGCGAGTCCAGGTGGGGCCTCCTGTCAAGGCGGGAAACGACAGGGAAATTGGCGCGGGTCAGAGCTCGTTTAGCGCCTGATCATAGCTCGTTGAGCAGGGCGCGCGCCTCGGCCTTGAGCGCCTCATCAGAGGCTTCGCGTCCGGCGCGAACCGCACCGGCGATGGCCTTCTCGGCGTGCTGGCGGGCCTCGGCATCGCGCCCTTCATCGGCCAGGTAGGCGGCGTAGTAGTAGTTGACGTCGATACCGCCGGGGCGAATCGTCAGCGCGCGCTTGAACATTTCCTCGGCCTTGTCGTCATCACCGAAGGCCACCGGCCAGCCCGGAGCACGGTCATACAGCGCCCCCAGGGTTACGTAGGCCGAGCCATCGAGGCCATTGGCGTCCAGTGCGATGGCCCGCTCCAGCGCCCGCCGCGCGGCCTTGGCGTTGTCCAGCGCGCCGAGCCCGCCCTTGGCCTTGGCCAGGGACGCCTCGATGATGCCCTCCCAGACCAGCAGCTCGCTGACGTTGGGATTGGCCGAGCTCAGCTCGTGGGCCTCGGCGGCCAGCGCCGTTAACGGGGCTTCCTGGGCCGACAAGGTGCTAGAGGTGGTGACACTTTCCCAGCGGTTCTTGAGCTGGTCGAGCTCACCCTGCCAGGCCAGCGCCACGCCGCTGGCGAGGCAGGCGGACAGGGTGACAAGCGTCAGCGCCGTCGAGGCTAAGAGCCGACGCGGGCGTCGACGCAACGCGGTAGATGGAACATCAGGCGAGGCGGAAAACAGGGTTCGTGACATTTGGCGGCTCCGGATACTGTTATTGTGATGCACCCTGATGCTGGGTGGTCATGGTGGGCGGCCGTAGTGCGCAGTCAGGCCAAGCGATCAGGCCGAGCACTGACCGGCAGCGTTGTGACCCGATACGTAAAGCCACACGCGTTCTGGCGCCCTCCCCGAAATGTAACGAACGTTTGATTTATTCGCCAGTCGCATTCTTCGTCGACCGCTCACTGCATCGCTTCCCTGACCTTTCCCCCACCACCCAAAGCGCTTGCGACCTGACCCAAGTCGCGGCACCCTCGTGGACCTTGTCTGATTCAACGACTCACCGAGGATCGCCATGAAAGGCCGCAACATGACTCGCTGGCGTGACCCGGCGAAGGATCCCCGTCAGGAACCCAAGAGCAACCTGATCACCCTGGAAGGTGCCGAGCGCCTGAGGGGCATTCTCGACCACCTGAGCCGGGTCAAGCGACCGCAGCTATCGGCCAAGGTCGGCGAGGCGGCGGCCCTTGGCGACCGCAGCGAGAACGCCGATTACACCTACAACAAGAAGGAACTCAACCGGGTCATCGGTCGCATTCGCTACCTGACCAAACGCCTGGATGAGTTGCAGGTGGTGGACCGCCTGCCGGCGGACACCGATCGGGTGTTCTTCGGCGCCTTCGTCACCCTGGAGGACGAAGACGGTGAAGAGATGTCACTGCGCATCGTCGGCCACGACGAGACCGACACCAGCAAGCGCTGGATCAGCGTCGACGCGCCGCTGGCCAAGGCGCTGCTGGGCAAGTCGCTGGACGACGAAGTGACGGTGGCCGCCCCCGGCGGGGAGACCACCTGGCTGATCACCGAGATCCACTACCGCACGCCGGGTCAGAACACCTAGCCCGGCTGGCACCTAGCCCCTGGCGAGGCGGGCACGGTAGACCCGAAAACGGCCATTGTCGGCCAGGATCTCGAAGCCGCCGAAGGCCTTCTCCAGGGGGTCTGCGTAGGGCAGGAAGGCGTTGGCCACCAGGATCAATTGCCCGCCCGGCGTCAGGTGCTGGGGCGCCTCCTGGATCAGACGGGCCGCCGGGCCGTAGTCGATGGAGCGTTCCTGATGAAACGGCGGATTCGAGATAATGGCGTCGAAGCGACGACCCGCCAGCGCCGAGTAGACGTCGCTTTCCAGTGCCTCGCCGTTTAGCCCATTGGCCGCCAGCGAGCGCCGGGTCGCTTCCACCGCAAAGGCGCTGACATCCACCGCGGTGACATCACGCCCCTGCTGTGCCATCCAGGCCGCCAAAATGCCGTCACCGCAGCCCATGTCGAGCACCTGGCCCCGGGGCAAGGCAGTCTCTAGCTGCTCGATCAGCAGCCCCGTGCCCTCGTCGAACTTTCCGTGTCCGAAGACGCCGGGATGACTTGCCAGCGTCAGGCCGGCGGCCTCGAAACGCGTCCATACCGCTTCCGGGTCGAGGGGCTGGGGCGCCGAGCGGGTCGCGAACAGCGAGCAGCGCCGGGCGCTGTCGAGCTTGCGACAGCCCATGCCCAGGGCCGCCAGCACCTTGAGTACCCGCTTGATGCCACCCTGGTGCTCGCCCACCAGCTGCATCGGCGTGCCCTCGGGCAATACCTGACACAGCCACAGCAGCCACCACTCCCCCAGGGCGTGGGACTTGGGCCAGAACAGCACCACCCCCGGCGGCGGCGACGCCTCGGGCGAGAACGGCGACAGCGCCGGGCGCCCCTGGGCCTGCCAGGCGGCGCGCACCGACACATCGGCGCTGATCAGGGTCCCTTCGCCCTGCTCGAGCCAGCTATCCCGAGGCGGCGCCACCCACCACCAGCCGCGATAGTCGGCGTCCTGACGCTCCAGCAGTTGGCACACCGGGGTTTCGGCACTCATGTCGGGGTCTCCTCACGGGTGTCAGCGCCGCCGTCGCGCGGCGATGGACTCCCCTCGGGGTCGGCCGGACGGCGGAAGGTATAGAGCAGATAGCGGCCCAGCCGCCAGTGGGGGTCCAGGCGGCAGTAGGCGTGCTCCAGCGCCACCAGCTTGTCGAGTTCATTGTCGTTCTGGGGCGGCTGGCGCAGGTAATCGTGGAACACCCGGATCCCCGCCACGCCCTCGCAACGAAGCCCGGCGGCTTCGGTCCAGGCCATCACCTGGTCATGGGTCAGCGGCGAGATCGGCGTCAGCCGCTGGCGCTGTCCCTTGCCCTCGAGCCGATCCTCCAGCGCCTTGTCCAGGTTGCCCTTTACAACGTTGGACAGCCGCAGGGCGTCGCGGTTGAACACCATCAGCGACAGTTGAGCCCCCGGCGCCATCAGCGCGGCCAGACGATCGATGGCCGCCCTGGGGTCGCCCAGCCATTCGAGCACCGCGTGGCACACCACCAGCGGCCAGGGCCCAGGGGCCTCGCCCGCCAGGTCCTGCAGCGGCGACGTCAGATAGCGGACCCGGGACGCCTCGACACCCTGGGCGTCGATCGCCTCCCGGGCCCGGTCGAGCATTTCGCCGGCGGGCTCGGCCAGCGTCACCGCATGCCCACGCTCGAGGAACCACTGGGCCTGCTGACCGAGCCCCGCGCCCACGTCCAGCACCGGCTGGCCATCGAGATCGAGCATCTCCGGCAGCAGACGGTCCAGCAATGACAGGCGCAGCTCGCCGCGCAGGTGCCCGTAGAGCGACGCCGAGAACTTGTCCGCCAGTCCATCGAAGTGGCGATCGCCATGGACAGACAGCGGCGCACCGCCAGACGCATGACCAGCAACAGAAGCGGCAGCATCAGAAGCAGCAGCGGGAGTGACGGCAGCGTCACTCGTGGGGTGTTGAGACATCGAAAACGCCAGACAGGTGTGGATAACAAAGAGCCGTGGCGCGCATTCTACCGAGCCAGGCCAGCGCTGACACCCGCCCGGATCACCTGCCCAGCCACCTTCCCTGCCACCGTCCCAGCCACCTTCCCTGCCAACTGCGGGTTTATCTTGGCGAGTCAGCCGCTTATAATGCCGCCCCAACGCCCTCTTAGCTCAGCAGGATAGAGCAGCCGCCTCCTAAGCGGCAGGTCGCAGGTTCGAATCCTGCAGAGGGCGCCATGTCTGCTCTGCTTTCTTCATTACTTCTCGTTTCTGCTCCCCTTGGGACTTGTTGGCTGCTGGGTGGCTTGGCCGCCCCACACTCGGCCATCACGCGCATCACAAGATGGCCAGCGGCTTGATGTTGGTAGAAAACAGCATCTCTGGATCGCCCCCTGATGCCAAAAAAGCCCACCAGAGTGGCGGGCTTTCGTCTACACGATGCGGGGCAGGGCCTGGTTTCGCCTGAGGCTTAGCTTTCGCAGTTCTCGCCGACCCAGTGACCTTCCTGCTCGATGGTGACCTGCTGGCCGTTGTCCATCTCGATCATGCTATTGAAGTGCTCGTCACTGTGCATCGTGATACTGGCATCGAAGGTGGTCGTGCGAGCGCCGGCGGGACAGGTTGCCTGGGCATCGATGGTATCGCCATCGCGTCTGATCTTGATGTCTTCGCAACCAGACGATGTCCAGTCCTCGCGCAACGTGGCGATCATGTCACTGGATTCTTCCGCGGTCATGCACTGCGTCTCGGTCGTCTCCTGAGTCATCTGCTCAGGCATCTGGTCGCCCGACATGCTTTGGATAATTTCCCATTGTCCAGGCTTGAGGTCGCTGGCCATGGCGCTGGTGGATACCGCGATCAGCAGAGAGGCAAGCAAGAGGTGTCGTGACATGGATCCTTCCCGTCTTTTTTTGGTGAAAAGTCGCCGAGGTATCGGTGCCCCCAGCCTATCTCACCAATGACCGGCAAAACGGAAAAACATCCAAAAGAAAGCAATTAAACAACAGAACGTTACATCAAGGATCGTGCTGTCGATGTCGGCACGCTCGCACGCGGGAAGCCATGGTCCTGCCGGCCCGGGAGGTTCACACCGGGCTTGTCATACCGTCTGTCATGTCGCGCGCTGCACTGTGCGTCAGGTCGCGCGTCATTTCTCTCGACTAGGCGCTGTCCGAAAAGTCGATGAGCGAAGGTTAGACAAGGCAAAAATCGGTGAGAAAGCGCAGTTTACGGGGTGTAAATGAGCATTTTGATCCGATTTTTAACGCCGTATTACCGAGCGCAGGCACTTTTCAGACAAGCCCTAGGCCAGGGCGAAGCCTGTGTAATCCGTCTGCGCATCTTCCCTTGGGCTATCGTGCAGGGGTGTCGACGCAGGGTCGATGTCTCTGCGTTCATCTGTCACGCCGGTCTGGCCCGTCAGGCGTCTCACCAGATCATCGACATAGGCGGCGACATCTTCCGGGTCCAGGGCACGGTGAATGGTGCCAAGATATTCCGCCTGATCGGCTCCGTAGTCTCGGCTACCCAGCAAGGAACTCAGTCCACCGACCGGACCCACACGATTCTCGTGCCCGTAAGACTCGCCACGGGCCAGCAGCCCCGTCAAGCCCACCTCCATCGGCACGAATCTCGCAAGGCCTCTTGCGGCAATGCGTACGTCACACGCCATGACGAGCTCGTGGCCTCCATACCGGGCCATGCCTTCCACCTTGGCGATGGTGGTCTGCGGGAGGTCTTCGATTCGCGCAAGAAGACGCTTGAACTCACGTTTTCTGCTGTCGTCATCGCCGACCTGGGGGGATGAGGCACCCTTCAATGTCTTGTATCCCGCCAGGCGCGAGAACACTTCAGGGAACCGAGACTGAAAGACGATGGCATCGATTCTGGCATCGCGCTCGAGATGATCCAGCAGCTTGCTCATCTCGTCGAGAAAGATGGCACCACTCGGGTCCAGCGGGGCATCCAGGAAGGTCACCCAGGCGGCACCTCGGCGTACCGATACGTTAAAGGTGGTGAAATTTCTGTACTGCATGACAATCCCCTCGGACAGATTCGTGAATCCGTCGCCGGCCTGGCACTGCGGATGGTCGAGCCATTCTGCGCCTTGCACGCCGGCCTCCCGTGGCTACCATTCAGCTCGATGACACTCGGACCAACTTAGCCCAGTCGAGATGGCTTCAGAATGGCCGCTTTCCGGTTTCAGAATTCGCAAAATCCGTATAATGGGGACCAATTTTTGCCCTTTCAGGCACTTCCCTCACATTCTCTCCCCCGACAAGACGCCCGGCAGTGCCAGCTCTCTGTACCAGAGTTCCCTCTGCTAGCTCTCTACCAGCTCTCTTTACCGGTTCTCTCTACCGGTTCTCTCTGCCAGCCCTGTAGGCCGTGACGGCCTGCTCTCTCACAGATAGCTCCTGGCAGAGCGCTTCGGCGAACGCCTTCACCCGCCGGGGTTGGTCGCGAGCGGGAGGAAACATCAGCTGCAAGGGCTTGGGGGGCGCTGCCACGTCCTCGAGCAGTGGCACCAGCCGTCCCTGTTCAAGGTCTTCCTGGACGTCTAGCTCGGACTTGAGGCAGATGCCATGACCTTCCACCGCCCACTGGCGCACCAGTGAGCCGTCGTTGGCGATCCGATTGCCCTTTACCGTCACCTGCTGCGGTGCGCCCTCAGGCCCAAAGCTCCAGACGTTGTCCAGCGCCGCACCAAAACGCATCACCAGGCAGTTGTGCTGTGCGAGTTCCGTGGGAGTGCCAGGAACGCCATGGCGCTCCAGGTAGGTAGGGGCGGCACAGACGATCCGGCGAAATGATCCCAGCTGGCGAATGCGCAGGCTGCTGTCCAGCACTTGCCCGAACCGAAGCGCCCGATCGAAGCCCTGACCGACGATATCGGTGAAACCGTCCGACAGCGACAGTTCGAGCGATACGTCCGGGTTTTCGCGGGCAAAGTTCGCCATCACCTGGGACACCACCCCGCGGCCCAGGTCGATGGGCACGCTGATGCGAATCGGCCCGGACAGGGTCTGGGCGCCATGACGAATGCGAGATTCCAGCTCCTCAAGCTCTGCCAGCACCTGCTTGGCGCCCTCGACCAGGGTACGACCTTCTTCGGTGAGGCTGATGGAGCGGGTCGTGCGATTGATCAGCACCACGCCGAAGTACTGCTCCAGCGACGCCAGGCGCTCGGACACGGTGGTACTGGAAAGCCCCGTCTCTCTGGCCGCCGCCACCAGGCTGCCCTTTTCCACGATGGTCAGAAAGAGGCGCATGTTGTGAACGAGCATTATTCGGATTCTCCGGATTTATTTTTCGAATATAGGCGGTTTATCCCCCCAACCCCAGCCGATACCGTTCATCGCCTCACTGCTGGGCCGGTACCCATGCTCCTCCCTGCGGTGCCTTGAACGAGGCTTCGGTTGCCGACCCTTGCATTCCGAAGCTCCGGCCCCCGCGGTCCAACCATCGTCTTCTCAGGAGTGATCCCATGCGCTTGTCTGCTTTCCCCTTGCTTGCCACCAGCGTTGCGATAGCAACGCTCTCGATCGCCGGCCCAGCCACCGCCGCCACCGAGGTGGTGCTGCGCTCGGAGGTGACGCCACAGCCGCTGAACCCTGCCAGAGGCGACGCCAGCCCCCAGGCCAGCGTGCTGTGGGGCGACATCACCAAAGATGTGCCCAGTGGCGCCATCATCGAGTTCAAGGAAGGCTTTGCCTCGCCCCCACATATTCACAACATCACCTACCGTGCGGTCGTCATCGAGGGTGCGGTGCACAATGATGACCCGGATGCCGCTACCATGTGGATGGGTCCGGGGTCGTTCTGGACCCAGCCGGCTGGCGAAGACCACATTACCTCCACCATCGCCGAAGAAGGCGCCACCATCTTTCTGGAAATTCTGAAGGGCCCCTACCTGGTCCAGCCCTCGGACCAGGCCTTCGACAATGGCGAGAAACCCGTCAACCTGGAAGCCGGCAATATGGTCTGGCTAGATGCCGATGCCATCAACTGGCTCGAGGTACCCGGCCAGTCGCAGGAAAATGGCGCCGAAGTGGCCTTTCTCTGGGGAAGCACCGCGCCCGGAGAAGCCAACGGCTCCCTGCTGAAGATCCCGGCAGGAGCCTCGGGGACCATCAGCGGGGACGGTGATACCTTGCGCGCGGTTGTCATCCAGGGCGACGCCGAACTGAGCGGGGCCGATATTCAGGGCTCGTCACCGCTTCCCTCTGGCAGCTATTTCAGCGCGAATGACGACTCGGCTCCGCTCTTGACCTGCACCTCGGACGCCGAATGCCTGTTCTACGTGCGCACGGATGGCAGCTTCGACTTCGCGTCGCGCTGACCTGCTGACGCCTCGCGTTCGCCGTGCCCCCGGCCTCCCGGCCTCCTGGAAAAATTCGTGCAGGCTCGATACCGCGCCTCTGCCCTCCGGGGCGGCTCGGTGCTGCCGCCCGGCCCGGCCGGGGGGCGCTGCGCATGGTCAAGGCATCGCCGAGGCAGGGTAAGGCATCGCCGAGGTGTGGTTAAGGCATCGCCGGAGCACCACCGCGACGCGGTCCTTTCAAGCCCTTGCCTCGGCCCTGCAGCGAACCGCGCTATCTGCGGCGTGGCGCTTGCCTTAAGCTGG
The DNA here is from genome assembly GCF_003045775.1 of Halomonas litopenaei. GTDB lineage: Bacteria > Pseudomonadota > Gammaproteobacteria > Pseudomonadales > Halomonadaceae > Halomonas > Halomonas litopenaei. The sequence continues at coordinate 687,771 of NZ_PXNS01000001.1, read as the reverse complement.
TGCCGAGGCCATCAACGTCACCGGGAGCCTAGTGAATGGACACAGATGGACTACGCCTGTTTGTACTGGCGGCCGAGACGCTGAATATCAGCGCGGCGGGACGCCAACTCGGCATCGCACCGGCGGTTGCCAGCGCTCGACTATCCAAGCTGGAACATCAGGTCGGTGCCGACCTGCTGCACCGCTCTACCCGCAAGGTATCGTTGTCCCAGGAAGGGGCGGCCTTTCTTCCCTTCGCCAAGGAGATGCTGGCCCAGGAGGACGCCGGGCTCGCCGCCCTCGGCAAGGACAGCGAAGAAGCGACCGGGCGCCTGCGATTCGCCGCCTCCAGCACGTTCGCCCAGCTCTATGTCGCACCGATTCTGCCGGAATTTCTCGAACGCTATCCCAGCGTCAGCCTGGAGTTGCGACTGTCGGATACCCAGACCAACCTGATCGAGGGTGGATTTGACCTGGCCCTGCGCAACTATCCAATCGAGGACAGCAACCTCAAGGCGCGCAAGCTGGCCGACGACAAGCGCGTACTGTGTGCCTCCCCCGACTACCTGAAGCGCCACGGCGTTCCCAGGACGCCGCAGGACCTGCAAAGCCATCGGCTGGTGGTCTTTCAGGGTGGCACGCCGCGGGCATTATCAAAGAACGGGATGCGCACCCCTCACACCTTTCCCCCGGCCGGGGCCAAGCCCCGCGTCTATTGCGACGATGGCGCCAGCATGAGGGTGGCCGCGGTGGCGGGCACCGGCATCACCATGCATGCGCTCTGGAGCATCCACAAGGACCTGGAGCAGGGGACACTGGTCAGAGTTCTGCCCGACCACGAGGTCGACGATCATTCCGCCATCTGGCTGGTTTACCCGAAAGCCAACGTGCTGACCGCCAAGGTCCGGGTGTTCATCGACTTCCTGCTGGAGAAGATCGGCACACCACCGATCTGGGACAGGCACTGACAGCACTACGCCCTACTACGCCGTACTACGCAGTAGCCGGCGCGCACTGTCAGCGATTTCCAGAAACTGATTCCCGGGTCATGGCGTTTTTTTCCAAGGCGGCATCGGCAATCCTGTAGGCATTGATCCACACCCTCTACAGGAGACCGACAATGTCCACCTCATCGATGTCCGCCATGGTCCTCAACCGCTACGGCGAGGACGCGCCGTTCGAATCCGCCACCCTGTCTCGCCCCCGGGTCAGCGCCGGTCAGGTGGTGGTGCGTATCGCCGCCACCAGCGTCAACACCATCGACACCATGATCCGTCAGCTGGGCCAGGAGGAGCTGCCGATCGCACCGGATCTGCCCGCCGTGCTCGGCATGGACTTTGCCGGCACCATCGAGGAAGTCGGCGAAGGCGTCACCGGCTTCGCCCCGGGCGATGAGGTCTATGGCTGCGCCGGCGGGCTCACCGACCTGCAGGGCAGTCTGGCCGAGTACATGCTCGCCGACGCCCGACTGATCGCGCACAAACCGCGTTCCCTGTCGATGCGTGAAGCCGCGGCCCTGCCGCTGGTCGCCATCACCGCCTACGAGGGCCTGACCCGCGCAGGCGCAGGAACCGGCGATAAAGTACTGGTGCATGGCGGCGCCGGTGGCGTCGGCCATGTGGCGGTGCAGCTTGCCCGCCATCTGGGCTGTGAGGTCTACGCCACCGGTTCGGGAGAGCATCAGCGCGAACTGATCGAAGGCTTCGGTGCCACCGCCATCGACTTCAAGACCCAGAGCGTCGACGACTACGTCAACCAGCACACCGACGGTGCCGGCTTCGACGTCATCTTCGACAGCGTCGGCGGCCCCAACCTGATCAACTCCTTCAATGCGGTCAAGCTCAACGGCCAGGTGGCGACGACCATGTCGCTGGCCGAACTGGACATGACGCCGGCGCACTTCAAGGGCGCCTCGCTGCACGTGATCTTCATGCTGATTCCGATGATCCACAACGTCGGCCGGGAAGTGCACGGCACCATCCTGTCGACGCTCGCCGAGATCATCGATTCGGGGGCACTGACGCCGCTGGTGGACGACAACCGCTTCGCCCTGGCCGACGTCGGCAAGGCCTACGCCCACCTCACCTCGGGCAAGGCCGTCGGCAAGGTGGTCGTGGAGGTCGAGGGCTGATCAGGAAAACCAGCGCTTCAAGGTAGCGCTGGCCCTGTCCTTGTGCTCATCCTTGACGTAGGCCGCCACGGTCATCAGCGCCACCGCCAGCATGCCCATGTCGTCGGTGTAGCCGACCAGCGGGGTCAGATCCGGCAGGGCGTCCAGCGGTGAGATGAAGTAGCCGAGCGCACCGTAGATGGTGGTCTTGGCCCACACGGGGGTGTCCTTGTCCCGGGCGGCGTAATAGAGCGTCAGCGCCCGGGACAGGGTGACCTCGCCGGCGGCCTTGGCGTAGCGCCCGACCTTGGCCCAGAAGCGCTCGTCGGAATAGTGGCCCTGGTGCTCTTCGATCGGCTCTCCGGCCAGGATGACCTGCTGGGTTGTCTCGTCTTTCATTGTTTCCTCCCGTTGCGCCGTGGCATCGCCCGCTGCCCTTCCCTGAGCCGGCCCCAGTCGGCGATACCATTATCGGCGATACCTTATATCGCCGATACCATTGTCCTAGTGAAGCAGGACTCCCGGTGTCGGTTCAATGGTGTTGCCCTGCCCCGTGCCTGCGCCAGCATCATCGGATGCTTCGTGTCGATTGTTGCCGCAAACGAAAAAGTGATTCCGCCGCGAGCCTCTTTTTCCCCGCCTCTGACGGCGCCACACTCCATTGCAACGATTAGGGCTTGTCTGAAAAGTGCCTGCGCTCGGTAATACGGCGTTAAAAATCGGATCAAAATGCTCATTTACACCCCGTAAACTGCGCTTTCTCACCGATTTTTGCCTTGTCTAACCTTCGCTCGTCGACTTTTCGGACAGCGCCTAGCGTTCTATCGAACTGATACGCCTCCCCTCGAGGCAGGAGCCAAGATGAGCTTGCAACGACTGACCAGTGGCCCCTTGACCCTGGGTCTGGAGCTGGCGCTGGACAATGACTGGAGCCCCGCCGGTGAAGCCGCCCGCCTGCGCGATGGTCGTGCCTTCGGCGTCCCCGATCTGAGCGAACACCTTCAACGTGTCCAGCTGGCCGATCGCCTCGGCTTTCGCGCGCTGTGGCTGCGCGATGTACCGCTCTACGACCCGCACTTTGGCGACGCCGGTCAGGTGTTCGAGATGTTCACCTACCTGGGCTATCTGGCGGCGTCCACGCAGCATGCACTGTTGGGCACCGCCGCTGCGGTGCTGCCGCTGCGTATGCCCTGGCTGGTCAGAAAGGCCGCCGCCAGCGTGCAACAGCTCAGCGGTGACCGGCTGCTGCTGGGTGTCGCCAGCGGTGACCGTCCGGTGGAGTATCCGCTGTTCGGCATACCTTTCGAGCAGCGTGGCGAGGCTTTTCGCGACGCCGTCGCGGTGCTGAGGGGTGATCAGGATGCGCGACTGGACGCGGGCCAGGCGCTGCTGCCGATGGCGACGCCACCGCCCCTGCTGGTGGCCGGTCTGGCCCAGCAGCGCCCGGACTGGGTCGGTCAGCACATGGATGCCTGGCTGGCCTACCCCGGCACGCCGGAGGACCACCGCCGCCGGGTCGGTCTGTGGCGCGAGGTGGCCGGCGACAAGCCCTACGTCAGCTTCCTGCACCTGGACCTGGCCGAGCGCGCGGACGAACCGCCTCGCCGCCACCGCTTCGGGCTGAGGGTCGGCAGCCAGGGATTGATCGCCGAGCTCGAGGCCATGCAGGCCGCCGGCGTCAATCACATCGGCCTGAACCTGCGCCGCAACCAGGCGCCGGTGGAAGAGACCCTGCATCGCCTGGCCGAGGAGGTGTTGCCGGCCTTCGATGCTGGCTAGGCTCACCTTGCAGCGACGTGCGACTAACAGCCGGCTCATCACCCTGGCCACACTCAGGACGCCAGACCCATCCCACCAGCGCCCTTGCCGTACATTTCGGCAAAGCCGGGGATGCGTGCCTCCCACTGGGGTGGCGAGCCGACCATCTCGCGCAGAATCTCGATAAAGCGCCGGGTACGCAGCGGCATCTCGCGGTGGGGATAGAGCAGCGTGATGACGCCGAACTCCGGCAGTGCCAGGTCGGTCATCAGCGGCACGATGCGTCCGTCGCTGACCTCGTTGTACATGGCGAAGGCCGGCAGTACCCCGATGCCCATGCCTTCCATCACCCCACGCTTGATCACCTCGGCCTCGCTGGTGCGCACCTGGCTATTGAGCGGCAGCTTCTGCTCCCGCCCCTGGTCATCCAGGTAAGGCAGATAGTCGAGCTGGAACTGCTGTGAGCTGAAGGTCAACGCCGGCAGCCGGGCCAGGGTGGCGAGGTCTCGTGGCTCACCATGGCGCTCGATAAAGGCGGGACTGGCGCCGATCAACAGATGATTGGGCGCCAGTGGCGAGGCCACCAGATTGGAATCCTTCAGGTCGCCGACCCGCAGCACCAGGTCATAGCCTTCACCGATCACGTCGACCCGTCGTTCTTCCAACTGCAGGTCCACCTGCACATCGGGATAGTGCTGGCGAAAGCGTCTCATGGCCTCGAAGCCCAGGCAGCGGCCGAGGATGCCCGGGGCGCTCACCTTGAGCCGTCCGCTCGGCATCTGCTGCAGGTTCTCCGCCAGCGCCTGGGTGTGGTACATCCAGTCACGCAGCTCACGCCCCTGCTGCACCATGGCCTGCCCCGCCTGGGTCAGTGACAGCGAGCGCGTGGAGCGATTGAGCAGGCGCACCCCCAGCTCCTGCTCGAGGCGCGCGATATGCTTGGACACCACCGAGCGATCCAATTCGCGGCGCTTGGCGGCCTCGGAAAAGCTGCCAAGCTCGGCCACATCGACCAGCAGCAGCAGACGACTCGGTTGGTCCATGAAGGTCTCCACAGAAGGTACAAGCGCACAGATGCGTGCATATTTGGCATCAATAATGTGCGACCAACCGGTCTAATACAAGCCTCAATCGAGGATTACACTGGCGAACCTTTTGCTCAGGAGTCGCCAGATGTCCGACCAACGCCCCCCGTGCGACCCCCAGGTGGTGTCGCCTGCCCCCTCCCCTGCGCTTGCCGTATCGCCACCGCAGTCTGACGACCAGCCTGCTCGAGGGGGTGCCGATAGCGCTGGCCGCACTGGACATCGCAAGGCGAGTCGCACGGCACGTCGTACAGCACCGCGTAAGACACCTCGTGCAATACGTCGCCTGGCCCGTGGCCTGGGGCTCGCCGCCCTGGCGCTGTTGCTGGCAGCCTGCCAACCCGGCAAGGGCCAGGGAGGACAGGGTGACGCTGCCGATGGCGCGGGCTCTGCGCCCGCGCCTCGGGTCGAGGTGGTTCAGGCGGTGCGTCAGCCGGTCTCGAACTGGTATCGCTACACCACCCGCCTCGAGGCTCCCGAGCGTGTCACCCTGCGCCCCCGGGTCACCGGTCAGGTGGCCGAGATCCTGTTCGAGGAAGGCTCCCTGGTCGAACAGGGCCAACCGCTGGTGCGCCTGGACCTGGCGCCCTTCGAGGCGCGGGTGCGTGAGCTGGAGGCGGGGCTTGCCAGGGGCCGGGCCGAGCTGGCCCGCGCCAACGGTGAGGCCAACCGTGCCAATCAGCTGGTCGGGCGCAACCTGATGGCCCGCGAGGAAGCCGAGGCCCGGCGCGCCAGTGCCCAGGCCCAGAATGCCGAGGTCGCCTCGCTGCAGGCACAGCTCGACAGTGCTCGTCTCGATCTGGCCCACGCCGAGGTCAGCGCGCCGATCAGCGGTCGCGTCTCCCGCGCCGACCTGACGGTGGGCAACGTGGTCAGCGCCGGCCAGAGCGTGTTGACCACCATCGTCAGCACCGACCAGGTCGACGCCTACTTCGATATCGACGAGCGCAGCTGGAACCGCGACTTTGCCGAGATTACCGCCGATCAGGGCTGGCCGGTAGAACTGCAGCTCGCCGGCCAGGACGACTTCGCCTACCAGGGCGAGCTCGACTTTATCGACAACCGGGTCGATGAGGCCACCGGCACCCTGAGGGTGCGCGCTCGCTTCGACGCCGGGCATCCCTCGCTGCGCCCCGGCGCCTTCGCCCGGGTGCGAATCGCTGCCGCCCGCCATCGCGATGGGGTGCTGGTGCCCGACCGCGCCATTGGCACCGACCTCGACGCCAACTTTGTACTGGTCGCCGACGAACAGGGCAAACTCGCCTACCGCAAGGTCACCACCGGCGCCCGCTTCGGGGCCTGGCGCGAGATCAGCGAAGGGCTCGAGGGCGGTGAGTCCGTGGTCGCCGCCGGTCCTTCGAAGTTCGGCCCCGGCATGGCGATCTCTCCTGCGCTGGTCGACGGCCCCGACCGCGCCCCGCTGGAGCAACTGCGAGAGCGTACCCGTCGCCTGGCCGAACGCCTCGACGCCGCGCCCGGCTCCCCCACTGCGTCTGTCTCTGAATTGGTCCCCGGCCCGGTTGCCGATGCCGCTCCGGACGACACCACTGGCGATGCGGGCACGCTGGCCGCCGACGCCAAGCACCTCGATCAGGAGCCTGCGCGCACATGAACCTGTCGAACTTCTTTATCCGACGCCCGGTGTTCGCTGCGGTGCTGTCGATCCTGATCGTGGTGGCTGGCAGCCTGGCGCTGTTCAAGCTGCCGGTCTCTGAATACCCCGAGGTGGTGCCGCCCACCGTGGTGGTCAAGGCCAACTACCCCGGCGCCAATCCGGAGGTCATCGCCAAGACCGTGGCCACCCCGCTGGAGCAGGAGATCACCGGGGTCGAAGGCATGCTGTACATGGACTCCCAGTCCACCGCCGACGGCAACCTGACGCTGACCGTGACCTTCGCCCTCGGCACCGACCTGGACCAGGCCCAGGTCAACGTCCAGAACCGGGTGGCCCGCGCCACGCCTCGCCTGCCCCAGGAGGTCCAGGCGCTGGGGGTGACCACCGAGAAGTCGTCGCCCAACCTGACCATGGTGGTCCACCTGACCTCACCGGATGGGCGCTACGACCAACTATGGCTGTCGAACTTCGCGCGGCTGAACCTGCAGGACGACATCGCACGCCTCGAGGGTGTGGGTGACGTCGGCCTGTTTGGGGCCGGCGAGTACGCCATGCGGGTGTGGCTAGACCCGGACGCCATCGCCTCCCGGGGCCTCGGCGCCAGCGACGTGGTGGCGGCGCTGCGTGAGCAGAACCAGCAGGTCGCCGCCGGCAGCCTGGGCGCCCAGCCGGCCCCGCGCGAAAGCCAGTTCCAGCGTCTGCTCAACGTCAAGGGACGGTTGTCCTCGCCTGAAGAATTTCGCCAGATCGTGATCCGGGTGGACGACGACGGCCGCATCACCCGCCTGGGCGACGTCGCCCGGGTGGAGCTCGGCGCCGACCAGTACGCCCTGCGCGCCCAGCTCGACGGCAAGGACGCGGTGGCCTTGCCGGTGTTCCAGCGTCCGGGCTCCAACGCCATCGCCCTGTCCGACGGCGTGCGCAACTATATGGCCGAGGCCGCCGAGTCCTTCCCCGACGGCGTCGACTACGACATCGTCTATGACCCCACGGTGTTCGTGCGCGGCTCCATCGAGGCGGTGGTGCATACGCTGCTGGAGGCGGTGCTGCTGGTGGTGGTCGTGGTGGTGCTGTTCCTGCAGACCTGGCGAGCATCGCTGATTCCGCTGATCGCGGTGCCGGTCTCGCTGATCGGCACCTTCGCGGTGATGCAGCTGATCGGTGTGTCGATCAATACGCTGTCGCTGTTCGGCCTGGTGCTGGCCATCGGCATCGTGGTGGACGACGCCATCGTGGTGGTGGAGAACGTCGAGCGCAATATCGAACTCGGCCACTCGCCCTATGAGGCCACCCGCATCGCCATGAGCGAGGTCACCGGGCCGATCATCGCCATCGCCCTGGTGCTGACCGCAGTATTCGTGCCGACCGCCTTCATCAGCGGTCTGACCGGCCAGTTCTACCAGCAGTTCGCGCTGACCATCACCATCTCGACGCTGATCTCGGCGTTCAACTCGCTGACCCTGTCACCGGCGCTGTCGGCGCTGTTGCTCAAGCCCCACGGGGCGAAGCCCGACTGGCTGACCCGGCTGATCGACGCCCTGTTCGGCCGCTGGCTGTTCGCCCCCTTCAACCGCGCCTTCGCTGCCATGTCGCGGGGCTACACCGGGCTGATTCGTCGCCTGCTGCGCTTCGGGCTGATCGTCGGTCTCGGCTACCTGGCGTTGCTGGGACTCACCGGCAAGCTGTTTCAGGAGGTCCCCGGCGGCTTCATTCCGTCCCAGGACAAGCAATACCTGGTGGCCATGGCCCAGTTACCCGACGCCGCGAGCCTCGAGCGCACCAGCGAGGTGCTCGCCGAGATGCAGGAGATCGCCCTGGCAACGCCGGGCGTGGCCAACACCGTGGCCTTCCCCGGTCTTTCGGTGAATGGCTTCGTCAATGCCTCCAACTCGGGCATCGTCTTCACCCCGCTTGCGCCCTTCGACGAGCGCCAGTCGCCGGAGCTTTCGGCCGGCGCCATCGCCGCCCGCCTCAATGCCCAGTTCGCCCAGATCGACGAGGCCTACGTGGCGGTGTTCCCGCCTCCGCCGATCCTTGGCCTCGGCACCACCGGGGGCTTCAAGCTGCAGCTGCAGGACCGCGGCAACGTCGGCTTCGACGGGCTGTTCGAGGCGACCCAGGCGGTGGTCGGCGCCGCCAATCAGGACCCGCGGCTGGCCGGTGTCTACTCGAGCTATCGCATCCAGGTGCCGCAGTACGACGTGGAGGTGGACCGCGAGCAGGCGCTGGTGATGAATGTCTCGCTGGACGCGGTGTTCGACACCCTGCAGATCTACCTGGGGTCGCTCTACGTCAACGACATCAACCGCTTCGGCCGGACCTATCAGGTACGCGCCCAGGCCGACGCCGAATACCGCCTGGACGCCGAGGCCATCCGCCAGCTCAAGGTGCGCAGCAACGACGGCCGGATGATCCCGCTGGGCAGCTTCGTCGAGATCAGCCCGACCACCGGGCCGGACCGGGTCATGCACTACAACACCTTCGTCAGCGCCGACATCAACGGCTCGCCGGCGCCGGGCATGTCCAGTGACCAGGCCAAGCAGGCGATCGAGGAGGTGCTGGCCACCACCCTGCCGGCCGGCGTGGCCTACGAGTGGACCGAGGTCACCTACCAGCAGGTGCTGGCGGGCAACACCATGATCTACGTCTTCCCGCTGGTGGTGCTGCTGGTGTTCCTGGTGCTGGCGGCCCAGTACGAGAGCTGGTCGCTACCGTTCTCGATCATCCTGATCGTGCCGATGACGCTGCTGTCGGCCATGGCCGGTGTGTGGCTGACCGGCGGTGACAACAACATCTTCACCCGCATCGGCTTGATCGTGCTGGTGGCGCTGGCCTGCAAGAACGCCATCCTGCTGGTGGAGTTCGCCCGCGAGCAGCAGAGCCAGGGACAGTCGCGACTGGACGCCGTGCTGACCGCCTGCCGCCTGCGCCTGCGGCCGATCCTGATGACCTCGGTGGCCTTCACCGCGGGCGTCATCCCGCTGATGCTGGCCTCCGGTGCGGGTAGCGAAATGCGTCAGGCGATGGGCGTGGCGGTGTTCTACGGGATGATCGGGGTGACCCTGTTCGGGCTCTTGCTGACCCCGCTGTTCTATGTGGGCGTGCGTCGCCTGGTGGAACGTCGCCGGCCACGCTCAGGCGATAGCGATAGCGATACCGATAGCGATACCGCGTCACCCGAGGCGACATCACCCTCCGCCTCCTGAGGCCCTGTCCGCTGCCGAGTCTGGCGTTGCACCAACGTCGGACTCGGCAGGCGGCCCACCATTGGCGGACGTGCATCAGAACAGGCGGCCGCTATCAGGAAAGCCGCAGTGCCTCGATCGAGCGGGCCATATCGTCGGCCAGGGCGTGCACCGCCTGGCTGTCGACCTCGCGCTGGGCGTAGGCGCGAAGGCCCATCACCTCGGCCTGTAGCCGCCGTCCCAGGCGCACCGGGTCGGCGCTCGGCTCAAGCTCTCCGGCGTCCTTGGCTGCGCGAAACTGCTCGACGAAGCCGGCTTCCATGGCCTCGAGCAAGGCCTCGGCCTTGCCCAGCGCCGCCTGCTCTCGCTCGCCCAACTCCAGCAGGCTCTTCACCAGCATGCAGGCCCGGCTGGGAAGCTCCTGGTCCCGCAGACAGCCCAGCTTGCGCAGGTAGGCGGCCAGCCCCGCCAAGGGCGAGTCGTACTCGGCCAGGGTACGCTCGAGCTCGACCAGCCCGAGCCGGGCATAGCGTTCCAGCGCCTCCTGAAACAACGCATCCTTGCTGCCGAAGGCGGCATAGATGCTGCCCGGCCGCATATCGAGGGTGCGTTCCAGGTCCTTGAGCGAGGTAGCGTGGAACCCCTTCTGCCAGAACAGGTGCAGGGCACGTTCAAGCGAATCCTGACGGTTGTGTAGTGTCGCGCGCGGCATGGATGGGTCCGGTGTCGTGGCCGGTACGGCCTTCAGAAAATTGAGCAACTGCTCAAATTTTAACTTGAGTGATCGCTCAGGTATAGCTAGAGTGTGCCCGAACGGCTTTCAGCAGGGCCTGCTGGCGGCCAATTTTGAGCAATCGCTCAAAAAATTCGGAATCAATGGCGCGTGCAACGCCCCGGTCTGCAACGGTCTGCGGCCTTGCCACAGGCGCCATCACACAGGAGAACCCGATGACCGACTTTAGCCTCCACGACAAGCAAAGCGCCCCCGAAGAGAGCCAGGCACTGCTCGACAACTCGGTCAACGCCTTTGGCATGATCCCCAACCTGCACGCGGTCATGGCCGAGGCACCGGGCCTGCTGGAAGGCTACCAGCGCCTGCACCAGCTATTTCTGGATTCCTCCTTCGATGCCGAGGAAACCACCGTGGTGTGGCAAACCATCAACGTCGAGCACAACTGTCACTACTGCGTGCCGGCCCACACCGCCATCGCCAAGCAGATGGAAGTGGATGACGCCGTCTCCGACGCCCTGCGCAACGAAGACCCGCTGCCCAACGAGCGCCTCGAAGCGCTGCGTACCTTCACCCTGTCGGTCGTGCGCGAACGTGGCAACGTCGATGACGACGCCGTGCAGGCCTTCCTCGACGCCGGCTACACTAAGCGCCAGGTGCTCGAAGTGATCCTGGCCCTGTCCCAGAAGGTCATGAGCAACTACACCAATCACCTGGCCAACACCCCGGTGGACGAACCCTTCGCCAAGTTCGACTGGAAGAAGGCCGAGTAACGACCACCCTATCGACAGGACGCTACTGTGGCGTCCTGTCGTGGTGCCTGGTCGTGGTACCTGGCCGAGGCCACCGAAGGCCCCGTCGATCGCGACGGGCTCGATCAAGGAGACGCCATGACTGCCCCAGAACGCCCCGACGTGCTGGTCTTCGACGTCAACGAAACGTTGCTCGACCTGACCCACCTTGAGCCGCTGTTCGATCGGCTGTTCGGCGACCCGGCGATGCTGCGCGAATGGTTCGCCCAGCTGATCCTCTACTCCCAGTCGATGACCCTGTCGGGTCTCTATACGCCCTTCGGCCAACTCGGCGCAGGCGCCCTGCGCATGACCGCCGAGATTCACGGGGTCACCCTCGAGCAGAACGATCTCGACGAACTGGGTGAGCGCATCGGCTCCATGCCGGCGCACTCCGACGTGGCCCCGGCACTCGAGCGGCTTCGTCAGGCCGGCTTTCGCATGGTCACCCTGACCAACTCGGCACCGGGCGCTGGCCCCACGCCGCTGGAAAAGGCAGGACTGGCCGAGTATTTCGAGCGCTCGTTCAGCGTCGACCAGGTCAAAAAGTTCAAGCCCGCGCCGGACACCTACGCCCAGGTCGCCGAGGCCATGCAGACACCGCCATCTAGACTGTGCCTGATTGCCTGCCACCTGTGGGATACCATCGGCGCCCAGGCCGCCGGCTGGCAGGGTGCACTGGTGCTACGACCCTACAACGCCATGTTGCCGGCGGACGGCGTCCCGGTACCGGACTATAGCGTCGACGATATCGGCAAGTTGGCGGATCGGTTGATTGGTTCCTGATCAAGCAGCTCCGCTACTTGATTCGGCGGCCAGTCCCGCAGGCCGGGCCTGGTACTGCCTCCCGAAGACACCTTGCGAAATCACATTCTTTGCTCTACCATGCGCAGCCTCTCGACGCCGCATCCCCTGCGGCATCTGCGCGCCCGTAGCTCAGCTGGATAGAGTACCTGACTACGAATCAGGTGGTCGGAGGTTCGAATCCTCCCGGGCGCGCCATCGATTGTCTTTCTTGTATCTTGTCTGTCTTTTCTTTCTGGCTTTTCTGTCTAGCCTTTCTATCTGATCTTTCGTTCGACGCCCTTCCAATTTCTGTACCGACGTCGACCGCGTCATCAAAACACTTTTTTACAAAAATACGACAATCCAGCAACTCCTTGTATTTGACGCGAAACGTCCGCCAACATCGGACTTTCTCGCCGCAATGAGACGCTTTCTCTCCTTACCCTGATTATCCTCCCCCGCCTTACCTCTTCTGTTGCACTGAATCGTCAACAACTCCTCCTATACTCGTTCGATCGGGCTCCCTTGGAGCCTCTCATCGCGTCAAATCACTGGTCATCGTCGTACGTGACCGGGTCAGGGAGACAGACGGTGTTCGCATTCAATCCTTATCGCAACAGAGCGCAACGCTGGAGCGGTTATCTAGCGGCCAGCCTTATCATGACGATGTCCACGTCGGTGCTTGCCCAGGAGAATGACTCCCAGCAGCAGGACAACGGGAACTCGTCCAAACCCAACATCCTGGTGCTGTGGGGCGACGATATCGGGCAGTCCAATATTTCGGCCTTCACCCACGGTCTGGTGGGCTACCAGACCCCCAATATTGACCGCATCGCCGACGAAGGCATGATGTTCACCGACTACTATGGTGAACAGTCCTGCACCGCCGGCCGCTCGTCCTTCATCACCGGCCAGAGCGTGTTTCGCACAGGGCTATCCAAGGTCGGCCTGCCGGGCGCCGCTCAGGGCATCAGCGAGAAGGACCCGACCATCGCCGCCCTGCTCAAGGCCGAAGGCTACGCCACCGGCCAGTTCGGCAAGAACCACCTGGGTGATCGCGACGAACACCTGCCGACCAATCACGGTTTCGACGAATTCTTCGGTAACCTCTATCACCTCAACGCCGAGGAAGAACCCGAGCACCCGGACTACCCTGCCGATATGGAAATGCCGGACGGGCGTACCTTCCGCGAGGCCTTCGGCCCCCGTGGGGTAATCAAGTCCAGCGCCGACGGGCAGATCGAGGACACCGGACCGCTGACAAGCCAGCGAATGGAGACCATCGACGAGGAATCCTCCGCCGCGGCGCTGGACTTCATCGAGCGCAAGACCGCCGAGGGCACCCCCTGGTTTGTCTGGTGGAACGCCACCCGCATGCACTTCCGTACCCACGTCAAGGACGAGCTGCGCGGTATCTCCGGTCAGAACGAATACGCCGACGGTATGGTCGAGCACGACATGCACGTGGGCCAGTTCCTCGACAAGCTTGACGAGCTGGGCATCGCCGACAACACCATCGTGTTCTACTCCACCGACAACGGGCCGCACATGAATACCTGGCCCGACGCTGGCATGACGCCATTCCGCGGTGAAAAGAACACCAACTGGGAAGGCGGCTGGCGGGTACCCGCCATGGTCCGCTGGCCAGGTCAGATCGAGGAAGGCTCCATCTCCAACGAGGTCATGCACCACATGGACTGGATGCCGACCTTCATGGCCGCCGTCGGCAACGATTCCATCAAGCAGGACCTGCTGGAGGGTGGCGTTCAGGCCATCGGTCGCGAGTACAACGTACATCTGGACGGCTACAACTTCCTGCCCCTGCTCACCGGGGAAAGTGAGGAAGGCCCCCGTCATGAGGTGTTCTACTTCTCCGATGACGGTGACCTGACCGCGCTGCGCTACGATGACTGGAAGCTGGTGTTCATGGAGCAGCGCATCGAGGGTACCTTCGAAGTGTGGGCGAACCCCTTCACCCCGCTGCGTGTCCCCTTGATGTTCAACCTTCGCCGCGATCCCTACGAGCGTGCTCAGCTGACCTCCAACACCTACTATGACTGGTTGCTGGATCACTCCTTCCTGGCCCTGCCCGCCCAGTCCTATGTGGCAAACTTCCTGGAGACCTTCAAGGAGTTTCCGCCACGCATGAAGGCAGCAAGTTTCAGTCTGGATCAGGTAATGGAAGCCCTGGAACAACCCGCCAGCGTTCACTAACGCCGGCTTGAACGCCACGAGCCGCTCCCCCGGGGGCGGCTCGTCGGTGAAAAAAGACGGGTCGAAGAGCCCCTTCCATTCTCTCAAGGAACCGAGTGCATGAATCCCCCTAATCCGAGCATCCTCCAACGACAGTCACTGGCAACGCTGCTGCCCGCGGTACTGTTGTCTCTGCTTCCTGCGATGGCACTGGCCGACCCGCTGCCTTCCTGGAATGCCGGTCACAGCAAGAGCACCATCGTCGACTTTGTCGAGACCACCAGCGATCCGGACAGCGAAGACTTCGTGCCACAGGAGCGACGCATCGCGGTGTTCGACAACGATGGCACCCTGTGGAGTGAACAGCCCGCCTACACCCAGTTGCTCTACGCCCTGGACCGCGCCAGCGAGGCCGACCCCGAGGCGCTCGACACGCCGCTCAAGAAGGCCGCCGCCGAAGGTGACATCGACACCCTGCTGGAGGCAGGCGAGGAAGGCATCCAGGCGCTGCTGTCGCTGTCCCACCAGGACCTGTCGCTGAGTGACTTCCAGCAGGACGTGAGCGACTGGCTGGCCAACGCCACCCACCCCGCGACCGGCCGCTTCTACACCGACATGGTCTACCAGCCGATGCTCGAACTGCTCGGCTATCTGCGCGACCACGGCTTCTCGACCTACATCGTCTCCGGTGGCGGGCTCGAGTTCATGCGCGTCTTCGCCAGCGACGTCTATGGCGTGCCGCCCCAGAACATCATCGGCAGTACCGGCGAGATGGAACTGGTCGATCTCGAAGACGATCCGCAGCTCTACAAGCGCGGCGGCGACATCTGGCTCGATGACGGCCCCGGCAAGGTGATATCGATCAACCGCCATCTGGGCCAGCGCCCTATTCTCGCCGTGGGCAACTCAGACGGCGACGTGCCGATGCTGATCTGGACCACCGAGGGCGAAGGCCCGCGCCTTGGCGTGCTGGTTCACCACACCGATGGCGAGCGCGAGGTCGCCTACGACAGCGACAGCCATATCGGACGCCTGGCCGATGGCCTGGAACAGGCTGAAGCGCGCGACTGGCAGTTGATCGACATGGCCCGCGACTGGCAACGCCTTTACCCGGAGAAACCATGAGCCTCAACGACGACATCAAGGGACTCGAGGCCGCCATCGGCGAGTCGATCATCGGCCAGCGCGACGTCATTCGGCGGCTGGTGATCGGCCTGCTGGCCGGCGGCAACCTGCTGATCGAAGGCCTGCCGGGACTGGCCAAGACCCGCGCGGTCAAGGCCATGGCGCGCCACCTGGAGGCCGACTTCAGTCGTATCCAGTTCACGCCCGACCTGCTGCCTTCCGACGTGACCGGCAGCGAGGTCTACCATCAGGGCGAGGAAGGCGCGGTATTCCGCTTTCACCCGGGCCCGCTGTTCGCCAATCTGGTGCTGGCCGACGAGATCAACCGCGCCCCGGCCAAGGTACAGTCGGCCCTGCTCGAGGCCATGGAGGAGCGCCAGGTCACGGTGGGCGGCACGACCCACAAGATGCCGGCGCTGTTCATGGTGCTGGCTACCCAGAACCCGATCGAGCAGGAAGGCACCTACCCGCTGCCCGAGGCGCAGATGGACCGCTTCATGATGCATGTGCGGGTCGACTACCCCAGCCGCGAGGAAGAGGTTCAGGTGATTCGCCTGGTGCGTCAGGAAGAGCAGGCCAACAATCGCGAGGCAAGCCCGGCCGCCGGCGACGCTCCTGCTCAGGTCCCCGTGGCCCTGGCCCAGGAGGCGATCTTCGCCGCCCGCCGCGAGATCGCCGCCCTGCACGTGGCCGAGCCGATGGAGCAGTACATGGCTACGCTGGTGGACGCCACCCGTCACCCGGCGGACTTCAGCGACGACCTGGCCCGCTACATCGAACTCGGCGCCAGCCCGCGCGCCTCGCTGGCGCTCGACCGTTGCGCCCGCGCCCACGCCTGGCTCGAAGGCCGCGACTACGTGGATCCGGTGGACGTCCAGCAGGTGGCTCCGGAGGTGCTGCGCCACCGCATCGGGCTGAGCTTCGAGGCCCAGGGCCAGGGCTTCAGCGCCGACGACGCGGTCGCCACCCTGCTTGGCTGCGTGGCGCTCCCCTGAGGCCTGGTCTCGTGCAAACCCGGTCCGTACACGCCTTCTAGCCGCCAGACTTCGCCATGGCGTGAGCCTCGCCCCGGCAAGGGACGGATCCCTGGACAAGAGGTATCGATGCGCCTGCCATTCGCCAGACACCCGGCTTCCCGGACGGTGCCCGGCTCCACGGAGCGAACCACGCTGGATCCGCGCGTGCACCTGGACCTGGCCCAGCTGACGGCGCTGGAACCCCAGGGCCGCCGCCTGCGACTGCTGCCGCGCCAGCCGGCTCGCAGCGTGCTCAATGGCCGCCATGGCTCGCACCTCCGGGGGCGCGGCCTGGACTTCCTTGAACTACGCGACTATCAGCCATCGGACGACGTGCGCAACATCGACTGGCGGGTCACCGCGCGCACCGGCACTCCCCATGTACGGGTGTTCACCGAAGAGCGCGATCGCCCCGCCCTGTTGGTGGTCGACCAGCGCATGTCGATGTTCTTCGGCAGCCGCCACGCCATGAAGTCGGTCACCGCCGCCGAAGCCGCCGCGCTGCTGGGCTTCGCTGTGCTGGAGCAGGGCGACCGGGTGGGCGGCATCGTGGTCAGCGACGAGGCCGTCGAAGAGTTCCGACCGCGTCGCTCCCGGGCCCAGCTGATGCGCTACCTGAGCGCCCTGGCCCAGGCCAACCAGGCCTTGCATCCACAGCGCAAGGCACCCGCGCCGACCTCGCTGGATCAGGTACTGACGTCGGTGGCACGCCTGGCCAGCCGTGACCACCTGATCATCCTGCTCAGCGATTTCGACGTTCCGGGCCCGCGCACCGAAGCACTGCTCGGCGCCATCCGCCGCCACAATGACCTGATGCTGGTGGCGGTCAGCGACCCCTTGTCCGAGCGCTTGCCTGACGACCTCGCCTGCGTGGCCACCGACGGTCAACGCCACGCCCGCTTTGATACCTCCGACGCCGATCAGCGCCGGGCGTTGGAAAGCGTGGCCAGGGAGCGCCGCCAGCAGCTTGAGCGCTGGTCACGACAGCTTGGCGTCGGCCTGGCGTCGCTGTCTGCGGGCTCCCCCACCCTGCCCCAGCTGCGTACCTTACTGGGGCTGCCGTCCGAGGGTGCTGCTGGTTCAGACGCTGGCGATGACCCGGCGACAGGGGGGCCGCGATGAGTACCGCTGCGAGCAACGACGATATCGTGATGTTGCCCGACCTGATCGATCAGCTGTCCGAGGCACCGGTTCCCCCTGCGATCCCCTGGATACCCCAGACCTGGGGCTGGTCGCTGCTGGCCGTCGTGATAGTGGCGCTATTGGCGCTATGGGGCATCCGTCGGTATCTGCGCTGGCGTGCCGATGCCTATCGCCGCGCCGCCCTGATCGAGCTCGACCAGCGCCTGGATGACGAAGGAGCGATCGCCCTGGCGGAGATCCTCAGGCGGACCGCCCTCTCTGCCTATCCGCGAGAGCGTGTCGCCGGCCTGACCGGCCAGCGCTGGTGGCGCTTTCTCGATGCAAGCCTGGGCGACAGACGCACCCCGCATTTCGACGGCCCGCTGGGCCAGGAGCTGTCCACGGCGCCCTACCGGGCCACCCCGACAGACGGCACCAATCCCCCATCGGCGGAACTCGTGGCACTGAGCCGACGCTGGATCCGCCACCACCGTCGCGATATTCCCCAGGAGTCGGCGTCATGATCGAACTGGCGACGCCCTGGGCGCTGGCCCTGCTGCCGCTGCCGTTACTGGCCTACTGGCTGCTGCCAGCCCACCGCCAACGGCTGGCAGCGCTGCGCCTGCCGTTCTTTCAGCGACTGGTGGAGGCCGCCGGTGTCTCGGTTCCGCGCGGCCGCCAGCGCTCGCCGCTGGCTCGGCTGACACAGCCGCTGGTGTGGGGACTGATCGTGCTGGCCCTGGCCCGTCCGGAGAAACTCAGCGAACCCATCGTCTGGCAGAGCGCCGCCCGCGACCTGATCCTGGCGGTGGACATCTCCGGCAGCATGGATGAGTCCGACCTGATCGATGCCGAGGGTGAGCCCCGCCAGCGCCTGGCGGCGGTCAAGGAGGTCATCGCCGACTTCGTCGCCGATCGCGAGGGCGAGCGTCTGGCGCTGATCGTGTTTGGCTCGCGGGCCTACGTCCAGGCGCCGCTGACCGAGGACCTCAAGACGCTGACCACGCTGCTCGACCAGACCGAGGTCGGCATGGCCGGCCCGCATACCGCGCTGGGTGACGCCATGGGTCTGGCCATCCGCCAGTTCGAGGCAAGCGACGTGGAACAGCGGCTGTTGATCCTGCTGTCCGACGGCGCCGACACCGGCAGCCGCATGAGCCCCATCAACGCCGCCTCCATCGCCGCCGAGCGCGACGTGCGGGTGATCACCATCGCCATGGGTGATCCTCAGGGCAGCGGCGAAAACCGCGTCGATAGCGAAACCCTCGAGGCCATCGCCGAGACCACCGACGGCGCCTTCTTCACCGCCACCGACCAGCAGGCACTTGCCGCCATCTACGCGCGGATCGATGAACTGGCACCGCGTGAGGTCGCCACCCACAGCTATCGCGAGCACCGCTCGCTGAGTCACTGGCCGCTCGCTCTGGCGGCGGCGCTGGTGCTGCTGACCCTGGCGCTCGATCGCCGGCAGTTGGTCCGCTCACGGACGGCTGGCGCTCCCGCTGGCGGGAAGGCAGATACCCGGACAGACGTCGCCGAACACCCTGATACCAGCCGCGGCGACAACACGCAGGAGGGCACGCCATGAGCGAATGGCTCGACGGTCTCTCCGCGCTGCACCTGCTGCGTCCACTGTGGTGCCTGCTGCTGCCGCTGGTGGTGGTGCTGTGGTGGTGGCGCCGCCGGACCCCCTCGGCGGACATCGGCGGTGACCATTTTGCCCCCCACCTGGCATCTGCCCTGCGTGCCGATGGGCACGACCGCCGCCGACTGCGGCCGCTGGACACCCTGGCGCTGCTCGCCATCCTGCTGATCCTGGGCGTTGCCGGTCCCGCCTGGACGCGCATGCCCAACCCGCTGATCGCCCAGAGCGCCCCGCTGGTGGTGGTGCTGGAGGTCAGCGCCAGCATGGACCAGAGCGACGTGCCACCAAGCCGCCTGGAGCGCGCCAAGCACAAGATCCAGACCCTGCTCGAACGTCGCGACGGCGCCCGTACCGCCTTGATCGCCTACGCCGGCAGTGCCCACCAGGTGGTGCCGCTGACCGACGACCCGGCGCTGGTCACGCCCTACCTCGAGGGGCTTTCCAGCGACGTCATGCCGGAAGACGGCGACGCCGCCGGGCAAGCGCTGGCGCTTGCCGCCAGCGTGCTCGACGGGGCTCGACGCGACAACGCAGGGCTTCCCGGCGCGGTACTGCTGGTGAGCGACGGCGTCACCGCGCAGGGTTCCGTCACGGCCGGTCTCGGCGAGGATGACACCCTGCTGGTGCTGGACGTGAACGCTCCCCGCAGCTCCGGGACAAGCACGGCGTCGGTGGCAGGCGCGACCCGCGTGGGGCTGAGCGTTGACGACGCCGACGTGGACGAGATCACCCGCCGTCTGGCCGCCACCTACCAGCAGGCGCTACGCGATGACGACCGCCTGGCCTGGGAGGATCGCGGCGTATGGCTGGCCTGGCCGGCGGCACTGCTCGCTCTACTGGGCTTTCGCCGCGGCTGGCAGCTCGGCCTGTCCGGCCTGGCGCTGCTGCCGGTGCTGTGGGCCGGGCCCGTCACGCCGGCCCTGGCCCAGGAGGCGTCCAGGGCCACCGAGACCCTCGACACCAGCCTGGCGGGAAGGCTGACCCAAGGCCTCGCAGACGCCTTTCTGACGCCGGACCAGCAGGGCCGATGGTGGGCCGAACACAACGACTACGGCCGTGCGGCCCGCCACTTCGAGGATCCGGCCTGGCTCGGCTATGCGCTCTACCGCGATGGCCAGTACCAGGCGGCGGTCGAGGTGCTCGAACGGCTCGACAGCGCCGATGCTGCCTTCACCCAGGGTCTGGCGCTGATCAAGAATCGTCAGTACCGCCCCGCCATCGACGCCTTCGAGACGGTGCTCGAGCGCGACCCCGACTATCCCGAAGGTCAACGCAACCTGGAACTGGCCAGGGAGATACTCGCCTACGTCGAGGACACCCGTGAGCAGTCCGATACCGGCGAGGAGCTCGGCATCGGCGCCGACGACGTGGTATTCGACAATGAAGAGGCCCGGGGTGAGGACACCGAACAGCCGGTGGAGAAACCTGGCCAGCAGATCACCGCCGAGCAGTGGATCGAGACCCTGGACACCGATACCAGCGACTTCCTACGCCAGCGCTTCGCCATCGAGGCGCAGGCTCCCGCTAGCTCCGTGAGTGGGACCGATAGTGATCGTGATAGCGACAACGACAGGGAGACGGCGCCATGAACCCACGTCGAGTCAGCCGCGCCTCGCGCCCTGGCAAGAGTGCGCCGAGTCTGGCGGGGCTCATGCTGCTGTCGTTGCTGCTGTCGTCGCTGGCGCTGATGTCGACACTTTGCTCGGCCGCAGCGACAGCGGCGAATACCAGCTCGTCCCCGGTCCGGCTCACGGTCGAGCTCGAGCCGCAGGAGCTGGCGCCCGGCGACAGCGCCGAGCTGCGTGTCCAGGTGCTGGTACCCACCTGGATGCCTGAGCCTGTCACCTTTCCGAGCCTGGACCAGCCGGGGCTCAGGGTGACCCTGGGCGATCGCGCCACCACCCCGACCAGCCAGCGCGTCGATGGAAAGACCTGGTCCGGTGTATCGCGCCGCTATCGCCTGACGCCACTGTCCGCCGGACGCTTCGAACTGGGCAGCGGCAGCCTCGAGGTCACCTACGCCTCTCCCGAGGACAACTCCCCGACCCAGCAACGCCTCACCCTGCCACCGGTGACCCTGACGGCCCAGCTGCCCGAGGCCGCCGAGGGACTCGAGCCCTATCTGTCGGCCCGCGACATCGAGCTGACCCAGACGCTCGAGATCGTGCGAGCGGGCAAGCACGGAGAGAACGGCAAGAACGGCAAGAACGGAGAGAATGGCAAGAACGGTGAGCAGGCGCAGGGCCAGAAAGGAGACGATGGTGATGCTGACGACACCGAAAACGCGGGCGACGACCGACAGTCACCGGAGCAAGACGGTGCCGACGGTGACAGCGGCCCCATCGAGCTCGAGGCCGGCGACAGCGTCACCCGCACGGTCACCGCGCGACTGAGCGGCGGCAGCGCTCTGCTGCTGCCCGACCTGCTGTCTGCACCGGCCAAGGAGGCAGGCGACGAGACAGCGATGGCCCCGCTCGGGGTCTATCCCGAGACACCACGCCTTGAAGAGTCCAGCGATGGCGGCACCCGTACCGACCGCGTGACCTATGTGGCAGAAACCGGTGGCAAGAGTTCTCTGCCCGGAGTCTCGCTGCGCTGGTACGATCCCGAGAGCGACAGCCTGGAGCAGGCAGAGCTTGCGCCACTCGAGGTCAGCGTCTCGGCACCCCGCGCCGCTCGCAGCGCAGAGGACTGGTCGCGCCTCGTTCTCGGCGTCTTGCCCTGGCTGCTGGGACTGGTGCTGCTGGTGTCGCTCACCGCCTGGCTGTGGCGGCGCCTTGCCATCGGTGCCAAGGTGCGTGCGCATTGGCAATATCACCAGCAACAACAGCGCCAGCGTCGCGAGGCCAGCGGCGTGGCCGGGCTTCATCGCCTGAAGCGATCCCTCGATGCCCGCGACCTGGTCGCGGTGCGCCGACACTGGGAGGCCCTGGAACCCCATCTGGACAGCAATAGCGAGGCGCGCGCCCGCTTTGCCAACCGACTCGACGCCCTGTGTCGCGCCCGCCTCGGTCCCGATCGCGAGATCGCCAAGCCAGCGGCAGGTTTTCGCGATACTGGTGGCGACGGCGGCAGCGATGGGGATGGCGGCGGCGAAGGCGATGGCATGGACAGTAAAGAATCCCTCTGGCAACGCCTGGCACAGGCCCTGCCAAGTGCACGAGAGCTTGCATCATCGCGCTCTGCAAACCGACAGCTTGCCCACGACCGCCTGACGGCGTTGAACCCGACTGCACAAGTGACCCGACGTAATGCGTGAACCTGGCCGTTTATCCTTTCTTCGATGCCTGCGTGCTCGACTTGCGACGCTCCTTCCGAGCGTCGAGTCCACAGGGCCCGCACCTGCGCTTTCGTCGACGCTGACACCAGCGCTTTCGATGGTATCGGCACCAGCGCTTGCCATGGCCCTGATGGCGGGGTTGCTGGCCGCACCGGAGAGCATTGCCCAGGCGCCTCAGGGAACGCCCCCGACGACGGCCACCGAAGCCAAGGGCTACGCCCCCGAAGGAAGCTGCGCCTCCTGTCACGAGGCCGAGACCCAGGCATGGCAGGATTCCGACCACGCCTGGGCGCTGCGCGACGCCACCCCCGACAATGTACTGGGCGACTTCGACGACGCCAGCTTCGAGGATGGCGAGGTCAAGGCACGCTTTCACCGCCGAGGCGATACCTTCCTGGCGACTCTGGAAGGCCCACAGGACCCCGCCGAGACCTTCGAGATCCGCCACACCTTCGGCGTACGCCCGCTGCAGCAGTATCTGGTAGAGCAGCCAGGGGGACGACTGCAGAGTTTGACCATCGCCTGGGACTCGCGCCCCGCCGACGAAGGTGGGCAGCGCTGGTTCTCGCTCTACCCGGGCCAGGCGTTTACCCCGGATGACCCCCTGCACTGGCGCGGGCGCTACCAGAACTGGAACGCCATGTGCGCCGACTGCCACTCGACCAACCTCGAGAAGCACTACGATCTTGAAAGCGACAGCTTCGCCACCACCTGGCACGAGCAGAGTGTCGGCTGCCAGAGTTGCCACGGCCCCGCCCAGGATCACCTGGACTGGGCGGCCCGGTGGCAGGCCGACGAAGTCGCTCCCGCGTCCTCTCCCGCCTCAGCCGGCGATATGGGCCTTGCCCTGGATCTCGCCGACATGGACGCCCCCGAGCTGGTCGAGCAGTGCGCTCGCTGCCACAGTCGCCGCCAGATGCTGGGCGCGGGCCCGGTGCATGGTGCTCCGCTGACCGATGCCGCCCTGCCGAGCCTGTTGGGCGAGGGCATGTACCACGCCGACGGCCAGATCCAGGGCGAGGTCTACGTCTATGGCTCGTTCACCCAGAGCCGCATGTACCAGCAGGGTGTCAGCTGCATGGACTGTCATGACCCGCATACCAGCGAGGTAAAGATCGAGGGCAACGGCCTGTGCCTGCAGTGCCACAACCCGGCGCCTCCGCCGCGCTTCCCGACCATGCAGCGCAACAACTACGACAGTCCCGAGCACCATCACCATACCCCCGGCAGCGAAGGCGCCCAGTGCGTGAGCTGCCATATGCCCGAGACCACCTACATGGTGGTGGACCCGCGTCGCGACCACAGCTTCCGGGTGCCCCGCCCGGATCTCGCCGAGGCCACCGGTAGCCCCGACGCCTGCACCGGCTGCCACCAGGACCTGTCGCCCGCCGACGCCGCGGCGCAGATTCGTGAGTGGTTCGGTGACGACAGCCGCAGCGCCAGTCGTTCCCACTACGGTGTGGCGCTTCAGTCGGCCCGCCTGGGCCGCCCTGAAGCGCCGGACTATCTGAAGGCGCTGATTGAGGATGACGATACTCCGGACATAGTGCGCGCCACCGCGGTGGACGCGCTCACCCCCTTTGCCGGCGACGCCCTGCCGACGCTTGAGCAGGCGCTGCAAGACGAGTCCCCACTGGTCCGTGCCGCCGCAGCGCCAGTATTCGCCCAGGCCCCCGAAGGCGCCAGGGTCGAGCTGCTGCTTCCATTGATCGATGACGAACGCCTGGCGGTACGCGACGAGGCGGTCAAGGCGCTGGCCGGCACCTCGTTGATGGTCATGCCACAAGAGCGTCGTGCAGCCTTTCTCGAGGCACGTCGCGACTACGAGCGGCGCCTGGAGCAGAACGCCGACCTGCCCGGCAACCGCCTCAACCTGGCGGTACTGCTGGCGCGTACCGGACGCGAGGACGAAGCCGAGCAACAGTATCGTGCGGCGCTGGCGATGGACCCCTACTTCCTGCCGGCCCGCGCCAACCTGGTCACCCAGCTCAGCGCCGAAGGCCGCCAACAGGACGCCCGAGCACTGCTGAAGGACGGCATCGCCCTCGATGGCATGCCCGCACCGGATCGAGGCCACCTGGCCTACCTGCTGGCACTGTCGCTGGCAGAGGATGGAGGGATGCAAGAAGAGGGTGGGATGGAAGAGGCCCTGTCCTGGCTCGAGAAGGCGGCCGAATGGCGCCCGGACCACGCCCGCACCCACTACAACCGCGGACTGATGCTGGACCGCCTGGGACGCAAGGACGAGGCCCTGGCGGCACTCGAACAGGGACGCCGGCAGGCACCCGGAGATCCCGACCTGCTCTACGCCCTGGTCTACGTCAACGCCACCAGCGGGCGCATCCCCCAGGCGCTGTCGGCCCTGGCCGAGTTGCGCCGACTACGCCCGGACGACCCACGACTGGGGCAGCTGGAGCGCCAGCTACGCGGCAATCAATAGCATCCCTGAAGATGCCCTGCCCCCTTCGGCCTGGATGAAAAAGTGCCTGGGCGTCATCGGACGTCGACCGACGTCGCCCAGGCGCTGATGCGACAGCCAAAGAGTCGTCGGGTGGTTGGCGGTGGGGTCGTTGGTTGGGTCGTCGGTGCGGCCGGCCTTACGCCTCGCTCTCGTCCACCACCAGGCGATTGCGCCCCTGGCGCTTGGCCGCGTAGCTGGCCGCATCGGCACGTTCGATGGGGGCGTGAATATCGGCATCGCCTTCACGAAACTCGGTGATGCCGAGGCTCGTGGTGACATGGTATTCACGCCCCTCGTGGACCACACAGGTGTCGTTGATCACCGCCAGGATGGCCTCGCCGATGCGTTGCGCCTGGGCCAGTGTGCAACTTGGCAGCAGCACCGCGAATTCATCGCCGCCCTGGCGTGCCACGTGATCGCTGCTGCGAACACAGCGGCCGACTTCCCGAGCGATGCGACGCAGCATCTCGTCACCGAGCGGATGGCCACCCTCATCGTTGATCGGCTTGAAGCGATCCAGGTCGAACAGCATCAGAACGGAGGGCTTGGCCAACTTGCGCCAGTCCGCCATGGCCTCCTCGAGGCGACGCTCGAAGCCTCGACGGTTCAAGAGGCCGGTAAGGGGATCGTGTTCGGCCTCCCACTGACGTATCGCCTCCTGCTGACGACGGGCGGTGATGTCCTTCACGGTACCGACGAAGCCGATCACCTCGGTATCGATGGCGACCTGGCTGGCGTGAACCTCCAGCCACAGAAGCTCGCCATCGGCCCGCCAGTAGCGGTATTGACGCAGAAAGTCCTTCCCTGAGGCCATGCTGTAGCGCCACAGCTCGATCGCCGCATCACGATCCTCGGCGTGGATCGCCTGGACCCAGCCGTAGCGGTCCTGCCCTTTCATGGTACGACCGGTCAACTGGGCCAGGGCGTCATTCATGTAGGTGATGCGCCCCTGGGTGTCGGTCACGAACATGCCCACCGGCGAGGACGCCAGCACGCTGTCGAGGAACGCCTGACGTCCGCGCAGATCATTCAGCGCCCGGTTTCGCTCGACCTCCACGGCATTGAATGCCTCGGCGACCTGGGTCAATTCCTTCATCTCGGTACCCAGCGAGACGCGCCCACGCAGCCCCTTGCCTACCTGGGCGATCTGCGACTGCAACTGGTAAAGCGGCCGCAGCAGCAGCCAAACCATCCAGCCAAGAAGCGGCAGCAGCAATAGCGCGATACCCACCCCGACCCAGCTGAGGCGTTTCAGCAAGCCCCACAAGGGCGCCAATACCTGGCCTTCCGGCAAGAACACGCCGACGATCCAGTCCGCCGGCCACACCTGCCGGTAGGCCTGAAAGGTCATTTCGCCATTTACCGTAGGTCCATAACGCTCGCCCTCCCAGCCATCGAGGGCCAGGTCCAGGGCCGGGTTGTGGGACAGGTCTCCCAGCGTCCCCATCACGCGCCGACGGTCAGGGTGGTAGAGCACCTGCCCTGAGGCGCTGAACACGGCTGCGTAGCCTTCGCCACCCAGCCGGACCCGGCTCAAGCGTCGGAAGATACCGCCCGAATGAACTTCGACTACGCCTCCCAGAGCCCCCATGAAACGACCGTCGTCGCCCTTCAGCGGCACCAGCATCAGCACCAGCGGAAGCCCGGTAATACGCCCATAGATGGGGTCACTGACGTAGGGCCGCCCGACCTCGCGCAAAAAACTGAAGTACTCACGATCGCTGATATCGAGCCCTTCGCGCCCCGGTGTCACCGGCCAATCGGTGACCACCTTGCCGTCGCCGTCGAACACCACCAGGCCGTCGAACAGTTCGAGCAGTACGCTGTTGTCCTTCAACACCCCACCGCCGGGGTCGAGCAACGCGCCACTCGGGTGCCTGGACG
Source organism: Halomonas litopenaei (assembly GCF_003045775.1). Lineage (GTDB taxonomy): Bacteria > Pseudomonadota > Gammaproteobacteria > Pseudomonadales > Halomonadaceae > Halomonas > Halomonas litopenaei. The sequence goes on along the minus strand of NZ_PXNS01000001.1, from coordinate 661,006 downwards.
CCACCCGCTCAAGCATCGCCAGGCGTGTCTCGATCTCTTCGGTCACCTCATCGGCGATCAGATGCGTCTCGTAACGCAGGTGAGAAAAGTTCACCTCACGCACCAGGTCCTTGCCGGTGTACCAGCCCCACGCCAGCAGGATCGTCACCACGACAACCCAGGTCATCGCCAGGCCAGTCATCATTCTCAGTTGCAGCGAGAGCGAAGCGACAAATCTGCACAGCTTGGGCACGAAGGCTTTCCTTCAGGGTCGAACCGCCGGTGGCGGTGGTGCGAAATACGTTACATGCATCGTGAATAGCATAAATAGTAACGCTAAACATCCATTTCCTATAAACGAAATAGAAAGGTTCGATTGTTCTTCGTCGACAGCGGTCTATACCTTATATCGGACCAGACCAAGAGCAGGAGACGCCACATGACCCGCAAGACAATGACCACCAGCGCCGGTGCCCCCATCGGTGACAACCAGAACAGCCTGAGTGCGGGCCCCCGTGGACCTCTGCTGCTCGAGGACTACCAGCTTCTCGAGAAACTCGCTCACCAGAACCGCGAGCGCATCCCCGAGCGCACCGTCCACGCCAAGGGCTGGGGCGCCCACGGCACCCTGACCATCACCCAGGACATCACCCGCTACTCCAGGGCCAAGGTCTTCACCCCGGGTAGCCAGACGCCGATGCTGGCCCGCTTCTCCACCGTGGCCGGCGAACAGGGTGCGGCGGACGCCGAGCGTGACGTGCGCGGCTTCGCCCTGAAGTTCTACACCGAGGAAGGTAACTGGGATGTGGTCGGCAACAATACGCCGGTGTTCTTTATCCGTGATCCGTCCAAGTTCCCGGACTTCATCCATACCCAGAAGCGCCACCCGCGCACCAACATGCGCTCGGCCACCGCGGCCTGGGACTTCTGGTCGCTGTCGCCAGAGTCACTGCATCAGGTGACCATGCTGATGTCGGACCGTGGCCTGCCCACCGACGTTCGTCACATCAATGGCTACGGTTCCCACACCTACTCATTGATCAACGCCGACAACCAGCGCGTGTGGTGCAAGTTCCACTTCCGCACCGCCCAGGGTCACAAGCACTTTACCGATGCCGAGGCCGAACAGGTGGTGGGCAAGAGCCGCGAGACCACCCAGGAAGACCTCTACAACGCCCTGGAAAACGGCGACTACCCGCGCTGGAACTTCTTTATCCAGGTGATGACCGAGGAACAGGCCAGGCAGGCGCCGTTCAATCCCTTCGACCTGACCAAGGTGTGGCCCCATGGCGACTACCCGCTGATCGAGGTCGGCTACTTCGAGCTCAACCGCAACGCCGACAACTACTTTGCCGAGATCGAGCAGGCTGCCTTCTCACCGTCCAACAAGGTGCCGGGCATCGGCTTCTCGCCGGACAAGATGCTGCAGGCACGGGTGTTCTCTTACGCCGACGCCCACCGCTACCGCCTCGGCACCCACTACGAGGCGCTGCCGGTCAACCAGCCGAAGTGTCCGGTCCACCACTACCACAAGGACGGCCCGATGCGCTTCTTCGCCAACGGAGAGCAAAACGGCGACGCCTACTACGAGCCCAACTCCTTCGATGGACCGACCGAGGACCCGAGCGTAGTGGAACCGCCGCTGCCGCTGGAAGGCGACGCCTGGCGCTACGACCATCGCGAAGGCAACGACGATTATTCGCAGCCGCGCGCCCTGTTCGAATTGATGAGCCCGGAGCAGCGGGAGCGACTGTTCGGCAATATCGCCCGGCATATGCAGGGTGTCCCGGACTTTATCAAGGAGCGTCAGCTCGGCCACTTCGAGAAGTGCCACCCGGAGTATGCTGCCGGTGTCCGTGAGGCCATCGCAAGGGTCGGTGACTGACCCATCTTGCCACCAGGCGAGAAGTGCCACCCGCTGACCAATCCCGTCACAGCACGTCCCCATGCCCCCGCCTAAAGGCGGGGGTATTTTTTTGTGTCCACCGTGGTGGCATCGTTCGGCTTGTCGGGCGACCCCACCGGCCAGAGACCAACGTCTTGCACAAAAAACGGGCCCCGAAGGGCCCGTCCTGTTGTCACCACTCGCGACGATACGTCGCTCGCGATATCAGTTGTCGAGCACGACCTTGAGCTCGTAGTTGTTGGGGCCGTCCTGCGCGTTGCCGAACTTCTGACCGGTGACCCGAATGTGGTACATACCCGGATCCAGCTGGGTGGTCAGATCGACGTTGCCGTTGAAGCCCTGACCTTCACCCTCGGCGACGATACGCCCGGAGGCATCGGCCACCTCCATGGTCAGGCGATAGGTGTCTTCGTCGCCCGGCGGGAAGGTCGAGGTGGTGATACGCACGCTGCTCGGCTCGGCCACGTTGAAGCTCAGTACCTCACCACGAGCGCGAATCTTGACGTCGGTCTTGACGCTCTGCACCTGACGCTCATCCGGGTTATCGCTGCGCGCTGCACTACCGCTGACGCTGGCTGCCGCGCCAGCGCCGGCGGCTGCACCTGCTGTGGCACCGGCCGCCGAGGAGGAACCCGCCACCCCGGCCGTGGACGCCGTGGTGGCCGCCGAGGCACCTGCGCTTGAGGCCACTTCGCCTGCTGCCGCTGCGGAGGAGGCAGACGCAGAAGTCGCTGCTGCGCTGGAGGACTGGGCTGCGGCAGACTGAGTCGCGGCGGCCCCGGAGGCACCGGATTGACTACCCAGGGTAACCACGGCGTCACGACTGGTGACAAAGGCGCTCTGGCTCCCGTCACGATCCGAGCCCACGAACTGCAAGCCGGTGCCATCATCCACCTCGATACGATTACCACGATCATCGAGACCCACCACGGCGATGCTGTAGCCGTCGCCGGCGCGACCGCGTCGACCAAAGCGGGTGCCCTTGACCTGCAACTCGTACTTGCCGGGTGTCAGGCGACTCTCCAACTGGAGACCACCATCCTGGCCGTAGCCCTCGCCCCGAGCGATCACGTTGCCGGCATCGTCCATCAGCACCGCATCGATCTGGTAGCTGTCTTCATAGCCTGCGCTGACACGGCTCTCGAAACGATAGACCCCTTCTTCCTCTACCTCGAAGTCATGGGCATGGGGGGACCCGAACATGAAGCTCTGGCTGCGGGCGTCACTCTCCGGCTTGAAGAAGCCGGTCAGATCGAGCTGGCGGTTCTCCTCACGGAAGCGCTCGGTCATGGCACTGTCAGAAGCCTGTACGGTGGTACCTGCAAGGGCAACACCAAGCGCCAGCAGCGCCGCGGGTAGGGTGACGTCTTTCATGGATCCTCACATGCTTGCCGATTGAGAGCAGAAAAAAAGCCGATCCCGGAGGATCGGCTTTCGTTTATAGCGTTCCAACGCTAGGGGGTCAAACCTGTCGGATTAGAACAGGTAGGTCAGACCCACGGCGTAGCCGTCACCCTGGTCGTTGTCACGGTCACGCACGGCGCCTTCCACGTAGGTGTACATGGCGTCGGAGATGTTGTAGGTCACGCCGGCAACAAACTCGTTGTGGTTGTCGTCGTCGTTCTCGTCATCGTTGGCGCTGTCGAAGTCGCTGAAGCCGCTGCCACCGAAGTCGATGTACTGGTAGGAGCCGTAAACGTCACCCATACCGTCCAGGTAGCCGTAACGGGCACCGATGGCGTAGTAGTCAGCGTCTTTCAGCAGGTCGTTGTCGGACTCGAAGCGCTCGTACTTGACGGCAACGCGCAGGCTGTCCCACTGGTACTGCATGGTGACACCGTACTGGTCGCCCAGGTCGCTATCGATGTCCACCGTTTCTACACTGTTAGTGACGCTATCACCATCAACATCGGTAGCGATGTAGGTGAATGACTGATCTTCGATGTCGTAGATACCCAGATCGTCGTAGACACCGGCGATGGAGAAGCCGCCGTAGGTGTACTTCAGACCACCGAAGATAGAGGCCTCACCGGAATCGGTCAGGTTCTCGGACTCGCCGTCACCCTTGTACTGGGTACCCAGAGCGAACTGGAAGCCGCCCCAGACCGGAGAGGTATAGGTGATCTTGTCGCCTTCGGGATCACCGACGATAACGTCAGCGTCGCCAGCTTCGTCACCCGGAGCACCCTTGAAGGTGTTGGAGTCGGAAACGTCGAAGTATTCGTTGTTGGAGATCGGATCCTGGATCCAGTCGTCCAGCAGGGAATCGTAGGAACCAACGCGAGCGTCACCGAAGTTGCCCTTCAGGCCGATGTAGGCGGTGTCGCCTGCATCACGACCGGCGACCTTCATTTCGTCGGCCTTGAAGTCGTCGATTTCGATCTTGGCGTAGCCGATCAGACCGTTGTAGATGACGTGCTCGGCGGCGAAGCCGAAGGTAGAACCGTTGTCGGCGATCTCGTCACGAGTTTCGCCATCGTCATCCTTGACTCCGGCGTAGACCAGCTGGACGTTGCCGTAGATGTCGAGTTTGGTGCCGTCTTGGTTGTAGACGGTGGCGGCCTGGGCACTGACGGCGGTAAAGGCGGCAGCACCGGCGATGGCAGTCGCTAACAGTGTCTTTTTCATTGCTGAGTTCCTTTTGACTAGCTTGCTGTTTCGATCGTTGCTGCGCTTGGCAGCCTTGGCTTGCCGGTCGTTGCCGGCTCGTTTTTCTGGCCTTGTGGTTCCTGGCAGGGAACCGAGGCAGCGAGCCTGACAGCGGCGAAGCCTTGTTATAGTCCAATGCTCGCAAGGGCAACCATATACCGGGATTCTCAGGAGCGCAACAAGAAAAAAACACTGTTTTCGTTCCCGCCGCCCCTCGATTCGACACCGATCCCTGCGAAGGCGCCGCCAGCGCTGGAACCGGAAAAACGACTTAACGAACATTGTTCGCTAACCTCGAACCGATTCTGCACAAAGTGCTGCGCCGGGCATAGCGACTACATCATGCCCCGCTGATGTGACGCTTTCAAGTCAGCTGGGTTGAACACTGTCGACAGTCGTCAACGGCGGCGGCCGTCCATAAGGACCGCACAATTGAGGACCGCACATCAGGACCAGGCATAAAGCGCCCAGACAACGACCACACCCAAGGAGCGCGGTCAGTGACTACCATTGTGGCGGGCCATCAGGGCGTCGAGTTTGCGCTGTAGCCGCGACTCCTCGCTGTCGTGGCCATGAGACTGGTGCCTGGACTCGTTCTGCGGCTGGTGGAGATGCGGGGGGCGCCCCTGTGACATCGCCGTGCGGCTGCTCTGTTCACTCTCGACTTCCCGATGGGGCTGCGGGTCGGCCTTTGATGCCCCCTGGGGTTGATTGCCCTTGCCTGCGCCAGCGCGCCGCCGGCCCTGGCCGCTGCGCCGCTGCGACACCTTGCCGCGCCCTTGCTGCTCCGCCTGCAGGCGGTCCAGCTTGCGCTTGGCGTGTTCGGCGGCCTGGGCATCGACCGCTCCGACCAGCGCGCCCTGCAGATCGATACGCTCGGCGCCTTCCCTGACCGACTTGAGATACCGCGGCAGGTTGACGTAGCAGGCCAGGGCCCGCCGCACCAGCTTCTCGGGCCAGGGCTCGCTGGCCGCCAGGTCCTCGTGGATGCCCACCTTCAAGGGACGGGTGTGGCCCTTGAAGAAGGTCTTGTCATAGCGCTGGTACCACTCACCCAACAGCGCCTGGGGAGACGGCGCCTTGTCGATGGCCAGATCCCCCTGGCGGCCAGCCTCGTCGGAGGCCGTCGCTTCGGATGTATCACCCTGGAGGTCAGCGTCCCTGGAAGGCGCCCCTTGGCTTTGTTGGCTTGACTGCGACCGAGAGGCGTCGGATGACACCGTCGCGTCAGTGGACGGGGCCGGGGACGCTTCGCTGGCCGTTACAGCCGATGCGACCTCGCCGGCAGGCCCGTCCACTCGCCCAGCATCCAGGTCAGAGGCTTGCTCAGGAGACTGGACAGGGGCTTGCTCACCGCTGTGCTCGGCAGATGTCTTGTCGGCTTGCTCGGTTTGCTCAACGGCTGTATGAGCCGCTGTCTGGTCAGACGCCTGGTCGGCTGCTTGTTCAGTCGTCCGATCGTCTGTCTCGTCGGCTGACTGATCACCACTGGCATGACGCGGGCGATGCTGCATCAATGCAGCCAGGCCCTGGGCGCGTCGCTTGGGACGAACAAAGGCGGGGGACTGAGGCTCGGCTTCGGGATGTTCGACGCGCTCACGCAGCCTGGCGTTGTGGGCCTCGAGTTCACGATTCTGTTCGTCGAGTTCGCGATTTTCCTCGGTCAGTTCGCTGTTTTCTTCAAACAGCGCCTGGCGCTCGGCGCGCAGTGCCTCAAGCTCCGTCTCGAGCTGACCGCTGCGTTCGACGGCGCTGCCAAGTTGCGACTCGAGCTCACGCTGACGTTCTCGGGCGGCGGTCAATTCGGCGTTCAGCTCAGCGCTCAACCGCTCTCGTTCGGACGCCAGCCGTTCGCACTCCTCCATCAAGCGCTGGCGCTCGTCGGCCATACGCTGGTGCTCGCTGGACAGCTGACGCTCGCGCCGACGCCCTTCACGCAGTCCGTCCAATAGCGTCGCCGTGCGTTGCTCGAGCGCCTCCAACGGGTGTTCTGCGTGTGTCTCGATCACGTCGACTCCTCCAGGCTCAGCAAAATGCCGCGTTGCAGGGGTGACTCCGGTCACGCCCCGCTGTTGTCAGGGTTGTCGCCACAGTCTGTGCCAGGGCTTGCGATGTCGCAATTGTCGCCGCTCGGCGACGCTCATTGTGTCACCTGCAAGACGCCAATTTCGTCCCGTGGCGACTACCGCAAATCCGCAACCAGGCATTAGGCGCTTCAGCTCTCGGCTGAACGCTCGTAGCGAACGAAGCGGTAGGCGGGCTGGCCTTCGCTCGGCGAGCCGGCTTCGCTGGCGACTTCCTGCCAGTCGCCTTCAAGCGCCGGGAAGTGGGCGTCACCTTCGATATCGACATCCACCTCGGTGAGATAGAGCCGCGATGCGATCGGCATGGCCTGGGCGTAGATCTGAGCCCCGCCCATGACCATGATCTCTTCGGCGGCCTCGATGGTGGCCTGACTGTCGGCCAGTTCGATCGCGCTGGCCAGGTCGTGACAGACCCTGACGCCATCGTGATGAAAGGAGGTGTCACGGGTGACCACGATATTCAGCCGGTTAGGCAGCGGACGGCCGATGGACTCGAAGGTCTTGCGTCCCATCACCAGGGGCTTGGCCTGGGTCATGCGCTTGAAGAACTTGAGGTCCTCCGGCAGGTACCAGGGCAGCTGGTTGTCGACCCCGATGACCCGGTTACGCGACATGGCGGCGATCATCGCCACCGGCACGAAGGTGTCGAGCCTCGCCAGATCCTGGCCTTCGCTCGCATTGTCGGCGCTGCTCATACCGCTACCTCGGCCTTGATATGGGGATGGGGTTCATAGTCGTGGATGCTGATGTGCTCGAAACGGAAGTCGAACAGGTTATCCACCGACGGCTCCAGCTCCAGGCGAGGCGCCCGGGTGGGCGTTCGACTCAGCTGCAACTCGGCCTGTTCGAGATGGTTCAGATAAAGGTGGGCATCCCCCAGGGTGTGAACGAAATCACCGGGGGCAAGACCCGCCACCTGGGCGATCATCCGAGTGAGCAGCGCGTAGCTTGCGATATTGAAGGGAACGCCAAGGAAGATGTCGGCACTGCGCTGATAGAGCTGGCAGGACAGCTTGCCGTCGGCCACGTAAAACTGGAACAGGCAATGACAGGGAGGCAGTGCCATCTCGTCCACCAGCGCCGGGTTCCAGGCGGACACGATCAGCCGCCGTGAGCGCGGGTTGGTGGCAAGCTGGTCGAGCAGTGTCTCGATCTGATCGACGCTGCCACCGCGAGGATCCGGCCAGCTACGCCACTGATAGCCATAGACAGGGCCGAGGTCGCCGTTCTCGTCGGCCCACTCGTCCCAGATACGCACGCCGTTTTCCTTGAGGTAGGCGATATTGGTATCGCCCTTCAGAAACCACAGAAGCTCATGGATGATCGACCGCAGATGCAGCTTCTTGGTGGTCACCAACGGAAAGCCGCGGGACAGATCGAAGCGCATCTGATGACCAAAGATCGAGCGTGTGCCCACGCCGGTGCGGTCGTCACGCTCGACCCCTTCGTCCAGCACCTTGCGCATCAAATCCAGATACGGCTGCTCCAGGGCGGGGAGGTCGGTGGCTTCGGCAGCGCTATCAACAGGCATCGGGATTCACTCGCTTGGTCGTGACGGATTCGGGACGGTTTCTCGAAACCAGAAAAACCGGCAATTGTACTGCTCGGCATGCTTCGATACCAGACGCGGCCAGCTTGGCGCGGCCAGCTTGGCGCGGCCACCGGGGCCCTGTCGGCGTGACGCAGCCTCTCGGGCATGACCAACCGGGCCGGGCCAAGGCGGCCGCATCATGCATCGGCGGATCGTCAGCGCCTAGTCGGCCGCAGGCGCGGTACGGACATCCATCGGCTGGCGGCGAGACCAGGCCACCAACAGCACGCCGAACAGGATCATCGGCAGGCTAAGCAGCATGCCCATGGTGACCCAGCCAAGGGCAATGAAGCCAAGCTGCGGGTCCGGCTGACGCACGAACTCCACGGCGAAGCGACTCAAGCCGTAGATCAACAGGAACAGACCAGAGACCAGGCCGCGACGTCGCGGTGTGCTCGACACCCACCACAGCACCACGAACAGTACCAGGCCTTCGAGCAGCGCCTCGTACAGCGAGGAAGGATGGCGCGGCTCGGGGCCGTAGCCAGGGAACGGCATGCCCCAGGGAAGGTCAGTGACGCGGCCCGGCAGTTCGTGATTGATGAAGTTACCGATGCGCCCGGCCCCCAGGCCGATCGGCACCAGCGGCGCGACGAAGTCGGTCAGGGTGAAGAACGCCAGGTTCTTGCGCCGGGCGAACAGCAAGGCCGCCAGCAACACCCCGAGCAGGCCGCCATGGAAGCTCATGCCGCCGTCCCACACCTTGACGATCCACAGCGGGTCCGCGAGCCACTGATCCAGCCCGTAGAACAGCGCGTAGCCAAGGCGTCCACCGAGCACCACGCCGAGGGCGGCGTAGAACAGCAGGTCGCCCACGTCGTCCCGGGTCAGGCCGATGCGGTGGGCGCGTCGACAGCCCAACCACCAGGCAGCGACAAAGCCCACCACGTACATCAGTCCATACCAGTGGACCTGGAGCGGACCCAGCGAGATGGCAACGGGATCGATCTGGGGATAAGACAGCATAGTCGGTAGATTTCCTGAAAGTGACCGAGGTGACCAGAGAGTAACGTAGCGCTATACAAGCGGATGACCGCCAGAAAAACGCCACAGCGGCAATAGGACAGCAAGCGGCGGCGACGGTTCGCTACAGCAGGAAGCCGAGCCCCACCACCGTCAGCAACAGCGCGAACGACAGCTTGAGCACCCGAGCGGGCAACCGATGCGCCAGTCGCACACCAAGCCGCGCACAGGGAACGCTGGTCAGGGCAATCCCCAAAAGCGCCGGCAGCATGACAAAACCGAAGGCGCCATCGGGCAGTCGCGGATCACCAAGGCCAACGGCGATGAAGGTCACCGCGCCGACCAGGGCGATGGGCATTCCGCAGGCCGCCGAGGTACCGACCGCCTGGGTCATGCTGGCACCGCAGCGAATCAGCCAGGGAACGCTCAGTGTCCCCCCACCGATACCGAAGAGGGCAGAGACACCTCCGATGACACCGCCGGCGACGACCATGCTGCCACGCCCGGGGGCCTGACGCCCCGCCTTGGGCGAGCGCCCCAGCACCAGCTTGGCGGCGACCAGCAGCAGAAAGACGCCGAACAGCGTGCCGAGCAGGCCGCCCGACAGGGCGCCGGCAACGAACACCCCAAGCACGGCGCCCATCACCAGCCCCGGCAGCAGCGCTACCAGCCAGTCACGCCGAATGCTGCCCCGGCGAAAGTGGCCCCAGGCGGACGAGGCGCCGGTGATCACGATGGTCGCAAGCGAGGTCCCCACCGCCAGGTGCATGGCCACCTCGCCGGACACCTGTTGCAGCGCGAATACCGTCATCAGGCTGGGCACGATGATCAGCCCGCCACCCACGCCGTAGAGACCGGCCAGGAAGCCCGCCGCGGTGCCGAGCGCCAGATAGGAGACCAGGGACGCCAGCATCAGACCGACCTCGTCGGCAGCGGCAACCAGTGATCGAGCAGTTCGAGCAGCGCCTGGGGACGATAGGGCTTGGCCAGCCAGGCGTCCATGCCGGCCTGCTGAAAGCGCGCCTGGTCCTGGTCGCTGGCATTGGCGGTCAGGGCGATCACCACCGCACGCGGGCGGCCCGAATCCGCCGCCTCCATCGCGCGCAGACGACGGCAGGTCTCGACGCCGTCGATATCCGGCAGCACGATATCCATCAGCACCAGATCGACGGCAACCGCCGCCAGCCGCTCCAGCGCTTCCTCTCCGCGGGTCGCGGTCACCACCTCGACGCCTCGGCGCTCGAGAACCTCCCGCGCCAGCATCAGGTTGACCGGACCGTCGTCGACGATCAGCACCCTGGGTGTCGCTTCGTCGGCCGATGACTCGGAAGGCTCTGCCACAGGCGCCGTGTCGGTGCCGTCCTCGAGGTTGTCGAGCAACAGGCGAATATCGCTCAGTCGGCGTAACGCCTCGGGCTCGGCGCCGTCGCCGGCCCGGTTGATCAGCTGATCGAGCTCGGCGATCAAGGGTGCCAATGCCTTGCCGACGTGGCTCAGGTAGCTCGACTTCAGACGCGACTCTTCTCTGGCGCGGGACAGCGCGGCGGCCAGGCGCCGGCTTTCGTGCTCCCAGTCGCTGGGCTCGCCCAGCGAATCCGGCGTGTTCTCTGCTCGGCTATCTGCTCGGCTATCTGCTCGGCTATCTACTCCGATATCTGCTCTGACTTCCCCCTGGCTTTCGAGCCAAACCGCATCACCGCTCTCGACGTCAGGCGGACTGCCGCGCCGTCTTTGGCCTGCCTTCGGTCGAGCGTCGATGGCCTCGAGCAGCCACCTGACTCGCTCCATCAGCGAGTCTTCCGGCGAGGGGGCTTCGTGCCGCCCATCGAGTTGTGGCGACAACTGGCTCTCGACCCGTTCGAGCAGGCTGTCGAAGTCACGCTGAGCGCGGGATAGGCGATGCTTGAGCAGCACCAGGAAGACGAGGATGTTGAGCGTGGTGCCCACCAGCAGACCCATGACGATCCACAGGGTGGTGCTCCAGCCGGCGGCGGCGGGCATCAGCCAGTGCAGCGAGGCGCCCAGCACCAGACACAGCGCCAGCAGCACCCCCTGGGCGGCTACCACCGGCCACAGGATGGGAATCACCAGCCTGCGCCAAAAGCGATCCCTGCTATCGTCGCCTTCCATCTTCCATCCTGTTGAATGAAGAAGCCAAGAGTGTACGTTGCCGGCCGCAGCCTGTCATGGTGGCACAGTTGCAGGCTCTCCCCGGATTCCCCTGGGCAGAAAATCCGGCTACGCTGCGCCCATGTGCCTGATTGCCTTTCACTTCGCCCCGGACAGTGCGCGGCCGATCACCTTGATCGCCAACCGCGACGAGGTCCACGCGCGCCCCACCGCGCCCCTGGCCGCCTGGCCGGACGCCCCGGGACTGGTCGCCGGTCGCGACCTCGAGGCCGGCGGGACCTGGCTCGGCATCCATCGTCGCGGCCGCTTCGCCGCCATCACCAATGTTCGCGACCCGGAACTGATACCACCGCAACCGAGCGAAAGCCGCGGCCTGCTGGTGCGCCGTGGCCTCGAAACCGATGACCTCGAGGCCTGGCTCGAATGCCAGAGTGCGGGCGAGGCATTGCGCTACGGTGGCTTCAATCTGCTGATCGGCGACGGCAAGCGGCTTTGGCACCTCGAGCGGCATCGCCACGGCTGCGCACTGCAGGCGGTCGAGGCCGGAGTGCACGGCCTGTCCAACGCCTCTCTGGATACCCCTTGGCCCAAGCTGGTCCAGGTGCGCAACGCCCTGGCCGAAGACATCGCCGAGGCCAGACACGCCTCCCTGGCAAACGCCCGCCAGGGCTTCCTCGACCGCCACCCGGCGCCGGACGCTAGCCTGCCGGACACCGGCGTGGGGCTGGAGCTCGAACGCTTCCTGTCACCGGCCTTTATCGTCGGCGACGACTACGGCACCCGTGCCACCAGCGAGTTGACGCTGCACCGCGACGTGAACGGCGAGCGTTTCGACATCTCGGAACGGCGCTTTGGCCCGGGCGGGCGGCCTCAGGGCGAGACCCGGCTGGCGCTGACCATCGACCGAGACGGCTGAAGCGTCGCTGGCCACGCTGCGAGATGCCAAGGCGCGCGGCCATCCTTGACGGCCGCTGCCTCGCTCAATCCCTGGGCGGCAGCAGATGGGCCAGCTGCCAGGCCTGCATGCGGCTCGCCAGGTGGGCGCGCACCTCGGCTGGCGTTTCCAGCGCAAGGGTCTGCTCCACCAGCTCGGCTGCCGCCTCTCGCGATACCCGACGAATGGCCGCCCGCACGCGGGGCAGGTTGGGGCCATTCATCGACAGCACCCGGAAGCCCATGCCCATCAGCAGCAGCGCACCAGCCGGGTCGCCGGCGAGTTCGCCGCACACCGAGGTCGGCACATTCAGCTCGCTGCTCTCGGCGGCCAGGCGATGCAGCGCCGACAGCACCGCAGGGTGACAGGAATCGTAGAGGTCAGCGACCCGCGGGTTGTTGCGATCCACCGCCAGCAGGTACTGGGTCAGGTCGTTGCTGCCCACGGAGAAAAAGTCGACCCGCGCCGCCAGTGCCCTGAGCTGGTAAAGCGTCGCCGGCACCTCGAGCATCACCCCGAGGCGCGGCCGGCGCACTTCCACCCCCTCTTCGCCCAGCTCGATGATCGCCCGCTCGATCAGCTTCAGGGTGTCATCGACTTCATCGACATTGGTCACCATGGGCAGCAGCAGCTCGAGGTTGTCGAGCCCCTGGGAGGCCCGGAGCATGGCGCGCAGCTGTACCATCAGCACTTCGGGGTGATCCAGGGTGACGCGAATACCGCGCCAGCCGAGGAAGGGGTTGGCCTCTTCGATGGGGAAGTACGGCAGGTCCTTGTCGCCACCGATATCCAGGGTCCGCATCACCACCGGAAGCGGGGCAAAGCTCTCGAGCTGCTCCCTGTACAGCCGGGTCTGCTCCTGCTCGCCGGGGAAACGTTCGGTGATCATGAACGGCACTTCGGTGCGATACAGCCCTACCCCGCCGATACGCGTCTTGAGCGATGCGACCGTATCGACGGTCAGTCCGGTATTGACCATCAGCGTCATGGCGTGACCGTCCGGGGTCACGCTGGGCAGGTCCTGCTCGTGTTCGAGCAGCGCCGCCAGGGCCTTCTCCTCGTCGATCTGGCTCTGGTAATGGGCCACCAGCTCCGGGCCAGGACGCACGAACACGCGCCCTCGGTGACCATCCAGCACCAGCGGGGCGCCGTCGAGTCGCGGCAATGGCAGGTCGATCATCCCCGACACCAGCGGAATCCCCATGGCACGGGCGATGATGGCCACATGGGAGTTGCTCGACCCTCGTACCGAGATCAGTCCGCCAAGTCGGTCCCGGGGCACCTCGCCAAGCAGCGCGACGCTGATCTCGTCACCGATCAGGATGGCCCCCTGGGGGTAGTGTTCGGGCAACCGCGGCGACTCTTCCTGCAGATGGGCCAGCACTCGGCGTCCGAGATCGCGCACGTCGGCGGCACGCTCTCTCAGGTAATCGTCGTCCACACGCTCAAGATACTGCACATGGCGGCGCACCACGTCGGCCAGGGCGCCGGGCGCCCACTGGCCCTCGCGGATACGCTTTTCGACTTCCTGGGACAGCGCCGCCTCGCCGAGCATCTGCTGATAGACGTCGAACAGCGCCAGTTCCTGGGCCGAGATACGATTGGCCAGCCGCTCGCCGGCGGCACGAATCTCTTCGCGCACCCGAGCGATGGCGTCCTTGAGCCGTGCGATCTCGAACTCGACGTCGGTGGGCACCAGATCCGGCACGCTGTCGAGATCGGCCGGCGGTGACAGCACCACCGCCTCGCCGATGGCCATGCCGGGTGAGGCGGCGACCCCGATGAAGGTCGCCTGGACGCCGGGAAAGGCCGGGCAGGTCAACCCACCAGTGGCCAGCGCATGGGCCAGCACGCCGGCAAGCTGGGCGCCCATGGTGACCAGGAAGGCCTCGTCGGATTCATCGTAACGACGACGCTCTGCCTGTTGCACCACCAGTACACCGAGCATGCGGCGCTGATGGATGATGGGCACACCGAGAAAGCTCGAGTAGCGCTCTTCACCGGTGGCCTCGAAGTAACGGAAACTGGGGTGAGCCTGGGCGTCCTCCAGGTTGAGCGGTTCCTCGCGGCGGGCCACGGTGCCGACCAGCCCCTCCCCTACCGGCAGCGCCACCTGGCCCACCGCCTGGGTTCTCAGGCCGATGGTCTCCATCAGCACCAGCGCATCGCGTTCGCCGTCGAACAGGTAGAACGAACAGACATCGGTCTGCATCGCCTTGCGTGTCCGGCGCACCAGGGTCGCCAGCGCCGCGTCCAGGCTGCGCGCGCTGTTGACCTCCTGAATGATTCGTTGCAGGACCTTGAGCATGGAAAGGTCTCACCCCTGTTCTTGTACTGGTCCGGCCATGGGGCGACCGAACGATAAGTGGGAGGCAGCAACGCCACCGGCCTCTCGCCGACGTGGCTGATGTGCTGCCGCGGGCGCTGGATTCATCCCTTCTCCAGCGCCAGGCTCTGGGCGCGAGGCAATAGCTCACGTAGTGCTCGGCGGTAGACCTCCCTCTTGAACGGTACCACCTGCCCCAGCGGATACCAGTAACTGACCCAACGCCAGCCATCGAACTCGGGCTTGGGGGTGCCATCCACACAGATGCGGCTTTCCTGGCAGCGGATCCGCAGCAGGAACCACTTCTGTTTCTGTCCTATGCACACTGGGCGCGAATGTGTGCGAACCATGCGTCGCGGCAGGCGGTAGCGTAGCCACCCCCTGGTGCAGGCCAGTACCTCCACATCCTCGGCGGTCAGGCCGATTTCTTCGTGGAGCTCTCTGAACAAAGCCTGCTGGGGCGTCTCATCTGACTTGATGCCTCCCTGGGGAAATTGCCACGCGTTCTGCCCTACCCGACGCGCCCATAGCAGCTGCCCCTGGTCGTTGACGATGATGATGCCAACGTTGGGGCGAAAGCCGTCTGCGTCGATCACGGGCTTCACCTTTCCAATCGGTATTGACTGCATTCTTCCACAATGGCTCGAAGCGCATCAATACGACATCTCGAACCCCTGCCGAGGTTCTGACATAATCGCCCTCTTTGTGGCCTTCCCGGGCCAGGGGCCCATGGGCATGACGTACGCCTGTTGCTGGCCACTCCGACACAGATCGCCGGGCCGGGAGGTCGCCTCACCCAAGCGCCGGGAGACACACCTTGAGTCTGGCCATCTTCGATTTGGACAATACCCTGCTGTCGATCGACAGCGACCATGCCTGGGGCGAATTCCTGCTCGAGCAGGGCGCCGTGGACGCGGTGGCCTATCGCGAGGCCAATGACCGTTTCAAGGCCGACTACGACGCCGGTCGTCTCGACATGATGGCCTTCCTGGAGGTGGCCCTGAAGCCACTGGCGGACAATTCCATGGAACAGCTCGCCGCCTGGCATCAGCAGTTCATGGCCAGCAAGATCGAGCCCGCCATCCTGCCCCAGGCCGAGGAACTGATCGCCCGCCACCGCGCACGGGGCGACACCCTTCTGATCATCACCGCTACCAATCGCTTCATCACTGGCCCCATCGCCGAACGCCTGGGCATCGATGACCTGATCGCCGTGGAACCGGAGCTCGTCGATGGCCGCTACACCGGCCGGGTCAGCGGCGTGCCGAGCTTTCAGCAGGGCAAGGTGACCCGCCTGGAACAGTGGCTTTCTGAGCGCGACGACACCCTCGACGGCGCCTGGTTCTACAGCGACTCCCACAACGACCTGCCGCTGCTCGAGCAGGTCGATCATCCGGTCGCGGTGGACCCGGACCCGGCCCTGCGCGAAGTCGCCGAGGCCAAGGGCTGGAAGATCATCTCCCTGCGCGGTTGAGCCAAGCGCGGTTGAGACAAGCCCCCTCGCACGACGCCGACGCCATCCACAAAAGAACCCCGCCACATTGTGGCGGGGTTCTTCGTTGGCACGATGACCGCTGGTCGACGTGCCGGCGATGCTGTGCAAGGCCCTGTCGGGCCTTGCGAGACCGATATCAGCCCAGCAGGTGCTCGACCGCAGCGCGCTCTTCGCGCAGCTCGTCTTCGGTCGCCTTCATCTTGGTGCGGCTGAACTCGTCGACCTCGAGGCCCTGGACGATCTCGTACTTGCCGTCCTTGCACACCACCGGGTAGGAATACATGATGCCCGGCTCGACGCCGTAGCTGCCGTCGGCAGGAATGCCCATGCTGACGATGCCGTCGCTGCCCAGCGCCCAATCACGCATGTGATCGATGGCGGCGGATGCGGCGGAGGCAGCGGAGGATGCACCACGCGCCTTGATGATGGCGGCGCCACGCTGCTGCACGGTCGGGATGAAGTCGTTTTCGTACCAGTCGCGCTCGACCAGGTCGAAGGCCGGCTTGCCGTCCACCTTGCAGTGGGACAGATCCGGGTACTGGGTCGCGCTGTGGTTACCCCAGACGATCATGCTGTCGACGTCGGTGACGTGCTTGCCGGCCTTCTGCGCCAGCTGGGTCTTGGCCCGGTTGTGGTCCAGACGCATCATCGCGGTGAACTGACCGGCGTCGAGGTCCGGCGCGTTGCAGGAGGCGATCAGGGCGTTGGTGTTGGCCGGGTTGCCCACCACCAGCACGCGAATGTCACGGCTGGCGTTGTCGTTGATGGCCTTGCCCTGGGCGGAGAAGATGGCGGCGTTGGCCTCGAGCAGATCCTTGCGCTCCATGCCCGGACCGCGCGGACGGGCACCCACCAGCAGGGCGAAGTCGGCGTCCTTGAAGGCCACGTTGGCATCGTCGGTGGCGACGATGTCCTGAACCAGCGGGAAGGCACAGTCGTTGAGCTCCATCACCACGCCATTCAGCGCTTCCATGGCCGGAGTGATCTCGAGCAGCTGCAGGATGACCGGCTGGTCCGGGCCCAGCATATCGCCGGCGGCGATACGGAAGGCGAGAGAGTAGCTGATCTGACCGGCGGCACCGGTGATGGCAATACGTACGGGGTCTTTCATCATGGCTCCTTGGGATTGTCGCCGTGAAGGGGCCCGGGCGGCATCATGCAGACGTCGGCCGACACCTTGGCTGCCTCGGGCGGCGTTCAGGACGCGGAAAATCTTATGCTTGCAGTGCACAAAACTCAATTGGCCCGACGCAATTGACCTGGCCTCGCACCGCCGACCTGGGTTGTCGCCAGGCACGTCCGCCTGGACGATCTGACGTGGCGGCCCTCAAGAGCCAGATCCAGAAGTGTCGGATCCTCTGAGTATCGGGAGCGGGCGAAATCGGCGGCCTGGTGCGAACAACGCCACCAAAGCCTTCGGTGTTATCGAAGGCGATCAAGGCGCTGCGCTGGCCTTGCGCGCCCACTCACCCTCTCACTAACCCTCTCACTCACGGTCCGCCCTCACGGTCCGCCCTCACGGTCCGCCCTCACTACCCTCCTTCACCGCCGGCACCCCTGTCAGGAGATGCCTTCGGCGGGGGCGTGCTCGTCGTGGAGCCGTGCAATCAGCTGATCTTCCAGGCCGAAGCGCTCCGACAGGCCCTTCTTCAGACGCTCGAGCCAGGCCGGCAAACGCGGCAGAAAGCGTTGGCAGCGCACCGGAGTAGAGTAGTCCTCGTCAAAGGACAGCACCAGTTCGGTGGACATCTCGAGGCGTTCCAGCAGACGATCGGCGATATTCAGTGCCGACGTGTCATCGAAGGCACGCGCCTCTTCCCTCAGTTGCGGATAGACCTCGAAATGGCCGGCGCTGATGTAGTCCATCAGCGTCTCGCTGAAGGTGTCGATGCGTTCCTTGGTGATGGTTTCCAGATCCGCATCGCATGACTGTTCGAGCTCATTCAAGACAACGAGCAAACCCTCGCGCTGCTCGAGCCAGCGGTCGATCAGTCGATGGACGCCTCCCCAGCGTTCGCGAGCGGTCTTGCAATCTTCCAACATGGCGGCCTCCCTAGCACTGCCTCACCCCGAATCCAGGCGGATGAACAGACTCCCTCGTGCCGCCGCCCCTGTCAACGAATGCATGCCAAGTACCTGATTGGCCGTCATCACCGACAGCAAAACGGCGCAGAGAACGCCTCTACCGCCAAGCTTCAGCCGTTCCAGCGATAGCCGCTGGTCGTGGCCCGCAGCGTCGTGAGCATGCCCACCGGCACCGCCAGCAGTACCACAAAGCCAATCAACGTCCAGCCTGGCAGCGACAGCCCGAGCAGGGTAGCGCCGACCTCGGCGCACTCGCCGGAGCCGGACAACACCGAGGCGATGACCTTCTGCAGCGGCAGCACATCGATCATGTAATCGAGACCGGGGCCACAGCTCGGCACCTGATCCGCCGGCAGCGACTGCAGCCACAGATGACGCCCGGCAACGGCGATCCCGGACAGCACCGCCAGGGCCGCCAGACCGCTGTAGGCCACTGTGGCGAATGCACCACGGGGTCCATGCAGCGCGGCCACGGCAAACACCAGCCCTGCCGCGATCACCGCCACCCGCTGAAACACACAAAGCGGACAGGGCTCGAGCCCGACCAGGTGCTCAAGCCCCAGGGCCACGGCCATCATTGCCACGCAAAAGCCCAGTCCCGCCAGGCTCCACTGCCGCAGGCTCCACTCGCTCATTTCAGGCTCTCTCCGCTATGGGTCGGTTGATCCGTGGGTGCCAACGCCCGGGTCTCCCGGGCTCGGCTGAAATAGTCGCTCAGGAATTGAGCAAAATCGCTGGTGTCGGATGCCTCGATCTCCCGCTGCTGCTGATGAGAGGTCTCGACCAGGTCTTCCAGCATGGACGCACGACACCGATTGAGCGGCTCGTCAGCCAGCGCAGCGGCCTGCTCACGGGCGATGGCGACCATGGCCTCGACAAACTCCTCACCGTTGTCCTCGAGGCGCGCCAGCACGCGAGCAGAAGGCGTCAGCGACGGATCATCGATGCGCGGCGCGATCGCGTCCACCGCCTGCTGGTGGGGACTGCCATCCTCGAGCTGGTCGAGCAGCGCGGCGACCTCGCGCATCTCGGCGACGATGGCACGACTCCAGTCGACCAGACCGCGGCGGTTGCCTCGGTCATTGAGCTCGAGCCCGGGCTCGCGACCGCGCTCCACCACCAGGCGCCGATTGTCGTCCAGGTGGTCACACTCCTCGTCGGAGATCCAGGGACTGTCGGACAGCAGACACCACACCAGGAAGGTGTCGAGAAAGCGGGTCTGGGCGGCATCGATCCCCAGGGTAGCGAAGGGATCGATATCCAGACAGCGGACCTCGATGTACTCGACACCACGGGCCTCGAGGGCCTGGCTCGGTGTCTCGTCGTGACGGGTGACCCGCTTGGGACGGATATCGCTGTAGTACTCGTTCTCGATCTGCAGGATGTTGGCGTTGAGCTGACGCCAGCTATCGCCATCACGCACACCCAACGCCTCGTAGTCCGGCCAGCCGGTGGCGATGGCATGGCGCAGGGTGTTGACGTAATTCGACAACGAATTGAAGCAGATCTTGAGCTGATCCTGCACCTTGTTCTGGTAGCCCAGATCGGACATCCGCAAGCTCGTCGCATAGCGAGATACCAGGGTGCGCTCGCCGAGGCGTTCCAGCCCCTCGGGGATCTCGCCATCATCCAGGAAGCTGTCGTCGATGGCGGGCGATGCACCGAACAGATACAGCAGTAGCCAGCTATGGCGCCGGAAGTTGCGGATCAGTCCGAAGTAGCGCGACGAGCGGTACTCGCCCATGGACACCTGCTCCTGCTCGTCCAGGGTCTGCAGCAGCGTCCACAGGTCGTCGGGCAGCGACACGTTGTAGTGGATGCCGGCGATCGACTGCATGATCCGCCCGTAGCGAGCGTCCAGGCCGCGACGATAGACATGCTTCATGGTGCCGACGTTGGAGCTCCCGTAGTCGGCAATGGGCACGCTGTCGTTGCCATTGAGCCGGGAAGGCATGCTGGCCGGCCAGATCCACTCTCCGTCCAGATGGCGATAGGTGTAGCGATGGAGATCGGCCAGAAATTCCAGCGCCTCGTCGGGACGGCTGTAGACCGGCGTGATGTACTCCAGCAGCGCCTCGGAGTAGTCCGTGGTGATATGGGGGTGGGTCAGTTTGGAGCCCAGCGCCCGGGGATGGAAGGTCGCCGCGATCACGCCGCGGTCGTCGACCCGAAGCCCCTCCTTTTCAATGCCGCGGCGCAGGCGGCCGAAGCGTCGTGCGGCCGCCGGGCCGCGCAGGCGTTCGAGGAGCGAAGAAAGCTGAGTGGACAAGGTGAACACCCCGTGTCGTGGAAGGGCCCGGGGGCCTGCTTCGAATGGCGGCGACGGCAACGGGCGCTCAGGCGCCCGTTGTTTCAGTCGACAGATACGGTCGACAGCGAAGGTCGACAGTCGAGATCGCTGGATAAGGTCGACAGATTATGGCGTTCCATTGGCAGGTTTCAAGAACGGCCCTGCTTCGCCTTGAGCAGAGCGGCACCCAGAGCGCCCATGGGAGCGGCCTCGTCGCGCCCTCCCTTGCCTGCCTGACCGCGACCCTGCTGGCTCCGAGGGCCCTTGCCCTTGCCACCGCCTTCGCGACGTCTGGGGGCCTGGCGAGCGTCACCTCCGTCGGCGCTGTCGGGAGTATCGTCCATGCGCATGGACAGCCCGATACGCGAGCGCTGCAGATCCACGTTCATCACCTTGACCTTGACGATGTCGCCCGCCTTGACCACGGTGCGTGGATCCTCGACGAAGCGGTCCGACAGCGCTGAAATGTGCACAAGACCGTCCTGATGCACACCGATATCGACGAAGGCACCGAAGTGGGTGACATTGGTCACGGTACCTTCCAGCACCATGCCCGGCTCGAGGTCCTTGAGCGTCTCGACGCCCTCGCGGAACTGCGCTGCACGGAACTCGGGACGAGGGTCGCGGCCAGGCTTGTCGAGCTCGGCGATGATATCGCTGACGGTGGGCACCCCGAAGCGCTCGTCGGCAAACTCGCTGGGCTTGAGCGCCTTCAGCGTGGCGCTGTCGCCGATCAGCCCGGACAGCTCGCGCCCGCTGCGCTCGGCGATGCGCTCGACCAGCGGATAGGCCTCCGGGTGCACGGCGCTAGCGTCCAGCGGATTGGCGCCGTTCATGATGCGCAGGAAGCCGGCGCACTGCTCGAACGTCTTGGGCCCCAGCCGGGACACCTCGAGCAGATCACGGCGATCACGGAAGGCGCCCTTGGCGTTGCGCTGGGTGACGATGTTCTCGGCCAGCCCCGGATTGAGCCCCGCCACCCGCGACAGCAGCGCCGAGGAGGCGGTATTGAGGTCGACCCCCACCGCGTTGACGCAGTCCTCGATGACCACCTCGAGGCTGCGTGACAGCTGGACCTGGGAGACGTCGTGCTGGTACTGGCCGACGCCGATGGACTTGGGTTCGATCTTGACCAGCTCGGCCAGGGGGTCCTGCAGGCGGCGCGCGATCGACACCGCGCCACGAATGGTCACGTCGAGATCAGGCAGCTCGCGGGAGGCATACTCGGAGGCAGAGTACACCGAGGCCCCCGCCTCCGAGACCATGACCTTCGACAACCGGGGATCCTTCATCGCCTTGAGCAGATCCCCGGCCAGCCGATCGGTCTCCCGGCTGGCGGTACCGTTGCCTACGGCGATCAGCTCGACGCCGTGTTTCTTGACCAGTTTCGCCAGTTCGGCAAGCGACGCATCCCACTGATTCCGCGGGGCGTGGGGAAAGATGGTGGCCTGCTCGAGGAACTGCCCGGTGGCATCGACCACCGCCACCTTGCAGCCGGTGCGCAGGCCGGGATCGATGGCCAGCGTGGCCTTGGGGCCGGCCGGCGCCGCCAGCAGCAGATCCTTGAGGTTGGCGGCGAAGACGTCGATGGCCTCGCCTTCTGCCCGCTCACGCAGACGCCCCATCAGCTCGGTCTCGAGATGGGTGTAGAGCTTGACCCGCCATGTCCAGCGCACCACCTCGGCCAGCCAGCGGTCGGCCTTGCGCCCCTCGTCGCGAATCTCGAAGTGACGCGCGATGGCGACCTGGGCTGGGTGCACCGGCGCCTCGTCTTCGCCAGGCAGGCGCAACGCCAGCGCCAGCACACCCTCGTTACGGCCACGGAACATCGCCAGGGCGCGGTGAGAAGGCACCTTGGCGAGCCGTTCGTCGTGTTCGAAGTAGTCGGAGAACTTGGCGCCCTCCTGCTCCTTGCCGGCGATCACGCGGCTGGACAGCTCGCCCTCGCTCCACAGCCTCTCGCGCAGGCGTCCGACCAGCTCGGGGTCCTCGGCGAAGCGCTCCATCAGGATCTGCTTGGCGCCATCGAGCGCCGCCTTGGCGTCTTCGATCGCCGGCGTCTCGCCTTCGGCAGGCCGCAGGTAGCCCGCGGCTTCGGTCTCGGGGTCGAGGGTTGGATCGGCCAGCAGCGCGTCGGCCAGCGGCTCGAGACCCGCTTCCCGGGCGATCTGTGCCTTGGTCCGGCGCTTCTTGCGATAGGGCAGGTAGAGGTCTTCCAGGCGCTGCTTGGTATCGGCAGCCTGGATGCTGGCGGCCAGCGAATCGCTGAGCTTGCCCTGCTCGTCGATGGCCGCAAGCACTGTGGTGCGGCGCTCTTCCAGTTCACGCAGATAGCCCAGGCGCTCTTCCAGGTTGCGCAGCTGGGTATCGTCGAGTCCTCCGGTCACTTCCTTGCGATAGCGCGCAATGAACGGCACCGTCGCGCCGCCATCCAGCAGCTCGACGGTCGCGGAGATCTGAGGGGCCTTGACCGCCAGTTCTTCGGCCAGGCGGGCAATGATCTTGGCTGTAGCGTCCATGAAATCCTTGGCAATACGACGTCTGTGATCCGGCCAAGGTATCACAAAGCGCCCTTTTGCGCCGCCGCCACCCGCTGCCCGGCGTCATCCCCCGGGCAGCTTTTCGTTCAGGCCGGAACGAACTTGAGCGCGACCCCGTTGTTGCACCAGCGCAGACCGGTGGGATCGGGCCCATCCTCGAACACGTGCCCCTGATGACCACCACAGCGAGCGCAGTGGTACTCGGTACGCGGCCACAGGATCTTGTAGTCCACACTGGTCAGCAGGTGGCCCTCCACGTGCTCGTAGAAGCTCGGCCAGCCGGTGCCGGAGTCGTACTTCATGGCGCTGGTGAATAACAACAGATCACAACCGGCACAGCGAAATTCGCCTTCACGCTTCTCGCCGTCGAGCGGACTGGAGCCTGCCGGCTCGGTCCCTGCCTCGCGCAGCACATCGTACTGGGCCGGGCTCAGGCGCTCACGCCACTCGCTCTCGCTCAATTCCAGCGGCTCGATATCGGGACTTGGCGAAAGCTCCAGCTCCGGGCGGGCATTGGCCACCGCCGGCACCATGCTGGCGAGGCCGCCGAGCCCGAGCAGCGCGAGGAAATTGCGTCGTTTCATTGTAGAGTCTCCTGCGTCAAGGATTGTGCTGGGTCGGTCTGCCCCTCCCCTTCCTTACACTCAATCGTCGCTGTCCGTCCGGACCTTCGCCAACTATCGACGGCAAGGCGCTGGAACAAGAGCAAAAAAAGAGGAGAAGGCCATCGCCTTCTCCTCTTCTCGACCCCTGCCTCGCGGCAAGGTTCAGTCGTTTACTGCCTTGGCAACCCGCAGGTTAAACCAGGCCCGGAGCCGCCTAGACCAGGCTCGGGCCTGCCTTGACGATGGCGTCGCTGACGCCGTCGAACTTCTTGAAGTTCTCTACAAACTTGCCTGCCAGTTCGCTGCGCTTGCGATCGTAGGCCGCCTGGTCTTCCCAGGTCTGACGCGGGTCCAGCAGGCTGGAGTCGACGCCGGGCACGGACACCGGCACCGACAGGTTCAGGCCGTCGATGTGGCGGGTTTCCACGTCACGCAGCACGCCGGTCTGGATCGCGTGGATGATGGCGCGGGTGGTCGGGATGGAGAAGCGTGAGCCGCCCTCGCCGTAAGCACCGCCGGTCCAGCCGGTGTTGACCAGGTAGACCTGGGCGTCCTTCTCGGCCACGCGCTTGATCAGCAGATCCGCGTACTCGCGGGCCGGGCGCGGGAAGAACGGCGCACCGAAGCAGGTGGAGAAGGTCGCTTCCAGACCGCTGGAAGAGCCCATCTCGGTGGAGCCCACCTTGGCGGTGTAGCCGGACAGGAAGTGATAGGCGGCGGCCTCCTTGGACAGCACCGACACCGGCGGCAGCACGCCACTCATGTCACAGGTCAGAAAGACGATGGCGTTGGGCTCGCCGGCGCGGTTCTCGGCCACACGCTTGTCGACGTGCTCGAGCGGATAGGCGGCGCGGGAATTCTGGGTCAGGCTGTCGTCGGCGTAGTTCGGCTCACGACGATCGTTGAGCACCACGTTCTCGAGCACGGTACCGAACTTGATGGCATTCCAGATGACCGGCTCGTTCTTTTCCGACAGGTCGATGCACTTGGCGTAGCAGCCACCCTCGAAGTTGAACACGGTACCGACGCCCCAGCCGTGCTCGTCGTCGCCGATCAGGTAGCGACCCGGGTCCGCTGACAGGGTGGTCTTGCCAGTGCCGGACAGGCCGAAGAACAGGGTGGTCTCGCCGTCTTCGCCGACGTTGGCGCTGCAGTGCATGGGCAGCACGTCGGCCTCGGGCAGCAGGAAGTTCTGCACCGAGAACATGGCCTTCTTCATCTCGCCGGCGTAACGCATGCCGGCGATCAGCACCCGGCGCTTGGCGAAGTTGATGATCACGCAGCCATCGGAGTTGGTGCCGTCACGGCTCGGCTCACACACGAAGTGCGGGGCATTCTGGATTTCCCACTCGTCCTTGCGTGACGCATTGTAGGCCTCGGGACGCACGAACATGGTGCGGCCAAAGAGGTTGTGCCAGGCGGTCTCGGTGGTCACACGAACCGGCAGGTAGTGGGTCGGATCGCTGCCCACGTGAAGCTCGCTGACATAGCTGTCCTTCTCGCCCAGGTAGCCTTCCACTCGCTCCCACAGTGCATCGAAACGCTCGGCGTCGAAGGGACGGTTGACGCTGCCCCAGTCGATCTGGGCACTGGTGGACGGTTCGTCGACGATGAACCGGTCCTTGGGGGAGCGCCCGGTACGTTCACCCGTCTTGACCACGAGGGCGCCGTGGGAGGCCAGTCGGCCCTCGCCCTGGGCCACCGCACGCTCGATGAGCTCGGCAGTGCTGAGGTTGACGTGAACGGTAGAAGACTGCGTGGTGGTGGTCATAGGATTCCTGGGCCTTCGGCTTCTCTCTCGTGGACTGGCGCCATCCGACAGGGCGAACGGCGCAAGGGATCCGGCGAGTCGACTACGCGGTTCGACCGTCTTCTTCGACTGACGACGCGTCCGGGATCGGCGGGGATTATGGCAAAAAACCCCGAGACAGGAAATGCCCATTTTTCAAGACGTTATTGTAGTTTAATTACAACATTTCGGCCTTTTTGGTGCATTTCCTGTCATTCCACTACAAACCTGCAACCGCCACCGCAGTCCCGATAACCTCGAGCCTGCCATTCATGCCAGCGAAACGGCTCGGGCCTGGACGCTGCAACCGCTCAATGCACCGTTGGGCTGCCGTCGCTGGGGTCCTCGATCAAGGCTTCGACATCGGCCGCGGTGAAGGCGTAGCGGGTGTTGCAGAAGTGACACTGGGTCTCGATCGTACCTTGCTCCGCGACGATCTGACGCAATTCCTCGTGCCCCAGCGACATCAGTCCCCCGGCGATGCGCGAACGAGAACAAGTACAACCAAAACGCAACGCCTTGGATTCGAAGGTACGCAATGGCTCCTCATGGAACAGCCGCACCAGCAAAGTTGCCGCATCCAGTTCCAGCAATTCCTGTTCGCTGAGGGTGGCAGCCAAGTGATAGGCGCGATCCCAGGCGTCGTCATCCTGATTGAGCGACTCGTCGGGCAGTCGCTGCAGCAGCAGGCCACCGGCGCTGACACCGTCCGCCGCCAGCCACAGCCGCGTGGGCAGCTGCTCGGACTGGGTGAAGTAGGCTTCCAGGCAGCCGGCCAGGCGATCGTGCTCGATGCCGACGATACCCTGATAGCGGCGCCCTTCCTTGGGGTCGAGGGTGATCACGATCTGGCCTTCTCCCACCAGCTCGCGAAAGCCGGCCTCATCGCCGGGCAGTGCCGCATCTTCGGCGAGGCGGGCGATGGCGCGAAGCTCACCGCCAGGATTGGACTCCGCCATCATCAGGGAGACGTCACCACTGCCGCGCACCTCGAGGGTCATGGTGCCGTCAAGCTTCACGGTGTCGGTCAACAGAGCCACCGCCGCCAGCAGTTCACCGAGCTGACGATTGACGGCGGCCGGATACTCGTGACGCTTGAGCACCTCGTCGTAGGCCTCGGACAGGCGGGTGACTTCGCCGCGGACGTTGGTGTCATCGATAATGAATCGCTGTATCTGATCAGCCATGAAAAACGATCTCTGCTGGGCGCGCCCCGGCGGGCGCGCGTCTGACGAAAAGAAGGGTGTTCGACGAGGGCGCTGGGATGAGCGCGACGCGCGCCGTCAGGAGCCGCCCTCGCGCTGGAAGCGCTTGATATCGCGGCGCGCCCGCTTGTCGGGGCGCTTGAGCGGATGCTTGAAGACCTCGTTGGCCTGGCGGCGCTGATCGGCCTCGCGCTCGCGACGTTCGCGACTCTGCTCGGTCTCCTGGTACAGCCGCCGCGCCTCCGGCGCCCCACGACGCTGCTCGCTGACCTCGAGCACCTCGACCTCCCACACATCCCAGCCCTGAGGCGCACGTATCAACATGCCGGGGCTCACCGACTTGCTGGTCTTGGCCCTGGCCCCGTCGACCTCGACCTTGCCACCCTCGATGGCCTTCTTGGCCAGGGCGCGGGTCTTGAAGAATCGTGCCGCCCACAGCCACTTGTCGAGTCTGACGCTATCCACGGGGGGCCTCCGGAGTCTGCGGCGCCGAGGGCATGATATCGGCGAAACGGTCCAGCGCGATAAAGTCCTTGAGCGACTTCTCCGGCCGCCGGCTGTCCGGCTGGCGGATCCCCAGCAGATGGCGAATACCGTACTCGCGGGCGCTTTCGAGCACCGCCGCGTTGTCGTCGATGAACAGGGTCCGCTCGCGGTCGAAGGGCTCGATCTCGTTGAGCGCATGCCAGAACGCCTGTTCTTCCTTGGGCTCACCGATATCGGCAGACGACACGATGGCGTCAAGGTAGTCGTCGAGGCCCGTCAGCGGCAGCTTCAGCGCCAGACTCTCGCGATCGGCGTTGGTCGCCAGCACCACTCGCGGATGGGCGCTCTTGAGCCAGCCCAGAAAGTCCAGAGCATCGCCGCGCAGGCCGATCAGATGCTGGACCTCGCGCTTGAGCGCGACGATATCCACGTCGAGCTCGCGGCTCCAGTAGGCCAGGCTGTACCAGTTGAGAGTGCCCTGCTCCCGGATGATCCGCGCGCGCACCACTTCCTGGGTGGCCTCATCCAGCTTGTGCAGTTCTACGTAGCGGCGAGGCAGATGCTCCAGCCAGAAATGACTGTCGAAGTGCAAGTCCAGCAAGGTGCCGTCCATGTCCAGCAGCACGGTATCGATGGTGTCCCAATCGAGCATTACCTCATCTCCAGCCATCACCAGCTCAATGCTTGTTCCACTGCGCCGGCGAACGTCCGCCGACACCTGAGTAACGTGTTAGTGTACCTCAAAGGCATTCGGGCTCGCAGCCCGGGCGCTTGCGCCTGGTCTCGGCCCGGTGCGGACGGCGGATGTCCCGCGACGCCGCCAACCCCGCCTGCCCCCTGTTCATTGCGCTAGTCATTGCGCTATTCATTACGCGATCCACCAGCCCATCCCACCGCCCAGGAGCTCCCATGGACGACAGTTCCCCGGAAAAACCCCGCATCCTCTCACGCAAGACCGTCGCCGAGAGCCGTCTGTTCCGGGTCGAGGAACTCGAACTGCGCTTTTCCAACGGCGCCGAGCGTCACTTCGAACGGCTGCTTGGCAACGGCAAGGGCATCGGCGCGGTCATGATCGTCGCCATGCCCGACCCCGACCATGTGCTGCTCATCCGAGAGTACGCCGCCGGTTTCGAGGACTATGTACTGACCCTGCCCAAGGGCGTCGTGGACCCCGGCGAGGACATCGTCACCGCCGCCAACCGCGAGCTGATGGAAGAGTGTGGTGTGGGCGCCCGGCGTATCGAACCGCTGGTCGAGCTTTCCCTGTCGCCCAACTATATGCGCCAGCGTATGCAGGTCATGCTGGCGAGCGACCTCTACCCCAAGCGCCTGGAGGGCGATGAGCCGGAGCCGCTGGTGGTGGAGACCCATGCGCTGGACAGCATAACCGCGCTGCTCGCCCGGGAGGACTTCCACGAGGCCCGCGCCATCGCTGCGCTGTACATCGCCCGGGACAAGCTCAAGGGCGAGCAGGCCGATACCTCACTTTGGTAAGACCCACCCTACCAATACGACCAGGGGGCCCTGACGGCCCCCTGGTCAACGTGCCTTGGTCGAATTTGCCTTGGCCAAGCTTCCTTGGCCAAGGCCCTCTTGTCGTGCCTGGCTGATTCGCCTCAGCGACGGGCGTGCAGCCGGCGGAGGTTGCTGTTGCCTTCCTTCAGGCGCACCCAGCGCCCCTGGCGGTAGCTGTCGAGCCCCGCTTCCAGCAAGGTCATCACGTCCACCGCCTGCTCGCCGGACACCGGCGGCGGGTCGCCATGCAGCAGGGTCTGAGCGACGGCAGTGTAAAAGGCGGGATAATTGCCCGGTTCCGACAGCCACTCTTCGGTGACCAGGTCCGGCTCCTCGGCGCTGCCCCGGTTGAGGGTCAGTTGTCCCGGCGCATCGTCGACGCCCCAGTCTTCACTCGGCATCAGTCCCTGCTTGAGCCAGCCTTCCTGGGGGTCGAGCCCGTAGATCGAATAGCTGCCCTCGGTGCCGTGCACCACGAAGCGCGGGCTGGGCTCGGCTACCAGCGAACTGGCCTGCAGGGTCACCCTGAGGCGGTCGTACTCGAGCAGCGCCAGAAAGTCGTCATCCACCTCGGCGCCGTCTCTGGCGGAGGCCAGTTCCAGCAGAATTGCCCGAGGCATGCCGAACAGCTCTATGGCCTGATCGAGCAGATGCGGGCCGAGGTCGTACCAGATGCCGCCACCGGGCTTGTGCTGCTCTCGCCAGCGGTTGTTCACCGCCGGTCGATAGCGATCGAAACGCGAGGTAAAGGACGTCACTCGCCCCAGCCGGCCCTGCTCCAGAAGCTTGCGCACCGTCAGGAAGTCGCAGTCCCAGCGACGATTGTGAAAGACGCTGAGCAGCAGTTCCGAGCGGTCCGCCTGGGCGCGGAGCTGACGCGCCTCCGAGGCCGACACAGTGATCGGCTTGTCCACCACCACGTGCTTGCCTGCCGCAAGAGCCGCCTTGGCCATGGCATAGTGCTGCTCGTTGGGTGTAGCAATCACGATCAGGTCAACGTGGCGCACCTCGAGCAGCTCGTTGAGCTTGGCGTGCACCGTCACGTCCGGAAGGTCACGCAAGACCTTGTCGGCGTCGGAGCTGACCACCGAGGTCAGCTCGAGCCCTGGCGCGGCCTGGATCAAGGGGGCATGGAAGGTCTTGGCAGCCATGCCGTAACCCACCAGGCCCACATTGAGAGTCTGTGTTTTCATAGCGGTCCCCGTGCCTGCATCTCGCCCATCTTGTCGAGGGCTTCTTTGATCTGTCGATCCCCTGTCACGTCAGAATGACCAAATCCCCGGAAATTATCGAGTTCCGGCGTACACGCAAGCTGTTTCATTTCGCTGATCGGTCGCTCATTTCTTCAAGCGAGTCGCCTGAGCGCTGGACGCCATCAACGATGAAGGCCGGCGTATGCCGGCCTTCATCGAGCTACTCTGTGCTAAAAAGCGCAGATATTAGTCGTCAAGCTTTTCCAGATCGCGCACCGCGCCCATGTCAGCCGAGGTGGCCAACAAGGCATAGGCCTTCAGCGCAGGAGTCACCTTGCGCAGACGCTGAATGCTCGGCTTCCAGGCATCCTTGCCGCGCTCCTGCTGGCGCTGGCGGCGCTCGGCAAGCTCGGCGTCGTCCAGCAGGACATTGATGGTCCGAGCGGGGATGTCGATGCGGATACGGTCGCCGTTTTCCACCAGAGCGATGGCGCCGCCGGCGGCGGCCTCCGGTGAGACGTGGCCGATCGACAGCCCTGAGGTGCCGCCGGAAAAGCGTCCGTCGGTGAGCAGGGCGCAGCCCTTGCCCAGCCCCTTGGACTTGAGATAGGACGTCGGGTAGAGCATCTCCTGCATGCCCGGGCCGCCCTTGGGGCCTTCGTAGCGGATCACCACCACGTCGCCTTCCTTCACCTTGTCGCCAAGGATATGTTCCACCGCCTGATCCTGAGACTCGACCACGTGGGCCGGCCCTTCGAACACCAGGATGCTGTCGTCGACGCCGGCGGTCTTCACCACACAGCCGTTCTCAGCGATGTTGCCCTTCAGCACGGCGAGCCCGCCCTCCTTGGAGAAGGCGTGTTCGTAGTCGCGGATACAACCGGTGGCGCGGTCACCGTCCAGGCTCGGCCAGCGGGCGCTCTGGGAAAACGCCGTCTGGGTCGGGATACCACCGGGGCCGGCCTTGAAGAAGTTGACCACCTCCGCCGACGGATTGCGCATGATGTCCCACTCGTCGAGGGCCAGCTTGAGGCTGTCGCCGTAGACCGTGGGCACCGAGGTATCCAGCACTCCGGCGCGATCCAGCTCGCCGAGGATCGCCATGATGCCGCCGGCCCGGTGCACGTCCTCGATGTGATACTTCTGGGTATTGGGCGCCACCTTGCACAGCTGAGGGACTTCGCGGCTCAGCCGGTCGATGTCCATCATGTTGAAGTCGACGCCTGCCTCCTGGGCGGCGGCCAGCAGGTGCAGGATGGTGTTGGTGGAGCCGCCCATGGCGATATCCAGGGTCATGGCGTTCTTGAACGCCGCCTTGGAGCCGATGGCACGGGGCAGCAGGTGCGCTTCGTCACCTTCGTAGTAGCGCCTGGCCAGCTCGACGATGCGCTCGCCCGCCGTCTCGAACAGGCGGCGGCGATCGGCGTGGGTGGCCAGCACCGTGCCGTTGCCCGGCAACGCCAGACCCAGCGCCTCGGTCAGGCAGTTCATGGAGTTGGCAGTGAACATGCCGGAGCAGCTGCCACAGGTGGGGCAGGCGCTGCGCTCGACCTCGTTCAGGGTTTCCTCGTCCACCGAATCGTCGGCGGCCATGACCATGGCGTCCACCAGGTCCAGGCCGTGATCCAGCAGCTTGGTCTTGCCGGCTTCCATGGGGCCGCCGGAGACGAAGATCACCGGCACGTTGAGGCGCATGGCGGCCATCAACATTCCAGGCGTGATCTTGTCGCAGTTGGAGATGCACACCAGAGCGTCGGCGCAGTGGGCGTTGACCATGTACTCCACGCTGTCGGCGATCAGATCGCGGCTCGGCAGCGAATAGAGCATACCGTCGTGGCCCATGGCGATACCGTCGTCCACGGCGATGGTGTTGAATTCCTTGGCCACACCGCCGGCCTTTTCGATTTCACGGGCGACCAGCTGGCCCATGTCCTTCAGGTGAACGTGGCCCGGCACGAACTGGGTGAAGGAGTTCGCCACCGCGATGATCGGCTTCTGGAAGTCGCCATCCTTCATGCCGGTGGCGCGCCACAGGGCGCGAGCGCCGGCCATGTTGCGACCGGCGGTGGTGGTACGGGAGCGATACTCAGGCATGGAATCCTCGTCATTTTTCGTCCACCCGTGATGCAGAAGGCAACCGGGCGGTGTCGCGTGTCCAGACTGTCGATTCTGTCACGCACAGACGGCACTGACTAGCCTTGCACAGGCCATCACGCCACGGGCCCGAGAACCGCGTCATGCGGCCTCGGGCCCGATCCGGAACGGCTTGACGGCTCACTGTCGGCGAAATGCACCGTCATATTGCCGTTAGGCGAACACCACCTTGGCGACATCCCTGCAGTGGCCGACGAGAGCGGTCGGCGAAATGCGCCGAAGTGCCGTCGTTAGCCAAATACCACCTTGGCGACGTCCTTGTAGCGATTGGCGAAATGCACGGTCATGCCGTCCTTGAGGTACTCCGGCAGTTCGTCATAGTCGCGCCGATTGGCCTCGGGCAGGATCACCTCGAAGATATCGCTGCGGCGCGCGGCGATGACCTTCTCGCGGATCCCCCCCACCGGCAGCACCTGTCCGGTCAGCGTCAGCTCGCCTGTCATCGCCAGGTTGCGCTCGATGGACTGATGACGCGCCAGTGACAGCAGCGCCGTGGTCATGGTCACCCCCGCCGAGGGGCCATCCTTGGGGGTGGCGCCTTCGGGCACGTGCAGGTGAACAAAGGAGGCATCGAAGAAGCCGGCATCGGCGCCGTACTCGGTCAGGTGCCCCTGAACATAGCTGTAGGCGATGTTGGCCGACTCCTTCATCACGTCGCCCAATTGGCCGGTGAGCTTGAAGCCGCGATCCAGCCCGTGCACCTTGCCGGCCTCGATGGACAGGGTGGCACCGCCCATGGAGGTCCAGGCCAGGCCGGTGACCACGCCCTGCCCTTTCATCACCTTTTCCTTGCGGAACAGTGGGGCGCCGAGGAATTCCTCGAGGTTCTTGAGCGAGACCTTGACCGTCGCCTGGTCGTTCTCCAGAAGCTTGACGGCGGCCTTGCGCACGATCCGGTGCAGCTGTTTCTCCAGTTGCCTGACACCGGCCTCCCTGGCGTAGCCCTCGACCACCTGGCGCAGGGCTGCGGCGGTCAGATTGATACGCTTTTTGGGGATGTTGTCGCGCTTGAGCAGCTTGGGCCAGAGGTGGTTCCTGGCGATGGCCTGCTTCTCTTCGGCGATGTAGCCCGACAGGCGAATCTGCTCCATACGGTCGAGCAACGCCGGCGGGATGGAATCCAGGGTATTGGCGGTGCACACGAACAGCACCTTGGACAGATCCAGACGCACGTCCAGGTAGTGGTCGAGGAAGTCGACGTTCTGCTCCGGGTCCAGCACCTCGAGCAAGGCCGAGGCCGGATCGCCCTGGAAGGACTGGCCCATCTTGTCGATCTCGTCGAGCATGATCACCGGGTTCTCGACCTCGACCTCCTTGAGCGCCTGGACCAGCTTGCCGGGCATGGCGCCGACGTAGGTGCGCCGGTGGCCCTTGATCTCGGCCTCGTCGCGCATGCCACCCACCGAGAAGCGATAGAACTCACGGCCGAGCGCCTCGGCGATGGAGCGACCGATGGAGGTCTTGCCGACACCTGGTGGTCCCACCAGCAGCACGATGGAGCCCCCCACGTCACCCTTGAAGGTGCCCTCGGCGAGGAACTCGACGATCCGCTCCTTGACGTCGGTGAGTCCGTCATGGTCGCGGTCGAGTACCTGTCTGGCGTGGGCCAGGTCCAGCTGGTCCTGGCTGCGCTGGCCCCAGGGCATGGCCGTCAGCCAGTCCAGATAGTTGCGGGTGGTGCCATATTCGGGCGAACCGGTCTCGAGCACCGACAGCTTGGCCAGCTCGTCGTCGATGCGTTCCTGCACCCGCTCGGGCACCTCGCGGCCCTCGAGGCGCGCGCGGAAGGTGTCGACGTCGTTTTCACGGTCGTCCTTGGAGATGCCCAGCTCGCGCTGGATCACCTTGAGCTGCTCGCGCAGGAAGAATTCGCGCTGACGCTCCTGCATCTGGGCGTTGACCTGCTCACTGATCTCGCTCTGCAGCTGCGCTACCTCGATCTCCTTACGCAGCAGCGGCAGTACCTTCTGCATCCGCGGCACCACCGGCAGCGTGGCGAGCACGTCCTGCAGCTCCTGCCCCTGGGCGGAGGTGATGGCGGCGGCGAAGTCGGTCAACGGGCCCGGCTCGTGGGGACTGAAGCGATTGAGGTAGTGCTTGAGTTCCTCGCCGTACAGCGGATTGATCGGCAACAGTTCCTTGATGCCGTTGATCAGCGCCATGGCGTAGGCGCGGGTCTCGTCCTCCTCCGCGTCCACCGGCTCACGAGGGTAGGACACCTCGACCAGAAACGGCGGGGTGCGCGACAGCCAGCGCTCGATCTTGAAGCGTCGCACGCCCTGGGCGATGAACTGGATCTGGTTGTCCTCGCCCTGCAGCTTGTGGGCCTTGACCGCGGTGCCGATGGTCGGAAAGTCCTCGTAGGACAGCTCCTCGACACCGGCCTCTCCGACGAAGGCGAGACCGACGGTGTCATGGGGCGTATTGGCGACCCGCTCGATGGTCTCGGACCAGCGTTCGCGGTTGATCACCAGCGGCTGCACCTGGGCGGGAAAGAAGGGACGATTGTGAATCGGCAACAGGTAAAGCCGTTCCGGCAGCGAGGCGCTGGCAGGAATCACCGCATGGCCCTGGACCTGCTCGCCATCGGCCAGGCCGTCCGCGGTTCCGTCTTCGGCGTCGCCACTCATGGGAATCCAGTCCAGATCGTCGGACCGGGGATCGCGATCATCGCTCATGGTGTCCTCATCCTGAAGTAGGGGGCGTCTTGCCCGTCTGGGTATCAGCAATGCGGGCGACCACGACCAAGTTCAAGGCGTGACAGGAGGATAGCAGCAGAGTGACGCCATCGGGGACGCTGCCGGGCCCGGCCGGGAGGGAATTCAGAGGACAGGAATCTGGTGGCTCTTCTGACGGTGTGAACGGAGTCCGCTCAACCACCCAGCAGCGGTGGTAACGGACGTCCGTTGACCCGCAGTCGCCCCTTGACCACGTCGATGCCCAGCATCGAGGTATCCAGCGGCAACCCCAGCCACAGCGCGACCACGGCCGGCGGATCACGCCATTCGAAGTCTCCGTCCAGGCGCTGGCGAAAGCGCTCGCGCATCTCGGGGCGATCCAGCGACAGCAGGCTCAGCGACGCAAGATCTCGGGGGTCCAGCACCAGCACGCCCTCGCCCTTTAGACTCAGTCCCAGCATGGGGCTGTCGAGATCCACGTCCTTCAGATCCAGACGCGGTGAGTCCTTGAGCAACTGGGCCAGGGCGCGATCCATCGCCGAGTAGGCCTCGGCGTCCTCGAGCGAGACGGTGCCTAGCGCGGTCTTGTGACGCGCCAGGGCCACCACCGAACGCAGCGCCTCGGCGTTGATGCGAGACAACTCCAGACTGACCTCGCCGTCCACCAGCATGTCGTCGCCGGAGCGCACCTCACCGATGGTCAAGGTGCTCTGCAGCCTCAGCTCGCTGTCATCCAGCAGGGTGCGGGCCTCGAGCACCAGTTCGGTGCCATCCAGGTTGACCTGAGGGTGACGCAGACTGACGGCGTCCAGGGTCAGCTTGTCCTGCTGGGTGAAGTGCAGGGCCCCGGGGGTATAGGCGTAACGGCTTTCGTGATGGAGCGGGCCGATTTCCAGCACCGCGTCTCCATCGCGCAACTCGATCGCCTCCAGCAGCACCTGGGTGCGCCAGTCGCCATAGACTCCGTCAAAGGCGATACGTCCACCGGAGAATTGCAGCGAGCGAGGCGCTTCACCGGACGGCGACTGACTGATGAGAAATGGTGCCAGCCGCAACTCCCCCTGCAGCGTGCCCCCCAGGGTGCGGTAGTGAGCTTCCCAGCGGGGCGGGCTTGCCGGCATGGCATCACCGAACAGGCGCCGGTCGGCGTCGCCGACGTGTACGTCGAGCCGGCCAAAGACGCTGGTATCGAGTACGCCGTGGCGTGCCTCATAGGGAATCGCAAGATGCCAGGCGTGACCGATCAGGGGAGCCACATGCAACACGCCGGAGGAACGCAGCCAGCCCTGCTCCACGTCGTCGCGCGAGATTCGCAGGTCACCGCGCGCCTCGAGATCGGCAAGCGCCCTCTCCAGTTCGCGCTCGAACAGCAGACTGGCGATATATTGGGCCACCGCCCAGGCCAGCGCCAGCACCACCACCACCGGTACGATCCATCGTTCCTTGCGCATTCCTTGCCCTCTCTGCCGAGAGGAGCCTCCCTGCCCCCGTCGGCGTGACGATACGCTGTTCAGTGTAGCCAGAACCACAGGTGCATGGTGCACCAGGAGTAAACGCCGGCCATGACATCATCGACCATGATGCCGAAGCCGCCGGCGACGCGACGATCGGCCCAGCGGATGGGCCAGGGCTTGATCACGTCGAATACGCGAAAGACAACGAAGCCCCACAGCGCCGCTTCCCACGAAAAGGGCACCGCCGCCATGGTCAGCCAGTAGCCGACAAACTCGTCCCAGACGATACCGGAGTGGTCGTGCACGCCGAGGTCCCGGGACGTCTTGTCGCACAGCCAGACACCCCAGACGAAGGTGATGGCGATCATCACCAGGTACCAGCCCAGGGTCAGCTCGGACAACAGCCAGTAGAAGGGAATGGCCGCCAGGGTCCCGAAGGTCCCCGGGGCAAAGGGCGCCGCCCCGCTGCCCAGCCCGAAGGCAAGAAAATGGGTCGGTCGACGCCACACGCTAGCCGGTGCTTTGTTCACGATGTCCCTCCGTGGAAATGTTGCCACCCCGGCAGCGAAGAGGCATTCACCCCTTGTATCCCCGGCGACGCGGTGACCTGGCCGATGGCAACGAAGGCGAGCCCCAGTTCCGCCAGTGCCAGGCGGGCCCGATCGAACGCCGCCGACGGCAGCGCCACGACCAGCTCGTAGTCGTCGCCGCCGGTCAGGGCGGCCTCTCGGGCCGCCTCGGTGCCGAGGGCCTCTACGAGCCCTTCGGCCAGAGGCAGCGCTTCGGCGTCAAGACGCGCCCCGACACCGCTGGCTTTCAGCAGGTGACCAAGGTCGGCAAGCAAGCCGTCGGAGACGTCGATGGCCGCGCTGGCCAGTCCCCGCAGCGCCAGACCTGCCTGCCAGCGCGCCTGGGGCAACAGGTAGCGGGCAAGCAGCGGTGACTCGAGATCTCGCTGACCCTCGTACCAGGCCGCCAGTCCCCCGGCGCCGCCACCCAGCGCACCGGTGACCGCCAGCACGTCGCCGGCGCGGGCACCGTCGCGACGCAGCGCCTCGCCCGTGGGTACCTCACCCATCACGGTGACGCTGACGGCGCGTTGGCCCCGGGTGACGTCGCCCCCGACCAGGGTCATGTCCGCCTCGTCGCACACAGCATGGAAGCCCTGGGCGAACTTTGCCACCCACTGCTCTTCCACCTCGGGCAACGTCAGCGCCATCAGACACCAGCGCGGCTGCGCGCCCATGGCGGCCAGATCACTCAGGCTCACCGCCAGGGCGCGATGCCCCAGCGCCTGCGGCGGTGCGTCTTCGGGAAAATGCTGCCCTTCCACCGACGTGTCGACGCTGACCACCAGTTCGTGCGCTGGCGCAGGGCGCATCAGGCAGGCATCGTCACCCACCCCGAGCGAGACGCCGGAGGCCTTGCCGGGCTCGCCCGTCGTGGGTGCCAGCCAGCGCTCGATGAGTTCGAATTCTCCGTACATCAGGCGCGACCTTCAGCGGCGACGGGCACTGACCTCGGCGCTTCTGAGCTTGATGGCCAGCTTGTCGAGAATGCTGTTGATGTACTTGTGGCCATCGGTGGCGCCAAAGGACTTGGCCAGCTCGACCCCTTCGTTGATCACCGCCCGATAAGGGACCTCCAGACGCTTGGACAGCTCGTAGGCTCCAAGGCGCAGGATCGCCAGCTCGATCGGGTCGATGTCCTCGAGGCGGCGGTCCAGCAGCGGCGAGATGGAGGCGTCGAGCTCCTTGCGGTAGCGTGCGACGTTGTGCAGTAGCTCATGGAACAGCGCCAGATCGGCGATTTCCATGACCTTGAGCCAGTTCTCGTGCACCTCCAGGTCGTCATCGGGCACCTGGCTGCGAAATTCGGCCTCGACCGCAGTGATGGACTTGTCGGTCATCTGCCACTGATAAAGTCCCTGCACCGCCAGCTCGCGAGCCGCACGGCGAGACTGCTGGGCCTTGCTGGGCGCACGCTGTTCGCGGCTCATGCGGGGGTCTCCTCGGCATCGTCACCAAAATGACGCAGCAGCGACACCATCTCCATGGCGGCCATGGCGGCTTCGACGCCCTTGTTGCCGGCCTTGGTGCCGGCCCGCTCGATGGCCTGCTCGATGGAGTTGACCGTCAGCACACCGTTGGCCACCGGGGTATCGAACTCCAGCTGCAGCCGCGACAGCGCGGAATTGCACTCGCCGGCCACGTGCTCGAAGTGCGGGGTACCGCCGCGAATGACCGCGCCGAGCGCGACCACGGCGTCGGGACGCGCCACCGCGAGCACACGCTTGACCGCCAGCGGCAGTTCCCAGGCGCCCGGGACGTGGACGATGTCGATCATCTCCATGTCCACCCCGTGGCGCACCAGGCTGTCCACCGCGCCCTCGACCAGGCTATCTACCACATGGTGATTGAAGCGGCCCACGACGATCACGTAGCGGCCCTGGACGTCGACGAAGCTGCCTTCGACTTGGGAAATAGGTTGCATCTTGAATCTTCCTGAATGTACCGGCCTGGGGCCGGTAGTCGGGGTGACCCTGTCAAAGGGCCTGTCCCCTGGTAAAAACCGAAACACCGGACGCCAGCATTACTGCCTCGCCCGGCGTGAATCAACCGCTGATATCACCTGGCGAGACGATGTCCACCACCTCGAGATCAAAACCCGACAGCGCGGAGAACTTCCACGGTGAGCTCAGCAGACGCATCCTGCCGACACCGAGCTCGCGCAGGATCTGGGAGCCGGTTCCGATGGTCAGGTAGTTGCCGGCGCCGTCGGACTCGCTGCCGCGAGCGGTGCGGCGGCGCTCCAGGAACACCTGCAGCATATCGTTGAGGTCCTGATGCGGACGCATGTCATCGAGCAGCACGAAGACACCCTGCTCGGCCCGCGCCACCTCTTCCAGCGCCTGGTGGGCGCGCCAGGAGGCGTCCTCGCCCTTGACCAGGCACATCAGGTCACGCATCTCGTTGGCCAGATGCACCCGCACCGTGGTCACGCTGTCCGGACTCGGCGAGCCCTTCACCAGCGCCAGGTGGTGCACCTTGTGGGTGCGGTCGAGAAAGACGTGGGCGGTCAGCTCACCGTAGGCGGTGGTCACCGGCAGTCGCTCGACCTCTTCTACCGTCTGCTCGTTGTGGATCCGGTAGTGGATCAGGTCGGCGATGGTGCCCATCTTGATCCCGTGGGTCTCGGCGAAGCGCTCGAGCTCAGGACGTCGGGCCATGCTGCCATCGTCGTTCATGATCTCGCAGATCACACCGCTGGGATCACAACCGGCCAGGGCGGCCAGATCGCAGGCCGCCTCGGTGTGGCCGGCGCGCCTGAGCACGCCGCCGGGCTCGGCCATCAGCGGAAAGATGTGGCCGGGCTGGACGATGTCTTCTGCCTTGGCATTGCGCGCGCTGGCGGCCTGCACCGTGCGTGCGCGGTCAGCAGCGGAGATGCCGGTGCTGACGCCTTCGGCGGCCTCGATGGACAGGGTGAACTTGGTACCGAAACCGGAGCCATTGTCCTGCACCATCAGCGGCAGCTTGAGCTGTTCGCAGCGCTCCCGGGTCATCGGCATGCAGATCAGACCACGGGCGTGAACCGCCATGAAGTTGATGTGCCAGGCCTCGACCTTCTCGGCGGCCATGATGATGTCACCTTCGTTTTCCCGATCCTCGTCGTCCATCAGGATCACCATGCGGCCCTGGCGGATATCCTCGACGAGTTCGGCAATAGGGGCCAGGCCCCCGCTGGAAGACTGCGACATGTATGCTCCCTGGATCTAAAATGGCCACTCGCGACGGCGGCCAGAAACCGCGTCAGGGTACCGTGGCGCGGCGTCGGGCGCCAGTCAAAGACAAAGACCAGACAGGGCGTCGGGCGCCGCTTATATCAAGATCGGCCACTGCGACTCCGCGTCGGGCGCCGCTTATATGAAGCCCCGCTACTACGATCCCGGGCACCGGTGACTTTCGTCGGGTCAGTGCTCGGCGCAGGCGGCCAGCGCCGGGCGCGCCAGAATACGCCAGTCCTTGCCGAGGGCACGGATATCGAGAATTTCCAGAGGCCGCTGCTCGGCCATGCGTTCGATGCCCGACAACGCCATCAGCCCGCGCGCGTCGGAGCCGAGCAGGGTCGGCGCCATGTAAAGACGCAACTCGTCCACCAGACAGGCATCCATCAAGGCACCTGCCAGGGTCGCGCCGGTCTCCACCAACAGCTCGTTGCAGCCGCCCTCGTCACCGAGCCACTTGAGCAGCGCGCCAAGATCGACGCGGCCGTCGTCGCCTGCAGGCATCTCCAGCACCCGCGCGCCGGAGCGCATCAGCGCGTCTCTGCGAGGGGATTCGCTGCCCTCGACGCAGACCACCAGCGTCTCCCCTGGCTCGCTCAGGCAGGCCGCGGCCAGCGGCATGCGCAGGCGCGAGTCCACCACGACCCTAAGCGGCTGGCGTCGGGCGATGACTTCGGCGTCATCGAGCCCGAGCTGATCGGCACGCACCGTCAGCCGCGAGTTGTCGAAGATGATCGAATCCACCCCGGTGAGGATGGCGCAGCTCTGAGCCCGCAGCCGCTGGACGTCACGCCGAGCCTCGGCACCGGTGATCCACTGGGACTCGCCGGAGGCCATGGCGGTACGGCCGTCGAGGCTCATGGCGAGCTTGAGGCTGACCCGTGGACGCCCCCGGGTCATGCGCGACACGAAGCCGGCGTTCAATACCTGGGCGTCCGCCTCGAGGCAACCGAGCCTTACCTCGACC
Organism: Halomonas litopenaei; assembly: GCF_003045775.1. Classification (GTDB taxonomy): domain Bacteria; phylum Pseudomonadota; class Gammaproteobacteria; order Pseudomonadales; family Halomonadaceae; genus Halomonas; species Halomonas litopenaei. The sequence continues at coordinate 620,201 of NZ_PXNS01000001.1, read as the reverse complement.
CCGGCGTCACGCAGGCGTGCGATACCGCGTCCCGCCACCTGAGGATTGGGATCCTGCATGGCTACCACCACCCTGGCGACACCGGCCTTGATCAAGGCATCGCAGCAAGGCCCTGTGCGCCCCTGGTGAGAGCAGGGTTCCAGCGTCACGTAAGCGGTGGCGCCTCGGGCGTGCTCACCGGCAGCCTCGAGTGCATGGACCTCGGCGTGGGGCTCCCCGGCGCGCTGATGGTAGCCGTCGGCCAGATGCTTGCCGTGCTTGACCAGTACGCAACCGACCCTCGGATTGGGCATGGTGGTGTAGCGACCGCGTTCGGCCAGCTTCAATGCCCTGGCCATCCAGGCTTCATCCTGGCCTGCCGTGATGTCCGTCGGATTCATGTGCTCTCCCCGGTGTCGGGCGAGAAACTCGGCTCCTGGGCCAGGCGGTCGATCTCGGCGCGAAATTCGTCGATATCCTGAAACCGTCGATAGACTGAAGCAAAGCGGATATAGGCCACCTGATCGAGGCGCTTCAGGGCATTCATCACCTCTTCACCGACCACCCGCGCCTGGACCTCGCGCTCGCCCCGTGCGCGCAGGTTCTGGCGGATACGTTCCACCGCCGCCTCGATCGACTCGGCGCTGACGGGGCGTTTTTCCAGCGCCCGCAGCATGCCGGCCCGCAGCTTGATCTCGTCGAACACCTCCCGCGAGCCATCGGCCTTGATGATCCGTGGCATGATAAGTTCAGCGGTCTCGTAGGTGGTGAAGCGCTCACCGCAGCCAGCACACTGCCGCCGTCGGCGCACCTGATCACCTTCGGCGACCAGCCGGGAGTCAGTCACTCGGGTCTCTTGGGCGCCACAGAAGGGGCAATGCATAGCGGACAGTCCGGCAGGAAAAATATGTCGCCATAGTGTAACGGCTGAGGCCTGCCCCGCCCAGCGCAATGGCCCAGGTCATCCGCGATTTCAGCTGAGTTGGCACGCCCTGTGCTTGATACTTTCTTTCTAGCCGTCAATGAAATGGCGAGCGCTCACGGGGCAAGGCGCCCCCACGCCTGCGGAGGACACCATGGCAAGCCACCTCTCCCCCCTGGAACCCGACGACTTTCGCCAGCGTGCCGCAGAGCTGCTCGCGCCTCTCTATGGTGCACGCAGCGAAGAGGTCCTGCGCCGTCTGCTGCGCCTGATCGAAGCGCAGGGGGCCGGGTTGAGGCACCGTCATGGTGCACGCCAGACGCTGTGGAGCGAGCAGGACCAGTGGCTGATCGTCTATGGCGACTCGCTGCTGGATGCCGACAAGCCCCCCCTGGCGGTACTCGATGAGTTCCTGAGCAAGCGCCTGAAGACCGTCTTCAGCGGTGTCCATGTGCTGCCCTTCTTCCCCTGGAGCAGCGACGACGGCTTCTCGGTGATCCACTATCGCGAGGTCGACCCGAAACTGGGCGACTGGCGCGATATCCGGCGCCTGGCCAGCCACCATGATCTGATGGTGGACCTGGTGCTCAACCATGTCTCGCGGGAATCGCTGTGGTTCGCCGACTATCTCGGCGGCAACCTGCCCGGGCGCGACTACTTCATCGAGATGGACCCCGATACCGATCTCAGCGAGGTGGTGCGTCCGCGCAGCTCACCGCTGCTGGTCCCCGTCAGCACCCGCCGTGGCGTTCGCCACCTGTGGGCGACCTTCTCCGAGGACCAGATCGACCTCAACTTCGCCAACCCCGACGTCTTGATCGAATTCGTCGGCATCCTGCTGTTCTACCTGCAGCAGGGCGCCCGCATCGTCCGGCTGGACGCCGTCGCCTTCCTGTGGAAACGCCCCGGCACCCGCTGTATCCACCTTCCCGAGACCCACGCGGTGGTGCGGCTGTTGCGGGCGGTGGTCGACCACGTCGCCCCCGGCACCCTGATCATCACCGAGACCAATGTGCCCCACGCCGAGAACATCAGCTACTTCGGCCTTGAGCGACAGGACACGCCGCCCGACGAGGCCCATCTGGTCTACCAGTTTCCGCTGCCACCTCTGTTGCTGCACACCTTGACCAGTGGCGAGGCCGGCACCCTGGCGCGCTGGCTCGACAGCCTGCCCGAGCTCCCCGCCGGCTGCAGCTATCTGAACTTCACCGCCAGCCACGATGGCATTGGCGTGCGCCCGCTGGAAGGCTGGCTGGAAGGCCACGAGATCGACGCCCTGGTCTCCTTGATGCAGCGCTTCGGTGGCTTCGTCAGCATGCGCCGGCAGGCCGACGGCAGCGACAGCCCCTACGAGCTCAATATCACCTGGTTCGACGCCATGAGCGGCACCCGGCGCGGCCCCGACCCGTGGCAGGTCGAGCGCTTCCTGTTGAGCCAGCACCTGATGCTGGTGCTGAAGGGTATCCCCGGCGTCTACCTGCACTGCCTGACCGCCACCCAGAACGACCACGACGGGGTCGAACGCAGCGGGCGCCTGCGTTCGATCAATCGCAAGCGCTGGGACCGCCAGGAGCTGGAACCTCTGCTGGACAGCCGTCACACGCCGACCCGCGAGGTGTTCTTCGCCCTCACCCGACGCCTCGAGATCCGTCGCAGGGAACCCTGCTTCCACCCCGATGCGGCCCAGACGGTCATCCCCACACCACCGGAGCTGCTGGCGATCCAGCGCGGCCCCCTGGACGATGGCCGTCGACTGTTGGCCATTCACAACGTCACCGATCGGCCTCAGCCACTGGTACTGGACGGCCTCGACCAGTCCGGCTGGCAGGACCTGCTGGAAGGAGGCGCCTGGCGGCCCGTCGACACCCTGGCCCCCTATCGTTCACTGTGGCTGGTGCGCACCGACAGATAAGCCACCGCGCGCTCGGTGTATCACACAACAGCGCGGCCCTGGCGCTTTCACTGCCCGGCGACGTCAGCGGTCGAACCGATGGCGTTTGCTGCTGTCCTAGTGCGAGTGATTCTCGCTTGTCGCGGGATTCGTCCTACAAGATGCCGGAGAGTAACGACATGCCCCGCCGCCCCCGACTGCCCCGCCTCCCCGACCTGCCCCGCCATCAGCGTTCCTTCATGACCCTGGCGGCGGTGGCCTTCGGCCTGATGCCACTGTCCAGCGTCGAGGCAGAGGACCACCCCGCCCCCATCGAAGCGCTGGAAGAGGAAGGTCTTGAGGTGCACGGTGAATTCGACGCGCCGGGTGGACTCAGCGGCTTCGCCGCCAGCCATCGCGGACAGCCGATGACCATCTTCGTCACCGAGGATGGCGAGCACGCCATCGTCGGCAATCTGATCGATGCCGACGCCAACAATCTGTCGGAGGCGCCGCTGGAGCGCCTGGTACGCGGCCCCCAGGACGAGACCACCTGGCAGAGCCTTGAGGACAGCGCCTGGATCGCCGACGGCGATCCCGACGCCGAGCGCATCGTCTATGTGTTCACCGATCCCAACTGCCCCTACTGCACCCGCCTGTGGCAGCAGAGCCGGCCCTTCGTCGAAAGCGGCCAGGTCCAGCTACGCCACGTGATGGTCGGTATCCTCGACCCCGAAAGTCCGCGCCAGGCGGTCACGATGCTGGCCGCCGATGACCCTCAGGCCGCCCTCCGCGCCCATGAGAGCGGCGATCCGATTGAGCCCATGCGCCAACTGCCCAGAGACCTGGAGCAGCGCCTGCAGAGCAACCACGAACTGTTTCGCAGCTTCGGCATGGTGGCGACCCCGGGCATCGTCTATCGCAACGATGGCAAGCTCGAGATGAGCCAAGGCCTGCCGAGCGAAGAACTGTTCCATACCATCATGGGGCCGGAGCCCAACTGACAGGGTTTATCAAGGCGCTGGCACCAGGGCCTGGTGCCAGCACGCTGCAGGCCCTTAGACGTCCCCCGCGTTATCTGCCTCCACCGCGCTATATAGCTGTTCGGGCAGGTCCGGCAAGGCCGCCCGCACACGGTTCCAGCTGGGGATAAAGGGCTTCTCCCTGGGGTTGTCGAGAAAGGCGTTACCGGCCTCGATCAGATTGGCGGCAAACAACTCCACCGCCTGCTCCTCGGCGTGACGGTCCAGGCTCAACCCGTTCATGGTGGCGTCGTGGTCGTAGGCCTCGATCAGATCGAGGGCCAGGCGATAGTAGGTGGCCTTGAGGGTACGAAAGCCTTCCGACGAGAACCCCACACCCTGGGTGGCCAGCTTGCGATAGAGCGCCTTGGCGATATCCAGGCTCATGCGGTTGAGCCCGGTGGCCGCGTCATCGGCGGACACCGGTTGATGCTTGTGGTCGTAGACGTCGGCGATATCCACCTGACACAGCCGATTGGTGGAGTGGTCGCGGTGGACCTCGGACAGCACCCCGATCTCCAGCCCCCAGTCGGCGGGGATACGGATGTTGTCCAGCACCTCGGTACGCATCGAGAACTCCCCCGACAGCGGGTAGCGATAGCTGTCCAGGTAGTCCAGGTAAGGCAAGGGCCCGTGCATGATCTTTAGCGCCCGCAGCAGCGGGGTCACCATCAGCCGGGAGACCCGGCCGTTGAGCTTGCCCTCGGCGATACGCGGGTAGTAGCCCTTGCAGAAGGCGTAGTTGAAGCGTGGGTGGGCCACCGGATACATCAGCCGTGCCAGCAGGCCGCGGTCGTAGGTCAGGATATCGCAGTCATGCAGCCCCACCGCGGCGGTGCGCCCGGATGCCTGCACATAGCCCGCACAGAACCACACATTGCGGCCCTTGCCCGGCTGCTGTGGCGCCAGGCCTTCCTCGGCCAGCTGCGCGTCCAGCGCGCTCAGGCGCGGGCCGTCATTCCACAGGATGCGATGGTGCTGGGGCAGGCGCGAAAAGAACTCGCGTGCCCGCAGAAACTGGTCCCGGTCGGCACGATCGAGGCCGATCACGATCTCCGACAGATAGCTCGCCTGGGCCAGGGACTCGACGATGGCGTCCAGCGCCGGTCCTTCCAGCTCCGAGTACAATGACGGCAGGATCAGCCCGAGCGGGCGCTGGCGGCCGAAGCGCTCCAGATCCGCCTCCAGGTCTTCGACCTTGCGCCGGGTCAGGTTGTGAAAGTCGGTGATGATGCCGTTCTGGTGGAAATCGCTCATGCCTCACCCTCCTCGCCCAGCTTGTGATGATCCTTGTCGTCGGCGCCGCCGGCATCGGTGCTGCCGGCCTCAGCGCTGCTGGCAGGCTCCGCCGCGTCCTGCTCTCCCCAGAAGTGCGCAACCCCCTCGGCCCAGCCCCTGGGGCCCAGCGCCTCGCTGCGATACAAGCGCGGCTGGCACGGGGACACGTCGAGGCCATGGCGGGCACGAATCACCACCGCCGCATCGGTGGCCTCGAGCATGGCGACATCGTTGGGGCCATCGCCCAGCGACAGGGTCTCGGGGCGTCGGCCCTTGAGCGCCTCGAAGCGGGCGCACAGCCATTGCACCGCCTGGCCCTTGTCGGTGTCGCCGAGCACGTGCCAGAAGCGCCCGCCCCTCGTCATGCGCAGGCCGTCACTGGCCAGGCCCTCGCGAAAGCGCTGCAGCAGCGCTTCGTCGTCTTCCCACAACAGCGGCTCGCTGCCCTCGCGCAGGCGTCCCAGGCGAGCCTCCTGTTCATCCAGACCGGTGAAGGCCACCACGTCCTCCAGCGCCATCTCGCTCATGGTCAGAAAGCGCGCGGACAGCCGCTCACGCCAGATCGCCACCCGCCGGCGAATCAGCCCGATATCCACCCCGAGGGTGCGGATCACCAGGCCATCCGGGCCCGGCTGTCCCTCACGTCGGGCGTGACACCAGCTGGGGGGCAGCGCAATCACCGCGCCGTTCTCGGCGATAAAGGGGCGATCGGCGAGGCCGAGCTGCTGGCGCAGCCCGAGCAGTTCACTGCGGGTCTTGCTGGTCACCGGGATCGCCGCAACGCCGGCCTCACGCAGGGCATCGAGCCAGGGCTCGGCGGGCTTCCAGCCGTAGTCATGGTGGTCGAGCAGCGAGCCATCCAGGTCGGTGAACAGCAGCCTGGGCCCGTCGAAGGCACCGATTCGGGGAGTCGTGCTGGCGTGCATGGTGGGACCTTCGCATCAAAAGGGTTCACCGAGATACAAAGCAAGGGCTGCGCCATCGCTGAGAAGAGCAACGGGAAAACAAGCAGATGAAGGGAATGTAGACGTCAGCGCAACGAGGCCCCGTCAGGTCCGGGGCGGACGCGGCCGTGCCCGGTGCAGGATAAGGCACCACAATGGTGCATCGACAGCCGACGCCCCGCTGCAAGCACACAGCCCCAGAACGACGACACCCCCGAGAGCGGAGCTCTCGGGGGTGTCTTTGGTGGCCTGAGCGGCGGGTCACCCCGCCGGGCACTCAGCCGTAGACCGGCAGACGGGTGCAGACTTCTTCCACCTTGGCCTTGACCTCGGCCTCGATGGCCTCGGTGGACTCGCCCTTGGCCATGACGTCGAGGATGTCGCAGATCCAGCCAGCCAGATCACCGCACTCGCTCTCGCCGAAACCACGGGTGGTGACCGCCGGGGTGCCGATACGCAGGCCAGAGGTCACGAAGGGGCTCTGCGGATCACCGGGCACGGCGTTCTTGTTGACGGTGATGTGGGCACGACCCAGGGCCGCGTCCGCGTCCTTGCCGGTCAGGCCCTGCTTGATCAGCGACAGCAGGAAGAGGTGATCCTCGGTGCCGCCGGAGACCACGTCGTAGCCACGCTCGATAAATACCTTGGCCATGGTCTGGGCGTTCTTGACCACCTGCTGCTGGTAGGTCTTGAACTCGGGCGCCATGGCCTCCTTGAAGCAGATCGCCTTGGCCGCGATGACGTGCTCGAGCGGGCCGCCCTGGCCACCGGGGAAGACCGCAGACTGCAGCTTCTTCTCGATGTCGGCGTCGTTCTCGGCGGACAGGATCAGGCCACCACGGGGACCGCGCAGGGTCTTATGGGTGGTGGTGGTGACCACATGGGCGTGGGGCAGCGGATTCGGGTAGACACCGGCGGCAACCAGGCCGGCCACGTGGGCCATGTCCACCAGCAAGCAGGCACCCACCTCGTCGGCGATCTCGCGGAAGCGTGCCCAGTCGATGATCTGCGAGTAGGCGGAGAAACCGGCGATGATCATCTTCGGCTGGTGCTCGCGGGCCAGGCGGGCCACCTCGTCGTAGTCGATGCGGCCGGACTCGTCGATGCCGTACTGCACGGCATTGTAGTGCTTGCCGGAGAAGTTCGGGCGGGCGCCGTGGGTCAGGTGACCGCCGGCGTCGAGGCTCATGCCCAGCACGGTGTCACCGGGCTTGACCAGGGCCTGGAAGACCGCGCCGTTGGCCTGGGAGCCTGAGTGCGGCTGGACGTTGGCGTAGCTCGCGCCAAACAGCTCCTTGGCATAGTCGATGGCCAACTGCTCGACCACGTCGACGTACTCGCAGCCACCGTAGTAACGCTTGCCGGGATAGCCTTCCGCGTACTTGTTGGTCAGCTGGCTACCCTGGGCTTCCATCACCCGGGGGCTGGCGTAGTTTTCGGAGGCAATCAGCTCGATGTGAGCCTCCTGACGGGCGACTTCCTTCTGCATCGCATCGAACAGGGCATCATCGAAACCGGCAATCTGCATATCACGGCTGAACATCGGCGGCATAACCTCGCAGCGGGGGATTCAAGGGGCAATCGCGAAAAGCGGGCCGCCATCATAGCGCAGCCCATGACCGCTTTCACATGAAAGACCGTCATGGGCTGCTGCATGATTTCTCATCTTGGCTTCAGTCAGACTGAAGCGTGGCCCACCGGGCGCTCTTTTCCAGGCTCAGCCCGAAACGCCGGCGGGCGCCACGACCCTTCGGCCAAGCCCTAGTCCATCGTGACTTCCATGGACAACGCCTGGGGCAGCCCCAGCGGGTCCTGGGCCAGCTTCTGGAGCTGTCGGCTGGGTGGCAGGCTGAGGTCGATTGACATCTCGCTGGCCTCGCCGGCCATCATCTGCACCAGCCCCGTGAGCACCGCGCCGATCTGCGGTCCCATCATGATGCCGAAGCCTTCGGACTGGGTCCTGAGCTGTTCGAGCAGGGCGTCTTCGGACACCCCCTGGGTCGCTGCCACCACCGGTGCGATACGCCCGAACACGCCCAGATCGCTGAGACTGAGCGAGACGTCGCCGCCCTGGGTGTCCAGCTCGGTCCAGTCCTCGAGGCCGGCAAAGTAGGCCGCAGGGTCCTGGCCCTTGGGCAGGTTTACCGGCAGGTCACTGTCGAAGCCGAGGCGGAAGGCATCGGCTGCGGTCATCTCGAAACGGCTGGCCACCTGGCCATTGGCACCGCTGGCCTCCCAGGTACCGTCCATGTCGGCGTCCAGGGTGAGCTGTCCGGAGCCATCGGTCAGCACGTTGCTGACCAGACGTAGCTGGGTGCGCTCGTCCACCGGCGCCAGCTCGATCATCCTGGCCAGATCCACCGTCAGGTTGTCCATGCGCCCGCTGTACTCGCCGTCGTTCATGTCGCCGTCGGCCACCAGATGCTCAAGGCTTGCCACCAGGCGATCGGTGGCGATCTCCAGGTCCTCGAGCTCGAGGGCGTCCACCGTGGGCGCGTCGCTCGCAAGCCCCTTGAGGCCGGTCAGACTGAGTGACGGCAGCGAGAAGGTTCCGGCCCCGAGCTCCTCGAAGTTGTCGCTGGAGCCGCTCATCCCGGTCAGCGTCAGGCTGCCGATGGCATCGGCGCTGACGTCGCTGGCGCCCAGGCTCTGGATCTCGATGCGTCCGGGATAGTCGCCCCAGGGAAGGTCAGCCCCCACCTTGCCCTGGCGCTGATCCATCACCAGTCCTTCCAGGCTAATCCCGGCCAGCGGGTTGTCTTCATCCCAGGGCAGATCACGCAGATCGAGCACCGGCTGGCCGGGCTCCTCGAACACCAGCCGCTCAAGCAGCATGCTGGCGCCCCGGTCGACCAGCTCGATGTCCTCGAGCACCACTTCTTCCGGCGCGTCGTAGTCGCCCTCGACCAGGTAGCGCGCGATGGTCAGGCGTTCGCCGCTGTCGCCGGTCAGGGTCAGGTTCTCGGCACTGGTGGTGCTGCCGAGCAGCTCATCGGATACCTCGCCGATCTCGAGGGTACCTTCACGCTCCAGGGCCGCACGCAGGTCAGCCTCGAGACGTTCGGCGTCGGCCTGGGCGACGCTCGCCCCCAGAGAAAGCAGCGCCACGAAAGGGACGGCGTGGCGGGAAGACAGACGGCACTTCATGAACTTTCACCTCCGGTGTGAAAATAGAACCTGGCAAACGCCAACGATCTTTGCCGATACGGCAGTTGTGTCAGCCTTCACTGTAGCGCCTGAACGAACCCGTCGACAGGCCTTCAGCAGTGTTGACAGGACATCGGTCACTCAATCCAGCGGCAGGCGCGCCGACAACCGCCGACTCACCTCCTCGATCACCGCCAGGCGCGCCCGACGCTTGTCGTTGGCGTCGATCAGCACCCACTCGCCGCCAGGGGCATGAGTTTCCGCGAACATCTCGTCGATGGCCTGCTGGTAGTCGTCCCAGCGCTCGCGGTTGCGCCAATCCTCGTCGGTGAGCTTGTGCCGCTTGTGAGGAGTCTCGGCCCGGGCTTCGAAACGCTCGAGCTGCTCGTCCTTGTCGATGGCCAGGAACAGCTTGACCAGCACGGTGCCGTGCTCGAGCAGGCGCGCCTCGAACTGGCGAATCTCTTCAAAGCCGCGTCGCCAGTCCCGCTCATCGGCGAGGCCTTCGACCCGTTCCACCAGCACCCGGCCATACCAGGAGCGGTCGAAGATCGCCACCCGGCCATCGCGGGGCAGACGATGCCAGAAGCGCCACTGCCACGGGTGCAGGCGCTCCTCCTCGGTGGGCGCAGCGATCTGATGCACACGGTACTGACGTGCATCCATCGCCGAGGTCAGGCGATGGATGCCGCCGCCCTTGCCGGCAGCGTCATGGCCCTCGAACACCACCACCAGTGGCACTCCCTGGCGCGCGGCACTGCGCGCCAGCTGGGCCAGCCTGGCCTGGGCGTCGGCCAGGCGCTCGCTGTAGTCGCGCTTCTTGAGTCGGGGGGGCGGGTCGTCATGCTCGAGGGCGTCGAGCCGAGGGGGAGCGATGGCATTCAGTGGGGGAGTCTCGGGGCGCTCGAGGGCCGGGACAGGGCTTGCCATGACCTTCTCGAGGACTTCGGCCACCTGGGGCAGCAGGTCGTTGCCGGGGCTCGCGTCGAGCTCGATCCAGGGACTGTGGCGACAGTGGGTGCGCGCACGCAGGTCGCGGGCAAGCTCATCGAGCAGGCCATGCTGGGCGTGGCGGCGCCACTTTTCGTCGGTGACCTGCCAGCGACTGGCCGGGTCGGCGGCCCAGGCCTCGAGTCGTTGTCGCTGGGTGTCTGCATCGATCTGCAGCCACAGCTTGACCAGGCGAACTCCGTCAGCGGCAAGCTCCGCCTCGAACTGACGCATCTGTTCGATGCGGTCATTGTAGGCGCCCTCACCCAAGGCGCGGGAGGCCCGCGCCAGCACCGCATCGCCGACCCAGCCATGGACGAACACCCCGAGCCGGCCACGCCCTGGAAGACGCCGCCAGAATCGCCACCAGTAAGGTCGTCGGCGCTCCTCGTCGCCGGGCACCAGGGCGTGCACCTCGGTCAACCGGTTCTCCAGCCAGTGGTTGAGCAGGTTGATCAGCTCGCCCTTGCCGGTGGCGGCGTGGCCGGCCACCAGCACTACCACTGCCCGATCCGCTCGCTGGGCCAATTCCAGCTGGGCCGACAGCAGGCGAAACCGCTGACACTCCTCGGCGGACATGGTCTTGCCGGAGGCGCTCTTGCGAGAGGCGTTGCTGGTTGAGCCCCGCTTCTTTCCCTTTGCCACCTTGGTCCTGGTCATCGTCGCTCCTTCATGACGCACTTCCCTGTTCATAAGGCGCTTCGCTTTGCATAAGGCGCATCGCTTTGCATGAGGCGCATCGCTTTGCATGAGGCGCTTCGCGTTTCGTGAGGCGATTCACCCTTTCATGCCATGATTCGCCTTTCAGGCCTCGCCCAGCAGCCCCAGGCTCGCCGCCGGCGCCTGGCGCCGAATGCCCCGGGACAACAGATGCCCTACCAAGCCCAGTACCACAGCGCCGAGCGTCGGGACCAGCAGCCAGACCCAGGGATGCACCCGCGGCGGCAGATCCAGCCACAGCAGATATAACGCGGCCGTGGCGACCTCCGCCAGCAGCGCCGCCATCAGGCCGCTGGCCAGTCCCAGAACGGCAAATTCAGCCCACTGCACCCGCGCGAGCAGACGGGAACCTGCGCCAAAGACGCGCAACAAGCCGCTTTCGTGGGCACGTACCGGCTGACTGGCGATCAACGCGGCGTAGAGCACACTGACCCCGGCCAGCAGCACGAAGGCCAGCACCACTTCCACCGCCCGGGTCACGTGCCCCAGCACCTCACGGACCTGCCCCAGCAGGGCATCCACGTCGAGCAGCGTCACCCCCGGGAAGGCCTGGACCAGGCTCCCCAGTTCGCGCTTCTGCTGCTGCTCCAGATAGAAGGCGGTGATGTAGCTATGGCCGTAGCGTTCCAGCACACCAGGCGGGAAGATCACGTAAAAGTTGGGCTTGAAGCTGTCCCAATCGAGGTCGCGGAGACTGGTGATCTCACCGACCAGGGTGTCGGCGCCGATGGTGAAACTTAAACGATCCCCCAGCGCCAGCCCCAGACGTTCTGCCAGTTCTCGTTCCATGGAGATCGGCGCCGTCTCGGCGACGTCATCGCCTGCGGGCGCCGAGGACGGCTGGGCGTCCACCTCGTCGAGCCAGCCGCCGGCCTCGGCGCGCGAGGCAAACCATTCGCCGGCCACCAGACGATTACCGCTCGGCAGGTCCTCCCGCCAGGTCAGGTTGAGCTCCCGGCGCAGGGCGTTTTCTCCCCTCGCCTCGGGGGGCACGGCCTGCCTCGGCGGCTGGCCGTTGATCGCGGTGATACGCCCGCGGACCATGGGGTAGAGATCACTGCTGGCCTCGGCGATGGCCTCGAGCCGCTGCTCGAAGTCGTCGCGCTCGCCGGGCTGGATATTGATCGCGAAGTGATTGGGTGTGTCCTCGGGTAACTGCGCCTGCCAGGTGGTCAACAGATCGCCCCGCACCAGGGCGATCATGGTCATGGCGAAGAAGGTCACCGCGAACGCCAGCATCTGCCCCAGGCTGGCGTTGCGACGGCGCGCCAACTGCCGAGCGCCCAGACGCAACGACCCGCGCAGACCAGCGGGATCACCACCGTCGAGCCGCGCGGCCAGACGCAACAGTCCATCGAGGATCAAGCCCGCCAGGCCCCACAGTACGCCCAACGCCACCATGCCGCCGGCCAAGAGTCCCGCCGCCAGCCCCAGGCTGCCGGAGTACAGCCAAAGCAGAGCACCGAAGGCCAGCGCCGCCGCCAGCAGCAGCGACCAACCGGAGGCAGGCAAGGGGTCCAGCTCCCGGCGCAGTACCTTGAGTGCGCTAACCCGCTTCAAGCGCAGCAGGGTCGGCCCGGCAAAGCCGGCCAGCACGGCCAGTGCCGTCAGCACGCCCAGCCACAACGGCAAGGCTCCGGGGGGCGGCAGCTCCAGCGGCAGAAAACGCTGCATCAAGGCCAGCAGCAACGCCTGCCCCGCCAGCCCCAGAAGCGCGCCGATCAGCGAGGCCACCAGCGCCAGACCGGCCAGCTGGAACGTAAAGATACGCGCCAGGTCCCGCTGGGACGCGCCGAAGCAGCGCAGTAGCGCGGCGGTATCCAGATGGCGATCGACGTAGCGCCGCGTCGCCATGGCCACCGCCACCCCGGCCAGCAGCACGGCAGCTAGACCGGCCAGGCTCAGGTAGGTCTCGGCTCGCTCCAGCGCCGAGCCCAGCCGAGGCCGGTCCTCGCGCACGTCACGTACCTCGACGCCGTCGGCGCGCAGGCGGGCGAGCCAGGGCGACAGCGTCTCCACCGCCTGGGGCGAGCCGGCGGCGAGGATCTCGAACTCGATGCGCGAACCGGGCTGGATCAGCCCGGTCGCCTCGACGTCGTCGACGTGCATCATCACCCGCGGGTTGAAGCTGCCGAAGCCGGCAGACTGGTCGGCCTCCCGCTCGATCCAGCCGGTCACCTGGAACTCGCCCCTGCCCAGCGTCAGACTATCGCCGAGTTCGATGTCCAGCAGCGTCTCGAGCCTCGGCGCCAGCCACACCTCGCCTGGCGCAGGGCCACTGGCGAGCTCCTCGACGCCGGCGCCCTGGTCGACCCGGGACACGCCGTAGAGTGGATAGTCTTCGTCCACCGCCTTGATGCTGACCGGCTGAAAGGCGCCATCGCGACTGGCCATGGAGACCAGATCGACCTGGTCGCTCAGGCGCATGCCGGCGCCTTCCAGACGCTCCCGGATCTCCAGAGCGAAGGGATTGGACTGCTCCAGCACCACATCGCCGCCCATCATCTGACTAGCCTGACGGGTCAGACCACGTTCCAGCCGGTCGAGAAAGAACCCCATCATGGTCGAGGCGGCCACCGCCAGGGTCAGCGCCACCAGCAAGGCGCGTACATCACCCGCACGAAGATCGCGCCGCAGAGAGCGCGCCGCCATCACCAGCTGACGTCCCAATTGGCCCTTCGCCGTGGAGCTTCGCTCACTCATGCCGAGGCCTCCCGCTGGGCGTCTGGCGCCTCGGCTGGAAGCTTGGATGTCACCTTGGTGAGCTGGCCGTCGGCCAGGCGCAGACACCGATCGCAGCGCCTCGCCAGAGCGTGGTCGTGGGTAACCAGCACCAGGGTGGTGCCCTCGGAACGGTTGAGCTCGAACAGGGTCTGAATGATGCGCTCCCCGGTGTCCGGGTCGAGATTGCCGGTCGGTTCATCGGCAAACACCAGCTCGGGGCCGGTGACAAAGGCCCGCGCCAGCGCCACCCGTTGCTGTTCGCCGCCGGACAGCTGCTTGGGCAGGTGATCCAGGCGTTCGCCCAACCCCACTCGACCGAGCCAGTCGGTGGCACGGGCCTCACGGTTGGCAAGGGTCGACAGCTCGGTCGGCAGCAGCACGTTTTCCAGCGCCGTCAGGGTCGGCAGCAACTGGAAGTTCTGAAACACGAAGCCCACTCGGGTGTTTCTCAGCGCCGCGCGACCGTCCTCGTCGAGCTCGGCAAGCGATGTACCGAACATCGCAAGCTCGCCGGCACTCGGCGTATCGAGACCGGCCAGCAGCGCCAGCAGGGTCGACTTGCCGGCACCGCTCTGGCCGAGGATGGCGACGCTCTCGCCGGACTGTACGTCGAGCTCAAGCTCGCGCAGGATGGTCAGTTCCCGCGTTCCGCTGGCGACCCGCTTGGACAGGCCTCGCGCGCGCAGCACGGTGGTCGGGACGGTATTCTCGGAAGGAGACAGCGACATGGTGATGGCATTCCCTGGGACTTGGACGTTTGGGGCGGCACGGCGGTTTTTTTCTGGAGCCTCGCGCTTCGGCGCTGCTGATGCCACGACGTCAGGAAGACGAGCGCAGGATCGCCGGGCAACGCCCGCCAGGCGGATGCTGAAGACGCTGATGATGGCCTGCGTCTTGACCGCCCTTGTGCCGGGGTCGGTCTGGGCCCAGTCTGACACAGCCCCGCCGACCTTGCTGGTGGTGGGCGACAGCTTGAGCGCCGCTTACGGCATCGAACGGGACGCCGGCTGGGTGGCGTTGCTGGCCGAGCGAGTGGCGCACCGCGCCGAGGTGGTCAATGCCAGCATCAGCGGCGAAACCACCGGCGGGGGCGCCACCCGTCTCCCTGAACTCCTCCGACAGCACGACCCGGACATCGTTCTGCTGGAGCTGGGCGGCAATGATGGACTCAGGGGCCTTCCGCCGAGCCAGATGTCGGCAAACCTCGAAGGCATGATCGAAAAGAGCCAGGCCGCCGGCGCCCAGGTGCTGCTGCTGGGTATCGATATTCCCCCGAATTACGGCGACGCCTACCGTCAGGCCTTCACCGGGGTCTTTCGAGAACTGGCCGACACCCATGAGGTGCCGCTGGTGCCCTTCCTGCTCGAAGGGGTGGCGCTGGACCCTGAGCTGATGCAGGACGACGGCATCCACCCCACCGCCGAGGCCCAGCCAAGGCTGCTCGACAACGTCTGGCCGAGCCTTGCGCCCCTGCTGGACGAGACCGAGACGCCGGGGACCGAGGCGGTGTCGACCCAGCCCTCCAGCCAGAAGGACAGCGAAGAACGCAGCGAGCAAGCGAGCGCCTCCTGATATCCCACCGCTTTGCTCCGCGCTGGAGTGCGCAGAAGCGCCTACCGCCAGGTCTTCATGAGGAGGATGGCTCGACGTGAGCCGGCGCCTTCTGCCACTGCTGTAGCCCAAGCCCCAGCAGGATCAGCACCAGTCCGATCAGGGTCGAGGGGAGTATCGGCTCGCCGACCACCAGGTAGAGCAGCATCAGCGACACCGGTGGCGACAGAAAGATCAGGTTGGAGACCTTGGCGGTGCGCGACACCCGCTGCATCGCCGCCTGCCATAGCACAAAAGCGACGCCCATCTCGAACAGTCCGACATAGATGCCCGCGCCCAGGGCGGCACTGCCGTGCCACTGAAAGCCTGGACCCAGCACCATCAGCAGCGTCAGCACCGGCACCCCGACGCTGAAGTTCTGCCACTGGGCGACCAGCGGCGGACGCCGGTCGCGGGCATTGAACAGCCAGTACAGCGCCCAGATCAGCGTCGACACCAGCGCCAGTGCGACGCCCAGAGGATCGGCGAAGGCCACGTCAAAAACCTGGCCACGGGTGGCGATGACCCAGACCCCGGCGTAGGCCACCAGGCCGGCCACCACGTCCATCGGCGTCAACCGCTGCTTGAGGATCGGCACCGCCAGCAGGGCCATGGCCAGCGCCCAGGTGTAGTTGAGCGCCATGGCCTCCTGTCCGGGCAACCGGTCATAGGCCGCAAACAGCACAAGGTAGTAGGCCACCGGGTTCATCAGCCCGGCCCACACAGCGGTGCGCCAGCCGCGACGAAGTGCCTGATGCAGCTGTCCGCGCCGCAGCATCAGCACGCTCATCAGCGCCCAGGACACCAGCGCCGCCAGCCACATCAGCTCCAGCGGGCTCATATGGGCAAGCGCCAGCTTGAAGGCGGTGGCCACCGTGGACCACAACGCCACGGCGCCAAGGCCGAAGGCCATGGCCTGTCGATCAGTTGTCATGACATTCCCTGGGGTAAAGATGAGGGTAAGGAGCCGCGAGCCATAGCCACGCGAAGGGGGAACGCGGTCAATCAGGATGACGCCATCGAGCCCGCGTTCAGACCGTCAACACAGGATGACCATCGGCAACATTCAACGGTCCAGATGGCCCAGATCGCGCTCGGGAGCGATGCCGTCGCGGACCCGTTGCTTGAGCGTCTTGACGTCGGGAAAGCCGCCATCTCGCTTGCGCTCCCATAGCGTCTCGTCATCCAGCCGGATCTCGAAATGGCCGCCGTGGGAAGGCACCAGCGTCACCTCCTCGAGATCCTCGCCGAAGGTCGAGAGCAGCTCCTGGGCATACCAGCCACTACGCAAGAGCCACTGACATTGCGTACAGTAGATAATCCGAATGCGTGCCACGTTCAGCCTCCCTGTTCCAGCACGTAGGTGGAAACACCGGCAACGCGCTGCAAGGCAGCACGTACACCGTATTCCCTCAAACCACGATCATAACAGTCAGGACAGCCTCCATGGCCAGTGGCGAAACCCAGACGCGACTTTACGAGTGGCTCACCGGCGACGAGGACAGTCGCCTGTGCAAGGACATCCCGGACAGCGCCTGCGATGAGCAGCCGCGCAACTTCTTCCTGCATCTGCTGGCGTCGCTAGGCAACAAGCTCGCCGACGAACTCTCCAGCGCCCGTCTGGTCCTGCCCTGGCTACTGGGCGCCATCGGCGCGCCGACCTGGATGGTCGGCCTGCTGGTGCCGATTCGCGAGGCCGGCGCCCTGCTGCCCCAACTGTTCGTGGCCGGTTTTATCCGCCTGAAACCCAGGCGCAAGGGCGTCTGGATGGTCGGTGGATTGCTCCAGGCGCTGGCCGCCGCGGCGCTGTCGGTTCTTGCCCTGATCGGTTCCGGCGGTGTTGGCGGCGGCCTGGTACTGCTGGCCCTGGTCGCCCTGTCGCTGGCCCGGGGGCTGTCGTCCATCGCCACCAAGGACGTGCTCGGCAAGACCATCTCCAAGCAACGTCGCGGGACCCTGATGGGCTGGAGCGGCAGTGTGGCGGGCGCCGTGACCCTGGCCGCCGGTGCGGTGCTGGTGCTGTTCGACGACCGTCCCGGCGAGCTCGCCCTGGCGGTGCTGCTTGGCGTGGCGGCGCTGGGATGGACCCTCAATGCGCTGTGCGCCGCCGCCATCGAAGAAGCGGAAGGCGCCACCGACGGCGGCGCCAACGCCTGGGATTCGGTCAAGACCGGCCTCGCCCTGATGCGCGACGACGCCGCCTTTCGTAACTTCAATCTGACCCGCGCCCTGTTGCTGTCCAGCGCCCTGGCGTTGCCCTATGTAGCGCTGATGGCCCAGGACAACGGCGGTACTGAACTTGGCGGACTGGGACTTCTGATCGTGGTATCCGGGGTCGCCGGCATGGTCGCCAGCCCCATCTGGGGCAAGCGTTCGGATGCCTCCAGCAAAACGGTGATGCGCGACGGTGCCATCGGTACCACCCTGTGCTGCCTGCTGGGGGCATCGCTGGCCTGGTTGCCCGAGTCGATGAGCGCAAGTGTCTGGCCCTACGCCTTGGTCTACGCGCTGCTGGTCATCGTCCACTCGGGCATTCGCCTCGGTCGCAAGACCTACATCGTCGACATGGCCGGCGCCGACAATCGTGCCCTCTATGTGGCCCTGTCCAACACCATCACTGGCGTGCTGATGCTGATCGTCGGCGCCGTGATCGGTGCTCTGGCGCAATGGCTCGGCGCCGGCCCGCTGTTGCTGGTGCTGGCCGCCACCGCCGCCCTGGCCGCCCTCAGCGCGTTGCGCCTGCCGGAGGTAGAGTGACGCAAGGGCAGCCTCAGCGTCCGCTCCACACTACCGCCACAGCAAAGACGACAGGAAGCGCTGAAGAAATCTCGCGAGCGATGACAGGTCGGTTGCCGCCGGAACGCAAGGTTTCGAGTTTACATGGGTTAAATGAGGAGCCTGAGTACCGCCGGCGGTCGAGATGTCGAGCGCAGCAATTTATGCAGCGTTTCCTTAGCGGACCATTGATTTAATCTCGCCCTCTGGCCATGCTTAGCATCAAATTTTGCCGATTAGAGCCATCATTACATCCCGAGGTTGCGCACAAACCGTCTTTGAGAGACTACCGGTTTGGTGCACATCCTGGCCCCTGAATCCCCGGCCCCTGATTACCAGGCAACAAGGGTGTAACGCCAAGCCCGCAACAGGACGTCCCATGACACGACCGAACATGATCGCCCCGGAACTGCTCGAACGCATCGTCAACGCCTCGGAAGACGGGATCGTGGTGGCCGAGAAGGAAGGCGACGAGCATATCCTGATCTACGTGAATCAGGGCTTCGAGCGCCTGACCGGCTACAGCGCGGACGAGATCCTCTACCGCGACTGCCGCTTCCTGCAGAACGACGATACCGACCAGCCGGCCCTCGACGTCGTGCGCAAGGCCTTGAAGGAGTTGCGCCCCTGCCGCGAAGTTCTGCGCAACTACAAGAAGGACGGCACCCTGTTCTACAACGAGCTGTCACTGACCCCGGTGTTGGACGAAAGTGACGAGCTGGTCTACTTTATCGGCGTCCAGAAGGACGTCAGCGAACGTGTGGCCAACCTGGCCGAGATCGATCGCCTGCGTGACGGCGCCGACAGCGCCTGAGCCAGTCCACGCCTCCCTCTTGCACTTTTCTCGATTCCCGCTTATATAGCCAACAGAGTCCTCGGATTCTGTTGGCGCTTCCCGCCGTCGGAAGCATGGTGTGACAAGACGCGCTTCGGCGCTCTGGCCATGGGAGATTTCACATGAGCCGTGATTCCCTTCTCGATGATGCCTACCTCGACCTCTCTGATCAGGAGGCGGTCAACGACGAGGACTATTCCCGCAGTCGTCCTTCCAACCGTGCTGACACCCTGCGCGCCCGCCGACGAGTGGAAGCCCTGCTCGAGGAACGTCGCCTGCGCCAGGCCATCGATGACGACTGGGGCTATGACGAGGAAGAGGAAGAAGAAGAGGAATAGCACCCAGCGCCACCTGTCTTTCCCGGGGCGGTCGGTGCATCGCCCCCGCCCTTCGCTCTCGCCTGGCGAATCCCCTCACCTTGTGTGAGGCGACCCTCGATCTCGCCACATGGCTGGCGTTTGTGCGCCTCCGGCTCTATCATCTGTGACCAGCTTTTTTTCCGCGAACCCCAGTGGAAACGCGGCATCGTCCACGTCTGGCTATGCTGTCGACGCCCAGGGCGTCCGTCAGCGCCGGTGGTGATCGTTTCCCCAACACTAGCGAGTTCCCATGGCGCAATACGTCTACACCATGAACCGGGTGGGCAAGGTCGTGCCCCCCAAGAAGCAGATCCTCAAGGACATCTCCCTGTCCTTCTTCCCCGGGGCCAAGATCGGCGTGCTCGGTCTCAACGGCGCCGGCAAGTCCACCCTTCTGCGGATCATGGCCGGCGTGGACACCGAGATCGAAGGCGAGGCACGGCCGATGCCGGGCCTCAACGTGGGCTACCTGCCCCAGGAGCCCGAGCTCGACGACACCAAGAACGTGCGCGAGACCGTCGAGGAGGCACTGGGCGAGATCAAGGAAGCCCAGGCCAAGCTGGACGCCGTCTATGCGGCCTACGCCGAACCGGACGCCGACTTCGACGCGCTGGCCGCCGAACAGGCCAAGCTCGAGAACCTGATCGAGGCCGCCGACGCCCATAACCTGGAGCGCAAGCTGGAAGTCGCCGCCGAGGCGCTGCGGCTACCGCCCTGGGAGGCCAATGTCGGCCACCTGTCCGGTGGCGAACGTCGCCGCGTGGCGCTGTGCCGCCTGCTGCTGTCCAACCCGGACATGCTGCTGCTGGACGAGCCGACCAACCACCTGGACGCCGAGTCCGTGGCCTGGCTCGAGCGCTTCCTCCACGACTATTCCGGTACCGTGGTGGCCATCACCCACGACCGCTACTTCCTCGACAACGTGGCCGGCTGGATCCTCGAGCTCGACCGCGGCCAGGGCATCCCCTTCGAAGGCAACTACTCCCAGTGGCTGGAAGCCAAGGAGAAGCGCCTGGAGCAGGAAGCCAAGGCCGAGGCCTCGCGTCAGAAGGCGATCAAGCACGAGCTCGAGTGGGTTCGCTCCAACGCCAAGGGCCGTCAGGCCAAGAGCAAGGCGCGCCTCAACCGCTTCGAGGAGATGCAGTCCGGCGACTTCCAGAAGCGCAACGAGACCAACGAGATCTACATTCCGCCGGGTCCGCGTCTGGGCGACAAGGTCATCGAATTCCACGGGGTGTCCAAGCGCTTCGACGACAAGCTGCTCTACGAGGACCTGAGCTTCACCATCCCCCAGGGTGCCATCGTCGGTATCGTCGGCGGCAACGGTGCCGGCAAGTCCACCCTGTTCAAGCTGATCCAGGGCAGCGAGAAGCCGGACGCCGGCGAAGTGGTGCTCGGCGAGACAGTGGACATCGCCTACGTCGAGCAGATGCGCGACGCCCTCGACGACAAGCAGACGGTGTGGGAAGCGGTGTCCGATGGACAGGACATCCTCAACATCAACGGCTACGAGGTCTCCTCACGGGCCTACGTCGGGCGTTTCAACTTCAAGGGCAATGACCAGCAGAAGTTCCTCAGGGACCTCTCCGGTGGTGAGCGCGGCCGCCTGCAGCTGGCCCAGACCCTGAAGCAGGGCGCCAACGTGCTGCTGCTCGACGAGCCGTCCAACGACCTGGATATCGAGACCCTGCGTGCGCTGGAAGAGGCTCTGCTGGCCTTCCCCGGCTGCGCCATGGTGATCTCCCACGATCGCTGGTTCCTGGACCGCATCGCGACCCATATCCTGGCCTTCGAAGGCGAGTCCCACGTCGAGTTCTTCGCCGGCAACTACACCGAGTACGAAGCCGACCACAAGAAGCGCGTCGGTGACGACACGCCGCATCGGATGAAGTACAAGCGTATCGACGCCTGATACGACAAGCACTGCGCACTGCAACGACGCCACCGGCCCACGCCGGTGGCGTCGTCGTTTGTGCAGTTCCAGTCTTTCCGCTGCCGCCAGCGTTTACCGGCGTACTTGCATGACAGCACGCTTGAAGCGATAAGAGCCACATGCGACGCATCTTGTCGTCGACATCGACCTATCCCATCCACCGCTACCTGACAGGGTCCCTGCCATGTCATCGCTGACCTTCCATCCGGTGCGGTTGATTCGCGCCTTTTATACCAGCATCGCCTACCTGCCGACCCTGGCAGCCCTGGTCTACGGTCTGCTCGGCCTGCTGGCGCTGGCCCCACCGATCAGCGACACCTCGCTGCCGGAGGTGATCCAGAAGCTCAGTCTCACCGCCCCGGGCAGCGCCCAGTCACTGCTGGCGGCGATGCTCGGCGGCATGATCTCGCTGATGGTGTTCAGCTTTTCCATGGTGATGTCGGTGCTGTCCCAGGCCGGCGGCAACTTTTCCCACAAGCTGGTATTCGGGCTGGTATCGGAGCGCGCCAATCAGTGGGTGCTCGGCCACTACCTGGGCACCATCCTGTTCATCCTGATTCTATTGATCGTGCCGGAGGTCGACGACGGCGAAGCCGCCTGGCGTTCGCTCGCCATCTATCTGGCCTGTGCCATGGTGCTGCACTGCCTGGCGCTGTTCGTCTATTTCATCCACAACGCCTCCCAGTCGATCCAGATCGACGCCGTGATCTCCGGGCTCCATGACACCACCCTGGCCAGCATGCAGCGTCTGCACGACAAGGAAACCGATGACCATTGGCGCTACCTGCCCTCGGCTGCACCGCCGAGCGCCCAGTGTCACGAGATCCATGCGCGCATGGCGGGCTATGTGCAGAACGCCAACCTCGAGCGACTGGCGGAGCTTGCCGAGCGCATCGGTGGCGTGCTGCATCTGCAGTTTCGCTTCGGCGACTACGTGGTGGAAGGTCTGCCCATCGCTATCCTGGAATGCGAGGACACGCCCAACGAGGAGTGGTGCGACGAGGTGCTCTCCACCCTCACCTATCTCGACGGTGAATCCATCGACGAGCACTTCGTCCACGGACTGACCCAGATGATGGAAGTGGCGATCAAGGCGCTGTCCCCGGGGATCAACGACCCCGGCACCGCCAGGCTGTGCCTGCACCGGATGACCGATCTGCTGTGCCGCTACCTCAAGTGGCAGCCGGCCAACACCATGGTCGACGGTGACGGCAAGCGCCGTGTGACCTGGCCGGTGGAACGCTACGACAGCCTGCTGCACCGCCTGTTCGTGCCGATCCTGTCCTACGGCGCCGAGGACCAGAGCACCCTGCTGGGTTTGCTCAAGTCGCTCAAGACCCAGTCACTGTTCGCCGGGGAACACCAGCTCCCCAGCATTCAGCGGATGGCTCAGCGGGTCGGCCAGGCGCTGGCGGACGGCGCCAGCGACCCGATGGATCAGGCCTTTATCGTGGAACGACTGGAAAGAGGCGCACACCGCCTCGACCTGACCCCCATGCGAGAACGCCTGGCGGCGCGCCTCGAGCAGATCGGTTGACGCCTGGACCGACGGGGCGCCCACGGCCAAGCCGGCAAGCCCCGCCAGGCGGGTCCATCAGTAGATCTTGGCCTCGCCCCTGGGGCGGGTCTTGAAGCGCCGGTGCATCCACAGATACTGCTCGGGATGGCGGCGAATCGCGGCCTCGATCACCGCGTTGATACGGGCAGCGTCGGCGACCTCGTCACCGCTGGGGAAGTTGTCCAGGGCGGGCAGGTATTCGAGGCTGTAGGTGCGATTGTCGGGATTGCGATGAAAGATCAGCGGCATCACCGGCGCGCCGGTCATCTTGGCGATCTTGGCCGTCAGCTTGATCGACGCCGCCTCGACCCCGAAGAAGGGCGCAAACACGCTGGCGTCACGACCGAAGTCCTGGTCCGGACTGTACCAGACGTGGTGACCGGCCTTGATCCGTCGCACCACGCCACGCAGGTCATGACGATCGATGGCGGTACCGAAGATGCCGTTGCGGGCACGGGTCATGAAACGCTCGAACACCGGATTGTCGTGGGGGCGATAGACCACGTCGGCGGGAAAGAACAGCGAGTGCAGGGCGCCGCCGAGATCCAGGGTGGAGAAGTGGATGCCGATGATCAGCGCGCCCTTGCCTTCGGCCTGGACCTTGGCCATATGCTCCTGGCCCTTGAAGGTGACCCGGTGGCGCAGATGTTCGGGATCCCGGCACCAGCCGGTGGCGGTCTCGAAGATGCCGATGCCGTTGGCCAGAAAGCTCTGCTTGACCAGGCGGGCCTGGGCCGCCGGGTCGAGCTCGGGAAAGCAAAGGCGAATATTGGTCTCGGTGATATGACGGCGACGCCCGGCGAAACGCCAGGCAGCCAGTCCGATCAATCGGCCCAGCGCCAGCTTGCAGCGCCACGGCAACCAGGCACTGGCGCGCATGGCGGTGATGGCAAGGTAGGTCGGCCAGTAGCGTGGCTGGGTCCAGTAACGTGGCGCGGTCGTTGTGTCCTTGGACATGCGATCCCTCGTCGGTCGATCAGGACGACCGACGAGCCAGGCCGTCAGTCGCTAACGGCGCCATTGTACCGCCTGGGCACCCGTGGCAGCACCCCGGTCAACAGGGTATAGCTGATGGTGTCGCAGAATCGGGCCACTTCATCCACCGACAGAACGCCACCGTGACGGCTGCGGCCCCACAGCACCACCTCGCTGCCGATGCCTGCCTCGGGTAGTTCGCTCAGGTCCACCGTCATCATGTCCATCGACACCTTGCCGGCCACATGGGTGCGCTTGCCGTCGACCAGCACCGGAGTGCCGTCCACCGCGTGGCGGTCATAGCCGTCGCCGTAGCCACAGGCCACCACCCCGATACGCGAGGGCCGAGAGGTGACGAAGCGCCCCCCGTAGCCCACCGGCTCCCCCGCGGAAAGCTCGCGCACGGCGATGATCTCGCTGCGCAGGCTCATCACCGGTGCAAGCTGCTGGCTTGCGCTGTTGGCGACCTCCAGTGGGTCGGCCCCGTAGAGCATCACTCCCGGACGGTTGATGGCACCGTGGGCCGAGGGCTGGGCAAGAATACTTGGCGAGTTGGCCAGGCAGGTGGGCGCGTCGAGACGCTCGGCCAGCGCCACAATGCACTCGCGCTGACGTTGAAAGTAGCCAGCATCGGTACTGTCGGCGGTGGCGAAGTGGCTCATCAGGTGAAGATCACAGACACACTCGGGGGCCGCCTCGAGTGCCCGCCAGGCCGCTTCGGCCCGCTCGGGCGGGAAGCCCAGCCGATGCATGCCGGAGTCCACCTTCAGCCACACCGGGATGGGCCGGGCCGGACGCCGTGCCAGGGCGGCCTCGAGCTGCCAGTCGCTGTGAATCGCCATGCCCAGGCCAAGCGCCTCCACCTGGGCCAGCTCATCGGCGCTGAAGATCCCCTCGAGCAGCACGATGGGCTCCTCGATGCCGGCCTCGCGCAGGGCGACCGCCTCCTCGATCGCTGCCACCGCAAACATCGGCGCCTCGCCGGACAAGGCCCTCGCGCAGGCGACGGCGCCATGGCCGTAGGCGTCCGCCTTGAGCACCGCGACGCTGAGGCTGCCAGGGGCCAGGCCCGCGGCAAGCCGGTAATTGTGGCGCAGGGCATCCAGGTCGATATCGGCGATCAGGGGGCGAGACATGGGGACTCCGAGGTCAGTGTGCAGAGGCTAGTGTTGTCACCATATTATGCTCAATAGAAAAGGGTATTTCATGGCATATAAGTCCATAAAACTCTTCCGAGACAGCTAGTTAAACCAATACTTAGATAGCAACCAGACAAAACCACTAAAAAAAGCGCCAGGCTTGGCCCGGCGCTTATGGATACGTCTCACGGGGTCAGTCTTGAAGGTCGAGCACATGCCTCTATCCAAGCGCTCCAGCATGCACTGACATCATCTACTAGCGGGTACCTCCACCGACAGTACCCTGGTCACGCCAGGCTGACGGGACTACTCGAAGATGGCGTCCAGCGACAGGCCCTGCTTGTCGAGCATCCGGCGCAGCTTCTTGAGCGCCTCGACCTGAATCTGGCGCACCCGCTCGCGGGTCAGGCCGATCTCCTCGCCGACCTGCTCCAGGGTGGCGGCCTCGTGGCCACGAAGGCCAAAGCGTCGCACCACCACCTCGCACTGTTTCTCGGTAAGCTCCGCCAGCCAGTGATTGACGTGGGCCTTGACGTCACCGTCGACCAACGTCGACTCGGGCCCCTGCTCGTTGTCGTCGGTGAGGGTCTCGATCAACGGCTTGTCGCTCTCGCCGCCCATGGGGTAGTCGACCGAGGACACCCGCTCGTTGAGCCCCATCATCTTCTTGACGGTCTCGACGGGCTTGTCCAGATGTTCGGCGATCTCTTCGGCGGTGGCCTCGTGATCGAGCTTCTGGGTCAGCTCGCGGGCGGCGCGCAGGTAGATGTTGAGTTCCTTGACCACGTGGATCGGCAGGCGAATCGTGCGGGTCTGATTCATCAGCGCCCGTTCGATGGTCTGGCGAATCCACCAGGTGGCGTAGGTCGAGAAGCGAAAGCCGCGCTCCGGATCGAACTTCTCCACCGCACGAATCAGGCCGAGGTTGCCCTCTTCGATCAGGTCCAGCAGGGTCAGGCCACGATTGAGGTAGCGGCGCGCGATCTTCACCACCAGGCGCAGGTTGGACTCGATCATCCGTGCCCGCCCCTGGGGGTCGCCCTTGCGCGCCAGACGGCCGAAATAGACCTCTTCCTCCGGCGTCAGCAATGGCGAGAAGCCGATCTCGTTCAAGTAGATCTGGGTGGCGTCGAGGCTCTGGCGCGCATAGCGATCCTCGCGACCCAGCGCCTTCTCGAACGCCTGAGTCTCGTCGTCGGCTTCCTCGACCTCTTCGGCCTCGTCCGTCACGTCCTCGACGGCGTCCTCGTCAGCCTCGTCTACCGTTTCGAGATTCACATCCTGAAGATCCCGTTCAAGCATGCTCATCGTATAGCTACCCCGTGGTTGCGACCCGGCGTTGTCGTCACCCACTACGATCAACGCCAAAGATTATTATTGTGTGACGCTCATCCTGGAGAAACTGCCGTTTCTCAACGGGAAGGAAGATATTTCGTCGGATCCTGCGGCTGACCGTCCTTGCGCACCTCGAAATGCAGGCGTACGTCCTCGGCGTCGGAATCGCCCATGGTGGCGATGACCTGGCCTGCCTCGACGACATCGTTCTCGCTGACCTTGAGACTGTCGTTGTGGGCGTAGGCACTCAGGTATTCATCGTTATGCTTGAGCAGGATGAGCTTGCCGTAGCCCCGCACACCGCTGCCCGCGTAGACCACCTTGCCCGGCCCCGCCGCTCTGACAGGTTGCCCCTTTTGACCGCCGATATCAATGCCGGCGGTGATGCTCGAACTCTCGCCGAACTGGCTGACAATCTGGCCGTCGGCCGGCCACTGCCAGGGGACCTCATCGACCGGCGTATAGGTCCGGGACCCGCCGATTGAAGCGCTTTCGCCGCCACTGGAAGACGTCGCCTGGCTGCTGCTGCCGCTGTCCTGCGAAGCGTTGGCGGCCACGGTTTCTGACTGTGCAGAATCGCTAGCCTCGGCCTGCTGCTGTTGCTGTGCCCTGGCCTCTTCCTCGGCGGCCGCCACCACCGATTCCTCGGCTTCGCGCTGGGCGCGTTCGGCCTCATCCTGACTGCTCAGGCTGCCATCGGCGCCGGGGGTGTCGTAGTCGTACACCGGTCCCGGAGCGGTCGCGCTGACACCGGCCACGGCGGCTGCGCCCTGGGCCGCGGTACCGCTGATCTGCTCGGTACTCGCGCTCACGGTCTCGGTGCTGCCGTCCGGCAACAGCCACTCGAGATCCTCGGAGGAGGGCTGAGCGTTCTGACTTTCCTGGCCGAGGGGCGTTGCCACCGCCCCGCCCTGGCCTGCCTGCGCGCCCGCTACCTGCTGGCTACCGGCGCCCGACGACGGGGCTTGACCGTTGGCCGACAGGCTCAGCGTCTGGCCGACGTCGATGCGGTAGGGAGGCTGGATATTGTTGATCCGGGCCAGTTCGCGGAAGTCCATATCGTGGCGCCAGGCGATGCCGTACAGCGTATCGCCGGACTCGACGGTGTACTGCGCAGGCACCTGGGCGGCACGGGCCGACGACAGGTCCTGAACCTGGACCGGCTGGCTCGGGCCCTGCTGATTGACACAGCCGGCCAGGACCAGCGCCAGGCTGGAGATGACGAGAGTCTTATGCATCGTGTGGTGTCTCCTTGTCGGCTGACCGCGTCGAGCGGCTAGCGTTGGCGTCTTCGCGGGCGGCGGACGAAGCGCCAACCCTGGCAACGATGAGGACCACCAGCATGCCGAGGATGGCGAGCAGCGTCACCCCCACCAGCTGCGCGGCCTCTCCGGTCACCGCAGAATAATCCCAGGGGGCCAGATAACGATAGTCCAGCGGGATGACTTGATTGTCACTGCCTAGCTGATAGCGCGTCAGCTCCCGCCAGGGCCAGAGGATCGGCAGCGAGCCCACGATGAAGCCGACCAGCAGCTGCAGGGTGGCGGTGTGATGACGTCGCAGCAGCCACGACAGCAGACGCGAAAAGGTGAAAAGGCCAACCAGGCACCCCAGGGCAAACAGCCCCAGCAGCGGTACATCAAAACCGCGGATCCCCTGCATCACCACGTCGTAGAGGCCCATGCTCAACAAAAGAAAGCTGCCCGAGACGCCGGGCAACAGCATCGCGCTGATGGCGATGGCGCCACCGACGACCAGTACCAGCGAGGGGCTGCCGAGGGCGTTGACCAGCGGCATCAGCGACGGCAGCGCCTGGGCCAGCACCAGTCCCAGCGCCAGCGGCAGCATGTGCCACCAGCGCCAGTCGGCCGGGTGCTTGCCGACCACCAGCGCCGACGCCGCCACCAGGCCAAAGAAGAAGCCGTTGAGCAGCAGCGGATGGCTATCCAGCAGCCACACCACCAGGTGAGCCACGGTGATCAGGCTGGTCAGGATGCCGGCCATCAGCGGAAGCAGGAAGCGCAGGTTCAGGTGAGCGACGAGCCCCCTGACGCCGCCCTGTTTCAGCGCCCCGAAGGCACTGGGACCGAAGCGCTTGATGGTGTGGATCAGCTCCTCGTAGATGCCGGTGACGAAGGCAATGGTGCCCCCGGAGACTCCCGGGACGGCATCCGCCGCCCCCATGCCCGCACCCCGGAGGTAGAGGCCTAGCGAATGTTTCAACGAATTACTCCTTCAAGTAACGGCACGAAGCGTACCGGCTCCAGCCGTTCGAATTCAAAGCGCTCTCCCTCGCGCCTTACACGGGTCAGCCACTGGCGTCCATCGTGCCCTTCCAGCGGCGCGATCAGCACGCCGCCGTCCACCAGCTGGGACAGCAGAGGTTCGGGCAGTTCGCTGGCACAGGCGGTCAGCAGGATGGCGTCGAAGGGGGCGGCCTCGGGCCACCCGTGCCCGCCGTCGGCCAGCCTCAAGCGCGCGTTGTAGGTCTTCAACAGGCGCAGGCGTGAGGCGGCGATACGATGCAGAGCATTGATCCTCTCCACCGACCAGAGTTCCGTCACCAGACGTGCCAGGATCAGCGTCTGGTAGCCTGACCCGGTCCCCACCTCCAGCACTCGCTCGGGCGCCTGCTCGAGGATCAGCTCGCTCATGCGTCCGACGATCCAGGGCTGCGACAGGGTCTGGCCGTGGCCGATCGGCAGCGCGGTATCTTCGTAGGCACGATGCGCCAGGGCCTCGTCAAGGAACAGATGGCGAGGTTCCCGCGCCATCACCTCGAGCACGCGAGACGAGCGAATGCCCTGCTCGCGCATGCGGCTGACCATGCGGTCCCGGGTTCGCTGGGACGTCATGCCGACGCCTCTGAGATCAGGTGAGCGCATCAAGCCAGTCCTGCACATCATCGCGTGCGGCGTGTCGGGTCAGATCGGTCTGCAGCGGGGTGATGGAGACGTAACCCTCCGCCACCGCGGCGAAGTCCGTGTCCGGCGCATCGTCGGCATTTTCCCCCACCGGGGCGATCCAGTAGCGCAACCGTCCACGGGGATCGCGCGTCTCGATGGGGCGTTCGGCGGGGCCACGATAGCCCATGCGAGTGACGCGAAAGCCGCGCAGCTCCTCCCACGGCACATCCGGCACATTGACATTGAGCAGGCTGCGCGGCGGCAGCGAAAGCTGCTCCAGTGCCCCTACCAGGCTCGCCGCCACCCGGCCAGCGGTCTCGAAGTAGCGGTGCCCGACCAGTGACACGGCGATGGCCGTCATGCCCAGATTGCGCCCTTCCATGGCCGCCGCCACGGTGCCCGAGTAGAGCACGTCGTCGCCCAGGTTGCCGCCATGGTTGATACCCGAGATCACCAGATCCGGCGTCTCGTCCCAGACGCCGTTGACGCCAAGATAGACACAGTCGGCGGGGGTACCGTCGACGCTGTAGAAGCCGCTGTCCATGGGGCTGAGCGACAGCGGACGCGACAGGGTAAGGGAGTTGCTGGCACCGCTGCGATCACGATCGGGGGCGACCACCCTGAGCTTGGCATAGGGGCTGAGGGCGTCATGCAAGGCCTTCAAGCCAGGCGCGTTGACGCCGTCGTCGTTGGATAGCAGCAGTCTCCTCATGGTGTATCTCCCTGGTGTTGCTCGGCCACTGGTTGCGCGTCCCCGGTCAGCTCTTCCCCAGGCTGCCTGGCCACAGGCTCCTTCACTAAAGGCTCGTCGACGGACGGCGCGTTGCGAAAGCTCAAGGTGGGGTGATCCATCAGCTCACGCAGCACGGCGGTGGCAAAGGCCCCGGCGGGCAAGCGGAACTCGAGCCACACCGCGTCGCCCTGACGCCATAGACGGGCCTCGGTGGGCATGACTCTCAACGCCCGTCGGGACGCCTTGACCCTGGCCTTCTCGAGTCCGGCGCAAAGCGCCGGCGCCTCGGCCAGGACGTCTTGCTCCAGCGCCTCGGCTCGCTCCCGGGCGCGACTGCCACCGGTCCCCCAGAGTACCCCGGCGGGATGGATGTCGCCTTGCTCGAGGCGCGCCTTCAAGGCGTCATCGGGGCTTTCCACGTCGAACAGGCTGTGGGTACCTTCCAGCATCATCACATCGCCGGCCAGCACCTCTCGCCAGCAGCCCCTGCGCAGACGCTCGGCCAACTGGGCGTTGAACAGGTAGCTGCGAGCGGCGGACAACAGCATGCCCTCGCGGTCATCACGCTTGCGCCAGCCGCGCTCGAGCACCGCACAGGCCTTGCTCAGGTTGCGCCCCTCGTGACCGAACCGCTGGGGCCCGAAATAGTTGGGCACCCCGTCGCTCACCAAGGCCTCGAAGCGCTGTTCGAGCCCAGGGTCCCGAGCCACCTCGCCGGTCAGCTTCAGACGAAAGCGGTTGCCGCGATGGACCCCACGCTTGAGCTTGCGCGGATGACGGCTGGCGGCCTCGACCACATAGCCCTCCGCCGCCAGTCGTGCGTCGAGATCTTTCGGCGCCTCACGCCCCGCAAGATGCACCGAGAACCACTGACGCGTTACCGCCGTGCGGTCCTTCATGCCGGCATAACCGACGTCGCGGCGACTCACCTGACACTGGTGGGCCAGGGTCGAGGCGACCCTGGCGGTGGTGGTGTCACGCTTGGCGATCCACAGCCACAGGTGCTCGCCCTGGCCCTCAGGAGCGAACCCAAGGTCCTCCTCGACCTGGAAATCCTCGGGGGTTTCCCGGTAACGCCCAGCCATCGGGGCGCCGAAACGCTCGTCCAGATAGCGCGGCCAGTCCGGGGGCCAGACGATGGCATCGCTCATGTCGATTCGGCCCTCGTGACACTGGCGCCAGGGTCCCCGGCGGCGCTGGTGGCATCATTGTCAATGGCCGCCATCAGCACCACCGCCTCGGCGGCGATGCCCTCGCCACGCCCGGTGAAGCCGAGACGCTCTGTCGTGGTGGCCTTGACGTTGATGGCGCCCCTGTCGATGCCCAGGTCCTCGGCCAGGGCGTCGCGCATGGCACCGAGATGCGGTGCCATCTTCGGCGCCTGGGCCATCAGGGTGGCGTCCAGGTTGGCCACCCGGTAGCCGGCCTGCGCCACCCGTGCCACCACCCGCCGCAGCAGGTCGCGACTGTCGGCGCCCTTCCACTCAGGGTCGGTATCCGGAAACAGGTGACCGATATCACCGAGGGCGCAGGCGCCCAGCAGCGCATCACTGATGGCATGCAACAGAACGTCGCCATCGGAGTGCGCCACGAACCCCCGATCGAAGGGCAGTCGCACGCCCCCGATCATCAGGTGGTCACCCTCGCCGAAGCGATGGACGTCGAAGCCGTGGCCTATGCGCAGGGGCAGCAGCATGTTCATGAACTCTCGTGCAGATCCCGGAGCACCGCGTCGCCGGCCAGGATCAACTCGGCCAGGCGCAGGTCCTCGGGGTGGGTGATCTTGATATTGTCGCGGCGACCGGCGACCAGTCGGGGCGCGCGGCCCAGGGCCTCCACCGCCGACGCCTCGTCGGTGATCCGGCCGACACCGATGCCGTCCGGCGCCAGCGCCCGGGCCAGAGCTTCCTGAAGCAGAGCAAAGCGAAATGCCTGGGGCGTCTGGGCCTGCCACAGACCCCGTCGGTCCTCGGTGTTCGCCACCGCCCCCTGGCCATCGTCACGCTTGATGGTATCCGCCACCGGCGAGGCCAGCAGCGCCCCGTCAGGGCTCGCGAGGGCAGCGTTGTAGAGCCGTGACAGGTCATCGGCGCTGACACAGGGGCGCGCCACGTCGTGCACCAGCACCAGGTCATCGGGGGCGCCTTGGGCGGCGACCGCCGCCAGGGCATTGACCACGCTGTGCACGCGCTCGGCGCCGCCGGCCACCCGCTGCCAGTCGGTAAAGGGGACCAGCGCCGGGTCGAACCAGTCGTCATCGGGCGCCAGGCACAGGCACAGCCGCGCCTCGGGAAAGCTCTGATGCAGCCGCGCCAGGGTATGCGCCAGCACCGGTCGCCCCGCCACTTCGAGATACTGCTTGGGGCAGGTCCCGCCGACCCGCTTGCCGACGCCCGCCGCCGGCACGATCAGCCACAGTCGGCTCATTCACTGGCCCCCTGGGCAGATCCCGGTGTCGGTTGGGCCACCGGGGCGACGTCGGTCTCGACCCCGGGCACCCAGAAGAACTGCTCGTCGGTGCGCACCATGCCCACATCGCTGCGAGCGCGTTCCTCGATGGCATCGAGACCGGTCTTGAGGTCCACCACCTCGGCGCTAAGGCGAGCATTGCGATCGCGCAGGGGCTGGTTTTCCGCCTCCAGCGCCGCCACCCGCCCGCTGACTTCATTCATTTCCATGACACCGCCCTGGCCCAGCCACAGTCGATACTGAAGCAGGGCGAGCAGTGCCAGCAGCACTATCGCCAAGGTCTTGAGCATGCAGGTACCGTCGACATTCGATTCGGCGCCTAGTATGCCATCGCCGCCCGGTCGGGGGCGAGTCGCGGGTCGGCCCATGTCACGATGGCCAGGAGAGCGCATCAAGACCAGAGGCACCAACGCAATCGGCCGACCCCGAGGGTCAGCCGACTCACTGGCGAGCGTTCTTGCGCTGGTTAAATGCCAACCGCTCTATAGCTGGAACGGCATACGGAAGGTCAGGCTGATATCCGAGGCGTCATCGGTCATGCCGATGCCCAGGTTGGTGACCACCGAGGTGGAATCGGTCATGGCGTAGGTGCCACCGATATTGAACACCCCGATAGTGGCGTCACTGCCGATAACCTCGGTCTCATTGCCACCTTCCGGAGTAATCTCGGTCTTGCGGATATATTCGTGGGAGTAGGACAACGCCAGACTCAGCCGCTCATTCAAGGCAAAGGCGGTACCGAAGCCTGCGCTGATGCTGTCACCCAGATCCACATCGGCGCGCTGATCACCCTCACCCGCCGAAATATCGTCGAAATCTTCCTCGATATTGTAGGTGTAGCCCAGGTTGGCGAAGACGATGGCCGGGTCCAGAGTCTTGAGTACCGACACCCCGGCAGTCACGCCCCAGACGCCGTTGCCGGTGGGCAATTCCTTGGGAACCGACAGGTTACCGGCGGTATCGGATTGCTCGATTTCGATGCCGTAGGGGTCCTTGCCGGTGGGCGCACGCACCCCCAGACTGACCACCACGTCGGGCCTCTCCACGGTCTCCGGCAGCAGCCGGTAGGACAGGCTCGCCGAGATATCACCTAGCCCGGCTTCATCGACGTCATCCTCCACATTGCGTTCTGTGGAGAACTCACCACCGATGGACTGGATGGTGGTGGTGCGATAGACGAAGGGCACATTGATGCTGGCTTCCAGCCGATCGGTCAGGCCATAACGGGTATTGATATCCAGGGTGGTAATGTGGGTCTCGACATTGTCGAGATTCAGCTCGCCGAGAAAGATGGCGTCCAGTGCCAGAAAGCCGCGTAGTGCCAGGCTATCCCGATCCGAGTAGGTGTAGGTGATCCCGGGTTCGATGGTCAGGCGATCGGAAAACAGCGCGTGCTCCTCGCGGAAAATATCCTGCACGCTGCGCGAGGCCTCCTGGGATTCCAGCGCTTCTTGCTGTTCGGCTCCGACGGTCTGTTGTGCAAGAGCAGGCGCCGCAGCACCGGCCAGTAAAAGGCCCGCCAACGGCGGGCAGAGCGTCCTGTTGATGACGATATTCACGTCGATCTCCTTGTCCCCGAATGAAATCGTTTGTACTTCTTGTCGAGCGTCTACTGCGCCCTTCTGCTCCCCTTCCAGCAGGGTCCCCCGACACTCCTGGTAAAGTGTAGTCAAATTGTGCGTTTACGACGGCCAAATCCTTCATAGCTGTCAACGCAGTGCCGCCGCGGACTTGATGCCGCTGAGCATGCCGGGTACCGCCCTGTCTCCCACCCCGGCCTGGTTACCCATATACAGCTGCAGCCGGGTCAGGTTGCGCACCTGCTGCATGTTGCTGGAGAGCTGGATCGCCTGATTCAGCCCGCCGCCGGGTACAATGGCCTGACTGATGCTGCCCATACCCGGAATGTCCACGGATACGCTCATGTTGTTGCCAACGGCGGATACCGCGATGGTACTGCCGGCGATGGAGCGGGTCAGATTGCCGCTGGTGTCCGGGCTCACTCCACCGAAGCTCGAGGCGTCCATGACATCGATGACCAGGTCATTGGCGGCGACGTTGAAGTCCCCCCCCGCCTGGATCGACTGCACCACGCCGGAGGCGTTGGCGGTGCCCCGATCGACTATCGTTGCACCGTTGCCAAGACTTGCCAGACCCGCGGCGCTCTCCACCACGGTAATGGTGGGCTGGAAGCTCACCGTGGGTTGGCCTCGACTCAGATCACCCAGCATCTGCGCCCCGGCAGATAGATGATCCCCCGCCGCGGTGCGCCATTCGCTGACCATCTGCACCCCGAAAAACATCAGGCGCCCCTTATCGGCGAAGCGCCCGCGCTGTTGTCCCAGTTCACTGTCGGATAGCTGACGCGCCTCGCTGAAACCCTCGAAGCGGTCAAAGTCGGTGGTGGCAGCCAACGCTGCCGGTGCGCCCAGAGCCAACGACAATGCCAACAGCATTGCCCAGTATTTCAGCCCTGGTCCCCTGTCATGTCCCATCATGGTGTTGCCCCCTGATCGACGGCGCCTTCCTGCTCGCCGCTGAGCCTTGCCGAAAGAGCGTTATCGTTATCAGAACAGTTCAGCGTGACGGAAACCGAAGTCGATCATCTGCTCGCGTGAGACGGGCGAAAACACGTCCTTCATTCGATGCGCCGTCAAAGGCTGGCGCGGATCGAGCAAGGCGGTATAGCGATCGAAGCCGTCGCCCACCACCGCGAAGATGATATTGTTCCAGGCGGCCATGAATTCGTCCCGGGACATCACCCGGTTGCCCAACGCCGGATCACCGATATAGACGCGATCTGCGCTGGCCTTCTTCATGACCACGAAGTGTTTGTAGCCGTTGAGGTCCAGTAGGACGATCACCGGAATTGAGACGTCATCCAGGGTCTCGGCGTCGACTTCATAGCCGCGCCCGCGCAGGCCCAGGGTCTCGACATAGTTCTTCAGATCCAGCAGGGAGAAGCCCTGCTGCTGTACCAGCTCCAGGTCGGCTACCTCCAGCATCCCCGCCAGCACGTCGTGCTCGGTGGTGTCGGGACGTTGGTAGGCGTACTTGAGCAGGGTGGCCAGCGAAGCGGCACCACAGGAAAAGTCGGTGCGCTGCTCGACCAGATTTTCGTAGCGACGCTCACGGATGGACTGCACGTCCTTGTTGATCACCGTCCCCGGCACGATCCCTCCCAGGCGAATGGTGGCAGCCTGGGTGTTGCCGAGTGGTAGTGCGAGGCCGATGGCCAGTGCCGCGGCCAGCGGCCAGCGTGGCAGTGTCATGACCTGTCCCCCGTATCCAGATGGTGAGTGTCGTATTGGCCAGCTTCTTGGTGAGCTTTGGCGGTCGTGTCTTGTTGGAAAGATCCCCGACCCAGATGGGCCGGGGAAGTACCGATTGGATCGAACGGATTACTGCGCTTCGCCCGCGCCACCGCCGGTGGCTGCGCCGCCCATGCTGGAGGCAATCGACAGCGAGTTGCGCTGCATGTTGCCGGTGCCGGAGGCGATGTTGACGCCGATGTTGCCGGTGGCGCCGCGCAGGGCATTGCCGCCCAGGGTGGCAGTATTTTCCTGGTAGACCAGCACTTCATTGAAGGAGTTGCTGGAACCGGAAGCGGTGCCGGCCAGGCCAATCAGACCGGCCTCGACGAAGCCGAGAGAACCGCCTTCTTCACCCTCGAAACGACCGTCGTTGCCATCCGGGCCCTGGTCGTCGAAGTCAGCATGGCCCCACAGGGACTCGCCGCCGGGGTGGCTATCGCCGCCCTGCCAGATTTCCGGATAGACGTCGTTGGTCTGCTCCCAGTTGCCCTCGTAGCTACCGACACCGCCACCGATGTAGCCACCGCCCAGTACCACGCCGGCGCTGAACTCGGAGCCGCTTTCCAGGGTCACGACCTGTCCTGCGGTGGTGGTGCTGTTGTTGTAGCTGGCCTGGACGCCGCCGGTGGTGGCGTCGGCGCTGCCGCTGGCGGTGTTGACGGCTGCCGCCAGGCTGTTGTGCTGGGCGTTGCCGATACCAGCCGCGACGTTGACGCCGATGTTGCCGCTGGCGTTACGCAGGGCGTTGCCACCCATCAGGGCAGTGTTCGGGCTGCCGGTGATGCCAGTCATGTTGTTGGAGGTGGACTGGAAGGAGAAGGAAGCCGCCTGGCCGAATACGGTGGCCGCGTCGGAAGACGACAGCGCGGCGTCGTTGGCCTGCTGGTTGTTGTCACCGGCGGCCACGTTGGCACCGATATTACCGGCAGCACCCTGCAGGGCATTGCCGCCCAGGGTCGCGTCATTGGTGGTCAGGTCTTGCGTGGCATAGTTGTTGTCGCTGAACTGCTTGCTGTCCACGGTGGCGCCGGAGTAGTTGTCATCTGTAACCAGGGCTCCACCGAGCGCACCCAGCCGCTTGTAGGTGTGGGAATCGTTCTTGATATGAACGTCGTAGCGGTTGTTGACGTCGGAATCCATGTAGGAATCGGTGTCAAAGCTGTTGTCCGCCAGTGCCGCCGGTGCGACCAGAAGTGCAGAGATGGCCAGAGCGAGCGGTGCTTTTTCGAAAGTTTTCATGATCGTTCTCCTGAATGAACCGTACTGTCTTTTCACTGCTTTTATTGACGTCACTCGTTGTCTTCCACGCTTGCTCTATTGGTTGAAGCGATAGCTGAAGCTGTTGCGAGTGGCGTTCCCCGTGCCGGCTGACTGGTTGACCTGAATCACTCCTCTGGCGCCCCCGAAGGTACTCTCATCGATCTCGAGATTCCGGATGGCGCTGTCGGAGCCATTGCTGCTCGACCCATTCAGCCCCTGCCTTGGTGCCAGCACCTGTTGCAGACTGTCGTCGCTCAGGCCGCTGACCGTGCTCCCCAGAGCCATGCCGAAGCTGTTGCTCTGAAGGTTGCCTATCCCCGCCGCCTGGTTGACGGACATCCACCCGGAGGCTCCACTAAAGGCGCCCTCCCTGATGGCGGTGCCCACCTCCATGCCGGCGAGTCGTTCGTCGATGCGCACCTGCTGCACCAGACGATTGTTGATGGTGGCGCCATCACCGATGGCCAGGGCGCCGCTGTTGGACTGCAGATTCTGGTTGCCCGCGGCCTGGTTGGCCGCCGCGACACCACTGACACCGCTGAGCGCCTGTCCGCTGATCACGCTGCTGCTGCGCAGGCCGCTCAGGTCCTGGCCCTGGGCCGGGTCCGGGCTCACCATCACCAGCCCGAAGGCGGCGGTAAGCACCAGGCTGCGAGTCAGCCGTACCGGCACGAATGAAGGCTTGAAGATCCGCATGATCAGCGCCTCCCGCCGGTCAGGGGCGCCAGCGCGCCAGTCACGGTATTGGCGATACCCGAGGTCGCCCCGATCACGCTGCCACCGGCTGCCGATCCGCCACCGACCGAGGTCGCTACCCGATTGCTGCTGCCCAGGGGGCCGGTGCCGAGATTGGCGCCGGTACCCAGGGCGCGGTGCATCTGACTCATGCCGCGGCCTACGCCGGCGGAGATACTGGCCGCCCGGGTGTCATCGAGCATGATCGCGGAGACCCCACCCATGCGGGTGTGAACGCTGCCGGTGGCGCTGCGCGCCATGTTGCTGCTGTGCATCAGGTCGGCACGGCCACGAATCGGCCCGCTTTCGCGATTGACGTAGCCGAATGGCGCAGTCTCGACCTCTCGCAGCATGATGATCTCGCCGGGCTGGACGCCGGGGCGAAGATCGGCGCCGAGGCTCTGGTCGGTCCCCACACCGACCAGGCCCACCGCTACTACCGCTGCGGCCAGGGCCAGACGCCACTGGCACGTCACGGCGTTCCCGCTCCCCCCTTGCCCTTCTTTGTGCTTCAGGTGTCCCATGGTGATCACCAGTCCCGTTGCGTAGTGACGTTGGCGCTCTGACGGTTGTTCAGCCCGTTGGCTGCGCGATGGCTGCTGTCGTCGCCCCCGCCTCCGGCACCTCGTCCCGGCCGTTCGTCCCAGAGGATGACGCCGTCGGCGTCGATTCCCTGCTCCGGCACGAAGCGGCCTCGAATTGTGTCCAGCGCCCCGTCATTGACGAGGTGCTGCTCCCCGGGAGCGCCGAACACCTGCTGCTCGTCGAGCATCGCGGTGTCCGATCGGGCCGACATGGATCCGGTGGCGGCCAGCGCCACACCGATCGCGATGGACGCGCCAAGGACTAGGGTCCGGCTGTTTGCGATCGTCTGGTTCATGTCGGCGTCTCCTCGGGTCCTGTTCCCGTTGCAGTGTTTCTCCTGCACAAAGAACAGAGCAATCGCCGTGCCAACTTATAATCTGTTGATTTATAGGCATTTTTATTTTTGTGCGAAATGAAGAGTGTTAAGCGGATGAAACAACGCACCTTCAGCCGATGAGAAAAAACAGCACAAAACATCGTCAACTATCTGTTTTGTCGGTGGTTTTCCAAAAAGTACCGTTACTGGTACAGCACAGAACTGAGCGATAGCGACAAACAGGCAAAGCGACGCTGCCAGCCTGGCACTATCGTGCTGAAGGGCCCGCGAGGCGGGGGTTTCAGAAGAAACAGCAAAAAAATGTGGCAGGGTGTGTTCAAGGACGACATTCGCGTTACGAGGGAAGCCGGCACCTTGTACGGATGGGGGAGAAATGTCAGAAATCGCATGATTGAGCACAGTTAAAACTGACCCATCAACAAGCAATATACTGATATAAAAGGTATTTTTTAGACATTCACCACTTCAACACTGTCCTTCTGGCCAATGTTTCAACAAAGCAACACTTTTGCGCCAGGCCCATTTTTCGGGAGTACGAAGCATCAGCTTCGTCCGCATAGCGTCGACATCTTGCCGCGATCTCTCAACGTCGATAATCGGATCCGGATGTCAGAGCGCAGATACAAGGGTGATAGAAGGACGCAGATACCAGGGTGATAGAAGGACCCAGATGCCAGGGCGATAGAAAGCCCCCAGATAGCAGAGCACTGGAACCTGGATGCAAAAAGCCCCGCTTGCAGCGGGGCTATTAAAGAGTGGTTTGCCGAGAGGTCATATAGCCGAGATGTCATATAGAGAGAAGAGAGCGCTGCGAGGAGAGACCTGCCGATAACGCCTCTTCACTATCGCTCGAACAGAATCAATGACACCAGGCCGTCAGGAAAAGGCGGCCTCCTGGGGAGGCGTACGTGAAATACCGTGCTTGTCGAGCAACCGATAGATGGTCACCCGGGAGACGCCAAGTTCCTTGGCGGCGGCGTTGACCCGGTACTTGTTGCGCCCCAGCGCCGAGAGCAGCGCATCACGCTCGGCTTCCTCGCGAACCTCTTCAAGCGTTATCTGGTGGCGGTTCAAGCCACGCCGTTCGATGCCGAGGTCCTCGGGCTGGATCAGGCGGTTTTCGCACATCACCATGGCCCGGCGAACCCGATTGATCAGCTCGCGGACGTTGCCGGGCCAATGGTAGCGCTGCATCACCGAGAGCGCCTCTCGGGAAAAGCCTTTCAGACAGGAGGCCTTCTCGCAGGAGAAGCGCTCGAAGAAGAAACGCGCCAGGATCTCGATATCTTCCGAGTGCTCGCGCAAGGCAGGTACCTGCACCTGGAGCACATTGAGCCGGTGATAGAGATCCTCCCGAAAGCGTCCCTCCTTCACCGCCAGCTCGAGATTGACGTGGGTCGCGGCGACGATGCGCACGTCCACCGGAATATCCTCGAGCCCACCGACGCGCTGGATACAGCGCATTTCCAGAAAGCGCAGCAGGTTGACCTGAAGCTCCAGCGGCAGGTCGCCGATCTCGTCGAGGAACAGGGTGCCACCGTCGGCCGCCTCGATACGACCGATCTTGCGTTGCGAGGCACCTGTGAAGGCGCCCTTCTCGTGGCCGAACAGCTCTGACTGAATCAAATGCTCGGGCAGGGCGCCGCAGTTGATGGCGTGAAAGGGCTGGCGCGAACGCGTGGAGCGCTCGTGGATGGCCTGGGCCGTCAGCTCCTTGCCGGTACCGGACTCCCCGCTGATGAACACCGGGGCATCGACCACCGCCACCTTGCGGATGGTCTTGAACAGGTTCCACATCACCGGCGTCGTACCGACGAACTCGTACTCGCTGTCTTCGGCGGCGGCCGACATGCGCTGTTCTTCACGGTCGCGCTGCTGCAGCATCGACAGTTCCGCAGCGTGCTCCATCAGGATCGACAGGCGTAGCAGATCCACCTGGGGCGACACCAGGGAGTGGCTCAGGTGGGCCATGATGCGACGCATCTCGGGGTCGTCACACTGATCCGAGGTGCCGACCGCGATCCAGGGCCTTTCGCTTTTCAGGATCAGCGGTTCCAGATGGCGCAGGTCCTGACAGGACAGGTCCTCCAGTACCATGATGCCGACCCGGCAAGGGTCATCAGGCTGCAAGCGGCAATCCGACAGCGGCGACACCAGCGGATGCATCTGCCAGCCACTCGACTGCAATCCCTCCAGCAGGTGGCCGGCACGACCACCGGGGTCGCCGATCCACCAACTGCAACGTTGCTTGACGTCCATCGCCTGTCCCCTGAACCCAACCGCCCGCAGACACCAGCAACGATCGGACTGTCGCGCCAGCGCGACTACGAACCCGACCGCCCTCGATCCATCTGCGCCTGCGTAATGTAATCGTTATCTCACATGAGTATCGGTTGAATCATAGCACCGTATTACGCTCTACCTCGAAACGGTAGTCCACGGTGGGCCGCCGCCACATACAGTTCGAGCTGTCGGGCTTCCTCTTGACAAAATCGCGCTACCGCATCGTTGAGGCGGGGATCATTGACATGATGCAAGGACGTCAGCCGGCGGGGGACGAAGCCCCGGGACACCTTGTGCTCACCCTGGGTTCCGGGGTCAAAGCAGTCGAGGCCTCGCGCAAGGCAGTGCTCGATACCCTGGTAGTAACAGGCCTCGAAGTGCAAACAGTCGGCCAGCACCTCGCTGCCCCAGTAGCGACCGTAGAGGGTTCGAGTTCCCTGAAGGCAGAGCGCGGCGGCCACCGGGCGGCCTTCAACAAAAGCTTGAACAAGCACAAGGTTTTCCGGCATATGACGGCGAAGCCGCTGAAAAAATACCTCGCTTAGATATCCTGTCGTACCTCTTTCGAGATAGGTGATGCGATAGCAGCGAAAGAAGTGGCGGATCGCCGCTTCGTCGATCTCGCTGCCCTCGAGGCGCCGCAGTTCGATGCCCTGGTCGGCGACACGGCGACGCTCGCGTCTTACTTCCTTGCGCCGTTTCGATGTCATCGCCGCCAGGAATCCCTCGAAGTCGCCGAAGCCCTCGTCTCGCCATTGAAACTGCACGCCGCTTCGGGCGATCAGGCCCGGACAGGCCTGTCGCCAGGCGGCCACCTCCGAGTCCTCGGCAAACAGCAGATGCCAGCCCGATAGCCCGGGGTCGTCTTGCCACTGGCTCGCCAGCATGGCCATGACGGTCTGCTCGTCTTCACCTTCTGCCAGTGCCAGGCGCGGGCCTGGCGCCGGGGTGAAGGGGATCGCGCTCACCGCCTTGGGGTAGTAGCGCCCCCCGGCACGCTCCCAGGCATCCGCCCAGCTCCAGTCGAACACGTACTCGCCCCAGGAGTGCTCCTTGAGGTAGTACGGCAGCAGGCCTACCAGTCGCGCCCCTCGCCACAGCGTCAGATGTCGAGGCTGCCAACCGGTGCCCTCCCCCACCGCACCGGTGGCCTCCAGCGCATCGAGAAATTCGTGACGGGCAAAGGGGTGGTCCGGGTCCACCAGGGCGTTCCAGTGCTCGGCCGGCACCTCGGCGACGGTCTCCAGGCACTTGACCGAAAGACCTTCCTCGGCGTGGCCGCCCTGTTCTTGCTGCGGGGATGATGGCGTCACAACCCACTCCTTGCACTTTGCGATTCAGCCACAGAGTGCCAGACTTTGGAGGTGCTCGTCGCCGAGATCGTCGAAGGCGGCGACCACCGGCCACTCCCTGTAAAAAAACTACATATTCGACCAAAGCACTCGGTCAAGGGGGAGGAAATTGGCTTTTTATTTGGTAAAGTTACGTACCTGACCCGCATCAACACGTCTGAGGTTGACCATGGCTAGCCAGCAAGCTTCTTCGCTCGATCCCACCGTCGCCCGCGTCACCGAGCGCATCCGTGAGCGCTCTCGGCAAAGGCGCGCCCTCTACGAAGAGCGCATGGAGGCCCAGCATCGTCGCGGCGTCCATCGCTCCGAACTGTCCTGCGGCAACCTGGCCCACGGTTTTGCCGCGTGCGGCAGCGAGGACAAGAATCAGCTCAAGCTGATGAATAGCGCCAACCTCGGCATCATCTCGTCGTACAACGATATGCTGTCGGCGCACCAGCCGTTCGAGACCTTTCCCGAGGTGATTCGCGAAAGCGCCCGCCAGATGGGCTCTACCGCCCAGTTCGCCGGCGGAGTGCCGGCCATGTGCGACGGCGTCACCCAGGGCCAGCCGGGCATGGAGCTGTCGCTGTTCTCCCGCGACGTCATCGCCATGGCCACCGCCGTGGGCCTGTCGCACAACATGTTCGACGCCGCCCTCTATCTTGGCGTGTGCGACAAGATCGTGCCGGGCTTGTTCATCGGCGCGGCGCGCTTCGGCCACCTGCCGACTACCTTCATCCCGGCCGGGCCCATGCCCAGCGGCCTGCCCAACAAGGAAAAGGCCCGCGTCCGTCAGCTGTTCGCCGAGGGCAAGGTCGGCCGTGACGAGCTGCTGGAAGCCGAGTCCGAGAGCTACCACAGCCCCGGTACCTGCACCTTCTACGGCACCGCCAACTCCAACCAGCTGATGATGGAGTTCATGGGGCTGCACCTGCCGGGCGCTTCCTTCGTCAACCCCGGTACCGACATGCGCGAAGCGCTGACTCGTTTCGCCACCGAACAGACGATCCGCAATACCGAGCCCGGCGGCGACTACCGCCCGTTCTATCGCCAGATCGACGAGCGTGCCATCGTCAACGCCATGGTCGGCCTCTTGGCCTCCGGCGGCTCCACCAACCACACCATGCACCTGGTGGCCATGGCC
This sequence comes from Halomonas litopenaei, assembly GCF_003045775.1. Lineage (GTDB taxonomy): Bacteria > Pseudomonadota > Gammaproteobacteria > Pseudomonadales > Halomonadaceae > Halomonas > Halomonas litopenaei. The sequence goes on along the minus strand of NZ_PXNS01000001.1, from coordinate 577,006 downwards.
GCGGCGGCGGGTATCACCATCAACTGGGATGACTTCTCGGAGCTGTCCTCCGCGGTGCCCAGCCTGACCCGGGTCTATCCCAACGGCCAGGCCGATATCAACCACTTCCAGGCCGCCGGCGGCATGAGCCTGCTTATCCGGGAGCTGCTCGGTGCGGGCCTGATCCACGGCGACATCCCGACGATATTCGGCACCGACCTGACCGCCTACACCCAGGAGCCCTTCCTCGAGGATGGCAAGCTGGTATGGCGCGAAGGCCCCCTGGAGAGCCTCGACCCGGACGTGCTGCGCCCGGTATCCAACGCCTTTGCCGCCACCGGTGGCCTCAACGTGCTCGAGGGTAATCTCGGCCGTGGCGTCATCAAGGTGTCGGCGGTAGAGGCTCAGCACCGGGTCGTCGAGGCGCCGATCAAGATCTTCGAGGAACAGAACGACCTCAAGGCCGCCTTCGACGCCGGCGATCTCGACCGTGACGTCATCGTGGTGGTGCGCTTCCAGGGCCCCAAGGCCAATGGCATGCCCGAACTGCACAAGCTGACCCCCTACCTGGGCGTCCTGCAGGATCGCGGCTACAAGGTTGCCCTGGTCACCGACGGGCGCATGTCCGGTGCCTCGGGCAAGGTACCTGCGGCCATCCACATGACCCCGGAGGCGCTGGACGGTGGCCCGCTGGCCAGGCTGCGTGATGGCGATGTGGTGCGCCTGGACGCCGACAAGGGCGAGCTGTCTGTCGTGCTCAGCGACGCCGAATGGCGGGATCGTCCCAAGCGCGTGGCCGAACTGGACCACTACCATGTGGGTCTGGGTCGCGAGCTGTTCGGCGGCTACCGTCACCTGGCCATGGGCGCCGAGGAAGGCGCCGGCGTCTTCGGTGGCTTCGAGGCCGACGACCTCGAGCGCCAGCAGGGACAGATCCACGACGAGGACGCCTGAGTTCGCCCATGACACGCCAAGCGCTGATCGGGGACATCGGCGGCACCAACGCACGCTTCGCGCTGGTGTCGCCGGGCAAGACTGCCCCCCACGACATCCTGACCCTGCCCTGTGCCGACTATCCCGGCGTGGTGGAAGCTGCCCGTGACTACCTCGAGCGGGTGGGCGCCAGCGGCGAGAAGGCCCCGCGGGAGGCGTGCCTGGCGTTCGCCTGTCCGGTGCACGCCGAACGGGTCAGCATGTCCAACAATCACTGGAGCTTCCTGAAGGGCGAGGTCAAGCGTGACCTTGCCCTGGATGACTTCAAGGTCATCAACGACTTCATGGCTCAGGCGCTCGGCGTCCCCCACGTCGATTCGCATGATCTGGTCAGCATCCAGACCGGCGAGGCCGAAGGGCACGCCGCTCGACTGGTCATCGGACCGGGCACTGGCCTCGGCATGGCTGGCCTCTTCCCGGCACGGCGCGCCTGGGTGCCACTGCCCAACGAGGGTGGCCATGCCAGCTTCGCGCCCACCGACGAACAGGAGCTCGAGATCTATCGACGCCTCCACCGTCGCTATGGCCGGGTCAGTGTGGAACGCATCCTGTGCGGCCAGGGCCTGCTCGACCTTTACCGAGTACTGGCCGAGATCGATGGTCTGGAGGCCAGCGCCAGCACGCCGGCTCAAGTCACCGAGGCCGCCAACCGCGGCGACCCGCTGGGGCGTGATACCATTCTGCGCTTTCTCAAGATCCTCGGCGACGTGGCGGGCGACGCTGCGCTGACCCTGGGTGCGAGAGGCGGCGTCTACCTGTGTGGTGGCATCGTGCCACGGCTGATCGACTGGCTGCCTCACAGTGGGTTTCTCAGCGCCTTCTGCAACAAGGGAAGGATGCGCCCTTACAACGAAGCCATCTCCATCCAGGTGGTCACGGCCCCGTGGACGGGGCTGCTGGGCGCCGCCGAGGCGCTCCACAACGAGGAGGTCGAATGATTCCGGCAACGCTCAAGACACGTATCGACGAGGTAGAGGGCCAGGGGCACATCCACTGGGCCGGCCGCGACATCTGGGTGGCCAACGAGAGCTGGGGCCAGCTGGCGATCTCGTTGCAGGGCGCCCAGGTGCTTCACTTTCAACCTGCGCCCGACGCCACGCGAGCCGCAGGCGCATCTCCCGCGCCCGACCCCACGCGAGCCGCAGGCGCTTCTCCCGCCAAAGCCACCGTCGACAGCGGTGCGGATGATCCTCTGGTGCCCGCTGGCTGGCTGTGGGTGACCCCCACGCCCCAGGACGTGCCGGGTGCGATTCGTGGCGGCATCCCCCTGTGCTGGCCGTGGTTCGCCGACGAGAACACCGCCGACGAGTCCCCCGACCGCTCCGGCCCGATGCACGGCCCGGCGCGCAAGGCCGACTGGCAACTGGACGCGGTGGACGAGCACGAAGACGGCGTCGAGGTGCACCTGTCACTGCCACAGCGCCTGCACAGCCAGTTGCATCCCCGTGCGGTGGTCCAGGCCAACGCCCAGCGTCTGCACGTGGAGCTGATCACCGAGCACCTGGGCGAGACGCCGGTGAAGATGACCGCCGCCCTGCACAGCTATCTGGCGGTGGATCAGGTCTTCGCCTGTCGCGTCGAAGGCCTCGTCGGGGCCCGCTACCTGGACAAGCTCAAGGGCTTCGCCGAGAGCGAGCAGGTGGGTGAGCTCGGGGTCCGTGAAGGCGTCGATCGTATCTATCATTCCAACGCCGAGGTGGTGCTCGATGACGGCCAGCGCCGCCTGCGAGTGGCTCGCCAGAACAGCGACTCGGTGGTGGTGTGGAATCCCGGCGAGACACCCAACCCGGACACCCCGCTGGACGCCGCCCGCCGTTTTCTGTGCGTCGAGTCCGCCAACACCCGCCTCGATCCGGTGTGGCTGGTACCCGGCGCCCAGCATATGCTCGGCACCACCCTGTCGCTGGCCGACAACCACTGATCGACGAGGAATCCCGCCATGACCCCCGTGATCGCCTTTGGTGAAGCCCTGGTCGACATGCTCTCCAGTCGTCTCGGTGATGCCGCCGAGGGACCAGAGACCTTCACCCCCTACGCCGGTGGCGCGCCGGCCAACGTGGCCGTGGCCTGTGCGCGACTGGGACTGACCAGTCGCTTTCTCGGCATGCTGGGCGACGACCACTTCGGCGACTTCCTGGCCCGTGAGCTCGAGCACCACGGCGTCGACGTCTCCGGCGTATCACGCACCCGCGAGGCCCGCACCGCCCTGGCCTTCGTCTCCCGCGACGCAGACGGCGAGCGCACCTTCGACTTCTATCGTCCTCCCGCCGCCGACCTGTTGTATCGCACCGAGCATCTGCCCCATGGAGTGTTCAGCGAGCCCGCCATCGTCCACCTGTGTAGCAACAGCCTTACGGACGATGCCATCGCCGCCACCTCCCTGGCGATCACCGAGATGGCCTCCCGGGCAGGCTGTCTGGTCAGCGTCGATGCCAACCTGCGTCACAACCTCTGGCCCGAGCACAGCATCGACGTCGGCCTGGTCACCCGCCTGCTCGACCAGGCTGACCTGATCAAGCTGTCCACCGATGAACTCGACGCCCTGCGGGGTGATCACCCGCGTGACGACTGGCTGGCCGAACGCCTGGCCGCCGGTGCTCGCCTGATCGTGATCACCGATGGTCCCGGTGCGGTCGCCGCCCACACCACCCAGGGCGTCAAGCGCATGACACCGCCGCCGGTCAAGGCGGTCGATACCACCGCCGGTGGCGATGCCTTTATCGGCGGTCTGCTGGCGGCTCTGGCCGACCACGACTGGCAGCGCCCCAACTGGCAGCACGACGAGGCCTTCCTCGAACGCGCCCTGACCCTGGCCTGTCGCTGCGGCGCCCACGCGGTGACGCGCCCCGGCGCCTACGCGGCCCTGCCGCGCCGCGAAGACGTGATCGACAGCTGACATCATGACAACCTCGGGTGACCCGAAAGTCCCCCGCCGCCATGCCAGGGCTTATCGCCTCCCCGCCCTGGCATGGCGCCAGCGATTGACCCGCCTGTGGACGATCAGCGGCAGAAAGATGGCAGCCACCGCGCAGCCCTGGAACCAGGCCAGACGATAAGGGTGCGCCCATGAGCCCGAGTGTCCAGTCAGGATCCCCGTGAAGGTCAGCACGATGGCCGCGGTGATCGTTGCCGCCAACCACTCGAGCCTGACCCAGCGCCGCGACCAGCGGTACACCACGACTCCTTCGACCAGCGACAGCAACACAACCCCCCACGAGTAGTAGCCCAGGGTCATCCCCCAGGACACACCACCCCGGTACTCCCTGCCCAGGTGATCGGCGATCTCATGACCGACGCTGTACCCCACCACCAGAAGCAGAAAGCGCAATCCTGGTAGTCCAAGCACGCGGTAAAGCAATCCTAGGTTCATTGACGGCCTATTCCATCACTGCGTTGACGGCTTGAGTCAGGCCAGGTCCCTGGCCTTTACCAGATGCCTTCCGGCTGGCGCGCTGATGGCGCCCTGCACCAGCGCCTCGGCGATGCGGGCCACCGGACTGGGTCGCCACTGGCGTGGCAGCAACGGACGCAGACCGCGAGAAAGCGCGAGCCCCAGGCGCTCGGCGTGGCGCACCTCGGCGCGCTCGCCGTCGATCAGGCCCGGCCTGACCAGGGTCAGGCTCGGGTAGTCGAGTTTGGTCATTTCGGCTTCCAGTTCGCCCTTGACCCGGGAATAGAAGAAGCGCGAGCCGCGATCGGCGCCCAGTGCCGAGTTCAAGGCAAAACGCTCGGCACCGGCGGCTCTGGCGTGGCGGGCAAACCACAGCGGCAGCTCGAGATCCACACGTCGAAAGGCCTCTCGCGAGCCGGCGGCCTTGAGGGTGGTGCCCAGTGCGCAGATCACGCCATCCGCCTTCCACAACTCGTCATTCCCCTCCAGCGCCGGTGCATCACCTCGTCCAGTCTTGTCCGGTCGCAGTGACTCCAGATCGGCGAAATCGACGACCGGGGCGGCTAGCCTTGGGTGCTCCAGCGTCAGCGGTCGGCGTACCGGTGCCCGCACCTCGGTGACGTCGGGATGGGCCAATGCCTGGCGCAGCACCTCGCTACCCACCAACCCCGTCGCGCCCAGTATCAACAGTTTCATAGGTTTTTCTCCGCTCGCTCAGGCAACCATCATCCCATGGCGGCGGACAAAAAAAATCCGGCCAGAGGCCGGATCAAGGACAGCACCAGCTGTCGAGAGAGCACATGGATAGGCATGACGCCCTTCCGGTGCAGAGAGCTCAGGAATCATGACGAAGCGGCCAGCGCCGCTTCGTCATCGAGCATTCGGTGATGGCTTCAGTGATGGAAACGATCCGCGGCTTCCTTGGCCAGGGCGCGGATGGCGTCCCAGTCACCGGCGTCGACCAGCGACTTCGGGGTCAGCCAGGAGCCGCCCACGCACATGACGTTAGGCAGCGCCAGGTACTCGGAGGCGTTGCCCAGGTTGATGCCGCCGGTGGGGCAGAAGCGAGCCTCGCCAATGGGGCCGGCGAAGGCCTTGAGCGCCTTGACGCCACCGCTGGCTTCGGCCGGGAAGAACTTGAAGCGACGATAGCCGTACTGCCAGCCGGTCATCAGCTCGGAGATGGTGGCCACCCCCGGCAACATCGGCACCGGGCTCTCGACGCCGTAACGGTAAAGCGCCTCGGTGGCGCCCGGGGTCACCACGAAGTCGGCACCGGCCTGCTCGACCTGACGATACTGGGCAGGTGTCAGCACGGTACCGGCGGCGATGCTGGCCTGGGGCAGCTCCTTCTTCAGCCGGGCGATGGCCTCGATCGCGCAGTCGGTGCGCAGGGTCACCTCGAGCACGCTGAGACCACCTTCGACCAGGGCGCGGCCCATGGGCACGGCGTCCTCGATGCGATCGATGACGATCACCGGGATCACCTCGGCCTTCAGGCAGATGCTGTCGAGCTCGGTGGTGCGGGTAGACGGAAGCTGTTTTTCAATGGTCATGAGCGTGGCTCCAGGAAATCAGGGCGCCCAGTAGACGGCCAGCGGGCAGCTAAGAAAGGCACGAATGGGCAGTTCACGTACGTTGTCACCGGCCATGGCGCTTCCCAGCACGGCGCGCTTGTCGTCACCGGTCAGGTGCAGGTAATGGCGGCGGGCATGGTGCAGGCGCTCGGCGCTCAGGGTAATGCGCGCCTGGGGCTGGCTCGGTGTGCGCACCGCCACCACATGGGCATCGGTGCTCAGTGCCAGGTCCAGTTCGCGACTGTCAGGAAAAAGTGAGGCGGTATGGCCATCGCCGCCCATCCCCAGGATCACTACCGATGCCGGCCAGGACAGGCCCTTCAGTCGCTGGGCGACCTCGTCGGTGCCTTCCTCGGGGGTATCGTGTTCGGTGGTGAGCGGGACAAAGGTGGCCGCCTCGGCCCGGTTGATCAGCAGGTGCTTCCTGACCAGCCGGGCGTTGGAATCGTCGGCCTCGGCAGCGACCCAGCGCTCGTCGGCCAGGGTCACGTCGACCCGATCCCAGGGCAGTGTTTCCCGGGACAGTGCCTCGAAGAACGGCACCGGGGTGGAGCCGCCGGACACGATCAGCAGGGCGCGATCCTGGGACGACAGATCCTCGCGCAGCGCCGTGGCCACGGTCTGGGCCAACTGGTGCGCCAGTTGCTCTCGGGGAGACGGAGAAAGTTGCTCGCTGCTCATGTCAGTAGTCCTCGTACCAGCTGCGTCCGTCCTGGGTGATCATGGCGATGGAGGCCACCGGTCCCCAGGAGCCTGCCGGATAGCGGCGCGGCGGCTCGTCACGATCCTGCCAGGTAGCGATCAGCTCGTCGCACCAGTGCCAGGCATGCTCGACCTCGTCACGCCGAACGAACAGGTACTGCTGGCCCTTCATGACTTCGAGCAGCAGACGCTCGTAGGCGTCGGGGATACGTGCCTTGGGGAAGGCGCTGTTGAAGTCCAGGTGCAGCGGGCCACGGCGCAGGCGCATGCCCTTGTCGAGACCACTGTCCTTGGTCAGCACCTCGAGGCGGATACCTTCCTCCGGCTGCAGCCGGATGATCAACTTGTTGGCGGCCAGCGCCCGCTGATCCGGGTCGAAGATATAGTGCGGCTGCTGACGGAAGTGGATCACGATCTGTGACAGCTTCTCGGGCATGCGCTTGCCGGTACGCAGGTAGAAGGGCACGCCGGCCCAGCGCCAGTTGGACACCTCGGTCTTCATCGCCACGAAGGTCTCGGTATGGCTGCGGGTATTGGCGCCTTCTTCCTCGAGATAGCCGGGTACACTGGTGCCGTCGCTGGTGCCGGCGGTGTACTGTCCGCGCACCACGTCACGTCCGATCATGTCGTCGGTGAATGGCTTGAGCGCCTTGAGCACCTTGACCTTCTCGTCGCGGATGGCGTCGGCGTCGAGGTTGGCCGGCGGGTCCATGGCGATCAGGCAGACCAGCTGCAGCAGGTGGTTCTGGACCATGTCCCTGAGCTGGCCAGCCTCGTCGAAGTAGCCCCAGCGGCCCTCGATGCCGACCTTCTCGGCCACCGTGATCTCCACGTGGGAAATATGGTTCTGGTTCCACTGGGTTCCGAACAGCGGATTGGCAAAGCGCAGCGCGATCAGGTTCTGCACCGTCTCCTTGCCCAGGTAGTGGTCGATACGATAGACCCGTGACTCGGGGAACACCGCCCCCACCGCATCGTTGACCTCCCGCGACGACTCCAGGTCGTAGCCGATCGGCTTCTCCACCACCACGCGGCTTTGCTCGTCCAGGCTGCCACTGGCCTCGAGGTGGCGGCAGATATCGCCATACAGGCTCGCCCCCACCGCCAGATAGACCACCAACGGGCGCTGCTGACCGCCCTGCTCACGCCACTCGGCGATGGCGCCATAGCCTTCCACCGTGGTGAAGTCCACCGACAGGAAGGACAGGCGATCGAGGAAACGGGCGACCACCTTGTCATCGAGCTCGCTCGACTTGACGTATTCCTTCAAGGAGCCATGGATGCGCTCGCGGAAGGCCTCCTGGTCGATGTCCTGACGCGCCAGGCCCAGCAGCCGGGTGTCGTCATGCAAGAGCCCCTCGCGGTCCAGCTGGTAGAGCGCCGGGAACAGCTTGCGGCGAGACAGGTCGCCCAGGGCGCCGAACAACGCCAGATCGATGTCGGTACGCTCGGCGTCACCGGATCGGGTGTGTCGTGTCATAACCGTCCTCGTTTGGTGGTAGACCCCTGGATATCGCAGAAGGCTATCGAGCGAGATGTGTCCTGCTTACCGTCAGGGTATCTAAGTTTACAAAAAAATGGTCAACTTTCGACGGCCAGATTGAAAAATATTTTGTAAACTTACACAAAATATCCCGCTGGCGCGCTTATACGTTGGATGTAGATCGGTGGAGCGCTAGGATAGCCGCCAATACGTAGTTAAATCACCACATCCCCAGAGAGAATTGTCTCGGGTACCCCAATAAATGCGCCGCTGCCCGCGCACCACCGCGCAGTTGCCCGCGCCTTTCGTCACGGAGCCGACCTCGACCATGGTTCGCCACGACCTTATCGAACGCATTCGCACCCGCCTCGACGAGCTCAACCGCTCCGAGCGCAAGGTCGCCGACGTCATTCTGGCCGACCCCGCCGCCGCAACCGGCATGAGTATCGCCAGTTTGGCTCAAGCTGCCTCGGTCAGCGAACCCACCGTCAATCGCTTCTGCCGAAATTTCGAGGCCAAGGGCTATCCCGACTTCAAGATCCAGCTGGCCCAGAGCCTGGCCGGCGGCACCCCCTATGTCAGCCAGGCGGTGGAACCCGATGACGGTGCCGAGGCCTACAGCGGCAAAATCTTCGGCGCCACCATCGCGGCGCTGGACCTCGCCAGTCGGGAGGTCGCTCCCGAGCGCATCGAGCGCATGGTCGACTACCTGATCCAGGCCAAGCAGATCCACTTCTTCGGACTCGGTGCCTCCGGCGCGGTGGCCCAGGACGCCCAGCACAAGTTCTTTCGCTTCAACCTGCCGGTCAGCGCCTACATCGACGTACTGATGCAACGCATGGTCGCCTCGGCCTGCCACACCGGCGACGTGGTGGTGGTACTGTCCTACACCGGGCGCACCCGGGAACTGGTCGACATCGCCGCCCTGGCCCGTGAAAACGGTGCCGTGGTGCTCGGTATCACCGCGCCGGACTCACCTTTGTCGCGCCAGTGCACCGAAACCCTTGCGGTCAGCGCGCCCGAAGACACCGACCACTACATGCCGATGACCTCACGCATGGTACAGCTTGCGCTGATCGACGTGCTGGCCACCGGCGTCACCCTGCGTCGCGGCGAGGACTTCCTGCACCACCTCAAGAAGATCAAGGACAGCCTGCGCAGCACAAGGTACAGCGTCGACGAGTGACAACAACGTCAGGCCCGCTCCTCGGCTTGCCTCCTTAGCGTATTGGCACAACAATAGCGGCCTGTCTTGCGTCCCTGTCCGCACGCCGCCATCCACACCATTGCCAGGAAGCCTCATGCGATCACTGCCATCCCTGACCTCCGTTCTGACCGTCTTGAGCCTGGGGCTGTTCAGCCTGCCGACGCTGGCCGACCAGACCGAGACCTTCCGCTTCACCGCCATCCCCGACGAGGACGAATCGCGTCTGGTGGAGCGCTTCTCGCGGGTGGCCGACTATCTGTCCGAGACGCTCGAGGTCGAGGTCGAGTACGTGCCGGTGAAGTCCTACGGTGCGGCGGTCACCGCCTTCCGCAACGACCAGGTTCAGCTGGCCTGGTTTGGCGGTCTGTCCGGTGTCCAGGCCCGTCGTCTGGTGCCCGGTTCCCAGGCGCTGGCCCAGGGCGTCGAGGATGCGGCCTTCGAGAGCTATTTCATCGCCCACTCCAGCACCGGACTCGAGGCCGCCGACCAGCTGCCCGAAGAGATCGAGGGCAAGACCTTCACCTTTGGCGCCAAGACATCCACTTCCGGTCGCCTGATGCCGGAGCACTACCTGCGCGAGCGCTTCGACGCCGCGCCGGAAGAGCTGTTCTCACGGGTCGGCTTCTCCGGTGATCACTCACGCACCATCGCCCTGGTCGAGGCCGGCACCTACGAGCTGGGCGCGGTCAATTTCAAGGTGTGGGACGCGGCGCTGGAAAATGGCGATGTCGACACCGACAAGGTCAGCGTGATCTGGTCTACCCCGAGCTACCCGGACTACCAGTGGACCCTGCGCGGCGACGCCGATGAGGCCTTCGGCGAAGGCTTTACCGACAGGGTTCGCCAGGCACTGCTCGAGATGGAAGATCCCGAACTGCTGGAGAGCTTCCCGCGTTCCGGCTTCATTCCCGCCGACAACAGCATGTACGCCCCCATCGAGACGGTCGCCGAGAGCCTCGGCCTGCTGCGCTGATGGACGATGGCCAACGTCAGGTCACCGGCGGCCGGGACAACGGCCACGGTGACTTCCCGACACTGATCCTCGACGGGGTCGACCTGGGCCACGCCGACCACAGGGTGCTGCATGACGTCCACCTTCGCCTTGCGCCCGGCGAGCGCGTCGCCCTGCTCGGGGAAAGCGGCGTCGGCAAGTCCACCCTGCTGGCGGAGTTGCGCCGCCGTCTTGGCCGCCACGCCGCCTGGTGTCCCCAGTACCACGGCCTGGTGCCTCAGCTATCGGTCTACCATAACGTCTACATGGGCAGGCTGGAGCGCCACTCGGCGCTGGTCAACCTGTGGAACCTGGTCAGGCCGCTGCGCCAGGCCTGGGAAGATGTCGCAAGTCTGTGCGCTGAACTAGGGCTCGAAGGCGCCATCAGGCGCCCGGTAGGTCGGCTGTCGGGTGGCCAGCGCCAGCGGGTCGCCATCGCCCGTGCGCTCTATCAGCGCCGCCAGGTCTTTCTCGGTGACGAGCCGGTCGCCAGCGTCGACCCCCACCAGGCCATGGCGCTGCTCGATCGAATCGATGCCCAGCACGCTACCACGGTGATGGCCCTGCACCAGCGCGAGCTGGCGCTGAGCCACTTCGATCGCGTCTGGGGGCTGGCCGACGGTCGCGTGGTGCTCGACGCGCCCAGCCAAGATCTAAGCCTCGATGATCTCGACGCGCTCTACCCCAGTGCGTCACGCACGGCCTCCTCTCCCGCTGCTCCCAGCCCTGCTCGCGACGACAACAGCGATTCGCCGGCCGAGGCCAGCGCTCGCCACGCCTCGCACCAGGCCGGCGAGGAGCAGGCACGACCGTGAGCGCCGCGCAAGCGACACGCCCAGGCCTGTTGGCCGGCGACGGTATCGGTGCCCGCCTGGCACGCCACAGCCTGTGGCTGGTGGTGCTGGCTGCCCTGGCGATTCCGCTGGCCGACCTCGAAGTATTGAGCCGCGATCCCTGGGGCGAACTCGGACGCATGGCAATGGGCCTGGCGCTGCCTGACTTCGGCGCCATCGAGACGCCCCTGCAGGCCATCGGCCTTACCATCGCGGTGGCCTTCTGGGGCACCCTGGCCGGCGTGGTGCTGGGGCTGCCCCTGGCGCTGGTCTACGCCCGCTCACGCCTGGTGCGCGCGGCCAGTGCCGCGGTGCGGGCAGTGCATGAGCTGTTCTGGGCGCTGCTGTTCCTGCAGGTGTTCGGGTTGTCCGCGCTGACCGCCCTGGCGGCCCTGGCGATCCCCTACGCCGGCATCTTCGCCAAGGTCTACGCCGAGATCCTCGAGCAGACGCCCCAGGCGCCCCAGGCGGCGCTGCCCGAGGGTACCGGGCGCCTTGCCCGGCTGGCCTATACCGAGCTGCCCCAGGCCTTCGCCCAACTGGCCGCCTACACCCGCTACCGCTTCGAGTGCGCGCTCAGAAGCAGCGTGCTGCTGGGTTTTGTCGGTCTGCCGACGCTGGGCTACCAACTCGAGAGCGCCTTTCGCGAGGGTCGCTACTTCGAGGCCGGCGCCCTGCTGTGGGCCTTTTACCTGCTGGTCGCCACCCTGCCCTGGTGGGCCCATCGGCGCCTGCTGCTGCCGCTGGGGCTGGCCAGCGTGTGGCTGCTGGGTCCCTGGCCCGAGATCGACCCAGGCCTGTTATGGCGCTTCGTCAGCGTAGACATCTGGCCCCGCGCTTTGCTTGAGGGCGACATCGGCGGTGTGCTCCGCTGGCTGGCCGAACTGCCCGACCTCGTCGGCGCGGTGGCCAATACCCTGCTGCTGGGGCTGCTCGGCACCGTCGGCGCCCTGCTGCTCGCCCTGGTGCTGTGGCCCCTGGCATCGCGCCACTTCGGCAATCGCGTCAGCCAGGGCATCGGCCAGGGTCTGCTGATCTTTCTGCGTTCGACCCCGGAGCTGATGCTGGCCTTCGTCTTCCTGTTGCTGTTGGGGCCATCGCTGCTGCCGGCCTGGCTGGCCCTGGCGCTGCATAACGGCGCCCTGATCGCCTTTCTGGTATGTCGCCACGCCCAGGCCATCGAGCCCGGCATGCCGGGACTCCCGGCCTCGGGGCGGCTGGCCTACGAGCTGTTGCCGCGGCTGTACCCGGGCATGCTGGCGCTGGTCTATTACCGCGCCGAGGTGATCCTGCGCGAAAGCGCCCTGCTCGGCATGCTTGGGGTCGCCACCCTCGGCGATAATATCGACGACGCTTTCCAGACCTTGATGTTCGACGTGGCCTTCGCCCTGCTGGTGATCACCGCCCTGCTCAATATCGCCGTCGACGCCCTGGCTCGCCGTCTGAGGCCTTGTGAGCCACCCATGGAAGACCCCTGTCTGCGCTGAAGGGAAGACCCCTGCCTGCACCGAAGACAAGACGTCTTGAAGGGCGGCACACGCGCTTTATCCGGCACATCCTGACGCCAGGACCAGTGCCTCAAAAACAACACAAACGACAACGCCGGCCACGGGGCCGGCGTTGTCGTTCGAGCGGACGGCTACGTCAACGGCTATGTCACTGCGGCTCTGTTACAGGCCCTTGACGGCGGCGGTGACGGTGATCTCGACCTTCAGCTCCTTGGCCGGCATCGGCGCGCACACGCAGGTACGGGCGGGGGCGTGGCCTTCCGGCACCCAGGCGTCCCATACCGCGTTCATGGCGGCAAAGTCCTCGCCGTTCTGCAGGTAGATGGTGGCGCTCAGCAGATGCTCGCGGTCGCTGCCCACTTCGGCCAGCAGCTCATCGACACGCTCCAGCATGCTGGTGGTCTGGGCGGTGATATCCCCCTGACGGGCGTCCGGTCCGGCGACCTGACCACACAGGTAGGCAACACCGTGGTGGATGACGGCGCGGCTCATGCGGGTCTTGGTGTCGTGACGCTGAATGCTCATCGCTCTCTCCAAAAAAGTCGGTATTTCTAAAAAATCTCGAAAAGACAGCCGATTCGACCACCTCTTCACCAGTGTCTTCTCTGCAACGTTAGACAGCCGCCCAATATAGCCAACTTCTCCCTGCGCCAGATAGTCTGTTGTCGCGCTTTTGCCTCTTTTGCGATGTCAGGTATCCCTCACCCCGGCGACATAGTCACGACAGTCCTGCTGTCGCCCAACCGTTTATATGAGGGTTTGCAAATGAAACGTTCCGTCATGATGGCCGCCGTGCTGTCCACCGCCCTGGCGCAAGCCGGCGCCATCGCCACCGTCCAGGCCGCCGATGGCGACATGGAAAAGTGTTACGGCGTCGCCCTGGCCGGAGAGAACGACTGCAAGGCAGGGCCAGGCACCACCTGCGCCGGCACCTCTACCGTCGACTACCAGGGCAACGCCTGGACCCTGGTCCCGGAAGGCACCTGTACCGATATCGAAACGCCCCACGGCAATGGCAGCCTGAGCGAGGTCGAGCGCCCCTGAGCCAGAGCACTGGCGCCACGGGGAGGCTACGGCCTTCCCGTGACGTTTACACGCCAAGCCTCAAGCCATAGCGAATCGCCCATGCCCTCTTCCCTGTCATCCAGCCTTCCACGCGAGTCGCTCGAGACGCCCGTCTCGGCGTCCTTGCCGGCGCCACAGCCAATGGCGGCCAATGCGGTCGGTATCGGCCTCAAGTTTCAGCATATGCAGGCGCTGGTCCATCTGGCTCACTCGGTTCACTCAGCCCAGTCGGCCCAGGCCCCGGACTTTCTCGAACTGCACGCCGAGAACTACATGAACGCCGGCGGGCCCCTTCAGGATCGACTCGATGAACTGGCACGCTGCTACCCGCTCTCGGTCCACGGCGTCGGCCTGTCGCTGGGCAGTGCCGAGGGCATCGACCCGGCCCATCTGGAACGTCTTGCACGCCTGGTCGATCACCTGAACCCCGCGCTGGTCTCCGAGCACCTGGCCTGGAGCCGTCTTGATGGCCACAGCTACAACGACCTGCTGCCGGTGCCGCTGACCGAGGAATCGCTGCGCGTCCTCGGCGACAATATCGCACGCACCCAGGACCGTCTCGGCCGCCGCCTGCTGGTGGAGAACCCGAGCCTCTACGTCAGCCTCGACAATCGCTTCAGCGAGACCGAGTTCCTCCAGCGGCTGGTGGAAATGACCGGCTGTGGGCTCTTGTTCGACGTCAACAACGCCTATATCAGCGCCGCCAATCTGGGACGCGACCTGGATGCCTATCTGGACGAGGTGCCCTGGGCCGCCGTCGGCGAATGGCACCTGGCCGGCCACAGCCTCGATGCCGCCGGCGAGCTGTACATCGACGACCATGGCAGCGCCGTCAGTGAGCCGGTGTGGCAGCGCTACCGCCAGGTGCTCGCCCGGCGTCCCGGCCTGCCCACACTGATCGAGTGGGACAACCGGGTGCCGACGCTAGAGCGCTGGATGCAGGAGGTCGACCTGGCACGCCGGCATCAGCATGCAGCCCATGGCCCCGGCGCCGATGCGAGCACCGCCCTGGCAGCCAGCGCCTCGGCGCAAGCCACAGGGAGAGCGCCATGAGCGGCCTGCTCGATTGGCAGCGCAGCTTCATCGATGCCATGCATCGCCCCCAGGCGACGCCACCACAGCTCGGCCACAAGGCCGGGCTCGACGTCTACCGCAACAATATTCGCTCAAGCCTGATCGAGGCCCTGAAGGAAGCCTTTCCCCATACCCTGACCCTGCTGGGCGAGGGCTGCTTCAGTGCCGAGGCCGCAAGCTACGCGGCCACAAGCCCCCCGCAGGACCCTCGACTCAGCCGCTACGGCCGGGGCTTTGCCGACGCTCTGGCGCGCGCACCGGCGCTTGCGCCCTATCGCTTCGTCGCCGATATCGCGCGACTCGAGCACGCCCGGCTTCAGGTCAGTCACGCAGCCGAGGCAGTGCCGCTGGAGGCGTCCGATATCGGCGCCGTCCTTGACGACCAGCGGCTCGTCCAGGCCCGTCCGGCCAGCCGGACCATCCGTTGCCAACATGACGTCGAAGCCCTGTGGCAGGCGCTGGAGAGCGGAGAGGGTGGCGCCCCCCTGGGCGAGCGAGGCGCCGGCCACTGGCTGGTGATCCGCTCGGGTCGCCAGGTCAGGCTTAGGCCACTCGATGCGGCAAGCGCAGCGTTATACGGCTTGCTGGACACACCGACCTCGCTGTCCCAGGCGCTGGGCGAACTGGCCGACAGCGGCGTGGCAGAGGATGCGCTCGGCCACGCCCTGGGCACCCTGGTCGGCCATGGCGCGCTCGCGGTACTGGACCCCGCCCCCACTTTGCTACGAGGCACCCCATGACACCGATGACAAACCTGCTGGACACCTACTACGGGCGACTCTGCCCCTGGCTCGAGCGTCGTTCGCTGGACCTGGTGCTGGCGTTGATGCGCCTGGTACTCGGCGCCGTGTTCTTTCTGTCGGCGCTGACCAAGGTGGAAGGGTTCGGTATCGCCGACAGCACCTTCTTCCTGTTCGAGCACGAATACGCCCTGCCGTTGATTTCGCCGGTGCTGGCCGCCTACCTGGCAACACTCGCCGAGTTCTCGCTGTCGCTGCTGCTGTGGGCGGGGCTTGCCACGCGACTTGCAGCCCTGGGTCTACTGATCATGACCCTGGTGATCCAGACCTTCGTCTATCCCGAGGCCTGGGTCACCCACGGACTCTGGGCGGCGAGCCTCGCCACCCTGATCCTGCGCGGCGGCGGCTGTCTCTCGCTGGAGTGGCTGCTGTGCAGGATGAAAGGCAAAGGTCGCGAACCGATGACGCCACAGCAGGACCGCGCCGACGACGCATAGACGCAAAAAAGAAACGACCCGCCGCCGAACAGGATTCGGCGGCGGGTCGATGTCGTGTCGATGTCGATGTCGGCTCAGCCTCGTCAGCGCAGCAGCAGCACCGGCAGCGAGGTGCGCCTGAGCACACTGGTGGTGGTGCTGCCCACCAGCAGATGGCGAATCCGCGAGTGGCCATAGGCTCCCATCACCACCATCTCGATGGCGTGGTCCTTCTGGTAGGCGCGCAGGGTCTCCTCGACCTCTCCGGCGCGAATCTCGCCCTGGGCCTCGTGACCGGCGCCCTTGAGGCTGTCCAGCGCCCACTCCAGCTGGGTGCGGTTATCACCGGTATCGGCGCCGACCATCACCACGTGACAGGCGATCCCCTTGAACAGCGGGCTCCTGGCCAGCAGCTCGACGCCCTTGCGGGTGGTCTTGCTGCCATCGAAGGCGATCATCACCCGAGTCGGCGGCGTAAAGCTCTCCGGTACCATCAGAATCGGCCGATGCAGACCGCGGACCACCCGCTCGAGATTCGAGCCCAGGTGCTCGCTGGCCTGCTGGGCGCTCTCGCCCCGCTTGCCGATCACCAGCAGGCGGATCTCGTCTTCCAGCTCCAGCAGTGTCTCCACCAGGGTGCCGTTGCGCTGTCGGCAATGCAGGTCATCAACACCACTGGCGCTGGCGCGATCCTTGGCCGCCTTGAGCATCAGGCGGCCGTGCTCCTGGGCGACCTTGGCCCGCCGCTCATCGAGACTGGCCAGCTCCTCGAGCAGGTGCTCCCTGGCGCCGAGTCCCAGGTTACCGGACAGATCGGCCTCGGCGGTCTGGGGGTGGTTATCCACCACGTGAAGAAACGTCAGCGGCGCATCGAGGGCCTGACTGGCCCAGGCGGCAGAGTCGCAGACCCCTTCGGAAAACGGGGACCCGTCGATGGCGGCCATCACCTGTTCTGTCATGAAATCGTCCTGCCTGGCGTTGGGGGCGAACGCGCGTCCTCAGACGTCGCGTTCCATCGATTGTGGCCTTGTCGTCGCGCCCGAGCGGGGCGCGACCCTCAGACCTGTTGTCTAGCCCGATCCGGGTGTTACCTCCAGTTCTACACCAACTGGCACACACCCGTCACATCTTCGGCGCCTGCCTCAGTGACCACCCATCAGCTTTTCCACCGCCGCCGGGTTATCGTGGATGGCGTAGCGATCGACGATGGTGGCGCTGGCCTCGTTGAGCCCGATCAGCTCGACGTCGGTGCCCTCACGGCGGAACTTGATCACCACCATGTCCAGCGCCTGGACCGCGGTGATGTCCCAGAAGTGGGCACGTGACAGGTCGATGACCACCTTCTCGACGCTTTCCTTGAAGTCGAAGGCGGCGGAGAAACGCTGAGACGAGGCGAAGAACACCTGGCCGACCACGCGGTAGCGCCGTCCCTTGCCAAGCTCCTCTTGCTGTTCCAGCTCGTCACTGGCGATGTACAGGAAGTTGCCGACCTTGTTGGCGAAGTTGAGCGCGGCGATCAGCACACCGACGAACACACCGATCGCCAGGTTGTGGGTCCACACCACTACCGCCACGGTGGCGATCATCACCACATTGGTGGACATCGGGTGCTTCTTGAGGTCGCGCAGCGAACTCCAGCTGAAGGTACCGATGGACACCATGATCATCACCGCCACCAGCGCCGCCATGGGGATGCGCGAGACCCAGTCCGACAGGAACACCACCATCAGCAGCAGGAAGACCCCCGCCAGCAGGGTAGACAGGCGTCCACGCCCGCCGGACTTGATGTTGATCACCGACTGGCCAATCATCGCGCAGCCCGCCATGCCGCCAAGCAGACCGGTACCGATGTTGGCCAGACCCTGGCCCTTGCACTCGCGGTTCTTGTCGCTGGAGGTATCGGTCAGATCGTCGACGATAGTGGCGGTCATCATCGATTCGAGCAGACCGACCACGGTCAGCATGACCGCATAGGGGAAGATGATGCCGAGGGTCTCGAGATTCAGCGGCACGTCAGGCCACAGGAACATCGGCAGGGTATCGGGCAGCTCGCCCATGTCACCGACGGTGCGGATGTCCATGCCGGTCGCCAGGTAGACGCCGGTCAGCACCAGGATGCACACCAGCGGGGACGGCAGCAGCTTGCCGATCCTGGGCACGTAGGGGAACAGATAGATGATGCCGAGACCCGCCGCGGTCATCGCGTAGACGTGCCAGGTGACGTTGGTCAGCTCGGGCAGCTGGGCCATGAAGATCAGGATCGCCAGGGCGTTGACGAAGCCGGTCACCACCGAGCGCGAGACGAAACGCATCAGGTCGGCCAGGCGCAGATAGCCGGCGATGATCTGCAGTACCCCGGTCAGCAGGGTCGCGGCCAGCAGATATTGAAGTCCGTGCTCCTTGACCAGGGTCACCATCAACAGTGCCATGGCGCCGGTGGCGGCAGAGATCATCCCCGGCCGGCCCCCGGCGAAGGCAATGATCACCGCCATGGAGAAGGAGGCGTAGAGGCCAATCTTGGGATCGACACCTGCGATGATGGAGAAGGCGATGGCCTCCGGAATCAACGCCAGGGCCACGACGATGCCGGACAGCACGTCGCCCCTAATATTGGAAAACCAGTCTTGCTTGATCGATCGCATCATGAGGCGGTCCAGGGGGAGTGGTTGTGAGATATCGCGACAAGCGGCCCAGGGCCGACCGTTTCTCCACGACAGCAGCGCACCGGGAGGCGTTAGCCTGGCGCTGTCATGATGTAGTGGAGACACGGGAAGGGGCGCAGTTTACCAGAACCACCCGAGCAAGGCGACGCTGCTACCCAGCCTGACTCCGACCAGTCTCGATCCGGCCAAGCCCGCCCGGTGGCATCTTCTTAAAAAAATGTGTAAGGATCGTTGCCCCCTGCCGACTCAGCTGACTACGTCCAAGGAACGCGACATGGAGCGATGCGCCTCGACGCCACCGTCATCGCGAACGGAGAGCCCATCGCCGGGCCCGCCGCTGATAGCGCTCGAGCATAGTCTCGCGCGCCATGGGAGGCCTCTGTCCGGGCATCGACTGGAGCCACTGGCCGATACCGGCCTGGCCCACTGGCATGTGCGCCTGGCCGGCGGCAGTGACAAGGGCGGCTGGCTGGCGCGGTTGCCCAAGCAGAGCCAGATGGGGCTGGACGCGGCGTCCAACCTGGCCTATCAGGTCGCCTGCTTTGACCGCGCCCAGGCCAGTGGCCATACACCCAGACTCGATGACTGGCTGCCCTGCGACGACCTGCTGCCCAGAGGCGCGCTGGTGGTGGAGGCCATCGATGGCCGTCCCGCCAGCCTGCCCTCGGACCTGCCGGCCCTGACCTCGGCCCTGGCCAGCCTGCACCGGTTGCCGCTGCCCGATCAACGCGCCCCCCTGGCCTCACCGGTGGATCCCTGGCGAGAGATGCTCGACGAGATCGCCACCCAGGCCCGCTTTCTCCCCGGGGCCGGGCTATCTCGCACCAGCACTGCCCTGATCGAACAGGCGCTGGCACAGCTCCCGCAGAGGCTTCGCATCGCCGACGACGAGATTCGCCTAATCAGCTTCGATGCTCACCCCGGCAACTTTCTGATCACGCCTCACGGACGCGCCGTACTGGTGGATCTGGAAAAGTGCCGCTATTCGCTACCCGGCTTCGACCTGGCCCACCTGAGCCTTTACACCTCCACCACCTGGGACCTCAACAGCCGCGCGGTGCTGTTCGTCGAGGATCTGGTGGCGCTGTATCGGCGCTGGCAGGAACTGATGGCCGAAGACAGTCATCACAGCGACTGGTCGACGCTGATCACCTGTCGTCGCGCCATGTGGCTATGGTCGCTGACCTGGTGTGCCAAATGGCGTGCCCAGCAGCGCCGCCAGGTCGACAGGCAGCACAGTGGTGAAGACTGGTCGGCACAGCTAAGCGACCATGCCTTGATCGCCCATGTGGCCGACCGCGTCGATCACTACCTCTCGGCCCCCATCATCAGGCGTGTCGCCGACGAACTCGAGGAACTCGCCCGTGCCGGCTGACTTTCCCGGCGCTGTCTGGCGCTGTCCAAGTCTGTCCGGCTCTGTCCGGCTCTGTCCGGTTCTATCCAACCCTGTCCGGCTCTATCCACCCCTGCCTATCCATCGTCACAAGGACGCGACCATGACCACGCCTTTTTCCTGTAGACGCCCGTTGGCCGACCTCCGCTTGACCTGGCCTCCCGGTGGCGCCTTCGTCCTCACCGCCCTGGCTGCCCTGGGGCTAGGCTCGCCCGCCTGGGCCCAGGATACGTCCACGCCGCTGAACCAGCCGTGGCAGGAGATCGAGCAGCAGGCCAGGGGGCAGACGGTCTACTTCAACGCCTGGGGCGGTGACCCCAACGTCAATGGTTATCTCGACTGGGTCGCCGGCGAGCTCGAACAGCGCCACGACATCGATCTGGTCCACGTCAAGCTCGACGACACCGCCGCTGCGGTCTCCCGGGTACTGGCCGAGAAGTCCGCTGGCAACGTCGACGAGGGCGCCATCGACCTGATCTGGATCAACGGCGAGAACTTCGCCGCGATGAAGGCCAATGATCTGCTGCTCGGGCCCTTTGCCCAGCGCCTGCCGAACTTCGCGCTGACCTCGCCGGACGCCAATCCCGAGATGACCACCGACTTCACCGTCCCCACCGAGGGATTCGAGTCACCCTGGGGCAAGGCCCAGCTGACCTTCTACTACGACAGCGAGCGTGTCGAGGCGCCGCCGACCAGCATGGCCGCCCTGCTCGACTGGACCGAGCAGCATCCTGGGCGCTTCACCTATCCACTGGTCCCGGACTTCCACGGTTCCACCTTTCTCAAGCAGGCGCTCATCGCACTGATCGACGACCCGGCGGTGCTTGCCCGCCCCGTCGGCGAAGCCGACGCCGAAGCGGCCATGGCACCGCTGTGGGACTATCTCGACGCCCTGCATCCCCATCTGTGGCGCCAGGGGCGGGACTTCCCCGCTTCAGGGCCTGCGCTCAGAAGCCTGATGGGTGACGGCGAACTGTCGCTGGCCTTTACCTTCAACCCCGCCGAGCCTGCCGCTGCGGTCAACAACTACCAACTGCCTCCCTCGATTCGCAGCTATGTGCTCGACGGCGGGACCATCGGCAACGTTCACTTTGTCACCATCCCGTTCAACGCCAGCCACCAGGCCGGCGCCATGGTCACCGCCAACTTCCTGCTCTCGCCCGAGGCCCAGGCGCGCAAGCAGCGCCTGGACGTCTGGGGCGACCCCAGCGTGCTCGATCTCGCGCGCCTGAATGAGGCCGAGCGTCAGGCATTGACGCCCATGGATGACCAGCCAGCGCGACTGGCGCCACAGGCCCTGCAACAGACCCTGCCCGAGCCGCACCCGAGCTGGATGGAAGCGGTAGAGGCGGCCTGGCTCGAGCGCTATGGCAGCCGCTGATACCTCGACCTTCTCCCGCCTGGTGGGGCTGGCGCCGGCGCTGACGGTACTGCTGCTGGTGGCCCCGGTGGTGGCCGGCCTGGCAGGCGCTGCGGCGCCGGCCTTCGGCTGGCTGCCGGTGCTCGGTGGAGAGCAGCTGAGCCTGGCGCCCTGGGTGAGCCTGGCGAACACCCCCGGGCTTTTCGAGATGCTGGTGCTCAGCTTCACCACTGGCCTGATCAGCACCGCCCTGGCCCTGACCATCGTGGTGCTGTTTCTCGGTGCCTTCGCCGACAGCACCGCCTTTGTCTGGCTCAAGCGCCTGCTGTCGCCGCTCCTGGCGGTGCCCCACGCCGCCGCCGCCATCGGTCTGGCCTTTCTGCTGGCGCCCTCGGGCCTGGCCATGCGCCTGGTCTCCCCGGCCTTGAGCGGTCACGCCACGCCTCCTGACTACCTGTTTCCCGGTGATCCCTTTGGCCTTGCGCTGATCGCCGGACTGGTGGTCAAGGAAGTCCCCTTTCTGCTGCTGATGAGTCTATCGGCGCTGCCTCAGTGCCAGGCCGACGATCGTCGGCACCTGGCACTGTCGCTGGGTTATTCGCCGGTGACCGCCTTTCTCAAGGCGGTACTGCCGAGCCTGTACCCGCTGATTCGGCTACCGGTCTATGCGGTCATCGCCTTTGCCTCGTCCAATGTCGATGTGGCCATGATCCTGGGCCCGTCCACCCCACCGACCCTGGCGGTCAGCGTGGTCCGCTGGCTTGGCGATCCCGACCTGTCGATGCGCTTCATGGCCTCCGCCGCAGCGCTGAGCCAGCTCGGCATCACGCTGCTGGCACTGGCCTGCTGGTGGTGCCTGGAACAGGCCGTACGCTGGTGCGCCACGCCACGCCTGACCGACGGCCGACGCAACAGCGGTCAACGCCTCGGTAGCCTGCTGGGCGGCGGTCTGACCTGGCTCAGCGTCACCCTGCTCGGTGCCAGTCTGCTGGGACTGACGCTGTGGTCGCTGGCGGCCTTCTGGCCCTTTCCCTCGGCCTGGCCCACGCCCCTGACCCTGGCCAACTGGGGTCGTGCGCTGCCAGGCCTGCTGCCGGCCGCCCTCGACACCCTGTGGCTGGCACTGGCCGCCACCGCTCTCGCAACCATCCTGGTGATCGGCTGTCTCGAGAGCGAAGCGCTCAATCACCGCAGCATGGGAGCGAGCGCCACCCTGGTGCTCTACCTGCCGCTGCTGGTGCCACCGGTCGCCTTTCTCTACGGTCTGGTGCAGCTTCAGGCGCAGCTGTCGGTGGCACCGGGCTTCATGGTGGTGGTACTGGGACACTGCCTGTTCGTGCTGCCCTACGTCTTTCTGTCACTGGCCGAGAGCTACCGGCGGCTTGACCCCCGCTGGGCCCAGGTCGCCGCAGGTCTCGGCCATGGCCCGGCCGCCGCCTTTGTACGCGTTCGCCTGCCGCTGCTGCTGGCCCCCATCGCCACCGCCGCCGCCGTGGGGGTCGCCGTCAGCGCCGGCCAGTATCTGCCGACGTTGCTGCTGGGGGCCGGACGCCTGACCACCCTGACCACCGAGGCGGTATCGCTTGCCTCCGGCGGGGATCGTCGCCTGACGGCGGTCTATGCCCTGGCCCAGCTACTCTTGCCGGCACTCGGCTTCGCCCTCGCCATCGGCTTGCCGCGCGTACTGCATAGCCACCGACGCGCCCTGCTGACCTGAACCGCCTCAACGCCATCCGAGCCCACCATGTCACAGACACCAGACACACGATGCCACCTTCCCCCCACGTCTCCAGCGAACCCGACGGGCGCACTGGTCTTCGATCGGGTCGTGATCTCGCTGGACGGTGCCCCCCTGGTATCACTGAATGCTCAGGTCGCCCCCGGCGAGGTGGTCAGCGTCATGGGGCCTTCCGGTGTCGGCAAGTCCACCCTGCTGGCCTACGCTGCGGGCTTTCTCGCCCCTGCCTTTGACGCCCAGGGCGAGGTCCGCCTCGGCGACAGGCGAGTCACCGACCTGCCTGCCTCGGCCCGCCGACTCGGTCTGCTGTTCCAGGATGCGCTGCTGTTTCCCCACCTCAGCGTCGCCGGCAACCTGGCCTTCGGCATGCCGTCGTCTGCCAGCCGACGCGAGCGCCGCGAGGCCATCGAAGAGGCCCTGGCGGATATCGGTCTTGCCGGATTCGGTGAGCGCGATCCGGCAACGCTGTCCGGCGGCCAGCGCGCTCGTGTCGCGCTGATGCGCACCCTGCTGTCGCGTCCCCAGGCGATGCTGCTGGACGAGCCCTTCTCCAAGCTCGACGCCGCGCTCCGCCAGGAGATGCGTGACCTGGTCTTCCAGCGCATCCGAGACCATCGTCTTCCGGCGCTGCTGGTCACCCACGACAGGGCAGACGCCGAGGCAGCGGCGGGTCCGATCGTCGAACTGGCGGCCGCCACCGAAGCCCCCGCCGGGGCCGCCTGGCAGGGTGCCCGCCGTGCCTCTCGCTGAACCAGGGTCCGAGGTCGTCGCCCCACACCTGTGTGTGATCATTCCCGTCCTCGATGAGGCAGCGACCATCGTCGCGGGTCTTGAGCGGCTATCCGAGTGGCGCCAGCAGGGCGTCGAGGTGATCGTCGTCGATGGTGGCAGCGAGGACGATACCCGGGCGCTTGCCCGCCCCCTGGCCGATCGTGTCATCGATGCCCCCCGCGGAAGGGCGCGCCAGATGAACCAGGGAGCCGCTGCGGCGAGTGCGCCGTCCTTGCTGTTTCTGCACGCCGACACTCGACTGCCCGCGGCGGCCATGCCGGCGATACTGAAGGCGCTGGAGAAGCGCCATTGGGGGCGCTTCGACGTGCGCATCCAGGGCCGCTCGCGCTGGTTATCATTGATCGCCGCCTGCATGAACCTGCGCTCACGCCTGACCGGCATCGCCACCGGCGATCAGGCGATGTTCATGCGTCGCAGCGCCTTCGACGCCGTCGGTGGCTTCCCCGACCAGCCGTTGATGGAAGACATCGAAATGTCCAAGCGCCTCAAGCGACTGTCGCCTCCTGCCTGCCTTGGCTTCAAGGTGCTCACCGACGGTCGCCGCTGGGAGCAGGGCGGCGTGCTGACGACGATATTGCTGATGTGGCGACTGCGCTTTCGCTATTGGCGAGGGGCCGATCCCGTTCGCCTGGCCGAGGAGTATCGCCATGTGCGCTGACCACGATAGCGACGGGCTGGCTGGCAGCCTTGGCCAGGTTGGCCTGAAGCTGGCCATCCTGGCCAAGGCGCCGATCCCCGGCCAGGCCAAGACGCGGATGATCCCCGCCCTCGGCGCCGAAGGCGCCGCTCGTCTCCAGCACAGACTGATCGAGTACACCCTGAAGACGGCGCTGGAGACGACGTCCGCGCGCAACATCACGCTGTGGACGGCGCTTGAGCACGACCATCCGTGCTTTGTCGATATCCGCCAGCGGTTCGGCGTGACGCTGAGACCACAGCCTGAAGGCGACCTGGGGGTGCGCATGCACGCGGCGCTGTGCTCGGCAGGTGGCCCGAGCCTTCTAATCGGCACAGATTGCCCGATATTGGATAAGACATTACTAAAAACTTGTCATAAACGGCTTAAAGACGCAGATAGCGTCTTTCTTCCGGCCGAGGACGGCGGCTATGCTCTGGTTGGAGTTCGTCGCCCCGATCCCCGTCTCTTCCGAGGAATCGACTGGGGCACGTCCAGCGTCATGTCCCAGACGCGCACACGTCTTGCGGAGCTTTTGTGGACGCTGGAGTGTCCAACGACCGTATGGGACCTGGATACGCCCCAGGACCTGGCTCGCCTCGCCGACATGGAAGCCCTCGCCCTGGAGATTCTGCCGTGACCCAAGAAACGCTCACCGACCGCCACAAGAAACTCGCCGCCGTGCGCCCCCGCCTGGTGTCCTTCGCCCGCATGCACCTGCGCGATCATGCCGCCGCCGAGGACGCCGTGCAGGAAGCCATGATCGCCGCCATCGAGAAGAACGACAGCTTTTCGGGGCGCTCCGGCTACGAAACCTGGGTATTCGGCATCCTCAAGTACAAGCTGCTCGACCAGATGCGCCAGCAGAAGCGTCATGGTCGCTGGGAGCCCTTCGATGAAGAGCACAGCGACGACGCCATCGACCGCATGTTTCAACAGGATGGGCACTGGGCCGCCGACGCCAAGCCCCAGGCATGGAGCACCCCGGAGCAAGCGTTCGAGAACGAAAATTTCTGGAAAGTATTCGACGCTTGTATGCTGAGTCTTCCAGAAAACGTGGCTCGCGTTTTCTCCCTGCGCGAATTGATGGGCCTTTCCACCGACGATATTTGTAAGGAAGTAGGCATCAAGGAAAACAACGCTTGGGTGATCCTGCATCGGGCTCGCCTCAAGCTTCGCGCTTGCATTGAAAAGGGATGGAAGGAGGACGCGGCATGATGATGTGCAAGGCCGCTACGCGGCTGATGTCAAAGCAGTTGGATGCCCCCCTGACGGCCAGGGAGCGTATTTCGCTGCGGTTTCACTTGATGTTGTGCTCGGCCTGTCGCAACTGCGAAAAGCAGTTCAGCATGCTGCACCGGGTCGGCAATGCCTATAACGGCACAATTGATAAACCCCAGGACGGTACGTCCCCTGGCGCGACTACCGACAACGTCGCCAGTGATCAGGACCTGCTGAAGGTAAAGGAAGCGATGGCCGAGGCGGAGACCCGTCGCCAGAACTGAAGGACTCGGCTGACGGACTTGGCGCAAGGACCTCGACTGCCCTACCTCGACTGCCCTACCTCGAGGGAAGCATCTCGCTGGTCGACCCACCATTCTGCCTCCCCCTGGCGGGCCACCAAGGCAGCCCGCCGACGGGGCGCCAGTTACCCCCCACCTGAGTCAGCCTCAAGCGATTGCGTGCCAGATCCCCGGTAAAGAGGTCCCGAGCCGGACCCGGTGAGCAAGGCTCGGGAGGTGCCTGGGCAAGACCAGGCCATCATTGCTGGCCCGCTGCCTCCCGCGCCAGCCCGGTCAGGGCCTCGGCGATCTTGTCCACGGGCAGCTCGCAGTCCTGCAGGCCGTGGCGCTCCACCAGGTAATGAGGGTCGTTCCACTCGATCACCAGGTGATCTTCCTGCTGGCGAACCAGCATCTTCTGGGGAAGATCCAGCGCGACACTACCCTCGCACTGCATCAGTCGAGTGCCCACCTCGGGCTTGCCGAAGATGTAGGTGCGTGTCGCTGGCAATTCCAGCTCCACCCCGGCGGCGTTGGCCTGGTGGTCCACGCTTGCCATCAGTCCCATTCCCCGTTTTTCCAGCCCCTCCTTGAAGCGAGATTCCACCGCCTCCAGGCTATCGGTCGACGTCAGACTGGCGATACCGCTGTCGCTCACCTCGACCTCGCCCTGCGCCCAGGCCATGGTCGCCATCGATCCTGCCAGCACGCTGCCCAGGCACAGGGTGAACATCTTGCGATAGCACTGCTTCATGATGGAGCTTCCTTTCCAGGTCAATGTGCCTACAGCATGGTCGCCGGTCCCCGACCACCACAAGGGGAAATCTCTCACAATCCGGGTTGACGCTGTGTAAGGTTCAACGCCGGGGCGACGACCCAGTACCCATAGCCGACGCGACTGGGCATAGTGCGCGCAATGCAGCTACACGATGTGCGCACAGGCGATGACCGCCCACACGATTTGGACCTGATGGTTCATATCGTTCATATCGTTCACGTCGTTTCAGCCGCTTCCCCGATTGCCGACGACAGGAGCCTGCATGGCCCGGATTCTTCCCCTTCGCCACCTCGCTGCCCCACCGCCGCGTACCCTGACCTGCGCCCTTGTCTCGGCTGCGGTCCTGATGGCCTCCTGCGCCCAGGCCCAGACCTTCAGCCCGCGCGCCATGCTCGACTGGCCAACCAAATCCTTCGCCGGCGAAACGGCCTACCGACTGGTCGAGCACGATGGCGTCAGCGTGCTCGAAGCGCGCTCCCGGGGGCAGGCCTCGGCCCGCTATCTGGAGCGCGACATCGACCTCGGCGAGACGCCCTACCTGCGCTGGTGCTGGCAGGTATCCGGGGTCTATTCCGGGGTCGACGAACGCACAGAGAGTGGCGACGACTATCCCGCCCGGGTCTACGTGGCCAGACGCACCGGCCTTCTGCCCTGGCAGGTGGAGTCGGTCAACTATGTGTGGTCATCGAATCAGCCGGCAGGCACCAGCTGGCCCAACGCCTTTACCGATCGTGCCGTCCTGCTGGCGCTGCAAAGCGGAGGTGCCAAGGCTGGTCAGTGGGTCGGCGAGGTGCGCGACGTGGCCGCCGACTACCGTCGACTGTTCGGCGCGAGCCCCGACGGCGTCGATGGCCTGGCGCTGATGAGCGATGGCGACAACGCCGGAGGCGACGCCACCGCCTGGTTCAGCAAGATGGAGTTCAGCGCCTCGTCGTCGCCGCCTGTCTGTCCCTGACATCAGCGCTGGAAGACCACCGTGCGCGAGCCGTTGAGAAACACCCGACGCTGCAGGTGCAGGGTGACGGCCCGGGCCAGGGTGATGCACTCGATATCACGCCCTCGGGCCACCAAGTCCTCGGCGGTATCGGCGTGGGTGACCGGCTCCACCCCCTGGGTAATGATCGGGCCTTCGTCCAGGTCATCGTTGATGTAGTGGGCGGTCGCCCCAACCAGCTTGACGCCCTTCTCGAAGGCCTGGTGGTAGGGCTTGGCGCCCTTGAAGCCAGGCAGCAGCGAGTGATGGATATTGATCGCTCGACCGGCCAGGCGTTCGCTCATCTCGCTCGACAGCACCTGCATGTAGCGCGCCAGGATCACCAGCTCTGCGCCACTGTCCTCGACGATCCGCCACACCTCGGCCTCCTGCTCGGCCTTGGTCTCGGCGCTGATCGGCAGATGGTGATAAGGCAGCCCGTGCCACTCGGCCAGCGGCGCCAGATCGGGGTGGTTGGACACCACCGCCTTGATGGCCACCGGAAGCTGGCCGGTACGATAGCGATAGAGCAGGTCATTGAGGCAGTGATCGGCCTTGGAAACCATGATCACCACCGGAGTGAGGCGCTCTGGTGAGGTCAGCTCGAACGCCATGGAGAACGGCGCCGCGCGCTCGGCAAAGGCCGCCTCGAAGGCGCCTGCATCGAACTCGCCCTCCTCGGGAGGGCGGAATTCGGTGCGGATGAAGAAACGACAGGAACTGCTGTCGTCAAAGGACTGCTGCTCGGTGATGTAGCAGCCCTGCTCGCGCAGAAAGCGGGTAACCACGTCCACGGTGCCAAGACGACTAGGACACTGGGCGGTCAGGATCCAGTGGGTCGTGCGCACGGCGCTCACGCTGATCGTCATGTCGTCTCCCCGGCGGTGACGTCACGCTCGACGCCGATGGCGAACTCCTCACCGGCATCGAGCAACCAACGATAAACGTAGTCGGCGAAACTGCGCCGCACCACCAGCTCCCAGCGTCGCTCGTCGGGGCGACGCAGGATGACGCTGGTCTTGGCCAGCACCGTGGTCACCCCCTTGCCCACCGCAAAGTGGCGCGGGTGGACGTCGTAGACCACCGACTTCATCAACAGCTCGCGCAGGGCCTGGTCATCACCGGTCAGCTCGATCACCGTCTGACCGGCGCTGACGTCGGAGAAGGCCACGCTGGCGTCGCCCAGGGCGCTGCGCAGCGCCGTCTCCACGCGAAAGGCGTCACCCTGGGGCAGCACGGCAAGCCACTCGTCGGGACTTAGCCACTGCAGCGAAGCCCTCTCTCCCTGACTGAGTTCCAGCGGACGCGCCGGCAACGACAGCCCCAGCACCGCGCGCACCGCCTCGTCGAGCACGATGGCGCCACCGCGCAGGATCAGATGGTCGTGCTGGCGTTCGCGCATCATTACCCGCGAGTGGGTGCCGGGCGCCGGGCAGCCGACGTGCTCAAACGACCAGGCCAGCGGCGACTCCAAGGGGATGCCTTCGTCCGGGAAGGCATCAAAGGTACGGGCACGTTCTATAGCTTCAGACATTCTGGCGCTCTCCCTTGGGGTCGAGGAAGATGGTGGAAACGATTTCGGCTTCGTGGACCTTGCCGTCGACACAGGGTAGATAGACGGTCTCGCCCATCCGCTGGTGGCCACCCTTGACCACCGCCAGGGCGAAGCCGGTTTCGAGCGTCGGGCTGTAGTAGCTCGAGGTCACGTGGCCGACCATCGGCATGGGAATCGGATGGTCAGGGTCGAGCACGATCTGGGCGCCCTCCTCCAGCACCACCGACGGATCCCTGGGTTTCAGCCCCACCAGCTGCTTGCGGTCCTGGCGCGCGGTGTCGCTGCGGGTCAGCGCCCGCTGGCCGACCCAGGAGAATGGCTTGTCGTAACCCACCGCCCACTGCATGCCCAGATCCTCCGGGGTCACCGAACCGTCGGTGTCCTGACCTGCGATGATGAAGCCCTTCTCGGCACGCAGCACGTGCATGGTCTCGGTCCCGTAGGGTGTCAGGTCGTACTTCTCGCCGTGGGCGAACAGCGCCTTCCACACGTGCATGGCAGCGTGGGCCTGGACGTTGATCTCGTAGGCCAGCTCGCCGGTGAAGGAGATCCGGAACACCCGTGCCGGCACCCCGGCCACCTTGCCCTCACGCCAGTCCATGAAGCGAAACGCCTCGCGATCCAGATCGATGCCCTCGGTAAGCTCGCGCATCAGCTCTCGCGCCATGGGGCCGGTGACGGTCATGGTGGCCCAGTGGTCGGTGACCGAGGTAAAGCTCACGTCGAGCTCCGGCCACTCGGTCTGGTGCCACAGCTCCAGCCACTCGAGCACTCCCGCGGCGCCACCGGTGGTGGTGGTCATCAGGAAGTGATCCTCGGCCAGACAACTGGTGGTGCCGTCATCCATGACCATGCCGTCGTCCTTGCACATCAAGCCGTAGCGCACCTTGCCCACGCCAAGCTTGGCCCACTTGTTGGTATAGATGCGGCCGAGAAACTCGCGGGCGTCCGGCCCCTGGATATCGATCTTGCCCAGGGTCGATGCGTCGAGGATGCCGACACCTTCGCGCACCGCGCGGCACTCACGCATCACCGCCTCGTGCAGGGTCTCGCGCTTGCCGTTGACGGTCCTGGGGAAGTACCAGGGCCGCTTCCACTGGCCCACGTCCTCGAACTCGGCACCCTGCTCGACGTGCCACTGGTGCAGCGCGCTGTAGCGCTCGGGATCGAACAGCGCTCCGCAGTAGCGACCGACGATGGCTCCGAAGGTGACCGGGGTATAGTTGGGCCGGAACACGGTGGTGCCGACCTCGGGAATCGAGCGCCCCAGGCAGCGCGCGGCGATGGCCATGCCATTGATGTTGCCAAGCTTGCCCTGATCGGTACCGAAGCCCATGGCGGTGTAGCGCTTGACGTGCTCGATGGACTCGAAGCCTTCCCGGGTGGCAAGCTCGATCCCGGCGGCGGTGACGTCGTTCTGCAGGTCGACGAACTGCTTGGGCGCCCGCAGGGTCGGCTTTTCGTGGGGCACCTGGAACAGCGCCACCGCCGCACCGTCTCGCCGCGACGCTACCGCCGGCAGTATAAGCTCGGCACTCTCGAAGCCGGCCTGGCTCGCCGCCTCGAGGCCGGCGTCGCGACCTTCCGCCAGCACCTCGGCCAGGCCAAAGGTGCCGCCGGCTGCACCGGCCGCCAACATGCCCCTGGGCAGGTTGGGCACGAAGGCGATCAGGTCGTCGCGCCAGCTCGGCCGCGTTCCGGTATGGGAGGCCAGGTGAATCACCGGACTGAATCCACCGGAACTGGCCAGCGTGTCGCAGTCGAGCGTCTCGCTGGCGCCGGTAACGCGAAAGGCGTCGATATCGATGGTCGCGACCCGCGCCGAGGCGACCCGCTGCTCGCCCCTGGCCTCGACCACTGCAGAGCCCGGCAGGATGCGAATACCGCGCGCCCGGGCAATCTCGACCAGTTCACCGTCGGGGGCGGGACGGGCATCGGCCACCGCCACCACCTCGCGCCCGGCGTCCAGCCAGTCGAGCGCGGCGCGGTAGCCGTCGTCGTTGCTGGTGGAAACCACCAGCCGCTTGCCCGGCACCACACCGTAACGGCGGATGTAGGTGGACACCGCCGAGCACAGCAGATTGCCCGGCACGTCATTGCCGGCGTAGACCAGCGGACGCTCATGGGCACCGGTGGCCAGCACCACCCGAGCGGCCCGCACCCGATGCAGGCGCGAGCGCGACTGACGGCGTCCCTCCACTCGGGGGGCACAGTGGGCCAGGTGCTCGCTGCGCCGCTCGTGCAGGGTGACAAAGTTGTGGTCGTGATAGCCGTTGGCGGTGGTGCGCGGCAACAGCGTCACCTCGGGGTTGGCGGCAAGCTCCTCGAGCACCTGCTCGACCCACTGCAACGCCGGACGATCATCCAGCAACGCCTGCCCGTCCAGCAGCGAGCCGCCAAAGCGCTCCTGCTCATCGCACAGGATCACCCGGGCGCCGCTGCGCGAGGCGGCCAGGGCCGCCGCCAGTCCCGCTGGCCCGGCACCGATCACCAGCACCTCGCAGTGGCGATTGATGCGGTCGTAGATATCCGGGTCGCGCTCCAGTGGACTGCGCCCCAGCCCCGCGCTCTTGCGGATATAGCGCTCGTAGGTCATCCACAGCGAGGCCGGCGCCATGAAGGTCTTGTAGTAGAAGCCGGGGGGCATCAGCTTGCCGCCAAGCTTGCCGATGGTCCCCATCAGGTCGCGCTGGACGTTGGGCCAGCCGTTGGTGGAACGTGCCGTCAGCCCCTCGAACAGGGCCTGCTGGGTGGCACGCACATTGGGCACCTGCTCGGCTTCGGTGTGGCCGAGCTGGACCACCGCATTGGGCTCCTCGGCGCCGGCGGCGACGATGCCGCGGGGACGCGAATACTTGAAGCTGCGATTGACCACGTCCACCCCGTTGGCCAGCAGCGCCGAGGCCAGGGTGTCCCCATGAAAGCCTGAGTACTCCTTGCCATTGAAGGTAAAGCGCAGGGGCCTGCTGCGGTCGATCAGGCCCCCGGTGTCGAGGCGATTGGGCTGGCTCATGCGCGAACCTCCTGGGCGGCGGTGGCGATGTCGCTGTCGTCAAGGGACTCAGGCGCTGACGCAACCACCCCGTCGGGGTTGTCCCGGGTAAAGCGCGGTCGCTCGCCGATGCGATAGGTCTCGAGGATCTCGTAGCTCTGGGTGTGGCGCGTCACGTTGAAGAACTTGCGACAGCCCACCGCGTGGACCCACAGCTCGTGGTGGATGCCGCGGGGGTTATCGCGGAAGAACAGGTAGTCGCCCCACTGCTCGTCGGAGCATCCGGCCGGATCCTCGGGGCGTGCGATGTGCGCCTGTCCCCGGGGATGAAACTCTTCTTCCTCGCGCCACTCGTCGCAGTAGGGACAATGGATATGGAACATGCAAACCTCCTGAAATCAGTGGGCGACACCGGCGGCGCCGTGTTCATCGATCAGCGCGCCGCTGTGGAAGCGGTCGATCGAGAAGGGGGCGGCCAGCGGGTGCATCTCGCCCTTGGCCAGGCTCGCGGCAAACACATGCCCGGAACCCGGGGTCGCCTTGAAGCCACCGGTGCCCCAGCCGCAGTTGAAGTAGAGCCCCTCGATTCGGGTCTTCGACAGGATCGGGCAGGCGTCCGGGCAGGTATCGACGATGCCGCCCCACTGCCGGTTCATGCGCACCCGCGAGAAGATCGGGAACATCTCGACGATGGCCTGCAGGGTGTGCTCGACGGTGGCGTAGCTGCCACGCTGGCCGTAGCCGTTGTAGCCGTCGATGCCCGCGCCGATGACAAGGTCACCCTTGTCGGACTGGCTGATATAGCCATGCACGTGGTTGGACATCACCACGGTATCGAGCACCGGCTTGAGCGGCTCTGACACCAGCGCCTGCAGCGGGTGGCTCTCCAGCGGCAGGCGCAGCCCCGCAAGCGATGCCATCACCCCGGAGTTGCCGGCGGTCACGCAGCCCACGGTGCGAGCCTCGATATCGCCGCGATTGGTGTGCACCCCAAGGATGCGGCCGTCGCGGATCTTGAATCCGGTCACCTCGGTCTGCTGCAGGATGTCGACGCCGAGGGCATCGGCACCACGGGCGTAGCCCCAGGCCACGGCGTCGTGGCGGGCGACCCCGGCACGGGGCTGCCAGGAGGCCCCCATCACCGGGT
This sequence comes from Halomonas litopenaei, assembly GCF_003045775.1. Classification (GTDB taxonomy): domain Bacteria; phylum Pseudomonadota; class Gammaproteobacteria; order Pseudomonadales; family Halomonadaceae; genus Halomonas; species Halomonas litopenaei. The sequence goes on along the minus strand of NZ_PXNS01000001.1, from coordinate 543,418 downwards.
AGCGCGCGTTCTTCGAGCAGTCGAGGATCGGCACGATCTCCTGCACGCCCCTGGCGTTGAGCACCTCGCCGTCGATGCCGTTGAGCCGGTTGGCGTTGACCCTGCGCTGGATGTCGCGCATGTCCTGCAGGGTATGGCCAAGATTGAGCACGCCGCGCTGGGAGAACATCACGTTGTAGTTGAGATCCCGGGACAGCCCTTCCCACAGCTTCATCGAGTGCTCATAGAGCGCGGCGGCCTCATCCCACAGATAGTTGGAGCGCACGATGGTGGTGTTGCGGGCGGTGTTGCCGCCGCCCAGCCAGCCCTTCTCGATCACCGCGACATTGCGCACGCCAAATTCCTTGGCCAGGTAGTAGGCGGTGGCCAGGCCGTGGCCGCCACCACCGACGATGATCACGTCGTAGGCGGCCTTGGGGGTCGGGTTGCGCCACTGGCGCTGCCAGTTCTCGTGGTGACTCAGGGCGTGGCGGGCCAGCGCGAATCCGGAGTAGCGTTGCATAGGGTGTCCCTCAAAACTCTGGGCTAGAGCGTGTCTGAAAAGTGCCTGGGCGGTCGCTGCGTGCGTCACGACCGCCGGGGGGTCATCAGGCCGGCACGGCAGCGGCTTGCCGAGGGGTCGGATAGACCGGGTGGCGCGTGCATAGCTCGCCGACCCGCTGGCGTACGTCGGCTTCGATGGCGGCGGTGTCCTCGCCACGGGCCAGCACGTCCAGCACATCGCAGATCCAGCCGGCAAGCCGCTCGCACTCTTCGGCATCGAAGCCGCGGGTGGTCACCGCCGGGGTCCCGATGCGCAGGCCCGAGGTGACGAAGGGGCTCTGCGGGTCTCCCGGTACCGCGTTCTTGTTGACGGTGATGTGCGAGCGACCCAGGGCCGCGTCGGCGTCCTTGCCGGTGATCCCCTGGCGAATCAGCGAGACCAGAAACAGATGGTCTTCGGTGCCGCCGGAGACCACGTCGTAGCCGCGCTCGAGAAAGGTCCCGGCCATGGCCTTGGCATTGACGATGACCTGCTCCTGGTAGCGTACGAAGTCCTGGTTCATGGCCTCGCGGAAGGCCACCGCCTTGGCCGCGATGACATGCATCAAGGGGCCGCCCTGCTGGCCGGGGAAAACCGCGCCGTTGAGCTTCTTGTACAGCGCCTCGTCACCGCTGGCCGACAGGATCAGGCCACCGCGCGGCCCGCGCAGGGTCTTGTGGGTGGTGGTGGTGACCACGTGGGCGTGGGGCAGCGGGCTTGGATAGAGCCCGGCCGCCACCAGACCGGCGACGTGGGCCATGTCCACCAGCAGCCAGGCGCCGACGCTGTCGGCGATGGCGCGAAAGCGGCGCCAGTCGACCACCTGGGAGTAGGCCGAGAAGCCAGCGACGATCAACTTGGGGCGATGCTCGTTGGCCAGACGCTCGACCTCGGCGTAGTCGATCTGGCCGGTGGCCTCGTCCAGACCATACTGCACCGCGTGGTAGTGCTTGCCGGAGAAGTTCGGTGCCGCGCCATGGGTCAGGTGGCCGCCGTGAGCCAGACTCATGCCGAGCACGGTATCACCGGGGGACACCAGCGCCATGAAGGCGGCGGCATTGGCCTGGGCGCCGCTGTGGGGCTGCACGTTGGCGTAGTCGGCGCTGAACAGCGCGCAGGCCCGCTCGATGGCCAGACGCTCTACCACGTCGACGTGCTCGCAGCCGCCATAGTAGCGCTTGCCGGGATAGCCCTCGGCGTACTTGTTGGTCAGCTGGGTGCCCTGGGCCTCCATCACCGCGGGACTTGCGTAGTTCTCGGAGGCGATCAGCTCCACATGATCCTGCTGGCGAACGACCTCGTCGGCGATGGCCTCGGCGATCTGCGGATCGAACCGGGACAGTGACGAGCTGGACAGATGAGCGCTTGGCATGGGGTATCTCCGATAATGGCGAAGCGCCTCTTCGCGGCCGCTTTCGCCTGGTCGATATTGTCGTTGTGATGGCTGACGAAGACGGGCAGTCCCCCGCCTCCAAGGTAAGCCGCTATCCCGGCGCCGATATTCTGGAAACGACATCGGCGTCGCCGTCAGGGACATCGACGCTGCCCGGACCGGCCCAGACGGGCCCAGACTGGCAGAGCCCGGCCCAGACTGGCCCATACAGGCAGAGGCCGGCCCAGACGAGCGCAGGTGCCCGGCGGGATAAGGTCATTGAAGCCGAGCGGCTCCTTCAAAACTTGAACAAATGCGACAGCTTTGTTGGACGCAGGCATGAGCCGAGCGCCGTGGACGAGCGCTTGGATGACGTTGCCAGCGGCACGATCAGGGGAGCTATCAGCGGCACTATCAGGAGCAATATCAGGGGCAATTGCGCCAGCGGGGGGCGCTCAGCGATGCCCCAGGCGTGCACCGACATGCAGAAAGAAGGGGTCGACGCCGGCCTCCTCGCGACCGACGGGATCGCGACGCAGACGTGAGGGCGACTGTCCGAAGGCGCTGCGGAAGTGGCGGGAAAAGTGGGCGGTGTCGGCGAAACCACAGCGCTCGCCGATCTCGGTGACGCTATGGTCGGTGAAGTACAGAAGCCACAGACCGTAGCGCAGGCGCAGGTCACGGGCGAACTTCTGCGGGCCGACACCGAAGGCCTGGCGAAACTTGCGCTCGAGCCCCCGACGCGAGGCGCCGGCGCGCGTCGCCAGCTCATCCACCGACAGCGGCTCGCCCAGATGCTGCTCGAGAATTGCCACGGCACGACGCACGATGCGGTCCTCGATGCGATCGAAGACCACCGGCTGGGGCTGGGAGTGGTCGCCGCTTCGGTGGCCGTCCAGCAGCATGATATGCAGGCTCTTGCGTGCCCAGGCGCGTCCCAGGTGGCGCTCCACCAGATAGGCGGCCAGGTCCGCCGCCGCAGCACCACCGGCACAGGTCAAGCGGTCGCCATCGTCGACATAGAGGCGGTCGGCCACCGCGCTGACGGCGGGAAAACGCCGGGTCAGATCCAGGTGGTGGTACCAGCTGACGCAGCAACGCCGCCCCTCCATCACACCGGCCTGGATCAGCGAGTAGACCCCGGTGCACACCCCCACCAGCGGCACGCCCAGCGCTGCCGCATGGCGCAGATAGTCGAGGGTGCCGCCATCTCGCTCGGGGCGGTTTCGCTCGAGAGCCCGTCGTTCAGGGCTCGTTCGCTCAGGGCTATCAGCTTCCTCGCCTTCCCCCAGCACCCCGCCGATGACCACCAGGTAGTCGAACTGGCGGGGATCACAGAAAGGCTGCCCATGACGCCCCCCTATCGGCTCGCAGGGCGAGATCACCGCACCACAGCTTGACGCAACCTCGGCGCCATCCTCTGACAGAAAGCGCCAGCGGCAACGTAGCTGACGACTGCGATCGCCCTCGTCGGACGCCAGCCGCAGGCAGTCGACGAAGGCAGCAAAGGGCAGCAAGGTAAAGCGCGACAGCAACACAAAGCCCACCGACAGCGCCGGCGTGAGCGGCTCGCCGCCAGAGACATCGGCGTGCCCTTGCTGTGCTGACGATGGTGCCGGCGATGGCCGTGATGGATGGAGCGGGTGCAGGGGCGAGGATGGCATGGCGTCCAAATACCAGCAAAAATCAGACTCCAGCCTAACCGAATTTCTCACGGCCCTCCTATTTATCAACGCCATACGGAGTCACCTGCACCGGACGGTTACACCACTGCCGCGCTGGGTAGCCCACGACCCGCCTCCGCCGGGAGCCACCGCCGCTACCAGTCCACCGTGACGTTACCCCTGGGCCGACTGCAGCAGGACAGGATGAAGCCCTCGGCCACGTCCTCGTCGGTGATGCCACCGTTGTGTTCCATGTCCACCTCGCCGGCGACCAGTGGCACCCGGCAGGTGCCGCAGATGCCCATGCCGCAGGCCTTGGGAATATGCAGTCCGAGCTTTGAGGCCGCAGCGTGCACGGTCTCGCCCGGCTGGATGCGCACGCTCTTGCCCGCCGAGGCGAATTCGACACAGTGCATGTCGGCCGCCACGAGCTCCTCGGCCTCTGCCTCGGCCTGCTCCGCCAGCTCGTGGACGTCTTCCTGGACGTCGACCGGCGTGGCACCGAAGGATTCCTCGTGGTAGCGACTCATGTCGAAGCCACGCTGGGTCAACAGACGCCTGACCGCCGACATGAAGGGCGTGGGCCCGCAGCAGAAGACCTCTCGATCCAGAAAATCAGGCGCCATCAGCTCCAGCATGGGCTCCGACAGGAAGCCGCGGAAACCCGCCCAGGCCTGGTTCAGCTCGTTGTCCCGTTCACACACGATATTCAGCCGGAACTCGGGAATCCGCGAGAAGATATGCTCAAGCTCACGGTGAAAGATGATGTCCCTGGGGGTTCTGGCGCAGTGGATAAAGGCCAGGTCCACCGCCGCATTGGTATCGAAGAACCAGCGGGTCATCGACATCAGCGGCGTGATGCCGACACCGCCGGAGAGCATCAGCACCTTGTCGGCGGTATGGTCGATGCAGTTGAAGTCCCCCACCGGACCGTGCACCGCCAGCTCGTGGCCCACGTCCATCTGATCATGCAGCCAGTTGGAGACGCGCCCCCCCGGCACCCGCTTGACGGTGATCGAGAAGCTGTAGGGGATGGAGGGTGAACTGGCGATGGTATAGGAGCGGAAGACGCACTCGCCGTCGATCTCGAGCTCCAGAGTGACGAACTGCCCCGGCTTGAAGAAGAACATCACCGGCTGCTCGGCCATGAAGCAGAAGGTTCGGACGTCCCAGGTCTCCTGGATGACCTTGACGCAGCGCACGACGTGGCGGCCATTGGCCCAGGTCTGGGTGGTCACCGGATTGAGAAAATTCGTCACCATGGCGGTTTCGCTCGCAGACAGTCGGCGGTTCACCCAGGCCCCGAACCTCGTTCGAGGCCTGGTCATTGAGCGCATTCTGCCCCTCGCGCCTCGCACGCCACTTGTCTGATCGCGACATCAGCATACTCGAATCCTCCGGCCACGCTCGCTGCAGCGACAAAGAGGTCGCAACGGCATCATCTGGTGTCGCCACCAGATACCCAGGGTCCCCACCCTTGCCCCAGACTGCGCAGCATGACAACCGCGACGCACGCCAGCTGCCAGCTGATAGCGCCGCTAATGCTTTCCCCTGATCCATAGCGGCGCCCCTTACCATGGGCCACCGCGCCCATCGACACCGCATCTATCGCATCACGAGGAGTGCACCATGGAGCCCATCGCCCATCTCAATCTGGAGGATCCCCTGGGGGACGCCCGTCGTTTCGCCCTGGAGACGATGTCACATCACCCCTTCGGCTTCTCGTTGCCGCAGCCGTTCTACAACGATGAACGACTGTTCCAGCTCGACATGCAGACCATCTTCGAGCGCGAGTGGATCTTCGCCGGCATGAGCTGCGAGATTCCCGCCAAGGGCAACTTCATCACCCTCGACATCGGCCATAATCCGGTGGTCATCGTGCGCGGCGATGGCGACGCCATTCACGCCTTTCACAACACCTGCCGCCATCGCGGATCTCGCCTGTGCTCCACCGAAAAGGGCAAGCTGGCCAAGCTGGTGTGCCCCTACCATCAGTGGACCTACGAGCTGGACGGACGCCTGCTGTTCGCCGGCACCGAGATGGGCGAGGACTTTCGACTCGAGGACTACGGACTCGCCCCGGTCGCGCTGACCGAAGCCGGCGGCTACCTGTTCGTCAGCCTCGCCGAGAATCCGCCGGACGTGAGCGACCTCAAGGCCATCTTCGACAGCTACCTGAGCTTCTACGACATGGCCAACCTCAAGGTGGCCGTGACCACCACCATCGAGGAGCAGGCCAACTGGAAACTGGTGCTCGAGAACAACCGCGAGTGCTACCACTGCAACGGCTCTCACCCGGAGCTGATCAAGTCGCTCTACGAGTTTGACGACACCGAGGACCCCCGTGCCACGCCGGAATACCGCAGTCTGGTAGCACGCAAGCAGCAGGAGTGGGACGGCCTCGGCATCCCCTGGAAGATGAGCTGGGCGGGAGGCAAGCGCAATCGCCTGACCCGCACCCCGCTGGTCGAAGGCACCGTGTCCATGACCATGGACGGCAGGGCCGCCTGTCGCCGTCCGCTGACCCACCAGGGCCTCGAGGACATGGGCTCCCTGCGCATCCTGCATCTGCCCAATAGCTGGAATCACTTTGTCGGCGACCACGCCGCGGTGTTCCGGGTGCTGCCGCTGGGTCCCCAGCGCACTCAGGTCACCACCAAATGGCTGGTCCACAAGGATGCGGTGGAGGGTGTCGACTACGACGTCGAGAACCTGAGCCGAGTATGGGACGCCACCAACGCCCAGGACCGAAGGCTTGCCGAAGAGAACCAGCGAGGCATCAACTCCCTGGCCTATCGCCCCGGCCCCTACTCCCCCACCTACGAATACGGGGTGATCGACTTTATCGACTGGTACCGCACCACCTTGGCAGCCAACCTGGGCAGCAGCCCAGCGCTGAGCCTGGCCAGCGGCTAGGGCCTGTACGAAAAGTCGACGAGCGAAGGTTAGACAAGGCAAAAATCGGTGAGAAAGCGCAGTTTACGGGGTGTAAATGAGCATTTTGATCCGATTTTTAACGCCGTATTACCGAGCGCAGGCACTTTTCAGACAAGCCCTAGGGCCTGGCGGAAAAGCCCCTGCGCTTGTCGACATTGCGGCCCCCTGGGTGTCTCTCTGTCACGGCCTGGTGTCCGACCTGCTGACATAGCCCGCTGACATAGCCCGCTGACATAGCCTGCTGAAACGGCCTGCCGTCATCGCTTGCCCTGAAGCCAGCCCAGGTGTCGTCTTCAAGACGACACCTGGGCGGATTTCAGGACTCGGCGGTCGCTCAGCGTCGGCGCGCTTCCGCCCCAATCAAGTCCTGCCGATCCATCGGGACCTCCTGCTGCGGCGCCAGATGGGGGCGACGCAGCAGGCCGGCAAGCTCCCGGAAAGGCACCGGTCGAGAGAACAGATAGCCCTGGAAGGTGGTGCAGCCCAGGTCCTTCAGGGCGGCACATTGATGCGGTGTCTCGACCCCTTCTGCCAGCGCCTCGAGGCCCAACTCCTGGGCCAGGGTGATCACGCTGCGACAGACCGCGATATCTCGTTCACTGTCCAGGCACTGGGCGACAAAACCACGATCGATCTTGATCTTGTCGATGGGCAGGGACTTGAGGTAATCGAAGCTCGAGTATCCCTTTCCGAAGTCATCGATCGCCGTGGTGACCCCGCGGGCCGCCAGGGCCCCCAGTGTACGAGCCACGCGTTCCTGGTCATCCAGCAACATGCCTTCGGTGATTTCCAGCTCCAGACACTCGGCATGCAGGTGGGTCTGATCCAGCGTCTGGCACACGCTCGATAGAAAATCCATGCGATGAAATTCCAGCGGTGACAGGTTCACCGCCACCCGCCCCGGCTTGAGTCCACTTCGCCACAGGCGCTTGGCGTCGTAGCAGGCCCTGCGCATCACCCAGCGCCCCAGATCGATGATCTGGCCGGTTTCTTCGGCCAGTGGAATGAACTCCGACGGTGAGACCCAGCCGAATTCGGGATGGGACCAGCGTATCAATGCCTCCAGACCGGTGATCCTGCCCTCGCCATCCACCTGGGGCTGATAGAACAACTGCAGACGCTGCTGTTCCATGGCAATACGCAGCGCGTTGCGCAGGGTCACATGACGCCCGGGGACACCGTCGAGGGTGCGTGTGAACAACTGATACTGGTTTCGCCCGCGTTGCTTGGCCTGGTACATGGCCAGATCGGCCTGCTGGATCAGCCGTTGTGGCGACAGGGTGGTCCCGGTGTCCAGCAAGGCGATCCCGATACTCGCGGATATCTGCAGCTGGAAGCCGTCGACGCGGCAGGGTTCACGCAACTGGTTCAGCAGACGCTCGGCCACCGCGATGGCCTTGTCCTTGCCACCGATATCCACCAGCACCAGCACGAATTCGTCCCCGCCCAGACGCGCCAGGGTATCCGAGCGTCGCTGCCCTCGGCTCAGGCGTTTGGCGACCTGTATCAGCACGCGATCACCGACCTCATGCCCCAGGCTATCGTTGATCGGCTTGAACGCATCCAGATCGATGAACAGCACCGCCAGCCCCTGCCGATGACGTGTCGCCAGGGCTACGTCGTGCTCCAGTCGGTCGGCCAGCAGGGTGCGATTGGGCAGACCAGTCAGGGCGTCGTGGGTGGCCTGGTGGGCCAGCATCTCTTCCTGAACCTTGCGCTGACTGACGTCATCGACGATGCCGATGTAGTGACTTACGCCTTCGCGGAGCGCATGCACCGGCGAGAGCGTCAGGTCGTACCAGCGACCGCCTCCTCCTCCCTGGCTGGCCAGCGCAGTGACCGAGCCCGGCTGCTGGGTCTTCATCCAGTGACAGATCTCGGCTTCGGTCACCGGGTCCAGACACATGGTCCTGGCAAGCTCACTCGCCAGCAGTCCGGTCACCGAGGATGCCGAAGCATCCAGCATGCGGCACAGAGCAGCGTTGGCATACATCACGGGGCAGCCCCTGGACTGGGCGTCGAAGATTACGACCCCATTGCTGCTCTCCCTGAGACAGTGCTCCATGATCGACAGCCTGGCTTGCTCCTTCTGACGCAGACTGATGTCGGCGAAACTGGCGAAAAGGCCCACACAGGCCGCCCCCACCCGGACCTGCTGCAGGCGTATCCTGAAGGTAGAATCCGCGATCGAGCACTCGAACACCACGGACCGCTGTCGCCCGGTCATGACATTGTCGAAGTGCTTCATCAATTCATCGGGCGCATCACCGCATCCCAGCAGTCGACTGGCTACCTCGGTGAAGGGTCGAGCGATAGCCTCCCCTGCGCTGTCACCCAGAGCTTCCGTGGCAGAGTCGTTGAGCGCACCGATCAGGCCCGAACGTCGAACCTGCAGCATCGGCACGGGGTGTAGTCCGAACAGGGAATGAAACTCCTGTTCACGCGTCGCCAGCGAAATCGCCTGCTCTCTACGCAATCGCGCCAGCGCAATCCAGGTCATCAGTTGATAGGTGACAAAAAGGCCCAACGCCAGCAACAGCGCCGGCAATAGCACCCACTTGAGCGACAGCGGCTTCGATGCCTGAACCCGCAGCAGCGTGCCGCCAGCCAGGGCAATATCGTCTCGCATTACGCCGGCCAGCCTGCCGCGCTCGACCCAGACCTCGCGGGCACCATGATCCAACGCCTCTGCCGGGCGGAGCCCCAACAGCGACAGGTTCGCCGTCAGTCCTTCACTCATATGCTCAAGCCACAGCGTCGTGTCGACCAGTACGACCAGCCGGGGGCCCGCAGCACCGAAGCTGTTGACCTCCAGCAGCGCCGCGCCTTTGCCCGGAATCCACCAGCGCATGGCCTCGTTCTGACGCTGTTCGAGCCAACTTCGAACCTCGTGCAACGCCAGCATTTCTTCGAGTCGAGACGTCGCCCCACCACCGTCAGCGGGGTTCCAGCGCAATGCGCCCCTGTCCTGCCACCAGACGTAGGCAAGCACCTCTCCCCGGGCTGCGGGACCGGTGGGTTCCGGCGACCCACCTGCCTGGGTCAGTGGAAGGCTCCATTCGCTCCAGCCCAGGCGGTAGCGTTCTTCCCAATTGGCGATGCGCTCACTCAAGGTATCCAGCTGCGTGCTCAGATCCTGTTTCAGATCGAGCGAATAGAGGTGGTAGCCCCCAAAGCCCACCAGCATGCTGAGACTGGTGCCGATAAGCCCGACCTTGATCACCCTGGGCGCCAGCCGTCGCAAGTTCAAGCTGCGCTGGCGGGCGAACAGCCAGAAGATGACGCCATAGGTAAACACCATGACGGTGCCAAGCGGCCGGGACTCGAACAGTATAAGGCGCCAACGAGGGGCATCCTCCGTCGTCCAAAGGATCGAAAATCCCAGCGCACCAGCCACCATGCACACGATTCCCAGGGCCGCGTAGCGCCTGCGCCCGACGCCTCGACCGTGCCACAGACAGAAGGCGAACAGCAGCATCAGCAGCAACGACATTGCCGGCAGCGCCTCGAGGCTCACCTGACGATTGACTTGATCAAGCAGCCATAGCCCTTGTCCCAGGCTGTACCCCAGCAGCGCCAACGAGGCCAGCCGCCTGACACGATCACAGCCGATAACCAGCGCCAGAATACCGAGCGTCGCCAGCAACGACGCCACCGCGCCCCAACGGCTGAAAGTCAGAAGATCGAACAGGAACAATGAGGACGAGGAGGAGGCGAACAGGGTATGCAGGGCCATCAGGGCCCCGAAGGTCAGCACCACCAGCAGCAGTGGCGGAAAGCCCAGACTCCGCTCTTCCTCGGACTTCCAGTCACTCATCGGCCGGCCTCAGTGGTGAAGGAGCGTCCAGATGGGCGGCGCAAGCCTCCTGGGCGAACGCCTTAGATCAGCCCGCCTCAGGGGAAAGCTGCACAGATTTGTCTCCCTGCTAATTATCCTGCACAAAATGTCGCTACGACTCTCAGTAACTAATTCGTAATTTAATGTAAGAAAAAAGCCACAAGCTAAGCGCCGTGGCTTCACATTCTTATCGCGGGCAAGTCCTGACGGCTGGCTTTGTGGCAACCACCACCCTACCTGCAGACACACCAGCAGGCCCGATGCCCCCTGCGACATGATGACGGACAGCATCTAGGCACTACCTCGCAAGCGACAGCTCGCAAGCCGCCGCTCGCCACCCGCGAGAAAGATCAGCCTGTGGGTTTCAATGAGCGCCGTCGCCGGACGACAGCTCCAGACCCAGGAAAAGCTCCACCAGGCCGGTGAAGCAATGGGGAGAAATACCGGTAATCTCGTGGATGCGATCCAGCCGATAGCGCAGAGTGTTGCGATGGACATGCAGGGCATCGGCGCAGCGACTCAGGTTGCCCTCGTGCTCGATCAGCATTGCCAGGGTCTTGAGCAGACGCCCATGGCTGTCGGCGCCACGGATGCGCTCGACCGCCTCGCGCAACTGCTCGCCTTGCCAGCCATCGTTCAGTGGCGACAGCAGCACCGGAAGGCGCAGCTCTTCGTAGTGATAGGTCATTCGCTCGGGAAACTGGCGCTTGCCGATCGCCAGTACCTGCCGGGCGCTCTCGTAGGACAGGTGGAGGTGGCCGGGTGCATCGAAGGCACGCCCGACGGCGACCTTGACCCCGTGAATATCGTGGCGTGCCAGTCGCGCCAGCAGGGCTTCGATAGCCCCGTCGGGGCCTGGGTGTGCGCCCTGCCTGCGCTGTCCAGCCTGATCCATCACCGGCTGGAGCACCAGAGCGCGATGGGGTGACACCTGGGTGACCAGGCTGTCGTGGGCCAGAAGGTCCATCAATCGCTGCATGGCGTCCAGATCTGCACTGGGCGATCCTCTGTCCAGTTCGATCAGCACCGCCAGTCGCTGACAGGCGACGTCGATCCCCAGTCGCTCGGCCCAGTCATGAAGTTGCTCGGAAGAAAGCTCAGCGTTGACCCATGACAGGATAAAACCTTCCCGGTGGCGCTTGGCCCACTCAAGCTGACTCAGCATGTCGGCCTGTTCGACCAGCATCTCGGCGGTCACCTTGACCAGCCGCGCCGCCTGACGTACCTGCGATGGCGGACCGGTGATACCGAGCACTCCCACGGTCTCGCCGGCGCACTGAAGCAGCAGATTGATGCCCGGTCGCGCCCCCTTGAAGGCATCGACGTCATGCTCGGATATCTCGAGTCCATTGCCACGCTGAAGCGCCAGCATTGCGCCATCGTGCAGGGTACCCAGACGCGAGTGATCACCGCTGGCGATGATCACCCCGCGCGCGTCCATCACGTTGATGTTGGCGTCGAGAATATCCTGGGTCTTGTCGATGATCTGCTGTGCGAGCTCAGCGCTCAGAATCATGGGGCCACCTGCCGCCGCTGGCGAAGAACGCCATCTTCGCCTTGCGACTGAGCGGCTGCAAGCCGGCGGTCTAGCCTGCGCCCCAGGCTGAGCCATAGACGGCGGCATAGACGGCACCCTAGGCTAGGCGCCCTAGGCTGAGCCCTTCCCTGCAGCCCTGGATTCGCCGTTATCATCGAGCCCCAGCAGGTGGGCCTGGATGGCCTGATGGACCGACGGCAACAGCACCTCCTGCTTGTCCATCAATTCGCGCACCAGCGCCGCTAGGCCGGGCAAGCCGACCTCACGTGCCTTGAGCCGGGCCATCCTGGCGCAGGTCTCCGGGCAGGCATCCTCGGGCAGGCGCACTCCCAGCGCCAACAGCCGATCACGAAAGTCACGACCGTCGATCAGCTCGGCAATCATCATGGTGGGTGACTCCTTGTTGCTGTGTCTTACGTTCAGATTAGGGCTTGTCTGAAAAGTGCCTGCGCTCGGTAATACGGCGTTAAAAATCGGATCAACATGCTCATTTACACCCCGTAAACTGCGCTGTCTCACCGATTTTTGCCTTGTCTAACCTTCGCTCGTCGACTTTTCGGACAGCGCCTAGGTGACCTGGGCCGGCTCGGCGCGACTCAAGCGACAGGCGGCATACTTGAACTCCGGAATCTTGCCGTAGGGGTCCAGCGCCGGATTGGTCAGCAGATTGACCGCCGCCTCCACATAGCAGAAGGGCACAAACACCATGCCGTCGGGCATGCCGTCGTCGAGCCGCGCCACCAGGGTGATGGCGCCACGCCGGGTGGTGATGGTCACCCGCTCTCCCGGGTGCACGCCCAGCCGGGTGAGCTCCCCCGCCGACAGGCTGGCCACCGCCTCGGGCTCCAGGTCGTCGAGCACCTGGGCCCGGCGGGTCATCGACCCGGTGTGCCAATGCTCAAGCTGGCGTCCGGTGGACAGCACCGTCGGGTAGTCACGGTCGATGGGTTCATCGGGCGGCAGCGGCAGCGCCGGCGAGAAGCGCGCCTTGCCGCTCGCCGTGGGGAAGGCCTCGGAGAACACCACGTCTTCGCCCGGCGCCCCTTCCGCCAGGCAGGGATAGGTGACCGCGCCTTCGCGCTCGAGTCGCTCCCAGTCGATATGGTTCAGCGAGGCCATCCCCTTCTGCATCTCGGCGTAGACCTCGCGCGGGTGGCCATAGTCCCAGTCGAGGCCGAAGCGCCGCGCCATCTCCTGGATGATCCACCAGTCCGGCCTCGCATCACCGGGCAGCGGCAGCGCCTGGCGCCCCAGCTGCACCTGACGGTTGGTGTTGGTCACGGTACCGTCCTTTTCCGGCCAGCTCGAGGCCGGCAGGATGACGTCGGCGAACTGCGCCGTCTCGGTGACGAACAGGTCCTGCACCACCAGATGTTCGAGGCTTGCCAGCGCACCACGAGCGTGGGTCAGGTCCGGGTCCGACATGGCCGGGTTCTCGCCCAGAATGTACATGCCGCGGATGGTGCCGGCGTGGATGGCGTCCATGATCTCGACCACGGTGAGGCCCGGCTCGGGATCCAGGGCGTCGCCGCTGCCGTCGCTGCTTGTGCCGGCGTTGCCCCAGAGTTCCTCGAAGGAGGCCCGCACCTGGGCGTCGGACACCGGCTGATAGTCCGGCAGCACCATCGGGATCAGGCCGGCGTCGGAGGCCCCCTGAACATTATTCTGGCCACGCAGCGGATGCAGGCCGGTGCCGGGGCGCCCGGTGTGACCACAGGCCAGTGCCAGCGAGATCAGGCAGCGGGCATTGTCGGTGCCGTGGGTATGCTGGGAGATCCCCATGCCCCAGAAGATCATCGCCCGTTCGGCGTTGGCGTATTCCCGCGCCGCCGCGCGGATCTCGTCGGCGGGCACGCCACAGGCCATGGCCACCGACTCCGGCGTCTGATCGCGCACCGATGCCTTGAGCCGCTCGAAGCCCTCGGTGTGCTCACGGATATAGGCCTCATCGAAGAGCTGCTCGTCGATGATGACGTTCAGCATGGCGTTGAACAGCGAGACGTCGGCCCCCGGGGTGAAGCGCAGTACCCGATGGGCATAGGCGCCCATGGCCTGGCCCCGTGGGTCGATGATGATGAACCGGGTGCCACCCTTGGCCGCCTGCTTGAAGAAGGTCGCCGCCACCGGATGATTGACCGCCGGATTGCAGCCGGTGAGGATCACCACGTCGGCGTTCAGCGCCTGCATGAAGGAGGCGGTCACCGCACCGGAGCCGATGCATTCCATCAGCGCCGCCACCGAGCTTGCGTGACACAGACGGGTGCAGTGGTCGACGTTGTTGGAGCCGAAGCCGGTGCGTACCAGCTTCTGGAACAGCCAGGCCTCCTCGTTGGAGCACTTGGCACTGCCGAAGCCTGCCAGCGCCCTGGGGCCGTGGTCGGCCTTGAGCCGGGTCAGGCCCCCGGCGGCCAGCGTCAGCGCCTCGTCCCAGTCGGCCTCGCGAAAATGGGTCAGTGGCCGGGCGGGATCGAAGCCCTCGTCCATGCCCTTGGGCACGCCCTCGCGCCGCACCAGCGGCCGGGTCAGCCGTGACGGGTGGCGGCCGTAGTCGAAGCCGAAGCGTCCCTTGACGCACAACCGCCCCTGGTTGGCCGGGCCGTCGCGGCCTTCCACGTAGAGGATGGCGTCATCCTTGACGTGGTAGGTCAACTGGCAGCCGACACCGCAGTAGGGACACACCGAGTCCACCTTGCGCTCGGCGCTGTCGCTGTTACCACGGCCCTGGGCATCGATCAGGCTGGTCGGCGACAGGGCGCCGGTGGGACAGGCCTGGACGCACTCGCCACAACCCACGCAGCTACTCTGGCCCATGGCGTCATCGAGGTCGAACACCACCTTGCTGGCGGCGCCGCGATGGGCCATGCCGATGACGTCATTGACCTGCACCTCACGACAGGCGCGCACGCACAGGGTGCAGTGGATACAGGCGTCCAGATTGACCGTCATCGCCGGATGGCTGGTGTCGTGGCCTGCTGTCGCGGAAGCACGGCGCCCCCCGCTCGCATCATCTGCGATCGGCGGGCACTGGCCGGGAAGGCGAGCGCCGGGCGCATGACGCACGACGTCGGGCCTGCGCCTGGGGTAGCGTGCGCGGGCGCGGGTGGCGTCCACCGCCAGGTGATCGGCCATCTGCCACAGCTGGCTTGCACGGTCCGGGCTATCGTCGCGCGGCGGCTGATCGCTGAGCAGCAGCTCCAGCACGCCCTCGCGGGCGACCCGGGCTCGCTCGGACGACTGGCTTCTGACCACCATCTCGGGGCGCGCCTCCCTCAGGCAGCTGGCGGCGAGCACCCGCTCGCCCTCGATCTCCACCATGCAGGCGCGGCAGTTGCCGTCGGCGCGGTAGCCGCTGGCGTCCTTGAAGCACAGGTGCGGGATGGTCTCCCCGGCACGCTTGGCCACCTGCCACAGGGTCTCGCCGGGCCAGGCGCTCACCTCGACACCATCCAGCGTCAGCGTGAAGGACTCGAGCGTCGAATCTTCAGCGACGTGGGAGACAAAAGCGTTCCGGGATCCGGTCATCAGCATGCTCCCTCAGCGGTATCGGTGACGATGATGTCGTGGCGCCCCAGGTCATCGCGGAAGTGGCGCAGCAGACTCAGCACCGGATTCGGCGCCGCCTGCCCCAGGCCACAGATCGAGGCGTCCTGCATCACCCGGGACAGTCGCTCCAGGTCCTCCACCACCCATTGATCGCGCTCGAGCAGGCTCAGCATCTTCTCGCTACCGACCCGACAGGGGGTGCACTGACCGCAGGATTCATCGGCGAAGAAGGCCAGCAGGTTGGTGGCCACCGCGCGCAGGTCGTCCTGGTCGGACAGCACGATCACCGCCGCCGAGCCGATAAAGCAGCCCTCGGCCTGGAGGGTGTCGAAGTCCAGTGCGATATCCGCCTTGGCAGCGGGCAGGATACCGCCGGAGGCGCCCCCCGGTAGATAGCCGGCCAGCTGATGGCCAGGCGCCATGCCGCCGCCGTACTCGTCGACCAGTTCGCGCAGGCTGATGCCGGCGGGTGCCAGATAGACACCAGGCCGTCGCACCCGCCCGGACAGCGAAAAACTGCGCAGGCCGCTGCGCTCGCGTCGGCCCTGACCGGCGTACATGGCCACCCCCTCGCGCCACAGCACCGGTATCCAGTACAGGGTCTCGACGTTGTTGACCAGCGTAGGTCGGCCGAACAGGCCCTTGTGGGCGACCAGCGGCGGACGATGCCTGGGCTTGCCAGGCTTGCCCTCCAGCGACTCGATCATCGCCGACTCTTCGCCGCAGATGTAGGCCCCGGCGCCACGCCTGAGGATAAGCTGGCCCGGCTGCGCAATACCGGCGTCTTCGAGCTCCTCGATGGCCTCGATCAGTACCCGGTGGACGCCGGGATACTCGTCGCGCAGGTAGATATAGACGCCTTCTGCCTCAACCGCCCAGCAGGCCACCAGGGCGCCCTCCAGCATCTGGTGGGGGGCGCGCTCCAGGTAGTAGCGATCCTTGAAGGTCCCCGGTTCACCTTCGTCGGCGTTGACCGCGCACCAGCGAGGACCGGGCTCGGCGCGAACGCTCTGCCACTTGCGATGGGTCGGGAAACCCGCGCCGCCAAGCCCCCGCAGGCCCGCGCGCTCGAGCATCGAGGTCAACTCATCGGCCGTCACCTGGCCTTCCCGGCAGCCGCGCAGCAGCTCGTAGCCGCCCTCTCGGCGATATTCATCGAGGTGCTGCCACAGCACCGCCTCGGGATGGATCTTGCCGGTTTCCACCAGCACCTCCACCGCCTGCGGGGTGGCGTGGCCCAGGTGGTGGTGCCCCACCTCGACCACCGGCGCCAGGTCGCAGCGGCCCATGCAGGGGGCGCGGGTGACACGCACCTGCTCGGGGTCGAGACCGCTGCTCAGGGCCTCGGCCAGACGCTCGGCCCCGGCCAGTTCACAGGACAGCGAGTCGCACACGCGCACCGTCAGTGCGGGTGGCGGCGCCTCGCCGTCATGCACCACATCGAAGTGAGCGTAAAAGGTCGCCGTCTCGTAGACCGCCGCCATGGGCAGCGTCATGTAGCTCGCAAGCGCCCTCAGCCAGTCAAGCGCCAGATGACCATTGGCGTCCTGGATAGCGTGCAGGTGCTCGATCAATAGATCGCGCCGCCGCAGCTCGGGGTGCTTGCGTTCATCGCCCAGCAACCGACGCAATGCCTCGAGGAGGTCGGGATCGGTCTGGCGCCCCTTGAGGGTCGCCCGGGTACGCCGGGATCGGCTGGCGTCGGAAGTCACGGTGGTATCGGGTTCGACGGTCATTGCTTGACTCTAGTTATGTCCATGTAAGGCAGCGGTGCGGACTTTGCCGGGTCGACGCGCCCTGCCACTGGCGGTCCCTGCCTTGATGCTGGCACCGCTTGGCGTCAGCGTCCATCGCCTTGTGGGCTACCTTGTTGACCGTGCCGGGCCCCGCCGGCAGGCAAGACACCCTCTGCCTCGAGCATCGACAGGATGGCGGCGGCCCCTTCTGTGGCCGAGACATCCTCGAGCACCCGACCACCGCCACCTTCGGCCTTGGCGGCGGCGGCCTTGAAGCGATCCCGGGCGCTGGTGGCGGTGACGATCTTGAGCCGCCTGGGGCGGGCGCGGGCCGGTATCAGCGGCCACTGCTCCACCGCCGGGTCCAGCACCACCTCTTCGCCTGACTCGACCAGACGCAGCTGACCACGCCGGGCCGGACCGAAGGCACTCTGGCGCGCGGCCGGTGCCGCACTGTCCACCCCCAGGATGGCCGGCAGGGTCACCGCCAGACGGCGTCGCTGTCCCTGCGGCAGCGCCTGCAGCACGATGGCCTGGAACAGCACGGTCTCCCCGTCGTGCTTCGCCTCGCCTGGCTCACCGTCCTCAGCGTGCCGCTGGCGACCCTCGATCGCTTCAATACGCTCGAGGGCCACCACCCCAGGGACCCAGGCCCAGCCGAGTTGTTCGGCCAGCACCATCGGCAGCATGCCGGTGCCCTCGCCCTGCTCGGCACGCATCCCGCACAGCACCAGGCGCGCTTGACGGTGGTGAGCGTCCCCCGCCGAAGGCGATGCCAGCGACGCCCGAAGTGGCGCCATGGCGTCCGCCGCCGCCGGTGCCTTGATCCAGCGAATGGCGTCCAGGCCCATCCCCAGATAGCCACGCAGCGCCGCTTCGGTGTCGTCGCCCTCCGGCCCCAGGTGCCAGGGAGTCAGCTCCACCTCGGGAGGGGTCGTCTTCTCGGTCTGCAACGCCTGTCTCAGCGACAGCGCCATTTCCAGCGCCCGGGCGTCGCCATCGGCACGCTGGGCGCGACCGGTCAGGCGATGGCGCCCCACCGACAGCAGCACATCCAGGCGAAGCGATGTGATGTCGCTAGCTTGCGGGTAGGTGGCGTCTGCGCTGGAGGCCTTGGCCTTGGCTTTGTTTTTGACACCGCCGTTGGCATCGGCACTGGCGCCGATCTTGGCCTCGCCATGGGGGGAGGAAGATTCAGGCAACATTCAGGGCCTCCTTCGGGGATGTTTCCGCTGGCGGGGACTCGTGGGTATCGCCACGCTCGCTATCAACTTTGCCTCCACGTTCCCCCCTGGCCTCGACCAGACGTACCAGTTCGGCGAGGATCTCGTCGCCATTACCAATCACCGACAGATCGGCCCGCTTGACCATATCGCAGCCGGCGTCGCGGTTGACGGCGATAACCTTGTCGCAGCGCTGGATCCCCTGCAGGTGCTGGATCGCCCCGCTGATCCCCACCGCCAGGTAGACCCGGGCGCTGACGAAGGTGCCGGTGGCCCCCACCTGGCGATGGCGTGGCATATGGCCGTCGTCCACCGCCACCCGGGAGGCGCCTTCGCTGGCGCCCAGCGCCTGGGCGGCCCGGTGAAAGCCGGGCCAGTCGCCAACGCCATTGCCGCCGGACAGGATAAAGGGCGCCTCGTGCAGGGCGATCTCGGCGGGGTCCACCGCCACCGCGCCAAGATCCTCGACCCTCATCTCAGGCGCGTGCGATGGCTCCAGGGCCATCGCTCTCGCCTCGTGGCGGGTCTCGACCACCGGCTCGGCGCACTCGGCCAGCGCCATCAGGATGCGCGGCAGCGGACGGGGCTGGTCCTCGCGCCCGGACCCGGTCCGACAGACGCAGGACCCGCCGGCATCGAGCCCGCCATCCGCCTCGACCCGCCATACTCCACAGGCGGGCCGCTCGCCCAGCCGTACCGCCAGCCTGCGCCCCAGATCGCCGCCATCCAGGGCGGTATCGGGAAACAGCCAATGGCGCGGCGCCAGCGCTTCATCCACTCGGGTACAGGCCGCCAGGCGTGCCTCGGGGGCGTAGCCCTGGACCACCGCCAAGCAGACCACCCGATCGGCCCCGGCTTCACCGAGCGCCTGCTTCAGCGCGGGTGGCGGCGAATCCCCGAACAGGATGGCCACCACGGCCAGTTCAGCTCCCTCTGGCTGCGAGCCGCTATCGGCCAGTCGACGGGCCAGGCCGAACAGATCGCGATCATGCTCGGTCAGCCTGCCGGACGCGGTATCCGGGACCACCGCGATCCAGCCCGCCGGGGCTTCCAACGTCACCGCGCGGCGCCGGTCACGGGCGGCCTGAACGTCTGCGGTCTGGGCGCGACCTGCAGGCGACGCGGAGGCTCCCGCCTGGACACCGCTGCGGTCGATACGCCGGCGACCGTTGGGGCCAATAAAGCCCACCGCGTGGGGGTTCCGGCGCAACCGTCCCTGGGGGCCCATCCACGCCGGCGGCGAGGTGGCGCCCTCCAAAGCGGCCAGTACCGACTGATGCTGCGGATGCAGGCGGTTGCGGGCGATCCAGTCTTGCCGGGGATCGCGACGCAGCCGAGCCGTCGCTACTGGGGTGCTTTCTCGCGTCGCTTCATCGGACGTGCTCATTGGCTCAGCTCCTCTACGTCACGGCCCACGCCTCGGTCCACGACCGGGTCCACGCCTCTTGCCACACCTCCTTTTGCGGCGACCGTCCTGTCGTGTGCTTGCGCCTTGCGCGCTTGGCGCTTGCCGGCAGGTGGCTCGATCAATGCCTCGGCCACCAGCTCGGCGATATCGCGCACCTGGGCGGTGGCATCGACCACCCCTTCGAGCATGGCGGTGCATTGGGGGCAGCCCACCGCTACCAGCTCGGCGCCGGCCTCGGCCACGTCGGCCATGCGCATGTCGGGAATCCTCCGCTCGCCGGGCACGTCGGTGATCGGGGCGCCGCCACCCCCACCGCAGCAGCGCGAACGGAAACCGGAGCGCTGCATCTCGGATAGCTCGATGCCGAGCGCCGCCAGCACCTGGCGCGGCGCCTCGTATTCGCCGTTGTAGCGCCCCAGATAGCAAGGGTCGTGGTAGGTGACACGGCCGCGCTGACGGGATTCGAGCGTGAGCCGTCCGTCGGCGATCAACTCCTGGATAAAGGTGCTGTGGTGGCGCACCCGGTAGTCGCCGCCGAAGGCGCCGTACTCGTTGCCGAGCACGTGGAAGCTGTGGGGGTCGCAGGTGACGATGGTCTGGAAGCGATAGTGTGAAAGCGTCGCCACGTTGGCCCGGGCCAGACGCTGAAAGGTCGCCTCGTCTCCCAGCCGGCGCGCCACGTCGCCGCTGTCACGTTCCTCGTTACCAAGCACGGCAAAGTCCACCGACGCCGCCCGCAGGATCTTGACCAGGGCACGCAGAGTACGCTGATTGCGCATGTCGAAGGCGCCGTCCCCCAGCCACAGCAGCACATCCACCTGGCCGTAGTCGCGCATCAGCGGGAGCGTCAGGTCGGCCGCCCAGTGCATGCGTGACCCAGGGGCAAAGCCGCCGGGATTGTCCGTGGCGATCAGATTGTCGAGCACCGCCGCGCCCTTGCCCGGGGTCTTGCCGCGCTCCAGGGTCAGGTGACGGCGCAGGTCGACGATGGCGTCCACGTGCTCGATCATCATCGGGCACTCTTCCACGCAGGCCCGGCAGGTGGTGCAGGACCACAGGGTATCGGCATCGAGCAAGGCGCCCCCCGCCTCGACGACGATGGGTCCAGCCGGCCGGCCCTGGTTCTGAGACTTGTCTTGACCTCTATCTTGAGTGAGCGGCCGGCCGGGATAGGGCGAACCGTGGTAGCTGTCGGCGCTGGCGCCGGTCATGCCCCGCACCATATCCTGGATCAGCTTCTTGGGATTGAGCGGCTGGCCGGCGGCGAAGGCCGGGCACACCGCCTCGCAGCGCCCGCACTGCACGCAGGCATCGAAGCCCAGGCGCTGGTTCCAGGTGAAGTCCTCGGGACACGCCACCCCCAGCGGCACCTCGGGGTCGTCCAGATCGAGCGCCTTGAGCCCGGTGGAGCGCGGCGTGCGTCCCTCGCGCTCGCTTGAGCGCGTGGAAAAGCGCTCTGCCCGGCGATGCCAGGCCAGGTGCAGCGCACCGGCGAAGGCGTGCTTCATCGGCCCGCCCCAGGTCATCCCCAGCATCATCTCGGCGAGTCCCAGCGCGAGCCCCAGCAGCAGCACGCCGGCAAGCGTCCAGCCGAGGATGCCGCCGAGCCAGCCTGGCGGCAGCAGCGAGGACAGCAGACTGACCAGTGCAACGCCGGCAAGGCTTGCCGAGAAAACCGTGAGGCTCCTGGGCAGGCGCATCCAGGGGCCACGTGACAGCCGCGCCGGCGGCGAGCGCCGCCGCCTGGCGACCAGCCTGGCACCGACCAGCATCAGCACGCTGGCGGCGAGCATCAGGCCTGTCAGGCCGAGCCTTAGCCCCGCCGGCATCGGCACCAGCAACACCAGCAGCATCAGCAGCGCAGCGGCGACGAAGCCTCCGGCGGTGGCCACGTGGGTGTGGGCGAAGGCCTTGTCCCGGGCCACCACATGATGCAGATCCACCAGATAGCGGCGCGGCATCGCCGCCAGGCCCGCCAACCAGGGCACCGGCGAGGGCCGCCCACGTCGCCAAAGGGTGAAGCGTCTGGCCCCACCCACCAGGGTCAGTGTCAGCACGGCCAGCACCAACACGGCCAGCAGGTCAGGAAGAACGGTTGCGGGCATCTTCTATCTCCTCTCGACGAGGGGCAGGCGGGCGGCGACTGGGCCGCCCTCGTGGCTCGCTCAAACGTCCTTGCACAGACGCAGGGCGTCATAGATGGCGGCGTGCACATTGCGTGGCGCCACCCCGTCGCCCAGTCGGAACAGCACGAAACCGGCGCTGCGATCTCCAGCGCTGCGACCTTCTGCGTCCAGGTGCGCCAGGCAGGGCTGCGGCCTGGCCGCGTAGAGCGCTTCCAGATCGACCTGACCGCGATTGAGCGAGGCCTCCTTCATCTCAAGGTAAAGCCGCTCGTCCGGGCGCACGCCGTTCTCCACCACGATCTGGTCGACCACGCGCTCCTCCTGCACCCCGCTGTACTCGTTCTCGAGCACCGCCACCAGCGACGCCCCCTCGCGGTAGACCTCGTGCAGCATCAGGTCCGAGGTCATGATGACCTCCTTCTCGTACAGGCTGCGGTAGTAGGTGGGGAAGGTGGTGCCCCCCACCGCGGCCCCGGGCTTGATATCGTCGGTGACGATCTCGACCCGGGCGCCCTTGTCGGCCAGAAAGTCGGCGGCGGATACCCCAGAGAACTCGCAGATGGAATCGAACACCAGCACGTTCTGGCCCGGTGCCACCTTGCCCGAGAGGATGTCCCAGGTGCTGACAACCAGGCTCTTTTCCGGGTCAGGGTCGAAGCCCCAGTCGGCGTACTGGTCGAGAAACGGCCGTCCGCCGGTGGCCAGCACCACCAGGTCGGGCCTCAGGTCATCGATGGTGGGTACATCGGCCCGGGTGCCGAGGCGCAGGTCCACCTTGAGCCGGGCAAGTTCGAGCTGATACCAACGGGTAATCCCGGCGATCTGGTCGCGACTCGGGGCCCTGGCCGCCAGGGTAATCTGGCCGCCCAGGCTGTCCTCGGCCTCGAACAGGGTCACCTCATGGCCGCGTTCGGCCAGCACCCGGGCGGCCTCCATGCCACCGGGGCCGCCACCCACCACCACCGCGCGACGCCTCGGGCCTTCGCTCTGGCTGATGACATGGGGCAAGCCCATGTACTCCCGCGATGTCGCCGCGTTCTGGATGCACAGCACGTCGAGGCCCTGGTACTGGCGATCGATGCAGTAGTTGGCGCCGACACACTGACGAATCTGGTCGACCTGGCCCATCTTGATCTTGGCGATCAGGTGGGGGTCGGCGATATGCGCCCGGGTCATCCCCACCAGGTCGACGTAGCCACCTTCGAGGATGCGGTTGGCCTGGGTCGGGTCCTTGATGTTCTGGGCGTGGATCACCGGCACGCTGACCACTTCCTTGATGCCCGCGGCCAGGTGCAGGAAAGGCTCCGGCGGATAGGACATGTTGGGAATGACGTTGGCCAGGGAATTGTGAGTGTCACAGCCGGAGCCGACCACGCCGAAGAAGTCCACCTTGCCGGTGGCGTCGTAGTAGGCGGCGATGGCCTTCATGTCGTCGTGTGTCAGGCCATCGGGGTGGAACTCGTCGCCGCAGATGCGCATGCCCACCACGAAGTCGTCGCCGACCTCGGCACGCACCGCCTTGAGCACCTCCAAGCCAAAGCGCATGCGGCCCTCGAAGGTGCCGCCCCAGGCGTCCTCGCGCTTGTTGACGCGGGGGCTCCAGAACTGGTCGATCAGGTGCTGGTGCACGGCGGACAGCTCGACCCCATCGAGACCGCCCTCCTTGGCCCGGCGAGCGGCCTGGGCGAAGTCACCGACGATGCGCCAGATTTCTTCCTCCTCTATGGTCTTGCAGGTGGAGCGATGGACCGGTTCGCGGATGCCCGAGGGCGACACCAGGGTGGGCCAGTCGTGGCCATCCCAGCGCGAACGACGCCCCATATGGGTAATCTGGATCATGATCTTGCCGCCGTGGCAGTGCACCGCCTCGGCCAGATTCTGAAAGTGCGGGATGATGCGGTCGGTGGACAGGTTGACTGAGCTCCACCAGGCCTGGGGGCTGTCGATGGAGACCACCGAGGAGCCGCCGCAGATGCATAGCCCGCAGCCGCCCTTGGCCTTCTCCTCGTAGTAGCGCACGTAGCGCTCCGTGGTCATGCCACCGTCGGTGGCGTGGACCTCGGCGTGGGCGGTGCTGACCACACGATTGCGAATGGTCTGACTGCCGATGGTGATCGGCTCGAAGATCGCGTCAAAGGCCATGGGGAAACTCCTCTGCCCGGACGAAGGTGGAACCACGACAGACGCCTTGGCCCGAGGTGGTCGCTGACTGGGGTCGCTGGCTAAGCTCGCCGAATCGACGAGATAGCGCAGCTCAGCGAGGCACGGTGGCGAGCGGCTGGACCTCGAAGCGGCCCACCTCGCAGCCTGGCTCGGCGGCGCTCTGGGTCTGCTCGGCACGGGTACGCAGCCCCGACCCCGAGGCCGCCATGATCTGGTCCATGGCACCGGCGAACCAGCCGGTGAACATGTACTCGACCCGGTAGCCGACCTTGCCCAGCTGGTAGACGAAGGCGCTGTGTTCCAAGCGCACCCGGGCAGTCCCCGCCTCCAGGTCGATGGCCTCGGTAATGAAGCGGCCCCAGCCTCGCTGGGACAGACGCGTCATGTAGTGCTCGAACACCGCCTCGCCGGCCAGACCGTGCAACTCGGCCTCCTTTTCGCACCAGTGCCAGGCGCTCTTGTAGCCGGCGTGGTAGAGAATCTCGGCGTAGGCCTCGACGCCCAGCGCCTGCTCCACGGCGATATGGTTGTTGATAAAGAAGTGTCGCGGCACATACAGCATCGGCAGGGCGTCGGTGGTCCAGACACCGGTCTCGACGTCCACCTCTATGGGCAGTTCAGGCGCCATCTTGGTCACGGTCGACTCCTTGGCAGGCGGTATTGTTGTGGTGGTTATGTGCTATTCGCCCCAGACATCGGCCAGCACCCGTACCCAGTTCTCGCCCATGATCTTGCGCACCTGGGCCTCGCTGAGGCCGTGGCGCAGTAGCGCCTCGGTGAGGTTGCCGAACTCGCCGATGGTGCGAATGCCCTTGGGGTTGATGATCTCGCCAAAGGAGGTCAGGCGACGGGCGTAGCCCTTGTCGTGGGTCAGCCACTCGAAGAAGGCCTGGTCGTGGCCCTGGGTGAAGTCGGTGCCGATACCGATGGCGTCTTCGCCGACGATGTTCATCACGTAGACGATGGCCTCGACGTAGTCGTCGATGGTGGCGTTGACCCCGGCCCGCAGGAAGGGGGTGAACATGGTCACGCCGACGAAGCCGCCGTGGTCGGCGATAAACTTGAGCTCCTCGTCGGACTTGTTGCGCGGATGTTCCTTGAGCCCGGAGGGCAGGCAGTGGGAATAACAGACCGGCCTGGACGACTCGAGGATCACTTCGCGCGAGGTGTTGGCGCCAACGTGAGACAGGTCACACATCACCCCGACCCGGTTCATCTCGGCGACGATCTCGCGACCGAAGCCGGACAGGCCACCGTCGCGCTCGTAGCAGCCGGTGCCCACCAGGTTCTGGGTGTTGTAGCAGAGCTGGACGATACCGACGCCGAGCTTCTTGAAGATCTCGACGTAGCCGATCTGGTCCTCGAAGGCATGGGCATTCTGAAAGCCGAAGATGATGCCGGTCTTGTCTTCCTGCTTGGCACGCCGGATGTCCGCGGTGGTGCGCACCGGCAGCACCAGGTCGCTGCACTCTTCCATCAGCGCGTTGGTGGCCACGATATTGTCCACCGTGGCCTGGAACCCCTCCCACACCGACACGGTGCAGTTGGCCGCCGACAGCCCACCACGGCGCATGTCTTCGAGGAGTTCACGGCTCCACTTGGCGATGATCAGACCGTCGATCACCGTGGCCTCGCGGTGAAGCGCCCGGGCGTCGATGGCACCAGTTTCGGTTTGCGTCAGAGGGGAGTTCATCGCTGTTGTCCTTACCCGCTTCAGGGAGAGCGCCAGCAGCAGAACGCTGGCGTTGTGCGGGCAGGATAGCGCCGCCCCGGGGGGCCACGACGCCTGATTGCGACGACGAGAATTCCAAAAGCGTCACCGCCGTTCCGGCAGCGACAAAAGGCACCCGTGGGCAAAGGAAAGAAGCGAAACGACGCGCCTCAAAACACCGCGAAGACGTGCCGGAAGCAAAGGGGCGAAGGGAAAAAGAAGCGAATGGACAGAACCCAAAGGATCAAGGACTGCGACGCCTGCCGGCTACAGCTTCTCCAGGTAGCCAAGCCCCAGGTTATTCATCTGTCGCTGAATCCAGGCGGCGTGACGGGCGGTGCGCGGCCCCGGGTGCGAGGCGCTGCGCTCTCGCGGGTTGGGCAGCACCGCCGCCAGGCGGGCCGCCTGGGCGGCGCTCAACTGATCGGCACCGACGCCGAAGTAGTGGCGACTGGCGGCCTCCAGGCCAAAGACCCCCCGGTCGAATTCGACGATATTGAGATAGACCTCGAGGATGCGCTCCTTGGGCCACAGCAGTTCCATCAGGGTGGCGAACCAAGCCTCGAACACCTTGCGCACATAGTCTCGCCCGGTCCACAGAAACAGGTTCTTGGCGGTCTGCTGGGTAATGGTGCTGGCCCCGCGCAGCGAGCCTCCGTTCATGGCGGACTCGATTGCGCGCTTCAACTCCACCAGGTCGAAGCCGTGATGATCGGGGAAGCGCTGGTCTTCCGCCGCGATTACCGCCAGCTTGGCGTTGTCGGATAGTTCGTCCCAGGGACGCCAGCGCTGCTGGATGTCCAGCGGCTCGCCGGAGAACCAGGACGAGACCTCGCGCTCCAGCATCACCATGGAGCCGAACACCGGCACCACGCGAAACACCAGCACCAGCACCACTGACCCCAGCGCAAAGGCAAGGGTGGCGCGTAGCAGAAGTCGGCTGAGAGGGCGCCACCAGTTGCGCATGCATCGGGCTCGGTTGGAATCGATCCGGGGAGTATATCAAGGCCTTGGGTGGGGCGGGCAATCGCCGCTGTCAGCATTTTACCGGTGTGGCCAAAGGCTCTTCTGCCGATATCTGGCGTCCAGGCATGCCGAAGCCTGGTCCCTGGCTTCGTCCAGCAAATTCAGCCAGCGAAGGCGCATTGTTCAACACGCTCTTCGCTACTTGGGCAACACCTTGAAGCTGCCGTAGGTCGGCTCCCCGCGCGCTTCTTCCAACGCCGACAGCGCCCGGGACACCGGTTCGTCAGGGGCGGCCGCCAGCAGCGGGGATACGGTGCTACCGGCCACCACCGGTGAGAAGGCGCTCCAGCCCAGGCGTTCCTCCCGCGGCGGCAGGCCGAAGCACTCGCGGTAGCACTTGGAGAAGTGCGGGGTGGAGACGAAGCCACAGGCGGCGGCGATATCGATGATCGACATCGAGGTCTGCTTCAACAGCTGACGCGCGCGATTGAGCCGCAGGCGCATGTAATAGCGCGACGGCGAGCAGTGCAGGTTGCGCTGGAACAGCCGTTCCAGCTGGCGCCGCGACAAGCTGACATAGCGGGCCAGTTCGTCCAGGTCGATGGGCTCTTCAAGGTTGTTCTCCATCAGCGCGACGATCTCCTGCAGTCGCGGCTGGGTGGTGCCGAGCATATGCTTGAGCGGCACCCGCTGCTGGTCCTGCTCGCCACGCACCCGATCGCACACGAACATGTCGGAAATGCCCGCCGCCAGCTCGCGCCCATGGTCACGCCCGATCAGCGTCAGCATCATGTCCAGCGGCGCCGTGCCGCCGGAGCAGGTGAAGCGGTCCCGGTCCATGGCAAACAGCTTCGAGGTCAGGCCGATGCCCGGGTAGGCCTCCTGCAGCGCTGCCTGGCATTCCCAATGGGTGCTGACCTCATAACCCTCGAGCAGCCCGGCCCGGGCCAGCGCCCAGGCGCCGGTACACACCGAGCCAAATCGCTTGAGATGGCGCGCCTGGGCCTTCAGCCAGCTGACGTGGCCCTGGTGCACATGGCGGGTCGGCGCCACGCCGCCGCAGACCACGACCATGTCCAGCGACAGCGGCACCGTGATCGACGAGTCCGGCGTCACGGTCAGGCCGTCGCTGGCCTGAAGCGGCGCACCATCCAGGCTCAGGGTGAACCAGCGATAGAGTTCCTGGCCCGATAACTGGTTGGCCATGCGCAGCGGCTCGATGGCCGAGGCCAGCGAGATCAGGGTGAAATGCTCGAGCAGCAGAAAACCTACGGTCTGTGGCCCCTCGGGCCGGCTGGGCAGGGTCATGGTCATCTTCTCCACAGCGTCGGCCTCCTCGTCGCAAGCCACGAGGTACCGTCACGTCCATTTGTTGTTATCGCGACGTCGTAAACGGAACAGGACTCGCGCATGGTGTCGACACCCTCGACGTTGCCAGCGTCGCTACGGGTATCGCAGGCAGGAGCGTCCGTGCTTTTCTCCGACGACTTTACGCCTGGCGACTGAGTCTCGGCATCACAATAATCGCTATCGGCTGCCGCTTGACCAGTCGTCTCCGACAATGATGTCGCTGGTGACTATGACGAGGTCGCATCTGTCATCTGACAAGGCAAAGGATCGGCCATATTTCCCCATTCACGACAGGGCTATCTCTCCAGGCGACCCGGCGATGCCTTGCCGGGACGCCGCCTTTGGCTCGCCAGCCAGCGCACGCCCCCCCTGCCCGGACACGCCAAACCCAGCACTCTCTTCTCCCACTCCATGGCCCGGAAGTTCAGGCCGCAGAAATTCTGGACCCAAGAATCAAGAGCCCAGAAACGCCACGGCCCCCGATGATCGGGGGCCGTGGTGGATACCTTGGAGGGTACTGCAGGTTGGCGAGAAGTCTCGCTCAGCGCTTGGCGTAGAGCTTCTCGGCGTGGTAGCGCAGGTGATCCTCGATAAAGGTCGCGATGAAGAAGTAGCTGTGGTCGTAGCCGGGCTGGCGACGCAGGATCAGCGGGTGATCGCGCTCGGCACAGACCGCCTCGAGCCGCTCTGGACACAACTGCTCATCGAGGAAGTCATCGGCGTCGCCCTGGTCGATGAACAACGGCTGACGTGAGGCGCCACGGGCCACCAGTTCACAGGCGTCGTACTGGGTCCACTTGCTGGAATCCTCGCCCAGATAGGCCGAGAAAGCCTTGCGCCCCCAGGGGCACTGGGTCGGGTTGACGATCGGCGAGAACGCCGACACCGAGCGGTAGTGCCCCGGCTTGCGCAGCGCCAGAATCAGGGCACCGTGGCCTCCCATGGAGTGACCACTGATGGACTCGCGACCGTTGAGCGGGAAGTGCTGACGAACCACCGAAGGCAGCTCTTCGGTGACGTAGTCGTACATCCGGTAGTGGGCCTTCCAAGGCTCCTGGGTGGCGTTGACGTAGAAGCCCGCCCCGGAGCCCAGATCATAGCTGTCGTGCTCACCCGGCAGGTCGGTCCCCCTGGGACTGGTGTCGGGGCAGAGGATGGCGATGCCCAGTTCCGCCGCCAGCCGATGGGCACCGGCCTTCTGCATGAAGTTTTCGTCGGTGCAGGTCAGCCCCGACAGCCACCACAGCAGCGGCACCTTTTCCGTCTCGGCCTGGGGCGGCAGATAGATGGCGAAGGTCATCTCGCAGTCCAGCGCCCGCGAATGATGACGATAGCGCTTGTGCCAGCCGCCGAAGCTGCGATTGGCGCTGACCAGTTCCAGATGTTCGCTCATGGACATGGCGACTTCCCCTCAACGATGAAGCCCCGAGGTCCGGGGCGGATAAAACGACGCGGTGCGTTCTGGCGGACGACGCGGCCGTCTGGCGGTGGGGCGAGCTGGCATCAATACTGCGCCAGCATTCGACTCACCGCCAATCGGCGCCCGCCTGGCCCATCGCTTGGGTCAGGCGGGCGTGGCCTCATCAGCGCCGTCTCGATGCTACCGGCTCAGTAATGCAGTACGGTGCGGATGCTCTCGCCGGCGTGAAGCAGGTCGAAGGCTTCGTTGATCTTCTCGAACTCCATGTTGTGGGTGATGAAGTCGTCGATGTTCAGCTCGCCCTTCATGTACTGCTCGACGTAGCCCGGCAGCTGGCTACGGCCCTTGACGCCACCGAAGGCGGAGCCCTTCCATACCCGACCGGTCACCAGCTGGAAAGGCCGGGTGGAGATCTCTTCGCCGGCGCCGGCGACACCGATGACGATCGACTCGCCCCAGCCCTTGTGACAGCACTCCAGCGCCGAGCGCATGACGTTGACGTTGCCGATGCACTCGAAGGAGTAGTCGACGCCGCCGTCGGTCAGGTCGACGATCACCTGCTGGATGGAATCGCTGTAGTCCTTCGGATTGACGAAGTCGGTGGCGCCAAACTGCTTGGCCAGCTCGAACTTGTCCGGATTCACGTCGATGGCGATGATACGACCGGCCTTGGCCATCACCGCACCCTGGATTACCGCAAGGCCGATGGCACCGAGACCGAACACAGCCACGGTGGCGCCCGGCTCGACCTTGGCGGTGTTCATCACCGCGCCGATCCCGGTGGTCACCCCGCAGCCGAGCAGGCAGATCTTGTCCAGCGGCGCTTCCTTGGACACCTTGGCCAGCGAGACCTCCGGCACCACGGTGTACTCGCTGAAGGTGGAAGTGCCCATATAGTGATAGAGCGGCTTGCCGTCCAGCGAGAAGCGCGTGGTGCCGTCAGGCATCTGGCCCTTGCCCTGGGTGGCACGGACCGAGCTGCACAGGTTGGTCTTGCCCGAACGGCAGAACTTGCACTCGCCGCACTCGGCCGTGTACAGCGGGATGACGTGGTCACCGGGCTTCAGGCTGGTGACGCCCTCCCCCACTTCTTCCACCACACCGGCACCCTCGTGACCCAGTACCGACGGAAACAGCCCCTCCGGGTCGGCTCCGGACAGGGTATAGGCGTCGGTGTGACAGACGCTGGTAGCGACCACCCTGACCAGCACTTCGCCGGCCTTGGGGCCTTCGACATCGATTTCGGTCAGGGTAAGCGGCTTGCCGGCTTCCAGGGCAATGGCGGCGCGAGACTTCATGGCAATCTCCTCGGATCGGGGGTTGCACGCCAGGCATGAACGACCAAGCCTGGCGCACTAACGTAAGGGGCACGGGTCATCCTGACCCGGTGGATGATGACCACAGTCTAGACCTCGCTACGGACTGGGATAAAGCACGCATTCGGCATAACATTGTTGCTGTCTCGCAACAATGGAGAGCGCCATGCATCCTTGGGCCGGCATTGAAGCCTTTATCGAGGTGGTGCGCCTGAAGTCCTTTGCCGCCGCCGCCCGACGCCTGGGTGTATCCAGCTCCCACGTCAGCCGACAGGTGGCCGCCCTGGAAAGCCGCCTCGATACGCCGCTTCTGTATCGCACCACCCGCCAGATAAGCCTGACCGAGGCCGGTCGGCTCTACTATCAACAATGCGAGGCACTGGTCGACGGCTTTCGCGAGGCCGACGCCGTGGTCAAGGACTTCGAGGCTCACCCCAGGGGCGAGCTGGCGCTGACCTGCGCCACCACCTTTGGCGAGCGCTACGTGGCGCCTCTGATCAATGACCTGTTGATCCAGTACCCCCAGCTCGGCGTGCGCCTGCACTTCACCAACCGCCAGGTGGACCTGATCGAGGAAGGCTTCGATATCGGCATCCGCATGGGCACGCTGGAGGACAGCACCATGATCGCCCGTCGTCTGGCCGATCGCCGCGAGTACGTGGTGGGCTCCCCCGACTACTTCCAGCGCTATTCGCAGCCCCACGCCCTGTCCGAGCTGAAGCATCACCGCTGTCTGCATGGCTCACGCGATCGCTGGCGCTTCGCCGTCGACGGCATTCCCCGGGAAGTGGCGATCAAGGGGCCCTGGCAGGGCAACTCCGGCCCGGCCCTGCTCGACGCCGTGCTGAAGGGCGTGGGCCTGGGTCAGCTTCCCGACTACTACGTCGAGCACCATCTGGCCCAGGGTGAGCTGGTCTCGGTACTCGACACCTACCGTCACAGCGATACCGGCGTCTGGGCCGTCACCCCCCACCACCGCCACCGCTCCCCCAAGGTCCGCGTGGTCATCGACTACCTCGCCGAGCACCTCGCAGAGCGCCTGCCACCGCGATATCGCGACAGGCGAGGCATCGACGAGCCAGCGCCATCCGATTAACCCCCAGCGACAAAAAGGCCCTCGATACGCTTTCGTATCGAGGGCCTTCGACATCTGGTCACCAAAAGCCTTGTCTCCTATTGCCTGCCATCTGCGGCTATTGAAAGGTCCCATCCTCCTGATACTCCAGGCCGTAGTAGCTGGGAACAAAGATATTGTGTTCTTCCTGCCACTGGCGAGAAAGTCGGATCGCCTCACGGATCTGCTCAGGGGTCATTTGTTCTTCAAGGCGGGCTTTGTCGGGGGCGCTGCCGGGGGAGAGAAGGTCGTAATATTTATAGACTTGGACGAGATCTATGTCGGTACCGATACCTTTTTCATAAAATGCTGCCAGCCCTCTAAACCCTGATGTATCGCGGCCATAAGGCATATCCTCCGTCCTAGAAAACCAACGAAATGCCTCATCGTCATCTTTATCTACACCTCTTCCTTCGTGAAGAAACACTGCCACATTCGTTGCAGAAGTCCTATCTCCTTGCTCTGCAGCCAATAAAAACCATTCGAATGCTGCAGCTTCATCTTTATCCACCAAGTCACGTAAAGTTAGCCCCCTATATGCCACGCCCAATTGTCTTTGCGATCTAATAAAACCTAGCCTAGCTGAATCCAATAGATATCTTAATGCAACTCCTTTGTTTTTCTCGACGCCACCCCCGGTATAGTACATTCCAAACAGAACGTATCCCGCATCAACTGCACCCAACCTCCAGGCGTTCTCATTATATTTCACCATATCTTCAATATTTTTCTCCACATCAAAACCACGCACTCCACCCTGAGATAAAAATCCTGACAAAAAAAGCCCGGCCTTGAGGCCGGGCAGCGGGAGAACAGCGGCAATCGCCGTGTCTATTTGAAGTTCTTGCGCACCATGTTCTGGATCTCGCCGACGATACCGCTGCGAAAGCTCAGCACGCAGAGCACGAAGATGGACCCCAGGATGACGCTGACCCAGTTGCCCAGCGGCGACTGCGCCAGCTGAGTCTGCAGGCTGACCACCAGGCCAGCGCCGACCAGCGGGCCGAACAGGGTGCCGACACCACCGACCAGGGTCATCAGGATGACCTCGCCGGACATGTGCCAGTGGGCATCGGTGAGCGAGGCAAGCTGGAACACCACCGTCTTGGTCGCGCCGGCAAGGCCAGCAAGCCCCGCCGAGATGACGAAGGCCACCAGCT
This sequence comes from Halomonas litopenaei, assembly GCF_003045775.1. Lineage (GTDB taxonomy): Bacteria > Pseudomonadota > Gammaproteobacteria > Pseudomonadales > Halomonadaceae > Halomonas > Halomonas litopenaei. Next base: position 510,311 of record NZ_PXNS01000001.1, on the reverse strand, counting down.
TGTAGGCGTCGACGTTGTAGCCCAGTGACACCGCCCGTGGCTCGTTCTCGCGGATGGCCTTGAGCACCTGACCGAAGGGCGAGTGCACGGTGCGCTGGATGATGGCGAAGCCGATCACGAAGATCGCCAGCACCACGTAGTACATCGCCAGGTTGTCGGACAGATCGATCAGCCCCAGCAGCTTGCCCCGCGGCACACCGTGCAGGCCATCCTCGCCCCCGGTGAAGGGCGCCTGGATGTAGAAGAAGAACATCATCTGGGCCAGCGCCAGGGTCACCATGGCGAAGTAGATGCCCTGACGACGGATCGCCAGCGCCCCAAACAGGGTGCCGAGGATCACCGCCGCCAGGGTGCCGACGACGATCCCGAGTTCCGGCGTCAGGCCCGGATAGCTCGACAGCAGAAAGCCGGTGACGTAGCCCCCGGTGGCGAGAAAGGCGGCGTGGCCGAAGGACAACAGTCCGGCGAAGCCCAGCAGCAGGTTGAAGGCACAGGCGAACAGCGCGAAGCACAGCACCTTCATCAGGAACACCGGGTAGGCAAACAGCGGCGCGACCAGGGCGATGGCCAGCAACACGATCATCAGCATGCCCTGGCGTCGGCGCGCGGCGCGGGCCCGGGTCTGAGTCGGCGTCGGCGAAGTAGTGGTTGTGGACATCTCAGGCCTCCTTTCCAAACAGCCCGGCGGGCCTCAGCATCAGCACCATGATCATCACCAGGAAGATCACGGTGTTGGCTGCCTCCGGGTAGTACACCTTGGTCAGCCCCTCGATCAGCCCCATGGCAAGACCGGTCAGGATGGCACCGAGGATCGAGCCCATGCCGCCGATCACCACCACCGCGAAGACCACGATCAACAGACTCGAGCCCATGGTCGGTGACACCGGGTACAAGGGCGCGGCGAGTACCCCGGCGAAGGCCGCCAGGGCCACCCCGAAGCCGTAGGTCAGGGTGACCAGCAGCGGCACGTTGACGCCGAAGGCCTGCATCAAGGCGGGGTTCTCGGTGCCCGCCCGCAGGTAGGCGCCAAGCCGGGTTCGCTCGATGATGAACCAGGTGCCCAGGCATACCACCAGGGCCGCCACCAGCACCCAGCCGCGATAGGTCGGCAGGAACATGAAGGGCAGCTTGATGCCGCCGCTCAACGCCTCGGGAATCGGGTAGCTGGCCCCGGACACGCCGAACAGGTTGATCAGGCTACCCTCGAAGATCAGCGCCAGGCCGAAGGTCAGCAGCAGCCCATAGAGGTGATCCAGGTGGGCGATGCGCCGCAGCACCAGACGCTCGAGCAGAGCACCGAAGGCGCCGACCACCAGCGGCACCAGCAACAGCGCCAGCCAGTAGTTGATGCCCAGGTACTGAGCCCCGAGCAGTGCAGCAAAGGCACCCAGCATGTACTGGGCGCCGTGGGCGAAATTGACGATCTTCAGCAGACCGAAGATGACCGCCAGCCCCAGGCTGAGCAGCGCATAGAAGGCGCCGTTGATCAGCCCCAGCATCAGCTGGCCCATGAACACCGCCAGCGGTACGCCGAATATCATGGTCATGATGATTTCCCTTGAGCATCAGGCCGGGGCACCACCCTGGTGACCCCGGCGTAGATCGAGCGCGGGCGGCTCAGTTGACGAGCTTGCAGGAACTCTCGGACAGCGGACGGTAGGCCTCTTCGGCCGGGATCGTGGCCTGGATCTCGTAAAGGTCCCACTCGCCCTCGGAGTCGGCGGGAGCCTTCACCTCGGCCAGGTACATGTCATGCACCATGCGACCATCCTCGCGAATCTGGCCATTGCGAGCGAAGAAGTCGTTGATCGGCGCCTCGCCCAGCTTGGCCCTGACGGTGGCAGGATCGTCGGTGCCGGCGTCTTCCAGCGCCTTCAGGTACTGGGTGGTGCTGGAGTAGATGCCGGCCTGAACCATGGTCGGCATCTTGCCCACCCGCTCGAAGTAGCGCTCGGCCCACTCGCGGGACTCGTCATCCATGTCCCAGTACCAGCCGGTGGTCAACAACAGGCCCTGAGTCGTCTCCAGGCCCATGGCATGGACGTCGTTGAGGAAGATCAGCAGGCCGGCCAGCTGCTGGCCACTCTGGGTCAGGCCAAACTGGCTGGCCGTCTTGATCGCGTTGACGGTGTCGGAGCCGGCGTTGGCCAGACCGACGATCTTGGCGCCAGAGCCCTGGGCCTGAAGGATGTAGGAGGAGAAGTCGCTGGTCGGGAACGGATGGCGAACGCGATCGATGATGGTGCCACCGTTGTCGGTGACCACCTTTTCCACGTCGCTCTCGAGGGCATGACCGAAGGCGTAGTCGGCGGTGAGCATGAACCAGCTGTCGCCGCCCTGCTCGACCACCGCCTTGGCGGTACCGTTGGCCAGCGGATAGGTGTCATAGACGTAGTGAATATGGTTCGGGGTGCAGTGTTCGTTGGTGATGCTCGAGGCCGCCGAGCCGGAAATGATGGCCAGACCGCCGGCCTCCTCCAGCACCTTGGTCACGGCGATGGACACCGAGGAGGCGACCATGCCGGCCACCAGGTCGACGTTCTGCTGGTCGACCCAGCCGCGCACGGTGTTGGCGCCCACGTCGGCGCTGTTGCGGTCGTCGGCGCTGAACACCTCGATGGGGGCACCGGCGACTTCGCCGCCGAAGTCCTCTACCGCCATCTTCAGCGCTTCGAGGCCGCCGGGGCCGGCCAGGTCACGGTAGGTGCCGGACATGTCGGCCAGATAGCCGATACGCACCTCGCCATCGCTGATGGCGTCCTGCGCCATGGCCGACGATGCCAGGCCCAGGCCGGTGGCGGCGGCGACCGCCAGGGCCAGGTGGCGGCGGGCAAGACGGGGGGAGGAAGCGTGTACCTTGGTCATGGGAGGCTCCTGGGGCCAGCGGCCCTTGTTGTTGTTGAATAGGTTGTTGTTTAGAAAGTGGTTGTTGAACGGCTACTGCCGGACATCTTGTGGTTGATGCAAAGGTCCTCTAAGGCCTGGAAGACAGCGGCCATGGACACTAGACCCCGAGCAGGCTGTTGAGGTGCTCACGACGAGCGTCCAGATCACGCGCCTCGATGGTCTCGATGATGCGACCGTGTTCCATCACGAAGTGGCGATCGGCCAGGGGCGCGGCGAAGCGGAAGTTCTGCTCCACCAGCACGATGGTCATGCCCCGAGACTTGAGGGTAATCAGCACCTCGGCGAGCTTCTGGTTGATGACCGGTGCCAGCCCCTCGGTGATCTCGTCTAGCAGCAGGATCTCGGCCCCGGTACGCAGGATGCGGGCCATCGCCAGCATTTGCTGCTCGCCGCCGGACAGCCGCGTCCCCTGACTGCGACGCCGCTCGTAGAGGTTGGGGAACATGGCGTAGATGTCATCCAGGCTCATTCCGCCCGAGCGCACGGTGGGCGGCAGCAGCAGGTTCTCCTCGACGTCGAGACTGGCGAAGATGCCACGCTCCTCAGGGCAGTAGCCGACCCCCAGACGCGGGATGTGATGAGGCTTCATGCCCAGGGTCTCCTGGCCGTTGATCTTGATCGAGCCACTGCGCGAACCGACCATGTTCATGATGGTCTTCAGGGTGGTGCTGCGTCCGGCCCCGTTGCGCCCCAGCAGGGTCACCAGCTCTCCCCGCTTCACGCGCAGCTCCACGCCATGCAGGATATGCGACTCGCCGTAGAAGGCGTTGACGTCCGCTAGACTGAGCGCCTCGTCGCCATGGGCGCCGACCGCCGGTGAAGCAGTTGGCCTGTCGAGAGTCTGGTTCATGCGCTGGCCTCCTCACCGACGCTGGCTTCACTGCCCATGTAGGCTTCACGCACCGCCGGATCGGCCGAGACGCTGGCATAGTCGCCTTCGGCCAGTACCGAGCCCCGGGCCAGCACGGTGATGCGATCACAAAGACGACTGACGACGCTCAGATTGTGCTCGACCATCAACACGGTACGCCCGGCAGAAACCCGCCGAATCAGCTCGACGATACGGTCGACGTCCTCGGCTCCCATGCCCTGGGTGGGCTCGTCGAGCAGCATCACGGTGGGCTCCAGCGCCAGGGTGGTGGCCACCTCCAGCGCACGCTTGCGTCCGTAGGGCAACTCCACGGTGAGGACATCGGCGACGTCGGCCAGTCCCACCTGCTCGAGCAGTTCCATGGCACGCTGGTTGAGTGGCTCCAGCGAGCGCTCTGACTTCCAGAAATGGAAGGAGGTGCCGAGATTGCGCTGCAGGGCCACACGCACGTTCTCGAGCGCGGTCATGTGGGCGAACACGGCGGATATCTGGAACGAACGCACCAGCCCCAGCCGCGCGATCTCGTTGGCCCGCATGCGGGTGATCGGCTTGCCGCGATAGAGGATCTCGCCGCGGGTCGGCGGAAGAAACTTGGTGAGCAGATTGAAGACCGTGGTCTTGCCGGCGCCGTTGGGGCCAATCAGGGCGTGGATATGCCCTTCCGTGATCTTGAGATCCACGCCGTCCACGGCGGTGAAGCCACGAAACGACTTGGTCAGGCCACGGGTCTCTAGCACGTACTGCTGGGTCATGTGGCGTCCTCTGCGGGACCGGGGTCCCTGGCTTGAGGTTGTTATGGTTGTTCGATGCCGCGATGGCGACGCTCTACTTTACGTTTACGTAAGCTAGAAGAGTCAAAGGCCCGACGCAATTGGCCAAGCGTTGAACAAGACCAAAGATGTATTCTCCGCATTTCAATAGGTTGCTTACGACAAACCGGCAACACCTTGGCCCCGCGAGGTTTTCCCCCTGAAAAGCACAAGGCCCCCGTCGCGCTGGCGCGACGGGGGCCTGAAAGAAGAGGCTCCAATGGTTCGGTCCTCGTCGAGCGACTGGTCAACCACCACGACCAGCGCCCGCGTCCTGCTCAGCACTCGATGGCGTTGACGGCGAGTCCCCCCTTGGAGGTTTCCTTGTACTTCTCCTGCATGTCGGCGCCGGTGTCGCGCATGGTGCGGATGGCCTTGTCCAGCGAGATGAAGTGCTCACCATCACCGCGACAGGCCATCAGGGCGGCGTTGATGGCCTTGACCGAGGCAATCGCATTGCGCTCGATGCAGGGCACCTGGACCAGGCCTCCGACCGGATCGCAGGTCAGCCCCAGATTGTGCTCGAGCCCAATCTCGGCGGCGTTCTCGACCTGGGGAACGCTGGCCCCCATGACTTCGGCGAGTCCGGCCGCGGCCATGGCGCAGGCCGATCCCACCTCACCCTGACAGCCCACCTCGGCGCCGGAGATGGAGGCATTCTTCTTGCACAGGATGCCGACGGCGCCGGCGGTCAGCAGGAAGTTGACCACGTCCTTCTCGGAGGCACCGGGCTGAAACTTCATGTAGTAGTGCAGCACGGCGGGAATGATCCCCGCGGCGCCATTGGTGGGCGCGGTGACCATGCGCCCACCGGCGGCATTTTCCTCGTTGACCGCCAGGGCGTAGACGTTGACCCAGTCCATCGCCGAAAACGTCGTGGCGATCAGCCCCGCGTCATCGCCCATCGCCTCGAGACGGCGATACAGTGACGCGGCGCGACGCTTGACGTTGAGCCCGCCAGGCAACACCCCTTCCCCCTCGACACCACGGTTGACGCAGGCCTGCATGGCTTGCCAGATATCCCACAGACCGGAGCGCACCTCGGCTTCGCTGCGCCAGGCCTTCTCGTTTTCCAGCATCAGCTCGCTGATGCTCATGCCATGCAGACGACACAGCGCCATCAGTTCCGCGCCGCTGTTGAAGTCGTAAGGCAAGGGGGTGGTGTCGGAATCCAGCGCTCCGTCCCGGGCCTGGGCCTCGTCGATGACGAAGCCACCTCCGACCGAGTAGTAGGTCTCGCGCTTGACCTCCTCGCTGTGCCCCTTGGCCACCAGCGTCATGGCGTTGGGGTGATAGGGCAGGCTCTCCTCGTGCCATTGCAGGTCTCTGGCCCACAGGAAAGGCACCGCCACCTGACCACCGAGCAACAGGGTCTGGCTCTCGAGCAGCTCTTCGATGCAGGGGCCAACAACGGCCGGATCGATGCGGTCTGGACGCTCACCCATCAGTCCCATCACGCAGGCGCGATCGGTGGCGTGGCCCTTGCCGGTGGCCGACAGCGAACCGTAGAGGTGAATCTCGATCCCCGCGACGCGCTCCAGCAGGTCCTGCGACCGCAGCGCCTCGACGAAGTCGTAGGCGGCCTTCATCGGCCCCACGGTGTGGGAGCTGGACGGCCCGATCCCGATCTTGAACAGGTCGAATACGCTGATAGCCATGGCGCTGCCTCTTGTACGAATGACGCGAAGTGTGGGGCATGAGGGGCGGAGGTCCGAGACCTGCGAGGTCAATTTCGCTAAAGCGAGGGCTGTCGTTCCTCCGGGATATCGTTATGCTGGCTGCCATCGCTTCGATGGACAAGGCAGAATATCTTGCCTTCACTATAGCTCAGCTAAACCATACCTAAACCACCGCCATACCACGGCCAGACCATGACCTCTTGTCGGAACACATCGCAATGAGTCGACTGCTCAACGCCCAGACCCACGCCTGGCTGAAGGGGTTCGCCGTCAGCGCCCGCCACCTGTCCTTCACCCGAGCGGCGGAGGAACTGCACGTCACCACCGGCGCCGTCAGCCAGCAGATCAAGCAACTGGAGGACCGGCTGGGCTTCAAGCTGTTCCGACGCCTGCCCCGTCGCCTGGAACTGACCGAAGAAGGCAAGCGCCTGGCCGCCGTGGTGGACGACGCCTACCAGGCGGTGGGACTCGAGGTGAGTCGCCTGCGCAGCGGGGTAATGAGCGGGGTCATCCGCCTGCGCTCGGTGCCCTCCTTCCTCAACAAGTGGCTGATGCCCCGCCTGCCGCGTCTGCAGGCCAGGTTTCCCGATATCGAACTGCATATCACCGCCGAGGACAGCAACATCTCGTTGCGTGACGGCGACTTTGACCTCGCACTCGACCTCAACGACGGCCACTATCCGGGACTTGCCATCACCCCGCTGATGCAGGAACGCATCTTCCCGGTCTGTTCACCCGGCCTGCTGAAGGGCCGCCCACCGCTCAGACGTCCCGAAGACCTGGCCTGGTACCCGCTGCTGCATGACATCACCGCCTGGCGCGGCAGCCAGGAGTATGGCGAGTGGCGCCACTACCTGTCCGCCATCGGCGCCCCTTCGATCAATCTGGAGCGTGGCTACACCTTCAACCGCAATCACCTCACCATGGAGGCCGCCATCGCCGGCATGGGGGTGGCGATCGCCCGGGAAACACTGATCACCAGCGAGTTGAAGAGCGGCGCCCTGATCGCCCCCTTCCGTGCCCGCGTCGACAGTGGCAAGCAGTACGGCATCGTCCACGCCGCAGGCGCCACCGACGATCGCCGGGTCAAGGCCGTGCACGACTGGCTGGTGGAGGAGGCCGGCCGCAGCACTAACCACTAACCACTAACCACTAACCCCCGTGCCTGAATGAGCGGCCCTGACCAGGTCATCGGGCACCTGTCTTGCGCCTTACCTATGCTGTATAAGCATATGGCGAAGACTGGCGAAGAATCCTTCGGGATTCCCAGACACTCCCCCGGCTCGACGGGTATAATCACGCCCAGATACACCCCTTTTCTGGAGATTGAGAGGGATGCTCAATACCCCCCCTTCCATCACGCCTACCATCAGCTTTCGCGCGACCTGCGCCAGAGCCTTGCTCTATATCCTGATCATCGGCGCGATGATGCAGGGCGTGCTGTGGGAGACCGGCCTGCCCGAAAAGATTCGCTTCAGCGAAGTCGGCTTTACCGAGAGCATGCAGACACTGTGGCTGCTGATCAGCTGCCTCTTGCTGATCTACGCCCGCCAGGTGCTGGGCGGCCTGCCACGGGTGACGCTATTGATGTTCGGTCTGCTCGGCGCCGCCCTGATTCGCGAGCAGGACGCCTTTCTCGACGCCTACGTTTTCGACGGCGCCTGGCAGACCCTGGTGACCCTGCTGCTGCTGCCCATTCTCTATTGCGTGCTTCGCCAGCGTCACGCCTTCGTACGCGAGTTCGAGGAGTTCGTCGAAAGCTTCGCCTTCGGCCTGTTTGCAGCAGGCTTCCTTTGCACCTTTGCCTTCTCGCGGCTCTACGGCCGCAGCGAGATGTGGGAGGCCCTGCTCGCCGAACGCTACGTCAGGGTATTCAAGGACGCCGCCGAAGAGGTCACGGAACTGTTCGGGTACACCCTGCTGATGTTCGCCATGGTCGAACTGGTGCTGTGGATCCGCCGGCGCCAGGCCAGAAGCCAATAGCTCGCGACCACCACAGCGTCGTGACACGACAACGCCCGCGGCCATCACCGCGGGCGTTGTCGCTTTCAGCCTTCGCTCGCCGGAAACGCTCGCGTGCGGCAGCGCTTCACCCTGATTCGATGACATGAAAAAACGCCCGTGGCTTTCGCCACGGGCGTCCTGTGCTCACCCTACTGCTTCGCTGTCGACGCAAGCCCTGCTCGGTCGAGACAGGCGTTACTCGTCGAGGAAGGAGCGCAGCGGTTCGGAGCGGGTCGGATGGCGCAACTTGCGCAGCGCCTTGGCCTCGATCTGACGGATACGCTCGCGGGTCACGTCAAACTGCTTGCCGACCTCCTCGAGGGTGTGGTCGGTGTTCATGTCGATACCGAAGCGCATCCGCAGCACCTTGGCTTCGCGGGCGGTCAGGCCACCGAGCACGTTGCGCGTGGCTTCGACGAGGCCCTCGCCGGTGGCCGAGTCGATCGGCAGCACCATGGTGGAGTCTTCGATGAAGTCACCCAGGTGCGAATCGTCGTCGTCACCGATCGGCGTCTCCATGGAGATCGGCTCCTTGGCGATCTTGAGCACCTTGCGCACCTTGTCTTCCGGCATCTCGAGACGCTCGCCCAGTTCTTCAGGCGTCGGCTCGCGCCCCATCTCCTGCAGCATCTGCCGCGAAACGCGGTTGAGCTTGTTGATGGTCTCGATCATGTGCACCGGAATACGGATAGTGCGCGCCTGGTCGGCGATGGAACGCGTGATCGCCTGACGAATCCACCAGGTGGCGTAGGTCGAGAACTTGTAGCCGCGACGATATTCGAACTTGTCCACCGCCTTCATCAGGCCGATGTTGCCTTCCTGGATCAGGTCGAGGAACTGCAGGCCGCGATTGGTGTACTTCTTGGCGATGGAGATGACCAGACGCAGGTTGGCCTCGACCATCTCCTTCTTGGCACGGCGAGCCTTGGCCTCACCGATGGACAGGCGACGATTGACCTCCTTCACCTCGCTCACCGGCAGCTGGATCATCTCCTCCTCGAAGGCGATCTTGCGCTGGGCACGCTGAACGTCGGCCTTGAGCGGCGCGAGACGATCGGCGTAGCGGGCGTTGTCGGCCATGAAGTCGTCGAGCCAGTCGAGCCGGGACTCGTTGCTCGGGAAGGCCTTGATAAAGGCCTTGCGCGGCACCTTGGCCTGCTTCACCAGGAGCTGCATCACCGTCTTTTCCTGGGCACGCACCTGCTCGACGCTGATGCGGACCTGTCCGACCAGACGTTCGAAGTGCTTGGGCACCAGCTTGATCGGAGAGAACAGCTCGGCCAGACGTGCCAGCTCTTCCTGAGCCTCACGGGACTGACGACCGTGGGTCTCGATGGCGGCGTTGGCGGCCTGGCTCTGCTCGCGAATCTGCCCGAAACGCGCACGGGCCTCTTCCGGATCCGGGCCACCACCGGAGTCGTCCTCTTCTTCCTCGCCGTCTTCGTCGTCGTCGCTGGCAGCCTGCTCGTCCACCTCGGGCACTTCGGCCTCGGCCACGCCGGGGATGCCTTCGTCGGGGTCGATGAAGCCGGAAAACAGGTCAGAGAGACGTCCCGGCGCTTCCTCGTCCTGGGTGGCATCGTAGGCATCGAGGATCGACTCGACGGCACCCGGCACATAGGCCAGCGCCGACATGACTTCACGGGTGCCTTCTTCGATGCGCTTGGCGATCTCGATCTCGCCTTCACGAGTCAACAGCTCGACGGTGCCCATCTCGCGCATGTACATGCGCACCGGGTCCGTGGTGCGACCGACATCGCTTTCCACCGCGGCCAGGGCCGCCACTGCCTCTTCAGCCGCGGATTCATCGGTTGAGTGATCCGACATCATCAGGGTATCTTCGTCGGGAGCTTCCTCGACGACGTTAATACCCATGTCATTGATCATGCCGATGATATCTTCCACCTGGTCGGGGTCGGCGATATCTTCGGGAAGGTGGTCGTTGACCTCGGCATAGGTCAGGAAGCCCTGTTCCTTGCCGCGCGCGATCAACTCCTTCAGACGTGACTGCTGCTGCGCATTTCCAGCCATAGAAACCCTATCTCGACGAAGAAGAATGAAGCACCTGAAGCGCTAAGGTGGAGAAACTCGGTAAGCCGGACAGTATAGCGGTTTTGGGGCCACTTCTGCCAGTCTGGAGTGTTTGCGCGATGTCTCAGGTGTGTTAGTTTATCTGGTTGCGCCACTTGTCAGCGCCGTATCCCTTAGATGGTGATGGTAGGACAAAATTCAACCCTACCCACATCCATACCTCATATTTGTCGTCGAACGCTCACAGGTTCTTACCATTGGTGGTAGCCGAACCTGCCGTCGTGACAGCGCTCGCGCCCTGCCGCAAGCGACCTAGCGCCCCGCCGCCAGCAACTCCATCAAGCGCCCGCGTTCTTCACTCGACAACCGCTCGCCGGACTGTTGCCGCCTCAGCAAGGCGTCGATCTCTTCCTGCCGGGACGGGGTCTGACTGGCTCTCTGAAAATAGCTCACCAGACCATCGAGCTCCGCCGCCCTGGCTGCCACCGGGATCAACAACTCCCGTCGCGCCAGCGCCGCCAGCCGCTCACCGTCCTCGCTACCGTGGAAGTGCATCAGCAGCACCTGAGCGCTTGAGTAGCCGCCAGCGCGCAGCAAGGTAATGACCTCCCGGCACAGCCGGGCGTCCTCGTCCTGCCCCCCGCACCAGTCCAGCGATTCGGGCAAGCGCTCCACCAGCCTGGGCTCGTGAACCAGCAATTGCAGGGTTCGCGCCATCAGGCCAAGGGCGCCCCCGGAACGGCGCGGCCGTGGCGCCGGCTCGCCGTCCTCGACGACGGGTTCGAAAAACTCATCGACCGGCGCGACGTCGTTGTCCTCGGGCGCCGGCGCCAGCAGCGCCTCGAAGCGCGACTGCTCGACCCCGGTGCGACGCGAGAGTTCGGTCAGCATCAGCGACTTGAGCACCCCCTGCGGCAGCTTCTCGATCGCTGCCAGCACCTGACTGGCGTAGCGCTCTCGCGACTCAAGCTGCGCCAGATCGCGCCCCTGGGCGGCGTGCTCGAACAGAAACTCCGACAGAGGGCTTGCGCACGTCACCCGATCCTCGAAGGCCTCGGTTCCCTCCTTGCGCACCAGGGAGTCGGGATCCTCTCCCTCCGGCAGGAACAGGAAGCGTGCCTGGCGACCATCGATCATCTCCGGCAGCACCGTTTCCAGCGCCCGCGCTGCCGCCTGGCGTCCCGCCTTGTCGCCGTCGAAGCAGAACACTACTTCGCTGACCAGACGGAACAGCCGACGCAGGTGATCGGCGGTGGTGGCGGTGCCAAGCGTCGCCACCGCGTTGCGAATGCCGAACTGGGCCAGCGCCACCACGTCCATGTAGCCCTCGACGATCAGCAGGCGTTCCAGGCGATGATTGGCCTGACGTGCCTCATAGAGGCCGTAGAGCTCGCGCCCCTTGTGGAACACCGGCGTCTCGGGCGAGTTCAGATACTTGGGCTTGGCGTCGCCCATCACTCGGCCGCCGAAGCCAAGCGTCCTGCCGCGAATGTCGCGGATCGGAAAGACCACCCGGTCGCGGAAGCGGTCGTAGCTGCGGCCACTGTCCTCGTGATGCACCAGCAGGCCGTACTCGATCTGCACCGACTCATCGACGCCCTGGCTGCCCAGGTGTCGCTTCAGCGCCTCCCACTGGGCCGGCGCGTAGCCGATGCCGAAGGTCTCGCGCACCTCATCGGACAGCCCTCGACCCTCGAGGTATTCGCGCGCCGCCTTGCCTTCCGGCATCTTGAGCCGCTCGCGAAAATAGCTGGCCGACATTTCCAGCAGGTTGACGCCTTCCTTGCGCTTCTTCTCGCGGGCCTGGGCGCGAGGGTCGTCCGCCCCTTCCCTCGGCACTTCCATTCCCATCCGCGAGGCCAGCTGCTCCACCGCTTCGGGAAACCGCAGCTTGTCGTACTCCATCAGAAAGCGCAGGGCGTTGCCGTGGGCGCCGCAGCCGAAGCAGTGATAGAACTGCTTGTCCGCACTGACCGTGAAAGACGGGCTCTTTTCCTGGTGGAAGGGGCACAGACCGGAATGGTTGCGCCCGGCCTTTTTCAGCTTGACGCGCTCTCCCACCACTTCGACCACGTCGACGCGGGCAAGGAGATCATCGATGAAACGCTGGGGAATCTGACCGGCCATATTCTGCTCGACAGGAGCTCTCTCGACTGAAGCGCGCTAGTCTAGACTGAAACGCGCTAGACAATGCACTAGCAGGAGCAAGAGAAGCGAAGCGGGAGTCGGCGACAAACGTCAGAAAAACAAGCGGCCACCTCAATGGCGGCCGCTTGGCGTCCTCCTGAACCGAGGGCGGCGGACCGCGCTCGACTCAAGTACGGATCAATAGAGCCGTTCGAAACGCTTGCGCTCGCGCTGGAGCTTCTTGGCGTGACGCTTGACAGCGGCAGCAGCCTTGCGCTTGCGCTCGGCAGTCGGCTTCTCGTACTGCTCACGACGACGAACCTCGGACAGAACGCCGGCTTTTTCACAGGAACGCTTGAAGCGACGCAGAGCGACGTCAAACGGCTCGTTATCACGTACTTTGACAGAAGGCATTAAGCACTCACCTACCTTGGGTAACTTGAGTTCGGTTTGTACGCACACCTTCAAGGCCAATACCCCGCACCACTCCTTGTCCGGCCAACCCTTGAGCTGACAACAGCTCAGCGCAGGAACCCTGCGGGCATGACCTGAAACGGAACAGAGACGGGGGAAGCGAGCCCTGGATGCACGACCCAGTCTTGCAGCGGACAGTATTTTAGTGACCATCCCGCTTTCTTGCAAATGCTTTCGTCTCGCTCACCCTTCAATCTGTACCCGCCGCCAGCGCTGCTTGCCTGCCACAAGGCGCGCCGCGGCCGCCGAAAGGGAGCCCGTCGCTTATGCAGCGGAAGCCAAATCGGCGTAGAATACTCCCCCCTTTCACCGTTTCCCGAGCCCGATCCATGCGCGTACTAGGCATCGAAACCTCCTGCGACGAGACCGGCGTCGCCCTTTACGACACCGACCGCGGCTTGCTGGCCGATGCGTTGCATAGCCAGGTGGCGATGCACGCGGACTACGGCGGTGTGGTGCCGGAACTCGCCTCTCGCGACCATACCCGGCGCCTGCTGCCGCTGATCGACCAGGTGCTCTCTGGAGCACAGCTCGAACGCACCCAGCTGGACGCCATCGCCTACACGGCAGGCCCCGGGCTGGTCGGCGCGCTGATGGTCGGCGCCAGCACCGCCCACGGCATGGCCCGCGCACTCGGCATTCCGGTGCTCGGCGTTCACCATATGGAAGGACACCTGCTCGCTCCCATGCTCGAGGACGAGCCTCCGGCCTTTCCCTTCGTGGCATTGCTGGTCTCGGGCGGCCACACCCAGCTGGTCCAGGTTGACGGCATCGGGTGCTATCAACTGCTGGGCGAATCGGTGGACGATGCCGCCGGTGAAGCCTTCGACAAGGCTGCCAAGATGCTGGACCTCGATTACCCCGGCGGCCCGCGGGTAGCTGCCCTGGCCGAGGGCGGCGACCCGGGCCGCTTCCGCTTCCCCCGGCCGATGACCGATCGCCCGGGTCTCGACTTCAGCTTTTCGGGGCTCAAGACCCACACCCTGACCGCCATTCGTCAGTTAGAACAGGCTGGCCAGCTCGACGACCAGGCCCGCGCCGACGTCGCCAGAGCCTTCGAGGAGGCCGTCGCCGACACCCTGGCGATCAAGTGCCGTCGGGCCCTCAAGCAGACCGGGCTCACCCGCCTGGTGGTGGCCGGCGGTGTCAGTGCCAATGTGCGCCTGCGCGCCAAGCTGGAAGAAGCGACGCGAAAACAGGGGGCTCGCGCCTACTACCCTCGCGGCCGCTTCTGCACCGACAACGGCGCCATGATCGCTTATGCGGGAGCCCAGCGTTTGATCGCAGGAGAAAAGGATACCGTGGGTCAGATGAAGGCGGTGCCGCGCTGGCCGATGGATCAACTCAGCGCGCCGTAGTCGACTAGCAAGAAGAAAGGGCCATGATTGCGCTCTCTATACGCCCAGGAGCCCAGCCTGCCCCATCGAGCCGGTCGCTTTACAGGTGGGGCTCCTTGCCCTGGCGCAACCGGCCGATATTGATGGCGTGGCGGGCCACCACAAGACCGGCGAACACCAGCACTACCCAGACAAAGTCCGGCGCCAGCCACAGGCTCAGCAGCGGGGCCAGGGTGGCGCTGGTCAATGAGGCCACCGCCGCGGTGTGCGCCCACCAGGCAAGCAGCGCCCAGATCACGGCGCTGACCAAGGCTACCCCAGGGGTCAACAACAGCATCACGCCGAAGGCGCTGGCCACCGCCTTGCCACCACGGAAGCGATACCACGCCGGGTAGCAGTGGCCCAGCAGCACACCGAGCCCCACCAGGCCTAGCCCCCAGGGCGGCAGTTCGAGCCACAGGCCGAGCAGCAGCACCGGCCAGCTTTTCAGGGCGTCGATCGCCAGCGTCGCCAGCGCCAGCGGCACGCCGTGCTGGCGAAGCACATTGGAGAAGCCGGGATTGCAGGAGCCGCTGAGCCGCGGATCCGGGCGCCCGGCCCAGCGGCAGACGCTGATGGCGCCCAGCCAGGTGCCGCTCAGGTAGGCAAGAGCGGTCAAGGGCAGTATCACTTCCAACGATGAACCCATGGCGACTCCTGACCCGACGCAACCGGTGCTGGCGAAAGATGCCACACTCAAGGGCATTCCGTCGTAGTTTGCCAGTACGAGCACTCGCGAGTCACCCGCGGCCTGTTTCCCGGGGGGCGGCTCAAGTACAATCGGGCGCCTTGTCACACCTGCTTTTCCCGGTTCTTGCTTAGCGGCCGGGAGGACAATCACCGGGGATCACCGATGGATCAGGTACTGATCGAAGGCCTTGAACTGGATACCGTCATCGGCGTCTATGACTGGGAGCGCAGCATCACCCAGCGCCTGACGCTGGACCTGGTGCTGGCCACCGACATCCGCGCTGCAGCGCAAGACGATGACCTGAGCCAGACCCTCGACTATGACGCCATCAGCCGTCGCATCGGGGTCTTCGCCGAAGAACACAGCTTCGAGTTGGTGGAAACCTTCGCCGAGCGGCTGGCGGAACTATTGCAGGAGGAGTTCGGCGTGCCCTGGCTGAAGATGACCCTGCGCAAGCCCGGGGCGGTGGCCAACGCCCGCGCCGTAGGCGTCAGCATCGAGCGCGGTCAGCGCCCCGGGGGCCACTGATGGCGCTGGTAACCCTGAGTCTTGGCAGCAATATCGAGCGCGACCAGCATATTCGCGTCTGCCTGGACGCCCTGTCGGAGACCTTTGGCGAGCTTGCCATCTCGCGGGTCTACGAAAGCAAGCCGGTCGGCTTCGAAGACGGTCGCAACTTCTACAACCTGGTGGTCGCCCTCTACAGCGACTGGTCCGTTGGCGAACTGCAGGCCTGGTGCAAACGTCTCGAGGCCGCCAATGGTCGACGCAAGGACAGCCCAAAGTTCAGCCCTCGCACCCTCGACGTGGACATCCTCACCGTCGGCGAGCAGGTAGGCGACATCGACGGCGTCAGCCTGCCGCGAGGCGAAATCCTGCACCACGCCTTCGTGCTCTGGCCCATGGCCGAGCTGCTGCCGGAGCACCGCCACCCCCTCGACGGGCGCTGCTATCAGGAGATCTGGCAGGCCTTCGACGCGGACGACCAGCCGTTGTGGCCCATCGAGTTCCACTGGGGGGATCGGGCGCTGCCTTCACGCGCAGCACTCGAGGGGACTCTCGAGCAGTAGCCCCGCAAGCCCGCTAGCGCCAGGCGTCTTCCAGGACGGCAAGCCGCCTGTGTCGTAGCTCCTGACCCAGCGCCGCACCCTTGAAGCCCTCATCGAGCAGGTCTCTGGGCGAGAGCGCCAGCGCCGTACGATAGCCCAGCGCCAACCGTTCGGCGTCCCCGGGACGCCTAAGTGCCAGCACCGCCAGCAGCGGCGCCACCCTCTCACCGCGGCGCCAGGCGTCGATGCCATCGAGCCAGTCCATGGCGATCGACGGCGCCGAGCGATCACCGCCCTGAGCAAGCGACGACGCCAGCTGCCGGGTCGACGCCAATTGATGCCCGGCGTCACGATAGTCGTTGGGTAGCTTGAGGCGTTCCTCCAGGGCCTTGCGTGCGGGCGCACTCAGTGCCTCCACCAGGCGCCCCCAGCGCCAACAGGGCGAACCGGACAACGCCTCGGGCAATCTCGTCATCCGCACAAGCGCGCGCTCAAGGGCATCACCGCCCGCCTCGTTCAGCGCCGGCATCAGCCGCTCAAGTGCACCGCAGGCGGCCAGGGCATCGAAGTAATGCCGCGGCTCGGGCTCGCCGAGCGCTTTCTCGGTCTCCACCCAGACCCGCTCGGCCACCAGATGGTCGAGCTCACCGCTGTCGGCCAGTTGGCGCATCAGCGCCTGGGTCGGTTCGGCGATGCGAAAGCCAAGACCTGCATAACGGGCCAGAAAGCGGGCGGTACGCAGCACCCTCAAGGGATCCTCGACGAAAGCCGGGCTGACGTGGCGCAGCAGTCGATCATCGAGGTCTCGACGGCCATCGAAGGGATCCACCAGCGCGCCGTCGAGTGACTCGGCCATGGCGTTGATGGTCAGATCGCGGCGGGCCAGGTCTTCCTCCAGGGTCACCTCGGGGCTGGCGTGCACCACAAAGCCGGTATAGCCGTGACCGGACTTTCGCTCGGTCCGCGCCAGGGCGTACTCTTCGTGGGTCTCGGGGTGCAGAAATACCGGAAAGTCGCGCCCCACCGGGCGAAAACCACGCTGGCGCATGGCCTCGGGGGTGGCACCGACCACCACCCAGTCGGTGTCCTTCACCGGCCAGCCAAGCAGCGCGTCGCGTACCGCGCCACCCACCCGATAGACCTCCAGCCCCGCACAAGGCTCGTCGCCCTGACGCTGCTCGCGTTCCTGGGTCATGACGCCGTCCGGCTCACCCGTTCGGGCAGGCGATGCTGCCACTCGGTAAAGCCACCATCGAGGCTGTAGACGCGCTCGAAGCCCTGGGCGCTGAGCCAGCTTGCCGCCTGCTGGCTGGAATGGCCGTGATAGCACACCACTACCAGGGGTCTATCCTTCGGCGTCTGTTCGACCAACGGCCCTACGCTGTGGTTGTCCAGATGGCGGCTGCCGGGAATGTGGCCCTGGGCGTAGCTGCCGGGATCGCGAATATCGACGAGACACAGCTCGCCTTGCTCATCGAGCCACTGGCTCAGGCGCTCGATATCCAGATGTTCGAAGGCGGCGGACGTCATATGGACTCCTTGATAAAGGGAAGGGTCGGGCACGGGGAAGCGGGTATCGGCGAGTGGCCTGCGGCGTTACGCAAACTGCCGACTGGGCACGCTGATGCGCTCGCCGCTGTCCAGGTCCAGCGCGGTCAGACTGCCGCCCCAGACGCAGCCGGTATCCAGCGCCTCGGCGCGAACCCGACTGCCGATGGCCTCGCCGTTGAGCGCGGCCCAGTGGCCGAACAGCAGCCAGGGATCATCCTGGCGAGGGTACTGAAACCAGGGAGCGAAGCCATCCGGCGCGCTGTCCAAGCCTTCCTTGGCGTCGAAATCCAGGCGCCCCTCGGCGTCGATGAAGCGCATACGGGTCAGGGTGTTGACGATGGCCCGCAGGCGGTCGACCCCTTCCTGGTGCGGCTTGAAGCGGCGCGGACGATTGCCGTACATGCGCGTGAGAAAATCGCCGGCACGCTCGCCGGTCAGCATCCACTCGACCTCACCAGCCAGCGACTCGGCCTGATCCAGCCCCCACTGGGGCGGCAGACCGGCGTGGGTCATCAGGGTATTGCCATCGCGCACCAGCAGCGGCCTGGCCTGGAGCCAGTCGAGCAGGGTCTCGCGATCCTCGGCCTCTAGAATATCGTCGATGGTGTCCTTGCGCTTGGTCGCGGCGCCACCTCGCGCCACCGCCAGCAAATGCAGGTCGTGGTTGCCTAGCACCACCCTGGCCGCCTCCCCCAGCGCCATCACTTCGCGCAGGCAGGCCAGCGACCCCGGCCCGCGGTTGACCAGATCTCCGGCCAGCCACAACTGATCCCGACGTGGATCGAAGTCGAGCGCCTCGAGAAGGGCGATGAATTCCTCGTGACAGCCTTGAAGGTCACCGATAGCGTAGCGTTTCATAGGATCTCGGGGCTCTTGAAGGGCGTTCGATTCGCCAGATCAGTGAATCTGGTTGGGTGTGGCCAGGCGAAACACCGTGATCGGCACCTCGAAGGGACGCTGGCTGGCGGTGTCCACGCAGGTGTAGGCCCCTTCCATGAACCCTACCGGCCCGTCGAGAATGGCACGACTGGTGTACTGAAAGGTCTGACCGGGGCCTATCATCGGCTGCTTGCCGACCACCCCCTTGCCGCGAACCTCCTGGACCTGCCCGCTGGTCTGGGTGATCTTCCAGAAACGCGCCATCAACTGGATATTCCCCGGCGAATGATTGTGCACCGTCACCGTGTAGCTGAACACGAAGCGGTTCTCCATCGGCGAAGATTCATCTTCACGATAGGCGGGCTCCACATCGACCCTTACGTCAGGCATCTCGCTCATGACGGATTCTCCTCTGCACTCAAGGCGTTGGCGATGGACACGAACTCTTCCACCTCCAGCGTCTGGGGCCGCCGGCTCGGATCGATACCGAGGGCCTCGAGGGCGTCACCGTCGATGCGTCCCTTGAGATTGTTGCGCAGCGTCTTGCGCCGCTGACCGAAGGCCTCGCGCACCACGTCGAACAGCAACGTCTCGTCCTTGGCCCGCCCCTGGGGTCGCTCACGCGGGGTCAGCCTGACGATGGCCGAGTCCACCTTGGGACGCGGCACGAAGGCCTCCGGCGGTACCACGAACAGCGAATCGACGTCGCAGAAGTACTGCGCCAGCACCGACAGCCGCCCACGATCACCTCCGCCCGGTGGCGCCGCAAGACGATCCACCACCTCCTTCTGCAGCATGAAGTGCATGTCCTGGATGGCGTCGCCGGCCCTGAGCAGGTGCGAGATCAGCGGGGTCGAGATGTTGTAGGGAAGGTTGCCGACGACCCTGAGTGGCTGGCCCTCGCCGCGTAGCGCAACGAAGTCCATCTTGAGCGCATCGCCTTCGTGGATGACGAAGTTCGGGTGATTGAAGAATTGCACCCGCAGCCCCGGAATCAGGTCCCGGTCCAGCTCGATGACCTCGAGATCACCGTCGGTGGCATCGAGCAGTGGCTCGGTCAGCGCCCCCTGGCCAGGGCCGATCTCGACCATACGGTCGCCGGGGCGCGCCCCGATGGAACGCACGATGCGCGAGATGACGCCGGGATCACGCAAGAAGTTCTGACCGAAGCGCTTGCGGGCCCGGTGCGCCGTGGGGCGGGATGACATGCTTGAATCCTTTGCAAAACGAGGGTTGGGGTGACGGACCTTCAGCGCTCGGCCACCCGGCTTCCCATATCCTCGGCGAGGGCAATCGCCACCGCCAGGCTATCGGGACTGGCAGTGCCATGCCCGGCCAGGTCCAGGGCGGTGCCGTGGTCCACCGAGGTCCGTGCCAGCGGCAGCCCTAATGTGATGTTGGCGGCCTGGCCGAATCCCGAATACTTGAGCACCGGCAGACCCTGGTCATGATACATCGCCAGCACCGCGTCGACGCCGTCGAGATGACGCGGGGTGAACAGGGTATCCGCCGGCAGCGGCCCGTCAAGGGCCAGTCCTTCTTCACGTAGCCGTTCGAGCACCGGGGTGATGATCTCGATCTCTTCGCGCCCGAGATGCCCATCCTCGCCGGCGTGGGGGTTCAGACCGCACACGGCGATCCGCGGAGAGACAACGCCAAAGAAGTCTGTCAGGTCCCGGGCCAGAATACGCAGCACTCGCTCGAGACCCTTTTGAGACAGTGCATCGGCCACCTCGCGCAGCGGCAGGTGGGTGGTCGCCAGGGCCACCCGCAGCGGTATCGAATGCAATGAATCAGTGGTGGCGTCGGCCGAGACGACGCGCCCGTGCAGGGCGCTGTCGGTGGCCAGCATCATGACCACCTCCTCGACCCCGCAGGCATCGCGCAGGTACTCGGTGTGGCCCGTGAAGTGGTGATGGCCCGCGTCGCGGATCACCCCCTTGTGCAGCGGCGCCGTGACCATCGCCGAGGCCTTGCCGGCCAGGCACTGGGCCACCGCCATATCCAGGGTCTCGAGCACATAGTCGGCGTTGGCCGTCGACAGCACGCCAGGCTCGCTGGCCTCCTTGAGCGCGACCGGCCACACCGCCAGACGCTGCCGGCGCGGCCCCGGATGCGCCTCGCCCGGTGCCACTATTACCACCTCGACATCCAGTCCGAGCGCCAGGGCGCGAGCCCTCAACAGCTCTGGGTCGCCAATGGCGACCCAGTCGGTGGCGTGGCGCGCAGCCAGCATCAGGGCAAGCTCGGGACCGATGCCGGCGGGTTCGCCGGTGGTCACCACGATCGGTGCCTTCATCCGCTGCGACATCAGCCCTGGTTCAGGCGCTTCTCGACGAAGGCCTCGCCGCGAATTTCCTGAACCCACTTCTCGAGTTCATCGCCGGCCTTGCGCTGGAAGATCGCCTGGCGCGCCTCCTCGCGGCTGGTACCGACGCCTTGCTGCTGCAGATAGCGCTCGACCTCGGACTCGGAGATGTTGATCCGGCTGGACACCTGGGCCTGCTGGACCTTCATGATCAGCATCTCGCGACGGATCTGATCACGCACCTGGGACAGGCTCATGCCCTGGGACTCGAGCCGATCGGCGAACTGCTCCAGGCTGACACCGTTCTGGTTGGCCACGGCGCGCACCTGACGATTGAGCTCGGTATCGTCGACGCTCAGGTTCATGCGCTCGGCCATCTGCACCTCGATCTCCTCGACGATCATGCGGTCCAGAATCTGCTCACGCAGGGCCTGCTCCGGAGGAGTGTCCATGTCGCTGGCGCGCAGTCTGGCCATGGCCTGCTCGACACGGTCATCGAGCTGGGAGGCCATGATGGCGTCCTCGTTGACCACGGCGACGATCCGATCCAGCGGCTGGCGGTAACCGTCCTGGGCGTGGGCCGCCACGGTGGTCAGTGCCAGACAGGCGGCCATCGCCAGGGCGGCAAGGGGTCGGCTACGCATAGTCATGCTTCCTCGTTCACTCAGATTCGATGCGGCGAGCACGTCTCGTGCTCGCCGTTGGGGATACGCCAGGGTATTTAGTTCAGGCCGGGACGGTAACCGGGCACCGCAGACTGGAAGTAGGTGTCCGCGTCGCCACCGATGCCACCGAAGCCCTTGAGCACAAAGCGCAGGAAGAGCCCGCGATCCGTGGTGTCGTCCTCGATGTTGTTGGCGGTGTCCTCGTCTTCGATCCACTCGCGCCACACGACCTGCACACCATAACAGCAGTCGTTCCACTGCACACCCGCCATCTGGTCGAGGGCACGGTCGTTGGTGTTGTCGTAGAGCACCCGGCCGATGACGTCGAAACGATCCGTCGCCTTGTAGGCGAAGGACATGTCGTACTCTTCGCGGTTGTAGTTGCGAACGTCATCGTCATCGTCGGCGTTGTCGAAGCCTTCGATCTCCCAGCGGTAGCCCAGGTTGAGCACGTGACCGGCGTCGGCACGGTACTGCACGCCGAGGCCGGTGCTCTCGGTGCGACTCTCCTCGTCGTCGTAGAGCCACTGCCAGCGGGTGCTCCAATTGTCGGTGATCTGCCAGTTGATTCGGGTCACCCAGGGCGAACGATCGCGGGTGGCTTCGTAGTAGTCGAACGACTCCTCATCACCGGGCAAGGTGTCGGGATCACCGGCCATATCGATATTGCGGTCCTCGAAGTAGGCCGACTGCCCGACCCCCACAGACAACCGCTCGCGGCCGCTCTGGTCTTCGAGGAAGCGGCTTTCCACGCCGTAGGACAAACGGTTCAGGTCGCCCAGACGATCGCCGCCGGAGAAGCGGTACGGCGACCACAGCTGGCCCCAGGAGAACGCCAGTTCCTCGGTGTCGAAGTCGGGGAAGTCACTCTGGTCGCGCTCCGGTACGTAGGCGTAGTTGAGGCGTGGCTCGAGGGTCTGGCGCCAGTCGTCACCGCCAAAGGCGAAGTCGCGCTCGAAGATCAGCCCGGCGTCGATGGTGGTCACCGGTGCGGTCAGCGTCGGGCTCTCGCTGTTGTCGGTGATGCGCTCGTCATAGTCGAGGTCATAGCTCGTGTGCTGCAGCGCCACGCGGGGTTCGAAGAAGCCCCAGCTCGGCTCGAAGCGGTAGCCCACCGCCGGCGCCAGATCCAGGCGGGCGCCCTTGACGTCTTCCCTGAGCGGGATGCGGCGCTGGGTATCCTCGTAGTCGTAGAAGCCGTTCTCGTCGCCCTCGATATCGCGCCAGAAGTAGGTGGCGTTGGAGTTCCACTCCTGATAGAAGCCGAGGTCCTGGGACCAGCGGCCGTTGGCGGTCAGGCTCGGCAGCCGGTAGAAGGGCTTGTCGCCTTCGTCGACCGGATCGTCCAGCAGCTGATAGCCCTGGGCCTTGGCCTGGAGGTTCCAGGTGTCGCCGAGGTAGTCGATCTGGGCCAGACGCGCCATGTTGCTGGTATCGGTCTCACCAAAGGTACGCCCGAAGTCATCGAAATAGCGGCCGTCACTGGCGGCGCCATAGCGCAGCCGGTAGGGAACGCGCGAGCTGAAGCGCCCGTAATGGCTGTAGTCGAAGTACCAGCGTTCGTCGCCGTTCTCGAGCTCGGTGGTGGAGTCGTCATCTCCGGCGGACTCGTCGTCACCGATGTAGGCGCCTTCCAGGGTGCCCTGATCGGTGGGAAACAGGTAGCGGAACTCCGCCCCCATCAATAACCCGCTGTCGTCGATCCAGCGCGGGGTGATGGTGGCGTCATAGTTGGGCGCCAGATTCAGATAGAAGGGCTGCGCGTAGTCGACACCACCGTCGGAGACGCCGATGGTCGGCCACAGGAAGCCTGTCTGGCGCCGCTCGTCGATGGGAAAGCGCACCCAGGGCCAGTAGAACACCGGCACATCGCCTACCTCCAGGCGGGCATGCTTGGCGGTACCGTAGCCCTGATTGCGATCCAGCAGAATATCGTTGCCGATCAGGCGCCAGGTGCTGTCGCCAGGCTCACAGGTGGTGAAGCTGGCCTCGCGCAGACGAAAGACGTTGTCACTGACTCGCTCGAGCTGGATGGCATCGCCGCGCAGGCGCGACTCGTGGGCCACGTAGTGGGCCGAATCGATGGTGGCCTGGTCGCTGTTCAGCGACACCTCGGCGCTGTCACCGCGCACCAGCAGGCCCTTGTCGCGCAGGGTCAGGGGACCACTGGCGTTGGCCAGGTCACGCTCCGGTGGTACCTGCACCCGGGTTGCCTCGAGCTGGGTATCGCCCTTGCGCAGCACCACTTCACCGTCGAGCACGGTGTCACCGTCGGTGCCGTAGTTGGCGGTGTTGGATTCGCTGTTGACCTGGCCATCGATGGCCGGCGCAGGAAGGCGGTATTCGGGCTGAACGTAGTAGCCTCGGCACACCGTCCCGGCGGGACGGTCATCGCCCCAGGGCTGCCAATCCATCTGGCTTGCCGGCAGGGGTTCAGGTGGGGCCGCCCACAGGGGGGACGACACCAGACTGGTGGTGGCGAGGCCCGCCAGGGCCGTCCATGCGTATCGCTTGGCCATGTTGCACGCTGTCCTCGACGGGGTGAATCGGTATTATACAGGCCGCGGCCGACCTGTAACGCCGATCTGTTCCAACGAGATTCGCGCCACGGCCGCCCTTGATCCATGCACAGCATGCGGTGAGGCCAACGGAGCGTCAACCGACATTGGCATCCTTCGCCCTGCCGCCACCAGGAGTTTCCCCCCCGATGTCCCAGGCTGAAAGCCCCCACCGACTCGAGCAACTGCGCCTTTGGGCACAGGCACAGCACCCGTCCATCGAGGGCTCGAGCGATCTCGTGCTGGCCGCCGGCGACGCCAGCTTCAGGCGTTACTACCGCCTCACCCTGGAAAGTGGGGAGACCCGCATGCTGATGGACGCCCCACCCCCCCAGGAGGACGTCGGCCCCTTCGTCGCCATCGCCCGTGACTGGCACGCAGCGGGCCTGCCGGTACCCCGGGTCTATGCCGTGGACGCCGACCAGGGCTTCGTGGAGCTTGAGGACCTCGGCGACGAGCCGCTGCACCTGGCCCTCGACGGTGCCGACGAGGCCACCACCCACGCCCATTTCGACGCCGCCATCGCGCTGCTCGAGGAGCTTCAGCGGAAGGCTCCGAGCGATAGCCTGCCGCCCTACGACGCCGTAACGCTGGCCCGGGAGCTGGACCTGTTCCCCGACTGGTGCCTCGCCCAGTGGCTGGAGTTGGATGGCCAGCCTCCCGGCTGGCCTGCGCTGCGCCAGGCGCTGATCGAACAGGCGCTGGCCCAGCCGGTGGTCACCGTGCACCGCGACTTCGATGCCATGAACCTGATGCGTCACGCCGCCGAACTGTGGTTGATCGACTTCCAGGACGCCCTGGCAGGCCCCATCACCTATGACCTGATCTCGCTGTTGCACGGGCGCTATCGGCGCTTCGATGCGGCCACCCGGGCGGCCTGGAGCGAGGCTTTCCGCCAGCGCGCGATAGCCGACGGGCGCCTGTCTGACTCGGTAGATAGCGACAGTTTCCTGCGCTGGGTCAATGCCATGGCTGCCCAGCGTGCGCTCAAGGTGCTCGGCATCTTCTGTCGCCTGACCCTGCGCGACCAGCGCGACGGCTACCTGGCGCGTCTACCTCACTTTCTTGCCCATCTTCAGGACAGCCTCGAGGGGCTGGAGGGCCTCGCGGGACACGCCGACTTCAGCGCCTGGGTCGAAGACAGCCTGCGCCCGCTGATCGAAGCCCGCGTCGCAGAGGTGCGCCCATGAAAGCCATGATCCTGGCCGCCGGTCTCGGCAAACGCATGCGGCCGCTGACCGACCACTGCCCCAAACCCCTGTTGCCGGTGGCCGGCGAACCGCTGATTGGCCACCACCTCAGGCGCCTGGCCGGCTGCGGTATCGAACAGGTGGTGATCAACGTCAGCTACCGTGCCGACCAGATTATCGAGACCCTGGGCGACGGTGAACGCTACGGGGTATCGATTGCCTACAGTCGCGAGGACGAGCCGCTGGAGACCGCCGGCGGTATCGCCAAGGCTCGCCCACTGCTCGGCGAGGAGCCCTTCGTGCTGGTCAGCGCCGATGCCTTCTGCGACATCGACCCCAGCGCCCTGCCCTCTCTGGAGGGCGATCTGGCCCATCTGGTGCTGGTCGACAACCCCGTCCACAACCCGGACGGCGACTTCCACCTGGCGGCCGGCGGCAGAGTTTCGAGCGACGGCTCGCCAAAGTTGACCTACTCGGGGATAGCGCTGATCGACCCGCGTCTGGTGAATGACCTGCCCGCTCCCTGCTATCCTGTCGCTCCACTGCTTCGCGAGGCCATGGCCCGCGACCTCGTCGCCGGCACCCACCATCGGGGAGACTGGGTCGACGTGGGTACGCCCGAGCGCCTCGAGGCGTTGAATCACAGACTCGGCGGCGCTCCTGGCGAACGCTGATTGAGTCCGGCTGCATCCTGCAGACCGCATCCTGCAGACCGCATCCTGCAGACCGCATCAAAAAACATCGACATCACTATCGCAGAAAAAGAAGGAATCCCCATGAAAGCCAGCGTCAAATGGACCGACGGCCGTCAGTTCGTGGCCGAATCCGGTAGTGGCCACGCCGTGGTCATCGACGGCCCCCCCGATCACGGTGGCCGCAACACCGGGCCGCGCCCGATGGAGATGCTGCTGATGGGCATGGGCGCCTGCACCTCCTTCGACGTGCTGGAGATCCTCGAGAAGTCCCGCGCCCCGGTGGAAGACTGCGTCGCCGACATCGAGGCCGAACGCGCCGACAGCGTGCCGTCGGTGTTTACCAAGATCCACGTGCACTTCACCGTCACCGGCAAGGGGCTCA
The DNA here is from genome assembly GCF_003045775.1 of Halomonas litopenaei. GTDB lineage: Bacteria > Pseudomonadota > Gammaproteobacteria > Pseudomonadales > Halomonadaceae > Halomonas > Halomonas litopenaei. Next base: position 484,065 of record NZ_PXNS01000001.1, on the reverse strand, counting down.
AGGAAAAGCAGGTCCAGCGCGCGGTGGAACTCTCCGCCGACAAGTACTGCAGCGCCTCCATCATGCTGGCCAAGGGCGGCGTCGAGGTCACCCATTCCTACACCATCGTCGAATCCTGAGGCCGCTTCGAGCGCCGCGCAGCAGCGAGCGCCTCGGATCGACAGCCACCCTCACGCAAAAGCCCCTGCCGATCGGCAGGGGCTTTTGCGTGAGGGCGAGGCCATCGCAGCATCAGGCGCTGGCCACCGGCACAGGATCAGATGCGGTAGACGCTCTTGGTCATCACCCTGGACATCAGCGTCATGCCGGCCTTGACCGGGCCAGGGAACCTGGCGCCACCAGCCTCCAGCGCCTGCTGGGCGTGGTGGGCCTCGTCGATGGCCATCTGCCTGAGCACCGCCCGGGAGCGCTTGTCTCCTTCGGGCAAGGTCTCGAGGTGCTCGTCCAGATGCTTGCCCACCTGTTCCTCGGTGGCGGCGACAAAGCCCAGGCTGACACGATCGCCAACCGCCCCCGCCAGTGCCCCCATGCCGAAGGACGCCGCATAGAACAGCGGATTGAGTCGACTGGTCGGCGCATTCAACTCCCTGAGCCGGTCCTCGCACCAGGCAAGGTGATCGATCTCTTCCTGGGCGGCTTCCTCCATCTGGCCGCGCACCTCCGGCAATTTGGCGGTCAGGCCCTGGCCCTGGTACAGCGCCTGGGCGCATACCTCTCCGGTGTGGTTGATGCGCATCAGGCCGGCCGCGTGATGGCGCTCATCCGGGCTCATTTCGCCGTCATGGATCGTATCGACCGCGGGCGTCGGCCGAGATGCCCGCGCCGCCCCCGGCACCAGGGTGCGCAATACATTGTCGAACTGATGGATGGCCCGATCGGCGGGGCTGAGAGAGCGGGACATGGCGCGATCCTTGTACGACTAAGTGAGCCAGCGAACATGGGCGAAACGATGAACGTTCGCATCAAGGGATTATTCTACGCAAGCGTCGGCGGCACTCAAGCGCCGGCTTTTCAAATGGGGCACCAGCCCCTCGGCTGCGCCTAGAAACAAAAAGCGATCGGCGCCGCCTGGGGGACACCAGGCGACGCCGGAGAATGCACGGATGCGTCGAGCGCTTGAACTGCCGGAAGAGACTCCGTTGCGCGCCGGCTAGCCAGCCGGCCATGTGAAGCGACGACCGCCCATCACGTGCATGTGAATATGATAGACCGTCTGGCCGCCGTCTTCATTGCAATTCATCACCACCCTGAAGCCGTCTTCGGCAAACCCGAGGTCCTTGGCCAGACGCGAGGCGGTCAGCGGCAGGCGCCCCACCAGTGCCTGGTCTTCCTCGGTGATGTCGTTGAGGGTGGCAATATGCTTCTTGGGGATGACCAGCATATGGGTCGGGGCCTTGGGATCGATATCGTTGAAGGCCAGCACCTGATCGTCCTCGTAGACGATATCGGCGGGAATCTCGCGGTTGATGATCTTGCAGAACAGGCAATCCATGGCAGGCTCCGGGGCACACTGAAAAAACGGTGTCTTCGAGATTACCCGCCAACAGGGCCGCTGTCAGTCCCCTGACTCGCCCGATCACTGACCCAGGCCCCATGATCAACGTTCCCAAACCGCCAGTTATGCACCTCTGGTCATCGCGCTCGCCTGCCCCCCCAAGCCATTGCGGCTATGGTACAACCGTAGCTCCCATGCATTTTCGGAGTGTCGCCTGCCATGCATCACACCGCCCTGCTGCTGATCCTTCTGATCATCATCGCCTTTGCCCTGCTGTCGCGGCGCATCTCGGCCTCGCTGATCAGTCTGCCCATGGTGTTCATGGCCGCGGGGATGGGGCTGGGCGCGCTGACGCCGGACCTGGTGCCCATGGACATGCAGCAGGAGCTGACCCAGGTGATCGCCGAGATCACCCTGATCATCGTGCTGTTCGCCGATGCCTCGGTGGTCAAGCTGAAGTCTCTGCGCCAGAACCTGGCGATTCCGCTGCGCATGCTGTTGATCGGCATGCCCCTGACGGTCTTGCTGGGCACGCTGATGGCCAAGTGGGTCTCGCCGGAAGCAGCCTGGGGCACCGCCATGCTGGTGGCGGCGATTCTTACCCCGACCGACGCGGCCTTGGGCCAGGCGGTGGTATCGAGCCCCAGCGTGCCGGAACGTATCCGCCAGTCGATCAACGTCGAAAGTGGGCTCAATGATGGTCTGGCTGTACCCGTGATTCTTGCCTCGGCACTGCTGGCGGTGGCGGCCACCGGCACCGAGGTCGCCGACGCCCCGAACAACCTCTGGACCTTCGCCCTGCTGCAACTGACCCTCGGGCCGCTGGTCGGGGTGCTGTTCGGCTGGGGCTTTGCCCGCCTGCTCGACGCCGCCATCGACCGCGGCTACGTCACCGTCATCTATCAGGGCATCCTGTTTCTGGCGCTGGCCTTCCTGATCTATCTGGTCGCCGAAACCGTCGGCGGCAACGGCTTTATCGCGGTGTTCCTCGGCGGCCTGACCTTCGGCAACCAGCTACGCCATGACACCACCTTCATCGAGGAGTTCATGGAGAGCGAGGGCCAGCTCTTGACCATCGCCACCTTCCTGATCTTCGGTGCGGTAATGGTGCCGCTGGCCCTCTCGCATGCGTCCTGGAAGACCGTGGCCCTGGCGCTGATGTACCTGTCGGTGATTCGCATGATTCCGATCTGGATATCGCTCACCGGACTCGGCTTGTCCGCCTATGAAAAGACCTTCCTCGGCTGGTTCGGACCTCGGGGGTTGGCCAGCATCCTGTTCGCACTGCTGATCTACGATCAGTACCCGATCCCCGGCAGCGACGAGATCCTCGCCTGCGTGGTGTTGACGGTCATGATCTCGGTGGTGCTGCACGGCGTCAGCGCCCAGCCCATGGCCCAGCGCTTTGTCGGCTCTGGCGCCGCCAAGGACGCCCCCGTCAAGCAGGCGCCTCCCGGCCACTGAGCCCCCTCCAGGATGAGCGGGACTGGCATGGCACCACGAAGGTCAGTCCCCGCCCCGGGCCGCCCGCTCCATGGCCCGGTCCAGCGCCCTGAAGACGTCATCATCCAGCGACTGCGCCACATTGAAGCGCAGGTAGTGACTGTTCGCCGTTTCCGGGCTGAACACCTCCCCAGGCGCCAGTACCAGATCCTCGTCCAACGCCGCTCTGGCCACGTCCTTGGCGCAGAGCCCCGCGGGCAGTCGCGTCCACAGAAAGAGCCCCGCACTGGGCTCCACCCAGGGCTCCAGGCCCGCCGAGCGCAGTCGCGGCATGACCTGTCCCATGGCGTCTGCCAGGCGCGTCCTGAGCACGTTGAGGTGACGTCGATAGGCGCCTTCCCTGACCAGCTGGAACACCAGCTCTGCCGACAGCGCGCTGGCGCCAAAGGAGGTCGCCAGCTTCAGGTCGACCAGCTCCTCGAACCACTCGGGGCGGATGGCGATATAGCCACAGCGCACCGAGGCCGACAGGGTCTTGGAGAAGCTGCCCACCTGGATTACCCGCTCGAGCCCGTCCAGCGCCGCCAGGCGTGGTGACGCCTGGTGCTCGAAGTCGGCGAAGATGTCGTCCTCGATGATCAGCAGGTCGTGACGCTCGGCCAGGCGCAGCACGCGGTGGGCCACCGCCAGTGACAGGCTGGCACCGGTTGGATTATGCAGCCCCGAGTTGGTGATATAGAGCCGCGGACGATGCTGCTCGAGGGCCTCGGCAAGGCGCGATAGGTCCGGCCCCGCAGGGCTGAAGGGCACCCCCACCACCTTGACCCGGTGGGCACGCAGCAGGGCATGAAAGTTGAAATAGCAGGGGTCATCGACCAGCACGCGGTCGCCCGGCTCGAGCAGAAACCGACACAACAGATCGATGGCCTGGGTGCCGGACTCGGTCAGCAGGATCTGGGACGGCGCCGCCTCGACACCCCGCTCGGTAAGGCGATGCGCCAGCACCTGACGCAGTGCTTGCAGGCCCTGGGGCGACGCATAGTCGGTCAGGCTGGCGACAGCGCCGGAACGCCTCGCCAACTGCCTCAGCCCACGGCGAATCTCCTCGTGGGGCATCCACTCTGCCGGCAGCCAGCCACAGCCTGGCCTCAGCCGGTAATGGTCGCTCTCGAGCGCCTGGCGGGTCAGCCACAGCGGGTCCACTTCGCGCTCGCGACGGGGCGCCAGCTCCGCCAGGGACAGCGGCGGCAAGCGATCACCGACGAAAAAGCCGGCGCCGCGACGGGAATGGATGGCGCCCTCGGCGACCAGCCGATCGTAGGCCTCGACCACGGTGGAGCGTGACACCCCGAGCGATTCAGCCAAGCCGCGAATCGACGGCAGGCGCGCACCTGGCGCCAGCTGACGCTGGGCCATGCGGCGCAGGATCAGCGCTACCACCTGCTCGACCAGGCTGATGCCCGCCCGACGATCGATGTCCTGTGCCTTCATCTGTACTGGAGGCTCCACCATGACAGTTTGTCAAAACTGTACTGCACCGTCTCTGGCTGCACCAGCGCACGCCCTTCACCCTAGGCGCTACTGACCCGCCACGGAGTTCGCGCAGATGCCCTCACGACACCGACCATTGAACCCGACACACCGCCCGGACCTTGGCAAGGGCTGGGCCTGCGGCGCCCTCGGCATGGCCATCTTCAGCGGTTCATTGCCCGCCACCCGGGTGGCGGTGAGGGCCTTCGATCCGCTGTTTCTGACCTTTTCCAGGGCCAGCCTGGCGGGACTGGTGGCGGTGGTATTGCTGGCGTGCCTGAAGGGACGCCGGCCGCGGACCGATGAGCTTGCATCGCTGGGGCTGGTTGCCGCCTGCGTGGTGGTGGGGTTTCCACTGCTGACCGCCATGGCGCTGGAGCACGTCAGCGCAGCGCACTCGCTGGTCTATATCGGCCTGCTGCCGATGGCTACCGCGCTGTTCGGGGTGCTGCGTACCGGCGACAGGCCCCGCCCGGCGTTCTGGGCCTGCTCGTTGAGCGGTGCTGCGCTGGTCGCAGGCTTCGCGCTCGGCCAGCCTGGCAGCGCCTCCTTGACCGGCGATCTGTTGATGCTGGCCGCCGTGACCGTCTGCGGGCTCGGTTACGCCGAGGGCGCGCGACTATCAAGACGGCTGCAAGGCTGGCGGGTGATCTGCTGGGCGCTGACCCTGACCCTGCCGTTGATGCTGCCTCTGGCGGTCGCATCGCAACCGCCGACCCTGCAGGGTATCGGCAGCGCCGCCTGGTGGTCGCTGGGCTATGTATCGCTGTTCAGCATGCTGATTGGCTTCATCTTCTGGTATCGCGGCCTGGCGCTCGGTGGGGTGGCCGCGGTGGGTCAGCTACAGTTGCTGCAGCCGTTTCTCGGGCTTGGCCTGGCGGCCTGGTTGTTGAACGAGTCGATCAGCGTGGCGATGCTCGCCACCTGTGCCGCGGTCGTGGTGTGCGTCGCCGGCGCAAAACGCTTCGCCACACCAGCTCCGGTGCCGTCGATCCCGACCTGTCAGTCAGACGAAGCCGGCATCAACGGTGCGGCAGCTCAACGAAAACGTCGTTGGGCCAGCAGATGACGCACCAGCGGACCGAGGATCAGCTCCATCGCCAAGGATAGACGAGAGCCGGGCACCACCAGGGTGTGGGGGCGACTCATGAAGGCGTCCTGAATCATCGCCAGCAGGTAGGGAAAATCCACGGTGGACGGATCGCGGAACCGGATCACCACGAAGGACTCGGCATCGGTGGGGATATCCTGGACCTCGAAGGGGTTCGAGGTATCTACCGTGGGCACCCGCTGAAAGTTGATATGGGTACGCGAGAACTGCGGCAGGATGTAGCGCACGTAGTCATCCATGCGCCCCAGGATGGTGTCGATGACCGCTTCCTGGGTGTAGCCGCGGGCATGCATGTCGCGGTCGATCTTCTGGATCCACTCGAGGTTCATGGTCGGGGCGACGCCCACCAGCAGATCGACGTGGCGGGCGATGTCCACCTCACTGGTGACCAGCCCACCGTGCAGACCCTCGTAGAACAGCAGGTCGGTACCGGTGGGCAGCGGCTGCCATTCGGTAAAGGTGCCGACCTGGTAGCCGGCCTCGATCATCTTCTTGTCTTCGGCGTGGATATAGTGCCGGAAGGTCCCGGCGCCGCTGTCACCGTACTCCTGGAACAGCGTCTCCAGGCGATCGAGCAGGTTGGCCTCCACCGCAAAGTGGGACAGCTCATCCTTGCGCTCGGGCTCCTCGCGAAAGATCCGCGCCATCTCCTGGCGGGTGTAGCGATGGAAGGCGTCACCATCGACGAAGGCGGCATGGACATCTTCCCGGGCGAACATGCGCTCGAAGGTACGCTTGACCGTAGTGGTGCCGGCACCGGACGAGCCGGTGACCGCGATGACTGGATACTCCCTCGACATCAGCCAGCCCTCGCCAGGGCGTCACGTACCGCTTCGGGCACCGCCACCGCACGCCCTGCCTGGGGGTCGACCACCATCAGGTTGAGCCTGGCGGTCGCCACTATCCGCTGGTCGCTGTCGCGACGCATGCGATGGTAGACCGTGATGGCCTTGCGCGCCGGTTCGGGGATGGCGGTCTCGACCGTCAAGGCATCCGGCCAACGAGACTCGGCCTGGTACTGCACCGCCAGGTCAGCGGCGACACTGGGATAGCCTCCCATGTCACCTTCGTGAAGCCCGAGATGGGCCAGGGCGGCCGCCCTGGCCTCGTGCAACAGCGAAATCACGGCGTCATGGCCCAGATGGTGCCCGTAGTTCATGTCGGTCACGCGCACCGTCAAACCATGACGGTGGACGATCGCCTGCTCGGGAAACTCCAGTTTGACGCGTTCCATGCTCGCTCCTTGCTGATTATTGTTGGTCAGTACCATGGGGCAAGCCAGACCGGTACCCGACGATCAGGACTGCCGGGCCATGGCGCGGTGGGCGATGTCCGAACGCCAGAAGGCGCCTTCGAAACTCACCGTCTTGACCCCGCGGTAGGCCAGCTCCCGAGCCTCGCCAAGATCCTGACCGAGGGCGGTCACGCACAACACTCGTCCGCCGGAGGTGACCACCTGGCCATCCTTTTCCGCGGTGCCGGCGTGGAAGACCTTGACGCCCAGGGCCTCGGCACTGTCGCCTCCGCTGATCACGTCGCCCTTGCGGTAGCTGCCGGGGTAGCCTTCGGCGGCCATCACCACACCGATGGCCGGACGCGGGTCCCAGCGGCAATCGTGACCGGACAGGCGACCCTCGGCGCCGGCCAGACACAGCTCGGCCAGATCGCTCTGCAGGCGCATCATGATCGGCTGGGTTTCGGGGTCGCCGAAGCGGCAGTTGTACTCGATCACCTTGGGTTCACCCGCGTCGGTGATCATCAGCCCGGCGTAGAGGAAGCCGGTATAAGGATGCCCTTCGTCGGCCATGCCACGCACCGTGGGGCGAATCACCTCGTCCATGATGCGCTGGTAGACGCTGTCGGTGACCACAGGTGCCGGCGAATAGGCGCCCATGCCGCCGGTGTTGGGGCCGGTGTCGCCCTCGCCCACCCGCTTGTGGTCCTGGCTGGTGGCCATGGGCACGATGGACTCGCCATCCACCATGACGATAAAGCTGGCTTCCTCACCTTCGAGGAATTCCTCGATCACGACACGAGCACCGGCATCACCGAAGGCGTTGTCTTCGAGCATGTCGCGCACCGCCGCCTCGGCCTCGGCCTCGGTCATGGCCACGATGACGCCCTTGCCCGCCGCCAGGCCGTCGGCCTTGATGACGATGGGTGCGCCCTTGTCCCGCAGATAGGCCAGCGCCGGTTCCACGGCGGTGAAGGTGCTGTAGTCAGCGGTGGGAATGGCGTGGCGAGCCAGAAAGTCCTTGGTAAAGGACTTGGATCCCTCGAGCTGGGCAGCGCCCTGGGTCGGGCCGAAGATCGCGAGCCCGGCATCACGAAAACGATCCACCACTCCCTCGACCAGCGGCGCCTCGGGGCCCACGATGGTCAGGCCGACGCTCTCGCGCCGGGCAAAGTCCACCAGCCCGTCGAGGTCGGATACCGCGATATCGACGTTGGTCAGTCCCGCCTCCCGTGCGGTGCCGGCATTGCCTGGCGCCACGAAGACCGAGGAGACGCTGGACGACTGGGCGACCTTCCAGGCCAGGGCATGTTCGCGGCCACCGCCGCCGATGATCAGGACCTTCATCCGCTCAACTACCTTTCGAGTACCAAATGAGGCGGCATTATGGCAGAAAAAGCCCGCTCTCGCCCTCCTGGCCTCTCTCCATCAGAGCCGGGCGTGGGAGGGTCAGGAGGAACGCTCGTCGTCGTCCTTGGTGGTCCCGCCCTGGCTGGTTCCGCCCTGGCTGATGGTGTTCTGCCAGAAACGCATGTTTTCCTCGGCCAGCTCGCGCATCAGCTCCATCGGCGAATGCCGCATGGCCTGCTGCCACTGATCCTGCATCTTCTTCTGCTGCTCCATCATCAACCGGGTGCCCTGCTCCAGGTAGCGCGCCAGGGGCAGCGGCTGAGACATGGCGTACACCCGAATCAGCTGTTGCAGCAGGTCATTGGAGAACACCTCGGCGTCGCTGTCGGCCTGCTCCTGCTCGATGATGATCGACAGCAGAATGGTACGCGTCAGGTCCTCGCCACTCTTGGCATCTTCCACACGGAAAGGCACTTCCTCGAGAATCAGGCTTCGTAGATCCTCGAGCGTTACATAGCGGCTCTGTTCGGTATCATAGAGCCGGCGATTGGCATACTTGCGAATCACGCGCACGGCGCTGCTCCTTTGTTCGTGGGAAGCCCAGGGACTGCAGCTGCAGATCCTCGGCTTCGTTCGCATCCATTTTGCACCGCGACACGGCCCTTGCAAGACAAACCGGTACTCGAGGCTCCATGAATCTGATACTTCTCACCCGGAACGACGTCGATGACGCCGGGTTGGCACGGGTCCGCGACCCCCGGCGCCTGGCCCACCTGCGCCAGGTCCACCGCGCCCGCCAGGGCGACGTGATGACCCTGGGACTGGAGAACGGCCCGCTGGGCCGCGGTCAGCTCGTGTCGCTGACCGACGATGAGGCCTGCTTCGACGTTTCCGGGCTCGATCAGGCTCCGCCCGCGGCGCTACCGGTGCACCTGGTGCTGGCGCTGCCTCGCCCACGCATGCTGGCAAGAAGCATAGAGCATGCCACCGCGCTGGGGGTGAAGCGCATCACGTTGCTGCATAGCCGCAGGGTGGAGAAGAGCTACTGGCAGTCCCCCGAACTCGATCCCGCCAAGATCCACCAGCACCTGGTGCTTGGCCTGGAGCAGGCCCGCGATACTGCGCTGCCGGTGGTGAACACGGCGCGGGGCTTTCGGCCCTTCGTCGAGGACCGTCTGCCGTCCCTGCTGGAAGGACGACGGGGCCTGTTGGCGCACCCCGGGATGGCGAATGCCTGCCCTCGTGGCCTGACCGAGCCTGTGACCCTGCTGGTCGGCCCCGAGGGCGGCTTCATCGAATGGGAGGTGGAACAGATGCTGGCGGCAGGCTGCGAGGGCATCCACCTGGGCGAGCGCATCCTGCGAGTGGAAACCGCGGTGACCGCGCTACTGTCCAGGCTCTTCTAGGCCAACCCTGTAGACCACACCAGCGGTGCCATCGACGTATCAGCTCTCGCTGTCCTCGTCATCGGCACCGTCATCCTTGTTGGTGCCGTACTCGCCCTCTCCCTCATGCTCGATGACCGGAGAGTTCTCGTCGCAACTCGGCTCGATCATGAAGGTCTCGCGCACGTCCAGCAGCCCGAGCTCACCGATGGTACGGCGACCCAGCAGCATCGGGTAGTTCATCTCTTCCCGGTTGCGCAGGCTGAACTGCTCCTCGTGGATGGTGTCCCCCATGCACACCTCCATCAACACCACCAGGCGCTCGTCGCGACCGCCGGCGCCGCGCACCGTCATGTCGCGATAGAGCGGGCGCTCGAGCTGCTTCTTGAAGGTTTCACCGGTCTCCTCGTCCTCGAGCTCGAGGGCGAAACGCACCCAGGGTTCGCCTTCCTTGTCGAAGCGCTCGATATCCCGGGCATCCAGCGAAGACGTCAGCGCCCCGCTGTCCAGCTTTGCCTTCACTTCGACGTCCCAGGGCTCCAGGGTCGCCATCTCGACCCAGCCAAAGACGTCAGGGCCGTCATCGGCCAGGGCGCCGCCGGCCGGTGCCATGCAAAGGGGAAGCGCCGCCAGCGCCATCAGTCGGGCGGGGCCCGACAGCCATCGATTCCAGAGAGTCATCGTGCCATTTCCATGTGGAGGGCGTCCCGCCGGACGCCGATACGTCAGGCCCCTGAGTCAGGGGCCGCCTTGATGTTTTCAGGGCTGATTGATCGCTCAGTGGCTTAGGCGTTCGAGCAGGTTGAGCGTGGCGAAGCCGTCGGGCACCAGACCCTGGTCGCGCTGCCAGGCGCGCAACCCTGCCCGGGTATTGGGACCCATGATGCCGTCCGGGGTTCCCACCTCGTAGCCAAGCGCCTGAAGCCGCGACTGCAGCGTCTTCACCTGAGTACGAGAGAGCGGTTGCTCGTCACGAGGCCAGCCACCCTCGATGCCGGCGCGCCCGGCGATACGGTCGCTCAGCGAGGCCACCGCCAGGGCGTAGCTGGTGGCGTTGTTGTAGCGCAGGATGGCGCGGAAGTTCGGTCCCACCAGGAAAGCAGGACCACGCGCGCCGGCCGGAGTGATCACCGACGCCTCATCGAAGGCCGGCAGATCGCCACCGCCCAGCGGGCTCACACCCAGGCCGGCCCAAGCCGAGGCGCTCTTGCGGGTATCGAGCTCGGTCTGGGCGTAGTCGAACCCGGACGGCAGTTGCACCTCGACACCCCAGGGCTCGCCCTGACGCCAACCGGCACGATCCAGATAGTTGGCAGTCGACGCCATGACGTCGGGGATACTCGCCCAGATATCACGGCGACCGTCGCCGTCTCCGTCCTTGGCGTAGGCCACGAAACTGGAAGGAATGAACTGGGTGTGGCCCATGGCCCCCGCCCAGGAGCCCTTCATACGCTGCGGTGTGATATCGCCGGCGTCGATGATCTCGAGCGCTGCCATCAGTTCACCGCGTGCAAAGTCTCGGCGCCGACCGTCATAGGCCAGGGTCGCCAGTGCCTCCAGGGTCGAGAAGTCACCGAAGTTCTGGCCGTAGTTGCTCTCGATACCCCAGATGGCGGTAAGGACCTCGGCGGGCACACCGTAGTCGGCCTCGGCGCGGTCGGCCGCAGCGCGATTGGCGGCGAGCTTGTCACGCCCCTGGGTCACCCTGGCGTTGGAGACCGCGGTATCCAGGTATTGCCAGATCGGGCGCACGAACTCCGGCTGGGAGCCGTCGAGTTCGATCACCCGGGGACGGTAGCGCAGGCCATCCAGCGCGCGCGCCAGGGTCGCTTCGCTGATGCCTTCTGCACGCGCCTGATCACGAAAGCCGGCCAGCCACTGATCGAAGCTCTGGGGCTCGGCTGCAGCGGCGGCAGGGGCGGCCTGCCCAGACGCTTCGCCACTGGCGCTGGCGGTGACGCTTGCACCAGCACTGGCATTGGTACCGGCCGCGGCATCGCCGGAGGGGGCGGCGGAGGTACTCTGGCAACCGGCCAGGGTCACCACGAGAAGGGCGGGGAACAATCGGGTCAGCATGATGAAGCAATCCTTGGCGATCAATATGCGGGCATGATGACCCAGGACCCGCTGTCATACCAGCCAGTCAGGACACCAGAGCATCGCAAGATGTGGCACCACTACCACCAAGGTGAGAGCCACCCGCATGGGCAAGAGACCTCATACGGGAGGTCGAACAACGTGGTGAACTGGGCATCGCTCGTCCTTCCATACACCGGTGCCTCAATGCCCCAGTGCCTCAATGCCCCAGTGCCTCGTAGGAAGACGGCTGCAAGCTCAGCTCCTTCCAGTGGCGGACATAGCGTTCATCGGGGTCGTAGCGCCGGCTCTGTTCGTCGATATCGAAGATCCTGGGTTTGGCGTTGCGGCCCACTCCTGCGATGTACTTCCAGTTGCCCCAGTTGCTGGCAACGTCATGGTCGATCAGACAGCGTTCGAACCAGGCGGCGCCGTGGCGCCAGTCCTCCCCGAGATCGTGCACCAGGTAGCTGGCGACGAGCTGACGCGCGCGATTGGAGAGCCAGCCGCTGACCGTCAACTCACGCATGGCTGCATCGATCAGCGGCTGCCCGGTAGCGCCCAGGCGCCAGCACTCGAATGCCTGCCCCGGCGATGATGGAGGATCGCCGAACAGCGCTTTGCCTTCCTGGCGTGCCGCCCAGTGGAAGTACTCGCGCCATAACAACTCGTGATAGAAGTGGCGAGATGATGCGTTGGCGCCCCGCCGGTCTTCCCATTCACGCAGTGCTTCGAGGACCTGGGTCGCCGACACACAGCCAAGCGCCAGCCAGGGCGATAGACGGGACGAAAAGCCAGCGCCGATCAAACCATTGCGCGTCTGCTGATAGGTCGCCAGCAAATCGGACTCCCACACGACGTCGTCGAGACGCTGCCAGGCGGGCGCTTCACCGCCGACAAAGGCAAGCCCGGCGCTGTCGGGCGCGTCGTTCAAGGCGTCCGCTTCGCGTGACAATCGCTGCAACGAGGGCAGTCCGCGCGGCGCTCGCTCCGGCCACGCCGGCTGCGTCGCCGGGGCCGGACGACTGTGGCTTCGAGGAGACGCCTCGCCGAGACGACGCCGGAAAGCCGACCAGCTTGCCGGTACCTCATCCAACGTCATCGGCAACGTCTGCGACGTCCACAGCGTGCCCGCACCACGACGCTCCAGTCGACACTGCCTTGGCAGGCAGCGTGCCAGACGCTCAAGCTGGTCGTCCCCGCCTGCTGCCTCGCTGGCCACCACCCGTGTCACCTGATACTGCTCGGCCAGCCGGGCGACCAGCGACACCGGCTCGTCCACCGCCACCAGCAGGTCGCTACCCTTCTTCAACAGCGTCCCACGCAACTCCTTGAGACACTGCCACAGAAAGCGCAGCCGACGAGCGCCGATACCGGCCACGCCGTCTGCCGATGTGCCATCAAGCAGCGCCTCGTCGATCACGAACACCACCAGGCGCTCGCTGACCGAGGGCGCGATGTCCAGCAAGGGATTGTCGGCCAGCCGCAGTTCCCCACGCAACCACACCAGCTCTGTTTCCATGTCACGCTCCCGACAGGCCTGAGGATTCGCGGCACGCGCCCCGTGGGCACAGATCGTGCGCTACCGACGGAGGCATTGCCCTACTGCATAGCGATAATATATAGGCCTTGTACACTACATGTACAATTTTTAGAGCGCCTACGGCTATCACGTTGAATCCGCACGGGGCAGCGGTCCGTCCATCTTTCGGGTAAAGTGGGTCGGCGCTTCAGGGTGAGCTGAATCAACACCCCTGGCGGTAGGCCAAGGCATTGTGAGGGCTCGTGTTTTCAGACCATCGCGGCGCTCACCACGTTCAAGGACAGGCAGGATGACCGACAGATGACTTTGCTATGGATTCCCTTGCTCCCCCTTCTCGGTGTGCTGGTCCCCGCATTGACCGGATCTAGAGGCCGCCCTCTTTGCACCCTCGCCACGGCGGTCCTTCCCGCCATTGCCCTGGCCATGACCCTGGCCCAGCTGCCCGCCCTGGGTGCCGGGGATATCCCTCGGGTCTCCCTGAGCTGGGTGCCCCAACTGGGGCTGGACCTGGCCTTTCGCCTCGATGGCCTGTCACTGCTGTTCAATGTGCTGATCCTGGGCATCGGCCTGCTGATCATCCTGTACGCCCACTACTATCTCGACGCCAGCGAGAACTACGCCCGCTTCTACGCCTACCTGATCCTGTTCATGGCCTCCATGGTGGGCATCGCCATGGCCGACAACCTGCTGGTGCTGTGGTTCTTCTGGGAGTTGACCAGCCTGTCATCCTTCCTGCTGATCGGTTTCTGGTCACACCGCTCGGAGGCGCGCAAGGGCGCGCGCATGGCGATGACGGTCACTGGCGCCGGTGGCCTCGCCCTGCTGGCGGGCTTTCTGCTGCTGGGCGATATCGTCGGCAGTCTCGACATGCAGGTGGTGCTGGAAAGCGGCGAGACGATCCTGGCCGACCCGCGCTACCCGCTGATGCTGGTCCTGGTGCTGCTCGGCGCCTTCGCCAAGTCCGCCCAGTTCCCGTTCCACTTCTGGCTACCCCATGCCATGGCGGCACCGACTCCGGTGTCTGCGTACCTGCACTCCGCCACCATGGTCAAGGCGGGGATCTTCCTGATGGCGCGCCTGCATCCCGCCATCGCCGGCAGTGAGCTGTGGTCGGCCATCGTGACCGTGATCGGTATCGTCACCATGGTGTATGCCGCCTGGTTTGCTCTGATCAAGGCGGATCTCAAGGGTATCCTGGCGTTCTCCACCGTCAGCCATCTGGGCCTGATCACCGTACTGCTGGGCATCGGCAGCCCCATGGCGGTCCTGGCGGCGCTGTTTCATATCCTCAACCACGCCACCTTCAAGGCCGCACTGTTCATGTGTTCGGGGATCATCGACCATGAGGCCGGCACCCGCGACCTGGCCCGGCTGGGCAAACTGGCCAAGGCGATGCCGGTCACCTGCGTGGTGATGAGCATCACCGGCGCCGCCATGGCGGGCGTGCCGCTGTTCAATGGCTTCATCTCCAAGGAAATGTTCTTCACCGAGGCCCTCGAGACCCACGCCTTCGGTGGCCTCAGCCTGGTGCTGCCGGTACTGGCCACCATTGGCGGCGTGCTGTCGGTGGCCTATTCCGCGCGGCTGGTCCACGCGGTGTTCTTCTCCCCTCCGCGCCACGCGCCGCCCAAGACGCCGCACGAGCCGCCCCATCTGATGCGGGCTCCGGCGGAGCTGTTGGCAGTGCTGTGTATCCTGGTCGGCCTGTTCCCGGCGCTGATGGCCACCTGGCTGATGGCGCCTGCGGTCGAGGCGGTGCTGCTCGAGCCGCTGGAGTTCCACCTGGCCCTGTGGCACGGCTTCAACCTGCCGCTGGCGATGAGCGCCGTGGCCCTGGTCGCCGGCGTCATCACCTATATCCTGCATCGCAAGATTCGCCAGTTCGTGCGGGACTTCCCGCCGCGTGATGCCAGCCGTATCTTCGAGGGTGTCATCCAGTGCATCGGCGATCGCGCCGAGCGCATCACCGAATGCGTCGACAACGCCTCGCTGCAGCGCTTCATGACCCTGCTGCTGACCGCCTCCCTGGTGGTCGGCGCCATCGGTCTGGCCCAGATGGATACCCTGACCGGGGCCAAGGGCAACCAACCGGTGGACGGCGTGCTGCTGGTCGGCGCCCTGCTGCTGGTGTTCACCGGCATCGGTACCGCCATTACCCATCGCCATCGTCTGATCTCGCTGCTGATGCTGTCGGTGGTGGGCCTGCTGGTATCACTGACCTTTGCCCGCTTCTCGGCACCGGACCTGGCGTTGACCCAGCTATCGGTCGAGGTGGTCACCATGATCCTGCTGATGCTGGCGCTGTTCTTCCTGCCCCAGAAGACCCCTCGGGAATCCACCCCGGCGCGGGCGCTGCGCGACCTGGTGCTGTGTACCGGTCTGGGCGGGGTGATCGCCGGACTCAACTACACCGTGCTGACCCGCGACACCGAAAGCATCTCGGACTTCTTCCTCGACAACAGCGTGCCCGGCGGCGGCGGCCACAATGTAGTCAATGTCATCCTGGTCGACTTCCGTGGCTTCGACACCCTGGGCGAGATCACGGTGCTGGCGATCGCCGGTCTCGCCATCTTCAAGCTGCTCAACCGTCTGCGCCTGTTCATGCCTCACAGCGACAGCGAGGGACGCATCTGGGCACCGGACCGCTACCCGATGATTCTGACCACCATCTCCCAGACGGTACTGCCGCTGGCACTGCTGGTGTCGGTGTTCATCTTCCTGCGTGGCCACAACCAGCCCGGTGGCGGCTTTATCGCCGGCCTGATCACCGCGGTGGGGCTGATTCTGGTGTACATGGCCCGGGGCGTTGCCTGGACCCAGAAGCGTCTCGACTTCCCCTACCAGCCGGTGGCGATCCTCGGCGTCGGTGTCGCCGCCCTGACTGGCTTCGGCAGCTGGCTGTTCGGCGCACCCTTCCTGACCTCGTCCTTCGGCCATTTCCATATCCCGCTGATCGGCGATATCGAACTGGCCACCGCGATGCTGTTCGATCTCGGTGTCTATCTGGCGGTGGTCGGTGCGACCCTGATGATCCTGGCCAACCTGGGCAAGGTGACCACCCCCCACCGTCCGGCCAAGGAAGACCATGACGCGACGGAACGCGGCCTGCACCGCACCGACGACCCCACCCCCGACGGCAAGGAGACCGTGTGACATGGAAATGCTCTATGCCATAACGACCGGCGTGCTCGCCGCCAGTGGCCTGTATCTGATGCTGCGCGGCCGAACCTTCCCAGTGGTGGTCGGTCTGACGCTTCTCTCCTACGCCACCAACCTCTTTCTGTTCTCCATGGGCGGACTGACCACCGGTGGTTCCGCCATCATCGACGGCAAGAGCGACTACAGCGATCCGCTGCCCCAGGCGCTGGTGCTGACGGCCATCGTCATTGGCTTCGCCATGACCGCCTTCGCGGTGATCCTGGCGATGCGTGCACGGGGCGACATGGGCAATGACCACGTGGACGGGCGCAAGGCCGAGGACAAGGAGGAGCGACGCTGATGTCCCACCTGATCGTGATGCCCATCGTGCTGCCGCTGGCAGCAGCGGTGGCGCTGCTGCTGACCCGATTCGGCAATGCCACGCTCAAGCGTGGTCTCGGCCTTGCCACCACCCTGGCGCTGCTGGTGATCAGCGTGATGCTGCTGCGCCAGGCGGCCAGCGGCGAGATCCAGTACTACGCCCTGGGCAACTGGCAGCCGCCCTTCGGCATCATCATGGTGCTGGACCGGCTATCGGCACTGATGCTGTTCGTGACCTCGATGCTGGCGGTTGGTGCGGTACTGTTCGCCTGCGGCGGCGACGACGAGAAGGGCAGCAACTTCCACGGCCTGTTCCAGCTGCAGCTGATGGGAATCAACGGCGCCTTCCTGACCGGCGACCTGTTCAACCTGTTCGTGTTCTTCGAGGTGCTGCTGCTGGCCTCCTACGCCCTGCTGGTCCACGGTGGTGGCAAGGCGCGCATCCAGTCGGCGGTCCACTACGCCGTGCTCAACCTGGCGGGATCGGCGCTGTTCCTGTTCGCCGTGGGGCTGCTGTACGGGGCTACCGGCACTCTCAACATGGCGGACATGGCCCAGGCGGTGAGTCAGCTGCCGGGAGAGCGTCAGGGCATGGTCGTCGCCGGCGCTCTGCTGCTGCTGGTGGTATTTGGCCTCAAGGCGGCGGTACTGCCACTGTATTTCTGGCTCCCGCGGGCCTACGCCAGCGCGCCGCCGCCGGTGGCCGCCCTGTTTGCGGTGATGACCAAGATCGGCGTCTACGCCATCCTGCGGGTCTACTGGCTGGTCTTCGGCGACCAGGCAGGTCCCCTGGAGGCGCTTGAGCAGAGCTGGGTGTGGTGGCTGTCGCTTGGCACCCTGGCGATTGCCGGTGTCGGCGTGCTGGCCGCCCGCGACCTGCGCCTACTGGTGGCCTATCTGGTACTGGTGTCGGTGGGCACCCTGCTCGCCGGCGTCGGCATGCGCTCCCCCGTGGCGGTATCGGGCCTCCTGTTCTATCTGGTGCACACCACCCTGGTCACCGGCGGGCTGTTCCTGCTGGCGGACATGATCGGCGTCCAGCGTGGCAAGGCCGGTACCCGCCTGGTGCGCGGCCGGATACCGCGCAACGCCACGGCGCTGGGCCTGATGTTCCTGATCGGGTCCATGGCGGTGGCGGGCCTGCCCCCGCTGTCCGGGGCGCTGGGCAAGGTCATGCTGATGAACGCCGGCGACAGCGCCCAACGTCTCTGGTTCTGGCCTCTGCTGCTGGCCACCGGCCTGTGCGCCATCGTGGCGCTCTCGCGGGCAGGGTCCACCCTGTTCTGGCGCAGCCAGGCCAGCGATGACGGCGATTCGCTGTCCCCCTGGCAGTGGGCGGGCACCGGCTGGCTGCTGGCATCGTCGCCGTTGCTGGTGATCCTCGCCGGCCCCCTGGCCGGCTACACCGAGGCCACGGCAGAACAGTTGAGCGACCCGCAACCGATGATTCAGGCCGTTCTGATCGATCAGGGAGACGCCCAATGAACCGACGCACTCGCTCACTACTGCCGACACCGCTGCTCAGCCTGCTGCTGCTGGTCGTGTGGCTGTTGCTGGTCAACACGGTCTCGGTCGGTCACCTGCTGCTTGGCGGCTTTCTGGCCGTGCTCATCCCCTGGCTGACCTACCCCTTCTGGGACATGCAGCCCGGTGTAAAGAAGCCCTGGAAACTGCTGCGCTTCTTCTTCCGGGTGATCGGTGACATCGTGGTGGCCAACATGCAGGTGGCCTGGATCATCATCAATCCCTGGCGCCGCACTCGGCCCCACTTCGTCGAGTATCCGCTGATGCTCGAGGAGCGATTCACCATCACCCTGCTGGCCAGCACCATCACCCTGACCCCAGGAACGGTGTCGGCCAACCTGCGCATGGACGGCAAGACGCTGCTGATCCACGCTCTGGACGTGCGTGACGAACAGACCCTGATCCGCACCATCCGCGAACGCTACGAGCAGCCGCTGAAGGAGATCTTCGAATGCTAGACACCGCCTTGACCATCAGTTTGGCGCTGGTCTGCCTGGCGCTGCTGCTGAACCTGTTTCGCCTGACCGTGGGCCCGGACATGCCCGACAGGATCCTGGCGCTGGATACCATGTACGTGAACTCCATCGCCCTGATCATCCTGATGGGAGTGTGGCTCAACTCCAAGACCTACTTCGAAGCCGCGCTGCTGATCGCGCTGCTCGGCTTCATCAGCACCATTGCCGTCTGCAAGTATCTGCTGCGCGGCGATATCATCGAGTAACTTCGGGAGAATTCCATGTTCTACGTCATTCTCGAGGGGCTGATCTCGGTGCTGCTGATCGCCGGCGGGCTGTTTGCCTTCATCGGCTCGCTGGGCATGGCCCACCTGCGGGACTTCTACATGCGTCTGCACGGCCCGACCAAGGCCACCACCCTGGGCATGGGCTGCATCCTGTCCGGCTCCATGGTGTACTTCAGCGCCACCCAGGAAGGCACCCACCTACAGGAGATGCTGATCACCCTGTTCCTGTTCATCACCGCCCCGGTAAGCGCCCACATGCTGGCCAAGACTGGCCTGCACCAGCGCCTCAAGTATCTGGACAAGACCCGCGGCAAGCCGCTCGAATTCCGTGAGGAGGAGGTTGGGGATAAGCCGGTGCCCCACCCCGACCGAGACTAAGGCTTGTTCGAAAAGTGCCTGCGCTCGGTAATACGGCGTTAAAAATCAGGTCAAAATGCTCATTTACACCTCGTAAACTGCGCTTTCTCACCGATTTTTGCCTTGTCTAACCATCGCTCGCCGGCTTTTCGTACAAAGCCTGGGCATCATGCAAGCCAGACACGAAACGGGCAGCCCATGGGCTGCCCGTTCTGTGTCTGGCTATCGTGGCGCGAAAGGCCGAGCGATCAGATCCAGCCGCCCAGTTCGCGCTTGACGATATCGGCCAGCACCGCGATATGGTCGTCGCGATCGTTGAGACACGGAATGTAGATGAAGTGCTCGCCGCCGGCCTCCATGAAGGCGTCGCGGATCTCTTCCTCGATCTCTTCCAGGGTCTCCACGCAGTCGGCGCTGAAGGCGGGGGACAGTACGGCGATACTCTTGTGACCCTGACGCGCCAGCTCCGCCACCTTGTCGACGGTGGCGGGGCCCACCCATTCTTCAGGCCCGAACTTGGACTGGAAGGCGGTAACCACCTCGTCCTCGGCCTGCCCCAGCCGTTCGCGCAGCAGTCGCGTGGTCTTCCTGCACTGACAGTAGTAGGGGTCGCCTTCCTCCAGAAAGCGCTTGGGTACGCCGTGATAGGACGCCACCACCACCGAAGGCTGGTGCGTCTCGTTCTCCAGGCGTTCGCTGACCGAGGCGGCCAGGGCCTCGATGTAGCCCGGCTCGTCGAAGTAGGCCGGCACCGTTCGCACCGATGGCTGCCACTTGCGCTTCATCAGCTGACGGAAGAACTGATCGCAGGCGGTGGCGGTAGTGGGCGAGCCGTACTGGGGATACAGCGGGAAGAACAGGATACGCCGACATCCCTTCTCCTCCAGCTCCTTGAGCGCCTTGTCGGTGGAAGGATTGCCGTAGCGCATGCCGAAGCTGACCTCGATCGAGTCCCCCAGCTCAGCGCGCAGCCTCGTCGACAGCTTCTCGCTCTGGCTTCTGGTGATGGTCAGCAATGGACTCTCGTCCTTGTCGGTGTTCCAGATGCTGCGATAGGCCGCCCCGGAAGCAAATGGCCGGCGACTCAGGATGATCAACTGCAGCAGTGGCTGCCAGAGCCAGCGCGGATAGTCGACCACCCGCTGGTCCGACAGAAATTCGCTGAGATAGCGGCGCATGGACCAGTAGTCGGTATCGTCCGGCGTACCCAGGTTGGCGACCAGCACGCCGATCTTTTCACGTGCGACGGCGGGGTGGTCGACCGGCGCCTGCTCCGGGCGATGGGCCTCCACCACTGAGGGGGGAACGGACTGATCCATGAAGGTGACTTCCTCTTGGTAACGAATGCACAAAGCCTATCACCGGTGGGTATCAGGCTCGAATGAAGTGTTACTATGAAGAAGATTTGTACAATTTTTGGTGAACCCATGTCCAGATCCTTGATCCTGATCACCGGCGACCAGTTGAGCCTGGACCTCGGACTCTTGCAGACCACTGGCGACGACGACGTCGTCGCGCTGTGCGAGGTCGCCGAGGAAGGCCGCTACGTGCCGCATCATCCTCAGAAGATCGCCATGATGCTGTCGGCCATGCGCCACTTCGCCGCCACTCTTCGCGACAAGGGCTATCGCGTCCACTACAGCGCCCTCGATGATCCGGACAACGCCCATGGCCTGCTGGCGGAGGCGGAACGCCTCGCGCAAGCCTACGACTGTTCGCGGATTGTCACCACAAGGCCCGGCGAATGGCGGCTGCTGGATGCCATGGAGCGCCGCCAGGGCGGGATACCCTGGCAATGGGTCGAGGACGACCGCTTCTACTGCACGCCTGGTGAATTCGGCGACTGGTTGTCCCATCGCCGGCAGCCTCGCATGGAGGGCTTCTATCGACTGATGCGTCGCCGCACCGGCCTGCTGATGGAGGGCGATGAACCCATGGGCGGCCAGTGGAACTTCGACAAGGACAACCGACGGCCCCTGCCCCAGCACTACACGCTGCCCAAGCCTCCCCGCCACACCGTCGACGACTTGACCCGTGAGGTGCTGACACTGGTGGAGGAACACTTCGATGAACACTTCGGTCGTCTGGATGGCTTCCACTGGCCGGTCACCCGACGCCAGGCGCTGGTCGATCTCAGACACTTCATCGATCACCTGCTGCCGAGCTTCGGTGACGTCCAGGACGCCATCAGCGACAGCGATCCCTTTCTCTTCCACTCGCGCCTGTCCGCTCCCATGAACCTTGGCCTGCTCAGCCCGAGAGAGGTCTGCGAGGCCGCCGAAACCGCTTATCTCGAGGGGCATGCACCGATCAATGCGGTGGAAGGTTTTATCCGCCAGATCCTCGGCTGGCGAGAGTACGTCAGGGGCATCTACTGGACCCGTATGCCGGACTACAAGGGCTATAACGCCTTGCAGGCCCGCAGGGGTCTGCCCCACTTCTACTGGAGCGGTGACACCGGCATGCGCTGTCTATCCCGCGCGATCGGCATGACCCGGGACAACGCCTACGCGCACCATATCCAGCGTCTGATGGTGACCGGCAACTTTGCTCTGCTGTGCGACGTCAGCCCCGAGGCCCTGTGCGACTGGTACCTGGCGGTCTACGCCGACGCCTGCGAATGGGTCGAATTGCCCAATACGCTTGGCATGGTGTTGCACGCCGACGGTGGACTGATGGGCTCGAAGCCCTACTGTGCGTCAGGCAAGTACATCGATCGGATGTCTGACCATTGCCGCCACTGTCGCTATGACGTGAAAAAGACCCTGGGCGAAGACGCCTGTCCCTTCAACAGCCTCTACTGGGACTTTCTCGAACGTCACGCCGACACCCTGGCGAGCAATCCTCGCATGAAGCTGATCTATGGCTCGCTGCGCCGCATGAGCGATGACAAGCGCAGCGCCATGCGCCGCCAGGCCACGTCCTTTCTCGACAACCTGGCATGCGAACCGAGCTACGGTCAGGGTCCCCACCGCGACGGCTATCGACCTCAGGGAGCGAATCCATGAATCGGTTCGAGACACTCGCCACACCGCTTGCGCTGTTTCATGATGGTCAGTGCCCACTATGCCGCAAGGAGATCGCCTGGCTGAGGCGGCATCCGCGCAGCCGGCTGATCCACTTTATCGATATCCGCGACGACGATTTTTGCGCCGAGGCCTGGGGCCAGCGCTTCGATGACATGCTGGGCAAGCTGCACCTGCGCGACGCCACAGGTCGCTGGTTCATCGGCATGGATGCCACTCGCGCATTGTACGCGACGCTGGGTCATCGCCGTTGGGTGCAGCTAAGCAGCGTACCCGGTTTGCGTGGACTGCTGGACATCGGCTATCTGGGCTTCGCCCGACTGCGCCCCTGGCTAACAGGGACTCATAGGAAGCGATGAGGCAGGTCGACACCGCCAAGGGCCCTGGCAGCTTGCGCCAGGGACTTGTTCGGTGAACGTGGGTACATCAGTGGCAAGGCAGAGACGGCGAGACTGCCGTCGAGAGGGTTCCAGCACCAGGGTGGTGTGGAACGATGTCACTCAAAACACCAGGGGCATACGTGAGGCCAGCGGTTCGGCATAGTGGGCCTCGCGACCGATCACCTCGTCGTGGGCCACGTGCTGGACCAGGTAGGCGCGGTGGATACCGGCACGCTTGAGCTCCAGGTAGACGTCGTCCAGCGAGCGGAACAACACCGGCTTGCCGCGGCGGCAGAGCATCTTGCGGGCACCTTCCACGTCTTCCAGTTCGACCTGGTAAAAACGGCTGCCGGCATGGCCGATCACGCGAATCTCGAAGTTGTCGTGGCGGCCGACAAAGGCCTTGAGATCATTAATTTCCATCGTATCTTTCGCCTCTTTTCATCCTGTCGCGACGGGGGTCCTGTGGCCCCCGCCCTCCTTATGTGACGACACTACGGCGACGAGCGTGCCGATGATATTTCGGCAGACCATGACGCTCGTTTCATTTCCCTGTGCCGCGCATGTGACTCTCTGATCATGGCACAGCCTGGGCCCTTCGGGTGACATTCCCGTGACGGTGTGAAGAATTTCTCTGATCTGGATACATATTGGCCGTTTCGCGCGCACAGCGGGTTAAACGACCTCCATGATCGCGGCGGAGAAAAGGGGCTCTTCAGCGGCAGGCAGCGCCTTTGCGGGGGGAAGTGGAGAGCTTGAAGGAGGAAAAACGAAGGCCCGCGACACGAATGCTCGCGGGCGACGGATCCGGCGGTGAGGCTACTGGTAGTCGGAGGGATCGATGGCCTTGCCGAGGGAGTTGCGGTCGACCCAATTGCCGGCCTTGGTCTCCTTGTAGCGAAACACCACCTTGTCGCCGATCTGCACCGGCAGCTCGGAGTCTTCTGTCTGGTAGCTGTAGTCCACGCCGTCCACTACCAGGTGATAGCGATACAGGTCGGGCATGCCGAGCCATTCCTTGAACGGGCCTTCCCGCTCCACCGAGGTCAATTCGCCACGGGCTTCCAGCTTGGGCGCGCGACGGCGATTGCCGCGTCGAAATCCGCCTGCCATGTCAGGTCTCCTTCACTGTGTCTGTCGAAATCGCAAGGGGCGGCATTATACGAGCCCGTCGGTCAGGCTCAAGCACGTTTATTCGCCGAAGGTATCACCGTAGCTGTCCGGCGCCAGATCCTCGAAGCGGGTGTACTTGCCGATAAAGGCCATGTGCACCGTCCCGATGGGGCCATTACGCTGCTTGCCGATGATGAATTCGGCGAGTCCCTTGTTGTCGGGATTATCCGGGTTGTAGACCTCATCACGATAGACGAAACCGATCAGGTCGGCGTCCTGCTCGATGGCCCCGGATTCACGCAGGTCCGACATCACCGGACGCTTGTTGGGGCGCTGCTCCAGCGAGCGGTTGAGCTGCGACAACGCAATCACCGGGCAGCCGAACTCCTTGGCAAGCCCCTTGAGCGAGCGCGAGATCTCCGAAATCTCGCCGGTACGGTTGTCACCGAACCCCGGCACCTGCATCAACTGCAGGTAGTCGATCATGATCATCGCCAGGTTGCCGTGCTCGCGCACCACGCGACGCACCCGTGAGCGCATCTCGTTGGGCGACAGCGCAGCGGTGTCATCGATGAACAGTTGCTTGTCCTTGAGCAGGTTGACCGCCGAGGTCAACCTCGGCCAGTCCTCGTCCTCGAGCTGACCGGAGCGCACTCGGGTCTGGTCGATACGCCCGAGTGACGACAGCATGCGCAGCATGATCGAGTCCGCCGGCATCTCCATGGAGAACACCATCACCGGCTTGTCGCTGGACACCACCGCGTGCTCCACCAGGTTCATGGCGAAGGTGGTCTTGCCCATGGACGGGCGGCCGGCGACGATCACCAGGTCGGAGGGCTGCAGCCCGGAGGTCATGTCATCGAGATCGCGAAAGCCGGTCGACAGGCCGGTCATCTCGCCTTTCATGTTGAACAGCTCGTCGATGCGATCGACGGCCTTGGTCAGCAGCTCGCTCATGCCGATGGGGCCGCCGGCCTTGGGGCGGTCCTCGCTGATCTGGAACACCAGCCGCTCGGCCTCGTTGACCAGCTCATCGGCAGGACGCCCATTGGGGCTGAAGGCGCCGTCGGCGATCTGGTTGGCCGCCTGGATCAGCTTTCTCAGGGTGGCGCGTTCGCGCACGATGTCGCCATAGGCGCGGATATTGCTGGCCGAGGGAGTGTTGCGGGCCAGCTCCGCCAGGTAGGCGAGCCCGCCCACGGTGTCGAGCTGGTCGCGCCCCTCCAGGGCCTCGGACAGGGTCACCACGTCCAGCGGACGGCTCGACTCGGCCAGCGCCACCATGGCGTTGAACACCAGGCGATGCTCGTAGCGATAGAAGTCGTCGGCCACCAGCCGGTCGGCGATATTGTCCCAGGCCTGATTGTCGAGCATCAGGCCACCCAGCACCGACTGCTCGGCCTCCACCGAGTGCGGCGGAACCTTCAGCGCCGCGGCTTCACGATCGATGGTCTGGACGTCACTCATGCGCTTGTCTCTTCGCTGTTGTTCACGGCGCCATGCCACTGGATCCAGGCTGTGTCCGAAAAGTCGACGAGCGCAGCCACTCTCCAGACAAGCCTTAGTCTACCCGAAGCCGGGTCCGTCGCACGATCACCCGTGCGGGCGATCGCGAGCCACAAAAAAGGGCGCGGGATGTGACTCCCGCGCCCTTGCCACTGCCGTGGGAGACGACCTTACTCGGCCACCACCACCACGCGCACGGTGGCGTCGACGTCGGCATGCAGGTGCAGCACGATGTCGTATTCGCCGGTCTGGCGGATCGGGCCTTCCGGCATGCGGACTTCGCTCTTGGCGACGTCGATACCGGCGCTGGAGATCGCCTCGGCCAGGTCACGCGGACCGATGGAACCGAACAGCTTGCCTTCGTCGCCAGACTTGGCGACCAGAGACAGCTCGATGTCGTTGAGCTGCTCGGCGCGAGCTTCGGCTTCGGCCTTGCGCTCGGCGGCCTGAGCTTCGAGCTCGGCACGCTGGGCTTCAAAGGCAGCGATGTTGTCCTTGGTGGCCGGTACGGCGAGACCGTAGGGCACCAGGTAGTTGCGGCCGTAACCAGGCTTGACGGTGACCTTGTCACCGAGACCGCCCAGCTTGCCAATGTTGTCGAGCAGAATGACTTCCATCTCGTAAACCTCTATGTCAGTTGCTGTGACCCAGACGCCCGCGGAAGTCCGCGAAGGTATCGATCAGGGCCACAACCAGCACGATGAGAATCATGGGCCAGGTGGTGATCAGCAGCAGATAGAACGCGACCAGCCACAACCCGTTCATTCCCTTACGTCCAACTACACCATGTGTCAGGCCGATGCCGGCCATCAGCAGCGGAATCCAGGCCAGCATGCCGATCCCGGGGAGACCCAGCAGGGTGCCGGCGATCACCAGCACCACCAACAGGATCAGCTCCCTCGGGGTGAGCCGCAGGGCGTGGAACTCTTCCCGGAAACCTCCCGGGTTGTAGAGCCCCGCCTGCCAGCTGCGTGCCAGGGCCAGACAGGCCACCGCAGCGAGCATCACCACCAGACCGGTGACACCGCTGATGACCAGCTCGGCCAGCCGACTGGCGTCGAGCCCCTGGGCAGCCAGCTCGTCGAGCATGGCCGCCACCTCGGAGGAACTCTGGCGCAGCTGCTCCAGCATCAGGGCGGTGTCTGCCTTGGGCAGGAACACCCCCAACTGGATCATCGCAGCGCCGGCCAGCGACCCCAGGATCAGCGCCTCGCCCCAGCGCATGCGGGAGCGCAGCACGATGGCCATCAACAGCGCCAGCAGGGTGGTCGCCAGGGGGATCGGATCTCCCTGGGTCCACCACCAGCCTGCCGGCACCGCCGCGGCGGCGATCACCGGCATCGCCGGTGCCATGCCCTTGCGCAAGGTCACCAGAGCGGCAATCGCCGCCCCGAACCAGAACAGCCAGGGCACCGCAGACGCCACCAGCGCGACCAGAGCCGCCTGGGGCATGCCTTTCATCGACCATCGGGCGACGGGCAGCATCGGCGACGACTTACTGGTGGCTGTCGGTGTAAGGCAGCAGGGCCAGGTAGCGTGCGCGCTTGATCGCGGTGGACAGCTGGCGCTGGTAACGGGCCTTGGTACCGGTGATGCGGCTGGGAACGATCTTGCCGGTCTCGGTGATGTAGGCCTTGAGCGTGTCCAGATCCTTGTAGTCGATCTGCTTCACGCCTTCAGCGGTGAAACGGCAAAACTTGCGGCGACGGAAAAAGCGTGCCATGGAAAGACTCCTTATACGTGCGTTGCAGAGCTAGTGATGCGCGGCTCAGGCGGATTCAGCGGTGCGCGGCTTTTCTTCGCGACGGGCACGCTTCTCTTCCACCGGCTTCATCATCGGAGACGCTTCGGTGATGGCTTCCTTGCAGCGCACCACCAGGCTGCGAATGATGGCGTCGTTGAAACGGAAGATGTTCTCGATTTCCTCGAGGGTCTCGCCGCTGCACTCGACGTTCATCAGCACGTAGTGAGCCTTGTGGATCTTGTTGATCGGGTAGGCCAGGTGACGGCGGCCCCAATCCTCGAGACGGTGAACAGTACCGGCGTTCTCGGTGACGATGCTGGTGTAGCGCTCGACCATGGCCGGAACCTGCTCACTCTGGTCCGGGTGGACCATGAAGACGATCTCGTAGTGACGCATGGATTCTCCTTTCGGTTTGGCAGCTTCCGCAGGGGCCTGAGTAGTCTCGGCGCCGGGGGAAGCAAGGAGTGAATAACAATTAGCCTGTCCCGCGCAGAACGCACGGGCGCCCAGATTCTACGGAGTTGTGACCAGGGTTGCAAGCCGATGCTGGGGCGACACCGTCATCCGCGGGCCTTGAGCTCGCGCTGGCGCACCACCTCGAACAGACAGACGCCGGTGGCCACCGACACATTGAGACTCGAGACGGTGCCCGCCATGGGCAGCTTGACCAGGTTGTCGCAGGCCTCCCGGGTCAACCGACGCATGCCCTTGCCCTCGGCCCCCATCACCAGCGCCATGGGCCCGGTGAAGTCGGCAGCGAAGACGCTGGCGTCGGCCTCGCCGGCGGTACCGGTGATCCACACCCCTTCTTCCTTCAGTCGCGCCATGGCGCGGGCCAGGTTGGTCACCTGATAGACCGGCACGCTCTCGGCGGCACCGCAGGCCACCTTGCGCACGGTGGCGTTGAGCGGTGCCGACTTGTCCTTGGGCACGATCACGCCGTGCACCCCGGCGGCGTCGGCACTGCGTAGACAGGCGCCGAAGTTGTGAACGTCGGTGACACCATCGAGGATCAGCAACAGCGGCGGCGTCTCCAGCGGCCAGGCCTTGAGCTTGTGCCACAGGGACTCCTCGCCCTCCGGCGCCAGTGGCGGACAGAACGCCACGATACCCTGATGGGAGGCACCCTGGGAAAGGCCGTCGAGCTCTTCACGAGGCACGCTCCTGAGCCTGGCGCCGCGACTGCGCGCGGTATCGACCAGCTCACTGAGACGACGCCCGGCGTCGCCCTCCTGCACCCACAGTTCCTTGGGTGATTCGCCACGCTCCAGCAGTGCCCGGACGGCGTGAACGCCGAACACACTGTCGAGGCCGTTCGGCACTGCCGGACCATGCTGACCACGCCCCTTGCCACGCGCCTGAGTACGCGCCTGGTCATGCGCCTGGGACTGGCTCTGGCCGTGGCGACGGCGTCTTGAATCATGCTTGGCCACGGGCGGCCTCCTGGTC
This sequence comes from Halomonas litopenaei, assembly GCF_003045775.1. GTDB lineage: Bacteria > Pseudomonadota > Gammaproteobacteria > Pseudomonadales > Halomonadaceae > Halomonas > Halomonas litopenaei. The sequence goes on along the minus strand of NZ_PXNS01000001.1, from coordinate 455,538 downwards.
AATCATCACGCGGGTGTTCATCCCTTGTTGCCACGCCGCGGACCGCGGCGCCGACGTCCGCCCTTCTTCTTCGGGGCGTCCTGTTCGCCGACCCCGGAGGGGCCGTCGGCACGGCGCTTGGTATCGCCCTGGGCCGACCTGCCGCCACGCCCCTTGCTGGCCTGGGCGGGCTTGTCACCTTGCCCATTGCTACGCCCCTTGCCCTGCGCGCCTGCGTCGCGACGCTTGCGCGGTGCCCGACGAGGGCGCGGCTTGTCGTCGGCCATCTCGAAGTCGATCTTGCGCTCGTCGAGGTCGACCCGAGCCACCTGAACGGTGACCCCATCGCCCAGGCGATAGCTGGTGCCGGTACGCTCGCCCTTGAGACGATGCTTCTCGGGCTCGTAGTGGTAGTAGTCCGACGGCAAGGAGGTGACGTGGACCAGTCCCTCGACATAGAACGCGTCGAGGCGCACGAAGATACCGAACTGGGTGACCGAGGCGATGGTACCGTCGTAGACCTCGCCGAGCTTGTCGGACATGAACTCGCACTTGAGCCAGCCCTCGACGTCACGGGTGGCGTCGTCGGCACGACGCTCGGTCATCGAGCAGTGCTCGCCAAGTTCGAGCATCTGCTCGAAGGTATAGGGACACCACTTGGTCGGCGGCTCCACCGGCGCGCCCTCGGCGCGCAGCACGGTGTTGGTCTGGCGCGGTCCGCGGATCACCGAACGAATGGCGCGGTGCACCAGCAGATCGGGATAGCGACGAATCGGCGAGGTAAAGTGGGCGTAGGCCGGGTAGGCCAGGCCAAAGTGGCCCTCGTTGTGGGGCGAATACACCGCCTGACTCATCGAGCGCAGCATCACCGTCTGAATGATGTCGGCATCGTCGCGACCCTTGATCGCCTCGGCCAGGTCACGGTAGTCCTGGGGCGTCGGCTCATCACCACCGCCGAGTGACATGCCGATCTCGTTGAGGAACAGCCGCAGCTTGTCCAGGCGCTCCGGCGACGGACGCTCGTGGATACGGTACAGCGCCGGCAGGTCGTGCTTGTCGAGGAAGCGCGCGGTGGCAACGTTTGCCGCCAGCATGCACTCCTCGATGATCTTGTGGGCGTCGTTGCGCGAGCGCGGCACGATCTTCTCGATCTTGCGCTCGTCGTTGAAGACGATGGCGGTCTCGGTGGTCTCGAAGTCGATGGCACCCCGTTCGGTACGCGCTTCTCGCAGCAACTGGTAGAGGCTGTGCAGGTTCTTCAGCGACGGCACCAGCGACTTGTACTCCTGGCGCAGGGCCTCGCCTTCCTCCCCCTCGTCCTGAAGGATCGCCGCCACCTTGTTGTAGGTCAGCCGGGCATGGGAACGGAACACCGCCTCGTAGAAGCGATAACGGCTGATGGCTCCGGTCTTGGAGATGTTGAGCTCGCACACCAGCGCCAGACGATCGACGTCCGGATTCAGCGAGCACAGTCCATTGGACAGCAGCTCCGGCAGCATCGGCACTACCTGCCCCGGGAAGTACACCGAGTTGCCGCGGGCGATGGCCTCCTGATCGAGCGGGCTGCCGGGACGCACGTAGTGCGACACGTCGGCGATGGCCACCAGAAGCTTCCAGCTGCCCGAACGCGTCTTGTAGGCACACACCGCGTCGTCGAAGTCCTTGGCGGTCTCGTCATCGATGGTGACCAGCGGCTTGTCACGCAGGTCGATGCGGTGGAGCTTGTCCTCCTCGGCGACCTCGGCGGACATACTGGCGATCTGGTCGGTGACATCCGGCGGAAACTCGGACGGGATCTCGTAGCTTCTCAGCGCGATGTCGATCTCCATACCGGGATCCATACGCTCTCCCAGCACCTCGATGACCTCGCCCACCGGCTGCACCCGGGTCTCGGGCTGCTTGACGATGCGTGCCGAGATGACCTGGCCGTCCTGGGCGCCACCACAGGCGCTGTGCGGGATGATCACCTCTTGGGTGATCCGATTGTTCTCGGGGATCAGTACCCCGAACTCGGGAGTATTCTCGCGATACACACCGACGATGGTCTGGGTGTTGCGCGCGATGACGTCCACCACCGTGGCCTCGTCACGGCCCCTGCGATCGCGTCCGCTGATGCGCACCAGCACGTGGTCACCGTGAAACACCCGGCGCATCTGTCGCGGGGGGATCACCAGATCAGGCTTCTTGCCGTCGTCGCGCAATAGAAAGCCGAAACCGTCCCGATGCCCCAGCACCTTGCCCTTGATCAGATCGAGCTTGTCGATCAGCGCATAGGCGTTGCGACGGTTGCGCAGCACCTGGCCGTCCCGCTCCATGGCGGACAGGCGGCGACGCACCGCCTCGCGCAGGTCCTCGTCATCGAGACCCAGCTGATCACTCATGGCCTCATGGGTCACCGGCGCCCCGATTTCCTCGAGCCGCTTGAGCAGGTATTCGCGGGACGGGGCGGGGTTGTCGTACTTGTGGGCTTCGCGGAGAGCGTGTTCGTCGGCGTCGAGCGTCCAATGGGTCATGCGAAAGGCATCCTTGGCAGGGTCGAGGACGGCAGGTGAGCGCCGACTCCCGGGCGCGAGCGTGCGGTCTTGTCGAAAATTTGTCGTAACATGCGCGCAGTATAGCGCTGGCGCGGCCTTGACCCAACCATAAGCGCCCGTGGATAGACCGGCCGCCCGCCGAGGACCCATTCAGGCAATGGTCACAACGGCAAAAAAAATCGCGCGAATCCTCATCGAGACGCTTGCATTATCCAGATGATTCGGTAACATACGCGCCACTTGCCCAGATGGCGGAATTGGTAGACGCGCTAGCTTCAGGTGCTAGTGTCCTTATGGACGTGGAGGTTCAAGTCCTCTTCTGGGCACCAACGATCCTTCGGGATCACGACGATGCAAGTCGTCACGCTCTTTGTCAGTCAAGCAGCACGTGTTCGCCCAGGTGGCGGAATTGGTAGACGCGCTAGCTTCAGGTGCTAGTGTCCTTATGGACGTGGAGGTTCAAGTCCTCTTCTGGGCACCAACGATCCTTCGGGATCACGACGATGCAAGTCGTCACGCTCTTTGTCAGTCAAGCAGCACGTGTTCGCCCAGGTGGCGGAATTGGTAGACGCGCTAGCTTCAGGTGCTAGTGTCCTTATGGACGTGGAGGTTCAAGTCCTCTCCTGGGCACCATCGACTCGTCAGGGTCGACGAACACGACAGACTGATGCAAGATTGACAAGAGAATCGCATGACATGCCCAGGTGGCGGAATTGGTAGACGCGCTAGCTTCAGGTGCTAGTGTCCTTATGGACGTGGAGGTTCAAGTCCTCTCCTGGGCACCATCGTCATGCAGACAACGGATCCACATCGGATCAACAAGAACCCGCGCCTCGTCGCGGTTTTTTTGTGCCTGAAATCTGCACCGCTCCCGGATACCCCTCTACCTCACCTTCCTCTTGCACTATCCCTCTGCGCCCCCTCCTGACGCAGCAGAACAGCAACAGCCAGCTCCGCCGTCTTTCCGGCACCCGCGAACTCTCTACCTAGTCGAATCGAGAGGGCAACTCGGCCACCTGGGACAATGCCCAGTCGCCGACCCCCGCGACCGACTCCCAGTCGGCTTCCTGGCTCGCCGCCAGCCGCGGCAGGAAATTCAGCCCGGTTTGCGCTTCTACCTCGTCGATGCTGAACAGAAACTGCTTGAGCGACTCGTCGCCACGCACGTCCTGGGGCATAATAAACGCCACCGCCAGCGGCGTATCGCCCGGCACCACCACGATCTTGTAGAACGCCACCGGCACCTCGACGAAGCCGACGCGATCGAGTAGACGATCGATCTCGAGATCGGTGATTCGTGTCTCGGCGTAGATCGGGCCGGTGATCACCTGCAGCCGGCCGAAGCGCGGCAGGAAGTGGTCCATCACCACCTCCTCCAGGCGCTGCCACAGCTGCCGATTGAGCGCGGGCTTCTGCGGCATCATGTTGCTCATCAGAAAGCTGTCGTCCTGGGCGTCTTCTCCCCACACCTTGGCCATGGCGTAGTTCGGGGCCAGGTGGCCGCGGTCGTAACCACTGCCCGAGTAGCTCGTGGTGCTGACAGGCCACAGCGTGCGCCAGTCCTGGCGAAAACCGGGGCGTGGCCCGATCTGCCGATCCCCGCTCTGGCGTAGCTCATAGCTGACCCACAGCGCACCGACGCGGACATCCGACCATCCCAGCAGATAGCCATCGTTACGCATGACGCGGGTGAAGGACAAGACGCCGGGCTCGGCCCACTCGGTTACCCCCATCCAGCTCATGCGATCACGGTAGCCCTGCTCTGTGCTGTGCCACAGAAAGGCACCCGCGGCGACCAGCACCAGCGAGACAAGGAGGTTTCGGGGGCGGGGTATCAGGCGATCGAGTGAAAGGTCCACACGCTTCCTTGATGCAAAGAGTCACGAGATGGCGAAGAGGTGCTGGTCGCCGGCGCGTCGAACGAGCGGCGTTGCGCCGGCCCGGCGCAGTCACCGGGCCGCCGACGCGATCTTGCTACCACCCCAGCGAGAACATGGTCTCCAGGTCGTGACGGGAGTGCACCTGCATGGCGTTGAGGGTCTCGGTGTCGGCGATCCCTTCCACCGCGTTCAGGCGCCCGGTGACGAGTTCGGCCAGGCTCTCGAAATCACGGGTGCGCGCGATCGCCACCAGGTCGTAGCGACCGCAGGTGGAGTACACCTCGCTGATGCCGTCGACCTCGGCGAGGCGCTCCGCCACCGCCTTGACCTGGCCCTTTTCGGCATTGATCAGGATCACTGCATTCTGCATGGTCGCCCTCCTTCGATGTCCGTCTTCGCCAGGCCAACCAAGCCCACGGCACAGACGGCAAGATGTGGTGTGCTCGCGGCGCAGTATATCAGCGCCGGCGCGGCACGGGCAGCACCACCCGACAGGCACCACCTGCGTGGCGGATTGCCGCAGCGGAGTAGCGAGGATTCGCCAAGACTCAAAGGCTTAGCTAATCTGAATGTTCAGCGCCGCCTAGAGCGCACGAGGTCGCCCAGGCTCACCGGGCACACTCGATAACATCGGTCCAGCAGAAACGGACCCAACCAAGACCGTTCGACTATCGACTTCGATCACCATCGATCGAGCCACAACGAGGAGCCCCACCATGGCCAAGCACAGCCGCCGTGACTTCCTGCGCCACAGTCTGCTGGGCATCGCCGCCCTGCCTCTGGGCGCTGGCGTACTGTCCCGCACCGCCCTGGCCCAGAGCCTGCCGCGCCTGGATACCGACAACGCCCAGGCCAAGGCGCTCGGCTACGTCGAGAACGCCAGCGACGCCAGTGGCAACGCCGCCTACGAAGAGGGAGAGACCTGCGCCAACTGCATGTTCTTCAACGCCGAGACCGAAGGCTGCCAGCTGTTCCCACAGAACAGCGTGGAGCCGGGCGGGTGGTGCCAGTCCTGGACCGCCAAGCCCTGACGTCTGGCTGACCAGCGTCGGATTCACCAGGGGTAGGCTGAAAAGAGCGCGCCCCTGAGCCACACCAGAACGACAACACCCCGGGCCGATGGCCCGGGGTGTTGTCGTCTGCCGCTATTGCCGAGTCTCAAGCGCCTTCTTCGCTGTCCGGCAGCGGCCACTGATAGCGACGCACCACCTCGTCGCCGTCCCAGGACTCCAACTTGACCGGAAAGCCCCACAGTTGATGCAGATGACGGATCACCGGATAGACACTGCGTGCCAGCGGTCGCCGCTGATCCTGCACGTGGCGCAGCGTCAGCGAACGATCACCACGGATATCCGCCTCGTAGACCTGAATATTGGGCTCACGCAGCGACAGCGCATACTGCGTGGACAGCGCCTCGCGCACCCGCCGGTAGCCTCGCTCATCGTGGATGGCGCCGACTTCCAGGGTCTCCTCCTGATCATCGTCGACGATCTGGAACAGCTTCAGATCGCGAATCACCTTGGGCGAGAGAAACTGCTGGATGAAGGACTCGTCCTTGAAGTTGCGCATGGCAAAGTTCAACGTCTCGCGCCAGTCACTGCCGGCGATGTCGGGGAACCACTCGCGGTCCTCGTCATTGGGCGCCTCGCAGATACGCTTAAGGTCGGTGAAGATGGCGAACCCCAGGGCGTAGGGGTTGATGCCGTTGTAGTAGGGGCTATCGAAGGCCGGCTGACTGACCACGGCGGTATGCGACTGCAGGAACTCGAGGATCAGCCCCTCGTCCACCGCGCCCTCGTCGAACAAACGATTCATCAGGGTGTAGTGCCAGAAGGTCGCCCAGCCCTCGTTCATCACCTGGGTCTGGCGCTGGGGGTAGAAGTACTGGGCCAGCTTGCGCACGATACGCACCACCTCGCGTTGCCAGGGCGCCAGCAGCGGAGCGTTCTTCTCGATGAAGTACAGCAGGTTTTCCTGGGGCTCCGGCGGATAACGCCCGCCACCTCGCAGCCCCAGCGGATCGTCCTCGGACGCCATGGGCTCGGCGATGCTGCCCACATCACCGGTCGGAATGGTGCGCCACAGGGTGTTGACCTGGGTCTGCAGGTAGTCTTCGCGTTCCTGCTGACGGCGAGCCTCCTCCTCGGGAGATACCGGGGACGGACGCTTGTAGCGGTCGACGCCATAATTCTGCAGGGCGTGACAGGCGTCGAGCAGCTGCTCCACCGCCTGGACACCGTGGCGCTCTTCGCACTGGCTGATGTACTTGCGGGCGAACACCAGGTAGTCGACGATCGAGGAGGCGTCGGTCCAGGTCCGAAACAGATAGTTGCCCTTGAAGAAGGAGTTGTGGCCATAGCAGGCGTGCGCCATGACCAGCACCTGCATCATCAGGGTGTTCTCTTCCATCAGGTAGGCGATGCAGGGATCTGAATTGATCACCAGTTCGTAGGCCAGCCCCATCTGACCACGCCGATAGGCCTGCTCCACCGCCAGAAACTGCTTGCCGAAGGACCAGTGGTGATAGCCCACTGGCATACCGACGCTGGCGTAGGCGTCCATCATCTGCTCGGTGGTGATGATCTCGATCTGGTTGGGGTAGGTATCGAGCCGGTACTCGTCTGCCAGTCGCGCGATCTCGGCCTCGAACTCGGTGAGATCGTCAAAGCTCCAGTCGGAGCCGGTGGCGATGGGCTTGGCGTGGCGCTTGGTCAAGGTGGTCATGGAGCTCCCCTCCTCTCCGGGGCTCTATCATCGCCCGGAGTTGCGTAGCGCTTGTTCAGGGGCCGCAAGGCCCCGGTCGGCTGTCGAGTCGACCGAGGGGTCAACTCTCGGCGCGACGCTTGAACAAGGCACGGAACACCGGATAGATATCCCCCGGCTCGACGATCTGACGCATGGCGAAACGGTCAGGATAGGCCGCCTCCACCCGCTCGTACTCTTCCCACAGGGCCTGGTGGGCGTGGGGCGTGATCTCCACGTAGGTGAAGTACTGCAGGCGCCCCATCAGTGACTTGGTCAGGAGCTCGCGACAGTTCACCGAATCATCGTCCCAGTTGTCGCCATCCGAGGCCTGGGCCACGTACAGATTCCACTGACCCGGCGGGTAGCGCTTGTCGATGATCTCGTCGACCAGGGTCAAGGCGCTGGAGACGATGGTGCCGCCGGTCTCCCTGGAGTAGAAGAACTCCTCCTCGTCGACCTCCTTGGCGGCGGTATGATGCCTGACAAAGACCAGCTCGACCCGCTCGTAGCTGCGCTCGAGAAACAGGTACAGCAGCAGGAAGAAGCGCTTGGCGATGTCCTTGTGGGCCTGGGTCATCGACCCGGAGACGTCCATCACGCAGAACATCACCGCCTTGCTCGATGGCTGGGGCTGGTTGATCAGGTGGTTGTAGCGAAGATCGTAGGTGTCGATGAAGGGCACCGCCTCCAGGCGCCGCTCCAGGCGCTCGATCTCGTCCTTGAGCTCCTGTATGCGAGCGGGGTTTCGGAGCACCGGATCCTTGCGCTCCTCGACCTCCAGTGCCTCCTGAGCCTCGCGCAGGGCCCGACGAATGGGCGCCCGCATGGCGATACGTCGGGCCTGGGCCTCGCGCATGGAGCGCACGATGTTGATCCTCGCCGGCACCCCGTCCCGGGACACCCCGGCGCGCACCGGCCGCACCTCCTCGACGTCGACCAGCGGCTTGCGCTCCAGGTGGGGCAACTCCAGGCCGTCGAAGACAAACTCGAGAAATTCCTCCCGCGTCAGGGTGAAGGCGAACTCGTCCATGCCCTCACCCTGATTGGAAGCGCCGCCTTCGCCGCTGCCATCGCCACCACCGCCGCCACCGTCCGGACGGCGCAGGCGATCCCCTTCCTGAAATTCGCGATTGCCCGGCGCGACGATGGAGCGACGCCCCCCGCTGCCGTGCTGGAATACCGGCTCGGAGATATCACGGCTCGGGATCGAGACCTTCTCGCCGCGCTCCATGTCGGTGATGGAACGGCGATTCACCGCCTCCTCCACGGAGCGCTTGATATGGGTCCGATAACGGTCAAGAAAGCGCTGGCGGTTGACCGCGCTCTTGTTCTTGGCGTTGGCTCGGCGATCGATGAAGTAGGTCATGGGACCTCCTGGGCGCAGTCGACAAGGGTGGCAGGCACCGGGACGCTCCCGGTGCCTTCACGGCTACTGCGACTTGCGCACCCTCAGGTACCACTCCGACAGCAGGCGCACCTGCTTCTCGGTGTAGCCTCGATCCTTCATCCGCGCCACGAAGTCCTCGTGTTTCTTGATGTCGGCAGAGGATGCCTTGGCGTTGAAGGAAATCACCGGCAGCAGCTCCTCGGTGTTGGCGAACATCTTGTGCTCGATCACACCACGCAGCTTCTCGTAGGACTGCCAGCCCGGATTCATGCCGTTGTTCTGGGCACGCGCCCTGAGCACGAAGTTGACCACCTCGTGGCGGAAGTCCTTGGGATTGGAGATGCCCGCCGGCTTCTCGATCTTTTCCAGCTCGTCATTGAGCGACTGGCGATCAAACAGCTCGCCGGTCTCGGGATCCCGGTACTCCTGATCCTGGATCCAGAAGTCGGCGTAGGTGACGTAGCGGTCGAAGATGTTCTGACCGTACTCGGAGTAGGACTCCAGGTAGGCGGTCTGGATCTCCTTGCCGATGAAGTCGACGTAGCGCGGCGCCAGGTACTCCTTGATGTAGCGCAGGTAACGCTCGAAGGTTTCCTTGGGCAACTGCTCCTGCTCCAGACGCTGCTCCAGCACATACAGCAGGTGCACCGGATTGGCCGCCACCTCATGGTTGTCGAAGTTGAATACCTTCGACAGGATCTTGAAGGCGAAGCGTGTGGACAACCCGTCCATGCCCTCGTCCACCCCGGCGCTGTCGCGATACTCCTGGATCGACTTGGCCTTGGGATCGGTGTCCTTCAGGTTCTCGCCGTCATAGACCCGCATCTTGGAGTAGACGCTTGAGTTCTCCGGCTCCTTGAGCCGCGACAGCACCGAGAACTGGGCCAGCATGCGCAGGGTATCCGGCGCGCAGGGAGCCTGGTTGAGCGAGGAGTGCTCGAGCAGCTTCTTGTAGATGTTGATCTCTTCGGAGACCCGCAGGCAGTAAGGCACCTTGACGATGTAGACCCGGTCGAGGAAGGCCTCGTTGTTGCGATTGTTGCGGAACGCCTGCCACTCGCTCTCGTTGGAGTGGGCCAGCACGACGCCATCGAAGGGTATCGCGCCCATGCCCTCGGTGGGGTTGTAGTTGCCTTCCTGGGTGGCGGTCAGCAGCGGATGCAGCACCTTGATCGGCGCCTTGAACATCTCGACGAACTCCATCAGACCCTGGTTGGCCCGACACAGGCCACCGGAGAAGCTGTAGGCGTCCGGGTCATCCTGGGAATAAAGCTCGAGCTGGCGGATGTCCACCTTGCCCACCAGCGAGGAGATGTCCTGGTTGTTCTCGTCGCCAGGCTCGGTCTTGGAGATGGCGATCTGATTGAGACGTGAGGGATACAGCCGCACCACCCGGAACTGGGAGATGTCACCACCGGACTCCTTGAGTCGCTTGGCTGCCCAGGGCGACATCACGCTGCGCAGGTGGCGACCGGGAATGCCGTACTCCTTCTCGAGCAGCTCGCCGTCTTCTTCGGGCGAGAACAGGCCAAGCGGGGACTCGTGCACCGGAGAACCCTTGATGGCGTAGAACGGCACTTTTTCCATCAACAGCTTGAGCCGCTCGGCCAACGACGACTTGCCGCCCCCCACCGGCCCCAGCAGGTAGAGAATCTGCTTTTTCTCTTCCAGGCCCTGAGCGGCGTGGCGGAAGTAGGCCACGATCTGCTCGATGGCCTCCTCCATGCCATGGAATTCACTGAACGCCGGGTAGCGGCGTATCACCTTGTTGGAAAAGATCCGCGCCAGCCTCGGGTCCTTGGCGGTGTCGATCACCTCCGGTTCACCGATGGCCTCCAGCATGCGCTCTGGCGCACTGGCGTAGACGGAAGGGTCTTGACGGCAGAGTTCCAGATATTCCTGCAGGGACATTTCTTCCTGCTGGACGCGAGCGAAGCGGTTCTGCACATGGTCGAAGATGCTCATCGATGCCTCCTGTGATGCCCGGGACTCGATCTGGACGACGTCACCCACCCTTGCCTGCCATCGCCCTTGTCGAGGGGGTACTCTCAGCGTAGAACAGCATTAGCCAATGACGATGCTCGGATCTTCAACGCTGAACGTCCTTACCTATAAGAACTCATGCCAGCAGAAGCGTTTCATTGTCCAGACGTAATTCGACCTAAGAGGGTCAAGAGGCACCAAAGCCGAGGTAGCCGACGGCCGGAAAGCCGGCGCCGGGCGCCACCTGCCCGGTCCTCATGAGGCACGACAGCGCACCTCCTGAGGATTACCGAATCTGCATATTTTATTGTCGACAATCCTATAGCGACGCCGCCAGACGCACGCCCTGATCGATGGCGCGCTTGGCGTCCAGCTCCGCTGCCTTGTCCGCCCCACCGATGATCGACACCCGAACGCCGGCGGCCTCAAGTGGCGCTACCAGCTCACGCACCGACTCCTGCCCGGCACACACCACCACACTGTCCACGGCCAGGGTGCGCTCCTCGCCGTCAACGCTCAGATGCAGGCCCTGGTCGTCGATACGCTGATACTCGCAGCCGGGTATCGCCTGGACTCCCCGATGGCGCAGCGAGGCCCGATGCACCCAGCCAGAGGTAGTGCCGAGCCCCTTGCCGGGCTTGGAGCTCTTGCGCTGCAGCAGAAAGACCTCCCGCGGTGACTCGGGACGCTGTGCGGGCTTGAGCCCTCCCGGCGCGCTCACTGCGAGATCCACGCCCCACTCGTCACACCACTCGGCCAGGGGGTCGTCACCCGGGGCGACGTGGGTCAGTAACTCCGCCACGTCAAAGCCGATACCGCCGGCGCCGATGATGGCGACCCGCCGCCCGACCCGCCCGGGTGACTCGATTGCCTCTGCGTAGCTCAGCACACTGGCATGATCGGCACCGGGCAACTGAAGCTGGCGGGGACGGACGCCGGTGGCCAGCACCACGTGATCAAAGCCCTCAAGATCAGCCACCGTTGCTTCACAGGACAGCCTGACGTCGACACCGGTCTTGTCGAGCATGACCCGGAAGTAGCGCAGCGTCTCGTCGAACTCCTCCTTGCCAGGTATCCGACGGGCAAAGTTGAACTGCCCACCCAGACTGGCCTGGCGCTCGAACAGGGTGACCCTGTGGCCCCGCTCTGCGGCACTGACGGCGGTAGCGAGTCCGGCAGGACCGCCCCCTACCACCGCCACCGTCTGCGGCGTGGCGGCCGCCTCCAGCGACAGCTCGGTCTCATGACAGGCGCGAGGGTTGACCAGGCACGAGGTCAGCTTGCCCTGGAAGGTGTGGTCGAGGCAGGCCTGGTTGCAGGCGATGCAGGTGTTGATCTCGTCTGCTCTGTCGCCACGAGCCTTGGCCACCCAGGCGGGGTCGGCCAGCAGAGGCCGGGCCATGGAGACCATGTCGGCGTGGCCCTCGGCGAGCACCCGTTCGGCCACCTCGGGCATGTTGATGCGGTTGGTGGTGATCAGCGGAATCGTCACCGCCTGACGCATGCGCCGGGACACCTCGGTAAAGGCCGCCCGCGGCACACTGGTGACGATGGTCGGCACCCTGGCCTCGTGCCAGCCGATGCCGGTGTTGATCACGTCGGCACCGGCGGCTTCCACCGCCCGCCCCAGGGCGATGACCTCGTCATGGGTGCTGCCGTCCTCCACCAGGTCGATCATCGACAGCCGGTAGATCAGCAGAAAGCGATCCCCCACCGCCGCGCGTACCCGGCGCAAAATCTCCAGCGCAAAGCGGCAGCGATTGTCGAAGTCGCCGCCCCAGCGATCCTGGCGCTGATTGGTGCGCCGACAGATGAACTGGTTGATCAGGTAGCCCTCGGACCCCATGATCTCGACGCCATCGTAGCCGGCCTGCTGGGCCAGGCGCGCGCAGCGCACGTAGTCGTCGATCTGCCGCTCCACATCCTCGTCAGTAAGCTCACGCGGCACGAAGGGATTGATCGGCGCCTGGATCGCCGACGGCGCCACCAGCTCCGGCGAATAGGCGTAGCGCCCAGCGTGCAGGATCTGCATGCAGATGCGTCCGCCCTCGGCGTGCACCGCCTCGACGACCTGACGGTGTCCCTCGAGCTGGTCCTCGCTGGTCAACTGCGAGGCCCCCTGGAAGACGGCGCCTTCGGCGTTGGGGGCGATGCCGCCGGTCACAATCAGCGCCACTCCCTCGCGGGCGCGCTCGGCGTAGAAGGCGGCCAGACGCTCGAAGCCGCGCGGTGCTTCTTCCAGGTTGGTATGCATGGAGCCCATCAGCACACGATTGGGCAGGCTCAGATGGCCCAGGCGCAAGGGAGTGAAGAGCTGGGGATAGGCGGTCACGGGGCGGTCCTTCGCAGCACAGGCTGCGCGTTGTTGTTGGCGGTGTCGGATGGCGCGCTCACACAATTGGCGCCACTCATCGACCAATTTCAAACAACTGTATGATAGCAGTCCACCCTCTGCCACCCCCCTCGATGAAAATGCGCGCAAAACGCATCGTCGGGCAAAGGTTTCTTTCTGGCCAGCTCCGGGGATAGCTCTTGAAAGAGCTCTTGAAAGAGCTCCTGAAACAGCTCCTGGAATCGCCCTCCTGGAACAGCTCTCTGCATAGCCCTCCAGGCAACCCTCGTCCACCACCGCTGACCTGACGCACACGAAAAAGGCCCCGCTGCGTAGCAGCGGGGCCTTCCGAAATAAGCGCCGGTAACAGGACCGGACTTTTCCAGCGAACTGGATCGAGTGAAACTGGCGGACCGGACGGGACTCGAACCCGCGACCTCCGGCGTGACAGGCCGGCATTCTAACCAACTGAACTACCGGTCCGCGTGGTGGGTGATACCGGATTCGAACCAGTGACCCCCAGCATGTGAGGCTGGTGCTCTAACCAACTGAGCTAATCACCCACGTTATTTCACACGGTGCGATGTCTCGAGTTTCCTGAAGACGTCGTCTTTGGCTTGTCATCGTGGCGGACCGGACGGGACTCGAACCCGCGACCTCCGGCGTGACAGGCCGGCATTCTAACCAACTGAACTACCGGTCCGCAATGATGACCAATTCGAGAAGAGACGCTGGCGGACCGGACGGGACTCGAACCCGCGACCTCCGGCGTGACAGGCCGGCATTCTAACCAACTGAACTACCGGTCCGCAATGATGACCAATTCGAGAAGAGACGCTGGCGGACCGGACGGGACTCGAACCCGCGACCTCCGGCGTGACAGGCCGGCATTCTAACCAACTGAACTACCGGTCCAGCGCTCTCTACTCTACGTGTCCATCCATCATTTTCATGATGGTGGGTGGTACAGGGTTCGAACCTGTGACCCCCAGCTTGTAAGGCTGGTGCTCTCCCAGCTGAGCTAACCACCCCTGGTCACGTGGCGCTGCATTCTACAGAACATCCGGGGGATGTCAACGCGCTCCACGCATCTTTCTCGTTTTTTTTGTCCCGACTTTTGCCCGTGCATTCATCGACTTGGGCCGAAAGCCAGACGGCGCAAGGGCTGGCGCCACAGCGCCGTGATATCCACCCTTGTAGAAAGAAGCGCTCACGACTTGCTCATGGCGTCCGCGGTAGCGCGCGCCGCCTTAGCCATCAGGTCCTGACGCGACAGTCCACTCAAGCGCCGCGGCGACCAGTCGTGGTCACCATCCTCGAGCCATTCAAGACGCGCATGCGCCGGCAACTCATAGCCCGCCACCTCGTCGCGAGTACCGAAAGGGTCCCGGGTACCCTGCAGTACCACCAGAGGGCAAGCCAGCGACGGCCAGTGATCCAGACGCAGGCGCTCGGGCTTGCCCACGGGATGAAAGGGGTAGCCGGCCAGCACCAGCCCCGGTGCACCGTCCTCGGCGGCCAGCAGACTGGCCACCCGACCGCCCATGGACTTGCCGCCGAGCCACAGCGTCCCCGGCACCACCTGCGACAAAACGTCACGCCAGAGGCGCATTTCTTCCACCAGCCGAGCCACCCTGGGCGGCGGCCGCCGACGCCCCGCCGCACGCATCTCGCGCAGGTAGGCAAACTCGAATGACAGCGTCTGTACGCCGGCCCGGGCCAGCGCCGCGCGCCATTCAAGCAAAAAGGGTGAATCGTGTCCGGCACCGGCCCCATGCGCCAGCAACAACACGTCTCGGCAAGGTGGTCCCTCCAGGATCACCGGCGCCAGGTCGGGCACCTGCCACTCGCCACGGTGCCCGGCGGCGAGTGCCTGGCTGAATTCCTGAGTAAAAGCGTCGGGTAAAACGAGTTGTGACACGGCAAAGTTTCCAAAGTTCACTGCCACCAGAGGCTAAGTTCTTCTCACTGCCAGGCTGGGCTAGAATTCTGAGTGGTTGTTGATCTGCATCATTCTGAGGCAATTGCCGGGCAGGCACTATGGCCGGGGGATCGTCCCCTTTACGCGATCGATGGGAAACTGATCATGAGCACAGCATTTGAACATCCGACCTACAACTACAAGGTGGTCCGGCAGTTCGCGATCATGACGGTGGTGTGGGGCATCGTGGGCATGACCCTCGGTGTGATTCTCGCCGCCCAACTGGTCTGGCCGGAACTCAACCTTGGCTTGCCCTGGACAAGCTTCGGTCGGCTTCGCCCGCTGCATACCAATGCGGTCATCTTCGCCTTCGGCGGCTCCGCCCTGTTCGCGACGTCCTACTACGTCGTCCAGCGCACCTGCCAGGTGAGGCTGATCAGCGACAAGCTGGCCGCCTTTACCTTCTGGGGCTACCAGGCGGTCATCCTGTGCGCGGTCGTCACCCTGCCGCTGGGCCTCACCGAGGTCAAGGAATACGCCGAGCTGGAATGGCCCATCGACATTCTGCTCGCGGTGGTGTGGGTTACCTACGCAGCCGTCTTCCTCGGCACCATCAAGGTCCGCAAGACCTCCCACATCTACGTGGCCAACTGGTTCTTCGCCGCCTTCATCCTGACCGTTGCCGTACTGCACATCGTCAACAGCGCGGCCCTTCCGGTCACCGCCACCTACTCCATCTCCATCTACTCCGGCGCCATCGACGCCATGGTGCAGTGGTGGTACGGCCACAACGCGGTAGGCTTCTTCCTGACCGCCGGCTTCCTCGGCATGATGTATTACTTTGTGCCCAAGCAAGCCGAGCGCCCGGTCTACTCCTACCGCCTGTCCATCGTCCACTTCTGGGCGCTGATCATGGTCTACATGTGGGCCGGCCCCCACCACCTGCACTACACCGCCCTGCCGAACTGGGCGCAGTCGCTGGGCATGGTGATGTCGATCATTCTGCTGGCGCCCTCCTGGGGCGGCATGATCAACGGCATGATGACCCTCTCCGGGGCCTGGCATAAGCTGCGAACCGACCCGACCCTGCGCTTTCTCGTCGTCGCGTTGTCGTTCTACGGCATGTCGACCTTCGAAGGCCCGATGATGGCGGTGAAGACCGTCAACGCCCTGTCCCACTACACCGACTGGACCATCGGTCACGTCCACGCCGGCGCCCTCGGCTGGGTCGCGATGATCACCATCGGCTCGATGTACCACCTGATTCCACGCCTGTTCGGTCACACCGAGATGTACTCCGTCAAGCTGGTGGCGGTGCACTTCTGGCTGGCCACCATCGGCACCGTGCTGTACATCGCCGCGATGTGGGTCAACGGCATCCTGCAGGGCCTGATGTGGCGCGCCATCAACGAAGACGGCACCTTGATGTACACCTTCGTCGAGACCGTCGAGGCCAGCGGCCCCGGCTACATCGTGCGCCTGATCGGTGGCCTTTTCTGGGTGACCGGCATGCTGATCATGGCCGTCAACGTGGCCATGACCGTCAAGGGTTCCGCCAAGCGCGGCGCGCCCCTGCCCCAGACCGCCTGAGTCAACGAAGGACCGAGACTGACATGAAACACGAGATCATAGAAAAGAACGTCGGTTTGATGGCGGTACTGGTGCTGGTGGTGATCAGCTTCGGTGGCCTGGCCGAGATCGTACCGCTGTTCTTCCAGAAGCAGACCACGGAGCCGGTCGAGGGCCTCGAGCCGCTGTCCGCACTGGAACTGGAAGGCCGGGACATCTATCGCCGCGAAGGCTGCGTCGGCTGTCATTCGCAGATGATTCGCCCCTTCCGTGCCGAGACCGAGCGCTATGGCCACTACAGTGTGGCCGGTGAATCCGTCTACGAGCACAACTTCCTGTGGGGGTCCAAGCGCACCGGCCCGGACCTGGCCCGCGTCGGCGGTCGCTACAGTGACGACTGGCATCGTGCCCACCTCTACAACCCGCGGGACGTGGTGCCCGAATCGGTGATGCCGGCCTACCCCTGGCTGTTCGAGAACACCCTGGACGGCGAGGACACCCCGGCCAAGATGCGCACCCTTCAGAAACTGGGCGTGCCCTACACCGACGAGCAGATCGCCAACGCCACCAGCGAGGTCCGCGGTGAGCGTGAAATCACCGCCCTGGTCGCCTACCTGCAGCAGCTTGGCACGGTGTTGCCCAGCTCGGCGAAGAGCCCGTAACCATGGATATCGGAACCTTTCGAGGCATCTTGACCGGCATCCTGCTGATCGCCTTCCTGGGCCTGGTGGCCTGGGCCTACTCGAGCCGCCGCAAGCGCGAGTTTGATCAGGCGGCGCAGCTGCCGTTCGCCGACGACGACGAACAACCGAATCGTGACCGCACGGCCGAGCGACAGGCCGATTCCCGAGAGGACAGGGGAGAGAAGAACACATGAATACGCTTTGGGGTGATGCCCTCTCAGGCTTCTGGAGTGCCTGGATCATCGTCATCACGCTCGGCACCATCGGCTTTGCGTTCTGGCTTCTGTGGGCCAACCGCAAGACCGACAAGCGCCCTGACGCCGACGGCACCGTCGAGACCACCGGCCACACCGCCGACGGTATCGACGAATACGACAACCCGCTGCCTCGCTGGTGGTTTCAGCTCTACGTTGCCACGGTGATCTTCTCCCTGGGCTATCTGGTGCTGTATCCGGGCCTCGGCAACTTCGCCGGTGTGCTGGGCTGGAGCCAGGAAGGTCAGTGGGAGGAAGAGGTCGCCCAGGCCGAAGAGCGCTTTGCGCCGATCTTCGAGAAGTACCAGCAGGTACCCATCCCGGAACTCGCCCAGGACGGTGACGCCATGCAGGTGGCCGAGCGCATCTTCCTCAACAACTGCGCCATCTGCCACGGCTCCAACGCCAAGGGCGGCTACGGCTTCCCCAATCTGACCGACGACGACTGGCTCTACGGCGGCGAGCCCGAGCACATCGTCACCACCATCAACAACGGACGCAATGGCCTGATGCCGTCATGGCAGCAGCTCGGCGCGGACAATATCGAGAACCTGACCCAGCATGTGCTGTCGCTGTCCGGCCAGGCCGAGGACGCCGAACGTGCCGAAAAAGGCGGCGCCGTCTTCACCTCGGTATGTGCCGCCTGCCATATGCCTGACGGTACCGGCAACCAGGCGCTGGGCGCGCCCAATCTGACCGACGACAGCTGGCTGTACCAGGCACCGGGCCAGAGCCTGGCCGACTCCGTGCGTCAGACGCTGCGCAACGGCCGCAACGGCCATATGCCGGCGCAGGCCGCCTACATCGGCGAGGAGCGGGTCCACCTGGTCGCCGCCTATGTCTATGGTCTGAGCCAGAATCAGGACCAGAGTCAGTAGTGACCCCAGCGGGATCGCTCCCGCGGCGAGTGCGGCGCTTGGCCGCACTCGCCACCCACCTACCCGTCAATCGCTAGACTGGGGCTTCGGCCCCATCGACGCGATGTGAGTCTGCCATGAGCGACAAGATCCCTGCCCACGACGTCACCGACCCTGCGGTGCCGCACCATTCCCCCGACAGCCAGAGCATGTACGAGAGCCGCCGGCACATCTACGTACGCGAGATCAAAGGCGTGTTCCAGCGTGTCCGTCGGGTCGCCAACTGGGCGCTGATGCTCGGTTTTCTGCTGCTGCCCTGGATTCCCTGGGGTGATCGACCGGCGGTCTGGTTTGATCTGCCGGGGCGCGAATTTCATATCTTCGCCGCCACCTTCTACCCCCAGGAATTCGTGCTGCTGTCCTGGCTTTTGATCATCTGCGCCTTCGGCCTGTTCTTCATCACCGTCTTTGCCGGTCGAGTATGGTGCGGTTACACCTGCCCCCAGAGCGTCTGGACCTTCCTGTTCATCTGGGTTGAGCACCGCATCGAGGGGCCGCGCAATCGTCGCATCAAGCTCGACAAGCGCTCCTGGGACGCCGACAAGGCCTGGCGCAAGAGCGCCAAGCACGCCATCTGGCTGATCATCTCGGCGGCCACCGGCATCACCTTCGTCGGCTACTTCACTCCGATCGGTGGCCTGGTGATGGATCTTGCCACCCTCTCGGCCAGCGGCTGGTCCTATTTCTGGGTCGGCTTCTTTATCGTCTTCACCTACCTGAACGCCGGTTGGCTGCGCGAGCAGGTCTGCCTGTACATGTGCCCCTACGCCCGCTTCCAGTCGGTGATGTTCGATCGCGACACCCTGATCGTGTCCTACGACTACCACCGCGGGGAGCCTCGCGGCCCGCGCAAGCGCAACGCCGACCCGGCAGAGCAGGGCCTTGGCCACTGCATCGACTGCGACCTCTGTGTTCAGGTCTGCCCGACCGGCATCGATATCCGCGACGGTCTGCAGTACCAGTGCATCACCTGCGCCGCCTGCATCGACGCCTGCGACAGCGTCATGGACAAGATGGGCTACCCCCGTGGCCTGGTGCGTTACACCACCGAGCACGCCCTCGACGGCAACAAGACCCACCTGTTGAGACCACGCCTGATCGGCTACCTGGTCGCCCTGGTGGTGATGATCGGCCTGTTCGTCTGGACCATCGCCGACCGCACACCGCTGGATGTGGATGTGGAGCGCGATCGCGCTCGGCTCTACCAGACACTGACCGATGGACGCATCGCCAACTCCTACGCCATGACCGTGCGTAACCTCGACAACCGCCCTCATCGCTACGTGATCGAGGTAGCCGGCATCGAGGGTCTCGAGAGCGACACCACCGCCATCGAGGTTCCCGCCAACCAGTCCCGCCAACTGGTGATGACCTTGAGCGTGAATCCTGATCAGATGGAACAACGCAGTGCCGATATCAGCGTTCGCGTCCTCGCCGAGGACGATCCGTCCGTGGCCATCGAACGTGAAAGCCGCTTTATAGGAGTTACCCCCTGATGTCCCTGTCCGATCCCCAGGTGCCGCCCTGGTACAAGCAGTTCTGGCCCTGGTTCCTGATCGCCCTGCTGCTGTCGTCGGTCACCTTCAGCATGGTCTACCTGGCCTTCTCGATCCGCTACTTCGACGGTTCGGTGCCGGACGATTACTACAAGGAAGGTCTGGCCATCAACGTCCAGCTTGAAAAGCAGCAACGTGCCGAGGCGCTGGGGCTGGCGGCCGAGCTGCGCATCGACGCCACCACCGGCGACGTGGTGGTAACGCTCGATGGCGACGAACGCCCCCAACGGCTGGACCTGGCGCTGAAGTTCCCCACCGATGGCGCCCGCGACCGGGCCCTGGTGCTGACCCACACCCGTGCAGGCCACTATGTCGGCACCCTCGAGCGCAATCTGCGCTATCGCTGGTACCTACAGCTGCAGCCCCACGCAGAAGGCGCGTCAGGACAGCCTGAATGGCGCCTGACCGGCGAGGCAAAGTTCCCGCGGGAGACCTCCGTGCGCCTGACACCGGGACTCTGATGGCGGCCTCGTGCTACCACTGTGGCGCCCCGGTGGAGGCCACAGCACCCTGGTCGATCACCCTGGATGGCCAGCGCCATCCGCTGTGCTGCCCGGGCTGCGAGGCGGTGGCCCAGGCCATCGTCGGCGGCGGCCTGGACAGCTACTATCGCTTTCGCACCGCCCTGCCGGAGCGCCCATCGCCGACACCCGCCGACGAGGCCCGCTATCAGGTATTCGACGATCCGGGCCTGCAGGATCGTTTCGTGCGTCAGGATGGCGACACCAAGGTAGCGACCCTGGCGGTGGATGGCATCACCTGCGCCGCCTGCGCCTGGCTGATCGAACACCGCCTGAATGCCCTCGACGGCCTGGAGAGCTGCGCTGTCAATCTTTCCCAGCACCGCCTTCAGGTGCGCTGGGATCCCGAACGCCTGTCGCTGTCGCGCCTGCTGGCCGAGATGGCCGCCATTGGCTATCCCTCCCAGCCCTACGAGCCGGAC
Organism: Halomonas litopenaei; assembly: GCF_003045775.1. GTDB lineage: Bacteria > Pseudomonadota > Gammaproteobacteria > Pseudomonadales > Halomonadaceae > Halomonas > Halomonas litopenaei. The sequence continues at coordinate 434,855 of NZ_PXNS01000001.1, read as the reverse complement.
CAGGCCCAGCAGCGGCTCAAGCAACAGTCGCGCCAGATGATAAGGCGCCTGATCGTGGCGGCAGTCGGCATGATGCAGGTGCTGATGTTTTCCATCCCGCACTACGTCGACGGCGGTGATCTCAGCACCGAGTTCGAGCGTCTGTTTGCCTGGCTATCGCTGGCGCTGACCACTCCGGTGGTACTGTACTCGGCCCAACCCTTCTTTGTCGGCGCCCTGCGCGATCTGCGAACCCGCGTGCTGGGCATGGATGTGCCGGTGGCGCTGGCCATCGGTGGTGCCTTCGTCGCCAGCACCTGGTCGGTCGTGAGCGACTCCGGGGACCGCTACTTCGACTCGGTCAGCATGTTCACCTTCTTCCTGCTGTTCGGACGCTACCTGGAGTCTCGCGCCCGTACCCACTACGGCCGCAGCGGCAATGCCCTGGCCAGCGCGCTGCCGAGTGCCGCGGTGCGCCTCGACGAGCAGGGCGATGAACGCGTCATCCCCGCCAGTCAGCTGGTCCCGGGTGACCGGGTTCGGGTCAGCCCCGGCGCCCAGATTCCCGCGGACGGCACCCTGACCTCGGGCCTTGCCCAGATCGACGAGTCGCTGCTGACCGGCGAATCGCTGCCCCGCCTGCGTCGCCAGGGAGATGCCGTGCACGCAGGTACCCTGTGCATGGACAGCCCGATCGAAGTGATGGTCACCCGCGTCGGCGACGATACCCGCGCCGCCGGCATTCTCGATCTTACCGACCGTGCCTTCGCCCATCGTCCACGTATCGCCCGCCTGGCCGAGCAGGTGGCCCATCGCTTCGTGTTGAACCTGCTGGTCATCACCGCCCTGGTGGCGCTGGTCTGGAGCCTGATCGACCCTAGCCGCAGCCTGTGGATCACCCTGTCGGTACTGGTGGTGACCTGCCCCTGCGCCCTGGCGCTGGCGACCCCCACCGCCCTGACCGTGGCCCACGGTCGGCTGAGACGTGCCGGGGTACTGGTGACCCGAGCCGATGCGCTGGAGACCCTGGCCTGTCTCGATCGCGTCGTCTTCGACAAGACCGGCACCCTGACCCGGGGTCGCATGCAACTCGCCGAACACCGGCCGCTGAGCGACGACGAAGGAAGCGCCAACAATGGCGAGATGGACCCTGCCGCCAAGCGCCGGCATCTGGCCCTGGCGGCGGCACTGGAGACCGGCTCGGAGCACCCCATCGCCCGTGCCTTCGCTGCCTGGCGCGACGCCAGCTGCCAGGCCAGCGAACTGCGCAATCACCCGGGTCAGGGCGTGGAAGGCGTGATCGACGGCCGGCGCTGGCGACTGGGCCAGCCGCGTTTTGCCTGCCTGGGCCAACCCGTTACTGAGCTCCCTGGCGCAGGGCTTTGGCTGCTGCTGGCCTGCGAAGGCAAGCCCCAGGCCTGGTTCAAGCTCGACGATCAGCCCCGTGACGACGCCGCCGAGACCCTCGCCGCCCTCGCCCAGCGGGGGCTTGCCATCGAGATCCTGTCGGGCGACCGCGCAGTCAACGTCGGCCAGCTTGCCCGCACGCTGGGCGTCGATCAGTGGCGTGGCGAGGCCACCCCCGAGGACAAGCTCGGGCACTTGAAGGCGCGACAGGCACAGGGTGAAAAGGTGGCCATGGTCGGTGATGGCATCAATGACGTGCCGGTACTGGCCGGCGCCGACCTTGCCATCGCCATGGCCGGGGCCAGCGACCTCACCCGCACCCGCGCCGATCTGGTATTGCTGGGCGAACCGCTCACGGGTATCGTCGAAGCCATCGAGGTGGCCGGTCAGACCCGTCGCATCATTCGCCAGAATCTGTCCTGGTCGGTGCTCTACAATGTCGTGGCGCTGCCCGCAGCGGCGCTGGGCTTCGTGCCCCCATGGCTTGCCGCCATCGGCATGTCACTCAGCTCGTTGCTGGTCATCGGCAATGCCCTGCGTCTGCGACGTGGACGCACCAGGCGGACCGCGACGCCTTCACCCGTCACCGCAAGCCCCGGCCCATGAGCATCCTTTACCTGTTGATACCCTTGTCGTTGATCCTGCTGGGCCTGGCGGTCTGGGCCTTCTTCTGGGCGGTGCGCAACGACCAGTTCGAGGACCTCGAAGGCCCCGCCTATCGCATCCTGTTCGAGGATGAGGACGACACTCGCGGTGCCGATGACGGCGCTTCCTCTTCCGAAACGCCTGCGCAGACATCCGATCGTGGTCCATCGTCCAGAGGGCCTGAGTGAACCCTACCGGCCTGGAACTGCCTCCCATGATGGCGGCCTTCGTGTTTGGCCTGCTCGGCGGTGCACACTGTATTGGCATGTGCGGCGGTATCATGAGCGCCCTGACCTTTGCCATCCCACCCAGCATGCGTCAACCTTGGCGGGTGAGCACACTTGTGCTCGGCTACAATGTAGGTCGTATCACCAGCTACTGTGTGGCGGGCGCTCTGGTTGCCGCCCTGGGTTCGGTGATCGGCCTTTCGCCGACCCTGCGTGGCCTGATGCAGATCGTCGCCAGCCTGATGTTGATCCTGATGGCGCTTTACATTGCCGATCTATGGAAAGGCCTGCGTCACGTCGAGGCACTGGGACGTCACCTCTGGAGGTACCTGGAACCCGCAGGCAGACGCCTGTTGCCGGTGGTGCGTCTGCCCCAGGCGGTGGCGCTGGGCGCCATCTGGGGCTGGCTGCCCTGTGGCCTGGTGTACTCGATGCTGGCCTGGAGCCTGGCACGGGCCGAGCCCCTCGAGGGCGCACTGCTGATGGCGAGCTTCGGTCTTGGTACGCTTCCGGCGCTGGTGGTGACGGGCCTCGCCGCCAGACAAATGCAGGCCCTGCTGGCGCATCGGGCAACACGCCTTGTCGCCGCTGGCATGATCATCGCCTTTGCCGTCTGGCAACTTTGGACTGGGCTGCATCAATGACGCATCCTACCTCTAAGTTATTAATCCTAAAGAGGTAGACGCCACTTTTAGCTGATCTGAGGGTGTAGAATAGTGCCATCAACGTGCTGTACGGGCGACGTCTGTTCTCCCCATGGCCCAGTCAATATCGATCCCAGATCCACAGGAGCTGCGAATGAGTCCTACGGCCCAAGATCGGCGGCGTCCCATGCTGCATGAGACTCGCTGTGAGTCCTGCAGCCTGAGTTCCTTGTGCCTTCCGCTGTCGCTGGAGACCGCCGACCTCGAGCGCTTCGATTCCATCATCCGTCGTCACCCGCCGATCAAGAAAGGCACACGATTGGTCGAGCAGGGAGATCGCTTCACCAGCGTCTTCGCGGTCCGATCGGGGAGTCTCAAGCAGATCACCACCGAAGGCAGCGGCGAAGCTCAGTTGACCAACTTCTTCCTGCCCAGTGAACTGGTTGGTCTGGATGGCATCGACGACGGCCGCTATCCCGGCAGCGTGGTGGCGCTGGAGACCACCACGGTGTGCGAGATTCCCTTCGACCGCCTCGATGCGCTGACCCAGACCCTACCGGAGCTGCGTGCCCAGCTGTTTCGCACCCTGAGCAAGGAGCTGCGAGAGGACCGCCGGATGATGCAGCTGCTGTCACGCAAGACCGCCGATCAGCGCCTGGCCTGCTTCTTCCTCGGCCTGTCGGACCGCTTCCGCCGCCGCGGCTATTCACCGTTCAGCTTCCGCCTGTCCATGTCCCGCGCCGACATCGGCAATCACCTGGGGCTGGCGGTGGAAACGGTCAGCCGTATCCTCGGGCGTTTCCAGCAGCAGGATCTGGTGGCGGTATCGGGACGTGAGGTCAATATCCTCGACCTGACCGCGCTGTCGACCCTGGCCGACACCGAAGTTACCTGAGCGGGCCTGGCGGCAGTGTGCCGGGCTTGGCCAGCAGCGCCCGGTACCCAGGATCTGGAAAGCAAAGCGTAATAGATGGCGTGTGACAAGAAAGAGGCCGCATCCGGAGATGCGGCCTCTTTTGCTGTCATGGCGTCATGCACATTCGCTGTTGGCGAGATCAGCCGGCATCCACCACGTCGATGCGCCGGGCCTGGCGTTCGGCCTGTACGGCCTCCAGCCCCTCGAAGTCGAACAGTTGCCGATCCGCCAGCTGCGACGGCGCCACATTGGTCACCGCCTTGAACATGCTCTCGAGGCGCCCGGGATGCTTGACCTCCCACTCGGCCAGCATCTCCTTGACCACCTGGCGCTGCAGGTTGGGCTGGGAACCACACAGGTTGCACGGGATGATCGGGAACTCCATCGCCTCGCTGTAGGCCTGGATATCGGCCTCGCGGCAGTACGCCAGCGGGCGGATGACGATGTTCTTGCCGTCGTCGGAGAGCAGCTTGGGCGGCATCGCCTTGAGGCTGCCACCGAAGAACATGTTCAGAAACAGCGTCTCGAGAATGTCCTCGCGGTGGTGGCCCAGAGCGATCTTGGTCGCCCCGATCTCCTCGGCGAAGCCATAGAGAGAGCCGCGCCGCAGGCGTGAGCAGAGCGCGCAGGTGGTCTTGCCCTCCGGCGTCTTCTCCTTCACCACCGAATAGGTGTCGCGCTCGAGGATGTGGTAGTCCACGCCGATGCTGTCCAGATAGTTCGGCAGCACATGCTCCGGAAAGCCCGGCTGCTTCTGATCCAGATTCACCGCCACCAGCGAGAAGTTGACCGGCGCGTTGCGCTGAAGGCTGCGCAGGATCTCGAGCATGGTGTAGCTGTCCTTGCCACCAGACAGACACACCATGATCTTGTCGCCTTCCTGGATCATGCCGTAGTCGATGATGGCGTTACCGGCCTGGCGGCGCAGGCGCTTCTGCAGCTTGTTGAACTCACGCCGTGCCTTGGCCTGAACTTGGGCTTCCGTCTGATCGCCACCCGCAGCAGGGTCGGCCGGGCTGACGCCGGCATCGATCGAGAGATGGTCATCCTCGGGGGTACGGGGATCGAACAGGGTGGCGGAGGCGGACTGTGGCGACATGGGAGCGGGACATCACGGCTGAAAATGAAAGAGGCGCCAGTCTACCATCCGGACGCTTTAGTGGCGAAGAGGTCAGCGACCGCTTACCCCGACGAGGACAATACGGCAGGGGCTTTTCGTCGGCGGCACATCGAAAACCGCCAGGGACGACACCGCCGTAGTGGCGCCCTTGCGCGTCGTGGCCTGGTCTGGTCTGGTCTGGTCTGGTCTGGTCTGGCAAGTCGAAGAACGCAAGTGCCTGTCAGCCAGGCCCTAGGCGCTGTCCGAAAAGTCGACGAGCGAAGGTTAGACAAGGCAAAAATCGGTGAGAGAGCGCAGTTTACGGGGTGTAAATGAGCATTTTGACCGGGCTGGCGCACCAGACGATTTTTAACGCCGTATTACCGAGCGCAGGCACTTTTCAGACAAGCCCTAGACGACGTTCAGCGCCAGCAGATAGCGCACCACCACGCCCAGCAACAGCAGCAGGATGCCGGCACGTTGCCAGCCAAACTCGCGCACGGTCAGGGTCAGGCGCTTCTCCCAGAACTTGACCATGCCCCACAGGTCCCGGGTACGGCGATAGTACTGGAGGTAGGCCACCAGCACCGAGACCAGGCCCAGCGCCAGCAGCGTGGGCTCGAGAAGGGTCAACATGGAGTGCAGACTCATGACAGGATCTCCTTGCAGGTGAATGGTTGCCGGTGCGGGTGGCACCGGGTCAGCGCGGATGACGGCAACGGGTCAGCGCGATGGCGCCGTGAGTGCCCCGCTCTCCAGGCGCAGATGCATCAGCGCCGTGGTGACGGCGTCGCCCAGGGCCGTATGGCGTCCCATGATCGGGACTCCCAATCGCTCTGCCAATTGTTCAAAGGTCGGCTGTACCTCGATTTCCGGGTGACTTCGGCGCAGCCGCTTGCGGTACTGCTGGGCCACGTCGATGGTGGCGTTGGGCAGCGAGAAGCCAAACTCCGCCTTCAGGTAGCGATCCAGCATGGCCAGGTCGAAGTCGATACACCAGCCGACCAATGGGCGATTGCCGATAAATTCCAGCAGCGTCGTCAAGGCCTCGCGCACCTCGAGGCCGCCTTCCAGGTCGACCCCTCGCAGGCGATGGATGCAGATGGAGTCTCCACTCAGGCTGGCAGGACGCGCGAGCCGCAGGTCCAGCGACTCGCTGGTCAAGACGCGATCGTCACGGATGCGCACCGCAGCGATGGACACCAGCTCCGCATGACGGGTATCCAGACCGGTGGTTTCGCAGTCCAGGGACACCAGCTCATCGCCGGTATAGGGATTGAACAGCCAGGCGAAATCGCCATCGGCCTGCCGACGCCTGTCGGCCACACGCCTGATCGCTCTCAGCATCGGGTACTCTCCCAAGCGAAACCATTGACGCCAAGGCAGCTTGCCCTGGGGGGCTGCCTCGACACTCATGCATACTCCAGGTGATAGCGGTGGGACAGGCTGGCCTTGAACTCCTTGACCAGATGCAGCGCCTCGCGCAGCAGGTCCCGCTCCAGCGAATTGAGCGACTGCACCACCACCCTGTCCGGGGCGTCCGTGGCCCGGGCATCGTCGCGCCGGTAGGCCAGCTGCGCCCGAAGCCGAAGCTCACAGAACAGCGACAACGCCTCGCCGAGATCCTCCGCCACCACTCGCTCGATGCGGCCGAGTGACGCCAGCGCCGCCAGCCGGTCGTGGGTCGAGGTCTCGCGCAGCCCGCACTCCAGTGCCATGGTGCGAACACCATGGACGATGGGAAAGATGCCACCCTTCTTGATGTCGACGCCGTGCTCGGGCTTCTTCAGCGTTCCAAACAGGGTCAAGGGCGTCGAGAACCGCAACACCCCCCTCGCCAGATGGGTCAGCAACAGTTCATTGCCCCGTGTTTCTTCGATCAGCACGTCGTGGAGTCGGTCCACCAGGGCAAAGTCACCGGCCACCCCCGAGGCGTCGGCAAGCACCGCCAGACGCATCAGGCTTTCTCCGTCGGGTTCGCTGACCCAGCGACGAATGCGCGCGCGCCACTGCGCAAGGGTGCCGACCCACTGGGGGTTGGAGACCATGATGTTGCCCGGGCAGCGCGGATAGCCCAGATCGTCGAGCACGCTGGTGAACCGCGCGGTATCTGCGCTGAGCTCGTCCCACTGTTGGTCATCGGCCAGGATCAGCGCATTGTCCTGGTCGGTCTTCAGGATCTGCTCGCCGCGCCCTTCGCTGCCGAGCACCAGCAGACAGGCGCGCTCGCGCTGAGGGGCCGGCATCGAGAAGTGCCAGGCCTTGCTGATGATGCGCCCATTGAGCGCCGACAGCATGCCCATGGCGAAGCGCATGCGTACCCCCTGGGCCATCAGCGCCTCGACCAGCTCCGGCGCACGCTGACTTGCTTCGCTGAGCGAGGCCAGGGTCGTCGCCTGCTCGACCTGCAGGCTGACCACGTAGCTGCGGCTGGAAAAGAAGCTGAGCACATCGGTCAGCTCCACGACACCGATCAGCCGCTGGCCCTGAAGCACCACCACCCTGGCCACCTTGTGGCGGGTCATCTCGATCAGTGCCTCGAACAGGTACTGGCTTTCATCCACCGTCACCAGCGACAGATGAGCGATGCCACCGACCTCGGCATTACCGTCGCACCCCTCCAGCACCAGGGCCTCGAGCAGGTCGGTCTTGGTCAGCATGCCAGGACCGTCGGGCGTCTCGACCAGCAGGCTGTCGGCGCCCTTGTCCTTGAGGGTCAGCACGGCGTCGCGAATGCATGTCGTCGAGCCGACCTTGAGCGGCTCACGCATGCACTCGTTCACCCGGGCGAGCATGAATCCGGCCAGGGTGACGCCGCCCTCGGCGCGACGTTCGGCCAGCAAGCGCGTCTTGCTGATCAGGCGCTGGTGAAAGTAGTCCGAGAAGGCGGCGTTGTTCTCGCACAGCGACAGAAACAAGGTGTGCGGCATCAGATAACACAGGCTTTCTTCTTCGGCGACGAAGCGGTAACGGCTCTGGCCGTTGATCACGCTGATGGCACCGAACAGATCGCCCCCGGTGTAGTGGCCGATGCGCCCCCCGGCGGGGCCCTCGGCCGGGTCCAGTTCGGCGACTTCGCCCTTGTGGATCACAAAGACGAACTCGCCGGACTGCCCTGCATCGAGGATCACGTCATCCCGCCCGTAGTAGGCGATATCCAGCCCGCCCAGGACCCGCTCGCGCTCGGCCTCGTCGAGCAATGAAAACGGTGGATGAGTGAAGTCGATGTCGATCATGTCTGCTCCATGACCGACCCCGGCGAGGCCGGGGTCGGGGAGTGTTGTCGTCTGGCAGGGGGCGACGGATGGTGGGCCGACGCCCCTGCCTGACGGCCCGCTCTAGTGAGCGTGGGCCTCACCCGCGCCTCTCGGCACACGCACGTTCTCCACCAGTTCCTGGATGTGCTCCGGCGGTGCCGCGGTTGCCCGCGAGACCACGAAGGCCACAACGAAGTGGAGGATCATGCCGAGGGTACCGATACCCTCCGGCGAGATGCCGAACCACCAGATCGAAGGATCGGTGTTGATGAACTTGGTGTAGACGATGTAGATGAAGGTGAAGCTCAGACCCAGCACCATGCCGACGATGGCCCCTTCGCGGTTCATGCGCTTGTCGAAGATGCCAAGCAGGATCGCCGGGAAGAAGGACGAGGCAGCAAGACCGAAGGCAAAGGCCACCACCTGGGCCACGAAGCCCGGCGGGTTGATGCCGAAGTAGCCGGCTACCACCACCGCCACCGCAGCAGCACTACGCGCCGCCAGCAGCTCCCCCTTCTCGCTGAGGTTGGGATTGATCTGCTTCTTGATCAGGTCATGGGACACCGCCGCCGAGATCACCAGCAATAGACCGGCTGCGGTGGACAGCGCCGCGGCCACGCCACCGGCGGCCATCAAGGCGATCACCCAGGCCGGCAGGCCGCCGATCTCGGGGTTGGCCAGCACGATGATGTCGCGGTCGATATAGACCTCGTTGGGGCTGTCGGTAGGCGTATTGGTCACCACCCGCTGCCCGTGCTCGCCAGGAGTTTCCTCTTCCAGCGGGCCGCTTTCGAAGGTCGGCTTGCCCTCGAACGGCGCGCCCGGCCCCATCTGCACCCGACCGTCGTCGTTCTTGTCGAGCCAACCGATCAGGCCCACGCCTTCCCAGCTCTTGAACCAGGCCGGTGCCTCTTCGTAGCTGGTCTCGTGTACCGTCTCGATGATATTGGTGCGGGCGAACACGCCGACCGCCGGAGCGGTGGTGTAGAGCAGTGCGATGAACACCAGCGCCCAGCCGGCGCTGACCCGGGCGTCACGCACCCGCGGCACGGTGAAGAAGCGCACGATGACGTGGGGCAGACCCGCGGTACCGCACATCAGGGCGGCGGTGATAAAGAACACGTTGATCATCGGCTGGCTGCCGTCGGTGTAGGGCGTGATGCCCAGATCCGTCAGCAGACCGTCGAGACGATCGAGAATGTACTGGCCGCTGTCGTTGCCGGCGGCATCGACGAAGGTGGCACCGAGCCCGGTCTGCGGCAGCACGTGGCCGGTCATCATGATCGAAAGGAACACCGCCGGCACGATGAAGGCGGTGATCAGCACGCAGTACTGGGCCACCTGGGTGTAGGTGATGCCCTTCATGCCACCGAGCACCGCGTAGAAGAACACGATGACCATGCCGATGACCACGCCCAGATTGACCTCGACCTCGAGGAAACGGGCGAAGACGATACCGACGCCGCGCATCTGACCGGCGACATAGGTAAAAGACACGAAAATAACGCAGATGACCGCCACGGTACGGGCGATATTCGAGTAGTAACGGTCACCGATAAAGTCCGGCACCGTGAACTTGCCGAACTTGCGCAGGTAAGGCGCCAGCAGCATGGCCAGCATGACGTAGCCACCGGTCCAGCCCATCAGGTAGACCGAGGCGTCGTAACCCAGATAGGCGATAAGACCCGCCATGGAGATGAAGGAAGCCGCCGACATCCAGTCTGCTGCGGTAGCCATGCCATTGGCGGCAGGGTGGACGCCGCCGCCGGCGACGTAGAAATCCTTGGTAGACCCGGCACGCGACCAGATCGCGATACCGATGTAGAGCGCGAAGGACGCCCCTACAAATATATAGGTAAGTAGCTGTACATCCATGGAATCAATTCCCGTTCATTGACGTTATTTTGCGGGTGTCACTGTTCGTGGACGTCGTACTCTTCATCGAGCTTGTTCATCTTCCAGGCATAGAAAATGATCAGCACGATAAAGGTGTAGATGGATCCCTGCTGTGCAAACCAGAAGCCGAGCTTGAAGCCAAAGAACTGGATATTGTTGAGTACATCCACCAGCAGAATGCCGAAGCCATAGGAGACGATGAACCATACGGCCAGACAGCCGAGGATGGTTCGTATGTTTCGTTTCCAGTAGGCCTGTGCGCTCTTGTCTAGCATAAGGCTACCCTCAAGAAGTGGTTTGATCGCCAAATGCCGCCGCAAAGACGACACAAAGGCTCGAGAAGCAGACTAGACAAAATGGCCTTTCCTGGAACGATAACTTTAGTCGAAAAGCATAAATGCACCGCACCAAGAAAACCATTGCATTAAATATTTCAGCAACTTACAAACATTTCTGGAATATTAGCCGATGGTCTATCACTACAAAGGTGCAATCCACCTTAGTCGCGATTCAAGGCCTTGAGACCAGGCAATGCCTTTCCCTTGATGGCGCAAAATTCCGTCAATGCTTCGCGCTTCAGGCGCCCGAATCGAGTCAACCACCCTGCGCCCCTGCCGAGCAGGCCGCCAATGCCCTAGAATGGCCGCTGACGTCGAGGAGGTGCCCATGTTTGCCGGTTGGCTATTGATCGCTGTTTCACTGCTCTACATCGCCGTGCTGTTCGCCATCGCCTGGCGCGGCGATCGTCGTGCACGCCACCTGGGGGCCAGCCATCGTCGCCCGCTGGTCTACAGCCTGGCGCTGGCGATCTACTGCACCTCCTGGACCTTCCACGGCGCCGTGGGCCAGGCGGCGACCTCCGGCTGGTCGTTCGCCAGCATCTTCGTCGGTCCGGTGCTGACGCTTCTATTGTTCTGGCCGGTACTGGCCAAGATGGTGCGGGTCGCCAAGCATCAGAACGTCACCTCGATCGCCGACTTCATCGCCTCTCGCTACGGCAAGACCCAGTCTCTGGCGGCCTTCGCCAGCCTGGTCGCGCTGATCGGCACCCTGCCCTACATCGCCCTGCAGTTGAAGGCAGTGTCCACGTCCTTTGCCGTGCTCACCGACGCCTCCGACATCACCCAGGCGCCGCTGTTCGGTGACACCGCCTTCTATGTGGCCATCGTCATGGCGATCTTCGCCATCCTGTTCGGTACCCGCCATACCGACGCCACCGAGCACCACGAGGGCCTGATCCACGCGGTGGCCTTCGAGTCGCTGGTCAAGCTGGTGGCCTTCCTGATCCTCGGCGCCTACGTCACCTGGGGCATGTTCGATGGCCTGCAGGACCTGATGACCCGGGCCGACACCCACCTGCAGCTGCAGCGGCAACTGGCCCAGCAGGACTTCGGCCAGAGCTTCTGGGCCCAGACCCTGCTGGCCATGCTGGCGATCCTGTGTCTGCCGCGTCAGTTCCACGTCACCGTGGTCGAGAACACCCACCGCGACGACGCCGCCCGCGCGCGCTGGATGTTCCCGCTGTACCTGGTGCTGTTCGCCTTCTTCGTGCTGCCGCTGGCCGCCGCCGGTCTGACCATCTTCGCCGGCACCGACGTATCACCCGATACCTATGTGCTGTCGCTGCCGATGGCCGCCAACCAGAGCTGGCTGGCCCTGCTGACCTTTATCGGCGGCTTCTCCGCCGCCACCGGCATGGTCATCGTCGCCGCCGTGGCGGTCTCGATCATGATCTCCAACGAGATCGTCATCCCGGCACTGTTCCGCATGCGCTGGTTCGACACCAAGGCTCGCGACTACGGACGCCTGGTCCTGCGGGCACGGCGCATTACCATCGCCGTGATCCTGGCCATGGCCTATGGCTTCTATCAGCTGATCGGCGAATTCACCTCGCTGGCCTCCATCGGCATGCTGTCCTTCGCCGCCGCCGCCCAGTTCGCTCCGGCGCTGATCGGTGGGCTCTACTGGAAGCGCGGCAATCGCCTGGGGGTCATCGTCGGCATGAACGCGGGCTTCGCCATCTGGGCCTACACCCTGCTGTTGCCAGCGATGATCAACGCCGGTGTATTGCCCGCCGGCTGGCTACAGGGTGGGCCGCTGGGGATCGCCTGGCTGTCACCGACCTCGCTGTTCGGCCTGCACGTGGGTGACAGCTTTACCCACGGCGTGATGCTGTCGCTGGGGGTCAACCTGGTGGCCTACATCTTTGTCTCCCAGGTAACCCCTCAGCGGGTGGTGGAACGGATTCAGGCGTCGCTGTTCGTCGACAGCGTCGAGACCCGCCAGACCTCGGTCAATCGCCCCTGGACCGGGGCTACCACGGTCGGCGACCTGAAGGTGCTGTGCCAGCGCTTTCTCAGCGCCGGCCAGGTCGACCGCGCCTTCTCGGACTACGCCCGGCGCAACGGCAAGGCGCTGGAAGACAGTGCCCGAGCGTCCATCGACGTGATCCAGTTCACCGAGCGCTTTCTGGCCTCGGTGCTGGGCGCCTCGTCGGCGCGGATCGTCGTCAACTCGGCGCTGCAGGGGCGTGGCATCGGCATCTCCGACGTCATCTCCATCGTCGACGAGGCCTCCCAGGTGCTGGAGTTCAATCGCGCCCTGCTCCAGGCCACCATCGAGAACATCAACCAGGGCATCAGCGTGGTGGATCAGAACCTGCGCCTGGTAGTGTGGAACCAGCGCTATCTGGAGCTGTTCCGCTTCCCTGACCACCTGATCCGTGTCGGCGCCCCGATCGACCGCATCTTCCGCTACAACGCCCATAACGGCGAGTACGGCCCCGGCGACCCGGAAGAGCACGTGGAATTGCTGCTCGACAATATTCGTGAGGGCCAGCCCCACCGCTACGTGCGATATCGCCAGGACGGCAGCGTGCTGGAGGTCCAGGGCAACCCCATGCCCGGTGGCGGCTTCGTCTACACCTATCAGGACATCACCCAGCAGAAACGCACCGAAGAAGCGCTGATCCGCTCGGAAAACAATATCCGCATCTATACCGACAACGTGCCGGCGTTGATCGCCTACTTCGACCGGGAGTGTCGCTACCTCTTTACCAACCGTGCCTACGAGCAGGCCTTCAACATCAACCGCAACGAGGTCATCGGCAAGAAGGTGACCCAGGTGATTCCGGAGACCATGGCCGAGGAGCGCATTCCCTGGATTCAGCGCACCCTGAGTGGCGAAAGGGTCAGCTTCGAGGTCTCGCTCGAGATCACCAACGAAGGCCTGCGCTACATGCTGGTGACCTATACTCCGCACTTCGGCGACAGCGGTGCGATCCTCGGCTTCTTCGCGCTCTACCAGGACATCACCGAACGCCGGCGGGCCGAGATCGCCCTCAAGGAAACCAACGAGACCCTGGAGGAGCGGGTACGCTCGCGCACCCTGGCCCTGTCCGAAGCCAACGCCGCGCTGCGCCAGGAGAACCGGGTGCGCGCCGAAGCCGAGCAGGCCCTGCGCCAGGCCAAGCAGGTGGCCGAGGACGCCAACGCCTCCAAGACGCGCTTCCTGGCCGCAGCCAGCCATGACCTGCTGCAACCGCTCAACGCGGCGCGGCTGTTTACCTCGGCGTTGTCCCAGGACATGGGCGCCGAGGACATGAAGCGCACCATCGGCCATATCGACAGCTCACTGCAGTCCGCCGAAGAGCTGCTCGGCACCCTGCTGGACATCTCCAAGCTGGACGCCGGCGCGCTGACTCCCAGACGCAGCCATTTTGCGCTGACCGACATCCTGCGCCCGCTGCAGGCCCAGTTTGCGGTGATGGCCGAAGACCGCGGCCTGGACCTCAAGGTGGTGGGGTCGGCCCTGTGGGTGGACAGCGACAGCCAGATGCTGCGCCGAATCATCCAGAACTTCCTGTCCAACGCCATCCGCTACACCCAGGAAGGCCGGGTGCTGCTGGGCATTCGCCGGCGCGGCGAGCGCCTGCTGATCGAGGTATGGGACAGCGGCCCCGGCATCCCCGAGGCCAAGCAGGCCGAGATCTTCCAGGAGTTTCGTCGCCTGGATCAGGCCTCGCGCCATAAGGAAAGCGAGAAGGGACTGGGCCTCGGCCTGTCCATCGCCGACCGCATGAGCCGGGTACTCGACCACCCCATCCGGGTGCGCTCCTGGGTCGGCGTGGGCACGGTATTCTCGGTCAGCGTACCCAGGGTCGAGGCCAGGGCCCCGGCCGAGGACGCTGACTCCCGGCCTGCGCGCAAGGTCGCCAGCAAGCTCGACGGCAAGCGCATCCTGTGCATCGACAACGAGTCGCTGATCCTCGAGGGCATGAAGGCGATGCTGTCGGGCTGGGGCTGCGAGGTGTTCACCGCCACCTCCATCGGTGGCGCCAAGTCGGTGCTGCGCCATCTGGACGACGACCCCGACGCCATCCTCGCCGACTATCACCTGGACAACGAGGTCACCGGCCTGATGGCGCTGGACGCCCTGGGCGAGCGCCTGACCGGCGCGGTGCCCGGCATCGTGATCACCGCCGACCGCACCGAGGAGGTGGCCGAAGAGGTCCGCCGCGGTGGCTACCAGCTGCTGCTCAAGCCGGTGCGCCCGGCCGCCCTGCGGGCACTGCTGACGCGCACCCTGCAGGCCAGCCAGGCACCGCAGTAGCCGGCGCGAGCCGTGCTGGCGAAAGTTCTGTCGGCGTAAGCCCTGCTGGCAAGCAGCCCACCGGCGGCGGCGACGTGCCGGTGGGGTCCCTCAGGTACCGCAGAAGGTTCTGAGCACTCGCTCGTCGCGCCCGGGTGGGGCCAGCAGGCTGGTATCGTCCGGGGTCTGGTAGGGCCGGGTCACGGCGGCGAGCAGCGTCTCGAATACGCTCAGGTCGTCGTCATCGATGGCGGCGCGAATGGCCTTCTCGACCAGATGATTGCGCGGTATCACCTGGGGGTTGGCCGCCGCCAGGCGCGCGCCGACGACCTCGTCGGCGACGCCTTCACGGGCCAGACGCTCGCGCCAGCGCGGCAGCCAGGCCTCGAGCCTGCCACTGCGCTCAAAGCCCTCGGCAAGCGCTGCCTCATCGCCGGCCAGCGCCAGGGGCAGATGGGCAAAGCTCAGGGTGAAGTCGGCGTTGCCCTCTTCCATGGCCTTGAGGAAGTCCTCGCCCAGGGCCAGGTCCTCGTCTGCCAACGCCCCCCCCTGCCCATCGGTCGAGCGGCTTTCCGGCTGGCCTTGCGAGTCATCAGCCCCGAGTCCCAGCTTGGCACGCAGCACCGCCGTCCAGGCGGCGTCATGGCACTCGGCGAAGGCCTCGATGGCCTCGGTGGCCAGCGCCACCGCTCGCTCCTGATCGTCACTGATCAGCGGCAGCAGCGTCTCGGCCAGGCGCGCCAGGTTCCACTGGGCGATGGCCGGCTGGTTGTCCCAGGCGTAGCGCCCGCGCTCATCGATGGAGCTGAACACCCTGTGCGGGTGGAAGGCGTCCATGAAGGCGCAGGGACCATAGTCGATGGTCTCCCCCGAGATCGCGCAGTTGTCGGTGTTCATTACCCCATGAATAAAGCCGAGCCCCTTCCACTGGGCGACCAGGCTGGCCTGGCGCTCGACCACCGCCTCGACCAGCGCCAGCGCGCGCTCGGCCTCGGGCAAGTCGGCCAGCTCGGGGTAGTGTCGCTCGATGCAGAAGTCCACCAGCAGCGACAGCGCCTCGCTGTCACGACGGGCGGCAAAGTACTGAAAGGTGCCGACCCGCACATGGCTCGAGGCTACCCGGGTCAGTACCGCCCCAGGCTCCACCATCTGGCGCACCACCTGCTCGCCGCTGGCCACCGCCGCCAGCGTCCGGGTGGTGGGCACCCCCAGTGCGGCCATGGCTTCTGACACCAGATACTCGCGCAGCACCGGTCCGATCGGCGCGCGACCATCACCGCCGCGGGAAAAGGGCGTGCGTCCGGCGCCCTTTAGCTGGACCTCACGCAGGCCGCCGTCTCGATGGGCAAGCTCGCCCAGCAGGATCGCCCGACCATCGCCGAGCTGTGGCACGAAGTTGCCGAACTGATGCCCGGCGTAGGCCGCGGCGATCGGCGTCGCTCCGTCGGGCACGGCGTTGCCACCAAGCACCTCGGCGGCACGGGTCGCGTCGAAGGCGTCAAGGTCGAAACCCAGCGCCTCGGCCAGCGGACGATTGAAGGCCAGCAGACGCGGCGCCGCCACAGGGGTGGGCGCCATCTCGGCGCGCATACGATCGGGCAGGGACGCATAGCGCCCGGAAAAGGCAGGAAACATGGGCTGCTACCTCAGGCTGGCAAGTGGGATGCCGACTACCCTCGGCCCTGCCTGTGGTGGTCGTCAAGCGACATTGCTTGCGACACCACCATCCCGGTACGGCAGGGCCCGGCTAGTTCGAGGCAGTGGCGCGTCGCGACTCGCCCCCACCCTCCTCCAGCTTGCGCACGCTGGAGACAAAGTCGCTGAAGCGCTCGCCCTGGATCAGCACGTGGTCACGCAGGATGCGCTCGGCGCTCTCGGCATCACCGGCTTCGATCGCCTGGAGCACCTCACGGTGTTCATCGAGCGAGCTCTGCATGCGTGAGCGCACCTGCAATTGCAGGCGTCGATAGGGCTTGAGCCGCTGCTTGAGGGTCTGGGCCTCTTCGGCCAGGAAGGCGTTGTGGCTGGCCTGATAGATGACGCTGTGGAAGGCTTCGTTCTCGTAGTAGTAGTCGTCGCTGTCGCCGGTCTCGCCGGCGCGGCGACATCCTTCGAAGGCGTCGCGCAAGGCCTTGAGTTCATCGGCTGAGATTCTCCGCGCCGCCAGTCGACCGCACATGCCCTCGAGTTCGGCCATCACCTCGAACATCTCGATCAGTCGCTCGAGCCCTAGCCTGGCGACAAAGGTGCCCTTCTTGGGGTAGACGGTCACCAGGCCACTGGCCACCAGCTGCTGGATGGCCTCGCGCACCGGGGTACGCGATACCTGGTAGGTCCTGCACAGCTCTTCGGGGTCCAGTCGCTCACCCGGTGTGCGCCGACCATTGATGATGTCGTCCTCGAGAGAGTCCCGCAGACGCTGGGCGTTGGAGGGCTTCTTGCTCATATGGCTGTCCCCTGGCTGTCCCTTGGCTGAACTCGAATCGTTCCAGCATATCCTGTCCTGATGCGACTGACCCCTCGGCGCCCTCACTCCACCATGGTCTAAGTCCCACGAATTGACAGGAATATACATGCTGGCTATTGATGTATACATCATAGCAGATAAAAAATGTTTGACCTCCATCCCCCGCGCCGACCTCGGCGCGTTTATCCCACCACCACAACAGTGATCATCACGCTCGCTACAACACCCACTACAACAATCATCACAACAACAACGCCTCGAGGAGTCACCATGAAACGCCAAGCTCTCACTCTCGCTGTCGCCGCCATCGCCACCGCCAGCGCGTCCATTGCCAGCGCCGAGACCACCCTGCGCGTGTCCCACCAGTTTCCCGGTGGCCAGGGCGACGTGCGCGACGAAATGGTCCAGTTGATGGCCAAGGAGGTCGAAGCCGCCGGCGTCGACCTGGCCCTGCAGGTCTATCCCGGTCAGTCGCTGTTCAAGGCCAAGGAGCAGTGGGGCGCGCTGGTACGCGGCCGCCTGGACATGACCTCGCTGCCGCTGGACTACGCCAGCGGTCGTCACCCCGAGTTCTCGGCCACCCTGATGCCGGGTCTGGTGCGCAATCACGAGCGTGCCCAGCGCCTCAACGACTCCGAGTTCATGGACATGATCAAGCAGGTGATCGAGGACGCCGGCGCCCGGGTACTGGCCGACGCCTGGCTGGCTGGCGGCTTCGCCTCCAACCAACAGTGCATCACCTCGCCCGACACGGTGCAGGGCCAGACCATGCGTGCGGCTGGCCCGGCCTTCGACGAGATGCTGGCCACCGCCGGCGCCTCCATCGCCTCGATGCCCTCGTCGGAGATCTACACCGCCATGCAGACCGGCGTGCTCGACGGCGCCAACACCTCGTCGGGTTCCTTCGTCTCCTATCGCATCTACGAGCAGGTCAGCTGCCTGACGGCGCCGGGCGAGAACGCCCTGTGGTTCATGTACGAGCCGATCCTGATCTCCGAGCAGAGCTGGAACGGGCTCAACGAGGAGCAACAGCAGGCACTGATCGACGCTGGCGAGAAGGCCGAGGCGTACTTCGCCGAGCAGGCCGCCCAGCTCGACCAGACCATGGTGGAAGTGTTCGAGGAAAACGGCGTCGAAGTGGTCCAGATGTCCCAGGAAGACTACGACGCCTGGCTCGAGGTAGCGAAAGAGAGCGCCTACAAGAGCTTTGCCGAGAACGTCGACAACGGCCAGGCACTGATCGACGCCGCCCTGGCGGTGGAATAGACCGAGGTGGGCGCGGCCGCTGGCCGCGCCTCGTCGTTCGTCGCTGTCGTGTCACCTCGGAGGCTCCATGTCACACACACCGTCCCACTCTCCCCCCCACGTCTCTGCACCCGCAGCCCCCGGCTCCCGGCGACATGCCTCCGGCCCGGTGGGCGCTTTCTGTCGGCTGATGGACCGGCTATCCATCGCTATGGCAGTGGTGGCCGGCGCCGCCCTCTTTGCGGGGGTGCTGGCCGTCTGCCACATGATCTTCGTGCGCTACCTGCTCGGTGAAAGCACCACCTGGCAGACCGAATTCGCGATCTTCTCGATCACCGGCGCCATGCTGCTGGGCGCCCCCTATGTGCTGCTGACCGGCGGCCAGGTGGCGGTCACGGTGCTGCCCGATGCGCTCAAGGGCGGCATCAAGTGCGCCATGAACCTGATCGCCTCACTGTGCGGCCTGGCCTTCTGCATCGCCCTGGCCTACGGCTCCTGGCTCTACCTGCTGGAGGCCTACCACGGCGGCTGGACCACCGGCACGGTGTGGAATCCGCCGCTGTGGCCAGCGCTGGTGCCGCTGGCGCTGGGCTCGACCCTGCTGGCGCTGCAGTACCTGGCGGAAATTCTGGGAGGAGCACGCTGATGGATCCGGTTACCAGTGGCATCCTTATCGTTACCGCCCTGTTCGTGCTGATGGCCATCGGCACGCCCATCGCCTTCGCCCTCGGCGGCGTGTCCCTCGCCGCCCTGGTGATGGACCGGGGCGTCAGCGAGCTGACCTACTTCGGCGAGACCTTCTTCGGCAGCCTGGCGTCGTTCGGCTTCGTCGCGATTCCGATGTTCATCCTGATGGGCGCTGCCGTGGCTTCCTCCCCCACCGGCCGCGACCTCTATCGTTCGCTGGACCTGTGGCTCGGCAAGGTGCCGGGGGGACTGGCCATTTCCAATATCGGCGCCTGCTCGATCTTCGCCGCCCTGTCCGGCTCGTCGCCTGCCACCAGCGCCGCCATCGGCAAGCTGGGTATCCCCGAGATGCGCAAGCGCGGCTATCCCGACGGCGTGGCGGCTGGCTGCATCGCCGCCGGCGGCACCCTGGGCATCCTGATTCCGCCCTCGGTCACCATGATCGTCTATGGCATCTCCACCGAGACCTCGATCGGACGGCTGTTCATCGCCGGCGCCCTGCCCGGCATCATGCTGGCGCTGTTGTTCATGGCCTGGACGCTGATCGCGTGCAAGCTGGCCGGGGGCTATGACACCCCCAGCCCCGTCGCCGACGCCGCCCGCGAACTCAAGGACACCGTCGCCAAGAACGTCGAGACCAACATGAAGGCGCTGGTGCGGGTGCTGCCCTTCCTGGTGGTGGTCAGCGGCATCCTGTTCGCCCTCTACGGCGGTGTCGCCACGCCCTCGGAGGCGGCCGGCGCCGGGGCCTTCCTGTGTCTGGCCCTGGCCATCGTGGTCTATCGCATGTGGCAGGTGAAACCGCTCACCACCATCATGCGCGACGCCCTGCGCGAGAGCGTGATGATCATGCTGATCATCGCCTGCGCCGAGATCTTCGCCTACGCCCTGTCGTCGCTGTTCATCACCCAGACAGTGGCCGAGGCGATCGCGGCACTGGAGGTCAATCGCTGGGTACTGATGGGGATCATCAACGTCTTCTTGCTGGTGGCCGGTTTCTTCCTGCCGCCGGTGGCGGTGATCGTGATGACCGCGCCGATCCTGCTGCCGATCATTCTGGCGGCCAACTTCGATCCCTACTGGTTCGCGGTGATCCTGACCATCAACCTGGAGATCGGACTGATCACCCCACCGGTGGGCCTTAACCTGTTCATCATCAAGGGGATCGCGCCGGATATCGCGCTCAAGGACATCCTGCTCGGCAGCCTGCCCTACGCCCTGTGCATGGTGCTCGGCATCGTGCTGCTGTGCTTCTTCCCGGGCATCGCCACCTGGCTGCCGGACCTGATCATGGAGAGCGCCGGATGATCCCGACGCCGACGCGTGTGACCAGCGGGCCACCAGGCCCGCTCCCACCTGGCCCAGCCCCGAGGAGATGTCCCCGATGAACTTCAGCTTTCTGCAGGAACTGTTCTCCAGTATCACCCAGCGTGACGCCTTGCTCAGACGCCGGGGCGATGGCCCGCCGCTGGAACATACCCAGGTGATCGACGCCTGTCGCAAGCTTCTGGAAAGCGATGGCGAGGCCTCCAGCATCGCCCTGGCCGGCCAGGCCCTGGACGGCTACAGCTGCCTCGATGAAGACGAGAAGACTCGCTTCTTCCAGTGCCTGACCGAGCAGTTCAGTGCCGATCCCGAGGCCGTCGACGGCGCCTACGAGTGCTACCGGGACAGTCGCGGCAATGTCGACCTGCAGCGACTGTTCGAGGCCTGCGAACCGCAGCGCCAGGAGCTGTTGCGCCGGCTCAACCTGACCGCCGGCGGCACCTATGAGCTGGTGCGCATGCGCGAGGACCTGCTGCCCCGGCTCAAGGCCTTCCCGGCGCTGGAGGCGCTCGATGCCGACTTCTCCCACCTGTTCGCGTCCTGGTTCAATCGTGGCTTTCTGGTGCTCAAGCGGATCGACTGGAACACCCCGGCGGCGGTACTGGAGAAGATCATCCGCTACGAGGCGGTGCACGAGATCTGCGACTGGAACGACCTGCGCAGGCGCCTCGACGCCCGGGACCGGCGCTGCTTCGCCTTCTTTCACCCGGCTATCGGCGACGAACCGCTGATCTTCGTCGAGGTGGCCCTGACCAGGGGCATGCCCGAGCGCATCCAGCCGATCCTGGACGCCAACCACGAGGCCATCGAGGCCGAAGACGCCGACAGTGCCGCCTTCTTCGGCATCAGCAACTGCCAGGTCGGCCTGCGCGGCATCTCCTTCGGCAACTTCCTGATCAAACAGGTGGTCAAGGAGCTGAAGTCGGAACTGCCGCGGCTGAAGAACTTCGTCACCCTGTCACCGGTACCCGGCTTTCGCGCCTGGCTGGACGCCGAACGTCAGGACCAACGCGGTCGCCTCGACGACGACACCCGCGCCCTGCTGGCCGAGCTCGATCAGGACGACTGGCTCGAGGACTCCGAGCGCAGCAAGGCCCTGGGTGAGGTGATCAAGCCGCTGGCCGCTCACTACCTCACCAAGGAGCGCAACGCGCGCAATCTGCCGCTGAATACCGTCGCTCGCTTCCATCTCGGCAATGGCGCCGAACTGCACCGCATCAACTGGCTCGGTGATACCTCTCGCCGGGGGCTGTCACAGTTCGGCTCACTGATGGTCAACTATCTCTACGTGCTCGACGACATCGAAGGCAACCATGAGCGCTACACCACCGAAGGCAAGGTGGCCTGCTCGTCTCAGGTCAGGGACCAGCGTCGTCGCGCCCGCAAGCACTTGAAGGGAGATCCCGTCACATGAATCACAACCTCTTTGCCACCTTTGAAAAGCGCATGACCGAGCGTGGCGACGCGCCCTTCATCACCACCCGCGAAGGCCGTGACTACCGCTACAGCGATGCGCTGGAAGCGGTGGCCAGGCTCGCCGGGGCGCTGGTCGCGCTCGGCGTGGGGCCCGGTGACCGGGTTGCCGTCCAGGTCGACAAGAGCCCCGAGGCGATCCTTCTGTACCTGGCGAGCCTCAAGGTCGGCGGGGTCTACCTGCCGCTCAATACCGGCTACACCAGCGAGGAGATTCGCTACTTCCTCGGTGACGCCGAACCCGCCCTGTTCGTCTGCCGCCCGGATTCACTCACGGCCGCCCGCGAGGTCGCTGCCTCCTGCGGTGGCGCCCGAGTCGAATCCCTGGGCACCGCCGCCGACGGTAGCCTGATGGAGGCCGCCGAGGCGGCCACACCGGTCACCGAGATGCTCGAGCGCGGGCCGGATGACCTGGCCGCGATCCTCTACACCTCTGGCACCACCGGCCGCTCCAAGGGCGCCATGCTGAGCCATCGCAATCTTGGCTCCAATGCCGAGTCGCTGGTCGAGGCCTGGCGCTTCGACGAGCACGACCGGCTGATCCATGCCCTGCCGATCTTCCATACCCATGGGCTGTTCGTGGCCTGCAACGTGATCCTGATGGCCGGCGCCAGCATGCGCTTCCTGGCGAAGTTCGACCCGGACGTGATCTTCGAGGAAATGGCCGAAGGCACCACCATGATGGGGGTGCCGACCTTCTACACCCGGCTGCTCAAGGATCCCCGCCTGACCCGCGAGGCCACCGCCCGCATGCGCCTGTTCACCTCGGGGTCGGCGCCGCTGACGGCGGAGACCCACGAGGCCTTCGAGGCCGCCACCGGCCACGCCATCCTCGAGCGCTACGGCATGACCGAAACCAACATGAACACCTCCAACCCCTACGACGGTGATCGCATCGCCGGCACCGTGGGCATGCCGCTGCCCGGCGTCGAGGTGCGCATCACCGACCGTGAGGGTGGCAACCATACGCCGCTGCCCCAGGGCGAGATCGGCATGCTCGAGGTGCGCGGCCCCAATGTGTTCCAGGGCTACTGGCGGATGCCCGAGAAGACCGCCGAGGAGTTGCTGGAAGATGGCTTCTTCATCACCGGCGACCTGGCCCAGATCGATGAGCGGGGCTATGTGCAGATCGTCGGACGCGACAAGGATCTGGTGATCTCCGGCGGCTACAACGTCTACCCCAAGGAGGTCGAGGGGCATATCGACGAGATGGACGGCGTCGCCGAATCCGCGGTCATCGGCCTGCCCCACCCTGACCTGGGCGAAGGGGTGACCGCGGTGGTGGTGCCCGCCGAAGGCGCCTCGCCCCAGGAGGCCGACGTCATCGCCGCGCTGAGCGACAAGCTGGCCCGCTACAAGCAGCCCAAGCGGGTATTCTTCGTCGACAGCCTGCCGCGCAATACCATGGGCAAGGTGCAGAAGAATCAGCTGCGCGATCGCTTCAAGGACACCTATCGCTGAGTCCGGGACGCCTCTTCGGCGCAGCTCGACACTCGCTCTATCATCGGCGGCGCCCTGCGGGGCGCCGCCGGCGTATACCAGCACCTCCCGCTTCGGCATATTAGACGCCTGGCATCTATATCTTTTGACCAAGCGCGGCCCCGCGCACAGAGCGATATACTGATCACACCCTGTCCCGGAGATACCCCCATGCAGCCCATGGTGCGTGCCGCGGCCCTGACCGGCTACCGTACCCTGCTCGACGAGCAGGGTGTCGATGCCGACCAGGCGCTGGCACGACTGTCGTTGCCGCCGGACTACCTCGACCGGCCGGACCGCCTGATTCCGGTGGCCACCAAGATCGACCTGCTCGAACTGGGTGCCCAGATGAGCGGCTGTCGCCACTTCGGCCTGCTGCTGGGGCGCTACCAGAATATCTCGATGCTGGGCATGGTGGGCCTGCTGATCCAGCAGTGCGCCACCCTGCGCGAGGCGATGGTCACCGTGGCCGAGGAAATCGGCCGCCACGTGCAAGGACTCGATGTGCGTCTCGAGGAGCGCGATGACCAGGCCTACTACCACTTCACCTATCGTGTGCCCGGGCGCAGTGCCCCATCACGCCAGCACAACGACAATACCTTGATGGGCGCCTACAACATCCTCACCTTCCTCTACGGCGAGCCGATCAAGCTACGCGCCGTCTACCTGTGCGGCGAGGAGCCACGAGACCTCGAACCCTACACCCAGCAGCTGCACTCGGCGCTGCGCTTCAATCATCCCGAGAACACCCTGGTGTTCGACCGCAGCTGTCTCGACCACGCCATCGCCGGAGGCAGTCCGGCCCTGCGGCACCTGATCAACTCCTTGATGCACCGTCATCGCTGGGACGACATCGAAAGCAAGGTGGAGTGGATCATCACCAACCTGCTGCCGCTCGATCAGGTCAGCCTGGAGGCCGTGGCCCAGGCCTTGGACGTACCACCACGTACCCTCCAGGACCGCCTGCTCAAGCGCGGCCTGAGCTTCCAGCAGTTGCTCGATCGCGTGCGCATGCGCAGCGCTCGGGTCTACATGCTCGACACCCAACTGAGCCTGACCGAGATCGCCGACCTGCTTGGCTACAGCCAATTGAGCGCCCTGACCCGCAGCTTCAAGCGGATCATGGGCGAGAGTCCCGCCCAATGGCGACGAAAGCATAAGACCGAAACGCTCGATATTGCGCGATCTGTCAAATAGCGCGCGCCTTCGGTCAATCCGCCCGGCCCTGCCTTCACTATGCTCGGTGTAGACAACAACGACAGCGTGAGGGGCCAGTCCATGACGTCCAGCCAAGACGACCGTTTCGACTATGACCAGATCATCATCGGCACCGGCTTCGGTGGCTCGGTGAGCGCGCTGAGGCTCTCGGAAAAGGGCCATCGCGTGCTGATGCTGGAGAAGGGCCGGCGCTGGAAGGACGAGGAATTTTCGGACAACTCCTGGAACCTGAAAAAATTCCTGTGGGCCCCCAGGCTCGGTCTAACCGGCAATCTGCAGATCAGCCTGACCCGCAAGATCACCGCCCTGCACGGCGTCGGCGTCGGCGGCGGCTCGCTGGTCTACGCCAATGTGCACCTGATCCCCAAGGACGAGGTCTTTGCCGCCGAGTCCTGGACCCGGGTCCATGGCGACTGGAAGCAACGCCTGGCGCCCTTCTACGGCCTGGCCCAGCGCATGCTCGGTGTCACCCGTAGCCACTACGAGAACGCCGCCGACGAAGCGCTGAAGGAAACCGCAAGGCGTATGGGCCGCGAACACACCTACCAGACGGTCAATACCGGGGTGCTGTTTCCCGAGGCCCCCGACGACGCCAGCGGCGCCGAGCGAGGCGACCCCTACTTCGACGGCGACGGCCCCGAGCGCAACAGCTGTCAATACTGTGGCGGCTGCACCATGGGCTGTCGCCACAACGCCAAGAATACTCTGGTCAAGAACTACCTATGGTTTGCCGAACGCAACGGCGTGGAAATACGCGCCGAGAGTGAGGTCACGCGCATCGAGGCGCTGGCCGATGCCAAGGGACAGCGCGACGGCAGCGCCGGCTACGAGATCACGGTGCAATCCTCCACCGCCTGGTTCGCCAAGAAGCCCTACCGGCTGCGCTGCCGGGGCCTGGTGCTGTCCGCCGGCGTATTCGGCACCATCCCGCTGCTGCTCAAGGCCAGGGACCAGGACCAGACCCTGCCCCGGCTGTCATCGCGCCTGGGACGAGAGGTCCGCACCAACTCCGAGACGCTGATCGTCAACACCGCCAGGTTCGCCGACGCCAGCGGCCAGCCCCAGGAAATCTGCCACGGCCCGACCATCACCTCGATGTTCGATCCCGACGACGAGACCCGTATCGAGATCAACCGCTTCCCCCGCTACGGCGACGCCACCTTCGCGCTGCAGAGCGCCGTGCCGCTGACCGATACCCATGGTCAGGTGCCTCGCTCGGTCAGCATGCTGATCAATATCCTGCGCCAGCCGCTGACCACGTTGCGAATGCTCAACCCGGTGGGCAAGTCGAAACACTCGATCATCTTTCTGGTGATGCAGACCAGGGACACCTACGTCCACCTGAAGAGCCAGCGCCCCTGGTACACCATGTTCAAGCCCGGCTGGTCGGTATACCAGGACAAGGATGACCGGGCGCTGTCGAACTACTTCCCCATCGCCCACGAGGCGGCGCGTCACTTCGTCGAGGCCGCCGGTGGCGGCGAGGCCGGCAACGTGGCCACCGAAGTGCTCTCCGGCGCCCCCAGCACCGCCCACCTGATGGGCGGCGTCGCCATCGGCACCAGCGCCGAGGATGGCGTCGTCGATGATCGCGGTCGCGCCTTCGGCTACCACAATCTGAGGGTCATCGATGGCTCGCTGATTCCCGGCAACCTGGGGGTGAACCCTTCGCTGACCATCCTCGCCCTGGCGGAGTACGCCTGGGCAGAGGAGCCTGTGTTCGATGAAGGACGGGCCGCCGAGGTGTCGCGCGTCCACTTTTCCAAGCCCCTGCCGGGCTCCTGCTCGGCGCTGGACGGCCACGGCGACCTGCATGGCCTGATTGCCAGCGACGCCGCCACAACGACCACCGCGACCTCTGGAGTCGACGCATGAATGCCCCCCTGATGTCACCCGATCCCCGCACCCTCGATCAGCTTGAGCAGTCCTTCCACCAGCAGCGAAGCGCCTATCTGGCGGCGCCGGTGCCAAGCTACCGGGAGCGCATCGGCCACCTCAAGGCCCTGGCCAACATGCTCAAGGACCACCAGGAGGCGTTCGTCCAGGCGATCAGCGACGACTTCGGCAATCGCTCCCGCGAGGAGACCCTGTTCTGCGAGTTCGTGGTGGTGCTCGGCGATATCAAGGACGCCATCAAGCACCTGAAGTCGTGGATGAAGCCCCAGCGCCGGCGGGTCGACCACAGCCTCTACTTCGGTGCACGCAACAGCGTTATCCCGCAACCGCTGGGCGTCGTCGGTGTACTGGTGCCCTGGAACTTTCCGCTGAACCTGAGCCTCGCCCCCTTGATCGGCATCTTCGCCGCCGGCAACCGGGCGCTGGTCAAGATGTCGGATCGTTCTCCCCGACTGGCCCAACTGCTGATCGACCTCAGCCCCGACTACTTCCCCGAGGAAAAGCTCAAGTTCTTCGCCGACGACGGCGAGCTGGGGCCTCACTTCACCCGCCTGCCCTTCGACCATCTGGTGTTCACCGGGTCCACCGCCACCGGGCGCAAGGTCATGGCCAACGCCGCCGACAACCTGACCCCGGTCACCCTGGAACTGGGCGGCAAGGCGCCGGCAATCATCGCCCCGGACTTCTCCCTGGCCGAGGCCGCTCGGCGAATCCTGTTCGTCAAGCTGCTCAACGCCGGCCAGATCTGTACCACGGTGGACTACCTGTTTCTCCCGGAAGGTAGCGTGGATGCCCTGGTCGACGCCGCCAAGGGCATCGTCGGACACCGCTATCCGGATCTCGCCAGTCCCGACTACACCTCGATCATCGACGACGCCTCCTTCGCCCGGCTCGAGGCGACCCTGGAGGACGCCAGGGCCAAGGGCGCGCGGGTGATTCCCCTGTCGCAACAGCAAAGCAACCCTGAGACACGCAAGTTCGCCCCGCACCTGGTGCTGGACGTGACCGATGACATGGAGATCATGCAGCGCGAAATCTTCGGTCCGCTGCTACCAGTCAAGACCTACCGCCAGCCGGAAGAAGTCATCGACTACATCAACGCACGTCCTCGTCCGCTGGCGCTGTATCCGTTCTCCCAGGACAGGGCGCTGGTGGACCTTTACATCGAGCGTATCCAGTCGGGCGGCGTCTCGGTCAACCATGCCCTTCTGCACGTGGGCCAGCATGACCTGCCGTTCGGTGGCGTGGGTGATAGCGGCATGGGTCACTACCACGGCCGCGACGGCTTCATCACCTTCTCCAAGATGCGCCCGGTCTACCGTCAGGGCCCTGTCGACAGCATGAAACTGTTGATACCGCCCTACACCAGCACCACCCACAAGGTCCTCAAGCTGATGCAGTGGCTGGTCCGCTAGCACGTTCAACAACAACACTTACGATTGCTGCTGTCGCGCCTGGTCCTGACGCCGCGACGCCTCGAGAAACCAAGATGACCATCGACACCGCTTCCGCCGCAGCCTCGTCCCTGCCCTCCTATCTCGAGCGAATTAGTCGTTTTCCGGCGATTCGCGATCGCGCCGACATCGAGGTCATCGAGGCGACCCCGTGGGCCTCGCTGGAGCTGCCCGACAGCACCCTCGAGCTGATTCAGATCAGCGCCAGGCGCCGACCCGACGCCACCGCGCTGCGCTTCGTGATGGACGCCACGGCCCAGCAGCAGGGGCAGCGCTACACCTACGCCGAGTTTCTTGCCCGTGTGGTGCAGGCTGCGAACGCCTTTCACCGCCTCGGCGTGGACGCTGACGACGTGGTGTCCTTTCTGCTGCCGAGCCTGCCCCAGACCCACTTCACCCTGTGGGGCGGCGAGGCGGCCGGCGTGGTCAACCCGATCAACCCGATGCTGGAGCCCGAGCATATCGCCGGCATCATGAACGCCGCCGGCACCCGAGTGCTGGTGGCGCTGGCGCCCTTTCCGGGCAGCGACATCTGGGACAAGGTGGAAGCCATCAAGGACCGGGTACCGAGCCTCGAAAAGGTGCTGTACGTCGATGCCGCGCGCTTTCTCGGCGATGACGAAGCCCGCGCTCTGCGCGAACGTCTGCCGCTGCCCGACGCCGCCGACTGGTGCGAGGACTTCGACCGTTGCCTCGATCGGGCCCCCGCCGATCGGCTCATCAATGAACGTAGGATTCGCCCCGAGGAGCGCGCCTCGCTGTTCCACACCGGCGGTACCACTGGGTTGCCCAAGCTGGCACCCCATAGCCACGCCAACGAGGTGGCCAACGCGGCGATGATGCAGATGCTGTTTCGCCACCGAGAGGACGCGGTGATCCTCTGTGGCCTGCCGCTGTTTCACGTCAACGCCGTACTGATTACCGGCCTGGTGCCGCTGATGATCGGCGCGGAGATCCTGCTGGCCACCCCGGGCGGCTTTCGCAGCCCCGGCCTGGTCGACAACTTCTGGTCGCTGATGGAGCGCCACCGGGTCAGCTTCTTCAGTGCGGTGCCGGCGATCTTCTCTCGCCTGCTCGAGGTGCCCTTCGGCGACGCCGAGGTATCGAGCCTCGAAAGTGCATTGAGTGGCGGCGCGCCCTTGCCCCGGGCGGTCCACGGCCACTTCGAGGAGCTGACCGGCATCTCGCTGATCGAGGGCTTCGGCATGACCGAGGGCACCTGCGGCAGCATGGCCAACCCGCTCGCAGGCGAGCGTCGCACCGGATCGGTGGGCCTGGCGCTGCCCTATACCGGTGCCCGGGTGGTCGCCCTCGACGACCAGGACCGCTACCTGCGCGACTGTGAGGTCAACGAGATCGGGACGCTGTTGATCCGCGGCCCCAACGTCTTCGACGGTTACTCCAGGCCCGAACAGAACCGCGACATCTGGGTCGAGGATGGCTGGTTCAACACCGGCGACCTGGCCCGCCAGGATGCCGACGGCTATTTGTGGATCACCGGGCGCGCCAAGGATCTGATCATCCGCGGGGGGCACAACATCGATCCGCAGATGATCGAAGACGCGCTCTACCGCCACCCTGCGGTGCAGATGGCCGCTGCCGTGGGCAAGCCCTGCGACCGAGTCGGCGAACTGCCGGTGGCCTACGTCAGCCTGCAGCCCAATCGCCAGGTCAACGAGGACGACCTGCTCAGCCACTGTCAGGCCCACCTGGCCGAGAAGGCCGCCATCCCCAAGAACATCTGGATCCTCGACAGCATTCCACTGACGGCGGTGGGCAAGGTGTTCAAGCCGGCCCTGCGACAGGACGCGGTCACCCGGGTCTATGGCGAGATCGCCGAAGCCGAACTGGGGCCCGGGGTGGCACGCATCACGGCATGCCAGGATGCGACCCTCGGCCTGGTGGCGGAGATCAGGGTGCCGGGTGATGTCGATCTCTCCTCTCTCAAGGCCCGCCTCGAGGCCTTTCCGATCCCCTGTCGCTGGCGACAGGCATCCTGATCACCGAGAGCGTTTGGCACACCGTCGACCACCACCATCCACAAGAGGCCACGCTTGTCAGACTGCCATGACAGGCTGGCGGCTGGAGAGCCACCATGTTCGAACATCGTCACTTCGTCATCACCGGAGGTTCCTCGGGTCTGGGCCTGGCGCTGGCACAGCGGCTGATACGCGAGGGCGCGCGGGTCACCCTGGTGGCCCGCAACGAACAGCGCCTGCTTGCCGCGCTCGAGACGCTGCGAGGCGAGTCGCCGGCGGCGGTGGTCGACTGTCGGGTGGCGGACGTCACCGATGAAACCGCGATGCAGGAGGCCATGGCCGCCATCGCCGCCGAAAGCGGCGCCATCGACGGTCTGATCAACTGCGCCGGGGTAATGCGCGAGGGTTACTTCGAGACACTGACCCAGCGGGACTTTCGCGAGGTCATGGAGGTCAACTACTTCGGCCCGCTCAACGCCACTCGGGCGGCGCTGCCGTTTCTGGCGGCCCAGGGCGGGCGCCAGCACGGACACAAGGGCAATGCCCCCGCGGCCTGGCTGATCAATATTGCCTCGGTGGCGGGCTTGACCGGGGTCTTCGGCTACACCCCCTACTGCGCCAGCAAGCACGCCCTGGTGGGGCTGACCGAGTCGCTCTACTACGAGCTCGCGCCCCAGGGCATCCGTGTACAGCTGGTGTGCCCCGGCGAGTTCGACTCGCCCATGGTCGACACCCTGGAACAGGGCCGGACGCCGGAAAATCGCGCCCAGACCCTGTCCATCCCCAAGGCCAGCCTGGACGCCATCGCCGACGATACCCTCACGGGACTGCACAAGGGTGACTACCTGATCGTGCCGACCCGCCAGGCACGCCTGGCCACCCTTGGCATGCGCCTGGTGCCGGGTCTGTCACGCAAGCTGATGACGCGGACCCTGGCGCGGGTCTATCGAGGCCCCACCCGCGAGCCGCTGGAGCCGGGCGAGCAGACCTGAGCCAGGCCAGGCATCACTGCCGATCCTTGCGTGACTGCACAAAGGTCTGATGGTCCTGGGCCACACAACGCGCGTAGCTGTGCGCCAGGGTGGTCACCATCTCGACCACCTGATCGAGGTGACCGTCGACCCGCCGGCCCACCGCCCGGGCAAAACGGCCCGGATCGTCCGGCGTCAGCGCAGCGGCGCCGCGCAGGTGCTCGCGAGCGAGGATGCCACCCCACTGCTTTACCAGCTGGCGATAGTCCTTGCCGCCCTTCAGCTTGTGGGTAGGAAAGTCTTCCTTGTAGGGCGAGCGCTCGCGCACCGAGAACACCTTGTCGCCCAGGTGCAGCCAGCCCAGGTAGATATCCGGGTGTTCGGCGATGGCGTGGAAAGCGGCGGCATGACGAATGCCCTCATGCGGGAAGGTCGCCTTCCAGGCGCGCTTGCCGGCCTCGCTCATCAGCACCAGTCCGGCCGGCCCAGGCTGCTCCTTGACGTCGAGAATGACATCGTCGTGCTCGTGGTCCTTGCCACCCTCGATCAGCACGTAGAAACGGTCCAGTCCCAGTGAACCGGTGCCCGCATCCAGACGCCGCGCGGTGTCCTTGATGCGAAAGTGCTCGTCCTCGGACTCGCTGCGCTCGCCTTTCAGGGTATCGCGATACTCCTCGTTGATGGCCTTGCGCAACTGGCTGTCCAGGTGGGCAGGCAGGTTGGACAGCTTGCCCTCACGCTCGAGCCGGCGGCCGTCATCGTCGAGCCGGGTCCACTTGTCGAGCATCTTGGCCCGACTCTTCTTGCGCTCGACCTTTTGCATGAACGGCTTGAGCGGCCCCTTGGCGCTCTCCACATTGACGTACCCTGGGGTCTCGCCTCGGCGATGGTCGGCAAGCTCCCGATGGTAGGCCAGCACCAGGTGCTTGAGACCACGGCGCAGCGCCTTGGGCGAAAGACCCTGATTGTCGTGGGCGTCCAGCACCAGACTGATGGCCAGGCGCCAGAGATCATACTGATAGTCACCGATCAGCGAGTCGTCGAAATCGTCCATGCCGTAGCGCACGTGGTCATCGTGGTGGCCATAGGCGCCGAAGTTGAAGGCGTGGGCGTCACCCTGCAACCAGGTCTGGGTGTCGACCTGACCGCCGTAGAGCGAAAAGCGCCAGTCATGCCAGACATCGGCCCAGTACAGATGATTGGTGCCTCGAAAGAAGGCGTAGGGCGAGGCCGCGATCTTGTCGAACTTGGCCTGCCGGTCGTCTTCCCTGAGACCGGTATTGGCTGCCTCGATGGCGTCAAGCACCTGACGCGGACGATTGTGGCGAGTCAAGGGTAGCGACATGCGGTTCTCCTGTGCGGGGGGGACAACGATCTTCCAGTGAGTGCCGATTTCCGCCATTGTGGGGACAAGGACGCGATAGACTTGTCCTCAAGCATACCGTCTGGGAGAGGGACATGCCTGCGCCGTCCGCCAACCTGAACGCCACCCGCCAGCCAGGCGCCCCGGGCCACGCATCAGGCGCCCGCGCATCCCACCCCATGACGCTTGACCTCGCGACGCTGCGACGTGCCCGGCTCAGCCGGGACCCACGCTTCGACGGTCGCTTCTTCGTGGCGGTGCTGACCACCGGTATCTTCTGTCGGCCCATCTGTCCGGCGCGACTGCCGCGGGAAGACAACGTGCGCTACTACGAAAGTGCGCTGGGCGCGCTCCAGGCGGGTTACCGACCGTGTCTGCGCTGTCGTCCCGACAGCGCCCCGGGCTCGCCTGCCTGGCAAGGTAGTGACACCACCCTCAAGCGAGCGCTTGCGCTGATCGACCAGGGCGCGCTGGATGGTGACTCGGTCGAGGCCCTGGCCGCACGGCTCGGTATCGGAGCTCGCCATCTACGAGGGCTGTTTCAGCGCCACCTGGGCATTTCGCCATCGGGCTATGCGCAGCATCGTCGCTGTCTGTTCGCCAAACAGTTGCTGCATGAATCGAGCCTGACCATCGGCGAGGTCGCGCTGGCCAGCGGCTTCGGCAGCGTACGACGCTTCAACGAGGTGTTCCGCGAGCGCATCGGACTCAGCCCCCGTGATATCCGCCGGCGCGTGTCGAGCACCAGCACGCGCAAGGACACAGGGCAGGGGCTCGGCCAGTGCCTGAGCCTGACCCTCGGCTATCGTCCCCCTTACGCCTTCGCCACGCTGCGCGACTTCTTCGCTCGCCGAGCGATCCGCGGTCTCGAGTGGGTCGGCGACGATCACTACGGCCGACGTTTCCGCTGGCGTAGCGCCCGTGGGCACTTCACCGCCTTCCATCAGCCCGAACGCCATGGCTTTCGTGTCGAACTGGTCATCGACGATCTGAATCAGGTGACCGGCGTCATCGCCAATATTCGGCGCATGCTCGACCTGGACGCTACCCCCTCATTGATCGACGCGACCCTGCGCGACGCGGCTCCCGTTCTGCCGCTGGTGGAAGGCCTGCGCCTGCCTGGGCTATGGTCACCCTTCGAGGCTGCCGTTCGCGCCGTACTCGGCCAGCAGGTCAGCCTCGTCCAGGCGCGCGCCCTGACCCAGACGCTGGTCGATGCCCTCGGCGAGAGGACCCCGGACGGTGGCTGCCACTTTCCGAGCGCGGCGTCGCTGGCAGGCTCGCCGCTTGCCTTTCTCGGCATGCCCGACAGCCGACGCCAGACGCTTCGACGCCTGGCCGAGGCGGTGGCAGGTGACGAGCGCAAGCCTCCGCACTGGGAGGACATTCTCGGCATCGGCCCCTGGACCGCCGGCTACGCCCGTCTAAGGGGCGAAAGCGATCCCGATGTCTGGCTCGCCGGTGACGCCGTGATTCGACGCGTCCTGTCCCCCCCTTCATTGGCTGGGGGCGACAGCGACATCGGCATCGACATTGACAAGGCCCGCCCCTGGCGCAGCTATCTGCTGCTGCAACTCTGGAGTCATGACCATGACAACGACCCTTGATCCCATCGCCTGTCTCGACGCCTTCGCTGGACTCGAGGTCTACCATCCGCCCGAGGTCGACGCTCTGGGAGCCATCGTCATCGCCGCTACCGCTGGCGGCGTCGCCCGACTCGACTTTATCGACATCGGTCGTGCCGAGACCATCACGGCTCGCCCCTCGGAGCACACTCGCGCCTGCCGCGAACAGCTTGATGACTACTTTGCGGGGCGACGCCAGAGCTTCTCGCTGCCGCTGGATCCCCTGGGCACCGACTTCCAGCGTCAGGTGTGGAAGGCGCTGTCGGAGATCCCCTTCGGCGAGACCCGAAGCTATGCCCAGATCGCCGAAGGACTCGGCCGCAAGGGAGCCCACCGGGCGGTGGGCGCGGCCAACGGACGCAATCCCATCGCCATCGTGGTGCCCTGCCACCGGGTCATCGGCAGTGATGGCAGCCTTACGGGTTATGCAGGTGGCATGGGGCGCAAGCAATGGCTGCTGGCCTTCGAGGCCCAGGAAGTGCCGCTGGAGCTGTGCTGACCAGTTCCTGGCAGCCTGACCGCCTGACAGGGCTCTCTATCGCCAAGCGGCCCCTCTTCAGGATTCGACGCTGGCGGTCGCGACCCTGGGATCGAATACCAGGTGGGCGCGGATCGCCTGGACGCCATCGAGGGGTTGTTCGTAGCTCCACACCGAATCTTCGTAACGGCGGCCGTTGACCTCCACATGGAAGTAGCGAGCGTCACCCTTGAACGGGCAGTGGGTCCGGGTGTCGCTTTCTACCAGACGACTCATGTCGACGTCGCTGCGAGGCAGGTAGAGACGTGGCGGGTAGCCCGGTTCGGTGAGTTCCAGCGCGTGCAGGGTGTCGGCCAGGACCTGGCCTTCGACGTCCACTCTTACGCGGGTGGTCAAGGGGTAGATCGAGATTCGCTCCGTACGGGGGGTATCCATCGGCAGCATCCTCTGCGTGTCGGGAAGATGACGGTCTCGTCGAGTGCTGGCGAAGACCGAACCGGATTCCCGGGTGCCCTGCGCGGGCCCATTCCGAAGACCCCCGACGCCATCGCCTGCTCTCAAATTTCCATGAATCACAGTACCACGCCTGTAGAACACACTTTCAGCGTACTTTTTGCTGATTCAGCCTGATGCGCCGATTCAGCACAGCACTATCGCCCAGAGCTAGTGAGTGCTTATTAAGTGGTATCCGATATCCAGGTTTTTTATGCTAAGGACCGGGCGTGCGCTGAAATTCGGGCGTCGCTCTTGTCATGTCGTCCGTCCATTCGACTGCCCCCTCGTTCAACTGACCTGGTGTCTCATTCGCCCCGTCGCCATCCAAGGACATCCGATGCCCCCCTTCGCACGTACCTCCCTCATTCTGGCGCTTCCTCTGCTGACCACCGCCTGCGCCGGCATGTCCACCAGCAAGCCTGCCGTGGCCCAGCAGCTCGACTGGTCCGCCGCTCCGGTCTATTCCACCCTGACCCTGAGCGCCGGCTTCCAGCCGGATCCCCAGACCCTCGACGTGATGGCCGGCGGCAATACCCGGGCCAGTGTGGTCAGCGCCGACTGCGCCGGCTTCGTCAACGCCGAGGCTCCGGATGTGGACATCAACTACACCGCCGGCAGCTATCCGCTGAAGATCGCCGCCACCTCGGCCAGCGATACCACCCTGGTGGTCTACGACGCCAGCGGCATCTGGCACTGCAGCGATGACGCCGACGGCACCGATCCGGCGGTGGTACTGACCTCGCCCCCCAGCGGCAACTACAACGTCTGGGTCGGCAGCTACGATGGCAGCGGCCAGCTGGCACCCGCGACCCTGGTGGTATCCGAGTCGCTGTCCACCAGCAGCGCAGCGTCGGCCGGCGCCTCTGCCAGCGCATCGAGCAGCTACGTCGGTGGCGAGATCGAGTGGGGCGACGACGGCAGCCAGTGGAGCCACGACGGTGAGTGCGATGATCCTCGCTTCGCCGGCCCCGGGGTTGCCAGCGGCAATATCGAAGCCGATCGCTTCCACGACGCCAGCGACTGCCGCAGTCTGTATGAACAGGGCCGCCTCTACCTGCGCTAAGGCTTGCCTAAAAAGTACTGGCGCTAGTCGACTTTTCGGTCAAAGCCTGAGGCTTGTCGGAAAAGTGCCTGCGCTGGCTCACTGACGGGATAAGGCCCTGGCCGAAGGGCCTGTCGGCCAGACTGGGGATAGAGTGGAGATTGAATTGAGATAGGGTGGAGACAGAGCGCAGACAGAGAGGGGGCATGACGCCCCCTATCCATGCCACCTGCCTTCCGTTATCTCTTTTCATTTCACTGTCACCTCGAGGTGCCAGACTGGACTGCCACTTCTCGCGGTGACGTCATGGAACACAGCCCTCAACAATCGCAACAACCCCTCCGACAACAGCCGCGACGCCACTTGGATATCTTTCTGACCTTCCTTGGCCTCGGGCTGACGTCCTTCGGCGGTCCGGTCGCTCATCTGGGGTACTTCCATCAGGTCTTCGTCAAGCGCCGGGCCTGGCTGAGCGAATCCGCCTACGCCGAACTGGTGGCGCTGTGCCAATTTCTTCCCGGCCCGGCCAGCAGCCAGGTGGGGCTCGCCATCGGACTGATCCGCGGCGGCCTGGTCGGCGCCCTGCTGGCCTGGCTCGCCTTCACCCTGCCCTCGGCACTGGCGATGATGGCTTTCGCCTATGGTGCCGGTGCCATGGACGGCGCCCTTGGCGAAGCGCTGATCCACTCGCTCAAGCTGGTCGCCGTGGTGGTCGTCGCCCAGGCCCTGACCGGCATGGCCCGCAGCCTCTGCCCGGATCTTCCGCGTGCCGGGATGGCGCTGGTGGCGCTTGCCATCATGCTGGTCGTCGGCGGCATCGGCGCCCAGGTGGCGGTCATCGTGCTGGGAGCCCTGGCAGGTCTCCTGCTGCTGGAAGGCGCGACGCCAACGTCGACCGACGACGCTGGCGTGCCGGCACCATCGCTGGCGTCCTGGGTGAGTCCCGTTGCCCTGGTGCTGTTCGCGCTGCTGCTGGGAGGGCTGCCCCTGCTGCACTGGCTCTCGCCCAACGCCTGGACGACGCTGGCCGACGGTTTCTATCGCGCCGGCGCACTCGTGTTTGGCGGGGGCCATGTGGTGTTGCCGCTGCTGGACGCCGAGGTGGTCGGCCGCGGGCTGGTCTCGACTCAGGAGTTTACGGCTGGCTACGGCGCCGCTCAGGCTGTTCCGGGGCCGCTGTTCACCTTCGCCGCCTATCTGGGCAGCATTGCCGGCGGCGTGTGGGCGGGCGCCCTGGCGCTGGTCGCCATCTTCCTTCCCGGGGCCCTGCTGGTGATCGGGCTGTTGCCGGCCTGGCAACGGCTCGGCCGTCGCCCTCGCCTGAGGGCCGCCATGAGCGGTGCCAACGCCGCTGTGGTCGGGCTGCTGGGGGCCGCCTTCATCGATCCGGTGTGGCAAAGCGCCATCGTCTCGACCCTCGACGTGGCGATCGTGGTGGCAGGATTCGTGCTGCTGAAGCGGCTGCCGGTGTGGGCACTGGTGCTGGCGTTTCTGGCGTTGGGGCTGGTCAGGGGGCTGCTGGGCTAGGGCTTGTCTGAAAAGTGCCTGCGCTCCCGACGCCGGCGATACCAGCAGCCGGCCGTCAGGTCCGGCCCGGACTCAGCAGGGAGTGCCGGCGTGATCCCGCTTCAACTGGTAGAACTGGTCGACGATGTCGTCCATGGCCTCGGCGTCATAGGGACACAGGCCACTGACCACCAGCTTCTTGCCACCATGACCGATACTTTCTCCAGCGGCGTCGATGGCGAACTCGAGGTGCACGTCACCGCGCTTGCCGATGACCTCCAGGCGGGAATCCAGCAGCCGTAACGCCGGCGCCAGCGCATCCAGTCGCGTCAGCGAAAAGCCCATGCTGTCGTAGATCACCAGCGGCCGCTTGGGATTGAACATGACACCGCAGTCTTCCATCAGCGGCTTCATGTAGTGAGGAAAGTTCTTTCCCGAAAACGCCACGTAGCAGCGCGTGAAGGCTTCGACGACGCTCTCGTCGAAGGTCACCTCTCCGCGCCGTTCGACCTCCAGATAGCACTTGCCGTCATCGTCCAGCACCCGTATCACCCGGTCGCCTTCCTCGCGAAAACTGAGCGCCCGATCCGCCCCCACCATGGCGAGAAAGCGAAAGTTCATGTGCGGCGACAGTCCGAAACGCTTCAGCACCAGAGCGAACAACAGGTCGCCCGGTACGCAGAACCGCCGTGCGCCCGGTGTGTGAATGGGGTTGAAGTCGCCGGCTATGCACTTGGCGAAGCGGCTCGCCTGGTCAGCGGAAATCACGATGCGATCATCGACGCAGGAGTGGTAGTCATCAAGAAACATGGAACAGGCGCCTGGCTGAAACTGAAGATGGAGCTCCCGGAGGCTCTCCAGGCGAGCATGATGCCACAGAACCTGCCGAGATGAGCA
The DNA here is from genome assembly GCF_003045775.1 of Halomonas litopenaei. Lineage (GTDB taxonomy): Bacteria > Pseudomonadota > Gammaproteobacteria > Pseudomonadales > Halomonadaceae > Halomonas > Halomonas litopenaei. The sequence continues at coordinate 396,594 of NZ_PXNS01000001.1, read as the reverse complement.
CCGCCGGCATCAACTAGCACAGATTCTTGCCCCGACAACCGGACAGGGCCTCACTACTCCTACCAAAGGTGCATTCCAGCGCGCCTTTGGCAGCATATTGCAGTGCAAAACGCTGTGGTAGTCTCGACGTCGATTTCTCCCTTTCTCATTCACTTTCAGGATGACATCGTCATGCATAATTATGACAACAAGAGGATACGACGACCGGGTCGCTGGCTCGTCCTCGCCGCTCTGCTGCTGATGGGGCTCACCCTGGCGGGAGCCAGCCAGGCGGTGACCGGAGAACTCGACCTCACCGGCTCCTTCGCCGGCTTTCTGGCGGTGGCCATCTTCGTACTGGCCTACGCCCTGGTGATGGCGGAAGAAAAGCTGCACATGCGCAAGTCCAAGCCCGTGCTGGTGGCGGCAGGCCTTATCTGGGCGCTGATCGGCTGGACCTACGTGCAATCCGGTATGCCGGATGAGGCCGAGCATGCCTTCCATATGACGCTGCTGGAATTCTCCGAGCTGATGCTGTTCCTGCTGGTAGCGATGACCTACATCAACGCCATGGACGAGCGCCGGATCTTCGATGGCCTGCGTTCCTGGATGGTCCAGAAAGGCTTCAGCTACCGCACCCTGTTCTGGCTCACCGGCGGCCTTGCCTTCGTCATCTCGCCGATCGCCGACAACCTGACCACGGCGTTGCTGATGTGTGCGGTGGTGACCAAGGTGGCCGAAGGTGACAAGCGCTTCATCAATCTCTGCTGTATCAACATCGTGGTCGCAGCCAACGCAGGTGGCGCCTTCAGCCCCTTCGGCGACATCACCACCCTGATGGTCTGGCAGGCCGGCCTGATCGAATTTCAGGAGTTCTTCGAACTGCTGATTCCCTCGCTGATCAACTTTGTGGTCCCGGCGGTGGTGATGAGCTTCTTCATCCACAATCGCACCCCGGACAGCCTCGAGGAGACGGTGGAGCTCAAGCGTGGGGCACGCCGCATCATCGTCCTGTTCCTGCTCACGGTGGCCACCGCCGTTGCCTGCCACACCCTGCTGCACCTGCCGCCGGTGCTTGGCATGATGACCGGACTGGGCTATCTGCAGTTCTTTGGCTTCTATCTGCGCAAGAGCCTGCCCAAGTCGCTGGATCGCAAGCGCACCGTCTATACCCAGAAGGGCGACTGGAAGAAGCTCGAGCAACTCGGCAGCGTGGTCCCCTTCGATGTGTTCAACCGGGTCGCCCGGGCTGAGTGGGACACCCTGCTGTTCTTCTATGGTGTCGTCATGTGCGTTGGCGGTCTTGGCTTCATGGGCTATCTCGGACTGCTGTCTGACGTGATGTACAACCAGTGGGACGCGACCTGGGCCAATATCGCGCTCGGTGTCATTTCGGCGGTGGTCGACAACATTCCGGTGATGTTCGCGGTACTGACCATGGAGCCAGAGATGTCCCACGGCCACTGGCTGTTGATCACCCTGACCGCTGGCGTCGGTGGTAGCCTGCTGTCGATCGGTTCCGCTGCTGGCGTCGCGCTGATGGGCCAGGCACGCGGCTATTACACCTTCATGGGCCACCTGCGCTGGGCCCCGGTGATCGCGCTGGGCTACGCCGCCAGCGTCGCGGCGCACCTGTGGTTGAACCAGGCCAGCTTCGCCATTCAGGGCTGAATCCCGGCCGTCCCTCTCTCTGCCATGCCACCTTCGCAAGCACCACATCGCCTTGCGTTGGTGGCATAAACTCTTTACTACCTCTCTTTTCCCCCACAGTGACTCACCTTAGGATAAGCTTGTTAATGCACAAGCTGGGCGCATTTGATGCGTAACGACATCTGGCTATCTACCTATAAAGAGCGTTTTTCTGCGGCCAAGCCCAAGAAATGCGACGTCGCAAGGAAGCCATGCAGGGAATCCGGAGCACTATGACACAGTGGATGCCACTCTCCAGGTGGCGATTGTCCTCCATCGAGGCTGCAGAGAGGCTGCGTTGATGCGTCGGTTATCTCTTCGCCTCCTGTTCTGCATCTGGACGGTCCTGATCTCCGGAGGGCTGGCCAGCACGGCTGCGTGGGGAAAGACCGCAGACGAGGTGGTGGTCATTTCTCATCCTGGCCTTGCCCTGAACGAGCTCGACCGCGATACCTTGCGGGCGATCTTTGCCATGCGCCTGCGCACCTGGCCCAGCGGGCAAGGCGCGGAGGTGTACGTCCTGGCCAGTGACGACCCCGTCCACGCCACCTTCGTCAAGGAATGGCTGTCTGTCTATCCTCACCAGTTGCAGCTGGCCTGGGACCGCATCGTCTTTTCGGGTACCGGGCAGGCGCCACATCGTGTGCGCAGTCAGCAAGACATGATCGACACGGTGGCCACCACCCCCGGAGCCATCGGCTACATCGAAAGGGAGTATCTGGATGAGCGCGTCCAAGCCATTGCCAGGGATTAGGTCGGTGGGTTGCCGCCTGGGGCTGCTGGCGCCTTCGCTGCTGGTGCCGCTGCTGCTGGTGTCCACCGCACAGGCGTCCCCCCTGGACACCTTCCAGGTGCACGGTTTTCTGAGCCAGGCGCTGGTGATCACCGACGACAACAACATGTTCGGCGACAGCAGCGATAGTGGCGGCAGCTGGGACTACACGGAGCTCGGCATCAACGCCTCCATCCGACCCACCGAGAACCTGCTGCTGGCCGCCCAGGCCCTGAGCCGGCGCGCCGGCGAGGTCGACAACGGTTCGGTGGAACTCGACTACGGTATCGTCGACTGGCAGATGCTGTCCGACCGGGATCGCACCTTCGGCATTCAGGTCGGGCGCTTCAAGAATCCCTTCGGCTTCTACAACCAGACCCGGGACGTGGCCTTTACCCGCCCCAGCATTCTGCTGCCACAGTCGATCTATTTCGACCGCACCCGTTCCCTGGGGCTGTCTGCCGACGGCGTCAGCCTCTACCACGAAGAGCGCATCGACAACGGCGTGATCCATGCCCAGCTGGGTGTCGGCCAGGCGCAGGTGGATGACGATGTGGAAGAGGTGCTGGGTCTCGATGTGTTACCCGGCTCCTTCGACGCCGACACCTCGGCGGTAGGCCAGGTGCGCTACGAACACGACGGCGGTCGCATGGTATTTGCCGTCAGCGCGGCTTCGGTCAAGGCCGACTACGATTCCCCCGGTGCCTTTCCCGGAGACGGCAAGCTCGATTTCCAGCCGTGGATCTTCTCTGCTCAATACAACGCCGAGCTGTGGAGCCTGACCGCGGAGTACGCGCTGCGCGACGTCAGCCTCACCGGCTTCGACGCCTTCGAGGACAACGAGAACCAGGGTGAAAGCTGGTACGTGCAATATCGCCGGCGCTTCCTCGACGACTGGCGCTGGCTGGTCCGCTACGACAGCCTGGTCAACGACCGCGACGACCGCAACGGCACCGACTACGAACGCGAAGGCCGTGGTCCGGCCCACTCCCAGTACGCCAATGACTGGACCTTCGGTCTACAGTGGCAGCCCCATTCACGGGTCATGCTGGCGGGCGAATATCACTATGTGGACGGGACCGCCTGGCTGCCGGTTCAGGATAATCCAGATCCTGAAGACACCGAGCGACGTTGGAACATGTGGCTCTTCCAGCTCTCGTTGAGGTTCTGATGCCGGTTACCAGCCCGTCACGCCCCGAGCGCCTTCGCCTGGGCCTCACATGGCGAGTGGTCACCCTCACCAGCCTTTTGCTGGTGGCGTTGGCAGTGCTGTTCACCTACCTGTCTCACACCAACCTGACACGTCAGTTCACCGCCACGCGCCAGGAGCAGATCGAGCGCCAGCAGCGTGAGCTCGAGTTCGCCATCCGCCGTTCGGAAAAAGGGTTGCAGCAGCTGGCGGGACTGATCGCGGCCTCGCCCGACCTGGGCCCTGCGCTGGAGCAGGGGGCCCCGCCGTCACCGCCCGAGGCGCTGTCCCCTGCGTTGGCCTCACTGTGGCCCTCGCTCCAGCTGGAGGCGGGTATCGAACAGATGCTGGTCTACGATGATCGCACCCGTGCGGTCATGTCGCTGGGGCTCGAACCAGGCCAGTCGCCGCCGCCTCATTATCGGCGCTGGGTGGAAAGCGTCATGTCCCGGGAGCTCCCCCTGTCGCCGCTCGAGTGCTCTCCCGAGTGCCGCCAGTATGCCGTGGTCCCGATACTGGCCAGCGGCGGCAGCGCAGGCACCCTGCTGCTGTCTCGCTCGTTGGCGGACGTCGCCCGCCAGACTCGCGAGATATCCACCAGCGAGGTCGCCCTGATCAGCGTCGATACCAGCGCCACCGAAGCCGCCTTTGAACCACGTCGACTGGACGGCTGGAAGGGACGGGTACAGGCGGTGACCAACGCCTCACAGAGCCTGCCGCTGCTGCACCAGGCAAGCCGAAAAGGTTCCCTCGAGGCATTGGCGCAGGAACCCCTGCGCCTCGAACAGCAGGGACGTCATCTCGAGCTTTCCGCCGTCCCGCTGACCTCGTCCTCCGGGGCTCGTGCACCCGCCTATTTCGTGCTGATCTCGGACATCACCACCCAGATCCATGCCATCCAGCTCGATACCCGGACCCAGATGATGGCCAGTCTGTTTGGCTGGCTGTCTGCCGAACTCCTGCTGCTGGCGATCCTGCTGCGTCCCATGGCTCGACTGCGCCGGGTGGCCTCGGTGCTGCCGCCGCTGGCCAGTGGTGGCTTTTCCCAGGCGCGCGAAGCCTTGCCGCTGGCGCCACGTCGCCTGCCGGACGAGATCGACGTGCTGGAATCCAGCACCCTGACCCTGGCCGACAAGCTCGAGCGCCTGCAGCGCCAGGTGGCTCAGCGGGGGGATGAGCTGGCACGTCGTATCGATGAATTGGCCAGGGAGCGGGACTTTGTCAGCAATCTGATCGATACCGCCCAGGTGCATATCCTCACGCTGGACGAAGAGGGGCGCATCGACATGGTCAACGACTACCTCAAGGACCAGCTCGGCTGCCCCTCCCAGGAACTGCTGGGGCGTCGTTTCGACGACATCTTCGGCGCAGGCCCGGGGGACAGCGAGCCCAGCCAGACCTTGCATCAGGAAGAACGCACCCTGACCCTTCCCGATGGGGAGCCACGCACCATCATCTGGTACCACAGCCCGCTGAAGAGCGGTGCCAAAGTCTCCCTGGCACGCATATCGGTGGGACTTGATATCACCGAGCGCAAGGCCGCCGAGGCCAGACTGACCTGGCTCGCCGAGCGTGATCCGCTGACCGAGCTCTACAATCGTCGCTTCTTCCTGGAGTCGCTGCGCAAGGCCCTGGCCCGAGACGAGCAGGGCGTGGTCATGCTGCTGGACCTTGACCAGTTCAAGGAAGTCAACGAGCTCAGCGGCCATCATGCCGGGGATCGCATGCTGCATACCGTGGCCCGCCTGCTGCAGCAGGAGTACGCCCACCGAGGGGTCATCTCGCGCCTCGGCGGCGACGAGTTCGCCCTGCTGCTGCCTGGGGTCGACGACGACCACGCGATCCGCGTCGCCCAGCACCTCAACCAGTTGTTCGAGAGCCTCGGGTTCGTCGCCGAAGGACGTCGCCACCGGGTCACTGCGAGCATCGGTATCGTCCCCTTCCCCACCGAGGGCGCCACCCCCGCCGACCTGATGGCCAGCGCCGACGTGGCCATGTACAAGGCCAAGGCCAGCAACCTGCAACGCTGGCACCTGCTGGCCACTCTGGAAAACGCCCGGGATGAGCTCAACGAGCGTGTCTACTGGGTCGACCGTATTCGCCGAGCCCTGGTGGAGGGTGACTTCGTGCTGATGGTGCAGCCCATCGTGCGGCTGGAGGATCGCTCGATCCGCCACTACGAGGTGCTGCTGCGCATGCGCGACGACGATGGCAGCCTGATATCACCGGCACGATTCATCCCGGTGGCCGAACATTCCGGCCAGATCGTGGCCATCGATCGCTGGGTGCTGCATCACTGCGTGCATGCCCTGGCGAGGCTCGAGGGCATCAGCCTGGCGGTCAACCTGTCCGGACAGTCGCTCCACGACGAAGGGCTGAAGCAGTACCTGGCCAACCTGCTGACGGTCAGTCAGGCCGATCCCCATCATCTGGTGCTGGAAGTCACCGAGACCGCCGCCGTCACCGACTTCTCCACCGCCCGCGGGGTGCTGCAGAGCGTCCGTGATCTAGGCTGTCGGACCGCGCTGGACGACTTCGGCGTCGGTTTCTCGAGTTTCCACTATCTGGGCCAGTTGCCGGTGGACTATATCAAGATCGATGGCTCCTTCATCCGCAGCCTGGCGACCAATCCCGACAGCCGCGTCATCGTCAAGGCGGTGTCGGACATCGCCACCGGCTTCGGCAAACAGGCCGTGGCGGAGTTCGTCGACCAGGAGGCGCTGATTCCGCTGCTGTCGTCCTACAACATCACCTATGGCCAGGGGTATCACCTGGGCCGTCCTGTGCCCTTCAAAGAGGTCTTCGCCTTCGATCCAGTGATCGACATCGATTCGGTAAACTAGTGCATATTGAATGGGTATTATCATAGACAGGGTGTACTGGTGCAGGGAGCCGGGCGCCCGCCGGGCCTTTGCGGCCCGGCTATAACAACACGGAGGTGATCCCCCATGCCAGCAGCAGACACCGAGAGGCCATCCCGGCAACAGCGCCTGCTGGAGCAGTTCGCCGACCAGTTCCGGGTGATCCTGGTAAAGACGGTCGCGGACAGGGAGCGGGTCTATTCGCTGCGCCATGACGTCTTTCTACGTGAGCTTCAATACGCCCTGCCAGGCGACAGTGACAAGCAACAGGAGCATGATGACTTCGATGAACAGGCCATCCACTGCCTGGTCGAACATCGCTCAAGCGGTCTGGCGGCGGGCTGCGTGCGACTGGTATTTCCCCCCGTCGATCGTCCGGATGACCTGCCGGTGATGAACGCCACCCGCAGCGTCTTCACGGCGCCTTCGCTACATCCGCGACAGCACGACGGGCGCCAGATCGCCGAAATTTCTCGCCTGGCGATCTCGCGGCTTTTCCGGGCCCCAAGCAAGGGCGAAGAAACGCTGCCGGTACAGTTTCCTCCGGAGGAACGCCAGGCATTTCCGTTGATCGTCACCGGCCTGTTCTTGAGCGCCCACGCCCTTGCCGGCCTGACCGCACGGCGACACCTCTACGCCCTGATGGAGCCTCCCCTGGCGCGGCTGTTGACCCTGTCCGGCTTTCGTTTCCAGCCGGTGAGCGACACCATCCACTACTGCGGTACCCGGCGTGCCTACTACATCGACAACGAATGCGCCGAGCGCGAGCGCAATCCGCTGCTGACGCCGCTTTACCTTCGTCTGCACGAGTCACTGGGGGCCCAGTTGCCCGCCACCCGGGACCACCTCGACGGACTAGGGAGCCTGTGGCGCTCAACGTCGAGCTGCCGGGTATAGCGAGGCGTCGGTCGAGTGTCTGGCCTCTCGACCCGACCCTTGAGCGGACTTCCGACCCGGCCTCCAACTCAGTCCTCGGGCGACGAAGCCAGGGACCGCCCAGGCAGTCGGCAGTCACGCTCCTCGGAGATGTCGTTGAGGACCAGCCGGGGCCCTGAATACAACCGCCCGTCCCACCCCAGCGTCATGATCGCCAGCACGTTGCGATGCTCACCTTCGCCCAGATCGAACCCGCCGTCGGTAGCGGGCAGGATGCCCGACTGCGGATCCCGTCGTGCCAGCAGCGCTTCATGCAGCACCGCCACCAGCGGATGATCGGCCTGCCCTGCCAACTGCAGCGACAGCGCCACCTCGGCGATGATATCGGCCTTGACCTGCAACAACACCTCCCCCTGGCCGAGCAACGCCGCCACCGCCCAATCGAGCTCGCCGTCGGACAGCATCCGCTGGTAGTAGTGGCTCGCGGCGATGATGAAGTGGGTCAGGCCGTAGACCCAGTTGCGATATTCCGCCGGTGACAGCTCCTCGATCCGTCCGGGTGGATAACGGTCACGAAAGGCCCGGGCGAGTTCGCCACGCAGATCCACGATCCCCAGCTGGGCCAGGAAGGCGGCCTGGTTGGCCACCTGGGCGGCATACACCGACAGCACCTCGGGGTCGGTCAGAAAGGCCCGCCAATCCACTGCGCCCACGGCCTGCTCAAGCAAGCGCCGGTCAGCCTCGGAAAGTTGTCCAAGCAAGCCGTGGTAGCGGGCCTGGGCCAGCCGAAACAGGATGCTCCGAGGCAGCATCATGTCGACATGTTCCGACAGCATGGCCTTGCGCCGACGCTGCTTGGGGCTGGTCTCGGGGTAGGCCGCCAGCAACTCGCGATTGCGCTGGCGAAGCCGGTCGCTGTCCGCGACGGTGAAGGCGTCACGCGCGAGCTGATCGAGCAGGCGTCGGCCGTAGGCATGATTGGCGCACAGGTAGGCAGGGTCACCGGTCACCCGCCACAGCCGCTGGGCGTAGTGGCGCTGCTTGTCGGCGGGAAGAAGGTCGAAGGAGGTTTCGTAGACGGCACGGATCTCGGCGGCGGCGCGTGCGCAGTCAGCACAGGCAGTCCTGACAGTGAGCGCCGACTCGCTGCCAGCGCCGGCCGAGACGCTGTGAGCACCCACCGATACGGCCAACCCCGACGCCAGCAGCAGCACCATAAGCACAGCCGCAGCTCGCGACCTCTTCCACAAGCGACAAACTGCACTGTCCATGCCATCTCTCCTGCCGGCGAGCAACGCCCGAGGATGGGCGTCACACCCGCAAGATAGATGCCTCCCGCCTGCCCGCGCCAGAGGCAATCGCCTGGCATCGATCGCAGAGATCCCAGCACAGAGTTGCAGACGGCGATGCTCGAGCATCGAGGAAGAAAACCGTCAATCGAGGGCTCAGTCGACGTCCTCATCCTCGGGCCACAGGCGGGCGGCCTTGCTTCGGGAGACCATCCTCACCCGCATCTTGGGACGCGCGACGTCGGCGGACGTTGCCGTCTCGCGGGCCGACGTCAGCGGTGCGTCATTGCCATCGGCCGGCATCGACGCAGGGTCAGCGGGCTCCGCTGCGGCGTCGGCATCCGCCGCCCGACTCGACGCCGACTGGCCTGGAGATGGCTCGATCACCACCCAGGCCAGCACCGGCAGCGCCAGCTGCCAGCGGATTGCCGCGAGCCGCAGCCCCAGGGTGGTGACAAGCGACAGCAGAATGCCAAGCCTGGGGGCGCCGAGGCTTGCCAATGCCACGAAGACCACACCGCCGGCGATGGCGGCGGTGGCGTAGACCTCACGACACAGCACCATCGGCACCCGCCTTGCCAGCACGTCACGGATCATCCCGCCGGCCACCCCGGTAAACAGCCCCATCAACACCGCCACGACCCCCGAGGTCCCCAGCAGCATCGCCTTGTTGGCACCAATGATCACGAACAGCGCCAGACCAAAGGCGTCGGCCACCGGCAGCACCACCCGATTGAGGCGATGGATATAGTGAAATCCGACCAGCGCGCACAGCACCGTGGCCAGGATCACCCAAAGATAGGTCGGATCGCGGATCCAGAACACCGGGGCGACACCCAGCACCAGATCACGCAGGGTCCCTCCTCCGACGGCGGTCACCGCCGCCAGCACCAGCATGCCGATGGGATCCATGCGTGAGCGGCACGCCAGCAAGATGCCCGACAGGGCGAAGACCACCGTCCCCGCCATGTCCAGGGCGTAGACCAGATCACTATCCAAGGTCCCGTTCCTTCTCGATAAGTGTCGCCCGTCCGGGGCGAGCGTCAAAAGCGGGGATCAATGCGCCCTCAACTGGGAGCGTACACCGAACGCGCCCTTTCCAGATGACGCGTCATCTCGCGAATGGCGGCGCCTTCGTCGCCGTTCTTCAACGCCGCCAGGATGCGCTCGTGCTCCTCCAGCGTCACATGCTCGCTGCCTTTCCAGTGGATCAGCGAGGTATGGAACCTGGCCAGCCACTCGAACATCGCCCGACTGACCGCGATGAAGATAGGGTTGCCGGTGGTCTCGGCGATGGCAACATGAAACCCCATGTCCGCCGCGATAAAGGCATCGATGTCCTTGTTCAGCGCCACCCGCTGGCGCTCCACCAGCGCCTCGAGGCGCGCCAGATCCTTGGCGCCCACCTGCCGCGCCGCCCGCGCCACCATGCCCACCTCGAAGAATAGCCGCGCCTCCTTGAGGTGTTCGAGCGAGGCGGGTTCGGTCGACAGCAGGTGCATCGCGGTCAGTTCGATCTGGGCCAGCATGCCGTCGGCACTGGGCGTCAGCACCTTGGGCCGCTGCCCGTGGTGGATCGACACCAGCCCCAGTCGCTCCAGCGCCTGCATCGCTTCGCGGATGGCCGGCCGGCCGACCCCGAAGGTATCCATCAATTCCCGCTCAGAGGGCAGGCTGTCCCCCGGCGCGTAGTCGCCGTTCAGCAGTTGCTGATAAAGCCGATCGAACACCTCGTCGGACAGTTTGCGGCGAGAAATTTTCAACGAGTCGCTCATGGCCTCTACCTCGCGGCGCCAGGCCCCGCAGCATACCCATGCCAGCGGTCCTGGAACATGACACTCGACCAAGGTCGTGTTTGACAGCCCCGGCCACTTATATTGTCATCATACCAGTTGCAGCACAGCTTGCCTCTTCCACTTTTTCACACAGGTTACCTGGCCATGACGACCATTGCCTTGATCGGTGCCGGCGGCAAGATGGGCGCCCGCCTCTCCCGCAATCTCAAGACTTCGGACTTCGACGTGCGTCACGTCGAGGTCAGCGAACAGGGCCGCCAACGGCTTCGCGACGAACTCGACATCGAGTGCGTCGACAGCCCCGAGCAGGCGGTGGCCGGCGCGGATGTGGTCATCCTGGCCGTTCCCGACACCCTGATCCAGAAGATTGCCGCCGAGCTGTCGCCGTCGATCGAAGCCGGCACCATGGTGGTCTGCCTGGACGCCGCCGCCCCCTTCGCCGGCCATCTGCCCGAACGTGACGACCTGGTCTACTTCGTCACCCACCCGTGTCACCCGCCGATCTTCAACGACGAGACCACCCTCGAGGCCAAGCGCGACTATTTCGGCGGCAGCCACGCCACCCAGCATATCGTCAGCGCCCTGATGCAGGGGGACGAGCGCCATTTCGCCCTGGGCGAGGCCGTGGCCAGGACCATCTATGCCCCCGTCGGGCGCAGCCATCGCGTCAGCGTTGAACAGATGGCGCTGCTGGAACCCGGTCTGTCGGAAACGGTATGTGCCACACTGTTATCGGTGATGCGTGAAGCGATGGACGAAGTCGTGGATCGAGGCGTCAGCCATGAGTGTGCCAGGGACTTTCTGCTTGGCCATCTCAACATCCTCGGTGCGGTGATCTTCGATGAGCAGCCCGGCGCTTTCTCGGACGCCTGCAACAAGGCGATCGAGAACGGCAAGCCGATGCTGATGCGCGATGACTGGAAGCGGGTGTTCGAACCGGACGCCATCGCCGACAGCATTCAGCGCATCACCTGAGGGGCCACGCTCTCCACAGAGTCTGACGACAGCGCCATCGCGAGTATCAAGAGGCCAGGCATGAACCGAATCGAAGCCAGCTACCTGATCGAGACCCCCTTCGAGGTGGAGCAGGCCTGCCAGGTGATGGCCGGGGAGCAATCCTGCGGCACCTTCACCCGCCTGGCTGCGGAGACCGATGACTTTCGAAAGCGTCATGCGGCCAGGGTCGAGTCCATCGAATTGCTCGACAGCGTCGACGCGCCCTCGCTGCCCATGCCGACCCGGCCCCAGCCGCCCGGCACCCGTTACCAGCGTGCCCGGGTGCGTTTGTCCTGGCCCCTTGAGAACCTCGGTCCGTCGTTGAGCACGCTGATGGCCACCCTCGCCGGCAATCTGTATGAACTCAAGGAATTCTCCGGGCTCAGGCTGCTCGACGTCAGCCTGCCCCACGCCTTTGCCGAGGCCTGCCCCGGGCCCCAGTTCGGCATCGACGGTACCCGCCGCCTCAGCGGCGTCGACCAGGGTCCGCTGATCGGCACCATCATCAAGCCCAGCGTCGGGCTCTCTCCCGATGCCACCGCCGAGGTGGTGAAGGAACTGCTGGATGGCGGCATCGACTTCATCAAGGACGATGAACTCCAGGCCAACGGCCCGCACTGCCCGTTCACCGAGCGGGTCGACGCGATCATGCCGCTGGTGCTTGAACATGAGCAGCTCACCGGACGCAAGGTCATGGTGGCCTTCAACATCACCGGCGAGATCGACGAGATGCGCCGGCACCACGACCACGTGCTGGCCGCCGGCGGCAGCTGTGTGATGGTCGCCCTGAACGCGGTGGGTCTGGCCGGCGTCAGTCATCTGCGGCGCCACTGTGAGCTGCCCATCCACGGCCACCGCGCCGGCTGGGGCATGTTCAGCCGGGAGCCGCTGCTGGGCATGGACTTCGCCGCCTGGCAGACCTTCTGGCGCCTGGCCGGCGTCGATCACCTTCACGTCAATGGTCTGGCCAACAAGTTCTCGGAGTCCGACGACAGTGTCGCCGCCAGCGCCCGGGCCTGCCTGACGCCGCTGTTCGAGCCCCCGGGACCCGCCCACACCGTGATGCCGGTATTCTCGTCCAATCAGACCGCCTGCCAGGCCATCGACACCTGCCGCGCCATGGGGGGCCGCAGCGACATGATCGTTACCGCAGGCGGCGGCATCATGGCCCACCCTGGCGGTATCGCCGCCGGCGTCAGGAGCCTGCGCCAGGCCTACGACGCCGCTGCACGCGGCATCTCGCTGGCCGACCACGCCCGTGATCATGGCGAATTGGCCCAGGCTCTGGAGACCTTCTGCCCATGAACGACCTGCTGCTGAGCTACTACGGCGACGACCTGACCGGCTCCACCGACGCGCTCGAGGCCCTGGCCTGCCAGGGCGTCCCCAGTGTGCTGTTCACCGCTCGCCCCAGCGCCGAACAGCGAGCGCGCTTCGATCATTGTCGTGCCCTGGGTCTGGCCGGCACCAGCCGCAGCGAGTCCAATGACTGGATGCGCCGCGAGCTCAAGCGTTCCTTCCAGTGGCTGGCCGAACAGAGCGCAGCGCTGACCCACTACAAGACCTGCTCGACCTTCGACAGCAGCCCCGAGGTCGGCAGCATCGGTTGTGCCATGGAGGTCGCTCGCGGCGTCTTCGGCGAGACACCGATCCCACTGGTGGTGGGGGTGCCGCAGATGCGCCGCTACACCGTCTTCGGCGAGCTCTACGCCGCCTATCAGGATCAGATCTACCGCATCGATCGACACCCGGTGATGTCGCGCCACCCGGTCACCCCCATGCACGAGGCGGACCTGCGCCGCCACCTGGCCGCCCAGACCACTCTGCCGGTCGGCCTGATCGATGTGCCCAGCCTGGCCCTGCCGGATATCGACGAACGCGTGGATCACGCCCTCGCCGAGCATCCGGCGGTGCTGTTCGACGTGCTCGAGCCCCCCCATCAACAGGCGGTGGGTCATCAACTCTGGCGCACTCGCCCGCAGCAACAAGGCGGCAAGGGCGGCTTCGTGGTCGGCTCGTCCGGCGTCGAGTACGCCTTGCTCGCCGAGTGGCGACGCCTGGGGCTGGTGGAAGGGGGCGAGGACTTCACTCCGCCCCGTTCGGTCGAGCGCATCGCGGTGGTCTCCGGCAGCGTCTCCAGCACCACCGCACGCCAGATTCACTGGGCGGTCGAGCATGCCGGTTTTCAGCGCATCGAGCTCGACGCCCGCAGTCTGGCCATCCCCGCCCATCGCAACGAGGCCATGGCCACCGCCATCCTCAAGGCACTGGATGCCCTGAGCAGTGGCCGCAGCGTCATCCTGCACACCGCCATGGGACCCGACAGCCACGACGACAGCCTGGCCACCGAATCCAGCCGCCACAGTCTGGGCAAGGCCCTCGGCGAGATGCTCAAGGCGCTGGTGGACGATCAGGGACTGACCCGGGTGTGCGTGGCCGGCGGCGACACCTCGAGCCATGCCATCGCCGCCCTGAACATCCATGCCCTGACGGTCAAGATGCCGCTGCCGGACACCCCGGGTTCGCCGCTGTGCCAGGCCCACAGCGACGACCCGCGCTACCAGGATCTGGAGATCGCCTTCAAGGGCGGCCAGATCGGTGGCGACGACTACTTCGAGCGGCTAAGGCGAGGACGAGCCCTGGCCGACCACGAGCACTGATCCGGCCGTGCCACCGGGCACGGCCACACCCAAGCGTCATCCCGCAAAGAGGAAACAACAATGACGACGACTGTACGCCACGCAACACGCCTGCCCGCCTTTCACCTCAAGCCCTGCCTGCTGGCGGTGGCACTGGCCGGGTTTGCCCTGCCGGCGGCCGCCGCCCAGACCATCACCGTCGGCCACACCACCTCGGACAGCTCTCACTACTCCGAGGGTATCGATGCCTTCAAGGCGACCCTGGAGGAGCTGTCCGACGGCGAATTCACGGTCAACGAGCAGTCTTCCGGTGCGCTGGGCGGCGAGCGCGCCATGATCGAAGGCCTGCAGATCGGCACCATCGACGCCGTGGTCACCTCCACCGGGCCGCTGGGCAACTTCGTCCCCGAGACCTACGTGCTCGACCTGCCGTTTCTGTTCAAGGACTACGACCACGCCCGCTGCGTGCTGGATGGCGAGGTCGGCCAGGACCTGCTCGACAAGATCGGCGAACACGATCTGGTGGGGCTTGCCTGGACCGAGAACGGCTTCCGCCACATGACCAACAGCCAGCGTGACATCGAGACCCCCGAAGACGCCCAGGGTCTCAAGATCCGCACCATGGAAAACGAGATGCACATGGCGGCGTTCAACGAGATGGGCGTACATCCGACACCGATGGCCTTCCCGGAGCTGTTTACCGCGCTGCAGCAGGGCACCGTGGACGGCCAGGAAAACCCCATCTCGGTGATCCTCACCGGCAACCTGTGGGAGGTCCAGGATCGCCTGTCGCTGACCGGCCACGTCTATTCTCCGGCCATCATGCTGGCCTCGCCGATCCTCTGGGACGGCCTGTCCGATGAGCAGAAGGGTTGGTTCATGGAGGCCGCCCAGGCCGGCGCCGAGGCCACGCGTGCGATGGTGTCGAGACTCGAGACCGAAGGCGTCGAGGAACTCAAGGCCAAGGGCATGACCGTGGTCGATGACATCGACAAGTCCCAGTTCCAGGCCGCCGTCGAGCCCTCCTACTCGGTCTACACCGACGAGTACGGCTCGGAAATGCTCGATCGCATTCGCTCCAGCGACTGCGGCAGCTGATCGTCCACCGGTCCTCGACTGACCTTCCCGCCCGAGCGCTCGCTGCCTGCCGTTGGCGAGCGCTTGGGCGGTCAAGCCTGACCCGTCCTCGGGCCTTACCCGCGATGAGGAAAGCCCCATGCTGGATCTGTTCTTCCGTCTCGAGCGGGCCATCTCCCAGGTCGCCCTCTACGCAGCGGTGCTGATGTTGATCGCCTCGGTAAGCCTTGGCTTCTACCAGGTGCTGACCCGGTTCGTGTTCGACGCCCCCTCCACCTGGTCGGAGGTGATGGCCCGCTCCACCATGATCTGGTGCGTCTTTCTGGGCGCCGCAGCGACCTTTCGCGGCGGCTACATGATGGCCGTCGAAGTGATCTACAAGCTGGTGCCGACCTCCGCCCTCAAGGCGCTGGAGATACTGATCGCCACCTGCTGCATGATCGTCCTGGCGATCCTGGTGATCTACGGCTATCAGATGACGCTGCGCGTGCAGAACCAGATGCTCTCCGGCGTCGGCATCTCGATCGCCTGGATCTACGCCGCCATTCCGATCGGCGCCGCCTTTTCGCTGCTGTCGGTGATCACTCGACTGATCGCCCAGCTGACCGGACGCGAGACCATCGGCGTGGTCGATGCCGAGGCCCCCGCCCACGTGCCTGAATCCGAATCCAGACCTGGCCCTGACACAGGCACCTCGTCCGGTACCGAAGGGAGGAAGCAGCCATGAACGCCGCTATCGGACTATCGCTGATCATCCTGTTCGCCCTGGGCGTGCCGATCGCCGTGTCGATCCTGCTGGCATCGGTGATCGGTATCGAGTTCTTCACCCGTTTTCCGCTGCTGATGGTGCCCCAGCAGATGTTCGTCGGCATCGACAACTTCCCGCTGATGGCGATCCCCTTCTTTATCCTGGCCGGCAACCTGATGGCCGCCGGCGGCATCTCCCAGCGCCTGGTGGACCTGGCCAAGTCCATCGTCGGCGGGCTCCAGGGCGGGCTCGCCATGACCTGCGTGCTGACCTGCATGATGTTCGCCGCGGTTTCCGGCTCGAGCGTGGCCACCACCTTCGCCATCGGCTCCATCCTGATTCCGGCGATGGTGGCCCACGACTACCCGCGTCCGCTGGCGGCCTCGATCCAGGCCTCCTCGGCGGAGCTCGGCGTACTGATCCCGCCCTCCATCCCCTTGATCCTCTACGGCGTCAGCACCGACACCTCGATCGGGCGCCTGTTCATTGCCGGTATCGGTCCGGGGTTGTTGATCGGCTCGGCGCTGCTGCTGTTTCTGTACATCTTCTGCAAGCTGCGCGGCTACGGCCTGCGCGACCGCGAGGATCGCGCCGCCTTCACCACCTCAATGCGTCGTGCCTGGGCCGCTCTGCTGATGCCGGTGGTGGTGATCGGCGGCATCTATGGCGGGGTCTTCACCCCCACCGAGGCCTCGGCGGTGGCGGTGTTCTACGCCCTGATCGTCGGCGGTCTGGTCTACCGCGAGCTGCCGCTGTCGGAACTGGTGCCGATCCTGCGCCAGAGCGTGATTTCCACCGCTACGGTGATGCTGATCATCTCGGCGGCGGCGCTGTTCAGCTTCCTGATCAGCCGCTCGGGGCTGCCCGGCGAGGTTGCCGCCTGGGTCACCCAGGTGTTCGAGAGCCCGGTCAGCTTCCTGCTGGCGGTGAACGTGATGCTGCTGGTGATCGGCATGTTCGTCGAGACCTCGGCGGCAATCCTGGTGCTGGCCCCGATCTTCACCCCCATCGCCGTGCAGTACGGCATCGACCCGGTGCACTTCGGCCTGATCGTGGTGGTCAACCTGGCGCTCGGCATGTTCACCCCTCCACTGGGCGTCAATCTGTTCGCCGCCTGCGCGGTGGCCAAGCTGTCCATCGACGAGCTGATCCCCTGGCTTGCGCGCTTCGTGCTGGTGGTCCTGGCCTGCCTGATGGCGATCACCTACATGCCCTGGATCTCGCTGGGCCTGGTCGATCTTTTGTACTGATACCGATCACTGCCCCGGCCGCGCCGGGGCCCATCCTATCTTCCGCCCCTTCTCAGGAGTCGACAGCATGCACGCCCTCCCCCTCACTCCACCCACCGGCGCCCTGATCGGCGATCACTGGGTCGATACCGCCGACACCCTCGAGGTGCTGCGCCCGGCCAGCGGCGAAGTCATCGCCCGTATCGCCGCGTCCAGTGCAGCCGACGTCGATGCTGCGGTGGCCGCCGCCCGGGCAGCCTTCACAGGCGAGCTTGGCCAGTGGTCGACGTTCTCGGCGCGGGCGCGCAGTGAATGGCTGTATGCCTTCAGTCAGGCCATCGACGCCGACAGGGACACCCTGGCCGCCCTCGAATGCGCCGACACCGGCAAGCCGATCAGCCAGGCCCGGGGCGATATCGACGCCTGCGCGCGCTACTTCCGCTTCTACGCCGGCGCCGCCGACAAGCTCCACGGCGAAACCATCCCCTTCGATTCCGACTATGCGGTGATGACCCTGCGCGAGCCCTGGGGCGTGTGCGCCCAGATCATCCCCTGGAACTACCCGGCCCAGATCTTCGGACGCTGCGTGGCGGCGGCGCTGGCCGCCGGCAACACCTGCGTGCTCAAGCCTGCCGAGGACGCCTGTCTGAGCGTGCTGCGCCTGGCCCAGCTGGCCGTCGACTGCGGGCTGCCGGAAGGCGCGCTCAACCTGGTGCCTGGCCTCGGCCGTGAAGCCGGCGCCGCCCTGGCCGCCCACCCCGGCATCGATCATCTGTCGTTCACCGGCTCGCCGGAGACCGGCACCCTGGTGACTCAGGCGGCGGCGGTGCACCACGTGCCGGTGACCATGGAACTCGGCGGCAAGTCGCCCCAGCTGCTGTTCGCCGACGCCGACCGTGAACGCGCCCTGGACGCCGTGGTACGCGGGATCATCCAGAACGCCGGCCAGACCTGTTCCGCCGGCAGCCGTCTGTTGGTGGAGCAGAGCATCCACGATGAGGTGGTGGCGGCACTGAGCGAGCGTTTCGCGCGGTTGACCTGTGACGTCGGCGAGAACGACCCGGACTGCGGGCCGCTGATCAATGAACGCCAGCGCGACAAGGTGATGACGCTGATCCAGGCGGCACAGGATGACGGTATCCACATCGCCGCCCGTGGACGCCTGGCCGACGACGCCCCCCGGGACGGCCACTTCGTGGTCCCCCACCTGTTGACCCAGGTGCCGCAAGGCCACGGCGTCAGCCGCGAGGAGCTGTTCGGGCCGGTACTGGTGGTCCAGGCCTTCGCCGACGAGGCCGAGGCCGCACGCCTGGCCAACGCCACCGACTTCGGCCTGTGCGCGGGCGTATGGACCGCCGACGGCGGCCGCCAACTGCGTCTGGCCAAGGCGATCCGCTCGGGCCAGGTGTTCGTCAACAACTACGGCGCCGCCGGTGGTATCGAGCTGCCCTTCGGCGGCGTCGGCCGCTCCGGCCACGGCCGCGAAAAGGGCTTTGAAGGGCTCAGGAGCTATACCCGCATCAAGACCATTGCTATTCATCACGGCTAGACGTCGCTGGAAAAGCTTGGGCCTGACACAAGAAATTCCCGAGCGTGTCGGGCCGCTTCTCTCGACCACCGACCACCAACCATCATCACCACCACAAGGAAAGGGACATGACCACCTCGCTTCACGTCGGCCTGATCGGCGTCGGCCTGATGGGCCACGGGATCGCCACCAGCCTGCTGCGCGCGGACCATCGCCTGAGCTTTCTCGATCACCCCGGCAATCAGCCCAGCGACGACCTGATCGACAAAGGGGCAAGCGCTCTGACCAGCGCCCGCGAGGTCGCCGAGACCGCCGATCTGGTGATCCTGTGCGTCACCGGCACTCCCCAGGTGGAAAGCGTGCTGTTCGACGAAGGCGGCGTGCTGGAGGGGCTCAAGCCAGGCCAGATCGTGGTCGACTGCTCCACCGCCATCCCCAGCTCCACCCAGGCCATCGACGCCAGGGTGCGCGAGGCCGGTGGCCGTTTCGTCGACGCCGCCATGACCCGCACCCCGAAGGAGGCCGCCGAGGGCCGCCTCAACCTGATCGTCGGTGCCGATCAGGCGCTGTTTGACGAGCTCAAGCCGCTGTTTGGCGCGTTCGCCGAGCACATCACCCACGGCGGCCCGGTGGGCGCCGGCCACACCCTGAAGCTATTGCACAATTTCGTCTCGCTGGGCTTCACCGCCGTACTGGCCGAGGCCAGCGCCGCCTCCCGACGCGCCGGCATCGACGACGCCGTGCTGCTCGAGGTGCTGGGCAACGGTGGCGGCGGCGGCGTGGTGCTCGAACGCCTGCGTCCCTTCCTGACCGACGCCGACCCTTCAGGCTTCCGCTTCAGCCTGTCCAACTCGCTCAAGGACGTGGGCTACTATCAAAGCATGTCCGAGGACCTCGGCGCCTCGCGCCAGCTCAGCCAGGCGATCACCCGGCTCTACCAGGACATCGTCGATGCCGGCCACGGTGAAAGACTGGTCCCGGAATTGGTCAGTCTGCTCGGCGAATCACAGTCAGAGCAGCCATGATGCTTCCGTCACACGCCATTTGACGGCGGCCACCTGCAAGCTGCCTGAGCGGATCAAGCGACGTCAACGAGGGTGGCCATTGAAGATGCGCAACAGCAGAGAACGGCAGCGGTCTGCGGCAATGACGAACGGGGCCGATCAACGGTAGCGAAACACTGAACCTTGCGGAGACCAGCATGAAGATCCAGCGTATCGAAACCCTGCGTCCTGCGGCTCGTCCGTCGCTGATCTGGGTGCGCGTGCACACCGAGGACGGCCTGGTGGGCCTGGGCGAGAGCTGGTTCGGCACCGACGCCATCGACGCCGATGTTCATGGCCGCCTCGCCCCGCTGCTGCTGGGCGAGGATGCCACCCGCATCGAGGCGCTGCACCGCAAGATGCAACCCTACGTGGGCTTTGGCGGCACCAGTGCCGAGACCCGCGCGCTGTCCGCCATTGACGTGGCCCTGTGGGACCTTGCCGGTCAGCGTGCCGGCCTGCCCCTGCATGACCTGCTCGGTGGCGCTACCCGAGCGCGGGTGCCGCTATACAACACCTGCGCCGGCCCCGACTATGTGTCCAAGTCCGCCGAGGTACGCCCGGACAACTTCGGCATCAAGGGTGGTTCGGGGGATGACGGGGCGTCTCCCCGCTACGAGGACCTGGACGCCTTTCTCGAGCGTCCGGCAGAGCTCGCCGCAGAACTCCTCGAGATGGGCATATCCGCCATGAAGATCTGGCCCTTCGACTTCGCCGAAGGCGCCCGCCACGGCATGTCCATCTCGCCCGCCGATCTCAATCGTGCGCTGTGGCCGTTCGAGGAGATCCGTCGCGTCCACGGCGATCGCATGCGCCTGAAGGCGGAACTGCACGGGCTCTGGAGTCTGCCGGCGGCGCGCACCATCTGCCAGGCGCTGGCGCCCATTGACCCGGACTGGATCGAGGACCCGCTGTGGATGGATCGCTTCGACCAGCTTGGCGAGCTGGCCGACACCTGCGTCCCCCTGGCCGGCGGCGAGACCCTCGGCGGCCTGGGGCAGATTCGCGACCTGCTGCATCGCGGACGTATCCACACCCCGATCATCGACGTGACCTGGGGCGGCGGCGTCAGCTTCGCCCGCAAGGCCGCCACCCTGGCCGAAGCCGAGGGTCGCCCGATCGCCTTCCATGATTGTTCCGGCCCGGTGACGCTGGCGGTATCCACCCACCTGGCCATGGCGCTTGCCAACGTCGCCGAGCAGGAGTTCACCCGGGCCTTCTACTACGGCTGGTACGCCGACTGCGTCGAGGGCCTGCCGCCGGTCGAGGACGGCATGATCCGCGTCAGCGGCGAACCCGGGCTGGGCGTTCGCCTGAACCCCGAAATGCTCAAGGGCGACGCACTCCATCGACGTCTCAGCGAGAGCTAGATTCACTGACGCCCTGAACTCCATGTCGAGAAGCAGCCCTCACCACGAGAGGCGTCAGACGCCCCCGGCGCCTTTGCGGTAACCGCCATCCACGCATTTCGCCCGTTCCCGCATTCAACGTTGCCCACTAGTCGACTGGTCTATAGTATCGCGACATCGCTTATTAAGAGGCAGATGGTGTGCCAGTTACGGCATCCCGACCGTCCTCGCGTCCCCTGTTGCCTCAAGAACGGGTAAAAGGGACGCATACAAAAAAATCAGAAGCACCAACGGACCCTGAAGCTACGCAATGAAACCAGCGAGGAACCAGCCCCCATGACCAGCTTCACCCTGAACGGCGAAGCGGTGAGCGTCGAGGTGGATCCCCAGACCCCACTGCTGTGGGTACTGCGCGATACCCTGGGCCTGACCGGCACCAAGTTCGGCTGCGGCATCGCCCAGTGCGGCGCCTGCACCATCCACTTCAACGGCTCGGCCACGCGTAGCTGCGTGCTGCCGCTGGCCGCCGCCGAAGGTGCCGAGATCACCACCATCGAAGGCCTCGACGCCGACGGCAACCACCCGCTGCAACAGGCCTGGCGAGAAGAGCAGGTGCCCCAGTGCGGTTACTGCCAATCCGGCCAGATCATGCAGGCGGCCGATCTGCTCAAGCGCAAGCCTTCCCCCAGCGATGACGAGATCACCCAGGGCATGAGCGGCAACCTGTGCCGCTGCATGGCCTACGTGCGCATCCATCGCGCGGTGAAACGCGCCTCCTCGCTTCAGCAGGGCGGCGTCGAGACCTTCGACCCCGCCTCCGCTACTGCTGCCCGCAGCGAAACCCGTACCAGCGCCGAGGAGCCCCGCCATGAGCCGGTTTGATGACACCCTGGCGGCCCATCGGGGCGCTTCCGCAGTCCGCAGCGATACGTCCCTAGCCGACCGAAACGCAGGCCCCGGCCTTAGCCGCCGCGGCTTTCTGATCGGCACCCTGGGCGCCAGCGCGGTTCTCGCCTTTGGCCTGCCCGGCATGGCCTTCGGCGCCGCCGACGCGGCCAGCGAGGCCCTGGCCAAGGGTCGCTTCGAGCCGACCCTGTGGTACGCCATCGACGCCCAGGGTCACGTCACCCTGCACTGCACCAAGGCCGAGATGGGCCAGCACGTGGGCACCAGCCTGGCCCGCCTGGTCGCCGAGGAACTCGAGGTCGACCCGGCGACGATCGCCATCGAATACGTCGACAGCGACCCCAAGTGGGGTTACATGATCACCGGGGGTAGCTGGTCGGTGAACCACAGCTTCCTGCCGCTCTCCCGTGCCGGCGCCGCCGGACGCCAGGCGCTGATCGAAGCAGGTGCGCGCCTGCTCGAGGTCGACGCCGCCGACTGCCAGGCCCGTGACGGTCAGGTCATCAGCGGCGACAAGCGCATCGGCTACGGCGAGATCGTTGCCAGCGGCACCCTGTCGCGCAGCTACAGCGCCGAAGAGCTTGAAGCCATCGAGCTCAAGCCGGCCTCCGAGCGCCGCGTGCTGGGCACCTCCGGCCGAGCCCAGGACATCCCCGCCAAGACCACCGGTGAGGCCGTCTTCGGCATCGACGCCAAGGTCGATGGGATGCTCTACGCCCGCCCGGTGCTGCCGCCTACCCGTTTCGGCTCCCGCGCCACCTCCATCGATGACAGCGCAGCCCAGTCCATCGCCGGCTATCGCCAGACCATCCGGCTGGAGGACCCCTCGGGCCTGTGCCAGGGCTGGCTGGCGGTGATCGCCGACAACTTTTCCGCCGCCATGCGTGCCACCGATGCGCTGAAGATTGAATGGGAAAACGGCTCCGGCATCTCGATCACCGAGGCCGACATTCTCGATGAAGGCCGCCGTCTGACCCAGTCACCGAGCCGTGACAACGGCGCCCTGTTCGTCGATATCGGCGAGGTGACGTCCACCCTCGAGCAGGCCGCGTCCGCCGAGGACGTGTCGCTGATCGATGCCACCTACACCACGTCCAGCGTGCTGCACTTCCAGCTCGAGCCGGTCAACGCCACCGTGGTCGAGCGCGACGGCCACTGGCACGTCCACTGCGGCAACCAGCAGCAGTCCGTGGCGGTGCCCCTGGTAGCCAAGGCGCTGGAAGTCGACGAGAGCCAGGTGACCTTCCACCAGTACTATCTGGGCGGCGGCTTCGGACGCCGTCTCTATGGCGACTATGCCGTGCCTGCGGCGCTGGCAGCCAAGGCCGTGGGTGCCCCGGTCAAGGTGGTCTTTACCCGCCCCGATGACAGTCGCATGGATTGCGTGCGCTCACCCTCGGTGCAGCGGCTGCGCTCGGCCCTGGCAGCCGACGGCGCCATCCAGGCCAGCGAACACGCCGCCGCCGCCGGCTGGCCCACCGCCGATATCGCACCCGGCTTTCTCGGCGAATTCGTCGAAGGTGGCGGCAAGATCGATTCCTTTGCCATCAGTGGTGCCGACCACTGGTACGCACTGGGCGCCCAGCGGGTGTGGGCCCAGCAGAACCACAAGGCCCACGAGGCCTTCGTTCCCGGCTATCTGCGTGCGGTGGGGCCAGGCTGGACCACCTGGGCGGTGGAGAGCCATATCGACGAACTGGCACTGGCCGCCGACCAGGACCCTGCCGAGTTCCGCCGGAACCTGCTCAAGGCCGAAGGACGCAACGCCGGCGAGGCGCCCAACAGCGTCGGCGGCGCCGAGCGCCTCAAGACAGTGCTCGAACGCACCCTCGACAAGGCCGGCTGGAACGAGCGCGACGCCCTGCCCGAGGACACCGGTCTCGGTGTGGCGCTGAGCTTCGGCCAGGAACGCCATATGCCGACCTGGGTGGCCTGTGTCGCCCGCGTCAAGGTGGATCGTGCCAGCGGCGAGGTGACGGTCGAGAAGCTGACCTCGGTGGTGGATGCCGGCACCCTGGCCCATCCCGACGGTGCCATGGCCCAGTTGGAGGGCTCGCTGCTATGGGGCCTGTCGATGGCCCTGCACGAAGGCACCGAGTACGCCGAAGGCCAGCCTGCGGACCTCAACCTGAACAGCTATACGCCGCTGCGCATGCATCAGGTGCCGGAGCTGGACCTTGAATTCGTCGACAACGACCACACCCCGGTCGGCTTAGGCGAACCTGGCACCTGCGTTGTAGCGCCGGCCATCGCCAACGCCATCGCTCACGCCACCGGCGTGCGCCTGCGCGACCTGCCGATGCGGCCGGAGGCGCTCAAGGCCGCACTGGGGGCCTGACCCGCCACCCGAGCGCCACGCTGATCGCGTGGCGCTCGTCACACACAGGACACGCTGACCATGCAACATCTGGATCTTACGGTGGTGCGACGTGCCCTCGCCTGGCTGCGCGACGGGCGCACCCTGTGGCTGGCCACGGTGCTGTCCACCTATGGCTCCTCACCACGCGAACCCGGCGCCTGGCTGGCTGCTACCCGTGACGGTGATCACGTTGGCTCGCTGTCCGGCGGCTGCGTCGAGGAGGACTTTCTTGAGCGCCTTGGGCAGGGTGATTTCGATACGCCGGTCAGGCGGGTGCGCTACGGCGCCGGCGACGACGTCGACTACCCGGCGCCCAGCCTTCCCTGCGGCGGCGTGCTCGATGTGCTGGTCGAACGCTTCGCCCCCGACCAGGCGGCACTGGCGCACTTCTCGGCCCTGGAGGCGGCGCTGGAAGGACGCAAGCCGCTGATTCGCCGGGTAGACCTGGACACCGGAACGCTCTCGCTCACTCAGGACGATGGCCTGGGTGATCGCGTCGTTCTGGTCGATGGGAATGGTGAGGCCAGTGCGCAACTGCGCGTCGGCCCAGCCGCCCGACTGCTGCTTGCCGGGGTCTCGCCGGTGGCCGTCGCCTGCGCCCAGTTCGCCGTGGGGCTCGGCTTCGAGGTGATCGTCTGCGACCCTCGGGAAGGCATGCTGGAGTCCTTTATCGATGAACTCGGGGGCGCCTCCGGCAACATCGAGAAGGTGGCGACCCTACCGTCACGCTTTATCGCCGAAGGCGGCTGCCATGCTGCCACGGCGGTGGTGGCGCTGACCCACGACCCGCGCATCGATGATCTGGCGATGATCGAGGCGGTACGCTCCGAGGCGTTCTACATCGGGGTGATGGGATCGCTGCAGACGTCCCGGACGCGGGCCGAGCGGCTATCCCGCAGCGGTGGCCTGAACGCTGACGAGATCGCGCGTATCCATATGCCGATCGGCTTGAACCTGGGCAGCAAGACCCCGGCGGAGATCGCCCTGGCGGTGATGGCCGATATCGTTCGGGTACGCCGGGGCAAGGACCGCCATGCGCTCTAGCAGCCAGTCGGACACTCCCGCTTCAACCCCCTCTTGTGAGGATGGCCGCCATCCGTCCCACGCCACCCCGCTGATCTGTGTAGTAGCGGCGGCGGGGCGTTCACGGCGCTTCGGCGCCGCGGACAAGCGCCAAGCACGCCTCAAGGATGGTCGCCGGCTGCTGGTGGCAAGCCTTGCGGCGGCGGCCGAGCTGACCCCTCGGCGGCTGGTGGTGCTGGGCCCGGGCGAGAGCCTCGCCGACTGGGACCTTGCACCGTCTGCCAACCTCGAGCTGCTGTCGCTTGAACGTCCCAGCGACGCCCTCGGCGACAGCCTGTCGGCGGCCTTTCGCTGGCTGCTTCAGCAACGCCAGCAGCAACGTACTGAGCTCACCGCCGCGGCGGTATGGCTCGGCGACATGGCCTGGATCTCGGCACCGACTTGCCGGCGGCTTGCCGCCAGCGCCAGGGCCGACCGACTGGTCAGGCCGCGCATTCACGGCCAACCCGGCCACCCGGTGATCGTTGGCTGCGACTTCTGGCCCGAGATGACGCAGCTTCACGGCCAGGACGGCGCCCGAGCGTTACTGCACCGCCACCGCCAGGCACTGCTCGAGATCGACGTCGATGATCCCGGCGTGGTGCGCGACCTGGATACCCCCGAAGACCCACGCTAGGCACCCTCGCTAAGGGCTCTCGCCAAGAACTCTCGCCAAGCCCCCGCGCTAGGCGCTGTCCGAAAAGTCGACGAGCGAAGGTTAGACAAGGCAAAAATCGGTGAGAAAGCGCAGTTTACGGGGTGTAAATGAGCATTTTGATCCGATTTTTAACGCCGTATTACCGAGCGCAGGCACTTTTCAGACAAGCCCTAGACCCTGGGCAACCACCGTCAGCCCCGATTCCCCACCGCTAGCCCGCCGCCTGATCCTCGACAAAGGCCGCGACGATGGCATCGAAGTCGCTGTCACCGACAAAGCCAAGGGCCTCGGCCTTGTCGGTACGAAAGCGCCCAGGCCAGCTCTCGACGATGGCGCGGATACGCTCATCCGGCTCGAAACTCACCAGATCCCGCGCCTGAGCGCCACCCTGACGCTCCAGCGCGTCGAGCATGGCCGCCACGCTCACGCTGATACCCGGCAGCATGAAGGCTCGAAAGTCACCCAGGGCATCGGCGGCGACTTCGGCGCCGTGGACCAGCGCCTGAACCACCTTGCCAGGCGACATCACGAACAGTTCGAGCTCGGTGGGCACCGGGCACACCGCGGCCTCGCCGTTCAGGGGCTCACGCAGGATACTGGAGGCAAAACTCGAGGCCGCGGCGTTGGGCCGGCCTGGACGAATGACGATGGTCGGCAGGCGCAGCACCAGACCGTCGACCAGGCCGCGCCGGCTGTAGTCGTTGATCAACAACTCGCACATGGCCTTCTGGCTGCCGTAGGAGCTCTGGGGCCGCAGCGCGGTCATGTCGTCGAGCACCTCGGGCAGCTCGCCGCCGTACACCGCCACCGAGCTGGCCATGATCACCCGGGTCGCGGCCAGGCCACGCTGGCGACAGCCGTCGAGCAGCGCTCGGGTGGCGTCGAAGTTGACCGCAAGCCCCAGCTCCAGATCGGCCTCGGCGGCGGAGCTGACCACCGCCGCCAGGTGGTAGATCACGTCCGGGGCGCCATCCAGCAGGGCGTCCCAGGCTCCCTCTTCGGTGAGGTCCCGAGCGGTGGACGTCACCGCCACCTGGCCCGCGTCATGCGGGTGGGGCGGCGTGCTCTGGTCGACCAGGGTCAGGCGCGAAAGCGGCTGGCCGTTGACCTCGCCCTTGGCCAGCAGCGCCTGAACCAGACGTTGGCCAAGGAAGCCGGCTGCACCAGTGATCAAGATATGCATGGGTGTTCTCCTCAATTGGGGACGATGGCCCCCGCCGGGCGCTGCCCCAGCGATACACCAGAGGCACCAGTCATCAAGATATGCATGGGTGTTCTCCTCAATTGGGGACGATGGCCCCCGCCGGGCGCTGCCCCAGCGATACACCAGAGGCACCAGTCATCAAGATATGCATGGGTGTTCTCCTCCTTTGGGGACGATGGCCCACGCCGGGCGCTGCCCCAGCGATACACCAGAGGCACCAGTCATCAAGACATGCATGGAAGCCCTCCTCCTTCGGCGGCGAGTTATTTGGCAACGACACCATGGGCGCGCGCCCAGCCCAGGCCATCGACGGTGTCACCTGCGGGACGATATTCACAGCCGACCCAGCCGTCATAGCCAAGGGAGTCGAGACGCTCGAGTACCGGGCCAAAGTTCACTTCCCCCTGGTCCGGCTCATGGCGCTCCGGGACCCCGGCAAGCTGCACGTGTCCCACCACATCGAACTGGCTTTCCAGGGTACGGATCAGGTCGCCCTGGACGATCTGGCAGTGGTACAGGTCGAACTGCAGCCTGAGGTGAGGCGAGCCGACGCGCTGGATCACCTCCCTGGCAAGCTCCTGGCGCTGCAACAGGAAGTCCGGCATGTCGCGGCCGTTGATCGGCTCGATCAACAGGGTACGCCCGGCCCGGCCACAGGCCTCGGCGGCATGGGAAAGGTTGTCGACGTAGGTGGCCAGATGAGCCTCTCGGGTGGCCTCGCTGGCGCCTTGCGGCAGCAGCCCCGCCATGGCATGCAGGCGCGGACAGTCGAGCGCCTTGGCGTAGTCGAGCGCACGCTCGACCCCCTCGCGGAACTCCCCCTCGCGCCCCGGCAGGCTGGCAAGGCCTCGCTCGCCAGCCTCCCAGTCGCCGGGGGGCAGGTTGAACAGCACCTGCGTCAGCCCATGTTGGTCGAGCCGCTCACGCAGTTCGTGCGCCTCGAAGTCATAGGGGAAGAGGTACTCGACGCCGGTAAAGCCCGCCTTGGCGGCGGCACCAAAGCGGTCGAGAAAGGCGTGTTCGGTGAACATCATGCTGAGGTTGGCGGCCAGGCGGGGCATCTCGCTCTCCTGATTGTCATTGTCGTGCAGGCCTTGAGATCGACGCAGCAAGCGCCGTGTCAGTCTCGGGGGAAGCGCGCTTCGAGTTCCTCTACCTGTTCTGGCGTCAACCCTCGAGGATTCTGGCCGCGCAGCAGCAGGAACAGCTTGGCGGTCTCCTCGAGCTCTTCTGTGGCGTAGACCGCTGCCTCCAGCGACTTGCCCGCCACCACCGGGCCGTGGTTGGCCAGCAGCACCGCGCTGTGCTTGCCGGCGAGCCCACGTACCGCGTCGCCAAGGCTGGGGTCCCCCGGCACGTGATAGGGCACCAGCGGCAGGCGACCGACGCGCATCACGTAGTAGGCGGTCAGCGGCGGAATGCAGTCGTGGTGGTCCACATCCGGCAGGCAGGATACCGCCACCGAGTGGGTCGAGTGCAGATGAACGATGGCCTCGGACTGGGGCCGCTCGGCGTACATCGCCATATGCAGGAAACTTTCCTTGGTCGGCTTGTCGCCATCGAGCCATTCCCCCGTCGCCGACAACGTCGAGATGCTGGCCGGATCGAGTCGTCCCAGGCAGGCGTTGGTCGGGGTCATCAACCAGCCGCCGTCGTCCAGACGCACACTGATATTACCGCTGGAGCCCATGGTCAGGCCGCGGTCGAACAATGACTTGCCGTAGGTCGCGATCTGCTCGCGCAGACGATTGACGTCACGTGCACTCATTGGCTCATCTCCTTGAGCACCTTAAAGCCGCGGCTGAAGATATCGACGCCGCCGAAGTTGCCGGACTTGAGCGCCAGCGACAGGGTCGACCCGCCCACGCGGGCCTGGGTCCAGGGCACCCCGGCATCGATCTGCCCGCCGATATGCAACTGGTCCAGCGACAGCGCCGAGACCACCGCACCGGAGGTCTCGCCGCCGGCCACCAGCAACCTGCCGACACCTTCGTCCACCAGGGTGGCGGCCAGGGTCGCCAGGGCCCGCTCGACCAGCTCACCCGCCTTGGCCACACCCAGGCGCTGCTGGGCGGCCTTGACCCGCTCGGGTGCAGCCGAGGCGTAGACCAGCACCGGTTCATCCGGCGAGTCCCGATAGTGGCGACGCACGAAGTCCAGCGCTTCGGCGATGGGCGCGTCACCCTCGGCCAGCGCCAGCGGGTCCAGGGCGATCCCCGGATGGCGCTCGAGGAAGTGCTCGACCTGGGCCAGGGTCGCCCGCGAGCAGCTACCGGAAAGCACCAGGGCCTGCCCCTGGGCCGAGGCCAGCCGAGCCGCGTCGTCGACCGCCTCAAGCCAGCCCTTGCGCCGATACTCGGCGGGCAGCGCCTGGCCAAGGCCCGAGCCGCCGGTGACCAGGGGCAGCTCGACGCAGGCCGCAGCCAGCACCTCAAGGTCGGCGTCATCCAGGGTGTCACAGATGACGTGGCGGACCTTGTCACCTCCCAGGCGGTCGAGGTGGCTGGCACAGGCCTCGGCGCCCTGGCGGATCACCGAGTGGGACAGAAGCCCCACCGCATGCGACGTCTGCGCGCCCAGCACCCGCACCAGATCGGCGTCGGTCATCGGATTGAGCGGGTGATCCTGCATGCCGCTGTCGTTGAGCAGACGATCGCCGACGAACAGGTGACCCTGATAGACCGTGCGTCCGGTGGTCGGAAAGGCCGGCACCATCACCGTCTGATCGCCGCCCAGACGCTCGAGCAGGGCATCGGCCACTGGGCCGATATTGCCCTCGGCGGTGGAATCAAACGTCGAGCAGTACTTGAAGAAGACCTGCCGTGCGCCCTGTTCGGTCAGCCAGTCCAGCGCCGCCAGGCTGTCGGCCAGCGCCTCCTCCACCGGGCAGGTACGCGACTTGAGCGCGACGACCACGGCGTCGACACCTTCCGGAAGCGGCTTGCCGGTGGGCACACCGAGCATCTGCACGGTGCGCATGCCGGAGCGCACCAGATTGTTGGCCAGGTCGGTGGCGCCGGTGAAATCATCGGCGATGGCGCCGAGTACCAGAGTCATGGTCAGTCCTCGTCAAATACGGTGAATAAAGGGGAGGAACACGGCTGCGACGCGGCCTTATCCGGCGTCGTCGTCATTGGCCGCGGGCAGTGCGATCCCTGCGGTGGCGGCGTAGACCTTGACCACCGCGGCGTCGTCTTCGCGTCCCAGCCCCATGCCGCTGGCGGCGGTAAACTGCTGCAGGGCGCTGGCCGCCACTGGCATCGACAGGCGCAGTTCGCGGCCGGTGTCGTGAACGATGTTGAGGTCCTTGACGAAGATGTCCACGGCCGACAGCGGGTGATAGTCGCCGTCCAGAATGTGCGGCACCCGGTTCTCGAACATCCACGAATTGCCCGCCGACTGGGTAATCACCCGGTACAGCGCGCGACCGTCGATGCCCATCTTCAGTCCCAGCGCCATGGCCTCGGCGGCGGCGGCGATATGCACCCCGGCCAGGTGCTGATTGACCAGCTTGACGCTGGAGCCAGGCCCCGGCGCGTCGCCCAGCCGGTGGACCGTGGCCGCCATGGCACCAAGCGGTGCCTCGGCCAGGGCGAAGGCCTCGGCACTCCCGGAGGCCATCACCGACAGCTCTCCGCTGGCCGCCTTGGCCGCCCCGCCGCTGATCGGGGCGTCGAGCATCATCAGCCCAGCCTCTGCCAGTCGGCGTCCCAGGGATTCGGCGAAACTCGGCGCCACGGTGGCGCACTGGATCACCAGGCTGCCCGACGCAAGCGTCGCCGCCAGGCCATCTTCTCCAAACAGCACCGCCTCGACCTGATCTGCGTTGACGACCACCAGCAGCACCACGTCACAGCGCGGCGCCAGCTCGCGGGCCGACGCCACCGCCTCACCACCGGCTTCCTCGAAGGCCTGACGGGAGGCGCTGGAAACGTCGCAACCGATCACCTCAAGGCCGCCACGCAGAAGGCTTCGGGCGATACCCATGCCCATGGCGCCAAGTCCCACCACGCCACAGACAGGGGATCCGGCGGATGTCGTGGATGATTCGCTCATGCTGCTCTCCGGTAACGAGGCCGTCAGGGCCGACAAACAAGAGTATGGCCTGCTTCGACTTCATCTGCGGAAGGAGCAGGGAGGCGGTATCTGTACCCGGCACATCGAAGGCCAGCGACCAATACCGATAACAGGACGATAGGAAATCCGGTCGGCGGTGATGGGTGAAGATCACCGCTGCTGCCCTGTAAAATGTTAGCGCTAACATTTTTAGTCCAGAGTCCCTTGCTGCACAAGCAGGAAAGCGATAGACATCGACCAATGTCTAACTACCGCCGTGGTCCCGGTGTCGGGACCATGGGTGCCCCGAGGCGCGCAGCGCTTGATCCAAGCTGCCCTGCATGAAGCGCTCGGCATCAGCCGCTCGAGGCCGAGGCGCTGGGCCATGTCCCCACTGACCTGCGACGCAGGGACAGCCAGGGAACGAGCGAGCCAGCGCGCCCCATTCGGCATACCATGGTAGGCAGGCATCCCTCTGATGCCATCGATCAAGGAGAGTCCGATGAACGAGACCCAGGGCGGTGATCGCCGCCGCCGCAAGGGCCTGGACAACCCGACGCTTGACGACGTCGCCCGTGAGGCTGGAGTTTCCTCGATCACCGTATCCCGGGCGATTCACCGCCCGGACAGCGTACGCGAGACCACCCGCAACAAGGTGGAGGCGGCGATCGCCAAGGTTGGCTACGTGCCTAACATGGTGGCCGGTAGCCTGGCCTCGGCCAGCTCGCGCTTCATCCCGGTGATCGTGCCGTCGCTGTCCAATGTGGTGTTCGTCGAGGTCATCCAGGGGCTGCAGGCACAGTTCGACCAGCACGGCTACCAGATGCTGCTGGGCAACACCGACTACAGCATGCAGCGCGAAGAAGAGCTGATCCGCACCTTTCTCGGCTGGTCCCCCACCGCCCTGGTGACCACCGGCCTGCGCCACCAGCCGGGGCTAAGCGCGCTGCTGGAACGTTTTCCTCGACCGCTGGTGGAAATCATGGAACTGGGCCCGGCGCTGGACATGAACGTCGGCATGGACCACGAAAAGGCAGGCGCCGCCATGGCCGATCATCTGATCGCTCGGGGCTACCGTCATATCGTCTTCGCCGGCACCCGGCTCGAGTCCAACTATCGCGCCGCCCAGCGCTACGCCGGCCACCGCACCAGGCTCGAGAAGGCCGGACTTGCGGCCCCGCTGATGGAGTGGCACCAGGACAGCCACTTCGATCTTGGCGCCACGGCGCTGGACGAGGTCCGTCGCCACCACCCGGGCGTCGAGGCGATCCACTTCGTCGACGATGTGATGGCCAGCGGCGCCCTGCTGGGCGCACAGCGCCAGGGCCTGCGAGTGCCCGACGACATCGCCATCGCCGGGTTTACCGGGCTGCCCTTCGGCCGCTCGCTGATGCCGCGTCTGACCACCATCTCCTCCCCCCGCGAGGCCATCGGCCGGCTCGCCGCCTCGCAGATCATCGACCGTCTGGAGGGCCGTGACCCCGAACGCCAGATCGACGTCGGCTTCGCCCTGCTGGAAGGTGAGAGCACCTGAGGACACCAGACCTGACCCACAACGAACAACGGGGAGTCACGATGACTCCCCGCTGGTACAAGACGCTGCCTGCCCGCACGGGCGACAGAGCCCGCGGCACTCGCCGCTACTGATCGAGCCGACCCTTGAGCTTGTCGAACTCCTTCTCCACTTCTTCTCTGGCCAGGCCAAACTTCTGCTGGATGATGCCGATCAGCTTTTCCTTGTTGCCTTCGGCCTGCTGAATCTCGTCGTCGGTGAGTTCTCCCCACTTTTCCTTGGCGGCACCGCTCAGTTCCTTCCACTTGCCTTCGATGGTGTGCTTGTCCATGGCATGATCTCCGGGTCAGTCGATCTCATAAAGGTAGATGGCATACTCCTGACGAAGGCTAGCCTGCGGCAAACCCAGCGGCTAGCCCACCCCACCACACACCTTCGTTTTTTATAAAAAATTCAATCAGATAACTTCCGCAAAAGACTGTTTGAGCACAGTCCTTCCTCCGACCAACCTTTTTACTTCACCCATCAATCAGCCGCCGCCGCATGATGGTGACCCGCTCACCCAGATAGTCGAGCTCTTCGAGCTCCTCCCACCCCAGCCGGCGATACAGTGACTGCTGATCCGGCGTGTAGAGGTGAAGCCATTCGATGCCGTGGTCGCGAGCCTCCTGCTCTACCCGCCTTACCAGCGCGGAGGCGAGTCCCTGACCGCGTTGTTCGGGTGGCACGTAGACCGAGGCGAGCCACGGTGACAACTCCCGGCGAATACTCATGTCATCCGGCGACAGGCTCGCCGTGCCCAGGGCCTGCCCCTCCTTCATCGCCACGAACACCGAGGGCACCCCGGCCGGACCGCACATCTGAGCCACCGCCTGGCGCCAGCCGTCGATGTCGGCCTCCGGATGCAGGTGCCCCCAGGCGTCAAAGGTCCAGTCGGCGACCTGGTCAAGCTGTTGCGAAGCGGCGCTCAAGCGCTCGATGGTGATCCCGTTCATCTGTCGATTTTCGTCCATTGCTGTCCACTTCCGTCTATTGCCGTTCACTTGTGAGCGTTATTGTCCCTGCCGACACTTTTCGACGGCGCCTGCCGATCGCGGCCTCGCCCAGGCTGACGCCGCAAGGATCAAGGCAACCGGCGCTGCCCGAAGCGCGCCAGCTGCATTTCGCCAAGCCGGCTCAGGGTGCGCCGGAAGGCAAACGCCAGATAGCCATCGGGATAAAGCTCCTCCATCGCCACCGACGCCTCGATCACCAGCGGTACCCGGCGGTCGTAGCATTCGTCGACCAGGGCAATAAAGCGACGCACGCTGTCGTCCCTGGCCCCCAGCGGCGGCAGTACGCGATCACCGGCGGCCACCCGCTCACTGGCGTCTTCTGTGCCACGAGCGATGGGACGCGGGGCGCCCGGTTGCCGATCCGGCGCGGCACCAGCGCCGCTGTCATCCTCATCAGGCCTGGAAGCCAGGCACGGCACCTCCCCCAGCAACAGCGTATCGAAGCGATCACATAGCGCGATAAAGTCGAGCGCCGCCAGCGGCGCCTCGCACAGGGCCGCGAAGTCGCACCAGAGTACCTGGCCTTCGAGGCCTCTGGCCTCCAGCTTGCGGCCACCAAGCGCCAGTGTTCGGGGCGTCGCCGCCCTGCCGCTCAGCCGAACAAACTGCTCGGACAGAATGCCGGGGTCGCCGGCCCTACGCACAAAATAGCGCTGGTGAACGTCGCCGGGATGGCGGCGATGATCCTGACCGCCATCCAGTTCGAGCACCTGAAGATGGGCCTGCATGGCGGCGATGGCCGGCAGGAAACGCTCGCGATTGAAGCCATCGCGATAGAGCTCGGCCGGCGGCTGGTTCGAGGTAGCCACCAGCGTCAGGCGTCTGGCGAACAGGTGCTGCATCAGCCCGCCCAGCAGCATGGCGTCGGCGATGTCCTCGACGAACACCTCATCGAGACACAGCACCCCGACCTCGGCGGAAAGCTCCTCGGCGAGCCTTACCAGCGGGTCGGGCTGTCCGCGCCAGTAAAACTGACGCTGGTGCACCCAGCGCATGAAGTGATGAAAGTGCCAACGACGCACCGTCACCGGACTGCATTCGACGAACAGATCCATCAGCCAGGTCTTGCCACGACCCACCGGCCCCCAGAGGTACAGGCCCCGGCTCGTCACGCCGCCAGCGAGCTCCTGCTGCAATGCGTCCAGCGCCTCGACCGCCCGGGCCTGGGCGGCATCGGCAACCAGATGTCCCTCCTCCAGCAGCGCCTGATAGCCCAGCGACAACGGCTGACATCGAGACTGGTTCAACGGCCCATGGAGCGGCCGATCCAGCCGTTGGCTGCCAAGCGATGGCGCCTCTCGGTCCGGCCCAGGATGCGGTTGCAGGCCTTCACCGCTTGCTTCATCGATCCCGCCGCCGATCCTGTCACCGGTCCCTTCGCCCTCTTTGTAGCCGTCACTCATCGATAGATCCCTGGCTGGTGGTATCGACCCGTGTGCCCCTATTGTCGCCGGCACAGGTCCCTCGGAAGAGCATGCCTCCACCGTGGGCAAACGCCAGGCGCTGCACTATAGTGGCCCGTCTGCATATTCCCGATCGCTAAGGTTGCCTCTTTCATGCCCTCAGCCGCTCGTCTCTTGAGCTCCCGACCCCGCCGTCAGCGCCGGGTCTGCCTGCTGGCGGTGCTGGCCATGCTGATGCTGTTCGTAGGCCCACTGATCAGCCAGATCCAGCGCCTGGCGATGGAGGACGAGGCCGGTCGACAACACCACCAAGGGCATGGTCACCACCAAGGCCTGGCTCGAGGCACCGGACAAGGCCATGCCCAGCATGATCCCACGCCGAGCGCCGCGGAAGTAGAGGGGCACGGCACGTTTGAGCCTTCCGCCGAGGGGGCGGTCGGCAAGGTCGAGGGGCGCAGCACGTCCGAGCCTGCCGCCGAGGGGGCGGTCGGTGACGCCGGGCATCATCACCTGGCCGCCTGTGGCTACTGCGTACTGTTTGCCCAGGTGCCGTGGCTGGCCCTGCTGTTGCTGGTATTGGTTAGCCTGGCGCCGCGGGCCCCGCCGGCACGTTGTGCTGCAGGCATTCCCCCCGTTGTCAGCGGGCGCTTCCAGCGTCCGACTCCCCGCGCCCCTCCCGCGTCATTGTCGTGATCCATCGAGGCCACCGCCTCCAGAGCCACCGAACGGCATCGCCGTCGGCAACTCCGCCTGCAAGAGAATGACCATGACGACGCACGCGAAACCTGTTGCGCCGGCGCTGAAGACGCTGGTGATACGACTGCACTTCTATATCGGCCTGCTGGTCGGCCCCTTCATCTTCTTCGCCGCCCTCACCGGCACGCTCTATGCGCTGACCCCGGCACTGGAGCAGGCACTGTACCGGGACGCGCTGACCACCGGCTCGGACAGCGCTTCCGCGACCTTGGCCCGGCCATTGTCACGCCAGATTGCAGCGGCCCAGGACTATCTCGATGATTCCGCCCTGCCCAGCGCCGTGCGCCCGGCCCCCGAACCCGGCGCCACCACCCGGGTGATGTTCGCAGACCCAAGCCTTGATGCCGGCGAACACCGGGCCATCTTTGTCGACCCGCAAAGCCTCGAAATCCGTGGCGACATGACTGTC
This sequence comes from Halomonas litopenaei, assembly GCF_003045775.1. Lineage (GTDB taxonomy): Bacteria > Pseudomonadota > Gammaproteobacteria > Pseudomonadales > Halomonadaceae > Halomonas > Halomonas litopenaei. The sequence goes on along the minus strand of NZ_PXNS01000001.1, from coordinate 360,153 downwards.
TACGGTACCAGTGGGGTACTGCCGCTACGCCGGATCATCGACCAGATCCACCGCAGCCTGATGCAGGGCGATCCCGGCCGCCTCTACAGCGAGTTGGCCGCTTCCTGGATGTGGCTCGCCGCCCTCGGCGGACTGGCCATCTGGGCGGTCACCCCCTCGCCCCGAGTGCAGCCCGGCAAGCAGACCCGCACCGCCCGTCGCTTGCGCACCCGCCGACGCCACAGTCTGTTGGGGCTGTTCCTGCTGGTCGGCCTGCTGGCCCTGTCGGCCACCGGCATGACCTGGTCGAAGTACGCCGGCGACAACTTCTTCACCATGCTCAAGGCCGCAGGCTGGGGGACGCCTCGGGTGTCCCAGTCGCTTCAGGCCCACGACGTCGCCTACGACGCACACGCCGACCACGCCATGCCCGGCGCTCACCCGACCGTATCGGGGTCGCTTGAGGCCTTCGACGCGGTCGAACGCCAGGCCCGTGAGGCAGGCCTCGACGCCGGCAAGATCGAGTTGCTGGTGCCCGGCGACAATCAGGCCTGGAAGGTGCGCGAGATCGACCGTAGCTGGCCGTCCCAGGTGGACGAGGTGGCGATCCATCCGCAAAGCTTCCAGGTGCTGGATCAGGTGAGCTTCAACGACTACCCGCCTGCGGCCAAGCTCACCCGCTGGGGCATCGACGGCCATATGGGCATCCTCTTCGGCCTGCCCAACCAACTGCTGCTGGCCTCCCTGGGTATCGGCATCATGACCATGGTCGGCTGGGGCTACGCCATGTGGTGGCGCCGCCGTGCCCTGACCCGCGACAGCCAGACGCTGTGGCAGGCCCTGCTGGAATTGCCGCTGTCGGTGCTGGCGCTCATTTCGCTGGTGGCGCTGCTGCTGGGACTGGCGATGCCGGTAATGGGGGTAAGCCTGGTGATATTCCTGACGGTGGACGCCCTGCGTACCCTGGTCGCGGCCCGCCGACGCGCTACCGGCTAGGCCCCACATCAGTAAAGACAGGAAAGGGCCATCGGCAAAGCCAGGAAAGGGCCATCCACCACACAAGAAGGGCGACCCACGGGTCGCCCTTCTTGCTTGAAGCCAGGAGCACGCTCCGCCCCTGTCTACCTATCCGCGATCAGTGGCCCTTGCCCCGAAGCCGCTGGACGCCGGTCCAGACGGCCACCAGGGCAGCACCCACGGCCAGGCCGAACGAAGCATGATCGACCAGCATTGGCATTCAGTGGCCCTTGCCCCGAAGCCGCTGGACGCCGGTCCAGATGGCGACCAGGGCAGCACCCACGGCCAGGACGAACGAAGCATGATCGACCAGCATTGGCATTCAGTGGCCCTTGCCCCGAAGCCGCTGGACGCCGGTCCAGACGGCGACCAGGGCAGCGCCCACGGCCAGGCCGAACAGGCCATTGCCCAGCATTGGCACCAGCCCGTGCATGATGGCGTCGAGGCCGGGAAGGGCTACCTCGGTCTCGGCCAGCCCCTCGATCCAGTGCCCGACCACCGGGATGCCGTGGGCAAGAATGCCACCGCCGACCAGGAACATCGCCAGGGTGCCGAAGATCGACAACCCCTTCATCAATAGCGGTGCGCCTTTGAGCAGCCCCCGTCCCAGGGCCTGTGCCAGGCCGCCGTCCTTCTGCGTCAGGTAGAGCCCCAGGTCGTCGAGCTTGACCAGTCCCGCCACCAGGCCGTAGACACCCACGGTGATCAGCAGGCCGATGGCCACCAGCACCGCGATCTGCTGGCTCAGGGGGGCGGCGCTGACGGTGCCCAGCGCGATGACGATGATCTCCGCCGAGAGAATGAAGTCGGTGCGGATGGCGCCCTTGATCTTGTCGCGTTCAAAGGCCTTCATGTCGGTTTCGCCGTCGGCCAGCGCCGCCAGTCGCGCCTGGCGCTCCTGCTCGGCGTCTTCCTTGTGCAGGAACTTGTGGGCCAGCTTTTCCGCGCCCTCGAAGCACAGAAAGGCCCCGCCAAGCATCAGCAGTACCGTCACCAGCCAGGGCACGAAGGCGCTGATCAACAGCGCGCCGGGAATCAGGAAACACTTGTTGAACAGCGACCCCTTGGCCACCGCCCACACCACCGGCAGCTCGCGATCCGCCGCCACGCCGGTGACCTGCTGGGCGTTGAGCGCCAGATCGTCGCCGAGAACACCGGCGGTCTTCTTGGCCGCCACCTTGGTCATCACCGAGACATCGTCGAGCAGGGTGGCGATGTCGTCGATCAGAGTTAACAGGCTACTTCCAGCCACAGGCTTCCCTCCTTGGGCCCGAGATACTTCGGCACCGGAATTGGCATGGCACGGTGATGGGAGTACGCGCCGTCAAAGTTGAGCTTACACCAGACTCGTCCATCCATCGCGTATTGCCTGCTTGGCATCAGCTTGGTCTAGGCTTGAATGTGTGCCATCGCAGGAGCAATTGCCTTGAAAAGAACATGTATTCTAGGCTTGATCTGTCTAGTGGGGCTGTCTCGTGCTGAAGCCTCAGAGCCCGTCATGGTGACTGCCAAGCAACAGGGCCAGGGGGTTCTCCGCGCCAATCGGGACCAATGCCTGTTGGTCGCACCCGACCACGTCCTAGGTACCGGGTATGCCATCACGCTGACGGACCGCCATCGAGTTCTCGCCGAAGCGGACCGCCTGACCACTATCGGCCCCGATCTGGGCATCGCACGGGTAAGGCCTGGCCCCCAGTTGGACTGCTTCGCTCCCCGGCCAATTCAGGATCTTGGCGAAGTGCTGGATACTGCGGTGATGCGCCAGTCCCTCGGTACACTGTTGCGGGTCCGCGAGACCGGAGGCATCGAGACCTTTGCCGTACGTTTTTCGGGGTTGGACCAGCACTACGTTCACGTCACCCCCACCACTCCTGGCGTCACGTTGCAAAAGGGCATTAGCGGCTCCCAGCTGCTGCTAGAAGGGGATCCGGTCGGAATGGTGCAGACAATCGACAGTGTGGCCAACTCCATCAGCGCCTATCGTTTTGATGCCCTCCAACACCTCCTGAGCTACAGCTATCCACAGCCTGAGCCCACGGACGAAACACCGTCCGTACGAGAGATCGACAAGGATGGCGCATCCGCGCCGAACACCCTGGTCATAGCCACCACGCGCACGGCGATTCGTGAGCAACCCGATCGCTGGTCACATGTGATTCGCTGGCTCGAAACAGGCGAAGCGACTAGGGTACAAGGAAAGGTTCAGGGCATCCCGTGGCTGATGACTGCCGACGGCTACATTTATCACGGCGATGTAATAACCCGGTAGTCTCCTGCCGTGATCAATGTTATCTGCTCACCCTTTGAACTCGAGGAAACTTTTTATGTCCGGGATGTTTCGACTGGGGAACCTGATTGCTCTCGGCGTCGGACTTCTGATCGCCACTGTAAACTCCAGCCTGGCGCTCGACAGCTCCGATCTGGAAGAGGTCAGGGATAGAGCAACATTCATCAACGAAGTGCGCTCGATCTTCCAATCGGGCGACGAAACACTACAACTGACCATCTTCGAAAAGATCATTACTGATGGTGACCCGGTGATCTTGCCGATGACCCTAGAGCTTGCCCTCAACAGTCAAGACGCTAGACTCAAGACCACAGCACTGCGATACCTGATAAACAGCCGTGAACTACTGCTGGTGGACCTTATCCGTCCTGACAATTCCTCCCAGGCCCAAGAGTTCATTTACCACGAGTGGCGGGAACTTGTCCTGCAGGAGCTGAAAGTGGCCCCGGCCACCGACGAAATCACAGGCACTTTTAACAGCTCGAAAAAACGAGGGGAGGTTATCGGTCAGTTAACGCGGGGCGGGGTGCAGCTGCGCTTGACGGACGATTTCACCGTGTGCAGTCTGCGAATCTTGCAGGTGGTGGGGGTCGATCTGAATGGAGTATTGGATTGTGCTATGCGATCGCATGACGCGGCCGAAAATGCCGCCAATGCCAACGAAGCACAGCTACCCATCCGAGTACGACTATCATGAACAAAACCATGATCGTCCTGTCACTCGCGCTCGGAGTCTCGACTCACACCCATGCTCTCGAAGAACACGTCATCAATGCCGCACGACTCGCCGAGAGCTATACTGATCAAGTACCGGTATCTGGCAAGGCTCTGGTTGGTGTCATGCTCGCCGAGCCCGGCACCCCTTCCGGGCGAAATGTCTACGTGCCGATCAATGACAACATCGATGAGGATGTTTCCGAACTTCGTCTCTGCCTCACACTGAATTCCCGGGACGGACGCTATACCGGCCACTTCGAATCGTCTTTTCCTGCCACATCTCCGCCATATCTGATGAGGATCGAGTACGAGACGCAATCCACCCAGTTTTATAGCCAGGCTTTGGCTGCGGGACTAGTGGGTCTGGTAGAGGTACGCCGCGATTGCCTTCACCGCCAACAGCCATTCCCTCTGGCGGTCTTTCCCTTGGCTTGGTCTCCGGACTACAACCCGAGAGGGATCGATCTGTTTATCAATAGTAGCCGTCGCCGCAGTTTTTTACGCCTTGACGACAAACGAGTCGATTGCCAGCCACTTGGCCAGGATCAGCTAATAGCCTACGACAGCCACTGCCGTCTCGATTTCCCCGTCAACACTTCCGAGACTCCATATAATCCGCCTCCCATTACGCTGGTGCGCATGCTTGGATCCAATGTCGGCCCCCTGGTCTCCATTCCCTTGATCTACTGACGATGCTGAAAACACTTACTCTCTTTGCCGCGTCGCTTACCCTATCCAGCCTGCGTCACTTTCGTCGTTCTGCGGTAATGGCGATGCTCACATTCTTCATCTTGACCTCACTGGCAACCTATCTGGCCAACTTCATCGCCCTTCCCATGACCTTCAATATTTCCACCAGGAGCGAGGTGCTTGAGCTTACTACCGTCGATACGACCAGCTTCTATATTGACAATGGCACTGTCACTAGTGGTCGTCTATTCCCCGACGAGAATGATGCCCCGACGACCAACACTTTCCGTGGTCTTGTCGAAATTGGCCCCAACGTCCACGTATCGCTGACGCGCGTCGGCAATGGACCGATCACGCTACATGTCACCCCTGACCAGAATCGTGCCGATAGGGCCTTGCCACCGCTTCGAGTACAATCCGCGCCCACCGACGCGACAAGCCCGGATCTGCCGGCCTCCACCTTCCCCGAGACCGCTACCTTCCGCATCGACATCGATAAAGCCCCCTTTACCGGCGCTATCGTCGGTGATAGGGCAACAGTAGGTAGGGTCAGCCACCACTCGGATCTTTTCGAAACTCTACCCACCTTGCGCGAAGGGCGTATCGACGTCATCGCCAGTAGCTTGCTTACTGACGTGCGTTACAACGTTCTGACCATCGACCTCGCCATAGGCGACCAGGCAGAGATCATCGACAATCGGGTTGGCGGCGGCATTCTTGGCTGCGTGATCTCCGCGACTCCGAGCACTCCAGCACTGGATTATTCCTGTCGAGCGATCGGGTCTGCGGTAAAAATCAGCCGAATCCACACCCAACCCTACACCATGAAGCCAACCCTCTGGGATTATGTGAAGGCCGACCCGGTACTGACGTCACTGCTCGCCTTGCTCGGCACCATGATGGTAGTGGCGCTCCAGAATCTCCTTGGCCCCCGCCACGAACCGTCTCCACCCAAGACGCACTGATAAGCGAATGGATAGGCTGAGAATGCTGCTCGAACGCCTGCCCGAGGGCTACAGCGAGGTTCGTTACCGGGGACGCCGCTACGCCATGACCCGACGCACCTTCAATCGAGGGCGCTCGCTCAAGGTGTTCGCCCGGGAGTTGGGCGGCAACGATGTGGTCAGTCTCAACGGCTACCTGACCGCTCGTGGGTGGCAACTGAAGCCCTGCGAAATGAGCGAGCACAAGGTGCTCGACTTCCTTGTGCATTGCAAAACCGGCTGAATGGCTGGGTCGTACCGGGATTCGATTCCCGCCGCCGCTCTCTCTCCACGCTCGCCGCCGCCCTCTCTCCAGGCTCGCCGCCGCCCTCTCTCCAGGCTCGCCGCTACCCTCTCTCCACGCTCGCCGCCACCCTCTCTCCAGGCTCGCCGCCACCCTCTCTCCCAAGAGTCGCTCCACCTCTCCCTTACGAGGTGTCGCCCTCTCGCCGCTTTCGGCAAAAAATATCCTTTTGTTGACCTAGATCACTGCGATGGCGCCCAGTTCGCACCGAAGTATGCTGAGATAATCAAAGAATACTTTACTCCGCTCCCATGGGACGTCTCATGCCTGTCGTCATGCTCGTTGTTGGAACCCGTCCCGAGGCGATCAAGATGGCCCCGGTCGCCCAGGCCATACAGGCATGCCCGGCACTGTCACTGCATCTGTGTGCCAGCGGCCAGCACGACGAGATGCTGTTCCAGGCCCTGTCGCTGTTCGACCTCACGCCGGACAGCAATCTGGCGGTGATGAGACCAGCGCAGACCCTCAACGGTCTGATGCAGGCCATGATCCAGGCACTCGACCAGGACATGTCACGGGTGGCCCCCGACCTGGTGATGGTCCATGGTGATACCGCTACCTGCTTTGCCGCGAGCCTCGCGGCCTTCCACCGGCGGGTCCCGGTGGCTCACGTGGAAGCCGGGCTGCGCACCGGCAATATCGCGTCGCCCTGGCCGGAGGAGGCGTACCGCAGCATGGTGGCGCGTATCGCCCAGCGCCACTACGCCCCCACCGCGTCGGCGCGTCACAACCTGCTGCGTGAGCAGGTAGCGCCGGATTCCATCCTGGTGACCGGCAATACCGTCATCGACGCCCTGGCCTGGATGAAAAGCCGCCTCGACCACCAAGGCTATCGCCCGGCAGCCCCCTCACCGCTTGCCGCGCTGCGCGACGACGCCAGGCTGGTGCTGATCACCGGCCACCGCAGGGAAAACCACGGCGATGGCATCCGTACCATCTGCACCGCCATCGCCGCACTCGCCGCTCGCTACCCGGACGTAGACCTGGTCTACCCGGTCCATCTCAACCCGGCGATCAAGGACGTCGTCGAACACGCCCTGGCGGGCATCCCCAACGTGCTACTGGTGCCCCCCCAGGACTACCGTGACTTCGTCTGGCTGATGGGCCGCGCCTGTCTGATCCTCACCGACTCCGGCGGCATCCAGGAGGAGGCTCCCGCCCTCGGTGTGCCGGTGCTGGTGATGCGCGAGCACACCGAACGCAGCGATGCCCTGAGCGCCGGTACCGTCATCCTCACCGGCAGTGACAGCGACGCCATCGTGGCCGCCTCGACGCGCCTGCTCGACGATGAAAAGGCGCGCCGGCGCATGGCCGCGATCCCCAACCCCTACGGTAGCGGCAACGCCGCCAGGCAGATCATCGAAGACCTCAACGATTGGCTTGTCCGCGCCGTCGAGACACTCGAGGCCGGCGATGCCTGAGTTATCCCCCGAGCTGTCACTGTGGCTGGTCGACGCCACCATCCATGTGCTGTACGCCCTGAAGTACGTCGCTATAACGCTGTGCCTGCTGATGCTGGCCATGGGCATCGATGATCTGTTTCTCGATCTGATCTACTGGACCCGGCGTAGCTGGCGCTACTGGTCGATCTATCGCGATAACCCCAGGGCCAACGAGGAGCGCCTGTATCAGGCCCGGGAGAAACCGTTGGCGGTCATGGTGCCGGCCTGGCAGGAAGTCGGCGTGGTCGGCCAGATGGCCCAGCTGATGGCCAGTACCATGGACTACGAGAACTATCAGATCTTCGTCGGCACCTACCCCAACGACCCCGAGACCCAGGCCGAGGTAGATGCGGTCTGCCAGAGCTTCAGCAACGTGCACAAGGTGGTCACGGTACGCCCCGGCCCCACCAGCAAGGCCGACTGTCTGAACAACATCATCGAGGCCATCGCGCGCTTCGAGAAGGCCGCCGGGATCGAGTTTGCCGGCTGCATCCTGCATGACGCCGAAGACGTCATTTCGCCGATGGAGCTTAGGCTTTACAACTATCTGCTGCCGGACAAGGACCTGATCCAGGTCCCGGTCTACCCCTTCCGACCACGCTGGTACCAGCTCTCCGGCGGCCACTACATCGACGAGTTCTCCGAGTACCACGGCAAGGACGTGCTGATTCGCGAGGCCATGTGCGGCCAGGTGCCCAGCGCCGGGGTCGGCACCTGCTTCAGTCGTCGTGCGCTGGCCCACTTGAGAGAGCTCAATGACGGCATCACCTTCGACATCTGGAGTTTGACCGAAGACTACGATATCGGCTTTCGCCTGCACGAGAGCGGGCTTTCCTGCGTCTTCGTGCGCTACAGCGTCGAGCGCGACGAGCTGTCGCCTCGGCGCGAACACGCCCACGGCCTGTCGATGCGTGACAGCAAGGTGATCTGTGTGCGCGAGCACTTCCCCACGGCGCTGGGCGCGGTGGTTCGGCAGAAGTCCCGCTGGATCACCGGTATCGTCTTCCAGGGTTATCAGCATCTGGGCTGGAGCCGCACCAACTGGCGTCTCAACTACTTTCTGTGGCGCGACCGTCGTGGCCTGGTGGCCTACCCCCTGGCGCTGGTCGCCACCCTGCTGATGCTGATCTTGGCAGGGCTTTGGCTGTACGCCGTGCTGTCGCCACAGGCCTGGCACTTCCAGTCGATCCTCGGTGGCTGGCTGCTGGAGACCCTGCTCACCATCAATGGTCTGCTGCTGGTCAACAGGGCCTTCCAGCGCTTCTACTTCGTCAAGATCTACTACGGCTGGCGTCAGGGCCTGCTGTCCTTTCCACGCATGCTGTGGAGCAATCTGGTCAACTTTCTGGCCAACGTGCGGGCCTGGAAGCTGTTCTTCACCCGGGCGCGTCACCGCACCTTCGCCTGGGACAAGACCACCCACGACTTCCCCCAGCTCGACGACGCCGTGCAAGTCTCTCTCGAAGCCCTGTTGATCGAGGATGGCGTTGTCACCGCGAGCGATATCGAGCGCATAGGTGTTGAGGTCGGAGCACGTCGGCTACCCAGGGAGCTGATTGCACGAGACCTGGTGTCCGGTGCGACGCTGGCCAGGCTTGAAGCCAGACGGCGGGGCATCGCCAGCGTCGAGATCCATCCGCTGGTGCTGTCGCCCGCGCTGATCGACGCCCTGCCCCGGCATGTCGCCCTGCGCTACGCCACGCTGCCCATCGGCGAGAGCGGCGACAGCCTGATCATCGCCACCGAGATCGCCTTGAGTCCGGTCGCCATCGGCGCCATTGGCCGTCGCATCAAGCGTCCTGTCGAGCAGCGTCTGGTCCCGCTCGGACGCGTCACCCTTGGCCTGCGCCACTGGTACCTGGGAGAGCTTGGCGACGTCGACCGGGACCGGCTGCTTGAGCTGGATGCAGACGCCGACGCCGCACGCCTCGATGGTTACTGCGCTCACCAGTACCTGCTCGGAGAACTGTTGCTGGAGCAAGGGCTTATCACACCCTCCCTGTTCGGCCAGGCGATGATCGACTTCGATCCTGAACAGGGTCGTCTGGGCGACTTCCTTGTCGCGCGCGGGATGATCGAATCGAACGACCTTGAGCGAGCACTCGCGCTCCAGGCGGACCACCGCCGACAGGCGGCCCGCAGTCTCGAGGATGTGGCGGTATGAAGGCCAGGGCGATGTCGCTGCTGATCGCCGTGTCGCTGGCTCAGCTGCTGACTCAGCCACCGGCCTTGGGGCTGAACCAGTTCGAGGAGTTTCACAGCTACCCTTATCTCGACAAGGCCTACCGGGCAGCAGAACAGCGCGACTGGGCGCAAGTCCAGCAGCTGATGGAGCACCTGATCAGCCAGGTGCCCGAGAACGTCGAGGCCTATCGCCTGCTGGCCCAGGCACTGGCGAAGCAGGGCAATCTGGATGGCGCCATGGCGGCGCTGGGGGCGCTGGACGCCAACGTGGCGGCGGTCCAGATCAATGCCCTGCGCCAGGCCTGGATCGCCGACGGCCACGCCAGCGAGGGCGAGTTGACGCTATGGCTCAGCGAAACGTCGGGCAGCGCCCGGGAGGCCCTGTGGAGCGCCCAGGCCAACTATTTGCGCGCAACCCGCGGCGCCCGGGCAGCACTGGAATGGCTTGCTACGGTGCCCGCCCGGCAGGACGCCCTGGCACGGGACCGCTACCGTGCCGCCCTGGCCGAGCAGATCCAGGACTGGAACGGCGTGATCGATGCGCTGGTGCCCCACGCCATGGAAGATGCGCTGAACGACGACGACTGGCGACGCCTGTCGATCGCCATGATTCAGACCGATGATGCACGCGGCATCAATGCCTTGATCGCCAGGCTTCCCGAGGGCGACGTCCGCCATTTCGTGCTGCGCGCAGGCGCCGATCGCGCCATCGCCCTGGGCTACTCCGGGATCGCCCAGCGCTGGCTGGCCACCCTGGAGCAGTCGGATCAGCTGGACGCCAGCGACACCCGCAAGCTGCTGCAGACCTCGCTGGCAGTGGGCGACACCGACAGGGTCCGCCAGATGGCCAGCCGCCAGGACATGGATTGCCTGACGCTGGTGAGCTGGCTCAGCGATCATGGCGACCCCGAGGCCTTGAGCACCTTCACCGAGTGCGACGCAAAGGAAGATCCGCAAAGCTGGCTGATACTCGCCGATCGTCTCGATGCCCTCGAACTGCTGGAAACCATGGAACTGCCGGAGGCCTGGCACCAGCGACGCGATCGGGTGCTGCTGGATCGCTATCGCGCCGACGGGCTGGATGACAAGGCGCTGCGCCTGCTGACACGTCAGCCACAGACGCCGGCGATCCTGCGCGAGCGCGCCGAGTTGACCCAGCGGCTGGGACGCCCCGAGGCCGCCGAGCTATGGCAGCAGCACTATCATCTGACCGGCGATTCCGGCTCGCTTGAGCAGGCAAGCTATCTGTATCTGGCATCACAGCGGCCCCAGGCGGCCCGGCGACTGCTGGAGCAAGCCTTCAAGCTTGCCCCCGAGCGGCTATCGGCGACCTCACTGGCGCGACTGGCCCAGCTTTACGCCGACGACAATGCCGGCGTCACCGATTCAACGCTGGAAGCGCTGGTACGCCAGCCCCGACTGGCCGATACCGAGCGCAACAACCTGCTCGAGCAGCTTGCGCGCCACGATCGTTGCCCTGTCGTTCGCAGCGTGGCCGACGCCAGCACGCCACCCTGGGCGGCCCTCGGGATCTGCTCGCAAGACAGGCCCGCCCAGGCCGCCGCCTATCTTCAGAGGGCGCTGACACAGCTCACCCCGCGCCAGCCAGAAGCTGGCGCGGTGACGGCTGCAATGACGCAGCCAGAGATCCAGGCCCGCAAACGCCTGGCGTTCGCGCTGTTTGCCGCCGGCGACCCCGACGCCGCCTGGCGTCAGTGGCGAGCGTTCGAACGCGACGGCGCCAGCGACGGCAAACTCGACCAGACAGACCGCCTGGCCGGCGCGCGCAGTGCCCTGGCAAGTGGCGACACCGAGGGCGCCTGGCGCTGGTGGCCCGAGGATAGCGATAGTCCTGAGGCGAGGCTGCTCGGCGCACGCATCGCCTTGGCCCGCCACGACGACGCCGGCGCCGTGGCACTGGCCAGAGGCGCAGTGGCAGCCGCCGGCGGAAAGCCCAAGACCGACGCCGCCATCCTGGAAGGCGCGAGCCAAGTGGCCCGCCAGGCCGGAGACCCGACCCTCGCACGCCGCTGGCTGACCCAGGCCCAGGCGGCCTCGCCGGGCTCGCCAAGGCTTGCCCGGGAGCTGGGACTGACGCTCGCTGCAACGGAGGAAGCAGGTGCTCGGTCAGAGGCCATTGCGCTGCTGGAGCGCGCCCGTCCGGCCTATCCAGAGGACTACGTCAGCGCCGCCACCCTGGGAAACCTCTACAGCACCATTGGCGACAACGCCCGCTCCATGACGCGCATCGAGGACGCTATCGACCTGCAGCCCTTCGACCTGGCGGTGGGCGAGGACAGCCTCGAGGCCATGGCCGAGCGCCGCTACCGGCTGCGAAGGGCCCACGAGACGCTGACGCGGCGCGACCGGATCACGCTGACCAGCAGCTGGTCGCCAACCAGCCCGACGCCGGGGATACGCAGTGACCCATCGAACCACGATAACGACGACGATAGCGGCCACGATATCAACACCCAGGTGGTTCAATGGGACCACGCGCTTGGCCACGACCCGATCCACCAGGGACGGGAGCTGGCCGGCTACATGAGAGCCATCATCGGCGGCGATGATCGTGATGATTACGGGCGAGGACGCTCCCTGGGTCTGGGACTGCGGGCCAAGCCGTTGGCCCGTCACAACCTGAACCTGTACGCCGAGATATTCGCCGAGTCCCAGAAAAACGATGGCGAGCACACCGACTACAATCTGCTGCTGAGGGCCACCGGCTCCTTTCTGGATCAGGGCGATTACAGCAGCGAATGGCGCGCGAGCCAGGATCAGTGGAACGAGCGCTCGCTCTATCTCGACGCCGCCTGGTGGACCCAACGTGGCGATGTACAGCTGTTCGGCCGCTACCGCCAGGGCCGCACCTTCAAGCTGCCGACCCGTTCGGCCCAGACGCTGATGCCCTACGCCAGTCTCCAGGCCACCAGCCACGACACCACCGGCTGGGACGAGGATGTACGCCTCGCCGCTGGACTGCGCTGGGAGCTGTGGTACGACGAGGATCACTACAACGCCTTTCGCCGCAAGCTGAGCGTCTCCACCGAGTACCAGCAATCCCTGGGGGGCAACCTCTACCAGGAACGCGACGGCTGGATGATCCATCTGGAGCTGAGCCTGTGATGAACTCAAGCATTCTTGTGGCCGGACACCTCAAAGGCACCGCGGTGCCAGTCCCATTCGCTGGCATTGTCGCGCCACTGACCCTGACGGTGGTCCTTGCCATGCCCGTGGGGACGGTCGCCGCCGCCGACGACAGCCTCCTGACAAGAGCCGCCGAGGCCTACCGTAGCGAAACCCTGTTCTACCAGCCTCAGAATCGCGACGCCTCGCTCAGCGGACAGCAGTGGCAGACGCTGTGGCGGCGTACCCGTGAGAACGGCGTCGACACCTTGATCGTGCAGTGGACCCAGTACGGCGAAGAGACCTTCGGCGGCGCCGATGGCTGGCTGTCCAGCGCCCTGGTCGACGCCGAACGCCAGGGACTCGAGCTGATTATCGGTCTCTATCAGGACCCCGAGTACTACGAAACCCTCCCCGACAACGCCCGCTTCCGTCACTACTGGTACCAGCAGTTGGCCAAGGCCCACGCCCGACAGCAGCAGATCCAGCGCCAATGGCCACTGACGCCGGTGGGCTGGTACCTGCCGGAAGAACTCGATGACTGGCTGTTTCGTGAACCCGGCGTACGCCAGGAACTGACGCGCCAGTTGGCCAGCGCCAGCCAACAACTGACGGGCCCGCTGCACCTGAGCATGTTCAGCGGAGGCTTCGTGACGCCAGGGGTCTACGCGGCCTGGGCCGAGGACATCGCCGAAAGCGGCTGGCAGGTGTGGTGGCAGGACGGCGAAGGCGCCCGCAACCTGGATCCGCCCATGCGCCAGGCCTACCGCGACGCCCTGAGCTGTCGCATCGGCGTCGTCCGCGAAGCCTTCGCCCGCACCAGCGCGACCGAATCCGACTTCCAGGCAATGCCCGCACGCCCCCGTCAGCGCGGCAACGACTGCCATCCGGACGCGGTCTTTTCGCTGCGCTACATGCCCTGGGCAGAGGCGCTACGCCAAGGCCCACCTGGCGCTCTCGCTCAATAAAAAACCCCACCAAGAGGTGGGGTCGAATCGACAAACAGCAACCAGGATACGCGTGTTCATTTGAGCCCATCGCGGCTCAGTTGCCAGCTCCCTGGAAGGGGTACACAGGGCCCAGCGCGAGGAGGGACGTCAGCTCGTCCAGCGCCGCCAATGTCTCCTCGGCGAGCCTGGGATCGGCCAGGTCTTCCGGTGCCAGACGTTCGCGGTAGTGACGCTCGACCCAGGCGACCAGGTCGGCGTAGAGGGCGTCGTCGAGCAGCACCCGGCCGGACAGCGCCTCGCGCTCGGCCTGGCTCAGCACCACCCTGAGCCTCAGGCAGGCCGGACCACCTCCGTTGCGCATGCTCTGCTTGACGTCCTTGACCACCACCTCGCCGATCGGGTTGTTGCCGGCCAGCAGGTGATCCTGGATGCACCGCCACACCGCCTCACGCTCCTGACACTCCCCCGGCACCACCAGGGTCATGCTGCCGTCGTCATTGGACAGAAGCTGGGAGTTGAACAGGTAGGAGGCCACCGCATCCTCGAGGCTGACCGCCTCAAGCGGTACCCGCACCGGAATCAGCGGCGTCGACATCTTCTCGCGCAGTGCATCGAGGGTGGCCTCTTCGTCACGGAAGGCCAGCTCGTGGTAGAGCAGCACCGAACCGTTGCCCACAGCGATGACGTCATTGTGGAAGACCCCGGCATCGATGGCGTCGGGATGTTGCTGGGCGTAGACCACCTGATGCTCGCCAAGTCCGTGCTGACGGGCGATGGCCTGGCTGGCCTCCAGGGTCTGGCGGGCCGGAAAGCGACGCGGCTCGACGCCGTCACCACCGAAGGCCTGACGCCCGTAGACGAACAGGTGCACCCCTGGCTCGCCGTGCTCGCCGCACAGCCGGGTGTGGTTGGCCGCGCCTTCATCGGAGAACGCCGGCGTCGCCGGCAGCACCGGGTGATGGGCGAAGTGGGCGGGATCGGCGAAGATCGCCGCCAGCACCCGACCGGTGGTCTCCGGCTCCAGAAAGCGGTGGAAGCTCGACTGCAGGTTGGCCGGGGTGAAGTGCACTCGACCGTCAGCGGCATCCAGGCTCGGTGTCACGGTGCCGGCGTTGGCCGTCCACATGCTGGAGGCGGAGCACACCGCGCGCAGCAGTTGCGGCGCCTGGCTGGCGGCCTGGGCCAGCACCTGACCGTTGTCGCCGGCAAAGCCCAGCGAGCGCAGCGCCCCCAGGTCAGGGCGCTGCTGCGGCGGCAGCACGCCCTGCACGTAGCCCGCGTCCTTCAGCGCCTTCATCTTGGCCAGACCCTGCAGCGCCGCCTCGCGGGGGTTGGACACCAGGCCGCCGTGGGACATCGACGCCACGTTGCCGTGGGCCAGCCCCGAGTAGTTGTGGGTCGGCCCCACCAGGCCGTCGAAGTTGACCTCGACCACGTCCCGCTGGCTCATATCGCTCACAGACTCACCCCCGGCGGCAGCTTTTCAGGCAGATTCAGGGCTTCGCTCTCGACGGAGGCGACCGGGTAGGCGCAGTAGTCTGCTGCGTAATACGCACTGGGGCGATGGTTGCCGCTGTCGCCGACGCCGCCGAAGGGCGCGTCGCCGGAGGCGCCGGTGGTCTGGCGGTTCCAGTTGACGATACCGGCGCGGATGCGCAGCAGGAAGTCGTCCCAATCGGCCCGCTCCCCACCGATCAGCCCGGCGGACAGGCCATAGCGGGTGTCATTGGCGAGTGCGATGGCGTCGTCCCAGCTCTGGTAGCGGTAGACCTTGAGCAGCGGCCCGAAGTGTTCCTCGTCCGGCACCTCGACCCCGGTCACGTCGACGAGTCCCGGTGTCAGCAGGCTGGTGCCCGGCTCGACCTGGCGCATGCGCGACAGCACCTTGCCACCGCGAGCCTCCAGGTCTGCCTGGGCGGCGAGCAGCCCTTCGGCCGCCTCGACGCTGACCAGGCCACCGTAGAACGGCGCCTCTTCGGCAAAGGGCTCGGCCACGCGCAGGCGCTCGATGGCGCCGCTCAGGGCCGCGATCAGGCGATCACCGGCCTCGCCCTCGGGCACGATCAGGCGGCGGGCGCAGGTGCAACGCTGGCCCCCGGACAGAAAGGCCGACTGCAGGATGGTCAGCACCGCGGCGTCCTCATCCGGCACGTCCTTGACCACCAGCGGATTGTTGCCGCCGAGCTCAAGCGCCAGCACCTTGCCCATCTGGCCGGCGAACTGCTTGTGCAGAAGACCACCGACCTTGGCGCTGCCGGTGAACAGGAGGCCATCGATACCGGCATCGGCGGACAGTGCCTGGCCGACTTGGGCCGCGCCCTGGACCAGGTTGATGACGCCCGCCGGCAAGCCGGCCTCGAGCCAGCACTGCAGGGTCAGATCGGCGGTCAGCGGGGTCTGCTCGCTGGGTTTGAACACCACGGTATTGCCGGCCAGCAGCGCTGGCACGATATGCCCGTTGGGCAGATGGCCGGGGAAGTTGTAGGGACCGAATACCGCCATCACGCCATGGGGGCGATGGCGCAGTACCGCTCGGGCGTCACCCAGGTCACGCTCGCGCTCGCCGGTGCGCTCCTCGCGGGCACGGATGGACAGCGCCACCTTGCCGATCATGGCGCCGACCTCGGTGCGTGCTTCCCACAGCGGCTTGCCGGTCTCGTGGGCGATGCTGGCCGCCAGGTCCTCGCGGTGGCTCTCGAGCACGCCTCGGAAGCGCTCGACCAGGGCTTCACGCTCGTCAAGCGAGGTCAATGCCCAGTCGGGAAAAGCCTTGCGTGCGCTGGCAACGGCCTGGGCGACCTGCTCGTCGCTGGCGGCCTTGCCCTGCCACAGCTCGGCGCCGGTGATCGGGTCGAGCTTGGTGAAGGCCTCGGCGTCGCCGGACATCCACTGTCCATCGATAAGCAATTGTTGTGTGGGTTGCATCACGCCTCCTCGTCGGAATTCAGCACGCGCAGGGTGTCGCCGGAGGCGACCTCCAGCCTGCGCGCCTCGTTGTCATTGAGCACCAGCACGCCGTCGGCGTCGGGACCGCGCCCGACCCAGGCGGCACGGAAGTCGGCCATGCGGGTGGTCGCCGCCAGCCACTGGGGCCGCTCGGCGCTGTCGGCGTTGGGGTCGACCTCGACACGCACGTGTCGCGACAAGCGCACGCCCTTGACGTCGTCGATGTAGGCCTCGACCGTGGGGCCGCCGTCGAAGATGTCGATATAGCCCTCCCAGCGCAGCCCCTGCTTCTTGAGCATGGCCAGGGCCGGGCGGGTGTGCTCATGGACCTGACCGATGCAGGCACGCGCCTGCTCCGAGAGAAACGGCGTATAGATCGGGAACTTGGGCATCAGCTCGCCGATAAAGCTCTTCTGGCCAAGGCCGGTCAGCCGATCCGCCTCGTTGAAGTCCATGGGGAAGAAGTTGGCCCCCAGGCAGTCCCAGAAGGCGCTGCGTCCGTTCTCGTCGAAGCGTCCGCGCATCTCGGCCAGCACCTTCTCGGGAAAACGATCGCGGAACTCGGCCATGAACAGCCAACGCATCATCGACAACAGCGCGCCGTTGCGCTGATGGCGGCGATCGGCACCCCGGAACTCCGGGCGCAGGAACAGCGAGGCGACCTCGGCGTCGCCGGTGTGATCCGAGCTCAGAAACAGCGTGTCGACGGTGCGATGCAGGTCGAGCTGCTTGGACGAGTGCGCCAGGGTGCCCACGCGGTAGTGATAGAACGGCACTTCACGCCCGACCTGCCCTTCGATGGCGCAGCAGCCGGCCAGATGCCCGCTCTCCTCGTCCTCCAGCACGAAGAAGTAGAGACGCTGGTCCACCGGGGTCTGCTCGTTGAACGCGCTCGTGGCGGAGGCGATCTTGTCCGCCAGAAACTCGCGGTTATCGGGAAGGGAGGTGAAGCCGACCCCGGTCTCCCGGGCCAGCGCCTGGAGTTCGTCCAAGTCCCCTTCCATGATCGGTCGCATGCGCATTACAGCTCTCCCTCATCGTAGCCCGGGTCGA
The DNA here is from genome assembly GCF_003045775.1 of Halomonas litopenaei. Lineage (GTDB taxonomy): Bacteria > Pseudomonadota > Gammaproteobacteria > Pseudomonadales > Halomonadaceae > Halomonas > Halomonas litopenaei. Next base: position 342,475 of record NZ_PXNS01000001.1, on the reverse strand, counting down.
GCCCGTCATCGCTCAGCCCCAGCGGTGCCGCCAGCACCGCACGTCCTTCTTCCACGCCCAGCAGTTCGGCGTGGGCCGGCGACAGCATCAGCTGGCCGGTGGGCGACAGCGCGTAGCGCGCCACCGTGCAGCAGAAGCCGTCCAGGCGCTGGTTGGCGACCATCGCAGGCTCGGCGTCGGGTAGAGCGTGCTCGGGGCGGATGCGTACCGGGTGCCAGGCGGCGCGACGGAAGGACTCGAGCCGCATGCGATCGCCCTTGATCACCGGGCCTGCGTCGAACAGGTCGACGTGGCGCGAGCGCAGGAAGCCCTCGGCCAGCATCTCTTCCAGCGCCGCCTCGTGGGCCGGGTGCTCGCGCCCGATGGCCGCGCGCGCCTTGGGCGTCAGCAGCGCCAGGTACAGCGGGAACTGCGGCATCACCTCGGCGATGAAGCTCTTCGAGCGCACGCCTGCGATGTAGTTGATCTCGTGGTAGTCGCGCACGAAGAAGTGGCGACCGACACTGTTCCAGAACGGCGACTCGCCGTCGTCGTCCAGATACCCCGGGAAGGCCATCGCCAGCACCTCGGCGAAGCGCTCGGGGTACTGGGCGATGAACATCAGCCGGGCGCGGCGCAGCAGGCTCTCGGCGCTGGTGCCCTTGTACCGCGGATCCAGCGACAGCGCGCACAGCAGGCTGGCGTCCGAGACCTCATGGGACAGCGCCAGGGTCGGCACCTCACGGCGAACATTGAGCTGCTGCGAGGCGTGGATCAGGGTTTCCTGGCGATAGGTGTAGTACGCCTCGTTGGCCCCGGCCAGGGCGCGAATGGTCGCCGTACCGACCACCTCACCCCGCTCGCGATCCTCGAGCACGAAGGTGTAGTGCTCGTCGCCGGGCACCTCGGCCTCACTGGCAAACGCCCGCTGGGAGCGCGCGATGCGCTCTTCCAGGCGATCACGGTGGGCCGGCAGGTTGGTCAAACGTGGCTGGGCGGAACCCGCCAGGCGCTCCAGCGCCGGCAGGTCACCTAGCCGCACAGGGCGAACGGCCAGCATCGGATGCCCTCCCGTCAGCTCATGTTGATCGGCACCTTTCACGACGCGCTGACCATCCGTGCGATGGCGCGTTCGAGACGCTCGAGTCCCTCGACGATGTCGGCCTCGGGAATCACCAGCGACGGCGCCATGCGCAGCACGTTGGGGCCGGCGATCAGCGCCATCAGACCTTCCTCGATGGCCAGCGGCAGGATGTCCTTGGCGCGACCTTCATACTCGGGAGCCATCTCGGCACCGATCAGCAGTCCCATGCCACGAATTTCCTTGAACACGCCGTGCTTGCGGTTGATCGCTTCCAGGTGCTCGCGGAACAGGTCGTGACGCTTGGCGACGCCACCGAGCACTTCCGGCGTGTCGATATGACGAATCGCCGCCAATGCCACCGCCGAGGCCAGGGCGTTGCCGCCGTAGGTAGAACCGTGGGTGCCCAGCACCAGCACCGGGGCGACGCGATCGGTGGTCAACATGGCGCCCACCGGGAAACCACCGCCCAGGCTCTTGGCGCTGGTCAGGATGTCCGGGGTGATGCCGTAGTCCATGTAGGCGTACAGCGAGCCGGAGCGGCCCACGCCGGTCTGCACCTCGTCGAACACCAGCAGGGCGTCGTGCTCGTCACACAGGTCACGCAGGCCCTGGAGGAACTCGGGCGTGGCCGGCACGATGCCGCCCTCGCCCTGCATCGGCTCGATCATGATGGCGCAGGTGTCGTCGCCGACCAGTTCGCGCACGCTGTCCAGATTGTTGAACTCGGCGTGGAGCACGCCTCCGGGCACCGGCCCGAAGCCCTGGGAGTACTTGGGCTGGCCACCCACGCTGACGGTGAACAGGGTGCGACCATGGAAGGACTGACGGAAGGAAATGATCTTGTCCTTGTGGGCCCCGTGCTTGTCATGGGCCCAGCGACGCGCCAGCTTCAGCGCGGCCTCATTGGCCTCGCCACCGGAAGAGCACAGATAGACCTTGTCGGCGAAGGTACGCTCGGTCAGCTCCCGGGCCAGCTCCAGTGCCGGCTCGTTGGTGTAGACGTTGGACAGGTGCCACAGCTTGTCGGCCTGGGCCTTGAGGGCCTCGACCAGGACCGGGTGGCAGTGACCCAGCGAGTTCACCGCGATGCCGCCGGCGAAGTCGATGTACTCGCGGCCTTCCTGATCCCACAGACGGCTGCCTTCGCCGCGCACCGGGATGACCTTCTGAGGAGCGTAGTTGGGCACCATGTACTGGTCGAAGTCGGCACGGCTCGGGGTATGGCTCATCGGGGATCTCCGCTGTGGTTGGCGTTGCCCGTCGTCGGACGGGAGCGCGCAGCTTGCGCGCTACTGCAAAGCATGAAATGGATCGATGCTTCGAGTATAGGGACGCCCTCGCTCCACGGCTTTCAGCAATGGGACCCGCTTTTTCACAAAGCTCTGTCCTTGCGCCCTGCCCTTGCACCATCGTCATGACGCCTACCCAGGCTTCGTCTAGGCTGAAGACTCCCGCAGGACCTGACCCGATCACTACCACCTCCAGGGGCTCCGCCATGCTCAACACCACCGTCTGGAACCGCTGGCGCTATTCGCTTTATGCCCCCGTCTACGACGCGGTGGCCCAGCGCACCTTTGCCAGGGCTCGGCGGCGCTCCCTGAATCAGGTGTGCTGGCAGTCGGGGATGAAGGTACTGCTGGTGGGGGCCGGCACCGGCCTTGACCTGCCGTGGCTACCGCGCGACCTGGAAATCCACGCCAGCGACCTGTGCCCGGCGATGGTCAAGCGTCTCAAGGATCGCGCCTGTCGGCTTGGCATCGACGTCGAAGCCAGAACCATGGACGCCGAGCGGCTGGACTACGCCGACAACAGCTTCGATGTGGTGGTGATGCACCTGATCCTGGCGGTGATGCCGGATCCGGCAAAGGGGCTCGCCGAGGCCCATCGCGTCCTCAAAGGCGACGGCCAGCTATGCGTGATGGACAAGTTCCAGAGCGACGAGCGACCCTCGGGACTGGCGCGCAGGGGGCTCAATCTGCTGACATCCGCCATCGCCACCGATATCACTCGCCAGGCCCGGCCATTGCTGGACCAGGCAGGCTTCGTCATCGAACAGGACACTCCGGTGATGATGGGCTCGTTGTTTCGTGCGTTGATCGCCGCCAAGGCCGACCACGCCGAGCCTCGACCAGCGAAACCGCGACCAGACGAACCTCAACCAGAAGAACCTCGACCAGCCGAATCTCGACCAGCAGAACCTGGGCCTACTGAACATCAGTCCGGCTGAGCCTGCGTCCACTGGCGATGCTGGCGGCGCCACCGGGCAGGCGTGTCGGCTTCAAAGCGCTTCCACAGCCGGCGCAGCTGACGTTCGTCGTTCACCCCCACCCGCTCGGCGATGTCTCGCGGATGTCGCTGGCGCTGAAGGTTCGCTCTCCCCGCTGCATGGCAAAGGTCAGGGTCGCTTCACTGACGAAGTCCACGGCGTATCCCAGATCGGAGGCCACCCTGGTGGTGGTCTCGCAGCACTGCTCGGTGCGAATACCGCTGATCCATAGCCGAGACACCCCTCGACCGCGTAGCCAGCGGTCCAGCCCTGTATCGGTGAAGGCGTTGTGGGCGGTCTTGTAAAAGGTCACATCAGCGGGGTCTTCGAAGCCCACCATGGCTCGGGTCAACCCATTGTCGGGATCAAATGCGCCCTGGCTTCCCGGCTCCGTATGGATGATTCGCACCATCAACATGCCTGCCTCGCGTGCCAGATCGATCAAGGAGCGCTGAGCTTCCGGCCAATCACCGAGTCGAGTGGCATCCCAGGAGGGGCGCGCGAGAAACGAGGCCTGAACATCGATGACGAGAAGTGCTGTGGTCATGTCCAATCTCCAGCAAAGGGGGGAGATTGCAGACTAGTGCCCCGCAGCAGCGATGCGCAGTACAGGGCCGGCCCTGAAGGGGGCAGATTCGGACATGACGTTACTATCGAGGATTCCGTCCATCGGCACCAGCATAGGAATCGGTATCGGCTGCCCTGACCTTTCTCCCATCGATGGACGAGTGCTGGATACCAGCAGACCGCAGCAGCGTAGCCACGGTTGAGCATGTCATGAACGCAGGGGCATTCGAACGCAGCATCCTTCAAACGCTAAAAAGGCCCACCTGAGTGAGCCTTTCACGTAGCGGTCGCGAAACGCGACAACACTGCTGCCGTCTTTGCTGACGACTTACATATTCGCTTCCTGGAACGCCGCGATGGTCTCGCGCAGCAGTTCCTTCAGCTCTGCAACCTCCTGCTCGAGGGCTGCAATCTTGGCCTGGCGCTCTGCGCTTTCGGCATTCTCCTGGATCCGCTGCATGTTTTTCTGCAAGGTATCGGAATCCATGGCGAAGGCTGAGCCGACGGCCATCATCGAGACCAGCGCTGCAGTTGCCAACATCTTGGTTTTCATGTCTCTCTCCTCGTTTTCGTCGAACATCCTTCGACCACTTGTCCTGACCGCCGCCCCTGGATGGCGCTGCCGGGTGGTGGCAGGAAGCGGTAATCAACCAACGTTAGTGAAAGCCAAGGTGCGTCACGGCCACCGACAGGTAGGCGCTTCGACGACCACTCCCGAGCTCTTCCGCCGGACATCCAATGTCACGCTTCAATCGCTCTGCAAGACCGCGTCCCTGCGGCCAGTGAGCCAATCCTTCGACTCAAGTCCTTGAGGCGCTCGGTCCATGAACGTCCACCTGTCGGCGAACAGGCATCGATATCCGCTCGAAAAACACTGTTCACAAATCGACAAGGTCAATCTAAAGGGCACCATTTCAGCACGCAACCGACGCTTGCTCTGCATGACCAGACTTGCACAGTCCGAACATTGGTTTGACCACTAGCGCTTTTGGCTGGCGGCATCTACCCAGCGGAAACCGCCAGCGTATTGATGCCCAACGTCTTGTCACAACCAACCCAAAGAGCGCTTCAAACCCGCAAGGCAAGACGGCGTCCCTGCCGCTGTAGATAAGGGAGTCATCAAGATGAGCACACCTTTTCTATCACCTTACCGACATTTCCCTTCACGCTTGCATGTCCTTTTGGCTAGTTCATGCGCTGCCAGGGCGATCCTCTCGGGTTGCAGAGCGAGCGCCCTTTACGTCAGCGTTCCAGCGTGTCTTTCTCCAGCTTGTGTTACTGGGACTCTTCCAGGCTCTCTACGGTCATTTGCAGCAGGTCCTTGAGCTCAGCCACTTCCTGCTCCAGGGCCTCGACCTTCTGCTCTTCAGAGGCTTCGGTGCTGCGCTCTTCGATTTCCTGCATGCGCTTTTGCAGGGTGTCGGAGTCCATGGCATAGACACTGCCAGCGGCAAACATGGAGGCCATCACTGCGGCAAAGATCATTTTGGTTTTCATGTCACTCTCCTTGGAGTCGTCGATAGTGTTTCGACGTTGAATCGTTCTGATATTTTGTGCGTTATCGAGCATCCCTTGGGATCATCTTCCTGGACGCGCCGACACTCTGCCCTCTACTTCTATCTTCGGTCTAACCACTTTCCGTCTTTCCGACTCTCGTCGTAACGTTTTGTTACCCGGCAACATCAAATCTAATCGGCATCCCTCATATTGGCAATTGCAAATATGTCCATCTAATCATTCAGGCACAATATTCGTTTAAGCTGCTGATTTAATTCACCCAAACTTCTTGATTGGAAAGGTGCGCCGACACGGACTCTTGCGCCCACACACCTTGGTAGCCATGTCCTCCACCAGCGCCCCTTCACAAAGGGACCAGGCGCGGACCGGGCTTTCCAGCCCGGGAAAGCCACACTCCCGAGACCGAAAAGCCCTTTCATTTCTATGCCGCATCAGCAACCAGAGCGTCGTCCTGAGCATGCTGTGCACTACGCTCTGCACTCACTGCCTGCCAGGCTGAGCCGGTGATCACCAGCGATGCGCCGAGCAGTACCAGATCCTTGGCCAGGAAGCCTCCGAACAGGGACGGGAATGCCAGGGTGTCACCCGACAGGCTGCTGACGTGCAGCACACCCGGCGTGGTCAACAGGAAGCTGGTCGTTGTCAGAAAGATCACGCTTGCCAAGGCACCACCCACCAGGCCGGCTTTTTTCGAGATGGGATAGGCGGCTACCAGCAGGCCGACGATAATCTCGGCGGTTCCGATCGCGGCCGATACCTGATTGACACTGGCGACATCATAGAGCCAGGCCATCAGTGGCGAACTGGCCACAATGCCCTGGATCGCTGCAGCTTCATCGGGGTGATACTTGAAAAAGCCGATCCAGAAAAGAATGGCGACGACGCCGTACAGGGCCACATAGAAACCCAGTCGAGAAATGGTGGTGTGGTTCATGTCTAACTCTCCGTCTTCACTTTTTTAGTTTGCGTGGATGGCATCCTGACACCTCCACTTTTCTGCTACCGTTTCATTCACGCTTCGTTCGAATATGCACAGAATTCCGACCTCAATAGCGGCAGGCTTCCGGGCAACTCGTCTGTTGTTCATGGTGGTTGGTAGGTGTTACCCGCGACTTTCTTACACGCCTTCTTCATTTTTTTGTCCCGGGCCGCTATCGACACGCCCATCGACATTCCTGGGACGAAAGCAGAGCCATTTGCTTGGCCGCTGCCTGACCTCAGCCAGCGGACAAGCCGTAACGGCTCTAGGAGTTACGGTATCTATGTAGCATTTATTGGAGATTCCTTACGTGCCAATGCTGTGCCGGTCTATGCACTCGGCGACGCAAAAGAAGGAAATACGCCAATTGTTAGCGGGTAGGCACATCGGGCAGTGCACGGTAGAGATAGCAAGAGGCGAAACGATAGGACGACAGAAGCCAGGGAGAAAGGAGCGAGAGAGGAGCGAGAGATCAGCGAAAGATGAGCGAGAGGAGTCGTGCTGGAGATGATGTAGAGCGCAGAGGCGAGTGGAGCACGTACAGACGGGGCGAGTGCAGACGGGGCTAGAGGAGACGAGGCTAGAAATGCGGGAGTGAGCAGGGGCGAAGCGAGAGGGTCGGAGCGAGAAGCTGAAACGCGACGGAGGGGAGAAGCACGGTGAAGACAGCAGCCGTTACCCTCATGACCAGACCATTCCGACAAGCGTCGCTCATCAAGGCCTGAAGACATACCGGATACAGAAGGCGTCGAGCGTCAGCCCAGTCGCTCTTCTCTCGGGGTCATGCCGAAGTGGTTGCGATAGGCCGTGGAAAAGTGGGCGGCAGAAGAAAAGCCGGTCTGCAGTGCGATCTCGCCCGCGGGCTGGTCGGTATCGCGCAACATTCGACGGGCTTTCTGCAGGCGCAGGTCCAGATAGTAGCGGCTCGGCACCGACTTCAGGTACTTCTTGAACAGCCGCTCCAACTGACGGCGAGAGATCCCCAGGTGCTCGGCAAGTTCATGGGTAGACAGCGGCTCCTCGATGTTGGCTTCCATCAGCTGGACCGCCTCGACCAGGCTGTCCGGCGCATGGGCCAGGCGTGAACGCAGGGGGATCTGCTGGGGCTCGTCCCCCATGCGGATGCGCTCCATCACGAAGTACTCGGAGATACGAGTGGCAAGGCCTGAGCCGTGGTGGCTTTCCACCAGGGTGATCATCATGTCCATGGCGGCGGTCCCCCCACCGCAGGTGATCCGGTCACGGTCGATCTCGAACAGCTGCTGTGACAGGCGCACCCTGGGATGGGCCGCCGCGAAGGCCTCGAAACGCTGCCAGGGTAGCGTTGCCTGGTAGCCATCCAGCAGGCCCAGCCGGGCCAGGGCTTCGGTGCCACCGCCGATACCGCCAAGCACCACCCCGGACGCCGCCAGACGCCTGAGCCAGGCGGCCAGGTCATCAGGAATGCCCCCTGGCAGCTTGGCCGGACCACACACCAGCACCATGTCGGGCTGCGACTCCGCCTCCCCCAGCGCGGCGCGTGGCAACACCGTCTGCTGGGATGCGCTGGTGACCGCGTCGCCGCCGCTGGCGTAGCTGGTCAATCGATACAGGGTTCGCCCGTGCAGCAAGTTGGCCACGTGCAGCGGTTCGGTGGCACAGGCGTGCGCCAGCAGCGAAAACCCCGGCATGACCACGACCCCGACCTGTCGAAGCAAATCCGGCGAACGTGTTGTGCTGACGGTGTGTGGCATGGGGGGTCTCGAGGAGTGTGCGCGAGGCATATATTACGCCACTGATCTGCGAGATTCAGCGCCCATGTCCGTTGCGCATGGGCTACACCAGGTCGACACCCACGGCAGCTAGCTTCTCATCGAAGGAGGCCGCGACCTCTCGGTCGCGGCCTCCTTCATCGCCGAACGGCAGCTCTCTGGTTTACAGCTGCACCACGTCGAACTCGGCGACAGGATCAACGTCGGCGTCGTAGTCGACGTCATCGCGCTCAAAGCCAAACAGCTTCAGGAATTCGTGCTTGTAGCCGGCGTAGTCGGTGATGTCGAACAGGTTGTCGCTGGTCACCTGGGGCCACAGGTCCTTGCACGCCTGCTGGACATCGTCACGCAACTCCCAGTCGTCCAGGCGCAGGCGCCCGACGTCATCGGTGGTCGCCTCGCCACCGTAGAGGCGCTCACCGAACAGACGGTTGAGCTGATCGATGGTGCCTTCGTGCAGACCCTGCTCCTTCATCACGCGGTACACCATGGCGATGTACAGCGGCATGACCGGAATCGCCGCACTGGCCTGGGTCACCACGGACTTCAGCACCGCCACGTTGGCACCGCCACCGCTCTGCTTGAGCGAGTCATCGATGGCCGAAGCTGCCCGGTCCAGGTCTTCCTTGGCCTTGCCAAGGGCGCCGTGCCAGTAGATCGGCCAGGTGATCTCGGTACCGATGTAGCTGAACGCCACACTGCGAGCGCCGGGTGCCAGCACGCCGGCCTCGGACAGCGCCTCCATCCACAGTTCCCAATCCTGGCCACCCATGACGTCGATGGTGTCGGCGATCTCCTGCTCGGTCGCCGGCTCCACCTGGGCTTCGATGATGGTGTCCTTGTTGGTATCGATGGCGGTAGCGCGATAGGTCTCGCCGATGGGCTTCAGGCAAGAGCGCTTGAGCTCGCCGGAATCGGGCAGCTTGCGCACCGGGGAAGCCAGCGAGTAGACCACCAGATCGATCTGGCCCATGTCGGCCTTGATCAGCTCGATCGCCTTGTCACGCGCCTCGTGGGAGAAGGCATCGCCATTGATGGACTTGCTGTAGAGCCCTTCTTGCTTGGCGAACTTGTCGAAGGCGGCAGAGTTGTACCAGCCCGCCGTGCCCGGCTTCTTCTCGCTGCCCGGCTTCTCGAAGAACACCCCCAGGGTATCGGCGCCGTAGCCGAAGGCCGCGGTGACGCGCGCGGCCAGACCGTAGCCACTGGAGGCGCCGATGACCAGCACCTTCTTGGGCCCTTTGGATGCATCGAGGCCGCGCGCACGGGTCGCCTCGATCTGCTCGAGGACGTTCTTCTCGCAACCGACGGGATGGGTGGTGGTGCAGATGAATCCGCGTACCTTGGGCTTGATGATCACGACAGACCTCTTCGTTACTCGCGGCTCCCGAGGGAGAGCCATCCAATGTGTAGAGCGTGGTCGCGATATTCTAGCGGCACAGCGCCGCCCTGTCCGCCTTTGTGCACATGCCCCTGACTTCCCGCGCTTTTCCTTGCCGCGCATTGCGCCTGAACACACCAGGGCCCTGTCCGGCTGTGCTGGCGATCGCGTCGCTCTCTTGCCCACCGGCACGGGGTCGGGCAGGATGCTGCCCACCGCTTGAGGAGACCGCCCGATGGATGCACAGACCCTGGTCGATGAACGCGGCGAGCTGTGGCTTGCCCTGGCGCCCATGTGGCTCGAACGCGAGCCCAGAGAGTCCGACTATGCGCGGATGGTCGAGGTGATCGAGCGCGACGGCATCGCCCTCAAGGACCTGGAATGGGTCTTTCGGATCGAGCTGGCGCCGGTATTGTCGCGTCAGCAGATGTCGGTCGCCGGTGAGTGGCGCAAGTTCGATGACCACCAATTGATGCGCCGTCTGGTCGCCCACAACCTTCGCCTCAAGGGCTGGCGACGCAAGTTCTGGGCGCTGTTCTCGGGCCTGACCACCATGATGGTGCGCCATCGCTACAACGAACTGGTGGAACGGCTGGTGGTGGCGCGCGGAGGAGACATACGCTGAGCGCCAAAGAGGTCAGGATTCGTCCAGTGCCCGCTCGAGGTCCAGCATCATGGCGTCGCCCCCATCGCGAGGCCCATAGCGCTTGAGCACACGGCCGTCTCGGGCGACCAGAAACTTGGTGAAGTTCCACTTGATGGCGCGTGTTCCCATCCATCCTCGGGCTTCGGCCTTCAGGCGTTTGAACAGCGGATGGGCCTTGGCGCCATTGACCTCGACCTTTTCCATCAAGGGAAAGGTGACACCGAACTCACGCTCACCGAAAGCGCAGAACTGCTCTGCGGACTCCGGCGACTGCCGTGCGAACTGATTGCAGGGGAACCCGAGCACGGTGAAGCCGCGCTCGCGGTGTTCACGATAGAGCGCCTCCAGCTCCGCCAGCTGAGGGGTGAAGCCGCACTTGCTCGCCACGTTTACCACGAGCAGCACCTGGCCACGCAGGGCGCGGAGGTTGAAGGGCTCGCCGCTATGGGTGCGGCACTCGACATCATGCAGGGTCATGGGATGAACTCGCGCTTACTGTCTTCACGATGACATGCCAGACGTCATTGCGCCAGTCGCAACGCCCTGGCGGCAAAGCGGCATTCAGTTGTCCCCCTCGCGCTCGAGCAGCAACTCGAGGGCCAGCCGCGTATCCGGCGTCACGCCGGCGAGCTCGAGGGCTCGACGCGGTGACATCCAGGCCACGCTGGCGACCTCCTCGGCCTGCAGCGACAAGGGGCCGTCCCACTCTACGCAGTAGACGCTGCCGAAGATGCGATACCCGTCTTCATCGTAGCGAAACTCCAGGCAATGGCGCAGCGCTACAGCGCGGATACCGAGCTCCTCGGCCAGCTCACGACGTGCCGAGACGTGGACCGCCTCCCCGGCGCCGACCACGCCTCCCGCCGCCAGGTCCAGTCCGCCGGGAAAGGCTTCCTTGGTCAGCGTTCGATGCTGCACACATAGTTCACCACGGCGATTGCGTACCACGATGTAGGTGGCGCGGTGCCAGAACCGATAGCGGCGCATTTCAGCGCGCCAGGCGCTGCCACAGGGACGATTGCGGGCATCCACCACCTGCACACGCTCCCGGGCGATCACCGCTGCGGGCGCCTCGCGCTGGTTATCAGGGGACGCCTCGCCAGCATTCGTCACGCCAGAGGCCGTGGGAGCCGAGTCGAAAGAGGAAACAGGGCACATCGAAGGGCTCCACCGAGAAAGCCCCAAGACTACCCATCCCGTCCCGTTGCGTCATCCCTCTCGTTTGACCCGAGGGGCACAGCACACCATGCTGACTATCAGGTCTTTCGTCATCAGGACTGGGCCATGCATGACCAAGCTCCGCGAGAGTGCCTGGCGAGCCACCGGGTCGACAATCAGCCGTACTCTCTTCCCTTCGACGCCTTCGCCGACGACGCCGTGCTTCAGTTCTGGCTGGCCCATCTGGCGCCGGCCTGGGTGAGTTGCCGACTGTCCCTGCTGGGCCAGGATGTCGGTCGTGCGGAGACCCAGCGACTGGGTGACGAGGCAAACCGCCACCCACCCTCATTGCGACTGTTCGATCGTCACGGTCGCCGACTCGACGCCGTCGATTACCACCCGGCCTACCACGCCCTGATGCGCCTGGCTACCACCCGTGGCGTCCATACCATGGCCTGGACGGAGGAGGGGCACGGCGGTCATCAGGCGCACGTGGCGGGACTCTATCTGCTGACCCAGGCCGAAACCGGCATCTGCTGCCCGGTGACCATGACCCACGCCGCCTACCCGGTGCTGCGTCGAGAACGCTCACTGCCGGATTGGTGGGCCTCTGGGCTGCTCGTCGAGGACTACGATTCCAGGGCACTACCGGCGAGCGACAAGCACGCCCTGACCTTCGGCATGGCGATGACCGAGAAGCAGGGTGGCAGCGATGTGCGCACCAACACCACCCGAGCCGAACATGGCGAGGACGGCTGGCGCCTGTACGGACACAAGTGGTTCATGAGCGCCCCCATGTCCGACGCCTTCCTGACCCTGGCTCAGCGAGACGAAGGCCTCAGCTGCTTCCTGGTGCCTCGCTTCGCCCCTGATGGCGAGCGCAACGCCATCGAGATTCAGCGACTGAAGGACAAGTGCGGCAATCGCGCCAATGGCTCCGCCGAGATCGAATATCGGGGGGCCTGGGCCCACCCGCTCGGCGACCCTGGGCGCGGCATCGCCACCATCCTGGAAATGGTTCAGCAGACCCGTCTCGACGCCGCCAGCGCCCCGGTGGGCATGATGCGCCAGGCCTGGCGCGAGGCCTGGCAGCATACCTGTCAGCGTCATGCCTTCGGGGCGCCCTTGGCCGAGCAGCCGGTGATGCGGGCGGTACTGGCGGATCTGGCGCTGGAGGTGGAGGCCGGCGTAGCGCTGATGCTGCGCACCGCTCAGGCCTTCGACGGCGCCAGCCGCGGGGAGGAGCAGGAGCGCGCCCTGGCCCGGCTGCTGCCGAGCCTGGCCAAGTACTGGCACAACAAGCGCGCCCCCGGCTTCATGGCCGAGGCCATGGAGTGCCTCGGAGGCATCGGCTACGTCGAGGAAGCACCGCTGGCGCGGCTCTACCGCGAAGCGCCGGTCAATTCCATCTGGGAAGGGTCCGGCAACGTGATCTGCCTCGACGTGCTGCGGGTCATGGCGCGACACCCCGAGGCCATGGCGGCCCTGTATCAGCTGTTCGAGCATGCCCGAGGTGGACATCCGGATCTGGATCGCGCCTTGGCCCAGCTGCCTCAGCCACAGACCAGCGAAGACCTGGTGCCCAGGGCCCGCTGGCTGACCCAGTGGCTGGCCCAGTGCACCCAGGCAGCGCTGCTGGTCCAGCACGCGCCCCACGAGGTGGCGGATACCTTCTGCCGCACCCGCCTGGGCCAGCACCCGAGCCCGGCCTATGGCGTGTTGCCGACGGCAAGTCCGCTGGACGCCATCCTCCATCGCTCGGCGCCAGCATGAACCGACATCGCCAGCAGCCTCGGCCACGAAATGCTCGCAGCCGGCGGCGGCCTTATCCCGCCAGCACCCTCAGCGCCAGCCCCAGCAGCAGCACCCCGCTGATGCGATTGATCCAGTGGGCGCGAGCCTGGAGCCAGGGCAGCACGCGGGAGTGCGATAGCCCCAACGCCACGATGACGTACCAGCCACCGTCGATCAGCATCGCCGTCAGCACAATGATGGCACGCTCGATCGAGGACATTTCGGGACTGACAAACTGACTGAGCAGCGCGACGAAGAACAGGATCAGCTTGGGATTACCCAGGGCAACCAACAGCCCTTCTCTCGCAGCGACGCGGTGACTGGCGGCGGTGGGTCGGGCGCCCAGCGCTCCGCCACGCCCGGCCCTCAGCGCCTTTATGCCAAGCCAGGCCAGATACAGTGCCCCACCGATCGTGATCACGCGAAAGGCGGAGGGATGGCGTTCGATCACCTCCCCCAGTCCCCAGACGGTCAGCAAGGCGTAGAGGCCGACGCCCAGCGCATGGGCGATCGCCGCCACCACCCCGGAGCTGCGTCCCCCTCCCAGGGTATGACGAAGCACCAGGGCCAGACTTGGACCAGGAGACATGGCCCCCATGGCACAGATGGCGGCCAGAGACATCCACAATGACAGCGGCATCACACTCCCTCGTGAGAATTCCGATGGACTAGACGACGAATGGCGCACAGTTCAGCGTGCTGACACCTACGACCCACGGCGCTCAGCGGCCATCCTTTGCGGCCTGAATCAAAAAAACCATTCTTCGGAAATGACAAAGTTCACGCCCAATGGTCATTTACAAGCATATTAGTATCGATAACGATACTAAATCGGCATCACCAAAAAACGATAACGATCAATCATCGCATGGGAACAGGGAGGGGACGATGTCTGCCCTTCAGGAAGGTCCGATCGTCCGGCTGATCACGCACCCCAACGTGCAGTCGCAGTTGTTCACCCATCACCTGAGCCAGGTACTCGACTGCCAGGTCAGTCCTCTTGCCCCGGAGGCGGTGTCCGGCCTGGAAGCGGAACTGTCGAACTCACCTCCTGGTGTGCAACTGTGGCTACTGGACGCCGATCAGCTATCGCACAGCGACATGCATCGCTGCCACGAGCTCAAGGCACAGTTTCCCGACATTCTGCTGGCGGCGTTCAACCTGGCCAACCAGGAACAAGCCGCTGAATTGTTGGCGTCATTGCACCTTCAGGGCATCTTCTATCGCCGCGACGAACTGGACAATATCTGCAAGGGAATCATCCAACTCCTCGATGGCGCCCTGTGGATGTCGCGTCCGCTGCTTCAGCAGATGTTCGAATATTTCCGACGACAGCAGTTCAACACCTACCGTCCCGTCGCCGGCCTGACCCAGCGGGAGCTGGAAATTCTCGGCTTCATCGGCAACGGCGCGTCCAACCAGGATATCGCCACCCAACTGTTCCTGAGTGAGCATACGGTCAAGTCTCACCTGTACAACATCTTCAAGAAGATCAAGGTGCATCACCGCGCCGAGGCCGCACACTGGGCGCGCAAGCACCTGGGCATCCCGCCCCCCATGACAAAGAATTCACATCGCAGCCGTCTGCCCCGGGAGCTCGAGCCTCGCTGAACCGATCACGACATGGCCTTGCGGCCAGGCTCACTGCAACGAGAACAACATCGTCGCCCCGGCACCACTGCTGGACGAGGAAGAACGATTGCCACGCCCGGTGACCAGCACCTCCAGCCGGCCCCCGGACGCCTGCTGGATGACGGTCATGCTGAACCTTCCGTCAGGCAGGCGCTCTACCCGAGGCGCCCGTCCCGCCCAGGTCCCGCTCCTGTGCTCCTGCCCTGGGCCCGTCCACTCCCACTGAGCGGTGAAGGGAATGCCCTGAGTCCCGGAGAACCGCACGACAATATCGGCCACGGCAACGCCTGTACCCGCGAGGAAAAGCCCCAGCCCGAGGACACACCCTGAGAACCGGTGAGTGAATCGGCCCATCTCCCTCCTCCTTTGCTCATCCAGGTGATGCCAAAGGCTGCGGCTGCGCTGCTCACTGGGCCTTGAGCGAGAAGTCGATGAGCGAAAAGTCGACGAACGAAGGTTAGACAAGGCAAAAATCGGTGAGAAAGCGCAGTTTACGGGGTGTAAATGAGTATTTTGACCGGGCTGGCGCACCAGCCGATTTTTAACGCCGTATTACCGAGCGCAGGCACTTTTCAGACAAGCCCTAGCGATGAAACTGACGCTCTCGCTCCGGCTGCCACAATATCTCTTCCACCCGCCAGCGCCCTGGCTTCCCCAATGCCACCTGGGTCGTCCACTCTTCCCCGACCCGACGGGTCAACAGCTCGGCGCCCAGCGGCGCCATCACCGATAGACCATCTTCGGTCGTCGCCAGCGCATGAGGATAGACCAGCGTGCGCGTCAGAAGTCGGTCCGTGTCGACGTCCCTGAGCACAACCTTGCTGTTCATGCTGACCACGTCATCGGGCATCTCGTCCGGGTCGCGAATCTCGGCACGCTCCAGTCGCTCTTCCAGCAGGTCGGCGGCAGCCCGTTCGGTTCCGCAGGCTTCATCGATCAGGCGCTGTAAACGCTCCGCATCAAGACGGTTGGCAAGTCTCAACGACATCCTTGGCACCTCACTGCTAAACGTCGGCCTGCGTCGAAGACAACGATCGAGAATCAGGCCTGGCAACAAAAAAAGCCCTCCCCGATATAGGGAAGGACTCGTATCAGTTTCAGCATACGACAACTTCTAAAAATAAGAAACTACTTATATTAAACTCGCACCCGCCTCGCCCCTTGCCTGGACACCGTTCTGTCGCCGTCGCATCGACAAGCGCGGACGCAGTTGACGACCGATGTGACAGGCCTGGCAAGCCTGCCTCTACACCGCCGCCTGCCTCCGGAGGCGACAAGCGCGCAGGGTTCACGGCATGGACAGGCGGCTTTTCCAGCCCCCATACTACGTCGCTTTACCCACGCCCGAGGCCCCATGCCGACGAGTTCCACCGCTTCAGAGTCCTCTCCAGAATCCTTGACCGAACTGCTCGACCAGCTACAGGCTGCCAGCCAGGACAAGCGCTGCCTGAGTCTGGCTGAGGTCATCAACGCCGTCGGCAGGCGCAGCTTTGCCCCCATCCTGCTGGTCGCAGGCCTGGTCACGCTCACTCCGCTGATCGGTGATATCCCCGGCGTGCCCACCATGATGGCGCTGCTAGTCGTGCTTGCTGCAGCACAATTGTTAGCCGGAAAAAAGAGTGTCTGGCTGCCGGCCTGGCTGGCGCGGCGTGAGGTGGAGACCGACAAGGTCGAGCGAACCATCGGCTGGATGCGCAAGCCGGCCGCCTGGATCGATCGGTTGTTGAAACCGAGGCTGACTGTATTCACCGGTCAGATCGCCCGTTACCCCATCGGCCTGGCCTGTCTGGCCATTGCGCTCGCCACGCCACCGATGGAACTGATTCCATTCAGTGCCACGCTCGCCGGCGCGGCTCAGACCATGTTCGGCCTGGCCCTGCTGGCGCGAGACGGCCTGATGGCGCTACTGGGCTACCTCTTCACCCTATCGACCGCCTGGGTGGTGCTGGTGGCGCTCTAGGGCTTGTCTGAAAAGTGCCTGCGCTCGGTAATACGGCGTTAAAAATCGGATCAAAATGCTCATTTACACCCCGTAAACTGCGCTCTCTCACCGATTTTTGCCTTGTCTAACCTTCGCTCGTCGACTTTTCGGACAGCGCCTAGCACGAAGCCCCCCCTTCTTTAGAGCAAAGCGGGCGCGGCCCCCTCTCTCTGATCACTGTTCGGCCTGGCCCTGCTGGCACGAGACGGCCTGATGGCGCTGCTGGGCTATCTCTTCACCCTATCCACCGCCTGGGTGGTACTGGTGGCGCTCTAGCGCTGGCCGCAGGACCGGTCGATGGCCTCGAGCCATTTTGCCACCGCCTCGGCGCCACCGTCGGGCACGCCCATCACCCGATCGCCGAGGTAGGCCGCGCGACCAAAGCGTGGATGCATGCGGGCCGAAGCCTCGACGCCGCGCCAGGCCGCCTCGACCGCCCGAGCAAAGGCCTGAGATCCGTCCAATCCCTCTGCCAGCGCGGCCTCGAAGGCCTGGCTGGCCGGCACCAGAGCATCCAGCATGGTGCGATCCCCAGGAGCAGCACCTCCGATCTCGGCGATAGCGTCGCCGGCGGCCTTGAGCGCTCTTGCCCAATCCTGCGCCGCGACCTCCCCTTCGCTCGGCAATGCCTGCGACGCACGCAGCAGGGCAAAGGCGTAGAAGGGACCTGAGCTTCCTCCGATCGCTCGCCTCAGGGCCTCCCCGGCTCTGGCCAGGCAGTCGGCAGGCGCACCAAAAGCGCTGTCCGGCAGCTTGCGCAGCGCCTGGGCCGCGCGCACCATGCTGGCCCCCAGGTCGCCGTCGCCGGCGGCACTGTCGAGCTCGGTCAAGCGCTCCTCGCTGGCCACCATGGCGCTCGCCACCGCCGCCACCGCTCGCTGAAGTCGCTCGCAGGGTGGTCCAGCCTCGTCGGCGCCCGGCAGCGGCTCATCAAGCACGCTGGCAGTCACACTCTTCACCTCCGCTGCCACTTCGGCACTGCCTGGCCAGATGCGTACCTCGGTCGGCGACGTGAGCAAGTCCTCGCGGGCTTCGTCGAGCACCATCAACGACAGCGAGCACCCCGGCATTTCCAACGCCGTCATGAAGTTGCCGCACCACCCCAGCACCGGCTCGGCCCCTAGCTCACGCAGCCTGGTCAAGGCCCGTCGCGCCACGATGGCAAGCTCCATCGGCGGTGTGCCGCCGAGACCATTGACCAGCACACCCAGGCGACACCCCTTCACCGACAACGCCTGGCTCAGAGATTCCAGCATGCTATCGACGATGGTATCCGCCGGCAGCATGGCCGACTTGCGAACCCCTTTCTCGCCATGGATGCCCAATCCGAATTCGATCTCGTCATCACCGAGTTCGAACCCCGGCCGGCCGACCGCCGGCACCGTGCAGGCACCCAAGGAAATACCCATGGTCGCCACCGATTCGGCCGCTCCCCGAGCCAGCGCGGCGACCTCCTCGAGGGGTAGACCACGGGCCACAGCGGCACCGGCGATCTTGTGCACCAGTACCGTCCCGGCCACACCACGACTCTGCTCCCGGGGTAGTGAATCGCGCAGCGCCACGTCATCGGCGACCATCACCACCTCTACTGGAATCCCCCGGACCCTTGCCAGTTCAGCGGCAAGGCGGAAGTTGAGACGATCCCCGGTATAGTTCTTTACCACCAGCAGGGCCCCACGTGGACCGGCGCAGGCAAGGATCGCCGCCAGCACGGCATCGACGCTCGGTGAGGTAAAAACGTCTCCCGCCACGGCGGCCGTCAACATGCCGCGCCCGACGTAGCCAGCGTGGGCCGGCTCGTGTCCGCTGCCGCCGCCGGATATCACCGCCACCGACCGACGCTCAGGGTCTTCAGGTAAGCTAGCGTCGATGACCACGTTTTCTTCATCCATCAGCGCAAGCCCAGGATGAAGGGCCACCATGCCTTCCAGCATCTCGCGAACGCTGCCTCTGGGATCGTTGATCAGCTTCTTCATGATGAGCCTCCTGCCCGACGGTGGATTCAGAATGGCAACATGGATGAGCCTCGAACCCTTGTAAAGCCGGCGCACGAGCCTCGCCCCGCGCTTCACGCACGGCCACGGTGCGCTGAAGCGAAGAGCTGGCCACAGGTTTTTCCGCCACACTGGGCCAGTTGTGCCCAAAAAACAGCAAAGTAGCGCTATCGCACAACCATGCTCATGGCCACCTGATCCTGGTCAAAGGCACAGCCGTCTAAGGGGGCTATTCTGATCTTGCCGACCAAGGATTGGTCGAGTGACAAGTCAGCGACGGCATGGACGCCGTCGCATCGCTTTTCGGGGGCAAGAGGTGGCATTCCGTCCCTCTTCCCAGCAGGGACCGATATGAAAACCTCTCGCCATGACCTGAAACTGTCCGACCCGCTTCACGACTACCTGCAACACCCTTCCACACGACACGCCGTGGACGCCCTGCTCGCCCATGAGCTGGAGCACCTGGCGGTCGGCATGCAGTGGGACGAACTCATCAACCACTGCAATACGCTGATTCTGGCGCATCAGATCCGCAACGATTATCTGGAAATCCTGCTGAAGGCGTCGAAGCGCATCTGGAAGCCATTGATCAAGGGCACCATCTGGCGCGAGCTCTCCATCGGAGAACTCGCCCCGGAACAGCAACCGAGCCCCCAGAACGTCTGGACCCAAGGGTTGTTTCGGTGCTTCATCAATCGCGACAACGGCCAGCCACTGACCACCTTGCTGAGCTGGCATCAGGGCGAAGGGCTGGTGGCCGCGTTCAGCATCGAACCGCGGGATGTCCAGGACATTCCGCCAGGGTGGGAGATCGATGGACAGGACTCCCGCTACTGGCGGACCCAGCCCGGCCTCGCCGAGTATCATCACTCCTCGCTGCTGGACATTTCATCGCTGGTGGGTCTGGCCGAGACCGCCATCACCGCCCTGAGTCAGACTGAAATCGAGCCATCGTGAACGAGTAAACAGGCGCCCTCCCCCCTTCGCCGCAACCTCAGCATATCGGCCTTGCTCCAAGCCTTGTAGGGCACCTTTCGGCCTATTGGTCCCGCACAAACACTCGCTCTCCGGCAATCCAGGTTTCACTCACCCGGGTTTGCCAGAGCTCAGCCGGATCGGCACGCAGAATATCGGTATCCACCAGCACAAAATCCGCCCACTGCCCCGGCATCAAGCCACCCAGGCTACCCTCCTGGTGCGCCGCGTAGGCCGCATCGACGGTAAAGCCGCGCAGGGCTTCGGCCACGGTGAGCTTCTGCCCGGGCAGCCAGCCTCCTTCGGGCTGGTCGTCGCGGTCTTCCCGAGTCACGGCGGCGTGCAAGCCGTAAAAGGGGTTGGCAGGCTCGACCGGAAAGTCGGAACCCGCGGCGATACGACTACCACTGTCCATGAAAAAGCGCCAGGCGTAAGCACCGGCAAGACGCTCCTGGCCTAGCCGGTCGCCGGCCATGTTCTTGTCGCTGGTCGCATGGGTGGGCTGCATCGAGGGAATGACGCCAAGTTCCGTAAATCGCGGTATATCATCGACGCTCACCACCTGCGCATGCTCGATGCGATGGCGAAGCTCACGCCGCTGGGGATCCTGCTCCAGGCTACGCGCATAGACGTCCAGAGCGACACGATTGGCCCGGTCGCCTATCGCGTGCATATTGGCCTGGAATCCCTGGCTGCTGACCTGATCGACCAGCGCCTGCAGGGCATCCTGATTCTGGATCATCAGTCCGCTGGAATCGGGTCTATCACTGTAGGGTGCCAGCAGCGCCGCTCCTCTGCTGCCGAGGGCGCCATCTGCATAGATCTTGACGCTGCGAATATCCAGCCAGTCTTCGGGGTCGTCGTGGATGCCCTGCGCGAGAATCTCGTCAAGCTGTGGGTCGCTTGAAGACACCATCGGGTAGATGCGCACCCCCAACTCACCTGCATCGGCCCTGGACCGGTACATCTCAAGCTCAGCGGCGCTGGCGCCGGCATCGTGCATTCCGGTGATGCCAAGCTCCTGCAGATGTGCCACAGCGGTATCGAAGGCCTTGGCCATTTCCAGTGCACTGCGCGGGGGAATCTTGTCGGTGATAAGCAGCTCGGCATTGTCGATGAAAACGCCGGTCGGTGTGCCGGCATCATCACGAATGATCTCGCCCCCTTCCGGTGCCTGGGTCTCGCCATCCACGCCTGCCATTTCCATGGCCTTGCTGTTGACCCAGATCGCATGCCCATCCACTCGACTCAGCACCACGGGGCGATCGGCAATCACTTCATCGAGCACTTGCGCGGTGGGAAATGCCTTGCCGTCCCACAGCACCTGATTCCATCCCCTGCCGCGTATCCATTCCAGATCGGGATTTGCCGCAGCGAAGTCGGCGACTTCATCAGCGCTCTGCTCGGCCGACGCCAGGCCACGCAACTCGACCTCGAGCAGGCCATAGCCGAGCCCCATCAGATGTCCGTGGGCGTCGATCAGGCCAGGCAACAGCGTGAGGCCTCCCGCATCGATCGTTGCCTGTGGTTCAGGGTACTGCGATAGCAGTTGCTCATCGCCTCGTGCCACCACCTTGCCATCCTCGACGACAAGGGTGGTAAAGCTCACCAGCTGACGATGGACATCGAAACCGTAGCCGTTGGCATCATGAATCACGATGGTATCGGCACAAACACCAAGACTGGCGCCGGCAACCGACAACGCAAGCAACGTTTTATTGAGCATGGGCCTTACTCCTTATCATTGCCGTACGTTGATCATAGGCAGGCTTCCAACCTATTCTAATTCTCCTTAGGCATTCAATGCGCGTGGGATTCAACATGGCGCGACAATTTCTCACGCGCCTTCAGAAATCTGAGACAACCAAGGTGGGACAACAACGAAAAATGAAGGAAAAGGCTAAAAAAATTAGATGTTATTTTTCGTCAAATATTAATGAACAAATTTTCTTTTGCCACTGCTCCAACTTACCGACAACCCCTCCATTTTTCCGAAAAATCAACGCCTTTCCCATACTCCCTCCTCAGCGACACCTGAGCGTCTTCACGCCTTTTTCATGACAAGGATCTCGACCAGTAGATCTTGGTTTGGGACATTAAATTGCTCGACCCAGCACTGAACGAAGTCTCGATGGAAGACTACAGCCGATTCAAGCAATCTAAACAAGCCATTGATATACTTGGAAACACACCATTAGGAAGCGCCATGGATATTCCTCATCAGCGGCTGGTGTATTTCCAGGTCACTGTCGAAGCCGGATCGGTGCGGCAGGCAGCGGCTCGCCTTGACATCGCACCTTCCGCAGTCAGCCGCCAGCTCTCGTTGATCGAAGAAGCGCTTGGCGCACCGCTGCTCGAGCGCTCTCGTCAGGGTGTCGTGCCGACACCAGTGGGCGACATGTTGCTGGACTATTGCCGCAGGCGGGCCGCGCTGGACGACGCCTTCAGTGAAGAGCTCGACGCCTATCAACGCCTCGAGACGGGGCATCTGTCGTTGACCGTCGGCGAAGGCTTTGTCGGTGACCTGCTCGACACACCTTTGCGCACCTTCACCGAGCACTACCGTGGTGTACGTCTCGACGTGAATACCGGCAGCACCAACGCCATCATCGAGGCGGTGGTGCAGGATGAGGCCCACATCGGATTGATGTATCACGAGCGCGTCCATCCGCAGCTACGTTTCTGGCATTCCAGCCGGCAACCCCTGATGGCCTTGATGTCGCCCTCTCATCCCCTGGCTGACACACAGGGCGATCTGCCCCTCGCCTGGATCGCTGATCACCCCATGGCATTGTGGCGAACCGGCCATGGCGTGCGCCAACTGGTCGACGAAGGATTCCGAGATGCTGGCCTGCGCCCACAGCTCAGCATGCAAACCAACTCGCTATCGGTGTTACTCCATGCCGCACGCTCCGACCTCACGCTGACGCTGCTGCCCGCCTTTGCGGCAGCCCGGGAGCTGGAAGATGGACGCCTGGTGGCCAGGGGGGTGGACTGTGATCGCTTTCGCCAGGCCCACGCTTACATCGTCACTCGCGTGGGCCGGCGCATGCCCAGGGCAGGGCTGCAGCTGCTGCGCCACCTTGAGCGTTGGATGCGCGCTTTCAATTCGCGAGCACACCGTTTACCACCATCTGCTTGAAAGGGCTCCTATCCCCCCGGACAGCAACCTGCCATTCCTGCCGGCGCAGTCATGCATCAGCCCACACCACTGCCGTACCCCATGGCGACACTGGCGGAGTCAGCGGTCTCCACCCATACACTCTGGGCAACGGTGTATTCCTTGAGCCCCTCGATGCCGCTGGAACGCCCGAAGCCACTGTCATCGAAACCACCGAACGGGGACATGACGTTGATCGCCTTGTAGCTGTTTATCCAGACGGTCCCGGCCCGCAAGCGAGCCGCCACACGGTGAGCTCGGGCAGGATCCTGAGTCCACACAGCCCCCGCCAGACCAAACCTCGTGGCGTTGGCAAGGCCCACGGCCTGCTCTTCGGTATCGAATGGCATGACCAC
Organism: Halomonas litopenaei; assembly: GCF_003045775.1. Taxonomy (GTDB): domain Bacteria; phylum Pseudomonadota; class Gammaproteobacteria; order Pseudomonadales; family Halomonadaceae; genus Halomonas; species Halomonas litopenaei. Next base: position 319,254 of record NZ_PXNS01000001.1, on the reverse strand, counting down.
CACCACAGGTCCGAAGACCTCCTCCTGAGCGATGGTCATCTCCTCGCCAACATCGGCCAGTACGGTGGGCGCCAGAAAGTAGCCCTCGGCCTCGACCGGCAACCCCTCAGGACGCTTGCCACCGCATAGCAAGCGTGCTCCGTCACGTTGCGCTTCTTCGATCATGCTAGTGACATGACGATACTGCCGGGCATTCTGCAGCGGCCCCATCTGAGTTACTTCGTCGCTTGGCAGGCCCACCTTGATCTCGCCAGCCGCGCGGGCAAGGCGCCGACAGACCTCCTCGAAGACCTCTCGCTGCACCAGCAGACGTGAACCGGCGACACAGCTCTGCCCTGCTGCCGCAAAAATGGCCGCCTGGGCGCCGGCAACGGCATCTTCCAGTCGGGCATCGGCAAAGACGATATTGGCTGACTTGCCGCCCAGTTCCAGTACCGAGGGCACCAGCCGTTCGGCGCCCGCCTGGGCAATACGCCGGCCACTTTCGGGAGAACCGACAAACACCAGTTTGCTGACACCCCGGTGCCCCGTCAGAGCCGCCCCGGTGGTCGGCCCGACGCCATTGACGATATTGATCAACCCTTTCGGCAAGCCACTTTGCTCGAGCAGCATGGCAATCACCACCGAACTGAACGGCGTCATCTCGGAAGGCTTGAGCACCACCCCATTACCGGCCGCTATGGCAGGCGCGATTTGCCAGGCGCAGGTGAACATGGGGGCATTCCAGGGTGTGATCTGGCCCACTACCCCATAAGGGAGGTGATGCACGTAGTTCAGATGCGAGGTCGGGACTGGAATCACCTCGCCATGCTGTTTGTCACACCAGCCTGCGTAGTATTCGAACATCTCGCGAACCTTGTCGACCTCCCCCCGGCAGTCGCGAATAGGCTTGCCCGCCACCACACTTTCAAGCTGCGCAAGGGTCTCTTCATGCCCTCTCAGCGCCCAGGCCGCGGCGGTCATACGACGTCCACGCTCACTGGCGGTCAGCGACATCCACACCTGCTGCCCCCGGGTTGCCTCCTCCACGGCGCGGGATACCAGATCACTGCCGGCGTCCCGGTATTGCGTCAACGCCAACCCCGTCACCGGATCAAGTAGCTCGATCGGCTGACCTTGCCCTGCCGTCAATTCTCCACCTACCCAGTTGCTAAGCAGGGTGTCGTCGTGTAAGCCGAGTTGCATCAGCAATTTGTTCAGACACTCAACGGCCTGCATCGCAAGAGCATTCATCGTGAGGTCTCCTGGCGCTCATGGGGCAACGGTTCCCGGGCCATCTCCAGGATGGCATCGGTGATACGGTTGAAATCATCGCTATCGGGCAGTCCCTCGGTATCAGCGTGCCAACGTTCGACCACCTCCGACAACACAGAGAGCGACAACCCCATTGCGTCGCAAGCGTCACGGGCAAGGCGCAGATCCTTGCGCATCAAGCCAGCGGTAAAGCCGGAGTCAAAGCCCCCTGAAAGAACCCACCTGGGGAAGTTGACTTCGCTCACGGCACTACGTCCCGAGCCGCTGTTCAGCCCAGCCAGACAAGCCTTGGGATCGACACCCGCTCGTGCCGCCAGAGCGACCGCTTCGGCGGTGGTCAGCAGATGGGCGGCACACAGATAATTGTTGGCCAGCTTGACCACGTGCCCGCTTCCCGCGGGCCCCACATGGGTAAACCGCGCTGACATGGCCTCGAGCATCGGGGTGACACGCTCGATAGTAGATATCTCGCCACCCAGCAGCATGCCCAGTGACCCCGACGCAGCGCCGGCAGGCCCACCACTGACAGGGGCATCCAGCCACTCGAGACCCGCGTCGACCACCCTTGCGGCAAGCTCCCGGGTGACCGCCGGATCGCTGGTCGAGGTATCGACGATCACACTGCCCCGGGCCGCCAGGGAAAGCAGCCCCGGAGACGACTCGATCACCTCGCGCACCTGGGTCGAGGTGGGGAGCGACAGCAGGTAGACGTCAGACGCCGGCATTTCCGACGGAGCGGCCACGGACAGCCCGCGTGCAGCCAGCCGGTCTCGCGCCTCGGCGGTGACATCTGTTCCGATGACGGAAAAGCCAGCTGCCTGTAGCGTCAGCGCCATATTGCCGCCCATCTGGCCCAGGCCAATCACGACTATTTTCATTATTCCTCCTGTGTTGTGCTTGTTCGATTCGCCCCTGTTACGGGATCGTCAGGCAAGGGGCACCCGACCATGCCGCGAATGGCATGGCAATCCATGTAGGTCACAGGGTCGCTGTTAGCGTCAGCTGTCGCCGAGCAGGGACCGCACCAGCGCGGTCCAGTACGCCACTCCGATGGGTGACAGCTCATCGTTGAAGTCGTAGTGGGGATTGTGAAGCGACGCGCTATCCACGCCATTGCCCAACCAGATGTAGGCGCCAGGCCGCTGCTGAAGCATAAAGGCGAAATCTTCCGAGGCCATGGAGGGCGGCAGATCACGGTGGACTCGACGAATGTCCGGGAGGGAGTCCAATACCTCAGCACAATGGTGAGCACATGACGGGGTGTTGAAGGTCGCCGGGTACCGCGATTGGTAATCGACGCTAGCCTCCAGGTCATGGAACATGGCGGTAGCTTCGATAGCCCGCCGGAAACGGGCCTCGAGGTGATCACGCAACGCAGGATCGAAACAGCGCAGGGTGCCACACAACTCCACCTTCTCGGGCATGACGTTGTAGGCGTCACCAGCGTGGAACTGGGTCACACTCAGTACCGCCGTCTGGTGCGCTGGCGTTTCTCTGCTGACGATGCCCTGAAGCTGGTTGACCAACTGGCAGGCCGCCAGCACCACATCCTTGCCCAGGTGAGGCATGGCCGCGTGGCAGCCATGTCCCGACAGCGTCAGCCGAAAGACATCGAAGGCTGCCATCACCGCAGTGTCATGCACGGCGGCCTCTCCAACCGCCATGCCCGGCCAGTTGTGCACGCCGTATACCGCCTCCATCGGGAAGCGATCGAACAGTCCCTCTTCCACCATGACCCGGCCGCCGCCTTCGTTCTCTTCGGCAGGCTGGAAGATGAAGTACACCCTCCCCGCGAAATCCGGCTCCCTGGCCAGCGTGCAGGCGGCACCCAGCAGCATGGTGGTATGACCGTCATGCCCGCAGGCGTGCATCTTGCCTGGGTTTTGCGACACGTGGCCGAACTCATTGGCTTCTGGCACGTCCAGGGCATCGATGTCCGCCCTCAGCCCGATGGCCCGCTCACCACTCTCTCGACCGTCGACCCACGCAACGATGCCGGTTCCGCCACCGAGGCCGGTCTCCATCTCGATACCGGCATCGGCAAGGATTTCTACGATCCGAGCGCTGGTGCGATGCTCTTCGAAGGCGGTCTCCGGCTGACGGTGAAACTCGTGGCGCCATTCACGCAACAGAGAGGGAGTCACGGATTGCATAGTCGTCTCCTGATCGGATGTTCTGGCGTTACAGCAGCGCCTGGGCCACAACAGCCGAGCCAATGAAAGTACCGGTAAACACCAGCAGCGATACGATGACCAACTTCCATCCCACCTGACGGAACATGGTGAACTCGCGGGGTGACAGTGCCAATCCGGCATAAGCCAGCACCGGGGTCACAATTGCCAGGAAGCTGACAGACTCAAGCTGTTGCACGATCCAGGCGCTACCCGGGAACCAGGGCAAGGTCATGGCAATGCTGACCAGAGAGACCCAGGCCACACCGGGCAGATAGAAAGGCGCGAAGCGGGTGATGACGAGCCCCAGCATGGTCATGGCGTACAGCACCAGCATGCCCGGCAAGGCGGCCACCAGTGAGTCACCATTGATGGTATTGCTGATCCACGCCACGCCGCAGACCACCGCCATGACGATCGCCGTCTGGCCAAGATGCCGCTCGGGGCGCTCGTCTTCGCTGACGCTTGCGGCAAGGGCTGGCTCGACGGTTGCCTTGGCACCCACCGAAGTGGCTGCCCGTGATCCTGAGCACCACTTGAAGATCCGTTCGGCCAGGGGCAACGCGATGAACAGCGAGATGTAGAGCCCGGTGGCATAGGTCAGCAGATTACTGGCACCGGCAAAGGCCAGCAGTTCGTCGCGTAGTTCAGGCAAAGCGCCGGCAATTGCCCCAGAACAGGCGGCCACCATACTGCCGCTGCCGACGCCACAGGCCATCGCCAAGGCTCGCGGATCGAAGATATCGAGGGTCGTCAGATAGCCAGCCATCAGAGCAAACCACAGGGTCCCGAACATGGTTCCCACCACGTAGACGCCCATCACGCCTATTCCCTCGGGCCCCTTGAGACCGTACTTGTCGGAAATAATCGCAATGTTCGGTTCTCGGGCGATGGAATAGGTGGCACCGATGGCTTCGCGCCCCATCTTGAGCACCAGCACCGCGAACGGCATGGCAATCAGCATGGTGCCCAGATTGCCAAGCTCCTGAAGGATCAGGGCAGGGCCGGCGCTGATAATCTGCTCGATGGCTGGACCGATGGTGGAACCGAAGCGGGCAATGAACGGCATAATCGACAGCAGGATGATGGGTGCTGCCGCGTCACTTAGTTTTGACGGAATAAACCGCGACGTGCTGGAAAAGAGATGGGGATTCAGTAACAGACCGATGATGAAGGCATAGAACAGTGGCAGCAGCAGCAGGGTCCCCGGACCCAGCGGGATCTTGATGATACCGATAATTTCAGAGACCAGAGCGGCAACGGCCACCATGGCGTGCAGACGCCAATCGAGTAGTAGCGAGAGCTTCATGGAGATGTCCTGTTGTTGTAATAGCGACAACGATGGGCGGCCACCTTCAGCCACCCCCCGTCAGCTGAAGTATCGGAGGAGGTGAAGCTCTAATTAAAGGGCGTCTATGTACTAATTATCAGCACACACGCAATGGGCCGCCGCAATGGCGGGGACACGCGAGGGGGAACAGAGGATATTGCAGAAGAGATGAAGCGATGTACGCACAGCCAAGGACCCGCTAACAGTGGCAGGCACACGAGCATTACGATCACCAGGAACGACCAGCGTCAGGGAGGCAAAAGATAAGGAAGGCAATCAAAAGATGTCAGGACGACATCGAGAAAGAATGGTGCCGGTGGTCGGACTCGAACCGACACGCTGTTTCCAGCGGCGGATTTTGAATCCGCTGCGTCTACCAATTCCGCCACACCGGCAACGGGCGAGGATTATACGTGGGTGGCGCCAGAGGTCAATTCCCCTGAGCCGCTCGGTGGCGCCTGTCGGGGCCGATGGCACCGTTGTCGAGGCGACTCCCGTCCCTGTCGGGCGCGGCCCCCACCGCATCCGGCGGAGCACCGACCTGGGATCGGCCTCGGCCGTTGTCAGCCAAAGCCCCACCGGCCGTCGGTTTCGGCACCCTGGCGGCAGGTGGGTCATTCCTCCATGTCTTGACGCTCGCCCGCTCGGGTTAGACCTTGGTAGACTGCGCTCCGCCTGCCCCAGGTCAACCAAGCCCCTGGTCAACGAGACCCGCGTCCAGCCCAGAATGGAGTCGCCCATGGCTGACACTCGCAATGAAGCCGTTCCCCATCCGTCCATCGCCAGCCGCATCGGGCTGGTGCTGGGTCCGCTGTTGTTGATCGCCACCCTGGTGCTGCCCCCGCCCGGCGACATGTCACAGGCCGCCTGGGGCTGCGTCGGCATGGCACTGCTGATGGCCAGCTGGTGGTCCACCGAGGCGATCCCGATCCCGGTGACCTCGCTGATCCCCCTGGTGCTGGCCCCGGCGGTGGGCATCGGCAGCATCAAGGAGGTCGCGGCCAGCTACGCCAATCCGATCATCTATCTGTTCCTCGGCGGTTTCCTGCTCGGTATCGCGATGCAGACCTGGAACCTGCACAAGCGTATCGCCCTGCACGTGTTGAAGGTCGTCGGCAGCGAGCCCAAGCGCCAGATCGCCGGGTTCATGATCGCCACCGGTTTTCTCAGCATGTGGGTGTCCAACACCGCCACCTCGATCATGATGTTGCCCATCGGCATCTCGGTGCTGAGCCTGCTCGAGGATTCCGACCCTGATGAGCTGCGCCGCTTTGCCACCGCGCTGCTGTTGGGCATCGCCTATTCGGCCAGCATCGGTGGTGTGGCCACATTGATCGGCACGCCGCCCAACGCTCTGCTGGCGGGTTATCTGGCCGATGACCGCGGCATCGACCTGGGCTTCGCCCAGTGGATGCTGGTCGGGGTACCGATCAGTGTGGTGATGATGTCGCTGACCTGGTGGTGGCTGTCCCGCGGCGGCTTCTCGCTGAAGGTCGGCAAGGGTGAAAGCGACAACCTGATCAAGGACCAGCTCGCCGAGATGGGCCCGATGAGTGCCGCCGAACGCCGTGTCGGCCTGCTGTTTCTGGCCGCGGCGGCGCTGTGGATCCTGCGCCCGCTGCTCAATGACATGGGCGCCTCCTGGTTGTCCGACACCACGATCGCCATCGTCGCCGGCATGGCGCTGTTCCTGATTCCTTCCGGCCGTCGTTCCGGCGAGGCGCTGATGGTGTGGGAAGACGCGGTGAAGCTGCCCTGGGGCATCCTTCTGCTGTTCGGCGGCGGCCTGGCGCTGGCCGGCGCGATCAGCAAGTCGGGGCTGGCCGAGTGGATCGCCAACCAGCTGTCGATCCTCGGTGCCCTGCCGGTACTGGCGATCATCGGCGGCGTGGTGCTGGTCATCATCTTCCTCACCGAGGTGACGTCCAACACCGCCACCGCGGCGGCCTTCCTGCCGCTGCTCGGCGCGCTGGCGCTGTCGCTGGATCTGCCGGTGATGCTGATCACCGTGCCGGCCGCCATCGCCGCCAGTTGCGCTTTCATGATGCCGGTGGCCACACCGCCCAACGCCATCGTCTTCGGCACCGGTCACATGAAGATCCAGTCGATGATTCGTGCCGGCTTTGCTCTCAACCTGATCAGTACGGTGGTGGTGACGCTGATGGCCTACGGTCTGATCCTGCTGCTGTGGTAGCCACCCCGATGGCCCCTGGTCGTCGACCCGACTGCGCTGCCCGCCTAGCGGATGGCCGACACGGGCTGACGCCCATGGCGTCGTCGTGACAGAAGATCGACGCCGTTTCCTGACGTGGCGGTCAGGAAACGGTATCCTTGTGCGCCTTTGGCATCCTTCATCCCGCCTGACGACTTGCGAATTCCCATGCAGCGCGCCGACTTTCATTTCGAGCTCCCTGAAGAGCTGATCGCCCGTTACCCGTCCGACGTTCGCAGCGACTGCCGCCTGCTGTGTGTCGACGGCGCCAGCGGACACCTCGACCACCGCCGCTTTCCGGACCTCGAGCAATTGCTCGAGCCCGGCGACCTGCTGGTGTTCAACGACACCCGCGTGATCCCCGCCCGCCTGCACGGCCACAAGGCCAGCGGCGGCAAGGTGGAAATGCTGCTCGAACGGCCGCTGGACGCCCATCGGGGGCTGGTCCATCTGCGCTCGAGCAAGTCACCGAAGCCCGGCACCGAGCTTCACTTCGAGGGCGGCATCCAGGCAGTGGTCGAAGGTCGCCGCGACGCCCTGTTCGAGCTGCGCTTTCTCGGCGATACCCCGATGATCGCGCTGCTGGAACGCCACGGCCATATGCCGCTGCCGCCGTATATCACCCGGGACGACGAGCTGTCCGACCGCGAGCGCTACCAGACCGTCTACGCCCGGCGCGACGGGGCGGTGGCCGCGCCGACCGCCGGCCTGCACTTCGACGAGCCGCTGCTCGAGCGGCTGGCCGAGCGAGGCGTCGAGTCCGCCTACGTGACCCTGCACGTAGGCGCCGGTACCTTCCAGCCGGTGCGCGTCGACAATATCCACGAGCACCACATGCACAGCGAGTGGATCGAGGTGGGTGACCAGGCCTGCGCCCAGGTGCGTGCGGCCAAGGCTCGCGGCAACAAGGTCATCGCCGTCGGCACCACCAGCGTGCGCTGCCTGGAAACCGCCAGCCAGTCGGGCGAGATCGCGCCCTTCTCCGGCGACACCGACATCTTCATCTACCCAGGCTACGAGTGGCGCTGCGTGGACGCCCTGATCACCAACTTCCATCTGCCGGAATCGACCCTGCTGATGCTGGTGTCTTCCTTCTCCGGCTACGACACCGTGATGAAGGCTTACCGCGAGGCGGTAAAGGAACGCTACGCCTTCTTCAGCTACGGCGACGCCATGCTGCTGACGCCGGCACGCTGACCCTATTTGCCAGGCGGTGGCTGCTCGGCCGAGCGGTCCACCGTCGTCAGGCTCGAATCAACGCCCCCAAGGGGCACGGAGAGACCCATGCGCGAGCAATGCTTCATGCGCTTCGACAAGCTGGCCGAGGACGGCCGGGCCCGCCGAGGTCGCATCACCTTTCCCCGCGGCACCATCGAGACCCCGACCTTCATGCCGGTGGGCACCTACGGCACGGTCAAGGGCATGACCCCTGCCTCGGTGGAAGAGATCGGCGCCGAGATCATCCTCGGCAACACCTTCCACCTGTGGCTGCGCCCCGGCACCGAGGTCATCGAGGCCCACGGCGACCTGCACGACTTCGCCCAGTGGCACAAGCCGATCCTCACCGACTCCGGCGGCTTCCAGGTGTTCTCGCTGGGCGAGACGCGCAAGATCACCGAGCAGGGCGTGCACTTCCGCTCGCCGGTGGACGGCTCCAAGGTGTTCATGGGACCGGAAGAGTCGATGGCGGTGCAGCGCTCGCTGGGCTCCGACATCGTCATGATCTTCGACGAGTGCACTCCCTACCCGGCGACCCACGACGAGGCGCGCCGTTCGATGGAGATGTCGCTGCGCTGGGCCCAGCGCTCTCGCGATGCCCACGGCGACTCACCGTCGGCTCTGTTCGGCATTATCCAGGGCGGCATGTACCCGGATCTGCGTGAGGCTTCGCTCAAGGGCCTCGGCGACATCGGCTTCGACGGCTACGCCATCGGCGGGCTGTCGGTGGGCGAGCCCAAGGAAGAAATGATCAAGGTGCTCGACTATCTGCCCGAGTGGATGCCGGCGGACAAGCCGCGCTATCTGATGGGCGTCGGCAAGCCCGAGGATCTGGTCGAAGGGGTACGCCGCGGGGTCGACATGTTCGACTGTGTGATGCCCACCCGCAACGCCCGCAACGGCCACCTGTTCACCGCCGAGGGCACGGTCAAGATCCGAAACGCCAAGCATCGTCACGACACCCGCCCGCTGGAAGATGACTGTGACTGCTACACCTGTCAGAACTTCTCGCGGGGCTATCTGCACCACCTGGACCGCTGCGGCGAGATGCTCGGATCGATGCTCAACACGATCCATAATCTGCGTCACTATCAGCGTGTCATGGCCGGTTTGCGCGGTGCTATCGAAGCGGGTACATTGGCTGACTTCGTGGAAGGGTTCTATGCCAGGCGTGGCCTGCCGGTTCCCCCCGCCCCGAATTGATGACCCGGTCGGCAGCCGCCGGCCGTCTGACTCCCTTTTCCCCACGACTTCAGGAGACCGTCGTACATGTTGGACTTCTTCATCTCCCCGGCCCTGGCCCAGGATGCTGGCGCTGCCGCCGGTGGTGGTATCGCCCAGATCGTGATGCTGGTCGGCTTCGTGCTGATCTTCTACTTCCTGCTGTGGCGTCCCCAGGCCAAGCGCGCCAAGCAGCACAAGCAGCTGATCGCTGGCCTGTCCAAGGGTGACGAGATCGTCATCGGCGGTGGTCTGATGGGCCGCATCACCCGGGTCAGCGACGACAGCGAGTTCCTCGCCATGGAAATCAGCGAAGGCACCGAAGTCAGCGTGCAGAAGAACGCCGTGGCCGCCGTGCTGCCCAAGGGCACTATCAAGTCCATCTGATTGGTGTCATTCCCCTTCGGCCCTGTGCGCCGAAGGGGGCCCCATGCTGACGCGGGGGGAGCCGATCGGTCGGCTGTCGCGCGTTGGCGAGGCAGCCGCACCCTTCGCTTTGGAAAGTCCCCGGAGCACCTCTCGAGCGCCCCCGGCTTTCCCTTATTTGTCAGCAACCTGAGGGCAGAGCCCCGATGCTCAATCGTTACCCTTTATGGAAGTACCTGCTGATCCTGGTGGTACTTCTTGTCGGCCTGGTCTACTCCCTTCCCAATCTGTTTCCCGAAGACCCAGCGGTCCAGATCAGCAGTGATCGTGGCGAGCTGAGTTTCAGCCAGTCCCAGCAGCAGAGCCTCGAACAGGCCCTGGCCGAGGCGGACATCGACGTCAAGACGGTGGAACAGGAGCCCAACAGCCTGCTGATCCGGCTGAACGACGCCGAGGACCAGATTCCCGCCCGCGACCTGATCGCCCAGCAGCTCGGCGATGACTATGTGGTCGCGCTGAACCTGGCAGAGTCCACCCCCGAGTGGCTGTCTTCGCTGGCGGCCTCGCCCATGACCCTTGGTCTGGACCTGCGTGGCGGTGTGCACTTCCTTTTGGAAGTGGACATGGAAGCGGCGGTCAATCAGCGTCTCGAGGTCAACGCCAGCGCCATGCGCGAGACCCTGCGTGAAGAGCGCATCCGCTACCGCAACACCGAGATCGACGGCCGCACCATCTCGCTGGACTTCATGAACGCCGAGGACCGCGACGCTGCCGAGACGCTGATTCGCCGCGAGTTCCCCGACTTCCAGTACCAGGACGTCGAGCGTGAACGCGGCGCCAGCCTGGCGATGACCCTGACCGACGCGTCCGTGGACGAGATCCAGGACTACGCGATCAACCAGAACCTGACCACCCTGCGCAACCGCGTCAACGAGCTCGGCGTGGCCGAACCGCTGGTACAGCGCCAGGGCCCGGATCGCATCGTGGTCGAGCTGCCCGGCGTGCAGGACACCGCCGCCGCCAAGCGTATCGTCGGCGCCACCGCCAACCTGGAGTTCCGCCTGGAGGCGCGCACCGACACCCCGTCCAACGAGACCGAGGCGCTGTCCTTCCGCAATGAGCCCGGACGCACCGCCGACCTGATGCGCGACGTCATCATCACCGGCGACAGTGTGTCCAGCGCCAGCCGCGGCTTCGACGAGAACGGTCGCCCCCAGGTCAACATCAACCTGGACGGCACCGGCGGCACCCTGATGAACCGCGCCACCCGCACCAACATCGGTCGCAACATGGCGGTGGTGTTCATCGAGCACAAGACTCGTGACCGTACGGTGATGGAGGACGGTGAGCAGGTGACCGTGCGTGATCCCTACACCGAACGCGGCATCATCAGCCTGGCCACCATCCAGAGCGCGCTGGGCAACAGCTTCCGCATCACCGGGCTGGAATCGCCCACCGAAGCCGGCGAGCTGGCACTGCTGCTGCGCTCCGGTTCACTGGCGGCACCGATCTACTTCGCCCAGGAACGCACCATCGGCCCGAGCCTCGGCGCCGACAATATCGAGCGCGGCATGCTCTCGGTACAGATCGGTCTGCTGCTGGTCGTGCTGTTCATGTTGATCCGCTACAAGGTGTTCGGCGTCATCGCCAACATCGCCCTGGCGTTGAACCTGACCCTGCTGGTCGCCGCCATGTCGATGCTCGGCGCCACCCTGACGCTGCCTGGTATCGCCGGTATCGTATTGACGCTGGGCATGGCGGTCGACGCCAACGTGCTGATCTTCGAGCGTATTCGTGAGGAACTGCGCACAGGACTGTCGGTGCAGCAGGCGATCCACGCCGGCTACGAGCGCGCCTTCAGCTCCATCGTCGACGCCAACATCACCACCCTGCTGGTGGCATTGATCCTGTTCTCCATCGGTACCGGCCCGGTCAAGGGCTTCGCCGTCACCCTGTCGCTGGGCATCCTGACCTCGATGTTCACCGCCCTGCTGGTGACCCGTGCCATGGTCAATCTGATCTACGGCGGCAAGCCGGTGAAGAAGCTATGGATCTAAGCCCATGTCCACTTGCACACAACGGGGAGAGGGTATGAAACGCCTCACCAACCTGAATCTCGACTTCATGGGCCAGCGCAAGATCGCCTTTGCTATATCGGCGATCCTGATCCTAGTCTCACTGGTGTCGCTGGTGGTGCAGGGCCTGGCCCTGGGCCTCGACTTCACCGGCGGCACCCTGGTCGAAGTCCGCTACGCCACCGCCCCGGCGCTGGACAGCGTGCGCGGCGCCCTCGAGGGAGCCGGCTTCAATGACATCTCGGTACAGACCTTCGGCGCCGCCAATGAGGTGCTGATTCGTCTGCAGCAGACCTTCGAGGCCAACGTCGGCGACCAGGTCGTGGGCCTGCTGGCCCAGGGCGGCGCCCAGGTGGACCTGGTGCGTGCCGAATTCGTCGGTGCCCAGGTCGGCGGTCAACTGCGTGACCAGAGCGGTCTCGGCATGCTCGTCGCCCTCGGCGTGGTCATGCTCTACGTGGCCTTCCGCTTCCAGTACAAGTTCGCCATCGGCGCACTGCTGGCACTGGTCCATGACGTGATCATCGTGGTCGGCGCCTTCTCGCTGTTCCAGATGGAGTTCGACCTGACGGTGCTGGCCGCCGTGCTGGCGGTGATCGGCTACTCGCTCAACGACACCATCGTGGTCTATGACCGTATCCGCGAGAATATCCGCAAGTCGCGTATCGACGACATGCCGGCGATCTTCAACGAGGCGATCAACCAGACCCTGTCCCGCACCCTGGCGACCTCCGGTACCACCCTGCTGGTACTGCTGGCGCTGGCCTGGCTCGGTGGCGACATGATCCACAACTTCTCGGTGGCCCTGCTGATCGGTATCGGCGTGGGTACCTTCTCGTCGATCTACGTGGCGGCGGCCCTGCTGATCAAGCTCAAGCTTCAGCGCCGCGACCTGATCCCGGAGAAGAAGGAAGACGCCGAGGAAGAGCAGCTGCCCTGATATCACCGCAACTGCCCCTCGAGGCCCCGTCGTGGATCATCCACGGCGGGGCCTCTTGCTTTCCGAGGTCGGTGCCCGATCACGGCGAGCCGGCAACGCTGTCGGCGGCCTCTCAGTTCACTTCGAAAACCATGCCGCAACGCGAGATAGGTCGTTTCCTTCCAGAAAATGCCCGCCTTCACTTGCCCTGGCCAGCGCCCCCTTTCATGCTTGTCATCCACCCCATTAAAACGTGACGAGGCCGCATGTTCCTGCTGATCGCCTTTGCCGTACTGTCCATCGGCGCCTCCTTCCTGTGTTCGGTACTGGAAGCGGCCATCCTGTCGCTGACACCGAGCTATATCGCCCAGGTCCAGGAGACCAACGAGCCGCTGCACAAGAAGCTGAACGCCCTCAAGCGGGATATCGATCGCCCGCTGGCGGCTATCCTGACGCTCAACACCATCGCCCACACCGTTGGCGCCACCGGCGTCGGCGCCCAGGTCGCGGTGGTCTTCGGCGAGGCCTGGCTGGGCGTCGCCTCGGCGGTGATGACGCTGGCCATCCTGATCCTCTCGGAGATCATTCCCAAGACCATCGGCGCCACCTTCTGGCGCCAGCTGTCGCCCTGGCTGCCGCCCATCCTCAACACCCTGATCCTGCTCCTCAAGCCATTCATCTGGATGTCCGAACAGATCACCCAGCGCATCGGCGGCAATGCCGCCGACGCCGACATGCGTGGCGAGATCAAGGCGCTGGCACGTATCGGCCTGGACGAGAAGGCACTGGACCAGGACGAAGCCAGAACCATCACCAACATCCTCAACCTTCACGAGATCAAGATCAGCAAGGTGATGACGCCAAGAACCGTGTGCGTCACGGTGCGCCCATCGATGACCGTGGCCCAGTTCGAACAGGAACTGGTGCGCTCGCCGTTCACCCGCTTTCCGGTGATGGACGGCGGCGAGCAGGCCATCGGCTATGTGCACAAGGCCGACGCCTACCAGGCGGATGAATCCGTGGACATGAAAGAGATCATGCAGGACGCCCCCTCGGTACAGGCCGACGACAGCGTCGAGCATGTCTTCACCATGATGCTCAGGGATCGTCAGCATCTGGCGGTGGTGTATGACGACCATGGCACCTGGGTGGGGCTGATCACCATGGAGGACGTGATCGAGACGGTGCTCGGCCAGGATATCGTCGACGAGACCGACAACGTCACCAATATGCGCAAGTACGCCAAGCAGCGCTGGACCCAGCGTCGACAAGGCAGGTCAGCCAAGACAGACTCCGGCGACCCGGCCAGCCAGGGTTCCTGAACCCAGCGCCAGGGAGCGTTCGCCAGTACGCAACGCAACGTAGCACGGCGACGCTCCCCCTTTGCCCGAGCATTTGCGATAACATCTCCATTGAAAATGATTATCAATGGAGAAAGCATGTACAAGCCTCTCGCCATCGCCGCCCTGCTCAGCGTCACTGCCCAGGCCTGGGCGCAACCGGTGCCGGAAAGGGTCGTCGCCCTCGACTACGCGGCCCTGGACATCCTCGACAACCTGGCGCAGCGCGAGCGTATCGCCGGTGTCGCCCAGGCAACGCTTCCCGACTATCTGTCCGACTATGCCGACGACGCTTTCACCGACGTGGGCACCCTCAAGGTCGCCGACATGGAGGCCCTTGAGTCGCTGTCACCCGATGCCATCCTGATCAGCGGGCGCCTGGAAGCCGAACGCGAGAATCTGGAAGCTCTTGCCCCGGTCTACGCCGTGGCGACCGAGGGCGAGGACGCCTGGGACCAGCTCGAACATCGGGTCGACGATCTGGCTGCGCTGTTCGATGCACAGCAAGCGGGTGAGCAGGCGCTTGCGGACCTGCGCCAGGCGCTCGATCAGCAGTTGGCCGAGATCAGCGGGACGCCGAAGGTACTGGTGGTCGTCCACAACGACGGAAAGCTTATCGTCCAGCACAACGCCGTCGTGCATGACCTGATGGGACTGGCCTCGCCCGAACTTCCCGAGAACGTCGAGAGCGTGACGCGTGGTGAGCGCACCTTCACACCGCTGACGCCGGCGCAGATCGCCGCCACCCAGCCCGACCTGGTGTGGGTGGTGGACCGCAGCGCCGCCATCGGCCAGACGCCTCTCGATGTCGAGGCGCTGACGCAGGCCGTCGGTGACGATCTGGCAATCGCCGTCGGCTCGCCGCGACTCTGGTATCTGGCCGGCCAGGGCCTGGACAGCACCCGCCTCCAGGTCGAAGAGGTGGTGGCCGCGCTGGCGCCCTGACCACGGTCACACCAAACTCACTGCACTAACATCGAATGACGCCCCCGCGGCCTGGCCGCGGGGGCGTTGCTGTGACGGCGTCACGATCACCGCTCGCTCGCGCGAGCGGTGCCGAATCAGTCCTCTTCGGGCTGACTGGGCGCCGTGTGCACGTGGGGCGCAAGCTGCTTGATCAGCGCCTTGAACAGGCGCGGGTTGGCGGCCATCAGGGCGCCTTCGATACGCACCGAGGGCTGGCCATCCGGGGTGCCGATCAGGGCACCGGACTCCTTGAGCAGCAGCGAACCGATGTCCAGGTCCTGCTCCTCGACCCCCAGCACGAAGGCGGCGTCTGCACGACCGGCGGCCAGACGGGCCATGTCGAGCAGGCCACAGGCGCTGGCTTGAAGCTGTTCGGCCTGGGGGCCGAGCTGCTGCACCAGGGTCAGGTAGGTCGGCAGAAAACGCGAGCGCAGGTAGGTATCGGGAAGCCCCAGCGACAGGCGGGCGCCAGCGGCGCTCTTGATCTTGGACACACGCAGACGCTTGCCATTGAGCTGGGCGCCACGGCCACGGCTGGCAAGGTATTCGTCATCGCTGAAGGGGCAGATCACCACCGCGTGCTCCGGACGGCCCTTGATCAGACATACCACGGACAGGGCGAACTCAGGGGACGCCACACTCAGGTTCGAGTAACCGTGGAAGGGTTCGATGCGCCACAGGATATCCGCGCCTTCGCCTTCACCGGCACGGTGGGGCGTGTAGCGACCGACGACCCCGTGCTGGGGATAACCGCGGGTCAGCTGGCGGGTAATCAGGGATTCGGCGTTGCGAGCGGTGTCCTCGAGCAGACGGTCGAGGTTGTGCTCGTCGTGGGCATTCTCGATTCGTTCGCGAATGCGCAGAAACTGTTCGCCGGCGCTGCGGGCAGCGCGCAGGGCGTACTGGACCATCGGATGCATGATCGGGCCTTGGGAGTCGGTGGTGTTAAAGAACGGAGTCGACGTGGGGAACTGACTCGGCGCGAATCCTAGCAGACCACGGGCATGAATGCCACGCACTTCGCCCCAGCGCGCATCTACCCATGCTAGACTGGCGCCCCTGGCGCTGCCGACCGGTCCGCCATCAGCGCCCTTGCATCGGTCATTGAATGGACCACTGCACCAACCACCGCATCAACCCGCCGCGTCGTTACAGGATCTTCCATGCTCGAGCGCATTCGCATCGTTCTCATCGGCACCAGCCACCCCGGCAATATCGGCGCCACCGCCCGCGCCATGCACAATATGGGACTCGCCGATCTGGCCCTGGTCGCACCACGCTGCGAGGTCATCACCGCCGACAGTGTGTCCCGCGCCTCCGGGGCAGATGCCCTGGTCCACGACGCTCGGGTGGTCGACAGCCTTGAGCAGGCAGTCACCGACTGCACCCTGGTGGTGGGAGCCAGCGCGCGCTCGCGCACTTTGCCCTGGCCGATGATCACCCCGCGTGAGCTGGGCGAGCGCCTGCCTGCCGAGCTGGCCACGCCCGAGGCCCGCATCGCGCTGGTCTTCGGCCGCGAGGACAGCGGTCTGTCCAACGCCGAACTGCAACGCTGCCACGCCCACGTCCACATCCCCACCAATCCCGACTTCAGCTCGCTGAACCTGGCCGCGGCGGTGCAGGTGCTGGCCTACGAATGCCGCCTTGCCTGGCTGGCCCAGACCCAGACCCAGACCCAGACCCAGAATAAGCCAGGCCCGGCACAGGACGATGAGGAAGAAGCGCAGCCACTGGCCAGCCACGAGGAGCTGGAGCACTATTTCGCTCATCTGGAACGCGCGCTGATCACCATCGGCTTCCACGACCCGGCGAAGCCTCGCCAATTGATGGCCAGGCTGCGCCGAGTGATCCTGCGCTCGCGCCCCGAACGCATGGAGCTCAACATCCTGCGTGGCATCCTCAGTGCCACCGAGAAGGCCGCAGGCGGCCAGGCGCTGGGCGCCCGCGAAAGCGAGCCGGAATTACAGCAAGAACATGACACGCACCAGGGCCAGAAGCCGGCCCAGGACTAGCCCGAACCGACAACAGAACCAACAGCAGGATCAGCGCCAGGCCGGCGGCTCTGGAGCGACACGGCGTCCACCTTCGAGCCGCTGAGCTGCACCAGATCACTGACTCGACAGGTGGCAGGCTTGAATGGCCCACCACCAGCCCCCACTATGATTCTCTTGACCGACTCAGGGACCGCCGCATGTTTCAACGCCTACGCGAAGACATCAACAGCGTATTTGCCAGGGATCCGGCGGCGCGCAACTTTCTTGAAGTCCTGACCAACTATCCTGGCCTTCACGCATTGCTGCTGCACCGGATCTCCCACCAGCTGTGGAAGCGCAATCTCAAATGGATCGCGCGTACCCTGTCGACGCTGGGCCGCTGGTTCACCGGCATCGAGATCCACCCCGGTGCCACCATCGGCCGGCGCTTCTTCATCGACCACGGCATGGGCGTGGTGATCGGCGAGACCACCATCGTCGGCGACGATGTCACCCTCTACCAGGGCGTGACCCTGGGCGGCACCAGCTGGAACAAGGGCAAGCGTCACCCGACCCTGGAGGACGGCGTGATCGTCGGTGCCGGCGCCAAGATTCTCGGCCCCTTCACCGTCGGCGCTGGCGCCAAGGTCGGCTCCAACGCGGTGGTCACCAAGGAAGTCCCGGCCGGCGCCACCGTGGTCGGCATCCCCGGCAAGATCGTCCAGCGCCGCGACCCGGACAGCGACCCGGGCCTCGAGGTCGACCCGGCCCGTCGCGAGGCGATGTGCCAGAAATTCGGCTTCGACGCCTACGGCATGAGCCAGGACATGCCCGACCCGGTGGCCAAGTCGATGCAGGCCATGCTCGACCATATGCACGCGGTGGATGAACGCATCAGCGGCATGTGCAAGACCCTGAGGCAACTGGACCACAGCTACCGCGACGGCCAGATGCCGGAAATTCGCGACGAGGACTTCGCCGAGATACTGGAAGACGTCGACCGCGCCTGCGCGCCGGTGATCGGGCGTGACGCCAACGCCGATATCCTGGGCTCCGACACCGCCACCAGCGGCAACGAAAGCGCCAGCGGCAATGAAGACGTCGGGCCAGGCATCTCCGCCCAAGGCACCTCCGACCCAGACACCTCCGACCCAGGCACCACCGACAAGGACAGTGCCGGCGGCAGCGAGACGGCCAATGACGCCGAGCACGGGGCCGAGCGGGAAGACGAGGCGACGACGGCACGGCGCCAATAGTTGACCACGACACTCGGTCTTTCCCATAATATCGCTTTGATCCAAGCGTCGTCGGCTACCGACCACGCCCACACTTTCCGGACCGCCGACCCATGTCGGCGTCGAGGGTTCGCCCCATGCGCCTGACCACCAAGGGACGCTACGCTGTCACCGCCATGCTCGACATGGCGGTCAACGCCGACCAGGGCCCGATCTGCCTGGCCGACATCGCTCGGCGTCAGCAGATCTCGCTGTCCTACCTCGAGCAGCTGTTCGCCCGCCTGCGGCGCGCCGGCCTGGTCGACAGCGTGCGCGGGCCAGGCGGTGGCTACCTGCTGGCGGAGCCGGCAGCGTCCATCTCGGTGGCCCGGGTCATCGATGCGGTCAAGGAGTCGGTGGACACCACCCGCTGTGGCGGTCTGTCCGACTGCCAGAAGGGCGACACCTGCCTGACCCATCACCTGTGGTTCGAGCTGTCCGAGCGCATCCAGGACTTCCTCGACGGGGTCACCCTGGGCGAGCTGGCCGAGCGCCAGGAGATCGCCGAGATCGCCGGGCGTCAGCGCCGTCGCCAGCACAACGACGACATTGTGACCTCGGCGCCCTGAGCTAGACTTTCGCCCCTCTGCCCGCCAACGATGACATCGCCATGACTTCACCCGTCTATCTCGACTACGCCGCTACCACCCCGGTCGACCCCCGTGTCGCCGAGGTCATGAGTCGGCACCTGACCCTCGAGGGCACCTTCGCCAACCCGGCGTCGCGCAGCCATATGCCCGGCTGGCTGGCCGAGCAGGCGGTGGAAAACGGCCGGCGCCAGGTCGCCGACCTGATCAAGGCCGACCCGCGAGAGATCGTCTGGACCAGCGGCGCCACCGAGGCGGACAATCTGGCCATTACCGGCTTCCTCAGGGCCAACCGCGACAAGGGCCGCCACCTGGTCACCTCCATCATCGAGCACAAGGCGGTCATCGATACCGCCAAGGCGGCGGAGCAAGAGGGCTTTGACGTCACCTGGCTGACGCCCCAGACCGACGGAAGCGTCAGCCCTGGCCAGCTGGCCGAGGCCATGCGCCCCGACACCGTGCTGGTATCGTTGATGGCGGTGAACAACGAACTCGGCACCATCAATGACATCGCCGCCCTGGCCGAGGTGGCCCATGACCACGGCGCCATGATCCACGTCGACGCAGCCCAGGCGGTGGGCCGCATCGACCTCGACGTGGGGCGAAGCAAGGTCGACATGATGTCGCTGTCCGGCCACAAGGCCTATGGCCCCAAGGGCATCGGCGCGCTCTATGTGCGGCGTAGCCCCGATCTTCGCCTTGAGGCGCTGATCCACGGCGGCGGCCACGAACGCAGCATGCGTTCCGGCACCCTGGCGACCCACCAGATCGCCGGCATGGGCGAGGCCTTCGCGCTGGCGGCGAACGAAGGCGAGGCCGATCAGGCACGTATCCAGAGCCTGCGGGATCGTCTGCTCGAGGCCATCGCCGATCTCGACGGCGTGCACTGCAACACCCGCCTCGAGGCCTCGGTGCCCAACATCATCAACCTCGGCTTCGAGGGCGTCGACGGCGAGTCGCTGCTGATGGCGCTGCGCGACATCGCCCTGTCGACCGGGTCGGCGTGCAACTCGGCCAGCGTCGAACCGTCCTACGTGCTCCAGGGCATCGGGGTGCCGCGCCGCCTGGCGCTGGCCTCGCTGCGCCTGAGCATCGGACGCTTCACCAGCGAAGACGACATCGACCGCGCAGGCCAGGCCCTGCGCACCGCGCTGATTGGCCTGCGCCAGCGCGCCATGCCTTGAGAACAGCACCCTTCGACGGGCAGCGCACGACAGAGACAGTTTCGGTGACTGCCGCCCAGGCGGCAGCACCCGACCCAGGAGAATGATATGGCACACCTGAAGATCACCCCCGCCGCGGCCGACCAGATCCGCCGCGTGCTCGACGAGCGAGGCCAGGGGCTTGGACTGCGGGTCTCGGTCAAGCCCAGCGGCTGCTCCGGCTACAGCTACGTCCTCGACTTCGCCGACGACGTCCAGGCCGACGATGCCCTGTTCGAGGAGCACGACGCCCGGGTCTATGTCGCCCCGGAAGCGCTCGAGATGCTCGACGGCAGCGAGGTCGACTACGTCAACGAGGGGCTGAACCGGTTCTTCCGCTTCAACAATCCCAACGTCAAGGACGAGTGCGGCTGCGGCGAGAGCTTTACCGTCTGAATTCGCCGTGATCGCGGCAGGGCTCGCCGGCACCGCGACGAACAATTGTGTTCAAGGCGCCACGAGGACGCTATAATCTGCGCTCTTCGGCGCAACACGCCGCATCGCTTCGTTTTCCCGCGTCGCGCCGCCCCGGTCCCCGGGGCGGCGCGACGCCATCTACCTGGCATCCATGCCCACTTCCTGGGCCCAACTACTGGAGAGTTTCATGGCTACAGAGCGCACTCTGTCCATCATCAAGCCCGACGCCGTCGCCAAGAATGTCATCGGCGAGATCATCACGCGCTTCGAGAAGGCCGAACTGAAGGTCGTCGCCGCCAAGATGGTTCACCTGTCCCAGGAGCAGGCCGAAGGCTTCTACGCCGAGCACAAGGAACGCCCCTTCTTCGGCGACCTGGTGTCCTTCATGACCTCTGGTCCGGTCGTGGTGCAGGTGCTGGAAGGTGACAACGCCATCGCCAAGAACCGCGAGCTGATGGGCGCCACCAACCCGAAGGAAGCCGACGCCGGCACCATCCGCGCCGACTTCGCCTCCTCCATCGACGCCAATGCCGTCCACGGTTCCGACTCCCCCGAGTCCGCCGAGCGCGAAGTGAGCTACTTCTTCGGCGCAGACGAGATCTGCCCGCGCTAAGGGCGTCGGGGTCCGACCCTCGTGATTGCGGCCCCATCGGTGAACGGATGCCCCTGGCATCCGTTCGCTCCTTTCTGCCCACCGACCCGCTGAACCTGCCATGACCACCACCGCTGCTCCCCAACGCGTCAACCTGCTCGGCATGACCCGAGAAGAGATGGAAGCCTTCTTCCTCTCCATCGGCGAGAAGAAGTTCCGTGCCGCCCAGGTGATGAAATGGATTCACCACGAAGGCGTCGACGATTTCGCCGCCATGACCAACCTGTCCAAGGCGCTACGCGCACGCCTCGAGGAAACCGCCGAGGTACGCGGTCCCAAGGTCGTCTATGAAGGCGCCTCCAAGGACGGGACGCGCAAGTGGGTAGTGGAGGTCGAGGACGGCAGCTACGTCGAAACCGTGCTTATCCCCGCCGACAACGGCAAGCGCCGCACCCTGTGTGTGTCATCCCAGGTCGGCTGCTCGCTGGACTGCAGTTTCTGCTCCACCGGCAAGCAAGGCTTTCAGCGCAACCTCACCAGCGCCGAGATCATCGGCCAGGTATGGGTCGCCTCCAACAGTGGCGGCTCACGCAAGGACAGCGCCAATCGTCCGGTCACCAACGTGGTGATGATGGGCATGGGCGAACCCTTGATGAACTACGACAACGTCGTGCCGGCGATGAAGCTGATGCTCGACGATCAGGGTTACGGCCTGTCAAAACGCCGTGTCACCCTGTCCACCTCCGGGGTGGTACCGATGCTCGACCGCCTGGGCGACGAACTCGACGTCAGCCTGGCGATCTCGCTGCACGCCGCCAATGATGCGCTGCGCAGCGAACTGGTACCGCTCAACCGCAAGTACAACATCCGCTCACTGCTGGACGCCTGCCACCGTTATCTGGCCAAGTGCGACGACACCCGCCAGGTCACCATCGAATACACGGTGATCAAGGACGTCAACGACCAGCAGGAGCATGCCCGTGAACTGGCGGAGCTGTTGAAGGAACTGCCCTGCAAGATCAACCTGATCCCCTTCAACCCCTTCCCCCACTCCGGCTACGAGAAGCCCTCCCGCAACCAGGTGATGCGCTTCCAGCGCTGGCTCTACGAACTGGGTCATACCGCGCCGATCCGTTCGACCCGGGGCGATGACATCGACGCCGCCTGCGGCCAGCTGGTAGGACGGGTCAAGGATCGTACGCGTCGTCACGAACGCTACATTCAGTCGATCCAGATCGACGCTGACTGACCCTGCCGTCTTGACTTCATTCCGGCACGGCGCTTTGATATTCGGGCCTTTTCCTGCCCACGGGCGGGTGTCGCCAGACGCCTTCCCGCCACGGCCAAGCAGCGGGAGTACGACAACGCCATGACGTGCCAGGCAGACAGCTCAAGCGCCGGCCTGCGCGGCCTGGTCATCGGACTGGCCGTCGCGCTTCCCCTGACGCTTGCCGGCTGCGCCGTCGCCGTGCCCCAGTCCGACGAGTCCCCCGCCGTCGCCTATCGCAACCTCGGCGAAGCCTACCTGCGCCAGGGCAACCTTCCCCGCGCCACGGCGGCACTCGATCGCGCCGTCTCGCTCGATCCCGATGACGCCGCCGCGCTGCAGGCCCTGGCACTGATTCACCAACGCCAGGGGGAAGCGGCGCTGGCAGACGAGTTCTTTCGACGCGCCCTCGATGAAGACCCGAACTTCACCCGGGCACGCAACAATTACGCCGCCTTCCTGTATGATCGGGGGCAAACCGGTGAGGCCTGCGAGCAGCTTGAACAGGCCAGTCACGATATACACTATGCCCACCGGGCCCAGCTGTTTGCCAACCTGGGACGCTGCCGGTGGGAACTCGGCGAGGTCGAGACGGCCAGGGCGGCGCTGGAGCGATCCCAACGCATCGACTCGAGCCTGCCCGCGAGCCACTTGACCCTCGCCGAACTGGAATACGCACAGGGCAACCTTATGCGCGCCCGATCACAGCTGGATCGCTTCGTGAGCCAGGCGGGATGGACCACCGCCGCCAGGCAGCTTGCCGCTAGCCTGGGAGACGCCGACACCGGCGCCCGGTCATCGGCCGAACCCGACCAGCCTTCACGCGCGCTTTGATCACTGTTTACACGATGAAGGAAGCTCAGCCATGAGCGACAGTCAGTACACCGACTCCGAGGTCTCCTTGTCCAAAACGCCCTCCGGGGACGCCTCTCCCGGCGCCTTGCTGTGCCATGAACGAGAGAGCCAGGGGCTGACCCGCGAGGAAGTCGGGGCAGCCCTCAACCTCCGTCCCGCCGTGATCGAGGGACTGGAGATCGACAACTACGATGAAGTGCCGGTGGTGACCTACCGACGCGGCTACCTGCGCAGCTACGCCCAGTTGCTCGGCGTCGATGTCGGCCGGGTGATGGCGCTGTACGAAGCGCGCATGGGCAACGAGGAAGTCGAGCGCAAGGTCACCCCGGTGTACATCAACAAGCCCCCCTCGCGCCTGGGCGCCTGGTTGTTTCGGCTGATGACCCTGGTGGTCATCGCCGGCCTGATCGGGCTGACCCTGATGTGGTGGCAGAGCCGTGGTGGCAGCGAGCCGCCCGAGGTCAGCGACAACGGCCCGGTCTCGGTGGACACCATCGACGGCAACGCCGCGGTCAGCGACGAGGCCACCGAGGGCGACGACAACCTGCCCCCGCTGCCCGCCGAGGGCAGCGAGATGGGACTGGTCGATGGCGAGCAGGCCTCCGCCGACAGCGCTGCAGACAGCGCAGCGCCGAGCACCTCGACGCCGAGCACCGTGGCGGCCACCGAAGCGGCTGCCGCCGAAGCCAGCGAGCCCGCTGACGCTAGCGCCAACGACAGCACCGACCAGGCTGCAAGCGCTGGTGCCGACGACGCCAGCGCCGAGCAGACAGCTAACGCCGACGATGCACAGGGCGCCGAGGATGAGGGCGCCGCCGAGGCCGCGCCGGCTGCCGACAGCCGTCGTATCCTCAAGCTGACCTTCAACGAGCAGTCCTGGACCGAGATCTTCGACAGCACCAATACCCGAGTCTTCGTCGGCCTGCAGTCACCGGGCACCGAAGCCACCGTGGAGGGCGAGCCGCCCTTCCGCATGACTGTCGGCAACGCCACCGGCGTGGAGTTGTTGTGGGGCGGAGAAACCGTCGACCTGCAACAGCGCGCCGGCAGAAACAATGTCGCCCGCTTTACCCTGGGAGAGTGATTGATCGCCATGCATTCGCACTCACCGATCAAAAGACGCCAGTCACGCCAGATTCATGTCGGTTCGGTACCGGTCGGGGGCGACGCTCCTATCTCGGTGCAGAGCATGACCAACACCGACACCCTGGACGTCGAGGCCACCCTTGGCCAGATTCGTGCCCTCGAACAGGCCGGCGCCGATATCGTACGCGTCTCGGTGCCGACCATGGACGCCGCCGAGGCCTTCGGTCGCATCAAGCAGGGCACCCAGGTGCCGCTGGTGGCCGACATCCACTTCGACTACCGCATCGCCCTGCGCGTGGCTGAGCTCGGCGTCGACTGCCTGCGCATCAATCCCGGCAATATCGGCCGTGAAGACCGCGTCCAGGCGGTGGTCTCCGCCGCCCGTGACAACGGTATCCCGATCCGTATCGGCGTCAACGCCGGCTCGCTGGAGAAGGACCTGCAGAAGAAGTACGGGGAACCGACGCCGGCGGCCCTGGTCGAATCGGCGATGCGCCATATCGATCACCTGGATCGCCTCGACTTTCCCGACTTCAAGGTCAGCGTCAAGGCCTCCGACGTGTTCATGGCGGTGGCCGCCTACCGTGACCTGGCCTCACGCATCGAGCAGCCGCTGCACCTGGGTATCACCGAGGCAGGCGGTCTGCGTTCGGGCACCGTCAAGTCCTCCATCGGCCTTGGCATGCTGCTGATGGACGGTATCGGCGACACCATCCGGGTATCGCTGGCAGCGGATCCAGTCGAAGAGGTCAAGGTCGGCTTTGACATGCTCAAGAGCCTGCGCCTGCGGGCCAAGGGCATCAACTTCATCGCCTGCCCGAGCTGTTCGCGTCAGAACTTCGACGTCATCAGCACCATGAACGCCCTCGAAGAGCGCCTCGAGGATGTGATGACGCCGCTGGACGTGGCCGTCATCGGCTGCGTGGTCAACGGCCCCGGCGAGGCCAAGGAAGCCGACCTGGGCCTGACCGGCGGCACCCCGGCCAACCTCGTCTACATCGACGGCAAGCCCGCCAGCAAACTGCGCAATGACCACCTGGTCGACGATCTCGAGGCGCTGATTCGCCAGAAGGTCGCCGAGAAGGAAGCGACAGAACGCGACGTCATCGCTCGCCTGTAACGCTCTCGCCCGGCGGCAGGCCGGGCGAGGGCCGTGACTACGGCGAGACCAAGGAGCAAGTTTTGAGCAAGAAGATCCAGGCCATCCGTGGCATGAATGACCTGTTGCCCGACGCCTCGCCGGTGTGGCAGTACTTCGAGTCCCAGGTTCAGGCGCTGATGAAGCGCTACGGCTACAACGAGATCCGTACCCCTATCGTCGAGCAGACGGCCCTGTTCGCCCGCTCGATCGGCGAGGTCACCGACATCGTCGAGAAGGAGATGTACACCTTCGAGGACCGCAACGGCGACAGCCTGACCCTGCGCCCCGAGGGCACCGCCAGCGCGGTTCGCGCGGCGATGGAACATGGCCTTCTGTACAACCAGACCCAGCGGCTGTGGTACACCGGCCCGATGTTCCGCCACGAGCGCCCGCAGAAGGGCCGCTACCGTCAGTTCCATCAGGTCGGGGTCGAGACCTACGGCCTGGAAGGCCCGGACATCGACGCCGAAGTCATCCTGCTGTCGGCGCGTCTGTGGAAGCAGCTCGGCCTGTTTGATCACGTCACCCTGGAGCTCAATTCGCTGGGCTCCAACGAGGCGCGCGCGGCCTACCGCGACACCCTGGTGGCCTACTTCGAGCAGCACCGCGAGGTCCTCGACGAGGACTCGCTGCGCCGCCTGACCAGCAACCCGCTGCGTATCCTCGACTCGAAGAATCCGGCCATGGCCGAGATGCTGAGCCAGGCACCCCAGCTGATGGATCACCTGGATCAGGACTCCCGCGAGCACTTCGAGGCGCTGACCGCGCGACTCGACGCCGCCGGCATCGACTACGTGATCAACCCGCGCCTGGTGCGCGGTCTCGACTACTACTGCCGCACCGTGTTCGAGTGGACCACCGACGCCCTCGGCAGCCAGGGCACCGTGTGCGCCGGCGGACGCTACGACGGCCTGGTCGAGCAACTCGGCGGCAAGCCGACCCCGGCGGTGGGCTTCGCCATGGGCATCGAGCGTCTGATCCTGCTGCTCGAGACCCTGGACATCGTGCCGCAGGAGGCCCGTGCCCCGCTCGACGCCTACGTGCTGGGCATGGACGCCAGCACCGACGGCGACGCCATGGCCCTGGCCGAGCGCCTGCGCGATGAACTGCCGGCCCTTGGCGTGCAATTGCACTGTGGCGGCGGCAGCTTCAAGAGCCGCATCAAGAAGGCCGATCGCAGCGGTGCCCGCCTCGCCCTGCTGATCGGCGAAAACGAACGTGAAAACGGCCAGGTGGCGATCAAGTTCCTGCGTGACGACCGCGAACAACGCGTGGTCGAGCAAGCGTCCTTGGCCACCACCCTGACGAGCCTGCTGTCCGAGTGACGGCACGACCATTAGAAGGAGACCGCCCGTGGCGGAGCTGAGAACCGAAGAAGAACAGCTTGAGGCGATCAAGCGCTGGTGGAAGGAAAACGGCACCTCGCTGCTCGCCGGTGCGGTACTGGCCGCCGCTGGCGTGTTCGGCTGGAACGCCTGGCAGGACTACCAGCAGGGGCAGGCCGTGGCCGCCTCCAGCAGCTACCAGCAGCTTCTTGACCTGGCCAGCCGCGACAGCCTCGACGACGGGGCCCTGGCCCAGGCCCAGGGGCTGGTCGACACCCTGCAGGAAGACCACGACGGCACCCTGTACAGCGAGCTTGCGCTGCTGCTCGAGGCCCGCCTGGAGGTCGACGCAGGCGATGTCGAGGGCGCCCGCGAGTCGCTGGAGACCCTCATCGAGGGCAGCGACGATGGTTACCTGACCGGCCTCGCCCGCCTGCGCCTGGCGCGCCTGCAGAGCGCCGAGGGCAACCACGAGACCGCCCTTGCCACCCTCGACGGTGACATCCCCGAGGCCCTGGCCGCCCAGCGCGACAACGTGCGCGGCGACATCTACCACGCCACCGGCCAGCACGACCAGGCCGCCGAGGCCTGGCAGAGCGCCCAGTCACTGGCCGAAGAAAGCGGTCAGCCGCTCTACGGTATCTCGCTCAAGCTCGACGACCTCGGTGATCAGGAGGCCACCCTATGAAGACCCCGTTTAACCGAACCCGGATCGCCCTGGCGACCGCCGTCACCCTGACCGCCCTGCTGACCGGCTGCGCCAGCAAGTCCGAGCCCCAGTATCCGCCCAAGGAGCTCAAGGACTTCGCCGAGTCCACCCGGGTCGAA
Source organism: Halomonas litopenaei (assembly GCF_003045775.1). Lineage (GTDB taxonomy): Bacteria > Pseudomonadota > Gammaproteobacteria > Pseudomonadales > Halomonadaceae > Halomonas > Halomonas litopenaei. The sequence goes on along the minus strand of NZ_PXNS01000001.1, from coordinate 291,635 downwards.
ACCCGCTGGAGCGAAGGCGTGGGCGCAGGCCTGGGTGAGGCCACCTACCCCATCGAACCCGCCCTGGCCGGTTCCACCCTGTTCGCCGCCGACGAGGAAGGCCTGGTCGAGGCGTTCAACACCGCCAACGGCGACACCCGGTGGGAGTCCGAACTGGAATCACCGATCTCCAGCGGTATCACCGCAGTGGACGGCGATCTGTTCCTCGCCACCCGCAACGGCGAGGTGGTCGCCCTCGACCAGCGCAATGGCCGGGTCAAGTGGCGTACCCGTGTGCCCAGCGAAGTGCTGGCCGCGCCCCAGCCGACCACCCAGCTGTTGATCGTGCAGGCGGTGGACGGCACCGTGACCGCCCTGGATCGCCTGTCCGGTGACCGCCAGTGGGTGTTCAGCGCCAATATGCCGTCGCTGACCCTGCGCAGCACCGGCACCCCCACCGCCATCGATCAGGTGACCTTCGCCGGCTTTGCCAACGGCCGTCTGTCGATCATCGACAACCGCTCGGGCCAGCAGATCTCCGAGCGCACCATCGCCGTGGCCACCGGCATGAATGACATCGACCGTCTGGTCGACCTGGCCGGCCAGCCGGTGCTGACTCCGGACGGCCGCCTGTTCGTGACCAGCTTCAATGGTCGCCTGGTGGCGCTCAACGCCCAGAGCGGCGAGACCCTGTGGTCGACGCCGTTGTCCAGCTACCACACCCCGGTGCTGGTGGGCGAGACGCTTTACGTGGTCGACGAGGCCAGCCGCCTGATCGCCTTCGACGCCAACAGCGGCAACGAGCTGTGGCGCCTGGAGGACCTCTACGGTCGCTCGGTGACCGCCCCTGCCTTCGCCGACGGCCGCATCGTGCTCGGCGACGCCGAAGGCTATGTGCACTTTATCGACGCCAGCAGCGGACGCCTGGTCGGCCGCACCCATATCGACGGCTCAGGCATCAGCGTGCGCCCTCTCACCGACGGCAAGCGCGTGTACGCCCTGGCCAATGACGGAAGCCTGGAGGCTCTGGACATCCGCCCATGACCCCCGTGATCGCACTGGTCGGCAGGCCCAATGTGGGCAAGTCGACCCTGTTCAACCGCCTGACCCGCTCTCGCGACGCCCTGGTGGCCGATTTCCCCGGCCTCACCCGGGATCGCAAGTACGGCAACGGTATGCTCGGCAACAAGGCCTACACCGTCATCGACACCGGCGGCATCAGCGGTGACGAGGAAGGCATCGACGCGGCCATGGCCGAACAGTCGCTGCAGGCCATCGACGAAGCCGACATCGTGCTGTTCCTGGTGGACGCGCGTGCCGGCCTCAATGTCGCCGACGAGGCCATCGCCAACCACCTGCGGGTCAACCAGAAGAAGACCTGGCTGGTGGTCAACAAGACCGACGGCCTCGAGGAACACTCGGCCATGGCCGACTTCTGGCAGCTCGGTCTCGGCGATCCCCGGCCCATCGCAGCGGCCCACGGCCGTAATGTCACCGCGCTGATCGACGAGGTGCTCTCGCCGTTCCCCGAGCGCGACATGGACATCCCCGCGGACACCGGCAGCAAGGGTATCCGCATCGGTGTCATCGGTCGTCCCAACGTGGGCAAGTCGACCCTGGTCAACCGCCTGCTGGGCGAGGACCGGGTGGTGGTATTCGATGAAGCCGGCACCACCCGCGACGCCATCGAGATCCCCTTCGAGCGTCGCGGCAAGCCCTACGTACTGGTCGATACCGCCGGCGTCCGGCGGCGCAAGAACGTCACCGAGGTGGCCGAGAAGTTCTCGATCATCAAGACCCTGGACGCGATCAAGGAGTGCCACGTCGCGATCATGGTGCTCGATGCCCGCACCGGCCTGGTGGAGCAGGATCTGCACCTGCTCGACTATGTGCTGACCTCGGGCCGCGCGCTGGTACTGGCGGTCAACAAGTGGGACGGCCTGGAAAGCGAGGCCAAGGACAAGATGCGCGCCGAGATCAAGCGCCGTCTGGGCTTCGCCGACTACGCCGAGCTGCACTTCATCTCGGCCTTGCACGGCACCGCCGTGGGCGACCTGTACCCGTCGCTGGAGCGCGCCTTCGCCTCCGCCAACAGCCACTGGTCGACCAACCGTCTGACCACGCTGCTGCAGGACGCCGTCGAGCAGCACCAGCCGCCGATGGTCCACGGCCGCCGGATCAAGCTGCGCATGGCCCACCAGGGCGGCAGCAATCCGCCGATCATCGTGGTCCACGGCAACCAGACCGACAAGCTGCCCGAAGCCTACAAGCGCTACCTGACCAACACCTTCCGCAAGGTGCTCAAGGTCCGTGGCACGCCGATGCGCTTCGAGTTCCGCTCCGGCAAGAACCCCTACGACCGACTGGCCGAAGCCTCCGACAAGGAAAAGGCCAAGAAGCGCGAACTGGGGCGCACCAAGGAGGCGCGCAAGAGCCGCCGCTAAGCGTCACCGGCGTCACTCGCCGCTCTTTCGCCCCTGGTGTTGAACGACAACGAAACGCCCGGTCCCTCGCCAGAGGAACCGGGCGTTTTCGTGCACGCATGCTGCCGGATGTCGAGACCATGCCTCGCTCGCTGCTGAGCCTGGCCTGCAAGCCTGCGGCAGCGCCTCAGGCTTGCTCTGCCAGGCGACGAGCCCCTACCCAGTCCAGCGCAAACTGGTAGGCACAGCGGCCGCTGCGTCCGCCTCTCATGGTGGCAAAGCGGGTGGCCGCCACCGGCGCTTCGTCATCCCAGTCCTGCGGCTGGCCCAGGCGCTCGACCCAGTGGCGACAGGTATCGAGATAGGTCTCCCGGTTGAACGGATGAAACGCCAGCCACAACCCGAAGCGGTCGGACAGCGAGATCTTCTCCTCCACCGCATCGCCGTGGTGCAACTCCTCGCCGTCCGGCGTCAGGTGGCTCTGCTGGTTGTCGCTCATATGCTCCGGCATCAGGTGGCGCCGGTTGGAGGTGGCGTAGATCAGCACGTTTTCCGGGGGGCCGGTCAGGGTGCCGTCAAGGACACTCTTGAGCGCCTTGTAGGCGTCGTCGGAGCCTTCGAAGGACAGATCATCGCAGTACACCACGAAGCGCGCCGGTTCGTGACGCAACTGCTCCACCAGCAGCGGCAGCCCGGCCAGGTCGTGGCGGTCCACCTGGATCAGCCGCAGACCTTCGTCAGCCAAGGTGTTGAGCAGCGCGCGCACCATCGACGACTTGCCGCTGCCACGAGAGCCCCACAGCAGCGCGTGATTGGCCGGCAGGCCACGCAGAAAGGCCCGCGTATTGGCCAGCAGCTCGCGCTTCTGGCGCTCCACCCCGACCAGGTCGTCCAGGCTCAGGGCATCCCGAGGCGGCACCGGCACCAGTTGCCCGCCGAGGGCGTGGCGCTGCCACAGCGCAGCGACGTCACGACGCCAGTCCACCGCAGGGCGGGGCTCGGGCAGCCAGGGTTCGACGCGATCGAGAAGGGCCAGCAGGCGCTGGGCGAGTTGAGTGTCCATCGAGGCAGGTGTCCTTGTAACAAATGATGGCCGCCGGTCAGGGTCTGTCGCTCGATAGCGACCGGCCGTGCACTACCTTTGCTGTTGACCCTTCCAGCAGTCCGGGTATCTTGAGGCCAGTTGCCACCGATTCTACACGCTCGGGCTCGACCCCGGCGGATCATGACAAGGAGACCCCCCATGCGCTGGATGAAGGCCGTGGGCGCCTGCGCCCTGATGGTTACCGTTGCTGCCTGTTCCACCTCACCCACTGGTCGCTCCCAGATGCTGTTGCTGGACGAACAGCAGCTCAGCCAGATGGGGGCCCAGGCCTTCGACCAGTACCAGCAGGAGCTGCCCACCGTGAGCGGGCGCCAGCTCGAGTACGTGCAGTGCGTGACCCGCAACGTGGTCCAGGCGCTGCCGGAAGACCAGCGCAATCAGAACTGGCAGGTCAAGGTGTTCGAGTCCGAGGACGCCAACGCCTTTGCCCTGCCGGGCGGCTACGTGGGGGTCAACACCGGCCTGCTCGACGTCGCCACCAACCAGGACCAGCTGGCCACCGTCATCGGCCACGAGATCGGCCACGTGCTGGCCCACCACGCCAACGAGCGCGCCTCCACCGAAAGCGCGACCCAGCTTGGCATGTCGGTGGTCGGTACGGCCCTCGGCTCCCAGGGGGTCACCGGCAGCGACCAGCTGATGGCGGCCATGGGCATGGGCGCCCAGTACGGCATCCTGCTGCCGTTCTCGCGCAGTCACGAGAGCGAGGCCGACACCATCGGTCTGCAGCTGATGGCCGACGCCGGCTTCGATCCCCGCGCCAGCGTCCAGCTGTGGCAGAACATGAGCGCCGCCGGCGGCGGCCAGCCGCCGGAGTGGATGTCCACCCACCCGGCACACGGCAACCGTATCGCCGGGCTCGAGGCGGGCATGAACGACGCCATGGCACGCTACGAGCAAGCCCAGGCACGTGGCCTGACGCCCAGCTGCAAGGCGCCCTGAACCAGAACAGCCCAGGCCCGTGGCCTGACGCCCAGCTGCCAAGGCGCCCTGAACCAGAACAGCCCAGGCCCGTGGCCTGACGCCTAACTGCAAGGCGCCCTGAACCAGAACAGCCCCTGCCCTGCAGCCTGTCCCCAGGCTACTGACAAGGGGGCATCTATCGCCGAGGCCTCTATTCCTGGAGGCCTCGGCTCCCGTCACTTCCACGCTTCGTTGGTGCCATGAAACTCACCTCCACCAGGCTCGGCCTGATCCTGCTCGTCGTGCCCATTGTGGTGTTGTTGACCCTGTTCTTTGTGGAACTCGGCGATATCCGCCAGTGCGAACTGGTCGACCAGGGCCACTGGAACTACCTGGCCGGCCACTGTGGCGACACGCCGTCGCCCTTCGTCCCCTGGATCGTTCGCAGCCCCTGGCTGGTCAACGGCGGCCTGCTGGTGTCGGTGGTCGGGCTGGGGCTGTGCATGCTGGGACTCTACCGTCGACGCGGCTGAATCGCGGCGCGTGGCTGCTGGCTGACGACCAGGGGCTGACGGCTCCTGACCGACGACAACGACGCCCAATGACAACGGCGCCCCATGGCAATGAGCCAGGGGCGCCGTTGTCGTTGCTGCCGATATGTCCGCGAAAGCGGCTTCAGCCGGCGTCGAGCTCTGCTCGCAGCTTTCGGTGCAGCGGGCCGGTGTCCGGCGTGACGCCACGCCAGTGTTCAAAGGCCGCCGCCGCCTGTTCCACCAGCATGCCGAGACCATCGCTGGTACTCGCCCCCCGCTCGGCCGACCAGGCCAGAAACACCGTCGGCTCGGCGCCGTACATCATGTCGTAGGCGACAGCCCCCTCGTTGAAGAGATCCTCAGGCAGCGGCGGCAGGTCACCGGCAAGGCTTGCGCTGGTGCCGTTGATGACCAGGTCATAGCGCTCGTCAGCGGCGTCATAGCCACCGCCCTGGATGGGGCCCAGGTCGGCGAAATCCCGCGCCAGCGCCTCGGCCTTGGCGGCGGTACGGTTGGCCAGCCGCAGCGAGGCGGGACGTCGCGACAGCAGCGTCTCCAGCGCGCCGCGCACCGCGCCTCCGGCACCCAGCACCAGGATACGTGCACCCTCAAGCCTTACCTGCTGGCGCTCCAGGTCCGCCACCAGGCCAATACCATCGGTATTGTGACCCTCGACGCTGCCATCGGCCTTGAGCGTCAGGGTATTGACCGCCCCGGCCCGCTGCGCCTGCTCGCTCAGGCTGTCGCACAGTCGATAGGCGTCTTCCTTGAATGGCACCGTGACGCTGGCGCCTCGCCCGCCCTCGGCAACGAAGGCGCGCCAGGCACCGACGAAGTCCTCCAGTGGCGCCTCGATGGCGGTGTATTCCAGCGATTCACCGGTCTGCTCGGCAAAGGTGTTGTGGATCGCCGGCGATTTCGAATGCCCCACCGGATTGCCGAACACACAGTAGCGATCGTTCATCGGACGGTTAACCTCGCTCTTGACGTTGTCGTATGCCGCATTGTGACCGCTGACGGTCATCGCGCTTGGCTCGAGGCCTCTTCACCAAGCCAGTCCCGGGGCACCAGATAGGCATCCAGCGCCGCCTCGGGAGAGCCGGGTTGCGGCCGGTAGTCGTACTGCCAGCGGGCCAGCGGCGGCATCGACATCAGGATGGACTCGGTGCGACCGCCGCTCTGCAGGCCAAACAGGGTGCCACGGTCCCAGACCAGGTTGAATTCCACGTAGCGACCTCGCCGATACAGCTGGAATTCACGTTCGCGCTCGCCCCAGGAGGTATCGCGACGTCGTTCCACGATGGGCAGATAGGCGTTCAGGAAGCCATCCCCTACCGCGCGCTGAAACGCGAAGCAGCGGTCGAACCCCCCCTCGTTGAGGTCATCGAAGAACAGCCCACCGACACCACGGGTCTCGCCTCGGTGCTTGAGGAAAAAGTAGTCGTCGCACCAGCGCTTGTAGCGGTCGTAGACGTCGTCACCGAACGGCTGGCACAGCTCATGGGCCACCCGGTGCCAGTGACAGGCGTCTTCAAACTGGGGGTAGTAGGGCGTCAGGTCAAAGCCACCGCCAAACCACCATACCGGTGCCTCGCCCTCGGCACTGGCGATAAAGAAGCGCACATTGCCGTGGCTGGTGGGTACGTGGGGATTACGCGGATGCAGCACCCAGGACACCCCCACCGCCTGAAAGCCGCGCCCGGCGAGTTCCGGGCGTGCTGCGGTGGCCGCCGGAGGCAGGGTCGCGCCGTGGACGTGGGAGAAATTGACCCCGCCCTTTTCGAACAGCGCGCCTTCCTCGATGACCCGGGAACGGCCGCCACCGCCTTCCTCACGCACCCAGTCGTCTTCATGGAAGCGCCCTTCGCCGTCGGCCTCGGCCAGGGCCTCGCACAGGCGATCCTGCAATTCCAGCAGGTAGCGTTTGACCTCTTCGAGATTGGGCTCGGACACGTCTGCTCCTGTTGTTAAGTAAAAAGCGATGAGTAAAAACGATGAACAAAAGCGATGCGTAAAAAGGTGCGCCCAGGGCCGTGCCGAGAGCCATGTCAGTGGCGCAGGGTCTCGCGGCTTAGCAGGTCACGGATGGTGCTGGGGCGAGGATTGCCGCCCAGCGCTCCCGGCACGACCGCGTCCAGCTCGTTGCCGAAGATGCGCCGAATGTCCGCTTCGCTCATGGCCGGCGCTTCTCCTGCCCGGTTGGCCGAGGTGGACACCAGCGGCCCGCCGAAGGCACGACACAGCGCCTGTACACCGGGATGATCGCTGACCCTCAGCGCCACCTTGTCGTGGCAGCCTCGTACCAGCGACGGGGTGCGACCATTGTCCGGCACCAGCCAGGTGTTGGGGCCCGGCCAGCTGGCGACAAGAGGCGCATGAAGGTCGGCCGGCAATCCTTCGAGCCAGGGACCAAACTGCTCGATGGTGGCGGCGATCAGGATCACCCCCTTGGCCGGGTCACGGCGCTTCAGGCGTAACAGCCGGGTCAGCGCCTCTTCGTTGTCGGGATCGCAGCCCAGGCCCCAGACGGCCTCGGTGGGATAGGCAATGACACCGCCACGACGCAGGGCGTCGACGACGGGCACGAGGGAGGAATCGGAATCACTCATGGGGTCGTTATCTGAATCGGTACCAAATCGAAAGATCAGGGTAGGGAGTATCGTTGCGCCATGCTAGCACGGCGTCGGGACTTGCGTCGCACGCCGCTGTCGCCGCCGACGTAGGCGATCCGCTCGTTCCCCCACGGCCATTGGCACCCTGTTCGGCCGGGCCTCGTCATCGGGCGGCTAGCCCTTGCCACCATCCAGACGCACCCACCCGCCGGCCACCAGCCCGGCCTGTCCTGCGATCTCGAGCAGCGTCAGTTCACGCTGGCAGGCGGCCACATCGCATCCCGCCAGCCCCATCAGATCGTCCACCGCCAACGGGGTGGCGCTCAGCAGATCGAGCAGCTTGCGACCGGGGGAAGGCGCGGCCCTGGCCCCGGTGCGTTCGGAGGCGCTGTCTAGAGGACTATCGACAGGATTATCGACAGAGCTATCTACAGGACCATCTACATGGCGATCTACACGACTATCTACAGGATCATCGGCGGCACCAGCCGCAATGTTCTGCGGGATCGCGCGTCGCGGCCCCCAGCACGCCAGTTCCTCGAACAGGTCGTCGGGGTGTCTGACCAGGGCGGCGCCCTCGCGGATCAGCCGCAGGCAGCCCCTGGCCTGGGGCGAGTGGATGGAGCCGGGTAGCGCCAATACCTCGCGGCCCTGCTCACCGGCCAGGCGGGCACTGACCAGCGAGCCGCTGTGTTCGGCGGCCTCCACCACCAGCACACCGCAGGACAGCCCGGTGACGATGCGGTTGCGCCGGGGAAAATCCCCCGAGCGTGGCCGCACGCCAGGGGGAGACTCCGCCAGCAGCAGGCCCCCGTCGTCGCGCAGGCGCCGATACAGGGCGCCGTGCTGGCCGGGATAGACCACGTCGACGCCGCCGGCCAGCACCGCGATACTGCGCCCCCCAAGATCCAGCGCCGCCGCCTGGGCGGCACCGTCGATGCCGAGCGCCATGCCGCTGACCAGACACCAGCCGGCCTCCGCCAGCGCCACCGCAAAACTGCGCGCATTGACCAAGCCCTCGCGGGTGGGCCGCCGCGACCCCACCAGGGCAAGCCTCGGCGGTACCAGGGCATCGAGATCGCCAAGCGCCCACAGCAGCACCGGCGGGTCCGGGATCTGGTCGAGCAGGGCCGGCCAGCGCGGATGATCGGGATGCAGCAGGTGGCGCGCCTCGGCCCGCTCATGGAGGCGGCCTCCATTGGCAGCGCTGCGCGCTTTCCCGCCGTCGCCGGCAAGCCACGCCTCGGCTTGCTCGATCAACGCCGTCAGCGGGCTGCGTCTGGGATGATCCAGCCACAAGCGCAGTTCCGCCGCGGCCCCGGGCGGCAGCCGGGCCAGCCAGCCACCGGGCCAGTCAGGGTTTAGCTGGCGCAGGCGAGCCAACCGTCGTGGGCCCACCTGAGGCAGTGCGTTCAACGCCATCCAGCGTGCGAAGCCAAGTTCCATGACAGAGCCCTCCCTGGCCGAGTGCCGGCAGTATAGGCAGGCAGGCGCGACACGCCTTGGCGGTCTTCGCCGTCTCGGCTCCAGGCGGTGCGCGACGGCGATTCTGGCATGTTATAGTAGCGACCTATCACGCTCATTGGCGCCAACGACTAGGGTCACTCCCGGCGTCGTCCTAGAATGGGCAACACGAACCGAACGAATAACGGTGGTACCACAGCATGGCCAGACTCCCCATTCTCGAGTTTCCCGACGAGCGGCTGCGCAACAAGGCAGTGCCCGTCGAAAACATCGATGACGAGGTCCGCCAGCTGGTCGATGACATGCTGGAGACCATGTACGCCGCACCGGGTATCGGCCTCGCCGCCACTCAGGTGGACGTGCATCGCCGAGTCATCGTGATCGACGTCAGCGAAGATCAGTCCACCCCGTTGGTGCTGATCAACCCCGAGGTCACCCCGCTGGGGGACGAACGGGAACCGATGCAGGAAGGCTGCCTGTCGATCCCCGAGTACTACGCCGAGGTGCCGCGCGCGCTGCGGGTAAAGCTGAAGGCTCAGGGACGCGACGGCGAGCCCTACGAGCTCGAAGCCGACGGACTGCTGGCCCACTGCATCCAGCATGAGCTCGACCACCTCGAGGGCGTGCTGTTCGTCGACTACCTGTCACCGCTCAAGCGTGACCGGGTGATGAAGAAGATGCAGAAGCGCCATCGCCAGATGCAGGGCGCCTGAGCCGCTGCGCAGCCCTCAAGCCGCCGCCATCTCGGCCCCGCAACCGCCTACGACGAAGACCGACAACGTGAATCACGTTGTCGGTCTTCGTCGTCTCGCCCGTCTCCGTTACTATTGTCCCCGCATTCTTCGGCCAAGGCCCTGAACATGACCCGATCGCTGCGCGTGATCTTCGCTGGCACGCCCGACTTCGCCGCCGAGAGTCTCTCGGCGCTGCTGGCCAGTCACCACCAGGTGATTGCCGTCTATACCCAACCCGATCGCCCCGCCGGACGCGGCCGCAAGCTGACGCCAAGCCCGGTCAAGTCGCTGGCGCTGGAGCACGGCCTGCCGGTGTACCAGCCCGAGCGGCTCAGGGACGAAGCCGAACAGCGCGCCCTGGCCGCGCTGGACGCCGACGTCATGGTGGTGGTGGCCTACGGCCTGATCCTGCCGCTGCCGGTACTCGAGGCACCGCGCCTGGGCTGCCTCAACGTCCACGCCTCGCTGCTGCCACGCTGGCGCGGTGCAGCGCCGATTCAGCGGGCGATCGAGGCCGGCGATGACGAGAGCGGCGTCACCATCATGCAGATGGACGAGGGACTCGATACCGGCGACATGCTGATCATCCGGCGCACCGAGATCCTGCCCACCACCACCGGCGGCGAGTTGCACGATCGCCTGGCCGAGATCGGTGGCAAGGCCATGGTCGAGGCCCTCGACCGACTCGCCGACGGTGAGCTTGCCGCCACGCCGCAGCCCGAACAGGGCGTCACCTACGCCTCCAAGCTCAGCAAGGCCGAGGCCGAGCTGGACTTCGCCCAGCCCGCCGCGACCCTGGCCGCCCGGGTGCGCGCCTTCAATCCCTGGCCGGTGACCTGGTGCGCGCTGGGCGATGAGCGTCTACGTATCCACCTGGCCGAGCCGGCCGATGGCGGCGCACCAGAGTCGCCCGGCACCATCACCCGCGCCGACACCGAGCTGCTGGTGGCCTGTGGCGCCGAGGGCCGCGAGCGCCTTCGCATCACCCGGGCCCAGCTGCCCGGCGGCAAGGCGCTGGCGGTATCCGAGCTGTTGCGCGCCAGGGCCGAACGCTTTCCCCAGGGCACGCTGCTGGGACGTCCTTTCCCGGAGACCTCCGCATGAGCGATTCTCAACCCCCACGCGATCGCAAGCCACCCCACCATGGCCGTCGTCACGCCAACGCCCGACGCGACATGGGTGACTGTGTCCGCGCCGCCGCAGCCAAGGCGTTGGTGCCGGTGATCACCGGCAAGGGCTCGCTGGCCACCCTGGACGACCACCAGGTGGTGGCCCGAGACCGTGCCCTGTTCAAGGCCATGTGCTTCGGCGTCTGCCGCACCCTGCCACGGCTCGAGGCACTGGCCGCTCAGCTACTCGAGAAACCGTTCAAGAGTCGCGATGCCGACATCCAAGCGCTGCTGCTGCTGGGCGCCTATCAACTCCTGTACCTGCGCATCCCGGCCCACGCGGCGGTAGGCGAGACCGCCGGTGCCGCGCGACTGCTCGGCAAGGCCTGGGCCACCCGGGTGCTCAACGGCTGTCTGCGCCGGCTGCAGCGCGAGTCGTCGACGCTGGAAGCCGAAGTCGACCGTGACCCGGCGGTGGCGCTGTTGCACCCACGCTGGTGGCTCAAGTCGCTGCGCCAGGCCTGGCCCGATGACTGGCAGGCGATCTGCGAGGCCAACAACCAGCCCGGACCGATGACCCTGAGGGTCAATCGTCGCCACAACGACCGCGAGCAGTATCTGGATATCCTCGACGGTGCCGGCATCTCCGCCAGACTGTGCGCCCACGCCCCGGACGGGCTGGTGCTGGAGACCGCCCGCGACGTGGAGGCGCTGCCCGGCTTCGCTCAGGGCCACGTCAGTGTCCAGGACGAGGCCGCCCAACTGGCTGCGGTGCTGCTTGGCCCGGTAGTGGCACCGCGGCCGGGTGCACGGGTGCTCGACGCCTGCTGCGCCCCCGGTGGCAAGACCGCTCACCTGCTCGAGCTGTTCGACGTCGACCTGCACGCCATCGACTCCGATGCCGCGCGCCTGGCACGGGTGGAAGACACCCTGACTCGTCTGGGCCTGTCGGCGACCCTGGCCCAGGGCGACGCCACCGAGCGTGACTGGTGGGACGGCACCCCGTTCGACGCCATCCTGCTCGACGCCCCCTGCTCCGGCAGTGGCGTCATCCGCCGTCATCCCGACATCAAGCGCCTGCGTCGGCCCAGCGACATTGCCCAGCTGGCGCAGTTGCAGCGCGCGTTGCTCGACAATCTGTGGCCGCTGCTCAAGCCCGGCGGCACCTTGCTCTACGCCACCTGCTCGGTGCTGCCGGAAGAGAATCGCGACCAGATCCGCGACTTTCTCGCGCGCACCCCGGACGCCAGCGAGCAGATGCCCGACGGCATCGCCTGGGGCCAGGTTTCCGGGGCCGGACGCCAACTGTTACCGAAGGTCGACAGCCATGACGGCTTCTTCTATGCCAGACTGGTGAAAGCGGGCCGCTAGTCCGACCAGGACGTCGGCCTGGCCGCCCGTGACCTATGCTTCTCCAACAGGGAGTCTGTATGAGCCAACACGTCTACAAGCAGATCGAGTTGACCGGTTCCTCGGAAACCAGCATCGAAGATGCGGTGCAGCGGGCCATCACCAAGGCCTCGGAAACCGTGCATGACCTGCGCTGGTTCGAGGTGACCGATACCCGCGGCCATATCGAGAATGGCCGGGTGGCCCACTGGCAGGTCACGGTCAAGGTCGGCTTCACCCTCGACTGACCTCCGAGGCTGATTCGACCCGGAGACCCACGGGACTTGCATTGCACAAGTCCTGCGGTGTTTCCTTTCAGCACAGGGCGGGACTCTCCCGCCCTGTTGTACTGTTCAGAGCTCGGGTATGCTGGCTCAATGCTGCAACGCACCATAGGCTCTGAACCCCTCTTCGGACACGACGACGATGAAGATCATCATTCTCGGCGCCGGCCAGGTTGGCGGCACCCTGGCGGAGCACCTGGCCCGCGAGGAGAACGACATCACGGTGGTGGACACCGACGGTGAGCGCCTGCGCGAGCTGCATACCCGGCTCGACATCCGCACCGTCTCCGGGGCGGCCTCCTACCCCATGGTGCTACGCCAGGCCGGCTGCGAAGACGCCGACATGCTGATCGCGGTGACCAACTCCGACGAGGTCAACATGATCGCCTGTCAGGTCGCCCATACCCTGTTTCGTACCCCGACCAAGATTGCCCGAGTGCGCGCCACCGCCTACCTGGCGCGCAAGGGACTGTTCGCCCACGAGGCGGTGCCCATCGACGTGCTGATCAGCCCCGAGCAGGTGGTCACCGACCATATTCGCCGGTTGATCGAGCACCCCGGCGCCCTGCAGGTGCTGGAATTCGCCGGTGGACTGGTCCAACTGGTGGCGGTCAAGGCCTTCTACGGCGGTCCGCTGGTCGGCCAGGAGCTCGGCTTCCTGCGCCGTCACATGCCCAGCGTCGACACCCGGGTGGCCGCCATCTACCGGCGCAACCGTCCGATCATTCCGCGTGGCGACACCGTGATCGAGGCCGACGACGAGGTCTTCTTCATCGCCGCCCGGCGCGATATCCGCGCGGTGATGAGCGAGCTGAGGCGACTGGATCGCGACTTCCGCCGGGTGGTGATCGCCGGCGGCGGCAACATCGGCGAGCGCCTGGCCGAGCACCTCGAGCACAGCCACCAGGTCAAGATGATCGAGCACAGCCTCGAGCGCTGCACCCAGCTCTCCGAACGCCTCGACCGCACCGTGGTACTGCACGGCAGCGCGACCAGCAAACGCCTGCTGGAAGAGGAGAACATCGAGGACTGCGACATCTTCTGCGCGCTGACCAACGACGACGAGGTCAACATCATGTCGTCGATGCTGGCCAAGCGTATGGGTGCCAAGAAGGTGCTCACCCTGATCAACAACGCCGCCTACGTGGATCTGGTCCAGGGCGGCGAGATCGACATCGCCATCTCGCCCCAGCAGGCCACCATCGGCAGCCTGCTGACCCATGTGCGCCGCGGTGACATCGTCAACGTCCACTCGCTGCGCCGCGGCGCCGCCGAGGCCATCGAGGCCATCGCCCACGGCGACAGCCAGTCCTCCCGGGTGGTCGGTCGTGCCATCGGCGACATCGACCTGCCCGGTGGCTCAACCATTGGCGCGGTGGTGCGCGGCAAGGAAGTGCTGATCGCCCACGACGACGTGGTGGTGGAGAGCGGTGACCACGTCATCCTGTTCGTGGTCGACAAGCGCAAGATCCGTGACGTCGAACGCCTGTTCCAGGTCGGATTGACCTTTTTCTGATGGGCGCGCCCCTCGCCCCTGCCGCCATACCAAGGAGAGCCGCCGCATGAGTCCGATGCCGACCGGGCTTGAGACGACGACCCGTCCCGACATGTCCCCCGCCTGTTGCCGTCAGCAAAGGGGCAAGACGCCATGAGCCTGAGGATGATCCTGCGCATTCTCGGGCTGCTGCTGATGATGTTCAGCCTGACCATGGTGCCGCCCATCGCCATCTCGCTGTTGTTCGGCGACGGCACCTGGGACGCCTTTTTGATTGCCATCGCCATCACCGTGCTGACCGGCGCGCTGATGTTCCTGCCCAATCGTCGCGCCCGGCGGGAGTTGCGCACCCGCGACGGCTTTTTGATCGCCGCCATGTTCTGGACGGTGCTGGGGCTGTTCGGTTCGCTGCCGCTGATGCTCACCGGCAGCACCGCACTGTCGTTCACCGACGCGGTGTTCGAATCGTTCTCGGGGCTGACCACCACCGGTGCCACGGTGATCACCGGCATCGACTTCCTGCCCGAGGCGATCCTCTACTACCGTCAGCAGCTGCAGTGGCTCGGTGGCATGGGCATCGTGGTGCTGGCGGTGGCGATCCTGCCGACCCTGGGGGTCGGCGGCATGGCGCTGTACCGTACCGAGATCCCGGGGCCGCTCAAGGATTCCAAGCTGACCCCGCGGATCACCGAGACCGCCAAGGCACTGTGGTACATCTACGCCACCCTGACGGTGGTGTGCATGCTGGCCTACATGGCCGCCGGGATGGACTGGTTCGACGCCCTGGGTCACAGCTTCTCCACCGTGGCCATCGGCGGTTTCTCGACCCACGACGCCAGCATCGGCTACTTCGACAGCGCGGTGATCGAGGCCATCTGCATCGTCTTCATGCTGATCTCCGCGCTCAGTTTCAGCCTGCACTTCCTGGCCTGGCGCGAACGCCGTATCGGCCACTACTGGGAAGACTCCGAGGCGCGCTTTCTGTTGCTGTACCTGACGGGACTGGCCAGCATCACCGTGGTGGTGCTGTGGTTGACCGGCACCGAAGAAACCACCGTGGGACTTCGCCACGGCATCTTCGAGGTGGTCTCGGTGGCCACCACCGCCGGCTTTTCTGTGGCCGACTTCTCCGCCTGGCCCGGCGCCCTGCCGCTTTTGCTGTTCATCGCCGCCTTCGTCGGCGCCAGCTCCGGCTCCACCGGCGGCGGCATGAAGGTCATCCGCATCATCCTGATCATCAAGCAGGGCATGCGCGAGATCATGCGCCTGATCCACCCCAATGCGGTGATCGCGGTCAAGATCGGCAAGGTCAGCGTACCCGACGGCATCGCCCAGGCGGTGTGGGGCTTCTTCTCGGCCTATGTGCTGCTGTTCTTCCTGATGCTGGTGGGGGTGATGGCCACCGGGGTCGACCAGGTCACCGCCTGGTCCACGGTGGGCTCGGCGCTCAACAATCTGGGGCCGGCGCTGGGCGAGGCCAGTATGCACTACGGTGACATGCCGACCATGGCCAAGTGGATCCTGGTGATGGCGATGCTGATGGGCCGCCTGGAGATCTTTACCGTTCTGGTGTTGTTTACCCCGGCCTTCTGGCGCAAATAGGACCGATCCTGGCGCCCTTTCCTTTGCCGTAGCCCTTCGCTAGAGGGCGGTGTCGGCACCCGCCACCGCCTCTCGCATCACCGAAAGCGCCCGCTGTGCCCGGGCCGACAGTGGCCAC
The DNA here is from genome assembly GCF_003045775.1 of Halomonas litopenaei. GTDB lineage: Bacteria > Pseudomonadota > Gammaproteobacteria > Pseudomonadales > Halomonadaceae > Halomonas > Halomonas litopenaei. Next base: position 275,885 of record NZ_PXNS01000001.1, on the reverse strand, counting down.
TCGGCGCGCTGGATCAGGTAGAGGGTATCGCTGACCTCGGGGGCACCCTCGACCACACGGATGGCGTGCTGGTCCTCGAAGGCCTCCCGGGCAAAGCGTGGCAACACGCTGAAGCCCAGCCCCTGGGCCACCGGCGCCAGGATCAGGCCAATCTGATTGGTAAAGCCGCTGCGCGGCCAGCGAGCGTAGCCCGGCGAGCCCGGAAAGCGCCGACTGAGCAGACGGGTGGCCAGAGCCTTGCCATCCGGATGGTCGATAAAGCCCAGCGCCATCAGATCATCGAATGTCTCGACACGGGTGTTGGCCGGCACCACCAGTTCCAGCGCCTCGGTGGCAAACTCGCTGACCGTCAGACTGGCGTCGTCGGGACGCTCGCCCACCAGCCCCATCTCCACCTTGCCGTCGATGACGGCCTCGACGATCTCCCGCGTCGGACCGAAGCGATGGCGAATCGCCAGCCCCGGCGCGCGCTTCTGCAACGCCAGCAGACGCGGGTAGATCGCAAGCCCGATGCTCCCTGGCGTCATCAGGCTGATCTCACCATGATCGTCCAGGTCGCCGGCCAGGCGCTGGGTGAGGCGCTGATCGACCCGTTCACGTTCGTTCAGATAGTCCAGCAGGGCGTGGCCGGCCGGGGTCAGCTCGAGCCGCCGAGGCCGGCGAATGAACAACAGTCCCAGCTCGGCCTCCAGGCGCTGGATATGCTGGCTGACCGCCGCCTGGGTCAGATCAAGGCGCTCGGCGGCGCGGGTAAAGTTGCCCTGCTCCACCAACGCCTGAAACGAGCGTAGCCAGAGCGGATTTGCCATAAGCATCTATTATCATCACCATAACGTCGCGTCGATTTTCATTATAGCGATCCCGGCCCAGACTGTGCTCATCATTCCTGCATCAAGAGGTGACACTCCATGAGCCAGCAAGACGCCTTGGCAAACGCCAACCACGACGCTCCCGCCAACTCTTCAAGCAACGCTCCCAACAGTTATCCCCGCAGCTTCTCCCATATCGGCATCTCGGTGCCGGACGTGGAGGCCGCGGTGGCGTTCTACACCCAGGTGCTGGGCTGGTACCAGATCATGGCGCCGACCACCATCGAGGAAGACGACTCCGCCATCGGCGAGATGTGCACCGACGTCTTCGGCCCTGGCTGGGGCAGTTTCCGTATCGCCCACCTGTCCACCGGTGACCGGGTAGGCGTGGAGCTGTTCGAGTTCGCCAACCACGAGGACCCGGAGAACAACTTCGAGTACTGGAAGACCGGCGTGTTCCACTTCTGCGTCCAGGATCCCGACGTCGAGGGCCTGGCCGAGCGCATCGTCGCCGCCGGCGGCAAGAAGCGCATGCCCAAGGTGCGCGAGTACTATCCCGGCGAGAAGCCCTACCGGATGATCTACATGGAAGATCCGTTCGGCAACATCCTCGAGATCTACTCCCACAGCTACGAACTGACCTATTCCGCTGGCGCCTATCAGGACTGAACGCCGGACAATGTCAGCTCGAGGGCAGGCCAGGGTTTGGCCTGCCCTCCTCGTTCATGGATAATCGATCCTTCACATTCTCAAGGCCCCGAGCCCCATGAGCGAGATCGACGACATTGCGCTGGCCGAGCGGCCCGAGACCCGAGGCGGCCCCCGACGTGACCTCCGCGTCGGCGACACCACCTTTACCCTGCTGGGCACCGCCCACGTCAGCGCCGAGAGCGCCGACGAGGTGCGCGACCTGATCGATTCCGGCGACTTCGACGCCGTCGCCATCGAGCTGTGCGACGCCCGCCACAGCAACCTGGCCAACCCCGACGCCCTGGGTGACCAGGACCTGTTCCAGATCTTTCGTCAGGGCAAGGCCGGCATGGTCGCCGCCAACCTGGCCCTCGGCGCCTTCCAGCAGCGCATCGCCGAGCAGTCCGGCATCGAGCCCGGTGCCGAGATGCGCGCCGCCCTGGAGGCCAGTCAGCGCCACGAGCTTCCGCTGCTGCTGATCGACCGGGACGTGGGCCTGACGCTCAAGCGGATCTACCAGAACGTGCCCTGGTGGCAGCGCTTTAGCCTGCTGTCGGGCCTGCTCGGCAGCGTGCTGTCGCGCCAGGAAGTCTCCGCCGAGGAGGTCGAGCGGCTCAAGCAGGGCGACGTGCTGGAATCCACCTTCAGCGAATTCGCCGCCGAGTCGCAGTCGCTGTTCACCCCCTTGATCAGCGAGCGCGATCGCTACATGGTGATGCGCCTGGCCCAGCAGTGCCCACCTGGCAAGTTCAAGCGGGTGCTGGTGGTGATCGGCGCCGGCCACCTCAAGGGCATGGCCGAGCACCTGGAAGGCCCGCCTGCCGAGGACCCGGCCGAGGAAATCGCCGTGCTGGAGGCCACCCGGCCGCCGTCGAAGGTGTGGAAGATGCTGCCCTGGCTGATCACTGCCCTGGTACTGACCGGCTTCGCCATCGGCTTTTCGCGCAACACCGAGCTCGGCTGGCAGCTGGTGGTGGAATGGTTCGTGATCAACGGCGTGCTGTCAGGGGGCGCCACCCTGTTGGCCCTGGCCCACCCGGTCACGGTGATCGCCACCGTGTTCGCCGCCCCGTTGACCTCGCTCAATCCCACCATCGGGGCGGGCTTCGTCGCCGCCGGGGTGGAACTGGCCATGCGCAAGCCCAAGGTGCGCGACTTCTCCACCCTGCGTCACGACGTTACCCAGGTGAAGGGCTGGTGGAAGAACCGTGTCTCGCGCACCCTGCTGGTGTTTCTGACGGCGACCCTGGGCTCCGCCGCCGGCACCTGGATCGCCGGTTTTCGTATCGCCGACAGTCTGTTCGGCTAGCTCGGCCGCCTCGTTCGGCACCCTCGCGCCGCCGCCCCCTCGGGCGGCGGTGTCGTTTCGACGCCCCCTACCATCAACGCGAACCCGCTCCGGGTCCACGCTAGCCCGCCATCGAAACCGGCTCCGAAGCCCGCTTAGACTATGCTCAAAGGAACAGCCTGCTGAACGGAGTCGGCCCCATGACCCGCAGCACCATCGAGGCGCTTCGCCAAGGCGCGAGACGGCGACTCCCACGGCTGGTCTTCGACTATATCGAAGGAGGCTCCGGCGCCGAGCAGGCGCTGGCCGCCAACCTCCAGGCCATGTCACGAGTGGCGCTGGCACCGCGCCTGGCCGACGTCAGCCGGCGCACCCTCGGTACTCGCATTCTGGGCGAAGATATCGCGCTGCCGCTGGTGCTCTCGCCGGTGGCCCTGGGCGGCCTGGCCTGGGCCGACGGGGAACGTCTGGCCGCACGCGCCGCTGCGCGAGCCGGGGTCCCCTACACCGCCGCCACCCTGTCCAACGCCCCCCTTGCGCATATCGCCAGGGACTGCCCGCGCCCACCCTGGTTTCAGCTGTTCGTGTTCAAGGATCGCGCCCTCAGCGAGCGACTGATGGACGACGCCCTGAGTCTCGGCTGCCGTGTACTGGTGCTGACCATCGATATGCCGCTGCTGGCCGATCACCACCGGGGACTCGGCCACGACGTCAGGCCCGATCCGGCCACCGCCCTCAAGCTCGCCTGGGGGTTGGGCCGTCACCCCGGCTGGTGGTGGCGCCACCTGCGCAGCCGTCGTTTTTCCCTGGGCAATCTGGACGGACCGCTCTCGGCCCCGGACGGCATCGCCTCACTCGCCAGTTGGCTCGGCGACCAGCTCGATCCCTCACTGGGGTGGAGTGATCTGGGCTGGGTCCGCGCCCGCTGGCCGGGCGCGCTGGTCGTCAAGGGTGTACTGGACGCGGACTCGGCGCGCCAGGCCGCCGAGCAGGGGGCCGACGCCGTGGTGGTGTCGAATCACGGGGGGCGCCAACTGGACGCCGCCAGGGCCACCATCGCGGCGCTTCCCGAGGTGGTGGCGGCGGTGGGCGAGCGTCTCGAGGTGCATCTGGATGGAGGGATTCGCAGCGGCCTGGACATCCTTCGGGCGCTGGCCCTGGGCGCCGACGCCGTGCATATCGGCCGTCCCTATCTGTATGGACTGGCCGACGCGGGCGAAGCCGGCGTCGAGCGCTGCCTGGCGATCCTGCGCCGAGAGCTGGACCAGGGCCTCGCCATGTGTGGCTGTTCGAGTATCAGGGAAGTGGATGCACGCGCGCTGGCAGCGAACGGCGATCTCATCGATCGTTAGCTGGACGGCGGCGCTTCGCCACAGTCGCTGCCTTCCGCCAGGCGCCAACGGTAATTGTCGTGCTGTATCGCGCGGGAAATCGCCTCTTTGGCGACGTGATTGCCGACCTGATCCCCGGCGTGATCCCCGGGGCTCTTATCCTTGACCATCGTCTCGGCAGAGCGTCCAGCGGGCGCCTCGGCATCGAACGCCAACATGGGCAGGTTCACCGTGATCGGCTGGCGCAGCGTATCCGGGACCATCTCCATCACCTCGATCCACAGCGTCCGGTAGCCGTCGCGCTCGATCTCCCAGCACTGAGGACGGAGCCCGCTTGCTGCCATCAACAACTGCCCACCGATATACGAATTCCCCGGAATGGCGAACCGCCCGTTGCTGTCGGTCACATCGGCGGCCTCGGCAAAGCCCTCGGCCGAGACCCTGGCCCCCGCCAGTGGGGCCCCGGTACGGGCGTCGATGACCTGCCCCTGCAATGGCTGTCGCGCCCAGCGCTCACTGATCACCGGCACGCAGCCAGAAACCAGCGACATCAGTACCAGCAACAGTGCCAGCACCGCCATCAACGAGATGCTTCGCCGACCACCCGTCGCCAGCCTCATGGGACTTCGCCTGTGCAGAATCGTCGACAGAAACTCTACGCCATCCCTGGCCCATCGTTTCAACGCTGGGCGGGCCGGTGGTGACGCCACAGTTCCAGACCGTCAGGCCAGCGAACGACCGGCCACACGCAGGCGACTGTACTCTTCCAGCGCCGATGACTCGGTCATGCTGCAGATCCAGTCATGCACGAGGCGTCCACGATGGTAGGCCTCCCAGACCTCGCGGCTCGCCCCTTCCCAGGGCTGCGCCATGGCCTGGCGGTACACCCTGAGCACGCCGGGTGGCAACCGCTTCACCCACAGCGTCAGCCGCGGCGAGGCGCCATGGCCCTCGTCCAGCAGTCGCACGAAGGCCGCTTCCGGCAGGCGCAACGCCGGCAGGGCGGCATCGAGCAGTCCACATAAGGTGCGGTAGCCCTCGAGCTCCAGCCGTTCCAGCTCCGGATCCCGATATTCAACCCGGGTGGCCAGGCTGTCGAAGGCCTCGAGCAGAGCGCGACAGCCGACCTCCGCGCTCAGCAGCCTCAACTGAGGCTGTCCCTCCCGGATGTTCTCCAGGTGGGCCACGAAGGCATCGGCGGCGTGATTGACCAAGGTGCGCCCCAGCGCCAGTCGCAGGTAGTGAAAGAAGCGCCCCAGTTCCTCGACGTTGTCCCGCTCATAGCGGCGCAGCGCCCAGTCCAGCATGCCACCGAGGCTCCAGCGGCGTACCACCCCGTGGCGCGAGAAGCGCCGCTCCTCCAGACTCGCCCAGGGCTCTCCCTGGCGGGCCAGCCCCTCCACGTAGGCCTGCTTGAGCGATGCCACCAGGGACGTCGGGTCGATCAACCCCCGCTCCACCACCGCCTCCAGACGAGACAGGGTCCGTGCAATGACCTCGGCGGCATCCACCACGTAGCTGGCCGGATGGCGATGATCCTGGCCCAGCCCCAGGACACCACGCATGGCCGTCTCCTGGTCGCTCTCGGCACGATAGCAGTAGCCCTGGCGGCCACGGCCATCGTCGCCCACTTCGCGCCACACCGCCTGCTCCCCCAGCAGCACCGCGCCCTGGACATGGGTCAGCGAGATCCCCTCCTGCTTGCTGATGGTGCGGAGCGCCTGGGCCTGGGCGTCGAACCGACACAGCTCGTTGAGCAGGGCCGCGCCCTGGATATCGTCCTTGGCCAGCGGCAGCTGGCGGCCTCCCAGGGCCGACATATGGCTGTCGAACCAACCGCAGAGCGCAAGTTCTCCGGCCTGGCCAAAGGGAGGTCGACCGATATCACGCAGCAGGCTGCCCACCTCGACCAGACAGATGAAGGCGTCTTCCAGACCATCGAGGCCACAGTCACCCGCCCGCTTGCCCAGCTTGCGATAGACCATCTGCACGATCCGGCGCCCCATCTGCTGTCGCTCCAGCGAGGCCGACAGCAGGCGCCTCTGGCTTGCGTGAGCCAGCACCGCGCCCTGCTGGGGCAGCAGCTGCAATCGACGCAGGCTGGCACTGTGGACGACCCGGGTACGGTCCTTTTCCAAGCGACGCTCCAGCGTCGCCACGGAAAATGCGGCATCACCATCCACCGCCAGCGATGGACAGCGATCTCCCGGGAGAGGTCGGCAGGGGTGAAAACGCCTACGAAAATCCATAACGCTCCTCGTGCGCCAAGCCGCACAGATTGACGAAACTGTGTCAAAAGAAGAGCGTCTCCCAGAAAAAGCCCGGGCGAACTAGGATATTCGCGACACCACAAGCCAGCAGTCGTGGATAGGGAATGTAGTTTTATACCGACAGGTCCGAAAAAAACCGCTCTATACGGCATAGTTATGCGTATACCGACACCGATCCTGGCGTTGTCGTCGCCTCGCCTCGATGCCTGACCACGCCCTCTCACCCTCGCCGGGCGGCCAACCTGCGCATGGCCGGGCTTGGCGTCTCGATCTTGTGGTAGCGCCGACTGGCGGCGTAGCTGTCGTTGAAGACGTCGAAGTAATCGTCGAGCACCGAAGCGGCGTCTTCCTCGCCGCTCTGACGCAATAGCTCGGCGGCCACCTCGGCGGTGCACAGATGCGCCTGGGAAGCGGGCTTGCGCAACCGATAACGCGTCAGTCGATCGGTTCTCAACGGCAGTACCGGCAGGCGTTCCAGGTAGGGGCTCTTGCGAAAGATCCGCCGCGCCTGACGCCAGGTGCCGTCGAGCAGGATCAGCACCGGGATGCGCTCCCGGGGGACTCGCCGGACCGCCTCCACCTCGACCACGCGGTCGGCGTAGTCGGGCTGGTCATCGGGGAATACCACGAAGGGGGCGTAACGCTCGTCGGCCAGGAGCGCCAGCAGCTGTTCATCGGGCGTGGTGCGGTACCAGGTGAAGACACGGGTGGGCGCCAGCACGTCGGCGATCAGACGGCCGGTGTTGGTCGGCTTGTGGTGCTCCAGCGGATGGGTGATCAGCCACACCTGGACCCGAGAGTCGGCCTTGGCCTGATAGGGGCACAGGCAGTTGAGTTCGGGCAGATTGCAGCCAGCGCAACGGGTGACGAAACTGCCGCGCGCCTTGAACTCTCGTCGCGGGGGACGCGGATGACCGGTGGCAGGGTCCCTGTCGAGGCTCGGGCTCTCGCCGAGGTGCGGATCCCCGACAGCGCTCGGCTCACCCGGATGGCGATCGGCGGACGCCTGCTCGGTGGTTGAAGCTTCCTGAGTCGAGCCGGAATCTTCGGAGCGGGCGTCTTGCTGGGAGGGGGCGGAATCGGCGAAACGAGAGTCACACATGGGCGGGATGCAGGCTGCGGCAAAGGGCGCCCAATCTACCACGCCCCATTGCCTGCGTCAGGCAAGCCACGCGAAAGGTTGGCGCTCCTGGCAGCGGTTCAGGTCGCCGTACCGACGGCTCTCTAGAAAACCCGCTCGACGGCGCCACCTTCGCCCGGGCCTAGGCCAATTGCGGCATGAACAGTCGACCTTCACGCTGCCAGTGACGGGTCAGGGCGGGCACGCCCTCACCTGCCGGCATCACCAGCCGGGCAACGCCAGCAGGCACCCTGAGCGATTCGTCGGGGTCCACCAGCACGCAGTCGGCATCGAAGGGCAGTTCGTTGATCAGGGCCGCCGCCGGCATCACCGCCAGCGAAGTGCCGACCACCAGCAACAGGTCCGCCTCGGCGACGATCTCGCAGGCGTCCTGATAGGCCGGCACCGCCTCGCCAAACCAGACCACGTCCGGGCGCAGCTGGCTGCCACGGTCACAGACGTCGCCCATGGCGATATTGCGACGCCCCAGCGGATAGCGCATGCGTTCGTCCACCGAGGAGCGCGCCATCATGATCTCGCCATGCAGGTGCAGCACCCGACGGGAGCCCGCTCGCTCGTGCAGATCGTCGATGTTCTGGGTGACGATGCTGACCTCGAAGCCACGCGCCTCGAGGTTGGCCAATGCCCGGTGGGCGGCGTTGGGACGTGCACCACGCACCTGGTCCCGACGGGCGTCATAGAAGCTCAGCACGCGCTGCGGGTCTCGTGCCCAGCCCTCGGGGGTGGCGACGTCCTCGATGGGATGATCTGCCCACAGGCCATCGGCGGCACGGAAGGTCTGGATTCCGCTCTCGGCGCTGATGCCGGCGCCGGTCAGCACCACCAGGTGGGGGGCCTTGGACATGAACTCGCTCCACAGCTTTGAGAGTCTGAATTAGCGCCGCCACGGACTCAGTAGGTCAGGCCCCCGGGGTCCGAGGCGAAGCGCTGCTTGTTGCGATAAGGGTAGACGTCGATCACCTGACCGTCGGTGATCGCCGCCTGCAGGCTCTTCCAGTAGTCGGCATCGAAAAGCTCCGGATGCAGTTCGAAGAACAGCTTGCGCAACTGCACATTGGCGAACAGGAAGGGCCCGAATTCCTCGGGGAAAATATCATTGGGCCCCACCGAGTACCAGGGTTCGTCGGCCAGCTCCTGCTCGGGATACAGGGGCTCCGGGATATGCCGGAAGTTGCACTCGGTGAGATAGCTCACCTCGTCGTAGTCGTAGAAGATCACCCGCCCGTGGCGGGTCACCCCGAAGTTCTTCAGCAGCATGTCGCCGGGGAAGATGTTGGCCGCCGCCATCTGCTTGATGGCGTTGCCGTAGTCCTTGAGCACCGCGCGGGTCTCGGTCTCGTCGCACTGCTCCAGATACAGGTTCAACGGGGTCATCATGCGCTCGGTGTAGCAGTGCTTGATGATGACCTTGTCGTCCTTCAGGTAGACATTGCTCGGCGCCACCTCCAGCAGGTGCTCCAGGCACTCGGGGTCGAAGTGGTCCTTGCGCGATACCAGGTAGGAAAACTCCTGGGTATCGGCCATCCGGCCGACCCGGTCATGGCGCTTGACCAGGCCGTACTTCTCGCGCACGTTGTCGCGACTCATCGCCTTGGACGGGTCGAAGCGGTCCTTGATGATCTTGAACACGGTGCGGTGTGAGGGCAGCACGAACACCGCCATCACCATGCCGCGCACCCCGGGGGCGATGATGAACTTGTCCTCGCGCCGCGCGATCTGCTGGTTCAGGGCGCGGAAGAACTCGGTCTTGCCGTGCTTGAAGAAGCCGATGGCAGCGTAGAGTTCGCTGATCGGCTTGTCCGGCATCAGCATGTGCAGGTAGGCCACGAACTCACGGGGCACAGTGGCATCGACCTGGAAGTAGACCCGGGTGAAGGAGAAGATGATCGACACCTCGTCGGGCTCGATCAGCACCGTATCCAGGTGCAGCCCCTTGCCCTCCTCGTGGAGCACCGGCAGCACCAGCGGCACCTGCTCGCCATCGCGGTGGATGCGGCCGACCAGGTAGGCGCCCTTGTTGCGGTAGAAGACGCTCTTCAGCAGTTCGATTTCGGTGTCCGTGCCGTCCGCCAGCCCTTGCGGCAGGTGCTCGACCAGAAAGTCACGCGCCAGATGTCCGCAGTGGCCCAGGTCGATGAACTCCATGCCCAGTTCGGCCCCCTCCAGCGCCTCGGCGATGGCCCTTGACCAGTCCCCCTCCACCGCGATGTGTCGGCACAGCTCGATGCCCGAGTGGTGTGACGCGGCGTCCCTGGAGGAGTTGACGAACATCCAGTCATCGCGGATGTGGCGGTGATGAAAGATCGAGCAGAACAGCGAATTGAAGTAGGTCTCGGCCAGCTCGTAGTCGAGTCGCTGACCGATCAGCTCGACATAGTGCCCCTTGGCCTCACGCCAGCACTCGCAGTGGGTCAGGATGTCCTCGTCAAAGGTGCGCTGCAGGCGCCCCAGGGTCTCGTCGACCTTCTCCTGATAGAGGTTGATCCGCTCCGCCGAGGCCTGCTGGGCCTCGCGCCAGGCGGCGTCGCGAAAGCGTCGATTGGCGTCCAGGGTGATCTGCTTGAAGCGCGAGCGGTACTCGTCGAATCCATGCAGGATGGTGGCGGCGATGCGATAGGCAGGGGAAAGTTTCATCACGGGGCTCCCGACGGGCGTCAGCTCAGAATGACCGCCGCCGCCACCTTCGGCGAGACGACCAATGTCGACTGTCATGTTGCCGTGCAACATGGCAGCCGCCAAGCCGTCTGTCCAACCCGGCACACTACGCCATCGATCACCTCCCCCACCGCCGCCAAAGACCTATTTGCGCCAGAACATCGGGGTCAACAGTACCAGCACGGTCAGGATTTCCAGGCGGCCCATCAGCATGCCCACACACAACAGCCACTTGGCGGCGTCGGGCAGGGTGGAAAAGTTGCCGGCTGGGCCGATGATATCGCCAAGTCCTGGCCCGACGTTGGCCACCGCCGTGGCCGCCCCGGTCAGTGCCGTGACCAGATCGAGGCCCAGCATGGCGAGGGCCAGGGCGAGGCCGGCGATGGTCAGAAAGAAGAAGAAGGAGAAGGCCACCACGCCCCGGCTGATCTCATCGGACAGCGGCGCACCGTTGTAGCGAGAGACGAAGACCCCATGGGTGTGGATCAAGAAGCGCAGCTGGCTCAGCAGCATCTTGATCGCCACCTGGAAGCGAAAGATCTTCATGCCTCCGCTGGTCGAACCACTGCAGCCACCGACAAAGGTCAGATAGAAGAACGCCATGGCGGCGAACGGGCCCCACTGGCTGTAGTCGTCGCTGGCGTAGCCGGTGGTGGTCACCACCGAGACCACGTTGAAGGCGGTGTGAGTCAGGGCATCGAACATCGCCTCGCCTCGCCATACCCGATAGAGGCTGAGGATCAGCGTCACCACCACCAGCAGCCACACCAGCCCACGGACCTGCTCGTCGCGCCACAAGGCCAGCGGCGAGCCGCGCAGAAAGCGGATGTAGAGCACGAAGGGCAAGGCGCCAAGCAGCATGAACAAGGTGCCCATCCACAACAGATGCGGCTGGTCGGCGTAGGCCCCGAAGGAGGCGTCAGAGTTGGCGAAGCCGCCGGTGGATACCGAGCTCATGGCGTGCACCACCGCGTCCACCGGTGCCATGCCGCCGATACCGTAGGCCAGAATCGCCACCAGGGTGCCCAGGGCGTAGATGCCGAGCGTGGCCTTGGCGATGCCGCCGGTGCGCGGCATTACCTTGTCCGACCAGTCCGAGGATTCGGTCTGAAAAAGGCGCATGCCGCCGACCTTGAGAAACGGCAGGATGGCGATGCCCATGACGATGATGCCGATGCCGCCGAGCCACTGCATCAAACCCCGCCACAGCTTGAGACCATCGGAGAGCTGGTCGATATCGGTGAGGATGGTGGAGCCGGTGGTGGTGATCGCCGAGACCGACTCGAACACCGCATTGGTCAGCGACAGATGGGGCGCGCCAAGCACCAGCGGCAGGCTGGCGAAACCGCTGATACTGACCCAGCTCAGGGTGGTCAGCACGAACATCTGCTGGGTCTTGAGCGCCACCGGTATCCGCCAGGTCAGCCACCAGCACATCAGCACCGTGGCCAGCACCACCAGCAGGGAACGAGCGAAGGCCGGCGCGTCGGCGTCGCCTTCCCATACCAGCACCCCCCAGGGCAGCAGCATGAACAGCGCCAGCACCAGCCAAAGTACCGACAGTACCTTGAGGACCGGTGCCCAGTCCCTGCACCAGCGCAGCATCCCTATCCCTCGGGTCATAGCCTGCTCTCTCACCGATTGTCGGCGCTCATCATAGACCAAAGCCGTAGCCAGAGATGCCCCTCGACTCACGGAGTCGTCGCAATCCGGATGACAGATCGCCGCAACATGGCGACAATAGCGCGCCTCGAGCCCGCATTCACGCCATAGGTATCGCCGCGATGTCCCTGCCCTTGCCCATTCTCTACCAGGACGACGATCTGGTGGCGGTGCACAAGCCGTCAGGGCTGCTGGTGCATCGCAGCGCGCTGGCCCGCGGCGAGCGCGAATTCCTGCTGCAGCGCCTGCGCGACCAGTTGGGCCAGCGGGTCTACCCGGTGCACCGGCTCGACCGGCCTACCTCGGGGGTCATGGTGTTCGCGCTGTCCTCGGACATGGCCCGGCGGCTGGCCGAGGCCTTCACCGAGCGCCAGGTGACCAAGCGTTACCTGGCGGTGGTGCGCGGCATCGGCCCCGAGACCGAGCGCATCGACCGGGCACTGCGCGAGGAAGACGGTAGCCGGCCCAAGGCCGAGATGCCGGCGATGCCCGCGATCACCGAGGTGCGCCGACTCGACAGCGTGGAGCTGCCGGTACGTATCGACCGCTACCCCCAGGTTCGCTACTCGCTGATGGAAGCCCGCCCGCTGACCGGCCGGCGCCACCAGATACGCCGTCATCTGTCCGGCATCGGCTACCCGATCATCGGCGACGCCAAGCACGGCAAGGGCAATCACAACCGCTTCTTTCGCGACAGCCTGGACTGCGATCGGCTGCTGCTGGCGGCGACCTCGCTCGAGTTCGAGCACCCTCGCCATCGCACCCCGATGGCGCTGTGCTGCCCGCTGGACGCCTGCATGACGCGGCTGTTCGACCGTTTCGGCTGGCGCGCCCACCTGCCCCGGCCAGTCAGCACCACCAACGCCAACGTGACCGCAACGACCCAGCGAGATTCCTGATGAGCACTGACCCCAGCGACAACGACTATGACCTGCGCTTTGGTGGTATTCGCCGCCTCTACGGCACCACCGCCAGCGCCCGTCTGGCGCAAGCCCACGTGGTGGTGGTCGGGGTCGGCGGTGTCGGCAGCTGGGCGGTGGAGGCGCTGGCCAGAAGCGGCGTCGGCAAGCTGACCCTGATCGACCTCGACGACGTCTGCGTATCCAACGTCAATCGTCAGCTTCACGCCCTCGACGGCACCATCGGGCGGCCCAAGGTGGAAGTGCTGGCCGAGCGCTGCCGGGCCATCCACCCCGGCATCGAGGTCGTCGCCGATGTCGCCTTCGCCACCCCGACCAATCTCGCCGAACGCATTCCCGAGGACGCCGATCATCTGATCGACGCCATCGACAGCGTGGTGGCCAAGGCCGCACTGATCGCCTGGTGCAAGCGCCGCAAGCTGCCGCTGACGGTCACCGGTGCCGCCGGCGGCCAGACCGACCCCACCCGGATCAAGGTGGCCGACCTGACCCGCACGGAGCATGACCCCCTGCTTGCCAAGGTGCGCTCGCGCCTGCGCCGCGACCATGGCTTTTCGCGCAACCCCAAGCGCCGCTTCAGCGTCGAGTGCGTCTACTCCGACGAGCAGCTGGTCTACCCCGGCCAGGACGGTGAGGTCTGCCACACCAAGCCTGGTGCCGGCGAGTCCACGCGCCTGGACTGCGAGAGCGGCTTCGGCGCCGCCACCTTTGTCACCGGCAGCTTCGGCTTTGTCGCCGCCTCGCGGGCGCTGGCCAGACTGACCCGGGTAAAATGAGCCAGACAAGGAAACGACCATGACAACCCCGCAATCCCCCCTCCCGGTGCCCGGCATCTATCGCCACTACAAGGGTCCGCTCTACGAGGTGACCGGCGTCGCCCATCACAGCGAAAGCGAAGAGGCCCTGGTGGTGTACCGCGCGCTCTACGGGGACTACGGCCTGTGGGTGCGCCCGCTTGAGATGTTCTGCGAGAGCGTCGACGTCGAAGGTGTTACCACTCCACGCTTTGCCCTCGAGAAGGCGTTCTAGGGCTTGTCTGAAAACTGCCTGCGCTCGGTAATACGGCGTTAAAAATCGGCTGGTGCGCCAGCCCGGTCAAAATGCTCATTTACACCCCGTAAACTGCGCTTTCTCACCGATTTTTGCCTTGTCTAACCATCGCTCGTCGACTTTTCCGACAGCGCCTAGCAGGCCCTGACGGCGCCCGGATCCATGTCGTCGGTCCGACGCTGCCAGTTCGATAACGCTGGTCCAATAGCGCCAGCCCGGCGAGGCGAGTCCATACGCCCTGGCCAGCGCGCAGGCAACGGAACACGCAGACGCAAAAAGGGGAAGCCGCTGGCCTCCCCTTTTTGCTTGCCTGGGCGCTGTCGATGCAATGCGCCAGCGCTAAATCACTCTTCGCCGCCGGCCTTTTGCATTTGCGTCTGCAGATACGCCTGCAAGCCGACCTTGTCCATCAGACCCAGCTCGGTCTCGATGATGTCGATGTGCTCTTCCTCATCGTCGAGGATCTTCTGGAACAGGTCACGGCTGACGTAGTCCCGCACCTGCTCGCAGTAGGTGATGGCTTCGATCAGGTCGTCACGCCCGGTATGCTCCGCGGCCAGGTCGGCCTCGAGCATCTCGCGGGTGTCCTCGCCGATATGCAGCTTGCCGAGGTCCTGCAGGTTGGGGATGCCTTCGAGAAAGAGGATGCGCTCGATCAGAATGTCGGCGTGCTTCATCTCTTCGATGGACTCGTCGTACTCCCACTTGGCCAGCCGGGCCAGGCCCCAGTCCTTGTACATCTTGGCGTGCAGGAAGTACTGATTGATGGCCACCAACTCGTTGCCCAGCACCTTGTTGAGATGCTCGATGACCTTGGGATCGCCTTTCATGGAAAACTCCTCAATGCTTGCCGGACTTGTGCTTGCCGGTGATTGCCGACCGGCCGTGGCCAGTCGTCGTTGATCGAACCGTCTTGCATCGGACGCCGCAGAGGCGACGTCTCTCCTTGGCCTCGCCCGCCTTCACAGGGCAACAGACGCGGGGCTACAGACACACTGGCACGACAAGCAATGCCCTACCAGCTCCCGTCAAGAAGCAGTATAGGGCATCCATGAAAAAACTCAATAAAATCAGAATCTTGAAAACCGCAACTACAACGATATCGATTGCTAATTCAAAAGACTACCGCAAAGGAAGTAGCGCAAGAGCGTACCGACGACCGAGGCTATACCGCATAGGCCAGCGCTTCGACTTCCAGACTCGACGCTTCCTGGATGGCGTCGCGGGTGATCTGCTTGCCCACACAGGCGCATTTGCCGCACTGGGTGCCACAACCGGTCTCACGCTGAACCTGACGCCAGCTACGCGCGCCGTCATCGACGCTCTGACGAATCTGTCGGTCACTGACCCCTTTGCACAGGCATACGTACATCGCCATCTCTCCTGAATCACTATAGCCAATGTAAATGATTCCCATAGCGACACGCAACCTTTTCAAGAGTAATTCGTATTTACTTTAGCTAAAGATTTGAATTTACATGACTCAGCTCAAGCGTTGCCCCTGCCGACAGCCAATCGACAGCATCCACAAAACCAGGAAGGAAACAGCGGGGAGCGACTCGTGCAGGCTGGATGGGGAGGGGCAGCATCTCAGGGAGAACGTCGGCCGGGCGCTGCAGAGGATGAAGGGTCGATGGCAGACGCCCGAGCCGGGCTGACGGGTAAGCTGCCCTGTTCAGGAATCTCGCGCAAGCGCTCGTTGCAGGGTTATCGCTTCGCCGCCTTCGGCAGCACTACCACCTGAGTACCAGACGCCAGATCCGCCCAGCTGCGCCGTTCCGCGTCGAACAGCACCCACCAGTGGCCCAGCCCCAGCGGCACGAAGGAAAACGCTCCCACGGCGAAGCGCAGCATGGTCTGACGCAGGCTGATGGGTCCGCCGTCGAGGGTCTGGACGCGAAGACGCCAGGCCTGCATCCCCAGGGTCATGCCCCCGCGGCGCCAGAAGAAGGCAAAAAAGGCAAAGGCCGCGACCACCAGCAGCAGTCGCAGGCTGAGCACCTGCCAAACGCCTGCCCCCACCTCTTCCGGGGCCAGGCCCAGCATCTTGCGCACCACCAGCACGTGCAAGGTGGTAATCGCGATCCAGATGGCCAGCAACAGAAAGCTGTCGTAGAACATGGCGCCCAGGCGCCGGCCCAACCCCGCGGGCCAGACATCATCGAGATGGGGAAAGCGTCGTGTCATTGGGTTTGCTCAGCAGGTGAAGTCTCGGCAAGGCGCACACTAACGTTGGGGCCGGGTCGATCGAGAGTGCCCACGCAGTCCTTCACCCCGACCGCCTCAATAGGTGAAGTCCCAGCAAGGCGCACACGAGTGTGGGGGCCAGCACCGCCCAAGCCGGCGAAAAGCCGAATACCGTGGAGGCCGGTGCCAGCAGATCCTGGAGGTACTTGAACACCAGTCCGGTGATGACCCCGTAGAATACCCTCGTCCCGGCGGCCACGGTGCGCAGCGGGCCGAACACGAAGGACGCCGCTACCAATACCAGCGAGGCCATGGTCAGGGGCATCAGCATCTTCTGCCAGAAGTACAGAAGCGGCTGGGTGGCCTCCAGGCCCTGCTCGTCCAGATAGTCGGCGTAGGCCCACAGCTCGCTCGGTGCCTGGGTCTCCACGTCGCGCAGCAGACGCGACAGCTGAGTCGGCGACAGGCTGGTGTCCCAGCGCAGGCTAGCCACCTTGTCGACCTCGGTGCGGTCACCGGTAAAGCGGGTCGTCTCGACCTGCTGCAACTCCCAGAAGTCGCCCTGCCACACCGCACGCCTGGCAGTGGTGACCGAATCCAGCCGGTGGCCGTCGAATTCGTAGCGGGTCAGATCCAGCACGGTGTCGTCGGCGCGAATCGCACCGAAGCGATAGAAGTCGTCGCCCTCGCGCTGCCAGCCACCGCGTTCGGTGACCACCGCGCCCTCGCCCTGCATCTGCTGCACCTTCCAGGCGTGGGCAAACTGCTCGGTTCTGGGGCTGACGAACTCTGCCACCGTCAGCACGATCACCACCACCAGGATGATCGGCTTCATCACCCCCCAGACGATGCGCGCCAGCGACCGTCCCGCCGCCCGCATCACCGTCAGCTCGTTGTTGGAAGCCATGCTGCCGAGTCCGATCAGGGCGCCGATCAACACGCCTACCGGGGCATACTGATAAAAGCGCCAGGGCAGGCGCATGCACAGAAACAGGAAGACCTCGAAGGCACCATAGCCGCCTTCGATGTCTCCGAGGTCATCGATATAGGTGATGATCAGGTCCAGGCCCAGCAGCACCACCTGCACTACCAGAATGGCAGCGAGGACGTTGCGGGCGATGTAGCCGTCCAGGCGATCGAGAATCATCCGCTCATTCCCTTGCGTTGGGCATTGAAGGCCAGTCCCAGGCCGAGGATCAGGAAGCCTGCGTGGATCGGCCACATGCCGATGACGGCAGGCAGGCTGCCGCTGCCGATGGCGTCCATGGCCGCCAGCAGCAGACTCAGGTAGGCCACGTACAGAAAGATCGCCGGCAACAGCTTGGCAAAGCGGCCCTGGCGTGGATTGACCCGGGACAGCGGCTGGGCCAGCAGGGTCAGCACGAACACCATCAGGGGAGCGCCGAGCCGCCACTGCAACTGGGCCCTGGCCTCGGGCGAAGCGTCATTCATCAGGGTCGTGGTGGTGGCAAACTCCGCCGAGTCGGTCTCGACCGCCTCCACCGCCCGCGCCAGACGCACGGCATAGGTACCGAACTCGAGCCGCTCGGCGTCGGCGCGACCGGCCTCTGCGCTATAGCGTTCACCGTCTTCCAGCACCAGATAGCGACTGCCAGTGTCCGGATCCACCGACTGGTAGCCCTGGGTCGCCCGGGTCACCACGCTCTCGGGGGAGCCGTCATTGCGCTTCTGGCGTTCGCTGATGAACACCTCCTGCATGCGCTCGCCGTCCTCGGACACGTCGCTGGCGTAGGCGATACGCCCACTGCCGAACTCCTGAAAACGCCCTGGCGCCAGCGCCGAGAAATCGAGCTTGCTGCGCTGTTCTTCCAGTACCAGTTCGTTGTGCAGGGCACCGGCGGGGGTCAGCCACAGGCTGAATATCCCGACCAGCAGCGCCACCAGGGCGGCGGGCACCAGGCTGACCGTCAGCAAGCGGTTGGGGCTGGTGCCGCAGGCCACCAGCACGGTGATCTCGCTGTTGAGGTAGAGCTGGCCGTAGGCCAGCAGAATTCCGAGAAAGAACGCCAGCGGCAGGATCAGCTCGAGAAAGCCCGGCATGTGATAGAGCATCAGCGAGCCGAGGATGTTCGCCGGGATCTCGCCTTCGGCGGCGTTGGCAAAATAGCGGATAAACCGACTGCCCATGATCACCAGCAGCAGCACCCCGGCCACCGCCGACATGGTCAGCAGAATCTCGCGGGTGAGGTAACGGAATATGATCAATGCGCGCTCCTGCTCTCGGTCGTCCTCACCGGTCGTCCCTGATCCAGTATAGGTCCCTGATCGATGTCTCTACCCGATCGATCGCTGCGGCCACGGTGATCATGCAAACCCCGGGGGCCTTGGGTACACTGGATGGACTCGGCATCGTGCCGGCATTATCCAGAATCCCCCCACACTTGTCTTGTGGAGTCAGCATGGAATTCCCTGTAAAGACGGCCAACCCGGTCAAGATCGAGACCGCTTGCCTGGTCATCCCGGTGTTCAAGGACGGTGAACTTACTCCTGCCGCCGCCAAGCTCGACGACGCCAGCGAGCGTCTGATCGGACAGTTGATCGAGCGTGGCGATTTCAACGCCAAGCTCGGCAACGTCCAGCTGGTGCCCTTTGCGCCTGGGCTGTGCGCCGACCGCCTGCTGCTGGTCGGCTTCGGCGAGCGCGACAAGTGCCACGAAGGTGCCTTCTGCAAGGCCGTGGACGCCGCCTTCGCGAGCCTCGGTCAGCTGACCGTGGACGAAGTCTCGGTAGCCCTCACCGACGTGCCCGTCGAGGATCGCGACGCCGGCTGGAAGGCCCACAAGATCGCCGAGAGCGCGCTGCGCGCCAGCTACCGCTTCACCGACTTCAAGAAGGAGAGTGGCCCGGCTCCCAGCCTCAAGACGGTGTCGATCCTGCTCAGTGAGGGCGAAGACCAGAACGCGGCCAGCGAAGGCGCCCGCCAGGGTGCCGCCGTGGGCCAGGGCATCAACCTGGCCCGCCAGCTCGGCAACCTGCCGGGCAACGTCTGCACGCCGCGCTACCTCGCCAGCGAGGCCAAGCGCCTGGCCAGCGAATCCGATGGCGCCCTGACCACCGAGATCCTCGACGAGGCAGCCCTCGAGGAGCTCGGCGCGCACTCGCTGTTGTCGGTCGGTCATGGCAGCGACGAGCCGTCGCGGCTGATCGTGATGCGCTATCAAGGCGCGGACGACGAAAACGAGTCGCCCCACGTGCTCGTCGGCAAGGGCATCACCTTCGACACCGGCGGCATCTCGCTCAAGCCCGGTGCCGGCATGGACGAGATGAAGTTCGACATGTGCGGCGCCGCCAGCGTGTTCGGCGCGGTAGCCTCGATCCTGGCGATCAAGCCGAAGATCAACCTGGTCGCCATCGTCGCCGCCGCCGAGAACATGCCCAGCGGTCGCGCGACCAAGCCTGGCGACATCATCAAGACGCTGAAGGGGCTGTCGGTGGAGGTGCTCAACACCGACGCCGAGGGCCGCCTGGTGCTGTGTGATGCCCTGACCTACGCCGAGCGCTTCGAGCCGGCCAGCGTCGTCGACATCGCCACCCTCACCGGTGCCGCCATCATTGCGCTCGGCCACCACGCCACCGGCCTGATGTCCAACGACGACGACCTGGCGCTGGACCTTCTCGACGCCGGCGAAACCGCCTGGGATCGCGCCTGGCATCTGCCGCTGTGGGACGAGTACCAGGAACAGCTGGACTCCAACTTCGCCGACCTTGCCAACATCGGCGGGCGCCCGGCGGGCACCATCACCGCCGGCTGTTTCCTGTCGCGCTTCGCCACCGACTTCCCCTGGGCGCACCTGGACGTGGCCGGCACCGCCTGGAACAGCGGCAGCGCCAAGGGTGCCACAGGCCGCCCAGTGGGCCTGCTGACCCGCTACCTGCTCGACCGCGAGGCAGAGGTAGTCAACACCGACCAGGACTGACCCGGCAAGTCCGCCGTCCACGCGGGCGCCGACAGACGTCGGCACCCGCCCCGGCGGGCTTCCCCGTCCTACAGGCTTTCCCGACCCACAGGCTTTCCCGAAAGGGCGAGCCTGTGTCATTCTGATTCCATCGGCAGGCGCGATGCCTGCCCACCCCATCCCGGTCGAGCCCCCTGACTCGACCTCGATCCGCTGTCGCCGCAGAGCCCTTGCGGCGCGATACGATTCTGGAGAACGACCCGTGTCCATCCAAGGCTTCTCGCTCGAGCCCAACGCCAACGCCACCGACGCGAGCATCCGTAACACCATTCTCGAGAACCCGGGCTTCGGTCGTCACTTCACCGACCACATGGCCCACATCCGCTGGACCGAGGACGCCGGCTTCCACGGCCATCAGGTACGTCCCTACGGCCCGCTGTCACTGGACCCGGCCGCCTCGGTGCTGCACTACGCCCAGGAAATCTTCGAGGGCATGAAGGCCTACCGCCACGCCGACGGCAGCGTCTGGACCTTCCGCCCGGAAAAGAACGCCGCGCGCTTTCGCGCCAGCGCCCGTCGCCTGGCCCTGCCGGAACTGTCCGACGAGGACTTCATCGGCGCGGTCAAGGCGCTGGTCGCCCAGGACATCGACTGGGTGCCGACGCCGGCAAGCGCAGCCGAGGAATCCAGCCTCTACCTGCGCCCCTTCATGATCGCCTCCGAGGCCTTCCTTGGCGTGCGCCCGTCCAAGGAGGTGGACTTCTACGTCATCGCCTCGCCGGTGGCGGCCTACTTCAAGGGTGGGGTCAAGCCGGTATCGATCTGGCTGTCGTCGAACTACAACCGCGCCGCCCCCGGCGGCACCGGCTACGCCAAGTGCGGCGGCAACTACGCCGCCTCGCTGCTGGCCCAGAAGGAAGCCGCCGACCACGGCTGCGACCAGGTGGCCTTCCTCGACGCCGTGGAAAACACCTGGATCGAGGAACTCGGCGGCATGAACCTGTTCTTCGTCACCCGTGACGGCCGTCTGGTCACCCCGCGCCTGACCGGCACCATCCTCGAGGGGGTGACCCGGGATTCCATGCTCGAATTGGCCAAGGATGAAGGCCTGACCCCGGAAGAGCGCCCCATCAGCATCGACGAGTGGCGCGATGGCGTGGCCTCCGGCGAGATTACCGAGGTCTTTGCCTGCGGTACCGCCGCGGTCATCACCCCCATCGGGCGACTGGTCAGCGAGGACGGCGTGATCGAGCACCCCGAGGGCAACGAGGTGGCCAGCCGACTGCGCAAGCGTCTGCTCGACATCCAGTACGGCCGTGTCGAAGACACCCATGGCTGGCTGACCCGTCTTGCCTGATCCGGCTCCTTCCCTACTAAAAGGCCGCCCCCGGGCGGCCTTCGTTCAGCCATCAAGTCAGAGCGCATGACCAAGATCGACTTCTACATCCTGCCGGACACCACCCTCGAGGCCCGCCTCGCCTTCGCCTGTCGGCTGACCGAGACCATCGCCCGCAAGGGCTATCGGCTCTACCTGTACGCCGAAGACGAAGCCATGGCCCGGGAGCTCGACCAGCGTCTGTGGGACTTTCGTCCCGACGCCTTCGTCCCCCATGCGCTCGAGGCTGGGAGCGGGGCCGATGCAAGAGCGGCCGGGGGCGGGGCCGATGCAAGAGAGGCCGGGGCCGGGACAACAGAGGCCGGTATCGAGAACGCAAGACAGGTACCCGTCACCATCGGCTGGCAGGGGCCGCCGCAAAGCCTCGACCCGCCGCCCCAGGCGATGCTCAATCTGTCGCCGGAAATCCCCGAGTGGTTTTCTCGCTTCGAGCGGGTGGCCGAGATCATCAACCAGCACCAGGACGTACTGACGGTCAAGCGCGAGTGCTGGAAGACCTACAAGCAGCGCGGCTACCCGGTCACACCGCACCACCTCAAGGGTCAGGGGTAGGCTCCTGTCACCAAATCCTCTGGACACTGCCGGTCATCCCGTCAGCCCCTGACGCCCCGCCTCGGATCAGGGTATAATCGAGCCCATTTTTCGCAGGCCTCACTCGCGCAACCGCTCTTCGGCGGGAAGCTTGCGAGCCCGAGCGCCGGCTGTCGAACTCCAAGCCCAGCGCCATGCGCGAGCCTCTGTCTCGTGCCTGGCATGCCCCGGGCTCCGCTAGCAAGAGTACCCCATGGACAAGACCTACCAACCCGAAAGCATCGAAGCCCGCTGGTACGAGCGCTGGGAAAACGACGGACGGTTCGCGCCCTCGGGCAAGGGCGACCCCTTCGCCATCATGATTCCGCCGCCCAACGTCACCGGCAGCCTGCACATGGGTCACGCCTTCCAGGACACCATCATGGACACCCTGATCCGCTGGCGGCGGATGCAGGGTCGCAACACCCTGTGGCAGGTGGGCACCGACCACGCCGGCATCGCCACCCAGATGCTGGTGGAGCGCAAGGTCGCCGCCGAGGAAGGCAAGACGCGCCACGACCTGGGGCGCGAGGCCTTCATCGACAAGGTGTGGGAATGGAAGCATGAGTCCGGCGGCCATATCACCCGCCAGCTCCGTCGCATGGGCGCAAGCCTCGACTGGAGCCGCGAGCGCTTCACCATGGATGAGGGCTTCTACAAGGCGGTGCAGGAGGTCTTCGTCCGCCTGTACGAAGAGGATCTGGTGTATCGCGGCAAGCGCCTGGTCAACTGGGACCCGACGCTGAACACCGCCATCTCCGATCTCGAGGTCGAGAATCGCGACCAGCAGGGTCAGTTCTGGCACTTCCGCTATCCGTTGGCCGACGGTGTCACCACCGACGCCGGCCTCGACCATCTGGTGGTCGCCACCACCCGCCCCGAGACCCTGCTCGGCGACAGCGCCGTGGCGGTCAATCCCGACGACGAGCGCTACGCCTCGCTGGTCGGCAAGTTTGTCGAGCTGCCGCTGGTCGGCCGTCGCATCCCCATCGTCGCCGATGAGCACGCCGACATGGACAAGGGCTCGGGCTGCGTGAAGATCACCCCGGCCCACGACTTCAACGACTATGAAGTCGGCAAGCGCGCTGGTCTTCCACTGATCAATGTCTTCTCGAAGACCGCCCATATCCTCGAAGCCGCCGAGGCCTTCGACATCCAGGGCCGTCCGCTGACCGACATCGACACTAGCCTGCCTGCGGCCTACGCCGGCCTCGACCGCTTTGCCGCTCGCAAGGCCATCGTCGCCGACATGGAGGCCAAGGGCCTGCTCGAGAAGACCGAAACGGTCAACAACACCCTGCCCTACGGCGATCGTTCCGGTGACGTGATCGAGCCGCTGCTGACCGATCAATGGTTCGTGGCGGTAGAGACCCTGGCCAAGCCGGCCATCGAGGCGGTAGAAAACGGCGACATCCAGTTCGTGCCCAAAAACTACGAGAACATGTACTTCTCGTGGATGCGCGACCTGCAGGACTGGTGCATCTCGCGCCAGCTGTGGTGGGGCCACCGTATCCCTGCCTGGTATGACCAGGAGGGCAACGTCTATGTGGCGCGCACCGAAGCCGAGGCCCGCGAAAAGCACGGCATCGCAGGCGACGTCGCCCTGACCCAGGACGAGGACGTACTCGACACCTGGTTCAGCTCCGGGCTGTGGACCTTCGGCACCCTCGGCTGGCCCGAGCAGACCGAAGAGCTCAAGACCTTCCATCCCAGCAGCGTGCTGGTGACCGGCTTTGACATCATCTTCTTCTGGGTCGCGCGGATGATCATGCTGACCCTCAAGTTCACCGACGAGGTGCCGTTCAAGACGGTCTACGTCCACGGCCTGGTGCGTGACGGCCAGGGCCAGAAGATGTCCAAGTCCAAGGGCAACGTACTCGACCCCATCGACCTGATCGACGGCATCGATCTGGAGGCGCTGGTCGACAAGCGCACCGGCAACATGATGCAGCCGCAGAAGGCCAAGGCCATCGCCAAGGCGACCCGTTCGGAGTTCCCCGACGGCATCGAGGCCCACGGCACCGACGCCCTGCGCTATACCTTCCTGTCCCAGGCCACCACCGGTCGCGACATCAAGTTCGACATGGGCCGGCTGGACGGCTACCGCAACTTCTGCAACAAGCTGTGGAACGCCTCTCGCTACGTCTTGATGAACGCCGAGAACGAGGACTGCGGCCGCGAAGGCGGCGAGGTCGAGCTGTCGCTGGCCGACCGCTGGATCGAGGCCCGCCTGCAGCAGACGGTGGATCAGGTCACCCGGGCGATGGAGGAGTTCCGCTTCGACCACGCCTCCCAGGCGCTTTACGACTTCGTCTGGAACGAGTACTGCGACTGGTATCTGGAGCTGTCCAAGCCGGTACTGTGGGACGAAGGCGCCAGCGAGGCCGCCAAGCGCGGCACCCGGCGCACCCTGGTACGGGTGCTGGAAGCCATCCTGCGCCTGGCCCATCCGATGATGCCCTACATCTCCGAGGAGATCTGGCAGCGCGTGGCGCCGCTCGCCGGCACCCTGGAGGGGGACAACGACTCGCTGATGGCCAAGGCCTGGCCGCTGGCGGACGAGGCGTTGATCGACCAGGACGCGATCCGTGACATCGAATGGCTCAAGGGGGTGATCGTGGCGGTGCGCAATATCCGCGCCGAGATGAACATCGCCCCGGGCAAGCCGCTCGACGCCCTGCTGACCAAGGGCAGCGAGGCCGACCAGGCGCGCCTGAGCGCCAACCGCCTGTTCCTGTCCAAGCTGGCCAAGCTGTCGTCCATCGAGTGGCTCGATGACGCCAGCACGGCGCCGCTGTCCGCCACCCAGCTGGTCGGCGACATGGAAGTGCTGGTGCCGATGGCAGACCTGATCGACAAGGACGCCGAGCTCGCCCGCCTGAGCAAAGAGATCGACAAGCAGGACAAGTTGATCGGCGGCGTCGAGAAGAAGCTCGCCAACGAAGGCTTCGTGGCCAAGGCCCCGGCCGCCGTCATCGACAAGGAGCGCGGCAAGCTCGAGGAGTACCAGGCCGCCCGCCGGGTGCTGGTCGAACAGCGCGACAAGATCGCGGCCCTGTAGTCGCAGCGCTCTAGTCGCGGCGCTCTAGTCGAGTCCCGGCCCAAGCCGGCACGACCGACGTCAGCACCACCCGAGCCGACCCCGCCACTGGCGGGGTCGGCTCTTTTTGGTTCGCCATGATCTCAAGTCAGGGTCTCAGCCTACCTTGAGTCCTTGCCTGGCACGCACGATGGCCGCCTCCACCGCCGCCAGAGCGCGTGGCGAATTCTTCCAGCAGCTGGTGTTGAGCATCGATGCCACCTGCTCGGCGATCTCCCGGGCCTCGAACGTCGCCAGATGCTCGAAGGAGTCGATACCAAGCTGCTCGAAGCGACTGATGACGGTCGGCCCTACCCCGTGAAGCGCCAGCAATGCCGCTCTCTCTTCGTTGCTGAAGGCCATCCAGCCCCCCCTGTCGGAACGTCGCTATTGGTGCGTGCCTGCCCCTCGCCTCAGGCAACCGTCTGCGTCGCCTCAGCCTGATCGGGTACGACACAGAGATGACGGTATGACTACAAAATTCAGTTTCTTCTATTAAAGCCTTTTGCGGCACAGTGAAGCTGTCAGCACAGCCGCTCCTTCAGGCCAATCGCCGATTCGGCCGCAGATACGACAACAGACCGAACAACGGCCATACCAACGACTACAACAACAATAGACATGTACAACATGACGCACTCGGGCCTTTCCCCCCTGGCGTTCCCTGGCACTGCCGGGCTCGCCGCCCTGCCACGCCTTCGCCGCCGAACACGGCGTGCCCTGCTGTACCTGGCCGAGCTGTGTGGCCGTGTCGACCTTCAACGTCGCTGGCTGAATGCCAACGACCTGCCGCTGGTCGACATCGACCCAAGGCGCATCGCGCGCTGCGTCACGCGCTCTGGCTTGAGTCGTGAGTTGATCAGTGAAGGCGACTGGGACCTCAGCCATGTTTCACCACTTTGCCAGGCACGCCTGAACGAGACCGCTGCAGTCGAGGACATCTTCGCCCACGACAGGCACTTCCGCGAGACCGCCCAGTACGCCCAGATGCATCAAGCGGTGGCTCGCTATCGTTCCGGCGAGTGCACCGACCCGGCACAGCAAGGCGCCTACTGGTGTCGCAGCGAGGAGGATATCGCTCGCTACTTCGAGACGCTGTCTCGTGCCTACCACGGCATTCGCCGACACGGCTACAAGACCCAGCAAGAACTGGCTTGCCAACACCCCGACGACAGTCGCCACCCCGATGACGAAATGCAGGTATTGATTACCCGGGATGGCGAGGTCGTGCTCGGCTACGGCGGTTCACACCGCCTGGCCATCGTGCAATTGCTGGGATTAGCTTCCGTTCCGGTGCGCGTGGTGGCGATCCATCCCCGGTGGCTGGATCGCTTCCAACAGCGAAAGCACAGCCTGCGATCCTGCCTGCATCATGCAAGCCGCGCTGCAGCCGACATCTCGAGTACCGCACACACGAGGGACAACCGGAGTCGCTGATCGCCCCGATGAACAACTGGCCCGGTCAGCTGGCGTCGCGAAAACCGCCCAGCACCAGCGAGTTGGGGCCGAAGAACACCAGTCGATCGTGGTCGATCAGGTAGCGATAGGCATTGTCGAGCATGTCGCGGACCTGCTGGGCCCCCTGGGGATTGGCACAGGCCATGCGAGTCGCGGTCAGTTCACCGAAGTCGATACGCTGGCTGTCACCGAAGCTCACCGTGCCGGTGAAGCGATTGCAGCCGTCGCTACCGCTGACACTGCCATCGGAAGCCACCTCGAAGTACGGCTTCTGCGGCATCGACAGGCGATCGCTGGTGCCCACCAGCAACAGGTTCCAGCGCTTGCCGACCAGCGGGCTCGAGACGCTGCCCGGGGCCGCCGTGTCGCCCCCACCCACCGTGGGCCCAGGCTGGCTGGAGCAGGCACTGAGCGCCAGGGTGAAAAGAGCGAAAGCGGCGGTGCGGCGAAGTCGTGACGGAACCATGCTATCTTCCTTGCAGCTGAGTCATCTGGATAAAGCCTAATATGCCAGAATTGCCTGCGTGGTCCGACCGTTTCGGTGATTCTGGTGTTGCGACCGAAGGCACCATGCCGACGTCATCGCGATCATGCTGCGAAGTCTCGGACAACTCGGCGCGACTGTTTTCTGCCCAACGCCAGAAGTGAAAGGCTCTCGAGTCAAAAAAGCCCCTAGTGAAAAGGAAGTCACCATGCTCAACGCCCTCGACAACGACGACCTGGGAAAGCTGATCCTGCGCCTGGCCCTTGGCGTGATGATCCTGCTGCACGGCGTCAGCAAGCTGATCAATCCCGGCAGCCTGTCCTGGATCGGTGAAACCCTGGCCTCCCATGGCCTGCCCACGGTGCTGGCCTATGGCGTTCTGCTGGGCGAAGTCGTCGCACCGGTCATGGCAATCCTCGGCTGGAACACTCGCATCGCCGGTCTGCTGATCGCCGGCAACATGGTGGTGGCCATCTATCTGGCGCATATGGGTGAGCTGTTCAGCCTGACCAGCAGCGGCGGCTGGGCGCTGGAGCTGCAGGGCATGTTCCTGTTCGGCGCCCTGGCGATGATGTTCCTGGGCAGCGGCCGCACCGCGATCAAGCCCGACTAGGGACCGTTCACCTCCTCTCGCGCCATGCCGGACAGCTCCCGGCATGGCGTCGGCTGCAGCCCTCACCCTGCTCCTGCACCGTTATCTCCTGCCTTGGCGCTGCGACCTCCTCAGCGCAAGTTGCACTCGACATGACCATTTCGACGAAAGTCGTACTTCTGCTTGATGTCCGTCATTCGGACGTCGCTTCGTCTATGCGTAAATGAGCACAACACCTTCGGATTCTCTCTGTGGAGAGGTGATCACTCGATCTTCCCCAAAGGAGCTCGCTCATGCTCGCATTCAAACCGCTCCCCGCCCTGGTCTCGGTGACCCTGGGGCTGGCGCTCTGGTTCGTGGTCCCCGTACCTGACGGCGTCAATCCCGAGGCCTGGCACCTGCTGGCGATCTTCGTCGCCACCATCGCCGCCATCATCGGCAAGACCATGCGCATCGGCGCCCTGGCGATCATTGCCATCACCGTGGTCGCGCTGACCGGCGTCACCAACCCGGACAGTTCCAAGGGCGCGGTCTCCGACGCCCTCTCGGGCTTTTCCAACCCGCTGATCTGGCTGATCGGCCTGGCCATCATGATCTCCCGCGGGCTGTCGAAGACGGGTCTGGGCAACCGCATCGGCTACGCCTTTATCGCCGCCTTCGGCAAACGCACCCTCGGCATCGGCTATGCCCTGTCCCTGGCGGAGCTGACCATCGCCCCGATCACCCCCAGCAACACCGCCCGGGGTGGCGGCATCATGCACCCGATCATGCGCTCCATCGCCGACAGCTTCGGCTCCTCCCCGGAGTCTGGCACCAGCAAGAAGATCGGCGAGTACCTGGCGCTGGTGAACTATCACGCCAACCCCATCACCTCGGCCATGTTCATCACCGCAACGGCCCCCAACCCCTTGATCGTCGACCTGATCGCCAAGGCCACCGACTCCGCCATCTCGATCACCTGGACCCAGTGGGCGCTGGCCGCGCTGTTGCCCGGCCTGGTCGCCATCGCCTTGATGCCGGCGGTGCTGTACGTGCTGTATCCGCCGGAGCTCAAGCGCACCCCGGACGCCACCTCCTTCGCCCGCGAGCAGCTCACCGCCATGGGCCCGCTCGACCGCGCCGAAAAGATCATGATCGGCGTGTTCGGCCTGCTGTTGATCCTGTGGGCCGGTATCCCGGCGATGCTGTTCGGCCCCGAATTCAAGGTGAACTCCACCGCGGTGGCGCTGCTGGGACTGTCCATCCTGCTGGTCACCAATGTGCTGACCTGGGATGACATCCTCGGCGAGAAGTCCGCCTGGGACACCATCGTGTGGTTCGCCGCTCTGGTAATGATGGCAAGCTTTCTGGGCAAGCTCGGACTGATCGGCTGGTTCTCCGGGGTCATCGAGGAGGGCATCAGCAGCTTCAATATGGGCTGGTTCGGCATGGCCCTGGCGCTGACCGGCGTCTACTTCTACGCGCACTACTTCTTCGCCAGTACCACCGCCCATATCACCGCCATGTACGCCGCCTTCCTGGCCGCCGGTATCGCCCTCGGCATCCCTACCCTGTACATCGCCCTGCTGCTGGCCGGCGCCTCCTCGCTGATGATGTCGCTGACCCACTACGCCACCGGCACCGCCCCGATCATCTTCGGCTCCGGCTATGTGGAACTCGGCACCTGGTGGAAGGCCGGACTGGTGATGAGCCTGGTCAACCTGACCGTCTGGGTCGGTGTCGGCAGCCTATGGTGGAAGGTGCTGGGGTACTGGTAAGACGCCCGGAAGGCCGGTCCGCTCTTGATCAGGGCAGGAGCCTGGTCAACCTGACCGTCTGGGTCGGTGTCGCAGACTCTCTGCGGTGAAAGGTGCTGGGGTACTGGTAAGACGCCCGGAAGGCCGGTCCGCTCTTGATCAGGGCAGGAGCCTGGTCAACCTGACCGTCTGGGTCGGTGTCGCAGACTCTCTGCGGTGAAAGGTGCTGGGGTACTGGTAAGACGCCCGGAAGGCCGGTCCGCTCTTGATCAGGGCAGGAGCCTGGTCAACCTGACCGTCTGGGTCGGTGTCGCAGACTCTCTACGGTGGAAGGTGCTGGGGGACTGGTAAGCCCCGTTGCGCAACAGACTTCCAGGCCTCGTGATATTGGACCACGCGCCACCGCAATCGCGGTGGCGCTGTCGTCTGCGGGCCTCGCCGGCTTGCCGGGCCACGGCAGGCGGCGCAGAATCGGACAGGACAGGACGTCATTTCGCTGCTTCCAAGAGGCCCCTCATGGATTTTCTATCTCCCGCGCTGTGGTGGCTGCTGGCCGGACTCGCGGCTCTGCTGGTCGAGCTGCTGACCGGCTCCTACGTGCTGCTGGCCCTGGCGGCGGCGCTCGCCCTCACCGCCCTGGCCGCCTGGCTGGGCGCCACTTTCACCCTGCAACTGATCGTCCTGGCGCTCGCCTGTGCCGTGCTGGTGCCGCTGGCGATTCGACAGCTCAGACGACGCGGCCGAGGCGCGAAAAAAGGCTTCGGCGTGGCTGGCAGCGGTGGAGGCCGCGGTCAACGCTTCGTGCTGGTCAGCCGCGACTTCGATGACGCACCCTGCATCAAGCTCGACGGTGATCTCTACCGTGCCAGCCTGGCGGACGAAGCAGGGAGTGGTCCTGCCCTTCGTCCGGGTGACGAGGTAACGCTGGTCCGCTTCGAGGGCACCCAGGCGGTGGTCCGTCCCGCCGGCGAAGGTTCTTGATCCCGATCATGCGCACGTTCGGGCAGCGGCCGCCAGACGCTATCGCCACTCGCCCGCCCATTGCCTAAGCTGGCTTTCGGCGGCGGGATGCCGTCGGTCGCCCTGGGCGACACTCTCGATACCAAGGAGGTACCTGCATGTTGCCGTATGCCATAAATCCGGGGCTATTGATTGCCCTGGTGGTGGTCGTCATCGCCGTGATCATGGTGATCAAGGGACTGGTGATCGTTCAGGAGTCCGAGGTGATGGTGATCGAGCGCCTCGGCGCCTACCACCGCACGCTGCAGAAGGGCATCAACTTCATCGTTCCGTTCTTCGACAAGCCAAGACCGATCAAGATGGTGCGCTACCTGCGCAAGGGCCAGGAATTCACCCCGGTGCTGAGTCAGGAGACCCGCATCGACCTGCGCGAGTCGGTCATGGACTTCCCGTCCCAGCCGGTGGTCACCACCGACAACGTGACGGTTCGCATCGACGGCGCCATCTACTTTCAGATCATCGATCCGGCCAACGCCGTCTACAAGATCGAGAACATGAGTCAGGCGGTGGAGGTACTGGCCAAGACGACGCTGCGCTCGGTGGTCGGCCAGATGGAGCTGGACAAGATCTTCGAGTCCCGCGCCGAGGTCAACGCCAAGATCAAGGAACAGATGGAGGAACCCGCCTCCAAGTGGGGGGTGGCGATCAATCGCATCGAGGTGCAGGACATCGAGATGCCGACGGAGGTCAAGGAGGCCATGCATCTGCAGATGTCCGCCGAACGTCGCCGTCGAGCCACCGTCACCGAGGCCGAGGGCGAAAAGGCCGCGGCCATCGCCAAGGCCCAGGGCCAGAAGGAGTCGGCGATCCTCAACGCCCAGGGCGACAAGGAATCCGCCATTCTGCGCGCCCAGGGCGAAAGTCGCTCCATCGAGCTGGTACTGGGTGCCATGGGCGAAGGCGAGAAGAGCACCAGGGCGGTCATCGGCTATCTGCTCGGCCAGTCCTATATTTCGATGCTGCCGGAGATGGCCAAGCAGGGAGAGCGTGTGTTCGTGCCCTACGAGAGTTCGGCCCTGCTCGGCGCCATGGGCGCCTTTCGCGATCTCAGCGCCGGTGACGAGGCGCTGGGCGACATTGCCCGCCGCGCAGCCGCCGCTGGCGGCCTGACGGGTGCTGCCAGCGCCCAGGGCTAGGCGCTGGTACCAGGGCGTGTAGCGACTGGTATAGAGGCTGGTATAGCGGCTGGTATAGCGGCTCAGGCAACCACCCTACAGCCCTTGTGGCAGTCGCCCTGGTACAAGCTCAGCCACAACTGAAAACGCCCGAACCGTGAGGTTCGGGCGTTTTCGTCCTGCCAGCGGCTGGCGCAATCGATGGCGGTCAGGCCGCCATGCTGTCGCCCAGGCGTTCGCGGATCTTCTTCATGGCGTTCTTCTCGAGCTGACGAATGCGCTCGGCGGACACGCCATAGACGTCGGCCAGTTCATGCAGGGTCGCCTTGTTTTCGGCGAGCCAGCGCTGGCTCAGGATATCCCGCGAGCGCTCGTCGAGCTCGGCCAGCGCGCCCTGGAGGCGACGGGTGGCGTCCTGCTCCCAGTCGCTGTCCTCAAGCTGGGTCGCCGGGTCCTGGCTGGCGTCGTCCAGATAGTGAACCGGTGCCTGATAGGCCGAATCCTCGTCCTCGGACGGTGAGGCATCGAAGCCGGCATCATGGGAGGCCAGACGACCTTCCATCTC
This sequence comes from Halomonas litopenaei, assembly GCF_003045775.1. Lineage (GTDB taxonomy): Bacteria > Pseudomonadota > Gammaproteobacteria > Pseudomonadales > Halomonadaceae > Halomonas > Halomonas litopenaei. The sequence continues at coordinate 243,950 of NZ_PXNS01000001.1, read as the reverse complement.
GCGCACCACCTCGGGCTTGACGTCCAGGTCCTTGGCGATGGCGTCGACCTCGTCGCTGTTCAACCAGGCCAGGCGCTTCTTGGCGCCGCGCAGGTTGAAGAACAGCTTGCGCTGGGCCTTGGTGGTGGCGATCTTGACGATACGCCAGTTGCGCAGCACGAACTCGTGGATCTCGGCCTTGATCCAGTGCACCGCGAAAGACACCAGGCGTACGCCCTGGGTCGGGTCGAAACGCTTGACGGCCTTCATCAGGCCGACGTTGCCTTCCTGAATCAGGTCAGCCTGGGGAAGTCCATAGCCGGAATAGCTGCGTGCGATGTGCACGACAAAACGCAGATGGGACATGACCAGACGGCGGGCGGCTTCCAGATCGCCTTCCTGCTGAAGGCGATGGGCCAGGTCCTGCTCTTCATCCACCGTCAGCAGCGGAATGCGATTGACGGCCTGAATATAGCCGTTGAGGTCGTGCCCCGGTGAAAGATGACCCACCGGCAGAAGACTGTTGCTCATGTGCAGGTTGTCTCCTCGAAGACCAACAAGATTTCGGATGCACCTTGGAGGATAAAAATAGGAAGAAGTTCCCCTTTGGTCGTAGACATCCGACGAAACCGTACAAGAAACGGCTGATTACCTGTTGCCGCTAGCGTGGCTTGATGCCCGCCAGATGGCGGCTGACGGCGATCCAGGCTCCCAACCAGCCCAATAGTGTACTACAAGTCAGCAATGTTGTAGAGCCGACGAGGCCCAGGGTCGGTAGCTGATAGTGCGCGCCGTAGCTGGCCGCCAGCGATGCCACCGGCGCCGCCAGCCAGTCGCTGCCCAGGGTCAGAAGCCCCCACGCCAGCAGTCCGCCGCCCAGGCCATACCAGGCACCGCTGTACAGGAAGGGTCGGCGTACAAAGGCATGGGTGGCGCCGATCAGGGTCACCACCTCGATCTCCTTGCGCCGGTTCTCCACCGCCAGGCGGATGGTGTTGCCCACCACCAGCAGCACGCCCAGACCAAACAGCACCCCCAGCGCCAGGGTCAGGCGACGACCCAGCTCAGCCAGTTGCCGCAGACGCTCGATCCAGGCCAGATCGAGGCGCACCTCGGCCACCCCGGACATCGCCGACAGCCGCTCGGACAACGCCGCCATGGCCTCCGGTGACGGCGTCGTCGGCGAGATCACCACCGCGGCGGGCAGCGGATTCTCGTCGAGCCGCGCCAGAGCATCATCGAGCCCCAGGGATTGCTGGAATTCCGCCATGCCCTGCTCGGCGGTGATCAATTCGGTGGCGGCGACCTCCGACTGAGCCTCCAGCGCTTCCAGGATGCGACCGGTCTCGGACTCGCTCACCCCCTTGTCGAGGTAGGCCGTCAGGGTGGCGCTGGCGTCCAGCTCGGCGTCCACCAGCTTGGCGCTGTCCAGCGACAGCCACAGGGCGCTGGGCAGCACCAGGGCGATGGCGATGGCGAGCATGGTCAAGAGGCTACCCACCGGCTGGCGCACCAGCCGGCGCAGGCTGTCCACACACATGGCGCGATGGTGACGCAGCCAGGCTTGCCACTGCCCCTGTGCGCGCACCGTCTGCTGACGCGCACCGCGAGGTGACGTCGAGGCCTCCTGGCGGCCGCCCGTACGTGCGGCGGCTGAGGCGCCCCTGGGCGTCGCCGCGCCCTTGCGCGAATGGCGAGCGCTCATGCGGCCTCCTCGTCGGCCACCAAACGCCCCTCGCTCAGGCGCAGGGTGCGGTGACGCAGCCTGGCGATCAACGCCAGATCGTGACTGGCGATCATCACCGTGGTGCCGATGCGATGAAAGTCCTCGAACAGCCCCATGATATCGGCGGACAACTGAGGGTCGAGGTTACCGGTAGGCTCATCGGCCAGCAGCAGGGCGGGCTTGTTGACCACCGCCCGGGCGATGCCCACGCGCTGCTGCTCGCCGCCGGAAAGTTCGATAGGAAGCGCCTTTTCGCGGTGCAGCAGGCCGACCTTGTCGAGTGCCGCGCGGACCCGCCGCGCGATATCCCGCGGCGCCAGGCCGCGGATCTCCAGCGGCAACGCCACGTTGTGATAGATCGAGCGGTCGAACAGCAGCTGGTGGTCCTGGAAGACCACCCCGATCTGACGCCGGTAGAACGGCAACTGGCTGGGATGCAGCTTGTCGATATCGTGACCGGCGACCATCACCCGGCCGCGACTGGGTCGCTCCAGGCGCATGATCAGCCGCAGCAGCGAACTCTTGCCGGCACCGGAATGGCCGGTGAGAAACACCATCTCGCCCCGCGAGACGCGAAAATCGATATTGGAGAGCGCCTCGAAGCGCCCTCCATAGCGCTTGCCGACGTGCTCGAAGGCGATCATTCGTCGGCGTCACTCGGGCGACGATCGAACAGGGCGTCGACGAAGTCCTCGGCCTTGAACGGCCGCAGGTCATCCAGACTCTCACCCACCCCGATAAAGCGGATCGGCGTCTTCAGCTGCTTGGCCAGGGCAAAGATCACGCCCCCCTTGGCGGTACCGTCGAGCTTGGTCAGGGTGATCCCGCTGACCGGAACGGCCTCGTTGAAGGTGGCCGCCTGGGACAAGGCGTTCTGGCCGGTACCGGCGTCGAGCACCAGCATCACCTCGTGAGGCGCCTGCGCGTCGAGCTTGCCCATCACCCGATGGACCTTCTTGAGCTCTTCCATCAGGTGACTCTTGTTGTGCAGGCGACCAGCGGTATCGGCGATCAAGACGTCGACGCCACGGGCACGGGCCGCCGCCACGGCGTCATAGATCACCGAGGCGCTGTCGGCGCCGGTGTGCTGAGCCACCACCGGCACGCTGTTGCGCTCGCCCCACACCTTGAGCTGCTCTACCGCAGCCGCGCGGAAGGTATCCCCCGCCGCCAGCATCACGCTCTTGCCCTCGCGCTGGAAGCGCTGGGTCAGCTTGCCGATGGTGGTGGTCTTGCCGACGCCGTTGACGCCCACCACCAGGATGACGAAGGGCCCACCATCGGCGGTCTCGAGGCTCAGGGGCTGGCTGACCTCGCCGAGCATGGCGGCCAGCTCCTGCTGCAGCGCGCGATACAGCGCCTCGGGGTCCTTCAGCTCCTTGCGCGAGACGCGATCGGTCAGCGCCTCGATGATTTCGCTGGTGGCCTCGATACCGACGTCGGCCATCAGCAGCTGGGTCTCGATGTCCTCGATCAGCTCGTCATCGATCTGCTTGGCACCCATGAACAGGTCGGCCAGGCCGTCGCTCAGGTTGGCCCGAGTCTTGCCAAGGCCCTCGCGCATGCGCGCAAACCAGCCCTTCTTCTCGCCACCCTTGCCACCCTGCACCGGCGCTCTGGGCTTTTCCTGCAGGGCCGGGCCGGTGGGACGACTAGGCTCGATCACCTCGGCGTGCTCGCGCTGGCCGGTGCCAGCGTCGGCGGCGGGCGGACTTGCAGGTTCAGGCACCTCCGCCTCGGCCAACTTGTGCGCCGAGGCCGGCGATTCATCTTCGGCGGGCTCGCCAGCCGGCTGGGGGGCGGCAGGCGGCGCCTGGTCGGCTTGCGACTCGCCGGACTTCTGCTCGACAGGCTTTTGCTCGTGCTCGTCGGGCTCTTGCTTGTCGGGCTCAGGTTCAACGGGCGCCTGCTCGGCAGGGGTGGACGGCTCCGCGGGCGCCGGCGCTGCCGGCTCGACAGGCTCCGGCACCACCGCCTCGGCGGTCTCGGTCGGCTCGGGGCCAGGTTCCCGGCCCTGCTGGGGCGGCTCGGCATCCGACGGTGAGCGTTGCGACAGCTCGTCGCCGCGGGGCTGTTCTGCTCCCCTGTCGGCTCCCCTGTCAGCCTCTCTGTCAGCCCCTGGCTCAGCCTCCCTGTCAGCCGCACCTTCCGCCTCATCTGCAGACGACTGATCGACGACTTCCTGGTCCTTGGCGGGTTCTTCGCCCGTGTGCTTCTTCTTGCGCTTGAAAATACCGAACATGGATGACCTGACGCCTCAGCCGGTGAACGAACCGCCACATCCTACCACCCTGCCCGCTCGCTGTGGACACAGGGCAGCCCCGAGGCGGCGACGCGACGCTGCCCACAGCCTGCCACAGAAGCGATGGCGAAGGCATGACGGCACCCTGCCATGGGGGTAGAATCGCCGCCCATGAGTCGACAACGTCCTTCAAGAAACCGTCCGCGCGGCGGCGCCGGAAAACCCCGCTCGGGCAAGAGTCCCTCGAGCGGTCGGCCGCCTGGCAAGCTGCGCATCATCGGTGGCGAACACCGCCGCCGCCAGCTACCGGTGCTCGACAAGCCCGGCCTGCGCCCGACCCCGGACCGAGTGCGCGAGACCCTGTTCAACTGGCTCGGGGGCGAGCTGTACCGCGTTCGCGTGCTCGATCTGTTTGCCGGCACCGGAGCTCTGGGCCTGGAGGCGCTATCGCGCGGCGCCAGCGAGGCCCTGTTCGTCGAGCGCGATGCCCAGGTGGCCCAGGCGATCAGCGATAACCTGGCGACGCTGGCGATCGATCGCGCCCAGGTACGCCGCGCCGACGCCGCCGCGCTGCTGAAAGACGATACCGCCAGCCCCTTCGACCTGGTGTTTCTCGACCCGCCCTTTCGCCAGGGCCTTGCCGAGCCCTGCTGCCAGGCCCTGGAAGCCGGCTGGCTGGCGGATGAGGCCTGGATCTACGTGGAGGTCGAAAGCGGTCTGACTCCCGCCGTGCCCCCCACCTGGCAGCTACACCGAGAGGTCCGCGCCGGAGACAGCATGGGGCGTCTGTATCGACGCAGCGAAAGCGACGCCGACTCGCTCAAGGACGCTGCGCCTGAGAGCTGAGCCGGCAGTACCCCAAGCACGCGACTGTCGCAATTCCTGAGCCGAATCAGCAAAGCAGCCCCGTCGCCGCCCGGCGACGCTTGTTCGCCGGCGGCGGCGGCGTTACGCTCGTTCCATCGGGGCGCGCGTCGCGCCTTCACCCCACGTCATGTCAGGAGACGAGGATGAGCACGGAACTCTTCAACCAACTCGAAAAGAAGGTCTCCAGCGCCCTTGAGGCCCTGGAATTGCTGAAACTGGAAGCCGAGGAGTTGCGCGAGGAAAACGCTCGCCTGAAGCAGGATCGCGAAGAGTGGGAACGTCGCCTGACCGCCATCCTGGGCCAGCTCGATGAGGTGGAAGGCGAAACGGGCAATACCGAACAGGCGCCCGCCCATAGCCTCTGACCTGCCTTGTGTGCCGGCAGTGTCGACTCGAACGGCCGACTCGAACGGCTGATGCGAACGATCGACACGAATGAAAAGGGCTCCCATGGGGAGCCCTTTTGCATTGCGCGTACGATGGAAGCCCAGCCGCAGGCGGCCCAGACTAAAGAAAGCCGAGCGCTTCAGGCTGTTTCAGTCAAGCGCCAGCGACATCAGCAAGGCATCGACACGCTCGCCGCCATCGGCCAGCGGCGGATAGTAGCCGCGACGCACACCATCCTCGGCGAAGCCGGCGGCTCGGTAGCAGGCGATCGCCGCGCCGTTGTCGGCACGCACCTCCAGCAGCAGTCGCTCCGAGCCCCACTGGCGCGCTACCGCAATCAGGCTTGTCAGCAGCCGTGCGGCAAGCCCTTGGCGGCGAGCTTGCGGGGCCACCAGGATCGCTTCCAGCTCGGCCTCGAAGGGCTGGCGTGCCAGCAAGGCGTAGGCGTGAATAGCCCTCTGCCCCGTCATGCCCGCATCAAGGCCGCCTTCAACGCCGACATCACCCGCCGGACCCAGCCGATCGATCCCCAGCAGCAGGCGCTGGTCATCTTCCAGTGCCTGGGCCAGCGCCTGAGGGCTGGACAACGGCGCTGACGCCATCGCTTCCAGTCGCAAGAGGGCGTCAAGATCGGCGGCGCCAAGGACACGGACAGGACCGTAGCCGCCGCTATGCGGACAGCTCTGCTGGCCCGCTGTCGCCTCAAGCGCCATCGCTGTCGTCTCTGGCACCATCGCCTCCAGCACCATCACCTCGAGTGCCGTCGCTCCACTGTGCCTGCCACTCGCCGATCTGCGACCACAGCCGGCGCTTGGCCTCGGCACCGACGCCGTCATCGGCGAGCAGTTCGTCGAGCCCCGGGCCCTGCCACAACGGCAGCGCCAGGGTCTGGCTGCGCGGAGGCTGCGCGCTGTTGTCGGTGGTGTCAGACGGGGCCAGTGCTTGCATCAGCGCCTCCTGGCGGCCGAATACCAGCACCCGCTCCGGAGCCCAGCCACGACGAGCGCGACCGGCCACAAAGGCCTTGAGCCCCTGACGCGCCTCGTCCAACGGCCGCCTGACCGGCAAGCCCTCTTCCAGCGGCCAGGCAAGGGAGTCGAACACCGGTCGCTGCGACGGCCTGACCCCGGCGCCGGTCAGGATATTGAGCAGAAGCCGCTGGTGCAGGGGCCCCAGCGGTTCGTCACGGGCAACCAGCAAAAGCCAGCGACCGTCGAGACAGGCCACCTGACAGCCGAAGCGCAGCGGCTCGGCGCCTTCCTCCACCTCATCCTCTGCCGGCATGGCCGTAGGGGCCGTCGCTGCACCGTCGTCTGCATCGGGCACGATATCACCGAGCAGCGCCCTGGCCTTGCGCGGACCAGCCGGCGCCTGGGGGGCAGGAGCCTGGACGGCAGAGGACGAATCAGCGACAGCGGCCTGCTCGGTCGCCCCGGCGGACGTGTCGCCACCGCCGGCCGAGGCGGGCATGTCATCGAGCAGCGCATGCAGGCCCTTGGCACCGGGCTGGGGCCGCTCTTCGGGTACCGGCTCGGGCCAGTCGCAGGCTTCGGTCTCGCGGGCGTTGGGTAGCTGATAGCGGGCCACCCAGGCGGTCAGCCCCATGGCATCCAGATAGGCGAGCCGTGTCGGCTCCGGCGTCACGAGCGTGAGCCGCCCATGCAGTTGGGCGAGTCCGGACGCGGTGCACTGCGGCTATCCCACTCACCGGGGGTGTAAAGGTGCAGCGCCAGGGCGTGGACCGGGCCGGACAGTTCATCGGCCAGCAGCGAGTAGATCTGCTGGTGGCGCTTGACCGGCATCAGCCCGGAAAAGCGCTCGGAGACCAGGGTCACCTTGAAGTGGGTTTCCGAGTTCGGCGGCACGCTGTGCATGTGGCTCTCGTTCTCGACCACCAGTTCGGTGGGCTCCAGGGCCTTTAGCTTGTGTTCGATGGTCGCCTGAATACTCATGATGGGTACTCGCGTCTGTGACGGTTAATTTTGTACATACTGTGCCATTGTACGCCCTCGCCCAGCCGCTGACTAAGCCCGATCCGCGACCCGGTTCGGGGAGTCCTCGCCCACTCGTTCGGAGTAGCCGGCCCGCGCGGCCTTCTTCTGCTCCCGCGCCGCACGATACGCACGATGGGCCCGGGGGATACGCACCAGGCTGATCACCAGCGCCAGCAAGGTGGTGGCAGCGCCGACCCACAACGCCTGCTGAACGCCAGCGCCGGCGGCCAGGCACAGCCCGACCAGGGCCACCCCCAGCGACTGCCCCACCGTGCGGGTGGTACTCATCACCCCCGAGGCGTTGGCGCTGCGGGCCTTGGGTACGCTGGTCATCAGTTCACGGTTGTTGGGCGGCTGGAACAGGCCGAAGCCTGCGCCACACAGGGCGGTACGCCACAGGCTGTCGATCGCGCTGGCGTCCTGCGGCAGCGCCGCCAGGCTGACCAGCCCCAGCAACAGCATGACCAGGCCGACGCTCGCCACCACGCTCGGGTTGAAGCGATCGGCCAGACGACCAGACAGCGGCCCGACCACCATGATGGTCAGCGGCCAGGGGGTAAACAACCAGGCGGTATGCAGCGCCGAGTAGCCCATCTGCTGCTGGTAGAGAAACGACAGCGCAACGAAGGTCAGCCCTTGCCCGATGAAGGCGGTGCCCTGGGCGGACACTGCCAGGCTGAAACGCGGTTCACGAAACAGCCCCAGCGGCAGCAGCGGATGGGGAGCCCGCCCCTGGCGACGGATAAAGGCCACCGCCGACACCACCGTCACCGCCAGCCAGGCCAGGATCTCGGCCAGCGGCGCGCGATGACCGACGGCGTCCATGCACATGAACAGTCCCGCCAGCATGGCCATGGAGGCCAGGGCGCCGAAGGCGTCGAAGTTGCCCTCGCGGCGTTCCTCCCTGGGCAGGGCTCGCCAGGCCATGACCGCGGCGGCGGCGCCCAGCGGCACGTTCAGGGCGAACAGCCACGGCCAGTTGGCCACCGACAGCACCAGACCACCGATCGACGGGCCGGCGGCGTAGCCCCCCGCCACCACCAGCGACGACAGCCCCAGGGCGCTGCCGAGCAGACGAGAGGGAAAGATCGAGCGATACAGGCTCGGCCCGATCGACAGGGTGGCGGCGGCGCCGACGCCCTGCAGGGCGCGAAACACCAGCAGGGTCTCGAAGTTGGGCGACAGCGCGCTGCCTAGCGCCGCCACTACGAACAGGGTGAGCCCTGCCACGTAGACCTTGCGCCGACTGAGCAGCTCGCTGGCGGCGGCGAACACCAGCAGCATGGCCGCACAGACTACCTGGAACAGGTTGGTGATCCACACCGCGCGAGCGTCGGACACGCCCAGATCCCGCGCCATGGAGGGCAGCGCGATATTGATCATGGTGGTGTCCACCACCGCCATCAGGGTCCCCAGCACCAGGGCGATGACCGCCAGCCGTCGCTCCGGCCCGGGCAGGCCGTCGTCGCCGTCACGGGTGGAGAACAGTCGACTCATCGGGGCAATTCCTGGTGTTGTCTAGGCGGGTGTTGTCTTGCATCGGGGTGGTCAGACACAGGAGGTCATGCCGGCACGCAACGAGACCGGCCGTGGCCGGTCTCGTCGACACCTGCGGGGTACATCCGGCAGACACTGATCAGCGGCGACAGGCCGCGCTGCTCAGTCCTGCTCGAGGTCGGCCAGCAGTTCGTCGTCCACCTCGGAGATCTCAAGCGCAGCCTCGCCATCCAGATCGATCGCCAGATAGCTGTGCTCGACCTGCAAGAAGCGCTGGAACAGCTCCCAGTTCAGGGCCTCGGGCCACTGCCGTTCGTCCTCTTCCCAGGCGCGCAGTTCGTTCTCGAGCACCTCGAGATAGCGCTCGCGAACGAAGGCTTCCAGCGCCTCGGGGGTGTCCATCTCCGGGATCAGGTAGACCGTGCTTTCCCGGTCGACGTCGGCGAGCGTGAGGTCGTCATCGCCCATGGTCGGTTCCAGGGCATTGATCCAGTCAACAAAGTGCTGGGTGGGTCTGACGCTCAGGGCGGAGCGGTTGAGCAGTTTCATCGCGGTCTCCTCGACGTCGAATCGCAGCCATTATGGGTGCTAAGGGCCTCGCTTGCCAGCAAAAGCCCGGCCCCGCCGACAATCCACCGGCCCGGCCCCGCCAACCATCCATCGGCCCGACCCCGCCGACAATCCATCGGCCCGACCACTGGGGACATTATCCCCGGTGGCCAGGCCGAACGGCTCAGGCCTCGCCGGCTTCCGGGCGCATCGCCGGGAACAGCAGCACGTCGCGGATCGAGGGGCTGTCGGTGAACAGCATCACCAGGCGGTCGATACCGATGCCCTCGCCGGCGGTGGGCGGCAGGCCTACCTCGAGCGCGCGCACGTAGTCGGCGTCGTAGTACATCGCCTCCAGGTCACCGGCGTCCTTCTCGGCCGCCTGGGCGCGGAAGCGCTCGGCCTGGTCCTCGGCGTCATTGAGCTCGGAGAAGCCGTTGGCGATCTCGCGGCCGCCGACGAAGAACTCGAAGCGGTCGGTGACGAAGGGATTGGCGTCGTTGCGCCGCGCCAGCGGGCTGACCTCGGCCGGATACTCGGTGATGAAGGTCGGCTGGTCCAGGCGCGCCTCGGCCACCTCCTCGAAGATCTCGGTCTGCAGCTTGCCGAGTCCCCAACCATCCTTGACCTTGATGCCGAGGCGCTCGGCCAGGGCACGGGCGGCGTCGAGCTCGTCGATGTCCGCAGCCTCGATGCCTTCGCCGTGAGCCAGGATCGCCTCGCGCAGGGTCATCCGCACGAACGGCTGGCCCAGATCGTAGGTCGCTCCCTGGTAGTTCAGGGTGGTGGTGCCGAGCACCTTCTGGGCGATCTCGCGCAGCATCGCCTCGGTCAGATCCATCAGCGCCTGGTAGTCCACGTAGGCCCAGTAGAACTCGACCATGGTGAACTCGGGGTTGTGGCGGGTGGATAGCCCTTCGTTGCGGAAGTTGCGGTTGATCTCGAAGACCCGCTCGAAGCCCCCCACCACCAGGCGCTTCAGGTAAAGCTCTGGCGCGATACGCAGGTACATGTCGATGTCCAGCGCATTGTGGTGGGTGATGAAGGGACGCGCCGTGGCGCCGCCAGGGATCGGCTGCAGCATCGGCGTTTCCACCTCCATGAAGCCGCGATCCTCGAAGAAGCGGCGCATGGCGCTGATGATGCCGGCACGGGTCTCGAACACCCGGCGCGAGTCCGGATTCATGATCAGGTCGACGTAGCGCTGGCGGTAGCGCGCTTCCATGTCGGTGAGGCCGTGGAACTTGTCGGGCAGCGGGCGCAGGCTCTTGGTCAGGAGCTTGGCCTCGCGCATCATCACGTACAGGTCGCCCTTGCCGGACTTGTGCACCGGGCCCTGGCCGGCCACGATGTCGCCGATGTCCCAGCCCTTGATGTCCTCGAGCAGGGCGGGATTCAGCCCCTTCTTGTCGACGTAGAGCTGGATCTGGCCGCTGACGTCCTGGATCACGATAAAGGGACCGCGCTTGCGCATGATGCGCCCGGCGACCGCGGCCTCGCGGCCCAGCGACTCCAGCGCTTCCTTGTCATGCTCGCCGAGTTCCGCCTCGAGCTCGGCGGCCAGGCTGTCACGGCGAAAGTCGTTGGGGAAGGCGCTGCCGCCCTCGGCCTCGGCACGCTCGCGACGAGCCGCCAGCTTGGCGCGGCGCTCCGCGATCAGGCGGTTCTCTTCGGCAACGGCGTCATTGGTGGAAGGCGTATCCTGGTTGGCCATGGCTACTCGTCTCTGTCACGGCAGGGAAGCCGCCACGGCGGTTCCCCGAACGGCCCCGGCACGGGACCCATGAATGGTGGTGGCGAAACGCCCCGAGGCCACTTGGCTCCCGGGGCGAGGTCGCGACGCGGTGGGCTTGGCGACGGTCGCTTAAAGCCCCTGCTTGAGGCTCGCGACGATGTACTGGTCAAGATCGCCGTCGAGCACCTTGTCGCAGTTGCTCGACTGCACGCCGGTGCGCAGGTCCTTGATGCGCTGGTCGTCCAGCACATAGGAACGGATCTGGCTGCCCCAGCCGATGTCGGCCTTGGAGTCCTCGGCCTCCTGCTTGGCGGCGTTGCGCTTCTGCATCTCCAGCTCCCACAGCTTCGCCTTCAACTGCTTCATGGCGAAGTCGCGGTTGGCGTGCTGGCTGCGCTGGCTCTGGCACGACACCACCACGCCGGACGGCTCGTGGGTGATCCGCACCGCCGAGTCGGTGGTGTTGACGTGCTGACCACCGGCGCCGCTGGAGCGGTAGGTGTCGACGCGCAGATCCGCCGGATTGATCTCGACCTCGAAGCTGTCGTCGATCTCCGGCGACAGGAACACCGAGGCAAAGGAGGTGTGGCGGCGGCCGCCGGAGTCGAACGGACTCTTGCGCACCAGACGATGCACCCCGGTCTCGGTGCGCAGCCAGCCGAAGGCGTACTCGCCCTGGACGTGCACCGTGGCCGACTTGATCCCGGCCACTTCACCGGCCGACAGCTCGATGATCTCGGCCTTGAAACCGTGGGACTCGGCCCAGCGCAGATACATGCGCAGCAGCATGTTGGCCCAGTCCTGGGCCTCGGTGCCGCCGGAGCCCGCCTGGATGTCGAGATAGGCGCTGTTCTCGTCCATCTCGCCGGAGAACATCCGCCGGAACTCGAGCTTCTCGAGGTTGGCCTGCATCGAGGCCAGTTCCTTCTCGACCTCGGCCACGGTGGCCTCGTCGTCTTCCATCTCGGCCAGCTCCAGCAGGTCGCGGCTGTCGCCGAGGCCCTGGTCCAGCTCGTCGATGGTGGCGACCACCAGCTCCAGCGAGGCACGTTCCTTGCCGAGCTTCTGGGCGTAGTCCGGGTCGTTCCAGACCGCCGGGTCCTCGAGCTCGCGGGTGACTTCCTCTAGCCGATCTTTCTTTTCGGCATAGTCAAAGATACCCCCTCAGGACGTCTGTCCGCTCAGACAGGTCCTTGATGAGGTTGTGAATCGGGTTGGTTTCCAACATGAAGTTCGCCTTTTGTCGTCCCTCGCCGGGTGCCGGCGTGCGCTCGCGATGCGCCGGTGGCGATGGGCCAGTTGCGATGATCGTCGGCCAGGCCGCGATAAAGGGGATGCATTGTAGCCAAAACGTCTAACCCCGTCATCCTGCTCCTGCCATCGAGCCCCCTTGCCACAAGGGCTCCCACGGGGCTATCGACGAAACGCAAGACGTCATGAAAATTTTCGTCTGGACAGCACCGGAGCCACGGCGCGATGGTCGATATCGACTAAGCGGGCTTAGCCGGTGTCGCACGCCTTGTGCGGCCTTCCCACAATGGCCGTGGTCGCAGCGAACCGCGCTGCCAACGGCCCGGCCCGCGACAACAATGCCAACACGAACAAGGAACTGACATGATCGCGAACCGTGCTCGCTGGGCCCGCCGCCTGGCGCTGGCCTCCGGCCTGACCCTGTCCTCGCTGGCGGCCGCCATCAGCGCACCGGCCATGGCCGAGACCCTCGATCTTGGCGTCACCGGCGAACTCGCCTCCTTCGACACCTCCCAGATCTCTGGCGGCGTGTGGGAGTCCCAGATCCTGATGGACGTTTACGAGGGCCTGGTCAAGAACGCCCCGGACGGCGAGATCCTGCCCGGCATGGCCACCGACTGGGAGGTCTCCGAGGACGGCAAGACCTACACCTTCAGCCTGCGCGAGGATGCCCGCTGGTCCGACGGCGAGCCTGTCACCGCCGAGGACTTCGTGTTCGGCTGGCGCCACCTGCTGGACCCGGCCAACGCCTCCAAGTACGCCTACATGCTCTATCCGGTGGTCAACGCCAGGGAGGTCAATACCGGCGAGCTGCCCCTGGAGGAGCTTGGCGTGGAAAGCCGCGACGATGGCCGCACCTTCGTGGTCCAGCTGACTCAACCGACGCCCTACTTCCTGCAGCTGCTGACCCACTACACCGGCTACCCCCAGCCACAGCACACCTTCGAGGAGTACGGCCGGGACTACGTGGATCTCGACAACATCGTCACCAACGGTGCCTTCACCCCCACCGAGTGGATCTCCCAGTCGCGCATCACCGTGGTCAAGAATCCCGAGTACTACGAGGCCGACCAGGTGGCGCTGGACGGCGTGCGCTACCACACCATCGAGGATCGCAACGCCGGCGTCTCGCGCTTTCGCGCGGGCGAGCTGGACATCATGACCGAGTACTCCTCGAGCATGTATCCGCTGTTGAAGGAAGAGATCCCCGAGGCCACCCACATGGCCACCTACCTCGGCAGCTACTACTACGTGTTCAACCACCGCGACGGTCATCCCACCGCCGACCCCAGGGTGCGCGAGGCGCTCAACATGGCGGTGCGCCGCGACGTCATCGCTCAGCAGATCATGGGCGGCACCTTCCAGAAGTCACTGTCCTTCGTGCCTGACGGCATCAATCACTATCAGGTGCAGAACACCAGCTTCGAAGACGCCGACGGCAATGACATCACCGATGACATGAACGCCCGCATGGCCCGTGCCAAGCAGTTGCTGGAAGAGGCCGGCTACAGCCAGGAGTCACCGCTCGAATTGCGCCTGCGCTACAACACCACCGACGAGCACAAGAAGATCGCGGTGGCGGTGTCGTCCATGTGGCGCCCGCTGGGTGTCGAGGTGGAGCTGGTCAATGCCGAGGCCACGGTGCACTACCAGACCATCGCCGAGGGGGACTTCGACGTGGCCCGGGCCGGCTGGATCGCCGACTACAACGACGCCGAGAACTTTCTGGCGCTGCTGCGCTCCGGCGTCGGCAACAACTACGGAGCCTACGCCAACGAGGAGTTCGACGCCCTCTACGACCAGGCCGCTGCCACCCTTGACCTGGATGAGCGCAAGGCCGTCATGGAAAGCGCCGAGGCCCTGGCCATGGACGACGACGCCCTGATCCCGATGCTCTACTACGTCTCACGCAACCTGGTGAACCCGAAGATCAGCGGCTGGGAAGACAACATCGAGGACGATCACCCGTCTCGCTGGATCTCCTTCGACGAGTAGCAGCGCCGGGTTGGTAAACAGCAGCGCTGGGTTTTGTAAATAGCAGCGCCGGGTTTGTAGATAGCAGCGCTGGGCTATCTTCAAGGACTCGCTTCAAGGACTCGCTTCAACGACTCGCTGCGAGAACTCGCCTCCACCAGGAGGCGAGTCCCCTACCGACGCTCTGCCTACCCCACAAGGACTTCGCTATGGTCTCCATGGACGCCTTTCGTCCGCTGGCACTTGCCGGCCTGATGGCAACGACAAGCCTCGGACTCTGTCTGCCCGCTGCCGACGCCCAGGCCGCCACTCTTCAGGTCGGCAACGGCGCCGAGCCCAGCACCCTGGATCCGCAGAAGGTCAGCGGCAACTGGGAGAGCCGGATCACCCGCCAACTGTTCGATCGTCTGGTCAACTATGGCCCCGACGGCGCCCTGGTGCCGGGCCTGGCTGAATCCTGGGAGCTGTCCGACGACGGTCGGGTCATCACCTTCCGGCTGCGCGAGGCACAGTGGTCGGACGGCGAGCCGATCACCGCCGACGATGCCGTCTTCGCCCTGCAACGCCTGGTGACACCGGCTACCGCCAACCACAACGCCAACCTTTACTACCCCATTGTCAACGCCCGGGCGATCAACACCGGGGAGGCCGAACCCGAGAGCCTCGGCGTCACCGCGCTGGATTCCCGCACCCTGGAAATCCGGCTATCCGAGCCCACCGCCTATTTTCTTCAGGCCATGGCGATGACCGAGGCCGCACCTCTGCCCCGGCACCTGCTCACCAGCGGCATCGAGGACTGGACCCGGCCAGGCACCATGGTGGCCAGCGGACCCTTCGTGCTCACCGACTGGAAGCCCCAGGACAAGGTCGAGGTGGAGCGCAACCCCCGCTACTACGCCGCCGACGAGGTGGCGCTGGAGGGTGTCGACTTCCACGCCATCGAGGACACCTCGGCGCTGATGAACCGTTTTCGCTCAGGCGAGCTCGACATCGCCTACGGCGCGGTGCCTTCCGCGCGCTTCGAGTGGGCCCAGGAGAACCTGAGCGAGTCGCTGCGCGTCGGGCCGCTGATCGGCAGCTACTTCTATATGCTCAACCTGCGTGAAGGCACGCCGCTCAGCGATGAGCGGGTGCGCGAGGCGCTGAACCTGGCGCTCGACCGCGAGGTGATCACCGAGCGCCTGCTGGGCATGGGCCAGACGCCGTCCTACTGGTTTGTGCCCCGCACCATCGCCTCGCCTACCTCGGCAAGCCTCGACTTCCATGATCAGGACATGGACAGCCGCCGGGCCAGGGCCCGGGAGCTGCTGGATCAGGCCGGCTACGGGCCGGATCGACCGCTTGAACTTGAGCTGTCCTACAATACCCTGGAAGACCACAAGAAGATCGCCGTGGCCATCGCCGCCATGTGGCGCCCGCTGGGGGTGGAGATCGAGCTGGTCAACCGCGAGGCGGCGGTGCACTTCGCCGGCCTGCGCCAGGGCGACTTCGAGATCGCCCGCTACGGCTTCGTGGCCACGGTCAACGACCCCTACGACTTCCTCAACGCCTACGCCGCGGGAGGCTCGGCGGCGGCCAGCACCGGCTACGCGGACCCCGAGTACGACGCCCTGGTCGAGGCCAGCACCCATGAGCTCGACGCGGACCGACGCGCCGCGCTGATGAGCGAGGCCGAGCAGCGCCTGCTGGAAGCCGACGTGATGCTGCCGATCTACGACTACGTGGTCGTCAATCTGGTCTCGCCGGACGTCAAGGGCTGGCAGCCCACGACGCTCGACGTGCATCCGCTGCGCTACGTGTCCGTGGACGCCGACGCGCCCTGACGATCACCCGCTCCAACCCCATCGCGGGCGCGGCCAGGGATGGCCCGCCCTCCATGTCAACCGAGGAACGGCGCCATGCTGAGCTACACCTTGAAACGCCTGGCCCAGGCCATACCGACGATGCTGATCGTCATCACCATCGCCTTCTTTCTGATGCGCATCGCCCCCGGCGGGCCCTTCGACGGCGAGCGCGCCCTGCCGCCGGAGATCGAGGCCAACCTGATGGCCGCCTACCACCTGGACGAACCGCTGTGGCAGCAGTACTTCCGCTACCTGGGCAACCTGGTCCAGGGCGACTTCGGGCCCTCGTTCAAGTACAAGGACTTCACCGTCACCGAGCTGATCATGCAGGGCTTCCCGGTAAGCCTGCAGATCGGCGGCCTGGCGATCCTGCTGGCGCTGGCGATCGGCCTGCCGCTGGGCATCATCGCCGCACTCAAGCGCAATACCGCCGTGGACTACACGGTGATGGGCACGGCGCTGGCCGGCATCGCGGTGCCCAACTTCGTGGTGGCGCCGGTGCTGGCGCTGGTGTTCGGGGTGCTGCTCGGCTGGCTGCCGGCGGGGGGCTGGAACGACGGCGCCCTGCCCAACCTGATCCTGCCGGTGATCGCGCTATCGATCCAGCAGATCGCCTACATCGCGCGGATGATGCGCGCCAGCATGATCGAGGTGATGGGCAGCCACTATATTCGCACCGCCCGAGCCAAGGGACTGACCGAGGCCGAGGTGGTCTGGCGCCACGCCCTGCGCCCCGCCCTGCTGCCGGTGACCTCCTACCTGGGCCCGGCCATCGCCGGCATCATCACCGGCTCCGTGGTGATCGAGCAGATCTTCGGCATCCCCGGCATCGGCCGCTACTTCGTCCAGGGCGCGCTCAACCGCGACTACACCCTGGTGATGGGCACGGTGGTGTTCTACGGCGCCCTGATCGTGTTGATGAACCTGATCGTGGACCTGATCTACTCGGCCCTTGATCCCCAAATCCGCTATGACGACTGAGGCGACGCCATGAGTACCGATTCCCTCGCCCCGACCGCCGCCCCCGTCGGCGACAGCCTCGGCCGCGACGCCTGGCGCCGGCTGAGCCAGAACCGCGCGGCCATGGCCAGCCTGTGGCTGCTCGGCCTGATGACCCTGGCCTGCTTTATCGGTCCCTGGCTGACCCCCTGGGGGCTGGCCGACGTCGACTGGAACGCCTTCGACGTGGGCCCGACCCTGGAAGGCGGCCACTGGCTCGGCACCGACGCCAACGGCCGCGACCTGCTGACCCGCACCCTCTATGGGGGCCAGGTGTCGCTGTCGGTGGCGCTGGTGGCGACCTTCGTCAGCCTGATCATCGGGGTGCTCTACGGCGCCGTGTCCGGCTATGTCGGCGGGCGCGTCGACAACCTGATGATGCGCTTCGTCGACATCATGTACTCGCTGCCGTTCATGTTCCTGGTGATCCTGCTGATGGTGGTGTTCGGCCGCAACATCTTCCTGATCTACGCCGCCATCGGCGCGGTGGAGTGGCTCGACATGGCGCGTATCGTGCGCGGCCAGACCCTGGCGCTCAAGCAGCGGGAGTTCGTCGAGGCGGCCCACGCCCTCGGCGTCAAGGACGGCAAGATCGTCACCCGCCACCTGATCCCCAACGCCATCGGCCCGGTGATCGTCTACGTCACCCTGACGGTGCCCAAGGTCATCCTGCTCGAGAGCTTCCTGTCGTTCCTCGGCCTCGGCGTGCAGGAGCCGCTGACCAGCTGGGGCGTGCTGATCTCCGAGGGTGCCGACATGATGCAGACCTCGCCCTGGATGCTGCTGGTGCCCTCGGTGTTCCTGGCGCTGACGCTGTTCTGCCTGAACTTCCTCGGCGACGGCCTCAGAGACGCCCTGGACCCCAAGACCCGCTGATCGACGACGGAGACGCGACCATGACCGACACACAACCCAAGAACCCCCGTCGTCCCGCCCGCGAGGCGCTGCTCGAGATCGAGGGGCTCAGCGTCAGCTTCGAGCTGCCCCACGGCACCGTCCAGGCGGTCAGGGACGTCAGCTTTGCCATCAATCCCGGCGAGACCCTGGCGCTGGTGGGCGAATCCGGCTCCGGCAAGTCGGTGACCTCCACCGCCGCCATGCGCCTGCTGCCGGAGCTCGCCCGGGCCGAGGGCGTCATCCGCTTCAAGGGCGAGGAACTGCTCGGTGCCACCGCCAAGCGCATGCGCCGGATTCGCGGTGGCAATATCGCCATGATCTTCCAGGAGCCGATGACCTCGCTCAATCCGCTGCACCGCATCGGCGACCAGATCAAGGAGGTGCTCGACCGCCACCAGAGCCTCAAGGGGCGCGCCGCCACCGCCAAGGCCATCGACCTGCTCGAGCAGGTCGGCATCCCCGAACCGGCAAGGCGGGTGTCGAGCTACCCCCACGAGCTGTCCGGCGGCCAGCGCCAGCGGGTGATGATCGCGATGGCCCTGGCCGGCGAGCCGGAGATGCTGATCGCCGACGAGCCCACCACCGCGCTGGACGTCACCGTCCAGGCCCAGATCCTCGAGCTGCTCAAGGACCTGCAACGCCGCTACGGCATGGCGATCCTGTTCATTACTCACGACCTGACCATCGTCAAGCACTTCGCCGACCGGGTCTGCGTGATGCGCCACGGCGAGCTGGTCGAGCAGGGTGAGACCCGGGAGGTCTTCGCCAACCCGCGCCACGAGTACACCCGCATGCTGATCGACGCCGAGCCACGCGGGCGCAAGGCGCCGGTGGCCGACAGCGAGCCCATGGTGCTCGAGGCCAAGGACATGCGCGTACGCTTCGCCCTCAAGAAGCGCCTGTTCGGTCCCAGCGAGTACTTCGAGGCGGTGCGTGGCATCGACGTCAGCATCCGTCGCGGCCAGACGGTGGGCATCGTCGGCGAATCGGGCTCCGGCAAGTCGACCCTGGGCCGCGCCCTGCTGAGGCTGCTCAAGAGCCAGGGCGAGATCCGCTTCCACGACACCCGCCTCGACGTGCTGGACAAGACCGCCATGCGGCCGATCCGCTCGAAGCTGCAGGTGGTGTTCCAGGACCCCTACGGCTCGCTGTCGCCGCGGCTGACCGTTGGCGACATCATCGGCGAAGGGCTCAAGGTCCACGCCCCGCACCTGTCCCGCGCCGAGCGCGAGGCCCAGGTGATGGCGGCGCTCAAGGAGGTGTCGCTGGATCCTTCGATGCGCAATCGCTACCCCCACGAGTTCTCCGGCGGCCAGCGCCAGCGGATCGCCATCGCCCGGGCGCTGGTGCTCAAGCCGGAGTTCCTGCTGCTCGACGAACCCACCTCAGCGTTGGACCGCTCGGTGCAGGTCACCGTCATCGACCTGCTGCGTGACCTGCAACAGAAACACGGCCTGACCTACCTGTTCATCAGCCACGACCTGGCGGTGGTGCGAGCGCTGGCCGACACCGTGCTGGTGATGAAGGACGGAGAGATAGTGGAACAGGGCAGCGCCGAGGCGCTGTTCGCCGCGCCGAAGACCGAATACACCCGCAAGCTGCTGGCCGCCGCCATGCTCGATCAGGTGGCCTAGGCCAAGCGATCTACGAGCTCTACCTACGTAACGTAACAGGCGCTGCTTGAGCAGCGCCTGTTGTGCGAAGGCAGCGGCCGCTGCTTTGGCTCGTATGAACGTCTCTACTCTGTCGGATGCTCGCCTGCGTAGACACGCTCGGCCTGGGCCAGCGAACAGCTCATCAAGAGGTCCAGGGCACCCAGCGCCTGGTCGCTGACGAAGGGATGGGGATCGCCGGCTTGCCGCTGCTCCAACGCCTCGATCCGCGCCAGGGTGTTGTCGCGGGTGGGATGGTTGGACAGGAAGACGTCCACGCCCTGCTGTTCAGAGATCGTCTTCATTCGTGAGGCGGAGGCCGAGTACTCCCGCAAGCGGGCCTCGTCCGGCCCGAAGTTGAAACCGGTACCGCCCCACAGCACCGCCCGATGGGTACTGTCGCCATCCTTCAGCGGAATCACCAGCGACAGCGTGCCGAGGGTATGGCCGGGGGTCACGTAGGCCTCGAGGGCGGTATCGCCAAGAGTCAGGGTGTCGCCGTCGGCGATGGTGATATCGCGCACTGGAGGCTCGCCCCAGCGGGGATTGTCGATGGCCAGCTCCGGCTGTTCGAGGGCGGTCCAGTCCGCATCGCTCATGACCACCTGGGCTCCGTAGTTGTCGACCAGGTACTGCTGACCACCGTAGTGATCACCGTGGGCGTGGGTCACCACCAGATAGGTGATGTCCTCGGGATCCAGGCCCAGATCCACCAGCCCCTGCTCGATAAACTTCTGCGCTTCCTCGTTGTTGTTGAGGGCATCGATCAGAATGATCCCCTCGTTGGTGGTCAGCGCCCAGCTGGCGACGCCGGGCGTGCCGACGTAGTAGAGATTGTCGAATACCTGGGTCGGCATCGGCTCGGCCGGGCCGCGCTGGCGCCGGTCATCGCGACTGGACTCACGACGCTCCCGCTCTGCCGCCTCGCCTTTCGGACGCTGGCCCGCCACCTTGAGCCTGGCCGACAGGTCACACAGGCTGGACAGCCCGGGGAAGGCCTGTCCGGCCGCCAGGCCCCGCTCAGCCAGCTGCTCGGCCAGCTGCTCGGGCAGCTGCTGGGGAGGTTCATCCACCGCCAGGGCGGTCTGACTCAGGGTGAGGCTTACCACGGCCCCTGCGATCATCGCTTTCATGGTCCTTCCTGTTCGCTGCTGTTCGTTTAGGTGGGTCGCTGCGCGCTTTAGAACTCCAGGTCGAGCCCGACCCAGTAGCGCCGTCCATCGTCCACATGACCGAAGTTATCGAACTCGATGTCCTTGTCGGTCAGATTGTAGATGCCGGAAAGCACACGGATCTGTCGTGTCGCCTGCCAGCTGAGCCCCGCGTCCCAGGTAGCGTAGGATGGGGCCCGGATGGAGGTGCTGCTGTTGCTTGAGAGGTTCACCGGCTGGCTTTCTTCGCCGCGGAAGGTAAAGCGCAGCCAGGGAACGAGGGCCTCGGTGGCCTGCCAGTTGACGGTGGTATTGAACAGGTGGCGAGGCACCTGGGTCAGCGGCTGACCCTCGTTGTCACCGCTCTTCTGTTCGGAATCGGTGTAGGTGTAGGAGGCCTGGGCCTGCCAGCGTTCGCCGATCGGCATCTGGACACCAGCCTCGATGCCCTTGGTGATGGCGTCATCGATATTGACGTTGGTGCGGGCGTCCGGGTCGCCGGCCGCCGCATCACCGCAGTCGCGATCGCCACAGGCGATGGTGGAGATCTTGTCATCGAAGTCGTTGTAGAACAGCGTCAGGCTGGCCTGAAGGCCGTTGGCGCCGTCATGGACCAGCCCCATCTCGTAGCTACGGGACTCTTCCGCGTCCAGATCCGGGTTGCCGTAGATATCGCCGCCCCGGCTCTCCTGGACCCAGTCGCCTGACAGCTCGCGCAGGTTGGGCGCGCGGAACCCGGTGGACATACCGCCCTTCAGGGTCCAGTCGGGCAGCAGGCTCCAGACACCGTAGAGTCTTGGGCTGTAGTGGTCGCCGAAGAACTCGTGATCGTCCATGCGCAGCCCGGCGGTCAACGAGAAGCTGTCGGTCAGATACCATTCGTCTTCGAGAAACAGCGCGTACTGGTAGACGGTGATCTCGTCGGTGCCTGCCAGGGCGTTGGTGGTGGTGTCCTCGAGTTTCTCGTCCTCCCAGGTGCCGCCGAAGGTCACGAAGTGGTCGCCCAGCGGCAGTACCCAGCGTGAATCCGCCACCGTATTGTGAATCTCGATATCGCGACCGACGTTGTCGGTTTCCTCCAGCTGCACGTAGGAATCCGAGGTCAGCAACCCCCAGTTGCCCTGGTGGGACAGCGCAACGGTCTTGTGTCGATTTTCGGTCTCGGCGTCGCTCGGGCAGCGAGAATCCGGCACGACTGGTGCGATCCTGCTCTCGTCGACTGACATCAAGCGAAAGTGAGTGATCGGGCGTGGCCTCCAGCGACAGCCGCGCGGCCAGGTTGGAAAACTCGCGCTTGGCATAGCCGCGCTCGATCTTGTCCTCATGGCGATGCTGGTACTGACCGGTCAGCTGCAACCCGAGGACGTCGTCGGCCAGCGGACCGGACACATACAGCTGATTGTTGAATTCGTTGCCGGAGTCACTGTCTTCCTGAATCGTCGCCTCGGTACGCAGTTGGGTGACCCAATCCTCCGCGACCTTGCGGGTGATGATGTTGATGACTCCACCGATGGCATCGGACCCGTACAGGGTCGACATGGGGCCGCGGATGACCTCGATACGCTCGATGGCGCTCAACGGTGGCAGCCAGTCCTTCTGGAAGCCGCCCCCGCCGCTCGGCTGGGATTCCCGCGAAGTCTGCCGGCGACCGTCTACCAGCCACAGGGTGTACTGCGCCGGCATGCCACGCAGGCTGACGTCTTCGCCATCGCCACCGCCGGTCACCACGACGCCGGGCACATCCTGTAGCGCATCGGTGATGTCCCGGTAGGCACGTTTTTCAAGCGATTCCCGGGTCACCACGCTGATCGAAGCCGGTGCCTCGGTCTGCGTCTGCTCATAGCCCGCAGCGGTAACGACGATATTGTCCAGGGCGAGATCCTGTTGCGCCTGAACAGACAGGGAAGCCGCCCCCAGGGGCAGAACAGACCAGCGAATCATCAAGCGAAGGGACATCCGGAGCACCAGGTTGTTGTATTGACCAAATACGATTGATTCGCAATGTTAACCAACCGGGATACGTCCAGACAGCGTTTAGCGATCAGAAAACCGGCAAACCGATGCAACGGGATGTTCGACAATAGTGGACTTCGCCGATTCGCGTGCTATCACCCTGACGGTGAAGCATCGCTGTTGTTACCCCCTGCCCTTCCAGAAAGGCCTCCACTTGCAACGCTGATATCTTCTCTTGGCATGGCTGGCTTCCACGAACGACAGCGCCCCCTCCTGGGAGGGGGCGCTGCGCAGGGTCTGACTATGTTCTAGCGGAAGCCAATATCGGTCGCCTGGACCGAGGTGGTGGCCGGTCAGAAGCGATAGGTCAGAAGCGATAGGTCAGCTGGGCACCGAAGGCCTGGGCGGTGTTTTCGAAGTCCGCCTCGTAGGTGCCGCGATTTTCCTCTTCCTGGGACAGCTCGGCGTCGGATTCGTGGATATAGGAGTAGGCCACGTCCACGGTCAGATCCGGGGTCGGGGTCCAGCCGGCACCCAGCGAGAAGATGATGCGATCATCAGACGGCACACGCACGCTGCGGTACTCGTCCTTGATCGGGGTCTCGTCGTAGGCGAGGCCAGTACGCAGCACCCACTGGGGGTTGAGCTGATAGGCGGTACCGATGGAGTACTGCCAGCTGTCCTCATAGTTCTGGGCCTCGACGATCTCGCGAACATCGTTCTCGACACGCAGCTCATCGAACTCGCTCCAGTTGGTCATGGCGGCGCCGGCCATCACCGTCCAGCGATCATTGAGCTCGTGGGTTACCGAGAAGTCCCACACCTCGGGCAGGGTGATCGACAGATCGGCGTCGACTTGCTGGCTCGCAGTGCCTACAGGGACTACGGGGCCGATACCAGCAACGACCGTCGGGTCACCCTGTCCACGTACATTGGTAAAGCGCGCCTTGCCTTCGAGGTCATACTCCACCTCAGAGTGGTAGGCGAAACCGAAGGTGGTGTGCTCCCAGGGCTTGTACATGGCGCCGAAGGTAAAGCCCCAGGCGTTATCGTCACCCTCGATGTCCACATCCCCTTCGCCTGCGACTCCGGTAGGAGTGAAGGCACCGGTTTGGTCAAAGAAGCCCACCGGGCCTCCCTGAGTATTGGCAGTCAGCTCACCATCGATCTGGTTGTAGGTCAGGCCAAAGCCGGCCGAGAACTGCTCGCTGAACTTCACCGAGATGGTCGGCTGAACGGTGACCACCTCGACCTTGCTGCGATCGCCGAAGAAACGGCCCTGGAACTGGCCTTCGTAGTCGGTGATCAGACCGAAGGGCGCGTAGACACCGAGGCCAAAGTGCAGGTTGTCGTTGATCGGCTGGACGTAGAAGCCGAAGGGAATAAAGGTGTCCGGCACCATATCGCCTTCGTTGGAGCCCGTGGCGCTGCCGTCGGCATTCTTGATGTCGGTGTCCACGGTCAGGAAGGCGGTACCGGCGGTGACCTGGGCACGATCGAGAAACGACATGCCGGCCGGGTTGCCGAACACGATGGTGGCGTCGGTCACGGTGGAGGCACGGCCCGCGTTGGAGGTGCCCTGGCCACTTACACCCTGCTCGTTGAGCTGAAAGGCGCCGGCCATCGCCTGGCCGGAAAGAGCAGCGGTGGCCACGGCAACCGCCAGGGTCAAAGGCTTGAAGTTGTTGTGCATCATGTCGGCGTCCTTATTATCAGCAAGCGTGTCGGCGTACTTGTTATGGCGTAGTGGTTATTGTGCAGTTGCGTCCGCACACTTGTCCGGGCGCAGTTCCTTTCGAGCACTCTTTGTAATTTGTTTGACCTGAATTGCTTGGCCCTGTCGACGGGCCTGCTCGCAGTGTTTGCGAAGGCGCCAAAGAGTTCAAGGCCAAACGTTCGTTTTAATGGCCAAATTACTCATACTTTGGTCAAAGAACATTTGCCAATTCAGTCATTTCAAAGACTTAGACAAGCTAAACAAAACGCTTCCTGCATACTTCAGGCGCCCTTGACCTTTGTGCAACACACAGGTTTTACACTATCCCCATCGTTCTCCCATGCGCAGCGCCGATGGGCGCCGAGGAGTGCACATGAAGGTCAGTGAACTGGCAAGAATCACCGGCGTGACCGCCGAGACGGTGCGCCACTACACCCGCGAGGGCCTGCTGGCGCCCGATCGAGACCCTGACAACGGCTATCACCTCTATGGCGACCGCGATCGCGAGCGTCTGGACTTTATCCAGCGCGCCCGAACCCTGGGATTCAGCCTGGCCGAGATTCGCGACATCCTGTCCCATGCCGATCAGGGGGATTCGCCCTGCCCCATGGTGCGCGACCTGCTGGCCGAACGGCTGCCGCAGATCCGCAGGCGCATCGCCGAGCTCGAGGCCCTGGCAGCGCGCATGGAAGACGCCATGCAGAGCTGGCAACACCTGCCCGACGGCGTGCCGGACGGACACAGCCTGTGCCGTCTGATCGAAAGCGTGCCGACGGCGTCCGTACCACAATCCGCCACGGCCAGACAGCGGGAGTCGTCATGAATCGCCTCGAGGAGCACCAATTTCAGGTGACCGGAATGTCCTGCCAGGGCTGCGTCGGGCGCATGCGCCGGGCCATCCAGGAGCACGACGCCGAAGCCCAGGTCGAAGGCGACCCCGGGAGCGGCACGCTGTCGGTTGCCTCATGCCTCGGCGCCGACGAATTAGCCGCCCTGCTGTCGCAAGCCGGCTACCCCACCGAGGCGAGTGCCACCGATGAGCAGATAGCCAGCGACAGCACGACCACGCCGCTAGCGCCCGCCGAGGCGCCATCGCCTCAGGAAGCGTCCTCAGCGTCGCCGCATAGAGAGACCTCAGCGTCGCTGCAAGAAGCGCCCTCAGCGCCTTCGCAGCGTCTGGCGATCCAGGGCATGACCTGCGCCGGCTGCGTGGCCAGTGTGCAAAAGGCGCTGGCCGCCACCTCAGGGGTCGAGCGCGCCGAGGTCAACTTCGCCTCCCATACCGCGCGGATCCACGGCGACGTCGACGCCAAGGCGCTGGTTCAAGCGGTGGAATCCGTGGGCTACGGCGCCGAACCCATCGTCGACCTGCGCCAGGCCGAACGCCAGCGTGCCGAACGCAACCAGCGCGAATACCGACGCAAGCTCAAGGGCAGCCTAGCCTCGCTGGCGCTGGCGGTTCCGCTGATGGTGATGATGCTGATCCATCACCCTGAGCCGACGGGTCTTGCCCGCCTTGGCTGGGGACTGGTGGGCCTGGCGACGCTGGCCGTGCTGGCGTTCCCGGGACGCGCCTTCTTCGTCGGCGCCTGGAAAGCGCTGCGTCACCACCAGGCCAACATGGATACCCTGATCGCACTGGGCACCGGCACCGCCTGGCTCTACTCCATGGCGGTGGTGGTGGCTGCCCCTTGGCTGCCACAGGCCGCCCGAGGGCTCTACTTCGAGGCCTCGAGCATGATCATCGGCCTGGTGTTGCTGGGCAAGGCGCTGGAACTGCGTGCCCAGGGCAGGACCTCGGACGCCCTGCATCGCCTGCTCGACCTGCAGAGCCAGAGCGCCCGAGTGGTGCGTGAAGAGGGCGAGCTGGACCTGCCCATCGACGAGGTTCGCCAGGGCGATCTGATCCGGGTGCGGCCCGGCGAGCGCCTGCCCGTGGATGGTGAGGTGGTCGAAGGCGACAGCCATATCGACGAATCGATGCTCTCGGGTGAGCCCGCGCCGTTGGCCCGAGGCCCGGGCGACGAGGTCAGCGCCGGCACGGTCAACGGCCGGGGGTCGTTGGTGTTCCGCGCGACCCGCGTCGGTGCCGATACTCGACTGGGGCGCATCACCGAACAGGTGGCCAACGCCCAGGGCTCCAAGCCACCCATCGGCAACCTGGCCGATCGCGTCTCGGCGGTGTTCGTGCCCAGCGTGATGATCATCGCCGTGCTCACCGCCCTGGCCTGGTACCACTTCGGCCCCGAGCCGCGGGTCATCCATATGCTGGTCACCGCCACCACGGTACTGATCATCGCCTGCCCCTGCGCACTGGGCCTGGCCACCCCGTTGTCGACCATGATCGGTGTGGGCAAGGCCGCCGAGCACGGCGTGCTGATACGCTCCGGCGAAGCGCTCCAGACCGCCAGTCGACTGACCACCCTGGTGGTGGACAAGACCGGCACCCTGACCGAAGGTCGCCCCAGGGTCACCGACTGCCGCTGGTTCGCTGGCGAAGCCAGCGACGACCGCACCCGGCTGCTGGGTCTGGTCGCGGCCATCGAGGCCCGTTCCGAACACCCCCTGGCCGAGGCCCTGGGCCGCTATGCACACGACCATGGCCATGACCATGCCGCCGCCGACACCAACCCCAGCGACGAATCTGGCGGCAGCACCGCTAGTGCCTCTTCTTTCGCCAACAGCACCATCGAGGCCTTCGAAAGCCTGACCGGACGCGGCGTGCGTGCCCGGGACGCCGAGGGACGACGCCTGGCCATCGGCAATGCGGCGATGATGCAGGAGGAAGGCGTCACACTCGCTGACCATGAGCTCGACGACTGGCAGGCCCAGGCCCGCACCCTGGTCTATCTGTCGCTGGACGGCGTCCTGACGGCGGGCTTCGCCATCGAGGATCCGTTGCGCGAGGACAGCCTCGACGCGGTGGCGCGACTGCGGGCCGATGGCCTCAAGGTGGTGATGCTGACCGGTGACAACAGCGCCACCGCCCGTGCGATTGGGGAAGAGGTCGGCATCGATGAGGTCCACGCCGAGCTGTCGCCGGAGGACAAGTACGCCGAGATCGAGCGCCTTCAGGCCGAGGGCGAAGTCGTCGGCATGGTGGGCGACGGCATCAACGACGCCCCCGCCCTGGCCCGGGCCGACGTCGGCTTCGCCATCGGCCAGGGCACCGACGTGGCCATCGAAAGCGCCGGGGTGACGCTGATGCGCTCATCGCTTCACGGCGTCGCCGCCGCCATCGAGATCAGCCAGGCGACCCTGGCCAATATCCGCCAGAATCTGTGGGGCGCACTGGGCTACAACGCCCTGTGCATCCCCATCGCGGCCGGCCTTTTCTACCCGCTCACCGGCACCCTGCTGTCACCGATGATCGCTGGCGCCGCCATGTCGGCCTCGTCGATCACCGTGGTGGCCAACGCCAACCGGCTGCGACTCAAGCGCCTGCGCCCCCAGAACGCGCGAGCGCCACGCCCCGCCACCCCGCCATCGCAGGAGGTGCTGTCATGAGCATCGTGGTGACCCTGACGGGACTGGGATTGATCGGCCTGATTGTGTGGTGGTTCTGGCTATCCTGAAGAGACCGCCACGCCTAGGAGCGCCCCATGAGCAAGCCTTCCGTGAGTGACCTGGATTCGCCCCCCTGCCCCCGCCTCAGGTCGGTGCTGGAAACCGCCCTGTACGTGGCCGACATGGCGCGGGCGCGCGCCTTCTTCGAGGAGGTGATGGGGCTTGAGCCCTTCAACGCCGACCATCGCTTCACCGCCTACCA
Organism: Halomonas litopenaei; assembly: GCF_003045775.1. Taxonomy (GTDB): domain Bacteria; phylum Pseudomonadota; class Gammaproteobacteria; order Pseudomonadales; family Halomonadaceae; genus Halomonas; species Halomonas litopenaei. Next base: position 215,767 of record NZ_PXNS01000001.1, on the reverse strand, counting down.
GGTCGGCCCTTCGGTGCTACTGCTGTTTCTCGAGGGCGAGACCCTGGAGACGGTGGTGCTGCCGGATGACATGGGCACCATCCCGCCCCACGACGGCCGCGGCTGGGTGCATATGGCGCTGGCCATCGACCGCGAGGAGCTCGGTGCCTGGGAGACGCGCCTCGACGCCCACGGGGTCGAGATCGAGGGTCGTACCCACTGGCCCAAGGGGGGTGAGAGCCTGTACTTCCGCGACCCCGACGGGCATCTGCTGGAACTCGCCACCCCGGGCATCTGGCCGAACTATTGACGTACCCGGAACCACTCCGGTGGAAAGTACGCGGCGGCTGACCATAGGAAGCCTGCTTGCGAGGTTAATCATCTCCAGAAGGGCAAGTTGATGAACCCCACGGCTCGAACACTGCTTGGCAACTGCATCAAACGCCTGGCCATGGTACCGATGGTGCTCACGATCATGCTGGTAGTGCTGGCGAGCCTTGCTGGACCGACCGACGTGGCCATGGAGGACTGCGCGGGCCCCTGTATCGCACTCCACAGCGACACTCCAGACCACACACACCCGGAGTGCAGCGTCTGTGCCGCCGTCTCGCCGTTGCCGATCATCCACGACACACCGCCAGCCGGCTTGATCGACATCGTCGTCCCGGCTGGCACCAGTCACATCATTGCGCCGCCGAGGCGCCCTCCCCGTTCCTGACAGCAAAAAGCGTCATTTCACCACCGTACACCACAAAGCACCTACCTCGGTGCCACGCTTCTTCTGTCAGGAGTTACACCAATGAGCACGACATGTTTCGCATTTATGGGTTCGATGGGCTGGATCGGTTGGGTGATGCCGATCGCCTGGCTGATCCTGCTGGGTCTCGGCATCTCCGCCCTCGGCAAGTACCTTCTCACCACTCACCGCTCTCGGGAGAAACAGTCATGAGCCACCGTCACGCCTCCCTGCTTTTCCTCGCCACCAGCCTGCTGGCTGCGGCGCCCGCGATGGCGGACCTGCCCGACACTGCCACCTTGTACAAGAATCCACAGTGCGGCTGCTGTGACGAGTACGCGCGCCTGCTGGAACAACGTGGTGTCGACGTGACCATCGTCGAGACTCGAGACATCGGTAGCATCAAGCAACGCCTCGGCATTCCGTTTGGCCTCGGCGCCTGTCATACCATCGAAATGGGGGGCTACGCGGTCGAGGGGCACGTGCCCTTCGCGGCGCTGGATCGACTCTTCGAACAGCACCCCGATACAGCCGGCATCGGTCTGGCCGGCATGCCTGCCGGCACCCCAGGCATGCCAGGCCCTCGCCAGCAGGAGTGGAACGTCTACGAGTTCCGCGATGGTGAGGCCAGGCCATTCATGACGCTCTGAACGCCCTCACGGGCAAGGCCCCGGCAGCTGCCGGGGCATCACCACCAGCGCCACAGCGATCCAGGGCCAGGCAACCCGGTCTTGTCGCCTTGACCTATCTGCTCTCACCTGACGAGTCAAAAGACTCGCTTGTTCGGCCACAGTCTGTCGATGTGAGCGCAACAAGATGGTTACCGTGAAGGAGAAAAGCATGTTCATGACACGCCGCTCGTTCCTGATGGGCTCCTTGCTATCGGGTGGTGCCGTGCTGGCAGCCAACGCCACAGGTCGCTTGTACTCACTGCCGCAACTCAACGAGCTTTACATCCCGGAACTGATCGATGCCCGCAGCCGTCACCAGTCGATTGCGCTGGAAGTTCAGGAGGGCTCGCGCCATTTCTTCCCTGGCCGAGAAAGCATCACCTTGGGCTACAACGGGAGCTACCTAGGTCCCACGCTTCGGGTCCACCAGGGCGACGATTCCGAGGTCACCATCACCAACACCCTGGGTGAAGACACCACCGTGCACTGGCATGGGCTGCTGGTCTCCGGCAACCTGGACGGCGGCCCTCACCAGACGATCCCCGCCGGAGCCACCTGGCGACCGGTACTACCGATACGTCAGCGGGCATGCACTCTCTGGTACCACTCACACGCTCATGGGCGCACCGCCAGACAGGTCTACGCAGGCCTGGCAGGAATGTTGATCGTCAGTGACGACCATGAAAAATCGCTGGGCCTGCCCTCGGATTACGGTGTCGATGACATTCCCCTGATACTTCAGGATAAGCAGTTCGAGCAGGGAACCCTGGTATTACCACAGGGCATGATGACGACGATGCATGGACGACGTGGCGACACTCTCTTGGTCAACGGCACTGTCAACCCAGTAGCAAAGGTTCCTCCCCGGCTGGTGCGTCTGAGGATGGTCAATGGTGCCAACGCCAGGTTTTTCGATCTGGCGTTCTCCGACGCCAGAATCTTTCACTGGATTGCCTCGGAGGGAGGTCTGCTCGAGAAGCCTGTTGCACTGCGCTCGCTACGCCTCGTTCCAGGAGAGCGAGCCGAAATTCTCGTCGATTTCTCTAATGGTCGCCCTGCGACCCTGACTACCGGACCAGACAGTAGTCTGTCGATGATGCGCATGATGACGCCCATGTCAGGGGCTAGCGAAACGACCGTCATCGAGTTCATTCCCCAAGGCACCGGCAGCAGTTCCCTTCAGGTACCACAGCGGCTTCACGCCCCTGAACCCCGGATCCCCTCAACGGCACTGCGCAGACGTCGCTTCGAGTTGACCATGGGCATGGAGATGGGCATGGGCATGGGAAACATGAGGAGGGACGAAACACGGATGAGCAGGGCCAGCTTCGGCATCAATGACCGTGCCTTCTCCATGGACAGAGTCGATGAGCGGGTCAACCTGGGTGATAGCGAAATATGGGAGGTGACCGGCACAATGATGGCCCACCCCTTCCATGTACACGGCGTGCATTTCCAGGTCATCAGCCGCAACGGTTCTGCGCCGCAGACCCGTGACAAAGGCATGAAAGACACTGTGCTGGTGCGCGAGCCCGTCGAACTGCTGGTCCATTTCAACCAGCCTTCGCAGGGTGCGCCCTTCATGTATCACTGCCACATCCTCGAACACGAAGATAACGGCATGATGGGACAATTCACGGTAACCTGAAGCCAGCAGCGCCAGGACCTCCGCAGGCAACGAAGACCGAGGTTTGCCGGGATCACGGACCCTCGTTCGACCGCTTCAGTCGACCGGCTTATTCAACGGGCTCTGCGTGCTCCACCATCAGCTGCAGTGACTCGCGTCCGCGGAAGCGGTTGCGATTGAGCTTGTAGGCGCAGTGGAGGGTGGCGCCCACGTCGAAGTCCGGCAACTGGCCCGGGGTCAGGCAGCGAAACCAGATGGCCTTCAGGGTCAGTCCGCGACAGGACAGCTCCAGGGTCAGGTGACTGCCGTCACCCACCGGCTTGAGCCGCTCCACCAGAAAGCGCCCCTCGAACAGCGGCGCCTCGAACTCGCGGCCGAAGGGGCCAAGGCCCTCGATCTCGGCCAGGGTCTCGAGGCTTAGCTGATGCTCGCCGAGTTCACCGTCGGTGTAGAGCCTGGGCACCAGTTCCAGATCGCCGAGCTGTTCGCTGACCGCGGTGATCAGCGCCTGGCGGAAGTCGTCGAGACGTTCCTGTACCACGCCGACGCCGGCGGCGCCCCGGTGGCCGCCGAAACGCGTAAGCGCCTCGGGGGCCAGGTCGTGGGCGCGCTGCAGAGCATCGCGCAGGTGCAGCGCCTCCACCGAGCGTCCGGAGCCGGTCAGCATGCCGGCCTCGGCGGCGGGGGTCAGCACCAGGGTCGGCCGTCCGTAGGCCTGCACCAGGCGCGAGGCGACGATGCCCTGAACCCCCGGATGGCCGTTCTCCAGATAGACGATGACCACCGGCTCGTCGGCGTCCAGCGCCCGGCGGGCCAGCAGCCTGGCCTCGGCGACCATGTCGGCTTCGATGGCCTTGCGCGACTGGTTGTCGGCGTCCAGGGTCTCCAGGTGACGCCGCGCCACCCCGTCATCCCCGGCGAGCATGAAGTGAAGCGCCGCGTAGGGATCGTCGAGACGCGAACGGGCGTTGATTCTCGGCCCCATCTGGAAGCCCAGGGTCTCGGCGTCGAAGGGCACGCTGTCGGCGCCCAGGCGCTCCGCCATTACCCGCCAGCAGGGCTCGCCCATGCGATTGATCAGCGCCAGACCGTGGCGCACCACCGCCCGGTTGATGGCGCTGCCACCCAGTGACACACAGTCGGCCACGGTGCCCAGCGCCACGTAGGACAGCCAGGGCGAGAGCTTGGGCGTGGACGGCGACAGTACCGCCTGTTCGATCAGTACCTGGCGGGTCAGCGACATCAACAGCCAGGCCACCATGCAGCCGGCGATGGTGGCGTCCGGGTAGTCGCAGTCGGCTCGGGTCGGATTGACCGTGGCATAGGCCGAGGGCGGCGGCCCTTCCTGGGGCAGAGCGTGGTGATCGCTGACCACCACGTCGATTCCCGCCGCCTTGAGCCTGGCGATACGCGCCTCGTCGCTGCTGCCGCAGTCGGCGGTAATCACCAGGCTGGGCCGCGGGGTCAGCTTCAGGGTGCGCTCCACCAGCGGCAGGCTGATGCCATAGCCGTCATGAATACGGTGACCGATCAGACTGTGCAGACGTGACTCTGGCACCCCGAACAGTTCGTTCAGGGTGCGCCGGATCACCACGTGGGAGGTGATGCCGTCCACGTCGTAATCGGTGAGGATGCCGATGTGCTCGCCCTCGGCCACCGCCTGGGCGATGCGCTCGGCCGCTCTCGGCGCATCGGCCAGACGCTCGGGATGGACCAGATGACGTAGACTCGGGTCGACCAGCGGGCCGAGTTCGCCCTGGTAGTCGGGCAGGCGTCCGGCCAGCAGCCGGGCCTGAAGCTCCGACAGCCCGGCCTCGAGTCCCTGCCGATACAGCCTTTCGTTGCGAGGACGCGGTTCGATACGCGGACGCGGTTCGATACGCGGACGCGGCTCGGCATGCTCGCTCGAGCCGGTATTTGCCGGAGAAGAGTGGGACATCGGATTCTCTGGAAGGTTGAAGCGAGGCTGGCGCAGGAGGGTGTCGGGAACCGAGAAGGTCGGCGCAGATGGCGTGCTGACCGCCACCTGCGCCGACGCGATACCGGCGCGTCCAACGCAGCTGGATCGACTTAACTGATCGGCAGCATCACGTGTTCGCGATAGGCGCTGCGCTGGGTCAGCTTCTCGTACCAGGCCTCGAGGTTCGGCAGGCTCGGGCGCTCGATATCCAGGGCGAACCACAGGTAGACGTAGGCCCCCAGCGGAATATCACCGATGCCGAATTCCTCGCCGGACAGCCAGGGCTGGCGGGCCAGCGCACCGTCGGCGATACGCAGGCTCTTCTCGAACCCGGCCAGGCCACGCTCGATGGCCGCATCGTCGCGGGTCTCGGGGGTGCCGCGCACCAGGTTCATGATCAGATCCCGATAGGGGCCCGCCAGACTGCCAAGCGCCCAGTCCATCCACATGCTGCAGCGCGCCCTGGCGCCGGCAGAGTCGGTCGCGAGCCGACCGTCACCGTGCACATCGGCCAGATAGCGGACGATGGTGTGGGATTCCCACAGCACCAGGTCGCCGTCCTCGAGACAGGGAATCAGGCCGTTGGGATTCTTGGCCAGGAATTCCGGCGTATCGAGCCCACCGAAGGGCCCTCCCAGATCGACCCGTTCGAGGTCGATCCCCAGCTCGATGGCACACCAGACGGGCTTCTTGACGTTGACCGAGTTGTTGCGTCCCCACAGCTTCATGGAAGTCTCCCTGTCGGGATGCCCGGCAGCGGGCACCCTTGGCAAAAACCGATGGATAAGAACCGATTGGCACAAAACCGAGCCGAACGCCGCAAGGCGCTCGGCCCCATGCCGAAGGCCTCAGCGACGACGATGTTCGGCGACGAAGGCCTGTACCGCTTCGAGTCTAGCCGGCAGCACCTCGTAGCGTTCCTCGCGCTCGAGCAGATCGTCCATATGTGGCGGTAGCGGCACACCCGGGAAGCCGGCCTTGACCACCGCCTCGGCAAACTTGGCCGGGTGGGCGGTGGCCAGGGTGATCATCGGCGTAGAGGCGTCCCTGCGCTCGCGCTCGGCGGCACGATAGCCGGTCGCGGTGTGGGGATCGAGGATCTCCTGGGTGCGGTGGTGGGCCTCGCGGATCACCTCGAGGATGGTGTCGTCATCCACGCTGTGGCTCGAGAAGACCTCGCGCAGCCGGCCCAGCGGGGCTTCGGCCAGCACCGTCGGCTCGTTCTGGAAGCGCCCGAGCAGCTCGTCCACGGCGCCGCCGTCGCGGTCGTAGGCTTCGAACAGCAGACGTTCGAAGTTGGACGACACCACGATGTCCATGGACGGCGCCAGGGTGGCCAGCAGTTCCTGCTTGGAGAAGTCGTTGTCGGCCAGGGTACGGTGGAGGATATCGTTGGCGTTGGTGGCGACGATGAACTGCTTCACCGGCAGCCCCATGCGGTAGGCCACGTAGCCGGCGAAGACGTTGCCGAAGTTGGCCGAGGGCACGCAGAAGCTGACCTGACGCTGGGGCGCACCCACCGCCACGGCGGAGGCCACGTAGTAGACCACCTGGGCCATGATCCGCGCCCAGTTGATCGAATTCACCGCCACCAGCCGAGCCCCATCGAGGAAGCTCTGGTCGGCGAAGCTGGCCTTGACCATGGCCTGGGCGTCGTCGAAGTTGCCTTCGATGGCGACGTTGAAGACGTTGTCGGCCAGTACCGTGGTCATCTGCCGGCGCTGTACCTCGGACACCCGGTTGTGGGGGTGCAGGATAAAGATGTCGAGGTTGTCACAGTGACGACAGCCCTCGATCGCCGCCGAGCCGGTGTCGCCGGACGTGGCGCCCATGATCACCGCGCGCTCGCCACGCTTCTTGAGGAAGTGATCGAGGATACGTCCGAGCAGCTGCAGGGCCACGTCCTTGAACGCCAGGGTCGGACCGTGGAACAGCTCGAGCAGGAAGTGGTTGGCGTCGAGCTGATTGAGCGGCACCACGGCGTCGTGACTGAAGGTCGCGTAGGCGTCCTTGACCAGGCCACGGAAGGTGTCGTCGTCGATCTCGCCACCGACGAAGGGCTTCATCACCCGAAAGGCGATCTCGGCGTAGGACAGCCCGGCCATGTCGGCCAGGTCGTCGGCGCTCAGGTGAGGGAAGTCCTCGGGAACGTAGAGGCCACCGTCGGCGGCCATGCCGGTAAGGACGACTTCTTCGAAGGACAGCGCGGGCGCCTGCCCGCGGGTGCTGATATAGCGCATCTTGTGATTCCTTGCCGCCGCCCGGGGCGCGGCCTGAGATTCCAGCGAAGCGCCCGCGAAAGCGAGCCTGGGCCCGCTCCCGCAGGCATCATCAGTCCTGCTCGTCGAGGCTCTCGACGCGAATGCGGGTCACCGAGCCGGCGATGTCGGCCAGGGACTCGATGCGGCGAATGGCCTCGTTCATGTGCTTCTCGAGGGTACGGTGGGTCAGCAGGATGATCGGCACCAGTTCGCCCTCGGTGGCCTCCTTCTGGATCAGCGCCTCGATGGAGATACCCTCCTCGGAGAGGATGGTCGCCACCCGCGCCAGCACGCCGGGGCGGTCCACCGCCAGCAGGCGCAGGTAGTAGGCCGTGGTGATGTCTTCCATGGGCATGATCGGCAGCTCGTCACAGTCATCGGTGACGCCGCAGAAGGCCAGATAAGGCGTGCGATAGCGATGCTCGGTGGAGATGTCGCGGGCCACGTCGAGCAGGTCGGCGACCACCGCCGAGGCGGTGGGCTCGTCGCCGGCGCCGGCACCGTAGTAGAGGGTCGGACCGACGGCGTCACCCATCACGGCGATGGCGTTCTTGACCCCGTGGACGCTGGCCAGGAGCCGCTCCTTGGGAATCAGCGTCGGATGGACGCGCAGTTCGAGGCCGTCACCGGTGCGCTTGGAGATGCCCAGGTGCTTGATGATGTAGCCCAGGTTGTCGGCCTGCTCGACGTCCTCCGCGGTGACCCGAGAGATACCCTCGGTGTAGGCCTTCTCGAACTGCAGCGGCACACCGTAGGCGATGGACGCCAGGATGGTCAGCTTGTGGGCGGCGTCGATGCCTTCCACGTCGAAGGTCGGATCGGCCTCGGCGTAGCCCAGCGCCTGGGCCTCGGCGAGCACGTCCTCGAACGCCCGGCCCTCGTCGCGCATATGGGTCAGGATGTAGTTGCCGGTACCGTTGATGATACCCGCCACCCAGCTGATGCGGTTGGCACCCAGGCCCTCGCGCAGCGACTTGATTACCGGGATACCGCCGGCCACGGCGGCCTCGAAGGCCACGATCACGCCCTTTTCATGGGCCGCCTTGAAGATCTCGTTGCCGTGCACCGCGATCAGCGCTTTGTTGGCGGTGACCACGTGCTTGCCATTCTCGATGGCCATCATCACCAGCTCGCGAGCCACGTCGTAGCCGCCGATCAGCTCCACCACCACGTCGATATCGGGGTTGGTCGCCACCTCGAAGACGTCCTTGGTGGTACGAATACCGGTAAGGTCACAGGCGGGATTGATGCTGCGATGGGCGACCTGCTCGATCACCAGCGGGCGACCGGCACGCCGAGCGATCTCGTCGGCGTTGCGCGTCAGTACATTGAAGGTGCCGCCACCGACGGTACCCAGCCCACAGATTCCCACTCTCACCGGTTTCAATGTCATTCTCCCTTCTCGACCGTCGCCGCAAGCGACGGCTGTGTCAGCGATTTGGCGAGGCCCGAGTCTGGCTCGGGCCTTCTCGATTGTGTTGTCGGACGGGCTCAGCCGTCGATGCCGAGGCGCTCGGCCAGCCGTTCGGCGGGCACATAGCCCGGGACCATGGTGCCGTCGGGCAGGATGATCGCCGGCGTGCCCTGCACGCCCAGCTCCAGCCCCAGATGATACTGCCGCTCCACCGGATTGTCGCAGCTTGTGGCGCCGCTCGGAACCTCTCCACTCTTGGCGGCGGTCATCGCCTCGCTGGTATTGTCGGCGCACCACACCTGTTCGAGCTGGCGGGCGCCTTCGCTCTGCATGCCGCCACGCGGGAAGGCCAGGTAGTTGACCTGGATGCCCAGCTCGTTGAGGCGCGGCACTTCCTCGTGCAGCTTGCGGCAGTAAGGACAGGTGGTATCGGTGAAGACGTGGATGGTGGCCTTGGGCTCATCGACCCCGCGATAGACGATCTGCTCGGACTCGTCGATGGCCGCCACGCGGCTGGCGCGGCTGGCGTTGCGGCTCTGCTCGGACAGGTTGACCAGGCCGTCCTCGGCGTTCTGGTACAGGTCCCCCACCAGGAAGTGGCTGCCGCTCTCGTTGGTGTAAAAGGACTCCCCGGTCTCCAGACGCACCTCGTAGATGCCGTCCATGGGGGTATCCAGCACCTGACTCACCGGCATCTTCTGGCCGTTCACCTCAAGCTCGTTGAGCGCGGCGGGAGGGGCCGCCAGCGCACCGCTGGTCCACAGGGCAGCGGTGAGCAGAGCGGGCAGGGAAAGCACGAACAGAGGGCGTTTCATGGGTCAGCCTCGAGGATGATGGTCGGCGTGCAGGGCTTCCAGTCGCGCCTGCGCCACATGGGTGTAGATCTGGGTCGTCGACAGGTCCGAGTGCCCCAGCAGCATCTGTACGACACGCAGATTGGCCCCATGATTCAACAGATGGGTGGCAAAGGCGTGCCTCAGGGTGTGTGGCGACAGCGGACGATCGATGCCTGCCACACTGGCGTAGTGCTTGATTCGGTGCCAGAAGGTCTGGCGGGTCATGGCGCCGTCGCCCCGTCCGGGGAACAGCGCCGGACGCTGGATATCGCTCATCAGCTCGCTACGCCCCTGGCGCAGGTAGCGCTCGAGCCAGTGGCCGGCTTCCTCGCCCAGCGGCACGAGACGGTCCTTCTGCCCCTTGCCGCGCACCCGCACCACGCCCTGGCGCAGATTGACCGCATCGGTGGTCAGACCGACCAGTTCGCTGACGCGAAGCCCTGCGCCGTACAGCACCTCGAGCATGGCGCGATCGCGCAGTCCCAGGGCGGTGGACAGGTCCGGCGCATTCAGCAGGCGCTCGACCTCGTCCTCGTCCAGGGTGTCCGGCAACGATGGCCGCACCCGCGGCAGGCGCACCCGGGCCAGCGGATCCGCTTCGATCATCCCTTCGGCCAGGGCCCAGCGGTAGAAGCGCCTGAGGCTCGACAGCAGCCGGGCGTTGCTGGTGAGCTTGTAGCCCTCTTCGCGACGCGAGTCCAGCCAGTCCGGCAAGGTCCGCTCACCCGGCGTGAGCAACGCGCACGACTGACCAGCAAGCCAGTTGGCCCAGGCCTCCAGATCGTGGCGATAGGCGCTCAGGGTATGGTCGCTGACGCCCTGCTCGAGCCATAGCTGGTCGAGGAAGCGGTCGATTGTCTGACGATCGCCGGCGCTCAAGCAACACCTCCTGGGCTCTGGTGGCTAGCCATCGAGGGCACTGGTGAAGCACGAGAGGGCCCCCAATGCACCGACACCCCGCCCCACGAAGGTGGTGACGGGGTGTCGGGCGAGGGAGGCGGGGCCTCCCTCAGACTGGCTGACAGCGCTGGCTGTTTTAAGCCAGCTTTTCCTTGATGCGCGCAGACTTGCCGCTACGCTCACGGAGGTAGTACAGCTTGGCCTGGCGCACGTCACCGCGACGCTTGACGCTGATGGAGTCGACCAGCGGGCTGTAGGTCTGGAAGGTACGCTCGACGCCGACGCCGTGGGAGATCTTGCGCACGGTGAAAGCGGAGTTCAGACCGCGGTTACGCTTGCCGATGACCACGCCTTCGAAGGCCTGGAGACGCTCGCGGTTGCCTTCCTTGACCTTGACCTGAACGACGATGGTGTCGCCCGGTGCAAAGTCCGGCACCTGCTTGCTCATCTGCTCGGCTTCGAGCGCCTGGATCACCTTGTTCTTGCTGCTCATTTGACTCACTCCTGAAATCGTTGTGATCCATCGATCGGTCGTGGGTGCCGATGGATCGTGATCCCGGCCCTCGAAGCTCGAGCGCGCGGGTCGTTGATGACGCAGGTCCGTCAGCGGCGACTGGCCGCCTCGTCGGAATCCCGACGTTCGTCCTGCACCTCCGCCTTGTCGGCGTGTTCGTCGATGAACTCGTTCAACAGCCGCTTCTGCTCCTTCGACAGCTGCCTGCCCTCGAGCAGGTCGGGCCGCCGTTGCCAGGTACGCCCCAGGGACTGTTTCATCCGCCACTGACGGATCTGTCCGTGGTGACCGCTGAGCAGCACGTCCGGCACCTTGCGACCGTCGATTTCCTCCGGGCGCGTATAGTGCGGACAGTCCAGCAGACCGTCGTTGAAGGAGTCCTCGACCGCGGAATCCTGATGCCCCAGTACACCGGGCACCAGCCTTGCCGCCGTATCGATCAGCACCATGGCGGGCAGCTCTCCCCCGCTCAGGACATAGTCGCCGATCGACCACTCCTCATCGATGTCCGCTTCGACCACGCGTTCATCGATGCCTTCGTAACGCCCCGCCACCACCACCAGGGGCGGTCCGGACGCCAGTTCCCGCGCGCCCTGCTGATCCAGTCTGCGCCCCTGGGGCGACAGGTAGATCACCTTGGGACGCTCGCCGGTGGCCGCCTGGGCTCGGCTGCGGGCGTCGTGGATGGCACTTCTCAGGGTGTCGACCTTCATCAGCATGCCGGGACCACCGCCATAGGGGCGATCATCCACGGTGCGATGGCGGTCGGTGGCGTAGTCCCGGGGGTTCCAGAACTCCAGCGTCACCTGGCCCTTGTCGACGGCCCTGCCGGTCACGCCGTGACGAGTAATCGCCTCGAACATTTCCGGAAACAGTGACACCACCCCTATCCACACGTTATCGATCTCCTGTCGACGCGGTTTTCGAACGCACTGCGCTCAAAACTCCGGGTCCCAGTCGACCAGCATCTCTCCTGCCTCGAGATCGACGCGCTTGACCACGTCATCGGGCAGGTAGGGAAGCAGACGTTCGCGATCGTCCGGGGCGTCGCCGCCCTTCACGACCATGACGTCGTTGGCACCGGTCTCGAACAGGTAGGCCAGGCGTCCCAGAGACACCCCTTCCAGCGTGACGACCCTGAGGCCTTCCAGCTGGTGCCAGTAGTACTCTTCACTGTCGAGTTCGGGCAGGTCTTGCTTGGCCAGCAGGATGTCCGCTCCGGCCAGACTCTCGGCGCGGTCACGGTCATCGACACCGTCCAATTGGGCGACCAGGCCCTGTCCCTGCTTGCGCCCCTGCTTGAGGCGATGGCGCGAAATCTGTCCGTCGTGACGGACCACCCACTCGGCATAGTCGAGAATGCCTTCCATGGGCGAGGTGTAGGAATACACCTTCAGCCAGCCCTTGATGCCGTAAGGACTGGTCAGCTTGCCCAGCACGACGTAATCGTCGCTGTGGCGATCGTCTTGCGCTTGGCGCTGCGCGCTAGGGCGTTGTGGCGATGCCATCTGGGTCAAACCTCTTTCACACCGGGACATTCACAGGCAAGGCTTGCGCCTCAGGCCTGCTTGCGAGCTTCCTTGACCAGCTCGGCGACGCGGTCAGACAGCTGCGCGCCGTGGGACTGCCAGTGGGCGATGCGGTCGAGGTCGATGCGCAGACGCTCTTCCTGGCCACGGGCCACCGGGTTGAAGAAGCCCAGACGCTCGATGAAGCGGCCGTCGCGGGCGTTGCGGGAATCGGTCACGGCGAGGTGGTAGAAGGGACGCTTCTTGGCGCCACCACGTGCCAGACGAATGGTAACCATACGTTGACTGTCCTTCGGTTGGGATTTCAGATAACGGCGACGGCCAGGCCAGCCACCGGTGTTTCGCTCACGACGAGGGCCGCGCCAGGCGCGGTCCTCGAGTGAAGAGGCAGTATTCTACGGAAAACCACCCCCCAAGGGAACCTTTTTTGCCGCTCATCCCTTGACGAGCGAGGAGAGCCGGGTCCTGTCATCAGCCCTCGTCATCTTCGCGCTTGGCATTAAAAACAGCACCAGCGCAAGAAAACTGACTCAGCGCCAGGGCATGCCGCCGGGGCCACCCATGCCACCCATGCCTCCGGGGCCGCCAGGGCCACCTCCGCCCATCATGCCGGACATGCCCCTCATCATTTTCTGCATGCCGCCTTTCTTGCCGGCCTTCTTCATCATCTTCTGCATCTGCTTGTGCTGCTTGAGCAGACGATTGAGGTCCGGCACCTGCAGGCCGGCACCGGCGGCGATACGGCGCTTGCGCGAGCCGTTGATGATGTCCGGATTACGGCGCTCCTTCGGCGTCATCGAGTTGATCAGCGCCTCGAGCTTGCCAAGCTCCTTTTCGGGCCCAGGTCCCTGGGCCATCTCGGCCATCTGCCCCATGCCCGGCAGCTTGCCCATCAGGCCGCTCATGCCGCCCATCTTCTTGAGCTGCTGGAGCTGTTCGCGGAAGTCCTCGAGATCGAAGCCCTGGCCTTTCTTGACCTTCTTGGCGAGCTGTTCGGCCTTGCCCTTGTCGACGGTACGCTCGGCTTCCTCGATCAGCGACAGCACGTCGCCCATGCCGAGGATACGCGAGGCCACACGATCCGGATGGAAGGGCTCGAGGGCATCGACCTTCTCGCCGACACCCATGAACTTGATCGGACGACCGGTGACGTGACGCACCGACAGGGCGGCACCGCCACGGGCATCACCGTCGGCCTTGGTCAGCACTACCCCGGTCAGCGGCAGGGCATCGGCGAAGGCGCGGGCGGTGTTGGCCGCATCCTGGCCGGTCATCGAGTCGACCACAAACAGCGTTTCGGAGGGCTCGATGGCCTGATGCAGCCCCTGGATCTCCTGCATCATCGCTTCGTCGATGGCCAGGCGACCCGCGGTATCGACCAGTACCACGTCATGGAACTGGATCTTGGCGTGTTTCAGCGCCGCCGTGGCGATGTCCACCGGGGCCTGATCCGAGCGCGACGGGAAGAAGTCGACCTCGACCTCCTTGGCCAGGGTCTCGAGCTGGTCGATGGCGGCGGGGCGGTAGACGTCGGTGGAAACCACCAGCACCTTCTTCTTTTCGCGCTCGCGCAGATACTTGCCCAGCTTGGCCACCGAGGTGGTCTTGCCCGCACCCTGCAGGCCGGCCATCAGCACCACGGAGGGCGTGCCCTTGAGCGACAGCCCTTCGTTGGCCTCGCCCATGGTGACTTCCAGCTCCTGCTGGACAATCTTGATGAACTGCTGGCCCGGCGACAGGCTGCGGGAGACCTCCTGGCCCACGGCACGTTCGCGCACTCGCTCGATGAACGCCTTGACCACCGGCAGGGCAACGTCCGCCTCGAGCAGCGCCTTGCGCACCTCGCGCAGGGTGTCCTTGATGTTGTCGTCGGTCAGGCGTGCCTGACCCTTGATCGACTTCAGCGTCTGGGACAGACGCTCGCTCAGGTTCTGAAACATGGGCCTCTCCAAATGCGATGGCCTCAAGGCGCCCTTGTCGAGACGCCCCTTGAGACGGCCGCCGGTGCGCGGCCTTGACGATGGCGCAAATTATACGCCTTGTGGCGCGGACTCTCCATGCAGTTGCCGGCAAGACAGCCGAAGAAGGCCGCCCGCTGGCTGTCAGCCGAGGCGCTATCCGGTATAGTCGGTGTCGAGGGGAAGGCATTCCCCGGACCCAGGATCCCTATCTTCAAAGGCGCCGGCAAGGCGCACGGACAGCACAGCATGCAGGCGTTACCTCTGGCTCTACTGGCCTTTGTCTTCTATCTGGCGGCTGCCTCCTGGCAAGGGCTGACCCTGATTCGCCGGGTACCTCCGCGCGACCTACTGGTGCGTGGCTTCGGCACCCTGGCGGCGGCTCTCCACCTGGTCGTCGCCGGCGGCCTGCTTGCCCTCGAGGGCTCGATGCTGCCAGGACTGTCCACCAGCGCAGTGCTGGTCACCGCCCTGGCGGTGGTGGTGCTGCTGGGCGCCAGCCTGTTCAAGCCGGTGCTCAATATCGCCGCCGTGCTGTTCCCCTTTGCAGGCGTGGTGCTGCTGCTCGGTACCGAACTACCGACCCCTACCAGCGCAAACGGCATGACCCCCGGCATCGCCTTCCACGCCGTCAGCTCCGCCCTGGCCTTCGCGGTGCTGGCCATCGCCTCGCTGCAGGCGATACTGGTAGGCGTCCAGAACAAGGCCCTCAAGCATCACCGGATACGCGGCGTGGTACAGGCACTGCCGCCGCTGACCACCATGGAGCGGGTGCTGTTCGAGATGATCTGGGTGGGCATGGCCCTGCTTACGCTGGCCATCGCCAGCGGGTTCGTGTTCCTCGATAACATGTTCGCCCAACACCTGGTCCACAAGACGGTGCTGTCGCTGCTGGCCTGGCTGGTGTTCGCGGTACTGCTGCTGTGCCACTACCGCCTTGGGTGGCGAGGTATGCGGGCGGTGCGCTGGACCCTGGGAGGCTATATCGCACTGCTTTTGGCCTACTTTGGTAGCAAGTTTGTCCTTGAGGTGCTGTTAGCGCACAGCTAGACAGGAGGTCTCCTTGACACTCCCGGCCCGACCCCCTACAACTCGACCCCTACCCGCGACCAAGGATTTCACGTCTTGAACGACGACTTTCCGGTGGGCCTGCTGTTCGGCCTGCTCTTTCTGCTGATTGCCCTATCGGGCTTCTTCTCCAGTTCCGAGACCGGCATGATGTCGATCAACCGCTATCGGTTGAGCCACCAGGCCAACAGCGGACAGCGCAACGCCAAGCGCGTGATGCGCTTGCTCGCGCGTCCCGACCGGCTGATCGGCGTCATCCTGATCGGCAACAACTTCGTCAACAACCTGGCGGCCTCCATCGCCACCATCATCGCCATCCACTTCTTTGGCGATGTCAGCGGCCCCGCCATCTCCACGGCGATCCTGACCATCGTGGTGCTGATCTTCGCCGAGGTTACCCCCAAGACCTTCGCGGCGGTGAAGCCGGAGCGCATCGCCTACCCGGCCTCGATGATTCTGGAGCCGCTGCTCAAGCTGCTGTATCCGCTGGTGTGGGTGGTCAACGTGATCTCCAACGGCCTGCTCAGACTGCTTGGCGTCAAGAATATCGACGGCAATGGTGACAATCTCACCCGCGACGAGCTGCGCACCGTGGTCCACGAGGCCGGCACCCTGATCCCCCATCGCCACCAGGCCATGCTGCTGTCGATTCTGGATCTCGAGAATGTCACCGTGAACGACATCATGGTGCCGCGCCATGAGGTGGTCGGCATCGATCTCGACGACAGTCTCGAGGATATCCTGACCCAGATCCGCACCAGCCAGCACACCCGGCTGCCGGTATTCAAGGGCGACATCAACAGCATCATCGGCATGCTGCACCTGCGCAATGCCGCCCGCTTCCTGTCCAGAGGCGAGGTGACCAAGGCGGCCATCGTGCAGGAAGCGCGGGAGCCCTACTTCATTCCCGAATCGACGCCGCTGCACACCCAGCTGTTGAACTTTCAGAAGCAGAAGCGCCGGATTGGTATCGTGGTGGACGAGTACGGCGACGTGGAGGGTCTGGTGACCCTGGAGGACATCCTCGAGGAGATCGTCGGTGAATTCACCACCGACGTGGCCGGCCAGGAACAGGACATGCTGCCCCAGAGCGATGGCAGCCACGTGATCGACGGCACCGCCAATATCCGTGATATCAACAAGTCGCTGGGCTGGCACTTGCCCACCGACGGCCCCAAGACGCTGAACGGGGTGATACTGGAACACCTCGAGTCCTTCCCCGACGGCCCGGCCTGTCTGCAGATCGGCAACATCCGCATGGAAATCCTCGAGATGCGCGACAACCTGATCACCTCAGTCAGCTGCTGGCCTGGCACTCGCCGCGTCCTGGCAGAATCCGACGCGGGCGACTGACCACCGCAAGGACCAGAGGCACGTCAGTCGCGACGCGACATGCAGGGAAGAAACCGGCGGGCAAGGCACCAGCAGGCAGAGTACTTGCCAGCAAAGTACTGACAAGCAAAGTACTGACAAGCAAAGTACTGACAAGCAAAGCACTGACAAGCAAAGCACTGACAAGCAAGGTATTTACGAGAAAGGGACGGCCGAGGCCGTCCCTTTCTGCGTTATCCCTTCCCTAACCCGACCTTCCCTCTGTCGGAGCCTGCGTACCCCGGCGGCGGTTGCCTCAGGGCTTACCGGTCTCGACCCAGCGATCGGCTTCGGCCTTGAGCTCGCGCACCCGGGCCTCCAGCGACTGACGGGTGGCTTGCCCCGGCGGCACCGGCTCGTCGAAGTAGAGCGCCACCCGGGCGCGGCAGCGCCTGGGGAAATGGGCCAGAGCCTTGCCGTGGCAATTGGAGGTCCACGAGCCCCACAGGCCTGACAGCGCGGCGGGAATCACCGGCACCGGGTCCCTCGACAGAATCAGATCGAGGCCCCGGCGGAAGGTCTTGACATCACCATCCGACGTCAGCCGCCCTTCCGGGAACAGCATCACCACGTCGCCGTTTCTCAAGGCGCGGCTGACTTCTTCCAGGGCGCGACGCACATTGCCCGGGTCACGACGATCCGACTCCACGGGTATCGCCCCGACCATGCGGAACAGCCAGTTGAGGCGCTTCGACTCGTAGATCGGGCGATCCATCAAGAAGCGCAGCGGCCTGGGACTGCCGCCGCCCATCACCAGCGCATCCATGAAGCTGACATGATTGCACACCACCAGCGCCGGCCCGCGCGGGGGCACGAAGCGACGCCCCTGGAAGCGAAGTCGGTACAACACATGGATAAAGGCAAACACGAAACGTCGGATATACACCGCCGGGGCGCGATAGAAGCGCCAGGCAGCGATGCAGGCAAGCAGGCCGACGAGGCCCCAGACGAGTACGTCGATCACGGCGTGTCGTTCACCTGTCTATCGCCCCTCTGGTCACGGCCTATCTGCTTGAGTCCGGCGAGGGTGGTCGACAGCAGTTGATCGAGCAGCTCCTCGACCTCAAAGGCGCCGCCCTGGGAATAGCCAAGACGATCATTGAGCCCCAGCTGCACCAGGCCATGAACGCTGCCCCACAGGGTTCGCGCCAGGCGCTGCGCCTCGAGCGATTCGAGATCCGGTTGATACTCGGTCAGGGTCCCCTCGACCCGGGCAAACAGTGCGCCGATCATATCGGTCTGGCGCTGATCGAGCTCGCCTTCCTGGGCCAGCGGATAGTCGAACATCAGCTGCCAGCGATGGGCGTCTTCGCGGGCGAACTTCCAGTACCCCTGGGCCAGGGCACGCAGCCGGGCCTCAGGCTCGGTGGTGTCGACCAGCAGGGGCTCCATCACCGTGCGCAGCCGACCGAGGCTTTCCAGGTTGACGTGCTGAAGCAGGTTGTTGAAGCTGCCGTAGAGTTTCAGCAGGGTGCTCGGCGCACAGCCCACCTCCCGGGCCAACGAGCGCAGCGACAGGGCATGCACCGGCTGCTCAGCCAGCCAGGCATCGCAGGCGGCCATCACCTGGGCGTGAAGCTCCTCGGGGGCATGCTGTCTTGGACGCGCCATCGCTCTTCTCTCTCGCGGCCGGACATCGGCGGCTTCAGGTTCAGCGGTATCGTTCAGCATACATTAATCGAACACTGTTTTCGACCGCTCATTATGCCCCCTTCGCCGCAACAACGGGCTCAAGGCTTTCCTGACACCGGGAGCTTGGGTACGCTGGCCCTCCAGATCGCAGGAGCCCCCATGACCGGCCGTCTCTATATTCCCGCCCGCGCCATCGAGACCGCCCTCGACGACCTCGATGCTCCGGCCCAGGCCATCAGCGGCGTCAACATGGCCCCGCGCCGTCCACTGTCGATCATCCGCCTGGAAGCTGGACGCCCTACCCTGGGGATCGGTTTCTGGGGCCTGACACCGCCCTGGTTGCAGGTGCTCGATCACGCCCCCCACTGCGCCCGCGCCGAAAGCCTCGACTCGCGCCCGATGTTCCGTGACGCCTTCCGCGCGCGGCGCTGCCTGGTGCCGGTAGCCGGCGCCTACGCCTGGCAGCCGCGTCCAAACTACAAGCAGCCCTTCTTGATCACCAGGGCAGACCGCGGGCCGATGCTGCTGGCCGGACTATGGTGTAGGTTTCACACCACCCTTACCGACTATAACGACTCCTTCGCCTTGATCACGGTACCTAGCCCTGGCTTTCTGGCCCCCCTGACCGACCGTCTGCCGGCGGTCATAGCCCCCGGTCAAGCGAGGGCCTGGCTGGACCCGCAGAGTGATCCCGAGGACCTCAAGCCACTGTTGAGCCCCCCTCCCGGGGAACTGTTGGGCGCTTTTCCGGTATCAAGACGAGTGAACAATCCTCAAGAGCAAGACCCATCCTGTGCCCACCCCATCGGCAAGATGTGGCGCCAGACTTCCAAGGAGACGTGATGGCTTCGACCCTCACACGACGCGGCGCCAGCGCCCTCGTCGCCACCCTGATCGGCCTGTGGCTACCGCTGGCTCAGGCTTCCGCGGCCCCGGCCGCTACCAGCGAGCAACCGGTCACGGCTCAGGCCGACGCCGACGTGGCCACCGCCACGACGCCGATCGTCAGCCCCCACGATGATCGCGACTATCGCGTACTGACCCTGGACAACGGCCTCGACGTCCTGCTGGTCAGCGATCCCGAGGCCGACAAGGCGGCGGCTTCACTCAATGTGTCGGTGGGCAGCGCCCAGGATCCCGATGACCTACAGGGGCTCGCCCACCTGCTCGAACATATGCTGTTTCTGGGCACCGAGGCCTACCCCGAGCCCGACGCCTACCAGGGCTACATCAGCCGCCACGGCGGGCGCCACAACGCCTTCACCGCCTCGCTGGACACCAACTACTTCTTCGATGTGGAACCCGAGGCCTTCGAAGGCGCTCTGGATCGCTTCAGTCGGTTCTTCATCGACCCGCTGTTCAACGCCGACCGCCTGGGCAGCGAGCGCAACGTGGTGCACTCCGAATATCAGGCGCGCCTGCGCGATGACGCACGCCGCGAGAACGAGGTCCTCGACGCCCTGCTCAATCCGGCCAACCCCACCGTGGGTTTCTCGGTGGGCAGCAAGGAGACCCTGGCCGAGCGGCCCGAAGGGGAGCCCAGCCTGCGCGAGCGGGTCATGAACTTCTACGAGAACCACTACGGCGCCAACGTCATGCATCTGGCGGTGGTGGCGCCGATGCCGTTGGATCAACTGCAGACACTGGTGGTCGAACGTTTCGCCGAGGTGCCCGATCGCGGCCTCGAGGCACCCGTCATCGACACCCCACTGGTGGATCGCTCACGCCTGCCGCTGGCCGCCGAGGCCCAGTCGCTGCGCGACGCTCGCCGCGTCAGCTTTCTGTTCCCGGTTCCCGACCCCGTGCTCAGCTATCGCCACAAGCCGGCCAGCTACATCGCCAACCTGATCGGTCATGAGGGGCCCGGCAGCCTGTTGAGCCGCCTGCGCGAGGCCGGCTGGGCCGACGGCCTGTCCGCCGGCGTCACCCGAGGTGACGGCCGCCATGCACTGCTGGCCGTGGATGTCAGCCTGACCCCTGAGGGTCACGAGCATCTCGATCGCATCCAGGCCAGTCTGTTTGCCACCATCGAGCAGATTCGCCAACAGGGCATCAGCGAGGAACGCTACGACGAGCAGGCCAGCCTGTCCGAGCAGGCGTTCCAGTTCCAGCAGCACGGTAACGCCCTGGACGAGGCCATGCGCCTGTCCATGAGCCTGACCCACTACCCGCTCGAGGACGTCAACCGCGCCGGCTACCGCATGGACGGGCTCGACGCAGAGGAAGTGCGTCGCTGGCTCGATTCGCTGCGCCCCGACAACATGATCCGCCTGTACACCGGCCCCGAGGTCGAAGGCGACCAACGTAGCCGCTACTACGACACCGCCTGGCAGGAGACGCCATTGGCCGACACCGCAGCCGACCCCCTGGCGGGGCTGGCGCTGCCCGAGCCCAATCCCTTTATCGCCGAGGACCTGGCGCTGCTTGAGGCCCACGACGAGCGCCCCTCACTGCTGATCGACACCCCCGAGGCCGGCGCCTGGTACAAGGCCGATGCCGAGTACGATACGCCCAAGGCCTCCTGGCGCTTCAGCCTGCAGCACCCTGGCGCCAGCCAGTCCCCGCGCCAGGCCGTGCTGACACAACTGCTGGCCGGCTGGCTCAACGACAGCCTCAACGAGAAGCTCTACGCCGCACGTCTGGCGGGACAGAAGTATGAAGCCTATGCCCACTCGCGTGGCATGACGCTGTCCTTCACCGGCTGGCGTGACCGCCAGGACAGGGTGATACGGGAGGTGATCGACCAGCTCAAGCAGGGTGAGATCCTCGACGCAAGCGTTGCCCGAGTACGCTACGGCCTGGAAAAGCAATGGGGCAATGCACCACGCAATCCGCTCTATCACCAGGGTCAACGCACCCTGTCCGAGGCGCTGATTCGGCCCCAGTGGTCCCCCCAGGTACTGCTGGAGGCGCTGTCCGACCTCGAGCCCCAGGACCTGCGCGACTTCCGCGAGCGCTTCCTCGACGAGCTGCACCTGCAGGCACTGGTGGTCGGCAACCTGGAAGAGTCGCTGGCACGCGACGAGGCCGAGCAGGCCATCGCGGCGCTTGAGCCCAGCCTTGGCGCGGACGCCATCACCGACCTGCAGGTACTCAAGGCAGTGGATCTGCCGAGCCTGACGCCGGACTCCAGCCGAGACGAGTCGCTGCTGATTCGCTACCTGCAGGGGCCGGACCAGGGTATCGCCACCCAGGCCCGCATCGCGGTGCTCGGCAAGCTGCTCGAGACTCCCTTCTACCAGCAGTTGCGTACCGAACAGCAGCTCGGGTACATCGTCAGCGCAGGCTACTCACCGCTGCTGCACGCTCCGGGCATCAGCCTGCTGGTGCAGTCTCCCTCCACCCAGAGCGACGAGCTCAAGGCCAGGGTCAGCGACTTCCTCGACCGTGTGCCCGAGCGTCTGGACAGCCTGGATGACGACACCCTGGCCACCTATCGCCAGGCGGTCCACGACGAGATTACCCAGCGTGATTCAGGCCTCGAGGAGCGCACCACCCGCCTGTGGCAGGCGCTGTCCTACGGCGACACCGACTTCGATAGGCGTGAGCGGCTGGCCGCCGCGGTGCTCGAGGTCGACGCCGCCAGCCTGAAGGACAGCTGGCAGCGTCTGGGTGGCGCCGCAGTGGTGGACGTAACCTTCGATCCGGGTGCCGCACCCAGCGACGTCATGGCGTTGAAAGGCGACCTGGAAGCCCTGCCCGGTGACGAGGAAGAAGCGCTGTCACCGACGCCGGCGGACACCAGCGCCCAGGCGGCCAAACCCTGACAGGGCTCTGCCAAAAGGCCCTGGCCCACCCCATCGCCCCCTGCTTGGGGGCGATCCCGCCCGGCTGGCGACGCCGCCGCCGACAGCAGTGACGACAAGGCCCGACCGGCATCGCCGGTCGGGCCTTGTGGTTTCACCCGCGTCGTTTCACCCGCTTCATCACATCTGATTCATGGCGCCATATTGATGATGCCCGACACGGCCAGTGCGACGCCGTACGTCTGCGCCAGGCCGCCCCCCCCTAGCCGAACGCCTGGGCGGGCATGATCGACTCCACAAACATCACCATCTCCTCGAGGATCTGGCGTTCGCGATCGCTCAGCGAGGTCTGGTTCAGACGTTCGATTTCACGCGCGAAGTCCTTTAGCGTCAGGCTCGCCAGCGCCGAGTCGTTCATCCGCTCCCACCGGAAGGTCTCCCAGCGCGCCTGCTCTTCGCCGGTCAGGGTGTCCGGATAGCTGCGGGCGCGGTAGCGAAACAGCATCTCCTCGAGGCGCGGGTCCTGGAAGGCAAAGCTGGCGTCGACCAGATCCCAGGGATCCATGGCACGCACGCGCTCCATCTGCTGGCGGTCGGCAGGAGAGAAGAACCCGCCGGAGTAGAGCATCAGGTCAGGATCCCTCGGCGGCTCCGGCGGTGGCTCGGCGAACACCTCCTGCACCTTGGCGACGATATCGGGGTCCTTGGCCAGCCGCTGGTAGTGACCGCGACAGGCGTCCATCTCGAGCCCCATGCGCGCCACGATCTCGCCGTACTCGCCCTGATGGGGCCCCGACACATCCTTGAGCGCACTGGGCGGAAAGATCACCGGGCACTTGTTGATGTGCACGACCTTCAGCGGAATCCGGCTTTCCCCCTCGGCCAGGTCGTCATTGCTGACAAATACCCGAGCACGAATCTCCTGGGGCGAGAGACTGAGCATGTCGGCAGGGTCCAGCGACAGGTCGTAGACGATGACGCCGTTGGGATTGGTCGGGTGTTCGGCCAGGGGCATCACCAGAGACCCGCAGGCGCGACTGGCCGGATAGCGCCGGGAGATATGCACCACCGGCTTGCGCTGGGTCGTATCCAGGCGTTTACGCACCTCACGCTTGGCCCTGAGCGACAGCAGGTAGTCGAACAGGTTGGCATTGGCGCCACGCAACAGTCGCGCCAGGGCGATGGTAGCGCGCACATCGGCCAGGGCGTCGTGGGCGCCGGCATGCTCGATAC
This sequence comes from Halomonas litopenaei, assembly GCF_003045775.1. Classification (GTDB taxonomy): domain Bacteria; phylum Pseudomonadota; class Gammaproteobacteria; order Pseudomonadales; family Halomonadaceae; genus Halomonas; species Halomonas litopenaei. The sequence goes on along the minus strand of NZ_PXNS01000001.1, from coordinate 192,332 downwards.
CGTTGGCCGCGGTCAGGTCTTCCAGGCGAAAGCTGGGACTGCCGTCCTCGCGCCTTGGCCACTCGATGCCCTCGGGCCTCAAGGCGTGGAAGGCGCGCACCACGTCGATCAGATCCCAGCGCGAATTGCCGTTCTGCCACTCCCGTGCATAGGGGTCGATCAGGTTGCGGTAAAACAGGTGACGACTGACCTCATCGTCGAAGCGCAGGCTGTTGTAGCCCACCGCACAGGTCCCGGCGACGCTCATCTCGTCGACGATGGCGCCGGCGAACTCGGCTTCGGGCACACCATTGCGCCTCGCCTGCTGGGGCGTAATACCGGTGATCAGGCAGGCCATGGGGTGCGGCAAGGCATCATCGGCGGGCTTGCAGAACAGCTCCACCGGCTCGCCAATCTCGTTGAACTCGGCGTCGGTACGGATGGCCGCGAACTGCGAGGGACGATCGCGCCGAGGATCGGCACCAAAGGTCTCGTAGTCGTGCCACAGAAAGGTCAGCGGAGCGGCTTTCGGCTGCGCCATGGGATTGCGGTCTCCACGCGTACGTCAAAGGCCCGTCAGCCTAGCACAGGCCAACGCCGGGCTCAGCCTGCACGATCACAGGTCGAGTCCGGCGCGGGAAGGAAATACACGAAAGACGCCCAAGGGGCGTCATCTTGATGGCTGGCATTGTCGATATCGCATCGGCGATGTGGCATCGACGATATCACGACGTTCAAGCAACACCAGGCGCTGCATCAACTGCTGCGCGGCAGGGTCACGTTGAGCTCGAGCACCGAGCAGTTGTCCTCGCTGTCCAGCGACATATTGATAGCATCGTCGTCCACCTCGACATAGCGGCGGATGACCTCAAGCAACTCCTTCTCCAGCATCGGCAGGAAGTCAGGCTGTCCCCGCTGGCTACGCTGGTGCGCCACGATGATCTGCAGCCGCTCCTTGGCGACAGACGCGGACTTCTTGCGTTCGCGCTTCAGGAAATCGAGTAGTTTCACCGGCGACCTCCTCCTCCGAACATGCGGCTCAGCAGGCTTTTCTTCTGATACTCGTGGAAGCGCAAGGGCACCTCCTCTCCGATCAGGCGGCTGACCGTATCCATATAGGCCTGGCCAGCGTCACTGCTGTCGTCGTGGGTGACCGGGACCCCCTGGTTGGAGGCTCTCAGCACGGCCTCGGACTCGGGAATCAAACCTACCAGGTTGATCGCCAGGATCTCGCGAATGTCCTCGAGATTCAGCATGTCTCCCTGGTCGACCCGTCCGGGGTTGTAGCGGGTGATCAGCAGGTGCTCCTTGATCGGGTCCTTGCCCTGCTCGGCCCGCCGGGTCTTCGAAGACAACAGCCCAAGGATCCGGTCGGAGTCACGCACCGAAGACACCTCGGGGTTGGTCACCACGATGGCTTCGTCGGCGAAGTACATGGCCAGCTGGGCACCACGTTCGATACCGGCGGGTGAATCGCACAGTATGTAGTCGAAGTCCTTGGTCAGGGTGTCCAGCACCTTCTCGACGCCCTCCTGGGTCAAGGCATCCTTGTCCCGAGTCTGGGAGGCAGGAAGGATATGCAGGTTGTCCACGCGCTTGTCACGGATCAGCGCCTGGTTCAGCCCGGCCTCGCCCTGGATGACGTTGACCAGGTCGTAGACCACACGGCGCTCGCAGCCCATGATCAAGTCGAGGTTCCGCAGACCGACATCGAAGTCGATCACTACCGTCTTGTTGCCTCTGAGTGCCAGCCCGGTGGCAATGGCTGCCGCACTGGTTGTCTTGCCGACCCCGCCTTTACCGGAGGTCACAACGATGATCTTGGCCAAGTGTCGCATCCTGTCGTCGTAAAGTTGTTGGTCCTGTGTGGTCACCGCAGTGACCAGGCACGGCCTTATAAAAATCGCTGTCCCGCGCTAAAGCGCCCGCTGATGCGGCAACGCCCCGCTGAAGGCGCTTCACAAGCCCGGCTGAAGGCTCACTTCAGCGCGGTGATCCCCAACTGATCGTCCATCAGCACGACCTGGACGGAGGAGCCGAGCAGCTGGGGGTCGATATCTTCGAGACGCTTGTAGTTGCCCGCCACCGACAACAGCTCCGCATGCAGCTCACGGCAGAAGATGCCTGCCTGGTGGTCGCCGTGAATGCCAGCGAGGGCACGCCCCCTGAGGGCACCGTAGACGTGGACATTGCCCGCCGCCAGTACCTCGGCCCCGGCATTGACCGCACCGATCACGGTCAGGTCGCCGTCGGGAGCGGTGATCTGCTGGCCGGAACGCACGGTGCCACGAAAGATACGTCCGCCATGAGGCGCGTCAGCCTCCACTTCCTCGATCACGGTGACGTCTTCGTCTTCCTGCACCGGAACGCTTTCCAGAGTGCGCGCACGGGCGGCATCCTGGGGGGGGAACCAGCCAAGTCCGAGCGCCCAGGCGGACTGCTTGACCGGATCAGCACCACCACGCACCGCTACCGGCAGCAGCTTGTGCGCCCGGCACACCGCACAGATACGTTCCAGGGCCAGGTGAGGTTCGTCGAGCTTCTCGACGCTGAGCACCACCGGGGTGTGCTGAAAGAAGGCTGGCGACTGCGAGAGCTTGCCCGCGAGCTGATCGCGAATTTCCTCGGGATCCGCACTGGAAAGCTCCATCACCGTCATGGGCAGCATCCCACCCTTGAACGTAAACGCCATGCTGTCCCTGTCCACTTTGAGGCTCATTGCCGAACTCCACGTCGGGTGTTGGTCGGGGGATGATCTCAAGCTAAGTCAGAGCCCCCGGTCCTGCAACCGATCATAAGCCTCAATTGTCCTCCTGTCAGTGTCTCCAATCAGCCACAGCCCTGCGCTGAGGCCTTTTCTGATGGTGGCGCGCATGCTTAGATAAACTTTCTATCTCGACGCCCGGCTTTGCCTGGCGCAATAACAAGATGGTGAAGCCGTTTCGCCACCTTTCTTTATTTCTTTGCAGGAAGCCCCATGCCCGGACTCCTCCGCCGCCTTTTCTCGCCACGCTGGCGACATCCCGATCCACAGGTCCGACGCGACGCCGCCGAACGGCTCGACCCCCAGAGCCAACGCGAGGCCCTCGAGACCCTGGTCCAGGACACCGAGCCCGACGTCCGTCTCGCCGCGGCGAGACGCCTGGACGACCCACAGCGACTGCAGGAGCTGCGCGTTGAGGGTAAAGGATCACGCGAGCTGGATCGTCAGCTCATCGCGCTGCTGATCGGTCGCCAGGGCGGCATCGAACTTGGCCGCCGCCAGCAGATCGTCGAGTCCCTGGACGACGCGGCGATGCTCGAGGAGATCGCCCTCCAGGGCGATAACCAGCAGCTGCGACTCGCCGCCCTGGCCAGGCTCGATGACGAGGCCGCCCTGATTCGCCAGGCCTGCGACAACGGCATCGCCGCCGTACGTCACGCCGCCGCCGAGCGGGTCACCTCCGAGGAAGGTCTCAAGCAGCTGGCCCAGGCGGCCCGCCGGGATCGCCACGTGGTGCGCGACGCCAAGGAACGCCTGGGTCGACTGCGCGCCGACGCCGACGCCGTGGAACAGGCTCGGGAACGACGCGAGCAACTGCTGGCCAGTCTCGAGCAGCACGCCCGCGCCACCTGGGAGCCCCTCTACGCTGGGCGCTTCCGCCATCTGGAGCGCGAGTGGTCTCGACTGGCGGATCTGCCCGACGCCGGGCAGGAGCAGCGCTACCAGGAGGCCAGCCTGCGCTGTCGCAAGGTGATTCACGATCACGAGGCCCAGGAACACGCCCTGCGTGCCGACCGACAGCGCCGCGAGCAGGCCGACCAGGACCGAGAGGCACTGGTCATGGCGCTGGAAGAAAGCCTGGCCGCGCTCTACCAGGGCGAATATGTCGGTGAACAGGACCTGGCCAGCCTGCGCGCTCAGAAGCAGTTGATGGCCAACCGCTGGCAGGCACTGTCCGAGATCCACCTGGCCGACGACGGCCTGCGCCAGCGCTACGACAAGGCCTTGAAGAACTACGACGCCATCAACCAGGCCCACCAGCGCCTGGTCGAGCGCGCCCTGCCGCTGGAGGAAGCCATCAGGGCCGGCGACGAGGCTGCGCTCAAGCAGCTGGTGAGCGACTGCAAGTGGCCCGAAGGTCTGCCGCCAGACCCGAGGCTCGAACGTGCCCGACACCATCTTCGCCTGGAGAAGGATCTTTCCGGAGACGAACCGTCGGAGTCCCAGCTCACACGCTTCGATGAGGAACTGGATCGTCTCGAGGCGCTGCTCGACGAGGGTACCTTCAAGGGAGCAAGCCGCCTGCACCAGCGGCTTCGCCACCTCGCCGATCAGCTGCCGTCCTCGGCCGGTGCCCAGCAGTCTCGACTCAAGCGCCTCGGCGCACGACTCGCCGAACTGCGTGACTGGCGCGGCTTCGTCGCCGGTCCCAAGCGCGAGCAACTGTGCCAGGCCATCGAGGCCCTGGAGCAGGACGCCACCCTCACCGACCGTGACCGTGACCGCCGCCATCGCCAGCTGGTCAAGGAGTGGAAGGCACTGGGCGACGCCGCGGCCAACCGCGAGCAGTCCGAGCGCTTTCGGGCAACCTCCGAACGTATTCGCGAGTCGCTCAAGGCCTGGCGTGAACAACAACAGCGCCTGCGCGAGGCCAACCTGGCAGAACGCGAAGCGCTGTGCGAGCAGATCGAGGCCCTTCTGGAGCAGCCCGCCGCCCAGGCCGACCCCGACGCGCTGCGCGAGATCCGCGACCAGGCCAGGGAACAGTGGCGCCGCACCGCCCCTGTCCCGCGCGATCACGCTGAGGCCATCGGACGACGCTTCGGCCGCATCCGGCACCAGTTGCAGGCGCTGATCGATCGCCGCGCCAACGAGATCGCCGACGCCAAGCGTGAGGTGATCGACCAGGCCCGAGCGCTGGTCGATGCACGACTGCCGGCACGCCAGCGAGCCGACCAGGCCAAGGCACTGCAACAGCGCTGGCGCGAACTGGGGCGCGCGCCCAAGGGCGAGGAGCAGACCCTGTGGCGAGAATTCCGCCAACTATGCGACCAGATCTTCGCCCAGCGTGACGCCGAGCGCGATGATCGTGCCCAGCGTGCTCGCGAGCGGCTGGAACAGATGCAGGCCCTGATCGACCGCATCGATGCCTGGCAACCCGCGGCAAGCAGCGAGGCCGACTGGCTGGACAAGGCGGTGGATGAGGCCAGCGCGCTGGAACCGCTGCCCTCGGGCCGGCGCACCGAAGGCATGCGCAAGCGCTGGACCGGCATCGTACGGGCTCGGCGCGAGCGCCTGGAACGGCTCTCCGTGGCAGAAGTCGTCGGTCGTTGGCGCGAGGTCAAACCCCTGATTCTCGAGCACCTTGAGGCCGACGATGACTGCCTCGCCGGTCGCCTCTGCAGTGATGTGGAGATTCCTGCCGCGTTATCGTTGCCGCCGGCGCTGAAACAGGCCCACGCACAGCGCAACGCCGCACGACGCGATCCTGCTCCAGCGGAGGAAGTCGCCGAGCGTCTGGCACGACTGCGGGTGCACCTGGCGCTCCTGGCGGGCCATCCGATCGGCCACCAGGACGAGCCACTGCGCCTGGCGATCCAGGTCGACCGCCTCAACGATAGCCTTGGCCAGGCGCCGAGCCGGGAAGACGAGCTGATCTCGGTACTGTGCGGGCTGCTGGCCACCGGTCCAGTGTCGCGCCAGCAGTGGGAGCGCGAGGTACAGGAGCTCGACGCCCTGCTGGATGGGCTGAGTCAACTGCCACCACCCTGAGCGATGCACGGCTTGCCGTGCCTCCCCCCCCCTCTTTCAACCCCTGAAAACCACGATGCGAGGCCTTTTGGCCTCGCATCGTGGTTTCTGGCGAAATGTACATCGCCGAGCCTCGTGAGCCCGGCGCGACGTCTGTCAGCCCATGAACTGACCGCCATTGATGTCGATATTGGCACCGGTGATAAAACCGTTGTCCTTGCTGGCCAGGAAATTGACCAGGCGGCCGATCTCTTCCGGCGTGCCGTACCGCTTCATCGGGATGGTCTCGCGAATGGCCTCGCGCACCTTCTCCGGAATCTTCATGATCATGTCGGTGGCGATATAGCCAGGCGAGATGGTGTTGACGGTGATGCCCTTGGTCGCAGTTTCCTGCGCCAGCGCCATGGTCAGACCGTGCATGCCGGCCTTGGCGGCGGAATAGTTCACCTGGCCGAACTGCCCCTTGCGGCCGTTGATGGACGAAATGTTGATGATCCGTCCGTAGCCCTGCTCCAGCATGCTCTCGATCACGCTGCGGCAGGTATTGAAGACGCTGTTGAGGTTGGTGTCGATGACCACGTTCCACTGGTCCGCCGACATCTTCTTCAAGGTGCCATCCTTGGTGATACCGGCACAGTTGACCAGCACTGCGATCGGCCCATGCTGGTCCTCGATCGCCTTGACGCCATTCTGGCAGGCCTCGAAATCGGTCAGATCGATGCCGGCGATGTCGATATTGTCATAGCCATCCGACTTCTGGGTCTCCAGCCAGGTCTTGGCCTTGTCAGGATTGTTGTAACCGGCCACTACCTGATAGCCGGCATCCGCCAGTTCGCGACAGATTGAGCTTCCGATACCACCAGTACCACCGGTGACCCACGCGACGGGCTTTTGCTGAGTCATAGACGACCTCCCTGATTGTCCTTCACGCCGCCGCTTGGCGACGGCACTTGTTGTTGCAAGCATGTATAGCAGTGGATGCTCTGGTGCTGCGCATTCGCGCAACCAGGAACCTCGGGCCCAGAGCGATCGCGGGTGGCCTCCTGCCACTGCGACGCCCAGCCCCACCTGCCTACCTCGGCAGGCCTTCGTCGTGGTACTGCGTCGAATCAACGTCCACAACGACTATCCACCAGGCTAGCGTCTAGCACTGACATTTGCATGACAGCCCCTCCAGTATGGACCACAGCGCCCGAACGGCACGACCCATCACACCCGAAATCGCACAGGGTTGACGCAGCCAGAATTATCCGTATACTACGTCCTCGTTGATGCGGGGTGGAGCAGTCTGGTAGCTCGTCGGGCTCATAACCCGAAGGTCATCGGTTCAAATCCGGTCCCCGCTACCAAATACGAAAACGAGGCAGTCCTTCGGGACTGCCTCGTTTTTTTGTTGGCTGTCCGGTGCTGGCCGAGGCCAGCGCTTCGCCACCAGACGCCGTTGCGGCATCGCTGTACTACGAAGCCCGCCCCCTGATTAAATCTTAATTTTTCTGTGCCAATTCGATATTTTTTGGCGCTTCCGTGTCCCCGGATTAGCCATCCACCCCTCCTTCTTTCGTCGAAGAGCTGACCTCGATCAACCCGAGTCGGTCAAGAATCGACCGTCGCCGCAGCCCTTTACCGCGTCTTGGGCACACCGCTGGCCAGTCATCGATTCCAGGCATGCTCCGGCGTATCGGCAGGCGCCTTGAAGTCGGTGGCCGTCGCCCGCATCTTTAGGGCAATTCACTTTTGACAAGGTTGTGTCCCATGCCCATCGTCGACCCTCGTACAGGCGAACCTCTGAGCAGCGATCCGAGCAGCGAACCCGCCCAGGGTGCCGCCGCGGCGTCCCAGGGGCCGGCCGACAGCGACCTGATCTTCGACGTCGACCGCAGCAACATTCAGCAGGTGCTGGAGCTGTCCATGCGCATCCCGGTGCTGCTGGACTGCTGGGCCCCTTGGTGCGAGCCCTGCAAGAACCTGATGCCGGTGCTGGAAAAGCTGACCCGCGAGTACGCCGGCACCTTCCTGCTGGCCAAGCTCAACATCGACGACAACCAGGACATCGCCGGCCAGCTCGGCGTACGCTCGGTACCCGACGTCAAGTTGATCAGCCAGGGCGGTCTGGTGGACCACTTCCAGGGCGCCTTGCCGGAAAAGGAAATTCGCGAGTGGCTGGGCCGCTACTTCCCGGCCCCGGAAGATGCTCCGGCAAGCCCCGAAGAACAGGCCGAGCAGGCCCTGGCGGCGGGCGACACCGCCACCGCGCTGGAGATCCTGCAGCAGCTGACACAGCAGTACCCCGACCACCTGGCCTACCAGATCCAGATGGCCCGAGTGCTGGTGGCGGAAGGTCGCAATGATGAAGCGCGCGCCCTGCTTGACGCGCTACCTCCGGAAGACCGCGACGGTCCCGAGGCCCGCGGCGTTCGTGCCAGCATCGAGTTCGGCGAAGAAGCGCCCGACGCCGAGACCCTGGCCGCCCTGGAGGGGCGTGACGACAGCGAGGCCAACTATCTGAGGGCGCTGCGCCAGGTGGCCGACGGTGACTATGAACCCGGCCTGGAAGGATTGCTGGCAGTGATGAAGCGCGACCGTGCCTACGGTGACGACCTGGCGCGCAAGACCCTGCTGCGGGTGTTCGACGCACTCGGCGCCGATCATCCGCTGACGGTGAGCTACCGCCGCAAGCTGTTCGCCCTGCTCTACTGAGTGGATCGAGACGTCGAGCGCCTTGCCGCTCATCGCCTGAGCATGAAAACGGGGCCCCTTCGAGGGCCCCGTTTTCGTTGTTGAGGATATTACGCCAGCGCCACTCAGCCGCCCAACACCTGGTCCAGGCGCGCCAGCGCCTCGTCAAGCTGGATGGCCGTGGTGCCGAAATTGAGCCGCGCAAAGCCCGGCCAGCCGAAGTCGGCGCCATCCGACAGCGCGACCCCGGCTCGCTCGAGCAATGCCGAGGCAGGCGATTTTTCGGCCCCCAGGGTCGACTGGCGCAGATCGAGCCAGGCCAGATAGGTCGACTCGGGGGCGCTGAAGCCCACGCCGGGCCAGCCAGCGACACGCTCGACCAGCGTCTGGCGGTGGCCACGCAGTACCGTCAACAACTCCTGGCGCCAGGGCTCGCCGTGGCGATAGGCGGCCTCTGCCGCCACCAGCCCGAGCACATTGGCGTCCGGCATCAATCCCTTGGCGGTATCACGAAAGCGCTTTCTCAGGCCGGCGTCGGGGCAAATCGCGCAGGCGGCGGTCAGCCCAGCCAGATTGAACGTCTTGGAGGGCGCCCACAGGGTGATGATGCGATCAGCCAGCGCCGGGAAGGCGGCGGCCAGGGGCTGGTGGCGCGCTCCTTCGTCGAGCAGCAGGTCGCAGTGCAGCTCGTCTGAGACCACGATCAACCGATGACGCTCGACCAGTTCGGCCAGTCCTTCGAGCTCTTCGCGGCGCCAGGCTCGTCCGGTGGGGTTGTGGGGCTGGCACCACAACAGCAGCCGGGTCCGCTCGGTGATCGCCGCCTCCAGCGCCTCGAGGTCCAGCGTCCAGGGCTCGCCCGGCGCCTGGGGCGGGCGCATGGCTGCCTGCTGGGGCAGGCGCCCGGTGCGCCTGGCCACCTGCAAGAACGGCGGATAGATTGGCGTCACCGTCAGCACCCCATCGCCAGGCTCGGTAAAGGCCAGGCTCGCCAGGTGCAACGCCGGAACCACCCCCGGCAGCCAGTGCTGCCAGCGGGCCTCGATGTCCCAGCCATAGTGGCTGGCACTCCAGTCGATCAGCGTCTGTTCCAGACTTTCCGCCACCAGACCGTAGCCAAAGACGCCATGATCGATGCGCGCCGACAGCGCCTCGACCACCGCCTCGGGCGAGCGGAAGTCCATGTCCGCGACCCACAGCGGCAGGACGTCATCACCGTGGCGGTGCCACTTCTGTGACGGCCAATGTGGCGAACGATCATCACCGCGGGGCTGTCGTCGATCGATCGGCGTGGCAAAATCGGGTTTCATGGTCATCTCCCTGACGATGGCTGGTCGGTTGCCAGGATACCCTGGCCAAGCACTTGAAGGACGCTTCCCCCATGACAAGCACCATGCCGCATCACGGATTCTTCGCCAAGGTATGCCGAGGAATGCCTGCCCTGATCGGCCAGTGGCTGGCGCTTGGACGCGGCGACCCCGATCGCCTGGCGCTGATCCTGGCAGAAACCGCCCGGGTCGCCGGCCTCGGCGACCCGGGAGAGACCCCGGACGGCGCCACACTGGAGCGCTGGGCCGCCGCCGACAACGACGAGATCCCACCCCACTGGGCGGTGCGTACCGCGCTGTTCCTGCTGGTCCAGATGCCTGCGCGGCCGACACCCGGCGATGAGCCCGAGGCCTGCGCCTGGGCCTACTGCTGGCTGCGCAATCGCGCCTTCGACAGCCGCGACGCCGCCGTCGATGCCCTGCCGGAACACCTTCGCCAACCGCTGGCGGCCGCGGTGACCGCCGCCTGGGTCGATCGCCAGGGGCTCAGGCTGGTCTAGGCACCGCACTGAAGCCCTAGCCTCTTCGCCGGGTCGGCCGCTTCGGCCGAAACCCATCCGGCTTGGTCGACAGCCATTCGACGAAGGAACGAATCTCCGGATGTGCCAGCAGCGCCTCGCGGCTGCGATAATGGTCGGCCAGCTCACGCTCGCTCAGCAGCGCGTGAAGATGGCGGTGGCAGCCATGGCACACCCACAGGATCGCCGTCAGGCGCTCGACGCGATCGTGGCGCTTGCGATAGCGCGCCTTGCCGTGCAGCGAACGCGGTATCAGATGATGCTTGGTCAGGGGCGCCCCTCGCGCGCACAGCTCGCAGCGCTCCGGCCTCGGGGGCGGCGACAGCTCGGTCATGGTCATCTCGCTTGAACCTGGTCACCAGATACATACGATAACCCAAGGAACCCCCTCCCCTCATGGACGTCCCCCTTCATTGGCAACTGGCCAAACTGCTTATCTCCGTCGGCGTCGTGCTCGGCCTGTCGGTCATCGCCGAGCGGGTCAGCCCCCGGGTCGCCGGCCTGCTCTCCGGCTACCCGTTGGGCACCGCCATCGCACTGTTCTTCATTGGCCTGGAGCTGTCGCCCCAGTTCGCCAGCGACAGCGCCGTACACACCCTGGCCGGCTTCACCGCGACCCTGGCGCTGGGCGGCGGCTACCTGCTGGCCGCACGCGGTGACGGGCTCAAGGGCGTGGCCCAGGGAACCGCGGGTGGCCTTGCCGCCTGGCTCGCCGCCAGCAGCCTGCTGACCCAGGTCGATTTCAGCCGCCTCGGAGGCACCCTCACCACCCTGGCCGCCATCATCGTCTTCACCTGGCTGTATCGCCGGGTCCCCGACGTCAAGGCCACCCCCAAGGGCGGTTTCTCCTGGCCGGCGCTGGCGCTGCGGGCAGGGCTCGCCGCGGGCATCATCTTCCTGATCACCGGCCTCGCCCATGTGGTGCCGAGCGCCTGGGCCGGGGTCATGGCGGCGTTCCCGGTGACCATGTACCCGTTCCTGGTGATCCTCCACCTGACCCAGGGGGCAGCGCCAGTGGCCACGGTCATCAAGCACTATCCTGCGGGCCTGGGCTCGCTTCTGTGCTACGCCCTGGTGGTGTCACTGACCTACGCAAGCCTCGGCCTGTGGCCAGGCACCCTGCTGGGCTTCGCCGCCGCCACCCTGTGGCTGTTGTCGTGGATGCGCGTGCAGCAGTGGTGGGCAGGCCGCCGAAGTTGAGAGACAAGGGCTGAGCTAAAGGCTGAGCCAAGCGTTGAGCCAAGACGGGCGCGCCGACGCCCGCATCTTGACCTAGCGCTTGCTTGGGATAATCCTGAAACCCTGACATCACCACATCGCCACCACAACAAACGAGAACGCCCTATGCTGACCCGCACCATCGAGCCCGCCTTCTACGACACCGACGCCCTCGGTCACGTCAACAATACCCGCCTGCCGGCCTGGTTCGAGCTGGCACGCAATGACCTCTTCCGCCTGTTCACCCCGGACCTGGACCCGGCCAAGTGGCGGTTGATCATGGCACGCATGGAGATCGACTATCGCGCCGAACTCCACTATGGCCATGACATCGAGGTTCGCACTTACCTGTCACGCCTGGGCAACAGCTCCTTCACCGTGACCCAGGAAGCCCACCAGAAGGGCGAGCTGACCAATCTCGGCCACACCGTGCTGGTGCACTTCGACCACCAGACCAAGAAGGCGGTGCCGATTGAAGGCGAGCTGCGCGAAGCCCTGATGGAGCACCTTCACGAACCGGAGATCGCCTGACCATGACCCCTGCCGTCAAGACGCTGGAAAAGGCCGGCAGACCATTTTCCACCCTCAGCTACGAGCATGACCCGCGCTCGCCGGCCTACGGCGAGGAGGCGGCCGAGGCGCTGGGGCTGGACCCCGCGGCGGTGTTCAAGACCCTGCTGGCAAGCATCGATGGCCAGCGCCTGGTGGTGGCCATCGTGCCGGTATCGCGCAAGCTCGACCTCAAGACCCTGGCCAAGGCGGCCAAGGGTCGCAAGGCCGCCATGGCCGAGGCCGAAGCGGCCGAACGAGCCACCGGCTATGTGGTCGGCGGCATCAGCCCGCTGGGTCAGAAGAAGCGTCTGGCCACCTTTATCGATGACAGCTGTCACGACCACAGCCAGATCCACGTCAGCGGCGGACGCCGCGGCCTGGAAATCACCCTGGCCCCGGACGACCTGATCGCGCTGACCGATGCCCAGGTGGTGGCGCTGGCGAGATAGTCCTTCGAAATAGCGCTTCGAGATAGCGTTTCAAGATAGCGCTTCGAGACAGCCTTTCGAGCTAGCCCTTCGAGACTGCCCCGTTCGCGGTAAAAAGACCGGCCGAACAAGCGTCAAAATGGCAAAAATGCTAGGGTGGAGCCATATCGACACCAGAGGTGCCCATGGCGATCCGCTACACCCTGTGGCTGGACCCGGACGACAAGGTCCGCCATCGCGCCGCCGAGGCCAGCCTGGAAGCCTTCTTCCTCGAGCGCTTCGCCGACTATCCGCACATTCGCTTGTTCGGCGCCGATCCCTACGATTATGATGCCCCGTTCAATCGCCTCTACGACGTGCTGATCGCACGCGGCGCCGAGTTCATCGAGCGCGAGCAGGCCTACGTCCCCACCCCGGAACAGCTCAATCGTGCCTTCTTTCGCGCGGTGGGGCGCTCCACCAAATTCGTAAGAGACAACCCCGATGGTGATCCGTCCTGACACGCCCCCCGATGCCGCCCAGACGGCGATCATCGCCGAGCAGCTCGGTCGCGAGCCCCGCGGCATCGAGGCCCTTGCCGCCACCGACGGCGAAGGCACTCCGCTGGTGCTGCGCATGGCCCCGATCGTCGACGGCAAGCCGTTTCCCACCCTGTTCTGGCTGAGTTCCGAGCTGCTCAAGGTGGAGCTGTCACGGATCGAGGCCGCCGGCGTGATCAAGTCGCTGGAAGCCCGGCTGAAGGAGGATGACGACTTCCGTGCGGCCTACCATGCAAGCCACCAGGACTACATCGCGACCCGCTGGGCGCACATGAGCGCCGGGCAGCGTGCCGAGGTCGAGCGTCTGGGCTATGACAAGGTGCTGCGTGAACGCGGCATCGGCGGCATCGCCAACCACGATCAGGTGCGCTGCCTGCACACCCAGTACGCCCATCACCTGTGCGGCAACAATGTGATCGGCCAGTGGGTCGACGAGCACTACGGCATCATCGATCTATTGCCCTGAGCTGCTCGCAGACAAGCGCTCTCCCCCTTCACGCCGCGACAGGAAGAACGTTCCATGGCCCAGATCTGTGTCTATCTTGGTTCACGCCAGGGCGAAGATCCCCGCTTTCTCGAGGATACCCGCGCCTTCGGCCGGCGCCTGGCCGAACGCGGCCATGGCCTGGTCTACGGTGGCGCCAGTGTCGGCCTGATGGGCGCGCTGGCCGATGCCACCCTGGAGGCCGGAGGCCAGGTCATCGGGGTCATGCCCCACCACCTGGTGGACCGGGAGCTGGCCCACGATGGCCTGACCGAACTGGTTCGTGTCGGCGACATGCACGAGCGCAAGGCCCAGATGGCGGCCAACGCCGACGCCTTCGTGATGCTGCCGGGCGGGATCGGCACCCTGGAGGAATTCTTCGAGACCTGGACCTGGCGCTACTTGGGGCTGCACGCCAAGCCCATCGGCATTCTCGACACCTGCGCCTTCTATCGCCCCTTGCTTACGTTCCTCCACGCTGGGGTGGAGCAGGGCTTTCTCGACACCGCCACGCTCGATACCCTGATCAGTGCAGCCAACCCCGACGCTCTGCTGGAGGCGCTCGAGGCCCGCCTGGACAAGCGCTAGGCTCCTGCGTCCAGGCGGCTTCTCAGCCGCCTCGTCGACCTCTCATTTCATCATGGAGGATGTCCGATGTACGCCATGCAGCAAGACGGCGACCGCCTGATCTGGCGGTCCACCGACGATCTCCCCGCCCCCCAGGCCAGAGAAGTGCATATCGAGGTGGCCTGGGCCGGCGTCAATCGCGCCGACCTGATGCAGCGCGCCGGTCAGTACCCGCCGCCCCCAGGCGCCTCCGAGGTGCTGGGACTGGAAGTCAGCGGTAGCGTGGTGGCGCTCGGCCCCGAGGTCGAAAAGCTCCAGGTTGGGCAGCAAGTGTGCGCGCTGCTCGCCGGTGGCGGCTACGCCGAGAAGGTCTGCGTGGACGAACGCCAGGTGCTGCCGGTGCCCGATGGCCTTGGCCTGCGCGAGGCCGCCGCCCTGCCGGAGGTCTACGCCACCGCCTGGCTGAACCTGTTCATCGAAGGCCAACTCGCCGAAGGCGAACAGGTGCTGCTGCACGCCGCCGCCAGCGGCGTCGGTACCGCCGCGATCCAGCTGTGCCGCGAGTTCGGTCACCCCTGCTTTGTCACCGTGGGCAGCGATGAAAAGCTCAAGCGCTGCCTGTCGCTGGGTGCCAGGGCGGGCTGGAACCGCCACCAGGGCAGTTTCGTCGAGGCGGTCAAGGCATTCGGCGAGGTCAACCTGATCCTCGACCCGGTGGGGGCCAGCTATCTGGCCGACAATCAACGGGTGCTGGCCGCCGATGGACGAATGGTGGTGATCGGGCTGATGGGCGGACGCCACGCCGAGCTCGATATCGGCCGCCTGCTGATGAAGCGCCAGCGCCTGATCGGCTCGACCCTGCGGGCCAGGTCACCGGAAGACAAGGGCAGGATTCTGGGTGAACTCGCTCGCCACGTATGGCCAAGGCTCGAGCGCGGCGAACTCGCTCCGCTGATCGACGCCGACTGGCCCATCGAGGAGGTCGAGGCCGCCCACCAGCACCTCGCCGACAATGCCAACACCGGCAAGCTGCTGCTGCGTGTCGCCGCCGATTGATCTCGCTCCCTGAAGGTTCACACCCGCATACGTTATCCACAGACGGTCAGCCGGACCGGCTGTGGGTAACTGTTCAGGTAGGCAGGCTCCCAACAGCTCCATAGAGAGCGGCGCCACATAGAGCGGCGCCATGGCGAAGCAAAGAGTGCGACAAAGAACGCGAGAAAGAGTGAGCGTCAGCGAGAGTGATAAACAGTGAGCGTCAGCGGCGCGCGCTGAGCTCCTGGGTGCGGGCGAAGGTCAACTGCAGCAGCCGGGCGTCCTCGCCGGCGCGATGGCGCTGGATGCCCCGCTCCTCGATCACCGACTCCTTGATGTCGCTCCACATCGCCATCTGGGTTTCGTCGAGCAACCGCCGCAGCGCTTCCAGGCGGAAGGCGGGAATCATGCCTGCGTGGTGGAACAGCAGCGACATCCAGGTGTTGTCGTACCCCCAGCTATCGCTGTAGGCGATGCCGATATCGTGCAGCTCATCGTTAAGCCAACGGGCGACGTGACGTACCGGATAGCCCTCGCGCTCGAGCCGGGCCCGGGATATCCCGTGCAGCAGCTCGGCCTTGGGATCCCAGTGGGTCCATTCCTCGAGGGGCTGAATCAGAAAGGCGCAGCAGCTGCCGTCCGGCCGCGCCAGGCCGATCTCGATCGGGTAGCTGCCGCGCCCGAATCCAGAGGCTTCGATATCCAGCAGAGTCGGTAACACCACAGGCAGCAAACCTCGTCGTGACAGTCGGCCAAAACGCCTCCCCGACGTCACCCGACAACGAAAACCGTACCCGAGGCCCAAACTACCAGCGGCGGCCAGGGAATCCTGAACCGCCGCTCGTCTCGGCCTCACCGGGACCCGTGCGCGACCCAACCGCCGCGCCTGATACCTCTAGTGTCGCTGTTGGGCTTCCGCTTTGTCCAGCGTGACACCGTCTTGCCTGGCGGACTGCCCCGGAACAGGCTGTCCATTGGCCAGGGCGCTATTGGCCGAACCTGGCGAGGCCTGCCGTGCCAAGGTTTGCCCTGACGAGGCCTGCCCTGACGAGGGCTGTCCTGACGAGGCCTGCCCTGCAGAAGCCAGCACCGCCCAGTAGGCGGCACGCTCTGGATCCACCGGTAGCGACAGCTCACCATCCCGGTAGGCGCGCTCCAGGCGCGCCGCCGCCAACGCATGACCTGCTTCCCCGGCCCGGGCGTACCAGGTCACGGCGTGGTCGTGGCGCGCCGGGTACAGCGCGCAGCCATGTTCGTGGATCTGGCCTGCCTGGTACTGCGCCCTGACGTCCCCGCCATGGGCGGCCTGCAGCACGTAGCGAGCGCCGCGTGCCTTGTCCTGGGGTGCCCGTGACCGGTGAAACAGCATGTGCCCGTACAACGACAGTGCCGCCGGGTGCCCGGCGTCCGCACAGCGTTGAAACAGACGCATGGTCAGCCTCTGGGTTCGCGGCGAGCGGGGCAACCAGCGAGTGTGAAACAACTGCTGGGCCAGACGGTACTCGAGCCGCGTCTTCAGTGACGATGCCTGCTGCATGGCAACAACCTTGAGTCCAAAGGATGGAAGTCGGACCGGACACCTCCTGTGTCGCGGGCGATCTCCTGTTGAATCGACGGTGCCACGGACTCCTCCGCGGCAACGGGGTGGCAAGCATACGCCTGGCCCGATACGGACTCAACCCCCGGGATTTGGCGACCCCTATCGGCCAAAGGTACCATCTCGATGCTTTGCAGCAAAAACGGTCCGGCGGCGGCGCTGCGCCCCCCCTGACAAAGGCCTACCACAAGGAGTCCCCATGCAGATCCGTCCCCTTGGCAACACCGGCATCGACGTCAGTCGCCTGTGCCTTGGAACCATGACCTTCGGCGAGCAGAACACCGAGGCCGAGGCCCATGCCCAGCTCGACCGCGCGGTGGCCTTCGGCGTCAACTTCATCGACGCCGCCGAGATGTACCCGGTGCCACCCAAGGCCGAAACCCAGGGACTGACCGAGAGCTATGTAGGCTCCTGGCTCAAGGGCCGCCAAAGCCGCGACGACGTGGTCATCGCCACCAAGGCTGCCGGCCCCGGTATCAAGCACATCCGCGGCGGACCTCGCCTGACTCGCGCCCATCTTCATGAGGCCATCGACGCAAGCCTTGCACGCCTGAACACCGACTACGTCGATCTCTACCAGCTGCACTGGCCGGACCGTTCGACCAACTTCTTCGGTCGCCTGGGCTATACCCACGACGAGGACGAGCAGGCCACCGATCTGGAAGAGACACTGTCGGCCCTCAAGGAACTGGTCGATGCCGGCAAGGTACGCGCCGTGGGTCTGTCCAACGAGACACCCTGGGGCGTGATGCGCTGCCTGCAACTGGCCGAGTCCCTGGGCCTGCCGCGGGTCGCCTCGATACAGAACCCCTACAACCTGCTCAACCGGACCTTCGAGGTGGGGCTGGCAGAGATCGCTCACCGCGAACAGGTGGGACTGCTGGCCTACTCGCCGCTGGCCTTCGGTGTGCTGTCGGGCAAGTATCTGGACGGCGCCCGTCCGCCTGGCGCCCGCCTGACCCTGTGGGACCGCTTCAGCCGCTACAGCTCCGATCAAGCGATCGATGCTACCCGGGCCTACGTCGAACTGGCCCGCGAGCACGCCCTGGACCCGGCCCAGATGGCGCTGGCCTACGTCAACTCGCGCTCCTTCCTGACCAGCAACATCATCGGCGCGACCACCATGGAGCAGCTCGAGAGCAACCTCGCCTCGGAGTCCCTGGTGCTGGCCGACGAAGTCATCGAAGGCATCGAGGCCATCCATCACAGGCTGCCCAACCCCAGCCCCTGAAGCGGCCTCGCCCCCTCGGCCTCAAGCAAAGAACAACGCCTGCCCTTGCCGGCAGGCATGCCCTCTTTACTATGGCGTCCATAGCCTCGCCCTCGTCCCGAGCGGCGGCGGGGCTTGGTACAATGACGGCCACTTGCCAATTTTCCCTACCTGACATCAGGAGCACGCCCATGCTCAGCGTGATCTCTCCGGCCAAGACGCTGGACTTCGAGACCCCGGCCACCACCGATATCCACAGCGAGCCCGACTACCTCGACCGCTCCCGCGAGCTGATCGACATCCTGCGCGACTACAGCCCGGCCCGCATCTCGGAGCTGATGGGCGTCAGCGACAAGATCGCCGGACTCAACGCGGCGCGCTTCGGTCAGTGGCAGACCCCGTTCACTCCGGACAACGCCAAGGTCGCCGCCCAGGCCTTCCAGGGCGACGTCTACGTCGGCCTGCAGGCCGACGCCTTCGATGAAGCCGACAACCGCTTCGCCCAGGACCATCTGCGCATCCTGTCGGGACTCTATGGCCTGCTGCGTCCGCTGGATCTGATCCAGCCCTATCGCCTGGAAATGGGCACCCGTCTGGAAAACGCCAAGGGCAAGGACCTCTACGCCTTCTGGAAGCCGCTGCTGACCGAGGAGCTCGACCGGGCGGTGGCACAGAGCGGAACACCTGTGCTGGTCAACCTGGCCTCCAACGAGTACTTCAAGGCCATCGATGCCAGAAAGCTCAAGGCCGAAGTGGTCACCCCGGTGTTCAAGGACTGGAAGAACGATCGCTACAAGATCATCAGCTTCTACGCCAAGAAGGCCCGGGGCCTGATGGCCGCCTGGATGATCCAGCAACGCCTGGACGACAAGGAAGGGCTCAAGGACTTCGACGTGGCCGGGTACCGCTTCAACGCCGCCGAGTCCGAGGGTGGCACCCTGGTGTTCACCCGCGACAACCCCGCCTGAGTCGCGCCGCCGCTACGCCGGTAGCGTCTCGCCTGAGCGCCGCAGACGGTGCACGGTGCCACCTTTCAGCGATCATGAAGGAGTGGCTTTATTGACTGGCTTGGCTGGCGCGCCAGCTGTGATCCTCAGGGCGCCAGCCGCAGCGGCCGGGACGCCCTGGGGCGCAGCAGTTCACGATGCACCTCGCGAAAGGTCGCGTCGTCACAGCGTTCCAGCCATTCGTAGGCCACCATGTCGGCGCTGACTTGCCAGGCGCCGGCCTGTCTTGCGCGCTCGCCGGCAAGTCTCGCTTCATCGCTGCGGCGACTGACGCAGCCTTCGACCAGCCAGAACAGCTCGACACCCCGTTCCAGCAGGCCAAGTGCCGTCTGCAGCACACAGATATGGGCTTCGGCCCCGGCAATCACGACCTGACGCGGCGCAGCCGCCTCGAAGGCCTGTGCAATATCGCGCTCCCGGCAGGCGTTGAAGTGACTCTTGGTGAACCAGCGGGTGCTCTGTGGCAGGGCACATTTCAGTCGCGGCTCGGTCGCCCCGAGCCCCTGAGGATACTGCTCGGTCACCCACACAGGCACCTCCAGGCGCTCTGCCACGGCCGCCAGCCAGCCGATCTCGGTGATCGCCTGATCCCCTCTTTCCACCACCGGCATCAATGCCGTCTGCACGTCGACCACCAGCAGCAGACTGTCACTACGTTCGATCAGCATGGGGTCTCCTCGACTTTTCGTTGTACACGGCTTCCCGCGGCGCCCGTTATCGCTAGAATGGACGAGCGACGTGCCTCTGACCACCAGGGTCAAAGGCCCAGACTGGCCAATGCAGGCCGAACTACGGAGATGTCTTCGATGCGTCACCTTCTCGTGATGATCCTTGTCGGCGTGATGGGCTTCGGCCTTGCCGTCGACAGCGCCGACGCCCGCCGCCTGGGTGGCGGCAAGAGTGTTGGTTCCTACTCGCGCCAGGCCAGCCCCAGTGCGACCCAGTCACAGAACACCGCTCGTCCCAACGCCGCCCCGACCGCCGGCAAGAAGAGCGGCCTGATGGGCGGTATGCTCGGCGGTCTGCTGGCCGGCAGCCTGCTCGGCGCGCTGTTCTTCGGCGGCGCCTTCGATGGCCTCGGCATGGTCGACCTGCTGCTGATGGCAGGCGCGGCCTTCCTGCTGTTCAAGCTGCTGGCACGGCGGCGCACGGCCACCGCATCGGCGGGAGGCGGTTCATCCGGCATGCACCGTGAACAGCACCAGAGCTCACCGTTCAACATGCCAGGCTCCGCGGGAGGTCTCGGTGCCCACAGCGCAGGCACTCAGACCGGAGGGCCTCAGGGAGACCCCGCCTGGTTCGACCGTGAACGCTTCCTCGGCGGCGCCAAGGAGCACTTCATGACCCTTCAGCGGGCCTGGGACAACAACGACCTGCCGCGCATCCAGGAGTACGTGACGCCGGAACTCTACAACCTGCTGCGCGAACAGCGGGCCCAGGAGCCGGCCAACAACCAGACCGAAATCGTGCGCCTGTTTGCGGAGCTCGGCGGCGTTCAGGAGTTCGCCAACCAGGCCGAGGCGCGGGTGCTGTTCCACGGCGTGCTCAAGGAAAACGGCAGCGAAACCGAGTTCAACGAGACCTGGCACCTGATCCGCGAAATGCGTGACGATGCCCCCTGGTACATCCAGGGCATCGAGCAGAACGGCTGATCATCGTCGCTGCCTGCCGCCCTCAGCGGCGGGCAGTGATGGCCACCCAGCCCACAGATAGGCAACGCAAAAAGGCCGAGATCCAGGATCTCGGCCTTTTTGTGTTTCTGACGGGCTCAAGGGCCGGTGGGTGCGTCTGAAGGCGCCATGAAGGCGCCAAGCCTGAAGAAACCGAGCCTGTAGAACCGACGCCCGGCGCAAAAGCCCCGACCAGAAGGTTCGACTTACTGGGCCGCCTCGTCGGTCGCCTGCTCGACCTCGTCACCGGCTTCCTCGACCGCCTGACCCGCGCTCTCGGCAGCCGCATCGGCCCCCTGTTCGGCGTCACCGGCCATATCGCTCAGGGCATTCTGGGCGTCCTCTGCCAGATTGCTCATGCCCTCCATGGCCTCGTTGGCCTGCTCTTGCACGGCATCGACAGCATCACCCAGCGCTTCCTGAGCGTCGTCGACCAGGTTGGAGGCTCCTGCGGCAGCCTCGTCGGCCTGCTGTTCGGCATCGGCAGCGGTTTCGTCCATCGCCTGCTCGGCGTCCTCGGCCTGCTGCTCGGCATCGGCGGCGGCTTCATCCATCGCCTGTTCAGCGTCGGCAGCAGTTTCATCCATCGCCTGCTCCGCCTCTTCGGCCTGCTGTTCGGCATCGGCAGCGGCTTCATCCATCGCCTGCTCAGCGTCGTCGGCGGTCTCGCTCATCGCCTCTCCGGCGTCCTCGGCCTGCTGCTCCGCTTCGGCGGCGGCTTCATCCATCGCCTGCTCGGCATCGTCGGCGGTCTCGCTCATCGCCTCTCCGGCGTCCTCGGCCAACTGCTCCGCTTCGGCGGCGGTCTCCTGCGCCTGCTCTTCCACCGCTTCGCGTGCATCGTCCACCTGAGCGCCAGCGTCTTCGGCCGCGTCGTCCTCGCAACCCGCCAGTACCAGCATCATGGACGCCACAGCGCTGGCCAGGGCCAGACGACGAAACATTCCTTGCTTCATGAAGCACCTCCAGGAGAAAAATTTGTAACTTCCCCGTTTACATTAGAGTGACAATCGCGACTTGGCTAGTACCGACGGCATCAATGATGCCATGCAAGTGCCGGCCCGGACCCAGCGCAGCAGCGCCGACGACGTCCGGGAGCGATGCTTATCACCATGTGACAAGGTGTTGTCGAGAGACGGAACTACTTGAGTGGCACTCTGGCATTCAGAGGCTGCAGCGGCCGGTTATTGGCGTCCCCGATCGCAGCAGAGAACGACTCGACCTGATCAGATGAAATATCCTGCGTGCTCTGCATGATCACCCAGCGGACGCCTTCGGAGCAGGGTGGAGTGGTCAAGGAACCGTTCAGGCGATAGTAGTCATGCTGGGCCGGCAACATCTGCGTGAAGTTCACGGTATCGGTTACGTCGGCACGTTCACCGGCGGTATCTGGCAGGCTATCGGCAAGCGAGCGCAA
Organism: Halomonas litopenaei; assembly: GCF_003045775.1. Taxonomy (GTDB): domain Bacteria; phylum Pseudomonadota; class Gammaproteobacteria; order Pseudomonadales; family Halomonadaceae; genus Halomonas; species Halomonas litopenaei. The sequence goes on along the minus strand of NZ_PXNS01000001.1, from coordinate 170,373 downwards.
TGCTGCATTTTCCTCGCCTTCCTCGAACAGCACCGTGACTACCGCCAGGTTGCCGTCCTTGTCGCTGTGCACCAGATGCGCTTCCAGCGGGAACCGGCGTCCGTCTACCGTGTGCTCGGAAGGCGCGTGAAAGTGCATCTGCTGCAGGATGAAGAGATCCCCATCAAGCGTCAGCGTGTTGCCCTCGGGGGAGGCTACCTGCACCGTGTGGCCATTGTTGAAGACCCTGGTCCCGGTGGTCGCGTAGTCAAGTTGTAGCGGTGGAAGTTCGGCATCGATAGCGCCATCGATATCGACGGGCGACTGGTTGCGACCCAGGCCACACATACTGAAGTCGTCGTCGATGTCAGCCCAGTAGGCAGGTCCCGTGTCTCCCGTGTAGGACCAGTGTGACGTTTCGGGCGCGGCGGCCATCACTGCCTGGGACATCAGCAGGCCGCTCAGTGCCGCCGCGATCTTGATCCGCTTGATCATGAAACAACTCCGTTGCACACAGAAAAGGCCTGCCCCTGGGGACAGACCTCTTATCCTGATACTCCTCAGCGGCGAAGACAGGCGACATCACCGACCCACAAGGTCAGTGTGAGCAGACCCGTCCTTCACGCTGCCTCTCTCGGCATAGCGCCGCTGACGGTGACGCCTGTCACATCAGTTGGTGGCTTCCTCGGCCGACTCTTCCATCTCTTCGCCCATGTCTTCCATGGACTCACCGGCATCCTCGACCGCCTGATCCATTTCCTCGCCGGCCTGCTCGGCAGGGCCTTCCTCTTCGCAGGCGGCCAGACCACCCGCCATCATCGCGATCACGAAAGCCATTCCGAAACGACGCATCATGCTGTTTTTCATAACATCTCCTTGTCTAAGACGTTGGTCGTGATTCCCTTTCACCCTAGCGCTGTCGGTTGACCCTGGCCAGGGTCCAGGGACGCTCACAGAGGGTTCAATCCACAACCCTAAGTCTACTTGACTCTAGCAGGCGGCACGCGCTTCGCACCGTATCCGAGGAATCCATCAGAAGGGATAGTCGCGAGGCTCGTGCTGGACGCTGACCCATTGCACGGTTGTCATCTCGTTCAGCACCCAGTCGCCGTTGAAGCGGCCGATCCCGGAATTCTTCTCACCACCGAACGGCATGTGTGGTTCGTCGTTCACCGGCATGTCATTGACGTGCACCATTCCCGACTCTATCTGGCGTGCCACCCGTTCGCCGCGCGCCGGACAACCGCTGAAGACCGCTGCGGAGAGGCCATACTCGGTGGCATTGGCGATGCGTATCGCCTCGGCCTCACCGTCGGCCTTGATGATGCCGGCGATCGGACCAAATATCTCGTTGCAGGCCAGGTCCATCTCCTCGCTGACATGGCTGAACACCCAGGGATGCAGGCAAGGGCCTTCAAGAGAGCCCTCGAGCGCCACCCGGGCACCAGACTCCCGGGCCCTGTCGATGGTGTCCTTCAGCCCGTCTAGCTGTTGATCGTTGATGATCGGTCCGATGACGGTATCTGCGTCGGAGGGGTCCCCGACCTTGAGCCCCTTGACCCGCTCGACGAAGCGCTCGACAAAGGCGTCGTGGATCGACGCATCGACGATGATACGGTTGATGGCGATGCAGATCTGGCCCTGATGCATGAACTTGCCGACCACCGCCGCCCGTACGGCCCGATCGATGTCAGCGTCATCGAGCACCACAAAGGGACTGTTGCCGCCGAGTTCCAGTGCCACTGGCTTGATATGTTCTCCGCCGACCGCCCCCTTGGCGATCTGTCGGCCCACCTCGGTGGAACCGGTGAAGGAGATAAGCTTGGCTAGCCGATGTCCGACCAGCGGGTCGCCGAGCTCGCTGCCGGCACCAACCAGAACACTGAGGAGCCCCTTCGGCAGCCCCGCTTCCTCGTAAAGCCGTGCCAGCAGCAATCCACCGGTCAAGGGGGTATCGCTGGCAGGCTTGAGCACCACGGCGTTACCCAGCGCAAGGGCGGGGCCGATGGTGCGCTGGGTCAGGTGGAAGGGAAAGTTCCAGGGACTGATCACGCCAATCACGCCCAGCGGCTTGCGATAGACCCTATGGTCCTTGCCCGGGACGCTCGAAGCGGCAGTGGTACCTTGCACGCGAGTGGCCATGGCGGCGGCTTCGAGCGACATCTCCCAGGCATTGTTCCACTCGAGTTCGGCCTTGATGCGAGTGCTGCCCGACTCGCGGATGAGCCACTCGACCAGTTCATCCTTGCGCTCTTCCATCAGTTCGGCGACACGGCGCAGTACAGCCGCTCTGTGGGTAGCGCTGGTATCCGCCCACTGCCGTTGCGCTCGGTCGGCTGCATCAAAGGCATGCTCGACGTCGGAGCAATCTGCCTGGGTGATCTCCACCAGTTGTTTCTGGTGGTAGGGGTCCATCACCTTGAGCGACTCGCCGGAACTTCCAGCCCTCCATTCACCGGCGATCGGCTGCAGATGAAGATCCTTGAGGCTCCACATAACGACTCCTTTCGCTCCGTATAGCTTTCGTCCAACTATCGTCACACGAGGCTAGTCAACCATCACTCGGGTCGCAAGACCCGTCGGAGTGACGATTTGTGTCCTGACATTATTGCCAATGGCCTCTCCTGACCGAGGTGGAGTCTACCTCTCCTCCTCCACAGGGGGCTCGGCTGAAGCGCCCTCCCTACCCCAGCCCACGGATAGGCTGAGCTGATGCTTGCGATCATCATGATGTTCGAATCAGCGGAATACCGGCGACAAAACTGACCCCTGTCAGCAGAGCTGAATCGAGACAGCCATAGACTGAATCTCGACGGGAAGACATCAAGCCACTTTTCAAGCCGCTTTGCTTCTTATGCTCGCCGACGCCCGAGCCTTATGCCCGCCGACGCCCGAGCCAGGCACATGCCCAGCTCCGAGCAACAGGCACTGCACACGCCAAGGAGGTTTCGCAGGTCGCTTTTTCTTTCCTTTGTCATGTTACTGGAGGCCAATGATGGCTGTTACCAACCTCGCTGAACTCGACGCTCTCGTCGCCAGGGTCAAGGCCGCGCAACGGGTCTTTGCCAGCTTCTCTCAAGAGAAGGTCGATGCGATCTTTCGCGCCGCCTCGCTTGCCGCCAACCAGGCCCGCATACCGCTGGCCCGCCAGGCGGTAGAAGAGACCGCCATGGGCGTGCTCGAGGACAAGGTGATCAAGAACCACTTTGCCTCGGAGTTCATCTACAACAAGTACAAGGACGACAGGACCTGTGGCGTCATCGCTACCCACGATGAAGCCGGCACCATGACCATCGCCGAGCCGGTGGGCCTGATCTGCGGCATCATCCCCACCACCAACCCCACCTCCACGGCCATCTTCAAGGCGCTGATCTCGCTGAAGACCCGCAACGGCATCATCTTCTCGCCCCACCCGCGCGCACGTCACTGCACCAACGCCGCCGCGAAGCTGGTGCTGGAGGCGGCGGTGGCTGCCGGTGCACCACAGGACATCATCGGCTGGATCGACCAGCCCTCGGTGGCGCTGTCCGAGGCCCTGATGAAGCACGAGGGCATCAACCTGATCCTGGCCACCGGCGGGCCCGGCATGGTCAAGGCGGCCTACTCCTCGGGCAAGCCGGCCATCGGTGTGGGTGCCGGCAACGTGCCGGTGGTGATCGACGAGAGCGCGGACATCAAGCGGGCGGTGGCCTCGATCCTGATGTCCAAGACCTTCGACAATGGCGTGGTGTGCGCCTCGGAGCAGGCGGTGATCGTGCTCAAAGAGGTCTACGACGAGGTGCGTGAACGCTTCGCCTCCCACGCGGCCTACCTGCTGTCCGCCGACGAGGCCGACCAGGTCCGTCAGGTGCTTCTGAAAAATGGCGCGCTCAACGCCGCCATCGTCGGCCAGTCGGCGGCGACCATCGCCGGGCTCGCCGGCATCGAGGTGCCCGCCGACACCAAGATCCTGATCGGCGAGGGCGAGCGGGTCAGCATCGACGACGCCTTTGCCCACGAAAAACTGTCACCGACACTGGGCATGTTCCGCGCCAGTTCCTTCGAGGACGCGGTGGACCAGGCCTGCACCATGGTCGAGTTCGGTGGTATCGGCCACACCTCGGGGCTCTACACCGACCAGGACACCCAGCAGTCACGTATCCGCTACTTCGGCGACCGCCTCAAGACCGCGCGCATCCTGGTCAATATCCCCACCTCCCACGGTGGCATCGGCGACATGTACAACTTCGACATGGCGCCTTCGCTGACCCTCGGCTGCGGTTCCTGGGGCGGCAACTCGATCTCCGAAAATGTCGGTCCCAAGCACCTGATCAACACCAAGACCGTGGCCAACCGGGCGGAAAACATGCTGTGGCACAAGCTCCCCGAATCGATCTACTTCCGTCGCGGCAGCCTGTCGGTGGCGTTGACCGACCTCAAGGACAAGAAGCGCGCCTTTATCGTCACCGACCGCTTCCTGTTCAACAACGGCTACGCCGATGAGCTGATGGCCCTGCTCAAGGGCCTCGGCATGGAGGTCCACACCTTCTACGACGTCGAGGCCGACCCCACCATGTCGATCGTCGACAAGGGCGCCGAGGCCATGGCCAGCTTCCAGCCCGACGTGATCCTGGCGCTCGGCGGCGGCTCACCGATGGACGCCGCCAAGATCATGTGGGTCAAGTACGAGCACCCGGACGTGCACTTCCAGGATCTGGCGATGCGCTTCATGGACATCCGCAAGCGGATCTACCAGTTCCCCACCATGGGCGAAAAAGCCAGCCTGGTGTGTATCCCCACCACCTCCGGAACCGGCTCCGAGGTCACGCCTTTCGCGGTGGTTACCGATGACGCCACCGGCATCAAGTACCCGCTGGCGGACTATCAGCTGACCCCGGACATGGCCATCGTCGATGCCAACCTGGTGATGAAGATGCCCAGATCGCTGACCGCGTTTGGCGGCTACGACGCCGTGACCCACGCGCTGGAGGCCTACGTCTCGGTGCTGGCCAACGAGTTCTCCGACGGTCACGCGCTGCAGGCGCTGAAGCTGCTGAAACAGTACCTGCCGGCCAGCTACCGTGAGGGCGAGCGCAACGCCGTGGCCCGCGAGAAGGTCCACAGTGGCGCCAGCATCGCCGGCATGGCCTTCGCCAATGCCTTCCTTGGCGTGTGCCACTCCATGGCCCACAAGCTCGGCGCCGAGTTCCACCTGCCCCATGGCCTGGCCAATGCGCTGCTGATCACCAACGTGGTGCGCTTCAACGCCAACGACAACCCGACCAAGCAGACCGCCTTCTCCCAGTACGACCGGCCCAAGGCGCGCAGCCGCTACGCCGAGGTCGCCGATCACCTGGGGCTGTCCCTGGCCGGCGACCGCACCGCCCAGAAGGTCGAGCGCCTGATCAACTGGCTCGATGAGCTCAAGCGCGAGCTGGACATCCCCGCCTCGATCAAGGAAGCCGGCGTCCCCGAGGCCGACTTCCTGGCCAAGCTCGATGAAGTGGCCGCAGAGGCCTTCGATGACCAGTGCACCGGCGCCAACCCGCGCTACCCCTTGATCAGCGAGCTCAAGGAAGTGCTACGAGCGTCCTACTACGGGGAGGTCTATGTGGAGGGCGAGACCTTCGCCGGCACCACCGTGATCAAGAAGAGCGAAGCGCGCGCGCCGGCCCGGGCGCTTGCCGATGACCCTGCCAAGGCCCCGGAAAAGGCCCGACAGAACGCCAGGAACGAAGCGAGCACACCCACCGGCAAGGCGGCTGGCCGCAAGGCGAAGAAGGAGAAGGCCGACGCCTGAGCCCAAGCTAGCGCCAGAGCCCTTGGCAGGGCTTGATCGAAAGGGGTCCCGCCACGACCACAGCCCCCGCGAGAGCGATCTCGCGGGGGCTGTTGCGTCTCGCAAACAGTCACCAGTGCTTATCCCCTGCGCTAAGGGCCCAACCGGTGTGCATGCCGCCGCCAAACCCGCCTGCGCTATGCCTGTGCTATACCTGCGCTATAGTGTCGGGACGATGGCTGCATCAATGTCCATTTTGAGACCCTGTGGCCGCCCCGCCTGGAAGGACACCTGCATGACGGCCGCCTTTACCACCCGACAGATCGACTCCCGAGAGCGCTTCGCCTTCTGGCACGACGTCGTCTGCAGCCACTGCATTCCAGCCGACAGCCAATGCCTCGACGAACGGCCCTTCCATGGCAGCCTCAACATCAGGCAATACGGCGACGTCGCCATCAGTACCATGGCCGCCTCTTCCCACCGCTGGCGCCGGCAGTCACACCACCTGTCCCGCGACAGCGACGATGACCTGTGGCTCGGCTTTCTCGAGAACGCCACGGCCAGACTCGACCAGGATCAGCGGCGGATCGCCATCGGGCCCGGCGACCTGGTGCTGTACGATGCCTGCCGCCCGTTCGAATGGTGCCTGAGCGCCAGCGCGCTTCATCTGGTGCGCCTTCCTCGGGCGCCCTTGATGCGTCGCCTGACCTCCACCGAGCCGCTGACCGCGCGACCTATCCCGGCGACCTTGCCCGGCGCCACCTCTTTGAAGGCGTTGATCCGAGACGGCGCCCGGCTAGACGCCGAAGCCTCGTCGATCGGGCTCGGCGAGGCGATGGTCGATCTGGCGGCTCTGGTGCTCGAGGGGCTGGGCGGCGCTGGCGACAGTCGCAACGACGTGCTCTACCGACGCCTTTGTCACTACCTGCAACAACAGCACCAGGACCCGTCCCTGAGCCTCGATCGCATCGCCCGGGACAACCATGTCTCTCGGCGCACCCTCACCCGGCTGTTCGCTCAGCACGGTCACACCCCCATGGCAGCACTGTGGGCGATTCGCCTGGAGCAGAGTCGCGCCACCCTGCGGGCAGGTGGTATCCGCAGCGTCACCGAGGTCGCCCTGGAGCATGGCTTCACCAGTGTCTCCCATTTCAGCCGAAGCTTCCGTCAGGCCTACGGTCATTCGCCCTCTACCTTGCTGCAAGCAGGTCGCCACGCACCCGAGACGATGTGACCCCACCAGCTCGCTCTGGCCCTCTCGGGCCACCGCTTGGCCCGTTCAGGCAAACCTGAGTCCCTCGCCCTGCCTACCCTGAAGGTGAGCGTCTTCTCTCACCATCAGGATGACAACAATGACAGACCATCCGCTGCACTTTGACGGCCTTATCGAGGTCGGCCGTCGAATCCAGTCCAGGGAACTGAGCGCCGTCGAGGTCACTCGAACCATGCTCGAGCGAATCGACAGCGTCGATACCACCCTGAACAGCTTTGTCACCGTCATGGCCGACAGTGCACTTGAACAGGCCGCCCAGGCGGACCGCGATCTGGCCGCTGGCATCCACAAGGGGCCGCTTCAGGGTGTTCCAGTGGCCGTCAAGGATCTGCTGTGGACAGCGGGGACCCGGACGACCCACGGCATGCCCCTGCACCGTGACCACGTGCCCCGGGAAACGGCCAGCGTGGTCACACGCCTCGACCAGGCCGGGGCCGTGCTGCTAGGCAAGCTGCAGCAGACCGAAGGCGCCTTCGCCGATCACCACCCCGACATCACGCCGCCCACCAACCCCTGGGGCGAGGCCCTGTGGTCAGGCGCCTCGTCCAGCGGTTCCGGCGTGGCCACCGCCGCCGGGCTGTGCTTTGGCTCGCTGGGCACCGACACCGGTGGCTCGATTCGCTTCCCCTCGGCCGCCAACGGCGTCACCGGCCTCAAGCCGAGCTGGGGCCGAGTCAGCCGACACGGCGCCTTCGAGCTGGCGGCCTCGATGGACCACATCGGGCCGATCGCCCGCAGCGCCGCCGACGCAGGGGCGCTGCTTGGCGTTATTGCCGGTGCCGACGAACGTGACCCCACCGCCGTCCCCCTCGCCGTGCCGGATTACCTGGCCGGCATGACACGGGGCCTGAAGGGCCTGCGTATCGGGCTCGACCCTCACTGGGCCATCGAAGCGGTGGATAACGAAACCCGCGGCGTCCTCGAACAGGTCGTGTCCACGCTAGGACAGCTCGGTGCAGTGATCGAGGAAATCGACTTCCCCGACACCCAGCAGGCGGTATTCGACTGGGCGCCACTGTGCGGCGTGGAGACCGCCGTCGCCCATGCCGAGACCTTCCCCAGCCAGCGCGAAGCGTACGGCCCTGGTCTTGCTGGTCTGATCGACCTGGGCCGCGCCCAGAGCGCCATGGACCACCAGCAACGACTGCTGCGCCGGGCCGAGTTCAAGGGCCGGGTCGATCGCCTCTTGGCCAGTATCGACCTGCTGATCGCCCCGGTCACCGCCTACGCCGCCCCGTCGATGGCGTTCATGGAGAAGTTCGGCGAGGATGAAGCGCTGTTTTCCGGCATGCTGCGCTATACCTGTCCTTTCGACCTGAGCGGGCACCCGACCATTACCCTGCCGGCGGGCTTCAGCCAGCAGGGCGGGCCCATCGCCTTCCAGTTCATCGCACCGATGTTCAATGAAGCGATGCTGGTACGCGCTGGCTGGGCCTTCCAGCAGGTCACCGACTGGCATCGTCGACATCCAGAGCTGTAGCCCTCGCGCCTTCCTTCTCTTGATGGCTCCCGCTGGCGGGTGATGGGAGCGCTCCGATGGCCTAAAGTCGGGTCAACAGGACCGCTTTACGCCACGAGGTGCTCCCATGTCCCTGCTCGACCAACTGGCCGAGGCACGTATCCAGAAGGCGCAGCAGGAAGGCGCCTTCGACAACCTGCCGGATCACGGCAAGCCCATCGAACTCGACGACGACAGCATGATTCCCGAGGCGCTGCGGGCAGGCTACCGACTGCTGAAGAACTCAGGCTATCTGCCCCCGGAGCTTCAGCTTCAGCGCGAGATTCGTGAGGTGGAAGACCTGCTGGCGCAGACACAGGAAGCCGCCGAGCGAAGCGCTTGCGAGAAACGCCTGCGTCTTCTGCGCGCACGGCTTGGCGAAAGCGGGCGGGGTGCCAGTCGGCTTCTTGAGCTGGGGCGCTATCATGACCGGCTGCTGGAGAAGTGGGAGGGAGACTGACCCTGCGGTTACCGTCAGTACGGTGTGCTAGCGTGAGTCCGACCGGGTGTGCAACGGGACGTCGCGTTGGCGCCAGCGCCGTGACCGCCACAGCCCCAGCGCCAGCAAGACACCGGCGGCGATGACCGGCAGCATGGGCGGCGACGCCGGCGTCCTGAGGGCCACCCCGACCTGGGCGTAGAGCGAGGTCGCGCACAGCACAAAGCCGGCCAGCGGCACCGTCCAGGTCGCCCAGGCAGCCCCCTTCCGAAACGGCCCCCACAGCAGCACACCGACCAGCAGCGCCACGCTGAGACAGGCGCCCCCCAGGGCGTGCATCAGCGCCAGCAGGACCTGCCGGGTACCTGGAGCGACCGACGCCCAGTCGAGCCCCATGGCGGCGGCGTGGTAGGGCATGAACTCGCTGCTGCCGAGATAGACCAGGCCGAAGGCGATCAGAATCAGGGTCGCCAGTGCATGGCAGGCGAGAGCACTTCTTGAATACGGGGTCACGGCGGTTTCCTGGTGATTCGAGCGAGTACAGCGGACATCTTTGCCTAGGGCTTGTCTGAAAAGTGCCTGCACTCGGTAATACGGCGTTAAAAATCGGATCAAAATGCTCATTTACACTCCGTAAACTGCGCTTTCTCACCGATTTTTGCCTTGTCTAACCTTCGCTCGTCGACTTTTCGGACAGCGCCCAAATAGGGCTCCGCCGATGATAGCCGGCAACTTTGTCACCCCGCGCTCCCACCCTGACGCCGCGATCGTTTCAGCACACTAATCCGACGGTATCAGACGGCCGCAGGTCAGGCTCACCGACGGTGCTGACATCGATGAATTCGCGACGCTCGAGCGCCATTCGGCCTGGGACCATGCATCACCGCCAGCGTCAGGCTGCGGCGCGTCCACCATGCAGCAACCTGACCGCCAGCATGCCGATCACCACCCCCCAGAAGGCCGCGCCCAGACCGAACAGGCTCATGCCCGAGGCCGTCACCATAAAGGCGATCACCGAGGCCTCGCGGTGGTCCTCGGCGGCGATCATGGCGGCCAGGTTGCTGGTGATCGCACCGATCAAGGCAAGCCCCGCCAGTACCGCCACAAAGGCCCCGGGCAAGGAGGTGAAGAGCGCCACGATAGTACCGGCGAACAGCCCGCCGACCAGGTAGAAGACGCCGTTGGCGACCCCGGCGACGTAGCGACGGCCCGGGTCCTGGTGGGCATCCTTGCCGGTGCACAGCGCAGCGGTGATGGCCGCGATCACCGTGGTGATGCCGCCAAAGCAGGCGGTGGCGAAGGAGGTCAGGCTGGCCACCGTCAGAATCGGCCGAGCCCTGGTGTGATAGCCCGCTGCGTGCAGGATTGCCATTCCCGGCAGGAACTGGCCGGTCAGGCTCACCACCACCAGCGGCAACGCGAGGCTCAGGGTGCTGGTGATGCTCCACTCGGGAGCGATGAAACGGGGAATCGCCAGGTGCACACCGACGCCGGCGAGACTCGCGCCTTCCAGCACCACGGCGAGCACCACACCGGTGATCAGCAACAGGATCAGGCTGTAGCGCGGCGCCAGCCGCTTGAACACCAGATAGGCCAGCAGCATGCCGACGGCGAGCCAGGGCGAGGTCTCGATGGCCGCAAAGGCACCGAGGCCGAACTGGAACAGGATGCCCGCCATCATGCCGGCGGCCACGCCCGACGGAATCAGCGCCATCAACCGGTCGAAGCTGCCGGTGATACCGATGATCAGCATCAGCACCGCCGCTGTCAGGTAGGCGCCTACCGCCTCGCCCAGCGACAGCTCCGGGAACAGGGTGATCAGCAGCGCCGTACCCGGCGCCGACCAGGCCGTCACCACCGGCACCCTGAGCCACAGGCTCAGGACGATGCCCGACACCGCCGCCCCCAGCGAAATGGCCCACACCCAGGAGGTCATCATCTCGGGTGAGATATCCGCCGCCGCCCCGGCCTGGAAGAAGATCGCCAGCGGCCCCGAGTAGGAAATCAGCACCGCGACAAAGCCTGCCGTCACCGCCGACAGTGACAGGTCACGAAAAAGGGACGACCCTGCAGCCGCCCCTTGGGGTGCGGTTACGGTATCGGAGTCGGTTCGGCGCATGGGCTGGCTCCTTGATGATGGCGTCGATGTACGGCCAGGAATGTCACCTGGTGGGTCCCCCGGCGACGTCGACGGAAGACAAAAAAGGCCCGGCACGCGGCCAGGCCAAGGAGGATACAAGATTCACCACGCCGTCCCGCAGGTACAGCGGGATGCAAGGTGGGTCCACGTCACGCGGCATCAACCGGCTAGCCCAGGTCGCCGCCGGCCACCGGCACCACCGTGCCGGTGATATAGCTGGCGTCGCGGGAGGCCAGAAACAGGATCGGCCCGACCTGCTCGTCCAGGGTGCCGTAGCGGTGCATCAGGCTCGACGCCAGGGTCTGGTCGATCAACTGCTGGTACCACAGCTTGTCCTGTTCGCTCTGGGGCTCGGCGTTGCGCGGCGTCAGCCGGGGCGGCGCCTCGGTGCCGCCGGGGGCGGTGGCATTGACCCGTACGCCGTGCTCGGCCATCTCGATGGCCAGCGCCACGGTCATGGCGTTCACCCCGCCCTTGGCTGAAGCGTAGGGCACCCGATTGACCCCGCGGGTGGCCACCGAGGAGACGTTGACGATATTGCCGCCGCTGTCGATCAGGTGGGGCAGCGCCGCGCGACAGCACCACAGCGTCGGAAACAGCGAGCGACGCACCTCGGCCTCGACCTGCTCCGGGCTGTAGTGGGTGTAGGGCTTGGCCCAGATGGTCCCGCCGACGTTGTTGACAAGTACGTCCAGTCGCCCGAAGCGCTCGATGGCGCTCTTGATGGCGCTCTCGGCGCCCTCCCAGGTTTCCAGATCGGCGTTCAGGGCAAGGACCTCGACTCCCTGCTCGCCAAGCTCGCGGGCCACCTGGTGGACATGTTCGGCGCGATCGACCAGCACCAGGGCAGCGCCCTCGTCGCCGGCCCGCTCGGCCAGACGCCGACCGATCCCCTGGGCGGCGCCGGTGATCAGCATCACCTGTCCTTCGAATCGCTTCATGTTGCTGTCCTTCTGCTGTCGGATGCGGTGGGTGAAGTGGCCACGGCGTGGCCTCAGCCCACACCGAGGTGGGTATCGAGGATCGAGGGATCGGCCCTCAGCGCCTGGCTGTCACCGTCGAACACCACCTTGCCCTTGACGATCAACAGGTGGCGGTCGCCCACCTCGAGCAGGTTGTCGATGTTCTTGTCGACGATGATGCTGGCGATGCCCGAGGCCTTGATGGTGCGCAGGATCGACCAGATCTCGTCGCGGATCAGCGGCGCCAGCCCTTCGGTAGCCTCGTCGAGAATCAACAGGCGCGGGTTGAGCATCAGCGCGCGACCGATCGACAGCATCTGCTGCTCGCCGCCGGACAGCAGCGAACCATCGTGGCCGATGCGCTCCTTGAGCCGGGGAAAGGTGTCCAGCACCCGCTCGATGTCCCAATCGGTGCGACCGTCAGCCCCCGGACGTGCGGCCATCACCAGATGCTCGCGCACGCTGATACCGGGAAAGATGCCCCGCCCTTCGGGCACATAACCGATGCCCTGACGAATGATCTGCCAGGGACGGCGCTTGCGAGTATCCAGCCCCATGATCCGCACCTCGCCATGGCGCGGCGGCACAAAGCCGAGGATCGACTTCAAGGTGGTGGTCTTGCCCATGCCGTTGCGACCGAGCAGGCTCAGCGTCTCGCCGGCTCTGAGGGTCAGATCCACCCCGTGCAGCACATGGCTTTCGCCGTAGAAGGTGTGCAGGCCGGTGGCCTCGATCAACGGCGACTCGACATCCTCGGCAGCGTCCACCCGTTGCGTTCCTGCCTCCTTGATCGCCACATTCATGACGTCACCTCGCTATTGCTGGAGCCGTTGCCGATATCGACGCTATCGCTGTTCGGGCGACTGTCCTCGCTGTTGTCGTGACGTCCCAGATAGACGTCACGCACCGTTTCGCTTGCACGAATGCTCTCGGTGTCGCCGCTTTCCAGCACGCAACCGTCGACCATCACGGTGATGCGATCGGCCAGGCGGAACACCGAGTCCATGTCGTGTTCGATCAACACGATGGTGTAGTCGCGAGACAGCCGCTTGAGCAGGTCGGCGACCTGGTCGGTCTCCTCCCGGCCCATGCCGGCCATCGGCTCGTCCAGCAGCATCAGCTGTGGCTGGGTCGCCAGCACCATGGCGATCTGCAGCTGGCGCTGCTCGCCGTAGCTCATGCCGGAGGACACCGTATGGGCCCGGGTCACCAGACCACAGGTGTCCAGCGCGGCCAGCGCCCGCTCATCGACTTCGCGGGCCCGCCGGCGCGAGCGCCAGCTGCCGATGACGCCACCGTGGTGGATACGCGCGGCCAGCTGGCAATTCTGCAGACAGCTCAGCCGCGGAAAGATGTTGGTCTTCTGGTGGCTGCGACCGATACCGAGTCGGGCGACCTGGTGGGCCTTCTTGCCCTGGATCGCGCTGCCGCGATACTCGATCTCGCCGCGGGTCGGCGGAATCTCGCCGGACAGCAGGTTGATCAGAGTGCTCTTGCCGGCACCGTTGGGGCCGAGGATGGCGTGGATCTCGCCCTGCTCGACCTCGAAGTCGACGTCATTGACCGCCAGCAGGCCACCGAAGCTGCGGGTCAGCCCGCGGGTCTTGAGCATGCTGCTCATGAGGACACCTCCCCGGCGCTTTTGCCGACGCTTTTACCGTCGCTGTCGGAGGCGGAAGTCTGTCTGCCCTTCGCCAAGTTGTCCTTGCCACCGCCAAGCCGCCCCAGCAGCGAGGCCTGGCGCCCCGGCGGGTCGAGCAGCAGCCCGGCGATGCCCTTGGGCAGCACCAGCACCGCGACGATGATGGTCAGGCCCATCAGGATCGGCCAGTGGTTGGTCAGGTGCTCGTAGAAGTACAGCAGCAGTTCGTAGGCGAAGGCGCCGAGGATCGGCCCGAAGATGGTGCCCATGCCGCCGAGGATGACCATCATCAGCACCTCGCCGGAGTGGTGCCAGCCAAGCTGGGCCGGGTTGGCGAAGCCGTACTGCATGGCCGCCAGCATGCCGGCGACGCCGGCGATCATCGCCGAAACCACGAAGGCGATCAGCTTGTATCCGGTAGTGGCGTAGCCCAGCGCCTGCATGCGGTGCTCGTTGTCGTGGATGCCGTCGAGCACCTGGCCGAAGTGGGAACGGGTCAGCGCGCGCAGGATAAGATAGACCGCTACCAGGAGCGCCAGGCAGAAGTAGAAGAACGTCAGCGGGTTGTCGAGGTCGATCAGCGGCGTCTCGCCCATGGCAAGGCTCGGCCGGAACATGATGAAGACGCCGTCGGTACCGCCGGTCATGCTGGAGGTGCTGACGGTGTAGAACAGCATCTGGCCGAAGGCCAGGGTGGTCATGATGAAGAAGATGCCCTTGGTACGCAGCACCAGCAGGCCGACGATGGCGGCGACCAGGCCGGAGACCAGCATCACCAGCGGCAGCATCCACCACAGCGAGGCGGCGCTGAAGTCGGGGCTGGCCATCGCCAGGGTGTAGGCCCCCAGGCCGAAGAACAGCGCATGGCCCAGGCTGACCAGGCCAAGGATACCGACCAGCAGGTCGAGACTGACGGCGAACAGGGCGAAGATCAGCATCAGGGTCAGCTTCTCCATGAAGAAGGCGCTGGACTCCCCGAATACCGCCGGCCCCCAGGCCGGATAGGCGATCAGCAGCGCCAGGCCCGCCAGCAGCAGGACCGTCACGCGCTTGGGATATCGATGCAACATGGTGTTTCTCCTCCAGACGGGTGTCCCGTCTGCAAAGGGGTCCGATCAGGCGGCAAGGGATGCCCGAGCGGAGGGTGATTGTCGTCGGGTCTCAGGCGAACAGGCCGCGCGGCTTGATCAACAGCACCAGCGCCATGATCAGGTAGATCAGCATGCTGGCGAGACTCGGGATCAGCACCGGACCGAAGGTCTCGGCCATGCCGATCAACAGCGCGCCGAAGAAGGCCCCCTTGATCGAGCCGATGCCGCCGATGACCACCACCACAAAGCAGGTGATCAAGATCGAGTCACCCATGCCCGGCGTGATCGACGACAGCGGCGCCGCCATCATCCCGGCGAAGGCCGCCAGGGCCACGCCGACACTGAAGATCAAGGTGAACAGGGTGCGGATATTGATGCCGAGCCCTTCGACCATCTCGCGATTGACGGCGCCGGCGCGGATCACGATACCGAGCCGGGTGTGGCGGATGATCCAGTAGATGGCCCCCGCCAGTACCAGGCACACCGCCGCCACGAACAGCCGATAGACCGGGTACTGCAGGTTGTCGGTCAGGGCGATGGCGCCGGTAAAGGGCTCCGGCAGCGCCACCGAGTGGACGTCGCCGCCCCAGATGATGCGCTGGGCCTCGTTGAGCACCAGGATCAGGCCGAAGGTCAACAGCACCTGGTAGAGGTGGTCACGCTTGTACAGGGTGTCGAGAAACAGCCGCTCGATGACCAGCCCCAGTAGCACCGCGATGGGCACCGCGATCAGGATCGCCAGCCAGAAGTTGCCGAGGCGCTGGGTCAGGTCGAAGGCCAGGTAGGCGCCGATCATGTACATGGCGCCGTGGGCCAGGTTGATGATGCCCATGATGCCGAAGATCAGCGTCAGGCCGCTGGCGATAAGGAACAGCAGCAGGCCGTACTGAAAGCCGTTGAGCAGCTGCACCCCGAAGAAGGCAAGGTCCATGAAGAACTCCTTTGGCGTTGGCCCGCCCGAGAGCGCCCGGTATTCGCGGGCACCTCGGCGAGGTCATTGACGCGGTGAACGAAGGTCGCCTCAGCTCTTCATCGGGCAGGCGCTGTCAGGAACTTCCAGCTGCTCGCTGGCGATCGAGGTGACGTGGTGCTCGCCGTCCCTTACCTCGCGCAGGTAGACGTTCTGGATCGGGTGGTGGGAGGCCGAGAAGCTCACCGGGCCGCGCGGGCTGTCGAGTTCTACCGCTTCCAGCGCCGCGATCAGCGCCTCGCGGTCGGGCTCGCCGTCAATCGAGGCGTAGGCCTGGGCCAGCAGCTTGCCGGCGTCGTAGCCTTGCACCGCGTAGGTGTCCGGGGCCTCGCCGTAGGCTTCCTGGTAGGCCGAGACGAAGGCCTGGTTCTGGGGGGTATCCAGGGTCTCGGCGTAGTGCATGGTGGTCTGTACGCCGTTGGCGGCCTCACCCAAAGCCCCCAGGTTGCCGTCGGTCAAGAAGCCCGAGCCATACAGCGGAATGCTGTCGTTGAGCCCGGCAGCGGCGTAGTCCCGCACGAAGCCGACCCCGCCACCACCGGCGAAGAAGGTGTAGACGGCGTCCGGGGCGATGCTGGCGATCTGCGCCAGGTAGGTCTGGAACTCGGTGCTCGGAAACGGCACCAGGATCTGCTCGACGATCTCGCCGCCGGCATCGGTGAAGGCCTGCTCGAAGCCGGCCAGGTCTTCCTTGCCGCCGGCGTAGTCCCAGGTGATGGTGACGATCTTGCGATGGCCCTGGTCATAGGCCACCTGACCCATGGGATAGCTGTTCTGCCACATGCTGAACGAGGTACGGAAGACGTTGGGCATGCACAGCTGGTTGGTGGCCGCCTCGAGTCCGGCGTTGGGAATGATGGTGATGGCGCCGGTCTGCTTGGCCACCCGCAGCATGCCCATGGCGACGCCGGAGTGGACCGGACCGATGACCACGTCGACGCCATCACCCTTGACCAGGCGGCTCATGTTCTGGGGCGC
This sequence comes from Halomonas litopenaei, assembly GCF_003045775.1. Lineage (GTDB taxonomy): Bacteria > Pseudomonadota > Gammaproteobacteria > Pseudomonadales > Halomonadaceae > Halomonas > Halomonas litopenaei. The sequence goes on along the minus strand of NZ_PXNS01000001.1, from coordinate 153,643 downwards.
CTTGGACGGGTTGGCCTCGGAGTCCAGGGTCACGTACTCGACGCCATGACCGCCGAGGCTGCCGCCCTCCTGCTCGATGGCGAGCTTCAGCCCATTGGTGATGGACTCGCCCAGTGCGGCGTAGGTGCCGGAGTACGGCAGCATCAGCCCGAGCTTGACGTCGTGCTCGGCCAGGGCCTGGGTGGACAGGGCGGCGCCGGCCAGCGCCAGGGTCGCGGCCTGCAGCGACCGTGCAAGCGGGCCAAGGCGCCGGGATGACTGGGAAGCCTGGCGGCGGCGGTGCGTGTTATCGGTGGTGGGCGTGTTATCGGTGCTGGGCGTGTTATCGGTGTTGAGGTTTTTATCGATAGTGAGCTTGGCCATGATCATGTCTCGTCAGGTTGTGATTATCGTTATGAGATTGCGGGGCTCTCGGTCGACCGGACGCCCCGGCCTGTGGCTGTCGGTTGTCGGCTGTCTCTTGTCGGCAAGGGCGAAAGGTCTCCCTTGCCGGATCTGCTTCGGGGCAGGGCGCGTCAGTTGGGCGTGAACTTTTCGTAGTGAAAGCTCGCCGGCTTGATGCCCTGTTGGTCGAAGTGCTTGAGCACCGCGTCCACCATCGGCGGCGGGCCGCACAGGTAGACGTCGACGTCGCCGTCATGCAGCTTCTGCGGGTCCATGTGATGGGTGACGTAGCCCTTGCGCTCGTGGCTGCTGTCCTCGTCGGCGACCACCGTCAGGTAGTCGAAGTCGGGCAGCGCCTCGACCGCCGCGTCGAGTTCTTCGCACTTGACCAGATGATCGTCCTTGGTCACGCCATAGATCATGTGGATCGGCTGGTCTGCTCCCTCGCCCTGGGCCTCGAGCGCGGCAAGCTGCTTGAGCATCGACAGGAAGGGTGCAAGCCCGGTGCCGCCGGCCAGCATCAGGATCGGGCGCTGGATGGCGCGCAGGTAGAAGCTGCCCATGGGGCCGGTCACCGCCATGGCGTCACCGGCCTTGGCCTTGTCCGCCAGATAGCCGCTCATCAGCCCGTCCGGCACATTGCGGATCAGGAAGCTGGCGCGGGATTCCCCCGGCAGCGAGCTGAACGAATAGCTTCTGTGCTCACCACAGCCCGGTACCTCCAGGTGCACGTACTGCCCCGGCAGGAAGTTCAGCGGCTCGCCTTCGATATCGATGGCAAGCTCGATGGAGTCCTCGGACAAGGGCTCGACGTGGACCACCGTGGAGGCACGGCTGTCGACCTCGGTCTTGCATATCGTCGAGGCCACCGGCACCGACAGCACGCAGTCCGAGGACGGCACCATCTGGCAGGTCAGCACCTGCCCCTCGTGCAGTTCCTCGTCGGACAGCGCCTCGTCGATGTACTCGTCACCCAGCTCGAACTCGCCCTGGTCGCAGTGGCACTTGCAGGTGCCGCAGACGCCGTCGGAGCAGTCCATCGGCAGGTTGACCTTGTTGCGGTAGGCCGCATCGAGGACGGTCTCGCCCTCGTTGCAGTCGATAAAGCGCGACACCCCGTCTTCGAAGTTGAGCGCGATGGTGAAGCTCATGGTCGTTCTCCTTCACCGACTTAAATGTGATAAACGTCGATGACCTGGTGGATATAATCGTTATTGAGCTGCACCTTCTTGCGCGTGATAAGCGGGCTGTCACCGGACACGTCCAGGGTGTAGAAAGACACCCCGAAGTAGCTGTCGGTCTGCTTGTAGCGGTGGCTCAGGGTGTGCCAGTTGAAGCGCACCTCCAGGCTGTCGCCCTCCTCCTTCATCACCTCGATATTGGTGATCTGGTGGGTGGTGCGCGGCTCCGGCGTGCTGGCGCCACTGCGCTCGGTCTTGATCCGATAGACGCGATCCTCGAGCCCTTCCCGATTGGGGTAGTAGATCAGCGAGATCTCGCTGTTCGGGTCACCGGTCAGGGTGTCGTCGTCGTCCCAGCAGGGCATCCAGAACTCGGCCTTCTTGTGGTACAGGGTCAGCCACTCGTCCCACTCGCGTTCGTCCAGAAGGCGTGCTTCGCGATAAAGAAAGGCCTGGATGTCGTGATAGCTGATGCTCATGATTCGTCTCCTTTCCGCAGGATTCAGGCTGAGGCCGTGGCGATGAACTGGCTGCGTTCCTTGTCGATGGCGCGCAGCATTTCCTCGACCCAGTGCTGGTGGTGCAGCACGTAGAGGCCTTCGTCCTCCGGCGAGGCACCGCTCTTCAGCGGCTTCATGTCGATGGCGCTGGCGTCTTCGTCGGGACCATCGATCCACTGCTTGGCGCCACGCGACAGGTCATTCCATTCGGCCAGGGCACCGTTGTAGCCGTTCTGGCAGCCGCGGAACTCTTCCAGATCATCCGGCGTGCCCATGCCGCTGACGTTGAAGAAGTCCTCGTACTGGCGGATGCGCACGCGACGGTTCTCCGCCGATTCACCCTTGGGCGCGAAGCAGTAGATGGTGACCTCGGTACGGTCCACAGCCAGCGGACGCAGCACCCGAATCTGGGTCGAGAACTGGTCCATCAGATAGACGTTGGGGTACAGACACAGGTTGCGGGTCTGGTTGACGATGTTGTCGGCGCGGGCCTCGCCCAGCTCCTTCTCGATGCGCTCCTTGTGCTCGTAGACCGGACGCACCTCGGGATTGAGCAGCCGGGTCCACAGCATCATGTGGCCGTTCTCGTAGGAGTAGAAACCGCCCTTGGACTTGGACCAGCCGTCGGCGTCCACCGCCTTGGTGCCGCCTTCGTCGTAGTTGCGACGGTCCATGGTGGAGGCGTAGTTCCAGTGCACGGTGCTGACGTGGTAGCCGTCGGCGCCGTTCTCGGCCTGCAGCTTCCAGTTGCCGGTGTAGGTGTAGGACGAGGTGCCGCGCAGGATCTCGAGACCTTCCGGGGCCTGGTCGACGATGTTGTCGATGACCTTCATGGTCTCGCCCAGGTACTCCTCGATGGGCATGACGTCGTCGCTCAGGCTGCCGAACAGGAAGCCCTTGTAATTGCTGAATTTGGGCAGGCGCTTGAGGTCGTGGGAGCCGTCCTGCTTGAAGGCGTCCGGGTAGGCGCCGGCCTTCTCGTTCTTGGCCTTGAGCAGACGCCCGTCGTTCTTGAAGGTCCAGCCGTGGAAGGGACAGGTGAAGGTGCCCTTGTTGCCCTGCTTGCGACGGCAGATGGTGGCACCGCGGTGGGCGCAGGCGTTGATCAGGGCATGAAGCTCGCCCTCCTTGTCGCGAGTGATGACCACCGGCTGGCGCCCCATGTTCAGGGTGAAGTAGTCACCGGGCTCGGCGATCTGGCTCTCGTGGGCCATGAACAGCCAGTTGCCCTCGAAGATGTGCTTCATCTCGAGCTCGAAGAACTCGGGGTCGGTGAACATGCTGCGGTGGCAGCGAAAGACGCCCTGTTCGGGGTCATCCTCGACGGCACCACGCACGCGGGCTTCGATCTGATCGAGTTTGTTGCTCATCGTTGTTCTCCTCTCTCATTCGGGCAGCTGTTCCGAGTCGCTCGCCCAGCCCACCCTTTGGGGCAACATGCCCGTAGGGCAGGCGTGGCTTGGCGCGGCGCTGTCCACCACGGGGGCTCCCGTGGAACTCGGCGGTTAGTTCAGGGTTGTCGCGAGTCCAGGCGGCTCAGCCGTCTTCGAGGGCGCGGGGGCGCTTGTGACGCTGCTGCAGCTCGGTCTCGCTGGTGGCGGCAAGCTCGATGTCGAACACCACCTCGGTGAAGGGCCCCTCGAGGCCACGATCGCTGGCCTCGCTGGCGTCCTCGATGCGCCTGGCGTCCACCACCAGCTCCTCGCGGGTGGCGAAGGCGAAGTCGTCGTAGGTGTAGGGGTCGCCGGCGAGGTTGATCTGGGTGGTCAGGTGCTTGTACCCGGGCGCCGAGATAAAGAAGTGGATATGCGCCGGTCGCTGGCCATGACGACCGAGCAGGTCCAGCACCTGCTGGGTCGGGCTGTCCGGGGGGCAACCGTAGCCGGAGGGGATGATGCTGCGCGCGCGATAGCGGCCATCGGCGTCGGTGTAGATGGTACGACGCAGGTGGAAGTCGGCCTGGGACGGGTCGAAGAAGCTGTAGTTGCCCTTGCTGTCGGCGTGCCAGATCTCGACCTTGGCCCGTGAGATCGGCTGGCCCTGGGTATCGCGTACCTGACCGGTCAGCCACATTGCCTCGGCGTCGGTGTCCGAGCCGTCGTCCAGGCGCGCCTCGCCCTCGGACTCCGGGGCACCGGCGACGTACAGGGGCCCCTCGATGGTGCGCGGGGTACCCCCGGCAAGGCCGCGGGCGGCGTCCTCGGCGTCCATGCGCATGTCGAGGTAATGATCGAAGCCCAGACCCGGGGCCAGCAGGCCGTACTGGGTCTCGGCGCCGAGCGCGTTGAGCACGCTGACGCCCTGCCAGAATTCTTCCGGGGTGACGTCGAAGTCATCGATCAGCTTGTACAGGTCCGACAGCAGACGATGCAGGATTTCCTTGGCCCGCTCGTTGCCTTCGGTCTTGTCGAAGCCGGCGACGGTATTGAGGAAGTCCTGTACCTCCGGGGTGTCGAAGATGCGCACTGACTTGGTGGTGGGATTGAGACTGTTCATCTGGCGGTCCTCAGGTGTGGCGTACTTGTCGTTATCGTTGTTGGCGGTACTGGCCGGGGCCTGGCGATTCGCTCTGCCCCGACGTCTGGCTGGCCAGGGGCAGACCCTAGCTGTCGTCATCGCGGATCGAGGACGGGTGGCGGCACAGCGGCTTGACGCGGATCTCCATGTAGGGAAACAGCGGCAGGTTCGATACCAGCTCCTGCAGCTCGGCGTTGTCGGCCACGTCGAACACGCTGACGTTGGAATAGCTGCCGGCCACCCGCCACAGATGGCGCCACTTGCCGGAGCGCTGCAGCTCCTGGGCGTAGTCCTTCTCGCGGGCCTTGATCTCGGCGGCGCGCTCCGGCGCCATATCCGGCGGCAGCTTGACGGTCATTTCCACCTGAAACAGCATCTTCGTTCTCCTCTCGATCGGGGGCCGTCGATGCAGCCCTGGAGGCTCGCGCGGCCGGTCTGATGGCGATGTCGCTCAGCTGCGTGCGTACTCGCGCAGCTTGTCGTGATCCAGTTCGAGCCCGAGTCCCGGGCCTTGCGGCAGCGCCACGCCAAAGTCGTCGTAGCGCAGGGGGGTGGTGACGATGTCATCGGTCAACAGCAAGGGGCCGAACATCTCGGTGCCCCAGGCCATCTCGGGCAGGGTCGCCCAGGCGTGCAGCGAAGCGGCGGTACCGATGGAGCCCTCGAGCATGGTGCCGCCGTAGAGGCCAATGCCCCCGGCGTCGGCCAGGTGGGCCAGGCGCAGCGCGCCGCGCGGCCCGGCGCTCTTGGCGATCTTCAGGGCGAAGGCGCCGCTGAAGCCGGACTCGATCAGTGCCAGCCCGCAGCGCAGGTCCTGGACACCTTCGTCGGCCAGCATGGTGACCTCGAAGCGATTGGCCAGTCGTGCAAGCCCAGCCCGCTCGTGGGCCGGAATGGGTTGCTCGATCAGGTCGACCCCGGCCTCCTCCAGGGCGGCGATGGCGCGCACCGCGGTGGCCTCGTCCCAGGCCTGGTTGACGTCGACCCTGACGCTGGCGCGATCCCCCAGTGCGGCCTTGATGGCGGCAACGTGGCGCACGTCGTGATCCACCTCGTTGGCGCCGATCTTGAGCTTGAAGTCACGATGGCGACGCTGCTCGAGGCGCTTTCTGGCCTCCTCGATATCCTTGTCGGTATCGCCACTGGCCAGCGTCCACAGCACCGGCAGGTGATCGTGGCGGGCGCCGCCCAGCAGTGTCGCCAGGGGCACCCCGAGACGCTTGCCCTGGGCATCCAGCAGCGCGGTCTCGAGCGCCGACTTGGCGATGACGTTGCCCTTGGCCAGCTTGTCGAGCCGGGCCATGGCGAGGTTGACGTTGTCCGCCGCCAGGCCGACCAGCGCCGGCGCCAGGTAGGTATCGATGTTGACCTTCATGCTCTCCGGACTTTCCGGGCCATAGGCCAGGCCGCCGATGGTGGTGGCCTCGCCGATGCCTTCGATACCGTCTGCGCACTTGAGGCGTACGATCACCAGCGTCTGGGTGGCCATGGTGGCCATCGACAGCTTGTGCGGTCGGATGGTGGGCAGGTCGACCAGCAGGGTCTCGACGCTTTCGATCAGGGCGGTCATGGCGGCTCCGGCAATTACCATCAGCTCGTTGTCATCCACGGGCTGGCGATCTGGGTGATGAGGAAAGCCGCAAGCGCTGTAAGCCTCGGCGACTCGTAAGCGATCAAGCCATACCTTGGTAAGATTTCTCTTACGCTGCGAAGCACCACTGCCATCGACATCGGAAGAGACCTACGGCGGAAAGGCGCTTGATCCGGCGATTGAGTGCAGTGTGATTGTCTTTGAGGGGCACAACCAATATGGTCTGGGTAGATCGCAATACCCTGGAGGTATCATGGAGCTTCGACACCTGCGCTATTTCTGTGCCGCAGCGGAAGAGCTGAACATCACCCGGGCGGCCGCCAGGCTGCATATGGCGCAGCCCCCTTTGACCCGGCAGATCAATCAGTTGGAGGAAGAATTGGGGGCCCAGCTATTCATTCGTGGTCCCCGAGGGCTGACCCTGACGCCCACCGGCAAGTTCTTCCATGAGCATGCCCTGCAGATGCTCGAGAAGCTCGATACCACGGTGGCGGCGGTACGCCGTATGTCTCGAAGCCACAAGGAAATGTTCGGTATCGGCTTTGTGCCCTCGCTGTTTTACGGCCAGCTGCCGCTGCTGGTGCGCGAGTTGCGACAAAAGGACGAGGTGGAGCTGACCCTGGCCGAATTGACCACGGTGGAGCAGGTGCAGGCGCTCAAGGCAGGACGTATCGATATCGGCTTCGGACGCCTGAGGATCGACGATCCCGACGTGGAACAGGAGGTGCTGTTCGAGGAACCGATGATGGCGGCGGTGCCGGAGGGCCACCCGCTGGTGGGCACCACCCCGACCATGGAGGAGCTCGCCCGCTACCCGCTGGTGCTGTATCCGGCGAGCCCGCGCCCGAGCCTTGCCGACCTGGTGCTGGGGCTGTTTCGCCGCCGGGGGCTCAAGGTCACGGTGGTGCAGGAGGCCAACGAGATGCAGACGGCGCTGGGCCTGGTGGTGTCGGACTTCGGCATCACCTTGGTGCCGGAGCAGGTCAAGCGACAGAACCGCGATGGCATTCGCTACCTGTACCTGGCGGAGAAGCACATAACTTCACCGATCGTCTGCAGCCGGCGCCGGGGAGAGACGCCCAGCGCGACCATGCAGGCGGCCAACGCCATCCTTGAGGTGCTGGTGGAGAATCGTCGGACGGGCAAGTACCCGTGAAACATATCGAGGGGCGGCAGGGCCAGGGCCCTGCCTGCGGCGCGTTGATAGCGCTGCGGTGTTAGCGAAACTCTTCCCCCGCCGCGGCCACGAAGGCCATCTCGACCAGCAGTTCGGGGTTGGCAAGCTCGGCCTTGACGCAGGCGCGGCTGGGGGCGGTGCCGGGCTCGAACCAGGCCTCCCAGGCGACGTTCAGGGCATCGAAGTGGGCAAAGTCGGTCAGGTAGATGGTCACCGAGATGATGCGTGTCTTGTCGCTGGCCACCTTAGCCAGCGACTCCTCGGCCTGTTCGAAGATCTGCTCCACCTGGCCGGTGATATCGGCGCGGGTGTCCGCCTCGGCGACTTCGACGAAGTGGGCCATGCCATTGAACACGGTGATGTCGGACCAGCGGGGGGTGGGATTGATGCGGTGGATATCCATGGGGGGCCTCGAAGCCAGGGCGGGAAAGACCGCTAGCATAGGCCATGGAAGCGTCGGTGCAAACGCGGGCAAATAGCGACACGGACGTCGCGGTTCACGCCGCGACGTCCGTGTGGTCAGGCGAACGCGATCAGAAGTCGAAGAACACCGTCTCTCCCTCACCCTGCAGCACGATATCCAGACGATAGCGTGGCAGGCCGCCTTCCCCGCCCTCTTCACGCCGGGCGATCAGCGTCTGGCGCCGGGCCGGCGACTCGATCGCACCCAGCACCGGACAGCCGGCATTGGCTTTGTGCTCGTCATCGAAGTAGAGCCGGGTCTGCAGATGCAGGTTCACGCCCCGGGCAAAGATCGTCAGGTTGATGTGCGGGGCCATGGTGCGACCGTCGGGCCGAGCGATGGCGCCGGGCTTGACGGTGACAAAGCGCCACTCGCTGTTGCCCTCGGCGGTGGTCGCGGTACGCCCGAAGCTGTTGAACGGCGCCTTGAGGTCGAACGCCGTCTGATAGTCACCATTGGCGTCGGCCTGCCAGGCCTCCAGCAGGGCGTCGCGGACCAGGTCGCCGTTACCGTCGATGACCCGTCCCGCCACCTCGATACGCTCGCCTTCGGCGTTATCCTTGGCCAGTTCGTTCCAGATCTCCTCGTCGCGCTCGGGCAGGCCGGCGACGGCCAGCGCCAGGCCGATGTGCACGTAGGGGCCGGCGGTCTGGGACGCGGTCTCGCGCAGCATCAGGTTCGCGGTGGGGGTAAGGTTTGGCTGTTGCATGAGGTCTCCTCGCTGCCGTGGGCCGACTCGGGCACCACGGCACCTGTTGTTCCTGGTCTTGTTCACTGATTCTCGAAATAGGTCTGCAGTTCGCCACGCACCACCAGGTCGAAGCGGTAGGCCAGGGCGTCCATGGGACGCGAGCGGGCCATGTCGAGTCGACCGATCATGGTGCCCACGGCCTCCTCGTCCTTCAGGGTCTGGACGATGGGGCAGATCGGAATCAGCGGGTCCCCCTCGAAGTACATCTGGGTGATCAGCCGGGTGGAGATGGCCGGGCCCATGACGCTCACATGAATGTGCGCCGGGCGCCAGGTGTTGATGCCATTGGGCCAGGGATAGGGACCGGGTTTGATGGTGCGGAAGTGGTACCAGCCATCGTCGTCGGTGAGACAGCGCCCGACGCCGCCGAAGTTGGGGTCCAGCGGGGCCAGATAGCTGTCCTTCTTGTGGCGATAGTGGCCACCGGCATTGGCCTGCCACATCTCCACCAGAGTCTGCGGCACCGGCTTGCCGAACTGGTCGACGACCCGGCCGAACATGATCACCCGCTCCCCCACCGGCAGACCGGGGCTATCGGCATCGCGGAAGTTCAACAGCAGGTCGTTGTCATGGGGTCCCATGCGCAGGCGGCTAAACTCGGGGCCGGTGAGTTCCGACACGCTGGGGGTCTGCAGGCTGACCAGCGCCTGGGAGGGAGAGCGCGGCACCGAGGTCTTGTAGCCGGGGGTGTAGGCGGCGGGGTGCCACTGGCGATCCCGCTCGACGAAGCGACGATTGAGGTTCCGATTGAGGGTCATGGGGGAAGAGGTCCTGGCGTGATTGTTGGTTGTTCACACGCGCCTCGAGACACGAGGCGATGATTGCAGTGTGACCAGCCACACCCGGGCTGCCAATTGAGACCTTGGCCGGTCGTCATAACCCAGGGGTTATGATGACCGGATGGCGGGGCGTCGGACCGCAGGAACGAGTACGTCCTGGCCTGCTGCTTCGCCCCCGGATATTTCAGCGCCGCTACTGGGGTCTTGCCGCGGCGGCCTGGCGCAGCGACTCGGCGAAGCCTTCCAGCGCCAGGCTGGGGCTCAAAGAGGTGTTGGTACACAGCCCTACCGAGCCACCCTGGTGCTCGAAGGACAGTGCCAGCTCGACCAGCTGGCCGCTTTCCAGATCCTCGGCCACCGCCTCGAAGGGCGCCACCCAGATGGCATCGGTGTCCAGTGTGAAGCGCCGGCTGACCGGCAGCGACAGGGTCTCCAGACAGGGCGCGGGCAAACTGATGGCGTGACGCACACAGAAGCTGTCGACCCGCTGACGCAAGGTGGTCTGAGGGGGAGGCACGGCCCAGGGGTAGTCGCTCAGGACCTCGGGAGGACAGGGCGAGACGGTGGCCAGCGGATGCCCCCGGCGCACCACCAGCCGCAGCGACTCGTAGTAGAGATGTTCGAAGGCCAGGTCACGAATCTCGCGGGCTTCGGTCATACGCCCCACCACCACGTCGAGCTCACCCAGCGCCAGCCGCGACAGCAGAAAGGCGCTGGCGCCGGTGGTCACGGTCACGCTGGTCTCCTGGCCCAGCGGCGAGGCCTGGAAGTGCTGAATCGCCGCCGGCAGCAGCCGCGATTCCACCGTCGACAGCGCCCCGACCCTGAGCCAACGCTGCCCACCATGGCCGTCGGCCAGCGCCACCACGCCCTCTTCCAGGGCGCGCAGCGCAGGCCCCGCGTGGCGCAACAGGGTGAGTCCCGCCTGGGTCAGACTGACGCCCTGGGCGCTACGCTCGAACAGGCTGGCGCCAACGATCTCCTCGAGTTCACGGATGGCCTTGGAGATGCCCGGCTGGGTGATCGCCAGGGCATCGGCGGCACGGGCGAAGCTGCGGCTGCGCGACACCTCGAGGAAGGCGTTGAGATGGCGCAGCTTGATACGATGATTGAGCATGGTGGCCTGCGATCTGGCGACGTGACGGGTGTCCAGCGTGGCGCCGTGGCGTGGCACCTCGTCAGCCTCCACCACGCCGACAGCGCTAGCGACAGGCCGCCAGCACGCGCTCGATGGGCTCGTCGGCGCCACTCAGCGGGAAGCGTGAGGGACGGGTATCCTGGGGTGTGACCACCGCCACGTTGCCGCCTTGCAGGGTCTTGGTCAAACCGAGGGGAGACGGGGCGAACCACACGCCGTCGTGGGGGGAGTGGCGTGACTCCAGGCGATACCCGATGCCGTCCACCAGCACCTCCAGCGGCTTGCGCCGATCGGCGCCCATCTGGGAGGCATAACCGGCCACAGATACCATGGGCACACCGTTCCAGCACACCAGTGCCAGAGAATGACCGCTGCCATCATCGACTCGCGCCGCCGGGGCGTCGCCGAACATCTGGTGGGCCTGGGTGTAGCGCCACTCTGCCGACGCCGTATTCGCCATCAGGGTGCCGAGCAGTATCGCCACAAACGTCTTGAACCACATCAATAGTTGACCTCTTGCTGCCGAAACGGGCATGCATCGGGCACTCCCTGCCTGACGGAATCCTCTCCTTCTCCTTTTGCCAAGTCTAGCAACTGACTGAGGATCCACGAATGGAGCAGCAGGGTTGCCCTGCCACCTATGGCATGGCAAGTCACCAACGGCCAGGAAGCCTTGCTGCCTGCCTGGAGGATTCTGTGCTCCGTGAGTCAGCTATTTACCACTCTTTTACCCCAGGCGGCAAACCATGTCCCTCATGCCGATGATTCGCCGCTTCCCCAGCCCAGTTCCTTGGCCAGGGCAAAGGCATGATTGGCCGCCGGCACGCCGGCATAGATGGCCACGTGCATCAGCACCTGACGCAGCTCCGCCTCGCTGAGGCCGATACGCTGGGCGGTCTTCAGGTGCAGGGTCAGCTCCTCGCGCCCCAGGGCGGCGAGAATGCCGGTGGTGATCATGCTGCGCTCGCGTCTCGTCAGGTCGTCGTTGGACCACAGCTCGCCCCAGGCCAGCCGTGTGATCATCTGCTGAAACGGAGTGTCCAGGCTGTTGGCATTGTGGGTGGAGCGGGCCACATGCTCCTCGCCCAGCACCTGCTTGCGGGTCGCAAGGCCAGTGGAATAGTCGACGCCCTCCGCGCCCACATCGCCCAGGTCCACCGCCATCACCGCCAGCAGCTTCTCGGCGAATCGGCTTGGCGCCTCTACCGAAGGCACGTGACCGACGCCTTCGAGTACCTCGAGCGGGGCGCCGTCGCACTCGGCCGCCAGTGCCTCCAGGGTGGCCGGTGGCGTCGCCAGGTCCTCGCTGCCACCGAACAGCTGCACCTTGACGCCCTTGCCGGAGAGCTTGCCGGTGAAGGTGTCTCGCCCCAGCATTTCGCAGAGCAGCGCGTAGGACTCGTCGTCACCGCGCCCCATCTGGGTGCACCAGCCCGCCTTGAGGGCCGGCTCGGCGTCGAAGCAGGCGGGAGCGAACCAGCGCGGCACGATCTCGCCGGACATCGCCGCCAGGCCCTCGCGCCGCACACGCTCGGCCCTGGTGGTCCATAGCTCGCTGGTGCCGATCACCGCCCCGGTGTTGGTCAGGGCGGCGGAGAGCAGGCGCTCGCCGTGCTCGCTGATCAGCTGCTGCCCCACCACGCCACCGATGGAGGTACCGACGAAGTGGAAGCGGCCGGCGCCGGCGTGGTCGGCCAGGGCGATGGCTTCCTTCGCCAGTTCGGCCGGAGTGATCGGCCCGTCGCCCCAGGCCTGGCTGGCGCCGTGACCGGGCAGGTCCCAGGTCAACACTCGGTAGCGTGGCAGCAGCGCCGGCAGGACGTCTTCCCACACCGCCTGGCTCATGCCCAGCGGATGCGCCAGCACCACCAGAGGATTGGCCTCGGCGCCGAGCAGGCGATACGCGACACTGCGTCCTTCGATATTCAGAAATGCCATGACCTCTCTCCTGTTCCTCTATACCCGTTCGATCAGGGTGGCGATGCCCTGGCCCACGCCCACACACATGGTGCACAAGGCGTAGCGCTTGCCGCTCCTGTTGAGCTCGTGGGCGGCGGTCATCAACAGGCGCGCCCCGGACATGCCGAGCGGATGGCCCAGGGCGATGGCCCCGCCGTTGGGGTTGACCCGGGGATCATCGTCGGCGACGCCGAGGTCGCGCAGACAGGCCAGGGCCTGGGCGGCGAAGGCTTCGTTGAGCTCGATCACGTCGATCTCATCGATCGTAACGCCGCTGCGCTCGAGCAGCCGGCGCACCGCCGGGACCGGGCCATAGCCCATGATGCGCGGTTCCACCCCGCCGGTGGCCATGCCGACGATACGCGCCATCGGCACCAGGCCATGGCGCTCCACCGCCGCCTGGCTCGCGACCAGCATGGCACAGGCGCCGTCGTTGACCCCGGAGGCGTTGCCGGCGGTGACACTGCCATTGTCCTTGAAGGGGGTCGGCAGGGCGGCCAGCTTCTCCAGGGTGGTGCCGGCGCGAGGATGCTCGTCGATGTCGAACACCAGCGGCTGCTGCTTGCGCCGGGGGATCTCGATGGGGGTGATTTCCTCGGCGAAGCGACCCTCCTGCTGGGCCCGCGCGACCTTTTGCTGGGAGCGTACGGCAAAGGCGTCCTGATCGGCGCGGGAGATGTCGAACTGTTCGGCCACGTTCTCGGCGGTCTCTGGCATCGAGTGGGTATCGTGAAGCTTCTTCATCAGCGGGTTGACGAAGCGCCAGCCGATGGTGGTGTCCTCGATCTGCTGCCCCCGTGAAAAGGCGCCTTCCGCCTTGCCCATGACGTAAGGCGCCCGGGACATCGACTCCACCCCGCCGGCCAGGGCCAGATCCATCTCGCCGGCCTTGATCGCGCGCATGGCGGTGCCTACCGCATCCATGCCGGAGCCGCACAGACGATTCATGGTGGTACCGGGCACCGAGGTCGGCAGGCCCGCCAGCAGCGCCGACATGCGCGCCACGTTGCGGTTGTCTTCGCCGGCCTGGTTGGCACAGCCCATGAAGACCTCTTCGATGGCGCCGGGATCAAGCTCTGGCGCCTGGGCCAGCACCGCCTTGAAGATGTCGGCGGCCAGGTCGTCGGGGCGCACACTTGCCAGGGTGCCACCGAAGCGCCCGATGGCGCTGCGACGGGGATGACAGAGAAAGACGTCGGTCATGTCGGACTCCTTGGTCACCCCGCGCACTGGCGCAGGGTGTGTCGGGGAAGGGGCGAAATGGAGGTCTAGTTGGGGCTGACGGGCCGGTTACTGGCCGCTGTGGGCACGATCGGTGCGCGCCTTCAGCTCACGCAACACCTCGAGCTCGTGGGCACTGGGGACAGGCGTGGTCTCGAGTTCGGCGGCGAAACGAATGTCCCAGCCGGTGGCCTCCTGGACCTGCTCGCGCGTCACGCCGGGATGCAGCGAGACCACCGTCAGTTCACGATCCTCCGGGTCTGGCTTCATCACGCACAGGTCACTGATCACGCGAGTCGGCCCCTTGCCGATATTGGGTACACCGTCGCGTCCCTTGCCGTCGCGACCAAAGCCCAGGGTGGTGATGAAATCGACGTCACGCACGAAGGCCCGCGGCGAGTGCTTCAGGGTGATGAACACTTCACCTGCGTTGGTGGCGATCTCAGGGGCGCCGCCGCCGCCGGGCAAGCGCACCTTGGGTGCGGTGTAGTCGCCGATCAGGGTGGTGTTGAGGTTGGCGTAGCGATCGATCTGGGCGGTTCCCAGAAAGCCCACACTGACCTTGCCGCCCTGCAGCCAGTAGCGAAACATCTCCGGCACCGACACTGTGGTCAGCGCCGACTCGCACAGCTCGCCATCGCCGATCGACAGCGGCAGCACGTCCGGCCTGGTCTGCAGGGTGCCGGATTCGTAGATCAGCACCACCTCGGGGGCATGGGTGAGCCGCGCCAGGTTGGCGGCCTCGGACGGCAGGCCGATACCGACGAAACAGGTCATGCCGTTTTCCAGCGCCCGGGCGGCGGTGACCGTCATCATCTCGCTGGCGCTGTAGTCGATTGCGGTGCTCATCGGGCGTCCTCCGCGGTGTTCATGATGTTGTCGTCAATCCAGCGGGTGAAGGCGTCACGGTCGCGGGCAATGGCGTCCCACTCCTTGTAGAAGCGGTTGTCACGCGGGTAGTAGCCGTGGGCGTAGGACGGCAGCGAGCCCTTTTCGGCCACGGCGATGGCGTCGATGGCCCAGCCTGGGATCACGCAGGCGTTGGGGTGGGTGTCCAGGTCATCGACGATCTCCTCGACGGTGACGATGGCGCGGCTGGCTGCCAGCACCGCTTCCTTCTGCACCCCGATGATCCCCTCGACCAGCACATTGCCGGCACGGTCGGCCTTCTGGGCGTGAACGATGGAGACGTCCGGGCGCACCGAGGGCACCGCCGCCAGGCGCTCGCCGGTGAAGGGGCACTCGATGAACTTGATCTGGTCATTGACGTTGGGCAGCTCGCTGCCGACGTAGCCGCGCAGCACCGCCAGCGGCAATCCGGCGGCGCCGGCCTCGAAGGCGCAGGCCATGGCGGCGTGGCTGTGCTCGAGAATCTCGACCTTGTGGGGCCAGCCCTTTTCCACCGCATCACGCAGGCGATGGAGCGAGCCGACGCCAGGGTTGCCCCCCCAGGAAAAGATCACCTTCTTCACACAGCCGGCACCGATCAACTGGTCGTAGATCAGGTCCGGGGTCATCCGGATCAGGGTGAGGTCGCGCCTACGCTGGCGAATGACCTCATGCCCGGCGGCGAAAGGAATCAGGTGGGTAAAGCCTTCCATGGCGACGGTGGCGCCGTCATGGACGTAGCGCCTTACCGCTTCGTCAAGACTCAGGATCTCGGCCATGTGGGTTGCCTCTGTTAACGATGAACCAATGCGGTGGACAGAATAGCCTTGTTCGCTATGTGAACGTAGGTTTGTTATACGAACAAGTTACTGCTGATCGTCAGGGCCGTCAAACGCAAAAAGGGCGGGAACGGCATACGCCGCTCCCGCCCCTTCTCGTTCTTCTACCGATCAATCAACGTGTTAGCGTTGCTCCAGCCACTCCCTGGCCTTGCTGACCTGTTGTCGACTGCTACCAATGTATAACGCCGGATCGGTGGCGGCCTTGAGCTGCTCGACACTGATATCGGGGGGCAGCCGGGGAGCCTCATGCAAGACCTCGTGATAAGGACGCCCCTGGCGGCGCGCGGTCTCGGCAGCCTCGGCCGCCAGCGCCTTGGCCCTGTCGCTGCCGAGGTGGGGTGTCAGCAGGCGCGCCACCGGCTCGGCCATGATCGCGCCGCCGGTCAACGCCAGGTTGGCGGCCATGCGCTCAGGATGTACTTCGAGTCCCTCCAGCAGGGTTGCCGCCTGCTCCAGCGCCCCTTCCACCAGCAGCACCGATTCGCTGAGCGGTGCCCACTCGGCGTGCCACTCGCCGAGGCCTCGTTCCAGCGGCTGGGCCACGGCACCGATGATCACCGTGGTGTGGCCGTGCACCCGACGCGACGCGCCGCGAATCAGGGCGCAGCGTACCGGATTGCGCTTGTGCGGCATCGACGACGATTCGCCCATGCCAGGGGCGCTCGGCTCGCTGACTTCGCCAACCTCTGTCTGGGTCAGCAGGGCGACGTCCAGCGCCAGGCTCTCCAGCGCCCCGGCGACGGCGTCCAGGGCGGTCTGCAAGGCATGGATCGGCTGGCGGTCGGTATGCCAGGGCAGTACCGGGCAGGACAGGCCAAGCTCCTCGGCCAAGGCCTGCATCAGCTCGAGCCCCTGTTCCCCCCAGCCCGAGTGCACCCCCACTGCACCGCCGAACTGCACCGGCAGTCCTTCGGCGGCGATATCCCCAAGCCGGCGTCGCGCGCGCTCGAGCCCGATGCCCCACTGGGCCGCCTTGACCCCAAAGGTCATCGGCAGCGCTTGCTGCATCAGGGTACGGCCGACCATGGGCGTCTGCTCGTGGTCACGCATCAGCGCGAGAACCGCGTTGCGACAGCGCTCGAGCAGGCCATCCAGGCTCGCCAGGCGCGGCGTCAGCAGGTGCATCAGCGCCGAATCCACCACATCCTGGCTGGTCGCCCCCTGGTGCCAGCACGCCTTGAGCTCGTCCGGCAACGCCGCTCGCCCGGCCTTGACGAAGGGGATCGCCGCGTTGCCGCCGCTGGCGATACCCCGGGCGATGGCCGCGGTGTCAAAGTTATGATGCTCAAGCGCCGCCGCCATGCGCCCGGCGCTGCCCGCTGGCAGTGCGCCGACACCTTCCTGGACGCGCGCCAGGGCGAGTTCGAAGGCCAGCATCGAGGCCACCAGGTCATCGTCGCGACAGGCTTCCAGGGCACTCTGGCTCATGAATGGATGGCTCAGCAGGGCGTCGGACATGGCAAGGTTCCTCTTCTTCTGGGGGAGCGAATGGGGCGTATCGACCGGGGCGAGTTCAAGGGGATAGCAGCGAGGAGGCAACGACAAGGACACGCGATAGCGACAGCATGGCCGCTCCACCAATAGTCGCACAGGTGTTCGCACTTCGAACAAGCATGCTAGATTATCGACAACACGGGAGCAAACCGTCGCCCACAGAAGACGAATGTCTTCTCGCCGCCATGACATCGGGGGCCGTATCCGGACGCTGCCCTGCTATCATCGTCGCTCGGGCTGTACAACGCTCTCACGTCGTGGCGCTCGATCACTGCAACACTAGATCTTAGTGACACTCGAATCTGAAAAAAGGACACCTCGATGGATACGGCACCGGCCGACGCCGCCCTGAGCCCGGATGACCGCGACTTCGTCACTGCCCTCGCCAGCGGCCTCGACGTCATTCTGGCCTTCGATGAGGCCCACCCTCGGATGACCTTGAGTGAGGTGGCGACGCGCACTGGCATGAACCGTGCCCGCGCCAGACGCTTTCTGCTGACGCTGCATGCCCTGGGCTACGTGCGCAAGGACCATCGCCACTTCGAGCTGGCGCCGCGGGTGCTCAAGCTCGGCTACGCCTTCCTGTCCGCCAACAATTATCAGCACCTGATCCAGCAGGTGCTCGAGGACATCACCACAGAAAGCGGCGAATCCTCTTCTCTTGGCGTACTCGACGGCGATGAGGTCACCTATGTGGCGCGCTCGGCGTCGCGCCAGCGGCTGATGGCCATCACCCTGTCGGTGGGCACGCGGCTGCCCGCCGCCTACACCTCGATGGGGCGCATGCTGCTGGCACAGAAGACCGACGACGAACTGGATGCCTTTATCGAACGCACCACCCTCGAGCGCTTCACCGACAAGACGATCACCGACAAGGCTGAGCTCAAGCGCGCCATCCTCCAGGCTCGTCAGCAGGGCTATGCCATCGTCGATCAGGAGCTGGATTCTGGGCTGCGTTCGTTGGCAGTACCCGCCTTCGACGCCAACGGCGAGCTGATCGGTGCGATCAATATCAGCACCAACGCCGCCAGAATCGACCACGACACATTGCTTGAGCGCTACCTGCCGCTGCTCCAGGGCAAGGCTCGCCAGATTCGTGTCAACGTGAGCTGATCGTCTTTGTCTGAGCGCACCGGGGACAGGAGCACATGGGGAAGTGTGACAATGGCAGGGAGGCCTGAATGCTAGCGATACTCTCCATCACCACACCGATCTTTCTGCTGATCGGCGTCGGCTTTCTAGCCCGGCGCTGGAACCTGGTGTCGCCGGTGCAGCTCTCCGGTGTCGCCAACTTCGTGCTGTACGCCGCGCTGCCGGCACTGATCCTCGGCGCCCTGACCCGCAACTCGCTTGGCGAAGTGATCAGCCTGCCGCTGCTGGCAGCCTACGCCCTGGGTTCCGTGGCCACCTTCGTCGCCTGCCTGTGGCTGCCGCGCAATCGCCAAAAGAAGTCCCCCACCGAGCGGGCCATCCAGGCCCTTGGCATGTCCGCCTCCAACAGCGGCTTTGTCGCCTACCCGATCGCTGCCCTGGCGCTGGGTCAGGCGGCTGCGGGTATCATCATGGTCCACACCATGATGGTCGAAATCCTGCTGGTGATTCCCGGCGCCCTTGTGCTGGCCGAGGTCGGTCAGCAGCGCGACACCCGCGCCGGTGATGCCCTGCGCCAGACCCTGACCAGGCTTGTCCGCAACCCGATCCTGATCTCGCTGAGCCTGGGGCTGGCACTGGCGGCACTGGGAATACGCCTGCCGGCGACGCTGGATCGCACCATCGAGCTGCTGGCCGGCGCCGCCGGGCCCGCTGCGCTGTTCGTCATCGGCGGCACCCTGTACGGCCTCAAGATCCGCGGCATGGTCAAGGACATGGGCCAGATCATGCTCGGCAAGCTGGTCCTCCACCCGCTGCTGGTGCTGGGCATGCTGCTGGCGTTCCAGGCCGTCCTGGCGCCCTTGCCCCCCCTGATCTTCGCCGGCGCCATGATCTTCGCCGCCTGCCCGATGATCAGCATCTACCCGCTGATCGCCCAGCGCTTCGGCATGGAGGGCGTGGGTGCCGCCTCCCTGATGGCAAGCACGCTATCGAGCTTCGTGACCCTTAGCATCGTCCTGTGGGCGCTGTCACACACCGGCCTGATGCCGCTGCTTGGCTGAACCTCCCGCGGTGCCGACAACTGACTGAGGCCTGATGCCCAACCCTGGCTGACTCGCTGGCGACCGACTGCTGGCTCACGTACCATGAAAGGCATCATTTAGCTTGCTACTTTTTTTGTCGGCGCCGAATGTCGCCGTCCCGCTTCGACCGCCAACGGCCCGCCATGTCCACACCTTCATCGACACCAGACACTACGCCCCTGACGCCGCCCCAGGCCCTCAATCGCGACCGGCCGATGAAGGGCATCGCCTTCATGCTGGCGGCGGGGCTCCTGTTCTGCATGCTCGACACCGGGGTCAAGACTCTGGCCCAGGACTATTCGCCGGTGCAGGTGGTTTGGGCGCGCTACGTTGGCCATATGCTGGTGCTGACCGGCTACCTGGTCTATCTGGGACGTGGGCCGGGCATGGCCATGCTGAAAACGTCATCCCTGGGCGGACAGTTCGTTCGTGGCCTGCTGCTGCTGGGGGCCAGCACCTTCGCCTACCTGGCCTTTCGCACCCTGCCGATCCTGCAGGTCTACGTCATCAACTTCAGCTCGCCGCTGCTGGTGACCCTGCTGGCGATTCCGCTGCTCAAGGAGCGGGTCGGCTGGCGCCAGTGGCTGGCGATCCTGGTGGGCTTCGGTGGGGTGGTGATCTGCGTGGGCCCGGTGGACTGGCGCGCCAACCCGGCGATTCTGCTGCCGTTCGGCCTGACCGCCTGTTTCGCGCTCTACCAGCTGTCTACCCGACGTTTCGGGCGCGAGGACCATCCGCTCACTTCGCTGTTCTACGCGGGCCTTGCCGGCGCCCTGGTCAGCTCGGCCGTGGTCCCGGCCTTCTGGACCCCGGTGGCATTGGGTGATCTGCCGCTGTTCGTCTTTGTCGGCCTGATGGGCGCGGCCAGTCAGCTCACGCTGATCCTGGCCATGCGCTATGCGCCGGCCTCGCTGGTCTCGCCCTTTCTGTATCTGCAGATCGTCTGGGCGGCGCTGTTCGGCTTCCTCTTCTTCGGCGACGTGCCACGCCCGGAGACCTGGATCGGCGCGGCGCTGATCAGCGCCGCCGGAATCACCCTGGCGCTGACTCGGGGGCGCGATCGCTGAACCGGCGTCACCCCTTTCCGATCAGCCCTTCCTGATCACTGCATCCAGGGCGGCGTGGTAGCCCTGACTGCCGAGCCCGGCGATGACGCCATCGGCACGCAGCGAGACGTAGGAGTGGTGGCGGAAGCTCTCGCGCTTGTGCACGTTGGAAAGGTGCACCTCGATCACCGTGCCGTCGAAGGCGTTCAGGGCATCGAGGATCGCCACCGAGGTGTGGGTATAGGCCGCAGGGTTGATGATGATGGCGACGGTGCCATCGAGACGTGCGGCATGGATGGCGTCGATCAGCTCACCTTCGTGATTGCTCTGGCGACTGGCGAGCTCCCAGCCTTCAAGCACGGCGTGCTCGCGCAGCGCGTTGTCGATATCGGCCAGGGTCTCGTGGCCGTAGATCTCGGGCTCTCGGGTACCCAGCAGATTGAGGTTGGGGCCGTGCAGGACCAGTACCTTGCCACTCATCAAGGATTCTCCTTCAACAGTTCACGCCGTGGGGGGCAAAAAAGAGAGACGGCCTGCTCGTTGGCGGCACGCTTTCGCTCATCCTCACAGAACTGCTTGAAGGCGTCCACGCCCAGGACCACGAACCGGCTGGCGCGAACAGGCAGCGAGGTGCGACGCTTGAATCCACGGTCATGTCGCTTCACCAGGTGTTTGCCCTGTTGCCCTGGCGTGCCTCGCCCTCTTGCGGTGTGCCACTCGAGCGGGGCTGGACCCCGCCGTCATTCACCCCTGTTCAGGCTCCAGCCAGGCTTTCCAGGCCTCGATGATGGCCCGGCGGTGGTCCTTGAACGCCTCGACGTCGCCCCGGGCGCTTTCCCGCGTCAGGGCGGCGCGGTGGTTGGCGCTGCGCGCGGCCAGGTAGCCGTCACGCAGCGCCTGGGCCTCGCCGGCCTCGAGATGGTCGGTCTCCTCCAGGGTCTCGAGGATGCGCATGTTGTCGCTGAAGCGCATCAGCTCCGGTGTCTGGTGGGATAGCGCCAGCACCGCGTACTGGCACAGGAACTCGATGTCGACCATGCCGCCGGGGTCGTGCTTGAGGTCGAAGGTATCGTCGGAGCCCTTCGAGCCCAGGTGATCGCGCATCTTGTGGCGCATCTTGACCACCTCCTCGCGCAGCGCCTCGCGATCGCGCTCGCGGCCGAGGATCTCCCGGCGCACCTCTTCGAAGCCTTCGGCCAGGGTCGCGTCGCCGGCCACCACCCGGGAGCGCACCAGCGCCTGGTGCTCCCAGGTCCAGGCCTGCTCGCGCTGGTACTCGGCGAAGGCCTTGAGCGGGCTGACCAGCAGGCCGGAGTTGCCCGAGGGGCGTAGCCGCATGTCGACCTCGTAGAGCGAACCGGCCGGCGTCACCGCCGACAACAGGTGGATGATGCGCTGGCCCAGCCGGGTGAAGAAGACGGTGTTGTCGATCACGCGCTTGCCGTCGGTCTCGCCCTGAGAGGCGCAGTCATGCAGGAACACCAGGTCGAGATCCGAGCCGTAGCCAAGCTCGATGCCGCCAAGCTTGCCGTAACCGACGATCAGAAACTCCGGTGCTTTACCGGCGCGCTCGCCGTCCTTGCCCAGCGGATAGCCGTGCTTGCGGGTCAGGGTCTTCCAGGCCATGGCCAGCACAGCATCGAGGATCACTTCGGCGATGTAGGTGAGGTAGTCGCTGACCTTCATCAGATGGCGGGTGCCGGCGATGTCCGAGGCCGCCACGTGCAGCACCTGGGCGTGCTTGAACACCCGCAGTGCCTCGAGCTGGGCTTCCTCGTCGTCCTCGGGAATCCGTGCCAGGGTCTGGCGCAGCTCGTCGGCCAGGCGTTCCTTGTCCGCCGGGGTGTAGAGGGTATCCGGAGTCAGCAGCTCGTCGAGCAGGATCGGGTAGCGGGCGATCTGTTCGGCGATCCAGGGACTTGCACCGCACAGCTTCATCAGGTGGCCCAGGGCATCGGGGTTCTCGCGCAGCAGCGCCAGGTAAGCGGTGCGCCTGAGCACCGCCTCGATCAGCGGCAGCACCCGCTCAAGCGCCGCATCCGGCGCCTCGCTCTCGGCCACCGCGTCCAGCAGCAGCGGCATCAGCGCATCGAGGCGCTCGTAGCCTACCCGCTGCATGGCCTGAACCTGGCGTGACCCGGCCAGTCCCTTGATTCGCTTGAGTGCGGTGGCGGCATCGTCGAAGCCGGCGTCCTGCAGTGTCGCCTGGGCCTCGTCATCGTCCGGCTCGCCGCGCCATAGCTGGCGCCAGGTATCGAGACTGGCGCCCTCGTCGACGCCATCTTCCTCGACCTCGTCCTCGGGGTCGCTGATGACCGCGTCGAAGTGCTTGCGCACCCGCCCACGCACCTCATCCAGACGCGCCATCAGCGCCGGCCAGCCCTGGGCGCCCATCGCCAGCGCCACCCGCTCGCGGTCGAGGTCGTCGTCGGGCAGCGCCTGGGTCTGGCGGTCCTCGAGGGCCTGGATGGCGTGCTCCAGGTCGCGCAGAAAGGCGTAGTCCGGCAGCAGTTCGTCGATCACCTCCTGGGGCAGCAGGCCCAACTCCGGCAGCCGCTGCATGGCGGTCTTCAGCGAGGTCACCTGCAATTCCGTATCGCGCCCGCCGCGAATCAACTGAAACGCCTGGACGATGAACTCCACCTCGCGGATGCCGCCGGGCCCCAGCTTGATATTGCCCTGCATACCCTTGCGCCGGACCTCGCGATTGATCATCGCCTTGAGCTCGCGCAGCGACTCGATGGCGCCGAAGTCCAGGTACTTGCGGTAGACGAAGGGGCGGATGCTCGACAACAGCTCGTAGCCGGCGTCGATATCGCCGGCCACCGGGCGCGCCTTGAGCATGGCGTAGCGTTCCCACTCGCGGCCCTGATCCTGGTAGTAGCCGGCCAGCGAAGAGAAGCTGCCGACCAGGGGGCCACCGTCGCCCAGCGGGCGCAGGCGCATGTCGACGCGAAAGACGAAGCCGTCGGCGGTCACCGGGTCCAGCGCCGAGATCAGCTTCTGGCCGAGCTTGGTGAAGTACTCGACGTGGTCCAGCGACTTGCGCCCACCCTGGGTCTCGCCCTTCTCGGGGTAGGCGAAGATCAGATCGATGTCGGACGACAGGTTCAGCTCGCCGGCCCCCAGCTTGCCCATGCCGAGCACCACCAGGCGCTGCTCGCTGCCGTCCTCGCGCGGGGCCGGACGCCCCCAGCGGGCCTCGACAAAGCGCTCGAGCCAGCCAAGCGCCCCTTCCAGGCAGACCTCGGCCAGGCGCGACACCGCGGCACCGGTGGCCCAGGCGTCGACGCCCTCGGGACGGTTGATGTCGCGCCACACGATGGCCAGCATGCGCGCGGCACGAAAGCGCCGAATCGCCGCCTGCATGGCGGCTTCGTCCTCGGCGGCCTCGAGGCCCTCGTCGAGCAGCTGCCTGAGCGCCTCGGGCGTCAAGGCACGATCCAGCTCACCGCTGGAGTCCAGGCAACCCAGCCACTGGGGATGGCGACACAGGGTCTCGCAGGCGAACTCGGAGATCGCCAGCACCCGGGCGAGTTCGACCCGGCGATGGGGCTCCAGTGCCTGGTAGAGCTCGCCGGGGGGCTCATTGCCGCTCATTTCGGCGACGTTATCTGCCTGTTCGAGCCGCGAGGCAAGGCGCTCCCAGGCGGCATCCAGGGCACCGACAAGGGCGGTGGGGATGTCGTCTCGGGGCAAGAAATCCTGGCTCAGCTGCATGGCGGCTCTCCTTGTTCACTCGTCGCCCCCGTGCGCAGATCACGGCGGGCCTGGGCCTGTGCTCCTCCCCTGAGCATACTCAAGCCCGGGCGTGTGAGCACGGTCCCTTAGGCCATCAGGCAAGCCCGGTCGTGTGAGCACGGCCGCTTATGCCATCAGGAATTTCTCCACGGCCAGCAGTCCCCAGGTCAGCCCCGCCATCGCCAGCGACAGCATCACCGCTGCCGAGCCGATGTCCTTGGCCCGACCGGACAGCACATGGCGCTCGGGGCCGATGCGATCGACCACGCTCTCGATGGCACTGTTGAGCAGTTCCACGATCAGCACCATGAAGCAGCTACCGACCAGCAGGATCCACTCCACCGGGGTGTCACCGATCCACCAGGCCAGCGGTACCAGCACCAGGCACAGCGCGAGCTCCTGACGGAAGGCGGATTCGTGACGAAAGGCGGCCCGCAGGCCCTTGAGCGAGTAACGCGTCGAGTGAATCAGGTGGCGCCAGCCGGTGTGTCCGGGCTTCATGAGGGTTCCTCGTGGCGAAAGGGGCGCTCCCGGCCCCTCAGTGGTTGGCAATCATGCGGTCGAGATCCAGGGATACCAGGTCAAGGACCCTGGCCCAGCTGATGTAAGGGGTGTTGGCAGTACCGTTGACCAGCACGGTGAAAACACCGAAGCGGTGGCTGGCGGTACGGAAGTAGCCGGTTACCGCGCGTACCGCCACCGGCTGATTGAGGGTGCCGGTCTTGAGCGTCACGTGGCTCTGGAAGGTCGGCGAGCCGCGCCGGATAAAGCGCATGGGGCCGTTGGTCGGGGCCTGGAGGCCTGCGTTGAACACCGGGAACAGGTCCGCCCGCCCGAACATGTACTCGAGCAGGGCGTTGCCGCCCCGGGCCGAGATCTTGTTGCCGGTGGTCAGGCCGCTGCCGCTTTCCAGGGTCACCTCGCCGTGGCCAGGCACCCGGGCGACGAAGGCCTCCAGCGCCGCACCGGCCTGATCGAGTTCGACCCGGGGCCCCTCCACCAGATCCAGCGCCAGCACATCGGCCATGTAGTTGTTGGAGTAGTTGAGCATGCGCAGCAGGATCTCCTGCAGCGGCTTGCCGTCCACCGCTGCCAGGCGACGGGCGCCGCCGGGGGGCGCCTCGCTGCTGGTGGCCACGCCGCCTTCGACGAGGATGCCGGAGCGCGCCAGCATGGCGTTGAGGGTCGCCGCCGTCTGGGCCGCCGGATCGGCGCTGGCACGGTAGACCTCTCGCGGCAGGGCGTTGGACGAGATCTGGCCGCTGACCGTCAGGGTCTCGCCTTCGGCGCCATTGACCCGGGTCGCCTGCAGGCTGGTGCCGGCGTTGGCGCCCTGGGTGGTGACCCTGTTGTTGACCGCGAACAGCGGCGCCTGGCTGTTGCAGCCGGTGATACGCGCCGGGCCGCCGACGGCGCCAGGCGCCACCTGCACGCACCAGCTACCGTAGTTGACCCCGGCCGACGTCAGCAGCGCGCTGTAGGCGTTGTCGGAGCGCTCGCGGGCGGTGCAGCGATCGATGGTCCGGCAGGTCACCGGACCGAAGCGCCATTGACTGACCACCAGCCGTCCGGTCACCCGGCGCACCCCGGCCTGGTGCAGACGCTGGGCCAGGCGCCACAGGTCCTCGCTGGTCAGGCTGGGATCGCCTCCCCCCACCATCACCAGATCGCCGGCCAGGGTACCGTCGCTTCCCGGGCGCGCGGTGCTGACAAGCTCGGTGGTGAAACGATGCTGCGGGCCCCAGGCATCCAGCGCCGCTGCCGCGGTGTAGACCTTGGTCACCGAGGCCGGGGTGAGCTGGCGCTCCGGGGTCAGGCTGCCGAGGGTCTCGCCGGGCGCATCACCGGTGCCGAGCAGACGTGCCTCGGCACTGATCAGAAAACCCTGCTTGGATAATTCGGCCAGATTGCCGAAGCCGGCGGCCTGCGCCGAGGCGGCGGACAACAGCGTGAGGCACAACGCCACCAGGGCGGAAACGAGGAGAACGGGCCAGGCGAATGGCGAGCGAGGCGACATGAAGACTTCCCTGCGATGAACGGGCGTTGCGCCCATGCGGCGCAACGAGGGCCGAGTCTACCGCCTGGCGTCCAAGGATTCGACTATAGCTTGATGACATGACCACGCACGCTCTCTACGCCACCGGGGCGGCGGCGGATTGGTGACGATTCTCGCAATCCTCGGAGAACCACCCGCCTTCTTCGACCGACATCACCCGACGCACGACCGCGCGTATCGACGAGCAGAAACAGCGCCAGCCAAGCACAGCCTGCAGTGGCTAAGCCAGGAAAATACCAGCATGCTGAGAAGCGACTTGCATTCGTGGAGAAAGGCCATGCGCGGGATCCTGTACGTACTGATCCTTGGCACCATGCTTGGCAACGTCGTACTCGACAGCAGCGCACGTGCCCAGGAGGCGCCGAGCGCCGAGGGCACCCAGACAATCGCGGTCTCCGAGCGCACCGAGGATGCCGATATCGAACGTCGATTGACCGGCATTCTGGCCTCGGCCGGCTGGTATCGTAGTCTCGACGTCGAGGTCAAGGAAGGCATCGTCTACCTGGACGGTGCGACGGCCTCGGGGAACCACCGCGACTGGGCCGGTTCCCTGGCCGCCAAGACCGAGGGCGTTGTCGCCGTCGTCAATCGCATCGAGGTGCAGCCCGAATTCACGCTGTCGCTGACGCCGGTCATCGACGAACTTGGGCGCTTTGGCCGCGAGGCGCTGACCTATGTACCGCTGGCCTTGCTGGCGTTGCTGGTGCTGCCGCTGGCCTGGCTGATTGCACGCCTGGTCTCGGCGCTGGCCAGGCGTCTGTTGCGCAAGCGTGTCGCCTCGCCCTTTCTACGCCAGGTGCTGGCCCGTGCCATCGCCCTTCCTGTGTTGCTGCTCGGCATCTATCTCATCCTGCAGGTCGCCGGGTTGACCGGCCTGGCGTTTTCCGTGGTCGGCGGCGCCGGCATGATCGGCATTGTCGTATCCTTTGCCTTTCGCGACATCGCCGAGAACTTCCTGGCCACGCTGATCATGTCGATACGCCAGCCCTTTCGTCGCGGCGACTGGATCACCGTCGCAGAGCACAGCGGGATCGTGCAAAGCATGAACGCCCGCTCGACGGTGCTGCTGTCTGCCGAGGGCAATCATATTCAGATTCCCAATGCCACGATCTTCAAGACGATCGTCATCAACTACTCCACCTCACCAGGCCTCAGGACCAGCGTCGATATCGGCATCGGCTACGATGACTCTGTCACCCATGCCCAGACGCTGATCCATCAGGTTCTGACCGCGCACGAAGCGATCATCGCGCACCCCGAACCCATGGTACTGGTCGATGCCCTTGGCGCATCCACGGTCAATCTCAAGGCCTACTTCTGGTTTGACGGCCAGACCATCGCCGGCGTCAAGCTGCGCTCGGCAGTACTGCGCCAGATCAAGAACACCTTGACCGAAGCCGGTATCTCGATGCCGGACGAGGCCCGGGAAATCATCTTTCCCCAGGGTGTACCCGTCGTTTCCCCACCGGAAGTCTCCGCCGTCGAGCCGCCTCAGGGAGTCGCGACACCGTCCACGACAGCACCGAGCAACGTCGTCCCGGCCAGTGACAGTGCCGACGTCACCAGTGCCGAAGGCGGCCTCGAGACCGAACGCCGGGCCATCGAGCAGTCCATCGGCACTACGACGCCGCCGGAAGGCCGCACCGACCTGCTGGGCGGCAACGACTCAACCCGGTCACACGACGAACCACCCCATCAGTGAGAGGACACCGAGGAAAACAGCTGAATGACAGCGACACCTCCCACGATCATGGCCAATCCGATCACCGCGGGAAGGTCTGGCTTCTCGCCGTAGACCACGATACCCACCAGGGTCACCAGCACGATGCCAAGCCCCGCCCAGAAGGCGTAGGCGATGCCTACCGGCACGCTGCGCAGCACCAGTGACAACAGATAGAAGGCCGCCAGGTAGCCGACCACCACCACCACGCTTGGCCACAGCCGGGTGAACTCGTTGGAGGCCTTGAGCGCCGAGGTGGCAATGACCTCGGCCACGATGGCGAGCGCCAGGTACAAGTAGCTCATCCGTTTGCCCCGTGGAGTCGACGTTCGACGAGGCGGTCGAACAGGGAATTGAAGACCATGGCATAGACCAGAAAGAACAGCATGAAGCCGGCGTCGAGCCAGAATGCCTCGACCAGGCCGATCTCCATCCACCAGGCCACCGCCGGCAGGGTCATGATCAGAAGCCCGGTCTCGAAGCCCATGGCCTGGGCGAAACGCTGGGACAGGGTGCGCCGACGGGTCGGCAGCCAGCGATCGAACAGCCAGTTCCAGACCAGGTTCCAGAGCATGGCGGCGGTGGCCAGCCCCGCCGCCAGCGCGCCCATCTCACCCAGACCGTGGCCTGTCAGCACGCTGGCCAACGGGGTGACGATCACCAGCCCGCCGAGTTCAAACGACACCATATGGACCAGGCGTTCCTTGAGCGACCGCATTTCATTACCCCCGCCGACGGCATGATGACTATCGATGGATCGCTATTCTAGTGACTTGGACGATGGTTGCCAGGTAGCTACTATCAGGTTTTACGATAGGTGAGACCCACCCCATGCACTGGACCCTGGATCAGCTGCGCCTGTTCATTGCCTGCGCCGAGCGTGGCTCCTTCTCCGCCGCGGCGCGCCACCTTGGCCGCGCCCAGTCGGCAGTGAGCACCGCCATCGCCCATCTCGAGCTCGATCTGGCCTGCGAGTTGTTCGACCGCAGTTCGCGCTCGCCAACCCTGACCCCGGCGGGTCAGGCGCTGCTGCCGGAAGCCAGGGCGGTGCTGGCCCAGTGCGAGCGCCTGAACGCGCGAGCCGCGACCCTGTCCCAGGGCGAAGAGGCCCAGCTGGTGGTGGCGATCCACGAGGCGCTGGTCGAGATGCCGCCGGTGGATGCCACCCTGGAGGCACTGGCGCAACACTACCCGGCGCTGTCGCTGACCCTGCTCTACGGCGCCCAGGGCGACGTCGCCGACTGGGTCGAACAGGGCACCGCCCATCTCGGCATCCTGTTGAGCCAGGCCCACACCGCCGGCCCGCTGGAGGGTCAGCGTATCGCCCACCTGCGCCAGCGCTGGGTGGCGGGTAGCGACCACCCCCTGGCCAGCGTCCACTCGGTGACCCCTAGCGAACTGGCCCATCATCGCCAGCTGATGATCGCCTCGCGCCAGCCAGACCGTCAGGCCGAACAACCGTTGAGCCCCCAGCACTGGCGACTCAACAGCTTCTACTCCATGGCCGAGTTGACCGCCCGCGGGCTTGGCTGGTCGCTGGTACCGGAGCACATCGCGCACTATCCACCCTTCCGGCGCCAACTGGTCGAGCTGACCGGACCGGGACTCGGCGAGCCCCCCACCATCGAGGTGGAGACCGTGGCCCGCCGCGACGCCGCCCGTGGCCCCATCGCCAGCTGGCTCGCCCGGACCCTGGGCGAAAGCTTCCGCGCGCTAGAGCACAATTCGTCCCGGTGAGCCATGTGCCGTGCCCCCCCCTGGTAGAGTGCCGGCCTGGGAGTCGGCGAGTGGCCGCTTACATGCCGGGCATCAGCCCCGGGCGATGATCAAGATTGACGACCAGGTGCCACAGCGGCTGGTGGTGCTCATGGTACTTGCGCTCGAAGTGGGTGAGCGGGTCATCGCCGGGGTCGAAGGGCCCCAGCGGTGTGGTGACGCCGGTGGCCCGGGACACGGCGATGGCGAACTCCTCGATGTACAGACGCCAGTTGGAGCGCACCTCGAGACGTCCGCCCAGGCCGACGATGGCGGGAAATACCGGATGCCCGTGCCAGCGCAGCTTGAGCTGCACCGACTTGGGATAGGGGTTGGGGTACAGCAGGTAGTGGCGCTCAGGTCGCCAGCCTTCGGCCAGCGCCAGCCGCCAGAAGTCGACCAGGTCGGCGCGCACCAGCAGGGCGTTGTCCGGCAGCCGGCCGTGGTCCCGCGACAGTCGATCGGCGCTGCGATCGACGCCGATCACGCAGTGCTCGGGAAACCGCTCGGCCAGCTTGCGGGTCGACAGCCCGACCCCGCAGCAGGCGTCGAGAATAAGCCCTCGCTCACCCTGAGCCCTGCGCCAGGTCTCGGCCTCGGCGAAGGCTTCACGGGTGTGCTCGGCCAGCGGCTTGCGCCAGACATGGGACAGACCGCGACTGACCCGACGCGGCAGGTCCTCGTGGGGGCCGGTCTGGTTCGAGGTGACGATGCGGGGGGCGTCGGACATGGGCGATCTCGGGCAGTGGAAACGGCGAGGCGAAGACCTGGTCTTGCCCTGGCGTGCAGTGTATCAAGTGCCTCACGCGTAAGCAGGGGCTTACACCGCAGGACTCGTCCCGCCTTCACCATTCACGCTGTCGAGCGAGACCAGGCGCGAGCCCCGGCGCCAAGCCTTTCTCCCCCTTGGCTTCACCGAAACGCGCATGACTGAGGCAAGACCAAGTGCTAACATCGCTGGCCTGAATCCCTCTCCCATGGCAATATCGAACGGCGTTTTGCTTGGGGCGCACGCGGCATCGCGCGAGGCACGACTCCTCGCCGCCAGAATGGTGAGGTTCAGGCTCCTCTCGACCGACGCTTGCAGGCGATCGTCACGCTATCGCTGCAAGGCAACACGAGAGTCGAGCCGTCTTTACCTCGTTCACGGACAGCCAGGCTGTCCGGGTCTGTCGCAGCGCCCTTCAATGTCGTTTCTCCGCTCCGAGAGCGAGCCTTTCACCCGCTTCAATACGAGGACTCCGGCTTGTCACACTTACCGGTGATCGTGGGCATGGGCGGCGTCAACCCGGCCGGCCGTACCTCGGGCCACCAGGCCTTCCGTCGCACCGTGCTCGACGCCCTTCCCGAGGCCGAGCAGACCTCCACCCTGCTCGGCCTGGCGGCGATGATGCGCCTGGCGCACTGCGACGCCGACCAGCGCTGGCACAACGCCCAGGGGCAGGTGCTCGATACCGCCCAGCTGGCGCTGGAGACCCGCGACCAGGTGCTCAGTCACACCCTGATTCGTCGCATCGAGGATCCCCGCTTCAATGACGAGGGGCTGCCCGCCAATCGCCGCGCCAACCTGGCGCTGGAATCGCCGTTGACCTTTCGCCTGCGCCGCAGGCAGCTACCGGACAACCTGCCGCCCACCTGGCAGGTGCGTGAGGTCGATCGCCATCATCTGGAAGTCACGGTACCCGCCGGCCAGATGGACGTGATGCTGCCGGAGACCCGCCAGGCCCAGGTCCGTGCCGCAGGCCAGTTGCCCAGCGGCTTCGACCCGAGTCAGCTCTACCGTAGCGTGCACCACCCGCGCGGGCTGTCCATGGCGGTATTCGCCGCCAGCGACTGCCTCGGTGACAGTGGACTCGACTGGGACTCGCTGCGCGACCGCCTGGACCCGGACGCCATCGCCGTCTATGCCGGCAACTCCATCGGTCAGCTCGACGACGAGGGCTGGGGAGGCCTGCTCAAGAGCTTCGTCTCGGGCAAGCGCGCCACCTCCAAGCAGATGCCGCTGGGCTACGGCCAGATGCCCGCTGACTTCCTCAATGCCTATGTGCTGGGTAGCGTCGGTGCCACCGGCGCCGCTCTGGGCGCCTGCGCCAGCTTCCTCTACAACCTGCGCCTGGGCATCGACGACATCAGAAGCGGCCGCCGCCGCATCGTCATGGTCGGCACCGCGGACGCCCCGATCACCCCCGAGATCATCGAGGGCTTTCGCACCATGGGGGCGCTGGCCGACGACGACAGCCTCAAGGCGCTGGACGCCCTGGAGCTTCTGACCGACGCCGACTACCAGCGCGCCAGCCGCCCCTTCGCCCGTAACTGCGGCTTTACCATGGGCGAGTCCAGCCAGTTCGTGATGCTGATGGACGACAGCCTGGCGCTGGAAGTGGGTGCCGATATCCTGGCCGCCGCACCGGAGGTGTTCGTCAACGCCGACGGCTGGAAGCGTTCGATCTCGGCCCCCGGCATCGGCAACTACGTGACCCTGGGCAAGGCCTGCTCGCTGATTCGCGACATGCTCGGCGAGACCAGCCTGCGAGAACGCAGCTATATCCACGCCCACGGTACCTCGACGCCGAAGAACCGCACCACCGAGTCCCATGTGTTCGACGCCGTGGCCAAGGCCCACGGCATCACCGACTGGCCGGTGGTGGCGATCAAGGCCTACCTTGGCCACTCCCAGGGCAGCGCCGCCGGCGACCAGCTCACCAACGCCCTGGGCAGCTTCGCCTACGGTCTGCTGCCGGGCATCTGTACCCTCGACCGGGTCGCCGACGACGTCCACGCCGAGCGCCTGCGACTGTTCAAGGACACCCAGACGTTCAAGGCCGACGCCAGCCTGATCAACGCCAAGGGCTTTGGCGGCAACAACGCCACCGGGGTGCTGATCTCCCCCGAGGCCACCGAACGGCTGCTGGCCAAGCGCCACGGCGCCGATGCCATGGCCGCCTGGCGCGAGCGTCGCGAGGCGACCCGGGCCCAGGCCGCCGTCTACCACCAACAGGCCGATGCGGGACACTTCGCCGTGCGCTATCGTTTCGGTGAAGGCGTGCTGGAAGGCCCTGAGCTTGAGGTCGGTGCCGACAGCATCCACATCCCCGGCTACCAGCAGCCGGTGTCGCTGAGCGTGGACAATCCCTTCGGCCGGCTCGACGAAGCCGGCGACGAGCTGGACACGCCGTTCGCTGACGAGAGACAGGAGAAGAGGTGATGACCACCGCCATCTATCCTGGCACCTTCGATCCCATCACCAATGGCCACTATGACCTGATCGAGCGCGCCTCGCGGCTGTTCGGCAAGGTGGTGGTGGCCATCGCCTCGAGCCCTGGCAAGGGCCCGACGCTGGACCTGGACACCCGTCTGGCGCTGACCCGAGAGGTGGTTGCCTCCCTTGGCAACGTCGAGGTGGTGGGCTTTTCCGGCCTGATGACGGAGTTCATGAAAGAGCAGAACGCCCGGGTGCTGCTGAGAGGCCTGCGCGCCGTCTCCGACTTCGAGTACGAGCTGCAATTGGCCAACATGAACCGCGCCCAGATGCCGGACCTGGAGACCGTGTTCCTGACCCCGGAGGTGGAGAACTCCTACATTTCCTCCACCCTGGTGCGGGAGATCTCTCGGCTGGGCGGCGACATCTCGAAGCATGTGCACCCCAAGGTCGCACAAACCCTGCGTAGCCATTACAATACTTGACCATCACACTGGGAATTGACCTCGGCGCGCTGCGACCAGGCCGTGGTCTTCCCGTTGATCCCGAACTCCAGGGTGGCTATCGGCCATGCCGAGCCCCCGTGCAGCCTGCCCGGCCCCCTCGCGACGGCGAGATTCCGGCGGCACGCTGCCTTGGCCCTGTGGCCACGACTCTGCGCGAGGACCCCCAATGTCACTGATGATCACCGACGAGTGCATCAACTGCGACGTCTGCGAACCGGAATGCCCCAATGGCGCCATTTCTCCCGGCGAGGAGATCTACGTCATCGACCCCAACCTGTGCACCGAATGCGTGGGCCACTATGACGAGCCCCAGTGCCAGCAGGTGTGTCCGGTGGACTGCATTCCGCTGGACCCGGAGCGGGTCGAGAGCCACGATCAGCTGATGGAGAAGTACCACATCATCACCGCTGCCTGAGTCCGGCAACGGGCCAAGCCTGCAGGACGACGCAAGCCACGACCCGAAAATCTCAACGAGCCGCCCAAGGGCGGCTCGTGTCGTTTCAAGGCCAGGGGCGGCACGCCGGCTAGAGCTTGATCACCGCCCGCCCACTCAAGGCGTCGGGCAGATCGGGGACGCTGATGCCCGCCACGCTCAAGGTCTTTATCGAAAGCGAGCGCTCAAGACACACCGTGAGGGTGTCGTCCTCGATCGCCACCCTGGCACCTTCGATGCAGCCAGGGGTATCGTCGGCAAGCCAGCCCATGGCCTCGATGCTGTCCAGCACTCGCTGGGAGGCCTCGGCCAGCATATCCTCGTCGGCGAGCCAGGGGGCGCTCGCCACCACCGCGGCAGACCTGGCCGCCTCGCTGGTCACCTGGGTCAACTGGTGCTGCTGCACCATGGCCACCGAATAGCTGACCAGGGCGTACAGCAACAGCAGGAAGATCGGCAGCACGATGGCAAACTCGATGGCCACTGCTCCGCCCTGGCGGCACGCTCGCGTGCCCTTGCCTCTATGCATGGTCTAGGTTCCTCCTCGACAGCCGGCCTGGGTTGCCTCGCAGGCAGTCAACGACTCGACGCCTCCGGCGTCCACCGCCAGCACCCGCACCTCCAGGGTGTTGATACCGATGCCCAACCCCTCGAGCAGCGGCTCGAGCAGTATCGTATTGACGTCCGTGAGGGTCCCGGACAACAGCGCCGAGAGCCCCAGGTCTGATAGCAGGCCGCTGAGCACGCCGGTCAGTTGAGCCCCCCCCTGGTCATCGAACTCCGCCCCCTTCTGCGCTGGCCAGCGGATGAGCTGCGTGGCATCACCAGTCCCGCCGGAGCGCACGGTCTGCGAAACCGAGCCGATGCCGAGCAATCCAGTACCCTCCACCGACTGGGTGACCTCGAGCAATTCGCGCCTGGCGGCGAGCGTCAGCGCGAGGTTATCGTCCGCTGGGGCCAGTGAACCGATCGCCGCCTTGCCACTGGCCCCGGTCACTCGCGTGCTCGCCTTCACACCGATCAGCCCAAGAACATTCAGCTCGACATCCAGCGCCACCCCGAGCTGGGCATTGCGTGCCACGCTGCGATAGCAACTGGAAGGTGCACAATCGCTCGCGAGGCTTGCCACTGCGGGCCCCGGAGGGCCCACGGCGATGCTCGGCGGCGAGATGACGTCGAGTTCAAGCGAGATATCGGCAAGGCCTAGCCCCAGGCCGACAACAAGCGGGGAGAGATCGTCCAAGCCGAGGCTGACGCCATCCTGCTGCTTGCTGGTCGTCAGCAGCAGCGCCCCCTCGAGCAGATCCCGTACCGGAACGCGTGCCTCGAGCAAGGATGTCATCGACACTTCGCCACTGGTATCGATCGCCAGCAACTCGCCCAGGGTGAAGCTCTCTCCTGGCGCGTCGCCAAGCACCGGGTTGCCACCCGCCAGATCCAACACCGATGCCAGTCGACTGCCCAGCGTGTGCAGATCCAGAGGTTCGTTCAAGGTCTGGGCCAAGTTCTGAGCCAGGCCCTCATCGAGGTCGACGTCCAGCGCTTCCACGTCCAGCACCTCGCCCAGGCTGACGTCCAGGCCCACGCCGTCATCTGCACCCAGCACGGTGAGATCGAGACTCCCCCCGATCAGCTTTCCGAGCAGCGCATCGAGCAGCGTCGACTCGCTGGTATCGAGCGCAAGCAGGCGGGTGCCGGCGCTCAGGGTCACCACCGCGGTTCGCCGCGCCACACCGCTGGCCTGGAGCATGACCAGATCTTCCACCTCGTTCCCGAGCAGCTCTCCCAGGTTGGCCAGCAGGCTGCTGGGCACCTGGCGGTTCAGGACCACGCTGACGGCGTTGGCCAGTCCCGCCTCGTCATCAAAAGCACCTTCATCGTCCAGCGCCCCCTGGGTCACCGCCAGAGTGGCCTCGCCCTGTTCGACATCGGCGCCCACGACGACTCCGTTGGCCGCGGCGGCGGCGATGGCGGCCTGGCGCAGCTCTCCCGAGCGGCACGCCTCGCCCTGAAACAGCGCGTCGCAGCTTGCCGCCGTCGAGACCGCCGCCAGGTCGGCAGCCTGCTGAAGTCGGCGCTGCTCGAGATACAGGCGACCGGCGTCCAGTGCCAGCGTCACCACCACCACCAACCCCACCAGCAAGAAGGCGGTCATCACGCCGATGGCGCCACGCTGGGAGGCTGGGCCACACCTGCGCTCCTTCGCTCGCCCAATCGCCTGAGCACTATCGCCCACCGGCCAGCCGGTTCTGGCCTTTCTGGTTACGTGATTCGGCCAGGGCTCAACCCGCGGCGATGGCGCCATGGCACGTCTAGTCCTCGCCAAAGCCCGTCTCGATATAGCGCTCAGGAATCGGGTGGCCGAAGCTGTCCACATAGCGCTGGTAGATCTGACCTTGCACCTTGCCCGAAAGCGCCTGGGGCGAGGGTGACGCCAGGCGCCCGTCACGCTGGACGGCCAGCAGCGTGCGGGTACGCTCGCCGAAGGGATCCCGGGTGGCCGGCAGGCGCACGACCTGCGACGAGGCAACGGCCTGGGAGCTGGTCTGCGCGGTTCCTGTCTGCGCGGTTCCTGTCTGCTGCGCGCTGGCGCTGTCGGGCCAGAACACCAGCGCCAGGCTGACCAGCAGGCAGATAAGGGCGACGGTGACCAGCGTTCGCGGCTCGAGCAAGGTCTTTTTCGACAACAGGTTCGACAGCATGGACAGGCGCTCCTTGCACGGATGGATGGATCGACGAGGCTTCATGACTCTTCACTCTCGGCCTGCGCCCCCGGACGTGATACCGACCGCGATGCCGAGCCCGATGCAGAGAGCACCGTGGCTGCAGCGCTATCGCGCACGCCCACCAGCCTTGAATCCACACCGAAGTGCCGGGCGGCGTCGGCGGCACGCTGCCGCTGTCCGCTGCGGCTCAGCGCCAGCACCAGATTGGCGGCGGCCTGCTCGTGCCCCGGGTCCAGCTCGAGCGCGGTGCGGAACTCCTCGGCGGCGGCCCGATTGTCCCCCGCCAGCATCAGCAGGTAGCCCAGGTCGTTGCGAATGCGTGGATCGATCGGCCGTGTCTGGCGGGCTTCGCGCATCAGCGCCAGCGCCTGCTCACGCCGTCCCTCGCTGAAGGCATTGCGGGCCAACCCGCGATAGCCGTCAGCAGCCAGGCAGGTGCCCAGCAGGGCCTCGTAGGCCCGGTCGCTGGCGACAGTGTCGCCGACGGCGCGTAGCGCCTCGCCCTCAAGCCGCCAGGCCAGCGGTAGACCATAGTCGCCGGCCTCTAGATGGGCCGCGGCCGAGCGCGGCTTGTCGTCGTCCAGCATGCGCTGGATCAGCGACAGCTCGACGCCGATCTCGGCGTCGTAGCGTCGGCCGCAGGGGCCGACGCTCTGCTCCGGGGCGGCCCGCGAGATGTCCGGCGACAGCGCGCCCAGCGCCGCCATCGACGTCGGGCCATCCGGTGTACTCGAGCATCCGGTCATCAGCACCACACCGGTGGCCAGCCACAGGCGACGCATCTTCGGTGATGGCGAGCGCTTGTTCAGCGTTGTTGTCATGCGCATGGGCGCCTCCAGCGATCCGTTGTCATGGTCCACCGAGCGACCCCATCAGGCCGCCCAGGTTGACCAGCGCAGGCCCTGCCATGACGATCAGCAGGGCGGGAAACAGGCACAGCATCATGACCAGCGACATGGTGCCGGAGAGCTGGCTGACCTTCTGTTGCAGCCGGGTACGTCGCTGCGCCCCGAGGCGATCGACCAGGGTCGCCAGACTGTCCCTGGCTCGCCCGCCGGTACGGGCGATCTGGGCGAACAGCAGAAAGAACTGCTCGACCCCTTCGCTGGCCTGCACCGCGGCCGCCTCTTCCAGCACCCGTTCCCGGTCCTGGCCGCTGTCGATACGATTGGCCACGACACGAAGCTCCAGCACCATGTCCGGGGTGGTCGCACCAAGCTGCTGGATCAGCCGGTTGAGCAGACTCTCCAGGGTCATGCCGGTGTCCCACAGCATCCGCGTCACCTGCAGCACCAGCTCGATATCCTCATCGAGTCGCCGAATACGTCGCCGCCGCTTGCGCTCCATGGCGAGCCAGCCGAGCCCGAGCGCGAAGCCTCCCCAGGCGGCTCCCATGGCGACCACCGCCAACGGTGGCCTGCCACCGGCCAGCGCCAGAAGCCCCCCCAGCATCACCGCACCGACAGCGAGCACGCCCCAGGCCAGCAACACCGCAAGCTGCGCCTTGGCACCGACATGCCCACACTGGCGCAGGCGCAGCGACAGTCGCGCCGCCATGCCCTGCTGACGGGACCGACTACGCCACAGCCCGCGCCCCTCGCGCAGCAGCCGGGATTCGTCGTGGCGTCGCTCGCCCTCGGCGCCCAGCGGCCGGCGGGCGCTGATCAACAGCAGTGACGCCGCCAGCGCCAACGCCATCACCGCCCCGCTCCACCATAGGTTCCACATCCGCGCCTCCTGTTCGTTATCGTCATGTCGCGACGCGCCCGGGTTTACACCGACTTGAGCATTCGCCACAGCAGCCAGCCGCCGCCGAGCTGCAGCGCCACCGCCAGCATCAACGCCTGGCGTCCGCCGGCGCTTTCGAGCATCGGTGCCAGAAATTCCGGCTGGGTGAAGTGGATAAACAGCGTCAACGCCAGCGGCGACAGTCCCAGCACCCAGGCGCTGACGCGGGTCTCGCCGGTCATGGCGGCGAGTTCTCGGCTGCTTTGCTCGCGTTGATGCAGGGCCGAGGCGAAGGCGTCGAGCATCTCGGAAAGGCTGCCGCCGTGACGCTGATTGATGCGTATCGCGGTGGCCAGCAGCCGCAGTTCGTCGAGCCTGAGTATCTCGCCCTCCCGAGCCAGGCCCTCGTCCAGCTCCTGGCCCAGCTGGCGACGCAGCTTTACTCGGGAAAGGGCATCCGACAACGGCGGTCGAGAGCGCTTGATGGCCTGTTCGAAGGCGGTTTCCAGGCCCTGACCGGCGCTGAGCCCTCGCGTGATCTGCCCAAGAAAGGGCCCAAGCTGGCGCCTCGCCCGGCGTCGCAGCCTCGCCGCCCTGAAGCGAATCAGGGCGTTGGCTGCCAGCACCATGACCAGCACCATGGCGGGGCCCCACACCGCCCCCAGCCGCGACAGCAGCAGCATCGCCAGCACCAGCAGGCTGCCTCCCGACAGCGCCACGACGGCCGGCGAGGCCGGCAGCCCCGCCGCGGTGAGTCGCTCCACCAGCCACTCCATCAACGAATCCTGGGACATCAGCCGCCGCCGGGCGGTACGTGTGCCACCTGCGGCGCGTTCTGTAAGCGCACTGGCGCTCTTCAGCAGCAGCCAGGCGGCGCCCCCCAGGCATAGGGCTACCAGCGAAAACATCCCCCAGACCGTCATGGCGAAGGCTCCTGCAGGGAGCTCAGCAGCCGGCGCCAGCCGATCGGTGAGTCATCGTCGCCCGGTGGCTGCAGCGAGGGCACCGCGCCACCGCCGGCTCGGTACAAGGGCTCCAGCTGGACTTCGCCGCGCTGGAGACCACCGACTCGCAGTACCTCGGCCACCCGACGCTTGCCGTCGCTGCCCCGCTCCACATGGACGATCAGATCGAGGGCGGTGGTGATGATCTGGCGTACCAGGGCGTCGGTGCCCTGAAAGCGTGACATCCGTACCATCATTTCCAGGCGCACCACGGCGTCGCCGGCGGAGTTGGCGTGCACCGTGCTCATGGACCCCTGGTGGCCGGTATTCATGGCCTGCAGCATGTCGAGCACCTCGTCGCCCCGGCTCTCCCCCAGCAGCACCCGGTCAGGACGCATGCGCAGGGCGTTCTTGACCAAGGCGCTGGCGCCGACTTCGCCTTCGCCTTCGATGTTTGGCGCCCGGGTCTCGAGGCGTACCACGTGATGGCTGGCGAGCTGCAGCTCGGCGCTGTCCTCGATGGTCACCACCCGCTGGCTGGCCGGTATCGCCCCACTCAAGACGTTGAGCAGGGTGGTCTTGCCGGCACCGGTGCCGCCGCTGATCAGCACATTGCAGCGCTCTTCCACCGCCCGGCGCAGAAAGGTCATGAGGTTGGGCGGCACACTGCCCATGGCCACCAGGTCATCGGCACCCAGCGCCTCGCGGCGAAACTTGCGAATCGACACGCTGGGGCCATTGAGCGACAGCGGCGCGATGATGGCGTTGACCCGGGAGCCGTCGGCCAGTCGCGCGTCGACCATGGGGCTCGACTCGTCCAGCCGTTTACCCAGGGGGGCCAGCATGCGTCGCACCACCCTCAGCACATGGTCGTCGTCGAGGAAGTTGACCGCGCAGGGTTCGAGCCGACCACCGCGCTCGATAAACACCTGGGAATGGCCGTTGATCAGGATGTCCGAGATACCGTCATCGGCGAGCAGCGGCTCCAGCGGCCCAAAGCCGTTGAGCTCGCGGCAGACACCTTCGACCAGCCGCTCGAGACACTCGTCGGAACGCGCGTAGCCCCTGAGTCTGAGGGTCTCCTCGATCAGCTCCCGCACCCGCTGGCGTAGCTGCAGCGGATCATCCAGCAGTCCCCGCGAATCATCCTCGAGGCGCTCGATGACCAGCTGGTGCAACTCGCTGACCAGCCCAGGCCCCACCACCGGGGCGGACTGGGGCTCAGTTTCCTGGACTCGCTTTTGACGAAAGTGCATGCATCCTCCTGATCGCCGAACACCAGCCGTCGAACGCCAACCTTCAGGGACTGAAGCCGACCTCGGAGACACGCTGGATCTCCTGGGCATCACGGGGATCGAACATCAGCTCGAGAAAATTGGGGTCATAGTCCTCGAAAGCCTCCCCAGGCATCGGCCCCAGATCGACGCCGGCAGCCAGTGGCCGCACCAGATGGGGGGTCACGATCATCACCAGCTCCTTCTCGTCGCGATCCAGTCGGGTGGAGCGAAAGAAGCTGCCGATCACCGGGATATCGCCAAGCCCCGGAATCTTGTCCACGCTCTGGATGATGTTGCGACTGACCAGGCCACTGATGATGAAGCTCTCGCCGTTGCCGAGCTGCACGGTGGTGTCGGTCCTGCGCACGTTGAGTGCCGGCACCGCCACTCCTGCGGTCTGCACGCCCCGGGAGAAGTCGAGCTCGGACACCTCGGGCGCCACCTTGAGCATGATCCGACGCTCATCGAGCACCGTCGGCGTCAGCTGCAGGCGGATACCGAACTCCTTGAAGTCGACGCTGATCTCGTCATCGCCGCTTTGCACCGGGAAGGGAAACTCACCACCGGCCAGGAAGCTGGCGGTCTGGCCCGACAGGCTGACCAGGCTGGGTTCGGCCAGGGTGTAGGCGAAGCCGTTGGCGCTCAGCGCACTGATCGCCGACAGCACCCCGCTGGTGTTGACCTGGATGATCGAGAAGCCACCGTCTCCGGCGTTGGGTGCCACCGCACCGCCAGAAAGGAAGTCGAGGGTCTCGTCGCTGCGCCCCAGCGCGAAGCGGGTGGAGCCGGCCTGATTGCGACCGATGAAGAAGCCGGCCGAAGCCATGCGACTGCGGTTGACCTCGACGACGCGGATATCTGTCTGAACCTGAACAGGGCCTAGCTGCTGGCTGGCATCGATGGGAGGGGTAGCGAAGCGTGACACCGCCTGATCGTGGCGTTCCAGCGACCTCGTAACGCCACGGATCTCGGCGCTGGAAGAATGGGGGGCCAGCGAATACTCGCCTTCGAGCCCCTCGCCGCCGGCGGGACGTACCTGAATGAGCGTCTCGCGGGGCTGGCTCGCCCCCGCCGTCCACACCCTGAGGGTGGTGCTGCCCGGCCCCACCGCGGTGACCAGCAGCGAACGCGGGTCCAGAACCTGGGCCTCGACCACGTCGCCCCGCCCCACCGCCGTGCGGGTGATACGGCCGGGCTGGCCCAGCCACTCCTGATCGCCGACCGCCAGGGTCAGCGGCGGCTGTTGCGCCAGCGCCTGGCCGTTGCTTGCCGTGACACCGGCCAGCATAAGTGCCAGACCGAATACAAGGCCAAGCACCAGGCTGCGCCCAAGGCCGAACATCAGGCTCGGTGCCGAAGGGGCCGCGTTCGCCAGACGGCTAACCGGCGTTCCGGCGCACGTACCCCCGCGCCCCGATCTGCGTGGGACGATCTCATTGTCTCGCGTCATGGTCCTTCCTGTTCCCTGCGCGGGCGCGGTATCTCGCCTTTCCCTCGGCGACTACCGGCCTCTCGTTATGGTTGTCTGCCTGCTTCTTCCAACGCCGTCACGGCAGGGTGACCACGCTACGACTGGCGCCGACGTGCTGCACCACCCGATAGCCGGTCTGTGGCGGCGCGGGAGCCCTTTTCGCTGCCGGTCGCTCGACACCGGTCAACTCCTCGAAGCTGACGGTCTGGCCCGGCTCACTGAGGCTCTGGCCCAGGGATACCGGCAGGAAGCTGGCGCCGCCTGCCATCATGCGCAGATCATCGATCCCCTCGCCAAAGCCGGCGGCCTCCTCGCTGCCCACCACCGCCAGGCGCAGCCGCCCGGTGGTCTCGGCCAGCAGCAGCCGGGCGGTCTCGGTCTCGGGCATCGCCAGCACCGCGGTGCGCTCTCCACCCTTTTCGTCGTCACCGTCCACGCCCACCAGTCGCTCGCCGACCCCCAGCACCGACACGTCGGCAAACAGTCGTCGCGCCAGGCGGTGTCGCTCGCCACCTTCCCCCTGAGCCTCGGCAAAATAGAGCACGTCGACGCGATCCCCCGGGGCGACGAAACCACCGCCACCGATCACCGCATCGATGCCGACCCCCACCGCGCGAAAGCCCGGAGGCACCACCTCGGCCAGAGCGCTGCCACCGACAAAGCCGCTTTCACGCAGCACGTCGCCTTCCGCCAGAGGACGTGCCAGGCGCGTGTCGGGCAACTGATCGAGAGCAGAGAAGGTGCTTGCAGGCGGCTCGGGGAAGTAGGCCAGGCGCAACGCGTCTTCGAGATCGGCAGGACGCTCCCCCGCTGCCAGGTCTCTGGCCGC
This sequence comes from Halomonas litopenaei, assembly GCF_003045775.1. Lineage (GTDB taxonomy): Bacteria > Pseudomonadota > Gammaproteobacteria > Pseudomonadales > Halomonadaceae > Halomonas > Halomonas litopenaei. Next base: position 111,153 of record NZ_PXNS01000001.1, on the reverse strand, counting down.
CACCAGAACCGGATGGCCCAGAGGTTCGGGGGTGGGCTCGGGGCCTGACACCGAATCGACGCTCGTCGTCATCGCGGTGCGACTTAGCGACCAGCCGATAAAGGCCATGACACAGGCAAGTACTACCAACCCGACGGCTGCCCAGCGCAACACCATTGGCGACATTCAAGCAACTCCCTTAGCATTCTAATATAAATCAATCGCAAATAAGACGGAGCGCATATTAGGGATCTTCGGTTGTCGGCGGGTTAATCGTATTGCTGATATTTTCGACAAAAGTGTTTAGCGCTTCCGGTATTCCCCCACTACTAAATGCGGCCACCAAGGCTACGGCTATAAGCGCAATAATGACCGCATACTCGATCGCACTGGCTCCGCGCTGCCCACGGTAGCGGGGGTGATTCAGGGAGGAAATCTTGCGCACAGGGGCCGCCTCGCCCCGGGAAAAGCGCTGGAATACTTTCATTTTGACACTCCTGCGTAAAATCGTTTTTTTCTTTGTATATCGTCAGCTTTTCGCGAGTGATTCCTGTTTTCTTCTTATACCTCCTGCCTCTTATTAATCCTTTTTTATTAATATCGACCTCTCTTTATTAGTAGTCATCCTGACTATTTTTGTCATCCTCTAGAATGAAACCAAACGTATCTATTGATTAACAGGAGATACAGATTGTTTCATCACACGAGATGACACTTGAATGATATATCGGACATTTCAACTCCAGGCATGGCCCTGCCCTGAGCAACCACTTCCCGCGACGCGACCGCCATGCCTGGCGACGGCATTACCTTGAGGCCGTCGCCTTGGGGTCATGGCCTTGACCCCCTTCCCCCATCACCGGACACTTGCCCACCTCGCCGCCGTCCCGTAGCGCCCTTGCCTTCAGCCGAACAGGCCTTTCATCGTGTCGACCTCCACCAGCACCTTCTCGTCCACCCTCGAACGCCTGCCGCGCATCGCCGGCCTGGCCTGGCCGATCATCCTGTCCAATATCACGGTGCCGCTGCTGGGCCTCGTCGACACCGCCGTGGTCGGCCACCTGCCCGATTCACGCTACCTGGCCGGAGTGACGCTGGGCGCGACCCTGTTCGGCTTCCTCTACTGGGGGTTTGGCTTTCTGCGCATGGGGACCACCGGCCTGACCTCCCAGGCGCTGGGACGCGAGCGCGACGATCAGGTGCGCCATCTGCTGGGGCAGTCGCTGCTGTTGGCAGGAGGGATCGGACTTGCGCTGATCCTGCTGGGTGACCCGCTGATCGCGCTGGGGCTATGGCTACTGGACGGAAGCCCCGAGGCTACCGGGCTCGCCGAGAGCTACGCCGCCATTCGTCTGCTGTCGGCGCCAGCGGTGCTGGCCAACTACGCCATCCTCGGCTGGTTCCTCGGCCAGCAGAACAGTCGGGTGACGCTGTTGCTGCTGCTGACCAACAACGGCGTCAATATCGTGCTCGATGTGCTGTTCGTAGTGGGGCTCGACATGACCAGCGACGGCGTGGCCTGGGCCACGGTAATCGCCGACTACACCACCGCCGCCCTGGGGCTGTGGCTGTGCCGTCGACGCCTGGGCCGACTGGGTGGACATTTCGAGCGGGCGCGACTGTTGACCATTGGCGCCTACCGGGAGCTGTTCTCGGTCAACGCCAACCTGTTCGTGCGCACCCTTGGCCTGCTGTTCGCCCAGGCCTTCTTTACCGCCCAGGGGGCGTCCCAGGGGGACACCGTGCTGGCCGCCAACGCGGTGCTGCTGCAGTTCATCATGCTGACCTCCTACGGCCTGGACGGCTTCGCCAACGCCGCCGAGGCCCTCACCGGTCACGCCATCGGTCGCCGTCGTTTCGATGACTTCGCGCTGTCGGTGCGCGCGGCGGCGTTGTGCTCGCTGGCCACCGCGGCCCTGGCAAGCCTCGCCTTCGCGCTGGGTGGCAACGCCCTGATCGCGCTGCTTACCGGCCTGCCGGAGGTGCGCGCCACGGCGGCCCAGTTTCTGCCCTGGATGGTCGCCATGCCGCTGATCGCGGTGTGGAGCTACCTGCTCGATGGGGTCTTCATCGGCGCCACCGCGATTGCCGAAATGCGCAACTCCATCTTCATCGGTCTGGCGGTCTATCTGCCGCTGTGGTGGCTGACCCAGGGGCTCGGCAACCACGGCCTGTGGCTGGCCTTTACGACCTTTACCGCAGTGCGCTCGGCGGTACTTGTGACCTACTATCTTCGCTATCGCAGCACGCGCTGGCGTGACACTGCCTGAGGAGCGACGGCCGAAGATCACCGATGGTGAATGTGCCGAGACGTTATCTGCCTTACAGGTGGTTTTGACTCACGGGCGCCTGCTGCGGCACCGTTGACTCCCAGTGGCCCGGGAAGGCCCTCTTTCACAACCAGAAGAAGCGATACACGCCATGCTGAGAGCATTGTCACGACCCGCCGTGAAACTGGTGGAACGCTATCTGCCAGATCCCTACATCTTCGTCCTGTTGCTGACGATCATCGCCGCCGCAGCAGCCATCGCCATCGAACGCCAGTCGCCCATGGCCGTGCTCACCTATTGGGGTGACGGCTTCTGGAACCTGCTGAGCTTCTCCATGCAGATGCTGCTGGTGCTGGTCACCGGCTTCATGCTGGCAAGCTCACCGCCGGTCAAGCGACTGCTGCAGAGCCTGGCAGGCCTTGCCAACAATGCCGGCGCTGCCATCCTGCTGGTGACCCTGGTGTCGCTGGCGGCCAGCTGGATCAACTGGGGCTTCGGTCTGGTGGTCGGCGCCCTGTTCGCCAAGGAGCTGGCCCGGGTCATTCGGGTGGACTATCGCCTGCTGGTGGCCAGCGCCTACTCCGGCTTCGTGGTCTGGCACGGTGGTCTTGCCGGCTCGGTGCCGCTGACCATCGCCACCGATGGCCACTTCTCGGTGGAGCAGATCGGCGTGATCGGCACCAGCGAGACGATCTTCTCCTACTTCAACCTGTTGATCGTGCTAGCTCTTTTCATCGCGGTGCCGCTGGTCAACCGGCTGATGCTGCCCGGCGAAAAGGAAAGCGTCTACGTCGATCCGGCGCTGCTGGGAGATGACGAGGACCGTCGGGTACGCATCACCCGCCCGGCCGAGCGCCTCGAGAACAGCATGACTCTGGCGCTGCTGGTAGGCGTACCGGGTCTGATCTATCTAATCAGCTACTTCGTCGGCGGCGGCGGTCTGAACCTGAACGTGGTCAACTTCATGTTCCTGTTCCTGGCCATCATCCTCCACCGCACCCCCCAGAGCCTGCTCAACAGCCTGCACGAGGGCATCAAGGGTGGCGCCGGCATCGTCATCCAGTTCCCCTTCTACGCCGGCATCATGGCCATCATGATCCAGTCGGGACTGGCCGAGACCATGTCCGAGGCGATGATCTCCTTTGCCACCGAGACCAGCCTGCCGTTCTGGACCTTCCTCAGCGCAGGCATCGTCAACATGTTTGTGCCCTCCGGCGGCGGCCAGTGGGCGGTTCAGGCCCCGGTGGTCATTCCTGCCGCCCAGGCGCTTGGCGTGGATATTCCCCGCGCGGCCATGGCCGTGGCCTGGGGTGACGCCTGGACCAACCTGCTGCAGCCCTTCTGGGCGCTGCCGGTACTCGGCATCGCCGGGCTAAAGGCCAAGGACATCATGGGCTTCTGCCTGATCCAGCTGTTCGTCACCGGCATCATCATCTCGGTCTGCCTGACCTGGCTGTAGAGGCCTCCCGGAGCGTCAGCCGGGCGCCTGGCGGCCTGTACAGCCGAGGCGACAACTGACTTTCAACGAGCGCCTTGTCCCCTTGCCGGGGGGCAAGGCGTTATGCTGTGGTGGAGCGCCAGACAGACGCCAACAGCCCCCTCCGCGCACCGTATTCCGAGGAAACTTCGATGGCAGAGCAGAGCCTACCGGGTCAGCACGAATTGAGCATGACCGTACTGATGACCCCCGACATGGCCAATTTCAGTGGCAAGGTACACGGTGGCGCCATCCTCAAGAAACTCGACGAGGTCGCCTACGCCTGCGCCAGTCGCTACTCAGGCCATTATGTGGTGACCCTGTCGGTGGACCAGGTGCGCTTCAAGCAACCGATCCACGTGGGCGAGCTGGTGACCTTTCTGGCCAGCGTCAACCATGTGGGCCGCTCTTCCATGGAGATCGGCATCAAGGTGGTGGCGGAGGACATCCGCCAGAAGGTCATTCGCCACACCAACAGCTGCTACCTGACCATGGTGGCGGTGGACCCCGACGGCCGCCCGGCCTCGGTGCCTCCGCTGACCCTGGACACGCCGATCCGCAAGCTGCGCTACGAAAAAGCCGCGTTGCGCAAGAAGTTGCGCAAGCAGGCCGAAGAGGAAGAGATGCGAACGAATCAGGAACTGGGCGAGCGCTGAACGCGAGCCATCCCCCAACAGCTCGATAGGTCTTCACACAGCAAGTCCACATTGCTGTCCACACAACAAGGCCGCCCCGAAGGGCGGCCTTGTCGATTGCCGAGCAGGCAGCATGACGCTCAGCCGCAGGCCAGCTCACGGATGACATCGGCATCATCCAGGCGCACGTTGAGGCGATCCAGCCGCAGGTCCATGGTGGCAACCCCGCCGGGACGCAGCACCCGCACCGTCTTGGCCCCGCTCTCGGCCTTGAGCCGTTCATCGAAGCTGGCGTCGTAGCTCTGGCCGACCAGGCCCTGCACCGCCTCGGCGTCGCAGGCCTCGGCCATGGGAGCGCGCTCCGGCGGCAGCGGTGCCGGTTCGCCGGATCCACCGGACGACGACGAGCAGCCGGCCAGAGCGGCGACCAGCAGCAGGGGAAGAAGTGGTTTCATCGATGGCCTCCAGTGCCAGAAATCCTTGTGCAAGCGCCCGCCAGCCTCGTATCGCTGCAGCGCGCCTCAAAACCTATCACGGCGCTGCGCCTGACGGACAGGCCGTGGTCAACTCGTTGCCAACTGACAGACCTGGCGGTCGGGACGACGAACACGGAACCTGTTGGAGACAGCAATGGCGGGAAAGTTCCGGCGGAGAAACGGATAGCGCGAGTCAGCAGAGGCACGGCGATAAAGAGCACCCATGGAGGGAACAGCGACGACGAGGCAACTCACCGCCGTGGTTCTTCTCGCTGCCCCTGCGTTTCCTGGCTTGGTCTAGCCGGAATGTTTCCGGCTAGACCGAGCTTTTCTGGCTAGCTGGAGCTTTTCTGGATCGCCTCTCCACCCTTCTCGATATCCTCGCCCACCCCACGAACGGTGTTGCAGCCGTTCAACAGCGCCAGGGTGAATACTGATACCAGAATCAACGACAGCATCCTTTTCATGGTTCCTATCTCCTTGCAGCCAGGCAGGTAAGCGAAATACATCATCCTCTGACAATCTAGCACGATCACCGCCCATCGCTAGCCTCCCAGCCAACGCTCGGACGAGGTAATCCGCCACACGGCACAACGCCAGACGCCGTCCGGCTACTGCGAAGCCCCTCACGACAGCGCCAGCTTGAGAATGATCACGCCAATCACCGCCACCGTCAGCCACTTGACCACCATGGCGCCACGGGAGCTCATGTTGACCTTCACCGCCAGCCAGGCCCCGGTCATGCTGCCGGCAGCCAGCACCAGGCCGTAGCTCCAGCGCACCTGGTCGTGCCACAGGAAGATGGCCAGCGCCGGCAGGGTGTAGACCAGGATGATCAGTACCTTGAAGGCGTTGACCTGGCCAAGATCGATCTTGAGCATGCGATAGAGCACGATCATGAACAGGATGCCGACACCCACCTGCAGAAAGCCGCCATAGAGCCCGATGACAAACATCGCCAGATAGACCCCAGGGGTCAGTCGCTCGACGGTCAGCGGGCGGGTGTCGAGCTTCGGCTGGGGCAACAGCATGATGATCGCCGCAGCCACCATCACCACCATCAAAATGGTTTCGAACAGGGCGTCGCTGACCCTGAGCGCCAGCCACACCCCCAGCATCGAGCCCAGTACCGCGGGCACCGACAGGCGCAGGCTGAGACGGATATGACGGGCGCCGGCGCGGAAAAAGTTGGCCACCGCCGACACGCTTTGCAGGGTGATCGACACCCGGTTGGTACCGTTGGCCACCTGCGGCGGCAGGCCCAGAAACATCAACAGCGGCAGGGTCAGCATCGAGCCCCCGGCCGCCAGCACATTGATAAAACCTGCCACGATACCCGCAAGCAGCAGGGCCACTCCCTCGACTGGCGTCATCTGTCGTCCTCTGTTCGAATCATCTGCGTTGTCACCCTGCCCACCCGCTCTGATGTACCCTAGGCGCTGGACACCATCCTGGAGGCCTTGCATGAGCGACTTCGTCGTCGATCCGCGCCTCGTCGCGGACAGCTACCCCATCACCGAACTGCCACTGTGTCAGCTGCGGCTGATGGACGACGCCCGCTATCCCTGGCTGATGCTGATCCCGCGCCGCGCCGAGGTGAGCGAGGTGTACGATCTGTCCGAACAGGACCAGCAGCAGCTATGGCGAGAGGCCACCCGCATCGGCAAGGCGTTGAAGGCCTATGCCAGCGGCGACAAGCTCAATATCGCCAGCCTCGGCAATATGGTCGCGCAACTGCACATCCACGTCATCGTTCGCCACCAGGGAGACCCCGCCTGGCCTGGCCCGGTGTGGGGTCAGGGCCAGGCGACGCCCTACGACAAGGACAGCCTTGCCGCCACCAAGGACCGTATCCTGGCGCTGGCAGGCGGGCTTTCCTTCAAGGGTTGAACGAGACGGTGTCATGCTCGGGGCAGTGCCCCGGGCATGGCCCCGGGCCGCCAGATAGCGGACTACAGCCCTGGTCCCATCGCGAAAGCCAGGTCGAAGCGGCCTGGCTCAGGCTCCCAGTCCCCCTGGTCGCCCTCCGGGGGACATCAGTGGCAGGCTGGGGTCGCTGGCGCCGACCTGAGACATCAGCAGGATCCCGAGCCCGGCGATCAACAGCCCCCCGGTCAGCGCTACCAGCGCACCCAGCCGCGCCATCACTCGACCACGAGCGGCGGAGGTCCGTGCGGCACGGGCGGCGACCCAGTCCCGCGCCAACACGCTGGCAAGCCCCAGCGTCGATACCGTCAAGGCGGTACCCAGCGACATCGCCAGTACAGCGGCCACCCCCATCCAGGGCTGGCCGAGCAGGCTGGTCACCCCCATCAGCAGCACCGCCCCTGAGCAGGGTCTTGCGCCGATCGCCAGCACCGCAAGCCAGGCCTCCCGACGCGGCCCGTGGGGCGAGACATGATGATGGCCGGAGCAGCAATCGTGGTGTTCGTGGTGACCGTGGTGGTGTTCGTGGTGACCGTGGTGTTGGTCGTGGCGGTGCGCTTCATGAGGGCCATGGTGGCCATCATGAGAAGGCGCCGGGTCCGCCGAGGAGGATCGCGCGATCTTGAGCAGTCGTCCAAGCGCCCGTGCACTCAGCCACAGGCCCAGCAGCGCGACCAGCGCAAAGCTCAGTCGCTCAACCCAGACCACGCTGCCCAGGGCCTCCCGGGTCAGCCAGCCAAGCCCCTGCACCAGCGCCAGGATCAGCACGATGGCCACCGCACCCTGCAGCAGGGCGGCCGCCACCGACAGCGCCAGGGCCCGCCGCCAGGCTCCGCCCTGGGAGACCAGGTAGGCACTGATCACGGCCTTGCCGTGGCCTGGCCCGGCGGCATGGAAGACACCGTAGAACAGGCTCAGGCCGATCAAGGTCAGCCAGGCGTCGGAGGAAGGCGTCCGGTCGAGCAGCGTTACCGCCTGGGTCAAGCGGCGGTGCAGGTCGGCCTGCATGGCGATGACCCAGTGTCCGAGGGCGTCCAGCGCTCCGCTGGCCTCGAGCGCCAGGATGAGCACCGCCACCACGCCCAGCGCCAGAACCAACTGCAGCCAGGGTCGTTGCCTGCTCAGCATGACACCCGCCCCGTCTCGGCAAAGAAGCGACCGAGCCCCTGGGGGGCGCTATCGTCGACATCGAGCTGGGCCGCCGCCATGACCTTCTCGGGATCGGGGTCGGCGACGATGATCGACGCCTGACAGGCATCCGGCACGCTCAACGCCTGGGCCAGAGGCCCCTCGTCGTCGGCTTCGTGCACCACCTCGACGTAGTAGGAGGGATCGAAGACGCGATATTCCAGGGTACTGCCGGCAAGGTCCTGAGGCTCGGCCAGCGGCAGCCGAAAGTGCAGCACCACGCGCTCGTCACGGGCCATCACCGTGGCTTCGCTGACCGCTGCGAAGGCCAGCGCCTTGCCGTCGACCTCGGCCTCGGTAAAGAAGTCCCGAGGCGCAAGATTGACCAGCATGTCGCCCCCCAGGCGATCCAGCGCGGCGTCCTGGCCATCCTCGGCGGCGCGAGCCTCCTCGAGCAGCACTAGGCTGTAGAAGGGATCCAGGCGCCACACCTGGCGCAGGGCGGTGACCCTGCCCTGGTCGTCGGTCTCGAGCGTCACCGACAGATCCACCCAGCTATGGGGATGCGCCATCGCCAGTGTGGCGGGCGCCAGCCACAGGCCGGCGCCCAGCGCGAGAGACAGAAGAAATGCCGCCACGGCGCGGCGATGCAAGTCCAAAGCGGCCTGAAATCCGGCCACAGCACGCGAGAGATAGATCAACGAGCGAGTCTTCCTTGTAGTTCGACAAACAGGGGTTCCACCACCGCAGGCGGCAGACGCCGCCCGCCACGGTAGCCTTGCAGCGAGACGCTGGCACCGGAGGCGCCGGCAGGCTCGCCCCTCGCCTCGATGCGATAGCCCGGCGGACGTGCCAGGGAGGCGTCGATACGCCCCAGTTCGCCGTCGGCCTGGGTGATGACATAGCCCTGCTCCATCAGCATCGCCAGGGTTTCGTTCAGGGCCGGCCCGGGCGCTACCGCGACCAGCATCTGGCGCGGCGGCTCGGCCATCGATGATGAGCCGGCGCACCCCGACAGCCAGACGGCCATCAGTACCACCGCCAGCGCCAGCAGTCTCTTTCCGGGGGCCTTTCCCTCCACTGATGTCCACCTTCGCGTCATTGCACACCCCCGCTGCTGGATGCCACCGACGCCAGTTGCTGACGCACTGATGCGCAGAAGTCGGCGTCACTGGCGGTGCGGGACTCACGTAGCTGGCCGGTCCAGTCAAACAGGCGAATATCCCGCGTCAGACGGACGTCCTGGCCATCCAGCGCCACCGAGACCCGCTCGACCCGGGTCGCATCGTCGTTGGTACCCCAGCCCCAGGAGCCAAAGCCGACCCCTACGCCGGCGCCGACGTGGCCACCGCTGCCACCCAGCACGAAGCCGCCCAGGCGTGGGCGCACGGCGTCGGCGTTATGGTAGGTGGTGCGCTCGGTCTTCTCGGCGCTGACCACCCCGAGTGCGGTATCGGTATCACGCACCAGGAAGTCGCGGCCTTCCAGCACCGTGACCACATCGGCCAGGGATACCGAGCCGGCTACCACCGGCCATTGACACCCGGACGAGGGAGCGGGTTCCGCCACCGGCATCTGCTGAGGCGTGCTCTGACAGGCGCTTAGCCAGGGCAACAGGCCCAGCACCGCCACTGATGAGCATTTCGCCCAAATGTTGCGGCCTCTATCGGGCAAATTTTTGTACATTTGCATCAGGACCTCCCAGCCAGGGGCGTGAAATACTGTCAAGAGTCTACGCTGTCCCGAGCCACGGGCAAACGCTCGCCCAGCCGAACCTCGGGCCCAGCGGCGATCCGCCTGTCGCCCCTCAGGCGTGCGCCCACCTTTTCACCAGAGGACCGACCATGAACCTGTTGATCTGCCCCGACAGCTACAAGGATGCCCTGGCCGCCAGCGACGCCGCCCGCGCCATTGCCGAGGGGGCCCGCCGCGCCGACCCGGACATCACCATCGACGAGTGCCCCATGGCCGATGGTGGCGAGGGCAGCCTCGACGCCCTGCTCGGCGCCACCGGGGCCGAAAAACGCAGCGCCAGGGTACAGGACGCCCTGGGGCGCCCCGCCGAGGCCGCCTGGGGTTGGCACCCAGCGTCCCGCACCGGCTATATCGAGCTGGCCGAGGCCAGCGGCCTGCAGGCGCTGGGCCCGTCAGAGCGCACCGCGCTGGACAGCACCACCCACGGTGTCGGCGAGCTGATCCTGGCCGCCCTGGACGCTGGCGCCGAACGCCTGTTGATTACCCTGGGCGGCAGCGCCACCAACGACGGGGGCGCCGGCATGCTGGTGGCCCTGGGTGCACGCCTGCTCGACGCCGACGACCAGCCGATTCCCCCCACCGGGGCGGGACTCGAGGGACTGGCACGGGTGGATCTGTCGGGGCTCGATTCGCGCCTGGCCGATGTCAGGGTGGAGGCGGCGGTGGACGTGGACAATCCGCTGCTGGGCGAGCGCGGCGCCAGCGCGGTCTTCGGTCCCCAGAAGGGTGCCAGCGAAGCCGATGTAGCGCGCCTGGACGCCGCCCTGGCGCACTGGGCCGACAAGGCTGCCGAGTGCCTCGGCGAGGACCTGCGCGACGCCCCCGGCACTGGCGCGGCCGGGGGCATGGGCTTTGCCGTCGCTGCCTTCCTTGGCGGCGAGCTTCGCCCAGGTATCGAGATGATCATGGAACAGGCCGGCATGGACGAACGCCTGGCACGAGCGGATCTGGTGATCACCGGCGAGGGTCAGCTCGATGGCCAGAGCCTGTCGGGCAAGACCCCGATCGGCATTTCGCGGGCGGCCCGCGCCAAGGGGGTGCCAGTGATCGTGCTGGCCGGTCGTATGGCGCCAGGCTGGCAGGCGGCGCTGGACGAGGGCGTCAGCGCCGCCTTCGCCCTGGCCGACGGCCCGATGGCACTGGACGAGGCGCTGGAACGCTGCGCCGAGCTGCTCGCCGATCGCAGCGAGAACCTGATTCGCACGCTCCAGGCCATCGGCCGTTGAAGGGAGGCTCGGCCTACCAAGGTGACAGGGCTGCCCTTGAAAGCGGCCTTCGTCGTCCCTATGTCATCCCTACGTCATAGGCAGGCGTCATCAATGGACGCTATCGTGGCGATGGAAGAGATTCACTCTCCAACGCCCTCCCTTAGGGATAGACTGGAACACAGCGATCAAGGAGGTATTGCATGAGCGACACTAACGCCATCGGCCTGCATTCAGGCAGCGCCAGCGATCTGGCCGAAAAGCTCAACGAGCTCCTGGCCAACTACCAGATCTTCTACATGAACGTTCGTGGCTATCACTGGAATGTGAAGGGCTCGAACTTCTTCGAACTCCACGAAAAATTCGAGGAGTTCTACACCGACCTGCTGGCCAAGGTGGACGAGGTCGCCGAGCGCATCCTGACCCTCGGACACAAGCCGGTTCACGCCTACAGCGACTATATCTCGCTGTCGCGCATCACCGAGGCCAAGGACGTACATGACGGCGAAGCCTGCGTACGCGGCGTGCTGGAAGGCTACCAGCGGCTGATCGAACTGCAGCGCGAGATCCTGTCCGTTGCCTCCGACGCCGACGACGAAGGCACTGCCTCCCAGGTCGGAGACTACATCCGCGAGCAGGAAAAGACCGTGTGGATGCTGGGCGCCTACCTGGGCTGACCCCCTGGCGACCCACGCAGTGCAAAGGAAGACGCCCCGCTCGGCTTGAGCGGGGCGTCGTCGTTTACGGCGGTCACTTCAGTCGTCGTCGACGGCCTGACCATCGTTGCCCAGCGTCGCCGGCGACTGAGCCGCCCTTTTGAGCCCCTCCGGCAGCGGCTTTTTCATCCGCGCGCCGAGGCGTTCGAGCTCGAGCGCCTGAGCGACCAGGCTGCCCTGGCCCTGGGACAACCGGTTCATCGCCTGGTGATGACTGGCGCTGGCGCGCTCCAGGTGCTTGCCGACGTCGTCGAGGCTGTCGACGAACCCCGAGAACTTGGCCAGCAGGCGCTCTGCCCGTGACACGATGACCCGGGCGTTCTCGTTCTGGCGCTCCATGCTCCAGAGCCCCGCCACGGTACGCAGACTGGCCAGCAGGGTGGTCGGGGTGACCACCACCACCTGGCGGTCGAAGGCTTCCTGGAACAGCGAAGGATCACGCTCGAAGGCCGCGGCGAAGGCCGGTTCCACCGGTACGAACAGGAACACGAAGTCCGGCGAATGCAGCCCCGGCAGGGCCGGGTAGTCCTTGGCGGCGAGTTCGCGGATATGGCTGCGCAGCGAGGTCAGGTGGGCGCTCATGGCGCTTTCGCGCTCGGTTTCGTCGTCGGCGTTGACCACCCGGGTCCAGGCGGTCAGGGAGACCTTGGCGTCGACGATCAGGTGGCGATCCTCGGGCAGGTAGATGATGGCGTCGGGACGCTGGCGTCCCTGCTCGCCGTTCATCGACACCTCGCGGCGGTACTCGATGTCGCGCCGCAGGCCGCTGCGTTCCAGCACGGTCTCAAGCATCAACTCGCCCCAGCCGCCCTGGGCCTTCTGGTCGCCCTTGAGCGCCCGGGCAAGCCCCGCCGCCTCCTCGCCGAGGCGGGCGTTGAGACCCGCCAGCTGCTCGATCTGGGCCTTGAGCGATACCGCCTCGCGGCTGTGCTGTCCGGTCAGGTCCTCGACCCGCTGGCGGAACTGGTCCACCTGCTCGCGAAACGGCTTGAGCAGCGACTCGAGTCCCTCGCGGCTCTGGGTCTGGTAGGCCTGCTGGCGCTCGTCGAAGACCTGGCCCGCGAGCCGATGAAATTCCTGCTTGAGCTGCTCCCGGGAGGATTCCACCAGCGCCATCTGCTCGCGATGACGCGCCGCCATCTGCTCGCGCTCGGTCTCCAGGCGGGCGTTGTGCTCACGCACATCGGCGAGCTGCTGACGGGCGGCCCCGAGCTCGCCCCGCTGGGTCTCGAGCTGCTCTCGGCTGGCGTCGAGCTGGGCATCGCTGATGGCCAGCTCCTGCTCGAGCTGGCGTGCGGCCTCGCGCCGCTGCTCGAGCTGAGCCTTGGTCGTCTCGAGCTCTGCTGCCAGGGCCTGTTCACGCCGCTGCCCCTGTCGATGCCCTCGCCAGGCCAGCGCCAGCAACGCAATCGCCAGCAGCGAGACGCCGGCAAGAGCCGGCGCCAGGGGCTGGGCGAACAGTGACTCGAGGGCCGGACTCATCTCAGCCTCATATCAGCGGGTGCCCTCGGCCAGGTCGCCGATCAGCGCCTTGAGCAGGCCGTAGAATTCCTCCACCGAGGCGATCTCGACGCGCTCGTCCGGCGAGTGGGCGCCGCGAATCAGGGGGCCGAAGGAAATCATCTGAAGCTCGGGGTACTTGCCGCCGAGAATCCCGCACTCGAGCCCGGCGTGGATGACCTTGATCTCCGGGTCCACCGCCAGGCGCTGACGATGCAGCTCGCAGAAGCGCTTGAGCAGGTCGCTGTCGGGCTGAGGCGTCCAGCCGGGGTAGCCGTTCTCGACCCGGGTACGGGCACCGATCAGCTCGAACAGCGCGGTGAAGCGCTCGGCCAGATCCATGGTGGCGCTGTCGCGCAGTGAACGCACCAGGGCGCACAGGTGAAAGCGGCCGTTCTCGAGGCTGACCACGCCCAGGTTGTTGGAGGTCTCGACTACGCCTGGCACCTCGACGCTCATGCGCTCGACACCGCAGGGCGCGGCATGCAGCGCCGCCACCAGCAGGCGGCTGGCGTGGCGGGTCAGCGCTTCCTCGCGCGGCGTGGCGCAGGGCTCCAGGGTCAGCCGCAGGCCCTCGTCGACGCCGGACAGCTCACGGCGCATATCGGCCTCGAGGCGCTCGATGCGCGAGCGCAGCGCGTCGATCTCGTCCCGAGGCACCATCACCACCGCCTCGGCCTCGCGGGGGATGGCGTTTCTCAGGGTGCCGCCACGGTAGTCGACCAGGCGCACCTCACAGCTGTCGAGGGCGCGCAGCACCCGCACCAGCAGGCGATTGGCGTTGCCCAGCCCCTTGTCGATATCGATCCCGGAGTGGCCACCACGCAGTCCCTTGAGGCTCAGCGTCAGGGCTTCTTCGTCCTCGCCCACCGACTCCACCGGCAACTGGGCCTCGACCACCACGTCGGCGCCACCGGCACAACCGATGTAGACCTGGCCACGGTCCTCGGAGTCCAGGTTGAGCAACAGACTGCCCTCCAGCCAGCCTTCGGCCAGATTCAGCGCACCGCCCATGGAGGTCTCTTCCTCCAGGGTGAAGATCGCCTCCAGCGGACCATGGACGAGTTCATCATCGCCGAGGATCGCCAGCGCCGCCGCCACCCCCAGGCCATTGTCGGCGCCCAGGGTGGTCTGGTCGGCCTTGAGCCAGCCGTCCTCGACCCGCGTGACGATGGGATCCCGGGTGAAGTCGTGGGGCTTGTCGGCGTTGGCCTGGGCCACCATGTCCAGATGGCCCTGGAGGATCACCCCCGGTGCCCCTTCGCGCCCGGGGCTCGCCGGCTTGGACAGACGCAGGTTGCCGTAGGCGTCACGGTCGTGGGCGATGCCGCGCTCGTCTGCCCAGGCTTCAAGGATCTCGACCAGAGCCGCCTCGTGGCCCGAGGGGCGCGGCGTGTTGCACAGGGTACGGAAGTGACGCCATACGGCGGTCGGAGCGAGGCTATCGAGATGTTCGTTCATGATGTCTATGTCTGCCTTTGCGAATGTTGGCACTCTACCCTCGCCCCGGGGCCTTGGAAAGGGTCTCCAGCAGTGCCAGGGCTCGGCCCACGGCGTCCCGCAACCATTGCTTGACCTGTGCCTTGCCGCGCAGCGATAGCCCCTGCGCCAGGGAACTTTCCGAACGTCCCTGAAACGCCCACGCTGCGAGCCAGGCCAGACTGTCGTGGTCATCGCCAGCCTTGGACCTCGCCTTGGACCTCGCCTTGGACATGGACGACGACATGGGCGGCGACAGTGACAGCGACGCCAGCCGGCGAACCAGAGCCTGGATGGCCGGACGCGCCAGCGCCGGCTCGCGCTGGCCCCTGGCCAGGTCCTGGAGCTCACGACGGTCATCGGCGTCGAGCGAAAAGCGATCTTCGGCGTCGAGCGAGAAGCAGTCCTCGACGCCCGCCAGCAACGCCAGCACCAAAGGTGGCGACAGGCGTGTCAGTTCGAAGGCCAGCAGCCCCGGCAACTGCCGCTCAAAGCGCCGCGACAGCCGCTCGATCAGGTCCCGGTTGTGCTCCCCCAGGGCCAGCGCCACCATCGCCGCATGCTCGCCGGTGGCGGCCTCCCGGGTCAGTCCCAGGCGCACCGGACGAAAGCCCTGCGCCTGCCAGAACGCCAGCAGCTCGGGATCGGCGCCGAAGCTCGCCCCCAGCAGCGCCTTGCCGGCCTGTTCGGCCTGGCATGCCGCCTCCTGGATTAGCCTCGCCCCGCACCCCAGGCGGCGCCAGTCGGGGTGTACGGCAATCCGGGTGATGCGGGCGCTGGGTGCCTTCAGCGCCGCTGCTTCACCAGCGTGGGCCGCCAGCGACTGGGCCATCAGGTGACCACGCGGGCGTCGCCGTCCCAGCAGCACTCGCTCGGCCAGATCGGCATCGAAGCCGCCCTCATCGACGTACACGCACACCGCCAGCGGCGCACGTGGTGTACCAAGGATCGAGATGCGGGTCGCCGGTGCGTCAAGCAGCGCCCGCAGGTCCGCCGGGGTGGTGCGGTAGTGAGCCTGGACCAGCAGGCCGAAGATGGCTCTCAGGGAGGCTTCGTCCCGGGCCAGGACCTCGCGATCGAGCGTGGTACAGGGCAGCTCGGCCAACTTTTGACCAGGACAAGGCGCACTCACCCTCGCCCCCTTCGGCACTGTGGGAAGTTCTGCATCCAGGCACAGCAGCGCGTCGATGGCCCGCTCAAGGGGGTCTCCATCGGCCCAGCGTATCGGCGTCCTGAGCTCGATGGCCTGCCACTGGGGCGTCTGCGCCTCCAGATGACGACGAAAGCGCAACGCAAAGCCTCGCCCCGAGCCCTCGTAGCCGTGCACCGTGGTGGCGAAGGCGAGCCGCGGAAATGCCGCCAGCCACTCGCCCAGCAGCGCCGCCGGAATCGCCGCCGCCTCGTCCACCAGCAGCAGCGAGCCGGGGCCGCCGGCTTCCCCCCGGGCGACGGCGTCAGTCAGTGCGTCAGGGGCGATAAAACGCACCCGCCCCCCGGGCGCCTCGAAGTCCCTTTCGTCGCCCTGTCCCTCGGGCAGCAGCGTCGCCAGGCGCTCGAATACCGGCGCCACCGAGGACGCCCTCGGTGCCGTCACCAGGATATCCAGCGGCGCCTGGCACTGCTGCTCGGCCTTGACCAGCAGGCGGGCGCAGGCGATGCCCAGCGCCGCCGACTTGCCGCGACCACGGTCGGCGGTGATCACCAACGGGCGGCGACGCCTGAGCCGCGTCAGCCGACGTACCACCTCGGCCTGGTCGGGGCTCAGGCAATCCGGGTCGGGGCTGTCTAGACACGGGCTGTCTGGACAAGGGTTGTCTGAACATGAGCCATCGGCAAAAGGGCTTTCCTGGCCATCATCGGGCGTTGCCGTCAGGCCCTCCCCCTGCCGCCAGCGCAGCATCCCGGGAAAACCCGCCAGCAGCCGATGGCAGCGCTCTAGATAACGGCTCGTGAGCTGTTCCGGCCGCCAAGGGTGAGCCGCCAGGCGGCGGTAGTCGTCGTCGGGTCGGCGGCCACCGTCGTCGGGGGTCAACAGCACCAGCAGGCCTCCCGCCACCAGGGTGCCGGCCACCGCCCCCAGGGCGTCAGGATCGAGGCCAGTGCCTGGCGAGGCGGCGTCGAACACCACCAGGTCGTGCTCGCCGCCGAGCCGGGTACGCGCCTTGGCGGCGGGAAGGCGCTCAAGCGACGGCGGGGGGTTGGCGGCCCTGGCATGGGCCCCGGTGCCGGCCCTGTCAGCAGCCTCGTCGATCGCCGCTTCCCCGACCCACAGCGGCGCCGACCATCCGCCTAGGGCCAGGCACTCGCGGGCAACGCCCCGCGCCCGGTCAGGAGCCTCGCTCACCCACAGCAAGCCGCGAAAGCGCCGCCCTCGCAGTTGCTGTCGAAAGGCAGCGAGCCGCGCGAGGTCCTGTCGGGTCAAAAAGTGGGACATTAAGGCTCCCTGATAAATCAACTTTGGTCTAAAGGCTGCGCCGATTAAACGATCGAGCCGACTACGGCAGCGCAGCATAGATGTCGCTCTAACTTATTCATTTTGCTGAATTGTCGAAACTTTTTCTCACGCCATCGACTGTGCAGCCGCCAAAAAAGTGTGCCGTTTCATCGACATGGGTCGCATCGATCATCTCTTGAAGACCGTGCTAGCTTGATGAAGCCGAGGCGCCATCGTGGGCCAACCCCACGCTGGAACGCCACTACCCCCAGGCACCGAACCCAAGACAATGGCCCAGGGTGCCGGACGCAATTTCGGTGAGGCAGCGATCGCCTCCTTTGCACAGAACACAACAACCCACGGGGAGCACCTGCATGAAGCAAATGACCAAGTTTACCCTGACCAGCATGGCTGCCGGCATCGCCCTGGCCGCCCTGTCGAGTGGCGCCATGGCCCAGGAAAAGTGGACCATGACCACCACCTGGCCGGAAAACCTCGACCTGATCCAGATCGACAAGCACTGGGCCGAGCTGGTCAACCAGCTGGCCGGGGACGAGATCCAGATCGAGTTCTACGCTGGCGGCACCCTGATGCCCGGCACCGAGGTCTTCGACGCCACCGAGACCGGCAGCATCCAGGCCGCCGGCGACTGGCCGGGCTACTGGGCCGGCCGCAGCCCGGCGTTCTCGCCGCTGGCAGCCACCCCCAGCCTGTTCAACGGCATGGACTACCTGAACTGGATCACCCAGTGGGGCGGCTTCGAGCTCTACCAGGAGATCTACGGCCAGTACAACCTGGTCTACCTGCCCTACGGTATCACCAACAACGAGTCCGGCTTCCGCGGCGGCACCCCGATCGCGTCTCTCGCCGACATCGAAGGCAAGCGTCTGCGTCTGTCCGGGCGTGACCAGGGGCGGGTGCTCGAGCAGCTTGGTGGTTCCCAGGTCACCCTGGCCGGCGGCGAGATCTACCAGGCCATCGAGCGTGGTGTGGTCGACGGCGCCGAGTTCTCGACCCCCGGTGTCGACTACAAGGCCGGCTTCTCCGAGGTTGCCGACTACTGGATGACGCCGGGCTGGCACCAGTCTGCCAGCGTGTTCGGTGTAATGATCAACAAGGACGCCTGGGACGCTCTGTCCGAGGAGACCCAGGAGAAGCTGAAGATCGCCTCCGAGGCTACCATGGCCTGGTCGCTGGCCTGGTCCGAGAAGCAGTCCACCGAGGGTACCGCCAAGTTCCTCGAGGACGGCACCACCATCAACCAGCTGTCCGAGGAAGACCTGGCCCAGATCCAGGAGGTCACCAATAAGGTGATCGTGCAGGGTTCCTGCGAGGACCCGATGCTCGGCAAGGTCTACCAGTCGATGATCAGCTACATGCAGGACTACGCCCAGTGGCGTGACGTCTCGGTGCCCTACAACATGAGCCGCGTCACCGACAACCTGCCGTCGCTTGACGAGATCGAAGCCTGCCTCGAGTAACAACCAGGCACGTTTCTGTCACTACCGGCCGGCGGCTCTCTGCGCGAGGCCGCCGGTCATCGTTGGACTTCGACGAGAACCCCACCATGAACGCCATTGCCAAGGCCATCGACTGCTTGAACGAGTGGTTCGGCCGTTTGATCGCTCCGCTGATCGCGATCATCACCCTCGTGGTGGTCTACGACATCGCGATGCGCTTCTTTATCGGACGCCCCAGCGACTGGGCCTTCGACGTCACCACCATGCTGTTCGGTACCCATTTCATGCTGATGGCCGCCTACGGGCTGCGCCACCACGCCCATGTGGAGGTGGACATCGTCAAGCAGCTGCTTTCCCGGCGCGGTCGCGCACTGATCGACCTGCTCGGCTACCTGCTGTTCTTCACCCCCTTCATCATCATGTTCATCACCTATAGCTGGCGCTTCTTCGAGCGCTCCTGGAGCCGCGCCGAGTCCACCTACGGCATCGTCTCGATCCCGGTCTACCCAGTAAAAGCCGTGCTGGTCATCGCCAGCGTGCTGATCCTTCTGCAGGCCATCGCCATCGTCATTCGCGCCATCAATGAGCTGACAGGCCAGGGCGTGGAGGAAGCCAAATGAGCGCTGAACTTCTGACCATCTTCATGTTTGCAGGCCTGATGCTGGGGCTGTTCATGGGCCACCCGTTGGCCTTCGTGCTGGGCGGTGTCGCGGTACTCGGCGCCTGGTTCGGCCCCGGTCCCCAGGTGCTCGGCATCATCATCAACAACATCTATGGGCGCGCCATGGACAATTATGTCCTGGTGGCGATCCCGCTGTTTATTCTGATGGCGCGCTTTCTCAATGACTCGGGCGTCACCGAGAAAATGTTCGAGAGCATGCGCCTGTTGCTCGGACGCGTGCGCGGCGGCCTGGCGCTGACCGTGGTCATCGTCTCGGTGCTGCTGGCGGCCACCACCGGCATCGTCGGCGCCTCCATCGCGGTGATGGGCCTGATCGCCCTGGCACCGATGCTCAAGTACGGCTACAACAAGGGCCTGTCCGCCGGCGTCATCATGGCCAGCGGCTGTCTCGGCATCCTGATTCCGCCAAGCATCATGCTGATCCTGATGGCCAGCTACTCGCCGGTGTCGGTGGGTGCGCTGTTCGCCGGTGCCCTGGTGCCGGGTCTGCTGCTGGGCTCGATGTACGCGCTCTACGTGCTGGTGATCTGCCTGATCAAGCCCGACTTCGGCCCTCCTGTAGGCGCCGAGGAGCGTGCCGAGACCAGCACCGGGGAGCTGGTGATCCGCTTGTGCAAGTACGTACTGCCGCCGATGAGCCTGATCCTCGGGGTGCTGGGCGCCCTGTTCACCGGTATCGCCACCGCCACCGAGGCCTCGGCCATCGGCGTGACCCTGGCCTTCCTGCTGTTCCTGATCTTCGGTGATCGCAAGCTGTCGACCTGCTACAACACCTTCATCGAGGCCGGCAAGACCACCACCATGGTGATGTTCGTGCTGGTGGGGGCGACCGCCTTCACCGGGGTGTTCTCCATCGGCGGCGGCATGGACGTGATCAGCGAACTGGTGCTGGCGATGCCCGGTGGCACCACCGGCGCACTGATCCTGATGTTCCTGCTGGTATTCGTGCTGGGCATGTTCCTCGACTGGACCGGCATCGTGCTGCTGAGCTTCCCGATCATGCTGCCGATCATCGAGACCATGGGCGTCGACATGCTGTGGTTCGTGGTGATGGTGGCGGTGGTATTGCAGACCTCCTTCCTGACCCCGCCCTTCGGCTATGCGCTGTTCTACCTGAAGGGCGTGGCGCCACCGGAGGTCGAGACCCTCGACCTGTACAAGGCGGTGATCCCGTTCTGCGCGCTGATATTGATTGCCTGCGTGCTGATGTCCTACTTCCCCGCCCTGGTCACAGGCCTGCCCTCGATGCTGCTGGGCTACTGACCCTCAGGGTAGCCTCCAGCACAACCACACAGCCCCCGCTTCGCGGGGGCTACTCGTTTAGAACGACGATTTTGACAGTGCGTTTCCGGCATATTCTTCGACTTTTCACCCCCTCGCGCTCCTGATTGGGTAAAGCCTCGACGCCGTTCCTGCATCGTATTAAGAGTTCTTAGACACTCTGTGCAAGGGCAGCATCATGGCCAACGTGACCCGCTTCACCCTCTCCGCCTCCGATGCCTATCCGCTCGGCGCCAGCCACTTCGAGGCCACACAGCCGCTGCGTGGGGTGGTGATCATTCACTCCGCTTCGGCGGTGTCACAACGCCTTTATCAGGCCTTCGCACTATTCCTGGCCGAGCAAGGCTTCCACGTGCTGAGCTACGACTATCGCGGCATCGGGCGGTCGCGACCGGAGCATCTCGAGAAACTGGGGGTGCGCATGCAGGACTGGGCCGAGCTAGACGCCGACAGCGTGACCCAGTGGGCTCGCCAGCACTGGCCGGACTTGCCGCTGCTTGCCATCGGTCACAGCTTCGGTGGCCATGCCATCGGCCTGGGCGACGCCAGTCGACACTTGAGCGGCGCGGTGCTGATCGCCTGTAATGCCAGCTGTCTGCGCTTCATCTCATCACCCTGGCTGAGGCTGCGCGCCTGGATGCTGTTCAAGCTGGTGTTTCCCTTGCTGTCCCGCATCAAAGGCTATGTGCCCTGCCGACGGCTCGGTATCGGTGAAGACGTGCCCGATGGTGTGGCTCGCCAGTGCAGTCGCTGGACCAGCCTGCCGCGCTACTTCTTCGACGACCCGGAACTCAACGCCGAAGTGCGATTCGCCCGCGTGGCGTTACCTCTGTTGGTGGTGGGGCTAGACGACGACCCCTACGCCAGCAGCGACAGCATCGACCTGCTGGCAGGCTACTTCACCGGGGCTTCGATCAAGCGCCTGCAGCTGTCTCCCAGGGTAATGGGCAGTGGTGTGCTGGGGCACCTGGAAGGATTTCGCCGCCGCCACCGTGACACCCTGTGGCCGCTGGTTTCTTCCTGGCTGGTGGAGCGGGCCCCGTCGACGCAGCCAGATGGCGTGTCAGACGCCCCCTGGTCCCCCATCGCCGACGAGGCTGGCCCCCATGGGGCCAGCGTTCAGGGGGCCGGCGGCTAGGCAGCGGCGGTTGGAATGTCGCGCCAGAATCAGCCGGCGCGCACTCGCACCAGGGTGCGGGTGGCTAGACAGCGGCGGCAGGATCAGTCGGCGCGAATTCGCATCAAGGTGCAATACACCACCGGCAGGATCACCAGGGTCAACAGGGTGGCGACGCCCAGACCGAACACGATGACCACCGCCATGGAGGCGAAGAAGGCATCGGTGAACAGCGGCAGCATCCCCAGCATGGTGGTCACGGCGGCCATGGTCACCGGCCGCACACGACTGACCGCGGCCTGGATCACGGCGTCGTGGGCATTGTCCTGCTGGCCACGCTGCACGTTGATCTCTTCCATCAGCACGATGGCGTTCTTCAGCACCATGCCGATCAGGCTCAAGGTGCCGAGCAGCGCCATGAAGGTGAAGGGCGCCCCGAGCAACGCCAGGCCACCGATGATACCGATCAGCATCAGCGGCACGATCGACCAGATCGCCAGCGCCTGGCGCAGCCGGCCAAACAGCAGCACGGTGATGATGAACATCCCGAGCAGGCCCATGGGCAGCGATGACAGCAGCGCCTTCTGGGCGTCGCTGGCAGTTTCGTACTCACCGCCCCATTCGATGGCATAGCCCGGCGGCAGCTCGATGGCCTCGACCTGGGGACGCAGCCGCGCCAGCACGCTGGCGGCGGTCTCACCGGACAGCGGCATCGGCTCGGCGTACACCGCCAGCATGCGACGCCGGTCACGGCGCTTGATCAGCGGATCACGCAGCTCGGTGTGCAGCTCGCCGAGCACGTTGCCGGCGCTGAGATAACGTCCCTGCTCTTCACTCCAGACGTTGACCGCGCTGAGGTTGTCGATGTCGTGGCGCTGGTCCTCCCGGGAGCGCATCACGATCGGAATCAGCTCGCTGCCTTCGCGGTAGACGCCGACCTGCTCGCCGTCATTGTTGAGCCTGAGCGCCTGGTGCAGGGCGTCCCGGGTGACTCCGACGCGACGTGCCTGTTGCTCGAGGAACTCGGGCACGATGACGCTCTCGCGATTGCTCCAGGACAGTCGGATGCTGTCGGTCATCGGCTCGTCCTGGAAGATGCCACGCACCTTGGCGCCCAGGCGGTGCAGGGTCTCGGGGTCGTCACCGTAGATGCGCGCCTCGATGCTGGCCTTGGCCGAGGGGCCGACCTGCAACGCCTGGACCTTGTACTGGACCCGGGGGAAGTCCTCGCGCAGGGTCTCGATCACCTCTTTCATGCGGGCTTCCCGGGACGCGCGGTCCTCGGTCTCGACGATCAGCTGACCAAAACTCGCATAGCGGTCCTCGGGGGCATAGGTCAGGGTGAAGCGCTGTGCGCCGCCACCGATCACGCTGGTCACCCGGGTCACGTCCTGCATCTCCAGCACCTGCGTCTCGAGGCGCGCGATGGTGCGCTCGGTCTCCAGCACGTCGGTGCCCTCCGGCAACCACACATCGGCAAAGAACAGCGGAGTGGTGGCGTCGGGAAAGAAGGCGTTCTTGACCTGCCCCGACAGCGACAAGGCACCGGCCAGCAGCGCCACCGCCAGCACCAATGTCAGGTAGCGGAACCGAATCCCCACCACCAGCAGGCGGCGAAACACCCGGAACAGCAGGCCACGATAGGGATCGCTATCCCCCTCCTCGCCCGCTTCGATGCGTTCCTTGAAGAACAGATCGAAGAAGAAGGGGGTCAGGGTCAGGGCGGTGATCCAGCTCAGGAACAACGAATAGCACAATACCCAGAACAGTGACCCGACGAACTCGCCGGTAGCGTCCGGCGACAGCCCGATGGGAGCAAAGGCGGTGATCGCGATGACCGTGGCACCCAGCAGCGGCAGGCGATTCTGACCGACCACCTCCAGCGCCGCCTGGCGCTTGGTCTTGCCCCGGGCAAGGCCGATCATCATGCCCTCGGTGACCACGATGGCGTTGTCCACCAGCATGCCGAGGGCAATGATCAAGGCGCCCAGCGAGATCTTCTGCAGCTGGATGCCGTGAATCGACATCATGATGAAGGTGCCGAGGATGGTCAGCAGCAGGATCAGGCCCATCAGCAGCCCGCTACGCACCCCCATGAACAGCAACAGCACCAGTATGACGATGCCGACCGCCTCGGCCAGGTTGATCAGAAAGCCGTTGACCGCGTCCTCCACCACCTCGGGCTGGTGGTAGACGGTGGCCAGTTCCATGCCCAGCGGCATGCGCTGTTCGAGCTCAGAAAGCCGCTTCTCGACCCGTTCGCCGACCTCCACCACGTTGACGCCGGAACCAAACGAGATGCCGATGGACAGCGCGGACTGCCCCCCTGCGTGGTAGAGCAACTGGGGCGTATCGGTGGTCTGGCGAGTGACCTCGGCGATATCGCCAAGGCGGATCAGGCCGTCACCGGGACGGCCCACCACCAGCCGCTCGAGCGACTCGACGCTGTCGAACTCGCCGGTGGGCTGCACCGACAGCGACAGGCCATCGAGCTTGATATGGCCCGCGTCGCCCACCACGTTCTGGGCGTTGAGCAGGTCACTCAACTGCTGTGGCGAGATCCCCAGCGCGCGCATCCGGTCACGGTCCAGCGACACCACCACCTGGTCCTGCACGGTGCCGGCGATGGCGACCTTCTTGACCCCGTCGACCAGGCGCAGCTCCCGCTGCAGCAGGTCGGCGTGGTCTTCTAGGTCCTGCTGGCTGTAGTCCTCGCCGGTCAGGGTCAACAGCAGGCCGAAGACGTCACCGAAGTCATCGTTGACGATGGAGGTCCCGGCGCCGGGGGGCAGCTCGGCCTGGACGTCGCTGATCTTGCGCCGCAGCAGGTCCCAGTACTGGGCAAGTTCGTGCTCGCGCACCGTGTTCTCGAGCTCCACGGTGATCTGCGACAGGCCGTCGGCGTTGACCGAGCTGACCCGCTTCAGGTCGGGCATCTGCTGGATCGCCTTCTCCAGGCGCAGGGTGACCTCCTCTTCTACCTGTTCTGGCGTGGCGCCGGGGTACTGGGTCGAAATGATGGCGTTGCGGATGGTGAACTCGGGAAACTCCAGCTGCCCGAGCCCGAAGAAAGACACCACCCCGCCGACGGCCAGCAGCAGGGTGATCATCCAGCTGATGACCTTCTGGCGCAGAAAGTAGTCGACCATCGATCAGAGCCCCTCTTCCTTGATCCAGGGTCGTACCCTGCGTCCTTCCTGCATGCGTTCGGCACCGGCGGCGACCAGCCGGTCGCCGGCCTCGAGCTCGCCCTCGATCAGCATCCCCTGGGTGGTGATGCGCCCCGGCACGACCGGCACCGCCTCGACACGTCCAGGGCCATCGGCGCGGGACTCGTCGTCGGGCACGAAGCGCCACACCACCGCCTGGTCAGGCTGCGATTCCCGCGTGGCCACCGCCGCCACCGGCACCCGCCAGGGATCCTGGCTATCACCGGTCAGGGCGCTCATGTCCAGCAGCACCGTGGCGCTCATGCCCGACAGCACCGTGATGTCGTCGGGTTCAGGCAAGGTCAGGGTGACCTCATAGCTCAGCGACCCCTGGCTGACGCTGCTGTCGTGCTCCTTGTAGCGGGCCGGGTAGCGCTGCTGCTGGTTCTCGGCGAAGGTCACCCAGACCACCGCATCCTCGCCGTCCTGCACCGCCTGGGCGCGCTCGTCATTGATCCGGCGGACCTGCTGCTCAGGCAGTTGGAAGGTCACGTCGATGGATCCCGGCTGCTGCAGCTCGGCGATGGTCTGCTGGGCACCGACCACCTGATAGTTGTCCACCGGGACCGACGCGATCACGCCGCTGAAGGGCGCGCTGAGCTCGGTGTAGCTGAGCTGGTCCTGGGCCTGCTTGAGCTGGGCCTGGGCCGACAGAAACTCGGCACGCGCCTCGTCGAAGCGGGACCGACTGATGGCACCACGCTCCAGCGAGATACGCATACGCTCGTAGGTCGCCTCGGCCAGGTTGTAGCTCGAACGGGCGTTGGCCAGCTGGCTCTTGGCATCACGATCATCGAGGCGGGCGATAAGGTCCCCCGCTTCCACCTCATCCCCCGGCTGCACGGCCAGCTCGCGCAGCTCCCCACCGACCCGGAACGACAGCTCCGAACGCTCCGAGGCCTGCACCTGGCCGGGATAACGCATCAACATGCCCTGGCGCCCGGCGTCCAGCGACACCAGCTTCACCGGGTGTACCTGCTGCTGGGACAAGGGCGGTTGGTCGGATTCACAGCCGGCGACAAGCGCCACGACGGCAAGCAGACTGAACCTGGCCAGCAGGCGCTCAAGGCGCGACGTCGGAGGAAACGTAGAGAAGGTCATGGGGGCTCCTGAGGCGTCAGGGACGCGGGTTGTCGTGGCGAACGGCAATGGCGTCCCAGGCCATCGCAAAGGCCTGGTCGATATTGGTGTGGGTGGGCTCGAACGGGTGGCTCCCCTGGCTCTGCACCAGGTGGTAGATCGGGCGGAACATGAAGCTTTCCAGCAGCGCAAGCCCAACCGGCTTGAGCACGCCATCCCGATGCCCCTGGGCGATGGCATCGAGCAAGGGCGCCAGGCGCAGATCGTTGCGCTCGCGGACCCGATCATTCATCCATACCGAATGGCTGAAGGCGTCGTGGAAGCGAAACAGGCGCGGCTGGTCGAGGGCCAGATGAAACAGCGCATGCCACATCTCGCGCAGCGCCTGGCGCAGCTCGAGTGCCGCATCGAAGGCCTCCAGGGCGGTATCAATCAGCTGGTCACAGACGTGCACAAAGGTCGCCTCCAGCAGGGCGTCCTTGTCGGCAAAGTGGATATAGAGGGTGGCGGGCGACACCCTGGCGCGACGTGCGATACGGGCCACCGAGGCCACGCCGAAGCCGTGCTCGGTGACCTCGACCAGGGTCGCCTCGAGCAGTGCCACCCGCTTGGTGTCGTCGCGTGGGCGCATGACATTTACCCTCTTTTGAGATGCCTCTTAAAATAAATGAATAGTTATTCACTTTCAAAGCCCGCCGAGCCAAGGTCTCACTTCCGTTTGGTGCGCGCCTCCATGCCTCCCCTTGATGGCCAACTGCAGCCGCCGGCACGGACTGGTATGATCTGGCCTCCCGTCCGTCAGCGGTGCCCGCAGCAGGAGTCCGTCCGTGTCCAGCAGTACTCATTCCGTGGCCAAGGTTCGTTCCCGGCGGCTTTCGCGCTGGGGCTGGTTGACGCTGGCTGTCGCCGCGGTGGTGGCACTGCCGGTGCTGGTGATCCTGGCCCATATTCTGGTGCCCGCCGGCGATATCTGGCGTCACCTGGCCGACACTGTGCTGACGCGTTATCTGCTCAACACCCTGTTCCTGGTACTCAGCGTCGGCCTTGGTACCCTGGCCATCGGTACCGGCTGCGCCTGGCTGGTAGTGATGTGCCGTTTTCCCGGCAAGCGCCTGTTCGAATGGGCCATGCTGCTGCCGTTGGCGGTACCCACCTACGTCATCGCCTACGCCTACACCGACTTTCTGCAGTACGCAGGGCCGGTGCAGGAGGCCCTGCGCGAAGCCTTCGGCTGGTCCCGCGGGGACTACTGGTTTCCCGACATCCGCTCGTTACCGGGTGCCGCCACCCTGATCACCCTGGTGCTCTACCCCTACGTGTACATGCTGGCCAGGGCGGCCTTCCTCGAGCAGTCGGTGTGCATGCTCGACGTGGGACGCACCCTGGGCCGCGGCCCCTGGCAAATGTTTACCCAGGTGGCGGTACCGCTGGCGCGACCGGCGCTGGTGGGGGGCGTGTCGCTGGCCTTGATGGAAACCCTCAACGAGTTCGGCGCGGTGCAGTACTTCGGCGTGGATACCTTCACCACCGGCATCTATCGCACCTGGTTCGGACTTGGCGAACAGGTCGCCGCCGCCCAGTTGGCGGCGTGCCTGCTGGCCTTCGTGATCCTGTTCGTGCTGCTGGAGCGCTGGTCCCGGGGCAAGCGCCGCTTCCACCACACCTCTCACCGCTACCAGCAACTACCGGAGTACCGTCTAAGCGGTGCACGCGCCTGGGCGGCCACCCTGGCCTGCGCGCTGCCGGTGACGGTGGGCTTCCTGTTGCCCTGCCTGCTGCTGGGGTACATGGCGCTGAAGGCCGGAGACAGCGTGCTGGGCAGCGCCTTTTTCGAGTACGCCGGCAACAGCCTGCTGCTGGCAGCCGTCGCCGCCCTGATCGCGGTGGGGCTGGCGGTGGTGCTGAGCTATGGCGCCCGACTCGAACAGGGCCCGCTGACCCGCACGGCCACTCGGGTGGCCTCGCTGGGCTACGCGATTCCGGGTTCGGTGGTAGCGGTAGGCATCCTGATCCCCTTCGCCTGGGTCGACGTCCAGCTCAACCAGCTGTACAAGGCCGCCACCGGGGAGGTGATCGGCCTGATCCTCAGCGGTACCGCCTTTATCCTGATCTATGCCTATGTGGTGCGTTTTCTCGCGGTGTCGTTCAACGCCGTGGAAGCGAGCCTGGGCAAGGTCACCCCGTCGATGGACGCGGCGGCCCGGACCCTCGGCGAGACCGCCACCGGCACCCTGCGCAAGGTGCATACGCCGATCATGCGCGGCAGCCTGCTGGCCGCCGGGATCCTGGTCTTCGTCGACGTGATGAAGGAGCTGCCGGCCACCATCATCCTGCGCCCGTTCAACTTCGACACCCTGGCGGTGCGAGCCCACAACCTGGCCGCTGACGAACGCCTGGCCGAGGCCTCGACAGCGTCCCTGGCCATCGTTGCCGTGGGGATCATTCCGGTGGTGCTGCTGAGCCTGGCGATGCGCCGCTCGCGCCCGGGCCAGGCCAGCGACTGACGCTGGCCCCTGCTGGATACGACTGGATACGAATAGTCCCCCCCCCTGGTGCGCCGGGGCCAGGGGCCCTAGACGGCCTCGAGGCCGGACGCCTCGGCGGGGAACACGAATACCTGGGCCGGGTCGAGACTGACCTGCACGGCCTGGCCTTCCCTCGGCAGAAAGACCCCGGGTACCCGGGCGTGCATGTGGGCCTCCTGGCCATCGATACCGTGCACGCAGAGGTGCAGCAGACTGCAACGCCCCAGCAGTCGTGCCATCAGCACGTGGCTGTGGTGGGCGTGCTGGCCGTCGCTTTCGATTTCCACCACCCTGAGCGCCTCCGGGCGCATCAGCACCTGGGCGCGGGCGCCGTCAGGCAGGTCGGTGGCGACGGGCCCCACCGCGGTATGCACATAGCCACGCTGGGCGACGCCTTCCAGGCGATTGACGTCCCCGAAGAAGGTCACCACGAAGGGGTCGGCCGGCCCGCAGTAGAGCTCTTCCGGCGTGCCTACCTGCACCACCCGACCATCGCGCATCAGCACGATGCGATCGGCCATGAACATCGCCTCTTCGGGGTCATGGGTCACCAGTAGGGTGCCTGCGCCCACCTGCTTGAGCACGTGCAGGGTGTCATCGCGGATACGGTCCCTGAGACGCGCGTCGAGGCTCGAGAAAGGCTCGTCCAGCAGCATCAATTGCGGCGAGGGCGCCAGGGCCCTGGCCAGGGCCACCCGCTGCTGCTGGCCACCGGACAGGGTGTGCGGGAAGGCCTCGGAGTAGCCGTCCATACCCAGCTGAGCGAGCAGCTCCAGGGCTCGTTCACGGCGCGCCCGCGCCGGCATCCCCTTGAGCCCGAAGGTCACGTTGTCGAGCACGCTCAAGTGGGGAAACAGTGCCGATTCCTGGAAGGCCAGCCCCACGCTGCGCTTCTCCGGCGGCACGTGGGGGCGCCCCGGTGCGGCCAGGGTCTGGCCGTCGAACTTGAGCTCCCCCTGCTGCAACGCCTCGAGTCCGGCGACGATGCGCAGCAGGGTCGTCTTGCCACAGCCCGACGGCCCGAGCAGGCACACCACCTCGCCCGGCGCGATGTCGAAGGAGGCGTCGCTGACGGCTAGCTTGCTGTCGTATCGATGCTGGATATTGCGCACAGCCAGCAGAGGATCGGCGACAACGCCTTCCTCGAAGGTCTGCTCGGAAACGGTGGCGGAGCTGGCAAGGTGTGAGGTCATGGAGGGGATCGCGTGTCGAAGGTCGGATGGACGACGGCGAAAGCCGATGGATTGGCCATGGTAACGCGAATCCTTTCGACACGCCTTCTCCTTTGCCTGTGCGATATCTCCCGCTCCAACAGGTCAGCCTCGCAGTTCTGCCGGCTCCCGAAGCAGCGGGTGCCAGGGGGCCCAGCGCCAGGCTGGAGCGCCCGATGGTCGGAGGTATCCGCCCCCGACGCAGCCCCCATCAGTACATCGATCGTGCCCCCTCCACTATGCCGAGAGAAGCACCCTGCATCAGCCCAAGGAGGCACAGTGATTGACGCCGTGCCCGGGAGGTCGTTCAATACGGACACCGAATGACACGTATTATCATTCCATCCGCCACTCGAGGTCTCCGATGTCCAACGTCTCTCGTCTTGCCATCGCCATCGCCCTGGCCGGCGCTTCCGGTCTCGCCTACGCCGACGGCAGCGTCAATGTGTACTCGGCACGTCACTACGACTCCGACCAGGCCATGTACGACGCCTTCACCGAACAGACCGGCATCGAGGTCAACGTGCTGCAGGGCGATTCCGACCAGCTCATCCAGCGCATCAAGCGCGAGGGCGAGGCCAGCCCCGCCGACATCATGATGACCGTGGACGCCGGCCGCCTGTGGCGCGCCGAGGAGGAAGGCATCTTCGCGCCGGTGGACTCCGAGGTGCTCAACGAGCGCCTGCCCGAGAGCATGCGCCATCCCGAAGGCGACTGGTTCGGCTTCAGCCAGCGCGTGCGGGCGATCTTCTACAACCCCGAGACCATCGAGCCCGAGCAGGTCGACAGCTACGAGAAGCTGGCCGACCCCAGCCTCAAGGGCAAGATCTGCATCCGTTCCTCCAACAACATCTACAACCAGTCACTGCTGGCCTCGATGGTCGAGCACCACGGTGAAGAAGGTGCCGAAGAGTGGGCCCAGGGCGTGGTCGACAACATGGCTCGCGA
This sequence comes from Halomonas litopenaei, assembly GCF_003045775.1. Classification (GTDB taxonomy): domain Bacteria; phylum Pseudomonadota; class Gammaproteobacteria; order Pseudomonadales; family Halomonadaceae; genus Halomonas; species Halomonas litopenaei. Next base: position 80,660 of record NZ_PXNS01000001.1, on the reverse strand, counting down.
CCCCGAGGGTGGCGACCGCGACCAGATCAAGGGCGTGGCCAGCGGCGAGTGCGACGTGGCGGTGGCCAACCACTACTACTACGTGCGTCTGCTGACCTCCGACGACGCCGACGAGCGCGAGGCCGCCGAAAGCGTGCAGATCCTGTTCCCCAATCAGGATGACCGTGGTGCCCACGTCAACGTCGGTGGTGCCGGCCTGGTCAAGGGTGCACCTAACCACGACAACGCCGTCGCCTTCCTCGAGTTCCTGGCCTCCGACGAAGCTCAGGAACTGTTCGCCGTGGGCAACCACGAATTCCCGGTGGTCGAGGGTGTCGCCGTGGACGAGGTACTCGGCTCCTGGGGCGAGTTCAAGAAGGACGAAGTCAACGTCAGCGTGCTGGGCGAGAACAACCCGGAAGCGGTCAAGATCTTCGATCGCGTCGGCTGGCGTTAAGCCCGTCCACGCCAGGCCCTCGCCGCTGGCGGGGGCCTGCGCAAGCAGCACAAACGCCAAGGCCACAACGACAGGGCCCGTGCCGATCGGCACGGGCCCTGTCATTGGTGCAGCCAATGGACCCGTCATGGGTCCAACAGCGGCAGTCAGCCGTCGGTGGACTCCAGACGCAGGTCATCCGGGTGCTGCCAGACATCCAGGCTGCCCATACGGCGGCCGCGGTCGTTGAGGAAGGTTTCCAGCGTCACGGTGGTGTCGCTGCCGGCCCTGGAAAAGACCAGACGATCGGACGTCTCGCGGGTGGAGGTCCAGTCACTGCCCAGGCACTGGCCAAGGGCCTCACCACCGGCCACCAGGGCACCACGCGGGTCGTCACTGTCCATCCGTCCGAAACAGGAGTAGTGATCCGGGCGCTGCGCCGAGGTGATCAGACAGGAGTCGTGGAAGGCCTGGACATCGGTTTCCCAGCTGCGGGTCAGCCGAGTGTCGTCGAAGCGTCCCTTGATGTCGGTGAAATCATTGTCGGCACTGGCCACGGCCTGATTGAGGGCGTCGCAGTCGAACATCTCGGCCGCCGTCTGCGGTTGTGAGGTCGACGCACAGCCAGCCAGTGTCAGCATGGCCACAGCGGCCCATCCCATCTTTCCCCGTGTCATATCCTTGTCTCCGGCAGTGAGGCCGTGGCAACCACGACCAGATAAGCAATCCATGACCGACACCATAGCACCCGCAGTGCCATCTCGGCAGTCTGAAGACCTACTTCGCGTGACGCGAGTGACTAGGCGCTGTCCGAAAAGTCGACGAGCGAAGGTTAGACAAGGCAAAAATCGGTGAGAAAGCGCAGTTTACGGGGTGTAAATGAGCATTTTGATCCGATTTTTAACGCCGTATTACCGAGCGCAGGCACTTTTCAGACAAGCCCTAGACGGTGGTGGCGACATCCAGTTCCTTCAGCGCCTCATCCAGCATTTCGGCGAATACGGCGATGGCCAGAGGCAGCGGCCGATCCTTGGCCACACACATTTCCAACTGTGCCGCAGCGATACCACGATCCCGCAAAGGCACAAAGACAAGCTCCCCCTCGGCCAGTTCACGAGTCACATCCAGCGGATTGAGAAACGCCACGCCCACGCCCTCTCTGGCGAGCGACTTCATGCTCAGGATGCGGCCACACGCGGCAACGGCGGAGAGTCGCACGTCCTGAGTGGACAGCGCGCGTTCCAGAGTAGAGCCACGAAACATTGCCTGGTCCGGCAAGATCACCGGGACGTTCTCGAAATCCTTGAGGCGAAGCTCGCTCGCCCTGGCCAGAGCGTGCCACGGCGCCATGACCGCCCCGAAACGCAATTCGAGCCGGCGCAGGGTACGCAGGCGGGGATTGGACGGCGGATTGATGCAAAGTCCGATGTCAGCCTCTCCCGACAGGATAGCGTCGATGATGGGGTCGGTAAGATCGGTGGACAGGTCGAAACGCACACGAGGATAGCGCTCCATGAAGCGCCGAATGGTCACCGGCAGCAGGCGGTCGGTCACTGACTCCACCGACGCGACCCGCACCTCACTGGTACCGGTGCCACGGATATCGTCCAGCACCCCCAGCAGCTGACGTTCGTCCCGCTGCCACTGTCGCACCTGATAGACCAGCAGCTCGCCCGCCGAGGACAGGCGCAGGCCGCGGGGAAGCCGCTCAAACAGCGGTACGCCAAGCTCGTCCTCCAGCTTGAGGATCTGGCGATTGACCGCCGAGGCCGCCACATGGAGGTGGTCTGCGGCCCTGCGGATCGACCCTTGTCGGGCAACCTCATCGAAATAGCGTAGCGCGGTGGTCATCAAGGGCACGCGGAGTCTCCTGATTCGTCAGACCATGGCTGGCTCACTAATCGTTGCCATTTCGGCAACACATCTCACGAAAAACGATGATAGACGCGCACACTGACTCAGCGCTAGCTTTCCTCTGAAACCTGCTGAAGAAACGCGATTCGACAAACACCTGGACGCACACTCTTGAACGACAACAACAATGAGGCCACCCATGTCTTCTCCTCTTCACACCGATTCCGTCGATCCGGTGGATGAACGGCTGCCACTGAAGGCTGCCATCCTCTACGGCTTGCAGCACGTATTGGTGATGGCAGCCGCACCGATCACGGCGGTCTTCCTGGTCGGCCAGGCGCTGGGCTTCGGGCCTGACGTCACGGTACCGCTGATGAGCGCCACCTTCCTCGCCTGTGGCCTCGGCACCCTGCTGCAATCCATCGGGGTACTGGGCTTCGGTGCGAGACTCCCGTTCGTGCAGGTACCTGGCGGTGCCCCCATCGTCATTTTTCTGGCGATCGCCCAGGCCACCGATATCCAGACCGCCACCGGTGCGGTGATTCTGACCGCCTTGTTCTACTTTCTGGCACTGCCCTTCTTCACCCGAGTTCTCCGCTTCTTTCCGCCCATCGTGATCGGCACCATGCTGCTGCTGGTGGCCATCAACCTGGTCAAGATCTTCGGTGGCCTCATCGCCGGGCGCCCTGACAGCCCCGACTTCGCTGCCCCTTCGACCATTCTGCTGGCGCTGGCCACCATCGCCTGCATCGTCGTGAGTGCCAGAGTGTTTACCGGCGCCCTGCGTCGCATCTCGGTGATGATCGGGCTGGTCATGGGTGCGCTGATCGCGGCAGCCTTCGGTCACCTCAGCGTGGCGGGCATCCTCGATGGCCCCTTGATCGCCCTGCCCCAGCTCTTTCCTTTCGGCATGCCCAAGTTCGACCTGCTGGCGTCGCTGCCGCTGATCATCTTCAGCGTGGTGTCGATGACCGAGGCCACCGGCCAGACCATGGCCACCGCCGAAATCGTCGGCAAGCGAGGCGATGCCAAGGCCCTGGTTCCCAGGAACATTCGCGCCGACGCCCTGGGCTCGCTGTTCGGCGGCTGCCTCGGCACCTCGCTGATCATCACCAGCGGCGAGAATATCGGCATCATCCGGGCCACTGGCGTGCGCTCGCGCTATGTCACCATCGCCGCCGGCTGTCTGCTGATCCTGCTGGCCATGCTGGCACCTCTGGGCCGACTGGCCGCCACCCTGCCGACACCGGTGGTGGCCGGCACCGCCGTCATCGTCTTCGCCATCATCGGGGTCATGGGCATCAATATCCTGCGCCGCGTCGACTTCAATGAGCACGGCAACCTCTTCACCCTGGCCTCGGCGCTGGCCATGGGTCTGCTGCCGATCGTTGTACCGGGCTTCTACTCTGCCTTCCCGACCCACCTGCAGATCATCCTGGGTAATGGACTGGCCATGGGCACCCTCACCGCGGTGATCGTCAACCTGGCCTTCTACCACCTGGGCAGCGGCAACAGCGCCCGAGAGACCCAGCCCACCCACACCGAAGCTCCGGAGACAGATTCATGACGCTCGATCAGCAACTGCGCCAGCGACTCTCGGCCAGCGAGCTGCTGCTGTGCCCTGGCGAACTGCTTGCGAATGGAAGCATTCAGCGTGACATGGGAGTCGTGACGAGCGCCGGGCGCTTCATCGATATCGGACCCAAGGAAGCCCTGGTCGCCCGTCATCCGACGTTGCCCCCGATCGACCTGCCGGGACACCTGATGATGCCGGGGTTCGTCGACAGCCACCATCACCTGACCCAGTCACTGGGCAAGTCGCTGGTGTTCGGGGAGCCCTCCGAAATCTTTCGACGCATCTGGGTGCCGCTGGAGTCCAGCCTGGACGAGCGACTGCTTCACTTGTCGTCCAAACTGGCGGCGCTCGAGGCCTTGCGTGGAGGCTTTACCACTGCGGTGGACGCGGGTACCCGCAGTGCGGGGGAAATCGGCGCACTCGCCAAGGCGGCCGAAGAAAGTGGGCTTCGCTGCGTGCTCGGCATGATCTGCAATGATCGCGGCGGTAGCGCTTCGCCCCAGCAACGCAACGCCATTCTCGACCGTGCCGTGGCCCACCTGGCGGACTACCGCGACCACGCGTTGATCCATCCATCCCTGGCAATTTCCATTCCCGAAGCGGCCAGCGACGATATGCTCAACGACGTCGCCACGCTATGCCGCGACAAGGGAGCGATCTTCCAGAGCCACGTCAACGAGCACCTCCAGGCGGTCGAACGTTCTCTGGTAACGCGCTCACAGCGGCCGCTGGAGCATCTGCATGCGGTGGGCGCACTCGGCCCACAGACCCTGATCGCCCACGCCACCCTGGTCACGCCAGACGAACTCAATCTGCTGCGAGATACCGATACCGCGGTGGCCTTCAATCCGGTCGCCAGCAGCTGGAAAGGCAACGCGGTGGCGCCCGCCCTGCAGATGGCGGCGCTTGGCATCCGTTTCGGGCTCGGTACAGACGGGACCCGCAGTGACGGCTTTCGCCTGATGGATGCGGCCGAGACCAGCCAGCGAATGGCCTTCGGTCTGGCTACCGGCGACAGCTCCTGCGGCGGTGGCTGGCGCTGGCTGGAACACGCTACCCAGGGCAGCGCCGAGTGCTGCGGGCTTGGCAGCATCACCGGCGACATCACTGTGGATAAAGCCGCCGACTTCCTGCTGGTGGATCTCGAGGTGCCTGAGATGACGCCTTCCTGGGACCGGCCCTGGGAACTTGTGCGCTACGGCAATCGGGATCAGATCGAAGCCGTGTTCACCGCTGGCCGACTGAGACTCTGGCAAGGCTGGCCAGTGGACTGGGACGCACGGGCACTGCTTGCTGAAGTCCGCGAGGTGGCTCCCGCCGCCATCAACAAGGCACCGATCCAGCGGGTCCATCCGACCTCCGAGGTGCATCGCGAGCGCCATGGAAAAGCTGGTGAAGCGACGCCCTCAAGGCAGCGAGGCAATGGGGAGCCCCGATGCTGACGACCACTACCTATGCGATCGCCGCCGTAGCCACCCTGCTGGCGTCCTTCGTCCAGGGTGCCATCGGTATCGGTTTCGCGCTGATCGTGGCCCCGGTGCTGGGAATTCTGGCACCGACTCTGCTGCCGGTGGCATTGCTGGTCCTGATGCTTCCGCTGAATCTGCTGGTGGCGCTGCGCGAGCGAGAGGCGATTGATTGGCGCGGCAGCGCCTGGATCAGCGCTGGACGATTGCCAGGCACCCTGGCCGGGCTCGCGGTGTTGATGGTGCTGAGCACCCAAGGGCTCAACCAGTTGATCGGAGCGTCCACCGTGCTCGCGGTGCTGGTCGCCCTCTTTGCTCCGGTGTTTCGACCGGGCACCGGCGCCTGCCTCACGGTGGGTGCCATCACCGGTGTCACCGAAACCGCCACCGGGGTCGGTGGCCCTCCCCTGGCCCTGCTCTACCAGCATCGACCGGGTCCCGAGCTACGCTCCACCATTGCCTGCTGCTTCGTGGTCGGCGAAGTGCTGTCACTGTTGATTCTCGCCATGGCAGGTGCCGTGCAACAGACACAGCTGTGGTGGGCGCTCGCTCTTCTTCCCCCTCTGCTGATCGGAACCGTCTTGAGCCGAATCATGCACCAGCGTCTGGATGCGAAGCGCCTGCGTCAGGGCGTCCTGTTGTTTGCGCTGCTCTCCGGGCTGTTCCTGATGGTGCCGCGATAGCCAGCGTCTGTCTTTTGCGCGAGCGATCAGGAAGGCTAAGCTGACAGGGCCACCTCTCGCTCAAGGATAGGGAATGTCCGCCATCTTGCTCTGGACGCTGGTCGCCGTCATCGCCACCGCCATCATCTGGAAGGGCAGCGGTCTGCTCGAACGCTCGAGCCAGCGCCTGTCGGCCTACTACCGGCTGCCGGAAATCGTTCAGGGTGCCATCGTGGTGGCGGTGGGCTCGAGCTTCCCGGAGCTGTCCACCACCGTCATCTCGACCCTGGTCCACGGCGAGTTCGAGCTCGGTGTGGCGGCCATCGTCGGCTCGGCGCTGTTCAATATTCTGGTGATTCCCGGGCTCAGCGGGCTGGCCTCGAAGTCACCGCTTCAGGCCAATCGCGACCTGGTCTACAAGGAAGCCCAGTTCTACATGATCGCGGTGGCGGTGCTGACCCTGACCTTCGCCTTCGCCGCCATCTACCACCCGGTGGAGACCTCGCCCCAGGGCGGCAGCATCCAGGGCGAGATGACCCGCTGGCTGGCCTTGATGCCGGTAGCCCTGTACGGGCTCTACCTATTTGTGCAGTACCAGGACACTCTGGATCATGAATCCGACGAGGACGTCAGCGACATCCGCCCGGGACGTGAGTGGGGACGACTGGCGCTGTCGCTGGTGGTCATCGTGGTCGGCGTCGAGGGGCTGGTGCGCGCGGCGATCAATTTCGGCGAGATCTTCGGCACTCCGAGTTTCCTGTGGGGCATCACCGTGGTCGCGGCCGGCACCTCGATTCCCGATGCCTTCGTCTCCATCCGCGCGGCACGCCAGGGACGCGGCGTCACCAGCATCGCCAATGTGCTAGGCAGCAACACCTTCGACCTGCTGGTGTGCATCCCGGCAGGCGTGCTGATCGCCGGTACCGCGGTGATCGACTTCTCGCTGGCGGCGCCGATGATGGCCGCGCTGACCTTCGCCACGGTGCTGCTGTTTCTGATGATGCGCACCCACATGATCCTGTCGCGGCGCGAGTCGATCTGTCTGCTGGTGGTCTACGCGGCCTTCGTGGTGTGGGTCTCGCTCGAGTCCTTCGGCACCATCGACCTGGTGCCGCACCTGCCGCCATCGGGCGCTGTCAGCGCCCACGCCACTACTGGATAGCGATGACACTAGGCGCCCAGACGATCGGCCAGATCGATCAACGAGGTGCAGTGGAGATCGTTGTCGGGCGAACCTTCCACCGCGTTGGGGGCGTCTTCGCCGAACTCATGGGGACGCTCGATGTAGGCGGTCTTGAGGCCGCAGCGGCGGGCGGCGTCGAGGTCGTCCTGGTGGGCGGCCACCAGCATCACCTCCTCGGGGGCCACCTCGAAGACCTCGGCCACTCCCAGGTAGGTGTCGGGATGGGGCTTGTAGGCGCGGAAGACCTCGGCGGACAGGATCAGGTCCCAGGGCAGGCCGGCGTGCTTGGCCATATTGGCGAGCAGCCCCAGGTTGCCATTGGACAGGGTGCACAGGGTATAGCCGCGCTTGAGCCGTGACAGCCCCTCGACGCTGTCGGGCCAGGGCGCCAGACGATGCCAGGCGCGGTTGAGATGGGCCCTGCCCACCTCGTCCAGTGCCAGCCCGTGGCGATCGAGCAGCTCATCGAGAATCATCCGATGCAAGTCGTCGATACGCGTCCAGCCAAGCTCGCCGGACATCACCCTGTCCATGGCCGGCCGATAACCCGCGCGCCAGGCTCGGGCGAAGTCCGCGGGCGTCATCGATGCCGCTGCGCCTGGCGACGTGAGCAAACCCAGCGCCTCGACCTCCCGGGCGATACTGCCGTGCCAGTCGACCACGGTGCCGAAGATATCGAAGGCGAGTATCTGCGGGCGTACCGGTGTTGTCGTCATCGTCGCTCTCCTTGTTTCGCGGCCGGTGGATCTTGTCCGAAGTCGTAGCGGTACCCTACGGCGGGTACCAAGGCTTGGCATAGCGCTTTGGGTCTGCCGCCCCGGGCGCCAACCTCGCCCTGAGCGACTCGGCAAGAAAGTCGATAAACAGGCGTATACGCACGACCTGACGCATGTCCTGGTGGGCCAACAGCCACAGGTCGACCGCCAACGCCTCCAACTCATCTCCCACCTGTTTCAAGCCGACATCAGCATCGCCCAGATAACGAGGAAGCACCACCGCCCCCAAGCCACGCCTGGCGGCCTGCTGCCGCCCCAGCAGGCTATCGCAACGGAAGCGGACCATCGCTTGCTCGACCTTGTCTTCCATCCAAGCCGCCAGCGCCGCATCGTCGGGGCGCTGTCCCTGATCAATCCAGGCGGTAATATCGCCCGGCTCGGAGATGTCGCCATCGCGAGCCACGTAGATCGCCTGGCGGATCGAACCGACTCGCCGACCCACCAACGTCTCGGGCGGCTGGTTGGAGGGCCGAATCGCCACCTCGGCGTCGCGAGCAGCCAGATCATAGAGGGCATTGGAGACCGAGACATCAAGCACGATGGCGGGATGGCGTTGCTGGAACGCCTCGAATACCGGCATCAGCAGCCCCTGCAGCAAGGAGTCTGTCAGGGTGACGCGAATGACGCCCTCCAGCCGTTGATCCCTCCCCTGGATGCGGCGCGTCACCCCTTCTACCTCCTGGTGCACGCGCGCTGCCGCCTGCGCCATCTCTTCCCCCGCCAAGGTGGGCTGGTAACCGCCGGGTGAGCGCTCGAACAACAGCACGCCAAGGCGCCGCTCGATGTTTCGCAGGCGCCGAAACACGGTGGCGTGGCTGACGCCAAGCTGGCGTGCCGCCCCTGAGAGAGAGCCCGAGCGCGAAATCTCGAGGACCGTCCTCAAGTCGTCCCAACTGTTCATTTTTGCAAAGCCTACCGACAAGAATAGGGAATTTCGTTGCACAAGTGTAAGGCATAGCCTGAACCACACCCACCGCAACGGAGTCGACCATGAATGTCCTGATCGTTCACTGTCACCCTGAACCCCACTCCTTGAACGGCGCCTTGACCGCCATCACCGCCGACACTCTGACCCCCCAGGGCCATAGGGTGGTCATCAGCGACCTTTACGCTGAAGGCTTCGATGCCATTGAACACCCTCGCCACTATCGCAATCGCCAGGACTCGCAGGTGTTTAGTGCACTGACGGAGCAACGCCATGCCTTCGAAGGCGGACAGCTTCCCGAGGATGTGGCAAGAGAAATCCAACGGCTGGAACAGGCAGAGTTGGTGATTTTTCAGTTTCCACTGTGGTGGCATGGACCACCGGCCATGCTCAAGGGCTGGTTCGATCGCGTGATGGTGTACGGAGGGATGTACTCCGGAAGTCGCCGCTATGATCACGGGCGACTCAAGGGCAAACGTGCCATCTGCGCGGTGACGACAGGTTCGCCGGCGGAAGCCTTCGAGCCCGCCGGCAGAGCGGGAGACATCGTTCGGCTGATGTACCCCTTCCACTGTTCCCTGTATTACCTGGGCCTCGAAGTGCTGCCACCACAGCTCGCCTTCGGCATCCAGGGCGGCGGCCTCGCCTATCAGGAGGAGACCGCATTCCGCCGGCACCTCGAAAGCACCAAGACCGACTGGCGGGCCAGGCTCAAGGGCCTGGAAGGGGAGTCGACGATCCCCTTCTCAGGGTGGGATGACTGGGACGAACAAGGTCGGCTGGGCCTGCGTCATCCTCTGCGATGGCGATAGAAGCTCCGACCCGGCACTCCAGTATCCGCGGCAACGTCTCAGTGCGCTTCATCCCAGTTGTCACCGCACTCGGCCTCGACGATCAGCGGTACGTCGAGGCTGGCGGCGTTCTGCATGCGCGTCTTGACCTCTTCCATGAAGGCCTCGGCCTGGTCCTCTCTGACCTCGAACACCAGTTCGTCATGGACCTGCATCACCATCCAGGCGTCGAAGCCGTCGCTGCCGGCCTGGTCTGCGAGCCAGGCATCCATGTCGATCATCGCGCGCTTGATGATGTCCGCCGCGGTGCCCTGCATCGGTGCGTTGATGGCGGTGCGCTCGGCGCCCTGGCGCCGGGCACGGTTCTGGGAGTGGATCTCCGGCAGGTAGAGCCGGCGTCCGAACACCGTCTCGACGTAGCCGTCTTCGGCGGCCTGGGCGCGGATGCGCTCCATGTAGCGTGCGACTCCGGGATAACGATCGAAGTAGCGGTCGATGTAGGTCTTGGCCTGGCTCTGCTCGATATGCAGCTGGCGGCCCAGGCCCCAGGCACTCATGCCGTAGATCAGGCCGAAGTTGATCGCCTTGGCGCTGCGCCGCTGCTCGCCGTTGACCTTGTCCAGGGCCACCCCGAACACCTCGGCGGCGGTGGCGGCGTGGATGTCCTTGTCCTCGGCGAAGGCTGACAACAGGCCCTTGTCGCCGGACAGGTGGGCCATGATGCGCAGCTCGATCTGGGAGTAGTCCGCCGCCACGATGCGATAGCCCGGGCGTGCCACGAAGGCCTGGCGGATGCGCCGTCCCTCGTCGGTGCGAATCGGAATATTCTGCAGGTTGGGGTCGGAAGACGACAGCCGCCCGGTGGCGGTCACCGCCTGGTGGTAGCTGGTGTGGACCCGGCCGGTGGCCTTGTTGACCAGCTTCGGCAGCTTGTCGGTGTAGGTCGAGCGCAGCTTGGACAGGCCGCGATGCTCGATGATCACCTTGGGCAGCGGGTAGTCCAGCGCCAGCTCCTCGAGCACCGCCTCGGCGGTGGAGGGCGCGCCCTTGGGGGTCTTCTTGATCACCGGGATGCCCTGCTCCTCGAACAGGATCTGGCCGAGCTGCTTGGGCGAGCCCAGGTTGAACTCGCGCCCGGCAAGCTCATAGGCGCGGGCCTCGAGCTCGCGAATGCGCTCCCCCAGCTCCCGGCTCTGGGTGTGCAGTAGCTCCGCGTCCAGCGCCACGCCGTTGCGCTCCATGCGCGACAGCACCCGCACCAGCGGGCGTTCGAGCTCGTCGAGGACCTCGGCCAGGCGGCCAGTCTCGTCCACTCGCGGGCGCAGCGTCTGGTGCAGCCGCAGGGTGATGTCGACGTCCTCGCAGGCGTAGGGCGCGGCCTGTTCCAGTGCGATCTGGTTGAAGGTCAGCTGCTTGGCGCCCTTGCCGGCGATGTCCTCGAACTTGACGGTGCCCTCGCCCAGGTACTTGAGCGCCAGCGAGTCCATGTCGTGGCGGGTGGCGGTGGAGTCGAGCACATAGGACTCGAGCATGGTATCCACCAAGGGCCCCTTGACCGGGATGTCGTAGCGCGCCAGCACCGAGATATCGTACTTGAGATTCTGGCCGATCTTGGCGATCGCCTCGTCGGCCAGGATCGGCGCCAGCGCCTCGAGCACCGCCTTGCGATCGAGCTGGGCCGGGGCGTCGAGATAGTCGTGGCCCAGCGGAATGTAGGCTGCCTCGCCGGGCGTCAGGCACAGGCCGACACCGACGATGTCGGCCTCCATGTAGTTGAGGCTGGTGGTCTCCAGATCGAAGCAGAAGGCCTCGGCAGCGGCCAGTCGTTCAAGCCAGGCGTCCAGCTCGGCCTGTTCGAGGATCACCGTATCCTGACGCTCGCTGGAAGGTGTCGCCTGGGCCTTGTTCTTGTTATCGCCTTCGCCTCCGTTGTCCCCCTCGGGGGTGGCGGAACCACCGGCGACATCATCGACGCCTTCATCCTGGCCTGCCAGCAGCTCCGACAGCCAGTTCTTGAACTCCAGGCGTTGATAGAGCGTCTTCAGCGCCTCGCGATCCGGCGCGGCGATGGCCAGATCATCGAGGCCGAGCTCCAGCTCGCAGTCGGTCTTGATGGTCGCCAGTTCGTAGGACAGGTAGGCCTTGTCGCGGTGCTCCTCGAGCTTCTTCGGCAGCGTCTTGGCGCCACGAAACGACAGCGTCTTGACCTTGTCGAGATCGCCGTAGATGACGTCGAGCCCGCCTTCCATGCCCTGCAGCAGGCCGATGGCGGTCTTCTCGCCCACCCCGGGGACTCCGGGGATGTTGTCGACCTTGTCGCCCATCAGCGCCAGGTAGTCGATGATCAGCTCCGGCGGCAGGCCGAACTTGTCCTTGACCCCGTCCACGTCGAGGGTCTCGCCCTTCATGGTGTTGACCAGGGTGATATGGCCGTTGACCAGCTGGGCCATGTCCTTGTCACCGGTGGAAATCACCGCGTCGCGACCGGCGTCGGTGGCCATCTTCGCCAGGGTGCCGATGACGTCGTCGGCCTCGACCCCCTCGATGCACAACAGTGGCAGGCCGAGCGCACGCACGCACTCGTGCAGTGGCTTCACCTGAGCGCGCAGGTCGTCGGGCATCGGTGGCCGCTGGGCCTTGTACTGGTCGTAGAGCTCGTCGCGGAAGGTCTTGCCCGGGGCGTCGAAGATCACCGCCATGGGACTGTCCGGGTAGTCCTTGATCAGCCGCTTGAGCATGTTGATCACGCCCTTGATGGCGCCGGTGGGCTGACCCTCGGAGGTGGTCAGCGGCGGCAGAGCGTGGAAGGCACGGTACAGATAGGAGGAACCGTCGACGAGAACGATGGGGCTTGAGGCCATGGATCGGCGTCCCTGTAAGGATAAATGACTACGATGCCACCCATGATACGCATCCCTTTCGTCTTTTGCCGGACGCTTTTGCGACCCTCGACGCGGTCACGGCCATCGCCCTGTCCTTGCGTCAGCCCCTGGCCCGCCCCACGCCCGCCCCCTGTGCCGGCCATCAGGCGTCGACCTGGGGCATCGGCCTTGTTCCTTTACTTTGCGAGGGGAACCTGTGCCGACGTATCATGGTCTGATCGAACAGTGTTCCCTTTGCTTTGCCAACCGCTCATTCTCCCATCCTGGAGACCCACCATGACGATCACCCGCATTGCGAGCGCCCTCCTGCTGTCGCTGGCCCTGCTGGCCGCCGCCGCGCCGGTGCTCGCCCAGGCGCAACCCGACATCAGCGTCCGCCAGGAAGCCAACCAGACGCTGCGCGAGTACCGCGTCAACGGCAAGCTGTACGCCATCAAGGTCGAGCCCAAGGATGGCAGCGCCTACTTCCTGGTCGACCGCAACGGCGACGGCAACTTCGAGCGCCAGGGCGGCGGCAATGTCGAGATTCCCGGCTGGGTTCGCTGACCCAAGGCCGCTGCCTGGGCGGCGCGCCCGCCGCTACGTCCCCTAGCTGTTGGTGCCCGTCTGGCAAGCGGCGCGAAAGCCCGCTGAGACCACTCCCGTAGATCACGTGCAACTCGGTGCCAAGTCGCTACAATAGGCGCCTTGGCAACCCCGGGCGAGATGATTCATGGCCGTATTCACTCCGCTTGACGACGCACAGGTCGCAGGCTTTCTCAGCCGTTTTGACGTCGGCGAACTGACGAAGCTGCAGGGCGTGCCCGCGGGCACCGAGAACAGCACTTTCTTTGTCACCACCGACCGTCGCGAACTGGTGCTGACGCTGTTCGAGCAGGGAGAGCACGAAGAGCTGCCGTTCTTCGTCGAGCTGCTCGACTTCCTCGACGAGCACCGAATCCCGGTGGCCGGGCCGATTCACGACCGTGACGGTATCGCCCTGCACGAACTGGCGGGTCGGCCCGCGCTGCTGTTTCCGCGGCTGCCGGGCGCCCATCCCAGCGCGCCCGACGTGACCCAGTGCCGAGCGCTGGGGCAGGCGCTCGGCGAGATGCATCGTGTCTCCCGCCACTTCGGTGGACACCGTCCCAATCCTCGCGATATTCACTGGCTGTCGGCCATGCACCACAAGGTGCTGGTCTACCTCTCGCCCGAGGACCAGGCGCTGATGCAGGACGAGGTCGACGCCTATCAGGCCGCGCTGGAAAGCGCCGAGCCGCTGCCCCAGGGCGCCCTGCACGGCGACCTGTTTCGCGACAACACGCTGTTCGACGGCGAGCGCCTGGGTGGCATCATCGACTTCTACAACGGCTGCACCGGCGACCTGCTGTTCGACCTGGCCATCGTCATCAATGACTGGGCCACCGACGCCGACGGTCGCCTGGTAGCCGAGCGCCACGACGCCCTGCTCGAGGCCTACCTGGCCGAACGCCCGCTGACCGCCACCGAGCGCGAACTGTGGCCGCTGATGCTGCGTCTGACCGCCCTGCGCTACTGGCTGTCTCGCCTGCTGGTGGTCTACGTTGACCCGCCGGCCCACGACCTGACCCCCCACGATCCCGAACAGTTCCGGCGCATCCTGCTTGCGCGCCTGGAACATGGAGCCCTGCCCTTGCCAGATATCGAGGCCCGCCCGTGAGCCACAAGCCCGACGCCGACTCCGCCGTGCAACGCGCCCGCCGCACCTGGAACATCGACCAGTGGGGCAGCGGCTACTTTGACGTGGACGAGGACGGACAGGCACTGGTCCGCCCACTAGGCGAGGTCGAACCCGGCCCCAGCCTGCCGCTGCGTGGCCTGGTCGACCAGATCCGCCAGGCCGGCCTGCGCCTGCCAGTGCTGATCCGCTTCACCGATATCCTGCACGACCGGGTCGAGCAGCTGTGCGCGGCCTTCGACCAGGCCATGGGTGAGGAAAACTTCGAGAGCGGCTACACCGCAGTGTACCCGATCAAGGTCAACCAGCAGCGCCGAGTGGTGGAAGAGATCCTCGCCACCAACGAGCGCGGGCGCGACCGGGTCGGCCTGGAGGCCGGCAGCAAGCCGGAACTGCTGGCGGTGCTGGCGCTGTCCGGCGATGGCCCCTCGCTGATCGTGTGCAACGGCTACAAGGATCGCGAGTACATTCGTCTGGCGCTGATGGGCGAGAAGCTCGGCCACCGGGTCTACCTGGTGGTGGAAAAACTCTCCGAGCTGCCGATGATCCTCGAGGAAGCCGAACGCCTGGACGTGACCCCGCGCATCGGTCTGCGTGCCCGACTGTCCTCGGTGGGCCGCGGCAAGTGGCAGGACACCGGCGGAGAGAAGTCCAAGTTCGGCCTGACCGCCGGCCAGATCCTGACCGTGGTCGAGCGCCTGACCGAAGCCGGGCGACTCGACAGCCTGCAGCTGGTGCACTTCCACCTGGGTTCCCAGATCGCCAACATCGGTGATATCCAGCGTGGCCTGCGCGAGTGCGCGCGCTTCTACCAGTACCTGCGCCAACTGGGCGCGCCGGTGGACACCGTGGACGTGGGCGGTGGACTTGGCGTCGACTACGAGGGCACCCACTCGCGCAACTTCTGCTCGATCAACTACTCGATGCTCGAGTACGCCCGCAACGTGGTCTACGCCTTCAATCAGGTGTGTGCCGCCGAAGGTCTGCCGCAGCCGCATCTGATCAGTGAATCCGGCCGTGCCCTGACCGCCCATCACGCGGTGCTGATCACCAACGTGATCGGCGAGGAAAGCGTGGACACCGCGCCGCCGACCGAACGCAAGAGCGACGATCCCGAGGTCGAGGCGCTGTGGCGCACCCTGGACTTCCTCAAGCGCGAGCCGGAACCGCGTGGGCTGGTGGAGGCCTGGCACGACCTGATCCAGGACATGGGCGACCTGCACGACCGCTTCGTGCTGGGGGCCGCCGATCTGGCCGCCCGTGCCGAGGGCGAGAGCGTCTACTTCGCCGCCTGCGCCGCCCTGAGGTCACAGCTCGACCCACGCAACCGCGCCCACCGCGAGATCCTCGACGAGCTGGCCGAGAAACTCGCCGACAAGCTGTTCGTCAACTTCTCGCTGTTTCAGTCGATGCCCGACGTCTGGGGCATCAAGCAGATCTTCCCGGTGCTGCCGCTGTCCGGGCTCGACCGTCGCCCAAGCCGCCGTGGAGTGATTCAGGACATCACCTGCGACAGCGATGGGCGCATCGACAGCTACGTCGACGGCCAGGGCGTCGAAACCACCCTGCCGCTGCCGGAGTGGCGCGAAGACGACGAGCGCCTGCTCGGGTTCTTCATGGTCGGCGCCTACCAGGAGATCCTCGGTGATCTGCACAACCTGTTCGGCGACACCGACGCCGTCGATGCCTCGCTGGATCGCGACGGTGGCTGGCGCCTGACCAACCTGCAGTGGGGCGACCGGGTCTCCGACGTGCTCGGCTACGTCAACTTCAACGCCGACGTGCTGCGCGAACGGCTCCGGGTCCAGCTCACCCGCAGCAACCTCGACCCACGCGAACAGCGTCACTTCCTCGATGATCTGTCAGAAGGGCTCGACGGCTACACCTACCTGGAGTGAGCCGATCCGCACGCCTCACTCCGTGTGAGCCTTCGCCCGGCGATGCCTACAGGTATCGCCGGGCGCCTGCTATTGGGGACTTGAGCTCTTGCGCCTGGCCCACGCTCGTGGCGAGATATGCATCAAGCCAGAGACATCTTGACCACAGGAGGACAGCGCCATCGCATCCCCGGCCCCCTACCCCCAAGACTCACAGCCCCGAGACTCACAGCGCAGCATTCCCCCCACCATGATGGCGGTGGTCACCACCGGCAACGGTGGCTACGACAAGCTCAGCTATCAACAAGTCCCGACCCCGACGCCGGGCCCCGGAGAGGTGCTTCTGCGGGTGCTCGCTGCCGGCGTCAACAACACCGAGATCAATACCCGGCTCGGCTGGTACTCCGCCAGCGTCAAGAGCGACACCCGGGCATCGGCGGACGCCTTCGATGACAGCGCCGAGAACGCCGCCGACGCCGAGGATGGCGGCTGGAATGGCGCCACTCCCTTTCCATTGATTCAGGGCACCGACTGCTGTGGCGAGGTAGTGGCCCTGGGCGCGCCGGGAGAGGAAGGTGCCAACGCCTCGGTCACGGCGGACCTGCTGGGTAAGCGGGTACTGGTACGCGCCTGCATGCGCACCAGGGGCTTCGATCACTGGGACTCGGTGTGGATGGCCTCTGACTTCGACGGAGCCTTCGCCCAGTTCGTCAAGGTGCCCGCCAGCGAGGTATTCCCGGTGGACTGCGACTGGAGCGACGAGGAACTCGCCACCATCCCCTGCGCCTACGGCACCGCAGAGAACATGCTGCACCGCGCTGGTGTCAGCGCCGGCGACCGGGTGCTGGTCACCGGTGCCTCGGGAGGTGTCGGCTCGGCGGTGGTGCAGTTGGCCAAGCGCCGGGGCGCCCACGTCACGGCGGTGGCGGGCAGCGCCAAGCACGAGGCGATCCGCGCCCTTGGCGCCGACCGCCTGCTCGACCGCGACGATGACCTGCTGGCAAGCCTCGGCGAGTCGAGCATCGACGTCGCGGTGGATAACGTTGCGGGCAAGGGCTTTGGCGGGGTGCTGGAGGTGCTCGACCGCGGCGGCCGCTACGTCTCCTCCGGCGCCATCGCAGGGCCGGTGGTGGAACTCGACATGCGCAAGCTGTACCTCAAGGACGTGCGCCTGATCGGCTCCACCGCCTGGGACGAGCCGATCTTTCCGGACCTGATCGGCTACATCGAGCGTGGCGAGATTCGTCCCCTGCTGGCCAGGACCTTCCCGCTTGCGCAGATCGTCGAGGCCCAGCAGGCCTTTCTCGAAAAGCAGCACGTGGGCAACTTCGTGCTGCTGCCGCCGCCGCTGGACTGACGCCGAAGGCGTCGGGACTGCGGGTTAGCCAAGCGTCAACCGAGCACGCGGGTCTCGAGGGCGTGGCGCTGGCCGCTGGGCAGTGTCAGTTCGAAAGCCAGGGTCGCGCCCTTCTCCAGCTTGCCGACACCGGCCGGGGTGCCGGTCAGCACCACGTCGCCCGGGGCCAGGGTGAAGTGCTGGCTCATCTCGGACAGCAGCGCCGGGATCGCGAACAGCATGTCTCGGGCCACGCCGTGCTGGCGACGTTCACCGTTCATGTCGAGACTGAACTCGATGGCCGACCAGTCGAGCGGTGCCTCGATGGGCACGAAACGCGACAGCGGGCAGGCGCCGTCGAAGGCCTTGGCGATCTCCCACGGATGGCCCTTCTTCTTCAGTGCCGACTGGACATCACGCAACGTCAGGTCCAGCGCAAGCCCGACCCCGACCACTGCCGCCTCGGCCTGCTCTGGCGTGGCCTCACGCAGGGTCTCGCCGATCAACAGCGCAAGCTCGGTCTCGAAGTGTACGTCGGAGCGCTCGAAGGGACCGCCGATCGGCTCTTCCAGGGGCACCACACTGGTTGCCGGCTTGATGAACAGCAAGGGTGCGTCGGGTACCGGGTTGTCGAGCTCCTTGGCGTGCTCGGCGTAGTTGCGTCCCACACAGACCACCTTGCCAAGTGGCTGGGAGAAGGCGTCACCGTCGACAAAGCTCGGGACGAGAGACATGGCAGGCTCCTGAAGGCATGAAAAGGATAGGAAACGACACGGCCCAGCGAACGGGGTCGCGTGGCATGCAAAAAAGGCGCGCCCAGGGCGCGCCTTTCGAGTCTATCCCAGCCATCGCGCTCATCGCGAGCGGTGGCGACCGTCGCTTCAGGGATTGAAATCGCTGCCAGGCTCGTGGGCCAGGAAATCCGGGCGACGGCGGTTGGCCGCAAACGGCTCGACGCAGCGGTTGTCGACGCGGTTGTAGACAAAGAAGGCATTGCTGCGCGGATCCGGCGACATGTTGGCGTTGGAGCCATGCAGGGTGTTGCAGTCGAACAGCAACAGCCCACCAGCGCTGCCCTTGGGCGCCTCGATACCGTTGCGATCGATCAGCTGGCGCAGGGCCTCCTGACTCGGCACCCCGATCTCCTGCTTCTGCAGCGACTTCTCGTGGTTGTTGTCCGGCGTCTCGCCAATGCACGGCACGAACACCCGATGGGAGCCGGGAATCAGCATCAGCGGACCGTTGAACTCGTGGTTGTCGGTCAGCACGATGGAGGCACTCACCGCGTGCATGTCGGGCATGCAGTCCTCGGCGTGCCAGGTCTCGAAGTCCGAGTGCCAGTTGAAGCCCTTGCCCTCGAAGCCCGGCTTGTAGTTGATACGCGACTGGTGGACGTAGCTCTCGCCGCCGAGAATCTGGCGAGCGCGGCCGACCAGACGTTCATCATTGGCCAGGTGGGCGAACACCCGGGACAGATAGTGCACGGCGAACAGCGAGCGGATCTCCTTGCCGCTCGGCTCGACGATGCTGTAGTTCTTGCCCCGATAGGCGTCGTTGTCGAGCAATGCCTTGAGCTCTTCACGCAGGCGTGCGAGCTCTTCGCCACCGAGGAAGCCGGGCTCAAACAGAAAGCCCTTCTGCTCGAACTCGTCGAGCTGCTGCTGGCTCAGCGGCCCCTGGTCGGCGCTGCCCTTGACCACCGGGCCCTGGCGGTCGACCCACAGGCTGTCCATCGGTTCGGGCAATCGCGTCGGGTAGCGGGTGGCGCGAGCCTGGCCGCTGTCGAGCCCGGCGAAACGTTGCCAGTCGAAACGCTGCTGGTCTTGTGGGTCCAGGTTGCTGCGATGCTTGGTTTGCGGATTGGACGATGTCTGCACTTCCATCCGATCACCCTCCCTTGGTATTGATCAGCTTTCAGATTCGAACTCGTACCCGCGGCGCTACTTACCTGTACACCAGCGACGGCCCAGAAATGCTGCGCCACACAGGCGTCACTGACCGTCAAAGGCCATATCACCGACTGCATCAAGGGCAGCATTCAAGGCCACATCACAGGGTGCATCTAAGGCTGAACTCAAGGCTGCATTCAAGGCTGAATTTGAGGTATAGCGCCGCCCTGAAGGAGAAGGCTATCTCCCCGAGTCCAAGCTACAAAAGCCGCCTCTTGAATTCAACCCTTGCACAACTTGCGTCCAACTTTCAGCGATGCGTCACTCCTGCTACCTCGCCGGTGACAGGCTGTGTCTCGGTGAAGTAGCGCCAGGCGCCGGAGCCAGGAACCGACGTTGGCGCCAGGTAGATCGGTGCTGCGCCGCGATCCTGGTGGCAGCCGGCGAAGGCGATGCCCGGCAGCAAAAGCCAGTCGTGGCGATTCTGATGGCCGAGGTCGAACCCTTGGCCAAGCTCGCCGCAGTCGATGTCTTCCAGATCCTTGTCCACCACCAGCATCCAGCGCCGGGAGGGTGCCTTGGCGAGCCAGGCCATGGCGGCGGGAAGCTCTTCCTCGATGGGCGTCATGTCGCCGAAGTGAACACTTGGCGTGCGCGAATGCAGCAGGATCTCCTCATCGAAGTTCAACAGCGCCACCTCGCCGGTCGGCCCTACCTGTTGCGCCACCCTGGCCATCATGTCCCGGGGCGAGCGCTCCGGGTCCATCCAGACGTAGCCTTGGGTACTCCACCACCCCCACAGGCACCACAGGAACAGGGTCACGGCGACCAGGCCCCGGCGCGGTCTCAACACCAGCGCCAGGCCGAAGGCCAGACCACCCAGCGCCAGCCACTCCCACCAGGGGGTGATCCCGTAACGATGGGCCAGACGCTCCAACGGCGCGAAGTCACAGAGCCCAAGAATACCCGCCAATCCCAGCAGCCCGCCAAGCAGGATGACGGCTGCGAAGCCCGCGCGATTGGGGCCGATCCGCCTGACAAGCGCCGGCAGCAGTGGCGCCAGCGCCAGCACCATCAGCGGCAGGGTCGGCAGCATATAGACGCCGCGTTTACCCGGTGACAGCGAGAAGAAGATCACGATCAACACCACGGCGCTTACAGGCAGCAGCGTACGGGCATCACCACGGCGAATGCGTCGCCACCAGTTGGAACAGGCCCAGGGGAAGGTCAGCACCAGCGGCATCCAGGCCCAGGGCAGCACCTGGGCGATGTAGTAGTACCAGGGGCGCAGGTGGGCCCAGGCGTCGGCGTAGCGCTCACCGGTCTGCTTGAACAGAATATTGTCACGATAGGCCGCCAGGCTCGGGTCGTCGCTCAGGCTGGTGATCAGGATCATCGGCAACCCCCAGGCCAGCACCACCGCGAGCAAGCACCCCAGTCCCTCGAGAAGGTCGCGAAGGCGGAGCGGCGTCAGCCGGCCAGCCCCCCTGTTACCGCTGACACCGCC
Organism: Halomonas litopenaei; assembly: GCF_003045775.1. Lineage (GTDB taxonomy): Bacteria > Pseudomonadota > Gammaproteobacteria > Pseudomonadales > Halomonadaceae > Halomonas > Halomonas litopenaei. Next base: position 59,825 of record NZ_PXNS01000001.1, on the reverse strand, counting down.
GCGCCCCAACCACCACCAGGCGGGCAGCAGCGCCAGCGGCAGAAAGCCCACCCCCTTGGTCAGGATGCCGGCCCCCATGGCCGCAAAGCCCGCCCGCCACCACCAGCGAGAGGGCCCCAGCAGGGCATGGCGTAACAGTCCGTAGGCGCCCAGGGTGGTAAAGAAGGTCAACAGCATGTCGATCTGGGCGGTCTTGGCCTGCAGCACGAACTGCAGGGTCGCCAGGGTGGCAATGCCCGCCAGCAGACCAATGCGCTGGCCATACAGGCGCCGGCTCAGATCCACGATCAGCGCCAGGGTGCCGAGCCCGGCCAGCAGCGACGGCAGCAGAAAGCCGATTCGCATCGAGCCGGTCAGCCAGATGCCCAGGGCGCTCGTCCACATGAAGATCGGCGGCTTGTCAGCGTAGAGTTCACCGCCGCGATGGGGGATCCAGAAGTCTCCGGTCACCAGCATCTCGATGGCATTCAAGGCGAAACGGGGCTCATCGGCAGGCCAAGGATCGCGCCAGCCGAGGCCGAGCGCCAGCAGCAGGACGGCGAAGGCGCCGAAGGCCAGCCAACCGGCCCAGGACAGGCGAAGAGGCATTCTCAAGGGGGGCATGACGCTATCCTACGGCACGCGACGACGTCGACTTGATGGAGGCCTGCGACGTTTCTTGCTGGCGGAGACCCGAACTGCAGAACCTGTTGCCACGCAATAACGTCAGGTTGCGTAGATAGATAAAGAGCCCGGCCCCCTGCCCGAGCATGAACACCGGGTCTCGGCGATGGATGGCATAGACCAGCAGGGTCACACCCCCGGCCAGGCTGAGAAACCAGAAGGCCACCGGCACCACGCTGCGTTTCGCCCTCTCACTGGCGATCCACTGCACGACAAAGCGCGCCGAAAACAGTGCCTGACCGAGAAAGCCCACCGCCAGCCACCAGGACAGCGTCATTGCGACGGCCCTGCGGCGGCCTGGTTCAGGGTAACGCTGCTGCTTGAGGCCGTACTGCCAAAGACGACACGGGGCAGGACAACATCGAGAGCGTCAGGCATCGGCTGCTGCCGACCAGTTTTGTTGACGGTGGTGTCCGTCGCAAAGGCCAGCTCCCCATGCCCCAGCGTCGTCCCGACCCGAGGCGGGTCGAGCGCATCATCGATACCACGACAGTCCACCGGCAGTCGCGAGCGACGTTGAAGCCAGCGCACTCCGACCAGATCGATGATGCCGACCCATAGCCGGTTGCCGAGACCATAGTGGGAACGCCCCGCCCCCCGGGGGCGGTGATTGACGGGGCGGGACAGACAACGCCCGCCCTGAGCGGCGACAAGGGCAGGTAAAAAACGATGCATATGATCGAAGTACGGTAGCGAAAGAAACGCCTGCCGGCGGATCACCTTGAGACCACAGCCGCTATCCGGCGAGCCATCGCCGAGCAGTCGTGCTCGAACCGCGTTGGCCACCCTAGAAGACAGCCGCTTGAGCGCGGAGTCCTGGCGCGTGACGCGATGGCCGCCCACCAGGTCCACCCGCGCCGCCTTTGCGGCTTCCAGCAACGCAGGAATATCGGCGGGGTCGTTCTGGCCATCGCCGTCCAGGGTCGCCAGCCACTCGCCTCGGGCATGCCTCGCTGCCTGCCACAGGGCGGTGCTCTGACCCGCGCTATCGCGATGGCGAAGTGGCCTCAGTGAGTCCTGACGGTGCGCCCGCGTCACCAGCAGGGGCCAGGTATCATCGTCAGAGCCATCGTCTACCACGACGACCTCGTAGGCCTGGTGCGACAGCGCTTGCTCGATCTCATCGAGCAGCGTGGGCAGGTTGGCGGCTTCGTTATGGGCGGGGATCACTATCGATACGGTGACAGCGTGCATGGGATTCGCCTCGGACTGGGGAATACCGTCACCTTGCCCGGCGATACTTAAGCCACCCTTAATTCATCGATACCGCCCTTGGTCGAGACGTCACCGAGACGTCACCACGCTCACAGCGTCGCAGGAGCCTCCAGGCGAGACACCTTCATCGACCTCCTGTGCGAGACGACGTGCCACCGCATACTCGATGTCCGAAAACCGTGCCACCTGAGGTACCCTGAAGGCACCACTGCATCGAGGTAGCCATGTTGCGTTTCCAGCAAGAGGACCCTGCCGCCCCCGCCATGGCGGCGATGATCCGCGCCCACCGCCGCGGGCTGAAGAAACTGGCGCCCACCTCGCCGCCGGAAAGCCGCCATGCCCTGACCCTGGATGAACTGAAGGCGCCGGAGGTGACCCTGTGGGGGCTGTGGGAGGATGACGATCTGGTCGGCTGCGTCGCCCTGAAGGAAGTCAGCCACGACCATGGCGAGATCAAGTCCATGCGGACGGCACCAAGCCACCTTCGCCGGGGTCTGGCCTCCTTGATGCTCGACAAGGTGATCGAGGAGGCCAGACTGCGTGGCTATCGCCGGCTGAGCCTGGAGACCGGCTCACAGCCGGGCTTCGCTCCGGCTCGCCAGTTCTACACGCGTCACGGCTTTACCCCCTGTGCGCCCTTCGCCGGCTATGTCGAGGATCCCAACAGCGTCTACATGACCTTGGCCGTCATCGATGACGGGCGGGATGACGGCCTGGATGGCGAGCTGAAGGAGGCCAGCCGATGAGCGAAAGTGATGACGCCAGTCCCGACAACAGCGCCACACCGTTGCCCCTCGACAGTGCCGGCACCCGCGAGCTGTCCTGCGCCGAAGCGGTAACCTTCGACAGCGGTGATACTCGCTGTCGCGGCTGGTGGTTCGAAGGTGTCGACGATGGTGCGGTGGTGGTCATGGCCCACGGTCTTGGTGGCACGGTGGCAGGCGGCCTTGTCGGCTACGCCCAGGCCCTGCATCACGCCGGCCACAGCGTGCTGGTCTTCGACTATCGTCACTTCGGCCGCTCCGACGGCGAGCCTCGCCAGCTGCTCGGCATCAAGCGCCAGCAACAGGACTACACGGCCGCCATCGAGTACGCCCGGGGCCGGGCACCGGCCCTCCCGCTGGTGCTGTGGGGTACGTCGTTCTCGTCGGCCCATGTCATCACTCTGGCGGCTCGTCGCGACGATGTCGCTGCGGTCATCGCCATGAATCCGATGCTCGACGGTCGGGCCTCGTCGCTGCTCAAGCTCAAGGACGCAGGACCTGGCACCTTCCTGCGCATGACCGGAGTGGGACTCGCCGACCTTGCCAGGGGTTGCCTCGGCCGGGCTCCTCGGTACCTGCCACTGGCCGGCGAGCCGGGGACCCTGGCCGCGCTCTCCGCCCCGGACGCCCTGACGGGGATCCTGTCGTTTGTCGATGACGACTTCGACAATCGCATTGCGCCACGCGCCCTGCTGGGGCTTGGGCTCTACCGTCCGGTCACCCGGGCCCGCCAGGTTCACTGTCCGGTGCTGCTGCAACTTTGCCTGCGTGACAGCGTCGCGCCGATCGCCCCCGGCTACCGACTGGCCGAAGCACTGGGATCACGGGCCACACTCAAGACCTACGACACCGGCCACTTCGAGATCTACGAGGGTGACTGGCGGGCGGCCTTCGCCGACGACCAGCGGAAATTTCTCGCCCAGGCGCTGGCGCAGTCGCCGGCGCCAGCGCCCACGGCCCACGCCACCGAGTCGCCTCAGCACACTCCAGACGAGACCGCCCCGCCGCCCGCCCGGTAGCCTGGCTATACTGGCGACGACACCTGACTGGCCACGCCCGAGGGCATGCGAATGCGCCATTACCCCTGCCAACGCTGTGACAACCGCCTGTTCTTCGACAATACCCTCTGCCTGGTATGCCACTCCGAACTTGGCTGGTGCCCGGGTTGCCATGCCCTGGTGACGGTCGATCTCCAGCCCGATGGTCGCTACCGTTGCGTCGACGACACCTGCGCTACGCTACTGGTCAAGTGCCACAACTATTCCGTGGAAGGGGTCTGCAACCGCATGATCACCAGCGAGGAGGCCGACCGTGGCATGACGCTGTGTGACTGCTGTCGCCACAACCAGGCCATCCCCGACCTGTCGGTGCCCGGTCATCGTGAACGCTGGGCCAAGCTCGAGAGTGCCAAGCGCCGGCTTTTCTACACCCTCGACCTGCTGGGGCTGCCCCACGAGGTGGATGGCCGCCGTGCCAACCCGCCGCTGGCCTTCGCCTTCCTCGCCGACGAAGTGGCGGCGGAAGGCGACTGGCACTCCAGCGACGAGGGCATGCCGGTGTTCACCGGTCACGCCGGCGGACTGATCACCATCAACGTCAAGGAAGCCGACGACGTCGAGCGCGAGCGCCTGCGCAACGACTTCAATGAGGCCCACCGCACCCTGATCGGCCACTTCCGCCACGAGATCGGACACTATTACTGGGAGTTGTTGATCAAGAACCGGGACGAGCCAGCCTGCATCGAGGTATTCGGTGACCACAACAACCCCAGCTACAGCGAAGCCCTCGATCGCCACTATCAGCAGGGACCACCGAATGACTGGCGCGGCCGCTTCGTGTCGGCCTACGCCACCATGCACCCCTGGGAGGACTTCGCCGAAACCTTCGGCTTCTACCTGGACATGGTCGCCATCCTCGATACCGCCGGACACTTCGGCATCACCCCCACCGGCTTCGACGAGGACCTCGAAGCGATGTTGACCACCTTTCGCCGCCTGAGTCTCGGCTTCAACGAGATGAATCGCGAGATGGGGCTGCTCGACCTGGTGCCGGAGGTGATCACCCCGACCATCGCCTGCAAGCTTTGCTATATCCACGACATGGTGCTGGCAGCGCGACGACAGCAGTGAACCGCCCGGTGCCCACCTAGCACCACCATGCGCCCCTCCCTTTCCAGGAGGGGCCGCAATGCTTGGCAAGGTCCGGCTTGGCTAGATCCGGCCTGGCTAGATACGGCTTGGCTAGATCCGGCCTGGCAAGATCCACCTTGGCTAGATTCAGCAGTGGCTCAGGGCAGGCGGGCCATGGGATACCTGGCCCGCCTGGCTTCACGCCTGGTCGCTGGCCGCCAGTAGCTCGCCATCGCCCAGGTCATCGAGGGTCGGGAAGTAGGTGCGGGCGATCGCCGTATGCAGCTCGGCAAAGCCCTGTTGCAGCACGTCGATAAAGTCGTGCAGGGCCTCGGGGGAGCGCACCAGGGCACGGACGTCGGCCTCGGCCACATCGGCCAGCACCAGCGTTGCCGTGGCCAGGGCGCGCTCATGTCGTGGCAGCGAGCGCAGCGCGCGAATACTGTCCTTGAGACTGCGCGACACCGAACGCGGGAACAGGGAGTCCTGCACCAGGAAACGCAGCACGTCGGTGGCCCTGACCCGGCAGCGCACGTGCTGTCGATACATCTGGTAGGCCGTCAACGACTTGAGCACGCTCATCCACTGCAGGTGCTCGAACGGACGAATCTCGTCGCTGTCACGCTGCAGCAGGTTGGCCGAGCGCACATCGATGATGCGGGTGATCATGTCGGCCCGTTCGAGCTGGCGCCCGAGCATCATGAAGGTCCGTGATCCACCGTAGCTGAGGGTGCCCTCGATCAACCCGATCAACGTCTGACAGCCACGAATCACCAGCTTCAGAAAGCGCTCTCGGCGTCCCGGGCCGAGGCCCGCATCGGCATGGGCACTGGCGGTCATGTAGAGCTGGTTGATTTCTTCCCATACCTCCCGCGGTACCACGTCCCGCGTGGTGCGCAGATTCTCGCGGGCCTGGGCAAGGGCGGACAGGATCGAGCCGGAGTAGCGTCGGTCGGCACACAGGAACTGCACCACGTTGCGATCGTTGGGCTCGTCGTAGAGGGTCTCGAACACCTCGGCGCCCCCGGTGATATCGACCATCGCCGCCCATCCCAGCGGTTGGCGGTAGGGCATGTCGAGCATCAGGTGACTGGAGACGTTGATCAGCCGGGCGGTATCTTCGGCACGCTCGATGTAGCGGGCCATCCAGTACAGGTTTTCGGCGACTCTGGAAAGCATCAGCATGGTCTCAGTCCTCCCCCGTCTCGACGATCCAGGTGTCCTTGCTGCCGCCCCCTTGGGACGAGTTGACCACCAGCGAGCCCTTGACCAGGGCCACACGGGTCAAGCCACCGGTGGTGACGTAGGCACCGTCCTGGCCCGACAGGATGAAGGGGCGTAAATCGACGTGGCGCGGCTCGGGCCGGCCATCGAACAGCGTGGGGGTGGTGGACAGGTTCAGCATGGGCTGAGCCATGTAGTTGCGTGGGTTCTCCTGGATCAGCCTGGCGAAGGCATCACGCTCGGCCTGGGAGGCCTGAGGCCCCATCAACATGCCGTAGCCGCCGGACTCGTTGGCGGGCTTTACCACCAGTTCATGCAGGTGCTCCAGCACATAGCGGCGGTCTTCCTCGAGCATGCACAGGTAGCTCGGCACATTGGGCAGCAGTGCCTCCTGATCCAGGTAGTACTTGATCAGTTTCGGCACGAAGGCGTAGACCACCTTGTCATCGGCGACACCGGCCCCCGGGGCGTTGGCCAGCGCCACCTTGCCGCTGCGCCAGGCCCGCATCAATCCGGGTACGCCCAGTACCGAGTCCTTGCGAAACGCCTCCGGGTCGAGGAAGGCGTCGTCGACGCGGCGGTAGATCACGTCCACACGGGTCAGCCCCTGGACGGTGCGCATGTAGACCACGTCGTCGTCATCGACCAGCAGATCCGGGCCCTGGACCAGTTGCACACCCATTTGCTGGGCCAGGTAGGCGTGCTCGTAGTAGGCCGAGTTGTAGATACCCGGGGTCAGCACCACCACCTGGGGATCGTCCCAATGGCGTGGCGACATGCCCGCCAGCATGTCGTAAAGCTGGGGCACATAGTCGTCCACCGGATGAATCTTGCCCGAGGCAAACAGCTCCGGCAGCACGCGCTTGGTCACGTTGCGATTCTCGAGCATGTAGGACACCCCGGACGGTATCCGCAGGTTGTCCTCCAGTACGTAGACGGTGCCGTCGCCACCACGCACCAGATCGGAGCCGCAGATATGCGCCCAGACCCCGTGGGGCGGATCGATCCCTACACACTGGGGGCGAAAGTTGACGGATTGCTCGAGCACCGCCGCCGGCAGCACGCCATCCTTGACGACCTTCTGGTCGTGGTACAGGTCGTCGATGAACAGGTTGAGCGCCTCGACCCGCTGCTTGAGGCCTGCCTCGGTGCGTCGCCACTCGTCGGCGGGGATGATGCGAGGCACGATGTCGAAAGGCCAGGCGCGGTCGATCATGCTGCCCTCGGAATACACCGTGAAGGTGATCCCCATGGTGCGAATGGCGATCTCTGCTGCGTTCTTGCGCTCTTCCAACTCGTCAGGGGCAAAGCCCGCGAGCACGTCACACAGCATCTTGGCCGCCTCCCGCGGCATCCCGGGCGTCGCCACCAGTTCGTCATAGAACCCTGCGCAGTCGTACTGCTGCCAATCCACATGGCTCATCGGCACACCCTCGATTGTTTTCGGCATCCGGCGACCCGACCACGACGATGGCACCCCCGCCTTCGACCGTACCGGGTCCCTCCTTGCTGTATAGCAAGCCCTGTACCAGACCGCCGAGAATAGGCCGCAGCGCCGAGCCTTCTCGCCGAATGGGCTGGCGCAATTGAGCAATTTGGACAAAAAGCGACCACTTGCTCCTGCCGAAAGTGCCCCACGAACCAGCAAGAAGGGGCAGCGAGCACCGATCTGGTGCAATCATGGCGCCCCCCGGCAAGCGCGGGCGGTAGCCCTCGGCAGCCCTTGCAGAAGCCGGTCGATGGCACCTGCTGCTGACGACGCCCACCTTTCGGGCTTGAGAGAAAGGCAGGAGTCGGGTACATCTTGTCGCCACGGTTCGGGGGGGATATCGTCACCTTCTGCAACATTCGCCGACACCCAGGAGCCTCCTCGCTTCCCATGCCTGCCTCTTCTCGTTCCGCACTCCCTGGCTCGTGCGCACCGCTGTCCTGCCCTGCTCAAGACAGCGGCGCCAGGCGGTGCCGTCTGGCCAGCCTTGTCAGGGGTGGCACGGCGGGATCCGGCAGATGATCTATCGACTTCGCCACACCACGCGCTACCACTACAGCGAGATCGTGACACTCAGCGAGAACGAGGCCTGCCTGATGCCCCGTGAGATGGCCTACCAGCAGGTTGCCTGGGCGCAATTGTCGATCTCGCCGGGCGAGTCGCTACGCCAGAGCCGACAGGACGCCTTCGGCAACCATATCGCGCTGTTCGCGGTCGACACCCCCCATACCCAGCTCGAGGTCACGCTGGAGGCGCAGGTCATGACCTCGCCTCGCGCCACACCGCCGCAGGCCATCATTAGCTGGGAGCGGTGTCGAGAGCTGTTGGCAGACCGCCACCAGCCAGGTTTCCGCGAAGCACAGCCGTTTCTTGAAAACTCCGCCTATATCGAGCGCCGCCCGCTGCTCGCCGCCTGGGCCGAAGACTGTTTTCCCGCTGGTGGCGATCTGGTGGACTGCGTGGAGCGCTTGAACCGTCGCATCCATGAGGAATTCCGCTACGACAGCGAGTTCAGCGACCTGGAGACGACACCGTCCCAGGTGCTCCAGCATCGCCGTGGGGTGTGTCAGGACTTCTCCCACCTGGCCATCGCCACCCTGCGCTCGGTGGGTCTGGCCGCGCGCTACGTCAGCGGCTATCTCGAGACTCGACCGCCTCCAGGACAGCCTCGACTGATGGGCGCCGACGCCTCCCACGCCTGGTTCTCCGTGCTGATACCCGGCTGGGGTTGGCTCGACTTCGACCCCACCAACGGTGTGCGCGCTGGCGAACGTCACCTGCTGCTTGGCTGGGGCCGCGACTACGAGGACGTGGCGCCGCTCAAGGGCGTGGTGACCGGTGGTGGGCGCCAGCGCCTCGAGGTGGAAGTGGACGTTGTTCCCGCCGGGGAAGTCACGGCCACCGGCCCGACCTCCACCAGCCCCGGCGATCACCCGGCAGCGCCGATGGCCGGCTGATTCGCTGTCCTTTATATTGCGCAGGCTCTGCCCGGCCTTGCCCTGCCCACCGTCTTCCAGGAGAGATTCCATGCAGGACCTGTTGATCTGGATCGCCACCGGCTTCGGCCTGGGCTATTCCCCCTGGGCGCCGGGGACGGTCGGCTCCCTGATCGGACTACCGGTCGCCTGGTGGCTGTTCCGGCTACCGCTCGGCACGCGCCTGGCCGTTACCCTGACGCTCCTCGTGCTGGCCGTTCCCGTCTGCCACTTTGCTTCGCTGTGGCTGGGCGGCGGTGACCTGCCCCAGATCGTGCTCGACGAATGGGTGGCCCTGCCCATCGCGGTGCTGGCCTTCTCGCGCTACCGACGGCGCATCATCCTGCCGCTGGGCTATCTACTGTTTCGCCTGTTCGATATCTCCAAGCTGTCTCCGGTACGCGAGATCGAAGGTATTGGCGGGGGACTCGGCATCGTCGCCGACGACGCAATGGCGGCATTGTATGCAGCCCTCACCCTGGTACTGCTGGTGCGCCTGACCCGCCGCTACTGGCAGCGAGATCCCGAGCAGTCCTCATAAGCCAATAGCGGCCTGCCAATGCCGGGCGCTGCTTCCTATATCCACAGCCCTGACACAAAAAAACCGCCCTCGACGGGCGGCCAAACGGGACAGGGATCTATCGAAACAGTGACCGGGGGAACTCGTACCCGGCCTCTGGCGACCAGTGCAGCAGATGTTGCACTGGCGTCAGTCACTCAGCATCGGTTATTCAGGGATCAGCACGCTGTCCACCACGTGGATCACCCCATTGCTGGCCTTGATGTCGGACTCCACCACGGCGGCATTGCCTACGCTTGCCGAGCCTTCCTGGGCGTCGATGGCCATGTCGGTTCCCTGCAGGGTGGTCACCTCGGATGACCCCTCCAGTGACACTTCTCCTTCCACCATGTGGTAGGAAACGACCTCGACCAGACGTCGGTGGGAGGCCTTGTCGTTGCTCATCCACTCGTCGAGCTGTCCTGGCTGCAGGGTACCGAAGGCTTCGTTCGTTGGAGCAAAGAGCGTATAGGTTTGATCTCCCTGTAGCGGCTCGTCGAGGCCAGCCTTCTCGACAGCATCAAGCAATGTCGAGAAACGTCCGTCGGCCTGGGCGACTTCGAGCAGATTGCGTGAGGGATCCTGCTGTTGCTGCTGATCCGCTTCGGCCACCCCGCCAGCGAGCAGCGCTACGCCGAGCACGCAGCTCGGCAGGAACGACGTTGCGGCAGACATTGCTTTTTTCATGCTCTCGCCTCCTTGCGGTGATTGCTCCGAGATGTCGCGTCGCCACTGCGCGCCTCCCGGGAACCTCTCTGTCGGGGCTGTTCAACCAGGACGACGCAGTTCATGTACAAAAATTAGATCAAGAACAAGTAATGTACAAGAAAAAGTTTTACGACAGCTTTCGCCACTCTGATCATCAAAGCGTCATCTTTTGACGTCATGATATGGGCGCTGCTCGGAAAGACGGTAATGACGGCGAGATGCCGATACGCTTCCGGCGACAGAAAACCTATACAATACTTGCATATCAAGCCTGGCGATGAGAACCTTTCGTACCGTTGAGGCTCGGCCAGGAGGGCCATGCGCAGCCTCGCTTCCACAACGGAACGAACGACGGCACGTCATGCGCCAAGGAGGGCGACCCGTGTACTACCCGATTTCCTGTACCCGCTGTGGCCACGACCTGGCCAGCACACCGGGACCTGTAACGGCTCAGCCCAATGACTGGGAAGAGCTGAACTGCACCGAGTGCGGTGAGTTTCATGCCACCTTGGGCGCCTGGGAAGAACAGCAGACGCCCGACCGCCTGCGCTTTCTCAACAAGTCTCGCAGCCTGATGATGGCCATGCGACGTGAGCACGATGCCTTGATCGAGCAGCAGCACACCAAGGGAGAGCGAGTCGCATGATCACCGTCGCCCTGGACCTGAGCTGCACCATCTGTGGCCACTCCCGCTTCACGCTGCCTGTTGGTCAAGACGACGGCGACAGCGTTCACTGCGCCAACTGCACTGCCTACAAGTGCAAGGCCATGGACCTGGAGCGCGCGCTGATGGCGACCCTGCCACCGTCCATGCCTGCAGTACCGGCTTCCTCTGGCGCCGCCCAGGCGGTACCCGCCTGAGCGATGGCTTGAGAGACAGCGTTTCTGCGCCCCGCTTTTCGCCGACGCGTCCTGGCGATTCACGCCGCCCCTTTTGGGGCGGCGTTTTTGATGGAAGGCAGCGCAGCCGCTTCTTTGCTTTCTTCCTTTCCTCCTTTCCCCCCTTGCCACCATGGCGGCGACCATCGAGACCGCTATCGAGGCAACTATCGAGGCCAGTGCGGGCCACGGCCCAGGTTTGGGGTATCATTCGCCCGCTAGCGAACGGCCGTCAGGCTTCAACCTCCCCTAGAAGAGGACCAGCCCTCCGCGGTTACGCCACGCTCGCCGGCACTCTCACGCCCCCTGGACACGTGGCTCATGACGAGCCGGAGACCCCATGCAAGAGACCGCCCTTACCGACCCTTCTCCCAAGGCAAACCGTTTTGCCCGCACCCGCGCACTGCCGACCATTGCTCTGTGCGCCCTGATCTACGCCTCGACCCTGGCCGTCGGCTACCACATCAACGCGGCGGTGTTGACGATCCTCAGCATGATCGTGCTGTGCCTGCTGCGTATCCCCGTGGCCATCGCCCTGATCAGCGCCGCCATGCTAGGCGCGCTGCACGCCGGACTGTCGATGAACGACGCCATCGGCGCCTTCAATGACAACCTGCTGGTCGGCGCCCAGGTCGGCCTGACCTACGTGATGATCGGCGCCTTCGCCGTGGCGCTGTCACGCTCGGGCTTGCTCGAATTGCTGGCCGATGCTATCTCGGCGCGCCTCGGCAGCGACGAGCAAAGTACCCGCAAGGGCGTCAAGTGGACGCTGTTCGGCCTGTTCATCGTCGCCTCACTGATGTCGCAGAATCTGGTGCCGGTGCACATCGCCTTCATTCCGATCCTGCTGCCACCGCTGCTTGTGGTGCTCGATCGCCTGCGAGTCGACCGCCGCGCCGTGGCCTGCATCCTGGCCTGCTCGATCAGCGCCAGCTACCTGCTGCTGCCCACCGGCTTCGGTGCCATCTTTCTCAACGAGATCCTGCTGGCCAACGTCAACAGCGTCGGCGCGGACTACGGGCTGACCGCCACCGCCGACATGGCCCCCAAGGCCATGGCACTACCGGTGCTGGGCCTGGTCGCGGGGCTGCTGGTGGCCGTTTTTATCAGCTATCGCCGCCCGCGCGACTACGTCACACCACGCCCCACCGCCGCCGCCAGGCCCGCCTCGCCGGCGCGCCTGAAGCCGCTGCAACTGGTCATCACCTTGGGCGCTCTGGCGGTGGCCCTGGTCTTTCAGCTCAAGTTCGACTCGCTGTTGCTCGGAGCCATGGTCGGTTTTCTGATCCTGGGGGTGTCCGGTATCTTCCGCTGGCAGGAGCAGGATGACGTCTTCACCGACGGGCTGCGGATGATGGCGCAGATCGCGGTCATCATCACCGTCGCCTCCGGCTTCGCCGGCGTGCTGACCGCCACCGGAGAAATCGAGCCTCTGGTAGCGGCGTCGGCCGAACTGATCGGCGGCAACATGGCGCTGGGCGCAGCGGTGATGCTGGTCGTGGGACTGTTCATCACCATCGGCTTCGGTGACTCCTTCGCCAGCGTGCCGATCCTGGCGCCCATCTACCTGCCGCTGGCGCTGACCCTGGGCTTCGACCCGCTGGCGGCGATGGCCTTGCTGGGCGCCTCGGCGTCCCTGGGAGACGCTGGCTCCCCGGCCTCGACCATCACCCTGGGCGCCACCGCCGGGCTTAACGCCGATGGCCAGCACGACCATATTCGCGACAGCGTCATCCCCACCTTCCTGCACTGCAACATCGGCATGCTGGTGTTCGCCTGGATCGCCGCCATGGTGCTGTAATGCACAGCACCTGACACCAAGCCTCGCAGCAATGGCAAAGGCCACCCCTCGGGTGGCCTTTTGCACGGCACCAGGCCAAGCGCAGATAACAGGGCGCGGCCGTTCAGGCCAGCGATTGCGACTCTGCCACCTCGATCAAGCGTCGGACCGCCGGCAGGCTGGCATCCCTGCGCCAGACCAGCATCAGTGGCAGCACTATATCCAGATCCTCCAGAGGAAAGCTGACCACGCCTTCCGGGGCCCCGGCCATGGTCATTTCCGGCAATATCGTGCAGCCCATGCCCGCCGCCACCAGGCACAGCATGGTGGCGTTGTCGGTGCCTTCCTGCACCACGTGGGGGGTGAAGCCACGTCGCTGAAAGGCATGGATCAGCTTGTCGTGATAGACCGGTGTCGCGCTGCGCTCGAACCAGATGAAGTCTTCACCGGCCAGGTCCGCCAGTCGAGAGGGGGGATGCTGCGCCAGGCGCGACCCTTCGCTGGCTACCAGCACAAGACGGTCTTCATAGAGGCAGTGGCTGTCGAGCTGATCATCATCGTCAGGGGGAAAGAACAGCATCCCCGCATCCAGCTGATGATGGCGCAGCGCCTCCACCTGGGGCGCGGACAGCAGCGACTGTACCTTGAGGCTGACGTCCGGGTAACGCTGGCGATACCCGTTGAGCAGCTTGACGATCTGGGGCACCCACAGGTGCATGACGGTGACGCCCAGACGCAGCTGTCCGAGCTGTCCATCGGCAATCCGACGAGCATCGAGCTTGGCTGTCTCGAACTCTCGCAACAGTCGTCGCGCTTCGCCGTGAAAGGCAACCCCCGCAGCGGTCAAGCTTACGCCCTGACGTGATCGCTCCAGCAGAGTGGCTCCCACCGACTCCTCCAGCAGCCTGAGCTGGCGGGTCAAGGCCGGCTGGGCCAACGGGATCTTTCTTGCCGCGCTGGAAATCGCGCCCTCCTCGACCACCGTCAGAAAGTAGCGCAGCTGCTTGAAGTCCATGTTCGATCCTTGTTGAGCGGGGCCACCACGCCAGTGCCAGGATTCACCCAAGTCGACGGCTCATACGGCAAATCCATACAATAAAAGCATGGAAATATAAAAATAATAATATTTTATCTATGACATACCGCCAACCATGATGAAGGACACAATCAACAAGCGTCCGGAATATCATGACCCAGCCTATCGACCCCACCTTCTTCGACGACCAGCACAGCAGTCTGACAGAACTGCGCCAGCACTTTCATCGGCATCCGGAACTCGGCTTCAAGGAACACGCCACCTCCGCGCGTGTCTGCGATGAACTCGAGCGGCTCGACATACCCTTCGACCACGGCCTGGGCGGCACCGGTGTCGTGGCCACCATCAGAGGGCTTGGCCCCGACAACGGTCGCCGTATTGGCCTGCGCGCCGACATGGACGCGCTGCCGATTCAGGAGGCAAGCGACCACGGCCATGTCTCCGAAGTGCCTGGTGTCATGCATGCCTGCGGCCACGATGGCCACACCACCATGCTGATCGGCGCCGCTCGCTACCTCGCCCGCCACCGCGATTTTTCCGGCACCATCCAGCTGGTGTTCCAACCGGCGGAAGAAGGCCTGGGCGGTGGACGAGCGATGGTCGAGGAGGGGCTGTTCGAGCGCTTCCCCATGGATGCGATCTACGGCCTGCACAACTGGCCGGCTCTGCCCCGGGGGCAGGTGGCGATTCGCCCGGGCCCGATCATGGCCGCCACCGATCGCCTGGATATCTGCATCCGCGGCAAGGGCGGCCACGGCGGGGTGAACCCACACCTTTCTACCGACCCGGTCAGAATGGCCGGCGCTCTGATCCAGGCCCTGCACAGCGTGGTCTCGCGCGATGCCGACCCGCTGTCTCCAGCGGCACTGAGCTTGTGCGGCATCAAGGGAGGTGAACTCGACGGCTTCGCCATCATTCCCGACGAGGTCCGACTGAGCGGCACGGTGCGAACCCTCGACAGCGCTACCCAGGATCGCATCGCCGAGGCCATCCAGCGCACCTGCGATGGTGTGGCGGCGACCTACGGCGGCGAGATCGAGGTCGATCACCAGCGCATCTTTCCGGCCACGGTCAATCACCCGGCGGCGACCGACCACGTCATCGCCACCGCGAAGGAACTGCTGGGCGAGACCGCACTGGAGCGCGACGTGAGTCCCAGCCTTGGCGGTGAAGACTTCGCCTTTATGCTCGAAAAGTGCCCGGGAGCCTACTTCTTCCTCGGCAGCGCCGAATCGGACACCACCCCGCCGCTTCATAACGCTCGCTACGACTTCAACGACGCCATCATTCCCGTAGGCAGCCGACTGCTGGTTGCCATCGCTCTTGGCGCCTTGAACGACCATCGCTGAGGCGATGCCGACAACGACCACACTCAACAACAAGAGGTCTTCCCATGAACCACCAAAAAGGCATGCCTTCCAAGGGCCTGCTGATCTACTTCGTGCTGTGCACCCTGGCCATGGTGTGGCCGGGTGCGCTGATCGCCAATCGCATCGATCCGATGGTGCTCGGCATGCCGTTCTTCATGTTCTGGTACGTGGCCTGGGTCTTCGCCCTGTTCGTGGGCCTGTTGATCGCCTATCGCAAGGATACCGGCGAGGAGGCAGACCATGAGTGATTCTCTGCTGATCACCGCCATGACGGTGGGCTATCTGGTCATCGTGCTGCTGGTGGGCCTGCGCGCAAGGCGTGGCCAGGGCTCCTCGCTGGAAGGCTACGTAGCGGGCGGTCGCCATATGGGCCTGCTGGTCCTGTTCTTCATCCTCGGTGCCGAGATCTTCTCCGCCTTTGCCTTCCTCGGTGCACCTGGCTGGGCCTACAGCAAGGGCGCCCCGGCGTTCTATATCATCGCCTACCTGACGCTGGCGGTGATCGTGTGGTGGCTGATCGCGCCGCATATCTCGCGACTGGGTCGCCGCCACGGCTTTCTAACCCAGGCCGAGTTTCTGTCGGCCTGCTACCCCACTCCAAAGAATGTGCTGGGCCTGGTCATCGGTGTCGTCAGCGTGCTGGCGATGATTCCCTACCTGACGATCCAGATCGCTGGCGCCGGCATGCTGTTCGAAGCGGCGACCTCTGGCACCATTCCGTTCTGGCTGGGCAGTCTGCTGGCCTGCGGCGTGGTGGCCGCCTACGTCTACGCCAGCGGCCTTCAGGGCATCGGCTGGACCAACCTGATGCAGGGCCTGATGATGGTCGTCATCGCCTGGGCACTGGGGCTGACCACGGCCGAGCAGTTCTTCGGTGGCGTCGGTGAAATGTTCCAGCAGATCAAGGACCAGGCGCCGGAATACCTGACCATGCCCGGCGCCACCGGGATGGGCTGGGGCGCCTTCTCCACTGCGGTGCTGGTCAGCGCGCTGGGCTGCGTGATGTGGCCTCACATCTTCATGAAGTTCTACAGCGCCAAGGACGTCAGGACGCTCAAGCGCGTCTTTGTGCTCTACCCGCTCTACAGCTACCTGCTGGTACCGCTGCTGATCATCGGCTTCGCCGGCATCGTGCTGCTCGCCGACACGCCACTGGATTCGCCTGACCGGGTGCTGCTGACCATCGTGGTGGAACTCGCCGACCTGCCCGCCTGGGTGATCGGACTGGCACTGTCCGGCGCCTTGGCGGCAGCCATGTCGACCGCCGCCAACCTGGCTCACACCTCGGCCACCATCCTGGTACGTGACGTGGTCCAGTTCACGCCCAGGATGCGCGCCCTGCCCGAGCACAAGGCGCTGTCACTGACGCGCTACGGGGTCATCGCGATATCGCTGATGGCGTACCTGCTGGCACTGGCCAACCCCGGCTCGCTGGTCAGCCTGCTGCTCGGAGCCTACGGCATTATTGTGCAACTGCTGCCGATGCTGCTGGGTGCCCTGTTCTGGCGTCGCGCGTCCCAGACCGCGGCCTTTATCGGGTTGAGTGTCGGCGCCGTCATCACCCTGCTGCTGCAATTCGGCATCGATGCGCCTTTCGGCTGGCACCCGGGCTTCTGCGGGTTGGTGGTCAACTCGGCAATCTTTGTTGTCATCAGCCTGATGCGCAAGTCGAGCGAGTCTCGCTCGCCGGTCGAGTGCCTGTCACCCCAGGTCTGATAGACCCTCGTCGATGACCTGCTCCAATCGCCAGCGGCCCGATACCGGGCCGCTGGTGTCGTGTCAGGTGACGCTGTCGCCCCCCGTGGCCACCCTCGCGTGTCTTCTCGTCTCCCCTCGTGGTCAGCCCCATCATTGATTTTATAGACATCTGGTCTAAAATCATTGCATGACCAATCCGACGATAGCCAGGCGCCGGGGGCGACCGCCGAAGACCGACTACAGCGTCGGCGCCACCCAGGGCGACGCCAGAGCGGCGCTGATCGCCAGCGGCCTCGAGACCCTGACCGAACACGGCTTTCTGAGCGCGGGACTCGACGGCATGCTCAAGCGTGCCGGGGTGCCCAAGGGGTCCTTCTATCACTACTTTGCCAGCAAGGAAGCCTTCGGCCAGGCGGTGCTCGAGCGCTACGCCCGCTATTTTGCCGACAAGCTCGACCGCCATCTGCAAGACGATTCCCGACCACCGCTCGAGCGCGTGCAGGCCTTTGTCGACGATGCCAAGGCCGGCATGGCACGCCACGACTATCGCCGTGGCTGTCTGGTGGGCAATCTCGGTCAGGAGGCGGCTGGCTTGCCACCGGACTACCGCGAGCGGCTGATCGCCACGCTCGCCGACTGGCAACGACGTCTCGCCGCTTGCCTGGAAGAAGCCCGCCACCACGGCAATATCGCCTCCGACAGAGACCCTGACCGGCTGGCCGAGGCCTTCTGGATCGGCTGGGAGGGCGCCATCATGCGCGCCAGGCTGGAACGCAGCCCGCGCCCGATCGATGTGTTCACCGACAGCTTCTTTTCGGGCCTGGACACCCAACGCCAGGGTCGTCCGTCGCCATGAACTGAACTGAGCCGACCTGACTTGACAATAGTCCGACACTGAACCAAGAGCCCGCTCCTGCGGGGTCGTATACGGCGCCCTGATACTGCTTGCGCCAATTTATAGACAAACCGTCTAAAAAGGAGACCGCCATGTTCGACGCCATCGTGATCCGCAAGGAAGGCGACACTCAGAAGGCCGCTATCGAGTCACTGGATGACCAGGCCCTGCCAGAGGGCGACGTGACCGTGAACGTCGAATACAGCACCCTGAACTACAAGGACGGGCTGGCCATCACCGGCAAGGGCCCGGTGGTCAAGTCCTTCCCCATGGTCCCGGGTATCGACCTTGCCGGCGTGGTGGAAGCCTCACAGCACCAGGACTTCCAGCCGGGTGACCGGGTGGTCCTGAACGGCTGGGGCGTCGGCGAGAAGCACTGGGGCGGGCTGGCCCAGAAGGCACGGCTGAACGGCGACTGGCTGATCCCGCTGCCCGAAGCCTTCAGCACCAGAAACGCCATGGCCATCGGCACCGCCGGCTACACCGCCATGCTCTCGGTGCTGGCGCTGGAGCGCCACGGGGTGACCCCGGACCAGGGCGAGGTGCTGGTCACCGGCGCCAGCGGTGGCGTCGGCAGCTTTGCCATCACCCTGCTGGCCAAGCTGGGCTACGAAGTCGTTGCCTCCACCGGCAAGGTCGAGGAGGCGGACTATCTGAAGGCACTGGGCGCCACCTCGATCATCGACCGCGGCGAGCTCGAACAGCCCGGAAAGCCCCTGGCCAGGGAACGCTGGGCGGGTGCCGTCGACAGCGTCGGCAGCCACACCCTGGTCAATGTGCTGGCCTCGACCCGCTACGGCGGCACGGTGACCTCCTGCGGCCTGGCCCAGGGCATGGACCTTCCCGCCACGGTGATGCCCTTCATCCTGCGCGGCGTGACCCTGGCCGGCATCGACAGCGTGATGCAGCCCAGAGAAGTTCGCCTGGAAGCCTGGCAGCGCCTGGCCGAGCTGATGCCTGAAGAGCGTCTCGACGACATCGCCAGCGAGATCCCGCTGAGCGAGGCCATCACCACCGCAGAGCGCCTGATGGAAGGCAAGGTCAGAGGCCGCGTGGTGGTCGCCACCCGCTAGGCCCGATGACACGTGCCCTGCTGGCCGTCGCCGGCAGGGCGCCTGATGTTGCTTTCCTCGGCGCTTTCTCGGGCCTTACCTGGCGCTTACCTGGCGCGTACCTGGCGCTGTCTTGGCTTCCTGCCGGCTCGCCTACAGGCACCAGCACACCGCAATATATTCCATATGCGGAATTTTATTTCTACATAGGGAATTTTCTTGACGCCTTCATGGTCGCTTCCTAGGCTGGTTTGAACTTGACGAGGAATCAGCCATGAGCACCGATGGGAACTTCATCAACAACGACTTTGTCAGCGCCCCCCAGGCCAGCATGATCCCGGTCTACTGCCCCGCCACGGGAGCGATGGTGGGCGAGGTACAGGCCGCCACCAACGCCCAGGCGATGGAAGCTGTCGAGGTCGCGGCCAGGGCCCAGAAGCACTGGCGCAGGCTGACCAGTGCCGAGCGGGCGGTACATATGCAGCGCCTGGCCGACGCCCTGATGGAGCGTCGCGAGGCCATTGGGCGGGCGCTGGCCGAAGAGTCGGGCAAGAGCCTCGAGGACGCCACCAACGAGGCGGTATACGCGGCCGATATCACCCGCTACCACGCCGAATGGGCGCGACGGATCGAGGGCGATATCGTGCCCAGCGACACCCCTGACGAGAGCCTGCTGCTCACTCGGGAGCCGATCGGCGTGGTGGCCTGCCTGATTCCCTTCAACTACCCCGTCTTCACCCTGCTGCGCAAGATTGCACCGGCGATGATCACCGGCAACAGCGTGATCGTGCGCCCGAGCAACAACACTCCGCGTTCGGCCTTCGAAATTGCCCGGGCCGTCCAGGCGGCCGAGATCCCGCCGGGGGTGGTCAACATCCTGAGCATGGACCACGCCACCGCCGAGGCCGTGTGTACTCACCCAAGGGTCGGCATGATCACCCTCACCGGCAGCGTCGGCGCCGGCCGCAAGGTGCTGGAGTACTCCCAGGTCAATATCGCCAAGTCGTCGCTGGAACTGGGTGGCAAGTCACCGGCCATCGTCGAGCCCGACGCCGACCTCGAGCAGGCCGCCCGTCAGATCGTGGCCTCCAAGACCACCAACTGCGGCCAGCTGTGTACCGCCATCGAGCGAGTCTACGTGCATCAGTCCATCGCCGAGCCCTTCATCGCCCTGCTCAAGGACAACATGGAGGCCTGCACCTTCGGCAATCGTGCCGAGGACCCCAGCCACATGGGCCCCCTGATCAACGAGAACACCCGCCTCAATGTCCACCAGATGGTCGAGCGTGCCATCGACGACGGCGCCACCCTGGCCACCGGCGGCGCGATTCCCCCTGGCCCCGGACACTTCTACCCGCCGACCCTGCTGACCGACTGCCGCCAGGACATGGAGATCGTCCAGGAAGAGATCTTCGGCCCGGTACTGCCGGTGCTGACCTACGCCAATGTGGATGAAGCCCTGGCGCTGGCCAACGACCACCAGTTCGGCCTTGCCTCGGTGGTGTTCACCGAGAACTACCGCACCGCCATGAAGGTGGCCCACAACATCGAGGCAGGCGAGGTCTACATCAATCGCACCCCATCGGACCCCTACCAGGGCTACCACGCCGGCTGGAAGCGTTCGGGCCTCGGTGGCGACGACGGCAAGCACGGCATGCTGGACTACACCCAGACCCGGCTGGTGGTATTGAACTACTGACGCCATCCCGCGCCACCCCACACCCAAGCCCATCACCGCCGCGTCTACGCCGGGCGGTCGGCCGCTTGCTGCCCTTTTCAGAGGACTCGCCGTTCATGAAAGTCGTCAGTTGTGAAAGCCATGTGGTCGCCACACCTCCGCCCCACATCGGCGGCATGTACTGGATCTTCGTCAAACTGGGAACAGCCTGTGGCATCGAGGGCGTCGGCGAGGTCTATGCGGCGACCTTCCACCCGCAAGTGGTGGTCGCCGCCATCGAGGACGTGTTCGAGCGCTACCTGAAGGGACGGGATCCCCACCATCTGGAACGGCTGTATCGCGAGACCTACTCGAGCGGCTTCACCCAGCGCCCGGACCTGACCATGATGGGGGTGCTCAGCGGCCTCGAGATGGCCTGCTGGGACATCGTCGGCAAGGCGGCTGGCCAGCCGGTACATGCACTGATCGGCGGCAAGCTCCACGATCGGCTGCGCTCCTACACCTATCTCTATCCCCGGGCCCCCGGCGGTGAATATGACTACGACAATGTCGAGCTGGCGGTGGAGTGCGCCCTGGAGCAGAAGGCCCTCGGCTTTACCGCGCTCAAGTTCGATCCGGCGGGCCCCTACACCGCCTACTGCGGGCATATGCTGTCACTGGAGGCGCTGGAAAAGAGCGCAACCTTCTGCCAGCGCATTCGTGAGGCGGTCGGCAACGGCTGCGACCTGCTGTTCGGTACCCACGGCCAGATGACGCCGGCCTCGGCGATCCGCCTGGCCAAGCGCCTCGAACCCTTTGACCCGCTGTGGTTCGAGGAGCCGGTGCCACCCGGCCAGAGCGAGGCCATGGCCAGGGTCGCTGACCATACCTCCATCCCGGTGGCCACCGGTGAGCGGCTGACCACCAAGTACGAGTTCCATGACCTGCTGCGCCACCAGGCCGCCTCGATCCTGCAGATGAACCTTGGCCGGGTCGGCGGCATCCTCGAAGGCAAGAAGATCGCCGCCCTGGCCGAGGTCCACTACGCCCAGATAGCGCCCCACCTGTACAACGGCCCGGTGGGTGCGGCGGCCAGCATTCAGCTCGCCGCCACCACACCCAACTTCCTGATCCAGGAGAGCATCGGCACCTGGGACGGCTTCCACGCCGAGGTGCTCGAAGCCAAGATCGAGTGGAGTGACGGCTTTATCATTCCCTCCGATCGACCGGGGCTCGGGGTGGAACTGGACATGGCGGTGGTCAGGGCCCACTCACCCTATACCGGCAAGCGCCTGCACCTGAGCATGGACGCCACGCCCTACGACGTCGTCCAGCAGTCCTGCACCCGCTGGAAGACCCGACCGGAGGCCTGAGGCGATGGACTACGACTTCATCATCGTCGGTGCAGGTTCCGCAGGCTGCGTGCTGGCCCACCGGCTGAGTGCCAGCGGACACCACAAGGTACTGATCGTCGAGGCCGGCGGCCGTGACAGTTCCCCCTGGCTTCGGGTGCCGGTGGGCTTTGCCAAGACCTACTATCACCCCGGCTACAACTACATGTACTACAGCGCCGAGGAGCCGGCGTTGGCCAACCGGCGGATCTACACACCCCGGGGCAAGGTCCAGGGAGGATCGGGCTCGATCAACGCCATGATCTATGTGCGAGGCCAGCCATCGGACTTCGATGACTGGGAGCGCGCGGGTAACCCGGGGTGGGGCTACCAGGCGCTGTTGCCCTATTTCAGGAAACTCGAGCAGCACCCTGCGGGCGATACCGAATTCCACTCGAGCCAGGGACTGATCGGCATCACCCCGCTCAAGGAAATCGCCCATCCGATCTGCCAGTCCTACCTCAGGGCTGCCGATGAACTCGGCTACCCGCTCAATGACGACTTCAATGGCGCCTCCATCGAAGGTGCCGGCCTCTATGAGACGAACATCCGCCGAGGCCGTCGCGATTCCAGCAACACCGCCTACCTGAAGCCGGCGCTCGAGCGCTCCAATCTCACCCTCAAGCACGTCCGCCAGGTTCAACGGGTGCTGTTCGACGATCAGCGTCGCGCCAGCGGCATTGAATACCGAGAGCAAGGCCAGTTGAAGACCCTGCGCGCACGCCGCGAGGTGATCGTCTGCGCCGGTGCGGTGGACTCGCCAAAGCTGCTGATGCTATCGGGGCTCGGGGACAGCGAGAAGCTGCGACAACACGGGATCGCAGCGCTCCAGCAGCTGCCCGGCGTGGGCCGAAACCTGCAGGATCACCTGGCCGTCAGCTACTTCTATCGCGCCAACTGCCGGACCCTGAACGACGACTTCAACTCTCTGCCCGGCCTGACCAGGGCAACGATGAGGTACCTGATCAATCGCAGCGGCCCGCTGGCGATGAGCGTCAACCAGGCCGGCGGCTTCTTTCGCGGCCATGCCGACGAACCCGTGCCCAATATCCAGCTCTACTTCAACCCGCTGTCCTATCGCATCCCGGCACCGCCGGACACGACACTGACCGCGGATGCCTACTCCGGCTTCCTGCTGGCCTTCAATTCCTGCCGTCCCGACAGTCGTGGCGCCATCGAGCTGGCCAGCGCCGATGCCAATGAGCCGGCGGTGATCCGGCCGAACTATCTGGGAAGCCGGCGAGATCAGGACGAGGCCATTCAGGGCAGCCGGCTCATTCGCGCGCTGGCCGAAACGGCGGCCCTGGGTGCCGTCATCGACGCCGAGGTCACTCCGGCGGATGCCGTCCACGATGACCAAAGCATGTTAGAGTACTTTCGCGCCAACGCAGGCTCCATCTATCATCTGTGCGGTACCTGCGCCATGGGGCCCGACCCTCGCGAGGCGGTGGTCGATGGCAGTCTCAGGGTGCATGGCGTGTCCGGGCTCAGGGTCATCGACGCCTCGATCTTTCCCAACATCACCTCGGGTAACCTCAATGCACCGGTGATGATGGTGGCGGAAAAGGGGGCCGACCTGATCCTTCAGGACCACCCGATCTGAACGACGCCCAGGAGCCACATCGCCCCTGAGTCTGACCGGACGAGTCATCTGCATTCGTCCTCGCATTCGCGTTTTGGAGACCGCGGCTGATCATGAATTCGGAAAGGACCTCGGAAAAGACCAAGGCTCCGGCGGTCGATCATAGCGTCATGATCCTGGACCTGCTGGCGGCCACCAGCTATCCCATGACGCTTTCGGAAATCTGTGACGCTACCGGTATTTCGCCGGCCACCGGTCACCGTGTCATCAACGCCCTGCTTCACCACCAGCTGGTGGCCCAGGATCCAAGCCGCAAGAAGTCCTACTGCATCGGCTCACGCATCTTCCAGATATCCTCCACCATCTATAACAAGCAGAGCCTGATACCCTACTTCTATCCGATCGCGGAAATCCTGAAAAACGAAATCCACAAGACCATCTTTCTGTGCGTGCCCATCGGCAACAAGGTAGTGGTGGTGTCCAAGATCGACGGTGCCAGCGGTGCAAACTTCAACCTTTACGTGGGCAAGACCATGGCGCTGCACGAAGCCGCCAGTGGCAAGATCATCCTGGCAATGCGCGACGAGGACTCCTGGCAGGGCTATCTCGCCGACGAGCTTGGTCTTGCTCCCGAGAACAAGGGAGTGAAAGGCGTCATGGCGGAACTGGGGCGGGCCCATCGGCTCGGTTACGCCACCTCCAACGGCGCGCCTGAGCAGGGCGTCAGCTGCATCGCCGCACCGGTGCTCAACCTGCGTAACGAGCCCATCGCAGCGATCAGCGCCGCCATCAGCAGCGACACCCTGAGCTCCCAGGAGGCGCGCCGCTACTCCAAGAACCTGGTGCAGGCCGCGCGCCAGCTGTCGTCCCGCGTTGTCTGACGTCCCGCGTCATCGGACATCCGCGGCACCGCTGCCGCTGGATCGCCTGCCGCCCTTGAGTGCGCTGAAGGGATTCGAGGCCGCGGCGCGACTATCAAGCCTGCGCGCCGCAGCCGAGGAGCTGCACCTCTCCCACCCCGCCATCGCCAACCAGATACAGCGTCTGGAGCAGAGCCTGGGGACGAAACTGTTCGCCCGCCGGGGTCGGCATATCGAGCTCACAGAGTCCGGTCGACGTTTCTACCCTGTCGTGCGCGACGCCATGGAAGCTCTGATCCAGGGCGCCGAAACACTGCGTCGCCAGCCCTGCCTTGAACCCCTGCGCGTGCAGGTCTATGTGACCACCTCGATCCGCTGGCTGGCCCCACGACTGGCACAATTTCACCAGCGCTATCCCGAGACCGAACTGAGGATCAAGACCTACAGCCTGGACTGGACCTTCGACAGCGCCCACGCCGATATCGCCATCCTCTTCCGTGATGGCCCACTACCCTCTCGACTTGACTGGACACCGCTGTTTCCCTCGACGCTGACCCCTGTGTGCAGCCCCTCGCTGGTGATGGGGCATTCGTTACCGCTATCCCCCGAGGCGCTGCAGGCCTTCCCGCTGATCAGCGTCTACACCGAGAGCTGGAGCTGGCAGGGCTGGTTCGACACCCAGTCGCCTCCTGCCATACGGCCCGCGCCGCCACGCGCCCTTCAGGTCGACACCCTGGCCGCGGCGCTCGAGATGGCCGCCCGAGGTGAAGGCGTCGCCCTGGTCAATGGCCCCTTCGCCGAGGATGACCTGGCGACGGGTCGGCTGATCAACCCGGCGGGCAAGGTACAGCCCGCCAGCGGCGAATGGGGCATCGCCTACCCCTCCCATCTGGCCGACGATCCGCGAGTGGAGGTCTTCAGCACCTGGCTGCTGAGTCAGCGGGACTGAGTCGCCTTCACTCACCAAAGTTACCAATCACCAAGAAAAGATGAATTGTCGTCTGCCCCCGCCGTGCCTAGCGTGAAGTCTACCTGCAGCACTTCATCCGCCCCCGCGCAAGGATGTCACTGCAAGGTGATCGGCTCACCGGCATGAGATGACATCCCATGAATATCGGCTTTATCGGACTTGGCAACGTCGGCGGCAAGCTCGCCGGCAGCCTGCTGCGCAACGGCTATCACGTCACGATCCGCGACCTCGACCCCGAGATCACTCGACGCTTCATCGACCAGGGCGCTGCCGCCGCCAGCAGCCCCAGAGCAGTGGCCGAGGCCAGCGACATGATCATCACCTGCCTGCCATCTCCTCGCGCCTGCAGCGCGGTAATGGAAGCCGAGGATGGGGTCATCGCCGGGCTATCTGCCGGCAAGGTGTGGCTGGAGATGAGCACCACCGATGCCCAGGAACTGGTACGCATCGCCGCCAGGGTCGCCGCCACCGGCGCCCTCGCCATGGAGACACCGGTCTCCGGCGGCTGCCACCGCGCCGCCACCGGCAACATTTCGATCTTCGCCGGCGGTGATCGCGACACCTTTGAACGGGTGTTGCCGGTGCTGACCACCCTGGGGCGTCGGGTCCTGCACACCGGACCTCTGGGCACGGCCTCGATGCTCAAGGTACTGACCAACTACCTCGCCACCGCCAACCTGTGTTCGGTGGCCGAGGCCTTGACCGTGGCTAGCAAGGCCGGCCTGGACATGAACACCGCCTTCGAGGCCATCCGTATCTCCTCGGGCAATTCCTTTGTCCACGAGACCGAATCCCAGGTCATTCTCAACGGTAGCCGCGATATCAGCTTCACCATGGATCTGGTGCTCAAGGACGTGGGCCTGTTCGACGCCCTGGCCAGAAGCCTCGAGGTGCCCCTCGAGATATCGCCGCTGCTGCTCGACATCTTTCAGGATGGCCAAGAGCGCTATGGCCCCCGTGAGTGGTCATCCAACATCATCCGGCGCCTCGAGGACGCCTGCGACGTCGAGGTGCTCGGCGACGGCTTCCCCGCCGAACTGACCGACACCGAGCCGGAAGAGGTCGGCCATGAGGTGGTCGTGCGCGGCAGGTCCGGATAAAGGGCTGCCAGGCTGACCGCGACGGCATACGCCGGTCTTGATCATCATCCGAGCCAACGAGGACCTCGCCATGCACTACAGAGAACACTTCTTTATCGATGGCCGCTGGCACACGCCCAGCGACAGCGAGCGCTTTGGCATCCTCGACCCTGCCACCGAGAATCTGTGCGCCTCGGTGCCAAGAGCGCACCGAGCGGACATCAACGCCGCCGTCGAGGCGGCGCGGCGCGCTCTGCCCGACTGGTCGGCGCCCCCCGCCGGGCAACGGCGCGAGATACTTCTCGCCGTCGCCGACGAGATGCAAAGGCGCCACGCAGACCTGGTCGAGGCGCACGTCATCACCCTGGGCTGCCCGATCCAGATCACACCCGCCATGCACGTGGATGGCCCCATCGAAGGCATGCGCTACTACGCCGAGCGGGCCTTGCGTTCCGAAGAGATCGAACGCCGCAATGGCGTCGCCATCGTCCGCGAGCCGGTCGGCGTGTGCGCGCTGATCAACCCCTGGAACTACCCACTGCATCAGCTGGTCGGCAAGCTGGCCCCGGCCCTGGCGGCAGGCTGTACCGTGGTCACCAAGCCGGCCGAACAGACACCGCTGCAGGACTTCATCATGGCCGAGATCTTTCAGAGCGTCGGCCTCCCCGCCGGGGTCTTCAACCTGGTGACGGGCTCCGGCAACGAGATCGGCCCTCTGGTGGCGAGCCACCCTGGGGTCGACATGGTGTCTTTCACCGGTTCCACCCGCGCCGGTATCGAGGTGGCCATCAACGCCGCCGCCGGGGTCAAGCGAGTGTGTCAGGAGCTGGGGGGCAAGTCGCCGCTGATCATCACCGAGGACGCGGACCTGCCCCGGGCGGTACGCTTCGGGGTGGCAAACGTGATGGCCAACAGTGGTCAGACCTGCGACGCCTTCACCCGCATGCTGATACCACGTTCACGTCTGGCCGACGCCGAACGCATCGCCCTGACGGTCGCCCTGGAGCAGGTGACAGGTGACCCGACGGACACCGCCACCACCATGGGGCCGCTGGTGACCCGGCGACAGCGCGACAGCGTACGCCAGCACATTCAGCAGGGTATCGCCGAGGGAGCGCGCTTGATGCTGGGTGGTACCGAGGCCCCTGAGGGGCTGGAGCAGGGCTACTATGTTCGCCCCACCCTCTTCAGCGACGTCAGCAACCACATGGCGATCGCACGCTCAGAAATCTTCGGCCCGGTGCTGTGCCTGATTCCCTACGACGACCTGGAACAGGCCATCGAGATCGCCAACGACACGCCCTATGGGCTGTCTTCCGCCGTCTACGCCGCCAGCGCCGAAGCCGCCCAGCCCATCGCCCGCCGGCTCAAGGCCGGCCAGTGCTACCTGCAAGGGGCGGAATTTTCCTTCGATGCCCCCTTCGGCGGCTACGGCCAATCCGGCAACGGTCGTGAATGGGGCGAAGAGGGCCTGGAGGAATATCTGGAAACCAAGGCCATTCTGGGGGGTTGAGGGCTTGTCACTACGCCTCTCTCTAAAAAGTTCTGAACAAGACTTTGCTCAAACTTCTGACATTTGGTCAGGTTTCCACCCAATCGACTCCGTAGCCGTACATGCCAGCCATTAGCCGCCAGGATGATTGCCATCTCCTTCCATTACTGGCTCTCGCCAGTCGGCGGCTGATATCCCATGAACCACCAGCACGACCACAGCTACAAACTGCTGTTCAGCGAACCTAGAGTCATTCGAGACCTCCTGACAGGCTTCATCAAGGAGGACTGGATAGCGCATCTCGACCTCGACTCACTGGAGAAGGTCAGCAGCAGCTTTGTCAGCGACGACCTGCGCGATCGGGAGTCCGACGTCATCTGGCGCGCACGCTTCGGCGATGACTGGATCTACGTCTATCTGTTGATCGAATTCCAGAGCACCATCGATCCCTTCATGGCGCTGCGCATCATGACCTACGTGGGCCTCCTGTATCAGGACCTGATCAAGCAGCAGAAGCTCTCGCCCCACGCCAGGTTGCCCCCGGTGCTGCCCGTCGTGCTCTACAATGGAGAGAAGCGTTGGAACGCCGCCGTCGACGTATCGGACCTCGTTCAGAGCGTGCCCAGGGAGCTGGAGCGATACCGCCCACGAATGCCCTATCTTCTGCTGGACGAAGGCGCCATCGTGGACTCGGAGCATTGGTCGCCGGAGGCACGCAACGTGGTAGCCGCCATATTTCGACTGGAACACCACCGTGGCACCAGGGAGGCGGTCGAACTGATCGGACTGCTGGCAAGATGGCTCGAAGCGCCGGACCAGACTCGTCTGCGCCGTCACTTCGCCATCTGGATCAAACGCGTGCTGCTGCCCAACTGGATACCCGAGAGCGAAGGAACCGAGTGGCAGAATCTTAACGAACTCAATGAGGTACACAATATGCTGGCCGAGCGTGCAAAACGATGGCCCGAGCAGTGGAAGCAACAGGGTCTTGAAGAAGGCCGCAAGCAAGGACGTGAGGAAGGCCGCAAGCAAGGACGTGAGGAAGGCCGCAAGCAAGGACGTCAGGAAGGACTGCAGGAGGGCGAACAAAAGGGCGAACAGAAGGGTGAACAGAAGGCTCGCCTGGAGGTCGCCCGCAACATGATCGAGCGGACTCAGCTGGACGACCAGACGGTGGCGGATCTGTCGGGGCTGGACATCGCGCAGGTCAGGACGCTGAGAGACGAACTCAAACGCTAGGTGTGAAAACCCGCCAGGTTGTTCACGGAACGGGCCAGCCGGACAACGCGAGACTGATCATTCAGGAAGGCATGTGGTCGGTGCCAGTTGTCCTGATGAAGCCAGGCGCGCAGCTGCTGGCCTCACTCCTCCGAGCTCCGTAAAACCAGGGATAGGCCCACTCGCGCTTGAGAATACGTGCCACCGTGCTTTAGGCGCTGTCCGAAAAGTCGACGAGCGAAGGTTAGACAAGGCAAAAATCGGTGAGAAAGCGCAGTTTACGGGGTGTAAATGAGCATTTTGACCGGGCTGGCGCACCAGCCGATTTTTAACGCCGTATTACCGAGCGCAGGCACTTTTCAGACAAGCCCTAGCCAATCCCCAGCGCCTGGGCAATCTGCCAATAGGTCTAGCGTTGCCGGCGGCGCTCGGCGATCTGTTCCACCGGCGTTGCGTCTGATGCCAAAACACTTCGAGCTGGGCGTGCGCGGACGCAGTTTCCGAGTACACCACCTTCAATGCGGTTTTTCCAAGAACCGAGGTTCATCCGCGACCCGACACCTAGCGCCTGTTGCGGCCCTTCCATGTATCCAGCCATCGGCGTAGACGGTGCCAACGGTGATTTACAGCTTCACCAGCACTATCGAGGCCACCTTCAACTTCCTCCATCACCGGGTCGAGATGGCGCCGCCTGAAGCGCACCCAGGCTCGCCACAGGAAAGCGACAGCGCTTCCCATCAGCACCAGAAAACCGTATGTAAACCAATTGAATGGCTTGTCATTCGGGCCTTCGACCGACTCAATCGAGACAGCATTAGGAAAGATGGAAAAGAATTGGTTGCGCCAACCGTAATGCATGATAGAAACCCATTGAGGATCCGCCCGTGTCGAAATCCGGTCACTGGCCTCCGTATAAAGATTTGCGGTATCGAACTTGAAGTAAGGTGGCCAGCTCCAGCCGGTATCCTCATTGCGATAGACGATCGCTTTACCACTAGGGAAAACTGCTTGTATGAACTGAACATCACGATTTTCCAGCGTATTGGTCAAATCATCCGGATCAGACCAAAAGATGCGCGTCCAATCGTTGATATCCTGTCGCTTTTCGTAGGTATCGACGATACGAACGACGTCATACTGGGGAAGGCTATAATGCATGACCGCTCCGACCATCAGCCAGAAAACACCCCAGAAACTCCACTTCACGATTGCCATTGACTGCCCCCTAGAAAAAATTGATAACAAACACCAAAACAGTCATCAACGTGACGGGAAAGATATAAATCAAGGATATCAATATAGGCCGCCAGCGGCGACGATACCGACGCATCGATCTGCGCACAAAGACTCTATCGTCACCCGCTGAAGAACGCCTTTTCCATTCATCTTCAAGCCCCTTGCGCCAACGAAAGAAAAGGTAAATATTGACAATGATATAGCAGATCGTCATAAGAACCATGACGACCAGGATCAGTCGAGCAAAAGCAATCACGCATTATTCCTTGTTACTGCCAAATAGCATGGCGCGAGCGGAGTCTTTATCGGAGATATACTCACGAACAATAGCATCGACGGAAAAATCTCTGACCTCACGTGGCCAGCTGCGGTAGCGGCGATAGAACTCATCCTTGTGACAGATATAGAGCTGTAGAACGTCATTCGGAACCAGTTCCGCCAGCAGCATATTGACCAGATCCTTCACCGGCGTATCAGCAGCACGAAGGGTGGCAAAGTAGGCGGGGTGACTTATGCCGACCTTTGGCCTTGTTCCACCAGCCTCTGCCCACCGGACAATGGACGCCAGCCCTTCATACTCCATGGGTAGTGAGACGCCATTGCGGGCCGCAAGACGACGTAGTCGAGACCCGGCATGTCCAGTTGAATCAACAGACTTTTTCGCCAACTCCAGACCAAGCATAAGGTCCAGCTTTCGGCGCAGGACAGCAACACCCTCATCGCCTGGAAACTTGACGACAGTCTCGACGAGCTCGTTGTCGCTCAAAAAACGGGCCACATCACGTCGATCATCGAGCAGCATTACAAGCGCCGACGGCAGCTGGCGCCGGTACTTCTCTTCGCGCACGACAACACTCGGCTTCTCCATATCTTGAAAGATATACAGACCGCCAAACAAAGACGTCCAGAAATTCCTCTGCTCGAAGACAGCATGCTGGAGCTGGACCGGGTTCCGCGTGACATCACCAGTACAACGAGCAACTTCGATCATTTCGTTGATCAGTTGTTCATTGAACCAGCCATCCTTCTCATCGTGGAAACGATCCACCAGCCTGGCAAGGTGGCCCGCCTTGGCAATGGTGCCATTCGTCGTGTCCGCAACCACCCTGATTTGACGAATATCGAAAAGGTCCCGGGGGCTCTCGACACTGAAAACAGAATTCTCCAATTCACCGGCTATGGCGTCGGTCGCTGTCAAGGCAAATAGTTGTCGTTCGTTCTCTCTGATAAATCGGTTCAAGATTTGTCGACTGGTGGAAAAATGGGCGTTGAGCAAGGGGCATCGGCCTTGTTCGTTACTCAATAGAATGAATTGACGATTGACTCCGCCATGATTCAAGTACTGATGATCACCCAACTCTGAACCAACTTCCGGGGAATACCCGGAAACATCAACATGAAACTCGGAAAGCTGGGTGGTCGCACCAGTCAGGTGCTCGAGTGCTCTGTTGTAGCGATCCACCAACACAGGCGAGTCGACGTGGAAAAGATTGGAATACATCAGACCACTTTCGATCAGCCGCTGCATAGGATCACCCTCTGCCATCCTGGAAGCGACGCTGAGCTTCGTGACGACGTTCCATATCACGTACCAAGGCATCAATCGCTGCTTCATCGGAGCTTCCTGCATAGCGAAACTCGCTGTCGGCGTAGCGATTGATTTCCTGAAGGACCATATTTGAAGTGATCGGGACACGAAGCTCTGAAATCATCGCCTTCTTCGTTTCATAGTCCTTGGCCAGAAAGACATCCGGAACCTCCATCCACTCATCAGGTATATCGAAATCCATCGAGCGAACTTTAACCGCGTCGCTTATGTTTTTTATTGCGCGGCCGGTAAATCTCTCATCAACCTGCTGAATCTCCTTCAGATATGTCCCCAAAGCAGCAACTGAATCAATATCGCCGAATTTCTCGAAAACTCGTTCAAGAACCTCTTTCAGGCGTGGCTCAGCCGGCCTATTGTAGGAAGAAAAGGATTGAGCGATTGCTTGCTTTATGCTCTGAGAAGAATAGAGTTCGTGCTTTCCGAGTGGGATACCATGGTGACTGCCCAGCAAAAGATGCAGAATATCGATATAGTCCTCTCTGGTTTTTGGTCCATCAACCAGAAATCTGGCACCCGCCCGCTGGCGAAGAGCGTCGTCGACATTTTCCGGATAGTTCGAAAACATTCCGAAAGTACAATTCCCTCTTACCACGGTATTGGCGCCGGCAAATGCCTCCATCAACACGGCAGTCACCTCCTGCTGCCCGGCGGAGGACTGACGGTCACCGCGTTTTCCAGCAATCTGGTCGATATCATCAATAGTTCCAAATCCTATCACCGAAGGATCCATGACATGATGAATGAAGGCCTTGGCGTTCTGTCCCGACTTGCCTTGATAACTGTCAATATTGTCAACACCGAAGTTCTGGTAGCGAAAGGGGTAACCCGCCACTTGACAGTAGTCATGAATCAATCCCGCCATCATCTGGATCAGAGTGGTCTTGCCGGTGCCTGGTTTACCGTCCCCCATGAAGGTGAAGATAAAACCTCCCAGCTCGGCGAAGGGGTTCATGCGACGTTCAAAGTCGTACGCCATCACCATACGGGCAAGCCTCTGCGCCTGGTGCTTGGCGATATGATTACCGATGACCTCTTCAGGTCGCTTGAACACCATGTTCAAATTACTGGATCCACCTCGACGCGCCGGCTCGAAACCTCTCAATGTGAGCCTATCTGTCTCTACTCTCCATACGCTGGCGGTGAAGGTTCCCAGTCGCGGAGCGTTCTCTGCTCTTAGAACCACCTTCTCCAACAACTGTTCGGTCCAGGCAAGCAGGGCGGCAACAAGGTGAACGTCATCGCTGGCATGCAAAGCGACAATCTGATCCAGTTCCCACAAGACACCATGAAGAGCCAGTTGAGCGTTGTCAGTAACCAGTTCTTGTAACTCGCCCACCTCAACCTGTGTCTCGCTGCCATGATCGAGCAATAGCCATGCCAAGGCGTTGGCAAGAACATGGGTGGAGATCAGCGCCTCGGCGGCAAGCAGCTCCGTGAACTCGGTACGCCGCGATGAAGCCAGTGAGCCAGAGAGATTGGCCTGTTTAAGCTCCAGCAAGCCATTGCGCTCGGCCCAGCATTCGCCAATCGCCAGAGCAATCGCGATGGATCGCCGGAGGCCATGCTGGACGGTCGCCTGGAGCGGAGACATCAATGGGTCTCCTCCATTGCTTGTCGCTATCCGTTCCCCCAAGTGCACTCCATCCGGGCGCCCCGTGGAGCGTGTGGCGAGCCCCGGCGTGGTCGATCGAAGCCTGCGAGTACGACCTATACCTGGAGATATTTCTTTCTCGTCAAGCGTAAGCTGCTGCCGTGGGCGGGCGATACGAGGACTGTGATCAAAGCCCTCCAGCATCCTTTCAGCCGCAGCGTAGTGCCTCTGGATATCATCTTCGCGCAGTTCCATCTGATCGCTGTCAAGACTCATGAATCCCTCGCTACCGGGCCTTCCTGCCACGGTTATCTATTGTTGCTTCGCACCTCAGGACGGCGCCGTCATCGTGTTATAAGTGCAGCACCTGTCCCGATGGGCTGACCACAAACTTCTGCACATCGGCAAACCCGGAGGGGGCCAGCTCAGCCAGAACCTGATACGGACGCTGAGGCAAAATGATGGAGCGTAACGTACGAGTAGCTCCGGAATGACCTGCACCATCAGAGAAGGGGTCCAGGGCAAAGATTTCGCGCTCGACCTTACTGAACCATCCACTACGTTCTTCTTGCGTCCCATCACTATCGAGCTCCTCCTGGGTCCAGGCCAAGGCCCAATCGTCCTCTCCCCCTGGACAGGCCTGCTCGAGAATCTGCCGCAACGGTCCGGCCTGCTCGGTATAGGAGGACGAGTACATGGGCCCAATGTGATAGCGGTGGAGCCGTTTTGGATGAACGTCATCGAAGTCCGCGTCCAACCCACGGGCAATGGTCAGCAATGTCAGTCCAGCAAGGGACTGGGCCATCAGGTGAGCCTGGACAGCTGGCCAACGGTATTCGTCTTTTGGCAGAGGGGCAGAACCACTGTCATCGACCTCCATCAAGTAGATGACAGGTAGATTGACCTGGCTGTCGTAGACAGCCCAATGGATGAAAAAACGCCTTCGCCCACCGTCACTGTCCAGCATCTCGCACTGAGGGTCATTTTGAATCCAGAAAAGAGCTCCTCGAGAGATTTCCTCGTAATAGAGTCGCTGGGACATGGCATACTGAAGTCGGGTAGGCGAACGGCACTCACCAAGGATGGTGCGAATCATCTGAGCCTTGAGTTCGCGTGTACTTGGCATATTTGTCAGATGGCGTGAAGCTTGCTGAGCGTCATTAGCCATACGCATCAACTCGCTGGCGACCGGAAAGCCACTCTCGCGCCGGTCCACGGTGAGGCTACCGAGACTACGGGAGGG
Organism: Halomonas litopenaei; assembly: GCF_003045775.1. Taxonomy (GTDB): domain Bacteria; phylum Pseudomonadota; class Gammaproteobacteria; order Pseudomonadales; family Halomonadaceae; genus Halomonas; species Halomonas litopenaei. The sequence goes on along the minus strand of NZ_PXNS01000001.1, from coordinate 24,961 downwards.
GGTTTGCCCCACCATCAAATACTTGGTGCTCAAGGCGTCAAAGGTAAAATCAAGGCGCTTCAGATAATCCGTCAGTGCTCTTGCATCTATGCGGTTCAGTTGATCGCTGGCATGCATGGCTGCCGCCACTCTCTCGAGCCGCTGGAGGATCTCGCTGAATCTCCGAAAGTAATGACGCGAAGCATACACGTCAGCTAACTCAAGATGATCACAATCTGACGAATCCATCGCACCCTCTTTTCGGCGAGTACTGGCTAGCACATCATTCTCATTCAACGATGACATCATTCACCGAATGATCGCCTCCAGAAGGAAGCTGGTATAAAACCTCTACCTATCACGTCTCGAGTGATGGGGAACCTACCCCTCAACGCCCATACAGATTCTTGTCATGTTTCTCGACGATCTTTGAAAATCTCCGAGCAAAGCGCTCGTCAGCGCGGGCCTTTTTCTCCAGGACGTCTCTTGCATACACCATCTGGCCTTCATGTGCTTCGAGCATATCGGCCATGCGCTGGTTGGTTGCACTGCCGATGCCCGCCATCGCTGTCTGAGCTTCCTGGTCTGTCTGGGAGCCAATTTCGTTGATCCTGTGCGCTACGTCCTGCTGCTGAGCCGTCTTCAACGACTTACTCAGGGCGTCATATAGCACAACTCTTTGCTGAGTATCTGTCTGGAGCTTGTTGATCAGCACCTTTTGAGTCGCCGCCTTATTCTGAAGACTGTCCAACCAGGTTTTCCCCTTCTCGATGTAGCGCTCGAGCGTTTGCGAGCGGGAGATGCTGACCTGTTCATCCTGGACCAGCGCGTTGTAGCGTGTATTCGTGTCTGCAAGCTCGGTTTCCAGGCGAGTACGCTGCGCTGCATCCTGCTCCACGGATATCTTGCTCTCCAGATCGATGAGCTGTGGGTCAAGTGCCTCTATTTCGGCTCTCAGCGACTCAAGCTCTGCTACCGCTGCCTCTCTATCACCCAGCGATCGTTCCAGATTCTTCTGGACCTTTTCCTGCTGGCTCTCGAGCTCCTGTAATTGGCCATCCAGGAGCTTTACGATGATGTCGGATTTGGCGATGAGGTCCTGCAGCTTTTCGTCTATGCTTGCGCTCCTCATTCGCTCCTGACGCATGGACTCAGCCTTTCCCTTGCTAAAGATTCCGACGAACTTCTCCATACTGGACTTGTTGCGCATTTCGTCAAAATCTTTGGAAAAACCGGCAGTAGTGTCATCAAGCCCCATGATCAACTCTGCGATATTTGCGTTCATGGTCTCGGTGTGGGCATGAACGTCATCCAAGGTAGCAACTTCGATGTTGAAGCCTACTGAGTCTCCTGCGTCTGCGCGGGCACGAGCGGCTTCAACACTGGCAGTGACCTCGGCGATTTTTCGCTGCGACTCTTTTACCTTGTTGCTCGATTCTTCAATCATGGTATCGAAATGGGATTTCTTCATTTTTTCGATATTTCCCTGTGATCTGTCCGGATAAAAGGCATCTAGCGCGACCCAAATCCTAACCTTGACTGCGCCTATACCGCTTTTGAGTTATACAGCAACCAAAACGCCACATTTTTTCGAGAAAACCATGTGTCCTGTGATATACCTGTACACCTTCAGTCAGGACGACTTTCTCTCCCATCCTATTCCTACGTCTTGAATAAAAGTACACGTAAGCTTTGCAATATCAGCGATATCTTCTTCAAAGCATCGCCTAATCCCGGATGTGGCAAACCTGTAAGATTTCACCCATAAACATACAAAAAACACATGATTTACCATCATGACTGGCCATTGCCAGCTGCCACACACAACAACAATGATTCGTGAATGGTGAGCGGGAACCAGAAGAGACAAACAAACATCAGGTCAATCTCGCCACCAAGAATAATGCGCCATCGAGAAAGCCATACAACTTCATGATGTGGATCAAGAAGTAAAACCATCTCCTACAGCCTAACCAGGGCAATCAATGCTCAATATCGAGTCCTCCTGATAGGCTTCATCTACAATGGAGAGAAACGTTGGAACGCCGCCGTCGACGTATCGGACCTCGTTCAAAGCGTGCCCAGGGAGCTGGAGCGATACCGCCCACGAATGCCCTATCTTCTGCTGGACGGAGGCGCCATCGTGGACTCAGAGCACTGGTCGCCAGAGGCCCGCAGCGTGGTGGCCGCCATATTTCGTCTGGAACACCACCGAGGCTCCAGGGAGGCGGTCGAACTGATCGGGCTACTGGCAAGACGGCTCGAAGCGCCGGACCAGACTCGTCTGCGCCGTCACTTCGCCATCTGGATCAAGCGCGTGCTGCTGCCCAATTGGATACCCGAGAGCGAAGGAACCGAGTGGCAGAATCTTAACGAACTCAATGAGGTACACAACATGCTGGCCGAGCGTGCAAAACGATGGTCCGAGCAGTGGAAGCAACAGGGTCTTGAAGAAGGCCTCAAGCAAGGACGTGAGGAAGGCCGCAAGGAAGGACGTGAGGAAGGCCGCAAGCAAGGACGTCAGGAAGGCCTGCTGGAAAGCGAACAGAAGGGCGAACAGAAGGCTCGTCTGGAGGTCGCCCGCAACATGATCGAGCGGACTCAGCTAGATGACCAGACGGTGGCGGATCTGTCGGGGCTGGACATCGCGCAGGTCAGGACGCTGAGAGACGAACTCAAGCGCTAGGGCTTGTACGAAAAGTGCCTGCGCAGGTGCCGAACGCCTGAAGTACACCCGCGCTGCCGGGCACGACACCATGATTCACCCACGCACAAAAAAACCGCCTCGATGGGCGGTTTTGATGTTGCAGCAAGTCGTTGATCCATAACCATCTTTTAGATGGTGCCGGCACCAGGAGTCGAACCCGGGACCTACTGATTACAAGTCAGTTGCTCTACCAACTGAGCTATGCCGGCTCGGGCCGACCGGAAGGTCGCTTGCTGCTCTGGTGTTACGCCTTGGGCGTCTCACCCGAAACGGGGTTGGCGTGGCTGGGGTAGCAGGATTCGAACCTGCGCATGCCGATACCAAAAACCGGTGCCTTACCACTTGGCGATACCCCAGCAGAGTTGGTGGCCAGAGACGGAATCGAACCGCCGACACGGGGATTTTCAATCCCCTGCTCTACCAACTGAGCTATCTGGCCCCTTGCCAACGCGACGTATTAAACCAATTCCTCCGTTTTCCGTCAACCCCTTTTCTTTCAAAATGATGGCGAGCGCTTTTCAAGGCGTCGCAAGGCTAGGCGTCACGCGGGACATAGCCCTCGGCGCGGTCGGTCTCTTCATTGTCGAAGAAGCGCTCCATCTGCTCCATCAGGTACTCGCGGTTAGCCGGGTCCATCATGTTCAGATGCTTCTCGTTGATCAGACGGGTCTGCAGCGCCTGCCATTCTTCCCAGGCCTGGCGTGACACGCTCGCCTGGATTTCCTGCCCCTTCTTGCCCGGCAGCGGGGGGAAGGGCAAGGCGTCGAGCTCCTTCTGGTACTTGCGGCAAAACACGGTCTGACTCATGGCGGTCTCCTTTCTATGGTACGGCCTGCTGGCTATGGTGTGGCCTGCTGGCACGAGGATAGCAGTGTGCCCCGCCCAGACTTAAGCGTTCTGTTGCTGCAGAGCCGTGGCGCTCGTCCCGGGCTCCCTGTGCGCCAAGGTCAGCGCGGGGGCAGCACGGGGGGGGGGGCAGCACGGACGTCAACGCGACGGTGGCTGGCTCAAGGCAAAGGGAGCAAGTGAGGCGAGCAGCTTCTTTACCGGTGCGGCAAGCCCCACCGACTCCGGCGCCTGGGGGTCGTACCACAGCCGTCCCTCGGCAACGCCATCGACTCGCCCGCCACGTGCCGGCACCGGCGTGATTTCCAGGCGAAAGTGACTGAACACATGAACGAAGCTCGACCAAGGCTCGTCTCGCTCGGCTCCTGGCGCGTGGGTATCGAGCCAGGCATCGATCTCGGCGTCGCTGTCGAACTGGGGAAGCCCCCACAGCCCGCCCCACAGCCCCTGGGAAGGCCGCTGCTCCAGCAGGATGCGCCCGGCCTCGTCGCTCAGCACCAGCATGCGGGTATGGCGCAAGGGGATCGCTTTCTTCGGCTTGGACTCCGGGAAGCGCTTTTGTTCCCCTCGGGCGCGGGCCACACAGACATCGGCGAACGGGCAGCGCTCGCAGTCCGGCTGGCCACGGCGGCACAGCGTCGCCCCAAGGTCCATCATGCCCTGGGTGAAATCCACCACTCGCTGTTCCGGCGTGTAGTGCTCGGCCAGGTGCCAGAGCTCGCGTTCCACCGCTGGCCGGCCGGGCCAGCCTTCCAGCGCGTGCAGGCGCGTCAGTACGCGCTTGACGTTGCCATCCAGAATGACGGCTCGCCTACCGGTGCTCTGGGCGATGATCGCCCCGGCGGTCGAGCGGCCAATGCCAGGCAGCGCGGCCATGGCATCGAGGCTGTCCGTGGGAAACTCGCCTGCATGCTGTTCCACCACGACTCGGGCCGCCTTGTGCAGATTCCGGCCTCTGGCGTAGTAGCCCAACCCGGTCCACAGATGAAGGACCTCATCCTGGCTGGCCTCGGCGAGGGCCTTTACATCAGGAAAGCGCTGCATGAACCGCTCAAAATAGGGAATGACGGTAGCAACCTGGGTCTGCTGCAGCATGATTTCCGAGACCCACACCCGATAGGCAGTACGATCATGCTGCCAGGGAAGATCGTGGCGACCGTGCACATCGAACCAGTCGAGCAGGCGCCGGGAAAACACCTCTGTACTGAGCAGCGGCGACACTCGACCGCTATCCTTGTCGCCTTTCACCCGACTGTCAGGGCCAGAGACTTCTGATAAATATTTCATAAAACCAATTAGTTATCATCACTCAAAAGTCAGACACGAAAAAAAGCGCCGACACGGAGGTCGGCGCAGTGACTGGCTTGCTTGATGCTCAATTAAATAGACCACGGACGGCGTCACGAAGTTCCTTGCCAGCCTCTTCTCCGATGCGTTCGTCGAGACGCTCGAGCTCCTTGCCCAGCCGCTCCTCGACTTCCTCGTTGACGCGGGAGCGGGCCTCTTCGGCGACCAGCTCGCCCAGATTGGCCTTGAAGGCGTCGGCGTCAAAGCCGCACCACTGGCTGCTGTCACCCTCCAGGCTGCCTTCGCAGCGCACCGGGAAGGGCACCTTTTCGAGACGCCGATTGACGCTGCAGGCGGCATCGGCGGTGTCGACAAAACGGGCCGCCCCGTCGGCATCGAAACGCTGGCTGCCCAGATCGAGCTGACCACCACCACTGACCTCGATACCCGGCAGGGTGATCAGCAGGTCGTCGTTATGGGCGACGCCGTCACGGATGGTGAAGCGCGCGCTGATGTTCTCGAAGCGGGTGTTCTCGCTCCACTCGCGCGTGGTCTGCTCGCCTTCGAGGCGCGCCACGGCGGTACACAGCTGACGCGAAATATTGGCGCGGGGAATGCTGCCCTCGTTGATCCGCGTGTCCAGGGTGCCGTTGAGGTTACGGGTCAGCTCATGGCGAGCGTTGCCGCGGGTGGTCAGTTCACCACTGGCATGCAGCGAGCCGCTGAGCGGGGCGGGCTCCTGCCCAAGCGATGTCAGCAACGACTCCAGACGCACGCCCTCGACCTCCGGCGCCAGCTGCCAGGCGAGGTCATCGCCGCTGGCGTCGAGCACCCCGGTGGCCTTAAGCCGACCTTCATGGAAGCCCGCTTCGAAGCCGGTCAGACGGTGCCTGCCACCCTCGCCCTGCATGCTCAAGGACACATCCTGGTAGCGCTGGCCGCCCAGGATCAGCTGACCCAGCGCCAGCGATACGCTCTCGTCCAGCCCGGCCAGAAAGCTTTTCGGCAGGATCGCCGGTGCGCCGTCCTGGTCCTGGTCCTGGGCCAGCGCCGACGCGATGCCGGGAATGCCGTTGGCGGCGGTGTCCTGCTCGGGCGGCGGCAGATAGCTGTCGGCGTCGAGGCGGTCGCCTTCCAGATCGAGATCGACCCGGGTGCCATCGAAGCGTGCGCCGAGGGAACCGGAGAAGGTGTTGTCATCGAGCACCAGCGTCAGGCCATTGAGCGAGAGCTGCTCGAGGGTGCCTTCCACCGGACTGGTCAGCGCCACTTCCGACAGCGCCTCGTCGCTGGACATGCTGGGCATGGCGTCCATGCGCGCAAGCCAGGCACGCAGCGACAACGGTGCCAGACGCACCTGGCCGTCATAGCGTGGCGCCGAATTCAGCTCCTTCAGGTTGAGATTGCCCTTGATCGACAGACCATCGGGGCCGCTCAAGGCGATATCGCGCAGCTGGGCGGTACCGGCGTCGAAGTCCGACTCCAGCTGGAACGAAAGCGTCATGGCCACACGCTTCTCGCCTAACTGGGGTGCCAGCAGGCTGGCGTCCAGTTGACTCGGCGCCATGTGCAGACGCTGCTCGCCAAGGTTCAGCACCACCTCGTCGCTGGTCAGGGTCGCCTCCTGGGGTTCCGAGGCACCGGCCAGCAGAGTACTGGTCTCCAGCGTCACGTCGCTGAGCACGTGGCGGCTGTCGGCGAGACCCAGATTGACGTCGCTCTCCAGGGTGACATCGCTTTGCAGCCCAGGGGTGCGCTCTTCCGTTGTTTCGCCCTCACCGCCGCCATCGAGCTGGTCGAACACCTTCAGCTGGAAGGTGGAGCTGAGCGGAAAGGCGGTATCCGGATTGACGTTGCTACCGTTGATGGTGAGCTTCTCGGCCTGCCACTCACGGCCGGCCTGATGATCGACCAGGCTCAGATGGCCCTTGGTCACCTCGACGCTGGCGATGTTCAGGGCCACCGACAGACCGCCTTCATCATCCGGGTTGGGGCCTGCGCTGGCCGGCGCCAGCGCCTTTTCGGCGTCATCGGCCCTGTTTTCGAGGCGTTCGAGCAGCGCCTCCCAATTGCCGGTGCCATCACTGTCGCGCTCGAGATTCAGCGACAGCCCATCCAGGGTCAGGCCGTCGATGGCGATTTCGCCGCGCAACAGCGGTGTGAACGCCAGGCTGACCGAGGCCTCGGAGAAGGCAGCAAAGGCCTGGGCGTCATCCGCCTGATCCGGCAGGCGCGCTTCGGCCTCGGCCACGCTGACACCAATGCGCGGATAGAAGGACCACTCCAATGGGCCTTCCAGCGACAGTTCGAGCCCGGTGTGCTCCTTCACCACGGACACCAGCCTCGGCTTCATGTCCTCGGGGTTGAAGAAGGTGGTGACGTAGACCACCGCGCCCACCGTGACCAGGGCGAGGACGCCGACGACCGCCAGCAGGGTTCTTACGAGTCGTTTCATTTGCCGCTTTCTCCGGTGGGCAGATCAAGTTGGAAATCATCGCCGCTTCGCGTCAGCTGATAGCCCAGACGCTTTAGCAGCATCTGGTCGGCCAGGGTCAGCTGCGAACCGGCCACGCTCAGCGCCACGCCGTCACGGTTGGCGGCAGCGCTGATCAGCGCCAGCAGGCGCGAGCCCACGCCACGCCGACGAGTGGTCTTGCGAACACAGAGGTCGAACATGCGCCAGCGCCCGTCACCAGGACTGACGGCGACAGCGCCAAGCAGGCGATCATTGAAGCGCGCCGCCCAGAAGAAGCCATGTTCGAGCTGGCGGGTAACGTAGGCTCCCGGCGGGAGCTTGATGCGCTCCTCCGGCGCATCGGCATAAATGCGGGTCAGATCGATCCGCACCTGTTCATCGGCGTCCCAGACATCCTGGTCGACGCGAAAGAGGGTCACCGGCATACGCTGTCTCCCTTGGCCGGAGGGCGGCGACGGCCGCCACTGGAATGGCTGCATTGTAGCGGATGGGGGTGCCGATTCACTATAATAGCTGTCTTGTGCGCCTCGCACCGCGACCGGCCCACCTTAGAAACAAGGCCCCCAATTCCGACATGCGCGTGAGCGCAGGAGACGACATGTCCGAGCGTATTGCCACGGTCAGCCGTGACACCAAGGAAACCCAGATCAGCGTCACCCTCAACCTCGACGGCGAGGGCAACCTCAAGGGTGAAAGCGGGGTTCCCTTCCTCGACCATATGCTCGACCAGGTGGCCCGCCACGGCATGGTCGACCTGGACATCAGCGTCAACGGCGATTTGCACATCGACGACCACCACACCGTCGAGGACCTCGGCATCACCCTGGGACAGGCGTTCAACCAAGCCATCGGCGACAAGCGCGGCATCTATCGCTACGGCCACGCCTATGTGCCGCTGGACGAGGCACTGTCCCGGGTGGTGATCGACTTCTCCGGCCGTGCCGGCCTGTCCATGAACGTCGAGTTCACCCGCGCCACCATCGGGCGTTTCGACACCCAGCTTTTCTGGGAGTTCTTTCAGGGCTTCGTCAATCACGCCCAGGTCACGCTGCATATCGACACCCTGAAGGGCTTCAATGCCCACCATCAGGCGGAAACCATCTTCAAGGCCTTCGGCCGCGCCCTGCGCATGGCCGCCGCCGAGGACCCCCGCATGGCCGGCAAGCTGCCCTCCACCAAGGGTAGCCTCTAACGCCGCCGGCTGCGGTCCAACAGCAACAAGACGACAAGACACCAAGCGAGGCGGTCGCCGGCAGCGGCGCCCCTCCGGGCCAACCACCAAGGAGCGCTTCATGACCATTGCCGTCATCGACTACGGAATGGGAAACCTCCATTCCGTCGCCAAGGCACTGGAACACGTCACCCACGAGAACGTGCTGGTGACCCGCGACGCTCGCTCGATCCAGGGCGCGACCCGTGTCGTGCTACCGGGACAGGGCGCCATACGCGACTGCATGGGCGAACTGGAGCGTACCGAGCTCAGCGGCCTGGTTCGCGAGCTGCTGGCCAGCCAGTCCAAGCCGCTGCTGGGCATCTGTGTGGGTCAGCAGATGCTGATGGACCACAGCGACGAGAACGGCGGCATCGACTGCCTGGGCCACCTCGCCGGTCAGGTAAAGCGGTTTCCGCTGGACATGCAGGACAGTGACGGCGCTCGCCTGAAGGTCCCGCACATGGGCTGGAACCTGGTGGCGCAGCCCAACGCCCACCCGCTGTGGGAGGGTATCGAGCCCGGCTCGCACTTCTACTTTGTGCATAGCTACTATGTGGCCGCCGAGCATGACGCCGAGGTCTTCGGCACCACCGACTACGGCAGCGTCAGCGCCCATGTGGCGGTGGGTCGTGACGCCACCTTTGCGGTGCAGTTCCACCCGGAAAAGAGCGCTCGTGCCGGCCTCAGGCTGCTCGAGAACTTTGTCCAGTGGAACCCCTGACCCAGACCTGAGCGCCGGCCGGGCAGGCGCTCGCTTGCCCTGGCCGCCGCCCGACATCTGCACCGGCACGGCCCACGCCCTGCCTGCATCGATCACACTGGCACGCCCCTGAAAAGGCACCCCGAGGACACAACATGCTGGTAATTCCCGCCATCGATCTCAAGGACGGACAGTGCGTTCGTCTCAAGCAAGGCCGCATGGACGAGGCCACCACCTATGGCGACGACCCCGTCGCCATGGCCGCTCGCTGGGTCGAGGCCGGCGCGCGGCGCCTGCATCTGGTCGACCTCAACGGCGCCTTCGAGGGGCGTCCGGTCAACGGCGAGGCGGTGACCGCCATTGCCCGCCAGTACCCCGACCTGCCGATCCAGATCGGTGGCGGCATTCGCAGCGCCGAGACCATCGAGCACTACCTCAAGGCCGGCGTCTCCCAGGTGATCATCGGCACCAAGGCGGTCAAGGAGCCTGACTTCGTGACCGAAATGTGTCGCGCCTTCCCCGGCCATATCATCGTCGGCCTCGACGCCCATGATGGCCGTGTGGCCACCGACGGCTGGGCCGAGGTGTCCGAGGTGATGGCGGTGGATCTGGCCAAGCGCTTTGCCGACGACGGCGTCTCCAGCATCGTCTACACCGATATCGCTCGCGACGGCATGATGAACGGCGTCAACGTCGAGGCCACGGCAGCCCTGGCCCGGGACGGTGGCATTCCGGTCATCGCCTCCGGCGGCGTGACCAACCTCGATGACCTGCGCGCCCTGGTGGCGGCTGGCGAGCCGGGCATTCTCGGCGCCATCACCGGACGCGCCATCTACGAAGGCAGCCTGGACGTCGCCGAAGGGCAGCGCCTGTGCGACGAACTGACCCAAGGCTGAGGAGGCTCCATGGCTCTTTCCAAACGCATCATCCCGTGTCTCGACGTCGACGCCGGCCGAGTGGTCAAGGGTGTCAACTTCGTCGGCATCCGTGACGCCGGCGACCCGGTGGAGGTGGCGCAGCGCTACAACCAGCAGGGCGCCGACGAGATCACCTTTCTCGACATCACCGCCAGCCACGAGGACCGCGACACCACGGTGGAGATGGTTGAGCGCATCGCCGGCGAAGTGTTCATCCCGCTGACGGTAGGCGGCGGCATCCGCACCTGCGACGATATCCGCACCATGCTCAACGCCGGCGCCGACAAGGTCTCGATCAATACCGCAGCGGTGACCAACCCTGAGTTCGTACGTGAAGCCGCCGAGCGCTTCGGTAGCCAGTGCATCGTGGTGGCGATCGACGCCAAGCGCGTCAGCGAGGAAGGCGAAGCCCCTCGCTGGGAGATCTTCACCCACGGCGGCCGTCGTCCCACCGGGCTCGACGCGGTGGAATGGGCCAAGAAGATGGTCGAGTACGGCGCCGGCGAACTGCTGTTGACCAGCATGGACCGCGACGGCACCAAGGCCGGCTTCGACCTGGGCGTCACCCGCGCCATCAGCGATGCGGTGGCGGTGCCGGTCATCGCCTCCGGCGGTGTCGGCAACCTCGACCACCTGGTCGAGGGCGTGACCGAAGGCCACGCCGATGCGGTGCTGGCGGCCAGCATCTTCCACTTCGCCGAGTACACCATCCCCGAGGCCAAGCGCTATATGGCCGACAAGGGCATCACCATGCGCCTCTGACCGACGCCTTTGGCTGGCTCTTCAGCCAGGGCTTGCAGAGCCAGCAACCAACCACCCCCGCCGGGTAGCCCGGTGGGGGTGGTCGTTTGTACGGACTGAAACCGACCTCAGTCCAGGGTCAGCCCCAGATTGCTGACACCACCGTTGCGTCCAAGCTTTCTCAACGCCTTGACGTGCTTCTTGCTCGGCTCTTCCTCCGCCGCCTCCAGCGCCGCATCCTGGAAGTCGTTCTCGTCTTCCATCAACGGGTGCTGCTTGACCAGTTGGGCGAGCTTTTCGGCATCGTCTTCTCCCTCGGTCAGCTCGATAAAGGAGCGCACCGCTGCCTTCGAGACCTTGCTGACCTCAAGCACCGCGTCCGGCGCATCGCCTCGCAGGGTATCGAGGATCGCCGATAGCGCGACCACCCCATCGAGGGCACGACGGGCGCCGAAGCTGTCGTCCTGTTGAGGAGGCTCCAGCTCGCCGAGCTTTTCGGCCTGGAGATCGAAGTCGATCTTGGCGTCCTTGACGGTCAACTGCTCCCACACCAGGTCGAGGATCGCCCTCATGCCCGCCAGATCCCCGTGACCGCTGGTATCGGCGTAGAGCGCATAGTTGGGCAGCATGCGCTCGGTCAACGCGGCCATGAAGGCCTGTTGCTGACGTAGAGTCAGCGCCTGCAGGCGCTGGTGAAATCCTGGCTTTGCCATGATGGCTCCTGTGCTGGCAATAAACGGGCTGCCGGTCCCTTTATTCAAGGTTCAAGGGGCGAGAGTCGAGGGTCGCGTGTCGAATGTCGGGAAAACGGCGATGGCCGAAAGCGGACTGGGCGACTCAAGGCCAGAAGCGCTCCTGGGCGATCCGTCCACGCTCATCGAAGGCCACACCTTCATCGATCAGACGCTTGCGCTGCTCGTCGGCTCCGCCATGGTCGGCGAGCTTGCGCGAGGCCGTCACCACCCTGAACCAGGGAAGCTCATGCCCCGACGGCAGATCGCGCAGCGCCCGCGCGACCATGCGTGCGCTGGCCCCATCGGTCATGGCGGCGATGCGCCCGTAGCTGGTCACCCGCCCCGAAGGAATCTCGCTGATGATGGTAAGAATCTGTTCTCGGACGTCCGGATTCATGTAACCTTTCGTTCTGGTTGCATTTTCATCGAGGGATGGCGCCGCCCACCCTCAGTCTGAGCGAGGCCCCCATGCACCTTCATCTGCTCAAGCACCATCCTGACCTGGGCCCCGCACGCATCGGCGACTGGCTTGCCAGCATGGGCCACAGCTTCACCGTCTTCCACCTCTACGACGGTGAGCTGGTGCCGCGCCCCGGGGACTGCGACGCCCTGATCATCCTCGACGATCTCGAGGACCGCGACCAGGCGCCCTGGCTCAAGGCCGAACGCAAGCTGATCGACCAGATGCTCGACGGCCACAAGCCGCTGCTCGGGCTCGGCGCCGGCGCCCGGCGCATCGCCGAAGCGCTGGACGCTCCGGTGGGCCGTGGCACCCAGGCCGAAGCCGGCTGGCAGACCGTCAGCCTGGCCGACGACAGCCCCTTCGACCTGCCCGACGACTTCCCCGCCCTGCTGTGGCATCGCCAGGTGTTCGGACTGCCCGATGACGCCCTGCCGCTGGGCGGCACGCCGACAAGCCCGGTGCTCGGCTTCGCCTGGGACGCCGGCCGGGTGGTTGGCCTGGCCTGCCACCTGCATCATCACCAGGAGAGCCTGACGGCCTTTCTCGAGACGATGCCGTTGCCGCAAGGCGCCGACGCAAGCCCCAGGACCCAGTCGCCGGAAACGATCCTTGCCGAGGCCCGGCGCCTGGATACCCTGGCGCCGCTGCTGGATCGCCTGCTGAGCCAGTGGCTGCGCACGGCACCGGACGTCTAATTCGCCACCGCGTCCCGCTGCTGCTGGCTCCAGGCCCTGGCAAACTCGAGGCAGCTGTCCCAGTCACCGACATGCAGGAAGCGACGCTCGGTGTGCTTCTCCAGCTGGTAGCGGTACATGGGGTCATAGTACTCGGTAAGCAAAGGCGCCAGCCAGGCCTCGTGGGCCTGGCGGTTGCCGGCCTCGTGCTCGCGGAAGGCCAGCGCCTGCAGCCGCTGCAGGCGGGCCAGTCGCGCGCTCCCCAGGCGCTTCTTCAGTCGCCCCAGCGCCGTCGACAACTGCTTGCGCATCAGTGACCAGCCAAGGCGCTCGCCGAACTGGTTGCGATAGATCGTCCACAGGTCGTCGATGTAGTCCTTGTGGATCTGGTTGAGGCGCCAGTCCAGCGGCATCTCGACGCGGATCCTCGGCGCCGGCTCCATTCCCCGCCAGAACTCGAGCGGTATATTGGCCGCGCCGATGTGGCGCGACTCGTCTTCCAGCACCAGCGGCCCGTGCAATGACAGCAGCCGCAGGCCCATGGCGTGCTCGAAGTCGATCTGGCTGGGGGCGATCAGCGGATGGCGGCCGAAGGCCGAGCCCTTGTGACGGGCGCAGCCCTCCAGATCCAGACCGTTGTCCAGGGCCTGCACGATGGACGTCTTGGCGCAGCCGGTCAGGCCACCCACCACCAGCATAGGCTGGGCGGCGGCGTCATCGATGCGTGCGCACAACGTCTGGCGCATTGCCTTCCAGCCACCCTCGATGCGCGGTCGTTCGACGCCGGCCTCAAGCAGCCAGCGCTGGGCGATCTGCGAGCGCAGGCCACCCCGAAAACAGTAGATGATGGCGTCCGGGGCCGCCTCGAGCTGGCGCTTCCAGGCTTCGATGCGCGCGGCCTTGATCTCGCCGGACACCAGCCGCTCGCCCAGGGCGATGGCGGCCTGCTGGCCGGACTGCTTGTAGGCGATCCCGACCTGATGGCGTTCCTCGTTGTTCATCAGCGGCAGGTTGACCGCCCCGGGCAGGCTGCCCTGGGCGAACTCCACCGGCGCCCGCACGTCGATCAAGGTGCGCCCCTCGACCAGCAGGGCGGGATCCGCCGGGACCAGCGGCAGCTTCATCCGCGCACCTCGATCAGCGCCTCACCGCTGGCCTCGACGACCTCGCCGAAGGGTGCAAGCTCGATACCAAACTCGCGGCCGACCCGCTCGACATCGTCCTCCCAGGACGGGTGTACCGAGATCAACAGACCGCCCGAGGTCTGCGGATCACACAGCCACTGCCAGTGGGCCTCATCCATCTGCGGCAGGCTGGCCCCCAGGGCGTCACGGTTACGACGGGTGCCGCCGGGTACCGCGCCCTGGCGCCGGTAAGCCTCGGCCTCGGCCAGGCGCGGCAGGCGGCGAAAGTCGATGCGAGCCGCCACGCCACTGGCCGCGCACACCTCGGACAGGTGGCCAGCCAGGCCAAAGCCGGTGACGTCGGTCATCGCACGCACCCCTTCGATGCGCGCAAGGGCGGCACCGATACGGTTGCTGATCAGCATGGTTTCCCGCGCCAGGCCATGGTGACCGCTTTCCAGAAGCCCCTGCTTCTCCGCCGTGGTCAGCATGCCCACCCCCAGCGGCTTGGTCAGAAACAGCAGATCGCCGGGCTTGGCGCCCTTGTTGAGCTTCAGGTGCTTGAGTTCCACCAGACCGTTGACCGCAAGACCGAAGATCGGCTCCGGGGCATCGATGGAGTGGCCGCCCGCCAGCGCCAGGCCCAGCTCACGACATACCGCCTGAGCCCCGGCCACCACGTCACCGGCGATGTCCGCGCCCAGCTTGTCCAGCGGCCAGCCCAGAATGCCCAACGCCATCACCGGGTCACCGCCCATGGCGTAGACGTCGCTGATGGCGTTGGTGGCGGCGATGCGGCCGAAGTCGAAGGGGTCATCGACGATCGGCATGAAGAAGTCGGTGGTGCTGATCATGCCGCGCCCGTCGCCCAGGTCGAAGACGGCGGCATCCTCGCGTCCCTGATTGCCGACGATCATCTTCGAGTGGCTTGCTCCCGGACCGGCCTTGGCCAGGATGCTGTCGAGCACATCGGGGGCGATCTTGCAGCCACAGCCGGCACCGTGACTGTATTGGGTCAAGCGGATGGCGCTCATGGAAGTCTCCTTGGCAATGATGGGCCCATTCTACACCAGCAGGACCGGCGGAATCGGCACGGCGCAGTCACCATCGTCCTGATCACAACCCGGGTAAAAGGCTGTGATCAGGGTATGGTCTGGCGCCCAGGTGATCAGTTCATGGATGGGGTTACAGCACTTCGAGGGCGTCGGCGAGCTTGTCCACCGCCACCACCTCCATCCCCGCCGGTGAGTTCTTGGGAGCGTTACCCCGGGGCACGATGGCGCGGGTAAAACCGTGCTTGGCGGCCTCGACGATACGCTCCTGGCCGCTCGGCACGGGGCGAATCTCCCCGGACAGGCCAACCTCGCCGAATACCACCAGCTCGCGCGGCAGTGCCCTGCCCTGCAGGCTCGACACCACCGCCAGCAATACCGCCAGGTCGGCACTGGTCTCCAGCACCTTGACCCCGCCGACGACGTTGAGAAAGACGTCCTGGTCGCCGGTAAACAGGCCACCGTGACGGTGCAGCACCGCCAGCAGCATCGACAGGCGATTGGCATCCAGCCCCACCGCGACGCGGCGCGGGTTGCCCAGCGCCGACTCATCGAGCAGCGCCTGCACCTCCACCAGGATCGGCCGGGTGCCTTCCCACACCACCATCACAAGGCTGCCGGGGGCCTGCTCCTGCTGACGCGAAAGGAAGATCGCGCTGGGGTTCTTCACCTCCTTCATGCCGTGTTCCAGCATGGCGAAGACGCCCAGCTCGTTGACCGCGCCGAAGCGGTTCTTCTGGCCGCGCAGGGTACGAAAACGTGAGTCGGCGCCGCCTTCCAGCAACAGGGAGGCGTCGATCATGTGCTCGAGCACCTTGGGCCCGGCCAGGCTGCCGTCCTTGGTGACGTGGCCGACCAGCAGCAGCACCGTGCTGGACTGCTTGGCGAAACGGGTTAGTGCCGCCGCGGATTCGCGTACCTGGGCCACACCACCCGGCGCCGACGAGATGTCCTCCAGATGCATGGTCTGGATCGAGTCGATCACCAGCACCTCGGGGCGCTCGCGCTCGGCCACCGCCAGGATGGTCTCGACGCTGGTCTCCGCCAGCATCTTGAGTCCCTGGGTCGGCAACTGCAGGCGGTGGGCGCGCATCGCCACCTGGGACAGCGACTCCTCGCCGGTGACGTAGAGTACGCTGCGCTCCTGAGCCAGCTTGCAGGCGGTCTGCAGCAGCAAGGTGGACTTGCCGGCCCCGGGGTGGCCGCCCAGCAGCACCGCGGAGCCCGGCACCAGACCGCCACCGAGTACGCGGTCGAACTCGGCAAAGGTCGACGACAACCGCGGCACCTCCGACAGATCCACGTTGGCCAGATCCACCACCTCACGCGACAGGCTGCCGGCGTAGCCACCGCGCGCCGTCGCACCGGCGCTCGACCCGCTTCTGGCAGGCGAGGACAGACGCACCTCGGTCAAGGTGTTCCACTCCTGGCAGCTGGAACACTGCCCCTGCCATTTACGGTACTCGGCACCGCACTCGGTGCACACGAAGGCGCTCTTGGCCTTGGCCATGAATCCTCTCTCTATCGGTTCAATCGGGTTCGTTCGTCAGCGATGGTCAACACTGCGGCTTGTCGCCGTGTCCCGGGTAGCACTTGTCGTCCTCAACACGGCGGTAGCGGCGAAACACCTCCATCTCCCAGGGGCGCATGGCGATCATCAGGCTGACACCAAAGCGCTGCTCCAGCGGCAGCGACAGATCTTCCTGGTGACAATGGCGAAGGTCCAGCGCCAGCCGCCGAAGCTTCTGCTGCATCACCTCATTGGAGCGCACCGACAGCATGCCATTGACGAACAGTCTTATCTCGCCCGGGCGGTCGAAGCGACACGCCAGGAAATCCTCCTGGACCCGGGACTCGAAGAAGCGCTGGATAGGCCCTTGCGGCTGCCACTGGAAGTCATAGCTGATCAGCAGCTTGATGCGATTGCCCGGCAGCAGCTCGATCAATCCCATACGATCGAGCCGCACCAGGTGCGTTATCACCTGAGGCTCGCCGAGCGAATAGGTCGCACAGATATCTTCGAAGCGCCAGCGATTAAGCGCACAGAAGGCCACCAGCAGCAGCGACATGTCAGAGACCAGCTCCTGCTCAAGCTCAGGGGCGATCGCGTCGACCAGCGCCTGGGGCTCCAGCTGGCGTACAAGGTCTGTGATCTCGAGACCGACCAGGGCACACACCTGATCCAGGCGCTGCAGCGAAAACTGGCGCTCGGCGAACAGCCGCTTGACGCTGGCCTCGGACAGGCCAAGCGCCGCCGCCACCTGCTGATAGGTGACGCCATTGGCCCGCAGTGCCGCCTTGAGCGCATCCACAATCGCCACCGTCTGCGCCATGACTCACATCCCTCATCGCCGAAAGCCCCGGCCAAGGTAGCAGAATACGCGACTCACGGCTCAACAACACGCTACCTTCCGGATCCTGCTGGCGTACCGCGCCCCGACCTCGCCATAGTGCCATCGACGCCGCGCTCGCCACACCCTGTAGGCGATGTCGGCTCCACCACCCAGCAAGCAGGAGATCTCCATGGAAAATGAAGCGAGCAACAATTCGTCAGGCTGGCTGTTCTTCGTCAAGGTCACCTTTGCCATCGCGCTGGCCGCCATGGCGGTCGGTATCGTGATGGCGCCCATCGACCTGCTGGTCAAAGGCTATCTCGGCGTGTGTTCACTGTTTCTGGTCTCCACCACCATCACCCTGTCCAAGACGCTACGCGATGATCACGAGAGCCGGCGCTTCCACAACCGCATCTCCGAGGCTCGCACCCAGCAACTTCTCAAGGAATACACGGAGTAGCCACCATGTCACTTTGGACGAAACTGCACACCCTGGTTCGGGCGACAGCTCACGAACCGGTAGAGAAGCTGGTGGATGCCAACGCATTGCGGATCATGGCCCAGGAGATCCGTGAGGCCGAGCAGGCCTTGCACCAGGCACGCCTCGATCTGGCCGGCCTGATCGCCGAACGCAGACAGCTCGAGCGCCACAACCAGCAACTGGCCGAGCAGCTCGAAGCCAGAGAGCACCAGGCTCGCGCGGCCCTCGAACAGGACGATGAAGCGCTGGCCTTGGCCGTGGCCAGCCGCATCGCCGAGGTCGAAAGCCAATTGACCTCACAGCGACAGCACGCCGAGGCCTTGTCGCGACAGGAACAGACCCTGCGCGAGGAGCTCGGGCAAGCGGCTCAGTCACTGCGCCACTACCAGCGCGAAATGAAACTGGCCAAGGCGCGAGGCGGCAATGCTGGCCTTGGGCGGAAGCTGGGCGCTTGCAGTACCGGGCTCCAGCGACACATGGACGAAATTGCAACCAGCTACGAACGCATCCGCACGTCCCAGCAACACCAGGCAGAGGTCACGACGGCCCTCAAGGAGCTGGATGAAGAGGCCAGCGGCCAGGATCTGGATCGACGCCTCAGGACGTCGGGTATCCTCGAGGGATCGATGGACGCCAGGAGTGTGCTTGCCCGGCTGAAGGCCCAAGGGAGCGCGGCTGCCGTTCCAGGCGAATCGCCCAGTGGGGCATGAGCCCTGCGATCAGCGCGAGCACCGCCAGCGCTTCGAAACAGCCTCCAGGCGGTGCCGAGCGAGCCTGTCGGCATAATACCATCACGTCAAGACGCCAAAGGGCGGCCCACCTGGGGCCGCCCTTTGTGTTCGACACGTGCATGTCGTGCGACTTACTGCTGGCGGGTCAGCTGCAGCATGTCGTTGTTCTGGAAGCGACGACGCTGGGGGTCGATCAGCTCCAGAGTCTGCGGGTTGACGCGCATGAAGTAGTAGGTCTGGCCTTCACCGTTGGGGACCAGCTCGTAGACGGTGGCCTCCGGATTGTCGGCGGTACCGGTCAGCACATCCCAGTTGCCGGAGTAGTTCTCGTTCGGCGGATTCTGGGGATGGTTCTGGTAGGCCGCGGTCAGATCGAAGGTGCGCTGCGCCGGGGCGCTCTGGTCTTCACCTTCCATGGTAACCGTCAGGGCGATGCCGTCGCAGTTACGGCACGGCAGGGTCCCCTGGTAGGTCGCCGAGGTCGCCTGGATGGCTTCACCACCGGATCCCTCGTCGCTGGGGCCACTCGCACAGCCGGCCAAAAGGGCGAGCATGGCGGATCCCGCCAGCAAAGTCCTGAGTTGCATATTAGTCCTCCTAACCATTGAGCATGGAACCGACGAATCGGCAGCCTGCCGACAGCATAACCTCCCAGCTTCGTTGCGCACAGCCCTGTATCGCTGCCGGCTCACGACACCGGAGGCATCACGTGGGCGAACACCAGGCCAAGCACGATCGGCATCACGATCAGACTACCGAGGTTGCCGATCAGCACCAGCGACGCCACCGAATGCGGCTGCTGGCGATACTGCTCGGCCACCAGGTAGTTGAGCACCGCCGGCGGCAGGGCAGCGAACACCCACAGCGACGCGGCCTTGAGTCCCTCTAGTTCAAGCAGCATGATCAACGGCCAGGCCAGCAATAACCCGGAAAGCGGGCACAGCACCGCCCCGAGCAGCCCGGTCTTCCAGTCACCGAAGTCGATGTCGAGCATCCGCACGCCCAGGGCGAACAGCAACAGCGGGATGCACACACCACCGAGCATATGCATCGCCTCCAGCAGCCAGCCCGGTAGCGAAAGCCCGGACAGATTGACCGCCAGGCCAGCGAGGCTCGCCAGCACGATGGGCATGCGCAAAAGGCGCCACAGCGGCGTATGGGGACTGAGCATCTTCAGTCCCAGCGAGAAGTGCAGCAGCATTTCGACGATGAACAGCACCACTGCCGCCGGCAGCGCCTGCTCACCGAAGGCCAGGATCAGCAGCGGGATGCCCATGTTGCCGGAATTGTTGAACATCATCGGCGGCACAAAGGTCTTCGGCTCGAGCCTGAGCCACTTCACCACCGGCCATACCAGCAGCCCCGACCCCACTACCACCACGGCGCCGGCCAACGCCAGCCAGGCGTAGTCCTCAAGCGGCGCCTGGCGGTCGGCCAGCACCACAAATACCAGCATGGGCACGAACAGCTCCATGTTGAGGGTGTTGAGGCTACGGATGTCGGGAGAGCGCAACTTGCCATAGAGGGTACCGGCCCCCGAAATCAGAAATACCGGTAGCAGAGTGGCGAGGATCTGAGCGGTCATGGAGTCTCTTAGGCGGCAAACGGTCAGCGCTCGCAGCCTAGCACGTCAGCGACTTGCGCAGGGCTCTGGCAGCGGTCACCATGACCAAAGTGGTAATCAAGCCTTCGATTCTGCCAAGCCTGCCAAGCGAGAGACCATGAGCCAGTTGTGGAGTCCCAACGTTCGGGAACTGACCCCCTACGTGCCGGGCGAACAGCCCCGCGAGAAGCTGATCAAGCTCAACACCAACGAGAACCCCTACCCGCCCGCGCCTGGCGTGGAACGGGTCCTGCGCGAGTTCTCGGCGGACCATCTGCGGCGCTACCCGGACCCCACCTCGAGCGCCCTGCGTGAGGCCCTGGCACAGGCCCTCGGCACGACCTCCGCCAACGTCTTCGCCGGCAATGGCTCCGACGAGGTGCTGGCGCTGGCCTTCCAGGCATTCTTCCGCCAGGACAAGCCGCTGGCGATGCCGGATATCTCCTACAGCTTCTATCCGGTCTACTGCCGCATGTACGACATCGACAGCCAGCGTTTCGCGCTGGACGATCAGTGGCGTGTCGACCTGGACGCCCTGGCCAGCGACAGCGGCGGCGTGATCTTTGCCAACCCCAATGCCCCCACCGGTCACGGCCATGGCCGCGAGGCCATCGCGGCCTTGCTCGACAAGGTCACCGACCGCGTGGTGCTGGTGGACGAGGCCTACGTGGACTTTGGTGGCGAGAGCGCCGTCCCCCTGGTCGAGCGCTACCCCAACCTGCTGGTGACCGGCACCTTCTCCAAGTCGCGCAGCCTGGCAGGGCTTCGTCTTGGGTATGCGGTGGGCTCACCGGAGTTGATCGAGGGTCTGACCCGGGTGAAGGACTCCTTCAACTCCTACCCGGTGGACGCTCTGGCCAGCGCCATCGGCATCGCCGCACTGGAAGACGGCGACTACTTCGAGGCCACGCGTCAGGCGGTGATCACCACCCGCGAACGTACTCGCCAGCGTCTCGATGACCTGGGCTTCGAGGTGCTGCCGTCACAGACCAACTTCGTGCTGGCGTCACACCCCAAGCACGACGCAGCCCAGCTTTTCGTCGGTCTGCGCGAGCGCGGCATCCTGGTACGCCACTTCAATACCGAGACGCTGCGCGATCATCTGCGTATCTCCATCGGCACCGATGACGAGATGGACTCGCTGATCGAGGTGCTCAGCGACCTCTGTCGCTAGGCCACAACATCGGGCGCCGCGCGGCGCCCCTTCTTTGCAAGAGGCCCCCATGAGTGAGCGTCTGCCGTTGACCGGAGTGCACCACGTCGCCCTGATCACCGCCGACTACGAACGCGCCCGGCGCTTCTATATTGAGGTGCTCGACGCCCGCATCCTCAACGAGGCCTACCGCCACGAGCGTGACAGCTACAAGCTGGACCTTGCCCTGCCTGGAGGCATCCAGCTCGAGCTGTTCTCCTTTCCCTCTCCGCCGCCTCGGCCAAGCTATCCCGAGGCCTGCGGTCTTCGTCACCTTGCCCTGGCAACATCAGACCTGGAGGCCAGCGTCGCGTTGCTGAAGCGGCGTGGCGCGCGACCCGAACCTATCCGAGTCGACGAGTTCACCGGTGCCCGCTTCACCTTCTTCGCCGATCCTGACGGAACGCCTATCGAACTCTACGAGACGCAAGCCTGACGTCACCGCAACCACACAGCGCTTCAGCCGATTCCGCCACTGTCCCTGACCCGCGAGGCAAGCACCATGCTCAAGGTAGGCTTCTTCAGCTCTCAGCCCTACGAACGCCCCTTCTTTTCCGATGAGCATCACCCGCAGCTGAGTATCGTGCACTTCGAGCAACGCCTCAGCGCCCGCACCGTGACCCTTTGCCAGGGACTCGATGCAGTGTGCGTATTCGTCAACGATGAGCTGGATCGCACCGTACTCGAGCGTCTGGCCGTGGTAGGGGTACGCCTGGTCGCGCTCAGGTGTGCAGGATTCAACAACGTTGACCTCGACGCCGCTCGCCGGCTCAACATCCAGGTGTGTCGCGTACCGTCCTACAGCCCCGACGCCGTTGCCGAGCACTGTGTCGCCCTGATGCTCACGCTCAGCCGCAAGATCCACAAGGCCTACAACCGGGTGCGTGAGGATAACTTCGACCTCAATGGCCTGCTCGGCTTCAACCTCGCCGGCAAGACCGTCGGGATCGTCGGCTTCGGCCAGATCGGCCGCTCCCTGGCGGGTATCCTGAGCGGCTTTGGCTGCCGCGTGCTGGTCACCGACCCAGCTCCCCTCCCGAACCAAGCCGACATCGCGCAGGTCGAGTTCGATGAATTGCTGGCACACAGCGACATCATCTCGCTGCACTGTCCGCTCACCCCAGACACCCACCACCTGATCGACGAGTCGGCCTTTTCCCGAATGAAGGACGGGGTGATGCTGATCAACACAAGCCGCGGCGCCCTGGTCGACACCCGCGCCTGCATCGAGGCACTCAAGCGTCGCAAGCTCGGCTACCTGGGTCTCGACGTCTACGAGCAGGAAGCCGGCATGTTCTTCGAGGACCGCAGCGACGACATCCCGCTGGACGACGTTTTTGCCCGCCTTATCAGCTTCCCCAATGTCGTCGTCACCGGCCACCAGGGCTTCTTCACCCGGGAAGCCCTGAGTGAGATCGCATCGACCACGCTGGAAAGCCTCACCGCCTTCGAGGAAGGGCGTTCTCTCGATCAGCACTGTCAGCTCTAGAGAGTCGACGCTGCCCTGAACAAAAGAAGGCCCGATTATCTTCCGATAATCGGGCCTCTTCTGAATAAATGCCTGATGGACGGGCCGGCCTACCGGCTACTCTCGCATGGGGGTGAGTCACCCCGAGCTTTTGCGGCAACGCCGCAAGGGGGGACGAACGACGCGAGCTTGCGAGCGGCCGGACCGCGCCGAGGGGGTTATCGGCGCGGCCCCACATATAAAGAGAGGGGTCTTCCCCCCCGAGTTCGACAGTTAGAAGCGTAAACTACTGATTAGCCTGGAAACGCGTTTTCAAAATTGGCACTACAAGCGTGATGCAGCAGGTGCCGGCAGGCCAATCGCCTCGAAAAGGTCGCGCTGTTCAGGCTTCAATTTGGTCAGGCCGCTCGCCGTCTCGCGACGGTGGAGCAGGACCTGGTGGAACTGGATCTTGCGGGCAATCTCCAGTGCCCGCGTCGGCGACAGCGGATGACTGCTCGCCTTCAGTCGCATCCTGAGCACCCGGTAGAGCACCAAGGCGAGGAAGCAGATCAGCGCATGAGCGCGGATGCGATCCGGTAGCCGGTGGTAGACCGGCGCGATCTCGATGTCGCTCTTCAGCACTCGGAAGCCGCGCTCGATGTCAGCCAGCGCCCGGTAGCGCTCCACGATCTGTTGTGGCTCATGATCAGCCATATTGGTGACCAGCAGCAGCTTGCCATCCAGCATCCTGGCGCGATCGAGCGCTCGCTGATCCAGCACGTAGTTAAACGTCTCGGCCGTCAGGTCGACCTTCAGGATATGCCCGAGGTGAGCATCAGTGACGGCCTTGTAGAACCTGGCCGTCACGCCGGCATCAGAGAGCTTTCTGCCGCGATAGCGACGCCCGGCATCCTGGTTATCCAGCTTCTCGAACCACTGGCGAGCATCAGCTTGCAGTGCCTCGAGCTTTTGATCGCGCGCCGCCGTCTGCACCTTGGCGACTTCCGGCCGGTGCGCCACGATCAACCGGTGATCCTGCCATGCCATCTCGCCATAGGCTTCGGTGTCGGCGTCCTGGCAGTGGGTCTGATGAAACACCTTCAGCAGATCATCAAAGTCGCTGTAGCGGCGACCCGGAACCGCCAGGATGAACTCGAGGGGGCGTCCCTCGACACGCACGGCTGACAAGGCCTCCAGGTTATCGAGGGAGAGCAGCCCACGGTCGGCCACCAGCACGACACGGCGGACGTTGAAGCGCTTGACCACGGTCTCGATGGTCGGCAGCAGCGTCTTGGTTTCCGCGACGTTGCCATCGAATACCTCATGGTGGATGGGCAGGCCTTCCGCCGTCTGCACGACGCCCAGCATGAACTGTCGGGCGATCCCGCCCTCCTTCGAGGGACCATAATGGCGAACATCACCATCGAGTGAGGTACTGCCTTCTGCCCGGATCGTGGTGAGGTCATAGAAGACGATCGACAGCTCTTGATCGATCAGCGGCTTGAGCTGCTGTGCCAGCACGTCATTGAGGGCTTCGCTGCAGTTCGACAGCGTGTCCATGGTGCGCAGCAGGTGCTGATGGCTGATCGAGGCTGTGTCGACATCGGGCACCAGCACATCTTCCAGCCAGCGCAGCACACCGAGCTTCGATTCGGGATCGCATAGCCGATTGAATACCATGACCCGCAGTAGCCGCTCGGCATCGAACTGCCGCTTGGTGCGTAGCACCCGCCGGAAGGCGTCATCCAATCCAAGCTCTTTCCAGAGCGACGTCAGCAGCCAGGTATCGCCAACGGATCGCGCCGGCGCAAAGTCGGTCTCGCCGGTGCCTTCTTCAAGCGTCGGCTGGCCGGAGACGCGCAGCAGGCCATTGATCAGCGCGCTGGATTCCCCCGCCGTGACGGCTTCCAGGCGTCCCAGCGTCGCGATCACGCGTTGGCGCGACTTGCCGGCTTCGTCGCGGTAAGACTCGACGAGCTTCACGTAGCGGCGCGGCCCGGATTTGGTAACTTTGACGAACATGTCACCACCATAGACAGCCTACTCAGCTATTGGCAAGGTGCCACGAGAAAAACGTGTCACTACAAGAATGTTGGCCACGATTCGATAAGTCACTGAATTCTCAGACCACAGGGGCCGGTTTCAGGCCAAAATCGGGCTGAAAGTGTCGAACTCGGGTTCCCCATGCGTACGAAAAAGCCCAACTCCTCTCGGAATTGGGCTTCTTCTGAATAAATGCCTGACGATGACCTACTCTC